>OZ251573.1:0-4601231 GCA_965243545.1 Spirochaetia bacterium
TCGTCGGTCACCTCGTTGCGTGTCGCACGGAAGCCGTACTGGTAGCGAACGCGGTCGGCAATGCATGTCACTTCGAAGGTGGTCGGTTCGGCGCTGCTCGCCGGGTCGAATCGGAACGGGGTCACCGGGAGTTCGGCCAGATCGCGGGCGGCGCCGAGTACGATGTCGTACATGGTCTTGAGAGCCAGAACCACGTTGGTCTTTCCCGCCGCGTTCGCGCCGTAGATGGCGGCGGATCGCAGGAGTCGGATCGGCCGCGCGGCGGTCGCGGCGCGATTCTCAATGGTGAACGTCGAGTCCGGGTGCTCCTTGCCGGGGCCGGCTACCAGGCTGAGGCGCACCTCTTCCTTGATCGACATGAAGTTCGAGACCGAAAACTCGACTAGCACGGCAACGACCCGTGGCGAGATGGTGCCGACTCAGCCGCGGTTTGGCAAGCGAGCGCATCGACTCAAACATCCACCCGAACACCAGATCGACCTCGTCACCGGCGCTCTCGCGGTCCAAAAAACGGCCGAAGACTTGACTCATTTGTTTTATATCATTATATTTACACCATGAATCGCACCGCTCCCGAAGCGCCGGTCACCACCACCGTTTCCGGCCTTTCCGACCGCCATCTCGTGCAACGGCTCAAAGAACTGACCGCCGTCGAACACCAGCTCGAAGTCGTGGTGATCGACCATCTGCGCGAGCTTGATCGCCGCCGCCTGTACCTGTCCTGGGGCTTCTCCAGCCTGTTCGATTACGCCACGCACGAACTCGGCTACAGCGAAGCCGCGGCTTGGCGCCGCATCAAGGCGATGCGGCTGTGCGGGGAGGTCGAAGGGGCGCGCGAGCGGATGCGGGACGGCTCGCTGACGCTCAACTCGGCGGCGCTGTTGCAGAACGCCTTCGATCGGCAGGAGCGCAGGCGCAAGCAGTCCGGCAGCGGACGCGGGGCGCGAGCCGGTGATCGGTCGCCCGCGCCGTCCAACGGATCGGCGCCGGGCCCCGACGCGCAGGCCGACGCCCGGTCGGCTGTGGCGTCCAACGGATCGGCGCCAGGTCCCGGCACGCCGCCACGCGCGCCTAGCGCACCAGCGCAAGCGGAGGAACCGAGCGCGGCGCCGGTGCTCGACTCGTCGGCGCGGCAGGCGCTGGTGGAGGAGGCGGCCGGCAAGAGCACGCGGCAGGTAAAGAATTTGCTGGCCGGCGTGGACCCGGAACTGGCGGTACCCGCCGACCGGATACGGCCGCTGGGAGCGGGGCAGTGGGAGCTCAAGGCCGTGATCGACGACGACTGCCGGCTCGGCTTGGAGCAACTCAAGGGACTGCTGTCGCACGTCGATCCGCACATGACGCTGGGGCAGCTCGTGGGGCGGGTGGTGCGGGAAGCGGTCGAACGCCACGACCCGGCCCGCCCGCCACGCGGCCGGCGCACCGGCAACCGGGCGGCTTCGAGCGGCGCCAACGAAACTTCGGCGCCGAAGGTCTCGACCGGGCCGAATGCCGTTGTGGCTGAGCCGGCCCAACGGAAGACCGTGCCGGCAGGTGTCACGGCTTCGCCGGCGAAGCCGCCGGGCAACGAGCATCGCGACGCTGCAACAGCGAAAGCGCCCCGGCGTAGCGAGCCAACCTTCGGCGCCGAAGGAACCGGGCGGGCCGGACTCCGCAACGGCGCCGGCGCGGCCGGCCGCCATGCCGGCAAGGGTCACGACTTCGCCAGCGAAGGTGAAGGCGGACACCGAGCACGGCCGCGCCGCGGCAGCGAAGCGGCCCGCAACGGCCGCCCGATCCGCCACTTCGGCGCCGAAGGCGGAATGCGCCCGGCAAGGCCAAGCCGCGCCGTCGCAGCCCCAGGTACGCGGCCGTACCATCCCGGCCGCAGTCAAACGGCAGGTCTGGAAGCGCGATGGGGGCTGCTGCAGTTACGTGGACCGGTCCAGCGGGCGCCGTTGCGGCTCCCGCCATCTGCTCCAGATCGATCACGTCCTTCCGTTCGCGCTCGGCGGCAGCGCCGAGCCCGACAACCTCCGTCTTCTGTGCGCCGCCCATCACCGCCACCGCCATGCGGACCGGGGCAGTGGGTGACCGCGCTACGGTCGGCCGCGCGCGCCGACATACGTGACCGAACCGCCGCACCTGCGACGGCGATGCGATAGCGCTTCGCTGCCGGGAGTCGGGCGCGGCCGGAAAAGTGGCGCGATGCACTCTGACGCAGAGGTGGCCATCCGATGAAGCGCGGCGGTTTCCGTGACCGTAGTATGGGCATGAGACACTTTCTTTGGGTTCGCAACGTCGTTGCCGCGCTGGCAGCGAGTCTGGCCGCCGCATCCCTGAGCGGATGCATGGATTTTCCGGGGACGACCGCGACGGGCGGCGGGAGGGGCGCTCCGCAGCAGCCGGAGGAAGCGCCGCGCGCGCCGGCGGCGAAGCTGGTGATCAACGAGTTCGACTACGATCAGGCCGGCGCCGACAACGCCGAGTTCGTGGAGATCGTCAATCCGAACGCCGCCGCCGTCGACTTGACCGACTACCGCATCGAGATGATCAACGGCTCCAACGGCCGCAAGTACGGTACCTACGCGCCGCCGGAGGGCAGCCTGCCGGCCGGGGGGTACTTCGTGATCGCCGATGCGGACGTGATCGCCGCGCTGCCGGCCGGAACGGCGTCGATGCCGCTCAAGAGCGGCGGCCTGCAGAACGGGCCGGACGGCATCCGCATCGTCGAGGCCGGCACGGGGCGCGTGCTGGACGGCGTCCACTACCTCGACTCCGTTCCCGGCGCCGGGGAGGGCCGGCCGGCGCCGAAGGACGACATCGCCGCGCCGGCGTCGATCGGGCGGTGCAACGGCGCCGACAGCGACGACAACGGCGCTGACTTCGCGGCCATGACGCCGACGCCGGGAGCGGCCAACGCCTGCGCCGGCCCCGGTTCCGGCTGACGCGCTGCGGACGGCGGACGCGCCGCCGGGGCAGAATGGCGGGACCATGCGCATCTACGTCAGCCGCCAACTGCAGAACCCGGAATTCGCCGGCGACGCCCGACGGTCAGGGTTGGAGGCCCTGACCCGGCTCGCCCCGGTGGAGGACCTCCCCGCCGACCTGTCCCCGGCGGACGCGGCGGGGGTGGTCGCCGTCATCGCCGACAGCACCCCATTCCCCGACGACTTCTACGCCGCCGCCGGCGACCTGCGGGTAGTGGCGCGTTGGGGGGTGGGGTTCGATCAGGTCAACCTCGCCGGGGCCACGCGCTACGGCGTGCTGGTCACGGTCACTCCCGTACACATGGACACGGTGGCCGAATACACCATCGCGCAGTGGCTGGCCACCATGAAGCGTACCTACACCTTCAACCGGATGGCGCACCGCGGCGACTCGCGGGTGATCCGCTGCTTCGACGCGCAGGGCTCCTGCCTGGGGCTCTACGGGTTCGGGCGCATCGGTCAGGAGGTCGCCAAGCGGGCCGTGCCGCTGCTCGGCGGCCGCGGCCGGCTGCTGGTGTACGACATCCGCCCGGACGCCGGCGCGCTGGCCGCCCGCTTCGGGGCCGAGGCGGTGGCCGAACCGGAGGAGCTGTTCCGGCGCTGCGACACGATCTGCCTGCACGTCTCCGGGGCCGACCCGATCGTCGGCTACCAACAGCTTTCCCTGATGCAACCGCACGCATCGCTGATCAACCCGTCGCGCGGTACGCTGGTCGACGACGCGGCGGCCCACCGCGCCATCGAGGAAGGCAAGCTCTACTACTACGTCGTGGACGATCCGGTCGACGGGCCGCGCGCCGTCCACCGCGATCACCCGCGCGTCATCGCCACCAACCACTCGGGCGGCGTCACCGTGGAATCCTCGGCGCGCCTGGACGCCAAGACCTTCGAGCAGGTGACCGACGCCGTGCACGGCCGCCAGCCCGACCACGTGCTCAACCCCGCCGCGCTCGACCACCCGCGCGTGCGCGCGTGGCTCCGCGAGCGGCGCTGAGCGGCGAAGATTCCTCCATGCGTCCGGCGCAGGCCGGCGGCCGCATGGCGGGGCGCCGAGCCGGCCTGCGCGCGCGGGCGCGCCGCATCCGGGACGCCATTCCCGCCGCGGACCGCGCGCGCTTCAGCGCGCAGGTGGGCGCTCGCGCCCGGCGCCTGTTGGCGGCGGCCGGCGCGGACACGGTGATGGTCTACCTGAGCTTCCGCAGCGAAGTGGAGACCGGCGAACTGATCCGCTCACTGCGCCGGACGCACCGGCTGGCCGCGCCGCGCATCGCCGCGGCCGGCGTCATGGACGCGGCGCTCCTGACCGGCGAACCGCTGGCGCGGAGCCGCCTGGGCGTCATGGAGCCGCTCCCCACCGCCGCGGCGGTGGAGCCTGCGGCGATCGACGCGGTGCTGGTTCCGGGGCTGGCGTTCGACGCCGACGGCTTCCGGCTCGGTTACGGCGGCGGCTACTACGACCGGTTCCTGACCCGGTGCGCGCGGGCGCTCCGCGTCGGCTTGGCGTTCGAGGCGCAGGTCGTCGACACGGTGCGGCCGCGCGCCTGGGACCTGCCGGTGCACCACGTCGTCACCGAACGGCGGGTGATCGGACCCGGCCGCCGTTGAGCGGCGGTCGCCGGTGAGCGGCGGGCGCCGGTGAGCGGCTACTCCCGCAACAGCCACACGATCCGGCCGAAGGTCCCCTTGCTGCCGGTGAGCAGGATGCCGAGCCGGAACACCTTGGCGGCGGCCCACACCGCCGCGGCGGTCACCGCCGCCACGCCGGCCGCCGCCGCCGCGATCTGGAGCGCGCCGGGCGCGCCGAGCGTCACGCGCATGAACATGACGGTCGGCGCCGTCGCCGGGATCAGCGACAGCGTGACCGCCAGCGGCCCGTCCGGGCTGATCAGCACCGACGGCATGACCAGCATCGGCACGATCAGCGCCACCATCACCGGCCACAGGAGCTGCGAGAAGTTCTGTTCGTCGGCGGCGACCGCGCCCGCCATGGCGAACGCCGCCGAGTAGAGCAGGAAGCCGAGCGCGAAGAACCCGAGCAGCGCCAGCAGGTTGCCGGGCCGCACGAACGGCGGGACCGACACGCCGAGGCGCGGCCCCAGCACCTCGATGACCACGAGCGAGATGAGCATCCACGCCAGATACTGGAGCACCGCCGCCAGCCCCTTGCCGGTCACCTTGCCGGCCAGCAGCGCGAACGGGCGCAACGACGACAGCATGATCTCCGCGGTCTTGCCGGTCTTCTCGGTCAGCACCGAACGGCCGATCGCCTGCCCGTACAGCACCAGCATCACGTAGAGCAGGGCGACGAACGCGGTCACCACCAGGAACGACTCCTCCAGGTCCTGCACCACCGCTCCGTCGTCGTCGAGCACCAGCGCCTGCAGCCGCGGCTGCCGCGTCAGCCGGGTGACGAGGGCGGCGTCCAGCCCGGCGCGCGCCAACCGGCGTTGCACCACCACGCGGCCGATCGCCCCTTCCACGGCCGTGCGCATCGCCAGGTCGACCGCGTCGCCGCTGACGTACCGGAGATCGTCCTGGCCCAACACGTCGGCCGGAAACACCACGTAGCCGTCCAGATCGCCGGCGCGCACCCGGCCGGCCAGCGACGCCTCCTCGCCCGCTTCCCGCACGATCAGGCCGAGCGGTTCGAGCTCGGCGCGGATCGCCGGCAGCAGATCGCCCGCGCCGGCCAGCGCCACCGTCCGGCCCGCCAAGGATGAGACGTCTTCGGCCGCGTTCCGCGCCAGCACCTGCGGCAGGGCGATCACGGCGACCAGCAGGAACGGCCCGGTGACGGTCGTGACCAGGAACGCCCGGGTCATGGCCGCCATCCGCAGCTCCATCCGCGCGACCAGCCACAGCTTGCTCATGCCGGCGCGGCGCTCACGGCGGGGCCGCCGGGTTCTGCGGCGCGCGGCCCACGCGCTCCACGAAGATGCGGTGCAACGACGGGGCGACCACCTGAAAGCGGCGCACGCGCACCCGGCCGACCAGCAGCTTGAGGATGCGCTCCGGGGCGACCCCGGCGGCCGGTACGATCTCTACGTAGTTCGGGTAGCCGGTCAGGCCGGCCACCAGCGGATGGCGGCGCAGGAAGCCGGCGTCGCCGTCGACCTCCGCCTCGATGCCGTTGCCGCCGAAGCGGTCCTTCACCTCGGTCAGCCGGCCGTCGATCACGGTCCGGCCGCGGTCGATCACGTGCACGCGTTCGCAGATGCGCTCGGCGTGCTCCATCAGGTGGGTGGAGAAGAGCACGGTCTTGCCGGCGCGCGCCAGTTCCTCCAAGCAGGCGCGCAGCACGTCCGCGGAGACCGGATCGATGCCCGCGAACGGTTCGTCGAAGAAGACGATCGCCGGATCGTGAACGACCGCGGCGATGAACTGCACCTTCTGCGCCATTCCCTTGGAGAGTTGCTCGACCCGCCGGTCGCGCCAGTCGGCCAGCTCGAACCGCTCCAGCCAGGCGTCGATGGCCGCCGCGGACCGGGCCGGGGGCAGGCCCTTGAGCGCCGCCAGGTAGGTGAGCACCTCCCGCACCGTCCGGCGCTGATACAGGCCGCGCTCCTCCGGCAGGTAGCCGATGCGCTCCTTGTCCGCCTCGGCCAGCGGCCGCCCGTCGAACAGCACGTCGCCGGCGTCGGCGGCCAGAATGCCCATGACCATGCGGATGATCGTGCTCTTGCCGGCGCCGTTCGGGCCGAGCAGCCCGAAGATCTCGCCCGCGTGGGCGCGAAACGACACCCGGTCGACGGCCACGTGTCCGCCGTAGCGCTTCACGACCTGCCGCACCTCAACCATGACCGGGGCTCGGTTGGTATGATAGTACGCGATGGAGCCGACGACCGACCGACCGACGCCGCCCGCCGGCGAGCCGCTGCCGACCCGCTACGACCATGCGGCGGCCGAGCGGGAAGCGACCGAGCGCTGGATGGCCGCGCGCGTGTTCAGCGCGGCCCCCGACGACCGCCAACGGCGCTACGTGGTGATGATGCCGCTGCCCAACGTCACCGGCGCGCTGCACATGGGGCACGCCATGGACAACGTCATGCAGGATCTGCTGGTTCGCTGGCATCGGATGCTCGGCGACAACACGTTGTGGATGGCCGGCACCGATCACGCCGGCATAGCCACCCAGGCGGTGATCGAGCGCCGCCTGCTGGAGCTGGAGGGCAAGACCCGGCACGACATAGGACGCATCGCCCTGATGGAGCGCATCTGGAAGTGGAAGGACCGGTACCAGCAGCGCATCATCGAGCAGCAGCGGGCGATGGGCTGCTCCTGCGACTGGGACCGGCAGCGGTTCACTATGGACGCGGTCTGCTCGCGCGCCGTGCGCCACACGTTCCTGGCGCTGTTCCGCGACGGACTGGTGTTCCGCGGCACGCGGCTGGTCAACTGGGACTGCGCGCTCCGCACCGCCGTCTCCGACGACGAGATCGCCTACCGCACGGTCGACGGCGCCTACTGGCATCTGCGCTACCCGGTGATCGATCCGGCGCCGGGGGAACCGGCGCACGTGGTGGTCGCCACCACCCGCCCGGAGACGATGTTGGGCGATACCGCGGTCGCCTGCCATCCGCAGCCGCAGGCGGCGCTCGACCGCGCCATTGAGCGTCTTGCCGCGCGCGCCGAACGCGCGCCGCAGCGGGAGCGGCCGGCGCTCCTGGAGCAGCTGGCCGGCCTGCGCCGGCGGCGCGAAACCGAACTGGACGGCCTGCGCCGCTTGGCGGAGATGGCGGCGGCCGGCCGCATGATCCGCCTGCCGCTGCTCGACCGGCCGATACCGCTGATCACCGACGAATGGGCAAAGCCCGAGGTCGGCTCCGGCTGCGTGAAGATCACTCCCGGCCACGACCCCAACGACTTCGAGGTGTGGCGCCGCCACCGCGACCGGATCGGCCTGATCAACATACTGGCCCCGGACGGCTCCCTCAACGACGCCGCCGGACCGTACGCCGGACTCGACCGCGCCGCGGCGCGCACCCGCGTGGTGGCCGACCTGCAGAGCGCCGGGCTGCTTGAGCGGATCGAGCCGCACCGGATCGAGATCGGCCACTCGGACCGTTCCGGCACGGCGATCGAGCCGTACCTGTCGCGGCAGTGGTACCTGCGCATGGGCGACGTGCCCGGCGGCGTCACCGCCGGACGCGGCACCGCCAACGAAGCGGTCATCCCCGGTCTGGCGCAAGCGGCGATCGACGCCGTAGCCGGCGACTGGCGGTCGCCGACCGGGCGCAAGCTCGCCTTCTTCCCGGACGACCGCTACGCGCGCACCTACCTCGACTGGCTGGCGGAGAAGCGCGACTGGAACATCAGCCGGCAGCTCTGGTGGGGCCACCAGATCCCGATCTGGACCGTGCGGTGCGCAGGCGGCCACCTGCAGCGGGCGCTCGATCTGGCCGCGCGCCTGCAGGACCTCCCCGACGCGGCGGTGCAGATACGGGACACCGCGGCCGCGGCGGGCGAGGAAGGGCGCGCCCTCACGATCGCGGAGGCGCGCAGCGCCGGCGAGGCGGAGATCGACATCTGCCTCCGCGACGACGATGCGGAGGACGTCTGGGAAGACGACTTGGCGGCGCTCGACTTCGAGCAGGACCAGGACGTGCTGGACACCTGGTTCTCCAGCGCGCTGTGGCCGCACAGCACCCTCGGCTGGCCCGACCCGGAAACGGCTCCGATCGACCACGGCCAGACGCCGCTCGGCGCCGCCGGCGGCGCCGCCGACTGCCTGGACTACTACTACCCCGGCTCCTGCCTGGTGACCGGCCGCGACATCATCACCCTGTGGGTGGCGCGCATGGTGATCGCCGGCATGTACAACCTGGGCGACCTGCCGTTCGAGCACTGCTTCATCCACGCCAACATCCTGGACGGCAAGGGCGAGATGATGCGGAAGTCGGCCGGCAACGGCATCGATCCGGTCGACATCATCGATCGCTACGGCGGCGACGCGCTGCGCTACGTGATGTGCGAGCTGCAGACCGGCAGCCAGGACATCCGCCTGCCGGTGCAGGCGGTCTCGCCGTTCACGGGCAAGACGATCGACCTGGCGTCAGCCGAGCACGGGCGCACCATCTTTACCTATCTCTGCCCCGGCGCCGGCAAGGAGTTCGACGTGCTCGGCACCATCCCGGACCTGCCGCGAGCGACCCTGATCAGCGACCGGTTCGAGGTCGGCCGCGCGTTCTGCACCAAGCTGTGGAACGCGGCGCGCTTCGCCTTCATCAACCTGCGCGGCTACCGGTACCGGGAGCGGGCCCTCGACGAGCTGCCGGCCGAAGACCGCTGGATCCTGTCGCGGCTGTCGCGCACCTGCGCCGCCGCGCACGAACAGCTTGCCGGCTACCGCCCGTCGGCCGCGCTCGCCGCCGTGCGGGAGTTCTTTTGGGGCGACCTGTGCGACTGGTACCTGGAGCTGATCAAGCCGCGCCTGGCGGCCTCGGAGAGCGAGGCGGACGGCGACACGGCGGGCGCCGACGCGGCGGACGGCGCCGATGCGGCGCGCCAGACCGCGGCGACCGCGCTCGACGGCGTGCTGCGGCTGCTGCACCCGTTCGTGCCGTTCATCACCGAAACGCTGTGGGCGCGCCTGCGGGAGCTGGCGCCGCGCCGCGGCATCGCCGGCTGGCAGGTCGCCGACGCCGAGCTGCTGGCCGCCGCCGCCTGGCCGGCGGCCGGCCCGGGCGTGGAGGATGCGGCGCTCGAAGCCGCATTCGACCGGCTGCGCGGCATAGCGCGCGCCGTCCGCGACCTGCGCTCCCGGCACGGCGTGGCCGCCCGCACGCCGCTCGACGCCGTGATCCGGTCGACCGGCGGCGGCGCGGCCGCGGCGCCGCTCGACGCCTACGGGGACCTGATCCGGCGCGCGGCCGGCCTGGCGTCGCTCCGCTTTACGGCCGGCGGCGATCCGCCGGCCGGCTCGGCGTCGGCGGTCGTCGGCGACCATGAGGTGCACCTGCTCGGCGTGGTCGACGCCGGCGTCGAGCGGCGGCGCCTTGCCAAGCACCGCGACCGCCTGCAGCGGCAGATCGACGCCTCGCAGAAGAAGCTGGCCAACGCCGGCTTCCTGGCGAACGCCGCCGCCGAGGTGGTGGAGCGGGAGCGGCAGCGTCTGGCCGGCGCGCGCGCGGAGCTGCAGGCGGTGCGGCAGAACCTGAGCCACCTCACCTGAGCGATCGCGGACCGGCGCCGCCGGTGTCGGGTTGGCAGCTGCTGGCCGCCAAGCCGCGCTTCCGGCGGCTGGTCGCCTCATCGGGGCTGTGGTACGCCACGCGCGCCTACGAGCTGGTGGTGCTGTCGTGGCTGGTCCTGGAGCTGACCGATTCGGTGTCTGCGGTGACGGCGCTCGGCGCCGCCCGCGGCCTGCCGATGCTGCTGCTGGGGTACGCCGGCGGCGCGCTGGCCGACCGCGTTTCTCGCCTGCGCCTGCTGCGGACCACGCAGAGCATCTGCCTGGCGGTGGTCGCCGCCTACGCCGTCTACCTGGCGTTCGGATCGCCGGCCGCCTGGAGCGCCCACCTGGTGATCGGCGTGATCGGCGCCGTCTGGAGCGTCGACTTCGCCAACCGCCGGTCGTTGTACACCGATCTGTTCGAGCAGGCCGAGCTGGCGACCGCGGTGCCGGTCGACACCACCACCTTCACGATCGGCCTGATCGTGGGGCCGCTGGCCGCCGGCGTCCTGACGCGGATGGGCGGCTTTGCGGCCGCCTACGCCGGGCTGGCCGCCATCCACGCGGCGTCGGTGGCGCTGCTGCCGGGCGACCGGCGCCGGCCGGCCCCGCCGGTCCGCGGTGACGGGCGGCCGGACCGCCGCGCGGAACGGCCCGCGGCGGCGGGGCGGGTGCGCGCCGCGCTGGCGACGTTGCGCGGCCGGCGGGCGCTGCAGGCGGCCGTCCTGGTCACCCTGGTCGGCAACTTCTTCGCGTTTCCGTTCCATCAGATGGTGCCGGTGATCGGCCGCGACGTGTTGTCCGCCGACGCGCTCCGCTTCGGCATCCTGGTGTCGGCGTGGGGCGTCGGCGCGCTGGGCGGCTCCCTGGCGTTGGCCGCCCGCGCCGCCCGCCGGCCCGGCTGGGTGTTCGCCGCCGGCATGGCGACGCTGTTCGCCTGCATCGGCGGGTTTGCGCTCTCCGGCGCCTACCTGCTGTCGGTGGGGCTGCTGCTGGCCGGCGGCGTCGGCTTCTCCGGCTTCGCCGCCATGCAGATACTGATCACGCTACGGACCGCGCCGCCGGCGCTGCGCGGGCGGTCGCTGGGGGTGGTGAGTCTGGCGATCGGCATGCAGCCGCTCGGCGCCGTCGCGCTCGGCCTGACGGCCGAGCGGATCGGGCCGCAGGCGGCGCTGGCCGGCTTCGCGCTGCTGGGACTCTGCGGTCTGGCGGCGGTGCGCTGGCGCTACCCGGAGCTGGGCCGCCACGCGACCCTCAGCGAACGGCCGGAGCCGCGGCAGGAGCCGGGCTGAAGCGCTCCACAAACGCGGCGTGCACCGGCGGCGGCACGTACTTGGCCAGCACCTCCTCCCAGCCGTTGAGCCCGATCAGCGACTTGACCACGCTGGAGCTCACCTCGGCGATCTCGCGCGGGGGCATCAGAAAGAGGGTGACGACGCCCGCGTCCAGGTCGCTGTTGATGTACTTCATCGACCGTTCGTACTGATAGTCGAGCTCCGTGCGGATGCCGCGCAGCACGAACTCCGCCCCCCGGGACCGCGCGTACTCGACCAGGAAGCGGTTCTCATACGTCTCTACCGTGACGTTGGGGCGGTCGGCCAGCGCGGCGCGCACCAGGCCCCGGCGCTCCTCGATGGAGAAGGCGTACCGCTTGTCCGGGTTGGTGCCGATCGCCACGATCAGCTCGTCGAACAGGCGCTCGCCCTGCTCCACCACCCACAGGTGCCCGTTGGTGATCGGGTCGAAACTGGCCGCGTAGACGCATCGCCGGGACATGCGCGCAATCGAACCCGACCCGGCCACGCCGGTCAAGGCGGCCGCTCGGACGCGGGCGCGGTTTGCGGCCGGAACGCCGCGGCGCTATCATCCGGCGCTGTCGTGGGACGGTGCTTTGCGTGCGGCGCGGCGTTCGACCCCCGCATGGAGATCTTCCGCGCGACCACCTGCCCGAGCTGCGGCAAGGACGCGCACGTCTGCCTCAACTGCCGCTTCTACGACCGGTCCGCCTACCAGGAGTGCCGGGAACCGATCGTCGAGCCGGTCTCCGTCAAGGACCGCTCCAACTTCTGCGAGTACTTCAAGACGCCGGAGGGGTCCGGCGCCGGGCCGGCTGCCCCGGACGACCGCGCCGACCGGGCCCGCGAGGCGGCCGAGCGGCTGTTCGGCGGCCTGTAACGCCCGGGGCTACGGCGCGCGCGGATCGCGGCCGTCACAGGTCCATCGCCACCTCGGCGCGCTTGCCGGCGCGCTTCAGCTTGGGCGAGCGCTGGATCATGGAGCGCACCATCCGATTGATCGGACGCAGCCAGCGCGGCAGGTCGCCATCGCGCAGGATGTTGAGAAACAGCACCACGCGCGGGCGCTCGCTCCTGTTCCACACCTCGTGCCGGTAGGTGTCGTCGAACAACACCCCCTCGCCTTCCCGCCAGTGGTACTCCCGGCCGCCGCAGACGATGTAGACCGGCGCGTCGTCCGGGACGATCAACCCCAGGTGGTAGCGGTACACCCCCCGGTAGAAGCCGCGGTGGGCCGGAATGTGCTTGCCGCCGTCCAGGATCGACAGCATGGCGGTGTCGACCTCCGGGATCTGCTTCAGCACCTCGACCGTCTTGGGGGTGAGATTGACGTTGGTGTCGTGCCAGATGCCGTGCCCCTTGAGAAAGAAGGTGCGCCACGGGATGCCGTCGTTGCCGGAGATCGGGGTCTGCAGCCGGTCGACCTCGTGAAACTGCGGGATCCGTTCCGGCTGGCGCAGCAACGCCTCCGCCTCGGCGCGGATCACCGGGTAGGCCGCTTCGATCAGCCGGTGCTTGGGAAACGCCCGGTCCATGTCCACGAACGGCGGATTGCGCACGAACAGCGGCGTCACCAGGCTGTAGGCCAAGGCGATGACGCCGGGTTCGATGATGAAGACCGCCAGCCCCACCACCACCACGGCGCCGACCACGATCAGGAGTACCACCGCCGTACCTTAGTAACCCAAGCGGCCGGTCCGCGCAAGCGGCGCCCGCGCCGCTACGGTAGACTGCGGCGCATGTTGACCATAGAAGGCTGTTCCCGGCGCCTCGACCGCGTGCGCTCCATCCTTGCCGACCGCGAACTCGATCTGCTGCTGCTGACCGACCCGTGCCACGTCTACTACGTCAGCGGCTGTCTGGCGCCGTGGTTCGCGCTCGGCGCCGCGGCGATCGGCGCGGAAGGCTCCGTGCTGGCCACCAGCGAGCCGCGCGAGGACGGCGCCGCCGTGGACGACGTGCGCGTGGCCGAGGCGCAGTCCAACGCGACCATCCGGCTCGACCAGGCGGACGGCATCGCCGCGCTGCTGGCGGACCAGCTGGCCGGCGCGCGCCGCGTCGGCCTGGATCAGGGCGTGCTGGGGGCGGCCGTGCTCAACCGGCTCGACGCCGAGTTCACGGACGTCACCCCCGACCTGCTCCGCCTGCGCTCCCGCAAGGACGCGGATGAAGTCGAGCTGATCCGGGCCGCCGCGCGGTGCGTCGACGCCGCGTACGCCCGCGCCGCGCAGGTGATCGAACCGGGGCTGGACGAGCTCGCGCTGTACAACGCGCTGTCCGCGGCGGTGGTCGAGGAGGCGGGCGAGCTGCCGTTGCGGTTCGGGCAGGACTTTCAGTGCGGCGCGCCGGGCGGCCCGCCGCGGCGGCGGGCGGCGCGCGCCGGCGAACTGTGGATACTCGATCTGGGCGTCAACTACCGCGGCTACTACGCGGACGCCTCGCGCGTGTTCGCGGTGACCGAACCGACCGACGAGCAGGCGCGGGCGCATCGGCAGGCGGTCGACACGCTGACCGAGGTGAAGCGTCTGGCGCAACCGGGCGCGGCCTGCATCGATCTCTACCGCCTGGCGCGCGAGCGCATGGACCGGATCGTGCCGGGCGGCATGTTCCATCACCTCGGCCACGGCATCGGCCTGAGCCCGCACGAACCGCCCTATCTCAACCCGGCGTGGCCGGACGGCGTGCTGGAAGCGGGCAACACCATCACCGTCGAGCCCGGCGTCTACGGCGCCGATCTGCGCGGCGGGGTGCGGGTGGAAGACGACCTGCTGGTGACCGACGGCGGCGCGCGCACGCTGATCCGCGCGCCGTATGACCTGCGCCCGCAGGAGCGCGCCGGCTGACGTTCTCCTGGCCGCTGCTGATCGACTTCGGTCTGATCGGCGTGGCGCTGGCGGCGGCCACGGCCGCCCGCGCCCGCATCCGGTTCCTGCAGCGCTTCCTGATCCCCAACGCGCTCACCGCCGGCGCGCTGCTGTTCCCGTTCTACAACTGGGCCGCGCCGCTGGTCGGTCACGGCGCCGGCGGCGTCGAGCAGCTCACCTATCACCTGTTCAACGTGGCGATCATCGCGCTCGGCCTGCGCTCCCCCGCGCGGCGGCGCGGCCGGGCGATCACCGGATCGGCGGTGGTGATCCTGTCGCAGATCGCCCTGCAGGCGCTGGCCGGCCTGCTGCTCACCTTCGCGGTGATGCGGACGCTGCTGCCGGATCTCTTTCCCGGCTTCGGCATACTGGCGGCCCTCGGCCTGTCGCTGGGGCCGGGTCAGGCGTTCGCGATCGGCAGCGGATGGGAGGCGCTCGGTTTCGACGGCGCCAGCGGCATCGGCCTCACGTTCGGCGCGCTCGGCTTTCTGCTGGCCGGCATCGGCGGCGTGGCGCTCATCAACGCCGGCGTCCGGCGCGGGTGGATCGAGCGGCCGGACGGCTTGAGCGGACGGACCGGCGTGTTCGACGCGCGGCAGCCGGGGCCGGCGGCCGCCCGGCAACGGACGGAGCCGGACGCGATCGACTCGCTGTCGCTCTGGCTGGCGGTCGTGTTTGGCGTCTACCTGGCCAGCTACCTGCTGCTGACCGGCGTCACGGAGCTGCTCGCCCTGCTCGGACCGCCCGGCGTGGAGCTGGCCGCCAACCTGTGGAGCATCGCCTTCATCTTCGGACTGCTCACCGCGCTGGCGGCGCGCGCGCTGGCCGACCGGTGCGGCGCCGCGCACCTGCTGGACGGCGGCGGGCTGACGCGGATCGCCGGCGGCGCGGTCGACTTCATGATCGCCGCCGGGCTGGCGTCGATCGGCATAGGCGTGGTCACCCGCTACTGGCCGCTGCTGGTGGTGTTCGCGCTTCTGATCGGCGCGCTGACGCTGGCGGCGCTGCTGTGGATCACGCCGCGGCTGTTCGCCGACCATTCGTTCGAGCGGCTGCTGATGTTCTACGGCAGCCTGACCGGCACCATCACCACCGGCATGGCCCTGGTGCGGGTGGTCGACCCGGAGCTGCGCACGCCGGCCGCCTCCGACTACTGCTACGCCTCCGGGCTCACGTTCGTCCTGGCGATCCCGCTGCTGCTGGCCCTCAACCTGCCGGTCGCCACCGCCGGCTACGGGACGGCCGCCGCCGTGCTGGCGGCCTACGCGCTGGCGCTGGCCGCCGCCTTCCGCCTGTTGGCCGGCGGCAACCGGAAGCGGGCCGGAACGGCCGGGAACGGGCCGGCGGCAAACCGGCGTCCCGAACGTGTAACCAGGGACTGATCCGGCTGTTTAGTTTGCATACCTATCACGAAGGAATCTCGCCTTCGGGCCCCTGGGGTTTCACCTCCTTTACCCAGGGGCCTTTTTTTGCGCCCTGACGTCTGAGCGCCTGCCGGTTCGCGGCGGCGCGCGCGGGCGCCGGGGTCAGCGGCTCACCAGGTCCGGTATCTCCTCCGGATGGGCGGCGATGCCGGCGCCGGCCGAGCGCAACGCCTCGATCTTGTCGCCGGCGGACCCTTCGGCGCCCTCGACCAGCGCGCCGGCGTGGCCCATGGTCTTGCCGGCCGGCGCCGTCCGCCCGGCGATGAAGGCGACCACCGGCTTGGTCATCTCGCGGCGGACGTAGTCGGCGGCGCGCTGCTCGTCGGCGCCGCCGATCTCGCCGATCAGCACCACCCGCTCGGTCTGCTCGTCGCGCTCGAACAGCTCCAGCACGTCGATGAAGCCGGCGCCGTTGACCGGGTCGCCGCCGATGCCGATGCAGGTCGACTGGCCGATGCCGCGCGCGGTGAGCGCGTACACCGCCTCATAGGTGAGCGTGCCGCTGCGCGACACCACGCCGACGCCGCCCGGCGCGGCGATCGCGCCCGGCATGATGCCGACGTTGCTCCGTTCCGGCGTGAGCAGCCCCGGGCAGTTGGGGCCGAGCAGGCGGCTGCCGCTACGGTCGACGCGCGCGCGCACCAGCTGCATGTCCCGGATCGGGATCCCCTCGGTGATGCAGACCACTAGCTCGATGCCGGCGTCGACCGCCTCCAGGATGGCGTCGGCGGCCAGCGGCGCCGGCACGAAGATGACGCTGCAGTTCGCGCCGGTCCGCTCGCGCGCTTCCGCCGCGGTATCGAAAATCGGCCGCCCCAGGAGCGACTCGCCGCCTTTGCCGGGCCGCGTGCCGCCGGCCACGTCGGTGCCGTACGCGATCATCTGGCCGGCGTGAAAGCGCCCGTGGTTGCCGGTGATCCCCTGCACGATCACGGTGGTGTTCCGGTCGATCAGGACCGCCATCAGCCGCTCCCCGCTTCGACCGCGGACTGTGTTGGTTCAGCAGCGGAATGGGCCGCTTCGACGGCGGAGCGGGCCGCCGCTTGCAGGGACGGCGCCACCGTGACGTTGGGCAGGCCGGCGTCCGCCAGCAGGCGCATCCCCTCCTCGTGGTTGGTGCCGGCCAGGCGGATCGTCATAGGCAGCGCGGTCGGCACTTCCGCCAGCGCCGCCATGATGCCGCGCGCCACCTCGTCGCCGCGGGTGATGCCGCCGAAGATGTTGATCAGCACGGCGCGCACGTCGGCGTCGGACAGGATGATGCGCAGGCCGGCCGCGACCTGCTGCGCGGAGGCGCCGCCCGACACGTCCAGGAAGTTGGCGGGGCCGATGCCGCAGGCGGCGCCGAAGTGGCCGACCAGGTCCATGGTCGCCATTGCCAGGCCGGCGCCGTTGACCATGCAGCCGATCTGACCGTCCAGCTTTACGTAGTTGATGCCGGCCGCGCGCGCGTCGGTCTCGCCGCTCGGCTCTGCGGACGCATCGCGCAGGCCCTCCAATTCGGTCTGCCGGTGCAGCGCGTTGTCGTCGACGCTCATCTTTCCGTCGAGCGCCAGCAGGGCGTGGCCGTCCCCGTCCCGCACGACCGCCAGCGGGTTGATCTCGCACAAGGTGGCGTCGGACGCGCGGAAGCAGTCGTACAGCGCCCGCGTCAGCGCCGCGAACGGCTGCCGGAGACCGGCCGGCAGCGCCGGGCCGGCGGCGTCCGGGCCGGCGGCGTCCGGGCCGGCAGTGTCCTGGCCGGCAGTGTCCTGGCCGGCATCGTCCTGCCCGCGCGCCAAGCCGGAGGCGAGCGCGGCGATCTGGTAGTCGCGCAACCCGATCTGCGGATCGACGTGGACGCGCAGAATCGACTCCGGCGTCTCGCGGTTGACCGTCTCTATGTCGATGCCGCCGGCGGCGCTGGCCATGATCAGCGGGCGGCGCGCGGCGCGGTCATTGGTGACCGCCAGGTACAGCTCCCGCTCGATGGCGGCGGCCGGATCGACCAGCACCGCGCGGACCCGGTGGCCGCCGATGCGCATGCCCAGGATGCGCATCGCGGCCGCGCGCGCCTCCGCGGCCGACCGGCACAGCGTGACGCCGCCGGCCTTGCCGCGCCCGCCGGTCAGCACCTGCGCCTTCACCACCACCGGCCCGCGCAACCGCCGCGCGGCGGCCTCCGCCTCGGCCGCGGTGGCCGCCACCTGCCCCTGCGCGACCGGAACCCCGTGCCGCGAGAAGCGCTCCTTCGCTTGATATTCGTACAGATCCATTGATGGTCGATCGCCGCCGCGCACCGCCGGCGGCGCCATCTAGTATATTGCGTTTTGCCGACCGTGACAGCCGCCCGACCCTCCGCCCGTTCCCTGCGCGCCGCCGACGCCATACTCCGGCATTCCCGCGCCATCCTCATCGGCTGGGTGGCGGTCACGGCCGCGCTCGGCCTGGCCGCCATGGGCGTCCGCATCGACCCGGAAGTGGTCCGGCTGCTGCCGCGCGACGATACGGCGCAGCGCCTGCTCGACACCTACGGCGCGGCCGACAAGGACCTCAACTACCTGATCGTGGTGCTGCGCGCGGACGATCCGTTCGCGGTCGACAGCCTGCAGGCGCTGGAAGAGGCGGACCGCGCCATCTCCGCCGATCCGCTGGTCGTCTCCGCGGTGACGCCGCTCAACCTGCCGGCCTTCCGGCTCGACGGCCAGCGGCTGCAGCTGGCGCCGGCGCTCGCGGACGGCCGCGCGCCGGCCTCCGTTGCGGAGGCGGAGCGGGTGCGGGCGGCGCTCCGCGACGCGCCGGAGGCGCGCAATCTGGTGCTGGCCGCCGACGGCGCGGCGCTGGCGCTGCTGTACGCGGTGGCGGTGATCCCCGACTACCAGCGGTTCATGGCGTCGATCGAGCCGGCGCTCGACCGGCTGCGCGAGCATTACCAGGTGACCCTGGCCGGCTGGATACCGCTGCATCAGGCCACGCTGGCCGCGCTGCAGCGCGATCCGCCGATCCTGGGCTTGCTGGCCGCCGGCGTGCTGGTCCTGACGCTGCTGGTGGCGCTGGGACGCTTGCCGGTCACCATGGCGGTGGTCGCGGTGGCCGGCAGCGCCGCGGTCTGGTCGACCGGATTGATGCGGCTGACCGGCGTGCCGATCGGCATCATCACCCTGGTGGTGCCGATCCTGGTGATCGCCCTCACCAGCTCCTACGGCGTGCACTTGGCGTTCCGCTCCGGCCGCGGCGCGGACGACGTGCCGGCCGCCGCGGCGTCGGTGTTCCGGCCGGTGACGCTGGCGGCGGCGACCACGGTCGCCGGCTTTCTGACCCTGGTGCTGTCGAGCGTGCCCCGGCTGCGCGAGTTCGGGTTGATCTCGGCCGCCGGCGTCGCCATCGGCGCGTCGCTGTGCCTGATCGTGCTGCCGGCGGCGCTCGGCCAGCTCCGCCTCCGGCCGCGCCCGGGCCGGCCGGGGGGCGTGCTGGCCGTCCTGCAGCGGGCGGCCGTGCACCTCACCGCCCGCCCCCGGGCGGCCCTGATCGGCGCCGCGCTGGTGCTGGCGCTGTTCGCGGTTGCGGCGCCGGCGATTCGGTACGAGACCGACTTTGCCGGCCACGTGCGCGGCGAAAGCGACGCGGTGGCCGCCAACGCCGAGTTCATGCGCGACTTCGGCGGCTTCATCGATCTCAACGTGACCCTGCAGGCGCCGGACGACACGGCGCGCTACTTTACGCATCCGCACGTGCTGGCTGCCGTGGAGGACCTGGAAGCGCGGCTTTCCGGCCACCCCGACGTCAGCCACCTGTCGTCGTTCACGACCAGCGTGGCGGCGTTGCGGCGCGCGGCCGGCGCGTCTCCCGAACCCCTGTCGGATGCCGACCGGCCGCTCATCGAGCTGGCGGCGCGCCTCAGCGCGCTGACCGCCGAGGCCCGCTCCGGCCCCGGATTGGGCGACGACGGGCAGACCCTCACCAGCCGCCTCTGGGTGCTGGACGGATCGACCGGCGGCTACCTGTACGAACGCGGCATGTCCGAGCTGGCCGCCTTCGTCCGCCAGGCGGTGGACGAAACGTTGCCGGAGGTGGAGGCGGACCTGTGGGGCTGGAGCATGTTCACGTTGCGGCTCTCCGAGCTGCTGCGGCGCGACCAGATCGTCACCACCATCTGCAGCATGGTGCTGGTGGTGCTGCTGACGGCGGTCGCGCTCCGCTCCTTCCTGCTCGGCCTGGCGGCGGTGGCGCCGCTGGCGATCGGCATCATGGCGACCGCCGCGCTGATGGCCGCCGCCGGGCTGCCGTTCGACGCGCTGTCGGTGATGGTCGCCAGCCTGGCGATCGGCATAGGCATCGACGACGCGCTCCACCTGCTGGTCTGGTACCAGCGCGAACGGACCGGCGGCGCCGGCCCGCAGCAGGCGGTGCGCGCCGCGGTGGCGCACGCCGGTTGCCCGATCCTGGTCACCTCGGCGGCGATCTGCTTCGGCATGCTGGGCTTGGTGGTATCGACCTTCATTCCGGTCGCCCGCTTCGGGCTGCTGTTGAGCGTCGCCATCGCCGCCACCACGGCCGGCGCGCTCAGCGTGCTGCCGGCCCTGCTCACCCGCTTCGCCGGCGCGCCGCGGTCCGGGTCAGCGGCGGACCAGCCGTCCGTAGTAGAGCCGCAGCAACAGCTGCAGCCACGGCGAGTGCCACGACGCGTCCATCCGGTGGTCCATAAACGCGTCGGCCGGAGCGGGAACGTACGGCTGGTACCCCAAGCGTCGTTCGAACATGCGGGCCGGCATGATCGCCACCTGCTGTCGGCGGCCGGCGAACGCGCGGTCGACCGCGCCGGAGAGGAACATCGGTCCGGTGCCGAAGGCTATCGAGAGCTCCTTGTGGAACCGAAGGAACGCCGGCCGCCGCGGTAGCCGGCGCAGCACCTGCAGCCACTCATCCAGACCCGGCTCCATGCCGACGATCGCGTTGCTGATCAGCCGGCGCGTGCCGCACGCCAAGCCGATCAGAACGCGGTCGAGCCCGGCGAACGGCAACGCCGAGGCGATCACCCGCGCGTCCGGCGCCAACGCCGTGAGCTGGTCGAGCGGTCGGAGCGCCATCGCGTCGACGTCGGCGTAGAAGCCTCCCCGGTCGTACAGCACGAACAGCCGGCCGGCGTCGGCGCGCTGGTGCAGGTGCCGGTAGCGGTCGTAGGTCGGCAGGAACCAGGCGTGGCGCGCGGCGATCAGCGCGCGTAGCGCCGCCCCGTCCCACAGGCGGTACTCGTAGTCCGGATTGAGCCGCCGCCACGAGCGCTGCAGCGCGGCCAGCCGCGGCGGCAGGCGGTGCTGGCCCTGTATCCAGATCTGGTGGAGGCGGCGGGGAATGCCGGACCGCTCACCCACGCGCCGCGGTCCGGCGCGCGGTCAGGTACCGGTCGATCAGCCGCACCGCCGCCGCCACGCCGTCTTCGGCGCGCAGCCGCGAGCCGAGATCGGCCGCCCGCTCCCGCATCGACGGCGATGCTAGCACGGCCCGCAACCGGCCGGCCAACCGGGCGGCGTCGAGCTCGGCCATCGGCAGCGGGGCCGGACCGGCCCCCAGCGCCGCCACCCGCCGCCCCCAGAAGAACTGGTCGGCGAAGAACGGCGCCACCACCGCCGGCACGCCGGCCGTCAGGCCGGCCGCCACCGTGCCGGCGCCGCCGTGATGCACGGCGGCGGCCACCCCCGGCAGCGCGCGCGCGTGGGAAAAGCCTTCCGCGGCCAGCACGTCCGCCGCGCGCAGGCGCGGCGGGAGCGCGCCGGCGGCGGTCGCCAGCAGCCCGCGGCGGCCGGTGCTGCGCAGCGCGCCGACCACCTGCGCCAGCACGCGCGCCGGGTTGCGGGCGGTCATGCTGCCGAAGCCCACGAACACCGGCGGCGGCCCGGCGCGCAGGAACGCGGCGACCCGGGCGTCGGCGCGGCTCCACAGGTCCCGCGGCGGCGCCGGCCAATAGCCGGTGGCGTGGTGCCACGCCGGCCAGTCGGCCGGCGGCGGTACGACCAGACGGCTGAAGCCGTACAGCACCGGCACGCGGCCGGTATACAGGCGGCCGGCCGGTCCGAACGGGCCGGCGCCGGGCAAGCCGACGCTGCGGCGCCACCGCCGGTACCGCGACCGGTACGGCAGCCACAACGCCTGCTCCATCAGCCGGTACGACAGCCGGTTGCCGCGGCGGCCGAGCCGCGCGCCCTGCGGGACCAGGAACGCCGGCCAGGCGCCGGTGCGGGTCACCGGCTGCTGGCCGACGACGATGGTGGGCAGCTGCAGACGCTCGGCGACGTGCGCGGCGAACGATGCGAACGGCGTGTGCAGGATCGCCGCGCAGGACCGGCAGGCGGCGTGCGTCTCGTCCAGCACCGCGCGCAGCAATGGGCGGGCTATGCGGACCAGATGCGCGGCGAAGCGCAGTCCGCTGCCGCCCGACTCCAGCCAGCGCCGGCCCTCCTCGTCCTCCGGTATCGCCGCCGGGTCGCCGCTGAGCGGCGCAAAGTCGAGTCCGGCGCGGCCGGCGTCCGGCGCGTAGGCGGCGTGCGTGACCAGCACCACCCGGTAGCCGGCGCCGGCCAGTCCGGCGCCGAGCGTGATGAGCGGACCGACGTCGCCCCAGGAACCGATGGCGACGATGGCGATGCGCATCCCGGTCTCGTGCCGCTCCCTTCCGCTCCCCGGCTGCCGCTCAGCTCAACCGCTTCACGGCGGTCACGTCCTGGCGGGCGGGCCGTCCAAGCCCGAACGAAGTTCGCCGCGGCGCTCCGGCCCCGCTTCCGGGAGCAGCACGCGCAGTCCCGCCTCGGTCAGCTCCTTGGCCGCCCAGCCGCCGGTCGCGCCGGAGCCGACCACGATGGCGTCGGCGTCGTTCACGCGGCTCATGGAGCCGTTCTCGACCCGGCGGCCGGCGCGCTCCGCCCGCCGCCGTCCGCCGGACGCTCACCGTCCGCCAGCCAAGCGATCTGCTGCGGGCTGAGGGTGAGCGCCGCGTCCGCCCGCAGGCCGGCCAGCCGGTCCGGCCGCCGCGTGCCGACGATGGCGTGCACGTTGCTCCCGTGCGCCAGCACCCAGGCGAGCGCAGCCTGCGCCGGCGTGCAGCCGATCCGTTCCGCCAGCTCGGTGAGGCGGCGGAGGCGCGCGTCGTTGGCGGCGCCCCGGTACGCCCGGCTGCGGGCGCGGCGGCCGGGCGCGCGCAACCAGCCGCTGCCGAGCGGCGACCACGCCAGCACCGCGGCGCCGGCCTTCCGGTACGCGCGCAACGCCTTGGCGCCGGCCGGCCCGCCGAGCGACACGCTGCCCCACGGGTACGGCGCCGTCACCCACTGCGGCAGGCTCAACTGCGGACTGGTGGCGGCCGGCGGCGGCATTCCCCGGTTCACGGCCAGCGCGCTCAGCGCCGCGAACCGCTCATGGGTCCAGTTCGACACCCCGTAGGCGCGGATGCGCCCGTCGGCGACGAACGACCGGAGCGTCTCCGCAATCGGCGCGAGCGGCGCTCCGGGCGCGTCCCGGTGCAGCAGATAGAGGTCGAGTCGATCGGCGCCGAGCCTCCGTAGCGACCCGCGCAGGTCGCGTTCCAGATCGGATCGCCCGAGCCGCGGGCGGCCCCAGAGCGACGGATGGCCGCCCTTGCTGATCAGAAAGATCCGGTCGCGGTTCCCGGTGCGCCGCAGCCACTCGCCGATCGCCCGCTCGCTGCCGCCGAACTGATACATCGCCGCGGTGTCGAACGCGCGGATGCCCACCTCGAACGCGCGGTCCAGGAGCGCGAACGCCTGCGGCCCGCGCGCCGATCCCGGCAGCGCCGCGGCGCCCAGGGCGATCCGGGCCGTGCCCAGGATCAGCCGCGACGGGAAAGCCGGCGCCGGCCGGTCAGGCGTTGGCGCGGAACTTCGCACAACGTTGATCGCTTCGGCAGAGGATCACCGGTACCGGACAACCATCCATATCCTCGGCTGACCCTAACACTATCCCGCCGGCTGCGGCTCAGCCCGCCCGCCGCATGGCCGTCGGGACGTCCATGCCCGCACGGAGATCGCCGCGGCGCAGGTCAGCCGCCGCCAGCGCGCACGCGCGGGCGGTCAGCGCCATGATCGTCAGCGTCGGGCTCTGCCAGCCGCAGGTCGGCCAACAGGCGCCGTCGGTGACCAGCACGTTCGGCATGCCCCATAGGCGGTTGCGCGCGTCGACCACCGACGCGCGCGGATCGCCGCCCATCCGCGCGCCGCCCACCTCGTGCACGAACGCCCCCGGCGGCGGCGCCAACCAGAACCGCTCCAGCCGCGCCGGCAAGCCGAGCAGACCCGGCAGGCCGGCCAGCGCGCCGTATCTCCTCACCGTGCGCCCGCCGCCGGCGCGCAGCATCTCCGCGACCGCCGCGCCCATGGCGTGATGCATGGCCCGGTCGTTGTCGCCCCACGCGCAGCCGATGCGTACGCGGGACAGGCCGTCGCCGCCGCGTTCATCGTCGAGTTCAACCCGGTTGCCGCGCCGCGCCAGCATCTCCCCCTGCGCGATCACCAGGCCGAGCGCCGGCCGGCCGCGGCGGCCGGCAAAGCCGCGGCGCTGAATCACGCCCCACAGGCCAAAGCCGCGCAGATACGGTTCGGCGCCGGCCGCGGCCAGGTTCTGAAAGCGCGGTACCAGGAACGAGTCGGCGCCCGTGAACGGCGCCGGCCGGTCGTACGGGCCGCCGTCCATCTCGATCATCGTTCCCAGGATCACGTGGTCCATCAGGTAGCGGCCCAGGCAGTCCGACTCGCTCACCGGCAGCTCGGGATGCTCCCGCCGGGTAGTGAGCAGCATGCGCACCGTCTCGATCGTGGAGGCGCACAGCACGATCAGACCGGCCCGCGCCGCGTGCTCCTTCCCCGTGGCGGCATCCAGGTACAGGACCCCGCCGGCGCCGCCCGCCCGGCCGCCGGGGAGCACGTGGCTCACCGTAGCGCCGGTGCGGACGCGCAGACGCCCGGTCGCCTGCGCCGCCCGGATGCTGGTGCCCACGCTGGTCAACCCCGGTTCGCGGCCGCCGTGACGGTCCAGGGCCAACCCGCGCGACGGGATCAGACGCCGGTCCGGCCAGACCGCCGCCACCCCGTCGCGCAACCGGCGCTCCGTCCGCGTCAACGGCCGCGCCCCCACGAACCGCCCGTCCGGCAGCTGCGGCAAGCCCTCCCGCGTGCCGTGGATGCGCAGAAAGCGCTCGATCCGGTCGTAATGCGGCGCCAGATCGCGGTAGCGGAGCGGCCACGACGGCCCGTAGCCGTCCCGCTCGGCCGCCGCCAGCTCATAGTCGGACAGGCGTAGCGTCACCCCGCCCCACAGCAGCGTGCGCCCGCCGAGCTGCCGGCCGCGGATCCAGACGAACGGCCGGTCCGGCGGCGTGGAGTATTCCTGCCCCGCGTCGGTTACGAACAGGTTGGGGTCCTCGGCCCAGTACACGGGGTGCAGCTCCTGGACCGGCTGCGCGCCGCGGGCGTGGCGCCACAGCCGCGTCGCCCACGCCCGGCCGGCGCCGGCCGGGCTGCGCGCCGGCCCCGCTTCCAGGAGCAGCACGCGCAACCCCGCTTCGGTCAGCTCCTTGGCCGCCCAGCCGCCGGCCGCGCCGGAGCCGACCACGATGGCGTCGGCGTCGTTCACGCGGCTCACGGAGCCGTTCTCGAACCGGCGGCCGGCGCCGGCCGGTCAGGCAGAAGCCGCCGCCGGTGCGCCGGCGTCCGAGCCGCCGGCGTCCGAGCCGCCGAGCACACGGGCGGGGGTGAGCGGCGCTGACGTGACGCGCCGGCCGCTGCCGTGCCGGACCGCGTTGGCGATCGCCGCGGCGGTGGCGATGATCGGCGGTTCGCCCACGCCGCGCGCGCCGTGCGGGGCGAAGGCGGCCGGCCGCTCCACCAGCACCGTCTCGATCGGCGGCACGTCCTTGGCGGACGGCACCGCGTAGTCCATCAGCGTGCCGGTGAGCAGCTGGCCGTCGTCGTCGTAGACCAGGCGCTCACAGAGCGCCCATCCCGCTCCCTGCGCGGCGCCGCCCATCATCTGCCCGGCGACCGTCAGCGGATTGATCGCGCGGCCGACGTCCTGCGCCACTACGATGCCGTGCACGGTCACGCGGCCGGTCTCCTCGTCGACGCTCACCTCGGCCAGCTGTCCGCAGAAGGCCGGCGCGCGCCCGCCCGGGGCGCTGCGGCCGTGGCCGGCTACGGGGCCGTGCAGGGCGCGCATGGCTGCCAGCTCGCCGATCGGCACGGCCGACTCCGGCACGCCCTTGACGCGCACCGCGCCGTCCGCGACCTCCAGGTCGGCGGCGTCCGCCTCCAGATGGGCGGCGGCCACGCGCAGGAGCTGCTCCTTGGCGTCGCGGGCGGCGGCGATCACCGCCGGCCCCACGCTCCTGAGCGTCTTGCTGCCGCCGGCGTTGGAGAGGTGGAAGGGGCCGTCGACCTGGCCCTGCCACCGCACGCGCACGGCGTCCGGGCTGACGCCGATCTCGTCGGCCGCCAGCAGCACCACGCTGGTGCTGACGCCGGTCAGGTCGACGGCGTTCACGTGCACGGTGACGCCGCCGTCCTCCTCGACGGTGCAGCCGGCGTTGCTGGCGTCGACGCCGCCGAACCAGGCGCCGAGCGCCGCGCCGACGCCGCGGCCCTGAGCGGCGAGCCGTCCGCGCCGCCGCCACAGCGGATGCGCGCGCATCCGCTCCAGCACCTCCCGCATGCCGATGTCCGGCCATTCGCCGCCGTCCGCCAGCGGGTCGCCGGCGCGGGAGACGTTGCGCAGACGGAGCTCCAGCGGATCGATTTGCAGGGCGATCGCCAGCTCGTCCATGGCGCTCTCCAGCGCGAACGCCTGTTGCGTCATGCCGGGCGCGCGGTACGCGCCGATCGACGGCTTGTGCGTCATAACCGTGCGGCCGCGCACGTCGATGTTGGGCGCCTGATAGATGCTGCCGCACATCTGCACGCCGATGCCGGTCGGCGAGTTCGGGAAGCAGCCGCCGTCGTAGGTGAGGTCGGCCGTGATCGCCGTGAGCGAGCCGTCGGCGCCGGCGCCGAGCCGGATGCGGATACGGCCGCCGGCCGCCGGCTGCGCGGCGAGCAGTTCCTCGCGCCGGGTCAGGATGAGCTGCACCGGCGCGTCGACCGCGCGCGCGGCCGCTGCCGCCAGCGGCTCGTAGAGGATGAACTTGCCGCCGAAGCCGCCGCCGACCTGCATGACCTTGGCGTCGACCTCGGCCGCCGGCACGCCGAGCAGCGCCGCGGATTCCTTCTGCACGTAGGTCGGCGCCTGCGACGCGCTGCGGACGACGGCGCCGCGCGCGCCGTCCGGCGCGGCGATGGTGGCGTGCGGCTCCAGGTAGCTCTGGTGCACGCGGTCGATCTCGAACGCGAGATCGACGGTCCGGTGCGCGGCGCGAAGGGCGGCGTCCGCATCGCCGCGTTGGAAGCCGACCGGGTTGACGACGTTGGAAGGGGCCGCCGGTCCGGCGGCGGCGCCGCCGACGTCCGCGCCGTGGTCGGCCGCCTCCAGGTCCTCGCCCGGCACGCCCTCCGGCCACACCAGCGGGGCGCCGGGCCGGGCGGCGTCGTCGATGGTGGTGACCGCCGGCAGCGGTTCGTAGTCGACCGTGACCTGATCGACGCCGTCTTCGGCCGCCGCCTCGGAGACGGCGACCACCAGCGCGACCGGATGGCCCACGAACAGCACGCGCTCCCGCGCCAGCAGCAACCGCACGCGGTTGGTCGGCGTCACCGCCGGCAGGTCCGCGGCGGTCAGCACGCGCACCACGCCCGGTACCGCGCACGCGGCGCCGGCATCGATCGACCGCACGCGCGCGTGCGCGTACGGGCTCACCACCAAGCGCATGGCCAGCGTGCGCGGCTCGACGTAGTCGGCGGTAAAGCGGAGGCTCCCGCGCACCCGCGCCTCCCCGTCGATGAGCGGCGTCGGCGCGCCGACGCCCGCCCGCGCCGGCCGCCCGGCCGTTTGCGTGTTCATGCCCCCGACTCTACCATGCCGCCGCCGCGTCGGGTATCCGAAACGCCGAACGGTGGGACGCGTCGGCGGACGCTTGTATACTACGTGAACAACCAAGCCGTGCTGCATGCGCACGAGGGAGAAGGCCATGGCGGGAGATAGGAAGAGCACGGTGCAGCAAGTAACCGTCCTGCTGACGCCGGAAGAAATGGAGTTTCTCGAGACTCAGGCAGGCATCGAAGGCGTCTCGTTCAATGACGTGCTGCGGCGCTCGATCATCCTGGAGAAGTTCTTTATCGATCAGCGGAGGAGGAACCGCAAGATTTATTTTGGCGTACCGGGACGGCCGCTCCGGGAAGTAATCCGGGAATAAAGCCGCCCCATGAGCAAACGACAATCCGACCGGGCGGACGCGGACCAGCCGACCGAGCAACCGCGGGAACGGAAGATACCTGACGTTCCGATCCCTCGGGGTGGACCGATATACGATCCGCGGCCGTTTGAAGACCAAGCGCGTCGCAGAATCGCCTACATTCTCATTGCATTGCTGGCGATCGTGGTTCTCGCACTGCTGGCGATGGTGGTATTTGAGGTCATCGCCGTCGACGAAATCAAGGAATTCAGCGTGATCCTCGGCCCACTCGTCGCGCTCGTGTCGGCCGCCACAGGATTCTACTACGGTACCAAAGGCAAGTGATACCGCGGCCCGGTGAGCCGGCCGTTCCGCTGCTGACCGAGCTCTGTTGACAGCGCCGGGAGCAGGCTTCCATGATGCGGCGTGATGAGCAGGCTGCGGGTCGGGTTCAACGGCATGGGGCGCATCGGCAAGAACGTGATGCGCGTGATCCTGGGGCGGTTGCCGGAGCGGTTCGAGATCGCCGCCGGCAACGATCTGGTGGCGGTCGACGACATAGCCGCCAGTCTGCCGCGCGACTCCGTGTACGGCCGCTTTCCGGCGCCGGTCGAACGGGGCGCCGGCAACGTCATACGCATCGGCGATCACCGCGTGGCCATCTACGGCGAACGGGACGCGGCGGCGGTGCCGTGGGGCGACCACGGCGTCGACGTGGTGTTCGAGTGCACGGGGTTCTATCTCAGCCAGGAGCGGAGCGCCGCCCACCTGCGCGCCGGCGCGCGGCGGGTCGTGGTGTCGGCCCCGTGCGATGACGACACGCCGACCGTGGTGGTCGGCGTCAACCACCGGTCGCTCACCGGCGCGGAGACCATCGTCTCCAACGCCAGCTGCACCACCAACTGCCTGGCGCCGCTGGCGGCGGTGATCGACCGCTCCTTTCCGATCACCGCCGGGCTGATGAGCACCACGCACGCGGCGACGGCGACCCAGAAGGTCGTCGACGCGTTCGGCGGCAGCAAGAACCGGGCGACGCTCAACAACATCATCCCCGCCTCCACCGGCGCGGCCAAGGCGGTCGGCAAGGTGCTGCCGCACCTGGACGGCAAGCTGAACGGCACCGCCCTGCGCGTGCCGACCGACACCGGCAGCGTGGTGGAGGGCGTGTTCCTGATCGAGGGACGGCATGACGCCGGCGAGGTGTTGGAGGCGATGCATGCCAACGTCACGGCCATGAACGCATCAACCATCCTGGGTCAGATCGCCTATCTGGGCGGCTACTACGAGTGTTCGCGCGACTGCGTGGGCGAGCCGTATTCATCGATGATACGCGACGATCTGCTGGCGGCGCCGGCCGGTGACGGCACGCTGCTGAAGGCGACCAGCTTCTACGACAACGAGGTCGGATTCTCTCACCGGATGGCGGAACTGGCGCTGGTGCTGGCCGAAAGCGCCACGTAAATCACGCTCCGGCCGCCGGCCGTCTGGCCGGCGGCTCAGTGGTGGAAGAGGCGCACACCGGTCTTGACCATGGATATGCCGTGTTCCCGGCACGCCGCCTCCACCGCGGCGTCGAAGGACGAGCCGCCCGGCTGGGCGAGGTAGCGCACGCCGAACCCGGCGGCCGCGTCGACGTTGTCGCGGTGCGGCAGGAACCCGTCGGAACACATGCCGAGCGCCGGACAGCCGGCGATCCAGCGCCGCTCCTCGGCGGCGGCGATCGGCTCCGGCAGTGCCTGCAGGTGGGCCGCCAACGCGCGGTCGGCGGCGCCGCGCAGGCCCCGGTCGACGTAACCGGCGATGGCCGTATCCCGGTCGGCGCGGCGCACGCCGCGCCGGAAGCGCAACGCCCGCGCCTGCGGGTGCTGGCGCAGCAGCCAGGTGCGCGCTTTGGCGATGGCGAGCCGCGTACATGCTATGCGCGACTGCTGCCCGGCGGCGACGCCGATCGTCTGCCCCCGCGCGCACAGACAGACCGCGTTGGATTGCGTGTACTTGAGCGCGATCAGGCCGACGGCAAGGTCGCGCGCCGCCGCCGGCGGCAGACCGGCCGCGGCCAGCGCCTCCGCGTCGAACGCGCAGTCATTGCGCGCCTGCTCCAGCGTGACGCCGAACACCGTGCGGCGCTCCACCGGCGGCGGCCGATAGCCGGCGTCGATCTCCAGCACGTGATAGCCGCCGCCCTTCTTGGCCGCCAGCAGCTTGAGCGCGGCCGGCGCGTAGCCGGGGGCTATGACGCCGTCGGAGACCTCCGGCCGGATCAGGCGCGCCGCCGTCTCATCGACCGGATCGCTCAGCGCGATCCAGTCCCCGTAGGAGCTGACGCGGTCGGCGCCGCGGGCGCGCGCGTAGGCGGTCGCCACCGGGCTCAGCTCGCGCGGCGCGAAGCAGGCGGCGCGCTCGGCGTCCGACAGCGGCGCCGCCACCGCGGCGCCGGCCGGGCTGACGTGCTTGAAGGAGGCGGCGGCGGCCAAGCCGGTGGCGGCGCGCAACTCGCTGACCAGCTGCCAGGCGTTGAGCGCGTCGAGCAGGTTGACGTAGCCGGGCGCCCCGTTGCGCACCACGAACGGGAGCGGCCCGCCGTCGCAGTAGGCGCGCGCCGGCGTCTGATGCGGATTGGCGCCATAGCGGAGAGCCAGACCCTCAGCGCCGCCCAAACGCTCAGCCACGCCCAAATCTCAGCCGCGAACGGCCCCGGCGCCGGCCGGCCGCAGCTCGCGCCGCGGCGCCGACTGCCGCGGCAGCAGCAGGCCGAGCACCGCCGCGGCCAGCGGCAACAGCGCCATGACGCGCATGACCGCGGTCACGCCGGCCGCGTCGGCGATCAGTCCGAACAGCGGCATGGTGAGGCCCGCCACGCCCCAGCTGAAGCCGCCCGGCAGGCTGGAGACGAAGCCGGCGTTGGCCGGCGCGTGTTGCTGCGCCATCGCCACCAGGATCGAGTTGGTGGCGAAGACCATGGCGCCGCCGCCGGCCAGCAGCGCCAGCGCGGCCAGGCCGTCCGCCGACAGCGCCAGCAGCATGAACGGCGCCGACAGCGCCAGCGACCCCAGCACCAGCGGCTTGGGTTCCCGCCGGTCGGCCAGATAGCCCAGGACCAGGCTGCCGACCACCCCGGACAGGTTGTAGACGCTGAGCGCCACCCCCCAGGCGAGCGGCGACATGCCCCGCTCCTGGCCGAGCAGCGGCAGAAAGAACGCAAACCCGAACCCGCCGATGGAGCGCACGATCACCACCGCCACGATCGCCCCGACCGGCGCGATCGCGCGGCGGAATTCCGCCACCCGCTCCGGCAGCGCGGAACGGGGCGCCGTGCGCGCGGGCACCGCGGCGATCACGAACGGCAGTATCAGCAGTCCCGGTATCGTCGCCAGCGGCAGCCACGCCATCCCCAACCCGGTCACCAGCGCCGGCACCCACAGCGGCGTGAACCCCAGCGCCAGCGTGCCGCCAAAGATGAACAGGGCCAGCCCGAACGCGCGCCGCTCGCCGCTCAGGTCGCCGGCCAGCGCGAAGCCGCTGGGATGAAAGGCGGCGACGCCGAGTCCGCCCAGCATCACGCCCGGCACCAGCCAGCCGAAGCTGGGGGCCACGCCGACCAGCGGCGCGAACACCGCAGCCAGGGCGATGCCGACGAAGATCAGCCAGCGGCCGCGCAGGTAGTCGCCCAGGATGCCGAGCAGCGGCTGCCCCAGGTTGCTGAGCTGCACGAATGAGCCGAGCAGCCCGATCTGGGCAAAGGTGAGCCCCAGCCGCTCGCGCACGAACGGCAGCGCCGGCGTCAGCATGGCCGCGTAGGAATCGACGCAGAAGTGGCCGAGGGTGAACACGAACAGCCGCAGGCGCTGCATCCGGGGCGCCTCCGGCTACGGCGTGGGCGCGGCGGGGTCGATCAACTCGCGCTGGCCGATCTCCCGCCAGAAGGCGGCCGGGACCGGCGCTGCGGCGTGGCCCAGATCGGCAGCCACCTCACTCGCGTCGCGCGCGCCGACGACCGCCGCCGCGGCGGCCGGATGGGCCAGCGGGAACTGCAGCGCGGCGGCCGCCAGCGCCACCTCGTGGCGGGCGCAGACCGCCTCCAGCCCGCGCGCCCGCTCCTTCACCTCCGCGGACGCCGGCGAGTAGTTGAAGGTCGCGTCATTGCCCGGACCGGCCGCCAGGATGCCGGAGTTGAACACGGAGGCCATGATCACGGAGATGCCGCGCTCGGCGCAGGCGGGCAGCAGCTGCGGGAGCGCGGTCTGATCGAGCAGCGTGTAGCGGCCGGCCAGCATGAAGCAGTCGAACTGCGCCTCGCGCGCGAAGGCCAGCAGCATCTGCCACTGGTTCATGCCCAAGCCGATCGCCCCCACCGCGCCCTGCGCGCGCAGGTCGTGCAGCGCCGGATAGGCGCCCTCCATCACCTCGCGGAAGTGGTTGCCGGTGGCGGCGCCGGGATCGCCCTCCGGGTCGTCCGGCCCATAATCCGGGTCATGGATCAGGGCGATGTCGATGCGGTCGGTGCGGAGCCGGGCGCAGCTCTCCTCCAGCGAGCGCAGCACGGCGTCGCGGGAGAAGTCGCAGGCGACCTGCACGCGGCTGCGGCCGGAGCGGGGCGGCTGCGCCGGGTCGAGCAGGAAGCCGACCTTGGTGGAGATGGTGAAGTCGCCGCGCGGCAGGCCGTGCAGCGCATCGCCCAGCCGCTGCTCGGACAGCCCCGCGCCGTACCGGGGGGCTGTGTCGAAGTAGCGCACGCCGGCGTCGTAGGCGGCGGCGATCGCCCCGCGCGCGGCCTTGTCGCCGTTCCTGGTGCGCGGACCGGCCAGCGGCGCTCCGCCCAGACCTATCCGGGTGACGGTGACGCCGGTCCCGCCGATGCCGGTCCCGCCGATGCCGGTCCGCTCGGTCGCAAGCACGTCAGCAGGATAGCACAGCGCGGCGCTTCGCGTAGCGCCGCCCGGCTCCCGGCCGGCAGCGCTGACCGACCGCGACGGCGACCAGTCGGCCGCCGCGGCGCCGAAGACCGCCCCACGTGCACAGCACCCAGCCGGCGTTGCGGCGGGTGCAGCCGTGCATCGCGACGAACTCGTCGAGCAGGGCGGCTTTCCGACGCGCCGGTACGTTCGACGGTCTGTGCGGTGATCGCCTTGCGTTGACGCACGGCAAGCTCCATCTCCTTCGCCTCCGCCGCCGATGATGGCCAGGTCGTTCGTGTGGATGTTTCGATGACGCACTGCGTTCGTGTGGATTGATGATGCAATGCGCGCGGTTGACACTGCCGGGACCGTCGTTTACCGTGACAACACCGTCGGCAGGAATCTGCTGGCGTAAAGGAGAACCAAGTGAAACCTCACTACCCCCCCCCCCCCCCCCCCCCCGCCCGGCGAGTCAGGAAGCTATTTCTTAGCTTAGCGGTCGTTGTCGCCATATCGATGACCGTTGGCTGCGCGTCGTTGCTGAACGACACAAATCCTCCGGTGTCGATAACGTCGAACCCAACGAACGCCGACGTGTACGTTGACGGCCAGCTCATGGGACGGACCCCTCTTACTCAGAACATGTCCGTCAAGCATCAGCACGCTATCGTGGTACGCAAAGAAGGTTACCGTGACGGCGCTAGACAAATCGGCACGCACACCGGCGCGCTTTGGGTGATTCTGGACATTCTCTTGGGATTGGTCCCCATTATTGTTGATGCGGCAACTGGGGATTGGCAGGAGCTTAACCGCGACGCTGTTCACGTGGAACTTGAGCAGGAACCGGCCGGTTGAGTTGAGCCGCCGAAGTGGCGCGGCCGTCCGAAGGCCGCGCTACCTGCCCTGGGACGCGCCGGCATCTTCTCCGGCGTGCGCCGTTGGGCGCCGCCGCGGCGACGGGGCCGTCGACATGCACGGCTCCTTCGCCGGCGAAGCCCCGCATTCCGCGTGCGATGCCGGCCGCCTGCCTGCTGAAGCGGCGACGGCGCCGCGCCGGTCCGCTTCTTCGGCGCCAAGTCGGTTCGGCGTCCGCCGGCCGATGTGCGGCGCCGCCCGCGCGCCGGCCGGGCAGGTCGTCGCGGTCGACGGCTTCGCTCACAAGCCCCCCCCCACGATCTGACGGATCGCCATGTGCGGATCGACGCTCATCGTCGCTCGAGCCCCTCGGCAAGGAGCACGGTAGCGAGGTGATTGAGACTCACTCCTTCGGTCTCGGCGCGTTTGGCAAGCCTCATGTGCAGGCTCTTCGGAATGCGCTGGACGAACTGGCCGCTGTAGGTCCTCGGCGCCGGCGCCGTTCCCTTGTCTTCCAGCTCGGCCGCCATCCACGCGCGCCACGCGTCTCGCGCCTCTGCAATCGCTTCCTCGACGGTACGGCCATCGGCGATACAACCGGGAAGGTCGGGAATGGCGACCAGATAGCCGCCGCCGTCATCCTCGGGTAGCGGGCTGACCATGAGGGCATAGTCTTCAAATCTCATTGTGCGGCCTCCTCAATCAGGGCTACCAGCCGTCGGATATAGACCGGCTTGATCGGTTTGTGCATGGGAACCGTCAGATGACGACCATACGAGTTGGTGATGACGGCGTGGCTCGTCCCCCGTTGACGCAACGTCAGGCGATGAACGCGCGCCAGCGACCTTACATCGTCCGAGCGCTGGCGATCGGCCGCCGTTCCGGGTTACCGTTCGGGCGGCGAGGTGCATGGATGTTTCAACTGATCAAGACCTTGGGCGCCGGGGAGCTGCTGGCGCGGCAGCTCCCGGTGGCGGGCGTGGCCTTTCTGACCGCCGAGCTGTTCTACCAGTTCGGCAGCTTCGCGTTGGAGTGCGTGGCGTTCCTGGCGACCTGGTTCGTGCTGGACGCGGTCGTGCAGGGCGCGGTGCGAATCGTGCAGGGCGTGATGCGGCAGTTCGCGCCGGCCGCCCAGCGTCCCGACTGACCGGAACCTCGGCCGCCGCTCACGAAAGCCCGCAGGCCGCCCGCAGGAACCCCGGCAGCGCCGCAAGCGCCTCCGGCGGTATGGTGTGGCCGCCCATGAACGGACGGAAGTCGACCGCCATGCCGGCGGCCGTCAGCGTGTCGCGCACCGCCTCCGCGCCGTCGAACGGCAGGACCGGATCGAGGCGCCCGTGCGTCTGCAACACCGGCTGGCCGGCCAGCGTCTCGGCCTGCCGCCGCCATCTGGCCAAGTGCAGCGGCGCGCCCGACAGCAGGCACAGCCCCGCCCAGGACACGCCGGAGCGGAACGCGCAGTCGGCGGCCACCATCGCCCCTTGCGAGAACCCGCCCAACACCACGCGGCTCGTCTCCAGGCGGAGCCGTTCGGCGCAGGCGGCGACCGCCGCGCCGAGCGCGGCGGCGGCCTGCCCGGAACCGGCCGGCTCCCGGCGCGCCAACTCCTCCGCATTGAGCGGCGCGCCGGGCTGCAGCCGCGACAGGTCGAGCGGCCACCACGCGCGGCCGCCCGGCATCCCTTCGGCGGCCAGCGACAGCGGCGCCTCGGGAAAGAACAGCGCCAGCGCCCCGGTCCCTGCGGCATCCCGGGCGTCAGCGTCGGGGACGCCGGCGCCCAGGAGTTCCGCGCCGAGCGGGACCAGATCGTCGCCGGGCGCACCGAATCCGTGGCACAAGACGGCCAAGCCGGCGGCGCGGCCGGCCGGCGGCGCCAGCAGCAGACCGTTCAGGCCGCCCAGCGACACGCGGCGCGGAACGTGGAGCATCGGCCGATGGTAGCGCGAACGCTGCAGGAGATGCGCGCGTGCGGGATCGACGTGCTGGTCGGCGCGTCGCCGGCCTCGGTGGCCGACCTGGCCGATTACCGCAACTGGCTGGACCCGCTGTTCCGGGAGCACATGATGCGGCCGGGCGGATCGGCGGCGCTGCAACAGGCGCTGGTCGTCCTCACCGCCGACGGGGAGGTGATCCTGCTGGCGCCGGCCGCGATGGCGGCCAACGCCGCCGGCGCGACCGCCGACCGGATCGCCGTGTGGGGCGCCGCCCCGGAGTCGCCCGGCGGACAGCCCGGCAGCCTGCCGGGCTATCCGCCGGGCGACCCTCCGGACAGCCGGTCGGCGGGCTTCCGGGCGGTGGCGGAAGCGTTCGCCCGCCCCCGGCGCGCGACGCGGGACGAAGCGCTGGCCGCCTTGCTCGACGACGCCGGCGCCGCCGCGCGCGTCGGCGTGGAGCGGGAGGCGCTGCCGGCCAGCGCCTGCGAGCGGATCGCCGGCAGGCGCCGGATCGGCGACTGCACCAACCTGCTCCGCTTGGCCCGCATGACCAAGTCGGAGGCGCAGATCGCCCTGCTGGAGCGCGCCGCCGCCGCCGCCGAATACGCCGCCGCCGAGACCCTGGCGGTGGCGTGCGCGGGGTCGAGCTGGCGGGAGCTTTCCGACCTGTACCGGTTGCGGCTGGCCGAGCACGGCGCCGACCTCGACCACTTCGCCGGCAGCCCGACCGGCTACGGCCTTGCCACCGACGCCGACTTCCGCCTGCCGGAGCGCGGCTGCATGGCCTTCGACCACGGCTGCCGGCTGCGCTCCTGGTTCTCCGACACCGGCCACACCATCGCCATCGGTCCGCCCGACCGCGAGTGCCGGGCGCGGCAGGCGGCGGCGCGGGACGCGCTGCTGGCCGGCGCGGAGCAGCTGGCGCCGGGCCGGCCGGCGTCCGCGGCCGCGACCGCGATGCGCGCGGCGCTGACGGCGGCCGGCCTCACCGGCTCCCCGCACGGCCACGGCATCGGCCTGGAGGTGCGCGACTACCCGATCCTGGTCCCCGACACCGGGCTGCGTATCGAAGACGACTTCATAAGCCGGCCGGCCGACCTGCCGCTGGAGGCCGGCATGGTGATCAACCTGGAGGCGCCGGTCTGGGCGGCCGGCGCTGCCTCCGTGCACGTCGAACGCTCCTTCGTGATCGAGTCCGGCGGCTGCCGGCCGCTCACCGATCAGCCGCGCGACGAGCCGTTGTCGATCTCCGCGGGGACGTAGGACCGGTGCGGGCGCCCGCGGCGGCGCAGACGCTCTGGTCGATCGTGCTGGCCGGCGGCCGGGGCACGCGGCTGGCCGCGGCGCGCAAGCGGCTCGACCGCAGCACGCACCCGCATCTGCCGGCCGGCGCGTGGGGAACGGCCGGCCCCAAGGCGCTGGCGCCGATGCGCGCCGGCGGTGACGCCAGCGCCGGCGGACCGGTGAAGCCGATGATCGAATGGCACCTCGACGTCCACGCGGCGTGCGGCCGCGTGGAGCGGATCGTGCTGGCCGCCGGGGCGGGCGGCGACCTGCTGCAACACCACCTGCGCGCCGCCCACGGCGGGCGCTACCGCGGCGTACCGGTGGAGGTGCTGATCGAGGCGCGCCCGGCCGGCACCATCGCCCCGATCGTGAAGCTGCAGGCCGCCGGCCGGCTGCCGGCGCGCCCGGTCGTCTACGCCAACGGGGACAACCTGCTCGACGCCGACCTGTACGACTGCTACCGGCAGGGCCTGCGGCGCGCCGCTACGTGCGGCATCGACGTCCGGGAGTGCGTGATCGCCGTGGCCGCGCTGGTTCCCTGGGAGGAGTCGAGCGACTACGGCGCCCTGGACCTCGACAAAGCGGGCGTCCTGGTGCGCGGATTCCGGGAGAAGGCACCAAAGGAGCGCAATCCGTTCGTGCGGCGGGCCGGCCGCCGATGGACGCCGATCAGTTCCGGGTTCTCCATCATCCCCAACCCGCGCCGGCTGTTCGCCCGCTACCTGACCGGCGCGATGGTCCGCGCTTCGCAGGCGCTGGAGCGGGGCGAGCTCGACTACGCCGCGCACGAAGGCGCGGTGAAGTACGAGTCGCTGTACGCGCGGGTCGCCGCCGACGGCCGCATGGTCGCCGTGCCGGCCAGCGGCTACTGGACCGACCTGGGGACCGAGGACAAGGTCCGCGCCGCCGAACGGCGGCTGCCGAGGTTGGGGTTCACGTCGCGAGTAGCGGCCGTCCAAGGTCGTGGCCGCGTCAAGTCGCGGGCCCAACCTCCCGAATCTATAAGGGGTAGATGAGCGATCCACAGGAGCCGCCGCCAGCCGAGGCAGGCGCGGAGGCGGTCCGGGACGACGCCTTCACGATCCTGGACCTGATCGTGATCCTCGTCCGCCGGCGGCGCATCATCGCCTTCACCACCGGCGCCGCGGCGGCGGTCCTGCTCGCCTACAACCTGGCGGCCATGACGCTGCCCCCGGAATCCCCGCTCAACCGGCTGCCCGACCGGTATACGGCCAGCGTCATCGTCAGCATCACCGACGACGCTCCGAATTACGGATCGGCCGCCGCCAGCCTGCTGAGCCAGATTCCGGCGGGCGGCGGCCTTGCCGATTTTGCCGGGCTGCTGACGACGGAGGCGAGCACGGACGCCAACCGCGCCCAGGAGATGCTGTTCGGCCGGTCGATCCTGGACGCGCTCGCCCGGCAGCAGAGGCTGGTCACCGACGCGTCCGGCGGCGACGACGTCTTGGCCGCGCGGCAGCGGCTGCGGGACGACCTGTCGACCGATTACCGCGCCGACTCCGGCCTGCTGGAAATCACCTTCGACCACTTCTATCCCGAAATGGCGGCTTCCGGCCTGAGATTCGCCGAGCAGCTGCTTCGCGAAAAGGTGCATGATTTGACGATCGATCGCGTGCGCCTGCGCAAGGAGTTCCTGGAGGAGCGGATGGCGGCCGTGGAAGTGGACCGCGCGGACGCGCAGGAAGCGCTGATCGCGTTCCAGACCGAGTACGGGGTGGTCAACCCCGCCGCCCAATCGGAGTCCACGATCCAGCGGCTCACGGCGCTCAAGACCGACCTGTACCGCAAGGACGCGGAGCTCCACTCGCAGATCGAGATGCTGGGCGCCAACAACGCCGGAGTGCGGCGGCTGCGGAGCGAGGTCGACACCCTGCGCACGCTGATCAGGGAGATCGAACGCGGCCCGTTCACGGAGTTCCGGGGCTCGGACCCGCCGCTCAACGACATGCCGGCGTTGAGCGCCCGCTATCTGGAGCTGGCGACGGAGGTGGGCGTCCACGACACCATCCACTCCTTCCTCCGCTCACAATACGAAAGCGTACGAATAGAGGAGAGCGCCAAGGAGGCGTCCTTTCAGACCGTGGAGGAGGTGGAGACGCCGCGCCGCAAGAGCGGGCCGCGCCGCGCCATGATCTGCATTATCGGCACGCTGGCCGCCGGCATGGCGTCGGTGCTGGCCGCGTTCACCCTGGAATACTTCAAGCGCGCCGCGGCCAACCCGGCCCAGCGGCGCCAGCTCGACGCCATCCGCGCCGAGATCGGACTGAAACGATGACCCGAACACCGGCTCGACTCCTCCTTCCGGCGCTGCGCGCGGCGGCGCTGTGGATGGCGCTGCTGACGGCGGCGCAACCGGCCGCGGCGCAGCTGCCGGCAACGGCCGATGAGAGCGCCGGCCGCCCGGCCGGCGGCGGGAACGCCGTCGCGTTCGGCCAGCGCATCCCGGAACCGGCGGCGCTGTCGGAAGCCGAGCTGCTGGCAACGCTGCTCAGCTCGCAGCGCTACTTGGTCACGCCGGGCGACCGCTACCGGCTGACGCTGGCGCTCGATCAGACCGCGCAGTTCGTCCTGACTGTCCAGGATGACGGTGACCTGCAGGTGCCGTACCTGGGCACGGTGGAGACCGCCGGCCGGGAGTATTCGCGGATGCGGAGCTCCATCCTGGAATCCCTGAGCAACATCCCCGCCGACTACGTGGAGTTCGAGCTGATCTCCCCGGCGCGGTTCGAGGTGTTCGTGGGCGGCGCGGTCCGCTCGCCGGGCGCCATGATCGTGCACGCCATCAACCGCGTGCACGACGCCGTGCGGCTGGCCGGCGGGTTCGACGACCACGGCAGCCGCCGGCGGATCGAGCTGGCGCGCGCCGGCGAAGCGCCGCGCCGTATCGATCTGGCCCGCTACTTCGAGGTCGGCGGTGACGACTTCAACCCGCTGCTGCGGCCAGGCGACCGGGTGTTCGTGCCGGTCGCGGAGACCACGGTCACCATAGCCGGCAGCGTCCGCTACCCGGGGTCCTACCAGCTGCTGCCGGCCGAGGGGCTGGCCGAGCTGATCGCCTGGGCCGGCGGGTTCCTGCCGGACGCCGACCCCAACCACATCGACATCAGCGGTTATCCGCAGCCCGGTTCGTTCAGCCGCACGACGGTGGCGTTCGAGGACGCCGGCCGCACGCCGTTGCGCCACCACGACGCGATCGTGGTCGCCTCCACCAACCGGCACGTCGATCCCGTGATTCTGTCGGGAGCGTTCTACGGCGCTTCGCACGGCGGGCCGGGCGGCGGCGGCACGATCACGATCCCCACGACGCCGGTCGAGGCGACGATCTCCTATTCGGCCGGACTGTCGCTACGGCAGGCGATGGCGGCGCTCGGCGGCCCCACGCCGTACGCGGCGGCGGACGCCGGCTTCATCATCCGCGCCGACGGGGAGCGCGTGCCGTTCGACGCGGCCGGCGTCTGGGACGGCTCCCGGCCCGATCTGCCGTTGCGCGCCGACGACCGGGTGGTGGCGCCGATCGCCCGCGTCACGGTCGCCATCTCCGGGGCGGTCGCGCTGCCGGGCGAATACGAGCTGCTGCGCGGTGCGACGGTGGCGGACCTGGTGAATCAGGCCGGCGGGCCGACGCCGTACGCCAACCGCCGCCGCGTCATGGTGCGCCAACCCGACCCAAACGGGGAGTACGCGTCGATGGCGGTGACGTTGGAGGAAGCGGCGATGGTGAAGCTCGCCGACGCGGCTGTGGTGCGCGTGTTGTCGAGCTACGGGTCGGGCTGGGCGGTCGTGGTGGAAGGCGCCGTGTACGGCCGGCCGATCGACGGCGACGGCGCGATCGCGCTGCCGACCGCGTTGCCGCCCGGCGCGCAGGAGGCGACCGCGGTCATGCCGGCGCCGGCGCCGGTGCGGACGGTCCTGCCGTTCTTCGCCGGCATGACCGCCTACGACGCGCTCTACGCCGTCGGCGGCCCCACCCCGTTCGCGCGCGCGGAAGACGGCTATCTGGTGCGCGCCGGCGAACGGATCGCGCTCGACGCCGCGGCGCTCTGGAACGGAGACGGGCTGAGCGGCGACCGGGAGCTGCAACCCCGCGACCAGCTGGTGATCCCGGCGGCCGACGTGTTCGTCACCGTGTTGGGAGAAGTGAACCGCCCCGGCGTGATCCCGTTCCAGTTCGGGCTGACGGTGAGCGACTACCTGCTGCGGGCCGGCGGCGCCACGAGGGAGGCCGAACTGGGGCTGGTCCACTTCGTCGACAAGACCGGCCGCAGCCTGAGCATCGCCGCGCTCGACGCCGAGGTGAGCGCCGGCGACATTCTGATCGTCGAACGGCAAGTGCTGCTGCGCGTGCTCGAAGGTCTGCAGCGCCTCAGCCCCGTGATCGGCCTGTTCAACAACACCGCCACCGCCATCGGCCACGTGAGCGGCTGGATCAACCCGTAGCCCCGGCGGGACAAGCGGGATGCGCGTCGTACACGAACGCTCATACCGGGGAATCCATCCGTTCAGTTTCTTTCACCGCATTCGGATGCGGCGGGTCCTGGAGGCCACGCGGTCGCTGGCGTTGCCGCCGGATGGCGCCATCGCCGACTTCGGCTGCTCAAACGGGTTCTTCTTCGCCGAGCTGGCGCAGGCGTTTCCGGAGGCCCGTTCCCTGCAGCTGTTCGGCTTCGATCACTCGACCGAGCTGCTCGCCGCGGCGCGGTCCCGCAATCTCGACAACGCGGTGTTCGATTACGTCGACCTCAACGAACCGCCGGGGGGGGGGCGCGAACGGCAGTTCGATCTGGTCACCTGCTTCGAGACCTTGGAGCACGTCGGCAAGGTCCACAATGCGATAGAGACGTTGATCGCCGCCTGCAAGCCGGGCGGCGCCCTGCTCATCTCGGTGCCGAACGAAGTCGGCCTGCCCGGACTGCTCAAGTACGCTGCGCGGAAGCTCCTGCGAAGACGTCCGTACGAGGGCTTCTTCCGTGGGAGCAGCGAAGCGGAGTACGTGTGGCGCCTGCTCACCGGGCGGTCGATCACGGCGTTTCGGGACCCGGCCGCAGACGGCTGGGGGCCGCATCTCGGCTTCGACTGGCGCGTGGTGCTCGATCACCTGAACCAGTCGAGTTCATGCCGGGTCCTGCGCGTCGACAGTCTGATCTTCGGCTATGTCCTCGCAGCCCGCAAGGCGTGACCGCGCCGGCAGTTCCGGCATCGGCAGCGTCGGGCGCGGGCGTCACACGATGCGGTCGTAGACGGTCATCAGCAGTGTTGGATCCCACAAATCTCGCCGGTGAAATCCCGGAATAAATCGTCTGGAGAAGCCTCGGAGTGGGCGATGCGGTTGATCTGCCGCCGCTGGCCGCCTCCTTGATGACCTGCCGCACCGACCAGCCCGGATGCTCGGTCTTGAGCGCTATCAGCAACTCGGCCGCCTGCGGCGGCAGCCGCCGCGGCCGGCCTCGGTCAGCGCGCGGCTTGGGGTACAGCGCATCGAAGCCGCCGTAGCGATAGGCGTGCAGCCAGTCGCGCAACGTCTCGGCGGCCACGCGGGTGCGCGGGGTGCCGGGAATGTCGTAGGTCTGCGCGGCCTTCGCGCGCAACTGCTCGCCGCCCCAGTTCGCGGTCATCGCACGCCTCCAGCAGCTGCCGCGCCAGATCGTGGGCTTTGGCGAACCGGACCCGGAACCGGCGCCTGGCAGCTTCCACGCCGAGCGCGATAGCCAGATGCGACTTGCCGGTGCTCCATCAGCCGTCCGGCGATCTGTGCGTCAGCGACGCGCCGCACGGGACCGGCGTCAGGTGATCAGAACCCGTTCGGGGACTTCCAGGTACCGCACGCCGGCGGCATCGGCTCGTTCCCGGTCGACCGCGTCGATCCGATGTCCGACCACCACCGCCACGCCATCCTCGCCGAACACGGCGGCGAGCGTATCCGCGCTGGTGCGGCTGCGGGTCAGGTCGTCGACGTCGAGCCGATTGGCTACCTCCACGGCAATCCAGACCGGCGCGCGGTCGCTCTGCCGTTGCGCCCGCACGATGATGTCGGTGGCGGTGATCCGTTGCTCTTGGTCCGAGCTGATACGACCCTCGTCGGCGGCCGTGGCGATCGCTTCGCTGAAGTCATCGGGAGCCTGGTGCACGGCGCTCTGAATGATGCGGGTACGGCGCACCTGCAAGCTCTGACTCAGCAGGGGCCGAATCCTGCGATGTACTTTCATCTCCAGGTCGGAGCCCTTCAAGGCCCCGACGTCGGTCTTGAGCACCGCCACGTCGGTCTTGAGCGCCGCCACGTCGGTCTTGAGCGCCGCCACGTCGATCTTGAGTTCCGCCACGTCCTTTTCGATGCGATCCAGACGCGCAGGCACGCCAAGGAACTCATTGGTGAGCATGGCGCGCAACAGCAGGCGTTGAGCGTGCGGATTGGCGTCCAGCTCAGCGATAATGCGGGCTACGAGCGATTCCGGAGTGAGTTGTCGTTCAGCCGTCATGTGAATCCAACGTCCGCGCTCAAGCTACCGGCTGGCTCTGCTCCGGTCAAGTTCAGGGATTCCCGAGCCCGCGGCGCAACTCGGTGAGGCCGACCAGCAGCCAGCGAGCACAACGCCACGAAACGGCAGCCGGCGAATTCAGCCGGCAGCGAGAGGATGGCCGCCCGTAGCGCGTCCCGGACCAGCTTCACGCGGCCGTCCCTGCCAGCCAATCGCGCTGGGCAGTCCGACGTGGGTCGGTGCGCGCTACGAACGGTCCATAGTGGGCATGACGCTGACCAACGGCGAGCCGATGACGAGCGCGGCGCGGTCGGTGAAATGCCTCGGCACGCCCGACGCGGCTCGTCGTAGACCCGCCGCACCCTGGCGCGCTGGTACCGTTCGATGGTCTGTGCGGTGATCGTTCGTGCGGTGCTGATGGCTGAGGTGTCGCCGGAGGGAGAGGTGGAGGTGCTGGCGCGGCACGTGGAGTACGTGCTGGCGACGCAGTCGGAGGAAGGGCTGCGAGCGTTCAGGGCAGCGTTGCGGCGCAACGTGCCCGGTCGTGGAGGAGAGCTTATGACTTACGTGGAACAGATAGAGGAGCGAGGCCGTCAGGAGGGCCGCCGGGAGGGCCGTCAGGAAGGCGTCTTGCGCACCATTGAAGGATTTCTGCAGCGCGATGTCCCGTGGTCGACCATCAAGGAGGCGACCAGCATCGACGAGTCCGAATTCGAGCGCCTCAAGCAGCAACTGGACGCCGGTGGCCCCGGCGCCGACCAATCCAACTGACCAGGATGGGTGCTCGGTCTTGAGCGCTATCAGCAACTCGGCCGCCTGCGGCGGCAGCCGCCGCGGCCGGCCTCGGTCAGCCCGCGGCTTGGGGTACAGCGCATCGAAGCCGCCGAGACGATAGGCGTGCAGCCAGTCGCGTAGCATCTCGGCGGCCACGCTAGTGCGCAGCGTGCCGGGAATGTCGTAGGTCTGCGCGGCCTTCGCGCGCAACTGCTCGCCGATCCCGGCCGCGCCGGGCGGCTGGTGGGCCAAGTCGGCGATCAAGCGGTAGCGGAACAGCGCCACCGCGCGGCGCTGAGCTTCTTCGGCGTCGTTCATGTCGGTCACTCCTCGCGGTTCGGGGGTTCGCGCCGTCGGCGGCCTCCGTAGTGTGTGGTCATCACTGGGTCGACGGACCAAAAGTGGGATTCCCAGCCCCGTCGAGGCGGGGGCGCAATCCGAGCGGCGCCGGTGGCGACGGCAACGACGAGGCGGCCAGCGTCCGCAGCCTCACCAACACCGCCTTGGTCCCCAACCGTTTGCGGCAGGCGCTCAGTTCGGGGCGGCAGCCGGCCAGCTCGTCAGGCAGCGAGAGGATCACCGCCCGCAGCGCCGCCCGCACCAGCTTTCACGCGGCGTTCCAGTCCCGTGCCGGGCGAACGAGCTCGACGGCTACCTCGCGCACCGCCTGCAGCGCTTCAACGCCGGCCCATCAGCCCGGTCTGACAGCGCCCGGCCGGCAGTTTACGCCGCTCCCTTCCGAGTTTCGCGCACTTGGCGGCGGTCATGCACCGGCATGCGGTCCGGCGCTCCGGCATTCATCAATGCTCCTGCGATCACGCCCTCGACCTTCGACAGCCGATGCCCGACGTTGATCAGACGCTCGTTGGCTTCCTTGACACCGCCTTCCAGCCCGTCGATACGAGCGTCGAGCCGGCCCTCGGTCGCCTGCATCTCAGCCCGCAGCCGGCCCTCGGTCGCCTTCACGTCATCGCGGAGCACCGCGATGTCCTCACGGAACCCGCTGATCGCGCCGTCAATACGAGATTCGAGCCGGCTGTCGCCCGCTCTCATCTCCTCCCGCAGCCTGCCGATGGCCGCCTCAAGCCGGCCTTCGCCCGCCTTCGTCTCCTCACGGAGCAGGGCCATGTCCTTACGGTGCCGGCCGTCGATCCACCGGATCAACGCGAACATGACGGCGCCGAGCGGGATGGTGCCGCCGACGATCGCCCCGATGGTCGCCATCAGATTCTGGTCCATTCGTCCTCCCCGAGCGCCATCCGATCCCCGGCCCGATCCTACCGGTTCGCGCGCGCGGTGTCACCGCGCCGGGGGACGGAGCGCTCTCTACACCAGACAACGCCGCGTGTTCGCTGTCGCTTCAACGCCGGCGCATCAAGTGGCGCGCCCGATCTCCGTGCGTCGTCATGGTCCGGGTGTCGCCGGCACGCTTGGCCGCCGGGCTCAACGGTCACCCGGCAGACGCATCGACGCGGGTTGACAGCGCAGTCGGCAGTTGCATGCGCAGGACGGCCACCAGCCGCTTGCCGCGCAGGAACCCGAACAGATGCCAGACCCCGTGCACCGCCGCTGCCACGCGCTCATCGTAGTGGCGGGCGCTGCGGCGTCGCAGGCGGCGCTGACCGACCACGACGGCTATGAGCCTCTACCTGAGTTGCGGCGTCAGTTGGCTTGCCAACCGACTGGCAACGATCTGCGTGTGGAACAGGGCAGGCGAAAAGGTCGAACAAGTATTCGCCTCCAGCATCGTGCTGGTCTGCCGGCGGAGGCCCGCCGATGCTCCGCGCGCCACGCGCCGGAATCTTCGGGACGCGCTGGAGGCGTTGTTGCGCCGAGCGGGCATCGACCCGAAGCAGGGATGAGTTAGGTTAGGCCCCCGCGGATGTGCTACGGTAGAGTCATGCTGAAGGTTCGGATGCGTGCCGGTGGGCTGCGGGGGGCTGCGTTCCTCGCCGTGTTGTCAGGTGGACTGCTGCTCATGGCGAATCAGCCGGTCGCGGCGCAGGAGGAGGCGGGCGGCCATCCGACCGACCCCTGGTTTGCCCTCGATCACGTGCTCGACGTGGCCGTGGAGATGGACCCCGGGGACTGGGACACCCTGCGCCGGCAGACGCGGACCTGGGGCGATGCGTTCGGCGGCACGGAGTGCCTGGCCCAGCCGTTCGCCTCGGTCTTTTCCTGGTTTACGGCGGACGTCACGGTCGACGGCCAGCGCTACGGCGACGTCGGGGTGCGCAAGAAGGGGTTTCTCGGCTCGCTCAGCGAAGAGAAGCCGTCGCTCAAGATCGGCTTCGACAAGTTCACGGACGATCAGGCGCTCGGCGGCGTGCTCCGGCGCCTCACCCTCAACAACAGCCTGCAAGACCCGTCGTTGCTCAACACCTGCATGGCGTACCAGGTGTTTGCCGCCGCCGGGTTGCCGGCGCCGCGTTGCAACTACGCCCGGGTCGCCGTAAACCGCGAGCCGCTCGGCCTCTACGTGCACGTCGAGGACATCGAGCGCTCGCTCCTGGAGCGCGCCTTTGCCGATGCCGGCGGCAACCTGTACGAAGGAACGGTAAGCGACTTCCGGCCCGAGTTCCGCGGCACCATCGACAAGAAGACCAACCGGGACTCCGGCGACTGGTCGGACGTCGACGCCGTGGTGGCCGCCCTGCAGGACCCCTCACCGGCCGGCCTGGAGGCCCTGGCCGCGACCGTCGACCTCGACCAATTCCTCGCCTTCTGGGCGGCCGAGGCGCTGGTCGGGCACTGGGACGGCTACGCCGGCGACCGCAACAACTTCTACGTGTACCGCGAGCCGGAGGGGCGCTTCACGTTCATCCCGTGGGGGGCGGACGATACGTTCAGGACCACCGACAACCCCTTCGACGACTTCGTGTCGCCGCCGTCGGTCATGGCGCACGGCGCCATCGCCCACCGCCTGTACGGCGACGGCGAGTGGCGGGCGCGGTATGCCGCGCGCCTGCGGGAACTGCTCGATACGGTCTGGGACGAAGCGGAACTGCTGCGCCGTAGCTTGCAAATGGCGGTGGTCGTGCAGACCCACGCGTTGCCCGAACGGCGCGCCGAGGCCGCCGCCGACGCCAAGCGCGTGCGCCAATTCATCCGCGGGCGGCGGGCCGAGATCATGGCCGACCTGCAGCCCGCCCCGCCGGACTGGCCGTGGCCCCTCGCCCCCGCGGAGGTGTGCCTGGGCGAGCCGACCGTGCTGGAGCTGTGGTTCAAGACCGCCTGGGGCACCAAGGAAGGCGCCGACCCGTTCGTGGCCGGCGCCGTAACCCGCTTCCTGGTGGATGGAGCGGAACAGCCGGTCGGGAACACCGGCGTTACCGCGGGCATGGCGCGGCCCGACGAAGCGGCGCAGATGGGAGTCGAGGAGGCAGCCGTGGTCACCCTGATGACGAGGGAGCCGGATTTCTCCATCGACGGAATCACGGCTTGGCTGCCGCCCGACCGCGCCGCCGCCGGCGCCCGGCTGGCCATCGGCGAGCAGGGGGTGGGCGGCGCCGCCTGGTCACTGGCGCCCGGCGCCGCGGAGCCGAAGGACGTTATCCCGATCCTCAGCGGCAGGCTGGAGTTGGACGCGGCCGGCACGAAACCGGGGGCCGTCGTCTCCGGCCGCTTCTACGGCACGCTGTGGGGCGTCGCCGAACCGGACACGACCGAAGGCGAAGACGAACCGGCAGCGGCCGCACCCGGCGACTCCGGTCTGGTCATCAACGAGGTGGCTGCCCGCGGCGAACCGCGCGACTGGTTCGAGCTTTACAACGCGTCGGATGAGCCGTTGCCGCTCGCCGGCTATGTATTTGCCGACGACCTGACCGACCGCGGCAAGCGCACCCCGTTCCCGGAGGGTCTGATCATCGAACCGGGCGCCTACCTGCGGATCGAATTGGACTCGGACGGTTGGCCCGGCTTCGCGCTCGGCAGGGACGAGGAGCTCGGCATCTGGTCGACGGACGGCGACCCGGTGGCGCAGGTCGACTGGCAGCGGGGAGACTCCGACGACGGAATGAGCTACGCCCGCGTGCCCGACGTCACCGGCCCCTTCCAAACCGTAACCGCCCCCACTCCGGGCGCCCCGAACGCCGCGCCCTGACAATCAAGATCGGCGCCACGCCGCACGTCACCTTGGCATCCTCCGTCTTTGACGGCATGGGCGTTCATGCTACGGTTGACGGGCCTCCCATCAGGAGGCCAGCCAATCTCACACGGAAAGGAGTTGCGAGATGAGAAGCAAAATCGTGCTTTCAGCCGTCCTGGCGTGTCTGCTCGCCGGCGGGTTCGCGTTCGCCGAGGGCGAAGTCGAAGGTTCCGGCGAAAAGACCATCACGTTCTGGCACCACACCTATACGGTGGCGACCGAATGGATGCGCGCGCAAGCCGCCGAGTACCTGGAGGACCATCCCGGCCTGCAGATCGACATCATCGAATATCCGCACGGCGACTACGAGGTGCGCCTGCGCGCGGCGATAGCGGCCGGCGATCCGCCCGACATTCTCAACGTCCTGGACTACCTGTTCCCGGAGTTCTACCAGAAGGGTTGGTTGGCGCCGGTCGATCCCGGCGCATTTGGCGTGAGCACGCAACAGGACGTCGTCGACCTGTTCGTCGACCCGGCGCTGGAGGGCATGGTGTTCGACGGCCAGGTCTACGGCGTGCCGGCCGAGTTCAACACCTTCGTGCTGTTCCTCAACCGGGAGATGTTTCAGGAGGCCGGCCTGGACGCCTCCGCGCTGTCGGCGCAGTGGCAGGAGCGGGCCGCGACCTGGGATGAGTTCTTCGATCTGCTGGGCTCGGTCGAGCGGCGTAACGCGGACGGCGCCATCGAACGGATCGGCTTCAACTGGGTGTGGGGACTGGATTCGTTCTGGTACGCCCAGCAGTTCTGGAACGTCACGCAGCAGTACGGCTGCGACGTCATCGACGCGGACGACCGGGTCGCGATCGACTCGCACGCCTGCGTGCAGGCGTTCGAAGACACGTGGAACCGGCTGATCGCCGAGGGGCGCGGCGGCCCCGACATCGCCACCGCCAGTCCGGTCTACGCCTTCCAGGACTTCATGGAAGAGCGCCAGGCGGTCGTCATGGGCGGCCCGTGGGCGCCGGCGGCGTGGCGGGAGAATTCGCCCAACGTATTCGACAACTTCGTGGTGGCGCCGATTCCGCAGCGCGATCCCGACGATCCGCAGACCTTCATCCACACCTACGCGCTGGCGGTGAGCGCCGGTTCCGATGCCGAAAGCGAATCGTGGGACTTCCTGGACGTCCTGCTTTCCACGCCCGGCGAGATGTACGAGGTAGCCGGCTATATCAACGGCCGCCGCGGCATGTTCCAGCTGCCGCAGGTGCGCAACGCGCTGCGCGGCGTGGAAGTGTACGAGCAGAGCTACGCCACCGGCAGCTTCGTCTGGCGCAGTCCGACGTGGGCGCAGGAAGGCGAGTTCATCAAGAACGCCATTGAGGAGTTTGCCGAGAGCGGCGACGTCGCCGGCGCCTTGAGCAAGGCGGCGGCCGAGATGCGCCGGCTTCGCGGCGAATAGGCCCGGCTCGGCCGGTACCGATCCATCCGGTACGGCGCGCGGGGCGTCGGGTCAGCTGATCCGGCGCGCCCGCGCCGTTCCGGTCTCTCAAAACCTGAAACCGATGTTGCGCGAACGTCATCGAGAGGCGGCGTGGGGTCTGCTGTTCGCGCTTCCCGCCATCGCGCTGCTCGCCCTGTTCAGCCTCTATCCGATGGGGCGAGCGTTCTACTTCAGCCTCACCGACTACGATCTGCGGCCGGGACCGGCCTTCGTCGGGCTGGAAAACTACCTGCGGACCGTCGGTGGCAGCGCCTTTCTCAACTCGCTCAAGGTGAGCGTCGTGTACGTGTTCGGGACCGTCATTCCGGTATGGCTGCTCAGCTTTGGCTTGGCGTCGCTGCTGTTCAACGCCCGCCGCGGAGCCGGCGCGTGGCGAACGGTGCTGTTCCTGCCGACCGTGGTGCCGCTGCTGACGGTCACGCTGGTCTGGAAGCTGTTCTTCAACTACCGCGGCGTGGTCAACGCACTGCTCGCTCCGATCCTGCCCGAACCGATCGCCTGGCTCACCAAGTCCGCGTACGCGCCGCTGGCGCTGATCATCACCAGCTGGTGGCACGCGGCCAGCTATTACATGATCCTGTTTCTGGCCGGACGCCAAGCGGTGCCGGCCGCGCACGAAGAGGCGGCGCAGATCGAAGGGGCCGGCGCGTGGCAGCGCCTGCGGTGGGTCGTGCTGCCGCACATGCGGCCCACGATCGTGTTGGTCATGGTGATCTCGGTCATCAACGGCTTTCGCACCTTCGCCCTGCAGCACGTCATGACCGGCGGCGGCCCCGGCACCGCCACCGAGATCATGACCCTGCTGATCTACAAGACGGCGTTCAACTTCGGCGAATACGGCGAGGCGGCGGCGATCTCCATCCTCTATCTGGTGATGATCCTGATATTCAGCGTGGCGCAGTTCCGCTTGCTGCGGGGAGCGGAGCATGGTTAGACGGCATGGGGCCGCCTCCGGCGCCGCCGCCCGGGTGACGGCGACGCTGGCGCTCTCGGCCGCCGCCGCGGTGACCGTGCTGCCGCTGGTGTGGATGGTGAGCACCTCCTTCAAGGCGCCGGATGCGGTATTCACCCTGCCGGTCCGCTGGTTGCCGGACGCCCTGCGCTTCGGAAACTACGGCGAGGCGCTGACGTCGAGGCCGTTCGGGCGCTACGCGGTGAACTCCATCGGGGTGTCGCTGGCCAGCGTCGTCATCACCGCGGCGTTCAGCGCGGCCGCCGGCTACGGCTTCGCGCGCTTTCGCTTTCCGGGCCGCGACGTGCTGTTCGTCCTGGTGCTCGCCTCCATCGTGATACCGTTCGAGGCTATCGCGCTGCCGCTCTACCTGCAGATCCACCGGTGGCAGTGGCTCAACACCTACGTCGGGCTGACGCTGCCGACGGCGCTGTCCCCGATCGGCATCTTCATCATGCGCCAGTACATCCTTGGCATCCCGCAGGACTTCATCGACAGCGCCCGTAGCGAAGGGGCATCGGAACTCCGCATCCTGGTCACCATCATCCGGCCGCTCAGCATGCCGGCGCTGGCGGCGGTGGCGATCTTTACCTTCGTCTGGAACTGGAACAACTACCTGTGGCCGCTGCTGGTGGTCTCCCGAGACTCCCTGCGCACGCTGCCGCTCGGTATGGCGCTGTTCGAGAATCAGCTCAACGTCAACTACAATCAGGTGATGGCGGTAGCGGTGTTCGGCGCCCTGCCGCTGGTGCTGATGTTCATGCTGCTGCAGCGCAACTTCGTTCGCGGCGTGGCGCTGACCGGGCTGCGCGAAGGCTGACCGGGAGGATCACGGAGGCGTCATGGCGGTACTGGCGGTAGACATCGGCGGCACGCGCACGCGCGCGCTGCTGGTGAGGGACCGTCCGAGCGCGGAATCGCCGGCGCCGCAGCCGGCGGAGATGGCCACCCGCGGCGTCGGGCAGCCGTTGGCGCTGGACGGCCTGCTCGATTTTCTGGACCGCCTGTGCGGCGCGGCCGACGAACCGATGGAGGCGGTCGGGGTGTCGATCGCCGGCGTGCTCGACGCCGAACGGCGCACCGTGCTGCAGGCGCTCAACGTCGGTTGGCGGGACGCGCCCCTGTGGGACGCTCTGCGCACCCGGTTCCGGCGCCCGGTCGTGTTGGAGACCGACGCCTTCGCCGCCGCCGGCGCGGAGCTCCGGCTGGGCGCCGGGCGGCGCCATGCGACGTTCGTCTACGTCACCGTCGGCACCGGCATCGGCCATGCGCTGGTGCTGGATGGCCGCATCTGGCGGGGCGTTCACGGCGCCGCGTGCACGTTCGGTCACCTCAAGTCAGGCATCGACCCCGACTGCGGAGCCGCCTGTGACTGCGGCGGCCATGGCTGCCTGTGCCAGTACGCCTCCGGGCGCGGCATCGCCCGATTGGCCCGGCGCGAAGACCAACGCCGGCGGCATGACGGGCCGGGCGTCCTGGCGGCCGCGGCGCGCGGCGAACCGTGGGCGCGCACGGTCATGGAGACCGCGACCGACGCCCTTGCCCTCGGTGTGAGTCACGCGCTGACGCTGACCGACTGCGGCGTGGCCGTGATCGGCGGCGGGGCGGTGTCCGGCCGGTGGCCCGACCCGGCGCAGCTCCGCGACCGCGTGCGGGCGCGGCTCCACCCGCAGGTCGGGGTTTCGGAGATCGCCATTTCGCGGGTGCCCCACGCGGCGTTGCTCGGCGCCGCGCTACGGGCGTTCGATCACGTAGAGGGAAGAGGAGGAGCATAGGCGATGGGCGAACAGATCGCGGTAGTCGAGCTGATCCGCCGGGCGCGGCGCGAGGGATGGGCGGTCGGCCAGTTCAACATGAGCGGCATGGATACCGTGCACGGCATCGTCGACGCCGCCAACGCAACGCGGCTCCCGTGTCTGATCGGGGTTTCGATGGGCACCTTGCGGTACGCCGGCATGGAGTACGTCGCCGCCCTGATGCGGGCTGCGCGCGCGCAGGCGGCGGCGCCGCTCTATTTCCATCTCGATCACGGCGCGGATCTGGAGGTCGTGCGGCGGGCGGTCGACGCGGGATTCGACTCGGTGATGATCGATACGTCGATGCTGCCGTACGCCGAGAACGTCGCGCGGGTGCGCGAGACGGCGCAGGTGACCCGCGCCCGCGGAGTCGCCCTGGAAGCGCAGCTCGGCGAAACGCTCGACGAGGAGACCGGCGCCGGCGCCGAGGTCGTGACCGATCCCGGCGCGGTGCGCCGGTTCGTGACCGACACCGGCATCGACTACTTGGCGTGCTCGTTCGGCAACGCGCCGGGCGCCGGGGTCGGCGCCGGCGCTCCCGATCGCGGCCTGCTCGAACGGATCGGGCGCGCCTCGCCGGTCCCTCTGGTCGTGCACGGCGGCACCAGCCTGTCCGACGAGATGACGCGCGCGGCGATTCGTTGCGGCGCGGCAAAGATCAACATCGACACCTGGATCCGCCGCGCCGTCAACCGGGCTCTGGCTGCTTGTTACGCTGACGGCGGCGCCGGCGATGCGGGAATCGCCGATCCCCGCATCGCCTTCAAGCGGGTGAGGGCCGCGGTCGCCGCGGCGGTTACCGAGAAGCTGCGGCTGTTCCGCTCCGCCGCCGCCAGCCCATGAACGGAACGAACCGGAGCTACGGAGCCGGCCGGCGGCCTGCAAACGCACTCACCTCAGCGACTCCCGTTCGGCGCTTCTGATCGCTTCGATTTCGACCAGCGCGTTGGTGATCGTCCGGCAGCTTTCTTCGTATCGGCGCACCTTCGCCGCCACGTCGCCGCCGGTATCGCAATCCGGGTCGGGAACCAGAACGTCATAGATCCTTTCCGGCTTGATGCGGCTGTGCGACGCGGACGTGCCCGCCGTCAGCGATCGGATCTGTTTCTGCACGAACGGACTCAGAAGGACGAACGCCAAAGCGTACGGCGACACGCCTTCGCGCGGCTTCAGAATCTCGTACTCCGATGAACACAGCAGCCTTCTGCCCAGATCGGGCACGACCGCCACCCGCGGAATCCGGGGATTGATGCGCGAAACCAGCACCTCGCCGGCCGTGACCGGCAGCCCCGGCGTTATCGGTCTGTATCCCTTGATGCCGCAGACGTCCAGCACGCCTTCGCCAAGGATATGAAGAACCCCTATGAAATAGGCGTCTTCGGCGTAGCGTCTAGCCTTTCTCTGTTCGGGCGCCTCGGTGATCTCGCGCAACGGTACCATCGCCCGGCCGATGCTCTTCTTCAAAGACTCGCGATCGAACAGCATCGTCCTTGGAGTCCATTCCCGTTGATCGCGTGGCGCCACGCGTTTCCATGCGCCAAGGCTCCCCGTCCGGTCCCCGCTCGCCTCCATTCCATTACGGTTCTTGAAGGCGGAAAGTACATCCGGCAACTGATCCTGCCCGGCGCTCTTCTTTACGGGGACGCCATTGCGCCGGTTGACCTGGAATCCGAGATCGGACACTTCCGCGAAGAACACCGGGTAGGAGGGGCGCGGCTTCTTCTTGCGAAACCCCAGGACGGCGGTCCTGGTCCGGGTTCCAGCCTGAGCGAAGGCCACCGGCGGCAGCTCCACGATCGTGAAGATTTCCGCGTTCCGCGCCAGGTGCTGCCGGACCACCGCTCCCAGGCCTCGGGCCGACACCACGCCGTCAGGAACGATGGTCAGGCATACGCCGCCCGGTCTGAGCAACGTAAGGTACCGGTCCAGAAACAGCATCTCCGACTCGACGACCTTCGTTTTCGTCAAAGCGGTAGCGAAGAACGGCGTGCTGTCGCGGCTGGTGACACGCAGGTCGTCCACCGTAAAACGTGCTCCAAAGGGCGGATTGGTCAGGATCAGATCGATGCGGCCATCATACTCACTCAGCGGAGACCCGTCGCAAATCGTGTTTCCCAAAAACACGTCATCGCCGTGGCTATCGGAAAAGATGAAGTTGAGCGCGGAAAGACGAACCATCCTGTCGACCTTGTCTTGCCCCACGCACTTCATCGCATGCGCGCGGCCGCCGCCGGGCAAACGCGCGTATGCCGCGCGCCAACCGGTCAGGAACGAGCCCACGCCGCATGAAGGATCGGCAACCAACAACGCCGCTCCATCTCGATGCGGGTCATCCCGGATCATCTCGATTCCGACGCGCACCATGAAGTTCACGACTTCCGGCGGCGTCATGTATTGGGCGTCTTCCGTATGGTTGCGGAAGTTGTCGCGGACGTGGTGTCCGAATGCCTCGTTGAGAATGTCTATCTTCGCCGTGCCGGCTGTCAGCGCGTCGAACGCCTGGCGCGCGACCGTGAACAGGTGGAACGCTACCTCTTCCTCTCCGTCCCTGAACACTGTCGTCGGGTTGTCTCCAAAGATCGAACCGATGCCCGTTTTTGGAAGATCGGTTCTTTGGCGACCTGCGCGAAGACGCGGTTCAACAATGCGACCTTGAAGCTGCCGCGGTCCGACAGGATCGCGTAATCGGCTGCGGTAACCAAGCCCTTCAGGTGACCGAAGTGCAAAACCAGGAACTTCACGGTCTCGTCGAGCTTGGCGTTCGCGTCGCTGATACGGCCCTCTCGATGGAACGCCGCTCTCACCCGTTGGAGAGACTGGTAGATTTCGTGGTACGGTGGCCGTGTTTCCGTCATCAGTTCGGCGAACAGGTCGCCCATGTGTCCCTCCGGTGTGGTCGATAGCAATCGAAGCTGTCGCCTGTAGACGGTAGACCATGGCGCACGGGCGTTGCAAGCATGGGGAAGGTGGCTGATCTGGCAGTGCTTGGTGAGGTCGTCCGCGCGGAAAGAGACCGGAGAGGTCTTTCCCAGGAAGCGCTTGCGGATTTCTCAAGGCTATCTCGAACGCACGTGGGGGAGGTCGAGCGAGGGGAGGTGAGCGCGTCCTTTTCGACCCTTGCGGCTCTCGCGGACGGGCTGGGAATGCCTCTGAGCAAGATCATCGAGGAATATGAACGACGATCGGCCGGCAGTCGTTGACGTCGCACTGGGTCTGCTCGATCACCACTACGAATACTACGAATCGTTCTTTTCCGTCGCGGAAGTAGCTCGCCGGACCCGCCATCCCGTTCCGATGGACACTCGAGGATGGTCGCAGATCATCGTGAGCGTCCTTACGGGAATCGACGGCATCGAGCGCAAGAAGGGCGCCGATCTCGCGGACGGCTCGGACGTCAAGGGCGCCAACACGTGGGAGGCGATCGACACCCCGCGCTTCAATGGCGTAATCAAAGCGGGCACGCACGCGGTCTACTCCGACAGCATGGCGTATCTTGACGATACGCCGTTTCTGTTCTTCGTCTTATGGGATACCGATACCGCTGCGCGGCATCGATGTCGCATCTGGGCAGTTCGGCCGCCGGCTGATCCGCGATTCCGAGCGATGTGCGAGCGGTGGTACGGGGCGCGGGCGAGCGGTGAAATATCGAGCGCGAATTTCCAGCTGCACCCTCCGCGAGGTCAGGACAACGACATCATTCGCAACAGCTATGGAACCTTGATCTATCCGCTTCTGTTCTCCGCTGTTCGTAATGATGAACGGTTTGTGCTCCAACAGTATGATCCGCATGTTCTGCGGAATGGATTCTGTCAGGCGCCGTAAGATGGCCGGGCGATCTCGGCTTCGGTGAGGGCGCGGCGGTAGAGGCGCAGGCCGCGCATCCGGCCGTTGAAGGTGTCGATGGCGCCGGCGCCGATGCGCAGGGGCCGGTCGGTGGAGAGGTCGAACGCGGAGGCGTCGATGGCGGTCGATGCCGCGACGCGGCGGCCGTCTACGTAGAGCGCGAGCCGCCCTCCGGCGCGGACGGCGGCAACGCGGCGCCAGCCCGGCGCGAGCTCATGATCCCAGGTGACGTTCGCGCCGGCCTCCAGTGCGTAGACGCGGCCCGACGGCAGGGTGCCGGCGAACAGCCGGCCGCGATAGACGGCCATCGACCAGACGCGGCGGTACTTCACGCCGGCGGTAGTATCGAGCTGTCCGGTGAGCGTCCAGGTACGGCCGCCGTCGTAGCGGTAGACTTGGCCCAGCGGCAGCGTGCCGGCGTACAGCTTGCCGTTGTAGACCGTCATGGCCATCACTTCCTGTTCGGCGCCCAGGCGGCCGACGCAGGTCCAGGGATCGCCGCCGTCGTCGCGGAAGACCTTGCCCTCCGGCCACGTGCCGACGTGCAGCTTCCCGTTGTGGGCGGCGAACGAGTAGACCTGTGAGACGCCGCGCTGGCCGCCGGCGTACACCCAGTCTTTGCCGCCGGCGTAGCGGAACACGCCGCCCGACTCCCCGCCTTCGTTGCCGGCTCCGTACAGATTGCCGTTGAAGACGCCGAGCGACATCAGGCGGCGGCCGGGGCCGCCGCAATGCGCCCAGCGGTCGCCGCCGCAGTAGCGAAAGACCCCCTGGCTGTAGAGCGGGATGGCGTAGAGTTCGCCCCGGTAGACGGCCATGCCGGCGCACGAGTCGGCGCCGTCCAGGCGGCCGGCGCGCACCCACTCGCCGCTGCCCGCGTAGCGGTACACGGCGCCGCCGGGGTTCCGGTTCTCCGACTCCGGCAGCGCCGAGCCGCCGGCCCGGTAGCGCGACGCGCCGGCGTAGAGGGCGCCGTCGTAGACGCACAGCGACGCCGCGGTGTTGGCGGCGTCCGGGCGCCCGCACGGCTCCCAGCCGGCTGCGCCGTCGTGGCGGTAGACGCCGCCGGCCTCATCGCCGCCGGTCTCGAAGGTGCCGGCGTAGAGATCGCCCCGAAAGACGCACAGCGAGTAGACGCGCAGGTTGTTGCCCGGCCGGCCGCAGTCGACCCAGCCCGGCTCGCTGCCGGCATCGATGCCGAAGTGGAGGTGGCGGTAGTTGGCCTGGGCGGCGGTGACGCCGGCGTTGTTGAGCAAGCTCAGCTGAAAACCGGTCCGGGAGTCAGGGTCGTAGCGGCTGGCCAGGTCGCCGGGGACGTCGTCGAGCACCGCGTCCGTGTGTATCTCGACGGCGATGGTGAAGTCGCCGGTCCCCAGGCCCAGGCCGGCCGACGGGGGAACCAGGACGTGGGCGCCGCGGCCGTCGAAGACGGCGCCGTCCACCGAGAAGCCTACGCCGCGGTTGCGGCCGTGGTGGCCGTTGCCGGAATGGTCGCGGCAGTCGCCGACGAGCGGCCAGTACGCGATCAGATCGGCGTGGTGGTCCATGCCGGGCGCCCCTTCAATACCGGTGGCCGGCGCTGCCGAACAGCGTCGGCTTGTTCCAGCCGGCGCCGCCGCGCGCCACCCAGCCGGCGACCGCGGCGATCATCTCGCCTGCGCCGTCGCGCGGCCGGCCGAAGATCGTGCGGCATACGGCGTCGTCGACCAGCGGGGCGGTTTCGCCTTCGCCTCCGGCCAGCTGCGGCGCGCGTCCCAGCGCGCTTCCCAACGCCGACGCGATCTCCATGACGCGGTGGCCGGGGCCGGACACGTTGACCGTCCACGGCGGATTGGCGCAGTGCTGCAGGCAGCGTAGCGCGACGTCGATGGCGTCGCGTTGCGAGATGAGGTTGACGGCCGGCACGGCAAGCGAGATCGGCGCGCCGTTGCGGATCATGTCGGCAAGGTCGCGCAGCACCCCGTAGCACAGGTGCTGCGCATAGCTGAGGCGGTAGATGCAGATGCGTTGCCCGCCGTGCCGGGCGGCGGTGGTGGCGAAGGAAGCCTCGCGCGCCACCACCGACCAGCCGTAGACGCCGTGCGGCTGCAACGCCGCATCTTCACGGCTGCCGCCGGTCAGGGGTGGTCCGATGGCGGCGCCGCGTTCGGAGGCGGCCTGCGTGGCCGGCGCGTACTCGACGCCGGCGTACGGGCTGGTCGAAGAGAACACCACGATGTTCGCGCTGCTGAACCGCTCGCCCACCAAGTAGGGGACGATCGAGTTGACGTGAAACGCCCGCCGCCAGTCCGCGCCGCTGCCGAACTTGAAGCCGAGCATGTAGATGACGTGACCGAAGCCGGGCAGCGCGGCAAGGAAGCCGGGGTCGGTCAGGTCGCCGCACAGGCAGCGGACGCCGTCGGCCGCAAGCGCCGCGCGGGTGGCGTCGTCGCTGAAGGTAGACGCCACGACGACCTGACGTTCGACGCCCGCCATCCGGTCCGCGCGCCGGAGCGTCGCCGCCAGCTCCGGCCCCATCTTGCCGCTGCCGCCCAGGATGAGCACCGGTCCGTCGATCCGCGCCGCCGCCTCGATCAACGCCGGCGACGGCTCGGTCATGAACCGATACAACGAGCGCTCGTCGCGGACTTCGGCAAGCGTCATGGGTCCTCCGTGCGAATCGGATTGCGCAGGCCCGTGCATCGCTCCCTTGCTATATCGATATATTCCGGCGAAATATCGATGCCGACCGACCGGCGCAGTATCCAGCCCTGCCGGTCGATCAGTTCGAAGGCGACGCGCCACGGTATTCCTACGAGTCCCTTGTTCAAGTAGCTGTCGCCGATATTGAGCCAGAACGATCCTTGCGGCTTGAGCACGCGCTGCAGCGCCTTGCAGATCGCGCACAGGTCCCGCACGTAGTCGCGGTGATCAGCCTCGATACCGAGTCCGCCATTGGCGTACTCGCGTTTTCGCCAGTAGGGAGGGGACGTCATGACGCAATCGACGGATTGAGCCGGAAGCGCCTGCAGGACCGCGAGCGCGTCGCCGTGGAACAGCAAAGGGCTATAGGTCGTGTCGTTCGCATACCGTTGAAACGCCGCGGCGTGGTACTCACGTGGTCCCGCACCGCCGGCGCGTGGCGCGGCTTCCGTGGCTGTGGCGTCGGCGGTCGACGTCACCGCGTTCGCGCTCCGGTCCGCCCGGTGTGGCGGACTCGTCCGGCGGACCGGCGGCGGCCCGGTCGAGGCGGCCGGCGGTCGCGCAGGGGCCAACGCATGGGCCGTCATGTTAGGGCGACGGCGGCCGGCTGCGCCAGTGGTCGCGCTGCCGGCTTGCGTCACCGGGCGGCGCTTGCACAGACGGCGCGCCGGTTGAATCATTGGCTCCATGCAGATCAGCAGGCCGGTACTGGCGCACGAGGTGCTGAGGGTGACCGGCGGCATGGTGGTAGCGCAGGACCCGCTCGGCGCGCGCCTCGGCGCGGAAGTCCTGGAGCGGGGCGGCAACGCCGTGGACGCCGCCGTGACCACCGCCTTCGCGATGGGCGTGCTGCAGCCGCTCATGAACGGCGTGGGGGGCGGCGGGCTCCTGGTCGTCCGCTCGGCGTCCGGCGAATGCGGCTCGGTCGACTTCGGCATGCGCGCCGCCGCGGCGGCCGGTCCGGGCATGTACCAGCTGACCGGCGGCACCGACCGTCCCCAGGCGGGCGGGTTGCGGTTCTCCGGCGGCTATGCGTGGCCGCTGGTCAAGGACCGGGCCAACCTGCACGGCCACGCGGCGATCGCGGTGCCGGGGACGGCGGCCGGCTTGGCGGCGGCGCTCGACCGCTGGGGCACCATCAGCCTGGACCAGGCGTTGCGCCCGGCCATCCGCCTGGCCCGCGACGGGTTCCCGGTCGGCCATCACTTCGTCCTGGCATTGGTGAGCGGCCGGGAGGTGATGTCCCGGTATCCGGCCACCCGGCAGCTCTACTATCCCGGCGGCCATCCGTTGCCGGTCGGCGCCACGCTGGTGCAGCGCGACCACGCGCGCACGCTGGAGCTGATCGCCCGCCGCGGCCCGGACGGCTTCTACCGGGGCGAGGTGGCCGAGCGCATCGACCACGAGATGGCGGCCAACGGCGGCGCGGTCCGGCAGGCCGACCTGGCCGGCTACCGGCCGTTCGTGCGCGACACGGTGCTCTCGGCCGCCTACCGGGGGTACGGGGTGCTCGCCGTCCCCGGTCCCAACGGCGGAACCGCCGTCGCCGAGGCGCTCAACATCCTGGAGCGCTTCGAGCTGTCCCGCCGCGGCTGGGGTTCGGTCGAGGCGCTGCATGTGGTGATCGAGGCGATCCGGTGCGCGGCCGTGGATCGGTACGCGTACCTGGGCGATCATCCGGACGCGCCGTTCGACGTCCTGCCGGAGCCCGGCTACGCCGCCACCCGAGCGCGCACGATCGATCCGGAACGGGCCGGCCGGACCGAAGCCGGTGATCCGTGGGCCTACCGCGGCGTACCGAGACCCGCCGGCCTGCCGGCGCCCGCCGGGGTCCCCGTGGCCGGCGGCACCACGCACGTCTCCGTGGTCGACGCGGACCGCAACGCGGCCGGTCTGACGCAGACCAACGTGTCGTACTCCGGCGTGATCGTCCCCGGCGTGGGGGTGATGATGAACGACGCCATGACGTGGTTCTATCCGGGGCCGGGCACCGTCAACTCGATCGTGCCCGGCGGCCGCGGCTTGAACAACATGACGCCGTTGATCCTGGTCCGGGACGGCCGGCTCCGCGCCGTGCTCGGCGCCTCCGGCGGACGCCGCATCTGGTCGGCGCTGGTTCAGGCGTGCGTCAACCACGCCGACTTCGGCATGGAGCTGCAGCAGGCGGTGCAGGCGCCCCGGCTGCACGTCGAATCCGACCACGTGCTGCTCGACGGCCGGTTCGGCAGCGGCGTGCGGGCCGGCCTGGAGCGGCTCGGCCACCCGGTCTCCGTAGCGACCCCGTACTACGACCGCTCCCCCTACGCGGAGCCCAACGGCGTGCAGGTGGCCGGCGACGAGCTGCGCAGCGCCGTCTACCCGGTCGCCAAGCCGACCCACGCCGCCGGCTACCCCGGCGACACCCCGGAAGACACCGGCGGCGCGCTCGACGCCGGCACGTCGGCGCACCCGTAAGGCGGCCCGCTCCGCCGTCTCAGAGGCGCATCTGCGTCATGGGGGCGGTCTTTGGTTCCGGGGCGGCGTCATCCAGGTACAGGTAGTGCTCGCCGGTGCGGTACGCATATCCGGCGTGCTCGCCTACGGGAGTCAACGCGATCACGGCGACGTGGCCGGCCAACGGATCGCGCAGGTCGCGGAGATCGGCGAGCGCGGCCGTCAGAGCCTCGGCAAGCGTCATGCCGGTGCGCAGGTAGAGCACCACGCTACGGGTGGTGAGGGTGCGCAGCACCACTTCGCCGGTGCCGGTGGAGGCCGCCGCGCCCCAGCGGTTGTCCGCGTAGCCGCCGGCGCCGATGACCGGCGAATCGCCGAGCCGGCCGGGGTATCCCCACGGATAGCCACTGGTGCTCACTGCGCTGGCGACGTTGCCGCCGGCGTCCAGCGCCAGGAAGTTGACGGTGCCGTGCGGCTGGCCCGCGCCGGCCGGGTTCCAGCCGCGCATGGAGTCCTGCGCGCCGCCGACCAGCTCCAGCAGCCGCTCGCGGCCGGCGATCCGGTCCGGGTCGACGTCCGGGCGCCGGCGCGCCACCCCCTGGCGCCACTGCCGGGCGGCCTCCTCGGTCAGCAGCTCCCGCTTTGCCATGCCGATTTCACGGGCGAAGCGCTCGGCGCCATCCGCGACCAGCAGGACGTGCGGGCTCCGCTCCATGACGCGCCGCGCCAGGGTGACGGCGTGCAGGATGCCGCGCACCGATCCGACCGCGCCGGCGCGCAGGGTGCGGCCGTCCATGATGCTGGCGTCCACGCGCACTTCGCCCAGAACGTTCGGCAGACCGCCCAGACCGACGGTGTGGTCGCGCTCGTTGAGCTCGACCAGGCGCGTACCGGCCTCCACCGCGTCGACCGCCGATCCGCCGCCGCGCAGCACCGCCATCGCCTTTCGGATGCCGGGCGCCCCGTTGGCGGTGGTCACGACCATCATCGGGGGAGCGCCACCCGCCGTTCGTCGACGTCAGAGACCGCGGTGCAGCCGCACGTCGCCATGGCCGTGTCGAACTCGGAGAGCAGTATCCGGAACATGGTGCGCACGCCGGCCTCGCCGTCGACCGCCAGCCCCCAGAAGACCGGCCGGCCCACCATCACCGCGCGGGCGCCGAGCGCCAGCGCCTTGAGCACGTCGGTACCGTGCCGCACGCCGGAGTCGAGGTAGACTTCGGCGCGGTGGCCGACCGCCGCGGCCACCTCCGGCAGCACCTCGATCGACGCCTGCATGCCGTCGAAGGTGCGACCGCCGTGGTTGGAGACGACCACCGCGTCGGCGCCGTGATCGACGGCGCGCGCCGCATCTTCGGCGGTCATCACCTCCTTGACGATCAGCGGCAGGCCGGTGAGCCCCTTGAGCCACTCCAACCGCTTGCCGGTCAGGGGCGGATAGGAGACGTCCTCCAGGTTCTCCACCACGTCGTGCAGGTCGGGCCGATCGCTCAGGTCCGCCCACTTATCCACGTAGCTGCGGATCGGCGCGGCGTGGCTGGGAGACAGACCGCGCACCGGCGGGCGCCGGGCGGCGCCCATGCCGGGGCCGGCGATGGTGATGCAGACCGCCTGCACGCCGGCCTCCATGGCGCGCTCCAGCAGATACTCGGTGACCCGGTCGGGGTAGTGCTTGATGCCGTACCAGAGCGGGCCGGTGGTCGCCGCGCGCACCTCAGCGACCGTCTTGCCGGCGCCGGCCCGCACCGACATCACCGTCCCGCAGGCGCCGGCGGCGCGCGCGGTCGCCACGTCGCCGTCCGGGTGGGCCCACACCTGCGTGCCGGCCGGCGGCACCATCACCGGAAAGGAGATGCGGTGACCGAGCACCGTGGTCGACAGGTCGCGCGTGGTGACGTCGGTCAGGAACCGGGGGCGGACGGCGATGGCGTCGAACGCCTCCCGGTTGCGGCGCATGGTGAGCTCGCCGCCCACGCCGCCGGCGACGATGTCCCAGTAGTCGGCCGCCAGCCGTTCCCGGGCCATCCGCTCCAGATCGAACAGCGTGAGCGGATGGTAGAAGCGTTTCACGGCGGCGCGGTCACTCCGGCGGCTCCGGCGCGGCGCCGCGGCCCGTCATCGCGGCGGAGCGCGGTACGATCTGCCGGGCGCCGGTGTCGGAGGCGCGCTGCAGCGCGTCGATCAGCCGGTGCAGGTCGAGCGCCAGCTCGAAGTCCGGCTCCACCGGCCCGCCGTTGCGGATCGCCTCCGCGAAGTGGCTCCAGACCTGGGCGACGAAGAACGGCCGGTCGCGTTGGCGGGAGTGGAGGACTCGGGTGAGCCGGGCCGGGATCGGCAGCTCGGTCAGTGCGGCGTCGCCGGGGCCGCCGGCCATGAGCCGCAAGTCGCCGAAGCGTTCGGCGGCGCGGATGGCGGCGGTCTTTTCCCGGCCGTAGATCTCGAACCGGTAGCCGCTGCCGTGCCACGGCACGCTGTGCTCGTAGGCCAGCACGGCCGCGCCGGCCTCGGTGCTGCCGTGCATGAACACCGTGTCGGGCGCGGTGGCGTTGATCAGCGCGCCGGTGTCCTGCTCCAGCCAGTGCGGGACCTGCGTGCGCCACGTCCCCGACACTTCGCGGAGCGGGCCGAAGCAGTGGTAGACCGGCTCCAGCAGGTGGCCGAAGCCGATGGTACCGTTGTGGGCGCCGTTGCGCGCGTCGGCCCGCCAGCTCGCCGGCGACGCCTTGTCGAGCAGGCCGCCGCCGCAGGAGCCGATGCGGATGGCCAGCACTTCGCCGAAGTACCCCTGATCGGCCAGCTCCTTGAGCCGCCGGTAGATCGGAGTATGGCGCTCCTGCAGGCCGACGATCGCCGCGCCGGGGGCGGCGCGCGCGGCGGCCGCCATCCGCTCCGCCTGGTCACGGTTCGCGCCGAGCGGCCACTCGGTGTAGACGTGCTTGCCGGCGGCGAGCGCCGCCATGGTCGGCGCGTAGTGGCGCGGCGCGCGCACCGACACCACCACGACATCGACCTCATCACAGGCGATCAGTTCGCGGAAGTCGGCGAAGTGGTAGCGGGCGCCGTAGACGCGCGCCGACTCGCGCGCGGTCTCCGCGCGGGTCGTGCAGACGGCGGTCAGCTCCAGATCGTCCGGCAACGCCAGAATCGCCGGCAGGTGGCCGCGCTTGGCCCAACTCTGCGCCGGGTTGGCGCCGATCACGCCGACGCGCAACCGCCCCGCCATCAGCCGGTCCCCTCCTTCAGCGTCAGGCGGTGCAGCGTCTTGGCGCGCTCGTCGCCGAACCACAGGTCATCCCCGGCCCAGGTGAGCCCGTGCGGTTCGGCGCCGCCGGGCGCCGGCGCGGCGGCCAGCACCGCGCCCGAGTCCGGGTCGATCCGGTGGATCGTGCGGCCGTCGGTGTCGGCGCTCCACAGCGCGCCGGCCGACCACTCAAGGCCGTGCGGGCGCTCGCCGGGCGAAGGGAAGCCGCCGGTGACGCGGCCGGCGGCCGGATCGACCCGATAGAAGCGGCGGGTGGCCGGGCAGCTCGTCCACAGGTGGGCGCCGTCCCAGGTGACGCCGTGGCACTTGGGCGCCGGCGCCGGAATCGACCGCCGCACCGCGCCGTCCGCCGGGTCGAGCGCGTACAGTTTCCGGTGGTAGGGGACCGACACCCAGAGCGAGCACCCGTCCCACGCCAAGCCGGCCGGGATGCTGTCGACCGGCCGGAAGGAACGCTCGGACCGGCCGGTGGCCGGGTCGACGCGCTCGATGACGAAGCTGTCGCAGTCACAGCTCCACAGGCGCCGGCCGTCCCAGGCCAGACCGTTGGGGCCGCCCTCGCCGCCGACCGGCAGGGTGCGGGTGATCGCGGCGCGGAGCTGCACCACGACCGGATTCAGCCGCGCGCGCGCTGCAGCAGCACGCTGCGGAGCTGGCCGGCGACGATCCGTTCCTCCCCCTCCGACAGCACGTGCGGTCCCACGAACAGGGTGCGGTCTCCTTCCGAGCCGATCAGGATGCGCGGCGACCCCTGGTCCAGGTCGTCCACGATCTGGTCGGCGGTGGCCGGGAACTCCCGGCCCAGGGTGATGAACAGCCGCACCAGCTGGTAGTTGTCGTACGGGACCGGCTCCGCGCGGACGTGCGGGATGCCGGCCAGCTGCTCCCGGATCACGTCCATGCGGCGGTGATATTCGGCCAGGCGCGCCTGATGGTCGGTGTTGAACCAGACGTCGAGGGCGACCGCCAGGGCGACCACCTGCTGGCGGTCCAGCTTCATGCCGCGCCCGAAGGCGTAGCCGCCGCCGGTGGGAATGTCGTCGTTGTCGATGCTGCCGCAGAAGTCGATCTTGCGGAGCGGATCGAGCCACTGGCTGCGGCCGGCCACCAGTCCGGTCGAATGCGAGCTACCGAAGTACTTGCCGCCAAAGCAGACCAGGTCGGCCGCCTGCGCGATCTGGCGGAAGTGCTCCAGCGGGTAGATCTGCGCGGCCGCGTCGACGATCACGGGAATGCCGCGGCGCCGGCCGACGGCTGCCACGTCCTCCAGCGGCAGGTCGCCGGTGCGCGGCGGAAACAGGTAGCCGGACGGATGCGAGTAGGGGTGGGCGATGGCGACGGTGTCCTGGTCGATGGCCGCCTCCAGCTCCTCGGCGGTGCAGCCGTCGTCGCGGCCGACCGGCGCCAGCCGCGCGCCGGCGAAGGTAAAGCACGGCTGCACCCAGTAGCGGTGCTGGCGCTGGATCAGTATCCGGTCCCTGCGGCCGGTCGTGTTCGGCAGCCGCGCCATCTTGGCCTCGTCGTCGCCGGTCATGGCGATCGCGGAGCTCATGATGATGGCGGCCGCGCAACCGGAGGTGGGGTGCGCGGCCTCGCAGCCGAGCAGGCCGGCCATGTAGTCGCCGGTCTTCCGCATCAGATCGGCCATGTCGGCCCAGCCGCGGCCGGCCTCGTCCATCGCCGCCCGCACCACCGCCGACGGCGCCGAGCCGCCGAACACGGTCGAGTTGCTGCGCGCGTTGAGGATCGGCACGACCCCGAGCTTCTGATAGACCCCGCCCTCGGCGAGGCGCGGCAATTCGTTCGCCCCCGATGCTGACATGCCGCTCAGAGTACCCGACCGCCGCCCACCGGTCTATCCCGCCCGGAAGGCGCTGCATGGCGAAGGGGCGGCGCTTGACGGAACAGCCGTCTGCGCACAAGTCTGGACCGTTCGAGATGGAACCGACCGTACTCGACGACGAACGGCGCCGATTCTTCGACCAGAACGGCTACCTGGTCGTTCCGGGCGCGCTGACACCCGCAGAGACCGCCGCGCTGACGGCTGCGGCCGACAGGATGATCGACGGCTTCCCGCGCCCGCCGGGACAGGCATACGTGCAGCGCCGGCCGGGCATCGTCGAGGAGCCAGCATTCCATCCGCTGCTCGCTCACTCCTCCACCGTGCCCCTGGTGGCGCAGCTGTTGTCGCCCAACATACACCTGCATACCTCGGCGATCATCTACAAGTGGCCTGAGTCGCCGCAGGACCAAACCGGCGGCGGCGCGCGGACGTGGCATCGGGACATCGGCATCACCGAGGACCTCGGCCACGCGGGCGTGTTTCGGGCCGGCGTGAAGGTCGGCTACTGCCTGACCGATTTCCCCGAGCCGCGCACCGGTTTCACGCTGTTCGCCCCCGGCTCGCACCGGCTTCCGACTCCGCTGCCGATTCCCAAAGGCGCGGTCGACCCTGACGGAGTCGTCGATCTCCGCCTCAGCGCCGGCGATGCGTTTCTCTTTGAAAACCGCGTCTTTCACAGCACGGCGCCGAACCTGAGCGCGCGCGTATCGAAGGTCGTGATCCTGGGCTACAGCTACCGTTGGATGGGAGGGACGCGGGACAACATGCGTCTGGTCCAGCCCGGGGAGCGCGTGCTGCGGCAGGTCGACGCGATCCGGCAGCAGCTGCTCGGCGGCGCGCGGGAGGGACTGATCGAGTGGGCGCGGGAACACGGGATCGGGCAAACGCCTTTCCGGTGGACGATGGAGGTCTGAGGGCGCGATGACGGATGACGGGATATTCGATTGGCAATACTCCGTCGACGCCGAGTCGGGCTGGGAATCGAGCGGCTGGGTCTACGACGAGGAGCGTTATTGGGGAGGGTTTCCGGCGAAGGGTGCAGGAGACGTCCAACCTGCGGCGCTGCCGGAGTGGGCGGTCGGACCCTTCCAAAAGTACGCCGGCAACCCCGTGCTCGGACCGTCCGCCGGCGCGTGGGATCGAGGCCGGTTCGGCGGAGGCGTCCATAACGGGGCGATCATCCGCGCCGCTGGCCGGTTTCACTACGTATATCGGGGCGAGCGGCCGTGCGAGCCGGTCGACGGCATAGACTATCTCTGCAAGATCGGGCTTGCCGAGAGCGCCGACGGGCAGCGGTTTACCAAGGTCACGACCGGCGCGCCGCTATTCGGCGCCGGTGACCCGTTCAGCTACGAAGACGTAAGCCTGGTCCGGCTCGGCGGGACCTTTCACCTGTTCTGCAACCGCTGGGACTGGAAGCGGATCGACGATCCGGCCGTGAGCGGTTGCTGGCATGCCTCCTCCACCGATCTCCGCCGCTGGCAGGAGCACGGCCTGGTCTATCCGAACGCCGATCGCATCCACCGCAACGGCGTGGTGCTGTGCGGCCCGGACAACCGGCCGGTCCGGGTCGACGGCAGCTATCTCATGTACGTCAACGGCCATATCGTCGGCCGGTCGGACGATCTGGCGCACTGGGAGTCGACGCAGCTCACGGCGCGTTGGCCGGGCGGTGAGGGGTGCTTCGCGCTGGCCGACTACTCGAACGACCCGGACGACATTCTGCTCTTCACCGGCGGCCACCACAGCGGCCACTTCTACGCGATCGGCGAGGTGCGGTTTTCCAAGCGGGACCCGGCTGCCCCGTTGGCGTGGCTGCCGCGGCCCGTCCTGCGCGCCGAGGCTCGCTATCCGCACGAAAGCGGGCGCAGCGCCTCCGATCCGGCGCGCAAAGTGTCGCCCTACCGCGATTGCATCTTCTTCAACGGGTTGACCCGTCACGACCGGCAGTGGTGGCTGTACTACGGAGGCAGCGAATACTATACCTGCGCGGCCACCGCGCGCGTCCGGCCCTAGTTCCGGTACGGGTCAGCCGCGTCCCGCGCGCCGTCACCGACGAAGTTGAATGCCAACACGGTGACGATGACGAACAGCGCGGGGATCAGCAGCCAGGGGTGCAGCGCGACGGTGCGGAAGTTCTGCGCGTCCTGCAGCAGCACGCCCCAGCTCACCGCGGGCGCCTGCATGCCCAGACCCAGGAAACTGAGGGCGGTTTCTCCCAGTATCATGAACGGGATCGCCAGCGTGAGCCGGACGATCAGGTAGCTCAACATGGATGGCAGCATGTGCCGCCGAATCGTCGCCAGGTCCGTCGCGCCGGCGATCTTGGCGGCCATCGTATAGTCCTCTTCGCGCGACGCCAGGACGCGGCCGCGCACCACACGCGCAATCTCCACCCAGCCGACTATCGACAGGACGATCGTGATTCCGAAGTAGATCGCCGTGGTCGGCCATTTCTTGGGGAGCGCCGCGCTCAGGCCCATCCACAAGGGGATCTGAGGAATCGAGATGATGAGTTCGATCACCCGCTGAATGACGACGTCGACGCGCCCGCCGGCAAACCCCGAGATGCCGCCGAGCAGACAACCGAGCACGAAGCTCAACGCGACGCCGGCCAGGCCGATCGTGAGCGAGATGCGCGCCGCGTGGATGTTGCGGGACCACACGTCCCGGCCGAGTTTGTCGGTGCCGAAGAGGTGCAGGTAACCGTCGCCGCCGGCCCCCAGCAGATGGACGTCGGTGCGGATCAGGCCGAACAGCCGGTACGGGTGACCTCTGACGAACGCCCGCAACGGAAACCGCACCGAAGTGTCTTCGACGTACGTCTTTCGCAGGGTGACCGGGTCCCGGGCCGATCGGTACGCGTACACGAACGGCCCGACCAGGCCCGCTTCCGGGGCGAACAGCCGAACCCGTTGCGGCGGGGCGTGGATACGGTCCAGGTACTGCTCGTGCAGGTCGCCGGTGGAGAAGAACTCCGCGAAGACGGCGAACAGATAGAACAGCCCCAGGATGCTGACACCGACGATCGCCAGCCGGTGCCGGCGGAACTTCCGCCACGCCAGCTGCCATTGAGAAGCGGTGTAGTACCGTTCGTTCCGGGTGTCCGCCGCCGGCCGGTCGAACGCCGGAGCGCCGGTCACCGGGCTGCCGCGAGCCGGATGCGCGGGTCGATCCACACCAGCAGCAGGTCGGAGATGAACGTACCGATCACGGTCAGCGCGGCCAGCACCATGATGATGCTGCCGCCCAACTGCATGTCCTGCGCCAGCAGTCCGTCGACCAGGATCGGCCCCATGGTCGGCAGATCGAGCACGATGGAGGTGATCGCGGATCCGGAGAAGATCCACGGCAGCGTCCAGCCGATGGTGCTCACCAGCGGATTGACGGCTATGCGGACCGGATACTTGAACAGCAGCCGGCCCTCCGGCACGCCCTTGGCGCGCGCCGTGATCACATACTGTTTGCCGATCTCGTCAAGGACGGTCGCGCGCAGTACGCGGATCAGGCCCGCGGTTCCGGCGGTGCCGACGACGATCACGGGGACGGGTAGATGCTTGAGCATGTCGACGAACTTGGCCCACGACCACGGCTGATCGGCGAAGTCGGTGGAGAACAGCCCCACCGCCGTGAAGTCGAAGTACTTGAAGAGCAGGTACATGAGAATGAGCGCCAGCAGAAAGTTCGGCGTGGCCAGGCCGACGAAGCCGACCGCGGTCACGGTGTAGTCGACGATCGAATACTGATGGGTCGCCGAATAGATGCCGATCGGTACGGCCACGGCGTACGTGAACGCCATCGTGAAGATCGCCACCAACATGGTGAGCGGCAGGCGCGCCGCGATGATTTCGGCAACCGGCCTTTCGTAGAGATAGGAGCGGCCCAGATCGCCGCGCAGCAGGTTGCCGGCCCAGCGCAGGTATTGGGCGATCATGGGCCGGTCGACGCCGTACTGGCGGCGCAACGCCTGTACCGCCTCATCGGTCATCTGCACGCCGGTGAAGAGCTCCATCCTGGTGACCAGCGCTTCGACGAAGTCGCCCGGCGGCAGCTGCATGATCGCGAACGCCGCCGCCGAGACCATGATCAGCAATACGATCATGTAGAGGAACCGGCGGACGACGTGGCGAGTCACAGGTTACCCCTTTGGCGCCGGGCGGGTAACGGTCCACGAGTCCCGCCCGCGCACGGGCGGGACTCGCGTCCCCCGCTCGATCCCGGGGCCGGACCGGTTGCGGGTTAGCGGTCCAGGTACCACTGCGACGACTGCAGCAGCGGATGAAAGCCGATCGACCATCCGAACCAGAAGCCGCTCGGCACGTTGCGCAGGTCGTTGCTCACGGTCTGAAACACCGGCGCCGCGTACACCGTGCCGATGTGCCACAGCTGCCGGATGCGCCAGTCCCAGGTTTCGCGGGTGCGCTCGATCCACTCCGGCGTTCCGGGAACCAGCTTCGCGGCTTCCTGAACCCTGGCCCACAGGTCCAGCCACTCCGGCGGAGGCTCGGTGACGTTGTCGCCCTCGCCGTTCGTGGCGACCCAGCGGTTCCAGCTGTGTCCGCCGCCGCCTACTTCCCAGAACAGCTGCGCCCATCCCTGCAGGTCCATTTCGGTGGAAGCGCCGCCGCCGTCGACGATCAGCATCTCGTACAGTTCGCTCTCCTGGAGCCGCTGATGGGTGATCTTCTCGGGCTTGATGGTGAGAGTCACCCCGACGTCCTCCCACATGTTCTTGATCACTTCGGCGACCGTCGCCTCGGGCGCCGAACCGTGCCCGGACTCCATCAGGATGTTCATCGGCTTTCCGTCGGGACGCAGCCGCAGGTTGCGGTCGGCGTCCCAGCGCAGACCCATCTCGTCCAGGAGCTGATTGGCGCGGTCGAGGTCGTACTCGACCAGGTATTCGCCCCACGCCTCGTCGTAGAAGCTCACGTTGGGGAGCGGCGCCACCTGCCGCGGCGTCGCCAGGCCAAAGAAGACCGATTCGTTCAACGCGTCGCGGTCGATGGCCAGCGACAGCGCCTGCCGGAACCGGATGTCCCAGAAGACGTCATGCAGCACCGGGTCCTTCACCACCGGGTTGAAGCCGACCGTGAACGCGCTCTGATAATCTCCCTTGAGCGTCTGCACGCGGTAGCCGCCGGCGGCCTCGTTCTCTTTCATCAGCGGGAAGTCGCTCACCGCCAGGATGCTGAACCCGGAGAGGTAGTCGAGGTCGCCGCCGATCGCCCGCAGCAGCTTGGTCTGCGCGTCGCCGGTATACGGAGCGATCAGCCGGTCGATGTAGGGCAGCTGGTTTCCGGCCGTATCGACCTGCCAGAAGTAGGGATTCCGTTCGGCCAGATACTCGGTCTCCGTGAAGTCGGTGACGATCCAGGTGTTGAGCGTCGGGATGCCGGGGCGCTGCTGAAAGACCCAGGACGCTTTCCAGTGGTTGTAGAGCTGCGTCCACGTCTCGAAGCCCTGCTCGGCGGCGAGCTCGTTGGCGTCCGGGTTGTAGTCGACGTGGTATTGGCGCTGGTAGTGCTCGGGCAGGAAGAAATGACTGCGTGAGGCCGCAAAGGGATGGCTCAGCGACGCCATCAGCGTCGGCTGCGGTACCGACAGGTCGATCTGGATGGTGTAGTCGTCGACGGCGCTCAGCTCCGCGTTGGCCCATATCCAGGTCGGACCGGTCGGCGTGAGCTCGTCGTTGTTCATCTGGTCATTCCACCAGAACATGATGTCGGCCGACGTGAAGTCGTCCCCATCCGACCACTTGGCGCCGGGCCGCAGAAAGATACGGTACCGCGTGTAGTCGGCGTTCACCTCGAAACCCATGCCGAGGTCGGTCCTGATTTCGGCGCCGTTGACGTCCCGCGTAAAGAGACCCCGCTTGAGCAGACTGCGGAAGAAGGTTCCGTCGAACTTGGCAGTTCCGCCATACGCGCCGACCGATTCGAGCGGCACGGCGACCGCCGGATCGTCGGGCAGCCGCTGCTCCACGGGAGGCAGCGAACCGTCGCTCACCAGCGCCGTCAGCATCGGTGACTCGAAGTACGCGGGCATGGTCCTGCCGGTCGCCCGTTCGTATTCGGAGACCGATACGTAGGCGTTGACGCCCCCGTCCCCGCCGGCGCCCGTCAAGGCGTCCTGGGCGAAACCCGGTGAAGCGATGAGCATGACTACGCCCGCCGCAAGAAGAAGAAGTCGTCTTGGCATGTGCGTCCTCCTGACGGTTATCCCGTCCGAGCATGCGTGCGCCGTGCGGGACGTGTCAACGGGAGGAGAGGCGGCCGGCGCCGCCCCTCTCGTTTCGACCTTCCCGGGTATGGCGTCAGCGGCCGGCCCGGTACTGGCGGGTGACCTCCTCCAGCAGCCGGTCGCCGCCGGCGTTGCGCCAGGAGGCGACGTAGCCGTCCCAGGCCGCGTCGATGTCGATCTCCCCGGCGATCGCCTTGAAGAAGAACTCGTCCTCCACCGCCTTCACGTCGGCCGACAGCATCTGAAACTCCTCGTCCAGCGTCGGCAGAAACCCGAAGTCCAGGGCGGTCTGATTCTTCACCAGGTAGTCGTTGACCGGGTAGCGCCAGGTATTCCCGCCCATGTACAGGAACTCGACGCTGGTCGGGACCGCCGTCAGCCGGAAGTAGGCGGCGCCGGACTTCATCAGCGACGCCGGCGAGCTCCAGTCCTCGGCGCGGATCGGGCTGCCGCCTTCATCGTAATCCCAGTGCGTGCCCCGGATGCCGTAGAACGCCGTCGCGTACACCTCCGTGTTGTTGTACAGCTCATCCAGTATCTCCAGGATTCTGGCCAGCTTCTCGTCGGACACGCCGGCGCCGACCGACGACGGGCTCCACACCGCGCTGCGCGAATAGGTGCCGCGCTGGCCGGTCGGCCCCACCGGCGACACCACGATCACCGGCTCCACGTCCGGATGGTTCGCCTTGAGCATCCCCCACGCCTGGCTGGTCGACGGACTGGTGAGTTGCGCCGACCACGACTCGAACGCCCCGATCAGTCCGTTGCCGAACTTCCGGCGCATCTCGGCGCTGTCCGCCACGACGAACTCGGGATGGATGATCTCTTTCTCATACCATGAGTTGAGAAACTTCAGCGCGTCCCGGTAGGCGGCGCCGATCTGCGAGTACGCAAGGTCGTCGCCGTGTTCCTCCCAGGTGTTGAGGCGAACGCCGAAGGCGCCCAGTACGTTCGGAAAGAACATCGCGCGGTCGCCGATCGCGCCGCCGCCCTGATACGGCATCAACCCGAACGTGTCCCGGCGGCCGTTGCCGTCCGGGTCTTCGTTGCGGAACTTGACGAAGATGTCCTCCAGCTCCGCCAAGGAATCCGGCCCCTCGTGGAAGTAGGCGCCTTCCACCGGCCGCGTCCGGTACCCTATGGCGTCGAGCCAGTCCTTGCGGATCACCATGCCGGGGCCGGCCGCGGCGATAGACAGCACCGCCGGAATCCCCATGTTCTTGCCGTCCACCATGGTGCGGTGGTACAGGATGTCGCCGCCGAGCTCGAACGCCTGCTGCATGTAGCGGGGCATGTGCTGCAGCAGCATCTCCTCCGGCACTTCCCGCACGGCGCCGATCCGCACCAGGTCCTCACGCCAGCGGACGTTGAAGTCCGGTATGTCGCCGGACGCGATCCGCACCCGCCATTGATCCTCCTGGCTGTGGGTGACCTCGTAACCCCACGGCTCGATCTCCACGTCGAAGAGCTCCTCCAGGTAGAGCTCCACCGGCGTGTCGCGCTCCAGCAGTTCGCCGCCCGCGTTCACTCCCAGCCAGGAGATCGTCATCCGCTGCTCCGCGGCGGCCGCTTCCTCCTCCTGTCCCGCCGCCCATGCGCCCGGCGCGGCGGCCATGCCGGCCAGCGCGATCGCCGCCAGCCACCGAATCGTCCTGCGTGCTTTCATGCGCACCTCCCGTGTAGTGCTCGCCGGGTTCGACCGGCGGCCTTCAACCCTTCAAGGACCCTACCATGATGCCCTTGACGAAGTATCGCTGAACGAACGGATAGGCCACGATGATCGGCCCGATGCTGACGAACATGGTGGCCGCCTTCACCGTGTCTTCGGTCAGCGCCGTCATGGCGGTTTCTTCCGAGGCGAGCTCCAACCACTCGGCGGCCTGGTTCTCGATCAGGATGCGCCGCAGCAGCAGCTGCAGCACGATCAGATCGCGGCGCCCGGCGTAGATCATGGCGTGAAACCACTCGTTCCAGTGGTAGACCACGGACCACAGGCCGACGGTGGCGATCACCGGCAGCGACAGCGGCGCGATGATCCGCGCCAGCAGGGTGAAGATGCCGGCGCCGTCGAGCACCGCCGACTCCTCCATCTCCGCCGGCAGCTCCTGGAAGAAGTTGCGCATGATGATGATGTAGAACGCCCAGGCCAGCGTCGGCAGGATCAGCACGACCCTGGTGTTGAGCAGGCCGAGGCTCTTGAACCAGAGGTACTCCGGAATCAGCCCGCCGCGGAAAAACATGGTGAACAGGATCACCACCGTGATCGTCTTGCGGAACGGCAGCGTCGTCTTGGCTACGCCGTAGGCGGCCAGCATGCAGATTACCAGCGTCAGCGACGTCCCGGAAAACGCGCGGATGACGGTGTTGAGGTAGCCGACGGCCACGCTGTTCTTGGAGAACACCTCCCGGTACGACTGCAGGGTCACCTCTTCCGGGAACAGCTTGAGCCCCATCCTGATGGCCGCCGCCGGCGTGCTGAACGAATCGACCAGCATCTTCCAGAAGGGATAGATGATCGACAGGGACACCAGCACCATCACCACCGGCACGACGGTGTCCAGGACCAGGTCTTCGGTGGTGCGCCGGCGCGTCACAGCACCGTTCCGCGCGCGCCGAGGCGCCTGATCACGTAGTTCACGATGAGCAGCAGCAGCAGTCCCAGGAGGTTCTGGCTCACGCCGACCGCGGTGGTGTAGCTGAACTGAAAGTTCACCAGTCCCTGCCGATAGACGTAGGTGTCGATGATGTCTCCCACCGAGTAGACGATGGGGCTGTAGAGGTTGAAGATCTGATCGAACCCGGCTTCGAACATCTCACCGACGCGGAGCAGGAACAGCACGACGATGACCGGGAGGATGGCCGGCAGCGTGACGTGGCGGATGCGCTGCACGCGCCCGGCGCCGTCGATCTGGGCCGCGTCGTAGAGCTGCGGGTCGATGCCGGCGATCGCCGCCAGATAGATGATCGAGCCCCACCCCACCGTCTTCCAGATGCCGGTGACCACCACCGCCAACAGAAAGAAGAACGGGTCCTGCATGAACACCACGCCGCGCGTCCTGCCGAACAGTTCCACCAGGACGTAGTTCACCGGTCCCTCGAACGCCAGGAACGAATGAAACAGGCCGCCGGCGACTACCCAGGAGATGAAGTGCGGCAGATAGCTGATGGTCTGAAAGGATTTCTTGAGGCGGACGCCGAACACCTCGTTGAGCATCAGCGCGAACAGGATCGGCGCCGGGAACACCGTGAACAGCTTCAGCAGGCTGATCATGACGGTATTGCGAAACACGCGCAGGAAGTCGGCGCTCTGCAGCATGCGCTCGAAGTACTTGAGGCCGGCCCACTCGCTGCCCCAGATGCCGCCGGTGATGGTGAAGTTCTTGAAGGCCAGCACGATGCCGGCCATCGGCACGTACTTGACCGCTACCAGGCAGACCAGGGCGGGGACGATGATCAGGTAGTAGGCCCGGTGCCGGTACATCTCCCGGAGCAGGCCGGACCGCCCGGCGCCTCCGATCACGGTCAGTCCAGCAGGCGGAAGGCGTACAGCTCACCGTCCTGCAGGCGAAAGCGGAGCGCGACGGGACGCTCCCCGGCCGGCAGCCGCTCGCGGCCGCCCCAGGTGACCGGCTGCCGTACTCCGCCGGCGCGCAACGGAGCGCAATCGCCGGCGCCGTAGCCGTCCAGGGCGGCGCCGTCCGGGTCCACCACCTCGACCAGCAGACGGCCGCCGGAGACGTCGGCGTTGACCGCCAGGCGGCGCCCGCCGGGCGCGAACGGCGCCGTCCGCACCGACCCCTCGAACGGGCCGGCGTCGAGCGAAACGAACCCGTCGAGGCGCCAGGAGACTCGCCCGATGGCGCACACCTTGGGCGGCAGTGGTCCGCCGTGCGTGGTGTTGATCCCGGTGTAGTAGTGCCACACCTCGTCGCCGTGAATCACCGGGCGGTCCGCCGAGCAGAGAATGCAGCCGGCGTCGAAGCTGCCGCGTTCGCCGCGCGGGATGATCGGCGACCGGTCCGGGAACCGATGCCAGCGCAGGCCGTCCCGGCTGTGCGCCAGCTGCGCCTCGATCGGGCCGTCCCACGGGCTCTGCTCGGTACGCTGCTCCGGCGGCCGGTCGCGCTCAATGGTGGAGTGGCGCACCACGTCGAAGACCGGCAGGAACCCCAGAAACTGGCCGCCGTAGCAGAATCCGGCCATGCCGTAGAACTCGCTGCGCTGTTCCCGGTCCAGGGTCCAGCGGTCGTCCTGCTCATCCGGCTCCAGGATCGTCTTCGGCGCAGACCAGTGTTGGAAGTCCTGACTCGTCGCCACGGCGATGAGCCGGCGCTTGAACGGGTCATTTCCCCAGCGGCGATGAAACGCGAAGTAGACGCCGTCCTCCGGCCGCCGGGCCAGGGTGACGGTCTCCAATATCTCGTCTCCGCCGGCGATCACGGGATTGGCCGGGTACTCCCGCCAATCGATGCCGTCGGCGGAGTGAGCTATCCAGTAGCCGCGCTGCGCGCTACGCCATTCCCACGCCATCATCCGGTAGCGTTCGTGCGGGTTGTGCGCCGCCGGATCGATGATCACGGTGGGGCTGTGCTTGTCGAAGACGATGATGTTGTTGGCCCGGGAGCCGTCGAACGGGAACCGCCCCAGGTCGGGCTTGTCCCAATGCAGGCCGTCCGCGGAGGTGGCGTAGAGGATCAGGTCGCCCTGCCGCTCCCGCATCTCCGGCGAACGGTGCTCGTTGCCCCGGCCTAAGCGGCTCAGGTACCACATGCGGAACTGCCCGCTGTCCGGGTCGTGGTGCACGGTGCCGTAGACGTAGACCCGCTTCCCCTCCCACGGGCGGTCCGGCGTCAGCACCGGTTGCTCCGGTTTCCTGCCGGGGTGCACGGTGCGCACCATCCCGTGCAGGTCCGCGACGATGCCGTCGTCCACGAAGAGCTGCGGCACGCCCGTCGCCATTGCGGCCGGTCGGTTCAGGTCCATGACCGCAAAGGGTAGCACGGTCCGGCCGGCTTGCGGCGGCGCCGCGCGGGCTGCGGCTCCGGGTCGAGCGCCGCGGTCAGCGCTCGTAGAGCCAGCAGGCGACGGCGTGTTTGGGCCCGATCCGGGTATGGCCGGGGTCGGCGGCGCACCGTTCGTGCGCGTGCGGGCAGCGCGGCGCGAAGCGGCATCCGCGAATCGCTGCGGTCGGATCCGGCACCGAACCGGAAATGACCTCCAGTTTTTCCTTCGGAGCCGCCGCCATCGCGGGAATCGACCGGAAGAGCGCCTGCGTATAGGGGTGGGACGGATTGGCGAAGAGATCGGCGGCCGGCGCCCGCTCCACGATCCGGCCCAGGTACATCACCAGCACCGTGTCCGCCATCTTGGCGATGACTCCCAGATCGTGAGTTATGAAGAGTACGGCCATGTGGTACTCGCGCTGCAGGTCGGTCAGGAGCTGCAGTATCTGCGCCTCTATCGTCACGTCGAGCGCCGTGGTCGGTTCGTCCGCGTTGAGCAGCTTGGGACGGCACGACAGCGCCATGGCGATCATGGCCCGCTGCCGCATGCCGCCGCTCAGCTGATGCGGGTACTCGTCGACGCGCCGTTCCGGGTCCGGCATCCCGACGCTGCGGAGCATGCGCACGGCGTACTCCTTGGCGTCCCGCTTGTTCAAGCCGACGTGCAGCCGCACGCTCTCCATGATCTGCGATCCTATCGAATAGATCGGGCTCAGAGTCCGCATCGGCTCCTGAAACACCATCGAAATCTCCGCGCCGCGAATCCGGCGCATCTTCTTTCCCTTGGCCGGCAGCGCGGCGATGTCGACGATCTCATGGTCGCGGCGCAGGCGTATCGAGCCCGATTCAATGCGTCCCGGCGGGCTCGGTATCAGGCGCAGAATGGAAAGCGCCGTGACGCTCTTGCCGCAACCGCTTTCACCGACTACGCCGACTATTCGCCGCTTCTCCAGGTCGAAGCTCACGCCGTCCACGGCGCGGACCACGCCGTCGTCGGTGTGGAACCAGGTGCGCAGATCGCGGACTTCAAGGAGTGTGCCGGTGTCACTCATCTCACGTTCCGCGTTTTGCCTCAAAAGAGCCGCGGCGCCGATCCTATGCGGACGCCCGGCCGCGCGGCAAGCGGCGGTTGATGATCCGGTCGATTCGGGACATGGTCGCGGCATGGGATTCGACACGGTGATAGCCGGCGGCTCGGTGATCGACGGGACCGGCGGCAGGGCGTACCGGGCGGACGTGGCGGTCGCGGACGGGCGCATCGCCGCGGTCGGCGACTTGTCGGCTGCCGGACGGGCAGAGACGATCGACGCCGCCGGCCGGGTGGTGTGCCCGGGTTTCATCGACGTGCACGCGCATTCCGACGTCTCCATGCTCGACGATCCGGGCGGCGAGTGCAAGGCGCACCAGGGCGTCACCACCGAGGTGGTGGGCAACTGCGGCTCGTCTGCGTATCCGGCCGGACTGCTCACCCCGGCGGAGCTGCAGGCGGTCGCGCCCGTGCACGTGATCGAGGGATCGGGCGTGCGGTATGACTGGACGGACTTCGACGGCTGGGCGGCCGCGCTCGAACGCCGCGGCATCAGCCTCAACGTCGTGGGTCAGGTCGGGCACGGCACGCTCCGTCAGGCGGCGAAGGCTACGCGGAACCGGCCGGCGAACGACCGGGAGCTGGCGGTCATGAAGCGTCTGGTGGCCCAGGCGGTGGAGCAGGGGGCGGTCGCGCTCACCACGGCGCTCACCGGCCCGCCGGCCATGGGGGCCTCGACCGGCGAGATCGCAGCGCTTGCCGCCGAGGCGCAACGCTTTCCGGGCGCCTTCTACGCCACGCACGCGCGGCTGCACGACGGCAATCACTTCAACGCCGTGGACGAGGCGATCGCGATCGGCGAGCTGACCGGAATCGCCGTGCAGTACTCCCACATCGCCCTGATCGACACGCGGCGCCACGGCGAAGGCGCGGAGATGGTGCGGCGCATGGAGGCGGCGCGGGAACGGGACGTGGACGTGCTCTACGACGTCTATCCCTATACCGCCGGGTCATGCGGGATCACGGGCGTGCTGCCGCTGTGGGCGCAGGAGGACGGAACGGCGGCGGTGCGGCGCCGGCTTGCGGATGCGGAAACCTGCGCCCGGATGGCGCAGGAGATGGCGCGCGGCTTCTGGGGAGGGTTGCCGCTGCCCTGGGACAAGTACGTGATCACCAAGGCCAACAAGGATTCGACCCGCTGGATGGTAGGCAAGCCGTGGACGGAGATCGCCGCCCGGCGGGGCGAGTCGCCGGTGCAGGCGGTCCTGTCGGCCGCGCGCGAGGATTGCTGGCTGGAAGGGGTGATGCACCTCCGGTCGGAGGACGACGTGCGCTACTTCGTGGGCCACCCCCTGGCCATGATCGGCTCCGACGGCACAGCGGTGTCGCCCGACGGGCCGTGGGGCGCCGGGTCGCCGCATCCCCGTTTCTACGGCTGCTACCCGCGTCTGCTCGGACGGTACGTGCGCGAGTACGGGGTGCTCACGCTGGAGGATGCGGTCTACAAGATGACCGGCGCGGTGGCGGACCGGCTGCGGATGGCAGGCCGCGGGCGGATCGCCCCGGGAAAGGCGGCCGACCTGGTCGTGTTCGACGCGGACACCGTCATGGACAACGCGACCTGGGAGGACCCGCACCGGTACCCGGACGGGATCGGCCACGTGCTGGTGAACGGCCAGCCGGTGATCCGTGACGGCGCCCACACCCGGGCGCGCCCCGGCCGCGTGCTGCGCCGGGGCGCCGAGTAGCGGCCGGGTTCGATTCGGGAGCTCGATTGAAGCGCACGCGACCCCGGCGCATTGGCTATGCTATAGTAGGAGGAGGAGATACTGAATGGGAGACCCGGTGATGCTGCAGGAGCAGGATGTCGTCCGCATCGGAGACTACGTCAAGCCGTGGCTCCGGGAGCTGGTGGACCGCATGGCCCCGCGGGCGGAGATCGACGTCGGCCCTGCGCTCCTGGAGCGCATGGTTCGCGTCGAGGAGGAGCTCCGCGCCCAGCGGGAGCTGATGAACGAGCGCTTCGGGTTCATGGAGCAGCGTTTCAAGGCGGTCGACCAGCGTTTCGAGGCTGTGGACAGGCGGTTCGCGGAGTTGATCGCGCAGATCGACAAGCGGTTCGAGGCGATGGACCAGCGGTTGGCGGAGTTGATCGCGCAGATCGACAAGCGGTTCGAGGCGTCGGACCAACGGTTCGCTGAACGGCTCGCGGCGTCGGACAAGCGGTTCGAGGAACGGTTCGCGGCGTCGGACCAACGGTTCGCGGATTTGACCGCGCAGATCGACGAGCGGTTCGCGGCGTCGGACAAGCGGTTCGAGGAACGGTTCGCGGCGTCCGACCAACGGTTCGCGGACTTGACCGCGCAGATCGACGAGCGGTTCGCGGCGTCTGACAAGCGGTTCGCTGAACGGTTCGCGGCGTCCGACCAACGGTTCGCGGACTTGACCGCGCAGATCGACAAGCGTTTCGCGGCGTCGGACCAACGGTTCGCTGAACGGTTCGCGGCGTCTGACAAGCGGTTCGCTGAACGGTTCGCGGCGTCTGACAAGCGGTTCGCTGAACGGTTCGCGGCGTCTGACAAGCGGATCGCCGACCTGATCGCGCAGATGGACAAGCGGTTCGACGCGGTGGACAAGCGCTTCAACACGCTGACCTGGATGATCGGCTTGGGCTTCGTGGTCATCACGTCGTTGACGACGGTGTTCGCGCTGCTCGCCTAGGAATCGGCGGGAGACGCCTTGCGGCGTCCGCGTTGCCCCGAAGAGGACGTTGCCCGGAAGAGGACTCGAACCTCCACAGCCTTGCGGCCACTAGACCCTGAACCTAGCGTGTCTACCAATTTCACCATCCGGGCCGGACGGACCGGTACCGTACACAGGCGGGCGGGCGGCTGTCAATCGCCCGCACGGCGTCCCGCCGGGCGGGCGGCTCGACGCCGCGCGGCGGCGTGCGGTAGCCTCCGCGGCTCGATGACGCGGAGCCCGGTCCGCCGGACCGGGCGTCAGGTCGATCCCGGCTCGGACCATCGCCGGGATACCCCTTGCAAGAGAGCAGCATGATCGGGATCGGACTCGATTTTGGCACCACCAACAGCACCCTGGCCGTCCGGGAGTCGGACCGCGTCACCTACGTCGACCTCGACCCGGCCGCGGCCAACCCCAAGATCATGCCCTCGGCGCTGTACCTGGACCGCGCCATGGGGCGGTCGGTCGGCACCGCGGCGATCGATCGCTACCTGGGCGACAACCGCGGCCGGATCGTCCGCCTGAAGCGGGTCAACGTGGGGCAGATCGCCATGACCTTCGGCACCACCGACACGCAGCGCGCCGGCCGCGGGCGCGGCGACACCACGCGCGTCCATCAGGTGTCGGGCTACGACGACACCGAGCTGCCGGGGCGGCTCTTCCGGGGACTCAAGAGCTTTCTGGGAGTCGCCGAGCAGAGCCGCTTCAAGGTGTTTCACCGCAGCTTCCACATCGTCGCCTTGATCACGCTGATCCTGGCCGAGATACGCTCCGTCCTGGAGCGGGCCGGCTACGACGCGGGGCGCGGCATCCACGTCGGCCGGCCGGTCCGCTACGTGGGGGGCGGCGCAGCCAACGACGTCGCCGTCAGGCGGATGACCACCGCCTGCCGCAACGCCGGCTTCGAGGAGGTGGTGTTCTACCCCGAACCGGTGGCCGCCGGGCTGAGCTACCTGCGGGCCTCCGCCGCCCGGCCCGATCACCTGCTCACCTTCGACTTCGGCGGCGGCACGCTCGACCTGAGCCTGCTGTCGACGCGCAACGGCGGCTTCCGGGTGGTGGCGACGCGCGGGCTGCCGATCGGCGGCAACCACGTCGACCAGCAGATCATGCGCGCCGTGGTCTTCCCCGAGCTGGGCGAGGGGTGCGCGGTGAAGAGCTCGCTGTCCCGGCCGGCGCCCGACGCGGTGTTCCCGTTCTTCCGGTACCAGGACTACCTGCTCAACTGGCAGACGTCGTACATGTCGAACCGGCCGGAGCTGATGGAGAGCATCTTTACCGGCATCCAGTCCGGTCCCGATTCGCGCCGGAAGCTGACCCGGCTCTGGAAGCTGATCCGCGGCAACGCCGTGTACGCCCTGCTGAGCGCCACGGAGGCGGCCAAGGCCGAGCTTTCCGAGCGGGAGACGACGGAGATCGGCCTGGACCAGATCGACCTGCGCCTGCCGTTCGACCGCGCCCGCCTGGAGCAGGTGCTCAAGCCGACGATGGAACGGATCGACGCCACCGCGCGGACGCTGCTCGACCAGGCCGGCTTGGCCGCCGGCGACGTCGATCAGGTGGTGTGCACGGGCGGCTCGTCGCAGCTGGCGCCGGTGCAGCGCTGGCTGCGCGGGACCTTTCCGGGCCGCGTGGAGGACTTCGACTACTACCGGAGCATCGCCGGCGGCCTGGCGATCGCCAACGCCGGCCAGCGGGAGCCTGCGGCGGTCTGACGCGGCGCGTGCGCGGCGCTCAACCGTCGGCCGGCCCGCGGCCGGCGGCCGGCTGGCCGGCTGCCCCCGCGTCATCGGCCCCCGCCCCATCGGCTGGCCCGGTGTCATCGGTTGGCCCGGCGCCGTCGTCGGCGGCGGCTGCCTCCGCGCGCAGGTAGTCGGCCACGTTGCGGGCGCCGCGCAGGTCGATCTCCTCGAATTCGGTTCGTTCGCGGACTGCGGCCGCCAGCGCGCCGAACGACTCGAACTCGTCGGACAGCTCCACCAGCTGGTCGACGTCGGCCCGGTACAGGAAGACGCTGCGCCGGCGGCCGTTCGCGGCCAGCCCGGCCCGCGTCAGCTCCGTCCAGCGCATGACCGCCTGCTCCTCACCCATGAAGTCGAGCTCGATCCGGTCCTCGTAGACCCGGACCCGGCTGCGGAACTGCTTGAGCAGATAGCGGATCACCCGGTAGCCGATCAGCCCGATCGGCGCGGCGGCGATCAGCACCGGCCACGCGTCGGCGAGCAGCGCGACCGCCGCCGCGGCGGCGATCAGCGCCGGCGGCAGCAACAGCGGCACCAGGGCGCGTGGGTTTGAGCGCAGCGTGATGCGCGACCGCAGGAGCGCCGCGTCACCGGCGGGCTCGGCAGTCATCCCGGGCATGGCGCGGCATCCTACGGGCAAGGCGCGCCGGGGGAAAGGCCGGCCGTTGGACCGCGGGGCGCGGATTGGCTATATTGGCGCCATAGCTTGAAGCCACAGCTTGAAGCGGCGCTGCCACGCCGCGGCGCTTCCACACACTCTCCGCAAGGACATTCGATGAGACGCATCTTCGCCGTATTGCTCATTCTGTCCCTAGCCGTGCTCCCGGCCGCAGTCGGTTTCGCCCAGGGAACCGACCCCGCGCCGGCGCGCGATGAGGGCCCCGACATGATGTGGGTCACCTGGATCGGCTCCGTTGCCGCTCTGGGCTTCTCACTGATCTTGGCGCTTGCCGTGCTGCGCAAGGAGCCCGGCAACGAACGGATGCGGGACCTGAGCCGCGCCGTGCAGGAGGGGGCGATCGCCTACCTGAAACAGCAATACAAGGTCGTCGCGATCTTCTTCGTGGTGCTGTTCGCGGTGCTGGGGGTGATCTCCTGGGGGTTGGGGCTGCTGTCCGGCTTCGTGCCGTTCGCCTTCATCACCGGCGGGTTCTTTTCCGCGCTGGCCGGCTTCATCGGCATGACCGTGGCGACCCGCGCCAACGCGCGCACCGCCTGGGGCGCCAGCCAGAGCCTCAACGCCGGGCTGCGCGTCGCCTTCTCGTCGGGGACGGTGATGGGCATGACCGTCGTCGGCCTGGGGCTGCTCGACATCTCGATCTGGTGGTGGCTGCTGCGCGCCGTCTTCGACGTGCCGCCGGAAGAGATCCCGCCGATCATGATCACCTTCGGCATGGGCGCGTCCGCCATGGCGCTGTTCGCCCGCCTGGGCGGCGGCATCTTCACCAAGGCCGCCGACGTCGGGGCCGACCTGGTCGGCAAGGTGGAAGCCGGCATTCCCGAGGACGACCCCCGCAACCCCGCGTCGATCGCCGACAACGTCGGCGACAACGTCGGCGACGTGGCCGGCATGGGCGCCGACCTGTACGAGTCGTACGTCGGCTCCATCATCGCCACCATGGCGCTGGGAGCGGTCGCTTCGCTCGGTCTCGACTCGATTTCGGCCCTGCAGGCGATCCAGGTCCCGGTGTCGATCGCGACCATCGGCGTGCTCTGCTCGATCCTGGGCACCTTCGTCGTGCGCGCCAAGGGGGACGCCAGCCAGGCGGTGCTGCTGAGCGCCTTGCGGCGCGGCACCTACGGTTCGACCGCGCTGATCGCGGTCGGCTCCTTCCTGCTGGTCATGCTGACGCTCGGCGGCGAGTTCCTCGGCATCTGGGCCGCCATGATCGTCGGGCTGATCGCCGGCAACATCATCGGCTACTTCACCGAGTACTACACCTCCGACCACTACAAGCCGACGCAGCTCCTCTCCAATGAGGCGCTCACCGGGCCCGCCACCACCATCATCGGCGGCGTGTCGCTCGGCATGCTCTCCACGCTGATTCCGGTGCTCACCGTGGTCGTGGCCACGCTGGCGGCCTTTTTCCTGTCGGGCGGGGCCGCCACTCCCGGCCTCGGCCTGTACGGAATCGGGTTGTCGGCGGTCGGCATGCTGTCGACGCTCGGAATCACCCTGGCCACCGACGCGTACGGGCCGGTGGCGGACAACGCCGGCGGCATTGCCGAGATGGCCAAGATGGAGCCGCACGTCCGCGAGCGCACCGACGCGCTCGACTCGCTCGGCAACACCACCGCCGCCACCGGCAAGGGGTTTGCGATCGGCTCCGCCGCGCTCACGGCGCTGGCCCTGCTGGCCGAATACGGCAACAAGATCGTCGAAGCGTTCGAGCAACTCACCATCTCGCCCCTGTTCGAGGAGTTCTACGCCGGCGTGGTGAACATCGCGCGCGGCGCCGACGGCCACGTGACCGGCGTGACGATGAGCATCAACCTGCTGGACCCGAAGATCCTCATCGGGCTGTTCATCGGCGCCATGCTGCCGTTCGTCTTCTCCTCGCTGTCGATGCGCGCGGTGGGCCGGGCCGCCGGCGACATGGTCAAGGAGGTGCGCCGCCAGTTTCGGGAGAAGCCGGGCATGTTGGACGGCAAGGACCGCCCGGACTACGCCGGCTGCGTAGCGATCTCCACACAGGGCGCGCAGCGCGAGATGCTGGTGCCGTCGCTGCTGGCGGTCGTGGCGCCGATCCTGACCGGGATCATCTTCGGACCGTTCACGGTGATCGCGCTGCTGGCCGGCGCGCTCACCTCTGGATTCGTGCTGGCCATCATGATGGCCAACGCCGGAGGCGCCTGGGACAACGCCAAGAAGTTCATCGAAGGCGGCGCGCACGGCGGCAAGGGGTCGGAACCGCACAAGGCCGCCGTCGTCGGGGACACGGTCGGCGACCCGTTCAAGGATACGTCGGGGCCGTCGATCAACATCCTCCTCAAGCTGATGTCGATGGTCTCGATCGTGTTCGTCACCACGGTGATCGCCCTCAACGACCTGTTCATACGCCTCTTTTCCTGAGAGGTCAGTCGAGGCGGTAGCCGCGGCCGCGTACGGTGGCGATCGGCTGCCGGGCCGCCAGCCGGGCAGCGTCCCCCGGCCGGGGCGCGTCCGCTGGCGCCGCCACCGCGGCCAGATGGCGCCGCAACGCGGTGACGTGCATGTCGACCGCCCGGCTGCGCCGGCCGGGCGGCCGGCCCCAGATGGCGTAGAACAGCGCGTCGCGGGTCACCGCCGCGCCGCGGTTGGCCAGCAGCATGCGCAGGATCTCGGCTTGTTGCGCGCCCAGGGTGACGGCGCCGGCCGGTCCCGACAGGACCCGGCCCGACAGCCGTAGCGCGCCGCCGTCACCGAAGCGGGCGGCCGCCTCAGCTTGGCCGACGGTGCGGAGCGCGCGCAGCTCCAGCTCCTGCGGCGTCCACGGATCGCGCAGGTAGTCGGCGCAGCCGGCCAGGAACAGGCGCGGCAGCGCGTCCTCCGGCCCGTAGGCTATGAGCGGCCAGGCCGGCTCGACCGGTCCGGTCAGCAGACGTTCGGCGGCGGCGGCCGGCATGATGACGGCCGCGTAGCCGGGGTCGCGCGCGGCCGGCGGCTCGGCGGCGACTGCGAGCGTGAACCCTGCGATCCGGCGGGAGTAGGCGTTCAGACGGGCGCCGAGCGCCCCCGACGGAGCAACCAGGCAGACACACGGCAGTCCGGCGCGCGCCGCCGCGCCGCCCGGCGGGCTGTCGCCCGGGGGTTTGGCGCCCGGGGGTTTGGCGCTCAGGGGTTGGCGCCCGGATGGTTGGCCGCCCGGATGGTTGGCGCGCGACTGCGCCGAGATGGCGGCGGGTCCGGCCGGCGCCGCCCGGTCAGGCGCCCGGCGCGGCTTGGCCCGAGCTCTCCTGGGACTTGTCTTCGATCTGTCCCATCTTCCGCTTCAGGTCTTCGAGCAGCCGGTCCGCGGACGTGTCGCCCCCCTCCAGCTGTTTGAACTCGCGTTCAAGCGCCTTGTCGCCGGCGTCCAGCTCGTTGATCTCCCGTTCGGCGTCGGCCTGCGCCTCGATCTGATCGACCTTCTTGGTCATGCGGTCGAACGCCTCGAACGCCGACGTATCGCGCGACACGCTCAAGGTCGACTGGATGCGCTGCTGCGCCTCGGCCCGTTTGGTGCGAGCGATCAGGATGTTTTTCTTGCGCTGCGCTTCCTCGATCTTCTGGGTCAGATCGCGCAACGATCCCTTGAGCTGCTCGACCGCATTGTGCTGCGCCTCCCACTGCTCCTGATAGCTCGACACGTCCTCGTCGAGCTCCTGCTTGCGGACCAGGGCGCGCTTGGCCAGCTCATCCTTGCCCTCGCGCACCGCCAGCACGGCGCGTTTCTCCCAATCATCTGCCTGGGCGCGCTGCTGCAACAGCTGCCGCTCCAGCTGCTTCTCGTCCGCGATGGCGCCGGCGACCGCCTTCTTGGATTCGATGAGCTGGCCGTTCATGTCCTCGATCAGCTGCGTGAGCATCTTCTCGGGATTCTCCGCCTTGCTGATCATGTCGTTGATGTTCGACTTGACGACTCTGCGGAACCGATCGAACAGGCCCATATCAGCGGTCCCCCGTTTTCACCAGCGGCAGAAGCCGCTCGTAGTGCTCGGCGACCGACAGGCTGATCGCGTCGAGCGTTGCCTGGAACTCCTCGATGTCGATCGTCTCGCTGAGCAGCGTGTTGATCATGACGATGGAGTCCCCTTCCAGAGCGTAGGCGCCGTGCAGCAGGTCGGTGCCGTTGAGGCGCAGCAGTTCGGCGTAGAGCGCGCAGTGGTCGCCCGGCGGCAGGTCGGTGACCTTGAGCCGGAAGATGACCACCGGTTCGTCGTGCGCGACGACGAGGTTTTCGACCCCGCGCTCTTCGTCGTTGATCACCCAGGTGTCGCTGTCGAGTTCCTCGAACGACAGCCCGAGCGTGCGGAGAAAGCTTTCGATTCGTTGACGAGTCATGCTGCGAATACCTGTGCGCCGTAGTTGATCGCCAGGACCGCCTGGCACTGAGAGCAGCGGAACCGGCCCGGCTTGACGGTGCGGAGCCGGGCCGCGCACGCCGGGCACGTCACTACCTGTGGAAAGAGTACCGCCGGCGCGGGCCGTCCGGCCGCGGTCAGCCGGGACACCGCTTGGTCGACGTCTGCGGCGACGGTGAACAGATCGGCAAAGCCGAGCAGACGGAACGCTTCGCCCGCCGGCGCCGGCAGCGCGGCCAGCGCCACGTCACCGCCGCGCAGCCGCAACGCCCGTTGCAGGGCCGCGAACACGCCGATGGCGGGGCCGGTGAGCTCCCGCAGGCCGGCGCAGTCGATGATGAGCCGCACGCAACCGGCCGCCAACGCCGCGTCGGCGCGGGCCCGGAACCGGTCCGAGTCATCGGCGCCGAGGCGGCCGTTGAGGCGCAGCACCATGCAGCCGTCGGCCCCGCTACGGGCTTCGGCCCCGGCCGGCTGCGGCCGCATCGCCGGATGGTCCGATCGCCCGCCGAGCCGGCCGCTCACGGTTGCGTCTACTGCGGATTCGGTTGCGGCGTTCGACACGACACCGCAAGCATAGCCGCGGCGGCCCATGCTCGTCAAACGCCGCAGGCAGGTCGGGTCGATCCACGCGGGGTCGATCGCTGCGGCTATCCGAAGCGGATCGCGTTGGCGTCGACGGTGCGCCGGTCACCCGGCTGCACGCCGGCCAGCAGGGTGGCGCGCTCGATGACGTTGCGCAGCTCGCGCACGTTGCCCGGCCACAGGTGATCTTCCAGCTTGGCCTGCGCCTGCGGGGTCAGGCGCAGCTCCGGCGGCAGGAAGTGGTACGCCAGCTCGGCTACGTCCTGCCGCCGCTCGCGCAACGGCGGCACGTGGATCAGCAGCACGCCGATCCGGTAGTACAGATCGACGCGGAAGCGGCCCGCCTCCAGCAAGTCGGCCAGCACCACGTTGCTGGCGGCGATGGTGCGGACGTTGACGGTGATGGCGCGCGTGCCGCCGACGCGGGTCACCTCCTTCGCCTCCAGCACGCGCAGGAGCTTCACCTGCATGTCGCTGCCCATCTCGCCGATCTCGTCGAGAAACAACGTGCCGTTGTCGGCCTGCTCGAAGCAGCCGGGGCGGCGCGTGGCGTCCGTGAAGGCGCCCCGTTCGGAGCCGAACAGCTCCGCCTCCATGATGGTCGGCGCGATGGCGCCGCAGTTGATCGCCACCCAGGGCCGGCCGGCCCGCGGCGAACTGGCGTGCAGGCTGCGGGCGACCACTTCCTTGCCGACGCCGCTTTCGCCCGACACCACAACCGGCGCGTTGGCCGGCGCGTACAGGGCGACCTCGTCGCGGACGCGCTGCATCTGCGGGCTGGAGCCGATCAGGCCGTCGATGGCCGCCGCGGCGGGCCGGCGGCGCGCCTCCACCGCCTGCCGCATGGTGCCGCGCAGCTTGTCGAGCGCGAGCGGCTTGATCAGGTAGTCGACCGCGCCGGCGCGCATCGCCTCCACCACCAGCTCGACGTCGTCGTGAGCGCTGATCATCACCACCGGCGGGGCGTCCGGGCGCGTGTTCACCTGCCGCACCACCTCGATGCCGTCGGCCGATCCGAGCGCGACGTCCATCAGCACCACGTCCGGCCGTTCCGCTTCGACCAACGCCAGCGCCTGCGGAGCGGTCTGCGCGCCGACCACGCGGTATTCGGCCGGCAGGATGGCCGCCAACGTGTCGTGGATCAGCGGATCGTCGTCGACCAGCAGCAGGGTGATCACGGCGCTGCCGGCCGTTGCTGCGGGTGGCGATGCCACAGGAGGCGCACGGCCACGATCGCCGCGACCGCGGCGGTCTCCGCCCTCAGCGTCGCGGCGCCGAGCGAGCAGCGGCGAAAGCCGGCCTCGGCCAGGCGGTCGAGCTCCGGGGCGGAGAAACCGCCTTCCGGTCCGATCAGCAGCCAGACCGGCGCCGCGGGGTCGAGCGTGTCCGGCAGATCGAAGCCGGCTTCGCCGCGCGCCGGCGGCTGCAGGACCAGCTTGCCGGCCGCTTCCGGCAGCGCCGCGTCCCGCAACAGCTCCGCCAGGCCGCGGGGAGACGCGATCGCCGGCAGCGGCCGGCGGCCGCTCTGCTGGGCGGCGCTGCGCCCGATGCGCTGCCAGCGCGGCAGGCGCGGATGCGCCTGCGCGGCGGGGGCGGAACGGCCGGTCAGCACCGGGATGATGCGGGCCGCGCCGAGCTCGGTCGCCTGCCGGACGATCAGGTCCATCGCCGCCGGCTTGACGACCGCCTGCGCCACGGTGATCGGCGCCGCCGCCCGCCGTTCGTCAGAGACCGGGCCGTCAGGGACAGGCCCGTCAAGGACAGGCCCGTCAAGGACAGGCCCGTCAAGGACGGGGCGCAACGTGACCGACAGCCGGTCGCGGCTCCGCTCCCGGACGGTCATGGCGTAGCGCGCGCCGTCCGCCGTGCTGGCCGGGATGCTGTCGCCCGGGCGCATCCGGCGCACGTGCGCCAAGTAGTGGAAGTCCGCGCCGGTCAGCACCGCGGACCGGGCCGCCGCGGCGCTCCGTCCGCCGGCCGCGATCGCCTCGTCGGGGATGACGAACTGCCGCACTCCCTACTCGCCGGCGGGCAGGTTGCGCGCGTCCGGCCGGCGGTCCGGCGGCGCGATCGGGTCCGGCTGCGCCGGGCGGGCGAGCTCGGCGGCGACCGCCGGAAAGGAGTGCGCGGTCACCTCGCCGGTCCGCAGCAGCCGCACCGCTTCGATCACCGACGGATCGTTGACCAGATCGTAGATCGGGGTCTGCCGGTGGATGCGCGCGATGGCGCGCGCCAACTTCCGCCGGGCCATCCCTTCATCGAGATCGACACAGCCGTCCGCGACGGCCGCGCCGGCGTCTCCGGGGCATACGCCCATGCCGGCGTCCGCGGCGTCCGCCAGCAGCTGCCGGATCTCCGCTTCGGTCGGCGCCGGGTGGTCCAGGGCGAAGCGCACCAGCAGCTCCGACCGGCCGAACCGGTCGAGCGCGTAGTGCTCGTCGCTGCTGATCTCCGGCTCGGTAATGCGGTGCGGGGCGACGCCGACGCCGTCGATCTTGGTTCCGGCCGGCGTGAAGTACCGGGCGGTGGTCACCTTGACCGCGCGATCGCTCTCTATGCGCATCACCTGCTGCACCGACCCCTTGCCAAAGCTGCGCTGACCGATCAGATAGGCCCGCTCCTGGTCCTTCAGCGCGCCGGCCAGAATCTCGGCGGCCGATGCCGACCGGCCGTCGATCACCACGATCACCGGCAGGTCGCCGCCGATCACCGTGCCGCGCCGCGTGGCCGGGTAGTCGTGGTTCTCGCTCTCCACGCGGGAGCGGGTCTTGACGATCGTCCCCGCGTCCAGGAACAGGTCGGCCACCTCGACGACGGCGGCCAGCAGGCCGCCGGAGTTGCCGCGCAGATCGACGATCAGCGATCGCGACCGGCCGTCCAGGTCGTCCAGGGCTTCGCGCATCCGGTCGGCGGTCTTGTTGGTGAACTGGCTCACCTGCAGGTAGCCGACGTCGGGGTCTATCAGCGCGTGCCGGACGGTGGGGACCTCGATCAGCTGGCGCGTGACCGTCACGTCCAGCGTCCGGCCGGCGCGCACCAGGGAGACCCGCACCTGCGATCCGGGCGGACCGCGCAGGCGGGCCACCGCGCCGGCGCCGCCCAGGGCGCCGATGTCGTCGCCGTCGACGCCCACGATCAGGTCGCCGGCCTCGATGCCGGCCGCCCGCGCCGGCGAGTCCGCGAACGGCTCGATGACCAGCACGCCGCCGTCGACCGCTTCGATGTAGAGGCCGAGGCCGCCGAACTCACCGGTGGTCATGTCGTTGAGGTCATCGATGCCGTCCCGGTCGACGAAGGTGGTGTAGGGATCGTCGATCGTCCGCAACATCCCCTCCAGCGCGCCGGTCAGCAGCTGGTCGGTGTCGGCGGCGGCGGCGTCGACGTAGTTTTCCCGCACGAAGTCCATGACGTCGCGCAGGATGGCGATCGCGCGCTCCGATTCGCGGGTCCGGCTCTGCGCCAGCACCTGCGGCGCAAGCAGGAGCAACGTGCCGACGATGGCGACGATGACGGTGGCGGTGGTCAGAAACGCTCGCAGGACCCCGAGCCCGGTCCGCCGCGGCTCAAGTCCCCTCATGATCGCGCCGATTCTCAAAGCGGGGCGAAGCGTGTGTCAACGCGGGCGGATGCGCTTTATCATGCCCGTCCGATGACCGGAGGTCACATCCCGTTTCCGACTTGGCTCAACCCGGAGATCGTACCCGGTCTGCCGCTCCGCTGGTACGGCTTGACGTACCTGGTGGCGTTCTATCTCACCTACCGTCTGCTGCGCGTCCGCATAGCCGAGCGCAAACTCGGCGTGGACCGGGAGACGGTGCTCAATCTCTTCTTCTGGGGGATCGTCGGCGTGCTGATCGGCGGGCGGCTGCTCTCCGTGATCGTCTACGATCCGAGCGGGCACTACCTGCGCAATCCGCTGCAGATCGTCTTCCCCTTCGCGCGCGAGGGGGGAAGGCTCCGCTTCGTCGGCCTGCAGGGCATGGCGTATCACGGCGGCCTGCTCGGCGCGATCGTGGCGGTGGCCCTCTACTGCCGCGCCAAACGGCTGCCGGTCGCGGAGTGGATGGACATGATCGCCGCCTGCACCCCGCTCGGCTACACGTTCGGCCGGCTCGGCAACTTCATCAACGGCGAGCTGTTCGGGCGGATCACCACCGTGCCGTGGGGCATGGTCTTTCCCGGCGCGCCGGAGTTCCCGGCGGATCAGGCGTGGGTGCGGCAGATGGCGGAGCGTTCCGGAATCGACGTCGGCGCCGAGCAGGCGCTGGTCAACCTGGCGCGCCACCCGTCGCAACTCTACGAGGCGGCCCTGGAAGGGCTGCTGCTGTTCGCGGTCCTGTGGTTCGCGCTGCGCAAGCGCGCGCCGTTTCCCGGCGTGCTGTTCTCCGCCTATCTGGTCGGGTACGGGATCGTGCGCTTTGCGGTCGAGTACGTCCGTCAGCCGGACCCCGGACTCGACTTCCCGATCATGCTGGTCGACGTCGCCAATCCGGCGCAGACGTCGCTGCTCAACTTCACGACCGGCCAGATCCTGTCGGCCATCATGATCGCCGCCGGCGTGGTCGTGTTCTTCCGGTGCCGCCGCCGCGCCGCGCTGACCGGCGGCAGGGCTCCAGGCGGCGGCAGGGCTCCAGGCGGCGGCAGGCCGCCGGGCGATGCGGCGGCCGGCGGAGGCAAGCCCGCGACGGGGCCGCGTCCCGGATCGGGCCGCTCGCGCCGCCGGCGCGCGGCCGCCCGCCGCTCGCAGCCGTCGTGAAGGGCCGTGCGGCATCGGTGGTGAGGGGCGCGCCGAGCTGCCGCAGGTTGCGGAGCTGCCGTCAATTGTCTACGGTGATGGGCGATACTGGATTCGAACCAGTGACTTCTACCGTGTGAAGGTAGCACTCTCCCGCTGAGTTAATCGCCCGTGGAGCGCAAGTGTATCGCATAGTGCCGCAAACGTCACCCGTCCTGCTCGCCGAGCTGCGGCGGCCGGCTTCGGCGGCGCCGGCCGGTCTGGACCGCGAGCTGATGCGCAAGGCGATCCACCTGCTGGTCGCGCTCGTGCCGCCGCTCGCCTCCGTGCACCTGCACCTGGCCATGGGGCTGCTGATGGCCGGCACCCTGTTCTACACCGTCGCCGAGGCGATGCGGTTGACCGGCGTCCGCGTGGCGGTGGTGTCGGGACTCACCGTGGCGGCGGCGCGGCCCGGCGACGCCGGGTTCGTGCTGGGACCGGCCACGCTCGGCTTGGGCGCCATGCTGGCGCTGCTGCTGTACCCGTTGCCGGCGTCGGCCATCGCCATCTACGCGCTGGCGTTCGGCGACGCCGCCGCCAGCGTGGTCGGCATGGCGTGCGCGGGGCGGCGCAGACCGCCGCACGGCAAAACCGCGGCCGGCAGCGCGGCGTGCTTCGCGGCCGTCTTCCTGGTCACGGTCACCCTGACCGCCGACGCCCGCCTGTCGGCCGCGGCGGCGGCCGCCGCCATGACGATCGAGGCGCTGTCCGGCCGGGACCTCGACAACCTGCTGCTCCCCGTCGGCGTCGGCATGGTCGTGCAGGCGGCGCGGACGTCGGGCGCTGCCGTGCTGTAGGCTCGCGGCCTGTCATGCGCAACATCGGCCTTCTCACCAGCGGCGGTGACGCACCCGGGCTCAACGCGGTGTTGTCCGGCGCCGCCGGCATGGCCGCGGCGCGCGGCGCGCGCGCCTGGATCATCCCCAACGGCTACGCCGGCCTCTACAACCTGGAGCGGCTGCCCGGGCTGATCGAGCTCGACGCGGCCCGCCGCGACGCCATCGACTGCGCGGCGGCCGGCTCGGCGGCCGGCCATTCCCGCATCAAGATCGCCGCCATCCCCGATGAGCGGCGCTACGAACGGATCATCGCGGGACTGCGGCGCTTTGCGATCGACGGCTTGGTGATCGCGGGCGGGGATGACACCGGATCGGTGGTGGTCGATCTTGCCGGCCGCGGCATCGCGGTCGTGCACGCGCCCAAGACGATCGACCTTGACCTGCACACCTACTCGGTCGGGGGCGACACCGCGGCCAACCGCACCGCGCGCATCGTGGACGATCTCAAGTCGACCGGCCGCAGCCATAACCGGGTGATGATCACGGAGGCGTTCGGGCGCTACGCCGGCCACGTCGCGTTGTGCGGCGGCATCGCCGCCGACGCCGACTGCATCCTGCTGCCGGAGATTCCGGTCGACCTGGACGTCGTCCACCGGCACCTCAAGCGCCGGCTGCTCGGCCGCCTGCGCGCCGCCGACGGTTTTGCGGCAACCTACACCGTGGTGGTGGCCGAAGGAATGACCACGGTCGACGGGGTTACGGTGACCGACGACCGCGTCGCCGCCGACGCCTTCGGCCACCGCAAGCTGTCGGGCGCGGGCCGCTACGTCCGGGATCGACTGCAGGCGCAGCTCGACCGCGATCCGGAGGTCCGGCAGACCATGCGGGAGCTCGGCATGTACGTGCCGAAGCTCTACGAGGCGCCGGAGGCGCGTGAGGTGGTTCCCGCGCACGTGGTGCGCGCCGGCGCTACCTCCGTGTTCGACGTCAACTTCGGCAAGCGGATCGGCGCCGGCGCCGTGCTGTTGCTGCTGGCCGGCGTATCGGGAGTGACGGTGAGCTGGGTCGACGGGCGCACCGTTTCGTACCTGCCGACCCGGACCGCCATCGAGCAGCGTTACGTCGATCCGGCCATCGTGAGCCTCCATGAGGAGCTGGGCGTCTGTTTCGGCCGGCAGCCCGAGCGGTACGCGCCCGAGCTGCGCGCGCTCGACCGGCCGGAGCCGCGCTATCTCTGAGGCCTGAGTCATCGAATACATCGGGAGGCGCGCATGAAAGCGGTGATCGTCGCTGCCGGGTACGGCAGCCGGTTTCTGCCGGCTTCGAAGACGGTGCCCAAGGAGATGTTCCCGATCCTCGACCGGCCGGCGATCGACTTCATACTACAGGAGCTGCGCGAGTCCGGGATCGAGGACGTCCTGTTCATCACGTCGCGCCGCAAGCGCGCTCTGGAGGACTACGTCGACCGCGAGGTCGAACTGGAGCAGGTGTTCGAGTCCGAAGGCAACGCCGCCAAGCAGCGGTCCGTCGCGGCGCCGCCCGGCCGGTTCGTCTTCCTGCGCCAGCAGCGGATGCTCGGCACCGGCCACGCCATCCTGCTGGCCGAACCGTTCACCGGCGGCGATCCGTTCGTGGTCGTCTTTCCCGACGACCTGCACGTCGGCGGCCTGCCGCTCGCGCGGCAGCTGATCGACGCCTACGACCGGACCGGGTGCAGCGTGCTGGCCGTGGAGCACGATCCGCCGCACCTGGAACGCTACGGCGTGGTGGCGCTGGCCGCCGACGGTCTGCACGTGACCGACATCGTGGAGAAGCCGCCGCCGGGCGCCGAGCCGAGCCGCGACGCTTCGATCGGCCGCTACCTGTTCACCCCGGAGATTTTCCCGGCGTTGCGGCGGCGGTGGGAGCGCCATCAGGGCCGCGAATTCAACTACACCGAGGGGGTGCAGGAGCTGGCGCGGGACGGGCGGGTGGTGATCCGGCGCATGGACGGCCGCCGGCTCGACATCGGCGCCCCGGCCGGCTACCTGCAGTCGATCTTGGAGTACGCGGCGGCCGATCCGGCGTTGGCGGCTCAGATCGAGGCGTTTTGCTCCGGCGGACGGGACCTGTCGGGCCGGGATTCGGTCGCCAGCGCTTCGTAGCGCTCGGCTTCGGCGCCCCGGCCGCGCTTGCGGGCGCCGGCCGCATGGATCCGGCACTTGCGGGCCAGCTCGCGCCACGCGATCGTCCGCTCCGGCTCGGCCCACCGGCCGGCCGCCACCAGGGGCGCCAAAGCGTCGATGCGGAACCGCTCGATATGGCCGTAGCGCTCCGATAGCTGATCGCCGTGGCCGGCCCGCTTGATGACCAGCGGCCGGTCGCAGTACGCCACCGGATAGCGGGCCGTCACCCGCAGCCACAGCTCGTAATCCTCGGCGATCTCCAGGTCTTCCCGAAACCCGCCGGCCTCCTCCATGACGGCGCGGCGCATGACCACCGTGGACGGTCCGATCACGCACCTGCGCGCCGAATCGGCAAAGATGCGGCCGGCCCGCCGGTGGCGTTGCCCGGACTGCGACACCGTCCTGCCGTTGCGTACCCAGAGCTCCCGGCAGTGGACGACCGGCGGCCGGTCGCCGCCGCGCAACAGCAGCGCCATCTGCACGTCCAGCTTGTCCGGCAGCCACAGGTCGTCGGAGTCGAGGAAGGCGAGGTATTCGCCCGCCGCGATCGCCGCGCCGGCGTTGCGCGCCGCGCCGGGGCGGCCGGTGTGGTCGATGCGGAGCAGCCGCACGTCGCGCGCGGCGCGCAGCCGCTGCGCGGTGCCGTCGGTCGACCCGTCGTCGACGACGATCACCTCGACCGGCGCGTAGGTCTGCGTCCGCACCGAATCGATCGCCTCCATCAGCATCTCGGCGCGGTCGTAGGTCGGTATGATCGCCGAAACCAGGGGACGAGCGTTCGCGGACCGCATCGGCGTTAGTATGCCACCCGTGGCGAGCGCCCGATCGGAACGTCAGCGCCCGCCGGCGCCCTCCGCGCCGGCGACTGTCCCCGGCCCGGTCACGCGGGTGGCGCTGATCGGCTTCATGGGCGCCGGCAAGTCGTCGGTCGGCGCGGCGTTGGCGGAGGCGCTCGCGTGGCGGTTCGTCGACCTGGACCGCGTGATCGAGGCGGAACAGGGGCGCACCGTGCGCGAGATCTTTTCAGCCGCTGGCGAATCCGGTTTCCGCGCGGCCGAGACGACCGCGCTGTACCGGCTGCGCGGCGCGCAACGGACGGTGCTGGCGGCCGGCGGCGGAGCGCCGGTGCAGCCGGCGAACCGTCCGTTCTTTCACGACTGGACGACCTTCTACCTGGCGGCGCCGCTCACCGCCCTGCGCGAGCGGGCCGGCAGGCCGGGCAACCGGCCGCTGCTCGACCTGCCGGGCCCGCAGCTGCGCGCCTTGTACGAACGGCGCGAGCCGGTCTATCGCAGCATCGGCATACCCATCGACACCGCCCGCCGGCCGGTCAGCGCGGTGGTGGCCGCCATCCTGGAACGGCTGCGCCCGCCGGGACCGTGACGGCCGCGCCCGCGGCGCCGGCGCGGGACCGTCACCCCGCCCACCCGGCGGCGTCATCCCCGCGCTGCAGCAGGTCGATCGCCGCCCTGAGATCGACGCGCCGTTCGTAGACGGCGGTGCCGACGATGGCGCCGGCCGCCGCCCCGCCGGCCGCGACCGCCTGCAGGTCGGCCACGGAGCCGATCCCGCCGGACAGCAGCACCGGCAGCCCGGACGCCTCGGCCGCCGCCCGGCCGCCGGCCACGTCCGGCCCCTGCAGCATGCCGTCGCGGTCGACCGCCGTGTAGACCAGCCCGGCCAGCTGCGAGCCGCGCAGGGCGGCGGTGAGCGCGCGCTCACCGCCCGCCGACTCCGACCAGCCCCGCACCCGCACCTGTCCCCCGCGGGCATCGACCCCGCCGATCACCCGCCCCGGCCAGCGTTCGGCCCACGCCAGCACCTCCGCCGTGCGGGTGGCGAGCGCCGTGCCGGCCACCACCGCGTCGATCCCCAGGTCGATCAGCGCTTCGGCGTCCTGTTCGGTGCGGACCCCGCCGCCGACCTGCACGCGCACGTCGACCGCCTTCCGTATCCGGCCGATCACCGCGCGGTTGTCCCCCGCGCCGCGCGCGGCGTCCAGATCGACCACGTGCACCCACAGCGCTCCCTGCTCGGCGAACCGCGCCGCCACCGCGGCGGCGTCGCCGCCGTAGCGGCGCGCGCGGTCAAAGTCCCCCTGCTGCAGCTGCACGCAACGGCCGCCGAGCAGATCGATGGCGGGTACGATGAGCACGGCGGTGCCGTCAGCGCACCGGATCGAACGCCTGGCTCAACGTGCGCTCGACGGTGTCCGAGTCGGCGTTCCGGTCCCACAGGCCGGCCAGGCGGCCCTGCCGGCCCAGGCGGCAGATGGCCGCCAGCACCTGCAGGTACTCCGAGCGTTGCGCGGGCGGCGTGGCAAAGACGAACAGCAGGTGCACCGGCTGCCGGTCGACCGCGCCGAACTCGATACCGACGCGGGAGACCCCGACGGCGACCAGCAGCGACGCCAGCCCCTTCATCTCGCCGTGCGACAGCGCTATGCCGCGTCCGACCGCCGTCGAGTGCAGGCGTTCGCGGGCCACGACGGCTCGCTCTATCGCCTCCCGATTGCGGCCGCTCAGGGCCGGCCACTGGCTGATCACCTCGTGAATTGCCGCCCATTTATCGCGGCTCGAAAGATCGGGAATCACCGCAACAGAGGGGACGCGCTCCACCGTACTGCGGACGATACACCGGACCGGCCGCGCGCACAAACGGCGCGCCGCCGGTCCGGACACCGGCTTGCCACGCGGGTCCGGTTGCGCTATCGTCAGGGAAGAGCCGGGCCCGCGCGCGGCCCGGCTGCAGGAGGACATCGAGTGGCGCTCAGGATCAACGACGAAGCTCCCGACTTTTCCGCGGAGACGACGCAGGGCCCGATCCGCTTCCACGACTGGATCGGCGACGGGTGGGCGATTCTGTTTTCTCACCCCAAGGACTTCACGCCGGTCTGCACGACCGAGCTCGGCGCCATGGCCGGCCTGCAAGCCGAGTTCGCCAAGCGCAACTGCAAGGTGCTGGGGATCAGCGTCGACGGCGTCAGCGATCATCAAGCGTGGTCTCGGGACATCGCCGCGTCCCAGGGCCATCCCGTCACCTTTCCGCTGATCGGCGATCCCGACCTGTCGATCGTCAAGCGGTACGACATGCTGCCGGCGGACGCCGGCGACACCAGCCAGGGCCGCACGCCGATGGACAACGCCACCGCCCGGTCGGTCTTCGTCATCGGCCCGGACAAGAAGATCAAGGCGACGCTCACCTATCCCATGAGCACCGGCCGCAACTTCGCCGAGATACTGCGGCTGCTCGACTCGTGCCAGCTCACGGCGTCCCGGCAGGTCGCCACGCCGGCCAACTGGAGCCAGGGTGACGACGTGATCATCCTGCCGTCGGTGTCGGACGAAGCGGCGGCCAAGACCTACCCCGGCGGGTGGAAGTCGCCTCTGCCGTACATCCGCATGGTCCCGCAGCCCCGGTAGCGCAGGGGAATCGGCGCCGGCTTGCCCCGGCGGGCGGGCCGGCGTACCATGAAGAGACCGCGCGCGTGCGTCCGCCGCGCACGCGCCGAATCGGGGGCGTAGCTCAGTTGGCTAGAGCGCGTGAATGGCATTCACGAGGTCGTGGGTTCGATTCCCGTCGCCTCCATCCGATGACAGAACCGATCAAGGAAGCGTTGGCGGCCGGCCGGCCGTCGCTCGGCTCGTGGCTCAACCTGGGCTCGCCGCTGGCGGCGGAGGTGATGGCGTCCGCCGGGTACTCGTGGCTGGTGGTCGACGCCGAGCATACCGCCTTCGACGTCGGCCTGATCGCCCACACCTTCCGCGCCATAGAGGCGCGCGGCGCGGTGCCGCTGGCCCGCATCTGGGAACACGACCCGGTCACCATCGGCCGCGTCCTGGACGCCGGCGCGTACGGTCTGGTGATCCCGCACGTCAGCACGCCGGAGCAGGCGCGGGCGATCGTCTCCGCCATGCGCTACCCGCCGGCCGGCGCGCGCTCACAGGGGACCGGGCGGTGCGTGGCGCTGGCGGACGACTACCGGCAACGCGCCAATGACTTCCTGCTGTGCATCCCGCAGATCGAAGATCTGCAAGGGATCGACAACGCGGAGGCCATCGCCCGCGTCGACGGCGTCGACATCGGCTTTCTGGGGCCGGGCGACCTGGCGCTCTCCATGGGCGTCGCCGCCGGCGATCCCGCGCACGAAGCGGCGCTGCAGCGGTTCCGGGAGGGGTGCGCGCGGGCCGGCGTGCCGTGCGGCATGCCGGTGCCGAACCCAGCCGACGTCCCGCGCCGCCTGCGCGAAGGGTTCCTGTTCATCGACATAGCCAGCGACCTGCGGTTCACCGATTCCGCGGCGCGCGCGGCGTTGGCGCAAGCGCGCTCAGGGTAAGCGGAGCAGGGGGCGGGCGGACTTCCGGCGCGCCTCTCGACAGCCGGGCGCCGTTCAGCGCCGTTTGCGCTGGAACAGTGGATAGATCTTGGACGACAGGTCGAGCTTGCGGTCGACCAGCTTGATCACCCGCCCGTAGACGAAGAACGACCCGGCCAGCCCGCCCAGGGTAAAGACCACCAGCAGCACCGAGGCGACCCCCTGCGGGACCACCCCCCGTTGGGTGAGCCAGCCGGCCAGCACGATGGATATCAGGACCACCACCACCATCATCGCCAGCGAGAACACGGTGGCGGCCACCATGAAGACGGCCGTGTTCAGAGCCTTGTTGTTGCTGTTCATGTCCTCTCCTCCGGCGGACGCTCCCCGCCGGCCGGCTGTTCCCGGTCCGCCGGACGCCGTTCCCGCGAACCCGGCGACCGCGCCAGCGATGTCGCGAGCAGCAGGATGCTGGCGATCACGACGGTCGAGTCGGCCAAGTTGAAGGTCGGAAACCGGCTGAAGCCCAGGATGCCGTAGAACTTCACGTCCACGAAGTCGACCACCCCGTCCGGGCGGACGATGCGGTCGACGTAGTTGCCGATGCCGCCGCCCATGATCGCCGCCAGCAGCCAGCGCTGCAAGCGGGACAGATCGGCGCTGGTAACGTAATAGACGCCGATCAGGAGAATCGCCGCCAGCGGCGCGATCAGCAGCAGCACGCGGCGCAGGTCGTCCGGGATGCCCCGGCCGATGCTGAAGGCTATGGCGGTGTTGTGCACGTAGGTGAAGCGCACGACGTCGCCGATCACGGAGACCGGACGCTCCAGCGGCAGGGTGGCGACCACGATCAGCTTGACGATCTGGTCGGCCGCCGCCACCGCCGGCGCCAGGAGCAGCGGCAGGTAACGGCCGCCGGCGTTCGCGGTGCTCACAGGCCGGTCGGCAGGTCGATGAAGGTGGTGGCCAGCTCGGTGTGAGCGGCGACGTGCTCCATCATGGCGCGTACGCCCCACGTCTCCGTCGCGTAGTGGCCGGCGAAGACGACGTTGATGCCGGCCTCCAGCGCCTGGTGGTACACCTCGTGGGAGGCGTCGCCGGTGACGTACAGGTCGAGCCCGGCGGCGATCGCCTGATCGACGATGCGCGTGCCGCCGCCCGAAACCAGCCCCACGGTGCGGATGCGCTCGGCGCCGAACGGCAGCACCGCCGAGCACCGCTCCCGGCCGCCGAACGGGGCGGCCAGCAGCTCGTCGAGGGTGGCGCCTCCGGGGTAGCGCGCCGCCGGAACGCGGCCGGCCACGCCGATGTCGACGCCGTGGTAGCGGCCGAACGGCCGGCAATCGGTGAGCCCCAGCGCGGCGGCCATGCCGGCGTTGTTGCCGAGCTGCGGGTGCGCGTCGAGCGGCAGGTGCACGGCGTACAGGGCAAGGCCGTGTTCCAGCAGCGTGCGGATGCGCCGGAACAGGCCGCCGGTAATGGTGACCTGACCGCCCCAGAACAGGCCGTGGTGGGCGAACAGCAGCTGCGCGCCCTGGTCGGCGGCGCGGCGCAGCACCTCCAGCCCGCTGTCGACCGCGAACGCCACGCGTTCGACGCGGGCGTCCTCCGCGCCCACCTGCAAGCCGTTCGGCGCCGAGTCGGCCGCGTCGGCCGGCTGCATCGGCGTGATGAGCGCGTCGCGGACGAATGCGTCGAAGTCGCTGATCAGCAAGGGGCGGCAGTATAGCGGATGCGGCCGTTCCTCAACCGGCGCGCGCCGCTCATCCGCCGGTGATTCAGACGCCGACCGGATCCTGCACGCGCTCGGCGACCCGGTCGATCACGGCGGCGGTGACGTAGCCCGGACTCTGCAGCTTGGCCTTGATCTCGGCGACCAGATCGGCCCGCACGTCAGGGCTGTTGTGAGCGATCTCCACCGCGGCGTAGAGGTCGCCTACCGACCGGGCTTCCGGCGAGAGGGTGACCGAGTCGGCGGCGTTCGAAGGCGGGGTTGGCGTAGTCCGGTCGATGCCCTTGAGACCGGAGACCGGATCGATTGAACCGAGGGGGTCGACGGCCATTTTGAGTGCTCCTTCCCTCGCGCATGCCGATGAGCGGCAGCACGTGTTCTCGGACCTCCCCCTCCCCTGAGGCGCGCCGGCAACCATCAGGGGAGCCGACGCGCGCCACTCTGCCGGATGCGCGGGATGCCGTCAACCCCCGGTCGGACGGCGCTCGAACGGCGCTCCGGCGCCGGCCGGCTCAGCTGCGCCAGCCGCCGGCGACCTTGAGATTCTCTCCGGTGACGTAGGCGGCCTCCCGCCGCAGGAAGAACTCGACCGCGCCGTTGAGGTCGGCGTACGTGCCGTAGCGGCCCTTGGGGATCGCCGCCGGTCCGCCAGGCGGTTTGCTGACCGAGTTCTCCATGATCCCCGGCGACACCGCGTTGACGGTGACGTCGCAGCCGGCGGTCGCCGCCGCCAGGCTTTTGGTCAGGATCAGGACGCCGGTCTTGCCGACCATGTACGGCGCCAGCGTCGGTTGCGGGGACAGTTTGTCGGCGGCCGAGTCGGCGATGTTGACGATGCGCCCGTACCCGCGGCGGCGCATGTGCGGCAGCGCCGCCCGGCAGACCAGAAAGGCGGCGGTCACCGTGGTCCGTATGGCGTAGTCCCACTCGGCCGGCTCCACCCGTTCGATCGGCTTTACCTGAAAGGTTCCGACGTTGTTCACCAACAGGTCCAGGCGGCCGCTGCGGGCGACGATCCGCTCGATCAGCGCGTTCGCGCCGCCGGGCAGGGTGAGGTCGGCGCCTTCGGCGTAGCAGCCGGCCGCGTCCCCGCCCAACCGCTCCGCCAGCGCCCGCGCTTCGGCGGCGCCGGTGTGGTAGTGCACGGCCACCGCCGCGCCGCGGCCGGCCAGGTGGGCGGCGATGGCGGCGCCGGTGCGGCGGGCGGCGCCGGTCACCAGCGCCACTTGGCCGGCGAAGGGCAGGTCCGGGCCGCCGGTCACGGCGTCACGCGGGCGACGATCTGCCGGTACCGGAGCCGGGGCCGCCACGCGGCGAGCGGCCGGCCGTCGGCCGGATGGGCAAGATCGGGCGCGACGTCGAGCAGCGGGACCAGCATGAAGTCGCGCTCGGTCAGACCGGGGTGCGGGATCGTCAGGCGATGGCCTCCGCCTGTCCCCGGATCGCCTGTCCCCGGATCGCCGGTCGCCGGATCGCCGATCACCAGGTCGCCGTACAGCAGGATGTCCAGGTCGATCGTGCGGGGGCCGTGGCGGACCGTGCGGGTGCGGCCGAGCGCCCGCTCGATCGCCTGCAGGTCGTCGAGGAGCGCGTGCGGAGCCGCGGCGGTGCGCACGGCGGCCACCAGGTTGAGGAACGGCGCTTGGTCTCTCACCCCCCACGGCCGGGTCAGATAGGTGGGCGACCTGCGGAGCAGATCGGCGGCGGCGCCAAGCCGCGCCAGGGCGCGCGCCAGGTTCGGGCGCGGGTCGATGTTCGATCCGCAGGCGATGAACGCGGTCACCGCGGTCATCGGACCGCGTCCGCCGCGCCGCCCTGCGGCCGCACCGCGCGCAGCGCGGCGATCAGCTCCGGGTCGTGGGTCCGTATCCACGCCGGCCGCGCCGCCAGCAGCAGGTGGGACAGGATGATGCGGCTGGTGCGGCTCTCCTTGCGCGGGCAGTTGATCAGCACCGGGTAGCCGCGCTCCTGCAGCCGGCCGGCGGCGGCGATCGCCTGCATCTGCAGATCGACCTTGCGGTATTCGTCCAGGCCGGGATGGACGATGCCGGTATTGGGATCGACGTACAATTCCCCGGCCCCGGCGGCGCGGGCGGCGTCGGCGCGCGCCGCCAGGTCGGAGGTCATCCGTCCGGCGTCATGGGCGATCGGCGCGCTGCCCCGCATCCGCGCCGGATCGCCGTACGGCAGGTGGACCAGCGCCAGCGCCGCGCCGCACTCTCCGGCGCGGCGGCACACCTCGGCCGGGACCGGTTCGCCGGTGTAGTCGATCATCGCCGCGCCGGCGCCGAGCGCCCAGAGCGCGGTACCGGCGCTCCAGGTCTCCACGGCGGCGCGAAAGCCGCCGGCGGCAAGCTGCCGCAACGCCGGCCGCAACCGCTCGATCTCCTCGGCGCCGGTGATGTCCGGGGCGCCGGGCGACGGATTGGTCGACCGGGCGCCGAGCTCGATCAGCCCGCATCCTGCGCCGCGCAGGCGCTCGGCGCGTTCGACGATCCGTTCCGGGCCGGCCGCCACCGACTCGCTGACGCGCGACTCCGGCGACAGGTTGAGGACCCCCAGCAGCCGCGGCGGCGGACGCGGACGGCGGCGCACCACCTCCACCGCCGCGGCCTGCGCGTCGCGGAGCGCGGCCGGCTTGCGCACGCGCACCCGCGCCTCCCGGACGCCGGGGCGGCGCAGGCACAGCCCGGCCAGCGCCTCGGCCAGCGTCTCCAGCAGACGGTGCCGGCCGCGCCGCGCCTCGGCGGCAGCCGCATCGGCCAGATCGGCGTAGTCGATCGTGTCGGCCAGCCGGCCGCTCGCCGCCGCCGGCGCCAGATCGACCGCCATCGACAACGAGATCCTCACCTCCTGGGGCGACCGCCGTTCCCAGGGATGGACGCCGACCACGCAGCTCACCCGCAGGTCGTCGATGGCGACCCGGTCGCCGCGCGATCCGGGATCGCCGATCCCGCCCGGATCGCCGATTCCGCAAGGATCGCCGATCCCGCAAGGATCGCCGGTCCCGCAAGGATCGCCGGTCACCGGATCAGGTCGAGGAACTCCGCGCGCGCGGCGCGGTCCGTGCGCACGGCGCCGAGCAGGCACGAGGTGCGCATCACCGGGTTCTGCTTGCGCACCCCGCGCATCATCACGCACAGATGGCGCGCTTCGATCACCACGCCGACGCCGCGCGCGTCGAGCAGCTCCATCAGCGCGTTGGCGACCTGCGCGGTGAGCCGCTCCTGCGTCTGCAGCCGGTGCGCGTAGCCGTCGATCACGCGCGGAATGGCGGAGAAGCCGGCGATCCGTTCGTTGGGGAGGTAGGCGACGTGGGCGTGGCCGAAGAACGGCAGCAGATGGTGCTCGCACAGCGAATGGAACTCGGTCCGCTTCACGGCGATCATGCCGTTCGCTGCCGCGTCGTCGGACTCGGACGGAAACACCGCGCCGGCCAGCTCGGCGGCCGGGTCGAAGCCGTAGCCGGAGGTGAGGAACGCAAACGCCTCCGCGGCGCGCTCGGGCGTGCTCCGCAGGCCGCCGCGGGCCGGATCGTCGCCGGTTTCGGCCAACAGCGCGCGGTACAGCGGCGCGAGCGCGTCACCCATGAGACCCGCACTCTACGGACTGCGGGCGGGCCGGACAACCGCGGGCGGCCCGTGGTATGAATTGCCATGCTCAAACGCCCCAAGATAGCCGTGATCGGCGCCGGCAACGTCGGCGCCACCTGCGCCCATTGGCTGGTCGCCCGCGAGCTCGGCGACGTGGTGCTGCTCGACATCCCCCAGGTCGCCTCGCAGACCCGCGGCAAGGCGCTCGACCTGTACCAGGCTACGCCGATCGAGCGGCTCGACTGCCGCGTCACCGGCACCGACGACTACGCGGAGCTGGCCGGTTCCGACATCGTGGTGCTCACCGCCGGCTCGCCGCGCCGGCCCGGCATGAGCCGCGACGACCTGATCAAGGTGAACGCCGGCATCGTCTCCGCGGTCGCGGCCCGGATACGCGAACGGGCGCCGGACAGCATCCTCATCGTCATGACCAATCCGCTCGACGCCATGGTGTACGCCGCCTGGAAGGCGAGCCGCTTTCCGCGCGAACGGATCGTCGGGCAGGCCGGCTGCCTGGACGTGGCGCGCTTCAAGACCTTCATCGCCGAAGAGACCGGCTACAGCGTGGAAGACATCAACGCGCTGCTGCTCGGCGGGCACGGCGACGACATGGTGCCGCTGCCGCGCTTCACCAACGTCGGCGGCATACCGGTGACCGAGCTGATGAGCGCCGAGCGGCTGGACCAGCTGGTGGAGCGCACCAAGACCGGCGGCGGCGAGATCGTCGAGCTGATGGGCACCAGCTCCTATTACGCGGCGGCGGCCGCCATCCTGCAGATGGTCGAGTCGATCGTCCGCGACAAGAAGCGCATCCTGCCGTGCGCGGCGCTCTGTCAGGGCGAGTACGGCGTGGACGGCATGTTCGTCGGCGTGCCGTGCGTGCTCGGCGCCGGCGGCGTGGAGCGGATCATCGAAGTGCGGCTCGACGCCGGGGAGCGGGCGGCGTTTGCGGCGTCGGCCGGCCACGTGCGCGAGCTGGTCGACGTGGTGCGCGGGCTGTTCCCGCAGCTCGCCTGAGGCGGCCGTGGCTGACGTGCCGGGCGCCGCGGAGCGGTTCCGCGAAGAGACCGATTCGCTCGGCGCGGTGCGCGTGCCCGCCGGCCGCTACTGGGGAGCGCAGACGGAACGGTCGCGCAACAACTTCCGCATCGGCGGCGAGCGCATGCCGGTCGAGGTGGTGCGCGCCTTCGGCATCGTCAAGAAGGCGGCGGCGATCGCCAACGCCGAGATCGGCGTGCTTGGAGCGGAAACGCGTGACCTGATCGTGCGCGCCGCCGACCAGATCATCGCCGGCGAGCTCGACGACCACTTTCCGCTGGTCGTCTGGCAGACCGGCAGCGGCACGCAGTCGAACATGAACGCCAACGAGGTGATCGCCAACCGCGCCATCGAGCTGGCCGGCGGCGAGCTCGGCAGCAAGACGCCCGTCCACCCCAACGACGACGTCAACCGGTCGCAGTCGTCCAACGACACCTTTCCGACCGCCATGCACGTGGCCGCCGCGGCGGCGTTGCGCGGGCGCCTGCTGCCGGCCGCGGCGGCGCTGCAACAGGTGCTGGAGGCCAAGCGCGACGCGTTCGCGTCGATCGTCAAGATCGGCCGCACGCATCTGATGGACGCCGTGCCGCTCACCCTGGGCCAGGAGTTCTCAGGCTACGCGGAACAGGTCTCGCGCGGCCGGCAGCGAGTCGAGCGCGCGCTGCCCGGACTGTACGAGCTGGCGCTGGGCGGCACCGCGGTCGGCACCGGGCTCAACGCGCCGCCGGGGTTTTCCGAGCGGGTGGCGGACCGGATCGCGCGGCTCACCGGCATCCCGTTCGTCACCGCTCCCAACAAGTTCGAGGCGCTGGCCGCGCACGACGCGATCGTGGAGACGTCCGGCGCGCTCAAGACGCTGGCGGCCGCGCTGATGAAGATCGCCAACGACATCCGCTGGCTCGGTTCGGGGCCGCGCTCCGGCCTGGGCGAGCTGCGGTTGCCGGAGAACGAGCCGGGCAGCTCGATCATGCCGGGCAAGGTCAACCCCACGCAGTGCGAGGCGCTCACCATGGTCTGCGCGCGCGTGTTCGGCAACGACACCGCCATCACTGTGGCCGGCGCGTCCGGCGCGCTGGAGCTCAACGTCTTCAAGCCGTTGCTGATCGACAGCCTGCTGCAGTCGACCCGGCTGCTGGCCGACGGGATGGCCAGCTTTACCGAGCATTGCGTGGCCGGCATCGAACCGGACACCGGCCGGATCGCGGAGCTGGTGGGCCGGTCGCTCATGCTGGTGACAGCGCTCAATCCGCACATCGGCTACGACAAGGCGGCGGCCATCGCCAAGGCCGCCCACCGCGAAGGCGTCACGCTCCGCCAGGCGGCGATCCGTAGCGGCCACCTCACCGCCGACCAATACGACCGATGGGTCCGCCCCGAACACATGGTGAGCGAGTCGCCGTAGCCAGAAATATGGCCCGGTGTCACGGCGCCGATGAACGGGCGGGAGCTTGGATGCGTTGAGCGAGATGGTCGAAGTCTTCCCGGCACTTCTGGCGAATCGCGCGAACGTTGCTGGCGGCCTCTTCTCCCAGACGCATGCGCCCTTTGCCCGGACCGTCGGCGACGCCCCGCTGCCGCGCCAGCACGGCGAAGTAGCGCTCCTTCACGGACACCTCGGCCCGTATTTCCGACCAGCGCCAATTGGACGGCAGCTTCAGTCCTGCGAGCGTCCAGGTTTCGAGCTCCTCCCATGCGTTTTCGGCCAGGAACCGTCGCCGTTCGCTGCCGAACTCCGCTTCGATATGATCGAGTCGGTGACGGCGCGATGTTTCACCATCCCGGTCCACGCACAGGATGAACAGGTCGATCATCCCTTCGTAATCGTCGACGATCTCCCGTAGACATTCGTATTTCAGCGCCTCGCGGACGCCGCCGAGCAACGGATCACTGCAGACTTCAATGTCCGCCCGGATGTTCAGAGATCGAAAGAGCCGGCGAAACAGAGGGCGCAGGAGATACTGATCGTTGCGGAAGTCTTCCGGGATGATGAGCACTCTCATGAATCACGCTCGCCGTCAGCGTCCGAGCTGAACAGGATTGCGTTTTCCATCCAGTTCGACCGGTGGAGCCTTCCCAGGCCACGTGACCGGCGCAGTCGGTCCGCGTTGGGCAAGTCGGCCAGCGGGCGCACCACGGCGTCATCGGCGTCCGGCAGGCGGCATACGGCCGAGGTGTGCTTGAACGTGCGGTCGCCGACGAGCTCCAGCAGATCGGGCGAGTGGGTGGTGGTGACCACTTGGACATGGCCTTTCTCGGTCTGGTTTTCGATCAGGTCGATCAGCAGCCGCTGCCGCGCCGGGTGAATCCCGTTGTCGATCTCCTCGAACACGTACAGGCCGACAGGCTTGGGGCCGAGTAGAGCGGCCAGCATCGCGAGCATCCGCAACGTGCCGTCGGAGGCGGCATAGGACGATACGATCCGTCCGTTCCTCTCACGCAGTGCGAGCTGGATTCGTCCGGTTGTCGGATCGGTCGGAAACTCGAAGTCTACGACGTCCATCGGCGTCAACTCCCGTGTCCAATCGGTCAACGTGCGCTTACGTTCCGGGTCTGCGCACACCGCTTTCAGCACCGTCGGCAGGTTCTCGCCTCGGTCACCCAACACTTTCTGTCCGGGAAACGCAGGTCGGCGCATGTGGTCCGGCGACAGGTCCAGAAACCGCATGTTGGAAAACGTCGTCGCGGCCTGCTCGGCCAACATCTTCTGCTGCCGGATAACGTGCTTGTGTTCACCGATCTGGCTCAGCGCCGGCTGGTCCGGCCTCACGGCGATCCGATGTCCGAGTTTCTTCTGATTCGGGCTTCTGCCCATACGGAGTAGCAGGTGATTGTGGTCGTCCTGATCTCGGACCCGATCTCCGGCGTCCGGATGGCTCGTGTAGATCGGTTCATAGCCTTCGACGAGGAGGCTCTCGACTTGAACAGTGAACACGCCCGCGTCCTCGGCACGGATGGAGACCCCATAGGCAACCGGCACGTCGTTCAATCTCATGGTGACAAGCATGCCGAACGACGGCTGGCCGAATCTTGCGATTTCGTTCGGTTTACCGCGGATTGGTTGCCACTCGACTTGACCGCCGGCGCCGTACTTGCCGCCGATAATGTCCGCAAGCGCATACCCGCGCCCGATGCCGTGCAGGAACCGGAATGCGTCGCGGAGATTGCTCTTGCCGCTAGCGTTTGCGCCTACGATCACGGTGAACGGCCCTATAGCCAGCGTTTCGCTCACGAAGTTCTTGAAGTTGACCAGCTTCAGGGAGGTGATCATTCTGGCGTTACCATCCTTACCAGTCCAGGCCGGGCCGCGTTGGCGAAGATCTTCGCGGCGGCGTTCGTAGTCGGGGAGGACGCGGCCGACGGCCTGCCAGTAGTCGCGGCCGTGGCCGGGGTGGCGCAGGTGCGCCAGCTCGTGGACCACGACGTAGTCGACCAGGCGCATGGGAGCCTGGATGATACGCCAGTTGAGGCGGATGGCGCCATTGCGGTCGCAGCTGCCCCACCGCTTCCGCTGATTGGCGATCACGACGCGCGGCATCGGGACGCCGGCCTTGGCGCGCCACGCCGCCACCCGTTCCGGCAAGCGCTCGGCGGCGCGCCGGCGGTACCAGGCGACCAGGGCGGCGCGCACGTGCGCCGTGAGATCCTCGTCGTCCGGCGCGGGGACGTGCAGCCAACCGCCGCGCAGTGTGGCGTCGCCTGTCGCGCCGGCCGTGACCTTCAGGCGATAGCGCCGGCCCAGAGTCGTCGGTAATCACACAGTTGATCTGTTGGTTGGTGCAGCATCTCTCCCCGGCGATTCCGATCTTACCTATAGTTGAACCAATGCAGGTTACCATGACAGCTCCGGGTGGAATTTCACGGACCTGAGAGAGACCTTCCTCCGAGACGTTGCGGCCGGTTATGTTGACTCTCTTGGTCCTTCCAAGATCGGCTGGCGTAACAAAAGGAATCGTACCGTTCCAGAAATCATGACTGCCAGTGCTCGGCGTACCTCCAGTTACCACTTTGCCAATTTCTCCAATGGTGTTTACGACCCACCCATTCTCGCCGGTCCCCGTCCTCTTGAATTGTGTGTGCCTTCCACGCAGGCTACGTGTAAAGAGTTCCTGCATCACGCCGCGCTTAACGATCTGCGCTTGGTCGACGGCCGCCTGAGTCTTCTCTATGGAATCATCCACCGAAGAAAGGACCGCGGCAATCTTGCGTTGCTCTTTCGGTGGAGGAAGCGAAAGCTCCAACGTGTGAAGGTCGGCTTTGCTCACCGCGGAGAACGTGCTCCCCTGAGAGACACGGACGAGATCAGGCACCGCCCGAGAAAGCGCATGCCACAGGAACGCCGGGTCCACTCCGTCCGCAGCTATAGCCGAAAGCCCTCGTCCGATCGCTAACTGTTCATGAGCTCGGTTCAGCGCCCCGACCGGAGCCCGAACGCTGAGAAGAATCGCGCCCTGCGCGGCCTGCTTGGGCGGATCGGTGCAGAACTTCGTGGGTCGCGGGCTTCTAAAGCCAAACTCGGCGTTACCCTGGACGAAAGGAAGTCCGATCCCGTCCTCATTAACGGTAGTGGATGGCGGCGACTGGCCCATGGTGATAGCCGCAACCTCGCCGAGGAACGCCGGTACCCATGCCGGACCACTACTGCCGATCCGCCGACGGTGGATCATGCCGTCAAGGTTACCACAGGGCGGGCCGGCCTGGCCAAGGGCGTCGTAGAGATCGTAGAGGGGCCGCAGAGACCTTGCCATGACGGGATGGGTCGGGCCGTTTTTCAGCGGAGCATGGACCGAGGGCGGCGGGTTGGTGTATACCGCCCACATCGTCTACCTGCTCCCAGAATCACCCGGCCCGGACGCTACCCGATGATGCTCCCAGGCGGCTCCGCGAACAAGTTGGGCAACCGCTACGAGAAGTGGTGGACCGTGTCGCAGCTCGTCCGAATGCTGGGCGGCGAGGTGGACGCTATCCGCATTGAAGACCCTGATGCGGAGAAGGCGGAGTTCGTTGTGACCGTGGGCTCGCGCAGGGAGCTACATCAGGTGAAACGGGTCGCCCCGAAAGACAATTGGACACTCACAGCGCTTAACGCCGACGGGCTCCTTCGGAAAATCGGCGAGCAGTTGGCTAACAACAACGTCCGGTTCGTCTTTGCGTCGGGTAGCGGCGCACGTCATCTGTCCAAGCTCTGTGACGCGGCGAATTCCGCGGAATCCACGGAGGAGTTCGAACGCTTCTCTCACGCAGCCAAGGAGGAGCGGAGTCAACCGTTCAAGAAGCTGCTTCTATACTCAGCGGGGAAGCCAGGGGTGTTGATAGTTGACCAGCTGGACGCGGTGAGCACCATGTCCGGCAGGGGCTCTGATGCGTTCGATCTGGTAGAACAGCTTCTACACGAGGCACGCGGAACGCGCGCGCGGGTCACAATCCACACGGTCGTTGTCTGTAGGGCCTTCGACTGGGAGCACGATCCGCGCCTCCGGAAGCTCATGCCTCCTGGGAAAGATCCCGTCGAAGTCACCGAATTCTCCGTGGACGAAGTGAAGACGATTCTCGCCAGAGCAGACTTCGATCTTGGACTGTTTCGAAGCCGTCAGTTGGAATTGCTGAGAGTTCCCCAGAACCTCTTGCTCTTCCTGGAGGCTGGATTTGAAAAGTCGCACAAACCCGAGTTCGGTTCGGCGACGGATCTGTTCGATCGGTATTGGAACGAGAAGAGGCAGGCGGTCGCCGCACGGGTCGCGCAACCGGTGGATTATTGGATGGATGTAGTGGACACGCTCTGCGACGAGATGACTGCCAATCAGCAGCTTTCGGTTCCGCGGGAGAAACTCGACAAGATTCCGCCGGCATACTTGGATCAACTGGCATCGGAAGGCGTGCTCACTGTTGCCGGCAACCGCTACGGGTTTGGCCATGAGAGCTTCTTTGACTACTGTTTTGCGCGTGTGTTCTTCCGTCGGTCAGAATCGTTGGTGTCGTTCCTCAAGGAGTCGGAACAGCACCTGTTCCGTCGCGCCCAGGTGCGGCAGGTACTGGCGTATTTGCGTGACCACGATGCTGACCGGTACATTCGGGAACTTGGTGGTTTGCTCGCAGACGCCGACGTCCGTACGCATATCAAAGACCTTGCCTTTGCCTTCCTCGCCGATGTCACGGAGCCAACCGAGCAAGAGTGGAACATCTGGAATGGGTGGATCCCGCCTGCGATAGAGGCCATCAAGGACGGAGCGCGAAACTCGAATGAGCTGTCAGTGCTCGCGTGGCGGCGATTCGCTGGATCACCGTCGTGGTTTGCGGATGCGAACCAGCGTGGCCTGATAAGGACATGGCTATCGTCAGGCAGCGAACGTCTCGCCGATATGGCGGTGAGCTACCTGACCGGCCACCAGCGCCACTCGCCGGATCAAGTCGCCGCCATCATGGAACCGTACGCCGGTCGCGGCGGCGTGTGGGCGCAGAGGCTGCGCTCTTTAGTGGAACGAGCCCAGCACCACGCCAGTCGCCGCTTCTTTGATTTCGTTCTGCGTCTGGTAGCAAACGGCACGCTCGACGAGGCGCGTAGGCCGTCCGGGGCGGACGGCACGTTCTGGCGCATGTTCTACAACCTGGGCGAGGAGCGCCCTGAGTGGGTGCCGGAGCTTCTGGCCGATTACCTCCGGCGTCGCCTTGCGGTGGTCCGCCGTGGCGGCGATGTGGTGAATGAACGCATGATCGGCTACGACGACTACGCAGGACGGCTGTTTGCCAAATCGGCAGCAAGCGCTCCCGCCGAGTTCGTTCGGCGTGTGCTTCCTCCGGTTCTTGAAATTGCTGACTTGGCCGTGGTTGGTGACGAACGTCCGAAGCGGGACACCGTGTGGCCAACTCGCATAGCGACGGAACATCCCCGGGGCGACCAAGCGTGCGTAATGGGCTTGGCGAGCGCGTTGGCTGCCGTTGCAAGTCAGGAAACCGCGAGGCTACAGGATGTGGTCGGTGACCTGCGCCGTCGCGACACGTACATCGCGAATTATCTCCTGCTGTCTCTCTACGGCGGGGCTTCTGCGCGATACGCGGACGAGGCGGCGTTGTTACTCTGCGACGAACCGTGGCGATTTCAATGCGGATTTGCCGGCAGTTCGAATTGGTGCGCGGTAGAACTGATTCGGGCGATAGTTCCACATTGCGCTACGAGCAATCGTATGCTACTTGAAAGAGCAATAATGGGTTACACATCTCGCTCGGAAGGTACCGTAGACGGCTTGAAGTACAGACAGATCGGGCGGGCGAGGTTCAACTTGCTCTCGGCGATACCCGGAGAACTCCGCAGCAGGCGCGCAAACTCCCATTTCGATGATGCAGAGGTTTCAAGCAGTCTCAAACTCCGGGTCTGCGGCAAGGCGTTTGCTGAGTCGCGTGTGCACTGCGGTAGGGCGATCGCGGATGTTCTCGGCGCCATTGGAGATTTGCTTCCGGAGCGCGCAATCGGAATGCTCGACTGGCTCGCTACGGAACACGACGATCCAGTCAAGGAAGCGTGGAGGGAGGAGGCCGGTGGAGGCCAAAGCTACTACAACGGCGACATCCACATGAACGGCATAAACACGGCGCGCGGGAGAGCAGCCGAAGCAGTTCAGGCTCTCATTCTGAAGGACGCCGCATACGTCACACGGTTTCGCCCGACTATTGAAAGGATGATACGCGATCGGAGCGCCGCGGTCCTCTCTTGTGTCGCGGGTACGCTCCGGGCGGTAGCGTCGCGTGACCCTGCGCTCGGTGTGTCGTTGTTCTTGCGGATGAATCTGGACGAGGAACGGTTGCTCGCAACTCGACACGTAACCGGGATGATCAGGAGCAATTTGCGGCACAGCCGAACGTATGATCCGGTCGTCAGAACCGGAAGTCCGTGAAGCTGGCGCACGCATGGTAAGCCTTGCCGCGTTGGAAAAACAAAGTGCAGCGGATCTCGAGGACGAGGTGTTGCGTGGTGACGTCAGTCACCGGCTTGGCGTCGCTCAGGTCGCTTCCGCTAACATAACGTTGACCGATTGTCGAGCGTGGTGTGAAGCGAGGATAGCGGTCCTATTCAACGATAGCGATGCGCGCGTCCGGCGCGAAGCGGCGTCATGTTTCTCTCGGTTGACAGATGATGAGGCCCTCGACACATACAACGATCTGATCACGGCGTTTTGCGAGAGCGCGGCGTTCGAGAGCGGCTCGCTCTGGCTCGTTAGCGCACTGGAGGAATCGTTGGAGCGTCTTCCGGGGATGACGTGCATGGTCTGTGAACGGTACCTTGATCGTGGCGCCGGCGAGAGGTTCGATGTCGCCAAACTCATATTTCGGACGTACCAGCAACATCAGAACGACGAATGGACAAGGCCGTCGTTGGACCTGATAGATCGCCTGTGTCTGGGGCGGCATCTCGGGGCGGAGCACGAGCTGGAGCAGTTCGATCGGTAAGCGGGAGCACGGACGACTTTGAGCGCGGGCGGCGCAGTGCGGTAGGGCTGATGGACTACGGGTGGGTGTGCTCGGCGCGATGCGGCCGCGGCTGGTAGGGGCAGTGACCAACGCGCGGTCAGCAATCGGCTGCAACACAACGCGGCGGCGCATGGACCAGGAGCGGCGGTTGGTGTACACTGCCTACATGGCCTACACCGACAGGATCACCATCGAGCCGGGCAAGCGTGGCGGCAAGCCCTGTATTCGCGGGATGCGGATGACGGTATACGCATTCGCGGGACGCGGGTCACGGTAATCGAAGTACTCGAATCCCGCGGCTCGGGGATGACGCAAGAACAGACTCTGGCGAACTTTCCGGACCTGCAAGCGGCCGACGTTCAGGCATGCCTGGAGTACGCCGCGGACCGCGAGCGCAAGATGGTGGCGATCCCGCGGGAGTAACGCGGCGGCGGTGGGTGGCGCCAGGAGACGGATCGTCGACGTCGGGGCCCTCTCGGGCGGCTTGCCACGCACCGCGTATGCGCGTATTCTCTGTTGCCGAACGGATGGGGAGACCATGAGTACGCTCCAAGAGCAGGTAACGGATCTGAGCTACCGGACCGATCGACTGGAAGTGCTGTGCGAACGGCTCCTGGACAGCATCGATCAGACCGTCCGGGAAATGAAAGCGGAAGGCGCCAGAGACCGGGCGGCAGCTGCGCGAGCACGAGAGGAAGACCGGGCGGAAGCTGCCAGAGCACGGGCGGAGGACCGGGCGGAAGCTGCCAAAGCGTGGGAAGCGGCTGCCAAAGCACGAGAGGAAGACCGCGCGGAAGCTGCCAAAGCGCGGGAGGCGGCTGAGCGAGCGCGGGCGGAGGACCGGGCGGCAGCTGCGCGAGCACGAGAGGAAGACCAAGCGGAAGCTGCCAAAGCACGGGAAGCGGCTGAGCGAGCACGGGCGGAGGACCGGGCGGAAGCTGCCAAAGCGTGGGAAGCGGCTGCCAAAGCACGAGAGGAAGACCGGGCGGAAGCTGCCAAAGCACGGGAAGCGGCTGAGCGAGCACGGGCGGAGGACCGGGCGGAAGCTGCCAAAGCACGGGAAGCGGCTGACAGAGCGCGAGAAGCGGCTGACAAAGAACGGAAAGAGGACCGGAGGGCGTGGAACCGGCGCTGGGGTCGGTTAGCCAACAAGATGGGCACCGTCGTGCAGGACATCGTCGCTCCGAGCCTGCAGCGTATCGCGCGCGACGAATTGAACTGCGGCGAGGAACAGTCCTTCAGCGTCTCCGTGTCCCGCTACCGTAGCGATGACCGGCACTACCGCCGCGAGTTCGACGCGCTCTACGTCGGGGCGCGCGGGGTGCTGCTCAACGAGACCAAGTCCACGGCCCACAGCGAGTATGCAACGCGCTTCGTCCAGTTCCTGAAAAGCGGTGAGTTCGCGCTCTACTTCCCGGAGCACCGGCATCTGAAGCTGGTGCCGGTGTTCTCGTCGCTGCGTCTGCCCGACCATCTGATCCCGTTTCTGACCAAGAACGGAATCTATGCGGTGAGCATGGGCGAGGAAACGATGCAGGTGCTCAATCGGGATGCGATAGCCGCCCGCGAGCGCAACTCGCCCGCTGCGTCCGCCGGCAGCGTGAAGTAAGGTGAAGTAGCTTCAGAACTTACCGCCGAGCTCGTTCCTGTCGCTGGTTGACTCAACCGACGTCATATCCGAGCTCTGCCAGGTAGCGGTTCATCGTTGCCTCGGCGGCGGCGCGCTCGCGCTCCAGCTCCCGCAGCTTGCGCACGGCGTCCGCCACGTCGATCCGTTCCTCCTCGTCGGCGTTGTCCACGTAGCGGCTGATGTTCAGATTCCAGTCGTTTTCTTCGATCTCGGCGACCGGCACGACCCGTGCGTACTTCTGTACGTCAGCGAAGGCGTGGAACGTGCCGGCGACGTGTTCGACGTCCTGCTGGCGCAGGCGGTTCTGGTTGCTGCCCTCCTCGAACTCGGCGGAGGCGTCGATGAACAGCACCTTGCCGCGGCGCGGCGCCGGCTTGTCCCGGTTGAGCAGCAGGATGGAGGCCGGGATGCCGGTGCCGTAGAACAGGTTGGGCGCCAGGCCGATCACCGCCTCGAACAGGTCCTCCCGGAGCATCCCCTGGCGAATCTTGCCCTCGGCGCCGCTGCGGAACAGGACGCCGTGCGGCATCACCACGCCGAGCCGGCCGGTCCGGTTCAGCACCGCCACCATGTGCTGCACGAACGCCAGGTCGCCCTTGGTCTTCGGCGGCAGGCCGAACCGGAAGCGCCCGTACCCGTCGCTCTCGGCCACCTCGCGGCCCCACTCGTCCAGGCTGAACGGCGGATTGGCGATCACCCGGTCGTATGCGCGGCGTGTAGAACTCGCCGCCCTTCTTGCCCGCGTCGTCGGCGAACTGCTTGATCAGGTACTCGTAAGCGCGGCCGAGCAGATCGGGCTCCGCCATGCGGTCGTTGCGGAGCGAAACCTGCGAGAAGTGCTGCACCAGCCGGGCCAGCACGGTGTCGCGGTTGCGCGCGTCGCCGAGCTTGCGTTCGTCGTTGAAGTCGATACCGGCGAGCACGCCCTCCAACGCGGCGTTCTGTTCCTCCAACGCCGAGCACGCCTTGTTGAGGGTCTCGCCGATGTCGGCGGCCGCGGCACCGATGGCGCCCCACCGCGCCCGCTTCGGCACGAAGAACTGGTGCTCGTCCGGATCGGTCCGGGCCGCGTCCGCAGGCACGCCGTCGGCGATCAGCTTCTCCGCCTCCTCCTCGAACCGGTCCGACAGCCGCTTCAGGAACAGCAGGCCGAAGATGTAGGTCTTGTAGTCGCTGCTGTCGATCGATCCGCGCAGGATGTCGGCCGCCGCCCAGAGGTACTGTTCGAGCTGCGCCACGCTCAGCACGCCGGCCGCCGGCGCGGCCGTGTTCCGCACCGGGCGGGGCGAGGACGATGCGGGGGCCGGCGCCCCCCGAACGCGGCGGCTCACTCGTTGCTCCCCGGCGGGCGGTTTTGCATGGCGGCCCCATTCAACGACATTCCCGGCCCGTGGTCCAGTCGCTGAATAGGCCAACGCGGCCGAAGACCGTGGGAGTGACAGCGTGACGGCGCCTCATCGGATGCGGTAGAATGGACGGCCGGAAGCTCGCGCGGAGCGAGATGGCCGGCCGATAACGGGAGGTGCGCCGATGAAGGCATTCGGTATCGTGGTCGTGATCCTTGCCTGCGTGCTGGGGGTGATGGGCGTCTTCGGGTCGATCACGGACATCGCCAACCGCACGCTCACGTTTTTCAGCGTCGCCATTGAGAGTATCCTGAGCGTCGTCACCGCGGCGCTGATCGTCATCGTGGTGCTCGGCCGCAGTCAGGACTCACGGTTCGGGCGGCTGGCGGCGTCCGTCGTTTCGTTCAGCATGATAGCGAATCTGATCCTGTTGATCGGATTCGTGACCGGTTCCGTCGAGCAGGGCAATCCCGAATTGGCGTGGTTCATGCCGCTGGTTCCGGCTGCGGTGCAGGGCCTCTTTCTCATCCATTATCTGCGGTCGGAGGATACGGGCGCGGACCGCTGATGCAGGCGGTCACGTCCACGGCGGCCGGTCGCAGCCGCGGAACGGGTAGTGGTCGCCCGGCCGGAAGCGCGGTAACGGCGGGTAGGTGTTGACCCCGCGTACTGCCTTGCCGCGGCACAGATACGCCGGATGGTACACTGCCGGCATGTGCCGCAGTATCCGCCCGCTCCACAACTTCGCCCCGCCGGCCAGCGACCGGGAGATGCGCGCCGCGGCGCTGCAGTACGTCCGCAAGGTCAGCGGCGCGTCCAAGCCGTCGCAGGCCAACGCCCGCGTCTTCGAGCGCGCGGTCGACGAGGTCGCGCTCGCCACGCGGCGGCTGCTCGACTCGCTGGTGACCGCGGCGCCGCCGCGCAACCGCGAGGCGGAGGCCGCCAAAGCGCGGCAGCGAGCCGAGCGGCGCTTCGGCCCGGCAGCGGCGCAGCCGGCGCCGGCGCGCCGATGACGCCGACGGTCGCCGACCTGGAGATGCCGGCCGACGCCCTGGACACCGGCAGGGCAGCGGCCGTCTTCGAGGAGCACGGCTGCCTGGTGGTGCGCGGCCTGATGCGCGCGCACGCCGGCGCCCTGTACCGGGACATCATGGCCACGGTCGACGACGCGATCGCCGACCTGGACCGGGCGTGGAAGGTCCCCGAAGGGTGGGTGGCGCCGAACGGCAGCCTGTTCCTGCCGGCGCCCGCGCATTACGGCCGCGACAAGCAGATCATGGTGGCCGGCATCGACTACACCACCAGCGCCGCGTTCCTGGCCGCGGCGCTCGACCCGGCCGCCATCGACGTCGTGGAAGCGATCATCGGGCCGCAGATCGAGCTGTTCGGCCAGGGACAGGCGCTGGTCAAGGAGCCGGTCGGCGGCCATCCCAAGCACCTCCATCAGGATTCCGCCTACTTCGAGCACCGCTACGGCGGCCCGGTGGCGATCCTCAGCTACACCATCGACACCGATCTGCGCAACGGCGCGCTGCACGTGGCGCCCGGCAGCCATCGGCTGGGACAACTCGCGCACGTCGACACCTTCTCTCACCTGGGGCTGGACGAACGAGAGTGGCCGTGGGAGAAGGCGCTGCCGATCGAGGGCGCGGCCGGCGACTCGATCTTCTTCAACGTCAAGACCGTGCACGGCTCCAAGCCCAACTACGGGGACGCGCCGCGTCCCGTGTTCATCATTCGCTACCGCCACCCCGACGACTACGCGATCGTCCGCGCCACCCGGACCGAGGTGCGCGCCGAGGCCGAGAAGCAGGCGGCGGAAGCGACGCGCGCCGACGATCAGCGCGGGCTCATGGTGCGCGGCTTCCGCCACACCGACTCGAAGAGCGCCGTGCAGCGCGCGCGGGCGTGAGCGCGGCGATGGGCCAGCGTCCCGACTCGTCCGAGCGTCCCACCGCGTCCGAGCGGTTCTTCTTCGACACCAACGGCTATCTGTTGCTGGAGGGCGTGCTCGACATCGGCCACGTCGCCCGGCTGCGCGCCGCGCTGGACGCGGCCGTCGAGCGGCGCCGCGCGCTGGCGCGCACCGGCAGCGAGGTGTTCCGCGCCACCCAGGAACTGGAGAACGGCGCGCGCATCTTCTACCTGCTGGCCGAGGACGAGCTGTTCCTGGACCTGATCGACCTGCCGGCGGTGATGCCGTACGTCACCGGGCTGCTCAACGAGGCGCCGCACTTCCACGCCTCCGACGCGTTCCGGGAGCGCGGCCCCAGCGCTCACCCGCCCGGCTGGCACGTCGACGGCGCCGATGACGGCTACCGCCGGCTCGGTCCTTACGTCCCGCTCCTGCAGCTCAAAATCGCCTACTTCCTGTCTGACATGAGCGCCCCGGACCAGGGCAACCTGACCGTGGCGCCGGGGTCGCACCGCGCGCAGGTCCCGCCCGGCGAGCGCGACCTGCAGGGGTTCGAGTCGATGCCGAGCGCGGTGCAGCTCCGCTGCCCGCCGGGGTCGTGCGTGATGTTCCACAACGCGCTCTGGCACACGCGCGGACCCGCGCGGCGCGCCGACGGCGAGCGGGTCATCCTCTATTACGCCTACGAGCACCCGTGGATGGCGGCGAGCCCGGAGCCGACCTCCTATCCGCCCAGTTTCTACGCGGCGCTGTCGCCTGCCCGCCGGCGGTTCTTCCACCCGGTGGTGCTGCCCAAGGCCCGCCGGGCGCTGCCAAGGCATGTGGCGGGACAGGCGCGGACTGACCATGTCAAGTAGCCGAAAACTGGAAGCGCACCTGCAGCATTTGGCGACCAGAGAGGACATCGAGAAGAGTGCGAGGAACACCATGAAATGGGTGGTCGGGATAATGATCACGTCGCTGATTGCGGCTGTGGCGGCTACGGCGGCCGTCATGGGTGCGGTGGTCAACTAACCCTGCAGGCGCGATGTGTAGTAGGTTTCCGCCGACTGGAATCTGAGGAGTGACACGTGGCAAAGAACGCCCCGTCCGCCGCGGCGCAGGCCGCGCAGCAACCGGCGCCGCCGGCCGCACCGTTTCGCAGTAGCGCGATCCCGCTCATCGCCATGGCGCTGGCCGCGGCGGGGGTCGCGCTCGGCTACATACTGACCCGCAACTTCTTTCAATACAACGTTCTGGGCGCGGCGTCCGGCTGCGCCGTGAGCGCTTACGTCGACTGCGACCGGGTCAGCTCGTCGCCGTTCGCGGCGATCGGGCCGGCGCCGATCTCGGCGTTCGGGATCGGCCTGCACGGCGCGGTGCTGGCGGCGCTGGCGGTCGCCCACTTCGGACGCGCCCGCGCCCGCGACGCGCTGGTCGGCGGCAGCGCGGCGCTGGCGCTGGCCGCCGCCGCAGTGTCGGTCGCGCTGGCGGTGATCTCGATCGCCGTGATCCGGGCGCTCTGCCTGTACTGCACGGCGCTGCAGATCGTGAACCTGGCGCTGGCCGGCGTCCTGACGTTCGGCTTGGCCGGCGGCGCCGCCGGCCGGTTGCGGCTGCGGCAGGCGCTCCCGGCGCTCGGCGGCCCGGCGCTCGGCGGCGGCGTTCTGGCCGCCGGCATCGGCGTGGTCGTGGCCGTCGTCGCCACGTTCGGCCTGTCGAGCGCCGCCGACCGGCAGCTGCTGGAGCGGCAGATACAAGAGGCGCGCGCGTCGCAACGGCTGGCCGACCGGTACCTGGACTTCACCCGCCACGAGTTCGACGCGACCGGCAGCCCGCAGCTCGGCGATCCCGACGCGCCGATCACCCTGGTGGTCTTTGCCGACTACAACTGCCCGCACTGCCGCAACTTCGACCCGCCCATCTCGGAGATCGCGCGCGCCGACGCCAACGTGCGGCTGGTCTACAAGTTCTTCCCGCTCGACGGCACCTGCAACCGGTCGATACCGCGCGACCGCCGCTCCACGTCCTGCGCCGCCGCGGCGGCCGCCTACGTGGCGCACCAGGAAGGGAAGTTCTGGGAGTACAGCGAAACGCTGTTCGCCAACTTTCAGCGGTACGGGCCGAACCGGCTGGTCGAGTACGCCGAGCGGGTCGGCCTGAGCGATCCCGAACGCGTGCGCGCCGCGCTCGACGACCGGACGGTGCGCGCCAAGATCGACGCCGACGTCTCCGAGGCGCTCGCCGCCGGCCTGCGGGCGACGCCGACCATGTACGTCAACGGCCGGCAGTTCCTCACCGCCCGCGTGCCGCCCAACCGCGACCAGTTTTCGGTGATCCGCTTGATGCTCGCCGAGGAGGGCGGCCGCTGAGGTGCGCGAGCGGGCCGATGCGGTCGCCGCGGCGCTGGCCGGCGCTGACGGCGGCGCCGGCGTCGACGCGCTGCTCTGCCTGCACGCCGAGTCGCTGCCGCGGCCGAACGTCCGGTATCTGAGCGGCTTTACCGGCAGCACGGCGGCGTTGCTGGTCGCTGGCGGCCACCGCGTGCTGATCACGGACGGGCGCTACCGGGAGCAGGCCGCCGCCGAGTGCCCGGACTGGGAGGTGGAGGTACTCCCGCCCGGCGGCGTCGACGTCGCGGCGATCGGCGAGTGCTGCCGGGCGCGCGGGTTCGCGCGCGTCGGCTACGAGCCGCACGGGATCACCGCCGGCAAGCTGGACCAGCTGCGCGCCGCTGACGGCGTTATGTTCGCGCCGGCCGGCGGGCTGGTGGAGGCGCTGCGCCGGCGCAAGGGGCCGGACGAGATCGCCGCCATCCGGGCTGCCGCCCGGATCGTCGACGCCGCCCTGGAAGCGACCGCCGGCGTGGCGCGCGCCGGCGCGTCCGAGCGCGACCTGGCGCTGGAGCTCGACGTGCAGATGCGGCGGCGCGGCGCGGAGGAGCCCGCCTTCACCACCATCGTCGCCTCCGGTCCGCGCAACGCCATACCGCACGCGCTCCCCTCCGACCGCCGGCTGGCCGCCGGCGATCTGGTGTGCATCGACTGCGGGGCCGTCGTGGACGGCTATCGCAGCGACCTGACGCGCGTCTGGGTGGTGGGCGAGCCGGACGCCGAGCAGCGGCGCGCGCACGCGGCGGTGCTCCGGGCGCATGACCGGGCGCTCGCCCTGGTGCGGCCGGGCGCGGGCGGCGACGAGATCAACGCCGCCGCCCGCGCGGCGCTTGCCGACGCCGGGATGGAAGACTGGTGGCGGCACGGCGTCGGCCACGGCGTCGGTCTGGAAATCCACGAAGCGCCGAGCCTGCGCGTCGGCGCCGGCGCCGAGCTGGCCGCCGGCGACGTGCTGACGATCGAACCGGGCGCCTACCGGCCCGGGTGGGGCGGGGTGCGGATCGAGGATCTGGTGCTGGTGACGGACACCGGCGCCCGCACGCTCAGCGCCGCCCCGGCCGATCTGCGGGTGATCGGCTGAGGCCAAGCTGCCCGCCCGGCCGGAGCGTGGTCAGGAAATGACGATCTGGACCCGGTGGCCGGACTCCTCGTCCTTGTAGTCCAGGACTTCGCACGGCTCGCCGGCCCGCAACGCCTCCCGAATGCGGTTGATGTCGACGCCGTGCTCGCCGAGCACCGCCGCCGCCGGCAGGTCGAACAGCGGAAGCGCGAACCGGGCGAGCTGCAACGGCAGCACCAGCGTGACCAGATGGCCGTCCGCGGTGGCAAGCGCGATGCGCACCTGCAGCTCATCGGAGGAGGAGGCCGACGACGCGGCGACCGCCTCCGCCGTCGCCGCCGTCGGCGCGGAGCGCCCGGACGGCCCCCGCGAACGGCCGGACGTCTCCTCGTCGCCGCCGAGCGCGGTGAGCAGGCGCGCCCCCTCGTCCGCCGTAATCGTGCCCTGCTCCACCATCCGCAGCACCTGCTGCCGCTCGTCGCTGAACATGCGCAGCAAATGCTGCCGCTCTTCACTCGAAGCCATCGGTCACCCCCTGCGGCACAGTGTAGCGCGGAATGCGCCGGCTCGCCAAACCGGGGCGCCGGCCGCTCGACGGCACCGCGCCGCTGCGCCGATAGTACTACCGTCATGGAACTGACGGAACTGATCGCCCGGGCGCCGTGGCGGGAAGCGGTCACCTACCGGGACAGCTGGCCGCACGAGTACGTGCTGCTGCGCAAGGACCGGCAGCGGGACCTGCTGGCGGCGGTCCGCGCCCGGATGCTGGCCGGAGAAGGGGTCACCGGCCAATTCTTCGGCTACGTCAAGCCGTACCTCTTCATCGGCGACTACAAGTACTGGTTCATGACTCCTCCCGATCGGATCGACCCCGACGGGCAGGACGAAATCGTGTTGAACCGGGCCGCGCTCTACCGCGACCGGCGCGACTTCACCATCCAGCCGGGCGATACCGGCAAGCGGGAGGACTACCCGTCCGCCCCGGCCCGCGCGGGCGTGCTACACTCACCGCGCCGGCCCGCAGCCGAGCAAGAAGAAGGCAGGTAACACGATGGCTCCACGGTCAAGCTGGAAGGCGTTTCTCAAGCTGAGCCTGGTCTCCGTGCCGGTGCGCGGCTTCACCGCGTCCAAGTCGGGCCGCGACGTCCGGTTGAATCAGCTCCACAAGGACTGCAACACGCGCGTCAAGTACCAGAAGGTGTGCCCGGAGCACGGCGAGTTGTCGTCCGACCAGATCGTCAAGGGGTACGAGCACAGCAAGGGCGAGTACGTGATCATCGCCGATGACGAGCTGGAGAAGCTGCGCACGGAGAACGACCACTCGATCAGCATCGAGGGGTTCATCCCGCCGGACGCGGTCGACCCGGTCTATCACGCCGGCCGCACCTACTACCTGGTTCCCGACGGCGCGCCGGGGCAGAAGCCGTACGCGCTGCTGCACCGGGGTATGCGCGAAAACGGCGTCCACGCGCTGGCGCACGTCGTGATCGGCGGGCGCGAGCAGATCGTGCTGCTGCGGCCGATCGGCGACCTGCTGGGGCTCACGGTGCTGTACCACCACGCCAAGGTGCAGTCGGCGGAGGCGCTGGGCGATGAGGTCGTCGGCGTGGAGGTGACCGACGAAGAGATGACGCTGGCCAACACCCTGATCGGCGCCTCCCGCATGGAGAAGTTCGATCTCTCCTCCTACGAGGACCGGTACCACGCCAGGCTGACCGAGCTGATCCGCATGAAGGTCGAAGGCCAGGAGGTGGTGCAGGCCGAGGACGCCGAGGAGCCCAAGATCATCAACCTGATGGACGCCCTGAAGAAGAGCGTTGCCGACGCGCAGAAGGCCGGCGCCGCCGAGGCGCCGCCGGATGCCGAGACGCCGGACGCCGAAACGCCGGCCGCCAAGGCGTCGGGCCGGAAGATGGCGCCGAGCGCCCGCACGCGCCGGACCGGGACCAGGAAGAAGGCGGTGTAGGGCCGGCCGGAGGGTAGGGACCTGTCGGAGCTGCCGCGCCTTATCGCCCCGATGCTCGCCGCCGCCGGCAAACCGTTCGACTCGGCCGACCACCTGTTCGAGATCAAGTGGGACGGGTTTCGCACCATGGCGCACGTCGAACACCGTTCGTTGCGGCTGGTGAGCCGGGGCGGGCGTGACGTGACCGGGCAGTACCCGGAGCTCGCGCCGCTGGCCGCGCTTCCGGACGGTAGCGTCGTCGATGGCGAGATCGTCATGCTGCGCGACGGCGTGCCCGACTTCGAGTCACTGCAACCGCGCGATCAGGCGCGCGGCGCGCGGCGCGCGGCGGCGCTGGCCGCGGAGCGTCCGGTGCGGTACATCGCCTTCGACCTGCTGTATCGGGATTACCGTCCGCTCATGGCGCAGCCGCTCCGCGCGCGCCGGGAACGGCTGCTGCGGATCGACCCCCCGGCGCCGATGGCGGTCTCGGACGCGATCCTCACCGGCGGGCGGCAGCTGTATGAGAGCGTCTGTTCGGCCGGCCTGGAAGGGATCATGGCCAAGCGCCTTGACAGCCCGTACCGGCCCGGCCGGCGGTCGGACGCCTGGATCAAAGTGAAGCGGCGGATGCGGGCGCTGTGCGCGATCGTCGGCTTCATGCCCGCCGAGGGAGGCGACATTCAGAGCGTCGCGGTGGCGATCGACCGCGGCGGCGTGCTCACCTACGCCGGCCGGGTCGGCACCGGTTACAACGAGCGGGAGCGCCTGCAGCTGGCCCGGCGGGTGCGCGAGCGCGTCACCGGCCGGCCGCTGGTCGCCCTGCCGGCCGGCGCGGCCGGCGTGCGTCCCGGACTCTATTGCGAGGTGAGTTTCGTCGACCAGACGCGCGCCGGGGTGCTGCGGGCGCCGGTGTTCGAGCGGCTGATCGAGGAGCCGTAGCGGTGGCGGAGGAGGTCGTGACGCTGTTCAGCACCGAGCGGATCGCGCGGATACTCGACGTTCCGCCGGCCGAGGTGCGGCGCTGGGTGCGGAGCGGGCTGCTGCGGCCGGCGCGGATCGAACGGCGGTCGGCGTTGTTTGCCTTCAAGGACGTAGCCGCGTCGCGCGCGGTCGCGGCGCTGACCCGCGCCGGCGTCACGCCGCGGCGCATCGAGCGGTCGTTGCGGCAGATCGGGGAGTGGCTGCCGGACGCGCATGACCACCTCACCCGCCTGGAGGCCGGCGGCCGGGCCGGCGGCAAGGCCGGCCGCGGCGTGCGGGTGCGGCTCCGCTCCGGCCAGGCGGCCGACCCGTCCGGTCAGCTGCTGATGGAGCTGACCGGCGCGGCCGGGCCCGCCCGGCCGGCGGCGGCGCGCATCGTGACGCTCTACCCGGCGGCCGGCGGCGCGCCGGGCGAGGGACCGGACGCGGACAGCGCGGAGGCGTGGTTCGACGCCGGCGTGCGCGCCGAGGAGGCCGGGGCGCACGAACAGGCCGTGACCGCCTACCGGCGGGCGGTGGCGCTCGGCGCCGCCTCGGCGGAGGTCGACTTCAACCTGGGCAACGCGCTGTACGCGCTCGGCCGCTCGGCGGACGCCGCCGCCAGCTACGTGCGCGCCGTCGCCCGGGAGCCCGGCTACGTCGAGGCGTGGAACAACCTGGGCAACGCGCTGATCGACGCCGGCCGCGCGGCCGAAGCGATCGACGCCTACCGCCGCGCGGTCGCCCTGGACCCGCACTACGCTGACGCGCACAGCAATCTGGCCCAGGCGTTGACGCAGGCCGGCCGCACCGCCGAAGCGCGGCGCCACCGGCAGGCGTACCTGCGCGAAGCGCAGCAGGACGTCCGCCTGTCCCGCTGGCAGCTGCTGCGCCGCCAACCCCCGGAGCTCCCGTGAAGCGCCGGCCCGGGTCGAACCGGCGGCCAAGGTGAGCCGGCGGCCAGGGGTGAAGCGGCGCCGAGGGCTGCTGGTCACCGATCTGGACGGCACGCTGCTCGGCCCCGACCGGCGGCTGCGCGACGGCGACCGCGCGGCCCTCAGCCGGCTGGGGCGCGACGGCTGGCGCCGCGCCATCGCCACCGGCCGCAGCCTCCATTCGTTCGGCCTGGTCGCCGGCCAGCGGTTCCCGGTCGATTACGTGGTGTTCTCGTCGGGGGCCGGCGTCTACGACGTGCGTGACCGCCGCCTGCTCCGCGCGCACGCGCTCACCGGCAGCCAGGCGGCCGGCGCGGCGCGCGTGCTGCGCGCCCTGGACGTCGACTTCATGGCGCACCGGCCGATCCCGGACAACCATCACTTCCGGTACCGGCGCAGCGGGCGGCCGAACCCGGACTTCGACGTGCGGATCGACCGTTACCGCCGGTTCGGCGCGCCGCTGGCCGGCGATCCGGGGCCGAGCGCGCAGCTGCTGGCGGTGGTGCCGGTCGACCGCGCGGCGCCGTCCAGCGAGCAGGTGGCCGACCTGCTGCCGGACCTCACCGTGATCCGCACCACCTCGCCGCTCGACCATCGTTCGACCTGGATCGAGATCTTCCCGCGCCAGGTCTCCAAGAGCCAGGCGGCGGCGTGGCTGGCCGCCCGCCACGGCATCCCGCGCGGCCGGGTCTGCGCGGTCGGCAACGACTACAACGACGGCGACCTGCTGGCCTGGGCCGGCCGCAGCTACGTGGTCGCCAACGCCGCGCCGGAACTCCGCGCGCGCTACGACGTGGTCGCCGCCGCCGGCGGTTGCGGCGTGGCCGAGGCGATCGGCCGCTGGCGTGGGTGCGGGCGGCGGGACGGCGCGCGTCTCAGAGCGAGACGCCGGACGTCCCGCGCGTGAGCTGAAAGGCGGTCGCGCCGCGGCGGAGCTGCGCGGACGTGTAGTCGCCGGCCAACGCCGCGGCGGCCAACTCCGCCAGGCGGCGGCCGGCCCGCTCCGCCGAGCCTTCCTCGGCGAGCGTCAGATCGAAGCCTGCGCCGCCGGCGTCCCCGGCGCCGTCCCCGATGCCTCCGGCATCGCCGGTGCGTGCGGGCCAGCCGGCGCCGCCGGTCACCTGCAGCACCGGCACGAACGGATGCGCGTGGATCGGCCGGCTGGGGCTGAACGCCACGATCAGCTCGGCGCCGGCCGCGGCCAGACTGCCGGTGATCTCGTCGACGTGGCCGGTCGGCGCCGCCATCAGGTGCAGCCCGCCGCCGGCCGGCCGTTCCGCAAAGCGGACCGACGGCCGGCGCCGGTCGACGGCGATGCCGGCGGCGGCCAGCGCGTCCGGCGTCGGGCCGGTGGCCGGCGCGATCACCGTTCCCCCGCCGGCGGCGACGGCGACCGCGAAGCCGGCCAGCAGGCCGGCCGCATTCGGGCCAAGCTGGTCCGAGCCGGCCGCCTCCCGGTTTGCCGCCGCCGGGCCGGGCTGGTCCGGGCAAGCCGCTTGCACGCCGGCCGCGACCACGCCGATCACGGGAGGGCCGGTTTCGGGAGCCGCATCCCGGCGCGGACCGCCGCCGCCGGACCGCCCGGCCGCTTCGGCGAAGAAGGCGGCCACCCGCTCGGTCACCGCCGCGATGCCGCCGTCGAGCTGGATGCTGGCCCAGCCGAACCGCTCGGCCGGCTGACCGGCGGCGCGCAGAGCGGCGCGAAAATAGTCGTTGTGCGTCCGCTCGCAGCCGTGCTCCAGCAGCAACGCGGTCTCCACCGCCGGGTGCAGCAGGTGGCCGACCAGCGTGCGGGTGTAGAGATCGTCGCTCCCCCCCGACCCGCAGCCCTCGGTGTGCGGCAGGGCGGCCACCGCGGCGAGCGCGCCGGCAGCGCCGCGCCGCTCGATCTGCGCGGCGATCAGACCGGCCACCTGCCCGGAACAGAGCGAGGTCGGCGCGATCAGGCCGATGCGCGGGCGCGCCTGCGGCCACGCCGGCGCCGGGAAGCGGGCGCGCCGCCGGTCGCGCCGCGCCGCCGCCGGGCTCAGCGCGGGCGCGCCCGTGACCATCCCGGCCGCGTCTGAGGCCCCGTCAGCCGCAGCCGTTCCGGCGGCGCGGGCGCCGGGCCGGCGGCCGTCGAGCCCTTCGCCGACCGCCCAATCCCGCCAGATGGAGACCTGGCTGTGCCCGGCCAGCTCGCCCTTGGTGCGCTCGCCGGAGGCGACGCGGAGCGTCTGCCCCAGCACCTCCTCGGTGAGCGCCTCCATCGGCTCGCCGTCGAGGTAGCGGCCGGCGTTCACGTCCATCTCGCGCGGGAGCAGCCGGTAGCGCGGCGTGGTGGTGACGAACTTCACGGTCGGCACGAACGGAAAGTTGGTGATCGACCCGTTGCCGGTCACAAAGAAGATCAGGTTGGCGCCGGAGGCGACCTGGCCGGCGACGCTCTCCAGGTCGTTGCCGGGGCTGTCCATGAAGTGAAGCCCCGGTCCGGCGACCGGCGCCGCGTAGTCGGCGACGCCGGCCAGCGGCACGTCCGGGGCCTTCTTGGCCGCCGCGCCGATCGACTTGAGGGTGATGTTGTAGAGGCCGCGCAACTTGTTGCCGCCCGACGGGTTGCCGGCCGCCGACTGCCCGTGGCGGGCGGTCCACGCCTTGAAGCGCTCCACCCGCTCCAGGAAGGCGGCGGCGGTGGGCCGGTCCTTGACCGACGACAGCACGTAGCGCTCGGCGCCGATCAGCTCGTCGGTCTCCGCCAGGATGGCGGCGCCGCCGGCGGCGATCACCCGGCGCGCCACCGCGCCGGCCAGCGGGTTGCCGGATATGCCGGAAAAGGCGTCCGAACCGCCGCATTGCAGCGCGATGTTGAGCGCCGGCAGCGGCAGGTCACGGCGGCGCGCGGCGGCGGCGGCCCGCAGCAGCGGCAGCGCTACGGCGTCATCGACCGGATCGCCGGCGGTGGCGGCCACGATCGGCACGCGGTCCAACCGGCGCGCGCGCGCCTCCGCGCTGGCGGTCACGTCCGCCCACCGCACGGCGCCGGCCGGATGATCCAGCACCACCGCGCCGGCGACGTTGGGATGGACCAGAAAGCCGGCCAGCGTCCGCACCAGCAACTCGCGGTTGTTGGGCGGTTCCGGGCCGCCGCCTTCGGTGTGCGCGACCGGCGCCACGCCGTCGATGCCGCCGAGCTGCCGCGCTTTGCGGTCGAGCCGCGCGGCCAGCGCGACCGCGGCGGCGCCGGCGTGCGAGTTGACCGCCAGCACGATCACGTAGTTGCGCGTGCCGTAGCCGCGCTCGCCGCGGTCGTAGCCGGCAAAGGTGAGGCCGGCCGGCGCGGCCGGCAGCGGTTGAGCCGGCGCCACCTCCTCCAGCCGCGCCGACTGGTCGAGCGGCTGGTCTACGAAGTTGGCGTCGTCCGGCAACGCCTGCGGCAGGTCGCGCTGCGCCAGCGCCTCGATCATGCCGGCGTTGCGGATCCAATCGCCGGGGTCGATGTCGCGCAACGCCGTCCCGAACGGATAGCCCCACGAGAGCAGCGCTTCCCCGCGCCGGATGCCGGTCACGGCGAAGCGGTGCCCTTCCAGCACCGGATGCGCCAACCGCCACCCGCCGCGGTGCCGTATCTCCTGCCCCGCCGGCAGGGTGTGGAGCGCGACCGCCACGTTGTCCGCGTCCGCCGCCAGCCGCGCCACGGCTGGCAGCCGTGGCGCGGCTGGCCGATCGGCGGGAGATGCCATCGAACCTGCCGGTGCGGCGCCTATGAGGACTCGCCGGCCAGCAGCTCGTCGAACACCGCGCGGCCGCGCTGCAGCTCGGCGATGATGGCCATGAACTCGCTGCCCTGCACCAGGAGCTGCGCGCCCTTGGCGTGGATGCGGGCGGTGAGCGCCGGGTCTCCCGGCACGCCCCACGCCTTGCCGTGCTGCTTGGCCGCGGCGGCCACCCGGTCGATGGCGCTGTCGAGGTCCAATCCGCCCCCGTTGTGCCGCAGGCGCAGGTTGAGGTCGGACGGGCCGATGAACAGCCCGTCCACGCCTTCGACCGCGGCGATCGCGGCGGCGTTCTCGACCGCCTCCGGAGTCTCGATCTGGACCACCACGAACGTCTGGCGATTGGCGTTCTCCTGGTAGTCCTCAGCCGGGTCCAGGAAGTAGTCGCCGTCCAGGCCGGCGCCGTCCATGCCGCGGCTGCCGACCGGCGGGAACCTGGTCGCTTGCGCGATCTGCCGCGCCCGCTCCGGGGTGTTGACCAGCGGGAACATCATCCCCGTGGCCCCGTCCTCCAGCACCCGGTAGAGCTGCGCGCCGTCGACCAGCGGCACGCGCACCATCACGTCGACGTCGACCAGGTGCGACAGCGTCAGCAGCGACTGCAGCTCGCGCTGATCCATGGAGCGGTGCTCCAGGTCGAGCCACACGCAGTCGAAGCCCTGATGCGCGGCGTGGCGCAGGAAGGCGGGAACGTAGTGGCCGAGCCCGCAGATGCGCGCGGCGCGGCCGGCGCGCAGCTTGGCCAGGGTCTTGCTGATTCTCATGGTGATTCCCTCTCAGGCATCGGTGTTCGCGGTATCGTCCACGAACGGTATCTGGTTCGCATCGCAGAACTTCCTCGTCCCGGCCAGGTAGTCGTCGAACCGGTCGCGGTTCCGGCGCCGGCGCAGCAGCAGCGGCTCGATCGTGCCGCGCACGTGCAGCTCCAGCACGTCGTCCTCCACGAATCGGTAGAGGGCGAACGTCCGCTTGGTGACCAGCCGGAACCGCACCAGATCATCGCGCGTCAGGTTGTGGACCGCCGGCCGTTTCGCTTCCAGGTCGATCAGCACCAGCTCGGTCTTGTCGAAGGTGAGGAGTGGGCGGCGTGCGCGGCTCATGCCGTCAGCGTACCCGATTCGGCGCCGCGCTAGCGATCCGCGGCGCCGGGGACGGAGGTGAGCTTGGGGTCCCACGCCGCGGTGAGCTCGGCGATCACCTCGTCCAGCACTTCCGGGGCGGAGCCGTCCCGCGCGGCGCGGCGGCTCCACTTCCACTGCTCCAGATAGGCGTCGGTGCCGGCCAAGCCCTCCTTCATGGCGACGCGGTCGATCTCGGTCTGGTAGCGGCCGGGCATCGGCGCGGACCGGGCGCCGCCTTCGCCGTACGCCTTCACCTGCGCGGGTATGCCCCGCCACGACAACACCTTGTACTCAGCCATCGGTCCGTTCAGCCCTCCTGGTCCAGCGCTCCCCGCCGGTGGGCGCGCAGGAACGCCTTGCAACGGTCGTCCCGGCCCAGCAGCAGGTCCTCCGCCATCGTGTAGCGGAACGATGATCGGTCCATGCCGTGCACTTCGTCGAGGTGGCTGGTCACCGGATCGACGATCCCCGAATCGGCGCCCGCCTCTATCGCCAGCAGCAGGAACACGTCGTTGATCAACCGCCGTTGCGGCATCCCGAACGACACGTTGCTGAAGCCGCCGGTTATGTGGATGTCGGGGCCGAACCGGCCGCGGATCGTCCGCACCGCGTCCAGGCAGTGGTTGCCGAACTCAATGTCGACCGAGATCGGAAACACCAGCGGGTCGACGAACACGTCGCTCGCCTCGATCCCCTTGCCCAACGCCGCCTCGATGATGCGGGTGGCGTTGCCGACCCGTTCCTCGGCGCCGGCCGGCATGCCGGAGTCGCCGGCGGCGGTCACCACCACGCGCGTGTCGAAGCGCTTGACGTCATCCAGCACCTCGATCCGCTCGAGCGACGCGGAGTTGAGGAGCGGCCGGCCCGCCCGGTTCCCGTCGACCGCCTCCAGTCCGGTGCGGATCGTTTCGCCGTTGGAGGAGTCGACCGACAGCGGGGTCGATCCGGTCTCCTGCACCATGCCGGCCAGCCACGCCATCGCCCGCTGCTGCTCCTCCGGCTTGAGCGACACCTCGTCGACGTTGAGGTCCAGATAGTCGGCGCCGGCGCGTTCCTGGCGGTCGACCAGCGTGGCCAGATACTCCAGCGCGGCCGGGGCGTCCGGCCCGCCGGCCATCGCCGTGCGCACGGCTATGCCGACGTGCTTGACGCGGCCCTCCTGGTAGTCCTGCCCCTTCTTTGCCGCGTCCGGGATCGGCAGATAGCGGCTGCCGCCGGCGCGGTCCTTGAAGCGGACCGATTCGCGTCCGTCGGGCGCCTCCGCGATGCGCTTGCCGCGGCGCAGCAGCACGCGGGTGGTGTGTATGTTCTCGCCGATCGTCGTGAATCGGCCGTTGCCGTTCCCCAAACCTGTCACTCCTCCGATTTGACCGGATGTTCCTTGGCGGTCGCCGTCAGCGCGCCGCGGCGGCGAGCCGCATGGGCTCGAAGCGGCAGCCGTCGACGAACAGCTCGAAGAAATCCGGCTCCTGCTCAAGCTCCACGTGTTCGATGCGTTGCGCCAACTCGTCGGCGCGCGTCCGTTCCGCGTCCGAGAGGAGCGCGATGCGGGCCCCTTCGACCGCGGCGTTGCCGACCTTCTCGATCCGCTCCGCGGGGACCGGCGCCAGCATACCGATGTCGATGGCGTTGCGCGCGTCGACGTAGGTGGCGAAGCCGCCGGCCAGATAGAGCCGGTCGATCTGCGCCGGTTCGATGCCGAAGTGGCGCATGGCGATCACCTGACCGCAGTAGTTGGCCGCCTTCGCCTGCGCCAGGGCGCTGGCGTCCGCGCGCGAAAAGGTGATGCGGTCCGCCACCTCGATCTCCCGCAGCCGCCGGTCGGCGGTAAAGACGCCCCGGGGCGTGATCAGGCCGTGGCGGCGCAGCTCGGCGACCAGATCGATCAGGCCGGACCCGCAGATCCCCTCCGGCGGCCCGCCGCCGATGGTGCGGAACGCAAAGCGGTCGCCCTGCCACGCCAGCGACTCGATGGCGCCGTCGTAGGCCGGCATGCCGAAGGTGATCTGTCCGCCCTCAAAGGCGGGGCCGGCCGGGCACGAGGCGGCGATCATCCGGTCCCGGTGGCCGACCACCACCTCGGTATTGGTGCCGACGTCGACCAGCATGACCGGCCGGTCGACGTCGGCCATGCCGATCGCCGTCAGGCAGGCGACCGTGTCGGCGCCGACGTGACTGCCGATGAGCGGCAGCCCGATCACCGCCGCCTGCGGGTTGAGGTGGAGTCCGAGCCGCCGCGCGGGCACCTCCAACGCCGTGGTGGCGCGGCGGCCGGCGCGGAAGTCGGCTTCCACCGACGACCGGTAGGGCCGCTGGCCCAACCCCTGCACGTCGATCCCGAACAGGATGTCGCGCATGGTCGGGTTGCCGGCCACGACCATGCGGGTGACCGAGGTGCGCCGGAAGCCGCAGGCGCGCGCGACCGTGCGTATCTCGGTGTTGACGGCGTTGACGATGGCGCGCTGCAGCTCGTCGGTGAAGTTGCCGGCCGCGTAGGAGATGCGGTGCATGATGTCGCTGCCGGCGAACCCCTGCGGGTTGGCGAACGATGCGGTGACGATGGTCGCCTGCGCCTGCAGGTCGATCACCTTCATCACCACGGTGGTGGTGCCCAGATCGATGGCCAGCCCCAACTCCCGGCCGCGGAACCGGTCGCGGCCGGCGGCGGGCGGGGCCGGGTCTGCGGTCCGTTCGCGGCCGCCCGGACCGCTGCCGTCGAAGCCGCTGCCGCCGTCGGCCAGGATGCGCGGCGCGCGCCGCAACGGCGCGAACGCCACCTGCGCGTCGAGGTCGATCACCTCGGTCTGGCACGCCAGCCGGAACGGGTCCTGCAGGAAGCGCTCCGCTTCGGTGCGCGGGCTCAGCGCGTCCGGGCCGGAGTCGACGCGGACCACACACTCGTGGCAGATGCCGGTGCGCGCGCACGAGCTCGGCACGCGGGCGCCGGCGCGGTCGGCGTAGTCGAACAACGTATCGCCGGCGGCCGGCCGCAACCGCTCCGCGCCGCACGCGACGGTCCCGGAGGCGCGCTCCGCGGCGCCGTGGCCGCCGTCCCCGTGCGCGCCGTGGCCGTGCAGGTCGGCGCCGTGGCCGGCGGCGCCGTGCCCGGTCGCGCCGTGAGCGTCAGCGCCGTGGACGCCGGCCGCCGCCGGATCGGTCTCCCAGGCGCTACGGTAGTCGAGCCGGTCGTCGCCGGCGCAGAGATAGCGGAGCCCGTCCGCGCCGCGCTCGAACCGGGGGTCGCCGGCCGCCGGCCGGCGCTGGTTGCGGCAGCCGAACTCGGCCGTGCACCGGTCGCGGCGGTCCTTGTACGGGCAGCGCCACTGCGCCTGCGCTCCGGCGTGGTCGGCGATCGGCGCCAGCACCGCGCTCAGGCGGTCCAGGCGCTCCTGCCAGGCGTCCGCGTCGAGCCCGGCGGCCACGCCCGCCTGCTGCTCAGTCGTCGCTCCGCTCCCGCTCGGCCATCAGCCGCTTGGCCAGCTCCACGCACGCCACCGCGTCGGCGCCGTAGCCGTCGGCGCCCATGTCGTCGGCGAACTCCTGCGTGACCGGAGCGCCGCCCACCATGATCTGCACGTCATCGCGCAGGTCGGCGTCGATGAACGCCTCTATCGTCTTGCCCATGTTCGGCATGGTGGTGGTGAGCAGCGCCGACATGCCGAGCAGCGGCGCCTGATGTTCCTCCACCGCGTCGATGAACTCGTCCGGGGAGGTATCGACCCCCAGGTCGATCACCTCGAAGCCTGCGCCCCGCAGCAGCATGATGCACAGGTTCTTGCCAATGTCGTGCAGGTCGCCCTTGACGGTCCCCATCACCACCTTCCCCTGCGACGGCACGCCGGACTCCGAAAGGATCGGCTCGATGTGCGCCATGCCGGCCTTCATGGCGCGCGCGCAGGCCAGCACCTCCGGCACGAAGATGATGTTGTCCCGGAACTTGATGCCGACGATCCCCATGCCGGCGATCAGGCCGTCGTCCATGATCTCCAGCGCCGTGACCCCCTCGTCGAGCGCCTTCTTGGTCAGCTCGTCGACGTCGTCGTCCTCGCCTTCGATGATCGCCGCCGAAATCTCCTGCATCGCCGGCCGCGTGTGGGCGAACACCTCGATCATGCGCTCGCGCTCGTCGGGCCGTTCGACGAACTCCTCTATCTCGGACCGGATCAGCTCGTTGTCTATGTCGTGGATCTGCGCCATGTGTGGTTTTTCCGTGTGGTTTCAGGCAGTGCGCGCGGTCAGTTGTGGCGTCGCCGCGTCCAGTCGGCCACCTCGGCCGGGATCGCCTTGAGGTTCTCCAGCGGCGTCTGCAGCGGTATCGCGCACTCCGGGCCGACCAGCTTGATGCCGGCGTCCAGGTTCTTGCGCACCTCCGCCTGCACGTCCGCAGGCCCGCACGCGAACAGCGTCTCCGGATTGTTGACGTTGCCGACCAGCGCGACGCGGTCGCCGACCACGCCGATCGATTCCGCCGGGTCGTTCTTGGAATCGAAGTGGAAGGCGGCGAAGCCGGTCTCGGCTATGTAGGCCATCCGGTCGATCGTCTTGCCGCAGATGTGCAGGATGAGCGGAATCGGCAGCCGGTCCACGAACTCGGCGTGCAGGTCGCGCAGGTAGCGCCGGTAGTAGTCGCCGGACACCAGGTCGCCGGTGGCGTGGTCGGGCAGCGTCAGCGCGTCGGCGCCCGCCTCGATCTGCGCGACGCCGAAGTCGATGGTCGCTTTCTTGAGCCCGTCCAGTAACCGCTTGGTCGCGTCGGGATCGTCCAGGGAGAGCAGCAGGAACGGCTCGACCCCGAAGCAGTGATAGGCCAGCGACCACGGCCCCATCGTCTTGCCGATCACCGCCGCCTCATCGCCGTACTCGGCCTTGAGCCGGCGGATCGCGTCGAGCACGCAGGCGGTGTCGGGGTGGGTCAGGAAGTCGGGCGGAATGACGATGTCGTCCGCCGTCTCCCAGATCGGCTCGCTCATCTTGACGGTGGGCCAGTTGTCCTTCTGCTCCCACTGGATCTTGCAGCCGAGCGCGGAGGAGTCCTGGATGATGGAGAACACCGGCATGATGGTGTCAAAGCCGAGCTCCGTGTAGCCGGTCGCCGCCAGGCGGGCCATCATCTCGCCGTCGCGGTTGGCCTGCGGAAACGGCGCGTCGACCAGGTCCATCAGCTCCACGGTCGCCACCGAGGTCGGGTTGCACACCGCCGGACGGTCGACCGGTTCGCCGCGAAACGCCGCCAGCACCCGTTCCCTGCCTGTCATCGGTTTCCTCCGTTCATCGCTGTTGACTCGGCGCGGTGAGCATACCGCGCGCCGCCGCCGCTTCCTGCTCACGCAACGCGCCGCGCACGTTGAGCGCGCGGGTGAGCAGCAGGCCGATCAGCTCGTGGTGGTCGGCGCCGCACGGGAACCGCACCTCCGTCCCGTCGACCTGCAGCTCGGCCAGCTTGCCCAGGCCGGCGGCGACCGCCGCCACCCGCCGCCGTTCGCGCGCGCCGTCCCGGTCGCCGCGGCAGCGGTAGCGGCCGCCGCCGAGCGCTTCGACGTCGATGGTCATATCGTTCTTCCGGTCGCGCACGGACAGCGGCCGGGGCTCAGGCTCCGTGCCCGGCGGTATCTTGCACGACTCCGTGAACAGGCGCTTGAGCGCCGCCTCGTGCGGGTGTCCGCAGGCAAAGCGCACCGTCAGGGGGCCGGCGCCGGCGACCATCCCGCCCGCGGTCCGCATGACGCCGGCCAGGAAGCGCAGGCGGTCGCCGGCGCCGGGGCGCCGGCTGTAGCTGTGCAGCAGATAGGCCGCGCCGCCTCCTCCCCCGTCCTCGGCTCGGTAGACGGCAATGCTGATGTCATGAAAGTGGGGGTCCATCGACAGCAGATCGATGCGGCGGCCCAGATCAAGGGTTTCCACGGCGGCGTGATCCTACGGCGGGGCCGGCATCGGGTCAAATGCGCTAACATCCCGGCCGATGGATCACCTCCGGCTGATCTGCGACTTCGGCGAGATGAGCGGCCTGTTCATGGGCTCGCCCGGTCTGCGCGGGTTCCTGGACAAGGCGGTGCGGATGGTCGCCCGCCGGATGCGGGCGGCGGTTTGCAGCATCTACATCTACGACCAGGAAGCGGAGCAGCTGGTCCTGCGCGCCACCATCGGCCTGGAGCCGTCCTCGGTGGGCCGCGTGCGGCTGGCGATGGGCGAAGGGATCGTCGGCGCCGCGCTCGAAGGCCGGCGGCCGATCCTGCAGCGGGTCGCCTCCGAGCACCCGAGCTTCAAGCCGGTGCCCGGCATCGCGGAGGAGCGGTACGAGGCGTTCCTGGCGGTGCCGATCACGCGCGGCATCGCCGCCATCGGCGTGCTGGCGGTGCAGCGCGAAGTCGGCACGCCGTTCGACGATGACGACGCGCTGGCGTTGCGGGCGGTCGCCTCGCAGCTCGCCAACGCCTTGGAGAACGCCCGCCTGCTGATGGACGCCAAGGACGCAGGCGAGCCGGCGCGGAGCGAGGGGCAGCGCCGCCCGTTGCGGGGAGCGCGCGGCCAGCGCGCCCGCGCCGGCGAACGGTTCTTCGGGCAGACCGCCGCCGAGGGGCACGCGGCCGGCCCGGCGGCGCTGTTCGACCGGGAGGGCGTGTACGAGTCGTTCGCCAGGCGCACCTACGACCGCGTCTACGGCCGCGCCGACTTCGAGTCGGCGGTGCTGGCCACCGAGCGCCAGCTCGAAGCGCTGCAGGCCAAGGTAGAGGACAAGCTCTCCGACGTGGCGTCGCTCATCTTCACCGCCCACCTGCTGATCCTCAAGGACCCGGAGTTCACCGGCCGCGTGCTGGCCGGCATCGAGCGGGGCGAAAGCGCGCCGGGCGTGGTCCTGCAGGTCGCCTCCACCTACCTGCAGCGCTTCGCGGCCAGCGAAAGCCCCTACGTCAAGGACAAGGTGCAGGACGTCAAGGACGTGGTGGTGCGTCTGGTCGGCAACATCATCGGCCAGAGCCCGGCGATCGATTCGCAGCCCGGCAGCGTCGTGGTCGCCCGCGAACTCTACCCGTCCGACCTGCTGGAGCTGTCCGCCCTGGGGGCGGCCGGCGTGGTGCTGGTCACCGGCGGCGCCAGCTCGCACCTGTCGATCCTGGCCCGCTCGCTGGTGCTGCCGCTGATCATCGTCCGGGACGAGCGGATGCTCACCGTCGCGGAGGGAACGACGCTGCTCCTCGACGGCGACGGCGGCGTGGTCCAGGTCAACCCCGGCGAGTCGGCGCTGCGGAGCTTCCGCGACCAGCGGGCGGCGCTGGAGGACCTGGAGCGGCGCGCTCCCGGTCAGCCGGTCACCCGGACGCTCGACGGCACCGGCATCCGCATCCTGGCCAACGTCAACCTGCTCTCCGACGTCGATCTGGCGACCCACCGCGGCGCCGACGGCATCGGCCTGTACCGCAGCGAGTTTCCGTTCATCGTGCGTAGCGACTTCCCGACCGAGGAGGAGCAGATCGCCGTCTACGCTCAGCTGCTGGCGCGGTTCGGCGGGCGGGAGGTGACCCTGCGGACGCTCGACATGGGCGGCGACAAGGTCCTGTCCTACTTCACCGACGACACGCGGGAGGCCAACCCGTTCCTCGGCATGCGCTCGATCCGCTTTTCGCTCCGCAATCCCGACATCTTCCGCCAGCAGGTGCGGGCCATGCTCCGCGCCGGCGTCGGCCGCGCCATCCGCATCATGTTCCCGATGGTGTCGGCGCTCGACGAGTTCCTGCACGGCCGCCGCATCACCCTGGACTGCGTGGCGGAGCTGCAGCGGGAAGGGGTGGCGTGCGAGGCGCCGGCCATCGGCATGATGGTGGAGGTGCCGTCGGTGCTGCCGATCATCGACGCGTTCGCCGCCGAGGCCGACTTCCTGTCGATCGGCAGCAACGACCTGATCCAGTATCTGATCGCCGTCGACCGCACCAATGAGAAGGTGGCCGACCTGTACCGCCCGTACCATCCGGCGGTGCTCCGCTCCCTCAACCTGGTGGCCGCCAGCGCCGCCGAGCACGGCACCGACCTGTCGGTGTGCGGGGACATGGCGCACCAGGCCGAATACGTGCCGTTCCTGATCGGCATCGGCGTCCGCACCCTGAGCGTGGAGCCGCTCTACCTGCCGCGCGTGCGGGCGCTGGTCGCCGGCATCGACCTGCAAGAGGCGGAGGCGGAGGCGGAGGAGATGCTGGCGTGCACCACGCTCACCGACGTCGAGGAGGTGATGGGCGAACGGCTCTGGGCGCGCCGCGAGGAAGCCGAGCCGGCCTGACGTCAGACCGGCGTCCGCTTCCGTTCCCGCCGCTTCATGCCGGCCTCCAGCAGCCAGGCGGCGGTCACGGCCCAGGCGATGGCGACCGCGTGGCCGGCCACTATCTCGAAGATCCCTTCCGGCGCGGCGGGGTACAGGTCATCGCGCATCAGCTCGAACGCGACCTTCGCGCACAGGTACATGACGAAACCGGTCACGCACAAGACCAGCTTGAACCGGTCCCGTCGCTCCCGGTACCGGTAGATCATCGACATGGCGACGACCAGCGGGCAATGGGCGGAGAACTGGATGAACATCAGCGTCGCCATGGCGGCCGTCAGGCGGACCGCCGCCATCGCGATAGCGGTGACCAGCAACGCGATGATCAGGGCGACGACGATTCGGCGTCTCAGCTCCGGTTCCATGTTTGCAATGTCGTGGCCGCCGCAGACGCTTGCCTATCAGCCGTTTCCTGAGTTCGAGCTTCCAAATTGCTGAGATGCCGCCCCGATGGATGGCGGCCGTCTCACGCTTCCAGCGGCACCAGCCCTTCTCGGATCGCTATGCGGGTGAGCTCGGCGACGCTTTCGACGCGGAGCTTCTCCATCACGTGATGGCGGTGGGTGTCGATGGTCTTGGCGCTGACGCCGAGCGCGCCGGCCATCTCCTTGGCGGTGCTGCCTTCGGCCACCATCTGCATCACCTCCCGTTCGCGGTCGGTCAGCGCGTCCAGGGCCGATCCGGGCTGGTCGATGCCGTGCACCAAGTCGACCATGGTGCCGGCGATGCCGGCGCCCAGGAACTTGCGGCCGCGCATCACCGTGTCGATCGCGTCGGTGAGCTCCTCGAACGCGCACTCCTTGATCAGGTAGGCGGCGGCGCCCGCCTGCAGCATCCGCGCCACGAAGCGGCGGTCGTGGTGCTTGGAGAGCGCCACGACGCGCGTGCGCGGCAGCTCGGCGGATATGCGCGCGGCCACCTCGATGCCGCTCATGTGGGGCAGGCCGAGGTCCAGGATCACCACGTCGGGGCGCAGCCGGCGCGCCTGCTCCAGCGCCGACGGGCCGTCGGCCGCCTCGCCCACCACGGTGACGCCGGCCTGTCCGGACAGGAGCGCGCGCAGGCCCTCGCGCATGATCCCGTGGTCGTCGGCCAGCAGGACGTTGGCGCGGACCGGCCGCCTCATGCGTCGCGGATGCCTTCGGCGATCGGCGCCGCCAGAGCGGAGAAGACCGGCAGCGGCCCCAGCAGGCCGCCGATCCCGACGGCCGCCGCCACGCCCTCCGCGATTTTGAGCCAACGTAAAGCCCGCCGTGCCGGCCAGCAAGCAAGCAGGGCGTGGGCCTCAGTTGGGTTGGTTGGCGCCGGGGGCGCCGGCGTCCAGTTGCTGCTTGAGGCGCTCGAATTCGGACTCGTCGATGTTGGTCGCCTCCTCGATGGTCGACCACGGGACATCGCGCTGCAGAAATCCTTCAATGGCGCGCAAGACGCCTTCCTGACGGCCTTCCTGACGGCCTTCCCGGCGGCCTTCCTGACGGCCTTCCCGGCGGCCCTCCTGGCGGCCTTCCTGACGGCCCTCCCGGCGGCCTTCCTGACGGCCCTCCCGGCGGCCTTCCTGACGGCCCTCCCGGCGGCCGCGCTCCTCTATCTGTTCCACGTAAGTCATCAGCTCTCCTCCACGACCGGGCACGTTGCGCCGCAACGCTGCCCTGAACGCTCGCAGCCCTTCCTCCGACTGCGTCGCCAACACGTACTCCACGTGCCGCGCCAGCACTTCCACCTCTCCCTCGGGCGACACCTCCGCCATCAGCACCGCCGTCCTCTCCACCAACTCATCGCCACCACGTACCCGCGCCAGCATCGCCATCTGCGTCAGCCGCGCCACGGCCGACCCCAACACCGCTTCCGGCCCTCCCTCCGTCTGGTCGATCAGCAGGTACTCAAACCGCGGCACCCACCGCCACTCCGCCGCCGCACCCTCCACCAGCTCCCGAAACTCCAGCTCCGGCGACCACCGCTTCCGGCCCTGATAGAATACCAGCGGCACGATCAGCGGCAACTTCGTCTTCTTCCTATTCTTGCTCGCCCCCTGCCACGCCATCCATATCTGCAGGCAGTAGTTCAGCACCCGCAACGCCATCCAGTAGCGCGGCGTGGACTGATGCTCCAGCAGTACGTACACCAGCGCCGGCTCCTCCGCCCCCTGCCGCTCCACCGAGAACACCAAGTCCGCCTCCCGGCCGCGCCAGTCGTCGCTCACGAAGCGGCCCGGCCAGTGAGTGAGCGTCGCCCACCGCAGGGAGCCGGCTACCGCCGGCGGCAGGTACGGGCGCAACAGGCCGGCGGCGTTGCCGGTATCGGAAAACACTCCGTAGAAGTACTTGTCGTGGATATGGGTGATCTTCTCCGCTTCCTCGGGCGGCGCAGCTTCGTCCGGCGGCTGCGCGGAACGCGGTTCGTCCGGTACCTGTTCGTCGGCCATGAGACTCGCCGGCGACCGTAGCCGCACTCCAATCCCGCGTCAAGCGTCCGCATTGCATCATCAAATCGACACGAACGCGGGCTGGCGCATCACCGAAACATCCACACGAACGACCTGGCCACCATCGGCGGCGGAGATCGAAGGAGATGGGACGTACCATGAGTCAACGCAAGGCGATCACCGCAGCGACCGTCGAACGGTACCGGCGCGCCACCCGGCGCCAGAAAGCCGCCCTGCTCGACGAGTTCGTCCGGATGCACCCGCCACCACGCCGGCTGGGTGCTGCGCACGTGGGGCAAGACGGTCTTCGAGCGCCCGGTTGCGCTGCATCGTGAGGCGGTGCGCCTGCCGGGCGACCTGTTGAGCCCGGCGTCCAAGCGCCGGCGGCACCCGGACCGTGAGGAGCAGACCGCCGATGGCGTAGCGCGCTGGCGGCAGCCGGCTGGGACGCCCTGACCCTGTGCCAAGCCGTCGCCGCGTACTACACGCGCGCCTACGAGAGCGAAGGCTGGGACGCCGCCCGGCTCACGCCGCTGCTGGCAGTCATCCGGGAGTACGTGCCGTGGCTCAAGCAGTGGCACAACGACATGGACCCGGACTACCACGAACGCCTCGGCGACTTCTACGCAGGCTTCGTCGGGCAGCAACTCGCGTATCTCGGCCTGACACAGGACGATCTGCGGCAGTGGGGATGCGGACCGGGGTGAGCGCCGGGTATATCATGCCGCAGCCTCCGTCGTGCCGGCATCGAACGCCGGCGACAACCGATGGCCGGTTGCGGGGTTACTCCTCGGGCGCGATCTCGATCAGCAGCTCCTTGCCGTACAGCGTCTGGCGGCCCCAGAACAGGTTTTCGACCTGGCTGTTGCCGGTCGGCCCTCGCAGCACTGCCCTGGCGGCCCCATCCCTGCCATTCGGGCCGGCTGGGGTAATCGTGACCGTCGGGGGGGCCTTGTAGCCGCGCCCCCGGTCCGTGAGCTCGATCGCCGTGATCGACTCGCTTTTAGACACCGAGCAGTTCGCCCCCCTCGGCGGATCGAACTGACAGGAAAGGCTCGTTCCCCAGTAGCCGCTCCCGCCGTTTAGGACGTCCACTCCCACTATTTGACCGCCACTGATCCTCACTCGGAACTCTGCGCCGCTCCCGGGATTATAACCCGGTACCGGGGTTATGACCCGCGGAGGTGTCGTGAAGCCGCTCCCGCGCTGGCCGCCGTGAGTACCGGCGGACAGGATCACACCGGGACCCACCGCGACTCCGGTTGCCCTGCGGCCGCCCTGCAGCGGTGCCGAAAACGTTACGATCGGGACAGCCTCCCAGTATTCCGACCCCCCGTTGGTGACTTCGACATGGCTGAGGTCGCCCCGGTCGATCCGCTGGTTGGGGGCGGTGAGCACCAGCGCCACGGCGCCCGGAGTCACTTCCGCGGAGATCGTCCACTCGGCGCCGCTGTAGTCGCCCTCGAAGGCCGGCTCGAACAAGGTGCTGGTGAAGGAGCGGCTTTCGTCGGCGAGCGCCACGCCGCCGATCGACACGCGCACGTCGTCGACGTTGTCCGCGGTGATCGCGTCCCAGGCAAACGGTTGGGAGCGGTTGCTGGTTTCGATCCAGATGTTGGCGCCGTCGTCGCCGAACTGCTCCGCATCGAGCGTCCACTTCATGGGCTCCGGCGGCGGGGACGGGGTCGGTGTCGGGTCCGGGGCGGGCGTGGTCGGCGGCTCAGCGCCGCCCGAACCTCCGCCGCCGCTGCCCGGCGTTGAGGAGGTCGGCGTGACCGGCGCGCAGGCGGTCATGGTCACGGTGAAGGCGGCGACCGCCAGCGCCAGCGCTACGGTCAGCGCGGCCCGCATGCTTCCGAACCTCGTGTTGCCGCCGGGGGGGGGGGGGGGGGGGGGGGGGTAGAAGCGGTCGGTCGCGGTAGTTCTGCCGGTTTGAAGGACATAGACAACTCCTGTAGCGGTTTCCAGGCGAAAAGGTACGGACCGCCCGGCGGCGTGTCAACACGCGGGCGCGGCCTGCCCGTTCCGATTTACATGCCCCACACCGTGATCGGCGGGCCGGCGCCGGTCGGTTCGCGGCGGAACAGCTTCTGCTCCCACGGCCGGTCCGGGGTGCGGTCAAAGATCACCATGCGCCTCCTTCGGCGGCGCCGTAGCGGTCCAGGTAGGCGCGGGCGCGGGTCTGCTGGAACCGTTCGATCCCAGTGATCGAAGCCGTTTGTTGCCTGTCGGCCCTCGCCGCGCAAACGGCCGGCCCGGCTCTCCGGGGGAGGCCGGGCCGGCTGGAAACGTCCGTCAGCTAGTCGTCCGATTCGTCGGCGCTGTCGCAGTCCGGGCGCTGGGGGCGTAGGCGCTAGATCGGGTCCGGCGTGTCCGGGTCCGGCGTAGACGCTGGATCGGAGTCCGGCGTGTCCGGGTCCGGCGTAGACGCTGGGTCCGGGTCCGGCGTGTCCGGGTCCGGCGTAGACGCTGGATCGGGGTCCGGCGTGTCCGGGTCCGGCGTAGACGCTGGATCGGGGTCCGGCGTGTCCGGGTCCGGCGTAGGCGCGGGATCGGGGTCCGGCGTGTCCGGGTCCGGCGTGGGCGCTGGATCGGGGTCCGGCGTGTCCGGGTCCGGCGTAGGCGCGGGATCGGGGTCCGGCGTGTCCGGGTCCGGCGTAGACGCTGGATCGGGGTCCGGCGTGTCCGGGTCCGGCGTAGACGCTGGGTCCGGGTCCGGCGTGTCCGGGTCCGGCGTAGACGCTGGATCGGGGTCCGGCGTGTCCGGGTCCGGCGTAGGCGCGGGATCGGGGTCCGGCGTGTCCGGGTCCGGCGTGTCCGGGTCCGGCGTAGGCGCTGGGTCCGGAGCCGCTGGGTCGGCCGGCCTGGTCGTCGATCCGCCCCTATCTCTGCAGGCTTGCTCCGCCGCAGCAGTAGCCGCGCTCATAGTCTTACCGGTATAGGAGACCGTGCCCTCCGTCTGATGATCCATCCAGCAGGTCACCTCGACTATGTAGGTATGACTCTGCGGGTCGGGCCGGGTCAACGATCCTCCGGCGGCCGTGCACGCAGCAGCAGTCCTGTAATGATGACCGTCGTTTCTGTTGTGGCCAAACCAACAGGCGACGTTCGCATTGCTCTCCTGGCGCGCCGGCCGGGTCAGCGATCTGCCGTAGCCAGTGCATATATCCTCCGCCATAGCAAGCGCCTGCGCTTCGTTGCTGCCTTGGCCGGCCACCTGAACGGCCGAATGGTACGACGCCCAGCACGTTACGTATAACATCACAAAATCACCTCGGTTATCCGGCGCCCAGCGGCCATCGAAATACTCGGAATACCTGGGATCCTCACCATCGGAAGCCACCGCCGGCGCGGCGCCGGCGATCAGCAGCACGGCCACCACGGCCGCGCCTATCAATCGTCGTCGTTTCATCGTTCCCTCCTTGGGATTCGTTCGTGTCGTGTGTGTGGATCGCCCGGCGTGCTACGGCATGGCGCTACCCTCCTGCGGCCCACGGCGCCGCCAGGCAGACGGCGGCGGGCCGGCGTGCGGGGTCGCGGCGCACCGGGGCGCCGGCAGAGATCGGGGCAGGTCGGGGCGAACGGCAGCCAGGCGCGGCCAGGCGCGGCCGGCGGAATCGGCTCGATGCCGCGTCAGCGTCACGGCGCGGGCGCCGTTCGGTTACGATGGCCGTCATCACGGTGCCGAATCCGGCGCACCGCGCGCCGCCGGCCGGCAGCGGCACCACGCGAACCGTGGCCGCTGGCCGATAAAAACGACTATCGGCGCGTGTTCAGGCCGTAGGCCGCTCTCCGGCTTGCCGGCGCTCGCGGAGTCGCCTATGCAAGGAGGCGCCGGCGCGTACCGGCCCCGGAGCCGGCGGACCGGCCGGCTGATGCCCGGCGCCGACGGCTACGGCATACTGTCGGCCATGAAGCACGACACGAAGGCCGCCACCGACGAGCGGCCGCCGTTCGCCGGGCGCTCCGACACCGACGCGGAGCGCGTCGCCACCTCGCTGGCTGCCCACAACAGCCCCAACACGACCCGCGCCTACCGGGGAGCATGGAAGCGCTGGTGGGAGTGGGCCCGCCGCCACGGCCATCAGGCCCTGCCGGCGGTCGCAGCGGTCGTCGCCGCCTACATCATCGAGCGGGCGAAGGCAGGAGCATCGCCGGCCACCGTCCGCATGGACTGCGCCGGCATCGCGGCGGCCCACCGCTTCATCGGTGCCGACGACCCGACCGCCTGCGAAGAGGTGCGCCAAGCGCTGAGCACCATCGCGCGGACCAACAGCGGCAAGGGGAGGGGGCAGGTCAAGGGCGTGGACTGGGCCAGCGCCGATCACGCTGCGGAGCTCGCGGAAGCCGACGGCTCGGTCACCGGCCTCCGTGACGGCGTGCTGATCCGCCTCGGCAGCGATGCGCTGCTGCGTATCTCAGAGCTTGAGGCGCTCACCGTGGACGACCTGGAGGTGCAGCCGGACGGGTCCGGCACCATCACCATCCGGCGGTCCAAGACGGATCAGGCGGGACGCGGGCAGGTGCGCTACGTCGGCGCCCCGACGGTGGCGGCGATCCGGCGCTACCAGCTGGCGGCCGGCGTTGCCGGCGGTTGGCTGTTGCGGAGCGTCGACCGGAACGGCGCTGTCGGCGGCGCGCTCGGCGTGCGGTCGATTCGGCGGATCATCACCCGCCGCGCCGCCCGCGCCGGCGTGCGCGGCCGGGTGTCCGGTCACTCGCTACGGGTCGGCTCGGCGCAGTCTCTGGTGGCCGCCGGGGCGACGCTGGCGCAGCTGCAGCAGGCTGGGGATTGGCGGTCGGCGCGCATGGCGAGTCACTACGCCCGGCATCAACTTGCGGCGCAGGGCGCCGTGGCCCGGCTCCGGTACGGGGTGGAGGCGCCGGCGGGGATGGCGCCCGCACCCTCGGCGCCCTGCGCCGCCTGCCGGTGTTGCCGGGCGCGCGTTCGGGGGGTTGACACCCGTTTCACGGCGTGCTTGAGTAACCGCCGTGACAGGCGAAGGCGCTCCAAGCGGCATCGCGCGGCGTCGGCGGTCATGCGCCGATAGTCGTTTTTATCGGCGCATGACCTGACGGGCCTTCGGCAGGGTTGCCGAATCCGCAGGCAGCGCGTAGAGCGCCGCACCGGTCGGGCAACCGCGACCGTCTACATGCCCCACACGTCGACCGGCGCCGGACCGTCGCCGCGCCGTTCGTGGAAGATCTTCTCCTCCCAACTCCGATTCTCCCGGCAGTCTATGACCACCAGGTGCCCGGCCTCCGCCCCGCACCGCTCCACGTAGCGCGCGGTCTGCTCCACGCCTTCGGATATGGTCCGCTCAAGCCCGTCCCGGTCGCGCACCACCTTGCACTCGACCGCCACCTCCTGCACCCGTTGCGCCGGCCCGCGGTCCGCCACCGGCCACACGATCAGCAGGTCGACGCGCCCGCTGCCGAGCGCGTACTCCCGCTCGATACGCCCCCCGCCGTTCACCACCCGCTGCAGAAACGCCTGCAGCAGCAACTGCGGCCACGCTTCCTCATAGGCGAACCGGTTCCGCCAATGCTCGGAGTGGCGGCGGAAGAAGCTCTGAAACTCCGCAAGCAGCAGCGCCACGTTCAGACTCCGGTCCGCCTTCACGAACGGCGCCGGGTCCTGATCCAGCTCGTCCTGCGCCACCCACGTCAGTTCGCGCGGAATCACCTCCGCGTAGATCGGGTTGGCGACCCGCGGCGCATCGCGGGCGATCAGGCCGAGGTCGCGCGTGTACTCCACGTCGCGCGCCGACGCGCGGCGTTGACCGCCGGTCAGCAGCGGCTCGATCACGCGCCGCACGCGCTCTTCGCGCAGCTTGTCGGCCAGATAGTCGAGGTGGGTCACCCGTTGGATGATCAGGTCCTCCCGGACGGCGGCGACGTCGGCGGCGGTGACCGGGAGCGAGCGGTCGTTGCGCAACGCCTTGTTCTTGAAGCAGGCGCCGTAGGCCAGCGCGTTGACCAGCCACGGCTGGCCGCGGGTCTGCGTCCACACCGCCTCCTGCGCTTCAGGGAGGAACGGCTGGCCGGTCTCTGCGGTGTGCTGGGCCAGCAGGGCCAGCGTCTCGGCGCGCGAGAAGTCGCCGAGCCGCAACGACTCGGCGGCGATGTTGAAAGGGCTGCCCGTGGCGCCCATGCGGTAGTCGCGCACGTCGCGCAGGCCGCACAGCACCACGCTCTGCGGGAAGCGTTCGGGGCGGTCGGGGTAGCCGGATCGGAGCTGCTGCAGCACCGACAGCAGCGAATCGCCGGTCAGCGTGTCGATCTCGTCGATCAGCAGCACCAGCGGCCTCGGCGCCGCCTCGGCCCACTGTGTGAGCGCTTCGGTCAGCGCCAGTTCCGGCCCGACGTCGGTCAGGATTTCCGCCCGGGCGCTCTGCAGGAACCGGTCGTCCAAGGTAGATCTCGCCGCCCGCGCCAGCGCCGCAAGCACCACGCGCACCGCCTGCGCCACGTCCCGGGTCGTGCGGGCGGTCTCCAGGGTGACGTAGAGGCAGTGGTAACCGCGCTCGTTCAGCAGGTCGGCCAGCGCCAGCAGCGCCGAGGTCTTGCCGGTCTGCCGCGGCGCGTGCAGCACGAAGTACTTCTCGTCCCGCACCAAGCCGAGCACGTCGTCCAGGTCGATCCGTGACAGCGGCGGAATGCAATAGTGCTTGGCCGGCTTGACCGGACCGGCGGTGCTGAATGAACGCATGGCGCGTTCAATGTACCACGGGACTATTCGCGGAGGAATATGCCATCAGCACGCGGCGGCGGTAGCTCCCGTCGCAGTTTCCGGGCGAACGGTATCGACTGCCCCGGCGGCGTGTCAGCGCCAGACCGGCTGCGCCTTCTCCGTCCACGCGGTCAGCCGGCGGCCACCTCGAAGGCGGTGACGTTGCGGGTCCGGCGGCTGAACTCGACGCCGATCAGGTGGATCGGCTCGCCCCGGCCCCGGTACTTGGCCGCGTAGTCCCGCTCCCGCAACTGCGCCAGCGCCGACCCCTCCCCGGCCTGCTCCGTCACCTTGAACTCGAACAGGTACACCTGTCCGCCGGCCCGCACCGCCATGTCCAGCCGCCCGGCGCCGCTCGAATCCTCCACCGTGATCTCGTACCCCAGCGCCGCGAAGTAGGAGTAGAACACGCTGGCGTAGTAGCCCTCGTAGTTGGCGACGTCGTTGTTGACGTACCACTGGTAGGGGATGCCGGCGAAGAAGGCGTGGAACATCTCCCGCAGCCCCACGCAGTCGGCCGCTTTCAGTAGGCGCGAAAGGCGGATTCTGTTCGCCGTCTGCCCCCGGGCGTCCGGCGCCAGGCGGCGCAACAGCACCCGGTTCAGGCTCTGCCGTACTTCCCGGTTCGGATAGCCGAGCCGATACAGCCGCTCGCCGTCCAGTTCCTCCTGGTCCGTGATCGTCAGATAGCCGGTCTGGAACAGCAGCGCATCGATCTCCATGTCGTCCACGTCGAACGCCAACAGCAGGTCTTCGGTACTGACCATGTCGGCCAGCGAAACGGAGGATACCTGCCGCTCGAACAGCGTGTCGACCAGGAACGCCGGCGAACCGGTCTCGAACCAGTGCGCCTTGAAATCGCGGCTGTCGAACAGCAGCAGCAGGTCAAACGGATTGTACACTTTCTCCTCGCCCAACCAGCAGTACCCGTTGTACCACTCGCGGATGCGCTCGCGGTCCAGCCCGGGCAGCTCCGGGGCGAACACCGTATCCAGATCGGCTTCGGTGTAGCCGCATATCGCCGAGTAGCGCCGGTCCAGCGTGAGGTCGGTGAGGTTGTTGAGGTCGGAGAACAGGCTCACCTTGGAGAACTTGCTCACGCCGGTCAGGAAGGCGAACCGTACGTGCGCGTCGCTCGTCTTGATCACGGCGTACACGCTGCGCAGGTAATCGCGGTTGGCGCGGGCCAATGGCGGCGTGCCCAGCGCGTTCAGGATCGGCTTGTCGTATTCGTCCACCAGCACCACGACCCGTTGCCCGCTGCGTTCATGCAGCGACATGATCAGATGGCCGAACCGCTCCGACGCCGTTTCGTAGCAGGCCTGCACGCCGGACGCCCGCTCCAAGCGGTTCAACTGCGCGGCCACGTTGGCCTGCAGGCCGCCCGGTTCCCCGAAGTGGCCGCTGCCGAAGTCGAGCCGCACCACCGGATGGCGCTGCGACCAGTCATGGCTGCGGTGGATGCCGAGCCCCCGGAACAACGCCTCGTTGCCCTCGAACAGCTCCTTGAGCGTGTCCAGAAACAGGCTCTTGCCGAACCGCCGCGGCCGTGACAGGAAGTAGTGCGTGCCCCCCTCGATCAACCGTTCGACGTAGCGCGTCTTGTCCACGTAGTAACAATTCCGCTCGCGGAGCGTGCGGAAGGTCTGGATGCCGGTGGGCAGTCTGCGCCGGACCATCGACGTTATCGTACCGATGCCCCCGCCTCCGTTACATGCCCCACGTCGTGATCGGCGGATGGGCGCCGGCCGCTTCACGGCGGAACAGCTTCTGTTCCCACGGGCGGTCCGGGGTGCGGTCAAAGATCACCAAGTGGCCCTCGGCGGCGCCGCAACGGTCCAGGTAGGCGCGGGTCTGTTTGAGCCCATCCTCAATGGTCTGCTCCAGGCTGCGGCGCAGCACCTTGCACTCGATCACCATCTTGCGCTGCCGGCCGTCCGGCGGCGCGGAGGCCGGCCACACGATCAGCAGGTCGGTGCGCATCCGGCCCAGGCCGTACTCGCGTTCGATCCGCCCGCCGCTGTTGACGATGCGCTGCAGGAACGCCTGCAACAGCAGCTGCGGGCCGGCCTCCCGGTACTGAAAACGTTCGATCCAGTGCTCGGAGTGTTCGCGAAAGAAGCCTTGGAACGCGGCCAGCAGGTCGGTCAGCCGCAGGTTGCCAGCGTCGTCCAGGTACCAGGCGGGGTCGTGCATCAGGTTCGCCTGGGTGGTCCAGGTGAGGTCGCGCGGGATCACCTCGCGGTAGATCGGATTGGCTATGCGGATCGGATCGTCGCGGGCGACCAGACCCAGGTCGCGCACGTACTGCAGGTCATCGGGGCGGAACGCTGTCGGGGTGTCGGCGCCGCTCAGCAGCGGGGCGATGATTCCGTGCACGCGCTCCTCCTGCAGCTTGTCGGTGAGCTGGTCCAGATGGGTGTCGCGGCGCAGGATGAGCTGCTCGCGAGCCCGCTGAATCGCGTCCGCGGTGAGCGGGCGAGTGCGGTCCCGGCCCGCCGGATCGCGACCGCATGCCTGGCGGGCCAGGGCGTTCACCAGCCACGGTTGCCCGGCGGTGAGCTCCCAGACCGCCTGCTGCGCCTCCTCCGTCCACGGCTGGCCGGTCTCAGCAGTGTGCTGGGCGAGCAGCGCGCGCACTTTGGGCTCCGAGAAATCGCGCAGCCGCAACGACTCGACCTTGACGTTGAAGGCGCTGCCGCCGGTGACGATCTGGTTGGTGGCGCCGGAGCGGATGCGATAGTCGCGCACGTCGCGGACCCCGCACAGGATGACGCTCTGCGGAAAGCGGCGCGGGCGGTGCGCGTAGCCGGAGCGCAGTTGCCGCAGCGCGGCGATCAGGGTGTCGCCGATCAGGGCGTCGATCTCGTCGATCAGCAGCACCAGCGGGGTGGGGTCCGCCGCCGCCCAGCGAGCCAGCACGCTGCGCAGGCAGTTGTGCGGCCCCGCCCGTTCCAACACGGCAGGCCATATCTCACCCGGCAGAGGGTCGCTGAGCGTGGCGTCCGCCTCATCGGCAATCTCGCTCAGGATGGCGCGCATGGCGGCGGCAACGTCTTCGCGCGCGGACTGGCCGCTCTCTACGTTCACGTAGACGCAACGGTACGCGCCGCTGCCGTTCAGTTCATCGACCAGCGCCAGCAGCGCCGAGGTCTTGCCGGTCTGGCGCGGCGCGTGCAGCACGAAGTAGCTCTCTTCCCGAATGAACGTGAGCAGTTCCTCCTGATTCATCCGGCTCAACGGAGGGATGCAGTAATGTTTGTCCGGGCGCATCGGACCGGCGGTGTTGAAGAAACGCGCCGCTCCGGCTCCGGCTGGGTCGCGCATGGTGCGAGCATACCGGCGGATGCGCCGGATTACCAGTGATCGAGCCGCCGCGTTGTTGTCTGAGACGGCGCGCTACCTGGGGACCTTGACGTCGTTCCCGATGCCCACGCCGTGATCGGCCGGCCGGCGCCGGCCGCTTGGCGGCGGAACCCGTCTACAACGGCGCGGCGACGGTCCGGCGCCGGTCGACGTGAACCCGCTCACTCCGCGAAATGAAGCGGAGTGAGCATCATATTCATTTCAGACGCTGTATGCAACCATGCGGAAGCTGAGACAGTGAGGAGGAACCGACCCTTGATCGGTAACGGCTCGGGCAACCATCATGCCTTCTAAGAAGCTGATCGAGGTGGCGTTGCCGCTCGATGCGATCAACGCCGCCGCGGCGCGCGAGAAGTCGATCCGCCACGGCCACCCGAGCACCCTGCACCTCTGGTGGGCGCGGCGCCCGCTGGCCGCCGCCCGCGCCGTGATCTTCGCGCAGATGGTGGACGATCCCGGCAGCCGGCCTGCCGTGTTCCGGACGGAGCAGGAGCAGGAACGAGAGCGCCAACGGCTGTTCGACCTGATTGAAGAGCTGGTCAGGTGGGAGAACACCACCAACGAGAAGCTGCTGGAGCAGGCGCGCGCGGAGATCCGCGCAAGCTGGCGGCGCGCCTGCGCCGATCACGCCGACCATCCGCGCGCGGCCGAGCTGTTCGACCCGGAGCGGCTGCCGGCGTTTCACGATCCGTTCGCGGGCGGCGGCGCGTTGCCGCTGGAGGCGCAACGGCTCGGTTTGGAGGCGCACGCCAGCGACCTCAACCCGGTGGCGGTGCTGATCAACAAGGCGATGATCGAGATTCCGCCCAAGTTCGCCGGACGCCCGCCGGTGAACCCGGAGGCGCGGTCGGAGGGAGCGTTGGTCGCCGGCCGTGAGTGGAAGGGGGCGCGGGGGCTGGCCGAGGACGTGCGCTACTACGGGCGCTGGATGCGGGACGAAGCGGAACGCCGCATCGGGCACCTGTACCCCAAGATCGCGGTTACGGACGAGATGGTCCGGGAGCGCCCGGACCTGCGGCCCTACGCCGGGCGGGAGTTGACCGTGATCGCGTGGCTGTGGGCGCGCACCGTGCGGAGCCCGAACCCGGCGTTCGGGACGATAGAGGTGCCGCTGATCTCGACCTTTATGCTGTCCACGAAGAAGGGGAAAGAGTCATACGTCGAGCCGGTGGTCGATTACGACGGCTACCGATTCACGGTCAAGGTCGGCCCGCCGCCGGCCGGCGCGAAGGCCGGCACCGGTGCCGGCAAGCGGCAAGGGTTCTACTGCTTGGTGTCTGATGTTCCGATCACGTATGACTACATACGGAGCGAAGGTCAGGCGGGGCGCATGGGCGCGCGGCTGATGGCCATCGTCGCCGAGGGTGATCGCGGACGGGTGTATCTTTCGCCCACTGCCGAACACGAAGAACGCGCGAACGAGGCTCGCCCGGAGTGGCAGCCGGACGCTCGACTTGAAGGCAAATCGCGCCAGAGCGTCTCGAACTACGGCATAGACACCGTGGGCGATCTGTTCACGGCGCGGCAACTCGTCGCGCTGAACACGTTCTGCGATCTGGTGACCGAGGCGCGCGACCGCATCCGGCAGGATGCCGTCACCGCCGGCCTGCTCGACGACGGGCAGCCCCTACATATCGGCGGCGCCGGAGCTACCGCCTACGCCGATGGGCTGGCGACCTACCTGGCTTGCGCGCTCAGCCGCATGGTCAACTACTCGGCGACGCTCTGCGTGTGGAGCTCCCACGCGAAGGACGAACTGGCCAAGCAGGTGTTCCTTCGGCAGGCGCTCCCGATGATCTGGGACTTCGCCGAAACCAATCCGTTTTCATCCGCCGGCGGCACGTTTTCCGTCAATATCGATTACTTGAAAAATGCTGTCTCTCGACTTCCCGGTTCTACAAACGGAGCCGCGGAGCAGGTAGATGCAACTCACGATGTTGCTGCGAATCACGTCGTGTCTACCGATCCTCCCTACTACGACAACATCGGCTATGCGGACCTGTCGGACTTCTTTTACGTCTGGCTACGCCGCTCTCTGCGACCGCTGTTCCCGGATTTGTTCGCGACGCTGGTGGCGCCCAAGACCGACGAGCTGGTCGCGACGCCGTATCGCCATGAAAGCAGGAGCGCCGCGGATGCGTTCTTTCTGAAAGGCATGACTACCGTACTGAGACGGCTTGCCGACCGGTCACACCCTGGGGCACCGGTCACCATCTACTACGCCTTCAAGCAGTCGGAGAGCAAGGACGACACCGGAACCATCAGCACCGGATGGGAGACGTTCCTGTCAGCCGTGATTCGTTCCGGCTTTACGATCACCGGAATATGGCCTTTGCGTACCGAGTTGATCACCAGTCTCAAGAAGAGATCGAACGCGCTTGCCTCCAGCATCGTGCTGGTCTGTCGGCGGCGGCCGGCCGATGCTCCCCGCGCGCCGCGCCGGATTCTTCGGGACGCGCTGGAGGCGGAACTGCCGGCAGCGCTGGTCCACTTGCAGCGCGCCAACATCGCCCCCGTCGACCTGGCGCAGGCGGCGATCGGGCCGGGCATGGCGATCTTTACCCGCTACGCCGCGGTACTCGACCCCAACACCGGCAGGCGCATCACCGTGGGCGAGGCGCTATCTTTCATCAACAACGCCCTGGACGAGATACTGACCGCGCAGGAGGGGAGTTTCGACACCGACAGCCGCTGGGCGCTGGCTTGGTTCGACCAGCACGGCTTCGAGGCCGGCGAGTACGGCAGCGCGGAGACCCTGGCCACCGCCAAGAACACCAGCGTCAACGGTATGGTGCGGGCCGGCATCATCCACGCGCAGGCGGGCCGGGTGCGGCTGCTGCGGCCGCGGGAACTGCCCGCCGACTGGGACCCGGCGGCGGACGACCGCCTCACGACCTGGGAGGTGGCGCACCACATGATCCGGGCGCTGGAGCAGCTCGGGGAGGTCAAGACGGCGGCACTGCTGCGCCGGCTCGGCAGTGCCGCCGAGGGCGCGCGCGAGCTCTGCTATCGGCTGTATACGATATGCGAACGCAAACAGCGCGCGGCCGAGGCGCTCGACTACAACGGCTTGGTGCAGGCTTGGCCGGAGCTCCGCAATCTGTCCCTATCGGATGAGCTGATGACCCAGACCGAGATGTCACTCAACGACGATTCATAGAGAATAGGATATAATATACAGGGTTTACCATTGGCCCGTGGCGGTATATCCACCAGATCGGCACGCCGGCCCGTCGCGAAGCGTCTGCGCAAGGAAGGATACCCCGGCCGCGCCGCGCGCCTACGGGCTCCTGCGGACCTGCACGGTGGAGTAACCGGGGTGCTTGGTTACCTGTATCTGCTGGGCGAATTCGTCGCGGAGCTCCGGTATGTGGGTGATGATGCCGACCATGCGACCGGCGACCTGCAGGCTCTGGATCGTCTCCGACACGGTCGCCAACGTGTCGGGGTCGAGCGTGCCGAAGCCCTCGTCGATGAACAGGCTGTCGAGGTGCACGGCGCCCGCTGCGTCCTGCACCTGCCTGCTGATCTCCAGGGCCAGAGACAGGGAGGTGAGAAAGGTCTCGCCGCCGCTCAGCGTATCGCTGATGCGCGCCTCGCCGGCGTTGTCGTGATCGATGACCAGGATCTGATCGTCCCTGAACTCCAGGGAGTACCGTTGCGCGGATAACGTGAGCAGACGGTCCGATGCGCCTCGCGCCAGATCGGTAAAGCTCTCTTCCAGAAGATACGCCTGGAACCGGTCGCTGCGCAGATCGGCGGCCAGACCGTTGAACAGGCGGTAGTCGCCCTGCCGGGCGCGGAGCCGCTCGCGCAGGTCCTGCGCTTTGCGGAGCCGCCGCTGCATGGTTTCGACCTGCTGCCCAAGACTCTCACGCTTGCCGACCAGCGCTTCGACCTGCTCCTGCAGCCGTTGGGCGCTGGCGAGGGCGTCTTCGAGCTGTTCCGTCGTGACGCGATCATCCCCCAGTTCGTCGCGCAGGCCGCCTGCGCGTTGATCGACCGCGTGCAGGTCGCGCTCGTGGTCGGCGACCAGCGCCGCCAGCCGGGTACGCGCGGCGTCGTCCCGCACTGCCGCGCGGACGTTGTCGACGCTTGCGAAGCGCGCCGTGGCGATGCTCCGGTCGCGCGTCTCGATCCGCGCAGCCGCCTCGGCCGCCGCCTCCTGCGCTACGAGCGCCCGGTCGTCACTCGCCTGCTGTTTCGCCGCCAACTCGCTCCGCGCCGCAGCCGCCGCTTCGGCAGCGCTCTGCCGGCGGGATTCGATGTCCCGGATACTAGAGGCCGCCGCGGTCCGTTCCCCTTCGGGGTCGGCCGCCTGCGTCACTGCGGCGATCTCGGCCTTGACGCTACGGAGACGCTCCCGGTCCGCCGTCAACTCCTTGCTCCGTTCGTCGTGCTCGCGCCGCATCCCCTCGACCTCGTTGCGCGCCAGCTCCTGGTGCTGGCGCAGATCGCGCAACGCGCGTTCGGCAGCATCAAGCCGTTCCTGCGCCGCATCGAAAGAGCCGCGGGCAGCCAACGCCGCCTCCATCTGCCGGCCGAACCAGCTCTCGACCGCTTCGCGGCCGGTCGGCGCGTGGCTGCCGAGCGCCGACCGGATTTCGGTTTCCAGGCGCCCAGCTTCGACGCGCGCCGCCTCCGCCGCGGCGTCGGTCTCGGCAAGCGCTTGCCGGGCGGCGCCGGCGTCGCTTTCCGCCCGCGCCAGCGCGGTACGCGTCCGTTCCGCTTCGCCCCGGATGCGCTGCAGGCCGCGGCGCGCGTCCCGGTGCGCCTTGACGGCGGCGGCGACCCCAGGATGCGGTTCGGCCGGCGGCGGATCGGCTACGAGTTGCGTGCATACCGGGCAGGGGGTTCCCGGCTCTATCGCGCCGCGCAGATGATTGGCGGCGTCCGACCGGTGCGCCGCATGCATCGCGTCCTCGGATCGTTCCAACGTCTCTTGGCCGTGGCGTTCGGCGTCGTCTTTGGCCCGCACGTCGGCCGTGAGCCGGTCGACCGATTCGGTCAGGCGGTCGAGCGCGGCTCGGCGCTGCCCGCGCGCCGACTCCTCGCGCCGCGCCGCGGCGCGCGCTTCGGCAAGTCTGGCCGCCGCCTCGCGGTTTTGGTCGAGCGCCTCGTGGAGCGGCGCGTCATAGCCGACGGCGTCGCGCTCCGCCTGTGCCGTTTCCAGCGCGGTCCGCTCTCTGCCGGCCTTTTCGCCCAGCTGCTCCATGCGGGTATCGGTTTTCTCGATCTGGTGGGTCAGCCGCTCGATCCGCGACCGTTGCTCGCCAACCGATTTTTCCAGTCGCTTCGCTTCCGGCAGGCGGCCGAGTATCCGGTCGATCTGCGCCACCCGATCACGGAGCGCGGGAACCTCCCGGCGCCAGCGCTCCTCCGCGTGCCCGTGTTCCTGCGCGCGCTCGCCATGTTCCCGCGCCGCCGTCTCGCTTTCCTGCCGGGCCAGCTCGGCTTCATTGCGCGCGCGGTCCGCGGTGCGCGCCGCCAGGTCGGCTTCCTCAAGAGACGAGACCAGCGCTGCGGCCCGGCGCGCCGCGTCGAGCTCGCCCCGAGCATCATCGACCTTTGGCGCGTCGCGACTGAGCTCGGCCAGCCGGACCTCACACTTCGCAAGCTCGACCGTCTTGGCATGCCGTTCCCGTATGCCGATGAGCCGGTGCTCGGCAGCCGCGCTCTCTTCGCGTAGCGCTTCGAGCCGCATCCCCGTCTCCTGCAAGGCGCGTTGCAGATCGGCCAGCGCCGCATCGGAGACATCGCCGTAGTCGTCGCCAAGGCGTTGCTCCAGCGCGTCGACCTCGTGTCGCTTCCGTGTCGAAATCTCAGTCGCCCGTTGCCTCATCCGTTCGTATACGTCCAGGCGCAGCAGCGTGCGGAGCATCTCTCGCCGTTTGCGGGGGTCTGCCTTGAGGAACCGGGCGAACTCCCCTTGCGGCAGGATGATCGCCTGCTTGAACGCGTCGACGTCGAGGCCGAGAAGAGCCTTCACCGCCTGCGCTGCCTCCCCGACCTTGTCGGCGCGGAGCTTGTTGAAATCGCGGCCGTCGTGCTTCTCCAGACGGACGGTGGCCGAGCCCTTGCGGCGCAAGGCGCGCGCGATACGGAAGCGGCTGTCGCCGACGTCGAAGTCGAAGCGGACGCTCACGCGCTCCCGCCCCGCCGCGATCATCTCCTTCATGTCATGCTTGCCGACGCGCGGGACCTCGCCGTACAGCGCGAACAGGATGGCGTCGAGCAACGTCGACTTGCCAGCCCCGGTCGGCCCGGAAATCGCGAACAGGTCAAGGCCGTTGAAGTCGACCTCCTGCTGCTCCTTGAAGCACGCAAGACCTTCGATGCTGAGATGAACGGGGCGCATCGTCAGGCGTTCCCGGCAGCCTGCTCATGGAGCCGCCCGAACTCGGCGAGCACGGTCGGCGCCGGCTCCCGCTCATGCGCCCGCCGGTGATACGCCGCGTACAACTCGGCCGCCGATGCGCCGGCGGACGGCCGGTCGCCGTTTGCCGCCTCGGCCTGCGGCAGATCGACGCGCACGACCAGCGCCGTCGGCAGCATCCGCCGAATCCGGCGATTGACGTCCGGGTCCTTGGCGGTCAGTTTGACGGTAACCTGCAGCCAGCAGTCTTGGCGGTCGCCGGCGGCGTAGTCCTGCAACTCGTCCAGAGTCCCGGCGACGGCGCGCAACGGCCGGCCTCCTTGATAGGGGACCGGCTCGACCCGCGCAGGCCGCCGCGGGGCCGCTTCGATAAACAGAAAGGTCTTCTCCTGGCCGGACTCGCCAAAGTCGAGCTGCAGCGGCGAGCCGGCGTACCAGGCGGGCAGCGTGCCGGCCACCTTTTGCGGCTTGTGGATGTGGCCGAGCGCGATGTAGCTGGCGGACGGCGGCAAGGTCTGCGGCGTGGCGGCCCAATCCTCGGAGAGATGGACCCGGCGCTCGGAGGCGCCGAACGCCGCGCCTTCCAGATGGGTATGCGCCAGCAGGAGGTTGACCGCGTCGCCGCGGTACCCGCCGCAGAGATTTCTTACCGCCTGTTGGAACATGTGAGCGTACCGGCTCCGCGCTGCCGCCTCGTCTCCGGCCAAGTCCAGCGCGGACACCCAGACGCCGGGGGAGGCGAAGGGCAGCGCCGCCACGACCGCCGCCTCGCCGCCGCGGGTCTCGATGGTGAAGGCGCCGCCGCGCGCGGCCGCTTTGGGCCGCCCGACGATGCGGACGTTGACCCCGGACGCCAACAACGCCCGGGCGTCGAATCGGTCGGGGTCGTCGTGGTTCCCGGCGATCAGCACGGTATGGGCTCCCGTCCGGCCGACGCGGACCAGGAACTCGTTGACCAGCCGCTCGGCCTCCCCGTTCGGGTTCCGGCTGTCGAAGACGTCGCCGGAGTGGAGGACCAGATCGATCGATTCCCGCTCGATAAAGCGGGCCAAGTGATCGATGACCGTCTCCATCTCCTTGATACGCTGCACGCCTTTCCAGCGGCGGCCGACGTGCCAGTCGCTGGTGTGCACGATTCTCAACTTGGCTCTCCCTACGCGCGCGCGAACGGATCGTCGTCCCCGCCGGCGTCGCGCACCTCGCTCTGCCGCGTCGCCCAGGAGGGGAACGGAAAGTTGACCAGCACCGGAGTCGGCACCTCGGGTTGGGTGACGATCATCGTCCCCGGCGAAAGCATCGTCGCTCGCTGGCGGGCCACCTGCGTCAGGAATCCGTACTCGCCGCGCTCCGCTTCGGCGGCGTCGAGCCGGCCGACGACTTTGAGCGCGGCGTTGGCGACCACGCGGCGCTCCACCTCGCTCGCCGTCTGCTGAGCCCCGAACAGCGAGACGCCGAGCGAGCGCCCGCGTTCGGCAATGTCGAGCAGCACGTCCTGAATCGGACTCCAGCCGGACCGCGGCGCATACTTGTTGAGTTCGTCCAGGACCACGAAGACCAGCGGGCGGGCGGTGCCCTGTTGCTCCTTCTGCTGCAACATCCGCTTGAGCAGCACGCCGACCACGAACATCTGCGCGGTCTGGTGCAGGGTGTGGATGTCGACCACGGTGACTTGGTGCGCCTGCCAGTCGATGCGCCGGCGCGCGCTCTCGTGGTCGCCGCGCACCAGATGGCCCATGTGCCCGGCGGCGGCGTGCAGGCGCCGCCGGAACGCGTCACGGGTTCCGTGGGCTGCGGTCGGGGCCAGCTCTTCCAGTGCGCCGCCGTCGAACAGTTCCAGCAGATCGTCGAAGCTCCGTAGCTCTTCATCCAGGAACGTGATGCCTGGGTCATCGGGGGTGTTCTTGGCGCTGCTGCGCGCCGCCCGCTCCAACGCGCGTTCGACCCGGTAGATCAGGAACGACAGCTGCGAGTGCGCGTCCTCGGCCTCGGCAAAGACGAACCGCAGCAGGCGGTTACGGGCGAACTCGCGGATGGTCCAGACGTAGGCGTGCACCCCTTCGTGGCGGCTGCCGACCTCCGGGGTGAGTATGTCTCCGTGGCGACGCGCCGGCGCGAAGAAGCCGACGTCCCGGAACGGGCCAGCGTCGAGATTCAGATGGCGGTACCCGTGGGCCACCTCCTCGTCGACGTGGACGTTTTCCTTGTCGAGCCACAGCAGGTCCTCGCCCTTGACGTTGAAGATGATCGCCCGGGCGTTGGCGGCGTCCTGTCCCAGAGCGTCGGAGTGAAACAGGGAGTAGAGCAGGAAGGTCGCGTAGCTGGTCTTGGTGGCGACGCCGGAGATGCCGCTGATCGATGCGTGGGCGCCCCGCTCCCCGTCCAGGAAGTCGACGTTGGCGTAGACCGCTTCGCCGGCGCGCGTGCTGCCGATGGCGACTTTGCGCTCCATCCGGTCGATGAACAGCGCCCGCTCGAACTGCTCGCCGTGCACCACGCGCACGTCGCTGCCGGGGTGCGGCGGGACGAACACCTCCGGGTCGATCCTCGTGACCCGAACGTGGGCGGCGTAGGAGACCTCCACCGGCAGCGCCCCTTCGGACGCCCGGAACGCGTCCGAATCGAACTGTGCTCCTTCGTACCGTTTACGGACCAAGTCGACGATGCCGAAGAAGCTCACCGACTGGTCATCGACGACTGCCTCTACCGTCACCAAGTCGTCGAGCTGGAGGAAGCAGCCGTCGCTCACTCCCACCCAGAACTCGAGCGGGCCGGCGTCTTGCGATCCCAGCACCACGCCGACCGGCAGATCCGACGTGTGCTCCCGTTCACCCATGCCGGGCCTCCTGCGCCACCAGCGCTTCAATCCAGCGCCGAATCAGGCGCGCGTCGCCGAGCCGGGCGCGCAGCCGCTGTTCAAGGGCCCCGATCGGCAGGAGGTTCTGGGGCGACCGCGGATCTCGAGACCGCGGCGGCGCTATCTTGGGCAGCCACGCGGTAGCCGCATCGGCGAGCCGGCGGGCCGTGTCCAATCCGGCGGTCGTGCCCACCTCAAGGCGTACCAAGCCGTGCAGCTCCGCGGCACCGAGAGCCGGTTTTGCCAGCCGCTGAAACCATGAATACCGGGAGAACCCGGCGCCGGCGCTCCGTATCGTGAACAGCGGCGTCCGGGCGCCCTGCGGAAGCTGCGCCAGGAACGGTAGGAACCGACCCGGAAGGTAGAGATCGTGTAAGCGCTTGATGTAGCCCAACGCCTGCTCCGGCCGCTCCGGTACGAAACTAAGCGGACCATCCACGATCACCAGCGCGTCGGCGCTGCACAGGTCGCTAGCCAGCTTGGCTTCGGCGTTGCGCATGGTGTCCTGGATGTGTCTCAACGGCCCGTCGGCTTCCGCGGACTCGGCACTCTCGGCCCGATACTCCAGATCGTCGCGGACCCGCACTGATGACGACGGCAGGCGGTGGCCGGCGCCAAGCACGACGCAACGGAACGGTCGGATCTCCCCGAACTCCGCTGTCGAATCCTGCATGACGGCAGCGCCGACCGCACAGCTTCCAAAGCCGCCGTAGATCAGGGCCTCGTTCAGGCGCATCTGTAACCGCACCTCGAGCCGCCGGACGCCATCGATGAAGACCACGCGCTCGGGGAGCGGGAACCGTCCTGGCGGTACGACCGGCACCCAGTCCGCGTCGGCCGCCTCCACCTCGTGGTCGACCTGCTCAGCCGGCCCGTGATCCTGGGACGCCAGCGGCGTCTGATCGCCGTAATCGACCTCCCACGGATCGACGCGCACGCGATAGCCGCCGAAGATCGAGCTCAAGGCGTTGCCGGCTCGAGAATGAGCGCCTTCTGCCTGCCGCGTCGCACCGCGCCATCATACCCGGGAACGCCGGCCCCGTCCGCACGGGGACACAGGACGAAGGCTTCGCTCCCTGGACCGCAGCCTTCGCGGCGGATTGACGATCACACCCGGTCAAGGTAGAAGAGTGGGTATGGTGGCTGCGAGCATACCGGCGCCGGCCGCGCTCGACTGATGCCCGGCTCCGCCGGTTCCCCGCGTCCCAACGTGGTCATCATCCTGGCGGACGATCTGGGGTACGGGGACCTCAGTTGCTACGGCAACACCATCCTGGCGACTCCCAACTGCGACCGTCTGGCCGCCGCGGGAGTGCGCTGCTCGCAGCATTACAGCGGCGCCCCGATCTGCGCTCCGGCGCGCGCCGCTCTGCTCACCGGCCGCTACCATCACCGCGTGGGCGCGCTGAGCGTGGAGTCCAACCGCGGCCTGGACCGCATCGCCCTGCGCGAGCGGACGCTCGGCGACCTGTTCACCGCCGCCGGCTACCGCACCGGCTACGTCGGCAAGTGGCACAGCGGCCTGTACGACCGGCGCTACCATCCCAACCGCCGCGGCTTCGCCGAGTTCGCGGGGTTCCTCAACGGGATCATGGATTACTGGGACTGGTACCTGGACTACAACGGCGCGCCGCGCCGCTCCGACGGCCGCTACCAGACCGACGTCTTTACGGACGAGGCGGTGCAGTTCATCCGCCGCGCCCACCGCGAGGCCAGCCGCCCGGAGCCGTTCTTCCTGGTCGTCGCCTACCACGCCCCGCACTCGCCGTTGCAGGCGCCCGCCGAGTGCAGCGCGCCGTACCTGCGGCGCGGCGACCTCAACGCCGCCGTCGCTACCCTCTACGGCATGGTGGCGCGCATGGACTCGGGAGTGGGCCGGATTCTCGACGCGCTCGACGAACGCGGCTGCGCCGGCGACACCATCGTCCTGCTCACCAGCGACAACGGGCCCTGCCTGGGCCGGCAGCAGTTCGCCGGCGGTCACGCGAGCCTGCGCCGCTACAACGGCCCGTTCCGCGGCCAGAAGTCGGACGTGCTGGAAGGAGGCATCCGCGTGCCCGGCATCGTGCGCTGGCCGGCCGGCCTGCCCGGCGGCGCCGAGTGCCGCGCCATGATTCACTTCTGCGATTGGCTGCCGACCCTGGCCGCTGCCGCCGGCGCGGTTCCCAACGGGCTCCCGCTCGATGGCGTCGACCGGTTGCCGGTGCTGCGCGGCGAATCCGAGGCCGGCGCCGCGCCGCGCTTCTGGCAGTTCAACCGCTACGATCCGGTCCCGCACTGTAACCTGGCGATGCGCGACGGCCCCTATAAGTTGTACTGGCCGCGGATTCCGGAGGCGATGGTCAAGCTGCCTTCCGACAACGCCGCGGTCCGCCAACTGATGACCACGCACCACTTCGAGATGGCGGTGGCCAACCCGCCGGTCGAGCGCCGCCTTTCGCCGCCCGGCAAACCGCAACTCTTCCACGTCCCCGGCGACCCCACCGAGGCCAACGACCTGGCGGCGTCCCGTCCCGAAGTGGTGACTCGCATGCGCCGCGCCGCCGAGGACTGGTTCGCCGAAGTAGAAGCGGAGCGCCGCCAAGCGGCCGCCCAATACCGGGGCCGCGGGATGATGCCGCGGCCAAGCCCGCTGCTGTGCTGCGCGACGGATTGACGATCACGCCCGGTCAAGGTACAAGGGTGCGCATGGCGGTCTACTACGACGCCCCGGAGCGCGGCGTCTGAACATGGAGTCGCCGGACGGCCGCAAGCACCGTCGTACGCGGGCTGCCGACGTGGAACAACAGTCACTGTTCCGGACGCCGAACATCCAGGTCGCACCCATGGAACGCCCTGCACTGAAAGTCGTGCACGGGGACAATATCGATGTTCTGAAGCAACTACCTGCCGGCCAAGTCGATCTGATCTACGTCGATCCCCCGTTCAATACCGGCAAGACACAGCGGCGGCAGGAGATCAAGGCCGTCCACTCGCCCACGGCCAGCCGGGTGGGATTCCAGGGACGAACGTACCGGACCTCTGTCGTGGGAACCCGGGAGTTTCCCGACTACTTCACCGACTACGTCGCTTTTCTCGAACCGAGATTGGCGGAGGCGCATCGCGTCCTGGCGCCGCACGGTTCGCTTTACCTGCATGTCGATTACCGCGAGGCGCACCGCTGCCGGTTCCTGCTCGACGAAATCTTTGGCGCCGACGGTTTTCTCAACGAAATCATCTGGGCCTACGACTTTGGGGGCCGTCCGAAGGACCGGTGGCCGGCCAAGCACGACAACATTCTCTTCTACGTAAAAAACCGCGCCCGGTACACGTTCAATCGGGACGCCATTGAGCGCATCCCGTACATGGCGCCGGGTCTTGCCGGCAACGAGAAAGCCGCGCGAGGCAAGCTGCCCACCGATACTTGGTGGCACACCATCGTGCCGACGAACAGCCGCGAGAAGACCGGCTATCCGACCCAGAAGCCCGCCGGCATCCTCCGCCGCATCGTCGCCGCCTCGTCGAACCTCGACGATCTGGTGTTGGACTTCTTTGCCGGCAGCGGCACTACCGGCGCCGTCGCTCACGAACTGGGCCGCCGGGCGATCCTGGTCGACTCGAACCCGGAAGCGATAGAGGTCATGCGGAACCGATTCAAGTACATCGACAACGTCGAATGGACCACGACCACGTTATGAACCGCAAACGTCAGTATCTCACTTGGTTAACGAGGGATAGAAAGAAGCCGGCGTCCCACAGCTGCAGCTCCGCCGGGTCGCGGATGAACGGGCGCACGTCACGGCGCGCCCGCTCGAAGTCGACGTGCCGGAACCGTTGCCGCAGCATTTGGCGCAGTCGCGTTCCGGTCAGGTCCACGCCCTGCTCCCAGTGTCCGGTCTGCTCCATGCGCGCCTGCAGGTGGCGGAGGTGGCAGGGGACCAGCCGCCCCAGATACCAGATGAAGTCGTAGAAGTCGCGGCCCTTTACGCGCTCCTTCCAGTTGCGGCACAGGATTGCGTGCAGCTTGCCGGCGAACAGACACGGCAGCGTGAACAGCCGCACCTGGAACGGTATCGGCGTGAGCAACGTCAGCACTTCGTACTCGGCAAGGGGCGGAGGATCGGTATCGACGTCGATCCTGATCCGCACCTGTTGTAGCGCAGGAATGCGCTGCTGCAAGTCCTCGGGCAGCCCGAGGTAGGCAAGATTGATCCGCGTGCCGCCCTTGACGAAGGCGGACTCAGTGGCCGTGTCTACCTGCTTGCTCCGCCGTTCCACGCGAAAGCTGAACCCGAAGGCCGCCAGCTCTGCGCGTACCGCTTCCAGGCAGGGCGCAAGATCGAACGCCGGGTCCGGCCGCAGCAACGAAAAGTCGAGGTCTTCGGAGCGGCGCGGCAGCCGATGGAAGATGCGCAACGCGGTGCCGCCGTAGAACGCGGCGTGCTCGAAGAACCTCGCCCTCCACAACCCCAGCAGTGCCAGCTCCTGCGCGATCTCTCGCAGGGCATGCTCGTGGTCGGCCGCGGTCTGCGGGCGGTAACGGTCGAGCATTCCGGCGAGCGCGGCGTTCACTCAAGCCTCCCGCGTCGGCGTTCCAGCCAGCGCAGGAACGCGGTGACGCTCCGCCGGCGGTAGCGCCGCGCGACCTCCCGCACCAGCGGCAGCCGCATCCGCACTACGGCGTCCACGTCGACCCGCAGGTCGTCTTCGAGCAGCTCGGCAACGTCCCGTTGCGCGCGCACGCCGCGCACGCACGCGATGCGGTCGCACAGCGCCTTCTCCGGCTCGGCCAGGAAGTACGCGCCGCCGGCGACGGACTGCAGCCCGACCCCGCAGCCGTAGACCGACTCGTTGACCGGGCGGTAGCTGAAACGCCCAAGCGGGGTACGGAACAGCTTGGCGCGCTTGCTGGTGACGCTGGTGATCTCGTAGACCCGTTCCGGGATCAGCCCGTGATGAGCCAGCGCCGTCTCCAGCGATACGTAGGACGGCCCGTAGATCAGCGGCGCCAGCGCCAGCGGATCGACCTCCGGCGGGCGGCCGGGAAACACCGGAGCCACGTACAGTCCCTTCCGTATCCGCACCACGTCGCCACTCAGGCACAGATTGCGCAGCTTGTTGCGGGGCGCGCGATAGCCGGCGAGCCGATCCATGGCCAGCTGGTAGTCGAACGGATGGGTGACGGGAAACTCGACCCGCATGGCGGAAGTGTGCCGGTATGTTGACTCCTGTTCAACATACTGGCGCCGATCGGTGGCGGCGCCGCCTCCTCGCCTGAGTCGGGATCGCCGGCTACACTCGAAACTTGCGTTCGTAGATCGGATTGCTTCGAGTATACTCGAAGGCGATGGAGATAGCCCGCCCGCACTACCTGGCCCGGCTGCGGCAGTTCCTGGACGCCCCGGTGATCACCGCGGTCACCGGGCTGCGGCGGGTCGGCAAGAGCGTGCTGCTGCGCCAGTTCGCCGCCTCGTTGCGCGGCGAGCGCCAAGTCGTCTACGTGGACATGGAGTCGATGGAGTTCGACCACGTGCGCACGGCGCGGGACCTGATCGATCTGGTGGAGGACACCACCCGGCCGGCCGAGCCGCGGGTGGTGATCGTGGACGAGGCGCAGCAGATCGCCGGCTGGGAGCGGGCCGCGGCGGCGCTCAACAGCCAGGAGCGGACCCAGGTGGTGGTCGCCGGTTCCAACGCGCAGATGCTGTCGGCCGAGCTCGCCACCCGCATCGCCGGGCGCTACGTCACCCTGCAGGTCTTCCCCCTCACCTTGGCGGAGTTCGAGGAGCTGTACCGCCGCCGCGCCGACGCGGCCCCGCCGGACGAAACGGACCTGCTGCGCCGGTACCTCCGCATCGGCGGCCTGCCGGGACTGCTCCATACCGACCTGAGCGAACCGGTGATCGAGCAGATGCTCGCCGACGTCGTCAACACCATCTTCATCCGCGACGTGATCCGCCGCCATCGCATCCGCGACGTCGCGCTGTTCGAGTCGATCACGCGGTTCGCGGTCGACAGCGTCGGCAGCCCGGTGTCGGCCAAGCGCATCGCCGACTTCCTCAAGAGCCAGCGGCGCTCGGCGTCTGTCGACACGGTGCTCAACTACCTCTCCCACCTCGGCGACGCCTTCCTGCTCAACGCCGTGCCGCGCATGGACCTGCGCGGCCAGAAGCTGCTGCAGGTGAACCGGAAGTACTACCTGGGCGACGTCGGGCTGCGCAACGGAATCACCGGCTACCGGGAGAGCGACGTCGGCGGCGTCCTGGAGAACCTGGTCTATCTGGAGCTCCGGCGCCGCGGCTACCGGGTGACGGTCGGCGCGGCCGGCGCGCGGGAGGTCGACTTCGTGGCCGAGAGCGGCGCCGGCCGGCGCTACGTGCAGGTCGCCTACCTGCTCGACTCGCCCGCGACCATCGAGCGGGAACTGAGCGCCTTCGCCTCGATCGCCGACGCCTACCCGCGGATACTGCTCACCCTGGACCCGTATCAGCCGGCGGACTTCGACGGGGTGAGCCACCGGCCGCTGGCCGGCTTCCTGCGCGGCGCCCCCCTGACGGGGTAGCCGCCGCCGGCTTGGCCGGCGCGCCGTGACCGGTCATGCTGCAGCCATGCTTACCGCGCAACAACTCGACGCCCTCAGAAAGATCGACACGCCGACCATCTGCAACGCCATCGAGCCGTTCGAGGTGCGGCGCGACTCGGAAGGGTTCATGGGCTGGGAGATACGCTGCCAGTTCCCGGAACTGGGGGTGATGCTCGGCTACGCCGTTACCGCCACCGTCGACTCCATGACCCCATCGCGGCAGCAGAGCCGGGCGCCGATGATGCGCCTGTGGGAGGCGCTGGCCGCCGCGCCCAAGCCGGCCGTGCTGGTGTTCAAGGACCTGTCGCCGCGCACCTCGCACTCCTGCCACTGCGGCGACGTGATGGCGAACACCGCGCGGACCCTCGGCGCCATCGGTCTGGTCACCGACGGCGGCGTCCGTGACCTGGAGGGGGTGCGCGGCCTCGGCTTCCACTACTTCGCGCCGGGCATGACGCCGTCGCACGGCCGCTATCAGATCGTCGACGTGAACGCGCCGGTGGTGGTGAGCGAGGTGGAGGTGCTGCCCGGCGACCTGCTGCACGGCGACGGCAACGGCGTGGTGAAGATCCCGTTGGAGATCGCCGGCCGGGTGCCGCAGGCGGCGGCGGAGGTCGCCGCGCGGGAGCAGGAGATGATCGACTTCGTGCGCGGCGGCGGCTTCTCGCTGGAGGGGCTGCGCCGCCGCTTCGGTCTGACCGGCGGAGCGGTGGAATGAGCGCGGTGCGATCGCCGGACCTGGCCGGCCGGCGCCGGCGCGCCTTGTCCCGCGTGCGGCGCGCGGCGTATGATCAGTACGCTCCGGGAGGGTTTGAGCGATGGGAACGCGGCAGTCGGCACAGCCCAAGCAGCGCCTGATGTATGTCCACGCGCAGACGCCCAACGTCCTCTCCCCGATCCTGGACCTCACCGTCTACGAACCGGTGCCCGGCTTCTCGGTGGAGATCGACGTCGACCCGCCGGAGTCGCCGTACCGGTCCGTGCACGATGCGGTGTGCGACGGCTGGCAGATCGTGCAGTTCCCGCTGCACCAGGCCGCCTATGACGACGACGACCTCGATATGATCGGTTACGAGTTCGTGCTGCAGAAGATGGAGGTGGTCGACCCGCCGGAGGCCGCCGGACCGGACGCAGCCGGACCGGAGGCGCGCGAATGAGCGCCGCGGCGGCCGCTCCGCCGGCGTTGCTTGACGACCGCGCCGTGACCGGCTTCATCGTGCGCGGCTATCTGCTGCTGCAGCTCGACCTGCCGGCCGGCGTCAACGAACGGATCGCCGCCGCCCTGGACGAGATGCGGTCCAACCCCGGCGACGCCATCACCGACGCGGTGCCGGAGCTCCGCGCGGTGCTTCAACACCCGCTGGTGCGGGGCGCCATGACCAGCTTGGCGGGCCGGGACTACCGGGTCATGGAGCACCGCCACTGGCACTGCAAGGAGCCGGGCAGCCCGTCGATGCCGTGGCACCAGGACGGCAAGAACGCGCGCGGCGCCGGCCTGGACCGCTTCCTGGGGCTCTATTACCCGGCCGACGTGACCGGCGACATGGGGCCGACCATCGTGGTCCCCGGCACCCACTTCCGCAACGCGCCGACCGACCGCATGCGCACCTACACCAACATCCGCGGCCAGGTCCCGCTGGTGGTGCGGGCCGGCGCGTTCGCCATCACCCACTACGACCTCTGGCACGGCACGGCCGCCAACCGCTCGCCGCGGCGGCGGCACATGATCAAGTTCCTGTTCAACCGCACGCAGCGCAATGCGCAGCCGACCTGGGACCACGCCCCGGACGCCATGAGCGGCTCCGGGGACTGGAACCTGCGCGCGGAGTCGGAGCGGCCGGTCGACCAGCTGCGCTTTGCCAACCCGTTGAACGTGTCGCAGACCGACCACTACAAGGAGGTCGCCAAGCGCCACGCGGTCTGGGCCGAGCTCACCGGAGCCGCGGCGCCGTGACCGGCTACCGCCGCGGCGGGGCGGCCGGACGCGCCGGCCGTCTGGCGGGCGCGGCGGCGGCCGGCGTTGCGCTCACCCTGGCCGGGGTCGGGTTGGGGCTGCTCGCCGCCGGGGACGGCGCGGGCGGCGCGGCGGCGCTCGGCGCCCGGCAGCCGCAGCAGGCGGTCGCCGCCCAGCCGGTGCAGTGGACGGAGTCGACCGTGAGCGGGCGCTACTACTCGCCCGATGAGCGCAACAACATCGCCATCTACGACGCGCTGAGCGAGAGCGTGGTCCACGTCGCCGCGGTCGGCAGCTCCGTCTACCGGTACCGCCCGGTTCCCCGCTCCGACAACGGATCGGGCGTGATCATCGACGGCGACGGCCACGTGCTGACCAGCCACCACGTGGTCAGGAACGCGGCGCGGCTTTCGGTCACGCTGTGGGACGGCAGCGAACACGAGGCGCAGGTCGTCGGCATGGACCCGGAAAACGACCTGGCGGTGATCCGCTTCGAGCCCGGGAACATGCTGCTGACGGTCGCGCCGTTCGGGGATTCGAACGATCTGCGCGTCGGACAGAAGGTGCTGGCGATCGGCAACCCGTTCGGACAGGACCGCTCGCTCACCACCGGCATCGTCTCCGGACTCGGCCGGCCGGTGCAGGCCGACGACGGACTCATCATCCAGGAGATGATCCAGACCGACGCGGCGATCAATCCGGGCAACTCCGGCGGCCCGCTCCTGGACGCGAACGGCCGCATGATCGGCATCAACACCATGATCTTCTCTCCCACCGGCGTATCGACCGGCATAGGCTTCGCGGTGCCGATCGCCACCGCCCGCCGCGTGTTGCCCGAACTGATGGAGCACGGCGCGGTGCGGCGCGGCTGGATCGACGCGCAGCTGATGGCGCTCAACGAACGCTTGGCGCGGCGGCTCGGCCTGCCGCGCGGCGATGGCATGCTGGTCTCTTCGGTGCGGGCCGGCTCCAACGCCGCCCGGGCCGGCCTGCGCGGCGGCACGCGCCAGGTCCGCTGGGGCCAGCAGGTGTTCTTCGTCGGCGGCGACGTCATCGTCGAGGTCGACGGCCGGTCGATCGACGGGTCCGGCGACCTGCGGGCCGCACTGGAGGACAACAAGCCGGGCCAGAAGGTGGCGGTGACCGTGCAGCGCGGCGGCCGGTTCCTCGATCTGTCGGTGGTGCTGAGCGAACGGCCGCAGTGAACCGGTTCGCCGTCCACGCGCCGTTTCAGCCGGCCGGCGATCAGCGGCGCGCGGCCGAGGCGATCGCCGCGGGGCTGGCCGGAGACGACCGGTTCCACACCCTCAAGGGGGTGACCGGATCGGGCAAGACCTTCACCATGGCCAAGATCGTGGAGGCGTGCCAGCTGCCGACGCTGGTCCTGTCGCACAACAAGACGCTGGCCGCGCAGCTCTTCCGCGAGTTCAAGGACTTCTTTCCCGGCAACGCGGTGGAGTACTTCGTCTCCTATTACGACTACTACCAGCCGGAGGCGTACGTCGCCTCCCGCGACCTCTATATTGAAAAGGACGCCTCGATCAACGACGAGATCGAACGCATGCGCCTGTCGGCCACCACCTCGCTGGTCGAGCGGCGCGATACGATCGTGGTGGCGACCGTATCGTGCATCTACGGACTCGGCAGTCCGCGCGACTTTCGGGAGATGCGTCTGCAGGTGCGGCTCGGCGACACCCTCGACCTGCGCGGGCTGCTGCGCGATCTGGTGGCGGTGCAGTACGAGCGTAACGACGCCGTGCTCGACCGCTCCACGTTCCGGGTGCGCGGCGACGTGCTGGAGATATTTCCGTCCTATTCGGAACAGGCGGTGCGCGTGGAGTTCTTCGGCGATCAGGTGGAGCGCATCCGCCGCATCGACCCGCTCAACGGCACGGCGCTGGCCGACCTCGACTACTGCGCCATCTATCCGGCCAAGCACTTCGTCACCCCGCAGGAGCGCATCCGCGCCGCCGCCGCGGCGATCCGCGCCGAGCTTGCCGAACGGCTGGCCGAGCTGCGCGCCGCCGACCGCATGGTGGAGGCGCAGCGCCTGCAGACCCGCACCGAATACGACCTGGAGATGCTGCAGGAGATGGGCTTCTGCCCCGGCATCGAAAACTACTCCCGGCACCTGAGCGGCCGCGCGCCGGGCGAGCGTCCGGGGGTGCTGATCGACTTTCTGCCGGAGGGGTTTCTGACGATCGTCGACGAGTCGCACGTCACCCTGCCGCAGCTGCGCGGCATGTTCGAGGGCGACCGCTCGCGCAAGCGGGCGCTGGTCGAGCACGGCTTCCGCCTGCCGTCGGCGCTCGACAACCGGCCGCTCACCTATGAGGAGTTCGAAGCGCTGGTGGGCCGCGTGCTGTTCGTCTCCGCCACGCCGGGGCCGAAGGAGCTGTCGCTGTCCGGCCGGGTGGCCGAGCAGGTGATCCGGCCGACCGGCCTGCTCGATCCGCAGATTCACGTGCGGCCGAGCGAGGGCCAGATCGACGATCTGTACGGGGAGATACGCGCGCGGGTCGACGCCGGCGAACGGTGCCTGGTCACCACCCTCACCAAGCGCATGTCCGAGGACCTGTCATCCTATCTGGCCGAGATCGGACTGCGCGTGCGCTACCTCCATTCGGAGGTGGAGACGGTCGAGCGCGTGGAGCTGCTGCGCGATCTGCGCGCGGGCGAATACGACGTCCTGGTCGGCGTCAACCTGCTGCGCGAAGGGCTCGATCTTCCCGAAGTGTCGCTGATCGCCATATTGGACGCCGACAAGATCGGCTTTCTGCGCTCGGCCACGTCGCTGATCCAGATCATCGGCCGCGCCGCCCGCCACGTGAACGGCACCGTGTTGATGTACGCCGACTCCGAGTCGGAGGCGATGCGGGAGGCGATAGCGGAGACCGAGCGCCGCCGCGCGATCCAGACGGCGCACAACCGCCGCCACGGCATCACGCCGACCAGCGTCAGAAAGGACGTGCAGCAGCTCCTGGTCCGCAAGGCGGACGAGAAGCGGGACGCCGAGGAGCGCGACCTGCAGATACGCCGCAGCGAGTATGACGTGCAGGCGCCGGAGCAGCGCGCCGAGCTGATCGGCGCGCTGGAGCGGGAAATGTTGGAACTGGCCGAGGCGCTGGAGTTCGAGCGCGCCGCGGTCCTGCGCGACGAGATCGAGCGCCTCAAGGCGGACGGCGGGGCGCCGGCCGCGGCCGCCGGCAACGGCCGGAGCGGTCAGGGGGCCGAGGCCGGCCGGGCGCGGCGAAGCCGGCGCCGCGGGGGGCGGAAGTGAGCGGCGCAGCCGCGAGCGCCGCGGCGGGCCGCCGGAGCGGGCGCGGCGCCGCGGGGGCGCACGTGAAGGGCGCCTGCGCCCGCGCGGCGCCGCGGGGGGCGGCGCTGGCAGTGGCTATGGCGGCCACGTGGGCGGCGGTCGCGGCGTGCCAGGCGCCGCAGGTCCGGCCCGCCCTCGACCTGCCGCCGACTCCGGTGCTGGCCATGTCGACTCGGTGGGCGGTCGTCCACGCCGAGGTGTTGCGCCTGCGCAGCGAGCCGACGTTGAACGGTCAGGTGTTGTCGTGGCTGCCGGAAGGGACCCGCGTCGAGGTGCTGATGCGGGCGCCGGAAGCGGTGGAGGTCGACGGGCAGACCGACTACTGGTATCAGGTCAACCACAACGGCGTGCGCGGCTGGACGTTCGGCGCCTTCATCACGGACGTGGCCGTGCAGGCCGGCACGGACGACGCCGCCGGCGCCGACGAGGGCGCCGGTGAGACCGGCGGCGCCCCCGCCCCGGCGTCCGCTCCGGCCGCCGGTGCGGACGGCTCCTGAGCGCTCGGACCCGCCGGAAACCGATCCGTTGAACGTCCCGTTCGATGACCTGCTGGCCTGGGGCCGGACCTGGGCGCTGCCGCCGCTCATGGGCGCCGTCATAGGCTACGCCACCAACTACGTGGCGATCCGCATGCTGTTCCGCCCGTTGCGGCAGAAGCGCGTGCTCGGCGTCCCGGTGCCGCTCACGCCGGGCGTGATCCCGCGCCAGCGGCGCCAGCTGGCGCGCAACATCGCCGGGGTGGTCGCGCGCGAGCTGCTCACCGCCGACGCGATCCGCGCTCATCTGCAGCGTCCCGATTTCTCCGCGCGGTTGCGTCAGCCGCTCGGCGCGATTACCGCCGATCTGCTCAACATGCCGGTACGGAAGCTGGCGGCGGCGGTGCGGGGCGCGCGGCCGCAGATCGAACGCGGGGTCACCACGCTGCTCCACCAGCTGTTCCGCTCGCGCGACTTCATCTACGCGCTGCGGGGACTGATCGGGCGCGCGGTGGAGACCGCCGGCAGCCGCACGCTGGGTCAGGTGGCGGCCGACCTCAATCTGTCCGCCTTCGTCGGCCGGCTCATCCCCCGGCTGTCCGATCCGGAGGTGGGGCGGCGGATCGGCCGGGCGGTGAGCGACGCCGCGGCGCGGCCGGGCGCTACGGTAGGCGACCTGCTGTCGCCGGCCTTGGCCGAGCGCGTCATCGGCCTGCTGCCGGCGATCGCGCCGCCGCTGATGCGCGAGCTGATCGGCTGGCTGCGGCGCCCCGCCATGCGCGGGGAACTGGAGACGCGCGGGCGTATCCTGCTGAGTAACGCGATCGACCGGCTCAACCTGATGCAGACGCTGTTCATCCGGGCGGCGCAGTACGACCGTCAGCTGCGCGAACGTATGCCGCAGATCGTCGATGACGGGCTGCGCCAGCTGGAGCAGACCGCCAACGACCCGGAGGTGGCGGCGCACATGCAGGAAGCGCTGCGCGAATGGCTCGACGGGGTGCGCGACCGGCCGCTGGCGGAGGTGTTGCCGGATTCGGCCGCGCAGCGCATCGCCGACCTCTGGGAATCCCTGGCGGCCGGGCCGCTGGCCGCCCTGACCGAAACCGTGATGCGGCGGTTCCTGGAGGAGCACGGCGCGACGCCGGTCGCGGAGCTCGCCGCGCGTTACCTTGGCGTGTCGGTGACCGATACCGTGGACGAGGTCTCGAAGCGATTGCTCGGCTATCTTTCCGACGATCAGACCGCCCGCTCGGTGGCGGCGCAGGTCGGCGCCGCGGTCGACCGGCTGGCCGAGTCGGGCGACGTCACCCTTGCGGAGCTGCTCGCCATCGACGACGGCGCCAAGGCGGCGCTCGACGGCGCGGTCGCCGGCCACGCGGAACGGATGCTGGTGCAGCAGGTTCCGGCGATGGTCGCCGCGCTCGACGTGGAGCGGCTGGTGATAGACCGCATCGACCGCCTGGAGGTGCGCGACGTGGAGCGTATCCTGCTGGCCGTGATCGCCCGCCACCTCAAGTGGATCAACCTGTTCGGAGCGTTGATCGGGTCGCTGATCGGCTTTTCGCAGTTAGCTCTGCGCGGCGCCGGCGCCGGCGCGGGCCTTTGAGCCGGTGTCATCCCGCTGTCCGGCGACTGCGGACGCGCGCGCGCGGATCCACTCGACCATCGCCGCCAGGCGGTTGCGGAGCGACGCTTCCACCAGGTCCTCCAGGAACGGCACCACCGGCGCCTGCGCGGCGACCAGTCCGTACAGCGTGCGCGGCCGGTCTCCGCTGGCGGGGGCGATCAGCAGGGCGATGAGCAACCGCTCGGGGTCGATCAGCGGAATCATCAACAGGTTGAGTCCGAGCAGGTTGCTGACGAAAAGCAGCACGGCGTCGTCCTCGGTGCGGTACTCCAGCCGGAACGGCGTGGCGCCGAACCGGGCGTCTTCGACCAGCGCGTACGCCACGTCATGGCCGCCGGGCGACGGAATCGGGTCCGCGGCCGCGGCGCCGGTCCCGTCGATGGCGTGCGCGGCGGTGAACAGGACCCGCTCCTCCCGGTGCCAGACCGAGAAGTACCGGATGCCCGCCAGGGTGCTGATCGCGTGCAACGCGTCGTACAGGTCGGCGGTGGTGGCGCCGTCGATCCTTATGTCGCCGCGCGTCTCGAACGCATGGCTCGGCTCCATGGCGGCGAACCGTTCGTGCACCTCCCGCCCCAACGCCGTGTCGGCCGGCATGCAGGTCAGGCTGCCGGTGGCTCGCTGCACCGCCGGCAGCTTGCCGCCCTTGGCGCCGCCGGCGGTGTGGCCGGATGGCAGACACGGGGCCCCTTCCGCCCCGGCCGCCGGCGGCAGGAACGGAAGCAGGAGCAGAGACGCCGCCAGTACATACGGCGCGCGGCGGCGCGGGAGCAGGCAATGCCGGCCGCGGCGGTAGCGCTGGCCGGCGGCGGCACCGCCGGTCACGTCCATCCCGGTCTGGAGGTGGCGCGCGTGCTGCGGGAGCGCGGCCTGCGCGTCTTCTGGCTCGGCGCGCGCGGCGCGCTGGAGACCCGTCTGGTGCGCGCGGCCGGCATCGACTTCCATGCGGTTCCTGCCGGTAAATTGCGCCGATACGCCTCGGTGCGCAACGTCACCGACGTCGGCCGCACCGGAGCGGGGGTCCTGGCCGCGGCGCGCATCCTGCGCCGCGAAGGCGCCTGCGTGCTGTTCGCCAAGGGCGGCTTCGCCAGCGTGCCGCCGGCGGCCGCTGCGGCGCTGCTCGGCATACCGGTCGTCACGCACGAATCGGACAGCACGCCGGGGCTGGCGACCCGGATCATCTCCCTGGCCGCCCGGCGGGTGCTGCTCTCCTGGCCGGCGGCGGCGGCCGGGCTGCCGCTGCCGGCGCGCGCCCGGCTCACCGGGCTGCCGGTGCGGGCGGCGCTGCGCGCCGGCGACCGCCGCCGCGGCCGGGCGCTGCTCGGCGCCGGCGAAGGTACGCGGGTCATGCTGGTGCTGGGCGGCAGCCTCGGCGCCGTGACGCTCAATCGCATGGTGGGGGAAGCCAAGCCGGAGCTGATCCGCGACTGGATGGTCGTCCATCAGACCGGCCGCCACCACGGCGAGCGCCCCGTCGACGAGCCGCGCTACCGGGCGCGGCCATACTTCGACCGGGAGTTTCCCGACCTGCTGGCCGCCGCCGACCTTGCCGTGAGCCGCGCCGGCGCCACCGCGCTCGCCGAGTTCGCCGCCACCGGCGCCGCCGCCGTGCTGGTGCCGCTGCCGCGCACCGCCAGCCGCGGCGAGCAGATATCCAACGCCCGCCTGGCCGCCGCGGCCGGCGGCGCGCTGGTGCTGCAGCCGGGGGCGCAGACCGCCTCCGGGTTGTTGCGTTGCGCCGGCCGCTTGACCGACGATCGGCTCCGCGCGCGGATGGCCGCCGCGATCCGGTCGCTGGATCGGCCGGACGCCACCGAAGCCGCGGTGCGGCACACACTGCGCGCCGGACGGCTGGGGTGACCTGATGCCTGAGTTGACCTGATGGCGGAGTGCGGATGACGGAGTTCATGGAGGGGCTGCTCGATCGCCTGCCGGGCGTGGTGGACGGCGCGGCCGCGGTGCTGGCCGAGCTCGGCACCCTGGACGTGGTGATCATCCTGCTCACCCTGATCCTGATGATACGCGCCGGCATCCGCGGCTTCGTGGCGGAGGTGTTCGGCGTGGCGTCGGTGGTCGCCGGTATCGCGGCGGCGGCGGTGCTGGTGGTCCCGGCAAGCGCCTACGTCGATACGGCGGTCGGCAGCGATTCGTTCTGGAACAAGATCATCGCCTTTCTGGCGCTTTTCCTGGCGACCTACGCGGTGTGCAAGCTGGTGGGGCATCTCTTCCAGCGCCTGTCGCGCACCCTGCGTCTGCAGCAGCTCGATCACCTGTTCGGCGTGGCGCTCGGCGTCGCCGAAGGGGCGGTCATCGGCGCCGTGCTGGTTGCCGGCCTGCACGCCCAGCCGTGGTTCGAGGTCGCCGCGGTCCTGGAGGGGAGCGTCGCGGCGCAGATGGCCGAGCGGTTTCTGGGGATCGGCCCGCCGGCGGTCGAGGGCGTGTTGGAGGGCGCGATCGATGTTTGACGGCCTCATCGGCCACGCCGGCGTGGCGGCGCGCCTGAGTGAAGCGGTGCGGGACGGATCGCTCCCGCCGGCCGTCCTGTTCGAGGGACCGCCGGCCGCCGGCAAGCTGACGGCGGCGCTGGAGGTCGGCCGGGCGCTTAACTGCGCGGCCGGCGCTCCGCCGGATTGCCGCTGCCCGTCGTGCGGCAGCCACCGCGCGCTGCTCGACCCGCACGTGCTGATGCTCGGCAGCCGCGACTTCGCCGCCGAGATCGCCGCCGCGTCGGCGGCGCTCGGCCGCGCCGCGCCGGCGGCCGAGGAGCTGTTCGCGCGCTCGGTGCGCACCCTGACCCGCCGGTTCGACAATCTGCTCTGGACCGGCTCCGAGCCGCGGTTGCGCCGCCTGCGGTCCCGGGTCGCCGACCTGGAGGAGCGGCTGGAGCGGTCGCGCACCGGCGGGGCGGCGGACGCCGCGGCCGACGTGGCGCGCGCGGCGAACCTGGAGGCGGTGTCGGTGAACGCCGTGCGCGCCATCGAAACCTGGGCGCGGGTGGCGACGCCGGGCGTCAAGGTGATCATCGTGGAGGTGCGGCGCTGGCTGCCGGAGCCGGCGTCCAACGCGCTGCTGCGCACGGTCGAAGAGCCGCCGCGGCGCACCCACTTCATCTTTACCGCTCCGTCACCGCAGGCGCTCATCCCCACCCTGCTGTCACGGCTGGCGCGCTACCGGTTCGGCGACCGGAGCCGGGACGATCAGCGCCGCGTGATCGCGGAGGTGTTCGGCGACCCGCAGGCCGCCGCGGGCACGGTGGCCGGCTACTTGGCCGGCGGCGGTACGGCGGCCGCCTCCACCGGCGAATCCGCCGGCGGGTCCGCCGGCGCGTCCGCCGATCTGCAGCGCGCCGCGGCGCGGTTCTGCGATACTGCGTTGGCGGGCGGCGCGGACGCCGACGGATCGGTAGCCGGCGGTTCGGGCGCCGGCGCCGTCCCGGCGGCCGACCGGGACGCGGGGTTCGCGTTCCTGCAGGCGTGCTCGGAGCACCTGCGAACCCTGCTCCGGTCGCCGGAGCGCGCCGCCGAGGTGCGGCGCATCGAGCGCTGGTATCGATTTCTCGACGACGCGGCATGGAGGGTGAAGACCATGAACATGGGCCCGGAGGCGACCATCGCCGACATTGCGCGCCGCATGGCGGCCGGCGGCGAACCGCCGATGAGGCGCTGGTGAGCCGCTTCTATCAGAAGGCGATCGAACGGCTCGACCGCCTCGACCCGATGCAGGCCGGCACGCTGCTGCGCGGTCTGGCGGCCGACAACGACCTGTTGGCGATGGTGTTGGAGTCGATGACCGACGGCATCATCGTCCTGGACGACGCGCACCTCATCAACCTGATCAACAAGGCGGCCGAGCGGCTGCTGCCGTTCGCGGCCGACGAGCTGACCGGCCGCGCGGTCTGGCAGGTGGTCGACGACGAACAGGTGGCCGCGTTCCTGCGCGACAGCCTGATCGGTTCCGACCGGGTCCTGGACGGCGAGTTCACGCTGGAGGGCGCCCACGCCGCGACGCTGGAGATCACCATCGCGCCGCTGGTGCGCGGCCGGCGCATTCAGGGCAGCGTGATCGTGGTGGCCGACGTCACCGAGCGCCGATCGGAGGCGGCGCGGCTGCGCCGGGCCGAGCACCTGGCGTCCATGACCACGCTGGCCGCCGGCGTCGCGCACGAGATTCGCAACCCCCTCACGTCGATGAGCATCCACCTGCAGCTGATCCAGCGCGCCATGCGCGGCCTGCGGACGGCGCCGGCCGAGATCGACCAGAGCCTGCGCACCATGACCGAGGAGATTCAGCGGCTCAACAAGATCGTGGTCGATTTCCTGTTCGCGGTGCGGCCCATGAACTCGGAGCTGCGCGAAGGCGACGTCAACGACGTGCTGCGGCCGCTGCTTGCGTTCCTCCGCCCCGAGCTCAACGCCAGCGGCATACGGGTGGTGGAGAAGCTGGCGGCGCGGTTGCCGCCGGCGCAGATCGACGAGCGCCTGCTGCGCGAAGCGCTGCTCAACCTGGTCAAGAACGCCCAGGCGGCCATGGCGGCGGGCGGCACGCTGACGGTCGGCACGGCGCTTGAGGGCGAGCGCATCTGCATCACGGTCCGGGACACCGGCACCGGCATCCCCGACGACATTACCGACAAGATTTTCGAGCCGTACTTCACGACTCGGGAGTTCGGTTCCGGGCTCGGCCTGACGCTCACCTACAAGATCATCAGGGAGCACGCCGGCGACATCGAGGTGACCTCCAAGCCGGGGGCCGGCGCCACCTTCCGAGCGCGCATTCCGGTCTCGCCGCACGCGCGGCGTATGCTTGAGTTCCAGGCGGTAGCGGGATGAAGACCACGATCCTGGTCGTCGACGACGAACGGAACATCCGCGAAGGGCTGCGCCGGGCGCTGGAGCTCGACGGCCACGCGGTGGCGACCGCCGCCGACGGGCGCGAGGCGCTCAACGTGATGGCCGCCGAGGAGATCGACCTGGTCATCGCCGATCTGCGCATGCCACGCATGTCCGGCGATCAGCTTCTGAAACAGGCGGTCAAGCAGCACCCGTCGGTGCGGGTGATCATCCTGACCGGCCACGCCACGGTGGAGGTCGCGGTGCAGGCGATGCACGACGGCGCCTACGACTTCCTGGAGAAGCCGGTCAACCTGGACCGGCTCGGCCTGCTGGTGCGGCGCGCGCTGGCCGAACGGAAGCTCACCCTCTCCAACCGCGAGCTGCGCCGCGAGCTGGAGCGGCAGCAGTCGTCGCGCGGACTGCTCGGCAACAGCCCGGCGATGCGCCGGGTGTTGGAGATGGTCGAGCAGGTGGCGCCGACCCGCGCCTCGGTGCTGATCACCGGCGAGAGCGGGTCGGGCAAGGAGCTGGTGGCCGAATCGATTCACCGGCTGTCGCCGCGCGCCGAGCAGCCGCTGGTCAAGGTGCACTGCGCGGCGCTGGCGGAGACGCTGCTGGAGAGCGAGCTGTTCGGTCACGAGAAGGGCGCCTTCACCGGCGCGGCCGGCCGCAAGCGCGGGCGGTTCGAGCTGGCCCACACCGGCACCATCTTCCTGGACGAGATCGGCGAGATCAGCTCCGGCGTGCAGATCAAGCTGCTGCGCGTCCTGCAGGACCGCGCGTTCGAGCGGGTCGGCGGCGAGGAACGGATCGAGGTCGACGTGCGCGTGATCGCCGCGACCAACCGCGACCTGCCGGCGGAGACCGCCGCGGGACGGTTCCGGGACGACCTGTTCTACCGGCTCAACGTCGTCAACATCCGCATGCCGCCGCTGCGTGAGCGCCGCGAGGACATTCCGGTGCTGGCCGCCGCCGCGCTCAAGGCGCTCGCCGAAGAGAACGGCAAGCGGATCGACGGCTTCGACGCCAAGGCCAGTCAGCGCCTCTGGGACTACCACTGGCCCGGCAACGTGCGCGAGCTGCGCAACGGCATCGAGAGCGCGGTGGTGATGGCGCGCGGATCGATGATCACGGCCGCCGACCTGCCGCCGCACATCCGCGAGGAATCGGGCAGCGCCTACGTCCGTCTGCCGGTCGGCAGCACGCTGGAGGACGTCGAGAAGGAGATGGTCCGGTACACCCTGGCCGCCTGCAAGGGCAACAAGACGCGCACCGCCGAGATGCTCGGCATCGGCCGCAAGACCCTGCACCGCAAGCTGGCCGAATACCAGCTCGACGCCGCCCCGCCGGCCGGCTGACCGCCGCTACGGCGCGGGCCGCTACGGCGTCCCGGAAGCCGCGCGGATGCGGTTGAAGGAGGCGTTGAGCTTTGCGGAGATCTCGGTGGCGACCCGCTGCCGTTCGGGGTTGTCCGCGTACCGGTCGGGATGGTAGGTGCGCATGAGCCGCCGGTACGCCCGCTTGACCGTCTCGAAGTCGGCGCCCGGCTCCAGCTCCAGGTTGCGGTAGTCCTGCGCGTCCGGCCGTGAACCGTCGCCGGCCCGGTCCGCCCCGGCGGACCCGCCGCCGCCTGCGCCGGCGCCCGCGTTCGCGGACCGGCCGCCCGACTCGCCGGTGCGCAGGTACTCCTCCAGCTCCTCCCACGCCTCCGTATAGAACCGGTCGGTCCGCTGCCGGCCCGTCCCGCCGTCGGGCTTGAGCAGTGTCCTGATGACCCGCTCCACCCGGTTGAAGAACGCATCCATGTCCGCTCGTAATCCTACCGATCCGGGCGACGGGGGACAACCGGCTTCAGCGCCGACCCGCGCGCTCTCCGGCGCCGGCCTCGTTGACTGGCGGCCGGGGCGCATGGACACTACCGGAAGACAGGATGGAGATGGCCTACGAGCCGCCGCGCGACATCTGGGAGGTCAATCGGAGCCTGCAGCTCGATGAGCACCTCGACGGCGACCGTGACCCGCGCTGGGTCGATACCGAAGCGGCGCGCGGCGAGTACAGCCTGAACCGAATCTGCAGGAAGCTCGGCGTCGACCGCGCCAAACGAAAGCTGACGGCGCCTGACCGCGGTTACTACCTGTTCTGCGGGCACCGCGGCTGCGGCAAGAGCACCGAGCTTCGCCGCATCGCCCGGGAGCTCCACCACGGCGATCTCTATTACGTGGTGTTCGCTGACGCGGCGCAGGATCTGGACGTCAACAACCTGCGGTACGAGGATACGCTGCTTCACTTGGCGGGCAGACTCACCGCGAAACTCGATGACGACAATATCCGAGTTGAAATGGTTTACTTGCGCAAGCTCCAAGACTGGTTTACGGAGCGCATCGAGACGACGGCGCAGACCAGCACGTTCGCGATGGAAGCCAAGGCCGGCGCCAAGGCCGACGTGGGACTACCGTTTCTGGCCAGAGTATTCGCTCAAATCAGTACCGCATTCAAGAACGACGCCACCTACAAGGTAGACCTGAGACGCACACTCAAGAACCACTTTACCGATTTCTCGGAAGGGTTCAATCAACTGATAGACGCCGCCGAGGAAATGATAGGCCGCCGTATACTGTTCGTGGTCGACGGCACCGATCGTCTGGGCGGCGAGGACGCGCACGCGTTCTTTGTCGCCGACGTTCATCAACTGCAGCAGGTGCGCGGCGTATTCGTTTATTGCGCGCCGGTTCGTCTGGCTTACGAGGGTACCGACGTACGGCAGAACTTTACGGACATTTTCGGCTTGCCGATGATCAAGGTAGCGAACAGCGGCGGCGCCCGGCGTGACGAAGGGTATGACGCGCTACGCCGCATGTTGCACCGCCGCGCCGCACCCGAACTGTTCGACGCCGGCGTCGCTGACTATCTGATCGAGCACGGCGGAGGCCACCCGCGGGATCTGCTGGAGCTGCTCTTGAACGCCTTCAAGCATGCCGAACACGACCGGTTCGATGGCCCGTCGGCTCGTCGAGCGGTCCGCGAGATGGCGGCTCACTACCGGCGCTTCCTGAGACCGGACGACTACCGGCTGCTGGCGGCGATCGACGCCGGGCAGCCGCCGCAGGCAGACGCCGGACGCGTCAATGACCTGCTCTACAACCTGGCCCTGTTGGAGTACAACGAGTTCTACTGGCGCAGCCATCCGGTAATTCGGACCACGCCGGAATACCGATCGGCGCGAGACGCCATCGATTCCGGTGAGTGAAACCACCGCGTGGCCGCTCCGTTCGGAGCATTCCGGCGTGCTGCTCAAGCTCCGCCGGCTGGTAGAACACCGACGCTCGTTCACCCTCTGCTTGCTCACCTATTCCGATAGCGCTTACCGCAACACTGCGGCCTCCTTTCTGGCGGGACTGCTGGACGCACGGCTGCATGTGGCCATAGATCCTGTTGCCCGCGTCGGCACCGAGGAGCTGTTCGAACGGCTGGGCGATGACGAGTACGGCGGTCCGGTGCAGCTCAGTGGCCTGGAACAATGGCCGGAGGGGCTGGACAATCTGTTGCGGCGGCTGAACTACCGCCGGGAAGCGCTGGCTGCGCGCTGCCGGCGCCCGCTGTTGACGTGGATTCGCGCGCGCGACGTGCGTGCGGTGGCGACCGGTGCGGCCGATGTCTGGGCGTGGTGCTCCGGCGTGTTCGACTTCACATTGCCGGCGTTCACCGATCGTCTTGATTCGCACTCGATCCCAATAGACCGCTACGCCGCGGAGTCGCCCAAGCGCCGGGAGCGCTTGGCGGAAGTACAACGGTATCTCGGTACGCGCCCGACACTGCGGCAGGTGGACGTAGACCTGCTCATCGAGATGGGTGACTTGCAGCAATCCGAGGGCGAAACGTTTGCTGCGGAGCGCTCCTACTCGAGCGCTCTGCAGGCGCTTGCGGTCATGGACGATCACCGGCGTCGCGCCATTGCTCGGGGGCGTATCGCCGGTATCCTGCAGGCGCGCGGCGATCTGGACGAGGCGTTGCGCATACGCACCGAGGAGGAGATTCCGGTTTACGAACGCCTTGGGGACGCGCGTTTGCTGGCCATCGCCAAGGGCAGGGTCGCCGACATACTGGAGGCGCGCGGCGCACTGATCGAGGCGCTGCGCATTCGCGTTGAAGAGGAGATTCCGGTCTACGAACGCGTTGGTGACCGGCGCTCGCTGGCCGTTACCAAGGGCAAGATCGCCGACATCCTGCAAGTCCGCGGCGAACCGGACGAAGCGCTGCGCATTCGTATTGAGGAGGAGATACCGGTCTACAAACTCCTTGATGACGCGCGCTCACTGGCCATTGCCAGAGGCAAGGTCGCCGGTATCCTGCAAGCCCGCGGCGAACTGGACGAGGCGTTGCGCATACGCATTGAGGAGGAGATACCGGTCTACGAACTCCTTGGTGACCGGCGCTCGCTGGCCATTACCAAAGGAAAGATCGCCGATATCCTGCAAGTTCGCGGCGAATTGGACGAGGCTCTGCGCATACGCCTTGAGGAGGAGATACCGGTCTACGAGCGTCTTGGCGACGCGCGCTCGCTGGCCATCGCCAGAGGCAAGATCGCCGACATTCTGCAAGTACGCGATGAACTGGCCGAGGCGCTGCGCGTCTACACGGAAGAGCTGCTACCGGTGTTCGGCCGGATGGGGGATACGCGTTCGCTGGCAGTTACCAATGGGCGCATCGCAGACCTCCGGCAGGCTCGCGGCGAATTGGACGAGGCTCTGCGCATACGGACCGAGCAGGAGATTCCGGTCTACGAACGCCTTGGAGACGCTCGTTCACTGGCCATCACGAAGGGTAAGGTCGCCGACGTCCGGCAGGCCAAAGGCGAACTGGATGAGGCGTTGCGCATACGCATTGAAGAGGAGATACCGGTCTACGAACGCCTTGGAGACGCGCGCGCGGCGGCCATCGCCAAAGGCCGGGCCGCCGGCATCCTGGAGGCGCGTGACGCCGTGATAACGGACGGTCCCCCGTCCGGCCAGCGCACCGTGCGGATTCAAGCCTTTCAGGCGCCGATGCCGGTGCGGCTGGAACGGCGGACCGGGCACGACGATCTGGGCGAGGCGTTGCGCATACGCACCGAAGAGGAGATACCGGTCTACGAACGCCTTGGGGACGCGCGCGCGGCGGCCATCACCAAAGGACGGGTCGCCGGCATCCTGGAGGCGCGCGGCGAACTGGCTGAGGCGCTACGCATACGGACCGGGCAGGAGATACCGGTCTACGAACGCCTTGGCGACCGGCAATCGCTTGCCGCCGCCGGCGCGCAGGTCAAACGGCTGCGCAACGAAATCGCACGACGTACTCGATCCGGCTCACCGGCTCCGCCCGGTGACCTGCAGCCGGCCCGCTCCCCGGGGGAAGCGGGCCGGCGTGGCGCAGATGCGGCGCAGGTCGCGCGCTAGGCGACGACCGCCAGTACGTCGGCGGCCTTGATGATGAGTTGCTCCTCACCCTCCACCTTGATGGTGGTGCCCGCGTACTTGTCGTAGATGATCTTGTCGTCCACCTTGACCTTGATCTCGTCGTCGTCGCCGATCGCCAGCACGACCCCTTCCTGGGTCTTCTCCTGGGCGGTCTGGGGAATGTAGATACCGCCCGCGGTCTGCGTCTCCGCGTCGACAGTCTTGACCAGGATTCTGTCGCCGATGGGCTGAATCTTCATTGTGAGCTTCCTCGCTGTTTGGATGGGGTGTAGCGCCGGGCCGAAGCCGTTGGCGCCTTGTTTGATTGATCGCTGCCGAATATACGACCGGCCGGCAGGGTCGTCAACACCGGACGAGAATCCGGGCGCGCGGCGCCGATTCGGGTAAATCTGACCCGCAATCATGCCGATAATGGGGCAGCCGGGTCATTGTGACCCACTGCGATGGCGCGCAACGCGCCGACGCCCAACTCAAACTACAGCAACGGTAAAGAGATACTGCCATCGGGGCGGCATCCCCAGGGTGGCACGCATCTTGCTTCACAGGCTCCCAAGGAAAGAAAGCATGCCAAGAGAGACATCCACCGACGACAGCGTCCTCGCGCGGTACCTGCGCGAGATCAATCGCATCCCGCTGCTCACCCGGGACCAGGAGGCGCGCCTGGCCCGTGCCGCGGCGGCCGGCGACACCAGCGCCAAGGAGGACCTGGCGCGCGCCAACCTCCGCTTCGTGGTCAACGTGGCCAAGCGGTATCAGAATCAGGGGCTGCCGCTCCTGGATCTGATCAGTGAAGGGAACATCGGGCTGCTGCACGCCATCGAGCGCTTCGACGTCGACAAGGGGTACCACTTCATCTCCTACGCCGTGTGGTGGATCAAGCAGGCCATCCTCAAGGCGGTGTGCGAACAGTCCCGCCTGATCCGCCTGCCGCTCAACCGCGCCAACGAGCTGGTGCAGATCGACCGCGCGCGCAAGGAGCTGCAGAGCGAGACCGGCAAGGAGGGCTCCGCCGAGCAGGTCGCCAAGCGGCTGCAGCTCAAGCCGGAGCTGGTCGAGGAGCTCACCTCCATCTCCCGCGAGCTCGTTTCGCTCGACGCGCCGATGTACGCCGATTCCGAATCGGCCAACCGGTCGGAGTTCGTGGAGGACCGCAACGGAGAGGCGCCGGACGAAGGCGCCCTGATGCGGTCGCTCCGCGAGGACATCGCCACCGTGCTCCGCTCGCTCACCAGCCGCGAGGCGGATATCATCAAGCACCGGTTCGGGCTGGAAGGGCGCCGCCCGCTCTCTCTGAAGGAGATCGGGCTGCGCTACCACCTGACCAAGGAGCGCATCCGCCAGATCGAGAAGAAGGCGTTGCGCCGGCTGCGCCACCCGTCGCGGGCGCAACACCTGGAGGCGTACGTAGCCTGAGCGGGCGGCGCCTGCTCAGCCCGGCCGTAGCGGTGAGCCGTTGCGGCCGGGCCGGTCCTGCTTGACAGCGTGGGGTTTGGCCTTTCTTCTACGGGGACCGGATCAGGCCGCAGAACGGGAAGAGAGGCACATCGTGGCGCAGGACAACAGCAAGTACGTCTACTTCTTCGGGGACGGCGCGGCCGAGGGGAGCGCCGCCATGAAGGAGTCGCTCGGCGGCAAGGGCGCCAATCTGGCCGAGATGACCAATCTGGGAATCCCGGTGCCGCCGGGGTTCACCATCTCCACCGAGGTGTGCGCGGAGTTCTACCGGAACCAACGCCGCTACCCGGACGGCCTCAAGCAGGAGGTCGCCGATCACCTGCGGCGGCTGGAGGAGCTGATGGGCCGCACGCTCGGCGGTTCCCGCGACCCGCTGCTGGTGAGCGTCCGCTCCGGCGCGGCGCAGTCGATGCCGGGGATGATGGACACGGTGCTCAACCTCGGCCTCAACGACGACGCCGTGCGGGGACTGGCCGAGCAGTCGGGCAACCCCCGTTTCGCCAAGGACGCCTACCGGCGCTTCATCCAGATGTACGGCGACGTCGTCATGGGGGCGCCGCACGGCGCGTTCGAACACGCGCTGGCGGAGGTGAAGCGGGACCGCGGCGTGACCGAGGACACCGACCTGGATCATACCGACCTCGACCGGGTGATCGCCGCCTTCCGCGAGATCTGCTCCCGGCACGCAGGCGCCCCTTTTCCGCAGAATCCGCTCGACCAGCTCTGGGGGGCGATCGACGCGGTGTTCGGCTCCTGGAACAACGACCGCGCCATCCGCTACCGCCGGTTGAACGACATCCGCGGCCTGCTCGGCACCGCCGTCAACGTGCAGTCGATGGTGTTCGGCAACTCCGGCGACGACTCCGGCACCGGCGTCTGCTTCACGCGCGATCCGTCGACCGGCGCCAACGTCTTTTACGGCGAGTACCTGCAGAACGCCCAGGGCGAGGACGTGGTGGCTGGCATCCGCACGCCCGAGCCGCTGGACGCGCTCCGGCGGCGCGCCCCGCAGGTGTACCGCCAGCTGGAGCAGGTGCGCGCGGGGCTGGAGCGCCACTACCGCGACATGCAGGACCTGGAGTTCACCGTCCAGCACGGTGAGCTCTACCTGCTGCAGGCCCGCTCCGGCAAACGGACCGGGGCGGCGGCGGTGACCATTGCCGTCGACATGGTCGAGGAGGGGCTGATCACCCGGGACGAGGCGGTGCGGCGGGTCGAGCCGCAGCACGTCGACCAGCTCCTGCATCCCGGCATCGATCCGCAGCGGCGCGAGGAGCTGGGCGAACCGATCGCCGCCGGGCTCAACGCCTCGCCCGGCGCCGCCACCGGCCGCGCCGTGTTCACCGCCGCCGACGCCGAGGAGTGGACGGCGCGCGGCGAGCGGACGCTGCTGGTGCGGCGCGAAACCTCACCGGAGGACATCGGCGGAATGCACGCCGCGCAAGGCATCCTCACCTCGACCGGGGGCATGACCTCGCACGCCGCGGTGGTGGCGCGCGGCATGGGAACGCCGTGCGTGGCCGGCTGCAAGGAGCTGGCGATCACCGACAAGACCGCCGCGGTCGGTCCGGTGCGGATCGGCGAAGGCGACTGGCTCACCATCGACGGCTCCACGGGCGAAGTATTCGTGGGCGAAGCGCCGCTCACCGAGCCGGAAATTTCCGGTCCGCTGGCCCGCTTCCTGTCGTGGACGGACGAGGTGCGGGCGCGCATCCGGCGCGCCGGTCAGCCGGACGGGTTTGGCGTGCGCACCAACGCCGATCTGCCGCGCGACGCGCAGACCGCCCGCGGCTTCGGCGCCGAAGGCATAGGTCTGTGCCGGACCGAGCACATGTTCTTCGAAGAAGGCAAGCTGGCGATCTTCCAGGAGATGATCGTGGCCGAGGACGCCGCCGCCCGGCAGCAGGCGCTCACGCGGCTGCTGCCCCTGCAGCGCGAGGATTTCCGCGGCATCTTCCGCGCCATGTCCGGCTTTCCGGTGACGGTGCGGCTGCTCGACCCACCGCTGCACGAGTTCGTGCCCCGCACCGAGGAGGACATGCGGGAGCTGTCCCGCACGACCGGCGTGCCGCCGGCCCGGCTCCGGGAGCGCGTCCGCGGCCTGCACGAGCAGAACCCGATGCTCGGCCATCGCGGCTGCCGGCTCGGCATTACCTATCCCGAGATCTACGACATGCAGGTGCGGGCGATCATGGAGGCGGCGTGCGCGGAGGCGGCCGACGGCGTCACGGTCCTGCCGGAGATCATGATCCCTCTGGTCGGCGCCGAGGAGGAGCTGCGCCGGCTGCGCGAGAGCGCGGAAGCGGTGGCGCAGGAGGTGGTGTCACGCACCGGCCGGCCGGTCCGCTACCAGGTCGGCACCATGATCGAGATACCGCGCGCGGCGCTCACCGCGGCGCGGATCGCCCGCCACGCCGACTTCTTTTCGTTCGGGACCAACGACCTGACGCAGCTCACCTTTGGCTACAGCCGCGACGACGCCGGCGTGTTCCTGCCCGAGTACGTGGAGTCGGGGGTGCTGGAGCAGGACCCGTTTCAGGTCATGGACACCGACGGCGTGGGCGAGCTGGTGCGGATCGGCGTGGAGCGGGGGCGGGGCGCCAAGCCGGAGCTCAAGGTCGGCATCTGCGGCGAGCACGGCGGCGATCCGGCGTCGATCGACTTCTGCCTGCGGCACGGCATGGACTACGTGTCGTGCTCGCCGTTCCGGGTGCCGATCGCCCGCTTGGCGGCCGCGCAGTCGGCGCTGCGCGCCGGGGTGGCCGCCGCTACCTGAACGTCGACTCCTTCAGCTCGCGCTGCGTCTCATAGATCGATCCGGACCGGATCGGCGGCGGCTGCGGCAGGCGGACCGGCGTGGCGGTCATGCGCACCTCATTGGACGCCTCGCCGCGCACGAAGGTCGCGCGGAAGTCGTCCCAGCTCATCTGTCCGCCGGCGCCCCAGATCGGGTAGGCGTCGCCGGCGCAGTACATCAGCAGCAGCAGCCGGCGCGGCGCCTCCGACGTGTTGGGCATCGATCCGTGCAGCGTGCGGACGTGGTGGATGGAGACGCCGCCGGCCGCCACCTCGATCGGTTCCGCGTCGTCGGCGTCGATCGACTCGGTGATCGCGCCGACGAAGGCGCCGTCCTGGTTGTGGTCCAGGATCGGGCCGCGGTGCGATCCCGGAATCGCCAGCAGACAGCCGTTTTCGCGCGTCATGTCGTCGATGGCGACGCCGACCGCCAGCACGTCGTCGTTGGTGTGCGGGTAGAACGCCCAGTCCTGATGCCAGTGCACGGGGCTGCCGAACTCGCCTGACTTCATGTTGAGCTTGGTGCCGTGCGTGCGCACCGCCCAGGTGCCGACCAGCTGGCTGGTCATCTCCACGATGCCGGCGTCGCGCAGGACCCGGTCGTACGCCTGGTGGATCAGGTGCGGCTCCTTGAGGCGGCGCAGCTTGGGGGCGTCCGGCGTGTGGTCGGGCTCCAGATCGAAGACCTCGGTGTGCTCGGTGACGGCGCGCGACTGCTCGACGAAGTCGTCGGTGACCGCCTGCAGCTCGGCCACCTGCTCGTCCGGCAGGACCCCTTCCACGGCGACGTAACCGCGCTCGCGGTACTCGTCGATCTGCGCCGGCGTCAGCGCCTTCGTCACCTGTCGCGTCAGTTCCTGTGTCGGCATGGTCAACCCCCTTCGCTCGACTCCGATCATACCGGCCCGGCGGCGAGCCGGCGAGTACCGCCGCGCCGGCTCGCGTGACGGCCGGTGTTGTACGATACCGCATGGCACGGATAACCATCACCTACATCGGACACGCATCGTTCCGCTTCGAGTCGGAGCGGGGCACGCTGAGCTACCTTGACCCGTGGCTGGACGACAACCCCACCACGGACCTGACCCGCGACGGCATCGACCGCGCCGATATCGTGCTGGCCACCCACGGCCACGCCGACCACGTCGGCGACAGCTACGACATCTGCAAGCGCACCGGCGCCGCGTTCGTCGGCGACTACGAGCTGTGCGAGGTGGCCGCCGCCGTCGGTCTGCGGGAGGAGACCGTGCGCGGGCTCAATCCCGGCGGCTCGGTGACCGTAGCGGACGTCGAGATCACCATGACCCAGGCGCAACACTCCAACTCGCTGGCCGCCCACGTGCTGCCGCGTCCGCTGCCGGAGGGCGTGCTGTACCACTCCGCCGGCGCGACGTCCGGGTTCGTGATGGCGTACGACAACGGCGTCACCGTCTACGACGCCGGCGATACCTGCCTGTTCGGCGACATGCAGCTGATCGGCCAGATGTACGGGCCGCAGGTGGCGATCCTGCCGGTGGGCGGCAAGTACACCATGGGCGTGCGCGAAGGCGCGCGCGCCGCCAGCCTGATCCGGGCGGACATCGTGATCCCCTGCCACTACGGCCAGGAAGTCGGCCAGCCGGCGGACATCGACGAGCTGACCCGGCAGGTGGCGTTCCTGAGCCCGGGCACGACGGTGGTTCCCCTGCAGCCCGGCCAGTCGGTGGTCTACACCGCCAGTTCCTACCAGGTACAGGGTTGAGGCCGGCTATCGCTTCACGTACCGGTGGCCTTGCAGGATGGCCTGCGTCTCTTCCAGGCCGCGCGCCTGCAGCAGGCGGCCGACGCGGTCCTCTTCCTCCTCCAGCAGCAGCTTCGCGTTGGTGACCACCTCTTCCAGGCGGGACGCCGGAAACTTCACCGCGCCGTTCTCATCCATGTGCACGATCTCGCCGGGCGCCACGTCCATGCCGGACAGGTGGACGGGAGTCTGCACCGCGTGGATCGCCTGCGGACCGTGACCGGCGCAGACGCCGCGCGTGAGGTACTGGAACTTCATGGGGCGGATCTCGTGGATGTCGCGGGACGGGCCGTTGGAGACTGCGCCGACCATGCCGCACGCGCGCATGGAGCTGGTCATGTTGCCGCCGGACAGCCCGACCTTGTCGGCCAGCGCCGGCGGAAAGCGCTGCTCGAAGCAGAAGATCGACGGCAGGCTCAACTTGTCGGCCGCTTCCAGGACGTCGGTCATGGTGAGCGCCGAGAAGGCGGGATCGGGGAGCCCGAACACGCAGGTGACCGCGTGGCCGGCAACCGGCCCGAGCTCCGGGTACCAGCACCGCAACCGGTTGTCGGTGTACCAGTTCCCCTCCCACGGATGGTAGAGCTCCAGGCACAGGGCGTGGCCGGGATAGGTGGCCACCACGTTGGTGATCGTGGGCGTGTCGATCTTGCGGAGTTCCGCAAGGAGGGCTGCGTCTGACATGTCGTCTCCTCATGCGCCGCGCCGGCCGTCGCCGGGCAGTGTCCGGGCGCGGCGCCGAACGGTCCTATCCTACCGTATTCTTGGAATGACGCGAGGGGAGGGGCGGTGAACGGCCGCCACCGGGTGCGGGTGGGGGACGCCACCATCGAGTACGACGTTCGCCGTAGCGCGCGGCGCCGCAAGACGGTGCAGATCAGCGTGGACGCCGGCGGCGTGCAGGTCGCAGCGCCGGTCGGAATCGCCGATCGCGTGCTGCGCGACTTCGTCGTGGAGCGCGCGGCGTGGATTCTCCGCAAGGTCGCCGAGCAACCGCGCGCCGTCGAGCCGCACCGGTTCGTCAGCGGCGAGACGCTGCCCTACCTGGGCCGCGACGTGCCGATCGTGGCCGAAGGCGCAGGGGACCGGACCCGGGCGCGGGACGGGCCCCCGGCGGCGCGGACCTCGGCCACCAACCACCTCTGGTCCCAGGTCACCTACGACGACGGCGCTCTGCGGATCGCCGCGCCGGCGCACTTGCCGGAGGACGATCGCCGCCGGCTGGCCGGCGGGGCGGTGTTCGAGTGGTATCGCGGCCGCGCGGCGGCGGACCTGCCGGCGCGCGTCGACCGCTGGCGGCTGCTCCTGGGTGAGCGCGCCACCCCCCGGATCTTGATTCGCGACCAGCGCCGCCGGTGGGGGAGCTGCGCGGCCGACGGCACGTTGCGCTTCAACTGGCGGCTGATGATGCTGGAACCGGCGCTGATCGATTACGTCGTCGTGCACGAGCTGACCCACCTGAAGGTGCGCAATCACTCGCCCGCCTTCTGGAGCCTGGTGGCGCGGTCGTTGCCCGACGTGCGGGCGCGCCGCCGGCGCCTCCGGGAGGTGGGCCCGACGCTTCCGCTGTGACCCGGCCGGTGGCCGGTGCGCTGCTCCGCGGTTTTCCGCCGCCCGTCGCGATTCAGCCGTCCAGCCAGGCGGCGCGGCGGCGGTGGGCGGCTACGTACTGGTAGTCGTAGTCCGGGTGCGGTTCGACCGGTATGGCGTTGCCGGCCGGCGGGTAGCGGGCCATCGCTTCCTCGTCCAGATCGACGCCGAGCCCGGGACGGTCGGGCGCCACGGCGTGCCCGTCGTCGATCACCGGCTGGCCGCTCATCACCTCGTAGCGCTGCGGGACGTCGTCGACCAGGTGCTCGTGGATCAGGTAGTTCGGCAGGGTCGCCTGCAGATGGATCGCCGCCATCTCCGCCACCGGCCCGAGTGATCCCTGATGCGGCGCCACCATCACCTGATGCGCCTCGGCTATGGCGGCCAGCTTCTTCATCTGCCACAGCCCGCCGAACCGGCCGGTGTCCGGTTGCGCGACGTCGATGACGCCGGCCTCGATCAGCGGGCGGAGCTCGTACACGCCGGGATACGCTTCGCCGGCCGCGATCGGCAGATCGACCGCCTGCGCCACGCGCGCAAGGCCGCCGGCGTCGACGGCCGAAACCGGATCTTCGTAGAACAGCAACCCGTAGCGCGAAAGCCGCCGGCCCAGCGAGATCGCGTCGGCCGGCGTCTGCCACGGGCCGCCTCCGGCGTCGACCATCAGGTCGACCTCGGCGCCGTACTCGCCGCGCAGCTTCCGCACGCGGCTCACCGCATCCTGCCATCCGAACAGCTTCATGGCCGTGTATCCCCGGTCGACCAGTACGCGCGCCCGGCCGTCGTCGAAGGCGTGCCCGTAGAGCCGGATGCGGTCGCGCATCTTGCCGCCCAGCAGATTCCAGACCGGCGTGCCGAGCGCCTTGCCCTTCAGGTCCCAAAGCGCCATCTCGATGCCGGTGATCGCCCCGCTGCCGACCACGCCGGTCATGCCGTGCGCCTGTACGGAGGCGTACAGCTTCTGCCAGATACGCTCGATCAGGAACGGATCCTCGCCCACGACCAGCGGCGTCAGGTCCGTTATCGCCGTTTGCGCCACCCGCGGCCAACCCCAGCACTCGCCGACTCCGTAGAGCCCGGCGTCGGTGTGAACCTTGACGAACAGCCAGTGCCGCCAGGACGCCCGCTTGGCCGAGCCGCCGGCAACCAGAAACGTCCGAACGCCGGAGATTCGCACGTGTGCGCCGCTACCCAGGGGGCGGGTCAATGGTCACGGCTTCGCAGAAGACCATCTCCCAGCCGTGGAAGACCACGATCAGGCCGGTGAAGCGCACGTACGGAAACTGCCGCGCCAGCCGTTCGTCGGCCAGGTAGCGGGTCAACTGCGCCTGCGCCTCTCCGGCCGCCGCCGTGATCTCCGCCTGATCCATCGCCTCCGAGCGCTTGCGGTACTTGAGTTCGATCAGGTAGCCGCACCGCACGTCGGGAAAGGCCGCCACCACCGGCTCCAGCGCGATGTCCGCGTGGCCCTTGCCCAACTCCGCCTCCGACCGGAACACGTAGTAGTCGGTCACGCTCAGGTACGCCGCCAGAAACCCCTGGATCACCTTCTCCCCGGCCATGTAGTCGCGGATGCCGGTCTGCTGCGCGATCGCCTGACTCAGGTGGTCGAACACCGGCCGCCACTCACCGTCGGTGGCCATCCGCATCAGCAACTGCTCAAAGCGGTACAGGTTGACCGAGAACACCCGCACGTCGCGGTAGCCGTCGCGCAGAAAGGCGTACATCAGCCGCTTGACGGTCTGGTTCGGAATCGCCAGCCGGGCCGCCCCCGGCAGCCGGCTGCGGATGCTGAGCAGTCCGAAGAAATGGAGCAGGGAAAGGAAGTTCTCCGGCTCGGCCAGCCGCTCGAGCGGGAAGCTCGGCTGGATGCGCGCGGCGGCCTGCTCCTCGCCGATCACGCCGCGCAGCAGATCGAAGTTGCCGTTCAAGCGGCGCTCTTCCATCCGGCGGCCCACCGTCAGCAGGTGGCGCAGCTTGCCGTAGTCGATGCGCACGTTACTGTCGATCAGGTATTCCGGCACGGACCGGTTGGGAATCGATCGCTTCAGGTAGTAGAGCACCATGTCCGAGTTGTAGAGGTCGGCGTCGGCCGCTTTGGCGAAGCGGTAGCCGTTGTACCACTCGCCCATGATGCCCAGCGCGGTAGCGGCGTTCTGGTTGAACACCCCCAGGTCACGGTACATCTCTACCAAGCCCCGCACCTCCGGTTCGGTGAAGCCGACCATCTCGTTGAAGTCGGGGTCCAGGCTGATGTTTTCGCCGATGTTGAAGCCGCTGGTGACGTCGTCCATGGTGACCGGAGAGACACCGGTGATGAACAGGCGCTCCAGGCCGCCGCCGGGGCGGTCGGCGCCGCCCTTGAGGGTGGCGAAGAAGCTGCGGTAGAAGCCGCCGCCGTGGGTGAAGGAGTGATACGCCTCCGGCCCGTGGTAGGCCAGCACGGTGTTGGCGAAGTTGTCATACTCGTCGATCAGCACGTACAGCGGGATGCCGTGGTCGCCCGCATACCGGAACAGCGTGGCCAGCTTGGTGGCGATGGACGGCGGCGCCAGGATGTCGCGCAACGCCGCTTCGGGAAACAGGTCGGGATGCCGCCGTAGCGTGCCTCGGAGCTCAATAAAGCAGTACGTTTCGAATTCGCGCTCCAGCGTTTCGAGACTGTCTTTGACCATAGAGAAGTTGAAGCGCAGGGTGACGTAACGGCCGCGCTCTTCGGTCGGGTCGCGGCCGATGTCGGTGCGGGCGAAGGTGGCGTCGAACCGGTCCGCCCAGAACCGGTCGTAGTAGCACTCCAGCAGGGTTACCCACAGCGACTTGCCGAACCGCCGCGGGCGGATCAGGAAGGCGTAGCGCTCCTGCTCCAGCCGACGCAGGAAGCGGGTCTTGTCGACGTACAGCCAGCCGTTGCGCTGGATGCGCATGAAGTCGGCCTCCCCGTAGGGAATGCGCGGGTAGGCGGGGAGCGTGTTCATCTGCGGTCCAGTCTGCGCCGACTCTAGCGGTTGGGCGCGCGTTCGGCAACGGCCGCACGCAACGACGTCAGCCGACGACTTCTGGATCGACACCAACTCCCGACATCGTGGCCGTCAGCGTCGCCGCGTCGCGTTAGCTCTAGCGCCAAGTCGGCGTTGAGACTGGCGACGATGCCGCTCCAATCCGGCCGCCACGGTCCCGCGAGATGCGCCAGGACGATCGCAACTGCCAAAGCGCGGCTCGGGGGCCGGGAGAGTCCGTCTGCCCGACTCTCGTGCAGTCGGGCGTTCCGTGCTACGCTTACACGGTGCCGAACACGCAACCTACGGGGCTGGCCCAGCCTCCCGTCCTGGACCTCCTGTTCCGCGTCATCGGCACGGAAGTGCCCGCAGATCACGGCTACGCGCTGTTCGGCGCCATATCGCGCATCCTGGAGAGCGACGGCGACCGGTGGCTGCACGGCAATGCCACGGTCGGACTGCACACCATCCGCGGCGCTCCGGGCGCGCCCGGCCGCTACCTGCTTGGCGAAGGCGCCCGCTTCGGCCTCCGCCTGCCGTCCGAGCTGGTGGCGCGATCTCTCGCGTTGGCCGGCAGGAGCATTGAGATGGACGGCTGCCAGCTGCGCGTCGGCGTCGCCCGGACGCGCGCCCTGGTGCCGGCAACTACGCTGCACTGCCGCATCGTCACCACCCGCAACGGACTTGATCCCGCCCGCTTCGACGCGGAGATCGCTCGTCAGGCGGCTGCGCTCGACATCCGCGGCCGCATCTTCCGGGTGCCGCGCCGTGATGAACGGGGCAGCGCAGGCCGTGACCCGAGCCGCCGCGTGGTCCGCATCCGCGACAAGCGCGTCGTCGGCTACGCCCTGCTGGCTACCGAACTGACCGCCGAGGAGTCGATCCGCCTGCAGGAACATGGCCTCGGCGGCCGCCGCCGCATGGGCTGCGGCGTGTTCGTACCGTTTCAGGCACCACCGCCGCGGCGGCGGGGCGATGCACCTGTACGGAGTGATCGATGACCGAAGACAGGCTCCTGGCAAAATCCGGGCCGGAGGCTCCTACGCTACCCGATCACTCCGCCGACGTGGTCACGGCATTCGAAGCGCTGTACGGCAGTAGGGCCGGACCATCGTATCTTGGCCGCCAGTGGCTGCGGTTCTTTCGCCTCGACATGGCCGTGTTCCCACGTTTCTACGCCAACGGCGTGGCGGCATGCGCTCTACACGATCTGGGGAAGGCGAATGACACGTTCGTGGAGGCGCTAAGCCGGAGGCGAAAGCAGTTCATCAGACATGAGCACTTGAGCGCTCTGCTCTTGAACGACGTGGGCTATTCCGAGTGGTTATCGACAGGCGACGCCGACGCCGATATAGTAATCTCGTCGATACTCGGACACCACCTCAAGGCATCATGGGGACAGGGTACAGGCAGGTCTTTCCGAGGCCTCTCTAATCCGATCATCGACGGCGAGTCGATGCAGGTACTGATCGACCACGCCGACTACGACGCCGTTCTTCGATTGGCTAATGACAAGGCCCAGTTGTCTGACGATCTTCGACCTGCCAACGGGGTGGCGGACACATGGGATGAAGAACGGGTCTGCCTGTACTCGGAATCGTTGCGGAAGAGGGCGAGAAGCATGAAGCGGCGTAATGACCGACTCGAACGGCGGATGCTGCGAGCCGTAAAGACGGCTCTCATCGTGGCCGATTCAGTTGGCTCCGCGACGCTGGCACGCGCGGAAGGGAGTATCGAGGACTGGATCTCGGAGCGGTTTCCCGCACACGACACTCACGATCGCGTGCTCACGCCCGAGGCGATCGGGCAGGCGGTCATCCAGCCGCGTATAGCGGAGATAAGACGCACGAAGCCGTACGCCACGATTCCGGACGACTTTCAGCAGGCTGCAGAGGAATTGGGGCGCCGAAACGGTCGCGCGCTGCTCCTGGCTCCTTGCGGCTCCGGGAAGACGCTGGCGGCTTGGTTGTGGATAAAGGGTGTGTTGCGCCACACGCTGGCGTCACGAGCCCTCTTCCTGTACCCGACGCGGGGCACGACCGTAGAGGGTTTTCGCGATTACGTATCAATGGCGCCAGAGTCGGATGCGGCGCTCCTGCATGGCGCAGCCAAGTATGACCTGCGCCATCAGCTTCAAGACATACGCCGGACGGATGAGGATCAACCGAAGCATTACGAAGTGGACGACCGTCTGGCCAAGCTCGCGTATTGGGATAGGTGCATCTTTAGCGCCACCGTGCATCAGTTCCTTTCCTTCATGCAGCAGGACTACGCGAGCATGTGTCTGCTACCGTTACTCGCCGACAGCGTGGTGATCGTGGACGAGGTGCATAGTTTCGATGCCATGATGTTCGCGGCGCTGCTCAGCTTCCTGCGGGAGTTCGACGTTCCCGTGCTGTGTATGACCGCAAGTCTAAGCCGCCGCCGCCGCATGGCGTTGGAGAACGTCGGTCTGGAGATGTACCCGCGGGCGCCGAAACAGTTCGCTATGCTTGCGCGGTCAGCGGAGCTGCCGCGTTATCGAGTCGAACTCGCTGCAACCGTGAACGACACCTCCTTGGCAATCCCCGACTTGGTAAGTAGCCGCGTGGACGCGGCCCTGACGGCTGGGCAACGAGTGTTGTGGGTAGTCAATCAGGTCGGGCGCTGTCAGAGTGTTGGCCAGGAAATGGTTGAGCGGCATCCCGGCATGATCTGCTACCATGGCCGCTTCCGCCACAAGGACCGAGCGCAGCGCCACGAAGAGGCGATCTCGTCATTCGCGGATGAGGGACCGGCGCTGGCGATCACTACCCAGGTATGCGAGATGTCCCTTGATCTCGATGCCCACATGCTGGTGACGGAGTTGGCGCCAATCCCATCGCTGATTCAGCGTATGGGACGCTGCAACCGTCGTGCCCAGCATCGAGAGAGTCATGGAGCCCCGGGCGCCGTGTTGGTCTACCGGCCGGACGGCCCTCGTCCGTACCGTGATGACGAATTGGAGATCGCGGCGGAGTTCGTGGAGAGTTTGGTTTCCGCGCGCGCCGTCTCGCAGCAGCAGTTGGAGGCGCTACTCGATGACCTGTCGCAACGATTGCCGCCGGACGGCGCCGGTTGGGTTGCTTTCGTTGAGAATGGCTTCTGGTCCGAGGGCGGCGGGTCGTTCATGGAGGAGGACGGATGGAGCGTAACCGCCGTGCTCTCCGAAGACCTGTCAAACTTCCGGACGTTGCGCACGTCGCGTCAGCCGACCGACGGGTTGATCCTTCCCTGTCCCAGGAACTTGGCCCGCGTGGTTGACAAGGAGACGGCACGGGGGTATCTCTTACCTCGTCATGTGCACGTCGCCCCTTCCGCCCACTACTCGTCTCGGTGGGGCCTGTTGAACGAGCCTACCGCGCGGCCTCCGGAGATCATCTGACGGTATGGCCGAGGTATTGTCCTACCGGGAACGCGACGCCAGTGTGGCGGTGTCGTGGTCGCTGCCGGACCTTCCGACTTCCCTGCACAAAGCCGGCTTGGCAGGGCTCCTCTGCTACGTGAAGAAGATGCCGGAGATAGCACCACAGGAGCCAGCACCGACGATTGAGACGGCAACGCCGGTCGAACTTCGGATCCGCTTCACCGAAGAGTCGCTGCAGGCGTTGATGGACAGTGTCTATGCGGGCGAGAAGCATCTCGTCGAGTCCAAGACTAAGTGGACGAATGGAGACCTGAAAGAAGAGCGCACCGATCCGCCGCGGCACAGTGATGACAAGGCTACGAAGGTGTGGGTATATGAAGTCAATCGTCCAAAGGCCGATTTGATGGTACATTGGAGACATGGGGATCCGGAGGATCGATGGGTCGTGCTTTGGCGTGAGGCAGTGCGCGGAGTATTGCGAGAGAGCCGAGCCGCGGAGATCTACCATTGGACAACGAGGGGCAAGAGTCCGACCAAGCAGTCGGGGGACCTGAGCACACTGTGGAAGGGTTTGGTCACTGCTGCGAAGGGGCGTCGCTCAGTTACCGGAGCCGTGCCCACGTCCATGTACATCGGCGCGGAGAAGAAGAGCGCCGACCGAGTGGACTTCAAGGGCGAAGTACAGCAAAATCTTCTCCTCCATTTCTGGCCGTTCGTGAGCCCTATCTTCGTTCCGAGGACTCTGCGCCGTCAGCATGGCCAATGGAAACTCGAGAACGGGAGCGGATTCGTCATTGCCGTGGCCGAAGTGGGCCACATTACCGAGTACTCAGAAATGATCGACTTCTACTGGCGCCGCCGACAAATGGAGTCCTCTGACGGCCGTCGCCGGCCTCGAGAGTGTGAGATTGACATACCCGCGGAAGGAGGAGTGGCGTTTCTACACTCGCTTACGATGAACCGTCTACAAGGCATGGACGACGGCGACTTCTTTGATATTGTTCCGCATGTCGATATTTACCATCTCGAACGGCGTGGCAACAACGTTCGAGTACTGGAATCCAGTTCGATTTGCGTGCCGGCGGGGACGCTCCGACGCTACGAGAGAATGACTGACTTGCGTAGAAACGTCTTGTTCAAGCGCCTGCTGATGCGTAATCTCCTTGACGGACTACCGTGGCATGCACGAGCGGTAGATACCCTGTTTACACGCTATCCAGTAGGCTTGTTCATAAATTCAGAAACATCACCCGGATTCGCTCGCGGTTTCGGGCGAGCGACAAGAGAACAGTTCAGAAAGGAGAGGAGCGGCGTGAGCGATAAACTGAACCTTGCCGCGAAGGTGTTCGACATCGTGGGGGAATTCGTTGCTGTCCGCGCGGAGAGGCGATCCAGCATCACTCGGGAGCAATTACCCAAGGACGCACAAGGCAGAACGGACTGGAACAGCCAGAAACCAGAGATGCGGAGACATCTGGATGCTCGAGAGAAGGTCGCTACCGACGCGTTTCTCGCGCTTCGAAGCCGCAATGCGGACGAGTTCGTCGAGTACTTCGTGGGCGCCATCTGCGCCGTACCGCAGTTCATGGGAGCGACAGGAGTTCGGCCGAGGGAAGGTTTCGTTGAAATCGCCAGCGCGCTACACGGCTCGGACGCCGGACGCACCGAAATGAAGAATCTCACGATGCTGGCGCTCAGTGCCCACGGATCACGTCCATGGCGATCGAGCCCGTCCAGCGAAACAAATACAACCCCAGGAGGTGCCAAGTGAATCTGTTCGCGACCGTGCTCACCCACATTGCGCCGAGCGCAAACTACCGCGGTGAGGCACTTGAAAACGTTGCCGCGCTCCAGAAGGTAACCATCGGGCGTTTCGATTATCCGATCATTAGTCCGGAGACGATGCGGAACGCCCTCAGGGAGATTATCAGCAGCTACCCTGATGTAGAATGCAATCGCAAGCGCCTCGGCGATGAGGAGCAGTTGGCAGTCAAGTTCAAAGATTATCCGGACGCCGAAAAATACGCTGACGATTTCTTGATGGGCTGGCTAGTCGCTCAGGGTTCGGCGGACCGCAAGAAGACGAAAGACGGACTGAAAAAGAAGGGGCGCTCGGTGGAGCACTTCACTTTCAGGCGTGATTCGGTGTTGCGGATGAATCTTGCCGTTGCGTTGGAGCCGTTTCATCACTCGACCGTATTCACTCAATCTCCGGCGCATAGTGAGGACAGTCCATGGAGCAATGCCGGTAACAGCCAACTGCTACACCGTGAGACGGCGGTGACGGCGTTCCAGTACCCGTTCGCAGTGAACTTGCTTGACTGCAAGACAGAGAAGCAGAAGTATTGGACGAGCCTACTGTTGAAGGCGATCGGCGAGCTGAGCGGCGTTGCTGGGAATCACGCTCGCAGCTACTTTGAGATGGCGCCCGCGTCCGTTGTCGTGCGGCTTACCAACGAGCTTGTAGCGGGATATGATACGTACGGCTTTGAGATCAAGGATGGGGGAACAGGGGGGATTGGCAAGGGAATCCACGTGTTTCCCGACGTGATCGACGGTGTGCTGCACGATCCTCCCGATTACCCGGGCTGTGAGTTCTATCTTGGCGGTAAGGTCGTCAAGGATCTTTCTGACGAGAAGATCGAGAGGCTTCGGAGTGCTGGTGTCACACTGGATCGGAGGCCGCAGCGGTTGTTGAGCGCGATAGGTGGCAAGATGTTTGGTGACGCGCAGAAAGAGAAGTAGGCGTGTTGTGCTTATTCATTCGATCTCGTTTTGCGACGTTTCGGCCGTTCGGCACCGGTAGCTTTCGGTCGACGGCGCCATTTATTACGCCGTCGGCGGCGTATGGTCTGGCGTTGAACTTGGCGGGTATCGAGATGCGACACGATGACCGTACGTCAGCGATGACGTTGATATCCGACAGTTTACCGAGACTGGAGATTGCACTGGGAGCGCCGTCCGATATTAGCCCGTGGAGGTGGGGCCGGTCCGCGAGCGACGATTCCACGTTTCCGCGCGTACATGACGTGTATCAGCAGTTGCACAATTATCCGGTTGGCAAGCAGGGGAGTAAGCACGCGCCGAGTACGATGGGGGCGAAGTACAACATCACTGTGGTCCGGAGGTCGTTTCTTTCTGGTCTGAATGCTGTGGTATGTCTTCGCCACGTCCACCCGGAGGGTCTTGAGAATCGAATCAGAGCCGGCCTGAGAGGAGAGTTGGAGGATCGTTACGGAATGCCGTTTCTCGGTGACAATAACTTTCTGCCGGATCGTATCGAGGCGCTGGAGTATCCGCCACCGTGTCAGTGGTTCGTGCCTGTGGGCGGCGGTGATGGTGAGAAGCCACGTCGAGGGGTAGGGCGGCTTACGGTGGTTATAGATCGTCGCGACTCGTCAAGGACAAGGTCTCGTCTATTCGGTCCGACCCGACAAGCGACGACAGATATTCCTGATAGGGCGTGGGTGCACATAGACTACGGTGCATGACATGGAATCGGAGGTATCGAGCCAGGACGGCCAGGACCAAGACGTGGACGCTGTTCGCGTGTCCGCGCTGCATGCCCTGACGTACTGCGAACGGCTGTGCTATCTCCAGCACGTAGAGGACATCAGCACGCCAAACGAAGAAGTGCATGCTGGCCGGAGCTTGCATGAGACCGGACGAGACAGGAACCGAGAGTGGCAGAGCCTGGAGCTCGCAAGCGAGTCGTGGGGAATTCACGGAAAGGTTGACTTTGCCCGTTACCGCGACGGGAACTTGGTCGCCATCGAGCATAAGAAGGGCCGCGCCAAGGGCGACGCGGCGTGGGATACGGACATACTCCAGGTCACGGCGTACGCGGTGCTCCTGGAAGAGTGCTTCGGCAAATCAGTGCCGGAAGGGCGTGTCCGTTATCATGCCACCAACAAGACAGTGCGGGTGACAGTGGATGATGCCGCCCGCAGGCGCCTTCGGGCGGCCGTAGCAAGAGCGCGCGAACTGTCCCGTTCGTTGCAGAGGCCTCCGGTGACCGATAACGAGAATCTGTGCGCCAAGTGCTCCCTTGCACCGGTCTGCGTGCCCGAGGAATCGCGTTTGGCGGCAGCGCTGAATGTCGTCGTTGACGTGGCCGACGTAAGGGCGTCGCGCCGGTTGTTCCCCAAGAACGACGCGCGCCGAACGCTGCACGTCGTTGATCGTGACGCTTTAGTGAAGCGTTCCGGGCTGCAGCTTGTCGTTCGTACCGCGAGCGGCGAAGATCGCAAGTATCCGGGTATGGACGTAGGGGCGATCATCTTGCACGGTAGTGCGCAGATCACGTCCCAGGCAGTTCATTTCGCCGCCGCCAACGATATTGCCGTCCACTGGGTCAGCGGCGGGGGCTCCTATGTCGGCGGCGTCGCTCCTCCTGCCGGCGTGCAGCGCCGGTTGCGTCAGTACCAAGCACTCCAAGACGGCGAGCTGCGCCTGCGGCTCTCCCGCCGCGTAGTCCATGCCAAGATCGAAAACCAGATGCGGTTCATCGTCAGGCAGTCGCGTACACGCCAAGCCGGTGCGGGCGTGAAGGCGAATCTGAAGACCATCCGCATACAGGCAGGTCACGTACCACAGTGCGCGGGTGCGGATGCTCTACGAGGGTCCGAAGGCATGGCCGCCCGCGCCTATTTCTCCGCGCTCGGCTCGCTGGTCAATCCCAAGCAGGAGCACATGACGTTCAACGGCCGCAGCCGGCGCCCGCCGCGAGATGGATTCAATGCGGCGCTGTCGTTCGGATACGGGCTTCTGTATCGGGAGGTGATGGCTGCTATCATCGCGGTCGGTCTTGACTCGACCATTGGCTTTTTTCGCGCGCCTCGTACGGCGGCTCACCCTCTTGCTTTGGATCTTATGGAATTGTTCCGAACTACGTTGTGGGACATGCCGCTGGTTGCTTCGATAAACCGCCGCCAGTGGACCGAACGGCACGTCGTGGCAAGTCGAAATCAGGTGTGGCTGTCCGATGATGGCAAGCGTTTGGCCGTAAGCCTCTTCGAGCAGCGCAAGCAGGAATCTTGGAAGCATCCGGCGCTGGGCTACTCGCTAAGTTATGCGCGCGCGATCGAGCTCGAAGCAAGGCTGCTGGAAAAGGAATGGTCCGGCGAAGAAGGTCTGTTCGGCCGTATGCGGTTGCGTGGATGAGTAGCCGCCATTGGTATCTGTTCAGCTACGACATTCGCGATCCAAGAAGATGGCGACATGTGTACAAGATCGTTAACGGTTACGGAGAACGTCTGCAATACTCGCTGTTCCGATGTTACCTGACTGCCACGCAGATGGAACACGCCCGTCATCAGTTGGAGCAGAAGATAGCCGACGAAGACGACTTGTTGATTATCAGGCTGTCCCCGCTTTGCAGGATCATTGAGCGTGCCGCGAACCAGACATGGACCGAACCACCGCCGAGGTACGATGTCATCTGAGTCGTTGGCTCCGCAGCAACGTAGAGCAAGCACCATCTGCTGGACCGACGATGCCGGGATAGTATGCTGCGTATTCACACGCCGTGCAAGAGTTTCGGGCTGCGCGGTGGTTGGCAGGATGCTTGCGGCCAACACAATCGTCGGCTACAGTGACGATTATGGTTTCGACACAGCGCAGGGCACGGCGGGCACAGGCGAAAGACGCGCCATGTCCGTGCAGACCTGTGTTTATCGTTGTGTCACTACAACGATTTGCCAATCCGCACCGATACAATCCGTGATGCCGAAAGGCGTTGAGCACACGACACGCGCCGCGAACGACTGATTCTGCATGGCCGATACAATCCGTGATGCCGAAAGGCGTTGAGCACTCTACGACTGTCAGACCGCCGCCAGGCTCGCCCGCGACCGATACAATCCGTGATGCCGAAAGGCGTTGAGCACATCAGTCCCGCGATATCTGGAATACCGCGGACCGGATCCGATACAATCCGTGATGCCGAAAGGCGTTGAGCACAGCTTCTACTTGGGCCTGGGGCGCTACCAGTACGACGACCGATACAATCCGTGATGCCGAAAGGCGTTGAGCACAAAGGGCTCCCGGCCGCACAGGCGAAAGAGATCGCCGCCGATACAATCCGTGATGCCGAAAGGCGTTGAGCACATTCTTTCGCAATCGACCGCTTGAGAAAATGTAAAGGCCGATACAATCCGTGATGCCGAAAGGCGTTGAGCACATGACAGCATAGAGAGAGCGGCCGGCCGGGACACTCAACCGATACAATCCGCGATGCCGAAAGGCGTTGAGCACATTCTTTCGCAATCGACCGCTTGAGAAAATGTAAAGGCCGATACAATCCGTGATGCCGAAAGGCGTTGAGCACATGACAGCATAGAGAGAGCGGCCGGCCGGGACACTCAACCGATACAATCCGTGATGCCGAAAGGCGTTGAGCACCTAATTATGACGTTGCCGATGTGGCGAAATACGTTGTTACCGATACAATCCGTGATGCCGAAAGGCGTTGAGCACCGCCAGGCGTAGACGCCGGTCGCGGTCGGCCCCCGATACAATCCGTGATGCCGAAAGGCGTTGAGCACTCAACGCGCCGAAAGTAGTCTGCTGGAGCACGGGCAGCCGATACAATCCGTGATGCCGAAAGGCGTTGAGCACTAGATCGTGTCCAGAGCTTCACGTCGAATGTCCTCATAGTCCGATACAATCCGTGATGCCGAAAGGCGTTGAGCACAAAAGATAATGCGAATGCCGGGAAAGGTCAACTTCCGATACAATCCGTGATGCCGAAAGGCGTTGAGCACAGATGAAGCGGATGAAGCGGCATTCGATTTGCGAGAAGCCGATACAATCCGTGATGCCGAAAGGCGTTGAGCACTTTTGATAGATGTTGACCATCTTATATGCGACCGATACAATCCGTGATGCCGAAAGGCGTTGAGCACTGATCGGCCTGGACGACCAGCACGCCGGCCGGCCGCACCCGATACAATCCGTGATGCCGAAAGGCGTTGAGCACACCACGGCGTACATCGAGTGGGCCGCCGCCACGACCGATACAATCCGTGATGCCGAAAGGCGTTGAGCACATCTGCACCAGCGTCCCGGTCGGCACGTCGTCATCCGATACAATCCGTGATGCCGAAAGGCGTTGAGCACTGTAGGGAGATAGGCCGCCGCCTGGTGATGGGCACTGACCGATACAATCCGTGATGCCGAAAGGCGTTGAGCACTATATACGCCGATAGCCAGTCCCCACTGGCCGGGCCCGATACAATCCGTGATGCCGAAAGGCGTTGAGCACTAGAAAACGGGCGCGGTCACCGGCCCCGCCGCGATCCCCCGATACAATCCGTGATGCCGAAAGGCGTTGAGCACCTCCATACGGCGCTGCCGGGGATCGTCATTCAGTATCCGATACAATCCGTGATGCCGAAAGGCGTTGAGCACCCTTCCTGCAGGGCGGCCAGGCAGGCCGGCCAGTCCGATACAATCCGTGATGCCGAAAGGCGTTGAGCACCTATGCGCGCCTACCATAGGGCGGCGGCGAAGTAAGGCCGATACAATCCGTGATGCCGAAAGGCGTTGAGCACTGATACCGCGGTCGAAGGGCGGCGACGACCGGCCGATACAATCCGTGATGCCGAAAGGCGTTGAGCACCTGTCCGGACGCTGTCGGCCGCGCTGGCCGGTGATCGACCGATACAATCCGTGATGCCGAAAGGCGTTGAGCACACGTCGTCGAGCATGAACTAGACGCGGCGGCGGTTGCGCCCGATACAATCCGTGATGCCGAAAGGCGTTGAGCACTGCCCCAGCCAGTGAATCGGCACCCCCGAAAGCGCCGACCGATACAATCCGTGATGCCGAAAGGCGTTGAGCACTAGCACCATGTAACGCGGCGTAACGCGGCCGGCGGACGCCCGATACAATCCGTGATGCCGAAAGGCGTTGAGCACCGCTGACCAGCCTGACGTTCAACGTCGGGTCGATCCGATACAATCCGTGATGCCGAAAGGCGTTGAGCGCCCGCGATCGGCCGTGCCCTAGCTCGCCTTCACCTTATCGACCGATACAATCCGTGATGCCGAAAGGCGTTGAGCACTCGATCACCGGCCGCTCGATCACGGACGCGGACGCCGATACAATCCGTGATGCGGAAAGGCGTTGAGCACTGGTCCAGGGCGGCAGCGCGTCGCAGTCAGCCGTAAACCGATACAATCCGTGATGCCGAAAGGCGTTGAGCACGTGTAGCCGCCGGCGCCTTCGCGCCGCAGCGCGTCGACCGATACAATCCGTGATGCCGAAAGGCGTTGAGCACAGGTAGCGGCTCAGATCGAGCGCAGCTACGTCTACGTCCGATACAATCCGTGATGCCGAAAGGCGTTGAGCACTCTGTCGACCGCGTCTGCCGATCCCAGTCACGAACCGATACAATCCGTGATGCCGAAAGGCGTTGAGCACTTCCGGCTGAGGACGTGGACCGGTACCGGCTGCCGGCCCGATACAATCCGTGATGCCGAAAGGCGTTGAGCACATTACGCTGATCCTGACCTGCGCAATCGCCTACGGGCCGATACAATCCGTGATGCCGAAAGGCGTTGAGCACATCTCCGGTCCGGTCTGGTCCGCCGTCGCTCCCGGCCGATACAATCCGTGATGCCGAAAGGCGTTGAGCGCGTGAGAGGCGCCGCCGTGGATGGGCGACGATTTCATATGGGGGGTGAGCGGTAATTCGATGAGCGGATTCGTCGGCTACATCCTCAACGCGACGTGGGTCGGCGGTCCGGACGGCCGCGCGGTCGTGCATCTGTACGGCAAGTTGCAGGACGGCCGGCCGTTTCTGGTGCGTGACGGGCGCGGCGCGCCGTGCTTCTACGTCGAGAGCGCCGATCGGGAGCGGGCGTCGCGTGCGGGCGCGCGACCGGCGCCCACCGGGCTCCGCACGCTTTACGGGGCGGCCGCGGACCGCGTGGAGGTGACGCATCCCCGGCAGGCGCGGGCGCTGCGCGACCGGCTGCACCGCGCCGGCGTGCGCACTTACGAGGCGGACGTCCGCTTGCCTATCGCTATCTGATCGACCGCGGCATCCGCAGCGCGGTGCGCATCGGCGGCAGCCCGCATTCCCTCGGCGGGAACTGGGCGCGCACCGCCGTATTCGACGAACCGGCGCTGGAGCCGGCCGACTGGACGCCCGAGCTCACCACACTGTCGATCGACCTGGAGACCGATCCCAAGGCGCGCCGCATCTACTCGGTGGCGCTGTGGGGCTGCGGCGCGCGGGAGGTGCTGCTGTGGCGGCCGGACGAGGCGGCGCGCGCCGCCTGTCCCGCCGGCGCCGTTCCGTGCGCGGACGAGGCGGAGCTGCTCACCGTCTTCTGCCGGCGCGTCCGCGAGCTCGACCCCGACGTGCTGACCGGCTGGAACGTCATCGACTTCGACGTGCCGGTGCTGCTGCGCCGCGCCGCCGCGGCCGGCGTGACGCCGGAGCTCGGCCGCGCGCCGGGCGCGCTCCGCCAGCGGAACGGCGGCGCGCGCCGGTCAAGCGACTCGGTGTTCATCGCCGGGCGCACCGTGCTCGACGGCATCCGGCTGCTGCGGGCGGTGGGGCTGCGGCTGCCGAGCTACGGCCTGGAGAGCGCCGCCCGCCACGTCCTGGGCGAAGGCAAGGCGTTCACCGCCGCCGACCACGCCGCCGAGATACAACGCTGCTTTACGCAGGACCCGGAGCGGTTCGTGCGCTACAACCTCACCGACGCGCGGCTGGCGTACGACATCTTGGAGAAGCTCAAGCTGGTGCCGTTCACGGTCCATCGCAGCCTGCTCACCGGCCTGCCGCCCGACCGCGCCGGCGCCTCCATCGCCGCCTTCGACTTTCTGTACCTGTCGCGCCTGCGGGAACGGGGCGTGGTCGCCCCCACCGTCGGGGTGACGTTCGGCGACGACGCCGCGCAGCGGTCAGAGCAGCACGGCGGCCACGTGCTGCCGTCGCAACCGGGGCTGCACGACGGCGTGCTGGTGTTCGACTTCAAGAGCCTGTATCCGAGCATCATCCGCACCTTTCAGATCGATCCGCTCGGGCTGATCCGGGAGCCGGCGCCGCACGGCGCCGACGGCGCGGACGCGATCCGGGCCCCCAACGGCGCCCGGTTTCGCCGACGGCGCGGCATCCTGAGCGCGCTGCTCGACGATCTGTTCGCCAGCCGCGAGCACGCTCATCGGAACGGCGGCGCGGTGGCGGCCAACGCCATCAAGCTGCTGATGAACTCCTTCTACGGCGTGCTCGGCACGCCGTCCTGCCGGTTTCACGACCTGCGGCTCGCCAATGCGGTCACCGGCTTCGGCAAACACTTCCTGCTGTGGGCCAGAAACTGGATGGAGCGGCGCGGGCTGCGCGTGCTGTACGGCGACACGGACAGCCTGTTCGTGGCGGCCGGCGACGACGCTTCCCGCGCGCACGGCGATCGGCTGGCGGCCGAGCTCACCGCAGACCTGACCCGTTACGTCGCGGACACGTGGCGGGTACGGAGCGCGCTGCACATGGAGTTCCGCACGCTGTTCGACCGGCTGTTCCTGCCGCCGCTCCGCTCCGGCGAGCGGGGCGCCACCAAGCGTTACGTCGGCCGGTCGGACGGCCGGCTGCGCTTCACCGGCATGGAGGTGGTGCGCAGCGACTGGACCGGCTTGGCCCATGAAGTGCAGCGCGAGCTCTACGGCCGTCTGTTCGCCGGCGATCCGGTCGAGGAGTACCTGCGGCAGGTGATAGGCGAGGTCGCCGCCGGGCGGCGTGACCGGCAACTCGTCTACCGCAAGGCGCTCCGCAAGGGGGTGAAGGAGTACCGGGCGCTCCCGCCGCACGTGGCGGCAGCCCGCAAGCGGGACGCGCCGGCGGCCAAGGAGCTGCGCGGCGTGATCGACTACGTCATCACCGTCGAGGGGCCGGAGCCGGCCGGCGGGCGGCGGAGCCCCATCGACTACGAGCACTACGTCGAGCGTCAGATCCGGCCGGTCGCCGAGCCGGTGCTCGGCGTCCTGCAGCGGGACTTCGACGAGGTGCGCCGCAACCAGCGCCAGCTGACGCTGTTCCCCTGAACAGCCCGGTCCGGGAGCGGCGCGCGGCGGCGCTACGGGTCGACCGCCATCAGCCGCATGATCTTGGCCACGTAGTTGCGGGTCTCCTCCGGGACCAGGTCCATGACGTGCGCCCACTCCGCGCACGCCGCCGCGCAGCGGTCCTGCGCCCGCAGCACGCGGCTGCGTCCGCCGTTGTAGCTGGCAAAGGCGAACGCCAGGCGCTGCAGGCGCTCCGGCACGTCGTCCCACAGGTCGTACAGGCGCCGGTCGTAGTAGACGCCGGCGGCGATGTTGTGGCCGGGGTCGCTGCGGTCGGTCACCGGCAGCGACGACTGGGCGGCGATCTCCGCGAAGGTCGCCGGCATGAGCTGCATGATCCCCTTGGCGCCGACGTGGCTGGTGGCGTCTTCGCGCAGCGACGATTCGGTGATGCCTTGCGCCTTGAACCACCGCCAGTCGAAGGCGGGGCCGAAGAATCGCTTGGAGTACTTGCGGAAGTGGTCGTCGAACCGGGCCGTCCACTGCTCGTCTTCGACCGGCAGCCGGCCGCGCGGGTCGGCGGTGAGCGCGGCTTCGCTCTGCGCCGCGGCGGCGGATGGCGAACCGTCCGCGGCCGCGCCGTCGGCGGCCGGCGCGCAACCCGCCGCCAGCATGACGAGCGCGGCGGCGCCGGCCAGGGCGGCCATGCGGGCGGCGGCGGTGCGCTGGGATCGGGCGGCGCGCAGGGCGGTCACGTCTCTTCGGCTCAGGCGGCGGTCAGTTGAGCCCCATGCCGACCACCAGGCCGACGGCGACGCCGATGCCGACGAACATGCCGGCCACCATCACCCCCACCGCGGTGTTGCCCTTGGACAGCTGTTCGTTGGTGTCGAAGCGGGTCACCCGGTCGATCACCTTGAAGCCGAAGTACATGAACGCGATCACGGCGCCGCCGCCGATCACGGCGTACAGCAGGTTGAGCAGCACGACCTGGAAATCGAAGAGACTCAAGTCCATATCCTTTCCCGTGTGATGGTGCGGTCCCTGGCGCAAGGGGCCGAAAGGTATGATAATGCGGCCGCACGGGAGGTGCACGTGACCCCATCGCCGCTTCGCTCTATCGATCCCTTCGGCCCGGACGCCGGCGGCGTCTGGCTCAAGGGCAACCTGCACGCCCACACCACGGAGTCCGACGGCGCCCTGAAACCGGCGCGCCGCGCCGCCCAGTACCGGGAGCGCGGCTACGACTTCCTGTGCCTGTCCGACCACCACCGCCTGACGCGCGTGGACCGCGTGCCCGCCCCGCCGGGCCTGACCCTGATCCAGGGCGCGGAGCTGCACCCGGACAACCCGTTCGGGGGCCAGAAGTATCACCTGCTCGCCTACAACATGACCGACGACCTGGACGCCGAGCGGATGCCGCCGCAACACGTCATCGACGCGGTGCGCAAACAGGGCGGCTCGGTCTGGTTGGCGCATCCGCACTGGATCGGCATCAACGTCCGGCGCGACGTGCTGCCGCTCACCGGGCTGGCCGGGATCGAGGTGTTCAACACGATCTGCCAGCGCATGGGCCGCGGCGAGTCGGCGTTGATCTGGGATGACTGGCTGGACCACGCCGACCGCCTGCTGCCGGCCATCGCCAACGACGACTGCCACGGCAATCCCGAGCACGGCGATGATCTGTTCCAGGGATGGACCATGGTGCGCGCCGCCGACCGGACGCCGCAGGCGATCATCGCGGCTCTGGAGCAGGGTTCGTCGTACTCCACGACCGGGCCGGAGATACGCTCGCTGCGGATCACGCGGCCGGCGAATCCGCAACCGGCCTCGCGGCCGTTCCGCCTGGAGGTGCGCTGCTCGCCGGCGGTGCGGGTGACCGCGATCTGCAGCCTGCGCGGCGCCGACTATCCGGCCGGTCCGCTCGATCCGGCGCGGCCCTTCGAACACGCCGTGCTGCCGCTGCCGGCCGCCGACTGGGTGCGGGTCGAGGTCGCCGACGCGCACGGCCGCAAGGCGTGGAGCAACCCCGTCGACCTGACCGGAATAGCTGCCGGCTGACGCCGCGGCGCGGCGGCTTCAGTCCTGCGCCACGTCGGGGTCGAGGGGGACGTCGACGCCCACCTTGCGGACGGCGGCGGCGAAGCGGTCCCAGACGTCGCGCGCAATCGGGATGCCGTGCCGCCGCCCCAGCAAACGGTTGCGCTTCTCCGCCAACCCCGGATAGAGCACCTGATCGTTGCCGGCCGCCGGCCGGCTTTCGCGGATCGCCTCCAGCAACGCGTCGTTGCCGTCCCGGACTTGGTGCAGGGGCTGGAACAGGTCGGCGCGCATCAGCAGAAAGGTCGCCCCCTGATGGCGCATGAGCGGTACGCCCTGGTCCGGCGCGGCGTGCGCGTCGGCGCCGGTGAACAGCCGGCCGAGCATCTCCGCCGCCAGCATGAGCGCGTATCCCTTGTGCCCGCCGGTCTCCCCGCCGAACGGCAGGTACGCCCCGCCGGCGAAGAAGTCGTTCGGATCGGTGGTGGGGTGCCCGTCCGCGTCGATGATGCTGCCCGGCGGCAGCCGCTCGCCGCGGGCCTGCGCGTTGGCCACCTTGATCCCCGACAGCGCCGTGGTGGCGAAGTCGGCGATGAACGGCCCGTCGCGTCCGCCGGGAATCCCGATGCAGAACGGATTGGTGTCGAGCAGCCGGTCGCGGCCCCCGAACGGAGCGGCGCGCGCCCCGGTCACCGCAAAGCCGCCGGCGCAGATGATCGAGATCAGATCCATGGCGGCGGCGATCTCCGCGTAGCGGCCCAACCGGCCGATGTGGTTGGCGCGCACCAGTCCGCCGACCGCGACGCCGGCGTCGTGCGCCAACGGGAGCAGCGTGTGGGTCAGAAACTCGGCGGCGACCTGGCCGAAGGTGAGCTCGCCTGACACCAGCACGCGGTTCAGCTCCTGCTGCACGATGCGCGGTTCTGCGGCCGGCGCCAACTCGCCCCGTTCGATCTCCTGCAGGTAGCGGGGAACGTGGTAGATGCCGTGCGTATGCACGCCCGTCAACTCGGCGTCGACCAGGTGAAAGGCAAGGACGCGGGCGGCGTCCCGGCCGGCGCCGACCGCGACCGCCGTGCGCTCGATCCACTCCTGCAGCTCGTCCGGTCCGGCCGTGACCATTTCCATCAGTTCGGGGGCATCGTACTACGCGGCGGGCGGACCGCGCGATGCCGGCGCCGCGGCGGTGCGGGCACGGGGCGGTGCGTGTACCGTGGCGGCAGGTGCAGCCCGACCCGACCGCCTGCGCGGAGCATCACGTCATCACCAACCGCCGGCTGCGGCCGGACGGCAGGATGGACGCCTGGCACCCGAGGCCGGACCCGGCCGGCGTGATTCGTCACGCGGCGGTGCCGGTGGCCGCGTTGTCCCGCCGCAACCACCGGCCGCAGCCGCTGGACGTCGACCGCCTGTGCGGCGCCGTGCGCCACAGCCTGCGGCGTCAGGGCGGTCGGCGCCGGGACGTCCTGTTCTTCATCCACGGCCACCGCCTGTTTCTGCCGGGATTGCGCCTGGGGCTGCTGCGCGCGCTGCACGACCGGTACGCCGCCGGGCCGCGCGGGCCGGCCGGCGTGATCGTCTTCTTCTCCTGGCCGGACCGCGGCTGGCCGTGGTCGGAGGACGGGGAGGCGTACCGCGCCGGGCGCGCATTCTTCGCCGGCTACGCCGGTCTGCTGGCGGCGCTGCGCGACGCCGCCGCCGGGCGCCTGCACCTGCTGGTGCTGTCGTTCGGCCACCACCTGCTGGCCGGGATGGTGACGCAGGCGATCGCCGCCGGGCACGACGCGCCGCCGTTTCGGACCTGCCTGCTGGCCGGCGCCGACGTCCCGCAGGCGGCGATCGGCGTCGGCGGCGTCACGGTGAGCAGCCGGGGCGACGCCGGCCGCAGCTACCGGTTCGACCAGCTGCACCGGCTCGGCGAGCGGACGGTCGTCTACCACGACCCGCGCGATCCCGTCCTGCCGGGCTCGCGGCGGTTGATGATGACCCGCTACCGCCGGTTGGGCCGGTTCGGCTGCGCCGGCTTGCAGGTTCCCGGCCACGTCACCTGCCAGGACGTGAGCGCCGTCGGCGGCTTGCCGGCCGGGCCGCTGGCGCGCCACCGGGCGGTCGTCACTTCGCCGGCGGTGGCGGCCATCATCGCCGACCGGATTCGCTCCTGACCTGCCGGCCGCGGCCATCGGCCGCGCGCGCCGTGCTACGCTCGCCTGACAGAACCAATGAACGACTTCACGACCCGCCCGGAGATCATGGGGCGCCGCTACGTGGTCACGTCCGGGCACTACCTGGCGACCGCGGCCGGGGCCCACGTCATGGAACATGGCGGCAACGCCATAGACGCGGCGGCGGCCACGTGCATCTGCCTCAACCTGTTGGAGCCGTACGCCAACGGCATCGGCGGCGAAGCGCCCACCCTCATCTATTCCGCTACGGAGGGCCGGCCGTTTGCGATCAGCGGCATGGGCTGCTCGCCGGCGGCGCTCACCATCGACTACTGCCGCCAACACGGCATCGACCTCATCCCCGGCGACGGCTACCTGCCGGCCTGCGTGCCGGCCATCGTCGGCACCTGGGCGTGCGCGCTGGCGCGCTTCGGCCGCCTCCGCTTCCGGGACGTCCTGGCGCCCGCCATCGAGCTGGCCGAAGACGGCTTTCCCGTCTACCCGGCGTTCAGCCGCACCACCGCCGGCCGGGCCGCGCTGTTCCTGGAGCGCTACCCCTCCACGGCGGCCATCTACTGTCCCGGCGGGCGCATACCGCAGCCGGGCGAGCGGTTCCGCAACCCCGACTTCGCGGCGATGCTGCGCACGCTGGCGGCCGCCGAAGAGGCGTCCGGCGGCGGGCGGGAGCGCGGCATCGAAGCGGCGCGCGACGCGTTCTACCAGGGGCCGATCGCGGAACGGATCGTCCGCTTCATCGCCGATCCGCTGCTCGACGCCAGCGGCGAGGAGCACGCCGGGCTGCTCACCATGGACGACCTGGCCGCCTGGCGGGCGGCGGTCGAGGAGCCGTGCAGCGTCGACTTCCGCGGCGTGCGGGTCCACAAGTGCGGCCCGTGGACGCAGGGGCCGGTCTTTCTGCAGCAGCTCCGGCTGCTCGACGGCTTCGACCTGCAGGGCATGGGGCACAACTCCGCCGACTACCTGCACGCCGTGATCGAGTGCGCCAAGCTCGCCTTCGCGGATCGGGAGGCGTACTACGGCGACCCGGACCACGATGACGTGCCGCTGGACCGGCTGCTGTCGGCCGGGTACGCCGACGACCGGCGGCGGGCGGTCGGCGCGCAGGCGTCCGGGGAGCTCGCCGCCGGACCGCTGGGAGCGGAGGGGTTGGCGCTGGCCGACGTGGCGGCCGACCACCGCGCCGCGCTCGGCGTTGCCGGCCGGCGGGCGGGCGAGGGCGCCGGCCACGCGCATATGGGCGACACCACGCACTGCGACGTGATCGACGCCGACGGCAACATGGTCGCGTGCACGCCGTCGGGGGGCTGGCTCGGCACCTCGCCGGTGGTGCCGGGGCTCGGCTTTCCGCTCGGCACGCGCGCGCAGATGTTCTACCTCAACCCGAACCGGGCCAACGCCGCCGCCGGACGCAAACGGCCGCGCGCCACGCTGACGCCCAGCCTGGTCACGCGCGACGGCCGCCCGGACCTGGTGTTCGGCACGCCGGGCGGCGACGGCCAGGACCAGTGGACGCTGCAGGTCTTCCTCAACCACGCCGTGTTCGGCATGCCGCTGCAGCAGGCGCTGGAGGCGCCTACCGTCCACTCCGTTCACTTTCCGTCGTCGTTCTATCCGCGCCGCGCGATTCCGCGCGGCGTGTCGGCCGAAAGCCGCATCGACGCGGGCGTGCTGGACGATCTGCGCCGGCGCGGCCATGAGGTGCGGATGGCCGGGCCGTGGGGGCACGGCAAGCCGATGGCTGCGCGCGTCGACGCCGAACGCGGCGTGCTGCGCGGCGCCGTTTCTCCGCGCGGCGTGATCGGCTACGCGCAGGGATGGTGAGGGCGGCGGCGACTCGATGGGATTCCGCTCCGCGTGGCGGTCGCGCGTCAGCGCGATGCGCCACCGCGATTTTCGCTACCTGTGGCTCGGCAATTCGCTGGTCATGGTCGGCAATCAGTCGACCTTCATCGCCGCCGGGTATCTGGCCTATGAGCTGACCGACTCGGCGTTCATCCTGGGCGTGGTGAGCATGGGTTTCGCGCTGCCCATGCTGACGCTGTCGCTGTTCGGAGGAGCGCTGTCGGACCGGCTGCCGCGGCGCCGCATCATCCAGATCGGGCAGCTCCTGATCGCAGTGAGCGCCGCCTCGGTGGTGGCGGCGCTGCAGCTCGGCGTCGTCTCCTGGGGGCTGCTGCTGGGCGCGTCGGCGGTGCAGGGGGTGGCGTTCGCCTTCGTGGTGCCGGCGCGCCAGTCGCTGATCGTCGACATCGTCGGCGACGACCTGGCCGGCAACGCGGTGGCGCTGGTGTCGATTTCGTTCAGCGTCACCGGCCTGTTGGGGCCGGCGCTCGCCGGGGTCATGTACGACGCGGTCGGTCCGTCCGGGGTGTATGCGACGGTCCTGGTCTCCGATCTGCTGGCGGTCGTCTGCACCGGTCTGGTGCGTCATCCGGGGAAACCCGGCTCGCGGTCACGGGGAAAGCGAGCGTTGTTCCGCGACATCGGGGCCGGGCTCCGCTACGCGCGCAACGACGGGATGGTGGTGGCGCTGATCGTGGTGGCGCTGGCCTTCACGGTGTTGGCCATGCCATACCGCTCGCTGTTGCCGGTGCTGGTGGTCGACGTGTACGGGCGCGGGCCGCGCGCGCTCGGCCTGTTGTCCAGCATGATCGGTCTGGGCGCGATCGTCGGCTCCTCCTACGTGGCGTGGGTGGGCCGGCGGTGGCGCGGCGGGCTGCTGTTGGGCGGCGCGGTGGCGTCCGGCGTTGGGCTGGTGTTGATCGGCGCGGTGCCGGTGCTGCCGATGGCGGTGGCGCTGACCGCCATGATCGGCATCGGCGACGCGTTGCGGCGCGCGCTCAACCAGGCGCTGCTGCTGGAGGTCGCCGACGCCGAGTACCGCGGCCGCGTGGTGAGCATCTACGCCATGAACTTCGGCCTCACCCCCGCCGGCGCGCTGCCGGCCGGCGCCCTGGCCGAGCTGCTCGGCGTGCGCATGGCGCTGGCCATCTTCGGCGTCCTGCTGGTCGCCCTGGCCGTCCTCATCGCCCTGCGCAGCCCGCGCCTGCTCCGCTACCAGTGACGCGGTATCTTTACGAAGATCAGAAAATATGAGTGGTTCTTACGGGCGTGCACCTGCTTGAGCAGCCGGCTCATACCGGGCTTGTTGGGCCGGACCACGACGAACAGGTCCTTGCAGAAGAAGCCGGTTTCCGCATATGCGTTGATGATCTCGACATGCGTGAGGTTTTGCCGGTTGGCGCTCACTTCGTCCTGACACTTGACGATGAACACGCCGCCGTCGCGTAACACCCGGTGGGCTTCACGTCCGCCGTCCGCGTACAGTTCCACGACCGCCGCATGCCACTTGCCGCCACCCGTTCTTGGCGCTTCGTGGCCATTGGAGTAGTGGTCGCGAAACGTGTTGTGCGTTCCCGCTCCGGCCTTGATCGAGTTGGCGTTTCGGAAGAACCCCTCCATGTACGGAGGATCGAAGACCAGGCAGTCGAACGATGCATCCGGGTAGGGGAGAGCCCGGCAGTCGACGCCGTCGGCTATGTCGGACGGATGCAGATCGTACCGTTCGACGTCGATCTTCCGCCAGAACACGCCCTTCCCGTAGGTGACGTCGGCGATCTTCGATCCTTCGGGCACATGCAGACTCAGCACGGAAGGGAAGACATCCGCATTGGTCCCGACGTAAGCGGACATGACGACATCCGTCGTAGCGACGCCGTCCGGTCGCTTGCGCCCGGATGGCGTGCGTCCGTCGGCCCGCGCGAGGAGCGTCAACTGCTTCTGCGGCACCGGGAGATCATACGACCGACCGAGGGCCGGTTGTCAACGGCGGCCGATCTTCGAGACTATCCCCGCTTGCGCGCTCGGTCGCGGCGCGCCATGCCGATGCATGCGGGCCGCGGCCTCTATCGTGCGGCTTACTCGCTTGCTACGTCCAGCTTGAGACAGTACTGCCCGCCGATCACGTGCGCGTTCACCGAGGACGGCACGCCACTGGCCGGCCCCCACCCTCCATTGGCGCAGAACCCCATGCGCGTTTGAGTTCGATCTACCTCGAACACCAGCGCCGGGCCCACGTAGAACACGCTGCCGAGACTGGCGTTCTGGTACTGGTAGGAGATGGCGCCGGTCGCAGTAGTGGTGGTGGTACATGCTCCCAGCGCCGCCATCAGCGCCAGCAACCCCATGAGACGTTTCATCATCAGCTCTCCTTTGATCGTAGGCCGTAGCGCCGCCGCCCGCGGGGCGGCGTTGACGGGCCGTCAGACAGCCGAGACCTGCATCGGCGCGTCGCTACGTGTGTCTTCTCTTCTGCCGGCAGAGGCGCCGGGTCGTTCGTTCAGATTCACGCAGACAAAGGAAAAGCGAGACCTGCGTATTCACCGCGACCGGTCGGGGAGCTACCCCGGCGGCCAAACGCGGCTGTTGTATTCCGCAGGCGGCCCGACTTGGACCGTCTGCACGAATCTGAACGCCGCCACTCTGCCACGGCCGATCGGCGCTCGTCAAGCACCGCAACCGGGCAGGCGTACTCTGCGGACCGTCCGGCCGGACAAACTCGCCGCTCGCCGGTCAGTCGCCGGCGTGAACTACGGCAAGCGGGGCTATCCGGCCGCCGGCGGCGGGCCAGCAGCGCCGGCTTGGGCCGCGTGCACCAGTTCCCAGCCGCAGAACACCAGCGCCAGCCCCTTGAACTCCGCCTCCGGGTGACGAAGCGCCAGCCGGCGATCCGCCACGTACCGGCGCGCCTGCTCTTCCGCCGCGGCGGCCGTGGCCGCTACCCGCTCCTGCGTGGCGCCGCGGCGCAGGTACTTCAACTCGATCACGTAGCCGTAGCGCTTGCCCGGCGAGCGCGCCGGGCGCGGCTCCAGCACCAGGTCCGCGTAGCCCTTGGCCAACTCCATCTCGGTCCGGACTACGAAGTAGTGGGAGATGCTCAGGTAGGCGGCCACGAAGCTCTGCACCACCTTCTCGCCCTGCAGGTAGTCGCGCACGCCGGTCTGCTCCGCTATCGCCGCGCTCAGCCGCTCGATCGCCGGCCGCCAGTCGCCTTCCAGCGCCATCCGCCGCGTCAGCCGGTCGAACTCCACCGAATCCAGCCGGAACGCCCGGACGTCGCGATAGGCGCCGCGCAGAAAGCCGTACAGCAGCCGCCGCACCGTCTGGTTCGGAATGGCCAGGCGCGGCGTCTCGGCCGTCACGCCGCGGATGCTCAACAGGCCGAAGTAGTGGAGCAGCGACAGGAAGTTCTCGCGTTCGGCCAGCCGCGCCAACGGAAAGCTGCTCACGATCTCACTGTCGGCCCGCCCCTCGGCGATCACCTGGCGCAGCAGGTCGAAGTTGCCGTTCAACTGCGGCACGTCGGTCTGGCGTTCGTTCATCTCCCGCTCCACGATGAGCAGATGGCGCAGCTTGCCGTAGTCGATGCGCACGTTGTCGTCGATCAGGTTGTCCGGCCCCGGCAGATTGGGCAGCGAGTGCTGCAGGTAGTAGAGCACCATGTCGGTGTTGTAGACGACGTTTGGCGCGGTCTTGGCGAAGCGGTAGCCGTCGTACCACTCGCGCATGGTGTCGAGCGCGGCCTCCGGGTCCTGGTCGAAGACGCCGAGGTTTCGGTACGTCGAAAGCACGTGCCGCACTTCGTCCTCGGTGAAGCCGAGCAGCTCGTTGAACTCGGGGCGCAGGCTGATGTTGGAGCCGATGTTGAAGCCGCTGGTGACGTCGTCCATGGTGACCGGCGAGACCCCGGTGACGAACAGGCGCTCGATGCTGCCGTTCCCGGCGCCGGCCTTGAGCGTGGCGAAGAAGTTGCGGTAGAAGCCGCCTCCGTGGGTGAAGGAGTGATAGGCGTCCGGCCCCTGATGAGACAGGATGGTGTTGGCAAAGTTGTCGTATTCGTCGATCAGGACGTAGAGCGGAATCTGCCGCCTCCGGGCGTACAGGAACAGCGCGACCAGCTTGTCGTAGATGGTGGGTCTGGAGCGAAACTGCGCCAACACGGATTCCGGGAACAGGTCCGGATTGGCCTCTACGGCGTCCATGAACACCATGTCACAGTAGTTCCCGAAGCTCTGCTCCAGCGTCTGCAGCGCGTCGTTGAACGCAGAGAAGTCGAACCACAGCACGACGTAGCGGCTGCGGTTGGGAGTCGGGTCGGCGCCGATGGCGGTGCCGGCGAATACTGCCTCGAAGTCAGCGGCTTCGGTACGGTCGTAGTAGCTCGAAAGCAGCGACAACCAGCAGCTCTTGCCGAAGCGCCGCGGGCGGATGAAGAACACGAAATCCTCCTGCTCCAGTGCGTGCAGGAAGCGCGTCTTGTCCACGTACAGAGACCCTCTGCGTCGGATGCCCTTGAAGAATGCGCGTCCGTAGGGGATGGCCGGAAACGGCGCAGGGTCGCGTGGCGGCTCGGCAGGCGCGGGCATGGGCGTCAGCCTACCATGTTCCGGTTCGCCGGTTCGCCGGCCGCCGGCGCGGGGACGGCAGCGCCGGCCTGGGTCGCGTGCACCAGTTCCCATCCGCAGAACACCAGCGCCAGCCCCGTGAACTCCGCCTCCGGGCGCCGTTGCGCCAGCCGGCCGTCGCCCAGGTACCGGCGCGCCTGCGCCTCCGCCGCTACGGCCGCCGCCGCTACCTGTTCCGTCGAGGCGCCGCGGCGCAGGTACTTCAACTCGATCACGTAGCCGTAACGCTTGCCTGGCGAGCGCGCCGGCCGCGGCTCCAGCACCAGGTCCGCGTAGCCCTTCGCCAACTCCATCTCGGTCCGGACTACGAAGTAGTTGGAGATGCTCAGGTAGGCGGCCACGAAGCTCTGCACCACCTTCTCGCCCTGCAGGTAGTCGCGCACGCCGGTCTGCTCCGCTATCGCCGCGCTCAGCCGCTCGATCGCCGGCCGCCAGTCACCTTCCAGCGCCATCCGCCGCGTCAGCCGGTCAAAGTCCACCGAATCCAACCGGAACGCCCGGACGTCGCGATAGGCGCCGCGCAGAAAGCCGTACAGCAGCCGCCGCACCGTCTGGTTCGGTATGGCCAGCCGCGGCGTCTCGCCGGTCACGCCGCGGATGCTCAACAGGCCCAAGTAGTGCAGCAGCGACAAGAAGTTCTCCCGTTCGGGGAGCAGCTCCAGCGGAAAGCTGTCCACGATCTCACTGTCGGCCCGCCCTTCGGCGATCACCTCGCGCAGCAGGTCGAAGTTGCCGTTCAACTGCGGCACGTCGGTCTGGCGTTCGTTCATCTCCCGCTCTACGATGAGCAGATGGCGCAGCTTGCCGTAGTCGATGCGGACGTTGGCGTCGATCAGGTTGTCCGGCCCCGGCAGATTGGGCAGCGAGTGCTGCAGGTAGTAGAGCACCATGTCGGTGTTGTAGACGACGTTTGGCGCGGTCTTGGCGAAGCGGTAGCCGTCGTACCACTCGCGCATGGTGTCGAGCGCGGCCTCCGGGTCCTGGTCGAAGACGCCGAGGTTTCGGTACGTCGAAAGCACGTGCCGCACTTCGTCCTCGGTGAAGCCGAGCAGCTCGTTGAACTCGGGGCGCAGGCTGAGGTTGGAGCCGATGTTGAAGCCGCTGGTGACGTCGTCCATGGTGACCGGCGAGACGCCGGTGACGAACAGCCGCTCGATGCTGCCGTTGCCGGCGCCGGCTTTGAGCGTGGCGAAAAAGTTGCGGTAGAAGCCGCCGCCGTGGGTGAACGAGTGATAGGCGTCAGGACCCTGATGCGCCAGGATGGTGTTGGCAAAGTTGTCGTATTCGTCGATCAGGACGTAGAGCGGAATCTGCCGCCGCCGGGCGTACAGGAACAGCGCGACCAGCCTGTCGTAGATGGTGGGTCTGGAGCGAAACTGCGCCAACACGGACTCCGGGAACAGGTCCGGATTGGCCTCTACGGCGTCCATGAACACCATGTCACAGTAGTTCCCGAAGCTCTGCTCCAGCGTCTCCGGAGCGTCGTTGAACGCGGAGAAGTCGAACCACAGCACGACGTAGCGGCTGCGGTTGGGCGTCGGGTCGGCGCCGATGGCGGTGCCGGCGAACACCGCGTCGAAGTCGGCGGCCTCGGTACGGTCGTAGTAGCTCGAAAGCAGCGACAGCCAGCAGCTCTTGCCGAAACGCCTCGGGCGGATGAAGAACGCGAACCGCACCTGCTCCAGCGCGTGCAAGAAGCGCGTCTTGTCTACGTACAGCCAGCCGGCCTGCCGGATGCCCTTGAAGTGGGCAAGGCCGTAGGGGATGGCCGGAAACGGCGCAGGGTCGGGCGGCGCAGGGTCGCGTGACGGCTCGGCAGGCGCGGGCATGGGCGTCAGCCTACCATGACTCAGCGACTACAGCCGCCGCTTGGCGTTGGGCCCACCCTGGGGCAGGCTCCGAACCGTAGCCCAACGCTCATATACTGGCGCTTGCACGGTACGCGCGGTCCCGGTCCACTATACGGTATGAACGCCGCCGAGCTTGACCAGCCATGACCGCAGAGGCAAGCGCCATCGTCAGCGCGGCCGTGGCTCTGCTCGCCGTGCTTGTGCCGCTGCTGCTGACGATCCGCGCCGGCATCAACGGCATTGACACTCGATTACGGGCCGTCGAAATCGAAATCGCCCGTCTGGATGAGCGCGTCGCCCATATCGGCGAGCGCGCCGCCCGCATCGAAAACGCCGTGACCGGTCCGTACCGGCTGCCGGTCCCGGAGTTCGAACGGGAACAGCCGCCGGCCGAGCCGGCCGCCGCTCCCGCCCGCCAAGCCGCCCGGACGTAGTCGACCGCCACCTGCCGCTCGGCCGCCAGGCGGTCCGGGTAGTTCACCGGACGCTCACAACTTGGCCCGCACCGATCACGGAAATACCGGATTAGTCGATTTCATCAGCTTGTGTGTTGACGCGCCGGGCCGGGCAGCCGACGTTTGTATCAGACACTACATGGAGGGTGCCGATGAGTAACGAAACACGGACTGCCGACGAATTGTGTGAGCACTTGGTCGACAAGGCGACCACGGACGAGGCGTTCCGCGCTCAGCTGATCGCCGACCCCAAGGCCGCCATCAAGGAGGAGTTGGGCTTGGCGCTCCCGGCCGGCTTCAACGTCAAGGTGCACGAGGAGGCGCCGGACACCAGTCACGTGGTGCTGCCGCCGACCGCTACGCTGGGCGAGAAGGACATGGAGCAGGCCGCCGGCGGCGCGATCTACCGCTGGAGCAACCGCAAGAACGGTGGCCGCGGCGGGTGGGTCCGCCAGGATAACGAGGCTACCTTCTGGGACGAGTTCGGCCCGGATCAATACCTCTGAGAACGACCAAGCGTTCCGCCGCCGCCGACTCGACCGCGAGCACGCGCTCCGGTCGAGCGGCCGGCGGCGAGCAAGCGTGCCTAGCCCAAGACTACGGCCAGCACGGCCAGCACGGCCATCGCCGCCGTTATCGCCGATGATTGCCCGGCCGGCGCCGCAGGCGGTCCGCTCTCCCAGGAACGAACGGCGGCCGACCGCACGTAGCTCATGGCGTCGCCTCCGGCTCCGTCACTTCCCACTCGAAGCTATGCGAGTCACTTCCCGATGCGTTGGTAGCGGTCACGGTCCCGGTTCCCGTTCCGGCGGTGTCCGGCGTCCCCGTCAGCCTGTCGAACAGACGCCCGCTCAGGGACATCCCGCTTGGCCCGCCGGTCAGGGTGAGGGTAGCGGGCGGATACTCGTTCTCAAGCTGAACGTCCAGGAGAGTACTCGCGCTCACTCCCTTCGTGAATGTCCGCTTGCTGGTGCTGCTAAACGCGAACTGCGGGGCGGTAGCGTTCCCAATGTAAATCTCTACGTCATGCGTCGTCCGGTAGCTACAGCGTGAATCGTCGCGTTCCGAGTAGGCGTTCGAGACCTCGAAATCGAAGTTGATCCGACCGGAGCCATTATAATCATCATCGCTGCTTGGGCCGCTCACCGAGAAGCTGAGCGTTCGGCCGCTCAACGCGGGTAGCGGAGAGACCACCCAACCGTCGCCGTGCCAGCCGTCGTCGTACTCCATCGTAAACGTCGGCTCGCCTTCACCTCCGGGGTCTGGCAGCGTGTACGAGATACTTCCGTAAAATTCGTAAATTTCGTCTTCGTAGTTCACGGGCCACTTGGGGCATACCGCATCCCAGTCAATCGCATCATCGGCAGGTGCTGCGGGTCCCGGTTCGCCCGGGTCGCCCGACGGCCCAGGTACGCTGCCCGGCGTGCCGGGCGCCTCCGGTTCGGGTTCCGGGGCCGGCGCGGGCGGCGGGGCTTCATCCCTTCCGCCGGGCACCGTCGGCGGTACGTCATCCGGCAGATCGTCCACGTTGAATCCCGACGGCAGGCGGCGCACTTGGGCGATGCATTCATCGTTGGTGTTCACGATGCAAGCCGTACCGTCAGCTTACGTGCGCACTACGTACAGGCGGTTCCCGGCCGGATACTTCACCACCAACAGGAAGTAATCCGGCTCCGCCTCCTGTGTCTGCGCGGCCGGCGTCACCGTTCGCAGGCGTTGGTCTGTCGGCGCTCTGCAGGTGGCATCCGCAGTCTCGCCACCCATGTAGAGCACGTCCTTCACGATTGCGCCATGAACGGCCTCGCTACGGCCTACAAGCCGGATTGCCGAATCGGCGCAGGTCGCGGTCCGTTCGGGCGGCGGCGGAGCGGCCGGCTCGGGGGTTGCCGCCGGGGCGGCCGGCTCCGGGGCCATCGGCTCGCAGGCGATCAGCGCTATCGCCATCACTACTCCGATCATCGTCAGTCTCATCGGTCAGTCTCCTTGAGGTGGTCCCGGTCGTTATCAGGGGGGCTATAGCGCGGGCGTGCTTGGAGTCCGAGCCCAGCTTCGCCGCCGAAGTTTGGTCGGCACCGCAGGCCGTGGTGCGGCTTCCGGTGCGCCGACCGGGCGGCGGGCGGGCCGGGTCGTGACGTTCGACCGCTTCCGGCACCATCCGGCCCACAAGCTGCCCGCTGCCCTGCCCTGGGATGACAGACCGCCAGCGCCGCCGCGAGGGAAGCGCTGACGGCGATCCGATGGGTTTGGAGGTCGACCACGTGGGCGCGCTCCTTCTCACGCAGACACTAGTACAGTACTATACTAGTACAGTACTATGAGTTCAGTAGTGTCCGGTCATAAATCAAGCAACCGCAACTGTTTATCGGATGGGGCCGGTTCCGATCTGTAATCTTCCATCGTAAGTGTTTCACGTAGCGGTACTTGCTCGAATGGTATGACCGATAAAATCTGTAGCATTGTGTAGAGCGGCGTGTCGATCCCCAGCCGCTTGCGGATAATCGCGACCAGCACGTAGACCGACACCGCTATCCACAGTTGCGATTTCACGGCATTCTCCGAAACCCCCAGAAAACGTTTCACCCGCAGGTGTTGTTTGACCCACTTGAAGAACAACTCGACCTGCCACCGACTCTTGTACAGACCACAGATCGTCAGCGCATCAAGTCCGGTCCGGTTGGTGAGAAACACCAGCGTTTGGCCGGATTGTGGGTCCCTGTAGCGGACACGCCGCAGACGGTCCCGGTACCTCAGCTTGGCCTGCGCCCCACCCAAAGCGATGATCTGATCCGAGATGACTCCTAGCGTTCGGTCCGTCGGCGTGGAGTACAGGCGCCGGTAGCGGATGTTCTTCTTGGCGCGAGTCACGAAGAAGGCGCCGGCTTGGTCCAGCGCGTACAGGCGTTGAAAGTCGATGTAGGCGCGGTCCATGACGTAAGTCGCGCCAGCCTCCGGCACCAGCAAATCAAGCACGTTGACGTCGTGGAGCCTGCCGTCGGAGATGTGAATGAAACTTGGGATCGAACCTCGTAAGTCCAACAGGGTATGCATCTTGACCGCCGCCTTGGTGGCTCGGAACGCCGCCCAGGGGAAGATCGACAGGCAGAGATCGACGGTCGTGGAGTCCAGCGCATAGGCGGTCTCGTTCAACCTCGTGGCCAACATCTCGTCGGCGTACAGCGCGCGCGCCTGCACGATCAACCGTTGGGCGAAGTCCGCGTAGATCCGCCAATCGCGCCGCTCGTTGGCATCGGCCAAGGTAGAGCGACGCACTGGTGTCCGGAATCCACAGTGATAGAGCTTGGTAGAACGAGCCGCCAGGCAGGCTTCGATGTCGCGCAGACTCTCGCGGTGCGTGAGTTGCGCGAAGGCGAGCGCACGATAGTGCTCGGTGCAGCGTAACGTACGGACCTTGCGGTCGCCGGCGTAGCGGTCGACGATGCGAGCGAAAGTCGTCCACGGAAGGTAGTTCATTACCTGGGAGAACAGGGTCTGGCCGAAATACATGCGAGCAGGTTAGGCGAATGCGGCCGTGGGGTACTGCACCGAGCCGCCGGTCGGCTGCGGCGAACCGACCGGTACGCCGGACGGCGGTGGGCCAGCGGATCGCGTGAGACGACCGAATCACGTTCAAGTCGCCACCACCCGATTATGCCTGTAACTTTCATGTGTGTAATCAGTTACAATCACGCGATGGTCTCCAAACCGGACAGTACTGCTATGAGTTGAAATCGCGTTGTTCCAGTTAGCGCGCAAGCTCGGTTCCCGGCTACCAGCAGACGCCAACACGAGACGTATACCTTGTCGTTCTGAACGGCGTAGTCAACTTTGCCCTGACTCGTGTCTGTGAAGCGAAAGTTGTGCGGAAGAGCAACCCACCCTCGATCGTCTTCCATCCTTGCCTCAACCACATGCTGGCCTTCTTCCAGCGTGACGAGCAATGTCCTCCCATTGCGCGTATCCCAGTCTTCGTCCGTTACCGAAAACGGTCCGAGCACCTTGTGGGTCTCATGGGTGTGCTCCGGAACGGTAGCCGGAGTGGCCGGTGTCGCCGGAGTCGCCGGCGCTTGTTGGCACGCCGCCATCGCCGCCGCGAGGGCGGCGGCGATGGCGGCCATCAGATAGGGCTTGGCCTTGTAGCGCGTCATTGTAAACGATCCGCTCGCTACTCGCGCGGCTCGACGGTCACGCAGAACTCGGCCGGAAACCCGAAGGAGCTAATGCCGGGTTGCTGTTCGCCTTCAATAGTCCACGTGCTGTTGACGGTCAACCCCGCTGCGGCGCATGGCTCGAAGATCGGCCCGCTTTCGTCGAACGTGGTCTTGAGAGACGCGCCGAATGACCATTGGGTCCGGGTAGCAGACTTCAGGTCGGTGCTAATTGACCAGTTCGGCGGATTCGGCACGTAAACCGCGCCGATCTCGATGGACGGCCGTACGTCACTGGTGGCGCAACCGGCCAATGCGACGATGGCGCACAGCAGCAGCGCCACCCCTTGAAATATCCTCTGTGCCGACATGTGAATCCTCCTTTGTCAGCTTGGCGTCACCCGCACGCGCCGGGGCGCATGGCGGGTGACGCCGCGAATCCTGTCTCTCCGGCATAGATGCCGGGCCGTTCGGTCAGATTCACGCAAAACAAACAAAGGAAGCGAGACCTGCGTATTCACCGCGACCGTTCCGGGAGCTACCCGGCGGCCATGCGCGGCTGTTGTATTCCGCAGGCGGCCCGACCTGGACCGTCCGCATGAATCTGAACCGGCGGCACCCTGTCACGGCCGTCCGGGGCGTGTCAACCCCCCGCGACCAGGCCGGCTGAGCGGCCCCCGGTCCGCCGGAACAGGTAGGCGTACGGGGAGCGGGTGTAGGCGATGCCGCGCCTGCGGCGGCGCAGTTCATCGACGGTCGGGGGGAATCGTCGTTTTGGGGCCAAGTAGCCGGCAAGGCGCTCGGCGACCGCGAACAGCCGCACGCGGTCGCCGGGATGGCGGTCGTAGCGGGCGTGGAACGCGGCGGCGCCGGCCGGCGCCGTCACGCGGCCGCAAGGCTGGCGGGCAGCTGCTCGAATCCGGCCGGCAGCGGCGCGATCGCGTACACCGCTTCGCGGACCGACCGGCTCAGCGTGAGCGCGCGGGCGATCCGCCCCGCGTTCAGGTCGACCACCAGCAGCCGGTTGCGGTCGCCCACCAGCAGCCGGCCGCCGGCGGCCGGGCACAGGCCGCGCAGGAACCCGTGCGGGGCCGGCGGCGCCAGCGTCAGCGAAGCGGCCGGCGCGCCGTCCGGCCCCAGGACGCGGAGCGCGCCGGCGCCGGTGTCGAGCGTCAGGAGCTCGCCGTCGGCGCCCGGCGCGACGTTGTGGATCGGCACCGCCGCATCGCCGGCGACCACGGCCGGCGCGCCGCTCCCGTCGGCGCGCGCGATCAGACCGCGGCGCGCCCGGCCGGGCGCGTCCGCTTGCGCCAAGCCGAGCGTCACCACCGGCGCGCCGTCCGCGTCGAAGGTTATGCCGTTGGCGTGCAGGCGGTCGCTCCGGTCCGGCTGGTAACCGGCCGGGTCGCGGTAGTCGATCCCGGCCCGGAATCGGCGGCGGTCGCCGGCCAGCCCGCCGGCCGGGCGCAGGTCGATCAGGTCGGTGAGCCGGCCGGCCGCATCGAACGCCGCCAGCGCGTCGTTGGCGGTCGAGCAGACCCACAGGCGGCCGTCCCGGACGGCGACGTCGTGCACGTTGCCGCACCACGGGTGGCCGATCTCGGCCAGCGGCCGCCACGATCGGTCGAAGCGGAGCACCCCGGCGCCGTTGGCCACGTACACGGTGTCGCCGTCGGCCGCCAGCCCGCGGCCGCCGCGGATGCCGCCGCGCGGGTTCGGCTCCCGGTCAAGCCAGGCCGGCGGCGGCGCCGGGCACGCGCTCCGTACCCCGCGCTCCGGGTCGACCACGTACAGGTGACCGGACGCCTCTCCCATCCGGCTGCCCCGGCAGATCGTCGACACCAGCACGAGCGACTCGGACCGCGCTTGCCCCTCGCCCTCCATGTTCCTATGATAGTAACCGTTGCCGGCCGGGCCGCGGCCCACGGGGCAAGCCCGGCGGGCTCACGCCCGCGGCGCGCCGCGCGGCGGCGGCCATCGGCACCAATCACCGCATACGGTCTTGAGGCGATGATCGAGGTCACCAACGTCACCAAGCGCTACGGCGCGCATACCGCCGTGGACGATGTCAGCTTTCGCGTCGAAGACGGCGAGGTGGTCGGCTTCCTGGGGCCGAACGGCGCCGGCAAGTCGACGACCATGAACATCATCACCGGGTTCCTGTCGGCCACCGACGGCCGCGTGACCGTCGACGGCATCGACGTCCTGGAGGACCCGATCGGCGCCAAGCGTACGCTCGGCTACCTGCCGGAACTGCCGCCGCTCTACGTCGACATGACGGTGCGCGACTACCTGCGGTTCGTGGCGCGGGTCAAGGGCGTGCCGAAAGCCGAGCACGGCGCCAACGAAGAGATCATGCGCACGGTCGGCATCGACCACGTGGCCGGCCGTCTGATCCGCAACCTGTCCAAGGGGTACCGGCAGCGGGTCGGCCTGGGGCAGGCGCTGGTCGGCGACCCCAAGGCGCTCATCCTGGATGAGCCGACCATCGGGCTCGATCCGCACCAGATCATCGAGATGCGCGACCTGGTCCGCGCGCTGGGCGAGCGGCGCACCGTCATCCTGAGCTCCCACATCCTGCCGGAGGTGTCGGCGGTCTGCGAACGGATCATCATCATCAGCCACGGCAAGATCGTGGCCAGCGACACCGCCGAGAACCTGGGCAAGGCGCTGGCCGGGTCCGGCCGGCTGGCGGTCCGCATCAAGGCGGGCGCCAAGGAGGCGCAGGCCGTCCTCGGCAAGGTGGCCGGCGTGCAGGGAACGCGAGTCACCGGCCAGACCGCCGCCGGCGTCGTCGACCTGGAGATCGACACCGGCGACGCCGACCCGCGTGAGGCGATCTTCTTCGCCTTGGCCAAGGCCAAGCTGCCGCTGCTCGGGCTGCGGTCGCTGGAGGTGACGCTGGAGGAGATCTTCCTGCAGCTCACCGACGACGATTCCGATCAGGAGGCCGGTTGATGGCTGCCATCTGGTGGCGCGAGTTCCGCGCCTACTTCCAATCGCCGTTCGGCTACATCTCGATGGGCCTGTTCCTGGTGCTGTTCGGCGTCACCTTCACCTTCACCATCGCCTTTCCGCGCAGCCCGCTGTATGGGGGCGTGCTGGCGCAGATGCGCTTCATGCTGATCTTCGTCATCCCGGTGCTCACCATGCGGCTGTTCACGGAGGAGCGGCGCCTGCGCACCGATCAGCTGCTGCTCACCGCGCCGTTGCGCCTCACCGACATCGTGATGGGCAAGTTCGGCGCGGCCATGACCGTGCTGATCGCCATGCTGCTGATCACGGTCGCCTATCCGGTGGCGCTGTCGTTCTTCGGTTCGCTGCCGGTGGGCGAGATCGTGACCGCCTACGTCGGCTTCCTGCTGCTGGCCGCCGCGTTCGTGGCGGTCGGCTGCTTCATCTCCTCGACTACGGAGAGCCTGGTGGTGGCGGCCATCGTCACCTTCGTCGCCCTGTTCCTGATGTGGGTCATGCCCGGCGTGCAGCGGCTGATCCCGGCCGACCAGTCGGCGGGCGTCATCTTCACCGCGGCGCTGGGGGCCGGCGTGGCCGGACTCACCTTTCTGGCCACCCGCAACGTGGTCGTCACCGCTGGCGCGGCGGTCGTGGCGGCGGCCGTGGTGGTGGTGATCGTGGTGGTCGACGTCACCTTCTACGACACCTTCATCAACCGGTTCCTGGTCTGGTTTTCGCCGGTGGACCGCTACGACACCTTTGCGCGCGGCATCCTGAGCATCAGCCCCATCGTCTACTACCTCACCTTCAGCGCGTTCTTCCTGCTGTTGACGGTGCGGATGATCGACAAACGGCGCTGGGCCTGAGGGAGCGGAGTTGATGGCTTTCAAAGACCTGACGTCGTTCGACTTCAAGCAGCAGAAGAAGGTCCGCTACGGCGGCTACGCCACGCTGGTTTCGCTGATCGCGGTGGCCGGCCTGGTGCTGGTCAACCTGGTGGTCGATCAGCTCGATGCCGAGTTCGACCTGACAGAGAGCGGCATCTACACGCTGTCCGAACAGTCCCGGCAGGTGGCCGACGGGATCGAGGAGCCGGTCACCATCTACGGCGTCTACCCGCTGGGCGACGAGAACACGGAGATCGACGACATACTCAACCTGTACGCCGAACGCTCCGGCAACATCACGGTCAAGACCCTGGACGCGGAGCGGAGTCCCACCCTCGCCAGCCGTTTCGATGACGAGGGCGGGCTGCGCAACGGCGACCTGGTGGTGGCCGCCGCCGACAAGCACCGCGTGATCAGCGTCTTTTCGTTGCGGCTCACCCAGAACAACCGCCAGATCGGGCTCAACGTCGAGCAGCAGGTCACCTCGGCGCTGCTGTTCGTCACCTCCGACGATGACCCGAAGATCTACTCCGTCACCGGCCACCGCGAGCAGACCGTCACCACGCTGGGGCTGCGCCGCGGCCTGGAGATCGAGAACTTCGCGATCGAGGAAGTCAACCTGCTGCAGGTCGAGGCGGTCCCGGACGACGCGACCATCGTGCTGATCGTCCACCCCACCGCCGACTACACCGAAGCCGAGGTCGACCGGCTGCGCGCCTACCTGGAAGGCGGCGGCAAGGCGATCTTCCTGCTCAGCAAGGTGGTCGACGTCGATCTGGTCAACCTCAACAGCCTGTTGCGGAGCTACGGCGTGCAGTTCCGGCAGGACTGGGTGATCGAACGCGACTCGCGCCGCCATCTGCCCAACCAGCCCAACATCCTGGTGGCCGAGACGTTGAGCCATCCGATCACCTCGCCGATCTCCCTCAACCGGCAGCCGGTCGTGCTGCCGGGTCCGGCGTGGATCGAGGTGCTGGAGGTGCGCCGCCGCTCGCTGGATATCCAGCGCCTGCTGTCGAGCTCCCCCGACGCGTTTGCGCGCTCGGAGCTCACCGCCACCGAACGCGGCGAGTTGCTGCCGCAGGAAGGCGACCCGCGCGGCCCCTTCACCCTGGCGGTCGCCATCACCGACCCCGCCCCCGCGGACGACGGCGAAGACACCCGCATCGTCGTGTTGTCGACCGCGCTCCTGCTGCGCGGCGACTTCGCGCAGTCGTTCCCGGGCAACCCGGACCTGCTGCTCAACAGCATCGACTGGGTCTACGAACGGGAAGAGACGATTTCGGTGCGCCCCAAGATCACGCTGATGCTGCCGTTGCGCCTCAACAGCCTCACCACCTGGATCATGACCGGGGCGGTCGTGGTGGTGGTCCCCTTGATCGTGCTCGGCGTCGGCCTGGTCGTCTGGCTGCGGCGCCGGCATCTGTAGGAGGCGCGGCGTTGAAGCGCGGGGTCCTGCTGGCCGTCGCCGGCGTTGCGATCGCGGCGCTGGCGGCCGCCTATCTGCTGCTGAGCAACCGCCCGGAGCCGCCTCCGCCGCCGTTGCCGGACGAAAACGTCGAGGTGCTCAACGTCCCGGACGAAGACATTGTGGAGATCGACCTGCGCACGCCGGACACCGCGCTGTCGTTGCGCCGGCAGGGCGATGCGTGGGTGGCGCCGGGGCACGAGCAGGCGGAGCTCGACCGGACCCGGCTGCTCACCGTGGTGTCGATGTTCGCCCGCCTCTGGGCGCGCGACGTGGTGGCCGAGGCGCCGGACGACCTGTCGGTGTACGGCCTTGACCGCGGCGACGTGGTCGGCCGCGTGCAGCTGGCCGACGGCACGGTGCGCACCGTCACGTTCGGCGACCGGACGCCGAGCCGCAACACCGACTACCTGATGATCGACGGCGATCCGCGCGTGTTCACGGTCTGGCAGAACAACCGGAATCAGATGGCGTGGACGATCGACGACCTGCGCGTGCGCCGCCTGCCCCGCGTCGACACCGGTACGGTCAATCGGCTGGTGGTGGAGAACGAGCACGGCGCCACGGAGATCGTCCGCTATTTCGAGCCGCACGGCATGCCGCACGTGCTGTCGCGCGACGTCATGGTCCGCCCGTACGCCATGCGGCGCGGCGCGGACGCCGAGAAGCTGGAGGAGCTGATCAACGCCGCCGCCGCCATCCGCGTCGACGAGTTCATAGCCGACGCGGCCGGCGACCCGGCCGCCTACGGACTGGCGCCGCCGCGCATGGAACTGATCGTCAATCACGGCCGCGGCGTGCTGCACCTGCAGTTCGGCGCCTCCTACGGCCGCGACCGGCTGTACGTGAAGCAGGCGCAGGAGCCGGCCGTCTACGGCATCGACCGGGGCGACGTGCAACGGTTCCTGGACGCCGCGCCGTTCGATCTGGTCAGCCGCTTCCTGGCGCTGGTCAACATCACCGCCGTCGACCGGGCCAGCGTGCGGATCGGCGGCGCCGTGCACGTGCTCGACGTGATCCGGGACGGCGACGAGGAGACCTTCACCCTCAACGGCGCCGCCATCGCCGAGGATCCGGCCAAGAAGCTGTATCAGGCGATGATCGGCCTGCTGGCCGACCTGGAGCTGCCCGGCGAGCCCCCGGCCGGAGAGCCGACCATCCGCATCAGCTACGAGTTGGAGTCCGGCCCGCCGGAACGCATCGAGGTGGGGCTGATCCCGTATGACCGGGACTTCTACGCCGCCGACGTGCAGGGCGCCCGCGAGTTTCTGATCAGCGCCCGCGTGGTCGAGCGCCTGCCGGAGGCGATCGACCTTGCCCTGACGCAGGGCGAGGGCAACTAACGGAGCAGCGGGGCGATCAGCCGCGGCAGCCGCCACGTCAGGTAGTGGGGGAGGTTGAGGAGCCGGTAGCGGACGCGGCGGCCCTGGGTCGTGTTCACGTCGACCGGCTGTAGCGACGGCGGATTGCGGTCGAGCCGAACGGCGGCCGGCAGGTCCTTTTCCAGCATGAACTGGTGCAGGCTCTTCATGGCCCCGGCGGCGCCGCTCTTGACTTCCACCGGCACGATGCGGGCGTCGATCTCGACCAGGTAGTCGATCTCGGCGCTCCGCCCCCCTTCCCGGCGCCAGTGGTGCACCTGCCCCATGACGTCGGGGCCGCCGACGGCTGCGCGCAACTCCTGGGCGGCGAGCTGTTCGGCCAAGCCGCCTTGCACCTGCGGATGACCAGCGGCAGCCGGGACGGGGAGCGGAGCCATCGGCGCAGGAATTCGGAAGCGCTTCTTTCCATAGGCAGCATCATAAAACAACGCGTTGTTTTTGTGAGCAGGCCGATGTTTTTCTGGGTTGAAGCTGCCTGACCGGGGCCGGTCGCCCCCGGTTACCGTGGTTCGTCCGCGCCGCGCCCGCCGCCCAGGCGCGGGTAGAGCGGCTGCAACGCCGCGCCGGCGCGCTGGTAGACGTCGAACAGCTCGGCGTACAGCCCGGCCGGCGCGCGGTCCGGCTCGAACTCCCGCGCCGGCCGCACCAGCGCCGCGGCCGCCGACGCCAAGTCGTCGAACTCACCGGCGGCGGTGAGCGCCACGCACGCGCAGCCGACCAGATCGGCTTCCGGGTTGGCCAGCGTCCGCACCGGCACGCCGGTGACGTCGGCCTTGATCCGGTTCCAGGCGGCGAAGCGCGCCGGGCCGCCGCAAGCGGTGAGCCCGTCCACCCGGCAACCGTGCTCGGCCAGAATGCCGATGATCGCCCGGATGGCGAATCCCACCGACTCCAGCACCGCGCGCGCCAGCTCGTCCCAGCCGTGCCGGAGCGTCAGCCCCAGGAAGGCGCCCGACGCCTGCGGGTTCCAGTGCGGGGTGCGCTCCCCCGACAGGTAGGGCAGGAACAGCGCGCGCCGCGCGCCGGCCGGCGCCGCGGCGCCGCGCTCGACCGCGGCGGCCACCGCGACCGGAGACGGCGCGGCCGATTGCGCCAGCCACTCCAGCGCCCGCCCGCTGGCCGAGGTGACGCCGCCCAGGTTGTGCAGCCCGTCGATCAGGTGCGGCGCCGCGATCAGCCGCGCGTCCCGCACCGGCGCCGGGCTGGCGTAGTTGATCCCCTCGGAGCTGCCGCTCCGGTCCAGGGTGCGGCCGGCCCGGACGGTCGCCGATCCGATCAACGCCATCTGAAAGTCGGCGCCGCCGGCGTACACCCGCGCCCCGGCGGCGATCCCGAACAGCGCCGCCGCCCGCGGCGTGACCCGGCCGATCTCCCGGCCGGCGACCGCGAACGGCGGGAAGCGGTCCTGGTCCAGACCCAGGGCCGCCAGCGCCTGTCCGGACCAGTAGAACCGGTCGACCCCGCGCGCGCCGATCGCGGTGTGGGCGGTCCCGGTGAGCAGGAACACCACCCACTCCGCGCACGAAAGCAGCCAGGCGGCCCGCTCGAAGACCGCCGGCCGCCGCCGGGCCAGCCACAGCGCCTTGGGCAACGGAAAGGAGGCGTCCACGGCAATGCCGGTCCGCTCGGCCACCTCCCGCGCTTCCGGCCGGGCGCGGGCGTGCAACCACGTGAGCGCCGGCCCCACCGGCCGCCCCGCGCGGTCGCACGGGATCAGCGTCGGGCCGTTGCCGGTGAGCACGCAGGAGGTGACCGCGGCCGCCTGCGGCAGGCGCGCGACCGCCGTTTGCACCGCACGCGACCAGACCTGCGCGTCGGTCTCCTCCCGCACGCGGTCGGCCGCCACCGGCGCGCGCTCGATCGCCAGGCACGAGCCCGGCGCCGCGCCGGCTCCGTCCCTGGTGCCTGAACCGCCGGCGCCTGAACCGCTGGAGAACAGGGCGCACTTGACCGCGGTGGTGCCGATGTCGACCGCCAGGATCACGGGCGTCAGTCCGCGGACCGGCCCAACAGGCGCAGGAACGCCTGCTCGTCGATGATCGGTATGCCGGCCGCCGTCGCCTTGGTCACCTTGCCGCCCCCGCCGGCGCCGGCCAGCAGGTGGGTGGTTGCGCCGGAGACGGCGCCGGTCACGGCGCCGCCGCGCGCGCGGATCTCCTTGGCCGCCTCCGCCCGCGGCTTGAACGCCTCGAACGATCCGGTGATGCACCACGTCTGGCCGGCGAACGGTTGCTCCCTGCCGCCGGCGTCCGCGTCCGCGACGGCGGGATCGGAGCGATCGACGGCGAACCGCAGGCCGCGCGCGCGCAACGCGGCGATCAGTCCGCGCGGCGTGGCCTTCCACGCCGCCATGCGCGCGCCGGTGAGCGGGCCGGGTTTGGCGAGCTGGCGCATGATGCCGTGCGCGGTCCGTTCGCCGATGCCGTCGATGCGGGTAAACGTCTCCGGGTCACCGGCGTCGACCGCCGCGTACAGGCTGTCCATGTCGCCGAACCCGGCCTGCAGCAGGAGTTCGGTCACCTTGGGGCCGAGGTCGGGCAACCCCAGCGCCGGCAGCACGATGGCGAACGGCTTGGCCTTGCTCGCCTCGATGCCGGCGGCCAGCGCCGCCACCGTCCGCTCGCCGAATCCTTCCTCGTCGAGCAGCCGCTCCGGGTCGAAGCGGTACAGGTCGGCGACGTCGCGCACCCAGCCCCGCTCGGCCAGCAGGTCGATGGTGGCCGGCCCCAGACCGTCTATGTCCATCTGGTTGCGGGCGGCGAAGAACCGCAGGCGGCCGCGCACCTGATCCGGGCAGCCGGCGTCGGGGCAGAACGAGTGCGCGCCCTGCACGACGAGGGCGCTGCGGCACGACGGGCAGTGCTCCGGCATGCGCCACACCGGCGGGCCGGCCGGGTCCTTCTCCAGTACCCGCTCCACCGCCGGGATGACGTCGCCGCGCTTCGACACGGCCACCGTGTCGCCGACCGCCAGCTCCAGGCTGTCGACGTAATCCTGGTTGTGGAGCGTGACGTTGGCGATGGTCGAACCGGCGATCGGCACCGGGTCGATGCGCGCCACCGGCGTCACGCGGCCGGTGCGGCCGACCTGCACCCGGATCGACCGCACCACGCTCACCCCTTCCGGCGCGTCGAACTTGAGCGCGATCGCCCAGCGCGGATGGTGATCGGTGGCGCCCATCGCCTCGCGCGCGGCCAGCCGGTCGACCTTCAGCACCAAGCCGTCGATGTCGTACGGCAGATCGGGCCGGGCGGCGGTCCGTTCCGCCACGTACTCGGCCGCCGCCGCGGCGTCGATCACGGCGAATCCGTGCGCGCGGCCGGTGTCCGCCGCGTCGTCCCCGATCACGGCGGTGGCCGGGTTGACGCGGAAACCGAGTCGGCGCAGGTGCGCCAGCAGCGCGGTGTGCGTGGGCGGCGGGTCGGTCATGAAGCCTTCGTAGACGAATATCTCAAGCGGCACGGCGGCGACGTCGCGGCTCTTCACGCGCCGCAGGCTGCCGGCCGCGAAGTTGCGGGCGTTCGCGTACGGGGTCTCGACGCCGGCGTTGAGCTCCCGGAACGCGGAGCGCCGGATGAAGATCTCGCCCCGCACCGTCAGCGTCGCCGGCTCGGCCAGCCGGAGCGGCACGGTGCGGATGGTCCGCACGTTGGCGGTGACGTCGTTGCCGGCGCGCCCGTTGCCGCGCGTGACCGCCCGTTCCAGCACGCCGTCCCGGTAGTGCAGCAGGATCGACGTGCCGTCGATCTTCTCCTCGACGACGAAGGCGGCGGCGGGGTCCGCGTCCCGCGCCTTGGCCATCCACCGTTCGGCGTCCGCCATGTCATACGCCTTGTCCAGGCTCAGCACCGGCGCCGTGTGCTCGACTTCGGACAGGTCGTTGGTCAGGTCGGAGCCGACCCGGCGGGTCGGGGAATCGGTCCGGGCGAGCGCGGGATGCAGGCGCTCCAACTCAATGAGGGTCTCGAACAGCCCGTCGAACTCGGCGTCGGCAATCTGCGGACGGGCCAGCACGTAGTAGGCGTGCTCATGCCGCCGTATCTCCCGGGAGAGCCGCGCGATCTCCGCGGCGGCCTGGCGTTCGGTCACGTTTGCGCGCCGTCAGCGGCGTCGAGCGCCATCTCGGTCTGGCGCGTCGGCGCCTCCGAAACGGCCAGCCGGCGCAGCTCCGGCCAGCTCTGCACCAGCCCGTTGTAGTCGAGCGCCTCGGCGGCGCGCTGCTTGCGTTCGCATATCGTATACAGCCGATAACAGAGTTCGCGCGCGCCTTCGGCCGCGCCGCCGAGCCGGCGCAGCAGTGCGGCCGTCCTCACCTCCCCGACCTGCTCCAGGGCGCGGACCATGTGGTGCACCACCTCCCAGGTCGAGAGCCGGTCGTCGGCTGTCGGGTCCCAGTCGTCCGGCAGCTCCTGCGGGCGGAGCAGCCGCACCCGGCCGGCGTGCGCGTGGAGGATGCCCGCCTGCACCATGCCGCTGACGCTGGTGTTCTTGGCCGTGGCCAAGGTCTCGGCGCTGCCGAACTCGCCGGCCTCGAAGCCGTGCTGGTCGAACCACGCCAGCGCCCAGAGGCTGTCGGCGTCGAACTCGCCCTCCTGCGCGGCGAGTATCTCGTCCAGGGTCCGGTTGATGAGGGCGAGCGCTTCGCGGACGGTGACCCGCTGGCCGGCGGGGTAGAGCACTTTGGCGTAGCGGGTGAAGATCGCCATGCCCGGCCCGATCGCCGCCTGCGCCAGGTCGACGGGGGCGATGTTGGCGCGCTGCAGATGGATCAGCGCCGCCGGCAGTTCCGCCTCCAGCGCGTCCCGAAGATTCCGGCGCGTAGCGCGGGGAGCGTCGGCCGGCCTCCGCCGGCACACCAGCACGATGCTGGAGGCGAGCGCGTTCGCTCCCCGGCCGACCATCCGGTTGCCGAGCTCGGTGCGCATCGGCCAGGTGCCGGTGACGGCGAAGCCGGCTTTGATCACGGCCTCCAGAAACGTTTCCCAGCCGGTGCTGGAGACGCCCCGTTCGTCGCGCTTCTCCGACTGCTTGAATGCGTAATAGATCGTCGTCGGGTAGCCGGGGTGCGCCTGTTCGGCCAGCCGCCGCATCGCCTGGGTCATGCCATTCACGAAGAACGCCTCGGCCTGCGCCTTGGTGTCGTGCCGATAGGGATTGGCGATCAGTTCCTCCGCCTTCGGGACGGTGATGGTGGCGAACAGGTCCGGGAGGACCGACCGCAGCGTGCGCCGCAGCCAGACGTAGAAGAAATCGGAGAGATCGGCGTAGCCGATGTTGTCGTAATACGGCGGATCGGTGGAAGCAAGGTGAGCCTCTCGATGAATGTTCGCCCGAGCGTCTTCCTGCACGGCGCTTCCGTTGCCGATCGCCGGAAACATGCGGATGGACTTGCAGATCCAATCGACCATAGCTTTCCAGTTGCCGGAAGAATCGGACAACGGATTCGTCTCCGCATAATCCCACGTCATGGGGATCGCCTGCCGGCCGAACGTGTTGCGTATCTTTACGTAAGCTACGTCCCAACCGCAGATGCTCGATCCCCGATCGGCCAGTCTGGAGATGGCGAACGCCAGATAGACGCCGACAGCCCCGGCATAGGCGGTGGCGGTATCGTCGGGCATGCCGGCCGCTACGGCGTCTTGCCGAGCGCGGGAGCGCGCTTCGGTCGCCAGGTCGGAGAACACACTCAGTGCGACCTTCTGCCGGGACGTGAACAGATCGCCGAACGTAGTGAATCCGTATTCGACGACATTTGTCCGTCCCGGCCAGTGATTTATAGCGAAATCTGGCGTCGTCCACTCAGGCAACGACTCATCAGCAATGATCTGCTCGTGTTCGAAAGTTGGATCGAGATACACTCGTCCGTGGTCACCCTCGGCGACGATGGCCATCAGCCGCGCTCCCATGCGCCCCGCCTGACCTTCGCTCCGTATGTAGCCATACGTGATCGGAACGTCAGACACCAAGCAGTAGAATCCGCGCCGCTTGCCGGCGCTCGTCCCGTCCTTCGCCTTCGCTGGCGGCGGGCCGACCTTGACCGTGAAACGCCAACCGTGCCGATCGACCACCGGTTCGACGTACGCCTCCTTCCCCTTCTTGCTGGACAGGACGAAGGTCGAGGCGAGCGGCACCTCTATCGTTCCAAACGCCGGGTTCGAGCTCCGCACCGTGCGCGCCCACAGCCACGCGATCACGGTGAGATCCCGTCCGGCGTAGCGCCGCAGGTCCGGGCGGTCCCGCGCCATCTCGTCCGTGACCGCGATTTTGGGATACAGATGGCCGATGCGCCGCTCCGCCCGGTCCCGCATCCATCGGCCGTAATAGCGCACGTCCTCCGCCAGCCCGCGCGCGCCCGTCCACTTGCCGGAGGCGCCGGATACCAGCTTGCCTTCCGACCGCGCCTCCGGGTTCACCGGCGGGTGGCCGGCGAACGCGGGCGGAATCTCGATCATCGCCTTGTTGATCAGCACCGCCACCGGGTTGAGGTCGCTGGCGTGCGCTTCCAGGCCGAGGCGTTGCGCCTCCAACGGCAGCGCGCCGCCGCCGGCAAACGGGTCGTGAAACGCCGGCAGCCGCTCCGGGTCGAACAGCTCGGCCGCGCGCGGGTCGCCGGCGTGGTCGGCGCAGGCGCGCCGCCAGCTCGCGCGTATCTCCTCGCGCGCCTGCTGCAGCAGCTCCTCGTTGGTGGTGTTTTCCCACCTGACCAGCTCTTCGATCAGGTCGAACAGGCGCCGGCGCTCCCGTTCCTGCTCCTGCTCGGTCGGGAACAGCTCCGGCCGGCCGGACGGGTCGTCGACCATCTGCGCGAAGATCACGGCGCGGGCGGCGGCCAGCGGGCGCCGCGCCCACCAGAGATGCAGCGTGCTCGGGTGCCCGTGGCGGATCGACTTCTCGCGCGCTGCGGCGGCGTTGATGGCGTCGAGCGGCAGCGCCACCTCGATCAGCTTCTTGCGCGGTCCGGTCATGGTCCCGTCCGCCGGATCGGGGCGGTCAACGCGCACCGCCGATCACCGCCGCATATCGCGCCGGCGTAGCCTGACCGCAATCCCGATACGCTAACGCGGGTTATTCTCGCTATCCGGCTCGCGGCGCAGCAACGCCTCGAGTTCGGCAATACGCGCCTCCGCCGCGTGGCGGGCGGCCTCTGTCTCCCGGACGCGGACTTCCGCCGCCTGGCGCGCAGCTGCTTCCTCGCGGACGCGCGTCTCCGCCTGCCGGCGGGCGGCCGCTTCCTGTTGGGCGCGAGCTTCCGCGGCCCGGCGGGCGGCAGCTTCCTGCTCGCGTCCGTCTTCGGCCTCCTGCCGCTGGTTGTCGGTCTCCTTGAAGTCCGGCAGGTCTTTTCCCGTCTTCGGATCGTGGAACCGCAACCGACGCTCGGCCAACTGCAGCCGCAACTCCAGTCCCAGCACCGCGCTCCACAGCGCCAGCGTCCCGTCCGTCAACTCCCGATCCGGCAGCGGCCGGTACGCTCCGTCCACCAACTCCAACCCCTGCAGCGGCGGCTCCAGGTAGTCCCGAGTCGGGTCGTACTGCCAGTACTCCCGCACCCCCAGCCGGCGATACAACTCCCGCTTCCTGGTCTGATCCTCCCGCCACGTACTCCGCGACGTGATCTCCAGCACGAAGTCCGGCGCCTTCCGCTCCTTCCACAGGAAGTACGACGACCGCTCCCGGTCGGGCACCCCGAACGCCACCAGCACGTCCGGCGCCACCGCGCTCCGCTCCTCGTCCTCCTCGTAATAGAGCAGAATGTTCCCGGATACGTACACGTCCGGGTCGTTGCTGAAGTAGAGCTCCAGCCGGTCCACCGCGTAGGTGAGGGGCTTCCGTTGAGAATCGCTTTCCGCCATCGGCTTGCCGTCGGAACTGGGGTAGTCTACCGCTACCGCTGGCGGAGCGCTGAGTGTACTTGCCATCGACCACACCTCCAGACGTCGCCAGCATAGCACGCCTCACCGGCGCGCCAACCGGCGCATGAGCGCCGCGGCTGCGGTCAGCGCCGGCGTCGGCCTACTCGACCGCCGACCCGGTGCCGGCGCTGCCGCCGGTGATTACCTCGGCTCTTCGGTGAGCACTACCTGCACGTTGCGCTGGTCCGCGATGGAACGGAATCCCGGCGCGATGGAATACCCGGCCACCACGGGAACGGCCGGTACGCCGGTCAGCCGGCTGAGCAGCGCAGCGCGGTCCGCGGCGCGCAGAACGTCTCCCTCGCCCAGTCCGGCGGAGGCCTCGACGGCCAGATACCGCGTTTGGCCCGTCGCGCGGTCCCGGCCCCGCGCCACCACGTCGAGCCGCATCAACGGCTCACGGTCAGCCTCCGCAAACGTTCCGGCATCGATGGCGTCATCGATCTGATCGGCCAACGCGCTGCTGTCGACCACGCGCAGGCGGCGCAGCAGATGCCCGAAGTAAGCCGCCGCACGTTCCCGGAACCTCCGTTCCGCCTCCGCCCCCATCAGCCAGTCCGTCCGCACTTCCTGAGACTTCATGCGTGCGGCAAGCTCTTCCATCTGCGCGGTGAGCTGGTCCATGCGCTCGGTGAGCTGGTCCATGCGCTCGGCGAGCTGGTCCATGCGCTCGGCGAGCTGGTCCATGCGCTCGGCGAGCTGGTCCATGCGCTCGGCGAGCTGGTCCATGCGCTCGGCGAGCTGGTCCATGCGCTCGGCGAGCTGGTCCATCCGCGCGGCGAGCTGATCCATGCGCTTGGTGAGCTGGTCCATGCGCTCGGTGAGCTGGTCCATGCGCTCGGTGAGCTGGTCCATGCGCTTGGTGAGCTGGTCCATGCGCTCGGTGAGCTGGTCCATGCGCTCGGCGAGCTGGTCCATGCGCTTGGTGAGCTGGTCCATGCGCTCGGTGAGCTGGTCCGTGCGCGCGGTGAGCTGGTTCATCCGCACGGTGAGCTTGTCCATGTGCTCGGCCAGTGACGCGGTGGTTTCGACCAGCGTCTGCGTCCGCTCGGTCAGGGCGGCCATCTGCTCCGGCAGCCGCTGGAACTCGTCGTCCAGAATCGACTGGCGCAACCGGGAGCGGTACTGTGGATTCCGGTCGAGCACCGCGATCAGGTCGTCGAAGCTGGTGATCGTTTCGGTAGGCATCTCCGTGGTCCCCTTGCCGAGGCGACCGTACCACACTTCCCGCCTTCAGGCAATCCCGGCTGGCGCGCCGGGCGCTCGTTCGATAGAGTGTTCGCGTGTCCGCGCCCGCTTCGCCGTTTCCGGCCATTCCGTACGGACACGCCTTCTTCAAGGGCATCCGCCGGGAAGGTTGGCTGTACGTGGACAAGACCCGCTTCCTGCACGCACTGGAGCAGGTGCGGTTCGCGTTCTTCATCCGCCCGCGGCGCTTCGGCAAGAGCTGCTGGCTGTCGCTGCTTTCGAGCTACTACGACCGTACCGAGGCCGCCGACTTCGACGCGGTGTTCGCCGGCACCGCCATCGGCGCCGACCCGACGCCCAATCGCAGCCGCTACGTCGTGCTGTGGTTCGACTTCTCCGCGTTCAACGACGCGCTGCAGACGCTGGAGCAGAGCTTCGGGAACTATTGTGACATGGTGTTCATGGACACCGTAGAGGCCAATCCGGACCTGTTCCCGGAACCCGTGTTGGCGCGGTTTCGCTCCAGACCCACCATCTACGACAAGCTGGTCGCGCTGTTCCTGTACGCCCGGCGGCGGCAGATTCCGCTCTATGTCCTGATCGACGAATACGACAACTTCGCCAACACCATCCTGGCGCACGAGGGGCCTGACGCCTATCACTCGTTCACCCACGGCGGCGGCTTCTACCGCAACTTTTTCGCCACGCTCAAGGCCGGCGCCGGGAACGGCAGCATCGAGCGCCTGTTCGTCACGGGTGTCTCGCCGGTCACCATGGACGACGTCACCAGCGGCTTCAACATCGGCTCCAACCTCAGCCTGCGCCCCGAGTTCAACGAGCTGCTCGGTTTCACCGAGGACGAAGTGCGGGACGCGCTTGCGACCTACCGGAACCTCGGCGTGTTCAACCAGGACCCGGATGCCGCCCTAGACACCATGCGTGAGTGGTACGACGGCTACCGCTTCGCCAAGGCGGCGCCCAACGTCGTCTACAACACCGACATGGTGCTCTACTACCTGCAGCACTCGCTGCCTGATCTGCCGGGGCCGGACAACCTGATCGACGACAACGTGCGCATCGACTACGGCAAGCTGCGCCATCTGCTCATCGTCGAGCGGGAGATGAACGAGCGCCAGTTGAACGGCAACTTCGACCTGCTGCGTCAGGTGATCGCCGAAGGGCGGGCCGCCAGCGAGATCGTGAGCAGTTTTCCGTTGGCGCGGCTGGCCGAACGGGAGAACTTCCTGTCGCTGCTCCATTACTTCGGCCTGTTGAGCATCCGCGGCGTGACGTCCGAGATCCCGCAGCTGGCCATACCCAACCAGACGGTACGGCGGCTGATGTACGGCTTTCTCCGCGACGCCTACCGGGACGTCCGGGCGTTCCGGTTGGATCTGGTGGAGTTCGACCAGCTGACGCGGCGCATGGCCCTGGAAGGCGAGTGGCGGCCGGTGATCGAGCGGCTCAGTGCGGCGATTGCGGAACAGACCAGCGTGCGCGACTACCTGCAGGGCGAGAAGATGGTGCAGAGCTTCGTGGCTGCCTACCTGAGCTTCTCCAACTACTTCTTGTTGCACCCGGAGATGGAGTTGGCCAAGGGCTACGCGGACCTGGTGCTGGAGCCGCGCCCGGAACGCTATCCGGGGATGAGCTACGGCTACGTGATTGAGCTGAAGTACCTGCGCCGCGGCGCCACGCAGGAGCGGGTAGCGGCCACGGCCGCCGCGGCGGCGGAACAGGTGCGCCGGTACGTGACGGATCGCCGGCTGGCGGCTCGGTACCCGAAGGCGGAGTTCACGGGGCTGGCGCTGGTGTACTGCGGCTGGGAACTGGTCCATGCGGCCGCGGCCGGCGCTCCCGCCGGCCCGTAGCCCACCGGTCTATTTGCGGCGGGCGGCGGCGCCTCCGCGCGTGCGGAGGCGCCGCGGGTCGCGGCGGTAGAAGGCGGCGAGCTGCGCGTAGACCGCCGGGTGTTCGCCGGCCAGGACCTCCGGGAGCTCGAAGAAATACTCGCTGGCTACCGCGAAGAACTCCTCCGGCGCCTCGGCCGCGTAGGGGTCGAGCGCGTAGTCGTCGGGCGCTTCGCACAGCGCCGTGTACGCCTCCGTGAAGGCGCGCGCCCACGCGCCGGCGTCCATGCCGGCGTGCAGCGGCGGCCGGCCGTTGAGGCCGCCGTCGAGCGCGTCGAGCTTGTGCGCCGCCTCGTGGATGACGACGTTGAACCCGTCGCCGGCGCCCGACTCGGCGACGTCGGCCTGCGACAGCACGATCGGCCCGCCGGCGTCCCAGGCTTCGCCCGACGCCTCCGCGGCCCACTCGTGCACGACGCCGGCCTCGTCCACCTCCTCGAAGTCGGCGGTGAACCGGTCCGGCACGATCACCACGGTCGACCAGTCCGCGTACCAGTCCAGGCTCAGCCCCAGGATCGGCAGGCACGCCTGCGCCGCCACCCGCGCCAGCAGGACCGGGTCGAGCTCCGCGCCGCGCGCCGCCTCGAAGCGCTTGCCGGCAAGGAACCGCGCCGCCAGCGCGCGCAGCCGCGCCCGCTCGGCGCGGTCGAGGCGCCCCAGGATCGCCAGCCGGGAGGTCGCCGCGCGCCAGACGCGGGCGCTTTCGGCCCCCTGACCGGTCACGTGGAAATCCTGCGCGGAAACCGGTACCGTTGACCCGTGCCGCAGGCATCCGACTTCGTCCATCTGCACGTCCACTCCGACCACTCGCTGCTCGACGGCGCGGCCACGGTGGAGTCGCTGGCCCAATGCGCCCAGCGCCACGCCATGTCGCACCTGGCGCTCACCGACCACGGCAACATGTTCGGGGTCGCGCGCTTCGACCGCGCCTGCCGCGCGGCGGGGGTGAAGCCGATCATCGGCTGCGAGTTCTACCTGGCGCCCGGCTCGCGCCACGACCGGGGCGGCGACCACTCGCGGTCCCACCACATGGGGCTGGTGGCCGCCGACGAGGTCGGGTACCGCAATCTCATGGCGCTGTCCACGATCGGCTACACGGAAGGCTTCTACTATAGGCCGCGCATCGACGACGAGGCGATTGCCGAGCACGCGGAGGGCCTGATCGGCTTCTCCGGCTGCATGTCCGGCAAGATCCCGATGCTGCTGCAGCAGGACCGCGTCGACGAGGCGGCCGACCTGGCCGGCCGCTACCGGGACATGTTCGGTCCCGGCCGGTTCTACCTGGAGCTGCAGGACCACGGCGCCCCGCCCGAGCAGAAGGTGCAGAACCGGCGCCTGCTCGAACTGGCCAAACGGACCGGCCTGCCGCTGGTCGCCACCAATGACATCCACTACTGCGGGCGGGACGACGCCGACGCGCAGGACGTGCTGATCTGCATCGGCACCAACAAGCGGCGCTCGGACTCCGACCGGCTCAAGCAGGACCACAGCGAGCTCTTCTTCAAGGGGCCGGCCGAGATGGCCGACGTGTTCACGGAGCTGCCGCAGGCGCTGGCCGCCACGCGGGCGATCGCCGAGCAGTGCGCGCTCAGCATCCCCACGCCGGGGCCGCAGATGCCGGCCTACGCGGTGCCGGACGGCCACACGCAGGAGACGTACCTGGTCGCGCTGGCCGAGGAGGGCCTGCGCGAGCGGTACGGCAACCCCACCGAGGAGGCGCAGGAGCGCCTCCGCCACGAGCTCGGCGTGATCAGCAGCATGGGCTACGCCGGCTACTTCCTGATCGTGTGGGACTTCATCCGCTTCGCCCGCGACAACGGCATTCCGGTGGGGCCGGGGCGCGGATCGGGCGCCGCATCGCTGGTCGGCTACTGCCTGCGCATCACCGACATCGACCCGCTCCGCTACAACCTGCTGTTCGAGCGCTTCCTCAACGCCGAGCGGGTCACGCTGCCCGACTTCGACAACGACTTCTGCTACGAGCGGCGCGGCGAGGTGATCGACTACATCACCCGCACCTACGGCGCCGACCGCGTCGCGCAGGTGATCACCTTCGGCAGCCTCAAGGCCAGGGCGGTGGTCCGCGACGTGGCGCGCGTGCTGGAGATCCCCTACGGCGAAGCGGACACCATAGCCAAGCTGATACCGGGCGGGCCGGCCTCCGACCTGGGCGCCGCCCTCAAGCAGGAGGCGCGCCTGCAGGAGGTGCGGGAGCGGGGGGACACGTACCGCGACCTGATCGACGTCTCGCTCAAGCTGGAGGGCCTCAGCCGGCACGCATCCACCCACGCGGCGGCGATCGTCATAGGCACCTCGGCGCTCACCGACTTCGTGCCGCTCTACCGGGACACCCGCACGGAGGCGATCTCCACCCAGTACTCGCACGAGTACCTGGAGGACTGCGGGCTGGTGAAGATCGACATCCTCGGCCTCAAGACCCTGACGCTGATTGAGCGCACGCTGCCGATGGTGCGCGCGCGCGGCATAGAGATCGATCTGGATACGATCCCGGAGGATGACGAGAAGACCTTCGCCATGCTCGGCGAAGGGCGCAGCGCGTGCGTGTTCCAGTTTGAGAGCGCGGGTATGCGCGCCGTGCTGACGCGCGTCAAGCCGACCTGCATCGAGGACCTGATCGCCCTCAACGCCCTCTACCGGCCGGGGCCTATGCAGTTCATCGATGACTTCGTCGGCGGCAAGTCCGGCCGCCGGCCGATCCGCCACAAGGTGAAAGCGCTGGAGCCGATCCTGCGCGAGACCTACGGCGTGATCGTCTACCAGGAACAGGTCATGGAGATCGCGCGCGCGGTGGCCGGCTTCAGCCTGGGCCAGGCCGATCTGCTGCGGCGCGCCATGGGCAAGAAGAAGATGGCGGAGATGGAGCAGCAGCGCTCCCGCTTCGTCGACGGAGCGGTGGCCAACGGCTTCGACCGCGCGGCCGCCGCCGAGCTGTTCGAGTCGCTGGTCCCGTTCGCGGAGTACGGGTTCCCCAAGACGCACGCGGCGCCGTACGCGGTGGTCGCCTACCGCACCGCGTATCTCAAGGCCAACTACCCGGCCGAGTTCATGGCCGCCAACCTCACCAACGAGATGCAGGACACCGACAAGCTGGCCGAGTACGTGTCCGAGGCGCACGAGCTCGGCCTGGAGGTGCTGCCGCCGTCGGTCAACCGGTCGGCGGCCGACTTCAGCGTCGCCGGCGGCCGCATCCTGTTCGGCCTGCGCGGCGTCAAGAACGTCGGCGCCGGCGCGGTCGACTCGATCATCGCCGAACGCGACCGGGGCGGTCCGTATGAAGACTTCGTCGACTTCGTGTCCCGCATCGACCAGCAGGCGGTCAACCGCAAGGTGATCGAAACGATGATCCGCGTCGGCGCGTTCGACGGGCTCGGCGCCAACCGCGCCACCCTGTGGGAGAACCTGGAGCGGATGCTGGAGGCGGCCGACGCCGAACGGCAGCGCACCGCCCACGGCCAGCAGGACCTGTTCGCCGCGTTTCAAGAGGTGCGGGAAGCCAAGCCGCAGCTCGCCGCGCACGAGGAGTGGGAGCGGGCGGCGATGCTCAAGGACGAACGGGAGCACCTCGGCATGTACTTCACCGGCCATCCGCTCGACGACTACAAGGACCTGCGGCCGGCCAAGGGGATCGCCGAGCTGTCGACGCTCGATTCGCGGCCTGACGGATCGGCGGCCGCGGTGATCGGCATAGTCGGCGAGGTGCGGGAGATCGCCACCCGCTCCGGCCAGCGGATGGCGTTCGTGCAGCTGGAGGAATACGGGGTCACCGCCGAGGTGGTGGTGTTTCCGGACGCCTTCGACGCCGGCCGCGAGCGGCTGTCGAGCGGCGCCGTGGTCGCCGTGCGCGGCCGGGTCGACCGTTCGCGCGGCAGCGGCAAGGTGCTGGCGGAGGAGATCACGTCGCCGGAGGCGTTGCCGGACCGGCCGTACCGGAGCGTGCACCTGCGCCTGCAGGCGAGCGAGGAGCGCGACCTGGTCGAGCTGCGCGACCTCTGCATGAGCCGCCCCGGCGCGTGCCGGCTGTTCCTGCACTACGGGAACGGCGCCGTGGGCGGCGGCGCCCCGAATGGCGGCGCGCCGGACGGCGAAGCCTCGAATGGCCCCTCCGCCCCGGATGACCCATCCGCCTCCAATGACCCCTCCGCCTCGAATGACCGGGCCGCCGCCGGCGCCGCGGAGGTGGTGATCCGCGCCGGCCCGCAGCTGTCGGTGGCGAGCGACGGCGACGTGATGCGCGCCCTGGAGGCGTCTCCCCTGGTGGTGGAAGCATGGGCGGAATGACCGAACTGTTCGGGTTCCTGCAGGCGGTGGCGCTGGTCTACCTGATGCTGGTCGCGTTGCGGATCATCATCAGCTGGTTCCGCGGCGCCGACCACAGCGCGCCGACCGAGCTGCTGGCGCGGGTGACCGACCCGTATCTGCGGTGGTTCCGGCGTTTGCGGTTCCTGCAGATCGGCGTGCTCGACTTCTCGCCGGCGGCGGCGGTGCTCACCCTGATCGTCATAGGCAACCTGCTGCAGCGCATGGCGGCGTCGCAGCGCGTCACGATCGGCATCATCCTGGCGCAGGTTCTGGCGGTCACCTGGTCGGCGGCGTCGGTGATGGTGGTCGTGTTCATGGTCCTGTCGGTGGCGCGCGCGTTCATCGCCGCCATGCGCTGGGAGCACGGCGGCGGGCTGCTCAACATGCTCGACCAGACCCTGCAGCCGATGGTCACCTTCGTGTCCCGCCGGGTGTCGCTCGGCCGGTGGGTCATGGAGCGGAGCCAGACGGTGCAGAAGGTCGCCTACCTCAGCCTGATCGCGGCGCTGCTGCTGGCGGTGCTGATCGGCGGCGGCGTGGCGGTGCGCTGGGCCGTCGCGCAGCTGCAGAGCTCGCCGTTCTGAGCGGCGCCGGCCGCCGGAGTAGCGTAGAGACCGCGGCCGCCGACGCGGGAAGCGGCGCCGCCTCCCTGTTCTGGGGCGACGACGTGACCGCGTTGCGCGGCGTCGGCGCTGCGGTGCGCGAACGTCTTGCCCGGCTCGGCGTGCGCACGGTCGGCGATCTGCTCACGCACGCGCCGCGCGGGTACCAGGACCGCCGGCGGCCGTTGCCGCTGGCGCAGGTCGCGTCCGGCAGCGACGCCTGCGTCAGCGCCGCCGTGGTCCGCGTGGGAGCGTTCCGCTTTCGCGGCCGCCGCACGCCGGCCATCACGATCGCCGACGACGCCGGCGACGCCGCTACGCTGTACGCGTTCGGCCGCCCGCAGATGGGCCGCGCGCTGCAGCCCGGCCAGCGCGTGCTGGTGTACGGCCGCTTCGACCGCCGGCGCGGCCGGCTGTCGGCGGGAAGCTTCGAGCTGCTCGACCCGCAGGACGCGGCGGCGGCGCTGGCGCCGGTCTACCCGGCCACCGCCGGGCTGACGCAACCGGCGTTGCGGCGCCTGATCGGCGCCGCCCTGGCGGCCGTGGCGCCGCCGGACCCGTTCCGCGTTCCCGCGGACGTGGCGGCCGCCCGCCGCCTGCCGGACAAGGCGCAGGCGCTGGCGTGCGTGCACCGGCCGGCCAGCCCGGAGGCGGCCGAGGCGGCGCGCCGCGCGCTGGCGTATGAGGAGCTGTTCCTGCTGCAGCTCACGCTGGCGCGCCGCTCGCCGGCCGGCCGGCCGCGGCCGGCGCGGCGGCCGGCCGGCCGGCTGCAGGCGGCTATGTTGGAGCGGCTGCCGTTCGCGCTGACCGGCGCCCAACGCGCCGCCCTGGCGGAGATCGACGCCGACCTGCGCGGGCCGCGCACCTCGGCGCGCCTGCTGCAGGGCGACGTCGGCTGCGGCAAGACGCTGGTGGCGCTGCTGGCGGCGGCCGGCGTGGTCGACGCCGGCCAGCAGGCGGCGGTCATGGTCCCGTCGGAAGCGCTCTGCTTCCAGCACGCCGAGACCGCGTCGCGGCTGCTGGAGCCGCTCGGCGTGCGGCTCGGGCTGCTGTCCGGCAGCACCGACCGCGCCTCGCGGGCGCTGCTGCTGGCGGCCCTGGCCGCAGGCGGCGTCGACGTGCTGGTGAGCACGCACGCGGTGCTCTCGGAACCGGTCCGCTTCGCCGACCTGGGACTGGTGGTGATCGACGAGCAGCACAAGTTCGGCGTCGCCCAACGCGCGGCGGTCGCCGCCAAGGCGCCCGCCGGCGACCTGATCCTGATGACCGCCACGCCGATCCCGCGCACCCTGGCGCTCACCTTCTACGGCGACCTCACCGTCACCTCCATCGGCGAGCAGCCGCCCGGCAGGCCGCCGGTGCGCACGCATCTGGTCCGCCACGATCACCGCGAGCGGGTCTACCGGCACGTCGAATCCGAGCTGGCCGCCGGCCGCCAAGCCTACTTCGTCTGCCCGTCGATCGGCGAAGACTCAGCCGGAGACGGCGCGGAGCCCGGCGAAACCGGCGATCTGTTCGCCGCCGCAGCGGCGCCGGACCGTCCGCCGGAAGCGCCTGCCGCCGAATCGGCGGCGCCCGGCGCCGCTTCGCCCGGCATGGCGGCGGACGAAGCGTCCGCCCACGGCGCCACGCCGCCCGGCACGCCCGCGGATGGCACGGCGGCTGGCAGCGCGTCCGCGATCAGCGCCACGCCGCCCGGCCGGGCCGCGGATGGCGCGTCCGGTGCGTCCGCGCCCGGCGCCGGCCCGTCTGGCGCCGGCGCACCCGGCACGGCCGCGCATGGCGCGGGCGCGCAACCCGCGGCCGAGGATTCGCCCGCGTCGGCGCGGGCGCTGTACGCGCGTCTGCGCGAGCGGTTCGCCGGCTACCGGATCGGGCTGGTGCACGGCGCCATGGCTGCCGCCGAGCAGCGCGCGGCGCTCAGCGCGTTTCACGCCGGCGCGGTGAGCGCGCTGGTGGCGACCACGGTGGTGGAGGTGGGACTCGACGTGCCGAACGCCACCTGCATGGTGGTCGAGCACGCCGAGCGCTTCGGGCTGGCGGCGCTCCACCAGCTGCGCGGCCGCGTCGGCCGCGGCGCCGCTCACGCGTACGCCTTCTTCATCTTCGGAGACGATCTCACCCCGCACGCGGCCGAGCGGTTGCGGGCGCTCAAGGAGCATGCCGACGGCTTCGCGCTGGCCGATCTCGATCTGACGTTGCGCGGGCCGGGCGAGCTGGCCGGCGCCCGCCAGGCGGGGATGCCGGCGTTGCGGTTCGCGCGGCTGGCCGCCGACGTCGACCTGATGCGCGCGGCGCAGGCCGACGCGCGCCGCCACCACCGCGCCGGCGCCGGTCAGCCGGCGGACGGGCGTTCGGCGTGAGAGTGACCGGCGGCGCGGCGCGCGGGCGCGCGCTCAGCGTGCCGGCCGGCGTGCGGCCGATGACCGCCCGTATGCGGGAGGCGCTGTTCGTGATCCTGGGCGCCGTCCTCGGCGGCGCGCCGGGCGCGCTCGACGGCGGCGTGCGCGGACGGTCGTTCCTCGACCTGTTCGCCGGTTCCGGCCTCCTGTCGGCGGAGGCGGCATCGCGCGGGGCGCAGCCGATCGTCGCCGTGGAGCGCGACGCGCGCAAGCGCAGCACGATCCGCGTCAACATCGCCGCCGCAGCCGCGCCCGGAGCCAGCGCGCCCGGCGAGAGCACGGCGGCCGGCGGACCCGGTGCGTCCGCGGCCGGCCCGCCGGTGACGGTGATCACCGCGCCGGCCGAACGGTTCATCGCCGCCGCCGGCCGGCGCGGCCGGCGGTTCGACGTCGTCTGCGTCGATCCCCCCTACCGGTACCGGCGCAAGCAGGAGCTGCTGGCCGCGCTGGCGCAGGCCGGCATCGTGGCGGCGGCCGGCTGCCTGGTGCTCCACTGCCCGGCGCGCGACCCGCTCGACGACGCGGCCGTGCCGCTCACGCTGATCGACCGCCGCCGCTACGGGCAGTCGGCGTTGCTGCTGTTCCGGCCCGGACCGGCGCCGCCGGGCGCCGGTCCGGGCCGTGAGGGGTTGCCGCGCCCCGCGCATCGGTAGTACAACCTGCGCGCGTGCGCGAACGGCTGCCTCTGTAGCTCAGCTGGTAGAGCACCTCCATGGTAAGGAGGGGGTCACCGGTTCAAATCCGGTCGGAGGCTCACGGCGGCCCCGTCCGCTCGGAGCGGCGCCCCGTCCGCTCGGAGCGGCGGGGCCCGTCACCGGCCGCGGTGCGCCGCTTGACACGGCTGCGCGGAAGCCGTATTGTGTGTTACCCTTCGGCAACGGAGTACTCTCGATGGCCAAGACCAAGGTAGTGGAGCTGGTGGCGCTGGCGTGCACGGAGCACGACGGCCTGGAGCTTCGCAACTACACGACGACCAAGAATCGTCGCAACACGCAGGGCAAGCTGGCGCTCAGGAAATACTGCGCCCGCTGCCGCACCCACACGGTCCATCGGGAGACCAGAGTCAAGTAGCCGGCGGAAGGCGCCGGCGGCAGCGCGCCGGCGTCCTGGGGACGGTTCGGGAGGGGCGTCCCGGCGCCGGGGCGGTCGCATCGGGAAGGCCAGTAGCTCCAACTGGTTAGAGCGCCGGTCTCCAAAACCGGATGTTGCAGGTTCGAATCCTGCCTGGCCTGAAAGCGGGTTGAGGAAGCGATAGCGTGGGTCGGATCATACAGTTCTTTCGCGAAAGCTACGCGGAGCTGCGCAAGGTGGCGTGGCCGAGCCGCGAGGAGGTCGCGAGCTCGACGAAGGTGGTGCTGGTGTCGGTCTGTCTCATCGCGCTCGCGCTGGGGCTGATCGACTTCCTGCTGTTCCAGGCGATCGACCTGATCTTCTGAGCGCAGGACGCGGAATCACAGCGGCGGGAAACGGAAACGGCTTGTAGGACGGGTTGCAGAATGGCGAAGGGTTGGTACGTGGTCCACACCTACTCGGGGTTCGAGAACAAGGTGCACAAGCACTTGGCGCGGCTGATCGCGTCGCCGCCGATGCAGGACCGCCTGTTCGACGCCAAGGTGCCGGCTGAGGACGTCGTCGAGGTGAAGGACGGCAAGAAGAAGGTGATCTCCCGCAAGTTCCTGCCCGGCTACATCCTGGTGGAGATGGACCTGGAAGGGGAAGCGTGGATGGAGGTGTGCGCGGCGGTCCGCCAGATCCAGGGGGTGACCGGCTTCGTCGGCGCCACCAGGAACCGCAAGCCGCAGCCGATCTCCTCCGACGAAGCGCGCGACCTGCTGCAGAAGGCGGGAGAGATCAAGAGCGGCGACCGCACCCTGCGGCCCAAGCAGTCGTTCGTGATCGGCGAAAGCGTGCGCATCATCGACGGCCCGTTCGACTCGTTCACCGGCGCCGTGGAAGAGATCAACGAAGAAAAGGCGAAGTTGCGTGTGATGGTCGGCATCTTCGGGCGGTCGACGCCCGTGGAGCTCGACTTCATGCAGGTAGAGAAGGTCTGAAGGAGCGTCAGGATGGCCAAGAAACGGATCACCGCAGTGGTCAAGGTGCAGGTGCCGGCGGGGCAGGCGACCCCGGCGCCGCCGGTGGGGCCGGCGCTCGGCCCGCACGGCGTCAGCGCGCCGATGTTCGTGCAGCAGTTCAACGAGCGCACCAAGGGGCTGGAGCCGGGGCTCACGACTCCCGTGGAGATCACGATCTACGCCGACAAGACCTTCACCTTCGTGACCAGGACGCCGCCGGCGGCGGTGCTGATCCGCAAGGCGTGCGGCCTGGAGAAGGGCTCGCCGGAGCCGAACAAAGAGAAGGTCGCCGCCATCTCGCGCGCGCAGCTGCTTTCGATCGCGCAGACCAAGCGCCCCGACCTCAACGCCCTCACCGACGACGTGGCGGTGTCGATCATCGCCGGCACCGCCCGCAGCATGGGCGTCACGGTCGAAGGCTGACCGGCGCCCGGTTACGGGAAAGGAGACGACTGCGATGGCGCGAAACGGCAAGCGGTACCGAGCGGCCCTGGAGGCGATCGACCGGCAGCGCACCTATCCGGTGGAGGAGGGCCTGCAGCTGCTGAAGGGCCTGCCGCCGGCGAACTTCGAGGAGACGGTGGAGATCGCCGTGCGCGTCACCATCAAGGGCAACCAGACGGTGCGCGACACCATGGTGCTGCCGCACAGCTTCGAGCAGGAGCAGCGCATCCTGGTCTTCGCCGAAGGCGAAAAGGCGCGGGAGGCGGAGAAGGCCGGCGCCACCTACGTCGGCGGCCAGGACCTGATCGACCGCATCCGCGACGGGTGGCTGGAGTTCGACGTCACCGTGGCGACGCCGGACATGATGCGCGGCGTCGGCCGGCTCGGCCCGATCCTGGGCCGGCGCGGCCTGATGCCGAATCCCAAGACGCGCACGGTCACCCAGGACGTGGCCGGCGCCATAGCCGAACTGAAGCGCGGGCGGGTGGAGTTCCGCGCCGACCGCACCGGGGTCGTGCACCTGCCGATCGGCAAGCTCGGCATGGGGGTCGAAGCGCTGGCGGAGAACGCCCGCTCGGTGGTGTCGGAGGTGGAGCGCAAGCGGCCGGCCGACGCCAAGGGCGACTTTCTGCGCAGCGTGGCGGTCTGCACGACCATGAGCCCGGGCGTGAAGGTGGCGGTATGAACGGCGTGACCGGTACCGCGGCAGCGGAGGCGCCGGAGGCGGGCGCGCCGGAGGCGGGCGCGCCGGAGGCGGGGGCCCCGGCGGCGGTCGGCGCGCGGGCGCCGCAGCAGTACAAGGTCGAGGCGGTCGCCAGCCTGCGGCGGATGCTGGAACAGACGCCGGACGCCGTGTACGCCGACTACACCGGCCTCAACGTCGGCGCGATGGCCGCGTTGCGGCGGTCGCTGGCCGACCGGGACGCGACGCTGCGGGTGGTGAAGAACCGGTTTCTGCGGATCGCGCTCGATTCGCTGGAGATGCCGGCCGCCGGCTCGTGCCTCACCGGCCCGACCGCGGTCGCCGCCCTGGGCCAAGAGCCGAGCGCCGCCTGCAAGGTGCTGGTCGACGCGCGGCGCGAGTGGCCGCTGGTGATCAAGGGGGCGATGGTCGACGGCCAGCTCCTCGACCCCGCGCAGGTCGAGGCGTTCGCCGCCCTGCCGTCCCGCGAGCAGCTGTACGCCATGCTGCTGAGCGCCATGAACGGACCGGTCCGCTCGGTGGCCGGGGTATTGCAAGGGGTGATCCGCAAGCTGATCGGCACGCTGCAGGCGGTCGCCGACCAGCAGTCGGCGGGTCCCGATCCGGGCGCCGCTGCCGATGAAGCGGCCGGTTGACGCGCGTCGATCGACAAGAAACGAAACACACGCACAGGGAGCAGAGAAGATGGGCAAGCTGACGGTAGAACAGTTCGTGGACGGCATCTCCGAAATGACGGTTCTGGAGGTCGCCGGGCTGGTCAAGGCGATGGAGGAGAAGTTCGGCGTCACCGCGGCGGCGCCGGTGGCCGCGGTCGCGGCGGCGCCGGCGGCGGCGGACGAGGAAGTGGAGGAACAGACCGAGTTCACGGTCATCCTCAAGGGATTCGCCGACGGCAAGAAGATCCCGGTGATCAAGGAGGTGCGCGCCCTCACCGGACTCGGCCTCAAGGAGGCCAAGGACCTGGTCGAGGCGGGCGACAAGCCGGTCAAGGAGCTGGTCGGCAAGGAAGAAGCCGACAAGGCCAAGGAGCAGCTGGAGGCCGCCGGCGGTACCGTTGAACTCAAGTAGCCGCCCCCGCGCTCACCGATCGACGACCGAACCGACGCGCTTCATCCGCACTGACAGGAGGAGTACGCATGCCCGGTAGTCTCAGCAAGGTGCCGCGCCAGTTCATGGGCCGCGGCAGCGACGACGTAATGGCCATACCCAACCTGGTCGACATCCAGATCTCATCCTACGAGCGCCTGCTGCAGCGCCAGCGGCTGCGCGACGGCGAAGCGCCGGACCGGCAGGGCCTGGAAGAGGCGTTCCGGGACATCTTTCCGATCGAGAGCCCCAACGGCGACATGGTCCTGGAGTACGCCGGCTACTCGCTCGACGAAGGGAACATCAAGTTCTCGGAGAAGGAGTGCCGGACAAAGGGCCGGAACTACGAGATCCCGATCAAGGCCAAGATCAACCTGGTGTTCCTGCAGACCGGCGAGATCCGCCAGAAGGAGATCTACATGGGCGACATCCCGCTCATGACCGATCGCGGCACCTTCATCATCAACGGCGCCGAACGGGTGGTGGTGAGCCAGATCCACCGGTCGCCGGGCGCGATCTTCTCGCACGAAAAGGAGGTGTACGCCTCCCGCATCATCCCGTACCGCGGCTCCTGGCTGGAGTTCGAGATCGACCAGAAGAAGGAGCTGATCTACGCCAAGATCGACCGCAAGAAGCGCGTGCTGGCCACCGTGTTCCTGCGCGCGCTCGGCTTCGACAGCCGCGAAAAGATCATCGACCAGTTCTACCGCCGCGCGACCGTCGCGGTGTCCGCCGATTCGGACGTCAAGTCGCAGCTGGTCAACAAGATACTGGCCCGCCCCGTGCACCGTGACGGCGCCCGCCTGTACCGCGCCGGCGAAAAGCTGCTCGCCCACGACGTCGAGGAGCTGGTCAACCTGCAGGTGCCCGAAGTCGAGGTGATCGACGAGGATCACCCCGGTAGCCTGCACTCGACGATCGTGGTCAACTGCTTCGAGCGGGAGGACACCCGGCCGGTCCCGGACGAGGAGGACGACGAGATGACCCGCGAGGATGCGGTTCTCAAGGTCCACCAGGCCATCAAGCCGGGTGAACCGGTCACGATAGACAGCGCCGAACGCGACCTGCACAGCATGTTCTTCTCCTCGCGCCGCTACGACCTGGGGCGCGTGGGCCGCTACAAGCTCAACAAGAAGTTCGAGTACGCCGATCCGCCGGAGACGCACACGCTGGTGCCCGATGACATCGTCAACACCATGATCGTGCTCACCAAGGTCTACATCGGCGAAGGCATCGTCGACGACATAGACCACCTCGGCAACCGCCGCATCCGCTCGGTGGGGGAGCTCCTCACCAACCAACTCAAGGTCGCCTTTTCGCGGATGGAGCGGATCGCCAAGGAGCGCATGTCGCTCAAGGAAGCCGACACGATCCGTCCGCAGGACCTGGTGTCGATCAAGCCGATCCTGGCCACCATCAAGGAGTTCTTCGGCTCCAGTCAGCTGTCGCAGTTCATGGACCAGGTCAACCCGCTGGCCGAGCTGGCCCACAAGCGGCGCCTCAACGCGCTCGGCCCCGGCGGCCTGTCGCGGGACCGCGCCGGCTTCGAGGTGCGCGACGTCCACTACACCCACTACGGCCGCATGTGCCCGATCGAGACCCCGGAGGGGCCGAACATCGGGTTGATCGTGTCGCTGGCCAACTACACGAGGGTCAACGACTACGGGTTCCTGGAGACCCCGTACCGCAAGGTGGTCGACGGCCGCGTCACCCGCGAGACCGAGTACCTGTCGGCGATCGACGAGGAGAAGTTCTTCATAGCCCAGGCCGGCGCGCCGGTCGACGACGCCGGACAGTTCACGGAGACGCTGGTGCCGGTGCGCCGCGGCGGCGACTACGTCACCAGCGAGCCGGACTCGATCCAGTACATGGACGTGTCGCCCAAGCAGATCATCTCCGTCTCCGCGTCGCTGATTCCGTTTCTGGAGCATGACGACGCCAACCGGGCGCTGATGGGATCGAACATGCAGCGGCAGGCGGTGCCGCTCATCATCTCGGAGCCGCCGCGCGTCGGCACCGGCATGGAGGAGAAGACCGCCTACGACTCCGGCGTGCTGGTGACCGCCAAGCGGGCCGGCGTGGTCGAGTACGTCAGCTCGGAGCGCGTGAAGGTGCGCCCCGACCGGCCCGGCCCGGATACCGGCGGCGCCGAATCCGGCGGCCCGAACGGCAATGAACCGGACGTCTACGACCTGCTCAAGTACGTGCGCACCAACCAGGACACCTGCTTCCTGCAGAAGCCGGTGCGCGCGGTGGGCGACCGCGTCGAGGCCGGCGACGTGCTGGCCGACGGGCCGTCCACCTACGCCGGCGAGCTGGCGTTGGGCCGCAACGTGATCGTCGCCTTCATGCCGTGGAACGGCTACAACTACGAGGACGCCATCCTGGTCTCCTCGCGGATGGTCAAGGATGACGTGTTCACCTCCATCCACATCAAGGAGTTCAAGGTCGAGGTGCGGGAGACCAAGCTCGGCCCGGAAAAGATCACCCGCGACATCCCCAACACGGCCGAGGACGCCTTCGATCACCTCGACGAGGAGGGGATCGCGCGCATCGGCGCCAAGGTGAAGCCGGGGTCGATCCTGGTCGGCAAGGTGACGCCGAAGAGCGAAACCGACTCCACGCCGGAGTTCAAGCTGCTCAACTCCATCTTCGGCGAAAAGGCCAAGGAGGTGCGCGACACCTCCAAGCGGGTCCCCGCCCACGGCGTGGAGGGGACGGTGATCGACGTGCTCCGCATGAGGCGCTCGGACGGCGACGACCTGAGCAGCCCCGGCGTCGAGGAGGAGGTGCGGGTGTACGTCGCCTCCAAGCGGAAGCTGCAGGAAGGCGACAAGATGGCCGGCCGCCACGGCAACAAGGGGGTGGTCGCCCGCGTGCTGCCGGAGGAGGACATGCCGTTCATGGCCGACGGCACCCCCGTCGACGTGGTGCTCAACCCGCTCGGCGTGCCGTCGCGCATGAACCTGGGGCAGATCATGGAGACGGAGCTCGGCTGGGCCGGTCTGCGGCTCGACGAATGGTACGCCACGCCGGTGTTCCAGTCGGCGTCCAATGAGATGATAGAAGCCAAGCTGGCGGAGGCGAGGTTGCCCACCACCTCCAAGATCACGTTGTACGACGGCCTGACCGGCGAACCGTTCGAGAACCCGGTCACCTGCGGGGTGACCTACCTGATGAAGCTGAGCCACCTGGTCGACGACAAGATGCACTCCCGCGCCACGGGGCCGTACTCCCTGGTCACCCAGCAGCCGCTCGGCGGCAAGGCGCAGAACGGCGGCCAGCGGCTCGGCGAAATGGAGGTGTGGGCGCTGGAGGCGTACGGCGCGGCCAACACGCTGCGGGAGCTCCTCACCGTCAAGTCCGACGACATGCACGGGCGCGCCAAGGTGTATGAGAGCATCGTCAAGGGCGAACCGTTCGAGGACGTCGGCATCCCGGAGTCGTTCAACGTGCTGGTGCAGGAGCTGCGCGGGCTGGCCCTGGACATCACCATCTTCGACGGCAAGGGCCAGGAGGTGCCGCTCACCGAGCGTGACGACGAGTTGATCACCCGCGCCGGAGCGCGGTTCTAGATGGCGTTCGCGGACGGCGGCCGCAGAGATCCGACAGGAGGGGAGGGACTCATGCGTGAATACGAACAGTTCGACAAGATCACCATTCGCCTGGCCGACCCGGAGAAGGTGCGCGATTGGTCGTATGGCGAGGTGAAGAAGCCGGAGACGATCAACTACCGCACCTTGAAGCCGGAGAAGGACGGGCTGTTCTGCGAACGCATCTTCGGCACCACCAAGGAATGGGAGTGTTCCTGCGGCAAGTTCAAGTCGATCCGCTACAAGGGCGTGGTCTGCGACCGCTGCCGGGTGGAGGTGACCCATCCGCGCGTGCGCCGCGAGCGCATGGGGCACGTCGAGCTGGCCGCGCCGGTGTCGCACATCTGGTTCTACCGGTCGGTCCCGTCGCGCCTGGGGCTGCTGCTCGACCTGCAGATCGCGGCGCTCCGCTCCATCCTCTACTACGAGAAGTACATCGTCATCGACGCCGGCGACACCGACCTGAAGCGGATGCAGCTCCTCACCGAGGAGGAGTACCACGAGGCGCGCGACCGGCACGCCATGGGCTTTTCCGCCGACATCGGCGCGGAGGCGGTCCGCACGCTGCTTGAGCAGCTCGACCTTGACGAGCTGGCCGGCGACCTGCGGCGCAAGATGATGGAGAAGGGGATCAAGAGCGACAAGCGGCTCTTGAAGCGCATCGAGATCGTGGAGAACTTCCGCGACTCCGGCAACTCCCCGGAGTGGATGGTGCTCGACGTCATCCCGGTGATCCCGCCGGAGCTGCGGCCGATGGTGCAGCTCGACGGCGGCCGGTTCGCGACATCCGACCTCAACGACCTGTACCGGCGGGTGATCAACCGCAACAACCGCCTCAAGCGCCTGCTGGTGCTCGACGCGCCCGACATCATCATCCGCAACGAGAAGCGGATGCTGCAGGAGGCGGTCGACGCGCTGTTCGACAACTCCAAGAAGAAGCGGGTGGTGAAGGGCGCGGCGAACCGGCCGCTCAAGTCCCTGTCCGACATGCTGCGCGGCAAGCAGGGCCGCTTCCGGCAGAACCTGTTGGGCAAGCGCGTCGACTACTCGGGCCGGTCGGTGATCGTGGTGGGGCCGGAGCTCAAGCTCCACCAGTGCGGGCTGCCGACCAAGATGGCGCTGGAGCTGTTCAAGCCCTTCATCATGAAGAAGCTGGTCGAAGACGACGTCGTCTACAACATCAAGAAGGCCAAGACGCTGGTGGAGGACGAGACGCCGGAGGTGTGGGCGGTCCTGGAGGAGGTCGTGAGCGAACACCCGGTCCTGCTCAACCGGGCGCCCACCCTGCACCGGCTCGGCATCCAGGCGTTCGAACCGGTGCTGGTGGAGGGCAAGGCCATCAAGCTCCACCCGCTGGTGTGCGCGGCCTTCAACGCCGACTTCGACGGCGACCAGATGGCCGTGCACGTGCCGCTCACCCCCGACGCCCAGATCGAGGCATGGACGCTGATGCTGTCGAGCCAGAACCTGCTCGACCCTGCCAACGGATCGCCGATCGTGGTGCCGACCCAGGACATCATCCTCGGCATCGCCTATCTGACCGGCGCCAAGTCCGGCGCCGCCGGCGAGGGCAAGCACTTCGCCACCCCCGCGCAGGTGGTGCGCGCGCTCGACGCCCGCTCGGTCGACTACCACGCCCGCATCAAGTTGAAGCTCGACGGCGAATACGTGGAGACCACGCCCGGCCGGGTCATCCTGGGCCAGGAGCTGCCCCCGGAGATGGAGTTCGTCAAGAACCACAACGAGCAGCTCGACGACGGCAAGCTCCGCGCGCTCATCACCGGCTGCTACCGCGATCACGGCCCGCGCGTCACCGTGCACGCGCTCGACGCCATCAAGCAGCTCGGCTTTCACTACGCCACGCGGTTCGGCGCGACCATCGGCATGGAGGACATTCTGGTGCCGGCGTCCAAGCCGGCGCTGATCGACCGCGCCAGCGAACAGGTCGAGGAGATACGCCACCAGTACCTGCAGGGCCACATCACCAACGAGGAGCGCTACAACCGCGTCATCGAGGTGTGGAACACCACCAACGACGACATCACCAACGAGCTGATGACGGAGCTGGAGTCCGACCGGCAGGGCTTCAACCCCATGCACGTGATGGAGGCGTCCGGCGCCCGCGGCAGCCGCCAGCAGATACGTCAGCTGGCCGGCATGCGCGGGCTGATGGCCAGTCCGTCCGGGGAGATCATCGAGCTTCCGATCCGCTCCAACTTCAAGGAGGGGCTGTCGGTGCTGGAGTTCTTCATCTCCACCAACGGCGCCCGCAAGGGCCTGGCCGACACCGCGCTCAAGACCGCCGACGCCGGCTACCTCACCCGCCGGCTGGTCGACATAGCCCAGGACGTGGTGGTGAGCGAGGACGATTGCGGCACCATCAACGGCATCGAGCGGGAGGCGATCAAGGACGGCGAGGACATCGTCGAGCCGCTGCGCGACCGCATCGCCGGCCGCTTCACCCTGGACCGGGTCAAGCACCCGATCAGCGGCGAGATGATGGTCGACTTCAACCAGGAGGTGACCGACCAGCTGGCCGAGGACATCGAGCAGGTCGGCATAGAGACGGTGCGCATCCGCACGGTGCTCACCTGCGAATCGAATCGCGGCGTCTGCCGCAAGTGCTACGGGCGGAATCTCGCCAGCAACCGCGCGGTGGAGATCGGCGAAGCGGTCGGCATCGTCGCCGCGCAGTCGATCGGGCAGCCGGGCACGCAGCTCACCATGAAGACCTTTCACGTCGGCGGCGTGGCGACCAGCGTGAGCGAGGAGAACCGCGTCTACCTGCCGTATCCGTGCGTGATCCGCGAGGTGCACGGCAACGTGGTGGAGCTCGACAACGGCAACCGGCTCTTCACCCGCAAGGGGCACCTGATCGTCAACCGCGTGTTGCAGCGCGTCCCGCTCGACGGCGGGGACCGGCTGCTGGCCGACGAGGGGCAGCAGGTGCGGACCGGCGATCCGCTGGTCGAACGCGGCGGCGAGCGGGTCGCCGCCGACGAGATCGGGTACGTGCACCGCGTCGACGGGCAGGTGCTGGTCACCGCTCAGCGGCGCCGCGTCGACATCCGCAACGGATCCGAGCTGATGGTGGGGACCGGCCGGGTCGTCCCCGCGGACGAGACCATGGCCTACTTCGACCCGTTCGCCGAACCGATCATCGCCGAGGAGGCGGGCGCGGTCCGCTTCGAGGACATCGTGCTCGGCACCACGCTGCGCGAGGAGATCAACGAGGACACCGGCAGGATCGAGAAGAAGATCACCGAGCTGCCGACCGAGACCTTGCAGCCGCGCATTGTGGTGGAGACCGGCGACGGCGGCGAGGCGGTCTACTACCTGCCCGGCGCGGCGTACCTCAACGTATCGGCGGGCGACCGGGTCGACGCCGGCCACACCTTGGCCAAGCTGGTCAAGGAGAGCGTCAAGACGTACGACATCGCCGGCGGTCTGCCGCGCGTCGGCGAGCTGTTCGAGGCGCGGCGCCCGCGTAATCCGGCGGTGCTGGCCAAGATCGACGGCACCGTCTACTTCCGGGGCATCAGCAAGGGCAAGCGCGTGCTGGTGGTCGAAGACGACTTCGGAGAGGAGCACAAGCACCCCGTGCCGATGGGCAAGCACCTGCTGGTGCGCGACGGCGACGAGGTGGAAGCCGGCGAGCCGCTGTGCGACGGGCAGACCGACCCGCACGACGTGCTGGAGATCCTGGGAGAGAACGCGCTGCAGGCGTTCCTGGTCAACGAGATCCAGGAGGTGTACCGGCTGCAGGGCGTCCGCATCAACGACAAGCACATCGGCATGATCATCCGCCAGATGATGCGCAAGGTGGAGATCGTGTCGGTCGGCGACACCGACTTCATCTTCGGCCAGCAGGTCGACCGCCACCGGTTCCGTGACCGGAACGGGAAGGTGATCGGGGAAGGCGGGCAGCCGGCGGTGGCCAAGCCGATGCTGTTGGGCATCACCCGGGCGTCGCTCAACATCGACTCCTTCATCTCCGCGGCGTCGTTCCAGGAGACGACCCGGGTGCTCACCAACTCGGCGATCGCCGGGGCGGAGGACACGCTGCGCGGCCTGAAGGAGAACGTGATCATCGGCAACCAGATCCCGGCCGGCACCGGCAGCCGCTCCTACCGCGGCGTCAAGCTGTTCGACGAGAACATGGAGAACCTCGACGACACCGTGCAGCGCATCCTGGACCAGAAGCGCAAGGAGCAGGAGGAGCGCGAGGCGCAGGTCCGCGCCGAGATGATGTCGGAGGAGCTGGGCGACCCGTTGAGCGAGGTGTCCACCGTCTGAGCACCCCCGAGACCGGCCGGGGGGGGAGCCGAGGCGGCGCCTCCCCGGCCGCTTGACGCGCGGCGCGCGGCGTGGTACCTTACGCTCCTGCCGGTCCGGAGCGGATGCGCGGGGTACGCGCGCCCATCGCCGCGCCGCCACACTTGAGAGACAGGCGCACTTTGAGGAGACAGGATTGCCGACGATAAATCAGCTGGTCCGTAGCGGACGCAAGCGCAGCACCAAGAACAGCAAGAGCCCGGCCCTGCAGGCGTGCCCGCAGAAGCGCGGCGTCTGCACGCGCGTGATGATCGTCACGCCGCGCAAGCCGAACTCCGCCCTGCGCAAGGTGGCCCGCGTGCGGCTGGTCTCCGGCGTCGAAGTGACCGCCTACATTCCCGGCATCGGTCACAACCTGCAGGAGCACTCCGTGGTGCTGATCCGCGGCGGGCGCGTCAAGGATCTGGCCGGCGTGCGCTACCACGTCGTGCGCGGCGCCAAGGACACGCTCGGCGTCGACGACCGGCGCCGCGCGCGGTCCAAGTACGGCGCCAAGCGGCCCAAGACCTGACGAGCGGCGCAAAAGAGTAACCGGGAAAGCAGGGAGTCGAAGGAATGCCCAGAAGAAGCGTGAGCGCGCCGCGCCGTGACGTGCGCGATGCGCGGTACCGCGACCCGCTGGCGGGCCGGTTCATCAACAGCATGCTGCTGCGCGGCAAGAAGTCGCTGGCGGCGCGCACCTTCTATCAGGCGCTCGACTTTCTGCAGGCCAAGGGAGACGACGAGCCGATCGCCATGTTCCGCAAAGCGGTGGAGAACATCAAACCGTTGCTGGAGGTCAAGTCGCGCCGCGTCGGCGGATCGACCTACCAGGTGCCGGTAGAGGTGCGCGAAGACCGCCAGGTCGCTCTGGCCATCCGCTGGCTGCTGCAGTTCGCGCGCTCCCGCCGGGGGCGCTCGATGGCCGAACGGTTGGGGGCGGAGCTTCTGGACGCCTACAACAACACCGGATCGGCCGCCAAGAAGAAAGAGGACACGCACCGGATGGCGGAAGCCAACCGGGCGTTCGCGCACTACCGCTGGTAGGCGCCGGTCAGACGGAAGACGGTAGACGGGAAGAGACGGGGACGAACGGACACATGGCGGAACGGACGAATCGGCGCGGATCGGCGCGGTCGAATCCACTCGACCGGACCAGGAACATCGGCATCATGGCCCACATCGACGCCGGCAAGACCACCACGACCGAGCGCATGCTCTATTACACCGGGCGCAAACACAAACTCGGCGAGGTGCACGACGGTCAGGCGGAGATGGACTGGATGGACCTGGAGAAGGAGCGCGGCATCACCATCACCGCCGCCGCCACCTCCTGCCCGTGGCGCGGCCACCAGGTCAACATCATCGACACGCCCGGCCACGTCGACTTCACGGTGGAGGTGGAGCGGTCGCTCTGCGTCCTGGACGGAGCGGTGGCGGTGTTCTGCGCGGTCGGCGGCGTGGAGCCGCAGAGCGAAACGGTGTGGAAGCAGGCCAGCCGCTACAAGGTGCCGCGCATCGTGTTCGTCAACAAGATGGACCGCACCGGCGCCCGCTTCGCGCACGTGGTGGACGAGCTGCACGACAAGCTCGGCGCCAACGCCGTGCCGATCCAGATTCCGGTCACCGAAGGGCCGGGGTTCGGCGCCGTCATCGACCTGATCGCCATGCGGATGGTCGAATGGGACGACTCCGGGCAGGGCGCCGACTACCACGCCGTGCCGATCCCGGCCGAGCTGCTGCCGACCATCGAAGGACACCGGATCGATCTGTACGAGAAGCTGGCCGACCACGACGACGCCTTCATGGAGGACTACCTCGACGGGCGGACCATCTCCGCCGAACGCGCGCGGGCGGTGCTCCGCAAGGCGGCCTGCGCCGGCGAGCTGTTCCCGGTGCTGTGCGGCGCGGCCTTCAAGAACAAGGGCGTTCAGCTGCTGCTCGACGCGGTGGTCGACTACCTGCCGTCGCCGCTCGACAAGGAGCCGGTGTCGGGCATCCGCCCCGCCGACGGCGAGTACGTCGCCCGCCGGCCGGACGACGGCGAGCCGTTCTCGGCCATGGCGTTCAAGGTGACCACCGACCCGTACGTCGGGCGGCTCACCTACGTGCGCGTCTACTCCGGCGTGCTCCACTCCGGGTCGTACGTCTTCAACGCCACCGCCGACGTGCGCGAGCGCGCCACACGCATGTTGCGCATGCACGCCAATCGCCGTGAGGAGATCGACGCGCTCCGCACCGGCGACATCGGAGCCGTGGTCGGGGCCAGGCGCACCACCACCGGCGACACGCTGTGCGACGCCGGGGCGCCGCTGCTGCTGGAGTCGATGGTGTTCCCGGACCCGGTGGTGTCTATCGCCATCGAGCCGAAGTCGAAGGCGGAGTCCGACAAGCTGGGGCTGGCCCTGCGGGCGCTGTCCGAGGAGGACCCGACCTTTCACGTCCGGTACGACAGCGAGGTCGGCCAGACGATCATCTCCGGGATGGGCGAGCTGCACCTGGACGTCCTGGTGCAGCGCCTGTTGCGCGAGTATGCCGTGGACGCCGACGTGGGCCGGCCGGAGGTCGCCTACCGCGAGGCGCTCACCAGGGTCGCCGAAGCCGAAGGGCGCTTCGTCCGCCAGACCGGCGGACGCGGCCAGTTCGGCCACGTGGTGATCCGCTTCGAGCCGCTGCCGGCCGGCGCCGGCTTCGTGTTCGAGAGCCGGATCATAGGCGGCGCGGTGCCGAAGGAATACATTCCGGCGGTGCAGAAGGGGATCGCCCAGGCCAAGGAGACCGGCTCGATCGCCGGCTACCCGATGGTCGACTTTCGCGCCGTACTGCTCGACGGCTCCTACCACGAGGTCGACTCCAGTGAAGTCGCGTTCAGCGTGGCGGCGACCATGGCGTACCATGAAGCCGTGCGCCGCGCCGGACCGGCGATCCTGGAGCCGATCATGGACGTGGAGGTGTGCGCGCCCGACGAGCATCTGGGCGACGTGATCGCCGACCTGGGCGCCCGGTCGGGTCAGATCGGATCGGTCGACGACCGCTTCGGCGGCAAGGTGGTGACCGCCGCCGTGCCGTTGCGGCGCATGTTCGGCTATGCTACGGCGTTGCGCTCCATGACCAGCGGGCGCGGCAATCACACCATGCAGTTCGCTGCCTACCGCCGCGTACCTGCTGCGGTACAGGAAGAGATCATCCAACGCGCAGGCCGCGCGGCGGAACGGAACCAGACTCCCGTCGCCTGAGAAAGACGGGAGCATAGGAGACAGAGGGGATGGCAAAGGAGAAGTTCGACCGCACCAAGCCGCACATGAACGTCGGCACGATCGGGCACGTCGACCACGGCAAGACCACGCTCACCGCGGCGATCACCCAGTTCTGCGCCAAAAAGTACGGCGACAAGGTGATGACCTACGACCAGATCGACAACGCGCCCGAAGAGAAGGCGCGGGGCATCACGATCAACACCAGGCACGTCGAGTATCAGAGCGAGGACCGGCACTACGCGCACGTCGACTGTCCGGGACACGCCGACTACATCAAGAACATGATCACCGGCGCAGCGCAGATGGACGGCGCCGTGCTGGTGGTGTCGGCGCCGGACTCGGTCATGCCGCAGACGCGCGAGCACATCCTGCTGGCCCGTCAGGTGGAGGTCCCGTCGATCATCGTCTTTCTCAACAAGGTCGACCAGGTCGACGACCCGGAACTGCTGGAGCTGGTGGAGGAGGAGATCAAGGACGTCCTCAACCAGTACGAGTTCCCGGGCGAGGAGACGCCGATCATCAAGGGTTCGGCCCTGGCGGCGATGGAGAATCCGGACGACGCGGAGGCGAACAAGCCGATCGAGGAGCTGCTGGCCGCCATGGACTCCTACTTCCCGCTGCCGGAGCGCGACATCGATCAGGACTTCCTGATGCCGATCGAGGACGTCTTCTCGATCGCCGGCCGCGGCACGGTCGTCACCGGCCGCGTGGAGAGCGGCCGCGTCAAGGTGGGTGAGACGGTGGAGATCGTCGGCATCCGGGAGACTGACAAGACCGTGGTGACCGGCGTGGAGATGTTCAACAAGCTGCTCGACGAAGGGCAGGCGGGCGACAACATCGGCGCGCTGCTGCGCGGCGTGGAGCGCAGCGACGTGGAGCGCGGCCAGGTGCTGGCCAAGCCCGGCTCCATCACCCCGCACCGGAAGGTGAAGGCGCAGGTGTACGCGCTCACCCGGGAGGAAGGCGGCCGCCACTCGCCGTTCTTCCCCGGCTACCGGCCGCAGTTCTACTTCAGGACCACCGACATCACCGGCACGGTCACGCTGCCGGAAGGGAAGGAGATGGTGATGCCCGGCGACAACACCGAGCTCAGCATCGACCTGATCAACACCATCGCCGTGCAGCGCGGACTCCGCTTCGCCATCCGCGAAGGCGGGCGCACCGTCGGCGCCGGCGCGGTGACGGAGATCCTGGACTGAGGCGCGGAGGCGGCAGGCAGGTTTGCCGACGATGGCTACCGAACGGATACGGGTCCGGCTGCGCGGGTTCGACATCGAACTCGTCGATCAGAGCTCGCGCGCTATCGTGCAGACCGTGCAGAAGGCGGGGTCGCGGGTAGCGGGACCGATCCCGCTGCCGACCCGCATCAACAAGTTCACGGTGCTGCGGTCGCCGCACGTGTACAAGAAGTCGCGCGAACAGTTCGAGATGCGGACGCACAAACGGCTCATCGACATCCTGGAGCCGACCGGCGCCGTCATGGACGCGCTGATGAAGCTCGAGCTGCCGGCCGGCGTCGACGTCGAGATACGGCAGTAGGGGGCATGCGGTCGTGGTTGCGGTGGTTGGCGTCAAGGTCGGCATGACGCAGGTGTTTGACGATGCGGGCGGCGTGCGTCCGGTGACGCTGGTGCGGGTCGAGCCCAACGTCGTGATCGGTACCCGCGCCGCCGCCGGCGACGGGTACGACGCCGTGCTGGTGGGTTGGGGCCAGGCGCGCAAGCGGCGGCTCACCAAGCCGTTCGCCGGCCAGTTCCCGGACGGGGTGGAACCGACGCGCCGGATCATGGAGGTGCGCGGCTTTGACGCGGCGTACGAAGTGGGGCAGCCGCTCGACCTGTCCGCCATCTTCGCCGGCCGCCGCTTCGTCGACGTGCGGGGCGTCTCGCTCGGCAAGGGGTTCCAGGGCGTGATCAAGCGGCACGGCTTCCGGGGCGGACGCGCCACGCACGGCTCCAAGTTCCACCGCACCGGCGGATCGACCGGACAGTCGGCGTGGCCGTCGCGGGTGCTGAAGGGGACGCGCATGGCCGGCCGCATGGGCGGCCGCCGCGCCACGGTGCAGAATCTGGAGCTGCTCCGCATCGACGCCGAACGCCGGCTGCTGGTGATCGCCGGTCCGATTCCGGGGCGCCGCGGCGGCCACGTGGTGGTGTCCGAGGCCAAGAAGAAGCCGGCCGGCGGCAATGGCGCCGGCAACGGTACGGGCGGCGCGGCGTGACGGTCCCGGTGATCGGCGCCGACGGCAACCCGGCCGGACAGGTCGACCTGGACGACCGCGTGTTCGACGTCGAGGTGAGCGACGGCGCCGTGTACGAGGCGTTGCGCAATGAGCTGGCCAACCGGCGCGTCGGCACCGCCACCACCAAGCGGCGCGGTCAGGTGCGCGGCGGCGGACGCAAGCCGTACCGGCAGAAGGGCACCGGCCGCGCGCGCGCCGGATCGTGGCGCTCGCCGATACGGGTCGGGGGCGGCACCGTCTTCGGTCCGCAACGGCGCGACTACGGCTACCGGATACCGCGCAAGGTGAAGCGGTTGGCGATCCGCTCGGTGCTCACCGCCAAGCGGCGCGAAGACCGGCTCATGGTCGTCGACGGCGTGCAGTCCCCGTCGGGCCGCACGCGCGAGCTGGCCGCCGTCCTGCAGGTGCTGACGGCCGGACTCAAGACCGTGCTGGTGCTGGCCGCCGACGACCCGATGACCCGGCGCGCCGGCCGCAACCTGCCGTCGTTGCGCATCCTCTCCAGTCAGCGGCTGCGGGTTCACGAGCTGCTGTACGGCGACCGGGTGCTCGTGCAGCGCGAGGCCGTGGACCGGTTGAACGCCGGTTATGCGACCGCCGGTGACGGCCCCGCCGATGGCCCGGCCGTGTCCGGCCCAGTCGTGTCCGGCGCCGCCGCGCCCGGCCCGGATCAGGAGGACGGCGATGGCCGGTGAGATCATTCTGGAGCCGCTGGTGACCGAGAAGTCGAACGCCTTGCGCGCGTCGCGCAAGTACAGCTTTCGCGTCGATCCGCGCGCGTCCAAGCACCAGGTGCTCGACGAAGTGCGGCGGCTGTTCAAGGTGAAGCCGGTGAGCTGCAACATCATCAACGTCTCCCGCAAGCCGAAGCGCATCCGCTATCGGCGCGGTTACACCGCAGCCTGGAAAAAGGCTATCGTGACCTTGCCGGGCGACCAGACCATCGACATCTTCGAGGGCGTCTGATGCCGGTACGCACGCGCAAGCCGACCACGCCGTCTTCACGCTACACGACGGTCCGCGACTTCTCCGAGCTGAGCGACGAACGGCCGGAGAAGCGGCTCACCGAAGCGCGGCCGTACCGGGCCGGCCGCTCCAAGGGCCGCATCAGCGTGCGCCGCAAGGGCGGTCGCCACAAGCGTCAGTACCGCGTGGTCGACTTCAAGCGCGACAACCACGGCGTCCCCGGCCGCGTCGACTCGATTCAGTACGACCCCAACCGCAGCGCCGACTTGGCGATGGTCGTGTTCGCCGACGGGGACAAGCGGTATCTGCTTGCGCCGCGCGGCCTGCGCGTCGGCGCCGCGGTGCGGAGCGGCCCCGGCTCACCGATAGAGATCGGCAACGCCCTGCCGATCGGCGAGCTGCCGCTCGGCATAGCCATACACAACATCGAGCTGACGCCGGGGCGCGGCGGCCAGCTGGTGCGCGCCGCCGGCAACAGCGCCACGCTGGTCGCCCGCGAAGGCGACTACGGGACCGTGCGGCTCCCGTCCGGGGAGACTCGCCTGGTGCACGTGCGCTGCATGGCCTCCATCGGTGAGATCGGCAATCCCGATCACATGAACGTGTCGCTCGGCAAGGCGGGGCGGGCGCGCTGGATCGGCCGGCGGCCCAAGGTGCGCGGCGTGGCCATGAACCCGGTCGACCACCCGCACGGCGGCGGCGAGGGCAAGGCGTCCGGCGGACGCCACCCGGTGTCGCCGTGGGGCAAGCTGACCAAGGGGATGAAGACGCGCAACAAGCGCAAGCGCTCCGGCGACTTCATCGTCGGCAAGCGGTGATGGGCGCGAACGAAGGGATGGTGACGAGGTAACGTATGTCGCGATCGATCAAGAAAGGGCCGTTCGTGTCGCCGGGCCTGTTCAAGCGGGTGATCGAGGCGTCCAAGTCGTCGGGCAAGCAGATGGTGAAGACCTATTCGCGGTGCTCGACCATCATCCCGCAGATGGTCGGCATGACCATCTCGGTCTACAACGGCAAGAACTGGATACCGGTGTACGTCACGGAGAATCTGGTGGGGCACAAGCTCGGTGAGTTCGCTCCGACGCGCGTGTTTCGCGGGCACGCCGGATCGGACCGCAAGGCGGTGCGGCGCTGATGGTGCGCGGCAAGCACGGCTACACCGCGCACAGCCGGTTCCTGCGCATCTCGCCCGGCAAGGTGCGCCCGATCGCCAACCTGGTGCGCAGCCAGCCGTACGCGGAGGCGCTGGCCGTGTTGGAAGCCATGCCGCACAGGGGCGCGGCGATGCTGCGCAAGACCATCAAGTCGGCCGGCGACAACGCGCTGTTTCACAACGGCGACCTCGATGAGGAGATGCTGTACGTGCGCGAGCTGCAGGTGCTGGACGGCCCGCGGTCGAAGAACCGCATCTGGGTGCGGGGCCGCGGCCGGGCCGACCGCCTGGTCGCGCGCATGTGTCACATCTCGGTCGCGGTAGAGGAGATGAGCTAAAGCATGGGACAGAAGGTCAACCCGACCGGGTTGCGCATGGGGATCAACCAGTCGTGGCGCAGCAAGTGGTACGTCGACCCGCGCGAGTTCGCGGCGACGCTGCACGAGGATCTGGCGCTGCGCAAGACGATCGATTCGGCGCCGGAGACGCGCGGCGCCGACATAGCGCAGGTGGAGATCATCCGCCACCCGCAACGCATAGCGCTCATCATCCACACCGGCCGGCCCGGCGTGGTGATCGGCGCCAAGGGCCAGAACATCGAACGGCTCGGCGCCAAGCTGCAGCGCCAGGTCGGCAAGAAGATCCAGATCAAGATCAAGGAGATCCAGCGGCCGGAGACCAACGCGCAGCTGATCGCCATGAACATCGCGCGCCAGCTGCGCGGACGGGCGTCGTTCCGGCGGGCCATGAAGCTGGCCATCAACAACGCCATGCGCGCCGGCGTGCAGGGCATCAAGGTGCGCGCCGGCGGACGGCTCAACGGCGCGGAGATGTCCCGCGTCCAGCAGTACAAGGAGGGCCGCATCCCGCTCCACACGTTCCGCGCCGACATAGAGTACGGCTTTGCGGTGGCGGTCACCGCGGTCGGCTCGCTCGGCATCAAGGTGTGGGTCTTTCACGGCGAGGTGTTCGGCCGCGACAAGAAGGACGACGCCGGTCTGCTGCTGAAACGGCAGCGCAGCCGCGAGGGGGCGGCCTGAACCGATGCTTGCTCCGAAGCGGGAGAAGTTTCGCAAGCGCCAGCGCGGCGGACCGTTGCGCCGCGGCGGCGAACGCAACGGCGACTTGGCGTTCGGCGACTTCGGACTGGTCTCCCTGGAACACAAGTGGATCACCAATCGGCAGATCGAAGCGGCCCGCGTCGCCATGACCCGCCACGTGAAGCGCGGCGGCAAGGTGTGGATCAGGGTCTTTCCTGACATGCCGTACACCATGAAGCCGGCCGAGACCCGCATGGGCAAGGGCAAGGGCAACGTCGAATACCACGTCGCGCCGGTGCGCCGCGGTACGGTGATGTTCGAGCTGGCCGGCGTGGAGACCGGTCTGGCGCGGGAGGCGCTGACGCTGGCCGGCAGCAAGCTGCCGATCAAGACCACGATCTGCGCCCGCGGCGGCCTGTTGGGGGTGCAGTCGTGAAGGAACGATACGGCGATCTGGCGTACCCGGAGCTGGTGCTGAAGCACGACGAGCTGGTGCAGGAGTACCGCAAGGCGCGCTTCGACACCGTGGTCGGCCACCTGGACAACCCGGTGAGCGTCCGCGTGCTGCGGCGCCGGCTGGCGCGCGCCAAGACGATCATGCACGAATACGATCTGGGGATACGGCAGCGATGAACGGCACGGGAAGGCTCCGGGTGCTGGCCGGCACGGTGGTGTCGGACCGCATGGACAAGACCATCGTGGTGCTGGTACGCTCGCAGAAGCGCCACCCGATGTACGAGAAGTACATCCGCCGGTCGAAGCGCGTGAAGGCGCACGACGCCGGTAACGAGTGCCGCGTCGGCGACCGCGTCCGCGTGGTGGAGTCACGGCCTCTCAGCCGTGAGAAACGGTGGCGGCTGCTCGAAATCGTGGAACGGAGCGGTTGATGGTACAGGCCATGAGCTATCTCAACGTCGCCGACAACAGCGGCGCCAAGCGCGTGCAGTGCATCAAGGTGCTCGGCGGCACCCGCCACGTCAGCGCCGGCGTCGGCGACCGGATCGTGGTCGCGGTCAAGACCGCGGTGCCGTCGGCGGCGGTCCGCAAGGGGACGGTCGTGCGGGCGGTGATCGTGCGCACGCGCAAGGAGACGCGCCGCGTGGACGGCAGTTACATCCGCTTCGACGACAACGCCTGCGTCCTGATCGATGACGACGGCAACCCGTCCGGCAAGCGCATCTTCGGACCGGTGGCGCGGGAGCTGCGCGACCGCGACTACATGAAGATCGTCTCGCTGGCGCCGGAGGTGTTGTAGCGTGGCCGGAAAGGGGCGGCGGAAGGCCGCGGGCGCGCAGAAGCGCGTGCGGTTGCGCCGCGACGACCAGGTGATCGTCATCGCCGGCAAGGAGCGGGGCAAGACCGGCCGCGTGCTCCGCATCGACGCCGACCGGCAGCGGGTGGTCGTGGAAGGACTCAATCTGGTGAAGAAGGCGATCCGCCCGACCCAGCAGCGCCAGCAGGGCGGGATCAGCGAGATCGAGGCGCCGATCCACCTGTCGAACGTGATGCTGAGCACCCCCGAAGGCCGCTCCAGGATCCGCATGGAGACGGTCGAAGGCGGCGGCAAGCGCCGCATCGCCGTGCGCACCGGACAGGAACTGTGAGCGGCGGCCAAGGGGCCGGCGGCCAGGCGGCCGGCGGCGAGTCCGCCGGCGGCGGGTCCGGGAACGGCGCCGGTCCGGCGTACGCGCCCCGCCTGCGCGCGCGGTACCGGGACACGGTCGCGCCCGCGTTGATCGAGGAGTTCGGCTACGACAGCGTCATGCAGGTTCCCCGGCTCACCAAGATCCTGCTCAGCATGGGGGTGGGACTGGCGCCGAGCAACCGGCAGCTGCTGGACACCGCGGTCAAGGAGCTGACGCTGATCGCCGGTCAGAAGGCGGTGACCACGCGCGCGCGGCGCTCGATCGCCGCCTTCAAGATCCGGGCGGGCATGGAGATCGGCGCGATGGTGACGTTGCGCGGCGACCGCATGCTGGAGTTCTTCGACCGCTTCGTGAACGTGGCCGTGCCCCGGATCAAGGACTTCCGCGGCCTGTCCCCCAACTCGTTCGACGGCCGGGGCAACTACTCGGTCGGCGTCGACGAGCAGATCATCTTCTCGGAGATCGATTACGACCGTATCGATTCGATCCGCGGACTCAACGTCACCATCGTCACTTCCGCCCGCACCGACCGGGAGGGCCGGAGCCTGTTGGGCGCGTTGGGAATGCCCTTTCGCAGTGAATGACGCCGCGGTGACTGACGGACGGAAGACGGTGACCCCGGCACGGACGACGGAGGAGTAGGTGGCACGCAAGGCCCTGGTCGTGCGCTCGCAGCGCAAACCCAAGTATTCGACGCGCAAGGTGAACCGGTGCCGCTGCTGCGGGCGGCCGCGCGGGTACCTGCGCCGTTTCGAGCTCTGCCGGATCTGCTTCCGGGATCTCGCCAGCCGGGGGTTGATACCCGGCGTGACCAAATCGAGCTGGTGAGGACATGAGTGCGAGTGATCCGGTAGCGGACATGCTGACCAAGATCCGCAACGCCGGCATGGCCGGCCACGAGAGCGTCGACATCGCGCCGTCGAAGTTCAAGCTGGAGATCATCAAGACCTTGAAGACCGAAGGCTACGTGCGTAACTTCAAGCGTGTGGACCAGGACGGGCAGGGGCCGGTGCGGCTGTTTCTCAAGTACGACGAAGAGCGCAGACCGGTGATCCGCGGCATCGAGCGGCTCTCCAAGCCGGGCCGGCGCGTGTACCGGAGCTACCGCGCCATGCCGCGCGTCCTCAACGGCTTCGGGACCTTGATCGTCTCCACCTCGTCCGGGGTGATCACCGGCCGCAAGGCGGCCCTCCGGCAGATCGGCGGCGAGCTGATCTGCCGCGTGTGGTAGCGGCGGATGTCACGAATCGGGGTGCTGCCGATACCGGTGCCGGCGGGGGTGGACGTGGCGGTCGGCGCCGGCCGGGTCGAAGTGACCGGCCCCAGCGGCGCGCTCAGCACGCCGCTGCCGGCCGCCGTCCGGGTCGCCGTGGCTGACGGCGCGGTCGCCGTCAGCCGTGTCGACGACGAACGTTCGTCGCGCGCCATGCACGGGCTGACCCGCAATCTGATCGCCAACATGGTGACCGGGGTGTCGGCGGGGTTCAAGCGGGAGCTGTTGATGAGCGGCGTCGGGTACCGCGCCGAGGTGCAGGACACGACCCTGGTCGTCGACGCGCGCTACTCCCGGCCGGTGCGGATGGCGATTCCGGCCGGCCTCACGGTCGGGGTGGAGGGCGGCAACCGCATCCTGATCTCCGGCATCGACAAGCAGAGCGTGGGGCAGTTCGCGGCGAACGTGCGGTCGGTGCGGCCGCCGGAACCGTACAAGGGCAAGGGCATCCGCTACGCCGATGAGCACGTGCGCCGCAAGGTCGGCAAGTCGGCGGTCGGAGGCGGCGCCTGATGGGCGCCCCGGCCAAGGTCGTCCGCCGCCTGCGCCGCAAGCGGAGCATTCGCGGCAAGGTGCGCGGCACCGCGGCGCGTCCGCGCATGACGGTGTTCAAGAGCAATCGGTACACCTACGTACAGGTGATCGACGACGACGCCGAGCGCACGGTGGCGGCGGCCTCCAATCGGGAGTCCGCGGTCGACGTGCCCAACCGCGCCGGCGACCTGGGCCGTCTGGGCGAGCTGGCGGGCGAACGGTTGCGCGCGGCCGGGGTGAGCCAGGTCGTGTTCGACCGCAACGGCTATCCGTATCATGGCAAGGTGAAGGCGATAGCGGACGGCGCGCGCAAGTCCGGCATCGTCCTGTAAGATCGCGAAGGGAGCAGGGGTGAGCGACAGAGACCGGGACCGCGGCGACCGCGGCGACTTCGAGAAGCTGGTGCGGCTCAACCGCATCGCCAAGGTCGTCAAGGGTGGCCGCAGATTCTCGTTTTCCGCGGTGATGGTGGTCGGTGACCGCAACGGCCACGTCGGCTACGGTTTCGGCAAGGCGGCGTACGTCGCCGACGCCATCCGCAAGGGCTCGGAACGGGCGCGGCGCAACATGGTGCGGGTGCCGATGCAGGCCGGCACGCTGCCGCATCAGGTCAACGGCGCGTTCAAGGGCGCCAAGGTACTGCTGAAACCGGCCGCTCCGGGCACCGGGGTGATCGCCGGCGGCCCCGTGCGCGCCGTGCTGGAGGCGGCCGGCGTGCGCGACGCGCTCAGCAAGTCGCTCGGCTCGCAGAATTCCATGAACGTGGTGAAGGCGGTGTTTCAGGGACTGGGACAGATCATGGAGGCGTCCGAAGTGGCCGCCCGCCGCGGCAAGAGCGTGGCGGACCTGTGGCGCTAGCGCCTGCCATGAATGCGGCGAACGCCCTGGACGGCCGCGGCCCGTTGCAGCTGGCCGACGGCGCGCGCGTGCGGGTGACGCTTGCCCGCAGCGTCATCGGGCGCAATCCCCGGCACCGGGCCACGGTGGCGGCGCTCGGCTTGCGCGGCATCGGTTCGTCGGCGGAGCACACCGCCGACGCGGCGGTCGTCGGCATGCTGCGCCAAGTGCGCTACCTGCTTACCATAGAGATGATCACGTGAGAGACCAACCCGACGGCGCGGACGGCGCCCCGCGCGTACGCCGGCCCGCCGGCGCCGCGCGCAAACGGCGCGTCGTGGGCCGCGGCCCGGCCGGCCGGCGCGGCGGCACCTCCGGCCGCGGCACCAAGGGCCAGCGTGCGCGGTCCGGCAGCGGCGTGCGGCCCGCCTTCGAAGGCGGGCAGATGCCGTTGTACCGGCGCATCGCCCGCCGCGGCTTCAGCAATCATCCGTTCCGCACCGTGTACCGGACGGTCGACGTCCGCGCCCTCAACCGTTTTGCGGACGGGGACACCGTCGACCGGCAGGCGCTGTTCGACGCCGGCGTGATCGGGTCGGCCGGCGCGCCGGTCAAGCTGCTCGGATCGGGCAACCTGGAGCGGGCGCTGACCGTGCGTCTGGACCGCGCGTCGGCCGGCGCCCTGCGGAAGGTGGCCGCGGCCGGCGGAACCTTCGCCGCCGTCGGCGACCCGGTCGACGCGGAAGCGCCGGCCGAGGACGCGGTGAACGGGGACGCGGCGCCCGCCGGCGGAGCGTCCGGGGACGGGCGGGACTGATGGCCAACCCGCTGCTCGACATCTTCCGGATCCGCGACCTGCGCGACCGTATCCTGTTCACGGTGGCGATCCTGGTGATCTTCCGGATCGGCGCGGTGCTGCCGATTCCGGGCATCAACGTCAACGCTCTGCAGAACTTCTACGCCGCGCAGCAGTCCGGCGGCATCGGCATCACCGACTACTTCGACTTCTTCTCCGGCGGGGCGTTCTCCAACTTCTCCGTCTTCATGCTCGGCATCGTGCCGTACATCACCACCTCGATCATGATGCAGCTGCTGGTCCTGGTGTTCCCGAAGTTGAAGAAGATCTCGGAGCAGGACGGCGGCCGCAAGCGCATCCAGCGCTACACGCGCATAGCGACGGTGGGCGTCTGTCTGATCCAGTCGTTCGCCGTCACCGAATACGCCAACCAGATACCCGGCGCCATCACCATGGGCCGCATCCAGTACACGTTGCTGGCCATGCTGACGGTGACCGCCGGCACCATCTTTCTGATGTGGCTCGGCGAGCAGATCACGCAGCGCGGCATCGGCAACGGCATATCGCTGCTCATCTTCGCCGGCATCGTGGCGCGCATACCGGACGCCATCTACGTAATGATCGATCAGGTGCAGCGCGGCAACCTCAACCCCGTCTTCTTCGTCCTGGTGCTCGGCGCGTTCGTCGGCGTGATCTCGCTGGTGATCTACGAACAGCAGGGCCAGCGGCGGATTCCGGTCAACTACGCGCGCCGGGTCGTCGGCCGCCGGGTGTACGGCGCGCAGAACGCCTATCTGCCGTTCAAGATCAATCCGTCGGGCGTGATCCCGGTGATCTTCGCCTCTTCGGTGCTGATCTTTCCGTTGCAGATCGCTCAGAACCTGGGCGGCGGCGTGCCGTGGCTGTCGCGGTTCGCGGCGTGGCTGACGCCGAACGGCGTGCCGTACATGCTGTTCTACGCGCTGCTGATCGTCTTCTTCGCCTACTTCTATACGCAGGTGACCCTCAACCCGGTCGAGATCAGCAAGCAGATCCGCGAGAACGGCGGCTCGATCCGCGGCATCAGCTCCGACAACATGACCGAGTACCTCACCAGGATACTCAACCGGATCATCCTGCCGGGGGCGCTGTTCCTGGCGGTGATCGCCATCATTCCGTCGATCATCCAGGCGTTGTTCAACTTTCCGTCCAGCGTCGCCTTCCTGATGGGGGGCACGTCGCTGCTGATCATGGTCGGCGTCGACCTCGACACGATGAGTCAGATCGAAGGGCATCTCAAGATGCATCACCACGACGGCATCGTCCGCAAGGGCCGGGTACGGGCCCGCAACCTGTAGAGGGGAGCCATGAAGGTCCGGGCCAGCGTGAAAAAGATGTGCGCCAAGTGCAAGGTGGTCAGGCGCCGCGGCGTGGTGCGCGTCATCTGCGACAATCCGAAACACAAACAGCGACAGGGGTAGGAGCATGGCAAGAATCGCCGGCATCGATCTGCCGAACAAGCACGTATGCGTGGGACTCACCTACATCTACGGGATCGGGGCGCCTTCGGCGGCCGCCATCTGCGGCAAGACCGGGATCGACCCCGACCGCAAGCTCAACGACCTGGCCCCGGAAGAGGTGAACGACCTGCGCCGCGTGATCGAGAGCGACTACGTGGTGGAAGGGTCGCTGCGCACGGAGTCGTCGCTCAACGTCAAGCGGCTGATGGACATAGGCTGCTACCGCGGCATCCGCCACCGGCGCGGCCTGCCGGTGCGCGGCCAGCGCACCCGCACCAACGCGCGCGCGCGCAAGGGAAGCAAGAAAACGGTCGCCGGCAAGAAGAAAGCGCCGACGGCCAAGTAAAGGAAAGGTTGCGAGTAACGATAGATGGCAAAATCGAAAGGCAAACGGGACCGGGCGGTCAGCGAAGGGAACGTCTACATCCAGGCGACCTTCAACAACACCATCGTCACCATCACCGATCTGATGGGCAACGCGGTGTCGTGGGCGTCGGCCGGCTCCCTGGGGTTCCGGGGCGCCAAGAAGTCGACGCCGTTCGCGGCGCAGACCACGGCGGAGACCGCGGCGCGCAAGGCTATGGACTACGGCCTGATGGAGGTCAACGTGTTCGTGAAGGGGCCCGGCGGCGGCGGCGAGTCGGCGGTGCGGTCGCTGGGGGCGCTCGGCCTGCGGGTGCGCACCATCCGTAACGTGACGCCGATTCCTCACAACGGCTGCCGGCCGCAAAAGAAGCGGCGGGTGTAGGCGTGGCCCGTTACCTGGGACCCGCCTGCCGGCTCTGCCGCGCGCAGGAGGTAAAGCTGTTTCTCAAAGGATCGCGCTGCCACTCCGAGAAGTGCCAGATCACCAAGCGGCGCGGCCGGCCGGGCAAGGCGCCGCGGGCGCGGCTGCCGAAGATGTCCGACTACGGCATGCAGCTGCGTGAGAAGCAGCGCGTAAAGCGCATGTACGGAATGCTCGAGAAGCAGTTTCGCATCGTCTTCGAACGCGCCAACCGGCAACGTGGCGTGACCGCCGAGAACCTGGTGCGCATGTTGGAGCAGCGGCTCGACAACATCGTGTACCGCATGCACTTCGCCAGCTCGCGCAAGCAGGCGCGGCAGCTGGTGTCGCACGGGCACGTGACGGTCAACGGCAAGCGCGTGACCATACCGAGCTACCAGGTGCGCAAGGACGACGTCCTGGAGCTGCGCGAACGGGGCAAGATGATGACGGCGGTCAAGGACAGCCTCAAGGAGTACTCGCGTTCCGGGACGCTGCCGTGGCTGGAAGTCGACCCGGACGCGGTGCGCGGGCGGGTCCTGGCCCTGCCGCGGCGCGCCGACGTGCCCGATCTGGAAGGCGTCAACGAGCAGCTGATCGTCGAGCTGTACTCCAAGTGAGGGGCTGATGGCGCGAAGGAACCTCTTGAAGGGGCTCAATCTGCCGACCGGCATGGTCTTCGAGCACGCCGACGTGGATACCGCGTACGGCAAGTTCATAGCGTATCCGTTCGAGCGGGGCTACGGGGCGACCATCGGCAACAGCCTGCGGCGTATCCTGCTGTCGGGCATACCGGGCTGGGCTATCACCGCCGCGCACGTCACGACGCGCGGCGCCGACGGCGCGCCGCACACCGTGTCGAGCGAGTTCGAGCCGATCCCGCACGTCGTGGAGGACACGCCGGATATCATCAACGCGCTGAAGCAGGTGCGGTTGAAGCTGGACGAAGGGGTGGAGCAACGGACCATCTTTCTGGAGCGGTCCGGCCCCGGCGCCCTGACAGCCGGCGATCTTGCGGTCGATACGGGCGTCTCGGTCGCCAACCCCGACCTGCCGATCGCCACGCTCATGGACGGCGCCAGTCTGGAGATCGACATACAGATCGAGTACTCGCGCGGCTATCTGCCGGCGGAAAGCAGCGAACGGTTCATCGACGTGGTCGACACCATCCCCATCGACGCGCTGTTCTCGCCGATCGAGCGCGTGAAGTACGCGGTCGAGGACACGCGCGTCGGCCAGCGGACCGACTACGACAAGCTGGTGCTGGAGGTGTGGACCGACGGCACCAAGAAGCCCGACGACGCGGTGGCGGAGGCCGCCAAGATCGCCAAGGAACACTACACCATCTTCATCAACTTCGAAGAGGACGAGGTGGGGCCGGAGGAGATCGACGTCGAGGATGAGCCGCTCACCAGGCTGCTCGACACTCCCGTCGAGGAGCTGGAGCTGTCGGTGCGGTCGAGCAACTGCCTGCGGAACGAGAACATCCGCACCATCGGCGACCTGACCCGCAAGACCGAAGACGAGATTGCCAAGACCCGCAACTTCGGCAAGAAGTCCCTGGATGAGATCAAGCAGCGATTGGCCGAGCGCGGTCTTCATCTCGGCATGAGCGACTACGACGCGTTGCGCCAGCGCCTTGCCGCCGGCGACTCTCTGGGCTTCGACGAGCTCGGCGTAGCGGACGATGAGGAGGCGGTCGTCGCCGAGACCGCCGAGACCGCTATGGACGAAACGGCCGCCGACGCCGAAACGGCGGCGGGCGCCGACCTGGCGGCCGGCGGCGACGTGGTGGCCGGCGGCGACGTTCCGGCCGGCGGCGAACGGATCGGCGAATCGTGATGGAAGCGCGCCGGCGACGACACGGAACGGGAGGGCGGCGATGAGACACCGCGTTGGCTACAACCCGCTCGGCCGCACGCCGAGCCACCGCAAGGCGCTGCACTCGAACATGATCGCGGCGCTGTTTCGCCATGAACGCATCCGCACCACGCGGGCCAAGGCGCTGGCCGTGCGCCGCACCGCGGAGAAGATGATCACGCGAGCCAAGCGCGACAGCGTCCACAGCCGGCGGATCGTCGCCCGCCGGCTGCGCGATCCGGCCGTGTTGGCCAAGCTGTTCAACGTGTTGGGGCCGCGCTTCCACGACCGGCCCGGCGGCTATACGCGCGTGCTCAAGCTCGGCCCGCGCTACGGGGACGCCAGCGAGATGGTGATCCTGGAGCTGCTCGACCGGCCGGCCGCGGACGAAGCGTCCAACTGAGCGTCCGCCGGGGTTTCAGAGACGCGGCGGCCGGCTGGCTGGACGGCAATTTGTCGGCCGGAACGCGGCTGGCCGCCGGGGTGCTGCTGGCCGCCTCGCTCGTGGCGCAGGAGGACCTGCTCCTGCGCGGCGCGCAAGCGGCCGCCTTTGCCGCGCTGGCGTGGCTGGTGCAGCCGCGGCTGCGGCTGCGGCGCACCGCGGCGTTCCTGGCCGCGACGGTCGTATTCAATCTGCTCACCCCCGCCGGCCGGGTGCTTCTGCGCGTCGGCGGCGTTGCGATCACGGAGGGAGCGCTGATGGTCGGTGCGGGCAAGGCCGCCGGTCTGGGCGGATTGCTGTTCGTCTCGCGCCTCATGGTCGACCCGCGCCTGCGCCTGCCGGGCGCGGCCGGCGCGCTGTTCGGATCGACCATGGCGTATCTGGCCCGGCTCATGGACAATCGCGTCCGCTTCCGGCTGCGCAGCCCGATACGGAGCCTGGACCGCGCGTTGCTGGCCGCGCAAACGGGGCCGGCCGACCCGGAGCCGCCGCGCGCGCCGGAGTGCGGGCGTGGGCCGGAGCCGGGTCACGCGCCGGAGCCGCCGCGCAGGCCGGACGCGCTGCCCGAACCCGCCGCGCGCCGCGGCAGCGGCGCCACCACGCCGGCGGGCGCCGCGTGCGTGGCCGCCGTGCTGGTCCTCTGCGGCTGCGCGGTCGCGTGGGGCCGCCTGCGCGGCCGGTCCGGGTGACGCGCGTGCCGGAGTTCGAAGCGCTGGAGGCGCTGCCGCTGGCCGGCGGGGAGCTGGCCGGCGGGGAGCGGCCGCCGCCCGCAGCTGCAGAGCGCGCCGAGCCGGCCGAACCGCCTCTTGAAGAGCTCCCGTTGGCGCGGGAGTCCGGCGCCGCAGGAGAGCCGGAGGCCCTTGGCGTCCACACCATCGCGGACCTGTTCGAACTGGTCGGCGACGATCCCCCGGCGGTGGCGGTGGAGGGCGGCGTCTACCGGATTCAGCGCCACGCCTACGGCCGATCCGCCGGGCGCGATCCGGGCTTGCGGCGACTGGCGGCCGCGGTGACCGGCGGCGCGCCGCCGCGGCAGGACGGCGATCCGTTGCCGTTGCGCGCCGGCGGCGTCGACCTGGATCGATTCGCCGCCGGCGCGCCCGCGGAAGGTCCGGAACGCGTCGATCTGATCAGCCGGGCGCTGCACCGCTTGAGCCGCCGCGCCCGGGCGCTCGGCGCGGCGCTCCTGGTCCGGGAACCGTCCGGCTGGCACCGCGCGCGGCAGGCGGCCGGGAGCCTTCGGCAATCGGCCGGGCGGTTGGGGATTGCGCCTGACGATCCGGTGGCCGACCGCTACCTGGCGCGGCGAGTCGCGCTGATCGCCGCCGCCGGTCCGCCGTACCCGCTCGCCGGGTCGGCCCTGCTGGCCGATCTGGCGCGGCGGCTGCCCGCCGCCGCGCGCGGCCGGATCGTCCGCGCCGCCCTGCTGCCGGCGCGCGCCGGCGGCCGTCCGGCCTACCTGCTGTTGACGGCGGCGGGCGCCGACGCGGCGTGGGACGCGCCGGGCCTGGCCGCGCGCCTCGATCTGGCCGCGGCCGAAGACGACCGGCAAGGGTCGGGCGCCGCCGCGCCCGCGCACTGACTCCGGCGTCCCGGCCGCGGAGCCGTTCCGCTCCTTGACATTGCCGGGCGGCGCCGGTAGTGTACGGGCAGCCACCATGGAGGAACGCAATGGAGCTCGTATGGTTCTTCATGCTTCCTCTCGCCGGTTTGCTGATCGGTTGGCTCGTCCGATGGTCATATGCCAGATTTGAACTCTCCTCCGCAGAGCAGAAGGCGCGGAGAGTACTCCAAGACGCGGTTAGAGAGGCGCAAGAGAAGCAACGTGAAGCCCTCATCGAGACAAAGGACTTGCTGCTCGCCGAGCGTGAGACGTTGGACCGTGAAGCGCGGGACCAGCGGCGCGAGATCGAGCGCTACGAACGGAAGGTCCGCCAGAGGGAAGAAAGCCTCCAGGAGCGACTCGATACCGTAAGTCGTCAGGAACGAGCACTCGCGGGGCGCGAGCAGCAAGTAACGGAACGAGAGGGCGCTGTCGATGAAGCCGGCGTCGTGTTGAATGCGGAGTTGGAGAAGGTCGCCCAGCTCACGGCCGCAGAGGCCAAGCAGCAGCTGACCGCGAATATCGAAACCGAAGCGCGCCGGGACGCGCACGATCTGGAGCGTCGCATAGAGGCGGAGGCGGCGGAGAGCGCCGAGCGGCGCTCCCGCGCGGTGATCGTCTCCGCCATGCAGCGGTTGGCGACCGAGATCACCGCGGAAACCAGCGTCTCCTCGGTCGATCTGCCCTCGGATGAGATGAAGGGCCGGATCATCGGCCGGGAGGGACGGAACATCCGCGCCCTCGAAACCCTCACCGGCGTCGACATCATCATTGACGACACGCCGGAGGCGGTGATCCTGTCGTGCTTCGATCCGGTTCGGCGCGAGACGGCCAAGCTGGCGCTGAAGCGGCTGATCTCCGACGGACGCATCCATCCGGCGCGGATCGAAGAGGTCGTCCGCAAGGTGATGCGGGACCTGGAGCAGACGCTGTTCGAAGAGGGGCAGCGGGTGTTGTTCGAGCTCGGCATCCACGACATGCACCCTGACGGAGTGGCGGCGCTCGGCCGGCTGCGGTACCGCACCAGCTACGGACAGAACCAGCTCACGCACTCGAAAGAGGCGTCGGTGCTGGCCGGTTTCATCGCCGTGGAGGTCGGCGCCGACACCAAGTCGGCAAAGCGGGCGGCCCTGCTGCACGACGTCGGCAAGGGTATGGTCTCCGACGGAGAGGTGGGTCACGCCGAGCTCGGCATGGACCTGGCCCGGCGGATCGGCGAAAACGACGTCGTCTGCAACGCGATCGGATCGCACCACAACGACATCGAGCCGGTGTCGGTAGAGGCGATCATCGTACAGGTCGCCGACGCCATCTCGTCATCGCGTCCGGGAGCGCGGCGGGAAGCGATCGACAACTACCTGAAGCGACTGGAGGACCTGGAGCAGATCGCCGGCGAGTACGACGGCGTGGAGAAGACCTACGCGATTCAGGCCGGCCGCGAGCTGCGCATCCTGGTGAGCGCCGACGAGGTCACCGACGACCGCGCCGGCGAGTTGAGCCGCATGATCGCGCGCCGGATCGAGGACGAGGTCACCTACCCCGGCCGTATCAAGGTGACGGTGATCCGCGAGACCCGGATCACTGAGTACGCCCGGTAAAGGGGCCGTCCACGAACCTTCACGTCGTCCTGATAGGGGACATCGTCGGCGACGCCGGCATGCACGCGGTGTTCGCGGGGCTGCGCGGCGTGCAGCGGCGCACCCGCGCCGCGGTGGTGATCGCCAACGGAGAGAACGCGGCCGACGGGTACGGACTCACCCCGGAGCTGGTGGACCGCATCTTCGGGTTCGGCGTCCACGTGATCACGTCCGGCAACCACGTCTGGCAACATCCGGTCCTGCACCCGGCGCTCGATCGTGAGGCGCACCTGTTGCGGCCGGAGAACTACCTGCCCGACGCTCCGGGGCACGGATGGTGCGTGGTGAGCGCCGCGGGGACGGACGTCGCCGTGCTCAACCTGCAGGGCCGGCACGCGCTGCCGTCGCCGCGCTGTCCGTTCCGGACCGCCGACAGCGTGGTCGCCGCCCTGCGCGCCAAGACGCCGGTGATCGTCGTCGACCTGCACGCCGAGTCATCGGAGGAGAAGGAGGCGCTCGCCCTCCACCTGGACGGGCGCGTGTCGGCCGTCATCGGCACGCATACCCACGTGACCACGGCCGACGAACGCATCTTGCCGGGCGGCACCGCCTATATCACCGACGTCGGCATGACCGGCCCTGCCGGCGGGGTCATCGGCTTCGACGCGCGCGACTCGGTGCGGCGCAGTCTTTCGCAGATGCCGCTCAAGCTGGCGGTCGCCGATGGCGTCGGCGTGCTCAACGCCGTGCACGTCGAGATCGACGCCGCCAGCGGCCGGGCGCTGGCGATCGAGCGCGTGCAGGCGGCGCACGGCTGACCGGCGGCCCGCTCAGGCGTCGAACGACGTGCGGGTGAGCGGCGCGCCGATGTAGATCCCTTCGGGTCCCAGGTAGTCGACGTGCTTCCCGTCGATCAGCACCTGCACCGCGTCGACGGTCGGGAACTCGGTCGCCGAGTAGACCAGCTGCTGCAGCCGCGCCAGCAGCCCCTGGCGGCCGATCGAGCTGAACCGGAACGCTTGGCCCAGGTCGATCACTGCGGTGCCGTCCCGCACCGACACGCGGTGCAGTTCCACGGCATCGGGAATCAGGCTGATCAGATCGCGCCGCTGTTCGGCGGCGGTCGGTCCGGCCAGCAGCTCGCGCAGCATCGACGTGAGCGGCGACCCGCCGGAGCTCACCGTCCTCTGCACCCCGTGCAGCCGCGTCGCGCCGCTGCCGTCGACCAGGACGAAGAAGACGCGGGCGGTGCGGTCCTGCGCAGGCGGGGACGCCGGCTCCGCCGCCGCGTTCCCCGTACGGCGCGCGGCCGTGGGTTGCGGCTCAGGCGCCGGCGCAGGCGCTTCCGCCGGCTGCGGAGCGGCCGGCGCCGCCGTGCGTGCGGCCGCCGGCGCCGGGTCGCCGTACCCGTTCGGGGCCCTTCCGGACGGCCGCATCACCACCACCGGAGTTGCACTGGCCGGCCTCACCGCCGTGAAGAAGTCGGTCGAGTCGAGCACCCGTTCGATGGTCGGACGGCTGAACACGAACACCACCAGCACCGCCGTAACCAAGCCGAACCAGAACAGAATGCCGATCGGCGATCGCCTGCGCGCCATGTCTACAGGAATCATCGGCACCCGGACCGGCCGATTTGACGCCGCCGCGGCCGCCGGTTTGACAGTGCGGCCGGGCGCGGGTAGGGTTCCGGCGGGCGTCGCGCCGGTGCGCGGCGGCCCGCACCACCATGACTGTCGCCATTCTTGGGCGGCCCAACGTCGGCAAGTCCACTTTGTTCAATCGCCTCTGCCGCGTCCGGCAGGCGATCACCCATGCGGAGCCCGGCGTCACCAGAGACCTCGGCTACGGCGCGTGGGACCTCGACGGCGCCAAGGACTCCGGCGGCGCAGGCGTCACGCTGATCGACTCCGGCGGCGTGATCACCGGCCGCAACGATGAGCCGCTTGCGGACCAGGTGAGCGGCCGCGCGCGCGGCGCGGCGGCCGGCGCCGACGTGATTCTGCTGGTCGTCGACCTCGACGGCCCGACCGCTACCGACCACGCGCTGGCCGACGATCTGCGCCGGTCCGGCACGGAGCCGATCGTGGTGGTGAACAAGGCCGATCACGCCGGCCGGGACCCGGACGCGGCGCGCTTCCACGAGCTCGGCTTCGGCGGCGTGGTCGCGGTCTCGGCCGCCCACGGCCGCGGCATCGACGCGCTCACCGAGCTGGCGCGAACGCGCCTCGCCGCCGCGGCGGCGACCGCTGCGGCCGGCGCCGGCGCTGCGGTGCCGGGAGATTCGGGGCCGCCGGAGCCTGCCGGGACCGCCCCGGCGGTCCGTCTGGCGCTGCTCGGCCGCCCCAATACCGGCAAGTCTACCCTGCTCAACGCCCTCACCGGCCGGCCGCTCGCCGTGGTCGACGCTGTCCCCGGCACCACGCGGGACCCGGTGGCCGGCCGCTTTGCGGCGCGCGCGGTGCGCTTCGAGGCGGTCGACACCGCCGGGCTGCGGCGGCGCGCGCGGGTGAACGAACCGGTCGAGTACTACGCCACCCAGCGCTCGGTCGATGCGTTGGAGCGGAGCGACGTGGCGGTGCTGCTGGCGGACGCCAGCCAGGAGATCGCCGACCAGGACAAACGGTTGGCGTCTCTGGCGGTGCGGAAGGGGAACGGTCTGGTGGTCGCGCTCAACAAGTGGGACCTGTGCCGGCCGGACGAGCGCGAACGGGTGATCGCGCGCGCCCGGCGCCACCTGCCGGCGCTCTCCTACGTACCGCTGGTCACCCTGTCCGCACGGGAGCGCACCGGCGTCACCGCCCTGATCGACGCCTGCGCCGAGGTCGCGCAGCAGAGATCGCGCACGGTCTCCACCAGCCAGATCAACCAGGCGGTGCGGCGCTGGAACCGCACGCCCGGCGCCGGCGGCGCGGCCGATGCGGCGGCGCCCGGCCGCCGGCCGTTGCGGGTGCAGTACGGCGTGCAGACCGGCGCGAACCCGGTGCGCCTGCTGTTCTTCGTGAACCGCGCCCCGGCGCCCGCCAACTACCGCCGCTACCTGGAGAACCGGGCGCGCGCCGACCTGGGGTTCGACCGCGTGCCGATCATCGTCGAGGTGCGCGGGCCGGCCCCGCGCGGCCGCGCCGGCGCGCGCTGAAGGGGGCCGGTACGTACTACTCCATCGGCCAGATCAGCGACCTGCTCGGCGTCAAGCCGCACATTCTGCGGTACTGGGAGCGGTCGATTCCGCTGATCGCCCCGCGCAAGAACGCCTACGGACGGCGGGAGTACGGCAGTTTCGAGGTGAACGTGCTGTTCCGCCTCCGCCATCTCCTGCAGGACGCCCGGTACACCGTCGACGGCGCGCGCCGCCGCCTGTGGCAGGAGACCGAACGGATCGACCCGGTGCTCCGGGCGCAGCTGGCCGAGATCCGCGACGAGCTGGTGGCGGCGCTGATCGCCGTCCGCTCCGCCCGCCGCGCGCTGGACGGGAGCGGTCCCGACGGCGGCGGCGCTGCCGACGCACCGGCCGAGCGCGCCGGGGAAGGAGGGGCGTCCGCGAGCGCGTTGTAGTTTTACGTCAAGAACGCGGCGATTCGTACCGTCATTCAATAGGAGGATGAACGGGCACGGGTCGGCGGGTGCGCGCCTGCGTCACGCGGTGTCGAGACTCACCGGGAGCGCCGTGTCCCGGCTCGGCTTGTGCGTGGCGATGGCCGCGGCGGCCGCTCCCATGACCGTCTGGGCCAACGAGCGCGAGCTGCTCAAGGAGGCCGCGCAGCGCTTCTCCGAAGGCGAGTACGAGCTCGCCATGCAGGTCTACGACGCCTTCCTCACCCGCTATCCCAACTCCGAGCTGATCGCCGACGTCCATTACGGCAGAGGCGCCTCCCTCTACTACCTGCGCCGCTATCAGGAGGCGCTGGAAACCTTCGATCTGATCGAAACCCGGTACCGGTTGGCGTCGTTCCGGGACGAGATACCGTACTGGACCGGCCTGGTCCGGTACCAGCTTGGCGAATACCAGGCTGCGGCGCTCGATCTCAAGCGCTTCGCCAGCTCCGACGCGGCGCAGGATCTGCGGCAGCAGGCGCTGTTGTACCACGGGCTTGCCGAGCTGCGCGCCGGCCGCGCCGCCGCCGCGCAGGCGCCGCTGTCGGAGCTGCTCCGCCAGAGCGAAGGCATGACCGACGCCGCCAGCGCCTACGCCGCGGTGCTGCTTGCCAACAGCTACCTGGCGGGCGGCCAGCACGAGGAGCTGATCGCCTTTGCGTCCGGTCTGCCGACCGCGTCGTATCCGCTCGGGTACCGCGACCAGCTGCTGTTCTACCAGGCCGAAGCGCTGTGGGCGCTCAACCGGATCGAGTCGGCGACCGAAATCTACCGGCAGCTGGTGGGCGCCGATCCGGAGATCGGCGCGCCCGCTCATCGCCGCCTGTTCGCCGCGGCCCGCCGGGCGGGCGACATCGACGCCATGCAGAGCTGGACCGACAGCGCGGAGAGCCGCTTCGCGTCTTCGCCGGAGATACTCACCGAGTTCTGGTTGCGTCTGGGCGTCGAGAACTACGAACGGGGCGCGGACCAGCTGGCCGAGCTGTTCCTGCGCCGCGTGTGGGACCGGGAGCTGGCCGCCGGCGCGACGGAGGGCACGGCGCCGCTCTACTTGGCCAAGACGCTGATGCTCGCCGACGCCTCTTCGGACGAGGACCTGCTCGCCGAGGCAACGGAAGTGCTTGAGCGCCTGATCGCGCTGGCGCCGGGCCGTTCGGCGGCGGCGCGGCTGATGCTGGGCGGCATAGCGCTTGAGGAGCAGCGATTCTCCGAAGCGGCGGCGCTGTACGACGACTTCGGACGGCGGTACCCGGATTCGGCGCGCCGCGCCGAAGCGGCCTATCTGGCCGCCTATGCGTTCTATCGCGCCGGCGACCTGGCGAACGCGGCCAGCGCAGCCGAGGAAGCGCGGAACATCGTCAAGGGCACGGAGTATCACGACGACCTGCTCCGCCTGCGGGCCAACCTGGCGCGCAGCGACGGGCGGCCGGAGATAGCCCTGCAGCGTCTGGACGAGCTGATCGAGCTGCTCCCCGGCGACGCCCCCGCGCAGATCGATCGGATGAAGCTGGCGTTCGACGTCGGCGACCACGTGGCCGTGGTCCAGTACGCCGATTATCTGCGCGCCGCGTTCCCGGACCTGGCGGTGAGCGACCCCGGCTCGGACGCCGTGGCCGCCTATCTGCAGGGGGTGTCGGAGATAGCCCTCAAGCGCTACCGCAACGGGATCGAGCTGCTGCGCCGGCCGGGGCTGCAACGGGCGATGGGCGGCGAGCTGGCCAATCTTGCCGCGGACGCCGACTACTGGCTCGGCTGGGCGCTGTACCGGCTCGGCGAGTTCGCGCAGGCGGTCGCCGTGTTGGAGCCGCGCAAGAACGACGACCAGGCGTTGTACCTGGCCGCCTGGGCGTACTACAGCGACGAGCGGTTCGAGGAGGCGGCGGTCCGTTTCGGGGAGCTGGCCGGACGGGCGGGCGCCGGCTTGGCGCCCAGCGCGCTCTACCTGTACGCCAAGAGCCTGCGCAACCTGACGCGAGTGGCCGAAGCGCAACGTTCGTACCAGGACGTGTGGGAGCGGTATCCGGCCGACGCCATCGCCGACGACGCGCTGTTCGAGTACGCGGAGACCGCCGCCGAAGGCGGCGACGCGGAGCGCGCCGTGTCGGCGTTCGAGACGCTGGTGGAACGCTACCCGGACAGCTCGCTGCGTCCCGAGGCGCTGTTTCGGAGCGCCGAGTCGCTGTTCGAGGAGGGTCACTACCGGCGCGCCAAGGATGGGTTCTTCCGGTACCGCCAGGAATACCCCACCGGGGAGTCGGTTCCGGCCGCCCTCTATTGGGGCGGTCTGGCGGCGCAACGGCTGGAGGAGTGGCTGGCCGCGGAGCTGCTGTGGTCCAGTCTGGTCGATCGCTTTCCGGACAGCACCTTCCATCCCGACGCGCTCAACCTGCTGGCCGACGTGTACGAGGCGGAGGCGGACTACGCCGCCGCTCTACGGAGCCTCGACGAGCTGACGACCCGCCATCCGGAGCAGGCGGAGGCGCTCGGCACCCAGGAACGGATGGCCGAGCTGCGGCTGCGGATGTCCGGTCTGACCGGCACCGAGGCGGAGCTGTCGGCGTCGGTGGCGCGGCTCGGCGGCGGCGCGACCGCCGAGGGGCGGAAGGCCATGCTGGAGCTCGCGCAGCTGTACGTCCTTGACCAGTCGGCGCCGGCCGGCCGCGCGTTCGAGCTGTTGCAGGACGTGATCCCGGCCGCCAGGAACGCGGACGTTCTGGCGCGCGCTCACTTCCTGCTCGGCCAGTACTACCTGCGCCGCCAGGACTCGGCCGCGGCGGCGGCGGCGTTTCTGGACGCTGCGCTGGTGGACGGCGCCGCAGAGGAGCTGCGTGTGGAGGCGATCTACCGGTCAGCCAATGCCGAAGCGCAAGCCGGCCGCGCCGAAGCCGCGCAGGCGCTCGCGCAACGGATACTCGACAACTTTCCGGAGTCGCCGTGGGCGGGACCCGCGCGCGCGTTAGCCGGTGAGGAGCGATGAACGTGAGACATCCCATGCAGCGACTCGCCGCGTATCTGCTCGGCGCCGTGTTGGCGTGCGCGGCGGCGGCGTCGGCCTACGGGCAGGCGGCCGAGCCGCAGCCGGCGGCGCGTCCGCTGCAGGTGCCGGACATCACGCTGAGCATCGAGGACGTGGCCGAGGTCGAGGTCGACCCCGTGCTGCCCGACGCCGAGTTGGAGAAGCCGGAATTCGGGGTGCCATTGCCGGAGGCGGATGAGCTGCGGGTGGTGACGCCGCGGCTGCCGGACGTGTTGACCGACGCCTCCGGCGCCGGCTCCGGCCTGCTCGGGCCCGGCCTGGCGCTGGAAGCGTCGGTCTCGGCCGGCAACAACGGGCTGCTCAAGAGCAGCATCGGGCTGCAGGGCGCCGGCCCCGGCCCGTTCTTTCATCTGCAGGTCGACCATCACCTGCAGGAGGGATTCGGGCCGGTCGCGCCCGATCAGGGCTACCACCGTACCGACGACCTGCGGGGGGCGTACCGCACCGACCTCGGCGGCGCCACCGTCGAAGTATCCGGCCGGTACCGCCGGGTCGAGGACGGTCTGCAGGGGATCGGCCTCATCGGCCACGGCGTGAGCGACCAGCTGGTCGACGGTGACCTGCAGGTACGGGCGATGCCGGCCGACGCGCTGACGTTGCGCGGCGCGATCGGCGGCCGGAGCGCCTCGCGCGCATTCCGAGGCAGCGACGAGCAGGCGGTGACCGAATGGCAGGGCCGCGCGTCGGCGGGCGCCACCGCGCAGCTGCGCGAGCTGGAGATCGGCCTGGCGGCCAACTACAAGGTCCGGCAGGCGCGCTCCGAGCAACCGGTCGCGCACCGGCTGCTCGGCCAGGTCGAACTCGGCTACGACCTGCCGGTGCCGATTCGACTCGGCGCTCGCGCCGGTCTGCAGTACGCCCCCGACGACGAGGCCACGAGTCTGCGGACTCCGTTCGAGGTCTCCGTGGAAGGCATGCCCCACGACCGGATCAACCTGCGGCTGGCCGGCGGCCGTGAGGTGATCGACCGCGACTTGGCCGGCGTCTACGACACCTTTGGGTACATAGAGGAGCCGCAGCAGCTCCGCGACACGCGCCAATGGTTCGGCGACGCGTCGATGCGCGCGGCGGTGACCGAGGCCGTGCACGTGGTCGCCTCCGTACGGGGCGAAACCGGCGACGGGCGCCTCGACGTCGCCGGCGATCTCGGCGCGTCGGGACTGCACACGGTCGTGCAGAAGCGGGAGGCCGGGACGTTGCAGACCGGACTCGGGCTGCGCTGGGACATCAGCTCCAACGCGGCGCTCAACCTCGACTGGTCGGGCGCGTTCTTCGACGTACCGTTGTATGAGGCGCCGCACGTGCTGAGCCTCGGCATGCGCGCCACCTGGGCCGACGGCCGCCTGGGCGTGGAGAACAACGTCGACTGGGTGTTCCCGAACGCGCTGGAAACCAGACGGCATCAGGCGCCCAACGTCGCGCTGCCGATCATCTCGGCCAGCGGCTTCTACAACATCTCGGACACCGTCGCGGTCGTCGCCAGCCTCGCCGACCTGCTGCAGCCGCTGTCCGACCGGCCGCGGTACGAGCTCGCTCCGTACATGGAGCCCGGCTTTCAGGCGTCCGTCGGCGTCGAGATCAATCTCTAACAGAGCGAAAGGGGGACAGGGTAGTGAACCCGGTACTGGACCTTATTCAGCAGGGCGGCCCGGTCATGTGGGTGCTCATCTTTCTGTCGGTGGTGGCGGTGGTGGTGATCGTCGAGCGGCTGCTCTATTTTCGCCGCACCCGCGTCGATGAGGAGAAGCTGCTGCGGCGGATCAAGAGCCGCTTGCAGGAGCGTCACTACGATGAGGCGATGGCGATCTGCGAGGCGAACCCGTCGCCGCTGTCCAGCCTGGTGAGCGTCGGCATCCAGCACCGGCATCAGCCCAACCGGGTCGTGCGCGAGCTCATCACGGACGCCGCCAACGTGGAGATTCCCAAGCAGGAGCGGTTCCTGCCCACGCTCGGGACGATCTCTCACATAGCGCCATTGCTCGGTCTGCTCGGCACGGTGACCGGCAACATCAGCGCCTTCGGCGTCCTTGGCGACGCCGGCGCGGTAGCCGATTCATCGCTGCTGGCGCGCGGCATATCGGAGGCGCTGTTGACTACCGCGGCCGGCATGATCGTCGGCATCCCGGTGATCATCTTCTATAACTACTTGGTCAGCAAGGCGAACAACACGATCGTCCGGCTCGAAAACCGGGTCAGCGAGCTGGTGCTGCTGCTCGGCGTGCAGGGGGACTGATGTTACGCCGGCGCCGGCTGCAGCGGCGCACGACCGTCGACATGGTGCCGATGATCGACGTCGTGTTTCAGCTCGTCATCTTCTTCATGGTGTCGTCCACCTTCAAGATCACGCCGGCGATCGGGCTGACGCTGCCCGAGTCGGACACGGCGACGCCGACCGAGATGAGTCAGCTGGTCGTCGCCGTCCATTCGGAAGACCTGATCTATCTCAACGATCGGGAGGTCGACCTGCGCGGACTCGCTGACGCGTTTTCGACCGACGGCGGTATCGTTCCCGAGGCGGTGGGGGGCGTGATCGTGGAAGGCGACCGCACGGTCTCCTATCAGCTGCTGGTCGACGTCCTGGACATCGTCAGACTCAACGGCTTCACGGACGTGGCGTTGCGGACCCGCCCGATCGGGCGGGAAGCGCCATGACGTTCCGGCTGGAGTCGGAGCGGATGTTCGCCGGCGTGCTGGCGGCGGCGGTGCTGCACGCGCTGCTGTTCGTCATCGTGTACAAGCTGCTCGACCTGGAAGATCGGCTCGACGCCCCGTTGTCGGTGTCGCTGATCGGTCCGGTAACCAGGGAGGTGACCGGCCAGGAACGGGTGCGGGCGCAGCCGGCGCCGCAGTCGGCTCCGAAGCGCGCGGAAACCCCGGCGCCGGCCGCCGCCCAGGCCGCGCCTCCGCCGGTGGCCGAGCGCGCGCCGGCGGCGCAGCGCGCGGCGGCTGCGCCTGCTCCTGCGGTGACCGAGCGTCCTGCGCCTGCGCGGGCCGCTGAGCCGGTGGCGCAGCGTGCGCCGGCGGTGGAACGGGCGTCGCCTGCGCCCGTGGTGACCGAGCGTCCTGCGCCTGCGCGGGCCGCTGAGCCGGTGGCGCAGCGCGCGCCGGCGGTGGAACCGGTGACGCCTGCGCCCGCGGCGGCCGAGCGTCCTGCGCCTGCGCGTGAGGCGGAACGATCGCCGGCGGTGGAGCGGGCGTCGTCGGCGCCTGCGATGGCCGAGCGTCCTACGCCTCCGCCCGCGGCGGAGCCTGCTCCTGCGGCGGCTGAGCGTCCTGCGCCGGCGCCCGCGCCGGTGGTGGAGCGCGCGTCCCCGGCGCCTGCGGTGGCCGAGCGTCCTGCGCCGGCGCCCGTTATGGAGCGCGCGGCGCTTGCGCCGGTCGTGACCGAGCGTCCTGCGCCCGCGCCGGTAGTCGATCGTGCGTTGTCTGCGCCTGCCGTGACCGAGCGTCCCGCGCCGCAGCCGGTTGCCGCCGCAACGCCGACGCCGGCGCCGAGTGCGGCCGAGTCGCCGGCCGCGCCGAAGCCGCCCGTTCAGCAACCGTTGGCGGCGACCACGCGCCAAGCGTTCGACGCGGCGCAGGTGCGTGGCCGCGCCGGTCTGAACGCTCAGGCGTCCGCGGCCGGCGACGCGGCAGTCGTGACCGCCCCGTTCGCGGCGCCGGCCGGCGCCGCCGTGCGTCAGAGCGCCCGCGCTCCCTCGCTGAGTCAAGGGACCGCCCGTCCGGCCGACGAGCCGGTGTTCGCCAGGAGCGCTTCGAGTCCCTCGCCCAACGCCCAGACGGCGCGGGTCGCCAGCGCCGACGGCAGCGCCGTCCCCGTGGTGCGCGACGCCGGGCGGGCCGGCCCGAGCCGCCAAGCCGCCGCCGCGCCGGTGCGGACCAGCGGCACGCCGACGGCCAGGAGCGGCAATGCGGCCGCGCCGGCGGCGACAGGCTCCTCCCTGCCGGTTTCGTACTCGTCACCGGGCCCCGCCAAGCCGGCGGCGCCGGTCGGCGCGACCGTGATCGGCGGCGCGCCCGCCGCGTCGGCGGCCGACGCGCCGAGCGCCGAATCGCGGATCGACGACCTGGACCGCGCGATCGACGCAGGCGCGCGCGGCGCGGCCGGCGCCGCCGGCGGCGGCGCCGGCAGTCAGAACGACGGGGCCGCGGACGGTCCGGCCGGACGCGACCCGCGGCTCCCGGAAGGGTGGAACGTGTCCGGAGCGCTCGGTCTCCGTCCGCTGTTGAACGTGATCCATCCCGTGCTGCCGGACCGATACCCGGACGAGATCGTGCAGATGACCGTTCGCGTCCTGATTCGCGTCGATCCGGCCGGATGGGTTCGGGTGGAGCGCTTTGAACAGGACTCCGGTTCGACCCAGCTCAACAACGAGATCACCAAGACGTTGCGGCAGTGGCGGTATGAGCCGGTCGATGACCGTGAACCGGCGTTCGGCACGGTGACCATCCGGATTCGGAGCCGCTCCAACTGACCGGGCGGGCGGCTCATTGGCGGAACCGCGCGACCGGCCGGCGCAGGCCGTGGTGTTCGATCTCGACGGGACGCTGTATCCGCCGCGGCAGGCGGCGGCGCGGTCGTGGCGGCTGGTGGCGCGGAACGCCGCCCTGTTTCGCGCGTTTCGCCACGTCCGCATACGGGTTCGCGCCATCCGGCCGATCGCGGACATCCACGCCCTGCAGGCGGAGCTGGTAGCCGAGCGGCTGCGCATCGACACGCGCGCCGCGCGCGCGCTGATCGACGACGTGATCTACACCCGGCTGCCGGCCGCCCTGCGCGGCGTCCGCCTGTGCCGCGGCGTGCGGGCGGCGCTCGCCGCGTTGCGCGAACGCGGGGCGCAGCTCGGCGTGCTTTCCGACATGCCGCCGGCGGCAAAGCTGCGCGGCATGGGCCTCGACGGGTTTGCCTGCGCGGTCACCTCCGAAACCGCCGGTTATCTGAAGCCGAATCCCGAGCCGTTCCTGTACGTGGCCGATCTGATCGGCGTACGGCCGGAACGCATCCTGTACGTCGGCAACCACTACCGCTACGACGTCGCCGGCGCCGGCGCCGTCGGCATGCTCGCGGCGCACCGCGCGCGCCGGCCTGCGCCGCAGAGCAGCGCGGCGCTCACCTTCCGCCGCTACGACCGGCTACTGCCGGCGATCGGCGCGGCCGGTATCCGGCTTCCCCGCGGCCCGATCACGTGATTCGTTGACAACCGCCTCCGGCGGCCCATAGAATCGGCCCATTCCCGCTGGGAGGGGAGTATGTTCGACGCCGGAGATGTCATTACGCTCCTGGCCGCGCTGGTGGTCGTCGTCGTTTTGCGCCAGCTCGACCGCAGCAACCGTTCGCTCGAAAAGGTAAGGCGGTACGGCGACCGGGTCATGCGGAGCCTGTCGACGTTCGTGGAGAAAAAGAACTCCGAAATCAAGGACCTGTCGATCGAGGTGCAGGTGAGCGTGAAGCAGGGCAAGGAGTTGCTGCGCTCGGTGCGGGAAGTGCAGGACGACCTTGCCGTGCGCCGCCGGGACCTGGAGGAACGGTCGGCGGAGATCGACGCCATCAGCGCCCGCATCGACGGGTACGACGCCGCGCTCGCCGAACTGGTGAACATGAGCGAACGGGTCGATGAGAATCTGCGCCGGTTGCGCGGCGAGGACGAACGGTTGCGCCGGGTCGACGATCAGCGTACGGCGCTGCAGGAACGCCTCACCGGGCTCGACGCAAAGGCGGCGTCGATCGAAGAGCGGCTTGATGAGCGGCTGCAGGTGACCGCGATCGAAGGACGGCTGGCCGACGTCGAGGATACGGCGCGGCAGGCGGTGGCCGGCCGTTTGGCCGACTTCGAGCGCCGGTTCGCAACGGACCTGGAGGAGCGCGCCGCGGGCGTGGAAGCCCGGCAGGCGAGCTGGCAGGCCGAGTCCGACCGGCGCGTCGACGCCTTGCGGCAGGAGACGGCCGCCCGCGCCGAGGCGGCGGCCGGGGAGCTGGCGCGGACGTTGCGCGAACGCACCGGCGAGCTGCAGCGGCGGTCCGCCGCCGAGATCGACGGCGTGCGCGCGATCGTGGACCGATTCGAGTCGGAGACCGCCGAACGGTGCGCGGCCCTGGATGCCGAACTGACCGGGATCGCGGCGCGGCTCACCGTCTTCACCGACCAGACGCCCCTGCTGGAGCGCGCCGACCGGATGCAGCAGCACCTGGAGGGCCTCAGCGCGCGGCTGGCCGACCTGCAGGGGCAGAAGCGCGAGGTGGCGGAGATGGAGCTCGACTTGAATCGGACCCGGAAGCTCGGCGAAGAGCTTTCGGACAAGCTGGCGCGGTTCGACGCGGAGCGCCACCGCGTGGAGGCGATCGAGCGCGACTTTCGGAAACTGGCGGCGATCGCCGAGGAGATGGACGCCCGGCTGACCGGCATGGAGACGACCCGGCAGGCCGTGGACGACCTGCAGGCGAAGTTCCGGCAGCTGGATGAGCTGGCCGTCGCGGCCGACGAACGGTACCGGCGGCTTGCGGAGAAGCGTGACGCGGCGGAGGCGACCGCCAGCGGCGTCGACCGCAACTTCGAGCTGCTCAGTCAGCTCGACGAACAGGTGATCGGGCTGCGTCCGGACGTCCTCAAGCTCACCGCCGGCATGGCCGAGATGCAGCGGCAGGTCGACGCGCTGGCCGGTAACAAGGAGAGCGCGGACGCGGTGATCCGCAGTCTCGACGGCATCCAAGAGCTGCTCGCCGAACTCGACGGCCGCACCGCGCGGTTGACGACCGCCCGCGACTGGCTGGCGCGGGCGGAGACCCGCCTGGAGCGGATCGGGCAGCAAGCGCACGCCTCGGTGAACGAGCTCGAAGCGCTGGCGGCGGCGCGTTCTGCGGACAACGGCGGGGGCGCGGGCGCCGGACCGGCCGTCGACGACCGCCGGACGGTGACCAAGCTGGCCGGCCAGGGCTGGTCGGTCGCGGAGATCGCCCGCGCCACCAAGCTGAGCCACGGCGAAGTGGAGTTGATCCTGGAGGCGGAGCCGGCGGCCGGCGTTCTGCCCGCATCCCGCTGACTGCCCGCGTCCTGCTGGTTTCGTGCATCTGATCCCCACCCATCTGCTGATCCCCGATCACCTCGCCGCGCACGCGGCGGTGATTCCGGTCGCCTTCGCGCTGCTCATCTACAGCGCCGGCTTTCTGGTCGACGGCGCCGTCGGCATAGCCAATCGGACCGGGCTGCCCAAGATCATCATCGGCATCGTCGTGGTCGGACTCGGGACCACGGCGCCGGAGCTTGCCGTGTCGGTCGCGGCGGCGCTGAGCGGCGCTCCGGACCTCGCGCTCGGCAACGCCGTCGGCTCCGTCATCGTCGACGACGGAGCGGCGATCGGCCTGGGGATGGTGGTGGCGCCGGCCGCGGTGGCGATCAATCCGCGCATCATGCGCTCGGTCGGCGTGTTCGTGCCGGCCGCCGGCGCGGCGGCGTTCCTGATGGCGCTCAACGGCACGGTCGGCCGCAGTGAGGGGGCGCTCCTGCTGGCGGTGTACGTGGTCTACATGGTGGTGCTGATCGTCACGCACCGCCGGCAGGGCTCTGCGGAACAGACGCCGTCCGAAGACGCGGACCTGGCCGAACACGTCAAGCCGGGCGGCACGGGGCGGCAGGTGCTGCGGCTGGCCGCGGGCCTGGCCGGCGTTCTGGTGGCCAGCGAGCTGCTGGTCCCCTCCGCGCGCTTCATCGCCGGGGAGTTCGGCGTGCCGGAGGCGATCATCGGCCTCACGATCGTCGCCATCGGCACCTCGCTCCCGGAGATCGCCACCTGCGTCAGCGCCAGCCGCAAGGGACACGGCGATCTGGCGTTCGGCGACATTCTGGGCGCCGACATCCTCAACGTGCTCTGGATCATCGGCGCGTCGGCCCTGGTCAATCCGATCACGGTCGAGCGCCGGGTGGTGCTGTTCTCGTTTCCGTGGATGTTCGTGGTGGTGGGCGCCATGCTCGGCCTGGTCTGGATGGGGTATTCGCTGCGGCGCTGGAAGGGCGTGGTGCTGCTGGCGCTGTTCGCCGTCTACCTCGCCTCCACGATCGTGCTGTTCTACCTGCAGTAGGCGCCGGGCGCCCGCCGCAGCGGCCTCGGCGCAAATGTTGACGGTCGTTTCGGGCCGCTATTATCTTCGGATCGTCGACGGCGGGCGGAGATGAGCACGATCGGAAACACGGCGGATCAGGACGCGGCGGACGGGGCAGCGGCCCTCCCGGACGAAGAGACGGCGGCGGCCGGCGCAGACGGGGCTGACCACGACGACAGGGCCGGCCTTGAGGACGGGCCGGACCGGGCCGACAGGGCGGAAGCCGAACCGTCCCCCGGCGGGGCGCCTTCCGGCAGCGCGCCCTCCGACCGGGAGCGGGGCGACGGCGCCGCGGCGGCCGGTGTCGATGAGGCGGCTGGCGCCGAGGCCGCGGGCGACGACGCGGCCGCTGCTGAGGCTGCCGGATCTGCTGCTCCCGGAGCTGCTGCTCCCGGCGTCCGCGAACGCGAGCTGGCCGCCCAGGTCGCCGAGCTGCAGGATCGACTCCTGCGCCGGCAGGCCGACTTCGAGAACTTCAGGAAACGGCAGTACGTCAAGCGGGACGAGGAGATCCTGAACGCCAGAAAGGCGATCCTGCTCGACGTGGCCGACGTTATCGACGACCTGGAGCGCGCCCTGCAGACCGGCGCGGACGCCGATGCGGTCACGTTGCGCGACGGCGTGTCGTCGATAGAAAAGAAGCTCACCGGCGTGTTGGAGCGCAAGTGGGGCTTCCGCCGCTTCCCCTCCAAGGGGGAGCCGTTCGATCCGGAGCGCCATCAGGCGATCGCCATGGAGGATTCCGGCGCGCATGACGCCGCCACCGTGGTGGAGGACTACCAGAGCGGCTACCTGCTGCACGACCGCGTCGTGCGCACCGCGCGGGTCAAGGTCGCACAGCCGCTCAGCGGCTCCAACGAAGAGCGGGCGCGCGCGCCGGGCGATGCGTCAGCCGACACAAAGGAAGGCACGTAACATGGGCAAGATCATCGGCATCGACCTGGGGACCACCAACTCCTGCGTCGCGGTGATGGACGAAGGCGAACCGACGGTGGTGCAGAACTCGGAAGGGCAGCGCACCACGCCGTCGATCGTCGCGTTCACGGACAAGGGGCGGCTGGTCGGGCAGCCGGCGAAGAACCAGATGGTCACCAACCCGGAACGGACGGTCTATTCGATCAAGCGCTTCGTGGGCCGCCGCTTTGCCGAGGTCCCGGCGGAGATCAAGATGGTGCCGTATCGGGTCACCGACAGCGGCAACGACGTGCGCGTCCACGTCGACGACAAACGCTACTCGCCGCCGGAGATTTCGGCCGCCGTGCTGCAGAAGATGAAGGAGACGGCGGAGAGCTATCTGGGCGATACCGTCACCGAAGCGGTGATCACCGTGCCCGCCTACTTCAACGACTCGCAGCGGCAGGCGACCAAGGACGCCGGCCGGATCGCCGGACTCGACGTCAAGCGGATCGTCAATGAACCGACCGCCGCGGCGCTCGCCTACGGCCTCAACAAGGAGAGCAGCGAAGAGAAGATCGCCGTCTACGACCTCGGCGGCGGCACCTTCGACATCTCCATCCTGGAGCTCGGCGACGGCGTGTTCGAGGTGAAGTCGACCAACGGCGACACCCATCTGGGCGGCGACAACTTCGATCAGCGGGTGATCGACTGGCTGATCACCCGCTTCAAGAACGACAGCAGCATCGACCTGTCGAACGACCGGATGGCGTTGCAACGCCTCAAGGAAGCGGCGGAGAAAGCCAAGATCGAGCTGTCGGGCACGCAGAGCACGGAGATCAATCTGCCGTTCATCACCGCCGACGCCTCCGGCCCCAAGCACCTGCAATACACGCTGACGCGCGCCAAGTTCGAGCAGATGATCGGCGACCTGGTGCAGCAGACGCGGCGGCCGTGCGAACAGGCGATCAAGGACGCCGGCGTCAGCGCCAACGAGATCGATCAGGTCATCCTGGTCGGCGGCTCGACCCGCATCCCGGCGGTGCAGCAGCTGGTCGCCGAGCTGTTCGGCAAGGACCCGAACCGCGGCGTCAACCCCGACGAGGTGGTGGCGGTCGGCGCGGCGATTCAGGGCGGCATCCTGGGCGGCGACGTCAAGGACGTGCTGCTGCTCGACGTCACCCCGCTGTCGCTCGGCATCGAGACGCTCGGCCAGGTTTTCACGCGGCTGATCGAACGGAATACGACCATTCCCACCCGCAAGAGTCAGATATTCTCGACCGCCGCGGACAATCAGACCGCGGTCTCCATCCACGTGCTGCAGGGCGAGCGCGGCATGGCTACGCAGAATCGAACCCTCGGCAAGTTCGACCTGATCGGCATTCCGGCGGCGCCGCGCGGCGTCCCGCAGATTGAGGTCGCCTTCGACATCGACGCCAACGGGATCGTCCACGTATCGGCCAAGGACCTCGGCACCGGCAAGGAGCAGAAGATCCGCATCGAGTCCTCCTCCGGCCTGTCCGAGGACGAGATCGAGCGCATGGTCAAGGACGCCGAGATGCATGCGGACGAAGACAAGAACGCGCGTGAGGCGGCCGAAGTACGGAACGAGGCGGACAGCCTGATCTACGCGACCGAGAAGTCGCTCAACGACCTGGGCGACAAGGTCGGCGCGGAGGACAAGGAGAAGATCACCGCCGCGATCGCGGACTTGAAGCAGGCCGTCGACGGCAACGATACGGCGGCGATCAAGGCCAAGACCGACGCGCTCAAGCAGGCGTCCCACAAGCTGGCCGAAGAGGTGTACCGCGACGCGCAGCAGAAGGCGTCGGCGGCAGCCGGCGATGGGTCCGGCGGCGAGCAGGCCGCAGGCTCCCGGCCAGGCGCGCAGACCGACGCCGATCAGGGCGCCAACGGCAAGCAAGCCGGCGCCGGTTCGGTTCAGGACGCCGATTACGAGGTGGTCGACGACGAGGAGAAGCGCGGTTAGGGGCCGGCCGGCGTGGCGGCGGCGTCATGATCCTGCGGACTCCGACGCGGAAGCGGTAGCGGAGCTATGGCCAAGCGCGACTACTACGAGGTGCTGGGGGTAGGCCGGTCGGCGGAGCTCGATGAGATCAAGAAGGCGTACCGCAAGCTGGCGGTGCGCAACCATCCCGACCGCAACGCCGGCGATCGTCAGGCCGAAGAGCGCTTCAAGGAGGCGACCGAAGCCTACGACGTGCTGTCCAACCCACAGAAGCGGCAGGCGTACGACCAGTTCGGGTTCGCCGGCGTGGACGGCATGGCCGGCGGTCAGCCGCACGACTTCTCGCACGTCTTCCGTGACTTCGAAGACATATTCGGCGACGTCGGCAGCATCTTCGATTCGTTTTTCACCCGCACCGACCGGCGCCGCGGCGGCCGCCGGGGCGCCGACGGCCGCGGCGCCGACCTGCGCTACGATCTGCGCGTACCGTTCGAACAGGCGGTGTTCGGCACCAAGGCCGAGATCGCCTACCGCCGCCACGAGCCGTGTTCCCGTTGCGAAGGCAGCGGCGCCGAAGGCGGAACCGGCCGCAGTATCTGTTCCACCTGCAGCGGCTCCGGCCAGGTGCGGCGCAACTCCGGATTCTTCTCCATAGCCACCGCCTGTCCGTCGTGCGGCGGCGAGGGCGAGGTGATCGAAAATCCATGCCGGGCGTGCCGCGGAACCGGCCGCAACCAGAAGGAGCGAAGGCTCAGAGTCTCCATTCCGGTCGGCATGGACCACGGCAAGCGCATCCAGCTCGCCGGCCAGGGGGACGCCGGAGTCGGCCGGGCGCCGGCCGGCGATCTGTACGTGTTCGTGCACGTCGAGCCGCACGAGTGCTACCGCCGCCACGGCGATGACCTGTACTGCCTGATTCCGTTGGCGTTTACGCAGGCCGCGTTGGGCGCGTCGATCCTGGTGCGGACGCTCGACGATCGCCGCATCCGGGTCAAGGTGCCGGCCGGCACGCAGCCCGGCAAGCTGCTGCGCGTACGCGGCGAGGGGGTTCCGCACCTCGACAACCCGGGACGGCGCGGCGATCTCTACATCAAGGTCGCGGTGAAGGTCCCGGACCGGCTCTCCGCGCAGGCCAAGAAGCTGCTCGGCAAGGTCGCCGAAGCGGTCGGCGAAGAGCGCAGCCCCGAACCGGCGCCGCTGGCCGAAGCGGAGTAGCCGGCCACGATCCCTCCAACGACCGCGATCGGGGCCACGGCCACGATCGGCGCCACGACGGTCGGGGCGATCGCGCTCATCTCGTTGATGGCGCCGCTCAGCGTGGCGATCGCGTGGCAACGCCGCGGCACCTGGAACGGCCTGTGGCAGGTGGCGATGCTGGCGGCGCTGGCGGTGCGGGCGGTCGGACGGTTGATTCCCGACGGGGCGGTGCTGGAAATCCTGAGCGGTCAGGCGGTGATCTGGTCCGCCGGCACCTGGTTGGCGGTGCGCGACCGCGGCGTGTCGCCGCGCGTCTGGCACGCCATGTGCTTCTCGCTCGTGGTGCAGAACGCGCTGATCGCGGCGTTCGATCTGCAGGACACGGTCCCGGCGCTGGCGCTGACGTCGTTGACCGCGGCGGTGACGGCGGCGGCCGGCCCGCTGCGGTTGTTGGCGTCCGGCGCCATCCCGGCGCGCCGGCGGGTCCGTACCATCGTCGTGACGGTCGTGGCGCTGGCGGTGGCGGGCGGGCTGTACGAACGCTGGACCGCCCGGCTCGGATTGCCGCCGATCGCGGTCGGGCTCTGGTGCGAGCTGCTGTTGCTGGTGGCCGGGTCGGTGGCCAGCCTGCTGTATACCGGGCCGTTTCGGCCCCGGTACGTGGACGGCGCACGGGACGGGCTGGCCGACGCGGAAGAGCTGCTGCAGACGCAGAACCGGCTGGTGTCGGTCGGCCACTTGGCCGCCGGCGCCGTGCATGGGGTCAAGAACGCGCTGTCCGCGATCGGGCTGGCGGCCGACTGGGGGACCGCCGCCGGTTCGGACGAAGGCGCGCAGCGCAGCCTGCAGCTGATCCGCCGCAACGTGCGGGCCGCCCATCAGGACCTGGAGCGGCTGCTCAGCGAGGTGAAGGATGACGACTCCCCGGACGCCGACGTCATGCACGTGGTGGATGCCGTCGCCGAGTCGATGCGCATAGCCGTGCGCCCGCAGCGGGCGACGGTGCGGCAGGACATGCAGCCGGGGCTGCGCGCCGCGATCGGCTCGAGCGACCTCACCATCGCCATCTCCAATCTGGTCCTCAACGCCGCCCACGCCGGCAAGGACGGCCCGGCGACCACGATCCGCATCGGCTCGCGGCGTGGGGCGCCGGGCACCGTGGCGATCGACGTGGTCGACGACGCCGGCGGCATGGACGACCGGACCGCGGCGTCGGCGTTCGAGCTCGGCACCTCCGGCGACGACAGCACCGGGGTCGGTCTGTACCTCACCAGAAGGCTGGTCCAGCGCGCCGGCGGCGACCTGACGTGGCACGCGGTGGATGGCGGCTCGCGGTTCACCATCGAGCTTCCCGAGGCGTAGCAGGAAACGGGATGACCGGTCCCGGAGCGCGCCTGCCATGAACCGGCAGCGGCATCTCTTCGTGCACGGCTTTCGGGCGATCGAGGAGCTGATCGCCAAGCCTGCGCCCGGCAGCGTGCTGATGCTGGCGCGCGCCGGGGCGCGCCAGCGCAAGCTGGCGGCGATGGCGGCCGCCTCCGGGGTGCCGGTCCGGCGGGTGTCCGAGGAGGAGCTGAGCCGGCACGCGGACCCGTCGCGGCACCGCGGCGCGCTGCTGCGCGTGCGCGATCGACGGCCGCCATCGGGTGATCGGCAGCTGACGGAGATCGCTGAGCGGACCGATGGCGGCGCGCTCTTCGTGGCCGTCGACGGGGTGACCGATGCGGCGAATCTCGGCGCGATCCTCCGGTCCGCCGAAGGCTTCGGCGTCGACCTGGTCATACTGCACGCGGACCGGGCCGCGCCGGTCACGCCGACCGCGATTCGCGCGGCCGCCGGAGCGACCGCCTACCTGACGATCGTCACGGTCACCAACCTGGCGCGCGCGCTCGCGCTGCTCAAACGGTACGGATTCTGGGTGGTCGGCGCCGATCTCGACGGCCAACCGTTGAACCGGTACCGGTTCGCCGAACGCAGCGTGGTGGTGGTCGGGTCGGAAGGGTCCGGGATTCGCCCGGGCGTGCGCGCGCGTTGCGACGACCTGGTGACGATAGAGACCGCCGGCCGGGTCGGCTCGCTCAACGCCTCGGTGGCGGCGGGCATCGTCCTGTACCGGGCGGCCGTGCACCGCGCGTCCGGGGCGCCCGCTCCGGCCGGCCGCGCCGGGCCGGGAGCGTGACCGCGCCGGCCCGGTGACCGCCTCGGACGCTCAGGCGTTTACCCGGAAGAAACGCTGGCTGTTGGCGAACACGGCGTCACAGAACTGCTCGGCGGGCATGTCGCGCAGGTCGGCCACGAAGCGGGCGGTCTCTTCCAGATAGGCGGGGCGATTCCGTTCGCCGCGGCGGGAGGCGGGCACCATGAACGGCGTTTCGGTTTCGATCAGCAGCCGGTCGAGCGGAATCCCCGCCGCCGCCTCCTGCAGGTTGCGAGCGCTGCGATAGGTGACGTTGCCGGCGAACGAGATGAACAGATCGAGCTCCAGCGCGCGCTTCGCAAACTCCAGGTCCTCCGAGTAGCAGTGCAATACGCCGCCGCGCGCGGGCAGCTTGTCGCGCAGCACGGCCAGCAGGTCGGCGCCGGCGTCGCGGTTGTGGATCACTACCGGCAGCCCCACCCGGTCGGCGATCTCCAGCTGGCGGACGAACAGGTGCACCTGCGAGTCGCGGTCGCCGTACTTGCGGTAGTAGTCGAGTCCGGTCTCGCCGATCGCCGCCACCCGCTCGCGGCCGGCCAGCTCGGTGAGCCGCGCCTCCCAATCGTTCGGCAGGTGATCGACTTCGGACGGAGAGACGCCGACGCTGTAGTAGATCGACGGGTCCTGGCTGAGATGCCGGTAGGTGTCGACGAAGTCGGTCAGATTGTTGGAGATGCAGACGAACGCCCGCACGCCGGCATGCTTGGCCTCCTGCACGGCCAGCAGCTGTTCGATCGGGTCGTCGTGGACCAGCCCCAGATGGGCGTGAGTGTCGAAGAGCTGCATATTCTGCTTCTTTGGCGGCGCCAGGGTCGTCAGCCCGACCGGGGTTTGACAGGAGAGCGGACAGAAGCTACCGTAGCGGTCGCGTTCCGGTCAAGCGGCCTCCGGTCGGGTGGGACGGGGAGGCTCGCGGACCGCCGCCGCCAACGCTAGTACCGTGCAATCAGGCTTTCATCCTTCCAGCGACGCCGCGGCCCGGACGTTTGGCGGCGCGCGCGCGCCCGCCGCGGCGGGGCGTCTGGGGCATGCGGTGCGTTCGTTCGTGCGCACCGGGAACCAGCGGATCACCGTCATGCTGATCCCGCACAGCGAACGGCGCACGTACAACCTGCAGTTTTCGGTCTTCACGCTGCTGTTCCTGGCCGCGCTGCTGGTCGTCGTGATCGTCGCGTTCCTGGTGGTCTCCACGCACTTCACCGTCACCAGTGAGCGGATGGCGGCCGCCAGCCGGTCGTTGACGGCAAGCGAGTCGGCGATGGAGGCGGTGGGAGACGAGGCGATCGCCCTGCAGGGGTCGATGCGGGAGTTCCAGGCGCTGGTCGATCGGCTGCAGCGGATGCTGAGCGCGGAGAACGTGATCGCCGGCGCGGGGCTCCGGCATGACGGGGACGGCGGCGGCGAGCTGGCCGCCTTCGTGAGCCGGCCCACCGCGCCGGCGGACGAAGAGTCGGCAGGCGTGGCCGCCCTGCGGCAGCTCAGCGCGGCGCTCAGCGCGGTTACGGCGCCGCTTGCCGACCTCGGCGATACCGTGGCGGCGCAGCGGGCGCTGCTGGTCGGCGTGCCGACGCTGTGGCCGGTGCGGGGCGGCGGGTACGTGAGCTTCCGGTTCGGTCCGCAACGGCATCCGTTCACCGGCGCGTTCTACATCCATCGCGGGATCGACATCGCCTTGCACCGCGGCGCCGAAATCGTGGCGACCGCGCACGGCACCGTACGGCGGGTCGCCTACGAACGGTATAATCTCGGCAACGTGATCGAAATCGGGCACCGGTACGGATTCGTCACCCTTTACGGGCACCTCGACCGCGTATTGGTCGAGGCCGGCCAGCGGGTGCAGCGCGGCCAGGTGATCGGGCTGATGGGCAGCACCGGCCTTTCGACCGGTCCGCACGTCCATTATGAGGTGAGCATCGGCGGGCAACTCCGCAACCCGGAGGAGTTCCTGACCGTGTCCGCCATCGACGCGGCGGCGCCGTGACGACCGATCCGTTGCGCGGCGGCGATGCGGTGGTCGACTCGATCGTCGGCCAGGGGACGCGGTTGACCGGTCAGCTCGACCTGACCGGGATGCTCCGCATCGACGGTCACTTCAACGGTGTGGTGCATACCGCCGGCCAGGTCCTCATCGGCCGCACCGGCCGCACCGAATGCACGGTGCAAGCCGGCGCCGTGATCGTGGCCGGCGCCATGCGGGGGGACATCGTCGCCACCGAGCTGGTCGAGCTCCGCTCGACCGCGCAGGTGGTCGGCACCATCCGCACGCCGCGGCTGATCGTCGAAGACGGCGGCCGGTTCTGCGGCCGGTGCCACGCCGGCGGCGAACGCGCGGAGACCGCCGCGCTGACCGACGGCAGCGCCGGGCACGGCAGCGCCGGGCACGGCGGGGCCGGTGAGGAGGCTGCGGCGGCCCCTGCGGCGGCCCCTGCGGCGCCGCCGCAGCCGTCATGACCGCCGCGGCCGCCGGGGCGGCGGTGAGCCAGGTGATCCGCGTCAAGCTGATACACTCCAACGAGACCTGCCTGTGCGTGCCGCCGCCGGAGGCCGAGGAGATCGACGCGGAGACCGGCGCCGGCGTCATCGTGCCGACCCGCCACGGTGCGGAGATCGGCAGGGTGTTGGGTCCGGTCCGCGACGAAGCGGAGCTGCGCGGCGCCGAACTGTTCGAGGTGATCCGGCAGGCGCAGGCCGAAGACCTCGACCAGTACGAACGCAACCGCGAGCTGGCCGACGATCTGCTGCGCTCCTGCCGCCGCCGCATCGATCAATTCGGATCGACGCTGAAGCTGGTCGCCGCGCACGTGGTGTTCGGCGGCGGCAAGATGATCCTCTACTTCACCGCCGACGGGCGCGTCGACTTTCGCCGTCTGGTGGGCGATCTGTCGCAGGCGTCCAGCATGCGCATCGAGCTGCAGCAGGTCGGCATGCGCGACGAGACCCGCATCGTCGGCGGCGCCGGGGTCTGCGGCCGGGTCCTGTGCTGCAGCGGGGTCACCGACCGCCGTCCGCGCGTGACGGTGCGCATGGCGCGCGAGCAGGGGCTGTCGCTCGACACACGGCGCATCTCCGGCCAGTGCGGTCGGCTGCTGTGCTGCCTGTCCTACGAATACGACTTCTACCGGGAGGCGCGCCGTTCGGTCCCCAAGGAAGGCAAGTCCGTGTTCTACCAGGGCGACCGGTTCCGGGTGGTCGAGTTGAACGCTCTGACCAGCCGCGCCCGCATCCGGGGCGCCGACGGGGTCGTGCTCGGCGTCGACTTCGCGGACTTCCGGTTCGACGACGCGAACCGGCGCTGGGAGGTCACCCCGGTCTGATCAACCGGGTATGAGGGTGGGCGTCTCCCGCCTCCAGCGCTCGACCTGCGCCGCGATCTCGGACTGCATGCGCGCCACCAGCGCGCGCAGCTCCCGCTTGCTGGCCGGCGGCCGGTACACCGACAGGAGCTTCACCCGGTAACGGGTGCGCCCCACTCGGCCCAGGCCCGTGACGCCGCGCAGCCGGTAACCGCCGTCGACGGCGACCGTCACGACCGGGAGCGGCCGGCGCTCCAGCACCGTGGCCAGCCCCCCGGCGTGGAACCGGTGCACGGCGCCGTCCCGCGAACGGGTGCCGTCGGCAAAGACGACCGGGCACGCTCCCTCGTCGGCAAGCGCGGAGAACCGGCGCAGCTCGCGGAGCAGCAGGCGCATCTGCGCCGCATCGAAGCGGCCGCGCGGCCGCACGATCAGGGCGTCTCCGCCGTAACGCAGGCACTTCGACACCAGCGGTATCCCGTACTTGAGCGACCGCTTGGCGATGAACTTGAGCCTGCGTTGCGGCAGCGCCGTTACCAGGACCGGGATGTCGAGCAGGCTCTGGTGATTGCTCACCAGTATGAACACCAGCGGAAGCTCGGCCAGCGCCGATTCGGTAACCATGCGGAATCCGGTCAGGGTCTCCGCGCCGCGGATCAGCCGCTGCCCTTCGCCCGCCATGAACTCCGTGACCGCGGCGCGCAACGCGTCCCGGCGGTCGCGCCCGCGGCCCGCGCCGCCGCCGGCCGCAACCGGCGCCCGGCCGGGTCCCCACAGCTTCCACCAGCTCAGGCGCAGGTCACCGTACACGAAGCGGATCAGCACGTAGCCGGCCAGCAGCAGCCCGCGGATCACGGCGCGCCGCCCGTGCGGGCTCGCGCCACCAGCCCCGCCAGCCCGATACGGGAGAGCGCCGGGACGCGCGGGTCGGCAAGCCACTCCGGTTGGGCGTACCCCCAATCGGCCAGATACACCTCGATGCGCCGGTCGTCGTTGCCGGCCAAGTGGTCGAGCTGATCGTCGACCAGCGCCGCCCGCTCGGCCTGCCGCTGATCGAGCGCCGCGGCGACCATCTGCAGCTTGGAAACCGCGGCGGCGTGCAGGATCGCCCGCGGCGGCACGCGCACTTCGTGGAACTCCAGAATCGCCTTTATGTACGGCGGGCGCTTGGTCGAAAGGATGCAGGCCGCGTCCCAGTCGGCCGCCTGCAGAATCTCGGCCATGCCGGGATAGAGCGGATTGAGGCGCAACCAGTGGCTGCGCCGGCGCGCCATCAGCTCCCGGCGTACGCGGTTGAGCGCGTCCGCGTACCGGTCCAGGGTGCGCTGGCCGGCGGTGCGGCGGGCGTCGTCGAAGTCCTCCTGCCGCGGCGGCATGAGGCCGCCGGCCAGCAGGTGCTGAATCAACACGTAGTCCTCGCCGGAGCGGATGAACGGGCGGAGTTGCATGAAGCGCTGCCGCAACGCGGCCGGCACGGCCGGCGCCGCCGCCGGCGGGCGTTGCGCGGACGCGCCGGCATCGCCGCCGGTCAGGCGGTCGTAGGCGACCCATGAGCTGAACAGGCACTCGGCCGCCGAGTCGCAGATCACGCCGTCGAAGTCGATGAACAACCGGAACGGGACCGTCACGCGACCGCCCGCCTCAACCGGCCGCCGGCAGATGCAGCACCTCGCCGGCGTGCGGGACGTACAGGATGCCGGCCTCCTCGCGGTTCCGATAGTCGTCCAAGTCCACGGTGTCCGGGTCCCGGTAGCCAAGGCCGATCCGTTCGCACAGGGAACGCGGCAGGGCGGTAGCCAGCTCCACGTCGATCCTGGGCCGTTCGACGCCGTCCCGGTATTCGCCGACGCCGCGCACCAGCGCCGAGTGCGCCAGCACGCCGCGCGGCACGTCCGGGAACCGGCGCCGGTGCGCCACCAGATAGTCGGTGACGTGGTAGCCGACCCGCTCCAGGTGGGCGCCCCAGGTCGCCGACAGCTTGTCGATCTGCGGCCCGTAGATGATCAGCCGGCCGCCGTCGGCGACCACCGATTCGAGCTTGTACATCACCTTGCCGCCTACCCACAGCTCGTCGTACATCGCCGGGGCGTGGCCGAGCACGGTGTGGTAGCGGCGCGGCGTATGGGTGACGTGCAGGCGCGCGGAATGGTCGGCCGCGTCGCTCCACGCCTGGCGCGGATCTCCGACGTACAGTCCGGCGAGCTCGGGCGGTTCCCGGCCGGGCTGCACGACCATGGCGATCAGGTGGCAGTCGGTCGGCACCAGTTCCGCCGCCTGCTCGATGACGCGGCGCGCCGGCGTGTCCTTGTGCCCGATGGTCCGCATGCAGGTGTTGACCGCGCTGAGCCAGTGGAAGAAATCCAGAAACTCGCCGCCGGAGATGCCGGGGAACAGGTACTTGTGGCCGCCCGAGAAGCCGACGATCTCATGCGGAAACACCGGACCGGCGATCAGCAGCAGGTCGTAGTCGAAGACCGCCCGATTGATGGTCACGTCGATCGCTTCGGCGAAACGGCCGCCGGTAGCCGCGGCGATCTGCCGTGCGGTGAACGATCCGATCCGCCGCAACGTCCCCGCCGTGTCCCAGCGGTGGTTGAGGAAGCGGCGCTCGCCAAAACGCTCCGCGCGCTCGGCGGCGTTCACGCCGTACAGCCGGGCGATCGCCTCGTCCGGCATGATCGGATGCGTGCCGAGCGCCACCATGAAGTCGAGCTGCCGCGCGTGCGGGCCGATCACCTCATCGACGGCCCGTATCATCGCCGGCAGCGGCGCGGTGCGGGTGGCGTCCGGCGTGATCGCCAACACCCGCCGCGACTCATACAGCGCCCGCGGCGTTCCCGCCTCGATGCGGGCGCACGTCTCCCGGTAGGTCAACGCAACGCCGGCCGGCGTCCCGGTTCGCTCTGCGGTCAGCGCTTCCGCCATTGACGTTCAGATGCTGCCGACCAGGAAGCCGCCGTCGACCGGGATCGTCGCGCCGGTCACGAACCCGGAGGCGGCCTCGCTGGCAAGGAATACCGCGGCGCCGGCCAGCTCCTCCGGTTCCCCGAACCGCGCGAACGGCGTGCGGCTCAGCACCTGCCGGCCCCGTTCGGTCGGTTCGCCGGTCCGTTCGTCGATCAGCAGCCGCCGGTTCTGCTCGGCCAGGAAGAACCCCGGCGCGATGGCGTTGACGCGGATGCCGTGCGGAGCGAACTCCTGCGCCGCCGCCTCCGTAAGGTTGACCACGCCCGCCTTCGCCGCCCCGTAGGCCCACACCCGTGACAGCGGCCGGTACGACGCCATCGAGGCGATGTTGATGATCGACCCGCCGATCCCGCGGTCGATCCAGTACGCGGCGACGACCTTGGTCGGCGCCACGCAACCGGCGATCAGGTTGAGCTCGATCGTCCGCCGAAAGACGTCGACGTCGATCTCCGTGAACGGGCCTGCGCTCAGATTGCCGCCGACCGCGTTGATCAGGACGGCGGGGGGTCCCAGACGCTCCTCGGTGCGCGCGAGCGCCTGCCGGACCGCGTCCGGCGAACCGGCGTCGGCGACCGCGCCGGTCGTCCGTTCCGGAGCGTTCAACGTGCGGAGCGCGCGGTCGACCGTCTGCGCCCGGCGGCTCCATACCGCCACGCGCGCGCCGGCGTCCAGCAGGCCGCGCGCCATGCCGACCGCCAGCGTGGCCCCGCCGCCCGAGATGGCGACCGTGCAGTCGAGCGCGAAGAGCGGCGACGGGCCGGTCACGTCGACGACCAGTCGGTGTGAAAGACGCCGGGGCGGTCGACCCGCTCATAGGTGTGGGCGCCGAAGTAGTCGCGCTGCGCCTGAATCAGGCGCGCCGGCAGGCGGGCGGTCCGGTAGGAGTCGAAGTAGCTGAGCGCCGACCCGAACGCCGGGATCGGTACGCCGGCCGCGGTGGCCGCCCCGACCACCCGTCTCCAGGCGGGCTGCGCCCCCTGCAGCACGCCGGAGAAGTACGGGTCGACCATCAGATTGGCCAGGTTCGGGTCGCGCTCGTAGGCTTCCTTGATCCGCTGCAGGAAGCGCGCGCGGATTATGCAGCCGCCCCGCCAGATCATGGCGATCGCCCCGTAATCGAGCTGCCAGCCGTATTCGGCGGCGGCGGTCCGCATCAGCGCGAACCCCTGCGCGTATGAGCAGATCTTGGCGGCGTACAGCGCCGCGCCGATAGCGTCGGCCAGCTCCGCGCGGCCGGCGGCGAGGGTCGCGCCGGGACCGCGCAGGACGCCGGCGGCGGCGGTCCGTTCCGCCTTCAGGGCCGACAGGGACCGCGCGAACACCGCTTCGGCGATGGTCGGCGCCGGCGCTCCCAGCTCCATCGCCGACTGCCCGGTCCATGACCCCGTGCCCTTCTGGCCGGCCTTGTCCAGGATCACGTCGACCATCGGCGCGCCGGTCTCCGGGTCGGTCGCGGCCAGTATCCGCGCGGTGATCTCGATCAGGTACGAGTCGAGTTCGCCGCGGTTCCACGCCGCAAAGCGTTCGTGCATCTCGTTGCAGGTCATGCCGCACAGGCGCCGCAGCAGATCGAACGCCTCGGCGATCAGCTGCATGTCGCCGTACTCGATGCCGTTGTGCACCATCTTGACGTAGTGGCCGGCGCCGCCGGCGCCGACGTAGGTGCAGCAGCGGGCGCCGTCTACCTCGGCGGCGATCGCCAGCAGGATCGGGCTGACGATCCGGTACGCGGCCTCGCTGCCGCCCGGCATGATGCTCGGACCGCGCAACGCCCCTTCGTCGCCCCCCGACACGCCGGTTCCCAGGTACAGCAGGCCGGCGTCTTCCGCTGCCCGGCACCGGCGCACGGTGTCGGCGAAGAACGAGTTGCCGCCGTCCAGGATGACGTCGCCGGGTTCCAGCAACGGCGTCAGCTCCGCCAGCACCGCGTCGACCGGCGGGCCGGCCTGCACCATCAGCAGCACCCGCCGCGGCCGGTCGAGCGCCGCGACCAGCTGCGGCAACGTGCGGCACGGCCGGATCCGCTTGCCCGCGCCGTCGCCTGCGGCGAACGCGTCGAGCGTGCGGGTGGTCCGGTTGTGCACCGCGACCGTAAAGCCGCGGCTTTCGACGTTGAGGGCCAGGTTGCGGCCCATGACGGCCATCCCGACCACTCCGATATCGGCCATCACCTGTACGCCTCCATCATAGGCGCGCGCGCGCCGTCGTGTACATCGTCAGACTGCGACTTCGGCCTGCAGGCGGTCGGCGACCTCCGCAGGCGCGGCGGTGCCGTCGATGCGGCGCAGCAGGCCGGCCGAGAGATAGTACGCGACCACCGGCGTCGTCTGCGCCCGGTACGCGTGCAGCCGCCGCCGCACCGCCGCCGGATCGTCGTCCTCGCGCTGCACGGGTGAACAGTAGCGGGAGGCGTTGGCCGGCATCGAGGCGACGTTGAAGGTGGCCCCGCACGCACTGCAGGTGCGGCGGCCGGACAGGCGCCGGACCACGTCCCGCTCCGGCACGATCAGCTCGACCGCGGCGCTGACGTCGGCCAAGCCGGCCAGCGCCTCCGCCTGCGGAACGGTGCGGGGGAACCCGTCGAGTATGAACCCCGGTTCGATCGGGATGGCGCGCAAGTGCTCGCGCACCAGGTCGATGGTGAGCGAGTCGGGGACCAGGGTGCCGGCGTGCAGCAGGGCGGCCACGCGGCGGCCAAGCGGAGTCCGTTGCCGTACCGCGGCGCGGAACAGGTCGCCGGTGGAGACGTGCCGGATGCCGGTGCGGCCGGCCAGCACGGCCGCGACCGTGCCCTTACCGGCGCCCGGCGGTCCGAGAAGAACGATCTGCATGGGGTCGGGGATGCATGAAGGTCGAGGAATGGCGGACGAGCGCCGCTGCAGCTCAGGTGACGACGTGCCCGGGGACTACGTGCCCTGAGCGTAGTCGGTACGGTAGGCCCGCTGTTCGGCGGTGAGCGCGTCGATCTCGATACCCATCGTCCGCAGCTTGACGGCGGCGATGTCCCGGTCCTGTTCCTCCGGCACCGGGTACACGCGCGGCGGCATGGAGCTACCCTCCTCAGCCAACCTGATCAGGGACAGGAACTGGTTGGCGAACGACATGTCCATCACTTCCGGCGGGTGGCCCTCCGCGGCGGCCAGATTGACCAGGCGGCCTTGCGCCAGAACGTACAGCCGGCGGCCGTCGCGCAGCACGTGCTCGCGATTGTTGGCCCGCACGTCTTCTGAACGGTCGGTGATGGCGGCCAGGTCGCGCAGGTTGATCTCGCAGTCGTAGTGGCCGGCGTTGCAGACGATCGCCCCGTCCTTCATCCGCTCGAAGTGCCGGCCGGTGATCACGTCGCGGATGCCGGTCGTGGTGATGAACACGTCGCCGTCGGCGCTGGCCGAATCCATGGTCGTGACGTTGAATCCCTCCAGGGTCGCCTGCAGCGCCGCGATCGCGTCGACTTCGGTCACCACCACGTTGGCGCCCAGGCCGCGCGCGCGCTGCGCCACCCCCCGCCCGCAGTGCCCGTAACCGGCCACGACCAGGCGCTTGCCCGCCAGCAGCACCGACGTGGCGCGCAGCACGCCGTCCAGCGCCGACTGTCCGGTGCCGTAGACGTTGTCGAAGTCCCACTTGGTGACGGCGTCGTTGACGGCGATCACCGGGTAGCGGAGCGCGTGATCGTCGGCCATGGCGCGCAGCCGGTGCACGCCGGTGGTGGTCTCCTCGGTGCCGCCGATTATGCCGGCGGTCACGCCGTCGCCGGCCGCGTGCGCGCGAAAGATCAGGTCGGCGCCGTCGTCGAGCGTCAGGGTGGGGCCGACGGCCAGGGTCCGGTCGATGCACCAGTAGAACTCGTCGGTGGACAGGCCGTGCCATGCGTAGATCGGAACGCCTTCCGCCGCCAGCGCCGCAGCCACGTCGTCCTGGGTGGACAACGGGTTGCAGCCCGACCACGCCAGCTCCGCGCCGGCGTCCCGCAGGGCGCGGACCAGGATCGCCGTCTCTTTGGTCACGTGCAGGCACCCGGCGATCCGCATGCCGGCCAGCGGCTTGGCGTCGCGGTGCAGGCTGCGCAGGTGCTGAAGCACCGGCATGCGCGACTCCGCCCAGCGGAGCTTCAGCGCGCCTTGATCGGCAAGGGCGGCGTCTCTGATCTTGTAGTCGGCCACGGAACGGGTCACGGCAGCAGTGTAGTGCGAAGCGGGTGCGCGGTACAGACCGTTCGATCCGCCCCGGCCCGGTCCGCCCCGGCCCCGGTCCGGCCGGCACTCGCCCGGGCCGGTCCCGATTCCGCGGTTGATCCCGGCGCCTGCGGCCGGGTTTGAAGCGGGCGGCCGATCCGTAGTATCTTCGCTCCGATCATGGCTGGGAGCGCGCTCTGGCGCGGCGTCGAACGGGCCGTCAATCAAGGGCTCAGGGGCTCGCGCGACGCCCTGGACCGCGCCCGGTCGAAGGCGCGGGAGCTCGGCGAACGGGGTGCGCTCCGGCTCGACCTGCTGCAGCTCGAACGGCAGCGCGGCCGGCTGCTGCAGGAACTGGGGGCGCTGGTCCACGATCGGCTCGGTGCGCAGGGCCAGGCCGCGGTGTCGCGGGGGGCGGACGGCGTGAAGGACCTGCTGCTGCAGATCGACGACGTGACCGAGCGTTGCGCCGAGAAGCGGGCGGCGCTTGAGCAGCTGGCCGCCCAGAACGCCGCCGCCGGACCGGGGGCGGGAAGCCCGGGGGCCGGCCCGGATGCCGGCGGGAAGCCGGTTGAGGGCCCTTCCGGCGGCCCGAACACGAAAGATGAAAAAAACGACGCAGGGCGCTTGACGGACGCAAGCGACCATGCGTAGACTCCTGTTCCACGGTGCCCGGTGACAGGGGCGCCGTGATGCGGTCGGGTCCCTGAACGGTCCCGTCCGCAGCCGGGGTCCGGTCCGCACGGCGGTTCGGGCCTCAGCGGTTCTTTGACATCAACAGGGATGGGGAGAGTGGGGTCCTCGAATGTAGATTCGCAGGGCGGAAGCCTTCGGGCGGAAGCCTTGCACATATCACGGAGAGTTTGATCCTGGCTCAGAACGAACGCTGGCGGCGTGTCTTAAGCATGCAAGTCGAACGAGAACCATGGCGCCTCAGCTTGCTGAAGCGCCCGGGGACAGTGGCGAACGGGTGAGTAACACGTAGGTGATCTACCCCGAAGTGTGGGATAGCCCATGGAAACATGGGGTAATACCGCATGAGGTCCGCGGTTTGGATACCGTGGGTGAAAGGCGCAATTGTGTCGCTTTGGGATGAGCCTGCGGTCCATTAGCTTGTTGGTGAGGTAACTGCTCACCAAGGCGATGATGGATAGCCGGCCTGAGAGGGTGAACGGTCACACTGGGACTGAGACACGGCCCAGACTCCTACGGGAGGCAGCAGCTAAGAATAGTCCGCAATGGGGGAAACCCTGACGGTGCGACGCCGCGTGGGTGATGAAGGCCTGACGGTTGTAAAACCCTTTTCTCAGCGAAGAATAAGGTGAGGAGTGGAACGCCTCATCGATGACGTTAGCTGAGGAAGAAGCCCCGGCTAATTACGTGCCAGCAGCCGCGGTAACACGTAAGGGGCAAGCGTTGTTCGGAATCATTGGGCGTAAAGGGCGCGTAGGTGGTGCAGTAAGCTTGGTGTAAAAGGCTCGGGCTCAACCCGAGGAGTGCGCTGGGAACTGCTGCGCTGGAGTCTTGGAGGGGAAGCTGGAACTCCTGGTGGAGGGGTGAAATCTGTAGATATCAGGAAGAACACCGGTAGCGAAGGCGAGCTTCTGGCCAAAGACTGACGCTGAGGCGCGAAAGCGTGGGGAGCGAACAGGATTAGATACCCTGGTAGTCCACGCCGTAAACGATGTGCACTAGGCGTAGGGCGCGTTGAGCGTTCTGTGCCGGAGCTAACGCGTTAAGTGCACCGCCTGGGGAGTATGCCCGCAAGGGTGAAACTCAAAGGAATTGACGGGGGCCCGCACAAGCGGTGGAGCATGTGGTTTAATTCGATGATACGCGAGGAACCTTACCAGGGCTTGACATGTGCGCGAAGACCCATGAGAGTGAGTTGTCCTTCGGGACGCGCACACAGGTATTGCATGGCCGTCGTCAGCTCGTGTCGTGAGATGTTGGGTTAAGTCCCGCAACGAGCGCAACCCTTACCGTCTGTTGCCAACAGGTAAAGCTGGGGACTCGGACGGAACTGCCGGTGACAAACCGGAGGAAGGTGGGGACGAGGTCAGGTCATCATGATCCTTACGTCCTGGGCTACACACGTGCTACAATGGTCGGTACAGAGCGTTGCGAGACGGCGACGTTGAGCAAATCGTTGAAAGCCGGCCTCGGTTCGGATTGGAGTCTGAAACTCGACTCCATGAAGGTGGAATCGCTAGTAATCGCGCATCAGCATGGCGCGGTGAATACGTTCCCGGGCCTTGTACACACCGCCCGTCATACCACCCGAGTTGGGGGTACCCGAAGTCGTTTGCCGAACCGCAAGGACGGCGACGCCGAAGGTATGCCTGGTAAGGGGGGTAAAGTCGTAACAAGGTAGCCGTACCGGAAGGTGCGGCTGGATCACCTCCTTTTCAAGAGACGACGTTTCCGCCGGTCAGCGGTGACCGGCGGAGACCAGCCCCGCTCTTCCCATTCCCTTTTTCGTTGTCACGGAAGCGCTCCGGTTCTGTCGTGCGCCGGGGGTATAGCTCAGGTGGCTAGAGCGATGGCTTTGCAAGCCATAGGTCTGGGGTTCGAGTCCCCATACCTCCACGCCGCGCCGCGTCGAGCATTCCCGGCAGGACGCCAGGCCGGACTCGAGATGAACATCAAACGGGCGCCCGAGCGGATTTCCGTTCGCGCGTCTTCCGGACGACGGATCTTTGACACTGGCGCGCGGGCGTCTTGAACGCCGGCGCGCCTCCGATGCCGCCGCTGATCGACGGGGTCTTTTACAGCGGTCGTCGGACACAGGGAAGGGGAGATGGGTGATATGGCAAGCGGGCAAGGGTCTACGGTGGATGCCTTGGAGCTGCTTGGCGAGGAAGGCCGTGGTAAGCTGCGAAAAGCCGCGAGTAGGAGCAAACATCCTGAGATCCGCGGATGGCCGAATGGGGTAACCCGTAGAGCTGTCAAACGCTCTACATCGCGGTCCGTTGGGACCGCGAGGCGAAACCGGGGGAACTGAACCATCTAAGTACCCCGAGGAAGAGACATCAACAGAGATTCCCTCAGTAGCGGCGAGCGAACGGGGAACAGCCCAAACCGTGCCGGCGTGACAGGCTTACACCGTTGTCGGCGCGGGGTTGCAGGACCGCAGTGGTGGGAGGTTGTAAGGCTTCCCCGCGGTGTGATCGTCGGATAGTGGAACGCTTTCTGGGAAGGGCGGCCAGAGCGGGTGAAAGCCCCGTACACGAAATCCGATTGAGCACCGTCGTTGCGGTCCCTGAGTACGGCGGGACACGTGTAACCCTGCCGGAATCCGGGAGGACCACCTTCCAAGGCTAAATACGAAGCAGCTACCGATAGTGGACAAGTACCGTGAGGGAAAGGTGAAAAGAACCCCGAGAGGGGAGTGAAATAGAACCTGAAACCGTGGACCTACAAGCGGTCAGAGCCCTGCCTTGCGCAGGGTGATGGCGTGCCTTTTGCATAATGAACCGGCGAGTTATGGTATGCAGCGAGGTTAAGGCATGGTAGTGCCGGAGCCGCAGGGAAACCGAGTCTGACAAGGGCGTATTAGTTGCATGCTGTAGACCCGAAACCGAGCGATCTATCCATGGCCAGGCTGAAGCGCTGGTAACACAGCGTGGAGGGCCGAACGGTAGTCTGTTGAAAAAGGCACCGATGAGCTGTGGATCGGAGTGAAAGGCTAAACAAGCTCGGAGATAGCTGGTACTCCTCGAAATAGCTTTAGGGTTAGCCTCGTCTCGAGTGTAGCGGAGGTAGAGCACTGGATGGATTCGGGCCCTTCACCGGGTACCTACCCCAACCAAACTCCGAATGCCGCGACATGTTGGACGGGAGTGAGACTGCGGGCGATAAGGTCCGTGGTCGAGAGGGAAACAGCCCAGACCGTTGACTAAGGTCCCCAAGCGCGAGCTAAGTGGGAAAGGAAGTGCAGGTGCGAAGACAGCCAGGAGGTTGGCTTAGAAGCAGCCATCCCTTGAAAGAGTGCGTAACAGCTCACTGGTTAAGTACTTGTGCGCCGACAATGTAACGGGGCTCAAGTTCGCCACCGAAGTCACGGGTTCGCCGCCTGCGCCTCACGGCGTTGCGGCGGACGGTAGAGGAGCGTTCTGGCTGCTGATGAAGGTGTCCCGCGAGGGGCGCTGGAGGCGACAGAAGTGAGAATGCCGGTATGAGTAACGAAAAGACGGGTGAAAAACCCGTCCGCCGAAAGCCTAAGGTTTCCTGGGTAAAGTTAATCTTCCCAGGGTTAGTCGGCCCCTAAGGCGAGGCCGAAAGGCGTAGCCGATGGGAAACGGGTTCATATTCCCGTACCTCTGGCAGGAGATGCCGACAGGGATGACGCGTCGGAGGACGTGCAGCCGGGCGATGGTAGTCCCGGTCCAAACGGCGAGGACGTCGAAGCGGGGAGGCAAATCCCCCCGTTGAGTTCGAGCCGCCAAGGCGAGCTGATGCCTTCGGGCTGAAGCGAAGTGCATCGAGGTCGGCGTCGAGAAATAGTCTCTAAGGGGAGCCTGCCAGGGACCGTACCGCAAACCGACACAGGTAGGCGGGAAGAGGATTCTAAGGCGCTCGAGAGAACCCGCGTTAAGGAACTCGGCAAATTGCACACGTAACTTCGGGAGAAGTGTGGCCTTGGACGGAGAACCGGCCTTCGGGCCGGCGATTTGTACGAGGTTGCAGAGAAATGGCCCAGGCGACTGTTTACCAAAAACACAGGTCTCTGCTAATCGGTAACGAGATGTATAGGGACTGACACCTGCCCGGTGCTGGAAGGTTAAGAGGAGGGGTGAGAGCTCCGAATCGAAGCCCCAGTAAACGGCGGCCGTAACTATAACGGTCCTAAGGTAGCGAAATTCCTTGTCGGGTAAGTTCCGACCTGCACGAATGGTGTAACGATCTGGGCGCTGTCTCGACGCGGGACTCGGTGAAATTGTAGTATCGGTGAAGATGCCGATTACCCATGGTTAGACGGTAAGACCCCGGAACCTTTACTGCAGCTTGGCATTGGTACTTGGTCTGCGATGTGTAGGATAGGTGGGAGGCTTCGAAATTCGGTCGTCAGGCTGGATGGAGCCGTTGGTGAAATACCACCCTTCGTCGGTTAGGTATCTAACGCGTGGACCTGAAACGGTTGCGCGGACCGTGTCTGGTGGGCGGTTTGACTGGGGCGGTTACCTCCTAAAAGGTAACGGAGGTGCGCAAAGGTCACCTCGCGCTGGTTGGAAATCAGCGTACGAGTGCAAAGGCAAAAGGTGGCTTGACTGCGAGACCTACAAGTCGAGCAGGTGCGAAAGCAGGTCTTAGTGATCTGGCGGTTGTGCGTGGAAGCGCCGTCACCAAACGGATAAAAGGTACTCCGGGGATAACAGGCTAATAGTGCCCAAGCGTCCACAGCGACGGCACTGTTTGGCACCTCGATGTCGGCTCATCGCATCCTGGGGCTGAAGCAGGTCCCAAGGGTTTGGCTGTTCGCCAATTAAAGCGGTACGTGAGCTGGGTTCAGAACGTCGTGAGACAGTTCGGTCCCTATCTTCCATGGGCGTCGGTTGCTTGAGAGGAGCTGCTCCTAGTACGAGAGGACCGGAGTGGACGAACCGCTGGTGTACCAGTTATCCCGCCAGGGGTATGTGCTGGGTAGCCATGTTCGGAAGGGATAACCGCTGAAAGCATCTAAGCGGGAAGCCCGCCTCGAGATGAGGCAACCCGTTCTGCGCTTCGGCGCAGACTGAAGGTACCAGATAGACGATCTGGTCGATAGGCTGGAAGTGCAAGCGCAGTAATGCGTTCAGCTGACCAGTACTAAATTACCGTTCGGCTTGTCCATATCACCTTTCTACCCTTCTCTGTTCGACGGCTTCCCCGTCGGCCCGGCGGGCCCGTGGTGCGCAACCGCCGCCCGCCATTTGGTTCGACAGCGTGTGCCTGGTGACCATAGCGGAGGGGTCCCACCCGTTCCCATCCCGAACACGGAAGTTAAGCCCTCCAGCGCCGATGGTACTGTCCGTTTCCGGGCGGGAGAGTAGGTCGTCGCCAGGCTTTTTTGCGCCCGTCGTCCTTCGCCGTTGTCAGGCCGGTTCGCGGGTCCGGGGCCGGCGGTTGCGGATTGCCGACTGGCGGCGCAGCCGTAGCGTGTGATGCAATGGGGCCGATGCAGTCGAGCGACCCGGCGCGCGGCGCCGCAACCGGAAGCGCCGTGACCGGGCGGCCGATTTCCCTGCCGGGCCACTTTGACGGGCCGGTCGTCCTGGAAGCGGTGCGGGCGCTCGGCGCGGACGGCGCCGCCGGCTATGAGTGCCGGGTGCGCCTGCCCGACGGCACGCTCGACGAGGCGGTGATTTCCGCCGAGGAAGCCGCAACGGCGTTCGGCGCGGAGGGCGAGAGCGCCGCCGCCCACACCGCGCAGCCGGTCGACGCCGACCGGTTGCGGCTGCTGGTCGAGGCGGCGCGCATCCGGCTGGCCCACGCCTACGACCGGCAGTTCGCGGTCAGCCTGTCCGGCATCCGCACCCTGCCGCATCAGATCGAGGCGGTGTACCGCAAGATGCTGCCGCAACCCCGGCTGCGCTTCCTGCTCGCCGACGATCCCGGCGCCGGCAAGACGATCATGGCCGGCCTCCTCATCAAGGAACTGAAGCTGCGCGCGGCGATCGAGCGCTGCCTGATCCTGGTGCCCGCGCCGCTCACCATCCAGTGGCAGGACGAGTTGCTGCGCTTCTTCAACGAACCGTTCCCGATCATCGACTCCGCCAACGACCGCGGGCAGGCGCTCAACCCGTGGGAACGGGAGTCGCAAGTGATCTCCTCCATCGACTACGCCAAGCGCGACGAAGTGCGGGAGCGGGTCTGGCGGCAGCGCTGGGACTTGGTGATCATCGACGAGGCGCATAAGTGCGCGGCCTTCACCAAGCGCGCGGCGGGCCGCGGCGGCGAGATCGAGCGCACCCGGCGGTATCAGCTTGCCGAACGGCTCTCCGAGCACGCTGACAACCTGCTGTTGCTCACCGCTACCCCGCACCACGGCGACGACGACCGCTTCGCCCACTTCATCCGCCTGCTCGACCGCGATCTGTTCCCGGAGCCGCACCGCTTTGGCGCCGCGGCCGGCGCCATTCGGCGCGACGTCCTGCGCCTTGGCGACGACTGCCCGTGGGCGTTGCGCCGGCTCAAGGAAGACCTGAAGGACGGGCACGGCCGCCGCCTGTTCCCGGACCGCCGCGTCGGCACCGTCAGCTTCGAGCTCGGCCCGGAGGAGTACGCGGTCTACCAGGCGGTCACCGCGTACATCAACGAGTTCCTGCCGCACGCGAGCGGCCGCCGCAAGAACAGCGTCGCCCTGGTGCGCACCGTGTTTCAGCGCCGCCTGGCCAGTTCCACCCGCGCCATCCACGAGTCGCTGCGCCGCCGGCAGGGGCGGCTCCGGGACCTGCTGGCCGACCTGGAACGGCTGCCGCCGGCCGCGCGGGCGCGGCGCCTCGCCCAACTCGCCGGCCGCCGGACCGACCCCGAACAGGACGAGGACGACCTGGATGATGACGCCCGCGACGAGCTCACCGGCCAAGTCACCGCGCTGGTCGAGCTCGATCACCTCCGGGCGGAGGTGGCCGCGCTCGACGAGCTTTCGGCGCGCGTGGGCCGCGTCCGCGCCGGCGGGCGGGATTCCAAGCTGCGCGCGCTGCGGGAATGCCTGGAGCGGGCGGAATTCGCCGAGCTGCAGGATGGGCGCGGCAAGCTGCTCATCTTCACCGAGCACCGCGACACCCTCGACTACCTGCGGGAGCACCTCGAAGCGTGGGGCTACTCCACCTGCGCCATCCACGGCGGGATGAACCCGCAGGAGCGCCGCCGGATGCAGGATGCGTTCCTGACCGGCCGGCAGGTGTGCGTGGCCACCGAGGCCGCCGGCGAAGGCATCAACCTGCAGTTCTGCCATCTGCTGATCAACTACGATCTGCCCTGGAACCCGACCCGCCTGGAGCAGCGCCTGGGGCGCATCCACCGCATCGGGCAGGCGCGCGACGTGTACGCCTTCAACTTCGTCGCCGCCTCGTCGGAGGATGGGCAGCCGGTGATCGAGGGCCGCATCCTGGAGCGGCTGCTGAGCAAGCTGGAGCGGATGCGGAGCGCGCTCGGCGACCGCGTGTTCGACGTGGTGGGCGAGGTGCTCGCGCTCAACCGGATCGACCTGCCGGAGATGCTGCGCGAAGTGGCGTACGAGCCGCGGCGGCTGGAGACATATCTCGATGAGATCGAGCAGGTCGATCCGCGGCTGCTGGAACAGTACGAGGACGCGAGCGGCATCGCCCTGGCGCGCGCCCACGTCGACTTCCCGGCCTTCGCGCAGGCCAACCTGGAGGCGGAGGAGCGGCGGTTGATGCCGCGCTACGTCGAGTCTCACTTCCTCAACGCGGCGGCGGCGGTCGGCCAGCGCGTGGAAGCGCGCGCGGATGGGCTGTGGCGGATCGCCCGCGTGCGCGCCGAACTGCGTTCGGAGCGCCTGGCGTCGGTGCGCCGGCTCGGCAGGCCGGAGGGCGGCTACCGCAAGCTGACCTGCTACAAGGAGCACCTGCAGCAGGCCGCGCATCAGGACGCGGTGCTGCTCGGCCCCGGCCATCCGCTGTACGGAGCGGTGGACGAGAAGATGCAGGAGCTGCTGCAGGAGCTGGCGGGCGGCACGGCGGTATACGTGGACGCCGCCGCCGAGGCGCCGTACCGGCTCCACTTCTACGAGATCGCGATCCGCGGGCACGCCCCGGGCGGCGGCGCGGCGGTCGTGCACGCCGAACTGGTGGCGGTGCGCGAGGAGGCCGGCGCCGGGGCGGGCGGTGACGGCGGCTGTTGCGTGGCGCCGGCGGACGCGCTGCTCGACCTGCCCGCGCATCCGCAGCCGCCGGCGGCGCTCCCCGAAGCCGATCTGCGGCCCATCGACGATTACGTGAAGGCGACGGTCCAGATGGAGCGGCGGCAGGACGCGCAACGCGAGCGCGGGCGCTATGCGGACGTGGCGCGCGAGTACTTGGAGAAGTCGTTCACGGCGCGGCGCCGGGCGGCGCAGGACCGGGTGATGGACCTGCGCGCCCGCGAGCGGAGCGAGCCGCAGGTAGCGCTCGCGCGGCAGCAGGCGGAGCGGGAACTCGATGACCTGCAGCGCACCCATGCCGGCCGGCTGGCCGGGATCGAACGGATGCGCGTCGCCCGCCACGGCCCCGCCCGGCGCCTGGCCAGTTGCCTGGTGCTGCCGCCGGACGCGGCGGGCGCCGGCGGCGCGCCGGGCGATGCCGCCGGCGAACCGGACGCCAGGCTGCGGCAGCGGATCGAACGCGCCGCCGAGGACGTGGTCATCGCCTACGAGGAGAGCCGCGGCCGCGAGTGCACGCGCGTCGGGCGCCAGAAGATCGGATTCGACGTCCGCAGCTTGGCGCCGCCGGACGCGCAGACCGGCTACCGCGATCCGGTGGCCGGCGTGCGCCGCATCGAGGTAAAGGGCCGCCGCCGCGGCCGGCCGGTCCGCCTCACCACCAACGAATGGTACCGGGCGCAACAGCTCGGCGACACCTACTGGCTGTACGTGGTGTGGGACCCGCTGGACGCCCCCGCCCCGCGCCCGCTGATGATCCGCAACCCCGCCCGCCGGCTCGACCACGCCAAGCAGGAGGCCGCCCTTTCCCGTTACTATGACGTCCCGGCCGCCGCCATTGAGCAGGCCGCGCGCGAGCAGCCGGAGACCGGGTGACGTTGCAGGGCGGCGTGCTATGGTGGGCGGCGTCAGGAGGCGTGGTCGATGGCAAGTTCACTCAGCGCGCCGGTAGCGGCGGCGGTTGACTACCCCAGTTCCGACGGCAAGCCGATGGCCGAAAGCGACTTTCAACTGCACCCGCTGATCTACGCCGTGGACCGGCTGCGGCGCTACTTTCGCGACGACCCGGACGTGTACGTATCCGGGAACCTGTTGATCTATTACGACGAGGGACCTGATCGCAAGAGTGTAGCGCCGGACGTGTTCGTGGTGTTCGGGGCGCGCGACGTCAAGCGCTCGTCATACTTTCTGTGGAAGGAACCGAAGGCGCCGGACTTCGTGTTGGAGATCACGTCGAAGAGTACGTGGCGGGAGGATCAGGAGAAGCGGCGGTTGTATCGGCGGCTGGGGGTGCGGGAGTACTGCCAGTACGATCCGACGCGGGATTATCTGGACCCGCCGCTGCAGGGATTGACGTTGGTGGGCCGCGACTACGAGCCGCTGCCGGTGCGGGAGTTGGCGGACGGGACGCTGGCGCTGCGGAGCGAGGTGCTGGGGCTGGAGTTACGGGCGCAGGTAGCGGAGGAGCGGCTGCGGTTCCACGATCCGCAGACGGGGGAGGATCTGCCGGACTTGGCGGAGACCGACGACCAACTCCTGCAGGAAGCGGCCGCCCGCCAAGCGGCGGAATCCCGCCTGCGGCGGGAAACGGCGGCGCGCCAGCAGGAAGCGGCCGCCCGCCGGCAGGAGGCGGCTGCGCGGCAGGCGGCGGAATCCCGCGCCCGGCAGGAAGCGGCCGCCCGCCAAGCGGCGGAAGCGCGGCTGGCCGAGCTCGAGGCGCTGCTGAGCCGCCGGACGGACGGTGAGAACGGATAGGACGCCGGCCTTCACTGGTGGCTCGCGAGTGTTACGTGGCCATTACCGGAGCACGGCGGCGTGTGAGCGCGGCGGTACCGGGGCGCGGAAAAAGGAGCCGTCGCGATTTCTGGCCGAGATGGGCTACGTCGATTGCGGGCTGCCGGGTACGGGCTGACCCGTGAGTGAGGGCCGACCGCGGATTGAGGCCGTGCCGGGACTGTCGCGGCGGGGGCCGGCGTGCTATGGTGGGCGGCGTCAGGAGGCGTGGTCGATGGCAAGTTCACTCAGCGCGCCGGTAGCGGCGGCGGTTGACTACCCCAGTTCCGACGGCAAGCCGATGGCCGAAAGCGATTTTCAACTGCACCCGCTCATCTACGCCGTGGACCGGCTGCGGCGCTATTTTCGCAACGACCCGGACGTGTACGTATCCGGGAACCTGTTGATCTATTACGACGAGGGACCTGATCGCAAGAGTGTAGCGCCGGACGTGTTCGTGGTGTTCGGGGCGCGCGACGTCAAGCGCTCGTCATACTTTCTGTGGAAGGAACCGAAGGCGCCGGACTTCGTGTTGGAGATCACGTCGAAGAGTACGTGGCGGGAGGATCAGGAGAAGCGGCGGTTGTATCGGCGGCTGGGGGTGCGGGAGTACTGCCAGTACGATCCGACGCGGGATTATCTGGACCCGCCGCTGCAGGGATTGACGTTGGTGGGCCGCGACTACGAGCCGCTGCCGGTGCGGGAGTTGGCGGACGGAACGCTGGCGCTGCGGAGCGAGGTGCTGGGACTGGAGTTGCGGGTGCAGGTAGCGGAGGAGCGGCTGCGGTTCCACGACCCGCAGACCGGGGAGGATCTGCCGGACTTGGCGGAGACCGACGACCAACTCCTGCAGGAAGCGGCCGCGCGCCGGGCGGCGGAAGACCGCGTCCGGCAAGAAACGGCCGCCCGTCGGCAGGAAGCGGCCGCGCGTCAGGAGGCGGAAGCCCGCCTGCGCCAGGAAACGGCTGCGCGCCGGCGGGAAGCGGCCGCGCGCCAAGCGGCGGAGGCGCGTCTGGCCGAGCTCGAGGCGCTGCTGAGCCGCCGGCCGGACGTCGAGCAGGAATAGGGTGCCGGCTGCCGCCGCCGGCGTCGTGCGCGCCGCCGGCCGACCGATCGGGTGAGGTTGCCGGGCGAAGACCGGCGGCTGATCGAGGATTATCTGCCGTTGGAGGTGCTCAACGCGATTGCGTCCGGGGAGAAGCTGCATCCGCGGCGGTACGTGGAGCTGGTGCACTACTGGCCGGCGCGGCGGCCGATAACGGCGATGCGGGCGGCGACGTACGCGGCGCTGGCGCCGGCGCCGCGCAACGGCGCGGAACGTGAGGCGGCGGCGGCCTTCGTCGCGCGGTTGGCGGCGTACCGGCCGGACCCGGATACGGTCAGCAAGGCGGCGGTGTGCATCCGGGAGCTGCACGGCGGGCGGGCGCCGAAGGTGCTCGATCCGTTCGCCGGCGGCGGGGCGGCGCCGTTGGAGGCGGCGCGCCTCGGCTGCGAGAGCCACGCCATCGACTACAACCCGGTGGCGCATCTGATCGAGTTGTGCACGCTGGTGTACCCGCAGCGGTACGGCGGCGGGCTTGCCGACGACTTCGAGCGGTGGAGCGCGGTGCTGCTTGAGCGGATGCGGCGGGAGGTGGGCGACCTGTACCCCGCCGTGCCGGTCCGGGAAGCGGATCCGGCGGTGGCGGCGCAGACGCCGCTGTTCGCGGACGACGGGGCCGATCTCGACACCCGCACCGAGCCGGTGGCCTACGTCTGGGCGCGCACCGTGCCGTGCCGGCGGCCCGGCTGCGGCGCGCCGGTGCCGCTGGTGCGGCAGGCGTGGTTGCGCAAGAGAGGCCGGGCGGTGGCCGCCATCCCCCGTATCGACGGCCGGAACCGGCTGCGCTGGGACATCGTGTCGGGACCGAGCGCCGGCGACGTGGCGGCGCAGACCGAGCAGACCGGCTCCGGGCAGGCGGTGTGCGTTGCGTGCAACACGCCGGCGCCTGCCGATCACGTGAAGGAGATGGCGACCGCCGGGCGGATGGGCGAGTCGCTGGCGGCGGTCGTAGGCACTGCTGTCAAAATTCCCGGGGGGGGGGGGGGGGGGGGGGGGGGGGGGGAGGGGTAAAGAAGCGTTACCCTAAACTGTACCTGAGACCTGACGCGGCGGCGATGCCTTCGGAGCAGGAGATAGAGCGCCGTTTGGCCGATCTGGAACGCGAACTCGGCTGCGAGCTTCCCGGTGAGACGCTGCAGGGGAAGCTCCGCGACCAACTGCCGGCATACGGCTTTGAGCACTACCGGGACATGTTTACCGCGCGGCAACTGCTGGTGTTGTTCACGCTCATCAAGCAGATACGGCAACTACACGGCGAGATGATCCGGGACGGCGAGGAGGAAGATCGAGCGCTGGCGCTGGTGACCTGGTTTGCAATGGCGTTCGGCCGCTTCGTCATAATGCTCAACAAGTTTTCCCGATGGGAACCGAGCGATCAGATCACCAGAGGCGCAGTCGGCGACCGGCAGGCGCTCAAGATGATCTACGACTTCTCTGACATCAATCCGTTCGCAACAACCACGGGGAGTCTGCCGTTTGCGCTGGAACGGGAGGCGTTTTGCATTCGGGAGCTTGCTCGCGTCGGCAAGCCGTCGGTGGTGACCCGCGGCAACGCTGAGAAGCTGTTCTACGCTGACGAAACTTTCGATGCGGTGATTACCGATCCGCCGTACTACAGCAGCATCTACTACGCCGACCTGTCGGCGTTCTTCTACGTCTGGTTGAAGCGCATCCTCGGCGACCTCTACCCCGAACACTTTACGCTGGCGGCGCCGCCCAAGCGCCGCGAGGCGGTCGCGCAACCGAGCCAGCACGGCGGCGACGCCGCCAAGGCGGACGCGCACTACCAGGAACTGATGCGCCGCTCCTTCGCCGAGATTCGGCGCGTGCTCAAGCCGGGCGCGCCGCTGGTCTGCGTCTACGCGCATCGCACCACCGCCGGCTGGGCCACCTTGATCCGCGCCCTGATCGACGCCGGACTCACCGTCACCGAAGCGTGGCCGGTGCAGACCGAATCACGCGGCCGCGTCAACGCGCACGGCGCCGCGGCGCTCTCCGACAGCATCTTCTTCGTCGCGCGGCGTCGGGAGGAAGCGGCGACCGGCCGCTACGAGACCGAAGTGGCGCCGGAACTGCACCGCATCGCCCGCGAACGGGTGCGGACCCTGTGGGCCGGCGGTTCCGGCATCGGCGGCGCCGACCTGCTGATGGCCGCGGTCGGCGCCGGCCTGCGCGCCTACACCCGCTTCGCCGCCGTCGAGTACGCCAACGGCGAGCCGGTCCCCGCGGAGCGGTTTTTGAGGGAAGTGGAAGGCGTGGTCCTGGAGGTGATTCTCGAGGAAATCTTCGGGCTGCCGCAGGCGGCGGTCGGGTCGGTCGACGCGCTCACGCGGTTCTACATCCTGTGGCGCTTCAGCTACCGGGAGTGGAGCATCGACGCCGGCGAAGCCTACGTCTTCTGCCAGGCGCAGGGCATCGAGATCGGCGGCGCCGGCGGAACCGCCGGGCCAGCACCCGCGCCGGTGGAGAAGGCCGGTACGAAGTTCCGCGTGCGCACCTACGAGGAGCGCGGCGGCCACGCCTCCGTAGGCGGCGCCGAGCCCGACCGACCGGCGCCGCTCGTCGACGTCCTCCACCGGGTGCTCTGGCTGCTCGACAACCGGCCGGCGGAGCTGCAGGAGTATCTCGCCGCGGCGCGCCCCAACCAGGAGCAGCTCCGGCTGGTGACCGAGGCGCTGTCGGGCCCCGTGCACGGCCGCTCCGAGCTGCGGGAAACCGGGGCCGCCGCCAGCGCCGAGCAGCGCGCCTGCGCCCGGCTCAACGCCAACTGGCGGAGCGTCATCGAACACGCTTCGCTCGCGGGCGACACCGACCGCCTGACCGGTCAACAGAAACTCGCCTGGGAGTCCTTGGAGTAAGGGAGTAACAACGATGAATGGCACGCCGCTACGGCCCTGGATCGAATGCGCCGCTCTGCACCCGGACGTCCTGGCGGACGAGTTTTCCGACGACGTCTTCGCGCTCGACCTGGGGGCGTTGTCCGATTATCTGACCGGCAGGGAGCGGGGCGCGCCGGACGCCGAGTTGCCGCGCGTGCCCGCCGTGTACCGCGACCCCGGCAGCTTCTTCGCCGCCTCCTACCTCACCGCCGGGCTGCGCTCGCTGCTCGCCGACGTGCTGAGCCGGCTGGCCGGCGCGCGCGGCAACCGCGTGCTCAAGCTGATGACCCCGTTCGGCGGCGGCAAGTCGCACACGCTCGCCGCGCTGCTGCACGCCGCCCGGTCGCGGGACGCCCTCGCCGCGCTGCCGGAGGCGGACGGCCTGCCGCGCCCGGAGCGGGTGCGGGCGGCGGTGGTGGACGGCCAGCTCTTCGACGCCACCGCCGGCAAGCGCGCGCCGCAGGCGGAGGTGACGGCGCGGACGATCTGGGGATGGATCGGCTGGGCGCTCGGCGGGGCGGACGGCTACGCCCTGCTGCGGCGCCAGGACGAAGCGCGCGTGGCGCCCGGCGGCGACGTGCTGATCGAGCTGCTGCGGCGCGGGCCGAGCCTCATCCTCCTCGATGAAATCCTGGAATACCTGATCAGCGCCGGCGGCGTGCGCGTGGGCCAGACCACCCTGCGCGACGAGACGTTGTCGTTCCTGAAGCGGCTCACCGTGGCGGTCGGCGCCGTCGATGACGCGGTGCTGGTGTACTCGCTGCAGTCGAGCGCGCGCGAGTCGCTTGAGTACACGGGGCTGCTGCAGACCGTCGAGCACCTGGCCGCCCGCAAGGACCAGCGGCGGGAGCCGGTCGCCGGCAACGAAATCCTCCACGTGATCCGGCGGCGGCTGCTGGCCGCGGCGCCGGACGCGAACGCCGCGGGGAGCGTGGCCGAAGCGTACCGGCAGGTGTTCACGCGGATGCGGCAGGCGTACGCGCAGGGCGACGCCGAACGGCGGCAGGCGGAGGAGGAAGGCATGGCGCTGCGCGACCGGATCAGCGCCGCTTATCCCTTCCATCCCGCGCTGATCGACCTGATGCGGGAACGCTGGGCGGCGGTCCCGGACTTCCAGCGCACGCGCGGCGCCCTGCGCTTTCTGGCGGCCTGCCTGCGCGCCGCGCACCGCGCGGGCCGGTCGCGCCTGCTGCTCGGCCCCGGCGACGTGCCGTTGCGGGACGCCGAGGTGCGCCTCGCGTTTTTCAAGGAGGTGGGGCAGCGGGAGGACTTTCAGGCGTGTCTGGAGCACGACTTCGTGGGCGGCAACGCGCGCGCGCCGCGCATCGACCGGCGGCGCGCGCGGGAGGTGACGTCGGAGGCCGGCAAGGAACCGGCCACCCGCCTGGCGACCATCATGCTGCTCTACTCGTTCGGCGGGCTGCGCCGGGCGGGCGGCGATGATGATGACGAGGGCGACCCGCTGCCCCCCGGCGTCACCGAGTCCGAGCTGCTGGGGGTGAGCATCGGTCCCGACCTGGACAGCACCACCGCGCAGGCGTGCCTCAAGGAGCTGCGGGAGCAGTGCCTGTATCTCCACTTCGACGGCGCGCGCTACTGCTTCAAGCGCGACCCCAACGTGACGCTGCTGGTCGAGCAGGAGGCGGACGCGGTCGCGCGGGACGAGGGTCGGGTGCGCGCCCGCATCCGGGCGCTGATCGAAGAACGACTTGCCGGCCAGCCGGCCCACGTCTGGCCGGAGCGCTCGGCCGACGTGCCGGACCGCGACGCGCGCTTCCTGATCGCCTACCTGCCGTTGGAGTTCGCCGCCGGCTCTGCGGCCGAGCAGCAGGCGGCCGCGCGCGATCTGTGCGAGAACCACGGGCCGCGGGCGCGCGAGTACCGCAACGGTCTGGCGCTCGCCGTGCCCGACCCGGACCGCATCCGGGGATTGCGCCGGGCGGTGCGCTATGCGCTGGCCGTGGAGCGGGTGAGCGAACGGTCGCGGCAGCACAACCTCACCGCGGCGCAGCGCAGCCAGCTCAAGGAGCGGGCGGCGACCGAGGAGACCGCCGCCGAGTCGGCGCTGCTGGGGCTGTACGCGGCAGCGCTGCTGCCGGAGTCGGGCGCCGGCGCGCTGGCCCTGGAAACCGTCGCCATGGGCGGGCGCCCGCTACGGAACACCCTCGACGCGCGCAAGCGCGCCCTGATCCACCAGCGGCTGATGGAGCTGCTGGCGGAGGTGCGGCGCCGGGTCTTCGACACCGTCGCGCCGGGCAAGATCATCGAGTTGTTCAACGTCGGCCGGGACGGCGCCGCGCCCGGCATCCCGACCGCCGAGGTGGTCGCCGGCTTCTTCTCGTTCCTCGGCTTCCCGCGCCTGCGCTCCACCGGCGTGGTGCGCGCCGCTATCGCGCGCGGCGTGGAGACCGGCCTGTTCGGTTACGCCACCGCCCGCCCGCCGCTCGGCGAGGACGGCCGCTACCGCCTCGACCGCAGCCGCATCGCCTTCGAGCGCGCCGTTGCCGCTGACGAGATCGACCTCGACTCCGGCTTCCTCATCCTGCCCGCCGCGCTGCCGGAACCCGCCGCAACGCCCGCGCCGGCCGTCCCGACCGCGACCGGGGCCGGCGACGCCACGCCGGCGCAGACGCTGCAAGGGATCGCCGCCACCGGAGGCGAAGTCCGCCAACCCACCGGCGCCGGTACCGGAACCACCGACGGTCCCGATGATTCCCCGCGCTCCGCCCCCGGAACCGCCGGCGACCTGGCAATCTCGTTCACCGCCGGCAGCGGCGAGCTGTACGAGGCGTGGCGCGCCCTCGCCAACCTCGCCGAGCTGGCCGGCGAAGTCACCATCAGCATCAAGGCCGCCAATCAGACCGGCTCCCTCGACTCCGCCAAACTGGAGCACAACGTCCTGGAGCCCCTCCGCGAACTCGGCCTCCTCGATGACGACGCCACCTGACCCGGGTACCGCGTGCCCATCGCCCCCGCGTGCGGTATGATGGCCCCGTGCTCCACATCCCCTCCTACGCAGACGATCGCTCGCGGTCCTGCTCGACATGAGGTACCACAGCCCACTCCGGTATCCCGGCGGAAAGGCAGCCATCGCGTCTCTACTGCAGCAAACAATCGAAATGAACGGTCTTTCCGGATGTACGTATTACGAACCATTCGCCGGGGGCGCGGGAGCGGCGTTGCGCCTGCTTCATGACGGAGTGGTGTCCGAACTCCGACTCAACGACTTGGACACGCGGATCACCGCATTCTGGAACGCCGTGCTCAATGAGTCCGAACGATTCGCCGGCGCCATCCGCTCCGTCCCGTTGAGCATATCGGAGTGGGACAAGCAGCAAAGCATCTACATTGAGGGCGATACGAACAAATCGTTCGAACTCGGTTTCGCCACCTTCTACCTGAATCGCTGTAACCGATCCGGCGTACTGTTACGCGCCCGCCCGATCGGGGGTCGTGGGCAACAGGGCGAATGGAAGATAGATGCGCGTTTCAACCGCGACGCATTAGCGGCTCGTGTCACTGCTATTTCGCTAAAGCGTAAACACATTCACGTCACGAACATGGATGCGGAAGCCTTCCTGGTCCGGCATTTGCCTCGAACGTCCGCGCGCCGCAGAGTCTTCGCGTATCTTGACCCTCCTTACTACTCCAACGGCAACCGTCTCTATCTGAATCATTACGGAAGCCAGGACCACAAGCATCTTGCCCGGTACATGAAGCGTCAGGCTACACTCAAATGGATCATGTCTTACGACGATGCTGACCCGATACGCGGCTTGTACTCGTTCTGCGCTGTCAGCCGCATTCCCATCCGATACAGCCTGCACCGAAAACGTCATACGCACGAAATCATGATCGCTCCTTCGCATGTGCGTCTTCCTGAATCGGTTGCCCCGGCCGCGCAGGGCCGCGTTCATGCTGCTGCGTAACGGAGGTCCCATGGACGACGTTTCCGTCAAGACGGTAGCGGTGTCGAAACTCGATTTCGATCTCAAGAACCCTCGGTTGCCGGAGTTCCAGTTGACCGGTTCCGCAACGGAGATGGACGTGATCAAGGTGCTATGGGAAGCGATGGACGTTCGTGAGCTCGTATTGTCCATCGCGGCCAGCGGGTTCTTCAGCCACGAACCTCTTATCGTGTCGAAGGAGAACCGGAAGAATGTAGTCATCGAAGGAAACCGGCGGCTTGCCGCGGTGAGAATCCTGTTGGATCCCGACGGGTTCGATCTGTCGGCGACAGATATACCGGTTGTTTCCGCAGAAGAGAAGGCAAAACTCCGTGATATCCCGGTCGTGTACGGCACACGCAGAGATTCGTGGCGGCATCTTGGCTTCAAACACGTCAATGGTCCTGCAAAGTGGAGCAGCTATGCGAAGGCTCGGTACATCGCCGACGTACACCGAGATTATGGCATAGCGCTTGAAGGCATCGCCCAGCAGATCGGCGACACCCACCAAACCGTACAGAGATTGTTTCGAGGTCTCATGGTGATCGAGCAAGCCGAGCGAATGGGAGTGTTCAGCCGCGACGATCGGTGGAGAAACCATTTCTCGTTTTCCCACATTTATACCGGTCTCAACTACTCTGGAATTCGCGACTTCATCGGGTTGCCATCCGATTTCATGGAATCTCATGATCCGATACCTGCTGAACGGAAAGCTGAGCTTGGCGAGCTCTTTCTGTGGATGTACGGTAGCAAGAACCAAGACCGTCCTCCCGTTATCGAGACGCAGAATCCCCATCTTCGCCAACTCGATTCGGTCTTGAGCAGCAGGGAAGCAGTTGCAGCGCTTCGTGACAACGGAGACCTTGCGGGCGCCTTCGAGCTGAGCCGCCCGTCATCGTCGGTATTCGAGGAGTCTTTGCTTGCGTCGAAGCGCAGTCTTCAGAAAGCTCACAGCATGCTCTCTACCGGGTACGACGGTTCCGGTGAGCTGCTGAGAATTGCGGACACCGTGGCCGACCTTGCGGACGATCTCTACGAACAGATGAGTCGAAAGGGCAACAGGCGAAAGAGACGTCGTGTAGCCGAGGCCGACTGATGTTCAAGTGGCCGGATTCGCCGTCCCCGCGTGCGCCAGCCCACGAGATTGCCGACTTTGTCGAGTTGGTGTGCTGGAAACAAGGCGGCACGTCGATCAACGACGTCAGAGCTGTCCTCGGCCGGCTTGACGAGAACGACTACTCGGGCGGCGTTCCGGAGGAAGACGATGTAGATGGCGTCGTCGAAGACGCATATCGAGAAATCGAGCGGCGTAAGGAAGCGTGTCGGAGAGGCTATCCGTTCGAGACTGACTCGACAGGAAACAGATTGTCCATGCTCGAAGACCGTGACAGTCGCAGATTCGTCGTCTATCGTTACCTGCTGTTGGCCACGCGGCTGGACATGCGGAGTGATCGGCGCAATGCCTGCATCGACGGAACCTCGCTTTTGGAAGAGCTTGCCGCGGAATCCGCACGAGAGTATTTTGGTGACCGTGCTGAGAGCCTGGTCTTCGGTAGCGGCGGCGGATATGGTTTCCGGCATCGCGTCGGTGAACTTTGTAACCGACTGCGGGAGGGCGGTGGCTATCGTAACGACTCCGATCAGCGGCCTACGGCGAAAGACGGTAAATTGGACGTTGTTGTATGGAAGCACTTCGCGGACCGCTGCCCGGGAAAACTGATCGCATTCGGCCAATGCAAGACCGGAACCCATTACAGAGATGCGGTTACTCAGCTCCAACCGGATTCGTTCTGCCGCAAGTGGCTTCGTAAGTCTCCGGCGTTTGTGCCCGTGCGCATGTTCTTTGTGGCGGAAGCCCTATCGCGATCGGATCGTTGGTATGAAACTGTGAGCGATGCGGGTTTGCTGTTCGATCGATGCCGGATCGTCGACTATTGCGAACGGGTGCGAGAAGACGTGTTGGAAAAGGTGTCCGCTTGGACGGTTGCCGGCGCCGAGGCAAACGAATTGCCAGGATGATCGGATGGCGGAGGTGGCGTGCGCGGCGTGCGAAGCTCGCGTTCGGGACATGGCCCGGAAGTACGTCTGGTGGCAGCCGCCGGAGGAGACGCTTGCCGACCGGAAGCTGTTTCTGGCGCAGCTCATGACGTTGGGCACGGTGGAGGACGTGCGCTGGATGCTGGCCGCGGCTTCCGCGGATGAGCTGCGCGCCGTGCTGCGCGATCCGCCGGTCGGCATATTCAACGCCCGGTCGTGGTCGTTCTGGCATCTGCGGCTGGGCTTCGAAACGGCGCCGCCGCTGCCGGTCCGGCGTCTGCCGCGGTGATGTTCAAACCGAATCTGGACGTGCTGCCGGACCAGCAGCGTAAACTGCGGGGTGGACGCGCTCACCGGTTTACCGTATAGGATGGGGCGGCTTGATCGATCTTGGCCGATCGTACGCTGACGCGGACGTGGCGTTCGTGCTGCACGCGGTGGCGCCCGCGCACCACGTGCGGGGGCGCCTTGGCGATGCGTTCCGGGAGGACCGGGAGATCCGCGAGGGCATGCTGGTCTCGGAACGGCTGGCGGACGCGGTGCTGCACGTGGATGAGCCGCTGCTGCGGGTTTCGCCGTTGCTGTTTTTCTCCGTGCTGGTGGCGCGCGTCCGGCGGGACCTTTCGTCCAGGCGGTTCACGGTAGAGGCGGCCGGCCGGCACGCGGCGGTGGTGTTCGACGCCGGGGTGGCGCTCGCGTTCCTGGCCAGACCGCAGGTGTTCGACTACCTGGTGCTGCTGCTCGTGTCGTTCGTCCCCGTGCGCCACGTCACCGCGGCGGTCGCCGATGAGCGCGGGCGGGCGCGGTCGCTCCGTTTCGACACGCTCGACCTGCACGGGCTGATTCAAGCGGCGGCGCTGGCCGGCGAGCCGGAGCGGTATTCGGCGTATCAGCGCGTCGCGGACCTCTGCCTGTTCACGATCGGCGTCTTTCCCGAACGGCTGCGGGCCACCGGCGGCCGCACCGCCGCCGCGGTGCGCGCCGAGTGGATGGACAACGGGACGCGCTTCTATCGGTTGGCGTCCCGTCAGCGGGCCGCCCAGGACCTGCGCACGGACGCCGTCCTGGCCGACTTGGCCGACAACTTCAACTTGGCGGCCAAGCCGCTCAACGTGCTGTCGGAGCGCTATCTGTGGCGCGCCGGCCAGCGGCCGTTCCTGCCGTAGGCGGGCCATGACGCTCCTGCTGATACTGGCGGCGGGCACGCTGCTGTTCTCCTTTCTCTGCTCCGTGCTGGAGGCGGTGATCCTGAGCATCACTCCCAGCTACGTGGCCGCCGAGCGGCGCTCCGGACGCCGCATCGGGGAGCTGCTGCAGCGGCTCAAGAACGACATGGACCGGCCGCTCGCGGCCATCCTCACCTTGAACACCATCGCCAACACCGCCGGCGCGTCGGCCGTGGGGTGGCGGGCCGGCGAGGTGTTCGACAGCGCGCCGGTCGGCGTGGTCTCCGCCGTCTTGACGCTCCTGGTGCTGATCTTTTCGGAGATCATTCCCAAGACGCTCGGCGCCACCTACTGGCGCCGTCTGGCGACGCCGGCCGCGTGGACGATTCAGGGCCTGATCGTCGTCATGTATCCGATGGTGTTGTTCGCCAACCGCATCGCCGCCCTGATCGCCCGCGACCGGTCGGCCGCCGGCGTCAGCCGGGGCGAGATCAGAGCGATCGCCGACCTGGGCCGCATCCACGGCGTCATCGAGGCGGACGAGTCGAAAATCCTGGACAGCGTGATGCGGTTCGGGGAACGGACCGTGCGGTACGCCATGACCCCGCGGACGGTGGTGGCGGCGCTCGACGAGTCGCAGACGCTGGCGGAGGCGGCCGCCGCCGATCTGCGGCCGTCGCGGATCCCGATCTACCGCGGCAGCATCGATTCGGTCACCGGTTACGTGCTGCGCTACGAGCTGCTGCTCGGGGTGGCGCGCGGAGAGGGCGACCGCACCGTCGATTCGCTACGCCGCGACATCCTGCCGCTGCCCGATACGCTGTCGTTGCGCGCGGCGTTCTCCCGGTTGCTGGGGCGGCACGAGCACATCGCCCTGATCGTCGACCAGTACGGCGGGACGGCCGGCATCGTCACGGTCGAAGACCTGGTGGAGACGCTGCTCGGCCTGGAGATCGTCGACGAGACCGACAGCGCCACCGACATGCAGGAGTTGGCGCGCCGGCTGTGGGCGGTGCGCGTGAAGCGCCGCGGCCTTGCCGGCGAAGGGGACGAGCTGACCGCCCCGAACCCCGATACGGAGACCGCCGCCGGCGCCGGCCGGGAAGCCGCCGGCGGACCGGGCGGCGATCCGGCCGGAGGTCCGGCCGCAGAACCGGGTGACCCGGTTGAGCGGTAACTCGGGGCTGGAAGCCCGGCCCGGCGCGGCCGGCGGGGCGGGTTCCCGCTTTGGCAGAGCAGGCTGCTTGAAACTTGGTCGTATCGGTGACATACTTTCGCGCGATGGCAACTCCGATGGCGATGGACCGGCGCGCGGCGGACGAGCTGCGGTTCATCCGTGCGGCGATGGAACGGGCGGCGCGCGCCGTCGTTGCATCGTGGGCGGGGAGTTGCCGCCGGCGTCCGTTCGGTCGATACCGCGCTGCATGAACGGACCGGAATCGTGATGTCCGGCGTCAACGGACGGAACGGGACGGCAAACGGCACCGCAAAGGCGGCGGACGGCTCGAACGGGGCCAACGGTTCGGGCGGCGCCGGGCCGCGGCACGTCGGCATCATCATGGACGGCAACCGGCGCTGGGCCGAAGCGCGGCGCCTGTCGCGCTACGACGGGTACCGGGCCGGCACCGACGCCGTGCGCGGGGCGGTCGAGTGCGCGGCCGACCTCGGCATCCGCGTGCTGACGCTGTATGCGTTCTCCTCGGACAACTGGCGCCGGCCGTCCGGTGAGGTGCAGATCCTGCTGTGGCTGTTCCAGTGGTACCTGCAGCGGGAGACCGGCAGCTGCCAGCGGCGGGGGGTGCGCATCTCGTTCATCGGCCGCCGCGACCGCTTCCCGCAGGCGTTGCAGCGCGAGATCGCGCGGAGCGAGGCGGCGACGCGGACCTGCGACCGGCTGCTGCTGCGCATCGCCGCCGACTACTCGGCGCGGGACGCCATCCTGGCCGCGGCCGCCCGGTTGCCGGCCGGCGGCGCGCCGACGCGGCACGACTTTGCCCGCACGCTCACCGGCGGCAGCGGCGAGCTGGCCGACGTCGACCTGATCGTGCGCACCGGGGGCGAGCAACGGCTGAGCGACTTTCTGCTCTGGGAGGCCGCCTACGCCGAGCTGGTCTTCACGCAGACGCTCTGGCCGGACTTCACGCGGGCCGATCTGGACGCGGCCATCGTCGAGTTCCGCCGGCGCGAACGGCGCTTCGGCGGCATGGTCGCCTGCGGTCAGCGGCCGGCATCCGCGAACGGCGCCGGGGCCAACGGCGCAAACGGCGTGAACGGCGCCGTCCCGGCCGGTCGACTAGACACCGCGCCGGACGTTAGGGTAACGGGCGACACAGCATCCGGGGACGGGCTGGTCGCCCACGCGCGCCAACCGTCCCCAGAGTGAGGTAATCCCCATGCCATACGATCCCGCGATGGTGCAGCCGATGCGCGACGAGCTTGCGCGCGCCGGCGTCGCCGAGCTACAGGCCCCGGAGGAAGTCGACCGGTTCATGACGAAGACCGACGGCACCGCGTTTCTGGTGGTCAACTCCGTCTGCGGTTGCGCCGCCGGCAGCGCCCGCCCGGCGGTCACCCTGGCGTTGCAGCAGGAACCCCGGCCGCAACGCGTCGCCACCGTCTTCGCCGGACAGGACCTGGAGGCGACCGAGCGGGCGCGCAGCTACTTTGCCGACTATCCGCCGTCCAGCCCCTCGTTCGCGCTGTTCCGTGACGGTGAGCTGGTGCACCTGTTTCCCCGCCACCGCATCGAGGGGCGCGATCCGCGGTCGATCGCCGCCGACCTGCGGAAGCTGTTCGACCGCCACTGCGGCTGACTCCGCGAACCCGAACCGGCGCGTAGAGCGGACTGCACGTGGCTGAACGCCGACGATCGTTCGCGGCCCCGGAACACCGGCATCTCGGTGAGCTGCACGGCATAACCGTAGCGGTCGATACCGATGGCCCCCTGTACGTCGGACGCTTCTTCGAAGAGCGCGACGGCTCCCTGCTGCTGTTGGACGCGGCCTCGCATGAAGAAGGGGCCGGCGGCCTCTCCAAGGCGGAGTACCTGTCGCGGGCGGCGCGCTACGGAATATGGAAGCAGTTTCCGAGCGTGTCGGTGCCGCGGTCCGGCGTGACGTTCGTGTGCCGTCTGGCGGACGTGGACGGCGGCGCCGACGGCGTAGATGACGCTCCGGCGTGACCCGGTGCTGCCTTGCGGCCGCGTGGCCGGCTGCCACGTGGCCGGCCGCCATGCGGCGGGCGGTCATGCTGCCGGCGGCGCTGCTGACGCTGGCAGGGTGCGGCCGTGACGTCGAGGTCCGTACCTACCGAGAGGTGACGATAGCACCGACGGCGGTCGGCGCGCTGTTCGATTCGACCGGCGCCGACGCCGGCGCGCGCGCGGGAACGGAACGGAACTGGCTGTGGGCCACCCCGAGCGAGTGGAGCGAGCTGCCCGGCGACGGGCTGCGGGTAGCGCGGTTCGGGCTTCCCGGCGGCGGCCAGAGCACCGTCGTGGTGCTGGCCGGCGACGCCGGCGGGGTGGAAGCCAACGTGCGGCGGTGGCTCACGCAGCTCGGCCTTGATCTGCCTGCCGACCGCCTGCGCACCTTCCTGAGCAGCGCATCGTCGGTGCGGGGCGGACTCGACTTCACCGTCTTCGACTTCATTCCCCTGGTCGCCGGCCGGGACGATACGGCGTTCCTGACCGGGATCGCCTCGGACGGCGGGCAGACCCTGTTCGTCAAGGCCGAAGCTCCGGCCCGCGTCCTGGCCGGGCAGCGGGACGCGTTCGCCGACCTCCTCATCTCGCTCCGCCCGCGCTCCGCCGATGACGGCAACGGCGCCTACGGGGACTGAGGCTAGACGGGATGTTGGTCCAGGCGGTCCGGCGCAGCCGGCTGGTGCGGGTGGCGATCGACCTGCGGGTCACCGTGGTCTGCTTGGCGCTGCTGCTCCTGCTGACGCTGCTCGGCACCTTTCATCAGGTGTCCCACGGCCTCTACGACGCTCAGCAGCGCTACTTCGGAGCCTGGGTCACGCTGGTGGGCGGCATCGTGCCGCTGCCCGGCGCGCAGCTGGTGCTCTGGGCGCTGTTTCTGAACCTGCTGGCGGTCACCGTCTTCCGGTTCGTCTACCGGTGGTCGAGGGTCGGCATCCTGATCATCCATCTCGGCATGTTCGTGATGTTCTTCGGCATGTTCTTCACCTCCTACTTCGCGCAGGAGTCGAACCTGCGGCTGCAGGAAGGGGAGTGGCGCAACACCAGCGACGACTACTACGAGTGGGAGGTCGCCGCGTGGCGTGAGGGGACGGAGACGCGGGAGGTGAGCGCCGTCGACCTGCGGCGTCTGGACCGCGGCGACCGGGTGGCGCTGCCGGCGCTCGGTCTGACCGTGCTGGTGCAAGAGAACTACCCGAGCGCGGACGCCTTTCTGCCGCCGGAAGGCAGCGCCAGCCCGCTGCTCAACGCGCGCGGCATCGCCGACCTGCAGCCGCGGCGGCGCTCGGTCCGCCCGGAGGAGAATCAGCCCGGCGTGATCCTGCAGGTGAGCGGCGCTTCCGAAAGCGCGGGGCTGGCGTTGTGGGCGCTCGACCCCGCGCCGACCCCGGTGACGCTGGGCGGCCGGCGCTACGCATTCTCCCTGCGCCGCGTGCGCCGCCCGTTGCCGGCGCTGATCGGCCTGCAGGACTTCCGCGCCGAGTTCTACCCCGGCACCGACACGCCCCGGTCGTTCGAGAGCGACGTGGTCGTGGAGGCGCCCGGCACGCGGCGGCCGGTGCTGATCTCCATGAACAAGCCGTTGCGGTTCGAAGGATTCACCTTCTATCAGGCTTCCTACGACTTCGATGCGGCCGGCGCCGCCTACTCGACGTTCGCCGTCGTGGAGAATCGCGGCCGCATCGTGCCGTACGTGGCGACCGCCCTGATCGCCATCGGCTTGACCGTCCACTTCGTGCAGACGCTGGTCCGTCCCGGCCGGCGCCGCCGCGGCGCCGCGCAGGAGTCGTCGTGAGCGCCGGCCCGGCCCCGCTGATCGGCCCCTCCGCCGGCATGGCGCGGTCGACGCGCCTGCTCCTGCTCGGCGTGCTGGCGGTGCTGGCGGTGCTGGCGCTGTCGATGATCGGACGCTTCGGGCGCGGCGACCGCTCTACCGGATACGCGCCGCCGGCGCCGCAGATCACCAGCGCCGCGGCGTTGCGGCCGCTGATGGTGATAGAGGACGGGCGCGCCAAGCCGCTCGACAGTTATGCGCGCAATACGCTGCTGCGCTACTCCGGCCGCGAGCGCTACGCCGGTCAGCCGGCGATCGACTGGCTGGCGCGGGTGCTGTTCACCCCGCAGCAGACCTATCGGGACGAGGTGTTCCTGATCGACCATCCGGAGGTGCTGGAGGCGATCGGCGCGCCGTCCCGAGGGCGGGGCCGGTACAGCTTCGAGGAGCTGCGCGCCGGCCTGGTGGAGCTCGAGGAACTGGCCGGCTTGGCCGCCGGCGTCCCGGCCGAGCAGCGCAATCCGGTGCAGCGTGAGTTGATCCGCATCTGGAACAACCTGTTGGACTTCACCGGGCTGCTCGCCGCTTTCCGCTTCACCTACCCGGACCGGGAGGCGTTCCTGGTCGACTCCGAAGCGGCGGCCGCCGCGCTGCAGCTGCCGGCGCCGGGGCCGTACAGCTATCTCGACGTCGCCTTGCGCCGCGCGCTGGTGGAGGAGCGCGCCGCCGCGGCGCTCGCCGACCACAGCGAATCCGGCCGGCTCGCCGACGCCGACCGCATCGTGCTCGGCTTGGCGCAGAACCTGCGGCTGTGGGACCAGGCGTACGGAAGCCTGCCGCTGGCGCTGATTCCGTTGGCGGCCGGCGGCCAGGAACGGTGGCTCAGTCCGTGGCAGGCGCTGGCGGAGCCGGGCTTGGCTGCCGTCACCGGCGACGAGTTGATCGCGCTGCGCGACATGCAGGTCGCGTACGTGGAGGGGCGGCAGGCGCGCTTCGATCTTGCCGCGAGCACGTTCGAGACCGCCCGGGAACGGCGTCTGGGCGCCACCATGGACCTGCCCGAACCGGCGCTGGAGCTCTTCTACCGCCGCGTCGATCCGATCTCCTATGCGCGCTGGGCCTACCTGCTCGGCGCGGCGCTGGCGCTGCTGGCACTGCTGGTCGGCCGCCCGCTGGCGGAACGGGCCGGCCTGGGCGCGCTGGCGCTCGGCTTTGCCATCCACACCGCCGGCATCGTGCTGCGGATGCTCATAAGCGGCCGGCCGCCGGTCACCAATCTGTACGAAACGTTCGTGTTCGTTTCCTGGGGCGCCGCCGGCGCCGGCCTCTATCTGCGCCACGTGCGCGGCAACGCCATCGGTACGCTGAGCGGATTGGCGATCGGGTTTCTGCTGCTCTGGATTTCCGGCAAGTTCGCGGCCGAGGGCGACACGCTGCGGCAGCTGCAGGCGGTCCTGGACACCAACTTCTGGTTGTCGACGCACGTGGTGGTAATCACCAGCGGATATTGCGCCTGCGTGTTCGCCGGTTTCATCGGCCACGTCTACCTGTTTCAGTTCGTCGAGGGCCGCGCCGATCAAGCTCGTCTGCGCCAGACCTACCGGCTGCTGTTCGGCGCGCTGGCGTTCGGACTGGTCCTGTCGTTCACCGGCACCATGCTCGGCGGCATCTGGGCCGATCAGTCGTGGGGCCGGTTCTGGGGATGGGATCCCAAGGAGAACGGCGCCCTGATGATCGTGCTGTGGTGCGCCTTGCTGTTTCACGCTCGGCTCGGAAAGATGATCCGCGAGTACGGCATGGCGGTCGGCTCGGTGATCGGCATCATGGTGGTGATGCTCGCTTGGTTCGGGATCAACGAGCTCGGGGTGGGGCTCCACTCCTACGGCTTTACCGAAGGGGTGCTCCCCGGACTGCTCGTCTACGCCGCCATCGAGGCGGTCTTTCTGGCGGCGATCGCGCTGCTGGCCCGCCGGCGGCTCCGGCGCCCGGCCGCCGCGGCGCAGAGCAGGGTGCGCGCGCCGGCGGCTCAACGTGGATGAGCCGCCGCTCGCCGCGCTCGACGCCGCGGCGTCCAACGCCGGCGCGCATGACGTTCCTGGAACACGCCGAGGAACTGCGCCGGCGCGTGATCGTGTCGCTGGCCGCCGCGGCGGTGGCTGCCGGCGTCTGCTACGCGCTGCATGAATCGATCCTGGACCTGCTGCTGGCGCCGCTCGAACCGATCCGGGCGCGGCTCGGCGAGCAGCAACTCTACGCGACGTCGCTGTTCGAGGGGTTTCTGGTACGCGTGAAGGTGGCGCTGCTGGCCGGGGTGGTCGTGTCGCTGCCCGTGCACGGGTACAACGTGGTCCGGTTCGTCTTTCCCGCCCTGCAGCCGCGGGAGCGGCGCGTGATCGCCGGCTCGCTTGCGGTCAGCCTGGCGCTGGTCTGCGCCGGCTTTCTCTACGGGTACTACCGGGTGGTGCCGCTGTCGGTCGAGTTTCTTACCGGGCCGGGATTCGTCCCGGAGCGGGTGGGGCTCCTGCTCAGCTACGACCGCAACGTGTTCTACCTGCTGCAGCTGCTGCTGGTCTTTGCGTTGGTGTTCCAGATGCCGGTGGTGCTGCTGCTCCTGCTGCGCGCCGGCGTGGTGACCCGCCGCGGGCTGCTGCGGTTCAGCCGCTTCGCCATCGTCGGCATGTTCGCGCTGGCGGCGCTGGTCACGCCGCCGGACGTCGTGTCGCAGATCAGTTTGGCGCTGCCGATGGTGGGCATGTTCTTCCTGACCATCCTGATCGCCCGTATCTTCCGCCTGGGAGAGGGGTGATGTTCGGTCTGGGCATCTGGGAGATCGCCGCCATAGCGCTGGTGATCGTGGTGTTCGTCAAACCGAGCGAGCTGCCGAACGCCGCGCGCACCGCCGGCCGGGTGGTGCGGCGCGTCCGCACCGGCATAGCCCGAGCCAAGGCGGAGATGCGCCAAGTGAGCACCGCGTTGGAGCGCGCGGCGAACGCGCCGGCGTCGGAGCAGGCGGCGTCCGACGGCGCGGCTGCCGAGCGCGATCGCGGCGCGCCGCCGGAGGACCGGATCCATCCGATGCGGACGCAACCGCCGGAGGACGAGCAAGACGCCGGCGGGCGGCCGGGTTATACTGCCGGCGCCTCGTCCGGGGACGCGGCAGAGAGGTAGCAAGTCATGCTTGGTCATCCGGAGATACTGATCGTCGGCGTGATCGTCCTGGTGCTGTTCGGCGCCTCGGCCATCCCGCGGTTCGCCCGCTCAGTCGGCCGCGCCAAGGCGGAGTTCGAGAAGGGGCTCACCACCGGCCAGAAGGACGCCAGCGGCCAAGTCGCCAGCGGCCAAATGGCCGACGGGGAAGGGGACGACAAGGCGGTGGGGCAGCAGGCAGAGGAGTCCGGCAAAAGGACCCGATAAGCGACGCGCCGGCGCCAAGCGTCAGGCGCCGGGCGGCCCCGCCGCGCCGAACAGCCCGGCCACCCGGTCGAGCAGCCGGTGCGCCGCCTGCTCCTTCGGCATCTCGGCGAGCGGCTCCGCGGCTCCCGTCCGATCGATCAACGTCAGCGCGACTTGCGCCGCGCCGAACGGCCGGCGGTCGGCGCCGACCGCGTTGGCGGCGATCAGGTCGAGCCGCTTCGCCTCCAGCTTGCCGCGCGCTCGGTCCAGCAGCCGTTTGGTCTCGGCGGCGAACCCGACCACCACCGCCGGCCGCTGCCAGCCGTCCCGGCCGGCGGCCAGCGCCGCCAGGATGTCCTCGGTCGGCTCCAATGCAATGGTGAGCGCCGGGCGGTCCGCCTTCTTGATCTTGCCCGGCGCCGGTTCGGCGGGACGGAAGTCGGCGACCGCCGCCGCCATGACCAGCGCGTCGCAGACCGGCAGGCGGCGCTTGACCGCGTCCGCCATCTCGGCCGCGCTCTCCACCGGGACCGGGGTGATGCCGGGCTCCGGCTCGGCCGCCGCCGCGGTCACCAGGGTGACGGCCGCGCCGCGGTCGCGCGCGGCCGCGGCGACGGCGGCGCCCATCAGACCGGACGAGCGGTTGGTGAGCGTCCGCACGGGGTCGACCGCTTCGCGCGTGCCGCCGGCGGTGACCAGCACGGTCCGGCCGCACAGGTCGCCGCCGGTTCCCAGCGCGTGGCGGACGTGGCGGGCGATCGCGGCCGGTTCGGCCATGCGCCCGATCCCGTAGGCGCCGGACGCCAGCCGGCCGGCGGCGGGCGGGATGATGGTCATGCCGTCGGCGGCCAGCCGCTCCACGTTGCGCTGCGTGGCCGGTTTGTTCCACATCGTGCTCTCCATCGCCGGCGCCACCAGCACCGGCGCGGGGCTGGCCAGCACGGCGGCGGTCACGACGTCGTCGGCCGCGCCGGCGGCCAGCCGAGCCATGGCGTTGGCGGACGCCGGCGCCACCACCACCACGTCATGCGCGGCGGCGGTCCGCACGTGCCACACGCCGGCATGGCCGGGATCGAACAGGTCGGTCACCACCGGTTCGCCGGTGATCGCCTGAAAGGTGAGCGGCTGGATGAACTTCCGCGCCCCGGCGGACATGACGACCCGGACGCGGAGGCCGAGTTGCACCAGCTCACTCACCAGCGCCGCCGTCTTGTACGCGGCGATGCCGCCGGTGACGCACACCAGCACCGGCCGGCCGGCCAACGGGCTCCGCGCCGCTCCGGCGCTCACGGCGTGCGTCCGGCGTTCGCCTGCCAGATCAGGCGAAGGCCCTTCAACGTGATCCACGGATCGACGCCGTCGATCGCGCGGGTCAGGGGGGCGATGGTGTCGGCCAACCCGCCGGTGGCCAGCACGTAGGGATCGCCGCCCAGCTCGGCGCGGAAGCGCGCCACCATCCCCTCCACCAGGCCGACGTAGCCGTAGATCAACCCGGACTGCACCGCGTGCGCGGTGTTGGCGCCGATCGCGTGCGGCGGCGCGACCAGCTCGATGCGGCGCAGCTTGGCGGCCCGCGCCGCCAGCGCGTCGGCGGCGATCTCGATGCCGGGGGCGATCGCCCCTCCCAGATACTGGCCGTCCGCGTCGATCGCGTCGAAGGTGGTGCCGGTGCCGAAGTCGACCACGCAGACCGGCCCGCCGTGCTCGGCGAACGCCGCCGCCGCGTCTACGATGCGGTCGGCGCCGACGTCGCGCAGACTGTCGTACCGCACGCGGACGCCGGTCCTGACCCCTACGCCGACGATCAACGGTTCGATCCCCAGCCGGCGGCGGCACAGCTCCGCGAACACGCCCTGCACCGCCGGCACCGAGCTGGCTATCGCCACCTCGTCGATCGCCTCCTCGGACAGCCCCTCCAGCTGCAGGAGCTGGCGCAGCAGCACCGCGTATTCGTCGGCCTGCGCGTTGGCGCGGGTCGACAGCCGCCACGTGGCGCCGGGGGCCGCGTGTTTGGGAGCGCCGTCGGGAAAGGTCCCCATCACGATGTTGGTGTTGCCGACGTCGACGCAGAGCAGCATCAGTCCGCCGGCTCCAGCGGTACGTTGTCGATCAGCCGCACCGAGCCGACGCGGGCGGCGACCGACGCCACCGCCGGCCGCGCCACGGTGTCGATCTCCGCCATCGTCTGCGGGTCGGCTACGCTTACGTATTCGACTTCCACGCGGCCGGCCAGCCGGCCGCGGATGACCGTGCGCAGCGTCTCCGCGTCGCGTTCGCCGGCGCGAAAGCGCGCCCGGCATGCCGCCAGCGCGCGCGGGATCGCCACCGCGCGGGCGCGCTGTTCGGCGGTGAGCAGCGCGTTGCGGGAGCTGAGCGCCACCCCGTCGCGGTCACGGACCGTGGGGCAGACGACCAAGTCGACGTCGATGTCCAGGTCGGCGGCCATGCGGCGGATCACCGCTACCTGTTGCGCGTCCTTCTGGCCGAAGTAGGCGCGCGCCGGGGTGACGATGTTGAGCAGTTTGGCCACCACCGTGCAGACGCCGCGGAAGTGGCCGGGCCGCGCCGCGCCTTCCAGCCGTTCGGCCGCGCGGCCGGGCGCCACGGTCGTTTCGTGACCGGGCGGATACATGGTCCGCGCCTGCGGCGCGAACACCAGGGAGGCTCCCGCGTCGCGGAACAGCGCCAGATCGGCGTCGCGCGTGCGCGGGTAGGAGGAATAATCGGCGGCGTCGGAGAACTGCGCCGGGTTGAGGAAGAGCGTCGCCACCACGGTGTCGCCGGCGGCCATGGCGCACTCGACCAGGGAGCGGTGCCCGGCGTGGAGCCCGCCGAGCGTCGCCACTAGGCCGATCCTCGACCGGCCGGCGTCGCGCACGAATGCCCGCACCTGGTCGATCCTCTCGACGACTCTCATGGTCCCGCGTGCCTCACGCGGTCCGTTTGCACACCGGCTGCTCGCGCCGTTCGGCCGCCAACGCGTGGTCGAAGCGGGCGATCTCGTCGGCCGGCATCAGATAGGCGTGCTGCTTGTCGGGATAGGCGCCGCTGCGCACGTCACGCGCGAAGGCGGCGATGGATCGGCGGATCTCGGCGCCCGCCTCGCCGTAGCGGCGCACGAAGCGGGGCGACGGGCCGGCGTGAATGCCGGTCAGCTCGTGGAAGACCAGCACCTGCCCGGCGCAGCCGGCGCCGGCGCCTATGCCGATGGTCGGGATCGTGAGCGCCGCGGTGATGCGGCCGGCGACGGCGCGGACCACCGCCTCCAGCACGATGGAGAAGCAGCCGGCGCGCTCCAAGGCGATCGCGTCGCGGTAGAGCTGCATCCCGGCGTCGGCGTCTCGGCCGGCTACGACGTGCGATCCAAAGCTGACCGCCGACTGCGGCGTGTAGCCGATATGCCCCATCACCGCCACTCCGGCGTCGACGATGGCGCGGGCGGTCGGCGCGCGGACTTCGCCCCCTTCCAGCTTGACCGCGTCGACGCCGCCCTCCTTGACGAAGCGGATGGCGTTGCGCACCGCCTCCTCCGTGCTCACCTGATAGGAGCCGAGCGGCATGTCGCCGACCACCAGCGCGCGCGGGCGCGTGCGGGTCACCGCCCGGCAGTGGTGCAGCATCTCGTCCACGGTGACCGGCGTGGTGTCGTCGTAGCCCAAGGCGAACTCCGCCAGGGTATCGCCGACCAGGATCAGGTCGACGCCGGCGTCATCGGTCAGCCGGGCGCTCGCCGCGTCGTAGGCGGTCACCATCACCAGCGGCTCGCGGCCGGGCCGGGTGAGGTCGGTCAGCGTGTGGCGTGACCGTTCCATGGGCATCTCCTTCGCCCAAGGCTGACCCGGTGTGGAGCGCGCCGCATCCGCCGTGCCGTCCCCGCGGGGTACGGCCGGCGCGCCGCCTCCGGCCAAGCCGGCCGGGCTTGCCGCCTCTGCGCGAGGTCGGCTGCTCTATACCGCAGTATACACGCGGCGCGCGGGTTCGAGGCAACGACGGCGGACGCCAGCGCTTGACGAGGGGACTTCGCCTCGGTACCGTGAGAGGCGATGGCTGGGTGCGCTCCGATCGGGATTATCGAGGGCCTGCGAGGGTCCCACGTGCGCTAGCCGATCACGACCGGTGATTGAGGCAGGCCGTGGGCTCCCGGGGGCTCACGGCCTTTTTCGTGAGCGAAGGCCGCCACGCCCGTCCGCCGGAGCGTCAAGGAGAGACGAAGCGACATGATCGAGGTGATGGACACCACGTTGCGCGACGGGGAGCAGATGCGCGACGTCAGCTATACGCCGGACGAGAAGCTGTCCATCGCTCAGTTCGTGCTGGAAGAGGTCGGCGTGGACCGCATTGAGATCGCCAGCGCCCAGGTGAGCGCGGGCGAGCGGGCCGGGGCCGAGACGGTGCTGCGGTGGGCCGCGGCGCGCGGGATGGCCGACCGCGTGGAGATACTGGGGTACACCGACGGCGACGCCTCCGCCCACTGGATCGCCGATCTGGGCGGCAGGGTGATGAACGTGCTGGCCAAAGGGTCGCTCAAACACCTGACCCGGCAGCTGCGCAAGACCCCGGAGCAGCACCTGCGTGACATCGACGACACCGTCCGCACGGCGCAACGGCGGGGCGTGGCCTGCAATCTGTACCTGGAGGACTGGTCCAACGGCATGGTCGACTCCCGCGACTACGTGCTGCAGCTCCTTGACGGCCTGGCCGATACGCCGGTGGCGCGCATCATGCTGCCCGACACCCTGGGCGTGCTGTCGCCGCCGATGGTGACCGAAATGGTCGGGACCGTCCTGGGCCGGTATCCCGACCGGCGGTTCGACTTTCACGCGCACAACGACTACGGCCTGGCCACCGCCAACACGCTGGCGGCGGTCGCGGCGGGGATCGCCGGCGTGCACTGCACGGTCAACGGCATGGGCGAGCGCGCCGGCAACGCCCCGCTGGACGAGGTGGTGGTCGGCGTCCATGACTTCCTGGGCAAGACGACCCGCGTGCGCGAACACCGGCTGGTGCAGGTGAGCGAACGGGTCGACGTGGTGTCCGGCCGCCGCGTGCCGCCCAACAAGGCGATCTCCGGCGCCAACGCCTTCACCCAGACCGCCGGCATCCACGCCGACGGCGACCGCAAGGGCGACCTGTACCTCGGCCGGCTGCGCCCCGAACGGTTCGGCCGGGAGCGCTCCTACGCGCTCGGCAAGCTGGCCGGCAAGGCGACGTTGGAGCATCACCTGGACGCGCTCGGCATCGAGCTGAGCGGTGAGCAGCGCAGCGCGGTGCTGGAGCGGATCAAGGAGCTGGCCGACCGCAAGGCGACGATCTCCCAGCAGGACCTGCCCTACATCGTCGACGACGTGCTGGCGCGGCCCCATGAACGCCGCTTCGTGCTGGAGTCGGCGGTGGTGGTCTCCGCCATCGGCCTGCGCTCCACGGCCACCGTCAAGCTCCGTTTCACCGCCCCCGGCGCGCAGGAGTCGGTGATCCACGAGGATTCGGCGCAGGGGGACGGCGGCTACGACGCGTTCATGAACGCCGTGGGCCGGATCGCCGGCAAGATCGGCATGACGCTGCCGGAGCTGGTCGACTACGTCGTGTCGATACCGCCCGGCGGCCATTCGGACGCGATCGTGCAGTGTACGATCACGTGGCGCGGTGACGGCGAATCGCTGATGACCAAGGGGGTCAACTCCGATCAGGTGCTCGCCGCGGCGGAGGCGACCGAGAAGATGCTCAACCTGTGGATCGCGCGCGACGGCGGGACCGGCGCGCCGTGAGCCCCGAACCGGCCGCGCTGCAGGACAACGCCACGCTGGGGGACAAGGCCAAGCTGTGGGACAAGGCCAAGCTGTGGGACAAGGGCGTCCGCCTTGACCCGGTGGTCGAACGCTTTACGGTCGGCGACGACCGCCGCCACGACCGCAAGCTGCTCAAGGCGGACGCGGTCGCCAGCTTGGCGCACGCGGACATGCTCGGCGCCATCGGCGTCCTTGCCGCCGGTGAGCTGGCCGCGTTGCGGGCAGCGCTGCAAGAGGCGCTGACGGAGATCGACGCGGGCCGGCTCCGCATCGAAGAGGACGAGGAGGACTGCCACTCGGCGCTGGAACGGTTTCTGATCCGGCGGGCCGGCGGCGCCGGCAAGAAGATCCACACCGGCCGTTCGCGGAACGATCAGGTGATCGCGGCGCTCCGCCTGTACACGCGGGAATGGCTGCTCGACTTCCGCGCCGCGGTCGCCGGGCTGGCCGGGGCGCTCCTCGACTTTGCCGGCGGCCACGAACGGACGCCGATGGCCGGGCGTACGCACGTGCAGCCGGCCATGCCGTCGACGGTCGGGCTGTGGGCCGCCGCGTTCGCGGAGGCGCTGATCGACGACGCCGACCTGATCGCCTGCGCCTATCGGCGCAACGACCGCAGCCCGCTCGGAGCGGCGGCCGGGTACGGGGCGCCGCTGCCGGTCGACCGGGCCATGGTGGCCGCGGCGCTCGGCTTTGCCGGCGTGCAGAACAACGTGCTCTACGTCAACACCAGCCGCGGCGCGCTGGAGGCGCAGGTGGTGGAGGCGGCCGGCCGCGTCTGCGGCACGCTCGCGCGGCTCGCTTCGGACCTGCTGCTGTTCACGATGCCGGAGATCGGCTACTTCCGTCTGCCGGAGGAGCTCACCACCGGCAGCAGCATCATGCCGCAGAAGCGCAACCCGGACATCCTGGAGCTGGTGCGCGCCAAGGCGGCGTTCGTCGACGGGCAGGCGGCGATCATCCGGTCGATCGTCCATCACCTGCCGAGCGGTTATCACCGCGACCTGCAGCAGACCAAGGGGCCGTTCCTCAACGCCTTGGAGGAGGCGGCCGGCAGCGTCGCGGTGATGCGGCTGGCCGTGCCGCGGCTGGCGGTCGACCGTGACCGGCTGCGCGCCGGCTGTACGCCGGAACTGATGGCCACCGACCGCGCCTATGCGCTGGTCGCGCAGGGCGTGGCGTTCCGCGACGCCTATCGGCAGGTCGGCGCCGAGCTGCGCGGCGCCGGCAGCGGCGGCCGGCTGCGCGACGGGGAAGCGCTGGACGCCGCCTTGGCCAAGGACTACCCCGGCGCGCCGGGCAATCTGGCGCTCGACGGCGCCCGCCGGGAGCTGCGCGCGGTGAGCGGCGCCGCGGAGCGCGACCGCGCGGCCGTGACCGGGGCGCTGGTGCGGCTGGCCGGCCCGGCGGCGGCGCGGCTGACCGGCGGCCCACCCGCCGAGCGCGAACCGGAGGCTGCCGATGGGCGCTGAGCGCGTATTGCTGGTCGGCTGCGAGCGGACGCGCGACGGCGGCGGCTGGCCGCTGGAGGCGTCGCTCGCCGAGCTCGGGCAGCTGGCGCGGACCGCCGGCTTGGCGGTCGCCGGCCAGGAACGGCAGCGGCTGCCGCGGCCGAACCCGGCGACCTACGTCGGTTCCGGCAAGGCGGCGCACCTCGCGGAACTCGCCGCCGATCTGAGCGTCGGCGTGGTGCTGTTCGACGACGAGTTGGCGCCCAACCAGCAGCGCAACCTGGAGGAGATCTTCGGCGAGGGGATCAAGGTGCTCGACCGGTCGGCGCTGATCCTGGACGTGTTCGCCGCCCACGCCCGCTCCCATGAAGGCAAGCTGCAGGTGGAGCTGGCGCAGCTGGAGTACCGCCTGCCGCGTCTGACCCGCATGTGGACGCACCTGGCGCGCCAAGCCGGCGGCCGGTCCGCCGGGAACGCCGGCGTGGGGGTGCGCGGCCCGGGCGAGACGCAGCTGGAGGTCGACCGGCGGCGCGTACGCACCCGCATCGCCCGCCTGCGCCGCGAACTGCGCGGGATCGCCGCCGCCCGTTCCGGCCACCGCGAACGCCGGCGGCGCAACCGCGTACCGGTGGCGGCCCTGGTCGGCTACGCCAACGCCGGCAAGAGCACGCTGATGAACGCGCTCACCGGCGCCAACGTGCGGGCCGAGGACCGGCTGTTCGCCACCCTCGACCCGACCACGCGCCGCATCCGCGTGGACGAGCAGCAGATGTTGCTCACCGACACCGTCGGCTTCGTGCAGAAACTGCCCGCCAACCTGGTGGCCGCCTTTCGCGCCACGCTCGAAGAGGTTGTGGAGGCCGACGTGCTGATCCACGTGGTCGACGCCTGCCACCCGATGGCGCGGCGGCAGGCGGCGGAGGTGATGCGCGCGCTCGACGATCTGGGCGCCGCCGGCCGTCCCACCGTGACCGTGCTCAACAAGGTCGACCGCCTGCCGGACGGGACGCCGCTGCCCGACGTCATGGAGGCGGGCGAATCGGCGCGGCCCATTCCGTTGAGCGCGCTGCGCCGGCTGGGGTTCGACGAGCTGCGCGCGGCGCTGGCCCAGGCGGCCCGGCGGTGAGCGGCGACCGCATCCTGGTGATCGAGGACTCCGCGTCGGTGGCGCGCGGGCTGGAGTACGGATTGAGCAAGGAGGACTTCACCGTGCGCTGCGCGCGCGACGGAGCGTCCGGCCTGACGCTGTTCCGTTCGTGGAATCCCCGGCTGCTGATCCTGGACATCCGGCTGCCGGACATGAGCGGTTTCGACGTGTGCCGCGCCATTCGATCCGAAGGACGGCGCGAGCCGATCCTGATGCTCACCGCGCGCGACGAGGAGATGGACAAGGTGTTGGGCCTGGAGCTCGGCGCGGACGACTACGTGGTCAAGCCGTACCAGCTCCGCGAGCTCGTGTCGCGCGTGCGGGCGCTGCTGCGCCGCGCCTACGGCGACCTGGCCGCGGCGGCCGGCGCCGAGCGCATCAGTTTCGGCGACCTGGTGATCGATCCCGACCTGATGGCGGTCGAGCGCGACGGCCGCAGGATCAACCTGACGCCGACCGAGTTCCGGCTGCTCCGCTACTTGGCGGAGCGTCCCGAACGTCTGCTGAGCCGCAGCCAGATCATCGAAGCGGTGTGGGGGTACGCGGCGGACGTCGGCTACGACCGCACCGTCGACGTGCACGTGCGCAGACTGCGGGAGAAGATCGAGGACGATCCCGCCAAGCCGCGCTGGATTCAGACCGTGCGCGGGTTCGGCTACCGCTTCGCCCGTGTTACGAAATGTTGATTTGACGGAAACCGGCTCGCAATCACCGCGGTAGATCGTTTCTTCAGCTTCAATCGCAGGGAGGAACATTGCGATGACAACGAGACGCACGAAGGTATTCGCAGTCGTGACCGCGGCGCTGCTGGCGATCGGCGCGCCGCTGGCCGCCCAGAGCGGCGACCAGGCCGGGGTGATCGTCACCGGCGTCGACCCGGACGGGCCGGCGGCGGCGGCCGGCATCGAGCGCGGCGATCTGATCCTGGGCATCGACGGAACCGACCTGGGCAGCGCGCGCGATCTGATGCAGGCGCTGGCCGACGCGGAAGGTTCGGAGGTGACGCTGAGCGTCAAGCACGGTGACGACGTGCGCGATCAGGTCGTGACGATCGACCGCGTCTGGGGCCAGCCCCGCATCGGGTTGGCGATCACCGGCGGAACGGGCGCCAACATGGACCGGCTGTTCAACCTGGGCCGGCGCATGCCGATGGAGCAGTTGCGGCGCGGCGGTCGCTTCCACCTCGAGACCGACAAGCCCGGCGTGATCGTCATGGACGTTGCGCCGGAGAGCGCGGCCGAGGCGGCGGGATTGCAGTCCGGCGACTGGATCACCGCGGTCGGTGAAACGTCCCTGGACGGGGCGGCCGGACAGCTGGCGGAGATCATCGGCGGCCATCAGCCGGGCGACGAGGTGGTCATAGCCTACTATCGCGGCAAGGACGCCATGACGGCGACGGTCACCCTGGGTGAGAACGAGGAAACCGGCGCGGCCATGCTCGGCATCCGCTATCAGGCGCTGCCGGGGATGGAGGAGATGAAGCGCGCGTTCGAGGGCATGAAGGAGCGCTTCGAGCGGCGTTGGCAGCGCCGCGGGAGCGGCGCCGGCGATGCCGACACGGACGTGAGCGGCGGCATGATGGACGCCGACGGCGCCCTGTAATCCGAATTGGCGCCCGGCTTGTTCGCGACGATCAGGTGGCGGCTGGTCATCAGCTTCGCCGTCATCTCGATCGTCGCGATCGCCGTCATGGGAGGGCTTTCCATGGCGGTGATCGATCGTCTGGTGGAACGCCGCCAGCGCGACGTGCTGAGCGCTACCGCGGCGGCCATCGCCGCGCAAAGCCTTCCCTACTTTACGCCGATCGTCGACCAGCGGCGGTTGCAGCAGCTGGCCAAGACGTCGGCGCTGATGGGCGACGTCCGGGTCTGGATCCTCGACCGGACGCAGCGCGTGCTGGCCGACTCCGGCCGCATGAACGAATACGAGCTGGTCTGGGCCTTTCCGTCGTTCGGCGATCCGGGTTCGGCCATGCTGATGCTGCGGGAGCGTTCGGCGGCGCTGGCCAGGCAATGGCGCGAGGAGATGTATCGACGGTTCGGCCTGGAGTCGCACGTGAGCGGCATGCGCGTGCGGCGCGATCTGTTCGGCAACCGGCTCAGCTCGGCGGCAGCCGCGGAGGACGCGGCGTCCGGTAAGGCGGCGTGGGAGGAGCCGGAAGACGGCATCGAACCGGCGGTGACGGTGGCGATCGGCGATTCGGCGCGGCCGGTCGGGTACGTGCAGATCGGCTCCGCGCCGGGCGTTCTTGACGAGGCGCGCGGCGGGCTGCGCGACGCCTTCGTGGCCGCCGGGGTGGTGACCACGGTGCTGGCCGCCCTGATCGGTCTGGTGGTCGGACGCCGCATGACCGCGCCGATCTCGTCGCTCACCGCATCGGCGCGGCGGATGGGCGACGGCGACTTGAGCGTGCGCGCGCCGGAGCGCGGCCGGGGCGAAATGCGCGAGCTGGCGGCCGCCTTCAACGCCATGGCGTCCCGGCTCGGCGCCACCATTGAGGATCTGCGGCGCGAACGGGACGTTCTGCGCCGCTTCGTGGGGGACGCCTCGCACGAGCTCCGCACCCCGCTCACCGCGTTGCGCACGTTCACGGAGCTGATGGCCAAACACCCCGAGGACGAACAGATGCGCAAGGAGTTCTTGCCGGAGTGCGTGCGGCAGATCGAGCGCATGGAGTGGATCACGGCCAACGTGCTCGACATCGCTCGCCTGGAGGGCGGCGTGGCCGGCCTGGAGCGGCGTCCCTTGGAACTCGCCGACGCCGCGCGGAGCGCGATCGCGTTGCTGCGCGCGCGGGCCGAGGCGCGCTCCGTGCAGGTGGAGCTGGTGGAGCGTGGCGGCGCCGCGATTTCGGGCGACCGGCGTTCCCTGGAGGTCGCCATCGGCAATCTGGTGCAGAACGCGATCGACTGGACCGCGCTCGGCACGACGGTGGTCGTGGAGATCGACGCCGCCGGCGACCGCGCGGTGTTGTCGGTGACCGACCGCGGCGCCGGCATCGACGCCGCCGACCTGCCGCACGTCTTCGAGCGGTTCTACCGCAGCGAGCACGCCCCGGAAGGCGGCAGCGGCCTCGGCTTGGCCATCGCGCGGGCCCACGTGGAGGCGCACGGCGGCGTCGTGAGCGCCGCCAACCACGACAGCGGCGCCCGCTTCGTCATCGAACTGCCCCGCCGCCGGGACGGCGCCGACGGGTAAGCGGCAGGCGCCCTGGCTTGCCAAACGCCGTCCGTGCGTTATTCTGAGTCAGATGCCAAACGGACTGTTTCTTCCGCAGCTCTCGATCCGGGGGTTCCGCGGCATCGCCGACCTCTCGATTCCCCGGCTGGGCCGAGTGACGTTGTTGGCCGGCAAGAACAGCGTCGGCAAGACGACGGTGCTGGACGCCGTGCACGTCTATGCATCTCGAGCGCGGCGGTCCGTGCTGTACCGGCTCCTCAGCGATCGCCAGGAGCTCACCGACATGGTCGATGAAGACGGAGACCGCGAGAGTGTTCTCGATTGGAGGGCGCTGTTCCATGGCCGAGTCCCGAGCGAGTCGGCGGCGATTGTCGTCGGTCCCGACAACGCAGACGATCAGCTTGAGATCCGGTTGGCTGATGATCATGGCCACGCGGTTATCAAGTCTCTCAAGGTGGCATATGGAAATAGGCAGCGCTTGCTGAGTCTCATGCCGAGCGAACGTCCGGGCCAGCAGCGTTTGTTGTTTGATGATCCGTTGGACAACGGAGACGATCTGCCATCGTCGCTGGCTTGCGAGTACTTGGCGCCGGGAATGTCGAAGGAAGATCAAACGTCCCGCGTCTGGGACCAGGTAGCGCTCACCAATGATGAAGCCCGGGTCCTGAACGCCCTCAATCTGGTTATGGAAGATGAGGTAGTCGGTATCGCGATGGTGGGGGAAAGCAGAGCGAGCATCCGCCGTCTGATCATCAGGTTGAAGAATGAAGACCGACCGGTGCCGCTGAGGAGTCTTGGGGATGGCGCGGTGCGGCTGTTCGGCGTTGCGTTGGCGCTGGCGAACAGCCGCGGAGGATTCCTGCTCATCGACGAAGCCGAGAACGGCATCCACCACACCGTTCAGCGTGATCTCTGGACCATGATCCTCCGAACGGCGCACGCCAACGACGTTCAAGTGCTTGCGACTACGCATAGCTGGGACTGCGTGCGCGGTTTTGCCGAGGCGGCGGCCGGCTTCGAAGACGGGGACGGCGTGCTGGTCCGGCTCGATCGCAACGACAAGGACCTGCGCGCCGTCGTGTACTCGAAAGAAGCGCTGGAGACCGCTGCCGAGCAGGGCATTGAAGTACGGTAGCGGACCACCCCGATCCGGCGGGCACGATCATTGATGGCAGACCGCGCGTCGGCATCTGGTTGATGCCGAATAACCGGGCGCCCGGCGAACTGGAGGGCTTCATCGCTCGGATGATCCCGAAGAACGACGCCGTATGGCCGTTGTCCCAGGCGTACGTCGAGGGCATTCCCGCCGGCGCTCGCGCCTTCAGAGCGGGAAAGACGCTCAGGGCCAAGGTGCACTCTTGGCTTGCCGTTCGGGCGGAACCGCGCAAGATGGGTTCGGCAATCGGGGCGGGAGACCTGGACGTCAACGCTCCGGATGCGGTTCGCTTCGTAACGTGGCTGCGGCGCCTTCTGGGCCGAGCGCCGTCACGGCCAGACGCCGGCGGCGGTGAGGGTGGCGGTCGCCTGCTCGGCCCAGCCGGCGTTGGCGCGCGGGTTGGCGGGGCTGGGGTGGAGCAGGCGGATCACCTGCTGCCCTTCCGGCAGCGCGCCCCGCGCGCGCCGTTCGGCGTAGGCGCCCAGGGCGACCACGCACCGGGGGCGGAGCGCGGCCACCGCGGCGCGCAGGTGGCGGTCGCAGGCGGCGATCAGTGCGCGCATCGCCGGCCCGCTCAGCTTGTCGGGGGTGACGTTGCGGCCGGTTTCGCCCAGGAAGGCGAGCGGACAGTAGTTGAGCACGAAGTGCTCGGCGAAGAACCGGTCCGGCGTCCCGAAGCGGTCGGCGAACAGGCCCCAGAGCCGCGAGCCCGACACCTCGCGGCGCGTACAGGCAAAGCCGAGCACCGGCCGCGCGGGATGCTGGCGGCGCGGCGGCTCCACGCCGGCGGCAATGCCGAGCCACCCGGTCACCGCCCTCACGTCCCCGAACGGGATGCCGGTCTGCACCATCCCGAACGGCCCCGGGTTCATGCCCAGGAACACGGCGCGCACGCCCTCGGCCGCATAGGCGGTGACATAGCGCCGGTACGCGGCGCGCGCGTAGCGCAACGGATTGTAGACGCAGGCGACCGGCGAGCCGAACGCCGCCGCGTCGCCGGCCTCGGCCAACGCCGCTGCCGCGGCCAGCAGAGCGCGCGCCGCCGCCCCCGCCATCGGCCGGCACCATAACAGAGCGGCCGGCCTTCGTAGTACTCTGCGCCCGTGACGCTACGCGAACTGATCTCGGCGGCCGACGCGGTGCGCATACCGATACTGATCGGGTTCTGCGCCGTGGTGGTCGTCACCGCGCTGATCGGCGCGCTGCACGGCCGCGGCCGGGGCGGCGGAGCCCCGTGGCGCTACCTCTACGCGGTGCTGGTCTACGCGGCCTGCGTGCCGGGAGCGTTCGCCGTCATGCTCCTGCTCTATGCCCTGTTCTTCACGGGCGAGAATCTGCTCGACGTCAACGTGATCATCTACGTGGCGCCGATCGTGGCGATGGCGGCGACCCTTGGGGTGATGCGCCGCAACGTCGACTTCGACAGCGTGCCCGGCTTCAACCGGTTGACCGGGCTCATGACCATGCTGGCGGTCGCCTTCGCGGTGGCGTTCGTGCTGCGCAGTCTGCGGATCTGGCTGTTCTTCGGCGCGTCCATGATCTGGTTCTTCGTGCTGGTCGCCGCCCTGTTCGTGCTGTTCAAGTGGGGCGGGCGGCTGCTGTTCGGCCGCAGGAACTCCTGAGCGCCCCTGACTGCAAGCGCCACGTCTTTCAGGCGGCCGGAGCGGCCACCGCGCGGAGCGCGCCGCAGCCGGCAGGCGCCACGGCGGTGACGCGCACGTCCAGGAAGCGGCGCGTCATGCCGGGGTCGGCGCACGGCGCCTCGATCGGCACGTAGCACTCGCCGTAGCCGCGCGCCACGCCGTCCCGCACCGATTCGACCAGCAGGCGCTGGCGCGCTCCGGTCAGGCCGCGCACGTAGGCGTCGCGGTTGCGGGCGGCCAGCCCGCGCACCGCCGCGCTCCGGCGTTGCTTGACGCCCTCCTCGACCTGCCCGGCCATGCGGGCCGCGCGCGTGCCGGCGCGCTTGGCGTAGCGGAAGGTGTGACAGTGGGTAAAGCCGAGGCGCCGCACGGCGCGGCAGGTCTCGGCGAAGTCGTCGTCGTCCTCCCCCGGGAAGCCGACCAGAATGTCGGTGGTGGCGTTGAGGCCGGGGCGGATGCTCCGCGCCCGCTCCAGCAGCCGTTCGAACGTGAGCAGGTCGTACAGCCGGCGCATCGCCAGCAACACCCGGTCGGAGCCCGACTGCAGGCAGAGGTGCAGATGCGGACAGAGGCGGTCGTCGTCCAGCAGCTCGAGCGCCGGCGCGATCTCCCGGTCCGGCTCCAGCGACGACAGCCGCACGCGGAAGTCGCCGGGCAGCGACAGCAGCGCCTCCAGCATGGCTGCGAAGCCGGCGCCGCCGTGCCGGTACCGTCCCAGGTTCACGCCGGTTATGACGATCTCGTGAAACCCGCCGTCGATGATGCGGCGCGCCTCGTCCAGGATCGCGGCGAGCGGTCGGCTCACGGCGCGGCCGCGCACGAACGGAATGATGCAGAAGCTGCAGCGGTTGTCGCAGCCGTCCTGCACCTTGAGGAACCGGCGCGCGCGCGCCGCGTGCTCGCCGCCGCCGTAGGCGAACGGCCCGGCCGGGAGTCCGTCGGCGGCGGCCAGCTCGCCGGCGCGGTGGGCGTCGACCAGCGCGGCGATGCCGGCCTTGCGCCGGTTGTCGACCACGTAGTCGACGCCGGCGACGGCGGCGACCGCCTCCCGCTGGCCGGTCGCCATGCAGCCGGTGGCCACCACCAGCGGCCGCGGGCCGCCGGACCGTCCGGCGCGGTACAGGGCGTTGCGCGACTTGCGGTCGGCCTGGTCGGTCACCGTGCAGCTGTTGACCACCACCACCTCGGCCGGCTCACCCGGCGGCACCACGCGATACCCCCGCGCGGCGAAGTCGGCGGCCAGCGCGTCGCTCTCATAGGCGTTGAGGCGGCAGCCGAGCGACTCGACCGCCACGCGCGGCGCTGTAACTCCGGTCATGGGGGGCGCATCCTACCGCCGCGGCCGGCGCGCGGCCAGCCGTCGCAGGATGCGGCGCCGATCCGGCGTTGCCTGCCGGCGCGCTTTCCCGCACTCTGGCGCCCGTGCGCCTTCCCCCCCGCACCCGGCCCGGCGGCCTGCGCATCCCGGAGCGGGACGTGCACGTCGCCCGCGAAACCTCCGGCACGCCGCGCATCCGCGCGCAGACCGCGCTGGACGCCTACTACGGTCTGGGGTTCATGCACGCCACCGACCGCCTGTTCCAGATGTTCGCCACCCGCGCGCTCGGCATGGGGCGGCTGGCCGAGGCGTTCGGCGGCGCGGCCCCGCTCGTCGCGAGCGACCGGGGGGCGCGCGCGGCGCTCCTGCACCGCGTGCCGGACGGCGACGTGGAAGGATTGGGCGAGCGCGGCATGGCGGTGGTCCGCTCGTACTGCGCCGGCGTCAACGAAGTCGTGGAACGCGGCCACCGGCCGTTCGAGCTGCGGCTGACCGGCAACCGGGTCGAGCCGTTCACGCCGGCGCACATCCTGAGCAGCCTGCGGGCGATCGCCTACCTGGGACTCGACGACGCGCAGGGGGACATGGAGCTCACCATCGCCCGGGCGCTGGCGGCCGATCCGGGGACGTTTCAGGCGTGGAGCGCGCTGTTCGCTCCCCTCGCCGACGGCTACCGGGCGGAGGACTACCGCGGGCTTACGGTGGACGCCGCCCCGGCGCAGCCGAGCGCGGTGCGCCGGCGGAAGCCGCCGGCGCCGGGCGGCAGCAACGCCTGGGCGGTGGCCGGCAGCCGCACCCGATCCGGCCGGCCGATGCTCTGCAACGATCCGCATCAGGACGTCACCTGCCTGCCGGCCGTCTGGTACGAGGCGGTGCTGGAGACGCCGGAGCTCTGGGTCATGGGGGCGACCGTAGCCGGGGGCCCGGCGTTCGCCTCCGGGTGGAACCGCGACGTGGCGTGGGGCGTCACCTACGCGACCGCCGACTGCGAGGATCTGTTCGTGGAGGAGTGCCGCGACGGCCGCTATCTGCGCGACGGCCGCTGGCTCCCGTTCTCGGTGCGGCAGGAGGAGATACGCACCAAGTCCGGGAACACCGTGCCGGCGGCGTTTCATGAGACCGAAAACGGCTGCCTGACCGGCAACCCGCACGCCGACGGCCGCTATCTCACCCGCCGCTGGGCAGGCGTCGCGCCGGTCGCCGGCAGCAGCGTGGCCGGCCTGCTGGCGCTCAACGCGGCCCGCGACCTCGACGGGGCGCTGGCCGCGGTCGCATCGATCCGGCTGCCGGGGCTGCACTGGGTGCTGTGCGACCGGAACGGCCGCATCGGCCGCGGCATGAACGCGGCGGTCCCGCAGCGGCGCGCCGGCTTGAGCGGACTGCTGCCGATACCGGGGTGGCGGGCCGGCGCCGGCTGGGACGGGCTGCGCGACGCCGGCGGCTTCCCGGCCGAGCGCGATCCGGCGTCCGGGATCGTCGTGGTGGCCAACCAGCGGTTCGGCGGTGACGCTTCACCGCAGACCATGGCGGTCGCCGCCGACCGCGCCGACCGCATCGCGGAGCTGCTGCAGGCCGGTCACCGGCAGCAGGGCGGACCGCTCACCGAGCGCGACATGATGCGGATGCAGGCCGACGTCCACTCGTTGCGCGCGGAGCGGATGCTGCGGTTCCAGCACGACCGGCTGCGTCGCCATCCGCTCGGGCGGCGGCTGCTGTCCTGGGATTGCCGCATGGAGTCCGACAGCCGCGAGGCGACCTCCTTTTCGATGTTCTGTCACGGGCTGTTGATGGCGACCTGCCGGGGCGTGTTGTTTCCGGCCGGGACGCTGGCCGCAGCCGACGACAGTCCGTTCTTCAGCAACAACTTCCGGCTCATCGAGGAGGCGTGGATCGACGCCCGGCCGCCGTTCCGCGCGGTCGACTGGGACACGGTCGTGCCCCGCGTCCTGGATTGGGTCGGGGCCGATCAGCCGGCGTGGGGATCGGATCCGATCGTCATGAACCACGTGCTGCTCGGCGCTACGCCGGTCGGCCGCCTACTGCGCGCCGGTCCGTTTCAGGCGCGCGGCGACGAGTCGACCGTGCAGCAGGGCAACCGCTTCGGCCGCCGCGACAAGGCGAACGGCCCGTCGTACCGGCTGATCGTGGAGTTCGCGGACGAGATCGCCTACACGTCGATGCCCGGCGGCGCGAGCGGCCGCCCCTCCTCCAAGTACTACCGGCAGGGGGTCGAAGACTGGGCGGCCGGCCGCTACCATCTGCTGGGGCCAAAGGTGCAACCGGAATGAGCTATCGCGTGACCATCGTCGACGACCGATTCGAGGCGTATGAGGAGGAGGAGCGCATCCTGGGCCCGATCGCCGCCCTGGAGGTGACGCGGTCGACCGATCCCGCGGAGATCGCGGCCGCCGTGCGCGACGCGGACGCGGTGATCGTCAACCTGGCGCCGATCACGCGGCCGGCCATCGAGGGGATGCGGCGCTGCAAGATCATCTGCCGCTACGGGATCGGCTACGACAACGTCGACGTCGACGCCGCAACCGAGCGCGGCATCTGGGTTGCGCGGGTGCCCGATTACGGTATCGAGGACGTGTCCGACCACGCCCTGGGTCTGTTCCTGGCCTGCGTGAGGAAGATCCCGTACACCGACCGCGGCATCCGCGCCGGCGGCTGGGGGTTCCGGCGCAACCGCCCGTCCTACCGCATCCGGGGCAAGACCTTCGGGCTGCTCGGCTACGGGGCGATCGCCCGCGCTCTGCACCGCAAGCTTTCCGGCCTGGGGCTGGCGCGGGTGCTGGCGCACGATCCCTACGTCGACCCTGCGGCGATGCGCGCCGCCGGGGCGGAACCGGCGCCGGTCGACGAGCTGTTGGCCGCATCCGACTACGTGTCGATCCACGCGCCGCTGACGCCGGAGACGCGCGGGATCATCGACGGCCGGCGCCTTGCGGCCATGAAGCCGGCGGCGATTATCGTCAACACCGCCCGCGGCGGCATCATCGACGAGGACGCGCTGGCCGGCGCGTTGCGCGCAGGCCGGATCGGGTACGCGGCGCTCGACGTATTCGAGACGGAGCCGCTGGCGGCCGACAGTCCATTACGCGAACTCGACACCGTGATCCTTACCGACCACCACGCCTACTACACGGAGGAATCGGTGGTGGAGTTGAAGACCAAGGCGGCGCTCCGCGTGCGCACCGCCCTGCAAGGCGGCGTACCGGAATCCGCGCTCAACGATCCCCGCCGGCCGTCCTGACCGCGCCCGGCCGCGCGGTTCGTCAGCGCGGGGTGAGCACCTCGGCCTGCGCCTGCGCGCGCAGGCACAGTTCGGCGGCCAGGAAGGCGTGCTCCTGGGTCATGGCGTTCTCCGTCCGCTCCAGGCAGTCCAGGATCAGATCGCCGAAGAACGGAAAGCCGGAGACGCCGATCTCGACGGAGCGTTCGCCGCGTCCGTCCACGACGTTGAGGACCGGGCCGTCCGCGCGCGCCACGTCCACGTAGGAGCGCACCTCCAGGTACCCGTCGGTCCCGAGCACGAAGGTCCTGCCGTCTCCCCACGAGCGCAGGCCGTCGGGTGTGAACCAGTCGACGCGGAAGTAGCAGGTGGCGCCGTCCACGGCCAGGGTCGCCTGGCCGAAGTCTTCGAGTTCCGGGTGGCCGGGATGGCCGTAGTTGGCCACCGCGCTCGACAGCACGCGCGCCCCGGCCGCGCCGGCGAAGTGCAGGAACTTGTCCGCCTGGTGCGAGCCGAGGTCGCAGATGATCCCGCCGTAGTCTTCGCGGCGAAAGAACCAGCCGGGCCGGTTGTGCGCTTCCAGCCGGTGCGGGCCGAAGCCGGCGACCTGAATCACGCGGCCGATCGCCCCGTCGCGGATGAGCTGGCCGGCGCGGATGATCGCCTCGTTATGGAGCCGCTCTCCGTAGTAGACCATGAACTTGCGACCGGTCTCGGCGGCGGTCGCGCGCGCCGATTCCAGCTGCGCCAGGGTGGTGAACGGGCACTTGTCGGTGAAGTAATCCTTGCCGGCCCGCATCACCCGCTCGCCCACGGCGCCGCGGTCGGACGGCACCGCGGCGGCGGCGACCAGCTTGATCTCCGGGTCGTCGAGCACCTCCGCTTCGCTGGCGGCGACGCGGGCGTCCGGGAAGTCCTCCCGGAGCAGCGCCAGCTTGTCCGGATCGCGGTCGTAGACGGCCCGCACCACGGCGCCGGCGCCGGCCAGCGCCGCGCACATGGAGCGCAGGTGGTTGTGCGCCATGTGCATGGCGGCGATCGGAAACTCGCCGGGCGCGACCACGCGCCGGTATTCGCCGCTCGGGCGGTGGTCCATGCCGCTCGCTTTCGTTCCTGCCATTCGTTCCGTCTCCTTTTCCGTGGGGCCATGATACCGATGCGAGCGGCCGGCTGCCACGGCCGCCGGAGAGGAGGATGACGCGATGAGGATAACGGCCGTCGAGCCGGTCGTGCTGGAAGTACCCCACCCGCGGGCGTACCGCAAGGCGTGGTCGCCGCGCGTGGAGCGGTCGCGCAGGCTGACGCTGGTGAGGGTTCGTACCGCTGAGGGGGCGGTCGGTTACGGGGCGATGGGCGGCGACTCCCGCGGCGCGGTGGCCGCGGTGCGGCCGGCCCTGCTCGGCGCCGACAGCGCGCGGCTGCACGCGTTCGCGCCGGCGGTGGAGGCGGCCGGCGCGTGGGCGGTCGACACCGCACTGTGCGACCTGCTCGGCAAAGAGGCGGGGCTGCCGCTGGCGCGTCTGTGGGGTGTGTGTCAGGAACGCATCCGGGCGTACGTCTCGCCGGTGGTCGGCAAGCCGGATGCCGAGCTGGCCGACGACGCGGCGCGCTACCGCGAGGCCGGCTTCACGGCGATCAAGCTGCGCGCCGCGCGGCCGACCATGCGTGAGGACCTGGCGATGGTGCGGGCAGTGCGCGACCGGGTCGGCGATTCGATGGAGATACTGGTCGACGCCAACTTGGCCGGCGGGGTGGCGCCCGGATCGGCGCGGCCGGCGTGGGACTACCGGCGGGCGCGGGAGACGGCGCGCGAGCTGCATGCGCTCGGCGTGGGCTGGCTGGAGGAGCCGCTGCCGCGCGGCGACGTGGCGGCGATCGCCCGCCTTACGGAACAGGCGGAGCTGGCGATAGCCGGCGGCGAAGGGGACCGCGGTACGGCGGCGTTCGCGCGGTTGCTCCATGCCGGCGCGTACGACGTGCTCCAGCCGGACTGCGCGGCCAGCGCGCCGCTGTCGCAGATGCGCAAGATCGCCGCCGCCGCGGAGCTTGCCGGCCGCCGCTTCGTGCCGCATCACGGCTCCTGCGGGATCGGCTTGGCGGCGCATCTGCAGCTCTGCGCTACGTTGCCCAACAGCCCGTACGTGGAGTACATGCTCGACCCGCCGTACCGCACGGTGGAGAGCTACCAGCAGCTCTACGGCATCGTCGCCGAGCCGATCAGCATCGACGCCGACGGCATGGTCCCGGTGCCGGCGGGCCCCGGCCTCGGCATACGGATCGACGAATCCCGGATCGAGCGCTACCGGGTCGCCTGACGCTTCCCTGGTATGCTTGGGGTCATGGCGATTACGCAACTGGTCGGCGAAGCTCGGCGGCGGGCGGGGCTGACTCAGCGCGAACTGGCCCGGCGCGCGGGCGTGGCGCCGTCAACGGTGGGCCGGATCGAAGCCGGCCTGCGGGCGCCCTCCGCCGACTTGGTGGAACGCCTCGTGCGCGCCGCCGGTTTCGAGATCCGCGTGTGGCTCGGCGAACCGGACCCGGCAACCGACGCGATGTTCGAGCGGACGCTGCAGCGCACGCCGGCTGAGCGGCTCGCGGACGCCACCCGAGCTGCCCGCTTCGCGTTGCAGGGCCGCCGCGCGCTCGACGCGGCGCAACGAGACCGTGCCTGACCGCCAGACCGCACCGTCCCGGCGTCGGCGCGCCCCCGCCTCGGCATCGAGATCGACGAGACCAGGATCACTGCAACCGGTCGCCTGGAAGCGCGTGCCTTCCGCGACCGGATCGCCTGTGCTACTCTCGGTTCGACTCACGATACCCCGAGGGCCCCCCGACCGAGGCATACATGCAAACCAACATCCAAATTCCGCAGAGGCTGTTCGTTCAACCAGTTCGCTACGAGATACCCCCTTTCCAACGCCGTTATGTATGGAAGCAAGAGGAGCAATGGGAGCCTCTGTGGGACGATGTGGAGAAGCTAGCACAGTCGACCGTGGACGGCGATCATCCGGATGCTCATTTCATGGGCGCCATCGTGCTTCAGCAGCGGCAGTTCGCATCAGGGACAATCGAGCGCCGCATCGTAGTCGATGGCCAGCAGCGGCTGACCACCATCCAACTTCTGATCGATGCGATTCAGGAGTTGATGGAGGACCGAAGGCACTGGGCACCTGCTAAGAGGCTTGCTTCGCTCGTGGCCAATGGAGAGGAATTTCGCGACGGATATGCGGATTACGCCTTCAAGGTATGGCCCACTATCGTGGACAGAGTCGCCTTCCGGCACGCCATGAGCAACGATCTGTCGCCGGCGGGTCACGCCGCTTCGCGTATCGTGCAGGCTCACGATTACTTCAAAGGCCAAGCCGCTCAATGGCTCGACCGATTTCAGGATGAACCCAGAGAGCGCGACAGAGCTGCCGATGCTTTGGACGAGGCAGTGAGGACAAAGCTGGAGATCGTCATTATCGATTTAGGTGATTCGGATGATCCGCATATCATCTTCGAGACGCTGAATGCGCGCGGCACTCCCCTCCTTCAGTCGGATATGGTCAAGAACAAGATTCTGCATGACGCTGGGATCGGAGTGAGGGACGACGACAGCGAGGCGTCCGCGGCGGAGAAGCAACTATGGCCCTTCGACCAGGAGGATTGGTGGGCTCGTGACGTCGGCCGAGGCCTGCAACGGCGACCGCGGGTCGATGTGTATCTGAATCACTGGCTGACGCTCCGTAACAGGCGGGAAATGAAGCCCAACGATGAATTCAGGGCATTCGAAAAATACGCAGCCACGCAAAAAAATGCGGGTGCCACGATCCAAAGTGTCGCCCAGGATTTTACCGGCATCGGAAGCATCTATCGCGATGTCGAGGAAGTTCGGCTACCGGACATCGCTTGGTTTCTGGAAAGACGCAAGGTGATGAACGTGGGCGTCGTCACCCCGCTACTGCTCTGGCTTCTGTCCGCCAAGCTGTCCCCTACGAGGCTCGCGAGCTGCCTCAAGGCCTTGGACAGCTTTTTGGTTCGGCGAGCCCTGTGCGGATACAGCGCCCGGAGTCATGGCGAGTTTTTCGTCGATCTGCTTCGAAGACTGGCTGGCGACGCGAAAGACAACGCCGACAGCATCATCATTTCCCGCTTGGACGATCAAACCGCGCAAGCAGCGCTGTGGCCTGGCGACCAGGAGTTGCGGGAGAGATTCCTAACCGCGCCGCTCTACCACTATCTGCCACGCGGCCGACTCCGGATGGTCCTCGCGGCGATAGAAGAGAACTTGCGTTCAAACAAGGCGGAGACACAGGAGGTGCCCGGTAACTTGCATATCGAACACATCATGCCGCAGGCATGGCACCTGAACTGGGATAACTCTGGCCAGATTTCCAATGCTGGGGATGCTGTCGACAATCGCAACCGATTGATCCACACGATCGGCAACCTGACACTTGTGAACGGCCGCCTGAATGCGGCGCTGTCCAACGGACCTTGGGACCGAAAGAGGGCGACGCTGCAAGATCACAGCGTTCTCTATCTGAACAAACGGCTGGTGAATGACGGGTCGGAGGTATGGGACGAGACCGCAATCGAGAGAAGATCGGAGTGGCTGTACCAGCGGGCTGTGGAGGTCTGGCCGCATGCGACGGACATGGCGGGGGATTGATTCGCGACGGGCGTTTCCGGCGCCCGTCGTTCGACATAGCGGTAGGGCCGCGCCCATTACTCGCCGTCGTTCAACGGTTCGCCGTGGCCGGGTTCTGATTCAGTCCTCAATCTCGCTGATCTCCGCGACAATCGTTCCGTTCGGCTTTTTCTCGTAGTAGATTATTCGCGCGTCGATCGTCTCGCTTATCGTGTCCATATTCCTATACGTAGTCGGTTTGACTGAAATCGGCCGGCCTTCGAGGTAACCATCGATACCGCGCGATTCGTCTTCCGGCGACGAAAGCCGCAGGGTCTTTCCCAAGACGTTAGCGGCTTCTTGAAGGATCGCTCGTTCCACGCGCAGGCCAACGTACGTCTGTTCCAACACGAGCTGGGTGACCCACTGACGAACCGTGTTGCGGTCGATGTCGTGCATGGCGTCGCGCATACGTTCCAGCATCGACACAACTCGATCAGTAGCTTCATCCAATGCCCTCGGAAAACGAGCGCGATACCAGTCGCACCAACCCTGGTAGTCCCGGGCAGGACATTCTCGAATTAATTCGGAAACTTGGCCGACCTGATTCGGTCGCGTTGCTTGAGCGAAGCGGTTGGCAAGATTGATCAACGGGCTAACGTACTTCTCGTAGTCTCGCCGAGTTCCTATAATCCGTTCGCGTAGATCACGCGCCGTGAGCTTGATCGTCATTCACCTTCTCCGATCGGTAGTATTACCTGTGTCGAGCGTTGTGGCATCGGCGCCGGTTCAAGCTCGACGACGTAGCGTTCGGTCGTCGACTCCGCCGCTACCGTACGTGGAACGCGGAGCTGCAGGTCCGTCTCCTGGCCGGACACCACGGGGAACCCGTAGTGACGGTTGACGTGCCGACAAGGACGACCGGCCTCCGCGCGCGCGTGCACGAAGTCGAGGTGCGCGCTGAGCCGCCGTTGCGCGTACTCGCGTCCCAACGGCGCGGCGGTGTCGATGGCGTCGCGAATCGGTCGGCCAAGGCCAATCTCGATCTCGAAGCCGATGCTCGACCGGCCGCTGGACATGGCGGCCGCGGTGGTGGTTCCGGCGCCAAGAAAGGGGTCGAGCACGGTGTCGCCGATGAGCGAGTGCATCTGGATCAGACGATACGCCAGCTCGAACGGAAATGCGGCGCTTCGTGCGCGAGCGTCCGGTTCGTCGACCCCGTTCTCGCCGAAGCGCTGCCTGGCGCCCAGCACGTCGGTCCAGACGTCGGAGAACCAGGCGTTGCGTTCCTCCCAGAAGAAGGCGCTTCGGCGGCGGCGCGCCTTGTCGGCGGGAAGGAACGTCCTTTGGGCGCCCTTGCGGACGATCAGTACGTACTCGTGCTCGTAGGTGACGTAGGCGCCGGCCGGGAGCATTCCGGAGCCCAGAAACTTGGTCGGCGCGTTGGTCGGCTTGCGCCACAGAATGTCGGGCAGCACGGAAAATCCCAAGCGGGAACACGCATGCAGCACGCGGCTATGATTGGAAAACAGACGGAACTCGCCGCCGATCTTGCGCGTGGCGTCGCCGACGTTGATGCACGCCAAGCCGCCGGGACGGAGCACGCGGTGGCACTCTCGCCACACGTCGTCGAGTACGGCGTGCATCAGCTCGAACGCCCGGTCGCCGTCCCCGTCGGAAAGCGCGGCGCCGACCAGCGGTTCCAAGGAACTAAACTGCGTATCCCACATATCGATCATCGGGTAGGGGGGCGAGGTCACCACCAGGTCGACCGAGCCGTCGGCCAGCTGCTGCATGCGCCGAGCGTCCGACATGAGAATCCGGTGCTGAGTGACCATCACGGCTGAAACATGGTGTGGACAGTGATGGAGTCTAAGCGGACGGCTGAACGTCGTCCACTCATCGAGGACGAGTAGACGCTGGTACGCTCGGCCGCTTCGGCGGCTGACCGCTGGTGATGGACTCGTCGGCCGTTCGCTGTGGGTTGAAGCGCTACGGACGGCCGGCGCGCTGTCTGGGGCATGACGATCCATCAGCCCCACGACCATCTGTTCAAGCGCGTGTTCGGCCTCCCGAGGGAAGTCGCCTCATTCCTGAAAGCGTGGCTGCCGGCGCCGCTTCGCCGTTCGCTGCGTTGGTCCACCCTCAAGCGCCATCCCTCATCCTTCGTCGACTCCGCCCTGCACGGCACCGCGTCCGACCTGCTGTTCGAGATCGCCCGCGCCGCGCCCGGCGCCGGTCAGGCCCGGCTCTGGCTCTACCTGCTGTTTGAGCACCAGTCCAGCCCCGACCACTGGCTGCGCCTCCGCTTGCTCGGCTACTGCTGCCGCATCTGGGAGCGCGACCTGCAGATACACGGCGGTGCTCGTTACCTGCGCCCGATCGTGCCGCTGGTCTTCTACCAGGGCAAAAGCGGCTGGCGGCCTTCTCCGAAGTTCGCCGACCTGTATCCGGCGGCGGCCAGGGACTGGCCGTGGCTGCCTCGGTTCGAGCACCTGCTGTTCGACCAGACCCGGGTGCCGCCGGCGCAGGCGGCCGGCAGGGTCCGAACGCGCCTGCTGCAGCTGGCGATGATGCACGCCTACGACCACGCGGTGCCGGAGGCGCGCAAGCTGATGAAACCGCTGCTGGACGCGTTGGAACGGGAGGGAGGCGCCGGGCCGGACGACATGAGGATGTTCGTCCGGTATATCCTGGAGACCGGACCTGACGACACGCCCGAGGCGATGGGCGAGATACTGAGCCGCACGGCGGCGGGAGGAGAGATGAGAACGAGCGGCGAACGGCTGCGCCAGGAAGGGCGCCAAGCGGGGCGACTCGAAGGCCAGCGCGAGGGCCGGCTGGAAGGCAAGCGCGAGGGGCAGATGGAGACTATCGACGGGTTTCTGCGCACCGGCGTCGGCTGGTCGGTGATCGAGCGGGCGACCGGGATCGACGAGACGCAGTACCGGAAGCTCAAGAGCGAAGGCAACGGAGAGGCCGCGCATCCCGACGGTCAGGGCCGTCGCGATTGACGCTGCGGGCCTGTCACGCCGCCGGCGGGCGGCCGGCATGGCTGAACAGGCCGCCGGCAGGCAGGAGCGGAGCGAGGTCGTCCCCGGCACGGCGGGCAGCGGGCGGCTGTTCGACGAACGGCCGATGGCGCCGACGCCGGTCGAGTGCCTGGGCATCACGTTGGCCTCCGACGCGCGGCGCGCCTACTTCCCGGAGCGGGCTGCGGGAGCTGCTGCGGGACTGCGCAAGCGCCCCGACTGCCCCGCCGGCGAGGACGCGGACATCCTGCGGCTCTCCGACCAGCTTGGTACACCGCCTGCCCCAACCCGTTCCTGACCGACTTCGTAGTGCACTACGGCCGCCCTTACGACGCCGGCGAGCCGTATCACCGCGAGCCGTTCGCGGTCGACGTGAGCGAGGGGAAGACCGACCGCTCCACCGCGCGCACGGCTACCACACCAATCGTGCCGTCGATTCTCGTTCTTCCACTCATCGGGGACGAAGAGACGCTGGTACGCTCGGCCGGTTCGGCGGCGGCTGGCCGCTGGTGATGGATTCGTCGGCCGTTACCGCCGTGGGTTGAAGCGCTACGGACGGCCGGCGCGATGTCTGGGGCATGACGATCCATCAGCCCCACGACCACCTGTTCAAGCGCGTGTTCGGCATCCCGAGGGAAGTCGCCTCATTCCTGAAAGCGTGGCTGCCGGCGCCGCTTCGCCGTTCGCTGCGTTGGTCCACCCTCAAGCGCCATCCCTCATCCTTCGTCGACTCCGCCCTGCACGGCACCGCGTCCGACCTGCTGTTCGAGATCGCCCGCGCCGCGCCCGGCGCCGGTCAGGCCCGGCTCTGGCTCTACCTGCTGTTTGAGCACCAGTCCAGCCCCGACCACTGGCTGCGCCTCCGCTTGCTCGGCTACTGCTGCCGCATCTGGGAGCGCGACCTGCAGATACACGGCGGTGCTCGTTACCTGCGCCCGATCGTGCCGCTGGTCTTCTACCAGGGCAAAAGCGGCTGGCGGCCGTCCTCGAAGTTCGCCGACCTGTATCCGGCGGCGGCCAGGGACTGGCCGTGGCTGCCCCGGTTCGAGCACCTGCTGTTCGACCAGACCCGGGTGCCGCCGGCGCAGGCGGCCGGCAGGGTCCGAACGCGCCTGCTGCAGCTGGCGATGATGCACGCCTACGACCACGCGGTGCCGGAGGCGCGCAAGCTGATGAAACCGCTGCTGGACGCGTTGGAACGGGAGGGAGGCGCCGGGCCGGACGACATGAGGATGTTCGTCCGGTATATCCTGGAGACCGGACCTGACGACACGCCCGAGGCGATGGGCGAGATACTGAGCCGCACGGCGGCGGGAGGAGAGATGAGAACGAGCGGCGAACGGCTGCGCCAGGAAGGGCGCCAAGCGGGGCGCAACGAGATGCTGGCTATCGTCGAGCAGCGCCATCGCGAAGGACGAAGCGAGGGGCGGTTGGAGACCATCGACGGGTTTCTGCGCACCGGCGTCGGCTGGTCGGTGATCGAGCGGGCGACCGGGATCGACGAGACGCAGTACCGGAAGCTCACGGAGGAACGACGCAACGGAGGGTCCGCGGACCGCGACGGGCACGGCCGCGATTGACGCGGGCGAGACTGGTCACCCGGCCGTTCACCGGGGGCGGCCGGCATGGCTGAGCGGGCCGCCGGCGCGTAGGACCGGAGCGAGGTGATCCCCGGCACGGCGGGCAGCGGGCGGCTGTTCGACGAACGGCCGATGACGCCGGCGCCGGTCGAGTGCCTGGGCATGACGTTCGCGTCCGAGGACGCCCGGCGCGCCCACTTCCTGGGGCGATTGCGGGAGCTGCTGCCGGAGCTGCGCAAGCGGCCCGACTTTCCCGCCGGCGAGGACGCGGACATCCTGCGCCTCTCCGACCCGCCCTGGTACACCGCCTGCCCCAACCCGTTCCTGGCCGACTTCGTGGCGCACTACGGCCGCCCCTACGACGCCGGCGAGCCGTATCACCGCGAGCCGTTCGCGGTCGACGCGAGCGAAGGGAAGACCGATCCGCTCTACCGCGCGCACGGCTACCTCACCAATCGTGCCGTTGATTCTCGTTCTTCCCTCATCGGGGACGAGTAGACGCTGGTACGCTCGGTCGCTTCGGCGGCGGCTGGCCGCTGGTGATGGACTCGTCGGCCGTTACCGCCGTGGGTTGAAGCGCCGCGGAGGCCGGCGCGCTGTCTGGGGCATGACGATCCATCAGCCCCACGATCATCTGTTCAAGCGCGTGTTCGGCCTCCCGAGGGAAGTCGCCTCATTCCTGAAAGCATGGCTGCCGGCGCCGCTCCGCCGTTCGTTGCGTTGGTCCACCCTCAAGCGCCATCCTTCATCCTTCATCGACTCCGCCCTGCACGGCACCGCGTCCGACCTGCTGTTCGAGATCGCCCGCGCCGCGCCCGGCGCCGGTCAGGCCCGGCTCTGGCTCTACCTGCTGTTCGAGCACCAGTCCAGCCCCGACCACTGGCTGCGCCTCCGCTTGCTCGGTTACTGCTGCCGCATCTGGGAGCGCGACCTGCAGATCGAAGGCGGTGCTCGTTACCTGCGCCCGATCGTGCCGCTGGTCTTCTACCAGGGCAAAAGCGGGTGGCGGCCGTCCTCGAACTTCGCCGACCTGTATCCGGCGGCGGCCAGGGACTGGCCGTGGCTGCCCCGGTTCGAGCACCTGCTGTTCGACCAGACCCAGGTGTCGCCGGCGCAGGCGGCCGGCAGGGTCCGAACGCGCCTGCTGCAGCTGGCGATGATGCACGCCTACGACCACGCGGTGCCGGAGGCGCGCAAGCTGATGAAACCGCTGCTGGACGCGTTGGAGCGGGAGGGAGGCGCCGGGCCGGACGACATGAGGATGTTCGTCCGGTATATCCTGGAGACGGGACCTGACGACACGCCCGAGGCGATGGGCGAGCTACTGAGCCGCACGGCGGCGGGAGGAGAGATGAGAACGAGCGGCGAACGGCTGCGCCAGGAAGGGCGCCAAGCGGGGCGCAACGAGATGCTGGCTGTTGTTGAGCAGCGCCATCGGGAAGGACGAAGCGAGGGGCGTCTGGAAGGCCAGCGCGAAGGTCGTCTGGAAGGGCAGCGCGAGGGGCAGTTAGAGACCATCGACGGGTTTCTGCGCACCGGCGTCGACTGGTCGGTGATCGAGCGGGCGACCGGGATCGATGAGACGCAGTACCGGAAGCTCAAGAGCGAAGGCAACGGAGAGGCCGCGCATCCCGACGGTCAAGGCCGCCGCGATTGACGCTGGCGAGCCTGGTCACGCCGCCGGGCGGCCGGCATGGCTGAGACGGACGCCGGCGCGCAGGACCGGCCCGAGGTGGTTCCCGGCACGGCCGGCAGCGGGAGGCTGTTCGACGAACGGCCGATGACGCCGGCGCCGGTCGAGTGCCTGGGCATGACGTTCGCGTCCGAGGACGCGCGGCGCGCCCACTTCCTGGAGCGGCTGCGCGAGCTGCTGCCGGAGCTGCGCAAGCGGCCCGACTTTCCCGCCGGCGAGGACGAAGACATCCTGCGCCTCTCCGACCCGCCCTGGTATACCGCCTGCCCCAACCCGTTCCTGGTCGACTTCGTAAGGCACTACGGCCGCCCCTACGACGCCGGCGAGCCGTATCACCGCGAGCCGTTCGCGGTCGACGTGAGCGAAGGGAAGACCGATCCGCTCTACCGCGCGCACGGCTACCACACCAAGGTGCCGCACCGGGCGATCGTGCCGTCGATCCTGCACTACACCCGGCCCGGCGACCTGGTGCTCGACGGGTTCTGCGGGTCCGGCATGACCGGCGTGGCCGCGCAGTGGTGCGGCGCCGCGCCCGACGACTACCGGCGGAAGATCGAGCGGCAGTGGCGGGACGAGGGCCGCCCCGCGCCGGAGTGGGGAGCGCGCCGCGCGATCCTGGGCGACCTGTCGCCGGCGGCGACCTTCATCGCCGGCAATTATAACACGCCGTTCGACGTGGCCGCCTTCGCCGCGGCGGCGCGCCGGCTCCTGGACGAGGTGGAAGCCGAGATCGGCTGGATGTACGAGACGCTCCACACCGACGGAAAGACCAAGGGCCGGATCAACTACACGGTATGGAGCGAAGTTTTTTCGTGCCCGGAGTGCACGGGAGAGGTCGTGTTTCTCGACGAGGCGCTCGACATGGCCACCGGGCAAACGCGCGCCGAATTCCCGTGTCCAACATGCTCCGCAACTCTCACCAAAAAACGGCTCGAACGTAGCTACGTATCACGCTACGACCGAGCGACCGGAACAACGATCAGCACTCCCAAGCGGATACCTGTGTTCGTCGATTACCACACAGATAGTGGACGCTCCGGGAAGCAGATCAAGAAGGATGACCTGGCACTATTGAGTCGTATCGAGGAGTCCGACTTTCCACTTGAGGCGCCGACCACGGAGTTGCCTTACATGCACATGACGCACGAGCGGGCACACATGGATCGCGCCGGAATCACCCATCTGCATCACTTCTTCCTGCCGCGAGCAGCGCATGCGCTTGCCGCGCTGTGGCGGCGCGTTATGGCGTTCGGCGATACTCGGCTACGGAACGCGATGCTGTTCCTCGTAGAGCAGGCCATATGGAACTTGACGCTATTGAATGCATATAGGCCGACTGGATTCTCGCAGAATTCTCAGTGGTTCAAGGGCGTGTACTATGCGCCTTCGCAGCACGCCGAGTGCTCACCGTCGTATGTCCTGAACCGTAAGGCATCCCACTTAAGTAAAGTCTTCTCGCAAACTCACCTTGGACACAACGTCACAGTTTCGACCGGCGACTGCGGCGAGACGGCGCTGCCGGACGACTCCATCGACTACGTGTTTACCGACCCACCGTTCGGGGAGAACATCTACTACGCCGACCTCAACTTCCTGGTCGAGTCGTGGCACCGCGTCCTCACCGCCAGCCGCCCGGAGGCGATCATCGACCGCGCCAAGGGCAAGACCATCGCCGACTATCAACGCCTCATGCAGCGCTGCTTCGCCGAGTATTGCCGCGTCCTCAAGCCGGGACGCTGGATGACCGTCGTCTTCCACAACTCCCGCAGCGCCGTCTGGAACGCCATCCAGGAAGCGATGCTCGCCGCCGGCTTCGTGGTCGCCGACGTGCGCACCCTCGACAAGCAACAGGGTTCCTACCGCCAAGTCACCAGCACCGCCGTCAAACAGGACCTGGTGATCTCCGCCTACAAACCCAACAACGGCCTGGAAGCGCGCTTCCGGCTCACCTCCGGCACCGAGGAGGGCGTGTGGGACTTCGTGCGGACCCACCTGCGCCAACTGCCGGTGTTCGTCGCCAAGGAAGACCGCGCCGAAGTGATCGCCGAACGGCTGCATCATCTGCTGTTCGACCGCATGGTCGCCTTTCACGTGCAGCGCGGCGTGCTGGTGCCGCTGTCGGCCGCCGAATTCTCCGCCGGGCTCACGCAGCGCTTTCCCGAACGGGACGGCATGTTCTTCCTGTCCGAGCAGGTCCCGGAATACGACCGCCGCCGCCTCAAGACCAAGGAGCTGCTGCAGCTCTCCATCTTCGTCGACGACGAGGATTCGGCGATCCGGTGGCTGCGGCAGTCGCTCACCAGGAAGCCGCAGACCTTCCAGGAGGTGCACCCGCACTTCATCCGGGAACTCGCCGGCTGGCGCAAGCACGAGGAGATGCTGGACCTGTCGGCGCTGCTGGCGCAGAACTTCCTGCGCTACGACGGCGCGGGCGACGTGCCCAGTCAGATTCACGCCTATCTGTCGAGCAACTTCAAGGAGCTGCGCAACCGGGACAAGGACGACGCCGAACTGCGCGCCGGCGCCAAGGACCGCTGGTACGTCCCCGACCCGAACCGGGCCAGCGACCTGGAGAAGCTGCGCGAGCGCGGACTGCTCAAGGAGTTCGAGGAGTACCGGCAATCCCCGCAGCGCCGGCTCAAGGTGTTCCGCATGGAGGCGGTGCGCGCCGGCTTCAAGCGCGCGTGGCAGACGCGCGCCTACGCCACCATCGTCGAGGTCGCCGCCAAGATTCCCGACGACGTGCTGCAGGAAGACCCCAAGCTCCTGATGTGGTACGACCAGGCCGTCACCCGCGCCGAAGCGCGTCTTGGGAGAAGCGGTTAGCGAGGTAGATGGACGGCGTATCGTAACGTTCGACTCCGCAGCCCGCAGCTACCGTACGCGGGACCGGGAACCGAAGGTCCGTCTCCCGGCCCGGCGGTCAACGGGCGCGGGCGAGGGGTTGACCCTGGCCGGGGGCGTGCGGGGGCTCCAGGATGCGGCGTTGGCGGTCGGTGACGGCCAGGCCGTCCGCCGTCGGATAGTCGGCCGCCCACGACGCGCCGTGGTGGTGGTACTTGTAGAACAGCGTGCGGCGCTCGCCGGCGCCGGACCACGGCAGCGCGCCGTGCGTGAGCGCCTCCGTGAACAGGACCGCAGTGCCGGCCGGCCCGGTGACCGCGCGCACGAACGGCGGCCGGCGGGTCAGGTCCTTCCACTCCTCCGGGAACGGGTAGTTGCTCTTGTGGCTGCCGGGCACGCAGCCGAAGCCGCCGTCCTGCGGCCCCACGTCGGCCAGGTTGTAGGCGGCGACGAACAGCCCGCTGTACATGCGGCCGTTGCGGAAGTCGTAGGACTGGATCGGATTGTACGGGGCGCCGCCGCCGTGCAGGGTGGCGCCGATCGGGCTGAGGCCGGCGCGGATGACGTCCAGGTAGACGTGGTCGAGACGGTAGCCGTCGCCCAGGACCTCGCGCAGGTACGGCGCCACCGCCGGGTTGTCGATGACGTCCAGGAACGGCCGGCCCCAGCGGAGCATGCCGCCGAAGCGGTGGGTCGCTTCGTCCGCTCCCATCTCCACGGCGATGCGTTCGTCGAGCAGCGCGTTGAGCGCGCGCAGCTGATCGCCGTCGAGCGCGTTCGGGACCGTCAGGTACCCCTGCAGGTCGAACAGGTATCGTTCATTTTCGGTCATGTGGCGCACCCCCCGCGGGTATGAGTGGTCCTGAGCCTACCAGCCCCGCCCCGTTCCGGCTACCGCCCGCCGCGCCGGGGGAGCGTGGCGGGCGCGGCCGGCCCCACGTCGACGCGCGGCGAATTGCGCGCTAGGCGGCGAGCAACTACGATCTGCTCGCTTCATGGCCCTCTCCCTCGTCATCAGGTACCATCTGATGCCGGCGGCCACGCGGTTCTTTCGGCGGGCGAACGCACGCTCGTTCGTAGCTGCTATTCCCATTGCGGCGTTGATCGGGTTTGCCTATTGGCGATTCTTCAGCGCGATTCAGCAACTTGCCGAGGCGCCGCTGTCGTTGCGGGACGCGCGCCTCGGCGCCTTGGCCTTGGCGGGTCTGGCGCCGGTCCTGTTTCTCCGTGCGCCCGTCACGCGCGGATCGTCGATATTCCACTCTCTGGCGGCCGACCCGGCGACCAGCCTCAAGATCGTGACGCTGATGAACGCCGGCTCCAGGTTTCCGTATGCGCTGTTGCCGGTGCTTGGAGCAGCGCCGTTCGTGTTTCGTCTCTCGACCTCGGTCGAGCAGGCACTGCTCCACGTGGCCGGTGACGTAACGTACGTGCTCGTCTTCAGCAGCGCTGCGGTGCTCATCGACGCCGCGTGCATCAGGCGCCCGCCGCGCAGAGTGCTGCTGGCGCTTGGCGTTCTTGCCCTTGTCTGCGCCTGGACACTCGTGCTTGCGCACGGGCCGTTGGCCGGCATAGCCGTAGCCGCCGTGAACGTCATGGCGCTCTGCGTCTGCTGGACGCTGGTCATTCCGCGTATGGACCCGGCCCTGGTCCGGGGGTACTTCAATCGGCGCGTGACGCATGACCGAGGAACCCGCCGGCTGCGGCGGATCATCGACCTCTTCGGCGTAGAGACCGGAGTGTATCTGGATAGCTTCGTGTTCACCGGCGCGTCGGCGATTCCCTTGATCGCGGCGCTTGCGGTGTACGCATACCTGGTCGTGTTCCTGGTGCGCGGAGCGCACGGGGACGATCCGCTCGCTACGGTGATGGCGCTTGGATTCGGCGCCGCGTTTCTGCATGGCAGCGTATTGATCGAGAGCTTCCGCAACTTCAACCTCACGTTCGCCAAGATGCAACCCGTTACCTTCTTTCGCCTTACTCGACTGATGCTGACGCCGCACTGCGCGGTAATCGGGGTTGCCATCGCGGCGCTGATCGTGTTGCTCGCGCCGCTCGGTCTGATGCAGCCGGCGCCCGTTCTGATCTTGATGTCCTTCGCCGTGTTCCTTCCGGCCCTCGCCTGGTCGATCGCCGTGCGATTCCTGCGCAGCCGTCTGTTGGCCGGCCTGTACTACGCAGTGCTGGCGCTTGGCGGCGTGGTGCTGGCCGTGACCGTTCCGGCGGCCTATGCGCCGTACGCCGCGGCGACGTGCGCGGTCGCGTATCGCCGGGGAATGCGGCGATTCGCCGATCTGACGGTCGAGGATCGGGCATGATCGAGCTGCATGCGGTCACCAAGCAATACGCTTCGGGCGATGGCGTGTTCGATCTCAACTTCACGCTCGACGCAGGTATCACCGGATTCCTGGGGCGCAACGGCTCCGGGAAGACCACGACCATGCGGATCATCATGGGGCTGCTGCGCCCCGACCGCGGACAGGTGCGCATCGACCGGCGCGATCTGTGGCGGTTCGAACACGTCGTCTCCTTGAAGAAGGACCTGGGTTACCTGCCGAATGAAGACTACTTCTTCGAGCGGCTGTCGGGGCGGATGAATCTGGAGTACCTCAGCCTGCTGAAGACCGGCCGGCGTGACGCATACACGGCCCTCGACGACGTGATCAAACGTCTCGATGTGGACACGTTCATCGACGACCCGTTCGGGGCCTGTTCGACGGGAATGAGGAAGAAGATCCAGTTCATCGGCGCGCTTGTCGGCGAGCCGGCGCATCTGGCGCTCGATGAGCCGCAGAGCGGAATGGACGTGCTGGCCGGCATCGTACTCAAGGAGCTGTTGCTCGAGCTTCGCAACAAGGGAACCACCATATTCGTGAGCAGCCACGTGCCCGAGGTCTTCGGTACGCTTGCCGACCGGCTGCTCATCATCGATGGCGGGCGTATCGTCGCCCAACACCACGCTCCGTTTGCCGAAACGCCGGTCGATCTGTATCTGCGGGCGATCTCCCGGCCGCGCGGACCGGTGCGCGCGTAGGCTAGGCCCGGATCAGCCGGAGAGCGTCTGCGCGCGGTGCATCCGCCGTTGCGATTGCACCAGGCCGTGGTAGATGCCGCCGGCGGCCATCAAGTCGGCGTGGGTGCCGATCTCGGCGATGCGGCCCTTGTCGAGCACGACCAGGCGGTCGGCGTTGCGCAGAGTGGCCAGCCGGTGCGCGATAGCAAAGGTGGTGCGCCCGCGCATCAGCGCGAACAGTCCCTCCTGGATCGCCTCCTCCGTTTCGGTGTCGACCGACGCGGTCGCTTCGTCCAGGATCAGGATGCGGGGATCGTGCAGGATGGCGCGCGCGATCGCCACGCGCTGGCGTTCGCCGCCCGACAGCCGCTGCCCGCGCTCGCCGACTGCGGTGTCGTAGCCGTCCGCGAACGCGCAGATGAAGTCGTGGGCGCCCGCGACCTTGGCGGCGGCGATGATCTCCCGCCGCGCGGCGTCCGGCTTGGCGTAGGCGATGTTCTCCGTGATCGAGCCCGCGAACAGGAAGGTCTCCTGCAGCACCGCGCCGATCTGCCGGTGCAGGCCGCGCTGCTCCACGTCGCGCAGATCGACGCCGTCGATGGTGATGCGCCCCTCATCCGGGTCATACAGCCGCATCAGCAGGTTGATCAGGGTCGACTTGCCGGCGCCCGAGTGGCCGACGATACCGATCATCTCGCCCGGTTCGACCTGCAGCGAGATGTCGTCCAGCACCGGCTCGTGGCTCCGATAGCCGAACACCACGGCGTCGAAGCTGACGCGGCCGGCGATCCGGTGCGGCCGGGCGTCCGGCGAGTCGGCGACTTCGGGCGGCTCGTCGATGATCTCGAACACCCGCTCGGCGGCGCTCATCGATTCGGCGAACTGGCGCGGCAGGCTGGCGATCCAGACCAGCGGCCCGTAGATCATCATGGCGTACTGGACGAACTGCACCAGCTCGCCCACCTTCATCTCCTCTCCCAGGACCAGGTAGCCGCCGGCCAGAAAGACCAGCAGCTCCCCGGCGCGCAGGATGAAGCTCCAGGTCGGCATGAGGTTGGCCCAGGTCCGCTCGTTGCGCAGCACGACGTCGCGCAGCTCGGCCGACCGCTGCCGGAAGCGGCCGGCCTCCGAACGCTCCCGGCCGAACGCCTTGACCACGCGGATGCCGGCCAGGATGTCCTCGAGCAGCGTGTCGACCTTGTCGAACAGGCGGTTTTGCCGCTTGAACAGCGTCCGCACGTGGTGCCGGACGCTCTGCGAAAGCAGGGCGACCAGCGGCGCCGGGACCAGCACCAGCGCCGCCAGCCGCCACTCGCGCGTGAACAGGATGGCGGCGACGCCGATCAGGATGAGCACCTGCGAGATGCTGTCGGTGAGCCAGAAGTTGATGAACGACTGGATGTTGCGCGTGTCCCGGCTGACCCGGTTGAGGATGTCGCCGGCGTCGCGCGCGCTGAGGTAGCCGAGCGACAGCTTCTGCACGTGCGTGAACACCGTGCGGCGCAGGTCGCGGGTCAGGCCGGTGGCGATCCGGGTCGTCGCCCGGTGGCGCATGGCGTCCAGGAGCGCGGCGCCGGCGTACGCCAGCGCCAGCGCGCCGACCAGCGTCAGCACGGCGCGCAGATCGGCGCGTTGCGGCGTCAGGTAGTCGTCGATGAGGATGCGCGTGAGCTCCGGCGGCAGCAGCGCCAGCAGCGTGTGCGCCCCGAACAGCGCCAGCACCGCCGCCACCCAGCGGAGCTGCCGCCGCGCGATCTCCCAGAGACGGCGCGCCATGGCCGCCGTGTTGGTGCAGGCTCGGCACACTCGGGTGTTGGGGTCGAGGCGGCGGCCGCAGGCGGGGCAGACCGCTTCATCCGGCGCGTCGCGGTAGCGCGGGTCCTTGCCTTCGATGATACGGTTGAGTGCCCGCGCGACGGTCGCGTAGTGCGGCGCGTAGCGCATCGAGTAGCGCGCCAGCGTCTGCGCTCCGTCCCCGCCGCGCCCGCCGGCCGCCGCCCGTTCGGCGATCAGGCGGCCCGATCCGACCATGTTGTCGGCCCGGAACCGGCGCACCTCCGCCAGCGCGATCGTCCGCCACCGGCCGCCGGCCGGCAGCACCGCCACCCTCGTGGCGCCGGCCACGGTCCAGCCGGACCCGTAACGAGCGCCGGCGGTCAGGTCGGCCGGCAGCGCGTACCGGACCTCCTCGCCTTCCAGCGCCTCCGCAGCCGCTTCGGCGGCGCCGGGCGGCAGATCGAAGAGCAGCTTCACGGCGGCGGCTGCTTGCGGCCGCTCACAGGAGCCCTTCCAAGGTGCGCAGCACGGAGCGGTCGAGTCCGGTGTAGTCGGCCACCTCGAACCGGTTGCCGTCGACGTCGACGATTACCAATCGCCCCGCGCCCACCGCAGTGACGTTGTTCTTGCCGCTCTGCACGGTGAAGCGGCGCCGGCCGGCGTCGGTGTCGACCGTCCAGTAGGAGTAGCCGAACTCCTCCTTGAGCTCGCGTATCCGCTCGATCCGGGGCGTGAAGTAGCGCCGGTCGAGCTCGCCGCGCAGGATCGCCGCCTGTTCGGGGGCAAGGTCGTCGAGCGATTCGATCATGCCGATCTCGCCGCCGTCCGGGTCGCGTAGCGACACGTAGGCGTCGGCGGCGCTCAGCGGAAAGGCGCGGAAGGCGTCGATCCGCTCGTATCGCTCCGGCTCGTCTCCGCGCACGGTCAGCGCGACGAAACCGCCGGCGGTCCGTTCCAGGCGCAGATCGGCCGGCCGCAGCATCCGCAGGGTATGCGCCCGGCGGCGCTTCCGCGCGCTCTCATCGGCCCCGCCATCCTCCGCGCCGCCGGCGCCCTGTCCGGCGCCGGTCCGCTGCTCGGAGCCGGCGGCGTCCCGGTCCCGGCCGCTCATCGCTGCTCGCCGATGCCGATCACCTGCAGCGCTTCGCGCTGCTTGCGCACCAGCCGGGCGTAGACGCCGCCGCCGGCGATCAGCTCGTCATGCGTCCCCTGCTCGACCAGACGGCCCTTCTCCAACACCGCCAGGCGGTGCGCCATGCGCAGGGTCGACAGCCGGTGGGCGATGGCGATGGTGGTGCGGCCGCGGATGAGCCGCTCCAGCGCCAGCTGGATCATCTCCTCGGTCTCCGAGTCGACCGAGGAGGTCGCTTCGTCGAGGATCAGGATGCGCGGATCGATCAGCACGGCGCGAGCGATCGACAGCCGCTGCCGTTCTCCGCCCGACAGTCCGTGGCCGCGCGCGCCGACGCGGGTGTCGTAGCCGTCCGGCAGCCGGGCGACGAAGTCATGCGCGAACGCGGCCTTGGCGGCGGCGATGATCTGGGCGCGGCTGGCGTCCGGCCGCCCGTAGGCGATGTTCTCCGCGACGGTGCCGTCGAACAGATAGTGGTCCTGCAGGATGATGCCGACCTGCCGGCGCAGGTCCGCGACGCGCAGATCGCGCACGTCGATACCGTCGATCAGCACCTGGCCGTCCCCGGTGTCGTACAGCCGCGTGATCAGATTGATCAGCGTCGACTTGCCGGCGCCGGTGTGGCCGACCAGACCGAGCACCTCGCCGGCGGCGGCGCTCAGGTCGATCGCGTGCAGCACCGGCTTGTTGGGCTCATACGCAAAGGTGACGCCGCGCAGCTCGACCGATCCGCGCATCCGCGGCAGCGCTACCGGATCGGCGCGCTCGGCCACTTCCGGCACCGCGTCCACCACCTCGAAGATGCGGTGCGCGGAGTTCATGGCCATCGACCACCACTCGACCACCATGGTCATGAAGCGCAGCGGCTCGAACAGCAGCGCCGCGTAGGTGACGAACGTGATCAGCACGCCGAGGGTGAGCGCGCCGCCGATCACCTGCCAGCCGCCCACCGCCCAGACGGTCAGTGCGCCCGCCTGGGTCAGGAAGGCGAGCGCCGGGAACAGCCCGGCCAGCGTTCGCTGCGTGCGCAGTTCCGCCCCGCGCACCGTCTCATTGGCCGGCCCGAACCGTTCGATCTCCTGCCGCTCCTGGCCGAACGCCTTGACCACGCGCGCGCCGGTCAGCGAGTCGTCGACCACGCCGTTCAGGACCGCCAGCGCGCGGTACTGGCGGCTGAACAGGTTCCACAGCTTCGGGAACAGCCGGTTGACGACCACGACCACCACCGGCGCCGGCAGCAGCAACAGCGCCGCCAGCCCGGGCCGCAACGCGAACATGGCGGCGGCGATCGCCGCGATCTGCACCAGGTTGACCACGAAGTACGGCAGGCCGTCGATGAAGAACTGGTTCAGGTTCATCGAGTCGTGGTTGACCCGCACCATCAGGCCGCCGGTCTGCTTGCGCGCGAAGAAGCCGAGCGACAGCCGCTGCAGTGCGCTGAAGACGTGGGACTTCAGGTCGTACACCACGTGCACGGACACGCGCGCGATGAGCCGCTGGTAGAGCACCTGAGCGCCGGCGCCGGCGGCCTGCGCGGCGGCGATCAGCAGCACCACGTCCGCCACGCGGCCGTGGAAGCGCCCGGCCGGGTTGAGGACATTGTCGAACAGCACGCGGCCGCTCAGCAGCGGGGCGGCGGTCTTGAGCGCCGCGGAGGCGATCATGGTGACCGCGATCAGCGCCGCCGGCCGCCGGTACGGGCGCAGGTAGCCGAGCACGCGGAGGAACAGGCCGCGTTTGTCGATGCACCGCGGGCAGACGGCGCGGTCCTGGTCCGGGTAGCGCCGGCCGCAGGTGGGGCAGGTCTGCTCGCGCGCCGCCTCGGCGGCCGGCGCTTCTTCACCCTTCCGCGCCGCGGTCACGGCGCGGACGAACTCCTCGAACTGACGGGCGCGGCTGTTGCTGAAGCGGAGCAGCAGCCGTTCCTCCGCACCGGCGCCGTCACCATCCGGCCGCCCGGCGGTGAGCAGCCCGCCGGAAACCAGGCTTTCCGCCCGCAACGGGCCGATCCGGTCGAGCGCCACGCTGTCGACGCCGCCGGCGGCCACGACGTGGAGCGAGGTGTCCGTGACGACCGCCCACTCCTCGCCGTAGCGGCCGTCCCGGCGCAGATCGGTGCTCACCGCATACCGGACGTTCCGGCCGCGGACGCCGGCGGCGGACAACCGGTCCCGTATCGATGCGGGTATTTCGACGTTCACGTTGCGCAAACCGCCGACGCTACAACGGTCTACGGCGGAACGGCAAGGACGGGTACCGGGGCCGGGGCGAGACGATCCATCTGCTCGGCGTGGGGATCATCGCGGTATCATGGGCCGCGCATGGCGCGGGGTGAGGGAGCGTCGCTCACGACGCTGGCCGGGCGTTGGCCGGGCCGCTTCCGCACCGGCGCCGAGTGGCGGGCGGAGGCCGCGGGACAGGCCGGCGTCAGGACGATCGGGCTGAGCGAGCACGGCCGGCCGGTGGTGGGCGCGGTCATCGGCTTCGGCCGGCGGCGCGCGACGCTGATCGGCGGCGCGCACGCGGACGAGCCGGTCGGCCCGGAAACCCTGCGGCTGCTGGTGCGGGCCGCGATGCGGCCGGAGCCGGCCTTGGCAGCGGTGCTGCGGCGCTGGCAACTGTGGGTGATCCCGCACGTGAACCCCGACGGCGAGCACGCCAACCGGCCGTGGATCGAGCGCTGGCCGTCGGTCGCCGCCTTCCTGCGCGGCGCGCTACGCGAGCCGCCCGGCCGCGACCCGGAGTTCGGATTCCCGGCGATGCGGCCGGAGAACGCGGCGGTGACCGCGTTTCTGGCGGGAGCAGCCCCCGTGCGCCTGCACGCCAGCCTGCACGGCATGGCCTTTGCCGAAGGGGCCGCGCTGCTGATCGAGCGCGGCTGGGCGTCCCGCACCGCACCGTTGCGCCACGCCTTCCGCCGGGAGGCGGCCGCCTGCGGCGTCGGGTTGCACGACGAGGACCGCCGCGGCGAAAAGGGGTTCCACTACCTGGGAGCGGGATTCGCGGCCACCCCGACCGGCGCGGCCATGCGCGCCCACTTCCGGGCGGCCGGCGACCCGGACACCGCCGCACGCTTCCACGACAGCTCCATGGAGCAGGCCGCGCGCACGGCGCCGGGGCCGCAGGCGCCGCTGTGCCTGGTCACCGAGGTTCCGCTGTTCCGGCTGGCGGCCGGCGGTTACGCGGCGTTCCGCGCGCGGTTGCCGGCGTTGACGTTGCGGGCGCAGCAGGGCCGGCCGGTGGCTGTGGAGCTCGCGCGCTTCGGCGTCGAGCCGGTCGACCCGCGCGCGGCGATCCGCCTGCAGCTCCGCGCCATCGAGCTCGGCCTGGCTGCCGCGCAGGCGGCCGGCGCAAGCGCGGCGTTCAGGCGAACAGCCGGGCGATCCGGTCGGCGTACAGGTCGGCGACGGCGGCGCGCTTGACCTCCTGCTTGTGCGACAGCTCGCGGCCCACCTCGAACGGACGGTGCAGCAGCTGGACGCGCGCGATGCGTTCGAACGGCTTGAAGCCGTTGGCGGCGTTGATGCGGTCGTTGACTTCGGCGCGGATGAGCGCACGGATGCGCGTGTGCCGGCTCAGCGCCGGCAGGTCGCCGTCGATGCCGGCCGCCGCGGCGTGCTCGGTGACCGCCTCCTCGTTGAGCACGACCAGCGCCGCCAGCGATCGTTGATCCTGGCCCACCACCACGGCGCGGTCCACGTACCGCGACTCCTGCATCCGCTCCTCGATCGGCAGCGGCTCCACGTTTTCGCCGCCGAGCAGCACGATGGTGTCCTTGGCGCGGCCGCGGATGATCAGGTCGCCGCCGATCGTCGTCATGCCGAGGTCCCCGGTGTCGAGCCAGCCGTCACGCAGCACCGCTTCGGTCAAGTCCGGGCGCTTGAAGTAGCCGTCCATCACCTGCGGGCCGCGCACGTGCACGACGCCGAGCTGCCCCGGCCCCACGGCGCGCCCCTGGTCGTCGACGATGCGCAGCCCGGTGCCCGGCAGCAGCCGCCCTACCGTGCCCGACACCGGCGCGGCTTCCGGCCGGATCGCCACCCCCGGCGCCGTTTCGGTCAGGCCGTAGGCGTTGAGGAGCAGCACCCCGGCCGCGGCGAAGAACTCGTCCACGTAGTCGGGCAGGGCGCCGCCGCCGGAGATGGCGCCGCGGAACCGGCCGCCGAGCCGCGCCTTGATCTTGGCGAACACCAGCGCTCCGCCCAGCGCCTTCAGCGGATAGAGCAGCAGGTACGGGACCATGCCGCCGAGCAGCTCCGACGGCCGCGAGCGGGGTTGCAGGTGGGCGACCAGTCCGAACACGCGCGCGCGGGCCCGCGTGTGGGCGTTGCCGGCGGCGACGAACAGGCTGAACAGCGCCTTCTTGACGCCGCCTTCGTGCTCGACGTTGCGGTACACGGCCGAGCGGACCGCGTCCCAGATGCGCGGCACCGACGCCATCCAGTGCGGGCGGACCGCCGCCATGTCGGCGATCAGGACGCTGGCGACCGGCTTGGAGTAGGCCAGCGTGGTGGCGCTGGCGATGGCGCAGTACTCGAAGATGCGCTCGAACGAGTGCCACACCGGCAGGACGCTGAGCCAGATCTGGCCCGGTTCGATAGCCAGGAACTCCGGGATGCAGCCGGTCTGAAACACGAAGTTGCGGTGCGACAGCACCACGCCCTTCGGCTCGCCGGTCGTCCCGGACGTGAAGATGATGGTGGCGACGTCGCCGGCCGCCCCGCGCGCGCACCGCCGCCGGTAGAAGTCCGGCTCCGCCTCCGTGACGGCGCGGCCGGCGCGGAGCACGTCCGCGTACGGGATCACCGCCAGCCCGTCGCGCCCGTGCTGCGGCCGGCTCTCCTGCGGCTGGCCGTCCTCCGGCAGGGGGGCCGGGTCGATCACGACGATGGTGCGCAGGTGCGGCAGGCCGGCGCGCACGGACAGGACCTTGTCGAGCTGCGCTTCGTCCTCGACCAGGCACACGGCCGACTCGACCTGCGCCAGGATGAAGCGGAACTCCTCGGCCGAGCTGTCCGAACCGCGCGGCACGTCGGCGGCGCCCAGGCCGAGGATTGCCAAGTCGGCGGCCAGCCACTCCCGGCGGTTGTCGGCCAGCAGGCCGACGCGGTCGCCCGCGCGCACGCCGAGCTCGGCAAGGCCGGCGGCCAGATCGCCCACCTCGGCGTACAGTTCCGAGTAGGACGTGGGCCGGAACCGGCCCCGCGCGTCCTTGCTGAGTTGCGCGGTGATCAGGCCGTGGCCGCGGCAGACGCCGGCGAACAGCTTGGGAATCGTGTCTTCGGCTGCGGCTGCGGCCATCGGGGCCCGACGGTAGCGGCCGGCCGCTCCGACTGTCAATTTCGCGGACCTACTTGCGGAGCCGAATGCACGGAACGCGGCCCGATCTGCCGAAGATAGAGAAGGGGAGCAGAACCGTGAGAATTACCGATGTCGAGGTGCGCTGCTACGCGTGGCCGCGGCCCGTGCCGATCAGCAACGGCAAGTACACCTACACCGACGTGACCTTCACGCCGGTGCTGATTCACACCGACGAGGGCGTCACCGGCGTGGGCTGGACCGGGGGCACCGCCGCCGGCCGGCCGGGCGCCATCGCCGAGGCGCTGGTCGGGCACTTCAAGAACGCGCTGATCGGCAGCGATCCGTTCACGTACCGGCGGTTGTGGGACGCCATGTGGGAGCCCAAGATCGTCGGCCGCCGCGGCATGTCCACGCAGGTGATCAGCGCGCTCGACATAGCGCTGTGGGACCTGATCGGCAAGGCGACCGGCCGTTCGATCCATCAGCTGCTCGGCGGCTACCGCGACCGGATTCCCGCCTACATAGCCGGCGGCTACTACGAGGAAGGGAAGGGCCTGCGCGAGCTGGCCCAGGAGATGGAGGAGAACCTCAAGCTCGGCGCGCGGGCGGTGAAGATGAAGGTCGGCGCGGTGCCGATCCCGGAGGACGTCGAGCGCGTGCGCGTAGTGCGGCAGGCGATCGGGCCGGACATCTCGTTGCTGGTCGACGCCAACAACGCCTACACCGCCTACCAGGCTATCGACTTCGCGCGGCGCGTCGAGGAGTACGACCTGTTCTGGTTCGAGGAGCCGGTGGCGCCCGACGACTACCGCGGGCACGCGCGGGTGGCGGCGGCCACCAGCATCCCGATCGCCACCGGAGAGAACGAGTACACCCGCTACGGCTTTCGCGATCTGATCGAACACGACGGCGCGGCCATCCTCAACACCGACGCGCAGATCGTCGGCGGCGTCACGGAGTTCATGAACGTGGCGGCGCTGGCTGCGGCGCACGATCTGGCCATCGCCCCGCACGGCGCGCAGGAGGTCCATATCCACCTGGTCGCGGCGGTGCAGGGCGGGTTGATCCTGGAGTACTACCGGGAGACGATCGATCCTCTGCGCGGACGGCTGTTCACGCCCAAGCTGTCGCTGGACGGCCAGGGCCAGGTCGCGGTGCCCGATGCGCCGGGCCTCGGCATCGAGATCGACTTCGCGGTGCTGGCCGAGCACCGCGTGGCCTGAAGCGGCGCAGGCGATAACGCAGACCGCAATGCCTGCGCCCGCGGCGCCGAACGCTCCGACCCGCCGGCCGCGCCGGCGTATGCTCCGGCGCCCGCAGCGCGCGTTGCGGCGCCTGGCGCCGGCCGCGCTGCTGCTGTGCGCGGCGGGCTGGGCGGCGGCGCTGGGCGGTGAGGAGCAGCCCCCGCCGGCGGTGTCCGTGATCGCCGACGTCACGCACCTGTCGCCGGCCAGCTCACCGGGGGTGCGGGACACCACCAACCTGGTGACCGCGGTCGAAGTCCAGCAGGCCGGCGGCGTGGTCAAGGCGTACCGCCTGGTGATCGACGACGAACGCGGGCGCACGGTCCGCACCATCGCCGGCGGCGACGGCGAACCGGTTCCCGACTTCTTCGGGCGGGTGATGATTGACGTCGGCCTGCAGGAGCGCCCGTCCGTGGAGACGCCGGCGTCGATCCCGTGGGACGGCCGCGGCGACGACGGCGCGCTGGTCCCGGACGGCATCTACCGCTACGTCCTGTCGATCACCGACGACTACGGCAACGTCGGCGCCTCCGAGCCGCGGCAGATCATGGTCGACAACACGCCGCCGGCGATCACGGTGAGCCCCGAGTACCCGGTCTTCTCCCCGGACGGCGACGGCAAACGGGACGACCTGCCGGTGCTGCAGTCCGGGTCGAGCGAGGTCCGCTGGGTCGGCCGGTTCCTGGACGCCGCCGGCAACGTGGTCCGCACGTACCGCTGGACCGACGGCCGCCCGGCCGACTTCCGGTGGGACGGCCGGGACGACGACGGCGCGCGGGCGCCGGACGGCGTCTACCGCTACCGGATCAGCGCCCGCGATCTGGCCGGTAACGAGGCCGCGGTGACGGTCGACGACATCCGCATCGACACCGCCGTCCGGCGGATCGGCATAGACCTGGAGACGCCCGCGTTCTCGCCGAACGACGACGGCGTGCAGGACGAGATGCGGTTTCCGGTCACGGTCAACCGGCCGGAAGGTCTGGTGAACTGGCGCGCGGAGGTGCGCGGCGCCGGCGGCCGGGTCATGCGCACCATGACCGGACCGGCGCCGCTGCCGCTGCGCATCCGCTTCGACGGCCGCGACGACCGCGGCGACGTGATCCCGGAGGCGGACTACACGCTGGTGCTGTCGGCGTTCTATGAGAACGGCAGCGCGCGCTTTGTGGAGACGCCGCCGTTCCGGCTCGACGTCACCCCGCCGGATGCGTTCGTCCGGCTCCGCTACGACCGGTTTTCCCCCAACGGCGACGGCGTCCGCGATCTGCTGACGGCGACCCAGGAGGCGTCCGGCGCCACCGCCTGGCTGGTGACCATCGCCGATGAACGCGGCGACCCGGTGTGGTCGCGGCACCTGGACGACGTGAACGCGACCATCGAATGGGACGGCCGGGACAACCGCGGCCGGCTGGTCGCCGACGGCAACTACACCTACGTGCTGTCGGCGCGCGACGGCGCCGGCAACGAGTTCTCCTCCCGCCCGCTGCTCTTCACCATCGACACCCGCGAGACGCCGGTGGCGCTGCGGACCGGCGGCACGCATTTTTCTCCGAACGGCGACGGGGCGCAGGACACCGTGGAGATCGCCGCCGAGCTGGCGATCACCGACACCATCGAGTCGCTGCAGCTGGAGATCGTCGACACGGACGGCAAGGTCTGGCTGCAGGACCGCAGCCCGGCGGCGGCGGAGCCGTTCGAATGGACCGGCTTGGCGAACGACGGCCGCCCGTTCCCGGACGGCGAGTATACGGCGCGGCTGTCGGTCCGCTACGCCAACGGCAACAGCGGCCAGGCCGAGGCCGGACCGATCGTGATCGACACCCGGTTTCCGACGATCGAGGCGAGCACGGACGACCTGCTGTTCTCGCCCGACGGCGACGGCAACAAGGACGAGCTGCTCATCGCGCAGACGTCGAGCGCCGAGGATCGGTGGGAGGCGCGCTTCCTGGACCGGGACGGCGCCGCGGTCGCGTCGGCGAGTTGGCAGGGAGCGGTCGCCGATTACCGCTGGGACGGCATGGGGGATCAGGGGACCCGCGTCGCCGACGGCGTCTACGTCTACGAGGTGACGGCGACCGACGCGGCCGGCAACAGCATCTCCGCGCGTCTGCCCGGCATCGAGGTCGACACGCGGCCGACGGCGGCCGGTATCGCCGCCGCGGAGGCCATCGCCGCCGCGGAGGCCATCGCCGCCGCGGAGGCCATCGCCGCCGCGGGGGGCATCGGCGCCGCCGGGGACGGCGGCGTAGCGGAGGACGGCGGCATCGCGGCCGGCGGCCGGACCGGCGACTGGGCCAGCTTTTCTCCCAACGCCGACGGCCAGCGCGACGTGCTGTTCCTGACGCTGTCGGCGACGCCCGGCGTGCCGGTGGAGACCTGGGCGGTCACCGTCCTGGACGCGGACGACGCTCCGGTCCGCATCTTTCGCGGGGGTTACGAGCTGCCGGAGGGGCTGCCCTGGGACGGGCGCACCACCACCGGCCAGCCGGCGCCCGACGGCGAATACGGCGCGGTGTTCACCGTGGTCTACCGCAAGGGTGACGTGGTCGAGGCTCGGCTGGCGGCGCCGATCGTCCTGGACACCGTCTACCCGGCGTTCGAGGTGGAGGCCGGTTATCTGCTGTTCTCGCCGGACGGCGACGGCCGCCGCGACGTGATCGAGATCACCCACGCCGCCGGCGCCGAATACGAATGGCATGCCGAGCTGACCGCCGCCGACGGGACCGTCGTCCATGAGCGCACGGTGCGCGACGCCGTGCCGGAGGACCTGATCTGGGACGGTACCGGCCGGGACGGGAACGTGGTGGCGGACGGCGAGTACCGCTACCGGGTGCGCGGCGCCGACCGCGCCGGCAACGTGACCAGGGGCGAGCTGCCGCCGATCGTGGTCGATACTCGCCCCGGCGAGGCGTGGATGGAGGCGTCGGCGGCCGGGTTTTCCCCGAACGGCGACGGCGTCGACGACGAGATCTTCTACGAGCTGCGGGTCACCGAGGACGTCGAGCTGCAGTCGTGGGAGCTCACGATAGCCGACGCCGCCGGCGACGCGGTGCGCACCTACGGCGGGGTGTCCGGCGCCATCTTTCCGGCGCGCGTTCCCTGGGACGGCGCCGACGACGACGGCCGGCGCGCGCCGGACGGGGAGTACGCGGCGACCTTCACGGCCGACTACGTCAAGGGCGACCGGGGCCGGGCGGCCGGCGCGCCGGTGGCGCTCGATACGGAGCCGCCGGCGGTGCGGGTCGGAGCGGCGTACCTGCTGTTCTCGCCGGACGGCGACGGGCGCCGCGACACGGTCACGCTCACCCACGAGGCGACGCCCGGCGACCGGTGGGAGGCGACGATCACCGCCGACGCCGACGGCGCCGTGGTCGTGCGGCGGACGTGGGAAGCCGGCGGACCGCTGCCCGACCTGGCGTGGGACGGCCGCACCGACCAGGGCGTTGCGGCGCCGGACGGGACCTACACCTACCGGATTTCCAGCGTCGACGCCGGCGGCAACAGCGTCAGCGCCGTCCTGGAAGGCATCCGCATCGACACCGCCGCCATCACCACCGCCGCGCTCACGCCGGGCGGCGAGCACTTCTCACCCAACGGCGACGGGGCCGGGGACACGATCGACATCCGCATCGCCGCCACCACCGACGTGCTGATCGACCGCTGGGCGGTCTCCATACTCGACGGCATAGGCCGGCCGGTCCGCGTATTCGCCGGCGGCCGGGGCGCGGACCCGCTGCCGGAGGTGATCTCCTGGGACGGCGCCGACAGCGCCGGAGCCACCGTCCCGGACGGATTCTACCGCGCCACGCTGGCCGTCGAGTACGCGAAGGGCAACCTGAGCGAAGCGGCCGGCGACCCCTTCCTGGTCGACTCCTCGCCGCCGCACGCGGCGGTCCGCACCGAACTCGACACGCCGTCGCTGCCGTTCTCCCCCGACGACGACGGGGTGAACGATCATCTCATGATCTTTTTGGACGCTCGCGACGACGGCGGCGTCGCCGCCTGGGCGCTCGAGATCATCGACCCGCAGGGCGAGGTGTTCGCCGCCACCAGCGGCAGCGGCTCCCCGCCCGACTTCGGATGGGACGGCTTTTCCGTGGAGACCGGGGAGCTGGTCGAGGCGGCGGTCGAATACACGTTGCGGCTTGAAGTGACCGATCACGTCGGCAACCGGGCGACCGCCTCCGCGGTGGTGCCGATCGACATCCTGGTGCTGCGGGCCGGAGACCGTCTGCGCATCCGCGTGTCCGGCATCCACTTTGCGCCCGACACCGCCGATTACCAGCGGCTCGGCGACCCGGAAAAGACCGGCCGGAACCTGCGGACGCTCGACCGGCTTGCGGAGATTCTGGGCCGCTACGCCACCTATCACATCCTGCTTGAGGGGCACGCGGTCTCCGTGCACTGGGATGATGAGGAGCGCGGCCGCCGGGAGCAGGAGGAGGCGCTGGTGCCGCTGTCCGCCGCCCGCGCCGAGGCGGTGCGCGACGCGCTGGTCGAGCGCGGAATTCGCGCGGACCGGATCACGACCGCCGGGCTGGGCGGCGCGCATCCGGTCGTCCCGCACGGGGACGTGCGCAACCGCTGGAAGAACCGCCGCGTCGAGTTCTGGCTCATCCGGCAGTGACGGCCGTCCCGGCGCGGCTCCGCGGCGGCTGACGCTTACGCTTTGTCCAGGTAGCGTCCCAGCCGGCCGGCGGCGGCCCACAGGTCCTGCCGTTCGGTAAGCGCCCCGCGAAACAGGTCGCCGACGCGCTGCAGCCGCGCCGGCGCCGTGTCGATGGTGAACCGGTCCGGCGACAGATCGGCGTCGAGCTCGTCCCAGGAGAGCGGCGTGGAGACGGTCGCGCCGGCGACCGGCCGTACGGCGTAGGGCGGCGCCACGGTCCGTTCCCTGCGGTTCTGCCGGAAGTCGACGTACACGCGGCCGCCGCGCCGGGCCGCCGCCCGGCTGATCGTGGCGATCTCGCGGTGCTCGCGGACCACCAGGCGCGCCAGCCCTTCACAGAACATGTGCGTCTGGTCGTAGGTGTAGCCGCCGGTGATCGGCAGGTAGACGTGCATGCCCGACTTGCCGGAGGTCTTGAGGTAACCGTTGATGCGGCACCCGCGCAGGATCTTCGCCAGCGTGCGCGCCACCCTCACCACCTTGCCGAACGACGCCTCCTTGGCGTCCAGGTCGATGACCGCCCAGTCCGGTACGTCCAGGTCGTCGACGGAGGAGAGCCAGGGATGGAAGTCGATGCTGCCCAGGTTGACCAGGTACAGCAGCGTGTCGCGGTCGCCGCACACCACGTATTGCGATCCGCCGCCGTCGCGCGACGTGTCGACGGTCGGCACCCAGGAAGGCAGGTGCGGCACCTGCTTCTGATAGAACCCCTCGCCGTCTATGCCGTCCGGATAGCGGAGCAGGTGAGCCGGGCGCGCCCGCAGGTACGGGAGCAGCCAGTCGGCGACCGTCAGGTAGTAATCGACCAGATCGCCCTTGGTGCGGCCATCGGCCGGCCAGTACACCTTGTTCAGGTTGGCCAGTCTGACGCGGCCGGCGCTGGCGGCCTTCCGTTGCCGGCGCAGCGCCTGGTCGATCGGCAGCTCCAGGGCGCCGTCGGCGGCCGTGACCGGCACGCGCGCCCATGCCTGGTCCGGGCCTGGCCGGTACCGGGAGTCGGCGCGCTTGGCCACCAGCGCCTGCAGCCCGGCCGCGGATGCGGCGGCGGCCAGGGCGGCGCCGTCGGCGGCGACGTGGTCGACGTACAGGACGCCGCCGCCGTCCGGCAGGAGCGAACGGAGCAGCGTCTTGCGCTCGGTCAGCGGCAGACCGCGCACGTCCCACTCTTCGTAGTAGAGGAGATCGAACGCATAGAACGCGACCGGACCGCTGCCGGCGCGCGGGCCCGGACCGTCGAGCGCGGCGCGCGACGGCCGCCCGCGGGAGTCGACCGCCACCAGCACGCCGTCGATCACGGCGCGCTCCGCCCGCAGCCGGCGCAGACCGGCGCGGACGGCGTCGTATCGCGGCGCGTCCCAGGCATCGGCCGGCGACGGGTACGGATAGGCCCCTTCCCCGGAACAGACCGCCAGCGTGCGCCGGCCGGCGAACTCCATCTCGAACAGCCACTCGGCGTCGGAGAACGGCGCCCGGTAGCCGGCGGCGCGCATCGGCCGCGGCCGCTGCGGCGCCGGCGCCCGGCGGGCGCCGCGCAGATCGGCCTCCGGGAACGGGTCGTCGTGGCCGCGCGCGTAGCGGTCGCGCGCCTTGAACAGCAGCCAGTCGCTGCCGGCGGCGCGGGCGGTGCGCACCAAGTGCCACTCGCCGCGCAGCCGCCGGCCGTGCAGGGTGAACTTGATCTCCCCGGCGGCCAGCGCCGCCTCCGTACTCGGCGCGTGGCGTATCCGGTAGGCGCCGCGGTCCCATATCTCCATGGCGCCGCCGCCGTATTGCCCCTTGGGGATCACGCCCCGGAAGTCCAGGTACGGCAGCGGATGGTCCTCGGTATGGACGGCCAGCCGCTTCCGGTCCGGGTCGTAGGAAAAGCCGCGCGGGACGGCAAAGCAGAGCAGTACGCCGCCCATCTCCAGGCGCAGGTCGTAGTGGAGCCGTTGCGCCTGGTGGCGGTGGACGACAAAGCGGAGCGCAGCCGCGCCGCCGTCCGCGCCGGCGTCGGGCTCGGGAGTGCGGCTGAAGTCGCGCTTGGCGCGGTACCGGTCGAGCGCCGGCCGGCCGTCCGGCGCGGCGGGGCCGCTCACGCCGGCGGCCTGTCCGCCGCGCGCGCCCGGCCGGCCCCACGCCCCCGATCGGCCGCCGTGGTGCGGAGCTTGGCGCCGATCCGGCGGACGATCAGGCCGGCCAGCCCGGCCGCCGCCTGCGTGGCGTCACGGTTGGCCGCCGCAAGCCATCGGCGCGCCTGCGCCTCGTCCACGTCCAGGCGGTAGAGCGCCGCGATCAGGCGCGGCCGGTCGGTGCGGAGCAGCTCCGCCAACCGGCGCTGCATGGCCGGGCCGCCGCCGTGGGCGGCCAGCTCCCGCAGGCCGGCCGCGCCGTCAGCTCCCGCCGGCAGGCCGTTGGCCATCAGCCTCATCGGTCCGGGCCGCTTCCCGGACCGGCGCGTCGATGCTGAAGCCGCGTGTCGACCGGTCCGTGGTGACCGCCACCACGCCGCTCAGACGGCCGGAGGCGTTGCCGTCAGCCGCCTGCACGCGCACCTCGACGGCGCCGTTGGCGGTCACCGCGTGCTCCTGTTCGGCCGCGTGCATGATGGCGCCGGCCGCGTGCGGAAAGAACCAGACTTGGCGCGCGTCCCCGGCTTCGGCCAAGGGAGCGGTGATGGTCAACCGCCGGCCGCGCCGCTCCACGCGCGCGCCGTCGACCGGACGGGGAATGCGCGCGCGCCAACGGTCGAACAGCGGCAGCGGCGGCCCGCCGCCGGCCGCCGCGTCCCCGGACTCCGCGCCGCCCGGCGCGGGGCCGCCATCGCCCGGCGCCGCGTCCGGTTGCGGCCGCACGCGCACGGTGAGGCGGAGGCTCGCCTCACCCGGTATGCAGACGTCGGCGCACACTAGCCACAGCGCGTCGGCGGCGAGTTCGACCCGGCCGCGTCCGGCGTCGGCCGGCGGCGTGATCACCACCGGCAGCAGCACCTCGCCGGCGTACCCGTAGTTCATCAGCGTTCCGTACGGCATGCGCTCCGGAGTCGGCCACTGCACGGGTGAGGCGGTCCAGCCGGCCGGCAGCCGCCAATCGATGCGGGCGGCGGCTCCCGAATCGCCGGGGTTGCGCCAGTAGGTGTGCCAGCCGTCGTCCAGGGTTTGCAGCAGCCCCGCCCAGAACGGACGGCCCGGCGTGACGGTGGCCTGCTCGCTCACCAAGCGGACGCGGACGTGATCGCCTTCGATCTCCGCTCCGCCGGCGCCGCAAGCGGCCAGCAGCGCGGCCGGCAACACCGCCGCCGCCAAGCGGAGCCGCGGTGACCAATCGCCGCGCCGCGGCTTCACGCCGACGCTGTCAGCCGCCTTCGCCCGGTTTGCCCTGGCGCTTGTAGGGGAGCAGCGCCAGCACGCGAGCCAGCTTGATCTGCCGCGCCAGGCGGCGCTGGTTCTTGGCCGAGGTGCCGGTCACCCGGCGCGGCAGGATCTTGCCGCTCTGGGTGATGAACCGCTCCAGAATCTCCGGCTTGCGATAGGTGATGTCGAGGTTCTTGGTCCGGTCGACCTTGCGGCGGTAGTACGGCCGCCGCCGCCCGCCGGGACCGGCCGGCCCGCCGCGCCCTGGGGAATCGCTACGGCCGGGGGAGTCGCCCCTTCCGGGCGAATCGCCGCGGCCGGGCGAATCGCCGCCGCCCCCTTCGCGCGGGGCATACGGCCCGGACGGGCGGTCCGAGTGCTCACGCGGCGCGGGCGGCGAGCTCGGGATGGTGTCTGACAAACGTATCCTCCTAGGGCGTAATGATGGCGTAACCGCGGGCGGCGCGGCAACCCGCGCGGGGGCGGTCCGGTCACACCGGAAACAGCAGGTTCTGCTGGCTGAACACCTCGCTCACCGAACGCCGTTCGTGGATGCGCAGGATGGCGCTGGCCAGCAGCGGCGCTATGGAGATCACCTTGACCAGACCGCCGGCGCGGCGTTCCTCCGGCACCGGGATGGTGTTGGTGACCAGCACCTCATCGATCGACGGCCGGGTCAGCAGCTCCGGCGCCTGCCCGGTCAGCACCGGGTGGGTGACCGAGATGATGGCCGGCTGCGCGCCGTGCTCCATCAGCGTGTCGGCCTGCTGGTGTATCGACCCGGAGGCGATCAGGTCGTCGATGATGATCGGTTTCTTCCCCTCGATGTCGCCGACCACCGCCTCCACCGCCAGCTTGGAGCCGCCCACGCCGTGCCGCCGCTTGTGCATCAACACCATCGGCAGGCCCAGAATGTCCGTGTACTTCTCCGCCAGCTTGGCGCGGCCGACGTCCGGGGCGACGATCACGGCGTCGGACAGGTCGCGCTGCCGCAGGTGGTTGGCCAGCGTGGTGACCGCGGTGAGATGATCCGACACCTTGTTGAAGAATCCCTGTATCTGCGGCGCGTGCAGATCGACGGAGACAATGCGGTCGGCGCCCGCGTTGGCCAGCAGGTCGGCGACCAGCCGCGCGCTGAGCGGTTCCCGGCCGGTCGACTTGTGGTCCTGGCGGCCGTAGCCGTAGTAGGGGACCACGGCGGTGATCTGGTCGGCCGACGCCCGCCGCATCGCGTCGACGATGATCAGCAGCTCCATCAGCGTCTCGTTCACCGGGCGGCAGGTCGGCTGCACCAGGTAGATCTCCGCGCCGCGGACGCTCTCTTCGATCTGCACGTGCGTCTCGCTGTCGTTGAGGGACTTGATGCTGATCTGGCCCAGGTCGACGCCCAGGATCTGCGCGATCTCGACGGCCAGCCCCGGATTGGCGCGGCCGGAAAACAGACGGAGCGTGCTCATGGAACGGGTGCCGGTCCGGGGCATTTCGGGGGAAAGAATCAGGTTATCCATCGGTCTGTCCAGGTATCAAGGATCGGGGGATCGGCCGGTTCGCTGGCGCCGGCCGCTCAGGCGCCCGGCGCCAGCGGCGGCGGCAGGTCCTTCATGGTCGTCAGTCCCGGCGCCGCCGCCGCCACGCGCGGGATGGCGTTGACGACGACCGCCGCCGTCCCCAGGTCGCCGTGCACGCCGCCGTCGATGCGGACCTCCACCGGCGGCGCGCCGTCGATCGACACCGCGTCCCAGGATTCGCCCAACCCGACCGCGGCGCGGAAATCCAGCGTGATCACCTGCCGTCCGGCCGCCGTGCCGGCGCCGGTCTGGTGAACGCCCGCCACCTGTCCGGCCGCCACCGTCACGCGGCCGGTGTCGACGCCGCGCGCGGCCATGATCGGTTCTATCGTCTCGGTAAAGGCGTCGAGCCGCCAGCCCATGCCGGCGGCGATCATGGCGGCCGACTCGGCCAGCCCGACGTGGCGTATATCCCCGTCCGCCGCGCGCCGGCGGAACTCGGCTTCGTCGAGCCCGGCGCCGATCTTGCGCTGAAACGGACCGCGCCGGTCGCTCGCGTCCTGCACGCGGGTGGCGCGGATGGCGCGCACCGTCTGGCACGGGGCGGTCATGTACAGCGGCCACGCGTCCATCACGAAGCCGGGGTTGATGCCGGCGCCGAGCAGCGTGATGCCGGCGCCGACCGCCAGGTCGTGCAGTTCCCCGGCCACGGCGGCGTTGGCGCCGGCCGGAAAGGCGAGTTCCTCGCAGGTCGAAACCACGTCGACGCCGGCGCGCAGCAGCGAACGGAGCTGCGGCGCCACCGCCTGCAGGCCGGAGCCGGTGGCGTGCACCGCCAACGCCGGCGCCGCGCCGTCCGGCAGACCATCCCACGAGCCGACGATGGCCGCCCCCACGGGCGCGCCGCCATCGATCTGTCCGACGTCGCGGCCGTGCAGCGCGGGATCGACGTCGACGCCGGCCACCACCCGCAGGCCGGCGCGGCCGGCCGCCAGCCGCGCTATGCGGCGGCCGATCGGCCCGCAACCGAACTGGACGACGCGGATCACGCGCCGCGCCCGCCGGCCGGCCAGCGCACCAGCCGCTGCGGTTCGACCGGTCCGCCGGTGTCGAGGGAGACGTTGCCGGCTATGCCGGTGAGGATCGACAGCGCCCCGTCCAGGTGCGACGCGGCGCGCCGCAACGGGTCCGGCTTCGGCGGCCCGAACAGGTCGTCGATCAGCAGCGGGTCGGCGCCGCCGTGCCCGCCGGCGGGGTCGGGTATCTCCACCTCGTACGGCTCCGCAAAGTGGGGGCAGACGCGCAGCTCCCGCTCCTTGGCCGCGCCCTCCTGCGACTTGGCGCCCTGCGCGTTGACGTAGCTCGACTCCCGCACCGTCAGCTCCAGCCGGCCGCGGTCGCCGGTGAGCGCGATGCGCAGCCCTTCCCACGGCGCGTAGGCGGTGAGCGAGTAGCTCATCACCGCGCCGGAATCGTAGCGGACCAGCAGCGCCATCGTGTCCTCTATGCTGATGCCGTCGCCGAACACGCTCTGGTCGCGGAAATAGCCGTCCTCGTGCTCGGCCTTGAGGTACATCTCGGTGAGCGCCTCGCTCCGGTCCAGGTGGATGGCGAACGGGTCGCCGCGCGCCGCCTCCGATCCGTAGGCGCGGGTGTAGAAACCGGTGACGCCCCGCTCCTCGGCGTTCTCGTGCCCGTAGAAGCGCAGGCCGCCCATCGCCATCACCAGGTTTGGCGCGCTGCCGAGCCAGAAGTTGACCAGGTCGAAGTGATGCGTCGCCTTGTGCACCAGCAGGCCGCCGGAGTTGCGCTTGTCGCGGTGCCAGCGCCGGAAGTAGTCGGCGCCGTGCGTCAGGTCGAGCAGCCACTCGAAGTGGACGGCGGTCACCGTGCCGATGGTCCCGTCCATCAGCAGCCGGCGCACCAGCGACGCGTGCGGGGAGTAGCGATAGTTGAAGGTGACCCGCAGGTTCCGGCCGGTCCGCTCGACCGCGTCCAGGATCTGCTGGCACTTCGGGGCGTCGACGGTCATAGGCTTTTCCGTGATCGCGTCGCAGCCGAGCTCCAGGGCGCGCACGATATAGCGGTGGTGCGTGCGGTCGATGGAGGTGACTATGACGACGTCCGGCCGGCATTCGGCCACCATGCGGTCGAATTCGTCCGCGCCGTAGGCCGGTACCGGCGCGTGGCCGAACCGCTCCTGCAGGACCCGGTTGGCGTAGTTCATGCGGGTCCGGTTGAGGTCGCAGAAGCCGACCAGCTCCGCGGTCTCGGCGTAGTGGCCGGCGATCGGCTCGTAGAAGGAGCGCGCGCGCCCGCCGATCCCGACTTGCGCGTAGCGCGTCCGCCGCGTCATTCCTGGCTGAAGGCGGCGTCGAAGGCGATGGCGGAGGCGGACAGATCGGTGCGGCGCGTAAAGGCGAGCGCCTCCGGCGCGCCCTGCTCCCGGTCCATGCCGGAGTCCTCCCATTCGATCGACAGCGGCCCCCGGTAGCCGATCGCGTTGAGCGCCCGGAACACCCGCTCGAACGGCACGTCGCCCCGGCCCGGCGACACGAAGTCCCAGCCGCGGCGCAGGTTGCCGAACGGCAGGTGCGAAGCGAGGGCGCCGTTGCGGCCGTTGTGGGAGCGCTTCGACTCCTTGACGTGCGCGTGGTAGATGCGGTCGGCGAAGTCCATGACGAACTGCTCCGGGTCGACCATCTGCCACACCAGGTGGCTGGGGTCGAAGTTGATGCCGAACGCCGGCCGGCGGTCGACCGCCTCCAGCGCGCGCTGCGTGGTCCAGTAATCGTAGGCGATCTCCGACGGGTGGACCTCCAGCGCAAAGCGCACCCCTTCCGCGTCGTAGACGTCCAGAATCGGGTTCCAGCGTTCGGCAAAGTCGCGGTAACCGTCGTCGATCATGCCGTCCACCGCCGGCGGGAATCCGGCCAGCGCGTACCAGATCTTGGAGCCGGTGAAGCCGGCGACCGTGTCGACTCCGAACGCCGCGGCGGCGCGGGCCGTCTGTTTCATCCGCTCGGCGGCGCGGCGCCGCACCCCTTCCGGGTCGCCGTCGCCCCAGATGTCCGGCGGCAGCATCGCCTGATGGCGGGCGTCGATCGGGAAGTCGCACACGCATTGACCGACCAGGTGGTTGCTGATCGCAAAGCATTGCAGCCCGTGCCGGTCGAGCAGCTCCCGCTTGGCGGTCACGTACCGGTCATCGGCAAGCGCCTTGTCGACCTCGAAGTGATCGCCCCAGCAGGCGAGCTCCAGGCCGTCGAAGCCCCACGCCGCCGCCTTGGCGGCCAGCTCCTCCAGCGGCAGGTCGGCCCACTGGCCGGTGAACAGCGTTACCGGTCGTCCCATGTCACTCCTCCAGTCCGCGCCACTTGCGGTCGCTCCGCGCGCTGGCGACGCAGGCGGTGATGAACGCCATGCCGCGCACGCCGTCGTCGACCGTGGGGAAGTCGAGCCCGTCGGGCGGATCGAGGCCCTCCCACCGCGCTTGCAGCGTCAGCGCGTAGTTGCGGTACAGGTTGGCGAACGCCTCGATGAACCCTTCCGGATGGCCCGCCGGCAGCCGCGTGTGCCGCTGCGCGGCGGCGGACAGATCGCCCACGCCGGTGCGCCGCACCTCCCGGTGGCGGTCCGCCCACGTGACGGTCAGGGTGTTGGGCTCCTGCTGGCGCCACTGCAGCCCGCCCTCCTCGCCGTAGACGCGGATCGCCAGCGCGTTCTCTTCGCCGGCGCTGATCTGGCTGGCGTACAGGACGCCCCTGGCGCCGTCCTGCAGGCGGACCAGCACGTTGCCGTCGTCCTCCAGCCGGCGGCCGGCGACGAAGGTGGTGAGGTCCGCGCACAGCTCCGTGATCGACAGTCCGGTCACGTACTCCATCAGGTTCTCGGCGTGCGTGCCGATGTCGCCGATGCAGGAGCTGACGCCGGCCCGCGCGGGATCGGTCCGCCACGCGGCCTGCTTCTGACCGGACGCCTCCTCCAAACGGGACAGCCAGCCTTGCGGATACTCGACCACCACCTTCCGCACCCGGCCGAACGATCCGCCGCGCACCAGCTGGCGCGCCTCCTTGACCATCGGGTAGCCGGTGTAGTTGTGGGTGAGTCCGAACTGCAGCCCGGTGGCGTTGACCAGATCGCGGAGCGCAAGCGCCTCGTCCAGGTCGAAGGTCATGGGCTTGTCGCACATGACGTGAAAGCCGGCCTGCAGCGCCGCCTTGGCGACCGGAAAGTGGACGTTGTTGGGGGTGACGATGGAGACGAAGTCCATGCGCTCGCCGGCCGGCAGCGCGGCCTCCCGCGCAAGCATCTCCGGGTAGGTCCCGTACACGCGGGCGGCCGGCAGGTACAGGTCGGCGCCGGAGGCGCGGGACTTGCCGGGGTCGCCGGAGAACGCCCCGCAGACCAGCTCGATCCGGCCGTCCAGGGCGGCGGCCATCCGGTGCACGCCGCCGATGAAGGCGTCGCGGCCGCCGCCGACCATGCCCATGCGCACCTTGCGGCTCATGGCCGTTCACCCACGGGCCGCGCCCGCAACGCCGGGATCGTCACCGGTCACTTCACCTTGGCGCCGCTGGCGGTGCCGGGCGGCGCCTCGAGCAGCGCCAAGTTGCCGGCGTCGTCCTCGGCGGCCAGCAGCATTCCCTGTGATTCGATGCCGCGCAGCTTGGCCGGCTTCAGGTTGGCGACCACGATGATCTTGCGGCCCACCAGCTGCTCGGCTTCGTACCAGGCGGCGATGCCGGCGACCACGGTCCGTTCCTCTTCGCCGATGCGGATGCCGAGCTTCAGCAGGCGGTCGGTCTTGGGCACCCGTTCGGCGGTCAGGACTTCGGCCACGCGCAGGTCGACGCGGCTGAACTCGTCGAAGGTGATCACGTTTTCGCTCACCACAGGCTCCTTGCGGTTCGGTTTGGGCGGCTCGGACGGCGCCGGCCTGGAAGGTTCCGCCGCCGGTTTGGCGGTGCGCGGCCGGTTCCCGGCGCCGGAACCGGTTCGGGTGCCGGCCGGTCCGCCGGGCTTGTTCCGGTTGCGGGTGTCGATGCGCGGAAACAGCGCCGGCGGGTCGGGGGCGACGCGGACGCCGGACGGCGTGAGCCCCCAGCGCGCCCCGTCGCGGACGCTCTGCGGTTCAAGGCCGATCGCTGACAGCAGCGCCGCCGTCTTGGCCGGCATGGCCGGCGCCAGCAGCACCGCGGCCAGGCGCAGGCCGTCGACCGCGGTGTAGAGCACGGTGTTGAGGCGTTCGCGCGCGCCGGGGTCCTTGGCCAGCACCCACGGCTGCTGATCGTTGAAGTAGCGGTTCAGGCGGCGCACGAACTGCATGACATCCTCCAGGGCGCCGTTGAGGCGCATCCCGGCGATGCGGCCGCGCACCGCGTCGGCCAAACCGTCGGCGTGCGCCTGCACCTCCCGCTCGGCCGGTCCGGGAACCGGCGCGCCGACCGCGCCGTCCAGGTGGCGGTTGACCAGGGTGAGCGACCGCGACAGCAGGTTGCCCAGATCGTTGGCCAGGTCGGCGTTGTACCGTTCGACCAGCCCCGCCTCGCCGGCGTTGCCGTCGTTGCCGTACGGCAGGATGCGGAGCAGGTAGTAGCGGACGGCGTCGGCGCCGTAGCGGTCGGCCAAGTGGAAGGGGTCCAGCACGTTGCCGAGCGACTTGCTCATCTTGCGGCCGTCGGAACCGGACAGGTAGCCGCCGACCAGGATGCGCTCCGGCAGCGGCAGGCCGGCCGACTTGAGCATGGTCGGCCAGAACATGGCGTGCTGGCGCAGGATGTCCTTGCCGATCAGGTGCCAGGCGCGCGGCCAGAACGTGCGGTAGCGCGGGTCGTCGGGGTAGCCGAGCGCGGAGACGTAGTTGATCAGCGCGTCGCACCAGACGTAGGTGACGTGCGAGTCGTCCCACGGCAGGCCGATGCCCCACGGCAGCCGCTCGCGCGGGCGGGAGATCGACAGGTCGCCGACCGGTTCGCGCAGCAGGCCGAGCATCTCCGCCCGGTAGCCGGCCGGGTGGATCCAGCCGGGGTTGGCCTCCAGGAACTCGCGCAGCCAGGTGCGGTATTTGTCCATGCGGAAGAACCAGTTGCCCTCGCGGCGCAGGACCGGCGGGTCGCGGTCCTCCGGCAGCTTGCCGTCGACCAGCTCGTCCTTGCCGACGTAGCGCTCCTGCCCCACCGAGTACAGCCCTTCGTACTCGCCGTAGTAGACGTCGCCGGCGTCGCGGATGCGCTGCAGGATCGCCCGCACCACGCGCTTGTGGCGCTCCTCGGTGGTGCGGATGAAGTCGTCGTGGGAGATGTCGAGCGCCTGCCAGGCGTCCCGGAAGCGGCGGCTCACCCGGTCGACGAACCCCTGGGTGTCCCGGCCGGCCTCGGCGGCGGCGTTGTTGACCTTCTCGCCGTGCTCGTCGGTGCCGGTGAGGAACCACGTGTCGTGCCCGTCGGACCGGCGCCAGCGCGCCAGGAAGTCGGTGGTCACCGTGGTGTAGGCGTGACCGACGTGCGGCTGGTCGTTCACGTAGTAGATGGGGGTGGTGACGTAGCAGGGGACTCTGGACATGACGGTTGACGGACCCGCGCTCAGGCGGGGCCCGCATCTTGCCAGAAGCCGAGGATCGGCGCAACGCCGCCGCTCCTCCGTGACGGACGGCGCGGCGCGGCTGCCAGGGCGTTCCGCCCGGCGGCATCGACCGGTGGCGGCGTCGGCGCGCCGTGCCCGCTCCCGGAACCTCGCCAGCGGTCGAGCGGCGCCGCAAGCGCGGTCATCCAGTCGGTCTGCAAGAGCTTCTTGTTGACAGTCGTGGCGATCGGTGGTACAACCACGATCCGCGTCTCGCAGGCGGACCGGGTCGATCAGCCTGTCACGGAAGATGTACAGCATGATCCGGAAAATGAGACAAGGCTCGACACTCATGGCCAAGATCATTGAACACCGTCAGATCCCGCTCGACGATCTCGTCATCGGCAAAGGGCAGGCAAGAACGCGGGATACCCTCAAGGACGTCGATCAGCTCGCGGAGAGCATCGAGAAGCAGGGACTGCTACAGCCGATCGTCGTCTGCGAAGCAAAGCAGATGGGCAAGTGGGAGATCCTGAAGGGCCAGCGACGGTTTCTCGCCCACAAGGCGCTAAAGCGCGATACTATCACTGCCGCAATTCTCGATCAGCCCGTCGATGAGGCTGACGCAAAGGCCATTTCCATTACCGCGAGTCTGATCAGAAGAAAGCCGTCCGAGATTACGGTGGATGACGCCGTTGACCGCGCGCGAACCGGTTCGAAAGGCAGACAGGCGGTCGTGCCGCTTACTCAGCACGCTCATGCTGCCCTACGGCGTTATGCCAAAGATCACGACCTGACTCAGGATGAGGCCGCCGCCGGATTGATCGAGGATGCACTCAAGGGTCTTGGGTTTCTGGAAGCGTAACGACAGGGGTTAGACAGTTGGCGCGTCCACGAAAATGGCCGGCGAACACCCGCGTGGTCGTCGACACGTCGAGTCTGATGGAAGAACACTCGGGCCTTTTCATGTGGAAGTGCCTCGTACCGACGCGCAGAAGTCATGGCTTGCCTCCTATCGTCATTCCGCAAACCGTAATCGACGAGCTCGATTACTTGACTGCCGAGCAGTCTATCAGATCGAAACGCTCTATCGCCGCAAAGGAGCTCCTGTCCGGGCTGTTGTCCAACGGCGAAGTTGAGCGTATCGGCGAGTCACCGGGCCGGTTCTTTCGACAAGCCGTTCGAGAGTTCATCGCCGAGCTCATTTCTCCTATCGTCATCACCCAAGATCGCAACCTCGCCGAGCACCTCCTGTCTCTGGACCGCGACAATGAATCGTTTCGTTGCGGAACTGGCGGGCTCCCGGAGCGATGGATGCTAAAGGGAGCGAGTCGGTTGTTAGCCCACGGCCCGACTGCACCCAACGATGGCTTCACTCTACTCCCGCCGCTAGACAAGGCACCTCAAGAGCCGGCATCAATCCCGAATCGGCGCGCACACCGCGCGTCGGACTACGTTCCATCTTTGCTAAGGCAGGGAGCCACTACCACAGAGATCGACGATACTCCTGTCGAACCTACGTCGATCCCAAAGAGCGGAAGCAGGGTATGGGACTCCGACGGTCGAAATTGGCGCTTGACCGCGGAGCTCGGGCGAGGTGGCGAAGGCACCGTCTATATGACGACAAACGGTCTCGCCTGCAAGGTGTACCGTCGCAAACGAATCCGCAGATTTGTAATCGATAAACTCAATCTCATGGTCAAGCGAAAAGTCTTTCATCCGGCGATCTGTTGGCCGCGATCTCTCGCACATAACGACCAGGGCGAGGTCGTAGGCTACTTCATGCCGATGGCGGCCGGTAAGGAGCTCCGGCGCACGGTGTTCATCCCGCCGCTCATGCGCGCCAACTATCCGCATTGGACCCGTTTGCATTTGGCGAAGCTCGCGTCCAAGGTTGTCGAAGCCATTGACCACTTGCACGGACTGGACGTGTTGGTCGGCGACATCAACCCGGCCAACATCCTCATACAGGGCGAAAGCAAAGTGTTCCTGGTCGACTGCGACAGCTATCAGGTCGATAGATACCCGTGCCCGGTAGGCATTGCAACCTTCCTTGCCCCAGAGCTTCATCTTCCTAAAACGGAACTGTCCCGCACGTTGAGAACGAAAGAACATGAGTACTTTGCGATAGCTACACTCATATTCATGATCCTGCATCCGGGAAAGCCTCCTTATTCGCACAAAGGAGGTGAAGACCCATCCAACAACGTTCGGAAAAGACACTTTCCCTATCAATATGGTGACAAAGTTCCCGAAGGCCCTTGGCACTATATGTTCAGCCACCTGACGTTTAAGATGAAAAAAGCATTCGAACGAGTGTTTTCTAATATGGAGCCGATACCTGCTTCTGATTGGAAACGCCTTCTCGGTGAGTATCAACGTGCTCTGCACAACGGAATAGTTTCGGATGATCCGTTCCCTAAAGCATTCAAGAAATCCGGTAAACAGACGAAGGGGGGCAGCCCAAAGATCCGGAAGCAACAACTCTGAGACGTCGCAAGGAGATGTTGGACGCCCCATCCATGAACATCGCGCTGTCGAGTACTCTCCGGTCTGCCTGAGACGATCGGACGAGACAACATCGACTGAAAAGGAGAGAAACTGCTGCCATGGCAAGCGACCTCGTTCTATCCACTACGGACCTTACGGAGAATCCTACCGCCCGGACACCTGTCGTGCTCTGCCTGGACACAAGCGCATCCATGCAGGGCGATCCGATCGACGAGCTGCAAAAGGGGGTGGAACTATTTTACGACGAAGTAGGCCGCGACGAGATAGCGCGCTACTCGGCGGAAATAGCAATCGTGACATTCGGGGGCAGAGTCGACGTGATGGCTGACCTTGCGGAGAAGGCGCCCTTGAACCTGCAGGCGGCGGGAAATACACCGATGGGTGAAGCCGTCAGTACGGCGCTCGACGTTCTCGATCAACGCAAGAGACAATACCAGAAGACTGGCGTCGACTATTTTCAGCCGTGGCTGGTTCTGATGACGGATGGTATCCCGACTGACGATATTTCCGAAGCAGCGGATCGTGTCTCCGGGATGGTAATTCAGGAGAAGCTGTCGTTGTTCCCTATCGGGGTTGGCGCCGATGCGGACATGGAAACCCTGCGCCGGTTCAGCCCAAAGCGGTCCCCGTTGCGTCTGCGCGGGTTGTCGTTCAGATCATTCTTCGAGTGGCTGAGCCAAAGCGTACAGAGGGTGTCGGCCAGCATTCCGGGCGAGAAGGTGCCGCTTGATGAAGAGGGGATCAAGGGTTGGAGTGAAGTGTGAAGCGCCGGCCCGCAGGGGCAACGGAGAGCGACCTTCGGGTTTGCTTTGTCGGTGGATGGGAGCGGCCTCGTCGGAACGCGGGGGCGGACATCGCGCTCAAGGCTTGCCGTGCCAAGATCGCTGTCACATATGGCTCGGCGTTGGCGGTGCGGGAATCGTAGCGTCTGACGGCGCGGGGTCGGCTAAGAGATCGGAACACGGCGCGGAGATCGTCGTCAAGGTTACGGCCGGCATGCTTCGGGACCGGACGCTTTGGCACGATCATCGCGGCGATACGGGCGTTCAGATCGTAGCGGCGTGTCGGGAAGAATTGGGGAACCGCGCCGAGCAGCTGGAGTGTCCGGTATCGGATCTAGCCGCGACGGTCGCGTTCGTGACGGTCGCCGGCGATGAGATGATCGCCGGGAACCTCGGGGACGGCGTGGTAGTTGCGTTTTCGAGGGGCGCAGCGGATGTGCTGATCGCTCCCGATCGCGGTGAGTTCGCGAATGAAACGGTGTTTGTCACGTCGAGTGATGCCGGCGAGCGCCTTCGGATCGTACGGAGACCGCGAGAGGGCTACGACGGCTTTGCGGTCATTTCGGACGGCGCTGGCGAAAGTCTATATCAGCGGCGTACCGGTTCCGTCGCTCCGGCATTTCTCCGGATATTTTCGTGGCTTGAAGAGTTCGGGTCCAAGAAAGTGCGTGATGCGTTCGCGGAACAGGTAATGCCGTTACTGATCGGTCGCACGCAGGATGACTGCACGCTTGCAGTGATGCGGCGCACCTGTGTCTACGAGAGTGAGATTGACGGCCAAGCGGAAACTTTGCAGATGGAGTTGCTTGGCTCCGGAAACACGCGCGGGCTCAGAAATCGGCTTGCCGTACTGGATGGCTACGGGCGCGGGCTGGACGACGACGGAGTAAGTAGGGACACCGGGCTGTCGAAGCGCACGGTGCGCGGTCACAGGCGCGCTGTCGATGACTTACGGCGCGCCGGTTAGACGTCGATGTTCTGTCGTCGCCCTTCGGTTCGGCGGTGCGCGAGCGCGGCCGGGGCGGTTGCATGTTTGTCGAGGGTTGACGGCTTCGTGATCGGCGGCTACGGTCGCCGCCGGGTTCCGAATGCGCGACGATCCCGTGGTCGACCATAGAGGCGGCCACCGGCATCGACGAGGCCAACGTCCGTCGCCTCAAGCGGCAGATCGAGGAATGAATAGCATCTCCGGCCAAGATGATGGCCTACGGAATGCCGGAGCGTAGTCCGCAAGAACGGACTCGAACGCGCCGCTCAAGCGATCCACCATCGCGTTGCTGGTTGCTGGCGACGCGTTGCGACCTGCCTCCGGCGCGAGACCCCTGAAGGTCATCCTGTTCAGCAATCGGACGAGTTCCCAGTCCCGCATCGGAACCGGTCCGTGGACGCCATCCGCGACACCGAAGATCAGCCGTCGCACCAACGCGCCTGTACCGGTCACTTCGTCTTCGACGGAGACCACCAGAACTGACTCCGCGATGCCATCCACCGCCGCCACCCTGACCGGCAAATTGCGCGCTTCGTCAAGGGCGATGTCTATCAGAACGTGTCCGACGCCGAGTACGCGGGACGCCGCATTGGCGCCGCGGAGGCCGCGGTCAAACACAAGTCCGTCGTATCTGTCCCTCACGGCGTAGTTGCGGGACGTCCACGCTTCCGGGGCTCGTATCTCCAAGCCGTCGTCATGCTTGAAGATTCGTCTACGGTGTCTGCCGACCGCCAGGGTGAAGAATCGTTCGAGATCGGGAACATCTACGTGCGGGAGATCCCGTCCGACCTGCTGAAAGTCGAATCGCGATACACTGCCGAGCAGCTCGCGAACGGTGTCCACGACGTCGCGGCCGCCTAGCGTCGCCGTGGCGGTGTCGAACCACGAGGTGAGCCGATCGCCCGTCATTCCTTGGGCGCCGGAGTAGAGCTCGTTGAACAGCCCCGGTCCGGCCATGCCGACGACCAACTGCGAGATGTCTTCCCGTTGCTCCATGACCGCGGACAAAGCGCGCTGAACTCGTCCCAACTTTGCATTCAGTAAATCCCAGATACGGGCCTCTACGGTGTCCGGATTGCGTAGTATGTAGACCGAGACCGGGCGTTGCTGGCCGTACCGCGACAGCCGGCCCACACGCTGATGAAGCCGCATCGGGTTCCAAGGCATGTCCACGTGCACCAGAACGGCGCAACGCTCTTGCAGGTCGATGCCTTCGCCGCCGGCCTCCGTAGACACGAGAAATCGCACGCGGCCTGCATTGAACCGGTCGGCTGCGTGCTCGCGAGGTTGACTGACGGTCCCGACCTGGCCGTCCGGCGCTGCCAAGCCATCGAGCCGATCATCGCCATTGATGAAGGTCGCCGTGTCAAAGCCGAATTCACGATGGAGCGTGTTTACGATAAGCGCCTGCGTGGCCTTGTACTCCGTGAATAGCAGCACCGGCTCATCGGTGGGCAGGTCTTGACGTATCAGCGCTATCAGGCGTTCCGTCTTGGTCTCGGCAGTTACGTCTTCGCTCAGTGAAATGAGACTGTCGAGACGCCGAATTTCATCTTCCATGAGCACGATGGCGGCGGAACCCGGCAACCGCTCCTCAGCCTCTGCAATCTCATCGAGCGTCGCCTGTTCGCCATCAGGCAGGTCAATGGACGCCTCTCGGCCGGCGCGTCCGACAACCTGGGCCAGCATCGTCCGTCGTCTCCGAAGGGCTTGGCGAATCGCGGCGATCGAACTGGCTGCCAGTTTCTGAAGAGTAGTGAGCACGAGCATGCGCGCGGTCTGCGCCCGGCCATCGAGAGTCGCCGCGTACGCGCGTCCATCGACGATGAATGCGCTGAGCGTGCGGTAGAAGTGGGCCTCCGGCGCGCTGTAGGCGTATTCGCGATTGCGAACGGTCACCGGTTGGAACAGATGGTCACCCTGAAGGTCGGTTACCGACGCCTTATTGTTCCTGATCATCGCTTGCGGCAGCCGCGCGAGCTGTTTGGGGCCGTCGATCTCCGGATCGAAGAGGTCGGGGCGCACGAGCTTCATCAGCCCGAAGAACCCAAAGTCCTTCCCGCGATGCGGCGTGCCGGTAAAGAACAACAGAGAGTTGATCTTTCCTCGTTCTTGGAGATCGGCGACCAGAGTGTAGGCAAGTGTCGGGCCGGTGTGCTGGTCGAGACTCAGATGGTGAGCCTCGTCCACCACGACAATATCCCAAGGGTCGGCTTCGAGAAGCCGCCGGCGCGCTCCTCGCCCATCACCGCGCAGGGTGTGCAAGGATGCCACGACCTGCGACGCCGTACCCCAGAAATCACCGCGCCGGGTATCCGCTTCGGCCACGTAGCGCTGGAGGCGTATGTCGAACATGTCCTTCAGTCGGTGTTGCCACTGCGCCACCAGCTTCGCTGGCGCCAGGATCAGCAACCTGCGAACGCGCGCGGAAGCGATCAACGGCATCAGTACGAGACCGCACTCGATGGTTTTTCCAAGCCCCACGTCGTCCGCCACCAACCACCGAAACGGCCACTCTCGGTTCACGGTCCGGCAGACCCACAATTGATGCGGGAGCAGCCGCACGCGGGATCTCGAGAAGACGCCCCACTGATCGTTGACCGACGTGATGGCCAGGGCCAGCGCCCGCAAGACCGCATCCACAGGCCGGTCGAGGACGCCGTCGCGGAGCGCCACGCGCAACGACGGGGTGGCGGCAATCTCGTCCGCGGGGATCTGTTCCAGGCCGCTGTCAAATCGAACAACGACCGTCGCTCCCATATCGGCGACGACGCGGCCGCTCCCGTGCCGCGGATGACTCACGGACGCGCCGCTATCAAGGGGCCGTTCCTTCATGTCACCGCCTCAGAGTCGGCTACGGGAACTCGGCTTCATCGTCTGGCGATTCGTCGTCAAAATCCGGCACATCTATCCCAGCATCGTTGAACCATCCGTTTAGTCGGTCTCTGTGCCGCTTCCGAGTGACGATCTGCAACGGCAGGTCGTAATCCCCGCCGAAGTGCGCTCGCTCGGCGTCCAGGTGTTCGCGACAAAATTCGAAGATCGTCCGGCTATCGTTCTTGTCTGGCGCCAAGTCAAGCCAAGGTTGGAGTGTCGTCCGAACGCGCTGCGACGGGGTCCAACAATACGGCGCCACCAGCTTCGCCTCGGACGCGCTGTACACTCCATTGCGCGAAAGCTCGCGCATTAGCCAGTTGCCCGCAATACCGAGCGCCCGGTCGATCGGCGCGGCATCAAGACCCAAGTGTTGGGCCAATAGCGAGTCACTTGGTCGAAATATGTTGTCCGTGGATGGGGCGCCGTGATCTTCGACAAACAAAGGAAACTTGCGAATCAATTCAACGTACACATTCAGCCCGCGCGAAATAGTGTACAGGTCAACGAGCGTCCGTTCCCAGATATGATACGTCTCTTCCGATCGTTCGGGCGAGCTCCACGATTCGAGGCGGTCAAGCCATGGTCGGACGGACTTCGGCGGCTCGGATTCCGCAAGTTCCATCCACCATCCTTCGCGCCATCCAGATTCAATGAAACTGCGATGTTGTCCATCCTGTGTCCGTCCGAACAGCTGATAGCAAGCAAGCGCAAGCATGGTAAACCATGCGGTGCGGTCAATACGAGCTATGGCAAGGTGGGATCTGTCGAATCCGTCCGGATAGACACTCTCCGCATATTTCGACCGTTCTCCTTCACGCTCGTCCATCCACCAAGCGTAACATTGGTCCAGAACTTTCGAGGCGTCGGCCGTTCCATATGACTCGTGGTATGATTGCGCCGGTAAAGTGACTTGGAGTCGCGTCGAATCGAGTTCGACGATGAGCTTCAACCGGTCCTCATGCGTCACGTTTTCGAGTAGTGGGTGCGACTCGAATTGCGTCAGTACGTCATCAAGCCAGGTTGGGCGGCCGTACTTCAAGGACTGCGCCAAGTCGGGTCCGCGCCGGCTGCCTACCAGATACCTGAGCGCGGCCCGTTGCCGTTGTTCATCATGAGCCGCGTAGATCCACTCTTTCAGAGAATGTTGAATGTTCGAGCCATAACCGGATTGCATACGCGCAACCTTGAAGAACTCGAGGGCCGCGCCCTGGTATTCTTGGTGAAGCAAGGCGTCGTCTGGCGCGAAGCCGCACAGCAGGGTCTCCTCGGGGCCGCCGCGCGTCGAGCTTAGTCGTGATACGGGCCGCCACGTACCGTCCTGCGCGAGGAAGCTCGTTCCGCGCGCTGTCTCGAGAATCTCAGTACGTTCCTGGCGTAGCGGCTCATCTTCGATGGCTGCCTGGGTGATCACTTGCCCAAGGCGTGTCGCGAGCGGAATGTCGATGCATCCATCCTCGCCAATTTCGATTTGCAGAAGCTCTGACAGCGTCAGGGATCGAATTGGCCCGAACCCTAGGGTCCTCAGCGGTCTGGCTACCTCGGCGTGGACGACATGATCCTTCAAGTCCTGCGTGGACCAAGACAGCCACTCACGCGTCGCTTCCAGGATACGGGTGTCAGCCAGCGCTTTGTCCGCGGAACGGGTAACCGACGATGCCGTCACCAACACGTCGAACGGCGTTCGCAAGCCGGTGGGGACGACGGACCGTTGGGCCGCAAGGTAGCCAAATCCTCTATCGACGGCATGTAGGTGTTGGGCCAGATCATCGTCAAGGTCCCGTACAAAGAGTTCAAACAGGGTAGCCCAGAAACGGCTCGGAGTCTGGGCGTCCGTCGGATCGTTAAACGACACACCGGCCAGGGCCGCCCAGTCGGTGTTCACCACATCATGTAGCTCCATAAGCCGCTGTGCGAGGGATACGCCGAGAGCCTCAAATCGCTCCTGCCGATCCTCGACGGTTCCCGCAAGTCTCCCTCGACCGGGGTCGACCGAAAACGGCCCATGTAGCAACCATCCGGAACCCACGTCCTCTTCCAGCGGCGCAAGGTTCCAAAGTCTTCGAAGCGTCGAGCCAAAACACTCAAAACCGGCGGCCCCCAACTTGAGCAACAGTTTGTAGTCGTCGCGAAGATCGAGTCTCAGTGCACGCTGCGTCCGTCCTGAAGCCATTTGGACCACGACTACGTCGATCGATTTGCTAGTGGGAACGGGTAACGCACTGCAGACCACAACTTCCTGCTTGGCGCCGCAAATTTCGATCCGTCTGACTCGGCGCGCGAAAGCCGGTAACCACCTCATGGCGCAAAGGAAAGCCTGCGTTGTTTCTGCGCCTAGCTTTGCCATCTTCTCCGTAGCATAAGGAACGTCAATCACGGTGGCGGTACCGAGGGCGTCGTCGCGAAGCGTCTCGACTTGGCGACGCCCTTCCGCCCACGGTTTCGGCAGCAAACCCCCGACGGTTTGTAGCGCGATGAATCCGCTTGCCACGCGTACGGTGTCCGAGAGAAGATGGACGCACTTGAAGCCCAGACCAAACTTGCCAGTCACGCCGTCCTCGGGACGCTTTTCGGAGTAGTTCATCATCAGCATGCTAAGGAGATCGCGGCGGTAGCCCCGACGACGCCCGTCCTCGGGGTTCGATCCGAGGTGGTTGATCGGAAGGCCCCAATGCACGATCCGAAATCCGTCCTCGCGGAGATCGACGCGAAAGCACGCATCGCCAAGAACGGCGTGGCGCCTTTTGTAGGCGTCGTCGGCATTCTGAAACAACTCGAACAACACGCTTCTACCGCTATATCCCTGATCCCGTATCCTGCCGCGAACTGCTCCGAGTACCTCCGTAGCGGAACGCGGGAGCCGTATAGCACTCCATAGGTCCTTCTTCGCCTGAGTCAAATCGCCTTCCGAGGGCCGGAATTCCTCCCCTGCCTCATATCGCCTGAGTGCATCCAGGGCGGTTGAGCCTTCGGGAAGTTTCAAGTTCGCGAGTAGTGTTGGCAGGCGGTCTCGAAGAAGACTCTGAGTGTCCTCCAACGCCGCCTGATCAACGCGAGCCGCGCGATCAAGCAAGCTGCCTAAGGCAACCATCCCTTCGCGCTCAAGGCACTCTGTTGCAACGCTTTCGACGAATTTTCGAAACAGCATCGTGGCGTCGGCGGTGCCGAGCGCCATGTCACCAGCGCGCACTTTCAACACGACCACCTCAATGCGTCTCCGGCCGGCGTTAGCGCGCGTGGGGCGGTCGTTCGGCATACGAGCTTGAAACTGCGGTGGAGAGATGAGTAGCGACGAAACGTCTTCGCGCAACGAAGCGGTGAACCGGTGACCAGAGAGAGCAGTAACCTCGACGCTGGAGCCTTCGACTCTTTCTATGAGAATCACCGGTGGGTCACGCTCGTCACAATTAAGCCGGTTCATCTCGATTTCGATGTTCAAGGTGGAGTCCCCGATCAACTCTGACGCATATTTCGTCAGAAAAGGGTTTCCACGTCCCGCGATCAGTAGGTAGACACGGATCAAATCGGGAGGAACCCTTCCGCGCCAGTCTTCTAAGAATCCACGATGTTGGGCATCGGACCTGCGATAGAGAATCTCTATACGGCCCTCTTGATCGCCATCATTCGGAATGTCGGGATCGACGGGCACCGTATGTTTTCCGGGGGGACCAATCTCCCGGTAGTCATCGGCAAGCACCTGCTCAGGCAAATAGCCTCGGTCTTCGGGAGCGACGTCTTTGCCGGATCGCCACTCCCCGGATTTGGTCGGAACCCGTGTGTTGGCAAATACTGTGTTCCGGGCGGCCGCAGTCCATTTGGCGACGGCTTCGAATCCGTGGCGATATGCCGCTTCCGCTGGGTTTGGACGAACCGCGCTGTTCGCCGCGACCGTCGCCAGCGCGTCGAGATGTTCGCCGGCGACCGTCGAATCGGATTCCGAAAGCTCATGAAAGCACGCTACGGCTTCCTGGTCGAGACCGCCGTCCATAGAAGACAGCAGAGCGGCGAGCAAGGGCCAACCGGGCAACTTCAGATCGCTAACACCCGCTTTCGCCAATTCGGTGAACTGTTCAATCGGATAATCCGCCATGGAGCCGAGGCGGGCTTGCAGCCCGGTCTGGTCTATCATCCTGGATAGCGCGGCGATTGAGGAGTGTTTATCTGGAATTACGTCGGCTCTCTCCAACAGGTCTCGAGTGGGTCGAGGAAGTTCCGTCACGGAAACGAAACTTGCGGAATTGCGGAAATGGCGTGCAGCTGCTTGTTCGACGGGGAGCGGAAGATTCAGCACGTCGTTCAGCGCGACCGCGGCGCCGTCAACGGTGATCCATGGCACCTCCCGCAAGCGCTTCTTCAAATCCGGTTCGAGTGGTTTGTCGACGAGCGACTGGGACAAAGCTTCAAGGAGCTCTGTCGCGTAGCAATTGGGGTCCGGGGCGTCGAGGACGGTATTGATCTGGCGTATGGGGGACCAAGCGCGTACAATGCGCTGCTGGCGTGGGCGGACCTGTGGATCATCGAAGAGTATGGCGATTGTCACGCGCTGACGTAACCGATCTGGAACGGGCCACCCATCTACCCGGAAGAGACCGTCGGCCGGACCTACGGCACCGTCAGAACGATCATGGATCGGTAGGCGGCGCAACAGGGAGTCCGGAAGGCCGCAGTTCAAGAACGCCTTCCTTTCGGGTTCTGTTGTGTTCAATGATCGAAATAATTCGATTCCGTCATCAATCATGCGTTTGAGGTCGGAAGCGGCCAAGTCTCTGATTCCAAATTCTTTGCGCTTCTTAGGGGTAAGCACGGCAACGCAGGCGGAAGGCACGAGAAACTCGCCGGGGCGGTGCCGAACAAGCGACGCTATGACTCTTTCGATTTCGTCTGGCATTTGCGCTGCATTCCAGAGTGTGGCGGTGTGCGCGCGGGAGTCTCCGCCGCAGAGCTTGGCGATCGCGTCTCTGTCGTCATCGCCGGTGAGCGATGCCAGCCGTTCGATCAATCGGGCTCGTACGGCTGCGGAGCCGAAATCGGTTGCGCGGTTGATTATCGCGTGGAAGACGGTCTTCTGGTTTACGGTGCGGGTGAGGTCGTGGATTCCGTCATGGTCGGTGGTGTAGACCACGAGCGGTCGGAACCGAGGTAGCGCGTTGACGAGCGTACGCAAGGAAGTCTCCACGCCCGGGGCGCGTCGAAATAAGGAATCCTGTTCGGCGCGTGATAGCAACTCTGCAAACGAGAGCACGGCGATGTCTTGAGTCATCGGGTCACGCGCCCTGAGTATCTTGACGTCGCGAAGGCCGGGTAGTTTAGCGAGTTGATCTATGCGATGGCCGCGCAGCAGCTCCATAGCGGCGGTTTGGGCTTGACCCGCGAGGCGTTCGTCGTTGTCGCCGATGTAGGCGGCCAGGGCCGGCAGGAGATTGGTGAGGTCCGTCTCTGACGGATATGAACGACCGTCTGTTTCAAGTAGATCGGCCCGAACCGGCAATAATGCAGCGTCCGATGCCGCTAGGGAGCGGAGTATCCTTCGATGGGTTGACCGAGGGAGCGCGAAAAATGGACTGGTGGGAATATGCTTGAGATGCTTGAGAAGGTTCCTGATTTGGTCGGATGGCGCGAAGCGGTGCTCAGAATCAAGCGTTGCTTTGCGGAGGGCGTTGACCATGTGAGGCGCGATCGTGGTGCAATGGTGGCCGGTCATCTCGGTCAACAGAGCATTGAGAAGCGCGGCCAGCGGTTCAGACTGGAAGGCCAGCGGCGAAAGCGTGGAAAAGAGGGAGTGGAGTTCGTCCGCGGTCCATTGCATCGGCGATGCCGTGATGGCCGTGCTCCGGTCGATGCACAACGTGATGTCGCGGGCGTGCGCCCACCGGTCGATGTGCTCGAACAACCGGTCGATGCGCTCGGGACGGGACGCCAGGATCTTCGGCAAAGGGCGGAGCGTGGCATTCCTGGGAACCAGACGCCACGCGACTCTCTTGGAAGGAGAGAGGTCTGGGCCGTCAAGGACGCGCACAAGGGCGTTCTCCTTGCAGATGGCGGCCCGGTTGCGTTGGAACCAACAGGAATCGGCAATATGCCGAGCCAAGTGCTCGAGATCATGTGCGGTGATCACCTTTCCGTCCAGAGCTTCTTTGAGGAGAGTCGGGACGAGCGGCAGGACGACCTCGTCGCGTAGTCGTGTGTTCCATGCACGACGGAGTTGGGCCTCGTCAGCTATCTCGCCATCGACGACGGAACAGTGAAGTCCGTCGATGTGGCGACGGCCGCTTTCGAGAAAGAAGTAGCCGTGAAAGAGGAAGTGTATTCTACCCACATCGGCGTCAATGGGAAGCACTTCGTCTTCGGTCTCGGAGATCGGCAGGAACACGGCCCAGGCTATCCTTAGTTCGTTCGTTTGATCTTTGTCGTGCGGCGTGCGGACCAGCATCGCCGCCCCATGCTGGTCGCCCTTCTCCTTTGTCGATTCGGAACGGAGAGCGCTAATCGTCGTCGGCCAATGCTCGGAGCAGCGCATACGCTCCAGGCGGTCATCACGGGCGGTCGTCTCGCGGCCGATGAAATGCGACGACAAAGGCCGCGGTCCGGTGTTGATCGTTCCGTGAAATGAGCGGGTGCAAGGCCGATCGTCCTGTGGTCCGTGTAGTCGTTCTTGAGCCTCGGCGACGTCGACTGAGCAGATGGTCTCTCCTCGACGACGGATTTCGATCGACTCGAGGTGGCGGAGCGCGGTTAGAAGCACCCGTAGGTCGTCAGTGCGGGTCAGCTCCTCGACGATCCGGTCCGTTTCGGGCCGGAAGGTGGAGAATCCTGCGTCCGGGGCCGGATGAAGATGCTCCGTGCGAAACGGCAGCCACAGGATGAGCGCGCGCTCCCGGAAGGCATGCCCGGCTTGGTCCAGAAGGAGAGCTGCGTCGGTATCGCTGAGGAGATCCCAGCCACGAGTCACGTTCCCGGGGATGTCTACACCAAGAAACGGGTTGACGACTTGCTGAAACGGTTCATCGACGCCGACGGCATGGATGACGAACGCGTCACAAAGATAAAAGACGGCTTTCTGGCCAAGACCGAATTTGCCGATGGTGGCGCGGTCGGCCGCCTTGACACTCTCGCCATACGACAATATCCCGTCCCGGTCTTCTTGGCGGAACTCCCCGTCGTTGGCGACCAGCAGCCCTGGCCCCTGAAGCAGCGGATTGTCGGCTTTGGGCCAACCGGAGCACGCATCGAGCCTGAAACGACGTGACTTCGCGTCGTCGGCGTTTTGGAGGAGCTCTTTCAGAATGGGGTAGCCGGACTCGTAACGGTCCTGCAGATTGCTCTTGATCTGATTGACGATCGCACTCGGAGGTACGGACAACGGAGGCACGGCTCCTGATTGTACACCGAGCGGACGGCAGTATGCACGCCGCCGACCTCGTCCCGACTCAGCCGCATCTGCTGGGCCACTGCCACAATCGGGGCGGCCCGTAGCGCCTCACACGGCCGTCAGCCGCGCGGTGCCGTCGGCCCACGGCACCGCGATCGGCAAGACCCGATGCTGCGGGCACCGCACCCGAGGGACCTTGGCGGCCAGAAACGTGCGGTACTGGCAGGTGTCCGGCTGCCGCCAGCGGCGCTGCCTGGTGTCGTACTGGCGAGCGGCGCGCCCGCACTGCGGGCAGCTCACCTCCCCGCCGTCGTGCTCCACGTGCACCACCACCTCGCCCCGTTGAAGGTTCAGGTCGACGTCGGCCACTCGCCACGGCTTCTCGATGCCCAGAATCATGGAGTACAGTTCCTTGTCGCGCATGGCCCCATCTTAGCCGCGGCGGGCAAGCGCCGCGGCCCCTCGGGTCACCGGACCGCACGAAACCGAAGGACCTTCGAAGATTGACGGCTTCGTGATCGGCGGCTACGGTCGCCGCCGGATTCCGATGCGCGACGATCAGGGGCGGGATCGACCGTCCGCCGAGCCGGAGGCGCCGGTCAGCAACCCGCACGACAAGTACTTCTACGACGTGTTCTCAGATGCGGGGAACGCCGCCGGCCTGTTGCGCCCGCACCTGCCCCAGGCGGTCGCCGGCTCGGTGCGTTGGTCGACGCTGACCCATCTGCCCGGTCGCTTCGTCAGCGACGATTGGCGCGGGCGCGAAGCCGATCTGCTGTTTTCGGTCGAGCGCCGGGATACCGGCCCGCCATTGCTGGTGTACGTGCTGCTGGAGCATCAGTCCACGCCGGATCAATGGATGCGATTGCGGCTGCTCAACTACTGCGTGCAGATATGGATGAAGTGGCGCAGGAGACACGAGGACGAGCCGCGGTTGCCTCTGATCGTGCCGGTGGTATTCTATCAGGGAGCGGAGCCGTGGCGGCACGAACGGCAGTTCGCGGAGTTGGTTGCGGGGGCGAAGCCGAGTTGGGGTTGGGTGCCGCGCTTCGAGCACCTGCTGATCGACCAGACGGGGCGGAGCGCCGAATCGGTCACCGGGGGCGCGGGCGCGCGGCTGGCGCAGGTGGCGATGATGGCCACGTATGGCAAGGCGTGGGAGGAGTTGCTGGAGCGGACGGCGCAGCTGATGGGTCAGTTGTACCCGGCCGCCGGGTTCGACGAGGTGGCGATGCACGTGGAGTACGTGCTGGCGACGCAGCCGGAAGAACGGCAACGGGTATTCGGGAAGGCGCTACGCCGCCACGTTGCGGGCCGTGGAGGAGAGTTGATGAACTACGTGGAACGAATGGTCGAACGAGGACGCCGGGAAGGGCGTCAGGAAGGCGAACTGAGGGGGAAGGTGCAGACCATCCAGGGACTCCTGAGCCGTGATGTCCCGTGGTCGACCATAGAGGCGGCTACCGGCATCGACGAGGCCAGGTTCCGGCGCATCGAACAGGAGTTCGACGACAACGGAGCGGTCCACGCCGAGTAGCCGGCCAAGTCGCCGGGCGGGACCACCCGGTGCAGGCGGCCACCGCCACCACGCGGCCGCCGCGGTGCGGGCCGATGCAGCGCCAGCGCATCGCCCCCAGGGCGTCGATGGCGCCTCCCTGGGCCGCCGCCGGATCGCTCACCGCGTCGCGCCGTCCACGATGCGGCGGGTGACGTCGATCACCCGGTCGACCTGGCCGGCGTCGACGTGCCGGTTGAGCACCAGGCGCGCCCGCGTCGGCGGGCGCGGCGTCGCCAGCACCCCGTGGACGCGGTATCGGTCGAGCAGCTCCTCTGTGGTCCAGCCCAGCCCGCGCACGTCGACGACCGCGAAGTTGGTGGGGATGGGAGGGGCCAGCACCTCCATGCCGCCGCCGGCGGTCCGCAGCCCGGCCGCCAGCCGCGCGGCGTTGGCGTGGTCGTCCGCCAGCCGGTCGACCATCTCCTCCAGGGCGACGATGCCGGCCGCGGCGATCACGCCGGCCTGCCGCATCGCGCCGCCGAGCAGCTTGCGGGCCGCGCGCGCCGCGTCGATGAAGGCCGCCTCCCCGCACAGGATGGAGCCGACCGGCGCGCTCAGCCCCTTGGAGACGCAGAACATGACCGAATCGACCTGCGCCACCAGCTCGGCGGCGGGCAGCCCCAACGCGACCGCGGCGTTGAACAGCCGCGCGCCGTCGCAGTGGACGCGCATGCCGGCCGCGCGCGCGGCGGCCGCCGCGGCGTTCACCTGCGACGGCGTCACCGCGCCGCCGCCGGTGTAGTTGTGCGTGTTCTCCAGGCAGAGCAGCCGCGGCGCGGCGCCGGGATGGGCGGCGATCGCCTGCCGCACGTGTTCGGGCGTGATGATCCCCCACTCGGTCTCGACCGCGGCCGGCGCTACGTCGTACAGGGCGCGCGCCAACCGGTCGCGGTCGCTGGCGAACATGTGCGCGTTCGCCTCATGCACCACCAGCGCGGGCCGGCCGCCGCCGTTGCCGCCGGTCTGCAGGTGGGTAATCAGGGCTGCGCCGTTGGCCATGGAGCCGCTCGGCACGAACACCGCCGCCTCCATGCCGAGCCGCTCGGCGGCCGCCGCCTCCAGCCGCGTTACGGTCGGGTCCTCGGCAAAGCAGTCGTCGCCCACCTCGGCGGCGCTCATCGCCTGCCGCATCCGCTCGGTCGGGTGGGTGACGGTGTCGCTGCGCAGGTCGATCGGCGCGCCGCCGTTCACGTCATTCCTCCGCCGGCTTCGATCGCGATCGGTCCTTCGCGTAGCGTCCGCGCCATGGCTGCCTCCTGTACGCGCGCGCGAGTGTACGACAGGTCCGCGGCGAGATGCTCAGGCGGCGCATCGGCGCCCCGCGTCCTGTATCATCCGGGCGCGGAGAAGATGGGCGACAGTTGGAAGCGGCGCATCCGCGATCCCGTGCACGGCCTGGTCGTGTTCGGGGGGCGCGATGGTCACGGGAACGAGACCGACCGGATCGCCTGGCGCCTGCTCGACACCACAGAGCTGCAGCGGCTGCGGCGCATACGCCAACTCGGCTTTGCCGATCTGGTCTATCCGGGGGCGACCCACACCCGCTTCGCCCACAGCATCGGCGTCTACCACGTGGCGCGCCGGCTGGTCGACGTGATCGCGCGCCAACAGGGCGAGCGGCACGACGCGGACCGCGCGCGCGTCGCGCTCCTGGCCGCCTTGCTGCACGACGTCGGCCACGGCCCGTTCAGCCACGCGTTCGAGAGCGCGGCCATGGCGATGGGTCTCACCAGACGGCACGAGGATTGGAGCGCGGAGATCGTGCGCGGCGACACCGACGTCAACCGCGTGCTGCGCGAGGCGGACCCGCAACTGCCGGACCGGGTCGGCGCGCTGCTGAAGGAGGAGGAGGCGAAGGACATCTACGCCGCCGTCGTATCGAGTCAATTCGACGCCGACCGATCGATTACATCCAACGGGACCGGATGATGACCGGCGTCCAGTTCGGCCACGTCGACAGCGATTGGCTGCTCGATTGCCTGGAAGTCGGGTCGGTCACCATCGGCAGATCCGACTACGTACCGATGCCATGCCTGTATCTCGGCACCAAAGGGCTGGCGATAGCCGAGGAATACCTGGAGGCGCGGTTTCGGCTCTACTGGACGGTGTACATGCATAAGACGACTCGCTCGGCCGAGAAGATGCTGGAGGCTCTGTTGACGGATGCGGCGTCATCGCTGCGGGGCGGCGACTTGGCCCGCCGGGACCCGGTGTTGCGGTACTTCGCGTCCAAAACGCCGTCGCTGGACGCGTTTCTTCGGCTGGATGACGGGACGGTGTGGGCCGCGCTTGCCGAATACGCCGAGTGCGGGCATCCGCGAGTAGCTGAACTGGCCCGCCGGCTGCGCGGTCGCAAGCTCTACAAGTGTCTGGAAATCGGAGCTCGGGATAGCGGCAAAGGCAATCTCTACCAGCAGTTCCGGCGTGCATTGAAGGAGCGCAACGACGCATGGCTGGACGGCCTGCTGTTCGATGAGTCTACGATAACGCCGTACACGTGGTACGACTTCAATGACGCATCGGCCCTCAGCAAGGTTCTGGTCAAGGTGCATTCGGATGTGGACGAACCGCAGGATATCGCCGAGGTGTCTCCGGTCGTGAAGGCGCTCCATAACGAAGGGTTCGGCCGTGTTCAGCGGGTTTACGCCCCCGGCCAGGACCAAACCGCAAAACTCGACGTGATACTCAAGGAGATAAGAACGTGAACGTCGAAGATATCGTCGTCAACCTGATCGCGCTGCACGATGGAGGTGAGCTGGTCGGCCGGACGCGGCTGCAGAAGGAAGCGTATCTGCTGCATCGCTGCGGGGCGAACTACGACCTGCCGTTCCCGTTCACCTATCACCACTATGGACCGTACTCCCATGCGCTTGCCGAAGGGGTGATCGACGCCCGCGCCAGCGACCGGATCGATATCGAGGAACGGCTCGGGTCGTACGGTATCCGTTACGCGGTCTTCAGATTGAAGGGAGAGCATGACGCCCGCGACGGCCTGGGCGAGCTGTCGGCCGACCGGGGCCGTTCGTTGTTGAAGGAGCTGCAGGCCGTCTCCGACATCGTACTGGAGCTCGCCTCGACCATCGTCTTTCTGCGCGAAGAGGCCGGCTACGGGCGCGACGCGGCCAAGGAGACCAAGGCGCGCAAGCCGCTCAAGGCGACGTCGGAGCGTATGGAGCAGGCGGCCGCGCTGCTGCGCAAGCTCGGACTGGAGTACGCGGCGACCTGAGCGCGCGTCCGCGATCGATAGCGGCGTCTTACGCGAACCGGTCGGGAGAGTAGGGCCGCAGGTCGACCGGCGGGGGCGCGCCGGCGATCAGGGCGGCCACCGCCTCGGCGGTGACGGGGGCCAGCGACACGCCGAGCATGCCGTGCGCGGTCGCCAGCACCACGTTCGGATGCGCGCGCGGCCGGCCGATGATCGGCAGCGCGTCGGGGGCGAGCGGGCGCATCCCGTGCCACACCTCGGCGTCGGCGGCGCCGGCATCGAAGCGCGCGCCGGGCACGACGCGGCCGGCGCCGTCCAGGATCGCCTGCACGCGCTGCAGGGCGACGGAGCGGTCCAGGCCGGCCAGCTCCAGCGTGCCGCCGATCCTGACCCCCTGCGGAAGCGGGGTCGCCACGGCGCGCGCCTCGCCCAGGTTGACCGGCCGGCTCGGCCGCCACGGCGGGCGGCCGAAGGTGATCGAGTACCCTTTGGCGGCTTGCACCGGCAACCGCAGGCCGAGCCCGGCGGCCACTCCCGGGCTCCACGCGCCCGCGGCGATCACGATCTGGCCGGCGCCGATCGTGCCGCGGGTGGTGAGCGCCGATGGGCGGCCGCCCGGTCCGCCCGGATACAGCCGGAGCACGTCGGTCCGCTCCACCACCTGCGCTCCGGCGCCGGCCGCCCGCGCGCGCAGCCAGCGCACGAAGGAGCGGGAATCGAGGTGAGCGTCACCGGGGTGGAGCACGCCGCCGGCCACGCGCGGCGACAGGGCCGGCTCCATGCGCCGCACTTGCTCGCCGGTGAGCTCCCGGAACGGAATGCCGTGGCGGGCGGCGTGACCGGACTCCTCAAGGTGGCGCCGCAACCCTTCCTGGGTCAGGAACGCGTACAACACGCCGTCGGCGGCGTAACCGTAGGGATGGCCGCCGTCCGAGCCGGCCGCCGCATCGTCGGCCATGCGCGCGTGCAGACCGGCGCTGCGCAGCAGCAGCTCGGCCATGGCGGCCGTTGCCGCCTCGGCGCGCGCCGGGGTGGAGGCGCGCGCGAACCGCCACAGCCAGCCGAGCATTTCGGCGCGCCAGGGACGGCGGACGTAGAGCGGGCCGGTCGGATCGAACAGCCAGCGCAGACCCTGCGCGACCACGCCGGGCGCCGCGATCGGCACCGCGTGGCTGGGGCAGACCAGCCCCTGGTTGCCGTAGGAGCAGGCCGCGCGGTCGCCGACCGCGGCCGACTCGACCACCGTGACGCGGGCGCCGTCGTCCGCCAGGCGCCACGCGCAGTGCATGCCGATGACGCCGCCGCCCACGATCAGGACGTCCGGGCCGCGGTCGTCGATCACGGGGCAGACTCGCGCGCGGCGCGGCGGAGCTGGCCGCAGGCGGCGTCGACGCGGCGCCCCCGCTCTTTGCGGGTGGTGACCGTCACGCCGTGGCCGGCGACGGTGGCGGCGAAGCGGCGCACCGCCTCCGCGGCGGGCTCGGCGAACGGGAGGCCGGGCACCGGGTTGTACGGGATCAGGTTGACCTGCGATCCGCTGCCGGCCAGCAGCCGGCCCAGGGCGTCGGCGTGGCGCGGCTCGGCGTTGCGGCCGGCGATCAGGGTGTACTCGTAGGTGACCCGCCGGCCGGTGGCGGCGGTGTAGCCGGCGGCGGCGTCGAGCAACTCGGCTATGGAGTAGCGCCGCGCGGCCGGCACCAGGCTCTGCCGCGTCGCGTCGTCAGCTGCGTGCAGGCTGATCGCCAACCCTACCGGCAGCCCGGTCGCGGCAAGGTCGCGGATGCGCGGCGCCAAGCCGACGGTGCTGACGGTGAGCCGGCGCGCGCTCATCCCGATGCCGGCCGGGTCGGTCAGCGCGCCGATCGCCCGCACCAGCCGCGGGAAGTTGGCCAGCGGCTCTCCCATGCCCATGAAGACGACGTTGGAGACCGTGCCGTGCGCGCCGGCGTGGAGCACCTGCGCCACCATCTCGGCGGCGGTGAGGTTGCGGGCCACGCCGTCCAGCCCGGACGCGCAGAACGCGCACGCCATGCCGCATCCCGCCTGACTGGATACGCACACCGTGTGGCGCTCGCCGTCGCGGATCGAGACCGCCTCGATCAGCTCGCCGTCGTGCGCGCGCAACAGCAGCTTGGCGGTCAATCCGTCCGGGGTCGGCCGGCGCCGCTGCAGGGCGAGCGGCATGGCCGGCAACTCGGCGCCGAGCCGGCCGCGCACGGCAGCCGGCAGGTCGGTCATCTCGCCGTAGTCGACGACGCCGCGGCGCAGCAGGTGCGCGCGTATCTGCCGGGCGCGGTAGGCCGGCTCGCCCATGCCGGCCAAGCGCTGCGCCAGCGCCCCCTCATCGAGATCCAGCACCGATGTCATAGCTCGTGGAACCGTGCGGAAGGGTACGTAAGCTGCGCGCGGTCAACCCGCCGCCGTGAGTGGGATGGCCGCATACCGGGGACCGGCGCCGTTCATCCGGCGACCCGCGCCGGCGTCCGAACCTCAATCATTTCAGTTCGGAGCATCTCATTCGCCTCATACCGCGTGAAGGCGGACTGCTGGGTCGCGTGCGGCTGCGGGATCGGCTCGCCGAGGTCGTCCAACGTCTCCATGTGCCCCTGCAGCGCTTCCCGGGCCGCAGCCACGGCTGCCGCCATGGTCGTCCCTGCCGAGATGCAGCCCGGCACGTCCGGAAACTCCACGCCCCAGTCGCTGCCGGGCGTCTTGCGCAGCAGAGCCAGATAGAAGGCCGAGCGTCCGATAGTCACGATTCAATGCCCAGTGCACCGTAGCTCATCTTGGCCCAGTCTGTTCTGCTCGTCAATCGGGCGCGACAAGGTGCGGCCGTTGCAGTAGAGCGGCGCTTCGGGCTACGATGGGCGCAGCCCATCTTTCAGAGGTGCACATGAGTTCCTCCGCCGCACAGAAAGTGCTTTGCGTCCTGTACGACGATCCGGTGGGCGGGTTCCCGCCGGAGTACGCCCGGAACGGCATCCCCGCCCTTGCCCGGTACCCGGACGGCCAGACCCTGCCGACGCCGGCCGCCCTCGACTTCACGCGCGGCCACCTGCTCGGTTCCGTTTCGGGTGAGCTCGGCCTGGGGCCGTTCCTGGCCGAGCGCGGCCACACGTTCGTGGTGACGGCGGACAAGGACGGCCCCGATTCGGTCTTCGAGAAGGAGCTGACCGACGCCGACGTCGTCATCTCGCAGCCGTTCTGGCCAGGGTACCTGACCGCCGAACGGATCGCCAAGGCGCCGAACCTCAAGCTGGCCATCACCGCCGGCATCGGCTCGGACCATGTCGACCTGCAGTCGGCGATCGACCGGAACGTCACCGTGTGCGAAGTGACGTGGTGCAACAGCATCAGCGTCGCCGAGCACGCGGTCATGCAGATGCTGGCGTTGGTGCGGGACTACATCCCCCAGCACGGGTGGGTCGTCCGCGGCGGGTGGAACATCGCCGACGCGGTCTCCCGATCCTACGACATCGAAGGGATGGACGTGGGCGTGGTGGCGGCCGGCCGGATCGGCCTGGCGGTGCTGAAGCGAATGAAGCCGTTCGACGTCAACCTCCACTACACCGACCGGCACCGCCTTCCGGATGGCGTCGAGCAGGAGCTGGGACTCACTTTCCACGACGGCGTCGAGTCGCTGGTCGCCGCCTGCGACGTGGTGAGCATCCATTGCCCGCTCCATCCGGAGACCGAGCACCTGTTCGACGACCGGCTGATCGGCAAGATGCGGCGCGGGTCGTATCTGGTGAACACCGCCCGCGGCAAGATCTGCGACCGGGACGCGATCGTACGGGCGCTGGAAAGCGGACAGCTCGCCGGCTACGCCGGCGACGTCTGGTTTCCGCAGCCGCCGCCCAACGACCACCCGTGGCGCGCCATGCCGAACCAGGCGCTGACGCCCCATACGTCGGGCACCTCGCTCTCGGCCCAGGCCCGGTACGCGGCGGGCGTGCGCGAGATCCTGGAATGCTGGTTCGACGGCAAGCCGATCCGCGAGGAGTACCTGATCGTGCAGGGCGGCGCGCTGGCCGGGACCGGAGCGCACTCCTACAGCAAGGGCAACGCCACCGGCGGCTCCGAGGAAGCGGCGAAGTTCAAGGCCGGTCAGCCGCGGACTTGAGCGCCTGCAGGCGTTGCGCTTCCGGGCGGCCGCGGTAGAAGGGGTCGAGCGGGAAGCAGCCGGAGATCAGGCCCTTGCGGGGAGCGGTCGTGCAGTCGCTGAACGTGCGGCAGATGCGCTTGCGGGCGAGCGGCAGGCCGGCCAGCACGTCGTGCGGCAGGTCGGGATAGGAGAGCATCATGCGGCCCAGTCCGACCGCGTCGGCGTGGCCGCGGCGGACGACCTCGGCGGCCACCGCCGGCAGCCATTCCTGCAGATAGCTGTACGCCGATCCGACGAAGATCAGGCCAGGGAAACGCCGCTTCAACCGGCGCACCACGTCGATCTGCCGCGCCACGCCGACCAGCGGGTCCTCGGGCGGCCGGTAGCCGTCGGACGGCGGAAACAGCGCCGGGCGCTGCAGATGAGGCGTGTAGTACGGGCTGCCGGCGGTGACGTTGACCAGCGGTACCTCAAGCCGCTGCAGGAGCTCCAGGAACGCCACCGTCTCGGTGAGGTCGATGGCGGTCGGATCGTCCGGTGACACGCCGAATCCCGCGCGGTACGGCAGCGCCACCGGCGTCGGTTCGCCGGTCCCGTCGCCGCCTGACGGCCGGAAGGGAACGGCGTCGAAGGCGCTGAGCCGCACGCCGATCAGCAACCCCGGAGCGCGGCGGCGGAGTCCGGCGACCACCTCGCGCAGAAACCGGGTGCGGTGCTCCAGGTCTCCGCCGAACCGCCCCGGCCGGTCGCGGCAGCCGAGCAGCTCGTGCGCGAAGTAGCCGTGGCAGTGCTTGACGTCCACGAAGTCGAAGCCGGCCTGCGCCGCCAGCGCGCCGGACGCGATGAAGCGCTCCACCAGCGCCTCGATCTCCTCATCGGTCGCCAGCGGATGGTCCGGCGCAATGCCGAAGCGGCGGTCGAGCACCGGATGGCGCGCCGGGATCCACGGCTCGGCGCGCCCGCCGTCCGCCGGCCGGCAGAACCGACCGGAGTGCGTGAGCTGCAGGCCGACCAGCAGATCGTCGCCGGCGCCGTAGCGCTGCCGGTGCTCGTCGATCAGCGCGCCGCGCAACGCCGCCAAGCCGTCGATGGTGTCCTCGCCTATGCGGAGCTGGTTGGGGTTGGCGCGCCCGGCGTGCTCGACCGCCACCGCCTCGCCTCCCCAGATCAGCTTGGCGCCGGAGCGGCCGAACGCCCGCCAGCGCCGCTCGACCAGCGCCGAGGGCCGGCCGTCGGCGGCGCCGTCCCACCCTTCCATCGGCTGCACGCAGAAGCGGTTTCCCACGGTCCGGCCGTCCGGCAGCGTCAGCGGCTCGGCCAGCGGCGCGGCGGGATCGCCGGCGGCGAACGGCAGCTGCTCGGCTATGCCGAGCCGGTCGAGGTGTTCGGCAAACCGCTCGGCCGTTTTCAGCGCGGCGACGCGGGTATGGGCGCTGGCCACCCGGTTACTCTGTCCGGTGTCGGCGGCGCTCCGCAACCGGCGGCGCCCTCCCACTCCGGCCGGCGGCTTGCGTTGCGCCGATGCGTGCGGCATCCTTAAGCCGGCGGGCCGTCACGTGACCGAAGACGAGAAGTATCTGTTCGACCTCAACGGGTATATCGTGGTCCCGGACGCGCTGCCGGCGGCCGACGTCGCGCTTGCCAACGCCGCTGTCGACCGGTACGCGGACCGGATTCGCGAGCGGATCGGGGAGGACTCCCTGGCCGGCGGCTCCCCGGCGCTCGAAGGCAGCACCGGCCGCGGCGACCTGGGCGGCGCGCTGTCGTGGGAGGAGCCGTACGGCCGCCCGTTCCGGGACATGCTGGTGAACCGCACGGTCACGCCGTATCTGCACGAGCTGCTCGGTCCCGGGTTCCGCCTCGACCACGACGCGGCCATCATCACCATGCGGCGCGGCGCCGAGGGTCACGTGCTGCACGGCTCCTCCGGCCCCGGCTTCGACCGCCATCAGTACTACGTCTGCAAGGACGGCCGGATGCACAACGGGCTCACCGTGGCCGCCTATCAGCTCGCCGACGTCAACCCCGGCGACGGCGGCCTCTGCGTGGTGCCCGGCAGCCACAAGGGCAACTTCCGGTGCCCGGAAGCGCTGCGCAGGGGCGAGGCGTACCGCGACTTCGTGAAGCAGATCACCTGCAAGGCCGGCGACTGCGTCATCTTCACCGAGGCGGTCACCCACGGCACGCTGCCGTGGACGGCCGGCCACCAGCGGCGCACGGCGCTGTTCCGGTTCTCCCCCGGCAACCTGGCCTACGTGCCGCACGCCTGGTTGGCCGGCAGCCTGGATCTGTTGAGTCCCGAACAGCGGCTGGTCCTGGAGCCGCCCTATCACTCGCGCCTCGACCGGCCCGTGCTGCGGCTGGACGGCGGTCCGGCGCCCATCAGCGGTTCGGAATGAACCATCACGCCCCGGCCGTCCTGATCACCGGCGGCAGCCGGGGTCTGGGCCGCGGCGTGGCGGTGGCGCTGGCCGGCGGCGGCTTCTCGGCAGCGATCTGTTACCGCAGCGACCAGGCGGCGGCGCGGAAGACGCTGGAAGCGTGCTGCCGGAAAGCGGAGGAGCGGATGGCCGCCGGCGCGCCGCCCGGCCAGCGGTTCACCGCGCACCGCGCCGACGTGGCGAGCGCGGACGACCGGCAGCGGCTGCTCGACGAGGTGCACGCCGAGTTCGGCGCGCTCGACGCGCTGGTCAACAACGCCGGCATCGCGCCGCGCCGGCGCGACGACCTGATCGACGCCACCGAGGAGTCGTTCGACGAGGTGCTGCGCGTCAACCTGTCCGGCCCGCACTTCCTGACGCAGGCGGTCGCCCGCCGCTGGCTGGCCGGCGGCGCGTCCCCGCCGCGGCCGCGCAGCGTGGTGTTCATAACGTCGATCTCGGCCGAGTACGCATCGACCACGCGCGGCGAGTACTGCATCTCCAAGGCGGGACTGTCGATGTCGCGCGAGTTGTGGGCGGCGCGGCTGGCCGAGGAGCGGATAGCCGTCTATGAGGTGCGCCCCGGCATCATGCGCACCGACATGACCGCGGCGGTGACCGGCAAGTACGACGCGCTGATAGCCGGCGGCCTGGTGCCGCAACGGCGCTGGGGCACGCCCGAGGACGTCGGATCGGCGGTGGCCGCGCTTCTGTCCGGGGCGTTCCCGTTCTCGCAGGGCGCGGTGATCGACGTCGACGGCGGCTTCCGCCTCAAGCGCCTGTAAGCGGGAAATCGAGGGTCGAACGGAGCGGCGGTTGAGTGGACTAAGCGGATGAGCGGAAAGGACGGGAACCATGCGAATTGACGTGAACGCGCAGGCCGCGGACGTGGCCGCCGCGGCGCGGCGGGTGTTTCAGGCCGCGGCCGGCAAAGTGCGCGGTCTGGAACGGACCTGGGACCGCAGCCGCGGCGCGCCGGTCTACACGGTCGCCGGCCGCTACACGCAGCGCGGCTGGACGGAATGGACGGAGGGCTTCCGGTACGGCTGCGCGCTGCTGGCTTTCGACGGCGGCGGCGATGAGGAGCTGCTCGACCTGGGCAGGCGGCAGACCCTGGAGCGGATGGCGCCGCACCTGAGTCACGTCGGCGTGCACGATCACGGCTTCAACACCATGAGCACCTACGGCAATCTGCTCCGCCTGGCGCGGGAAGGGCGGTGGCGGGCAAGCGAGGGAGAGGCGGAGACCTGCCGCCTCGCCATCCGCGTCTCCGGCGCCGTGCAGGCGGCCCGCTGGACGGCGCTTCCCGGCGGGCTCGGCTACGTCTATTCGTTCAACGGACCGCACTCGCTGTTCATCGACACCATCCGCTCGATGCGCGTGCTGGCCGCCGCCCACGACCTCGGCCACGTCCTGATGGGCGAGCGCGACCGCCGCATCTCGCTGCTCGGCCGCGTGCTGCGGCACGCCGAAACCACGGCGCGCTACAACGTCTACTTCGGCGAGGGGCGCGACGCCTACGACGTCGCCGGCCGCGTCGCGCACGAGTCGATCTTCAACACCAACGACGGCAGTTACCGCTGCCCGAGCACGCAGCAGGGGTACTCGCCGTTCTCCACCTGGACGCGCGGGCTGGCCTGGGCGGTGCTCGGCTACGCCGAGCTGGCGGAGCTGCTGGCGTGGTGCGATACGGACCGGATCGCCGAGCTCGGCGTTCCGTCCATGGAGTCGGCGCCGGCCGCCCGCGAGCGGCTGCTGCAGGTGGCGCGGACCACCGCCGACTTCATGATCGCCAACACGGCCAGCGACGGGATTCCGTACTGGGACACCGGCGCGCCCGGCTTGGCGCTGCTCGGCGACTGGCGCAGCCGGCCGGCCGAGCCGGACAACCCGGCCGAGCCGGTCGACGCCTCGGCGGCGGCCATCGCCGCGCAGGGGCTGCTGCGGCTCGGCGCGGCGCTGGCCGGCAGCGGTCCCGCTGGCGGCAGTCCCGCCGGCGGCGGCCGGGAAGCGGCGCGCCGCTACCTGCAGGCCGGCCTGACCGCGGCCCGCACCCTGTTCGGACCGCCGTACCTGGCCGAGGACGCCGGCCACCAGGGGCTGTTGCTGCACACCGTGTACCACCGCCCCAACGGCTGGGATCACGTGCCGGCCGGCTCCGCCGTGCCGTGCGGCGAGGCGTGCATGTGGGGCGACTACCACCTGCTGGAGCTGGCGGTGCTGGTGCAACGCCTCAGCCGCGGCGGCCGCCTCACCTGGATGGCGCCGCGCGCGAGCGCCGCCGACCGGCAGCCGGACCGGTAGCCGGACCGGTAGCCGGACCGGTAGCGACCGGTCGCCGCCCGCTATCCGTCGCCCGGCGCCGGTCCGCCGTCAGCGCCGGTGCTCAGAATGTCCCGGACCGCCAACGGCTGCGCCAGCTCCCGGTTGGCATCTTCCAGCTTCCGGCGGCTCGCCACCACGCAGACCGACGCCCGCTTCGACGGCGCCAGCAGCGCCGCCAGCGCCTCCTTGACCGCCTGCGGCGTGACGTGGCGCAGCGCCTCGTAGCGCCGCTGGCGGAGATCGGGGGTAATGCCGCTCAGGCGGCGCTGCAGCGCGATGCCGGTCGCCTCGCCGGGCCGGATCGGGCGGAAGTCGGACTTGGCGGTGGCGATGATGGCGCGGTCGACTTCGAGCCGGCTCCACGCGGCGCCGGCCGCGTAGCGCCCCGCGGCGTCGAACACGCCGAGCGTCCGCGCGACGTGCGGGTCGCGGTAGGAGCCGAAGCAGGCGCGCGCCGCCCGCGAGTCGTAGGCGAAGTGGGCGCCGTACGCGTTGCCCTTGAAGCGGACCTCGGGCAGCAGGTAATCCATGCGGAGCAGGTGGGCCCCGACGCGCAACGGCGCTTCGGCGGGGTCGGAGGCGTGCGGAGCGGGGATCACCGTGGCGCAATGCGCCACCTGAATCGGCCCGGCCAGCCCGGCGTGAGCCGGCGGCAACGGCGCGTAGCCGGTGGCGGCGGGACTCACCGGCTCCGCCGAGGTCGCCGGCAGCCAGCTGCGGAGCGCCGCCGTAGCGGCGTCGGCGGCCGCGTCGCTGCCGGTAAAACTCACCACCAGCCGGCGGCGGTTGAGCAGGAAGTCCCGGACCGACTCGATCCGCTCGATCAACGGATCGGCGTGCAGGTCGAACTGGCCGGCGAGCCGCTCGCTCTGTTCGAGCTGCGGCAGCCCGCCGAGCACGTCGTTGAGGAAGCCCGCTTCGCTCATGCCGCGGGCGGCGTGGGTCTGCGCGGTGCTGAGGCCCTGGTGCACCAGCTGGGTGCGGTAGCGCGAGCGCGTCTGGATCAGCACCTCGCGCAACCGTTCCCGGTCGCGCGGATCGACTTGGAACAGCAGATCGCGCAGCAGGCTCAGCGCCGGCTCCATCTGCTCATCCAGCGCCTTGAGGCGGACGGTGAGCCGCCACACCGGCCGGCCGGGCGTGACGGCGTGGCCGCCGATGCCGATGACGGCGCCGATGCCGCCGGTGGCGGCGGCCGTGCGCCGCGCGATCTCGGCGTAGTCCTGGCCGGCGGCGCCGAGCTTGCGGAGCGCGGCGGCGTACCGCGGCAGGAACGGCCAGAGTTCGGCCGGCAGTCCAACCAGATCGAACGACAGGGCCAGATAGTTGACGCCGTTGGCGAACACGTCGTTGCGCAGCAGCTCCACCCCGTCGACGTCGCTCACCGCGGTGTCGACGTGGGTGATCTCCTCCGGCAGATCGCCGACCGCGAGCTGCGGCAGCCGCGCCAGCGCCTCCGGGCTGTTGGGTTGGCTGTTGCTGCGCTGCAACTCCGCCGCCTGCTCGGCGATCCGCCGGGCGTCGTCGTCGGAGAGGCGTTCCCGCAACGATCGCATCCGCTCCGTGAAGGCGGCGTCGGTCCGTTCCTGCATCTGCGGATCGGGACGCAGGCAAATGTTCAAGCGGTGCGGGTTGTCCAGCAACCGCGTATGGATCAGCCGGTCGAACATCGCCGGGTCGGCGCGGTACCGCTGCCGGCACGCCTCCAGATGCTCGCCCAATCGCAGGAACGTGAGCGGGTCCATGCCGTAGATCCAGGCGTCCAGGACCCGATCCAGCACGTGCAGCGGATGCATCGGCTGGATCTCCCGGTAGTCGTAGGCGGCCTGCTGCAGGGCGGTTTCGACCTCCTCTGCGGTCACCCCGCGGGTAGCGATCTCGGCCAGCGCGGAGAGCACGATCTCCGTGAATCGCTCGGCCTGGTCGGTTTCGCTGTCCTTGACGCCGACGGCAAAGGCGAGCTCCCGTCCCATCGGGAACGCGCCCGACGAAACCAGATCGGCGCCGATGCCGCTGTCGATGATCGCCTTGCGGAGCGGGGCCGCCTCATGGCCCAACAGCACCGTGTCGAGCAGGTGCCATTCTATGGCGGCGTCGACGTCGGTGCCGTCCGCGGCCAGCCAGGCCGAAAGCAGGTAGGTCTTGCCGGCGGCCGGCTCGTCCGGGCCGATCGGATAGGTGTCGTCAAAGCGGCGTGGCGCGGACCAGCGCGGTTGCAGCCCCAGGTCGGCGGCCGTGGTCCGGGGGGCAAGGCCATCCAGCCGTTCGCCCAGGAAGTCGAGGTAGTCGAGCGGCGGGACGTCACCGTACAGGAAGAAGTAGGCGTTGCCGGGCTGGTAGTGGTCGGCGTGGTAGCGGCGGAACGCGTCGTAGGTGAGGTCGGGAATCGCCTCCGGCTCGCCGCCGGAGGAGCGGCCGTAGATCGTGTCCGGCAGGAGCTTGCGCATGGCGCCGCGGTGCAGCCGGGCGAGCGGGCTGGAGTAGGCGCCCTTCATCTCGTTGTAGACGATGCCGGTCACCGACAGCGCGCCGGCCGGGTCCTCCGGGTCGGCCGGCGCCAGGTGGTGCCCTTCCCGCTTGAAGGAATCCTCGGTGAGCAGCGGATGGAACACCGCGTCGAAGTAGACTTCGGCCAGGTTGAACAGGTCCTTGCGGGTGTTGCTGGCCACCGGGTAGTAGGTGCAGTCTGGCGCGGTCATGGCGTTGATGAAGGTCGCCATGCTCATCTTCAGCATCTCGAAGAACGGCTCGCGGACCGGGAACCGTTTGGAGCCGGCCAGGACCACGTGCTCCAGGATGTGCGGCAGGCCGGTGTCGTCCGGCGGCGGGGTGGGAAAGTTGATCGAGAACAGGTTTTCCGGGTCGTCGCAATGGACGTGCAGGATGCGGGCGCCGCTGGCCCGGTGGTCGATCCGGTAGGCGCGGGCGCGCGCCTCCGGCGCCGGATCGACCGAGCGGACGGTGAACCCGTCGATCGCGTCGCCGGCGGCGTGCAGCGGTTCGGGGATGGCAGACATGCGGCCTATCGTACACCGGAAGCGCCGTTGCCGATCGGCCCGGTCCGGGCGTTCGGTCAGTAGGTCGATTCGGGAACGGCGTCGTTGATGGCGATTACCCGGCGGCCGGCCAGGATGTCGGCCTGCGCGGCTGCGACCAGGGCCTTGGCGGCGGCGGGGATGCGCTCCTCGAACTCGTAGTAGGGGGCCAGGCGGGCGCCGCCGGCCGCCATCATCGTCCATTCCCGGTAGTCGGCGGCCTCGAACCGGCCGGCCTTGACTTCACCGATGGCGTGGCCGATGGCGGGGTTCATGTCCCACAGGGCGGAGGTGACCACGACGTCGCGTCCGTTCTCCTCCCGGTTCATGTCGTTGACGTTGCCGAACGCTATGACGCCGCTCTCGCGGGCGGCGTCGACCACCCCGGCGCGCTCCGCGTAGAGCACGTCGACGCCGGCCGCGACCTGCGCCACCGCCGCCGCCCGCGCCTGCGGCGGGTCGTACCAGGAGTCGATGAACGTCACCTTGAACTCGGCGTCCGGGTTGACCGAGCGCGCGCCGGCCATGAAGGCGTGGAACAGGCGGTTCACCTCGCCGATCGGGTAGCCGCCGACCATGCCGATGCGGCCGGTCGCGGTCATCGAACCGGCCAGGATGCCCATCAGGTAGCACGGTTCGTGGATGTAGTTGTCGAAGACGGCGAAGTTGGCGCCGTGCGGCGGCCCGGAGTCGCCCATCAGGAAGGCGACGCCGGGGTAGTCGTCGGCCACCCGCCGCGCTTCGGCGCCGATGCCGAACGCCTCGCCGACGATCAGGGCGGCGCCGCCGGCGGCGTACTCGCGCAGCACGCGCAGGTAATCGCCGCCCGCCACCTGTTCGGAGAAGACGTAGTCGATCTCGCCCCGGCCCTGCGCCGCGCTCAGCGCCTCGTGCAGACGCCGGTCCCATTTCTGCGTGACCGCCTGCGTGTAGACGCCGGCCACTGTGATCGGTCCGGCGGCGGCGGTTTCGGCCGCCGCCGTGCCGGCGCCAAGCACGGCCGCCGCGGCGGCCAGCGCCGCGGCCGCCCGCACGGCGCGGAGGCGTTTCACGACGGTGCGCGCCGCATTCGGTCGAGCAGCTCTTCCTCCGTCTCGCACTCGATGATCCGGATGCCGGCCTGCGCCAACAGGCCGGGGTCGGCTCGTTCCAGCAGCAGTGCGAGCCGCTGCGCCGCGTCGCCGCCGAACTTTCGCGCCGCCTGCCGGAGCAGCAGTGCGCGGCCTTCGGCACGGCCCTCCGCATGGCCTTCCGCGCGGCCCTCCGCGCGGCCCTCCGCGCGCCCGCGGTCGAACGCGCGCTGCCGGTGCGAGCGCAGCAGCGGGTCGTGGTCCGGTCCGGCGCCCTCCCGCTCGCCGAGCACGGCCCCGACCCGCTCCAGCACGGCGGTGGTCGGTGAGGACAGCTCCGGTTCGTTCAGCGCAACGTGGATCTCCTCCGCCGTCCAGCCGGGGAAGGCCCGGCTCTCCGCCGCGGTACGGTAGGCGCCATCTTCCAACAGGTAGATCGTCAGCCCCGGCCGGCGGCCCCGCGGGCGGCTCGGCGCGGTCCGGTCCGGCACCTCGACCCAGATCTCCGGGAAGCCCCACGATTCGTACAGCCCCAGCTTGCCGCGGCGCACGTCGGTGGTGTGGTCGACCTCCAGCACCACGTCGGGGTAGTCGTCCACCCCGATCACCATCGCCGAAGGTCCCGGCAGCCGGGCGGTGCCCGGATGCAGGTACAGCGACTCGTCGGCCTGCATGATGCTCTGCGGCCAGTCGTGCTGGCGCAGGTCCATCGAGAGGAAGCTCTCGATCGGCGCGCCGCGCACTTGAGCTATGCGTTCGGTCAACCTGATGAGGCGGCCGGCAGGCCGCTCATGATAGGGAGTGGTCGGCTCGCAGATCACGGCGGTCTCGGTGCGGCCGTCCCAGTACTCCATGCGCAGGTCGCTGTCGGGGAGCTCCTCGCGCGGCAAGTGGACCGCCTTGCAGCCGGGGAACTCCGGCTCCGGTTCGCGCGCCGGCGGCGGCGCGGTATGGGTTTCGCGGCGGCGCGGCCGGCCGGCGGTCTGGGACTTGACCATACCGGTCAGAGTACGCGCGCCGCACCGGTCCGGCAACCGCGAGCCGGCGCCGGCCGGCTTGGTGGCGCCCTCCGGATTACGAAACGCCGTCCGCGATCACGAAACGCCCTCCGCAATTACGAAACGCCCTCCGCAATTACGAAACGATGGTGGCGCTTCTTGCCGGCGCGGACGATCAGCTGCCCGCCGGCGGCGTCGGCCGCGGCGAGCGGCCGGGCGGCGTCGCTCCAACCGCGGTCGTTGAGATAGGCGCCGCCCTGGCGGATCAACCGCCGCGCGTCCGAACGGGTCGCCGCCAAGCCGCCGCGCACCAGCAGGTCGACCATGGTGACGCCGCTCTCCATCTCCGCGGCCGGCAGCGTCGAGCTCGGCATGGCGCTGCGGTCGCCGCCGGCGCCGGCGCCGCCGAACAGCGCCCGGCTGGTCTGCCGCGCGCGTTCCGCTTCGGCGGCGCCGTGCACCAGGGAGGTGAGCTCCATCGCCAGCCGCTCCTTGGCCCGCTGGGCCGCCTGGTCGCGCAGCCGGCCCAGGTCGGCCACCTCGGCGTCCGGCAGCAGCGTCAGCATGGCCAGCAGCGTGGCGGCGTCGGCGTCCGGGACGTTGATCCAGTACTGATAGAACCGGTACGGATCGACCAGCTCCGGGTCCAGGAACAGGGCGCCGGCCGCCGTCTTGCCCATCTTCCGGCCGTCGGCGGTCGTCACCAGCGGCCACGTCAGGGCGTGCGCCTCGGCCCGCTCCACGCGGCGGATCAGGTCGACGCCGGCCAGGATGTTCGCCCACTGGTCGTCGCCGCCGATCTGCAGCAGGCATCCGTAGCGGCGGTGCAGCACCAGGAAGTCGTACGCCTGCAGCAGCAGGTAGTTGAACTCCAGAAAGGAGAGCCCGGTTTCGAGCCGCCGGCGGTACGTCTCGAAGCCGAGCATGCGGTTGACCGACACGCGCGGGCCGATCTCGCGCAGGAAGTCGAGGTAGCCGAGCTCGCCGAACCACTCCGCGTTGTCGACCACCACGGTGCGGCTCAGATCGATGATGCGGCCGACCTGCCGCTGCATCAGCTCGGCGTTGCGCGCCACGGTCTCCACCGGCAGCAACGGCCGCATGTCGTCCTTGTCGCTCGGATCGCCGACCCGGGCCGTGGCGCCGCCGATCAGCAGCACCGGACGGTGGCCGGCGCGCTGCAGGTGCGCCATGGCCAGCAGCCCCACCAGGTGGCCGGCGTGCAGACTCGGCCCGGTCGGATCGATGCCGAGATAGAAGGTGACCGCCTCACGCTCCAGGAGCCGGGCGAGCGGCTCGGCGCCGGTGGTCTGCCGGACCAGCCCGCGCCGGGACAGCGCGGCCAGCGCGTCCATCAGGCGGTTTCGGCGCGGACGTAGCCGGCGGTCAGCTCGGCGATCTGACCGCGCAGCCGGTCGCGGTGGACGCGGACCTGCTCGGTGGAGTCGCGCAGCCGCACGGTGACCGTGCCGTCGTCCCGGGTGCGGTGGTCGATGGTGACGCAATACGGGGTGCCGATCTCGTCCTGGCGGCGGTAACGCCGGCCGATCGCGCCGCCCTGGTCATAGAAGGCGTCGTGGTCGCGGCGCAGGTCGGCCGCCACCTCGCGCGCCAGTTCGGCCAGCCCGTCCTTCTTGACCAGCGGAAAGACCGCCACCGTGATCGGGGCGATCGCCGGATGGAAGCGGAGCACGGTGCGCGTCTCCCCGTCGACCTCGTCCTCCTCATACGCGTCGGCAAGCACCGCCAACACCGTGCGGGTCAGTCCGACCGCGGTCTCGATCACGTACGGGACGAAGCGTTCGCCCTGCGCGCCGCCGGAACTGCCGTCGTCGAGATAGGTGAGGTCCTTGCGCGACAGCTCGGCATGGCGGCGCAGGTCGAAGTCGGTCCGGTTGTGTATCCCTTCCAGCTCCTGCCAGCCGGACGGAAAGTCGTATTCGACGTCGACCGCGACCTTGGCGTAATGCGCGATCTCGTCCGGTCCGTGCGGGCGCAGCCGCAGCCGGGAAGGCCGCAAACCCAGATCGGCGTAGTAGCGGTAACGCGCCTCCCGCCAGTGCTCGAACCAGCGCTCGTCGTGATCGGGGTGCACGAAAAACTGCATCTCCATCTGTTCGAACTCGCAGGTGCGGAAGATGAAGCTCTTGGTGGTGATCTCGTTGCGGAACGCCTTGCCGACCTGGGCGATTCCGAACGGCACCTTGACGCGGCCCGACTGCACCACGTTCTTGAAGTTGACGTACGCGCCCTGCGCGGTCTCCGGGCGCAGATAGACGGCGGCGCCGCCGTCCTCCACCGGTCCCAGGGTGGTGCGCATCATCATGTTGAACTGGCGCGCTTCGGTCAGATCCGGCTTGCCGCACTGCGGACAGCGGCCGGCCGGATCGTCCAGGTGGTCGGCGCGAAACCGCGCCTTGCAGCTGCGGCAATCGACCAGCGGGTCGTTGAAGGCGCTGGTGTGGCCGGACGCCTCCCACACGCGCGGGTGCATCAGGATGGCGGCGTCGAGTCCGACGATCGGCAGCTCGCCGCGCGTCATGGTCCGCCACCACCGGTCGCGCAGATTGTTCTTGAGCTGCGCGCCGAGCGGCCCGTAGTCCCAGGCCGAGGCGAGGCCGCCGTAGATGTCGCTCGACGGGTAGACGAACCCGCGCCGTTTGCAGAGCGAAACCAGTTGATCGAGGGTCGTGCGCGTCATCATTCCTTCCTGCTTACGGGGCCGGCGCCGCGGCGTCGAGCCGGGCCAGCGCCGCCTGCAGCCGCTGCCGGCAGGCCGCCGCGCCCAGAATGCGCATGCTGCCGAACAGCGGCGGCGACACGCGCGAGCCGGTGACCGCGACCCGCACCGGCATCATCAGGTCGCCGAAGCGTATCCGCAACTCGCCGGCGGCGTCGCGGAACGCCTGTTCGGCGGCGTCCTCGTCGGGACCGCACGCCGCATCGACCAGGTCGAGCGCCCGCCGCAGCGTCTGCGCCGTCCGCGGCCGGTCGAGCCGCTTGGGCGCCAGCGCCGCGCCATCGTAGTCGAGTTCCGCGGCGAACAGGAAGCGCGCCATCGGCGCCGCGTCGTTCAACAGCGTCAGCCGCTCCCGCAACAGCTCGGCGACCGCCGGCGCCGCCAGTTCCGGCCGTTCCGCGCCGGCCGCCGCCAGATACGGTTCCAGCCGCCGCGCCAGCTCGGCAACCGGCAGGGCGCGGACGTGAGCGCCGTTCATCCAGCGCAGCTTGCCGCCGTCGAAGATCGCCGGCGAGGCGTGCAGCCGCTCCGGGCTGAAGGCGCGCTCCAACTCGTCCAGGCTGAACAGCTCCTGCGATCCGCCCGGCGACCAGCCGAGCAGGGCGGCGTAGTTGACCAGCGCCTCCGGCAGGTAGCCTTGGCGGCGGAACTCGCTCACGCTCATCGATCCGTGGCGCTTGCTCAGCTTCTTGCCGTCGGCGCCGTTCACGACCGGCAGGTGAGCGTACCGAGGCGGCTGCCACCCGCATGCCGCAAAGATCAGCACGTGCAACGGCGCCGAGGAGACCCACTCCTGCGCCCGCAGCACGTGGCTGATGCGCATGTCGTGGTCGTCGACGATCGCCGCCAAGTGATAGGTCGGGAACCGGTCCGACTTGAGCAGCACCGGATCGGGGTTGATGTCCGCGTTGCGCCGCTCGATGGCGCCCAGGATCAGGTCCTGGCACCGGGTCGCGCCTTCCATCGGCACCTTGAACCGCACGACCGACGGTTCGCCCCGCTCCTGCAGGCGGCGGCGCTCGGCGGCCGTGAGGGTGCGGCAGCGGCGGTCGTAGCCGCTGCGGGACTCGCGCAGCCGCTGCAGGCGCTCGGCGCTGCAGTAACAGCGGTACGCGCTCCCCTCCGCGATCAGCCGCTCGGCGACGGCGCGGTGGCGCTCGACCCGTTCCGACTGCACGTACGGCCCGTACGGGCCGCCCACCTGCGGCCCCTCGTCCCATCGCAGGCCGAGCCAGGAGAGCGTGTCGTACACGTCGGCCAGCGCGGCCGGATCGAACCGCGCGCGGTCGGTGTCCTCGATGCGCAGGATGAACGCGCCGCCGGCCGAGCGCGCCAGCAGATACGCGAACAGGGCGGTGCGCGCCCCGCCGACGTGGTGAAGCCCGGTGGGCGACGGGGCGTAACGAACGCGTAGCGACACGACTGCTTCCTGTGAGCGCGAACGATAGGGCCGCCCCGCTACCGAGTCAACGCCGAGCGGCGCCGGGCGCGGGCGGCGCGGCCGTTCAGGAAAGGGCCGCGCCGCCGTCCACGGTGATTGCGGAGCCGGTGATCATGCCGGCGGCGTCGGAGGCGAGAAAGGCGAACGCCTCGGCGATCTCCTGCGGCCGATTGAGCCGGCCCAGCGGGGTGGCCCGGCGGCGGCGTTCGTAGTTGTCCGGGTTGTCGATCGAGGTGGACCAGTCGTTGGGGCTGTAGTCGGCGGAGCCGCGGATGAACGGGGTGTCGACGTGGCCGGGGTTCACCTGACAGCAGCGGATGCCGTCGCCCGCGTAGGCGGCGGCGGTGGCCGCGGTCAGGGCGTTGACCCCGAACTTGCTGCAGGCGTAGGCGGGGGCGCCGCGGCCGGCGCGGAGCGCGGCCAGCGAACCGACGCTGATGATGCAGCCGCCGCCGGCGCGGCGCATGGCCGGTATCACCGCCTTGATGCCGATGAAGATGCCGGTGAGGTTCAGCTCCAGGATGCGCCGGAACTGCGCCACGGTCATCGCGTCGTAGCTCACCCGGTGGTTGCCGCCGGCCAGGTAGCACAGGGTGGTCAGCGTTCCGAAGCGCGCCTCCGCCTGCGCGACGGCGGCGCGCCACGTTTCCGGCTCGGTGACGTCGAGCGGCACGGCCAGCGCCGCGCCGCCCGCCGCGCTCAGCTCCCCGGCAACCTGGGCGGCTGCGTCGATGCGGCGGTCGGCCACCGCGACCCGCGCCCCGGCAGCCGCTAACCGGCGCGCCACCGCCGAGCCCATCGCTCCCGCTCCCCCGGCGATCAACGCCACCCGGCCATCCAGCCGCCGCCGGCCTTCCTCCTGCGCCCCCTGCGCGCTGCCTTCCGTACCCATCGTTCCTCCTGCAACTCACCGGCCGCCTCCGCCGGAGCGGTGAGGGGTAGATGAACCAGCCGAGACACCTTAAGCTGCCATCCAAGAGGCAGTCACGAGGCCCAGGGCGCCGTGGCTCCGGGAGATAGTCATGCTGACCCGCATTGAGGTAGACGGCTTCAAGAATCTCGTCAACTTTTCTCTTGACCTAGGACCGTACACCTGCATCGCCGGCGCCAACGGCGTCGGCAAGTCAAACATTTTCGACGCCATCCGATTTCTGTCGTTATTGACCGATCACACCATCAATCAATCGGCATTGCTTATCCGGAGTTCGGAACCGGATACGGGTGAAATTGGTGACCTGTTCTTCTCCGCCAACGGCAGCTCGGCAGACCGAATCAGGTTGGCCGCCGAGATGATCGTCGACAAGAGTGTCGTCGATGACTTCGGCCGACCAGGAGAGCCTTCGTCCACGTTCTTGAGGTACGAAGTGATGTTTCGCAGGGAACCGCCATCGCTGTCTGCAGGACCGTTTGGCGGGCTCATTCTGGAAAAGGAAGACCTGCGCTACATTCAGTCCGGAAAAGCCGTCCGGAAACTTCGTTTTCTGCATAACAGACAGCCATTTACGACCGAGTTGGTCTACAATAGGCGGCGAGGAGCCGGGTATATTTCTACGACCAAAGGGACCATCTCCGTCCATCAGGACGGCGGTTCCTCCGGACGGGCGAGACCAGCGGCGCCCGCCGCACGAGCTCCAAGGACGATCATTGGCACCGAGAACACGGCGGCGACACCGACGATCCTCGCGGCGCGCCGGGAAATGCAGCGGTGGCGCATCCTGGCGCTGGAACCATCCGCCATGCGAAGGTCTGACAAGTTCACCGACGAACCGGGCATCACCGCCGACGGTGGCCGCATTCCGGTCACACTGCACCATCTGGCTAGCCGCGCTTCCCGATCCCCGAGCGTGGACGCCGCCCCCCACGACGACATCCTGTGTCGGATCGCCAACACGTTGTCGCGTTTGTTACCGGTAGAAGCAGTACGTGCGGTGAGCGACGAAGTACGCCAGCTCTATTCCCTGGAGCTTGAAGAACGCGGCGGCGTGCGCCTGCGGGCGAACTCCATATCCGACGGCACGCTTAGATTCCTGGCGCTGACCGCACTTTCCGAAGCGGCTGACGCCGGCGTGTACTGTATGGAGGAGCCCGAGAATGGCATCCACCCGGAGCGGCTGGAGGCCATGAATGAATTGCTGCATGACATCGCCGTCGACCCTGATGAGCGGGTGGCCGAAGACAACCCGCTACGGCAAGTCATCGTCGCAACCCACTCGCCGTACTTCGTGCAGATACAGAACCCGGAAGAGATCATCCTGGCGAAAAATCCTGCCGTTCGGTCACCGGACGGCGCGGCCGTGCGGCCGCTGAGGTGCTATCCGATGCGGGGTTCGTGGAGAGATCACGCGCAGGCGCCCGACGGCGTGGGTAAGCTCGAGTTGCAGTCCTACCTGGTTCCACCGGATCGTACTCATCTCGGACGCCCCATGAACTGGAACGTGTCTCGGACCCCAAGCGGCTGCTGAGAGACGTGCTCATAAGGGCGGGAGTGCCGCGTGGGGACCGGCGGCGGAAGAAATTCGTGTCTCACTTCGGCAAATTCCGTAGACAGCTTGCGGAGAACTTGCCGGTAGGAGGGCCGCTCGATCATGTGGCTGCCTGGGTCAAGTTTCGCGACGACGTCGCCGCGGCAGTGGCGTCAGACCGATGATACACGCCAGCTTCCGACTCCATCCGCCGAAGCGGCGCCGCCGGGGCACGTGAGTGCAGCAGGGCTCCATCGGCAACTGGAACGTGAGTACCCCATGAGAGCGGAGAAACTCGGAGATTACGTCGATTTCCTGTACGGCAGGTCACTTCCCGCCGGCCGGCGGCAAGCCGGTTCGGTGCCGGTGTTCGGTTCGGCGGGGCGGGTCGGCTGGCATGACCAGGCGCTTGTCAAGGGTCCGGGAGTGATTGTCGGTCGCAAGGGGACTATCGGCGCCGTTCATTGGAGCGACGACGACTTCTACGCGATCGACACCACCTATTACGTCGTTCCAAAGAACGAAGACGAACTTCGCCGTCGCTATCTCTATTATTTGCTGAACACGCTGCCACTGCGAAACATGAACACGGACGCAGCGGTCCCCGGTCTGAATCGTAGCAATGCGCTGAGTCTGCACGTGACGATAGCGCCCCCGTCAATACAGGATTCGATCATTGGCATTCTCTCCGCCTACGATCGACTGATTGACAACAATCGCCGCCGGATACTGCTGTTGGAGCGAGCGGCGCGACTGCTCTACCGGGAGTGGTTCATCAAGCTGCGCTTTCCCGGCCATGAGCAGACTGAAGTCAGGGATGGGCTGCCGATTCGTTGGGAGCGGATGCGCATCGACGACGTATGCAGGACCGTAGGGGGCGGTACCCCGTCGACTACGCGACCGGAGTATTGGGAAGACGGTAACGTTACCTGGATTGTGCCGACGGACGTGACGAGGAATGACTGTCTGGCGTTGATCGACTCGGAGCGAAAGATCACCGAGCAAGGACTCCTTGAGTCGTCCGCTACGATGGTGCCGCCCGAGACCATCCTCATGACCAGCCGCGCGTCGGTGGGGTACTTCGCCTTGATGGACCGTGAAGTCTGCACCAACCAGGGATTCATCAACATCGTCCCGCGCGACGCGGCGATGACGACCTATCTGCTCTTCAATCTCATGAGCCGGGTAGAGGAGATTCGCAGCCGCGCCTTGGGCACGACGTACCCTGAGATCAGCAAGGGACGTTTTCGCACGATGGAGGTGGTGATTCCGGAGAAGCGGATCGTCACGAGATTCGCCGACTTCGCTACGGACGTGATCCGCCAGGTCCGCATACTGAAGCGGTCCCAGCTTCAACTTGCGCAAGCGCGTGATCTGCTTTTGCCGCGCCTGATGAGTGGCCGGATTGCGGTGTGAGGGCTGCACAGGATCCGGGAGGCGCCAAGTGGGAGCCAGGTCGCGAGGATGCGTAACTGACGCACTGAAAAGCGGATATGAGAGATCACGGCAGACGCCGCGCGGCGCCGCGGCGCCACGTCAGGCACCAAGCCGAGGCGCGCCACGAGAATGGCGGATGAGTTTGGTTCCGGCGGGCCGGCGATTGACACGCCGGCCCGCAGCCGATACGCTCCGGTACTCAACAGGCGCCGCGGGCGGCTGACCGACAGAGGAGTATCGTCTTGCATCTTACCCCCCCCCCCAAGAGTTTCCGGAATGAACCGGTTTTTGTTACTGGCGGCACTCGCCGGTATCGCACTGGCCATGACCGCGTGCGGCCCGGCCACGCCTACCACGACCGCGGGGACCGGCGCGGGCGCCGGAGCAGGCGGCGGCAGCGAGCCGCCGGCCGCGCCGACGACGCCCCCCGACCCAGACCCGCCGCCGGCTCCGCCTGAGCCGGACAAGAGCTGGGAGCTCGAAGCGGACCACTTCGGAGACGACGACGCGACCATCTGGACGCAGACCTCCAACCGGTCGGCGCCGTTCGCGTGGGACCGGATCACCGCCGCCAACCGCGACGCCGTGACCGTTTCGGTCGGCGGGCAGCCGCTGCCGATCGACAACGTCTCGTATGAACCGGCCTTCGCCTCCGACTTGAGCGGCGCGGAGTGGCGGCTCACCGCCGAGGTGACCGAGGGAGCGGTGGTGCTGGTGCTCACCGCCGAGAATCAGCGGCGCGTCTCGGACCGGGTGCGCGCCATCGAGCTGACGAACGGCGGGACCGGCTACACCTCCGCCCCCACCGTCTCGTTCACCGGAGTCCACGCCAACCCGGCGCAGGCCACGGCGACCGCCGCCGATCAGGTCGTCTCCGTCACCATCACGAACGGCGGAAACGGCTACGTCGAAACCGACACCCGCCTGTCCCCGATCAGCCCGCTATACGACATCACCTTTTCCGGCGGCAACCCCAGCTTCCACGCGGCCGCCACGGTGCGCGCGCTCGCCACCACCGTCGGCGGCGTGACCATCGGAGGCACCAACAGCGGCTATACCTCCGTCCCCACCATCACTTTTTCCACCGGCGCGGGCAACCCGGGCACGGGCGCCACCGCGACGGCGGTGGGGCCGACCGGACTCAGGACGATCGCGTTCGCCAATGGAGGAAGCGGTTACACGGGGGACACAACCGTCACGTGCCCGACGCCGACCGGCGGCCGTGCGGCAACCGGAACCGGGCACGTGACCAGTGGCCCCGTAACGTCAGTAACGGTCACCGACCCGGGACTCGGCTACACCACCGCCCAAATCTGTACCTTTGGGAGCCCGCAATCCGGCACGGGCTCCCAGGCGACCGGTACCCTCACGGGTACGGTCGTGGAAGACAGCGTAACCAGCGTGACGATTACGCACCCGGGGGTCGGCTACAGCTCGCCTCCCACCTGCACGATCACCGGAACGGCGACCTGCACGTCCGACTATGGAACCGGGATGTGGCCCGACTCCGTGGTCATCACGAACCCGGGGGGCGACTACCTGACGGTCCCGACCGTGGAGTTTCCGGAGCCGCAAGACGCCAACGGCATCCGCGCGCAGGGGACGGCGGTGCTGACCGACAAGGTGACGTCGATCACGCTCACGGACGGCGGCAGCGGCTACCGGGCGGCCCCGACCGTGCAAATCACGGGCGGCGGCGGCAACGACGACGCGACCGCCGTGGCCAAGCTGGCGGAGTCCGGCTACACCGAGTTCGACAACCTGTACTGGGCGCGCCAGACCCTCTACGGCAAGGAACTGGTGATCGAGATCGCCGAGGAGGAAACCGGGAGCTGACGCGCCGCGCGCCGCCGGCCGGGGCCGTGGTGCGGCGTACGCGTCCGCCGGCGAGGCGACGCGGTGCACCGGCACCGCCTGGCGGTCTCGGCAGGCGCCGTTGCGAGCGCTCCGGGGCAACGGTACGATGCAGTCGATGGTCCGGCGCGGCTGCCGACCGGCATCCGACCTATCGGGGCCGAAAGTCCGCGCGTCGCACCGTGAGCAGCGTGAAGAACGCTCCGCGTGCCGCAGGAGATGCGTCCCGAAGCCGCTTCCGCGCCAATTGCGCTTTATCGTGCGCTTGAATGAGCTCGCTCTTCACGAAGCTGACGCGGTGCTCGTAGTCAGCCGAGTGCCGCTGTTCCTACGGCGCTCGGTTACGGTCACAACGTAGACGTTCCAGTCGTCGACCTTGCTCCCTACGAGCCGTCGCCGCAAATCCTCGGTGGCGCTCAGCGCCTCGTCCGAGGGGTAGTCCTCTACGTCGAAGTCCGCGTCGAGATCAAGCACCACCGCGAACACGAAGATCAGGCTGCCGCTGCTGCCGGTCCGGGTGGTCCATTCGGCGTCGTACGCCGGCGAGTCCGGCGGCCGGCTCGCCGCGAACTCCCTGGAGATCCGCTCCGCGTCCTGCTCCGCGGCGCGGAACGCCGCCGCCCTGGCCTCGGCAGCTCTGAGTTCGGCCTGTTCAGCCTGCCACGTGTCCGAGCTTGCGTAGCTCATGTTCCCAGTGTACCCGTCCGGTCCTCCGAAGCAAACAGGCTGCATTCGAGGCCTCACGCCGCCGGGCCAGTTCGCCCCGGGCTTGTACTGGGCGCGCCAGACGCTCTACGGCAAGGAGCTGGTGATCGAGATCGCCGAGGAGGAACCGGGAGCTGACGCGCCGCGCGCCGCCGGCCGGGTGAGCGCGGCGCGCCGCGGCCCCGGCCGGCTCAAACGCGCGCTGGCGTCGCATGGCGGCAGGCGGGCGTTGCGAGTGCTCCGGGGCAACGGTAAGATGAAATCGATGGTCCGGCGCAGGCTGCCCACCGGCATCCAGACGTTCCGCACGCTCCGGGAGCGGAACTGTTACTACGTGGACAAGACCGCCTACGTCGAACGGTTGCTCGACGGGGGCGCGCACTATTTCCTGTCGCGGCCGCGGCGGTTCGGCAAGAGCCTGTTTCTGGACACGCTGAAGGAGCTGTTCGAGGGCAGCGAGGCGTTGTTCCGGGGACTCCACCTCCACGCCCGCCACGACTGGTCGGTGCGCCATCCGGTGGTGCGGCTCAGCTTCGGCGGCGGCAATTTCGGCGAGCCGGGGTACGTGCATACCAACGTACTGGCGCAGTTGGAGGACGCCGCGGAGGAGGCCGGCGTGGAAGCGCGCTACGCCACCGCGCCGGATCGGTTCCGCCGCCTGCTCAGGACGCTGCACCGGCGCACCGGGCAGCAGGCGGTGGTGCTGGTGGACGAGTACGACAAGCCGATCCTGGACGCGCTGGAAACGCCCGAAGTAGCCCGCGCCAACCGCGACTTCCTGCGCGGTCTGTACGGGGTGATCAAGGACAGTGAAGCGCACGTGCGCTTCACCTTCCTGACCGGGGTGAGCAAGTTCTCCAAGGTGAGCCTGTTCTCCGACCTCAACAACCTCACCGACCTCACGCTGGATGGGCGCTACTCGGCGATCTGCGGCTACACCGAGGCCGATCTGGATAGCGTGTTCGCCCCGGAGCTGCCCGGGCTGGACCGCGAGCGCATCCGCGAGTGGTACAACGGTTACTGCTGGCTAGGCGACGAGAAGGTGTACAACCCGTTTGACCTGCTGCTGCTGTTCGACAGCGGCAAGTTCAAGCCCCACTGGTTCGAGACCGGCTCGCCGAGGTTCCTGGTCGACACGCTGATCGAGCGGCAGGTCTCCGCCGTTTCGCTGCACGAGATGGGGGGCACCGAGGACCTGCTGTCGGCGTTCGACGTGGAGGAGATAGGCACCGAGGCGCTGCTGTTCCAGACCGGCTATCTGACGATCACGGAGGAGGAGGAACTGGACGGCGAGCCGCTGTACCGGCTCGGCTATCCGAACCGGGAAGTGCGGCAGAGCCTGAACCGGGTGCTGTTGCGCCGCCTGGCGCCGGACGCCCGCGAGCAGACGGCGGACAGAATCCGCTTGGCGCGCCTGCTGAAAGCGGCCGATTGGGCGGGGTTGCAGGAGCTGTTCCACGCCTTCTTTGCGATCATCCCGTATGAATGGCACGTCAACAACGACATCGCGCGTTACGAGGGGTACTACGCCAGCGTGTTCTACTCCTACTTGGCGGCGTTGGGGTACGAGATCACGGTGGAGGATTCGAGCGCCGGCGGGCGGCTGGACATGGCGGTGCGCACCGGCGGCCACGTCTACCTGTTCGAGTTCAAGGTGACGGAGCAGGCGGGTGAGGGGGCAGCGCTGGCGCAGTTGCGGGAGCGGGACTACGCCGCCAAGTACCGGGGCCGGGGCGAACCCATTCACCTGATCGGCGTGGAGTTCAGCCGCCAGACGCGCAACGTCACCGCCTTCGAGGTGGCCGCCGGCTGACCGCGGCCGCCAAGGCGTACTACGGGCGTACCCCGGACCGCACCGCAGCCCGCTCGGCGCGCCGTTCGATCTCCGGGTGGGTTTCGGCGGGCCGGCGATTGACACGCCGGGCCGTAGCCGGCACGCTCCGGTACTCAGGCAGGCGCCGCGGGCGGCTGACAGACAGAGGAGTATCGTCTTGCATCTTACCCCCCCCCCCCCCCCGGAAGTTCCGGAATGAAACGGTTTCTGTTACTGGCGGCGCTCGCCGGTATCGCACTGGCCATGACCGCGTGCGGCCCGGCCACGCCCACCACGACCGCGGGGACCGGCGCGGGCGGTGGGGCAGGCGGCGCCAGCGAGCCGCCGGCCGCGCCGACGCAGACCCCTGACCCGGACCCGCCGCCGGATCCGCCGGAGCCGGACAAGAGCTGGGAGCTCGAAGCGGACCACTTCGGAGACGACGACGCGACCATCTGGACGCAGACCTCCAACCGGTCGGCGCCGTTCGCGTGGGACCGGATCACCGCCGCCAACCGCGACGCGGTGACCGTTTCGGTCGGCGGGCAGCCGCTGCCGATCGACAACGTCTCGTATGAGCCGGCCTTCGCTTCCGACGTGAGCGGCGCGGAGTGGCGGCTCACCGCCGAGGTGACCGAGGGAGAGGTGGTGCTGGTGCTCACCGCCGAAAATCAGCGGCGCGTCTCGGACCGGGTGCGCTCCATCACGCTGACGGACGGCGGGACCGGCTACACCTCCGCCCCCACCGTCTCGTTCACCGGAGTCCACGCCAACCCCGCGGTCGCCACGGCGACCGCCGCCGATCAGGTCGCCTCTATCGCCATGACGAACGGCGGGATGGGCTATGAATTATCCCCGGCCTTCGTCCGAAACTACGTCGTTACGTTTGTCAGCCAACCGGGCGACCCGGGCAGCGGCGCGGCCGCCGTGGCGAGCGTGCGATCCACCACCGTCGGGGGGGCGAGCATAAATTCCGCGAACAGGGGCAGCGGGTACACCTCCGTCCCTGCCGTCACCTTTACCGCCCAATCGGGCAACCCGGAGGGCATGGGCGCCGCCGGCGTCGCGGTGGGGCCGACCGGACTCAGGACGATCGCGGTCGCGACTGGGGGAGCCGGCTACACGTCGCCGCCAACCGTTACGTGCCCGACGCCGAGTGGCGGCCGTGCGGCAACCGGAACCGCGGTGCTGAGCGGTAGTAGTGTATCCTCAGTAACGGTCACCGACCCGGGACTCGGCTACACCGGCACTGTTCTCTGTAGCTTTCAGAACTCCGGCACCGTCGAGGCGACCGGCGGCGCATCGACCATTGAGGACCGGGTACTCAGCGTGCGGATTACGAACCCCGGGCACGGCTACACGGTACTCCCCGATTGTGCGATCGCGGCCCCGGGCACGGGCGTCACCGCGACCTGCACGACCGATTATGGAGACGGTATTTACCCCCCGACCATAGTCATCACGAACCCGGGGAGCGGCTACGCGGCGGCCCCGGACGTGGAGTTTCCGGAGCCGCAAAACGCCAACGGCATCCGCGCGCAGGGGACGGCGGTGATGACCGACAAGGTGACGTCGATCACGCTCACGGACGGCGGCAGCGGCTACCGGGCGGCCCCGACCGTGCAGATTACCGGCGGCGGCGGCAACGACGACGCGACCGCCGTGGCCAAGCTGGCGTCGTCCGGCTACACCGAGTTCGACAACCTGTACTGGGCGCGTCAGACCCTCTACGGCAAGGAAATGGTGATCGAAATCGCAGAGGAGGAAACGGGGAGCTGACGCGACGCGCGCCGCCGGCCGGGTGAGCGCGGCGCGCCGCGGCCCCGCCGGCTCGAAGGCGGCCGCGTGTTCACTCGTGCTCGGGGTCGATGCCCGCCCGGCGCAGCAACGCTTCCAGCCGTTCGGCGCGGCGCTGTTCCTGGTCCGCGCGCTGCTGTTCCTGCTCGGCGCGTTGCTGTTCCTGCTCGGCGCGCTGATGCGCCTGATCTGCGCGCTGCCGCTCCCGGTCCGCGTGCTGCTGCTCCTGCTCCGCCCGCCGGTGCGCCTGCTCGGCATTCTCCTGGCCCGTGAGGATCAACGCGCCGTCGGCGTCCGTCCAGCGCAGCCACGCACGGCGAAACTCTTCGAACTCGCCCTCCCACAGCGTCATCCCCAACCCCAGGTCCGGGAACCGCGCCGCCACTTGGCGCACGTAGCTCCCCCCGCTCAAGCGGTAGATGCGCAGGTCATCGCGCATCACCTCATGGAGCGGGTCGTAGACGACGTAGTAGCGTACTCCCATCCGGGCGTAGCTCAGCCGCTTCCTTGCGATCTCGCCGCCTTTCCGGTTCGATACGATCTCCACCACCAGATCCGGCGCCTTGCCGAATACCCACACGAAGTAGGAGCGGTGCTCCTTGCGCAACCAGTTCGGGTTGGCCTGCACGTCCAGGCTCAGGAAGACGTCCGGCACGATGGCCGGGTTGCGCGGCTCCGGGAACACGCCGACGTTGGCCGCCGCCAGAAAGGACCGCCCGCCGCCCGGACCGGCCCATGAGCTGTACAACGGCCCGGTGAGCAGCCGCTGCTGCTTCTCGGAGATCATGTTGTCCACGGGTTCGTCGTCCTCGGTGATCAGAGAATCGTAATCGACGTCGAGCGCCGGCCTGGGCGGCGCCACCGGGGCGGCGAGCGGCGCGACCGGCGCCGGCCGTGCGCGCAGGTGCGCCGGAACCCGGCCGGAATCGCGGAACGTATCCGGCGTTGCCATCGCCGCCGGCTCACCGGCGCGCGGGTCAGGCTCCGAACGGCCGGACGGGAACGTTGGCGAGTCCATGAGAGGAAAGAGGAACTATAGCACGACCTGCAGCCTCCGGCGCTAGTACGGCAAGGAGCTGGTGATCGAGATCGCCGAGGAGGAAACGGGGAGCTGACGCGCCGCGCGCCGCCGGCCGGGTGAGCGCGGCGCGCCGCGGCCCCGCCGGCTCGAAGGCGGCCGCGTGTTCACTCGTGCTCGGGGTCGATGCCCGCCCGGCGCAGCAACGCTTCCAGCCGTTCGGCGCGGCGCTGCTCCTGGTCCGCGCGCTGCTGTTCCTGCTTCGCCCGCCGGTGCGCCTGCTCGGCATTCTCCTGGCCCGTGAGGATCAACGTGCCGTCGGCGTCCGTCCAGCGCAGCCACGCACGGCGAAACTCTTCGAACTCGCCCTCCCACAGCGTCATCCCCAACCCCAGGTCCGGGAACCGCGCCGCCACTTGGCGCACGTAGCTCCCCCCGCTCAAGCGGTAGATGCGCAGGTCATCGCGCATCACCTCATGGAGCGGGTCGTAGACGACGTAGTAGCGTACTCCCATCCGGGCGTAGCTCAGCCGCTTCCTTGCGATCTCGCCGCCTTTCCGGTTCGATACGATCTCCACCACCAGGTCCGGCGCCTTGCCGAATACCCACACGAAGTAGGAGCGGTGCTCCTTGCGCAACCAGTTCGGGTTTGCCTGCACGTCCAGGCTCAGGAAGACGTCCGGCACGATGGCCGGGTTGCGCGGCTCCGGGAACACACCCACGTTGGCCGCCGCCAGAAAGGACCGCCCGCCGCCCGGACCGGTCCATGAGCTGTACAACGGCCCGGTGAGCAGGCGCTGCTGCTTCTCGGAGATCATGTTGTCCACGGGTTCGTCGTCCTCGGTGATCAGGGAATCGTAATCGACGTCGAGCGCCGGCCTGGGCGGCGCCACATGGACCGGGGTGGCGAGCGGCGCGACCGGCGCCGGCGGTGCGCGCAGGTGCGCCGGAACCCGGCCGGGATCGCGGACCGTATCCGGCGCCGCCATCGCTGCCGGCTCACCGGCGCGCGGGTCAGGCTCCGAACGGCCGGACGGGAACGTTGGCGAGTCCATGAGAGGAACTATAGCACGACCTGCAGCCTCCGGCGCTAGTACGGCAAGGAGCTGGTGATCGAGATCGCCGAGGAGGAAACGGGGAGCTGACGCGCCGCGCGCCGCCGGCTCGAAGGCGGCCGCGTGTTCACTCGTGATCGGGGTCGATGCCCGCCCGGCGCAGCAACGCTTCCAGCCGTTCGGCGCGGCGCTGCACCTGGTCCGCGCGCCGCTGTTCCTGCTCGGCGCGTTGCTGTTCCTGCTCGGCGCGCTGATGCGCCTGATCTGCGCGCTGATGCGCCTGATCTGCGCGCTGATGCGCCTGATCTGCGCGCTGCCGCTCCCGGTCCGCGTGCTGCTGCACCTGGTCCGCGCGCCGCTGTTCCTGCTCGGCGCGTTGCTGTTCCTGATCTGCGCGCTGATGCGCCTGATCTGCGCGCTGCCGCTCCCGGTCCGCGTGCTGCTGTTCCTGCTTCGCCCGCCGGTGCGCCTGCTCGGCATTCTCCTGGCCCGTGAGGATCAACGCGCCGTCGGCGTCCGTCCAGCGCAGCCACGCACGGCGAAACTCTTCGAACTCGCCCTCCCACAGCGTCATCCCCAACCCCAGGTCCGGGAACCGCGCCGCCACTTGGCGCACGTAGCTCCCCCCGCTCAAGCGGTAGATGCGCAGGTCATCGCGCATCACCTCATGGAGCGGGTCGTAGACGACGTAGTAGCGTACTCCCATCCGGGCGTAGCTCAGCCGCTTCCTTGCGATCTCGCCGCCTTTCCGGTTCGACACGATCTCCACCACCAGGTCCGGCGCCTTGCCGAATACCCACACGAAGTAGGAGCGGTGCTCCTTGCGCAACCAGTTCGGGTTGGCCTGCACGTCCAGGCTCAGGAAGACGTCCGGCACGATGGCCGGGTTGCGCGGCTCCGGGAACACGCCGACGTTGGCCGCCGCCAGAAAGGACCGCCCGCCGCCCGGACCGGTCCATGAGCTGTACAACGGCTCGGTGAGCAGACGCTGCTGCTTCTCGGAGATCATGTTGTCCACGGGTTCGTCGTCCTCGGTGATCAGAGAATCGTAATCGACGTCGAGCGCCGGCCTGGGCGGCGCCACATGGACCGGGGCGGCTGGCGGCGCGACCGACACCGGCGGTGCGCGCAGGTGCGCCGGAACCCGGCCGGGATCGCGGACCGTATCCGGCGCCGCCATCGCTGCCGGCTCACCGGCGCGCGGGTCAGGCTCGGAACGGCCGGACGGGAACGTTGGCGAGTCCATGAGAGGAACTATAGCACGACCTGCAAGCCTCCGCGCTAGTGGGTGATGATGGCGCCGGACCACAGCCGCTGCAGGAACTCCTCCCAGGGGAGGATCAGGATGCCGTCGTCGGTTTGGCGGGGAGCGCCGGCGGTGCAGACCACGGCGGTCAGACGGGGCCGGTGCTCCGCCGCGTACGCGCGCAACGCCCGAAGCTCCGCCGGGCCGGGGTTGGCGCCGGCCTTGACCTCCAGCGCTACCTCGCCCTCCTGACCAAGTACGAAGTCGCACTCCAGGCCCGACTTGGTGCGCCAGAAACGCACCTGAAAGTCGCACTCGCGGTAGCTGCGGTAGGCGAGCAGCTCCATGAGTACGAAGTGTTCCAGCGCGCGCCCGAAGTCGGGACCGGCAGCCCGCGCGACCCGGCGCCCGGTCAGGTAGCCGGCGACGCCGACGTCGAACAGATAGAACTTCGGCGCCTGAACGATGACCGCGCGCGTTCGGCGTCGGCGGAACGGCTCCACGAAGACGCCGAGCAGGGTATCGACCAGAATCTGAAAGTACTCCCGCACGGTCTTGGAATCGACGCCGCAGTCGCGGGCCACGTTGCTGTAGTTGAGCAGCTCGCCATGACAGAACGGCAGCGCGTCGAAGAACCGCGAGAACGCCGCCACGTTGCGCGTCAACCCCTCGTCGAACACCTCCTCTTTGAGGTAGTCGTCGACGTAGCCGGACAGCGCGCGCCGGTGTTGCGCCGCGTCATAGTGTTGCGGGATCAGGCCGCGATTGAGCGCCCGCAACAGGTCGAACGCCGGAATCTCCGGCCACGTCAGAGGATGGAGCAGGAAGCGCCAGGCGCGTCCACCGAGCAGGTTGGCGCGCCCGCGCCGCACCTTGCGGGCGCTGGACCCGCACAGCACGAAGCTGAGGCCGTCGTCTTCGATCATCCGATGCACTTCGTCCAGCAGCGGCGGAACCCGCTGCACCTCGTCGATGATGATCGGGTTGGCGCGGACCGCGGGGTCGAGGGCGCGCACGCGCTCGGCCAAGCGCCACGGCGCCCGCGTGAGCTCCAGCAGCACGCGGGTGTCGAGCAGGTCGAAGCGGGCCGAACGCGGGAACGACTGCCGCAGCAGGGTCGACTTGCCGGTCTTGCGCGGCCCCACAGGAACGCCGACTGGCCGCGCGGCAGCGTCAGGTCGAGGGTGCGCCGGTACTGCTCCATTTCGTAACGTATTCCGAACGGGTATGACCGATTCGGAACATACTCCGAATAGGTCCGCTGGTCGAGTCGCGGACGGCCGGCGCGGGCAGCCCGCTCCATGCCGCGACTCCGAAGCGATTCACGTGCGGATCGACGTGAGACAGCAGCCCCGCATGAACCGTCACCGTCGCTCAGACCGGACCCGAACGGAGATCAGCGGCCGATCAACCCCTTCACGGCTGTGACGAGCGTCTTGATCACGCCGTAGCCCGCGACCGCGATCAGCGCCGGAGTAACCAACGACGCAGCCGCGGCGCGTTGCGTTTCGTTCCCCAAGAAGAAGAATCCGAGTACCGTGAGGACCGCGACGCCAGCCAATCCAAGCACGACCCAGAATATGCTACCGATTCGCTTCAGCCTCTCCTTTTCCAGTGCGATGTTGTCGTCGCTCGCTTTCGAAGCCATCTGGTACTTGCGATCATCTTGCGCGGCTTTTACTTCAAGAGCCTTTTCCGCCAAATCCGCTCGGCGATTGTCCAGGATGATCCACTGCTTCTGGACTTCTACAACATCCGCCAGTATCCGCTTCTCGGGCACACTACCGTCGCCATTCGCATGCTTCGACATCAGAAACCCTGGCGCTCCGGACATTTCTGCTCTAGCAGGGGACGCAGCCCCGGATCAACCGTGACCTCCGGGGACCAAAATCGAACGTAGTAGCCGACATGTGGATACGTGCTTGTCTGTCTCATCCAACCTCCGATGCAGTCGATGCTCCTATCGGCGGTGACCCTCCACTGCCACCTCCTTCTCTCGATCAATGGCGGACCGTTCCCGCTCCTTCGTATACTCGATCCCGCTTCTCCCGATTCCGATGATCCTATCGTCGGGATCGCTCAGCAGAGTCTCGAATCCGCGTCTCCGTCTTGCCCACATTTCGCTCTCCAAGCCACTCCAACTCGAGACTCGGCCGATGGTCGCGTATAGTACGTTCTGCGTGGAGTAGCCATGATCCAGAGCTGCCAACGCCATTCTTCGCCACGTACCATCAAGGGACTGAACGAGCGGATCGTCGTCATCCTTCGGCGCTTCTGATTCCCGCCAACTGGGTGCACGGTCCAGCGGATCGAGATGATGTTCCTTCATGGTCTCATACCCCAGAAGCTGTCGATAGAGATCAAGATCACCGCCCACAAGACACTCGATCACGCCGAAAACCGTGCGAATTTCGTCAGCGGTTGCCAAGCGCGCCAAAATTTCGCTTCGCTGATCAAGACCTAACGACCGCGCGACCCTCCTGTGCAAATCTCTTTCCGGGAGACGCCCGGAGTGTTCGGATCCCGACAAGCTGGATACCAGCCAGTCGACTGCCAAGTCGCTGTCCTCGGACAAAATCTCTCCGAGCCGGTGATTGCCACCGGCCCCTTCGGCTCCCTCCCACGCGGAGCGTAGAATCGCCTGTCGCCACGCGGTACGGATCGCGGATGGGATATTCCCTCGATGCCTCGCCCAGTAGCCGACCGATGCGGCGACGGCAATCCGAGGAACCCCCGACTGCAGCATCTCCCGGATCGTTGCGTCTGGCATCGCATGAAGCGACAGATTCAGAAAACTCCCGAAGCTCGGCATGTCGGATGCTGCAGAGATGGCGGGGTTGAGCAGCTCACGAGAGGGCGATCGGTGTGCCAACACGGACTCCGCGGCGATCCATCGGTATTCTTTTTTGGCGAGGCATCGGCCTGCAAGGCACTCCCACCCGGGCAGTTCCTCGTCTCTAGCTTTGAGCAGGAATGGTGTGACCAAGGAGGATGGAAGAGAATGATCGACCAAAGCATCGGCGGCGGCGATGGGGTCCGGCACGCGCTCAGCTAAGGCGGCGCAGAACCTCTCCAGTGACTGCAGTCTCTCTATTCCTGCGAGGCGCGCCTCTGCCTGGCACCGATCCAGCAGCGACGCAACATCTGCAAGTGGACGATCCGCCCAGTGTCTCGCGAGTTCGTCTACGGCTTCCGACCGAACCCGGCTCTGGCGCCCCCAATCTTTGACATCGACCGACCGCAACGGGAATAGCACCTCGAATACCGGATCGAGGCGCAATCCGGATGTCGTTTCCGATAGTTCGGCGATACGATTCTGAATACCGGGATGGTGACGCGTAACGCTGGCTATGTCCACGAGCATGGCAGTTGCAAAGTCATGAAGAATGCGGTGTGTTGTGCGGTTGATTTCGACTGGCGGAAAAAACGTCAGTCGGGGATTTGACCAAGCTCCCACAAGGTCGAACAGATCGTTCCATGGCACACGCTCAGACCCTTTCACCACATGCAACACGTCAGGCCAATGAGAAATCAGAGATCGAAGCTCACGGTCGCTGAGTATCCGACTTTTTAAGAAAACCGTGTTTCCAATACCCGGATCGGTTCCGCGGTACTCAACCCCGGGGGCCATCGCCAGGCACAGTGTACGGATGGCCGCAGGTGTATTCGGAGTCATCTTCCACCAGTTGAGCGTCGCTCGCACGAGCGTCAAGCGCCTGTCGAGCAGGTACGCCGTGTCACCAGGGTCTCCGTTCGCCCAGGATTTGAGTTGATCGATAGGACGTTCCGATGGTCCTCCGGAATGTTCGTGGTCCGCACGGTTCAGCAGCATCGGTATGGCTGTCTCCGGTGCGCTACGCAGGGCGGCTTGGGCGACCTCTCCGATCAACTCGGGGTGTCGCTGGAGTACATATCGAGCTTCGACGGCTCCGAGGGAGGCGTAGTCCGCCCACAGCTTGGGAAGACTCGCTTCTTCGAGGTGGCGCTCCAGGGCGCAAACGGCCGCCCCTTGCGATCGGGCGCCGATCAGGGTACGAAGCGCATCATCTCGTTTCTCGACGATGTCCAGGAATGGCTCGATGTCGAGCGATCCCGGTCCGTCGAAGAAGACTCGTTTGACGATGACCCAGCGCATCGGCTCTGGTTGTACCGATACTGCTTTGCCTGCTGATTCTCGAATGACTCCTGCGGCGGCGAGTCTTGCAAGGTCGGTGCTCACGTCGAACGGTGGCTTTCCAAGACGGCGGGAGACGGCATCTTGCTCGACTCCGGCGTCGCCTCCAAGCGCGAAGGGCGCCAACAATCGCACAGCGTCGACGCCAACGATTTTGCCGATACTTCGGCTAAGCTCGGCGACGAGCGATGTGCCGCGCAATACGTCCACAGCGTTCCCCGAACGAAACAGGTGAGCGAGCGTCGCGGCGAGACCAGGCCGGCCGCCGGCCTGCTTTCTTATCATGTACAGCAACCGGTCTGGTCCGTGGATGCCGAACGACTTGATGATCTCCACCATCGTGTCGGCGTCGAGACGGTCGAGTCGCATCTCACTGGCGGTCCCGACTTGTAGCGTGCTGCGGACGGTGTCGGCGTCTCCGGGCCAACTCGTCGCGATGATCCGAAACTCCGCTTTGATGTCGTTCCTGATCTGATCGAGCTTCATGATCCGATCGGGGTCGACGTGCGCGTCGTCGACGATCACCGCCGCGGGACGCAGGCGGCGCAAGTCGTTCGCAATCTGCGTACGGTCGTCATCTACCAGGAAGCGCGCGTGTCCTTCCAACGCCAACGACCGCAGAAGAAACGTCTTCCCCGCTCCCGGTTCACCCACGAGCAAGCAATCCCCTTTCTGCTTCCGCAGCCAGTCCATCTCCATTTTTCGACCGAGCACGGCGTCACCTAGGAGCGGCCGATGCGTCGCCGGGAACAGGCTCAGGGCAGCCGGCCTGCCGGTCACTCCGAGCAGGCGCTTGCACCATTCGGGTTCCTGGTAGAGACTCTGCGCAAACCAATCCTGATCGTAGATTTGGATCAACGTCACTCCCCGTGTACGCGCGGCATCGTTCAGTCTGCCGCGAGAGTGGGGAGTAATGCGGCGCGGAGTCGCAAACAGCGTGCGGTTGAACTTCCATCCCTTGCTCGTTGCCCGGTCGAGGTTGCGCTCGAAGTTGTTTACGAGCTTCTCGCCGGTGGTCACGATGAGGGGAAACGGCTCGCCGGCGGCATCAGCGACCGCTCCGTCGAAGCCGTCGTCTCCGCCGCCGCGCACCGGAACCAGTGTCGGCCAAGCACGGCTGAGCAGGGCAACAGCGCACGCCTCGAACGTCTCGGGGTCGAGTCTCCCAGCAAGGGCGTCCAGGATCGCCCGATGGTGCTCGTCGAGGATGACGGCGGATGACCTTCTGACCGTGGTGGATCGGTAAGTGTTGGCCACCGCATTAATTCGGTCCATCATCGGTGCGGAGATGCCCAGCTCGCCCCGTTCCCAACGGGCGACCGTGTTGGGCTGCGCGCCCACCGCCTTTGCAAACTCTCTCTGCGTGAGGCCGAGTCGCTCGCGAAGTGTCTTGACGCAGAATAAGCGATTCGGTGATAGATTGGCCACAGGCATCACGAAAGTCGGGAGATTTCGGCGACTCTTGGGATCTATAGGCGTCCCGACGCTGACATTCTGGGCATCCGCAGTGTGAGAACCGCGTCAACCCTTTGAGTTGACCAAGCCAGTGGCGATTTGGCGGCCTGTGGGACTTCAGGTGACGCCATCAGGGCAGACTACCCCTGCCATCTCGTCAACACCCGTCCCAGACTTCCCTACAGCGTCGCCAGTCGTGCCAGCGCGGCGCTGAACCTCTGGTGGTACTCGCCGGCCGACAGCTTGAGCAGCACGCCGTCCCGGCCAGTCTTGGCAACCACGCCGGCCCGGCATATCCACAGGTACAGAAACCGCTTGCAGCGCAGCACCGCGCCATCTCCCAACTCCAACAGGTTGAGCATCCAAGTCTTCAGGTTCCACGCCAACGCCGCGATCACGAAGTACGCTTGATTGGCTCCCAGCAACCCGGTCGGAACATGGGACAGTCCCAGCCCCTCCTTCAGGTCCTTGATCAGATTCTCCTGATTGCCCCGCCCCTGCGCGGTCCTCAGCACCGCCGTGTTGCTCCGTTTCGAGTTCGTCACCACGATCCAGTACGCATACTTTCTCATCCCGTCGAGGTACTCTTGCTTGCCGTCCGCGTCGTGGATCGGCGTCCGCTTGATCACGTACCGATAGCCCTTCTTCCAACTCGTCGGTCGGAACATCATCCTGGCCACTTCCGGCGTCCCCTTGTACCACTGGTCAGGCTTGCGCTGCCGGCTGATCTTGCGCTTCACGTTCTCCCGCCGCTTCCGCCGGCGCCGGCCCGACCGCTCCCTGATCGGCGCCAGCGGACGCCATGCGCTCTCCGGGAGCCCGTGCACGGCCCGCAGCAGATTCTGCCGCTGCTTCGCCACGATGTAGAACTCCACCCCGCGCTCCGCGCAGATGTCCACGATCTCCTGATCGTAGTAGCCACTGTCAGCGCGCATCCGCACCTGTCGAAAGTGCTTCCGGACCCGCTCGATCGTTCTCGGCAACACCTCCTTGATCCCGTAGCTGGTATGCCGGCTGCCTTCGTGCAGTCCCAGATGCAGCACGTCTCCGGTCTCCGCCACCGTCCCGTACAGACTGCTGTAGCTCCACCGCCTGTCGTAGCTGAAGTCCGCGCCTTCCTTCTGCTCCCCATACACTTCGTGGATCGACGAATCCCAGTCCAGCGTCGCCACCCGCCGCCGCGACCGCGGCAGCAACCCGAACGCCCGCTGCTGTATCTCCTCGACCGCCTCACGTAACTCGCTCCGCGCCAGCTCCCCCGCCAGCTGATCCCGGTCGCTGCACTGCTCCCGCTTGCCGTCGAAGCGAGCCAGAAAATCCCCGACCGTGGTGGCATGCGGCACCCGCGCGCCGCCCAACAGCCGGCGTAATCCTTCGTCGGCGCGCAGCCAGTTGATGTCGCTGAGGGTGTTCCCGCCGCTGAGCATGTTGTAGGCCAGCGTCAGCACGTGGTCCGACTCGGTATACCATTTGTGCCGCCGCAGCACGCGCACCGCAGAGTCGATCACCGGCGCCACTTCAAGCCGCTCGACGAGCCCGTGCACGATGCCCAAGCCGGACCAGCTCACCAGCGGGGCGCCACCGCGCGGCTCGGCCCGAAGGCGGGGATGGGAGAATTGGGGTTGACAAGCATCGTCAGCCGTGTATTCTGGTGGTGACTGAATCATTTCGGGTCCTCTTCGGTGCTTGACCGGTTGGGTTTAGGTACTTCCGATTATAGCACTTAGGAGGACCCGTTTCAACCCCGCCTACCCGAATCGCTTACTCTGGGTCTTGATATCAGGTTCCATAACGCCGAATCTAACAGGAAAACGACTATACGTCAAGTATAAAGTTTAGGTCCACCAGCGCCTGCCGCGCCGACGAGTCGAGCACCGGCGCCGCGTGCGGTCGCCCGCCCGCTTCCCCGTCTGGGGTCGATGCTGTTGGGGCCGCGCGACGGCGCGCCGTCACCAGGCGCCGGCCGTTGGGCGCTACGGCCAACCGGGCGCCGGCCTGCGCGCCGCGCCCGCCGCCGGACTGCTTGCACTTGCGCTCTTGCCGATCGAAGGCGTTCTGCAGCAGCGCTGCCGAGTTGAGCGTCAGCGAGCCGTCCCGCATCCGCTCGCGCGCACCGTCGACCTCCCCGCACAGCCGCATCGCCTTGAGGCGGCGCCAGGCGGCGGCTTCGCTACAGGCGGCGGCGCTCAAGCTCGCGCAGGTGGTCGATGACCACGACTTCGAGCTGGTGTTCGACGGCGGTCAGTTCCTTGAGCTGTTGCACCAGCCGCCGGTCGGAAAGGGCGGACACGGTGGTAGTGATCGGCGTTGCGGGAGCGGTGCGATTCATGGTGCAAATATACTGATAGAAAATACTTGAGTCAAGTTATCCGGCGATGTTTTCGGAGGAGACAGCTTCGCCGATCCCCAATGCGGGCTCTACCGCCCGGCTCTCGGATTGGGGTAGACTGGGCGGGGACGCGGGATGGCGAAGCGGAAGCGGGAGATCGAAAACTACGCCCATAGCGGCAAGGAGCGGGCGAACAATCCGCCGGTGGGGCTGGTGACGCCGGAGACCGACCGGGACGCGGCGGCCGCCGCGTACGCCTTTGATCCGCACCTTGACCCGCGGCTCGACTGGGCGGGCAAGGCCGAGCATACGTCCTTCGAGGTGCCGACGGTCTCGCTGCACGTGCACGAGCGCATCGACCCGCGCACCATCGTCCAGGCGGTGCGGCAGCGCAACGGCGCGGAGCCGCAGCTCTCCCTGTTCGGACTCCCCGAAGAAAACCCGCCGATCCGGCAGGCGATCGAGTTCTACCGCCACCGGCACAACTGGAGCAACCGCCTGATCGCCGGCGACAGCCTGTTGGTGATGAACAGCCTGCTGGAGAAGGAGGGTCTCGGCGGGCAGGTGCAGACGATCTACGTCGATCCGCCCTACGGCATCCGCTACGGCTCCAACTTCCAGCCGTTCGTGAACCGGCGCGAGGTCACCGACGGCCGGGACGCGGACCTGACTTCCGAACCGGAGCAGATTCGCGCGTTCCGCGACACCTGGGAGCTCGGCATCCACTCCTATCTCGCCTATCTCCGCGACCGCCTGCTGCTGGCGCGCGAGCTCCTGCACGAAAGCGGTAGCTGCTTCGTGCAGATCGGCGACGAAAACGTGCACCGCGCCGGCGTGGTCATGGACGAGATCTTCGGCGCCGAAAACCGGATGGCGACGATCTCTTATGCGACGACCGGCGCCAGCTCGGCGGCGGCGTTGCCGGAGGTCGCCGACTACTTGTTGTGGTACGCCAAGGACCGCAAACGCACCAAGTATCGCCAGTTGTACGAGCCGCTCACGCGCGCCGAGGTGATCGAGTCGTTCAGTTGGCACGTGATGGTCGAGTTGCCGGACGGCCAGTGTCGTAAGCCGACGCCGGAAGAGTGCTTCGATCCTGACAAGCATCTGCCGGAAGGGGCGCGCATCTACCGGCGAATGCCGCTCGATTCGCAGGGCGTCTCCACGACCGGGCGTTCCGATCCTTACGAGTGGAACGGACGAGTCTTCCGCGTCAGTCGGGACGGCCATTGGCGGATTTCCGCGGCCGGCCTAGATCGACTCGGCGAGTTGGGGCGGCTGGAAGCGTTGGAAGGGCAATCGTCCCTCATGTGGAAGCGCTACGAAGACGAAGTGCCGGGGCGCCGCATCAACAACCTGTGGGCGGTGCCGATGTCGCCGACCGACAAGCGTTACGTGGTGCAGACCGCGGCGAAGGCGATTCAACGCTGCATCCTGATGACCACCGACCCCGGCGATCTGGTATTCGACCCGACCTGCGGCTCCGGCACCACCGCCCAGGTGGCCGAACAATGGGGCCGGCGGTGGATCACCTGCGACACCTCGCGCGTCGCCGTCGCCATCGCCCGCCAGCGGCTGATGACCGCCAACTTCGACTACTACGAGTTGGCCATTCCGGAGGAGGGCGTCGGCTCGGGCTTTCGCTACCGAAGCGTGGCCACGGTTTCGGCGCGGACCCTCGGCTACGACGAGCCGCCGGTGGAGACGAACCTCTACGACCAGCCGGAGTTGGACCGCAAGAAGGCGCGGGTCACCGGCCCGTTTACCGTCGAGGCGGTCCCGGCTCCAACCGTCCAACCGCTCGACGAGATCGAAGCGCCGCCGCAGCCGGCGGATGAGTCGATCGCCCGCTCCGGCGAGACGCTACGGCAGAGCGATTGGCGCGACGAGCTGCTCAAGACCGGCATCCGCGGCAAGGCCGGCCAGCGCATCTCCTTCGCGCGGCTGGAGCCGCTGCCCGGCGCCCGCTACCTGCACGCCGAGGGCGACACCCGCCCGGACGCCTCCGGCGCGGACACCATCCGCGAGCGGGGCACGGGGTATGACGCGCACCGGGTAGTCGTCTCGTTCGGCCCCGATCACGCGCCGCTGGAGCAGCGCCAAGTTGCTCGCGCCATAGAGGAGTCGCAGACGCTGGCGCCGCGGCCAAGCGTCGTCGTATTCGCCGCCTTCCAGTTCGACCCCGAAGCCGCCAAGGACATCGACGAAACCAACTGGCCCGGCGTCACCCTGCTCAAGGCGCAGATGAACGCCGACTTGCTGACCGGGGACCTCAAACGCAAGCGCGCCACCAACGAGAGCTTCTGGCTGGTCGGCCAGCCGGACGTCGAAGTCGGGCGCATCGACGACGGCGAGCACGCCGGCAAGGTGCGCGTCTCCGTGCACGGATTCGACTACTACAACACCCGCACCGGCGGCATCGAGTCGGGCGGCAGCGACCGCATCGCCGTCTGGATGCTGGACCCCGACTACGACGGCCGCAGTCTGTTCCCGCGCCAAGTCTTCTTTCCCATGACCGGCGCCCGCGACGGCTGGACGCGCCTCGCCCGCAGCCTCCGCACCGAGATCGACCAGAGTCTGATCGCCGCCTACCACGGAACCGTCTCCCTCCCGTTCGCGCCCGGCGAACACGAGCGCGCCGCCGTCAAGATCGTAGACGACCGCGGCATCGAAAGCCTCAAGATCATGGACCTCAATTCTTGACCGTACCGACCGCCCCGGTTGCCATAGACCGATCGGCAATCGCCGAGTTCTGCAAGCGCTGGCATGTCTCCGAGCTCGCGCTGTTCGGCTCTGCGATCCGTGATGACTTCGGGCCGGAAAGCGACGTCGACGTGCTGGTCAGTCTCGACCGGTCCGCGCGGCACACGCTGCTCGACATGCATCGGATGGAGGAAGAACTTCGGTCACTGTTCGGGCGCAACGTCGATCTGGTCAGCCGCCGCGGTGTTGAGAACAGCCGCAATCCCGTGCGCCGCCGCGCGATCCTTGATTCGGCGCAGGTCATCTACGGGTAGGGGAGCGGAGTAGTGGGGCGCGCGACGATTGACCGGCTGACGATCAACTCGCCGTACGAGGAGCCGGGGCGGCACTGGCGGTACGACCGGACGGCGCGGCGGTTCGAGTTGGCGGCGGGGCGGCGGCCGGCGGGATACGTGATCGCGTCGCCCGACTCGCGGGCGTTCGACGATCCGGGCGTCACGGTCGAGATTCCGCTGGTCAACGCCCTCCGTCCGCGCGTCAAGGCGTGGCGGGAGGCCGGCTATCCCGGCGCCTCCACGGTGACCCGGCGGCTGCTGCGGCACTGGACCGACCCGGAGGAGTTCGACACCCGCCGCTTCTTCTTCTGCCAGATCGAGGCGATGGAGACCCTGATCTGGCTGCACGAAGGGCCGGCTGCCGACCGCGTGGGCATCGACGTCCCAACCGACGGCGGCGCCTTTCCGCGGCTGTGCGCCAAGATGGCGACCGGCGCCGGCAAGACCGTAGTGATGGCGATGGTCATCGCCTGGCAGGTGCTCAACAAGGCCGCCTATCCGCAGGACGGCCGCTTCTCCCGCACCGTGCTGGTGGTCGCGCCCGGCCTCACCGTCAGGAGCCGCTTGGCGGTGCTCGATCCGGCGCATCCCGACAACTACTACCGGCAGTTCCGCATCGTCCCGTCCGCGTTGCTCGACAAGCTCCGCCGCGGCCGCATCGTGGTCCGCAACTGGCACGCGCTCAACTGGGACAATGCTGAACAGGTGGCGCGGCGGCGCAGCGTGGACAAGCGCGGCCCGCTCAGCGACGAAGCCTACGTCCGCGCCGTGCTCGGCGGCGCCGCGTCCGCGCGCGACCTGCTGGTGATCAACGACGAGGCGCATCACGCCTGGCGCATCGCCGAGCAGTCCGGCGCCGCCGGCATCGACAGGGCCGAGGTCGAGACCGCAACCAAGTGGATCGGCGGGCTGGACCGCATCCACCGCGCGCGCGGCATCCTGCGCTGCTACGACTTCTCGGCAACGCCGTTCGCGCCGTCGGGCCGGCAAGCCTCCCGGGAAGCGTTGTTCGACTGGATCGTGAGCGACTTCGGACTCAACGACGCCATCGAGGCGGGCCTGGTCAAGACGCCGCGCGTGGTGGTGCGCGACGACGCGCTGCCGGACGCCAAGTCCTACCGGTCCCGCTTCTATCACATCTACAACGACCCGGACGTAAGGGACGACCTCAACCGCAAGGCCGCGCCGACCGATCCGCTGCCGGACCTGGTGCTCAACGGCTACAACCTGCTCGGCTACGACTGGCGCGAGACCGCGCGGCGGTGGGCGGCGCAGGGCTCGCCCACGCCGCCGGCGATGATCACGGTCGCCAACCGCACCGAAACCGCGGCCCGCGTGCGCCATGCGTTCGCGCAGGGGAGCATCCGCATCGCGGAACTGTGCGATCCCGAACGCATGCTCCACATCGACTCCAAGACGCTGGCAGAAGCGGAGGCCGCCGCCGAACCTCTGGCGGCCGCTAACGGTGCCGGCGACGGCGACGGCGACGGCGGGCCGGGAGCTTCGGGGGGCGGGCGGAACGCCAGGGAGCGGGCCGAGCTTCTGCGCCGGCAGGTCGATACGGTGGGTCGCCCCGGCGGGCCGGGCGAACGGATTCAGAACGTGATCTCGGTCGGCATGCTGTCCGAGGGCTGGGACGCCAAGACCGTGACCCACGTGATGGGTCTGCGCGCCTTCGCCAGCCAGTTGCTCTGCGAGCAGGTCATCGGCCGCGGGCTGCGCCGCACCGCCTACGACGTCAACGCCGACACCGGCCTGCTGGAGCCGGAGTACGTGAACGTCTTTGGGGTGCCGTTCACGTTCCTGCCGCACGAGTCGCGCGACGAAGTGCCGCAGCCGCCGGAGCCAAAGACCGCCATCGAACCGGTCAGCGGCAAGCAGCGGTTCGAGATCACGTGGCCGAACGTCGTGCGCGTCGACCGCGTGCTGCGGCCGCAACTCACCGTGGACTGGGCGAGCGTGGAGCCGCTACTGCTGGCCGTCGCGCAGACCGCGCGGGTCGCCGAGTTGGCCCCCGTCATCGACGGCAAACCGGACGTCACCGGGATCGCGGCGATCGACCTGCAGCGGCTGGCGGAGGAATCCCGTCTGCAGCAAATCGCGTTTGAGACCGCGCAGAAGGTGTACGACGAGCTGCGGCCGGAGTGGCGCGGAAACCGGACGCTGCTGGTCGCCCAACTGGTGCGGCTCACCGAGCGGTTCCTGCGCTCGGACCGGGTGGTGATCGAACCGGCTTCCTTCGCCGCCGATCTCCTGAAACGGCGGCTCCTGCTGACGCTCAACATGACCCGGATCGTGCAGCACGTTCTGCAGGCGATCCGCTTCGAGAACGCGGAACGGCTGGTCCCGATCTTCGACCGCGATCACCCGATCCGTTCGACCGGCGACATGCTCACCTGGTACACCGGCAAGCCGTGCGAACACACCGCCCGCAGCCATATCAACCTGTGCGTGTACGACAGCGCCTGGGAGGCGTCCGAAGCGTATGCGCTCGATCACCATCCGGCGGTCGAGGCGTGGGTGAAGAACGATCACCTCGGCTTCGAAGTGCTCTACGTCCACAACGGCGTCGTCCACAAGTACCGCCCCGACTTCCTGATCCGGCTCACAAACGGTGAGACGCTGATCCTGGAAGTGAAGGGCCGGGACCGAGAAAGCGACCGCACCAAACGCACGTATCTCCGGGAATGGGTTACGGCCGTGAACGCCCACGGCGGCTTCGGCCGTTGGTCATGCGCCGTGTCGACCAACCCCGGCGAGATTCACGACGCTATTACCCGTCGGTTCGCCGATCGGCGCCGGAGTCCAACTGCTGGCTGAGCCGCCTGAACTCGGCCTCGTCGATTCCGGTGGCGGCTTCTATCGTCGCCCACGGGACGTTCCGGCCCAGGAATCCCTCGATCGTGTGCAATATGCCTTCCTGGCGGCCCTGCACGATGCCCTTCCGTAGGGCCTCCTGCTCTACCACCTCGCCGTAGGCTTCGAGCATGCCTCGCGTATCGGTCATCAGTTCTCCTCCTCCCGGCACGTCTCTCCGTACCGCCTCCGCGAATCGGTTCCAGCGGTCCGCGTCCCTCGTCGTCGCGGCCACGTACACGACGAACGGGAGCAACTCGTCGACCTCCCCGGTCCGCCGCACCAAGTCCGCCAGCAGCGGCACCAACCGCCGCAACACCTCCCAGCTCTCCTGGGACGCCGCCATCATCGCCAGTTGCGCGGTGCGGCCGCGCACCTCGCCGCGCAGGTCCTCCGGCCGCGCCTGCGTCTGGTCGAGCAGCAGATGCGCGTAGCGCGGCACCGCCGGCCAGCCGCGCACGTCGGGTGCAAACAGTTCCGCGAACTCGCGCGCCGGTGTCCAGCCGCTCCGGCCCTGATACAACACCAGCGGCACGATCGGGCGCAGGTGCTCTTCGTCCGGGCGCTGCTTGCGATCCTCTTCCCATATTCTGATACTGTACTTCAGCAGTCGCAGCCGCAACCAGTGGTCGGGGGTCGACTGGTGCTCCAGCAGGACGTACAGCCATGCCGGCGCCCGTTCGCGCTTGCGCTGGACCTCGAACAGCAGGTCCGACTCGCTACCGCGCAAGCGGTCATCTATGAAGCTACGGTCGCGCCGCTTCAGCGTGGACCAGATCAGAGCGTTGGTGACCACCGGCGGCAGGTGGGCGCGCAGCAGGCCGGCCGCTTCGGACTCGTCCCGGAACACGGAGCGGAACAGGTGATCGTGGGGTTTGGCGACCTCGCCGGCCATGACGTGGCGGAAACGGTACTGGCTTACTCGGAGCGCTGTCAACCGCTCACACGGTGGTTCGTTAGGTCGGCGTTGACTGGTCAGCCAGGATTCACACGCTGGTCGACGGCGTTTTCGGCCTTCACTGGTGACCCTCCACTGCCACCGCCTTCTCCCGATCAATGGCGGACCGTTCCCGCTCCTTCGTATACTCGACGCCGATCCTCCCGATTCCAGCAATCCTGTCGTCGGGGTCCCTCAGCAGAACTGCGAATCCGCGCTTCCGTCTGTCCCACACTTTGCTTTCCGATCTACCCAAAAACGAAAGTCGACCGATGGTCGCAGATAGCACTTCCTGCGTCGAGTAGCCATGATCCAGAGCTGCCAACACCATTCCACGCCACGTACTATCCAGAGATTCAACGAGCGGATCAACTTCACCTTTCTTCGGCATCTCCGCGTCCCGCCAAGTAGGTGCACGGTCCAATGGATCAAGATGATGTATCTTCAGCTTTTCATGTCCCAGAAGCTGTCGATAGAGATCGAGATCACCGCCCACAAGATGCTCGACCACGCCGAAGACTGTACGAATCTCGTCAGCAGATGCCAAGTGAGCCAAGACCTCCTTTCGCTGTTCGGTACCTAACGATCGTGCTACCCTACCGTGCAAGTCTCTTGCCCAAAGGTGCCCAGAATCTCTGGATCCGGACAGGCTGGATACCAGCCACTCAACCGCCAAGTCACCATCCTTGGACAGAATATCTCCAAGCCGGCGATTGCCGTCGGCCCCTTCGGCTCCCTCCCACGCGGAGCGTAGAATCGCCTGCCGCCACACAGTACGAATCGCGGGAGGAATCTTCCCTCGATGCCTCGCCCAGTAGCGGACCGATACGGCGACGGCAATCCGAGGAACCTCCGACTGCAGCATCTCGCGGATCGTTGCGTCCGGCATCACATGAAGCGACAGATTCAGAAAAATCTCGAGGCTAGGCATGTCGGATGCAGCAGAGACGGCGGCGTTTAGCAGCTCACGGGAGGGCGATCGGTGCGCCAATACGGTCTCCGCCGCGATCCATCGGTATTCCTCTTTGGCGATGCAGCCGCCGGCAAGACACTCCCACCCGGACAGTCCGTCGTCTCTGGCTTTGAGCAAGAGTGGCTTGACCAAGAAGGATGGAAGAGAACGGGCGACCAAGGCATCAGCCGCTGCTATGGGGTCCGGCACGCGATCAGCCAAGGCGACGCAGAATCTCGCCAATAATTCCGAGCTCTCTATTCCTGCCAAACGTGCCTCTGTCTCGCACCAAACCAGCATCGACGCAACATCTTCAGGCTGACGCCCTCTCCAGCATCTCGCGAGTTCATCGACGGCTTCCGACTGGATTTGGCTTTGGCGCTCCCAATCCTTGACATCGCCAGACCGCAACGGAACCAGCACCTCGAATACCGGGTCGAGGTTCAATCCGGGCGTAGTCTTCGACAGTCCGGCGATACGATGCTGAATACCAGGATGTTGACGTGTAACGCTAGCAATATCCGCAAGTATCGCAGTTGCGAACTCATGCATAATGCTGTGTGTGGTGCTGCCGATCTTGAGTGGCGGAAAGAATTCCCATTGCGGCCTTAGCCAAGCCCCTGCCAGGTCGAATAAATCGTTCCACGGCACGGACGCAGACCCTTTCACGACATCCAACACGGCAGGCCATTGTGACACCAGAGTCCGGAGCTCACGGTCACTGAGGAGCCGACTCATTGAGGAAAAGGTGTTTCCAATACCGGGATCGGTTATGCGATATTCAAGCCCAGGAGACATCGCCAGGCACAGCGTACGGATGGCCGGGGGTCCGTTCCGGGTGTTCTTCCACCAGTTGAGCGTCGCTCGCACGAGCGTCAAGCGCCTGTCGAGCAAGAGATGCTCCATGTCGTCAGGGTCTCCATTGGCCCAGAATTTGAGTTGATCGATAGGACGTTCCGATGATCCTCCGGGGCGTATGTGGGGCATGCGGTCGAGAATCCGTTGATCAATAGGGCGTGCCGGTAGTCTCTCGACCGCACGGTCGAGCAGCATCGGTATCGCTGTCTCCGGCGCGTTGCGCAGGGCGGCTTGGGCGACATCCTCGATCAACTCGGGGTGCCAATCGAGTACACACTGAGCTTCGAAGGCGCCCAGCGATGCATAATCAGACCACAACCTGGGAAGGCTAGCGTCTTCGAGGCGACGCTCCAGGTCGGGAACGGTGGCATCACACGAACGGGCGCCGATCAGGGTACGCAGTGCGTCTTCTCGTTTCTCGACGATGTCCAGGAATGGCTCGAGGTCGAGCGATCCCGGTCCGCCGAAGAAGGCTCGTTTGACGATGACCCAGCGCATCGGCTCTGGTTGTACCGAAACTGCTTTGGCTGCTGTTTCCCGAATGACTCCCGCGGCGCCGAGCCTTGCAAGGTCGCTGCTCACGTCGAACAGTGACTTTCCAAGACGGTTGGAGACGGCGGCTTGCTTCACTCCGGCGTCGCCTCCAAGCGCGAAGGGCGCCAACAATCGCAAAGCGTCGACGTCCACGATTTTGCCGATACTTCGGCTAAGCTCGTCGACGAGCGACTCGCCGCTCAGTACGTCCGCAGCGTTCCCCGAACGAAACAGGTGAGCGAGGGTCGCGGCGAGACCGGGCCGGCCGCCGGCCTGCTTTCTTATCATGTACAGCAACCGGTCCGGTCCGTGGATGCCGAATGACTTGATGATCTCCACCATCGTGTCGGCGTCGAGACGGTCGAGCCGCATCTCACTGCCGGTCCCGACTTGTAGCGTGCTGCGGACGGTGTCGGCGTTTCCGGGCCAACTCGTCGCGATGATCCGAAACTCGGCGTTGATGTCGTTCCTGATCTGATCGAGCTTGGTGATCCGATCAGGGTCGACATGCGCGTCGTCGACGATCACCGCCGCGGGGCGCAGGCGGCGCAAGTCGTTCGCGATCTGCGTACGGTCGTCATCTACCAGGAAGCGCGCGTGTCCTTCCAATGCCAACGACCGCAGAAGAAACGTCTTCCCCGCTCCCGGTTCACCGACGAGCAAGCAATCCCCCTTCTGCTTCCGCAGCCAGTCCATCTCCTGTTTTCGACCGAGCACGGCGTCACCTATGAGCGGCCGGTGCGTCGCCGGGAACAAGCTCAGGGTCGCCGGCCTGCCGGTCACTCCGAGCAGGCGCCTGCACCATTCGGGTTCCCGGTAGAGACTCTGCGCAAACCAATCCTGGTCGTAGGTTTGGGTCAGGGTCACTTCGCGCTTACGGGCGGCGTCTTTCAGATTTCGGCGCGAGCGGGGAGTAATGCGCCGCGGAGTCGCAAAGAGCGCGCGAGTGAACGTCGACCCCATTCGCATTGCCTGGTCGAGGTTGCGCTCGAAGTTGTTTACGAGCTTCTCGCCGGTGGTGACGATGAGCGGAAACGGTTCGCCGGCGCCATCAGCGACCGCTCCGTCGAAGCCGTCGTCTCCGCCGCCGCGGACCGGGACCAGTGTCGGCCAGTCACGGCGGAGGAGGGCCACGGCGCACGCCTCGAATGTCTCGGGGTCCAGTTTCCCTGCAAGGGCGTCCAGGATCGCCCGATGGTGCTCGTCGAGGATGACGGCGGATGACCTTCTGACCGTGGTGGATCGGTAAGTGTTGGCCACCGCATTAATTCGGTCCATCATCGGCGCGGAGATGCCCAGCTCGCCCCGTTCCCAACGGGCGACCGTGTTGGGCTGCGCGCCCACGGCCTCCGCCAACTCCGCCTGTGTGATGCCAAGTCGCTCGCGCAGTGTCTTGATGTCAGGTTCCATACCGCCGAATCTAACAGGAAAACGACTATACGTCAAGTATGGAGTTCCGGCCTATCTGTGCATGGAACCGGGTTGAGGCGGCCTGAGTGCCGGTGGTGGTGATGGGCGGCGCAGAGGAGACGGAGATTGTCGGGTTCGGCGCTGCCGCCGAGCGCGAACGGAAGGATGTGATCCATCTGCAGCACATGCCGGGAGCGGCAGCGGCGCCCGCTGCTCCGGTTCACGTAACTGCAGCAGCCTCCGTCGCGCTCCCAGACCTGCCGTTTGACTGCGGCCGGGATGGTACGGCCGCGTACCTGCGGCTGCGACGGCGCGGTTTGGCGCTGCCGGGCGCTTTCCGCCTTCGGCGCCGAAGTGGCGGATCGGGCGGCGGTTGCGGGTCGCTTCGCCGCCGTAGCGTCACGGTGCGCGGAGTTGCCCGGCGCCTTCGCCGAACAGGCTGGAGAAGCCCCAGGACAGATACAGGCGGCGGCGCTCAAGCTCGCGCAGATGGTCGATGACCACGACTTCGAGCTGGTGTTCAACGGCGGTCAGTTCCTTGAGCCGTTGCACCAGCCGGCGGTCGGAAAGGGCGGAGACGGTGGTAGTGACCGGCGCGTCGGAAGCGGTGCGATTCATGGTGCAAATATAATGATAGAAAATAGTTGTGTCAAGTAACCGGACTGTTTTTTTGAGGCGCGGCTCTTTCACCGCTGTCGGTGGTGGCCAAGTGGTTCGCCTGGATGTTCGATCGGTCAAGGTGGCCGGTTGACCTTGCGGCGGCGCGCGCGTACCTTGGCACCGTGCACGTCTACCTGCTCTCGGTGCTCACCACCATCGCCGCCGGCGCCACGTTGGCGGCCGGGTTTGTGGTAGAGCGCTTTCCCGTCCTGGAGCCGTTGAAGCGGTTCGCGGCCAGCAGCCGCGCCGCAGGCACGCTGGGCGCAATCACCGCGGCCGTCGGTTTCGTAAAGCTGTTCGCCCGCGCCCCGCGTCCGGGCGCACGAGCGTCGGAGATCGAGGGAGCGATCATGGACTGCCAGATTGAGGGAGCGATCATGAGCTGCCATCTCGATCGGATCGGCGAGATCGTCGGTGCGATGCGGGGTCAAATGGTCATCTTGGGCGACTTCCTGCCGGCCGTCGCCGGTATGCTGCTGGGCGGGATGCTGCTGATCGACCGATACCGCGACCAGCGACGGCTCCGCGGCGGCGCGGCCGAACCGATCGTGGCGGACGACGGAGATGACGATGGCGACCCGATCCCGGTAACCGCGGCCGCCGGGAGTCCCCGCGCGGGCAGCCCCAACGGCATCTTGAAGCTCGGCGACGCGCTGACGCCGTACCGCACGCCGTTGGGCTTGGCCGGCATCGCCGCCGGCGTCATCCACTTCCTGCTGGCCGGCGTACTGTTTCTGTAGCGGACGGTTCCGTCCGGCGCGCGCGGTCAACCTATGGCCGGCTGCTTGGCGTGTCGGCCGGCCGCACCTTGCGGGAGATCGGCGCGCAGTGGCTTAGGCTCTCAACTCGAACGACGGTGGTGGAGTCTTTGGAACGAACGTGACGACGCCAAGCCGGCCGGTGGATGCGCCGACCGGCGCCGGTTGACCTCGCCGGGCGTGGCGCGTACCGTATCAAGATGCCCATCTACCTGCTGTCGGTGTTCACCACCATCGCCGCCGGCGCCACGTTGTCGTCTGGTTATCTGGTAAAGCGCTTCCCTGGCTTGGAGCCGTTGAAGCGGGCCGTAGCGAGCAGTCGCGCCGTCGGTACGCTGGGCGCCGTCACGGCGGCCGTCGGTTTTGTGAAGCTGTTCGCGCCCTGGAATCAGATCATCATCTTGGGCGACTTCCTGCCGGCCGTCGCCGGCATGCTGCTCGGCGGGATGCTACTGATCGACCGCTACCGCGTTCGGCGGCAGCCGGCTGACGACGTACACGACGAAGGGAGCCCCGTAACGCCGGCTGCTGATAGCAACTGCCCGACCTGTGGCGGCTCCGGGCAAGTGCGGCGCAAATCCGGAGGCTTCTCCGTCATCTCCGCCTGTCCAGAATGCGGCGCTGGCGACGACATCCCGAAGATCGGCGACGCGCTAGCTCAGATCGGCGACGCGATGGCTCAATCCCGCACGCCGCTCGGCTTGGCCGGCATCGGCGTTGGCGTCGTTCACTACTTGTTGGTGGGCATGCCGATCCTGTAGAACGGCCGTTCCTCGTGGAGTTTCGCGCACAGAGCAATCGCTACACTATGATGGCGTAGGCCGCCGGAGACGGCGGGGCGCCGAGGGCTGGAGGCGGCCCGGTCGGCGAAGAGGTAGAACATGACCGGAGCGGAGAAGATCACGGACACGGAGCGTCAGCGCATTTTGTCCCAGTACATCGCCAGCGAGGTGGCCGGCATCAGGAAGGCGCGCGTGGAGACGCACAGTCCCGATCAGGCTGTTCTCGTCTACGGCAACCGGGTGAACCACCTCTTGCATCTGATCCTGAGCTTGCTGACGTTAGGTTTCTGGGTGATTCCATGGGTAGTCATGGCGTGCGCCGGGGGCGAGAAGCGCAAGATCGTCCGAGTGGACGATTTCGGCAACGTGCTGCTCACGTAGCCAAAGTCCCTTGAGGGCAGTCTTCAGCAGGGGCGGGCCTGGGCCGCCTCGACAATCAGTCTTCGGTCGACTGCTTGGCGCGGGCGATTACGTCGGCGGCTACCTTGCCGGAGATCGGCGCGTAGTGGCTGAGGGTCATCTCGAATGACGCGGTGCCGGAGGTCATCGACTTGAGGTCGATCGAGTAGCGCAGCATCTCCGCCTGCGGCACCTGCGCGCGGATCTCCTGCAGCGTCCCGATCGGTTCCTGTCCCAGCACCCGCCCGCGCCGCGAGCTCAGGTCGGAGAGTATGTCGCCCAGGTACCGGTCCTCGCTCAGTACGACCAGGTCGACGACCGGCTCCAGCAGCGTCGGGCGGGCCTGCGCCAGCGCCGCCTTGGTCGCCTCGCGCGACGCCAGCTTGAACGCCAGCTCGGAGGAGTCGACCGAGTGCTCCCGGCCGTCGACGACCCGCGCCTCCACGTCGACCACCGGATAGCCGGCCAGGACGCCGGTCGTCAGCGCCTCCAGCACGCCCTTTTCCACGCCCGGGATGTACCCGCGTGAGATCGCGCCGCCCACGACGCCGTTCTCGAAGCGGAACTTCTCACCGCGCGGCAGCGGCTTGATCTCCAACGACACCTTGGCGTACTGGCCGTGTCCGCCGGTCTGCTTCTTGTGCTGGTACTCGGCGGCGGCCGGCTTGTTGATCGTCTCCCGATACGCCACGCGCGGCAGCTCGGTCTCTACCTCGATCTTGTGGCTGTCGCGGATGCGGTCCAGGACCACCGCCAGGTGGAGCTCGCCGACCGCGGCGACCACCGTCTCCCGCGTCTCGCCGTCGTACCGGACGCGGAAGGTCGGATCCGCGTCCGCGGTCCGGCCGATGATTTCGGACAGCTTGTCCTCATCCTGCTTGGAGGCGGTCCGCAGGGCCAGCGCGTACGCGGGCTGCGGGAAGTCGAGCGGCGCGTAGGCGACCGCTTCGTGCGGTTCGTGCAGCGTGTCGCAGGTCGCCACGTCGGCCAGCTTGTTGAGCACGCCGATGTCGCCGGCGGCCAGCTCCTGCACGTCTTCGAGCTTCCCGCCCTGGCGGGTGCTCAGCTTGGTCAGACGTATCTTGGAGCCGGTGCGCGCGCAGATCAGGTCGGCGTCCGACCGCAGGCCGCCGGTGATGACCTTCACGAACGAAAGCCGCCCCGCGTACTGGTCGACGCTGGTCTTCAGCACCAGCGCCGACGCCGGACCGGACGGGTCGATGCCGCGCTCGGTCGCCTGGCCATCGCCATCGTCTCCATCGGCCTGGCCGTCGCCGGCGACCGGCACGGTCGCGCCCGCCGGCGACGGCGCGGTCCGCACGATCGCGTCCAGCAACGGCCGGACGCCGACGTCGTACAGGGCCGAACCGGCCAGCACCGGAAAGACCTGGCCGGCGGCGACCGCCGCGGTCAGCCCGCGCAGGATCTCCTCGTCGGACAGCGCCTCATCCTCCAGGTACTTCTCCATCAGGGCGTCGTCGCCCTCCGCCGCGCCCTCCATCAACGCTTGCAGCCGCTCTTCGACGTCGCCGGCCATCCCGTCCGGGACCGGCCCGTCGCCGCGCGAGCGGAGCGTGGCGCGCCGGCCGACCACGTCGACGATCCCGTCGAAGGAGTTGCCGGCCCCGATCGGTATGGTGAGCGGCGCGAAGGTTCCGCCGAGCGTGCGGCCCAGGTCTTCGAGCGCCGAATCGAAGTCGGCGTGCTCCTTGTCCATGCCGTTGACAAAGACGATGCGGGGCGTCCCGTCGCGCTCCAGCTGCCGCCACCGCTTTGCCGTCTCGATCTGCACGCCGGTGTCGGCGCCGACTACCACGATCGCGCACTCGGCGGCGCCCAACGCGGTCACCACCTCGCCGATGAAGTCTCCCGATCCGGGCGCGTCGATCACGTTGATCTTGCAGCCGTTCCAATCGAGATGGGCGAACGCGCTGTAGATGGAGATCTTGCGGGCGATCTCCTCCTCGGCGCCGTCGCTCACCGACTTGCCGGGATCGAACTTGGAGACCACGCCGCCGTGCACGAGGATCTGCTCCATCAACACGGTCTTGCCGGTGCCGCTGTGGCCGATCAGGGCGACGTTGCGGATTCGATCGGTAGGGACGCTCATTCAGGGACGCTCATGCGGGAAAGCTCATGCGGCGACTCTCATACGGTGATGGTCCGGGCCGGACTCTTGGATGGCGACGCTATGCAGGGGCCGGTGCGCTGTCAAGCAGGGCGACTGCCGGCGGGCGCCAAAGGCGGCGTCTTTCGGCGGCTCACCCGCGCGCCGGCGCGTACCGGGCGAACGTCATGGTGTACGCGGCGCGGCCCTGGGTGGCGCTGCGCAGATCGGTCGTGTACCCGAACATCGCCCCCAGCGGCACCTTGCCGCTCACCCGTTCGGCGGCGTGGCCGGATTCGACCGTGTCGATGGCGCCGCCGCGCATCTGCAGGCTCGACAGCACTTCCCCCACGAACTCCTTGGGCGTGGTGACGTCGACGCTCATCACCGGCTCCAGCAGCACCGGCCCGGCCTTGCGGCAGCCGGCCACGAACGCGCCGGCGGCGGCCGCCTCGAAGGCGAACCGGCTGGCGCGCTCCTGATCGTAGTCGCAGCCGGTCAGCTCGACCGACACGTCGACCAGCGGGTAGCCGAAACCGGGACCGGACGAGAAGCCGGCCTCGACGCCGCGCGCGACCGCCGCGCGGAGCTCGGCCGGCAGCTCCGCGGCGTCCGGCGCCCGGCCGGCGTCGAAGGAGCACCGGCCGCCCTGGCCGCGCGGCGCCACGCGCAGGCGCACGCCGGCGTAATGGGCGCGTCCGCCGATCTCGCGGTCGAACCGCTCGTGATGCTCGACCGCGGCGGCGACCGATTCCCGGAAGGAGACCTGCGGCGCGCCGGCGTTGGCGTCGATCCCGGTCCGTTCGGCGATCTGCCGCATCAGCACCTCCAGGTGCAGCTCGCCCATCCCGGACACCAGCAGTTGACCGGTCTCCGGGTTCTCCTCCACGGCGAAGGTCGGGTCCTCCACGCGCAACGCTTCCAGGGCGGCGAGCAGCTCGGCCGCATCGGCGGCGGAGTGCGGCTCCACCGCCACGGAGACCACCGGCAGCGGAAAGCGCATCCGTTCCAGCAGGCCGGCCGGCCGGCTGCTCCCCGGCGCGCCGTCCTGCTGCCGCGCGCCGCCCGCCCGCCCGCTTGGCCGGCGGACGGTGAGCGTGTCGCCGGTGCGGGCGAACTTCAATCCGACCGCCACGGCTATGTCGCCGGCGCTCACCGATTCGATCTGCTCGCGCCGGTTGGCGTGCATGCGCAGCAGCCGCTGCACCCGTTCGGTGCGGTCTTCGCTCAGATTGAGCAGGCGGTCGCCGCGGCGCACGGTGCCGGAGTAGACCCTGATGAAGTTCATGGGGCCGGATTCGCGGTCGTTCTGGACCTTGAAGGTGAGCGCCAGCGGCGGCCCTTGCGCCGACCGGGCCACCGCCGGCCGGTCGGCCGCGCGCCCGTCCCGGTCGATCAGCCGCAGGGCCGGCAGCTCGTCCGGGGCCGGCAGGTACCAGACGATGGCGTCGAGCAGCGGCTGGATGCCGATGTTGCGCCGCGCCGCGCCGGCCAGCACCGGCACCAGCCGGCCGGAAGCGACCGCGGCGCGCACCGCCGCGCGCAACAGGCCGGCCGGCAGGTCGCGGCCTTCCAGGTAGCGCTCGGCGATCTCGTCCGACCCGTCGGCCAGCGCGTCGATCAGGCGGTCGCGCCGAGCGGCGATCTGCGGATCGGCGGGATCGACCGGATGGCGCTGCATGGCGGCGCCGTCGCCGTCCCATCGGATGCGCTCCATGGTGATCAGGTCGACGATCCCGCGCAGATCGCGGTCCTGGCCCCACGGCGCGTGCAGCGCGACCGGCTCGGCGGACAGCAGCGTCCGCATCTGCGCGAGCACGGCGTCGAACGACGCGCCCGCCCGGTCGAGCTTGTTGACAAAGGCGATGCGCGCGACCGAGTGCCGGTCGGCTTGGCGCCACACCGTCTCCGACTGCGGCTCGACGCCTTCGACCGCCGAGAAGATGGCGACCGCGCCGTCCAGCACGCGCAGCGACCGCTCCACCTCGGCGGTGAAGTCGACGTGGCCGGGGGTGTCGATGATGTTGATCTGGTGCTGCGCCCAGTAGCAGGTGATGGCCGCGGAGGTGATGCTGATGCCGCGTTCCTGCTCCTGCGCCATCCAGTCGGTGGTCGCCTCGCCGTCGTCGACCTCGCCGATGCGGTGGGTGCGGCCGGTGTAGTAGAGCATCCGCTCCGTGGTCGTGGTCTTGCCCGCGTCGATGTGCGAGATGATCCCTACGTTGCGGATGGACGGCATGGCGTTCGCCGGGCGGTGTCCCGGCGCCGGCATGGTACGACAAAGCGGCCGGCGGCGCGCGCCGCCGCGGCGCCCGCCGGTCAGCCGCCGCCGAACCGTCCCAGCAGGGCGGCCATGCGCCGGGCGCCGTCGCCCCCGGCCGCCCGGTCGCCGCGGAAGGAGAGCAGGGCCGGCGAGCACGCCGTGCAGTCTCCGTACACGGTGATGCGGGTGACGCCGGCGCGCCGCAGCAGGGCGGCGTTGGCGGCGCGCAGGTCGATGCGGCCGGCCGCGCCTGCGCCTGCGGCGGGCGCCGCGGCCGCATCCGGCCCGAACCGGTCGCGAAAGCGGCGCGCCCGCTCGGCCGGCACATCGTAGCAGCACGGACCGATGCCGGGACCGATGATCGCGCGGTAGGCGGCCGGCGAGCGGCCGAAGCGCCGCTGCAGGCAGGCGAGCGCGACGGTCACGATGCCGGCGCCGCGCCAGCCGGAGTGCAGCAGGGCCGGCAGCCGGCCGTCATCGGGCATCAGAAAGATCGGCAGGCAGTCGGCCACCGACACGCACAGCACGTCGCCGGCCGCTGCCGCGATCAGGCCGTCGGCCGGTTGCTCGGCGCCGGCCGGCCGGTTTGCGGTCACCACCACGCGTTGCGTATGCCGTTGCGTCACGCGGCGGACCCGTCCGGGCGCCACGCCGAGCGCCGCGCACACCCGCCGCCACGCTTCCGGATCGCGCACGTCGCCGGCGGCCGCGGTGGTGAGGACGGCGCGCAACGGCGCGTCCGGCGCCAAGTCGGCGAATGGCGCGCCCTCCGTGATCGGCGCGCCTTCCGTGATCGGTGGGTGCGCCATGACCGGTGCGTTCACCGGCGGGGTCCCGGGCCGGCCGGCGGCGGCCGGCGTCCCGGTGGGACCGCGGCGGCGAACGGCGCGCTCAGGCGGCGCGGACCAGCCGCCAAGCGGCCGGCATCAGCAGCGCGGCCAGCGCCACCTTGACCAGGTCGCCGGCGATGAAGGGGGTGAGTCCCCGCTGCAGGATCGGGTTGTCCCATCCGGCCACGCTGCCCAACCACAGCAGGCCCGGCGCGTAGATCACGACGTTGCCGATCAGCATTGCCGCCGCGGTGAGCGGCGCGCTACGGTCCCATCCCGCCTCCGCCAGCAGGCCGACCACCAGCGCCGCCAGCAGAAAGCCGAGCAGGTAGCCGCCGGTCGAGCCGACCATGTAGGCGATGCCGATCCCCCGCTCAGGGGTGTTGGCGAACACCGGCAGCCCGGCCGCGCCTTCCACCAAGTAGAGCAGCACGGTGAGCCCGCCGAGACGCCAGCCGCACGCCATGCCGATCACCAGGATCACCAGCGTTTGCAGGGTCATCGGCACCGGCGCCATCGGCACCTGGATCTTCGAGGAGACGGCGATCAGCGCGCTGCCGGCCAGCGCCACCAGCAGCACCCGCGCCAAGTTGAGCAGCACCCGCGCCAAGTTGGCCGGCCACGCGGCGGACGTCTCGGCCGGCGGCCAGAGGCGGTCGAGCAGGAGGCGTCCGGATCGCTGAGTCATCGGCGCGGAAGTCTATGGTGAGGCGACCCGTGACGCAAGGTGCGTGACGCAAGCTGCGTGACGCACCGGTGCGTGACGCGAGCCGCGGCGCGTCTTGACGACCGCTCGGTCGGGCTGGTAGCTTGACCGGCGATGCCTGCCAAACTCTCCGCTGCAAAACGCCAACGGCAGAACGTCGCGCGCCGGTTGCGCAACCGCGCCGCGCGCAGCCGCATGCGTACCGCGATTCGATCATTCGTCGATTCCCTCGATGGCGATCAGGCGCACGCCGCCGAACGGCTCGGTGACGCCGTGCGCGCCGTGGACAAGGCCGCCTCCAAGGGGGTCGTGCATCCGCGCGCCGCCGCCCGCTACAAACGCCGCCTTGCCGGCCGCCTGCGGCGCCGGTTCCTGGCGCCGTAGCGCGCGCGGCTGAAAGGAGGCGATCAGGTGGCGGTTGACAAGCTGACCAAGGCGGAAATCATCGAAAGCATCTACGCCGAGGTGCCGGTGAGCAAGAAGAACATCCACAGCATCATCGACCTGTTCTTCGACCAGGTGAAGGACGGCATCATCGAACAGGGCGCGGTGGAGCTGCGCGGCTTCGGCACGTTCGAGCTCAAGTCCCGCAAGGGCCGGGTCGCGCGCAATCCGCGCACCGGCGAGCGGGTCGAGGTGGAGGATCACGGGGTGGCGTCGTTCCGCCCGGGACGCGAACTGAAGGAGCGTGCCTGGTCCATCCGGGTGTGACGCAGCCGGCCGGCCGGCCCGGCCGCGCCGAAACTCCGGCCGCCGGCGCGGACGCCCGCGCCGGCCCTCTTCCCCGTTCCAACGTCATGGTCGAGATCGCGGCGCTGGCGGTCTCGGCAACGCTGTTCGCGCTGTCGTTTCCGAGCGTGGCGTCGGACTGGGGCGTCGCTCCGCTCGCCTTCGTCGCCTTGGCGCCGCTGTTCTGGGTGGTCGGCCGCGCGCCGTGGAGCCGGATCGTGCCGTACGGCGCGCTGTACGGGTTCGGCAGCTACGCGCTGTTCAACTACTGGCTGGCCGCCTTCCATCCGCTGGCGCTGCTGTTCGTGCCGGCCATCTACCTCTGCTACCTGGCGCTGCTGTTTCCGGCGCTCAAGCTGGTCACCGACCGGTTCCCGCGCTCCGCGCCGCTCTGGCAGGCGGTGATCTGGGTCGCCTACGAGTACCTCAAGACGCAGGGGTTCCTGGGCTACCCGTACGGCGTCATCGGCTACAGCCAGTACCTGTTCGGCCCGCTGCTCCGTTCGTCGGCGCTGACCGGCGTCTGGGGGGTGTCGCTGATCGTGGTGCTGGCCAACGCCTGGCTGGCGCAGCTGGCCGGCGCGCTCCCGTTGCGGGGCGGCGTCCGGCGGCGCGCCGCCCGGCTGGCCCGGATGGTCCGGCAGCGGCCGTTGGCGCCCGCGGTCTGGGCGCTGCTGTTCGCCGGCGCCGTGATCTACGGGGCCGTGCTGCCGGTCGACTACGGCGCCGCGCCGCGTTGGCGGGTCGCCCTGATCCAGCAGAACTCCGATCCGTGGCGGGGCGGGTACGTCGCCTACGAACGCTCGCTGGAGGTGCTGCTGCGGCAGAGCCGGCGAGCGCTGGCCGAAGACGATCCGCAGACGGTGATCTGGTCGGAGACCTCGTTCGTGCCGGGCATCGACTGGCACACCCGCTACCGCCAGCGCGAACCGGAGGCGGTGCGGAAGTACGAGCTGGTGCGGCGGCTCCGCGCGTTTCTGGCCGAGCAGCCGGCGCCGTTCGTGGTCGGCAACGGCGACGGTCAGAAGCGGAGCGACGGCGAACGGATCAACTACAACGCCACGCTGCTGTTCCGGGACGGCGAAATCGCGCAGACGTACCGCAAGCTCCACCTGGTGCCGTTCTCCGAACACTTCCCGGACTGGGGGCCGCGCTTCATCCGCGACCTGCTGGTCCGGTTCGACACCCACTTCTGGGAGCAGGGCGAGGAGCTCACCGTGTTCGACGCCGGCGGCGTCCGCTTCTCTACGCCGATCTGCTTCGAGGACAGCTTTGGCTATCTCAACCGCGGCTTCATCAACGCCGGGGCGCAGGTGATCGTCAACATGTCCAACGACGGGTGGTCGAAGTCGGTCCCGGCGCAGATGCAGCACATGGCGATGGCGGTGTTTCGCGCCGCCGAGAACCGGCGGAGCGTGGTGCGGGCGGCCAACAGCGGCATGACCGCCATCATCGAACCGTCCGGCCGGATCACGGAGCTGCTCGAACCGTTCGTCGAAGGGCGCCTGATCGGCGACGTGCCGGTCTTCGACGGAGCGTCCACCCTCTACACCCGCGCCGGCGACTGGTTGGGCGCAACCCTCACCGCGGCCGCGTTCCTGCTGATCGCCGGCGCCGCCGGCGGCGCGCTCCTGCGGCGCCGCCGCGGCGGCCGCGTGAAGGCGGTCGCGCGATGAGCGTTGACAGGGGGCCGCACGGCGGGATGATGATCGACCCGTGACCGGTGACAAGATACTGATCGTCGACGACGAACCGACCAACGTCGAGATCTTCGACCTGATGCTGTCGAAGCTCGGATTCAGCACGGAGACCGCCGCCGACGGGCAGGAGGCGCTCGACAAGCTGCCCGGCTTCCGCCCCGACTTGATCCTGCTCGACAACATGATGCCGCGCATGACCGGTTGGGAGGTGACGCGCTCCATCAAGCACGGCGACGACCTGGCGGACTTCCGCGGCGTGTCGATCATCATGTTTTCGGCGGCCGACGACGTCGAGGACAAGGTGCAGGGATTGGAGATGGGCGTCGACGACTACATCACCAAACCGTTCAACTTCACGGAGGTGCTGGCGCGCATCCGCGCCGTGCTGCACCGCCGCCACCTGCAGGATCAGGTGACGCGGCGCGAGCATCGGATCGGCGTGGTCGAATCGCTCAACGAGTCGCTGATCTTCTTCTCCCAGCACGTGCGCCGGCCGCTGGAGCGGCAGCTGCTGCTGGTCGACGAGCTGGCGGCCGGGGGCGGGGACGCGCAGGGCGGGGCCGCGCAGTTCGGCCGGCTCGCCGGCCGGGTCAAGGACGACGCGCGCGCCATCCTTGCCAAGCTCGACGCCCTGGAGCAGGAGATCGGCGACCTGCAACGGCAAGGTGACGAGCTCAAGGCCGGCGACCTGTCCCTGGAAGAGCTGCAGCGCCGGCTCGCCGGCATAGCCGCCGCCGGCGCGGCCGGCCCCGGCGCCTGACCGTGCTCCGGCGCAGGCGGACCGAACGCGCCGCCGATGAGCCGCTGCCGACCATCCTGGCCGGCGAGACCTATCTCAAGGGGACCCTGCGGTTCGACAGCACCCTGCAGATCGACGGCCGGTTCGACGGCGAGATCCGTTCGACCGGCCGGCTCCTGATCGGCGAGAGCGCTACCGTGCGCGCCAGCATCGAGGTCGGCTCCGCGGTGATCGGCGGCGCCGTGCACGGCGACGTCAGGGCGGCCGACAGCATCGAGCTTCTGGCCACCGCGCGCGTGTACGGCGACGTCGGCACGGCGCGGCTGATCATGGCCGACGGCGCCGTGTTCGAAGGCGAACTCGACATGGGCGGCGCCGAGCGGGACCGCGGCGCGCCCGCCGCGGCCGTGCGCGAAGGGCGCGAGGACGGAACTTGACACCGCGCCGCGCGGGATATTAACTTACCGATAGCAATCACCGAGCCCTCGTTTTGAGCGCTCACTCCTTCCTGGCGCTGCCGGTGCGGGACCGCACGAGCGCTTTTCAGCTTTGGTACCGGACGGAACGGCCGCGCGCCGATCCCGCGGGTGCCCCCGGGGAGCAACATGCCGGAAAAGAATACGAGCAGACGTTCACGATCGCGCAAGAAGATCAGGATCGACGTCAAGGAAGGCTTCGACGGCGTCGACGGCACGCTGGCGCAACAGGCTGCGGTCGCCCAGGCCGAGCAGGCTGCGGAGAAGCAGGCGATGACCGCCGGCCGCGACGGCGCGCACCTCGCCGCCAAGGACGACGGCGCGCCGCGCGAGAAACTCCTGATCGGCGACCTTGCGGTCAAGGACCTGCCGGACCTGCGCACGCAGGCGGCCGCCATCGGCATCAATGGGGAGTCTCTGGTCGGGATGAAGAAGGCGGAGGTGATCTTCGCCATCCTCAAGGAGCACACGCACGGCAAGGGCGGCGTGATCTACGCCCACGGCGTGCTGGAGATACTGCCGGACGGCTACGGCTTTCTGCGGTCGCCCGTCCACAGCTACCTGCCGGGCCCCGACGACGTCTACGTGTCGCCGTCGCAGATACGGCTCTTCAACCTCAAGACCGGCGATACCGTGCACGGTCAGATCCGCCCGCCCAAGGACGGCGAACGGTTCTTCGCCATGCTGCGGGTGGAGACGGTCAACGGCCATCCGCCGGTCGTCGCCCAGAACCGCGTGCCGTTCGACAACCTGACGCCGCTCTATCCGGACGAACGCTTCAACCTGGAGACCGCCGACGGCAACCTGGAAACGCGCATGATGAACCTGTTCTGCCCCCTGGGAAAGGGGCAGCGCGGGCTGATCGTGTCGCCGCCCCGCGCCGGCAAGACCATGCTGCTGCAACGGGTCGCCAACGCCATCACGGAGAATCATCCGGAGGTCTTTCTGATCGTGCTGCTGATCGACGAACGGCCCGAAGAGGTGACCGACATGCAGCGCAACGTCAAGGGAGAGGTGGTCTCCTCCACGTTCGACGAACAGGCCACGCGGCACGTGCAGGTCGCGGAGATGGTGATCGAAAAGGCGCGCCGGCTGGTCGAACACCGGCGCGACGTGGTGATCCTGCTCGACTCGATCACCCGCTTGGCGCGCGCCTACAACCAGACCGTGCCGACGTCGGGCAAGATACTGTCCGGCGGCGTCGACTCGAACGCATTGCACAAGCCCAAGCGCTTCTTCGGCGCGGCCCGCAACGTCGAGCACGGCGGCAGCCTCACGATCGTCGCCACCGGCCTGATCGAGACCGGCAGCCGCATGGACGAAGTGATCTTCGAGGAGTTCAAGGGCACCGGCAACATGGAGGTGCGCCTTGACCGCAAGATCGCCGACCGCCGGATCTACCCGGCGATCAACGTCAAGCAGACCGCCACCCGCAAGGAAGAGCTGCTGCTGAACGATCAGGAGCTGGCCAAGCTGTGGATCCTGCGCAAGGTGCTCGGCCCCATGGACGAGCTGCAGATCGCCGAGCTGCTGATCGAGAAGATGCGCAAGACCAAGACCAACGACGCGTTCCTGCGCTCGATGAACACCTCGGCCGTCAGCGACTGACGCCGCCGGCGTGGCGGCTCCGGGGCGCGGCCGGTCGCCGGCGTTCGCGCTCGACCGCGTCACCTTCCGCGTCGACGCGTCGCCGATCCTGAACGGCGTCAGCTGGTCGGTCGAACGGGGGGAGCGCTGGGCGGTGCTCGGTCCCAACGGCTGCGGCAAGAGCACGTTGCTCACCCTGCTGGCCGGCCGCGCCCATCCCACCTCCGGCACCGTCGACCTGCTCGGCCACCGGGTCGGGCGGGTCGATCTTGGCCGGTTGCGGCGCGCCATCGCCTGGGTTCACGCCGACCTGCTGGGCTGGATGCCGCGCTTCCAGACCGTGCTGGAGACCGTCGTCGCCGGGATGCGCGGCGCCTTCGTGGTGTATGACCGCATGACCCCGGACGAGACGGACCGCGCGGAGGCGGCCTTGCGCGCAGCCGGCATGGCGTCCCTGCGCGGCCGGCGGTTCGTCACGCTGTCGACCGGCGAGCGGCAACGCGCGCTCATCGCGCGCGCGTTCGCGGCGCATCCGGCGCTGGTGCTGCTGGACGAACCGTGCGCGGGGCTCGATCCGCGCGCGCGTGAGGAGTTCCTGGCCGCGCTGAGCGAGTCGGCCGGCCGGTCGGCGGCAGCGGTCGTCTACGTCACGCACGGCATCGAGGAGCTCGACGCCGCCTATGACGGGGTGCTGCTGATGAAGGCGGGCGCCGGCGTGAGCGCCGGACCGCCTGCCGCCCAGCTCACCGGCGCGCGGTTGTCGCGGCTGTTCGACGCGCCGTGCCGGGTGATCGCCGACGGCGGCCGCTTCTGGCTGCATGCCGGACGAGCGCGGCGATCAGAACGATGATCAGGGCGGCCGGCAGGTAGTCCCCGTAGCGCGTATACGGAGTGGTGGCCGGGGCCGCCGGCAGGCGCAATGTGACCGGAGCGGCGTCCTCCGTGAACGGCGCCAGCGCCGATCCCGGAATCGGCCGGCCGTACGCGTCGAGCGCTACGGTAATGCCGCCGTTGGTGGCGCGCAGCAACGGGCGCGCGGTCTCCACCGCCCGGAAGCGGGCCGCCGCCAGGTGTTGGGTCTCCGCCGACACGGTGCGCGACCAGGAGTCGTTGGTGACGTTGACCAGCAGCTCCGCGCCGGCGCGTACGAAGCGCCGGTTGAGGGCGGGAAAGGCGTCCTCGAAGCAGATCGGCGTCGACAGACGCACGCTGCGGCCGCCGGCTGCGGGGACGGTGAAGACCGCCGGCCGGTCTCCCGCCGTCCAGCCGCGGCCGATGCCGACCGTCGAGCGGTAGAAGCGGCGCATGAAGCCGACGTCCCAGTACGGCACCGCTTCGGCGAACGGCACCAGCTGCTGCTTGGCGTAGTGGTCGATCCACCGCCCCCCCGGGCCGATCAGGAAGGTGGCGTTGCTCTGCGCCGGCGGATCGAAGTGCGGGGCGCCGGTGAGCAGATGGGCGTCCAGGCCGCGCAGGAACGCGGCGAGCGGATCGCCGGCCGGGTTGCGGTCGTAGTAGTTGACGACTTCGCCGGCCGCGTTGACGGAGTAGCCAGCGTAGGGGCCGGCCGGGGGGGCGAGCAGCGCGGTCTCGCTCCAGACGATCAGGTCGGGGGCGGCCCGGTCGACCGCCCCGCGCGTGAGCCGCATCAGGGTGCGGATGCTCTCGTCGCGGTCGTCGCCTCCCCACGGGTCCCGGTTGTGCTGGATCAGGGCGACCCGGAACAGCGTCGGTGGCTCGGAGGCCGGCTGCGGCTCGGAGGCCGGGTCCCGCGCCGCATCGCCGCCGATGCGGAGCGCGCCGTAGCCCAACGCGCCGATCGCCAGCGCGGCGACTAGCAGGTAGGCGCGCACCGGCTGCCGGCGCCGCGGCCGCAGCATCCCTTTGCCCCCGATGCCTTCGGCGGCGGCGATGCCTTCGGCCGCCGCGACTCCTTCGGCCGCCGCGGCGTTGGCCAGCGCCATCAGCAGCGAAAGGCCCCACACGCCGGTGAGCGCCGTGAACTGGATCAGCGGGGTGACCGCGTTCACGGGGTAGGCGGCCAGTCCCCACGGAAAGCCGAGGAAGCCCGACGACTTGAGGAACTCGTAGACCGTCCAGGCGGCGGCGACGGCGTACGGCCGCAGCCGCCCGGCGGCGACCGCCGCGCCGCGCAGCACCGGTCCCAGCAGCGCGCCGAACAGCGTGTAGCCGAGCACCGGGCCGCCGAGCGTCCAGAGCGCGAACTCCCGGAAGTAGAGCAGCCAGTAGTACGACAGCGGCGTGGCGACCGCCATGAACAGCGCGGCGGCGGCGGCGGCCTGCGCGTAACTGCGGCTCCGGTAGATCGACAGGAACAGCGGCGCGAACGCAAACGGTCCGAGCAGCGGGTTGCCGAGCGGCGCCAGCTCGTTGGGGAGGGCCAGCGGCACGGCCAGCGCGGACACCGCGGCCGGCCCGTAGTGATGGAGCCACGCGCGGGCGGTGGCGGCCGGCGGCGCGTTCGCGCTAAGCTGCGGCCCGTGTTCGCCGACCTGCAGCGCAAGTGGGACGATCTGTGTACGCAATGCGGACAGTGCTGCTACCGCCGTGACCGGGTGGACGGCCAGCTGGTCATAGACCGCGCTTCGCCGTGCCGGTTCCTGGACGTCTCCACGCAACTCTGCACGGTGTACGAGTCACGGCTGTCGACCTGCTCCAACTGCAAGCGCCTCACCATCTTCCACGCCCTGTTCTCCCGCTACCTGCCGGATGACTGCGGCTACGTGGAAGCGTTCAGGATATGGCGAAGACCACCCAGCGGCCGTCAGCCTCCCGCAGGTCCAGACTCTGCCCGGAGCGAACCGGCGGCAACGCCTCCTGATACCGATCCTCAAAGCTGACTTCGACCCGGTACCCGTCGCCGCCGCCGAGCGGCGACGCCCGCCCCACCGTGAGGATGTCGCGGGCGTCGAGGCCGCGGTACGGGGAGGCGGCGAAGTAGGCGTCCAGCAGCGCCCGCACGCCTTGGTGGGTCACCGACGATCCGTCCGGCAGCAGCAGCGTGTCGTCGATCGCGGCCAGCACGCCGTCGGTGTCCTTCTCCAGGAAGCGGTCGACGCCGGAGAGCAACGCCTGCACGACCGCCGCCCGGTCCGCCATCTCCTTGGTGCGGGCGGCTGCGGCGCGCAGGCGCCGTTCGGCGGCTGCCGCCGACTCCATCGGCGCCGGCGACCAGCCTGCCGGCAGCTGTCCGTCCCCGAAGAGCACCGCCGAGATCACCCAGTCGCCGTCGACGGGGCGCAGCACGAACCGCTGCCGGCCGGCCCAGAACGGCACGGTGTCCGACAGGTCCATGCGCGCTTCCAGGCTCACCTGCACGGCGTCGGCCAGCGCGCCGGTCCCGCCGAACGGCGCCACCGTCATGCTGCCGGTGTCGTAGATGTCGCTCAGCGCAACGCCGGCCAGCGAGCTCCGCTCGAACAGCGCCTGCAGCAAGCCGTGCGCCTGCCCGCGCGTGACGCTGCCTCTGGCCACGTACACCGACCCGTCGAGCGCGTCCGTGATCGCGCCGGCGTCGCCGTCCAGCAACGCGCCGGCCACGCGCAGGAGCTTGGAGACGACCAGATTGGCCGTCCAGGCGGTCGTATCGACCGGCGCCGGCTCCGCCGCGTCCACGGCGGCCGGCGGCGCCAGCTGCGGCGGCGGGTCGTCGGCGATCGCCTGCGGATCGAGGCCGGGGTCGAGGCGGAAGGCGAGCGCGATCATGCCTTCGGCCAGATCGTCCTTGCCGCCGACCTCGCGGTACTGAAGGCCGGACAGGTAGTACGACTCGGCCATCTCCGCCCTCTCCTCGGCAGAGAGCGACGCCAAGCCCTCCGGCAGTTGGGCGAAGGCGGACGTGCCTGCGGCGAGCAGGCATGCGAAGAGTCCCAGGAAGGTCGCGAACCGACGAACGGTAGCCATGACGGGTACATTGTACCACCGAACGGCGGCGCGCGGCGACCTGCCGCGGCGGCGCCGGCGGCCGGCTGCCGGAGACCGGATTCGAACCGGTACGGTCCGCTTCGGACCAGGAGATTTTAAGTCCCCAGTGTCTGCCGTTTCACCACTCCGGCCGGACGCCGAGCGTACGGGCCGGCCCCGCCGCCGGTCAAACCGCTGCCGATTGACGGCATTTGACCGCAACCGCCCGGCCGTACTACCGTGTGGGCGTGTACGCGCTGGTAGAGATCAAGGGAAAGCAGTACCGCGTGCGGCCCGGCGCCGAAATCGTGGTCGATCGCATGGCGGCGCCGGCGGAGCAGACGGTCGACTTCGACTCGGTGCTGCTGCTGTCGGACGGCGGCCGCGTCCGCGTCGGTGACCCGTACGTCGCCGACGCGCGGGTGCGCGCCCGGGTCGCCGGTGAGGAGCGGGGCAAGAAGCTCCGCGTGGCCACCTACCGCCGCCGCAAGCGGACGCAACGGACCATCGGGCACCGCCAGCGGTTCACGCGGCTGGTGATCGAGGACGTCGAGGACGTCGTCGACGAACCCGCAACCGGGTAAAGGGGGAGCGCATGGCTCACAAGAAAGGGGGCGGCAGCTCGCGCAACGGCCGCGACTCGATCGGCCGCCGGCTCGGCGTCAAGCGCTACGGCGGCGAGCGGGTGCCGGCCGGCGCGATCCTGGTGCGGCAGCGGGGCACGCGGGTCCATCCCGGCCCCAACGTCGGCCGCGGCCGGGACGACACGCTGTTCGCGCGGTCGTCCGGTCTGGTCACCTTCTATCGGCGCCGGAATCGAAAGTTCGTCCGCATCGACGCCGGCGATCCGGCGGAGCAGCCCGTCGCGCGTTGATCCGCCCCGGCCGGCACGGCGTGAAGACCGCGATCTTCGGCGGAACCTTCAATCCGATCCACAACGGTCACCTTCACCTCGCCGCGTGCGTGTGCGCGGAGCTCGGCTACGGGCGGGTGCTCTTCATACCGGCCAACGTGCCGCCTCATAAGGAGGTGGACGACTTGGCCGGCGGCGCGCACCGGCTGGAGATGGTCCGCCTGGCGGTCGCCGGCGATCCCGCCTTCCGGGTCGACTCGTGCGAGATCGACCGCGGCGGGGTCTCCTACACCATCGACACGGTGCGCGCGATCGACGCGGCCGGCGGACGGTTGGGCGTGATCATCGGCGACGATCTGGCCGCCGGCTACCACAGCTGGCGGCGGGCGCCGGAACTGGCGCGGGAGGCGGAGCTGATACTGGGCCGGCGGAGCGAACCCGGCGCGCCGCTGCCGTTTCCGCATCGCGTGGTCGGCAACGTCCGGCTGCCGCTCTCCTCCCGGCTCATCCGCGACCGGCTGCGCGCCGGTCTGGCGGTCGATCACCTGACGCCGCCGGCGGTGATCCGGTACATCCGCTCCCACCGCCTGTACCGGACCGCATGAGGGTGACCGGCGGCCGCCGCGGGCGGGCGGTGACCGGGGTGATCACCGGCCTCATCGCGGCCATCGCCGCCGGCGCGTTCGCGTTCGGCTACGCCCGGCTCCGTTCCGATGCGGTGACCGACCTGATCGACGCGGGCGGGAGCATCGCCGTGGCGTTCATGCTGCCGATCGACGATCCGCAACCGTCGTTCGAAGTGCTCATGCTCGACGCCGGAACCGGCCGCGCCGCGTTGTTGTTCGTGCCGGGATGGATCGGCGTGGTGCTCGACGGGGAGCGGATGGATGCGATCGCCGCCCTGTACGACCCGGCCGGCCACGCCCCGCTGGTCGAGCGGCTCGGCCGGCTGCTCGGCATCGACGTCGACTTCTACGTCGACCTGTCGTACGACGGTCTGGGCCGGATCATCGACGTGCTGGGCGGGGTGGAGGTGGTGATCCCGGACCCGATTCCGGTCGCCGGCGGGGAGCGCCGCGTACCGTTGCCGTCCGGCAGCGTCGTGGTCGACGGCGACATGGCGCGCGACTACCTGTCGTACCGCGCCGCCGAAGAGCCGGAGGCGGAGCGCGTCGAACGTGTGCACCGGTTGACGCAGGCGGTGCTGCGGTCGATCGCCGACGGCGCCGAGGTGCTGGCCGACCCGGCCGCGCAGCGGCTGCTGTACTCGTCGGTGGCCACGGACCTGAGCCGGCGCGCGTTTGAACGGCTGCTCGCCGCGCTGGCGGGGCTCGACACCGACCGCGTCATCCTGCGGCGGGTGCTCGGCAGGGTCCAGGAGGTGAGCGGCCGCCGGTTGCTGTTTCCCCACGACGAGGGCGCGGTGTTGCGGGAGACGGTCCGCCAGACCGAGGCCGCCCTGTCGGTGCCGCTGGCCGCCGGCGACGCGGACCTGGCCCCGTCGGTGGCGGTGCTCAACGGCACCCGCACCACCGGCCTGGCCGCGCAGGCGGCCACCGTGTTCGAGAGCTTCGGCTTCCGCATCGTGGCGATCGACAACGCCGGCCACCACGACCACCAGCGCACCCTGATCTTCGCCCGCCGCGGCGCCGGCGACGCGGCGGCGAGCGCGGCGGCCGGCGCCGCGGAAGCGATCCGCTGCGAGGTGAGCGCCGCGCCGGACGTCGGCGCCGGCCCTGACCCGGCCGCCGCCGACGTGACCGTGATTCTGGGCCGCGACTTCAACGGCCGGTTCTGCCGATGAGCATGACGGCCGACACCGGGCCGGCGGGCCGGGAGCCTGACAGCAAGCGGACGGCGGTCGCCGTCGCCGAGCTGCTGGTCGAGCATCAGGCCGAAGAGACGATGGTCCTGGACGTGAGCCGGGCGAGCGGTTGGACCGACTACTTCGTGATCGCCACCACGCGGAGTCACGCCCACCTGCGCGGCGTGCTGCGCCACCTCGACGCCGCCCTGCGCCGGTTGGGGGCCGGCCGGGGCCGCGCCGGCCACAGCCTGCGCCGGGCCCCGGACGACAGCGGCTGGGTGCTGGTCGACCTGGGCGACGTGGTGATCCACCTCATGATGGAGGAGCAGCGCCGGTTCTACGAGCTGGAGCGGCTCTGGTTCCACAGTCCGATCGTGTTCGGCGGCCGGCCCTTGGCGTAGGGCCGGGCCTTGGCGTAGGGCCGGGCCTTGACGTAGTAGGCGTCCTCCTCCGGGTCGTCGAAGGCGTCGTCAAACTCGTCTTCGTCTTCCTCGTCCGCGTCCTCATCGTCTTCGTCGTAGTCGAAGTCCTCGTCGTCGAGGTCGTCGTCCTCGCCGTCGATCTCATCGTCGTCTTCGTCATCGTCGAAGTCGTCGAACTCGTCGTAGTCGTCCGGGTCGTCGTCCACGGCGGTCGCCCGCCCGGCCGGGGCGGGGCGCGGCGTCAGAGCAACGGTTTCCATTGTCGGCTCACCGCGGGTATAGTTGTGCGTTGATGGGACGTCGGCAAGCGGTAAGCCACCGGTTTTTGGTACCGGCATTCGCAGGTTCGAATCCTGCCGTCCCAGATGACTACCCAAGCAGGTGAATGGAGCGTTTGACGATGGAGCGATTGGCATTGCGGGCTGAACCCCGATCGAAGACCAGGAAGCGGGAATCCCGCCGGCTGCGCCGCGCCGGGCGGGTACCGGCGGTAGTGTACGGGGCGGCGGAGGCGGAGTCGATATCCGTGGACGCCAAGGAAGCGGAGCGGCTGTTCCGCCGCGCTTCCGAAAGCACCATCATCTCGCTGGCCACCGGCGGCGGCGACCGCGACGTGCTGATCAAGGACTACCAGACCGACCGCATCACCGACACCCTGCTGCACGTCGACTTTCTGGAGGTGGTGGCCGGCCGCGCGTTGCGCACGCACGTCCCGCTACGCTTCGTCGGCACGCCGGTCGGCGTGCGCCAGGGCGGCATCCTGGAGACGCTGCTGCGCGACCTGCACGTCGAGTGCCTGCCCAAGGACCTGCCGGAGAGCCTGGAGGTCGCCATAGAAGGGCTGGACGGCGGCCAGTCGATCCACGTGCGCGAGCTCGACACCCCGGACGCCGTGCGCGTCCTCAGTCCACAGGATCAGGTGGTCTGCCTGGTCGCGCACCGCGCGGCCGAGGAGGCGGAAGAGGAAGCCGATGAGTCCGAGGTCGAAGATGCCGGCGAGGCCGCCGACGATACGGACGCGGAGGAGTAGGCCGGCCGAACACGGGAGCCGGCTGCTGGTGGTCGGTCTGGGCAATCCCGGACCGCGCTACGCCGGCACCCGGCACAACGTCGGCTTTCGCATCGTGGAGGCGCTGGCGCATGCGGCCGGCGCCCGCCTGAAGCGGCGCGGGATCGGCCGCTACGCCGTCGCCCGCGTTGCGGGCGGCGCCGGCTCCGGCAGCGCCGTCTTCCTGGCCGAGCCGCTCACCATGATGAACCGCTCCGGCGACGTGCTGGCCGCGTTGCTGCGCCTCAGCGGCTGCCGGCTGGCGCAGCTCCTGGTGATCTGCGACTCGATCGACATGCCGGCGGGAGCGGTGCGCCTGAAGCGCTCCGGTTCGGCGGGCGGCCACAACGGGCTGGCGTCGCTCATCGCCGCGGCGGGCGGCGGCGGGTTCCCGCGGCTCCGGATCGGCGTCGGCCGGCCGGACGCCGCCGGCGACGTGGTCGGACACGTGCTCACCGCCCCCGGCGCCGCCGACCGGCAGCGGATCGAAGCGGCCGAGCGCTTTGCCGCAGACCACGTGCTGCGCCTGGTCGACGAGCCGATCGATCGGGTGATGCATGCCCTCAACTCCTACGCTCCGACCTGAGGCCGGCCCCCCTGAGGACAACCGGCATCGGGCGATCGCCGCGGAGGTGGAGCGGGCGCTGCGGTCGTTCGGCGTGCGGCGCGGCCAGACGGTGGCCGCCGCCTATTCGACCGGCCCCGATTCGACGGCGCTGTTGGCGCTGCTGTGCCGGCTGCGCGCGCGGCTCGGCATACGGGTGATCGCCGCCTACTTCGATCACGGCCTGCGCCCGCGGCCGGCGATCGACGGCGACGTCGGCCACGCGCGCGCGGCCGCGCGCCGATTGGGCGTGCCGTTGCGCGTCGGCGCCGCCGGCGACCGCATCGAGGCCGTCGGCGCGGCGGCCGGCCCGCCCGCCGGGGAGGGTGATCCGCCGGCTGAGGGCGATCCGCTCGCTTCGCGCCGTCCGCCGGCTGCGGACGGTCGGCCGGCTGCGGGTGGACCGCCGGCTGCGGGCGGTCCCGAGGCGGCCGCCCGCGCCGCGCGCTACGGTTTTCTGGAGCGCCTGGCCGGCGAGTGCGGCGCCGACTGGATCGCCGTGGGGCACACCGCCGACGATCGGGCCGAGACCGTGCTGATGCGCGCGCTGCAGGGCGCGGGCGTCGCCGGCCTGGGCGGCATGACGGCGCGCCGCGGCCGCATCATCCGCCCGCTGGAGGCGCTACGCCGCGACGACCTGCGCGCGTGGCTGCGGGCCGAGCGGCTGCCGTTCCGGCGCGACGCCCAGAACGGCGATCCGCGCTTTACCCGCAACCGGGTGCGGCGCCTGCTGGCCGACGTCGAGCGCCGCTTCCCCGGCGCCGCGGCGCGTCTGGCCGACCTGGGCCGGCAGGCGGAGACGACCCGGACGTTCGTGGCGGAGCAGGCCGCCGAGCGGTTGCCGTGGCGGCGGACCGCCTTCGGCATCGCCGTCCCGTGGCAGGCGTTCCGCGCCTCCGCGCCGGCCCTGCAGCTGGAGGCGCTCTACCAGGGGTACGACCGGCTGCTGCGCGGCGCCGGGCCGCGCCGGCTGCCGCGCCGGTTCCTGCTCCCCGTGCTGCAGGCGGCGGCGCGCGGCGCGCAACGGGTGCGCGCCGCCGGGCACGGCGTGGTCATCGAGCGCGCCGCCGCCCATCTGGTCATGTCGGCGGCGGTTGTCCGCGGCGCCGGAACCGGCTATCTTTGGGAAGCCGTAAGGAGCGGATCGTATAGAATACCGGAGACCCCGATCGAAGTCCGCAGAGCGGAGCCCGGCGCCGGCGAACGAACGGCGGCCAGCGTACTGCGGATCGCCTCCGTTGACGGCCCTCTCCTGGTGCGGTCGTGTCGGCCCGGAGACCGTATCCGCCTGGGCGCCGGCGTGAAGCCGCTCGCCGCCCTGCTGCGCGAGTGGGGAACGCCGGAAGCGCGCCGGTGGATGATCCCCGTGGTCGCCGACCGCCGTGGAGTGCTGGCGGTCTGCGGCGCTGCGTTCGGCTGTCCGGACGCGCTGAGCACTCGGTGCGCCGATGAAGGCGTCGGCGCGGGCGCGGTTGTCGCGGTGGGCCGCGTGAAGGAGGAGTCGTGAGTAACCGTTCGCAAGAGCCCAAAAAGCCCGATCCGGGGTTGCCCAAGCTGCCGTTCAACAACCGGATCGCGTTGATCACGCTGCTCGGTCTGATCGCGCTGTTCGTGCTGCTGGTCGTCTACAACAACGAGCGCGGCTTTGCGACGGAGATACCGTATTCGGTCTTTCTGGCGTACGTCGATCAGAACGAGGTGGACGACGTCAAGATCGTCGACGGCTTCGAGATCCTGGGCAACCTGCGCCGGGACCGGGGGCCGTTCAAGACCACCATCCCCTACCACGATCCGCAGCTCCTGACCCGCCTGGAGACCAGCGGCGTGCGGATCACCGGCGGCCCCAAGCCGGTGTCGCCGTTCCGGGTGTTCCTGGAGTTCCTGCCGTGGGTGCTCGGCATCTTCTTCATCTGGTTCATGTTTCGCCAGGTGCAGGGCTCGGGCAACCGCGCCTTCTCGTTCGGCAAGAGCCGCGCCAAGCGCTACCTGGACACCAGCAAGAAGATCAGCTTCACCGACGTGGCCGGTCAGGAAGAGGCCAAGTACGAGCTGGAAGAGGTGGTCGAGTTCCTGCGCAACCCGGCCAAGTTCTCGCGCATCGGCGCCAAGATCCCCAAGGGGGTGCTGCTGGTCGGTATGCCGGGAACCGGCAAGACGCTGCTGGCCAAGGCGATCGCCGGCGAGGCGAACGTGCCGTTCTTTCACATGTCCGGTTCCGACTTCGTGGAGATGTTCGTGGGCGTGGGCGCCAGCCGCGTCCGCGACCTGTTCGAGCAGGGCCGCCGGCACGCCCCCTGCATCCTGTTCATCGACGAGCTCGACGCGGTCGGACGCACGCGCGGCGCCGGCTACGGCGGCGGCCACGACGAGCGCGAGCAGACGCTCAATCAGATGCTGGTGGAGATGGACGGCTTCGAGACCAAGGACGGGGTGATCATCATAGCGGCGACCAACCGGCCGGACGTGCTCGACCCTGCGCTGTTGCGGCCCGGCCGCTTCGACCGGCAGGTCGTGGTCGACATGCCGGACGTCAAGGGCCGGGAGGAGATCCTCAAGATCCACAGCAGCAAGGTGCCGGTCGGCGCCGACGTCGACATCAACCGGGTGGCGCGCGCCACGCCGGGCTGCTCGGGGGCGGACTTGGCCAACATCGTCAACGAAGCGGCGCTGCTGGCCGCCCGCAACGGCAAGGATCAGGTCGGCATGGCCGATCTGGAAGAGGCGCGCGACAAGATCATGATGGGCTTGGCGCGCCGCTCCAAGGTGATCCAGCCGGCCGAGCGGGAGATGATCGCCTTTCATGAGGCCGGCCACGCCCTGCTCCACTATCACCTGGAGCACGCCGATCCCCTGCACAAGGTGACGATCGTCCCGCACGGGCGGGCGTTGGGCGTCTCCTTCTCGCTGCCGGAAAACGACAAGTACACGCGCGGCAAGGGGTGGCTGCTCGACCGCATCACCATCATGATGGGCGGCTACGCCGCCGAGAAGCTGCGGTACGGAGAGACCAGCACCGGCGCTCAGAACGACATCGAACAGGCTACCGAAATGGCGCGGCGCATGGTGTGCGAATGGGGCATGAGCGACACGCTGGGGCCGGTCTCCTACGGCCAGAAGGACGAACCGATCTTTCTGGGCAAGGAGATCGCCCGGCACAAGGACTACTCGGAGGAGACCGCCCGGCACATCGACCAGGAGGTGGGCGCCATCATGTCGTCGCGGCTGCAAGAGGCTACCGATCTGTTGCAACGCAACGACGATCAGCTGCGGATGCTGGCCAAGGCGCTGCTGGAGCGGGAGACGGTCGATGACTCCGAGATACGCATTCTGCTCGGTCTGCCGGAGCGCGACGGCGATCCGTCCGCCGGCGGCGCGCTGGCCGAAGGCCGGCCGGCCTGACGGAGGGACCCGGAACGCGGCGGCGCCGCGCCCGATAGGAGTCGAGACCGGTGCGCCAGCGCATTCGCAATTTCTGCATCATCGCCCACATCGACCACGGCAAGTCGACGCTGGCCGACCGGTTCATCCAGCGCGCCCGGGTCGTCTCCGACCGCGATTTTCACGACCGGCTGCTCGACAGCATGGAGATCGAGCAGGAGCGGGGCATCACCATCAAGTCGCAGGCGATCTCGCTGCCGTACCGGCGCGACGGCGCCGGATACCTGCTCAACCTGGTCGATACGCCCGGCCACGTCGACTTCACCTACGAGGTGTCGCGGGTGATCAGCGCCTGCGAGGGCGCGGTGCTGCTGGTCGACGCCACCCAGGGCGTGGAGGCGCAGACGCTGGCCAACTACTACCTGGCGCTGGAGCACGACCTGGAAGTGATCCCGGTGATCAACAAGGTCGATCTGGCGGCAGCCGACGTCGACCGCACGCGCGCGCAGATCGAACGGGACCTGGGGCTCGACGGCGACGGGGCGGTGCCGGTCTCGGCAAAGACCGGCCAGGGCGTCGAGCAGCTCCTGGAGGCGATCGTCACCCGCATCCCGGCCCCGGACGGGAACCCTGACGCGCCGCTGCAGGCGCTGGTCTTCGACTCCGTCTACGACCCGTACCGCGGCGTGGTGGTGCACGTCCGCGTGGTGGCCGGGCGGATCGTTCCGGACGACCGCATACGCTTCTGGGCGGGCGACACGGCGGCCTACCGGGTGGAGGAACTGGGGCTGTTCGGGATCAAGCCGCAGCCGGCCGCCGCCCTGAGCGCCGGCGAGGTCGGCTACCTGATCGCCGGCATCCGGTCGGTGGGCCACGCGCGGGTCGGCAACACCATCACGGCCGCCGAGCGCCCCTGCGCCGCGCCGCTGCCCGGCTTCCGGGAAGCGAAGCCCGTGGTCTTCGCGGCGATCTATCCGCTCGACGCCGACCGGTACGACGAGTTGGCCGCCGGCCTGGAGCGGCTGCAGCTCAACGACTCCACGCTCAGCTTTGCCAAGGAGTCGTCGGTGGCGCTGGGGTTCGGGTTCCGCTGCGGGTTTCTGGGCCTGCTCCACCTGGAGGTGGTGCAGGAGCGCCTGGAGCGGGAGTTCGGGCTGGCCGTGGTGCTCACCGCGCCGTCGGTGGAGTACCGCGTGCGGTTGCAGGACGGATCACAGATCAGCGTGCACACCCCCGGCGAATATCCCGACGCGGGCGCCATAGAGCAGGTGCGGGAGCCGTACGTCCGCGCGTCGATCATCACGCCGTCCCAGTACGTCGGCGCGGTGATCACCACCTGCCTGGACCGGCGCGGCATCCAGCAATCGCTCAACTACCTGGATGAGACGCGCATGGAGCTCCGCTTCGACCTGCCGCTGGCCGACATCGTCACCGACTTCTACGATCGGCTCAAGTCGGTCACGCGCGGTTACGCGTCGTTCGACTACGACGTGGCCGATTACCGCGACACGGACATCGTGCGTCTGGACCTGCTGCTCAACGGCCAGCCGGTCGACGCGCTGGCGCAGCTGGTGTACCGCGGCTCGGCGGTGCGGCGCGCGCGCGAGGTGTGCCGCAAGCTGCGCGACGAGATTCCCCGCCACCAGTTCAAGATCCCGATCCAGGGCGCGATCGGCGGTCAGATCATCGCCCGCGAGACGATCAACGCCTATCGCAAGGACGTCACCGCCAAGCTGTACGGCGGCGACGTGACCCGCAAGCGCAAGCTCCTGGAGCGCCAGAAGGCCGGCAAGAAGCGGATGAAGGCGGTGGGATCGGTGCAGGTGCCCAAGGACGCGTTCGTAGCCGTGCTGCGCGGCGCGGATACGTAGGCCGCTGAGCGGCGCGCGTAGACGAGCGGCTCAGCCGCCGGTGTTGGCGATGGTGGCGGCGAACGCCGGACCGAAGTTGTCCTGCCACAAGCCGCTGGCGCCGATCCACTGCTCCAGGTCGGCGTTGAGCGCCTGCGCCGTGAACCACTCGAAGACGCTGCCGCCGGCGACCGTCTGCAGGTCTTCCGGCGCGGCCTGCCGTTCCTCCAGCAAGCGCAGGACGACCACGCCATCGGGCAGGCGGATCGGCGCCGACACGTCGCCGGCCCGCTGCAGGGCAAAGCCCTGCCGGAAGAACTCCTCGAAGTCGGCGGCGCCGGACAGCAGCGGCTGGCCGTCCGCGGCGGCCACCGGCCGCCACGACGCGGCGTTGCGGAAGTTGATCGGAAACCACTCGGTTGCGTGCACGGTGAGGCCGGCCTCGGCCGCCGCCGCATGGAAGTCGCTCTGCGACGCCGCCACGACGAATCGGTCGCCCTGCGCCAGAACGTAGTCCTCTACCCGGCCGCGCTCCTGCGTCAGCAGGTACGCCCGGACCGCGGCGATGGTGTCCGCGTCCGCGAAGTCCGGTTCTATGACCGGGCTGTTGGCGCGGTACAGGTAGAAGACGTCATCCTGCCGGCCTGCCAGCACCTCGGAGACGCCGTCCCGGGCAAGGGCGAACACCTGCTCGGCGGCCTGCGGATCGGCGAAGTCCCCGCTCAGCTGGTGGAAGTATTGGAAACCGACGTCGCCGCCCTGATCGCGGTACGGGTCCTGCGAGTGAGCGCGCGCCTGATCCTCGAACGTGGCGGTCTCGGACAGGATGCGCTCCCGGACCTGCGCGGCGGCGTCGGCGCTGCGCAGCTCTATGCGGCTCACGTCGATGCGGCGGAAGTCGGCCGCGTTGGCTTCCCCGTACGCGGCGGCCTCCGCGTCGGGATAGGAGCCGTCGGTGAAGCTGACGAACTCGAAGCGGCGTTCACGTCCGATCATCTCCTCGTAGAACGCGACTTCGGCGGCGCTGCTGAGGCGGCCGCCGGTCAGGTCGTCCACGTACCGCTGGCGCGTCATCACCTCGCGCACGCGCTCCAGGTTCCCCTCCCGCGTCGTCACCGGCATCTCGGCCAGGTCCTCGTAGGCGGCTACCGATTCGATGAAGCTGCGGTCGACGCCCTGCTGCGACACGTGCACGCCGCCGGCGGCGGCCGCGCGCACCTGGGCGGCGTGCATCAGCGCGTCGCGGTACGCCCGCTGCCAGACCTGGTAGAGCAGCTGCCGCCGATCGGTGTCTTCCGGCAGCCGTGTCGACAGGTCGCGGTAGTGCCACCGGTACGCGGCGCCGAGGTAGTTGGTGGGGCTGAACGAAATCTCCTGACCGTCGAAGGTGCCGAACACCGAGGCCGGCTGCGCGCCGTCCAGCCCGGTCGGGGCCAACGTACCGATCATCGACACGCCGATGATCACCATCACCACGATGCTGAACCCGTAGAGCAGGTACGACCGGTTCTTGCGTACGTCTACGGACAGCGGATTGCCGCCCCGCGCCATGGATGCGGAAGGTAGTCACGCCGGCCCGCCGCTGTCAACGGATCGGCCGCCGATCAGTCGATGCGGGGCGCTTGACACGGTGTTGAAGGCATGGCATATTGGAGTGACTGACCAGAGGGGGCGTAGCGAAGCTGGTTATCGCGCCGGCCTGTCAAGCCGGAGGCCGCGGGTTCAAGTCCCGTCGCTCCCGAAAGAACGACTGCGGGCTGTGGCGCAGCGGCTAGCGCGCTCGGTTCGGGACCGAGAGGTCGGGAGTTCGAATCTCCCCAGCCCGAGTCATGAGCGCGCCGTGCTTTTGCACGGCGCGCTTTGCCGTTCGTTGCGCGGCGCCGCCCCGGCCGGCCCGGTGGCTCAACCCAGGGCCGCAGGCAACCGAAGATAGGGTTGTCGTGTTGCGAGCGCTCATGTTGTTGGCGGTCTGCGTTGGCGCCGCCGGCTGTGCCCACGGCCAGGACGGCTACTACACCATGCAGCGGGGCGATACGCTGTACAGCGTATCGCGCCAGTTCGACGTGCCGGTCGAGCAGCTCGTCTCGGCCAACGGCATCGACGACGTCACCGACGTCCCGACCGGAACGCGCCTGCGGGTGCCGGGCACCTACGGCGGCCTGCAGCCGCTGACGCCGGCCGGCGGGGTGGCGGTGGTGAGCGCGGCTTCGCCGGCCAACCCGGCGCCGGCAGCGCCGGCCGCTCCGGCATCGGCGGCCGGTCCGGCGCCGGCGGCCAGCGCGCCGTCCGTCAGCGCGGGGCAGGCGATCGGAAGTCAGGCGCTCGGGAGTCAGGCGCGCACGGTGCCGGCGCGCGGGGGGACGGCGGGCGCCGATACCTACCGGATGGTCAAGGGCGATACGGTCTACTCGATCGCCGCGCGGTTCGGACTCGATCCCGGCGACTTGATGGAGCGCAACGGCATCGACGATCCGAGCGATCTGCCGGCGGGGACGGTGCTCACCCTCGACGGCGTAGCCAGCCGCCCGCTGGCGGGCCGCCCGGCGGCGGGCCATTCCGCGGCGGCCGGCGCGTTGCTGTGGCCCACCGATGGCGATCCGCAGCCGCTCACCGGCAAGATCGACGGCGTGGCGATCCGCGGCGCCGCCGGCCAGCCGGTGCGGTCGGTGTCGTCCGGCACGGTGACCTGGTCCGGCCCGCAGCGCGGCTTCGGATACGTGGTGCTGGTGCGCAACGACCGGTACGTCTACGGATACCTCAACAACCGGCAGGTGCAGGTCGAGGTGGGCGACCGGGTGCAGGTCGGCTCGCCGATCGGCCAGGTCGGCGTCGACCCGCACGACAACACCGCGCAACTCTACTTCGTGGTGCTCAAGGACGGCCGTTACGTCGACCCGAGCTCGGCGCCGCGCGTCTGACACGGCGGGAAGCGGCCTGGACGGGGTAACGGACGGCGCGGCGCCGGAAGGCTCGGTCCCGGGCGATCTGGCGTTCCGGTTCGGATCGGCCACCACCGCCGTTCGCTTTGTCCGGGCGTTGCGGCCCGCCGACGTGGGGCCGCCGGACAACGCGCTGCTGGTCTGCGACCGTCACACCGCGCCGCTGGCGCCGGCAGGGGCGGCGCCGCCGCTGGTGATCGACGCGGAAGAGGCCGACAAGAACTGGCCTGCGGTCGCGCGCGTGATCGACGCCGCTCACCGGGCCGGGCTCGACCGCGGCGCGCGCATCACCGCTCTGGGCGGCGGCGTGCTGTGCGACGTCGCCGCGTTCGCGGCGTCCGTCTACCTGCGCGGCGTGCGGTTGGCGCTGATCCCGACCACCCTGGTGGCGATGGTCGACGCGGCGGTGGGCGGCAAGACCGGCATCGACTACGCGGGCCGCAAGAACCTGATCGGCTCGTTCTATCCGGCCGCGGAGGTGGTGATCTGGCCGGGGGCGTTGCGGAGCCTGCCGGCGCGGCAGCTCGCCGCCGGGATGGCGGAGGTGGTCAAGACCGCGCTGCTTGGCGACCACGGTCTGGTGGAGGCGCTCGAACGCGACGGAACCGAGGCCGTCACCGGCGGCGCGGAAGCCGCCTGCTCGGTGATCGGGCGGTGCCTGCAGGTGAAGGGCGGCATCGTCACGGCCGACCCGACCGAGCGGAGCGGCCGGCGCGACGTGCTCAACCTCGGCCACACCTTCGCGCACGCCCTGGAGGCGGTGACCGGCTTCGGGCCGTGGAACCACGGCGAGGCGGTGGCGTGGGGGATCGCCCGGGCGATGGACCTGGGGGCGCATCTGGGAGTCACCCCGGACGCGCACCGCGCGCGGGTGATGGCGCTGCTCCGCTCGCTCCGGTTTCGGCTGCATGCCGGCGCCGAGGCGCCGCCGGAAGCGCTGGTGGCAGCGATGGCGGCCGACAAGAAGCGCCGCGGGGGCCAGCTGCGGTTCGTGCTGCAGCGCGGCGTGGGCGACACCTTCGTGCGCGCGGTCGACCGCGCCGACGTCGTGCGGGTGCTCGCCGCGGCCGCTCGCTGACCAGCCGGCGCGGGCCGATCGGCCGCCGGCCTATCCTTCCGACAGTTCGGCCAGCAACGCCCGCAGCCGGGGTTCGACCGGCGAACCGGGTTCCACCGCGGAGGGGCCGCCGGACACCGCATGCAGGCTGCCGAGCGTCTCTTCGACGGCGTGGCGCAAGCCGCGGCGCGGGCGCAGACGGAAGCCGCCGGCGCCGTCGGCCGCCAGAGACAGAAAGCCGAGCCGGCGGCTGCCGGCGCCGCGCGGCGCGACGCGCAGGGCGAGCTCGGCGGCGGCCAGCAGCGGCGCCCGGTCGGTGCGCGCGTCGAACCGCCGTTCCGGCCAGGAGCGGAGGACCCCTTCGTCGAGGCGCAGGTGGGGCAGCGCCTGCAGGATGGCGGCCAGTGGCGCGCCGCGCAGCAGCTCGCCGCCGTCTTCGCGGATCACGCCGCGCAGATCGCCCAGGTCGCGCCGATTCACGGCGGCCAGCTCCGCGCGCCGCCCGCGCACCGCGCGCCACTCCAGGACCGCCACTCGCCGCCCGCCCTTGCCGGCCGACAGCGGCAGGCTCACGCCGGCCAGCTGCACGCTGGCCGCGCCGGCCCGGACCCGGCCGCGCCCGTCCGCGGCGCGGCGGCGGGCGGTCCGCCCGCGCCCCCCGCGCGGTTCCGGGACCAGCTCGGCGGCCAAGCGCGGATCGATGCGGCTGAGCATGGCCGAGCGCAACGGGGAGACCGACCGAGCGTACAGCCGCGAGGTGCGCACGATCTCGCCGGCCACGATGAACCGGGCGTCTTCCCGGTACATCGACGAGCCGGGGTGCACGTGGATCCGCTCGGCCGCCAGCGACCGGTACGCCCCGCGCCCGGTGTTGACGCACACCGACTGGATCAGTCCGCGCGCCACCGCGCACAGGTAGTCGTGCAAGGGGCCGCCGCGCGACAGCGGCACGCCCATGTCGGAGACGATCTGCGCGAGCTGCCGCCTGACGTTGACGACCTCGGTGAGCACCTTGACGTCCAGGAAGTGGCGCCGGCAGAACCCGTCGCGGTCGCCCGCCTGTTCGAAGGCGCGCAGCAGGTCCAGGCATCCGGCAAAGTCGCCAAGCGGGTGGTGGAACGCTTGGTGGGCGGTGCGCGCCGGTTCCTCCTCCCCCAACGGAAACAGCAGCGGCGACGGCGTGGACAGGAACGCGGCGCCGGTGACCGCCTCTTCGATCACCGACGGGTAGCGATGGATCGCCTCCACGATGATGCGGGACAGCCGCGGCAGGAGCGGAAACCGCGCCATCTGCTCGCCGATCGCGGTGAGGCGGCGGCCGTCGTCGAGCGCGCCGAGCCAGCGCAGGGAGTCGACCGCCGCCCGCACGTGCGGCCGGCCGGGCGGGGAGATGAAGTCGAAGCCTTCGAAGTCGTCGATCCCCAGATCGGCCATGCGCAGCACGACCTCGGTCAGGTCGGTGCGCAGGATCTCCTCCTCCGTGAACGCGGGGCGGGCGTCGAACGACGGCCGATCGTACAGCCGGTAGCAGACGCCGGGCCGAGTGCGTCCCGCCCGTCCCTTGCGCTGGTCGCAGGAGGCGCGGGAGATCGGCGTTTCGGTCAGGGAAGCGGTGAACGTGCGCGGATCGTAGGCGTTGAGCTTGGCGCGCCCCGGGTCGATGACCCAGACGATGCCGTCCATGGTCACGCTGGTCTCGGCTATGTTGGTGGCCGCCACCACCTTGCGCCGGTCCGGGTAGCGTTCGAATACGCGCTGCTGCTCTTCGCCGCTCAGCCGCGCGAACAGCGGCAGCGGCGCCAGCGGCCGGTCCGGCCGCAACGACCGCAGGGCGGCGATGCATTCGCGTATTTCGCGTTCGCCGGACAGAAAGATCAGCACGTCGCCCGGCCTGCCGGCGCGGTCGATTTCGGTGACCACCTCCGTGATCGCCGCCAGGGCCGCCTCCGCATCACCCTCCGGGTGGACCGGCCGGTACCGGACCTCGACCGGAAAGGCGCGCGCTTCCACGCGCACGACCGGGCAGCCGCCCAGGTAGGAAGAAAAGGATTCGGCGTCGATGGTGGCCGACGACACCACCACGCGCAGATCGGCGCGGCGCGCCCGCACCTGCTTGAGCAGCCCCAGCGTGAAGTCGATGTTGAGGCTCCGCTCGTGCGCCTCGTCGACCACCACCACCTGGTACTCGCGCAGATCGGGGTCGAGCTTGAGCTCCTGCAGCAGGATGCCGTCGGTCATGATCTTGATCGCGCAGGCGGGGGTGGCGGTGTCCTCGAAGCGCATCTTGTAGGCGATCAGTCCGGCCGGCGCGCCGCCGGCCGCCATCTGCTGCTGCAGGTACCGGCATACCGCCACCGCGGCGATGCGCCGCGGCTGCGTGATGCCGATGCGGGCCGTGCGGCCGTAGCCATGCTCGTACAGCAGCCGCGGTATCTGCGTGGTCTTGCCGGAACCGGTGGGGCTCTCCACCACGACCGCGCCGTGCGAGTCGAGCGCGTCCAGAATGCGGCGGCGGTGCCGGTAGACCGGCATGTCCGCCGGCTCCGGTGTCGGGGTCACCGGCGTCCGCCGGCCGGGGCGCCGCCGGGCGTCCGCCGGCGCGCGCGTGCTATCCGGCGCGCAAGCGGGTAGGATTGCCGCAAGTGTTGAGGCGGTACCGCACGTCGGCCGATGGCGATCACGCCGTCGCCGCCGGCGTCTATACGCGCGGCGAACACGGCATCGAACGCGGCCACTTCGGGCGCGACGCGCTTGCGGTCATCGGCCGCCTGCAGCGCGCCGGCCACGAGGCGTACGTGGTCGGCGGCGCCATCCGCGACCTGCTCACCGGGCGCTCGCCAAAGGACATCGACGTCGCCACCAGCGCCCGCCCGCGCGCGGTCACGCGGCTGTTTTCCCGCGCGCGCATCATCGGGCGGCGCTTCAAGCTCGTGCACGTGCCGGCCGGCCGGTCCGGCATCCTGGAGGTGTCGACCTTTCGCGGTCCGGGCACGGACGGCAACAATCATTACGGCACGCTGGCCGAGGACGCGGTGCGCCGGGACTTCACGGTCAACGGATTGTACTACTGTCCCCGGCGCCAGCAGATCGTCGACTACGTGGACGGTCTGCGCGACCTCACCGCGCGCCGCCTGCGGACCATCGGCGACGCCGAACAGGCGTTCGTGGACGACCCGGTGCGCATGTTGCGGGCGGTCAAGTACGCCGCCTTCCTGGGCGTGCGCGTGCCCGAGCACTACCGGCGGCTGATCCGGCGGCACGCCGCGCTGCTCGGCCGGTGCCCGGCCGGCCGCTTGAGCGAGGAGCTGCGCAAGCTGCTCGCCTCCGGCAACGGGTCGGACATCCTGCTCGACTGCGCGCGTCTGGGGCTTCTGCCCGAGTTGCTGCCCGCGGTCGCCGGGCGGGTGCGGCCGCGGCGCCAGGACCCGCTGATCGCCGAGCTGGCCCGCATCGAGCGCACCTCCCCGGACGGCGACGCGGTGCGCCTGCGGGCCATGACGGCGCTGGCGGCGGCCGTGAACGGGGACGGCGGGGGGGAACCCTCCCTGCGCGGCGTCAAGCAGGTGTTCGCGCCGCTCACCATCACCAATGAAGACGCCCGCTCGATCGTCGACGCCCTGTGCGGCGCCGGGGCCTCGGGCGGCGGCAGGGGCCGGTAGCGCCGCACGGCCGCTCGGCGTCAGGTCGATGGGTGGCCCCGCCGTTGCGGCAGCAGGCTGCCGACCGTCACGTCGACCTGGCTCAGCATGAGGCCGGCGTACCGCTGCAAGCTGGTGGTGACCAGCTCCCGCAGGTCGTGCAGCCCGGAGCCGACCGCCACGCCCGACGGGACGTCGACGACCACCTCCAGCGCCCACGCGCCGGCCGACCTGCTGACGATCACGCGCGCCAGACGGAGGCGCGGATCGTGCTCGTGCAGGCAGTGGGCGACCATCTGCCGGAGCGCCGTCTGCGACACCGTCACGGCGCCGCGGCTCTCGCCCACCACCTCCGTCTTCTCGAACACCACCCCCTGTTTGCGGAGCACGCCGCGCTGCCAGAAGATCCGCAGGGCGTCCATCGCCATGTGCGCGTAGTCCCGGCGCACCTCGACGGGCGGCACCGGTATGACGTGCCGTCCTTCCGACTCGCGCGCCGTGCGGGCGGCGTCGATCTCTTCGCGGCTGGCGATCTCTTCGATGTGCAGGTACCGGTGCGGCGCCGGCAGTCCGAGCCGGCGCGTGATGAGCTGCACCATCTTCGCCGAGGTGCCGAGCACCAGCACGCGGTGCGGGCGCATGGCGGCTATGCGGCGCCGCGCCCCCTGCGCGGCGCGCGGATCGTGAAACACCGCCACCTTGACGGCGGCCAGCGCGTTGCCGGCGGCCTTGGCCGACCGGCCGCCCAGGATCTTCTGGTCGCAGATCAGCAGCCCGTCATCGATGATCAGATCCATGCCGTGGCGGGCGGCGATCAGCTGCGCGCGGAAGCTCTTGCCGGTGCCGCTGCGGCCGACCAGCGCGGTCACGCGCACGCCGCCGAGCCGCCACGTCAGGCGGTGGATCAGGGTTCGCAGCCACGTCATCGATGTACCGGGCGCGCAACGCGGCTACGGCCCGTCCCCAGCCGGCGGAGTGGCGGGCGAGCCGCGCAAGATCGGGCGGCGCCTCCATCCACCGTGCACCAGCGTAGCGCAGAAGGGAAGGGTCGTCCGAGCACAGCAACCAGGCGTGCAGAAACGGCCGCCGCCGGTGCGGCGAGCCGTAGCGCCGGTCGCCGGCCAACGGCATGCCGGCCGCCGCGCAGAGCGCCCGCACCTGGTGACGGCGGCCGGTGCGGGTGGTGACCGCCGCCAGCGTCAGGCCGCCGGCGGCGCCGATCGGCCGGAAGTCGGCGAACAGCGGGGCGGCGCCGGCGTCGATCACCGCCCGGCGGCGCGCCGGGTCATAGCGCAGGCGCGCCTGCAGCCGCTGCGGCCGGCGCGCCGCCCGTTCCACCAGCGCCAGGTAGACCTTGGCCGCGCGGCGTTCGCGCAGCAGGGCGGTCAGGTCGCGCGCCGCGTCGATGGTCATGGCGTAGATCAGCAGGCCGGAGCAGATGCGGTCCAACCGGTGCACGGCGGCCGGACGGAACGACAGCGACGCCGCCGCGCGGTCGGCCAGCGCCGGTTCCAGGAGGTGGTTGAGCGGCAACGGCCGCTCGGTGGCCGGCCCGGCGACCGCCACGCCGGCCGGTTTGCTGATCACGAACAGGTGCTCGGTGTCCAGGATCGCCGGCAGCGTCGGCGCCGCCCGGGGGCCGGGGCGGGCGGGCGTTCCGGAGCGGGCGGGCGATACGAAGCCCGCCGGCTGGCCGGCCGGCGCGGGCGCCAGCGGCGGCGGCAGGGCGATCCGGTCGCCGGCCGCCACGCGGGCGCCGGGCATGGTCCGCGCGCCGTTGAGGCGGACCGCGCCGGTGCGCAGCAGGCGGTACAGCAGGCTGAGCGGCGCGGACGGCAGCATCCGGCGCAGCACGCGGTCGACGCGCCGCCCGTGGTCGTTGCGTTGCGCCTGGAAGCCGCCGTCCGGCCCGCCGTCGGTCACGCCGCCAGGGTGCCGGAAACGCGCGCGCGGCGCACGATCCGGCCGGCGCGCGCCGCCGGCCGCGTCCGTGGTAGCATGACGGCGGAGGTGGTATCGACATGATGCTTTCCGAGTTGCGGCAACGGCTTGCGGCGTTGCGCGCCGACATCGACGCCGCATGGGGGCGTCTTTGACCCGGAACGGTCCGAACGGCGCCTTGCCGAGCTGGAGGAGCTGACCGCGGCGCCGGAGCTCTGGAACGACCGCGCCGCGGCGGAAAAGACGCTGGCCGAACTGAAACGGCTCAAGGGCCGCATCGAGCCGTGGAAGGCGTTGCGCGCCGCCGCCGGCGAGCTGGCCGACCTGGGTGAACTTGCCGAGGAGGAAGGGTCCGAGGAGCTGTCCGGCGAGATCGAGACCGGTCTGGGCGATCTGCAGGTCCGCTTCGGCGCGCTCAACCTGCAGCTGCTGCTCGGCGGCCCGCACGACCGCGCCGGCTGCTTCCTCACCATCCACGCCGGCGCCGGCGGCACCGAGGCGTGCGACTGGGTGTCGATGCTGCTGCGCATGTACCTGCGCTGGGCCGAGGAGCGCTCGATAGGCACCGAGGTGATAGACCTGACCGAGGCGGAAGGCGGCCTGAAGTCGACCACCGTGCAGCTTTCCGCCGAGTACTCCTACGGCTATCTGCGCGCCGAGACCGGCATCCATCGCCTGGTGCGCATCTCGCCGTTCGACGCGAACAAGCGCCGGCACACCACGTTCGCGTCGGTGTTCGCGTCGCCGGTGCTCGACGACGCCGCCGACATGGAGGTGCGCCCCGACGAGGTCCGGGTCGACACCTACCGCGCCTCGGGCGCCGGCGGCCAGCACGTCAACAAGACCGATTCGGCGGTGCGCATGACCCACCTGCCGACCGGCATAGTCGTGCAGTGTCAGAACGAGCGCAGCCAGCACAAGAATCGGGCGACCGCGCTCAAGGTGCTCCGTTCGCGGCTGTTCGAGCACCATGAGGCCGAACGCCGCAGCAAGCTGGCGGCGATCGAAAGCGACAAGAAGGAGATCGCCTGGGGCAACCAGATCCGTTCCTACGTCTTTCACCCGTACACGATGGTCAAGGACCACCGCACCCGGCACGAGAACGGCAACGTGCAGGCGGTAATGGACGGACGCATCGACCCGTTCATCGAGTCGTACCTGCGCATGGCCGCCGGCTCCTGACGGCCGTCCGGTGAGGCGGCGGCGATGGGCGGCGCTGGCGGCGGCGGTCTGCTGGGCGGCCGCCCTGCCGGCGGTTGCCCAGACGGACGACGGCGCCGCGCCGGAGCCGTTGCGGGTCGGCTTCAGCCCGCTGGCGGCGGGAGAGCTGGCCGCCGAGCACCGCCATCTGGCCGACGCGCTGCCGCGCCTGCTGCGCGAGCGGCTTGCCGGGATCGACGGGGTGGAGACAGTGGAAGCGGACGCGCCGGCCGGCGCGCTGCCGCGGCTGATCGCCGCCGGCGCCGGTCTGGACGTGCTGGTCTGGGGCCGGATCGAGCCGGTTGCCGAACACCTGCGGCTGGAATGGCGCGCCCTGGACGCGGCGCAGGCGCGGCGGGTCTGGTCGTATTCCGAATCGGGGGAGGTCGACGCGCTGCTGGCCGCGGTGGCGCCGGCGGCCGACCGGCTGGCGCCGGTGCTGATGGGGCAGCCGTGGTCGCGGCTGGCGGTCGAACCGACCCCGGACGACGCCGCCGTGCGTCTCGACGGGGCGCTGATCGGCATCGGCCCGACGCTGTTGCGCTACACCGCGCCGCGGCGCGCCGAGCTCACGGTCTCCCGCCCCGGCTACCACGACGACGTGCGGCCGGTGGAGCTGGAGCCGGGTCAGGAGCTGCGCGTCGCCGTGGAGCTTGCGCCGCGCGACCTCGGCGCCGTGCTGGTCGACTCGCGGCCGGCCGGCGCCGCCGTCTACCTGGGGTCAGCGTACGCGGGCGATACCCCGGTGCGGCTGCCGCGTCCCCCGGCCGACACCCCGCTGGCGCTGGCGCTGGACGGCTACGCGGACGCCGCCGCCCGGCTCGGGCCGGCCACGCCGGATACGCTCACGGTGACCCTGCCGCCGGCCGGCTTCGACGCCGCCGCGGCGCAGGACGCCGGCCGCGGCCGGTTCTATGACGAGCTCGGCTGGTTGGCCGTGTCGATCCTGCCGCCCCTGGTGCTGAGCGCGCTGGTCACCGACTCCGCGGCGCGCGACCAGGCGCTGGGACAGGACTGGCAGCCGGCCACGGTCGGGCTCACCATCGGCGCGGCGGCGGCGGTGGGCTACTCCGTCTACCGGCTGGTGCGTACCATTGGCGTGATGATCGACTACACCGAGACGGCCGAACGGCAGGCGGGCTGACGTGTTCGGCTTGGGAAAACGGCTCCGCGAGCTGTTCGGATCGCAGCCGGAACGGCTCGACCTGATTGAGGATACGCTGCTGGAAGCCGACATCGGCCCGCGCACGGTGGCCGAGCTGCTCGACGGCCTGGACGGCCGCGCGGGCCGCGGCGACCGGGCGATCGGGGCGATCCGCGCGCGCGTGCTTGAGCGCCTGCGCCCGGCGGCGTTCGAGCTCGACGCCGGATCGCTGTCGGTGGTGATGGCGGTCGGCGTCAACGGCGTCGGCAAGACCACCAATCTGGCCAAGCTGGGGGCGCTCCTCAAGCGGCGCCGGCGGCGCGTGCTGTTCGCCGCCGCCGACACGTTCCGCGCCGCCGCCGCGGAGCAGATCGGCGCGCACGGCCGGCGCCTCGACATCCCGGTGGTGGCGCAGGCGCAGGGGGCGGACGCGGGCGCCGTGCTGTTCGACGCCATCGACAGCGCCATCGCCCGCTCGATAGACGTGGTGCTGGCCGACACGTCCGGGCGCATGCACACCAACGCCGGGCTCGACGCCGAGCTGCGCAAGCTGGTGCGCATAGCCGAGCGGCGGCAGGTCGCCGTGCACCGGCTGCTGGTGGTCGACGCCACCACCGGCCGCAACGCCTACGACCAGGCGCGCATCTTCCGCGACGGCGCCGGCGTCGACTCGATCCTGCTGGCCAAGCTCGACGCCACCGCCAAGGGCGGGGCGGTGCTCGACATCTGCCACGCGCTCGGCCTCGGCGTCTCCTTCGTCGGCACCGGCGAGCGGATGCAGGACCTGGCCCGCTTCGACCCACAGATATACGCCGCGGCCCTGCTCGACGACCGCGCATGACGGCGGTCCGCCGGGCCGTGACGCCGGCGTTGGCCGCGCCGGCGCTGGCGGCGGCGTTCGCGGCCGCCGCGGCGCTCTTCGCCGGCGCCCAGAGCGGCGGCGGGGCCGCGCCCGCAGTGGACGCCGGGCGCGAAACGCACGAATTGGAATCGGTCCACTTAGTGGACTCCGTCCACTACCGCTCGAACGCGATCGGCATCCCGTTCGAGCGCGTCACGCCGGCGCAGGCCGGCGACCACCGGTTCGTCCTGGTCGACCGCCCCGCCGTCGAGCAGGGCGAGACCACCCTGACCGACCGCGTGCTGCTGGAGGACGGCCGGGAAGTCCGGCGCTGGGAGACGCGGCGCGGCGCCGCCGGCGACCTGCTGGCCGAATACGACTACGTCGGCGGTGAACTGGTCGACGAGCGCGTCTTCTACGCCGACGGACGGCTTTCGGCCACCTACGCCTATGAAGGCGGCGAGCTGGTGAACCGCGCCACCTATACGTACGAACCCCGCACGGTGCGCGTCGAGTCGACCGACGGCGACGGAACGGTGTGGTACCGGGCGACCTATGAGCTGGCGGCGACCGGCCAGGTGCGCGACTTCGTCCTGCTCGATCCGGGGCAGGACCGGTTCGACGCCCGCTTCGTGTTCGGGGGCGGCGCCCTGGTCGAGGAGATCGTCGAAGCCGGCGCGACGCGGCTGGTGTCGCGTTACCTGGCCGGCGCGCGCTATCGGGTCGAGGAGTGGCGGGACGGCGAGCTGCGCAGCGTCCGCGATCTGGAGCGCTCCCCGGAGGGGTTCCTGATCGCCGAGACGCGGACCGAGCCGGCGGCCGACCGGCGCACGATCACCCGCTTTGACGCCGCCGGACAGGTGATCGAGGTGATTACCGAGGAACGCGGGGAGCAGGTTGCGTCGGTGCGGCACCGCCGCGACGACGCCGGCAGGATCGTCACCACGCAGCGCGAGACCGGCGACGGCGGCGAGCGGTGGGACTTCCGGTACGCGGTCGACGCGCGGGCCGCGGCCGCGGCCGCCGGCGGCCCGGACGACCGGCTGCGGGAAGTCCGCCACCGGCAGAACGGCGTGCTGGTGTCGGTCGCGGCCTACCGGGAGTCCGGCGATTCGGAGTCCGGCGACTCGGGGTCTGGCGGCGGGCCGCCGTTGCGGCAGGTCGACTACTACCGCGACGGCGTACCCGAACGCCGCGTGTTCTTTCGCGGCGACGAGCGGCTCCGCGAGCAGGTGATCCGCGACGGCGCGGTGATCCGCGAGCGCGTATTCGATGGCGGCGCGGGCGCGGACGGCTGAACCGGCGCCGGCGCGCTCCGCCGCCGCCGGCGACGTCCGGTTGGCGCTGGCCCTGGTCGCCGCCCACCTGCGCGGACGCCGCGGACCGGGCGGCAGCGGCGGACCGGGCGGCGGTTTGGCCGGCGGCCGCGCGTCGCTGGCGCTGGCGGTGGCCGGCATGGCGGCCGGGGTGATGATGCTCACCAGCGTGCTCGGCATCATGAACGGGCTGCAGCTCGGCTACGTGGAAGACCTGGTCGAGATCGGCTCCTTCCACCTGCGGATCGACCGTAGCGGCGGCCGTCCGGTCGCGCCGGCGGCGGTGGCGGCGATCGGCCGGCATCCGTCGGTGCGGACGGTCACGCCGCTGGCCGATCTGGTGACCATGGTCGGCCGCGCGGCATCCCCGGCCCGGCAGGTGATGACCGTGCGCGCGGTGCCGGCCGACGTGGCGGTCCGCGAACCGTCGTTCGCGGAGCAGCTCGGCCTGGGGCCGGTGCCGCTCGCGCGCGGCGCGGTGACGCTCGGCGCCGCCGCCGCGGTCGCGCTCGGCGTCGGCGCCGGGGACACGGTGGCCGTCAATCTGATCGACGCCGCGGCCGGCGGGCGGGGAGTGGCGCGCACCGCGCGGCTCACCGTCGCCGGCACGTTCGCCAGCGGCTTCGCCGACTTCGACCGGCACTGGGCGCTCATCTCGATGGAGACCGCGGCGCGGATGACCGGCGGGGCGCTGCCGCTTCAGTACGGCGTCAAGCTGCGCGAACGGTTCAGGGATCGGACGGCGCGCGCGGCGGCGGAGACGATCCTGGCCGGCGAATATCCGGACGGGGACTACCGGGTGCGCAGCTGGCGCGACTTCAACCGGTCGTTCTACGGCGCGCTGCGCACCGAGAAGCTGCTGATGTCGACGCTCATCGGGCTGGTGTTCGTGGTGGTCGCCTTCAACGTCTTCCACGCCATGCGGCGCCGCATCCGGGAGCGCCGCCAGGAGATCGGCGTGCTGCGCGCTCTGGGAGCGACCCCGGCCATGCTGCGGATCGCCTACTCGGTGGAGGCTATCGCCGGCGGGGCGGCCGGCGTGGTGGTGGGCTTGGCGGCGGGGCTGGCGGTCGCCGACAACTTGGCGCCGTTGCTGCGGCTCACCGAAACGGTGACGGCCGCCCTGCTCGACGCGGCGCGGCCGTTCGCCGGGGACGCAAACGCGGCGCGGCTGCCGTTCCGCCCTCCGTCGATGTTCCGGCTCGCCGCGGTACCCAATCGGGTGCTGCTGCACGAGGCGGTGCTCACCTGCGTGGTCGCCATCGGCGCCGGGCTGATCGCGGCGCTGGCGGCGGGCCGCTGGCTGCGTGACGTGACGCCGGACCGCATCATGCGCGAGGCGCGGGAATGAGCGGGGCGGCGCTGGAGATGCGCGCGGTCACCAAGCGGTACGGCCCGCGCGCCGGCGCCGGCGTGGTGCTGCGCGGCGTCGACCTGGAGCTGCGCCGCGGCGCGTCGGTGGCGGTGACCGGCGTCAGCGGCTCCGGCAAAAGCACCCTGCTCAACCTGGCCGGCGGCCTGGACCGCGTCACCTCCGGCGCGGTGCGGCTGGACGGCGTCGACCTCACCGCGCTCGACGAGGTCGAGCTGGCGCTGCAGCGGCGCAAGCTCGGCATGATCTTCCAGTTCCATCACCTGTTGCGCGACTTCACGGTGCTGGAGAACGTGCTGATGCCGGCCCGCCTGCAGAACCGGCCCCGGGCCGCGGCGGCCGCGGCCGCCCGCGACGTGCTCGACCGCGTCGGGCTGGGCGGCGCCGGCGGCCGGTATCCGGCCGAGCTGTCCGGCGGCGAGCAGCAGCGCGTGGCGGTGGCGCGGGCGCTCGCCGCGCAGCCGGCGCTGATCCTTGCCGACGAGCCGACCGGCAACCTCGACCGGGCGGCGTCTGACGCGGTCGCCGACCTGCTGTTCGGTCTGGTCGCCGAACGCGGCGCGGCGTGCCTGCTGGTGACCCACGACGCCGGTCTGGCCGCGCGCGCCCAACGCGCGCTGACGCTCAGGGACGGCGTGCTGGAAGACGGCGGCGGTGAGACCGCCGGCGCCGAACCCGCCGGCGCCGGTCCGGCGTGAGGCTGCCGGTCGCGCCGTGGTTGGGCTTGGCCATGGCCGGGCGCGGGCGCGCGCGCGGCGGTCCCGCCCTGGCCGGCACGGCGTGGGGCATCGCGCTGAGCCTGGTGCCGGTGATCGTGGTGCTGGTGGTGGCGGACGGCATGATCGAAGGGATCACCGGGCGCTTCCTGGAGGTAGACACGTACCACGCCCGGATCGCGCCGGCCGGGCGGCCGGGCGGCGTCGACGCGCTGGCGGAGGCGGTGCGGGCCGTGCCGGGAGTGACGCTGGCGGAGGTGGAGTTCCGCAGCCCGGCCCTGCTGTTCAACGCCGGGCGGCGCGCCGGCGCGCAGGTGCGGTTCGTGCGTCCCGGCCTGTTGGAGCGGGACCCCGGCCTGCGGAGCTATCTCAGCGTGGAAGGCGCGTTCGACCTGGGGGCGGACGACCGCGTGGTGATAGGCCGGGAGCTGGCCGACGCGCTCGGCGTGGCGGCCGGCGACTCGGTGGGGCTGTGGCCGCAGGGCGGACGGTTCGCGGTGACGCGCGTGGCCGGCGTGTACCGGACCGGGTATCAGCAGCTCGACGGCGCCTACGCGTTCATGGCCGCGCCGGCGGCGGCGCGGCTCGGCGCAGCCGGCGCGCGGTTCGTGGGCGTCAAGGCGCGCGATCCGTTCGGCGGGCTGGACGCGCTGCTGGCCGGCCTGCAAGCGGTCACCCCGGCCGGCGCCCGGGCGATCGGCTGGTACGAGCTGCAGCTCGCCGCGTACCGCTCGTACCGCGCCACCAAGGTGTGGCTCACCCTGATCATGGCGGTGATCGCGCTGGTGGCGGCGTTCAACGTCGCCTCCGCGCTGCGCATGCTGCTGCTGGAGCGGAGCGCGGAGGTCGCGTATCTGCGCGCCATGGGCGGCTCCGGTGATCAGGTCGGCGCGGCGTTCCTCACCGCCGGCCTGGTGAGCGGCGCCGCCGGCAGCGTGGCCGGGGTGGCGCTCGGCCTGGCCGCGGCGGTCAACGTCAACGAGCTGCTGGCCGCGCTGGAGTGGGCGGTCAACGCCGTGGGGCTGGCGCTGTCCGGCGCCGGCGAGCCGGTGCGGTTGCTCGACCGCTCCTTCTATCTGGAGGAGATACCGGTGCGCGCCGGCCTCGGCCAACTCCTGGTCACCGCGGCGGCCGCCACGGTGGCGGCGGCGGTGGCCGCGCTGCTCCCCGCCCGGCAGGCGGCGCGCCTGCGGCCGGTGGAGGAGCTGCGGCAGCGGTAGGAACTGCGGGAGAATTTCGGCGTCGGCGCTATGGGTTTGATCGACTCGCGTTCGTCTGCGATACTTGTAGCAGGCGCCGCGCCGTCACCGGCGCGGCAAGTTCCGGCAAAGGTGAATCATGGAGGCATGACATGACGTGGAAGGGCCTTACCCAGCGCGCCCAAAAGGTCGTTTCATTCAGGGCTCAGGAGGAAGCCAAGCGCTGCCACGCTGAGAAGCTGCTGCCGGAACACATCATTCTGGCGCTGCTCAAGGACGGCGAAGGGGTCGCCGTCAAGGCGCTGCAACGGGTCAAGGTCGCCATCGAAGAGATGCGGCGCGACATAGAGCGCAATCTGGCGACCGGCAAGGGTGGCCTCATCCTCGGCGACATCGAGGCGTCGGAGCGCGCCAAGTCGGTGTTGAAGGGCGCGACGCATGAGGCCAAGAACATGGGCCACGTGTACGTCGGCACCGAGCACCTGCTGCTGGCCGCCGCCCGCGACGAGGCGGGCGCCACCTACCGCTACCTGGCGCAGCGCAACGTATCTCCCGAGCAGCTGCGCGAAGCGATCATCCGCATCAACGGATTGGGCGAAGCGCGCCAGGCGTCCGGGGCGGGGCCGAAACGGCGCGCGCAGTCGGCCGCCCGCAAGCCCACGCCGACCCTGGACGAGTTCAGCCGCGACCTCACCGCGCTGGCGCGCGAGGGCAAGCTCGACCCGGTGGTGGGCCGCAGCCGCGAAATCCAGCGCGTCATCCAGATCCTGGCGCGGCGCACCAAGAACAACCCGGTGCTGATCGGCGAACCGGGGGTCGGCAAGACGGCGATCGTCGAAGGGTTGGCGCAGAAGGTCGTCAACGGCACCGCCCCCGACGTCCTGCACGGCCGGCGCGTGCTGACGCTCGACCTGGCGTCGCTGGTCGCCGGCACCAAGTACCGGGGCGAGTTCGAAGAGCGGCTGAAGCGGGTGATGAAGGAGATCGTCACCTCCGGCAACGTCATCATGTTCATCGACGAGCTGCACACCATCATCGGCGCCGGCGGCGCCGAAGGGGCGATCGACGCCTCCAACATGCTCAAGCCGGCCCTGTCGCGCGGCGAGCTGCAGTGTATCGGCGCCACCACGCTGGCCGAACAGCGCAAGTACATAGAGCGCGACGCGGCGCTGGAGCGCCGGTTCCAGTCGGTGTTCGTGGACGAGCCGTCGGTGGAAGAGACGGTGGAGATACTCAAGGGGGTCAAGGACCGCTACGCGGAGTTCCACAGCGTGGTCTACACCTATGAAGCGCTGGAGGCGGCGGCGACGCTGTCCGCCCGCTACATTTCCGACCGCCACCTGCCGGACAAGGCGATCGACCTGCTGGACGAATCGGGGTCACGCAGCCGCATCGACAACAGCGCCCGGCCGCAGGAGCTGGTGGTGCTCGACCAGGAGATCGAGCGCCTGATGGTCGAGAAGACCAATCTGGTCAACAGCCAGAACTACGAGAAGGCCGCCGCCGTGCGCGACCAGGTCGACGTGCTGCGGCAGAAGCTCGACAAGAAGGAGCGCGCGTGGGCGCGCACCACGCAGGGCGAGCAGCGGCTGGTGGAGTCGGAAGACATCCACCGCGTCATTTCGGAGATCACCGGCGTCCCGTTGGCGCGCATCGCGCAGTCCGAGTCGCGCCGCCTGCTGGAGATCGAAAACGAGCTGCACGAGCGCATGGTCGGTCAGGAAGACGCGATCGGCGCGGTGGCCGCCGCCATACGCCGGTCGCGCACCGGTCTGTCGTCACCGAAGCGGCCGATGGGCTCCTTTGTCTTTCTGGGGCCGACCGGCGTCGGCAAGACCGAGCTGGCCAAGACCCTGGCCGAATTCATGTTCGGCGACGAGGAGTCGCTGATCCAGGTCGACATGTCGGACTACATGGAGAAGCACAACGTGTCGCGGCTGGTCGGCGCGCCGCCCGGCTACGTCGGGTACGACGAAGGCGGCGTGCTCACCGAAAAGGTGCGGCGCCGGCCGTACAGCGTCATCCTGCTCGACGAGATCGAAAAGGCGCACCCCGACGTGTTCAACGTCCTGCTGCAGGTGCTGGAAGAGGGGCATCTCCAGGATCACCTGGGCCATACGGTGTCGTTCCGCAACACCATCCTGATCATGACCTCCAACGCCGGCGCCCGCGAAATCATCCAGGACGGATCGCTCGGCTTCCGCACCGAGCGGTCGGCCATGCGCTTTGCCGACATCAAGTCATCGGCGCTGGCGGAGATGAAGCGGCTGTTCCGCCCGGAGTTCCTCAACCGGGTCGATGAGGTGGTCGTCTTTCACGCCCTGGAGCGCGAGCACCTGGACAAGATTCTCGACCGGCTTTTGAGCGAGGTCGGCGAACGGCTTGCCGAACAGAACATCGACCTGCGGGTGAGCCGGCGCGCGCGCGGCTACCTGATCGACAACGGCTCCGACGAGAAGTACGGCGCCCGCCCGTTGCGGCGCCTGATCCAGAAAGAGATCGAGGATCCGCTGTCGCTGGAGATACTGCGCGGCCGGTTCGCGCCGGGGAGCGCCGTCACCGTCGACGCAAAGGACGACCGGCTGCTGTTCCGCAAACGGCGCGCGGCCGTCAAGCAAGCCCCAGAGCTGGTCACCAGCTGACTTGACCGGACTCTTCGCGCGGGGGGTGACGCCGGCGGCCGTGCCGTCGCTTGCGCTGCTCCTGATCCTTGCCGCGCCGGCGGCCGCCCAGGAAGCCGCCGATCTCTACCAGCGCGGCGCCGACGCGTTCGCCGACGGTCTGTTCGCCAACGCCGCGCAGACGTTCACGACGCTGGTCGAGCGCCATCCCGGCTCCGAGCTGCGCGCCGACGCCGCCTTTTTGCTCGCCCTCGCTCGCTACCACCTGCAGGAGCACGCGGAGTCGCTGGCGCTGCTGCGGGCGTTCGCGGACCGGTATGCGGACTCCGAGCACGTGGCCGTCCTCGACCACTGGCGGGCGGCCAATCTGATGGCGCAGGGACGCGCGGCGGAGGCGGCGGAGCTCGCCGAACGGCAACTCGGACGCGCCGACGCGCCGGCCGACTACCGCTGGCGCACGTTGCTGTTGCACGCCGGGGCGCTGGAGGCGGCCGGCCGGCCGGCCGACGCCGAACGGGCGTATCTGGCCATGGTCGGCGAGCTGCCGGAGTCCGAACGGGCCGACGCGCTGTTCCGCGCGGGCCAGATAGCGTATCAGGCCGGGCGCTACGCGGACGCGGCGGAGACCTTCGGGCGGATCGTGTTCGACCACGCCGGCAGCGCGCGCGCTCCGCAGGCGCTGTTCGCGCAGGCCGACGCCTCGCTGCTGGCCGGGGAGCACGGCACCGCCGCGGAGCGCTTCACGCGGTACCTGGAGCTCTTCCCGGACGGCGAGCTGGCGGCGACGGCGTGGAGCCGCCTGCCGTTCCTGTACTTGGCCGACGAGCAATTCGCCCTGGCGGCCGACTACGCCGACCGGGCGCTGGCGCATGCGGACGCCGGCCTGACCGGCCGGCTGCTGCAGGTCAAGGGCGAAGCGGCGCTCCAACTCGGCCAACCGGACCGCGCGGTCGACGCGCTGCAGCAGGCGCTGGACGCCGGCCTGGGACCGGGCGACGCGCAACGCGCCGCCTACTATCTGGCGCTCGCGTTTCTGGGGAGCGATCGGCGGTCGTCCGGGCTGGAATGGCTGCAGCAGGCCGGCGGCGGCCCGGACGCGGAGTTGGCGGCCAGCGCCGTCCTGAACCGGGCGTACCTGCTGATCGAAGACGGCGAGTTGGCCGCCGGCGCCGCGGAGCTGCAGCGGTTCGCCGACCGCTATCCCAACCACCCGGACGTCACCGAGGCGCTGCAGGTGCTGGCGCGGACGCGGGAGGCGCTGGGAGAGACGGAGGCGGCGCTCGACGCCTGGGAGCGGCTGACGCTGGCGGTCGAGGCCGGCGGCCTCACCGGCGTGCCGGTGTCGGCCGGCTCCGCGTCGCTGGCGACGCTGCTGCGCGCCGCCGACGCCGCGGTCGCCGTCGATCAGGACGATCGGGCGCTGGCCTTGCTGGCGCGTCTGCGGCGGCTTGGAGCGCAGCCGGAGTCGCTGGAGGGGGTGTACCGCATCGGCCGCATCTACGGCACGCGCGGCGAGCACCGGCGCGCCGCCGACTTCTACCGGGAGGTAGTGGAGACCGCGCCGCAGGGGGAGCTGTATTGGCGCGCCCGCCTGGCGTTGGGGGCGGAGCTGTTCAACGCCGGCGAGTACCGGGAGGCCCGGGGCGTGCTGGGCGACGGCGACCAAGGCGGCGTGTGGGAACCGTACCGCTACCTGGCGCTCGGCCGCGTCCACTACCGCCTGCGCGAGTCCGACCAGGCGACCGAGGCGCTGGCGGTCGCCGCGCGGGCGCCGGACGCCGCGGTCGCGGCCGAGGCGTCCTATCTGTATGCGGCGGCTCTCTATCAGGGCGGCCGTTACGAAGGCTCCCGGGACGCGTATCTGGCGTTCGCCGACCGCTACCCCGACGCGGCGCAGGTGCCGTCCGCGTTCTACCGAGCCGCCCTCAGCGCGTTGCGGCTCGACCGGCAGGAGCACGCCCGGGAGCTCTTCGCGGCCGGCTTGGCGACCATCGAGGTGCGGGAATCGGCGCCCGCCGCCGCGGCGTCGGGCGCCGCGGCGGCGGGTTCGTCGGGCGCCGGCGGCGTCGACCTGGCGCAGGAGATACTGTACATGCTGGTCGACGAGGCGCTCGCTGCGGACCGGGGCGAAGACGCGGCGGCCGCGCTGGAAAAGCTGCGGGCGCGGGCGCCGGACGGACTGATGGCGGCGGAGGCCGGCCTGCGGTACGGCCAGCACCTGGTCGCGCAGGGGCGGCCGGAAGCCGGCCTGCGGGCGTTGCGGCAGGTGGCCGACTACGGCGGCGAGGGCCCGGGCTGGCGGGCGCTGTCGGCCGCGGCGCAGGCGGCCGAGACGCTCGGCCGGTACGGCGAGGCGGCCGACCTGCATTGGCGCACGTTGTTGGCCGCGCACGATACCGGCTTGCGTGAGCGGGCGCTCGCCGGACTCCGCGTCAGCTTCACGGCGATCGGCGCGACGGCCGCCCAACGCCATTATCTGCGGGCGGCGGCGGCCACCGACGCGGAGCTGCCGGCGGACGTGCGCGCCCGCGTAATGTACGACTACGCCGTGCTGATCCACCCCCAACAGCCGGACGCCGCCGCCTCCATCCTGCAGGCGTCACTTCCCGATCTGGGCGCCGGTCCCGATCGCGACGACGGGTACTTCCTGCTGGCCGAGCACTACCGCCAGGCCGGCGAGCCGCAACGGGCGATCGACGCGTACCGCGTGGTGTCGGAAGTCGCCGTAGCCGGCGGCGGCCGGCAGGCCGAAGCGTATCTCCGTCAGGCGCAGCTCACGGTGGAGACCGAAGGCGAAGCGGCGTCCGCCGGCGCGCTGGCGGACGTGGCGCTACGGTTCCCGCAGCAAGGCGAAGTCGCCTCCGAAGCGCTCTATTTCGCGATCACGCTGTACCGGCAGGCCGGCGCCGAGCGGTCGGCCAACCGGCTCCGCGACCGGCTGCTGGAGCGCTACCCGGACAGCGAGTGGACGGAGCGGCTGCGTAGCGATCAAGCGGCCTGAGCGGCGGCGGGGCATGACGGCGGCGGGGCCTGAGCGGCGGCCTCAACGCCCGGCGGTCCGGTCGACCGCTACGGGGTCTACCGGCCGCCGGGCCAGCAGCACCGCCCGAAAGCCGCGGCGGCGGCGGTCGGCCAGCTTTGCGAATCCCGCCAAGCTGCGCACCGCCCGTTCGACCGGCGTGCTGCCGGCGGTGAGCAGCAGCCGGCCGTCCGGTTCCAACAACCGGTCGGCCGCCTCGGCGATCCACCGCCACCACGGTCCGTCGGCGTCGGCGTGCGCGGCCACCACGCCGCTGAACCGGCCGGCCGTGCGCGCGGCTGCGATCGACGGGGCGTGCACGCCGGCGGCCACCACGCCGGCCCGGCGCAGATTGCGCTGCGTGACCCGGACCTGCAGCAGGTCGCGGCTGCCGGCGGTGATCGACGGCAGCCGCCGGAGGCCGGCAGCCGGCGGCGCCTCCCCGGCGGCCGGCGGCAGCGCCAGCCGGCAGGCGGCCAGCCCCTGACCCGGATTCCAGATCAGCACGCGCCGGCCGAGCGCAGCCGCGTTCAGCAGCGGCTCGGCGGCGCGTAGCGCGTAGGGGACGGAGTCGAAGTCCGGCAGCCCCCACGCCGTCCGCAGCCGCACGACCTGCCCGCCGTAGCGGAGCGCCGCAGAGCTCCGCAGGTAGGCGCTTAGCTCGTCGTCGACCGGCGCCGCGCCGCCGGTCCGGTCAGCGCCGTTCGCGCCGGGGACGGCCTGGGCGATGAATACCGTGTGCGCCCGCAGCTCGCGCCGGTGCGCGATGCGCGCGCGGCCGCCGAGCGCCTGCTCCACCAGTCCCTGGCGCGCCCGGATCACGACCAGGGCCAGATGGCCGCGCGGCGCCGCGGCGGCCGCCGTCCGCACCAGCATGGCCAGCACCGGTTCCCCCACCTTGGCCGGCAGGTTGGCGGCGATCAGGTCGAACGGCGCCTGGCCGGCCGGCACGCCGAGGCAGCCGGCCGCCGCCGCTCCCGCCGCGCCGTTTTCTTGCGCGTTGGCGGCGCTGACCGCGGCCGCCAGCGCGTCACGGTCGCTCATGACGATCCGCGCCGCCGGCCAGAGCGCCGCCAGCGCCACGCCGATCGCCCCGGCGCCGCAGCCCAGATCGAGCGCGCGGCGCACCGGCAGATCGCCCAGGCGGCCGGCCATGACGTCGAGCAGCGCGCGCGTGCCGGCGTCGACGTCGTCGCCTGCGAACAGCGACTGAGACAGCCACAGACGCAGGGTACGGCCGGCCCACGGGAAGTCGACGCGCTTGTGGACCAGACCGTGCGCGCGCAACGCCGCGGCGGAAGGAAAACCCGCTCGATCCGGCGCGACCGGCGCCGCGCGGACGTCCGGTTGCGGTTCGATCAGGCCCGTTCGACGTACGCGCCGGTGGTGGTGTTGACCACGACGTGATCGCCGGACTTGATGAACAGCGGCGCCTGCACGGTGAGTCCGGTCTCGGTGGTGACCGGCTTGGTGGCGCCGGTGGCGGTGTCGCCCCGCTCGGCATGCGGCGCTTCGGTCACCTTGAGCTTCATCTTCAGCGGCAGCTGCACCGCCAGCGGATCTTCGCCCCACATGAGCACCTGAAAGGACTCGCCTTCTTTCATGAAGCGCGTGATCCCGTCGCCGACGCTGGCTGCCGGGACGTTGAACTGGTCGTAGGAAGCGGCGTCCATGAAGACCAGGTGGTCGGCGTCGGCGTACAGGTATTGCGCGTCGCGCGTCTCCACGTCCGCTTCCTCCACCGTCTCATGGGACTTGACCACTTCGCGGATCACCTGGCCGGTGCGCGCGTGCTTCAGCTTGAGCCGCACGAACGCCGATCCCTTGCCGGGCTTGACGAACTCGCGATCGGTGACCAAGTACGGATCGCCCCGGAACAACACGTAGATACCCTTGTCGATTGCGCCCGCTTTCATCCTGCCGTTACCGTCCGGGCGGAACCCTACCACAGCCGGAGGGCGCTACCATAGCCGGCAGTCATGGAGCGGAAAGGCGACCACGTCGCGTATGTCGTCCCGCCGGTCGAGCGCCATGATCAACCGCTCGACGCCGAGCGCTACGCCGGCGCAGACCGCCGGACCGCCGCGCACCTCGTCCGCCATCCGCCGGTCGGGCGGGTGCCGGACCGCGGCGGTCCGCTCCTTGCGCGCCGCCTCCCGGTCGATGACCCGCGCCAGCCGGCCGGCGTCGGTCTCTTCCTGAAAGCAGTTGGCGATCTCCAGACCGCCGGCGTACAGCTCCCAGCGCCGGCAGTACGGGGCGCCGGCGATCGGCTGCGCGAACGTCGGCACCCGCCGCGGATACTCGTAGACCACGGTGCCCCGGCCGGACGGCAGCGCAGGCTCCACCAGGGCGATCCAGACCCGGTTGAAGATCTGCTCCCAGGTGTCGTCGTCCGCGGTGCGCACGCCCGCGGCGCCGGCCGCCCGGTGAAAACGGCCGGGATCGTCGACGTCGTCGAGGTCGAAGCCGGCCGCCCGCAGGATCGCCTGGCGGACCGTGATGCGGTCGAACGGGACCGGCAGCGGCGCCGCCGCCGGCAGGGCGGCCACCAGCCGCTGCAGCCGCTCCGCTTCCGCAAGGTAGGCGCCGCCGGGGGCGTACCACTCCAGCAGGGTGAACTCCGGGCTGTGCGTCCGGTCGAGTTCGCCGTTGCGGAATGCCGGCGCGATCTGGAAGATCGGCCCGGACCCCATGGCGATGAGTCGGCGCATGTGGCGCTCCGGCGACGGACTCAGAAAGAGCGGCGCCCCGTCCTGCCCGTCCGGTTCGGCGTCCGGCCGGCGCAGGCGGGTGGCGAACACCTCGATCGCCGGCTCCGGCAGCAGCGACGGCGACATCAGCGGCGTGGTCACCTCCCGGAAGCCGTCGGCGGCGAAGAAGGAGCGGATCGCCGTCAGGAACCGGCCGTGACGGCGGGCGCGCGCGAGCGGCGATCCGGTCACGGCGCGATGCGCCATGCGCGTCCCGGCGCGTGGACAGGGCCGGCAGGTCTCCCTATACTGGGCCGCCGGCCGCGTCGGGCCGCGTGGCTCATCATCGCTCTCTCCCCATGAATCTCGATATCTTCGTACTGGGCACCGGCGGCATGATGCCGCTTCCCGGCCGCGGGTTGACGTCGGTACTGTTGCGCCGCGAAGGCGACCTGTTGCTGTTCGACTGCGGCGAAGGCACGCAGATCGCCTTTCGGCGGCTCAACCTGAAGTGGAAGAAGATCACCGGCATCTTCATTTCCCACACGCACGCCGACCACGTGACCGGACTGCCGGGCATGCTGTCGCTCTCCTCGCAGGTCGACCGCGACGAGCCGCTCTACGTCTACGGCCCGCCGCGCATCCGGCAGTTCATCGAACAGACCTTGCGCGTGCTCGACATTTATATCAACTACGAGATCATCGTGCACGAGTTCTACGACGACGTCACGGTGATGGAGGGCGACGGATACCGCGTCGACTCCCTGCGCGTCCGGCACACCAAACCGTGTCTGGGCTACCGGCTGGTGGAGGAGCCGCGCCCCGGCCAGTTCCACCCGGAGCGGGCGGTCGCCGCCGGCGTGCCGCGCGGTCCGCTCTGGTCGGTGCTGCAGCGGGGCGAACCGGTGCGGCTGGACGGCGGCGTCACGGTGGAGCCGGCGGCCGTGATGGGACCGCCGCGCCCCGGCCGCGCCTTCAGCTTCGTCACCGACACCGCCGCGTTTCCGGGCCTGGTCCCGTTCGTGGCCGGCTCCGATCTGCTGATCTGCGAAGGCATGTTCTGCGCCGACCTCACCGCCGACGCCGCGGCCAAGAAGCACCTCACCGCCCAACAGGCGGGACGGATCGCCCGTGCGGCCGGCGTGGGCCGGCTGGGGCTGATCCACTACAGCCCGCGCTACACCGAGCGCGACCTCCGGCAGCTGGTCAGCGAGGCGCGGGCGGAGTTTGGCGAGTCGTTTCTGACGCGGGATCTGCAGGATCTGAGCCTGCCGTATCGGGAGTGAAGCGGGCGCGCGGCTCCCGCCGCAACGCGGCGATCGCGTCATGCATGGCGCGCAGCTCGCGCTCGACGTCGACCGGGCCGTGCCGGACCCGCCGGCCGCGGCGGCGAGTCCGGTCCCGGGCCGGCGGCACGTCGAGCTGATCCGGGCCCTCGGCGCCGATGGCGACTCCCGCCGCCGGGCTGATGACCGTCGTCCGGCGGCCGGCTGCGTCGATCGAGTCAGGGTCGGAGCGGGAGCCGGCGAGCGACCAGCGCTTCACCCAGACGCCGTACTCCTCGCCCCCGGCGCTCCCGTCCGCGGCGTCCGGGGCTGGGGTGTCGGCGGGGGTTGGAGGGGCGGCGGGGGCTGGGGTGTCCTCTGGCAAATGACTCTCCCGCGCGGGGCGGCGCCCGCGCACGGCACCATCCAGTATGGGCCGGCGGCCGGCCGCGCTGTCAACGGCGATCGGTCGTCCGGCGCGTAGCGCGCCATTCCGCTCAACGCGGACCGGCGGCCTGCCGACCATCAAGAAGGTAAGCATGCTTCGCGGTCTGTCGTGTGCGGTCACCGCGTATTTCATGTACACCGTTCTCAACCTGGTCGCCGTCGCCGCGGCGATGGACCGGATGCAGGACCACCGCGCGGCCCTGCAGCGGAACGTGGAGAGGCTCAAGGAGATCAACCAGCGCCTGCGGGAGGAGTTCGACGCGCTGTCCACCAGCCCCGATCTGATCCGGTTGTACGCGCGGGAGATCGGCCTGTACGCGCCGGGCGAACGGGTGATCCGGCTGCAGGGCGTCGGTGACCGTCCGCCGTTCTACGACGTCGGCACAGCCGAGCCGCGGCTCGACACGCCGCCGGCGCCCCGGTTCGCGTTCATGCTGGCCGGCATTGCCGCAGGAGGATTGCTCTATGTACGGCTCAGATTCCGTGACCGGTCGCGTGACGGCGAAGGGTCGGCCGACCACAGGTCGGGCGACGAGAGGGCGGTCGGCGAGAGGCCGGGCGACGCACGGTCGCGCGGCGAACGCACGAACCGCGGTGAACGCCCGCGCCGCGACCGTGTTGCGCCGGAGTCACCGGAGGCTCGCGCCGATCTGCTGCGCAACGTTACGCCGCGGCGGGTTGGCGATCCTGCCCGGTGACACCATTTACGGCCTGATCGGCGCCGCTCCGGCGGCGGAGGCGCGCATTCGCCGGGTCAAGGGCCGCGCCTTGGACCATCCGCTCCTGGTGCTGATTCCCGATCCGGGATGGCTGTGGCGTTGCGGCGTCGCCGGCGATCTGCCGGAGCGCCTGCTGCGCTACTGGCCGGGCGCGCTCACCATCGTCTTCCGGCGCGCCGGCGGCGGCACCGTGGGGGTCCGCGTGCCGGACGATCCGTTCCTGCGCGGGCTGGCGCGTTGCGTCGGCGCGCCGCTGTACTCCACCAGCGTCAACCGTTCCGGCCTGCCGCCGCTTGAGCGCGTGCCCCGGATCGTGGCCGCCTTCGGCGGCGCCGTCGATCTGATCGTGGACGGCGGCGAGCTGGCGGCGCCGGCGCCGTCGACGGTGGTCGACGCGACCCGGCGGCCGTGCCGGCTGCTCCGGCCGGGCGCGGTGGAGCTGCCGGCGCAGGTGTTGGCAAACCCCTGAGCTGGTCAGCGCTCCGGCACCGGCCCGGCCAGCAGGGCCGGCATCAGATGCCGGTAGTGGAACAGGAAGAGCTGCTGCACGCCGCCGAAGAACCGGTGCTCCAGCTCGGTACCGGCGCGGCCCAGATAGCGGAAGTGCCACGGCTCGTACTGGTAGCCGGTGATGTCCTGCAGCCCCTGCGGGTAGGAGAGCGAAAATCCGAAGCGCCGCGCGTTGGCCAGCATCCATTGCCCCTCGCGCGTCTCCCCGTAGCCAAGGTCGATGCTGCCAAAGTCGAGCGCGGTGCCGAGCTGATGCTGCGAATGACCGGGCCGGGCGACCAGCGTCGACGCCTGCTCCCGGCCGAGCCGCTCCACGTTGTAGTCGAACAGAAACGCCTGCCGGTCGAACGACCGGTACGTCGATGAGACGGTGACGTCGGTGCCGGCCAGGCGCGCCGCCGCGGTCATGGCCGCCAAGTCGGGCAGCACCAGCGCCCGTATCCGCATCGACGCCCGCGTGACCGTCAGGCCGCGATGGTCAAGGTCGATCAGATCGGGCGGCCGGTAGTCCTGGTCGAGCGCGTGCTGCTTGTCGACCAGCACCAGCAGGTCGGCGGGCTGCCTCTGCGTCTTGGCCATCAGCTCCAGAAAGACGGCCGGCTCGGCCAGGATGCGGTTCCGCACCGATTCCGGGAGCGGTTCGAGCAGCGCGGTCAGATCGTCGCGCGTGACGTCGAACGCGGCGTGCAGCCGCGCCGGTTCCTCCGGCGCCGCGCACCCGGCCAGCACGGCCACTGACGCCAGCGCGATCGCCGCCAGGACGCCCCCCGCCGGCCGGCCGGGCCGGCCGCCGGCGCGGCTCACGGGATGATCTCCACCACCTCGGCCATGGCGCCGACCGGATGGAAGTCCCGTGGCGGCGGCTGCGACATGCGTCAATGGTAGGGATGTTGCCGCGCAGGCGACAACCGCCTATGGTCGCTCCATCGATCGGGTTCGCGCTCTGACGCGCCGCCACATCAGATCGCCGGCTCTCATTCTGCGCACCACGCCGGTGGGGGAGATCAACCGGCTGGTCACGCTCATCAGCCCGTCGGTCGGCGTGGTCCGCGCCATGGCGTACGGGGCGGCCAAGACCACCAGCCGTCTGCGGCTGGCTACCCTGCTGTTCATGCACGCCGACCTGCGCGTCTACCGCGATCCGGTCAAGGACAGCTACAAGATCACGGAAATCGCGTGCCGCGACGACTTCGGCGGCATCCGCGCCAGCGTGCCGCGCTACTTTGCGGCATCGCTGTGGGCGGAGGTGGTGCTCCGGTCGCCGGGCGCGGCCGAACCGGCCGACCTGTTCGCGCTCCTGCGCGACTGTCTGCTGGCGCTGCACGCGTGCGGCCCCGCCGCGCAGCGCGGCCTGTCGGCGCAGTTCATCTGGCGCTACCTCGGCCTTGCCGGCTTGCAGCCCGGCCTGCACGGCTGCGCGGCATGCGACCGGCCGTTGTCGCCGTCGGCCGCCGGCTACCTGTCCGAGCGGTACGGCGACGTCCGTTGCGCCGGCTGCGCCGCGCCGTCCGACGCAACGTTGAGCCCCGGCGCGCGCGCCTACCTCAGCCACACGGCGGCGCTCGCCCCGGCCCGCGCCGCGGCCGTGCGCTTGCAGGATGACCGCGGGTTGAGCGCCGTCCTGCACCGCATGGCGCAACGGGCGGTCGATGCGCCGCTCACCGCCCTGCAGGCGGGGATCGGGGTGCTGTGAGCTCGGCCGGCACGGCGGTTGGCCGGCGTGGTGGGCGGCCCGGCGTGCGGGCGCGGTAGAGCGGTGCGAGTCTTCTTCGGGTTGCCGGTCCCGGACACCGCGGCGGCCGGCCTGCAGGCGTGGCGCCGGGCGGTCGCTCAGGAGCTGCCGGAGGCGCGGCTGACGCCGCCGGCCAACCTGCACGCGACGCTCCGCTTCATCGGCGAAGTGGACGCGGCGGAGGCGGGCCGTCTCAGCGGCGTCTGCCTGGAGGTGGCCGCCGGGGCGGCGCCGATCGCCGCCGCGTTCGCCGGTCTTGAGCTGCTGCCGTCGGCGGCGCGGCCGCGCGTGGTCTGTCTCCGCGTACGGGATGGCGCCGCCGAGCTGCAGGCGCTGGCCGACGCGTTGCGCGGGCGGCTCGGCGGCGGGCGTGACCGCCGGTTTCTGGCGCACGTCACCGTGGCCCGCGTCCGCCGCGTGGCGCCGCCGGCCGGCGAGCGCCTGCGCCGTCTGCGGCTGCCGGCGGCGCGCGGCGCGTTCCGGTCGCTGGTCCTGTTTCGGTCGGTGCTGCAGCCGTCCGGCGCCGCCTATCAGCCGCTGCAGGCCGCCGCGTTGGGCCAGGCCGCCGCTTTGGGCCGGGCCGCGGCGCCGGACGAAGCAGCGCCGGGTGGCGGCGGATGACCAGCCCCGTCCGGACGGAATGGCGGTTGCCGCCGGCCGCGGAATCGGCGGTCCGCGACGTGGCCGGCCGCCACCGGATCGATCGGCTCCTGGCCGCCGTGCTGGTCCGCCGGGGCGTCACCGCGCCGGACCGGGTGGCGGCGTTCCTGGGTAGCGGCCCGGCGCCGGTGACGCCGCTCGCCGGCATGCCGGCGGCGGTCGAGCTGATCAAAGGCTGCCGCGGCAAGCAGGTCTGCGTATTCGGCGATCCGGACGTCGACGGCATCGCCGCCGCGGCGATCATGGTGGAGCTGCTGCGCAGCGCCGGCGCGCGGGTGTCGTGGCGCGTGCCGGCGGGCGGCCGTCACGGACTGCGCGCCGGCGACCTGCAGTGGGCGCTGGAGGCGGGCGCCGCGTTGCTGGTCTGCGTGGATTGCACGATCGGCCCGGAGGATGCCGCGCAGGCTGCGCGCAACGGCGCCGACGTGTTGGTGGTCGATCACCACCGGCCGCTCGACGGCGCGCCGGAAACGGCGGTGGTGCTCAATCCGGCGGCGGCCGGAGGCGGCGATGCCGAGCACCGGCTGGCCGCCGGCGCGGTCGCGCTGCGGCTGGCCGGAGCGGTGCGGGCGGCGATGGACGGGCCGCGGCGCGCCTCCGCGCGCGAGCTGCCGTACGACTTGGCGGCGCTCAGCACGCTGGCCGACCGGATGCCCCTCACCGGCTGGAACCGGCGCATCACCGCGCGCGGCTTGGCTATGCTGGCGCGCGCCGGCCGCCTGGGGCTGCAGGAGCTGTGGCTGCGGGTAGGCCGCTCCGCGCCTGCGCCGACCGCCGAACAGGTGAGCCGCCTGCTCAATCCCGTGATCGGCTCCGCCGGCCGCTACAGCGAAGGCGGCCATGCCGTCGCGCTGCTGGTGAGCGATACGCACGCCGAGTGCGCGGACCTTGCCGACCGGTTGCAGGAGCTTAATGCGCGCCGGCGTAGCGAGACCGCGGACGCCTGGAATCGGCTGCTCCCGCGGGCGCGCCGCCTGGAGCGCGATCACCCGCGCGCGCGGTGCCTGGTGGTCGACGACCTGCGGCTGGCGCGGGGCTTGGCCGGTCCGCTGGCCTTCCGGCTGAGCCGGCTGTTGCGCCGGTCGGTGGCGGTGGTCACCTGCGACGAAGGTTCGATCAGCGGCTCGATCCGCAGCCCGGACGACGGCCATGACGCGCTACGGCTCCTGGCGGAGGCGGACGGCCTGCTCAGTACGCGCGGCGGCCATCGCTTGGCCGCCGGGTTCGTGGCGCCGGCCGGCGCTCTTGCCGACCTGCGCCGGCGCTGGTCCGGCCCGGCGGGCGCCGGACGCGCCGAGCGCGGCGGCGCCGGGACGGTGCGGTCCCTCGACGCGGACGTGCCGGCGCGCGAGCTCACCCCGGCGCTCGACCGGCTGGTCGCCGCGTTCGAGCCGACCGGGGTCGGCAACGCCCCATTGGTCCTGCGGACGCGCGGGCTGCAGGTGGCGGAGGTGAGCCTGTTCGGCCGCGCGTCCGAGCACTGCAAGCTGTTGCTCGACGCCGGGCGGTATCGCTGGCCGGCGCTGTTCTGGGGCGCCGGCGGCGCAGCCGGCGCCCGGATCGTCCCCGGCGGCGTGGTGGACGTCGTCTACCGCCTGGAGCCCGACTACGCGGACGGTCAGCGGCGGTTGCGCATGGTCGTGCTCGACCTGGCGCCGAGCGATGCGCAGGCGGCCGGCAAGCGGCGTGCGGCCCGGCAGACGGTGTGCGGGGCAAGCGGTTTGACAGCGGCGAGTATCAGGTTATGATAGGCGCACGCGGCAGTCGCCGGCGCGCCGCGCCGGCCGGCCGCGAAGGAGGTAGGGGCCATAGCGTACGTGCAGGTCGGGGAAGAGGAACTCCTCGAAAAGGCGCTGAAGCGGTTCAAGCGCATCGTGGAGAAGGAAGGGATCGTCCGTGAGTGGAAGCGCCGCGAGTACTTTGAGAAGCCGTCGACCGTTCGCAACAAGCGGCGCAAGGCGATGGAGCGCAAGCGCCTGAAGAAGCTGCGCAAGATACAGACCCAGCAGAAGCGCTGACAGGCCCGCGCGCGGCGCCGGAGCGCGGCTTGACGGGCGCCGTCCGTTGTGTTACATTTGGCTCTGACCGGAAAGACGCAGGGTAGAGCAGTTGGCAGCTCGTCGGGCTCATAACCCGGAGGTCGCAGGTTCGAATCCTGCCCCTGCTATTCGTTCAGGAGCGGCCCTGACCCACGGGCCGCCGTCGTCGGATCGCCGGCGTGGTCGCCAAGCCCGGTAGTGTTGCCAAGCTGGAACGTTGAGCCGGCGGTGCTGGTCAAGCCGGCCGTGTTGGTCAAGCCGGCCGTGCGGCGTGTACGGATACCTGCCTCAGACCCGTCCCGATCCGGAGGCCCGTCCCGATCCCGGCCACCATCCTATTGGGGAAAGCGCGGCGCCCATCGGGCGGCCCGAGCTCACCGGGACGGAAAGCGGAGATGGAACGGGATGGAAAAATATAGCGGCGAAGGGACTCGAACCCCTGACCCAGCGGATATGAGCCGCTTGCTCTGCCACCTGAGCTACGCCGCCATGCATCTGTAGGTAAGCGTATCGCGCCCGTGATGTCAAGGTCCGGTGAGGTGTCCGGGCGGGACCGGGAGCTGATCGCGTTGGGCGCGCTGGCGGCGGCGGTCACCGTCTTCTACTTGGCGCGGCTGGTCGCTGGCGGCGACCTGGCGGCCGCCGGCGGCGAACTGCCTGTCCGCGTCGGCGGGCCGTCCGCCGGCGCTCCGGCGCGGCCGCTCGACCGCGTGCTCATCCCGGCGGCGGCGGCCGGGATGCTCGTCGCCGGCTCGCTCCTGCTGCGCTGCATGACGTACCGGCCGGCGTGCCGCATGGCGGCGCTGGCCGCATTCAGCCACGCGGTCACGGTCGCCGTGCGGCCGTTCTCCGCCGAGTCGGTGGTGAGCCACGCCGTCGCGCAGAGCGGCAACTTCACCCCGATCCTCCTGGTCCTGGCGGTGCTGGCGTTGCCGCAGCGCCGATGGCCGGGGCGCGCGCGGATCGCGGCGGCGGCCGCCGGCATCGGTTTCGCCGGGCTCACGACGGCGGTCCGCGTCGCCGCCTTCCCGGGCGCGGCAGCCGGCGATCCGGTCTGGCTGGCGCGGCATGAGCTTGCCGGCGCCGTGGCCGCCGGCGGCGCTGCGGTCGCCGTGGCCGCCGCCGTGATCCTGTTGGCGGCGGCGTACCGGAGCCCGCACGCGGCCGGCGGGCGGGAAGCGGTCCTGTGGGCGATCGGCGGCGCGTTGGTGTCGTTGCCCGCGTGGCTGCTGCTGCGGCTCCCGGCGTACGCCGTCGATCGCGGGGCGGAAGGGGTCGCGGGGTTGGCGGGCGCGGTAGCCGATCTGTTGCTCCTGCCTCTGCCGATCTTCTTCCTGGTCGGCGCCCAACGCATCCGTAGCGTCGACCAGCGCCGGGCGGCCAACCGGTTCGTGGCGACGTTGGTGGTCGTTGCGGCATTGTTCCTGTTCATCATGATCGCTGGCGATTCCCCGCAACGGCAGATCGCGGCCAGCTACGGGCTCACCGATCGCGTCGCCGGATTCCTGGTGCTGGCGCCGGTCTTTGTCGCGCTGTTCGCGTTGCACGCCGTGCTGGTGCGGGCGTTCGACCGCGCCGGCGGCGCGGGGCGCGCACCGGCGCCGCCGGGCGGAACGGACGGGTCGCGCGGCGTGCGGGACGTGCGCATGCTGGCCCGATCGCTGCACCGTTCGCTCGGCGGCTCGCTGAGCGGGGCGGCGGGCTCCTTGCAGGCGCTGGAGTCCGAGCTGGAGTCGGAACGGGACCGCTCCCCGCAGGCCGGCGCCGCCCCGCGGCAGCTGCCGCGTGACGCCCTGGACAGCATACGCGGCTTTCGGCAGACGGCGCTCACCGTGCTCGCCGCCCTGCGGCGGCTCGACGCCGGCACCCGGGCCGGGAGCGCGGTGGTCGCCGTGCAGGTCTCCGATCTGTTCGCGGCGGCACACCGGCGCGCCGTGCGAAGCGCCGACCTGCGCGCGGTGCTGACCGACGGCGGCGGCCTGTTCGTGGCGTGCGACCCCGCGGAGATGGCGCGGGCGGTGGCAGAGTTGCTGCTGAACGCGGAGGAAGCGGGTCTTCGTCCGCGGGCGCGCATCGCCGTGCGGGCGCGGGCGCAGGGCGGCCACGTCGTGATCGAGGTCGAGGACTCGGGCGCCCGTCCGCTCGGCCCGGCGCGGTCGCGCGTGTTCGAGCCGTTCTACTCGACCAAGCCGGGCCATGACGGACTCGGCCTCTACATCAGCCGCGCGCTCGTGGAACACAACGGCGGCTCGCTGGTGCTGGAGCGGGGCGCCCAGGGCACCTGCGCGGTCGTCACCCTGCCGGCGGCCGGCCCATGACCATCCACACCGACGGCGGCTGCGTGGGAAATCCCGGCCCGGGCGCCTGGGCGTACGTGGCGCAGACGGCCGGCGGGCAGGTGCGCGATGCCGGCTACGCCGGCGACACGACCAACAACCGCATGGAGCTCGCCGCCGTGATCCATGCCCTGCAGCTCGCGTGCGAACGGGCCGACGGCGACGTCACGGTGATCACCGATTCGCGCTACGTAGAGGGCGGCATCGGCGAGTGGATCAGGCGATGGGAGGCGAACGGCTGGAAGACCCGGTCCGGTTCGGCGGTCAAGAACCGCGACCTCTGGCAGGAGCTGCAGGCGCTGAAGCGGGCGCTGCAGGCGCGCGGCTTGCGGGTCGAGTTTCGGCGCGTGCGCGGCCACGCCGGCGTCGAACTCAACGAAGCGTGCGACCGGCTGGTCACCCGCACGATCGCCGCCGGGCGGCAGGGGCGCTCCCGCCGGAGCTAGGCTAGAAGCGCCGCCGACGTTCGCGCGCTTTCTGTCATGACGGCGCGACCGATGCGCCCGGAGGAGAGTCATACAGATGTTGGCGCGTGTGGCCTGCCACGCCCCGATCGGCGTGGACGGCATCCTGGTTACCGCAGAGATCGATATCCGGCGGGGTATGCCGGTCGTGGACATCGTCGGCTTGCCCGGCGGCGCGGTGCGCGAAGCGCGTGACCGCATCCGCGTCGCCATCCGCAACAGCGGCCTGTCGTTCCCGGACGACCGCATACTGATCAACCTGTCGCCGGCGGCGGTGCGCAAGACCGGCGCGTCGTTCGACCTGCCGCTGGCGCTGGCGGTGTTGGCCGCCTCCGGCCAGATTCCCTGGGACGAGGAGGCGCAGCTCATGGTGCTCGGTGAGCTCACCCTGCGCGGCGACGTGCGCCCCGTGCACGGCGCGCTGGCCGCAGTTGCCGCCGGGTTGGAGCGCGGCATCGACCGCTTCGTCGTGCCGCGCGCCAACCTGGCCGAAGCGCGCGCTCTGGGAGCGGGAGCGATCGTCGGCGTGGAGTCGTTGACGGAGGCGGTCGAGACGTTCCGGGCGGCGCGGCCCGGCGAGTGGCCGGGCGTGGAGCACGTGCGCGCGGAGCGCCCGGGCGCCAAGGCGTCCGACGCGGCGGCGTCCATCGCGCAGTGGGGGGATTATGCCGACCTGCGCGGCCAGGACCGGCTGAAACGGGCGCTGGAGATCACCGCCGCCGGCCGCCACCACGCGCTGCTGTTCGGGCCGCCCGGCTGCGGCAAGACCATGGCGGCGCGCCGGCTGCCGGGGATCCTGCCGCCGCTCACCGGCCGGCAGGCGCTGGAGGTGACCCGCGTCCACTCGGTGGCCGGCGTGCTCGGCGCCGGCGCTTCGCTGATCGAGCGGCCGCCGTTCCGAATGCCGCACCACAGCGCGTCGATGGAGGGGCTCATCGGCGGCGGCCGTATGCAGCGGCCGGGCGAGGTGTCGCTGGCCCACGGCGGCGTACTGTTCCTGGATGAGACGCCCGAGTTTCGTATGGCGCTGCTGCAATCGCTGCGCGAGCCGCTGGAGTCGGGGGAGGTGACGGTCGTGCGCGCCGGCTACTCGGTCCGCTACCCGGCCGGCTTCCAGCTCGTCTGCGCCGCCAACCCATGCCCGTGCGGTAATCTGGGGCGCGACGCCGGCGTCTGCCTGTGTTCGCCGGCGGACATCCATCGCTACTGGCGGCGGCTCGGCGGCGCGCTGCTCGACCGGATCGACGTGCGCGCGCCGGTGTCGCCGCCGCGGCCGGCCGACCTGCAGGCGCCGGCGGCGGAAGGCAGCGCCCGGATAGCGGCCCGCGTGGCCGAGGCGGTGGAGCGTCAACGCCGCCGCTACCGCGGCATGGAGTGGGACCGCAACGCCGATCTGCCGGCCGGGGCGGTGGAAACGCACTGCCGGCTCGACGCGGGCGGCCAGGCGGTGTTGCGCGACGCGGTCGGCAAGCTCGGCCTGTCGGCGCGCGCCTATCACGCGATCGCCCGCGTGGCGCGCACGATCGCCGACCTGGAGCGTTCGGACGGCGTCGCCGCCGATCACCTGCTGGAGGCGGTGCAGCACCGGCGCTACGGCGACGGCGACCTGTGCTGGATTACACTATAGGCGGATTCGGGATGCTGACCGGACTACGCATACGGAACTTCAAGCTCTTCCGGGAGATCGACCTGGATCTGGGCCAGCAGGTGGTGTTCATAGGCCCCAACAACGCCGGCAAGACGACCGCCCTGCAAGCGCTTGCGTTGTGGGACGTCGGGCGGGCGCGCTGGCTGGAAAAGCGCGGCGCCGGCGCCGGCCCTGCGCAGCGTCCCGGCGTCACCATCAACCGCCGCGACATGATCGCGTTGCCGGCGCCGGCCGCCAATCTGCTGTGGCGCGACCTGCGCGTGCGCGTCGGCCGCCGCCGGAACGGCAAGACCCGCACCGGCAACGTACTGATCGACATCGTGGTCGACTGGGCCGGCGGCGCCGGCGCCTCGAACGGGTGGACCTGCGGACTGGAGTTCGACTACGCCAATGAGGAGGCGTTCTACTGCCGGCCGCTACGGGGCGAGGACGGCACCCGCCTGCCGGTGCCGGACGCCGCGCGCGGCGTCCGCGTCGCCTACCTGCCGCCGATGTCGGGACTGGCCGCCAACGAGACGCGGCTCGACCCCGGCGCCATCGACGTCCGCATCGGCGAGGGGCGCACCGCCGAGGTGTTGCGCAACCTGTGTCTCCGCATCGTCGAGGGCGCCGGCGGTGAGGAGCGGTGGCAGCGGGTGTGCGAGCGCATCGAACGGCTGTTCGGCAGCCGCCTCGACCCGCCGCGCTACCTGCCCGAGCGCGGCGAGATCATGATGTCGTACCGGACCCGCGCCGGCGTCCGCCTCGACCTTTCGGCCAGCGGCCGCGGCGAGCAACAGACCCTGCTGTTGCTGGCGCACATGACCGCCAACCCCGGCTCGGTGCTGCTGCTCGACGAACCGGACGCCCATCTCGAAGTGATCCGCCAGCGGCAGACCTACCAGCTCCTGAGCGAGACCGCGGCCGAGACCGGCAGCCAGATCATCGCCGCCAGCCATTCCGAAGTGGTGCTCAACGAGGCCGCCGGCCGCGACGTGCTGATCGCTTTCGTCGGCCGGCCGCACCGCATCGACCGCCGCGGCAGCCAGGCGGCCAAGGCTCTGCGAGACATCGGCTTCGAACACTACCTGCAGGCCGCGGAGAAGGGATGGGTGCTGTACCTGGAGGGATCGACCGACTTGGCGATGCTGTTGGCGCTCGCCCGCCGGCTGCGGCATCCGGCCGCGGAGCTGCTCGAAGCGCCCTACGTCCATTACGTCGCCAACCTGCCGCGGCGCGCGAGCGACCATTTCCACGGCCTGCGCGAGTCCAAGCCGGACCTGGTCGGCGTGGCGATCTACGACCGGCTGCAGTCGCCGCCGCCGGATGACCCGCACCTGCTGCACCTCACCTGGCGGCGCCGCGAGCTGGAGAACTACCTGTGCCGGCGCGAGGCGCTGCTCGACTTCGCGGAAGCGGAGGGCCGGCGCCTTCAAGGCGCGCTGTTCGGCGACGCGTGGCGGCAGCGAATGCAGGAGTGCATCGCCGTGATCGAGCAGGCGCTGCGGACGCTGGGCGCCGCGCCGCCCTGGGGGCCGGACGTCAAAGCCAGCGACGACTTCCTGGACCCGCTGTTCGCGCGCTTCTACGCCGCCGCGGACGCACCCAATCCGATGCTCAAGACCGACTATCACCGCTTGGCCGCATTCCTGGACCCCGGCGCCGCGGACCCGGAGATCACCGAGAAGCTCGACGCCATCGCCGACTCGGCACGCCGAGCCCGCCCGAGCGACCGCTGACCTTTCGCCAAGCGCCGGCCAGCCGGGCCGAACCGAACCGGAGGAGTGCTCAAGCCGGCAGCATGGTGTCGCCGGTGGCGCGCTGCCAGTCGCGGATGCGTGCGGTCAGGAGGCGGCGCCGCTCGGCGTGTTCCGCGCGAAAGGCAAGGTTGACGGTCTCGCCCGGGTCGGCGTCGAGGTCGTACAGCTCGTGCTGTCCGGCGGCGCTCAGGCAGAACTTCCACCCGTCCGGGGCGATGACGGCGCGCACGGTGTCCGCCAGATCGGCAACTCCCGCTTCGCGCGTGGTGATCCGGGCTAGGTAGCCGGGCAGCGGGTCGCGCCGCAGGTCGTCGTGGACCAGGTAGTTGACGCCCGTCCACTCCACGAACGCGGGCCGCGCCGGTCCATCGCCGCCGCACAGCCACGGCGTGAGCGAGACGCCCTGCAGGTGATCCGGCGTGGCGGCGCCGAGCTCCTCCAGCACGGTCGGCACGACGTCGACGTGGCTCACCGGCGCGCGCACGCGCCGCGCGGCGCGCTGCCCGGGCCGGCTGATCAGCAGCGGCACGCCGATCGACTCCTCGAACATCAGGTTCTTGCCGAACAGCTGGTGGCTGCCGGCCATCTCGCCGTGATCGGCGGTGAAGACGATCAGCGTGTCATCGCTCACGCCGGCCGCGTCGAGTTGATCGAACACCCGTCCCAGCGCGCGGTCGACCTGCGCGCACAGCCCCCAGTAGCGCTGGATCAGCAGCCGCCACGCCTGCTCGGACCGCAGCGCGATGCCGTCCTTGCCGTGCTGCAACACGCACCGGTGCTCCAGCAGCGCCTTGCGCGGCTGATCGGGGGCGGGCGGATTGCCCCAGTTGTCCGGCAGCGGCACCTGGTCGAAGGGGTGCAGGTCGTTCAACGGTCCCGACAGCGGGTCGTGCGGCTCGTAGAAGCAGAGGGTGAGCGCGAACGGGCGGCGGCGATGGCGGCGGATGAAGTCGCACGCCTTGGCGGCGATGTTGGCCGGGCCGCCCAGATGTTCCGGGATGAAGGGGCGGTCCCGCTTGCCGAAGCGCACGCCGTCCAACGGCGTCAGGCCGTGCGCGCGCAACACCGCCGCCGGCGCGCGGTCGTCGAAGTCGAGCTCGTCGACGCCGTCCGCGCGTGGCGCCGGTCCGTCCGCGTAGCGATGGTGGCCGCTACGGCCGAAGAACCCGCAGGCCCAACGGTCGTCGAGCAGATCGGTCAGGCACGGCACGCCGTCGCGCATCGGGCGCCCGTCCAGGGTGACTTGGCCGTTGTGATGCGGCCAGGTGCCGGTGAACAGCGCGGCGCGCGCCGGACCGCACACCGGCTGCGCGCAGTAGGCGCGGTGAAAGACGGTGCTGCGCTCGGCCAGCGCGTTGAGGCGCGGCGTCCGTATCCGCTCGTTGCCGTAGGCGGCCAGCGTGGAGCGCGCCTGCTGGTCGGTGACGATCAGCAGCAGGTTGGGCGTCATGCCGGTTCCCGCCCCCCCGCGTGCCTCGGGCGATAGCGCACTTCGAATGCTCCAAACTGGATGTCTTGGAGGGAAGTTCGAAAGGCCTCGCCAATCAGCGACAGGTCGCGCGGAGCCCCTGCGTGCGGCCCCATGATCTTTATGTGGGGCTGATAGCGGCGGGCGCCAAAGGCGTTCTTCCAAGGGGTTGACGGTTTTCGCGTGCCTAGTACCGCTGGTGTCTCCAAGCGGTAGATTTCTCGACGCAACGCCTGTATCTGATCGATTGCGCGGTTCCGCTTCGTAAGACGGATGCCGACTGATTGGCGGCGCGGGTCGAGATCGGTCCGCGGCCTTTCGCCTCCAGGAGCCATCACCATCAAACGCGTCTCGGCAATGTCGGCTGTGACCGTCACGGGCCGCCACTCAATGCACAGCCCGTGTAACTCGCGACGTGCGTGATAGACTGTAAGGTGCATCCGGCGCTGGACCGAGATCCGGTCGATACCGTGAGACAAAAGGAAGTCCGTGATTTGCGACTCGGACTCATGCGTCAGCCAGAGTAGCGCGTATACGAGCGGGTGTCCCTTCGGCGATGACATACTCTGAGCCGGGCTACTGAGCGTCGGACACTATCGGACTGATCCGTTCCGTTACGGCTGCCCGATGCGGCGGTGCTCGTGATCGGGGCGGCCGTCCGGCTGCGGGGTGATCGGCGCGCCGGCCGGCATGTAGATCACGTTCATGGCCCGTCGCCGGCGGCCGGTCGGGTTGGGGTCCGAACCGTGCAGGACGCGCGGGTTGAGCAGATAGGATTCGCCGGCCGCGGCGGTCAGGTCGACCCGTTCGCGGTCTCCGCCGTAGGCGGCGGCGCGGGCGCGGGCGCGTCCGGTCACCTCCTGCCACGGCAGGCCGTCGGCGTCGAAGTGCTGGCTGCCGGGCAGCACGTACATCGCCCCGTTGTCCGGCCCGGCGTCGTCGAGCGCGGTCCAGATCGTGAAGTACGGCGTGCCGGGGACCGGGAAGCCGGCGCCGGTGTCCTGGTGCCAACTCAGCGCGGTGCCGCCGCGGGCGGGTTTCATCAGGATCATGGCCCGATGGATCGCCAGCGGCTGCCGGATGAGTTGGCCGATCACGTCGAGCATGGCCGCGCCGGTGATCACGGGATAGAACACCGCGTCCCACTCCAGACCGCCGATCTTGCGGTAGCCGTCGGACGCGCCGGCAAACGCGTAGCCGGTCGCGTCGGCTGCCGTGCGGCGCCACCGTTCGTCGAGCTGGAAGCCGACGCGGCCCGGCGGCACGCGGCCGGCGGTCAGGTCGTCGGTGCGGCGGCGCAACGCCTCCAGCTCCCGGCCGCTCATCAGAGCGCCGAGCGGCAGGTAACCGGCGGCGTGGAAGCGGTCGAGCTGCTCGCCGGTGAGCGCGGCCATCGACCTACCGGGCGGGCGGCGCGCCGCGCAGCCTTTCCGGGATGAACTCGTTACCCGGACCGGCCAAGTCGTTCGCGTCCATGGCGCAACGCTGCTCCCCGGCGGCGCCTCCTGTCAACCGGCGGTCATGTGCCGGCCGCCGGGGCCCGGGCAAGCCACGGAAATACCGGATAGGCTATTTTGCCGGATCGGGGCACCCTTTCGCCTTGACGCCCGAATCCGTGTTCGATAGCTTCGCCATTGAAGTTACGAGCGCGTTGCCGGATCGACGGCAATCGCGTGGCGACCAGAGATCGGGCGGTGAGACCCGGTCGAAGGAGGGAGGACATGGACCTACGGAAGGCGGCGCGCGCCGTGTTGGCGCTGGCGGCGATGGCGGCGGCGGCCTGGACCGCTGCCGCCCAGGACAGCGGGACCTACCGGTCGGTGAGCAGTTATCACCACGGGTACGTCACGATCGAGCATGAGGGCGAGACCTTCGTCGGCGGGCCGCTCACCGGGACCATGACGGTCACCGAGAGCAGCGGCGGACCGTTCGAGGTCGGCGCGAACACCGTGTCGGAGTGCCTGGTCTACTCCCGGAGCGGCGCCGACGGCCTGCAAATCGAGGCGCCGTGCGTATTCGGCGACGACGCGGACGGCGTGCTCCACACCTACGCGACGCGTAGCCAGGGCACCATAGCAGTCGGCGGCGGCGAAGGGACGTGGAACCTGCTGGGCGGCACCGGACGATACGCCGGGATCACCGGCAGCTGCGTCTACCAGACCGAGTACCTGCCAGGCAACCGGCTGATCGTGCAATCCGATTGCTCATGGAGCCGCTCATGACGGCGGCGCCCGTCCTTGACCGCCGCCGGTGAGGGATGAAATCAAGCGGCAGGTGGAAGCCTGCATCGGCGAGTTGCGGCGTAACGCGCTCCGTGAGGAGAGTTTGCGCCGCATCGCCGAGCTGGCCGACCGCCTGCCCGGCGGCGCGCGAAGCGACAGCCTGCCTGCCGGGCCAGCCGGCAGGCAGGAACTGCTCTACCTGCAGGCCGAGCAGACCTCGGTGACCAGCCGCGTGATCGGCATGGGCCTCTTCACCGGCGGCCGGTTCAGCGACGGCCCGGACGATGCGGCCGACTGGCCGTATCAGACGGTCGCCGACGCGATGGCGGACGGATGGCGCATCGTCAAGTTCCCGGAGATGGCGATCCTGCTCGACGACCGCCGCACCTACGGACTCGGCTGCGAGTTCATCCTGGAGAAGTGGAGCGAAGCGGCGTGAGACGGCACGACTGCGATCCGACCCTCACCGACTCCCAGGTGCTGGAGTTCTGCAAGAAAGGGTACCTGACGCTGGAGGCGGTTGTCGGCGATGACGTCAACCGCCGCACCGTGGAATACCTGGAGAGCGGCGACCGCGAACCGAGCGGCATCCTCCACCAGGACTGGTTCGTGCAGGAGGTGATCCTGCAGCGCGATGCGGCCGGCGCGGTGCGGTCGCTGCTGGGCCGGGACTTCGGCTTGCCGGTCCTGGTGAGCAACCACCGCATCACCTGTCCGTCGCCGCGTCAGTTCTGGCACCGCGACGGCAACGCTCCGCACGGGCCGGCGCTCAACTACCTGCAGGTCTTCTATTACCCGCAGGACGTGCCGCGCGAGCTGGGGCCGACCGAGGTGCTGCCCGGCTCCCACTTCCTCTACACCATGGGACAGCTCCCGCAGAACTATATGGGCCACTACGGCGGCATCCGCGGCTCGGTGCACACCAGCGCGCCGGCCGGCACGATCTTCATCACCGTCTATTCGATCTGGCATCGGCGCAGCGAGGCGACCGGCTCCGGCGTGCGCAACAATCTCAAGTACAACTACTTCCGCACCGCGCCGCCGCGGCGCGACTGGATCCGCGAAGACGGGTTTGACTTTGCGACCGCCGACTACGGCTTCGGCGAGCCGCTTACCTACCGGCAACAGCACCGCGACACGGTCGACAACGCGGAGATGTTCTGCTGGCTGTGCGGCAAGGCCGGCGAGTTTCGCGTGCTGGGCGGCCAGGGATGGCCGGTGCCCAACTCCGACGGCCACGCCCTGGTAGACCGGCCGTACGGGGTTCCCGCGGGGTTGGATAGCCGATAGGATAGACTCCGGCTCCCCTCAATGCCCGCCCCTCGTGTTCGGCCGCGCCGGCGGCTCGGCGACCTGCGCGCGGGCATCAGCGTGCGCCAAGGAACAGATACGGCAGTACGTCCGGCGGATCAATCGAACGCACGGCAAGACCGTGATCCTCACCACCCACGACATGGGCGACATCGAAAAGCTGTGCAACCGGGTGATCGTCATCGACAAGGGGCGGATCATGTACGACGGCGGCCTCGGCGAGCTGAAGCGGCGCTACGCCGCCGACAGCGTGATCGCGGCCGACGTGCGGGGGAAGGTCCGGAGTCCGGCGCGGCTGAAAGCGGTGGGCGCCAAGCGCGTGGAGGTGCGGGACGGGGAGGTCACGATTACCTTTGACCCGGCGCGCACCACGGCGGCGGCCATCGTTGGCCAGTTGCTGCGGAGCAACGACGTGCGCGCCCGCGCTCCGCTACGGCGGCCCGGCGGTGGCGGTGGTGACGCTGGCGCTCGGCGTGGTGCTGTGGAACGCCGGCATCAGGCGCTATCAGAGCACGGGTTCGTAGTAACCCGGCCGGCGTTTACGGCGCCGGCTCGGTGACGGTCAACCGCCGGTTCACGGCGACCTGCGTCAGGGTCTGCCGGGCGCCGCCCGGCCACTCAATCTCCACCGTCGCCACGCGCTCCGCGCCGGGACCCAGGCCGACGTGGACCACCGCCTCGTTCTGGCCCAGGTAGTTGCTGCCGCCTCCGAGCACCCGCACCAGGCGGCGCTCCGGCTCGGCGGCGTCGGGGGTCACGGTGACGCGCGCGCCGATCCCCTGCCGGTTGGCGGCCGTGCCCTGCAGCCGGAGCTGCAGCCAGCGGTTCGGGCCGGCGCTTCCGGGCCGGTTGGTGTCGTTGCGGTACAGCGCCGGCCGGCCGCTGTTGTGCACGACGAAGATGTCGAGATCGCCGTCCGGCTCCAGGTCGAAGGCCGCCAGGCCGGTGCCGACGCCGGTGGCCAGCAGCCCCTCCTGCTGCGCCGTCTCCGTGAACCGTCCGCTGCCGTCGTTGCGCCACAGCCGCATCGGGTCGTCGGCGAAGCCGCCGGCGTTGGCGGTGTAGGGGACGTCGCCGGCGTAATCGACGCCGGTGGCCAGCACCAGGTCCAGGTCGCCGTCGTTGTCGTAGTCCAGGAAGGTGGCGCCCCATCCCCACGATCCGTCCCGCACCCCGGCGGCGTCGGTCGCGTCCTCGAAATAGCCGTCGCCGACGTTGCGGTACAGGCGGTTGCCGTCGCGGTACTGCACGCCTTCCTCGTAGATGGCGCTCACGAACCAGTCCTGGTCGCCGTCGCCGTCGAAGTCGCCCACCGCCGACCCCATGCCGTATTCGTCGGTGCCGACCCGCGCCCGTTCCGTGCCGTTGATGAACCGCCCGTTGCGCCGGTTCCAGTAGAGCTGGCTGGTGTCGTGATCGCCGGCGATCACCAGCTCGGGATAGAGATCGTCGTCCAGCAGGGCGAAGGCCGAGGTGAGCGTCTGCCCCTCGGCCAGCGGATTGACCGAGATGATGCGGTGCTGGGAGACGCCGGCGCGGCGGGTCACGTCCTCGAACCGGCCGGGCGCTTCCGCTCCCCGGTTGCGCAGCAGGCGCGCGTTGCTCTGCGCGCCGGGGGTCATCTGGCGCAGGAAGCGCCATTCGGTGGTGTGCAGGTCCAGGAAGCCGTCCAGGTCGTAGTCCCCGAACGCGGCGCTGAACCCGAAGTGCAGGTCCTCGCCCTCGGTAGCCGCGCCGCGCGCCACCGCCTCTTCGGAGAACGAGCCGGCGCCGTCGTTCACGAACAGGTGAAAACGGTGACTGAAGATGCTGGTCACGTACAGGTCCAGGTCGCCGTCGTTGTCTATGTCGCCCCAGGCGGCGCCGTTGGACTGCACGCCGGCCAGGTGGCCGGGGCCGAAGGCGGCGGCGGTGACGTCCCGGAACCTGCCGCCGCCGCGGTTCCGGTACAGGATGTCGCTGTCGTCCAGGCGGGTGACGTACAGGTCGACCAGTCCGTCGCCGTCGTAGTCGCCGGCGGCGACCCCGCCCGTCGTGTAGCTCTGCATGGCGGCGGGGGCGCCGGCCCCCCGTCGAAACTGCACGTAGTCGATGCCGGCGGCGTCCGTCACGTCGACGAAGGTCTGCGCCGGCGCCGCCGCCACAACGGCGGCCAGTGCGACGCCGGCCAGCGCGGCGCGGAGCCGCGGTCCGGTCGTTCCGTGCGCCGCTCCCAACGCGGCGCCTATCCCTTGATGGAGCCGATCAGGATTCCCTTGACGAAGTAGCGCTGCAGGAACGGGTAGACCATCACGATCGGAATGACCGTGACCAGCATGGTGGCGAACTGCACGCCCTCCGGGTTGAGGTAGTTGTACATGGTTTCGTCCTGAAGGGCCGCCATCTCCTGCACGAAGCTGCCCAGGCTGCTCTGCTTGATGATGCGCAGCAGCACCGCCTGCAGCGTCTCCAGGTGATCCGAGCGGGTGTAGTACAACGTGTCGAACCAGGAGTTCCACTGCGCGACGCCCGCGAACAGGGCGATGGCGGCGATCATCGGCATCGAGATGGGCAGAAAGATGCGCAGGAAGATGCGCAGGTAGCCGGCGCCGTCGATGCGGGCGGACTCCTCAAGCGAATCAGGTTGGCTGTTGAAGTACGTCATCATGATGATCACGAAGAAGAATTCGAACATCCGCGGCAGGATGTAGACCCAAAAGGTGTCGTACAGGAGGAGAAACTTGAAGTTGAGGAAATCCGGAATCAATCCACCGGAAAAGAACAGGGGAATCACGAATATCACCAGATAGACGTTGCGGAACGGCAGGTTGCGCTTGCGCAGGGCAAACGCGCACAGGGCGCAGGTGAACACCGTAACCGCGGCTCCGACCACGGTCCGCAGTGACGACATGATGAACGCCGTGAACAGGCGGTCGCTGGCGAAGATCGCCTGGTAGTTCCTGAGCGTGTAGTTGCCGGGCAGCAGGTACGCAGGCGTGCCTGTGACGAGCTCCGTGTTCACGGAGTTGATCAGGTAGTAGTAGAACGGATAGAGGATGGAGATGCTGAACAGTATGAGCGGCGCGTAGATACCCAGGTACATCGCCGGCGTGACGCGCCGGTGATGGGCCAATACGCCCGGTTGCGCGCTGGTGCTCATCTCAGAACAGCCCCCTGCCGGTGAGCATGCGGCTCAGCTTGTTGACCGAGATCAGGATAGCCAGATTGATCACCGACTTGAACAGTCCGGCGGCGGTCGCGTACGAGTAGCGGCCGTGCTCCAGGCCAACCCGCAGGATCAGCGTATCGAAGATGTCCGATACTCCCCGGTTGAACTGGTTGCCGAGCACGAAGACCTGATCGAACGTGTCGCCCGTGCCCTGCATGATCTGCGAGCACTTCAGGATCAGCAGGATCATGAAGACGTTGAGCAGGTGCGGCCACGTGATGTGGATCGCCTTGATCCAACGCCCGCCGCCGTCTATCTCGCACGCTTCGTACATCTCCTGGTCGATGCTGGCGATCACGGCCAAGTAGATGATCGACCCCCATCCCACCTCCTTCCAGAAGTCGGACATGACCAGCAGCGGCCAGAAGAAGCCGTTGTGGGCGATCAGGTCGGTCAGCTCGTTCTTGTTCACCACGCCGAGCCACAGCAGCAGGGCGTTGAGCGGCGAGTTCGCGGTGGGCCGCAGGAAGTTGTAGATCATGCCGCCTACCACCACCCAGGAGACGAAGTGCGGCAGGTACGACACGGTCTGCGCCGTCTTCTTGAGGCCGCGGCGCGACACCTCGTTGAGCATCAGGGCCAGCGCGACCGGCGGCAGCGACAGCAGGCCGAGCTTGAGCGCCGATATGACCAGCGTGTTGCGCAGGACCACGGTGAAGTTGGGCGCACGGAAGAAGTCGATGAAGTGTTCGAAGCCGTTGTTGGACGCCCCCGGACTGGCCAAGATGCCGGTGAACACGTCGTAGTCCTTGAAGGCGATGATGATGCCGTACAGCGGCGCGTACTTGAACGCGATGGTGGCCAGCAAGGCCGGCAGGATCATCAGGTGCAGCATGTAGACGCCGCGCTCGGACCACCGCCGCTTGCGTGCGATCGGGCGGGCTGCGGTCCGTTGGGTCAGTTCGCTCATTGCGCCATGCCGAAGAGGTTGGAGAAGGGCGGCGCCGCGCGCCGCGCGGCGCCACCCTTCAGTAGTTCGTAGGCGAGTCGACCCTACAGGCCGACGCTGTACTGGGCGACGCGGGCGTCGCGTCCTTCCAGCTTTTCCGTGTACCAGGCGTTGAGCACGTCCAGCCCCAGGTCGCGCATGGTGGCCAGCATCTCATCGTAGCGCGCCGGCACCTCCTCCGGCGGACCGGAGATGATCTCGTAGATCTGGGTGCTGTAGTAGTCCTTGATCGTCGCCGCGGCCTTCTCCGCATCGGAACCGACGTCGTAGTTGTCGATGCCGCGGTTCCAGGACAGGTCGGTGTAGTTGGCGAACGCGGTCTGGTAGATCTGCTTGCCGATGTCGTCGAGCCTCAGGAAGCCCTGCGCTTCGCCCCAATACTTGTCGCGGAACGGGTACATCGCCGACAAGCCGTACTCGGCGCGGTAGACCTGCATCGGCTGCTCGCCTGCGATCTTCCGGATCTCGTCCCGGACCAACGGAATATCAAAGCCGTCCAAGGTGTTCGGATCGGAGTGGACGCCTTCGATTCCGTAGATGATGCGCTTCTGGGTCAGATCCTGCGCCAGATAGTCCAGCCACTGGATCGCCCGGTCGGGGCGCTCGGCCTGCTTGGTGACCATGGTGCCGCTGCCGCCCACGCCGCCGCGCAGGTCGTCGACCTCGTACTTCATGTGCGGCTCGATCGTGAACGCCGGCAGCATCCAGAACCGCACGTTCTCGACGCCGAGCTTTTCGGCCAACGGTTTGCGCGCCTCGACGAACGTCGGGTTGGTGTGGAAACCCGATGCGTTGTCGGCGTCTTCGTTGAGCTCGGAGAAGACGTTGGTGAGCACGTTGCCCCACAGCTGCGGCTGCTTGTCCGTGAACTCCGTGCGCGCGACCAGCTGTTCGTTGAACAGGGTGTTGGCGAACTGCAGCACCTTCACGAAGTCCGGGTGCTCCCAGTACTTGATCCAGGTGCCGTCATCCTGCTTGAAGAAGCGCTGGTTGAGGCCGCCCAACGGCAGCGACCGCTCCACCAGGCGCGGGTTGCCGTCCTTGTCCGGGGACGGGCCGCGCAACGACTGCACCGGAGTGAGCTCCGGGAACTCGTCCCTGACCCGGATCAGCAGGTCGACGTAGTCGTCGGTGTTGTTGATCTCCGGCGATCCCAGGTGCTCGTACACTTCCTTGAGCACGGTGACGCCCTGCATGGCCTTGAGCAGGAACGGGCTCTCCAGCTGCTTGTCCGTCACGTAGTAGGCCGGGTGGAAGTAGAAGCCCATGTCGTCGAAGTGCATCCGGTAGTACAGGCGGATGCGGCTGTCCCAGTTGTCCATGTACTTGGGCGCGTAGGTCTGGCTCAGTTCGTCCAGGTCCCACACCAGGCCGCGCTGCACCAGCTGGGTCGCCTGCTGCAGCGTGTGGCTCATGCGGATCATGTCCGGCAGGTCGCCGGAGGCGATGATCACGTTGAGCATGGTCTGGTCGCTGTCGGGCGCGAAGGTCATGTCGAAGTCGACGCCGGTCTCCTCCACGAACACGGACGTGATCTGGTCATCGCCGTAGTGTTCGTTGAGGTTGCTGTCGCTCCCTGCCATCCCGTCGAAGAAGAAGCTGAGCGTGATCGGGCTGAGGTCGGTGGTCCAGCTCGGATCGGCGATCATCATCTCCTCGCCGGCCATGGCCGCGGCGCCCTCTTCGGTGCCGGCGGCCCATGCCGTCATGCTCAGCGCCATCAGCAGCGCGAGCGCCATGCCGGCGATGCCGGTCATCTTTCTCATTGTGCGAATCCCCCTTGGAGGTGTTGGGTTGAGTGTGCCGGGCATGATGGGGGACCGCGCGCCGCGTGTCAACTCCCCGGATGGCGGCCCCGCTGGCCTGTCCGCCGGCCTCCCGGAACGCGCCGGTTCGGCGCGCCCTCGCACCGGCCGCGCACGCCATGGCGCGCGGCATGGAGAGACCGTATATTACTTCGTGTGAATCAGATAAAGCGATTCTCTTCGGCTTGGCGCCGCATCGGTGCGTTGGTACCAGAGCAAGTCCCGGTGCGAGGGAGGACACCAGGAAGCGCCCGAAACCCTGTCACGGCCCTCTCAAGGCAGCTACGGGGAAAGGGCCGGCCAGCCGTCGGTACACACTCAACCCACCTTACCAAGGGGGGACGGCCGGCCAGCCCGGTCAAGTCGTCGTCAGCGGCAGAAGTCCTCTCCCCAGAGCGTGCGGGCGGCGCGGATGCGGCGGGGAAGCCTCGCCGCCAGCTCCCGGATCACCCATCAGGCGGACACTGAGCCAGCGCCGGCCGGCGATCCGAGGCCGACTGCACCACGAGTGGATGGGGCGGCGCTTCGGCGTCTCCTGCTCAGTCATGCAGTCATGCCAACAAAACGCATGTTCGCCAACAGTCAAGGGTCTCCAGCGTCACGGCCTCCGAACCACGGAGGCAAACCGCGAATGCCGCCTCCTCCACCACCGCCTCCGCCACCGCGTAGAGCTGGGGGGAATCGGGTGCCGCTGGCAGGCTCGGGGCGGGGCGGTGGGTTGTTCGGCCGATACCTACTCCCCGGGGGCAGCATCGTCTTCGATGGGGGTGTAGCCGGCGGCCTTGTGGTACTTCCGATCTTGTCGCAAGCTATGATCGCCGCCGCAAGCGCGACATCTTCCGATACATACGACTCCTTTGTGATGGACGTCGAGCTATCCCGCGACGTCCAGCACGTGACTGTTGCTCGGTGCGGCTCCGGCGGCCTGGTCGCCGAACCGCCTCTATCGGCGCAAGCCTTACGGGCCGCAGCCGCAGCCTCGTCGAACGTCGGGCCAGTCCGGCGGATGATCGTGCTGCTATCGTGCGAAGTCCAACACTGCATCTGCGCCTCAATAGGCGGCGGCGGCGGTGGCGGGCGCGGCGGAGTCGGGCGATCGTCGCCGCCGTCGTCGTCATCTGAGTCGTCTGGATCATCTGAGTCGTCTGAATCATCTGAATCATCTGAGTCGCCGGCTGGCGGTGATCGGGGGGCCAACGGTCGCGCCGCACCAGCCGGCGCAGCCGGAGTCGGGGCCGGCGGGGGCGTCGTTACCGCTTCGCTCGGCTCGGGGTCGGCCGGCGGCGGCGTCGGGGCCGGCGCGGCCGGCCGCGTCAGCGATCCGCCGCTACGCGTGCAGGCCCCATCCACCATACTTCTAGCCTGGGCATAAGTATAGGCTCGCTGTGTGATCGTCCTGCTAGTATCATGGCTACTCCAGCACACAAAACTATAGTTCTTTTGCCGGGAACGGGGCGCCGGCGGCCTGGTCGTCGATCCGCCGCTATCCGTGCAAGCCTTCGTCGCCGCAGCGGTAGCAGCGCTCGAAGTCGTACCGGTCCGATCGATCCTGCTATTCGTGTTGTGGTCGTTCCAACAGAACACCGATGCCGATGCAGGCCGTTGCGGTTGCGGTTCGGTCAGCGATCCGCCGCTATCCCGGCACGCTTGTTGCGCCGCAGCAATAGCAGCGCTCTCAGGCGAGTCGACCCCGACGATCCAGCGCTCGTCGTCGTAAGCCATCCAACAGGGCACCTCAACGCGGACCGGCCTGGTCGTCCATCCGCCGCTATCCCGGCATGCCTGACGCGCCGCAGCCACAGCATCGTTCACGTTCGCTCCGGTTCGGTTGACGGTCGTGCTCGTGCTTTGGTCGGTCCAACACGTCACCGACGCCGGCACGGACGTCGGCGGGTCCGGGCGGGTCAGCGATCCGCCTTCATCCGTGCACGCGGTTTCGGTGTTGAAATTGCGGCTCGTGTTGTAGTGACTGAACCAGCATTCGACGGACGTGTCGCCTTCCTGGCGCGCCGGCCTGGTCGTCGATCCGCCCTGCGATTCGCACAGCGACTCTGCGAAAGCAAGCGCCGCTGCGTGATCATCACCGTAAGCAGGCCGCTCATAGCTTTGAGTGTGAGATTTCCAGCAGATAACGGATGTCCACACCACATCATCATTGGCCACCACCGCCGGCGCGGCGCCGGCGATCAGCAGCACGGCCGCCACGGCCGCGCCTATCAATCGTCGTTTCATCGTTCCCTCCTTGGGGTCGTTCGTGTTGCGGGTTGATCGGCCGGCGTGCTACGGCATGGCGCTACCCTCCCGCGGCCCACAACGCCGCCAGGCAGGCGGCGACGGGGCCGGCGCGCGGGGTCACGGCGCACCAGGGCGCCGGCATGAATCGGGGCAGGTCGGGGCGGACGGCGCGCAGGTGCGACCAGGCGCGCCCGTCCAGGTCGGTTCGATGCAGGGTCAGCGTCAGCACCGCGGCGCCGGCGCCGTCGGTCACGCTGGCAAGCACCACGGCGCCCAAGTCGGCGGCGCGCAGCCTGCAGCCGCCCGGCAAGCGCACCGGGGCGCCTTCCAGGGCTGCGGTCACCCTGGGCCGAAGCGCGGCCACCAGGGCGGGCGCGAAGTCTGCCGCCGTCACGGTCCGCACGTCGCCGGCCGGCAGCGCCACCACCGTCACCGCCTTCGCAACTCGTCGTCGATCAGCGCCGCCAGCTCCTCGAACGGCACTGCGCCGGCCAGCGGCCGGCCGTTGATGAACAGCGTCGGCGTGCCCTCGACGCCGGCCTCGATGCCGGCGTCCACGTCGGCGTGAACGGCGTCGTGGTAGCGGCGGTCATCCAGACAGGCGCGGAACGCCGCGGTGTCCATGCCGAGGCGCGCCGCCTTCTGTCGCAGGTCGCCGGCCGACAGCGCCGCTTGCTCGCGGAACAGCAGCGCGTGCAGGTCCCAGAACCGGCCCTGCTCGTCCGCGCAGGCGGCAGCCTCGGCGGCGCGCCACGCATCGGGGTGGATGCCGGTCAGGAGGAAGTGCCGGAACACCAGACGCACGCGGCCGGCGTACTCGGTCTTGACGCGGTCCAGGGCCGGCTGCAGGGCCGCGCAGAAGGGGCACTGAAAGTCGGAGAACTCGACGATGGTGACCGGCGCGTCGGCCGGGCCGACGGACGGGCCGGCCGGCTCGACCGCTACGCGCAACGGTTCCGCCGGCGCCGTGTCGTGGTCTGCCAGCGCCACGCCGGCGTTGAGCGCCGCGGCCAGCGCGCAGAGCAGGAGTCGGTGCGCGAACGTCCGCGCGCACCGCCCCACCAAGCGGGGGGCGATCGTCAGACGCGCGCGCGGCGCCACCTGCAACGCGCGAATGCCCAAGTCCGGGAAGGGCCTTGGCGGAGGTCCCGCTTCGTCTGGCGCGCGCCGCGGTCTATCAGTGCCGAGGCGTTTACCTCGACACGTTATCTTCCGACAATAGCCATTAGCAGAGGAAAACCGTATGGAGGAAGAAGCGAGGGCTCAGCTATCCGGAGTCGCCAGCCAACAGGCCACTCCGACCGCGCAGCCTTGGGTCATGGAATACCACGACGCGAACATCAACGACCTTGAATCGCCGTTGGCCGGCATCCCCGCCAACGCCGACATCGAACGTAACGCTCACGCCCCCAACACGCGCCGCGCCTACGACGCAGGATGGGAGCGGTGGCAGGGATGGGCCGTCTATCGCCGCGCCCGCGTCTTGCCGGCGCATCCGGACGCCGTGGCCGCCTATCTGAAAGAACGGGCGATGGCCGGCTTGTCGCCGGCCACCGTGCAAGTGGACCGCGCCAGTATCGCAGCAGGCCACCGCGCCGCAGGCGCCGGCGACCCCACGGCCCACGAAGCCGTCCGCCAACTCATGCGGTGCATCGTCAGAACGAACCCCTGCACCCGAGGGCAGGTTGACGGCGTGGGCTGGGAAGACGCCGATCGGGCGGCGCAGCTCGCTGAGAGCGGCGGCTCGCCAGCCGGTCTGCGCGACGGCGCGTTGATCCGGGTGGGAAGCGATGCCATGCTGCGGGTGTCCGAGCTTGCGGCGCTCGACTTCGCCGATGTGATTGAGCGTCCGTGCGGCGATGGCATCTTGACCGTCCGCCGGTCCAAAACCGACCAGGAGGGACGGGGCCACGAGCGCTACCTTGGCCCCCCGACAATCGCGGCCCTCCGGCGTTACCGGCTGCTGGTGGCGGAGGCGCCGACCGACGGCGCGCTGTTCCGGCGCATCAACAAGGGGGGCGCCATTGGCGGACGGCTCAGCGCGCGGTCGATCCGGGACATCATCACGCGGCGCGCGGGCGCTGCCGGCATCGGCGGCCGGGTGTCCGGTCACTCGTTACGGGTGGGGTCGGCGCAGTCCCTGGCGGCGGCCGGGGCGGGGCTGGTCGATATGCAGCTGGCTGCCGATTGGAGATCGTCTCGGATGCCGGCCCACTACGCGCGGCGTCTGGAGGCCACGCGCGGCCCGGTGGCGCGGCTCAGGTACGGGATGGCCCGCGACGGCGGCCCAAGCAACGAGTAGGGCCGCCGTATGCCGGGCCGAGCGCCGGTCAGATATGCAACTACTTTACCACAAGAACGTTACGATGACCGCGCGGATTCTCGTGGGCGGATCGACTCAAGGTTTGGTCCCCTCGATGGAAGCGGTCGGATCAAGGGATTGACACCTTGCGCGCGCCATGCTTGAGTACTGGCCGTGATCGGCGGACGGGTGACGGGCGGAACGGCGCGAAGCCGGCTCAGCCGTAGCATAGCCTCTGACAATGGCTATTATCGGAAGATAACGCAGTCTCCTTGAGGTCAGCGGTGCGCCGACCCGCTACCGCGTCAGCGCGCGAATCTGCTCCCGGAAATACCGGAAGCTCGGCGACTCATTGCTCTCCACGTCCATGCGCTCGGCTATGCGCTCCGCCCATGCTGCCTTCTCCCTTCCGACCACCTGCCATCCTGATCGTTTGAGAGACGCGGCGCCGCCGCGATACACGGCGTCCGCAAGCAGTTCCCGACCGATCCTCGACCAATATCTCGAAGTGCATTGCGGCTACTTGGCGTCCAGATAGTCGCTGTACCACAGGCTGCCGAGCGGCAGACCTTCTTCCGTCATACTGCTGACGACCGGATCGTCGCTCGCCCGCTGCACGGTAGACATTCCGTCGACGCCTTTCTGCAGGATCTTGGGCGATCTCCATCTCGTACGTAATCGGACGATGCGCCGGGCGTTGCCGGTAGTACAGCTCGAAGGCGATCGGCCCGTCGGTTCCCTGCGTGCGGAGCCGTGCGAAGCCCCCTCTGCCGCGCGCGTCGCAGGCGTCCTCGACACCCATCCGGAGGGCATCGGCAAGAAACCCGAACGCATCGAACAGGGCGCTCTTGCCGACGCCGTTCTTGCCGATCACCGCCGACATGCGCGTGAGCGGCGCCCGGCCCTGCTGATTCCAGAGACGCCCCAGCGTGACGTCGCGGAGCACCTTGAAGTTGCTCACCCTGAATCCTTCGATCGTCGCCATCACCAAGTCCTCGGATTTCGTCTTGCGGGCGCCCGACCGGGTTGCAGGTCGTCGAGCGCTGTGACCGGCCGACCGGCCAGCCGCAGGCAAACATCATATACTGCCGGCCATGCTCGACCGCCCCCTGCCGCAGACCGCTCTGGACCTGACCACGCCGATGCCGGCGCCGCACTGGGCGCTGCTGCAGCGCCACCTGCTGGCGGCGCTGCCGGAGGCGGTCGAGGCGTTCCACGCCCGGTACTTCGACGAACGCGGCTACCTGCTGTGCTATCCGCGGTGGGGAGCGCTGGACGGCCCCGACGACGCGGCCGAGAACGTCACCGGCTGGACGGAGCTGTACGCGCTCGGCGGCCCGGAGCGGCTGCTGGACCTCTACCGGCACGGTATCGAGGGACACATGCGGCAGTACACCGAAGTGCGCACCGTCGAGTGCCCGCTGGCCCGAGACGGCATGTACTACCGGGAGTTCCCGACCAGCTTCGACTCCGTGCACAACGCCGAGGGCTTCCACGGGCTGTTCCAGCAGGGGTTGGCCGAACCGTGGGACCCGGCGTACCGGGCGCGCATGCGCTGCTACGCCGGCCTCTACCTGGGCGAGGACGCCGGCGCCCCCAACTACGACCCGGAACACCGGCTGATCCGCAGCGTCATGACCGGCAGCCGCGGGCCGGTGCTGCGCACCACCACCCCGGTCGACTGGGGCGGCGACCCGTTCGAGTGCCAGGGGCGCTTCACGCCGCTCCGCTGGCACCGCACGTGGGACGACTACGTCCGGCACTTCACGCCGTACCGGGACGTGGCCGGCGACACGCCGTGCAACCTGATCGTCACCACGATCGTGCTCAACGCCTATCTGTGCACGGGCGAACGGAAGTACCGGGACTGGATCGTCGACTACGCCGACGCCTGGGTGGAGCGGACCCGGCGGAACGGCGGCATCATTCCGAGCCACGTCGGGCTGGACGGCGCCATCGGCGGCGCCGGCGGCCGCTGGTGGGGAGCGGTGTACGGATGGGACCATAGGGCGTTCTTCCGCACGCTGGCGCCGTACGGTTTCGGCAACGCGCTGCTGGTCTCCGGCGACCAGCGCTACGTCGACGTGTGGCGCGGCGTGATCGACGCCGTCAACGCGCAGGCGCGGGAGATCGACGGCGCGCTGCAGTACCCGCAGAAGCACGGGGCCGACGGCTGGTACGAGTATTCCCCGCAGCCCTACGATCACGGCGCGCTGGAGGTGTTCTACTGGTCGATGCGGGAGCGGGACCGCGCGCTTGCGCGCCGCGCTGGCGGCTGGGCGGCCTATCTGTGCGGCGGCGCGCCCGATTACCCGGTCAGCGCCCTGCAGGGCGAGTTGGAGGCGACGCGCGAGCGGATGCGGCTCATGCGCGAAGACCGCACCACGCCGGACACCCGGCTGTCCGAAAGCCCGAACGGCATGAACCCGGGCGCCGGCATCTGGCGGCTAGTGGAGCTGATGCTGGGCGGGCTGCCGTCACGGCACGTCGGCGCCGCGTGGCACACCCGCCTGCGCTACTTCGACCCGGACCGCGGCCGCGCCGGCATCCCCGAAGACGTGGCGTCGCTGGTCGATTCCATGAGTGAAGACGAGGTGTCGGTGACGCTGGTCAACGTCAGCCCGGTGCGCCGCCACGCGCTGGTCATGCAGGCCGGCGCCTACGCCGAGCACCAGTTCACCGCCGCGCACGTGAACGGCGCGGCCATCGCCCTGGACGAGCCGGCCATCACCGTAACGCTGGCGCCCGGCGCCGGCGCGCGGCTCACCCTCAAGATGAACCGCTACGCCAATCAGCCTACGCACGCCTTCCCCGGCGTGCCGTCTCCGCTAACGCGTTAGCGCGCCGAACCGCTCCCGGAAACATCACTTCTTCGATTCATTCAGTGAATGTACGGTATTCCTTTACCGTCATTCCGGCCGTGCGCAAGTTGCTGCGAAGGACGTGCTGTGACACCTCACGCGAGCCGACAGGAACTATAACAGGGCGCTTGGCGCCATCCTTCGTAAGCTTGACGTGAGAACCTTCCTGTCCGTGTACTTTCCAACCATTCAGCTGGAAGAACCTGATAAGCTCTTCGGGCTTCGGAAGTCTAAGTTTGGACATCCATCGTCACGTGCTTCATCATCTTCCCTCCCGTTCCTCTTGAGCACTACCGGACTACCTATTGCAACTCCATTGGAGTGTTCGGCGCCGTCTTCCGCTGGCGTCAAACCGCATTCGATAAGAACTTCGTTCAACGTTCCCATTTCGTAGCAGGTTGACAGGAAAATCTGAATCGCTTCGTTCAGGTTGTCGAGCGCCTCTTCCTTCGTGCTTCCCTGTGAGCATACGTCAAGAGGATCACAGTGCGATACATACAGACCTGTTTCGAGGTCGCGCCATACTTTCCGTTCGATCCGAATCAGCAAACCTGCAAATGACCTACTCATGAGCATACCGGAGCGGCGGTCCAAGGCGGCCTAAAGGTCGCGTCGCCGCGTCACGCACGTCAACATGCCGCTCCGCGCGGCATTTGTCAAGGGTCAGGCCGGCCCGAAGTACCGGTTGAACTTGGCCGCGTAGTCCTCCCGAACGGGGCTGAAGACGTCGAGCGCCTTGACCGGTCCGCCGACCGGCCGGGCGCTGTGCGGGGTGTCGGGCGGGATGATGAACATGTCGCCCGGTTCGCAGACGCGCGACTCGCCGCCGATGGTGAGCTCCATGCGGCCTTCGATGAGCAGGCCCGCCTGTTCGTGCGGGTGGCTGTGCGTCGGCACGCTGCTGCCGGCCTCCATTTCCAGGTAGGAGAGCATGATGCGCGTTCCGTAGGGGGTGCGGGCGCGCACCCCCGGCATCAGCTCGATCGCTTCGTGGTCGGTCAGTTTGATGAACGGCATGGCGGCAACGGTGGCACGGCGGTACGCTATCGGTCATCCCATGACCGGCAGGCAACCCGTGAACGGCTCCCTGCCGTCCGCCGGCCGCGCCGAAGCGCAGGCGCGGGAGCTGCTCAACGGCTACCGGAGCGGTACCGAACCGGCGAGGAAGCGCTTCGCGCAGTACCATCCCCGGTTCGACCGGCCAGTCGCCGACGCGACGCCGGGCGACGCCCGGTACGTGGTGGCGCGCGAGTACGGGTTCGCCAACTGGCCGCGGTTCCGTACGGCGGCGGAGGCGGCGGCGGTCCCCGCCGGCCGGCGAGTGGAGGCATTCCTGGAGTCGAGTTGGGCGTGGGGAGACCGGCAGCGCGCGCAGGCGCTGCTGGCGCTGATCCCGGACGCGGCGCGGGCCGACCCGTACGCAGCGTGCGTGCTCGGCGCGGCCGGCGAGGTGGCGGAACGGCTCGCCGCGCAGCCGGAGCTCGCCCGTTCCCCCGGCGGGCCGCTTGGGTGGCCGCCGCTCCTGTACGTCTGCTGGTCCGGGTTTCTGGGGAGTGATCCGGGCCGCTCGGACGGACTGCTGCGCACCGCGCGGCTGCTGCTGGACCACGGCGCTGACCCGAACTGCTTCTGGCGCAACGCCGAAGGCGGCGTCCACGAGACGGCGCTGTACGGCGCCTGCGGCGTCGCCAACCACGCCGGCATGACGGCGCTGCTGCTGGACGCCGGCGCCGACCCCGACGACGGCGAGTCGCTCTACCACGCCTGCGAGCACTTCGACACCGCCTGCCTGGAGCTGCTCTACGCCCGCGGCGTCAGCGCGGACGACCTCTCCTACAACCTCAAGCACGTGATCGACTACCGCTACGCCGACGGCGTCCGCTGGTTCCTGTCGCGCGGCGCCGACCCCGACCACCGCCACCCCGCATCGGGGGAGACGGCGCTGCATTGGGCGGTGAAACGCGGCTTCGGCCCCGAGGTGATCGAGCTGCTGCTGGACGCCGGCGCGGACGTGCACGCCCGCACCAAGCGGCGGACGACCGCTTTTCCGGCCATCCGCGCCCGCACCGCGCACGACGTGGCGTTGCGCCTGGGGCAGACCGAGGTGGCCGGCCTGCTGGAGCGCCGCGGCGCCCGCCCTGCGGCGCGGGACGCCAGCGACGAGCTGGTGGTGACGTGCGCGCGCGGCGACGGCGAGCGGGCGACCGCCATCCTGGCGGCGCGGCCGGACGCGGTAGCGCGCCTGCACCGCCACGACCGGGCGCTGATGAGCGCCGTGGCGCAGATGAACAACACGGACGGCGTCCGCGTCATGGCCCAGGCCGGCTTCGACGTCGACGCCGCCGGCTGGATGGACGCCGCGCCGCTGCACTGGGCGGCGTGCCGGGGGAACCCGGTCATGGCTGCAACGCTCCTTGAGCACGGCGCGCGGCCGGACGCCGACGCGCCGGCCATGGCGGGCGCGCCGCTGTGTACCGCGATCCTCCGCCAGTGGAATCCGGCCGGCGATTACGCCGCGGTGGTGCGGTTGCTGCTGCAGGCAGGGTGCCGGGCGCCGGAGGGCGTCTACCCGACCGGCCAGCCGGCCATCGACGCCCTGCTGGGCCGGCAGCCGTTCGCGCCGCTCTGACCGTTGCGCGCGTTTACGACGTGGTGAGCAGCCGGTCGCCGGTGCGGACGTCCGGACGGTAGGCGCGCCAGTAGTAGCGCAAGGGATCGTCGTCGGCCCAACCGGCGTACACCTCCTCCCAGCCGATCCAGCGCATGTGCGGCAGCAGGGAGTGTTCGTGCACGGGCTTGCTGCGGCCCTGGTACCGGAAGTCGCACGACAGCCGCAGCCGGTCGCGCGAACGGTTGTCGCGCGCCTGGTGGACGGTCAGGCTGTGAAACAGCAGCACGTCTCCGCACCGCATCGGGTTAAAGCGCCACTCCACGTCGCCGGCCGTCTCGAAATAGATCGTGCCGTCCGGCACCTCGACCAGGCCGCGGCGGTGCGAGCCGGGCGCGACGGCCAGGCCGCCCAGCTGGTCCGGGCAGTCCCCCAGCGGAATCCACGCCGTCCACACCTCCGGCGACCCCTTGATCGGCCGGTGGTCCTGATGCGGCGCCGTGGTGATGGACGGGCGGTTCGGAAACACCGTCCTGACGATGTTGCGCGGATGCGCCAGCACCGGCTCTCCCAGGACCGTCCGCAGCGCGCCGATCAGCGCCGGATGGAGCGCCAGCGCGTGCACGGCGCGCAGGCGCAACAGGTCGTTGTAGTACGCCTGATAGGCGGGCGTGGTTCCGCTCTCGTGCATGAAGGCGCGCGGCTCGGCTACCGCGTCGCCGGCCGGCGCGCCGGGCCGCAACAGACCGTGCCGGGCGGCGACCGCCGCCACCTGCTCCCGGACCTCCAGCACCGCCTCCGCCGGGAGCAGCCCCGGCAAATACAGGTAACCGTCCTGCCGCGCCGCGTCCGCCCGCGCACCGTCCGCCACCGCGCGAAACGGCGCCACGGCCGCCATTTCCGCCATGCTCATACGGCCATGCTCATACGGCGCGCCGTTCCCTCGGCCGCCCGTCCCCGGCCGCCCTGTCCCTCAACTGTCCCAGACCCGCTCCCACGCGCCGCTGCGGGCCGAGCGGTAGAGCGCCAGGGCGGTCCGCATCTCTCCGAGCGCCTGCTCCGGCGGCGCCACCGGCGGCTTGCCGTCCAGCACCAGCGCGGCGAAGTCTTCAAGCTCCGGCTTGAACGAGTGGAAGTAGCCGTGATCGCCGGGCAGCGCCCGGCCGTGCGGATGGTCGTCGTCGTACAGCTCGACCCCGCCCCCCTCAAAGCCGCCGCGGATCAGCGCCTCGCCCCTGGTTCCCATCACCCGGAACCACGGCGCGCCGGACAGGTGCGCCGGCGACGTCAGCGCCAGGAAGGACGCGACCACCCCGGACTCAAAGCGGAGCAGCGCCTGGGCCAGCGACTCACCGTCCATCCCCTCGATCGGCCGGCCGACCGTGCCGACGACCGACTCGATCTCACCCAGCCAGACGCGCAACGGCCTGATCCAGTGGGCGCCGCCGTCGATCACCACGCCGCCCCCGGTGCGCTGCAGGTCGAAGCGCCAGGGGCGCTTCCCCGGATACCAGAACGGATCGAACCGGCACTCGAAGGCGGCCTGCGCGGCGATCACGTCGCCCACGGCGCCATCGCGGAGCAGGCGATCGACCGCGGTCACGTCCGGCCAGTACTGGGAGTTCTCGCCGACCATGAACGCTCGATCGGCGGCGGCGCCGGCGGCCAACACCCGCTCCGCGGTGGGCAGGTCGTGGGCGATCGGCTTCTCCAGCAGCACGTGCTTGCCGAGCGCGAACGCCTGTTCGGTGAGCGCCAAGTGCAGGTCGTGCGGCGTCATGATGTCGACCGCGTCGAAGTCGACCGCCTCCGCCGCTTCCTCCATGGTCGCGAATGCGCCGACGCCGTACTCCGCCGCCAGCGCGCCGGCGGCTTCCCGCTTCGGGTCGATCGCCGCCGCGATCTCGATGCGGTCGATGGAGCGTATAGCCTTGGCGTGGTAGCCGGCGATCGCCCCGCACCCGACCAGCGCCAGCCGAACCGTGTCAGCCATGGGCGGATCGTCTCATTCGACCGGTACGCGTGGCAACGGGGACCGGCGCAACCCCCGTAAAACCTCCCTTCGCGCGCTATCATGGCGGACGATGGAGGAGCGGAATGCGCCGGATCACTGACCGGGAACGTCTCCGGCAGTTCATGGCGGGGCTTGGCCGCTCCTGCCGGGGCGCCGGCCGCGTCTACCTGGTGGGGGGCGCATCGGCGGTGCTGCTCGGCTGGCGCGCCGCCACCGTGGACGTCGACCTCAAGCTCGACCCGGAGCCGGCCGGAGCGTTCGAGGCGATCGCCGAGCTCACGGAGAAGATCGACATCAACGTCGAGCTGGCCGCTCCCGACCAATTCATCCCGCCGCTGCCGGGATGGCGCGAACGGAGTCCCTTCGTGGCCCGTCACGGCCGCGTCTCCTTCCATCACTACGACTTCTACGCTCAGGCGCTGAGCAAGATCGAGCGAGGTCACGCCAAGGACCTGGAGGATGTCGCCGCGCTGCACGGACTGGGGCTGATCGAACCGGACCGGCTGCTCGAGCTCTTCACGGCGATCGCCCCCGGCTTGGTGCGCTACCCCGCCGTCGATCCGCACGCCTTTCGGCGCCAGGTCGATCACGCGGTCGCCGACCTGCGGCGGCGATGACGGTCGACCCGCGGCTGCCGGCGGCCGGACTGATCGAGGCGGGACTCCGCTCCTATCGAGCGGGCGAAGCGAGCGTCGCCGCCCTGCTGGTGGCGATCGGCCGGCCGCGGCTGCGCAGCCTTGGCTTCGACCTGCCCGCGCGTCCCGGTCTCTGCCACGAACCGGAGCTGGCGCTCTACCGGCTGCTGGCGACCGAGCACGGCAACGGCGCCCACTCCCGTTACAACGCGCTGATCCGCGCCTTGGTCAGCTTTGAACACGCCGTAGCGCGCCGGGGCGCAGTCCGAAGCAGACGCCGCGGTGAGGGATCGGCCGCCCGGCTACCCCTCCAGCGCGAGGAGGAAGGGGTTCTCCAACGCCTCGACGATCCAGCGCAGGAAGCGCACGGCGTCGGCGCCGTCGATGACGCGGTGGTCGTACGAGAGCGATAGCGGCAGCAGCAGCCTCGGCGCAAAGCCGTCCCCATCGTGCACGGGGGTGATGCGGGAGCGCGACATGCCCAGGATCGCCACCTCCGGGTAGTTGACGATCGGCGTGAAGGCCGTCCCGCCCAGACCGCCCAGATTGGTGATCGTGAAACAGCCGCCCTGCATCTCCTCCAGGGTGAGCTTGCCGTCGCGCGCCCGCTCGGCCAGCTGCCCGATCTCGACCGACAGCTCCGTCACGTTCTTGCGGTCGGCGTCCCGGATCACCGGCACCAGCAGGCCGCGATCGGTGTCGACCGCCACGCCGACGTGGGCGTAACGCTTGAGGATCACCTCGCGGCTGGCCATGTCGACGCTGGAGGCGAACCGCGGGAAGACGCGCAGGGCGCTGGCCGCCACCCGCGCCGCGATCGCGGTCATGGTGAGCTTGCCGCCCGCCGCCTGCACGCGCGGGCCGAAGCGCTTGCGGAGCGCCTCCAGATCGGTGACGTCGGCTTGGTCGTGTTGGGTGACGTGCGGAATCGTCGTCCACGCCGTTGACAGGTGCGCGGCGGTGGTGCGGCGGATGCCGCTCATCGGTTCACGGTCGATCCGGCCCCAGCGGCTGAAGTCGGGAAGCGGCGGCGGGGCGGGGGCGCTCCCGCCGGCGGCCGCGGCTTCCAGCAGGGAGCGGGCGGTGCGCACCACGTCGCCGGAGAGGATGCGCCCGCCGTTGCCGGTGCCCTGGACGGCCGTGATGTCGACGCCGAGTTCGCGCGCGAACCGGCGCGTGTTGGGGGTGGCTGGTATCGGCCATTCCGGCAGGTTGAAGTCGCCGGCCGGCGCTGGGGCGGCCGGCGGCGGAGCAGCGGGAGCCGGCGGCGCGGACGCCGGGGGCGGCGCGGACACTGCCGGGGGCGAGGCGGGCGCCGCCGGACGCGCGGCGCCGTGCTGCTGCGGCTGCGGTTGGGGCCCGGCAGCCGGCTCCGCGACCGCCGGCTCCGCGACCGCATCGTCTGCGGCCGCCGGCTCTGCGCCATCGGAGGATGCCGCGGCGCCCGGCTCAATGGTGGCGATCACCTGTCCCACCGTGACGGTGTCGCCCGCCTTGACCGGCAACGACGCCACGACGCCGGACTCGGTGGCGGGCACCTCAATCACGGCCTTGTCGGTCTCCAGCTCAATCAGCGGCGCGTCCGCATCCACGCTGTCGCCGGCCGCCACCAGCACGCCGGCGACCGTACCGGCGTCGACGCCCTCGCCCAGGACCGGCAGCTTGATCTCTACCGCCATCTCACCAGCTCCATTTCAGCAGCTCCATTCACGCCGACAACGGGTCGATCTTGCCGGGATCGACGCCGAGCCGCCGGATGCCGCGGTCGAGCGCGCCGCGGTCGAGCGCCCCTTCGCCATGCAGCCGCCGCAACGCGGCCAGCGCGATGTAGCGGGCGCTCACCTCGAAGTGGTCACGCAACGCGCCGCGCGTGTCGCTCCGTCCGAACCCGTCGGTGCCGAGCCGGGTGACCGGCCCCGGCAGGTGGTCGGTGATCAGGGCCGGCAGCACGCGCAGGTAATCGGTCGCCGCGACGAACACGCCGCGCTCGCCGGCAAAGCAGCGCGCCACGTACGACTGCTGCGGCGCCGATCCCGGTTCGAGCAGGTTGCGCCGTTCGGTCCGGCAGATGTCGCGGTAGAGCTGCTGGTAGCTGGTGACGCTCCAGACGTCCGCGGACACCCCCTGCTCGGCGAGCAGCGCCGCGGCCCCGACCGCCTCGTTGAGGATGGCGCCGCTGCCCAACAGGTGCGCCTTGGGCAGCGCGGCGTCCGGATCGCCGGCGCTCAACCGGTACAGTCCGCGCAGGATGCCCGCGCGCGTCTCCTCCGCCGGTTCCGGGATCGGCGGCATCGGGTAGTTCTCGTTCATGACCGTGAGGTAGTAGAACGCTTCCTCCTGGTCGACGTACATGCGCCGAATGCCGTCTTCGATGATCACCGCCAGCTCGTACGCATAGGTCGGGTCATAGGAGCGGAGCGTGGGGACGGCCAAGGCGGCGACGTGGCTGTGGCCGTCCTGATGCTGCAGCCCCTCGCCGTTGAGCGTGGTGCGGCCGGAGGTGCCGCCCAGGAAGAAGCCCTTGCAGCGCATGTCGGCGGCGGCCCAGATCAGATCGCCGATCCGCTGGAAGCCGAACATCGAGTAGTAGATGAAGAACGGAATGACGTTGATGCCGTGCGTGGCGTACGCGTTGCCGGCGGCGATGAACGAAGAGAACGCGCCCGCCTCGGTGATGCCCTCCTCCAGCACCTGGCCGTCCTTGGCCTCCTTGTAGTAGAGCAGGTTCTCGCGGTCGACCGGCTCGTAGAGTTGGCCGACGCTGGAGTAGATGCCGACCTGCCGGAACAGCGGCTCCATGCCGAAGGTGCGCGCCTCGTCGGGGACGATCGGCACGATCGACGGCCCGATCCGCTTGTCGCGCAGCAGCTTGGTGAGGATGCGCACGAACGCCATGGTGCTCGACGCCTCGCGGCCGTCGGTGCCGTGCAGGAACTCCTCGAACAGCTCCGCCGGCGGAGCGGCCAGCGGTTCGGCGCGCGGGGCGCGCGCCGGCAGGCAGCCGCCGAGCTCCTGACGCCGGGCGCGCAGATAGGTGCGCTGCCCCCCGTGCTCGTCCGGCAGGTAGAACGTGGCGGCGGCCGCCTCCTCGTCGGAGATCGGGATGTCGAAACGGGCGCGAAAGGCGACCAGCTCGTCGCGGTTGAGCATTTTCTGCTGGTGGGTGATGTTCTTGCCCTCGCCCGCCTCGCCCAGCCCGTAGCCCTTGACCGTCTTGGCCAGGATCACCGTCGGCGCGCCGCGGTGCTCGCACGCCGCCTTGAAGGCGGCGTACACCTTGGCCGGATCGTGTCCGCCCCGGTACAGCCGGCGCAGCTCGTCGTCCGAGTAGTCCTTGACCAGCTCCGACAGGCGCGGATCGGTCCCGAAGAAGTCTTCGCGGATGTAGGCGCCGGACTCCACGGTGTACTTCTGGTACTGGCCGTCGACCGTCTCTTCCATGCGCCGGGCAAGCAGTCCGTGGCGGTCGGCGGCCAACAGCGGGTCCCAGTCGCCGCCCCAGATCACCTTGATCACGTTCCAGCCGGCGCCGCGGAAGGCGGCTTCCAGCTCCTGGATGATCTTGCCGTTGCCGCGCACCGGACCGTCCAGCCGTTGCAGATTGCAGTTGACGACGAAGATCAGGTTGTCCAGCCGCTCGCGGGCGGCCAGGGTGATGGAGCCGAGCGACTCCGGCTCGTCCATCTCGCCGTCGCCCAGGAACGCCCACACCTTCTGCCGGTCGGTCCGCTTGATGCCGCGGTCCTGCAGGTAGCGGTTGAAGCGCGCCTGGTAGATCGCCTGGATCGGGCTCAACCCCATGGAGACGGTCGGAAAGGCCCAGAAGTCCGGCATCAGCCACGGGTGCGGGTAGGACGACAACCCGCCGCCGGGCGCCAGCTCGCGCCGGAAGTTGGTGAGCTGCCGCTCGCTCAGGCGGCCCTCCAGGAACGCGCGCGCGTACATGCCGGGGGCGGCATGGCCCTGGAAGTAGACCTGATCGCCGCCCTGCGGGCTGTCCGGGCCGCGCAGGAAGTGGTTCTGGGCGACCTCGATCAGAGTGGCGGCCGACGCGAAGGTGCTGATGTGCCCGCCGATCCCCTCCTCGCTCTCGTTGGCGCGCACCACCATCGCCATGGCGTTCCAGCGGATGATGCTCTTGTTGCGCCGCTCGACGGCGCGGTCGCCCGGATAGGCCGGCTCGCGGTCGAGCGGGATGGTGTTGACGTAGGGGGTGTTGGCCGTGAACGGCAGGCCGGCGTCGACGGCGTCCGCGTAGCGGTGCAGGGTGCGCAGCACCTGATGCAGCCGCTCGGCGCCGCCGGTGCGGTAGACGTAGTCGATCGACTCGACCCATTCGCGCAACTCGACGTCGGACGCCGGCCCGCCATTGGCGCCCTGCGCGGGCGCCGGATCGGCGGAACGCTGCGCCGCGGCGGGCGGCTCCGTCCCGTTGCCGGGCGCCGGGGACCGCGCCGCGGCGGCCGGAGCGGCCGATCCGGGCCGCGCGCGGTCGGGCCTGTCGTGAGGGTTTCCTGCCACCGCCGTCAAACATAGCCCAAACGGCCGCCGGTTCCAACCAGCCCCCCGGCGGCGGCGCGGGCGGCCCCCGGCGGGGCGCTTGCCGGCCGCCGCGCGACGTTCTACGGTGAGACGCCATGCAGACCCGTAACGGATTGACCGTCGACGACCGCGACTGGGGCGCGCTCAGCACCGGGGAGCGCATCCGGCAGATCGAGATGGAGGGGTACCTGATCGTCCCCGGCCTGCTCTCCGGCGAGCATCTGGAGACGTTGCGCGCCGAGACGGACAATCTGCCGACGCAGGGACGCGACTACAGCGAACGGCAGCGCGGCTGCACCAAAGTCCACCTGCGCAGCCGCGCGCTGGCGGAGCTGGTGACCCACCGGCCGACGCTGGCGCTGCTGGAGCGCCTGTTCGGCGACCGCATCCTGTGCCTGCCCAACGTCACCTACGACCGTTCCGAGCCCGGCACGCCGGGCATAAGCCTGCACACCGACGGCCAGCCGTACGGATCATCGATCTTCGGCTACGAGGGAAGCTGCCCGATCACGGTGCGCGTCCTGTACTACCTGGACGATCTGACCATGGACGTGTCGCCGTTCCGGGTGATCCCCCGGTCCCATATCTGCATGCACGCCGACGCCAACCCGTACAAGCGCTACACCAGCCACCCGGAGCAGGTGGTGGTGCCGTGCAGCGCCGGGTCGGCCCTGTTCCTCAATCACCGGGTGTTCCACGGCACGCTGCCCAACGTCGGCGCGCGGCCGCGGCGCATGGTGGCTATCGCCTACCGGCCCGCCTGGGCGGGCCCGATCGCCCAGGTGCCGGCCGCCGACCAGGAGGAGCTCGCCGCGCTGCCCGCATCGGTACGGCCGTACTTTGACGCTCCCAACGCCAAGGAGTTCGACTTTGCGGTCGGCAACAAGCCGGAAGGCATGCCGGCCGACGCGCCGGGGATGGCCCCCAGCCGCTGGTCACGCTCCTGAGCCTTTGAGCCGCCGGCGCCGGCCCGGTCAGATCACTCGCGCCGCCACAGCCGCGTGTCCGGCTTGAACTGGCTCCAGGCGAACCAGAACGCCTCGTGCGCCGCGGCGTCCCGGCCGCCCACGAAAGCGCGCAGGCCGCTTCCCTCCAGCTGCAGACGCACGCCCCTCATCGCCACCGCCTCCCCCGCCTGCAGCGCCAGCACGGCCGAGGCAACCGGAAAGGCGATCGGACCGTTCGGGCCGTCGACGCCGAGCACGCGCTCCTGGATCGGCAGGCGCTGATCGACGTCGCCGACCGGAAAGATCGGCCCGTCGTCGTCACGGCCGCCCAGCGGGTCGAGCGGGTAGGGCCGGAACCGCTCGAGAATCGTCGTCTCCGGGTGCCGGCGCTTCCAGTCTCCCCAGGTGGAGGTGACCACCGACACCGGCGTCAACGCCACGCCCGCGTCATGCAGCGGGCCGGACAGCGCGCGGCCGGAGAAGGTGTCGAGCGCCGACCATGTGCTGCGGTCGTACATCAGCTTGTTGGAGCGGGACAGCAGGCCGGAGGTGCGCAGCACCGGCCGGAACCCGTCCACGTCATCCGTGAAGTACGCCTGCGCGGAGCCGCATAACGTGCAGTACGGCATGGCGATGCGGCGGCCGCCCAGGGTGTCGTTCACCATCTCGTGCACTTCCATCACGTTCTTGGGGTAGGCGCGCGCTTCGCCGTCGATCACCACGCCGAACACCAGCCGCTCGTCGGGATACCAGTCGCCGCCGGCGGCGCCGGTGACCGCCGGTTGGTCGATGGCGGGGATGCAGCCGCGCAGGCAGCGGCTGTCCGGCGTGGCCTCCCGCCGGTCGTCGATCGCCACTCCGCCCCAGCCGACCAGCCGCCAGTCTATGGCCGAGTCCTGGTCGGTGAAGAACGGCTCCCAGAGCGGCTCGATGAAGCGGAACAGACGCCACTTGTGTTCGCGGTAGCCGGCGTACGCCGGCACGTCCCAGGCGATCAGGCGGTTGATCATGGTGAGCCGCCCATCGCCGGCGACCTCCGTTCCGGTCAGCGCGGCGAAGGCGTCCCGGATCGCCGTCACCACGTCGCGATTCGAGAAGAACGGGAACAGGTCGGTGAGCAGCCACAGCACGCGCGGATCGCCCGCCGCTCCCAGGCTGCCGATCTCCTCGATCGGCGGCGCGCCGGAGCCGCGCCGTTCCAACCCCATCTCCATGCGCTCCACCAACCGCTCCAGACCGTCGGCCGCCGCCGGCGCCAGCGGGCCGTCCGGCATGGCCGGCGCCGGCGGTATCGGGGCGGCGTTCGGGCCGTAGAGGCTGGCCTGCCCGCCGCCGCCGGCCACCCCGCAGCTCAGCAGCAGCATGGCCGCCGCGGCGATCGACGCCGCCATTCGGGGCGCGGCGCGCCAACGGGACCGGCCGATCACAGCACCGCGCCGTATGCTTCGTCGAAAGCGCGCGCTGCGTAGGCGTCCGACGCGTACGCAAAGCCGCCGTCGCCCCACCGCGGCCCCCAGCTGTTGCGGACGATAAAGTGCGACCCGGTGTAGCCGACCAGGCAGGCGGCGTGTCCGCCGCGGGCGGCGCCGGCGTCATGGACGTCGAGCTCACCGCCGGCGGCGGTCGCCCGGTCCCAGGCTCGGTCGATGGCGGCCCGGATCAGGATCGGCCCCTGGTTGGAGAGCCAGGAGCGCCACCGGTCCGGGTCTCGCCCCAGATTGTGGTAGCTGCCGATGCGGTAGCGGGCCGCCCGCGCGTAGAACGCCGCGGTGGTGAGCGCGCTGAGCGCGCCGCTCATCGGCAAGGTGCTTTCCGGCACGCATCCGTACCGGCGCGCGACCCGCAGCGCGTACTTGATCTGCGTGCCGGCCGACTCGATGAAGGTGGTCGGGAAGGCGCTGAGCCGGTCGGTCTCCTTGTTGGCCATCCAGATGAACCGGGGCGAAGGGCGCTCGCCGGCGGCCAGCAGGCCGGCCTGCCGGTAGTGCCAGTGGAGCACGCCGTCGGCGGCGGCGAACCCGACGCAGGCGCCGGTCGTCCCTTGGTGGCGGACCGGCCAATCGTCGCCGCGCAGATCGACGGCCGGCCGCGCCGGCGCGTCGGCCACCACGCCGGCGTCGACCGCGTCCGCGAAGGTCCAGTCGATCTGCGCGCCGGCCGACGGGTCGCAGTTGAGGATGAACCGCCGCACGTCGACCGCGCTCGCCGCGCCGGCTGCGTTCACGACGGCTGGGGTGACGACCGTTGCGGACGGCGGTCGTACCGCGTCCAGCCCCGCTCCGGGCCCGGCGGCCGGTGGTGTTCGTAGCGCCGGCGGATGCGGTTGAACTCCTCGGCCGAACGGACGACCGAGCGCGGGTCGCGGACGCTCCGCACGACGAAGTCGGCCTCCGGCGGGTAGCAGGCGATCTCCGCGTCGGGCCGGTCCCAGGTGAAGTCCTGCGGCGCCTCGCCGACGTTGTTGGGCGCCGCCGCGTCCTGATAACGCAGGTCGATGCTCCAGCGGACCACGTCGGAGCGGTTGGGCGTCGAGCAGTGCGGCGTCAGGTTGGTGAGCAGGAGCACGCCGCCGGCCGGCACCGGCGCCGCCACCGGCGCGCCGCCGTGCGGCAGGTCGGGGTCGTCGATGGCCAGATAGCCGTTCGGCCCGTCGGTGTAGTGGCGCGCCACGCCGCGGCGGTGGGCGCGCGGGATGACCTCCAGGCAGCCGTTGCGCACGGTCGCGTCTACCAGAGGTATCCAGCAGGTGAGGATCAGGCGCCGGTCGCAGTGCTGGTTGAAGTAGCCGGAGTCCTGGTGCCAGGGAACCACCCCGCGCGCCATGCCCGGAATCTTGGGACGCACGCGGTAGACCGAGGAGGCGACGATCTCCGGGCCGATGAGCGATTCGACGACCGCCAGCAGCGCGGGGTGGGTGATGACCGCGAACAGCGCGGGGCCGCTGTGTCCGCCGCCGCCCCGGCCGACGATCGGTCCCAGGATCTCGCCGGTCTCCGCGTAGATGCGGGTGAGCCGGCGCTCGAACGGCTCGTCCCGATAGAGGCGGGAGAGCTTGCCGGCGGCGCGTAGCGCGACCGCCTGTTCGTCGATCAGCTCCGTGAACTCGTCGCGGAGCGGCTGCAGGTCGGCCGGCGTGAAGACGTCCGGCGCCATCAGGTACCCCTCGCGCATGAAGAACTCGGCCTGCCGATCAGTGAGTGCGCCCATGCTGACCTCCCGGTATCATAATCGGCACTGTGTCCCCATCGGTGGAATCCGGCAACCGATTTCCTGCGGCCGGCGCTGCGGCGGTTGGTCACGCCGCGGCGGCCGGCCGGACCGAACGGCCGCGGCTCACCACCGACCCGGAGCAGTGCCGGGCCGACCTGCGGCGTAGCGGCTACTGCCTGCTGGCGGACGCCCTGACCGCCGCCGAGCTGCGGGAGGCGCGCGAGCGGCTCAGCGCGCAGGCCGCCGCCGAGCGGGAGCGGGGCGTGGCCTACCTGGACGGCGCCCCCGGCCAGCGCTGGGGAGCGTTTGCCGACGCCGACGGCGCCGTGCGTCCGGACCGCTTCACGGCCGCGGCCGGCGGCGTGAGCCAGCGGTTGTTCATGCTGCTCAACAAAGGGCGCATCTTCCGCGACATCGTGCTCAAGGAACCGGCCCTGGACCTGGTCCGATACGTGCTGGGCGATCACTTTCAGCTCTCCTGCAGCACCGCCAACATCGTCGGCGCCGGCGCCGCGCCGATGGAGCTGCACACCGACGCCTGGTGGATGCCGCCGCCGGTGCCGAAGGGCGCGTTCGGGCTGCCGGTGGGATCGATCACCCGCCAGGAAGCGGGCGAAGTGCGCGCCGGCGCGGCCATGATCGCGCCGCCCGCGTGCGTCAACAGCATGTGGCTGCTGGGCGACTTTCGCGCTGCCAACGGCGCCACGCGGGTCGTGCCGGGCAGCCACCTGAGCGGCCGGCAGCCCGATCCTCATCTGTACGGCGAGCAGGACCTGGTGCCGATCGAAGCGCCTGCCGGCACGGCCATGTTCTTCGAGGGCCGGCTGTGGCACGGCTCCGGCGTCAACCGCACCGGCGAGCCGCGCATGGGACTGCTCAACACCTACTGCGGCCCGCAGTTCCGCCCGCAGGAGAACTACACCCTCGGCATGTTGCCGGACGCGCTGGCCGACGCCCCGCCCGCCCTCAAGGAGCTGGTCGGTTTCAAGGTCTGGAACGGCTACGGCCGCTTCGACTCTCCGGCCGTCGACTTGATCGCCCGCGACCAGCTGATCGGCGAGCTCACCCCGCAGGCCGGCGCGACCGGCTGACTCCGCGCGGTCAGGTCGGCGCAAGCGGAATCGCTCCCTGTGTTGCGCGGCAGGGAGCTATCCATGAAAAAGTTAACCTTCGGTGAGTATTTTCATGGTAGAGTGAGGCGTGATCCCCCGAATCGCCCTCGGAGAGGTGAGGGAGCGGCTGCGGCGCAGCCCGGTGGTGGCCATCGTCGGCGGTCGCCGGAACGGACCTTGGTAACCGGACGCCGCCGAAGCGCCCGATGACGGTTTCGGGATTCGTAGTAACGTAGGACCCGGTGATCAGGTAGATGGCGGTCGATAGCGCCGCGGCCGCGCGCTGGGTAGCGGCCCGGCGGGCGCGGCGGCGCCAAGCGCTCCGCGCCCGTCTGCAATCGGCGCAACGGGACGCGGCGCGCATCATCGCCATGATCGCGGCGGAGTGCCGGCCCCGGCGCATCTATCAGTGGGGATCGCTCATTCATACCGAGCGGTTCACGGACATCTCGGACATCGACATCGCCGTCGAGGGAATGAGCTGCGGCGAGCAGATCTTCGCCGCCATGCATGCGCGGGCGGAACGCATGACCGGCCTGCCCGTCGATCTGGTCGTCATGGAGCGCCTTGAACCGGGGCGGGCGGACCTCATTCGGCGCTTCGGCACGGTCGCGTGGCAGGCCGGCGGCCGTGCCTGAACGCGGCCTTGACGAGCTGATCGCGGAGCTTGCCCAGGCGCGCGAACGCCTGCAGGTGATCTACGCCAAGCTCGGCAACGCCCGGGAGACGACGCTGCCGCGCGTCGGCCGGACCGACGACGGCGCGCTGATCGTCGCCGGCTACGTGGAGACCTGGTACACGGTATTGGAGACGTTCTTCGTCCGCGTATCCGGTTACTTCGAGAACGATCTGCCGCCGGGACGCTGGCATACGGCCTTGTTGGAGAACATGACGCTGGAGATCGAAGGGGTGCGAGCCAGGGTGGTAAGCGACCACAATCTGGGTCGCCTGCGCGAGCTGCTGCGGTTTCGCCACTTCCGCCGCCACTACGTGGAGATGGAGTACGACTGGGCGCGCATCGACTTCCTGCTCGCAACGCTGGACGCCGCCCACCCGGCCGCGCTGCGCGATCTCGATGCGTTCGACGCGTTCCTGCGTGAAGTGCGCCGCCGCTCACCTTGACACCCGGCGGCGGGCGGTCTCGATCCGGTTCCGTCGCGGCGTGCTATCATGCGCAGCAGTGCGTAGCGAGGTGGATCAAGATCATCGGCGCGTTGCGGGCGCTGACGATGCCATCGTGACGGGGCCGGCGTGGTAACCCGCGCGGCCGCGGGGGCGGTGCGGGACGTGGTCGTGACGGCGATCGATCCGCTGGAGATCATCCTGTTCGGGTCGGTAGCCACCCGCGCGGCGGGCAACGATCTCGATCTGCTGATCGTGACCGATGACCGGGACGCTGCTCGGAGCGCCGACGCCGCCGGCGCCCTGCGAACCGTACTGCGGCCTATCAAACGCCGGATCGACGTCGACCACTACTTGGTGACTCGTTCCCAATTTGCCGCGCGGCTCCGGTCAGGAAGCGTATTTCTGCGCAAGATCGTGAGTGAGGGAGTCTGTATCTACATGCGAGAAGGTATTGAGGCGTGGCGCCGGCAGGCCGGGGAGGAACTGAGGACCGCCGAGTATCTCCATGCCGGCGGATTCCACCGCGGCGCGTGTTATCACGCCCAGCAGTGCGTGGAGAAGTCGATCAAGACGATGCTCCTGGCGCGTGGCTGGGAGTTGGAGAAACTCCATAGCATCCATCGGCTGACTGCAGTCGCCGAGGAGTACCGACTCCCGCTCCGACTGCAACCGGACGACGTCGACTTTATCGACGAAATCTACCAAGGCAGATACCCGGCGGAGTCCGGCCTGCTGCCCCTGGGCGATCCGACCGAGGCCGACGCAGGCCGGGCGGTCGCCCTCGCCGTACAGACGGTCGGTGCGCTACGCGGGATGCTGCGCCCGCCCCGCTGAGCCACGCGCCGCACCTGGCATTCCCTTCTGAAACCGCCCTGCTCACGTAGCGGCGCCGTGGCGCGCATGCCTTCCCCTGAACACTTCCGTGGTACGCTGAACTTCCATGCGTTCGTTCAGTACCGCCGGCCCGGTCAAGCCGGCCAAGCATTATTGCATACCGCCGTTGTCACGGATCGACCTGGACAACGTGCTCGGCATGGTGCGGGACGAGCAGTACTTCGTGCTGCACGCGCCGCGGCAGACCGGCAAGACCTCGGCGCTGCTGGCGTTGGCCGAGCTGCTGAACCGGCGCGGCTACCACTGCCTCTACGTCACCCTGGAGACCGCCCGCACCACCCGCGACGACGTGGCGCAGGCGATGGAGGCCGTGCTCGCCGCACTGGGGGAGGCAGCCGACGCCGCATTGGGCGACCGGTTCCTGCAAGGCGCCTGGGCGGACCTGCTCGCCAAAGTTGGGCCGACTATGGTGTTGCGCACTGCCCTGTGGCGTTGGGCGCAGGCGGCGCCGCGGCCGCTGGTGCTGCTGATCGACGAGATCGACACGCTGACCGGCGACTCGCTGCTGTCGGTGCTGCAGCAGCTTCGCGCCGGCTACCCCGACCGCCCCGAACGCTTCCCGCAGAGCGTCGTGCTGTGCGGCCTGCGCGACGTGGCCGACTACCGCATGGACGCTTCCGGCAGTCCCTTCAACATAGCCGCAGAGTCGCTCCGGCTGGGCGACTTCTCACGCGACCAGACGATCTCCTTGCTGGGCCAGCACACCGCCGAGACCGGCCAGCCGTTCACCCCGGAGGCGCTGGAGGCGGTGTGGACGCAGACCCGCGGGCAGCCGTGGCTGGTCAACGCCCTCGCCGCCGGCGCCTGCTTCAAGAACGACGCACTACGCGCCGACCGCTCGCGCCCGGTCACCGCCGCCGCCATCGCCGCGGTACGCGAGGACCTGATCATCAAGCGGAAGACGCACCTCGAATATCTTGCCGGCAAGCTGCGCGAGAAGCGCGTGCGGCGCGTGATCGAGCCGCTGCTGACCGGCGCCGACCGCTACGACTTCAGCGAGCGCGACGTCGAGTACACGCGCGACCTGGGGCTGATCGCCGGTGATGCCCCGGTGCGCGTCGCCAATCCGATCTACGCCGAAGTGTTGCCGCGCCAGTTGACGCGGGTGGCGCAGGATGCGTTTGACCTGTCACCGCCGCGATACGCGCAGGCGGACGGCAAACTGGACGTGGCGCTGCTGCTGGAGGAGTTTCAGAGCTTCTTCCGCCGCCACTCCGAGCACTGGCGGAACCGGTTCGCTTATGAGGAAGCATGGCCGCAGTTGCTGCTGCAAGCGTTTCTGCAGCGTGTAGTGAACGGCGGCGGGCGCATTGAGCGGGAGTACGCGCTCGGCAGCGGGCGGGTCGACCTGCTGATCGTGTGGCCGGTGGCGGACCGCGGGCCGGCGGAGCGGGTGCAGGAGGTGGCGGTCGAGTGCAAGGTGGTACGCGAGCGCGACGGGCTTGAGCGGACGATAACCGAAGGAGTGAAGCAGGCCGCGCGCTACGTGGAGCGGTGCGGGGCGGAGGCCGGCCACCTGGTGGTCATCGACTGCCGCGAGAACCGGACCTGGGAGCAGAAGGTATTCCACGAACGGCGCGGCGAGCGTTCGGCGCCGGTAGACGTTTGGGGCATGTAGGGCCGATGCGCCCGCCGCACGCTCCTGCGCTGCTGCGGTGGCCCGCGCTCACCACCGCCAAGCGGTTGCAGGCCCGGTGCGGCCACCCGTATTCTGATCGGCATGGCCAAGACCAGGACCGCTCGCCGGCCCCACCGCCGCGAGACCCATACCGTGCCGCCAAAGTCCGAGCCGGAGTTCCCCGGCTGCAAGGCGGTCCACCTGCCGCGCAAGGACCTGGAGGACTACGACCGGCGCCTGGAGTATTGGGACGGCCGCACCGAAACCGCCATGATCTGTGAGCCCGTCAGCCCCTATCACGAGCAGCGCTCCCGCCTCCTGAACACGCTGATCGAGCGCATCGCCCAGGTGCGCGGCGCCCCCATCAAGAACTTCGGATCGATGGACCTGCGTGAGCAGGACGCGCCGCAGAGCATCATGCAGGCCGACGAGTCGGTGTACCTGCATCCCGATCGCTCCCGGATGCCGGGGCCTTCGGCGATGGTGATCGGCGTGGACGACCACCCCGACGTGGTGCTGGAGGTGGACCACACCACCGACGTGCGCCGCGGCAAGCTGGCGCTGTACGAGTCGTGGGGCTTCCCGGAAGTGTGGGTCGAGGTGCCGGACGACACCGCTCCGAGTCGCCCGCGCGGGCAGCGGCCGGGGCTGACGATCTACCTGTTGGAGGATGGCGCCTACCGGGCGGCGCCGGAGAGCCGGGCGTTCCCAGGCTGGACGGCGGAAGAGATCCACGCCGGGCTGAACGAATGGACGCTGTCGGAGCAGACCAGCGCGGCACTGGAGCGCGTTGGGACCGTGCTCGGCGAGCGGGAGGGCACCGGACCGGACCACGACCCGCTGCTGCGGTCGCAACGGCAACGCGGCGTCGAAATCGGTATGGAGCGGGGCATTGAGCGTGGCGTCAAGCAGGGCATTGAGCAGGGCATCGAGCAGGCACGGGCGGAAGAACGCGCGCGGCTGTGCCGGGCGGCGGCCCTGAAGTTCGACGACGACACGGCGCGGCGCCTCGCGGTACTCCTGGACCAGGCCGCCACACCGGAGCGCTTGGAGCAGGCCAGTCTCGGCATGTTCGGGTGCAAGACGGGAGCCGAATTCCTCGCCCGGGTAGCTCGGCAAGACGCGCGTCAGGTCTGACCGCGCAAGACACCGGATACCCGCTCCGTCGGCGTCGCTGCGCGCCGCGCAACCCTCCCGATCTGGACGACGTACTCGGCTTGGCGCCGGTCGACGCGTGAGGCAGGTAGACTGAAGCCGATCGATGCCGGCTCCCGATCCGAACACCCGCGCCCACCTGGAATGGTTGGGCTTCATCCAGCCGTACGGCTTGGTGGTGACCCCGCCGGCGCTGGTCAAGGCCGGGGCGTTCCTCAACCGGAACGACCGGGAACGCCAAGCGCTGCTGGCCGGCTGCATGGAGGAACCGGAACCGGTTGACCCTGCGGAAGTAGCGGACGCGGACGGCGCCGCCCCCAACCCGCCGACCCGCATCCGCGACTTCTGCTCGTTCGCCCGCACCGTCTTGGGCTGGCGCTTCGGACCCAAGGGCTTCGCGGGTACTGAAGAAACGCCCATCCCTGAAGAACTCACCCTCCCGCTCCCCGACTACGGCGAGATTCTTCAGCCCGACTACGCGGTGCGCGAGCGCGACCCCGCCGCCGGCGCCCCGCCGTGGCAACTGCTGGTCCAGGTCCTGGACGACGACCACGACTTCGACCGCCAGCCCACCAGCGGCCGCGGCCTCGACGCCTCCCCCACGGGGCGCGCCGAGCGCCTGCTGCGCGCCACCGGCGTCCCCGCCGGCGTGCTGTGCAACGGCGCCGCCCTGCGCCTGATCTCCGCCCCGCGCGGCGAAACCTCCGGCCATATGGACTTCCGCTTCGCCGATCTGGTCACCACCGCCGGGCGCCCGCTCTGCTCCGCCCTGCACCTGCTCCTCTCCGAGCAGCGCCTGCTTGCCCTGCCCCGCGAGAAGCGCCTGGCCGCCCTGCTGGCCGACAGCCGGCTGTACCAGAACGACGTCTCCGAGCGCCTAGCCGAGCAGGTCCTGCACGCCCTGTACGAGATGCTGCGCGGCTTCCAGATCGCCCACGTCGTCTCCGAGGGCGCCCTGCTGCGCGAGTGGCTGGCCGAAAGCGGCGACCGCAACGAGGTGTACCGCGGCTTGCTGACCGTGATCCTGCGCTTGGTGTTCCTGCTCTACGCGGAGGAGCGCGGCATGCTGCCGGCGGACCAGACCTTCGTCCGCTACTACGGGCTGGCCGGCCTGTACCGGCGGCTGCTCAAGGATTCCGCCGACTACCCCGACACGATGGACGAGCGCTACGGCGCCTGGGCGCAGCTCGTGGTGCTGTTCCGGCTGCTGCACGACGGCGCTCCCGGCCACCGCACCGGCGGGGCGGTGAGCTTGCCGGAACGCCGCGGCGCGCTGTTCGATCCCGACCGTTACCCGTTCCTGGAAGGGCGTAGCGCGGGCTCGGCGCGGCAGAGGAACGGGCGGATCAAGCCGCCGCGGGTGCCGGACGGCACGATCTTCCGGGTACTGGACAAGCTGCTGGTGCTGGACGGGGAGCGGCTCTCCTACCGCACGCTGGACGTGGAGCAGATCGGCTCGGTGTACGAGACGATCATGGGCTTCCGGCTGGAGATCGCGGCCGGCGACTCGCTGGCGGTGAAGCCGGCGAAGAAGATGGGTGCGCCCAACACCATCGACCTGGAGGCGCTGCTGGCGCAGCCGGCGGCGCGCCGGGCGCGCTGGCTGCAGGAGCGCGTGGATCGCACGGTGAGCGAGTCGGTGGCCAAGGGGCTGCGCGCCGCCGCGGAGATCAACGACCTGCACGGGGCGCTGGACCGGGTGCTGGATCACGCGGCCACGCCGGACGTGGCGCCGCGGGGCGTGATGGTGCTGCAGCCGAACGCGGAGCGTCGCCGGTCGGGCTCGCACTACACGCCGCGCGAGCTGACCGAGCCGATCGTGCGCCACACCCTGGCGCCGCTGCTCTCCCGGCTGCGCGGGGAGGATGGCGGGGCGCCGGCCCCGGAGCAGATTCTGGACCTGAAGGTGTGCGATCCGGCGATGGGATCGGGGGCGTTTCTGGTGGAGACCTGCCGGCAACTTGCCGACGCGCTGATTGAGGCGTGGCGCGCGCACGGGGTGACGCCGGAGATTCCGCCGGATGAGGACGAGGTGGTGTACGCCCGCCGGCTGGTGGCGCAGCGGTGTCTGTATGGGATCGACCGCAACCCGATGGCGGTCGACCTGGCCAAGGTGTCGCTATGGCTCAGCACCTTGGCGCGGGATCATCCGTTCACCTTCGTGGACCATGCGTTCCGCCACGGCGACTCGCTGCTGGGCTTGACCCGCCGGCAGATCGAGGCGCTGCACTGGCAGGGCGGACAGCCGATCCTGGCCGGCTTCGGCGTGCGCGAGGCGTTGGAGAAGGCGTCGGCGCTCCGCCGCCGGATACGGGAGGCGGACGACACCGTGACCGACGAGCAGTTGCAGAAGCTCTGGGCCGACGCGCGGGACGCGGTCGCCGAGGTGCGGCTGTTCGGCGACCTGACCCTGGCCGCGTTCTTCGAGGGCGCCAAGCCGAAGGAGCGGGCGGCGCGCCTGGCGGCCTACCAGGAAGCGATCCTGACGCGGGAGGCGCGGCAGCGGCACGCCGGGGAGATGGAGGCGCGCCGCCACCGGGAGCAGCCCTTCGCTCCGTTCCACTGGGAGATCGAGTTCCCGGAAGTGTTCGAGCGGGACAACCCCGGCTTCGACGCCTTCGTCGGCAACCCGCCGTTCGCGGGCGGCCGGAACCTCAGTGCGGCCACCGGGGGTATCTACCCGAAGTGGCTGCAGACACTTCATGAGCGCACCAGTGGCGGTGCTGATCTTGCTGCGCACTTCTACCGACGCGCGTTTGCGCTGCTCCGCAACGGCGGAGCGTTCGGCCTGATCGCCACCAATACCATCGCCCAAGGAGATACCCGCTCCAGCGGCCTGCGCTGGATCTGCGAACACGGCGGCGAAATCTACCGCGCCGCCAAGCGCGTCAAGTGGCCCGGCGAAGCGGCGGTCGTCGTCAGCGTAGTCCACGTCGTCAAGGGTGCGTTGTCGGAAGAGCCGATGCTCGACGACACTCCGGTGGACCGGATCACCGCATTCCTGTTCCACCAGGGCGGTCACACCGACCCGGTGCGGTTGGCGACTAACGCAGGACAGAGCTTTCAGGGCACCATCGTGCTCGGCATGGGATTCACGTTCGACGACACCGACCGGAAGGGTGTCGCGTCACCGCTCGCGGAGATGCGCCGGCTGATCGAGACCGACCCGCGGAATCGCGAAGTGATCTTCCCGTACATCGGCGGTGAGGAGGTGAACACCAGTCCGACGCACGCGCACCATCGTTACATAATCAACCTCGGCGAACGAAGTGAGGAGGAGTGCCGCCGGAAATGGCCCGAAATCATGACAATAGTCGAAGATCGTGTAAGACCGGAACGCGCCACCAAAGATGTCAGGAAGTATCCGAGAATGGTCAATGAGTGGTGGAAGTACTGGACTCCTCGGCCTGGACTTGAAGGTGCCGTTTCAGGCTTGGAACGCGTACTCGCAGTCTCCCGGGTTGGTGACCATCCTGGCTTCATTTTCCTTCCATCCGAGACGGTTTACAGTGATCGCCTTATTGTCTTTCCATTGGCAACTTATGCCGCTTTCTGCGCACTCCAAACCTGGGCGCGGTTCTACAGTTCGTCGCTGAAGGATGATCTCCGTTATACTCCGTCTGATTGCTTCGAGACCTTCCCGTTTCCCGAAAGCTGGCAGACCCATCCCGCCCTCGAAGCCGCCGGCAAGGCGTACTACACCTACCGCGCCGCGCTCATGGTCCAGAACAACGAGGGCATGACCAAGACCTACAACCGCTTCCACGACTACTACGAGACCGACCCGCGCATCACCAAACTGCGCGACCTGCACGCCGCCATGGACCGCGCCGTCCTCGACGCCTACGGCTGGACCGACATCCCCACCGACTGCGAGCTCCTCCTCGACCACGCCATCGACGAAGCAACCTGGGGCCGCAAGCGCAAACCCTACCGCTACCGCTGGCCCGACTCCGTCCGCGACGAAGTGCTCGCCCGCCTCCTCGCCCTCAACGCCGACCGCGCCGCCGCCGAAGCCCGCGCCGGTCGCCGATGACCGGCAGATCAATGCCGGTTGACCACGGCCGAATATCGAGCGCTCCTTGACGGCGATGGAAAAGAAGCTCAAGCACCTCGAGTTCATTCAAGGTGTCGTCAACCGGCTCGGCGCCAACTCATTCCGCGTGAAGGGATGGGCCGTAGTGCTGGTCTCTGCGCTGTTCGTCCTTGCCGCGCTGGACGGACGGATCGCATTCTCCTTCATCTCGCTGCTCCCGTTGATCTTCCTGTGGGCGCTGGACGGCTACTTCCTCTGGCAGGAGCGTCTGTTCAGATCGCTGTATGACCACGTACGCACTCTGGACGAGTCCAATATAGATTTCTCGATGGACCTCCGTCCGTTCATGGGCGGCCGCCCACGGCTCTGGCGGCGCGCGACGTTCTCGAAGACGCTGATCATGTGCTATTTCGCGTTGAGCTCGACTGTCGTCCTCGCCGCTGGCTTATACCTGGTTTTCGATGGAAGGCGTCGTGAAACGCCAAGTGTTAGTAAGTGTTATTGAAGCTGATCGCCGAAATGGCGCATGCGACGGCTCCGGTTTCGGCAGCCGACCAGATCGCCTCCGCTGATACGTAGAAGGGTTCGCGCTTCGCCAACACGTCCAAAAGAACGTTGGTATCGATCAGGATCACCGACTGCTCCCGGAACGCTCCACGAGCGCCTCGGTGAGAAGCTCGTCATCCGTCATTCCGGAGGGCAGGGTGACAAGCCCGGAGACCGAAGCGGTTCGAGGAGCCGGCGCTGAGCGCGGAATGGCGCTCGCTTGGTCGATCGCTTCAACAAGCCGCGAAAACATTGCCGACAGGCTGGTGCCGCGTTCCGCTGCCAAGCGTTTGGCTACCGCGGCCAGCCCGGGATCTACGCTGAGCGTGAGTCTGGTGACTGACATACGTACTACCCGATCGGTAACCTTTACGTGGTTGGGCGCTCGGCGTCAACCCGCCGGCCCGTGGGGCCGGCGAAGCGCCCGCCGCCTCGGGCTGCCGGCGCCGCCCGCGGCGGGCGTGGCCGCAGGCGCACTGCTTGGCGCCGGGCGCCGTCCCGGTCTACCGTTGGCGCCATGACGGGCATTGACCCCGCGCTGTTGGCGGAATTCGAGGCGGCGGCGCGCCGGCCGCTTGCCGTGCGGTGGCGCTACTCCTTCATCCGCACCTACAAGCCGGTGTTGGACGATGCGGACTACCGTTCCTTTGACACGATGGAGAAGTATCGCCAGTGGTGCGAACGAGAGCTTCCGGACTGGCTGGGCTATGGCCGCGTTCGAGTACCGCCAAGCTGAGGAGATACGGGACGCCCTGCAGCGCCACGGTGTCCGCTACCTCTTCATCGGCAAGTCCGGCGCCATCCTGTTGGGATACCCCGACACGACGCAGGATGCTGACCTGTTCGTCGAGAAAGGCCCGGCCAACGGCCGGGCCCTGGTGGATGCTCTGCGAGAGCTCGGATTCGTGGTGACCGTAGATCAGGCAGAGGAGATCATCCGCGGCAAGGACTTCGTTCAACTCAAGAACGGTCCGTTCGACCTGGATATCGTGTTCGCGCCCGACGGCATCGAGAGATTTCAGGACGCATTTCGGCGGCGGGTCGACGTCGAGGGGTTTCCGGTCTGCTCCCTGGACGACATCATCGCCAGTAAGGAAGCATCCAACCGCGCCAAGGACCGGGAGTCGCTGCCGCGGCTGCGATCATTCCGCGAGTACTGGAAGGGCCGTCGGCGCGGCGGCTAGCCGGTTCACACCCACGAAGGCCGAACGGGCGCCGGCTCGGTCATCGCGCGCCGCCGGCGCACCCGCTGATCGACCCCGCGGCAGTGCGAACAGCGGTTGCCCCGCACCGGGCGGCGTCCGTAATTTCCTTCGCCCCTGCGGGGCTGCGACACCTCTGTGAGGAGATCGGCCGATGGCACAGAAGAGCGCCGGCACGGAAGGAGGGCTGACGCCGCGGCAGCTCAGCGCTGCGCAACGCCGCTTCACGGTCTTCTCCTTCCTCAACATGATCTCGTTCCAGTTCCTCACCGGGAACGTGATAGCCCTGTACGCGCTGCGGCTCGGCGCCGGCGAGCCGCTGGTCGGCGTCCTGTTCTCCTTCATCCCGCTGGCGCACCTCCTGCCCCTGGCCGGGCGCGCCGTGGTGCGGCGGATCGGCACGGTGCGGACCACGGGGGTGTTCTGGATCATCCGCCAGGCGATGATGACGCCGATCCTGTTCGCGCCGCTGGCCGCCGACCAGGGCCGGCCCGACGTCGGCATCTGGCTGATCGGGGTGAGCGTGGTCGGCTTCCATCTGGCGCGCGGCATAGCCATGACCGGCTTCAACGCGATCATCGGCGCCATCACCACGCCGGCCGAACGGGGCTCCTTCCTGGCCCGGATGCACCTGGTCCTGCACCTGGGATCGATCACCGCCGGGCTGGCCATGGGGCTGCTGCTGCAGCAGCAGTCGCCCCTGATCCTGTTCACGCTGGTGCTGGGAATCGGCATCGTGATCGGCCTGGCGGCCGCCCGCGAGATCTTCCGCCTGCCGGAGCCCGCCGCGCTGGCGCGCGCCGGCAGCTTCTGGCCGTCGGTGCGCGACGCCTTTCGCCGCCCCGGCTTTCCCCGGTTCGTGGTGGTGCTGGCGCTCAACGGCTTCGTGGCGGCTATGACGGTCCCGTTCCTGCTGGTCTACGTGAAGCGCGTGCACGGGCTCGGCGACAACACCGCCATCCTGCTGGCCGCGGTCGGTTCGGTCGGCGCCATCGTCATGGCGCTGGTGAGCAGCTTCGTGATCGACCGGGTCGGCGCCAAGCCGCTCATGTCGCTGTTCAGCATTGTCCTGGCGGTCACGGCGCTGCTGGTGGCGGTGGCGCCGCCGATCGGCGACCCGGCCGCGGTGTGGATCTACCTGGGCGCCATCTTTTTCCTGGCGACCTTCGGGGCGTACGGCAACGAGAACATGCACAGCGTCTACTTCCTCACCATGATCCCGGCGGAGGAGCGCCTCAACCTCGGCATCTTCGACCTGGTCGTGATCGGCGTCGGCGCCATGCTCGGTTCGCTGGCCGGCGGCGCCGTGCTGGGCGGACTGGCCGCCGTGGACGGCCTGGCGGCCGGCGACGCCTACCGCATGTACTACGGCGGCATGGCCGCGGCGTACGCCGCCATCCTGCTGCTCACCACGCGGCTCGACCGGCTCGGCGCCGTCTCGTTCCCCAACGTGCTGAGCATCTTCGTGTCTCCCCGGCATCTGCGGGCGCTGGCGCTCCTGCACCGGTTGAAGGCCAGCCGCACGCCGGCCGCCGCCGAGTTCCTGATCCAGCGGCTCGGCGAGGTGCGCTCGGACCTGGCGGCGCCGGAGCTGCTCCGGTCGCTCGGCTCGCCCCGCTTTACGGTGCGCTCGGAGGCGCTCGACGCGCTGTCGGATGCGCCGCTGACCGACCGGGTGCGGTCGGCGCTGATCACCGAGGTCGAGGAGCAGCCGTTCACGACCGCGTACCTGGCGGCGGAGATGATCGGCCGCCGCCAGATACCGGAGGCGGCGCCGGCGCTGCGCCGCGGCCTTGAGTCCGACGACTTCTTCCTGGTCGGGAAGTGCATGGTGGCGCTGGCGCGCCTGGCGGACGGCGACAGCTTGCCGGCCATCGAACGGATGTACCGGGAGACCGGCAACCCGCGCCTGCTGATCCACGGCGCCGCCGCGCTGGAGCTGTTCGGCCGGCCCGGCTCGCTGGCCACCCTGCTCGGCCCGCTGGAGCGCCGGCCGACGGCGTACGCGCGTGATGAGATCATCCTGGCCGCGTCCGGCATCCTGCGGATGGCCGACACCTTCTATCCGCTCTATCAGGGGTTCCTGGCCGAGCGGCGGTACGGGTTGGCGCTGCTGACCGACTTCCTGGAGGAGCGGCAGGAGCGGCAGCCGCGCGATGCGGCCACGCCGGCCGCCCGCGAGCGGGTCGCCGCGCTGCCGCCGCTGATCGACGACCCGCTCGCGTCCGAGGCGCAGTCCGAGGCCGCGCAGGCGTTCCGCAAGGCGGCCGCGCGCACGCTCGCCGAGTGCCCGATCGCGGTCGAGGGGACCGACCTCAACCCCGTGCTGCTCGACGCGCTGTCCCGGCCCCACACCGGCGGGCTGGCGCAGTTCCGGTTCTTCGTCGCCGCCGCGGCGGCGTGCTACACGTGGCCCGCTCCGATTCAGCGCGCGCCGAAGTCGGCGCCCCCGCGGCGGGACCGGCGTCCGCCGAAGCGCGGGTGAGGTGACCGGCGGCGCGGCGCGCGGGTAGGATCGGCCGCGGAACCATCAGCGACGCCATGCCACCCAACATCCTGTGGATCTGCACCGATCAGCAGCGCTACGACACGATCGGCGCCGGCGGCAACCCGCACGTGCGCACGCCGCGGCTCGACCGCCTGTGGCGCGACGGCGCCGCCTGGACGCACGCGTTCTGCCAGAGCCCGATCTGCACGCCGAGCCGCGCCAGCTTCCTCACCGGCGCCTACCCCAGCGCCTGCCAGAACACCCGCAACGGCAACGCGCGCTACCGCCGGCGCTACCCGCTGGTGACCCGGCTGCTGGCCGACGCCGGCTACGACTGCGGTCTGATCGGCAAGCTGCACCTGGCCGGCGCGCACCAACGGCCCGAACCGCGCGGCGACGACGGCTACCGCTTCTGGCGGTGGAGCCACGCGCCCCGCGACGACTGGCCGGCCGGCCACGCCTACGCCGAATGGGTGCGGGGCAAGGGTCACGACCTGGGCGACCTGATCCGCGACCCCGCCGGGGTCCCGGCGGAGCTGCATCAGACCACGTGGTGCGCGGAGCAGACCATCGACTTCATGCGGCAACGCCGCCGCGCCGGCGCGCCGTGGCTGGCCACCGTCAACATCTACGACCCGCACGAACCGTTCAACCCCCCGGCGGAGTACCGGGCGCGGTTCGATCCGCAGCGGATGCCCGGCCCGCTGTTTCGCCCGTCCGACCTGCGGCAGCAACGGCGGCTGCGCGCCGTCGACTTCCAGAGCGAAGGGCGCGACCCCGCCGGACCGCTCGACATAGCCCATCCGGTGCTGCCCTCCTCGCCGGGCCGGGACGCCGTGCCGGACCACGCCGAGGAGACGGCCGGCGCGCGCGACGCCAAGACGCTGCAGGCCGCCTACTACGCGATGATCGCGCTGATCGACGACCAGGTGGGCCGGATGCTCGACGCCCTGGAGGAATCGGGACAGGCGGAGCGCACGCTGGTCGTCTTTACCAGCGACCACGGCGAGTCGCTCGGCGACCACGGCCTGATCCGCAAGGGCTGCCGGTTCTACGAGGGCCTGGTCCGCGTGCCGCTGATCCTGCGCTGGCCGGGGCGCATCGAACCGGGGCGCGTCAGCGACGATCTGGTCGAGCTGATCGACTTGGCGCCCACCCTGCTGCAGGCCGCCGGGCAGCCGGTCCCCGCCCGGATGCAGGGCCGGTCCCTGCTGGCGGACCCCGCTTCCGCCGGCGCCGTGGCCGCACGCCACGCGGTGCGCTGCGAGTACTTCGACGCCATCGACGCGCCGGACGGCAGCTACGCGACCATGTACCGCACCCGGACGCACAAGCTGGTGGTCTACCACGGCCACGGCCTGGGCGAGCTGTACGACCTGGACGCCGACCCCGGCGAGTTCGACGACCTGTGGGACGATCCGGCGTCCGCCGCCATCAAGTCCGAGCTGCTGCTGCGCAGCTTCGACGCCTCGATGCGCGCCGCCGTGGACGTGGGCGAGGAGCGCATCGGCCCGATGTAGGCGGGCGGTCGCGCTCGCCATGCCGCGGCGGTACGCTACCCCATGCGCGTCATGGTCACCGGCGGCAGCGGCATCGTCGGCGGCTACGTGCGCCGCGCGCTGGCGCCCGCGCACCGGCTCACCTGCTTCAGCCGCACGGCGCCGGCCGAACCGTGGGACGCCCGGACCGCCGGCGACGTCATGGACGCCGAGGCGTTGCGCCGCGCCTGCGCCGGCCACGACGCGGTCATCCATCTGGCGGCGGTCCCCGGCCCCGGCCGAGCGGCGCCGGCCGACCTGCTGGCGGTCAACGTGATCGGAACGGTCAACGTCCTGGAGGCGGCGGTGGCGTGCGGCGCCGGGCGCGTGGTGCTGGCCTCCTCGGCGGCGGCCACCGGCTTTTCCTTTCAGAGCCGCGCCATCGAGCCCCGCTACCTGCCGGTCGACGAAGCTCACCCCGACGCCCCGCAGGACGAATACGGGCTGAGCAAGCTGATGGCGGAGGCGGCCTGCAAGCGCTACACCGACCGCTACGGATTGACCACGGTCTGCCTGCGCATCAACCACAACTGGTGCGTGGACCGCGCCGGCGCCGAGGTGGCGGCGCGTTGCGGGTGGGCCGGCCGCGCCGGCATGACGCGCGAACGGCTCTGGGCCGAGCGGTACCGCCGCGCGCTCCTGGAGCCGGACGGAGAGTGGCCGACGCCCGGACCGCCGCCGCCGCGCAACCTGCTGTGGGCGGTGACCGACCTGCGCGACGCGGCGGACGCCTTCGGCCTGGCGCTGACCGCCACCGGGGTTCGGCACGAGGTCTTCCTGATCGCCGGCGCCGACACCTGCAGCCTGATCCCCACGCCGGCGCTGCTCGACCGGCACTTCGCCGGCGTGGAGCGGCGGGCGCCGCTGACCGGGTTCGATTCGCTGTTCAGCTCCGCCAAGGCCGCCGAGCGCCTCGGCTACCGGCCGTGCTCCGGCTGGCGCGGCAGCGACTTTGCCGCCTGGCTGCAGGCGCAGCCGGACGGGGCGGGCGCGTGAGCGGAGCGGACGGCGGCGGCGCGCCGCGCTGGACCGGCGGCGGCTGGGTGCTGCCCGCCGCGGCGGGCGGCGCGCCGGTCATCGACGCGCACTACCACATCTTCCCGCGGCTCGGATCTCAGCCGCGCGGCATCCCGCCCGCGTTGCGGCTGAGGTTCTGGCAGTACCACTCGCGCGAATGGATCGACTTCTGGCGCACCGACACCGGCCGGCACGTCGGCGAGCGGCTCCTGGAGTTCGGATCGCACTCGATCGCCGACATGCCGGACGTCGGCTTCCGGCTCACCGACCACGGGCAGGCGCAGATCACCGTCGACGGGGTCTCCTATCGGATGCAGATCTACCCGCCGTCCCTCACCAACAACGAAGCGACGCCGGAGCGGATGGTGGCGGAGATGGACCTGGCCGGCGTCGCCGCCGGCGTGCTGCAGTCCGATCACGTCTACGGCGACCTCAACGAGTACTACGCCGAGGCGTCCGCCCGGTATCCGGGGCGGTTCATCGCCCTGGCGCAGATCTGGGAGCCGGACGCCGCGGACGCCGGCCGGCTGGACCGTCTGCGGACCGGTTTCGACGATCTGGGCATGCGCGGTCTGTACTTCAGCGTCGAGCCGCTGTCGGTCATGCGCGTCGACCGTTCCCTCAACGACCGGGCGTTCGACCCGCTCTGGCGGCTGGTGGCGGAGCGGGAGCTTCCCGTCTTCTGGTTCCTGGACGACCGCGCGCTCGACCGGGCCGGCACGTTCATGCGCCGCGTGGCCGAGCTGGACGCGTGGACCGTCCGGCATCCGCACACGCCGTGCGTGATCACGCACGGTCTGGTGCCGGCCGCGATTATCCACGACGTCGGCGTGCCGGAGGAGCTGCTGCGCGTGCTGGAACGGCCGCAGGTGCGCGCCGAGCTGCTGATGCCGGCCAAGTGGCCGGACTACCCGTACCCGGAAGGCCAGCGGCTGCTGCGCGCGTTGCGCGACCGCGTCGGCGCGGAGTCGCTGCTGTGGGGCAGCGACAGCCCGTACGGAATGGCGCAGTGGTGCACGTACCGGCAATCGCTCGACTTCATCCGCGTGCACTGCGGCTTCCTGTCGGCGGACGAGAAGGCGGCGATCCTGGGCGGCAACGCCGCCCGTCTGTTCGGGCTGGACGGCGGCGCCGGGGCCCACGGCGCCGGGGCGCGGACCGGCCACGGTCAGGGGTAGAAGCCGCCGAGCATCCACCAGAGCTGGATGTAGTGCGACGGCGAGCCGAGGCAGAACCGCCGGCCGGTGTCGACGTCCCGGCATCCGTAGCAGGCGCCGTCCGGGTCGCGCATGCCGTCCATCCAGCCGGCCAGATACCGGTACGGGCCGGTCCCGGTGTAAACCTGCTCCCCGGCGGCCAGGTCGAACATGCGCATGGCGGTGGCGAGCGCGCCGTTGGCGCGGACGTCGACGTGCGCGGGGAGCTCCCGCAGGTGGCGGAAGTCGCGGCGGTCGTGCGCGCACCGCCGCGAGTCTTCCGCCAGGAAGGCGTCGATCGCCGGCCCGATCACGCCGCGCAGGTGCCGGGTCCCGGTGGCGGCCAGCAGCAGGTGCATGCGCACGACGGTGAGGAACGGGAAGTCGCGCGGCGCGGTCCGCACCAGATCGTCGCGCACCCAATCGACGATCGGGCGCGCCGCCTGCCAGTACTCCGGGAACGTCTCCCGCCACAGCAAGCACGCCAGCGCCACCCATTCCGGGGTCACGTGACGCAGCGCGGCCGGATCTCCGAAGTAGGCGCCGCCGGCCAACATGCGGCCGAGCGACGAGCGGACGCTGGCGGCGAACCGGCCGTCGCCGGTGATGCGGTGGTAGACGCCCAGGCAGTAGACGACGATCGGGTTGGTGCAGGCGGTGTCCGGCCGCGCCGACTCCTCCCGCCAGTCGAGCGGCAGGCCGCGGTAGACCGGGAACTCGCACCAGCGCCCCACCGACCAGAGCGCGCCGTCGACCCGCTCGGCCAGCAGCCGCTCCAGCATCGCCTCCGCCGTTTCGATGCAGCGCCGGCGGCCGAGCAGGCGGCCGGCGATCGCCAGCGTGGCGGCGAGCTCGGCGCGGTACGCGGTGCTCTCCGGCCAGAGCGCTTCCGGCGGCACGTAGCGCGCATCGCGCTCGCGGCCGATCACGCGGTCGCAGATCGCCTCCGCGGCCTGCCGGCGCGATGCGTCGACGCGGCCGGCCGCGCTCCCCTCCGGGGCCATGCGACGCACCATACCACCGCGGGCGGTCATGGGGACCGGCCACCGGTTGCGCCCCGCCGCAGACTGTGCCACCATCACCCCGTTATGACTGCTTCCACAGCTGACACAAACGAAAGCTTCGCTCGTAGAGGGCCGGCCCGCCGCGTCCTCATCGCCCTGATCGGCATGGCCCTGGCGGCGCCGATCGCCGTTGCCGACGGACACGATTGCGGCGGCCTCGACCGTGAGGTGGTCTTCGCCGGTCTGGACTGGGGAAGCGCCCAGCTTCACAACCACGTCGCCGGGCAGATCCTGCACGCCGGGTTCGGTTGCGACTACACCGACATTCCCGGTTCCACCGTCCCGATGGTCCAAGGTTTGGTCCGCGGCGACGTCGACATCAACATGGAGATCTGGTTCAACACCGCTCCGGACATCTACCATGAAGCGGTCGAGTCCGGTGACGTGATCGACCTGGGCCTCAACATGACCGCCGGTGAAATGTCGTTCCTGGTGCCGCGCTACGTCATCGAGGGTGACGCCGAACGCGGTATCGAACCGATGGCGCCGGACCTCAAGACCGTGGACGACCTGCCGATGTACGCGCACCTGTTCCGTGACCCGGAGGAGCCGGACAAGGGGCGCTACTACAACTGCATCGTCGGCTGGCAGTGCGAGCTGACCAACAACAAGAAGCTGGCCGCCTACGGCCTGGAAGAGCACTTCACCAACTTCCGCCCCGGCGCCGCTCCGGCGCTGGACGCGTCGATCGTCGGCGCGTACGAGAAGGGAGAACCGTGGCTCGGCTACTACTGGGCGCCCACCACCGTACTCGGCCTCTACCCGATGATTCAGCTCGAAGAGCCGGCGTGGTCGCAGGAGTGCTGGGACGGCGACCGCGGTTGCGCGTTCCGGCCGTCGATCGTCAAGATCGCGATCAGCAAGGAGTTCGAAGAGAGCGCCTCCGACGAGATCCTCGACTTCCTGCGCGCCTACGAGATGGACCTCAACCTGATCAACTCCTATCTGGCCCACCAGTCGGAGACCGATTCGGAGTGGCCGGACGTCGCGCGCGAGTTCCTGGCGACGCATGCCGATATATGGACCGAATGGGTATCCGACGCGGTAGCCGGCCGGGTCCAGGCGTCGCTCAACTAGCGCGCGGAACGGAACTGATCGCTGCTCGGCTCGGAGCGGGGGCGTTGCGCCCCCGCCCTGAGCCGGCACGCATGTAGGCGGGGGATAGCACGGCATCATGGCGACCTGGTTGGGTGAATGCGCCGCCAGTCTTGGCGGAGTGCTCCTCGAGTTTCCGGAAGGGTGTAACCTTCCGCTCCGGGAATGGATCAACGCAGCCCTCAAGTTTCTGGTAGGGAACTTCGGCACCGCCTTCGACTCCGTCAGCGACGTGATGCTGCTGGTGCTGCGCCAGCTGGAGCAGGCGCTGATCGCGGTGCCGTGGTGGCTGGTCGCGGCCGCCATCTGCCTGATCGCGTGGCGGGCGGCCAGCAGCACGGTGCTGGCCGTGGGGCTGGGGGCCGCGTTGATCTTCATAGGCATGATGGGTCTCTGGGAAGAGACCATGCGGACGCTGGCGGTGCTGTTCATCGCCGTCGCTCTCTCCGTGGCCATCGGCATTCCGTTGGGCATCCTGATGGCCACCACCCGGTGGGTGCGTTCGGTGGTCAACCCGATCCTGGACGCCATGCAGACCGTGCCGTCGTTCTGCTATCTCATCCCCTTCATCTTCTTCTTCGGCCTGGGCAACGTGGCCGCAACTTTCGCGATCTTCATGTTCGCGGTCCCGCCGGTGGTGCGGCTCACCAACCTCGGCATTCGGCTGGTCGACCGGTCCGTGGTCGAAGCGGCCGATGCGTTCGGCGCCACCCGCCGGCAGGTCCTGTGGGGCGTGCGCGTGCCGCTGGCCATGCCCAACATCATGGCCGGCGTCAACCAGACGATCATGCTGGCGTTGTCGATGGTGGTGATCAGCTCCATGATCGGCGCGCGCGGCTTGGGGCGGCAGGTGCTGCGCGGCTTGCAGAACGCCGACGTCGGCATGGGGCTGGAAGCCGGCTTGGCGATCCTGGTCCTGGCGATCATCTTTGACCGCATCACCAAGGCGTTCGGCTTACGTCTCGATCCCAATCAGACGGTAGCCGCCAAACCGAAGGGCGACGATAGCCGCGCCGGCGGCGATGATGCCGGTGGTGGCGATGCCGGTGGCAGCGGCGATGCCGGTGGTGCCGGCGGCGGCGGAGGTGGCGGTGAGTAGTAACGAAATGGGCGACGCCGGCGTCGTCGAGAGCGGCGCTACGCCCGGCGACGGCGGCGGCTCCCCCAGCGACATCGAAGTCACCCACCTGTACAAGGTCTTCGGGCCGAACCCGCAGGCGGTGATGGCGCAGGTCGAGGCGGGCGTGAGCAAGGACGAAATCCTGGAGCGCACCGGCCACACGGTCGGCCTGGACGACGTGAACCTCAGCATCAAGGGGGCGGAGACCTTCGTGGTGATGGGGCTGTCCGGCAGCGGCAAGTCGACCTTCGTCCGTTGCGTGAACCGGCTGATCGATCCCACGGCAGGCCAGATCATGCTCGACGGCGTCGACATCCTGCAGCTCGACCCGGGCGGGATCACGGCGATGCGGCGCACCAAGATGAGCATGGTGTTCCAGAACTTCGGGCTGCTCCCGCACCGCAGCGTGATCCGGAACGTCGCGTACGGCCTGCGGGCCCGCGGGGTGCCCAACGAGGAACGGCTGGAGCGGGCCGCCCGGTGGATCGAGATCGTCGGGCTACAGGGGTACGAGCGTCAGCGCCCGCGCCAGCTCTCCGGCGGCATGCAGCAGCGCGTCGGTCTGGCGCGGGCGTTCTGCACCGATCCGGAGATCCTGCTGATGGACGAGCCGTTCAGCGCGCTGGACCCGCTGATCCGCCGCGAGATGCAGGATGAGCTCGTGCGGCTGCAACGCGATCTGCGCAAGACGATCGTGTTCATCACCCACGATCTGGACGAGGCGCTGCGGCTCGGCGACCACATCGCCATCCTCAAGGACGGCAAGCTGGTGCAGGTCGGCACCCCGACCGACATCATCACCAACCCCGCCGACGACTACGTGCGGGACTTCGTGAGCGACGTCAACCGCGCGCGCGTGCTCACCGCCGGCGCGGCGATGGACGCGACCGCTCCTCTGCAACTCGACGCCGCCCCGCAGAGCGCCGTGACGGCGATGCGGCAGGCGGGACGGCGCATCGGCTTCGTGACCGGCGCCGACGGCAGCTACCGGGGCCATTGCGGGATCGAAGACGCGTCCGCCGCGGCCGAGCGCGGCGACAAGGACCTGAGCGGGATCGTACGCACGAGCGCCCCCACCGCCCTGGCGCACCGGACGCTCCACGAGATCCTGCCGCTGTCGGCCGAAAGCGACGTACCGGTCGCCGTCCTCGACGACGGCGACCGGTTTCTGGGGTTCCTCACCCGGCAGGGGGTACTCGCCGCGATCGCCGGCGACCGCACCTCGTCCGCCGGCGCCTAGCCGCGCGGGACATCGTCGACGAAATCCGCCCGGTTTTACCTCACGTCGGAGTAGCCCCGCAGCCGGCGCAGCAACGTCACGGTGTCGCCCCCGGGCTTGGCTTCGGTCCGCATGCTCCGCGCTTTGGCCAGCAGCTCCCGCCGCCGCTCCTGCGCCTGGTACTCATTGAAGCGGGATTTCATGGGGCGGCATCATACCAGCCGACGCTCACGTGTACAGCGACGTGGGTACACACGCAGGCAGTACCCGTCACGACCAGGTGGCGGTGAGCTCGGCGACGCCGAAGCCGGCCGGCATCTCCACGAACGAGTGGCGCATGCGCTCGGCCTGAAAGCCGGGCATGAAGCTTTCCCGGTCGCCGTTGAGGCGCCCTTCCATCGGCGCGAACCGCTGCCACAGCAGATCTGCCTCCCGCGCGGTGAACCGTTCCGCGAAGCGCGGCCCCCAGTTGAGCGTGATCGGGTGGTGCCCGTCGGCGGTGGCGGCGACCCGCTCCGGGACCGCGGACCGGAGATCAGGGCGCTTGCGCAGGCGGATGAACAGCGCCGCCTTGGTCAGGAACACCGTCATCAGCAGCTTGCCTTTCTCCGCCACGCCCGGACGGAGCGCGGCCAGCGCCCGGTCGTAGGCGGCGGCGTCGCCGGCCAGCGCCGCGCGCAGCGCCGCCTCGGTGCGGTCCTTGTTGACCGCGCACGCGCGCTGCCAGCCGCGAAACGCCTGCTGCGCGGCGGGCGCCAGGTGCGGCACGAACGGATCGTCCTCACGGAAGGCGAACGGCGAGAAGCCGCCGTGCACGGTGCGGCGCAGCCTGGCGCTGTAGTTGCTGCCCCAGTGCAGGATCGGCGTGATGTACACCACTCCGTCGCCGCCGCGCAGGCGGGTCTGCACGGCGCCCGGCAGCGGCTGGCGGTCGTCTTCCAGCAGCAGCCGGTCTTCCTGTTCGGTGTTGGCGCGCACGTGCGTGCCGGGCATGACCCACAGCACGTCGTCGTCGTACAGCGGGATGTTCCACTGGATGTAGGCCGGTCCGTTCTCGACGATGTCGTCGACGTAGCCGCGCAGGGGCGCGGTGTCGATCGGGTGGATGTCGCGGTGCCAGTTGGCCGGCCCGCGGTCGGTGACCGGACTGCACATCAGCATCAGCTCGGTGGCGGCGGCGTCCTCGACGTCGAGCAGCCGGTTCGCCGTAGCGCGCAGCCGATCGCCGGTCCACACCTCGACCGCCGCCGCGCAGTCGGCGTCGACCTGCGCGCCGAGTCCCCTCGACAGGACCAGACGCGGCTGGCGCGCGGTCTCCCACACGCCGCCGGGCGGTTCACCGGGCGCGCGCTCCGCCGCCCAGACCGCCCGCTGGCGTTCCACCAGCGTCTCATACGCGCGGCGCACCTCGGCAAGCCGCGCCGGCGGAATCACCTCCGGCACCACCAGGTACCCGTCGCGGAGAAACCGCTCGCGGTCGACGTCGGCGGCGATGCCGGTTCCCGGCGTTCCGTTTCCTGCGCTCATCGCGTCTCCCTCCCTCGGCTTGCCCCTTTCTCTTCCGGCGCCGAACCGGTACGGTACCGTACCGATCATGGCCAAGGGAAAAGCAGCGCGGACGGCGATCAGCCCGACCCGCGCCGAGGACTACGCCGAATGGTACCAGCAGGTGGTGCGCGCCGCCGACCTGGCGGAGCTGTCGCCGGTGCGCGGCTGCATGGTGATCAAGCCGTGGGGCTACGCGCTGTGGGAGAACATGCAGCGCGCGCTCGACCGGATGTTCAAGGAGACCGGGCACACCAACGCCTACTTCCCGCTGTTCATCCCGTTGCGCTACCTGGAGCGCGAAGCCGAGCACGTCGAGGGGTTCGCCAAGGAGTGCGCGGTGGTGACCCACCATCGGCTGGAGGCGGGGCCGGACGGGCGGCTGGTCCCGGCCGGCGAGCTCGACGAGCCGTACGTGGTGCGGCCCACCAGCGAGACGATCATAGGCGAGATGTACGCGAAGTGGGTGCAGTCCTACCGCGACCTGCCGATCCTGATCAATCAATGGGCCAACGTGGTGCGCTGGGAGATGCGCCCGCGCCTGTTCCTGCGCACCGCGGAGTTCCTGTGGCAGGAGGGGCACACCGTGCACGCCACCGCCGAGGAGGCGGTCCAAGAGACGCTGCGCATGCTCGGCGTGTACGCCGACTTCGCGGAGCGCTACATGGCCATGCCGGTGCTGAGCGGCGAAAAGAGCGCCGGCGAGCGCTTTCCGGGAGCGGTCAACACCTACGCCATCGAGGCGATGATGCAGGACCGCAAGGCGCTGCAGGCCGGCACCTCGCACTTCCTGGGGCAGAACTTCGCCAAGGCGTGCGGCATCAACTTCAGCGACCGCAACGGCGAGCTGGTGCACGCCTGGACCACCTCCTGGGGGGTCTCCACGCGCCTGGTCGGCGGCCTGATCATGACTCACGGCGACGACGACGGGGCGGTGCTGCCGCCGCGGCTGGCCCCGGACCAGGTGGTGATCCTGCCGATCTACAAGGACGCCGGGCAGCGGACCGCGGTGCTGGGCGCGTGCAATGCGCTCAAGCAGCAGCTGACCGAGACCGGCTGGGCCGGCGAGCAGTTGCGGGTGTCGATCGACGACCGCGAGATGCGCGGCGGTGAGAAGAACTGGCAGCTCGTCAAGCGCGGCGTGCCGATCCGCGTCGAGATCGGCCCGCGCGACCTGGCCGCCGGGGCGGTGTCGGTGGCGCGCCGCGACCGGCCGGCGCGCGAGCGGGATTCCATGCGGCGCGAACACTTCGTCGCCGCCGCCGGCGCGGTGCTCGGCAGCATCCAGGACGCGCTGTTGGAGCGGGCGGTCGCGTTCCGCAGCGCGCACACCGAACACGTCGGCGACCGGCGGGCGTTCGAGGAGTACTTCCGTGACGAATCGGCGTCCGGCTTCGCCATCGCCCCCATGGCGGCCGACGCCGACCGGGACCCGGAGTTCGGCGAGCTGCTGAAGCGCCTCAAGGTGAGCCCGCGCTGCATCCTGAACGACGGCGCTGAGGACGGCGGCGGCGGCGCCGCTGGCGGCGGCGCGGATCGCCCGTGCGCGTTCACGGGCGCCGGCGGCGCGGCCGACACGGTGTTCGCCCGGTCGTACTGACGGCCGGCCGCCGGCCGCGCGGGGGTAGCTTGACGCCGGCCGGCCGCATGACGGACCATCATTGACTGCAGGTGAGCGCGCCGGCTTCCGGGTACCACCGATCCGGCAGGCCACCGGAGCAACGGGAGGAAGCGATGGCTGAAGAGCGATGCGCGGTGACCATGACGGTCAACGGCCGCACATCCGAACACCGAGTCGAACCGCGGCGGCTGCTGGTGCAGCACCTGCGCGACGAGTTGCGCCTGACCGGCGCCCACGTCGGCTGCGACACGTCGAGCTGCGGCGCCTGCACGGCGATCGTCGACGGCAAGGCGGTCAAGACCTGCACCATGCTTGCCGTGCAGGCCGACGGCGCCGACATCACCACCATCGAGGGGCTGGCCGACAACGGCGCGCTGCATCCGCTGCAGGAGGCGTTCCGGGAGGAACACGGCCTGCAGTGCGGATTCTGCACGCCGGGCATGATCATGACCGCGGTCGACCTGCTGGAGCGCAACGCCGCGCCGTCGGAGGCGGAGATACGCCACGCCCTGGAGGGCAACTACTGCCGGTGTACCGGCTATCACAACATCGTCCGGGCCGTGCAGCGCGCTGCCGGCGTCCTGACCTAGGAGGGAGCCATGGCTACGGCACAGATCGGCAAACCGGTCCGCCGCGTCGAAGACCGGAAGTTCATAACCGGCGCCGGCCGGTACACGGACGACATCCTGCTGCCCGGGCAGACGTGGTGCGCGTTCGCGCGCAGCCCCTACGCCCACGCCGCGGTCGAGCGGGTCGACACCGCCGCCGCGGCGGCGGCGCCCGGCGTGCTTGCGGTCTACACCGGCGCGGACGTGGAAGCCGACGGGTTGGGCGGCCTGCCGTGCGCGTGGGCGGTCGACTTCAACACCGGCGAGCCGATGAACGAGCCGCCGCACCCGGTGCTGGCGTCGAGCACGGTGCGCTACGTCGGCGACGGCGTCGCGTGCGTGGTCGCCGCGACCGCCGAGCAGGCGCAGGACGCCGCCGAGCTGATCGAGGTGACCTACCGCGAGCTGCCGGCGGTGACCGAAGTGCCGCAGGCGATCGCCGACGGGGCGCCGCAGATCCACCCGGAAGCAAAGGGCAACCTGGCGTTCATCTGGGACCTGGGCGACCGCGAAGCGACCGACAAGGCGTGCGCGGAAGCGGCCCACGTCACCACCCTGGAGTTCGTCAACCAGCGGCTCATCCCCAACGCCATCGAGCCGCGCGCCGCGCTGGCCGACTATGACGCGGCGTCGGGGCGCTCCACGCTGTACACCTCGACGCAGAACCCGCACACGATCCGCGCGGTGATGGGCGGCGTGCTGGGGTTGCCGGAGCACAAGCTGCGCGTGGTCGGACCCGACGTGGGCGGCGGCTTCGGCAGCAAGATCTTCCATTACCCGGAAGAGGCGGTCGTCACGTGGTGCGCCCGCAAGGTCGGCCGGCCGGTGAAGTGGGCGGCGTCGCGCACCGAGAGCTTCATGACCGACGCGCACGGCCGCGACCACGTGACCAAGGCCGACTTGGCGCTCGACGCCGGCGGGAAGTTCCTGGCGTTGCGCGTCCGCACGCAGTCGAACATGGGCGCGTATCTGTCGCTGGTGGCGCCGGCCATCCCCACCTACTTGTACGGCACGCTGCTGCAGGGCCAATACACGACGCCGGCCATTCACGTCGAGGTGACCGCCGCCTTCACCAACACGACCCCGGTCGACGCGTACCGCGGCGCCGGCCGGCCGGAGGCGACCTACCTGCTGGAACGGCTGGTCGATGCGGCTGCGCATGAAACCGGCGCGGCGCCCGACGAGCTGCGCCGCCGCAACTTCATCCCGCCATTCGACGGCGTCACCGAACCCGGCTATCAGACGCAGGTCGCAATGGTCTACGACAGCGGCAACTACCAGGCGGCCATGGACCGCGCGCTGGAGCTGTTCGACCTGCCGGCGTTCCGCGCCGAGCAACAGGCCGCGCGGGCGGAGGGCCGGCTGGTCGGCGTCGGCTTCTCCAGCTACATCGAAGCGTGCGGCGTCGCGCCGTCCAAGGTGGCCGGAGCGCTCGGCGCGCGCGGCGGCTTCTACGAAAGCTCGACCGTCCGCGTCCAGCCGTCCGGCAAGGTGACGGTCTTTACCGGCACCCACTCGCACGGTCAGGGGCACGTCACCACCTTCGCGCAGGTGGTCGCCGACGAGCTCGGCATCCCGATGGAGGACGTCGAGGTCGTCCACGGCGACACCGACGTGATCCCGATGGGCAACGGCACGGCCGGATCGCGCAGCATCGCCGTGGGCGGCAGCGCCATAGCCTTGAGCCTGGGCAAGATCAAGAAGAAGGGGGCGCAGATCGCCGCTCACCTGATCGAGGCGTCGCCCGAGGACCTGGAGTACGCGGACGGCGGCTGGAAGGTGCGCGGCACCGACCGCGGCATGAGCTTCCAGGAGGTGGCCGCGCAGGCGTACACCGTGCACAACTACCCCGACGGCGTGGAGCCGGGCCTGGAGTTCACCTCGTTCTTCGACCCCGAAAACTTCACCTTTCCGTTCGGGACGCACATAGCCGTGGTCGAGATCGACGCCGACACCGGCCAAGTCCGGCTCAAGCGGTTCGTGGCGGTCGACGACGTCGGCAAGGTGATCAACCCGCTGATCGTCGACGGACAGGTGCACGGCGGCATCACGCAGGGCGTCGGTCAGGCGTTGCTGGAAGGCGCAGCCTATGACGATGCCGGCCAGCTGCTCACCGGCTCCTACATGGACTACGCGCTGCCGAGGGCCGACGACGTGCCGTCCTACGAGGTCGACCGCACCGAAACGCGGTGTCCGGTCAACCCGCTCGGCGTCAAGGGCGCCGGCGAGACCGGCACGATCGGTTCCACGCCGGCGGTGGTCAACGCCGCCGTCGACGCGCTCCGGCATCTGGGGGTGCAGGACCTGCAGATGCCGCTCACACCGCAACGGGTCTGGCGCGCCATGCGCGCCAATGGAGGCGCCACGTGATTCCCGCGACGTTCACCTATCGCCGCGCCGCTTCGATCGACGAAGCGTTGCGGATGCTCGACGAATCGGGCGGCGACGCCCGATTGCTCGCCGGCGGACACAGCCTGCTGCCCGCCATGAAGCTCCGGCTCGACCGGCCGGGCGCCGTGATCGACATCAGCCGCATCGACGAGTTGGCCGCGATTGAGGAGAGCGGCGGCGGCGTGCGCATCGGCGCCGCCGCCACGCACGACCGGATCGCCTCCTGCAGCGTGGTGGGAGCGCGGGCGCCGCTGGTGGCCGCCGCCGCCGGCGTGATCGGCGACGTGCAGGTGCGCAACAAGGGCACCATCGGCGGCAGCGTCGCGCACGCCGACCCGGCGGCCGACTACCCGGCCGCGCTGCTGGCGTCGGACGCGGTGATCCACGTGCGCGGTTCCGGCGGCAGCCGGCAGATCGCCGCGGCCGACTTCTTCGTCGACCTGTACGCGACCGCTCTGGAGGATGGCGAGATCGTGACCGCGGTGGAGGTCCCGGATCAGGGCGGCGCCGGCAGCAGCTACCGGAAGTTCCCGCATCCCGCTTCGCGGTTCGCGGTCTGCGGCGCGGCCGTGTCGGTCGTCACGGACGGCGGCCTCTGCACGCGCGCGCGCGTGGCGCTGAACGGAGTCGCCGCCGCCGCGTTTCGGGACTCCGGTGTCGAGTCGGCGCTGGAAGGGGCGGCGCTCGACGCCGGCGCCATTGCGGCCGCCGCGGCCAAGGCCGCCGACGGACGGGAGCTGCTCTCCGATCTGTTCGCCGACCAGGACTACCGGCGCCATCTGGCCAAGGTGTTCGTGCGCCGCGCGCTGACCGCCGCGACCGCATAGGGGCGGCCGGCTGGCCGGAGCGGCGCCGGCAGGGTATAGTTCTGCCATGCAGGAGAACCGAGGAGCGGTAGCGGCCCTTCGCGATGAGGACCTGATAGAGCTGTTCGGCCGGCGGCTGCCGGAGCTGCTGGCGCGCCGTCCGGAACTCGAGCCGGTCATCTACCACGGGTTTCTCAAAGTATTCGCGCGTCGCGACGAGGTCGCCGTGGTGGTGGCCGAGTTGCGGGCGCTCCGTACGGAGATGGACCAGCGCTTCGACCAAGTGGACCAGCGCTTCGACCAAGTGGACCAGCGCTTCGTTCAGGTGGACCAGCGCTTCGTTCAGGTGGACCAGCGCTTCGTTCAGGTGGACGAGCGCGCCGAACGTCACGAATCGGAAATGAAGGAGTTCCGCGCCGAAATGAATGCGCGGTTCGTCGATGTCCATCGGGCGATCGACCGGCTGGGGGCGCGCTGGGGGATCCGCAACGAGAGCCTGTTTCGACAGACGATTGCGTCACTGCTCGAACAGTCCTTCGGAGTCTCCGTCGAACAGCGCACGATCGCCGGCGAACAGTTCGACGTTCTGATCTACGATCACCAGCACGTACTCGTCGAGATCGCCGCCAGCGTGGGGCGCACCATTCAGGCGCGGCTGGAACGCAAACGGCGGCTGTACGAAGAGTCGACCGGGATACGGCCGACCCGGGTCATTCTGGCCACGGCGTCGATCCACAGCCGGCGCGCCCACGAGCTGCGAAAGGCCGGCATCGAAGTGATAGAACCGGAGGAAATGGACGTCGCGTGACCTGGGTCGCGGGATGACCTAGTCCCGGGCGACCTTCGGTTACGAGGGGATTTCTTGCAGGACCTCACGCATCGCCGCCAGCGCGCGGTCGATGTCTTCGTCGGTGTGGGCGGTCGACAGGTAGATCTTCTCGTACGGGCTGACGAAGAAGCCGCGCCGGATCATGCCGACGCCGAAGCGGAACGCCCGCTCCTTGTCGGCGTAGAGCATGGTCCGGTAATCGGTTATGTCCTCCGCCCCGGTGAACAACACCTGCAAGACCGGACCGTCGCCGCCGACCAGCAGCGGGATCGACAACTCGCGGCCCATCGCCTCGACCTCGGCGCGGATGCGGTCGGCCATGGCGTGCAGGCGTTCATAGACGCCCGGCCGAGCCAGTACGTCGAGCGTGGCAAGTCCGGCCGCCGCCGAGATCGGATTGCCGTTGAAGGTGCCGGACACGAAGGTCCGTTGCGGGTCTGACCGCTCGCGCCACGGATTGACCGTCTCCAGCACGTCGGCGCGACCGCAGACCGCGGCGTTGGGGTGACCGCCGCTGATCGTCTTGCCGTAGGCGGCCAGGTCCGGTACCACGCCGTACCGCTCCTGCGCCCCGCCCCAGGCGATGCGGAAACCGGTCACCACCTCATCGAAGATCAGGATGATGCCGTGCGCGGCGGTCAGCTCCCGTAGCGTCTCCAAAAACGGCGGCTGGGGCCGGATGCACCGCTGCAGCGGTTCCACGCAGACCGCCGCCAGCTCGCCGGCGTGGCGTTCGATCAGCTCCCGCGCCATCGCCGCGTCGTTGAATGGCGACACCAGCAGATCGTCGGACAACGCCGGCGGCAGGCCGGCGACGTCGGCGACGGCGCGCGGATAGTCGCTCGGCGCCGGCGGTCGCGCGCCATGCAGCGCAAAGTCGCTGACGCCGTGCCAGCCGCCCTCGAAGCGCAATACGCGCCGGCGGCCGGTGAAGGCGCGCGCCATGCGCACGGCAAAGGAGACCGCGTCGGAGCCGGTGCCGACGAAGCGGATCTTCTCCCCGCAGGGAGCGGCGTCGACGATGCGCTCACCCAGCTCGATGACCGGCCGGTTGAGGCCGAAGAAGGTGGCGCCGCGCTGCAGTTGCGCGGTCACCGCGGCGATCACCTCAGGATGGCAGTGTCCCAGGATCATCGGCCCGCTGCCGTTCAGAAAATCGACGTACCGGCGTCCGTCGGCGTCGTAGAGCTTGCTGCCCTCTCCGCGCACGAACACCATGGAGACTTCGGGCGGCAGATGGAACTCCCCCATCGTGCCGCCCACGAACACCCGTCCCGCCCGTTGCAGCAGGTCCGCTTGAGCCATGCGGACACCGTAGCACGGCAGGCGCCGCCGGCGCGACCGGCGCGCGCGGCGTGGCGGCGCCCGGCCTAAGCGCCCAGTCGGAACGGCGGGTAGCGGTCGGTCGTCAGCAGGAACGCGTACGCGGCGACCCGGAGTCCCCAGCGCATCAGGTCCTCCAGGAACCGGAATATCCACTCGGGGAGCCGGCCGGTAAACAGGATGGCGAACCAGCCGATGATGGTCGCGATCGCGCCGGCGAGACTCAGAACGCTCAGCGCCACGTAGTGGGGTATGGCCAGGAACCACTTGATCAGCGGCAGCACGGGATGGAGATCGTTCTGCGCGTCCGGGTACTCGATGTCGACGGTCACGGCCTGCCGCTCGTCGGTGGATGGATAGTCGTCCCGCAGCAGGAGCACGTAGGCGCTGATCCTGGCCGTGAACCGCGACACCTCCAGGTTCCAGTCGAACCACCAGCGCGGGTACTTCCGGCGGAACAGGATCATCAGCGCGGTGGCTATGAACAGGCCGGCCGCGACGAACAGCGCCGCATCGGAGCGGACCCAGCTCCCCCCGTCTCCCCGCTCGAACGGAGCAGTAGCTCCCACCAGGGAACCGATGATCAGAATCGGAATCGCCAGGATCGGCCGCACCAGCACGGTCAGCCGGTTGCGCGGCCCGTCGGGCTGCTCTACGGAGAGCGTTACCGGATAGTCCTGGGGCGATTTGTCAGCCACGTCTAGCTCCTCGGAGCGGTCGTGGTTTCCTCGGCCTGCCGGCCGGGGCGACCGCAACGGCGCCTACGCTATCACACCTTCGTCGCCGCGTCTACCGGTGGATCGATCATCCGGAACAGGTAGCCGTAGGAAGCGGGCTCTTCGCGGAACAGGATGTGCCGTTCACCGAAGCGCTCGCGGTCCCAGGCGCCGTCGTCGTAACGGGTGCGGAGTTCCGCGTAGGGCGTGGCGGAGACGATGAAGGAATCCAGGGTCACGTTCTTGAGCGCGGTGCGGGACGCCAGCGCCGCGGCCAGTCGCGGCAGGGACTCGTGGAGCCGGGCCTTGCCGTCGTGCCGGTACGCTTCGGCGTGCAACATGCCGTGCGGTTCGATGAAGACGATCCGCTGCGCCGCGCCCTCCTTGATCCACAGGATGAAGTCGGGATAGAAGCCGCGCTTCTCGAAGAAGCCGACGCCCTTGCCGCGGCTCAGGTTGCGCAGGAGATATATCTCCTTGCCGGCGAGAGATCGATCCCGCTCACCCAGGCAGTACGCCCGCAGGTCCATCACGAAACGCCGCTCCGCCTGGTTGAGTCCCGGCGGGTCGCTCTTCACCTTGTCGCCGCCATCCACCAACAGCGGCTGATACAGGTGACGGTCGAAGTGAACGGCCGGCAACTCCAGGCTCTCCTCACGATAGACGCGGTCCGCTTCGTCGATGAGCTTCCGAATCGCGTCGATCAGCTCCGCCTCGCTACGCGCGACCCGAACCGTGTAGTCCCGGAAGTTCGCGTCATCCTGGTCGATCTCGGCGTAGACCATGTGCTCAGATTCCCAGCGCTCCCGGCAGGCGCGATAGAACCGGTCCGCGTAGCTCCGCAGGATGGACAGCACCGCCTCATGCAGCGCCTCGATCCCGGCAAAGGAGTGCGGCGTAACGACCGTATCTTCCGCGATCAGGGTGTAGAGCCGGTCGGGCTCGGTCGTCTCGACGATCGTGCGCGCGGTCTCCGGCCGAACGACCAGGTTGGCGTATCCCCTGGTCTCCTTGTAGTCGAGGAGCTCCAGGTAGACCCGTTGCCAATCCACCAACGCCAGGCTGCCGGCCGGAATCGCCAGGTCGCGGCCGCCGCTCATCGCCGCCGCCCGCAGGCCGCCGGCGCCGCTTTCCAGCGACTGCACCTTGAGCGAAAGGTCCACGCGCGCCCGGATTCCGGGATCGGCTTCCAGCAGGAGGAACGCCTCATCGACGAAGCTCCGGCCCTCCGGCACGCGCGGCACCACCAAGCCTTTGTTCAAGAAATCCCGGTTCGTCCTGATGCCGAGCGGCAACTCGACCACCGCATCGATCTCGATGCCTTCTTTTTCCAGGTACGCGCGAAACTGGGTCATGTAGTCGGCGCGCACGGCGAACACGTTGAGCGTTTCCAGCAGGCCGAGGCCGGCCGGGTGATTGCCCTCCGGCGCCACGCTTCCGCTCAGCGCCGCGCTCCGCTTCAGGCCGTAGCCTCGGCCGCGCAGGCGGACGCCGCGCCCGAAGAGCTGGATGATTTCCGATCCTTCCCGGCGGCCGATGTTGAGCAATCCCATGCTCGATACCCGCCACGAGTTCCAGCCCTCCATGAACTTCTTGGCGCCGATAAGCACGTCGATGGTGGTGTCCGCGCGGCCGATGGAGTCGAACAGCGATCCGCTCACCGCGTCCTCTTCCAGCGTGAACCCGGAGTCGTCTTCCTCGGCGAGCTTGCGAAAGGCGGCGGTGTCGCCGATGTAGATCAGTCCGAAGTAGTGCTCCGCGCCGCTCGCCTTCAACCCGATTTCGCCCGCGCTGCCGCGGATGGCGCACAGATGCAGGCCGCCGGCGGCGGGCGCGTGCAGCACCGCGGCGAGCAGGTCGCGGTACAGCGCCGCCGGAGGAGCGCCGGACGCGCGCAAATACTGGAATCGACCTTCGAACGCGTCCATCCCGTCCGGCGTGACCAGTCCCGACCGGCCGCCGATCAACTCTTCGATTGTCCGCACGGCCCAGCCCTGGCGGTTTTCCAGCACGCGGTGCAGGAATCGGGCGACCGCCAGCACGTCGCTCCGCTTCCGTCCCGCCCTGGTGTAGACGGCGTTCACGGTGCCGCCGACGAAGACCCACAGCGGCCGTTCCAGGTGGTAGGGCCGCAGCTCCCCGGCCCGTTCGCGGAACACCCGTTGCTGTTCGTAGAAGGACAACAGGTTGCCGAGCAGCAACGCGTCGGTGCGCTCCTCCGCGGTCTCCTCGCGCAGGTTGAGCACCCGAAAGTCCTTGCCGTATCCGTCGCCGTGGAAGTAGCGGTAGGAGTAGTCGAAGATGATCGACTTGCCGTATTCGGCGGTGAGTTCGTCGTTGCGCGCCGCGCTCAGCGCCTGCCCGAAGGTGGCGCTGTACTCGAACGTGAAACCGGTCTGGCCCAGCGCGTCGCGGAAGCTCCGCCAAGCGGCGCCGCCGGAGCCTTTGTGCCCCTCGTCCACGAAGATCAGGTTGTTGCCCTCGAACGCCTCCACCGGCACGCGCACGCCGCCGCCGCGCTTTTCCTGCACCAGCTTGGTGATCTCGATGACGGTCACCTCGTTCTCGGCGGCGGTGAGCAGACCGCCCGCGTTCGGGTCGAAACGGCGGCAGCGGATGTCCGAGGCGGCCAGCTCCGCCGCGTGCTGCTCGCTCAACCCTTCGTTCGGCGTGATCAGCAGCACGTTGTCGAGCGGCTCCCGGTTGTAGTGCAGAAACTGCCGGTAGTTGACGTGCATGATCAGCGTCTTGCCGCTGCCGGTCGCCATCCAGAACGCCAGCTTTTTCAGGTCAGATTCGCTGAATTCGACCTTGGGAGCGGGCCGGCGCCACGCGAAGTCGTTGAGCAAGCGGAGAGTCTCGCGCCGGTGATGGAAGTAGCGGTCCAGAAACAGTTCCGTATACAGCAGCGCGGCGTGCTGGAAGTAACGCAGGGTGATCGGTTCCGGCCGCCGGGCGTTCACCGCCCCCAGGTGCCCGCGGACGTTCCGGTCGTAGCGCGCAAGGTCCGCAGCGGGCACCCGCACCCGGCCGCCGCGCGCCGCCAGCAGGTGCCAGACGTGGCTGCGGCCGCTTTCGTCGAATCCTTCCTCGGCCCGCTCCAGATCGCCGAGCAGGTCACGGTTGCTGCCGTAGCCGAACAAACCGTTCAGCCACGCCAGCAGGACCAGCCGCTGCTCCAAGCCGGCGTGCTGCGCAGCGCCCCGCCGCGCCATTTCGTCAGGTCTCCAACGGCGCGAACATCCGCGCCTTGAACGTCGGCTCCAGCGCCTTGGCGTGCGGGATAAAGGAATCGCCGTTGACGTAGACGGAGTCCGCTCCTTCGGTCAGCCCCTGCTCGGCCACGAACTCCTTGTCCCGAATCAGATCGTCCTTCTCCCACCCTTCGGTGTCGCGCCAGATCACCACCGCCGTTCGTTCCTCGACCGTGCCGCGGTACACCAGATACCGGCGGCCCGCGTCGTGGTGCACGCGGCGCGTCCGCACGCGCAGTCCCAGCAGGTAGTTGAAGGTCTCCGGCAGGTCCGCCGCCCGCTCGCCAGCCTGACCGTTGTCATGGACCCGCAGCCGATAATCGAACGGACGGCTGAGCTTCTCCACGTTCAACAGCGTCTCGCTCCTGCGCGTCTCCCACTTGAGCAGGTACCGGATCAGGTAATCGTCAAACCGCAGCGCCTGCTGCCCTTCCGTTTCTTCGAAACTGATGTTGTTCAGCGCGTCCTCGTAGCTCTCGATGCGATGATACTTGACGATACGCGGGCTCCGCTCCACTTCTTCCGGAGTAGCTGCGCGCTGCGGCTTGCCTCCCTTCCACGCGGGAGTAAACGTTACCTTCTTGATTCGCGGCAACAGCACCGTATCGAAGTGCTTGCCCATCTCCACCATGACGAACTTCCGATCACCGCCGTCCGCCCGGTTGAGATCGATCACCGCGTGGCCGGTCGTACCCGATCCGGCGAAGAAGTCGATACAGTAGGCATCGTCACCGACGTCGGCCCCGAAGATGGCGTCGCTCACGGTGTTTATCGACTTTGGATAGGAAAAGGTATTGTGCTTGCCGATTATGTCTCCAAGCAAATTCGCTCCGAAGGTGCCCGCGTTATATCTTGGATCGACCCAATTGCTGAAAAACGCGGCGGTCCGATCCTGCACGTCAATGCGATGATAGATCGTGAACCCGTTGCTACACTGCAGCTTGCCGCTCCGAATCAGCGGCAGGCACGACTCGTACGACCGGCGCCACACCCTCTCCTCACCCTGAGTGCCAAGCGGATAGACTCGAACATATCCGGGTCCCGTATCTTCACGCGGATAGTCTGTCCCCCTTGCCGGCGGTGGCTCGGCCCCAACCACGTTCCTGGTCCGGGCGTCTACCAGGATCGCGTAGAAGCTGTTGGGACGGGCATATCGGAAGTTGCTCTCGGCGGTGCCGCTGCGCTTGAACGGTCGAAGTTCTTCCCCATCCTTCGCGCTGCGCCCTACCAGGATCCGCGTTGAATCCTTGCTCACACAGCAGATCATGTACTCGTGAGTATTCGCCAACAGTCGCGCCTTACCTCCTTGAGGATGGTGGTTTACGACAATCATCTCGCGCCGCAGGGCCGGATAGCGACGGTCGATCAGCTCGCAGAGATCAGCCAGTTCAAAATCATCAATCGCGATGAACAGCACCGGGTCGTCCCTGAGTAACTCCATCGCAAGAGACAGCCGGTTGTCCATCAGCGTCAACCAGGAGGAAAACAGATACTCGTTCTTGTATAGTATCTCCGAATCCCCGGTATTGTAGGGCGGATCGAGGTATGCGCACTCGATCCTGTTGCGGTACGATTCGCGCAACAAACCGAGCGCCTGAAAGTTATCGCCATGAATCAGCAACCCATCGGTCCGTGCGTCGACGTGGTCCATCTCGTTGAACAACTCGTCGACGAAGTCTGAATGGAAATGCCGGGTGTCTAACACGAGAGTCCGGTGAGCCTCTAGAAACGCGATCCGCCGATCGTTCCTGTCTCCGTTGCTGAACAGGTCGGCCGCGTCCTCATCGACGTGGAACAGCGTCTTCCACTCCGCCCATTGCGGGTCGCAGGCGGCGATGTCTGCATACCGGCGCCGATCTATGTTGCCGACCGTGATGCAGTAGCCGGTCTCGGTGATGAACTTGCGCTTCTCCCACAGCATCTTCTGGAAGCTCTCGATCTGGTCCAGGAAGTCGATGATGCGCCCGCCCACCGCCTTGATCGTGCGCATGATCTGGAACCAGCCGTCGGCCATCTCCTCGCCGGCAGCCGCCATCTCGTCGAGATCGAGCACCTCGTTCTTGAGATAGAAGTCGAGCTCCTGAGCGAGGAACCCCTGCAGGTCCTTGTGGACGAAGAAGTCGGACGTGTTGCGCCGCGTGTAGCGCCGCAGGTGGTACTCGAGAACGCTGACCGGCCGGCCGTCGCCGTTGCCGTTGCCGTTGCGGTGCCGCTCGGCGGCCAGCATCGCCGCCGCCGCGTCGGCGCCGCTCAGCCGCCGGGGGACTTCGGTCAGCGTAGCGCCGACGATCGCCTCCTGCTGACCGGTGCGGCCGTAGACGATCTCCTCCCGGCCGGTCAGCCGCCGGTACTCGAACGGAATGAGCACGCGCGCAGCATCCGCGTCCCAAGTGATCGCCTTGAACCGCGGCACAAAGAACCGCTTGTCGCCCTTGACGTCGTTCTGCTCCACGTCCGCGTGCTGCGCGCTGAAGCGCACGGTGATGCCGCTCCGCGTAAAGGTGTAATTGCGAAAGTGCTCGTCTGACTTGACGTAGTACTGGTCGCTGTTCACCCAGTGCAGATACACCTCCTCGCCATTGTATGGAATGGCGTAGCGCTGCCGCTTCGAGTAACGCCGCTTCGAGATGAAGTCGCCGTCCTGATAGTAGCGGCTGAAGAAGGCGTACAGATGGTTGTAGATGGCGGCCTCAATCGCTTCCGGGCTGAGACCGGCGGTCCGTTGCGCCCTGAGGTACTTCCTGCCCAACGGGGTCTCTTGAAACCTGACTAAATTGCCGTCCGCGTCGAGAGCGTTTGTCCCCAATCCTTCATGTATATCCTTGACGGCCTGCTGCAGGCGCTCGGCGGCCAGCGCCTGGTCGGCGAGCGGGCCGTGGCGCCACTGGTCCGCGACGGTGCTCGGCAGCGTTTCCGTAATAAAGGTCTCGATCACGTCACGCTTGTAATTCATGACGCGGTAGATGCCGAAGTCCAGATCGGCGCAGTCGAACTGGAACAGCTCTCGCAGCAGTCCCTGGAATTTCTCGCTAGCGGAGCTCACGCCTTTCGCCTATGCCGGCACCATACGCCAGTCTCCGCCGCCGTGTCCAGCCGGGCCGATCATCGTCCGTCAGCCCTCCGGCGGCGCAAACATGCGCGCCTTGAAGACCGGCTCCAGGGCCTTGGCGTTCGGGATGAAGGAATCGCCGTTGACGTAGACGGCGTCCGCCCCCTCGGTCAAGCCCTGTTCGGCTACGAACTCCTTGTCCCGAATCAGATCGGCCTTCCCCCAACCTTCCGTCTCGCGCCAGAGCACCACGACCGTTCTCTCATCGGCCGTTCCGCAGTATACCAGATACCGGCGCCCCGCGTCCTGGTGCACGCGCCGCGTCCGCGCGCGCAGCCCCAGCAGGTAGTTGAAGGTCTCCGGCAGGTCCGCCACCCGATCACGTACCCCACCGTCAACGCGCACGCCCAGGCGATAGTCGAACGGACGGCTCAGCTTCTCCACGTTCAACAGGGTCTCGCTCGTGCGCGTCTCCCACTTGAGCAGGTAGCGGAGCAGGTAGTCGTCAAATTGCAGCCCCGGCTGGTCTTCCGCTTCGTCGAAGACGATGTTGTTCAGCGCGTCCTCATAGCTCTCGATGCGATGATACTTGACGACTCGCGGGCTCCGCTCCGCCTCACTCCGTGCCGGCATCCGCACCGGCGTCCCTTCCCTCCACTCCGGCGCAAACGTGACCTTCTTCATTCTCGGCAGGAGCACGGCGTCGAAGTGGTCGCCGACTTCGACCAGGATGAACCGCCGCCGCGCGCCGTCCTCGCGATTGAGGCGCATGACGGCGTGGCCGGTCGTGCCCGAACCGGCGAAGTAGTCCAACACGAAGGCGTTGGTTGCTCCCTCCGTCGCGGCGCCAATCAGGTCTGCGTATAGCGACACCGGATGTGAGTACGGAAAGTCGCTCACCCCGAGGCCGTCGAGGTCCGACTTGCCGCGGCGCGCATCCTGCATTACGGAGGTCAACTGCCGGCTCGACGCTTCGCGCAGAAACCGCTTCTGCCGCGGCTGCGTGGTGTCGTCCGCTCCGAACAGGATCTCGCCACGCGCCATCATCCCGCGCAGCGTCTCCGGCGTCCTGGAAAATCCGTTGGGCGGCACCGGGCAAGGCCTGCCGGTCACCGGGTGAATCAGCGGCTCGAAGAACTTGGCGTCTGTTCTCGGTTCCGGCGCCCGCAGACTGACGCTGGTGTACACCCGGCCATCATCGTCGAGATACCGGTACGCCCGTTCGCCGCCGCTCAGGGACTCATTTCGGCGAATCCAGTCGGCGAAGTGCGCTCGCGCCTGCCGCATGGACGCGGGATACTTCCGTAGCGACTCCTTCGCCTGTGCCAGGATGGAATGAACCTGGCTCGTCGGGAGGTTGAACGCCCCACTCGATCTGGTTCGCCATATCACGTACTCGTGCTGAATCGCAATTCCGCCGCCCCCGGTCATGGGATTCCTCTTGTCCCAGATCACGGTACCGGCGTTGGGAATACCGAATCGATCGAACAGCAGATGCAGGCGTTCGTACTCGTTCTCGTCGACGTGGCAGACGAACGACCCGTGGTCGTCGAGGAGCACTTCCCCGCGGCGAATCCGGTTCTCCATCATGGTGAGCCAACTCGAATGCCGGTAGGAGTTCTTGTACAGGAAGCCGCTGGTCTGCGTGTTGTAGGGAGGATCGACGTGTATGCAGCGCACTTGGCGCCGGTATGCCGCGGACAACAGGCTCAGCGCCTGGGCGTTGTCGCCGCGAATCAGCAGACCGTCGAGCACGTCGTCAAGGTCATCGATGCTGCCGAGCAAGCGATCCGTGAAGTCGGTCGTGAAGTGCCGGGTGTCGACTACGAGCGTCGGGTGAGCCTCCAGAAACGCGATCCGCCGGTCGTTCCGGTCGCCGTCACTGAACAGGCCGGCCGCGTCTTCGTCGACGTGCAACAATTCCTTCCACTCCGCCCACTGCGGGTCGCAGGCGGCGATCTCAGGATACCGGCTCCGGTCGATGGCGCCCGCGGTAATGCAATACCCGGTCTCCGTGATGAACTTGCGCTTCTCCCACAGCATCTTCTGAAAGCTCTCGATCTGATCCAGGAAGTCGATGATGCGGCCGCCGACCGCCTTGATGGCGCGCATGACGCGGAACCAGCCGTCGGCCAAGTCCTCGCCCGCAGTCTCCATCTCGTCGAGATCGAGCACTTCGTTCTTGAGATAGAAGTCGAGCTCCCCGGCAAGGAAGCCCCGCAGGTTCTTGTGGATGAAGAAGTCGGAGGCGTTGCGCCGCGTGTAGCGGCGCAGGTGGTACTCCAGCAGGCGCTCGGCGGTGAGCGTCGCGGCAGCCGTGGCCGCGCCGGCACCGCGCAGCCGCTGCGGAATCTCGCTCACGGCGACACCGTTGATCGCTTCCTGCTGCGCCGTGCGGCCGTAGGCGTGCTCCTCCCGGCGGGTCAGCGGCCGGTACTCGAACGGGATGAGCACGCGGCCCGCTTCCGCATCGCAGGTGATCGCGCCGTATTGCGGCAGGAAGAACCGCTTGTCGCCCTTGACGTCGTTCTGCTCCACGTCCGCGTCCCGCACCGTGAAGCGTACGGTAACGCCGCTCCGCGTGAAGGTGTAATCGCGAAAGTGCTCGTCGGACTTGACGTAGTACTGGTCGCCGTTTGCCCAGTGCAGATACACCTCCTCGCCGTTGTAAGGAATGGCGTAGCGCTGCCGCTTCGAATAGCGCCGCTTCGAGATGAAGTCCCCGTCCTGATAGTAGCGGCTGAAGAAGGCAAACAGATGGTTGTAGACGGCAGCTTCTTTCGCTTCCGGGCTGCCGCCGCAGGTGCGCAACTCCTCCGCGACGGCGCGCGGCAGCGCTTCCGTGATGAACGCCTCGATCACGTCACGCTTGTAGTTCATGACCCGGTAGATGCCGAAGTCCAAGTCGGCGCAGTCGAACTGAAACAGCTCGCGCAGCAGATGCTGGAATTTTTCGCTTGCGGAGCTCATGGCAACGCGGAACACCCGCGGCGGCGCGCCTACTGGTAGCCGATCGGTACGACGTCCAGGTCTTCGATCCGGCCGTCGGCGGTGAAGCGCCACACGCCGACGTGGCCCCGGCGCAGGTCGCCGTTGGCATCCCAGTCGAGCGTGGCCGCGGCGCCGGCATAGTCGACCGTCCCGCCGGCGGCCAGGATGCGCAGGGCGCTGGCGACCCCGTCCGCGCCGGCGGTCGCCGGCGTGCCGGGGCCGCTGCCGACGGCGCGCAGCCGGTCGCGGATCGCCGCCCCGTCGGTGCTGCCGGCCGCCTGCGCGGCCAGCCCCAGGGCGATGGCGGCGTCGTATATCTCCTTGACGTAGGCGAGCACCGGGAGCTCGCCGTACCGCTGCCGAAAGGCGTCCTCCCACGCGGCCGAGGCGGCGCTGCCCGGATCGGTCGCGGCGCTCACCCCGTAGGCGCCGGCGACGTGCTCGGCCCCGACCTCCTGCGGCACCTCCAGGTCCTTGAGCGCGTCACTGAAAATGAACCGTTCGTAGAGACCCTGCTCGACCGCCTCCCGCACGATGATCACCCCTTCGGACGCGAAGGTGACCACGACCAGCGCCTGCGCGCCGGGGGCCGCGCTCTCATGCAGCTCGTCCAGATAGGTCGGCTGCTCCGCGTCGATCGGGACGATCATGATCTGGGCGCCGTTGCCGACCAGGACCCCGCGCTCCAACCCGGACACTTCCGTTCCGGTCCAGGCGGCGGCGAAGGCTGCGGCCATCCCCCGCCCCCACGGGTCGTCGCGGTAGATCAGGGCGACGTTGTCGAACCCGCGATCGCGGGTGACGCGCGCCAGGACCGGACCCTGCGCGCTGTCGGACACGGCGGTGCGGAACAGGAAGTCACGGTCGTCGACGGTCGTCACCTGCGGCGAAGTGGCCGACGGGCTGATGGTCGGCACGCCGGCCGGGCCGGTCACCTGCTCCGCGACCGGGATGGACGTGCCGCTGGTGCCGGGGCCGACCAGCACGTGAACGCCCTCCTCCCGGACCAAGCGGCGCGCTTCCGCCACCGCCGCGGCCGGCTCCGCCGTGGCATTGCCGACGACCACCCGTACCGGTTGCCCGAACACGCCGCCGCCGGCGTTGAGATGCTCGACCGCCAGATCGAAGGACATGCGCATATCCCGGTCGCCGTCCCCTTCGAAGTTGAGCAGCAACCCCATCCGCAACGGCCCCGGCGATTCCTGGCCGTACGCGCCGGCCACGCCGGCGAACAGCAGGGCCGCCAGCAGCAGGCCGGCCATGCTCGCCCGATTCCTCATCGCTCTCACCCTCCCGGTACGTGCCACGTCCGCGCGCATGGGCAGTTCCGCGTCCGCCAAGCACGTCCGCGCAGTGTAGCCGTTCCTGCGCCGCCGCCCATCATCGGCTATGATCGCCGTCCGGTCATGCCGCGCGCACTCGTAGCCACCGCCCCGCGTACGCCCGCTCTGGTGGAGTATCGGGAACCGGACCTCGGCGCCGGCCAGGTGCGCCTGCGTAGCGTCCTTTCGGTCGTCAAGCACGGCACCGAGTTGCGCGCGTTCCGGGCCGACACCCGCGACGCGACCGCGCCGTTCGACCGCGAGTTGGGCCTGCATCTGCCCGGCGAACGGCGCGGCGCGTTTCCGCATCCGCTCGGCAACCAGGGGGTGGCGCTGGTGGTGGAGGCCGGCCGGGAGGCGGCGCGCTTCCGGCCGGGCGACATCGTCTTCGGCCCGCTGCCGATCCGGCAGACGCACACCGTCGCTCAGGAGCAGGTGCAGCCGGCGCCGGCCGGGGCGGACCCGGCGGCGCTCCTCTGTAGGGACCCTGCCTCGGTGGCGCTCTGCGGCATCCATGACGCGGGCATTCGCGTCGGCGACCGGGTGTTGGTCACCGGTCTGGGCGCGATCGGGCTGATGGCCGCGCAGCTCGCCCGCCTGCAGGGCGCGCGCTGGGTTGGGTGTTCCGATCCGTTCGCCAAGCGGCGGGCGCTGGCGGCGGCGCACGGAGCCGATCTGGTAGTCGATCCCGCCGGCGGTGATGCGGGACTGATCGTCAAGCGGTGCACCGGCGGCCGGGGCGTGGACGTGAGTATCGAGGCGTCCGGCAGCTACGCCGGCCTGCATGACGCCCTGCGGGCGACCGCGTACGGCGGCGTGGTCGCCTCCATAGCTTACTACACCGGCACCGCCGACGCCCTGCACCTGCAGGGCGAGTGGCACCGCAACCAGCTCACCCTGATCTCCAGCCGCAACGTCAACGCACCGTTGCGGGCGCATCCGCGCTGGACCGCCGAGCGGCTGCACCGGGAGGCGGTCGATCTCCTGACCGCCGGCCGGCTGCGCGCCGACGGCGTGCTCGACCCGATCGTGCCGTTCGAGCGGAGCGCGGACGCCTATCGGGAAATCGACCGGAACCCCGGCGCCGGCATCAAGCTGGCCGTCCGCTACGACGACGCCGGCGGCGCCGGAGCGTCCGTACCGCGGGCGCCTGTCGCGTAACGTGGTGGGGTCACGGTCGGCTCAGCCGGGCGGGCGCAGTTCCTCCAGGTCGGCCGGCTCCGGAGCGATCTGTTCCGAGCGGAGCCGTTCGGGGGCCGGCTCAATGACCGGCTCCGCGCCCTCCACGCCGCGGATGCAGCCGAGCAGGCGCTGCCGCAGCAGGGCGGCCACCTCGGCGTGCCGGGGGTTGCCGGCCAGGTTGCGGAGCTCGTACCGGTCGGCGCGCAGGTCGTAGAGAAACTCCTCGACGTAGCGGTCGGCGGCCGGCGCCTCACTTCCGTCCAGCCCCGGCGCGCTCACCGCATACTTCCAGCGCCTGGTGCGTAGCGCGCGTCCCACCTGCGACTCCGAAATCTGCACGAAGACCTGATCCGGCCACGCCGCATCCGCGGCGCGCCCGCCGGCCAGCGGCAGCGCCGAACGGCCCTGCATGGCCGCCGGCGGCTCGATCCCGGCGGCGTCCAGCAGCGTCGGCGGCAGGTCGATCAGGCTGACCAGCTCCTCCACGCGGCCGCCGCCGTCGAAGCCGGGGCCGCCCAAGGCGGCCGGAATACGGATCGACGACTCGTGGCAGGAACGCTTGTACTCCCCATTGCGCGTCTTGAAGTGGTTGCCGTGATCGGAGGTGTAGAGCACGACCGTATCGTCGGCCATCCCCAGGCTGCGCAGCGCGTCGAGCACGCGGCCGAACGCCTCGTCCAGCCGTTTGACCATGCCGTAGTAGCCCGGCAGGTGCTGCTGCGCCGAGCCGCCCAGCGCGGCCAGGTCGGGCGGCGTCCAGGCCCCGGTGTACCGCTCCTGGTACCCGTCGGGGGCGGGATAATCGTCGCGGTGGTTCTGATGGTGCGGCTCGATGAAGGAGAGGAACAGCAGGAACGGCCGGTCGCGCGGCCCGCCGTCGCGGCCGTCCAGGTAGCGGATGGCGGCGTCGGTCAGCGCGTCGACCCGGTAGCCGGGCAACTCCACCGGCCGTTCGTCGCCGTCGTACAGCGTCGTCCGGTAGGCGTCGGAAGTGAACTCCAGGACGTTGGAGGCGAGCCAGTAGCCGTACCGGCCGCGGTGCGCAGGCGCCACCGGGCCGATCCGGCCGCGCGGCCCCAGGTGCCACTTGCCGATATAGGCGGTCGCGTAGCCGGCGGCGTGGAAGTGATCCGGCAGCGTCGGCAGCGCCGGGTCCAGGGGAATGGCGTTGCGGAACACGCCGGTCTGCGTGGCGTAGCGGCCGGTCTGCAGGCACGCGCGCGCCGGCCCGCACACCGGCTGGCAGGTGAAGGCGTTGGCCAGGTGCGTGCCGCGCGCGGCGAACCGGTCGAAGTTGGGCGTCAAGCCGGCCGGATTGCCGTGGATGCCGGCCGTGTCCCAGCGCTGCTGATCGGTGAAGAAGACGACGACGTTGGGGCGCGCGCGGCCGGCGGAATCGCTCACGCTACCAGCGCACGCCGCGCAGCTCCAGCTCCTCGGCGCGCAGGCAGGCGACGGTGTGGTCACCGCCGTCTTCGAGCGGCTGCAGCTCCGGCGCCTCGGTCTTGCACCGCTCCTCCGCATAGGGGCAGCGAGTGTGGAACGGGCAGCCGGCCGGCGCGTCGGCGGGGTCCGGCACGTCGCCCTCCAGGATGATGCGGTCCATCTTGGCACGCGGGTTGGGCACCGGCGCGGCCGACAGCAGCGCCTCCGTATACGGGTGCAGCGGTTCGCGGAAGATCGCCTCCGTGGTGCCCATCTCCACGATGCGGCCCAGGTACATCACCCCGCAGCGGTCGCTGAAGTGGCGGACGATGCCGAGCTCGTGGGTGATGAAGAGATAGGAGAGGCCGTGCTCGTCCTGCAGCTGCTGCATGAGGTTGAGGATCTGCGCCTTGACCGAAACGTCGAGCGCCGAGGTCGGTTCGTCGGCCAGCAGCAGGCGCGGGTTCATGGCCAGCGCGCGCGCCAGCCCGATGCGCTGCCGCTGCCCGCCGGAAAAGGCGTGCGGGTAGCGGCCCATGTGCCGGGCGTCGAGCCCCACGTCCTCCAGCAGCTCCCCGACCCGCTCGCGGAGCGCATCGCCGTCGGCCACGCCGAAGTTGCGCAACGGCTCGCCGACGATGTCGACGACCGTAAAGCGGGGATTGAGCGACTGGAACGGGTCCTGAAACAGCATCCGCACCTGCTGGCGCAGCAGGTTGAGCTGGTCCCGGTCGACGTCTGTGACGTCGAGGACGGCGCCGTCGCGCGCGCGGAAGCGGACGGCGCCGCCGGTGGGATCGACCGCGCGCACGATGCTGCGCGCCGTGGTCGACTTGCCGCAGCCGCTTTCGCCGACCAGGCTCACCGTTTCGCGTTCGCTGATCTCGAAGCTGATGCCGTCAACGGCCTTGATCCAGCCGGTATGCCGGCGGAAGAACCCCTTGCGGATCGGGAACCAGGTGCGCAGGTCGTCGATGGAGAGCACCGGCGCGCGGCCGGCGGCGCGCGGCCGCGGCGCGGTCCGCCCGCCGGCAGACCCGTCTGCGCCGTCACCCTCCTGCGCGGCGCCGGCCGTTGGCCGGCCGGCCGGTTGCCCGGCGGCGCGCCGGTGGCGGCCGACCGATCCGCCGGAGGCGGCCGGCTCGTCCACCACGCCGCTGTCCGGCTCCGCTCCGAGCTCGATCTCTTCCGAGTGGAGGAAGCAGCGGACGACGTGGTCGGTCTCCAGCTCCACCAGCGCCGGAACGTTGCGGTCGCACACCCCTTCGATGAAGTGGTCGCACCGGTTACGGAAGGCGCAGCCGGTGGGGCGTGAGTACGGATCGGGGACCGTGCCGCGGATGCTGGCCAGCGCGCCGCGTTCGTGCTCGGCGCTCGGCAGCGATCCGATCAGCGCCTGCGTATACGGATGCTTGGGATTCTCGAACAGCCGCGTGACGGAGGTGCGCTCGACCACGCGGCCCAGGTACATGACCACCACCTCTTCGGCGATCTCGGCTATCACCGCCAGGTCGTGGGTGATGAACAGCACCGACATGTCGAAGCGCTGCTGTATGTCGCGCATCAGCGCCAGCACCTGCGCCTGGATGGTGACGTCGATGGCGGTGGTCGGCTCGTCGGCGATCAGCAGGCGGGGATGGTTGATGAGCGCCATGGCGATCATCACCCGCTGCCGCATGCCGCCGGAGAAGTTGAAGATGTAGGAGTCGAGGCGGGTTTCGGCGCGCGGGATACCGACGTCGCCGAGCATCTTGACGGCGATGTCGTTGGCCTGCTCCTTGGACAGCTCCGGGTGATGGACCTGCACCGCCTCGCGCAGCTGGTTGCCCACCGTGTGCAGCAGGCTGAGCGCCGCCATCGGTTCCTGGTGGATGTAGGCGATGGCGTTGCCGCGGATCTGCCGCAGCCGCTCCGCCTTGGGAAGGTAATCGGTGAGTACTTCCGGCGCGGCGCCGTTCGCGCCGTGCAGGATCACCTGCCCGCCCTCGATTTCGCCCGGCCACGTCTGAATCTGCAGGATCGACTGCGCCAGCACACTCTTGCCGCAACCGCTCTCCCCGACCAGGCCGACCGTCTTGCCCTTGTCGATCGACAGGGAGACCCCGTCCACGGCGCGGACCACGCCGGCCTTGGTGCGGAACCACGTGCGGAGGTCCTTGATTTCGAGGAGGGCTTCGGCCACCGGCGGTACTCCCGCCGTTTACCAGACGCGGCGCAGGTCTACGGTCACGTCGATCGTCCCGGCCCGGAAGCGGATCGAGTCGGTGTACAGATCCGATTCGCCGTACCGGTCACCGGCGAGCAGAAAGCGCTCGATGGTGTGGCGTTCCGGATTCACCAGCCAGTACTCCGGCACCGAGAATCGCTCGTAGAGCTTCCGCTTGATCTCGCGGTCCTTCTTCGCGCTCGACGGGGAGATGATCTCGATCACCAGATCGGGCGGCCCCAGCACGCGCGACGGAGAGATCATCTGCGTGCGCTCCGCCCGGATCACGAAGATGTCCGGCACCACGACGTCGTGGTCGGAGAACTGCACGTCGGTCGGCGCGTTGAAGACGACGCCGGAACCGGTCAGCTCGATCGCCTCGTAGAGCAGAAACTGCAGGCGCCGCGAGACCGTCTGATGGTACGTGCTCGGAGACGGTGACATGTAGTGCTCTCCATCGATGATCTCGTGGATGTTGTTGTCGTCCGGGAGCAGCAGGTAGTCGTCGTACGTGAGCTTGACCGGCGACCGGGTAAGGACGGCCATCACCGTTCGATCGTAGGCGAGTGCGGCGCGACCGTCAAGCCGCCGGCCGCCGATCCGCCGGTGTCCGTGGCGAGCGCCCACGGAGGTGACGGCCGAGCAGGAACGAGGCGGCGGCCGCCGCCATCAGCGCCGGCACGGTGATGAGCGCCGGCGCCAGCCGGCCCGGCTCGACCTGCAGGGCGACCAGCAGCGCGAAGACCGCCTGCACCACGCTGCCGCCACCGAGCGCCGCGCCGAACGCCATGGCCGCCCGGGAGTAGACGGTGCCAGACCGGTGCGACCACACGTACCGGAACGAGACCCACACGGCGTAAGCCCAACCGCCGGCCAGGGCGATCATGATGAGCGAACCGGCCGCCGACCGGCGGGTCGCCCCGCGCGTGGCCGCCCCGCCGGCGGCATCGCCCGCCGACGCGACCGCGGCGGACACGACCGGGCCGACCATGTCGAACACCAGCACGCAGAAGTAGGTGACCGTCAGCGCGACCGCCGGCGCCAGGATGCGGCCGGCTATGCGCTCCGAGCGCGCCGCCGGCGCGGGCGGACGCGGAACCTCCTGCACCGCGGCAGTCTACGCCGCCGGCCGCAGCCCGGTCAGCGCTCCGCCACGCGCAGGCTGCGCAGGCGGTTGAGCGCCGCCGCGATCTCGAAACGGCGGGCGTACGCCCGGTCGCCGAACCCGGATTCGGCCAGCGCTTCTATCCCCCCGGCCCGCAGCTCGGCGTCGAGCGCCGCCAGGATCGCCGGCAGGTCGCGGCGCCCGTCGCACAGCCCGCGCGCGGCCCGCAGCAGCGCGTCGCCGATCAATCGGCACTGCGCCGGGTCGACGATCTGGTACTGCAAGCTCACGTCGATCTCTTCGCGGCCGAACTCGATCGTCCGCGTGCCGACCGCGCGGACCCGCTCCGGCCGGCGCCCCCGGCTGGCGTCCAGACCCGCAGGCAGCGGGATGCGCGGCGGCGCAGGCGTCCAGTCGTCGGGCGCGCGCGGCTCCGCTTCGCCGAGCGGCAGGGAAGCCGCGACCTGACGCGCCTGGCCGGTGACGTCGTGAGGCTGATAGGCGTCCATGCGGATCACGTGATCGGCGACGTCGAGATAATCGCCGGCGCCGCCCACCACCAGCACCGACGACACCGATCGGGTGTCCCGGAGCTGCCGCACGCGGTCGATGTACGGGGTGATCGGCTCGCGGTCGCCGGGGACCAGCCGGCGCATCCGCGCGTCGCGGATCATGAAGTTGGTGGCGGCCGTATCCTCGTCGACCAGCAGGCCGGCCGCCCCGGCCTCCAGCGCCTCAACGATCGCCGCCGCCTGCGAGGTGCTGCCGGAGGCGTCGTCGCTGTCGAAGCGATGCGTCGTCCGCCCCAGCGGCAGGCCGCGGATGAACGGCGTCAGGCAGACGCCGCGCACCGCGCGCCCGTCCTCGGCGCGGACCGCCACCAGCTCCTGCGCCGACACGCACCGCTCGCGCCCGTCGCCCGGCGCGTGGTCGTAGACGCCCAGGGCGAGCGCCTGCAACAGGGTCGACTTGCCGTGATAGCCGCCGCCCACGATCAGGGTGACGCCGGCGCGGACTCCCAACCCCCGCAACGTTCCGGCGTGCGGCGCGCGCATCTCCACCGCCAGAGCGTCCGGGACGCGCAACGGCAGGGCGTCCGGCAGCGGACGCGGATCGACGCCGCTGCGGCGCGGCAGCACGCTGCCTTCGGCCAGGAACGCGATCAGCCCGCGCTCGGCGAGCTGCGAGCGGAGCGCCACCTGATCCTCCACCGCCTGCACGTGCAGGCGGAGCGCGCCGAGATCGAGCCGCTCGGCCACGCCGCGGATGACGGCGCGCAGCCCGCCGGCCAGCAGATCGGCCGCGGCCCGGCCCAGGATGCGGCGCCCGGCCGCCGGCAGCCCTGCGTACAGGCGGACCCGGACGCCGCCGTCCGCGTCGACCACCACGCCGGTTCGCTCAAGCACCTCCTGGCCGGCCGGGCTGATCTCCAGCAACCCGCTCTTGCCGCTCCCCGCTCCGCGCGCCAGCCGGGCAAGCGCCGGATGCAGCGCTCGTTGCAGGTAGTCGGCGGACGCCCGGCGCGCGTCCCGGCTGCCCCGCGCCCAGTCGGGCAGCCCCAGCACCGGCACGGGCAGGTCGACGCGCAGCCGGCTCGGCGCCGCGAACGGGTCGCCCTGCACGTGATCGAAGCGGAGCGCGCAGCTGCCCAACGGATAGCGCCGGCCGCGCAGATCCCGGTAGTGGCCGTACGGGCAGCCGTCGATGCGGATCAGGTCCCGCGTCAGCGCATCGCCATCGGTGTCCGCAGCTCGGCCGGACCCCCGGCTCCGGCCGGCCCACGGGGGCCGCCGCCCCGTGTCAGGCGCCGCCATTCCGGGCGCTGCCATCATCCCCGGCGCCGCCGCTCGTGGCGTCGCCACTCGCGGCGCCGGCCAGCAGCGCCTCTACCTCCGCGGCAAGCCCGACCATCGCTCCCAGGTCGCGCAGTCCGGCGACGGTGGCGCCCCGTAGCGGCACGCCGTTGCGGAGCGCGTCGCGCTCCTTCTCGTGCTCGATGTCGCCCGGCAGATAGATGCGGTCCACGCCGGGCGCGCGCCGCGCGCCGCGCACCTGCCGGGCCAACCGCGCCATGCGCGCCTTGAACTCGGCCAGCGGCAGCAGGGGCTCGATGTCGACGGCGATGAAACTGTGCGCCTGGTCGCTGCGTCCGGCCGGGTCGGTCCCCCAATCGCGCATCTCCGCCATGATCGCGGCGCCGCCCAGCACGCCGGTCAGGCACTCGATCAGCAGCGCCAGCCCGGAGCCCTTGTAGCCGCCGAACGGCACCAGCGATCCGCCCTGCTTCATCGCGCCCGGATCGTTTGTCGGCGCGCCGCCGGCGTCGAGCGCCCAGCCTTCCGGGATCGATCGGCCTTCGCGCGCCGCGATCGCCAGCTTGGTGCCGGCCACCGCGCTCATGGCCAGGTCGAGGTAGACCGCCTGATCGCCCGGTCCCGGCACGGCGCACGCCAGCGGGTTGTTGCCGACCGTGCGGCCGGCCCCGCCGGCGACCGCCATGGTCGGATCGGCGTTGGTCATGGCCACGCCGGCCATGCCGGCGTCGGCGGCCATCTTGGCGTAATAGCCGGCGGCGGCGAAGTTGTTGCCGTCCCGCGCCACCACGAACGCCACGCCGTACCGGCGCGCCCGCTCGATCGCCAGTTCCATGGCGCGGTGGGCGATCAGCGGACCGAGCCCCGCGTCGCCGTTGAGCACCAGCGTCGCGCCGACGTCGCGTTCGATGGCGATGCGCGGCGCGGCGTTCATGCCGCCCGCCCGGACGTGCCGTATGTACGGCGCCAGCAGGGCGACGCCGTGGCTGATGCCGCGCATCTCGTTCGCGGTCATAACCCGCGCCACGATCGCGGCGTCCCGGTCCGGCGCGCCCGCGGCCTGCAACGCGCGGGCGCTCAGGTCCCGCAGGGCGTCCGCCCGCACGCGCGGCGCGCCGCCGTTGCCGCCGCTCATCGCTCTGCCGGCCGGGCGAGGTACGCCAGCAGCGACGGGACGTAGCGGGTCTGGCTGGCCCAGTCCTTGCCGAAGCCGGCGTGGTCGGCGTCCCGGGAAGCGGCCGGCAGGTCGTCCAGGTCGCGCAGGCCGCGCTCCACGATCCGCCGCAACTCGGCGTCGCCGGTCAGGGCGTGCGCGTAGGCCAGACCCTCGATCACCTGCCGCGTGTAGACCGGCTGCGGGCCGCCGCCGCGGCGCAGGCACGGCGTGTAGCGGAAGTGGCCGCTCGCCGCGTCGTAGGTGCGGCGGAGCAACCAGCGCACCCCGCCGCGGATCGCCTCCGCCACCCGTTCGTCGCCGGTCAGCTCGTGATAGCGGCGCAGGCCGGACAGCAGCACGCCGACCATGAAGCCGGCTTCTCCCCGTTCGCGCGGCGGCTCGCACCCGCAGTGCCCGGACTTGAGCACGCGCTCCCAGCCGCCTCCGGGCTCCTGCCGCTCCAGCACGCGGGTGACGATCAACGATGCGGCGTTGAGATAGCGGGGCGATTCGCTCATGCGCGCCAGCGCGGTGAGGTGGATCAGGTGCCAGCCGCACTCGCGGCAGTTGGCGAAGTCGTAGTGCCGGATGCCGCCGCCGAAGTCCTTGAGGCCGGCGCCGAGCAGCCAGCCGGCGGTGCGGTCGAGCGAATCGCGCACGTTCCGGTCGCCGGTCAGCAGGTAGTGGAGCGCCGGCCCCTCCACCCAGGTGTGCGAAGGCACGCTGCTCGAACCGCTCATCTTGCTGCGGAAGTAGGGCGGCAGGTAGCCGCCGGCGTGGCCGGGCATGTGCGTGTACTGCGCGCCGACCTGATCGGGGTTGGCCGACGAGTTGATGGTGTCGACGTCGGCCAAGTGCCGCGCCGCTTCGGCGCCCAGGCCAGCCCAGCGCGGATCGCCGCCGCGCAGGAACTCGCTGTAGTGCGCGAACGGCGGGTCGTACTCATTGTTGCCCCACGACCAGACGCTCTCTCCGTACCAGTCGCCAAAGTTGACCCAGCCGTACTGGCGGCGGATGTCGCGGTCGGCCATCCACTGCTCACAGCCGCCGTCCACGGCGCGCTCATAGCCGGCCAGCAGCCCGGTGTCCTTGGCGGCCAGCGGGCCGAGCACGCCGCAGCCGTTGAGCCAGTCGAGCGACGGACGCACCGCCGGCGGGTCCTCGAACCAGGCGAGCAGCGCGTCGTCGCGCGGGCCGAAGGCGAGCAGCAGCTCGCTGGTGAGCGCCATGCCCGCCTTGAGCAGATAGCCGTCTTCGCGCAGCCAGAAGTCGGTGCGGTGCCAGCTCTCTTCGTCGCCGGGGCGCGCGGCGCCGCTCGGCGCCGGCAGCAGCTCCACCGCCACTTCGCCGCCGGTGACCCGGACGGCGCGCGGCCACGTCTGCCAGAAGCGGCGCAACGCCGCGGTGACGGTCTGCGCCGGCGCCTTCCCCGGTTCGGCGGCGGCGCTCACCGTGACGTGGCCGGCGACGCGGCCGGCCGCCTCCCGCGCTCCGCCGCCGTCTTCGACGCGGTGCCCCTGATCGTGGTCGTGGATCAGGCGCACGGCCCCGGCGGCGGGAACCGCCGCGCCGCCGGCCGGTCCGCCCGGCCAGTCGACGCGGCCCCAGCGCGCCCGATCGCCGGCGCGGCGGACCGTCAACGACGCGGAGCGGACGGTGAGCAACGTCGCCTGCTCGCCGTCGGCGCCGGCGATCGCCCCGCGCACGGTGGCGGCGTGCGCGGGAATGTCATCGGCGCTGCCGCCGGCCGCCGGCGGCAGATGCGGTGAGCTCACCTGCAGGCGGTGGACGATGCGCACCGCCTGCAGCCCGCGGTAGACGTGGACGCGGACGGTGCTCACCAGGTGCGCGGTCCCGTCCGCGTCCGGGTGCGCGTAGCGGTAACGGATCACGGCGCGCTGCCATCCCTGCTCCTCGAGAGCGAGGTCGTGCACCGGCCCCTGGCGGAGCTCCGCGCCGCTGCCCAAGGTGAGCGCCGCGCCGCTGCCGGCGCCGGCGGCGCGCCACGGTCCGGCGCCGTCACGCGTCTCGATCACCGGCAGCGGCTCATCCGCGCCGGCGGTGACCCGCACGCGCAACGAGCCGCCGGTCACCGACACCGCGCCATCCTCCGCCGCGCAACGCAGGCCGCCCGGGGCCGGCGAGTCGCCGCTCCCCCCGTCCGCGGCGGTCACCGGCGGTGCGCCGCCGCCGGGCGGCGGATCGTTCCCCGCCGGGCGGAGCGTCACCGCGCCGGCGAGCCGCGCGCCGGCCGCGGCGGCTTGCGGCGGGCAGCCGTCGATCAGCACCCAGCTGGCCGAGCCGTCGGGCCAGAAGCCGTGCGGCCGGCACTGCACCGGCGCGGACGCGCCGCCCACGTCCCAGCGGCCCTCGACCGCGCCGGTCAGGCGGCCGCGCGGAACCGGCGCGCCAAAGGTGACCGGCAGCCCGCGCAGCTCCGCGTTGGCAAGATTGCAGAGCTCCACCGGCACGGTGACCGGGCCGGTGGCTGCGGCGCCGCCCTCGGCCGTGGTTGCGCCGGCCTCCGTCCCGCTCTCCGCTGCCATAGCGCCCGCCGCTACGGTAGGGCCGGCCGCGGTGACCCCGGCGGTCGCCTGCAGCCCGCCGGCCTCGGTGGCGCGGACCTGCGCCCGGTAGCCGGCCGCCGGCGGCGCCGGCAACCCGGTCACGGCGATCGAGTGCAGGCTCAGCAACTCCGCCTCCGCCGCGGTAGCGACCGTCCGCCCGGTGTCGGCGCGGGTCACCGTCACCTCGCACCGCGCCGCCGGCCGCGTGATGGCGTCGACGGCGACCGCGAACGAGCCGCCGGCGTTTCGCCGCAGGCGTGCGGTGAGCCGGTCGATGCGCGGCCGGTAGCAGGTCGGCTCCGGCCGCTCCCGGAGCAGCGCCACGCGCTCCAGCCGGTACGACGCATCGCCGGCGCCGACGATGCGCAGCACCTCCATCTCCCCCATGAACTCGACGGCGCGGTCCAGGACGTACAAGTGGCGCCGGTTGTCGTGCCGGAACGGCGTCATGCAGCCGACCGGATCGGCGCCCAGGGTCACCTCCAGCCGGCAGTCGAAGCCGTACTCGTCATACATCACCACGCCGACGAAGCGCCGGCCGGTATGGTCGTCGGCGCCGTCGATGGTGTCCCAGAAGCGGTGCCGCAGGACGGCCGGCAGGCCGGCGCGCGCGAAGCTGCGCGGCCGGTAGACGCTCCGGTAGGGATACGTCCCTGTCAGCCCGACGTCCGGCACCAGGCCGTCCAGGTTCTCGGCGGCGTCGGCCCGGAAGCTCACGGTTCCGGGCGCCGCGATCAGCGCGTCGATCCGCTCCGGCTCGGCTACGTCTATCGGCAGGGTTGGTTCCATGTCGCGCCCGCAGTCTACCGGAAACGCGCGGCGCGGCGGCGGCCGGCCGAAGCGTCCCGGGCGCGGTAGACGCGGCGGGCGACCTGCGCCACCGTAGGGGCCATGGAATCCGCCAACGGCTTTGAGATTCGGCGCGCCGGCGCCTCCGATCAGATCGGCAACATGGTCGCGGAGACCGCCACCGGCCGCCTGCTCGGCGGCGTCGGCCACAACGACCTGCGTTCCTGGTGCTATCCGCTCAACACCCCGCGCGGACTCAACGTGGCGCAGGAGTACCCGTTCGATCACGCCTTTCACAACGGCGTGTTCGTGGCGCAGGCGTGCGTGGTGCGCGGCGGCGTGCTGTCCAACTTCTGGGTCGTGCACCCCGACTGGCGCTCGCCCGACTCGCACGTCTACAACCACCTGGGGCAGATACGCCACGGGGAGCGCGCCGGCGTCACGCCGCTGCCGCGCGGCTACCGGTTCACCTACCGCGCCACCTGGACCGGCGCGGACGGCGGCCCGGTGCTCGACGAGGAGCGCCACTTCGACCTCTACGACGCCGGCGGCGCGACCGTCTGCGACCTCACCTCCCGCAAGACCGCCGCCTACGGCGACCTGCTCTTCCGGGCCAACAAGCACGGCTCCCTGGGGGTGCGGGTACAGCCGCAGCTTCTGCCGCCGTTCGGAGGGGCGATGATCGCCGGCGCCGGCCGGGAGCTCCACCGCGGCGGCGCCGAGGTCGCGTTCGGCAAGGAGCGGGACTTCGTGGCGTACGAGGCGGCGCCGGCCGGCCTGCACCGCTTCGGCGTATGCCTGCTGGTCCTGGCCAACAGCGCCGGCGTGGGCGACAGCGCCGCCGGGCGCGGCGCCGGACCGTGGTTCGTCCGCGACTACGGGATGGCGATGTTCAACGCCACCATGACCGACGACGTGACGGTCGCCGCCGGGGAGACCTGGGAGGCGGCGTTGCGCGTCGTGGCGTATGACGGGGCGGTCTCCGTCGACCGCGCCGGCGCCTGGGCGGCGGCCCCGCGCGCGGCGGCGTGACCGGTGACGACCACGGTCGTCGGCAGCTATCCCGTGCCCGAGTGGCTCAAGCGGAGCTCGGACCCGGAGGCGCTGGAAGACGCGCTGACGGTGGTGATCGACGCCCAGCGGCGCGCCGGCATCGAGCTGATCGGCGACGGCGAGCTCGGCCGCTGGGACCTGGAGCGGCGCGCGCCGGGCGGGATGGTGGAGCGGTTCGTCCGTCCCCTCGACGGGGTGAGCGCGGCGCTCACCCGTAGCCAGCTCGACGCCTACCGCGCGCGCGCCGACATGGAGTTCCGCTCGGCGCCGCCCGGCGTGGTGGTGGGGCCGCTCGGCGACGGGCGCCTCAACCTCAAAGCGGACTGGGACCGGGCGCGCGCCCGCACCGGCGCGCCGCTCAAGTTCACGGTGTCCAGCCCCTATCTCATCGCCAAGACCGTGGCCGACGCCCATTACGGCGACTTGGAGTCGCTGGCCGCGGCGTTCGCCGATCTGCTGGCCGGGCAGCTGGCCGGCATCGGCGCCGCGGTGGTGCAGGTCGACGAGCCGAACCTGCCGGGCTCACCCGGTGACGGCGCGCTGGCCGCCGCCGCCATCAACCGGCTGCTCGACGGGGTCGAGCGCGGAACGGAGCGGGCCGTGCACCTCTGCTTCGGCAACTACGGCGGCCAGCGGCTGCAGTACGGTGACTACGGGCGGCTGATCGACTTCATGAACGCGCTCCGTTGCGATCACTTGGTGCTGGAGACCACCCGCCGCGCGCCGGCGGAGATCGACCGCCTGCGCGGCGTGCGCGCCGGCCTCCGCCTGGGGCTCGGCGTGATCGACGTCAAGGACCTGCAGGTGGAGACGCCGGACCGGGTGGCGCGGCGCATCGAGGCGCTGGCGCGCGCCGTCGGCGCCGAAAGGATAGCCTACGTCCATCCCGATTGCGGCCTGCGGGTGCTGCCGCGCCCCGTGGCCGACGGCAAGCTGCGGGCGCTCACCGCCGGCCGCGACCGCTACCTGGGCAGAATCTGACCATGGCCGGCACGGTCGCCAAGCCCCACGATCACCTGTTCCGCTCCGTGTTCCGGAACGAGTCCGAGGCGGCCGCCCTGCTGCGCGCCAACCTGCCGCAGATGATCACCGACGCCGTGATCTGGTCCACCCTGAGGCGGCGCGACCGCAGTTTCATCGACGACCGGTTGCGCGACAGCGAATCGGACCTGCTGTTCGAGGTGCGGCGCAAGCCCGACCGCGCGCCGGCATGGCTGTACGTCCTGCTGGAGCACCAGTCGACGCCCGACTTCTGGTTGCGGCTGAGGGTCCTGAAGTACAGTATCAGAATCTGGGAGGAGGAGCGCGAACAGCGCCCTGCGGAGGAGTACTTGCGCCCGATCGTCCCGCTGGTGCTGTATCAAGGGACGCGCGGCCGCTGGACACCGGCGTGCGAGTTCGCGGAACTGTTTGCTCCCGACGTGCGCGACTGGCCGGCGGTGCCCCGCTACGCGCATCTGCTGATCGACCAGACGCAGGCGCGGCCGGAGGACCTGCGCGGCGAGGTGCGCGGCCGTAGCGCGCAGCTGGCGCTGATGGCGGCGGCCCGGGAGAGCTGGGAGCTGCTGAGGCCGTTGGTGCCGCTGCTGGCAGAGATGATGCGGCAGGGCGGGGGCATCGGCGAGTTGCGCCGGTTCGTGGTGTACGTGGCGGCGACGACGAGGAGGGACCCGGAGCGCTGGAACCGATTCGCGGAAGCGGTACGGCGCGACGTGCCGGGAGGAGAAGAACTGATGACCGATACGCGCGAAATGCTTGAAGCCTACGGCGAAGTGGTAGAGGAAGAGGCCCTTCAGAAGGGTCTCCGGCAGGGGCGCCAGGAAGGCCGCCAGGAGGGGCGCCAAGAAGGCCACCAGGAGGGCCGCCAGGAGGGCCGCCAGGAAGGCCGCCAGGAAGGCGTACTGCGCACCATCGAGGGACTTGTGGGCCGAAACGTCCCGTGGTCAACGATAGAAGCCGCCACCGGAATCGACGAGGCAGAATTCAAGCGGCTCAGGCAGCAACCGGACTCCGCCGTTGGCGGGGCGGCCCGGCAGTAGTGGGCGTCGCGGTCAGTGGAGCGTTCGCACTCCGAGACCGGGCAACGATAGCGTCCGATAATAGCCATTGTCAGAGGCTATGCTACGGCTGAGCCGGCTTCGCGCCGTTCCGCCCGGTACCCGTCCGCCGATCACGGCCGGTACTCAAGCATGGCGCGCGCAAGGGTGTCAACCCCTGATCCAACCCGTTCCGTCCCGGGCTTCGGCTTGAGCCGATTCGCGCACGATAGGTCCGCGCGGTCGTCGTAACATTCTTGTGGTAAAGTAGTTGCATATCTGACCGGCGCTTGGCCCGGCATACTACCCCTACTCGACCGTCGGGCCGCCGTCGCGGGCCATCCCGTACCTGAGCCGCGCCACCGGGCCGCGCGTGGCCTCCAGACGCCGCGCGTAGTGGGCCGGCATCCGAGACGATCTCCAATCGGCAGCCAGCTGCATATCGACCAGCCCCGCCCCGGCCGCCGCCAGGGACTGCGCCGACCCCACCCGTAACGAGTGACCGGACACCCGGCCGCCGATGCCGGCAGCGGCGGCGCGCCGCGTGATGATGTCCCGGATCGACCGCGCGCTGAGCCGTTCGCCAATGGCGCCGCCCCTGTTGATGCGCCGGAACAGCGCGCCGTCGGCCGGCGCCTCCGCCACCAGCAGCCGGTAACGCCGGAGGGCCGCGATTGTCGGGGGGCCAAGGTAGCGCTCGTGGCCTCGTCCCTCCTGGTCGGTCTTGGACCGGCGGACGGTCAAGATGCCATCGCCGCGCGGATTCTCAATCACGTCGGCGAAGTCGAGCGCCGCAAGCTCGGACACCCGCAGCATGGCATCGCTTCCCACCCGGATCAACGCGCCGTCGCGCAGTCCGGCTGGCGAGCCGCCGCTCTCAGCGAGCTGCGCCGCCCGATCGGCGTCTTCCCAGCCCACCCCGTCAACCTGCCCTCGGGTGCGGGGGTTCGTTCTGACGATGCACCGCATGAGTTGGCGGACGGCTTCGTGGGCCGTGGGGTCGCCGGCGCCCGCGGCGCGGTGGCCTGCTGCGATACTGGCGCGGTCCACTTGCACGGTGGCCGGCGACAAGCCGGCCATCGCCCGTTCTTTCAGATAGGCGGCCACGGCGTCCGGATGCGCGGGCAAGACGTGGGCGCCGCGATAGGCGGCCCATCCCTGCCACCGCTCCCATCCTGCGTCGTAGGCGCGGCGCGTGTTGGGGGCGTGAGCGTTACGTTCGATGTCGGCGTTGGTGGCGATGCCGGCCAACGGCGATTCAAGGTCGTCGATGTTCGTGTCGTGGTATTCCATGACCCAAGGCTGCGCGGCCGGAGTGGCCTGTTGACCGGCGACGCCCGGTAGCTGAGCCCTCTCTTCTTCCTCCATACGGTTTTCCTCTGCTAATGGCTATTGTCGGAAGATAACGTGTCGCGGTAAACGCCTCGGCACTGATAGACCGCGGCGCGCGCCAGACGAAGCGGGACCGCCGCCAAGGCCCTTCCCGGACGTTGACGTTCGCGCGTTGCCGGTGGTCCGACGCGCGCGCCAGAGGATCGCCCTCCGGCTGGTGGGGCGATGCACCCAGGCGTTCGCGCACCGACTCCTGCTCTGCGCGCTGGCCGTGGCCCTCACCGCCGGCGTGGCGCTGGCCGACCACGACACCGCGCCGGCGGAACCGCTACGCGTAGCCGTCGAGCCGGCCGGCCCTTCCGTCGGCCCGCCCGACGCGCCGGTCACCATCGTCGAGTTCTCCGACTTTCAGTGCCCCTTCTGCGCTGCCCTGCAGCCGGCCCTGGACCGCGTCAAGACCGAGTACGCCGGCCGCGTACGGCTGGTGTTCCGGCACTTCCCCTTGACCGGCATCCACCCCGATGCGTGGCGCGCCGCCGAGGCTGCCGCCTGCGCGGACGAGCAGGGCCGGTTCTGGGACCTGCACGCGCTGCTGTTCAGCGAGCAAGCGGCGCTGTCGGCCGGCGACCTGCGACAGAAGGCGGCGCGCCTCGGCATGGACACGGCGGCGTTCGGCGCCTGTCTGGATGACCGCCGCTACCACGACGCCGTTCACGCCGACGTGGACGCCGGCATCGAGGCCGGCGTCGAGGGCACGCCGACGCTGTTCATCAACGGCCGGCCGGTGGCCGGCGCAGTGCCGTTCGAGGAGCTGGCGGCGCTGATCGACGACGAGTTGCGAAGGCGGTGACGGTGGTGGTCCTGCCGGCCGGCGACGTACGGACCGTGACGGCGGCCGACTTCGCGCCCGCCCTGGTGGCCGCGCTACGGCCCAGGGTGACCGCAGCTCTGGAAGGCGCCCCGGTGCGCTTGCCGGGCGGCTGCAGGCTGCGCGCCGCCGACTTGGGCGCCGTGGTGCTTGCCAGCGTGACCGACGGCGCCGGCGCCGCGGTGCTGACGCTGACCCTGCATCGAACCGACCTGGACGGGCGCGATTGGTCGCACCTGCGCGCCGTCCGCCCCGACCTGCCCCGATCCATGCCGGCGCCCTGGTGCGCCGTGACCCCGCGCGCCGGCCCCGTCGCCGCCTGCCTGGCGGCCCTGTGGGCTGCGGGAGGGTAGCGCCATGCCGTAGCACGCCGGCCGATCAACTCGCAACACGAAACGACCCAAGGAGGGAACGATGAAACGACGATTGATAGGCGTGGCCGTGGCGGCCGTGCTGCTGATCGCCGGCGCCGCGCCGGCGGTGGTAGCCAATGATGATGTGGTGTGGACATCCGTCATCTGCTGGAAATCTCACACTCAAAGCTTTGAGCGGCCTGCTTACGGTGATGATCACGCAGCGGCGCTTGCTTTCGCAGAGTCGCTGTGTGAATCGCACCACGGCGGATCGCTGACCCGGCCGGCGCGCCAAGAAGGCGATACGTCCGTCGAATGCTGGTTCAGTCACTACAACACGAGCCGCAACTTCAACACCGAAGCCGCGTGCACGGATGAAGGCGGATCGCTGACCCGCCCGGCCCCGCCGTCGTCCGTGCCGGCGTCGGTGACGTGTTGGACCGATCCAAACACGAGCACGACGGCCAACGGAACCGGAGCGAACGTGAACGATGCTTTGGCTGCGGCGCGCCAAGCGTGCCGGGATAGCGGCGGATCGACGACCAGGCCGGTCACCGCATCGGTGACCTGTTGGTGGGATCACGACCCGAGCACGATCGATCGGAACGGCACGACTGCGGCCGCTGCTACTGCTGCGGCGACGGCGGCCTGCACGGCTAGCGGCGGATCGCTGACTAGGCCGCCGCCACCTTCGGCATCGGTGACCTGCTGGACTGACCACAACACAAGTAGCACGATTACGCGGGCATCCTACGGTAGTGCCATCGCTGCGGCGACGAAGGCTTGCACGGCTAGCGGCGGATCGACGATTAGGCCGCCGGCGCCAACGCGGCGAAAGAGCTATAGTCCCAGAGTAAGCGATTCGGGTAGGCGGGGTTGAAACGGGTCCTCCTAAGTGCTATAATCGGAAGTACCTAAACCCAACCGGTCAAGCACCGAAGAGGACCCGAAATGATTCAGTCACCACCAGAATACACGGCTGACGATGCTTGTCAACCCCAATTCTCCCATCCCCGCCTTCGGGCCGAGCCGCGCGGTGGCGCCCCGCTGGTGAGCTGGTCCGGCTTGGGCATCGTGCACGGGCTCGTCGAGCGGCTTGAAGTGGCGCCGGTGATCGACTCTGCGGTGCGCGTGCTGCGGCGGCACAAATGGTATACCGAGTCGGACCACGTGCTGACGCTGGCCTACAACATGCTCAGCGGCGGGAACACCCTCAGCGACATCAACTGGCTGCGCGCCGACGAAGGATTACGCCGGCTGTTGGGCGGCGCGCGGGTGCCGCATGCCACCACGGTCGGGGATTTTCTGGCTCGCTTCGACGGCAAGCGGGAGCAGTGCAGCGACCGGGATCAGCTGGCGGGGGAGCTGGCGCGGAGCGAGTTACGTGAGGCGGTCGAGGAGATACAGCAGCGGGCGTTCGGGTTGCTGCCGCGGTCGCGGCGGCGGGTGGCGACGCTGGACTGGGATTCGTCGATCCACGAAGTGTATGGGGAGCAGAAGGAAGGCGCGGACTTCAGCTACGACAGGCGGTGGAGCTACAGCAGTCTGTACGGGACGGTGGCGGAGACCGGAGACGTGCTGCATCTGGGACTGCACGAAGGCAGCCGGCATACCAGCTACGGGATCAAGGAGGTGTTGCCGAGAACGATCGAGCGGGTCCGGAAGCACTTTCGACAGGTGCGGATGCGCGCTGACAGTGGCTACTACGATCAGGAGATCGTGGACATCTGCGCGGAGCGCGGGGTGGAGTTCTACATCGTGGCGAAGCAGCGGCAGAATCTGCTGCGGGCCGTGCACGGGCTCCCGGAGAGCGCATGGCGTCCACTGGCGCCGATCAGGGAGCGGTCGGGCCGGCGCCGGCGGAAGCGGCGGGAGAACGTGAAGCGCAAGATCAGCCGGCAGCGCAAGCCTGACCAGTGGTACAAGGGGACGCCGGAAGTGGCCAGGATGATGTTCCGACCGACGAGTTGGAAGAAGGGCTATCGGTACGTGATCAAGCGGACGCCGATCCACGACGCGGACGGCAAGCAAGAGTACCTCGACGGGATGAGAAAGTATGCGTACTGGATCGTGGTGACGAACTCGAAACGGAGCAACACGGCGGTGCTGAGGACCGCGCAGGGGCGGGGCAATCAGGAGAATCTGATCAAGGACCTGAAGGAGGGGCTGGGACTGTCCCATGTTCCGACCGGGTTGCTGGGAGCCAATCAAGCGTACTTCGTGATCGCGGCGTTGGCGTGGAACCTGAAGACTTGGATGCTCAACCTGTTGGAGTTGGGAGATGGCGCGGTGCTGCGCTGCAAGCGGTTTCTGTACCTGTGGATATGCCGGGCCGGCGTGGTTGCCAAGACTGGCCGGGACGGCGTGCTGCTCAAGCTGTCGGCCGGCGAGTACCACCAGAGGTTCAGCGCCGCGCTGGCACGACTGGCGACGCTGTAGGGAAGTCTGGGACGGGTGTTGACGAGATGGCAGGGGTAGTCTGCCCTGATGGCGTCACCTGAAGTCCCACAGGCCGCCAAATCGCCACTGGCTTGGTCAACTCAAAGGGTTGACGCGGTTCTCACACTGCGGATGCCCAGAATGTCAGCGTCGGGACGCCTATAGATCCCAAGAGTCGCCGAAATCTCCCGACTTTCGTGATGCCTGTGGCCAATCTATCACCGAATCGCTTATTCTGCGTATAGTTTTGTGTGCTGGAGTAGTCATGACACCAGCAGGACGATGGCACAGCGAGCCTATACTCGTGCCCGGGCTAGAGGTATGGTGGAGAGGGCCTGCAGGCGTAGCGGCGGATCGCTGACGCAGCCGGCCGCGCCGGCCCCGACGCCGCCGCCTCCGCCTGCGCCTACGCCGCCGGCCCGCCAAGAACAGGCCGCGCCGGCGTCGAGTGGCGGATCGTCGAACGGCGGTTCATCGAACGGCGGTTCATCGAATGGCGGATCGTCGGACGGCGGTGGATCGTCGAACCGCGGATCATCGAACCGCGGATCGTCGACGAGCGGTACAACATCGCCTCTTCGCGATTCATATACATCGACGGTGACTTGCCATGACGGCAGTATAACTCGTGGGTTGGGTTCGTCACGTGATGCCGCTTTGGCTGATGCTACCGCCAAATGTCCGCTTGTTGAGGCGACGGTGACTTGCCCTGATGGCAGTCAGTTTACGCGATCATCTCGCATATCGCAAGCCGACGCCAGAACGAAAGCGCGTCGGCTGTGCCCGGCGTCGGAGCCGGAAGACGATGGCGTTTCGGGTGATACGATCCAACGCCCATATAGCGCGACGGTTACGTGTTCTGACGGCACACGATCAACGGCATCGTCGAAAACGTCGCATGCTGACGCCGAAGACAAAGCGCGGCAACGGTGTTCGTCGCCTACGGCACCGGAGCCTCCAGACACTGATAGTGAATCGAGCGAATCGAGCGGATCATCGAGCAGATCGAGTGTTCTGTTGCCCTATAGAGCGAGAATTAGGTGTGCGGACGGTAGTTGGAAGCACGGATCCTCTGCATTTTCTCGGGACGCTGCGGTGACGCTAGCGAGAGCCCAATGTCCGGTTTATACCGCTACGGTTACGTGCAGTGACGGTAGCTTACGAAGGGCTGCTTCCCGCGTATCAAATTCCGATGCTGCGTCAAGCGCGCGCGCTCAATGCCCGAGAGAGTATACTTGGTCGTTCACCTGCGAGAGCGAGCACCTTAGCCCGCGCGAGGTCACGGGGAGATCCACGGTATCGGTCGCTGACGCTGAGCGCGAAGCGCGCAGTGCCTGCGATGTCGCTATAGGTAATGTTCCGGACCCCGACCCTGACGATTCGCTGCCGAGTGACGACTCACTAGCAAAGCAGGCCCACGAAGCCCAGGAAGCCAATCAACGGAGCCGCGGTCGTGGCGGCAGCCGTGGCGGAGGTGGTGGCGGCATTCCTATGAGCGCGTTCACGGAGTGCCCTGGGGAAGTTGGGCCGGCCTGCCCCGATGACTAAGCCGGCGGCGGCTTAGTCATCGGATTTAGCTTAGCCAGGCTGTGAGCGCAAGGAGGATGCCAATGATCGGCTTCAAGGGTATCGCCGATTGGCGGCGGTTGCCTTCTAGGCTGTCGGCGCTGCCGGTGGTCGTTTGGCTCCAGACGCGGGCCGACAAGATCATCTGCCGTGGCGATACATCAGCAACGCGGCTTCTACCGCTGACTTGACTTGACGGGCCGGTTCGGCGCCCGCCGCCAGTGGCGCTTGTGTGACTCCTTGTCGTCGCCGGCATACGGAGCGCCGGGCCGGCCTTTCTGATGGGTGGTATTGAAGCAAGAACCCCGGGGCGAGCACCTTGGTGGCGTGTCGGTGGTGGCCGACCATGATACGTCGTCGGCGGAAGCGCTGCGCATAACGGCTTGGTCGATGCGCCGGTGACCAATCGTCGAGTTCCGCACCTTCGAATGTCTCTGCTGCAGAGCGCCGCGGCCGACTCGCGCTGCGCACGCGCGTCGCGAACGAGTACGCCGTCCGCGTGCTGGACCCGGACCTCGGCGCGTTCGACCGGTGCATGGAGGAGCGGCGCTGTGGCGACGCCTTACACGCCGACACCGACATCAAGGGCGCGCCGACGCTGTTCATCAACGGCCGGCCGGTGGTCGCCAGCCACTGCAACGCTTGGGACGTGTGCCCCAATCCGCGGAACCTCTGTAACCGGGCGACCATGGCCATCGCACGAACGGCGGCGTAGTCGGCGTCACCGCCGTTCCGTGTTCCGTACGGCATAGCCGGGTCGGAACAGACGCCATTCTTAACGCCGTCTGGTCCGCCGCGGCTGCGGCCCGGCGGCGGTGCGCGGCATCATGGTGAGAACCTGCTTGTTCACGGCGGTCTGGCGCTGACTTCCGCCAGCACCGGCCGGCGCCGGCCGGCCGCTCAGCCCTTCACCGACCCCAGCATCACCCCTTTGGCGAAGTGCTTCTGGACAAATGGGTAGATGAACACGATGGGACCAATGGTGAGCAGGACGGTCGCCGCCTGCGCCGCCTGCGGCGGAATGCGCATCATTTCCCGGAATTGCTCCGATTGGCGCAGCTCCTCATTCAGCTCAGAGATGAATTCATCGGTCTGGAGCAGGTTGAGATCCTGCATCAGATCGCGGATCAGATCCTGCAGCACCCGCTTGTCGTCGTCGTTGACATAGATCAAAGGCAGGAAGAAGTCGTTCCAGTGATAGACCGCCGAGAATAGCGCGATGGTCACCAGCACCGGTCTCGACAGCGGGAGCATGATCCGGAACAGCACGCGCCAGTAGCCGGCCCCGTCGATGACCGCGGACTCCTCCAGCGACTGATCGATCGTCATCAGGAAGTTGCGGCAGATGAGGACGTGTATGACGTTCATCGCCGGCAGTATGATCAACACCAGCCGGGTGTCTATCAGGCCGAGCCACCGCGTCACCAAGTAAGTGGGGACCAAACCCCCCTGAAAGAACATGGTGAACACAAACAGGAAGGTGAGTACGGCGCGCCCGGGCAGGGGCTTCTTGGAGAACGCGTACGCGGCGGTGAAGGTGACCAGCAGCGCGGCCAAGGTACCGGCAGCGGTGCGGAAAATGGTATTGAAGTAGGCCAGCCCGATCGTTTCGTCCTGCAGCACGAACGCCCACGCTTCCGTGTGCCATGCGTCCATCCAGACCCGCAAACGCAGGCTGTTGACCGCGTCGATGGAGGCGAACGACTGCAGGATCAGCGTCCAGAATGGAAAGACGATCGACACGGCGAACAGCGCCAGCAACAGGTAGTTCGCGCCGTCGAACACCCTGCCGGAGACGGACCTGCGGCTCGCTACGATAGCCATGCCGATGCTACCAGACGGTGAATTCGGTGTGGCGGCGGGCGATCTGATTGACGATCACCAGCAGCACCAAGCCCAGCACGTTCTGGAAGAGCCCCACCGCTGTGGTGTAGTCGTAGTCGCCGTCCTGGATGCCGACGCGGTAGATGTAAGTCTCCATGATGTCGCCCACCTCGTAGACGACCGGGGAATACAACATGAATACGTGTTCGAAGCTTCCCTCGAAGAAGTTCCCCAGCCGCAGCAGGAACAGGATGGTGATAACCGGCACCATCGACGGTAGCGTGATGTGGATGGCGTTCTGCCACCGGCTGGCGCCGTCGATGGCAGCCGCCTCGTAGAGCTGCGTGTCGATCGACGACAGGGCCGCCAGGTAGAGGATCGAGCCCCAACCGACGCTCTGCCAGATGGCGGTGCCGACCAGCAGGCCCCGAAACATCGCCACGCTGTTAAAGTAGTTGACCGGATCAAGGCCGAGCTGCGTGAACGCCCATCCGGCAAAGCCGGTATTGGGCGACAGAAACTCGCGCAGGATGCCGGCCAGCACCACCCAAGACATGAAGTGGGGCAGGTAGCTGATCGACTGGATGGTGCGCTTGTAGATGGTGTGCCGCACCTCGTTGAGCAGCATCGCCAGCACGATCGGCGCCGGAAAAGTGATCCCCAGATGGAGCAGGGCCAGCACGACGTTGTTACGGAACACGCGCAGGAAGAACGGTTCGCGGAACAGGCGGCGGAAGTGCGCGAAGTCGTTCCAGGCGCTGCCCAGGATGCCGTCGTAGTAGTTGAAGTCCAGGAAGGAGATGGAAACGCCCCAGATCGGCGCGTACTTGAAGACGATCAGCAAACCGAACGCCGTCAGCAGCAACCCGTAGAACGAGCGCATGCGCCACGCTCTGGCGCGCGTCTGCTTGCGCAGCCCGCGCTTGACGTCCTCCTGCAGCTGAGCGGGCACGGGCGCGTTGGAGGAGGGAGCGGTCGTGGAGGAGAGGTTCGCCATCAATCAGATCGGGTGATCGGCAGAGCCGAGGGGCCGGCCAGCCGCCGCACTCTACGACGGCAGGGGCGGTCTGACAACCGGCACCCCGCTACCGGATGAAGTAGCCGCTGACGCGCCACGCGCCGTCGTCCCAGGCGGCGGTGACCGTCTCCACGGCCGCCCGCTTGCGGGCGTAGCAGGCGGCGTACCGCAGCACCCAGTAGCGGCCGTCCGGCGCGCCGGGCAGCGTCCGGTGGAATTCGGCGCCTTCCGGGGAGCGGGACGCGGCGGCGCCGAGCGGCGTCAGCGCCGTGCGCAACGCGCCGGCCAGCTGCTCCGCGCTCACCGCCCCGCGCATCAGCGCCGCGGCGCGCTCCCAGCACGCCTGATGATCGCCGGCGTCGAGCAGCGCCAGCCACTCCTCGGCCGCGGCTACGGCATCGCGCTGCCCGGCCGCCTGCGCCGCGCCGGCGCTCACGTGATGCGTCCGGTGATCAGGCCGCGCGGCTCCACGCCGCGGGCGATCCGGTCCAGGTTGTCGGCGGCGAAGCGCGCGCGGTTGTCCGTGGTCGACTCCGTGCCGCCGGCCGTGTGCGGCGTCGCGTAGACGTTCGGCAGCGCGAACACCGGATGGCTGGCGTCGGGCGGCTCCCGCTCGAACACGTCCAGGCCCGCGCCGCCCACCTTGCCGGCCAGCAGCGCCGCGTACAGCGCCTGCTCGTCGATCAGCGCGCCGCGCGCCACGTTGATCACCCACGCGGTCGGCTTGAGCAAACCGATGCGGCGCCGGTCGATCACGTGCCGCGTGCCCGGATGCAGGTGCAGGTGCACGGACAGGATGTCGCACTCGGCTATCACGTCGTCCAGGTCCTCCGGCGACCCCAGGAACTCAAGCGGCGCCTGGTCGAGCACCTCGGACGGGATCACCCGCACGTCCACGGCGGAGATGCGGATGCCGAACGGATGCGCGCGCAGCGCCAGCTGCAGGCCGCTCGCGCCGTAGCCGACGATCGCCAGCTTCTTTCCCTCCAGCCGCCAGCCCTCCGGGTCGTAGTAGGCGCCGCCGCGGAAGTTCCGCGCCGCCTGCTTGTAGCGGCCGGCCAGCAGCAGGATGAACATCATGGCGCTCTGCGCCAGCGCTTCGGCGCTCAGGTAGCCGGGGCAGTGGGACAGGGTGATCCCCCTGTCCAGGATGTGCTCCACCTCGACGTGGTCCAGGCCGTTGGTCTGCACCTGGAAGTGGCGGACGCCGGCCGCCGCGGCCAGGTCGATCTTGTCGCGGCTGGCGTTGCCGCCCATGTCGACCACGACCTCCACCCCATCGAACTGCGCCGCGGCCGGCAGCGCGTCGTCGAACGCTCGGGTGTCGTGCCGCTCGCTCACCGCCGCCAGATGGCGGTAGGTGCGGCCGTCGGTAACCGGTACGCCCGGCTGCGGAAGGAACAGAACTCGAAGGCGTCGTGCAGCCATGTCGCGCGCATCATGGACGGTGAGGGGCGGGTGCTGCTACCCTCCCTCCGCAATCGCTCCCAACCTCACCGTATACGTCGCGCTCAGCGGGGAAGACCGCATCGCGCGGCTGTCCCTCAACCCCGACGGCGGGGCGCTCCGCGCCGCCGGTTCGTACCCGTTGCCCGGCGGACCGGCGCCGATGGCGTTCTCTCCCGACCGGCGCGTGCTGTACGTCAGCCGGCGGCGGGACGCCCGCGTCAGCACCATGCGCGTCGCGCCTGACGGGAGCTTGCGGCACGCCGGCGAGCTCGACACCCGGTCCGGGGCGTGCTACGTCGCCACCGACCGGACCGGCCGCTTCCTGCTGTCCGCCTACTACGCGGACGGCGCGGTGGCCGTGCACGGCATCGGCGACGACGGCGTCGCCGCCGGCCCGGCGCTCTGCCGGATCGACACCGGCGTCGGCGCCCACGTCCTGGAGACCGACGCGACCAACCGCTACGCGTTCGCCTGCACCATCGCCAAGCCGGTCGGCTCCAACGCCGTCCACCAGTTTCTGTTCGACCGGCGCACCGGCCGGCTGCGGCCCAACGCTCCGCCGCGGCTGCCGGGCGAAGGCGGCTGCGGGCCGCGCCACCTCTGCTTCCACCCCCGGCTCCCGGTCATGTACGTCTCCAACGAGCAGGGCTGCAGCGTCACCGCCTACCGCCTGGACACCGGCAGCGGCGCCTTGACCCGGTGGCGCACCGTCTCCACCCTGCCGCCCGGCTTCGATGGCGAAAACACCTGTTCGCAGATCCGCATCACGCCCGGCGGGACAAGCCTGTTCGCGCCGAACCGCGGCCACGACAGCGTTGCCAACTTCGCGCTCGACCCGGACACCGGCGCGCCGTCGCTACGCCAGATCGCGCCGGCGGAGCCGGAGCCGCGCGCCTGCCAGATCGACCCGGCCGGCCGGCTGCTGCTGGCCGCCGGACTGTCGTCGGGCACGCTGGCCGTCTACCGGATCGAGCCGCAGACCGGGCGGTTGACGCCGCTGACGGTGACCGAGGTGGGCGAGTCGCCCATGTGGATTTCAATCGTCGATGAAGGAAGGTGACGCATGACCCTGGGAGTCAACGACTATCGCTACCGCCCGGCGCCCGATTGGGGCGACCCGGCGGTCCGCGCGCAGATCGGCATCGTGACCGCGGTGGCGTGCGACGCCGACGACCGCGTCTACGTCGCCGACCGGGAGCCGAACGACGTGATCCGGGTGTTCGAGCGCGACGGAACGTACGTGGGGACGTGGGGCCGGGACTTCCTCAAGCGGCCGCACTCGATCTGGATCGGCCCCGACCAGCTCGCCTATATCACCGACATCGTCAACCACACCGTGGAGATTTGCCGTCTGGACGGAACCGTGGTGCGGACCATCGGCAACCGCGGCCGGACCGGTGAGCCGGGCGCGCCGTTCAACCGGCCGACCTGGGCGGTGCGCGCGCCGTGGGGCGACCTGTACGTGTCCGACGGCTACGGGCAGCAGCGCATGCACCGCTTCACGCCGGAGGGGGAGCTGATCCGCTCCTGGGGATCGGAAGGCGGAGGCCCCGGACAGTTCCGGCTGCCGCACTGCGTCAAGGTCGATCCGCGCGGGCGGCTGCTGGTGATCGACCGCAGCAACGAGCGCATCCAGGTGTTCGACCGGGAGGGCGACTTCATCGAGGAGTGGACGGAGGTGCGCGCCGCCAACGACCTGGTGATCGACGAGCAGGGCGTCGTCCACCTGGCGGAGGCCGAGGGGACGGTGGCGCTGGTCGATCCGGACGGCCGCGTCATGGGGCGATGGGGCCGCAAGGGCGGCGAGCCGGGCGACTTCGTCGGCGCGCCGCACGGCATCTGGGAGGATTCGCACGGCGATCTCTACGTGTGCGAAGTCCCGTTCGAGCGCGACCGCCTGCAGAAGTTCGAGCGTGTATAGCCGTGTATAAGGTCGCGCTGATCGGGACCGGCCGCGTCGGCTATCAGTTCACGTTCAGCGACCTGCCGGACAACCACGCGGCCGCGGTGGCGGCCAGCGGCCGTTGCCGGTTGACGGCGGGCGTCAATCGCGGCCGCAAGAAGCTGGCCGAGTTCGGCGCGCGCTTCGGCGTAAAGGCGCTGTATCACGACCACCGGCGGATGCTGGCGGAGTCGGCGCCGGACGTCTGCATCGTCGCCACGCACCCGGAGCTGCACTGCCGCATGGTCGAGGACTGCGCGGCGGCGCCATCGACGCGCGCCATCATCTGCGAGAAGCCGATGGCGCTGTCGCTCGGCGAGTGCGACCGGATGATCGCCGCGTGCGAGCGGGCCGGCGTGCTGCTGCAGATCAACCACAACCGGCGCTGGCACCCGGAGTGGATCAAGGCCCGGGAGCTCCTGGCGGCCGGCGCCATCGGCGCCCTCAACTACATAGAGTGCTCCATGGACGGCGGCAAGCCGGACCCGTCGTGGCGCAGCGAACGTGAGGGGCCTCTGCTGCACGACTTCAGCCACTACTTCGACCTGCTCGACCTGTTCGCGGGCCCGGTCGAGTGGTTGTGCGGCATGGCCGAGCAGCGGTCCCGGCCGTGGGCGGTGGAGGACTTCAGCGCCGCGTTCATCAAGTTCGCGTCGGGGGTGACCGCCGTAATGCACGGCGCGGAGCTGACCGACTACGAGCAGCACTCATTCCTGCTGAGCGGCTCCACCGGCGTGATCCGCATGGAGGCCGAGCAGGTCCGCCTGTTCCGGTCGCAGCCGGGCGACGTAGAGGCCGACAGCGGCTTTGCATGGCGGGAGCTGGCCCCGGCGCCGGTTGCGCGCCCGGCGCCGGCGTCGACCTACACCGCCGCGCTCGACGAGCTGCTCGACGCCTTGGAGGGCGGGGCGCCGGCGAGCGGGGCGGCGCTGCGCAGCGACGGCCGCGCCGGCCGCCGCTCCCTGGAGATGATCATGGCGATCTACCGGTCGCAGCTCGATGGCAACCGTCCGGTCGCCTTTCCGGTCACCATGGCCGAATCGGGCGTGGAGGAGCTGCGGGCGGCCGGCCAGTTCGTGAACCGCGTCCCGCTCGCCGCCAGGGGGGCGGACCGGCCGGCGGACGAGCCGGCGCGCGCGGGCGGCGCCGCCGGGCGGGGGCCGAGCGGCTGCTGCATCTGCGGACTGCAGTTCGGGGACGAGGGCAAGGGCCAGATCGTCGATTACCTGGCCGGCGGCTTCGACGTGGTGGTCCGCTACAACGGCGGCGCCAACGCCGGCCACTCGGTGTGGATGGGCGCCCGGCGCACGGCGTTTCACCTCATGCCGTCCGGCATCCTGCGCGACGGCGTGCTCAACGTGATCGGCAACGGGACGGCCGTCGACCCCGCGCACCTCATCGAGGAGATCGACGCGCTGCGCCGCGAGGGGTACGCGGTCGACCCGGACCGTCTGGCCATCAGCGACCGCGCCCACGTGGTCATGCCGTACCACAAGATCGAGGACGAGCTGATGGATCGCGCCTTCGTGTCCGGCGAAACCGGCGAGCTCGGCACCACGCGCCGCGGCATTGGCCCGTGCTACGCGGACAAGGCGCACCGCGTCACCGCCGTCCGCATGGCCGACGTCAAGGACCCGGCGTACCTGCAAGCGCGCCTGCCCCGCCTGGTGGCGATCAAGAACGGCGTGCTCGGCGCTCTTGCCGCGGAGTCCGGCCTGCCCTTCGAGCCGCTGGAGAGCGATCCGCTGGTGGAGCGGTGCGCGGCCTGGGCCGGCCGGCTGGCGCCCTACGTCACCGACACCGCCGACCTGCTGGTCGGGGCGTGGCGGGCCGGCCGGAACATCCTGTTCGAGGGCGCGCACGCGGCGCTGCTCGACGTCGACTTCGGCACCTATCCGTACTGCACGTCGAGCGTCTGTTCGCCGGGCGGGGCGCTCGCCGGGACCGGTCTGGCCGCCGACTGCCTGGGCCGGATCGTCGGCGTCGCCAAGCTGTACATGAGCCGGGTCGGGGCCGGTCCGTTTCCGACGGAGATCCGGGGAGCGGAGGCTGCGCGGGTCAGGGACGCCGGCAACGAGTACGGCACCTCCACCGGCCGGCCGCGGCGCATCGGCTGGCTCGACCTGGTCGCCCTGCGCCACACCGCCCGCGTGACCGGGGTCACCGCCCTTGCCGTGACCGGCCTGGGCGTGCTGTCCAAACTCTCCGAGCTGCGGGTGTGCGTGGGCTACTCGCTCGGCGCGGAGCGCATCGACCGCGTACCCGCCAACGTGCGGCGCCTTGCCGACGTGCAGCCGCGTTACGAGGAGATGGAGCCGGTGGGCGGCCCGCTCGACGGCGTGCGCCGGCGCGCCGACCTGCCGCGCGGCGCGCGGCGCCTCCTGGATCGGGTCGAATCCTTCGTTGGCGTCCCGATCCGCTACGTCTGCGTCAGCAAGGGCCGCTCCGGCGTGATCGGCTGACGCGGCGGGCGCCGGATCGTGGTACGCTGACAGGCGGCGGAGGAAGGTACGTGGCAGCCCCCATGGTCGCTCCCGTCGAGGTCGAGGAATACCCCAGTTCGGACGGCAAGCCGGTGGCGGAGAGCGATTATCAGTTCACGCCGATAGCATACGCGCGCGACGCGCTACGGGATTACTTTCGCGACCGCCCCGACGTGTACGTCGCGGCCAACCTGCTCCTCTACTACGAACGGTACGATCGCCACGCGGTGGTGGCGCCGGACGTGTTTGTGGTCATCGGCGCGCCGAACCACGACCGGCCCTCGTTTCGTCTCTGGCTGGAGCCGAAGGGGCCGGACTTCGTGTTGGAGGTGACGTCCCGCAGCACCCGCCTTGAAGACCAGGGGCGCAAGCGGCGGCAGTACCGCGCGCTGGCCGTGCGGGAGTACTGGCAGTACGATCCGACCGGGGACTATCTGCGGCCCCGTCTGCAGGGCTTGCGGCTGGTGTCCGGGGACTACGCGCCGCTGCCGGCCGGCGGCGGGGACGGCGTCCGCAGCTTGTACAGCGCGGTGCTCGGCTTGGAGCTGCGGGCGACAGACCAGGGGCTGCGGTTTCGCGATCCCGCCACCGGCGAGGAGCTGCTCTCCCTTGCGGAGAACCGCGAGGGACGCGAGCGCGCCGAACGGGAACGGGAGCGGGCGCAGGCCGCGCTGCGGGAAGCGGAAGCGCGCCTGCGGGAGCTCCGGGCCGCGCTCCGGCGGGAAGGCGGCGCAGACGCCCCGGAAAGCGGCCGGGACGCCCCAAAGACTCCGTAGCCGCATATCCTGTATCGTGGCGGCCATGGACGACGAACGATGGACCGACATCTTTCCGGCGACGTGCCTGCCGCTCAACGACGACTACTCGGTCAACGAAGGGGAGCTGCGCCGCTACGTGCGCTGGCTGGCCGGCTTCGACGAGATCCGCGGACTGGTCTGCAACGGCCACACCGGCGAGATCACGTCGCTGTCGCCGGCCGAGCGCCGGCGCGTCACCGAGGTGATAGCCAGTGAGGTCGGCGGCGACGCGCTGGTGATCTCCGGCATCTCCGCGGAGGGGACCCTGGAGGCGATCGAGCACGCGCAGGCGGCCCAGGACGCGGGCGCCGACGGCATCCTGCTGATGCCGCCGCACAACTGGCTCCGCTTCGGCATGAAGCCGGAGACGCCGGTGCGGTTCTTTCAACGCGTGGCCGAGGCGATCGACATCGGCATCGTCATCCACCTCTACCCGGCCGCCACCAAGGCGTTCTACCCGGCGGAGACCGTGATCGAGATGGCGCGCATCCCCAACGTCAAGGCGCTCAAGACCGGCACGCGGCACATGGCGCTGTACGAGCGCGACTGCCGCCTGTTCCGCCGGCGCGCGCCGCACCTGTCTCTGCTCACCTGCCATGACGAGTCGCTGCTGTCGTCGATGTACGTGGGCGTCGACGGCGCGCTGATCGGCTTTGCCGGCTGCATCCCGGAGCTGATCTGCGAGGCGTGGCAGGCGGTCAAGGCCGGCGACTTCGCGCGCACGCGCGAGCTGCAGGACCGCATCTTTCCGATGGCGGAGGCGATCTACGGCATCGGCCAACCGTCGGGAGAGGCGCACGCCCGCATGAACGAAGCGCTGTATCAGCGCGGCGTGTTCTCCACGCCGCTGATGCGTGAGCCGGTGCTCCCGCTCGACCGGGCGGAGCAGGACCAGGTGCGCGCAGCGTTGCGGGAGGCGCAGGTGGCGCCGGTCGCCCGCCCGCAGCCGCAGCCGGCCTGAGCGCCGCGGACACGATCGGAACGCCGCGGCCGGCGATGGCCAAACTCAAGCTCCCCATAGGCATCCAGACCTTCCGCCAGATACGGGAGGAGGGGTTCTACTACGTGGACAAGACCCCGTACGCCCGCCGGCTGGTCGATGACGCCGGCAAGCACTTCTTCCTGTCCCGGCCCCGGCGGTTCGGCAAGAGCCTGTTCGCGGACACGCTCAAGGAGCTGTTCGAAGGGAGTGAGCCGCTGTTTCGCGGCCTGGCCGTCCACGACCGCTGGGACTGGAAGCGCCACCCGGTGGCGCGGCTCGACTTCAGCAACGGCAACTTCAAGCGGGCGGGCGCCCTGGAAGAGAGCGCGGCGGCGCAGATCGACGACATCGGCCGGCGCGCCGGCGTCGCCTCGCGCGGCGGCAGTCCGCCGATTCGCTTCCGCCGCCTGATCGAGGCGCTGAGCGAAGCTGCGGGCCGGCGGGTGGCGGGCATTCCGCACGACTGGCGCCGCCGCAACGACATAGCCCGCTACGAAGGGTACTGGGCAAGCGTGTTCTACGCGTTCTTCCAGGCGTCGGTGGACGGCGTTTCGGTGGAGGACGCCGGCAGCCGCGGCCGGCTCGACCTGGCCGTGGTCGCCGGCGGCAGCGCCTGGCTGTTCGAGTTCAAGGTGGCGGAACGGAGCGAGCGGGGCGCCGCGCTGGCGCAGCTGAAGGAGCGGCGGTACGCGGACAAGCACCGCGCCGCTGACCGGGCGGTGCATCTGATCGGCGTGGAGGTGAGCGCCGCGACGCGGGACATCGCCGCGTTCGACGTGGAAGAAGGCTGAAAGGAGGAATGACCATGCAGCCATTGGCGCAGGATTACGTAGTGGTGGCGGAGTCGCCCGACAAGGAGCGGCACTTTGCCGGATCGCCCGGCATCGTGCGGCTGCCGGGCGGGGAGATGGCCGCCTCGTACGAGTGGTTTCAGCCCAAGCCGTACACGGAGACGCTGGCCGATCAGACCGAGGTGCGGGTGAGCGCGGACGGCGGCCGCACCTGGGAGCTGCGCGGCCGCACCGACGTCATCTGGCCGAGCTGTTTCGTGCACGGCGGCGCGCTCTACATGATCGGCAACCGGCGCCGGTCGCGGCAGGTCGTGATCAGCCGGTCCGCGGACGGCGGCCGCACCTGGACGCCGGAGGTCGAGGTGTGCGACCGGCGCAGCCACGGCGCGCCGACCGCGGTGACGTTCCAGGCCGGGCAGGTGTACCGCGCGTTCGAGACCTGTCCGCGCGTCGGCCGGTCGGGCGGCGGGCGCTCCTCCTGGGAGTCGTTCGTGATGGCCGGCGACCTGAGCCGCGATCTGCTCGACCCGGCCGCGTGGCGGGCGTCGCCGATGGAGCGGTTCCCCGGCGCGCCGCACCCCATGAACACCTTTGCGTATCCGCCGGAGACCGGCACCGAGGACTGCTGGATCGAAGGCAACCTGATCTCCGTGCGGGGCCGGCTGCGCAACCTGCTCCGCCTGCACGTGCTGGGGCGCGCCACCGTCGGCCTGGCCGCCATCTGCGACCTGGACGACGACGGCCGCACCATGAGCTACCGGTTCAGCCAGTACTGCCCGATGCCCGGCGGGCAGTGCAAGTTCCACGTCATCTACGATCCGGTCTCCGATCTGTTCTGGACCTGCGTCAATCCGGTCTCCGACACGTTCACGCCGGTCGACGACCAGCTGCGGGAGATCGGCTTTCACGGCATCGTCGCCAACGAGCGCCGCATCCTGCTGCTGATCTACAGCGCCGACGCCCAGAACTGGTTCCATGCCGGCTGCGTGGCGATGACCCGCAAGATGACCGACTCGTTCAGCTACGCCTCCAACCTGATCGACGGCGACGACCTGGTCGTCCTGTCGCGGACCTCGGTGGGCGGCGCCAGCCAGCACGACACCAACCTGATCACCTGCCACCGGGTCACCGGCTTCCGCCGCCTGGCGCTCGACCTGACCCGCGACTTCACCCGCTGACGCGCTCGGGCCACGGCCGGTTGACCGCGCCCCGCGCGCCGTGGTAGCGTCCGCCCCGGATGCTGCTGCCGCACGCCCCTCCCGACGCCGCCGTTCGGGACGCCCGCACCGTTGCGCTCAACCGCCCGTCGATCCTGAAGCGGTACTACCGCCACCGCTACCTGTTCGCCCTGCTGGCCGCGGCGCTGGTCTGGACCATCGTCTTCAAGTACGTCCCGATGTACGGGGTCATCATCGCGTTCCAGAAGTACCGGTTTTGGGACGGCATCTGGGGCAGCGAGTGGGTCGGGCTCCATCACTTCACGCGGATGTTCGACGGCACCACCGATTTTGGCCGGATCTTCCGCAACACGGTGCTCATCAGCCTGTACCGGTTGTTCTGGGGCTTTCCGGCCCCGATCATCCTGGCCCTGCTCCTCAACGAAGTGCGCCAACGCCACTTCAAGCGCACCGTGCAGACGATCAGCTACCTGCCGCACTTCCTGTCATGGGTCGTCCTGGGCGGCGTGATCAGGTCGATCCTGTCTCCCTCTACCGGGGTGGTCAACTCCGTCATCACGGCCCTGGGCGGCGCCGAGATCCACTTTCTGGCCAACATCGACTGGTTCGTGACCGTCCTGATTTCCAGCGGCGTATGGCAGCAGGTCGGGTGGGGGTCGATCATCTTTTTGGCCGCCATCGCCGGGGTCGACCCGCAGCTGCACGAGTCGGCGATCGTCGACGGCGCCGGCAAGCTCCGGCAGGCGTGGAGCATTACCATCCCGTCGATCATCCCGGTGATCATCATCATGTTCATCCTGCGAGTGGGAGACATCCTGGATGCGGGGTTCGACCAGATTTTCATGCTCTACAACCCGGCGGTCTACGAGGTGGCGGACATCATCGACACGTACGTCTACCGCGTCGGGTTGGCCGAGTTGCAGTACAGCTTCGCCGCGGCCGTAGGGCTATTCAAGAACGTGATCGGCCTGATCCTGGTGGTGATCGTCAACCGCGCCGCCAAGAGCGTGGGCGAATACGGCCTCTGGTAGGGAACCGCCTTGATAATCCGCACCACCGGAGAACGGATCTTCGGAGTCCTCAACGGTTGGTTCCTGATACTGCTCTCGGTCACCATCCTGTTCCCGTTCGTCAACCTGTTGGCAGTCTCCCTGACCCACGGATCAAGCGAGCACCTGAGCAACGCGATGCTGTGGCCGCGCCCCTTCTCCATCAAGTCGTATGAGGCGATCCTGGGTGACGACGAACTCTACATGGGTTATCTGGTCACCATCGTCCGCACCGTGTTGGGCACCTTCGCGACGGTCATGGTGCTACTCTGCGCCGCCTATCCGCTGTCGAAGAAGTACCTTCCGCATCGCAACTTCTACACGTCGATCTTTGTCTTCACGCTGTTCTTCTCCGGCGGTCTGATCCCCACCTACATTCTGGTCCGCAGCCTGGGCCTCATCAACAACGTGCCGCTGGTGTTCGTACTGATCAACTTGGCGCCGGCGTTCTGGCTGCTCATCATGCGCAACTTCCTGATGACCATCCCGGGGGAGATCGAAGACTCGGCGCGCATCGACGGCGCCAACGAGGTCGTGACGCTGTTCCGCATCATCGCCCCCATGTCGATGCCCGTGATCGCCACGATCGGACTGTGGAGCGCGGTCGCGCATTGGAACGCGTGGTTCGACTCGATACTGTACGTCACCGACCGAAACAAGCACGTGCTGCAGATCTGGCTGCAACGCATCGTGATCACCGCCAACGACACGCTCACCATCGAGGCGGAGCAGGCGTTCGACGAGGCGGCGCTGCGGCCGGTGCGGCCGCAGACCCTCAACTCGGCGGCGATCTTCGTCGCCATGGCGCCGATCCTGGCCGTGTATCCGTTCATCCAGAAATACTTCGTGAAGGGGGTGATAATCGGGTCTCTCAAGGGGTAGTGCCCCCGCGGCCCATCGGGCCGGATTATCAAGCCGCGTCTTGACGCGAGTGAGTCGCCAAGCGCGCGAAACAACAACAAAGGAAGGATCGAAGACTATGCGCAAACTCTCACTACCGCTGGTCCTGGTGCTGCTCGCCGGGTTCGCCGTCGAGCTGGCGGCCCAGGAGTACACCTACACCAGCGCGGCGACCAACATGCATCGCCGGAACCCGGAACTGAACATGACCAAGCGCTGGATGGACGAGTACTTCGACGTCCAGTTCGACTGGGTCAATACGGAGAATCAGTTCGAGAAGCTCAACGTGCTGCTGGCGTCCGGTGAAGTTCCCGACATGATCGCCATGCGGATGAACCCGGTGCAGCTGGCGACCTACGCCGACCAGGGCGTCCTGGCCGAGCTGTCGGTCGACACCATCCGCGAAGTGATGCCGGAGTACTACGACCACGTCGCGTCGTTCGGCGACCCGCGCGTATGGAAGTACGGCGAGATCGACGGCAAGCACATGGGGCTGCCGATCATCAGCCCGTGGAACGTGTACCGGCGCGGCATCGCCTGGAACGCCCAGTGGCTGCACAACGTCGGCATCGACAAGATTCCGGAGACGCTGGACGAGTTCGAAGAGGCGTACCACAAGTTCCGCCACGAAGACCCCAACGGGAGCGGCAGCAAGGACACCTACGCGTTTACCGCGCCGGGTGACCAGGAGACCGCCCCCGCCGGCTTCTTCCAGGAGATCTTCGGCGCCCACGGCACGTTCGCGTTCCAGTGGATCGAGAAGGACGGCAAGCTGCAGTACGGCTTTACCGATCCGGGCACCAAGGAGGCGCTGGCGCTGCTGGCCGACTGGTACGCCCGCGAGATGATCGACCCGGAATGGGTCACCGAGATCGGGCGCAAGGACGGCGCCAACGACGTCTCGTGGAAGTTCGCCAATGAGAAGATCGGTTACGTCTCCTCGCTCGGCGCCGACGACTCCGAGTGGGACGGCGGCGGCCACCTCAACCGCAAGTGGCACCTGGCCCATCCCGAACACCGCTCCTACATCTATGACGATCCCGATTGCTGGCCAGACAACTGCTCCGGCCTGGGACACTACAGCATCATCGCCTTTCAGGAGATCGATCCGGCCGCCCACGCGGACGTGACCGACTACCATCCGTACGTGAACGGCGAACCGCCGATCGGACCGCGCGGCGACGCCGGCATGTCCGTGCGCGGCCTGCAGCCGTTGTACGTCACGTTCGGACGGCAACTCGAACGGGATCAGGACAAGCTTCACCGCTTGCTGGAGGTGCTCAACGCCATCGCCACCGACCGCGCGCTGTACTACTCGTCGGCGCTCGGCTGTTTCGTCGGCGACCCGACGGAGGTGTGCATGGAAGCGACGCCGTGGCACTGGATCCCGTGGGACGGATCGGAGTACGGTGACTACTTCGGCCAGACCGACGAATGGCTGGCCGACCCGCGCCGCCAGGGCGAGCTCGGTCAGAACCTGGCCGGCGGCTTCTCGACCAACCCGTTCTGGGTCTACGCGCCGTGGTACAACGTGAGCCGCGGCGCCGGCGGCGTGCAGCGGCAGATGCTGTACGACACCATCGCCAGCCAGAACACCGTGGAGCAGCCGCTCAAGGTGGCGCTGCCGTCGCAGGCCGACTACGCCGACGTCGACAAGGTGCTCAGGGAGTTCTTCTACAAGGTGATCCTGGGTACGCAGAGCGTCGACGATTACGACGACGTGGTAGCCCGGTGGCGCCGCAGCGGCGGCGACGTGCTGACCGCCGAAGCCAACGAGTGGTTCGACACCGTCAAGTAGGCTGAACCCGCCTCCGAAGCGGAGTCGTCAAGAGAGCCGGGCCGCCTGCGGGCGGGCCCGGCTCGTTTTTTGGGCGGAGCGCGACCGTTCGCGCAGCCGGGGCGTTTGCGGTAGAATCGCCGGCATGAGCACTGACACACCGTTACGGGTCGCGCTGATCGGCGCCGGCAACCGCGCCAGCACCGTCTACGCGCCGATCCTGCCGCATCTGGGCGAGTGGATAGACCTGGTCGCGGTCTGCGACCCGGTGGCCGAGCACAGCGACGCGATGGCCGAACGGCTCGGCGCGCGGTCGTTCCACTCCATTCACGACCTGGCCACCGCGCAGGTAGCGGAGGCGGCGCTGGTGGTGACGCCGGTCCCTTCGCACCACTCGATCTCCTCGTTCCTGTCCGAGCACGGCATCCACCACGACGTGGAGACCTCCATGGCCATGACGCTCCGCCAGGGGCGGGAGATGGCCGAGCGCGCGCGGGCCGGCAACGTGGTGCTGCGCATCGGCGAGAACTTCTTCCGGTTCGCGTTCGACCGGATCATCCAGGCGGTCGCCGCCACCGGCGCGATCGGCGAGGTGCGCCGCGTGCTGTGCATGTACGACCACACCGGCTACCACAACAACTCGCGCTGGATCGTCTTCTACCAGGCGCACCCGCTCACCGCCCGCGCGGTCAACCACACCATGCCGGTGGCGCCCTACAACTCGCTGCCGCACCGCCATCACGTCGACGAGGTCTTTCACTGCAACTTCTTCACCTTTCCGGGCGACCGGCTGGTGGTCGATCTGGCCGGCAACATCAAGGGCAACCTGGGCCGGCATCCCCGCCCCGGCTACACCGAGGTGGCCGGCGCGCGCGGGACCATCGTGCAGACGCCGGTCGGGAACTGGAACGGCGTATCGGAGGTGCGCATCTGCAGCGAAGGGTCGCTGGCCAACGGCGGCAAGGCGGACGTGATCTGCCCCATCACGCATGAGGAGGCCGACGCCATCTGGACCCGCTCCGTGGTCGAGATCGACGGCCGCGCCGTCGAGTACGTCAATCCGTACCGCGTTCCCACCCGCACCGGCCGCGGCTACTACGGCGCTTCGGTCGCCGGCCACGTCGTCGACTTCGTGCAGGCGGTGCGCCGCAGCCGCGGATCGCAGGAAGCGGCCGAGCACCTGGAGCGGCATGGCTACGAGTACACCGACCGCGACGCCCTGATGGCGATGGAGATGACCCAGGCGTGCCACGAGTCGGCGGCGCGCGGCGGCGAGGAGATCGCGCTGCCGCTGGCCCCGGACGCGGAACTGCAATCCGAACGCGACCAGCTTGCCGAGCTCCGCAGCCAGTTCGGGCGCGACCCCATGGACGTCGAGGCGATGCTGGCCGTCAGCTTTCCGCGTCCGTAGAACACTGAACGGGCATGACGCCGGCCGCCGCCGTGGGTGAGCAGAGCACCGATCACGCCGGCCTGATCGGCTACGTGGACGTGATCGGCGATGACCGGATCGACGCGATCGCCGCCGGCGCCGGTACGGTGGCGGTCAACGCCGTGGAGGCGGAGACGATCGACGGCTGGCAGATCAACGTCGGCCAGCGGGCCATGCCGTTCCGGGTCGGCTACGGGCTGTACCGCACGCCGTCGCTGTCGGCCGCCGGCCTGCCGGCGCTGCTGCGCCACCGGTTCTGGGTCTCCCCGGAGAAGGAGCGGGTGTGCGGGCGCAGGTTCATCGGCCTGCTTCTGTACGCGGCGGCAGGCGACGAGTGCCGATACACCATGCAGGCCGGCTCGGAGATGCTGGGCTCGGTGCGGCCGCGGCGGCTCGACAACCGCCGGCACCTGATCGTCGCCGAGCGGCCGATCGACATCCTGGGCGCCGGCGTGCCGTTCACGGTCCGCGCGGAGGGCGCCGGCCTCTGCTATCTTGAGCAGGTGCTGTTCCTGTCCGAGCTGCCGGCGCCATCGTCGTTCGCGCCGCGCCTGGACCGTTTGAGCATCCGCCGGATCGATCCCGGAACGGTCGAGCTGCACGGCGTAGCCTCCGAACCGGTGGCGGTGACCGCCACGGCGACTCCGGCGGATGGGGCCGGCGGCGCGGTGAGCGCCGTGAGCGAGGACCCGTATCCGCTGCTGGCGCTGCCGCTACGCGGGCTGGCCCCCGGCCGGCCGTATCGGATAGCCGTGGAGGCGCGCGAGCCGGGCGGTGAGTCCGTCCGCGCGTCGGTCGATCTGCCGGCGGACGCGCCGGCCGCCGGAGGGGACGCGGCGGACCTGCGCATCCCGATCGAGGTGGTCGACTGCGGGCGTGACGACAGCACCGGCGCCGCCCGGCGCGGCGCCGGCGCGCCGGCGGGAATGCCGCTCACCTTTGCCGTGCCGTTGCCGCGCGGGGCGTTGCGGCGGCCGGCCGCGCGGGTGAGCTTTGCGGCCCCGGCGGACGAGGCCGATCCGGCGGACAGTACCGGCTCAGCGGAGCAGGCCGACCAAGCCGGCGCCGAATCGGGCGGAGCGCTGCCTTCCGGCGTGCCGCCGGCCGGCGGGGAGCAAGCGCAGGTGCGTGTCCACGCGCGCTGGCCGGACGGCAGCGCGCGTTGGGCGTTGCTGGACGCAGGCGGCCCCGGCGGCGCCCTGCCCGCCTGCGGCGTGGTGCGGCTCACGGCCGCCGAGGAGGAGGCGCCGGCGACCGCCGCGGCGCCGGCGGCCGGCGCGGACCTCACCTGGAGTGAGCAGGACGGCGTGGTGACCGCCGGCAACCGCCAAGTGCGGGTGACCATGCGGCGCGGCGGCGATCTGTTCGATCGAATCGAAGTGCTCCGCGGCGGGCGGTGGACGGCGGCCGGCCGCGGCGGCGCTTGGCGCGGCGCGCTCGGCAGCGGAACGCCGCTCACCTCCCGGCCGGTCGACAAGGTGTGGATCGACGAGGCGGGGCCGCGCCGGCTGGCGATCCGCGCCGAGTTGCCGATAACCGATCCGCGCGGCGCGGCGCACCTGCGCGCCGCGGTGCGGGTGCAGCTCTACGCCGGTCAGCCGTTTCTGACGCTCACGCACCGGCTGGTGGTGGTGAGCCCGCTCGCCGGCGCGGCCCTGCACGGCGACCTGCGCCATCTGGGCGAGTCCGGCGCCGCCGACGTAGACGGCGCCGCCGACGTAGACGGCGCCGAGCACGAACGGGCGTCGCTGCTGCGCGTCCGGTCGCTGGAGCTGCGCCTGCCGTGGCGGGCGATCCGGGCGGCCGGCATCGACGGCGGCCGCCCGGAGGCGCCGGCGCCCGGCGCGCCGGTGCGGGTGACGCACCAACACGACTGCGCGTACCGGGTGGAAGGCGGCGGCGAATCCGCCGCGGTCGCCGGTCACGCCTCCGGGCGTTTCGCCGCGCAGGCGGCGGACGGCCCGTGTCTGGTGGTGGTGCGCGACTTCTGGGAGCGCTACCCCACGGCGGTGCGCGCCGATCCTGACGCCATCGCCGTCGAGCTGCTGCCGGCGCTCGGACCGGTCGAACTGCCCGACTACGACCGCGAATGGCACCGCCTCTACTTCTGGCTCCACCGGCCGTCCGGCTGCTACCGGCTCAAGGCCGGCAGCGCCCTCACCGCCGAGATGATGCTCTGCTTCGCGGCCGACCACGCGCAACGGACCGCGGCGGCCGACTGGTTCCAGGGTCACGCGGCGGTCCGTCCCGACTTCGGCTACCTGAGCGCCGCCGGCGTCCTGGAGCCGCTCGCCGCCAAGCGCGGCTCGCCCCATCCTCCCTACGAACGGATGGTCGACCGCGCGTTCGCCGAATGGATCGACCACCGCGCCGCCGGCCATGAGTTCGGCTTCATGAACTACGGCGACACCTTCAAGGGCTCGGCCGACGCCGGCGGCTTCTGGGAGAACAACGAGTACGACGCCCCCTGGTGCCACCTGGTCGAGTTCCTGCGCGGCGGCGATCCGCGCTGGCTGCCGCTCGGCTGCGAGGCGGCGCGCCACCTGCTCGACGTCGACACCTGCAACCACTCCCGCGACCCGGCGCAGGCCGGCGCGCAGATCACCCACATGGCCGGCCACGTCGGCGGCTACCTGCCGCCGTACTTCCGCAACAAGATGGCCGGCTCTGCGACCATGCCGTCGCACACCTGGGTGCAGGGGCCGGCGCTCTACTTCCTGCTCACCGGCGACCCCTTCGCCCGCCAGGTGCTCGAACACACCGCGCGCCGTATGACCGCCAACCTGCGCTGGCACACGTTGGCCAACGCCCGCGAGTGCGGCTGGCAGCTCACCCATCTCTGCGCCCTGGACCGGTTGGGCGACGATCCCCGCTACCTCAACGCGGCGGCCGTCATCGTCGCGCGTGTGCTGGCCGCGCAGAGCCCGGGCGGCGGCTGGGAGCGCGTCCTCACCGCCAGCCACGGAGGCCGCCGGCTGCCGCGTCCGCGCGGGGAGGCCGGCTTCATGGTCGGCGTGCTGCTGTCGGCGCTCCGCCGGTACCACGACCTGACCGGCGATCCGCGCGCCGCCGACGCGATCACCGCCGGCGCGCGCTGGCTGGTGGAGCGCACCTACGACGCCGGCGCCGGACACTTCCGCTACACGTCGTGCCCGGAAGCGGGCGGCGAACCTTCGGCGCAGTGGTCGGTGCAGGTGCTGGAGGGATTGGCCGACGCCGACCGGATCGCCCCCAGCGCCGAAATCGCCGCCATCCTGCGCCGCAACCTTGCCGACATCGGGCTGACCGGCCAGCAGCTGATCGGCCGCCCGCGCGTCGGCAAGGCGCTCACCCAGGAGGCGCGCTACGTCCCGACCCTGCTGGCGGCGTTGCGCGACGGCGCGGCGGAGCGCCCCGCATGAGCACGGCCAGCCGCCCGGCCAGCCGCCCGGCCGCGGCGCCTACCGGCCTGCGCAGCCGGCTGCCGGCGCTGATCGCGCGCGTCCGCAAGGACCCCGCCCTGTACGCCATGCTGGCGGGCCCGATCCTGTTCTTCCTGATCTTTCACTACCAGCCGATGTACGGGGTGCTGATCGCCTTCAAGGACTTCAACCTGCGCGCAGGCATCCTGGGCAGCCCGTGGACGGACGACTTCGGCTTCTACCACTTCATCCGTTTCTTCTCCTCCAACGCCTCGTTGCGCATCATCAACAACACCTTTCAGATCTCCTTCTGGTCGCTGGTCTGGGGCTTTCCGGCGCCGATCATCCTGGCCCTGCTGCTGCACGAGTGCCGTCTGCCGCGGTTCAAGAAGACGGTGCAGACGGTCACCTACCTGCCGCACTTCATCTCCACCGTCGCCATCGTCGGCATCCTCACCCTGCTGCTTGCGCCGCGCGACGGATCGATCAACCACGTGCTCGGCCTGCTCGGCCTTGACGCCATCCACTTCATGGCCGATTCGAGCTGGTTCCGCCCCGTCTACGTCATGTCCGGCATCTGGACCGACATCGGCTTCGGGGCGATCATCTACCTGGCCGCGCTCAGCCGCGCCAACCCCGAGCTGTACGAGGCGGCCACCGTCGACGGCGCCGGGCGCCTGCGGCGCATCTGGCACGTGTCGGTTCCGAGCCTGGCGGCGGTGGCGATCATCCTGCTGATCCTGCGCACCGGGAGCATCCTGTCGGTCGGCTTCGAAAAGGTGTTCCTGATGCAGAACGACCTCAACATCCGCGTCTCCGACGTGATCCAGACCTACGTGTACCGGGTCGGTCTGCGCGGCCGGGAGTGGTCGTTCGGGGCGGCGGTGGGGCTGTTCCAGTCGGTGGTCGGACTGATCCTGCTGATCATCGTCAACAGGGTGAGCTCCAAGGTGTCGGAGACCTCGCTGTGGTAGGGGCAAGCCGGTGGTAGGCATACGCCGGGTCGAGCGGTTCGACCTGCTGGTCATAGCGGCGTTGCTGGTGGCCGGGGCCGTGACCCTGTACCCGGTCGCCAACGTGTTCTCGATCTCCCTCAGTCACCCGAACGAGGTGGCGCGCGGCATCACCTGGCTGCCGCGGCGCCTCGACCTGAGCGCCTACGAGTTCATCGCGGACCACCCGATGATCGGCGTCGGCTACCGCAACTCCCTGATCTATCTGGTTGTCGGCACCACCGTCAACCTGATCATGACCTGCATGTGCGCCTATCCTCTTTCCAAGAAACACTTGGTGGGGCGCAAGTTCGTGATGATGCTGATCGTGTTCACCATGTTCTTTTCCGGCGGCCTGATCCCCACCTATCTGCTGGTGAGGGCGCTGGGGATGGTCAACACCATGTGGGCGCTGATCATTCCGGGCGCCATCGCCGCCTACAACATGATCATCCTGCGCACCTTCTTTCAGTCGATTCCGGCGGACCTGGAGGAGTCGGCGTTCCTGGACGGGGCCGGCCGGTGGCGGATACTGGCCAGTATCGTCCTGCCGCTCTCCAAGGCGGGCTTGGCGGCGATCGGCCTGTTCTACGCCCTGGGCCACTGGAACAGCTACTTCAACGCGCTGATCTACCTCAACGACGCGGAGAAGTATCCGCTCACCATGATCGTGCGCGACATCGTGTTGCAGGAGGTGGTGCTCAAGCGCCAGGAGCTGGAGGGCGACGTATTCGACGCGGAGCGGGAGGCCAGGTTCGCCGCCTACACGCAGAACTTCCGCTACGCCACGGTGTTCGTGTCGATCATCCCCATGTTGATCGTCTATCCGTTCCTGCAACGATACCTGGTACAGGGAGTGATGATCGGATCGCTCAAGGAGTAAAGGAGTAAACGGCGCCGCGGCCGCGCGTGCGCGGCCACCCTTTGTCAAAGGGAGGCGCAAACATCACGCTTCACCCCGGAGGGTGAGGCGGAAAGGAAGGCAGGATGAAGAGACTGATTCTCATCCCCACGATGCTCGCGCTGCTTGCGGCGGGAGCCTTTGCGACCGGCGAGGAGGAAGCGGCGGCCGCGGCTGCGCCGACGCTGGTCTACTGGACCGACAACCCGAACCTCACCTCGGATGCGGCGGTGTACGCCATCGTCCGGGAGGAGGCGCAGGTCGACCTGGACGTCACCGGAATTCCGGAGGAGTCCTACGGCGACCGGCTGCAGCTGGCCGCCGCGGCCGGCGACATGCCCGACGTCATGGGCCGGATCATCGACAGCGTCGTGCGCCCGCTCGGCTACGACGGGTTTTTGATGCCGCTCCGCGACGTCACCATGGAGAAGGTTCCCAACCTGTGGCAGTCGATCGAGATGCGGGGCCTCAACACGGCCGCGCACTCCGGTCTGTTCGGCGACGGTACCGGCGAGTTCTGGATGGCGCCGCGCTTCGGCTACAACGGCATCTGCAACGCCGCCACCTATCGCGTCGACGTGTTCGACGCCATCGGCATGGACCCGCCGACCACCACCGCCGAGCTGCGCGAGGCGGCCATGGCGATCAAGGCGGAGTTCCCGGACATGATCCCGATCATGACCCGCGCCGCCTGGGCGACCCTGATGTGGTTCAACGAGATGTTCGGGATCAAGTTCACGCCGATGGGCAGGGTCGAAGAGGCGACCGACGCGTACCGCGACCTGCTCCGCTACGTGGCCGGTCTCTACCGGGACGGGCTGATCGATCAGGAGTGGATCACCGGCAGCGAGGAGCAGCTCAAGCAGGCGTACAACGCCGGCCGGGTAGCGATGGAGTACGGCTTCGGCGCGTTCTCCATGCCGGGGCGCATCGGCGCCTTCATGGCCGAGCACGGCGTCACCGCCGAGGATCACGCGGCCTCCAACGAGTCCGAGGCGGCCGCCAAGGCGTATGCGGCGCGCTACCACGAAGTGATCGGATTCCTGGACCCGATCACCGTGCAGCCCGGCGACAGGGTGGTGCCGGCGTGCATCACCAACACCCGCGGCGGTTTCGAGGACAGCGGCCTGTCGGTCAGTTCCGAGGTCGCGGACGAAGACGCGGCCATGCGGCTGCTCAACTGGGTCTACCAGCCGGACGCCAGCGGCCACCACACCGGCGGCTGGGGCAAGCAGGGAATCGGCTGGGACTTCGACGCCGACGGCGTCGGCCGCGCGCTGCCGACCCAGGACCCGGACTTCATCGGCGAGGCCGCGTTCCGGATGATGCCGGACGTGGGGCGCCTGTCGTCCAACGCGCTGTACCACACCCTGCAGGACATGGATCGCCGCGTGGCCGACCGCGCGTTCCTGGAGACGCGCGACGTGATCGCGTTCGCCAACGACCGGGACCGCCAGCGCCACAACGACCTGGGGGCGCAGATCGGGCCGGTCATCAGCGAGTGGCGCGGACGGTTCGCCACCGGGCAGGCCGACGTCGACTCCCAATGGGACGAATACATCGCCGACCTGAAGCGGGCCGGACTCGACGAGTACGAGCAACTGAAGCAGGACAACCTGGTCGAGGGCGTCCCGCACCTGCAGCCGCTCTCGCAGTTCATGAACTGACCGCGCAGGCGGTTTTTCCGGCGGCTCCGGGCTCCGCGGCCCGGAGCCGTCCTTTTCTTGGCCCGCCGGCCGCGGGCCGGGGATCGCGCGTCCGTTGACCTGCGGCCCACGACCTTCGTAACCTTGGCGGACCTGACCAACAGGAGGAACACCATGATGGCAAAGGGCCTCAGACGGACCGTCGCGGCGCTGGCGGCGGCGTGCGCCGTGACGTTCGGCGCGCACGCGCAGCAGATGCCGGAGCCGGTCGCAAGTGAGCTGGCCGACGGCGTGTATTACTGGTCGGCGATGGGCTACGGCAGCCTGGTCGTCGTTTCTGGATCGGACGTGCTGGTGACCGAACCGGCGAACGACATGCGGGCGCCGATGCTGCAGGCGTACGTCGCCACGCTCACCGACCACCCCATTGCGCACGTCGTCATGACGCACGAGCATTACGATCACGTCGGCGGCACCGGTCTGTTCCCGGACGCCACCGTCTATTGCCACGTCAACTGCCAGCCGGTATTCGACCTGGCGATAGCGCCGTTCAACGACGTGCCGGAGGTCGACGTGTCCTTCACCGACTTCCTGCGGATCATGGTCGGCGACACGGCCGTGGAGCTCCATCACCTCGGTCACGGCGACGGCGAGGCGACCACCGTGATCTATCTGCCCGCGGAGAAGGTCGTGCTCACCGCCGACCTGTACGAAGACCGGGCGCTCACCGGCGCCGCCTGGGTCGATGACAAGAACTTCACCGGCGTTCGCCATATCCTCAACACCATCAGCGAATGGGACCTGGAGCACGCCATCACTACCCATTCGATGTCGACCGATCCGCAGTCGCTGCGCGACAACGCCCAGTACTACAACGACCTGTTCGACGCGGTGTACGGGCAGCTGAAGCAGACGCGGGAGCAGGGCGGTCCGTTCGCCGTGTTCGGGGTGATGGATACCCTGCCGGCATCGATCCAGCTGGACCAGTACAGCGATTGGGGGAACTACGACACCGCTCTTGCCAGCCACGCGCGGCGGATGATGATGTCGATCTTCCACGCCGACTGACCGGAGCCGTCTACGGCATGAAGGCGGAATTCCCGCCGGAAGGACGCGCGCGCACCGACCCGCAAACGGGCGCGCGCGTCCGTCAGGTGACCGGCCACCCGTCGATCAATCATCACCCGTTCTACTACCTGCCGCCCATGGACGACGCCATGCGCCACTTGGTGTTCGTCTCCCACCGCAGCGGGCGGCCGGAGATCTTCATCGAGCGGCAGCAGGACGGGACGCTGGCGCAGCTCACCGACCATGACCGGCTGGCGGAGTGGTCCGTGCACCCTTCACACGACGGGCGCTACGTCTACTTCACCGACCCGGCCGGCGGCTGGCGGGTCGACGCGGGGACGGGGCGGGAGGAGCAGCTCTTCTCGTTCGAGGACGGCCGCATCGGCATCGACGGGCACGTCGGCGCCGCCATGGGGACGACCACGGTGAGCCGCGACGACCGCTGGTGGGCGGTGCCGGTGAGCTTTGGGGAGCGCGCCCGCATGTTGGTGGTCGATACCGGCAACGGCGCCGCCGACTACGTGCTGGAGGCGGACAGCATCGGCCACCCGGAGTTCCACCCCGGCGACGCCGACTGGCTCCGCTACGCCGGTCCCTACCACGCGCGCATATGGGTGGCGCGGCGGGACGGCGGCGAACACCGGTTGGCCTACGAACGGGACGCCGCCGCCCGGGAGTGGATCGTGCACGAGACGTGGCGGCCCGGCACGCGGGAGATCGTCACCACGCAATGGCCGCACGGCATGATCGGCGTCGACGTCGACACCGGGGCGGTGCGCCGCGTCTGTTCCTTCAACGCCTGGCACGCCGCCATCAGCCGCGACGGGTCGAAGCTGGTGAGCGACACCACCTACCCGGACACCGGATTGATGCTGTTCGACGCCGCCGACGGGGTGGGCGAACCGCAGCCGCTCTGCGCGTCGGAGGCCAGCAACGAAGGCGAGCACTGGAACACCGACCACTGCCCGTACGACGACGGCCCCACCACCGTGTACGCCCCGCAGCACACCCACCCGCACCCGGCGTTCAGTCCAGACGGCCGGCAGGTCGTCTTTACCAGCGACCGCGGCGGCTACGCCCAGGTCTACGTCGCGGAGCTCCCTGACGAGTCGTAGGCCGCCGCCGGCGATTCTTCAAGCGCGGCCAGCACGGTCGGTACGTAGCGCATCTGACTGGAGAGCTGCTTGCCCAGGTCACGGGCGCCCTCCAGGTCCGGCAGCACGCCGATCGCCGGCAGGGCGCGGCGCAGGCAGCGGCCGATGTCGGGATCGCCGGACACCGCGTACGCGTCGGCCACGCCTTCTATGATGATCTGGGTGCCGAACACCTCGCCTTCGGAGATGCGCTGCACGGTCGCGCAGCTCCCGCCGATGAAGTGGCCGGTCTTCTCGTTGAAGGTCTCGCGCACCAGCCAGCGCCCGCCGGCCAGGATGGCGTCGGCGACCGGGCGTTCGCGGGTGAGGTCGTAGTACCGCTTCAGGCCCGACAGCAGCACGGTGACCATGAAGGCGATGTTGCCGCGGCAGTGCGGGTAGCCGCACCAGCAGTGGCCGGAGGTGAGCATCCGCGTCCAGCCGCCGGTGTCATCCTGCTTTTCCAGGATGCGGCGCACGACGATGGCTGCGCCGTTGGCGGCGCGCCGGTCGCCGGTGGCCGCCGCCAGCATGGTGAGGTGGATCAGGTGCCAGCCGGCCTCGCGCACGGCGCTGAACTCGTAGTGATCCAGCCGCTCGGGCTGCAGGAGCCAGCTTGCCGAGCGCATGAGCGAGTCGCGCACGCCCTGGTCGCCGGTGAGCAGGTAGTGGAGCAACGGGCCCTCGGCCCACAGGTGCGACGGGACGCCGCGCGTGCCGGCGACCTTGCTGCGGAAGAAGGGCGGCAGATAGCCGCCCAGGTGAGCGGGCATGTGCAGCGCCTGCAGCCCGACGTGGCGCGCGTCGTGAAAGGTGTTGACCGTATCGACGTCGGCCAGATGGCGCGCCGCCTGCGCGCCCCACGCGGCCCAGCCCGGGTCGCCGCCGCGCAGGAACTCCCAGTAGGCGCAGTACGGGGTGTCGTATTCGTTGTTGCCCCAGCTCCAGTCGCCCTCGCCGTACCAGTCGCCGAAGTTGACGTGGCCGTAGGCGCGCCAGCGCTCGCGGTCTTCGTGGAACAGGCGGAGCGCGTCGGCGGCGAACCGCTCGTAGCGGGGCTGCGGCGACCCGTCCTTGGCGGCCAGCCGCGGCAGCGCCCCGGTCGCGTTGGCGTAGGCGGCGCTCGGACGGGCCGCGATCGGCGTCTCCAGCCAGTCGAACCACGGCGCCGCGGCGCTGTCGCCGGCCCCGGCGGGGGGCAGGGCGATGAGCATCTCGGTGGTGAGCGCCATCCCTTCGCGCAACAGGTAGCGTCCGTCCTGCAGCCACCGGTACAGGCGCTGCCACGCCTGGTCGTCGCCGGGCGGCTCGCCCCCGGAGAGGGCGGGCAGGAGCTCCATGCGCACGGCGCCGCTGCCGGCGGAGATGCCCTTGGGGTAGTTCTGCCAGAAGTTGCGGATGCCGACGGCAAGCGCGCCGCCGGCGGCCGACCGCACCAGGACGTGGCCGCGGGCGCGCCCGTCGCGGCGCTGCCGCCCGGCGGCGGTGACGACGTCGTGAGCCTCGTCGTGCTCGTGGCGGAGTATCCACGGGCGGCCGCCGGTGACGTCGAACCGTTCGCCGGCCAGCTCCGCGGCCGCGGCCGGGAACGGGAGCTCCAGGACGCACGAACGGACGCCCAGGAGCGTCCGTTCCTCATCCCGGCCGGTCTCGAACACCGGACCGGCGGCCGGGTCCGCGCGCAGCGCCACCAGCCGATGGTCGATCTTCACGAACGGTTGGTCGGCGTAGACGTGGATACGCAGCTCGCTCCGCAGCCGGGCGCGTCCTTGTATATCCCGGTGGATGGCATCCCGGTGGATGGCGTCGCAACGGACGGTGGTCCGCAACGGTCCGGCGTGTTCGACGGAGGCCGGGGCGGCCGTGACGTCGAGGCGCGTGCCGTCGGCCAACTCGACCCGTAGCGCGTCCGCCAGCCGGCCGCCGGTGAGTGTCCGGCCGCCAACCGTGGGCGGGCCGCCGGATCGGGCGTCCCGGTCCGGGCGCTCGATGACAATCCAGTCTGCGGCGTGCGGCTGCACGGCTACGCGCAACGCGCGGCCGGTCACGACGACGGCGCCGTCGCCGCAGTGCGTCACCCGAAGCCCGTCCTGAGGGGCATCGTCCGCGGGCGTGGCGTGCAGCAGCACGCGGCACTCCGCGCGTCCGCCGGGCCGGAGCGTCGGCGGCGCGGCGGCGTCGACCAGCGCCCAGCGGGCCGAGCCGTCGGGCCAGCGGCTGTGGATACGGGCCTGCGCGGCGGAGGTTTCGGCGTCGCCGCCCCAGGCGAGCCGTGCGCCGCCGACCCGGGGCAACGCGCCGCGGCGGACCGGCACGCCAAAAGTGAGCGGCAAGCCGGCCAGAGAGGCGGCGGCGCCGGTGTCGCAGAGCTCGACGTCCGCCTCGACGGTCCGCGTCCGGTCGTCCGGGCCGGCCGGCGCGGGCCGCCGGGTGCTGAACTCGCAGACCGACTCGGCGGACTCGCCGTCCGGTTCGGTCGCCACCACGCGGGCGGCGCAGTCCCGGTCGAGCGGCAGGCCGGGGAGCGTGACGGCGTGCAGGGTGGACGGTCCCACCGTGGTCGAAGGTCCGACCGTTGTGGACGGTCCCACCGTGGTCGACGGTCCGGCCGGGGCGGAAGGACCCGCTGGGGCGGACTCGGCCACCGCGCCGCCGTTCCGGTCACGGACCGACACGGCGACCGTGGACGGCGGATAGGTGACGCAGTGGACGGTGGCGGTCGCCGCGTCCGCGGCGGGGGCCCCATCCGCGATGGCGACCTCGACCGACACGCGCTCGATGCTCGGCGCGAACGAGCTCGGCTCCGGGGCGTCCGCCAGCAGCACGAAGCGTTCGATCCGGCACGCTCCGCGCCCGGAGCTTGCGAACTGCACCCACTTCACCCGGTCGTCGAAGACGATGGGACGGTCGATGACGATGAGGTGGCGTCGGTTGTCGTGGCGCCGCGGCTCGATCCGTCCCACGTCCTCGGAGCCCAGGCTCACTTCGAGCGGGAACTCCTCCCCTGCCTGATCGTAGATCAGTGCGCCCAGGTAGTAGGTCCCCGGCAGCTTCGGGTTCCGGGGCGGCACGCGGAAACGGTGGCGGACGGTGGTGATGACGCCGGCCGCGGCCACCGCCGGCGGGCGGTAGATGCTGTAGTTGGCGTAGCCGGTCAGCCCCAGGTCGGGGACCCAGCCGTCCATCGACTCGCTGTCGATCGCCGGCCACGAGTGGTTGCCGGGCGCGGCCAGCAGCGCCGCGATGCGCGGCTCCTCGGCGACGTCGACGTGGCGGATCAGCTCCATCGGCGCGCCGGGCTCAGGCCGGGATGTGGTCGGCAGCCGCCGCGTGCAGCAGCCAGAGCATGGCGGTGGTGATGACGCCCGACGGCGGCACGACCCGCACGTCGTAGCCGGGCAGGCGGATGCTGGCGTCGCCGTACTGCCAGTAGGCGTTGACGTGGATCTCGCCGGGGTGGGGATAGATCGTTTCGATCTCCTTGCCGCCCAGGATCCATGCCGACCGCTCGACGGCCGCGCGCGCCGCGGCCAGCTCCTCTTCCGGGAAGGTGTAGTAGCCGTTGAAGATGAAGAAGTCCCCGGCCTGCAGGTCGGCCTTCTCATTCCATTCCGGGAACACCAGCCGGAAAAAGCCCGGATCGCCGTCCAGACCGCGCTGGGCGTGCAGGTTGTGGCCGATCGACGCGCACCACACCGACCGGCCGGCGCTGCGGGTGGCGGCGGCGACCGCGCCGATCTCGGCAATGCGGCCGAGTTCGGTCGCGCGGATGCCGGCCAGGCAGCGGAGCCACTCGGCCACCAGCTCCCGGCCCTTCTGCCCGGCAGGGGAAGGGACGATCCGGTACTCGCCGGGATCGTGGAACGGCTTGCCTTCGTGCTGCCGGTTGCGGTCGCGGCCGGTGGCGAGGCCGCCGCTCATCAGGAAAACCGGCGCCTTGCCGAGCGCCGCGCAGGCGTTGGCCATCTCGATGCACCAGAGCCAGCCGGCGGCGATGTTGAGCGCGGCGGCGAGGGGACAGATGACCGCGCTGCCGTAGGAGAGCACCGGCGCGCTGCCGGCCGGCAACCCGGTGTCGATGAAGGCGGGCGCGCGCGGCCGCAGCGCCGAGTCGGCCGAGCCGATCAGGGTGACCGCTACGCCGCGCCCGGTCAGCCCGTCCAGCAGTGAACCCTGCGCCTCGGCGGCGCGCTCCTGCGTGGCCGCGATCACCGCGTCTCCGGCGGCGACGGCGTCGGTCAGCTCGAACGTCTCGCCGCCGGGGAGTCCGCGCACCATCATCAACCCGGACGCCCGGTGCTGCAGCTCGCTGACGAATCCCTCCTCGTCGCTGAACGCCCACACCCGGCCGCCCGCGCAGGCGCGCTCGGCCGCCTGCGTGGCGGCGGCGGCGATCGACGGAAGCTGCCGCTCCAGACCGGTGAGCCCGGCCTGTACGGCGTCGAGGTACTGCTCGGCAAGTGAACTCATCTGGGAACCCTCGTGCGCGGGAGTGTGCGCGCCCCATCATCCAACATCTGCGCCGGATACGGAAGCGTTGACGATCCGCCGCCCGCACCGCACGCTGCAGGCCGTGAAGATCGATTGCCAGAGTCACCTGTTTCCCGCCGGCTACGCGGAGGCGCTGACGCGCAACCCCGGATCGCCCACCACCACGGGCGCGGCCGGGAGCTACACCGTCGCGTACGGCGACCTGCAATCGTTCCGGCTCGACCTTGAGGATTACAGCGTGGCGCGCAAGCTCCGCGACATGGACGCCGCCGGCGTCGACGTCAGCGTGGTGAGCGTCAACATGCCCGGCCCGGAACTGTTGGAGAGCGAGCTGGCGGTGGAGGCGGCGCGGGTCTGCAACGACGAGCTGGCCGAGGCGTGCGCCCGTCACCCGCAGCGGCTGGCCGGCTTGGCGTGCCTGCCGTGGCAGGCCCCGGACGCGGCGATCGCGGAGCTCGACCGCGCGGCCGGCCCGCTCGGCCTGCGCGGCGTGATGCTCTACTCGCACGTCGGCGCCGGCCCGGTCGACGACCAGGCGTTGGAGCCGATCTATGCCCGCATCGCGCAGCTCGGCGTCCCCGTGGTGCTGCATCCGTGCGTGCCGCCGTGGGCGAGCGAGCTGCGCGACCACTCGATGATCCCGATGGTGGGGTTGATGGTCGATCACAGCCTGGCGGCGTTGCGTCTGGTGCTGAGCGGCGTCCTGGAGCGGCACCCCGCACTGCAGGTCGTGCAGCCGCACTGCGGCGGAGTGCTGCCGTACCTGTGGGGCCGCATCCGCAACCAGACCGAGGTGATGAAGCGCGGCGTCGAGCGCATCTCGCAATCGCCGACGGAGCTGTACCGGCGGGTCTATCTCGACACCGCGTCGCCGTGGCCGCCGGCCCTGCGCGTCGCCTACGACGTAGCCGGCGCCGACCGCCTGGTGTTCGCAAGCGACCATCCGTGGGTGGAGATACGGCTCCTGATCGACTCCTTGGAGGAGCTGCGGCTTCCCGGTGACGACCTGCGGCGCATCTACGCCGGCAACGCCGCGCGGCTGTTCCGCATCGACTGACGGAGGCAGTCCGGCTGGTCCACCGGCCCGGTCAGACGCAGGCGCGCCACGGCCGCGTCACGTGACCGCGGGTTGCGTCGACAACTCGCCGCCGACAGGATACATTGGGCCAGGAGCACGGCATGCCATTCACCGTCGAAGACTTCCGCGATCTCGTGCAGCTGCTTGAGGAGCGTCCGCAATGGCGGGCGGAGATGCGCCGCTTGGTGCTGGGCGACGAGTACCTGGCGTTACCGGAGCAGATCGCCGAGCTGCGGCGCGACACGGAGCGGCGCCTGGGCGAGGTCGAGGTTCAGGTCGCGGAGCTGCGCCGCGAAGTCGTCGAGTTGCGGCGCGACATGGAGCGCCGCTTCAACGTTGTCGATGAGAAGATCGAGCAGCTCCAGGAGGACGTGGGGCAGCTCAAGGAGGACGTCGGAATGCTCAAGGATGACGTGGGGCAGCTCAAGGGCGAGAACCTGGAGCGTCGCTACCGCGAGCGTGGTCACGGTTACTTCGGAAAACTCGTTCGCAGGACGCACGTTCTGACCACCAACGAGATATCCGCCCTCCTGGATGACGCCATGGATCAAGGGGTTCTGTCCCGGGACGACGTATCCGCGATCGGGTTGGCGGACGTGATCGTGCGCGGCCGGTCATGGGCGGACGGCCAGCCGGTCATGGTGCTCGCGGAGGTGTCGTCGGTCGTCGACCGCTCTGACGTGCAGCGCGCCGCAGACCGAGCCGCTCGGCTGGCAAAGCTCGGCACGCCCGTCCTGCCGGTAGTGGCGGGAGGCTCCACCACCGAGCGCGCCGATGACATGGCGCGAAGCAAAAGGGTATGGCAGATGCTCAACGGCCGCATAATCGAGCCGCCCACGGACGCCCCGGACATGCCGCCATGTTGATCGACGCACACAATCATCCGAACTGGCACGGCCACGACGCGGACCGGATCCTCGCCAACATGGAGGAGCACGGCATCGACCGGATGTGGCTCTTCACCTGGGAGGTGCCAGCCACCGACTACAGTCCGAGCAACTACGCCGTGCTGCCGCCGGGCGGCGTCGGCATCCCGCTGCAGGACGTGCTGAGCGTCGGCCGGGCGGCGCCGGACCGCTTCGTGCTGGGGTACATGCCGGACGTGAAACGGCCCGACGCCATCGACCGGCTCAAGGCGGCGGTGGAGATTCACGGCATCCGCGTCGCCTCGGAGCTCAAGCAGCGCGTGCTGTTCGACGATCCCGACGCACTGGACGTCTACCACTTCTGCGGCGAGCAGAAGCTGCCGATCACCATCCACCTCGATTACCCGATCGCCAAGGGGAATTCCCGCTACCCGCGTCCCAACTGGTGGTACGGCGGTTCCCTGGACAGCTTTGAACGCGCCGTCGCCGCGTGCCCGGAGACCGTCTTCATCGGCCATGCGCCGGGGTTCTGGGCGCATGTCTCCGGTGACGACCGCGTCCTGACCGAGTCGTATCCGAGCGGACCGGTCGCGCCGGGCGGACGGGTGCCGCGCCTGCTCGACACCTATCCCAACCTGTACGCCGATCTGTCCGCCGGGTCCGGCCTGACGGCCATCTCGCGCGATCCGGCGTTCGGCAGAGAGTTCCTGATCCGCTACCAGGACCGGCTGCTGTTCGCCCGCGACCACTTCCACGGCCGCCTGATGGCGTTTCTGAAGAGCCTGGACCTGGACCGCGAAGCGTTCGACAAGATCGCCTACCGCAACGCCCAACGCCTGCTGGGCGAAGCGGAGTAGCTCGCTCCGGGCCCTGGATCGGACCGAGCGTTTCCGGCATCATGCAGCCATGTTGATCGACGCGCACAATCATCCGAACTGGCACGGCCACGACGCGGACCGGATCCTCGCCAACATGGAGGAGCACGGCATCGACCGGATGTGGCTGTTCACGTGGGAGGTCCCGGCGACCGACTACGATCCGCAATACCACGCGGTGCTGCCGCCGGGCGGCGTGGGCATACCGTTGGAAGACGTGCTGAGCGTCGGCCGGGCGGCGCCGGACCGCTTCGTGCTGGGGTACATGCCGGACGTGAAGCGGCCCGACGCCATCGACCGGCTCACGGCGGCGGTGGAGATACACGGCATCCGCGTCGCCTCGGAGCTCAAGCAGCGCGTGCCGTTCGACGATCCCGACGCGCTGGACGTCTACCACTTCTGCGGCGAGCGGAAACTGCCGATCACCATCCACCTCGACTATCCGATCTCCAGGGGAGGTTCCCGCTACCCGCGTCCCAACTGGTGGTACGGCGGCTCCCTGGACAGCTTTGAACGCGCCGTCGCCGCGTGCCCGGAGACCGTCTTCATCGGCCATGCGCCGGGATTCTGGGCGCACGTCTCCGGTGACGACCGCGCGGCGGTCGAGTCGTATCCGAGCGGACCGGTCGCGCCGGGCGGGCGGGTGCCGCAAATGCTCGACGCCTATCCCAACCTGTACGCCGATCTTTCGGCGGGTTCCGGCCTGACCGCCATCTCCCGCGATCCGGCGTTCGGCAAGGAGTTCCTGATCCGTTACCAGGACCGCTTGCTGTTCGCGCGCGACTACTTCGACGGCCGCCTGATGGCGTTCCTGAAGAGTCTGGACCTGGAGCCTGCGGTGTTCGACAAGATCGCCTACCGGAATGCCCAGCGCCTGCTGGGGGAAGGGTAGGCGTTCCCGGCCCGGCATGGAGTACCGCCGCTTCGGCGAACAAGAACTTTCCGCTCTGGTGCTCGGCACCGTGCAGTTCGGCCTGGACTACGGGGTGGCCAACACCACCGGCCGGCCGGACCAGGCGACGGTGAACCGTATGCTCGCCACCGCCTTCGAGGCGGGCGTCAACGCTCTGGACACCGCATCCATGTACAACCGGGCCGAGTCGGTGCTCGGCCGCGCGCTGGCCGATCTGGGGATGCGCGGCAGCATCTTCATCACCAGCAAGGCGCGCCCGCGCGACGGGGCGCCGGGGACGCCGGAGGAGCAGATCACCGCCGCGGTGGAGCGGTCGTTGCGCGTCCTGGGGGTCGAGCGGATCGGGCTGTATCTGCTGCACGGCTATCAGGCGCTGCCGCACGTGGGCGCGCTCCATCGCAAGCGGGAAGCGGGCGATATCGGCGCGGTCGGCGTGTCGGTCTATTCGGTCGAGGAGGCGATGGGAGCGATCGCCGCGCCCGGCGTCGACGCCGTGCAGCATCCGCTCAGCATGCTCGACCAGCGGTTCGCGCGCGCCGGCGTCTTGGACCGGGCGGCGGAGGCGGGGGTGGCGGTCTTCGCCCGTAGCGTCTTTCTGCAGGGGGTGGTGACGATGGAGCCCGCCCGGCTCCCGGCGCCGATGGCCGAGGCCGGCGCGGCGCTCGCCCGGCTGCGCGATCTGGCCGGCGAGCTGACGATCGAGGAGCTGGCGCTCCGCTACGCCGCGTCACTCGCCGGCGTCACCGGCGTGGTGGTCGGCATGGAGACGCACCGGCAGATGGAGCGCAACTTGGCGGCCGTCGCGGCGGGTCCCCTCGACCGCGCCCTGCTCGACGCGATCGGCCACGCGGTCCCGGACCTGCCTGCGGAACTGATCAACCCCGGTCTCTGGCGGTGGGTCCGGGACTACGACTGGGGCGACTGAGGCGCGCTGCGCCGTTATCCGCCGGTTGCCGCCGCCCTGACCGCCGGGTCGCGTAGCGCGTCGGCAACCGCGTCGATCAGGCCGTCCACCATCTCCGGCGTGGTCGGGGTGGAGAGCGCGCACATCTGCAAACCGTTGCCGAGGAAGAAGCCCCGTTCCAGCAGACCCAGGAACAGCGGCTGCGCCCAGCGCTTGTCGGCGGCGAGCGACGCGCGGTAGTCGCGCGGCGGCGCCGGCAGGAAGTGGATGGCGAACGCGGAACCGGTGTTGAGCGCCGTGGCCGGCGCCGGACAGGCGGACAGCGCCCGCCGCAGGCCGCGCGTCAGCCGGTCGCCGAGCCGGTTGAGGTGAGCGAACGCGGCGGGCGTCAGCCCGCGCAGCATCGCCAGACCGGCGGCCACGGTGACCGGGTGGCTGGAAAAGGTGCCGCTCTGGCCGATTCCCGGTCCGGCGGCGGGGTCGTAGCGGTCCATGACGTCGGCGCGTCCGCCGAAGGCGCCGACCGGAAAGCCGCCGCCGACGATCTTGCCGAAGGTGGTGAGGTCGGGAGCGATGCCGTACACCGACTGGGCGCCGCCGCGGGCCAGCCGGAAGGAGACGATCTCGTCGAAGATCATCAACACGCCGCGGCGGCCGGTGCTCTCCCGCACGGCGCGGACGAAGCCGGCCGGCAGGTCGAGCACGCCGGCGCGCGGGTCCAGCAGAACGCACGCCAGCTCGGCGGCGTGCCGGCCGATCAGCCGGTCGGCCGCGTCCGGGTCGCCGAGCGGCAGCACCAGCGTGTCGGCGACCGCGCCGGCCGACATGCCGGGCGCCTGCGGATGCGGCGTGGGCCGATCGGCCGGGCCGGCCGCCTCCGCCGGCGGCGACACGCTGATCTCCACCGCGTCGTGACTGCCGTGGTAGCAGCCTTCGAATTTGGCGATCCGGTTCCGGCCGGTGAACGCGCGCGCCAGCCGAATCGCGTGCAGGGTCGCCTCGGTCCCGGAGTTGCAGAAACGCACCCGTTCCAGGCTGGCCACGCGGCTGCATAACTCCTGGCACAGCTCCTTCTCTTGTCCCATCGGCGCGCCGACCGCGATGCCGCGCCGCAGCTGCTCCCGCACCGCCGCCAGCACCGCCGGATGGTTGTGGCCCAGGATCTGCCCCGTGTGGTGGTTGGCGAAGTCGGCGTACCGGTTGCCGTCCACGTCGAACAGATACGCGCCATCACCGCGTTGCATGGTGAGCGGGAAGGGGCGGTAGAAGTAGGCGCCCTTGGCGACTCCGCCGGGGGTCGAGTCGGCGAGGGCGGTAAAGTGCTCCCAAGAGTGGGGATGGGCGGCGAAGTAGCGCGCTTCAATCTCGTTTGCAGGTTTCATGGGTGAGTCGTCAGCGTCGCGGCTCGCAAGCGGCCGGTCACGATGGCGGCCAACAGCGTAGCAGACGGCGCAGCAGGACGATCTGACCGACGTGGTAGGCGTTGTGGTCGGCGAGCACCAGCGCCTCGCGGAGCAGGGTCTGGCCGGCGCCGTGCGGGATGGGCCGGTTCATGTCGGCCGCCGGGTCCGAGATCAGGCGGACCATCGCCGCGCGGTCGGCCCGGAAGGCGGCGATGCTGCGTTGCCAAGCGCCGGCCGGCGGCGCCGCGCCGTCGGGCCAGTAGCCGTCGGGATGCGCAGGCGACACGTGACCGGGGTCGCGGCTGAACTCCAGGATGTCCCACTGCGCCAGGCGCAGGTGCTCGAGCTGCTGCCACAGGGAGGTGACGGCGTCAGCGGGAACCACCCCGCGCAGGGGTTCCGGTACGTCGGCCACCGCCTGCTCGAACGGAACGTGGGCGCCGCGGCCGGTGAGCAAGCGCACCGCGTGATCGCGCACCGTCCGGTCATCCATCGCCCGTCTCCCGGCTCCCCGCCACGGCGTCGATCTCGATCTCCACCAAGTGTTCGGGCAGCATGAGGGCCGACACCTCGGCCATCGTCATGGCCGGCCGGACGCCGCCGAGCAGCTCCGCGTGGGCGCGGCCGACGGGGTCGGCGTGGCCTATGTCGGTCACCCAGTAGCGCGCCCGGACCACGTCCGCCAGCGTTGCGCCGACGCGGCGCAACGCCCGCTCGATCTTGCGGAGGATGAAGATGGTCTGCGCGTGCGGGTCGCCGGCGGCGACCGGTTGCCCGTCGGCGCCGGTGGCGCTGGTGCCGGCCACGAAGATCAGATCGCCAACGCGCACGGCGCGCGAATACCCGTACCGCTCCTCCCACGGAGCGCCGGACGACGCGCGCCGGATGGTCTGGGACATCGAGACTCTCCTTGCCGGGTGATGATACCGGATCCTTCCGGCGTCGAGTGAGTCATTGTTACCCGGTTACGGGTCAAAATAGCTACTGCGTGGCATAGTGACCCGAACGATGGAGACGGGCCAACGAACCGGTCACGGACGCTCGCTTGCCACTGGTCAACTAAATTGCATACAGAAAATATGTTACCGGCATCGACCGGCGCTCGGCGGAAAGTTGGCACGGGTAGTGCTACAGGGATGGTATGAGACACCATCTCAACCACAGGAGGAACACGATGGGTAACTTGGTGACGTATCGACCCGGACGCGCGAGCATCTTCGACACGATCGGAGCGCTGGACCACGTCTTCGCCCCGTTCTTCGCCGCGCCGGCCCTGCGCACGCGCGCGCCGGCGGTCGACATCCGCGAGGAGGACGCCGGCTACCTGGTGCAGGTCGATCTGCCCGGCGCCGCCGAGCAGGACCTCAAGGTGAGCGTCGACGACAACGTGCTGACGATCTCGGCAAAGGCCGGCGCGGACGCCGACGGCAAGCAGGACGGCTACCTGGTGCGGGAGCGCCGCCGCGCGGCGTACGCGCGGAGCTTCGTGCTGCCGCGCGACACCGACCACCAGGGCGTGACCGCGACGTTCGCGGACGGGGTGCTGACGCTCAACGTCCCGAAGACCGAGGCGAGCAAGGCGCGCCAGATCCCGGTCAACGCCGCCGCGTAGCGGAAGCGCGCCGACTCACGAGAGGCCCCACCGGCTCCGGCCGGACGGGGCCTCTCCGCATTGCGGGCGTGAGACCGGCAGTGCGGCCCGAAGCCGGCCACGCCGGCGCGCCGGGACCGCGTGATTGGGCTATGCTGCCCGCATGACGGATTATCGGCCGGTCGAACTGCTCTCCCTGTGCAACGCGGGCGTCGATGCGCTGCCGCCGCTCGAACACGAAGCGCCGATCGGCCGGCAGCTCCTGCAGGGGCTGCCGTTCGACATAGGCGGCGCGGAGCCGTCGCCGCGGCGCTGCCTGATCCGGTGCGGCGCGGGATCGGGGCCGGTGACCATCCCGATCGGGCGCGCCTGCCACACCGTCATCGTCGCCCACGCCCTGACCGAAAGCCGCCTGCCGGCCGGCGGGCCGCTCGGCCGGCCGGCCGCCACCTACACCTTCCGCAGCGCCGGCGGCGGTACGGACGGCGCCGCGGCCGTGGCGATCCGCGAGCGGTTCGAGATCGCGGCGCCGTTTCGCGACCGGCCGTTCATCGCGGTCGAAGACCAGGGCGAGCGGTTGCTGCCGCGCCATGCGGGCCGCTGGGAGGAGGCGGGGCGCCGGCAGACCGAGGCGTTGCGCGGGCCGGCGACCTGGTTCCTGTGGGCGTGGCGCAATCCCGATCCCGAACGGATCGTCCGGGAGCTCGCTATCGAGCCGGCCGCGGACGGACCGGCCTTCGTGATCGCCGGCGTCACCACCGGCCACGTCGACGAGCACCCGTTCACGCGGCAGGGCCGGCGCGACGTGAAGGTCACGCTCACCGACCCGGAGGCGGCGCGGCGGCCGTTCGACCTTGACGTGACCGTCGACCGGGGCATCGCCACCTACGCGCATCCGCTGCCGCGCGCGGACGCGGAGCGGTTCGTCGGCGACGCCTACGCCGGCTGGGGAGAGGAGCAGAATCCGGCTTCCAGCCCGGCCTACACGGAGATCGCCGCCACGCCATCGGCCACGGTCGCCGTCACGCAGGGCGGCGCGCCGGTCGGCGCGGTCCGCTGGGGTGACGTCCAGGAGCGGGGCAGCGCCGAGGACGGCGGTGTGCGGGTGGAGCTGCTCGACGGCGGGCGCAACTGGGTCCACGTGACCGTGCTCGACGCCGACACGGAGCAGCCGGTTCCGTGCCGCGTCCACTTCCGCTCCCCGGCCGGCGTTCCCTTTCAGCCGCACGGCCATCACAACCAGGTCAACTCAAACAACGGCAGCTGGCACGTCGACGTGGGCGGCGACGTGCGGCTCGGCCAGATCACCTATGCGTACGTCGACGGCCGCTGCCAGGGCTGGCTGCCGCGCGGCGACGTGATCGTCGACGCGGCGCGCGGATTCGAGTACCAGCCGCTCCGCACCCGCGTCCGCATCGAGCCCGGCCGGCGCGAGCTGACGCTGCGGCTCAAGCGCTGGACGGACATGAAGGCGCGCGGCTGGTACTCCGGCGACTCGCACGTCCACTTCCTGTCGGCGCAGGGCAGCCACACCGAGTCGCAGGGCGAGGATCTCAACGTGGTCAACCTGCTGCAATCGCAGTGGGGCAGCCTGTTCACCAACACCGAGGAGTTCACCGGCGGGGCCAGCATCCACCGGCAGGGCGACAACATCGTCTACGTGAGCCAGGAGAACCGGCAGCACTTCCTGGGGCATCTGATCCTGTGGGGGCTCAAGGAGCCGGTGATGCCGTGGTGCAGCGACGGCCCGGGCGAGGCGGAGCCGGGCGGCAGCCTGGACGTGACCATGAGCGACTGGGCCGACCGGACCCACGCGCAGGGCGGCCAGGTCATCATCCCGCACCTGCCGAACCCGAACGGCGAGCCGGCCGCGCTGATCGCCACCGGCCGCGCCGACGGCGTGGAGATGCTGCGGCAGGGCGAATTCAACCACCTGGAGTACTACCGCTACCTCAACTGCGGCTACCGGCTGCCGCTGGTGGGCGGCACCGACAAGATGTCGAGCGACGTGCCGGTCGGCCTGTACCGGACCTACGCGCGGATCGGCGGCCGGCAGGACTTCACCTACCGCGCGTGGTGCGAGGCGGTGCGGCAGGGCCGCACGTTCCTGAGCGGCGGCCCGCTGATCGGCCTGTCGGTCGACGGCGCCGACGTCGGCGACACCGTGCGGCTCTCCGCGCCCGGAACGGTGGAGGTGCGCGCCTGGGCGGAGAGCATCCTGCCGATCCACACGCTGCAGATCGTGCAGGAGGGCCGCGTGGTGGCCCAGACCGACGCTCCTGCCGCGGACGGCGCCGGACGGCGGCGGCTGGAACTGCGGGAGCGGATCCGGGTCGACGGCCACAGCTGGCTGGCGGCCCGCGTCGGCGGCCCCGGATACACCGGCGTCCGGCACCACGATGGGTGGCAGCGCGGCGTCTTTGCCCACACCTCGCCGGTCTACGTGGCGGTCGGCGGCGACTGGTGGATGTTCGACCGCGCCGCCGCCGAGTACATGCTCACCCTCATCGACGGCTGTCTGTCGTACGTGCGCAACACCGCGCCGTTGCGGCCCGACGCGCAGACCACCTTTCACCACGGCGAGGCGGACCACCTGGCCTACCTGGAGCGGCCGTTCCACCAGGCGCGGGAAGCGATTCACCGCCGTATGCACCGGCTCGGCATCCCGCATTGAGCGGCGCCCTCCGCGCGAGCGGCGCCGCCGCCCGGCGCGCCGCGGACTTCGACCCGGAGGCGGCGCCGCGCGGCGGCAAGAGCCGCACCGTTCTGGTGGTCGACTCGCTGCCCGACGGGCAGCCGCTGGCGCTGCCGGCGCTGGTCGCGCGCGGCGCCGAGACGGGCCGGACGCTGCTTGCCACCGGCGCCGTCCACGGCGACGAGTACGAAGGGACGCTGGCGATCCAGGACCTGTTTGCGGAGCTCGATCCGGCGCGGATGGCCGGGACGTTCATCGGCATCCCGGTCGTGAACGGGCCGGCGTTCAACGCCGGCGCGCGCACCGGCAGCCACGACCATCAGGACTTGGCGCGCGTCTTCCCCGGCAGCGCCGACGGGACGCCGACCGAGCGCTTGGCCCACGCGCTCACCGAATACGTGATGCCGCACGCGGATCTGTACGCCGACCTGCACTCGGCCGGCGCCGACTACCGGATCAAGCGGTTCGCCGGGTACCAGCTACGGCCGGAGTTGCTGGCCGCGCAGCGGGAGGCGGCGATCGCCTTCGGCTTCGACCTGGTGTGGGGGACGGCCGCGTTGCCGGGCCGCAGCTTGTCGGCGGCGGCCGCGAAAGGGGCGCCGGCGATCTACGTGGAGATGGAAGGCGAGGGGCGCGGCCGGCCGGAGAGCTGCGCCGCGGCCCTGCAGGGGCTGCGCAACCTGCTGGCCTTGCTCGGCATCGTGGCCGGCGACCATCCCCGGCAGCGGCCGCGTTACCTGGTCGAGGACGACCGCGCCGGCTCCGGCCACCTGCAGCTGGCCAATCACGCGCCGACATCGGGCCTGTTCCTGCCCGGCGTCGCGGTCTGGGACCGGGTCGCCGCCGGCGACCGCCTCGGCGTGATCCGGCGCGCGGACGGCCGCACGGCGGCGGAGATGCGGTCGGCCACCGCGGGGCGGGTGCTGCTGGTGCGCACCCGGCCGCAGGTGACCGCCGGCGACAGCGCCGCCTACGTCATCGAGGTCGACGAGCCGGGGTGACGCTCACGGTCACCCTTCCAGCGCCAGCAGCAGCGGCTCCTCCAGCGCGTCGATGATCCAGCGCAGGAACCGCATTCCGTCAGCGCCGCCGATCACGCGTTGGTCGCAGGTGAGGGAGAGCGGCATCCGCAGCCGGTCGACGGAGACGCCGGCCGCGTGGTCGAACACCGGTTCGCGCGCCGCCGGGGCGGCGCCGAGCATCGCGGCTTCCGGCGCGCGGACCGGCGGGGTGAAGTGCCCGATCCCGGGCGCGGCCGGGCCCTCCGCGCCGCCGAGCGCGTAGACGGAGAGGCAGCCCCCGTGCGTCTCGGCCGGCTGCAGCGCGCCGGCGCGCGCCCGCGCGGACAGATCGGCGGCTTCGGCCGACAGCTGCAGCAGGTTCTTGCGGTCGGCGTGGCGGACCACCGGAAACACGGCGCCGTGCCCGGTCTCCACGGCGATGGCGACGTGGCGGTAGCCGCGGCGGACCAGCCGGCCGCCGGCCGGGTCGATGGCGGCGTTGCAGTGCGGGAACGCCTTGAGGGCGGAGGCGGCCACCTTGGCCAGCACCGCCGTCATGGTGAGCGCGCCGCCGGCGGCCCGCGCGCGCGCCGCGTAGCGTTCGCGCAACGCCTCCAACCGCGTGACGTCGGCCGCGCCGAGCTGAGACGCCATCGGCACGGTGCGCGCCGCCGCGTCCGGGCGTTCGGCCGCTTGGCGCCGCGCGGCCGGCAACGGCAGAATCTCGACCGGCCCCCACGCGCTCAGGTCGGGCAGCGGAGGAGCGGCTGCCGGCGCAACGGCGCCGGCAGCCCGGCGCGCCGCGGCCGCGCGGACGTCGCGCTCGCGGATGCGTCCCCCCGCGCCGGACCCGGAGACCAGCCGCCAATCGACGCCGAGCTCGCGGGCGACCCGCCTGGCGCGAGGGCTCGATGCGGGCCGGCCGTCTGGCCTCGGTCGAAGGTCCGACTCCGGTCGACGGTCCGACTTCGGTCGAAAGTCCGACCCCGCTGGATGGGCAGCGGCGGACGTGACCGGCTGCGCGGCGGGCTGAGGCCCGGCCGGCTGCAGGCCGGCCGGAGTCACGGGCGGCGCTACGCCGGGCGCCGTTTCGGCCGTCACCGCCGCCGTACCGGCGTCCGCCGGCTCCGGGGCGTCGGGAACCGCCTCCCCGTCGGCGAGGAGCCAGCCGATCACGGTCCCGACGGTGAGCTCCGCGCCCGTCGCGGCGACTCCCGGCCGGATGCGCAGGATCCCCTCGTCCTCGGACTCCACCTCCTCCATCGCCTTTTCGCCTTCAATGGAAAAGAGCGGATCGCCGGCGGTGACCGCATCGCCGTCCCGCTTGAGCCACTCCCCGAATACGCCGGAGTCCATTGACCAGCCGAGCCGCGGGACCATCACCGCGACCGCCATACGCCGCTCCCTACTCGGACCGCAGGTCGAGGACGGCCTGCACGATGGCGCCGGTATCGATGACGACCGCCCGCTCCAGCGCCGGGCTGTACGGCGCCGGCGCAAACCCGCAGTGCAGGCGCCGAATCGGCGCGTCCAGATCGTCAAAGGCTTCGTCGCCGACCCGCGCGGCGATCTCGGCGGCCACGCTGCACGGCGCGTAGTCCTCTTCCACCACCAGCAACCGGCCGGTCTTGCGCACCGACGCCTTGATCGAGGCGACGTCGAGCGGCGCCGCGGTGAGCGGATCGACGATCTCCACCGAGACGCCCTGCTCCGCCAGGATCGCCGCGGCCTGCACGCAACGGGGCGTCATGGCCGAGATGGCGACGATGGTGACGTCGTCCCCCTGCCGCACCACTTCGGCCCGGCCGAACGGTATGGCGTAGTCGCCGTCCGGCGCCTCCTCCTTCAACCCCAGCAGCGCCCGGTGCTCCATGAACACCACCGGGTCGCGCGAACGGAGCGCGGTGGTCAACAGCCCCTTGGCGGTGCGCGGCCCGGACGGCAAGGCGACGTGGAAACCGGGCTGGTGGACCAGGAACGAATAGAAGCTGCCCGAGTGGTGGGAGGAGGCGGAGCGGTGCAGCCCGATGCAGGCGCGGATCACCATCGGCACCGCGATCCGCCCCGAACTCATCCACCGCATCCGCGACGCCTGGTTGATCAGGTCCCCGAACGCGTCGAGCGCGAAGTCCGCGAACATGAGGTCGACGACCGGGCGCGCGCCGGCGATCGCCGCCCCGACGCACATGGTGGAGAAGCCGCGCTCACAGATCGGCGTGTCGCGCAGCCGCTGCGGGCCGTATTTCGCGTACAGGCCGGTGGTCGTGCCGAAGTTGCCGCCGCGCTCGCCGATCCCTTCGCCCACCACGAAGATCGCGGCGTCCCGCTCCATCGCCTGCGCCAGCGCCGCGTGGGCGGCCTCGACGTAGCCGGTCTCCGGCATCGCGCGCGCCTACCCGTGGTCCCGGTCCGGGCGGACCGGGCCTTGGCGCGTCGCGTCCTGGCCGTCCAGGACGTGGTCGAGCACGGTGCGCGGATCGGGGTCGCCGCCGGCCAGCGCCGCCCGGTCGGCGGACTCGACCGCCGCGCCGATCTCCGTCTCCAGCGCGTCCAGCTGCGCGGCGGTGGCCGCTCCGGCGCCGGTCAGCACGGTCCGCAACGCCGCGATTGGGTCGCTTCCCTTCCACTCCTCGACCTCTTCCCGGCTCCGGTAGCCGGTCTCCCGCATCCCCTCCGCGTGCGATCGCTGCCGGTAGGTCCGGCATTCCAGCAGGGTCGGCCCGCCGCCGGCGCGCGCCCGCGCGATCGCCTGCGCGGCTTCCCGGTAGACGGCGCGCGCGTCGTTGCCGTCGACCACGGCGCGCCACAGCCCGTAGGCGTCCGCCTTCCTGGCGACGCTCCGTTCTTTGGTCACCGTGGCGAACGGCACCTCGGTGGCGTACAGGTTGTTCTCGCAGACCAGCAGCACGGGGAGCTCCCAGACGGCCGCCATGTTGCAGCCCTCGTGGAACGCGCCGTTGTTGACCGCGCCGTCGCCGAAGTAGGCAACGCTGATCCGGTCGGAGCCGGCCAGCTTGAAGGCGTAGGCGGCGCCGGCGGCCAGCAGGATGCTCGGGCCGACGATGCCGCTGGTGCCCATCAGCCCGATCTCCGGCTTGAACAGGTGCATGCTGCCGCCCCGGCCGCCGGACGCTCCGCCCGCCCGGCCGTAGAGCTCGGCGAACAGCTCGACCGGGGCCAGCCCCTTGGCCAGCGCGTGGCCGTGGCCCCGGTGGGTGCCGAAGATCAGGTCGTCGTCGCGCAGGCCGGCGCTCACGCCGGCCGGGACCGCCTCCTGGCCGATGCAGGTGTGGCAGCCGCCGTAGATCAGGCCGGCGCGGAACGACCGAACCAGCCGCTCCTCGCACCGTCTGATCGTGACCATGGTCCGGTAGCAGCCGAGCAGCGGCTCGGCGCCCGGCGCCCGGCCCGCGCGGTCCGGGTCCGCCGCCGGGTTCCGGTCCGCCGCCCGGTTCCGTATCGCCGCCGAATGTGCTTTCATTGCCGAAACCCGACTCCCCGCCGCGCGTGAGGTTCCCGTATCCCGATGCCGACCGTCAAACGCACCACCGCTCCCGCTCCCAAGGCACGCAGTGTCCGGCAATCCGTTTGACCTGACCGGCCGGGTCGCGGTGGTGTCGGGCGCGGCCAGCGGCTTGGGACGCGCCATGGCTATCGGCTTTGCCGAGCACGGGGCCGACTTGGTGCTGGCGGACATTGACGCGGCCGGCATGGACCGGACCGCGGGGACGATAGCGGCGCTCGGCAGAAGGGCCGTCCCGGTGACGTGCGACGTCGCGCAGCCGGACCGGATCGACGCGCTGTACCGGACGCTGGACCGGGAGTTCGGGCGGATCGACGTGTTGGGCAACGTAGCCGGCGAAGGGGTCACCGACGACCCGGCGCGGCTCACCGCCGACCAGCTCGGCGCGGCGTTGCAGAACTTGGTGATCGGCCGCTTTCATTGCACGCAACAGGCCGGCCGCCGCATGATCGCCGCCGGCAAGGGAAGCATCATGAGCGTCGTCTCCATCGGCGGGATCACCGCGCTCGGCCGCCACCACCTCGCCTACGGCATGGCGATGGGCGCGGTCGCGCAGATGACCCGCGAGCTGAGCTCGGAGTGGGCGCCGCTCGGCGTCCGCGTCAACGCCATCGTCTGCGCCCAGATCGAGAACCGGGGCCTGCGGCAGCGTATGGAGGCCGATCCCGTGTTGCGCAGCAATTTTCTGCGCGGCTTGCCGATCGGCCGCCTGGGCCGGCCCGACGAGATCAAGGGGCTGGCCGTCCTGCTCGCCTCCGATGCTTCGTCGTTCATGACCGGCGCCCTGGTGCCGCTCGACGGCGGCAACCTGGCCAAGAACGCCGGCGGCTCACACCCCGGCATGCCGCCGCTGGCGCCGTCGTAACGCGTCATGCGGATCACCGACGTCAAGCTGATCACGCTGGAGCTGCCGGACGGCGGCGGCCCGGGCCGGGTGCCGCAGCTGGTGCAGGTGCCCGGCCTGCGGCGCATCCAGTACCGGGCCGGGGTCAACGCGGAGCGGGCGCCGATCCTGACGCCTCCGGCCAACCCGCGCGAGCGCTTCGTGGAGGTGCGCACCGATGAAGGGATCACCGGCCGGATGACCGCCTCCACCATGGACCGATACCAGGTCGACCTGGTGCGGGCGATGGCGGTGGGCGAGAATCCGCTGCACCGCGAGCGGCTCTACCAGATGTTCCAGAAGGGGACCCGCTGGGTGTACCAGAAACCGGGCTGGTTCGGCGACTTCGACAACTGCCTGTGGGACATCGCCGGCAAGGCGGCCGGGCTGCCCGTGCACGCCCTGATCGGCCGCGTGCGCGAGCGCATTGCCTGTTATCTGACCGGCGGCGACATGGACCGCGCCGGCTACCTGCGGCACATCGACGCCGCCCGCGCCATCGGGATCGACGCCTACAAGTTCCACACCTACAAGGGCGGCAAGGCCGACCTGCCGCTGTTCGCGGAGGCGCGCGCCCTGGTCGGCGACGACTTCGCGCTGATCAACGACCCGGTCTGTTCCTACGACCTGCGCGAGGCGATCGAGGTCGGCCGCGTCATGGAGGAGCTCGGCTTCGTCTGGCTGGAGGAGCCGTTTCACGAACAGAAGATGCACCACTACCAGGAGCTGTGCGCCGCGCTCGACGTGCCGGTGATGGCCACCGAGATGCTGATGCACGACGTAGGCATCTCCACGCAGTGGTTGATGCACGGCGCCACCGACCTGTTGCGCGCCAACGCCCGCCACGGGACGACGCCGGTCCTGAAGATGGCGCACTTCGCGGAGATGTACGACACCACCATCGAGCTCAACGCCGCCGGCGGCCTGTACGGTCACGTTCACGCCACGCTCGGTTGCTGCATCGACAACACCAGCTACTTCGAGTACATGAGCGCCGCCGCAGACGCCTTCCGCAAGGAGGGCGAGCGCTGGGGCATGGTGAACGCGCCGGTGGTGCGGGACGGCCATGTCGCCCCCGGCGGCCTGCCGGGATGGGGCGCCGAGTGGGACGAAGAGCGGTTCCGGTCGCTGATCGTCGACGAAGGCTGAGCTATCCCGGACATGGCCGCCGCGGGCGCGTATCTGCTGGAGGCGCTCGACGTCGTCAAGCGGTACGGCGGCTTCACCGCCAACGACCGGGTCAACGTCCGGCTCCGGCCCGGCCGCATCCACGCCCTGCTCGGCGAGAACGGCGCCGGCAAGTCGACTCTGGTCAAGATCATGTACGGGGCGCTGCAGCCGACGGCCGGGGCGTTGCGCTGGCGCGGCCGGCCGGTGTCGATAGCCAACCCGGCGGCGGCGCGCCGGCTCGGCATCGCCATGGTCTTCCAGCACTTCTCCCTGTTCGACGCGCTGACCGCGGTGGAGAACATCGCGCTGGCGCTGCCCGGCCGGTTCGATCTGCGCTCGCTGGCGCGCCGCGTCACCGCCGTGTCCGCCGAGTACGGGCTGCCGCTGGAACCCGGCGCGCTGGTGGCCGACCTGTCGGTCGGAGAACGCCAGCGCATCGAGATCGTGCGTTGCCTGCTGCAGGAGCCGCGCCTGCTGATCATGGACGAGCCGACCTCGGTGCTGACGCCGCAGGAGGCGGATCAGCTCTTCCTGACGTTGCGCCGCCTGGCCGCCGGCGGCTGCGCCGTGCTCTACATCTCCCATCGGCTCGAAGAGGTGCGGCAGCTCTGCCACGACGCCACCATCCTGCGCCGCGCCCGCGTGGTCGCCAACGTCGACCCGCAGGCGGAGACGGCGGCGTCGCTGGCGCGGCTCATGGTCGGCGACGACGTGCATGCGGTGCGCGCCGCCGGGCGCGCCCGCGGCGGAGCGGCGGCGCTCACCGTCGACGGGCTGTCGCTGCCGGCCGCAGGACCGTTCGGCGTCGCGCTCCGTGACGTGACCCTCTGTGTCCGCGCCGGCGAGGTGACGGCGATCGCCGGGGTCGCCGGCAACGGCCAGTCCGAGTTGTTCCAGGCGCTGTCCGGTGAACGCCTGGCGCCATCGCCGGCGGCCGTCACGATCGCCGGGCAGCCGTGCGGGACGCGCGGCGTCACCGCGCGGCGGCGGCTCGGCGCCGCCTTCGTGCCGGAGGAGCGGCTCGGCCACAGCGCCGTGCCGGGCATGGAGCTTGCCGGCAACGTGCTGTTGACGCGGCACGCGTCCGACCGGGGTATGGTGCGCGGCGGGTTCATCGACCGGCTGGCTACGCGGTCGGTGGCGCAACGGGTGACCGAGCGGTTCGACGTCCGCGTCAGCCAGGTCAATCCGCAGGCCAGCGCGCTGTCGGGCGGCAACCTGCAGAAGTTCGTGGTGGGGCGCGAGCTCGACCGCAAGCCGGCGGTGCTGGTGATCGATCAACCGACCTGGGGCGTCGACGCCGGCGCCGCGGCGCTGATCCGGCAGGTGCTGGCCGACCTGGCCAAGGACGGCGCCGCGGTGTTGATGATCAGTCAGGACCTGGACGAGATTTTCGAGATCGCCGACCGCATCGCCGTGATCTCGCGCGGGCAGCTCTCCGCGGCGTACCCGGCGGACCGCATCGACCGGGAGCGCGTCGGCCTGCTCATGGCCGGCGTGGGGGAGACCGGCGCGTGACGCTGCAACTCGACCGGCGGCCGCGTCCGAGCCGCGCCATGGTGCTGGTCTCGCCGCTGTTGGCCATGCTGCTCACCGGCGTGGTGGGGGGCGCGCTGTTCGCCGTTCGCGGGCTGGCGCCGCTGCCGGCGCTGTACGTCTACTTCGTCGAACCGGTCACCACGCTCTGGTCGATCGAGGAGCTGATCGTCAAGGCGACGCCGCTGGTGCTGATCGGCGCCGGCCTGGCGGTCTGCTTCCGCGCCAACGTCTGGAACATCGGCGCCGAAGGGCAGCTCATAGCGGGGGCGGTCGCCGGCGCGGCCATCCCGGTGCTGGCCACGGAGTGGGCGTCGCCGCTGGCGCTGCCGCTGATGCTGGCGCTCGGCGTGTGCGGCGGCATGGCCTGGGCGGCGATTCCGGCGCTGCTGCGCAATCGCTTCGGAGCGAACGAGATACTGACCAGCCTGATGCTGGTCTACGTGGCGCAGTTCGTGCTGGATTGGCTGGTGCGCGGTCCGTGGCGCGATCCGGGCGGGTTCAACTTCCCGGAATCGGTAGAACTGCGGGGCTTTCAGCTCCTGCCGACGCTCGGTTTCAGCCGCGTGCATCTGGGCGGAGCGTTCGCGCTGCTGGCGGTGCTGGCGCTGTTCGTGTTCATGGCGCGCGCGTTGAAGGGGTTCGAGGTCCGGGTCTCCGGCGACGCGCCGCGCGCCGGCGGCTTCGGCGGCTTCTCCCGGCCGCGCGTCGTGTGGTTCTGCCTGGCGCTCTCCGGGGGCTTGGCGGGGCTGGCCGGCATCGGCGAGATCGCCGGCCCGGTCGGCCAGCTGCAGCCGTCGATCTCGCCCGGGTACGGATTCACGGCGATCATCGTGGCGTTCCTGGGCCGCCTCAACCCGATCGGGGTGCTGCTGGCCGGCATCGTCCTGGCCATCAGCTATCTGGGCGGGGAGGGGGCGCAGATTTCGCTGGGGCTCTCCGACAAGACGGCGCAGGTGTTTCAAGGCGCGCTGCTGTTCTTCATCCTGGCCTGCGACACGCTGATCCGCTACCGGCTGCGGGTCCGCCTGGTCCCTGACGCCGGCGCGGCGGAGCAGGCGCGGCCGTGAACGCGCTGGAGGCGGTCGTCCTCACCATCATCACCGCCTCGACGCCGCTGCTGCTGGCCGCCGTCGGCGAGCTGGTGGTCGAACGCGCGGGCGTCCTCAACCTGGGAGTGGAGGGGATGATGATCATGGGCGCCGTGAGCGGCTTCGCGGCCGCCTACACCGCCGGGTCGGCGGCGGCCGGCGTGGCGGTCTCGGCGGCGACCGGCATCGGCGTCGCGCTCCTGTTCGCGTACCTGACGCAGACGCTGGTGACCAACCAGGTCGCCACCGGGCTGGCGCTCACCCTGTTCGGGCTCGGACTTGCCGGACTGATCGGCGAGAACTTCACCGGACTCCCCGGCGTGAAGCTGCATGCGGTGCGCATCCCCTTCCTCACCGACATCCCGTTCGTGGGGCCGGTGGCGTTCGGCCAGGACCCGCTGGTGTACGGTTCGGTGGCCGTCACCGCGCTCACCGCCTGGACGCTGGCGCGCACCCGCATCGGCCTGGTGATCCGCGCCACCGGCAGCAATCACCACTCCGCGCACGCTCTGGGCTACCCGGTGATCGCCGTGCGCTACGCCTGCATAGCCTTCGGCGGCGCCTGCGCCGGGCTGGCCGGCGGCTACCTCTCCCTGGTCTACACCCCGCAGTGGATAGAGAACATGACCGCCGGCCGCGGCTGGATCGCGCTGGCGCTGGTGGTCTTCTCCACCTGGGCGCCGCGGCGGGTCGTGGTCGGCGCCTACCTGTTCGGCACCGTGTGGATCGTCGGCCTGTACGCGCAGGGGGTGGGGATCGCCGTCGCGCCGCAACTCCTTTCCTCGCTTCCCTATCTGGCCACCATCGCGGCGCTGGTGCTGATCTCCGGCAACCGTTTCTTGACGAAGGCGAACACTCCTGCTTGTATTGGGCAGCCGTTCGTGCCGGAACGATAGCGTCCGCTCAAGCGGCGGCCCGTCATCATCGTCGAAATGGGGAACGTCCCCGCAAGGAGAGCTCGATGAAGAGATTGTTGGTGATCGCGTTGGCGCTGGCGCTGCCCGCGGTCGCATTTGCCCAGGACAAGCTGAAGGTCGGCTTCATCTACGTCGGCCCGATCGGCGATCACGGCTGGACCTACCAGCACGACCGAGGCCGTCTGGACGTGGAAGAGGCGCTCGGCGACCGCGTCGAGACGATCTACGTGGAGAGCGTCCCCGAAGGGGCGGACGCGGAACGCGCCATCACCCGCCTTGCCCGCGAGGGCGCCGGCCTGATCTTCACCACCTCGTTCGGCTACATGGATTCGACCATCAAGGTCGCCGAGCGGTTCCCGGACGTGATGTTCGAGCACGCGACCGGCTACAAGCGCGCCGACAACGTATCGACCTACTCGGGCCGGTTCTATGAGGGCCGCTACGTGATCGGTCAGATCGCCGCCAGCGTGTCGGAGACCGGCATCGCCGGCTACATCGTGTCGTTTCCGATCCCGGAGGTGGTGCGCGGCATCAACTCGTTCATGCTCGGCGCGCAGACGGTCAACCCCGACTTCAAGATCAAGCTGATCTGGGTCAACTCCTGGTTCGATCCCGGCAAGGAGGCGGACGCGGCCAAGGTGCTGATCGGGCAGGGCGCGGACATCATGGTGCAGCACACCGACTCGACCGCTCCCTTGCAGATCGCCCAGGAGCAGGGCGCGATCGGCTTCGGGCAGGCGTCCGACATGCTGGCGTTCGCCCCGAACGCGCAGCTCACCGCCGTGATCGACGATTGGGGTCCGTACTACGTCGCCCGCACCCAAGCGGTGCTCGACGGCACCTGGGAGTCCGCGGACACCTGGGACGGACTCGGTCCGGGCATGGTGGTGATGGCCGACTACACCAACCTGCCGGATGACGTGGCGGCGATGGCCAGGGAGACCGAAGCCATGATCGCCTCCGGCGAGCTGCACCCGTTCACGGGACCGATCTACAACCAGGACGGCGAAATGGTGATCGGCGAGGGCGAGGTGCTCGACGACGGCGTGCTGCTCGGCATGGACTGGTACGTGCGGGGCGTCGACGACACGCTGCCGGAGTAACGCCCGGCAGCGCCGATTTTCAGGCTCGGCGGCCGGCGCGTCCTTTGCGCGCCGCCGTCCGGGCCGCACCGCCTTGATGCCGACCTTTCCGCCGTTGACCATTGCCGCGGTCAACGCGCTTGACGCCGTGGCGTTCACCGCCCGCTTTGGCGACGTGGCGGAACGTTCGCCGTGGGTGGCCGAGCGCGCGGCCGGCGCGCGGCCGTTCGCGGACCGCGCGGCGATGATCGCCGCGTTCGCCGCCGCCGTGCGTGAAGCGCCGCCGGACGCGCAGCTCGCCTTGTTGCGCGCCCATCCCGACTTGGCCGACCGGGCCGCGGTCGCCGGCGGCGCGGGGATTGCGGCCGAGTCACGGAAGGAGCAGGCCGGCGCCGGCCTGGACCGGCTGACGCCGCAGGAGTTTGCCCGCTTTCGGGCGCTCAACGCCCGGTACCGCGCCCGCTTCGGGTTTCCGTTCATCTTTGCGGTGAAGGGCGCGGACAAGGAGATGATCCTGACCGCGTTCGGGGAGCGGGCCGGCAACGGCGCGGCGGTCGAGCGCGCCGCGGCGCTGGCCAACGTGGAGCGTATCTTCCGGTTCCGGATCGAAGACCGGGTCGCGCCGTGAGCGCCGCCGCCGGGCGGGTGGTGCGCGGCGCCGTGCTGAGCTACCGCGGCGACCCGGCGCGGGTGGGGACGGAGGCGGCCGTGCGGTTCCATCCCGCCGGCGCGGTCGCGGTCGGCGCGGACGGACGGATCGCCTGGCGCGGGCCGGCCGCCGGCCTGCCCGACCGGTTCCGCGCGGCGCCGGTCGACGACTACGGCGCGGCGCTGGTGCTGCCCGGCTTCATCGACGCCCACGTCCACTTTCCGCAATACCGGATGCTGGCTGCGCCGGGCGCGGACCTGCTCGACTGGCTGCGGCGGTTCACCTTTCCGGAGGAGCAGCGCTACGGGTCGGCCGCCCACGCGCGCGCGGCGGCCGAGGTCTTCCTGGATCGGCTGGCGCGGCACGGCACGACCGCCGCCGTGGTCTTCTCCACCGTCCACCCCGCGGCGGCCGAGGCGTTGTTCGCGGCCGCCGAGCGGCGCGGCATGGCGATCGTGGCCGGCAAGACCATGATGGACCGCAACGCGCCGGCGGGGCTGCTCGACGACCCGGCCGCCGGCGCGCGGGACAGCGAAGCGTTGCTCGAGCGCTGGCACGGCCGCGGCCGGCTCCGGTACGCGATCACGGTCCGCTTTGCGGTCACTTCGAGCGAGGCGCAGCTCGCCGCCGCCGGCGACCTTGCCGCGCGGTATCCCGGCTGCCACGTGCATGCTCACCTGGCCGAAAGCGAAGCGGAGATCGCCGTGGTGGCGCGGGACTTTCCGTGGGCGCGGGACTACACCGACGTCTACGACCGCTTCGGTCTGGTCGGCCCCCGCAGCCTGTTCGCGCACGGCGTCCACCTGCCGGCGCGCTCGGTCGCCCGGCTGTCGGAGGCCGGGGCGACGGTCGTGCACTGCCCGACGTCGAACACCTTTCTGGGGTCGGGGCTGTTCGATCTCCGCCGCCTGCGGGACGGCGAACGGCCGGTCGGCGTCGGCATCGCCACCGACGTGGGAGGCGGCACCAGCTACTCGATGCTGCAGACCATGGGCGAGGCGTACAAGGTGGCGATGCTGCGCGGGTACCGGCCGTCCGCGCACGAGCTGTTCCACCTTGCCACCCGCGGCAACGCCCGGCGGCTCGGCCTGGACGACCGGATCGGATCGCTGGAACCGGGCCTGTGGGCCGATCTGGTGGTGCTGGACCCGACCGCCACGCCGGTGCTGGCCGCCCGGCACGAACTGTCGTCGAGCGTCGAGGACATGCTGTTCGCGCTGGCCATCCTGGGCGACGACCGGGCGGTGCGCGCCACCTACGTTGCCGGCGCCCGGGCGTGGCCCGGGCGGCCTGCCGGAGACCCGGCGCCTCCGCCGGAGTAGCGCGCGGAGCGCAAATCCGGCACACTCGAAGACGGGGAGCAACACACATGCACGTGATCATCGCGCCGATCCGGATCAAGGAAGGACACAAGGCCGAGTTCGTGGAAGCGATGCTGGGCGACGCGCGCGGTTCGGTGAACGACGAGCCGGGCTGCCTGCGGTTCGACGTGATCCAGGACGGCGCCGACCCGAACCTGATATGGCTTTACGAGGTGTACGTGGACGAAGCGGCCTTTCAGGCCCACCTGCGGACGCCGCACTATCTCAAGTGGCGGGAAACGGTCAAGGGCTGGCTGGATGAACGGCCGGCCGGAGCGGGCGCGGGCAGCCACAACATCTGGCCGTCCGACGACGACTGGAAGTAGCCGGCGTCAGGCGCCGGCCGGCGGACGGAGCCGTGGCGAAGCGCGAACCGTGGCATGAGGTTGCGGCCGAGCTGGTCGACGTGGCCGCCGGCCGGGCGCCGGCGGACGTGGTGATCCGCAACGGCCGGTGGGTCAACGTACTCACCCGCGAGGTGGTGGCCGGCATCGACGTCGCCGTCCGTTGCGGGCGCATCGCCTGCATCACGGAGGATGCCGGTTACTGCGCCGGCGCCGGCACGCGCGTGATCGATGCCGAGGGGCGCTTCCTGGTTCCGGGGCTGACCGACGCCCACATGCACGTGGAAAGCAGCATGTGCACCATCACCGAGTACGTGCGCGCGGTGCTGCCGCACGGCACCACGGCGATCTTCGCCGACCCGCATGAGATCGCCAACGTGTTCGGGCTCGACGGCGTGCGCCTGATGGTGGCCGAGGCGGCGGCCATGCCGATTCACGTGTTCGTGCAGATGCCCTCCTGCGTGCCCTCGGCGCCGGGCCTGGAGACGCCGGGCGCGCGCATTACGCCGGCCGAGGTGGCGGAGGCGATGACGTGGCCGGGGGTCATAGGCTTGGGCGAGATGATGAACTTCCCCGGCCTGGCCGCCAACGATCCGGCCATGCGCGCCGAAGTGGACGCCGCCATGCGCGCCGGCAAGACGGTGGGCGGCCACTACGCCAGCCCCGACCTGGGGCGCCCGTTTCACGGCTACGTGGCCGGCGGCCCGGCCGACGATCACGAGAACACGCGCGAGGTGGACGCCGTGGAGCGCGCCCGCCGCGGCCTGCGCCCGATGCTGCGGCTCGGTTCGGCGTGGCACGACGTGGCCGCGCAGATCACCGCGGTCACCGAGCGCGGCCTGGACCCGCGTCAGTTCATCCTCTGCACCGACGACGCGCACGCCGCCACCCTGGTGCGGGAGGGGCACATGGACCGGGTGCTGCGCCACGCCGTGGAGCTCGGCTGCGACCCGCTGGTGGCGCTGCAGATGATGACCATCAACACCGCGCAGCACTTCGGGGTGGAGCGCGACCTCGGCTGCCTGGCGCCGGGGCGGTGCGCGGACCTGGTGCTGGCCGACAGCCTGGAAGACTTCGCCGCCGGCATGGTGATCGTTGGCGGCCAAGTGGCGGCGGCGGACGGAAGGCTGCTGCTCGACCTGCCGGCGTGGCGGCACGAGGCGCGCTACCGCCGGTCGGTGCGCCTTGCCCGCCGCGTGACGGCAAAGGACTTCGCGGTGCCGGCGGGGCGGGCGGAGGGCACGGTGACGGCCAACGTGATCGGCGTGGTGGAGAACCAGGCGCCGACCCGGCGCCTGACCGCGGCGTTGGAGGTGAGCGGCGGGGTGGCGCAGCCCGACTTGGCGAACGACGTGCTGCCGCTGGCGCTGGTGGAACGCCACCGCGGCGCGGGGACGGTGGTGAACTGCTTCGTGCACGGCTTCGGGTTCCGAGGCCGTTGCGCGGTGGCCTCGACGGTGGCGCACGACAGCCATCACCTGATAGTGGCCGGCGCTTCGACCGAGGCGATGGCGCAGGCGGTGAATACGCTGGCCGACGTGGGCGGCGGGGTGGTGGTGGTGCGCGACGGCGAGGTGGCCGCCCTGGTGGAGTTGCCGGTGGGCGGCCTGATGTCCGATGAGCGCGCCGAGGTGGTTGCCGCCAAGTCGGCGCGCGTAATGCAGGCGATGCGCGACTGCGGCTGCGCGCTCAACAACGGCTACATGCAGCTCAGCCTGCTCGCCCTGGTGGTCATTCCCGAGCTCCGCATCTCCGACCTCGGCCTGGTCGACGTCGCCCGCTTCGCTCACGTCCCGGTAATCGCGTAACGCCGCCGCCGCGGGCGTGGTTGCGAGGATACTGCCGTCGTTGGTAGATTGACCGGTAGCAGGCTGGCGAAACAGCGCCGGAACGGCAAGGTGGAGACGCATGAAGACGAGGAATAACCGGGCACGGTGGGTACCGTTACTGATCCTGGCCGGAATCGTGGCCGCCTGCCAGCAGGTCACCCCGACGGCGGACGCCCCTACGCCGACGCCGGCTCCAACCCCGGCGCCGCAGGCCTCATGCTACGACTCGGCGATCACGCTGCTCGACCGCGGCGGCGCGGACATCCACGGCGCGATCGTCGCCGACACGCTACACATGGGCGGCGCCACGGCCCCGGCCACGTGCTCGGCGCCGGTGAATCAGTCGCTGGCCGGCCTGCCGGACGACCGGGCGGCGCAGGCGCAGCAGTCGCGGTACTACCTGATCGTGATCCGCTACCCCGGAGGTAATCGGCTGTACGTCCTCAGCCTCCGCTCCGACGGCACGAGCTGCGTGGTCAACACCGACGACGAGTGCATAGCGCGAGTGACCGACCTGCCGGATGACTTCGACCTGGAAGAGCTGCCGGACGACGTGGCGCCCATCATCCCCGCCGGCCGGCCCGCTCCGCCGACCGCGGGTCCGGCGCCGGGCGACGATACGCCGCCGGCCCCAGGTCCGGCCCCCGGCGACGATACGCCGCCGGCCCCGAGTCCGGCGCCGGGCGACGGTGCGCCACCGGCCGCAGCCGGCGCGCCTCCCGGAGCTGCCAGCAGTCCGCAGCCGCGTGACGCGGCGACCGGCGTGACGGTTGGCGGGCCGCTCTTGAGTTGGGCCGCCGCGCCGCGCGCGCTCAGCTACGACGTGTACTGGGCCGCCGAGAACACCGACCTGGATACGCCTATCAACACCGCGCTCACCGCCTTGAGGATCTCAGCCTCGGCGGATCTGGATGCCGGAACGCTCTACTACTGGCGGGTGGACGCAAAGAACGAAGCCGGCGCCACCCGCGGCGCCGTGTGGTCATTCACCACAGCGCCTGCTCCGGCTCCTGCCCCGGCGCCGGCTCCGGAGCCGGCGCCGCCTGCCGAGGAGACGGAGCCGACGTCCGCGGTGAGCAATCCGCAACCCCGCGACGGGGCGACCGGCGTGACTGTACGACCGTACGGAGGAGAACCGCAGACCGATGACGGGGTGCGGCTGAGTTGGTCCGCCAGCGCCACGGCCACCATCAGCTACGACCTGTACTGGGGGGTCACGAGGCAGGCGGTCGCCGCCGCCCAGCGGTTCGACCGAAGTGGGTGGGGGGTCAGGGACGACTACGGCTACGTGGCGAGGTCCGTGCTCGACGGTACCGCCTGGACGATATGGAGGCACTCCGCGCTCGACGAGGATGGGCTGCCGGTGGGCAACACCGTGGAAGAATTCTACAGGCCGTTGGCCGGCAATACCTACTACTGGCGGGTCGACGCGGTGCATTCCGTAGAGGTGAACAATGTAGGCCGTCTCGTCGGCGCCACCACCACCAAAGGCCCCGTGTGGTCGTTCACCACCGGGGAAGGGCCGGGCGCCGAATGTCCCGTGCGCTGGTGTCAGTGACGATACGGAGGCCGGGCTGCGCGCAGATCTGCGGCATAGCCCACGCGCAGATGGGCGGCTACGTCACCTTGATGGAGCCGGCCGAATTCGAGCAGCGGTTGGTGGAGCGTTCCCAGGAAGTGCAGGAAGCGGGGCCGGCCAGCTCGGCGGCCGACATGGTAGATTGACCGGCGCAGGTGGCGAACAGCGCCGAAGGAGCGGGACGGTGAAACGTCGCCTTTAAGGAGGGCACAGCTACGATAGGCGACTACCCTGCGGAAAGCCACGACGTTGGAGTCCCTCTTCCAAGGGTTACACCATGCCTTCAACGACCGGTTTAACTGCCGTGAACGTGATCGTGTGGGCGATTACGACTGCGTGATGTATCGGGGGATGTTCGGCATTCACGGCGATGAAGACAAGGAAGAGAATGAGACGTTCCAGATAATACTCACCCCGGATGTTGAGCACTATGGTGACGAGGTGACCTGCGGGCGGTGCACGGCGACCATCACCATCGTGGACGACGATTAGGAGCCGCGCCGCAACTAACCCCGGGAACGCGGCGCCTGGGCGCTCGGATAGCGGACGCGGCTTGGCTACAGGCGTCGGCGACCGTGGCGCCCGCGCGATCGTGACCGCCCGCTTCGCGCGGGCGGTCTGATCCCGTAGAATCCTCACGATGTCCGACTCGACCTGCCTACGGCAGCGTGCGCGCCAGGAAGCCGCGGAACCGGTCCAGATCGCGCCGCACCAGCGGCAGCACGCGCCGGTAGACGCCGCACAGATAATCGAGCCGCGTCCAGTCGTAGTCCATTTCGTAGTAGTAGCGCTTGAAGTGGCGGAAGCGCCGAAGCTCGTGCAGCAGCTGCGCCGTTTCATCGGCGATCACCCGCTCGCGGATACCGGCTATGTGCAGCGTCATCTTGTCCAGCAGGTCGGCGTGCCAGCGATCCGCGGCCAGAGCGTTCTCGAAGTGCTGGGAGATACGCAGGAACAGGGTCTCCAAGGCCGTGTAGGTGTTCTCCAGCGTCTGCGCGACGTAGGCGGCGGAAACCGCCGAACGCCCGATTCCTGGCAGCTCATCGGTCAGAAACGCCTCCAGCTTGGCCGCCATGCCGTCGACCACGCCGGATATCCGTTCGATCTGCGCCGGCAACAGCTCGGCTTCGGTCGCCACGGACAATCCTGCCCTCAGCACGGATCGATTCGGCGAACGCCGGGTGCAGCTTGTCGAGTTCGACGACGTGCACGGGCAGGCGGGTCAGCGCCTCCGCGTCGGCGATGATGGCGAAGTACTCCGCCGGCGATGTGACGCCTTCCAGCGCGATGTCGATGTCCGACCGTTCCGAAAAGTGGGCGTCATGGATCAGCGATCCCCACTGCCAGATGCGACGAGGCCGGTACGCAGCCCAGACGTGATCGACGATGATCCGGAAGTCAGCGCGCGCCCGGCGCAGCCGGGCGGCCAGCAGCGCCCTTCGCTCGTCGTCCCGGCGTTCGAGCCGGGCGCGCATCTGCCGTAACTCGGCCTGACCTGTCATGCTACGGCGTGCTGCCGCCGTCGGCGCACGGTGGTGAAACCGTTGCGCCGTACTCCTCGACGGCGACCTTGACGATGTTGCTGCCGACGAAGCCGGTCCCACCGGTGACGTGCAGACTCTTTCCGGCCGGTATCTTCACGACGATCTATCTTCCGCCAGAATACTCCCTTCATGTCAACCCATCCATGCATGCGACCGGTTCCGGCGGTGTCATCGCTCTTGATGGTAGTATCCGCTCACCATGTCCGACCGTGATTTGATGCGGCGCATCCGGCTGGGCGAGGATGGGCGGCTGGAGTTCAAGAGCGTACTGGTGACGGGCGGCCGGGTCCGCGCCCCGGACCGGCGCGCGCTGGCCGACGAACTGGCCGCGTTCGGCAATGGCCGCGGCGGTACGCTGATCCTCGGCGTAGACGACAAGACGCGCGGCGTGCAAGGCATCCCGCTTGACGATCCGGACGCAGTGGAGACCTGGGTTCCGTGACCGACCGCAAGCGTAGTATGGTAATCTTACCGTTGCGGAGGCGGTGCGGATGCTGAAGAAACTGATCGTGGAGCGCTTCAAGTCGATTCGCGCCGCCACCATCGAATTAGGGCGGGTCAACCTGTTCATCGGCGGTAACGGCGCCGGTAAATCCAACATCCTCGAGGCGATCGGTGTCCTGTCGGCTTCCATCGATCGCGGTCTGGGAGAAACCGATCTGAGCAGAAAAGGGGTTCGGATAACCCCACCGGAACTAATGAAATCGGCATTCAAGAAGGAGAAGTCGCCCCGAACGCTCCAGCTCACTGCCATCCTGCCGGGTAACCTGGAGTACCGCATCAACCTCACCGGAAGGGAAGAAGAGCCATTGTTGGCGTTTTTCAGTGAGCGCTGTATGCAAGGGCAAACTCAGATTTTCGGTCGTGGTCCTAACGGAGCGCGGGTGCTCGGAGAAAGCATACGCGGCATCTTGAACCGTCATCGAGGCATTTGGGATCAAGTCCGCACACCGTTCCTGAAGTTTCCCGCCGCCGTAGAAACATCCATGCAAAGGCTTTCGCAATATGTGATATACTCTCCTCAAACTGACTTTCTGAGAGGTCTGACACCCGGAAGAGTTGATACGCCACCGATTGGTCTGCATGGCGAAGGGCTGCCGCAGGCCGTTCGCGGACTGATCGCGCAATGGGAAAACACCAAGGGCAAGCACTCCTCGACATTCAAATTAAAAGACCAAGCGCTTGATCTTGCATTCATGCCACAGTGGGCAAGCACCGTAAAGGTAGGGAGAATCGCCAAGTCACTCACTTCCAGGGCGTTGCCGAATCAGGGGGATGACATGGTATACTTTCTTGACAAATATATGCATGCCAAGCGGAAGACTCTGTCCGCTTACGATAGCAGCGAAGGGACGCTGTTTCTCTTGTTCGTTGCGGTTCTGCTTGCGCATGACGACTCGCCCAAGGTATTCGCTCTTGACAACGTGGATAACTCATTGAATCCGCGGATGACCAGAGCTCTTCTTGAGAGCATTATAGGGATAACGGACGAATCTTCCTCCGACGCGTCGATCTGCGGACCATCGCAAGTGTTTCTTACCAGTCACAACCCGACTTCGCTGGACGCATTCGACCTGTTCGACGACCATCAGAGGGTCTTCGTAGTGGCGCGGAACCAAGATGGCCACACAACCGTAACGCGACTCAGGCCGCACCGGGAGATGACTCGGGAGGAGTGGCAGCAAGCGAAGAATGGCCGCAATCTCTCTCAGCTCTGGCTGGACGGGGAGATAGTCGGGGCCCTCGGAGAGGATTTGTAGGCTTATGCGAATCGGAGTCGTCTGCGAAGGCCTGACGGACGTTCATGCGATCGTCAGTTTCTTGGGAGCATCGCTGGCGAATAGGGGATTCGAACCCGTGTTCGTGACTCTTCAGCCGGAGAGCGACAGAACCAAGCCGAAGGACGGTGGTTGGCATGCGGTGGTACACTGGTTGCGAAAGAATCCACCCGAGTCGCGGGTGGCGGCCTATCTACGCGGCGGTCTATTCGACGATGGCCTGTCAGCGAAACGATGCGATCTACTGGTTTTCCAGTTGGACTCGGACATACTATCCGATCGTGGTTTTCGGAATTGGACTACGAGCAACCTTGGCTACGCTGTCGTGAATCCCGCGGCTCCGATACGACGTGGTGACGAAATCCGATCGATTGTCAGGTTCGCCGGTGATTTCAAGCATCTCTCGCCGAATGATTTGGAGCGCCACGTGCCGGCGCCGGCGGTCGAATCGACGGAAACGTGGTGCGTGGCCGCGTTTCGGACACTGACTGGCGATCCCGAGCGGTTGAGAGGACAGAACCTGTGTCAAGAGTTCATGACGGCGCTGCACCGGTCAGAAGGGCGTACTGTTCAGCCATTCACGCGCGTCAACAAGTCGCCGCGCAGACGAGGTAGATTTTCAGTACTGTCCGGTTTGGAGACCATCGCGTGATTGTAACTGATTACACACATAAAGGTTACAGGCAAAATCGGGTGGTGGCGACTTGAACTTGATTCGGCCGTCTCACGCGATCCGCTGGCCCACAGCCGTCCGGCGTACCGGTCGGTTCGCCACAGCCGACCGGCGGCTCGGTGCAGCACCCCTCGGCCGCATTCGCCTAACCTGCTGGCATGTATTTCGGCCAGACCCTGTTCTCCCAGGTAATGAACTACCTGCCGTGGACGACTTTCGCTCGCATCGTCGATCGCTACGCCGGCGACCGCAAGGTCCGTACGTTACGCTGCACCGAGCACTATCGTGCGCTCGCCTTCGCGCAACTCACGCACCGCGAGAGTCTGCGCGACATCGAAGCCTGCCTGGCGGCTCGTTCTACCAAGCTCTATCACTGTGGATTCCGGACACCGGTGCGCCGCTCTACCTTGGCCGATGCCAACGAGCGGCGCGATTGGCGGATCTACGCGGACTTCGCCCAACGGTTGATCGTGCAGGCGCGCGCACTGTACGCCGACGAGATGTTGGCCACGAAGTTGAACGAGACCGCCTACGCGCTGGACTCCACGACCGTCGATCTCTGCCTGTCGATCTTCCCCTGGGCGGCGTTCCGAGCCACCAAGGCGGCGGTCAAGATGCATACCCTGTTGGACTTACGAGGTTCGATCCCAAGTTTCATTCACATCTCCGACGGCAGGTTACACGACGTCAACGTGCTTGATTTGCTGGTGCCGGAGGCTGGCGCGACGTACGTCATGGACCGCGCCTACATCGACTTTCAACGCCTGTACGCGCTGGACCAGGCCGGCGCCTTCTTCGTGACTCGTGCCAAGAAGAACATCCGCTACCGGCGCCTGTACTCCACGCCGACGGACCGAACGCTAGGAGTCATCTCGGATCAGATCATCGCTTTGGGTGGGGCGCAGGCCAAGCTGAGGTACCGGGACCGTCTGCGGCGTGTCCGCTACAGGGACCCACAATCCGGCCAAACACTGGTGTTTCTCACCAACCGGACCGGACTTGATGCGCTGACGATCTGTGGTTTGTACAAGAGTCGGTGGCAGGTCGAGTTGTTCTTCAAGTGGGTCAAACAGCACCTGCGGGTGAAGCGTTTTCTGGGAGTTTCGGAGAATGCCGTGAAATCGCAACTGTGGATAGCGGTGTCGGTCTACGTGCTGGTCGCGATTATCCGCAAGCGGCTGGGGATCGACACGCCGCTCTACACAATGCTACAGATCTTATCGGTCATGCCATTCGAGCAAGTACCGCTACATGAAGCACTTACGATGGAAGATTACAGTTCGGAACCGGACCCGTCCGCTAAACAGTTGCGGTTGCTTGATTTATGACCGGACACTACTGGTAGATTTTGTAAGAAGCACGCGACGGGATTTCAGCGTCTGGAGGTGCAGTGCCGCCATTACCGGGAGCTTGTAGAATCCGTCGAACGCCAAGCCTCGTCGAGATGACCGATCCTCGGGTGTTCACCATCGGCCATTCCAATCACTCCTTGGAGGCGTTTCTGGCGCTGCTGGCAAAGCACCGCGTCACCGCGGTGAGAATCGCGACCATCGGCTTTACCCGCAAACCGGCGCGCCGCTTCTTCGGGCTGCTGCGGGAAGCAGGCGTCAAACGGGTGCTCGACGTGCGGCTCAACAACGCCTCGCAACTGTCCGGGTTCGCCCAGCGCGACGACCTGGCCCTTCTGCCTGACAAAGAAATCGTCCTTCCGTGATGCTACCGGTAGCCTTTGAGGCGGACGGCAGGTAATCGCTGCAAGCGGTGGTTGGTCGGATCGACTTCGATGCCGACCGACTCCAGGGCGGTAACGCCGAGCAGCGGCTCGGTATCGGGCTCCCCGTAGATGATCGTTCCGCCGACGATCTCGCCCATGAACTCGACCTCCGCAACCGTTATGTCTACTTTCAGCTTGCGTCCGTCGGCGAGCTCGTAGACGCGTTGGCCTCTGGGCGTCAGGCCGATCGCCTCCAGTGCGGGACGCGGCACCAGACAGTCGGTCGCTCCCGTGTCAACCAGGAACAGCCCCTCCCAGGTCCTGCTTGGATCGGCCGGGTTGCGGACGGTCACCGTAACGTGGGTCGCTCCCATCTATCTCTCTCCTCAACGTGCCTTCAAGCCGAGCATGATCCCCGAGGTTCGGACGCAGGGCAAGCCATTTCCCCGCGACCTGCATTGTAGCACTTCGGACGGCGGTGTGGGTGAGCGATATCCACACGAACAGAGGCGGTGGAAAGGGGCGAGGAGCCGAGCACAGCTTCGGCCGCGAGGCGCCTGCGGTCCGGTTCGGTGATGCGCGTCGGGATGCGCGGCCACCGGCGCGCGGCGCTCACCGACGGTCCGCTCTGGACTACCAACGCGGAGCGGACGACGGGGGCAGCGCGGTCGGTAACGCGCCGCGGGCCGGGAGTCCAGACGGACAACCGGTTGCGCGCGCCCCGCGCGCTTGACACGCGGGCGCGCAGCCGCTATGGTCCGGTACTCAGCAGGCGGCGCCGCAGGCGCGCAAGGAGCTACCGGGTGACCACAGAAGCAAACACATACCAGTTCCTACCCCCCCTGTACCTTTCTTGCCAGGGTCACAAGGCAACTGGTTCTTGTGAGCCGGGCAGGACGCCGGAAGCAGCCAAACACCCCTTGCGCTCCGAAGCACCTGGGGGGGACCAGCGCTCCGGCGGTCGGCCGACGATAGATGCCCCGTGGAGAGTTTGCGCTACGAGCGCCAGTACAGGGACCGGCAGGTATCGTTGGCAGGCCCGAGTGGCTCGGAAACTGGATGACGGGGAGGATGTCTTGACTCGGGACACAGATAAATGGTTCGCGGGGGTGGACTGGGGTTCGGAATCGCACCAGGTGTGCGTGGTGGATGCCGCCGGGCAGGTGGCCGGCCAGCGTGCGTTCACGCACGGCGGCGCGGGGCTGGCGGCGCTTGCTGATTGGCTGGTGTCGGTGGCGGGCACTGTTGAGGCAGTGGCGGTGGCCATCGAGACGCCGCGCGGGCCGGTAGTGGAGAGCCTGATGGAGCGCGGCTTCGCCGTGCACTCGATCAATCCGAAGCAGTTGGACCGGTTCCGTGATCGGCTGTCGCCGGCCGGGGCCAAGGACGACCGGCGCGATGCGCGGGTGCTGGCGGCGGCGCTGTGCACGGACCCGCACTGCCTGCGGCGGCTGCAGCCGACTAACGCGGAGCAGGTCGAGATGCGAGAGTGGTCGCGCATCAAGGACGATCTGACGCGCGAGCTGATGCGACTGGCGAACCGGATGCGGGACCAGTTGTGGCGCTACTATCCTCAGTTTCTGGCTGCGGTGGGCAAGGACGAGGTGACGTCGCGGTTCGCGCTGGCGCTGTGGCAGCGGCTGCCGAATCCGAAGATGGCGGCGAACTGCCATACCAACACGCTTGCCAAGCTGCTGCAGCAGCACCGGATACGGCGCCTTGATGCGGCGGAGTTGCACGCTCGGCTGCGGGAACCGACCGCACCGCTGGCGCCGGGTTCCGCTAAGGCTGCCGAGGCGCACGTGCGCTTGCTGGTCAAGCGCCTGGGGGTGGTCAACGAGCAACTGGCGGAGTCGCGCGCCCAGCTTGATGAACTGTTGGAACGCTCGGCGGCGTCGGCGGACGACGCCGGGTCGGATGCAGAGGTGGCGGCCCCGGACGCGACGGTGCTGCTGTCGGTACCCGGAGTGGGAACGACGGTCGCCACGACGCTGCTCGCCGAAGCGCCGGATGCGGTGCAAGGCCGGGACTACCACGCGCTACGCTGCCTATGCGGGACTGCGCCGGTGACGCGGCGTTCGGGCAAGAGCCTGATCGTCGTGCGGCGGCTGGCGGCGCATAACCGGTTGCGCGACGCCGTGTACCACTGGGCGCGGGTGGCGGCGCAACGCGATCCGCGCAGTAAGACCAAGTACCAGGAGTTGCGCGCACGCGGTCACGGCCATGCTCGGGCGTTGCGGTCGGTGGCAGACCGCCTGCTCAAAGTTGCCTGCGCGATGCTCCGAGACGGCACTCTGTTCGATCCCCAGTACAGCGGAGCCCCGGCGTGACCCGCCGCGCTCGCCAGCTGCGCACCGGGCGTGCAGATCGGCCCGAGACGTTACAACACGCTCGGCCAACCCCGGCGGTTCAACGGACCAAAACCGATGGCTTCTCACCCTTGACGAAAGGTGGAGAGTCCCCCCCCCCGGCGGGGAAGCACGAGCGCGCTCGGCCACGTCTCAGCCGCGGCGGCCGCGGCGCCAAGCCTGACCGGCCGCGTCCGGGAGCACGGCGCGCCGCAGTAGCCGCCGTCCTGATGCTGGCGGCCGCCGGCATCGCCATCACGGGATGCGAGCCGGTAGCGCAGCCGTCCGCCCCCACGCCCGGCGCCGGCGGCGCGGGCGAACCGCCACCGGCCCCCGCGCCCGACCCGGCGCCACCGCCAACGCCGCAGGAGACGGAGAAGCGCTGGGCGATCGCTCCGGCGCACTTCCGCGACGATGACGGGGCCATCTGGGCCGAAACCTCCAACCGTTCCGACCCGTTTGCATGGGATCGCATCACCGCCGCCAACGCCGCCGCGGTGCGCGTCTCAATTGACGGGGAGCCGCTGCCGCTCGAAAACCTCTCGTTTCAGCCGGTCTTCGACGCCGACGTCAGCGGCGCGGAGTGGGAACTCAAGGCCGAAGTGACTGCCGGCGCCGTCGTGCTGGTGCTCACCGCCGAAGATCAGAGCTACCCCGGCGAGGTCCGGTCCGTCACCCTCACCGACGGCGGCAGCGGCTACACTTCCGCCCCCAGCGTTTCGTTCTCCCCGGCGCCGGCGGGCGGCTCCGACGCAACCGGAACCGCAGTCGGGCCGTTCGGTATGGCAGTGACGGTCACGGACGAAGGCGACTATGCGTCTGCCCCGACCGTGACGTTTTCAGCGCCGACCGGCGGTGGTACTGCGGCAACCGGTACAGCCTCAATCACCGGTGTCGTCAAGCTCTTGGGCCTCCTGAACGGAGGGAGCGGTTACACCTTTGCGAACGTGTCGATTACGGGTGGCGGATCCGGGGCGACCGGTGCGACCGCCAGCGCGACGCTGACGAACGGAGAGGTGACCAGCATCACCCTCACGAACAGAGGGAGCGGCTACACCTCCGCCCCGACCGTGTCGATTACGGGCGACGGTGAGGTGGTCCCGGAAAACTGGACAGGAGGCTAAGGTGTATCCGAGGCCATGAGGAGGGCCAACGGGATGGCGACGAAACGACGCCGATTCACAGCGCAGTTCAAGGCCAAGGTGGTCATGGAGGCGTTCCGCGGGGACCGCACGGTGCAGGCGATCGCGGCCAAGCACCAAGTTCATCCGAATCAGGTGAGCGGCTGGAAGCGGCAAGCCCAGGACGGACTCGAGGAACTGTTCGCGGCGACCGGCAAGCGCGGCGACACAGATCAGGAAGCGCTGATCCACGACCTGCATGCCAAGATCGGCGAGTTGACCGTGGAGCGCGATTTTTTAGCGCGCGGGCTCAGTCGCTGAGCCCACAGAAGCGACAGCAGATGATTGACCGGGAGCATTCGCGTCTGAGCTTGAGCCGCCAGTGCCGGCTGCTCGGCGTGAGCCGCTCGGCGCTGTACTACGAGGCGGTCGGAGAAAGCGCGGCGACGCTGAACTTGATGGGCCGCATCGACAAGCTGTACATGGATTATCCGTTCTACGGCAGTCGCCAGATGGTCCGCCATCTGGCGCGGGACGGGATGCTGGTAGGCCGCCACCGGGTGCGGCGGCTGATGGGGCTGCTGGGATTGGCGGCGATCTACCGCAAGCCGCGCACCACGGTGCCGAACCCGGATCACCGAGTGTATCCGTATCTGCTGAGAGGGCTTACCGTTACGCGGTCGAATCAGGTGTGGTGCGCGGACATCACCTACATCCCGGTGCAGGACGGGTTCCTGTACCTGGTGGCGGTCATGGACTGGGCGAGTCGGCGAGTGCTGGCGTGGCAGTTGGCGAATACGCTGGACTGCGAGTTCTGCCTGCTGGCGCTGGCGGAGGCGCGGGAGCGCTTCGGGACGCCGGAGATCGTCAACACCGATCAGGGCAGCCAGTTCACCAGCCGGGCATGGACGGGACAGTTGGAGGCGGCCGGCATACGCTGCTCAATGGACGGTCGTGGGCGCTGCATGGACAACGTGTTCATCGAGCGGCTGTGGCGGTCGTTGAAGTACGAGGCGGTGTACCTGCACGAGATGACGGACGGCTTCGCGGCGCGCCGAGAGATCGCCAAGTGGATGAAGTACTACAACGAGGTACGCCCCCACTCGGCGTTGGCTGGGCGGACGCCTGCGGAAGCCTACAGCGGCGTGCTCGCCGCGCAGGTGGCGTAGTCCGCATGGACATGGGGATGGGGCTGAAACGGCAGGTTCCGGGAACAAGAGGTCTGCCGCGATCCGCAGGGAGACGCGAACCCGGCCCCGGATCTCACCTCCGGCTACCGTCACCGGATATTCAGAGGAGGGGTGGGTTGACAACCGACGGATACACCTTAACCTACCCCTCGAACTGTCCTAACAACCGGGACCACCTCACGGATCCGGTGCGAACGCCGGCGCGGAAATCACTAATGTGGTTACGTCGGTGATGATCACCCCAGGAAGCGGTTATACATCTGCTCCGGCGGTTACCTTTTCGGGTGGAAACCCCGCCCGGACCGCGACCGCCATTGCGGTGCTGAATGACCGGGTAACGTCGGTGAGGCTCACGGATCCGGGGAGCGGCTACACGTCGAGTCCGACCGTGACGTTTGACAACACCGGCAGCGGCGGCTCCGGGGCGGCCGCAAGGGCAATTCTGGTCCGGCGCGGTTACGACCAGTTCGACAACCTGTACTGGGCGCGCCAGACCCTCTACGGCAAGCAGCTCCTGGTGGAGATCGCGGACGAGTAATCCCCGCGGCGCCGAACACGCCGCCAGCCGGTCCGGCGCCGCCGCCAAACGCCGCGGGCCGGTGCCGGCGCCTACCACATACGCCGGACGCCGTAACCGTCGAACGGCTTCTCGATCGACACCAGGGCGATGTCGCGCGCCAACGCCTGCGCGATCAGCATCCGGTCAAATGGATCGCGGACCGGGCCCGGCAGGCGCCCGGCGCGTGCGCCGTCGGCCACAGTGATTTGCGAGACCTTGGAAGCCCTGATCCGGGATATATCTGCCGAGGTCCTCCGCCACCGCGGCCGCGCCCGGAAGTCGTCCCAAGCGATATTTGGTTGCGATCTCCCATGCGGATGCTGCGCTGACCAATACTTCGTGGGACTCGTCGGCGATCGCACGGCGCGCAACCGCTGACAGCCGATCGCTGCCAGCCAGCCACCACAGCAGCGCATGGGTGTCCAGCAGAATCCGCATGGATCAGGTCTCCCAGCGGATGAGTTCGTTCTCCGGGAGCGGTTCAAAGAACCGGTCATCGACGGTGATCCGGCCCCGCAACGCCCCGAACCGGCGCTTGCCCCGCGGGCCGCTGATGCTGACGAGCCGTGCGACCGGATCGCCGTTGCGAGCGATCACCACGGTCTACGGCGGAACGGCAAGGACGGCGTCCACAAAGCGGTCGATAAACTCCCGGGTGGTGTCCCACGTGGTCATCAGGCGGGCTACGCCCCGTTCACGGTCGAACACGTAGTAGGGGAAGCGGCCGATGGTCGCTTCGATCACCGCCGGACGCAGCCGCACGAAGACGCCGTTGGCCTGCACCGGATGGAGTATCTCCACGCCGGCGGCGCGCAGACGCGCGGCCAGGTGGGCGGCCATGGCGTTGGCGTGCGCGGCGTTGCGGCGCCACAGATCGCCTTCGAGCAGCGCGCTGAACTGAGCGGACAGGAAGCGCATCTTCGACAGGAGCTGCAGCCCCTGTTTGCGCACGTAGCCGACGTGTTCAAGCGGCGTGAACGCGATCACCGCCTCGCCCATGAGCAGCCCGTTCTTGGTGCCGCCGAAGGAGAGGAGATCGACGCCGAGGTCGCGCGTGCACTCGCGCAGCCCCATGCCGAGGCTGACGGCCGCGTTGGCGATCCGCGCGCCGTCCACGTGCAGCAGCAGGCCGTGCTCGTGCGCCAGCCGGGCTATGGCGGCGATCTCCGCCGGCGCGTATACGGTGAGCATCTCGGTCGCCTGCGTGATGGAGATCAGGCGCGGACGGTTGGTGTGGTGGTCGGGGGCGGCGGACACCAGCCGCCGTACCGCCTCCACGTCGATCTTGCCGTGCCGGTGCGGCGCCTCCACCACCTTGCACCCGACCATCCGCTCGATCGCCCCGCACTCCGACCACGCCAGGTGCGCGGCCGAGGTGGTGATCACCGCGTCGTAGGGCCGGCAGCAGGCGGCCGCGGCCACCACGTTGGCGGCGCTGCCGTTGACCACCGAATAGACCTGCGCGCCGTCGCCGAAGTGGCGGGCGAACGCCGCGTGGCTGCGGCGCGTATGGTCGTCCTCGCCGTAACCCAGGGCGTGCCCGTGATTGGCCGCGGCGATGGCGGCCATCACCTCCGGGTGCGCGCCGGAGCTGTTGTCGCTGTAGAAGGTGAGTGACCGGCTCAACCCGGAAACACCTCCACCTGACTCCGCACGATGCGGCTGCCCATCAGCACCGTCATGAAGCCGCCGTCGGGGATCGAATCGCCGCGGGTGTCGAGGCCTCCCTCCTCGACGATGAGCAGCAGCGGGTTCTGGATTTCCGCCTGGGTTTCGTACTCCATCAGGATGACCGGCACGCGCGCGCCGCCGCGGTCGGTGTAGTCGCCGTACAGCGGACCGCCGTGCGAGACGAACTCCGCTTCCACCTCACGGTCGCCGTCCATGATCGGCGGCACGGCCGGATACCGCGCGAACTCAAGCTGCGCGGGGACGAACCGGTCCGGGTCGGCCGGCGCTTCGAAGAACCACGTGCCGTCGGCGTCGAGGATCGCCGCGCGCGGCCCCGGCGTCAGCCCGTCGGCGATGTAGTAGATCCGCAGCTCCGGGGCGCCGCCGCCGCTGATGACGGCCAGCAGAAAGTAGATGCGCTCGGCGCCGGCAAGATCGAACAGCAGGTATTCGGCGACGACCGCGCCGGTGGCGGAGCGCACCTGAATGGCGCGCTTGTGCTCGATCTGGTAGTCCAGGCTGTCGGCGGCAAGGCCGCGGTCGGCCGCCTCCGCCATCGCCTGAAAGTCGCGCAGGCTCACCGATCCTCCGGCGCCGAGCTGCCGCCAGAAGCGCGGATCGGCGGTCGAGGTCGCGGCCGGCTCCTGCTCCGCGCGCCGTCCGCGGCCGAGCAGGCGTCCAAACAGGCCGCTCACGGGTGGGCCCTTCGCATCCGGGTGTCGTCAGTACCGGCGGCCGACCGACCGGAGCAGCAGCCACGTGACGCCGACGATCAGCGCGATCACGATCAACCCGTTGATGAAGCCGCCGCCGCCCCCGTAGTAGGTGCCCGGAGCGGCGCCGTAGTAGTAGCCGTTGCGGTTCATCAGCACGCTCATCATGGCGGCGTCGGTCATGGCGTCATACAGGATCCACGTGCCCAGGGTGGGGTGAAGGTAGCCGTAGCCGCCCAGGCCGGCGTTGTAGGTGACGTTGACGTTGCGGCCGTCCACGCGCGTGGTCTGCGGGACGTGCGCCGGCCGGGTCGCCGGCTGCTGGGTGTAACGCGACGGGTACTGCCCGGCGTTGCGCTGCCGGAAGGCGGACTCCGCCTGGGAGCGGTTCTGGAACGTGGTGCCGGCCGCGCGCGAACGGTCGTACTGGGCGCGGCTCACGCCGCCGGTGTTGGAGCGCGACGACACGCCGCGCGTGCCCGACAGCGTGCTGCGGGTGGTGGTCGTGCGGCTGCCGGAGCCGAACACGGAGCGGGAGGAACGGGAGGAAAACGACCGGGAGGAGCCGAAGCTGGAGAACGACCGCCCGCCGGAGAACCCGCCGAAGCGCCGCGCGAACGCATCGTCGGCGACCAGCAGCAGGATGCTGCCGACCGCTATGGCGCAGGCCGCCTTGCCGGCAAACCGGCGCGGCCGGATCACGGGGCGCCCGATCACGGATCGCCGGGTCACGGATCGCCCGGTCACGGGGTGACGGCCGCGTCCGCCGCGGCCGGCGCCAACGTCACGTTGGGGTCCACGGCGCCGGAGTAGATCAGCGCCACGACTATGAAGCTGGCCGCGGCGATCGCCGCCGCGGCGGTGTTGCGCTTGGACTTCACCTCATCCGACAGAGCCGCGCGGGGCAGGAAGACGCGGTCGGCGATCACGCGGCCGGCCACCAGCAGCACCAGGCCGCAGACGCCGATCCCGGCGGTGATCAGCACCTCCGCGCCCAGATCGCTGCCGGCTCCGGCGACCGCGGTGCGCACGATCACGCCCTGCGCCACCAGGAACCCGGCAAAGCTGACGCCGGCCGCGACGTTCTTGTCGTCTTCGATCACGCCGTGCACGTCGTAGCCGGTGATGGCCTGGAACACCAGCCCGTCCAGCACCAGCAGCGCCTGGCCCACCAGCCAGTAGACCGCCAGGTCGCGCAGTAGCGTCAGGAAGCCGGCGCTCTGCCCCTCCATCACCCCGGAGATCATCAGTCCGGTGGCGATGGTCATGCCGCCGACCACGAAGCCGGTGCCGGCGCTCCGCTCCTTCACCATCTCGTGCTCGATGGAAAAGGAGTGGAGCACCAGCCAGTCGTTGATGACGCCGCTCAGGCGGAGCAGCAGGATGGCCGCGGCGCCGACGAACGCCAGGTTGACCAGATCGGTGAACAGCGTGGCGCCCGACCCGCGCGCGGCGCCGGCGACCACGAACGCCAAGCCGAGCAGGTAGCCGCCGAAGCTGACGCCGATCGCGTCGTTGCCGTTGTCGGCGATCTCGTGGTCGATGTGGTAGCGCGTGGTCAGGTTGTAGAAGAGCTTGCCCAGGAAGACGAGCAGCATGCCGACCGCGAAGTGCGGAATCCGTTCCACGACGAGCGTGAGCGTTGCCAGAAGCGTCTGCATGACGATGAGTTTACGCTAAACACGCTACCACTTACAGTCAACCGCGAAATGATCGAAACCCTGCGCCGCCGCCTGTACGAGGTGCTGGAGCGCGCGCGCGACGACGACCCGCTCAGCGCCGCCGTGGACGTAGCCATCATCTGCGTGATCGTGGTCAACGCCGGGGCGATCATCGTGGAGACGCTGCCGTGGGTGACGCCGGGGGTGGCGCAGGCGCTGCGGGCGCTGGAAGTGACCTCGGTGGCGCTGTTCACGGTCGAATACCTGCTGCGGCTGTGGACGGCGCGCTACCGCCGCCCGGCCCAGGGGGGCGTGGCGGGCGCGCTACGCTTCGCAGTATCGCCGGCCGGGTTGATCGACCTGCTGGCGATCGTCCCGTTCTACCTGCCGTTCCTGATCGGCGTCGACCTGCGCATCGTGCGCGTGCTGCGCATCGCCCGCTTCCTGCGGCTGCTGAAGCTGGGCCGCTACGTCCGTTCGGTGGCGCTGTTCGGCAAGGTGCTGCGCGACCGGCGGGACGAGCTGCTGATCACGGTGATGATGACCGCCCTGCTGCTGCTGGTCGCCTCCATCCTCATGTACTACATCGAAGGGGACGCGCAGTCCGACAAGTTCCCGAACATCCTGTCGTCGCTGTGGTGGGCGGTCGTCACGCTCACCACCATAGGCTACGGCGACGTGGTGCCGGTCACCGGCTGGGGCCGGCTGCTGAGCGGGCTGGTGGCGGTGATGGGGATCGGCCTGGTGGCGGTGCCGACCGGCATCGTCAGTTCCGGGTTCATCGAGGAGCTGGCCAAGCGGCGGAGCGCCGGCCGCCAGAGCGGCGGAGCGCCGGTTGGCCGCGTCTGCCCGCACTGCGGCCGCCCGCTGGACGGCCATCCGGTCGAGGGCGCGAGCGTGGGCCGGTCAGCGCACCTTGATCAGGATGACGAGTGAGACCAGCGTGAACATGATCTGCACCAGCGCGAACCGCACCACCACCTGGCTGCTCGACCAGCCCAGGTTGTTGCGCACGTGGTCGTGCAGCGGAAACCGCAGCTTGGCGAAGATGGCCACGCGCAGGAAGCGGAGCAGCGCCACCTTGATCAACCCGGTGCCGCCGTTGACCAGCAGTACCCCGGAGACGATGAAGATCAGGAACGGATTGCCCGAGTTGATGACCAGGACGCCGAGCAGCAGCCCGACCGCCCGCGAGCCGGCGTCGCCCATCAGGAGCTGGCTGGGATGGGCGTTGTACCACAGGTAGCCGGTCAGGCAGCCGACCATCGCGAACGACAGCATTGCCCACTCGGCGCCGTCGACGTAGTGCGGCAGCCGCAGGTAGGCGGAAATCTGATCGTGTCCGAGTATGAAGTAGAGCAGCCCGCCCAGGCTGAGCAGCGCCTGGATGGCGAGCATGCCGGACAGGCCGTCGACGCCGTCCGTGCAGTTGGTGGCGTTGATCGCTCCCCAGATCAGCAGCGTGCCGCCGGCGATGCAGACGACCGGCGGCACGGTCACCACGGCGGTGGTGAACGGCAGCCAGATGTCCGCCGGCTCGGTGTCGCACACCAGCAGCGCGGCCGCCAGCGCGATGCCGAGGTCGATCAGCCCCTTGCGGTACTCGTGCCATCCGCCGGCGCTGCTGTCGTCCAGGAAACCGGCGAGCATGGCCAGCGTCACGCACATCACCACGCCGATGTACGGCACCTCCAGCGGAGCGGTCAGGATGCCGACGACCGCGAACACGGCGCCGAACGCCAGCCCCGCGCCGGTCGGCTTGCCGAGCGCCGCCTCCTTGTCGACGGCGAACTCGCGGCCGCGGTCGCGGGGCAGGACGCCGATGACCCGCGGCAACAGCAGCCACGTCGCCAGCGACGAGAGCACCAGCGCGACGCTGGCCACCACGACGTGAGAGGTCAGCAGGCGAAACGGCCCGTACACCTGCTGCAGGGTTTCGCCGAGCAGAAACAACATGCCGGTGCGCCGATCCTACCCCGGTTGCGCCCGCCCGTGCAGGCGGCCGGGGCCGTGCGGCGCCGCGCCGGCGTTCCTGACGGGAGCCATCGCTGTTTCCCTTGACGGCGCTGCAGTGGGGTACGCTGCTGAGCAGCGCCGTGCTGGTGGGGGTGACCAAGACCGGCCTGCCGGGATTGGGGCCGGTGGTGGCGCCGATGATGGCGGCGGCGTTCCCGGTGCGCGCCTCGGTAGCGATCGTGCTGCCGCTGCTGATCGTCGCCGACCTGGTGGCGATCGTGTACTTCCGGCGTCACGTGGTCCGTTCGCACCTGGTCCGGCTGGTGCCTGCGGCGCTCGGCGGCATCATCCTGGGGACGGCGCTGTTGCGGGTGGTCGACGACGCGCAGCTGCGCCTGATCATCGCGGCGATCGTCGTGGCGACCGTGGCGGCCGGCGCGGTGACGGCGTGGCGGCCGGCCGGCCGGTCCGGCGGCGCGGCGGGAACGGAGGAGCCCGGCGCGGACGCCGCGCGGCCGGAGCTCGGCGGGGCGCGGACCGCCATCGCCATCGCGCTCGGCGTCCTGGCCGGCGCCACGTCGATGGTGAGCAACGCCTCCGGCCCGATCCTGACCGCCTACCTGCTGGCCATGCGGTTGCCCAAGCAGGAGTTCATGGGCACCGGGGCGTGGTACTACTTCATCCTCAACCTGCTCAAGGCGCCGTTTCACGCGGCGATCGGCACCATGACCGGCGCCACGCTGGCGCTCGACGCCGCGGCCGCGCCGGTGGTGCTGGCCGGCGCCGCGGCGGGCGTGTTGATCGTCCGGCGCCTGCCGGAGCGGGTGTTCCGCGCGGCGGCCATGGCGCTGGCCGTGCTGGCCGCCGGCAACCTGGCGGTGCAGGCGTTGCTCGGCTGAGGCCGGCCCGAGGCGGCCGCTACATGCCGGCGGCCAGGCTGCGCAGGTGGTGGGCGAAGTGCTCGGCCAGCACTTCGGTGTAGACGCCGGGGTGCGCTTCCAGCACCGCCCGCACGGCCGGTCCCAGTTCGGCGTGGGTGAGCACGGACCCGAAGGTGCAGTGGAGTATCTGGCGTCCCGGCGCGCGGAACCCGGCGCCGGGCGCCACGTCCCGCCACCGCTCCAGGTAGACCGCCTCCAGCTCCGGCCCGCTCAGGTCGGCCGGCGGCGGCGTCTGCGCCACGGTCGCGGAGACGTGGTAGGTCGCCCGGTCGGCGTCGTAGCGGGAGCGCGCGAAGGCGACGATGCGCCGGAACAGCGCTTCATCGTGACGGGCCGCCACGCGCAACGCTTCCAGGTAGGAGGTGCCGGCGGTCTTCACGTGGAAGCACCCCCCGGTGGCGCGCGCCAGCGCCGGATACATCGACAGCTTGTCCGACCCGGAGTGGAGCGACAGCTTGTACGGACCGAAGTGGCGGGCGATGGCGAAGTGCCGGCGCAGCGACCGCTCCAGCGCCGCTACGCCGCCCTTGTAGTCGACCCCTTTCTCGAAATCGCCGACGTAGCGCGGCGCCAGCGCCACCAGCGGGACGCCGCGGCGCCGGCACTGGTCGGCTATGACGTAGTGCTCGACCAGGGTGGTCGGCTGCTCGGTCTCGTCGACGGAGAGCTCGATCTCGTAGTCGCGGCCGGCGTTGCGGGAGCGGATTTCCTGCGCCAGGCCGGCCGCGCGGTTGAGCGCCGGCCCGTACTTGACCGCGCAACGCAGGCACGCTTCCTCCGTGAAGTCGAGCGTCAGGCCGCCGGGCAGGGTCACCGTCTGTCCGGCGTATTCGGGTACCCAGTCGACCTGTTCGCGGACCGCCGCGTAGCGCTCGCGGAGGGCCGCCTCGTCATAGCGGTCGGCGCGCTCGTCCACGGCGTCCGACGGATCGATCGTGAAGAAGCGGAATCCCGCCTCCGTGGTCACGCGGACGTCCTCCGGGGTCTTGAGATGGTCGGCGTCCGCCCCGGTCGGACCGTCCCAGCCGGCCTGCGCCATGCCGGCCAGCGCGTCGGTCATCACTCCGGCGGGCGTCCGTCCGGTGCGCTCCATCTCCCGGATCGACTGCTGCGGGAAGATCGGCCGGATCGGCGCGCCGGCCGCGCGCAGCGCCTGCACGTGGCCGGGCGTCGCCAAGCCGATGCGGTCGCCAAAGCCGAAACTGGGATCGAGGCCGAGGGTGACCGCCCCGCCGTTGCGCCCGTGGTCGTGTTCGTCAGCCATCCGTGATCCGTGACCCCAGTCTGTCGGACGCGGCCCTACGGCGGCAAGGCTCGGGCGCGTCGGCAGCGTCTCATGGCGGCGTCCCGTTGCGAGCCCGATGGTCGCGTGGCACAGTGCCTGCGAGGATGCGGCGATGATGGCGATGCGCGCGCGAGGGCGAATCACGCTGGCGGCAGCCGGCGCGCTGATGCTGACGTTGGCAAGCTGTCAGCAGGCGGCGGCGCCGGTGGCGCAGGCGCCTGCCGCGGCGGTCACCTGCGCGGACGCGGCGATCCGGCTGGTCGACCGCGGCGCGGGAGTCCACGGCGCGATCGTTTCCGACACGCTGCACATGGGCGGCGCCGCGGCGCCGGTCTCGTGCCGGGAACCGGCCAATGAGTCCGCCGGCGCCAGCCTGCCGAACCTGCCCGGCGATCGTGCGGCATCGTCCCATCAGTCGGAGTATTGGCTGATCGTGATTCGTTATCCTGCCGGCACTCGCCTGTACGTCATCAGCCGCCGCGCCGACGGCACGGCATGCGTGGTCGATACGAACGACGTATGCGTAGCCGAACTGTCCGTATTGCCGGACGACTTCGACGTCCGGGACCTGCCGGCCGACGTGCCGCCGACCATTCCCGGCGGCCGGGACCCGCCGCCGGCGCCGCCGGGGGGCGGATACACGCCGCCGACCGTACCGCTACCGCCGGGGGGCGGGTACACGCCGCCGACCGTACCGGCGCCGCCGGGGGGCGGGTATACGCCGCCAACCGTACCGGCGCCGCCGGGGGGCGGGTATACGCCGCCGACCGTACCGGTACCGCCGGGGGGCGGGTATACGCCGCCGACCGTACCGGCGCCGCCGGGGGGCGGGTATACGCCGCCAACCGTACCGGCGCCGCCGGGGGGCGGGTATACGCCGCCGACCGTACCGGTACCGCCGGGGGGCGGGTATACGCCGCCGACCGTACCGGTGCCGCCGGGGGGCGGGTATACGCCGCCGACCGTGCCGAGCGCTCGCTGATTCGACGCCGATAGCGCGTCCCACCGTGTCGCCGTTGCCCGGGCGGGGAGCTTGACGTGCGAACGCTGCCGGGCGACTCGCACGCCGGCCTGATGCCGAACCGGAGCGGCCTGGAACGAACCCTGCTCGGCGGCATCCGCGCGGGAGCCGCGCTGGTGCTGCTGACGCCGCTGATCGTCACTCCGGCGACCGCCTTTCCGTTCGTCGTCGGCAAAGCGCTGTATTCGCGGGCGGCCATCGAAGTGGTCTTCGGCCTGTACGTGGTGCTCGCCGCCGTGCGCCCCGCCTACGCTCCGCCGCGGCGGTCGCGGTTGCTGCTCCTGCTCACCGCCTCACTCGCCGCGGCGGTGGCGGCCGCCGTCCTGGGTGTCAGCCCGCGGCGCAGTCTGTGGTCCGACTACGTATGGATGCAGGGCGTCATCGACGCGGCGCACTGGTTCGCGTTTACCGCGGTCATCGCCGCCACGTTTCGCACGGCGCGGGACTGGCGCGCGCTGTTGAGCGTCAACGCCGGCGTCGGCGCGGTGATCGCCCTGCTGGCGGTGGCCAGCTCATACGCCGTGGGCGTCCCATTCTTCGGCGATCTCTCGGAGCGCTATCACCCGAAGATAGCGACCGTATTCGGCAACCCGCTCTATCTTGGCGCCTACATGCTGGTCAACGCGGTGGTGACCGGCGGCTTGCTGATGCGGTCGGTATTGGATCGCGGCGGCGGCCCGTGGGTCTGGCCACGCCGCTTGTTGTGGGGCGTGGCGGCCGCCCTGCACCTGTGGGCGTTCACCCTGGCCGGCTCGCTCGGTGCGTTTGTCGGACTCGTCGCCGCCGTCGGGTTCCTGGGTGGGGCGTACCTGTTCCTGGCGCCCGGGCCGGCAGCGCGGGGCGCCGGCGCGGCGGCGGCCGTGCTCGCCGGCGGCGCGGTCCTGCTGGTGACGGTCGCCGGCGACCTGCCGGGGCGCTTCATCGACTCCTCCGGCAACCCGTTGCTGGCGCGGATCAATCACCTCAGTACGCCGAGCACGCTTGAACACCGTCTGGCGTCCTGGCGGGCGGGTCTCGCCGGCTTCGCGGAACGGCCGCTCCTGGGTTGGGGGCCCGACAACTATCGCGTGGTGTTCGGCCGGCACGCCGCCGGCGACGGCGACTCGAACATCGTGTACGTGGCCTACGCGCACGGCAAGCTGGTGGAGGAGGCGGCGACCAAGGGCTTGGCGGGAGTGGTGACCTACCTGGCGACGTCAGCGTGGGCGCTGTTCGTCATGGTGCGCGCCGGCAGACGCGCGGCGGCCGGGGATCGGGCGCTGATACTGTTCGCCGGCGCGGCGCTGGCGGGGGCCTTCGTGCAGATACAGACGCTGTTCGACCACAGCGCGTCGTCCCTGCAGTACGCCCTGCTGTTCGGCTTCGCTGTTCATCTGGAGCTGCGCGGTCCCGCCGCGGCCCGGCCCGCGGCCCGCCGGCGTGGCGGGGGAGGGGTCTTGATGGCGCTGTGCGCCCGGCCGCAAACGCGCGCCGCGGCCGCGTTGGGGGCGCTGGTGCTTGTCGGGGCCGGGCTGGCGGCCAATCGCGCCATCTACTCGGCCGCGGTCGAACTCCGGCGCAGCTACGCCGCCGAACACGAGGAGGCCGCCGCGCGGCGGGCGATCGACGCCTTCGAGCCGCTGGCCAACCTGCCGCGGCTGCTCCGGTTTCTGAGCTTGGCGGACCGCTGGCCGGAGCTGCATGCCCGCGACCCCGCGGCAGCGAAGGAGACCCTGGCGCGGGCGGGCGCGGAAGCGGAGGCGGCGCTGGCCGCCGAACCGGAGAACTGGCGCATCCACCAAGCCCTGGCGGTACTGTATAGCGCCGCGGCGGCCACCGCGCCGGAGTATCTCGCCGACGCGGAGCGATTCCTCCGGCAGGCGCTGGCGCTGGCCCCCAACCTCTACCGGTTCGCACACAGCGGCTGGATGCGATAGACCGGTGACGGCTAGGTGCACGTTGGTATCGACGAACAGAATCTCACCGGCCATCCGCCCCATATATCTCTTCCCGGCTCCATGACCCTCGATAGCCGACATTGACGGTTACCAGCTTGAGCGGACCGCGGGCATCTTCCGGCGGCGCCATACTGGCGGCCCGCTCGAGGATGGCGCGCAGTTCGCCTTGCAACGACCGATGATGGCTGCGCGCCAGCCGCTTCAAGGAGCGCACGGTCTCCGGCGGGACCTGGGTGACGTGTATCGCGCTCATAGATGTATCATAATGATACACACGAGCAGAGGCAAGTCCTGTTGATGTGCGGCGGCTGGACGCGGTGCGCGTTGGCGGACTACGCTCGCGGCAGCGGCGATGTCATTTGTCGGGCAGCAGTACGGGAAGGCGAACGTGCGGGTGCTGCGGGTGCACCGCGGCCGCCCGCGCCACGAGGTGCGTGAGGCGCGCGTCCGGGTGACCCTGGACGGCGACTTCGCGCGCGCCTACACCGCCGCCGACAACTCCTCCGTGGTGCCCACCGACACCATGAAGAACCTGGTCAACGCGCTGGCCGCCGAGCACCTCGACGCCGCCAACGAACCGTTCGCCCTGGCGATCGCGCAATGCTTTCTGGACCGCTACCGGCAGGTGTCGGATGCGCAGGTCGAAGTGGAGGAGACCGTCTGGAGCCGGCTACGGATCGATGGACAGCCCCACGATCACGGCTTTGTCCGGTCGGAGAGCGGGATGCCGTTCGCCCGCGTCACCGCTACCCGGCAGGCGCGCGCAGTGGTGGGCGGCGTGCGCGGCTTGGCGGTCATGAAGACGACCGGCTCCGGCTTCGTCGACTACCTGCAGGACGAGTACACCACCTTGCCGCCGACGACCGACCGCATCCTGGCGACCCGCATGACGGCGGCCTGGCGGTTCGCGGGCGCCGGGCTGGACGCCGGCGGCGACTACGAGGCGGTGGCGGCCGCGATCCGGGCGGCGGCGTTGCGCGTGTTCGCCGCCACCTACAGCCACTCGGTGCAGGACAGCCTGTACCGGATGGGCGAGGCGGCCCTGGCCGCCGCTCCCGCCGTCGAGGAGATCACCCTGGAGATGCCCAACGTCCACTATCTGCCGATCGACCTCTCCCCGTTCGGGACCGACGCGACCGGCACGCTGTTTCTGCCGACCGACGAGCCCAACGGCCAGATCGAAGCGACCGTGCGGAGGGAGTGATGGGCCGGCTCACTACCCACGTGCTCGACACCGCGCAGGGGCGCCCGGGCGCCGGCATCCGGGTGGAGCTCTTCGACGCGAGCGACCGCCGCCGCCCGGTCGCGGCGGCGCGCACCAACCGGGACGGGCGCTGTGACGCCCCGCTGCTCGAAGGGGCCGCCTTCCGCCCCGGCCGCTGGGAGCTGGTGTTCCACGTCGGTGAATACTTCGCCGCTGCCGGCCTGCCGGCCGCCGACCCGCCGTTCCTGGATCAGGTCACCGTCCGCTTCGGCATCGCGGCCGACGCCCACTACCACGTACCCCTGCTGGTCTCCCCCTGGAGCTACACCACCTACCGCGGCAGTTGACGGTACGGTACGCCCTGTTGGCGACGCCATCAGGACGCGCCGGTATTCTGCAGGTCTGCGCTACGATACCGGCGGGCGATTGACGTGCGCGCTCATGGTCGTCATGCGGCGAGCGCGGCCAGCAGCGCCTTGAGGTAGCCGATCGAGTAGGCGAGTGCCTGATACGCGTGGTCGCCGTCGCCTTCGATCGGCTGCAGGTGGTCGGGGTTGAGGCAGCCGTCGAAGCCGACGCGGTCGAGCTCGCGCACGATGCGGAACGGGTTCATGTCGCCGTCGTCGAGCAGCACCTCCTCGAAGCCGCCGGCGGCGGCCAGACTGCCGCGCACGTTGCGCAGGTGGACGGTGAAGATGCGCCCCTTGCGGCCGAACAGATTGATCTCGTCCATCACCAGCGGCGGGCCGCCGGCCTCGGCGCGGGTGCCGCAGCAGTACAGGAAGCCGACGTTGGGGCTGGGGAAGGCGTCGATGACGCGGTGGAAGCCGAGGGCGCCGAGCGGCGTGTCGGGCAGCGGCGTGTCGGACGGGTGGATGGCCAAGCGGATGCCGTACTCGTCGGCGATCGGCGTCAGCCGCTCGTAGGCGGCGCAGAAGCGGCCCCACCACGCTTCCAGCCGTTCGTGGGTGGCAGGGTCGGGGTCGGGCGGTCCCAGGTCCCGGCTCTCGCCGCGCGAGCGGTAGCCGCCGCGGTGCGTTGACTCGTACCGCAGCAGCCGGTGGTTGAAGGTGTCGCCGGCGAAGCGCTGACGGGCGATCGGAATGCCGGCGTCGGCGAACACGCGCAACGCCCGGCACGTGTTGTCGATCTCGCGCGCGGCGCCGTCGCCGCCGAGCATGAACTCTTCGGTGAGGTCCGGCAGCGTCACCCGGTTGAAGCGCAGCCCGTACGGCCGCAGCTTGCGGACCAGCGCGGCCAGGGCGCCGGCGTCCGGGTAGCCCTGCTCGCGCACGCCGGGAAAGAACGCGCCCCGGCCCATGTCGATCGCCTCCGCGCCGAGCTGCGTCACCGTGCGCAGATACCCGTCGGACAGGTCGTTTCCCCAGACCGCCACCCGCATCATGCCGCTACCGTAGCAGAAGTCGGCCGGCCGCGAAAGAACAGAGGTTTGCCGCGTGGCGGCCGATTGCGATACAGTCGAACGCTTGATGATGAGATCGGCCGGCGATGGGCGGCGCGGCTGACCATCGAGCGCGATGCCGGTAAGCCTCTGCTATCCCGCCGAACGGCCGGCGTCCGCCGGGGGAGTGGCCGCCGGCGGCGGGAACCGTCCGCTGGTCGATCGGGCGGCGGCCGATCTGGGGCTCGACTCGTTGCGGACCCGGTTCAAGCTCCCGGCCGAGTTCCTGTACGAGCTCTGCACCGACGCGGCGGCGATCCGTTATCGGCAGGAAGTGCTGGCCGACGCGGTCGCGTCGAGCGATCTGCGCACGCTGTTCGCGCAGCTGCAGCCGATGCTGCACGAGCTGGCGTACTTCACCAAGACGCGGACCGAGCAGAGCTCGCCGTTGCAGCAGGCGGTGTGGCGGCTCGGCGAGCTGGAGACCTACATGGCGTGCCTGACCGCATTGGGCGAGGCGGCGGCCCTGCCGGGGATGCGCTCGGCCGGTATGCGCGCGCTCGGCGCGTTCGTCCGCGAACGGCGGCAGGACCCGGTGTACCGCCGCTTGGAAGCCGAGCTGCCGGCGTTGCGCGGCGGTCTGAAACGGCGCGCCAGCGTCACCATCGGCATCAATCTCGATTCGCAGCTCCGTCCATCGGAGGCGACGCTGCTGCGCGTCCACGACCGCAAGTTCGAGGACACGCCGCTGCTCACGCGCCTGTTCGGCGCCTCCAACCCGTTCCGTCCGCTCACACGCGTGAATCGCACGTCGTCCATGACGCCGCTGCTCGGCGAGCTCGACCGCGTGCTGGGGGCGGTGGCGCGTCCGCTGGCGCGGGCGCTAGGACAGTTCGTGCAGCTGCAGGTGCGGGACGTGCTGCCGTTGGAGCAGGAGATACGGTTCTACCTGGGCGGAGCGCGGCTGGCGCTGGCGCTGCGCGAGCGCGGCATGCCGACCTGCGTTCCCGGCTTGGCGCCGGCCGGCGACCGGCGCGCGCAGGCGACCGAGCTGTATGACGTCTCCCTGGCGCTGCGCGGGGCGCCGCAGGAGCCGGCCCGCGCCGTGGTGCGCAACGACCTGGACGCTGGCGAGGCCGGCCGCATAGCGATCCTCACCGGGCCGAATCAGGGCGGCAAGACCACCTTTGTCCGCGCGGTGGGGGTCATGCAGGTGCTGGCGCAGGCCGGGCTGCAGGTGGCCGCGCGCACCGCGGCGATCAGTCCGGCCGACCGCGTGATCACCCACTTTCCGTCGCAGGAGGGCGGCGCCGGCGAGGGCGGCCGGCTGGCGGAGGAGGCGCGCCGCCTGGGCGCGGTCTTTGCCGACGCCTCCGAGCGGAGCCTGGTGCTGCTCAACGAGTCGCTGTCGAGCACCAGTCCGAGCGAGAGTCTGTACTTGGCCGAGGACGTGGTGCGCGCGTTGCGGCTGCTGGGAGCGCGGGCGATCTTCGCCACGCACCTGCACGAGCTGGGCGAGCGGTTGGCGCGGATCAACGCGGAGGGGGACGGCGGCAGCCTGGTGGTGAGCCTGGTCGCCGGCATCGCGCCGGACCGCGACGGCGCGGATGGCGCGGACGGTGCGCAGACGCGGATGCGCCGCACCTACCGCATCGCGCCCGGTCCGCCGGTCGGCTCCAGCTATGCGCGCGACATAGCCGACCGTTACCAGATCAGCTTCGAGCGCCTGAAGCCGAAGATACTGGCGCGCCGCCGCGAACGGGCGGCGGCGCATCGTCCGGCTTCGCCGAACGGCAACGGGCGATGAGCCGTTGCGTGCCGGCGTCGTAGACGTTGCCGGCCAGCACCCGGACCGTCAGGCGCTGCCCCGGACGCGGCGGCTGCGGTCCGGCGTAGCGCGCCACCAGTTCCTGCGGACCGTCGTCAAGGCGCAGGTGCAGGACGCTGGCCGCCCCTTCCGGTTGCGCGGCGGCGACCTCGACCCGCGTGCCGCCGGCCGGCGCGTGCTCGCCGAGCACGGCGACGTCCTCGGCGCGGACGTCCATCACGACGTGCTGGCCGGCAAACAGCGTCGCGTCCGGCGACAGCGGGACCGCCGGCGACGCGCTGCCGTCGGGATGCAGGGCCAAGCCGCCGTCCGGCAGAGCCACGACCCGGCCGCGCAGCAACGCGCCGCCGTGGGCGCCGAACAGCGCCGCCACCGGCACGGTCGCCGGCGTCCGGTACAGATCGGCGGGCCGGCCGATCTGATGTATCTCGCCGCCGAACATCGCCGCCACGCGGTCGGCCAACGCCATCGCCTCCGCCACGTCGTGGGTGACGTAGAGGGTGGTGGAGCCGATGCGCCGATGGAGCTGCTTGAGTTCCGTGCGGAGCTGCGCGCGCAGCTTGGGATCGACGTTGGAGAGCGGCTCGTCGAGCAGCAGCACCTGCGGCTGCCGCACCAGCGCCCGGGCGATCGCTACCCGCTGCTGCTGGCCGCCGGACAGCTCGCGCGGGTAGCGCCGCTCCATGCCGGCCAGCTCGACGACGTCGAGCGCCTGCCGCACCGCCCTGCCGGTCCGGCCCCGGCCGACGCGTTGCGTGCGCAACGGAAACGCGACGTTCTGCTCCACCGTCATGTGCGGGTACAGCGCGTACGACTGGAACACCATGCCGACCCGCCGCCGGGCGGGGGCGACGTCGATCTGCCGCGGTTCGCTGAACACGGCCTCGCCGCCGATTTCGATCTCGCCCGCCACCGGCTGCTCCAAGCCGGCGATGGCGCGCAGCATGGTCGTCTTGCCGCAGCCGGAGGCGCCCACGACGACCAGGAACTCCCCCTCCTCCACGTGCAGGGTCACCCCGTGGGTGGCGGCGAAGTCGCCGTAGTGTACGGTGACGTGCCGCACGGTGATGTCGGCCACGGCCGGGATCGTAGCACCGGCGCGCGCCCGACTCACGGAGGACCGCAATGCTGATCGTCGACTCGCACCTGGACCTGGCCTTCAACGCGCTCGACTGGAACCGCGACCTGACGCGGAGCATCACGTCGATCAGGGAGTCGGAGGCCGGCATGGGCCGCAAGGGCCGCGGAGCGGGGGTGGTGAACTTCGGCGAGCTGCGCCGCGGCGGTATCGGGCTGGTCTTCGCCACCGTGCACTGCCGGCTGGCGTCGGTGGGGCGCCGCTTTGCCGGCGTGCGCACGCAGGACATCGCCTACGCCAAGGCTATGGGCGAGCTCGCCTACTACCGGCTGATGGAGGCGCGCGGCTTCCTGCGCCAGGTCCGCGACCGGGCCGGACTCGACGCCCATCTGGCGGAGTGGGAGCGGGCGCCGCAGACGGCGCCGATCGGCTACGTGCTGAGCATGGAGGGGGCCGATCCGATCGTCGGCCCGGAGCAGGTCGGCGAGTGGTGGGACGAGGGGCTGCGCATCGTCAGCCTGGTGCACTACGGGATCAGCGCCTACGCCCACGGGACGCAGGCGCCGGGCGGCCTGACCGACCGCGGCGGGCCGATGCTCGACGCTCTGGAGCGCGCGGGCGTGCTGTTCGACGTGAGCCATCTGGCCGAACGGGCGTTCTGGGAGGCGCTGGAGCGGTTCGGCGGCCCGGTGCTGGCGACCCACAACTGCTGCCGGGCGCTCTGCGACCACGACCGGCAGCTCGACGACGACCAGATCCGGGTGCTGGCCGCGCGCGGCGGCGTGATCGGCACGGCGTTCGACGACTGGATGCTGTCGCCGCGGTGGGACCGGGAGGCGATCGACAACACCGGTATCACGCTTGCGACCGTGGCCGACCACCTCGACCACGTCTGCCAAGTGACCGGCAGCTGCCGGCACGCCGCCATCGGCACCGACCTGGACGGCGGCTACGGGCGGGAGCAGGCCCCGGCCGACCTGTACACCGTCGCCGACGTGCGCAAGGTGGCCGGCATCCTCAAGGATCGCGGCTATGGCGACGAGGACGTCGCCAGCGTCATGTCCGGCAACTGGCTGCGGCTGCTCCGCTCCGCCTGGAGCGGGAACGGAGGCGGTTGACCCCGCTGCCGCCGGATGCGCGGCGGCAGAGACGGGTCGTAGCGGTCGAGGGCTTCGTTCACGGCAGCCCCGGTGTCGATTCTGCTCCTCTCAGTCTTGCACCAAGCGTTTGCCCATGCTCAGCACATCATCCTCCGCAAACCCGATCGACCGGTAGTATGCGGCCAGGTTCGCGTTCGAGCTTCTGATCTGCAGGGAAATCTTGGGGCAGCCGAGCGCTCGCAAGCGCGCTTCGGCGGCGCCCATCATCCGGCGGCCGAAGCCCCTTCCGCGGTGCTTCACGGCGACCGCCAGATAGTTGATCCAGCCGCGATGTCCCTCGTAGCCGGCCATTACCGTAGCGATCAGCTCGCCTTTCACCGATCCGACCAGGAACAGGTCGCGTTGCACGCGCAGCTTACGATGAATGTCCTTCACCGGATCGTTCCACGGCCTGACCAACGCGCACTGCCGCCACAGCGCGACCACGGCGTCCTGATCCGACTCCCGGTAGGGACGAATCGCCAGTGGGTCCGGTCGCGGCATCGGTCAACCATATACCCTGAACCGGCAATTGCAAACGCCGCCCGCATAGCGGATTGCCCAAGCGCGGACCGTCGCGTCCGGCCGCAGAGCGCAAGCGCCGCTGCCATCGAGCCTTGGCTTGCCGAGCCGCCGGGCAGGCATCTATCCTGTTTGCGGTGACGAGGAGGCTGATCGGCGCATGTTGAAGCGCGTGCACGTCAAGGGCTACAAGTCACTGGTCGACGTCGAACTGTCGCTCGAACTGCTTACGCTGCTGATCGGCCCGAACGCCGCCGGCAAGAGCAACCTGCTCGACGCGCTGCAGCTGTTGGCTGGCCTGGCGACCGGAAAGACACTCAAGCAGGCATTCGAGCCTCCGTACCGCGGCAAGCCCCTGGAGTCGTTCCATATCGGGAAGCAGGGCATCAGGGGGTTGCTCGATCAAGATCGGCTGACGTTCTCGATCGAAGCGGACCTGCAGATTTCCGATACCGTCGCAAAGCTCGTCGACCGCCAAATACGCGAGATGCGGCGCCGGCCGCACGATGACGGCGCCCAAGACACGACCAGGCGCGGCGTCCGTGAGCGGAACCTTCGCTACCGCGTAGCGGTGGAGATGCTGCCGCAGTCCGGCATCCTGCGCGTTGCCGACGAGTACTTGGCCGCGCTCAACAACGACGGCCAACCGACCGGCAAGCGCAGGCCGTTCATCGAGCGCCACGGCAACAAGCGTCTGCACCTGCGCCATGAAGGACAGGCGCATCCGACCTACTACGATCTCTATCTCGATCACACGATCCTCTCACAATCGCATTACCCGCCGCACTATCCCCATCTGATCGCCGCGCGTTACGAGCTGGAGCGGTGGCTGTTCTTCTACTTCGAGCCGCGCGAACGGATGCGCGCGGCGAACCCGGTCAAGGAGGTGCGCCACGTCGGGCAGATGGGCGAGGACTTGGCTGCCTTCCTCAACACGCTCAAGGCGGTCAGCCCCGTTCAATTCGACGCCGTGAAGAAGGCGCTGCGCAGCCTGCTGCCCAATGTAGACGGGATCGAGGTCGGCGTAACCGATCTGGGCGAGGTTGAACTGCGCATCGTCGAAGGCGGCGTCGCCATGCCGGCGAGCGTCCTTTCGGAGGGCGCCCTGCGGATGCTCGGACTGCTGGCGCTGGCAAGCGGGGAAGCGCCGGCGCTGGTCGGATTCGAGGAGCCGGAGAACGGCGTGCACCCGCGCCGCATCGATTTGATCGCCGAGCTGCTGCGAACGCGAATGAGTCTCGGGCAGACCCAGTACATCGTCACCACTCACTCTCCGCGGCTGCCCGACCTGCTGCCGGAAAAGTCGCTCTTCGTGGTCCGCCGCCGCAACGGCCAGACCTGCATCAATTCGCTGGCCGACTGGGGGCCTGCGGCCGAGTGGGGACGCCTGGGCCGGTCCGCGGGAGTATGGCAGGCGCTCGACGACGACGAAACCTCGTCCATCTCTGAGCGGCTCCTCAGAGGGGACTTTGATGCATGACACGTGACATCGTGCTGTTCGGCGAAGATCGCGCGCATGAAATGGTAGTCGAGGCCTTGGTGGCGCGCATCGCCGAGGAGGGTGGCGTCCGTACACGCCGGCAGTGGCGCAATGCGACCGGCGGCCATGGCAGGGTTGCGCGGCAGCTTGATCGATATCTACGTGACCTGCGGAGTCAAGGCGGCCCTTGGCCGGACCTGATCGTCGTCGCCACCGACGCCAACTGTCAGGGATTCCGCGAGCGAGTCCGGCAAGTCACACCCCGAGACGCTCCCGCACCTATCGTCCGTGCGGTCCCGGACCCGCACGTCGAGCGTTGGCTGCTCCTTGACGGCGCTGCCTTCAAAGCGGTGTTTGGTCAGGGCTGCAAGGCGCCGGACCGGAAGTGCAACCGCAATCAATACAAGGACCGGTTGATCGCCGCAATCCGCGCCGCAGGAAGCATTCCCTTGCTGGGCGGAATCGAGCACGCCGCGGACATCATCGGAGAAATGGACATCGACCGGTGCATGCGCCGCTCAGCCGCCGAACGGCTCACGCTTCCCTCACGGCTCCCTGGCTCCTCTGGCCGCTCGACTGACCGGTTCCGTTCACTCCGTCGCCGCCTCCTCGCGCTTGCGCTCCCCGATCTCGCTGAGCTTCATCGTGTAGAGCATCCGCGCGAAGTAGTATTCATCGAACCGAGACGCAAGCGTCGCCTCGGTCTCCGTCAAGAACACGCTCATCTGCCGTAGCGCGTAGCTCATGTCTATCGCCGTATCCGCCAAGTCCTTCTCGCCGATGGACACCGCCAGCCACGCCCAGTTCATCCACACGTCGGCAGCAGCGGCATATACGCCCGCCCGGTACCGCAGGTCTGCGGACAGCTCCTCGATGCCGAGATTGTCCAACGCCTCGATCACCGCCGCATCATCCGCCTCGTCCTGTCCGTAGACCGCGTAACCGCCGCCCATCATCAGCGCTGCTACCAGCAGCGCCACCTTGCTCATGCGGTACTCCTCGTTGCGCGCGTCGGCGGCTCCGGCTCAGGCGCCGTTGGGGTCGGTTCCGGCTCCGGCGTAGACGGTTCTGGGGTCGGCGCCATCGGTTCGCAAGCCATCACGGCCATCATAGCCACCACGACGGCGGCCAACGCGGCGCCCTTCATCATCGTTCCGTCACCGACACTTCGATCACGCGATAGTTGTTGCCGGGATCAACCGTGCACGTGTAGACCATCGGCACCTTCGCCCCGAAGCCGTTGGTGAAGTACAGCTTGTCGCCGCCGATAGTGATGTACCCCTCCGCCGTCCGTGTAGTGCTGTACCTGGTGAACGCGCTATTCAGAAAGCCGTCCGTCCATTCGTGCGTGTACTTGGCCTGCGCCTCGATCCGCAGCTTGCAGTCATACGTAGCGTAGATACGTACGTCGGTGATCATCTCCTCCGTCACCAGACCAGGCTCCGGCTCCGGTTCTGATTCGGGTTCTGGTTCGGGCTTAGTCGTGGCCGGGCCGGGCCGGCTCGCTGGCGCTTCGGTGTCGGTGTCGGTAGCCATCTCTGGATCGACGATGGCGACGATGATCACCGCGAGAATGAACAGCCCGATCAGGATGAGCAGGGTAATGCCGAGTTTCTTCATTCTAGCTCCGCGCCAGCGTCACGGCGCACTGGTCAACGCGCTTCAGGGACGGAGGCAGCGGGTTATCACGCACCCACTTCAACACGCGGGTCAACGTCCGGCCGCTCACGTCCTAAGGCGTCAGCGTGTGCAGCCAAGTCGGGCATCGGCACGTCAGCAGCTACCGCAGCCGCTTCGCGTTCCGTCATCAGGCGCTCCAAGCGCCGGTACTCACGTTCCGTTGCGTGCGCCATCGCCTCCTCCCTCAGCTCGCCCATCCTGACACCTACGCCAGCATCGGTCAACCAGATACCCTGAATCGGCCGATTTGCAAACGTCACCCCGCACAGGCCGACTGGGCTCCTGCGGCCGAGTGGGGACCGCTGGGCCGGTCTGCGGGAGTATGGCGGGCGCTCACGACGACAATACCTCGTCCATCTCGCGGAGCCTCAGCGGGGACTTTGATGCATGACACGTGCCACCGTGCTGTTCGGCGAAGAGAGGGGGTTGACTCCGCTGGCGCCGGCTGCGACAGTGGCGGGCGGGGGATCATTCATGGCAGAGACGACGACGGGCGGCAAGGGTTCACACGGAGGCCACGGTCTCCACGGAGGCAAGGGGTTCCAGGGATTGGCCGGGATGGCGACGGCGGCCGCCCTGCTGGCGACCACGATCGTCACCGTGCTCGGCTTGCTGGGCGCCGTGCCGATGGAATGGGTCGCCGCCGAGGGGACGTTCCGGGCCGGCTACGTGGTGGCGTTCGGGGTCATCGCGCTGAGTCCGCTGGTCGCGGTCGGCTTCTTCGCCATCGGGCTGTTCAACGCGATCGGCGTGGTCGCCATCGCCGCCGGATCGGCGCGCGGGGTGATAGCCATCAGCGGGGACGACGCCGGCGGCCTGATCGCCATCAGCGCCGGCGGCCGGGCGAACGGCCTGCTGGTCGGCATCGGCGAGGAGGCGCGCGGCATGTTCACGATCGCCTACGGCGGCAGAACCGCCAAGGCGTTCGGCAGCTGGCCGCCGTGGCCGGGCGGCAAGTCCGCGTCCTCTTCGGCGGCGGACGGCCCCGCTACCGGCGGGCCGTCGCAGGGCGGCTGACCGGGGAGCAATCGGCTCGGCGCGCCGCTCAGGGAGGGACCGCGTAGATCGGCGACGACCACGCCCGGTGTCCGTCTTCCTGCACGACGCGCACGGAGATTCGGATCGTCACGGGCGTCGCGGCCGGACCGGAGCGGCACGCGCACCGAGGGCGTCCAGGGCGCGGCCTCTGAGCCGCTACTTACCGGCGATCACGCCGCAGGCGATGCGGCCGCCGGCGCCACCGATGGGCTGAGTGTGGTGGTCGTCCGGCTGGTCGTGGATGATCACCGCCGAACCGTCCTCATCCAGCAGCGCCGGCAGCACGGCGTCGCCGGCGACCGAGACGAGCGTGGTGAAGAACTGGGCCCGCGCCGTCCCGTCGGCCGCCACGTACAGATTGGGCAGATCGCCGTTGTCCGGTCCGTCCGGGTGGAGCAGCCCGTGCGGCTTGCCGTCGGGGTTGACGTGCCCGCCGGCAGCCTTGAAGTCCGGCGCGCAGGCGCCGACGGCATGCAGATGGATGCCGTGAGGACCGGGTGGCAGCCCCGCCGCCGCCACGTCGATGAGCACGCCGGTCGGCGCCTGCTCGAACTCGACCGTGCCGATGACCTCGCCGTCCGTGTTCATGAGGTCAGCCGCAGCCAGGTCGGCCCACGCAACGGCAGGCGCCAACAGCGCGGCGGCCACCGCGAAGGTGCGCGCCGCGGTCGTCCACCGTTGGCAACCGAGACGCTTCTTTTTCAAGTCCATAGCCGGAGAATAGGCCGCGCCACGCTGCCTGTCAACGCAGAGTTGCGGGCGGGCGGTGAGGATTGCGGTCAGTCCGGTACTCCCAGCGCGCAGCCGCGCGCCCGGCTGCCGTCACCGGCCATCCGGCAGTCGATTCCCGCCGAACTGCCGGTCGAACTGCGGCGTACCCGGGTCGGCGGCGTAGCGCCAGCAGATCTTGACGCCGCCGGTGTCGTCGACGCCGAAGTAGCCGGCGGTGCAGGTGACGGTGAAGTCCTGGTAGCTGCCGGCCTCCACGGCGGCCGGCAGCGTGTGGGTAACGTGGCCGGCCGCGGGGGGAGCGGTCCGGCCACGTCTGCACGATGCCCGATCCTGATCTACCGGGCAGCCGGCCGGCAAGGAGGCCGCCGCGTTTGCTCACCACGGCTGATTTCAGCTTGGATCAGCGCTTCGGTCAGGGCCTTCGATCTCGTCGATCACGGGTATGGCGTACCGTGCGATTTCTACGAATCTGTCAACGACGTGCTGCACGTGCTGCAGCAGGTCATCGCTGTCATCGCTGAGAGACTCGACCAGAAGCCACCAGACCTCTCTTGGGGAAGAATGCAATCCATCGTCCAAACGGTTCACCAACTGGCACACTAACCTGCGTCGGCGCTTCTGTTCGCAGTCGTTCATATCGTTCTTCGAACAAGGTGACACGATGCCGATCTGCCACTCGTCCGAACACTTTCCGTCGTTGCTCCGTCGGTACTCCACGGCTACCGATGTTCGTGCTCGACCGGCATGCTTAGGTTGACTATACTCTGCCCAGGATCGGCGGCATAACCAAATCCCGAAATGACTGTCTCCGTCAGTGTCTCGTGTCGTTCGGTCGTCAATATCATCGTATTCGCGTTTCAGTATCTCCAGGATCTGAGCGCGTGCTCTCGTAATCAGGTTGCTGATGAAACCAGGCCAATAGTCACGGATGGCCTTGGCCGCTCTTCGGTGCTCTGAATTTGTCATAAGCAGACCGATAAGTTCCGATTTTGCCAGGTCGTGCATCGCTCCGTTTCCTCCGAGAGTTCGAGCGTGGTTCTTGAAATCGAGCAGGAACCACCGTAGTCTGTCGACATCGCAGTGCGCGCGGCAGTCGCCTGCCCAGTCGGCGATCGAATAGGAACTGCATGGCGCCTCGTCGCTTGGCGATACGGCGCGGGCTTCGCTGACGCAGTATGGCATGACCAAGAAACGGTCGCCGTGCGTCTCGAGGTCGTCCTTCGTCACGCTTGAGCCGGAAGGCGGATCGCCGGCGGCGGACAGGTACAACAGCAGGAAGCGATCGGCGTATTTCCGCCGTAAGAAGGCCAGATAGTCTTTGACCTGATCGGGCTGGTCATTAGCGTACGGCTTGTTCTCGATAGCGATGCAGCGTCTCCCGTCGATCTCGATCGAGACGTCGATCCGCCGGTCTCCATCGATACGCCGCTCTTTCTCTACCAGTATGTGCGGCGCGGGCCCATCGACGGCCGTACACATCTCGCGTAACGTGCTCTCCAGACCGGGTGTGCGTTCGCGTTCGCGTTCGCGTTCGGCCAATCCTCGGAGCAGAGTCTTGAGGAACAAAGCGCCTTGGCCATGGCCTGCGCGGGGGTCGAGCAGGTCCGCCATGATCCGGGAAAGTCCCAGTTCGCCCTTTCTCAGGTAATCGAGAACGTTGAAGCGGAGCGCCGGGTGCTTATCGAGTTGACGTTCACCGGCCTCCGCTACTCGGAGAATGCGAGCGGCCGACAGCAGGACATGCTCGACTTGCCGGACGGTGGGTCGGTCAGGCATCGGCGGCCTCGAAGGCGGCCAGGGTGCGCGTCTTGCGGCTGAACTCCACGCCGATCAGGTGGATAGTCTCGTTCCGGCCCCGGTACTTGGCCGCGTAGCCGCGCTCCCGCAACTGCGCCAGCGCGGCCCCGGCTCCGGCTTGCTCCACTACCTTGAACTCGAACAGGTAGACGTGGCCGCCGGTGCGCACCGCCATGTCCAGCCGCCCGGCGGCGCTCGACTCCTCCACCACGATGTCATAGCCTGACGCCGCGAAGTAGGAGTAGAACACGCTGGCGTAGTACCCCTCGTAGTTGGCGATGTCGTTGTTCGTGTGCCATTCATACGGGATGCTCGCAAAGAAGGCGTGGAACAGCTCCCGCAGCCCGGCGCAGTCGGCCGTTTCCAGCAGGCGCTCCAGGCGCGTGCTGTTGGCCATCTGCCGGGCATCGTCCGGGACCAGATGGAGCAGCAGATGCTCATTCAGGCTCTGCCGCACCTCCCGGTTCGGATAGCCAAGCCGGTACACCGCTCTCCGGCCGCGCTTCATTTCCGTGATCGTCAGGTAGCCGGTCTGGAACAGCAGCGCCTCGGTGCTTATGTGCTCCACGTCGAACGCCGACAGCAGGCGCTCCGTGCCTTCCATCTCCTCCAACGATACGGAGGAGACTCGCCGCTTGAACAGCGTCTCTACCAGGAACGCCGGCGAGCCGGTCTCGAACCAGTGGGCGTCGAACGTGCGGCGGCGCAGCAGCAGCAGTACGTCGAAGGGGTTGTAGACCTTTTCCTCGCCCAGCCAGCTATAGCCGTTGTACCAGTCGCGCACTTCATCCCGGTCCAGTCCTTCGAGTTCCGGCGCGAACACGGTGTCCAGGTCGCGTTCCGTGTAACCGCAGATCGACGAGTAGGCCGGCTCCAGCGTGATGTCGATCAGGTTGTTGAGCTGCGAGAACAGGTTCACCTTGGAGAACTTGCTCACGCCGGTCAGAAACGCGAACCGTACGCGCGCGTCGTTCGCCTTGATCACCCCGTACACGTTGCGCAGAAGGTCGCGGTTGGCGCACGCCACCGACGGCGTGCCCAGCATGTCCAGGATCGGCTTGTCGTATTCGTCCACCAGCACCACCACCCGCCGCCCGGTCCGTTTGTGCAGCACTTCCAGCAGGTGCGCGAAGCGGCCGGGAACGGTGCGGGAGTTCGTCTCCACCTCGTGGCGCCGTTCCTCAGCCGCGAGCAGGTCCATGAGGCTGTCCTCCAACAGGTTCGGCTGCCTGTAGTCGCCGCCGGCAAAGTCCAGCCGCACCACCGGATTGGGCTCGCCCCAGGTCCAGCCGGCATGGACGCGGAGCCCCTCGAACAGCTTCTCGCCGCCTTCGAACAGCTCCTTCATGGTGTCGACGAGTAAGCTCTTCCCGAACCGCCGCGGCCGCGACAGGAAGTAGCGCGTCCCTTCGGCGACCAGACGTTCGATGAAGGCGGTCTTGTCGACGTAGTAGCAGTTCTCCTCTCGCAGCATGCGGAAGCTCTGGATGCCGATCGGCAACCGGCGCTTGGCCATCAGCCCATCATACCATCGAGCGGGTCAGGCGTCGGGCGCCGCGAATGGCAGCGATCGCCCGGACCGCGCGGTTCCCGCGGCGGCGGCGGCGCGGCCGACCGCCTCCGGTGCGGCGGCTTGCGCGCGCCGGGGCCGGCGGCTTACGCTTTTCGGCATGGCCGTTATCGCGAATCCGCCGGCCGGGGTCGTTCGGCTGCGATCAGCGGACGTGGGCCGATGAGCGCGCCGGGTCCGCAGCTGATGAGGCCGGGACCGATGCGCATCTACGTGGTGCGCCACGGAGACGCCGGGCCGGCCGCCGTGGGGACCGCCGACGCCGCGCGCCGGCTCACCGCCAAGGGACGGCGCCAGTCGGAGCGAGTCGGCGCCGCGTTGCGCGTGCTGGACGACGTTCCGGCGCTGGTGCTGACCAGCCCGTTGCCGCGCGCGAGGGAGACCGCCGAGCGCGCCGTAGCGGCGATGGCCGGCAAGGGGCGCCGCCCGCCGATCCGGGTGCTCGACCGCCTGGCCCCCGGCGCCTACGCCGGCGACGTGCTCGACGCGATCCCGGCCGGCGCGCCGTCGGTCATGCTGGTCGGCCACCAGCCGACGCTCGGCGCGCTGGTGGGCGTGCTGATCGGCGGGCTGCACGCGCCGCCGATCGACCTGTCCAAGGCGTCGCTCGCCTGCCTGGAGGCGCCCGGCGCGCCGCAGCCGGGCGGGGCGGCGCTCGAATACCTGCTGCGCCGCGGCGTCATCGCCGCCATCGCCGGCAGCGCGTGAAGGAGGAGCGGCCCATGACGCAGACGCGGCCTGACGAGCAACAGAAGGCGTTCTTCGACGCGTTCGGGTTCCTGCAGTTTCCCGGCCTGCTTGCGGACGACATCGACGCGATCATCGACGAGTTCGAGGCGGTCTGGGAGCGGCACGGCGGGGGCCATCACGGCCGGCCGCACGACGGCCGGCAGCGGTCCTGCCTGGTGCCCTTCATCGACCGCAGTGAGCGGCTGTCGGCCCTGATCGACGATCCGCGCATCCACGACATCGCCGCCGGTCTGCTGGGCGACGACTTCGTGTACGCCGGCAGCGACGGCAACTACTACGCCGGCGATACGCGCTGGCACTCCGACGGCTGGTACTCGAATCGGCCGCCGTCGATCAAGATCGCGCTGTACCTGGACCCGGTCACGCGCGACACCGGAGCGTTGCGGGTCATACCGGGCAGTCACCGGCCCGGCGACGCCTACGCCGACCTGCTGCAGGAGCGGATACGGGAGAGCCCGGAGCGCTGGGGGGTCACGGGGCGCGACGTGCCGGCGTACGCGCTGGAGTCGCAGCCCGGCGACGTCGCCTGTTTCAACCACAACACCAAGCACGCCGCCTTCGGCGGCAGCGCGCGCCGCCGCATGTTCACGATCAACTGCCACACGCGTTATCCGGACGAACGGCTCGACGAGTTGCGCGAGTACATCGGCCACTCCGCCCGCTTCTGGATGGAGCGGGCGTACGGCGAAGCGATGGTGCGCACCGCCGGCCCCGAGCGGATGGTCCACCTGGAGCAGATCCTGGCCAACGACGGGCACCTGGCCGAGCTGTCGCGCCGCAAGCGCGCGGAGATGACCGAGCCGGCGCGCGGGTAGCGCGGCGCGCACGTTGGCTGGCCGCCCCGCAACCGGTAGACTCCTCCTGACCAAGTTGGGGTTTGGGTGAACGCATCACGGACCGAGGCGCCGGCGCCGGATTACGCCCAGGGTGAGGCGGCGGCCATCGCCCGCGACCTGTCGACGCAGGAGTGGACGCCGTTCATCGACTGGTCGCAGACCTTTCCCGGCAACCGCGGCGTCAACCGCCGCGGCCGCTACGAGCTGTACGACGCGCCGGTCGGCGTCCGTATCCGCGTCGAGGAAGCGGACAAGAGCGATCCGGTGCTCACCGCCAACGACCGTTGGGAAGGGCAAGGCAACATGGTGCCGCTCCGGGTCTGGCAGGATGGCGGCGCCTACCGGATGCTCTACGGCGCGTACCCGCACCGCCGCGACAACCGCAGTCCCGGTCTGGGCGGCGGCCACCATCTCTGCTACGCGGAGAGCCGCGACGGCTACCGTTGGGAGCGGCCGGAACTGGGTCAGGTGGAGTGGCAGGGCTCGCGCGCCAACAACATCATCGCCAACGCTCCCACCGGCACACCGTTCGAAGACCCGAAGGGAGCGACCGATGAGCGCTTCAAGGCGATCGGCCAGGTAGGCGGCAGCTTCGATCCCGACACCGGCGAAGAGATCGACACGGAGGAGGCGTACCGCCGCTGGCGGCGGCAGGAGTACGAGGGGAGCGCCTACGACGGCCCGCGCGCCGATTTACGCCACTGGGTGGAGGGGTGGACCTCTCCCGACGGGGTGGCGTGGCGGTCGGTCGGCCGCGTCGGCGACATGAGTTCCGACGGCGGCAGCGCCGCGCAGTACGACCCGGAGAGCGGTGGCTACTACGCCTACATCCGCGTCGGCGGCGTGGGCCGGCGCGCCACCGGATTGACCCGCACGGACGACTTCTGGCGCTGGCCCCCCGCCTCCCTGGTGTTGGCGCCCGACCCGCAGGACGATCCCGACCTCTCCTTCTACGGCTGCTCCTACTTCCGCTATCCCGGCAACCCGGCGCTGCACTGCGCGTTCGTGGAGACCTACCATCAGATCGGCGACTACAACGACGCGCAGATCGCCTTCAGCCGCGACATGACCCACTGGTTCCGGCCGGAGCGCCGGTCGATCATCCCGTGCGGGCCGCCCGGCAGCCCCGATTCCGGCGGCGCGCGGCCGTGGGGCGGGCTGATCGCGCTGCCCGACGGCCGTTGGGCGACCATGTACCGCGGTCACGTCGGCCTGCACAACTACCGCGCGGCGGAGCCGGCCATCCCGCATCGTCCGGGCGTGCTGCAGCTCGCCCGCTGGCTGCCGCACCGCTTCTGCGGAGTGGAGGCGGAGATGGAGGGCCGGTTCACCATTCCGACGGTGAAACGGAGCCGCGCCGCGTTGCGTCTCAACTACCGCTGCCGGCCCGGTGGCCACGTGGCGGCGGAGTTGATCGAGGGGGTGCCGTCGCGCATCCATCCCGACGCCGACCCGATCCCCGGCTACCGCTTCGCGGACTGCGATCCGTTGAGCGGCGATCACCTGGATCGGCCGGTGTCGTGGCGCGGCAGCACCGACCTGAGCGCCGCCGGCGACCGCATCGCGGTGCGGCTGCGGCTGTTCGAAGCCAAGGTCTTCGCGTACTCGGTCTGACCGCCCGCCGCCGGCCGGCCGATGGTGTAGACTGGGCGGCGTTGATGGCCGCACCGACCGCCCATGACGTTCCGGCCGGCATTGCCGGCGATGCCCGCCGCGCGCGGCGAGGCGTCTTCCGGCGCCGGCGGCTGACCGAGGCCGAGCGGCGGGAGGCGTACTTCACCGCCACGCAGTGGCAGCTCATCTGGCTCAAGTTCCGGTCGCATCGCTGGGCCATGTGGGGCCTGGGCGTGGTGGTGGTGTTCTACTTCGTAGCCGTCTTCAACGGCTTCTTCGCCATCAACGATCCGGTGGAGCGCAACACCGACATCCAGCTGCAACCGTGGGTGTTCAGCGGCGACGACGTCTCCTTCAGCCTGTTCGACGAGCAGCGCAACTTTCGCCCGGTCGTCTATCGGGTGACCAGCAGGCTGGACTTCGAGCTCTTCAAGCGCGTCTACGAGCGCGTACCGGGTTCGGAGCGCCCGTTGCGGCTGTTCACGCGCGGCTATCCGTACAAGCTCCTGTTCTTCATCGACGCCGACATGCACCTGCTCGGCACCGGCGACCCGGAGGTGCGCTGGTTTCCGCTCGGCACCGACCAGAGCGGCCGCTGCCTGTTCTCGCGGATGGTGCACGGCTCCATCCTCTCCCTGTCGATCGGCATCCTGGCGATCGTGATCACCTGGGTGCTCGGCATCCTGATCGGCGCGATCGCCGGTTACTTCGGCGGCGTCGTCGACAACCTCATCAACCGCTTCATCGAGACGCTGATGTCGGTGCCGTCCCTGCCGCTCTGGATCGCGCTGGCCGGGGCGCTGCCGCTCGATTGGGGGATCGTGGAGATCTACTTCTCCATCACGATGGTGTTGTCGATCCTGGGCTGGACCGGCTTGGCGCGCACCGTGCGCAGCAAGTTCCTGGCGCTCCGAGAGGAGGAGTACCTGCTGGCGGCCAAGCTCGACGGCGCGCCGGTCGCCCGGCAGCTGTTCCGGCACATGCTGCCCGGCTTCGCCAGCCATCTGGTGGTCGACGCCTCCAACCGCATACCGCAGATGATCCTTGGCGAGACGGCGCTCAGCTTCCTGGGGGTGGGGCTGCGGCCGCCGGCGGTGAGTTGGGGCGTGCTGCTGCAGGGAGCGCAGAACGTCGAGTCGGTGGCGCTGCACCCGTGGCTGCTGCTGCCGGCGTTCCTGGTGATCGCCACCGTGGTGGCGTTCCAGTTCATAGGCGACGGGCTGCGCGACGCCGTCGATCCGTACCGGTAGGGGGCAAAGCGCGATGGTGGGCTACATCATCCGGCGGGTGGCGGTCATGTTTCCGACGCTGATCCTGATCTCGTTCATCTCCTTTCTGGTGGTGGAGTTGCCGGAGGGAGACATGGCCAGCGCGTACGTGTCGCGGCTGGAGCGGATGGGAGAGGAGTTTCGCGGCGACGCCACCGAGATGCTGGAGCGCATGCGGCTCCGCTTTGGCTACGGGGAGCCGCTTCACGTCCGTTATCTCAAGTGGGCGCGCGACTTTCTGCGCGGCAGCTGGGGGCACTCGTTCTTCTGGAACCTGCCGGTGCGGACCGTGATCCAGGACCGGATTCTGCTGACGTTCATGCTGACGCTGATGGTGGTGCTGATCGGCACCGCGGTGAGCTGGCCGGCGGGCGTCGGCGCCGCCATCCGGCAGTATGCGCTGTTCGACAACGTGTTCAGCTTTACCGCCTTCGTGATGATGGCGGTGCCCAACTTCCTGTTCGCGCTCGTGCTGATGTACCTCTCCTACGAGCTGCTCAACCTGGTGCCGGGCGGGCTGTTTTCGCCGGACATGATCGACGAGCCGTGGGGTTGGCCCAAGTTCCTGGACTTTCTCAAGCACATCTGGATGCCGTTGGTGATCCTGGGGTTCGAGTCGATCGGCGGCGGGGTGCGCTCGATCCGCGCCAACGTGCTCGACCAGCTCCGTCAGCCGTTCGTGACCACGGCGCGGGCCAAGGGCGTGCGGGAGACGCGGCTGTTGATCAAGTACCCGATCCGCATGGCGGCCAACCCGTGGGTCTCCAGCATCGGCTGGTTGCTGCCGGCCCTGATCAGCGGCGAGGTGCTGGTCGCTACCGTGCTGGGCCTCCCGACGATCGGCCCGCTGATGCTGGAGGGTGTGCTGAACCAGGACACGCAGGTGGCCGGCGCGATCATCATGCTGACGTCGACGCTCACGGTGATCGGCACCCTGATCTCCGACCTGTTGCTCGGCGTGCTCGACCCGCGCATACGGGTCGCCGACTGAGGCCGGCGGGCGGCGCCCGCGGACCGGTGCGGGCGGCCGGGGACCGGGGGGTTGCCGCCGGGCGCCGATTCTGATTGAATCGGCGCCATCCGACACCTGACAAGAGGAGGAGCGGAATCGTGCGAAGAGCAACGATAGTAACAGTATTCGTGGCCGTGTCGCTGATCGTGACCGGCGGCGCCGCCATCGGACAGCAGTACCGGGAGGCGCCCTGGTTCGCCGAGCTGGTCGCCCGGGGCGAGTTGCCGCCGGTGGAGGAGCGGCTGCCGATCGAGCCGTACGTCTTTCTGAACGGCGGCGTCACCGGCATGGTCGAGGTCGGCCGCTACACGGACGCCTTTTCGACCGGGGACGCGCCGGACCGGCCCAACATCCAGGGGCCGACCGACTACACCATGCCGGTCTTTCCGGGGAGCAAGGAGCCGTACGGGCTGCTCGACGTGGAGTCGAACGACGACGACACGGTGTGGACGTTCTACTTCCGCGAGGGCATGAAGTTCTCCGACGGGTCGCCGTTCACCGTGCACGACGTCCTGTTCTGGTGGTACGACCTGCAGCTCAACGACCTGTACCGTGAGGCGACCGGAGCGCCGGCGCCGCATCAGGGCATCCTGCCCGGATCGGTGGCGGAGGCGATCGACGACTACACGTTGCGCGTCACGCTGGAGGAGCCGTCGCCCAACTACGACCTGATCCTGACCGGCGACCGGTCCGAACGCCACTTCCTGGCGCAGAGCAAGGCGTATCTGAGTCAGTTTCACCCCACCTACACCGCAGCGGCCACGCTGGCGTCGCGGGTAGCGGAGTCGGACTTCGAGAACTGGCAGCAGCTTCTGGCCTGGGCGCGCGACCGCGTGATCAACAGCAACCCGGACGCGCCGCAGCTGTCGCCGTACGTGGTGTCGAAACCGCCGCCGGCGGACCCGGCCGAATACGTGTCGAACGCGTACTGGTGGGCGGTCGATGAGGCGAATCAGCAGCTGCCGTACACGCGCGGCTTCCGCACCTTCCTGATCGCGGACGGCGAAGCGCGCAAGCTGCGCGCGCTGCAGGGTCTGCACTGGTCGACGACGGTGCCGCTGGACAGCCTGCAGCTCGCCAAGCGGGCGGCTGACGATGGCCGGATACGGATGGAGGTGCTGCCGCGTCCGGGCGCCGCCTACAGCTCGAACCTGACGTTCTTCAACATGGACACCGACGACGAGTTCAAGCGCGGTCTGTTCCGGGACATCCGCTTTCGCCAAGCGTGGTCGCACTTCATCCCGCGGCAGAAGCTCAACGACGTGCTGTACGCCGGGCAGGCGGTCCTGAAGGTGCAGGGGATCATCAAGGAGGATCACCCCTGGTTCGTGCCGGAGGCGCTGTCGACGCCGCTGTTGACCCGTGACCTGGACATGGCGAACCGGCTCCTGGATGAGATCGGGCTCACCAACAAGGACGCGGACGGGTTCCGGCTCGGGCCGGACGGCCGGCCGATCAGCTTTCTGATTACGTCCGAGCCGCACGCCGGCGAGTGGGAAGTGGCCGCGCAGATGCTGGTCGAGGACTTGCCGGCGATCGGCTTCAAGGGCAACCACCGGGTGGTCGGCTGGGAGCAGTCGAGCGACTTCGCGCAGACCAACGAATGGGAGATCTGGCAGCAACAGAGCGCCGACGCGTGGGACAACCAGGTGCCGGACCGGCTGTCGAGCGCCTCGCCGTCGTCGAACTTCGGCCGTCCGTGGGCGAAGGGCTGGCAGGAGTGGTTGCGGACCGACGGAGCGGAGGGCGAAGAGCCGCCGCAACGCATCAAGGACAACCACGAAGTGTGGCAGCAGATCCAACGCGCATCCACCGATGAGGAGATGACCGCCGCGTACAAGGAGTGGCAGCGCCGCGCCATCGCCGACGTCTGGTCGGTCGGCTGGACCGCGTTCGCGCCGCGCATCTTCGTGCTGCACCCGCAGCTCGGCAACTTCAACGGGCCGCTCAACCGGACCGTGAAGCCGGCGATCTTCCTGAAGGAGTAAACCCCGCCGCAGCAGCCGGTCGGGCTGCCCGCGACGTGAAAGGAGGCCGCACCCGCCGGGGTGCGGCCTCTGTCGTTACCGGGGGCCGCGGGCCGTCGGCTCGACTCCACACGTGACGCGCCGGACGCTGTTCACCGCTCACGCCGGCCGGTAGACTGCCGGCGTGCCGAGCGTTCCCCGGGCGGAGATCGAACGCCGCGCGCGCGCGGTGCAGGCCGAGGCCGCCGCCGCTGACGAGCCGGCCGATCTGCTGCTGATCGTCCAGAAAGCCGATCTGTTCTACCTGAGCGGCACCGTCCAGCAGTGCCATCTGGCGCTGCCGGCCCAGGGCGCGCCGCGTCTGCTGGTGCGCAAGGTGCGGGAGACGGCTCAGGCCGATTCGCCGATCCGGGACATCGTCCCGATGCGGAGCTTCCGCGAGCTCCCCGGACACGTCCGGGCGCTCTGCGGCCCGCCCCCGTGGCGGATCGGCATGGAGCTCGACGTGCTGCCGGTCCGCCTCTGGCACACCTACCGGGACGTGTTCGGCGGCGACGCGGAGATCGTCGACTGCTCGCCGGCGCTGCTGGCGGCGCGCTCGCGCAAGAGCGCCTGGGAGCTCGACCAGTTCCGCGCCGCCGCGCGCATCCATACGGGGCTGTTCTCCGATTCGTTGCGCCGGCTGCTGACCATGAACATCTCGCCCAACGACCTGCAGGCGCAGCTGGAAGCGGCGGCGCGGGCGGGCGGCCACTGCGGCCTGGTGCGGCTGCGCGGCCTGGACGCGGAGACCGGCATAGGCATTGCGGTGAGCGGCCCGGACGGCGCCGTGCCGAGCCACTCGATGTTCCCGATCGGCGGCTCCGGCCCGCACCCCTGGGTCTCCCACGGCGGCAACCGCGCCGTGATCCGGCGCCACGCGCCGATCATCCTGGACTTTCTGATGAGCACCACCGGCTATCACGTCGACTGTTCACGCATGGCGGTGCGCGGCGGCTTCCCGCACCGGGCCGCAACGATCCTGGAGCGCATCGGCCGTCTGCTGCGCGGCATGGAGAGCCGGCTCCGGCCCGGCGCGAAGCCCGCGGACATCTACCGGTCGGCGGTGGAGGAAGCGGCCGGCGCGGGGCTGGACGGCGGCTTCATGGGGCCGGCCGATTACCGGGTGCGCTTTGTCGGGCACGGCGTGGGTCTGGAAGTCAACGAGCTGCCGGTGATCGGTCCGGGCGCCGGCCGGCCGCTGCAGGCTGGCAACGTGATCGCCCTTGAGCCCAAGTACACCGATCCGGAGTACGGCGTGATCGGCTTGGAGAACACCTATGCGGTCACCGAGGACGGCTTCGAGCTGCTCACCACCGCCACCGAAGCGGTGGTGGAGGGAGGGTAGGGCCGTGGTCTCCGTCGCCGTCCCGGCGTTGCGCGCGTACGTCACCGGCCTTCTGCATGCCAAGGGGACGCCGGAGCGGATCGCTGCGGCGGTGGCCGAATCGCTGGTGCTCGCCAACCGGCGCGGCCACGACTCGCACGGCTTTATCCGCGCGGCGCCGTATTGCGACTGGATCGACCGGGGCTGGATCGACCCGGCGGCCGAACCGGAGCGCGAGGTCGACCGGCCGCACGTGGTGCAGGTCGACGGCCACTTCGGGTTCGGCCAGTACGTCGGCCGGATCGCCACCGAGTGGGCGATCGACAAGGCGCGCGGCGGGCACTGCCTGCTGACGATCCGGCGCTCCGCGCACCTGGGGCGTCTGGGCGAGTTCATGGAGCAGGCGGCCGAGGCGGGGTTGGTCTGCTTCTCGTTCACCAACACGCACGGCGGCGGGCTGGTCACCGCCCCGCACGGCGGCTGCGAGCGCCGCCTGTCCGCCAATCCGCTGGCCGCCGGCGCGCCGCTGCCGGACCGGCCGGCGATGATGATGGACATAGCGACCTCCTCGGTCGCGGCCGGCAAGGTAAAGGTCGCCATCGCGCGCGGGGAGCGGCTGCCGGCCGGCCATCTGGTCGACGCAGAGGGCCGGCCCTCCACCGACCCGCACGCCTACGACGGCGATCCGCCCGGCGCGCTGCTGCCGTTCGGCGGGCACAAAGGGTACGCGCTGGCCATGTTCAGCGAGGTGCTGGCCGGCGCGCTCACCGGCGCCGGATGCAGCACCGCCGGCGTGGACCGGGTGGCCAACGGGTTCCTGGCGCTGTTCCTGGACCCGGCCGCGTTCTGCGGTCAGGAGTTCTACCGGTCGCAGATGGCCGCGCTCATCCCGCACGTCAAGTCGTCGCGGCCGATGGCCGGCCACGATGAGGTCCTGTACCCCGGCGAGCCGGAGGCGCGCGCCGCCGCGGAGCGGAGCGAGACGGTCGCCATCGAAGCGTCGACCTGGGAACGGACCGCCGCGGTTGCGCGCGCGCTCGGCGTGACGCCGCCGGCGGCCGCCCGGACGTAACGGGTCAGGTTCCGGCTACGGTCTGCTCGGCCAGCCAGTCGACGACCGCCCGCAACGCGGCCGCGTGATCGGCGCCGGCCGCCTGCGCTTCCTGGCGGATCGCCAGCTGGCGGTGGGCGCTGGTCCCCTCGGCCAGGATGCCGCGCGCCCGCTCGACCTCCCGCGCGCAGCCGAAGTGGCCGGCGTCTTCGCCCACCAGGTCGAGCAGCTCGGCCAGCAGCTGGTCGTAGGCGACCACCTCGCCTATGCCGAAGTCGACCAGGCCCGCATCGCTCCCGTACCGCTGCGCGCGCCACCGGTTCTCGTTGACCAGCAGGCGGGAATAGATGCGCCAGCTCTGGTTGTTGCGCCGCAGCCGGTACAGCACCCGGCACAGGCAGCGGAACAGCGCGGCGATGCAGAGGGCGTCCTCCAGTCGCGTGCAGACGTCGGTGACGCGCATCTCCAGCGTGGGAAACCGCGCGCTCGGCCGGATGTCCCACCACAGCTTGCTCGCGTCTTCGATCAGGCCGGCGCCGACCAGGGCGGCGACCGTTCCGTCGTACTCCGCGGCGCTCCCGAACCGGTCCGGGAGCCCTGACCGCGGCAGCTCGTCCAGAACCGAAAGCCGGTACGACATGAGCCCCGTTTCCGCTCCCTCCCAGAACGGCGAGGAGGTCGACAGCGCCAGCAGGTGGGGCAGGAAGTACGCCGCCTGATTCATCAGGTCGATGCGCAGCTCCGGGTCTTCTATGCCGACGTGCACGTGCATGCCGCAGGTGAGCAGCCGGCTGGCGACCAGCCGCAGATCTTCTGCGATCCGCGAGTAGCGGGCGGCCGCGGTCGTCTTCTGCCGCTGCCACATGCCGAACGGATGGGTGGCGGCGGCGACCAGCGCGCAGTCGAAGCGGCCGGCGATGCGATCCACCGTGCCGCGCAGGTCGGCCAGCTGTTGGCGCGCCTGCCCCGGCTCCGCGCAGACGCCGGTGGCGATCTCGATCTGCGAGCGCAGAAACTCCGGGCCGACCGAGCTGCCGAGCGCCGCGCGGCACTCCTCCATCATCTCGGGCAGCGGGTCGGCGGCCAGGTCGCGGGTGGCGCGGTCGATCAGGAGGTACTCCTCCTCGATGCCGAACGTAAAGCTGGGCTCGGAGTAGTTCATGCGGGTCGGTGTCCGGGTGGTCTCTCTTTGATAGGATCGGGCGGTGCGCGAACGCTCCCGGCCGAACGGCTCACCGGCGCAGGCCGCGGCGGACCGGCCGGCCGGCGTCGACGGCGCCCTGACCAGTTACGGCGATCCCGCCTTCAGCCGGTTCATACGCCGCGCCTTCCTGGCGTCGCAGGGGTTCGACGACTCGGACCTGCAGCGTCCGGTGGTCGGTATAGCCGATACGTCGAGCGATTACAACACCTGCCACGCGCACATGCCGGCGCTGGCCGATGCGGTGAAGCGGGGCGTCCTGCAGGCCGGCGGGCTGCCGCTGGTCTTTCCCACCATCTCGCTCAACGAAATCCTGTGCTCGCCCACCACCATGTTCTACCGGAATCTCATGGCGATGGAGACCGAGGAGATGATCCGCGCGCAGCCGATGGACGCGGTGGTGCTGCTGGGCGGCTGCGACAAGACGGTCCCCGCGCAGCTGATGGCGGCGGCCTCCGCCGACGCGCCGGCCGTCGTCTGCGTGACCGGCGCCATGCGGACCGGAGCGTGGCGGGGCGAACGGGTCGGCGCCTGCACCGACTGCCGCCGCTACTACGCCGGCTTTCGCGAAGGCCGGATCGGCGCGGCGGAGCTCCGGCAGGTGCGGGGGCAGCTGTGCGCCACGCCCGGCACCTGCATGGTGATGGGGTCGGCCTCCACCATCGCCTGCGTGGCCGAGACGCTCGGCATCATGCTGCCGGGCGGCGCGTCCCCGACCTCCGGCAGCGCGGACCGGCTGCGCAACGCGGTCGCCTCCGGCCGGCGCGCGGCGCTGCTGGCGCGGGAGCCGATCGCCCCCGGCCGGATTCTGACGCGGCAAGCGTTCGAGAACGCGCTCACGGTCCTGATCGCCCTGGGCGGCTCGACCAACACGATCATCCATCTCACGGCGATCGCCCGGCGGGCCGGCGTCGCGTTGTCTCTGGCCGACCTGCAGGCGGCGTCCGCGCGGACGCCGTTGCTGGTCGACTGCAAGCCGTCCGGTTCGCGCTACATGGAGGACTTTCACGAAGCCGGCGGGCTGCCCGCGGTGCTCAAGGCGCTGGAGCCGTTGCTGCACCCGGACCCGATCGACGTCGAGGGCTGCACGATGCGCGAGCGCTTGGCGGATACGGCGCCGCCGGGCCGGTGGCAGTCGGTGATCCGCACCTTGGACGCGCCGCTCGGCGGGACCGGATCGCTCGCCGTGCTGCGCGGATCGCTCGCCCCGGACGGGGCCATCATCAAGAGCTCGGCGGCGGCGCCCGCTCTCTGCGAGCACGAAGGCCCGGCCGTGGTGTTCGACTCGCCGGCCGACGTGGCGGCGAGGATCGACGACCCCGGGCTGGAGGTCGGACCCGGCCACGTGCTGGTGCTCCGCAACGCCGGGCCGGTGGCGGCCGGCATGCCGGAAGCCGGCGCGCTGCCGATTCCCCGGAAGCTGGCCGAACGCGGGGTCACGGACATGGTACGCGTGTCGGACGCCCGCATGAGCGGCACCGCGTACGGCACGGTGGTCCTGCATTGCGCGCCCGAAGCGGCGGTGGGCGGCCCGCTGGCGCTGGTGCGCGACGGCGACCCGATCCGCCTTTCGGTGTCGCGGGGCGCCATCGACCTGCTGGTCTCTACGGAAGAGCTCGCCCGCCGCCGCCGCGCGCTTGCGCCGCCCGAACTGCCGGCGCGCGGCTGGGCGCGCATCCACGCCCGCCACGTCATGCAGGCCGACCGCGGCGCCGACCTCGACCTGATGGTTGAGCCCGGCCCCCGTAGCGCGTATCATGTGCGGTCAGGAAGGAACACTAAATGGCGTTTGCGGTAGATGACGTGCAGGGCTTGGTGCGGCTGTTGGATGAACAGCCGGAGTGGCGCGCCGAGATCCGCCGGCGGCTTCTCAGCGACGAGTTGCTGGCGATGCCGGAGCAACTCGCGGAGCAGCGGCGCGACATCGGACGGATTGAGCAGGAGATCGCCGAGCAGCGGCTCGACCTCGAAGGGATCAAACGGGAGCTCGCGGAGCAGCGGCGCGACATCGGGCGAATCGAGCAGGAGATCGCCGAGCAGCGGCTCGAGCTCCAAGGGATCAAACGGGAGCTCGCGGAGCAGCGGCGTGACATCGGGCGGATCGAGCAGGAGCTCGCGGAGCAGCGGCGCGACATCGGGCGAATCGAGCAGGAGATCGCCGAGCAGCGGCGCGACATCCAGCGGATTGAGCAGGAGATCGTCGCACTGCGTCGAGATCACGAAAAGCGCTTTCAGCAGATCGAGCAGGAGCTCGCGCAGCTTCGGCGCGATACCGACCGGCGCTTTCGGCAGGTCGAAGATCAGATCGCGGCTCTGACCCGTACCGTCGAAACGCTCACGAACGACGTCGGCGAGCTGAAGGGCGACAGTCTGGAACGGCGCTACCGGGAGAAGACGGGCGCGTACTTCGGCCGTCTGCTGCGGCGTTCCCGCGTCATGGCCGACGCCGAACTGAACGATCTGCTCGACGACGCGGTCCAACAGGGCGTGCTCTCCGAAGATGAGTCGAATGAAGTGGCGTGGGCCGACGCCATCGTGCGCGGGCGGCGCCGCGGCGACCGGACGGAGGTAGTCGCCGTCGCCGAAGTGTCGTGGGGCGTCGGCTGCCGGGACGTGGAACGCGCCCGGCGCCGGGCGGATCTGGTCGCCAAGTTGGGTTTTACGACCATGGCGGTGGTGGGCGGCAAGGCGGTCACCCGCGAGGCTGCGGAGATGGCCCGGCAGCACGACGTGTGGCAGCTCTTCGACGGCAGGGCGGTCGCTCCCGACGTGACCGCCGACAGCCCGTAGACCGCTCCGCCATGCCAAACATCGCCCTGATCGGGGCCGGCAGCGTGGTCTTCGCGCAGAAGCTCATCAGCGACATCCTGCAGCGCGACGGCATCGGTACGCCGGAATTCCGGCTGATGGACATAGACCCGGAGCGGCTGCGGATCGCCGGCATCGCCGCCGAAAAGACCGCCCGCGCGCTCGGCAAACCGGCGGCCGTCCGCACCACCGGCGATCAGCGGGAGGCGATCCGGGACGCCGACTACGTGATCTGCTGCGTGCAGGTCGGCGATACCGAGACGATCCGCCAGGACTTCGACATACCGGCGCGCTACGGGCTGCGCCAGACCATCGCCGACACGCTCGGGATCGGCGGCATCTTCCGGGCGTTGCGCACCTATCCGGTGATGATGGAGCTGGCCGAGAACGTCGCCTCGGTCGGCGCGCCGCGCTGCCTGCTGATCAACTACACCAACCCGATGGCGATCAACATGCTGGCGGTGCTGCGCGCCCGCGCCATTCCGGCGGTCGGCCTGTGCCACAGCGTGCAGGGCACGGCGGTCAAGCTGGCCGGCATAGCCGGCGTCCCGGAGGAGGAGATCCGCTTCCGTTGCGCCGGCGTCAACCACATGGCGTTCTACACCGAACTCCGCGCCGGCGGCCGCGACCTCTACCCGGTCCTGTTCGAGCGCCTGCGCGGCGATCCCGACGGGCTCGGCCGCACCGTGCGGTTCGAGATGCTGCGGCGCACCGGGTACTTCGTCACCGAAAGCTCCGAGCATCAGGCCGAGTACACGCCGTACTTCATCCATCACGGCGCGCGGATCGTCGACCGGTACCGCACGCCGCTCGACGAGCTGCTGCGCCGCCGCGACGTGCAGGTCGCGCAGTGGGAGCAGCAGCGGCGCGAGTTCTCCGATCCCGAACACGGGGTGGAGATCGAGCCGGTGAGTCACGAGTACGGATCGATCATCATCGAGGCGATGGAGACCGGCGCGCCGGCGACCATCTACGGCAACGTGCTCAACCACGGGCTGATCGACAATCTGCCGGCCGACGCCTGCGTCGAGGTCGCCTGCCACGTGGACGGCGCCGGCGTGGCGCCGGTGGCGTTCGGCCGCCTGCCGACCGTGCTGGCCGGAATCGTCGGCAGCAACGTCGCCGTGCAGCTGGCCGCCGTCGAGGCGGCCGAGTCACGCCGGCGCGAGGCGGTGTATCACGCCGCCATGCTCGACCCGCACACCGCCGCCACCCTCACCCTGGACGACATCTGGCGGGTGTGCGACGAGATGTTCGCGGCGCAGGCCGACCTGCTGCCGGCCTTCCACCGGTAGCGGCCCCGCGCTGGCGCAGCCAGCGTTGCGGCGCCGGTCAGCGGCGCAGGAACGCGGCCGCGGCGTCAGCGGCGGCGCGCGCTTGGCGGATGCAGTCGGGGATGCCGACGCCGTCATACGGCGCGCCGGCCAGCCACAGGCCGGGGGTGGCGGCGCACGCGGCGCGGACATCGGCCAGCCACTCGCGGTGGCCGACGCGGTAGAGTGGCGTGCCGTGCGGCCAGCGGTGCACGCGGCTCACGGCCGGCGCGCCGGCGCGGATGAAGGCAAAGCCGGGGATGCCGGCCAACTCCTCCCGGACCAGGGCCAGGAGCTGGTCGTCGGTGCGGGCCGGCAGGTCCGGGTGGCGCCAGCCGCCGGCGAAGGCGCGCAGCAGCAGGCCGCCGGCCGGCGCACGCCCCGGCCACTTGGCGGAACTCCATGTGCAGGCGAGCAGCCGGCAGCCTTCGCCGCGCGGAACCAGGAACCCGGAGCCGGCCGCCGGAAAACCGCCCCCGGCGCCGGCGTATCCCAGCGTCACCACCGCCGAAGAGGCCGCCGCCGCGGCGCCAAGGCGGTGCGCCAGCGGCGGGTTGAGGCCGCCGACAAGACGCGCGGCGATCGACGCCGGGGTCGTCACCACCACCGCGGCGGCGTCCAGCGCGGCGGGACCGGCCGGTGCGTCCAACCGTACCCGATACCCGGCCGGCGCCGGTTCGATGGCGGTGACCGCCGCGCCGGTGCGCAACGCGCGTCCCAGGCGGGCGCGAAGCGCGTCGGCCAGCTGCTCCATGCCGCCGCGCAGGCTGGCGAACGGACTGCCGCGCAGCTGTTCGGCGCCGGCCGGCAAACGGGGCCCGGCGGGCGCGGCGCCGCCCTGAGGCGGCGTGCGCCCGGGGGGCGGGCGCCGCCCGGGCGCGCGCAGGCCCGGAAAGGTGGCGGCCAGGCTGAGCTGCCACGGGTCCGCCAGATGGATGCCGGCCAGCAGCGGCTCGCCGAGCACCCGCAGCATCTCCCGCCCGTAGCGGCGCTGCACGAAGGCGCCGACGCTCTCGTCGCCGGCGTCGGCGTCAGCGCGGCGCGGAACGAACGGGTGCGCCACGGCGCGCAGCCGCCCGGCCGGCGACAGGAGCGGCGAGCGGAGCAGCGCCCACGGCCGGGTGGGGTGTACCAGATGCAGGCCGGCGGGGATCGGAACCAGCCGGCCGCGGCGCAGCACGCTGGCGCCGCGCGGCTGCAGCTGAGGTATGAGCGCCGCGGCCAACCCCAGGTCCGCGCAGAGCTCCACGGCGGCGGGCTTGCCGGTCAGGAACGAATCGGGGCCCGCCTCTATCAGGAAGCCGTCCCGGCGCTCGGTGCGCAGCTTGCCGCCGGCGCGGCGGTCCGCTTCCAGCACCACCACCTCGAATGCCGGCGCCCGGAAGTCCGGGCCGGCGGCCGCGGCGCGCAGGAGCTGCCAGCCGGCGGTCAGGCCGGTGACGCCGCCGCCGACCACGACCACGCGCCGCCGGCCCGCGGCGGCGTTCGGCGGCGCGTCCGTCACAGGCGTTTCGTCACAGGCGTTTCGTCACAGGGGTTTCGTCACAGGGGTTTCGTCACAGGCGCGCCGCCTCCTGCTGCACCCGGTCGGCCAACGCGGCTATCAGGTCCGGGTCGCAGTTCAAGGAGGGGGTGCGCGTCACGCTGACGCCGAGGGATGCGCCGAGATCGCGCAGCTGGACGTCGACGTCGAACAGGACCTCCACGTGATCGGCCACGAATCCGAACGGCGCTACGATCACCTCGGTCACCCCGTCGCCGGCGGCGCTGCGCAGTTCCTTCTCCAGCGACGGGCCGAGCCATCGCCCCGGACGCGCCCCCGCAGACTGATAGCACTGTCGCCACCGGTTCGGCGGCACGCCGGCGGCGGCGGCTACCGCCGCGGCGGAGGCGCGGAGCTGCGCCGGATACGGATCGCCGTCCGTCACCCACGCCTCCGGCAGGCTGTGCGCCGAGAACAGCACGCGGGCGTTGGCCGCGTCCCGCAACGACGCCAGCGCACCCCGCACGCCGCGCGCGGCCGCGGCGACGAAACGCGGATGGTCGCCGAAGTGGGAGACAAAGGCAAAGCGGGGCGCCGCCGGCAGCGAGTCCGCCGCTTCCTGCGCCCGTTCCCGGTAGGCGCCGACGCTGCGGCGCGAGTAGTGCGGCGCCAGCGCCAGCCCCACGGCGCGGGTCACGCCCTGCCGGGCCAGGCGCTCCACCGCCGGCGCGATGCGCGGATGCCAGTGCCGCATCCCGACCTCCACGGCCGGCAGCGCGCCGCGCGCCCGCAGCTCGCGTCCCAACGCCGCCGCCTGCCGCTCGGTGATGGCGCGGAGCGGCGACCGGCCGCCGATCCGGCGATACCGCTCGCGCACCTCCTCCACCAGGGCGGACGGGGTGGGCCGCCCGCCGCGCACGTCCTGCAGATAGGGGGCGACGTCGTCCAACGAGTCGGGACCGCCGTACGCCATCACCAGCACGCCGAGCGGGCTCACACCTCCGTCCCGTGCACGATCTCCACCAGTCGTTCGACCGCGGCCGGCGGCGTCTGCGGCAGGACCCCGTGACCGAGGTTGAAGATGAAGCCGGGTTCCGCCGCCGCGCTGGCCGTCACCGCGCGCGCCCGCCGTTCCAGCACCGGCGCGGGCGCGAACAGCACGGCCGGGTCCAGGTTCCCCTGCAACGCCATCCGCGCCGGCAGCGCGCGCCGCGCCGCCGCCAGGTCGACGCGCCAGTCGACGCTCATGACGTGGCACGGCACCGACGCCAGCGCGTCCAGCATCGAGCCGGTGCCGGTGCTGAAGTAGATCAGCGGCGCGCCGGTAGACTGCAGGCCGGCGCACACCTCCCGCACGCCGGGCAGCACGTGCTCGCGGTAGTCGGCGGCGCCGAGCGCCCCCGCCCAGCTGTCGAAGAGCTGCAGCGCCTGGGCGCCCGCCTCCACCTGAGCGGTGAGATACCCGGTCACCATACGAGCCAGCTTGGCCATCAGCGCGCGCCACGCTTCCGGTTGCTCGTACATGAACCGCTTGGTGAGCGTGAACTGCCGCGACGCGCCGCCTTCGATCGCATAGGTGGCCAACGTGAACGGCGCGCCGGCAAAACCGATCAGGGCGACCGCCGGGGACAGATCCCGGCGGACCAGCGCCAGCGCGCCGAGCGTGCCCGCCGCGTGACGCTGCGGTTCGGGGACCTGCAGCGCCGCGACGTCGGCAGGGGAGCGGACCGGGTTGTGGATCTTCGGGCCGGAGCCGGCGTCGAAGGAGAGCTCCAGTCCCATGCCGATCAGGGGCGGCAGGATGTCGGCGAAGATGATGGCGGCGTCCAGATCGAAGCGCCGCAACGGCTGCAGGGTGACCGCCGCCGCCAGCTCCGGGTTGCCGATGATGTCGAGCATGCCGTGCCGGGCGCGCAACGCCCGGTATTCGGGCAGATAGCGGCCGGCCTGCCGCATCAGCCAGATCGGCACGCGCCTCACCGGCCGCCGCCGGCACGCGTCCAGCAGCGGCGCGGCGCCGGGGGGAGCGGTCAGCAGAACAGCTCCGGTACGCCGTCCCCGGCATGGTGCAGCGCGGTGGTGAGCGGCGTGTCGCGCTCGGTGTAGGCGCGCGCTTCGGTGCCGCGCAGCTGGTTCACCAGGTCGGAGAAGCGGGTCAGGTCATCGGTCTCGTACACCACCACGAACTCCTGATCCTGCACGCCCACGGAATACAGCAGGAGCTGCGTGACGTCCGGGTACTCTTTGCCGACGCGGATGTGCCCGTTCATCATGCCCTGCCGCACGTCGCGGCTCAGGCCGTACCAGGCGCTGGTCTTGACGAACGGATAGACGACCAGATTGCGCTTGCGCTCCGCGGTGAACGGGTCGATCTCCTGCGTGGAGCGGGTCTTGGTGTAGGTGGAGGGGCGGGTGAAGCCCCACAGCGGCTGCCTGACCTCCAGCAGTGGGCGGAGCGGATTCACCGCCCGCGCGTAGCCGGAGAAGAAGGCGCGCACCCGCTCCGGTTCGGCCGACCGCAGCGCCGTCCACACCAGCAGGTCGCCGGCGTCGTGCAGGGGGAACACCTGGTACAGGTGCAGGGCGTCGGCCGCGCCGGCCAGCGACTCCCGCAGCGCCTGCAGCCGCCGCCGGCGGTCGGCGGGCTCCAGGCGCCACCACGCCGCGGTAAGGCGCAGCAGGGCGAAGTGGTTGAGGGTGCGCGGCGCGGCGCTGCGGCGCGGGTCCGGAGGAGTGGCCATGCGGTGCTCCCGTATTCAGGTTGCCGCGTCCGGCGTGGTGCGGTCGTCCGCGGCGTCGGGTTCGGCGAACAGGTACTCGAGCGCCGCCCGGCAGCGCGCCGCCTGGTCGCTGCCGGCCGCCTGCCGCAGCCGTTGCCGGGGCCGGCGCAACAGGCGCTGGGTCAGGTTGTGGGCCAGCGACTCCACCACCCGCCGCTCGCGGACGGTGAGCTCCGGCAGGCGCCGCCGCGCCCGTTCCAGCTCGGCGTCGCGGGCGGCGGCGGCCAGCTCGCCGAGCAGGCGCAGGGCGGGCGACACTTCGTGATGTTCGAGCCAGGTGCGGAAGCGCGCCAGTTCCTGCTCGATCACCGCTTCGGCGCGCGGCGCCTCCGCGGCGCGCGCGGCGCGTCCGGCGGCGGCGGCGGCCTCCAGGTCGGCAAGGTCGTAGTAACGGAGCCGGTCGAGCGGCGCCTCGTCGACGCGCACGTTGCGCGGCAGGGCCAAGTCGACCAGGTGCAGCGTCCGGCCGCCGCGGCCGGCGGTCGCCGCGTCCAGCATAGGCCGGTCGATGAACGGCTCCGGCGCCGCGGTGGCGGTGATGGCCAGGTCCGCGCCGCCCAGGGCGCCGGCGGCGTCCTGCCACGGCACGGCGCTGCCGCCGTAGATGCGCGCCACCTCCTGCGCGCGGGAGCCGGTGCGGTTGGTGACCGTCAGCGCGCCGACGCCGAGCGCGCGCAGCCGCTCGCAGGCGCGCCGCGCCATGGTCCCGGCGCCGAACACCAGCGCCTGCGCCCGGTGCAGCGGGCCGAAGCGCGCCCGCACCAGATCGACCGCGGCCGGCGCCAGGGAGGTGGCGTGCCGGCCGATGCCGGTGGCGGTGCGCGCCCGCTTGCCGGCGTGCACGGCGGCGCGGAACAGGGCGTTGAGAACCGGTCCGGCGCTGCCGAGGCGCGCCGCCCGGTCCAGCGCCTCGACCACCTGGCGCTGGACGTCGGTTTCGCCGATCAGCAGGGAGTCGAGCCCGGCCGCCACGCGCATCAGGTGGTGAGCGGCGCGGACGCCGTCGATCGCCGTGACCGCGCCGCGCGCTGGCGGCGGCAGGTGCTCCAGCAGCGGGCGCCGCACGGCTTCGGCGCCGGCGCCGCAGGCGTACACCTCGCACCGGTGGCAGGTCGCCAGGACCGCCCACTCCGGCCGGGCGCCGGCCGCTTCCGGTACGCTCCGGGCCAGATGGGCCGGCAGCGCGCCGGCGGCGGCGGACGCCGCGTCGGCCGCGTGGCGGTCGAGCGGGCGGTAATCCAGGAGCCAACCGCGGATCGCGGTCATGCGGACGCCAGCGCTTGCCGCCACCGCCATGCAGGGGAATCGAGCCGTTTCATCAAATCCTGATGCCGCCAAACCCCATGAAACACGAACCGGCCGGCCGGCGCAAGGGATAGCGCCGGTCTGGGCCCGGCGGCGCCGGTCCGGTCCGCCGGCGCCGATCCCGTTATAGTGCCGCCGTGCGTCCGTTGACCAAGGTGACCGCCGTCGCGGCGCTGATTCTGATCCTGGTCGGCAGCCTGGTCACCAGCACCGGCTCCGGCCTGGCGGTGCCGGACTGGCCGCTCTCCTACGGCATGCTGTTTCCGCCGATGGTGGGAGGCATCTTGTACGAGCACGGCCATCGCATGGTGGCCGCCGCCGTCGGCGTGCTGGTGGTGGTCCAGGCGCTGGTCTTCACGTGGCGGGAGCCGCGGCGGTGGCTGCGCGCCCTGGCGTGGGCGGCGGTGGCGGCGATCGTCGCGCAGGGGGTGCTGGGCGGGTTGACGGTGCTCTTCCTGCTGCCCGACCCGATCTCCATTGCCCACGCGGTGCTGGCGCAGTCCCTGGCCATGCTGCTGGTCTTTATCGCCTATGCTCAGTCCCGCGAATGGGAACGGCGCGCGCGCGAACCGGCGCCGGCGGCGGGCGAACGGCCGTTGTGGCCGGTGGCCGCGGCGTTGCCGGCCGTGGTGTTTCTGCAATTGGTCGTCGGGGCGCTGATGCGCCACACCGACGCGGGATTGGCGATACCGGACTTCCCGCTCATGGGCGGCAGTCTGTTGCCGCGCTTCGACGACCGGATGTTGGCGGCGATCAACGCCGACCGCTTTGCTCTGCGCCTGCCGCCGGCCGGCATGGCGCAGGTGACCGTCCACTTCCTGCACCGTCTGGGCGCGGCGGTGACGCTGATCGTGGTCGTTGCGGTCAACCTGATCGTCCGGCGCCGCGGCCGGACCGCGGTGCGGCGCCTGCTGGCCGGGGTGAACGCGCTGGTGCTGGTCCAGGTGGCGTTGGGCGCGCTGACCGTCCTCACCGCCCGCTCGCCGCTGATGGCCAGTCTGCACGTAGTGACCGGCGCCGGCCTGTTCGCGTTGACGCTGCTGTGCCTGCTGCGGAGCGCGCCCGTCCGCCGGGGCGCGCCGATGCCGGTCCGTCGATGACGGCCCAACGGTGACGGCCGCGGCGCGCGGATCGGTCCGGTTGCGCCTGCTGTGGTCGCTGGTCAAGAGCCGCGTCGCGCTCCTGGTTGCTGTGGCCGCGGCGCTCGGCTGGTGGGCGGCGGCCGGCGGCGCCCGGCCCGCCGGCGTGCTGATCGCCACCCTGACCGGCGCCGCGTTGGCGAGCGCCGGGGCCGGCGTGCTCAACAACGTGCTGGACCGGGACGTCGACGCCCGCATGGAGCGGACCCGCGGCAGGGCGCTGCCGCGCGGCCGGGTGTCGGTCGGCGCCGCGGTCGGGCTGGGAACGGGACTGATCGGCGGCGGGGCGGCTCTGCTGGCGTGGCGCGCCGGTCCGGCGCCGGCGCTCCTCAGCCTGCTGGCCGCGGGGCTCTACCTGTTCGCGTACACGCCGCTGAAGCGCCGTTCCTGGCTCAACACCCCGGTCGGCGCCATTCCCGGCGCCGTGCCGCCGCTGATCGGGTGGTCGGCGGCCGGCGGCGGGTTGGAGGCCGGCGCCTGGGTCCTGTTTGCGGTGCTGTTCCTGTGGCAGCACCCGCACGTCTACGCGATCGCCTGGGCGTGCCGGGACGACTACCGCGCCGCCGGGCTGCGGATGGCGGGAGAGGTCGGCGCCGGCGGACGGGTTCTGGCCGTGCAGGTGGTCGTTCTGCTGGCGGCCCTGATCCCGGTCTCGCTGCTCCTGACCGCGGCCGGCGCCGCCGGCGGGCGGTACGCGGCCGGGTGCCTGCTTGCCGGCGGCGGCTATCTGGCGGCCGGCATCCGGTTTGCCCGCCGGCGTGACCGGGCAAGCGCCCGCGCGCTGATCACGGCGTCGGTGCTGTACGTGCCGGCGCTGCTGGTCTCCCTGATCCTCGACCGCCTCTGAGCGCGCGCCGGCCGGCCGCGCGAGCGCCGCGCCGGTTCGGATGCTTGTACGCCCGCCGGTACGCTGCTATAACGGCAGGCAGATGGTGAAGTTCGTCGTCCGCCGCGTGCTTCTCATGATCCCCACCCTGATCGCGGTGTCGATCCTTTCGTTCATGATTATCCAGGCGCCGGCCGGCGACTTCGTCGATACCTACGTGGCCGGGCTCAGACAGTTCGGGCAGATCGTGGAGCAGGGGCAGATCGACGCCCTGCGCGAACGCTACGGGCTGAATCAGCCGATGCACGTGCAGTACTGGAAGTGGATGTCGAACCTGATGCGCGGTGACCTGGGGCGGTCGTTCGCGTGGAACGAGTCGGTCAGGACGCTGCTGTTCCAGCGTCTGCCGTGGACCATCCTGATCGCGTTCAGTTCGCTGGTCGTCGTCTACGCCATCGCCATCCCGATCGGCAACGTCTCCGCGATCAATCAGTACTCGGTGCGGGACTACTTGTTCACGACGATCGGCTTTGTCGGCCTGGCGGTGCCCAACTTTCTGTTCGCGCTGATCTTTCTGTGGCTGTTCTTTCTGTGGACCGGGAACGCGGCCGTGGGGCTGTTCTCCAAGGAATATCTGACCGCGCCGTGGAGCCTGGGCAAGCTGCTCGACCTGCTGTCACGCCTGTGGATTCCGGCGCTGATCGTCGGCACCGCCGGCACCGCCGGTCTGATCCGCATCATGCGCGCCAACATGCTCGACGAGCTGTACAAACCGTACGTGATGGTGGCGCGCGCCAAGGGACTGACCGAGCGGCGCCTGCACTACAAGTACCCGTTTCGCGCCGCGCTCAATCCGGTGATCAGCACCATCGGCTACACGCTGCCGGAGATGGTCAACGGCGCGCTGCTGACGTCGATCGTCCTGGGCCTGCCCACGATTGCCCCGGTGCTGCTCTCCGCGCTGCTCACGCAGGACATGTTTCTGGCGGGCAGCATCATCTTCGTCCTCAGCGTCCTGACGGTGATCGGCACGCTGCTGTCCGACATCCTGCTTGCGTGGCTGGACCCGCGCATTCGGGAGGCGGTCTGAACGTGGCGCAACCGGCGGCGCCGGCCGAAGAACGGCTGTTCGTAGCGTCTCAATGGCAGCTCATCCGCTGGAAGTTTCTGCGCCACCGGGTCGCCGTGGCGGCGCTCATCGTGCTCGGCGTGTTCTACCTCGCGGCGTTCCTGGCCGAGTTCGTCGCGCCGTACGACGGCCGCCTGCACGACCGGGAGCGGGTCCTGCAGCCGCCGCAACGGCTCCGATTCGTCGACGTCGACGGCCGCTTTCATCTGCGGCCGTTCGTGTACGGCCTCACGCAGACGATCAACCCGGTCACCTACGGCAAGGAGTACGCGGTCGATCCGGCGCGGCGCCATCCGCTGGCGCTGCTGGTGCGCGGCGACCCGTACCGGTTCTGGGGCCTGTTCGAGTCCGACGTCCATCTGTTCGGCTTCCGGGACGGGCGCGGCTATCTGTTCGGCGCGGACTCGCTCGGCCGCGACCTCTTGTCGCGCATCATCCACGGCAGCCGCATCTCGCTCACCGTCGGACTGCTCGGCATCGCGCTCAGCTTTGTGCTCGGCATCGTGCTGGGGGGAATCTCCGGCTACCTGGGCGGGCCGGCCGACGTGATCATCCAGCGGATCATCGAGTTTCTCCGGTCGATCCCGACGTTGCCGCTGTGGATGGGGCTGAGCGCCGCGCTGCCGCCCCACTGGAGCGTGACCAAGGTCTACTTCGCCATCGTCGTGATCCTGTCGTTCGTCGGCTGGACGTCGCTGGCGCGGGTCGTGCGCGGCAAGTTCCTGTCGGTCCGTGAGGAGGAGTTCGTGCTGGCCGCGCAGGTGCACGTAGCCGCCCGCGGCTACGTCATCATGCGGCACCTGCTGCCGTCGCTGTACAGCTACATCATCGCGTCGCTCACCCTGTCCGTTCCGGGCATGATTCTGGGAGAGACGGCGCTCAGCTTCATCGGGCTCGGATTGCGCACGCCCGCCATCAGCTGGGGCGTACTGCTGCGGGACGCCCAGGCGATTCGCGTGCTGGCCGACGCCCCGTGGCTGCTGATTCCGGCGCTGTTCGTGATCGTGTCGATTCTGGCGTTCAATTTTCTGGGCGACGGTATGCGGGACGCGGCCGACCCGTACGCCACCGTCTGATGGCCGGGCAGGCAGGCAGGCCGCCCGCCGCGCTGCTCAGCGTGCGCGGGCTCAAGACCCACTTCTTTTCACGCCAGGGCACCGTCAAGGCCGTGGACGGCTTGAGCTTCGACGTGGGCGCGGGCCGGACCCTCGGCATCGCCGGCGAGAGCGGCTGCGGCAAGAGCGTCACGACTCAGTCGATCCTGCGCATCGTGCCCAAGAACGGCGCCATCGTCGGCGGCAGCATCCTGTTCGAGTCGCCGAGCCAAGGCTCGGTCGACCTGGTGACGCTCGATCCGCAAGGCGACGCCATCCGCGGCATTCGCGGCGCCGAGATCGCGATGGTGTTTCAAGAGCCGATGTCGTCGTTTTCGGCCATGCACACCATCGGCAATCAGGTCATGGAGGCGATCATGCTGCACCAGCGGGTCAGCAAACGGCAGGCGCGGGAAGAGGCGATCAGGATGCTGGCCAGGGTCGGCATGCCGCAGCCGGCGCAGACTATCGACGCCTACTCGTTCAGTCTCTCCGGAGGCATGCGCCAGCGCGCCATGATCGCCATGGCGCTGTCGTGCCGGCCGCGGTTGCTGATCGCCGACGAACCGACCACCGCGGTCGACGTGACGATCCAGGCGCAGGTCCTGGAGCTGATCAGGGACCTGCAGCAGGAGCTGGAGATGGCGCTGATCATCATCACCCATGATCTGGCCGTAATCGCCGAGCTGGCCGACACGGTGCTGATCATGTACCTGGGTCAGGAAGTGGAGTCCGCCTCCGTGGACGACATCTTCTACCAGCCCAAGCACCCGTACACGCGCGGGCTGCTCGGTTCGGTGCCGAAGCTGGGGGAGGGGGCGGCTCAGAAGATCACGCCGATCAGCGGCGCGGTGCCCGCGCACGTCGAGCGGGTGCGCGGCTGCCTGTTCCATCCGCGCTGTCCGGACGCGATCCCCGGCGTCTGCGACGGCGCGGCGCCGCCGCTGCTGGACGTCGGGGCGGGACACGCCGCGGCGTGCTATCTCTACGGCGGGGCCGTGGCGGCGGGCGACGGCGATGCCGCGGCGGAGGCGGCCGATGGGCGACCGTAAGCCGCTGATCGAGGTACGGAACCTCACCAAGCACTTCGCGCGGACGCGCGGGCTGCGCCGCCGGGTGACCGGCATCATCAAGGCGGTCGATGGCGTCACCTTCACCGTGCACGCCGGCGAGACGCTGGCCCTGGTCGGCGAGAGCGGGTGCGGCAAGACGACCACCGGACGGTGCGTGCAGCGCGCGGTGGAGCCGACTTCGGGCCGGGTGCTCTTCTACCCGGACGGCGGTGACGCCCCGGTCGCGCTCACCGAATTGGGCAGGCGGGAGCTCAAGGAGGTGATGACCCGGATGGGCATGATCTTCCAGGACCCGTACTCCTCGCTCAATCCGCGCATGACCATCTTCCAGACGATCGCCGAGCCGTTCGTCATACACGGCGCCATCCGCAACCGGCGCGAGCTGGAGGACCGGGTGGCCGAACTGCTCCGCATGGTGCGGCTCGACCCGGTATACATGACCCGCTATCCGCACGCGTTCAGCGGCGGGCAGCGCCAGCGCATAGCCATAGCGCGCGCCCTCGCCCTCATGCCGAGCTTCATCGTCGCCGACGAGCCGGTGTCCGCGCTCGACGTATCGGTGCAGGCCCAGATCCTGGAGCTGCTGCAGGAGCTGCAGGAGCGCTACCGCTTCGCCTACCTGTTCATCGCCCACAATCTGGCGGTGGTGGAGTACTTCAGCGAACGGGTCGCGGTGATGTACGTCGGCAAGATCGTCGAGCTGACCACCGTGCGGCAGCTGTTCGCCGCGCCCCGGCATCCGTACACGGAGGCGCTGTTCTCGGCGGTGCCGAAGCCCGACCCTCGCTCCCGCAAGAAGCGGATTCTCTTGGGCGGCGACATAGCCGATCCGGCCGATCCGCCGTCCGGCTGCTACTTCCATCCGCGCTGCCGCTTCGCGCAACCGCTCTGCCGGGAGCAGGCGCCGCCGCTGGTCGACGTGAGCCGGGGCCGGGGCGATCCGCACCTGGCGGCGTGCCACTTTGCCGATGAGCTCGATCTGACCGGCGTGGTTTGACAGCCGGCCGCCGCGTCGCCACGATCATGCGGGTAGACGGGGCCGTGCGGCGGCGCCCGGCGGCTTGTGGCCGTCCCTTGGTCCGGGCGCGGCGCCCAACGCCCCGCAAGGAGTGACCATGAGAAAGGTATGCGCCGTCGTAATCGGGCTTGCCCTGGCGCCGGCCGCAGGGTTCGCCACCGGCGAAACGGAAGAGGCGGGCGCCGCAAGCGGCGCGCCGGTGCGCACCGGCAGCTACGGGGAGGCGCCGATGCTGGCCGCGCTGGTAGCCAGCGGCGAACTTCCCCCGGTGGAGGAGCGTCTGCCCGATTCGCCCCGCGTTCTGCAGGTGGAGGAGATCGGCGCCTACGGCGGGGCGTTGCAGCAGGTGCGCGATCTGGATTCGTCCGACTGGCTGGCGTGGGTCATGACCAAGGAGCCGCTCACCATCGTCTCGCCGGACCTGCTGAGCACGCTGCCGAACGTCGCAGAGGAGTTCAGCGTGTCGCCCGACGGCACCACCATCACCTTCACGTTGCGCAGCGGCATGCGCTGGAGCGACGGCGAGCCGTTCGGCGTGGACGACCTGATGTTCTGGTACGAGGACCTGATCAGCAATGAGGAGCTGACGCCGGAGCCGATCAGCTACTTCACCCGGGACAACGAGCTGCTGGTCGCGCGCAGGGTGGACGACCGGACCGTGACGTTCTCGTTCAGCCTGCCGAACAGCCCGTTCGTCGACATGATCGGGACGTGGTGGATGTACTTCGTGCCGCAGTACGCGCCCAAGCACTACCTGAGCCAGTTCCATCCGGCCTACACCGACCGCGGCGATCTGGACGACCTGGTCAGGTCGGCGGGGTTCGCCAGCTGGCCGGAGCTCTACCAGAGCCGCGACTGCGTCGGCCATCCGTCGAACGGCGTGAACGACCCGGCCTGCCCCTCGCTGGCGCCGTGGCTGTTCCAGGACGCCAAGACCGCCCCGGTGCAGACCGCGGTGCGCAATCCGTACTATTGGAAGGTCGATCCCGACGGCAATCAGTTGCCGTACATCGACCGTATCGAGCGCCCGTTGATCTCCGACACGGAGGCGTGGCTGCTCAAGGTGGTGGCCGGCGAGGAGGACGTGGTCATAGGATCGTTCCTGGACCCCGGCAAGAACTTCACCTTTCTGAAAGAGAACGAGTCGCGCGGCGGCTACACGGTGAAGTCGTTCACGTGGTGGCGCAACCACTCGACGCTCTACTTCAACCACACCACGGCCGATCCGGTAAAGGCCGCGCTCTACGCGGACAAGGACTTCCGCATCGCGTTGTCGCACGCCATCGACCGGGAAGAGATCAACGGCCTGCTGTTCGGCGGGCGGTACGCTCCCAGTCAGCTGGCGCCCAACTCCGGGCCGCCGTTCCACGGCGAGCGCGACATGTTCAAGCAGTTCATCGAGTACGACCCGGAGGCGGCCAACCGGATGCTCGACGAGATCGGCCTGTCCGCCCGCGGCCGCGACGGCTTCCGCGTCGGACCCGGCGGCGACCCCTTGCAGTTCATCCTGTACCACCCGTCGTGGCCGCCGGAAAATCCCGACATAGGGGAGCTGATCAGGGGCTATTGGGCCGACGTCGGCATCAACCTGGCCGTCAAGGCGCTCGACGACGCCGCCTACGCGGCGATCAACGAGGCGGACGAAACCGACATGCGTCTGCGCGTCGGCTACTACGTCGGTCCGCCGATGGTGCCGATCATGAGCCCCAACCTGTTCGCCGGCAACTTCGAGACCGAGCCCGAATGGTCGAGTTGGCTCAACACCGGCGGCGCGTCGGGCGTCGAGCCGCCCGCCGACGTCAAGCGGCTGCGGGAAATCCAGAACGAGATTTACGCGGAGCCGGACGCGCAGAAGCAGCTCGCTCTATACGATGAGGCGTTCAGTATACACACCGGCAACCTCTGGGAGCTCGGCATCCTGGAGTGGGATGCGGAGACGTCGTTCAGCTACGTGCAGAACGACCGGATCGGCAACGTGCCGGACCCGATGCCGGGCGAGATCATTCCCGCTCAGCGCAGCGCCTGGTTCATCCGCCGATAAGGCCGAGACAGGGACGCGCCGCATACGTCACGCCGGCGGCGCTCACGCCGGCGTGACGTAGCGGCAGTCCCAGTCGCCCAGCATCTCCAGATCGATCACCGGCGGGTCCAGCGGCGGCTCGCCGGCGCGGCGCCAGGCGCCGATCTCACCGATCCGCCCCAGGTCCCGCGCCGCCGTCCACACGGGGCCGTAGTGGATCAGCGGCTCCACCATCCCGTTCCAGAAGAACAGCGCGTCCGCGCCTGCCCCGGCCAGTCCGGCGGCGGTCCGCCGCAGCGCGGCCGGGTCCAACGGGCCGTGATCGATGCAGGGGGCCAGCAGACAGCGCGTCCCCGACGTGAGGCGTGAGTAGGGCGCGAGCGCACCGGGATCGCGCCACGGGCGCGCCGTCATGTTGAGGTCAGGCAAGTCCGTGAACGGAACCAGCGTGTCGACCAGGCCGGCCGCCAACCACGCCTGCGGGTCGAGGCCGTTGGCCAGGTTCTCCGCCTCCCCGCTCATCACCACGGCCGTGATCGGCAGGTCGAGCGCCGCGCGCAACTCGCGCATGAAGGCGGTGAGCACGCCGGCCCGATAGCGCAGCCACGCGGGGTCGGCCGGGTCGAGGCCGCGCGGATCGGTTCCGTGTTGTTCGCGAAAGCCGTCGATCAGCGGCGGTTCGTACTCCACGATCGGGTGACGACGGTTGTAGAGCAGACAGACGCCATCGATGCCGTAAGCGGTCATCTCGCGGAACATTTCCACCACGTGGGCGCGTACTCCGGGGTAGGAGAACGACAGCAGCGGGCTCGGATTGCCGGCGCGGTCGCGTCCGCGCCACTCCGGGTGGCGGGCGTACAGGGTGTCGCCGTGATCGTAGTAGTCGTGCGGCGGCGGCAGGTGAAAGCCTCCCAACCGGTGGCAGGCGTGGAACTCCAAGCCGATGGCGCGCGTCTCTTCGGCGGCCACCCGCATGGGATCGTTGCCGGCGGCGCGCCAACGCCGGAAGCACGCGGCTTCGTCGCGCGCCGAGGCGTGGAGGAAGTCCGTCCGGCCCGGCGCCTCCGGCGTGCGGTAGCGCGTCTTGAAGTAGTAGGCCAGGTCGCCCATCGCGCCCTCCCAGTACATGCGCGTGAAGCCGGTCCCGGCGTACCCGGCGACGTGCCGGCGCAGCTCCTCGGGCGTATTGGAACGGGTCAGGGCGACGTCGTTGTGGCCGAACAGGGACACAGTGGGCGCCGGCCGCTCGGCCGTGAAGCGGCGCGCCTCGGCGGCGGTGAGCGGGGTCAGTTTCACGTACGCGACGTTGGCTATCGCGCAACGGGTGTGCTCCTGGCCGTTCGCGGCGGTTTCCGGCCACTGCGCCTGCCCGAACTCCAGGTCCGCGCCGCGCAGCTCGGTGATCCGCCAGAAGCACTCGGACAGCTCCTCGCCGCCGGTGTGCCGGCGCCAGCCGGCGATCGGATCGCTCGGCGGTGGCTGGACCGGCGAGTGCATGATGGAAAAGGTCGGATCCCCGGCGAAACGGACCAGCAGCTGCGCCGGTCCGCCGTCGTCGTAGAACCCGAAGTACCAGTGCTTCATCCGCCACACGCCGATGGACACGGCGTGCCAGCCGCGGGCTGCCACCGGCAGGCGCACGGGCGGCGCCTCGGTTTCCTGGCCGGCGACGATCGCCGTGCCTGACAGCTGCCGGCTTCGGTACGGAAGCACGCGCCAACGGCCGCGCGCGGCGTCCGGCGCCAGAGCGGACGCCGGCGCGCAGCGGTCCATGGCGGTGAGGTACGTGGGGCTGCCGCTCAGCCAGCGGTCGGCATGGAGGTCGGGGTGTGTCATTGCGGACAGCGTAGCAGAGCGGAGCGGCTCGACGTGCGCGCGGGGGGCGCGGCGGCGGTAGAATGCGCGCGCAGGAGATTGATCATGCAGCGATTTACCGTGTCCCGCGACGACCGCTACCACGAAGCGTGGCCCGGCATCTGCATGGCCGCCAATGGCGATCTGGTGTGTTGCTACGCGGAAGCCGACCGGCACGGGGGCGGCGCCGTGCCGAGCGCCGTAGTGCGCCGGAGCCAGGACGAAGGCGCCACGTGGTCGGAGCCGATCGTGGTCGACACCCTGATGGACCGCCCCAAGTCCGGGTATATGATGTGCCGTTCGATCATCACGCTGCAGGACGGCTCGCTGCTGCTCGGCGCCGACTGGAACGTGACCGAAACGTTGCGCGGCCCATCCGAACGCCTGTACGCCCATCGCGGCCTGCCCTGGGATTGGAGCTTTGATCCGGCCAACGGCCTGCTGCGGGAGGCGTGGCTGTACCGGAGCGCCGATCACGGACTCACCTGGAGCGGGCCGGAGCGCACCGGCTGCATGACCGCCAGCCTCAATCTGAAGCAGGTGAGCGACGGCGCGCTGTTCCTTTCCGGCACCCACTTCCACGTCGCCGGCATGGAGGAAGCGCAGGTCGTCTACCGCTCGGCGGACGCCGGCCGCACGTGGTCGGAAGCGATCCCGGTGGTCGACGACCGCCGCCACGTCAGCGCCGAGGGGGACATCGTGGAGATGCCGGGCGGCGAGCTGGTGATGTACATCCGCAGCGACGACAACCCCGCCGGCACCGGCATGAAGGCGATCTCCGCCGACGGGGGAAGGAGCTGGGAAGGCCCGTACGCCGCCGGTCATTGGCCGATCAGCGGCCGGGTCAACGCCGGGCTGCTGTCCGGCGGCGAGGTGCTGGTCGTGCACCGCGTGGGCGGGTTCAAGCCCCAGCACTGGTTCGGCTTCTTCACGGAGCGCGCCGACACGGCGGTGGCGCGCATTCCCAACCGGCCGGCGGCGCGCCGCAACCCGCCGGCGGCCAGCTGGGGCATGATCGACAACGACACCAGTCCGTTCGCCGACCACGGCTACGGCGACTGGGTGGAGCTGCCCGGCGGCGACGTCTACGCGGTCAACTACATCGTCGATACGGCGCCGGAGGACCGTCCGCAGATTCGCGGCTACCGGCTGAGCCGTGACGAGCTGGTGTCGCCGCGGCGGCGTCTCACCATCGACTTTGCGGCGCCCGGGTACCGCCGCGGCAAGGTGGCGGGACAAGCCGGATGGGTGCGGCAGATACCTGAGTTGTGGGGCACCACCGAGTGGATGGAGCGGGTCGACTACGGGCCGCTCGGCAACAACGTGGTGATCGACGGCGAGCGCCTCACCGGATCGCGCAACGTCGGCGGTCTGGAGGAGGTCGTGCGGCGCGACGTCGGGCCGTACGACCTGGAGCGCGAAGTCGTCAAGATGACCGTGACGCATCGCGGCCGGCAGCGCGTGGCCATCCTGCGCCTGGTCGACCAGAACGCCGATACGATCGTCGAGCTGCGCAGCGACTCCGTCTACCCGGACCTGTGGGCGCGGGACAACCGCAGCGTTCCCTACCGGTCGGGAATCCGCGCCGGCGAGGAGTGGTGGCGCACCATCATCCGCCTTTCCGCCGGCCGCGTGGAGGTGGCCACCCGGCGCACAGACGCAGGCGGGCGCACCGAGCCGTGGGCCGCGGTCGTCCCCGACGACACCTACCGGCGCCACACCGCTCTTACCGCCATCGTCGTCGCGCTCGGAGACGCCGGCGGCTTCTACGTGGACGACATCACTATCGACCACACCGCCGCTTCTCCCGACTGAACTGGGCCACAGCTCCGGGGCAGCGAGAGAGAGTCTCACCCAGGTTCGCTCCGTCCGGTCCAGCGAGCCGATACGTCGAACTCGAACAGCTCCTTCTTCGAGTTGCGCTTCCGTATCGCCCGGCAGCGGATGCCCTCGAATCCGAGCTGTTCGAACATCGCCGCGTACAGCCGTTCGACCGGCAGGAGCACCCCGTAGAACGTCGAGTTGCCAACGATGTAATGCACTTCGCTGCGGTCGCTCAGCACGGCGACCAGAGAGTTGAGGTGCGTCCACATGTCTTCGAAGTATTTCGCTACGTAGTTTGCCAGAAGTTTGCCATTCCTGTTGTCATGATGCGCTATCCTGTGCAGCGCCTCGTCGAGGAGCGCGTTCCGCAGCGGTTCCGCCGGCCGCTCCCAGTCGATCAACCGGCTGGTGGCCACCCCCCAGGTGCCGCCGATCGCCGCCCAGTCGAGCTCGCCGGCGTCCCGGCCGCTGCGCAGAAATCTCAACCAGTACATGTACGGCCGCAGCTCGCGAATATACGACATGCGGTTTGCATACGGAGGAGACGTAACGACCAGATCGAACGCGCCGTCTATCGTCTCCCGCAGTTTACGCGAATCACCGAGCATCACGCGTCCCGTTCCATGCGGATTCTCGGCGGCGCCTGCAAGCACGAACCGCAGATCTTCTTCGAATAGACTCCCCATGTCGATCTCCATCGGCAAATGAAGCTGGTCGTCATTGCGGAACGACATGGACTGATGATCGAACGCCGCGTTCGACAGTTCGATCAGCGTTCTGCAGAATGCGATCAGGAGCAGATCGCGTTCCGGTGATGCTTCCTCGGTCGCGGCATCTATTCCGGCCCGCAATCGGCAGAGAAACGCCAGCGCGTTCGGCGGCCACCATCTGTCGACGTGGTGTATCGGCGGCGCGGGCGCGGGCTCGACCTCTTCCCGGTTCACGGCTGCCGCCACCCGGCGGCCTGCCTCCCTCGTCGAAGCGATCGCCGCCTCGGAGTACCGCGCCGTCTTCGCCCGGCCCAGCCAGACCAGGAACGGATTGATGTCCGTGGTCACGCACGTGTGTCCGCGGCACGCCGCACTCAGGGCGGTCGTCGCCGTTCCACAGAATGGATCCAGGACCCGCAACGGCTCTCGGTAGCTCCCGATGAGCTCGTCGACGATCTTCACCGAATACGCCGGAGTGAGCCGCAACCAGCCGTGGCGACCGGTCCGGGCATTGAACTTGTGCGTGTAGTCCGCTCTCTGGCGGAGGGTTTCGGTCGCCGATACGCTCATGGCTGGCCCGGCGACAGGAGTGCGGAAAGAATGGCCTCGATCTCATCACGGAGGGAGGCGCTGTTTCGCTCGAAGAATGCCTCCAGGTCATATCCGACGATGTCACGCATGAAGTCATATGTCGACAGCAACGGACTCGCGGCCCCGGCAGCTCCGGTGACCACGGACCACTTGGCGGTGCGGTACCGCATCAGCACGTCACTGTCTATCTGTCCCGACAGGACGACGACGCACGGCAGGTAGCCCTTCGTGTACGCCGTCGCAGCATTGGCGAGATCGGCGTTCTGGCGTTTCGAGTCCTTGCTCTTGTAACCTTGCCGAACCTCGAAGACAGCCCCCGTCAGGCTTTGGAACACGTTATCGTCGACGTCCAATATCTTCGCGGAGTCGGTCATCCACCATCGAAAACGGCTCCGTCTGTCCTGGTCGCCGATCTTGTCGATCGGCACCCGGCCATCGAGGTACAACGTTCGTTGGCGTCCACTGGGCAACGTGGTCCGATACGACCACGTGACGTCTTCTTCCGACAATCCGAATGAGTCCTTGATTACCCGGCGAAACAGCTTCTCGCATCCGATGCCTATTTGTCGATACACGCTTGTCATGCCTCCGGCAGCCTTGTGCGCCGCGTACATCATCGGATTGTCCAAACCGAACCAGCTGTAGAAGGCATCGTCTCGATAGAGGCGTTGGAACTGTTCCAGCGTCAATCCATCCGTCTTTGCGCCTCGACCGAATTTCGGCTGGTAACGCGCGCAGACTCGAATCGCATCAAGTACGATTTGCAGGTATTCTCGATCCGAACCGATCATGCGCGATGCCCGCACGTCATGGAGGAGAGCCCGGAGCGCGGCAGGCGCGGTGCCTTCTCGAGGCCCTTCCGGAACATCGAGTGCACTGTACCGTACCGTGGCCGATTGGTGCACCGGCGCTGCTCCGGGGTATGCTTGCGGGTGGGAACGACCGAGCGGGAGGTGTGCGGCGTGGATGAGGTGGCGATCGTGACGGGGGCGAGCCGCGGGATCGGCGCGGCGACCGCGCGTCTGCTGGCGGAGCGCGGTTACCGGGTCTGCGTCAACTACCGGACCGAGCCGGCGCGGGCGCGCGCGCTGTGCGGGGAGATCGAAGCGGCCGGCGGCCGGGCGGTCGCCGTGTACGCGGACGTGAGCCGAGCGGATGAGGTGGCGCGCATGTTCGCCGCCGTCGACGACGCGCTCGGCACGGTCACGGCGCTGGTCAACAACGCCGCCATGCTGGGGCCGAGCACGCGGGTGGCCGACCTGGACCCCGCCGATCTGGAGCGGCTGCTGGCGGTCAACGTCATGGGCGTCGTGCACTGCACGCAGCAGGCGCTGCGGCGCATGTCGACCGCGCGCGGCGGCCGGGGCGGCGCGATCGTCAACGTCTCGTCGGGCGCCGCGTACGTGGGCGAGCCGGGTAGGGCCGTCCATTACGCGACCACCAAGGGGGCGTTGAACAGCTTTACCGTCGGCCTGTCTCAGGAGGCGATGGCCGAGGGCGTGCGCGTCAACGCCGTGAGCCCCGGCCCCATCCGCACGGCCATGCCGAGCGCGGAGGTCCTGGAGCAAGCCGTGCGCGTAGTGCCGGCCGGCCGCGCCGGCGAACCGGAGGAGGTCGCCCGGGCGATCGTCTGGCTGCTGTCGCCGGAGGCGAGCTTCGTGGCGTGCGCCAACATCCGCGTGGCGGGCGGCAAACCGTGAGCGGGGGCCACGTGGCGGCCGGCAGCCACGCGGCGCCCGGCAGGCAACCCAACATCCTGGTCGTCATGACGGACGAGCACGGAGCGCAGTTCTCCGAGACCTACGGCCATCCGTTCATCGCCACGCCGGGCATGGACCGGCTGGCGCAGGAGGGCGCCACCTTCGACGCCGCCTACTGCAACAATCCGCTCTGCGTGCCGTCGCGGCTGTCGTTCATGACCGGCCGCTACACCCACCGGTGCGGCGGTTGGGACAACACCACCGCGCTGCCGGTCGACGCGGTCACGTGGCCGTATCTGCTGCGCGCGCAGGGCTACGAGGCGGTGCTGTCCGGCAAGATGCACCTGCTCGGCCCGGACCGGCTGCACGGCTTCGAGCGCCAGCTGGCCGTCGACCTGCACGCCGATCTGATCCACCCGGTCTACCGCTGGGCGGACGGCGTCCCGGAAGCGGCCGAGCCGTGGCCGGGGGTGGTGCGCACCGGATCGCGGGTGCCGGAGCACGGCCGCAACTTCGGCGCCGAAGGCGGCGATTCGCCGATGGAGCGGGTAGTGGAGACCGGACCGGGGACGACGCCGGAGATCGAAGCCGACGACCTGGCCGTGGAGCGGGCGATCGAGTTTCTGCAGGGGCGCACCGGCGCGGATCGGCCGTTCGCGCTCTGCGTCGGACTGATCGCTCCGCACTATCCGTTCGTGGTGCCCGAACCGTTCTTCTCGCAGTACTTCCCCGAGCACGCCGATCTGCCGGACCTGCCGCCCGGCCATCTGCAGGCGCTGCCGCCGGCCGCGCAACGTCTGCGCCGCGCGTTCGGGTTTCACGGCCATACCGACGATCAGGTGCGCCGCGCGCGGGCCGCCTACTACGGGCTGGTGAGCTACGCCGACAGCAAGATCGGCGCGCTGCTCGACGCCCTGGACCGGACCGGTCTTGCCGACGACACGATCGTCGTGCACACCAGCGACCACGGGGAGCTGCTCGGCGAACATGGGCTCTGGCGGAAGATGTCGTTCTACGAACAGTCGGCGCGCATACCGCTGCAGATCCGCTGGCCGGACCGCGGCGTGGCCGGCGAGCGGATCGCCGCCTGCGCGTCGCTGGTCGACGTCACCGCCACGCTGGTCGAGGCCGCCGGAGCCGCGCAGCCGGGCCTGGAGCTCGACGGCCGCAGCTTCGCCGGCCTGATCGACGGCTCGGCGGACGCGATCGGCGCCTGGCCGGACCAGGCGTTCGCCGAGCACACCGCGCACGGCACCGACCGGCCGCGCGCCATGCTGCGCCGCGGCCCCTGGAAGCTCTGCGCGTCCGGCGGCGCGGATCCGGAAACGGAGCTCTACGACCTGATCCACGATCCGGGCGAGTTCCACAACCGCGCCGGCGATCCGGCGGTGCGGGGGATCGAGTCCGAGCTGCGCGCCGCACTCGCCGCCACGTGGGACGCGGCCGCCGTCGACGCGCAGGTGCGCGCCCACCAGGATCGGGTCGCCATCATCCGCTCCGCCAGCCCCCCGGGACAGCGGCCACTATTCTGAGCCCGGCCCGTGGAGAAGGAGGCGCCCGGCATGAATGGATCGAAGATCGCGGCCCGCATCGGTGTCTGCGGGCTTCTGTTCATCCTCCTGGTCGTTCCGAGCGCCCCCGCGGCGCCGGAAGGGCCGCTGCAGGCCGGCGGCGATGCCGGGATGACGTGGAGCGTGGTGCGGAGCGGGGGCGGCTTTGTTTCCGGGGCCGGGACGACGGGACAGTGGCTCAACGACGTAGCCTGGGGTGACGGGCGCTTCGTGGCCGTCGGGGAAGAGGGGACGATCGTGCGTAGCGCCGACGGCGACCGCTGGCGGGAGGCGAGCGTGATCCCCACGTCGCGCTCTTTCCATGGCGTGGTCTGGGGGCGGGACCGGTTCGTGGCCGTGGGGAACACGATCCTGTACAGCAGTGACGGCGACCGGTGGGAAACCGCCGTGTACAGCCGGGACGGTTACGGATGGGAAAGCCCCGAATACGTGGGGATATGGGATGTCGCCTGGAACGGTGAGCGCTTCGTCGGCGTCGGACCGGACGGCGTGATCGCGCAGAGCGTCGACGGCAGGCGTTGGCGCGAGACGCCGAGTCCCGTAGAAACGTTCCTGAACGGTATCGCCTGGGGTGACGGCCGCTTCGTGGCGGTCGGCGATGGCGGCGCCATCATCCACAGCGGCGACGGCCTGCACTGGGAGATTGCGAGCGGCAGCGCGACTGCGGAAGACCTGCGCTACGTCGCCTGGGGTAACGGCCGCTTTGTCGCGGTTGGCCGGGACGCCGACTACGATGGCGTGATCGTGCACAGCTACGACGGGGACCGGTGGCAAGAGGCGAGCGACAGCGGGCGGTACTCGCTCGGCCGCTTGGTATGGACGGGGGAACGCTTCGTGGCGGCGTGGGAGAATGGTGACACCGTCGTCGCCTACAGCGCCGACGGCGACTCGTGGCAGGATGCGCGCGACGGGACGTTTGCCGGGCGCCACGTCTCTGGGGTCGCGTGGAACGGCGTCCGTCTGGTAGCGGTCGGATGGGCAGGCGCGGTGCTCCACCGTAGCGCGGGCGACCGGTGGCGGGAGGCGGCCGACAGCGGCGGCGCCGCCGTCCTGCCCACCCTGGAAGCGGTCGCCTGGAACGGCCGCCGGTACGTCGCGGTCGGCGAGACCGAGATACTGTACAGCGACGACGGAACGGACTGGCAGCCGGCGCGCGGCGTCGGCGCGAGCGGTGGCGGCTCCGACGTCGTCTGGAACGGCGAACGTTTCGTCGCCGTCAGAAGTTGGGGCGCGGCCCACAGCCGTAACGGCGTCCGCTGGGAGCCGGCGGTTGGAGCCGGATCGCACGCCCTCAACGCGGTCGTCTGGGGGGGTGGCCGCTTCGTAGCGGTGGGGTGGCATGGCGCCATCATGCACAGCGCCGACGGCGAGCGATGGACGCGTGCGGCCGACAGCGCGACGCGGCGCTGGCTCCACGACGTAGCGTGGAGCGGCGAGCGCTTCGTGGCAGTCGGGGATGGGGGGACGATCGTGCACAGCGCCGACGGCGATCGATGGGAATCGGTCCCCGTCGGCGACTGGTGGGGGCAGGTCGACTACCGCTCGCTCAACGGCGTCGTCTGGGCTGGGAACCGATTCGTGGCGGTCGGCGATGCGCGGACGATCGTGCACAGCACCGACGGGGTCAGATGGACCGGCGCGGACGGACCAACCGGTTGGAGTAGCTTAACAAGCGTCGCGTGGAACGGCGAGCGGCTCGTCGCGGTCGGCGAGTCTGAAAACACCACCGTGACCAGCAGCGATGGCGCGCGGTGGGAAGCGGTCCCGGACCGCGGCACGGCGGACCGGCTGGAGGAGGTCACTTGGTTGGGTGACCGCTTCGTTGCGGTCGGATGGAACGGGACGATCGTGATCAGTCCGCCCGGATTGACGGCGGTTGCGCCCGACCCGCCGCCGGCGGCGCCGCCGGCGGCGCAGACGGCAGACGCCGCGGCTGCGTGGCGTTCCGTTCGGAGCGGCGGGTTCCCATTGGAGTACGAGGCCGGGACGGCAGCCCTGACCGACGTGGCGTGGGACGGCCGGCGGTACGTCGCGGTCGGGGACGAGGGGTTGGTCCTGCGCAGCAGCGACGGGGAACTCTGGCGGCAGGCGCGCGAGAGCCCGACGTGGCATCAGCTCAAAGGCGTCGCCGGCAACGGCGAGCGCTTCGTCGCGGTCGGCGGCGACGTGATCGCGCACAGCGCCAACGGACACCAGTGGCGGCGCGCGTGGACGGCGGTCGACGCGCCCGGCATGAACGACGTCACCTGGGGCGGCGGCCGGTTCGTGGCGGTCGGCGACCGGGGCGCGATACTGCACGGCAGGGACGGACGCCGGTGGACGGAGGCGACCGACAGCGCCGCCACCGGCACGCTCACCGGCGTGGCGTGGAGCGGCGAGCGCTTCGTAGCGGTGGGACTGGATGGCCGGATCGTGCGCAGCCGCGACGGCGATCGCTGGACCCCGGCGGCGCGCCCGGCCACGGCGCCCGATGTCGGCCTGGAGGACGTAGCCTGGAACGGCCGGCGGTTCGTGGCGGTCGGGTTCGAGACGATCGTGCGCAGCGCCGACGGCGACGTATGGCAGGAGGCGGCCGACAGCCATCTCGCCGCGGGCCTGTTCATCTCCGCCGTGGCCTGGGGCGGCGACCGGTTCGCGGCGGTCGCCACGGACGGGACGGTCCTGTACAGCGGCGACGGCGACCGCTGGACGCGCGCCGAAGGCGTTGCGGCGGAGTCTCTGCTCGGCGTCGTCTGGGCCGGCGACCGCTTCCTGGCGGTCGGGGAGGAGGCGACGATCGTCGCCAGCCGCTGACTCCGGTCAGGCGGCCGCCGCCCGCTCCGGCATGACCGTGGCTCGCTCGAACAGCTTGCGGCCGCGTTCGGAGAGCGCGTCGAACTCGCGCGCGCCGACCCAGACCGGCCGCGTCATCAGCGGCGCCGCCCAGCGGAGCGAGTAACAGATCACCAGCTCCGGCCGCGGCGCGCCGGAGCGGTTCGGGGTGCCGCGATGCAGCGCGCGCGGGTCCTGCACCCACAGCGTGCCGCGCTTCATGTTGAGCCGCGTCCGGTGCGGGTAGACGCCGCTCTCTATGATGGCGTCGTAGGCGTCCTCGCGGCTCGGGTCGGCCAGGAACTGCGTGGAGGGCAGCACCTCGAAGCTGCCGTTCTCCACGTCGGTGTCGACCAGCGGGAACTTGACGCCGAAGTGCGGTACCCGCGCCATCGCCACGTGCGGCGCCATGAGCTGGATGTCGCGGTGCCAATGCTGATGGATCGAACCGGGGTAGGGGTTGTTGGAGTGCAGGCACGTCACCAGGAAGTCGTCGGTCTCCCAATACGCCTCCAAGAGCGCCAGCAACGTCGGGTGCTCGGCGATCTCCGGACAGGCGAGGGCGCCCTCCCACGGCCACTGCATGGTGTAGCGGTTGGGGTGCTGCAGGCGGCCGCAGCCGGCGCGGATGTCACCCCGTTCCGGGTGGCCGAGCTCCCGCTCGCGGTCCCGGACGTGCTCCAGCATCGGCAGGAACGCCGCGTGGATGCGCTCGATCGTCGGTATGGGGATGGCGTCCTCCATCACCGCGAACCCGTTGACGTACAGCTCGTTGAGCAGCCGTTCGACTCGTTCCATCGATCACCCCCGCCGGCAGCATAACACGGCCGCCGGCCCGGCCGTCATCCGGTCCTCCAAAACGTTGACAGCGGTCCGCGTGAGCGAATACCGTTTCCGTCGCGTCATGGCCGGCGAGGTCGCCAAACCCCACGATCACCTGTTCCGCTCCGTGTTCCGGGAGGAGGAGAACTGATGACCGATACGCGAGGCATGCTGGAAGCCTACGGCGAGGTGGTGGAGCAAGAGGCCCTACGGAAGGGCCGCGACGAAGGCCGCCAGGAAGGCGTTTTGCAAAACAATCGAGGGATTCCTGGGCCGAGACGTCCCGTGGTCGACGATAGAAGCCGCCACCGGAATTGACGAGGCCGAATTCGTGCGGCTCAGGCAGCAACTCGACTCCCCCGTTGGCGGGGCGGCCAGGTAGTCAAATCCGCCCTCGTTCTACAGCAGGGTGTACTGTTGCGGGGCGGGGTGGCGGCTGGCGGCGCGGAGGTGGTTCTGGATCGACTCCAGGAGGGCGCGCTCGTCGGAGCCGGCTTCGGCGAGCTCGATCAGCGCCTGCACGACGCGGGCGAACAGCTCGTGGCGCCACAGGCCGCGCGCCTCCAGGTAGCCGTCGACGCGGCGTTGCTCGCCGGTCTTCCAGAGCTGCATCACCCGGTGCAGGCGGTCGATCAACGGCGGCGCGGCGCCGTCGGGCGACGGCTCGCCCAGTCGCGGGGCGCGGCGGGCGTGCCATGGCTTGAGGCGCGCTTCGCCGCCGGTGGCGGGGCGCTCGGCCTCGTCTTCGCCGGCGTCGGCGGGCGCCGCGCGGGAGCCGCGGGCCAGCAGGTCGAGGCGGCCGGCCAAGTCTGAGTCCGCCACGTTGCACGACAGCGCGTACAGGATGCAGGCGCCGGCCGGCGCTACTCCGAGTCCGAAGTCGTTGCGGTGCAGCAGGTAGTAGGTGGTGGGGTCGTCGAGCTCGCCGTCCGCGCCGCCGCCGTCGTGGCGCAGCAGGCGGCTCACCACGAAGCCGACCACCATGCGGCGGACGCGGCGCAGGAACTCGGCGATCGTGAGCCGTCCGCCCTCGTGGTCGGCCAGCTTCACCACCGGATGGCGGCTGAACGCTTCCAGCGCCGGGCCGGTGGCGGCCCACACGAAGTCCGGCCCGCGGATGCCGGCGTCCCAGAATTCGCGCAGCCGTTCGGTGATCTTCTCCCGCATCTCGGCCAATACCGGCCGGTCCCAACCCGGCCGCGCCGCCGCCGGCCGCTTCCGGCATGCCAGCCAGATCGACGACGCGAGCCGCGCGCCGCCGGCGATCTTGCTCTCCCGTTCGGTCCGGATCGGCCATGAGCCGTTCACCACGAAGCCGGCGCGGATCAGCGCCGTCACCAGCGTCTCCCAGGCGGACGGCTGCTTGTTGGCGAACACCACGACCAGCCGCCCATCCTCCCGTAGCGCGTCGTGGCAATGCCGCAAGCTGCGGAACATGCCGTCCTCGTACGCCTCCCTGGACTGTGCGGCGTCGCCGTCGAATCGGCTCGGCTGATCGACCAGTTCGCCGTCGTTGGCGTCTCGGTCCCACTTCGGGCCGAGCGGCGGGGAGAAGACGGCGTCGGTTTCCGGCGAGATTCCGTGCACGGTGCGCCGCAGCCAGACGTGGAAGAAGTCCATCAGGTCCGAGTAGGGGATCGCGTCGTAGTAGGGCGGGTCGGTGCAGACCAGATCGAAGCGTTCGCCGGGCGGCGCGGCGGCGGTCCGGTGCGCGACCAGCGGAGCCGGGGCGCCGGCGGCGGCGGCGCTCGTGTGCTCGAAGACGCGGGCGATCCACTCGACCGCCTGGATGAAGCCGCCGGTGGTATCGGTCAGCGGGCAGGACTCCGCGAAGTCCCACACCATCGGCAGCGCAAAGCGCGCGAAGGCGTTTCTCAACTGTTCGGCGCTGATAGTCCACGTAGCCAACGCGCAGCACCGGTCGGCCAGGCGGCTGATCGTCGGCGCCAGATTGGCGATCAGCGCTTCACGCCACTCACCGGGATAGCCGCCGCCCATCTCCTCGAAGCAGCGGCGTATCTCCCGAACGAACACGCCGAGCGCGAGCAGCTGCCGGTCGGTAAAGACCGATCGCCAGGTGTCGAAGCCGTAGCGCGGCAGCCCGGACGCCCCGCGCGAGTTGGGCGACGGCCGTTCCGCGACGATCGCCTCGTCCGGGATGCCGAACGGGATGCCGGCGTACAGCGCTGCCAGCGTCTCGCCGTCCACGCGCGCCGCCTCGATCTCGGCCTCGGTCGGCAGCCGGTACTCCTTGCCCTGCTGGCCGTCCACGACCACCGCGGTCATGCGCTCGCCCAACCGGCCCGCCCGCGCCTCGCCGCTGATCTCCCGCATCGTGGTGATCTCGCCGCAGCAGGGACACGCCGCGCCGGTGCGGTTCATGGTGCCGGCGCCGTCGGCGCCGCCGGCGTCCTGCGCGACGCCGAACGTGACGCCCGCGCCGTCGGCGCGCGGCCCCATCGTCAGCAGCACGCGCTTGCTCCCCTTCCGGCACAGCCAGCGCGTTTTGAGCAGCGGGATCTCCGCCCGGCAGCCGCGGCAGCCCACCGTGCGCGCCCACAGATACGCCACCGCCGGCTTCGCCACCCAGCGCGGGTTCGCCTCATCCTCCAGATAGAGCGAGTCGAACTCCGCGTTGAGCGCCGCTACCGACACCCGTCCGTCCCCGTCCGGCTCCAGCAGCCGCGGCGGCCGAGGCGTGTAGCGCGCGGTGCGCACCGGCGCGTTCCGCCTGCCGCCCGTGCGCCGCGCCGGCTCGAACTCCGCGTAGACCGGATAGCGCGCCGCCAGCTCCCGCCGCGCGCCGTCCAGCACCCGCTGCCCCCACGCGCGCAGGTGCCACGCCGGATCGGCCTCCGTCACCGGCGCGGCCGGCATCGACGCGAAGCGCTGCTCCGCGCCGCCGGCGCCGGCCGGGCCGCCGTGCCCGTAGCGGGCCAACTCCTCCCCGATCCGGCGCCGGTTCGTGACGCCGCGGCCCCGGGTGACGAACGCCTCCGTGAACGACCGGTCCCGCAACGCGAACGCCGGTAGCGGCCGCACCCGGCCGGCCAGCAGCCGCGGGTAGTGGAGGGTGCAGCGCAGGATGAACCACGCCACCGGGTTGATGTCCGCGGCCACCGCCTGGCAGCCGAGCCGCAGAGCCTCCAACGGAATCGCCCCGCCGCCGGCAAACGGGTCGAGCACGCGCGGCGCGCGCCCGCCGAACGCCGCCCTGATCTCCCGCCGGAACGCCGCGATCTCGCCTTCGGGATAGCCCTCCGGCGCCTGCTCGCGCCCCCAGTGCAGGACGCCGCCGACGGTCCCTTCCCGGGTCCCGCCATCACCGTCCGGCCGCTTCACCACCTTTCCCGCGATCCGCTCCAGCAGCTTCCGCCGCGCATCCCGGCTCCCCGGATCGGGCAGCAGCGCCGCCAGCAGCGCCGCCCGGCTGGCCGCCAACGGCCGCCGCGCCGGCCAGACGTGCAGCGTCGAGACGTGCCCGTGCCGCACGTTCTTCTCGTGCACGGAGTCGAGCGACGCCTGCCGCAACGGAAACGCCGCCTCGATCAGCCGCGTATCACTCACGGACCGGCACCTCCGCCCAGTGTTGCACCGGCGCGGAAACCGTGGCAAGATCGCCGGACGGCGCCCGGCCGGAACCGCACGGCGCGGCCGGGCGGCCGTGCAGTTCACATGCCCCAGTTTCCGGCCGACCGGGACCTGATCCTGTACACCAGCGGCATCGACGGCTCGCTCATCGTCTGCGACACCACCTGCCCCGACGTCGGCCTGCGGCTGATCGATCCGGCGACCGGCGCGCACCGGCCGCTCTGCTATCCGCGGAGCTCCAACGGCGGCAGCCAGTGGGCGTTCACGGTTCCGGCCGACGACGACGCGGCCGACGAGTCGACCTACGGGCCGCAGGAGAGCCACCCGCACCCGTCGTTCCATCCCGACGGCGCGCGCGTGGTCTACACGTCCGACCGCACCGGCGTCAGCCAGGTCTACGTGGTCGATCTCCCCCGGCCGTAAGCGGGGCGCACGCCCGCTACGGTCGGGTCAGGCGTCGCCGCTTTCCCGGTCTTTCGCCTGGTCTTTCGATTTCGGGCGCGGCCAGAGCACGTACACCGCCATCAGGGCCAGACCGGCCACGATCGTGATCTCCACCGCGGTCATGACAACCTGCGGTATGGCATTCGCCCACGCCACCAAGTCCATTACGTACCCCTCCGTTGCGCTCAAACCTACCGTCCCGGCGCTTCGCTGCCAAGCCCGGCCGCGGTGACGGTGAAGTCGTAGGCGCCGGCGCCCGCCTCGACCACCACGCAGCCGCCGTCGGCGCGCGCGGACGTTCGCGCTGCAGGTCACGCTGCCGCCGGGAGTCGACGGGCGGGTCACCGTTCCCACGCTCGGCCTGCCGGCGTTCCGCATTGACGAACACGGCGGGCCGGTGTGGGGGCAGGGGTCGGCGCGGGCGCCGCGCCCGTGGCGGATGGAAGGGATCCGCCGCGCGGCCGCGGCAGCCGGCGGAGACGGCGTCACCTTCGATCTGGGGTCCGGCGATTACCGGTTCACCGTCAGTCCGCTCGCCTGAGTAACCGCGCCGCCACGTGACGAACGGCGGTCCGGCGGCTACTCTTGCGCTCTTGATGAGGCAACCGGCGAACCGGGGCGCCGAGCACGCGCGGCGCGGGCCAAGGCCGTGGCGCGGAGCTGCGATGGCCGCCGCCTGCGCCGCGTTGCTGAGCGCGACCGCGGCCGGCGCGCAGCTGATCGCCAAACCGGTCGCCACCGTGGCTCTGCACAAGCCGCAGATCATTTCTTCACCGCAGTTTACGTCGTTCGCCGAAATGGCGGCGCGGCAGCGCGGCGACGCTGCGATAGCGCCGAGTGAATGCCGGCCGGTGCTGGAAGCGCTCATCGACCAGCACCTCATCGAGCAGGAGGGCGCCCAACGGCGGCTCACCCCGACCGAGGCCGAAGTCGATCAGCAGGTCACCGCGCAACGTCGGCAGCTCGAACGGAACGTCCCGGACCAGGCGCTGACCGATGACCAGTGGTGGGCGCTGATCCGGCGGGATACCGGCTGGACGCCGGCGGAATACCGGGCGCGGATCACCGTCTGGATACTCACCCAGCGCGTGGTGGCGCAGATGCGGCCGGACCGGATGGTCGCGGCGCAGACGCCCTCGGAGGCGGACGTCAAGGCGTTCTACGACGTGAACGTCCAGCAATTCGTGCAGCCGGAGATGGCGCTGGTTCGGCACGTCTTCTTCACGACCGACGGGCTGGACGCCGCCGGCGCGAACCGGGCGCGGCAGCGCGCGGCGCAGGCGCTGCAGGAGCTGCGCGACGGCGCATCGTTCGACGACCTGGTGGTCACGTACTCCGAGGACCCGTCCTCCCGCGACCGGGGCGGCGAGCTCGGCAACCGTTACCTGCGCCGGGACGATCCGGCCGCATTGGAGACGCTCGGCGCGGCGTTCCTGCAGCAGGTCTTCACCATGCGGCCGGGAGACGCCGGGCAGCTGGTCGAATCCCGAGCCGGCTTCCACGTCGTGCGGGTCGCCGAGCGCATCGCCGCGCGCCTGCTCACCCTGGACGATCCGGTGGCGCCCCGCTCGACGCAGACGGTGCGCGGGCAGATCGCCGCCGCGCTGGCCGCCGACCGGCAACAGAGGACCGCCGAACAGGTCTACGCCGAGATCGTCGCCGAGCTGCGCGAGCGGGCCGACGTCGAGGTCATGGAAGACAACCTGGCGGCCGTGTGTCCGGCCGAGCCGTCCTGACCGGCGGTTCTAGGCAGTTTAGGGCAGTTTATCGCTTTCTTGTAAATCACCCTAACATTCGTATAGACTGCGGTCGTGGACCCGATTCACAACCCGTATGCGCCGGGCGCCGGTACGCCGCCCCCGGAGCTGGCCGGCCGCCGGGAGGTGCTTGAGGCGGCGCGCATCGCGCTGGAGCGGATCCGGACCGGCCGGGTCTCCAAGGGCGTCATGATGGTCGGGTTGCGGGGCGTCGGCAAGACCGTGCTGCTGGACCGAATGCGGGATCTGGCCGAGGAGCGGGGCGTGATCGCCTTGCGGGTCGAGGCGCCCGACGAACGCTCCCTGCCATCCATCCTGGCGCCCGCGCTTCGTTCGGCGCTGCTCAAGCTGTCCCGCCGGCGGGCGGCGCGGCGACTGGCTCAACGCGCCCTGCGCGGGCTGGCCAGCTTCGCCTCGGCGTTGAAGGTGAAGTACCAGGACCTGGAGGTCGGCCTGGACCTGGAACCCGAAGCCGGTCTGGCCGACAACGGCGACCTCGAAACCGACCTGCCGGAGCTGTTCGAGGCCGTTGGCGCCGCCGCCCGGAACGATGGGACCTGCGTGGCGCTGTTCATCGACGAGCTGCAGTACGTCGCCACCGACCAGCTCGCCGCGCTCATAGCCGCTCTGCACCGCACCGGGCAACGGCAAGTCCCGGTGGCTCTGGTCGGCGCCGGGCTCCCGCAGCTGCGCGGGCGCATGGGCAAAGCGAAGTCGTACGCGGAACGGCTGTTCGCGTTTCACGAGATCGGAGCGCTGCCAGCAGAAGATGCACGGGTGGCGGTCGCCGCGCCGGCCCAGGCCGAGGGGGTCCGCATCACGCGGCCGGCGCTCGACGCCATCGTGGCGGAAACGCAGTGTTTCCCCTACTTCCTGCAGGAATGGGGCAAGCACGTGTGGGACATTGCCGAGGATTCGCCCATCACCCCCGACGTCGTCACAGCCGCTTCCCGGCAGGCGGTGGCCGAGCTCGACCGGAGCTTCTTCCTGGTCCGGTTCGAGCAGCTCACGCCGACCGAGAAGCGTTACCTGCGGGCGATGGCGCACCTCGGCCCCGGTCCGCACCGTTCCGGCGCGGTCGCTCAAGCGCTGGGCCGGGCGGTCACTTCGCTGGCGCCGACCCGCGCCCAGCTCATCAACAAGGGCATGATCTGGAGTCAGAGTCACGGCGACACGGCGTTCACCGTACCGCTGTTCGACCAGTTCATGCGCCGCATCATGCCCGGAGACGTTTGGCGCCAATAGCGGCGTCGAGCAGCCGTTCCCGGATCGCTCGGCCGGAGGCTGCCAGATCGACCGTGGCGAAGCGAAACTCGTGGTCCTGGATGCAGGCGGACTCGAATACGTCGCCCTCGACCGACGGGTGCAGGAGCATTCCCGCGGCGCGCAGCGACAGCGGGTCATCTTCGCGCTCCTGGGACCGAACGTAGGAGTATATCTGATAGAGGTAGCCGCTGCTGAACGTCTCCTTCCGGTAATGGCCGGGCGTCACGATCGACGTGAACTTGGTGTCGATGATGATTCGGCGGTCCCGGGATTCGAGCACTATGTCGGTCGCCATCGACGGTAGCAGCTCGCGCAGTCGAGGGGTGGCGCCTTCCACTTGCCAGTGCATGGTGGCCCCCGTCCGCGTGCTCCACCCCATCGGCGACAGCGCCACGTCGTAGAACCCGCCCACCGCCGCCTCGAACAGCCGCCGCGCCCAGACCTCGTCGCGGTCGGGCGAGGACAGATAGGTTCCGCCCGCGGCCTCGGTGGGCAGCGCCAGGCTGAAGGCGAGCTCGGCGGCGGCCATCATCCTCCGGTCCTCGGAGTCAATGCGGCCCCGCAGCTCGGCGGCGACGCCGCTCCGTCCGCGCGCGTAGGCGAAAGCCGGGTCGGTGCTCACGCCGGCGGCCTCCATGCGGGCATCGGCGGCGCGGCAGCGGGAGGCCAGGTCCGCATTGCCGAGAACCTTGACCAACTGCCGCACGGCGGCGCGCACGAACCGGTTGCGCGGCGTGTCGACCGTAAGCTCCTCGTAGCGGCAGGCGACTCTGCCGCGCAGCAGCAGTTGGCGCCGTTCGGTGCGCAGCAGGTCGATGCGGCCGCGCACGCGCCGCAAGTCCGCGGCGGTTCCCCGGAAGGCGAAGCTCAGGTTGCGCCGCAGCCGGCGTTCGATGGCATGGGTAAGAATCTCGGCTACCAAGTCGGGGATTTCGTCCGGGTTGTCCTCGGCCTCTACCCGCTTCGTCGGCGGCAGCTCCCGGAAGAGATGGGATGCGTACAGTATCAGCAGCCAGATGTTGCGAATCGGAATCCGGCCAACGCTACGCGGGTCATCAGGGGCTGACCGTTCGATGGCGGCGGGCGGCGCCGCCGTACCGGTGGCCGCCATCAGAAGTCCGCGAGCAGGGTCTTCTCCTGGGCGTCCGCTATGTCGGTCCGGTCGAACCAGTACTCGCGGAGCAGCGGTGCGATCTCGGTCTCGATCACTTCGCGGTACCACTTCTGCGGATTGTCGATCCGCGTATCCGGGGGGACCGTGAGGTAGCTGTGACCCACCCGAAACTGCGTTCCGAGACCGGTATCCGCTGAGATTCCCGCGTTCAGGGCATCCATTCGGTCGGCGACCTGCTGCAGGAAGCCGTCGTCGAATCCTCCCTGCTCCCGCATCCACTCCCGCCACGGCGCGCCGAAGATCGGCTCCAGGTCGACGAACGCGAACCGGCGGCGCAGCGCCAGATCGACCAACGCCAACGACCGGTCGGCGACGTTCATGGTGCCGATCAGATAAAGGTTGGGCGGAACGTGTACCCGCTCCTGCTCATCGCGCGGGAAGGCGAGAGCAAGCGCCTGCTCCGCCGTCCGCTTGTCGGCCTCCAACAGCGTAAGCATCTCCCCGAATATCTGCGCCGGGTTGCCCCGATTGATCTCCTCGATGACCACGACGTAGTCACGGTCGGGATCCTTCCGCGCCTCCTCCATGACCTTCAGGAACGGCCCATCGGTCAACTCCAACTGCCCGTCAACGGGGCGATGCCCGCGCACGAAGTCCTCGTATGACAGGTTGGGGTGAAACTGAAGATGGCGGACGCGCCCCTGCTCCTTCTCGCCAAGCAAGGCGAACGCCAGCCGCTTCGCCAACCAGGTCTTGCCGGTACCCGGCGGCCCCTGCAAAATCAGATTCTTCCGGCTCCGCAGCCGGCGGAGTATCTGTTCAAGCACATCCCGTGACAGAAAGCATCCATCGGTGAGGATGCTGTCTATCGTGTACCCGTTACCTCGATATGCTCGCCACGACAACTCCGGGAACGAGTCGACAGGGGCGGAGGCATGGAATCGTTCCTGTAGCGTGTCCGTGAGCTCCAGGTATTCTTGACCACTCGGATTCTCCGGTACTCGACATCCCAGTTGATCTTCGATATACTTCCTGGAGTATTTGTCCAAAGGTGGGAAGTCCCACGGACGAATCCAGTAGAGTCCGATGCTCAAGGTCGTCACGCCGACACCCTTGACGTCAACGGCATTGTCGTATGAACGTACAAACGCTGCCCGATCACCTTCAGCGCTCTCGTCGCGCCGGCTGAGCTTCATGGCATCCGCAAAGAGGGTCCACAGCACGTCGATGTCGTCCGGTTTCCGATCCTTCTGATGAGAGAAGAACCACGTCCTCATCGGATCGAGTGTCGGGATTCCATCTTCGTCCGTGTTCAACGTCGGCACCGACTCGCGCACTTTCAGAGCGTGTGCGAGCTCCCTGGCGAAGGACACCCGCTTGGCGTCCGCCATGCTTCGGTTGAAACATCCGAACGTAGAAAACGGGCAGATGTCGCGCAGGTCCCCCTGAGTGCCGTCCTCGAATCTGTCATGGGAAAGGAACGTCATTCCCAGGCCCCGGGCAATCTTCAGTAACTCGGAGACCAGCGGACCGCGGTCGCCCCGGAACGGCAGCAGCTTGTCCGCTACTTCGGAATAGAACGCCGTCCAGGCAAACCGCTGACCGTCTCCGAATCGATCCCGCCAGTATGGTCTTTGTGCTTTGGTTGAGGTAATCTGTGCCATGAGTCGAGTTGCAGAGTATCCCGCGGTGAACGAGCTGTCAACGCCAGCGGCGCGGTGGCGGACGGGCCGCCGTGCGGGCGAGGCTTCGGCGCCGAAGGAGGTCATCAGGGTTGTAGCCGGCCGCCGCGTGTGGCAGCATGATCGAGTACGATGGATAGCGGACTGCCGGTCGGGCTTGACGATCTGATCCACGCCCGGTCCGTGGAGGACAATCGGCGCGAGTTCAAGGCCGCCTGGAACCCGGCGACGCAGGCCGCGGTCGTGCGCACGGTCTGCGCCTTCGCGAACGATCTGCTCAATCTGAATGGCGGGTACGTGATTCTGGGCGTCGAGACCGACGCCAGGGGCAATCCCGTCCTCCCGCCGCGCGGACTGGATGACGCCGACCGGGACCGGCTGCAGCGAGCAATCCTCGGTCAATGCAGCCGAATTCAACCGCACTATCATCCCATCCTCTTCCCGGTGTCGTATCAGGATCGCCCGCTGCTGGTGATCTGGGCTCCCGGCGGCGACTACCGCCCCTACGAAGCGCCGAAGACGTCGGCCGGCCGTGACCGGGCGTACTACGTCCGGGAGGGGTCGGAGACCGTCGAAGCACGGGGGGCGCTGCGGGTCCAACTCTTCGAGCAGGCGGCGAAGATCACGTTTGACGACCGCATCAACAGAACCATGACGATGGCCGACGTATCGGAGCAGCTGGTCAAGCGGTTCTTGAAAGACGTGGGCAGCGACATCGGGCGCACTATTCCGTTCAGCCCCGCCGTCTATTCGCAAATGAAGCTTACCGCTCCTCTGAACGGTCACGAGGCGCCAAGGAACGTCGCGATCCTGTTTTTCAACGATGATCCTCACGACGCGTTTCCCGGCGCGCAGATCGAGGTGGCGCTCTTTGGCGACGACGCCGGCGGCGATCTGATCGAGGAGAGGACGTTCCGAGGGCCGCTGCAGGATCAAGTGAGCGATGCGTTGCGCTACCTCGATTCGTTCTGGAGTACGATTGTCGAGAAGGCGCCGGACAAGCCCGAGGCCAACCGGACGGTGACCTATCCGTACCAGGCGATCCGGGAGGCGCTGGTCAACGCCGTATACCACCGCTCCTATGAGGTGGGCGAACCGACCAAGGTTTACGTCTACCCGGACCGGATGGTGTTCACTAGCTATCCCGGACCGGTGCGCGGCCTCGAGCTACGTCACTTTCACGGCGGCGAGGTGCCGGCGGCGGCGTCCAGGAACCGGCGGATCGGAGAGTTCCTGAAGGAGCTCAAACTCGCCGAATCGAGAGGCACCGGCGTGCCCAAGATACGCCGCCACATGCGCCAAGCCGGGTCCCCGGAGCCGCGCTTTGACTTCGACGAAGGCCGTACCTACTTCCGGGTGATCTTGCCGGTCCATCCCCGCCACCGGGTGATCCACGCGCTGCGCGACGGCGCCACGCTGTGGGCCGTGGGCCGGCGCCGCGAAGCGATCGACCACTTGGCGCGCGCGGCGGACGATCAACCGGGCGCCGGCGCGGTCATCGGACAGCTCATCGAGTACTCCGCCGCCCTGGACGACCTGCAGCTCGCCAAGGCGTACCTGGACCGCTTCGAGTCGGCCGAGCGCCGTACCGAGGCCGCGCAGCCCTACCTGCGCTACGGCGCCGCCTTGCTGAACCGGGACCGGAGCGAGGAGGCGCTCGCGTGGCTGGCCCGCGTGCCGGCGGCGAGCGGCGCCGGCGACCTGCTGGAGGCCGCGACCCTGCGCAAGCGGGCCGGTCGCGCAGGAACCGACGGTCCGGCGGGAGCTCCCCCGGCATGACTCGAACATGCGACATGATGGTTAACAGCCATCCGCTCTACCAGCTGAGCTACAGGGGATCGGGCTGGGCGTCCGGCGCGCCCACGCAGATACCTGTAACACATCCGGGCGCGGGGGTCAAGTCGCCTTCCCGGCGCCGGTGGACGGCGGACAGGCGGGCGGAGTAGGCTCCCCGGCGATGGCGGCTCCGCTCTCCGACGACCGGATACGGGCAGCCCTGCAGGGACTGAACGGCTGGCGCCGTGAGGGCGACGCCTTGCAGCGGGAGTTCCGGTTCGGCAGCTTCCGTGAGGCGGTCTCCTTCATCGTCCGCATCGCCTTCGCCGCCGAGGCGGCCAATCACCACCCCGAGCTCCGAAACGTCTACGGCACGGTATGGGTCCGCCTCCGCACGCACGACGCCGGGGACCGCATCACCCAACGGGACGTCGACCTGGCGGCCGCCATCGACGCGATCGCGTGGGTCGCTTGACAGCGCCGCCCCGCGCGCGCAGGGTTGCGCCGCACGGGCGATTAGCTCAGATGGCTAGAGTACTAGCTTGACATGCTAGGGGTCACTGGTTCGAGTCCAGTATCGCCCATACGGAGCGGCGGCGCCGGCCGACGGGAGCGCGCCGGGTGACGATCACCGACGTCGAGGTGATCCCGTTCACCGTGCGGCGGCGGGGATTCCACAACGCGGCGCTGCTGCCGGAGACCGACGTGCTGCAGACGGTGACCCGCGTGGTCACCGACCAGGGCGCCGAGGGGTACTACTTCGGCGGCGACGGCCACGGCGACCGGAACGGTTTGAACGCCGCCGACCGCCAACTGCTGACCGGCCGCATCCGAGATATGGTGGTCGGCCACGACCCGTTCGACCGGGAGAAGTTCTGGCGCTGGCTGTGGGTGGCGAATCTGCCCGAGCACCTGATCAGCGTGCTGGACAACGCGCTCTGGGACCTGCAGGGCCGGGCGCTCGGGGTCCCGGTCTGCAAGCTGGCCGGCGGCTGCCGCGACCGGGTCCGCGCCTACGCCAGCACCTTCCCGAACCTGGGGCCGCCGGAGGCGTACGCGCAGCACGCCGCCGCCTGCCAGCGGCAGGGCTACCGCCACTACAAGATTCACCCCTATTACTTCTGGGACCCAGAGACCGGGCGGGCCGATCCCGGCCGTCCCTCGCACGTCGAGCACGACTTGGCCGCGTGCCGGGCGGTCCGCGACGCGGTCGGGCCGGAGATGGAGCTCAGCTTCGACGTATGGGGCACCTACCGGACCGTCGAGGAGGCGGTCCGGGTCGGGCGGCGGCTGGAGGAGCTGGAGTTCGTCTGGTACGAGCACCCGCTCAACGAGTACCAGGTGGCGGCGTACGAGAAGCTGTCCGCGGAGCTCGACATCCCGATCCTGGCGCCGGAGATCGCCGCCGGCAGCCTGTACACGCGGGCCGAATGGGTCAGGCGCGGCGCGGCCGACATGAGCCGCATCGACGTGCTGCGCGGCGGCGTGACCGGCTGCCTCAAGACCGCCGCGGTGTGCGAGGCGTTCGGCGTGCGCCTGGAGATCCACATGGCCGGCTTCGGCAACCTGCAGGTGCTGGGCGCCACCAGCGAGGATACCTGCCGCTACTACGAGCGCGGTCTGCTGGCGCCGGGCATCGATTACGAGACCCCGGAGCCGTACTTGCGCGAACTGTGCGACCCGCTCGACGCCGACGGCTGCGTGCGCGTGCCGATGCACCCGGGCCTGGGATACCGGATCGATTGGGACTACATCCGCGAACACCGCATCGGCGGTGACGGGGGAGCGGCGTGAACGGACCGATGCGGGGCATCTTTCCGGTGGTGCTGACGCCGTTCGCCGGTGACGGTTCGATCGACACGGATACGTTGCGCCGGGAGGTCGACTTCAGCGTGGCGGCCGGCGCGCACGGGTTGGTGTTCCCGGTGCTCGGCAGCGAGTTCCAGTACCTGTCGGACGCCGAGCGGCGCGCCGCGGTGGAGGCGGTGGTGCGGCAGGCCGGCGGCCGCGCGCCGGTGGTGGCGGGCGTCGCCGCGCCGACGCCGCGCGCCGCCGCCGAACACGCCCGGCACGCGGCGGGCTGCGGGGCGGACGCCGTGATCGCGCTGCCGCCGTATCCCGGCCGGCCCGGCGCGGACCAGCTGCGGGAGTACTACCGCGTGATCGCGGAGGCGGCCGGCCTGCCGGTGTTCGTCCAGCACTCGGACGGCGGCATGGACGCCGCGTTCCTGGAGCGGCTGCTGACCGACGTGCCGCACGTGGAGTACGTCAAGGAGGAGAGCGACCCGAGCGCGCACCGGATCAGCGCGCTGACCGCGCGGTGCGGGGCCGCCTGCCGCGGGGTGTTCGGCGGCGCGCACGGCCGCTGGATGCTGTCGGAGCTGCGGCGCGGGGCGACCGGCTTCATGCCGGCCACGGAGATGACCGACGTGCACGCGCAGATCTGGGACGCGTGGCGCGCGGGCGACGAGGCGCGGGCGCGCGAGGTGTTCAACCGGCTGCTGCCGCTGATCAACCTGACGTGCCTGCTCGGGCTTGCGGTCTGCAAGGAGGTGCTGATGCGCCGCGGCGTATTCGCTTCCACGGCGAACCGCGTTCCCGGGAGCGCGCCGCTTGACGCCGAGGACCGCCGCGAGCTCGACCAGATCCTGGGCGGCCTGTAACCGCTGCTGCGCGTCTGAGCTCTGCGGCCGCCGCCGCGCCGCGCTCACCCGTAAGCCGGCGCCGCGCGCTACAATCGCCGCCATGAAAGCTATCGTGATCGAGCAGAGCGGCGGGCCGGAGGTGCTCTCCTGCCGGGACGCCGAGGTGGGCGCGCCGGCCGCCGGCCAGGTGCGGGTGCGCATCGAGGCGGCGGGCGTCAACTACATCGACACCTACCACCGCAGCGGCCTCTACCCGTTGAAGATGCCGTTCACGCCGGGCGTGGAGGGCGCCGGCGTCGTCGAGGCGGTGGGCGACGGCGTGGACGGATTGGCGGCCGGTGATCGGGTGGTCTACGCCATGTCCCCCGGTTCCTATGCCGAACAGGCGTTGGCCCCGGCCCGCAACGCGGTCCGCATCCCCGACGGGATCAGCGCCGAGCTGGCCTGCGCGGCGTTCCTGCAGGGGCTCACCGCTCACTACCTGGCCGCTTCGACCTATCCGCTGTCGTCCGCGTCGGCGTGTCTGGTGCTGGCCGCCGCCGGCGGCGTGGGGCTCCTGCTGGTGCAGATCGCCAAGCGCCGGGGCGCCCGGGTCATCGGCTGCGTGTCGACCGACGCCAAGGCGGAGCTGGCCCGGCAGGCCGGCTGTGACGAAGTCATCCGCTACGACCGGGGCGGCTTCAAGGACGAGGTGCTGCGCCTGACCGGCGGCCGGGGCGTGCAGGTCGCGTATGACTCGGTGGCGGCGGCCACCTATCGGCAGAGCCTTGAGTGTCTGGCGCCGCGCGGCTATCTGGTCCTGTACGGCAACGCCAGCGGCCCGGTCACATCGTTCGATCCGCGTCTGCTCAACGACGGGTCGTACTTCGTCACGCGGCCCTCGCTCGCCCACTACATCTTGGATGAAGGCGAGCTCCGCTCCCGGGCGGACGACCTGTTCGGCTGGATCTCCGCCGGCGAACTCGACGTGCGCATCCACCGGCGGTATCCGTTGCGCGACGCCGCCCAGGCGCACCGGGACATCCAGTCCCGCGCCACCAGCGGCAAGCTGCTGTTGATACCCTGACGGCGCGGCGCCGGTCCGGGTTCAATCGGCGGACGGTGGGTGCCGAAACATGATGCATGAGCATCAGACCACTGCCACCGGAACGGGACGACTCGCCGAGACGTGACCGCGCGCCGCGGCGTCGCGCGCGGACGGCGCTGCCGGTGCTGGCGGCGCTCATGGTGCTGGCGGCGGCAGGCCCGGCTGCCGAACGGGCGGGCGCCCAGGACATCGATCCGGCCGATCGCTACACGCTGATCGGCAACGCGGTCGCGCCCAAGATCGCGCAGTCGATCACCTGGGGAGTGGTCGATGCGGTGTCCGGGCGGGCCAATACGATGGGCTCCCGGCACGCCATGATGGAGCGGTTGGAGCAGGCCGGCGCCGTCCGCTACGGGTTGCCAAAGCTCGCCGGCCGGTTGATCTCGGATGGCGCGGCGGCGCAGCAGGCCGCCGACACCATCGCCGTGAACGGCGCGCACGGGCAGATATGGGGCTTCGGCTTCACGGGCGGCGGAGACTACCGCCGCCTCGGCAGCGGCGCGGACGACCGCGTCGTCTGGAGCGGCGACTCGGTCAGCGGTCAGATCGGATTCGACATCCGCCCGATCCGCGAGATGATGGCCGGCGTGACGGCCGGCCTGTCGCACACGGAGACGACCTATGAGGTCGACGGCCAGACGGGCCAGCTCGATCTCCGCATGATCACCGGTTCGCCCTACTTCAGCTGGGTGCTGACGCCGGGCCTGTGGTGGTGGGCGACCGCCACCTATGGGCGGGGCGAGGCGACCATCACCGACGGCGGCAAGCTGCTCGCCGAACCGCCGCACGCCGGCGACGCGTCGCTGCTGAGCGGCGCGGTCGGCTGGCACGTCAACGTCGTCGACAGCCCCGGTCACGATCCCGCCTCCCGCGTCGAGCTGGCGGTCAAGGCGGAAGGGAGCCTGGGCGTCTTCACCTTGACGCGAACGCGCGGTTCGATGCCCAACCTGGAGATGAACACGTGGCGCGGACGCGCCCTGGCGCAGGGAACCTACGAGATGCCGATCACCGACACCGTCTACTTGACGCCGACGTTGGAGGTCGGCGTCCGCTACGACGGCGGTCAGGCGGCCAGCGGCGCCGGCGTGGAGCTCGGCGGCGGCATGCGCTACGACGATCACTCGGTCGGCGTGACGCTGGAGGCGCAGGGGCGCGCGCTGGTGCCGCTGGACGACTCGTCGCAGGAGTGGAGCGCGGGCGGGCTGTTGCGGGTCGCCTCCGACCGGGACGGGTACGGCCCGTTCCTGAGCGTGAAGCCGAGCTTCGGACCGGCGCAGGAGACGATCGCGTCGGCGCCGCCGACCGCGGCTCAGATCGCCCATCAGGGCGGGCGGCTCAACGCGGAGCTCGGCTACGGCGGCCTGCAGGTCGACGGGGTGCCGGGGTTGTTGACCCCGTACGGCGCCGTTATGCTGGGCGACGGTGGCGCATTGAGCTATCGGTGGGGCAGCCGTCTGGCGGTCACCGACGACCTGGACCTCAACCTGGAGGCGCAGCACGAAAAGGCCGACCTGGCCGCGGCGACCACGCATCGCGCCGTGGTGAGCGCCCACCTGCGCATGTGAGCGAGATCGCGGTCTGCCGGCTGCGCGACCTGCCGCCCGGTGAACGGCGGGAGGTCGACGTGGGCGGCCGGCGCGCGGTCTGCGTGTTCAACGTCGGCGGCCAGCTGGTCGCGCTCCGCAACCTGTGTCCGCACCGCGGCGGCGCGCTGACGCGCGGATTCGTCGGCCCGCTGGTCACCGCCGAATCGCCCGGCCGGTTCCGCTACGAACGGGAAGGGGAGATTCTCCACTGCCCGACGCATCAGTGGGAGTTCGACCTCAAGACCGGGTGCGCGTTGCATGAACCGCGCCTTTGTGCGAAGACCTACCGCGTGACCGTGCGCGGCGATCAGGTCATACTGCACGTCCACGAAGGAGGGTAGCGGCCATGACACAAAGCGCAACCGCAGTGGCAAGCCCGCCGGCCGCCGCGGCGTCGGCGCCGGCATCCGCGCCCGCGCGAGCGTCCGCGCGAGCGTCCGCGCCTGAGCGAAAGCGCAAGGTCGTCCCGTACCTGGTCGACTGCGATTGCCACCACGTGTGGCGCCGGATCGAAGACATCTTTCCCTATCTGCCGCGGCGCTACGTGGAAAACATCAAGGACTTCGGGCCGATGCTGCCCAAGTATCCCTACACCAACGTCCGCAACAACGCCGGCTTGGCCTTTCGGGTCGACCACCCGATCGAGCCCGACACCGACTTGGCCGCGTTCACGATCGAGCACCACGTGGAGCCGTACGGGATCGACGCGGCGCTGCTCACCGGATCGTCGGTCTACTCGGCGGCGGCGATTCCCGACCTGGACTACGCGGCGGCGCTGTGCCGGGCGTTCAACGACTACACGCTCGAACACTGGGTGGCCAAGGACTCGCGGCTGCTCATGACCATCGCCGTACCTGTGCACGCGCCGGAAGAGGCGGCGGCGGAGATCGAGCGGATCGGGCCGCACCCGGCGGCGGCCGCGGTGATGATGCCGGCCGGCGCGCGCTCGCCGTTCGGCAACCGGTGCTATGACCGCATCCACGCCGCCGCAGCCGAGCACGGGTTGCCGATCGTCACCCACTTCGGATGCGAGGGGCTCGGCCCCACCAACCCGCCGACCGCGGCGGGGTTCCCGTCGTACTACCTGGAGATGCGGATGGCCCGCCCGCAGATCGCGCAGGCGCATTCGGCCAGCCTGATCTGCGAAGGGGTGTTCGAGCGGTATCCCACCCTGCGGTGGTTGTTCGTCGAGGTCGACACGTGGTGGATACCCGGGCTGCTGTGGCACTTCGACGCCGACTGGAAGGCGGTGCGCGAGTACACGCCGTGGGTGAAGCGGCTGCCGAGCGAGTACTTCCGCGAACACATCCGCGTCGGCACCCAGCCGCTGCAGCTGCCGGCCGGCCGGCAGGACGCCGCCGCGTTCCTGCGCTGGATGCACGCCGGGGAGGTGCTGGTCTACGCCAGCGACTTCCCGCACTGGGACTGGGACGAACCGACGCCGACCGCCGCGCAGTTCCCCAAGGAAATGCGGCAGGCGGTGTTCGGCGGCAACGCGCGTCAGCTGCTCGGTCTGGACTGAGGCGGCGCGCCCGCCGGGCCGCCGGCCCCGGCCGGTTACCGGCCGCCGGTTACGTACTGGCGCAGGCGGACCAGCTGCGCGTCGGTGCCGACCGCCACCAGCGAGTCACCCGGCCGGACCGTGATGCGGGCGATCGCCGTGGTGTCGTCCGGGATGCGAATCGCGTCCGGGGCGTGGATGGCGACGATCACCGCGCCGGTGTGGTCGGCGATGGCGGAGTCGAGCAGGGTGCGCCCGGCAAGCGGCGAGCGCTCGGTCACGGCGACCTCGTCGATCTGCACGGATTGACGTTCGCGGTCGAGCAGCTCGTCCAGGAACCGGGTCAGCGACGGGCGCAACAGCGACGTCGCCAAGCGGCGCCCCATGCTCCGGTACGGCGACGCCACGCTGTCGGCGCCCACCTTCTCCAGTTTGCGGACGGTCTGGTGCTCGGCCGCCTGCGTGACGATCTTCAGGTCCGGATTGAGCTGCCGGGCGGAGAGGACCACGAACACGTTGGCGTCGTCGTTCGGCAGCACCGACACCAGCCCGGCGGCGCGCTTCACGCCGGCGGCCAGCAGGGTCTCGTCCTCTTCGGCGTTGCCCTGCACGAACAGCAAGGACTCGTCGCCCGCGCAGTCGCTGTGCTCGGGGTCGAGATCGACCATCACGAACGACGCCCGCTCTCTGGCGAGCTCGGCGGCGACCTCTCGCCCGAACCTGCCGGCGCCGCAGACTATGTAGTGGCCGGCGAGCCGGCGGATCGATCGTTCCATACGTCTCCTCCTCCATACCGGCAGAAACGCTCCCTCGAACAGATAGGCGACCAGCGAGCTGGCCGAATACCAGATGACCATGATGGCGATCACGATCAGGCCGGAGGTGAACAGCCGGCCGCCGGCCGACAGTTCCCGCACCTCGCCGTAGCCGACGGTGGAGATGGTGATCACCGCCATGAAAAGGCTGTCGTTGAGGGGCCACCCTTCGATCAGGGCGAAGCCGAGCGTGCCGATGGCGGTGACCGCCAGCAGCAGCGCGATCGCCACCGTGAGTCGGCGATGGGGGGAAACCATCGGGCCCGATGATAAACGGTTGCCGCGTGCCGGCGCCGCTACCGCGCCTCCCACGATTCGAGCATGGCCGCCACCTGGGCGCGCTCGGCGGCCGGCAACGGGGCCAGTGGCGGACGGCAGGCGCTCGACGCGAAGACGCCGAGCAGGCGCAGCCCCTCCTTGATGGCCGGGATCGAACGGCCCGGCTTGGCGCGCAGGGCGGCCAGCGGCGCGAGCAGGTCCAGGACCGCGCCGACGCGGTCGTGCGCGCCGGCGGTCACCGCCCGCCACAGCTCCATCGACAGGGCCGGCGCCAGGTTGACCGCGCCGGTGGAGAAAGCGGCGGCGCCCTCCAGCGCGTAGTAGGGGAACAACCCCTCGCCGCCGCAGACGCCGATCAGGCGGCGGTCCGGCGCCGCTCCGCGCTGCGCGGCCATGAGCTCCCGGAACCACGGCAGGTCGCCGGATTCTTCCTTCACGGCGACGACGTTGCCGGCCGCCGCCAGCCGCCCGGCCGCCGTCACGCTCAGCGGCGCCGCGGCGGTCCGGTACAGCATGCAGCCGATGCCGGCGGCCCCGGCGACGGCGCGCGCGTAGCGCTCGGCGCCCGCGCCGGTCATGCCGAACATCGGATCGACGGTGGTGATCTGCGCGGCCGCGCAGCCGAGCTTCTGCGCCGCGCGCGCCTGCGCGATCGCGCGGCCGACCGGCCCGCTCACCGACGCCAGCACCAGGGCGCGGCCTTCCGCCTCCCGCACGGCGGCCGCCGTGACCGCCCGCCACTCGTCCATCGACAGAGAGAAGCATTCGCCGGTCCCGCCGCACGGGGTGACGGCCGGTACGCCGTGCTCAACCAGGCGGCGGATCAGGCGGCGAAAGGCGTCCAGATCGACCGGCGACTCCGGGTCGTCGTCCGCGAACGGCGTGGGCGGGTAGGCGATGGGGCCGGCCAAGCGCGCCGGCAGCGTCGTTCGATCCATCGCCGCCGCGGTGAGGTCAGAGGCTCAGAGCGCCAAGCGCTACCGCCGAAATCACCACCAACGCCGTCACGAGCGAAGCTACGCGCTTGCGCCATCGCGCGGTCGGATCCTGTCGCCGAGCGGTCACTTGCATACCGCTTGAATCGGCAGCTTGCCGCGGCGACTTGAGCGGCGCCCGGCGGGCTGCGGAGCGGGTATACTGGCGCGGATGGCCTCGCGTATGGCCGGCATCGAACCGGCGTTTCCGTGTCCGCTGCCGCTGCCGGACGTGCCGGCCAAGTTTCGCGAGCTGATCGGCCTGGACGCGATCCCGGACCGGGTCGACTTCACCGCCGCCGGGACCGCGGTGGAGGACGGGCTGGCGCTCACGCGGCTGCGCTACCGCAACTGTTTGGGAGAGACGATTCACGCCATCGCCATCCTGCCGGCCGAGCGTTCCGGCGCGCTGGCCGGCGTGGTGTGCACGAACGGCACGTCCAGCACCGCCGAGGACGTGGCGCATCCGCTGTATCATCGCAAGGTGACTCACCGCGGGCCGTTGTACGGGTGGGGACGGGAGATGGCGCGGCGCGGGTTTGCGGTGCTCACCTTCACGCCGAAGGGCGCCTCGGCGCGGCGCGGGACGGAGGCGGCGTGGGAGGAGGAGCAGAAGCTGCTGTTGCCGTTCGGGCGGTCGCAGATGGCGGTGGTCGCCGACGAGGCGGTGCGCGCCGCGTGGGTGCTCGGCGCGCTGGACGGCGTGGACGCCGGCCGCATCGGACTGACCGGCATGTCGCTGGGCGGCTGGGCGTCGTGGCTCGGCATGATCGCCGCCCCGTGGGTGAAGACGGCCGCGCCGATCGCCGGAGGGCTCGGGACCATGCGCGCCAACATCGACCACGGTCTGGTGTGGCGCCACTCGTCGTTCGCGTTCGTGCCGCACATGCTGCGCTACTTCGACCATCCGCAACTGATCGCGGCGGCGATCGCCCCGCGCCCGTTCATGATGGTGGCGCCGCTGGCCGACGAGGACATGCCGAGCGACGGGGTCGACGTGTTCGTCGACTACGTGAGCCGCGCATACGCGCGGGCTGGCGCCCCGGACCGGTTCCTGGTCCACCGGCCGCCGGGCCACCACGTGTTCGCCATGCAGTACTTCGAGTGGGCCGTCGACTGGTTCCGGCGCTGGCTGTAAGGAGATGAGCCGTGGCTGACCGCAGCGAGGACTGGTTCAATCAGTCGCGGCGCGATCTGGACAGCGCCCGGGCGCAGCGTGATTCGGGGTTCCACGAGTGGGCGTGCTTCATCGCGCAGCAGTCGAGCGAAAAGGCGTTGAAAGCGGTGTTCCAGAGATTCGGGGGAGAGGTGCGCGGTCACTCGCTCGTCGAACTGTTCAACGCGCTGCAAGAACGGGTCGAGATTCCCGGCCAGCTGCGGAGATCGGCGGTCCATCTCGACCGGTACTACATTCCATCGCGGTATCCGAACGGCTGGGCGTCCGGGAGTCCGGCCGACTATTTTACTGAAGAGGACGCTGATGGCGCCATCTGTCATTCGCAAAAGATCGTCCGGTTCTGTCACGGTATTCTGGCTGGACCGGGACTTGCTCAAGAGCCGGATAGCGGAGGCGGCTCGGGCGTTGGGCCGGGCGCATGAGGCGGTGACGCAGGTCGTCCTGTTCGGTTCGGCGGCATCCGGCCGGGCGCTCCCGTCCAGCGACGCGGACGTGCTGATCGTGGTCCGCAACTCCACCGCTCGCTTCATCGACCGCGCGGAGGCGTTTCGCCCGTTCTTTTCCAAGATCGGCGTCGGCGTCGATCTGTTCGTCTACACCGAACCGGAGATTCGCTCAGCCTGCATCCCGGTGGCGGTCACGGCGTTGCGCACCGGCATCGTGCTGTATTCCTCGCTTCGTACGGCGCAAAAGGCGTTTGATCGGTAATGGGCGACGCGGAGGGACCAGTGCGCGATTCACGAGATCGTGGCTTTGCGGTGATGACGGTCGACGAGTTGATAGGGCCTCTCAATGAGATGGAGCGCAAGCACGCGCCGGAGCGCCTCTGGGTCGGCGGAGATGCGTCGATCTTCGAGTTGGGAACACTTATTTCCGTAGTGGGCTCACGGTCGGTGTCGCCGGAGGGGATTCGGCGGGCTCGCAGGCTCGCCCGGGAACTGGTGAGAAGAGAAATTGTCGTGGTGAGCGGTTTGGCGCGGGGGATAGACACAGTCGCGCACGAAACGGCGATGGATTGCGGAGGGCGCACGGTTGCCGTGCTCGCGACGCCGCTGGATCAAGCGGCGCCACCGGGAAACTCGGCGCTGCAGCAACGGATCATCAGCGATCACTTGGCCGTCACCCAGTTTCCGCCGGGAGCGCCGATTCAGAAGATGAACTTTACGATACGCAACAGAACGATGGCGTTGCTGTCGGCTGCGACGATGATCGTCGAAGCGGGTCCGAATAGCGGTACTCGGTACCAGGGGTGGGAAGCGCTACGACTCGGCCGCCCTCTGTTCTTGCTCGAGTCGGTGGTCAAGTCGACGGACATTCGGTGGATCGGTCAGCTCAGGGAATACGGAGCGGAGGTATTGAGCGACGACAACCTTTCGGATGCGTTGTCGGGAGTTCCGACGCGGATGCGTATTCATGAGGAGGCGATTCCTTTCTGAGCATTCTGAGCACCGAATTTCGCTTCGCTACTACTACGATAGAACCGCCACGACGAATCGTGGCGGCGGACGACGTGATTACTCCGGTGGTACGACGACGCGGGAACCGTAGCGGCGTTCAGTCGGGGGCGGGCGTCAGGGTGCGGACGCCGTTGCGGTAGACGACGCGCTGCTTGCCGCCGGGGACGGGCAGGGCGCGCAGCGCCAGCTCGCCGAAGGTGACCAGGGGCTCGGACTTGAGCAGGAGCTCGTCGAGCGACTCCGCCGGCGTGCGGCCGGTGGTGTCGAGGTCGACGACCCGGCCGACCTTGCGGAACAGGGAATCCTCGACTTCCTTGGCGAAGCGCTCCTTGACGCGGCCTATGTCGGCGGCGCGGATCACTTGGTGCTCGTGCGGGGCGTCGCGCATACGGCGGACGATCTCGTCGTCGTCGGCGGTGAGGTGGAACAGCACCACGTCCGGCAGGCGGCGCTCGAAGATCTGCGCCTCGTAGACCCGCTGCTTGACGTGGCGGTAGCGGCGGTAGTACGGGCTGCCGGGGTCGTCGCCGTAGATGTCGCAATACACCGCCTCCTCGATGAACCAGCCGCCGAACAGCGGGTTCCGGATGAACTCGATCAACTCGACGTGGAACTGGATCTGCATACGCTGATAGCGTTCCTTCATCTCGTCGGGAGCGTCGAGCAACAGCTTTTGCGACTCCGGGCCGAGCGTGCGGTCGGGCAGGCTGAAGTGATCGTCGTAGTGCGCGGGCAGGCCGCGCGCCTGGTAATAGGCGCCGAGCAGATCGATCAGCGTGGTCTTGCCGGCGTATTCGATGCCGGTGAAGATGGCGCGCATTGCGGTTCCTCCTGTGCTCGTCAGGCGTGTTCGGCGGCGGCCAACCGGTGCTCCGCCGCCGTGGTCCGCTTGCGGATGCGGAGCGGCACGTGGGGTTGCGCGTCGGGGTCGCTGTCGGCGCCGCTCTGGCGGTCCAGGAACAGCGGGAAGTCCTCCGCGTCCGGGTTGGTCAGGCCGTGCGGGTGGCGGTAGCTGCGCATGATGATGCGCTGCTCGCGGTTGAGCGTGGCCAGCCAGGCTTCATCGGAGAAATAGTGATCGCCGGCGGTCACCCAGCTCGGGCAGTACGACAGGAAGAAGTTCTTGCGCTCCACGCCGGTCCGGTTGGGCTCGACCCGGTGCCAGAGGTTCCCGTCGTAGATGGTCATCGTGCCGGCCCTGACGCAGAGGACCTCCTCGCCCGGCGCACTGTCGTGCGTGTGGTACTGCTCCAGGCGCTGGCGGCGGTGGCTGCCCGGCAGGTACACGAAGTTGCCCATGCCGGGAGCGGGTATGTCGGTGAGCCAGTAGCCGACGCTCATGCGCAACGGCAGGTGGGGAGAGAACACCAGGTAGGGGAGCGCGCGCGGGCTGTCCGGGTGCCAGGCGTTGGGGTCGGCCGCGCCGCGCGCGCGGATGCGCAGGTCGCTACGGAGCAGCTTGAGCATCTCGCCGAACACGTCGTACACGTAGCCGACGTGCCGGTCATGGTCGATCAGCTCGGCGATGGCGGGGTCGCGCTCGACCGCGTTGTCGACCCGCAGCGATGCTCCCGGCCGGTACGCCGGCTCCGCCGCCGCCACGCGATCGATGGCCGCCAGGTAGTGGTCGATCTCCTCGGCGGACAGCGCGTTCTCGATCCTGATCAGGCCCCGCTCGCGGAACTCTCGCCACTGGCCGTCGGTAAAGCCCGGCGGGGCGGCGCGCAGTCGGTCGTCGCTCATCGTCTTCCTCCTCGCGGGGGTACCGTGCCCCGAAAACGGCAGTTGACGGAACCGCCCGGCGTTCTTCGAGCCGGCGGCGGGGTAGAATGGGCGCCATGGAACGAATAGCGACTCCGCCGGAGGAGTACATCGCGTCGCTGCCGGCGGAGGTGGGCGCCGACCTGGCGGCGCTCGACCAGCGGATCACGGCGGCGCTGCCCGGGCACGGCCGCGTTCTGTGGGCGGGCGTCTTCTGGGGCGGCAGCGAGCAGACGATCATCGGCTACGGCGACATGTCGTACGTGCGATCCGACAAGCAGGAAGTGCGCTGGTTCCTGGTCGGGCTGGCGCGCCAGAAGAACTACTACAGCGTCTACGTCAACGCGGCCGACGGCCGGCGCTACCTTGCGGAGGCGTACGCCGGCAGGCTGGGCAAGGCGAAGGTGGGCAAGAGCAGCATTACCTTCCGCAAGCTGGCCGACGTCGACCTGGACGCGCTGATGGAGCTGATCGAGCGCGCCGGGAAGCTGACGCCGCCCGGCGGCTCCGCGTAGCCGCGGCGGACCTTCATCCGCGCGGGATTCCTGCCGAGCGTAGCGCCGCGCGCCATTCGTCGAGGGCCGCGGCGCGGGACTCCGGCGTGTTCCAGTGGAGCGGCCGGGGGCTGGTCGACGGCAGCTCGGCAACCTCGGCCGGCAGCGCGCCGAAGTGGCGCCGCCACTCCCGCAAGCGGCGCCCGTTGAGCAGGATCGGGAACGGACCCTGCCCGGCCAGCAGCGCTCCGATCTCGTTGGGCTCGGCGTCCCGGATGCGGTCGTCGCCGGAGCCCTGCCGCCGAACGCGCCCGTACAGGTCCCAAATCGCCAAGCCGCGGCGCCGCACCGCCGCGATCCGCTCCGCGTACGGCGCGTCCGGGTCCTCGACCACGCCGCAGTGGGCCAGCACGCGCCAGAACCGGTTCTGCGGGTGCGCGTAGTACTGCCCTGACGCCAGCGACGCGACGCTCGGAAAGGAACCGAGCACCAGGGCCACGATCCGCCCGCCGGGCAGGATCGGCGGCAACCCCCGCAGCAGCGGCAGGCCCCGCTCGCCGGCATTCCGCGTCACGGCAGCTTCCGCTCAGTTGGTCCGCTTCGGTCTTCCACCTTGCCTGTAATCCTGATATTCGCCGATAATGGGTTTCCGGGTAGTCTACATCCGCGTAGGCCACCGATTGCGGTGGTCCGCGCGCCGGAGCCCCGGCCAGGCACTCAGCGCTGGTGCGGACACAGGAGAGACGACGGATGTTGAAACGCCTTACGGTCACCCAATTCAAGGCATGGAGCAGCTTGGACATGCGGCTCGGCAAGGTGACCGGCCTGTTCGGCGAGAACAGCTCCGGCAAGAGCAGTGTTCTGCAGTTCCTGCTGTTACTCAAACAGACCAAGAATGCAACGGACCGGGGGCTGGTGCTGGACTTCGGCGGACCGAACGAGCTGGTGAACCTGGGACAATACCAGGATATAGTGCATCGATGCGACACGAAGTCGAACATCGAGTGGTCGCTGGATTGGTATTTGAGAACCCCTCTGAAGATCGACGACCCGATGCGGCGCATCGGCAACGTGATGATGGAGGGTAATCGTCTACAATCAAGTACCGAAGTTGGAGTAGAGAAGGGACTACTAGCGGCTAAGTGGTTGATGTACCGATTCGCAGAGACCGATTTCTGCATCCGTCAAAGAACGAAGTCTTCCGACAGATTCGACCTCTTTTCGCGGGGCGCTCACCCGTTTGCTTTCAGTGGCGATGCGTTGACTGGGACACCGTTGCCGGGCCCGGTCAAGACTCACATTTTTCCTGATCAGGCGCGCACGTACTACCAGAACACCAGCTTTCTGAGCCGGTTCGAAGCCGCATACGAGACACTGATGGACCGGATTTTCTATCTCGGTCCTCTCCGAGAGCCGCCACAACGGGAGTACCGCTGGTCGGGCGCAAGCCCGGCCGACGTCGGACCGCGCGGCGAGCGTAGCGTCGACGCCATACTGGCAGCTACGGCACGACACAGACGGATGAACACTCGGGAGGGGGAGCGGAACAGGAGCTTTCAAGCAGTAATCTCGCGTTGGCTGCAAAGGATGGGATTGATCGATTCGTTCAAAATGCAGGAAGTTGCGCCCGGGTCCAGCCTGTACCAAGCTCGCGTCCAAAAGAACCGAGGTGGTCCGGAGACGATGTTGACCGACGTCGGTTTTGGCGTCTCGCAGGTGCTGCCGGTCCTCGTCCTTCTGTATTACGTACCCCGAGGCTCCATTGTATTGATGGAGCAGCCGGAGATACACCTGCACCCATCCGTACAGAGCGACTTGGCGGACGTCATGCTGGCCGTTGCGAAGCGGCGGCGCGTGCAGATCGTCGTCGAAAGCCATAGCGAGCACCTCCTGCGCCGGTTTCAGCGCCGCGCAGCAGAGGGGAAAGTCTCTTCGTCAGACCTGAAACTCTACTTTGTCTCCAACCAGAACGGAGAAGCGCAATTGAACGATCTGAAACTGAATAGGTGGGGGCAGATCGAGAACTGGCCCGAACACTTCTTCGGGGATGAAATGGGGGAGATCGCTGCGATCGGCAAGGCGTCTCTGCAAAGGAGGATCGACTCAAAATGAGTGCGTACGTGGTGGATACGAACGTCGCCGTCGCCGCGAACGGCCGGGACACCCATGCGGACGATGCATGCCAGCTGCGGTGCATCCGGATTCTTGAAGACATCTGCGCTCATGGGGTAGTCGTATTGGATGATAGCGACGGTATCTTCAAAGAGTACTGCAAGCACCTTAGTTTCTCCGGCGTTCCGGGTGTGGGCGACAAGTTCTTCAAGCACGTCTTCGATCACATGTATGGCGGAACGCGGGTGTGGCGGGTTTCGACTCCGTTGTCCGACGACGAACGGCGCGGCTTCGAGGAACTTCCCCGGAACGATCTTGACCCGTCCGACCGAAAGTTTCTGGCTGTGGCGGTGGTTGGCCGCGCTGCCATTCTCAGCGCGATGGACAGCGACTGGGGCGAGCAGGAGGCACTGACCGAACGGCTGGGGGTTCCGGTGGAGCAACTGTGTCCGCAGCACGGTGCCAAGCAGACGGCAGGCAGGTGACTTGACTCGCGAGCTCCGGGCCAGATGTTGAAGTATCCCAGGACGCCGTATTGGCCGTACTCGCCGGGAGCGCCGCGGGACGGTGACGGCTTGGCCGACGCTGCTCAGTTCGTCGGCCGGCCGGTGGTCGTTACGGAGAAGCTGGACGGCGGCAACACGCTGCTCTGGCGGGGCCGGGTGTACGCGCGCAGCGTGACGGCGCCGTCGGCCGGCAAGTGGATGGCGATGGTGAAGAAGCACCACGCCTGGAAGGTGACCGAGCCGGACGTGTTGCTCTACGGCGAGGACATCTACGGCGTGCACAGCATTGAATACGACGCCGTCCCGGAGGATGAGACGTTCTATGCGTTCGCGTTGCGGATGGCCGGCGGCCGGTTCGCTCCGTTTCACGCGCTGGTGAGCTATGCCCGGGAACGGACGATCCCGGTGGTCCCGATTCTGTTCGAGGGGACGTTTGCGGCGGTCGACGACCTGCGCGGCTTCGTGAGCGGGGAGCACCGGCAGCCGTCCGCGCTGGGCGGCGCGCGGGAAGGGTTGGTGATCCGGGCGGCGGACGGATTTCCGGCTGAGGAGTTCCGCTCGAACGTCTGCAAGAGCGTGCGCGCCGGGCACGTCCAATCGGAGGAGCACTGGTCGGTGAACTGGCGGCCGTGCCGCATCACGAACCGCCGTAGCCGCCGGAGCGGACGGAGCCGTCGAAGCCGAGTGAGCGCTGATGCATGCTGATGAAGCCGCGCTGGCCGATCACGACGTGGTCCAGGACCTCGATGTCGAGCAGCTCGGCGCTTTTGCGGATGCGGCGGGTCACGGAGACGTCTTCCCGGCTGGGGGTGGGATCGCCGGACGGATGGTTGTGGACGATGATGACGTTGGGGCAGTTCTCCCGGATGGCCGGCCGCAGCACCTCGGCGACGCGGATGGACGCCTCGCACACCGTCCCCTGGTAGATCTCGCGGATCAGCATCACTTCGTGTTTCGTGTTGAGCAGCAGGATGCGGAGCTGCTCCTGGTCCAGATGCGCCATCTGCGTCCGGAGCAGATGGTAGACGTCGTCCGGCACCCGGATCGCCGGCCGGTCGGAGGGGGCCGGGCCGGCGGCGCGCCGTCCCAGTTCCAGCGCCGCCAGCACCTGGCACGCCTTTGCCTGGCTCACCCCGTCGATCCCGCACATCTCCGTAAACGACGCCCGCGCCAGGCCGGCCAGCCCGTCGAATTCCGACAGCAGCCGCGCGGAGAGCTGCATGACGTTCTGGCCGACCATGCCGGTGCGCAGCAGGATGGCCAGCAGCTCGGGGTTGGAGAGCTGGCCGGCGCCGGCCAGGCGCAGGCGCTCCCGCGGCCGTTCCTGCGCCGGCAGGTCGCGGATCGTGAGGGTCCGGCCGGGAACGCCGGCCGCGTCATCGAAGTGTTCCATCTACCCCGATATACGGACGGCGCGTCGGCGGCGCTTCAAGCGCCCCGCTTCAAGCCGCGGAAAAGTCGAGGTTTTCGGTGATGCGCGTGCCGTCGCGGGCGAACTCCTCGACATAGCGCCGTATGCGCTCGCGCGCCGTGCCGAGATCGTGGTTGTTGAGGTTGAGGTTGAGCAGGTCGATGTACCACGGCGCCTTGACCGGACTGCCGACGTAGACTTCGGCGATCTCCCGCGCGATCGGCAGCGTGGTGGTCTTGGACTCGTCGTGCACGTCGCGGTCGCCCGCGGCCAGCAGCTTCGCGTACTCCTCCTCAAGCAGCCGCGCGAACAGCGCCGCGTCGAAGCGCGCGCCGGCGGCGATACCGGTTTCCTCGTCGGCGTCGGTCACCGCCGCGCCCTTGCGCAGCCACTCCCACAGGATGCTGAGGCGTATCTCGCCGGTCGCCATGTCCTCCATCAGGTACAGCACGTCGTCGTCGCCGAAGTGATCGGCCGGCTTGAGCGCCGCCGCCTGCATCCCCCGGCCGAAGGCGTTGCCGTACTGCAGGGCCACGCTCAGCAGGTCGCGCGCGCCGCGGATCGTGCGCGGGGCTCGCTCCAAGGCGAGGAGCCGGTCCGCGTCGGCGGCCGTATAGGTGAGCGGCGGGAACGGCCGGCCGAGCTGGTTGAGTTCCCCGGCGCGCTCCCAGACCGGCCGGACGACGCGCACCATCTTCCAGTGGGCGACCCACTTGCCGCTGGCGCCGGCGCGCTGCTCGCGCTCCGCGCCGGCCACCGCCTTGGCCATCGACGCGGCAACCCCGTCCGCCGATCCGACCGGGATGTTCGGCTCCATGCCTCCCTGCCAGAGGGCGCAGCCGCCCGTTGCGTCCGGGGTGTTCACGGCGCGCCGCACGCGGTCCTCGTAGGCGTGCATGTAGCCGTAGGTCATGGTGATGGCGTCGATATTGGGGTTGATGAACCGGTCGTCCCACGCCATCGCGTCGGAAACGCTGTTGATGTAGTCCCAGCGCCCGGTGTTGAAGCCGACGAAGCGCGCGCCGAGCGCGGCGCGTATCTCCATGAGCTGAAACGAGGCTTCGATCTGTTCGACCAGGACGTAGGTCTTCACCGCGCCGGCCGCCAGCCCCAGATGCCCCTCCATCGCCGTCAGCAGCCGATGCCAGAAAGCCGCCTCTTCGGCGGTCTGTATCTTGGGCAGGTAGAGCACGACCGAGGCGCCGCGCGCGCGCAACGCCGCGTGATTGGCGGCCACGTACAGGGCGGCGTCGACGATGGAGGCGGACAGGCCGGCGCCGTCCGCCATGCGCACGTGGCGGTCGTCGAGGTGCAGGCCGCGCGCGCGGAAGATCGTCGTGGTGAAGTCGAGCTGCGCGCGCCAGTCGTCGATGATCGGACGGCCCAGAAAGCCGCGCGCCCAGACGTTCATCTCGCCGGCGACTCCCTCGGCGGCGGCCAGGAACTCCGGCGCGCGGGCGATGCCGAGGCGGAGGTTGCGCTGATTGTCGAGCGACATCGTCGCGGTCTGCCCCAGGGCGTCCTCGCCGTCGAACATCCAGCCGTCGGCGCCCGACAGCAGCGCGTAGGCGACGTTGCGGATGCTGCGCGGCAACGGCGCGCCGGGCTTGGCCCCCGGGCCGGTCCCCTGGATCCACTGCCGCTGCAGGTCGCCGGGAATCGCGCTGCCGGTGAACCGGCCGGCGCGGGCGTCGGCGGCCGTGATGTCCGCGCCGGCGATCGTCGCGTCGGGGGGCAGGAAGTCGATGCGGCGCCGCTCGCGCGCCCGTTCGGTGCGGCGGGCGATGCGCCGCCTCATCAGGTCACGGCGCTGTTCGTTCAGTTCCGCCAGCGCGGCGATGGTGTCGAGCGCCGCGGCGGTGTAGACGTCGTCGTACTGCCGCGCCAGATCGCCGCGGATCTGCACGGTCCCGTTGAAGGATGTCATCAAGGCGGTATAGTAACGGTTGAGCGCGATCGCTTCTCACACAGGCCGGCGTCCGCATGATCGGGTAGAGTGGGGGCCGCGCCCCGCGCCGGGGAGGAGGCCGAACGTATGAGCCTACGCGTCACCGTCTGGAACGAGTTCGTCCACGAACGGAGCAACGAGTTCGTCCGTAGCATCTACCCTGACGGGATTCACGAGCGGATCGCCGGCCACCTGCGCGCGCAGCCGGGATTGGAGGTGCGGACCGCCACGCTCGACCAGCCCGATCACGGATTGACCCCGGAGGTGCTCGGCGCCACCGACGTGCTGCTGTGGTGGGGCCACGCCGCCCATGACCGGGTGCGCGACGACATCGTCGACCGCGTGCAGGATCGCGTACTGCACGGCATGGGACTAGTGGTGCTCCACTCCGCCCACTTCTCCAAGATATTCAAGCGTCTGATGGGGACCAGCTGCGGCCTGACGTGGCGCGAGGCGGCCGAGCGCGAGCGGCTCTGGGTGGTGAGCCCGAACCATCCGATCACGCAGGGCTGCGGGCGCTTCATCGAGATTCCGAACGCGGAGATGTACGGCGAGTTCTTCGACGTCCCCGACCCGGACGAGCTCCTGTTCGTGAGCTGGTTCGAGGGAGGCGAGGTGTTCCGCAGCGGCGCGGTGTGGCATCGCGGCCGGGGCCGCATCTTCTACTTTCGGCCGGGCCACGAGACGTTTCCGATCTACCACAACCCGCAGGTGCTGCGCGTGCTGACCAACGGCGTGCGCTGGTGCGCGTTCGCCGGCAACGACCGGATGGTGACCATCGGCCAGGCGCCCAACCAGAAGGAGCCGTTCGAGGAACTCTCCGCCAAGGACTACGTCGTCGGCGCGCTCCGGCATCCGCCGGCGTCCGGCGCGGCCCGCTGACCGGGACCGGACCGGCCCTGGCCGGACTGCGGCCCGCTGCAGGGAATTGCGCGGCCGTACCGTTGATTTCGGTCGAAAATCAGCGGTAGCGCCGTTGATTTCCATGATCTGAGCGAGTACGGTCCGGGGACCGTGTACACTCGAGCGCTCGACGTCCAAAGGCTTGCCGCCCGCAAGTCGCTGTTTCTGTTCGGCCCCCGCAGCACCGGCAAGACTACGCTGCTCCGCGCCCAGTTCGGCCCGCGCGCGATCGTCGACCTGCTGCGCAGCAGCGTGTACCTGCCGCTCGCCGAGCAGCCCTGGAGTGGAGGTCGACTTTCTGATCGGTTCGGCGGCGGCGGTCGAGGTCAAGTCCGCAAGCCGCGTATCCGACCGCGACCTGCGCGGTCTGCGCGTCCTGGCCGAAGAAAACGCAACGGCAGCGTTGTTCCTGGTCTCCTTCGACGAGTTGGACCGGCGCACCGACGACGGCATCCGCCTCCTGCACTGGCGCACGTTCCTTGCCGAACTCTGGAGCGGCGCGCTGTTCGAGTAGACGGCGCCGCATTCACCCACGGAAATACCGGATAAACGGATTCGCAGGGATGCGGCCCGTTGACAACACCCCCGGGGCTGCGGTATAGGTGCGGCAGGTCGAAATACTTCGACAAACGGGGGAGTATCATGAAGAGAACGGGATTGGGTGTGCTGATGGGCGCCGCGGCGGCAGCCGGCTTGGTGCTGGCCGGCTGCTCGGGAGCGGCCGGCGTAGACTACGCATCCGCTTTGGCGGGGACCTGGAATCGCGCCGCAGAGGCGGCGGAGCTGTCGCTTGAAGTAGCGGGCCAGACGGTCGAGGCGCCGGTGCGGCGGAGCATCACGGTGACCGTCACCCGCACGGCGGCGAACAAGGGCACGGTGATGCTGACCGTGACGAACGCGCCGGACCGCGACAATCCGTTCTATTCGCAGCTTCCGCAGACGATCACGTCGTTGTTGCCGGATTCGATAGAGGCTTCGGCGAGCGGCGCCCTCGAAGCTGAGGCGGACCAGATCAAGGTCACGGTCTCCGACGTGATGCTGCCTGAGAACGTTCCCCTTCCCGCGAGCCAAACGGCCGCGGTAGGCGCCCTGAAAGGCATGACGCATCGCCTTGGGTACGAGATCACGGGTGACAGGATCGCGTTGAGCGGCGCCGTTCTCGTACTCCTGGAGGTGACGGACTCGCCTGCCGAGAAGCTCGAACTCACCAAGCAGGAGAGCGGTTAGGTTAGGTTACGGGCCGGCGGCTCAGTAGCGCAGCGTGGCCCGGACGAACACGTTGTCCTTGCCGTCGTCCAGGCGCAGCACTCCGGTCTTGGTGCTGCCGGGGCCGTCGAGCGTCAGCCACAGGTTGGCGCCGGCGGCCACCGACCAGGTGTCGGTGAGCGCGTAGCTCACGCGCGGGGCCAGGTAGAGCGCCGCCTCGGTTATGCCCCACGCCGCGGTCGCTTCCACGTTGAGTTGCTCGCGCAGGAAGCCGGTCTGCAGGCGGCTCAGCAGGTACCAGGTCGACGGCTCGTGCTGCAGCAGCGAGCGGTCGGCGAAGTCCCCGATGAAATCGGCCAGGAACTCGCTGTAATCCGACTGCCAGGCGTTGTCGTCATACAGCACCAGCCGGTGGATCACGCCGCCGGTGGCGAAGAACTGTTGCGCGCCGACCGCAAAGCCGCGGTCCGCCTGCAGCACCGAGCGAATCTCGGGGTTTCTGACGTCGATGCGCCGTCCGTAGGGATTGCGTTCGTGGAACTTGGCGCCGACGTCGGCCGAGATCACCCAGCCGCTCACGCTCAGGCTGGCGCCGAGGCCGAAGTTGTGGGCGCGTTCGTAGGCGGGCTTCACTTCCCCTTCTATCTCGGTCCGCTCGCCGGCTTGCCGCTCGTTCAGGCCGCTCAGGTCGAGGTCGGGGAGCTGGTCGCGGAAGTAGGAATAGCTCACCTGCAGGTCTGCCAGGAAGGTGGACCAGGAGACGGCGCCGTGGATGGAGTGCGCGAACTCCGAGTACGGCGCCAACTCCGGGTAGCGGAGCGCGACGTCGATCTCCAGCCCGCCGCCCCCGATGTCCAGGTCGAGCTCATCGACGGCGACCAGGTTGGGCGCCAGAAACGGCACGTAGACCAGCTCCACGATCAGCCCGTCAGCGGGATAGACGGTGAGATGGAGCAGCGGGTCGGCGAGCGGCCCTTCCAGCGGGTCGCCCAGGGCGAGCGCGCCGGCCACATCGGCGTGATTGATCACGTCGAGCGGGCTGAAGAAGTCGACCTTGCCCCAGCGCACGAACTTCTTGCCGAGGTCGAGGTCGAAGGCGTCGAACCGGAACGAGAGATAGGCGCGGCGCACCAGGTCGTCGACGCCGTGCAGGGTCAACCTGTCGGGCGCCGTAGCCCAGCCCTCCGCCCCGTACTGAACGTGTCCCACCAGCTCCAGGAGCGCCGCCCGGGAGCCGTCGCCGGCGCCCGCGCGTAGCTGGCTCAAGGCGGTGAGCCGCACCCGTTCGTTGCGGTAACGCGGCTCCGCGACCAGCCCGTAGTGATCGAGGCGCAGGAAGCCGCTCGCCTCGATCTCGTCGGCCGCGGCCGCCGGCAGCGCCGCCAGCCCCCAGGCTAGCAGCGCTAATCCGCGCGCGCCGGGCATCCTCACCGCCGGCTACCGCTGCCGCAGGGCGCGCTGGCTGAAGAGCCGATCCGGAATGTCGGCCGTGAAGGACAGGTCTTCGAAGACGATCTCGGAGACGTGGCCGGTCTGATGATTGAGCATCCGCACCCGGGACGGGAAGGCGTAGCCGTCCGCCTCGTGCGTCGCCTCCACCACCAGCTCCTTCAACGGATCGCCGGCCAGGTCGTAGAAGCGGATCCGTTCCCGCCCGAAGTCGCGCGTGCGGATGAGGTGTTCCTCGCGCGAGTAGCCGAAGGCGCGCTGCAGCTCCGGCGTGCGTCCACGCACCTCGACCAGGTAATAGGCGGCGTCCTCGGCCGGAAGCAGCGCGTGCGCGTACTCGACCTGATCGCGGCTCACCAGATCGCGAAAGGTGAAGTCGCTGCCCAGGAAGTAGCCGCCGCCCGTTGCGCCCAGGTCGACCCGCTTGACGCGGTCGAGCGCCGGCAAATACATCCACATGCTGTCGGCGCCGTCCGCCACGTTGGAGTGGACCAGCAGCGCGGTGCCGCGCACGTTGGGCGGGTAGGTGAACACGAACAGCCGGTCCTCCCGCTCGGCGGCGCGCTGTTTCTGGTAGGCGTCGGCGCGGACTACGCGCCGGTCGCCGCCCGGCGACGTGATGGTCAGCGTGAAGGAGCCGCTCAGGTTGGCCGGCGCGCCGCGCGCGTCGGCGCGGGCCACGATGGCGGCCGCGTCCTGGGCCGCGGCAGGCGCGGCGGCGATCAACGCTACGGCCCAGGCGGCGGCCAGCAGCGCGGCGCCGACCTTCATGCCGGCTGCGCGCGGGGGAGGTGCCATGCGGCGATCAACAGACTCAACACCAGTGCTCCCAGGATGGCGGCGGCGATCAGTATACCGAAGTGCACGGCGCCGGAGAACGAAGACACCGCCAGCGCCAGAAAAGCCACCGCGGAGCTGAGAAAGCTCATCAACGTCGGCACCCCGCAGCCGCGTACGATCGCCGCCGCCTGCCCGGCGCGCGCCGCCGCGCCCGCCCGCGGGGTGGCGTGGCGCAGCGCGTTGAGTACGTGAATGGTGTAGTCCACGGCCAAGCCCAGGGTGATGGCAAGGGCGATCACCGTGTAGTCGTCGATGCGCACCCCGAAGGCGGGCGCCCACCCCGCCGCGGCCACCAGCACGGCGCCCGCCGGCGTCAGGGCGAGCAGCGCCGGCCGCAGCCTGCGGAACACCGCCAGCACGGTGGCGAAGATCAGCACCGCGCTGGCGGCCAGGGCGCTCAGCCAGTTGCGGCGCAGCCGTTCGCCGTGCTCCAGCAGCTCCCGCGCCGGCCCCGTCAGGCTGACGCGCCATTCCTCCGGCAGCCGCGCGCGGATGCCGTCCACCGCCTGCCGCAGGCCGCCCAGGGTGGCGAAGTCGCGGTAACGCAGGATGCCGTGCAGCCGCACCGCCGCCAGGCGGTGGTCGGCCAGCGCCTCATACTCCGCCGGGCTGGCGGAGGCGCCGTAGAACAGCAGGTATTGCGCAACCACGCGCGCGAAGCGCTCGGCGTCCTCGCTTGCGGGCAGCGCGCCGGGCGGCGCATCGGTATTGAAGTACCGGTGAATGCGCCGCACCACGGTCAGCAGCGAGTGCCGGTGCCCGACCGCGGGCAGCTCGGCCAACAGGCGTTCGGCGGCGGCCAGGTGCTGCAGCGCCGCCGGCTGCAGGAAGGCGTCCGCGGCGCCGGCGTCGAACTCGACGGCAAACGGCGCCGTGCCGGCGAATTCGCGGTTGAAGATGCGCTCCGCCTGCACGATGGTGGAGGCCGCGGGGAGCTGGTGCAGCGGGTAGGGCTCCGGCGCCAGCCGGCCGAGGCGCGGCACTGCGGCGGCGACCGGCAGCAGCAGCAGCGCGGTGGCCGCCACGCGGTAGCGGCTGAGCAGCAACAGCGCGCCCACCAGCAGGCGGCGGAGACGGCGCGCGATCACGCCGGCGGCCCCGCTCCGGGACGTAGCGCGGAGGCGGCCGGCGGCGGGCATCCACCACAGCGCCAGCGCCAGGGCGGTCACCGCCCCGGCGCTCACCGTCACCGCCACGAAGCGGTGCACGCTGCTGCCGAGCCCGGCCAGCGCCAGGAACCCGATCACGGTGGTGGCCGCGGTCAGTGCGAGCGGCAGGCGCAGGTAGGCGCGGGCGGCCCGCGCCGAGCGGTCGCCGCGCCAGCCCAGGTGATAGCCGGCGTGGATGGCGTAGTCGCTCAACAGGCCGCCGGCGAACACCGGCAGCAGGATCAGCAGCGGCGTGCCGGCGCCGGCCAGGAGCACGAACAGGGCGCCGCCGGCGGCCGCGGCGCTGAGCGTGGCGGCCAGGGCCACCAGCGCGCCGCGCGCGCTGCCGAAGGTGAGCAGCAGGATGCCGGCCGTGGCGGCCGCCACCATCGGTATCAGCAGACCCAGGTCGCGCACCATCAGCCGCGCGGTGAGCTCGGCAAGCGGGCGCGCCCCGGTGAAGTGCAGCGCCGCGCCGTGGTCGTCGGCCAGGGTCCGCTGCAGCCGTTCGAGCTGCGCTACCAGCAGCGCCGGGTCGAGCTGCGACCCCAGCGTCAGATAGAACGCCGCCGTGCTGAAGTCGGCGCTCCAATAGGGGTGAATCTCCGGGAACCGGTGGTAGGAGTCGCGCAACGCCGTAGCGGCGCGCGGGTCATGCTGCCGGAGCAACGCCGGCGGCACGAAGGGACGCACCACAATGTCGGATTCGGTGGCCCGCACCACGGTGGCGCGCAACGGCGAGGAGTAACCGCGCAGCCCCTCCAGGTCCCGGAACCAGGCGTCCACCTGCGCGGCGATGGCCAGATTCGCCGGCGCAAGCCCGTCGCCGGCTCCGGCGCCGAACTGCAGGGCGACGGGCACCACGTTGTGCGCCTGCGACGGCAGCGCGGTCAGGTCCGCCGGCTGGGCGCCGGGCGCCGCCGCGGCGCCGGGGCGCCACAGCAGGGCGAGCAGCGCCAGCGCGCCGGCGGCGGCGGGGACCGCCGCCAGCAGCGCGCGGCGGGCGCGCGGGGATCGGGGGGAGGCGGCGGTCAGGCCGGCCAGAGCTGGGCGCCGCCGTCGACCCGGAGTACCTGCCCGGTGACGTAGGAGGAGGCGCCGGTGACCAGGAACTCCACGGTGCGCGCCACCTCGATCGGCCAGCCGTACCGGGTCAGGGCGCTGTCGCCCATGCGGGAGTCGTCCGTGACGCGGCTGGCCAGGAAGCGCGGGGTGACGATCTCGCCGGGGGCGATGGCGTTCACGTGCACGTTGTGGGGACGGAGCTGGGCCGCCAGGCAGCGCGTGTACTCGTGGACCGCGGCCTTGGCCATGCCGTAGATCACCTCCTGCGGATGCCCGCAGAGGCCGGCGATGCTGCCGACGTTGACGATCCAGCCGGCGTTGCGCCGCATCATCTCCGGCGCCACCGCCCGGCACGGCAGCAGGCAGGTCATTACGTTGCGGTCCAGCACGGTGCGGATGTCGGCCAGCGACACCTCGATGGCGTCGTTCGCCGCCGGCTTGCCGGCGTTCGCCCCGGTCGCGCCCTGCGCGCCGATGTCGCCGCCGGCGTTGTTGACCAGGATGTCGATCTGCCCGAAGCGGGCGCGGATGCGGCTGCTCAGCTCGTTGACGGTCGCCTCGTCGGTCAGGTCGCCGTGCACGGCGTACACCTCGCCACGCGCCTGCTCCGCCATCTCCGACGCCACCGCCTCCAGGGAGTCCGCCTCGCCGAAGGCGCGGGTCGAGGTCGGCGTGGTGCCGTGGATGGCGACCTGCGCCCCGAGTCCCGCCAGGTGGGCGGCCACCACCCGCCCGATCCCGCGCGACGAGCCGGTCACCCACGCCACCCGGCCGGCCAGCGGTCCGGTCTCCTGCTCACTCATGGTCCTCTTGTTTACGGAGGATTCCGGCAGTAAGTCAACGTCCGCTACCCGCTTGACGCGCCGCCGCGGTCCTTTCAAGATCAAGAGCGGCAAGCGCCAATGTCATCAGTACCTGCCGAACCTCGCTGTTTCGCCCCCCCCCCTCCCCCCCCCGGGCCGGCGGGGCGCCGCGGCGCCGTGAGCAAATCCTTCCGCCCCAAGTCCTTCCGTGTCCGGGCGGTGCTGTCGCTGGTGGCTGTTGCGGTCACCATGATGGCGGCGTGCTCGCCGCTGGCGCGGCCGCGCGCAACGGTCGGGGACGATGGCGAGCCGCCCGCACCCCAGCCGCCGCCCGCACCCGGCCCGGCGCCGCCCACCGCGCCGGAAACCACGACGAAGAGCTGGCCGATCAAGGCGGCGGACTTTCGCGACGACGACGCGGCCATCTGGGCCGAAACATCCAACCGGTCCGAGGCGTTTGAGTGGGATCGCATCACCGCCGACAATCTGGACCGGGTGCGCGTTTCGGTCGGCGGTGTGGATCTGCCGATCCGGAATGGGGCGTACCCGCCGGTCTTCGCTGACGACCTCAGCGGCGCCGAGTGGACGCTTGAGGCGGTAGTCAGTCCCGGAGCCGTCGCGCTGCTGCTCACGGCCCCGGACCAGAGCCGCGATACTGACGTGGTCCGGTCGGTCAGGATTACGAACCCCGGCAGCGGGTACACGTCTGCTCCGTCCGTCACCTTCGCCGCCGACGCCGGCGGCAGCGGCGCGGTCGCCACCGCCGAGTTGACGTTCGACACCGTACGCTCGGTGTCGATCACCAACGGGGGGACCGGCTACGCCTCGGCCCCCTCGGTTTCGTTCATTGGCGGCGGGGGCAGAGACGCGGCCGCCACCGCCGCGGTGTCACTCAGTACCGTAGGGTCGGTGATGGTCGGGGATTACGGCGCCGGCTACACGTCGGCTCCGTCCGTCACGTTCGGCGGCGGCGGGGGCAGAGACGCGGCCGCCACCACCGCGGTGTCACGCACAACCGTAGGGTCGGTGACGATCGATACTGCCGGCAGCAGGTACACGTCGGCGCCGTCCGTCACGTTCTCCGCGGACGCCGGCGGCAGCGGCGCGGTCGCCACCGCCACGGTATCACTCAGTACCGTAGCGTCGGTGTCGGTCGGGACTACCGGCGGCAGCGGCTACACGTCTGCTCCGTCCGTCACGTTCTCCGGCGGCGGCAGTGGTGGCAGCGGCGCAGCCGCCACCGCCGAGCTGGAGCCGCGCGGCGTGGGGTCGGTAACGATCCCAAACGCCGCAGCCCAAGGAGCCTACGGCACCTTCCAGCAGAACATAACCGTTACGTTCGGACCGCCACCGGCCGGCACCGGCTGCACCACGGCAACCGGAACAGTGACCAGGCAGCAATCAGGGGGCCTTTGGCGCGCTACGGGCGTGATGATCGTGAACAAGGGAAGCTGCTACACGTCTCCTCCAAGCGTCACGTTCTCGGCCAGTGCACTCTCCAGGGCGACCGGAACGGCAACGCTGGAGCCGGGCGGCGTCGGGTCGGTCCGTGTCACCGACCCCGGCAGCGGCTACACCTCGGCGCCCACCGTGACGTTCAGCGACGCGCCGAGCGGCGGCACCAGGGCGATGGGCGCCGCCACGCTGGGCGGTCCGGTAACGGCGGTGACGGTCTCCAACCCCGGCAGCGGCTACACCTCGGCGCCTGACGTGGAGTTTGGGGACCCGGCGAGCGGCGGCATCAAGGCCGAGGGCACCGCCGTGCTGGTTGGTCCGGTAACGTCGGTGATGGTCACCAACGCCGGGAGCGGCTACACCTCGGCGCCCACCGTGACGTTCAGCGACCCGCCGAGCGGCGGCACCAAGGCGACCGGCACCGCCGTGATGTCCAATGGAGTAGCGTCGGTAACGATCACTGACCCCGGCAGCGGCTACACCTCGGTTCCCACCGTTGAGTTTTCCGGCGGCGGCGGCGCAGGCGCGGCTGCCGACGCCGTGCTGGCCGGCGGGGTTACGCGAGTGATGGTCACCGAAACCGGCAGCGGCTACACCGCGGAACCTACCGTGACGTTCAGCGATCCGCCGAGCGGCGGCGTCAGGGCGACCGGCCGCGCCGTGCTGAAGCAGCGCGGCAACACCCCGCAGGACAACCTGTATTGGGCGCGCCAGACGCTGTACGGCAAGCAGCTCCAGGTCCGCATCGCGGACGAGTGACGCCGGCGCGCGCCGGCAGCAACGTGCGTTACCGGTAGCCTTCCCCAAGTTGCAGCTTCCCGGAGAGGAGGCGGGCTTGCAGTTCGTCCCGCAGGACGCGCAGCCGGCGGGAATCTCGCTTGTTGGACTCGACCTTGTCCAGCAACGGATCGACCAGGGCTGCAAACTCCGCTCTGGTTGCGGGATCCGCTAGTGTCACCGGCGTCGCCGCCACTACTGAGGGCCGGACGGCCGGATACGCGGCCCCGTCGGCCAGCCACGCCAAGCGGTCAAGGTTGTCCGATGCCGTGACGGCGCACCAGACCAGCGCGCGGTCCGCCGCGGCGCGCGGGCGCAACACGGCGAAGCCGGTGCTGCCGGTCAAGCCTTCTTCGCCGACGAGCGCAAAGGAGCCGTTGCCCGGCCGCACGGTAGCCATGATCGTGTCGCCTCTGCGGAGAACGCGCCGTGCGCGGCTTGGCGCCTCATCCCACCGCAAGGTCTCCACGTTCTCGACGTATCCCCACTTGGTGTTCGTCAGATCGACGTAGGATAGTGCTTCCGGGCGCCGCCCAGCGGACCAGGACTCCGGATTGAGCGCCGCGACGTCGTGAAGCGTTCCTTGGCGCCATCCTTCCGGTAGCGGGCGGGCGGCCGACTCCGCGATGCGCGCGGGGAACAGATCAGCGATGGATGCCGGCAGACCGGTGTCACGCCCTTCCTGCTTGGCGTGCACCGGCTCGAAGTCCACGAACCACGACTTGAACAGCGCCCGCGCCATCGCCTCCAGCGTCTCGTTCATGCGCCGGTTCAGTTCGATCTTGTCGTCCAGCGTGCCGAGTACGCGCCCGATGTCGCGTTGGCGGGCAACACTGGTCGGAATCCTGACCGGTTCCCGGTGCAGGTCGTTGCGTTTCAATCCCGGTACTGCTGACTTGTCGGAATACGCGCCGAAGTTTATCCCTTGGAGCAAGTAGCTGATGAATCTCGGATCGTTTCCCTTGAAGTCCTCCACGTACAACGTAGTGTTGAGCGGCCAATAATCGCCGCGAACGAAGAAGACTTGCCCGAGCGTGCCGTATCGACCGGTTACTACTCCGGGACCCGTGACCTTGCTCTCTGCATGGTAGTCAGTGATACCGGACGACGAAACGACGGGTATGGAGCCTGGCTGCCGCCGGTTTGCCGGCAGATCATATCCGCGTTTCAATTCAACCACGTTCCCGAGCAAAGTCTCCTGCCATTCACTGCCGGCGCAAGGATTCGTCACCATCACAAGGTTGTCACGCTGCCTCTCATTTGTGGGGGTTGAGCTATCCTCGGTCGATCATAAACAGGAATTCACGATTGGGCGTGCCGGCGTCGCGCAGCCACTCGTTGGTCCATTTCATGCCCGCCATCACGTTGCGCCGGTGGTCCAGTGCCATGACGTCGACAAGCCTGCCGTTCGCGTGCAGGATGGCATGCAGGTCCTCGGCGGTAGCGCGGCCACCCGAGCTGTAGGACAGGATGACCCAGCGCGCCGCCGTGGATCGGATCAGGCGCTCGATCGCCTCGACGGCCAGAAACCGTCCCGACGCGGGATTCCGTTGGAATTCCTCGAATACCGAAGCGGCGATGCGGTCCGACGCATCGGTTCGCCGCAGCGCCTTGCCGGCCAGCGCCGGCGAGTCGTTCAGACAGACCGTGGTCCAGAGATGATAGTACGATGCGTACCGTATGCGCGAAGGCGGCATCTTCTCGTTGTTGGAGCCGTACGGCGGGTCGAAGTAGGCGAGGTCGACGTTGCGCCCGGCCAGCTCGAACACGTCCCCGCGCACGACCTCATTGTCGGAGTCCGGGATGAACAGATCCGGAACCCGGAGATGCAGCGCGCCGAACGATCGGGGCGACCACTCTCTGAGATATGAAACGAAGTGGCCAAGCGTACTGTCCACTCGATCGAGCGCCAGCATCAGGCTTGTCAGGGCCACCGCCCGCTCAGTCAAAGAGAGATCGAGCGCGTCGATCTCTTCACGGATGCCATCCAGTTTGCGGGTATTGTGAATCTGCCACGGCTTCTTGAGCCCGTCCGGCTGCACGGAGAGGCCGCCGTTCGGAGCGCCGCCGTAGTGTGCCGTGAACCAGCCGTCCCGCGGTCGAACGGCGTTCAGGTGTTCGATCAGCGCCGCGTAATGAGAGCTCGGTTTACGGTTCAGGAGATAGCACGTCGCAAGCACCTCCGACCAGACGGCCACGTCATTGCTGATGACCCGATACCCGGACTTGGCGAGGGCTTGAGAAACGCGGTCGATCCGGAAAAACCGTCCAGGACGCTTCGCGCGTCGGTACGGTTCACCATCTCGAGGATGTAAGGAAGCAGTCGGAGCTTGGAGCCGGCGTACTTGATCCCCTCCGTGGCCGGAGCATCGACGGCGAGGGCAGGAAACAGCGACAGGTTGCTCATCGCGGCGTTTCCCGATGTGACGCTTGTAGTCGTCATGTCAACCATCGCGCCGGGTGCCGGGCGTTCCGGGCGGTCGAACGCTCAGCATGAGCGCCGCTGCGGCGGCCGACAGCGCGGCCACCAGCAGCCACGATCCGCGGTAGTTGCCGGACGCGTCGCGCAGTGCGCCGGCGACCGGTGCGCCGAGGCCGCTGGCCAGAAAGATGAACGGCAGCACCACGCCGCGGATGGCGCCCACGAACCGCCAGCCGTAGTATTGCGCCCAGATCACGCCCTGGACGACCATGTAGAGGCCGACGCCGCAGCCGAACAGCAGCGTGGAGACGAACAACAGCGGCGTCCACGGCGGCGCCGCGGCCATCAGCGCCACCGCCGCGCCGAACGACAGACACGAGGCGAGCGCCACGATCCGGGCGTCGAGCCGCTCCACCACGAAGCCGGCCGCCAGCGCCATGACGGTGGCGACGCCGGCGTCCAGGCTGAACGCCAACGACACGGTCGCCGGGCGGAAACCGAGCTCGATCCAGTGCGGGATGCGGTGCACGCTGGCCGCGCCGAGCAGGAATCCCAGGATCGCGAAGGTGACGCTCAGCTTCCACGCGGTGGCGGTGCGCAGCGCGCCGGCCAGCGTCCATTGCGCGGCCTCTGGCGTATCGTCCGTGCCGGCCGCGGCGGCTCGGCTCCGGCCGGTGCCTTCGGTCCGCGCCGGCGCTCCTCCGTCGGCTTCCAGCCCCAGGTCGCTCGGCTGGCGGCGGAGCAGTAGCACCAACGGCACGGTGACGGCCGACAACCAAGCGAGCGTCACCCAGGCCGACCGCCAGCCGCGGTCGGCGATGAGCGCCTGGGTCACCGGCACGAAGACGGCGCCGCCGATCCCCAGGCCGATCTGTACGATTCCGGTGGCGCGGCCGCGCAGCCGGATGAACCACTTGGACACCGGCACCGTGGCGATCAGCGCGCCGCCCGCCGGCGCGGTCCAGCCGGTGACGCCGAGCGCCAGCAACACGCCGTACAGCACGGCCGCCGACTCCGCGCGGGCCATCAGCAGCAGCCCCGCGGTCGCCACCACGATCGCCAGCAGCATCGGACCGCGCGGTCCGCGACGGTCGAGCCAGCGGCCGATCAGGATGCCGCTCACGCCGCTCGCCCACAGGCGCATGGTCTGCGCCCAGCCGATCGCCTGCCGGGAGAGGCCGAGCTCCTCCGCCATCGGGATCACGAACAGGCCGAAGTTGAGCGTACCGCTGGCCTGGCCGGCGGCGTTGAGCACGAAGAACGCGGCGACGATCACCCATCCGTAGTAGAACCGCCCGCTTCGCGCCGTCATGCTTGGCGGCGTAGTATACTCGCCGCCATGGACGATCGTGACTTGGCCCGCATCGCGCGAGCCGTCGTGTGGGATTACCGGTACGATACGGACGATGTGGTGGCGGTGCTGCGCGGACGGCGGGAGCGGATCGGTCACCTCGACAAACCGGCTTTGTTTGCCAGAATGCTGCAGACCATGCCGTGGCAGCGCATCGTCGCCGCGCTGTCGATCGGGGAAGTCAGGCGGCTGTTGACGCCGGAGGCGATAGCCCGGCTCTGGCCGCCGTCCATTCGGGAGCGCTATGAACGAATCCGACGCCTACTACGAGGAGACCCTGTACCCCCTGCAGAATGGAGTGCTGAACACGCTGGCCGCTTGCGGAACACCGTTCTATCTGACCGGTGGTACCGCGCTCCATAGGCATTATTCTTTGGGTGACTCACGGTGCCGGTAGGCGGTTCGGTCGTCGTGGTCGGCAGCATCAATACCGACCTGGTAGCCTACGTGGAACGGCTGCCGGCGCCGGGGCAGACGGTGGGCGGCGCCCGTTATGCGGAGACGGCCGGCGGCAAGGGCGCGAACCAGGCGGTCGCGGCGGCGCGCGCCGGGGCGGCGTGCGCCATGCATGGCGCGGTAGGCGGCGACGCCTACGGCAGAGCGCGGATCGCCGACCTGACCGCCGCCGGCGTGGAGATCGACCGCGTGGCGGTGCTGCCGGACCACCGGTCGGGGGTGGCGCTGATCGCCGTCGACGCCGGCGGCGAGAACCAGATCGCCGTGGCGCCCGGCGCCAACGGCGCCTTTCGGCTCGACGACGCCGCCTTTCGCGCGGACGTGGGACCGGGTGACGTCGTGCTGTTGCAGAACGAGATCGACGTGAGCGTCACGGTGGCGGCGGTCGCGCTGGCCCGCCAATGCGGCGCGGCGGTGATGTGGAACGCCGCTCCCGCGCTGGCGGCGGCCGGGCCGGTCGAGCGGACGGCGATCGCCGGCGCGGACTATCTGATCGTCAACGCGGGCGAGCTCGATGCCTTGCAGCCGCGGCGGTCCGGGGAGCCGGTTTCCGAAGCGGCGCGCCGGGCGGTCACCGAGATCGGCTGCGCGCGCGTGTTGGTGACCCTGGGCGCCGGCGGCGCGGTGCTGGCCGACGCGCACGGAGTGCACCGCCAGCCCGCGCATCCCGTGCAGGCGGTCGACACGGTCGGGGCCGGGGACTGCTTTGCCGGCGTGTTCGCGGCGGGGATCGCGGCCGGCCGCGACGCGCGCGCCGCGCTGCGGCGGGCGGCGGTGGCGGCGGCCCTGTGCGTCACCCGCGAAGGCGCGCAGCGCGCCATGCCCACCGACCGGGAGATACGGCGCGCGGGCGGCGAAGGACCCGCCTGAGCCTCGGCGGGATACCCCGCTTTACTGCCGGCGCCGGGCGGCGCAGGATACCGTCATGCCGTCCGATCGCAGCCGTTCCGGTTCCTGCTCGTTCAAGGTGGCGTTCATCGGCGCCGGCAGCATCGGCTTTACCCGCAAGCTGGTCGGGGACATCCTCACCGTTCCCGAGTTCGGCGGCATCGAAATCTCCTTCATGGACATAAGCGAGCGGAATCTGTCGATGGTGGAGCGGTTGGTGCGGCGCGACGTCGAAGCAAACGGGCGGGACGGCGTCCGCCTTGCCGGCACCCCGGACCGGCGGGAAGCGGTGAGCGGGGCGCGTTACGTCTTCTGCACGGCGCGCATCGGCGGGCTGCCGGCGTTCGCCACCGACATCGACGTGCCGTTGCGCTACGGCATCGACCAGTGCGTGGGCGACACGCTGTGCGCCGGCGGCATCATGTACGGCCAGCGCGGCATCCCCGTGATCCTGGATATCTGCAAGGACATCCGCGAGGCCGCCGAGCCCGGCTGCCGGTTCTTCAACTACTCGAACCCGATGGCCATGCTCACCTGGGCGGCCAACCGCTACGGGCGGACGCCGACGGTGGGCCTGTGCCACGGGGTGCAGGGCGGCCATACGCAGATCGCCGACGCGCTGGGGATTCCGGCCGGCGAGCTCGACTACCGCGCCGCCGGCATCAACCACCAGACCTGGTACGTCCAGCTCCTGCACCGCGGCCGCGACGTGTCCGGCGAGCTGCTGGCGGCGTATGAACGCCATCCGGTCTATCGCAAGACGGAGAAGGTGAGGATCGAGATGCTGCGCCGCTTCGGCTGCTACTCGACCGAATCCAACGGCCACCTGAGCGAATACGTGCCGTGGTTCCGCAAGCGCCCGGACGAGATCGGCGACTGGATCGACCTCGGCTCCTGGATCGATGGCGAGACCGGCGGCTACCTGCGGCTCAGCACCGAGCGGCGCGACTGGTTTGAGCGGGACTTTCCGCGCTGGATGGCCGAGCCGCCCGAGCGGTATACGCCGGAGACCCGCTCGACCGAGCACGGTTCCTACATCCTGGAAGCGCTGGAGACCGGGCGCGTCTACCGCGGTCACTTCAACGTGGAGAACCGGGGCTGCATCACCAACCTGCCGGCCGACGCCTGCGTCGAGGTCCCCGGCTACGTCGACCGCACCGGCATCCACGTCCCGCAGGTGGGCGGCCTGCCGCTCGGCTGCGCGGCCGTCTGCAACGCCAGCATCTCCGTGCAGCGGCTGGCGGTGGAGGCGGCGGTCGCCGGCGACGACCGGTTGCTGGTGCAGGCGATGATGCTGGACCCGCTGGCCGGCGCCGTGTGCACGCCGCCGGAGATCGCGCAGATGGTCGACGACCTGCTGATCGCGCAGGCCGAGTGGCTGCCTCAGTACGGCGCCGCGATCGCCGCCGCCCGCGACCGGGCGCGTTCGGGTCCGCGTCTGCCGACCCGCGATTGGCGGGGCGCCGCGCGGCTGCCGGTGCGGAGCGTCGAAGAGCTCCGCCGGGAGGACGCCGCCAAGACGGTCAAGGCACAGGACGAGCGTCCGGCATAACGAGTCCGCCAACCGCCTGGGAGGGACGTGAGTCGGCTCAGCCGGTCGTCCCTGCTGGCAGCATCGTCAATCGTTCGGAGCCATGAGCTGTGCTCGAAACCCCGGTTTTTCCGGAGAAGACGCGAACGTGCACCACCCATCATCCGAAGTTACTTGCACTTCCACCCAAATCGTATCAGGGCTTCCATCTCGTATCTGCGGCGCAAGAACCGTCCAGCCGTCGCCTGTGCGAGGGAACGTCGTAGGGATACTCGGTTCCCCGCGTGGTTGACGAAAGGTATAAGAGAACCGAACCCGGCTGCTCGGAATCGGTTGCCCATTTCCACCGCACGCGAGGCACCCATTGAGCAAATTCCAAACAAACCCGACCTCTGCTCGGCGCTTGCCGATCGTGCCGCACGTACCCGGGAACTGGTCGGAAAGGCTCCGATATATCGACGGTACGGAGAAGGTGATTTCGAAGGTACGCCGGATAGTCTTACCATCACGCTCAGCGGAATACGTCATGACGTGCGTCTGAGACGATTGACCGTTGGCAACTGCACCCCACATTGGAGTACCATCCAGATAGAGATAGCGCGCCTCACTGAGCGCAAGACCAGGAATCTCCGGGCTCATGGAGTACGACACCGGTGTCCCGGCAGGGCCGGCGCGCGGCAATCTTATAGCCCTGTGGGGCCCTCCAACAGCAGCCTGCCAAGTAAATGCACAGTCGTGCAGGCTCGCCAGGCATTGCTCCGAGGAAGGTGCCCTTAGCCCCGGCCATATCCATCGAAGCGGCTGCGGCGGCGTCTCATCGGCGGGTGGCGTTTCCTCGGCGGGTGGCGTTTCCTCGGCCGGTGGCGTTTCCTCGGCCGGTGGCGATGCGGGGGCGGCCGCAGTGGTGAACGACCACACGGCGCCGCGGGTCACGCCGGCTTCGTTCTTTGCGTCGACCCGCCAGTAGTAGAGCGTTTCGGCATCCAGATCCGCCGAGGCGGCGATCGTCAAGGCGGTAAACGAGGTGTTGATCGGCGTATCCAGGTCGGTGTTCTCGGCGCCCCAGTACACGTCGTAGCTGAGCGCTCGCGGCGCGGCGCCCCAACTCAACAGCGGCCCGCCAACCTTCACGCCGGTCGCCCCGTCACTCGGCTGCGGTGTGCCGGCGGCTCCGGGAGGCGTGCCAGCTGCGGCCGGCGGCGCACCGTCGCCCGGCGGCGGACCCACGACCGGCGGCGTGTAACCGCCGCCCGTGGGCGGCGCCGGCCCAGGCGGCGTATCATCGCCCGGGGCCGGCGGCGCGTCATCACCCGGCGGCGGACCCACGGTCGGCGGCGCCGGGCGGCCCGCGGGGATGGTCGGCGCCACGTCGTCCGGCAGTTCTTCCAGGTCGAAGTCGTCGGGCAGGTCGGTCACTCGCGCTATGCACTCGTCGTTGGTGTCGACCACGCAGGTCGTTCCGTCGCCGCGGCGGCTGAGGACGTACAGACGATTACCGCCGGGGTAGCGGATCACGATCAAGTAGTACTGCGACTGCCGCACCTGCGCCGTCCACTCGTCCGGCATCGACAAACCGGCGAGCAGCGACCGGTTCGCCGGTTCCATGCAGGTGGCCGGCGCGGTGTCGCCGCCCATGTGCAGCGTGTCGGCGACGATCGCGCCGTGGATTCTGGCGTCGCGGTCGGACAGCCGGATCGCCGAGTCGACGCACGTGGCCTGCGGCTCGGTCGGTGCCGGGGCCGGCGGTTCCGGGGTGACCGCCTCCCCGCAGGCGGCCAGGATTGCGGTCAGCCCGAGCAATGGCGCCCACCGTGTCCATCTGAGCCTTGTCACGTCAGTCTCCTTCCGGCACGCTCATCAACCCGAGCGCCCCGGCGATCTCTACGACGAGAATACTCTGCCGTAACTGCCCGTTTCAAGGCGGGTCGACCGGAAACGCGGCGAAGACGTCGGCCAGGAGCGCCGGCAGGAGCACGAACGGCCCGTCGGCGCCGGAGGATACCGCCGTGTGGGCGTTGCCGGACTCCGGGTAGATCGTCAGCCGGTGCGCGCCCTCGGCGCCGCGCAACTCCAACTCCAGCAGCGGCGGCGCGCCGGGGAGCGCGTCGACAAAGCGGGTCGCCCGCATTCCGGCGAGCCGCGCCAACGCGCGGGCGATCGCCGCCGCGTCGCGTTCGCCGCCGCCGGCCGCGCTCCAGGTGGGCGCCGCCTCCGGCGTGGGGGGAACGCCGCGCCGCAGCTCCACGGCGCCGGCGGCGCGCGTCACCGTGATGGCGGCGACCTCGCTCGGCTCGAAGCGCAGGATGGTCCGGTCGCGGAACACCGACTCCTGCGCGGGGAAGGCGCGGGTCAGGTCGCCGGCCGCCTGGTACACGCGCGGGTCGTCGTCGATCAGCACGTAGGTGTGGCTGTAGGTCGGCGCCCGCTTGCCGATGCGCAGCGCGCGTACGGCGCTGGCGCCTTCCAGGAAGGTGGCGGCGACCGCCTCCGCTTCGCCCAACCCGTAGCGCCCGTAGGTCGGCTCACCGGCGATCAGGTCGGTCAGCCGCAGGGTCGCCGCCGCCCGCACCATGCCGTCGACGATGGACGGCTCGGCGGCGTAGCCGGGCCCTTCGATCAGCCAGCCGTCATCGGTGCGCCGCAACGCCACCCGCGTATCGCCGCGCGTCACTTCGACCCGGTCGACGGCCGCCGCCGCCATCGGCGGCAGGGCCGGCAGCTCATATTGCAGCCGGTCGTCCCGCCGCCCGGCCAGATAGACCGTCAGCACGGCGATCACCGCCAGCGGCAGCCCGTAGCGGAGCAGCGCCCGCGCCGTCCCGTTCACGGCCGGCCCGCCGGCGCCGCGCCGCGCTCACCCGCGCTCCCGGCTCTGGCCGGCGCGCCGAAGCGCGCCCGTATGCCGCGCTGGCGCAACCGCCACCACAGCCAGAGCGCGGCGCCGGCCAGCGCCGCCAAGGCGGGCGGTCCGGCGATCAGGAAGGTCTTGACCGCGCTCTGGGTGTCCGAGGAGAACGCGCCGAGCCGGCGCACCGCGGCGCCGCGGCCGCGCAACGCCGCCCGATACTCCTGTCCGCTCAGGTAGTCGATCAGGTTCTGCGCCAGCACGGTGTTGGCGCCCGGTTGGCGGCCGTCGATGAAACCGTTGCCCAGAATCGTCGAAGCGCCGATCACGAACAGGCGGGCGCCCGGCGCGCTCTCCGGCGCCGCCGCCGGCGCGCCCGGCGCCGCGCCGCCGCCGATCAGCGTCCCCGCTTCCTCCTCATCCTCATCGTCACCGGCCGGCCGGGCCGGCGGCGTGCGGTCGGCGAAGTAGCTGGTGAACGGCCCTTCGGCGTACACGGCCAGCAGACTGGAGCCGCGGCGGTCGTCCGCCGGCGGCGCGGTGGCGCCGGCGTCGATCAGGTCGGTGCGGCCGGGCACCTGCCAGGAGGTGGCCGAGCTGCGCAACGCTTCCACGTACCGCGCGCCGGGCTGGGCGCCGGTCAGCTCCAGCGGCGACGCGTTCATCACCAGCAGGTCGTCGAGCCTCTGCAGCGGCAACCACGAGGTGTCGATGTCGGCCCGGCGCAGCACCGGCACGAAGGCCAGGCGCGACTCGATCACGCCGCCCCGCTCGTCGGGCTGGCGCTGCACGTACGCCTGTTCGTCGTCGAGCACGTAGCGGGGCAGCACCCGCACCCCGTAGTGGGCGAACAGGTCCTCCAGTCCGGTCTGCCGCGGTATCGACAACATGCTGACGCTGCCCAACGAAGCGGAGGTGAAGATCGAGTGCGTGTCGAGAAAAGCGATCACCGCGCCGCCCCGCATCAGGTGCTGATCGATCTGAAAGAGCGCCCATTCGTTGAGCGGCTCCTGCGGCGACACGATCAGCAGCGTCCGCAGGTCGGGCGGTATCTCCCGGTCTTCGAGCAGCAGGCCGCGGTACCGGTAATCGCGCGACAGCAGCTCGTACAGGTCGGCCAGATCGACCATGGTCGGCTGGCGTCCCTGGGTCAGGTTGCCGCGGTACGGCGGCGTGCCGAAGTCGGCCAGATAGCCGAGCTCCGGTTGGCTGCCGAGCAGTCCCTTGAGCGTGTTGTCGACCGACCGGCGGATCGTCTCCGCATCGGCCACGCGCGCGCCCTGTGGCGTCGCTTCGATCAGGTTGAGCGTCAGCGTCGCGCCGCCGGACGACATGACGATGCCGGCGTAGGCGGCGCGTTCGGCCCCGTCGGCGGCGCGGTACGCCAACGGCGTCAGCTGCAGCCGCACCGCGTCCATCGGATCGAGCGGCGTCACCGACGGGTCGACGGCAGTGAAGTCGAGGCGGCCGAACCAGGAGCCGTCGAGCTCCTCCACGATGCCGGCGACCTCGGCCGGCAGGGACGCCATGCCGGGACTCAAAGAGCCGATCTCGCCCGAGAAATAGAGCCGCACGGCTATGTCCTCTTCGAGCGCCAACAGCGCGCTGACGCGCCCGGTAAGGCGGCCGATCGCCTCCGTGATCCGTATCTCCAGGCCGTCGGTGGTGGTGATCGCGCCGACCGTCTCGATCAGGTCGCCGTGCACCAGGGCGATGCCGGAGTAGACCGACCGCACCGCCACCTCCGTGCGGTCGACCTGCTCGACCTGGATCGGGTAGATCAGATAGTCCCGCGCCATTCGTTCGGTCGCGCGCGCGTCGGGATCGTCGCCGATCGTGTGGAAGGTGGCGTTGAAGAACTCGCCGCCGTGCCGGGCGTAGGAGTCGAACAGATCGCGCACCGCGCGTTCGATGTTGTTGAACGGCGCCTGCAGATCGGTGGAAAAGAACGCGCGGATCGTGAGCGGTTCGCGCAGGCGGCTCACCGCCGCCACGCTCTCCGGCGCCAGGGAGTGGACGCGGCCTTCGGTGAGGTCGGCCTGCACGAACAGCGTGGAGGAGGCGGCGTTGATCATCACCGCCGCCCCCAGATAGAGCAGCGGCGGGAGCAGCCGGTCGGCGATCCTCCCGGCCCGCTTGAGCCGCCCAACCGGCCGCGCACCGCCATCGGACGCGCCTGCGTCCGCCGTCATGGCCGCCGCCGCAGCGCCAAGCCGGCGCCGGCCAGAAAGACGGCCGTGCCGGACAGGAAGTAGACCAGATCGCGCGAGTCGAGCACGCCGCGCGCGATGCTGCGGAAGTGGTAGCCCGCGCCCAGGTACTGCACGGCGGCGGTGATCCGGCCCGGCACGTAGATCAGCGCGTCGTCGATCAGCGCCAGGCTCAGCGCGATCGCCAGGCCGATCACGAAGGCGATGATCTGGTTGCGGGTGAGGGCGGAAGCGAGCAGGCCGGCCGCGCAGTACAGGCCGACCAGCAGCACCGCTCCCACGTAGCCGGCGATCACCGGCCCCCAGTCGAGGTCGCCCAGGCGGGCGATCACGACCGGATACAGCGCGGTCGGCGCCAGCGCCAGGGTCACAAAGCCGACCGCCCCCGTGAACTTGCCGATCAGCACGTCCATCCGGGTCACCGGCAGGGTGGTGAGCACCTCGAAGGAGCCGGTCGAATACTCCTCCGCGAACGCCCGCATGGTGACCGCCGGCGCCATCAGCGCCAGGGTGAGCGGCAGCAGCTCGAAGAACTGCCGCAGGTCGGCGCGTCCGTTGAGGAAGAACGGCTGCATGAACAGCCAGCCGGTCATCACCAGAAACACGATCGCCACGATGTAGCCGACCGGCGCCAGGAACGCGGCGCGCAGCTCGCGGGCGATGATCGACAGCGCGGCGCGGCTCACCTGCGCAGCTTCCGGCGAGCGCGCCGCCGCGCGCCGGCCGAGCCGGACGCCGCCCGCTTTCCGTCCGGCCGTCGCTCCCCTTCCGCCGGGCCGGCCGCGGTCAGCTCCCGAAAGCGCTCCTCCAGCGACCGGCCGCGCGTCACCTCGGCGGCGGCGCCGTCGGCCGCCACCGCGCCGCGGTCGATGATGACGATGCGCTCGCAGGTGCTCTCCGCCTCGCTCAGGATGTGGGTCGAAAAGATGACCGCCTTGCGCTCGCCGGCGGCGCGGATGATCGACCGGATCTCGGCTATCTGATTCGGGTCGAGGCCGGCGGTCGGCTCGTCGAGCACCAGCAGATCGGGGTCGGAGATCAGCGCGTGCGCCAGTCCCGCCCGCTGCTTGTAGCCGCGCGACAGCTCCCGGAACGGCCGGTGGATCACGTCGGCAAGGCCGCAGAGCGACACCAGATCGCCGATCCGGCGCTGCCGGTCCCGCCTGCGCATGCCGTGCACGGCGCCCGCGTAGTGCAGGTAGTCGTGCACCAGCATCTCCGCGTAGAGCGGCGCGAACTCCGGCAGGTACCCGACCATGCGCTTGACGGCCAGCGGATCGGCGGCGACGTCGACGCCGTCGACCAGCACGCGGCCGGAGGTGGTCGGCAGGTACCCGGTCAGGATGCGCATGGTGGTTGTCTTGCCGGCGCCGTTCGGGCCGAGCAGCCCGACCACCTCGCCGCGGTCGACCGCGAACGAGACGCCCCGCAACGCCCGGACCGTCCCGTACCGCTTGGTCAATCCTTCTATGCGGACCATCGATCAGCGGTCCGGGAGCCGCGCCACGTCGTCGGCGGCGGCGGCCAGGTCGAAGCGGGGATTCCAGCCCCAGTCGCGCCGCGCGCTGGCGTCGACCAGCACCGACGGCAGGCCGCCGAGCATGGCCGTGACGTCGTCGCGCGGCTCGAACCGGTACCGGAACCCGGGCGCCAGCCGGCCGGCGGCGGCAGCCATGTCCCGGGTGGACGGCGCGAAGGCGTGCAGGTTGTACACCCGCCGGGAGATGCGCGCCGGGTCGGCGTCCACCAGCTGCAGGATGCCTTCGATCACGTCCATCACGTAGATCGACGACACCCGCAGGTCCGGCGCGGCGGGGTAGACGAACGGTTCGCCGCGGCGGGCGGCGGTGAAGGCGTGCGAGGGGTAGGCGCTCACCGCGCCCGGCGGCGCGTACGGCGACACCACCACCGGCAGCCGCACGGCCCGGAAGTCGAGCCCGGCGGTGCGCCACAGATAGGCGCCCATCCGCTCGACCGCGACCTTGGTCACCCCGTAGATGGTGACCGGCCACTGCGGAAAGTCCTCCGGCAGCGGGTCGGGGAGGTTCCCGGCATAGGTGGCGATGGTGCTGGGAAAGAAGAACCGGCTCACGCCGTGGTCGGCGGCGGCGCGCATCAGCTGGAACGATGCGGTGGCGTTGACCCGCCAGGCGGCGGCCGGGTCGGCCTCCGAGGAGAGGGTGAGGAGCGACGCCATGTGCAGGATGCAGTCGGGGCGCACTTCGGCGACCAGCGCGGCCAGGCGCGCGCCGTCGGTGACGTCGGCCTGTACGAAGCGGACGCCGGCGGCCGCGGCCGGTTCCCGGTCGAGTCCGGTCACCTCCTTGCCGGCCGCCAGCAGGCGCTCCGTCAGCAGACGCGCCAGGTTGCCGGCCGCGCCGGTCACCAGATAGCGGGTCACGCGGCGGTCTCCGTCAGGGCGCCGTGACGGCGGTCGACGATCGGCATCGGCGCCGCCAGCTCGATCAGGTCGGGTACGTCAAGCAGCTCCCGCATCCCGAAGCAGTACAGCGGATACTCCGGGCCCTCCGGGGGGACGTGCGACTCGATCAGGTCATCGAGCGAGTACGGCAGCCCGTCGGTGGTGAGGCGGTCGAACGCGCGGGGGGCGCGGGCCGCGGCGAGCAGCGCCGCCACCGAGGCGACCCGGCCGCCGGCCTCCACGGAGACCGGTCCGGCAAAGCGCTCGCCGGCCCAGGCGGCCACCGCGGCAAGCTGGGCCGTCTGCAGCCCCAGGACCGGCCGGCCGAGCGCGCGCAGCAGCAGTCCGTACCGGTGCGACGCGGCGAGCGCGCCGGCGCCGATCAGATCGACGCGCAGGAACGCCCGCCCCGTCCGGCGGGCGCGGGACTCGGGGCCGGCCGGCGCGCGCGCGTTGGCGCCGGCGGTGGACGCGCCGATGCTGACGATGGCGCCGGCGGCGCCGTCCGGTACCGCCAGGCGGGCGGGCAGCGGCCAGTAACCGTCGACCTGCAGGGTGACCTCCTCGACTTTGACGCCCCGGCCGTCCCGGACCCACACCCAGCTCGCCTGCGTGGTGACGGCGGTCACGGCGCTGCGGCGGTACCCGAGCAGCGCGTCGATGTCGGCGCGGGTGGGCCGCCGCGGCCGGTCCGCCTCCCGCCGGCGGAGCTCCCGCAGGCGGCCGGCGGCCAGCGTGCCGAAGGTCGCCCGCTCCGCGGGCAGGCCGACCCACAGATCGCGCTCGGCGTACACCTCCTCCCGCCACGGCAGCTCATGGTCCGGCGTGTCGAGGCCGAAGCGCCGGTTGAGCCAGGCGTAGAACCGGCAGCGGTTCCCCTGGTCGTAGTTGTGCCCGGGGTCGGTACCGACGTGCAGCTCGCACCGGTCGGCCGCGCCGAGCAGGCCGTAGACGCCGAGCGCGGCCGCGTAGGTGCCGGCCACCGCCTTGTGCGGCTGAAAGCAGCAGTCGTCGTACCGGTTGAAGATGAACAGCACCGGGCGCGGCGCCACCAGCGCGGACAGCACGTCGTAGTCGCCGATCTCGCACAGGCCGGCCGGCAGCTGCTCGGCGTCGCCGACGTCGGCCAGGTCGCGCCGGTCGGCGGCCGGCATGTGCCCGGCGACCGGCGCGCTCAGGGCGACGCGTTCGTCGAGCGCGGACAGCACGATGGTCTGCCACCCGCCGCCGGACAGCCCGGTCATGGCGACGCGCGCCGGGTCGGTGAGCTCGTGGTCCAGCAGGAGGTCGAGCGCGCGCTTCATGGTGAGGTAGAACACCCCGGCGCCGGCGCGGCCGAGCAGGTCCGGGAGCTGCTGGTGGTCGTGCGCGGCCAGGTTGGTCATCTCGCCGCGGCCGATCATCTCCAGACTGAGCGCCGGCAGGCCGCGCTTGGCCAGGTTGGCGCACCGCGCCTGCTTGTGCTCAACCGCCAGGCCGCGCGGCTCGTGGCCGTTGACGTCGAGCACGGCCGGGGTCGAGCGGTCGCCGCCGAGGGGTGAGGCCGGCTCGTAGAGGAGCGCCGGCACCCAGACGCCGGGGTAGCCTTCGAACCGGAGCTTGCGGATGCGGTACTCCGGCGCGGGATCGAGCGTATCTCCCCAGACCACGCGCGGCGGCTCCTGCAGCAGATCGGGCGGATGGCCGCGCAGGTAGAGTTCCAGGTAGCGGGCGCGCAGGCCGGCGGCGCGGGACTCCCACTCGGCCGCGGTGGCCGGCGGTTGCAGGCGCGGCGCGTGGCGGGCGGTGTACTCGTACATGAGCCGGTTGCCGAGTTCCGGCGCGGCGGCGCCGGCGATCACGGGAGCGAGCGGATCGGTATTCATGGCGATGCCGGCCGATGGTAGACCATGAAGCGCCGCTCCGCTTCTCATGCGCCGCCGGCCGTGAGGCGGATGACGGCGTCGTGCCGGAAGGGCGCCAGCGCGACGCGCGTGGCCGGGCCGCCCGTGAGCGGTTCGAGGGTGGCGGTCTCACCCGTGACGGGGTCGAACGAGACGGCGGCGAACGGTCCGGCCGGCAGGTCGATCACCAGGTCGCCGCCGATCGGCGTTCCGGCCTCGCCTGACTCCGACTCGCCCGGATCGCCGATGCCGCGCACGCCGTCATATTCGCGCGCGTCGGCGAGGTAGACGGTGTAGTCCGCGCCCGGCACCCCAAAGGCGACCGCGACCGCGCCGGGCGGCCACGACCGCAGGATCTCCGGCAGAGGGCGGCAGCGGGCCAAGTCCAGGCCGTGCGCGTAGGTGGAGAGCAGCCGGAACCAGGACCGCAGGTGCGCCCGCGCGTCCGGGGAGCCCTCCTCCAGGAACGGCTGGATGGAGAAGTCGATCACGTCGTAATGGGCGCCGCACAGCAGGGCGACCCAGGCGCGCTTGCGGTGAACGGTCCAGCCGTCCGGGTCGCGGTACTGGCTGGCCACGTTGTCCTCGTCGTGGTTGAGCGGCTTGGATTCGCGTCCGGCGGCCAGGGTGAAGTCCCGGAAGGCCGCCAGGCGGAGCTGCTTGCTCATGAACTCGCCCAGGTGGTGATCGGCGCCGCGCAGCCGCGTGCCCGGCAGCGGATGGACGTTGACCACGTCGTAGTCCATGGCGTCGTAGCTGCGGTCGAGCGTCTGCAGGAACGGCCGGTCGACGAACGCTTCCTGCCCGGCGATCAGGTGCCGGCGGGCGCCGGCGTGGTCGGTGCCGCGCACCTCCCGGATCAGCGCGTCCAGCCAGTCGTTCACGGCGCCGGGCGGCGGATCATCGGCGGAGGCGCAGCCGCCCGGTTCGTTGCATATCTCGTAGATCACGTTGTCGTAGCCGCGCGTCTCCGTGACGATGCGGCGCACGTGCCGGCGCTGCCGCTCGAACAGCGCCGGGTGGCGCATGCTGAGGTAGTCGGGGCCGGGGCAGCGCGGCAGCCCGTTGACGTTGTTGCCGGCGTGCAGGGGGTTGAGCCGCCACACCGGATCGCCGTAGGTGTTGCTGAGCAGCACCACCTCGACCACGACGCCCAGGTCGCCGGCCGTACTGATGAAGCGGTGCAGGCGCTCGTAGAACTCCGGGTCGTCGCGGTCCAGGTCGAAGCGGGGCTCGCCGTCGAGCGCGAAGCCGGGACCGGTGCGCGCGAACGGGGCGACGAAGTCGGGGCTGGCCGGCTTGCAGGTGGAGGCCGGGTTGATCGGGGTCTGCAGCTCCCGGAACAGCGTGAAGAGCCGCGTCAGCGTCATGCCGTTGGCCGCGGCGTCGCGCAGATAGCGCTCGAACCGGAACGGTCGGTTGAGCACGGCGCCGTAGTGCTCGGTGGCGGTGAGCAGGACCAGCGGGCGGCCGCGGAACTCGAACAGGCGCGGATTGTCGGGATGGATGCGTACCGGCGGCATGTCCCGCGCAGCATAACGCGCCGGCGCCGGCCGGGGCACGCCGGCGGCGGCGGGCGGGAGGGAACACGCGGCCGGCCGCGTGGGGCCATACTTGGACGGCGATGGAGCGGCCGACGGTGGTGAGCGTTGCGAACGCCGGGGTGAAGCGCGTGGTGCGGCTGCGCCGCAGGCGGGCGCGCGACCGCGAACGGGCGTTCCTGATCGAAGGCTATCGGGAGCTGCTCCGCGCGGTGGAGGCCGGCCTGCCGCTGGAGGCCGTCTACCATTGCCCGGCGTTCTACCTGGGCGGCAACGAGCCGGCGCTGCTCGACCGGGCGCGGCGGACCTGCGGCGCCGAGCTGATCCCGGCCGAGGCGGCGGTGTTCGCCAAGCTCTCCTACCGCGACCGGCCGGACGGGCTGCTGGCGGTGGCGCCGACGCCGGACTGGACGCTCGACCGCTTGCCGGCGCCGCCGGCCGATCCGCTGTACGTGGTCGCCACCGCGATAGAGAAGCCGGGCAACCTCGGCACGCTGCTCCGCACCGCCGACGCGGTGGGCGCCGCCGCGGTGATCGTCTGCGATCCGGTGACCGATCTGTTCAATCCCAACGTGGTGCGCGCCAGCGTCGGCACGCTGTTCACGGCGCCGGCGGCGCAGGCCGAAGCGGGCGCGGCGCGCCGCTGGCTGGCCGAGCGCGGCGTGCGCACCGTCGTCACCACCCCCGCCGCCGGCCGCCGCTACACCGACCACGACTTGACCGGCGCGGTGGCCGTGGTGCTCGGCAACGAGCAGCTCGGCCTGGACCGGGCGTGGCTGAGCGGCGATCACGCCGCCGTGTCGATCCCGATGATGGGCCGCGCCGACTCGGTCAACGTGGCCATGGCGGGAGCGGCGCTCCTGTTCGAGGCGCTCCGCCAGCGGCGTCAGGTGGCTAACAAGCACTCATGCTAGCGACTCGAAACCGTAGCGTGACCCTCGGCCCGGCTAAGGCTGACCCCTCGCTCTTGACACATCTTGGGTAAGGTGCCATCGTGGACGATTGGAGGATGAGCATGCAAAGTGTCGTTGGGTTCTCGCGTCTCTCGACGATCGAGCGGATGATCTACGGGGCGGTCGCGACGGTTGTCCTGTTGGTGCTATCAGGCTGTTCGCAAGGGTTCGTGGATACCGTCCGCGAGTCGAACACTCCGGTAGAAAATCCGGGGACAATGGGTCGTTTTCTGGAACAGGCAAAGGCGTTCTTGGCCACGCTTGATTCTGAGGACTATGAAGTTGCATACGTACCCGTATCAGAAGCGATGTCCCAGGATACCGATTCCGCGGAGTACGAAGTACTGGCGAACAGAGGAATCCATGAGATACCATTAGTCACTTGGCGTGATGAGGATGCGCGCCGCAAATTTCTATCCTCTTGGGCTGACTTCGTCAATGAACATTGCGGTGCCATTTGGCTTCGAGTTTCCGACGCCACTAACAATATCGAAGTGGTGGACACCGCGTACGTCTCTGACGAGTTCCTCGATCTTGTCCCGGAAGGGATGGAACCATTGGGAGCCATATACGTTCCACATTACCATTCATATAGAGATGACGATCTTCGCGCCAAATGCAAGGCGGCATGTAGAGTAATCGCTGCCGCCGTCTATGCTGCCTGCCGGTCACAAGGCGGCCCTTGGTATGAGTGCAACGTGTTCAAAGAGGCAGTACGAGTTGCGTGTGAACAGACGTGCGACCGATTGTTTTAGGTCGCTTGAGTGGGATCAACGCCGACTTCTACCGTCGGTATGTTACGTCCTATCTCGCCGAAAATCGATCGCAGTGGCTGCGCAGCCTGCGTGAGTATTACGACCTGTCGCCGAATGGCGCCGGATCGGGACGCGCGGAAAGGACCGTCGACGCGGCGGCCGCGTTCTTTGCCAACGCGATTCCTGTCCTGCATCTCTGGCGTGCTCGACGGCGATTCACGACCCGGCTGCTTGGAGCGATGCAGGGTCTGTGCTGGTACGCGGGATTTGGGAGTGGGTGCGAGATTGAGGAGCCGGACGACTTCCATCGAGTGCTGCTTCGCTGGGCTGCGCCGAGTCGGCGCCGCCCGCGCGGCGAACCGGCGCCGACGGTCGAGCAGGTCGCTGCCGCGGTCTCATCGACGCTGCAAGCCGCGCATGTCCGGGTACTGGCGCTCGGTTTTTTGCCGATTATCGGCGCCGTGGCCGGCATGCTGATCGAAGGTGCGCTGGTCTCGAGCTTTCGGCGTTGCGCTCACGCCTTCTATAGCGAGATGGCGGCGACCGGTGCGCGCGCTGCCCGCCGAACGGTTGCGTGACCGGGCCGCGCGGCATCGGGAGGGCGCACCGGAGGTGGGTGGAAGGATACTGGGCAACTCATCGTTCCAAAGAGGTCGTGCGCCAGACGCGGGCGGCTTGGGTGGTCGCCCGGTCTCCGGCCCGGGTCCGATTGTATGCGGGGGCGTCGGGCTTACTGGGCAGCTGCCTGCCCGGTCTGCACGTAGCGGCGCTCCGGGCCGTCGAGGTCGGCATGTTCATGCAGGGGCTGCAGGCGATCGCCTGGCAGGCGGCCGCGCGGCGTGGACGTGAAGCGGAACACGACCGGGACTTCGCACGGCTCCTCTGGCGCTGGGCTCACCCCGGTTCGGACCGGGACGAGGCCGGCGGCGAGCCGCGCGGCCAGGACGACGTGATCACGGCGGTGACGGCTGCGCTGCTCAGGGCGTACCGCTGGAAGCTGGCGTTCGGCTTCGTACCGCTGGTCGGCGCCGTCGTCGGGTATGCGATCAACGGGTCGCTGGGGCTTCGCTTCTACCGGCTCGCGCGGCGGTTCTACGATGCGGGCGCCGGCCGGGACGGCGGCGGTCAGGGCCGGTCTGCTACAGTACGCGGCCATGGCGAGCGGCCGGCCCAACATCGTCCTGATCCTGACCGACCAGCAGCGGGGTGACGCGCTCGGCATTGAGGGCCATCCGGTGCTGCAGACGCCAAACCTCGACTGGCTGGCCGCTACCGGCGCCCGCTTCACCCGCGCCTACGCCGAGTGTCCGAGCTGCGTGCCGGCGCGCCGCACCATGATGAGCGGGATGGCGCCGGCGGCCAACGGCGCGGTCGGCATGGGCGTCGACCGCGACTGGGCGCCGCCTCACCTGCTGGCCGGCGAGCTCACCGCGGCCGGCTACCAGACCGAGATGATCGGCAAGAGCCACGTGCGCGGGCGCGGATCGCGCCGCTGGCGGTACGGGTTCGAGCACGCGCAGATCGCCGACAACAGCAACACCGGCGACTACGCCGAGTGGCTGGCCGGCCGCGGCGTACGCGACCGGCACGCCGGCTACGCGCACGGGGTCTCCTCCAACGCCTGGGTGGGCCGGCCGCACCACCTGCCCGAGGAACTGCTGCACACCTTCTGGGTCGTCGACCGCGCCATCGACTTCCTGGACCACCGCGACGACTCGCAGCCGTTCTTCCTCAACCTGTCGTTCATCGACCCGCACCCGCCGTTCACGCCGCCGCGCCACTACTACGACCGCTATATCGGCCGCGACCTGCCGGCGCCGCCGGTCGGCGACTGGGCGGCGGACCTGCCGGACCGCCCCGCGCCGCGCAAGGGCGTCAGCCCCAACGCCTGGTTCATCGATCTCGACGATCACGACCGGCGCTGCAGCCACGCCGCCTACTACGGGATGATCAACTTCATCGACGATCAGATCGGCCGGCTGCTGCAGGCGATGGGAAGGCTGCGGTCGGACACCGTGTTCCTGTTCACCGCCGACCACGGCGAGATGCTCGGCGACCACAACCTGTTCCGCAAGACGTGGCCGTACGAGGGATCGGCGCGCGTGCCGTTCATCGTCAGCGGCCCCGAACGCGGTCCGCTCTGCTCCGGCGTGGCGTCGCCGGCGGCGGTCGGGCTGCAGGACCTGATGCCGACCATCCTGGACATCGCCGGCGCGCCGGTCCCGGAATCCGTGACCGGCCGCAGCCTGCTGCCGATCATGCGCGGCGAGGCGCAGGCGGTGCGCGAATATCTGCACGGCGAGCACGCCGGGCAGTACGAGTACCGGCTCGGCAACCACTACCTCACCGACGGCCGCCGCAAGTACGTCTGGTACTCGCAGACCGGCCGCGAGCATCTGTTCGATCTGGAGGCCGACCCGCAGGAGCTGCGCGACCTGGCGCCGGCCGGCGGGACGGAGCTCGCCCGATGGCGGTCGCGTCTGGTCGACGTGCTGCGCGGCCGGCCGGAGGGATTCGTCCGCGACGGCGAACTGGTGGCGGGGCGGCCGCACGAGCTCTTCATCCCCGGTTACGATCCGGCCCGCACCTATCCCTATCTCTGACGGCCGCATGGCGAAGGCGAAGGGAGAGGCGCGGGGGGCGGACGGCGAGATGCGCGCGCGCCTGGGCGCCGCGGGCGAACGGCTGGCCGCCGGCCGGTTCGTGATCACCGCCGAACAGACGCAGGCCGGCCAGGCGCGCGCCTACCGGCGGATGGTGGACGGCGGTTTGATCGACGCGGTGACGCTGCCGGACCTGCCGCTGGTGGGACGCTTCCGCGACCTGCTGGCGCGGCGGCGTCCGGCGCGGCGGGCGCCGCGCCAGCCGTTGGAGCGGCGCGTCGCCGGCGCGTTGGCCAAGACCGCGGCGCCGGTGTTCACGGTGTCGGCCAGCCTGCGGACCGCCGGCATGGTGGCGCGGCGGGCGGCGGCGGCGCACGCCGGCGGCGCGGTCGCGCTGCTGGTGCTGTCGGGCGGCGGGCTGGTGCGCCGGCTGTTCGGCATCGTCAAGCTGGGGTGGCTGCTGCCGCAGAACTCGTTCCGCATCCTGCGCGCGGTGCGGCGCGCCTATCCCGATCAGCCGCTCTGGGCGGTGGAGAACCCGATCCTGCCGGGGCCGGCCGCCCGTGCGCGCCGCGCGCAGCGCAAGGTCGCCGCCGGCGCGGAGGCGATTCTGACGCAGCCGCCGTTCCTGTGGGGCCGGTTCACGCGCTGGCTGGCCGAACTCGAACGGCTCGGCGTGACGGCGCCGGTCATCTGCGGCGTCCCGATCGTCACGTCGCCGCTGTCGCTACGCACCTGGCTGTTCCTGGTCGGCTTCACCGGATCGCATTCGGAGACCGACGCCCTGCTCGCGCGCCTGCGGCAGGCGGAGGCGCGCGGCCGGGCGGCCGAGGAGGGGATGCGCTACACGGTCGAGTTGCTCAAGCGGCTGCGCGCGACCCCCGGCGTCGCCGGCGTCCACCTGATGCCGATCTTCGCGTGGCGGCGCATGGAGCGGGTCCTCGGCGCCGCCGGCCTGGGGCCGGCCGACCGCCTGGCCCGGGACCGCGCGGACGCGGCGCGCGAGGCTGTCGGAGACTCCTGACGATGCCGGATGACACCGCCGGCCGCAGCCTGTTCATCGTCGACAACAGCGTTTCCGGCTGGACCGGCCTGCGCTACCTCAAGGAGTGGGCCGGCATCTCCCGCGCCTTCGACGTCGCCACCGGGTTCTTCGAGATCGGCGCGCTGCTCGCGCTCGACGGGGAATGGCAGCGGCTCGACCGCATCCGCCTGCTGATGGGCGCCGAGACCAGCCACCGCACGCGGCGCGCGCTGCTCGACGCGGTGCGCGCCCGCGCCGTGGACGCCCTGGACCGCAGCCTGGAGGAGGAAAAGGAAAAGCAGGCCAACCCGTTCCTGCGCGGCGTGCCGGCCATCCTCGACGCCCTGCGCCGGGGCAAGATCGAGTGCCGCATCTACGACCGCGCCAAGTTCCACGCCAAGGCGTACATCACGCACGCCCGGCTGGAAGTGGTGGGCGCGCAGGCGCTGGTCGGATCGAGCAACTTCACCCGCCCCGGACTGACGCAGAACGTGGAGCTCAACGTGCAGGTCCAGAGCGCGCGCGAAGTGGCGCAGCTCCGGGAGTGGTTCGAAGCGCACTGGAACGAAGCGCGCGACGCCACCGATACCATCGTCGAGACGATCGCGCGCCACACCCGCGACTACTCGCCGTTCGAGGTGTACGCGCGGGCGCTGCAGGAGTTCTTTCGCGGCCACGAGCTCACCGCCACCGAGTGGGACGAAACGCATTCGCGGATGTTCGGCCGCCTCGACCGCTATCAGCAGGAGGCGTATTGGGCGCTGATGAAGATCGCCCGCCGCCACGGCGGCGCCTTCCTGTGCGACGGCGTGGGGCTCGGCAAAACGTTCGTCGGCCTGATGCTGATCGAGCGGCTGATCCTGCACGAGGGGCGGCGCGTGGCGCTGTTCGCTCCCAAGGCGACGAAGGAAGGGGTGTGGGAGCCGCACCTGCGGGAACTGCTGCCGCACATCGGCGGCGTGGGCGGCGGCGCCGACTTCAGCAATCTGGCGGTATTCAGCCATACCGACCTGGGCCGGGGCGGCGATTTCCCGGACCGGTTCCGCCGGATCGCCGAACTGGCGGACGTGGTGATCGTCGACGAGGCGCACCACTTCCGCAATCCGGGCGCGCGCGGCAGCCGGAACGGCAAGGCGCCCTCCCGCTATTACCGCCTGTACGATCTGCTCGACGCGACGGCGCGGCCCAAGACCGTATTCCTGCTCACCGCCACGCCGATCAACAACCGGCTGAGCGACTTCCGCCATATGACCGAGCTGTTCACCCGCCGCGACGAAACCCACTTCGCGCGCACGCTCGGCGTGAACCACCTGCGCGCCCACTTCAACCGGATGGAGGCGGCGTTTCGCCGGCAGGTCGGCCACGACCTGGCCGACGCCGCCGATCAAGTGGCGGAGGTGCGGGAGCTGATGGCGACCGACGCCATCTTCGGCGAGTTGGTCGTGCAGCGCAGCCGCGCCTACGCGCGCGCCAGTCAACTGCGTCAGAACGGCGGCGCGGCGGTCTTCCCCAAGCGCGAGCCGCCGCAGGTGGCCGGCTACTCGATCCGCAAGACCTATGGCCGCCTTCTGGAACTGCTCGAAGAGGCGTTTGAGCGCGAGAACCCGCTGTTCACCCTGCCGATGTACTACCCGCTGCACTGGTACACCGGGCCTGACCGGGACGTCGATCCGTTTGAGCAGAACCGCCAGCAGCAGGTCGTGGGCCTGATTCGCACCAACTTTCTCAAGCGGTTCGAGAGCTCGGTAGTCGCGTTCGAGCTCTCCTGCGACCGCCTGCTCAAGAAGCTGTTGGCGTTCGCCGAAGCGCACAGCCAAACCGATGCGGAACAGCGGCGGTTGGCGCGCTGGAAGATCCAGAACGCGCAGATCATCGGCTACGCCGCGCAGCGCGAGTTCGACTTCTTTGGCGAGGCCGGCGACGAGGAGCAGGACGAGGACGTCGTGCCGGCGGAGCTGCTCGAAGCGGTGGAACGGCTCGACCGCCGCGAGTACGACGTCCCGGAGATGCTGTCGGAGACGTTTCTGGACCTCGATCAGATCGTGAGGTTTCTGGAGGAAGCGCGCAAGTTCGAGCCGCGCCACGACGACAAGCTGCTGAAGCTGACGCGGCTGCTCGGCTCGAAGGCGCTCGCCGGACACAAGGTGCTGATCTTCACCGAGTTCGCCGACACCGCCCGCTACCTCAAGCGCCAACTCGACGCCGCCGGCATCGATCACGTGGCGCAGGTGGACAGCGCCACCACCCGCAACCGCGCGCAGGTGATCCGGCGCTTCTCGCCGTACTATAACGGCAGTTCCGCGGCTGCGCTCGCCGCGGCCGGGGAGACCGAGGTGCGCGTGCTCATCTCCACCGACGTGCTGTCTGAGGGGCTCAACCTGCAGGACGCCGCGTGTCTGATCAACTACGATCTGCACTGGAATCCGGTGCGGTTGATGCAGCGCATCGGGCGCGTGGACCGCCGCCTCAATCCGGCCATTGAGCGGCAGATCGCGGCCGATCACCCTGCCGCCCCCAAGCGGGGCACGGTCCGGTTCTGGAACTTCCTGCCGCCGGAGGAGCTCAACGCCATCCTCTCGCTCTATCAGCGGGTCACGCAGAAGACGCTGCTGATCTCCAAGACGCTCGGCATCGAAGGCCGGAAGCTGCTCACGCCGCAGGACGACTTCGACGCGCTCCGCGAGTTCAACGAGGCGTACGAAGGCACGCGGACCGCGATAGAGGAGATGCACCTGGAATACCAGGCGCTCCTGCAGGCGGACCCCGGCTTGGAGCAGCGCCTCCGCCGGCTTCCCGGCGCCGTGTTCAGCGGCCGCCGGCGGGCGGCGAAAGGCGTTGCCGGGGTGTTTCTGTGCTACGCCCTGCCCGCGCTCGACAAGGAGACCGGCGAGTTTACCGAGGAAGCCGGCGCCGTGCGCTGGTACCTGTACGACCTCGACCGTGACGCCATCCTGGAGGAGCCGGGCGAGATCGTGGCCAGCATCCGCTCCGGGCCATCGACGCCGCGCACCTGCGTCATGGAGGAGCGCACCCTGCTCGACATCCGCAAGAAGGTCGAACGCCACGTCCGCAACGGCTACCTCAAGCGCATCGACGCCCCGGTCGGGGTGCGCCCCGCCCTCAAGTGCTGGATGGAACTGAACGAGGCGGGCGCGCAGTGACGACGACTCGGTACCGCGGCGAGCTGGCGCGTATACGGCGGTTCGATCAGTTGATCGCCTTCCTGCGCGACCGGATGGACTGGCCGATCGGGAGCGATGACTTCGAGGAGTCGGCCTTTGACTATACCGCCGAGGAACTCGGCATCGACTCGAAGAACGCCGCCAAGATTCGGGAGATCAAGCGCATGCGGCCCCTTGCGGCGAACCAGCCGTGGGGTATCTTCTTCATCAGGTTCGAGCCGAAGCAACTGCCGGTGGTGGCGCTGCGGCGCATTTTGAGCCAGGTGACTCTCAGAAAGCGAGCGTCAGCGAAACGGGCTGAGCGGCAGGCGTGGGCCGTGGACGACCTGCTGTTCATCTCCAACTACGGAGCGGACGACTCCCGACAGATCAGCTTTGCCCATTTTGCGCCTCCACTGAACGGGCGCGATCTGCCGACGCTCAAGGTGCTGGGCTGGAAGGACTCGAACACCGCGCTGCACCTCGACGCGGTTGCCGCCGAGCTGACCGAGCGGCTGGCGTGGCCTGCAGACGAAGACGACGTCGAGTCCTGGCGCACGCAGTGGCGTTCCGCGTTCACGCTGGGCCACCGAGAGGCTATCGCTTCCGCGCAGACGTTGGCGGTGCGGTTGGCCGCGCTGGCCGGCGCCATCCGCGGCCGCGTCCGCTCCGTGCTCGCCATCGAGTCGCCGCGCGGGCAGGTCACCAGGCTGATGAAGGCGTTCCGGGAGGCGTTGCTGGACGACCTGAGCGCTGACGACTTCGCCGACATGTACGCCCAGACCGTCGCCTACGGCCTGCTCTCCACTCGCATAGCCGATCCTCGGCGGGCGACCGCAGGCGATCTGGCCGGCCACGTCCACACCAGCCCGTTTCTGCGCGATCTGCTGGACACGTTCCTGAAGGTCGGCGGACGCAAGAGCGGCGCGGACGGAACCGGGATCGACTTCGACGAGCTCGGCACTTCGGAAGTCGTCGAGATGATCGACTCCGCCAACATGGAAGCCGTGATGCGCGACTTCGGCGACCGCAACCCGCGCGAAGACCCGGTAATCCACTTCTACGAGCTGTTTCTCAAGGAGTACGACGCCAGGAAGCGCATGCAGCGCGGCGTCTTCTACACGCCGCGTCCGGTGGTGAGCTACATCGTGCGCTCGCTGGACTCCCTGCTGCGCACCGAGTTCGGGCTTGCGGACGGCTTGGCGGATACGACGACCTGGGAGCAGATGGCGAATCGCTTCGATGGCTTGACGATTCCCGACGGCGCGCCGCCGGATCAGGACTTCGTGCGGATACTCGATCCCGCCACCGGCACCGGTACCTTTCTGGTCGAAGTGATCGACGTGATCTACGCGACGCTCAAGGCGAAGTGGCAGGCGCAGGGCCGCGGCGAATCCGAGATCGCCGGCCTCTGGAACGAGTACGTGCCGCGTCACCTGCTCACCCGCCTGCACGGCTACGAGCTGCTCATGGCGCCCTACGCCATCGCTCACCTCAAGATCGGCCTCAAGCTGTACGAGACCGGCTACCGCTTCGGCAGCGACGAACGGGCGCGCGTCTACCTGACCAACGCGCTGGAGCCGGCGCACAAGCAACTGCGGCTGCCGGAAGTGGACGCCCTGGCTCAGGAGGCGAAGGCGGTAGATGAAGCCAAGCGGCGCGGTAGGTTTACGGTCGTACTCGGCAATCCCCCGTACGCCGGACACTCGGCAAACAAGGGAGAATGGATCCGCGGACTGCTCCGGCCCGACGATGCCGCGGCAAGCTACTTTGCCGTAGACGGCGAGCCACTCAACGAACGCAACCCCAAGTGGCTGAATGACGACTACGTAAAGTTTCTCCGCTTCGCTCAAGTGGCGCTCGACCGCACCGGCCGCGGCGTACTCGGCTTCATCACCAACCACAGCTATCTGGACAACCCTACCTTCCGCGGCATGCGCGAAAGCCTGATCGCTTCGTTCCCGAGCATGTTCCTGCTCGACCTGCACGGCAACGCCAAGAAGAAGGAGCGCGCCCCGGACGGCGGCAAGGACGAGAACGTGTTCGACATCCAGCAAGGCGTAGCAATCGGCCTGTTCGCGAAACCCGTAGAACGGCGGGCTTCGCAGTGCCGCCACGCCGACCTCTATGGTCCGCGCGAGCCGGCTAACGCCATCGCCGGCAAGTACGCGGTGCTCGGCGATACGGACATCGTGTCTACGGAATGGGACCTGCTGACTCCTCGACCGCCGTTGCGCCTATTCATACCCCGCGACGACGCGCTGCTTGCGGAGTACGAATCGGGCTGGAAACTCACCGACATCTTCCCGATCTACTCGGTCGGCATAGTGACGGCGCGCGACAAGCTGGCGATTCAGTGGACGGCGGAAGACATGGAGCAGATCGTGGAGGACTTTGCGGCCCGCTCCACTGAAGACGCCCGCGAGTTCTACAAACTGGGCAAGGACTCTAAAGACTGGAAGGTGCATTGGGCACAGGAGGACGTACGGTCCGGAGCAGGCCATGTCTGCCCTATTTTCTACCGGCCGTTCGATACCCGCTATACGTTCTACACAGGAAATTCCAGCGGTTTCATCTGCCGCCCACGTCCCAAAGTCATGCAACACATGTTGGACCAGAGACCAGAGCCAGAGATAGTACCCCCCCCCCCCCCCCCCCCCCCCCCCCCCCCCCCCCCGGGAATCTGGCGATCATTGCAACCCGTCAGTGTCGAAGAAATTGGAGCGTCTTCGCCACGAGCACTATCATCGGCCACAAGGCACTCGCAGCATACGACATCAACACGATGTTCCCGCTCTACCTCTACCGAACGTCGGCCTGATAGCGGTTCGTCAGGTGGCGGAGGGAATCTTCAATCACGTGTTTGCAACCAGCAGTATCATGGACTTCCGGGCGACGCTGAGCAACAAGGGCGGAGCGTTTCTCTTTCCGCTCTACTACTATCCAACGTCGCTCTGGTCGTATGCCGCCAGCAGTCCCAGCAAGGCACCTGGGCGCACTGCGGAGTTGCGAGATGGATCGTAGAGTCGTGCGCACTATCGAACAGGACACGGGAAATTAGCACCGTGTTTCCGTTGTATCTCCGGCCGTTCGAGAGTCACGATGGCCGCCTTGTCGATAACTGGGAACCGAATCTGAACAAGAAGTTCGTGGAGGAGTTTGCGTCCGCAGTCCGCCTCCGATTCGTTCCGTACGGCTCCGGGGACCTCGAGGAGACGTTCGGGTCGGCGGACATCTTCCATTACCTGTACGCGGTCTTGCACAGCCCGGATTATCGCCAGCGCTACGGCGAGTTCCTGAAGTACGACTATCCGCGCGTTCCGCTTCCCGGCGACCGCGCTTTGTTCGCAGAACTCGTGCCCGCAGGGGCGCGACTCGCGGAACTGCACCTGATGACCGAGGCACCTGACGCGGTGAATACAGACGCCCTTTCCGGTTTCAGCGGCAACGTTGTCGAGAAGGTGCGTTACGCTGGCCCACGAGGCGAGACCGCGGGACGGGTGTGGATCAACGGGAACCAGTACTTCGACAACGTCGCCCCCGACATCTATCAGCTTACGGTCGGCGGGTACGTACCAGCTGAGAAATGGCTCAAGGATCGCAAAGGCCGCCGGCTGTCTTCGGACGACGTCGCGCACTACCGCGCGATAATCGCCGCCCTCGCCGAAACCGTCCATCGCATGACGGAAATCGATGCCATCATCGATAAGCACGGAGGATGGCCCGCCGCCTTCGAATCGGCCGAGCCGGAGGCCCCGCGGATCGTCCCGTTCCGTCCGCCGACCGTTGAACCCAGCATCGAACAACGCTACGATGACTGCGTGCCGCTAGTTTCGATGGAGGCTGCCGCGGGAGGATTCGGCGACCCACAGGACATGATGAATACGATTGAACAGTATGAAAACGGCGAATGGGTGACAGTCGACTCGCGCCATCGTCTGCGCCGCGGTATGTTCGTTGCCCAAGTTATGGGCCGGTCTATGGAACCCGCCATACCCGACGGCTCCTGGTGCCTGTTCCGCGCTCCGGTCGAGGGCACCCGCCAAGGCAAGACCGTCCTGGTCGAGCTCCGCGGCGACCCGGACCCCGACACCGGCGAGCGCTACACCGTCAAGCGCTACACCAGCGAAAAGGTCGAGGGCGACCCTGACGGCGACTGGCGCCACGCGCGCATCACCCTGAGACCCACCAACCCGGACTACGAACCGATCATCCTGACAGCCCAAGAAGACGAAGCTCTTCGCGTGATCGCCGAGTTCCTGGAAGTCGTGCGAGCCGGCCCATGAGCATCGTATCATCGGAGTCGCAACGGATAACGAGACAGCCGTTCCGGCCGCGGGCGAGGGTGCTGCAGTTGCTTGGCGACGAGCTGATCGGCAGTCCGCGGCTGGCGGTGTTCGAGCTGGTCAAGAACGCATACGACGCAGATGCGAGCGAAGTCGAGGTGTGCCTGGACCTTACGCAGACCGATGAGCCGAAGATTACGGTTACCGACGACGGTGAGGGTATGACGCTCGACCTTCTGCGGTCGGTGTGGCTGGTCCCGGGCGACGAACATCGGCGCCGGCAGCGCGGAAACAACGAGCGCTCCGGTAGACATCATCGGCTTCCGCTCGGCGAGAAGGGACTCGGCCGGTTTGCTGTGCACAAGCTCGGCAACCGCATCACGCTCACGACGCGCGCGCGCGACTCGGATGAATGCGTCGTAGACATCGACTGGAACGCATTGACCGAGAGACCGTTTCTGGATGAAGCGCCCGTATCGATACTGAGCCGCGCGCCGGAAATGTTCACGGGTACGCAGACCGGCGCCTGCATCGAGGTGCGCGATCTGCGGCCGCCGGAGTGGACGCGCCGCGAGGTTCGGAGCCTCTGCACCCAGATCACGTCGATCTGCTCGCCGTTCGAGCGCGCCGGCGAGTTTCGCGCGGTGCTTCGGGTCCCCGGCCGCGAACACTGGATCGACGACCTGCCCGACTTCGCGGCCATACTCGAACGGGCCACGTGGGCGTTCCGATTCAGCCTGAACGGCGCGGACCTGGACTACAAGTACGAGTTCCGGCCCCCGCCCGGATTCAACCTGGAGCCGCGCGCCGTCACCGGAACGGGTGACCCGTTGCAACTCCCGCCCGACCCGGACAACGGCCGGATGGACGGCAAAGTCGTTGCGGACGCGGCGACCACCGAGGGGATCGGCCCGGTCAAAGGCGTATTCCACGTGTTCGACCGCGACCGGGAAGTGCTGCGCCGGCTTGGACACACCCGCCTGATGACCGACTATCTCGACCAGCACGGCGGCGTCAGAATCTACCGCGACGGTATCCGGGTGTACAACTACGGTGAACCGAGCGACGACTGGCTTGGCCTTGACCGCCATCAGCTCCCCGCGGCGACGCGCAGGATTGGCCGCAACGTCGTTCTGGGAGCGGTCGATCTGTCGCTGGCGGACTCCGGCGCGCTGCGCGAGAAGACGAATCGCGAGGGGTTTATCGATAACGATGCATCCGCGCGGCTGCGGCAGGTGGTGTTGGGTGCGCTGGGGACGCTTGAGGCGGAGCGGCGGATCGATTACGAGAAGATCAGACGAGTCACCGAACAGCCTGGCTATTCCCTGACTTCGAGGAACGGAAATCCGGTCGATGAATTGAAACAGACGTTGGCGCGTGATGGGCTTGCTGACCGGTTCAAGCCTTACGTAACCAAAGTCGAGACTTACCTCCGTGACGAGCGGGAAACGCTGCTCACCGCGGGTATGTCCGGGCTCAGCCTTGCGGTAGCGTTCCATGAGATAGATCACGGCGTCCGATCTCTCCGTCATACGGTCCTACATGGCCAGCATTTGGATGCCGCGCAGCAGGCGCAGGAGCTGACATCCGTGCTCGACAGCTTCGAAACACTATTGCGGCGCCACAGCCAACAGGTGCACGACGTCCGCCGACTGGTAAAGATGGTTCGACTGTTCAATCTGGTCAGATTCCGGCATCACCACGTCCGGTTTGACTCCCCGCTGCTGAATGGGACGGGAGGGTTCAAGTCTCGTTTCTCCTTCGGTCTGGTGCTCGGAGCTCTGAACAACCTGATCGACAACTCGCTGTATTGGCTGCGCGTGCGCCGGCCGGGGAGCCCGGCGGAAAGCAACGGGGACACGCGTCGGTTGTTTGTTGATGCTTCCCGTGAACTGGAAGGCGGCCCCGCGATCGTCGTTGCGGACAACGGCGTCGGTTTCCGTGACGCCCCCGAACATCTTGCCCGGCCCTTCTTCACCCGAAAACCGGACGGCATGGGGTTAGGGCTATACTACTCGAATCTTGCTATGGAGATGAACGAGGGCGGGCTGGCCTTTCCGCAGCCGCACGAGGTAGGCGTGCCTGCCGAATACGACGGGGCGGTCGTGGCGATGATCTTCAAGGAGGCCGGCTGATGTTCGAACCACCCCGAGTCATTGCCATCGACGACAATCTCCGGCACCTTGACAGTTTGGTAAGCGCCATGCAGCGTCACGGCGTCGCATGCCTCCCGATGCACTTCACAGGCGATGCCGATAATCTCAAGCCGTGCCCGGACGTGCGGGTCGTTTTCAGCGATCTCAACCTGATCGGACGGGCATCGGATCACACCGGCCAGTTTGCCGCGCTCATGGCGATGCTGGACGAGAGGATAGCGCCGCGCGGCCCGTACTTCATACTCCTGTGGACGCAGTTCCCGGACCAGGCCGCCGCACTGCAGACGTTTCTTGATGACAATATCCGAAAGGTGACGAAGCCGTTTGCGGTCAGAGCGATCGACAAAACGGAACACCTGACCCGCGTCGGCGATCTGATCGACGAAGGCAGACTGATGGCAGCCATCGAGGCCCTGATCGCGGAACTGCCGCAGGTGGGAGCGCTGTTCAACTGCGAGAACAAGGTGCTCCGCGCTGCGGGGGACACCATCTCTTCGGTGCTGTCGCTGGCGTCGACTCAGGATTCCGCTGACAAGATGGCCGAGGCGGAACGGATTCTCTTCTGGCTCGGAACGGAGGCGGTCGGCCGCGAGCACGTCGGGAGTGATCGGTTTCGGGCGGTCAACGAAGCATTGCTGCCGATCCTTGCCGACCGAATCGCCAACCAGCGCTCCGACGACGAGGTGTGGCGCGCCCTTGCTGCGACCAGTGCGCAATCGCTCTCGCAGCATGAAGCCGCGCGCCTCAACCGCATGGTCCATCTCGACCCGGACGCCACACCTTCCGCGCGCGGAGGCGTTATACCCCTGCCGCCCCGACTGGAGGAGGGCTTTGCGGATAGCTTCGGCGTTGATGAGATGACCGCCGCCGACGGGCAGTTCCGTTGCCGCGGCTTCTCGACCGACGGCGGCCGGTGCCGCTGGGTGCTGGTGCAGGCGCAAGCGGCCTGCGACTACGCTCAATCTCGCGCGGGGCCGGTTCCCTGCTATCTCGGCCTCGAAATGCCGTTCCCGGCCCGCCGGAGCGGCACACCGCCGGCCGCCCTGTGGCTCAGCCCGGCTCTGGAGGTGGACGGTGCGGTTCGGCAGCTGCGCGTGAGCGCCACGTTTCCGGTCTCGGTTGGACCGGCGGAGTTCGACCGGCAAACTCCGATCTACCGGCTGAGAGAACAGATCCTCAACGACCTGATCTACCATCTGCACAGCCACGGCGCGCGGCCCGGAATGCTGTCGTTTCGCGGCTGATGGCGCGGGCATCACTCAGGGCCCGGGATCGAGGGTCCGGTCAAGATCGCGCCGGAGGTCGCGCGCATCGACGTGGGGCAGGTGCTTCCACCGCGCCAGCAGTGCGGACGCGTCCGGCCCCGGTTTGAGGATGGGCCGCAACTCTGCCACCGGTCGTCCGAGCCGCGTTATGGTCAGACTCTCGCCGCTCATCACACGATCTATCACCGCGCGGCCGTGGTTTCTGATGTCGCGCATGGTAACGCTTGCCATGTCTTCAGGGTATCACTGGTGATCGGGCCCGGAAAAGGCGTTCGGGCGAACAACCGGGCGATCCGGGCTGGGCTTGTTCATCATGATGAGTATGCTACCGTACTTGTGGGACGGTGGAACGGTGAGCGCGGTGAGCAAGACGGGCCGCATTGCGCGGCTGCCGGAGCAGACGTTCGCGGGCCCGGCCTGCTATGCGCCGTCGGTGGCGGGGGCGTTGACCGGGGTCGATGCGGCCGCCGCGGCGCGCCTGCCGGGGCCGGCCGCCCGTGCGCGCCGCGCGCAGCGCAAGGTCGCCGCCGGCGCGGAGGACCGACCTCGAACGGCTCGGCGTGACGGCGCCGGTCATCTGCAACGGAGCGATCGCATCATCGATCAGATCATGTCGTTGGCGAAGGAGGATTAGCGCTCATGCCGCATTCCGGCCAGGCGATCTCTCACAGTTTTGCTACGAATGCGGTCGGGACCAACACGGAGGCGACCACTGGCAATGCTTCACTCGACTCTTCCGTACATGACCCGACGCTGCTGGCCCCGGCACCGATGCGGCCTGCACCGGACGACGGCTTCGTCGGAACGATGAGATCGCCGGTCGATAGGCCACCGACGCTGCCGTTTCCTGATCAGTACGCCGCGGGCTCCCAATCCACCCTTCACGCTCTGCAGGAATGGGAAGGATATGTGCTGGAGATACATGGCGACGAGTTCACTGCGCGGCTGGTCGATTTGACCGCCGGTGAGTCACATGAGGAGGAAGAAGCGACCATTCCAGTGGCGGAACTCTCCGCCACCGACGCCGCCGCACTGCGGGAGGGAGGTATCTTCCGGTGGGTCATCGGTTACCAACTCGATCCTTCCGGGACGAAAAAGCGCGTTTCTCAGATCGTGTTCCGCGATCTTCCCCGCCTCACCAAACGTGATATTCAACGAGGCCGGGAGTGGGCGCGCGAGACGTTGCGAGCGCTCAAACTGTGACGTACGAGGGCTCGAAATGTTTGGCGCCGCGTGTCGTCTCGACGAATGCGTTGAGATCGAACGGTAAGAGTGAATTCAAGTTGAAGAAATAAATGAACGTCGATTGCGTTGAATAAGGATCGTTAATGGATCTGGGGTTGACTGACATATTGATAACCGGTATCCTGAAGCGGAAACCGTGAGGAGTGACAGATAATGGATAGTGCGAGTCGTGAATCGATCATCGCGGAGCTGACCAAGGCGTACAGCATGGAGCTGGAGACGGCCACCAACTTCCTGGCCAACTCGATCGTGCTGGACGGCGTCCGCGCGGAGGAGATCAAGAAGTCGTTGGCCGCCGACGTGGAGGAGGAGCTGGCCCACGCGCGGCAGCTCGGCGAGCGGATCAAGCAGCTGCGCGGCACCGTGCCGGGGTCGCTGGCGCTGGAACGGACGCAGACGGCGTTGCAGCCGCCGGCCGACACCACCGACGTGATCGGCGTCATCGAGGGAGTGCTGACGGCCGAAAACGCCGCCATCGAACAATACGACCGGATCATCCGGCAGTGCGAAGGCGTCGACTACGTCACGCAGGACATGGCGATCCGCCTGCAAGCGGACGAAGAGCAGCACCGCACCCTGTTCGAGGGCTTTCTGAAGGAGTACCGCAAGACGAGCTGACCGGCGATCAGGGCGCCCGGTCAACGGGCGCCCAGGCGCTCCAGAGCTCGTCGTCGATGGCCGCGGCGATCGTCTCGAACGGGACCGCGCCGGCCAGCGGCCGGCCGTTGACGAACAGGGCCGGCGTGCCCGACACGCCGACGGCGGTTGCGGCGCGGACGTCCGCGCGCACCGTCGCGTAGTGCCGGTCCGAGTCGAGGCAGGCGTCGAACGCGGCCCGGTCCAGCCCGATCCGGCCGGCCTTGTCCTTGAGGGCCGGCACGGACAGCGCGCCCTGCTCGGCGAACATCAGGTCGTGCAGCTCCCAGAACGCGCCCTGTTCGCCTGCGCAGAGGGACGCCTCGGCCGCCTTCTGCGCGTGCGGATGGATCGCGGTCAGCGGAAAGTGGCGGTAGACGACCCTCAGCTTGCCGGCGTACTCCTGACGGGCCTGCTCCAAGGCGGGCAGGACCGAGGCGCAGAACGGGCACTCGAAGTCCGAAAACTCGACGATCGTCACCGGCGCGCCGGCCGGTCCGCGGGCGGCGAAGCCGTCGGCGTCGACCGCAACCCGAAACGGTTCAAGCCGGTAGTCGACCGCGAACCGCCGCTCCAGGTCGTCCAGAAACTCGGCTTCGGCGCGCTGCTCCGCCTCCTGCTGCAGAAACTCCCGGATCTGGCCGGCGACCTCGGTCAGCGCGTAGGGGATGCGTTCCCGGTTCTGCAGGTAGAACTGCTCCACCGCCTCCGTCTCGACCGGCGGCGCCGACGCGCGGACCGACGTGAGCAGCGCGTCGGCGGTCGACCCGGTGCGGCCGGCCTCCAGGTCGAGCAGGCGCCCGTGCACCAGGTCGCGGAGAAAGGTCCGCAGGACCTCGTCATGGTTCCGGTCGGCCTCCGCTTCGCAGCGCAGCCGCTGCAGCTCGGCTTCCTCCAAGGCGAACGCCGCCGCCGCAAGCAGCTCGTCGCGGTGCACCGGCCGGTCGTCGACGGTCGCCACCACGTGCCGGTCCGCCCACGCGAGCACGGCGCCGGCAAGCAGCAGCGCCGGCAGCAGCAGCCGGACCACTCCCCGCGCTGCCGGCCGCGTCACGCCGCCGGCCTTCACCGCGCCGACCTGAGCCGGAGCGCGTTGGCGATCACCGACACCGACGACAGGCTCATCGCCACCGCGGCGATGGCCGGCGAGAGCAGCGCGCCGGTCACCGGATACAGAACGCCGGCCGCAACCGGCACGCCGACGCCGTTGTAGATGAACGCGAAGAAGAGGTTCTGGCGGATATTGCGCATGGTAGCGCGCGCAAGGCGGCGCGCGCGAACGATGCCGTCCAGGTCACCCTTCACCAGCGTGATCCCGGCGCTCTCGATCGCCGCGTCGGTACCGGTCCCCATCGCGATGCCGACGTCCGCGGCGGCCAGCGCCGGCGCGTCGTTCACCCCGTCGCCGGCCATCGCCACCTTCATGCCCCCGGCGCGCAACGTTTCGACCAGCGCGCCCTTCTCCTCCGGGCCGAATTCGGCGCGCACCTCGTCGATGCCGGCTTCGCGCGCGACCGTTGCCGCCGCGCGCGGGTTGTCGCCGGTCGCCATGACGATCCGCAGTCCGGCGTCCCGTAGCGCGCCGATGGCGCCGGCCGCCGTCTCCTTCACGCGGTCGGCGACCGCCATCACGCCGGCCGGCGCGCCGTCGATGGCGGCAAACAGCACCGTTTTGCCCGCCTCCCGGAACTCCTGCGCGGCCGTCACCAGCGGCGCCGGATCGATCCCGGCGTCGCGCAGCATCGCGCCGTTCCCCACCACGATCTCATGCCCGTCGACGCGGCCGCTGACGCCCTTGCCGGGAGTCGCCGAAAACCGTTCCGGTTCGGCGTCCGGGGGCGTGGCGCCGCGCTCGGCGGCTCCCCGCGCCACGGCGTCCGCCAGCGGATGTTCGGAGGCGCGCTCCAGCGCCGCGGCCAGCGACAGCACCCGCGCGGCGTCGAACCCGTCGGCCGGGACGACGTCGGTAAGCGCCGGCCGGCCCTCGGTGAGCGTGCCGGTCTTGTCGACGATCAGGACGTCTACCTCCGCGAACCGCTCCAGCGCGTCCGCGTCCCGGATCAGCACCCCGGACCGCGCGCCGCGGCCGGTCGCCACCATGATCGACATCGGCGTCGCCAGGCCGAGCGCGCACGGGCAGGCGATGATCAGGACGCTGACCGCCGCGATCACGGCGAAGGAGAGCGCCGGCGGCGGCCCGAAGATGAGCCAGACGGCGCACGCGGCTGCGGCCACGGCGATCACCACCGGCGCCAGCCAGCCGGCCACACGGTCCGCCAGCGCCTGGATCGGCGCCCGGCTCCGTTGCGCGCGCGCGACCAGGTCGATGATCCGCGCCAGGAGGGTGTCGGCGCCGACCCGTTCGGCGCGCATCACGAAGGAGCCGGACCGGTTGAGCGTGCCGCCGGTCACCGCGTCGCCGGCGGTCTTTTCGACCGGCATCGGTTCGCCGGTGATCATGCTCTCGTCGGCGGCGCCATGGCCGGTCAGCACCACGCCGTCGACCGGCACCGCCTCGCCGGGGCGCACGCGGAGCCGATCGCCCGCCTGCACCGCGTCCAGCGGCACCTCTTCGTCAGCGCCGTCGCCGACCCGCCGGGCGCGGGCCGGCGCAAGGTCGAGCAGGGCGCGCAGCGCGTCGCCGGTCCGCTCGCGCGCGGCGAGCTCCAGGACCTGGCCGGTCAGCACCAGGATCAGAATGATGGCCGCCGCCTCGAAGTAGACCGGCGGCAGACCGTGAGGGCCGCGCACGGACGCCGGGAACAGCCCCGGCGCCAGGACCGCCGCGGCGCTGAACAGATAGGCCGCCGCCGTGCCGAGGGAGATGAGCGTCCACATGTTCGGGCTGCGGTTGCCGATCGACGCCCAGCCGCGCTCGAACACCGGCCGCGCCAGCCAGAAGACGATCGGCGTGGTGAGCGCGAGCTGCAGCCACGCGTGCAGGCGGGGGCCGATCCATTCGGCGACCGGCACGCCGAGGTGGCCGCTCATGTCGAGCATCAGGACCGCCAGCGCCAGCGGCGCGCCGATCTTGAGCCGGCGGCGGAAGTCGATCAGCTCCGGGTTCCGACCGCCGGCCGCCGCCGGCGTCACCGGCTCCAGGGCCATGCCGCAGAGCGGGCAGACGTCCGGCCCGTCCCGCACGACGTCCGGGTGCATGGGGCAGGTGTACCGGCCCCCCGCGGCTGCCGGTTCCGCCGCATCGGGCGCGGGCCGTTCGCCGAGCCACCGTTGCGGGTCCTCCGCGAAGCGGTGCAGGCAGTGCTCGCAACAGAAGTGGTAGCGGCGGCCGTCGTGCTCCATCGACGCAGTCCCGGCGTTCGGCTCCACGGCCATGCCGCAGACCGGATCGGTGACGGTCGCGGGCACGTCGGCGCTCATCCGCCGGGCATGGTCAACCGTCCGGGACCGGTAAGGTCAAGTGAGCGCCCGTCGCGGGCCCGGCGGACCGCCCGGTTGAAACGGCGGGACGGTACGGGATTACCATGCGGGCGATGAAACGGCGGCCGAATCGTCGACGGCGCGGAGGGAGGCGCGGTCACCCGCGGCGGCGCCGTGTCCTGGCCGTGAGCCTGGCCGCGCTGGCGGCCAGCGCCGCCGCCGCGGTCGTGATCTTCCGGGCGGTCACGGGCGGTCCGCAGCCGGCCCCGGAGCAGCCGGCGGCGGCTACTCCGGCGGCCCTCTTCCGGCCGGATGACCTCCGCATCGTCGAACGCGGCCGGGAGGTGTACGCCACGTCGTGCGCGCAGTGCCACGGCGCCGACCTGGAGGGACAGGCGGACTGGCGGCAACGGGGCGCCGACGGATTGCTGCCCGCGCCTCCGCACGACGAGACCGGGCACACGTGGCATCACACCGACCAGGTGCTGTTCGACTTGACCAAGTACGGCATGCAGCGGTTCGCCGGACCCGACTACCGTTCCGCCATGCCGGCGTACCTCGGGGTCCTGTCCGATGAGGACATCATCGCCGCCATGTCGTACATCAAGAGCCGCTGGCCGGAATCGATCCGCCGGCAGCATGACGCGCTCAACGCGCAGCGCGGCGCCGGCGGTTGACACGCCCGCCGTCCGGTCTCATATTTCGTCCGTCCGGAGCGCCGGATACGCTCCGCGCACCCCCTGTCTCCTTCGTCTAGCGGTCAGGACACCGGGTTTTCATCCCGGCAACAGGGGTTCGACTCCCCTAGGAGATATGTTTGCAACGGCCTGAACCCGGCGGGCGGGACGCCGCAACCGTCGGCGAAATGCCTGACGGCGGCGTGCCCGATCGCGGCGTGACCGACGCGTTGGAGCGCGTCCGCGGCCGGGCCGTGCACTTGGTCGGCGTCGCCGGGCAGGGCATGGCGGCGCTCGCCGAAGTCTTGCAGGCGCGCGGCGCGGCGGTCACCGGCTCCGACGTCGACGAGCCGTTCTTCACCACCCCCGTGCTGGAGCGGATCGGCGTGCCGGTGCTCCGGTTCGACGCCGGCAACGTGCGCGGCGCCGATCTGGTGGTCCATTCGGCGGCCTACGACCCGGCGCGCCACCCGGAGCTGATCGCGGCGCGGCAGGCGGGGCTGCCGCTGCTCAACTACCCGCAGGCGCTGGGGGCGCTGTCCGCGCAGTGCCGGGCGATCGCGGTGTGCGGCACGCACGGCAAGACCACCATCACGGCGATGCTCGGCACGCTGCTCGACGCCTTGGAGCTGCCGGCCACGGCGCTGGTCGGCAGCCCGGTGCGCAGCCTGGGCGGCCGCAGCACCCTCAACCGGGGCGCCGAGCTGCTGGCGGCCGAGACCTGCGAATACCGGCGCCACTTTCTGCACTACCACCCGGACCGCATCGTCCTGTCCGGCGTGGAGTGGGAGCACGTCGACTACTTTGCCGACTACGGCGACACGGTGAGCGCGTTCGTGCAGTTTTGCGGGCGGCTGCCGCGCGGCGGCGAGCTGATCTACGACGCCGACGACGCCGGCGCCGCCGCGGTCGCCGCGGCCGTCGGCGCGGAGCGGGAGGACGTGGCGCGCACGCCGGTCGGCTTTGCCGCGGACGGCCCGTATCGGCTGACCGGCGTCACGCTGGCCGCCGGCCGCACCGGCTTCCGCCTCGCCGCGTACCCGGGCGAGTTCTCGCTACGCGTGCCGGGGCGCCACTCCGCCGCGGACGCCGCGCTGGCGGTGGCGGCGGCGACCGCCGCGTACCGCGTCCGCAACGGTGGCCCGCCCGGCTTCGACGCGGTCGCGGGGGGGCTGTCCCGGTTCACCGGCGCGCGGCGGCGCAGCGAGGTGGTGGGGCAGGCGGGCGGCGTCACCTTCGTCGAGGACTACGGACACCACCCGACCGAGCTCCGCGTGACGCTCGCCGGGCTGCGGCGCTTCTATGCCGGCCGGCCGCTGGTCGTCGACTTCATGCCGCACACCTTTTCCCGCACCGCGCGGCTGCTCGACGACTTTGCCGTTGCGTTCGTCGACGCCGAGCGGGTCATACTGCACGATGTCTATGCGTCGGCCCGCGAACGGAACGACTCCGGCGTATCGGGACTCGACCTGTACCGCGCCGTCGACCGCCTGCATCCTGCGGCCCGCTACGCGCCGCGGGTCGATGACGACGAAGCCCTGCGGATCGCGCGCCGCTCGGTGCGGCCCGGCGACGTCTTCGTGACCATGGGCGCCGGTGACAACTGGAAGGTGGGCGAACGGCTGCGCGCGCTGCTGCGGGCCGAGGACGGGGCTGGCCGCAAACCATGAAGAGCATGACCGGGTTCGGGCGCGCCGAACGCCACGTCGACGGGGTCGACGTCACCGCCGAGGCGCGCAGTTACAACAACCGCTTTCTGGACGCCAGCGTCTCCGTGCCGCAGGGGTTGTCCGACGTGGAACCGGCGTTGCGGGCGCTGATCGCCGGCCGCATGTCGCGCGGGCGCGTGGAGCTGCAGATGCGGGTAGCCGGCGCCGCGGCGCGGCCGCGCGTGAACGCCGCGGCGGCGGCTGAGGCGGCCGATCTGTTGCGCGGGATCGCCCGCGCGGCGGGCCTGAACGGGGAGGTGACGGTCCGGGACCTGCTGGCCGCCGACCGGCAACTCGGCCTCGGCGTGGTGGAGGCGGAGCGGACCGGGGACCGGGCGGACGCCGGGGTCCGCGCCGGCGCGCTGCAGGCGGCGGAACAGGCGTTGCAGGCGCTGGACGCCGAGCGCGAGCGGGAAGGAGCGGAGCTGGCGGCCGATCTGGCGCGCTGTCTTGAGCGCGTGGAGTCGGCGGCGCGCCGGCTCTCCGGTCTGGCGGCGGGGTGGCAGGAACGGTTGGAGCGCGACGTTAAGACGCGGATGGACCGGCTGCTGGCGTCCGCGGACGCCGACGACCGGGTGGTGCCGGCGGTCGCCGTGCTGCTGGCGCGGTCCGACGTCAACGAGGAGCTGCAGCGGCTGCGCGCGCACCTGAGCGGCATGCGCGACGGCATGGCCGGCGCCGACGGCCCGCACGGCAAGAAGCTGGAGTTCTATTGTCAGGAGGTGCTCCGCGAGGCCAACACCATCGTCGCCAAGGCGGCGTCGACCGAGGTGGACGGACCCGCGCTGACGATCAAGGAGAACGTCGAGCGGATGCGGGAGCAGCTCCGCAATGTTGAATGATCCGCATGTCGAGTGACCGGGCCGCGGCGGCCCGCGCCTCGTCGAAGGACCGGCCGCTGGTGATCACCATTTCGGGCAAGTCGGGCTGCGGCAACTCCACCGTGTCGCGCCTGGTCGCCGAACGGCTCGGCTTGCGGTTGATCAACTTCACCCTGCGCGATCTGGCGCGCGAGCGCGGACTGACCTTCGAGCAGCTGTGGGAACGCGCCGAGTACGACCAGTCGGTCGACCACGAGCTCGACCGCCGGCTGGTCGATCTGGCCGCCGCGGGCGGCTGCGTGGTCGGCACCCGGCTGGCGATCTGGCTGCTCGACGATCCGCATCTGTCGGTCTACCTGGAGGCGACGCAGCAGACGCGGGCGGCGCGCATCGCTTCGCGGGAGGCTATCGCGTACCGCGACGCGCTGGCCGCCACCGGCGCGCGCGACCGCCGCGACCGCAACCGGTACCTGCGGCTGTACGACATCGACATCGGCGACGCCTCGCGCGCCGAGCTGGTCGTCGATACCGAAGACCTCGACCAGCACGCGGTGGTCGGAAAGATCATGGAAGCGCTGCGGTCGCGCAACCTTCTGGACTGAGGCGATGGCGCGCACCCGGCCGGCCGGCGGGTTGAGCCGGCGCCGTCCGACACCCCGTTCGCCTTTTGGCAGATCGATGCGCTCACCTGGGTTGCCCGATCCGGCCGAATTGCGTATCTTGGCGATCCATGATTCTGCCCCTGGATCGCCTGATAGCCGACGACTCGAACCGTTACGAGCTCTGCGCGGCGGCCATGCGCCGCGCCAATCAGCTCAGCCTTGCCGCCGATGAGGACGTGGACGCCAATGGCGGCAAGGTGGTCTCGACCGCGGTCAAGCAGATACTGACCCGCAAGGTCCGGTACGAGATCGAACGCACCGCGCCGTAGCCCCGCAGGCGCCGCCGGCCGGCGTCCGGTGGGCGACACTGACCGCCGGGCGATACCGGTGATCTTCGGACCGACCGCGGTCGGCAAGTCGGCGGCGGTCGGCGCGGTGGCCGGCCCGCGTGACGAGGTGGTGAGCGCCGACGCCTTGCAGGTCTACCGCCATCTCGACCTCGGTACCGCCAAGCCGACCCGCGCCGAGCGCGCGCGGTTCCGCCATCATCTGATCGACGTAGCCGACCCCGGCGAGCAGTTCGACGCCGGCCGCTTTGTCCGGCGCGCGGAACGGGCGCTGGCCGACGTAACCGCCCGCGGCCGGCGCGCGCTGGTGGTCGGCGGCTGCGCGTACTACCTGCGCTCGCTGGTCTGCGGACTGCCGGATTCGCCGCGCGGCGATCCGGCCATCCGCGCCGGCCTGACCCGGCGCCTGCGCGTCGAAGGCCGGCAGGCGTTGCGCCGCGAGCTGCAGGCGGCCGATCCGGAGTCGGCGCGGCGCATCCACGCCAACGACTCCTACCGGATCGTGCGCGCCTTGGAGGTCCTGGCCGCCGCCGGCCGGCCGCTCTCCTCGTTTCGGGTACCGGACCGCCCCGCCGACCCCGGCCGGTTCCGGTTGATCGGGCTGCAGCGCCCGCGCGAGGAGCTGGCCCGGCGCATCGACGCGCGGGTGGACGCGATGCGCGCGGCCGGACTGGCCGAAGAGGTGCGGGTGTTGTTGGCGCGCGGCTATCCCGCAAGCTGCCCGGGGTTGCGCGGCATCGGTTACCGGGAGCTGGCGGCGGCCCTCACGGCGGCCGGGGAAGTGGCGCCGCCGGTGTGGGACGCCATCAAGCGCAACACCCGCCGCTACGCCAAGCGCCAGATGACCTTCTTCCGGTCGCTGCCGGGCGTGCGCTGGATCGCCGCCGACGATCGGGAAACGTTGCGGGAGCTGATCGACGGCGCGGCCGATCGGCCGGTTGACAGCGGCCGGCCCAGTGCCGATACTCAGCCCACCATCGACACCTGCAACAGGAGCGCTGATGCCTTGCGGTCGTAAACGCAAGCGGCACAAGATCGCTACACACAAACGCAAGAAAAAGCTGCGCAAGAATCGGCACAAGAAGGGTTAGCGCTCTTAGTCCGTCCTGACCGGCCATGAAGCCTTGCCACCGCGACCGTGCGGCCCGAATCGTCGATGGGTGGTCGAATCCGGTTGATTGAATGCGGTTGCTCTGGCGCGGAACCGGCCCTCCGGCAGCGGAGGCAACGGACGGTGAACGCATCCTGGACCTGCGCCGCAAGGCGGTCATGGGCGTGATCAATCGCACGCCCGACTCGTTCTTTCCCCCCAGCCGGTACGCGTCCGCGGAAGATGCGTGCCGGCAGGCGGTGGCGATGGCGGCGCAGGGCGCGGCGATTGTCGACGTCGGCGGCGAATCGACGCGCCCGGGCTCGGACCCCGTCGACGCCGGCGAGGAGCTGCGCCGCGTGGTACCGGTCATTGAGCGTCTGCGCGCCGCCTCCGGCGTCGCCATCTCTATCGACACCCGCAAGCCGGCGGTGGCGCAGGCGGCCCTGGACGCCGGGGCCGATCTGATCAACGACGTTTCCGCGCTGGCGGACCCCGCCATGCGCGCGCTGGCCGCCGAGCGCGGCGTCCCGGTGGTGCTGATGCACATGCGCGGCGCGCCCAAGACCATGCAGCGCGCCCCGCACTACCACGCGGTGGTGGAGGAGGTGATCGGCGAGCTGCAGCGCGCGGTCGACCGGGCGCTGGCGGCCGGGGTGGATGAGCGCCAAGTCATCGTCGATCCGGGCATCGGCTTCGGCAAACGGGTGCGGGACAACCTGACCATCCTGCGCGAGGTCGGCGCGTTCCGCCGGCTGGGCCGGCCGCTGCTGCTCGGGTTGTCCCACAAGTCCTTCCTCGGCGCGGTCCTGGGCGGACGGCCGGCGGACGGCCGGCGCGCCGCCACGGTCGCCGCCGGCTGCCTTGCCCTGGCCGGCGGGGCCGATATCATTCGCGTGCATGACGTGGCCGCCGCCGTCGACACCGTCCGGCTGCTGGAGGCGGTGAAGAGAGGGACGATCCGGTGATCGTGGGGCTCGGAATCGACGTCGTTCACCCGCGCCGGCTGCGCCGCTGGCAGGAGTCGGCCGGCCTGTTCGAGCGGTTCTATCACCCCGACGAGCTGGCCGAGTGCCGCGCCAAGGGCGACGGCGGGCTGCTGTCGCTGGCGGCCCGGTTCGCGGCCAAGGAGGCGTTCGGCAAGGCGCTCGGGTCGGGTATGCGGGGCATGGCCCTGCGCGACATCGTGGTGACCAACGACCCGGCCGGCCGGCCGGTGCTGCGCGCGATCGGCACGGCGCGGAAGGCGCTGGAGGCGGCCGGCGGCGCGGAGGTGCTGGTCTCTCTGTCGCATGAGGAGGAAGCGGCCATCGCCGTGGTGATCATTCAGTCCGGCGCGCCGAGCGGCGGCAGCGCGCCCCGCGACGGCGGCTGATCCCGGTCCTGCGGCGTGCAACGCACCATTCGCGCCACCGTCGCCTACGACGGCACCGACTTCGCCGGCTGGCAGATACAGGATGCGCAGCGCACGGTGCAGGGCGTGCTGGAAGCGGCGCTGGCGCGGATGCACGGCCAGCGCGTGCGGGTCACCGCCGCCGGCCGCACCGACGCCGGCGTGCACGCGCTCGGCCAAGTGGCCAGCTTCCGCACCGGCATCGACAGCCTGACGCCGGCGGTGCTGCCGCGCGCCGTCAACTCGTTCCTGCCCGGCGACGTGCGGGTGGTCGACGCGGCCGGCGCCGACGACGGCTTCGACGCGCGGCGCTCGGCGCGCCTGCGGGTGTACCGCTACCAGCTGCTGCCGGGCCGGCAGCAGCCGCATCTGCGGCGCTACACGCTCTGGGTGCGCCGCGCGCTCCGGCTGGAGGCGCTCAACCGGATGGCGTCGGCGATCGTCGGCGAGCACGACTTTACCGCCTTCGCCGCGGCCGGCGCGTCCGGGGCGGCGGTGCGGCGCGTGGAGCAGGCGTCGTTCTTCGCGGAAGGGCCGTTGATCGTGTTCCGCATAGCCGCCCGGTCGTTTCTGTGGAAGATGGTGCGCCGGCTGGTCGGCGCCATGCTGGCGCTGGAAGCGGCCAGCGGCGCCGACGCCGCCGGCGCGCGGGCGCGGATGGCCGAGCTGCTGGCCAAGCCGGGCCGGGAACGGATCGGGCAGACGGCGCCGGCGTGGGGACTGTTCCTGGATCGGGTCTGGTACGCCGGTGACCCGCCGCTCGGCGGTGCGCTCCCGTACGGCCGCGACCGCGGCGCGGCGGACCGGTGAGCGGCCTGCGCGCCGACTACTGGCGGCTGCTGCGGCTGACCGAGGACTACTTCGACGGCCAGACGCGCGGCGAGCGCGAGTACGCCGTCCCCGAGTTTCATGACCCGGCCCCGGCTCCGCCTGCGCCGCCGGCGCCCACGGCAGCCGCCGGCCCAAACCCCGGCAGACCGGCAGACGGCGCGCCGGCCCGATCCCGGCCGGACCAGACCCCGGCGGACCGGCGGGCGCCAAGCCGCTCGGCGGACGGGCCGGCCCCCGCCGCGGACGATCTGGTCGCCGTGGCGGCCCGGGTGGCCGCGTGCCGGCTCTGCCGGTTGTGCGAAGGGCGCGCCAACACCGTCCCCGGCGAGGGGGTTCCCAACCCGGACGTGGTGGTGATCGGCGAGGGGCCGGGCGCGGCCGAGGACCGTAGCGGCCGGCCGTTCGTGGGGCCGGCCGGCCAATACCTGGACCGCTGGCTGGCGGCCATCGCGCTCGACCGCGGCCGCAACTGCTTCATCGCCAACGTCGTCAAGTGCCGGCCGCCCGGCAACCGTGATCCCGGCCCGGACGAGGTCGCCGCCTGCATGCCGTACCTGGAGCGGCAGATCGACCTGCTGCGGCCGCGCGCGCTGCTCGCCGTAGGGCGGGTCGCCGCAGACCGCCTGCTCGGCGTGGCGCGCCCGCTGGCCGCGCACCGCACCGGGCGGTACGAGTACCGCGGCCGGCCGCTGTTCGTCACCTACCACCCGAGCGCCGTGCTGCGCGATCAGTCGTTGCGCGCCCCGGTGTGGCAGGACCTGCGGAAGCTGCGCGCCTTTCTCGACGGAGCGTGACGGTGGCGCGGTTCGTCGATCTGGCGTTCAAGCTGCCGATCGACAAGCGGTTCACCTACTTGGTTCCGGACGGCGCCGTTGCGCCGGTCGGCGCACGCGCGACCGCGCCGTTCGGCGGACGCGCGCTCACCGGGTTCATCGTGGCGGCTGCCGATCGGCCGCCGCCCGGCGTGGAACCCCGCGCGCTGTCCCGTATCGTCGACGGCGAACCGGTGGTAGACGGCGGCATGTTGGGGCTGGCGCGCTGGGTGGCGGACACCTACCTCTGCTCGCTCGGCGAGGCGCTGGCGGCGATCGTCCCCGGCGGCCGGCGGCAGTCGCTGCTGCAGGACGTTGCGCCGCCGGCGGTCGCCGAATCGCACGCTCTGACGCCCGCGCAGCGCGGCGCCCTGGACGGCATCATCGGCGGGCCGGCCGGCGCCTCGTACCTGTTCGGGGTGACCGGTTCCGGCAAGACCGCGGTCTTTCTGGAGGCGGCCCGCCGCACCCTGGCCGAGGGCCGGTCGGTGATCTACCTGGTGCCGGAGATCGGCCTCACCCATCAGGTCGCCGCCGCCTTCAACGCCGCCTTCGGCGAGCTGGTGGCGGTGATGCACTCCGGGTTGACGCCGTCGCAGCGGCTGGCCGAGTGGCGGCGTCTGCAGCGCGGCAGCGCCCGCATCGCCGTCGGCGCGCGCAGCGCGGTGTTCGCCCCGGTGCGCCGGCTCGGCCTGATCGTGATCGACGAGGAGCACGACGGTTCCTACAAGTCGTCCTCCAGCCCCCGGTATCACGCCCGGCAGGTGGCCGCCTACCGGTGCCGCGCGGCCGGCGCGCGGCTGATCATGGGGAGCGCCACCCCGTCGGCGGAGGCGTTCCTGCGCATGCGGTCCGGCGCGGTCCGGCGCTACGATCTGCCGCGCCGGGTGGGGGGCGGCGCGCCGCCTCGCGTGCATCTGGTGCCGGCCGGTCCGAACCGCGGCGTGTTCGGTCCCGAGCTCACCGACGCGCTGCGCCGCGCGTACGCCGCCGGCCGGCAGAGCGTGCTGTTCCTCAACCGCCGCGGGTTCTCTCACTACTTCCACTGCCGTTCCTGCGACTACGCCATGACGTGCGAGCGGTGCTCGGTGACGCTGACGCTGCACCGCCCGTCGCAGGAGCTGGTCTGCCACTACTGCGGGTACCGGACCCAGCCGCTGCAGGCGTGTCCGGCGTGCCGTTCGCTCGACGTCCGGTACGCCGGGTTCGGGACGCAACGGGTGGAGGCCGAGCTGCGGCGCGTGCTGCCGGACGCCCGCGTCGCGCGCGCGGACGCCGACTCGGTGCGGAAGCCGGGCGCGTTCCGGGCGCTGCTGGACGGGCTGCGCGACGGCGCCATCGACGTGCTGGTCGGGACGCAGATGATCGCCAAGGGCCTGGACCTGCCGGGGGTCAAGCTGGTCGGCGTGGTCGACGCCGATACCTCCCTGCGCCTGCCCGACTTTCGCGCCGCGGAACGGACGTTCGCGTTGCTGGTGCAGGTGGCCGGCCGCGCCGGCCGCGCCGCCCCGGACGGCGAGGTGTTCATCCAGAGCGCGCATCCGCACGCCGCGCCGATCGCCTGCGCCGCCGCCGGACGGGTGGCGGAGTTCATGGAGGAGGAGTTGGCCGCGCGCCGCCAACAGCGCTTTCCGCCGTTCGTGCGCCTGATCCGCATGGTCGTGCGGGGACGGGACGAAGGCAAGGTGACCGATGCGGTCGAACGGCTGGCCGGAATACTGGCCGCCGAGCCGGCGATGGCCGCGGCCGGCGCCGACCTGCTGGGACCGGCCCCCTGTCCCATCGCCAAGGTCGCGCGCAACCACCGCCATCACCTGTTGCTGCGCGCCCCGGCGCTCCGTCCCGTGCTGGCCGCGGCGCGCCGCCGTCTGCGCGGGTTGCGGATGGAGCCGGGCGTCCACCTGGAGGTCGATCTGGACCCGGTGGCGGTGCTGTAGAATCGGCCGGGAAAATGCTGCCGGTAATCACGCTGGGCGATCCCCGTCTCCGCCAGCCGTCGGCGCCGACCGATCCGGCGGCGGTGCGCGGCTTGGTGCGGATGATGTTCAAGACCATGTACGGCGAGGACGGGATCGGCCTGGCCGCCGTGCAGGTGGGACGCCCGCTCCGCGTCTTCGTCACCAAGGTCGCCGACGACCGGGAGCGCGTTTATATCAATCCGGAGATCATCGAGACGTCGATAGAGGAGGAGACCGCCGAGGAAGGCTGCCTCAGCATACCGGGCGTACGCGCCGACGTGACCCGGTCGGCTCGCGTGTCGGTCCAGGCTACCGGTCTCAACGGCCGCACCTTCCGGGTCAATGCGCGCGGCGTGCTGGCGCGGGCGATACAGCATGAGCTCGACCACCTCAACGGCGTGCTGTTCATCGATCACCTGGACCGGCCGGAGCGGGACGCGCTGCTCGCCGGCTACCAGGGATAGCCGGCGGCGCGGTGCGCGTGCTGTTCGCCGGTACGCCCGGCTTCGCCGTGCCGTCGCTGACCGCGCTGGCGGACCGGTTTGACGTGCGCGGGGTGCTCACCGCCCCCGACCGGCCGGCGGGGCGCGGGCGGCGGATCGTCCCGTCTCCGGTACGGGACCGGGCGGACCGCCTGGGCCTGCCGGTGTTCGCTCCCGCCCGGCTGGATGACGGCGCGGTGCGGCGGATCGCCGGCGTGGGCGCCGAGCTGCTGGCGGTAGCCGCCTACGGCGTGATCTTTCCGCAGCGCGTGCTGGACCTGTTCCCGCGCGGGGCGGTCAACGTCCATCCGTCGCTGCTGCCGCGCCATCGCGGCCCCGCGCCGATCCCGGCGGCGATCCTTGCCGGCGACCGGCAGACCGGGGTGACGATCCAGCGGATGGTGCGGCGCACGGATGCGGGGCCGATCATGGGCCGGCGCGTCCACCCGCTCGACGGTACGGAGACCGCCGGGCGGCTCACCGGCGCGCTGGCGGTGGCCGGCGCCGAGCTGCTGGTCGAGGTGCTGTCCCGCCTGGCCGGCGGGCCGGTGGAGGAGACGCCGCAGGCCGAGGAGCACGCGACCTGCTGCGCCAAGGTGCGTGCGGCCGACGGCCGGATCGACTGGCGCCGTCACGACGCGGCCGCGGTGGAGCGGATGGTGCGCGCCTATGACCCGTGGCCGCGCGCCCACTGCCTGCTCGACGGCCGGCGGCTCAATCTGCTGGCGGCGCGCGCCTTCGCCGAGCCGTCCGGCGGACCGCCGGGTCAGGTCGCCGGCGTCGACGCCGAACTGGGGATTCTGATACGGACCGCGCGCGGCGCGCTCGGCGTCACCGCGCTGCAGCTCCAATCGCGGCGCGCCCTCGACTGGAAGGCGTTCGCCAACGGATACGCCGGCCTTGCCGGGATGCGGCTCACGTGAGCGACGTCCGGGCGGACGGCCCGCCCGCCGCGCCGCCCCGCCGGACGCTGGCGCCGGCCGCGCTGATCGCCGCCGTCCTGGTGGCGTCGGCGGCGGTCGCGTTCTTCATCTCGGTGCGGGGGGAGGAGGAGACGCAGGTGCCGGAGATCGTGGGCCACAACCTGCTGGCGGCGATGGAGCGGCTGCAGGAGCGGGGCTTGGTCTCCCGCGTCGAGGGGCGCTATTCATCGGAGGCGCCGGCGTGGCGGGTGATCGGGCAGACGCCGGTGGCCGGATCGCTGGTGAAGGCGGGCCGGCCGGTGCAGGTAGTGGTGAGCCGGGGGCGGGTGATCGCCGAGGTCGGCGACTACGTCGGGCGCGACGTCGACCAGGTGCGGTTGGACCTGCAGACGCTGGCGATAGCCGGCGAGACGCCGGTGAGGATCGACGAGTCCGGGCCGCGCGTCTCCGATCCCCGGCCGGCGGGCACCATCCTGGCGCAGAGTCCGCCGCCGGGGACGAGCATCTCCGGCGAGGTGACGCTGCAGTTCACGGTGAGCCGCGGTCCCCGGGGCGACCTGATCGAGGCGCCGCGCTTCATCGGCATGACCTACGCCGACGCGCTGGCCGAGCTGGCCGAGCGCAATCAGGCGTTCGTCTTCACGATTCGCGCAGGCGGCGCGGACGCCGAGCCGGGAACGGTCGTCTTCCAGTCGCCCGACGGCGGCAGCGAGGTTCCGCACGGCACGGTGATGCAGGTGGGGATGACCCGGCCGGAGCCGGTGGGCGAAGATGAGGTGTTCGGGCTGTTCGAGCACGACGTGGAGCGGTACGCGATCCTGGTCGACCTGACGCTGACGGCGGAGATCCCCGGCCGGTCCGAGCCGGTCGCGCTGGTGGCGACGCGGTACCAGGGCGGTCCGATCGCCGTCCCCTTCGTCACGCACCGGGACGCGCAGATCGTGTTGACCGTGCTAGGGCGGGAAGTCGACCGCCGGCCGGCCGTCCGCATGGCTCTGGACGGACCCGCCGCGCCCGTGGTACGCTGAACGCCGATACTGGCGCGAGCGTCGTATAATGGTTATTACCCGAGCTTCCCAAGCTCGTGACGAGGGTTCGATTCCCTTCGCTCGCTGACCGCACGCGGCCCGCGCCTATCGGGCGGTCCGGCGGGCGTGGCGCCGGAGCGACCGCGCGGCGGCTTGATAGCAGAACAGGTAGATCGCCGCGTACGCGGCGAGCGCCGGAACCGCCCAGCCGGCGGTGTGCGGGGCCGCGCTCACGAACACCAGGCCGGCCGCCATCGCCAGCCACAGCAGTGCGCCGACCGCCGGATTGGCGTACCGCGCCGCGCCGGTCTCGGACAGCGCGCGCCGCAGGTGGCGGTAGATCAGGTGATGCAGGTGCGCCTTGTCCGCGCGGGCGGGGCCGTCCCCCTTGCGCACGGTCCGGCGCACGATCGAATAGAGCGTCTCCAGCACCGGATACGCCAGCACCAGCAGGATCGTCCACGGCGACACGCCGGGATTCCGTTCCGGCAGCATCACGCTCACGGCGGCCAGCAGGAAGCCGACGAAGTAGGCGCCGCCGTCGCCCATGATGAGCGGACCGAACGGAAAGTTGACCAGCAGGAACCCGGCCAGGGCGGCGCCGGTGATCAGCGTGACCGCCGCCAGCTCGGTATCGCCGGCGCGCAGGCAGATCGTCCCGAACGCCGCCAGCATGATGATCACGCCGCCGGCCGACAGTCCGTTGAAGCCGTCGATGATGTTGACCGAATGGGCGATGCCGGCGATGGCGAACGCCGTGAACGGGACCGCCACCCACGGCGCGGCCAGCGCAAAGTCGGCGAAGCCGACCTCCAAGCTGGAGACCGTATAGCCGGTCGCCGCGCTGAACGCGGCGCCCGACAGCAGCGTGGCGAACATGCGCAGCCGGGCCGACACCTTCTTGGTCAGATCCTCGGCCAGGCCGACCGCGAAGGCGGGAATACCGCAGACCGCCGTCACCGCCAGCGTAGCCCGCACCGCCGGCGGCGCGGTGACCGCGGCCGCGCAGAGCCCGGCGCACACCGCAACGCCGCCGATGCGCGGCGTTGCCTGCCGCTGCACTTTCTGCGGACCGCTCAGGCTGTCCAGGCTGAGCGGCCCGTGCCAGCGCCGCGTGGCGACGACCAGCAGGCTGGAGGCCAGCGCAACGCCGGCGCCGAGCAGGGCGGGGAGCCCCACCTGATCGAAGCCGATCATCGGCGGGCCGGCGGTGGCGGTGGCCGGTTCAGTAGCCGTTGTCCGGCGTGATCGATGGGTCCCAGCGCTCCGCCGCCAGCAGCTCCAGCGCCGCCGCCAGCGCGGACGGCGTTCCGATGCGGCGCAACGCCTCCACCGCGTAGGTGGCGACCTGACCGCACCGGTCGTCGAGCGCGCGGATCAGGTCATCCTCCGCGGCCGCCGCGCCCCTGCCAAGACGGGCGAGCGCCGTGGCCGCGTTCACCCGCACCTGGTCGCGCGGCGCCCAGCCTCTCATCGCCTCCCGGTCCCAGCCGGGCCGGCTCACGCCGAACAGGCGGCCGAGCGGCCCGGCCGCCTCCGGCGCGCCGATGGCGCCGAGCGCGTCCGCCGCCGCCCGCACCACCAGGTGGGACGGGTCGTCCAGCGCGGCGATCAGCGTCGGCGCCGCCGCCTGCGCCGGCCGATCGATTTCGCCCAGCGCAAACGCGGCGTTGAGACGCGCCCACTCGTCGCCGGTGCGCAACAGCTCCTGCAGCGCCGGCGCCGCCTCGGCGCCGACGGCGCCGAGCGCGAACGCGGCGTCGTCGACCGGCAGGGCGGTCTCTATGGCGTCGCGGGGCCGCCCGGTCACCGCCACGCGGTCGCTCAGCACCGGCATTGCGCCGCCGCGGCCGCGCAACGAATCGATCAGAGGGCCGACCGCCGGCGCGCCGATCGCCCCCAGCGCGTAGGCGGCCGCCACCCGGACCGGGTCCGGCCGGCGATTGAGCACGCCGAGCAGGGCCGGGACGTGCGGCGCGGCGTCCGCTCCCAGCGCGGCCAGCGCTTCGGCGGCGGCCACCCGCTCCGCGGCCGGACTGCCGTCCGCCACCGTCCGCGCCGCGTCGCCGGCGCTCTGCGCCGGGCGTCCCCCGTTCCGTAGCGCCCCGCCGCGCAGGCTGGCGTACCGGTCGCCGGCGCCGCGCAACCAGTCCCACAGGTGCGACCAGGCCAACGACTGGCGGTCGCCGCCGAAGCAGGGCGGATCGCGCCAGAGTTGATCGGCGCCCGGCCAACGGCCGGCCGCCGGCGGCGACGCGCGCTGGTAGATGAACTTGATCATGAAGCGCCGCTGCCCGGACCGGTTGATGCCGGCGGCGTGGCCGACGTCGAAGTGGGTGATGGAGACCGTGCCGGCGGGGCCGGCGGCCGGGATCGGCCGCGCCCGTTCGGCGTCGTTCAGAACCGTGTTGAGGTGCGTGCCGGGGATCACGTGCGTCGGCCCGAGCGGCTCCGGCGTGTCCTGCGGGTAATACATGACGCGCGCGTAGCGGACGTGGTGTTGGCGCGGGCGGGCCAGCGGCGTGTAGGAGTCCTGGTGGCAGTTGGCGGCGAGCTTGGCGCGGCGCTCCGGCGCGGGCAGGTCCGCGCCGGAGCCGGCCGGCGGCTCCTCAACGTGGCAGAAGCGGTGCGGGTGCTCCAGGTAATCGGGCCCCAGCAGGGTTTGCAGGGCGCCGCGCACCTCCGGGCACCGGAGTACGTGCCGCATCTCCGGCACGAGCGGCAGGACGTTGTTGCCGGGGTTGCCGACGCGGCCCGGCACCGCCCGGTCGAGCCGCTGCCGAATCGATTCGTGCAGCTCGGCCGGCAGCGACGGGCGCAACGTCACGTACCCGTCGGCAAGGAACTGCCGGACCTGTTCCCCGTTCAGGGGAATTCCTGCGGAGTGGGGAACGGCGGAGTCGTCGGGACCGGCGGATGCGCGCGGAGTGGCGGCTTCTTGATCGATGCGGGGCGTTTGGTGGGACATGGTTGCGGCGTCGATGCTACCCTGCATCCGCCGCCGTGGCTATCCGGTCACTTCGGCGCCGCCAACACACCATGAATACCGCCGCTTCCCCGTTCCGCGTCGGCGCCATAGGGTGCGGTTCGCGCGGCCGGTCGCTGCTGCGCCGCGCGGTCGCCGCCGGCGGCGTCGAGATCACCGCCCTGTACGACCCGGACCGGCCGGCGGCGCTGCAGGCGCAGCGCGAATACGCGCCGGACGCGGCGGTGGTCGACGGCATCGACCGGGTGGTGAGCCGCGACGACGTCGACCTGGTGATCGTCGCCTCGCCCGATCACGCCCATCGGGAGCCGGCGGTAGCGGCGTTCGAGCACGGCAAGCACGTCTTCTGCGAGAAGCCGTTGGCGACCACCGCCGGCGACTGCCGGGCCATCTGGGACGCCGCGCAGGCGGCCGGCCGGGAGCTGATCGTCGGCTTCGTGCTCCGCTACGCGCCGTTCTATCGGGGCATCAAGGAGCGCATCGACCGCGGCGACCTCGGCCCGATCACGTCGATGGAGGCGAACGAGAACCTGCCGTACGCGCAGGGCGCGTTCTTCCGCCGCGACTGGCGCCGGTTCCGCCGCTTCACCGGCACCTATCTGCTGGAGAAGTGCTGCCACGACATCGACGTACTGTGCTGGTTCGCCGGATCGCTGCCGCGCCGGGTCGCGTCGTTCGGCGGCCGGTCGGTCTTTACGCCGCGCCCCGAGGCGCCGCTCTACTGCCGCGACTGCGGCCTCGACTGCGCCCACCGGCTGGAGCTCGACCCGCTGCCGTCCAAGCCGGCGGCCGAGCCGGAGCTGACGCGCGGACGGCACATCGACCTCTGCTGCTTCAACTCGGCGCAGGACATCGTCGACCACCAGGTGGCGATCATCGAGTTCGCCAACGGCGTCCGCGCCACCTTCCACAGCAACCAGAACGCTGGCCGGCCGAGCCGGCGCATGTATCTGGCCGGCGAGCGCGGCTGCATCGAAGGCGACCTGTACTGGGGCTTCTTTCAGTACGCGCCGGTGCGCTACACCGGCGACTGGGAGGGGACGCCGTGGGAGCGGACGGAGGTGGCGCGCGCCGGCCAGCACGGCGGCGGTGACGGGTTTCAGCTCGGCGACTGCCTGCGGCGGCTGCGCGACGGCCGGCCGGTGCTGGCCGGCGGCCGTGAGGGGCTGGTCGCCTGCGTCACCGCTCTCGGCATCGACCGGGCGCTCCGCACCGGGACGGTCGTCGACCTGGCCGACACCTGGGCGGAGTACGGGTTGAGTGGCGCGCCGGAGACCGCGCCGGCGCCGGCGCCGGCGGCGTGATCGCCGCGGTCGAGGTGACCCGCAGCTACCGCGCCGGCGGCAGCGTGGTCACCGCGCTCGACCGGGTGAGCATCCGTATCGAGCCGCGCACGCTCACCGTCATGCACGGGCCGTCCGGGTCGGGCAAGACCACGCTCATCAACATCCTGGGGGCGCTCGACCGGCCCACCAGCGGCGCGGTGCTGTTCGACGGCGCCGACGTAACCCCGCTGAGCGAGTCCGAACGGGATGACCTGCGCCGGCTGCGCATGGGGTTCGTGTTCCAGTCGGTCGCGCTGATCGCCGCCATGTCGGCGCTGGAGAACGTCGAGTTCGCGCTCCGCATCGCCGGCTTTGACCGCGGCGGCCGGGAACGGCGCGCCCGCGAATGCCTGACGATGGTCGGGCTGCGGTCGCGGCTGCATCACCGCCCCGGCGAGCTGTCCGGCGGCGAGCAGCAGCGGGTGGCGATCGCGCGCGGCTTTGCGCACCGTCCGCAGGTGCTGTTCGCCGACGAGCCGACCGCCGAGCTCGACACCCACACCGGCATGCAGGTGGTCGGCATCCTGCGCGCGCTGACCGGCGAGCAGGGGGTGACGGTGGTGATGAGCAGCCACGATCCGGCCATCGTCGACCTGGCCGACCGGCGGGTGTCGTTGCGCGACGGGCGCATCGCCGCGGCGGCGGAGGCTGGTGCGCCCGGCGGCGCCCCGTGAACGGGGCGGCCGAGCCGCCTGCGGCGGCGGGTGGGGCCGCGGTCCGGTGCGAGAACCTGGTGCGCATCTTCAAGACGGACGAGATTGAGGTGGTGGCGCTGCAGGGACTCGACTTGGAGATCGAGGCCGGCGAGGTGATGGCGATCATCGGCTCCAGCGGCAGCGGCAAGTCGACGCTGCTCAACGTGCTGGGCGGGCTGGACCGCCCGTCGGCGGGGACGGTGGAGGTGGGCGGCGCCGATCTGCTCAAGCTCGGCCCGCAGGAGCTGGTCCGCTACCGGCGGCAGACGGTCGGCTTTGTGTGGCAGAACAGCGCCCGCAACCTGGTGCCGTACCTGACCGCGGCGGAAAACGTGGAGGTGCCCATGCTGCTCGCGCGCCGGCGGCGCGGCCGGCGCGCGCGCGCCCTCGACCTGTTGCGGCAGGTCGGCGTCGATCACCGCGCCCACAACCGCCTCACCGAGCTGTCCGGCGGCGAGCAGCAGCGCGTGGCGATCGCCGTGGCGCTGGCCAACCAGCCGCCATTGCTGCTGGCCGACGAACCGACCGGCAACGTCGACTCGCAGACCGCCCACCATCTGCTCCGCACCTTCCGCCAGGTGAACCGCGACCTGGGGGTGACGGTGGTGATCGTCACCCACGACCGCGCCGTGGCGCAGTCGGTGGGCCGCGTCGTCGCCATCCGCGACGGCCGCACCAGCAGCGAGTTCATCCGCCGCGGCGGAACGGACGGAGCGGAGGGGCCGGCCGGAACCGGCGACGGCGCGCAGGCGGCGCGGCCCGCCCTGCACATGGAGGACGCCGACTCGCACCGCGAGTACGTGGTGATCGACCGGGTGGGGCGGCTGCAAATTCCGCGCGACCATCTGGACGCGCTGTCGATTTCCGGCCGCGACCGGGTTCGCGTCGATCTGGAGGACGACGGCATCGTCATCCGCCGCGCCGGTGACGCGGCCGCCGCCGGCCGCCGGGATGCTTGACACGGTATCACCGCGCCATGACGGTACGACCGCCATGCTTGCGGTGCGCGCCGTCGACTTGAGCAAGCGCTACGGCGACGTCGTCGCGGTCGACGGGGTGTCGATAGACGTCGAAGCGGGCGAGATTCTCGGCCTGCTCGGTCCCAACGGCGCCGGCAAGACGACCACGGTCGAAATGCTGGAAGGGCTGCGCGCGCCGGACACCGGCGCCGTGCGCGTGCTCGGCTGCGATCTGCGCACCGACTTGGCGGCGGTGCGGCAGCGCATCGGCGTGCAGCTGCAGACCACCGCGCTCTATCCCCGCCTGACGGTGCGCGAAGTGCTCGATCTGTTCCGCACCTTCTACGCCGGAGAGACCGTCGGCACGGACGAGCTGATCGACCTGGTCGACCTGCAGGACAAGGCCGGCAGCCTCACCCGCGACCTGTCCGGCGGCCAGGCGCAACGCCTGTCGGTGGCGCTGGCGCTGGTGAACCGGCCGGAGATGGTGTTCCTGGACGAACCGACCACCGGGCTCGACCCGCAGGCGCGGCGGGCGCTGTGGGACAAGATCGGCGGCGTCCGCCGCCGCGGCGCCACCGTCCTGCTCACTACGCACTACATGGAAGAGGCCGAGGCGCTCTGCGACCGGGTGGCGATCATGGACGGCGGCCGGATCATCGCCGAGGGGCCGCCGGCCCGCCTGGTCGACGAACACTTCGACGAGACGCCGATCGAAGTGCCGGCCGGCGTCGCCGAGCTCGACGGCGGGAATCCCGGCGGGATACCCGGGGTGAAACGGCTGCAGCGCGAAAACGGCGCGGTGACGCTCTACTCGTCGGACACCGGCGCTACTCTCACCGCTCTCACCGCCATGGCCGCCGGGCGGACCGGCATCGACGGCCTGCACGTACGCCGGCCGACGCTGGAGGACGTCTTTCTGCGGCTCACCGGCCGGCGCATCCGCGACTGACCCTTCGTGTCGTTCGTCCTGCATCTGTACGCCGCCTCCCTGAAGGGGTTCATGCGCGACCGCATGGCCATGTTCTGGACCTTGGCGTTTCCCGTCTTCTTCATCCTGCTGTTCGGCGTGATCTTTTCCGGGTCGCGGCAGGAGCCGGTCGCGGTCGGCGTGGCGCAGCCGGCCGGCGCCGGGGAGACGGATGCGGTGGCGGCGGCGTTGCGCGGCAACGGGGCGCTGGAGGTCGCCGCCGGGACGCGCGCGGAGCTGACCGATCGGCTTGCCGCCGGCGACCTGCGCGTGGTGGTCGACGCTCCGCCGGGCTTGGCCGCCGACGTGGCGGCCGGCCGGCCGGCCGAGGTGGAGGTGATCTTCGACCCGACCTCGGCGGCCGCGCGCGACGTCGCCGTGCCGGTGATCGGCGCCGTATTGAGCGAGCTCGACGGTGCCCTGCGCGGCGCTCCGTCGCTGATCACGATCCGGTTCACGACCGTGACCGCCGACCGCCTGCGCACCATCGACTTCCTGGTGCCGGGCATTCTGGCGATGGCGCTGATGCAGCTCGGCCTGTTCGGGACCGCGGCGCCGCTGGTGCAGCTGCGGGAACGGAAGGTGCTGCGCCGTCTGGGCGCTACGCCGCTGCCGCGGTGGGCGCTGCTGGTGTCGCAGGTGCTGCACCGGCTGACGATCGCGCTGGTGCAGGTGGTGATCATCATCGCCGTGGGCCGCCTGGTGTTCGGGGTGGAGATCGGCGGCAACGTCGGTCTGCTGGCGGTCTTTTCCGCGCTCGGCGCGCTCACCTTCATCTCGCTCGGCTACCTGATCGCCGCCCTGTCGCGGACCGAGGAGAGCGTGTTCGGCATCAGCTCGGTGCTCAACTTTCCGATGATGTTCCTCTCCGGGATATTCTTCCCGCTGGAGACCATGCCGGACTGGATTCGGCCGGTCGTGCAGGCGATTCCGCTCACCTATCTGGGCGACGCCCTGCGCCAGCTGATGGTCGGCGCGCCGCCCGCGCACGCGCTCGGCCTGGACGCGCTGGTCCTGTGCCTCTGGCTGGCCGCCGCCGTGACCCTGTCGATCCGCCTGTTCCGATGGGAGTAGCCGCCATCGCCGGCGCAGCCGTGGCACTGCTCGCCGTGCTGGCGCCGTTGCTGCTGTCGATCCGCGCCGGCATCAACGCCCGGATCGCCGGCCTGCGCACCAGCATCGACGGCATCGACACCCGACTCCGCGCCGTCGAAATCGAGATCGCCCGCCTGGACGAGCGCGTCGCCCACCTCGGCGAGCGCGTAGCCCGCATCGAACTCGCCCTGACCGGTCCGTACCGCCTGCCGGTCCCGGAACTCGAACGGGACGCGGCGCCGGCCGAGTCAGCCTCCGCCCGCGCCGCCCAACCCGCCGGGACGTAGGGAGCCCGCTTCGCCGCCACGTCGCGGCGTTGATCGGGAGTTGCCGTGGCGAGAGGAACACTCGCACGCCTTCACCGTCGCCAACATGATGAAGCTCGACCTGCTGGCCGACGTGCGGACGTCGATCACCAAGGCGCAGGAGGAAGGGAAGCCGGCGGCGCGCTGGAAGGAGGAGCTGGCCGCCACGCTGTCCAAGCGTGGCTGGTGGGGCCGCCACCCGCCGCCCGATCCGAACGACCCGAAGGCGGTCGAAAAGGCCAACCTCTACATCTCCCGCCGGCTCGAAACGATCTGGCGCGTCAACACCCGGGCCGCTCAGGCCGGCGTGTGGGAGCGCGGCCACCGTTCCACCAGCCATCCGTACGTCCTGTACCGGGTCGGGCCGAGCAAACGGCACCGCGACCAGCACCTGGCGTGGGACGGCCTGCTGCTGCCCAAGGACGCCGAGTTCTGGACGGTCGCCAACCCCATGAACGGCTGGGGCTGCAAGTGTTACACCCGCTTCGTCACCGAGGCGCAGTATCGGCGCTACGTGGACCAAGGCATCCCGGAGATGGCCACCGGCGACGGCGTCCCTGCTCGCAAGCCCGTCAAGACCGAGGAGCCGGTGCTGCGGCCCATGCAGTACCGGAACAAGCGCACCGGGGAAGTGCATACCGGGTATGTGGGCATCGATTACGGCTTCGAGAGGAATCCGGGGGTCGGCCGTGCCGAGCAGCTCGGCCAGGTGTTCGAACGGAAGCTCGGCGCTCTGGCGACCGACACGGTGCCGGTCGGCACCGAGGTGTCCAGCGGCCTGGACGTGCAGATCACCGGCAAGCTCGGCGCCCGTGTTGCCCACGCGATCGGCGCCATCGAAATGGTCCATGGGGACGGCAACCTGCCGACAATCCCAGTACGGCGAAACGAATCAATACTCCCCGGCGGGGTATACAACCGAGACGCCGTCGAACTCCGCGATTGGGATTGGCTAGAAGTCATCGCGGTCCACGAGATCGGGCACTTCCTGGACGACGAGGGGCTGCCCGGCGGGCGACATCAGTCGGCGTTGAAGACGATGCCAGAGATGAAGACGCTGATCCGGCTCATCTACCGCACGGACACATGGCGCAAGATCGTACGCTCCTATCGCGACAGCGACGGCGATGAAAAGAAGCGGTGGCGGTGCCTGTTGGGCGCGCGCGAGGCGTTTGCCCGCGCATACACCCAATGGGTGGCGTGGAAAAGCGGCGACGCCGTGCTGCATGCGCAGATCGAAGATCGAATGGCCGCCAAGGGGCGGCCTCGCATCAATCTGTCACATTGGCCGCTTGAGGAGTGGTTGCCCATCGCACAGGCAATGGATAGGCTGTTTGAGGCGGCAGGATGGCTGACGAACAGATAAAGACGACCATGCGCGGCAGGCCGGTACGGCGTTCGTTCACGACGGAAGAGCTCATGGCCCCACAGGGCAACTGGGCAGAGGAGTACGACGAGGTGCTGACCCTGCCGGACGGCCGTCAGGTCGTGGATGCTGGCCCGCCAGATCCGGTCGCAGATCCATCCGGGGAAGATTGGTACGAGTACGACCCCAAGACCGGGCTCCCGATGATGGACCGGCCTGTTGCTCAAACGGACATAGACAACTACTACCGCGCCCGTCGATCCGGCGGACGCGGCTGACGCCTGATCCTGCCTACACGCGCCGGGCAGGCCGGCGGCACGGCGCCACAGGCGGTCCTGGGGCGGAGCGACGTTGCCGTAGCCGGCCGGGCGGCGACCGCCGGCCAGCGCTTCGGGAGCGTGACGCAGAGCAGCAACGTCGACAGTTCCGGCGACACCACCGACCGCGTCACGGTGACCGGCGACGGCGCCAAGCTGATCATGCAGGTGCGGAATGCCGCGACCGGCGCGGAGCGCTTCTCGCTCAACACGGGGGACGATCTGGCCACCGCGGTCCGGGGCGGCGACTCTGAGGAAGTGGGCCGTTTCGTGCTGTCGAAGACCTTGGCGAACGGCGACGTGGCGGTGGCGGCCCTCTACAACCTCACCGACGACAGCACCGCGAGCGCCGGCTACTGGACGCTGCTGCGCGGCGGCGTCCCGATCGCGTCCGACGGGACGTTCAAGGCGCGCGGAAGCGGCGCCGGCAGCGTCATCAGAGACGTGTCCGCGGTGGCTGGGAACGTGGCGCTGCCCGCGTTGACGGCTGGCGACGTGGCGAGCGCGAGCGCGTCCTGGGGCGGTGTGTTCTCGACCGACGGCGACAAGGTGATGGCGATATTCGGGCTCGACTACGAGTTGGCCGACGGCGCCGAGGCGGTGCTCCTGGTTACGTTTTTCGGCGAGCTCGACGACGGCTGATCTGGCCGGCGCGGCGGCAAACGGCTCGCGCTGCCGCGGTTCGGGCGACGCCATGGTAGGAACCGACTTCAGGGCCGGCCGGTCGACCGGTCGATCTCCGACGCCTTCGCCAATCGCGCGCTCGCAAGCCGATTGAGGCTTACACCCTCCTCGGCTGCCCGCATCACTAGCTCCCTATGGGTTTCCGGCGGTACCCGCACGACGAATCTCCCGCTGTACGTCCGGTCCGCGAGCGGTTCGGGCGGGCTCTCTCCGTTGGCATGCATCTCGGCGACGACCTCTCGGATCAGTGTCTGCATCCCGGCAAGGGCATCCTGCGGTGTGGGCGCCAGCCAGCTCAGCGACGGGAACTCGACGCAGAGCGCTACGTATTCGCGGTCTTCGGGAGACCAGGTAAGGCGGTATGTATAGTGTTCGTACATCAATGAGCTCCAAAGGTTTGTAAGTCTGTTTATTCGCGTCCAGTTCTCTCTGGACCAGGCTCCGTGGGGTGTTGAAGTCTGTCGATCGCCTTCCACGGCAGTACCAATAGTAGTATCAGCCGTCGCACGAGTCAACTACGGTGATGGCGCGGGCTTGACGTCCACGAAGTCGAATCCGGCCTGCCCGGCCCGCGCGCCGGACACGATGAAGCGCTCCATCAGCGCTCCGCCGCCGACGCCCTGTTCGAACGTGACGCACCTTGATCCGCGCTGGCGGCTCCGCCAGTGGCCTACGCCCAGTTCTTGCCGCTCGTGGAGCGCTTCGATACGCTGTTCGAGAGCTCGGGAGGGCTCCGTACCTATGAGTGCTATGGACGATTCGTTGCGTGCTCGCGTTCGCGCGTTGCCGGCGGGGGCGCTGGTGGGATTGGCGGTACTGGCCGTGCTGGCGCTCGCCGCGTGCGAGGATCCGGCCACTCCCGGCGGCGGCGGGCCGGCCGGCGGCACGGCGCCACAGGCGGTCCTGGGGCGGAGCGACGTTGCCGTAGCCGGCCGGGCGGCGACCGCCGGCCAGCGGTTCGGGAGCGTGACGCAGAGCAGCAACGTCGACAATTCCGGAGACACCACCGACCGCGTCACGGTGACCGGCGACGGCGCCAGGCTGATCATGCAGGTGCGGAACGCCGCGACCGGCGCGGAGCGCTTCTCGCTCAATACGCGGGATGATCTGGCCACCGCGGTCCGGGGCGGCGACTCCGAGGAAGTGGGCCGTTTCGTGCTGTCGAAGACCTTGGCGAACGGCGACGTGGCGGTGGCGGCCCTCTACAACCTCACCGACGACAGCACTGCGAGCGCCGGTTACTGGACGCTGCTGCGCGGCGGCGCCCCGCAGGAAGTCGGCGGCTTCGGCGACGGGGAGGAGTTGTCCGCAGCCGACCCCTGGTCGCGGCCAACCGGCACGGCGCGCTACTCCGGCAGCGGCGAAGGGGTGATCCACCGGCTGCGGAGCGGGGCACCGGCGTCCACCCAGTACTTTCTGGTCGACGCCACGCTCACGGCCAACTTCGGCGCCGGCACCGTTACGGGTCAAGTCGGCGGCCTGCGGGTGCTCGCGCGGGTTGACGCGACGTCCTGCTGCGCGGGGCGGGTGATCGACGCGGGCGGGCGGCCGCTGCCGATCGCCACGCTGGGGTCCGCCCGTATCGCGTCCGACGGGACGTTCAAGGCGCGCGGCAGCGGCGCCGGCAGCGTCATCAGAGACGTGTCCGCGGTGGCCGGGAACGTGGCGTTGCCCGCGTTGACGGCTGGCGACGTGGCGAGCGCGAGCGCGTCATGGGGTGGTGTGTTCTCGACCGACGGAGACAAGGTGATGGCGATATTCGGGCTCGACTACGAGTTGGCCGACGGTACCGAGGCGGTGCTCCTGGTTACGTTTTTCGGCGAGCGCGACGACGGCTGATCAGGCCGGCGCGGCGGCAAACGGCTCGCGCTGCCGCGGTTCGGCGACGCCATGGTAGGGACTGACTTCAGGGCCGGTCGGTCGACCGGTCGATCTCCGACGCCTTCCAATCGCGCGCTCGCAAGCCGATTGAGGCTCACGCCCTCCTCGGCCGCCCGCATCACCGGGCGCTCCCTGTGGGTTCCGCGGCAGCGCAGTCCGTCCCGTCGCCTGCGTCCGCATGGCGGTGGCGGTGATGAGCGGCGCAGAGCAGCCGGAGATTGTCGGGTTCGGCGCTGCCGCCGAGCGAGAACGGCAGGACGTGATCCATCTGCAGCACATGCCGGGAGCCGCAACGGCGCCCGCTGTCCCGGTCCACGTAGCTGCAGCAGCCTCCATCGCGCTCCCAGACCTGCCGTTTGACGGCGGCCGGGATGGTACGGCCGCGTACCCGGGGCTGCGACGGCGCGCCTTGGCGTTGCCGGTCGCGTTCCGCCTTCGGCGCCGAAGTGGCGGACCGGGTCGCCGTTGCGGGCCGCTTCGCTGCCGCGGCGCGGCCGTGCTCCGTGTCCGCCTTCACCTTCGCTGGCGAAGTCGTGACCCTTGTCGGCATGGCGGCCGGCCGCGCCGACGCCGTTGCGGAGTCGGGCGCGGCCGGTTCCTTCGGCGCCGAAGGTTGGCTCGCTACGCCGGACCGCTTCGCCGTCGCAGCGTGGCGGTGTTCGGAGTAACCTGGCGCCTTCGCTGGCGAAGTCGCGCCGCCCGCCGGCACGGAAGGCCGTTGCGCCGACTCAGCCGCATCCGGCCCGCGTGCGTCCTTCGGCGCCGAAGTTTCGTCGGCACCGCTTGAAGCTGCCCGGCTGCCGGTGCGCCGGCCGCGCGGCGGTCGCGCCGGGTCGTGGCGCTCGACCGCTTCCTTCACCGCGCGCGCCACGATCTGCCCCAACGTCATGTGCGGATCGACGTGGGACAGCAATCCCTTGAGTTGCTCCAAGCCGCGCCGGCAGTCGTCGTCGATCCCGGCCTTGAGCTCCCATCGCCCCGCGCCCAGCGGCCGTATCCGGTCCGCCGGCGCCGTCAGCTCCGGGTCCACGCCGGCCAGCAAATTCTCTACCTGCCGCGTGCTCTTGCCGGCCGCCTCCTCCACCAGCGCCTGCCGCGCCGACGAGTCGAGCACCGGCGCCGCGCGCGGTTCCTCCGCTCGCTCCCCCGCCTGCGCCGGTGCGCTGGGCGCACTCGACGGCGCGCCGGGGCTTGGCGCCGATCCGTTGGCCGTTGCGGCCCGCGCGCCGCGTCCGCCGCCGGACTGCTTGCGCTTGCGCTCCTGCCGATCGAAGGCGTTCTGCAGCAGCGCCGCCGAGTTGAGCGTCAGCGAGCCGTCCCGCATCCGCTCGCGCGCGCCTTCGACCTCCCCGCACAGCCGCATCGCCTTGATGCGGCGCCACGCGGCGGCTTCGCTGTAGCCGAGTTCGCGCGTGGCGTAATCGAACAGGCTGGAGAACCCCTGGGGCAGATACAGACGGCGGCGTTCAAGCTCGCGCAGATGGTCGATGACCACGACTTCAAGCTGGTGCTCGACGGCGGTCAGTTCCTTGAGCCGTTGCACCAGATGCCGATCGGAAAGGCCGGAAACGGTGGTGGTGACCGGCGCGTCAGAGGATGTGCGACTCATGGTACAAATATAGTGAAAAAACCAGTACTGTCCGGTTTGGAGACCATCGCGTGATTGTAACTGATTACACACATAAAGGTTACAGGCAAAATCGGGTGGTGGCGACTTGAACTTGATTCGGCCGTCTCACGCGATCCGCTGGCCCACAGCCGTCCGGCGTACCGGTCGGTTCGCCACAGCCGACCGGCGGCTCGGTGCAGCACCCCTCGGCCGCATTCGCCTAACCTGCTGGCATGTATTTCGGCCAGACCCTGTTCTCCCAGGTAATGAACTACCTGCCGTGGACGACTTTCGCTCGCATCGTCGATCGCTACGCCGGCGACCGCAAGGTCCGTACGTTACGCTGCACCGAGCACTATCGTGCGCTCGCCTTCGCGCAACTCACGCACCGCGAGAGTCTGCGCGACATCGAAGCCTGCCTGGCGGCTCGTTCTACCAAGCTCTATCACTGTGGATTCCGGACACCGGTGCGCCGCTCTACCTTGGCCGATGCCAACGAGCGGCGCGATTGGCGGATCTACGCGGACTTCGCCCAACGGTTGATCGTGCAGGCGCGCGCACTGTACGCCGACGAGATGTTGGCCACGAAGTTGAACGAGACCGCCTACGCGCTGGACTCCACGACCGTCGATCTCTGCCTGTCGATCTTCCCCTGGGCGGCGTTCCGAGCCACCAAGGCGGCGGTCAAGATGCATACCCTGTTGGACTTACGAGGTTCGATCCCAAGTTTCATTCACATCTCCGACGGCAGGTTACACGACGTCAACGTGCTTGATTTGCTGGTGCCGGAGGCTGGCGCGACGTACGTCATGGACCGCGCCTACATCGACTTTCAACGCCTGTACGCGCTGGACCAGGCCGGCGCCTTCTTCGTGACTCGTGCCAAGAAGAACATCCGCTACCGGCGCCTGTACTCCACGCCGACGGACCGAACGCTAGGAGTCATCTCGGATCAGATCATCGCTTTGGGTGGGGCGCAGGCCAAGCTGAGGTACCGGGACCGTCTGCGGCGTGTCCGCTACAGGGACCCACAATCCGGCCAAACACTGGTGTTTCTCACCAACCGGACCGGACTTGATGCGCTGACGATCTGTGGTTTGTACAAGAGTCGGTGGCAGGTCGAGTTGTTCTTCAAGTGGGTCAAACAGCACCTGCGGGTGAAGCGTTTTCTGGGAGTTTCGGAGAATGCCGTGAAATCGCAACTGTGGATAGCGGTGTCGGTCTACGTGCTGGTCGCGATTATCCGCAAGCGGCTGGGGATCGACACGCCGCTCTACACAATGCTACAGATCTTATCGGTCATGCCATTCGAGCAAGTACCGCTACATGAAGCACTTACGATGGAAGATTACAGTTCGGAACCGGACCCGTCCGCTAAACAGTTGCGGTTGCTTGATTTATGACCGGACACTACTGTGAAAAAACAAATGTGTCAAGAGGACCGTTGCATATTCGAGCGAATCGGTGCGGCGTTCCGGCATTCCGGAGCCGGTCGGCGCGCCGGTGACAGGGGGCTGTCGCGCTGCGGCGCCGCGTGCTATGCTCGGCAATATCAGGAGGTGTCGTCAGTAATGGCAGATTCACTCAGCGTTCCGCCATCGGTAGAATATCCCAGTTCCGACGGCAAACCGATCGCCGAGGGCGATACCCAACGGAAGTCGCTCACATACGCGGTGGAGCGGCTGGACATCTACTTCCGCAACGATCCGGACGTGTACGTATCCGGCAACCTGTTGCTCTACTACGAAGAAGGTGATCCGCGCGCGCGTGTGGCGCCGGACGTGTTCGTGGTGTTTGGAGCGCGCAAGGCCCTACGTGACACGTACCTGCTGTGGGAGGAGCCGAAGGCGCCCGACTTCGTGCTGGAGATCACCTCGCTGGCCACGAAGCGGGAAGATCAAGAGGACAAGCACGAGTTGTATCGCCGGCTGGGAGTGCGGGAGTACTGGCTGTACGATCCGGCGCGGGATTATCTGGAACCGCCGCTGCGGGGGTTGAAACTGGTGGGCGGAGAGTACCGGCGGCTGCCGGAGCGGGATGTAGCCGACGGGACGCTGGCGCTACGGAGCGAGGTGCTGGGACTGGAGTTACGCTTACAGATGGCCAAGCGGATGCGGTTCCACGATCCGCAGACCGGGGAGGACCTGTTGGACTTGAGAGAGACCGACGACAGGCGCCGGGATGCCGCCCGCCGGGCGGCAGAGCTACGGGGTTAGAACTGGCCGCCGACGGCGTCCGCGCGTCCTTCGGCGCGAAAGTTCGGTCCGCAACCCCGGCGGCCCGGCTGGTGGCGCGTCTCTTCACGGCGAACGAACGGCCGGACCGCGGGCGGCAGCCGCGTAACGGCCATTGAGGCTACCATGCGGGCTGTCGCGTTGCGGCGCGGCGTGCTATGGTGGCAACGTCTGGAGGTGTGGTCGATGGCAAGTACACTCAGCGCTCCGCCAGCGGCAACGGTAACGGTAGACTACCCCAGTTCCGACGGCAAGCCGATGGCCGAAAGCGATTCCCAACTGCTCCCGCTCATGTACGCGGTGTACGGGCTGAGGCACCATTTCCGCAACGAACCGGACGTGTACGTGTCCGGGAACCTGTTGCTCTACTATCAGGAGGGCAAGCGGAGCGCGGTGGCGCCGGACGTGTTCGTGGTGTTCGGTGTGCCCGACAAGGTGCGGTCGTCGTACTTCCTGTGGGAGGAGGCGAAGGGACCGGACTTCGTGCTGGAGATCACGTCGCGGAGTACGTGGCGGGAGGATCAGACGAGGAAGCGGGAATTGTATCACCAGCTGGGGGTACGGGAATACTGGCAGTACGATCCGACGCGGGACTACCTGGAGCCTCCGCTGCAGGGGTTGGAGCTGATGGGCCGAGCGTACCGGCGGCTGCCGGAGCGGGAGTTGGCGGACGGGACGCTGGCGCTGTGGAGCGAGGTGCTGGGCCTGGAGTTGCGGTTGCAGGTGCAGTTGGCTGAGCGTGAGCTGCGGTTCCACGACCCGCAGACAGGAAAAGACCTGCTGGACTATACTGAGACCGACGACCGGCGCCGGGAGGCCGAAGACGGACGCCACCAAGCTGAGGTCCGCGCCGAGCACGAAGCTGCCGCCCGCCGGACGGCAGAGACGCGCGTCCAACAGGAAGCGGCCGCACGCCAGGCGGCGGAGACGCGCGTCCGGGAGGAGGAGGCTGCACGCCGCCAGGCAGAGGCGGCCCGCCAAGCGGCGGAGGCGCGTATTGCCGAACTCGAGGCGTTGCTGCGCGGGCCGGATACCCGGAATAGTCAGCGTCAGCGTTAGCGTATCGGGATTGCGTCAGGTTACGCCGGGCGCGATCCCGCGCGGCCGTGATTGGCGGCGCGCCTTGAGTGACCGCAGGCAGGCCGGACCATGACCGGACCGCGCAAGAAGCTGATCGAGGTGGCGCTGCCGCTCGACGCCATCAACGCCGCCGCGGCGCGCGAGAAGTCGATCCGGCACGGCCACCCGAGCACCCTGCATCTCTGGTGGGCGCGGCGCCCGCTGGCCGCCGCCCGCGCCGTGATCTTCGCGCAGATGGTCGACGATCCCGGCAGCCGGCCGGAGCTCTTCCCGACCGAGCAGGAGCAGGACGCCGAGCGCCAACGGCTGTTCAGGCTGATCGAAGAACTGGTCAAGTGGGAGAACACCACCAACGAGGAGCTGCTGCAGCAGGCGCGCGCGGAGATCCGCGCAAGCTGGCGGCGCACCTGCGCCGACCATGCCGGCGACCCGCGTGCGGCGGAGCTGTTCGACCCGGAGCGGCTGCCGGCGTTCCACGATCCGTTTGCCGGCGGCGGCGCGCTGCCGTTGGAGGCGCAACGGCTCGGTCTGGATGCGCACGCCAGCGACCTCAACCCGGTGGCGGTGCTGATCAACAAGGCGATGATCGAGATTCCGCCCACGTTCGCCGGCCGCCCGCCGGTGAACCCGGAGGCGCGTGCGGAAGGCAAGCTGGTATCCGGCGTCGGCAAGTGGACGGGCGCGCGCGGGCTGGCCGAAGACGTGCGTTACTACGGACGCTGGATGCGGGACCGGGCGGAGCGGCGCATCGGCCATCTGTATCCCAAGATCGCGGTCACGGACGAGATGGCGCGCGAGCGCCCGGACCTGCGGCCCTACGCGGGGCGCGAGCTGACCGTGATCGCATGGCTGTGGGCGCGCACGGTGCGGAGCTCGAACCCGGCGTTCGGAACGATAGAGGTACCGCTCGCCTCGACCTTCATGCTGTCCACGAAGAAGGGGAAGGAGGCGTACGTCGAGCCCGTGGTCGATAGGAACGGTTGGCGGTTCACGGTCAAAGTCGGCCCGCCGCCGCCCGGCGCCAAAGCCGGTACCGGCGCCGGCAAACGGCAGGGGTTCTACTGCTTGGTGTCTGACGTTCCGATCACGTATGACTACATCCGGGGCGAAGGTCAGGCGGGGCGCATGGGCGCGCGGCTGATGGCCATCGTCGCGGAGGGCGACCGCGGACGGGTGTATCTTTCGCCCACTGCCGAACACGAAGAAGCTGCCCGGAAGGCGCAGCCGGAGTGGCGGCCGGACGCTCGACTTGAAGGCAAATCGCGCCAGAGCGTCTCGAACTACGGCATAGACACCGTCGGTGATCTGTTTACGCCCCGGCAACTCGTCGCGCTGAACACGTTCTGCGATCTGGTGACCGAGGCGCGCGACCGCATCCGGCAGGACGCAGTAACCGCCGGCCTGCCCGATGACGAGCGGCCCCTCCACGCCGGCGGCGCCGGAGCTACCGCCTACGCCGATGGGCTGGCGACCTATCTGGTGTTCGCGCAGAGCAAGGCGGCAAATCGCAACTCCAGCCTGTGCCTGTGGGAGCACCGAATGGATCGGCTGGTCGCAACCTTCAGCCGTCAAGCCTTGCCGATGGTCTGGGACTTCGCCGAAACGAACCCGCTGGCCGGCGCCGGCGGCGATTTCTTCGGCGCCGTCGAATCGGTATGCGAGGTAATCGAGAAGCAATTCAACTCATCGATACCTGCCCGCGCGGTTCAGGATGACGCGGTAACGCAGACGTCGTCAGAAAACAAGATCGTCTCCACCGACCCGCCGTACTACGACAACATCGGTTACGCCGATCTTTCCGACTTCTTCTACGTCTGGCTGCGGCGCTCGTTGAGACCGGTCTTTCCCGGTCTGTTTGCCACGATCGTCGTCCCGAAGGCGGACGAGCTGGTCGCTACACCCTATCGCCACGCCACCAAAGATCGGGCCGAAGCGTTCTTCATGAGCGGCATGAAACGGGCGCTGAGCCAGTTGTCCCGCCAAACCCTTCCCGGGTTTCCGGCGACGATCTATTACGCGTTCAAACAGTCCGAGAAGAAGGGCCCCACCGGCATCGGCAATACGGGCTGGGAGACGTTTCTGGAAGCCGTGATCAAAGCCGGCTTCGCCGTCACCGGGACGTGGCCGATGCGGACCGAACAACCCAAAGGGCTCCGCGCCTTCGAACAGAACGCGCTCGCCTCCAGCATCGTACTGGTGTGCCGGCGGAGGCCGGCCGATGCTCCCCGCTGCACGCGCCGGAACCTGGTCGACGCGCTGGAGGCGGAGCTGCCGGCGGCGCTGATCCATCTGCAGCGCGCCAACATCGCCCCCGTCGACCTGGCGCAGGCGGCCATCGGTCCCGGCATGGCGATCTTCACCCGCTACGCCAACGTGCTCCACCCGGCCGGCGAGCGCGTCACCGTCCGCGAAGCGCTCGCCTTCATCAACCGGACCCTGGACGAGATACTGACAGCGCAGGAGGGCGAGTTCGACGCCGACAGCCTCTGGGCGCTGACGTGGTTCGACCAGCACGGCTTCGACGCCGGCGAGTTCGGCAGCGCGGAGACCTTGGCCACCGCCAAGAACACCAGCGTCGCCGGCATGGTCCGCGCCGGGATTCTGCACTCGCGGGCGGGCCGGGTGCGGCTGCTGCGTCCGCTGGAGCTGCCCGACGACTGGGACCCGAAAGCAGACGACCGCCTCACGACCTGGGAGGTGGTCCACCATCTGATCCGGGTCCTGCGGCAGGCCGGGGAGATGGGCGCCGCCGCGCTGCTGCGCCGGCTCGGCAACGCGGCCATCGGCTCCCGCGATCTCTGCTATCGGCTGTACACGCTGTGCGAGCGAAAGAAGCGCGCGGACGAGGCGCTCGACTACAACGGGTTGGTGCAGAGCTGGCCGGAGATCGCCCGGCTGGCCGTGACCGAGGCGAGCGAGCGGCAGTCCGCGCTGTTCGACGGCGGCGGGGACAGCGGCGGCGGGGACGGCGGCGGCGTGGACGGCGCCGGCTGAGCCGGCTACGCCTGCGCAGCCAGGCGGCGCTGCTCGGGGCGGGCGAACGACACGACCAGCGGATCGTCCTGCTGGCGGCGGAGGAACGCGGCGCGGTCGCCGATCCCCTGCCAGCGCTCCCGGATGATCACCTGCGCCACCGGCGCGCCGAGCACGTCGCCGGGGCCAAGGCAGACCAGCAGATCGGGCGCGTACTCCCGCAGCGCCACCCGCACGCAGGCGGTGAAGTCGAAGGTGGACGTCATCTGCGTGCGCAGCGTGTACTCCGCCAGCGCCGCAACGTCGGCGGCGAGCGGCGTCCACTGCCGGCCGCGCCCGTCGATCAGCGGCGCGTCCGGCGCCCGCCAGCCGAGGCCGCCGGCCAGCTCCTCGACCGCCCGCCGCGCGTAGCCGGCCAGCAGCGGCGAATGGAACGCGGCGTGGCCGTGCAGGTGGAGCGGGTAGGCGCGATCCCCGAACTCGCGGCGCGGCAGCCGCGCGCGCAGCTCGCCGATGGCGGCGTCGTCGCCCCACAGCACGCGGAACCCGCCGTAGCGGACCGAGTCGCCGGCCCGGTGTCCGGCCGCGCGCACGGCGCGGAGCGCTCCGTCCACGCGCTCGGTCAGCTCGGCATCGGCCAGCCACCGGTCGTCGACGACCGGATAGACGATCTGACCGCCGATCGGACCGCCGCGGCCCATGCCGCCCATCGTCTCCACCAGCCGCATGGCGTCCGCCAGCGGCAGCGCCCCCGCGCAGTAGAGCGCCGAGTACCAGCCCAGGCTATTGCCGGCTACCGCCACCACGTGGCAGCGCTCCCGGTCGACGCGCAGGAAGTCGGCGGCGGTGCAGGCGAAGATCAACGGCGACGCGTGTTCGCCGGCGCCGTGCGCGGCGGTGAGCCGGCCGGCCCCGTCGAGCGCCGACAGCGCCGGGTCGCCGGCCGCCCGGCGGCGCGCGTCGGCCGCTTCCAGCACCGCCCGGAACCCGCCGTCGCGCGAGTCGTCCGCCGCCGCCCGCGCCAGTGATCCGAGGTCCGCGGCGCCGTAACTGCCCCGGCCGGGACAGATCACCACCGCGCGGCGGCGCTCGCCGGCCGCGCCGCCTTCGCCGCCGGCCCCGCCGCTCACCGGGTTGAGTTCGCTGCCGCTACGTCGGCGGCCGGCTCCCCGGCTTCCGCGGCCGCCGGCGCCGATGCATCCGCCGGCCGGACGTGGGCGCCGCCGGCCAGGTCCGCGGCGCGGGCGACTATGCCTTCGGTCGACGGCAGAACGTGGTCGGCCGCCGGCCCCAGCGGGATGAAGGAGTCGGCCGCGCAGTAGCGCCGGATAACCGGCGGCGGCGCGCGCCCCGCGGTCGCGTCGACGATGCCGGCGACCAGCCCCTCGCTCACGCCGCCGGTGGCGCGGCCTTCATCGACGATCAGGACGCGGCCGCTCCGCGTCCCGCTGCGCACCACCGCCTCCAGGTCGAGCGGCGCCAGCCAGCGCAGGTCGATCACCTCGGCGGCTACGCCGTGCCGCTCGGACAACACGCGCGCCGCCTGCAGCGACCTCCACAGGCCGTTGCTCCAACTCACGATCGTCACGTCCGGGGCGTCCGCCGGATAGACGCGCGCGCGGCCGATCTCGACCGCATCGCCCGGCGGCGGATACGGGAACCGCCACCCGCCGTCGCCCTTCTCATGCAGGTGGCGGGTCCCGTACAGCGCGATCGGCTCCAGGAACAGCACCACGCGCCCATCGACGGCCGCCGCGGCCAGCGCGGTGCGCAACATCATGACCGCATCGTCACCCCGTGAGGGAGCGGCGATCAGCACGCCCGGCAGATCGCGCAGCACGGCGATGCTGTTGTCGTTGTGGAAGTGGCCGCCGAACCCCCGCTGGTACCCCCAGCTCGCAATCCTCACCACCAGCGGGTTGCGGAACCCGCCCTGCGAAAAGAACGACAGCGTCGCCGCCTCGCTCCTGATCTGGTCCTGAGCGTTCTGGTAGTAGGCCAGGTACTGTATCTCCGGCACCGGCAGCAGGCCGACGTGGGCGGCGCCCATCGCCAGCCCCAGGATCGACTGCTCGTCGAGCAGCGTGTTGAACACGCGCGCCGAACCGGCCCGCTCGGCCAATCGGGTGGTGAGTCCGTAGACGCCGCCGCGGCGCCCGACGTCTTCCCCGAACAGAATCATCTGCGGGTACTTGGCCATCAGGTCGAGCAGTCCCCAGTTGAGCAGGCGCGCCAGGTGTTCCGGCCCCTGCCGCTCCGGCAGCTCGTCCGCTCCGAACAGGGCGGCGCGTTCTTGCGCGTGGCCGGCGCGCTCGGCCTCCCGCAGCACGCGCCGCGGCCGGTGGCTGGCGATGGCGGCGGCTACCTCGGCGGCGCTCGCCAGATGCGGACGCCGCTCGGCTTCCTGCGCCGCCGCCCGCACCCGGTCGCCCGTCTCCACGTACGACCGGAGCAGCGCGCGCGCCGAGGCCAGACCGAGGTCGACGGCGTGCAGGCTGTTGCGGAGCACCGGGTCGCGCGCCTCCGACGCGCGGATCTGCTCCCCCGACCGATAGGTGAGCTCCACGTCCGCGCCTGCGTGGCCGAGCAGGCGGACCAGCTCCATGTGCAGAAAGACCGGCGTGCGCCGCCGCCGGCACAACTCGGCCGCGGCCCGCGCCTGCCGGTAGGTTTCGGCGATGTCGCAGCCGTCGGCCTGCAGATAGGTGAGGCGCGGGAAGGAGCGCCACACCCGCGCCACCCAGCCGGGCGGCGTGCGCACCGAGATGCCGACGCCGTTGTCCTCGCAGACGAACAGGATCGGCATCGGCAGGTTCTGAAACGATGCCCACGCGCTGGCGTTCATGCCGGCGAGCGCGGAGGCGTGGTTGACCGTGCCGTCGCCGAAGGTGCAGACGACGATCGCGTCATCGGGAAACGGCAACGGTTGGCCGAGCCGCTTGGCGCGCTCCATGGCGAACGCGGTGCCCATAGCCTTCGGCAGGTGCGATGCGATCGTGCTGGTCTGCGGCGGCATCCAGAGCGCCGTGCTGCCGAACACCTTGTGCCGGCCGCCGGCGATCGGGTCTTCGGAGCTGGCGCAGAGGGAGAGCAGCACGTCGAACACCGGCGTGCAGCCGTCGGCCTGTTTGGAGCGCTGCGCGAAGAAGCCGCCGGAGCGGTAGTGGAGGAACGCAGGATCGGTGGGACGGAGGGCTGCCGCCAGCGCCGCGTTGCCCTCGTGCCCGGCGCTGCCGATGGTGTAGAAGCCGGCGCCGCGTTTGCGGAGCCGCCGCGCTTCCAGATCGAGATGCCGCGCCTGGTACTGCGACTCCAGGATTTCCAGGTAGCGGGCGCGCCGCAGGCCGGAACGCTTGTCGACCGGTTCGTCGTCGTCCGGCGCGGCCGGCGGCCGGCCGGCGCCGCCGGCTGCCGCATCTTCCGCGGACCGGGCCGCAAGGGCGTCGATCACGTTCCGGTCGATCACCTCGGCGCGGTCGCTGTCCATGCGCGGCGGTGAGGGTGGCGCAATCGGCGGACCGGGGGCAAGGTACCGTCGTCATGCTCGGCATCCTTCGCCTGGAGTGCCCGGTGCGGCGCTACGACTGGGGTTCGCGCACCGCCTTCGGCCGGCTGCTCGGCCGCCCCTGCGACGGCCGCCCGGAGGCGGAGCTGTGGATGGGGGCGCATCCGCAGGCGCCGTCCGCGGCGCTGGCCGGGTCGCGGCGCGTGCCGCTCGACCGGCTGATCGCCGACCGGCCGGCGGAGACGCTCGGCCGGTGCGCGGCGGCCGGGCACGGGCCGGCCGGGCCGAGGGCGGGGCTGCCGTTCCTGTTCAAGCTGCTGGCGATCGGCCGGCCGGTGTCGATTCAGGTCCACCCCACGCGCGCCTGCGCGGAGCGCGGATTCGACGCCGAGGAACTGACCGGCGTGCCGGTCGACGCGCCGCACCGGTCCTACCGCGACCGGAACCACAAGCCGGAGATCATGCTGGCGCTGGAGCCGATGGAGATACTGGCCGGCGTCCGGCCGCTGGCGGAGATCGAGTCGGCGCTGGCGGCGGCCGGCGTTTCCGACTTGGCGCCGGCGGCGGCCCCCGGCGGGGATGAGGCTGCCGAGATCGGCCGCCTGCTGCGCGCCGTGCTGACGCTCGACCGCGCGGCCGGCGAACGCCTGCACCGCCGGCTCACCGCCGGCGCGCCGCCCACCGCCGCCGGCGCGCTGCTGCGGAAGCTGGCGGCCAGCTACCCCGGCGACCCGGCGGTGATCGGCGCGCTGCTGCTCAACCGGGTCGACCTCCGTCCCGGAGAGGCGCTGTACACCGCGCCAGGGCAGCTCCACACCTTCGTCAGCGGGGCCGGCGTCGAGCTGATGGCAAGCTCCGACAACGTGTTGCGCGCCGGGCTCACCGGCAAGCACGTCGACGTCGACCGGACCCTCGCCGCCGCCGACCTGCGGCCGGCGCCGCCGGCGCTGGTGGCGCCGCAGCCGGCCGGTCCGGCCGAACGGGTCTATCCGGCGCCGGCGCAGGAGTTCCGGCTGTCGGTGATCGACCTGCGCGCCGGCGGCGCCTTTGCGACCCGGCGCGGGCCGGAGATCCTGCTGCTGCTCGGCGCCGGCGCGCGCCTTCGCTGGCCGGGCGGCGCGCTCGCGCTCAAGCGGGGCGACGCGGTGTTCGTGCCGGCGTGCGTGCCGTCGTACCACGCGCGCGGCGAAGGCCGGCTGTACCGCGCCAGCGCGCCATGAGATTGAACGGCATTGTAGCCCAGGGTAGATAGTCTGCAAGCAGCTCCTGTCGTTCGTCGTCGGTCAAGCCGAACTTCGGATAGCGATTGACACGCCGGGCGGCAGCCGGCACACTCCGGTGCTCAAGCAGGCGCCGTGCGGGCGGCTGACAGACAGGAGGCGTATCGTCTTGCATCTTACCCCCCCCCCCCCCCCAAGAGTTTCCGGAATGAACCGGTTTCTGTTACTGGCGGCAATCGCCGGTATCGCCCTTGCCATGACCGCGTGCGGCCCGGCCACGCCCACCACGACCGCGGGGACCGGCGCGGGCGCAGGAGCGGGCGGCGGCAGCGAACCGGCCGCGCCGACGACGCCCCCCGACCCGGACTCGCCGCCGGCTCCGCCGGAGCCGGACAAGAGCTGGGAGCTCGAAGCGGACCACTTCGGAGACGACGACGCGACCATCTGGACGCAGACCTCCAACCGGTCGGCGCCGTTCGCGTGGGACCGGATCACCGCCGCCAACCGCGACGCCGTGACCGTTTCGGTCGGCGGGCAGCCGCTGCCGATCGACAACCTCTCGTATGAGCCGGCCTTCGCCTCCGACATCAGCGGCGCGGAGTGGCGGCTCACCGCCGAGGTGACCGAGGGAGCGGTGGTGCTGGTGCTCACCGCCGAGAATCAGCGGCGCACCACCGGCCGGGTGGCCTCCGTTACCATCACGAACGGCGGGACCGGCTACACCTCCGCCCCCACCGTCGCGTTCACCACAGCCAACCCCAACTTCGCGCGCGCCACGGCGACCGCCGCCGATCAGGTCGCCTCCGTCACGATATCGAACGGCGGGAGCGGCTACAGTCTGTCCGACGTTGGCGTCCAGGACTACGACATTACGTTTGTCAGCCAACCGGGCGACCCGGGCAGCGGCGCGGCCGCCAGGACGAGCGCGCGATGGTCCACCGTGGGGAGTGTAAACGTGCCGGCCTCGGGCAGGGGTAGCGGTTACACCTCCGTCCCTGCGGTTACGTTCACCGGAGGAACAGGCATGGGCGCCGCCGCCGTGGCGGTGGGGCCGACCCAAGTCAGGGCGATCACTCTGCTCACCGGGGGAAGCGGCTACACGGACTCCATGCCCGCGACCTTTACGTGCCCGACGCCGACCGGCGGCGTAGCGGCAATCGGACGAGGCGTCCTGAACGCCGCCGGTACGGTGACGTCAATCACGGTCACCAACCCGGGACTTGGCTATACGTCCAACGTACAAACCTGCAGCCCTTCGAGTCCGGCTGCCGGCGGCACTCAGGCGACGAGTATCGGAGTGACGCTGGAAGACCGGGTGCTCAGCGTGCGGGTGACGAATCCTGGGGTCGGCTACGGGGGGCTCCCCGTCTGCGCGATTACGGGAACCGCGACGTGCACGGCCGACTATGGAGTAACCCAGGACCATGCAGGGATGTACCAGGACGACTTGATTATCACGGACCCGGGGAGCGGCTACGCGGCGGCCCCGGACGTGGAGTTCCCGGAGCCGCAATACGCCAACGGCATCCGCGCGCAGGGGACGGCGGCGCTGACCGACAAGGTGACGTCGATCACCGTCACGGACCGCGGCAGCGGTTATCGCGAGGCCCCGACCGTAGAAATCAGCGGCGGCGGCGGCAACGACGACGCGACCGCCGTGGCCAAGCTGGAGGTGTCCGGCTACACCGAGTTCGACAACCTGTACTGGGCTCGCCAAGCGCTCTACGGCAAGGAACTGGTGATCGAGATCGCCGAGGAGGAAACGGGGAGCTGACCCGCCGCGCGCCGGGGTACGCGGCGCGCGGCGCCGGCCGGGTGAGCGTGGCGTACCACGTCCCGGGCGGCTCGAACGCGCGCCGGCGCCGCATGGCGGCAGGCGGGCGTTGCGAGTGCTCTCGGGCCGCGATAAAGTGAAGTCGATGGTCCGGCGCAGGCTGCCCACCGGCATCCAGACGTTCCGCACGCTCCGGGAGCGGAATTGTTACTACGTGGACAAGACCGCCTACGTCGAACGGTTGCTCGAGGAAGGCGCGCACTACTTCCTGTCACGGCCGCGGCGGTTCGGCAAGAGCCTGTTCCTGGACACGCTCAAGGAGCTGTTCGAGGGCAACGAGGCGTTGTTCCGGGGGCTCCATGTCCACGGCCGCCACGACTGGTCGCAGCGCCATCCGGTGGTGCGGCTCAGCTTCGGCGGCGGCAGTTTCACGCAGCCGGGACTGGTGCGGGACCACGTCATGGAGCAGCTCGCGGCCGTGGAACGGCGAACCGGTGTGGAGGCTGACTACCTCACGGCGCCGGGCCGCTTTGCATCCGTGCTGGAAGCCCTGCACGAGCGTACCGGGCAGCAGGTGGCGGTGCTGGTGGACGAATACGACAAGCCGATCCTGGACGCGCTGGAAACGCCCGAAGTAGCCCGCGCCAACCGCGACTTCCTGCGCGGCCTGTACGGGGTGATCAAGGACAGCGAAACGCACGTGCGCTTCACCTTCCTGACCGGGGTGAGCAAGTTCTCCAAGGTGAGCCTGTTCTCCGACCTCAACAACCTCACCGACCTCACGCTGGACCGGCGCTACTCGGCGATCTGCGGCTACACCGAGGCCGATCTGGACACCGTGTTCGCCCCGGAGCTGCCCGGGCTGGACCGCGACCGCATCCGCGAGTGGTACAACGGGTACTGCTGGCGCGGCGATGAGAAGGTGTACAACCCGTTTGACGTGCTGCTGCTGTTCGACAGCCGCGAGTTCGACGCCCACTGGTTCGAGACGGGGTCGCCGGCGTTCCTGGTCGACACGCTGATCGAGCGGCGGATCTCCACCGTTTCGCTTCAGGAGATGGTCGGCAACCGGGACCTGCTGTCGGCGTTCGACGTGGAGCACATAGGCACCCAGGCGCTGCTGTTTCAGACCGGCTATCTGACGATCACGGAGGAGGAGGAGCTGGACGGCGAGCGGCTGTTCAGGCTGAGCTATCCGAACCGGGAAGTGCGGCAGAGCTTGAACCGGGTGCTGCTGCGCCGCTTGGCGCCGGGCGCCCGCGAGCAGACGGCGGACAGAATCCGCTTGGCGCGCCTGCTGAAAGCGGCCGATTGGGCGGGGTTGGAGGCGCTGTTCCACGCCTTCTTTGCGAGCATCCCGTATGAATGGCACGTCAACAACGAGATTGCGCGCTACGAGGGCTACTACGCCAGCGTGTTCTACTCCTACCTCGCGGCGCTGGGGTACGAGATCACGGTGGAGGATTCGAGCAGCAGCGGGCGGCTGGACATGGCGGTGCGTACCGGCGGCCACGTCTACCTGTTCGAGTTCAAGGTGACGGAGCAGGCAGGGGAAGGGGCTGCGCTGGCGCAGTTGCGGGAGCGGGACTACGCGGCCAAGTACCGGGGCCGGGGCGAGCCCATTCACCTGATCGGCGTGGAGTTCAGCCGCGAAACCCGCAACGTGACCGCCTTCGAGGTGGCCGCCGGCTGACCGCGGCCGCCAAGACGTACTACGGGCGTTGACGATAATCATCGTATTCGTTCATTATCGAAAACGGAACGTACATGAGGTTCGACGAGGTCGTGGAGCTGCTCGGCGCGGAGCCGTGGTTTGACTTGGCGACGGTGACGCAGCTCGTCGCCGAGCCGCGGGTGAGCGTGGTGAGCCAGCTCCACCGCTGGGGCCGCGCCGGGAAGGTCGTCGCCCTGCGCCGCGGGCGGTACACGTTGGCCGACCGCTACCGGCGCGCGCCGCTGGCGCCGGCCACGCTGGCCAACGTGTTGCACGCCCCGTCCTACCTCAGCGGCGCGTGGGCGTTGAGCTTCTACGGGGTGATTCCCGAAAGCGCGCCGGTTTACACCAGCGTCACCACGCGCACGCCGCGCGAGTTCGAGAACCGGTTCGGCGCGTTCAGCTACCGCAACATGAAGCGGGAGTTCTTCTTCGGGTACCGCACCGTCCCGGTCGCCGGCAGCGACGCGATCGTCGCCACGGTGGAAAAGGCGCTGCTCGACCTGTTTCACCTGACGCCCGGCGCGTGGGATGTCGACCGGATGGCGGAGATGCGCTTCCAGCAGACCGAACTGTTCGACCGCGACCGCCTGGCCGCTCTTGCCCGGCGCATGGGCAAGCCGCGGATTCTGCAGGCCGTGCGGGTGTGGCGGGAGCGCCACTCGCTACGCGACGACGAAGGCGAAGAGTTATGAAGGAACAGGCGCTCGCCGCCGCCCTGCTCTACGCCGATCCCACGCAACGCCTCAACGCGCTCCGCGAATACCTGCAGGTTTTCATCCTGCGGTCGCTGCACGAGAGCGAAGCGTCACGGTCCGTGGCGTTCGTGGGCGGAACCGCTCTGCGCCTGCTGGAGAATCTGCCGCGCTTCTCCGAGGATCTCGACTTCTGCCGCACCTCGGCCGCGGAATACCGCCCGCGCGTCTGGTTGGAGAAGCTGAAGCACGATCTCCACTTCGCCGGTTTCGACAGTACCGTTCGCTGGCATGACGGCAAGCCGGTGCAGGCGGCGTGGATTCGCACCTCCGCGCTGCTCGCCGAGGCGGGGCTGTCCGGCCATCCGCAACAGAAGCTCGCTATCAAGCTCGAGATCGACACCCGTCCGCCCGCCGGGGCGCGCGTCGAACGCGCGATCGTCACGCGCGGCGTGACCTTCGTGGTGGCGCATTACGATCTGCCGTCGCTGATGGCTGGGAAACTGCACGCGCTCCTGGCGCGCCGTTACCGGAAGGGCCGGGACTGGTTCGATCTGGTGTGGTACCGAACGCGGCGCCCGCCGGTGGAGCCGAATCTGCCGCTGTTGCAGAGCGCCATGGACCAGACCGAAGGCGCCGGCCGCTACCGGGCGCAGGAGTGGCGGTCGATCCTATGCGCGCAACTTGCGGGGCTCGACGTCGGTCAGCTCATCGGCGACGTCCGGCCCTTCCTGGAGCGCCCCGCCGACGCCGGCTTGTTGCAGCGCGCCAACCTCGCAACGGTGCTCGCTGCGGGCTGACCGCCGATCGGCGCGCCGTTCGATCTCCGGGTGGGTTCCGGCGGGCCGGCGATTGACACGCCGGGCCGTAGCCGCCACGCTCCGGTACTCAAGCAGGCGCCGCGGGCGGCTGACCGACAGAGGAGTATCGTCTTGCATCTTACCCCCCCCCTCCCCCGGAAGTTCCGGAATGAAACGGTTTCTGTTACTGGCGGCACTCGCCGGTATCGCACTGGCCATGACCGCGTGCGGCCCGGCCACGCCCACCACGACCGCGGGGACCGGCTCGGGCGGTGGCGCCGGCGCCGGCAGCGAGCCGCCGGCCGCGCCGACGCAGACCCCTGACCCGGACCCGCCGCCGCCTCCGCCCGATCCGGACAAGCGCTGGGACCTCGAAGCCGACCACTTCGGAGACGACGACGCGACCATCTGGACGCAGACCACCAACCGGTCGGCGCCGTTCGCGTGGGACCGGATCACCGCCGCCAACCGCGACGCCGTGAAGGTCTCGGTCGGCGGGCAGCCGCTGCCGATCGACAACCTCTCGTATGAGCCGGCCTTCGCCTCCGACATCAGCGGCGCGGAATGGCGGCTCACCGCCGAGGTGACCGAGGGAGCGGTGGTGCTGGTGCTCACCGCCGAGAATCAGCGGCGCACCACGGACCGCGTGGGCTCCGTCGAGCTGACGAACGGCGGGAGCGGCTACACCTCCGCGCCCACCGTCTCGTTCACCGGAGTCCACGCCAACTTCGCGCGCGCCACGGCGACCGCCGCCGATCAGGTCGCCTCCGTCACGATTTCGAACGGCGGGAGCGGCTACAGTCTGTCCGACGTTGGCGTCCAGGACTACGACATTACGTTTGTCAGCCAACCGGGCGACCCGGGCAGCGGCGCGGCCGCCAAGACGAGCGCGCGATGGTCCACGGTGGGGAGTGGGTCACGAACCCGGGGAGCGGCTACGCGGCGGCCCCGGACGTGGAGTTCCCGGAGCCGCAATACGCCAACGGCATCCGCGCGCAGGGGACGGCGGCGCTGACCGACAAGGTGACGTCGATCACCGTCACGGACGGCGGCCGCGGTTATCGCGCGGCCCCGGTCGTGGAGTTCGCCGGCGGCGGCGGCACCGGCGCGACCGCCGTGGCCGAGCTGGCGGTGTCCGGCTACACCGAGTTCGACAACCTGTACTGGGCGCGCCAGACGCTCTACGGCAAGGAACTGGTGATCGAGATCGCCGAGGAGGCAACCGAGAGCTGACGCGCCGCATGGCGGTCTCGGCAGGCGGCGTTGCGAGCGCTCCGGGGCAACGGTACGATGAGGTCGATGGTCCGGCGCAGGCTGCCCACCGGCATTCAGACCTTCCGCACGCTCCGGGAGCGGAATTGTTACTACGTGGACAAGACCGCCTACGTCGAACGGCTGCTCGAGGAGGGCGCGCACTACTTCCTGTCGCGGCCGCGGCGGTTCGGCAAGAGCCTGTTTCTGGACACGCTCAAGGAGCTGTTCGAGGGCAACGAAGCGTTGTTTGAGGGGCTTCACGTCCATCGCCGCCATGACTGGTCGCAGCGCCATCCGGTGGTGCGGCTCAGCTTCGGCGGCGGCAGTTTCAAGGACCCCGAATTCCTGATCGAAGACGTGGCGCTGCAGTTGGAGGAGCTGGAGACGGCGGCGGGCATCGAGCCCCGCGCGGCGCGCGGCCCGGCGCGCCTGCGGCGCCTGCTGCGAGAACTGCACAGGAAGACCGGGCGGCAGGCGGCGGTGCTGGTGGACGAGTACGACAAGCCGATCCTGGACGCGCTGGAAACGCCCGAGGTAGCCCGCGCCAACCGCGACTTCCTGCGCGGTCTGTACGGGACGATCAAGGACAGTGAAGCGCACGTGCGCTTCACCTTCCTGACCGGGGTGAGCAAGTTCTCCAAGGTGAGCCTGTTCTCCGAGCTCAACAACCTCACCGACCTCACGCTGGACGGGCGCTACTCGGCGATCTGCGGCTATACCGAGGCCGATCTGGATAGCGTGTTCGCCCCGGAGCTGCCCGGGCTGGACCGCGAGCGCATCCGCGAGTGGTACAACGGTTACTGCTGGCTAGGCGACGAGAAGGTGTACAACCCGTTTGACCTGCTGCTGCTGTTCGACAGCGGCAAGTTCAAGCCCCACTGGTTCGAGACCGGCTCGCCGAGGTTCCTGGTCGACACGCTGTTTGAGCGACAGGTCTCCGCCGTTTCGCTGCACGAGATGGGGGGCACCGAGGACCTGCTGTCGGCGTTCGACGTGGAGGAGATAGGCACCGAGGCGCTGCTGTTCCAGACCGGCTATCTGACGATCACCGCGGAAGAGGAACTGGACGGCGAGCCGCTGTATCGGCTCGGCTATCCGAACCGGGAAGTGCGGCAGAGCCTGAACCGGGTGCTGTTGCGCCGCCTGGCGCCGGACGCCCGCGAGCAGACGGCGGACAGAATCCGCTTGGCGCGCCTGCTGAAAGCGGTCGATTGGGCGGGATTGCGGGAGCTGTTCCACGCCTTCTTTGCGAGCATTCCGTACCAGTGGTACGTCAACAACGACATCGCGCGCTACGAGGGGTACTACGCCAGCGTGTTCTACTCCTATTTCGCGGCGTTGGGCCATGAGATCACGGTGGAGGACTCAAGCGGCGCCGGGCGGCTGGACATGGCGGTGCGGGCCGGCGGGCAGGTGTACCTGTTCGAGTTCAAGGTCGTGGAGCAGGCGGGTGAGGGGGCAGCGCTGGCGCAGTTGCGGGAGCGGGACTACGCCGCCAAGTACCGGGGCCGGGGCGAACCCATTCACCTGATCGGCGTGGAGTTCAGCCGCCAGACGCGCAACGTGACCGCCTTCGAGGTGGCCGCCGGCTGACCGCGGCCGCCAAGACGTACTACGGCGGTCCGCTGCACCGCGGCGGAGGCGTTCGGATCGGCTGCCGTCATTCGGCGCCAAGTCGCCTCCGTTACCGCCGAGGCCGGCGGCTGCGACGGGTCGCGGCGGGGTGAGCGCGCGCCGGCGCCGCATGGCGGCAGGCGGCGTGTAAGCGTCCGGTGAAACCCACCTTACACAGACCCAGAGTAAGCGATTCGGGTAGGCGGGGTTGAAACGGGTCCTCCTAAGTGCTATAATCGGAAGTATCTAAACCCAACCGGTCAAGCACCAAAGAGGACCCGAAATGATTCAATCACCACCAGGATACACGGCTGACGATGCTTGTCAACCCCAATTCTCCCATCCCCGCCTTCTGACCGAGCCGCGCGGTGGCGCTCCGCTGGTGAGCTGGTCCGGCTTGGGCATCGTGCACGGGCTCGTCGAGCGGCTTGAAGTGGCGCCGGTGATCGACTCTGCGGTGCGCGTGCTGCGGCGGCACAAATGGTATACCGAGTCGGACCACGTGCTGACGCTGACCTACAACATGCTCAGCGGCGGGAACACGCTCAGCGACATCAACTGGCTGCGCGCCGACGAAGGATTGCGCCGGCTGTTGGGCGGCGCGCGGGTGCCTCATGCCACCACGGTCGGGGATTTTCTGGCTCGCTTCGACGGCAAGCGGGAGCAGTGCAGCGATCGGGATCAGCAGGCTGGGAAGCTGGCGCGGAGCGAGTTACGGGAGGCGGTCGAGGAGATACAGCAGCGTGCGTTCGGGTTGCTGCCGCGGTCGCGGCGGCGTGTAGCGACGCTGGACTGGGATTCGTCGATCCACGAAGTGTATGGGGAGCAGAAGGAAGGCGCGGACTTCAGCTACGACAGACGGTGGAGCTACAGCAGTCTGTACGGGACGGTGGCGGAGACCGGAGACGTGCTGCATCTGGGACTGCACGAAGGCAGCCGGCATACCAGCTACGGGATCAAGGAGGTGTTGCCGAGAACGATCGAGCGGGTGCGGAAGCACTTTCGACAGGTGCGGATGCGCGCTGACAGTGGCTACTACGATCAGGAGATCGTGGACATTTGCGCCGAGCGCGGGGTGGAGTTCTACATCGTGGCGAAGCAGCGGCAGAATCTGCTGCGGGCCGTGCACGGGCTTCCGGAGTGCGCATGGCGTCCGCTGGCGCCGATCAGGGAGCGGTCGGGCCGGCGCCGGCGGAAGCGGCGGGAGAACGTGAAGCGCAAGATCAGCCGGCAGCGCAAGCCTGACCAGTGGTACAAGGGGACGCCGGAAGTGGCCAGGATGATGTTCCGACCGACGAGTTGGAAGAAGGGCTATCGGTATGTGATCAAGCGGACGCCGATCCACGACGCGGACGGCAAGCAAGAGTACCTCGACGGGATGAGAAAGTATGCGTACTGGATCGTGGTGACGAACTCGAAACGGAGCAACACGGCGGTGCTGAGGACCGCGCAGGGGCGGGGCAATCAGGAGAATCTGATCAAGGACCTGAAGGAGGGGCTGGGACTGTCCCATGTTCCGACCGGGTTGCTGGGAGCCAATCAAGCGTACTTCATGATCGCGGCGTTGGCGTGGAACCTGAAGACTTGGATGCTCAACCTGTTGGAGTTGGGAGATGGCGCGGTGCTGCGCTGCAAGCGGTTTCTGTACCTGTGGATATGCCGGGCCGGCGTGGTCGCCAAGACTGGCCGGGACGGCGTGCTGCTCAAGCTGTCGGCCGGCGAGTACTACCAGAGGTTCAGCGCCGCGCTAGCACGACTGGCGGCGCTGTAAGGAAGTGGGACGGGTGTTGATGGCATGGGGGTAGTCTGTCCTGATGGCGTCACCTGAAGTCCCACATGCCGCCAAATCGCCACTGGCTTGGTCAACTCAAAGGGTTGACGCGGTTCTCACACTGCGGACGCCTCAGAATGTCAGCGTCGGGACGCCTATTGATCCCAAGAGTCGCCGAAATCTCCCGACTTTCGTGATGCCAGTGGCCAATCTGTCACCGAATCGCTTATTCTGCGCACAGATATACGTAGCCGTCATCGTGCTCATCAGGAGGACGAGCGATGAGACAAGGACGCGAGTATTGGAGCCGGCACGTGGCGGAGTGGCAGCGGAGCGGGCTGTCGAAGAAGGCGTACTGCGAGCGCCACGATCTGAGCTACTGGTCGCTGCGCTACTGGGTCGGGAAGCTGTCGGGAGCGTCGTCGGCGCCCGGGCAGCCGCTGGTCGAGCTGGTGCGGGCGGCCGCCGCGAAGGACGCCGAGCAGCGAGCGGCGATCGAGTTGGTGGTCGGTGATCGGTACGTGCTGCGGCTGTGGCCGTCGGTGCGCGCGGCGCATCTGCGCGAGGTGCTGGCGGCGCTGGAGGCGCGGCGGTGATCGGGCTGAACGTGGGAACGGCGCGCATCTTCGTGCGGCCCGGAGCGACCGACCTGCGCAAGCAGATCAACGGGCTGGTGCTGCTGGTGCAGGAGCAGATGGAGTTGAGTCCGTACGCGGCGTCGCTGGTGGTGTTCTGCAACCGGGAGCGGCAGCTGCTGAAGGCGGTGTACTGGGATCGGACGGGGTTCTGTCTGTGGATGAAGCGTCTGGAGAAGGGGCGTTTTCCGTGGCCGCGCACGGCCGCCGAGGCGCGCCGAGAGATCGACGCCGAGCAGTTGCGGATGCTGTTGACCGGCATCGATTTCTGGAACCGCCACGAGGAGTTGCATTACGAGCAGATCGCCTGAAGGGCGGTTGCATAGCGCGCTACTTCGTGCTAACATATATCGACATGTCGAGCGGGTCGTCGGTGGTCGAACAGCGCGACCGGTTGCGCGAAGAGAATCGCGCTCTGGTGCTGGAAAAGGATCAGTTGGTCACTCGGAATACAGAACTGGATCACCAGGTTCGGAACCTGGACGCGAAGGTCCGGGAACTGGACAAGAAGGTGACGATCTACGAAGAGCAGCTGGCCTGGTACCGGAACAAGCGCTACGGGCGCGCCACCGAGCAACTCACCGCCGCCGAGTTGCAGCAGATTCGGCTGTTCGATGAGATCGAACGCAACGCCGACGATCCGCTGCCGATCGACCTGCTGCCGGACGAGCCGCCCGCTGCTCCGGCGGCCGGCGCTCGCCGGCGGCGTCCGCGGCGCGCGCCGCTGCCGAAGTCGCTGCCGCGGGTCGAGCAGATCGTCGACATCGACGACCAGGACAAGCGGTGCGCGTGCGGCCACGATCTGGTGCGCATCGGCGAGGACACCGCCGAGAAGCTCGACGTGATCCCGCCGCAGGTGCGGGTGATCCGCACGGTGCGCCCCAAGTACGCCTGCCATCACTGCGAGGGCTCCGGGGACGAGGAGCGCGCGGCGGTGCGGGTGGCGCCGCCGCCGGCGGCGCTGATTCCCAAAGCGATCGCCACCGAGGGGCTGCTGGCGCACATCGCCACCGCGAAGTTCTGCGATGCGCTGCCGCTGTACCGGCAGGAGCAGCAGTTTGCGCGGCTGGGGGTGGAACTGTCGCGGCGCACGATGTCGGACTGGATGATCGCGGCAGCCGACGCCTGCCGGCCGCTGATGGCGGCGCTGGACGAGCAGTTGCACGGCGGGCCGATGCTGCAGATCGACGAGACGACCGTGCAGGTGCTCCGCGAGCCGGGGCGCGCGAACACGACGCGCAGCTACGTGTGGGTGGCCCGAGGCGGGCAGCCGGCGGCGCCGGTGCTGGTGTACCGGTATGAACCGAGCCGCGCCGCGCGGGTGGCGGCCGAGATCATCGGCGACTTTCAGGGCTACGTGCAGACCGACGGGTACGAGGGGTATGAACAGCCATGCCGGCAGCCCGGCATCCGGCACGTGGGGTGTTGGGCGCACGTGCGGCGCGGGTTCAAGGATGCCTCCGATGCGTTGGGCAAGGTATCGAGCCGCCGCGGAGGGGCGCTGCACGCGCTGGGCTACATCGCCAAGCTGTACCGCGCCGAGTCGGAGCTATCGGCGTACCGGATTGACGCGCCGGACCGGTTCGTCGCTGAGCGGCGCGCGCGGGTGGAGCCGGTGCTGGAGCAGATGCACGAGTGGCTGATGGCCAAGCGCGAGCAGGTGCTGCCGCGTTCGGCGCTCGGCAAGGCGGTGCGGTTCGCGCTCGGACAGTGGCCGAAGCTGATCGGCTACCTGGAGCACGCGCAGTTGACGCCGGACACCAATGCCTGCGAGCAGGCGATCCGGCCGTTCGTGGTGGGCCGCAAGAACTGGCTGTTTTCCGGCAGCCCGCGCGGAGCGGCGGCGAGCGCAACGCTGTACAGCCTGATCGAGACCGCCAAGGCCAACGGCCACGAGCCGTATTGGTACCTGCGCAACCTGTTCGAGAAGCTGCCGCACGCGCGCACCCGCGCCGATCATGAGGCGCTTCTACCAACCGCCGCGCGCCCTCCGCCCCCTGCTACGTAGCCCTGGATTCCCCGGACGCTTACGGCGGCGTTGCGAGTGCTCCGGGGCAACGGTACGATGCAGCCGATGGTCCGGCGCAGGCTGCCCACCGGCATTCAGACCTTCCGCACGCTCCGGGAGCGGAATTGTTACTACGTGGACAAGACCGCCTACGTCGAACAGCTGCTCGAGGAAGGCGCGCACTACTTCCTGTCGCGGCCGCGGCGGTTCGGCAAGAGCCTGTTCCTGGACACGCTCAAGGAGCTGTTCGAGGGCAACGAGGCGTTGTTCCGGGGGCTCCACGTCCACGGCCGCCACGACTGGTCGCAGCGCCATCCGGTGGTGCGGCTCAGCTTCGGCGGCGGCAGTTTCACGCAGCCGGGACTGGTGCGGGACCACGTCATGGAGCAGCTCGCGGCCGTGGAACGGCGCACCGGGGTGGAGGCGGACTACCTGACGGCGCCGGGCCGCTTTGCATCCGTGCTGGAAGCCCTGCACGAGCGTACCGGGCAGCAGGCGGCGGTGCTGGTGGATGAATACGACAAGCCGATCCTGGACGCGCTCGAAACGCCCGAAGTAGCCCGCGCCAACCGCGACTTCCTGCGCGGCCTGTACGGGGTGATCAAGGACAGCGAAGCGCACGTGCGTTTCACCTTCCTGACCGGGGTGAGCAAGTTCTCCAAGGTGAGCCTGTTTTCCGACCTCAACAACCTCACCGACCTCACGCTGGACGGGCGCTACTCGGCGATCTGCGGCTACACCGAAGCCGACCTGGACACCGTGTTCGCCCCGGAGCTGCCGGGGCTGGACCGCGAGCGCATCCGCGAGTGGTACAACGGGTACTGCTGGCTGGGCGATGAGAAGGTGTACAACCCGTTCGACCTGCTGCTGCTGTTCGACGGCCGCAAGTTCAAGGCGCACTGGTTCGAGACCGGTTCGCCGGCGTTCCTGGTCGACACGCTGTTCGAGCGGCAGGTCTCCACCGTGTCGCTGGCCGACGTGGTCGGCACCGAGGAGCTGCTGTCGGCGTTCGACGTGGAGGAGATAGGCACCGAGGCGCTGCTGTTCCAGACCGGCTACCTGACGATCACGGCGGAGGAGGAACTGGACGGCGAGCCGCTGTATCGGCTCGGCTATCCGAACCGGGAAGTACGGCAGAGCCTGAACCGGGTGCTGCTGCGCCGCCTGACGCCGGGCGCCCGGGAGCAGACGGCGGACAGAATCCGCCTGGCGCGCCTGCTGAAAGCGGGCGATTGGGAGGGATTGCGGGAGCTGTTCCACGCCTTCTTTGCGAGCATTCCGTACCAGTGGTACGTCAACAACGACATCGCGCGCTACGAGGGGTACTACGCCAGCGTGTTCTACTCCTATTTCGCGGCGTTGGGCCATGAGATCACGGTGGAGGACTCAAGCGGCGCCGGGCGGCTGGACATGGCGGTGCGGGCCGGCGGCCGCGTCTACCTGTTCGAGTTCAAGGTGACGGAGCAGGCGGGTGAGGGGGCAGCGCTGGCGCAGTTGCGGGAGCGGGACTACGCCGCGAAGTACCGGGGCCGGGGCGAACCCATTCACCTGATCGGCGTGGAGTTCAGCCGCCAGACCCGCAACGTCACCGCCTTCGAGGTGGCCGGCTGACCGCGCGGCGCCGCCTGGTCACTCGTGCTCCGGGTCCTCAGGGTCGATGCCTGCTCGGCGCAGCAACGCCTCCAGCCGTTCGGCGCGCCGTTGCGCTTGGTCCGCGCGCTGCCGCTCCTGCTCGGCACTCTCCTGGCCCGTGAGGATCAACGCGCCGTCGGCGTCCGTCCAGCGCAGCCACGCACGGCGAAACTCTTCGAACTCGCCCTCCCACAGCGTCATCCCCAACCCGATCTCCGGGAACCGCGCCGCCACTTGGCGCACGTAGCTCCCACCGCTCAAGCGGTAGATGCGCAGGTCATCGCGCATCACTTCATGGAGCGGGTCGTAGACGACGTAGTAGCGTACTCCCATCCGGGCGTAGCTCAGCCGCTTCCTCGCGATCTCGCCGCCTTTCCGGTTCGATACGATCTCCACCACCAGGTCCGGCGCCTTGCCGAACACCCATACGAAGTAGGAGCGGTGCTCCTTGCGCAACCAGTTCGGGTTGGCCTGCACGTCCAGGCTCAGGAAGACGTCCGGCACGATGGCCGGGTTGCGCGGCTCCGGGAACACGCCGACGTTGGCCGCCGCCAGAAAGGACCGCCCGCCGCCCGGACCGGCCCATGAGTCGTACAACGGCCCGGTGAGCAGGCGCTGCTGCTTCTCGGAGATCATGTTGTCCACGGGTTCGTCGTCCTCGGTGATCAGAGAATCGTAATCGACGTCGAGCGCCGGCCTGGGCGGCGCCACATGGACCGGGGCGGCTGGCGGCGCGACCGACGCCGGCGGTGCGCGCAGGTGCGCCGGAACCCGGCCGGGATCGCGGACCGTATCCGGCGCTGCCATCGCCGCCGGCTCACCGGCGCGCGGGTCAGGCTCGGAACGGCCGGACGGAACCGTTGGCGAGTCCATGAGAGGAACTATAGCAGGTCAGTCGGTGAAGTCGACCAGCTCCACGTCGAAGATCAGGAACGCGCGGGGCGGCACCGTTCCCGGCACGCCCATCGCGCCGTAGCCCAGGTCGGGCGGGATCAGCACGGTGCGCCGTTCGCCGCGGCGCATCGCCAGCAGCATCTCCTCCAGGCCCTTCACCACCGCGCCGATCGTGAACTCTGCCGGCTCCGGGCCGGACGCGCCGAACTGGGCGCCGTCGAGCAGCCAGCCCGTGTAGCGCAGCAGGACCTTGGCGCCGAAGTCCGGCCGCGGCCCGGCGCCGGCGCGGTGCACGACGTAGAGCAACCCGGACTCGGTGGCGGCCGCGTCCGGCCAGCGCCGGCGGAACTCGGCGTGCGCCTGCCGGTCACGCTCCGCCAGCGCGCGCAGCAGCTCCTGCGCTACCTGCGCGCGGAGCTCGGCGAACCCGTCGCGGTCGACGCGGTACCGGCGCGCCTCGGCGCCGACGCGGACGATGCGTATACGCCTGATGGCGTGGCCGGCCCGCAGCCGGGCCAGCGTCTCCCGGCCGCCGGCGACCTGACCGAACACCGGGTACACGCCGTCGAGCTCCGGCGCCGCGCGCCGGGTGATCACGAAGCGGGCGCTGCCGGTGTGCGGCCCCTCCGTGAAGAGGGAGACCACGCCCGGCCGGTCGTGGCGCAGTTCGGGGTGAAACTGATCGGGGATGTCCCACTCGACTCCGGCCGTCCCGCGCGGACCGGTTTCGCCGGCCATGACCAGTTGCTCGGAGGCGATCGCCACCAGTGAGCCGTCATAGAACCCGGCCGGCCCGAGCACGCCTTCGGCCAGCCCCACGAACGCGGCGACCGGCAGCGGCGCCCGATCGTGATGCAGGCGGACCAGCAGGCGGCCCTGATCGGTGACGATGCGGGCGTACAGCCCATCGTCCGGGCCGCCGCAGGCGGCCATCGCCAGCGCCGCGGCGCAGGCCAGCGCCGCCCGGCCGGCAGCGGCGGGCGCGCGCGTGGCGGCAGCGTGTCCCGCTCCTCGCACGGCTCGCCACCATGCCCAGAAGTCTGTCACGGCCGCAAGCGCGGCCCGCGCTGCAAAGCCCGGCACTCGATCAAGACCGGTTCCGGCGGGTATGCTGGCCGAATCGTGAACCAACTGGAAAGACTTCGTGACAAGTGGGCGCGGGGCGAGACGTGCCTCGGCATCAACGTGACGCTCACCGACTCGACGGTAGTCGAGCTGTTCGGCGAGGCCGGCTTCGACATCGTCTGGATCGACGTGGAGCACTCGTCGATGGGGCCGGAGCACGCCGTGAGCCACGTCCGCGCCTGCCGCGCGGCCGGCATGGCGCCGTTCATCCGCGTGCCGTCGAACGACCCGGTGGTGGTGAAGCCGTTCCTGGAGATGCATCCGGCCGGCGTCATCATGCCGCGCATCGGCAGCGTCGAAGACGCGGAACTGGCCGTGCAAGGCTGCCGGTACCCGCCGCACGGCATACGCGGCTTCGGGCCGAACCGGGGCGTCCGCTTCGGCGCGCGGAGCGTGCCCGACTACCTGGCCGCCGTCGACGACGAGATCCTCACCATCCTGCAGATCGAACACATCGACGCGGTGGAGCGGATCGACGAGATACTGCAGATTCCGGGCGTCGACAGCATCGTCCCCGGCCCCATGGACCTGTCCGGCACGATGGGCCTGCTGGGACAGACCGGCCATCCGGACGTGGTCGCCGCCATGCAGCGCATGCTCGACGCGGCGCGCGCGCGCGGCGTGCCGATGGGGCAGTCGATCGGTCCCGACGGCCTGCGCCACTGGATCGACGCCGGCGTCAACTGGATCTGCTCCGGGGGCGACTGGCATCTGCTGTATCCGGCCGCCCGCACGCTGTACGAGACGATGTCGTCCATGACGTGAGCCGGCCGGACGGTCCGTGACCGGCTGCCCTCCGGTCAGGCGGCCTTGCGGGCAGGCGGGCGCCCGCCGTTTGACCGGCCGGCCCGGCCGGGCGTACCCTTGAAGACGGTTCCGCGCCGCCGGCGCCTGATCATCATGGCACAACGCGTCTCACGTCCTTCGTCGGCCACGGCGAACGAATACCTCATCCAGATCTACCTGCTGCTGCGCGAGCGGCGGCCGGTGGTCGGCGCTCGCATCGCCGAGCGGGTGGGGGTGTCGGCCGCCGCTGTCTCGCAGGCGCTCAAGCGCCTGGAGCAGCACCGGCTGGTGGTGCTTGATCCCGACGACGGCGTGCGCCTCACCAAGGGCGGCACCGTGCAGGCCGAGCACACCATCCGCCGCCACTACCTGCTGGAGCGCCTGCTGGTCGACGTGCTCGGCTACGACTGGGTCACCGTGGATGAAGAGGCCGACAAGCTGGAGCACTCGCTGTCGCCGCGCCTGGAGGAGCACCTGTTCGAGCGGCTGGGCCGGCCCACCACCTGTCCGCACGGCAATCCGTTTCCCGGCTCCCCGGACGAGCGCCGCCTGCTCGACGCGCCCCGGCTGACCGGCGCGCGCGCCGGTGAACGGACCGCCATCCTGCGGATCACCGAAGAAGCGGAGGAGAACGGCGATCTGATGCGCCGCCTCGATCAGCACCGTCTCAAGCCGGGCACCCGCATCACGGTGTCGAGCGTGTCCGATGACGAGGTCGTGTTCCGCAAGGAGGGCGCCGGGCAGGAGATCGCCCTGCCGGCCGGTTACGCCCGCTACGTGCGGGTGGAGACGGCCAACTGAACCGTCCGGCGGCCGGCGGCTCCGATGGGCCGCTGGCGCGTCTGCGTACGCTCGACCGGAGGATCCACCTGATGCGGCACGTGATCGGCGTGCTGCGGTGGGACCAGGAGACCTGTATGCCGCCGGGAGCGGTGGCCGAGCGGGCGGAGCAGCTCGCCCTGCTCGAAGGTCAGGCCCATGAGATGCTGGTCGCGCCCGAAATCGGCGAGCTGATCGCCGCCGGCGAGGCGCGCACCGACCTCGACCACGTCGACCGGGCGTTCCTGCGCGAGCTGCGCAGGACCTATGATCGGGAGACCCGGTTGCCGGTCGAGCTGGTGACCGCGATCGCCCATCAGGCCGCGGTCAACCACGCCAGCTGGGTGGCGGCGCGCGAGGCGTCGGACTTCGGCCTGTTCCGGGACGACCTGCAGGAGACGCTGCGCCTCACGCGCGAGAAGGCCGATCACCTGGGGTTCCGGGAGACCCGGTACGACCCGTTGCTCGACGACTTCGAGCCGTGGATGAGCACCGCCGAGCTCGCCGCGGTGCTCGACGCGCTGCGCGGCCCGCTGGTCGATCTGCTGCAGCGGATTTCCGGTTCGGCGGTCACCATCGACGACCGGGTGCTGCGGCGCGGCTACGACGTGACCGCGCAGCGCGCGTTCAGCGACCATCTGCTGGCGGCGCTCGGCTTCTCGCTCCACACCGGGCGGCTGGACGTCTCCGCGCACCCGTTCTCCACGACTCTGGGGGCGGCCGACGGCCGGCTCACCACCCGGTTCGAGCCCGATCTGCTGAGCGCCAGCGTGTTCGGCACCATTCACGAATGCGGCCACGGGCTGCACGGGCTCGGCGTTGCGCCGGAGCTGGCCACCAGCGCGCTCGGCGACGGCGCTTCGCTCGGCATCTGCGAATCGCAATCGCGGTTCTGGGAGAACCTGATCGGCCGCCGGCGGGCGTTCTGGGAACACTTCTATCCGCAGCTGCAACCGCGCTTCCCGGCGCTGGCCGACGTCGACGCGGACCGGTTCTACCGCGCGATCAACGCCGTGAAACCGTCATTCATCCGCGTTGCGGCCGACGAGGTGACCTACAATCTGCACATCCTGCTCCGCTTCGGGCTGGAGCGCCGCATGGTCGACGGCGACCTGCAGGTCGACGACCTGCCCGGCGCCTGGCGGGAGGAGTCGCGGGCGCTGCTCGGCATCGTCCCGGAGCGGGACGCCGACGGCGTGCTGCAGGACATACACTGGTCGATGTTCGCGATCGGCTATTTTCCGACCTACGCGCTCGGCAACCTGTACGGCGCGCAGTTCCACGCCGCCATGGCGCGCGACCTCCCGGACTGGGAGGACGGGGTGCGCGGCGGACGGTTCGCCGACATCCTGGGCTGGCTGCGGGACCGCATCCACCGCCACGGGCGCGTCTATCCGGCCGCCGAGCTGTGCCGGCGCGTGACCGGAGAGGCGCTCGACGCGCGCTACTTCATCGACTATCTCAACGCCAAGTTCGGCGAGCTGTACCGGCTGTAGCGCCGTACCGGACCGGCCGCAACGCAGCGGGCGCTGCCGGAGATCGCGGGCGCGCTCAAAGATTGCGCTTCAGGAAGTCGTAGGCCAGCCGGCCGCTGATCCGGTGCCGGCCGTCGAAGTAGTCGGTGACCAGTTCGCTTTCGGCGCCGAAGGCGCGCCACGCCGCGCGCGCCCGTTCGACCGTGGAGCGGACGCCGGCGATCGGGAAGATGGTGTCCCGGCTGCCCGCTTCGATCAGACACGGGCGCGGCGCGATCAGGCCGGCGAAGTCGGCCAGTTCGCCGTGGCGCAGCAGGCCCGGCACGAAGTTGCAGGTGCAGTGGTTGAACGTCAGGATGCTGAGCCGCCAGTCGCAGAAGTAGCCGCTGATCACGCAGGCGCGGATGCGGTCGTCGCAGGCGGTGGAGAAGTAGGCGTGCGCGCCGCCGCCGGAGATGCCCATGGCGCCCAACCGGGCCGTATCCGCCTCCGGCCGCGCAGCCAGATAGTCGACCGCGCGCATGCCGTCCCAGACCCGCAACCCCATCACCGACCCGCCGAGCATGGCCGCGTAGGTGGCGGCGTTGTGGCAGGTGGTCGGCGCCGACTCGGCGAGCGCCGTGTAGTCGGCGCGCCGTTCGCCGAAACAGCTGATCTCCGGCGCCGCGACCACGAAGCCGCGCTCGGCCAGGGCGCAGCCGAAGTCCTTGTGGTACCCGTCCGGCTCCCAGCGCTCGGAGCCGTCCTCCCACAGACCGACGACGTCGCGCACGCCGTAGCCGTGCCCGTGCAGGGCCAGCACGCACGGCGCCGGCCGGTCGAGTCCCTTGGGGATCAGCAGATAGACCGGCATCTCTGCGTCCGCTGAGGTGCGCAGCACGACCCGCTCCCGCAGGTAGGCGCCCCGGTCGACCGTCTGCTCGACCGTTGCCTCCACCGGCGGCGCCGGCCGGTCCAGGAAGCCCAGATGCTCGGCCAGCACCGGTCCGGCGCGCGCCTGCCACGCGCGCGCTGCATCCGCGTCCGCCGCGCTGAACGCGCAATCGCCCCGCGCCTCCGCGCGCACCGCGTCAAGCAGTCGGAGCGGATCAAACGTCGTGCGGCTGCCCATCGCCGGCACTGTGGACGCTCACGGCCGCTCCGGCAAGCGCCCGCCGCTTGATCGCCGGCACGGGGGCGCGTAGCGTGTCGGCATGTTCACGCAGGTGAGGGTGGCGGCGTGCTCGTTCCGGCCGCGGAAATTCGACGTGGCCGGCAACGGCGACCGCCTGGAGGCGGTCTTCCGGCGGGCCGCGGCGGCTGGCGCGGAGCTGGCGGTCGCCCCCGAAGGGGCGCTCGACGGCTACGTGGTGATGCCGATCATCGAGGGCGCCGAGCCGGCCGAGCGGATGCGGGAAGCGGCGGTGAGCCTGGACGGGCCGGAGGTCGGCCGGTTCCGGGCGCTCGCGCGCGAGCTCGGCATCTGCCTGGCGTTCGGCCTGGCCGAGCGGATCGGCGGCGACGTCTACAACTGCGCGGTCTTCATCGACGCGGCCGGGGCGACGTGCGGGACCTGCCACAAGATGCAGCTCGCCGAAGGGTACCGCGACGACTGGTGGTTCAACCGCCTTGGCGAACGGTCGCGGGCGTTCGCCACGCCGTTCGGCCGGTGCGGCGCGCTGATCTGCAACGACCGCTGGAACCCCGACGTCGCCCGCATTCCCGTGCTCGACGGCGCCCGCTACCTGCTGATCCCCTCCTACGGGTCGCGTTCGCGGAGCCAGGACCGGGCGGTGCTGGCGCGCGCCCGCGAGAACGGCGTGCCGATCGTGGAGGCCAACGTCGGCGTGACGTTGATCGTCAGCAAGGGCGAGGCGGTGGCGTGCGAGCGGAAGATCGACGCGGTGACGGCCGGCGTGATCGACGTGCCGGCGGCGCCGGCCGCCGCCAACCGCGACCGGCAGGAGCAGGCGTTCCTGCGCTGGCGCGCTGCGGAAATGCCGGAGCGGTACCGGCAGGGCGAAGCGCGCCGCGCCGCCGGCGTCGAGCACCGGGTCGACCACGACCGGCGCGGCCGGCTGGTCGCCGCCGGCGGCCGGCCGTGACCACGCTGCTGCGCGGCGCCGGCGTGATCGACGGGCTGGGCGGATTCCACCCGGCCGCCGACGTGCTGGTCGACGGTGACCGCATCGCCGCGCTGGGACCGCCGGCCGCCGCCCGGCCGCAGCCGGACCGGACCGTCGACCTGGCCGGCTGCACGCTGCTGCCGGGGCTGATCGATTGCCACGTCCATCTCTGCAAGGGGAACGCGGTGGGCGAATCGAACCGCTGGCGCGAGCCGGGAGCGGTTCCCACCGAGCGGGAGGCCGGCACGGACGCGGCCATGGCCGGGGTGGCGCGCGACGTACTGGCCGGCGCCTGTTTCGCGCGCCGCACGCTGGCCGCCGGCTACACCACCGTGCGCGACGTGGGCGGCGCCGAGCAGGCCGGCGACGTCGCCGTGCGCGAAGCGGTCCGGGTCGGGTTCACGGACGGGCCGCGCATCCTGGCCAGCGCCGGCGGCATCGTCATGACCGGCGGCCACGGCTGGGACATGGGCGGATTTGTCGAGGCCGACGGACCGGATGCGGTGCGGCGCGCGGCGCGCCGGCAACTCAAGGCGGGCGCCGACGTCATCAAGCTGATGGCGGGCCGCGCCGGCGGCACCGCCACCGCGCAGGGCGGACCGGAGCTGACGGTGGCGGAGATGCGCGCCGCGTGCGATGAGGCGCACAACCAGGAGCGCCGGGTCGCCGCCCACGCGGTCGCCCCGCAGGCGATCCGCAACGCCATCGAAGCCGGCGTCGACACCATCGAGCACGGCTGCCTTGCCGATGACCGCTGCCTCGACCTGATGGCCGAGCGCGGCGTCTACCTGATCTGCACCCTCTTTCCGTACGTGGCGCAGGCCGAGATCTCCCTGCAGGCCGGCTACTCGGCGGACGTGGCGGAGCCGTCGCGGCGGCTGATGGAGCGGTATCCGCTGGTGGTGCGCGACGCGCTCGACCGCGGCGTACCGGTCGCGCTCGGCTCCGACTGCGGCATCCGAGACCTCACCCCGCACGGCGACAACGCCGCCGAGCTGGAGATGGTGGTCCGCTACGCCGGCGCTACCCCGATGCGGGCGATCGAGCTGGCCACGTCGTGCGGCGCCCGCGCCCTCGGCCTGGACGCCGCGATCGGGTCGATCGAACCGGGCAAGTGCGCGGACCTGATCGCCGTCGCCGGCGATCCGCGCGGCGACGTCACCCTGCTGCGCCCGCCGAACGCGCCGGTGCTGGTGATGCGGTCGGGCCGCATCGCGCCGGCCGGCGGTCGGCCAGCCGACGATCGACCGGCCGGCGCTACCTGATTCCGAAGATGTCCATGAACCGCTGCACGTCGAACGAGGCGCTGAACACCTCCTCCACCTCCCGCACTTTTTCGACGTCGTACACCTGCAGCTTGGTGCTTTCGTAGAGTCCGAACAGGCGCGCTTCGGTGGCCGCCGAATCGCCGCGAATCACTACCGTCGGCAGCCCGGCGCCGACGATGTCGGCGCGCAGATCGGAGGCTAGCGTTTCGCCTTCGTCACAGGTGAGCACCAGCCCGCCGATCCCGCGCGCCGCGCCGAGCTGGCGGTGATAGGCAAGGATGCTCTGGATGCGCGGCGCGGAGTTGGCGCTGAGCACGACCAGGTCGCGCCGCCGGATCTCCTGCGCGGGCCGCAGGAACCGGGCGGGAAGGGAGATCACGCGGATGGTCCGGCACGGCCGCTGCCAGGTGGGGTGGCGGGGATCGCCGATCGCCTCCGCGTGGCGGATCGAGTTGAGCACCAGGTCCATCGACGGCTGCGGCAAGTCCTGGACCGCCGGAATGAAGCCCAGGACGTGCAGCCCGCCGCCGAAGCCGGGAAACCGGGCGTTGAGCGCCTCCTCGGTGAGATAGCGCTGCAGGGTGGGGATCTTGTCCGGGATCAGCCGGTTGAAGATGACGCCGCGCACGCGGCACCCCTTGTGCATGAAATAGGACAGGTAGATTTCGAGCGTGTCGATGGCGCGGCCGATGCCGCCTTCGGACAGAAAGACGATCTCCGCGCCGAGCAGGTTGCCGACGTCGGCGTTGGAGAGGCCGACGATCGAACCGACGCCCGGATGCCCGGAGCCTTCCGCGATGATCACCTTCTTGTCGGCGAGCGACGCCGCCGATTCGCGAATGCGGCGCTCCAGGGTGCGGGTGAGCGTCTGCGGGTCACCGGACTCCAGGTAGTTGCGGGTGAACCCGGCCGTGAAGCGGATCGGCGACAGGTGCCGTGGCTCGAACCCGGGCAGCGAACTGAACACCGACAGGAGCTGCACGTCCTTGTCGACCTGCACGCCGTCACGCAACGTCGACACCTCCTGGCCGACCGGTTTCAGGTAGCCGATCGTCGACGGGTCCAGCACGCGCCGCAGCTGGGAGATGATGCCGAGGCTGGTCACCGTCTTGCCGGCGTGCTGCCGGTAGCCGGTCAGGTAGACGATTACGGGAGGCATGGCGACGCTCGCCGCCGGGTCATCCCGTAGGGCGTTCCGCCGATCCGCCCGAGACAGATCCGCCCAAACCGGATCCGCGCAGGCACAGCCAGGTCGCCTCGGCCGCCAGCTCACCGTCCACGTACGCCTTGCCGCTCTGGCGGATCATGGCCGGCGAACTGCGCAGGGTGGTCACCTCCAGGCGCACCTCCTCGTCCGGGCGCACCTGCCGGCGGAACTTCACCTTCTCGACCGCGGCCAGAAACAGGATCGACCCGGCGCCGTCACTCTGCGCGGCGATGCCGGCGCCGCCGCACTGCGCCAGCGACTCGATCAACAGCACGCCGGGCACGACCGGATACGCAGGGAAGTGGCCGGCGAAGACCGGCTCCCCGGCCGGGAACCGCCGGTACCCCACGATCAGGTCCGGGCCGGCGCGTTCCAACCGGTCCACGAACAGGAACGGCGGGCGATGCGGGAGCAGCCGCGTGACCTCCGGCAGGCTCACGATCCGATGATACCGAGGCGGCGTCCGACCGCGGCCGTGATCTCCAGCACCCGGTCGAGTTCGTCGTCGGTGTGGATGGCCATGTAGGAGGTGCGGATGAGCGCCTTGCCGGGCGGCACGCCGGGGCTCACCACCGGGTTGGCGTAGATGCCGGCCTGGAACAGGGCGTGCCAGAACCGGAAGGTGAGATAGTCGTCGCCGATGATCAAGGGGACGATCGGCGTCTCGGCCACGTCGACGTTGAATCCGAGCGCCTTGTACTCGCGGATCATGCGCGCCGCGATCTGTTGCAGCCGCCGCGTCCGCTCCGGCTCCTCGCGCATGATGCGCAACGCCGCCCGCGCCGCCGCCAGATTGGCCGGCGGCATGCTGGCGCTGAAGATCAGCGAGCGGCCGTGATGCTTGATGAAGTTGACGACCTCGCGGTCGCCGGCGACGAAGCCGCCGATCGAACCGAACGACTTGGAGAACGTGCACATGACCAGATCGGCCAGCGGCCGGCCGACGTGCTCCTCGGTGCCGCGGCCGGTGTCGCCGATCACGCCGATCGCGTGCGCTTCGTCCAGATAGACGCGCGCGCCGTGCCGCCGGGCGACCCGGGTCAGCTCGGCCAGACGGACGACGTCGCCCTCCATGCTGAACACCCCGTCGGTGACCACCAGCTTGCCGGCGTCCGCGGGCGCCGCGCCGAGCGCTCGGTCCAGGTCGGCCGGGCTGTTGTGGGCGTACCGGTGCACCTTGACCGTGCCGAGCCGCAGGCCGGAGGCGTGGAAGATGCCGTCCATGACCGATGCGTGGTTGACCCGGTCGGAGAAGACGTGGTCGTTCTTGCCGAGCAGCGCGGAGATCGCGCCGAGGTTGGTCTGGTAGCCGGTCGTAAAGCACAGCGCCGCCGGTTTGCGGACGAAGTCGGCCAGCTCCGCCTCCAGCTCCTCGTGCAGCGTGAGCGTGCCGTTGAGGTACCGCGACCCGGAACACGACGTGCCGTAGCGCTTGACCGCGGCGATCGCCGCCTCCCGGACGCGCGGGTCCCACGACAGGCCGAGGTAGTTGTTGGAGCCGATCATGAGCAGGTCGCGCCCGTCGATCACGGCGGTGGTGCCGCGCACCTCCTCGATGGCGGCGAAGTAGGGATAGAAGCCGATCTCCCGTACCTTGCCGTCGAACCACTCCTGATAGTCGCGGCACTTCCGGAACAGATCGGCGCCGGCGGTCCGGCCGCCGTCAGCGTCGCTGGAGGTCATACGTCAACGGCGGGCGTCCCTTGGACGAAGCGGCGGCTCATGGGGTCGGCTGCAACGGATACTACGGAAGCGGTCCGCTCCGCAAGCCGCCGGCGCCGGGCGCACGCGCTCACCCCGCCGGCCCGGTCTCTATCAAGGCGGCGAACATGGCGCGCATCGCCTCCGAGTCCCATTCGCGCACGCCGATCGCCCGCGCCACGATCGTCCCGGCCGGGTCCAGGATGTAGGTCATCGGCAGGGATCGCGCCGCGTAGACGCGGCTGGTCGACAGGTCGGCGTCGATCACGATCTCGAAGGTGATGCCGGTCTCGGCGACGAAGCGTTCGACCTCGGCGGGCGTTTCGCCAAGGTCGACGCCGACGACCCGCAGGCCGCGTTCGGCAAGCTGCAGGTGGAGCCGCTCCAGCGCCGGCATCTCGATCCGGCACGGGGCGCACCACGTCGCCCAGAAGTTGAGCAGCACGTAGCTGCCGGCGTAGTCGTCCAGGGTGCGCGGCGCGCCGTCCAGGGCGGCCAGCTCGAAGTCGACGCGCGCCTCCTTCCTGGCCGGCTCGAAGCCGAGGTCGGCGATCGCCTGCCGCACCGCTTCGGGATCGGCGCTTCCCGCTGCCGGCCGCGCGGCGGCAGGGCCATCAGCGGCGGCGGGGACATCAGCCGCGGCAAGGCCATCGGCGGCGGCGGGGCCGTCGGCCGCGTCCGGCCGCGCGCATCCGGCCAGCGCCAGCGCCAGCGCCGCGCAGACAATGCCGGCCGCGCGTCCGCTTCCCATCACGCCGGCATCATACGGGAACGCCGGCGCCGCACGGAACCGCCGCCGGTCGGGGAACGCCGGCGCCGTGCGGAACGCTGCCCGCCGGGACGTGCCGGAAGCGTAACGTAACCGGCCGTTGAAGCGCGGCGTCCTCCTGGTCCGTATCTCCCGGTGAGATGGGTCCGTCCTTTGTCGCTGCCGCGGTCGCCGCCACCGGGTTGGCGGTGGCGCCGGCGGCGTTGCCGCTGGCGCTCGGCGTCGTAGCCGCGGCAGCCGCCGCCGGGGGCGCGTTGTGGGGCTTCGGCGCCGTGCACGGGCAGCCGGCGCTGCGCGCCTGCGCGGCGGCCGCCGTGCTCGGCGCCATGCTGGCCGCCACCGGCATCGTGCGGATGCGGATGGAGGATCGGTCGGCGTATCTGGGGATCGCCGGCGCCGGCCCGCTGGTGGTGCGCGGCGCCGTGGTGGACGACAGCCGGCCGCTGCCGCGCGGCGGCGCGGCGCTGTCGTTGCGGGTCTTTGCGGTGTCCGGCCGCGGCGGCGCGCTGCAGGCGACGGCCGACGCGCGGATCGAGCTGTTCCTGCGCGACGACGCGCCGCTGCACCGCGGCGAGGTGGTGGCCGCGACGCTCGACCCGCCCCCGGACCTGCGCCAAGTCCGGCCGGCCGGCGGCGCGGTGCGCGCCGGCCGACCGGTGCGGATCGAACGGCGCGGGTTCCGGTCGCCGCTCTGGCGGGTCCGCGCCGCCGTCCGCGAGCGGATCGTCGCCGCCGTGGCCCGCGCCGGGCCGGCCGCGGGATTGGCCGCGGCGGTGCTGATCGGTGACCGGCGGCTGCTCGACGCCGGCGCCGCCACGCGCTTCCGCCGGGCCGGCGCGTCGCACCTGCTGGCGCTGTCCGGCCTGCACGTCGGCATCGTCTACGGCTGCGCGCTGGTCCTCCTGCGCGTAGCGCCGCGCCGGGCGGGACCGCCGGCCGCCGCCGCGGTCGCCGCCGCCTACGCGCTGATCGCCACCGGCGGTCCGGCGCTGGCGCGCGCGGCGATCATGGCCGCGGTCGGGTCGCTGCTGGCGGTGACCGACCGCGAACGGCGGCCGGTGCCGATCATCGCCATCGCCGCGCTCATCCTGTTGGCGATCGATCCGACGGCCGCCGCGCAACTTTCGTTTCAACTCTCCTTCCTGGCGCTGCTCGGCGTGCTGGCCGGCGCGCGTGCGGCGGTTCGCCTGCCGCCGGGGCCGCTCCGTTACGCCGGCGGCGCCGTGCTCTGCTCGATCGGCGCGCAGGCCGCCACCGCGCCGCTGGTGTTGACCGTGTTCGGAACGCTCTACCCCGGATCGGTGCTGTTGGCGCCGCTGCTGATGCCGGCGGTGACGGTCTTCCTGGCCGCCGCCCTGGCCGTCGGGGCGGCCGGTCAGCTCGCTTGGCAGACGCCGGCCGCGGTCGCTGGCGCGATCCTCGATTTGGCGTCTATCATCCTGGACGCCGGCATCTCGCTCAGCGCCGCCATCCCGGGGATCACCCTATGACCGACGATCCGTGAACCACGACTCGCCGACCGAAATCCGCCGCGCGATGGAAGCCGCCGGCATCGCGTTGAAGAAGCGCTGGGGACAGAACTTCATGATCAATCGCGGCGCGCGCCGCAAGATCGTGGAGTTGCTCGATCCGAAGCCGGGCGAAGTGATCTGGGAGATCGGCGCGGGACTCGGCGCGCTGACGGAGATGATCGCGCCTGCGGCCGGCGCCACCGTGGCGTTCGAGAGCGATCACGGCTTGGTGCGCCACCTGCGCTCGGCGTTCGCCGGCGCTGACGTGCAGGTCGTGGCCGGGGACTTCCTGCAGACCCGTGAGCAGGCTGCGGCGGAGTACGGGCCGCCGCAGCGCGTGGCCGGCAACCTGCCGTACGCCAGCGGGGCCGCGATCGTCGCCGCCCTGGTCGAGCACGGACCGCCGGCCGGCCGCATGGTCTTCACCCTGCAGAAAGAGGTGGTCGACCGGATGCGCGCAGCGCCCGGATCGCGTGAGTACTCGTCGTTCTCGGCGATCTGCCAGGCGTTCCATACGGTCGCCGGGCACGGCGACCTGCAGCCCGGCTCGTTCTATCCGGCGCCGGAGGTGCAGTCCGGCGTGGTGACCATGGACGCGCGCGCCGACGCCGGCCGCGTGCGCGACCGGGACGTATTCTTCACGCTGGTGCGCGCGGCGTTTTCGGCCCGGCGCAAGACGCTGCGCAACAATCTGCTGCGGTCGTCGCCGTTTCCGGTGGCCAAGCGCGACCTGCTGGCGGCGGTGCAGGGCATGGGGATCGAGGCGGGCGTGCGCGCGGAGACGCTGAGCGCCGATCAGCTGGCCGCGGTGAGCGAGCGGATCGCCGCGCTGGTGCGCAGGGCCGGCGGCGCATCGTGAACGGCGCGGAGATCGGCGTCTACGGCCTGGGCCGGTTCGGTTCGTTCTGGGCGGAGCGGCTGGCCCGCCGCGCGGCCGTCAAGGCGTACTCCCGGCGCAGCCGGGCGGCGCCGGCCGGCGTGGAGCTGGTGCCGGAAGCGCGCCTGCTCGAGTGCCCGGTGCTGATCCTGTGCGTGGCGATCTCCGCCATGGAGCAGGTGCTTGGCCGCATCCGCGATCGGCTGCCGGCCGGCGCCACGGTCATGGACACCTGCTCCGTGAAGGGCTACCCGACGCGGCTGATGGACGGCGCGCTGCCGGCCGGCGTCAGCATCCTGGGCACCCATCCGATGTTCGGGCCCGACTCCGGGCGGGAGACGATAGCCGGTCTGCCGATGGTGCTGTGTCCGGTCCGCATCGAGCCGGCCGCGCTGACGCGGTGGGAGCGTTTTTTTGCGGAGATGGAGCTCAACGTGGTGGTGATGGCGCCGGACGCGCACGACCGGGAGGCGGCGTTTACGCAGGGCGTGACCCACTACGTCGGCCGGGTCCTGGCGGAGATGCGGCTGCGGGAGTCGGCGATCGCGCCGCTCGGCTTTCAACGTCTGTTGTCGATCGTCGAGCAGACCTGCAATGATCCGTGGCAGCTGTTTGCCGATCTGCAGCGGTGCAATCCGCATACGGCCGAAATGCGCGCCGGGTTGGAAGCGGCGTTCCGTAGCGTGTCGGCGCGGCTCGACGACCGGGGGACCGATGCGTAGCGCGCGCCGCCGCTCCTTGCCGCCGGGGCGGCGAGTAGACAGAATCGACGCAGGGGAGGGCGGGCGGTGACCGATCGCAGGCTTGCGGAGTTCGACGACGGCTCCATCGACACGGTATTGGGCGAGGACGTCGAGTTCGAGGGCGAGTTGACGTTCGAGCGTTCGCTGATCGTCAAGGGCGGGGTGAAGGGCAAGGTGACCGCCGCCGGGACCCTGTACGTCGATGAGCACGCTACCGTAGCCGCGCGGGTAGAGGTGGAGCGCCTGCGCTGCAAGGGGCGGATCACCGGCGACGTGACCGCGCGGTCCGGCGTCGAGCTCTACTCCACGGCGAACGTCGCCGGCGACGTCGTCACGCCGGACCTGGCTATGGAGAGCGGCTGCCGGCTCAACGGGCGCTGCGTCATGGACGGCGCCGCGGCGGCGCCGGGCCGCCCGCCCGCTCTGCCGGAGCCTGGCAGCGACGGTGAACAATAGCCTTCCGGGATCGCCGCGGACGCCGGCTTCCGCCGTGAGGTACGACAGCAAACGTCGCGACTTCGACCGTCGGAAAAACGGCGCATCTGCCGGTGCCGCCGACCGTGGACCGCCCGTCACCAGGGCGTCAGGCCGCGGTCAGGTCCGGCTCCATCAGCCAGCGCGCGGCCGGCGCCCAGACGATGCGCTCCGGCAACGGCCGGCGCGGCGGCGACGAGTCGTGCGTAACCAGCAGCAGCGCGGCCTCCGGGTACGCCTGCCCCGCGGCGCGCAGCGCCCGCACCTCCCGCTCCCAGGTCGCGTCTTCGGCCGTCTCCAGGCAGACCTGGACCAGCCGCGGCGGATCCCCGGCGCGGTGGGCAAAGAAGTCGACCTCCCACCCTTCTGCGGTGCGCAGGTAGCCGACCTCCCAGCCGCGCCGCTCCAGCTCGAGCAGTACCGCGGTCTCCAACGCGCGCCCGGCGTGGCTGCGGCCGCTGGTCTCGTACAGGGCGATCAGCCCCGGATCGACCGGATACGCCTTGCGGGGATGCACCATACGCTGCCGCTCGGAGGCGGAGTGGAGCGCCACGGTGCGCACCAGGAAGGCGTCCTCCAGGTAACCCAGGTAGGCGTGCAGGGTGTCCTTGCCCACCCGCACGCCATGCGAGCGTAGCGTGTCGTAGTGTTTCTTTACGGAGAAGCCGCCGCCGGGGTTGGCCAGCAACTGCCGCTGCAGCCAGCGCAGGGCCAGCGGATTGGCCACGCCGTGGCGCTCGATGACGTCGCGCAGCACCACCACGTCTACGTAGCCGGCCAACAGCGCCGCCCGGTCACGCGGCGGCGCGCCCTGCGCCTCGGGAAAGCCGCCTTCGACCAGGTAGCGCCGCAGGCGCAGGTCGAGCGTCCCCGGCGGCGGCGGATCGTCGCCGGTATGGCGCAACGCCTCGCGCAAGCTGAACGGGTGCACCAGCACCTCCATCGCCCGCCCGCGCAGGCTGGTCGCCACCTCCCGGCTCAGCAGCCGCGCCGACGATCCGGTCACGAACACCTCCATCGCGGCGGTGTCGATCAGGCGCCGGACCAGCCGCTCCCAGCCGGGAACGTTCTGCACTTCATCCAGGTAGAGGGTGACGCCGCCCGCGCGGTGCAGTTCCGGGAACTGCACCGCGTGCTCCTCCAGCAGCCAGCCCAGGTCGGCGGCGGTGATTCCCGCCAGCCGCTCATCTTCGAGCAGCAGCAGCAGTTGCGACTCCGGGCGAGCGCCCGCCTGCACGCGGGCGGCCCGGCACTGCGCCAGAAACGAGGTCTTGCCGCTACGGCGCACGCCGACGATCGCAAACGCCTTGCCGGGAATCGCCGGCAGCCGCACGTCGCGCGGCGTGAGGGGCCGGGAGGCGGGCGGGCGGAACGGCGCCCCCAGCGACTCGCTGAGCTTCGCCCGCAGAAGATCTCGGGATATTGTCACTTTCGGAGTGACAATATCAGATCAAGTCGTCACGCTGCAACGACCACCTGCGGCGCGTACGACCTGCCCGCACCGGATGCGGCTGAGTCGGCGCAATGGAGGGGCCGGATGACCCATGATAGCGGCGGAGACGGGACGTGATCGATCGGCAGGCGCTGTTGAGCGACCTGCGGGGGCAGCTGCGGCTGCTGGAGCGGGACTTGGCCGAACGCGCGGAGAGCGTGCCGGAGATGGCCGCCGCGATGGAGGCGGAGTACCGGGCGGCGCGCGAGGCCGAGCGCACCGCGGCGACGTTCCGGGTCTGGCGCGCCGGCGAGCTGACGCAGGCGGCGGTGGCGTGGCTGCTCGCCTGCGTGTTCGTCCGCTTCATCGAGGACAACGGGCTGATCGAGGAGCCGCTGATCGGCGGCCCGCACCGGGCCAACGACCGCGCGGCGGACCGGCAGATGAGCTACTTCCGCTCGCATCCCACCGATACCGACCGCGACTACCTGCTCGACGTGTTCGCCGCGGTCGCCCGCCTGCCGGCGATGGCGCCGCTCTACGACCGGGAGCGCAACCCGGTGTGGCGCCTCGGCATCTCCGGCGACGCGGCGCGCGACCTGCTGGCGTTCTGGCGCGCGACCGACCCGGACACCGGCGTGCTCGGCCACGACTTCACCGATCCGGCGTGGGACACCCGCTTTCTGGGCGACCTGTACCAGGACCTCTCCGACGACGCCAAGAAGCGGTACGCCCTGTTGCAGACACCGGAGTTCGTGGAGGAGTTCATCCTGGACCGCACGCTCACCCCGGCGCTCGAAGAGTTCGGGCTGGCGGACCTCCGGCTTATCGACCCGGCGTGCGGTTCCGGTCACTTCCTGCTCGGCGCGTTCCGGCGGCTGCTGCGGCAGTGGCGCGACCGCGAGCCGAGCGCGCCGGAGCGGGTGCTGGCGCAGCGCGCGCTGGACGCCGTCTACGGCGTGGACGTCAACCCGTTCGCTGCGGCGATCGCCCGTTTCCGGCTGCTGGTGGCGGCGCTACGGGCAAGCGGCGTCACGCGCCTGCAGGACGCCCCTGTGTTCCGGATCAACGTGGCGGCCGGCGACAGCCTGCTGCACGGCCGCCGCTTCGGCGAGCTCGACCTGGGCAGCGGCGCGGAACAGCATGCGCTCACTGGCCAGGCCGAGTTCTCGCACGCCTTCCAGGCGGAGGACCTTGAAGCTCTGAACCGCATTCTCGGCCAGCAATACCACGCCGTGGTGGGTAACCCGCCCTACATCACCGTGAAGGACAAGGCGCTCAGCCAGTTGTACCGGGCGCGCTACTCGACGTGCCACAGGAAGTACGCCATGAGCGTCCCGTTCGCCGAACGACTGTTCGAGTTGGCGATCCGCGGAAGCCCAGACCACGCGGCCGGTTACGTTGGCCAGATCACGTCAAACTCGTTCATGAAGCGCGAGTTCGGGCGGAAACTCATCGAGCGTTTCATGCCGTCCGTTGACCTGACTCACGTAATAGATACGTCGGGCGCGTACATTCCCGGACACGGGACTCCGACGGTAATTCTCATCGGCCGCAGCCGGGAGCCTGCATCCGATTCCGTTCATGCGGTGCTTGGCATTCGAGGTGAACCGGTGCCGCCGACCGATCCTGCGAGCGGGAAGGTCTGGACGGCGATTCGTCGTCAGATCGGCTGCTCGGGAAGCGAATCGGCGTGGATCACCGTGTCTGACGTGTCACGTAAGACGTTCTACGATCATCCGTGGTCGATCAAGGGCGGGGTCAGTCGAGACCTGCAGACGTCGCTGGAGTCGAAGTCTTTTCAAGTACTCGATGAGATTGCGACCGACGTAGGCATAACCGCGGTCACGGGAGAGGACGGATTATTCGTCATCGGCGACGCCGCAACGGCGCGGCGTCTTGGAGTGGAGCACGTACGATCTCTGGTAATCGGAGATGGCATTCGTGACTGGACGCTGTCCGGTCCGGCCGCCGTCTGGCTCTATGGCGACGACTTCAGGCTTCTTGACTTGGAGGACATACCCAATACCGCCCGATTGTTTTGGCCGTACCGAACGGCTATTTCGTCGCGCAAACGATTCGGCACTCCGATGATCGAGAGAGGTCTCTCATGGTACGAGTACCAGGAGCTGTATGCCAGGAAGTTGCGTTTTCGTCTCTCAATAACATTCGCCGAGGTGGCTACGCACAATCACTTCGTGTTCGATCGCGACGGCAGAGTTTTCTCGAGAACGGCGCCTGTAATCAAACTCCCGAAGGATGCTAGTGAGACGGATCACCTGGCACTCATGGGTATGCTCAATAGCGCCGTCGCTTGTTTCTGGTTACAGCAGGTTTGTCACAACAAGGGTGGCGGAGGCGGTCATTCGAGAGATGAGAAGTGGGGCGACTTCTACCAGTTCAACGCGACCAAGTTGAAGAGGCTTCCGCTTCCGGCGGAAAGGCCAATTGAGGGGTTATCGGAAGCAGTCGATCGGCTTGGCGCCGAGCGGCAGTCCCATCTGCCGGCGCGACTGGCCGACCGGTTTCCCATGACGCGGGCTGAGCTTGACGAACATCAGGACGCGGCCGCCGCTCTCCTGGCGCGCATGATCGCCCTGCAGGAGGAACTCGACTGGGAGTGCTACCGGCTCTACGGCGTCATCGACGAAGACTGCCGCTACGCGAACGGCGCCGGCGGCCGTCCCGAACCGCCGCCGCTGGCGCTCGGCGAGCGGGCGTTCGAGATCGTCATGGCGCGGCGGATGGCGGCCGGCGAACTGGAGACCAGATGGTTCGAGCGCCACGGCTCCGCGCCGGTCACCGAACTGCCCGCCCACTGGCCGGAAGACTACCGCTCACTCGTCGCGCGGCGCATCGCACTGATCGAGTCCGACCGCTTCATCGGGCTGCTCGAACGGCCGGAGTACAAGCGGCGCTGGAACGTCGAACCGTGGCAAGACCAGGAGCGGCGCGCGCTCCGCGGCTGGCTGCTCGACCGGTTGGAGTCCCCGGCCTACTGGCCCGAACCGGGCCTCACCACCGTCCGCGACCTCGCCGGCCGGGCCGCCGCCGATGCGGACTTCCAGCAGACCGCCGCCCGCCTCTCGGAAGGCGCCTACGCCGACCTCGAACTGCTGATCGCCGAACTGGTCGCCGCCGAAAGCGTGCCGGCGCTGCCGGCGCAGCGCTACAAGCCTTCCGGCCTGGCCAAACGCGCCGACTGGGAGGCGGTCTGGGCCGCGCAACGGCGCGAAGACGAAATCGACGCCGAGACCGCCGCCGCCACTCCGCGCGAACCCGACGAGACCGCGGCCGACTACGCCGCCCGCCTCCAAGCCGAGCAGCGCCGCCGCAAGCGGGATGCGCTCGGCGACGTGGCGCCGCCGCCCAAGTACCGCTCCGCCGACTTCCGCAAGCCCGGCTACTGGCGCTTGCGCGGCGCGCTCGACGTGCCCAAGGAGCGCTTCGTCAGCTTCCCGGACATGAGCTTCGACCACGATCCCACCCTCCTGGTCGGCTGGGCCGGCTGGGACGCCCTGACCCTGTGCCACGCCGTCGCCGCGTACTACACGCGCGCCTACGAGAGCGAAGGCTGGGACGCCGCCCGGCTCACGCCGCTGCTGGCGGTCATCCGGGAATACGTGCCGTGGCTCAAGCAGTGGCACAACGACATGGACCCGGACTACCACGAACGCCTCGGCGACTTCTACGCAGGCTTCGTCGGGGAGCAACTCGCGTATCTCGGTCTGACACAGGACGATCTGCGGCAGTGGGGATGCGGACCGGGGTGAGCGCCGGGGGTATATCCGGTTGGTGCGCGATCCCCGTAATCCAGTGGCGTACGGTTACCGAGCAGTTCGCATTTTGCCGCGGTTCGAACCAACAGGAGACATGACTCCCGGAGAGTCGGGCAGATTGGGCGAGCCAGTGCTTCTCGATCCTGTTCGACTACGCCGCGCGCAACCCGTCTACATGCCCCACACGTCGACCGGCGCCGGACCTTCGCCGCGCCGTTGGTGGAAGATCTTCTCCTCCCAACTCCGGTTTTCGCGGCAGTCTATGACCACCAGGTGGCCGGCCTCCGCCCCGCACCGCTCCACGTACCGCGCGGTCTGCTTCACTCCTTCGGTTATCGTCCGCTCAAGTCCGTCGCGGTCGCGCACCACCTTGCACTCGACCGCCACCTCCTGCACCCGTTGCGCCGGCCCGCGGTCCGCCACCGGCCACACGATCAGCAGGTCGACGCGCCCGCTGCCGAGCGCGTACTCCCGCTCGATGCGCCCGCCGCCGTTCACCACCCGCTGCAGAAACGCCTGCAGCAGCAACTGCGGCCACGCTTCCTCATACGCGAACCGGTTCCGCCAGTGCTCGGAGTGGCGGCGGAAGAAGCTCTGAAACTCCGCAAGCAGCAGCGCCACGTCCAGCCGGCCGTCCGCCTGCACGAACGGCGCCGCGTCCTGATCCAGCTCGTCCTGCGCCACCCACGTAAGTTCGCGCGGAATCACCTCCGCGTAGATGGGGTTGGCGACGCGCGGCGCATCGCGGGCGATCAGGCCGAGGTCGCGCGTGTACTCGACGTCGCGCGCCGACGCGCGGCGTTGACCGCCGGTCAGCAGCGGTTCGATCACGCGCCGCACGCGCTCCTCGCGCAGCTTGTCGGCCAGATAGTCGAGGTGCGTCACCCGCCGGAGGATCAGGTCCTCCCGGACGGCGGCGACGTCGGCGGCGGTGACCGGGAGCGAGCGGTCGTTGCGCAACGCCTTGTTGTCGAAGCAGGCGCCGTAGGCCAGCGCGTTGACCAGCCACGGCTGGCCGCGGGTCTGCGTCCACACCGCTTCCTGCGCTTCCGGGGCGAACGGCTGGCCGGTCTCGGCGGTGTGCTGGGCCAGCAGGGCGAGCGTCTCGCCGCGCGAGAAGTCGCCGAGCCGCAACGACTTGGCGGCGATGTTGAAGGGGCTGCCGGAGGCGCCCATGCGGTAGTCACGCACGTCGCGCAGGCCGCACAGCACCACGCTCTGCGGGAAGCGTTCGGGGCGGTCGGGGTAGCCGGAGCGGAGCTGCTGCAGCACCGACAGCAACGAGTCGCCGGTCAGCGTGTCGATCTCGTCGATCAGCAGCACCAGCGGCCGCGGCGCCGCCTCGGCCCACTGTGTGAGCGCTTCGTACAGCGCCTCGTCCGCGCCCATTCGCGCCAGCAGGTCGGGCCACACGTCGTACAGGAAGCCGTCACCCAGCTTGGCGCGCGCCCCGGAAGCCAGCCTGCCGAGCACCGAGCGCATGGCCCGCGCCACGTCGTCGCGGGCGGTGCGGGCGGTCTCCAGAGTGACGTAGAGGCAGTGGTAGCCGCGCCGGTTCAGCAGCTCGGCCAGCGCCAGCAGCGCCGAGGTCTTGCCGGTCTGCCGCGGCGCGTGCAGCACGAAGTATCTCTCGTCCTCCACCAGACCGAGCACGTCGTCCAGGTCGAACCGTGACAGCGGCGGAATGCAGTAGTGCCTAGCCGGTTTGACCGGGCCGGCGGTGCTGAATGAACGCATGGCAAGTTCAATGTACCACGCGATCGCCGGGAGTCGGCCGAGGTCGACGCCCCGAGCTGGCGGCGCCGGCGGACCGGATACGGCCGCTCGGCGCGGGACGGTGGGAGCTCAATCGAGTTCCTCCAGGTCAGTTCCATGATCTTTACCGCTTCGCCGTCGAGGGCGGCGCGGAACGTTCCGGGGCGCAGCTCGCGCCGCGCAGAAGGTTCGTTGCGTCCATCTCCTTACGGTAGGCCCCTCTGGGCCGTGATGCGGGTCATGGGTCCCGGCCGGCATCGCCGCCACGTCCATGCCGACGTACGCCTTCGCGACCGGCGCGACGTTCCGCTCGACCACGATCTTGACGTGGTTGATGCCCTGGCGTACGACCAGGATACCCGTTGCGGTGATCAGCCGCTCGACGCCGGGCCAGTCGCGCAGCCCGGCCGCCTTCTCCGGCAGGCACCAGCCCTGTTCTTCGAGCCGGGCGATGAACGGGCGCCACCCGGCGCGGTCGACCGCGAACCACTTCGGGGGGCGGTACAGCTCCAGGCCGAGCCGCGGGCCGACCCCGTCCGCAGTCGCGTCGATGCTGACGGCGATATAGGCCACCAGGTCGTCCATGACTTCGAGCACCGCCACCGCCTCGTCCGCCGGGCCGGCCCACGCAAGGCGCGCAAGCAGCGCGGGAACCTGCGCCGCCACGACCCCCTTGAACAGCAGGCGGAACGCCTTGGGGGAGCGCCTCGGCAGCGCGCCCGCCTGAAACAGATAGCCGGTGTCCGGCAGCGCCGCCAGGATGCGTTCCACCATCGGCAGCTCCGCTTCGTGACCGTCCCAGCCGGCGGCATTGGCCAGCGCCGCCAGCAGACCGGCGGCGTCACCGTGTTCGTGGAACCCCGTGCGCGCCCCCGGCGCGTCCCGGGTCGGCGTCAGAAAGATGCCGGGGGGCGCCGGCGGCGGGCCGGCGGCTTCCGCCAGATCGTACTCCAGCACCGTGCCGGCCACGCTGTGGCAAAGTAGCAATCGGGATCAGCGGCCTGCTCCTGCAGTGTGGCGCCGAGCGCCGCGGCCGGCGAACCCGGTTCGGCGCGCAACCCGTCCCGGACGTAGTGCTGCGCCAACTCCGAATCGGGCAACACCACGACGGCAAGGTCGGCGGCCGGGTCGGGCGCCCCAAGACGGAACTCGAAGCCGAACTGGGCGTCGATCACCGCGCGGGGCAGCCGCCGGGCCCCGTCCCGGAGCCGCTCCCAGCCGGCGCAGCCGAGCAAGGACGGCGGGAACAACCGCCGGCACCCTTCAAGGATCGACGCAAAGTGAGGGCGCCCGCCGCGGGCGCCCTCGTGACAGGCGTGCCGGCGGCGCCCGCCGGGTCGGCGAGCGCGCCGGTCATCACTCGTACCGCGGTTCGCCGAAGTCGTCCCAGAAGGTGGCCGCCTCATCCACGCGCATCCACCCGCCGCGGCCGCCGTTCTTGCGGTTGCTCCAGCGGTAGACCGTGCCGCCGGCTGCCTGTTCCAGCTCCTCCTCGCCCAGCGCGGCGGACGGCGGCAGCACCACGTGACTGGTGTCCGGCGCCTCCTCGTGCACCTTGACGTTGAAGCCGGGCGGGAGCGCCAAGCCGAGCTCCTCCTTGATGGCGGCCTTGGGGTCGGCGATCAGCTGGGCGCGGAACGCCTCATCCGTGGTCGCCTTGTCGACCAAGTGCTCACGCAGTTCGTCGGCAGTCTGTGTTTCGTTACTCATCGTCCACACCCTCCATGTCAGTGTCTGTTGGCGTAAAGGTCGGCTACCGCCGCCCGGCGTGTCAACACACGAACTGAGGAAATCGCCTTATCCGGTTTTTCCGTGAATTGCTTATGGCGGGGTGGAATTGCTTATGGCGGGGTGGCGGTGGCGATTCCCTCCCGGACCAGCAGCTTGATGAACCCGTCGGCCAGGTCGGCCGCTTCGCCGTCGAGGGCGGCCCGGAACGCGCCGGGGCGCACGCTCGCGCCGCGCAGCAGTGGCGCCAGCAGCTCGGCGCAACGGCCGTCGAACGTCCAGCGGTAGCCGTTGGCCTGCAGCACCACGTCGCCGTCGGCGGCCCGTTCCAGCGTCGCGTGGCGGGCGCCGCGCAGCCGGATCTCGTAACGATCCCAGTCCGCGTTCTTCCACGGGTCGAGGTAGGGGCCGAGGGTCGTGCGCGGCGGGTCGGTCCAGGTGGCGCGCAGGTGGTCGCGGAATTGCCGTTCCAGGTCTGCGCCCCCGTTCAGTTCCTGCAGGATCAGATCCCGGAGCGCTACGTAGTGGGCGCCGCCGGCGCGGTCCGCGGGGGCCGGCAGATCGCGGCGGAACCGCTCGTGGCGGGTGAGCCTGCCGTTGAGCCACTCCATGAAGTCGAGCCCGGTGAGCGCGAGCGTGCTGCAGGTGACGTGCATGCTGCCGGCGCCGTCGGAGCCGTCTTCAGCCTGAGCGCGGGCGTCATGCCACCACCCGCGCGGGATGTAGAGGACGTCGCCGGCGCGGAGTATCTCGTTCCATACCGGCTCGCCCTGCGGTCGCGCGGGGTCCTCCGAGTCGCGCTGGAGCGGAAAGCGCCGGGTTTCGCCGTAGAGTTGCCAGCGCTTGGTTCCGGCCACCTGCAGGATGAATACGTCGTGGGCGTCCCAGTGGGTCGAAAAGCCGGGGGTCGAAACCCAGGAAGCGTAGAGGTTGGTGGTGGCGTAACAGCCCAGGGTCTCCTCGAGCGCGTCGGCCACGGGCCGTAGCGAGGGGAGGAGCTCGTGGACGCCCGGCAGGACGATGGAGGCGCCCTTGCGGAGCATCCCCTGCAGCCGCCGGTCATCGAGAATGTTCGGGTTCCCGGGTGCGCCGCTTCTGCGCCAGCCGTGGCCGAAAAACGGCACGGTGTAGGCGGAGGCGGGAACCCCCTGGCTGTCCTGCACCATGTCCATCCGTGCGTACCACGCGTCCGAACGGAGCAGGGCGTTGAGCTGTTCCCACGTGCACAGGGAAGCGAACCGGGGGCCGTCCCCGCGAAACAGGACCGGGCGCTTGTCCCGGTAATGGGTGTCGAGGAACTCCTGCGTGGAAAGCGGCCGGACGATGCCGGCGAAGTCCGCCGGGTCGTAGCGCTCCGCGCCGGCGGTGAGCACCTCGACGGCCGCGCGATCGGCCGTCCCGGAGTCACTCACCGGATTCCTCGGTGACGGCCTGAGCGGGCGCTCCCTGCGCGGCCGCGGTATCGGGTACGATTTCGATGCTGATGCGGGGTACCGCGCTACGGGGACTCCGGGCAGCCCGAATCCGGGCCAGGTATTCGGCTTCCTGGTGATAGGCGATGCGGGTGGCGATGCACACGACCGGCTCGCCGCCGCGCAGAAGGTCCTTTGCGTCCATGTCTTTGTATCTCCCTGTCATGCGTTCGAGAGCGTCAGCGGCCGCACGTCCATGCCCGCGTACGCCTTGGCCGCCGGCGCGGCGTTCCGCTCGACCACGATCTTGACGTGGTTGATGCCCTGGCGCACGACCAGTATACCGGTTGCGGTGAACAGCCGCTCGACGCCGGGCCAGTCACGCAGCCCGGACGCCTTTTCGGGCAGGCACCAGCCCTGTTCTTCGAGCCGGGCGATGAAAGGATGCCAACCGGTGCGGTCGACCGCAAACCACTTCGGGGGGCGGTACAGCTCCAGGCCGAGCCGCGGGCCGACCCCGTCCGCAGTCGCGTCGATGCTGACGGCGATATAGGCCACCAGGTCGTCCATGACGTCGAGCACCGCAGCCGCCTGGTCCGCCGGACCGGCCCACGCAAGGCGCGCAAGCAGGGCGGGAACCTGCGCCGGCGCGACCCCCTTGAACAGCAGCCGGAACGCCTTTGGGGAGCGCCCCGGCAGCGCGCCCGCCTGAAACAGATAGCCGGTGTCCGGCAGCGCCGCCAGGATGCGTTCGACCATCGGCAGCTCCGCTTCGTGACCGTCCCAGCCGGCGGCGTCGGCCAGCGCCGCAAGCAGACCGGCGGCGTCACCGTGTTCATGGAACCCCGTGCGAGCCGCCGGAGCGCCCCGGGTCGGCGTCAGAAAGATGCCGGGGGGAGCCGCCGGCGGGCCGGCGGCTTCCGCCAGATCGTACTCCAGCACCGTGCCGGCCACGCTGTGGGCAAAGTAGCAATCGGGATCGGCGGCCTGCCCCTGCAGTGCGGCGCCGAGCGCCGCGGCCGGCGAACCCGGTTCGGCGCGCAACCCCTCCCGGACGTAGTGCTGCGCCAACTCCGAATCGGGCAACACCACGACGGCAAGATCGGCGGCCGGGTTGGGCGCCCCAAGACGGAACTCGAAGCCGAAGTGAACGTCGAGCACCGCGCGCGGCAACCCCTGGGCCCGGTCCCGGAGCCGCTCCCAGCCGGCGCTGTCGAGCAAGGACGGCGGGAACAACCGCCGGCACCCTTCAAGGATCGACGCAAAAGTGAGGGCGCCCGCGGCGGGCGCCCTCATGACGGGCGTATCGGCGGCGCCCGCCGGGTCGGCGAGCGCGCCGGTCATCACTCGTACCGCGGTTCGCCGAAGTCGTCCCAGAAGGTGGCCGCCTCATCCACGCGCACCCACCCGCCGCGGCCGCCGTTCTTGCGGTTGCTCCAGCGGTAGACCGTGCCGCCGGCTGCCTGTTCCAGCTCCTCCTCGCCCAGCGCCGCGGACGGCGGCAGCACCACGTGACTGGTGTCCGGCGCCTCCTCGTGCACCTTGACGTTGAAGCCGGGCGGGAGCGCCAAGCCCAGCTCCTCCTTGATGGCGGCCTTGGGGTCGGCGATCAGCGCGGCGCGGAACGCCTCGTCCGTGGTCGCCTTGTCGACCAAGTGCTCACGCAGTTCGTCGGCAGTCTGTGTTTCGTTACTCATCTCCACACCCTCCATGTCAGTGTCTGTTGGCAAAGGTCGGCTGCCGCCGCCCGGCGTGTCAACACACGAACTGAGGAAATCCACTTATCCGGTTTTTCCGTGAATCGGCGTGGGCCGGCGGGTTACGTCCGGCGCCGGTACTGCCCAGACGGTGTTGTTGTTCCGGTCGCACAGGTACAGGTTCGAGCCGTCCCACGCCAAGCCGCGTACCCAGACGTTGCCTGCCAGCCGCTGCAGCTCCTCCGGCGGGATGCTGATTCCCGGGCTCGCCGCGCCTTCCGTCCACGCGCTCACGCCGCCGCCTCTTGGCGCCGAAAGAAGGCTCAGCCCGTCGAACGTCAGCCCCGCCCCGCCGGCGCCGGCCACGTCGCTCGCAGCGTCTCGCACCCATGCGGTGTTCGGCGGGTTGCGCGTGAACGCCACGGCGTTGCCGCCGGAAGCCAGGTACAGCCGATCGCGCACGGTGTCGTAGGTGACGCCTGCCGCCACGAACTCACCGGTGCGAACGTCAGCGTCGATCTGCGCGCCGCCGAGGTCGTACTTCGCATCCCGGACGCGCGCGGGTTCGCCCCTGGCGATGCGGTCTGCGGACAGGTCACTGAACCCCCATACCGAGCCGTCCCGGTTGGCGAGCACCAGCATGGCGTGGTCGTACTTGGCGGGAAGGAACGTGGCGCCTTGCCAGCGCGGTGACGCCGTCAACCCGGTAACCGACCGGTCCGGGAACGGTACGTCGTAGTCGCTGCGGTAGATGCCGTCGCGGTAGGCGAACGCTCGGTCCGAGAACTGGTTGATGGCGTACAGCAGGTTGTTCTTGACGTCGAACGCGCAGCCTTCCAGTCGCAGCCCGACAGGGCGGGGCAGCGGCAGAGGATTGGGGTGACACTCCACGTTCGGGTAGGGATTTCGATACACCGGGGTCGCCGGTCCGGCGGCGCACACGGCCGCGCGGCCGTCCCGCTCGTTGTCGGCGGCGGCGGTTTCGAAGTCGATAGCGGCGCTGGGCTCATCTTCCCGTTCCCCGCGGCCGACCTTCAGCATTCGGATCGGGTAGTCCGGCAACGGCCGCCGGATCAGGCAGTGGCCGTCGACCCGCACGCCGAAGCGGCCGAAGTGGAAGTGCAGATTCGCCTCCTCTCTCTCGACGTCGACGGGAACGGCGCGCAGCACAAACCCGGGCTTGGTATCTTTCGGGCCGCACGACTCCTTGGCATAGGTGAGCGTGCCGCCTTCCAGGTACAGGTCGAACCCGAACTCGGTCCGCGCCAGCGGCTCGCCGGCAACTGCGGCGCGGTAGGCGGCGCGGTACCGGTCGGCGATCGCCGGGTCCACGAGCGACAGGTCCATGGTGATGACTTCCAGCACCTTGCTCTGGTAGATGCGCGTGTCGACGACTGGTCCGAGCGGCGGCTCGTCCGCGTACCCGTTGACGTAGAAGGTGGCCGGGTGTCCGGGAGCTTCGTCCAAGGGATGGCGCGTGAACAGTATCCTGCGCCGCGCCGCGGCCGGGAGGAGTGCCCGATTACGAAACAGGCGCGGCATGTGCGATCCATCCACGTAGAGTGTCGAATCGGGATAGCGGGCGAGCAGATACTCCAGCGGTTGCCGATACTCGGTGTCCCAATACAGCAGATCGTAGTGGTTCCGTACGTGCTCCGGAGTCCGGCGGTCGACCAGGAAGTTGAAGTACGCCTCCTGATTCGGGTGCAGGCGCACCACGTCGGCGGCCGTGGTGACCAACGCCGCGGCCGCCAGCGCGGAAACCCCGCGCCGCAGCCGGGCCGCCGCCGGTGACCGCAGCCGACGCGCGGCGGCAAGCAGCGCGCGCAGGCCGCAGACCGCCAGCAGGCACAGCGGCGCGTAGAGGAAGTACATCTGCCGCCAGCCGTCGTAGATGTTGGAGTTCAGCGCAATGACGGCCGCGATCGGCAGCGCCAGGCACGTCAGCAACAGCCACTCGAACCGCAGCCGGGTATTGCGTATCAGGCTGCCGGGCCGTGCGCCGGCGCGTCCGAGCGCGGCCCCGGCGCCGATGAGGCAGAGCAGGAGGGTGGCCGGCGGCGTGGTGATCGCCACGTAGGTGGGAAGGTAGTGCGGCGGAATCGACGGCCACCGCACCCATCGGCCCTGAAAGACCTCGGCCATGACGCTCGGATGCCAGGCGAGCCCGGTGAATGCGTCGGCGATCGCCAGCGGGTCGCGCCACAGATAGGGCGAGAGAGCATACAGGGTCCCGGCGGCGGCCAGCGCGAACGCTGCCGCAGTGACCGCCACGAGCCGGCGGCCCGCCCGGTTGCGCGCCAACATCAGGTCGAGCGCTCGCAGCCCGGCAACCGCCGCGAACAGCATCGCGCCCATGATGCGCAGGTTGATCAGCGCGCCCACGCCCACGCCGCACGCCGCGAACGCGGCTACCGTGCCGCGGCGGAAGGCGTGCTGCGCCAGATAGAGCGCAATCATGAACGCCGCCAGAAAGGGGAGGTCCTTGCTGTTGAAGAAGGAATGGGCGTAGATGCGGGGATGGAGCAGGAACAGCAGCAGGGCGAACAGCGCCAGATAGCGGTCGCCGAACAGGTGGCAGGCAAGCAGATAGCAGAACCACCCGCCGGCGAGGAAGAACAGATGGGTGAGCAGGTGGCGGCTCAAGAAGATGGCGCGGCTGTCGGTGAGGCCGAGCAGGCGCTCGACCAGGAGCAGCGGCGCCTCGAACGCGACGCCGTAGTAGCGGTCAGAGGCGCCGGTGGGCAGGTCGCCGGCGCCCACCGCGTAGTCGATATTCATCTGCGCGATGAGGCGTTGCTTGGGCGCGTCCAGCGACACGCCATAGCCGTCAACGACGGCAATGCCCACCACCGCGAAGATGGCAACCACGAGCGCCGCCGGCGCCCACGGTACGCCGGCTATCGCTCGCGCCGGACTCGGCAAGGATGGACCTGTCCTGTCACCAAGAGCATGGTACCGATCGGCGCGGCAACTCGGCAAACGGTCCTGGCGGCGAGAATACGGTGGCGTGCTGCTCGACCTGCGCCGGAAATGAGTACGAGACCGCCGGTTGCCCCGCTTGACAAGCGGTCGCGGGAGGGCGATGCTGCCGTCCACGGACGTCTCCCGCCCACAAGGCGGGGTTTCTGCCGGGAGGAACGGTTGGCGAAGATCGACATCGGCGGTGTTCTGGGCGATTGGGACGGTTACGACGTGGTGGCCGGCGCGCGGCGTAACGGCATGGTCGAAATCGAGTTGCACCCGGTCAGCAAGACGCCCGGGGTCTGCGGCGGCTGCGGCCAGACCGTGGCCGCCGTGCACGGGTACGAACGGCGCCGCGTCCGCGACCTGCCGATCCTGGATACGCCGGCCATCCTGATACTGCGGCGGCGGCGGCTGGCGTGCCCGCAGTGCGGGCCGAAACTGGAGCGGTTGACGTGGCTGGCCCGCTATGCGCGGGTGACGCAACGGCTTGCCGACCGCGTGGCGCAGATGTGCACGGTGATGACGGTCAAGCAGGTGGCGGAGTTCTACCGGTTGGGGTGGGACACGGTCCGTGACCTGGACAGGCGGGTCCTGCAGCGGGACTTCGGCAAGGTCGACCTGCACGGGGTGACCCAGCTGGTGGTCGACGAGTTCACGCTGGTCAACGGCAAGAAGTACGCCACCGTGATCACCGACGCGGTGACCAAGCGGGTTCTGTGGGTGGCCAGAGGGCACCGGCGCGAAAACATGCGCCCGTTCTTCGATTTCCTCGGCCCCGCCGGTTGTGAGGCGATCAAGGCGGTCGCCATGGACATGCACAGCGCCTACGAAAAGGAAGTCCGTCAACACTGCCCGCAGGCCAGGGTCGTGTACAACCTGTTCCACGCCGCGGCCAAGTACAACGCGCGCGGCAAGCGCTCGGCGGCGCCGAGCATCGACGTTGCCGAGCGCTCGGCGCCGAAGGCCGGCTCCATTGAACCGTTCTGAGACCGGGCCTTCTGAGACCGGGCCGGCTGCGGCCCCGGCGCGGCTCCGGGAGGCGGTGCGCGACGCCGTAGACCGGGGTCTCGGCTTCCTGGAAGCGGCCATCCGCGCCGACGGCGCCTGGACGTCGCGGAAGTACGCCAACCTCGAACTGACGGGACGGTGCGTGGACGAACACCCGCCGTTCGTGGCCGGCCTCGGCTCCCTGACGCTGGCGGCCTGCGCCGGCCCCCGGTTCCGGTCGCTCCGGGAGCGGACCGGGAGGTACATCGCCCGATCCATCAGCTATCCGGCGATCTGGCGCTACGGCCGGGGCCTCCCGCCCGACCTGGACAGCGTGAGCGTCTGCTCCCAGGCGGTCCGGTGGCATCCCTGGGTGCTGTTCGGCGCCAACCTGGGACTGATAGAGGCTGCGCTGGACGAAACGGGGAAGTTCCGCACCTGGATCGCGCCGCCCGGCGAGTCCAACGTCCCCGACAGCGTGGTGACCGCCAACATCCTCAGCTACCTGGCGGCGGCGGGACGGAACAACATCGGCGAGCGGGCGGCCGCATGGATCGCCGGCCTGATCCGGGACGGCGGCTTTGCGGGGAGCTCGTACGCCTATCCCGACGCCATCGACCTGTATGACGCGACGGCCCGCGCCCGCCGGCGGGGCGTGCCCGGACTCCGGGAGCTGGGGAGCGCGCTGGCGGACCGGCTGCGCGCGCGGCGCGGCGCCGACGGCGGGTACGGCGACACGCTGCGCACGGCGCGCGCGCTTTCCGCGCTGCACGTGTTGGGAGCGGCGCCGGCCGGCGGCGATCTGTGGGCCACCTTGGAGCGCATCCTGAGCCGCCAACGGCCCGACGGAAGCTGGCCGCAGAACCTGTACTGGCAGGGTCGCGTGCCGCCGGTTCCGCCGGATGTGGGATTCGGCTGCGTGATGCTCGACACCGCGTCGTGCATCGAGGCGCTGGCGCGGTCCGTTCCGCTGCCGGAGTCTGAGGCGCAGTAACGGCAGCCGATCCGTGGCTGATGCGCAGCGGCAGCGCGCGGCGGCGCGCGGCGCGATGGACCGGGGACTGGCGTTTCTGGAAGCATCCATCCGCGCCGACGGGGCGTGGGAGTCGCATATTTACGACAATCCGGAGCTCCGGGGCGAGCCCGGGGTGACGGAGTACGCCCCGTTCGTCGCCGGCCTTGGCGTGCTGGCCCTGGAGGCCAGCGGCGACCCCCGGGCGCGGGCGATCGGCGCCAAGTCCGCGGAGTTCATCGTGCGGTCAATGGGCTATCCGGGCACGTGGCGCTACTGGGCGCATCTCCCGCCCGACCTCGACTCGCTCAGCATCTGTTCGCAGGCGGTTTCGTGGCACCCCTGGGTGCTGCTCGGCGCCAATCTGAGACTGCTGCCGGCGGCGCGGGACGAGCGCGGGAGATTCAAGACGTGGCTGGCCGCCGACGCGCCCGCCGAACGGAATCCCCCGGACAGCGTGGTGAACGCCAACGTCGTCGGCTATCTCGCCTCCCAGGGCCGCCACGATCTGGGCCGGCCGGCGGCGGAGTGGCTTGCGGAACTGGTGAGGGAAGGAACGGCGCAGGGGGCGTCCCACTACTACCCCGACGCCATCGACCTGTACGACGCCGTGACGCGCGCCCGCGACCGCGGCGCGCCCGCGTTCCAGGACCTTGGACCGGTGCTGGCGGAGCGGATCCGCGCCCGGCGCACGGCAGACGGCGGCTACGGCGACACGTTGCGCACCGCCCGCGCCATTTCCGCCCTGCAGCTGCTGGGCGCCGCGCCGCAGGGCGCCGAGCTGGAGGCGACGCTGGAGCGTATCCTGAGCCGGCAGCGGGCCGACGGCGGTTGGCCCGAACACTGCTTTTGGCAGGGGCCCCCGCCGCCGGAGCCGCCGGCCCAAGGCTTCGGGTCCGCAATGCTCGGCGCCGCTTCCTGCATCGAGGCGCTGGCCCCGTTCGCGGCCGGGCCGGCCGGCGGGGTATCGCGGCCGGCATGAGCGTGGAAGCGATAGCGATCGTGGCGGTCGGGATAACGCTGCCGGCGGTGCTGGTACCGCTCATGCTGGCGCTGAACCACGGGGTACGGAGCGACGTGGCGGACATGCGGCGCGACCTGCACGCCCTGGGTGAGCGCGTCGCGCGCATCGAAGGCCGGCTCGACGCGCTGGCGCCCGTGATGACACCGGTGCGCCCGGCCGTCGCGGCCGAACCGGCGCTGGCGCCCGGTCGGTAACGGCGGCGCGCGTTCGCGCCGGCCCGGGTCAGGCGGCCGGCCGCGCCGGCGCCGGGCCGATCAGGCGGACGTGCGGGGCGCCGGTGTCCGGGTCGCGTTCGACCACCGCCTCTACGCCGAACACGTCCCGGAACCGTTGCGGCGTGAGCACGTCCGCCGGCGCCCCTTCGGCCACCAGCTCGCCATCCGCCAACAGCCCCACCTGATCGCAATAGCGGCCGGCCAGCGCCACGTCGTGGAGCGCCACCAGCACCGCCGCGCCGGCGGCGGCCTCGGCCCGCAACGCCTCCATGGTCGCCAACCGGTGACGGAGGTCGACGCCGGCGACCGGTTCGTCCAGGAGCAGGGCGCGCGCCCGTTGCGCCAGTGAGCGCGCCAGGAGCACCCGCTGCCGCTCCCCGCCGGACATGCGGTCGAGCTGCCGGCGCTCGAACCGTTCGGTCTCGGTCCGCCGCATCGCCGCGCGCGCGATCCGCCGGTCCCCGGCGCCCTCCAGCGCAAAGCGGCTCAGGTGCGGGTACCGGCCCATCAGCACCGTCTCCAACGCCGTGAACGGGTGCGCGGCTTCGTGCTGCGGCAGATACGCGATCCGGCGCGCGCGCTCCTGCGCCGGCAACGCCGCCAGCGCCGCCGATCCCAGCCACACCGAGCCCGCGCCGGGGCGCAGCACGCCGGCCATCACCCGCAACAGGGTGCTCTTGCCGGCGCCGTTGGGGCCGATCAGCGCGGTCACCCGGCCGGCGCGCGCGGCGAACGTCACCGCGCGGAGCACCGGCGCGCCGGCCAGGCGGACGGAGACCGCGCGCGCTTCCAGCGGGCCGCCGCCCGGGCTCACGGCCCCGCGTACGGCTCGAAGTCGCTGAACGTCACGTCGCGGAACCGGTCCGGGTACAGAAGCCGCGCGGTCTCCTCGATGCCGCGCACGTTCCAATGCGACAGCGTCGTGTAGTAGCGTGGTTCGACCACGATCACCCGTTCCTCATTGATCGCCGGGACCGCGGCGAGCGCCCGGTCGGCCATAAGGTCGCCGCGCAGCTGCGTCCCGCCGGAGTCGGCCGGTTGCGTGATCAGGATCACGTCCGGGTTCATGGCGGCGATCGACTCCGCGCTCACCGGCTGATGGCCGGAGACGCCGTCGCGGGCGGCGGCGTTGACGCCCCCGGCGGCTTCTATGATGCCGCCTTCGGTGGAGCCGCCGCCGGCCGCGCTGGTCGTCTCCGCAAAGCGGGCGATCGACAGGACCGCCGGCCGCGACCGGTCGCCGGGCGGCGGCACCCGAGCGGCGACCAGCGCCAGCCGCCGCTCGATTTCGGCGACCAGATCCAATGCGCGTTCCTCGACGCCGAGCAGGTAGCCGAGCAGCAGGATGTTGGGGATGTTGCCGGCCGCCGAGCTTTCGAGCTCCGCGCGCACGACCGGGACGCCGGCCTCCTCGATCAGGTCGATCAGGTCCGCGGCGGTGTACCGGGAGGCCACCACCACGTCGGGCCGCATGGCCAGCACCGCCTCGACGCCGCTCTGCACGGTCGCCATGCCGGCGACTTGATCGGCGACGTTGGACCAGGTCGGATCGGCCGTGAACCGGCCTACGCCCGCGAACCGGCTGCGCGCCACCAGCGCCAGCAGCATCTCGTCGTGGCCGAGCGACAGGGCGATGATGCGCTGCGGAGGCGCCGCCACGCTGACCAGCCCTTCCGAAGTCTCGACGCTGCGCGGCCAGCCCCGGTTGGTCACGTCGACTATGCCGGGCGCGGCCGGATAGTCGACCGGCGTCTGCGCCGCCGCGCCGATCGCGCAGGCCGCGAGCAGCGCGCCGCAGACGGCCGTCCGCAGTTCCGTTTTCCGAACGTTCATGTGTCTCTCTCCTCTTCGTTTACGGAATTTCTCCGTTTTGGGTTTCAGGTGTTCAGGCGTCGATTTACAGCATCCCCGCGCGCGTCTTGTGACGGATCAGCAGGAACAGAAAGAACGGCGCTCCGACCACGGCGGTGACGATGCCGACGCGCACCTCCGCCGGAGCGATGACGGTGCGCGCGACCGTGTCGGCGGCCAGCAGGAACACCGCGCCGCCCAGGGCGCTGAGCGGGACCAGCACGCGGTGGTCGGCGCCGGCGATCAGGCGGAGCGCGTGCGGGACGATCAGCCCCACGAAGGCGATGGTCCCGGAGAACGCCACCGCCGCGCCGGTGATCAGCGACGCGGCGAGCAGCAGGACGGCGCGGACCAGCCCGACGCGCACGCCGAGCGAGCGCGCTTCCTCCTCGCCGACCATGAGCAGGTTGAGGTCGCGCGACAGCAGCACGGCGACCGCGGCGCCGGCCAGCGCGAACGGCGCCGCAAGGCGGACGTCGGCCCAGCGCGACGCGTCGAGTCCGCCGGCCAGCCAGAAGATCATCTCCCGCTGGGCGCCGACGTCTTCCGTGAACAGCACGATGGCGGCGATGACGGCGGCCAGGAACGCGCTCACCGCCACCCCCGCCAGCAGCAGCGCCGCCATGGAGAAGCGGCCGCCGACCGAGGCGACCGCAAAGACCAGCGCCAGCGCGCCGCCGGCGCCGGCGAACGCCATGGCCGGCAGCGCCAGCGGCGCCGCCGCCTGCGCGCCGAGCGCGATCGCCGCCACCGCGCCGAGCGCGCCGCCGGTCGATACGCCGATGATGCCGGGGTCGGCCATCGGGTTGCGGAACAGCCCCTGCATCACGGCGCCGGCCACGCCCAAGGCGGCGCCGACGATCAGCGCAAGGGTGATGCGGGACAGCCGGATCGTCTCCACGATGGCGCGTTCGGCGTCAGTCGGCTCCAGGACGCGCACGCCGAACTGCTCCAGCAGGATGGCGATGGTGTGGGAAAGCGGGATGGCGTACGGGCCGACCGCGGCGGCGGTCACGATCAGCACCGCCGCGCCCGCGGCGAGCAGCGCGCCGCCGCCCGCCAGCCGCGCGACGACCGGCGACCGCGCCAGCGCATCACCTGCCTGTCCGTCCCGAGTTGCCTGCCCGCCCCGACGTGTCCGTTCGCCCCGCACCCGAGCCGCTCCTTCGCCGCTCGGCGCGCGGGGACGCCGCCCCCGAAACCGACCTGTCCCCCAGGTATCCGGACCGGCGGCGAAGACGCGCCGGCGGTGCTCCCGGATCGGGAAAAGGGCTCGATCTGAGGCGCTCCCTGAGCGGAGAGCGGTCACTCAAGCCTTGCCCGGCAGGTCTCCTGGCTCCCGGCTCAACGCCGCTCCCGCGCCTTCCCATCCGTTCGGGGCCGACCCCTGATCGGGGTCAATCCCACTGCGGACAGTGGCTGCGCCACTCTCGGCAAATGGCGCGTGCGGGCGGCTCACCGGTCACAGTGGCGCCACCGCAACGGATTCTCACCGTTTTCCCTGTTCGGCCTTCGTTTCCCCGAAGGCACCGGGCAAGGTCTGCCTGTCGTTACTGTCTGGGCGGCACGCTACCGGCCCGCGCGTCCGGTGTCAACGCGCGGGCGCGGCCGATCAGGAAGCGGCTCTGCGCCGGGCGGGACGCTTGGCGGCTGCCGTCTTGCGCCCGGCCGGCTTGCGCGCGGCCGGGCGGCGGGCGGCGCGCGTGGCCGGTCCCCGTTCGCGGCGGATCTGCAGGAGCTCGGCCGCCCGTTCGACGGTGAGCCGCTCGACGTCGTCCCCGGTGCGGAGCGAGGCGTTGGTCTGCCCGTCGGTGACGTACGGGCCCCAGCGGCCCTCCTTGATCACCATCGGCAGGCCGGTCGCCGGGTCGGCCCCAATCTCGCGCAGGGGCGGCTTGGGCGCCTGCCGGCGGCGTTGCTTCGGCTGCGCCAGGAGCGCCAGGCACTCCTCCACCGTGATGCTGAACAGCTGCGCTTCCGATTCGAGCGTACGGCTGTCGGAACCCCGTTGGATGTACGGCCCGTACCGGCCGTTACGGGCGGTGATCGGCGTGCCGTCGGCCGGGTCCGCGCCCACGGTGCGCGGCAGCGACAGCAGCTGCAGGGCGTCCGCCAGGTCGATGGTGTCGAGCGTCATCGACGTGAGCAGGGACGCGGTCCGGGGCTTCTTCTTGCCGGCGTCCTTGGCGGCGCCGATCTGCACGTACGGGCCGAAGCGTCCCGCGCGGGCGGTCACCGGCAGCCCGGTGTCCGGATCGTCGCCGAGCACGCGGTCGTCGTTGGGCGCGTCGATCAGCTCCAGCGCGCGGTCGACGGTGAGCTCGTCGGGCGGGAGCTCGCCGGGCAGCGTGGCGCGCTGCGGGCCGCGTTCCACGTACGGGCCGAAGCGCCCCACGCGCGCCACCACGTCGGCGCCGCTGCCGTCGGCGCCGATCGCCACCGAGTTGACCTGGCGGGCGTCGATCGATCCCAGCCGGTCCGAGACCATCGCCTTGAGTCCCGGCGTTCTTCCGTCGGACTGCGGGCCGCCGTCCGGCCCCGTGGCGGCGTCCGCGGTCTCGGCGGCGTCCGCGGTCTCGGCGCCGCCCTCGGCGCCGCCCTCCGCCGTTTCGTCACCGAAGTAGAAGCGGCGCAACCACGGCTGCGACCGCTCGTCGCCGGTGGCGATGTTGTCCAGGTCGTCTTCCATCCGCGCCGTGAAGGTGTAGTCGACCAGGTCGGAGAAGTGCTGCTCCAGCAGCCGCACCACCGAGAAGGCGGTGAAGGTGGGGATCATGGCCGATCCCCGTTTCCAGACGTAACCGCGGTCCTGGATGGTGTTCATGATCGCGGCGTAGGTCGACGGCCGGCCCACGCCCAACTCTTCGAGCCGTTTCACCAGCGATGCTTCCGTGTAGCGGGCCGGCGGCGCGGTTTCGTGCCCGGCCGGCTCCAACCCTTCCAGTCCCAGGCGGTCGCCTTCGGCCACCGCCGGGAGCGGACGCTCGGCGTCGCCGTTCTGCCGCTCCGCGGGTCCCCCCTCGGCGTCGGTCCCCTCCGAGTAGACGCGGCGGAAGCCCTGATGGCTGATCGTGGTGCCCGCCGCCGTGAACTCGGCTTCGCGCCCGTCGGCGGCGGCTCCCGCGACGCGAATCTGCACCGTGCTGCCGGTCGCGTCGGTCATCTGCGAGGCGATCGTGCGCTTCCAGATCAGCTCGTAGGCCGCCGCTTCGCCGCTCGACACGGCGCCGCGCACCTCCTCCGGGGCGCGGAACCGGTCGCCGGCCGGGCGGATCGCCTCGTGCGCTTCCTGGGCGTTCTTCACCTTCTTGGCGTAGCGGCGCGGGGACGGCGGCAGGCAGGTCCGGCCGAACCGCTGCGCGATCGCGTCCCGCGCGGCGCGCAACGCGGCCTGCGACAGGGTGGTGCTGTCGGTGCGCATGTAGGTGATGTACCCCTTCTCGTACAGCGATTGCGCCGCGCGCATCGCCGCGGTCGCCGACATGCGGAGTTTGCGGCCGGCTTCCTGCTGATAGGTGGAGGTCATGAACGGCGCCGCCGGCCGGCGCCGGTACGGCTTGCGCTCCACGCCCCGCACGCGGAACTCCGTCTCCTGCAGCGCCGCGGTGAGGGCGCGCGCAGCCGCCTCGTCGAGGTGGACGGCGCCGGCGCGTTTGAGCGTCCCGTCCTGCGCGAAGCTGGAGCCGCCGGCGACCGGCTTGCCGTCCAGCGCGGCCAGCAACGCGGTGAAGTCGCGCGGCGCGGCGGCGTCGACCGGGCCGAGGACGCCGAACGTCGCCTTGAGGCTCCAGTACCGGGCCGCCTTGAACGCCATGCGCTCCCGCTCGCGCTCGACGACGATGCGGGTGGCGACGCTCTGCACGCGGCCGGCCGACAGGCGCGGCTGGACCTTCTTCCAGAGCACCGGCGACACCTCGTAGCCGTACAGACGGTCCAGGATGCGCCGCGCCTCCTGCGCGTCGACCAGCCGGCGGTCGATGTCGCGCGGGGCGGCGATCGCCGCCTCGATGGCGGGCCGGGTGATCTCGTGAAACACCATGCGCTTCACGTCCATCCCCTTCGGCGGGTCGAGCACCTGGCACAGGTGCCAGGCTATCGCCTCGCCCTCGCGGTCCTCGTCGGTGGCCAGGTACAGGACGTCGGCGGCGGCCAGCAGGTCCTTCAGCTTCCTGATCTGCTTCCGCTTGTCGGGCGACACCAAGTAGAGCGGTTTGAAGCCGTTGTCGACGTCGATGCCGAGGCGCGCCCAGGGCAGCTCCTTGTAGCGGGCGGGGACGTCGGCGGCGCTGCGCGGCAGGTCGCGGACGTGGCCGATCGACGATTCGACCACGTAGCCGTTGCCCAGGAAGCGGGCGATGGTGTTGGCCTTGGCCGGCGACTCGACGATGACCAGGGCCTTGGTTGGGTGAGCGGATTTGGCGGGCACGGGCCAGAACATACGGCCCGTGCGCCGACCGTTGTCAAGTAAGGGTGTCGCCGGCCGCCTGCAGCGGGGTGAAGTCGCGGTTGTTCTGGAACCAGGGGCGGTCGCCGTTGGTGCAGGCGTTGCCGCACGCGTTGTAGATCAGGTACAGGATCGCGCGCCGCCACGGGGAGATGTTGTTCGCGGAGCCGTGGATGAGGTTGCAGTCGACCAGCGCCACGGTGCCGGCGCCGCCGATCAGCGGCTTGATGCCGTGTTCGCTGGCCAGCCGCGCCACGGTGGGCCGGTCGAGCTCGTACAGCGAGTACCCTCTGGCGTCGCGGTGCAGCTCGACCGAGTCGATGGATCCGCGGCGGTGCGACCGCGGGATCACCAGCAGCGGCGACCGCTCCACCGAGCAGTCGTCTATGAAGACCGACGCCATGATGCAGTCGGGCCGCTCCATGCCGTCCACGCGCCGCCAGGCGCTGTAGTCCTGGTGCCAGTCCCAGCGCGCCCCGGAGCCGAACCCCTCCTTGGGGTTGAGCCGGCTCTGGTGCAGGTACACGTCGCCGCCGAGCAGCTGCCGGACCGGCTCCAGCAACCGCGGCAGCAGCGGCAGGCGGCGGAACGGTTCGGAAAACCGGTGCGCGCCGAACACCAGCCGCGCGCCGGCGCCGTCCTGCTCGCGGATCACCTCCGGTCCGGTCCGGCTCAGGACCGCCGGCAGCGCCGCGCGCAACGCCCGCGCCTCGGCCGCGTCGAGCAGACCCTCGAAGAGCAGGTACCCGGCCTCCCGGTACCGGCGGACCTGTTCCTGACTCAGCCGCATCGGTGCATCATAGCGGAGGAGGGAGCCCATACCATGATCGACCGGGAACGGAGCCGATGAGCACGCATGCCGCCGCCCGGAGCCGCAACCCCGGCGCGCTGGACGGACCGAACACCAAGCGTCCGTCGCTGTCGCGGGCCAGCATCCGCCGCGCGCTGGTCACCATCATCTGGCCGCGGCGCTGGCTGCTGCTGCTGGGGCTGGCCCTGATCGCCATCAACCGGCTGGCCGGGCTGGTGCTGCCGGGGGCGTCGCAAGTGCTGGTCGACGACGTCGTCGGCGAGCAGAACACGTCGCTGCTGCCGCTGCTGCTGGCGGTGGTGGGCGGCGCCGTGCTGATGCAGGCGGTGACCTCGTTCCTGCTGACGCGGCTGCTCAGCGTGCAGGCGCAGCGCCTGATCGCGCTGCTGCGGGCGCGCGTGCAGCGCCACCTGATCCGCCTGCCAGTCGCCTTTTTCGACGACAATCAGACCGGCGCGCTGGTGTCGCGCGTCATGCGGGACGTGGAGGGGGTGCGCAACCTGATCGGCACCGGGCTGGTGCATCTGGTGGGCGGCGGGCTGACGGCCGTGGTCGCGCTGATCCTGATGCTCCGCATCAGCGTGCGGATGACGTTGTTCACGCTGCTGCCGCTGCTGGTGTTCGGCGTGGTGTCGGGCAAGGCGTTTCGGGCGATCCGTCCGATCTTTCGCGAGCGGGGCGCCATCAACGCGGAGGTGACCGGCCGGCTCACCGAGTCGCTGAGCGGCGTCCGCGTGATCAAGGGCTTCCACGCCGAATCGCATGAGGACCGGGTCTTCTCGCGCGGGGTGGAGCGCATCTTCGACAACGTGCGCAAGTCGCTCACCGCGACCAGCCTGCTCACCAGCGGCGGCGGGCTGATCATGGGGCTGTCGGCGGTGCTGATCATGGGCGTCGGCGCGGCGCTGATGCTGCGCGGCGCCATGACGATCGGCGACTTCGTGTCGTTCAGCCTGTACCTCGGCTTCATGATCGCCCCCATCGTGCAGATGAGCCGCATAGGCACCGAGATCACCGAGGCGTTCGCCGGTCTGGACCGGACGGAGGAGGTGCTGGCAAAGCGGCCGGAGGGGCGCGAACCGGGGCGGACGGTGGCGCTGCCGCGCTTGCGGGGCGACATTGCCTTGGAAGGCGTCTCCTTCGGGTACCGGGAGGATCAGGCGGTGCTGCACGACGTGAGTCTGCATGCCGCGGCGGGCACCATGACGGCGCTGGTCGGCACCTCCGGATCGGGCAAGACCACCATCGCGGGACTGGCGGCGTCCTTCCTGCTGCCGGATTCCGGCGTGGTGACTATCGACGGGTACGACCTGACCACCGTCACGCTGGACAGCTACCGCCGCCAGCTCGGCGTGGTGCTGCAGGACGAGTTTCTGTTCGAGGGAACCATCCGCGACAACATATTGTTCGCGCGGCCGCAGGCGGGCGAGCAGGACCTGCAGCGGGCGGTGCGCGCCGCGCACGTCGACGAGTTCACCGACCGGTTCGACGACGGGCTGGAGACCCTGATCGGCGAACGGGGCGTCAAGCTGTCGGGCGGGCAGCGGCAGCGGGTGGCGCTGGCGCGCGCCATACTGGCCGACCCGCGCGTGCTGATCCTGGATGAGGCGACGTCCAATCTCGACACCGAGAGCGAGGCGCTGATCCAGCAGAGCCTGGCCGAGCTGATGGTGGGCCGCACCACGCTGGTGATCGCCCACCGGCTCAGCACGATCCGGCGCGCCGATCAGATCCTGGTGGTGGAGGAGGGGCGGATCGTCGAGCGCGGCTCACACGACCGGCTCATCGCCGCGGACGGCCGCTACCGCCGGCTCTACGAGTACCAGGCGCGCATCTGACCGGTCAGGCGGCGCGGCGCCCGGTCAGGCGGCGCGGCGCGCGACGTCGATGAGCGCGCGGATGTAGCCGATCGCGTAGGCGCGGCCGCGGTGGCCCCATGCCGTGTCGTCGACCATGGCCGGCACGTGGTCGGTGATCATGAAGCCGGTGAATCCGGTCTCGCGCAGCGCCTGCACCACCGCGAACGTGTCGACGTTGCCCTGGTCGATGAAGCACTCGTTGAAGCACGGAACCTCGCCCTGCACGTCGCGGAAGTGGACGTAGACAATGCGGTTCCGGCCGCCGAAGTGGCGCACCGCGTCGAGCACGCCGTTCGGACCCATCTCCGACCAGCAGCCCATGCAGAAGTCGAGGCCGTGATTGGGGCTGTCGAACGTGTCGATGGCGCGCTTGAAGCCGGCGAAGTTGCGGAAGATGCGGGCCACGCCGCCGAGCGACGGCACCGGCGGGTCGTCCGGGTGGAGCGCCAGCGTGACGCCGGCCTCCTCGGCGACCGGCAGCACCGCGCGCAGGTAGTATTCGTAGTTGGCCCACATCTCGGCGTCGTCGAAGCGGCGTCCGTGGGTGAGGGGAGCGTCCCGGTGCTCGGCCAGGTCGAAGCGGGTGGCCAGCGCGCCGCCCCGCAGCCGCGCGCGCTCCGGGGAGCGCCACACTTGGTTCGGCATCCAGTGGTACCCCAGGATCGGGATGCCGGCGCGGCCCATGTTGCGGATGGTCGCCTGTACGTGCTCGATCTGCTCGTCGCGGCCGGGCAGGCCGAGCATGGCCTTGTCGTAGAAGGTCACCGGCACGTTCTCCAGGCACATCAGCCGCAGCTCGGCGGCATCGGCGCGCTCCCGCAACGCCGTCAGGTCGGCCAGCTCCCACCGCCGGTCGCCGGGCAGGTTAGGGGTGTTCATCAGGAAGTCGTCAGCGCCGAGCTGCTTGATGAAGGCGAGCTTCTCGTCGGTGAGCTCCCGGAACTGCCCCAGTCCGATTCTCATTTCGTGCGCCGATCGCATGGTCTCCTCCCTTTCGGTTCCGCCGGACGGTCCGGTATCGTATGCCGTGCGCCGGATGCGCCGCAAGGCAGAGCGGCGGCAGCTTCCGATCAAGCAACCGTCAAGCAAATAAAGCGTGTTTCAATAAGTACTTGCTTTACTGGAACGCCCATTTGCCGCTTTCCGATCAAGCAACCGTCAAGCAATCGCAGAACAGGCTTCGATCAAGCAACCGTCAAGCAAATAAAGTATTATGAAATAACCATTTGTGTAATCGGAACGCTCATTTGCCGCGTTTCGATCAAGCAACCGTCAAGCAATCGCAGAACAGGGCTTCGATCAAGCAACAGTCAAGCAAATAAAGTATTATGAAGTAGGTATTTGTGTAATCGGAACGCTCATTTGCCGCGCTTCGATCAAACAACCGTCAAGCAACCTCTCATCGGTTGAGCACCGTATCATTCCAATCCGATGCGGGCGCCGCCCAGAAGGGAGCATAACTGCGATTTCGCGTCCCGACATCGGGATCCGCGATCGCGATGAGGCCCGCCGTCATCGCTTCATTGAGGAACCGTGACGCCATAGAGGCGTTGTTGTCAGCAATTCCGAATCGTTCGCGGAGCGAAGCGTTGGTCATACGCTGACGATTCACGTACTGCAGGCAGGCGTGCAGATAGCAGGCCCGCACCCGCTCGGCTCGATCCATGTCGGCCATCGGCTTGCGGCCGAAGAGCACGACCCGGGTGAAGTTCGGCGGCGCCTCGAAGAGCGGGGCCGGCAGGTGGTGACGCTCGATCTCGGCCACGACCTTGTCGATGCCGCTGCCCCGTTCCTCACAAATCCGAAAGCGGCGCATGAGCGATGTAAGCGCTTTGTTCCTCGAAGTGGGCGGACTGTCCAGGAAGCGCTGCGTTTCCACCAGCGGCTCGCCGGGATTCGTGATCTCGATGCGGCCGTCGAAGATTTCGACCATCGGCCCGGCGCCGGTCACCGAGAAGTCCTGATGGATAAGCGCGTTGCCGACCAGCTCGCGCACCGCCGGCTTCGGGAAATCCGGCGCCTCTTTGCGCAACGCCTGCCCCATCTCTTCTTTCGCCGGCAACCTGGCGTCTATGTAGTCCACCAGCTCCTCAAACCCGGATGCGTAGCCCTTGGCGCTCTCGTGTTCCTTCAACGCCTCGGTGCGGCCGGCGCCGCGGTATTCGATCACCCGCAGGCGCTTACGGCTCAGGCGACGGAAGTCGCCGAGATTCCTGGCCAGCAGGACCGCGCCCACGTTGGTGATGTCGAAGCCGCCGGCCTTCCCGGGCGCGACGATTCGATCTCTCCGCAGCGCGTCGAGGATGGCGGCGCGTCCATCGGGCGGCGGCGCCCCAAGAAGGTCGAAATAGGCCGGATAGTCCAGCCTGCGCAGAACGTCCTCACCGCTCACCCGTTCCGCGGCGAATCCGTCTTCGAAGGATACTCGGTCGAACACTCGCCAGAGTTCCCGCTCCTTCTCCGGGAAATCCTTGAGCTTCCTCGTGGTGCTTCCCACTCGGATGTACTCCACACCGCCGAATGAGACCGGCTGCCGAGTCGCTCGGTCGATCTCCAGGAGCACGACTCGCGCCCCATCGGCCACAACGTCATGAAAGCGGAAGTCGATACGAGGGTTCAGAAGCCTCAGCAGCCAGGTCTCCAGCGGCTCATTGCCTTTCTTCGCGGTACCCGGCGAGAAGGCGGTGCCCGCGATTGCGTGCGCGTGGTTCTCGATTCCCCAGAGCACATACGCGTTCGTCTTGCCGCGGAGCGCCGCTCCGTTGGCCAGCGCGGAGATGTATTGACCGATACGATCCGGCTGGTCGTGATCGACCTTGAACTCGACCCATTCGGTCTCGTGCGGCAGCTTGCGCAGCTCACGGACAAGGCCGAGAAGGTAATCGTTGTCTCGGTTGGTGGTCATCGCTTCAGTGCGTTCGCTGCAAGGCGCCGGAGAATCGCTCGACGAGCTCGAACCCCAGTGCGCGGCGGCCGAGTTCAGCGGCGCACCGGACCGCGGAACCGGTTCCGCAGAAGGGATCGAGGACGACGCCGCCGGCCGGGCATGAGCTGGCTATGCGCGGCTTGATCAGGTCAGCGGGAAACGTCGCCGAATGTCCGTTCCTGCCCGGTCGAGCGGTGCATTCCACCACGTCCAAACCACACCCCTCCACGTGGGACATGTCGTAATAGTAGCTCGCTCTGCCTTCCTTGGGTCTCTTGACGAAGTGAAAGAAGTGCTCGTGCGCCAGACGCAGGCGGTCCTTCTCCGGGCGTGGCGGCACGTTCGGTTTGAACCAGATCAGGTCGTTGCGCAATATCCATCGATCGTGCTCCATGGCGATGGCGAAGCGAGACGGGATCAGCAACAGCTGTTTCTCCTGCAGGTATCCTCCCATCGGCGTTCTGCGGCGATGCCGCCGGTCGTCGCCAAGCCCCTGGCGTCCGTGATCGCGGATGCTCGACCAGCGGGCGAAATACGTGTCGCCGACGTTGATCCAGATGCTGCCGCGGCTTTTGAGCTTGGGCGCGGCTCGATGGAAGAATGAGACGAGATTGGATACGTACCACTCCGGTATCGGTTCCAGACCGAGGACTCCGCCGTGCTCGCGGTACCATTCCCAGGACGGAGGCGTCGAGCGGGATGCATGTTTCTCCCATTCTTGGAGGATGCCCCAGTTGTGTTCCAGCCCATACGTTCGATGGCCCCAATACGGAGGGCTGGTGATGATCAAGTCGACCGAGTCGTCAGCGAGACGCTCGATCAGCTCGAACGCGTCGCCATGGAGAATCTCGGGGGTCGTTCGCGGCGCGCCGTCGGGCGATCGGTCGATGAGCGAGTCATCGGCATCGGCGCACGGCGCCGGTAAATCGAAGTCGAGCTGCCGGTCGAGTCCTCGTACCGTCAATTCACGCCCTTTCCGGCTCCGTGGAGCGAGTAGACCGGCGACTCATGATGGCTCGTATGATGCGCGGGGCATCGTCGCCGCGTCAATGCGCGGGGTGGAACGAATGACGGCGGACGTGCTACCGTGAGACGGGAGATGGCGCGGTGAGCGTGGTGCGGAGCGTGCTCGATGGGCGGCTGGAGGTGCGGATCGGTGACATCACCACGCTCGACGTCGACGCCATCGTCAACGCGGCCAACTCGTCGTTGCTCGGCGGGGGCGGGGTGGACGGCGCGATCCATCGCGCCGCCGGGCCGGAGTTGCTGGCCGAATGCCGGCGCATCCGCGCCGCGGTCCTGCCGGACGGTCTGCCGGCCGGGCAGACGGTCGCCACCGGCGCGGGCCGGCTGCGGGCGCGCTACGTGATCCACACGGTCGGGCCGGTGTGGCACGGCGGCCGTTCCGGGGAGCCGGCGCTGCTCGCGTCGTGCTATCGGTCCAGCCTGCATCTGGCCGCGTCCCTGGGCGGCGCCGCGCCGGTGCGGAGCATCGCCTTCCCGGCGATCTCCACCGGGGTCTTCGGCTACCCCAAGGACGCGGCGGCGCGCGTCGCCCACCGGTCGATCCGCGCGTTCCTGGCGGGTAACGAGCAGCCCCGGCAGGTAGTCTTGATGTTCTTTTCGGGCGATGATGCGCGTGACTTTCTGAACGCGACGACCCGGAGCAGCTGACCGGATGGAGGAGAGAGCCATGGAACGTGAAGGTACGCTCGTAGTGGAACGGCCGCCCGCGCAGGAGCAGGGCAACGGCGCCGGCGCGCCGCCGGCGGCGACCGCGCCGCTACCGACCCGCCGGTTGGGCAAGACCGACCTGGAGGTGCCGATTCTGGGTTTCGGCACCGCGCCGGGCGGCTTTGGGCTTGACGACCGGGACGCGATCGAGCTGTTCCACCGCGCGATCGACCTGGGGGTCACCTACCTGGATACCGCCCCCGGCTACGGCCGCGCGCACCGGCAGCTGCGCGACGTGCTGGCCGAGCGGCGAGACGAGGTGACCCTGGTCACCAAAGCGCCGGTCGACACCGCGCGGGAGGCGCTCGATTCGCTGGCCCAATCGCTGCGCGACCTCGGCACCGATCAGGTCGACATCGCCTACGTCCACCACCTGGGCGCGCGCGACGCGGAGCAGGTGTTGGGCAAGGACGGGGCGCTCGCCGGGCTGCGGCAGGCCAAGCGCGCCGGCATGACGCGCTTCATCGGCTTTACCAGCCACAGCCAGCCGGCGCAGTCGGCGCGGGCGCTGGCCGAACACGACCTGGACGTGATCATGGTGCCGGTCAACTACGGCGATCAGCACACCTACGGTTTCGAGCGGCAGGTGCTGCCGGTCGCGCACCGGCGTGACGTCGGAATCGCGGCGATGAAGGTGTACGGCGGCGCCACGGGCATGAAGTACGAGACGCCGCGGCCGGCCGCGCTCACCGCCAAGGGGCCGGTCGACCATGAGCCGGCGTTGCGCTGGGCGCTCGATCAGGCCGGCGTCGCCATCGCCGTGATCGGCATGTTCAGCCAGACCGAGCTCGAACAGAACGTGCGCTGGGCGCACCGCGCACGGCCGCTCACCCCGGACGAACGGCGGGCGCTCAAAGCCGACGGCAGAGAGCTGGCCCGATCCTGGGGCGACCACTTCGGCCCGCCGTAGACGGCGGCGCCAGCCAGGTCGGCGCCTCAGCCGCCCAGGTCGATGCCGTAGTCGGCGGGGTTGACGCCGGAGTCGGCGGCCAGGCCGCGCAGGCTGATCAGGACGTCCTCCGGCAGGTCGATCCCTTCGCGTAGCGCCCGCTCGCGCCGCTCCCATTCCATCTGCCCCGGCAGGTAGATGCGCTGGCCCGGCGCCATCTCCGCGCCGGCGATCTCGGCGGTCATGGCGTCGATCCGCCGATGGAATTCGGCGGCCGGCATGATCGCGCCGACGTCGATGGCGATGAAGGCGTGGCCCTGGTCGGACGGTTCCGGGTCGTCGGCCACCCAGCTGTGGACGCCGCTCATCATGGCCGATCCGGTGAGCGCCGCGGTGAGGATTTCCACGAACACCGCCAGCCCGTAGCCCTTGTGGCCGGCCATCGGCAGCTGCGCCCCCGATTCCGGGAAGATGGCGGGGTCGGTGGTCGGGACTCCATCGGAGTCGACCAGCCACGTGTCCGGGATCGACCGCCCCTCGTTCTTGGCGGCGAAGATCTTGGTCGCCGCCACCGCGCTGGTGGCTACGTCGAACATGATGGTCCGTTCGCCGCCGGTCGGCGCCGCGTAGGCGATTGGGTTGGTGCCCAGGATGCGGCTCTTGCCGCCGGGCACGGTCATGCACGGCTCCACGTTGCACATCGACATGCCGAACATGCCGTGTTCGGCGATCAGGTTGGCGTAGTAGCCGGCCGCCCCGTAGTGGCTTGAGCGCCGCACGCCGACGTAGGCCATGCCGGTCCGGCGCGCCTTGGCGACCGCCACGTCGACCGCCCGGCAGGAGATGGCCGGCGGCATGCCGTCCCGGGCGTCGACGATCGCCCATGACGGACCCTCGGCGGTGATCCGTTCCCGGGCGCCGGCCGCCAGCCGGCCGCGGCGCGCGTTCTTCATCAGCCCGCGTATCTGCCGGGTGCCGTGGGTGAAGGTGCCCCAGGTGTCGGTGGTGACGAACACGCGCGCCGACAGCGCCGCGTCGTCCTGACTCAACCCGGCCCTCCGCATCGCCTCGGTGCAGAACGCCTCCAAAGCCTCGGCTCGAATGTTCACGGCTGCCATCGATGCATGATCCTCCGGTCGTCGCGCATGGGCCGATGATACACCCCACGCGATCCCGCGTCCGTTCGGGTACCATGCGGGCCGGCAGATGATGACCGGGTTGCGGCGCCGATCAGGACCCGTGCGGCGGGCCGCCGCGGCTGCGCTTCCGCTGATGGCCGCGGCGCTGCTGGCGTCGTGCGTCACCGACGTCACCTACGACTGCCGCTACGGCCTGACGGCAGCGAACGTGCGCTACGAGGTGACGTCGACCGCCGGCAACGTCGACATCGAAGTCTTCGGCGCCGACGGCGACCTCGGCACCTATCGATACGAGCCGACGCCGTGGAGCCGGACCGAGCGGGTGCGCGGCGATGCGTACGTCCGGCTGCGGGCGCGGAGCAGTCAGCCGCTCGGCGCCGTCTCCGCCGCGATCTACGTCGACGGCGTCCGGTGGAAACACGAGACCGGCGTCGGCGCGGTGGACGTGGAGATGTACGGCGTCGTGGAGACCGAACCCGGTTGGGACTGCGGGTACGGCATGTTCGTGCAGACCTGGGAGTAGGCCGCCGCCGACAGCGGGCTCAGTCCCGGAAGGGGTCGATCTCGTCCGCCGCCGCCATGGCGACGCCGATCGGCTCCAGCACGTGGAGCACCCTGATGGTGCCGTCGTGATAGCGCAGCACCTCCTCGATCCGCTTGTAGCAGTGCGGGGATTCGTCCGTGCCGGCGCCGCGCAGCTCCACGCCGCGCCGGTCGAGCCAGCGCCGCATCATCGCGCGGGTGACCTGTCCTTCGGTGAGCCGGACGCGCCGCCCGCGGCGGATTCGGGTCTTGCCGGCCGCCTGCGTACGGGACATGACGCGCCCGGCGCCGTGGATGGTCGAGTGCAGGGCGAGCTCGGACTCCGGGCCGGCGAGCCCCTCGACGATCACGGAGACGTCGCCCATGGTGCCGCCGACAAAGCCGCGCTGGCCGGGGAAGGCGGGCGTCGCTCCCTTGCGCACGACCCACAGATCCTGTCCGAAGTGGCGCTCGCGCCAGGCGAAGTTGTGGTGGTTGTGCACCTCGTCCAGGATTCGGGCGCCGAGCAGCCGGGCGACCCGTGCGCACACCCAGTCGCGGCCGGCGTAGGCGTACCGCCCGGCCAGGCGCATGCAGGCCAAGTATTCCTGCCCCAGGGCGCCGGCGGTGTCCAGGAGCACCGGGTCGACGTGTATGCCGTCGGCGCCGCCGCCGGCCTTGATGAAGTGGGTGGCCAGCTTGTGGCCGAGGCCGCGCGAGCCGAAGTGGACGCCGGCCCAGACGCGGGACCGCTCGTCCGTGAACAGGTCGACGAAGTGGTTGCCGGAGCCGATGGTGCCGAGCTGCGCGCGGGCCTGGTCGCGGAGCGCGCCGGCTGCGGGGACGTCCCACGCCGGGTCGTCGTCGAACAGTTGGTGATCGACCGGCTCCGGGTTCTTGCGGCCGACGCCGAACGACAGGGCGCGCCACAGGTCGTCCATGATGGGCCGGATGTTGCGGCGCACCTCCGCGGCGTCGGCGTCGAGGAGCACCGCCTTGTTGCCGCAGGAGATGTCGTAGCCGACCCCGGACGGGCTGATCCGTTCCGCGTAGGCGACCACGCCGCCGATCGGCACCGCGTACCCCAGATGGTGGTCGGCCATGAGCGCCGCCCGCTCGGCCTGCGCGGCGCACCGGCGCATCTGCGCCACCGCCCCGGCGTCGGGCTCGCCCCACACCGGGATGCCGTCGACCAGCCGGTGTCCCGGCCGCGCGCCGGCCGCCGGGGCCTTCACGCCGGCGGGCCTACGTACAGCCGCAAAGCGCCGCCATGATTCACACGACGCCGCTCACCTGCACGATGGAGATTCGGTCGCCGTCACCGATTGGCGTCGCCTCCCACTCTCGTCGTCGGATGCGGTCGTCGTTCACGGCCATGAGCACGAAGTCCATCACCCGGCCTTCAGGGGTAAGGTACTTCTTCAGGTCGGGGTGGAGCGCGGTGATCTGGCCGAGCAGGTCGGCCATGTCGCGGGCGCTGTCGATGGTGACGGTCGACTGCCCGTTCGGAAACCGGCTCAGCGGTGAATCAAGGTCAACTGAACAAATGGTGACAGTAATCGCCATGCATCAACCTTGATGGTCTCGGTGCTCAGAGGCCGGGGCCAGCACCACCAGCCAGTCGTGGAAGAACGGGGGCTGCGGAACCGCCCAGCGTCCGGCGTCGTCGCCGCGCACCAGGCCGAGGCCGTGCTGCCGGCCGGTGGACGGGTCGACGAACTCGGCGCGGTAGGCGCGGCCGGCCTCCAACGCGCACGCGGTGACCGGCTGCATCACCTCGCACGGTACGTAAAGCACCCGCGTCCCGCCGGCGATGCCGGCGGCGTAGACCAGGTGGCGGTCGGCCGGGCTCTGCGCGGGCTCGGCCCACTCCGGGTGCGGCTCGAAGCGCCACCACTCGAAGCGCTCCAGGATGCGCTTGCCGACGCCGACCTGCGCGGAGCCGGCGAACGACATCGCCTGGTCCCACGGGCTGCCGCCCCAACCGGTCCCGTGCGGCGATGCGCCGTAGGGGCGGTCGGCGCGGTCGACCTGCCAGATGCCGTTTGCGCCGTAGCTGTAGCCGGCGGCGCCGGCCAGCATGGTCGACCAGAACTTGAACCGCTGGATATCATCGCGGTTGGTGCCGCGGATCATCTCGTAGTTGCCTTCGCTGTCGAGCACCGGCATGCGCGGCTCGGCGGCCCGCGCCCGCTCCACCATGTCGACCGCCTGCACGGTAGCCGGGTACCCGTTGTGGCCGGTCTGCAGCCAGTTGAGGTCGAGCGTGGCGGGATCGTCGACCTGATCGGTACCGACGCGGTTGGGGTGAATGGTCACCAGCCGGCCGTGACCGTCGGTGCGCTTGATGAAGCGCGCCAGGTCGGACCAGGCGGCCCGGCGGTCGGCCGGAAACCACGGCTCGCCGCGGAAGTACCGCCGTTTCATCTCCCGGGCGGCTTCCGTGGTGTAGTACGGCATGAGCGCCTCGCCGGCCACGCACCACACGACCGGATACGCGCCCCAGCGGGCGATCAGATAGCGCCAGTGCGCCTTGAGGACGTCCGCGCCGGCGACGTCCAGGAAGTAGCCCCAGAAGCCGACCACGCACGGCATCAGCCCGGCGCGCACCAGGTGGGCTATGCGCAGGTCGGCGGCGTCGAAGTAGCCGGGATTGATGGTGGAGAAATCCTCCGCCCACGGGAAGCCGCCGTCGCCGGCGCCGCGCTCGTCGAACGGCTTCATGTCGGGATACAGCCCGGCGACGATCTGGATGACGTTGAATCCCTTGGCGGCGCGGTCGGCGGCCAGCTCGCGCATGTCGTCCGGCCACCGCAACCGCCGGCAGAGCCCCATCCACCACGTGTCCGCCAGCCACAGGAACGGCGCGCCGTCGGCGTGCTCCAGGTGGCGCCGGTCGGCGGCCACCCGAATCGGCCCGCGGCGGAGCAACGGGTTGGGTTCGCTGCCGCCGGCGGTCACCTCCAGCTCGCCGGTCAGCCCGTGCAGTCCGGGGTCGCCGGCGTCGGAACACCGCGTGCGCCAGCGGCGCCGGCCCGGGCGGGGCGATGCGTAGCGCGCCCGCCACTCGGCGCCGCCGGCCCAGAACGCCGGGATCGCCCGCTCGCCGCCGTCCGGTTCGGTGACGATGAGGTCGAGCGTGACGTCGTTGAACGGGTCGGCGCGCTCGACCTGCGTCAGGAAGGTCCACTCGGCGACGTGGTTGGGGCGGCAGGCGCGTTGGTGCTGGTGCATGGCGGCGAGTATATCCGACCTTCCCTCCGTTACGGACCGCGGGTACCCTGGTGCGCGCTGATCCCTATGGAACGCTGCAAGCGGCTGCTGCTCACCGGCGGCGCCACCGGCATCGGGCGCGCCATCGCTGCCGCGTGCGCGCCGCCTGCGGCCGTGGTGGTCGCCGACGTCAACGCCGCCGACGCGGAGCGCACGGTCGCGCAGGCCGCCGCCGCCGGGGCCGACGCGCACTTCGTCCGGTGCGACGTCACCGACGAGTCGCAGGTGCGCGGTCTGGTGGCCGCGGCCGAGCGGCTGATGGGTGGTATCGACGGCTTGGTCACCGCCGCCGGCGTCCTGCAGGCGGCGGCCGTGCCGGTCGAGCGGATCGACCCCGCCGACTGGACGCGCACCCTGGAGGTGAACGTGTACGGCTCCTTCCATTGCGTCAAGCACGCGCTTCCGGCGTTGCGCCGGTCCGGCGCCGGGGTGGTGATCCTGGTCGGGTCTCCGGCCGGAATCGTCTCCGGCAGCTCGTCGGTGCCGTACGCCGCCAGCAAGGGCGGCGTCTACGGGCTGTCGAAGGCGCTTGCGCCGCGCCTGGAGGCGGACGGCGTCCGCCTCAACCTGCTGATGCCGGGCAGCGTCGACACGCCGCTCAAGCGCCGCGCGGAGGAAGCGATGGACGCCAGCGGCAACCCGCGCAATCAGGCGCTGGCGGAGCCGGCCGGCGTGGCCAAGGTGGTGCGGTTCCTGCTTTCCGGCGAAGCGGACTACGTGCGCGGGGCGGTGTACACCCGCTGACCGTTCGGCGCGCGTTCAGGCAGGCACGCCTACAAATGTGCGGGATGCCTACAAATGTAGCGGATGCCTACATGTAGGGGATGCCTACATGTACGGGATGATCGCGGTCGCCAGCGAGGTCTCGATCTCCCAGATCGCATTGGAGACCGCCTGACCGATCAGGTCGAGCTTGCGCACCTGCGCGATGCGTTCGGCAGCGCGCTCCAACTCTCGGGGAGACAACAGCTTCTCGAAGATGCGGCAGGCGTTGGCCAAGCAGATGATGACGACGTCGCGCGGCGCGGGTATGTCGTCGCTGAACAGCACGCCCATGATCCGCTGCTTCACTTCGCGCTCGGCCTTGCCGCCGATCATCGGGTAGCGCCGCGACCGGAACACCCACAGGAAGCGGTCCTCCTTGCGCTCCAGAATCCCCCGTTCGACCAGGCGGTCCAACGCGCATTCGCGGATGTCGTCGGCCAGATCGCCGATCCGCTCTACCCAGTAGCGGGCGTCATGGCCGCCTCCGGCGTGTTCGATGGCGGCGAGCGTCGGGTCGAACATCGGATTCTGCAGCGGCGTGGCGTCCAGCAGGATGAGTTGCTGCGGGTCGGTGTCGATCCGGTCGAGCAGCGCCAGGTCCATCAACACGGACCCGGCAAGGGCGTACCGGGTGGTGGCGACGGGCAGGTGCTCGAACCGCCCGCTCTCGTCATCCAGGAGGAGCAGCATGATCTCCTCGGCGAAGGTCAGCGACCCGGCGTGTTCTTGCGTCATGTCCAAATCCGTCCGGAGGGTGAGCCGCAACGTAGCACAACGACCGCCGTCAAGCTACGCACCCCGGCCCCCGGCCCCGGCGCGATGGCCGGGCACCGTTGATGCTACCCTGCCGCCGTGCTGTTGGGAGCGGCGGACTATCACAAGGGCGACTTCCGAACCCTCACCGGCCGGACCGCGGCCGGCGCGGCGGCGCTGGGTCTGCGCGCGCTGAACGCCCGCACGGACGATCCGTTTTCGGTCACGCGGGCGGAGGCGGAGCGCTTCAAGGACCTGTTGCGGCGCCACGGACTGGCGGCCGGGCAGATGGTCGGCAACTACGGCGGCGGTCTGGTGAGCGCCGACGGCGCCGAGCGGGAGCGGACGGTGCGGTTCGTCCGGGAGACGTGCCGGGTGGCGCGGCTTCTGGGGGCGCCCACCACCTACCTGCGCCCCGGCAGCCTCAACCCGCGCGGCGCGTGGCTGCCGCATCCCCGGAACCGGTCGCCGGAGGTGTTCGACCGCCTGGTCGACAGCGCCCGGCAGGTGTGCGCCGCGGCCGACGGAGAAGGGGTGATGGTGGCGGCGGAGGGCGGGGTGGTGTCGCCGCTCTACTCGCCGGCGCGGATCGAGGCGTTCATCACCGCCGTCGACTCGCCTGCGCTCGGCTTCAATCAGGACCCGGTCAACCTGATCGGCTCCCTGGAGCAGGCGTACGACACCGGCGCCCTGATCGCCGACAGCTTCGACCGCCTGGGGCGGTGGACGGTGAGCGCGCACGTCAAGGACTTCACCGTGGTAGAGGCGCTGCTGCCACATTTCGAGGAGGCGGAGATCGGCGCCGGCATGCTGGACCAGGCGGCCTACCTGACCCGGTTGCAGGCGGTCCGCCCTGGCGTCCACGCGTACATTGAGCACTTGGCCACCGAGCGCTTCGCCGCGGCGGTCGCGGCCGTGACCGCGATCTCGCGGGCGGCCGGCGTCGAGTGGGACTGATCGGGGCGCAGGCCGGGTCAGCGCGTCAGATCAGCTTGTCCAGGGCGACGATGATGGCGACCGCGGCGCCGATGCCCGCTCCGAAGCGCACGGTCATCTGATGGCGCAGCTTGTGCATCTCGCCGAGCAGTGAAGCCTTGTTCTTCTCCAGGTCGCCCCGGAGTCCGGCATCCATCTTCTCCATGTCAGCGCGCAGCCCGGCTTCCATTCTCTCCATGTCGCCGCGCAGCTCGGCGACGTCGTCCTTGGTGGCGACGTTCTCCAAGATGGTGTTGGCGAACGCGACGAGCCCGGTGGCCTGCTTCTTGCTGAAGCCCGCTTCCTGCCGCAGTTGCGTGGCAGCCTTGAGCGTGTCGAAGGTAACCGCCATGTTCAGGTCCTCCATGTTATCGGGTCGCGCCGGCCGCGGCAAGTCGTCCGCCGCCTGCGTTCACCCGAAGTAACGGGTAGATCGTCGGCGGCGCTTCAACGACCGCGGCCGGCGCGGTGAAGCTGACGGCCACGAGGTCGGGAGCCGGTGTCGATCCGGGAGTCGCCGGCTGACGCCGTCGCGGGCGGCCGTTGCCGGACGCGCGCCCGAACCGGTAGAGTCGGCGGGCACCGGACCGCGCAGATGAACACGCTCCCCGCCTACCCGCGCATTCCCTACGGGGAGGCCGACTTCATGCGCATCCAGCGCAACGGCTGGCTGTACGTCGACAAGACCCGCTTCCTGCGCCGGCTGGAGCAGGAGCGCTACGCCTTCCTGATCCGCCCGCGGCGTTTCGGCAAGTCGCTGTGGGTCACCCTGCTGGAGTGCTACTACGACCGGTTCTGGGCCGACCGGTTCGACGCCACCTTCGCCCGCACCGACATAGGCCGCGACCCGACCGAGGAGCGCAGCCGCTACGTCACCCTGCGCTTCAACTTCTCGATGGTCAAAGACAAGCTCGAAACCCTGGAGCGTTCGTTCGAAGGCTACTGCCACATCGAGTTGGAGGCGACGCTGGAGCGTCACCCGGACCTGTTTCCCGAGGCGGCGATGGCGCGCCTTCTGGCACCGCCCACCATCGACGAGAAGCTCGCCGCGCTGTTCCGGTACGCCAGCGACCACGGCATCCCGCTGTACGTGCTGATCGACGAATACGACAACTTCGCCAACACCGTGCTGGCCTACCACGGGGCGGAGGCGTATCACTCCTTCACCCACGGCGGCGGCTTCTACCGCAGCTTCTTCGCCACCCTCAAGGGCGGCGCCGACCGCCCCGGCGGCGGCCTGGAGCGCCTGTTCATCACCGGCGTCTCCCCGGTCACCATGGACGACGTCACCAGCGGCTTCAACATCGGCAAGAACATCAGCCTGCGCGCCGACTTCAACGAGATGGTCGGCTTCACCGAGACGGAGGTGCGGCGCCTGGTCGAGATGTACCACGACATCGGCGTGCTCGACCAGGACCCCGCTACCGCCCTGGGCATCATGGGCGAGTGGTACAACGGCTACCGCTTCGCCAAAGCGGCCGACGCCGATCTCTACAACTCGGACATGGTGCTCTACTACCTGGACAACTCCATCCCCAACCGGTCCGTGCCGGAATACCTGATCGACAGCAACGTGCGCATCGACTACGGCAAGCTGCGCCACCTGCTGACGGTGGGCCGCCGGATCGAGGAGCGCCGCTTGAACGGCAACTTCGATCTGCTGCGCGGCGTGATCGGCGAAGAGCAGGCCGCCGCGCGCATCCAGCCGAGCTTCCCGCTCGAGCGGCTGGCCGAGCCGGAGAACTTCCTTTCCCTGCTCCATTTCTTCGGACTGCTCAGCATCCGTAGCCGGCTGCCGGGGGCGGCCCGGCTGGCGATTCCGAACCAGACCGTGAAGCGGCTGATGTACGCCTTTCTGCGCGACGGCTACCGCGACGTGCGGGTGTTCTCGGTCAACCTGTACCGCTTCGAACAGTTGCTGATGCGGATGGCCACCGACGGTGAGTGGCGGCCGGTGTTCGACCATCTGAGTCAGGCGATCGCGCAGCAGACCGGCATCCGCGACTACATGGCCGGGGAGAAGGTGATCCAGGGGTTTCTGGCTGCGTATCTGAGTGTGACCGACTACTACGTGTTCCGGTCGGAGGCGGAGTTGGGCAAGGGACACGCCGACATCGCGCTGGAGCCGGTGGTGGCGGCCTTTCCGCAGGTGCGCCACGGCTACCTGATCGAACTCAAGTACCGCAAGCGCTCGGAAGCGATGGACCCGTCGGCGGTCGCCGCCGTGGCCGGAGAGGCGCGCGCGCAGCTGACCCGCTATCTGGCCGACGAGCGGCTGGCGCGGCAGTTTCCGGACGTGCGCTTCATCGGCCTGATCGTGATCTTCCACGGCTGGGAGATGGTCTTCTGCGAAGCGGCGCCGGGCGATCCCGCGCGTGGGTGACGTTTGCCGGACGCGCTCGTTCCCGTCAGATCAGCTTGTCGAGGGCGACGATGATGGCGACCGCGGCGCCGATGCCTGCTCCGAAGCGCACGGTCATCTGATGCCGCAGCTTGTGCATCTCGCCCCGCAGCCCGGTTTCCATCTTCTCGACGTCGCCGCGCAGCTCGGCGACGTCCGCCTTGGTGGCGACGTTCTCCAAGATGGTGTTGGCGAATGCGACGAGCCCGGTGGCCTGCTTCTTGCTGAAGCCGGCTTCCTGGCGCAGTTGCGTAGCAGCCTTGAGCGTGTCGAAGGTAACCGCCATGTCGTTCTCCGTCAGATCAGCTTGTCGAGGGCGACGATGATAGCGACCGCGGCGCCGATGCCCGCTCCGAAGCGCACGGTCATCTGATGCCGCAGCTTGTGCATCTCGCCGAGCAGTGACGCCTTGTTCTTCTCCATGTCGCTCCGCAGCCCGGCTTCCATCTTCTCCACGTCACCGCGTAGCTCGGCGACGTCGGCCTTGGTGGCGACGTTCTCCAAGATGGTGTTGGCGAATGCGACGAGCCCGGTGGCCTGCTTCTTGCTGAAGCCGGCTTCCTGGCGCAGTTGCGTAGCAGCCTTGAGCGTGTCGAAGGTAACCGCCATGTTCAGAACCTCCATGTTATCAGGTCGCGCCGGCCGCGGCAAGTCGTCCGCCGACCGCCCGCGTTCACCTGAAGTAACGGGCAGATCGTCGGCGGCGCTTCAACGACCGCCGCAGGCTGCCCGTTTGTCTCATCCAAAGTACGGGCCGGCGGTAGCGCAGAGCGCCCGGTCGCTCCGGTCCGCATGGCGGTTGCGGTGATGGGCGGCGCACAACAGCCGGAGATTGCCGGGTTCGGCGCTGCCGCCGAGCGCGAAACGGGAGGATGTGATCCAACTGCGACTGATCCGCCTTGAGAGTGCGGCGGCCTTCAACTTCAAGGAAGAGTTGGTGAATGCGATCAGTAGCATGCTGTCGCCGACCATGCCGCGGCTCGCGTGCTTTCTGAAGCGCCACCGGGATGGCGGGTCTACGACCACGGTGCGGAACGCTGGCGATAGTGCGGGGTCCTGTGGTCTTGAACTTGCGAGTCCGGTAACGAGAGAACATGTTCGGCGGGTCATTGCAGAGGCCGGGAGCCGACTTCAACAGGAATCCGGTCGCGTGGAATTTGCCCACTGGGAGTCGTCGATCGCCGCCGCGGGAGATGAACTGCCGAAGGCCGTTCGTTCCTTTCTGGCGCCATTCGGATTCGAGGAACCGGAGAGTGCTGACGATGCATTTCGAATGCTGGAAACGTGTTCGGAAGTATTCGGACTGGACTTTCCGTTTGAGATGCGTTTGGTCGAGGGTTTGGGATCGTTTGTCGTCGGTCGTGATTCGGAGTCGAAGCTCATGCGTACTGCGGTCTCCGTAAACGAAGGGGAGATCGGCTTGGAGCGTGTCTGCGAAGAACTGGTGCGGTCCGTATGGGTGAGCGCGGTACGTGAGAGCGGGCTGCTTCGCAGAGAGGCGGTCGACGCTGTGCTGGAGTGGATTGCAGGCGATGCTCGAACGGGATGATGATTACCGGACGTGACGGCGGGCGGTGCGCCCGGTCCTGATCAGGCCGGCTCGACCCAGGCGCCCTGGCGGTCGCGGCTGCGGAGGCCGGCGATCAGGATGCTGATGACGTTGCGGGTGACGGAGAACGGCAGGCGGGGCGCGCCGTCGGCGACCGAGCGGACGAACTGCTGCAGCAGTCCGCGGTGGGCGGCGAACAGGCCGTCCAGCACCGCCGAACGGCAGCCGCCTTCGCCGTACAGGTGGAGCTGCGTCCGGGGGGCGGCGTTGCGGAGCTGGTGGATGGTGGCGATGGCGCCGCCGTCGAACTCGATCTCCACTACCTCGCCGTAGGCGAACGCGCCGTGCCGCACGCGCAACGCGCGCGGGTCGCCGAGCACCGTGCAGATCGCCTCCAGCGCGTGCACGCCTCCGCTCACCCACTCCTTGCCGCCGACTGCGGCGGCCAGACGGACCGGGCCGAGCGCCGCCGCCTCCTCCTTGAGGACGCGCACCTCCGTCGCGTACCGCCGGGACGAGCTCGACGTGATCGAGCGGCCGGTGCGGTCCTGCTCGACGAAAAACGCCAAGTCGGCCTCCGTGGCCGCCAGCGGCGCGTCGATCAGCACCGGCATTCCCGCGTCCAGAAACGGCTGCGCCAGCGCCGCGTGACTCTCCGGGTCGTCGCGGGCGATCAACACCGCGTCGACCACGCCGACCATCGAGCGCGGCTCGGCGGCGATCTGCGCGACGTGGCCGGCGGCGACGATCCGCTCGGAGATCACCCGTTCCTGCGTCCAGACATGGGTCACCTGCGCGCCGTCGATGCCGAGGCAATCCCCGTTGGCGGCCAGACAGGCCGCGATCCGCCGGTTCGCGTAGAGCGGCATCAGGTCCGCGTCACAGGAGCCGTTGATGATCGCCGACCACGAGTAGGGATGGGCGTTCTCCGGGCTCATGTACCCGATCAGTCCGAGGCGGATCGTCGAGGAGGGCGCGCTGGCGCTCGGCGTGAATGAAGGCGGCGCGGTCTTCATGCGCGGTTGCCCGATCCCCAGGCGGAGGTGATCGGCGCGCCTTCCGCGAAGCGCGTGGGCCGGAGCGCGCGCAGGTCGATGCGCGGCGTCGCGCCGGTGATGACGGCGGCCAGCGACTCGCCGATCGGGGCGCCGAGCTTGAAGCCGTGGCCGCTGCCGCCGAAGCACGCGTAGTACCCGGCGAGCTCCGGCTCCGCGCCGACGACCGGATGCCAGTCGTCGGTGATGGTGTAGATCGACGCCCAGCCTTTGACCCGCCGCGCGCCGCGCAACCCCGGCAGCCGCCGCGTCAGTCCGTTTTCGATCCGCGCGCGCGTGGCGGCGTCGAGCGCCGGGTCGTAGCCGTCGATGTCGAGCGGCTCAAGCTCCTTGGGGTAGTCGAGTCCAGCCAGCACCCCGCTTTCGCCGTGCGGGCGGAAATAGACGTGGCAGATCGGGTCGGCCACGATCGGCAGCGCGCCGTAGCCGGCCGGCGCTTCCACGACCAGGTCGGATTCGCGGCTCCAGCGGATCGAGTAGTTGAGGCCGGCCGCCGCGCCGAGCCGTCCGCCCCACGGTCCGGCGGCGTTGACCACCAGCGGCGTATCGATGCGCCCGCAGTCGGTCTCCACGCCGGTGACCCGCCCCGCCGCGGTGGTTATGCCGGTGACGCCCACTCCCTCATGCAGCCGGAGTCCGTGCCGCGCCGCCGCACCGACCAGCGTGCGGGTGGTGAGGACCGGATCGGCGTAGCCGGCTCTGGGTTGATGGCAGGCCATGGCGACTCCGTGCGTCGAGAGCTGCGGCGCGATCTCCCGCACTTCGTCGACGCCGATTTCGCGCGTGCCGGTGCCGTGCCGGTTCTCATTCTCCAGCACCTGCCGGCCGATCGCCGCGTGCTCAGACCCGTACAGGATGAGCTGACCGGTGCGCCGGAAGCCGGTCGGGCCGCCCAACTCCTCCCGGTCGTGCTCGAACATGTCCATGGCGCGCAACGCCAACTGCACGGTGACGGTGTTGGAGTACGAGCAACGCACGTTGGCCGCCGAGTGGCCGGTGCTCACCGCGGCCAGCGTCCGCCGCTCCAGCAGCGCCACCGAACCGGCGCCGGCCTTGGCCAGGAAGTGGCCGCAGCTGGCGCCCATGATGCCGCCGCCGATGACCACGGCGTCCGCCGTCCGCTGCACCTGCGCCATCGCCTGTCACCTTGCGGCGGAACGGCGGCGGAATCAAGCGCCGGCCGCGCCGCCGGCGAAAAACTCGGCCAGGAACGGGGTGGCCGGATCGGCGGCGATCCGTTCGGCCGGGCCGCGCTGGACCACGCGGCCGTCCTCGATCGCGTAGACGGTGGCGTTGAGGGCCAGCACGTCGCGGGCGTCGTGGGAGACGATGATGGCCGGCCGCGCCCGCCGGGCCAGGTGGTCGGCCAGGTGGGCGCGCAGCGTCTGGCGGGTCCGGGCGTCCAGGGAGGCGAGCGGCTCGTCGAGCAGCAGCAGCAGCGGGTCGACCAGCAGCGCGCGGATCAGCGCCACCCGCTGCCGTTCGCCCCCGGACAGGGTAGCCGGGCGGCGTTCCAGCAGCGGCCCGGCGTCCATGCGGGTCAGCAGGTCGGCGGCGGCGCGGCGGCGCGCGGCGCGCGGCGGGCGGGGGCGCGCCGCCAGCAGGGCGAAGGCGACGTTGTCGGTGACGCTCAAGTGCGGGAACAGGCCGAAGCCCTGCGGCACGTAGGCGACGCGCCGTTCTTCCGGCGGACGCGCCACGGCGCGCGCGGAGTCGTAGAGCACTTCCGCGCCGGCACGGATCAACCCGGACGCGGGCCGGTGGACGCCGGCGATGAGCCGCAGCAGGGTGGTCTTGCCGGCGCCGTTGGGGCCGATCAGCGCCACCGGATCGTTCCCGCCGCGCAGGTCGACGTCCAGCTCGAAGGCGCCGAGGCGGGCGGTCACCCGCACCTGCCAGTCCGCGTCCCGGCGCCGCACCGGGGCCGGTGGCGCTACGGTTGAGGACGAGGCCGCCGGCGTCACGGATGCGGAAAGGACCGGCGGCGTTACGGGCGCAGACCATGCCGGCCGGCCGTCGGCGCTTCGGCTGGCGGCCGGCCCACCGCGGGCCTTTCGGCCGCTGGTCAGCCGGTCGCGGACCGGCCGGTTGTACGCACGCCGGCCGTGCGCCTGCCGGCGGCGAGCCAGCGAACCGCCGGCGGGGCGCGGCTCGGCGCTACGCCGGGTGAGGAGCGCAGGCAGCGCGTGGAGCGCCAGCAGCAGCGCCAGCCCCAGCGCCGCCAGCGCCAGGGAGAGCGCGCGCGCCACGCGCACGTCGGATTCCAGCGCCGTGTAGATCGCCAGCGGCATGGTCTGGGTCACGCCGGGCAGGTTGCCGGCGAACAGGAGCGTGGCGCCGAACTCGCCCAGCGCGCGCGCCCACGCCAGCGACGCGCCGCCGAGCAGACCGGGCATGGCCAACGGCGCGGCCACGCGCAGGAACGCGCCGGCCGGCCGCTGCCCCAGCGTGCGGGCGACGATCAGCAGGTCGGTGTCGACGCGGCGGAATGCGGCCGCCGCCGACTGCACGTAGAACGGCGCAGCCACCACCACCTGCGCCAGCACCACGGCGGCGGCGGAGAACGGCACTTGCAGCCCGATGGCCCGCAACGGCGGGCCGAGCGCGCCGTTGCGGCCGAAGGCGGCCAGCAGGCCGATCCCCACCACGGCCGGCGGAATCACGATCGGCAGCCGCAGCAGCAGCTCGACCGCCCGCGTCCGGCCGGCGCGGCCGGTCGCCAGCCACCACGCCAACGGCGTGCCGGCGGCCAGGATCACCGCCATCGTCACGACGGTGGTGCGCGCGCTGAGTCCGAAGGCCGCCGCGAACCGGGGATGGCGGAGGCCGGCCAACAGGTCGCCGGGCGAGGTGGCCGGGATCAGCGCCAGCACCGGCAGCGCCAGCAGGCACAGCATCGGCGCCGCCATCAGGAACGACGCGGCGCCCGCGCCGGTGTCGGTCCGCGTCCGCTGACGCATCAGGGAGTGAGGAATCCGTGCCGGTCCAGGATCGCCCGGCCCGGCGGTGAGCGCAGAAAGGCGATCATCCGCTCGGCCGGCCCGGCGCCGTCCGGCGCGGGCGCTTCGCCGCCGCCGGTGACGATGCCGATCACGTATTCGGCGCGCACGTTGAGAGCCGCCGGTATCGGTATGGCGCGCACGCGCGTGGAAGCCGCGGCGTCGGTGCGGTAGACGATGCCGGCGTCCGCCTCTCCCATCTCCACCTTGGCCCGCACCAGGCGCACGTTGGTCTCCAGGGAGACCACGCGCGACAGCACGGCCGCGGCGAAGTCCGCGCCGAGCGCCGGCGCCGAGCGGCGCAACGCCGTCCGCGCGTAGCGGCCGACCGGCACGGTCTCCGAACCGATGACCAGCCGCTCGGCAGCGGCCAGGCCGGCAAACGCTTCGATGCCGGCGGGGTTGTCCGGCGGCACGATCACCGCCAGCTCGTTGGCCGCGAACCGCCGTGCGCCGCGCAGCAGGCCGGCGTCGATCAGCGCGCGCGTATGGCCGGGATCGGCCGACGCGAACAGGTCGGCCGGCGCTCCCTGTTCGATCTGCAGGCGCAGCACCTGGCTGCCGGCGAAGGCGGTGACCACGTCGATGCCTGGGTGCGCCGCCTCGAACGCCGGCGCGATCGCGGTGAAGGCGTCGGTGAGCGATGAGGCGGCGTAGACGCGCAACGTGCGGCGTTCGGGTTGGCCCCGTTCGCAGGCGGCCAGCAGCGCCACCAGCAGGGCCGCGGCGGACAGCCGGGCCGCAACGGTGAGCAGGGCCGCGGCGGCGCGGAGCGGCGGAAAGCGGCGCACGCGCCGATTGTCGCACAGCCGGGCAGCCATCGCCGGCGCCGCGCCGGCCATTCGAGGCGGCGGACGCCTGACCCGCGCGACCGGTGCGCCGACCTCCGGCGTTGACGCGCGGAGCGCCGTGGCGCAAGGTTCCATGCCGATGTCGGGACGCCAGACCGCGGTTCTGTTGATGGCCTTGTCGTGCGCGTTTGCCGCGGCGCCGGTTGCGGCGGAGACGCCGCGTGACACCTTGATGATCGCCAAGGACATCGGCGACGTGATCACCCTGGACCCCGCGCTGGCGTTCGAGATCACGACCGGGGAGCTGCTGGCCAACGTCTACGACCGGATCATGACGTTCGAGCTGGAGCGGCCGGGCGAACTGACCGGCGGCGTGGCGGCGAGCTACGCCGTGAGCCTGGACGGCAGGTCGATCACCTTTCGCATTCGGGAAGGCCTGACGTTTCATTCCGGCAATCCGGTGCGGCCGGAGGACGTCGAGTTCTCGCTGGAGCGGGTGGTGCGCCTCGGCGGGTCTCCGGCGTTCATCGTCACGCAGTTCGGCTGGACCGCGGCCGGCGTCGGCGACCTGATCGAGGTCGTCGACGACCGCCGCGTGCGCATCACCGTGGTCGAACCGCTGTCGCCGGTGCTGGTGCTGCACGCGCTGTCGGCCGGCCTGGCCTCCGTGGTCGATCGCGACCTGGTGCTGGCGCACGAACGCGACGGCGACCTGGGGTCGGGGTGGCTGCGGACCAACAGCGCCGGGTCCGGTCCGTTCCGGCTGCAGCAGTGGCAACCCGGCCGGTCGGTGTCCCTGGCGGCCAATCCCGATTACCGGCGCGGCCCGCCGGGAGTCGACCGCGTCCTGCTCCGCCACGCGCCGGACCCGGCGGAGCAGCGGCTGCTGCTGGAGCGGGGCGACGTCGACGTCGCCCGCGGGCTGACGCCCGATCTGATCGCCGGACTGGCCGGCAATGCCGGCGTCGCCGTCGACGACGTTCCCAAAGGGGCGATCGTCTACCTGGCGGCGAACGCATCGCATCCCATCCTGGGCGACGACCGCGTCGTGCAGGCGTTGCGCCACGCGGTCGACTACCGCGGCATGGCGGACACCTTCCTGGCCGGCCAGTACCGGGTGCATCAGGCGTTCTGGCCGCGCGGCATGTGGGCCGCCTACACCGAGACGCCGTACCGGTTGGACGTGGCGAAGGCGAAGTCGCTGCTGGCGCAGGCCGGCCGCGGCGGCGGATTCGCGGTGCGCATCGACACGCTGGCCGCGCCGCCGTTCCCGCAGATCGCCGGCTCGGTGCGGGAGACGCTGGCGCAGGCCGGCATACGGGCGCAGGTCGTCACCCGCGAAGGGGCGGAGCTCTGGCCGCTGTACCGCGCGCGCGGCCACGAATTGATCCTGGTCCCGTGGTCGCCCGATTACGTCGACCCGCACTCCAACGCCGACGCATTCGCGCGCAATCCGGACAACCGGCCGGAGGCGGGGCTCACCGGCGTGCCGGCGTGGCGCAACGCCTGGGCGAGCGCCGACGTCAACGCGGCAGTGGTAGAGGCGCGCGACGAGCGCGATCCGGCGCGGCGCGAGCGGCGCTACCTTGATCTGCAGCGGCGCCTGCAGACCGAGGGCCCGTACGTCTTCATGTTCCAGCAGACCGAGCAGATCGCGCGGCGGACCGGCGTGACCGGGTTCGCGTCCGGTCCCAACTTCGACCACGTCTGGTACCGCACGGTCTCCAAGCAGCCCTGACGCCGCCGGGCGCCGTGACGCCGGCGCGCGCCCTGGTGCCGCCGCGGCGCAAGGTGCGGTAGAGTAGGCGTCATGCCGGTGTATGCGTATCGATGCGGCGCGTGTGAGCGGGTGTTCGAGAAGCTGCTGTTCCGGGTCGGGGCCGGGGACGCGGCGCGGACCAGCTGCCCGTCGTGCGGCGCGGCTGCGCCGCGCGACTACTCCAATCACACCTTCGCCACGCCGAGCATCGGCGCCAGCGGCGATCTGGCCGAAGACGCAGAGCCGTACAAAGCCATGCACTATCACGAGAAACGGGGCGAGTGGGAGCAGGCGGCCAAGGCCGCCGAAGGCGTCAGCGAGTTTGCCAAGCAGAAGTTCGTCCGGAAGGCCGAGCAGGACTGAATCCGGGCATGGAGGCGCCCGCCGGGAATCGGGCCGGGTCCAAGCGGGTCTTGATCACCGGGGTGACCGGGTTCGTGGGGAGCCATCTGGCCGAGCATCTGGTGGCGCGCGGGTACCGGACGTTCGGGCTGACGCGGTGGCGCAGCAACAGAGAGAACCTCAAGCGGATCATCGACCGGGTGACGCTGCTGAACGGCGACGTGACCGACAGCCGTTCGATGCGCGGCGCGCTTGACCGGGTACGGCCTGACGTCGTCTATCACCTGGCGGCTCAATCGTACGTTCCGGTCAGCTACTCCACGCCCACCGCCACCATCGACACCAACGTCAACGGGACGATCAACCTGCTGGAGGCGTTGCGGTCCATCGACAGCGGCGCAACCGTGGTCGGCATCACCTCGAGCGAGGTGTACGGAGATACCGACGACGCGCCGATCACGGAGAACGGCCCGCTCCGACCGTCGTCGCCGTACGGGGTGTCCAAGGTCGGACAGGACATGGCGCTGCTCCAGTACTTCATCTCCTACGGGATGAAGACCGTCAGAATCAGGAATTTCACCACCACCGGGCCGGGCAGAGGAGAGGTGTTTTTCGAGTCATCCTTTGCCAAGCAGCTCGCCGCCATCACGGTCTTCGATTCCGCACGTGAAGTATACGTGGGCAATCTGGATTCGGTGAGGGTCCTGGCGCACGTGCGCGACATGGTCAGGGCGTATCGCCTGGCGGAGCTGCACGGTGAGCCGGGCGAAGTCTATAACGTCGGCGGAGCCATCCCGATCAGCGTCGGCGAGGTTTTGGAAAAACTGATACGGATCTCCGGTATCGGGAACGTCAAGGTAACGGTGAGCCAGGAGCTGCTGCGGCCGTCGGACGTCACCAATCAGGTTCCCTCCACGGCGAAGTTCAGAAGCCTCACCAACTGGGAACCGGCCATCGGCTACGACGCGATATTGACCGATCTCTATACGTATTGGGTCGATGAATTGCGGAAGAACCCCTGGAAGCGGAGGACGTTTGCGTAACGCTCACCGCGCGCGGCGGGCCGCGCCGTGACCGGCGGGTGGATCCGGGCCAAGTCGCCGTTGCGGATCAGCTTTGCGGGCGGCGGCACCGACGTCGCCGACTGGTACGAGCGGTACGGAGGGGCCGTGCTGTCCGCCACCATCGGCCGGAGCGCGTACGTCACCCTGCATCCGCGGGCTGACTCGCGGGTCCGTATCCGGTCGCTGGACGTGGGCTGGGCGGTCGACTACCGGTTGCACCAGGAGCCGGTGTACGATGGCGTGCTGGACTTGGCCAAGGCCGCGGTGGCGCAGTTCCGGGCCGGTAGCGGCCTTGATCTCGACATCCGCTCGGACGCTCCGGCCGGCGGCGGCCTGGGCGGGTCGTCGGCGGTCACCGCCGCGCTCATCGGCGCCCTGGCGGCGTACGCCGGCGCGCGGCTGACCCGCACCGAAATGGCGGAACTCAACTACCGGATCGAGCGCGTCGACCTCAAGATCGCGGGCGGCAAGCAGGACCAGTACGCCACCACGTTCGGCGGCTTCAACCACATCACGTTCGGCGCCGCCGGCGTTGCCGTCGCGCCGCTCGGCCTGGACGACGACGTGCTGCGGGACTTGGAGGCGCACCTGCTGCTCTGCTACGTGGGCCAAGTGCGCACCGACCTGGGGCTCATCGACAAGCAGATCCGATTCCTGAAGGAGGGCCGCACGACCACCATCAAGGGTATGCACCGCATTCACGCCGACGTGGAGCGGATGAAAGACGCGTTGCTGAACAAGGACCTCGACCGCTTCGGGCGGAGCCTGCACGACGGATTCGCCCACAAAAAGATGATGAACCCGGACGTGACCACGGGCACCGCCGCGGACCGGCTGTACGAAGCGGCGCGCGAGCACGGTGCCCTGGGCGGCAAGCTGGCCGGGGCGGGCGGCGGCGGCTACCTGGTCCTGTACGTTCCCACCGCCCGGCAACATGACGTGCGCCGCGCCTTGCAGGCGCTGGGCGGCGTCTTCGTCGAGTGCAGCTTCAGCGAGCGCGGCCTGCAGGTGTGGAAGAGCCGGCATCCGTGACGCGGCCCAGCGGCGCGGGGATGGCCAGCGGCGCGGGGATGGCCAGCGGCGCGGGGACGGCCGGCGGCGCGGGGACGGCCGGCGTGGAAGCCGTGCTCCTGGCGGGCGGGGCCGGGACGCGGCTGCGGGCCGTTTCCGGCGGTCTTCCCAAGGCGCTCTGCCAAGTGGCCGGGCAGCCGTTCGTGGCGCACGTCCTGCGGCAGATCCGCGCCGCCGGGGTCGCCCGTTGCGTGCTGTGCACGGGCTACGGAGGCGGCCAGGTGGAAGCGGCCCTGGGAACGTCGTTCGACGGTTCGCTACGGCTGGAGTACTCGCGGGAGCCCGTTCCCCTCGGCACCGCCGGAGCGCTGCGCCATGCGCTCCACCGGCTGGCGGCCCCCCGCCTGCTGATCCTGAACGCCGACAGCTACGTCAGGACTTCGCTGGCGAAGTTCGTCGACTGGCATCGCGGCCGCCCCTTTCCGGCGGCGCTGATCGCGGTGCGGGTCGGCGACGCGTCCGCGTTCGGCAGGCTGCGGATCGATCCCGTCACGCAACTGGTCACGTCGTTCGACGAGAAACCGGCGTCCGCCGGTCCGGCGTGGGTCAGCGCGGGCGTCTATCTGCTGCCGCGTTCCGCGCTGCGGGACATCCCGCCGGGGCGCTCCGTCTCTCTGGAACGCCGGATGTTGCCGGCGTGGGCCGCGCAGGGGCGCCTGGGCGCCTGCCGCGTAGCCACCGACTTCGCCGACATCGGAACCCCCGGCCGGCTGGCCCGGGCGCGGGAACTGATGGCGCGGATCGGGTAACGGTCTTGCTGGTACCATCGGTGACGATGGATGACGACGCCGGCCGGTCGCTGCTGGAAGCGCACGTGGAGGAGGGGATCGAGGTGCGGCGCCGCCTGCCGGACGCCTGTGGTTCCGAGGTGTTGGCGGTGGCGCGGGCGGTGCGGCGGACCCTGCGGCACGGCGGCAAACTGCTGATCTGCGGCAACGGCGGCAGCGCCGCCGCCAGCCAGCACCTTGCCGCGGAGTTCGTGGGCGCGCTCGACCCGGCGGTGGCGAGGCGCGCCCTGCCGGCGGTGGCGCTGACCACCGACACGTCGACCATCACTGCGGTCGGCAACGACTTCGGGCCGGAGGCCGTGTTCGAGCGGCAGGTCGAGGCGCTCGGCAGGGCCGGCGACACCCTCCTGGCGATCAGCGCCAGCGGCCAGTCCCGGAACGTGGTGCGCGCGGCGCGGCGGGCGCGGGCCGGTGGCATGACGGTGGCGGGACTGACCGGCGCGGACGGCGGCGCCTTGGCGGCGTGCTGCGACGTCTGCGTCCGCGTGCCGAGCGACCGGACGCAGCAGGTGCAGGAGGCTCACCTGGCCATCGCGCACGTGGTGTGCGCACTGGTCGAACGGGCGTTTCGATGACCGGGGAACGCACGGGCGCTGCGTTCTGGCGCGGGCGGCAGGTGGTGGTGACCGGGGGGAGCGGGCTGCTGGGGACGCACGTCGTCCGCCGCCTGCGGACCCTGGATTGCGCCGGCGTCTACGTGGCGCGCAGCCGCGACTACGACCTGACGCGGCAGGACGCCGCCGAGCAGCTGTTCCGCGACCGGCCGGCCGGCGTCGTGTTTCACCTGGCCGGCTACGTGGGCGGAATCGCCGCCAACAAGGCAGCCCCGGGCGACTTCTTCTACCGCAACCTGATGATGGGCGCCAACGTGCTGCACCAGGCGCGGAGCGCCGGCGCGGCCAAGGTCGTGGCGGCGAGTACGGGGTGCGGATACCCGGAACACGCGCCGTTGCCGATCCGGGAAGCGGACTACTGGAACGGCTATCCGCAGGACGAGAGCGCGCCCTACTCGCTGGCCAAGCGCATGCTCCACGTGCAGTCCATCGCCTACTGGCGCCAATACCGATTCCCCATCGTGGTGACGCTGCCGGGCAACGTCTACGGCCCGCACGACAACTTCGACCTGGAGGCGGCGCACGTGGTGCCGGCGCTGGTGCGCAAGTTCGTGGAAGCCGCCGACGACGGCCTGCCGTCGGTGACGGTCTGGGGCACGGGCGCGCCGCAGCGCGACTTCGTGTTCGTGGGCGACGTTGCGCAGGGCATGATTCGCGCCGCCGAACGGTGCGACCGGCCCGCGTTGCTCAACCTTTCCGCGGGCATCGGGGTGAGCATTCGTCAAGTAGCGGAGCTGCTGCGGGAGATCACCGGCTACACCGGCGCCATCACCTGGGACCGCAGCCGGCCCGCCGGCCAGGCGCGGCGCGTGTTCGACATCTCGCGGGCGCGGAAGGAGATCGGATTTGCTCCGGCGACGCCGCTACGGGCCGGCCTGGAGCAGACCGTGCAGTGGTACCGGCGCCACCGCGCCACCGCTCGCAACCAGGCGGACGGGCGCCGGAGGCCGCAGGATTGACGGTTCGGCGGCCGGGAGCGGCGGCGTTGCGGAGCTGCTCCGCCCGCTGATACCGCGCGCGCTGCTCGACGGCGCGGGCTGGGACCGCTGGCTGGCCGCGGTCACGGCGTTGCCGGACGCCGGGCTGGGCAGGCCGCTCGGTTGCGAGTTTCGGCTCGGCGAGGAGAATCCCGCGGCGGACCTGTTCGTCGTGGTCCGCCCCGGCGGCCCGTCGGCGCGGCGCTATATCCGCCGGGGACAGGCCGCGCCGCCCGGTTCCGCGGCGGCCGCGCTGGGCCGCTTTCTCACTCGGCTCGCGCCAACCGACTCCGCATTGCGCACCGGCATCGCCGGGACGATGCTCGAATACGACTTGGTGGCGCCGCCGGCCGGCGCGCAAGCGGAACCGGCCGGTCAGGACCCTGGGGTGTTTCTGAAGCTGCCGCTTGCGCCGGCCCCGCATGACCGCCCGCAGCGCCTGCCGCTCGCGGCGCTCACGAACGCGGTGGGCTGGACCGACGCCGGCGATCTCCAACGGGCGGTGGCGCGGGCGCTGGCGGCGTTGCCGCCGCGGGCGCGGGTCGCGCACGTCGGAGCGTTGCCGGGCCGCACGCCGCGGGCGGTGCGGCTGGTCATCCAGGAGATCGGGCGCGGCGAGCTTGCCGGCGTGCTGGAGCGGTGGGGCCGGCGTGAGGCGATCGGCCCGGCGGCCGGCGTCCTGTCCTGCTTCGCCGGCGTCTTGCCCCTGTTCCGGCTGGCCGTGGACGTAACCGCTGCGGGCGTGCTGCCCCGGACAGGCGTGGAGCTGTACCGCGCCGGCTCGTGGAGCGACATCCCGGACAGCTGGTGGCGCACGGGCCGGGCTGACTGGGCGCCGGTCACGGAGCTGCTGGAGCGCCGCGGCTGGTGCCTGCCGGCCAAGGCGCAGGGGCTGCCGGAGTGGTGCGCGCTCGACAAGATGTTCGACCGCCGCGGGGTGTTCGTGGTCTACAAGGGGATCAACCACGTCAAGCTCACGCTCACGGACGCCGGAGTCGGCGCCAAGGCGTACGCCGGCATGGCCGCCGTCCGCGCGCCCGACGAGCCGCGACGGTAGAATGACGGAGGTTCCGGCGCGGCCGGAGCGGCGCATGCACGGGCGGCTGCGCGCGAACTAATCCCTGCCGGACCCGCCGCTCAGCCGTACGGCCTGGGCCGGGGACGGTAGGGCTGCCTCAAGGTCCGAAATTCCGGGGGGGGGGGGGGGGGGGGGGGGGGGGGGGGGACTCTCCACCTTTCGTCAAGGGTGAGAAGCCATCGGTTTTGGTCCGTTGAACCGCCGGGGTTGGCCGAGCGTGTTGTAACGTCTCGGGCCGATCTGCACGCCCGGTGCGCAGCTGGCGAGCGCGGCGGGTCACGCCGGGGCTCCGCTGTACTGGGGATCGAACAGAGTGCCGTCTCGGAGCATCGCGCAGGCAACTTTGAGCAGGCGGTCTGCCACCGACCGCAACGCCCGAGCATGGCCGTGACCGCGTGCGCGCAACTCCTGGTACTTGGTCTTACTGCGCGGATCGCGTTGCGCCGCCACCCGCGCCCAGTGGTACACGGCGTCGCGCAACCGGTTATGCGCCGCCAGCCGCCGCACGACGATCAGGCTCTTGCCCGAACGCCGCGTCACCGGCGCAGTCCCGCATAGGCAGCGTAGCGCGTGGTAGTCCCGGCCTTGCACCGCATCCGGCGCTTCGGCGAGCAGCGTCGTGGCGACCGTCGTTCCCACTCCGGGTACCGACAGCAGCACCGTCGCGTCCGGGGCCGCCACCTCTGCATCCGACCCGGCGTCGTCCGCCGACGCCGCCGAGCGTTCCAACAGTTCATCAAGCTGGGCGCGCGACTCCGCCAGTTGCTCGTTGACCACCCCCAGGCGCTTGACCAGCAAGCGCACGTGCGCCTCGGCAGCCTTAGCGGAACCCGGCGCCAGCGGTGCGGTCGGTTCCCGCAGCCGAGCGTGCAACTCCGCCGCATCAAGGCGCCGTATCCGGTGCTGCTGCAGCAGCTTGGCAAGCGTGTTGGTATGGCAGTTCGCCGCCATCTTCGGATTCGGCAGCCGCTGCCACAGCGCCAGCGCGAACCGCGACGTCACCTCGTCCTTGCCCACCGCAGCCAGAAACTGAGGATAGTAGCGCCACAACTGGTCCCGCATCCGGTTCGCCAGTCGCATCAGCTCGCGCGTCAGATCGTCCTTGATGCGCGACCACTCTCGCATCTCGACCTGCTCCGCGTTAGTCGGCTGCAGCCGCCGCAGGCAGTGCGGGTCCGTGCACAGCGCCGCCGCCAGCACCCGCGCATCGCGCCGGTCGTCCTTGGCCCCGGCCGGCGACAGCCGATCACGGAACCGGTCCAACTGCTTCGGATTGATTGAGTGCACGGCGAAGCCGCGCTCCATCAGGCTCTCCACTACCGGCCCGCGCGGCGTCTCGATGGCCACCGCCACTGCCTCAACAGTGCCCGCCACCGACACCAGCCAATCAGCAAGCGCCGCCAGCCCCGCGCCGCCGTGCGTGAACGCACGCTGGCCGGCCACCTGCCCGGCGGCATCCACCACGCACACCTGGTGCGATTCCGAACCCCAGTCCACCCCCGCGAACCATTTATCTGTGTCCCGAGTCAAGACATCCTCCCCGTCATCCAGTTTCCGAGCCACTCGGGCCTGCCAACGATACCTGCCGGTCCCTGTACTGGCGCTCGTAGCGCAAACTCTCCACGGGGCATCTATCGTCGGCCGACCGCCGGAGCGCTGGTCCCCCCCAGGTGCTTCGGAGCGCAAGGGGTGTTTGGCTGCTTCCGGCGTCCTGCCCGGCTCACAAGAACCAGTTGCCTTGTGACCCTGGCAAGAAAGGTACAGGGGGGGGGGATCGAGGTTGCCTTCCAACAGGCACTCGCAGATGGCCAGCGCGCAGGTCGCCGACGTATCGCTGACCGGACCGGTGACGGTACTGGCGGCCACCTCTATCCGCAGGGTCGCCGGCAGCAGCTCGTCCAGCGCCTTCCTGGCCGCCGCCACGTAACTGGGCGCCAGGCAGAGCGGACCGGCGATCACGAAGATCTCGGGCGCGACGAAGCGGACCGCCTGCGCGGTGACGAATCCCAGGCGCCAGCCCATCTCGCTCATGACCGCGGAGACGGCCAGGTCGCCCTCCCGGTCGCGTTCGATGGCGTCGAACAGGCCGGGCCCCAGGCTGGCCATCGATCCGCCGGCAATCTCGACTTCGCGTCCCTGCAGGCGCTCCAACACGCCCCGGCCGCTGGCCACGCGGTCGAGCGTCGTGACGCCGCCGCGTTCGTCGGGCACCTCCATGACGCCGACCACTCCGGCGTTGTAGTCGTGGCCGGTCACCAGGCTCCCGTTGAGGATCAGACCGCTGCCGAGGCCGATGGAGCACGTGGTGCAGAGGACGTGGCGCCGTCCCCGCGCTACGCCGAACAGCGCCTCCGCCAGCGCGATGCTGTTGGCCAACCCGCCGACGCCCATCGGGATGCCGAGGACGCCGGCCAGCTTGGACCGCACCGGCACGTCGCGCCAGCCGTCCAGATAGGGCGAGTAGCGGACGATCCCGGTTTTCGTATCGACCGACCCGGCGATCATGGCGTAGCCGCCGAGCAGGCGTTCCCGGTCGCGGCCGGGAAGATGGGTATCGATCAGGCGCATACCTTCGTTGGCGACTCGGCCGATGACCGCGTCCGGATCATTGATGGCCGGCAGGTTGAGTTCGATCCCGCCCACCACCCGGTTGCGGAGGTCGGTCAGCGTGACGGTCTGCAGCATCGCGTCGATGGCGATGCCGAGCACGTAGCCGCTGCGCGGCTCCAGGTCGAGCGGCACGGGGCGGCGGCCGGGGCCGGCGCTCGGCTGATCCGCCAGTTCCCGCACCAAGCCGTCGTCGATCAGGCGCCCGGTGATGCGTGACACCGTCGCCCCGGTCAGCCCCACCCGGTCGACGATTTCGGTGCGCGGCAACGGTCCGTGCAGCACGATCTGGCGCAGTACCGCGGTCCGGTTGTGCGCTCCCGTGCCGGCCGTCGTCACTTTCGTCCCCCGAAGCAGTCGGCGCACTCGTCGAGCAGCCAGGCGCGAAACGCCATGACGTCGGGCCGGCTGCGCAACTCCGCCGGGGTGAGCAGCCAGTAGGCGTCGTCGCTCGGCAGACTGGCGGCGATGGGCCGCACCAGGCGCCCGTCGGCCAGATCGTCATACGCCAGCGCGGTGTCGGAGATGGCCGCTCCCAGGCTGTCACGCGCCGCCTCGAAGATGAGCGTCTGGCTGAAGCGCGGGCCGGCGGTGGCGTCGATGCCGCGGATGCCGGCCGCCTCCAGGAACGTCGGCCAGTCCGCCCACCCCCAATCCTTCGGCAGCCGTTCATGGTGCAGCAGGGTGACGCCGGCCAGGCTGCCGTTGCCGGCGAGCTGCGGGCTGCACACGGGAAAGAACTCCACTTCGGCCAGCTTTACCGCATTCGGGTCGCCGTCGAGCCGCCCCCACTCGATGCTCAGCGCGCTGTCGGGCGACGTCCGAGCGGTGAGGATGTCGTGCACGACCACGGTGGCGCCGGGCGCCCGGCGGCTGAAGCGGTCCAGGCGGCGAACCAGCCACGACACCGCGAAGATCGGCGGGACCCGGATGACGACCGTTCCCCGGTCCGACGTGCGGCGCATCCGGTTGACCGTCTCCGTTATCTGCGCGAAGGCGGGATCGAGTCCCTGGCGCAGGTGCTCGCCGGCGACGGTGAGGCGCACGCCGCGGCCGTCGCGCTCCAGCAGCGGCACGCCGAGGTCCCGCTCCAGCAGCCGGGTCTGACGGCTCACCGCGCTGGGGGTGACGTACAGCGCCTCCGCGGCGGCCGACACCGATCCGGCGCGCGCCACGGTCACGAAGGCCAGCATGGCGTTGAGGGAGGGGAGGGCCATCAGCCGCCAATCTGTGAGTTTTTAGAAACTGTTGCCATCATAGAAATCATTTGATCGGCTCTTGCGCTTCCGGTAGCTTCCCGGCGACGATTAGTTACTTACGGATTGTAACGAAATCGTAATGTAGCGGCACAGATGGGAATGGTAAAGGGCTTGCGGCGTTCCGTCGAGGGCATGGGCGTGGCCGCGGCCGTCCTGTGCGCCGCGCTGCTGAGCCTGCCGGCCACGGCCGTCGCGCAGACCGGCGCGCCCGAGGTGCGTGGGGTCTACGTCACGTCCAGCCCCAGCAAGGCGTCGGAGACGGAGTTCCGGCCCTACGAACAGGGCGACCACGTCGACGTGCAGGTCCTCTTCAGCCAGGCGGTCACGGTGACCGGCGCGCCGCGGCTGGCCCTCACCATCGGCTCCCGCACCCGCCACGCCGCCTTCCGGTCGGTGTCCGGCGGCAACGTCTTCTTTCGCTACGAGGTGATGGGGGGCGACCGGGACGCCGACGGCATCTCCGTCGCCGCGGACGCGCTGACGCTCAACGGCGGCGCCATCAGGGCGGGGGGCGTGGCCGCCGCGCTCGGCCTCGGCAGCCACGCGCTCGGCAACCAGGCCAACCACCGGGTGGACGGCGGCTGGCCGACCTATGGCGGCGTGGCGCAGCCCGCCTACGCCTTCACGCGCGGGACGCGCGGCAGCTTCACGTTGCCGGCGGCCGCGGACGCGAATTCGTGGACGACCTACGCGCTGGCGGCGGCGCCGGCCCTGCCCGGCGGCCTCTCCTTCGACCCGGCGACCCGCGTCCTGTCCGGCGCGCCGGAAGTGGGGATGGCGAAGACGGCCTACACGCTCAACGTCCTCCATCTGGCCGGGCTTGAGCGCAGAGTGCTCGCGGACTCGCTGACGTTCACCGTCACGGCCGCCGGAACGACGCCGGCGGTGAGCGGGGTCTCCATCGCCTCCTCCCCGGCCGGCGGGACCAGCTACGCGACCGGCGAGAACATCGACGTGGAGGTCACCTTCAACTACCCGGTGACGGTGACCGGCGCGCCGCGGCTGGCGCTCGGCATCGGCTCCGCCACGCGGCAGGCGGCTTACCGGACGCACGGCGGCTCGAAGGTGAGCTTCCGCTACCCGGTGGCCGCGGCGGACGTCGACCGCGACGGCATCAGCATCGCCGCCGGGGCGCTCACCTTGAACGGCGGCGGCATCGAGGCGTCGAACGTCGCCGCCGCCCTCGGCCTCGGCAGCCACGCTATCAGCAACGACTCCGGCCACCAGGTGAACGATCCCCAGCCCTCGTTCGGCACGGCGACGGTGGCGGACCGGCACTGGACCGCCGGCACGGCCGCCAGCCTGCAGCTGCCCCAGGCGACCGGCGGCGACGGCACGGTGACCTACGCGCTGACCGGGCCGGGCGCGGTGACGTCGCTGAGCCTGCCCCAAGGCGTGGTCTGGACCGCCGCCACGCGCACGATCTCGGGCACGCCCGGCGCCGCGGCCGCCGCCGCTTCCTACACCTGGACCGCGACCGACGGCGACGGCGATACGGCGCGGCTCGCGTTCGACGTCACGGTGGCCGCCGCCAACGCGCCGAAGCCGATGGGGCTGACGTTCTTCACGCAGCCCGGCTTCGAAGGCAACTACGTCGCCGGCGAGCGAATCACGCCGATCATCCAGTTCAATCAGCTCGTCACGGTGACCGGATCGCCGCAACTGGAGATCGACGTCGGCGGCGCCGTCCGCAAAGTCCCGTGTCATTCGTCGTGCCGGGAAGGCGACGTCAACGTGCTCTCGTTCCAGTACACGGTGACGTCGTCGGACTTCGACGGCGACGGCATAAGCATTCGCGCGGGGGCGCTTTCGCTCAACGGCGGGACCGTCGTGGGGGCGGACGCCGCCGCCGTGCCGGCGTCGCTCGCCATCGCCGCCTACGCCAAGATCAACGCCGCCGGGCACACGGTGCGCGACACGCAGCCGAGCTTTTCCCGGACCGCCGGCGCCGCCGCCCGGACGCTGGCCAAGGACGCGGCGACGGCCACCACCCTGCCCGCGGCAAAGGACGGCGACGGCGCGCTCACCTATACCATCTCGCCGGCGCTGCCCGCCGGCCTGGCGATGGGGAGCGCGCGCCCCGCCATCACCGGCACGCCCACCTCCGCCGGCGCGACCACGCACACCCTCACCGCCACCGACGCCGACGGCGACGCGGCGACGCTCGGCCCGTTCACGATCACGGTGGTGGACGGCGCGCCGGCGGTGTCCGACGTGACCATCGTCTCCAAGCCCTACGCCAACGGCGCCTACGGCCTGAAGGAGCTGATCCGGGTCACGGTCAAGTTCGACCGCCCGATCAACGGGGGCAATCTGTTCAACTCCAAGCTGGTCCTGGACGTCGGCGGGACGACCCGCGAGGCCCGCCGTGACGGCTTTCACGGCGGCGGCATCCTCTACAAGTACGCCGTGCAGGCGGCGGACCGCGACGCGGACGGCATCAGCATCGGCACGGACGCGCTGGTCCTGAACGGCGCCGCCATCACCGACAGCGCGACCGGCGTGGCCGCGTCGACGGTGCTGGGGACGCACGCCATCACCAATGCTGCGGCGCACCAGGTGGACGGCTCGGTGGCCACCCCCCTGGCCGTGGAGGCGGTGAGCATCATCAGCACCCCGGCCGGCAGCGACGGCTACGACGTGGGCGAGGAGATCAACGTCCGGGTCACCTTCTCGCGGCCGGTCAGGATCAACGGGTCGCCGCGGCTGGCCCTCGCCATCGGCGACGACGTGCGCCAGGCCTCGGCGAGCACGTTCAATGGAGGGAGCGAATGGGAAGGGCTCGGGTTCAGCTACACCGTCACCGCGAACGACCGGGACGCCGACGGCGTCTCCGTCGGCGCCTCGGCGCTCACCCACAACGGGGCCACCATCCGCGACGCCGACGGCACGGACGCGGCGCTCGGTCTGGGGACGCACGCCATCACCAACGCCTCGGCGCACAAGGTGTACACGCCGGCGCGGGTCACCGGCGTGACCATCAGCTCCAATCCCGGCGCGAACGGCACGTACGACGTGGGCGAGACGATCGACGTCGATCTGTCCTGGTCGCAGAGGGTCGTCCACAGCGGCAACGGCGGATGGCCCCGTCTGGCGCTCACCATCGGCGCGAACACGCGGCAAGTGCCGTGGAACCATGCGGCCTACAGCATCGCGCCGTACCGCTACAGCTACACGGTGACGGCCAGCGATTGGGACGGCGACGGCATCAGCATCGGCGCGGACGCCCTGACCCTGCCGGCCGGCTCCCACCTGAAGGGCAACGGCAACGTTCCGGCGGTCCTCTCGCTCGGGACGCACGCCATCGCCGACGACTCCGGCCACACGGTGCGGGACGGCGCGCCGGCTTTCGGAACCGTGGCGGCGCGGCCCTACCTGCTCAACGTGGCGGTGAGCGACGAGCTGCCGGAAGCGACCGGCGGCGACGCGCCGGTCACCTACGCGCTCACCGGGCCGGGGACGTCGGCGACGCTGTCCCTGCCCGTCGGCCTCTCCTGGGAGGCGGACACGCGCACGCTCTCCGGCGCGCCCCAGAGCGAAACGGCGGCGGCCTCCTATACGCTCACCGCCACCGACACCGACGGCGATACGGCGACCGCGGCCTTCGACCTGTCGGTGGTGACCGACCCGGTGGTGACCGGCCTCACCATCACCTCCGGCCCGGCGTCCGGCGACACCTACGCCGCCGGCGAGACGATCACCGCCGATGTCACCTTCGACCAGGTGCTGACGGTGACCGGCGCGCCGCAGCTGGCCCTGTCGGTCGGGGACGCCACCCGGCAGGCGGCGGGGAGCCACGTCACCGGCGAGAGCAAGCTCTCGTTCAGCTACACGCTGGGGACCGCCGACCGGGACGCGGACGGTATTTCCATCGCCGCCGGCGCCCTCACCCTGAACGGCGCCACCGTCCGCAACGCCAAGGGCGAGGACGCGCGCCTGGGGCTCGGCGCCAACGCCCTGGCCGCGCAGACCGGCCACAAGGTCTCCGCCCCGCCGCAGATCACCGGGGTGGAGCTCCACTCGAACCGGCTGCGGTGCTGCTGGGGCGTCCAGCCGGACGGCTGGGCGGACTCCCGGCAGACCGACCACAACCGGTACCCCCCGTCCCTGGTGTACGTCGAAGTGACGTTCGATCAGACCGTGGCCGTTTCCGGCGCGCCGCACGTCGCGCTCGGCATCGGCTCCGCCACCCGCCAAGCGGTCTACGATTCGTTCCTCAGCCGGATCCTGGCGAACCGCGCGCACCAGCCCGGCGACGTGAACGTCGCCGGGTTCTACTACGAGCTGCAGCCCGGCGACCACGACGGCGACGGCGTATCGGTGGCCGCCGACGCGCTGACGCTCGGCAGCGGCGACATCCGCGACGCCGAGGGCGAGGACGCCGTGATCGGCCTCGGCTCCCACGCCATCACCAACGACTCGGACCTGCGCGTGGCGGACACGGCGCCCTCCTTCGCGGCGTCCGCCGGATCGACGCGGCGTTACCTGCTGAACCTGCGGGCGAACGACCGGCTGCCGGCGGCGACCGGCGGCGACGGGACCGTGACCTACGCGCTGACCGGGCCGGGCGCGGTCACGACGCTGCGCCTGCCGTCCGGCCTTGCCTGGAGCGCCGCCACGCAGACGATCTCCGGCACGCCGACCACCGCCGCGGCCGCGGCCGCCTACACCCTCACCGCCACCGACGCCGACGGCGACGCGGCGGCGGTCACCTTCCAACTTGCGGTGGTGACCGACCCGGTGGTGACCGACGTCGCCATCACCTCCAACCCGGCGTCCGGGGACGCCTACGACGCCGGCGAGACGATCACGGTCGACGTCACCTTCGACCAGACGGTCACGGTGGAGGGGACGCCGAACCTGGCGCTCACCATCGGCAGCGAGGCGCGAAAGGCGGACGGGAGCCACCTGCCGGGGCAGAGCACGATCACGTTCAGCTACACGGTGGCGGCGAACGACCGGGACGCCAACGGCATCTCCATCGCCGGCGGCGCGCTGACGCTGAACGGCGGGACCATCCGCAACGCCAAGGACGAGGACGCGCGGCTTGGCCTCGGCGCCCACGCCGTGGTCGGCGCCGCCGGCCACAAGGTGTCGGCGCCGCCCCGGGTGACGGGGGTGCAGCTCGACACCACCGAGCTGGCGTGCTGCTGGAGCATGCAGCCGTCCGGCTGGGCGGACCCGCGGCAGACCGCCACCAACCGCTTCGCCCCCGCCGTGGTGATCGCGGCGGTCACCTTCGATCAGGCGGTCGTCTTCGGCGGCAGCGGCACTCCGAGCCTGGCGCTCACCATCGGCGCCCGGACCCGGCAGGCGGCCTATGACGGCGACATGAGCCGGTGGATGGCGCGGAGCAGCGGCAAAGACGCCGCCCGGGTGCTCGCGTTCCAGTACACGCTGCAGCCCGCGGACTTCGACGGCGACGGCATCTCCATCGCCGCCGGCGCGCTGACCCTGCCTTCGGGCATGACGATGCGCGACCGGGAGGGCGAGGCCGCAGTGCTTGGCCTCGGCGCCCACGCCATCACCAACGACCCGGCCTACCGGGTGCGCGACACCGCGCCCTCCTTCGGGACGGCTTCGATCCAGCCGCAGCACTGGTTGGCCAGGGTCGCGGGCTCGCTCACCCTGCCGGCGGCGACCGGGGACGGTTCCATCTCCTACGCGCTGACGCCGGCGCAACGGCCGTCCTGGCTGGCGTTCGACGGCGCGACCCGCGTGCTGTCCGGCACGCCCCCGGGGTCGGTGGCGCGGACCACCTGGACCTGGACGGCGACCGACGGCGACGGCGACGCGACGGCGCTCACCTTCCCGCTCACGGTGGCCTCGGCCCGGGCGCCGAGGGTCTCCGACGTCAAGTTCCTCTCCACCCCGGCGGCGCACTCGATGTACCCGCCGGGCGCCATGATCAAGGCCGGCGTCAAGTTCGACAAAGGGGTGACCGTGACGGGAGTCCCGACGCTCACGCTCGACGTTGGCGGCACGGCGCGGCAGGCGTCCTACGCCGGAACCAAAAACGGCTACTTGGCGTTCGACTACACCGTGCGGCAGGAGGACTACGACACCGACGGCGTGAGCATCGGCGCCGGCGCGCTCGCGCATCCCGCCACCGGCAACGGCGGCATCTTCGACTCGGCCGACGGCGCCACCCGGGCCGCGCTCGGCCTCGGCTCGCACGCCATCGCCAACGCCTCCGGCCACCAGGCGGGCAGCCCGCCGCGCGTCACCGGCGTGAGCGTCCACTCCACGCCGCAGCAGACCGGCACGTACACCCGGGGCGCCGCGATCACCGTGCAGGTCGCGTTCGACCAGACGGTGACGGTGACCGGCGCGCCGCGGCTCGCGCTCGCCATCGGCGGCCAGACCCGCCAGGCCAGCGCCGCGGCGGGCGCCGGAAACGCGTATATCCGCTTCTCCTACACGGTGGCGGCGGATGCCGACACAGACGGGCTCGGCGTCGCCGCCGGGGCGCTGACGCTGAACGGCGCCACCATCCGCGACGCCGACGGCCAGGACGCGGTGCTCGACCTGAGCAGCCACGCGCGGGCCGCCTTCGCCAACGCCAAGGTGGACGGGAGCAGGACCGGCCTCTGGCCGGTGTTCGGCGCCGCGGCCGGCCCCGACCTGTCTCTGACCGTGGGGACGGCGGCGACCCACGCGCTGCCGGGCGCGACCGGCGGCGACGGGACCCTCCGCTACGCCGTGTCGCCGGCGCTGCCGGCGGGGCTCGGCGTGAACGCCGCGACCGGCGTGCTTTCCGGGACGCCGGGGATGGAGAGCCCGCGCACCGCCTACACGCTGACCGCGACCGATTCGCACGGCGACGCCGCGACGCTGGTGTTCCATCTCAAGGCCGCCGGCGCGCGCCCGGTGGTGGGCGGGGTCACCGTCGCCTCCGCGCCGCTCTCCGGGGACACCTACGGGGCCAGCGAGGAGATCCGGGTCGACGTGACCTTCGAGCGCGCGGGCACGGGCGCCATGATGGTGCGCGGCGCGCCGCGGCTGGCGCTCGACGTCGGCGGGAGGACGCGGCAGGCGACCTTCCTCTCCGTGTCCGGCGCGACGCTCCGTTTCCGCTACACCGCGCAGGCCGAGGACCGGGACACCGACGGCATCGCCGTCGCCGCGGACGCGCTGACCTTGAACGGCGGGCTGATCCGCGACGCGGCGGGGAACAACGCGATTCTGGGGCTCGGGAGCCACGCGCTCGGCGCGCAAGCGTCGCACAAGGTGGACGGGAGCGCCGGGCGCGCACCGGCGGTGACCGGGGTGCGGGTGGTCTCGACACCTGCGAGCGGCGATACTTACACGCGGGGCGAGGCCATCGAGGTGGAGGTGCGCTTCGATCAGGCGGTGGGCGTTTCGGGAACGCCCAACCTGGCGCTCACCCTGGGCGCGGCGACTGCGCAGGCGGCCTGGAACCGCGCCGGTACGAGTCCGACGGCGCAGATCTTCCGCCGCGTGGTGGTAGCGGCGGACGTCGATCCCGACGGCCTGTCCGTCGCCGCCGGCGCGCTGACCCTGAACCGCGGGACCATCCGCAACGTCGCGGGCACGAACGCGGCGCTCGGACTCGGCAGCCACGCGCTCGGCAACCAAGCGTCGCACAAGGTGAACGGCGCTGAAAACCCGTTGCCCGTGGTGACGGGGGTCTCCGTCCGGTCGTTCCAGAGCGACGGCTGGTACGACCAGGGCCAGACCATCGAGGTGCGGGTCACGTTCAACAAGGACGTCACGGTGCAGACGACCGGGTGGATCGGCCACTTGATCGACACCGCGCCCAGGCTGGCCATCGCCATCGGCGCCACCACGCGCCAAGCGTTGTATCACGCCTCGAGTGGCCGCAACGTGGACTTCCGTTACACGGTGCAGGACCCCGACTACGACAGCGACGGCATTTCCATCGCCGCCGACGCACTCGACTCCCGCGGCGGGATTACCTACGTCGGCTTCGGCCGCATCGTCCAGAAGGTCCACAACCCCAGCCTCGGCAGCCACGCGCTCGGCGCCCAGACGTCGCACAAGGTGGACGGACGCTCCGCCACGGTGACCGGCGTCACCATCAACTCGACTCCGGCGAACAGCGCCGGCTACGGCGCGGGCGAGACGATCAGGGCGCAGGTGACGTTCAGCGACGTCGTCGACAAGTGGTCGGGGTCTACCCGTCTGGCGCTCACCATCGGCGACAACACGCGCCACGCCACGGTCGCCCACTCGATCGGGCCTCGGCACTCCCGCAGCATTTATTACGAATACACGGTCCAGAGTACGGACGAGGACGCGGACGGCATCTCCATCGCGGCGGGCGCGCTGACCGGCTCCCTGCGGCGGCGGGAAGGCAACCCGGTGAATCCCGCCCTGGGCAGCCACGCGCTGGGCGCCCAGTCCGCGCACAAGGTGACCGGCGCCGTCGTGACGCCGCGCGTGACCGGAGCCAGCGTGATCTACCACCCGCGGAGCAACCAGACGTTCACCCTTGGGGAAGAGATACAGGTGAGGGTCAGGTTCGACGTCCCGATCGTCGGGAGCGGCGCGTCTCCGCAGTTGGCGCTCGCCATCGGCAACGCCACGCACCGGCCGAGCGGCCTGGTGATAACCACAACCCGCGAGTTGCAGTTCCGTCACACGGTGGGGCCGTCCGACCTGGACGCCGACGGCATCTCCATCGCCGCCGGCGCCTTGACGCTCCCGGCCGGCGCAACCCTGCGCAGCCGGCTGGGGGCGGCGGCGGCGCTGGGGCTGGGCAGCCACGCGATGACCAACGACGCGCGCTTCAAGGTGGACGGCAGCTCCAACCCGGCGGCGGCAGGTGAAGTGAAGCTCTCTGGATCGGCCCGCCACGACACCTTCCTCACCGGCGAGCGGTTCAAGATCTCCGTCCATTACGACAAGGCGGTGACGGTCACGGGCACGCCGACGGTGGCGCTGCAGGTCGGCAGCGTCACGCGCCGCGTGCCGATGTCCAATAACATTGGCAGGACTCTGAGTTCCTACCGGGGCAGGGCTCCGAACTTCTACTACACGGTGCAGCACGGCGACCGGGACCCGGACGGCATCAGCATCGGGGCCGACGCGCTACGCCTGGAAGGCGCCAGCATCACGGGGCCGGGCGGCAAGGCGGCGCAGCTCCGCTTTACCAACAGCATCGTGAACGACAGCATGTTCAAGGTCGGCGGCGCCGCGCGGCCGACGCCGACCTTCGGCGCGGCGGTGGTGCCGGCGCGGGTCTGGACGGTGGGCGTGCCGGTCGACTTCACCCTGCCGCCGGCGACCGACGGCGACGGGACGCTCACCTACGCGCTGACCGGGCCGGGCACGTCCGCGGCCACCTTGAGTCTGCCGCGCGGGCTCACCTACTCCGCCACTTCGACCGGCGCCTTCGGCGGCGGCCGGATCAGCGGCACGCCGGCGGTCGACGCGAACCCGGCCACCTACCGGTTGACGGCGACCGACACCGACGGCGACGCGGCGACGCTCGACTTCACCATCCGGGTCATGCCCGATCTGACGCCGCGCTTCGAGGCGACGGTCGACGACCGGGAGTGGATCGAGGACGCCGCGATCGACGCCTTCGACCTGCCGGCGGCGGTCAGCGGCAACGGGACGTTGACCTACACCCTCTCGCCGGCGCTGCCGGGCGGGGTGTCGCGGGCGGACCGCCGGGTGAGCGGCGCGCCGGACGCCGCCGCGGCGCGCACGGAATACACCTGGACGGCGACGGACGCCGACGGCGACGAAGGCTCGCTCACCTTCCACGTCACGGTGGCCGAGGACACCGCGCCGAGCTTCGGCGACGCCACCATCGACGACCAGTCGTGGAAGCAGGGTTCCCAGATCACCGCGGTCATCCTGCCGGAGGCGACCGGCGGCAACGGCCCGTTGACCCACGTGCTGAGGCAGGAGGGGCTGCCCGCCGGCGTCGAGCTCGACGGGCGCGTGCTGCAGGGCACGCCGACCGCGACGTGGGAGTCGGTCGAGTACACGTGGCGGGCCACCGACCAGGACGGCGACCGGGCGGAGCTCACCTTCGACCTGGAGGTGTACGCGGACCTGCTACCGAGCTTCGGCGACGCTACCCTGGACGACCGGACCTGGATCGAGCGCCGGGCGATCACCGCCTTCACGCTGCCGGCCGCCACCGGCGGCGACGGCGACCTGACCTACGCGCTGACCCCGGCCCTGCCCGCGGGCGTGAGCCGCGACGCGGCGACGCGCGAGGTGTCCGGCACGCCGAGCGCGACGCTGGCCGCGACCGTCTATACCTGGACCGCCACGGACGCCGACGGCGACCGGGCGGAGCTATCCTTCACCGCCGCGGTCGACGGCATCCCCACCTTCGGGGACCGGACCATCGCCGAGGCAGAGTGGGTCAAGGGCGTGGCGATCGCCGCCTTCACGCTGCCGGAGGTGACCGGCGGCGACGGCCGGGTGACCTACGTGTTGACCGCGGACGCGCCGCATACCGGCCTGCCGGCGGGCGTGCTCCGCGACGCGGCGACGCACGAGGTCACCGGCACGCCGACCGCGACGCGGACGCGGGCCGAGTACACCTGGACCGCCACCGACACCGACGGCGATGAGGCGTCGCTCAGCTTCCATGCGGCGGTGGTCGAGCCGCCGGTGGTGACGCTGGCGCTGTCGCCCGCGGCCATCGACGAGCACGACGGGACCAATCCCGGGTCGGCGGCGGTGACCGCGACGCTCGACAAGGCGTCGCGCGCCGAAGTGACGGTGACGGTGGCGGCGGCCGCGGGGACGAACGCGGCGGCCGGCGACTTTGCGCTGAGCAACGCGGTGACGCTCACCATCGCCGCGGGCGAGACGACCAGCACGGGGACGGTGACGGTGACGGCGGTGGACAACGCGGTGGACGCGCCGGACAAGGAAGTGACGGTCTCGGCAACGGTGAGCGGCAACAGCGGCGCGGCCGACCCGGCGAGCGTGACGCTGACGATCCGGGACGACGAGGCGGCGCCGACGGTGACGCTGGCGGTGGCGGACGGCGCTGTGGCCGAGGACGGGGGAACGACGACGGTGACCGCGACCTTGAGCCATGCATCGAGCGCGGCGACGACGGTGACGGTGGCGGGCGTCGAAAGCGCCTACACCGTGGACTCGTCGGACGCCACGATCACGATTGCGGCCGGCGAGACGGAGAACGCGGCGGACACGGTGACGATCACGGCGGTGAACGACGACGTGGACAACGTGGGCGACCGCGCCGTGACGGTGACGGGAACGGCGGCCAACGCGCAGGCTGCCGCCGACTCGGCGACGATGGCCGTAACCGGCGCGGCGCTGACGCTGACCGACGACGAGGACACGCCGGCGGTGACCCTGGCGCTGAGCGCGGCGGCGATCGACGAACACGACGGGACCAACCCCGGGTCGGCGACGGTGACGGCGACCTTGGACCGCGCGTCGAGCGAGGTCGTAACGCTCACCGTGGCAGCGGCGGCGGGGACGAACGCGGACGGCGGCGTCTCGCTACCGGACGCGCAGACGCCTACCGACGGCCCGGGAGAGGGGACGAGCACCGGAGCGGTAACGGGGGCGAGCGCGGACGGCCGCGCCGTCACTCTGTCGAGCGCACGGACGCTCACCATAGCGGCGGGGGAGACGACGAGCACCGGCGCGGTGACGGTGACGGCGGTCGACAACACGGTGGACGCGCCGGACAAGGAAGTGACCGTTTCGGCAACAGTGAGCGGCGACAGCGGCGTGGCGGACCCGTCGAGCGTGACGCTGACGATCGAGGACGACGAAGCAGCGCCGACGGTCGTGTTGGCCGTGGCGGACAGCGCCGTGGCGGAGGACGGCGGTACGACGGCGGTGACCGCGACCTTGAGCCACGCGTCGAGCGAGGCGACGACGGTGACGGTGGCGGGGGTCGAGGGCGCCTACACCGTGGACTCGTCGGCCGCGACGATCACTATTGCGGCCGGCGAGACGGCGAACGCGACCGACACGGTGACGATCACGGCGGTCAACGACGACGTGGACAACGTGGGCGACCGGCCCGTGACGGTGTCGGGAACGGCGGCCAACGCCCAGGCTGCCGCCGAGTCGCAGACGGTGGCCGTGACCGGCGCGGCGCTGACCCTGACCGACGACGAAGCCACGCCGGTGGCGACGCTGGCGCTGAGTGCCGCGACGATCGACGAATACGACGGGACCAACCCCGGCTCGGCGACGGTGACCGCCACGTTGAACCGCGCGTCGAGCGAGGCGGTGACGCTGACGGTGGCGGCAGCCGCCGGGACCAACGCCGAGGACGGCGACTTCACGCTGTCGAGCGCGAATACGCTCACCATCGCGGCCGGGGAGACGACCAGCACCGGTGCGGTGACGGTGACGGCGGTCGACGACACGATGGACGCGCCGGACAAGCAGGTGATCGTCTCCGCAACCGTGAGCGGCGACAGCGGGGTGGCGGACCCGGCGAGCGTGACGCTGACGATTGAGGACGACGAGGCGACGCCGGCGGTCGCCCTGGCGGTGGCGGATGCCTCGATCTCCGAGAACGGCGGCGCGACGACGGTGACCGCAACGCTGAGCCACGCATCAAGCGCGGCAACGACGATCACCGTGCAGCCGGAGGCTGGCGCCTACACGGTGGGCGCGGACGCGACCATCACGATTGCGGCGGGCGAAACGTCGAACGCGGCGGGCAGCGTGACGATCACGGCGGTAGACGACGCGATCGACAACGTGGGCGACCGCGCCGTGACGGTGACGGGAACGGCGGCCAACGCGCAGGCGGCCGACTCGGCGACGGTAGCCGTGACTGGCGCGTCGATCACGTTGACCGACGACGAGGAAACGCCGGAGGTGACGCTGGCGCTGAGCCCGGCGACGATCGACGAGCACGACGGAACGAATCCGGGGGCGAGCACGGTAACCGCCACGCTGAACCGTGCCTCGACCGAGGCGGTCACGCTGACGGTAGCGGCCACCGCCGGAACGAGTGCGGCGGCGACGGACTTCAGTCTGTCGGCCGCAAAGACGCTCACCATCGCGGCCGGAGACACCAGCAGCACCGGCACGGTGACGGTGACGGCGGTCGATAACGCGGCGGACGGGCCGGACAAACAGGTGAGCATCTCGACAACGGTGAGCGGCGACAGCGGGGTGGCGGACCCGTCGGGCGTGACGTTGACAATCGAAGACGACGAAGCCGCGCCGACGGTCGCGCTGGCGGTAACCGACGCCTCAATCTCCGAGAACGGCGGCGCGACGACGGTGACCGCGACCTTGAGTCATGCGTCGAGCGCGGCGACCACGATCACCGTGGCGGCGGTGTCGGGGGCCTACACGGTAGGGGCGGACGCGACGATCACGATTGCGGCGGGCGAGACGTCGAACGCTTCGGACACGGCGACGATCACGGCGGTGGATGACGCGATCGACAACGTGGGCGACCGCGCCGTGATGGTGACGGGAACGGCGGCCAACGCGCAGGCTACGGCTGACTCGGCGACGGTGACCGTAATCGGCGCGGCGCTGACTCTGACCGACAACGAAGCCACGCCGGAGGCGACGCTGGCGCTAAGCCCGGCGACGGTCGACGAGCACGACGGGACGAACGCCGGGTCGGCGACGGTGACGGCGACGCTGAACCGGGCCTCGACCGAGGCGGTGACGCTGACGGTCGCTGCGGCCGCAGGAACGAACGCGGCGGATGGCGACTTCAGTCTGTCGAGCGCCAAGACGCTCACCATAGCGGCGGGACACACCAGCAGCACCGGCACGGTAACGGTGACCGCGGTCGACAACACGGCGGACGGACCGGACAAGGAAGTGACCGTCTCCGCAACGGTGAGCGGCGACAGCGGCGTGACTGACCCGTCGAGCGTGACGCTGACGATCGAAGACGACGAGGCGGCGCCGACGGTCGCGCTGGCGGTAACTGACGCCTCGATCTCCGAGAACGGCGGCGCGACGACGGTGACGGCGACGTTGAGCCATCCGTCGAGCGCCGCGACCACGGTCACCGTGCAGCCGAAGGCGGGCGCCTACACGGTGGGCGCGGACGCGACGATCACGATTGCGGCGGGCGAAACGTCGAACGCGGCGGGCAGCGTGACGATCACGGCGGTAGACGACGCGATCGACAACGTGGGCGACCGCGTGGTGACGGTGACGGGCACGGCGGCCAACGCGCAGGCTGCCGCCGAGTCGCAGACGGTGACCGTAACCGGCGCGTCGCTCACCTTGACCGACGACGAAGCCACGCCCGAGGCGACGTTGGTGCTGAGCCCGGCGACGATCGACGAACACGACGGGACGAATCCGGGGGCGAGCACGGTGACCGCCACGTTGAACCGCGCGTCGAGCGAGGCGGTAACGCTGACGGTGACGGCCACGGCGGGGACGAATGCGGCGGCGACGGACTTCAGCTTGTCGAGCGCACATACGCTCACCATCGCGGCGGGGAACACAAGCAGCACCGGCACGGTGACGGTGACGGCGGTCGATAACACGGCGGACGGGCCGGACAAACAGGTGAACATCTCGGCAACGGTGAGCGGGAACAGCGGCGTGGCCGCCCCGTCCGCCGTGACCCTGACCATCCAGGACGACGAAGCCGCGCCGACGGTCGCACTGGCGGTGGCGGACGCCTCGATTTCCGAGAACGGCGGCGCGACGACGGTGACGGCGACGTTGAGCCATCCGTCGAGCGCGGCGACCACGATCACGGTTTCGGCGGCGGCCGGGCCGCACACGGTGGCGGCGGACTTCAAGCAGACCGGGACGGCGCTCAGCATCGCCGCCGGAGACACGGCCAGCACCGGCACGGTGACGATCGCGGCGGTGGACGACGACCAGGACGCGGCCCACGACAAGACGGTGCGGGTGACCGGTTCCGCGCAGAACAGCCACGGCGTGGGGACGGTGACCGCAGCCAGCGTCACCCTCACCGACGACGACGTGAACAAGGTGCCGAGCTTCGGGACGGTGATCGATGACCAGGATTGGCCGGTAGCGACGGAGATCGCGCGGTTCGACCTGCCGCAGGCGACCGGCGGAGACGGCGCGCTGACGTACGCGATGACGCCGGCGTTGCCGTCGTGGCTGACGCGGAACGGGTTTGCGGTGACCGGGACCACGCCGGCCCTTTCGGTGGCGGGCAGGGACTACACGTGGACGGCGCGAGACACCGACGGGGACGTGGCGGAGTTGACGTTCCAGATCGCCGTCTCGGAAAGCACGGTGGACCCGGATGGCGGGATGCTGTCGCTGGCGATCTCATCGCCGCGCGTGACGGAGGGAGCAGCGGGGGCGATGGCGTCGCTCAGCTACGAGGTGACGCTGAGCGCGGCGAGCACCGAGCAGGTGACGGTGAAGTACGCGGACGCGGGTACCGGGACGGCGGCGTCCGGGACCGACTACGCGGCGCTCAGTGCGGGGACGCTGACGTTTGAGCCCGGCGACACGAGCAAGACGGTAACGGTGACGGTGACCGGCGACGGGGTGGACGAGCCGAACGAGACGGTGAAGGTGTCGCTGAGTCTGCCGGTGAACGCGAACGTCCCGGTGAGCGGGGGCACGGGGACGGGAACGATCGAGGACGATGACGCAACGCCGGCGGTAACGCTGGCGGTGGCGGACAGCGCGATTGCCGAGAACGGCGGTACGACGACGGTTACCGCGACGCTGAGCCATGAGTCGAGCGCGGCGACCACGATCACCGTGCAGCCGGAGGCCGGCGCCTACACGGTGGGCGCGGACGCCACGATCACGATTGCGGCGGGCGCCACCTCGAACGGCGCGGACACGGCGACGATCACGGCGGTGAACGACGACGTGGACAACGTTGGCGACCGGGCGGTGACGGTGACGGGAACGGCGGCCAACGCCCAGGCTGCCGCCGATTCGGCGACGGTGGCCGTGACCGGAGCGGCGCTGACGCTGACCGACGACGAGGATACGCCAGAGGCGACGCTGGCGCTGAGCCCGTCGGCGATCGACGAACACGACGGGACCAACCCTGGGTCGAGCACGGTGACCGCGACGCTGAACCGGGCGTCCAGTGAGGCGGTCACGCTGACAGTAGCCGCCGCCGCGGGGACGAACGCGGCGGCGGGCGACTTCAGTCTGTTGAGCGCGAAGACCCTGACCATCGCGGCGGGGGATACGACCAGCACCGGCACGGTGACGGTGGCCGCGGTCGACAACACGGTGGACGCGCCGGACAAGGAAGTGACGGTCTCGGCAACGGTGAGCGGGAACAGCGGCGTGGCTGACCCGTCGAGCGTGACGCTGACGATTGAGGACGACGAAGCCGCGCCGACGGTCGCCCTGGCGCTGGCGGACAGCGCGATCTCCGAGAGCGGCGGCGCGACGACGGTGACCGCGACCTTGAGCCATGCGTCGAGCGCGGCGACGACGGTGACGGTGCAGCCGGCGTCGGGCGCCTACACCGTGGGCGCGGACACGACCATCACGATCGCGGCGGGCGAGACGGCGAACGCTTCGGACACGGTGACGGTGATGTCCGTGGACGACGCTGTGGACAACGTGGGCGACCGCTCGACCACGGTGAGGGGCACGGCGGCCAACGCGCAGGCTGCCGCCGAGTCGCAGACGGTGGCCGTGACCGGAGCGGCGTTGACGCTGACCGACGACGAAACTACGCCGACGGCGACTCTGACGCTGTCCGAACCCGATGCCTTGAAGCCGGACACCATCGACGAGAGCGGCGCGGACAACGCGAGCACGGTGACGGCGACGCTGGACCGTGCGTCGAGCGAGGCGGTGACCCTGACGGTAGCCGCGGCCGCAGGAACGAACGCGGCGTCGGGCGACTTCAGCTTGTCGAGCGTGAAGACACTGACTATCGCGGCGGGGGAGACGAGCAGCACCGGCACAGTAACGGTGACCGCGGTCGATAACACGGCGGACGCGCCGGACAAGGAAGTGACTGTCTCAGCGGTGGTGAGCGGGAACAGCGGCGTGGCCGCCCCGTCCGCCGTCACTCTGACCATCCAGGACGACGAAGCCGCGCCGACGGTCGCCCTGGCGCTGGCGGACAGCGCGATCTCCGAGAACGGCGGCGCGACGACGGTGACCGCGACCTTGAGCCACGCGTCCAGCGCGGCGACCACGATCACCGTGCAGCCGGAGGCCGGCGCTTACACGGTGGGCGCGGACGCAACCATCACGATCGCTGCGGGCGAGACGGAGAACGCGGCCGACAACGTGACGGTCACGGCGGTAGACGACGCGATCGATAACGTGGTGAACCGCACGGCGACGGTGACCGGAACGGCGCAGAACAGCCATGACGTGGGAACGGTGACCGGAGCGAGCTTGACTCTCACCGACGACGAGGGAGCGCCGACGGCGACGTTGGCGCTGAGCCCGGCCGCTATTGACGAACACGACGGGGCCAACCCTGGGTCGGCGACGGTGACGGCGACGCTGAACCGTGCTTCGACCGAAGCGGTGACGCTGACGGTAGCCGCCACCGCCGGAACGAACGCGGCGTCGACGGACTTCAGTCTGTCGAGCACAAAGACGCTCACCATCGCCGCCGGAGACACCAGCAGCACCGGCACGGTGACGGTGACCGCGGTCGATAACGCGTCGGACGGGCCGGACAAACAGGTGAGCATCTCGGCATCGGTGAGCGGCGACAGCGGGGTTGCCACGCCTGCAAGCGTGACGCTGACGATCGAAGACGACGAGGCGGCGCCGACGGTCGCGCTGGCGGTAACCGACGCCTCGATCTCCGAGAACGGCGGCGCGACGACGGTAACGGCGACGCTGAGCCATGCATCGAGCGCGGCGACCACGGTCACTGTGGAGCCGGAGGCGGGCGCCTACACTGTGGGCGCGGACGCCACGATCACGATTGCGGCGGGTGAGACGGCGAACGCGACCGACAACGTGACGATCACGGCGGTAGACGACGCGATCGACAACGTTGGCAACCGCGCCGTGATGGTGACGGGAACGGCGGCCAACGCCCAGGCTGCCGCCGATTCGGCGACGGTGACCGTAATCGGCGCGGCGCTAACTCTGACCGACGACGAAGACACGCCGGAGGCGACGCTGGCGCTGAGCCCGGCGACGATCGATGAACACGACGGGACGAACGCCGGGTCGAGCACGGTAACCGCCACGTTGAACCGTGCCTCGACCGAGGCGGTCACGCTGACGGTGGCGGCCACGGCGGGGACGAACGCGGCGGACAGCGACTTCAGCTTGTCGAGCGCCAAGACGCTCACCATCGCGGCGGGACACACCAGCAGCACCGGCCCGGTAACCGTAACGGCGGTCGACAACACGGCGGACGCGCCGGACAAGGAAGTGACGGTCTCGGCGGTGGCGAGCGGGAACAGCGGCGTGGCCGCGCCGTCGAACGTGACCCTGACGATCGAGGACGACGAAGCCGCGCCGACGGTAGCGCTGGCGGTGTCGGACGCCTCGATCTCCGAGAACGGCGGCGCGACGACGGTGACGGCCGCGTTGAGCCATCCGTCGAGCGCCGCGACCACGATCACCGTTTCGGCGGCGGCCGGGCCGCACACGGTGGCGGCGGACTTCAAGCAGACCGGGACGGCGCTCAGCATCGCCGCCGGAGACACGGCCAGCACCGGCACGGTGACGATCGCGGCGGTGGACGACGACCGGGACGCGGCCCACGACAAGACGGTCACGGTGAGCGGTTCCGCGCAGAACAGCCACGGCGTGGGGACGGTGACCGGCGCCAGCCTCACCCTCACCGACGACGACGTGAACAAGGTACCGAGCTTCGGGACGGTGATCGACGACCAGGAATGGCCGGTAGCGACGGAGATCGCGCGGCTCGACCTGCCGCAGGCGACCGGCGGAGACGGCGCGCTGACGTACGCGATGACGCCGGCGTTGCCGTCGTGGCTGACGCGGAACGGGTTTGCGGTGACCGGGACCACGCCGGCCCTTCCGGTGGCGGGCAGGGACTACACGTGGACGGCGCGGGACACCGACGGGGACGTGGCGGAGTTGACGTTCCGGATCGCCGTCTCGGAAAGCACGGCGGACCCGGAGGACGGGATGCTTTCGCTGGCGATCTCATCGCCGCGCGTGACGGAGGGAGCAGCGGGGGCGACGGCGTCGCTCAGCTACGAGGTGACGCTGAGCGCGGCGAGCACCGAGCAGGTGACCGTGAAGTACGCGGACGCCGGCACCGGGACGGCGGCGTCCGGGACCGACTACGCGGCGCTCAGTGCGGGGACGCTGACGTTTGCGCCCGGCGACACGAGCAAGACGGTAACGGTGACGGTGACCGGCGACGGGGTGGACGAGCCGAACGAGACGGTGAAGGTGTCGCTGAGTCTGCCGGTGAACGCGAACGTCCCGGTGAGCGGGGGCACGGGGACGGGAACGATTGAGGACGACGACGCAACGCCGGCGGTGACGCTGGCGGTGGCGGACAGCGCGATTGCCGAGAACGGCGGTACGACGACGGTTACCGCGACGCTGAGCCATGAGTCGAGCGCGGCGACGACGATCACCGTGCAGCCGGAGGCGGGCGCCTACACGGTGGGAGCGGACGCGACGATCACGATTGCGGCGGGCGCCACCTCGAACGCCACGGACACGGCGGCGATCACGGCGGTGAACGACGCGATCGACAACGTGGGCGACCGGGCCGTGACGGTGACGGGAACGGCGGCCAACGCCCAGGCTGCCGCCGATTCGGCGACGATGGCCGTAACCGGCGCGGCGCTGACCTTGACCGACGACGAGACCACGCCGACGGCGACGCTGGCGCTCAGCGACGCGACGATCGACGAGCACGACGGGACCAACCCTGGGTCGAGCACGGTGACCGCGACGCTGAACCGGGCGTCGAGTGAGGCGGTCACGCTGACCGTGGCGGCAGCGGCCGGAACCAATGCGGCGGCGACCGACTTCAGCTTGTCGAGTGCCAAGACGCTCACCATCGCGGCCGGAGAGACCAGCAGCACCGGCACGGTGACGGTGACCGCGGTCGATAACACGGCGGACGCGCCGGACAAGCAGGTGACGGTCTCGGCGGTGGTGAGCGGCGACAGCGGCGTGACTGACCCGACGAACGTGACGTTGACGATCGAGGACGACGAAGCGGCGCCGACGGTCGCCCTGGCGCTGGCGGACAGCGCGATCTCCGAGAACGGCGGCACGACCACGGTGACCGCAACGCTGAGCCATGCATCGAGCGCGGCGACGACGGTGACGGTGCAGCCGGCGTCGGGCGCCTACACAGTGGGCGCGGACACGACGATCACGATTGCGGCGGGTGAGACGGCGAACGCGACCGACAGCGTGACGATCACGGCGGTGAACGACGCGATCGACAACGTGGGCAACCGCGCCGTGACGGTTACGGGCACGGCGGCCAACGCTCAGGCTGCCGCCGAGTCGCAGACGGTGTCGGTGACCGGCGCGGCGCTGACCCTGACCGACGACGAAGCCACGCCGACGGCGACTCTGGCGCTGTCCGAACCCGATGCCTTGAAGCCGGACACCATCGACGAGAGCGGCGCGGACAACGCGAGCACGGTGACGGCGACGCTGAACCGGGCGTCGAGCGAAGCGGTAACGCTGACGGTGGTGGCGGCGGCGGGCACGAACGCGGCGTCGGGCGACTTCAGCCTGTCGAGCGCCAAGACCCTCACCATCGCGGCGGGGGAGACCAGCAGCACCGGCGCGGTGACGGTGACCGCGGTCGATAACACGACGGACGCGCCGGACAAGGAAGTGACCGTCTCCGCAACGGTGAGCGGGAACAGCGGCGTGGCCGCCCCGTCCGCCGTGACCCTGACCATCAAGGACGACGAAGCGGCGCCGACGGTGGCCCTGGCGGTGGCGCACAGCGCGATCTCCGAGAACGGCGGCGAGACGACGGTGACCGCGACCTTGAGCCATGCATCGAGCGCGGCGACCACGATCACCGTGGCGGCGGTGTCAGGCGCCTACACGGTCGGCTCGGACACGACGATCACGATCGCGGCGGGTGAAACGTCAAACGCGACCGACAGCGTGACGATCACGGCGGTGGATGACGCGATCGACAACGTGGTCAACCGCTCGACGACCGTGACGGGAACGGCGGCCAACGCGCAGGCTGCCGCCGATTCGGCGACGGTGGCGGTGACCGGCGCGGCGCTCACCTTGACCGACGACGAAGCCACGCCGGAGGCGACGCTGGCGTTGAGCCGGGCGACGGTCGACGAACACGACGGGACCAACCCCGGGTCGGCGACAGTGACGGCCACCTTGGACCGCGCGTCGAGCGAGGCGGTGACCCTGACGGTGGCGGCAGCAGCCGGCACGAACGCGGCGTCGGGCGACTTCAGCTTGTCGAGCGCCAAGACGCTCACCATCGCGGCTGGGGACACCAGCAGCACCGGCACGGTGACGGTGACGGCGGTCGACAACACGGCGGACGCGCCCGACAAGCAGGTGACCGTCTCGGCAACGGTGAGCGGCGACAGCGGCGTGGCGGACCCGGCGAGCGTGACGCTCACCGTTGAGGATGACGAAGCGGCGCCGACGGTTGCGCTGGCGCTGGCGGACTCCTCAATTTCCGAGAACGGCGGCTCAACCACCGTGACCGCAACGTTGAGCCATCCGTCGAGCGCCTCGACTACGATCACCGTGCAGCCGGAGGCCGGCGCCTACACGGTGGGCGCGGACGCCACGATCACGATAGCCGCCGGCGAGACCTCGAACGCCGCGGACACGGCGGCGATCACGGCGGTGGACGACGCGACTGACAACGTAGTCGACCGCTCAGCGACGGTCACCGGGACGGCGCAGAACAGTCACGACGTGGGCGCGGTGACCGGCGCGGCGCTGACGCTGACCGACGACGAAACTACGCCGACGGCGACGTTGGCGCTGAGTCCGGCGACCATTGCCGAGCACGACGGGACGAATCCGGGATCGGCGACGGTGACGGCCACGTTGAACCGCGCGTCGAGCGAGGCGGTGACCCTGACGGTGGCCGCGACGGCGGGGACCAACGCGGCGTCGGGCGACTTCAGCCTGTCGTCCGCAAAGACCTTGACCATCGCGGCGGGGAACACGAGCAGCACCGGCACGGTGACGGTGACCGCGGTCGACAACACGGCGGACGCCCCCGACAAGCAGGTGACCGTTTCGGCAACGGTGAGCGGCGACAGCGGCGTGGCGGACCCGGCGAGCGTGACGCTCACTATCAACGACGACGAAGCGGCGCCGAAGGTGACGCTGGTTCTGTCCCCGTCGTCCATTTCGGAGGACGGCGGCCAGGCGACGGTAACGGCGACGCTCTCGCACGCATCGAGCGTGGCGACGACGGTGACCGTGGCGGCCACGGCGGGGGCGCACACGGTGGCGGCGGACTTCAGCTTGAGCGCGAACAAGGTGCTGACCATCGCGGCGGGGACGACGACGAGCACCGGCGCGGTGACGATTTCGGCGGTGGACGACGACGCGGACGCCCCCAACGACAAGACGGTGAGCGTGTCGGCGACGGCGGCCAACAGCCACGGCGCCGGTAACCCGAACGCGGTGACCCTGACGATCACCGACGACGACGTGGACCTGATGCCGACGTTTGGCGGCGCGCAGGTCGCCAGCCGGCTGTGGCCGACCGCCACCGTGATTCCGCGGCTGGTGCTGCCGCGGGCGACGGGGGGAGATGGGACGCTCACCTACACGTTGTCGCCGGCGTTGCCTTCGTGGCTGTCGCGGAACGGGTTCCTGGTGACGGGCACGACGCCGGACGATCCGACGAATCAGGTGGAATACACCTGGACGGTGGAGGACGAGGACGGGGACGAGGACTCGGTGAAGTTCCTCGCGGCGGTGATTCGTCCGGGCGATCCGCCTCTGTTGGTCAATCCGCCGGGGATCGTGGTGAACACGGGCGACCTGCCGGCGCCGTCGCTGTCGTCGCCGCGGGTGACGGAGGGGGCGTCGGGAACGACGTCGGCGCTGACGTGGACGGTGACGTTGAGCAAGGCGAGTACTGCGCAGGTGACGGTGAAGTACGCGGACGCGGGTACGGGTACGGCGACCTCCGGGACCGACTACGCGGCGCTCAGCGCCGGGACGCTGACGTTTGCGCCCGGTGAGACGAGCAAGACGGTGACGGTGACGGTGACCGGTGACGGGGTGGACGAACCGGACGAGACGGTGAAGGTGACGCTGAGCGAGCCGGTGAACGCGAGACTCCCGGTGAGCGCCGCGACGGGGACGGGAACGATCGAGGACGACGATGCGGCGCCGGCGGTGACGCTGGCGGTGGCGGACAGCGCGATTTCCGAGAACGGCGGCACGACGGCGGTGACCGCCACGTTGAGCCATGCGTCGAGCGCGGCGACCACGATCACCGTGACGGCGGTGTCGGGGGCCTACACGGTGGGGGCGGACGCGACGATCACGATTGCGGCTGGCGATACGTCGAACGCTACGGACGCGGCGACGATCACGGCCGTGAACGACGCGATCGACAACGTGGGCAACCGCTCGACGACGGTGACGGGAACGGCGGCCAACGCGCGGGCTGCAGCCGATTCGGCGACGGTGGCGGTGACCGGCGCGGCGCTGACGCTGACCGACGACGAAGCCACGCCGGAGGCGACGCTGGCGTTGAGCCCGGCGACGGTCGACGAACACGACGGGATCAATCCGGGGTCGAGTACGGTGACGGCCACGTTGAACCGCGCGTCCAGTGAGGCGGTCACGCTGACAGTCGGGGCGGCGGCGGGGACCAACGCGGCATCGGGCGACTTCAGCCTGTCGAGCGCGAAGACGCTCACCATCGCAGCAGGGGACACGAGCAGCACCGGCACGGTGACGGTGACGGCGGTCGACAACACGGTCGACGCGCCGGACAAGCAGGTGACCGTCTCGGCGGTGGTGAGCGGGAACAGCGGCGTGGCCGCCCCGTCCGCGGTGACCCTGACGATTGAGGACGACGAAGCCGCGCCGACGGTGACCTTGGCGGTCGCGGACAGCGCGATCTCCGAGAACGGCGGCACGACGACGGTGACCGCGACCTTGAGCCATGCGTCGAGCGCGGCGACCACGATCACCGTGACGGCGGTGTCGGGGGCCTACACGGTGGGGGCGGACGCGACCATCACGATTGCGGCGGGCGCAACGTCAAACGCGGCGGACACGGTCACGATCACGGCGGTGGACGACGCCATCGACAACGTGGTCAACCGCTCGACGACGGTGACGGGCACGGCGGCCAACGCCCAGGCTGCCGCCGAGTCGGCGACGGTGAGCGTGACCGGCGCGGCGCTCACCTTGACCGACGACGAAGCCACGCCGGCGGTGACCCTGGCGCTGTCCGAACCCGATGCCTTGAAGCCGGACACCATCGACGAGAGCGGCGCGGACAACGCGAGCACGGTGACGGCGACGTTGGACCGGGCGTCGAGCGAGGCGGTGACCTTGACGGTGGTGGCGGCGGCGGGGACCAACGCGGCGGCGACCGACTTCAAGCTGTCGAGTACGAAGACGCTCACGATCGCGGCGGGGGACACGACCAGCGCCGGCACGGTAACGGTGACCGCGGTCGACAACACGGTTGACGCGCCGGACAAGGAAGTGACGGTCTCGGCGGTGGTGAGCGGGAACAGCGGCGTGGCGGCCCCGTCCGCCGTGACCCTGACCATCGAGGACGACGAAGCGGCGCCGACGGTCGCCCTGGCGGTGGCGGACAGCGCGATCTCCGAGAACGGCGGAACGACGACGGTGACCGCGACCTTGAGCCACGCGTCGAGCGCGGCGACCACGATCACCGTGACGGCGGCGTCGGGCGCCTACACGGTCGGGGCGGACGCGACCATCACGATTGCCGCGGGCGAGACGACGAACGCGGCGGACAGCGTGACGATCACGGCGGTGAACGACGCCATCGACAACGTGGTCAACCGCTCGACGACGGTGACGGGCACGGCGGCCAACGCCCAGGCTGCCGCCGAGTCGGCGGCGGTAACGGTGACCGGCGCGGCGCTGACCCTGACCGACGACGAAGCCACGCCGGAGGCGACGCTGGCGCTGAGCGACGCGACGATCGACGAGCACGACGGGACGAACGCGGGGTCGGCGACGGTGACCGCGACGCTGAATCGGGCCTCGACCGAGGCGGTAACGCTGACGGTGGGCGCGACCGCGGGAACGAACGCGGTATCGGGCGACTTCAGCTTGTCGAGCGCGAAGACCCTGACCATCGCGGCGGGGGAGACCAGCAGCACCGGCACGGTGACGGTGACGGCGGTCGACAACACGGTGAGCGCGCCCGACAAGCAGGTGACCGTGTCGGCAACGGTGAGCGGCGACAGCGGCGTGGCGGACCCGGCGAGCGTGACGCTCACCATTGAGGACGACGAAGTCGCGCCGACGGTCACCCTGGCGGTGGCGGACGCCTCGATCTCCGAAAACGGCGGCGCGACGACGGTGACCGCAACGCTGAGCCATGCGTCCAGCGCAGCCACGACGGTGACGGTGACGGCGGTGGCCGGCGCCTACACGGTGGGCGCGGACGCCACGATCACGATTGCGGCGGGCGAGACGACGAACGCCGCGGATACGGCGACGATCACGGCCGTCGACGACGCGATCGACAACGTGGCGAACCGGACGGCGACGGTGAGCGGGACCGCGCAGAACAGCCACGACGTGGGCGCGGTGACCGGAGCGGCGCTGACGCTGACCGACGACGAGGGAGCGCCGACGGCGACGCTGGCGCTGAGTCCGGCGACAATTGCCGAGCACGACGGGACCAACCCCGGCTCGGCGACGGTGACGGCGACGCTGAATCGGGCGTCGAGTGAGGCGGTCACGCTGACAGTAGCGGCGACCGCCGGAACGAACGCGGCGGCGACGGACTTCAGCCTGTCGTCCGCAAAGACCTTGACCATCGCGGCGGGGGACACGAGCAGCACCGGCACGGTGACGGTGACGGCGGTCGACAACACGGCGGACGCGCCCGACAAGCAGGTGACCGTCTCGGCAACGGTAAGCGGCGACAGCGGCGTTGCCACTCCGTCGAGCGTGACGCTCACCATCGAGGACGACGAAGCGGCGCCGAAGGTGACGCTGGTTCTGTCCCCGTCGTCCATTTCGGAGGACGGCGGCGAGGCGACGGTAACGGCGACGCTCTCGCACGCATCGAGCGCGGCGACGACGGTAACCGTGGCGGCCACGGCGGGGGCGCACACGGTGGCGACGGACTTCAGCTTGAGCGCGAACAAGGTGCTGACCATCGCGGCGGGGACGACGACGAGCACCGGCGCGGTGACGATTTCGGCGGTGGACGACGACGCGGACGCCCCCAACGACAAGACGGTGAGCGTGTCGGCGACGGCGGCCAACGGCCACGGCGCCGGTAACCCGAACGCGGTGACCCTGACGATCACCGACGACGACGTGGACCTGATGCCGACGTTTGGCGGCGCGCAGGTCGCCAGCCGGCTGTGGCCGACCGCCACCGTGATTCCGCGGCTGGTGCTGCCGCGGGCGACGGGGGGAGATGGGACGCTCACCTACACGTTGTCGCCGGCGTTGCCTTCGTGGCTGTCGCGGAACGGGTTCCTGGTGACGGGCACGACGCCGGACGATCCGACGAATCAGGTGGAATACACCTGGACGGTGGAGGACGAGGACGGGGACGAGGATTCGGTGAAGTTCCTGGCGGCGGTGATTCGTCCGGGCGATCCGCCTCTGTTGGTCAACCCGCCGGGGATCGTGGTGAACACGGGCGACCTGCCGGCGCCGTCGTTGTCGTCGCCGCGGGTGACGGAGGGGGCGTCGGGTACGACGTCGGCGCTGACGTGGACGGTGACGTTGAGCAAGACGAGCACCGCGCAGGTGACGGTGAAGTACGCGGACGCGGGGACGGGTACGGCGACCTCCGGGACCGACTACGCGGCGCTCAGCGCCGGGACGCTGACGTTTGCGCCCGGTGAGACGAGCAAGACGGTGACGGTGACGGTGACCGGTGACGGGGTGGACGAACCGAACGAGACGGTGAAGGTGACGCTGAGCGAGCCGGTGAACGCGAGGCTCCCGGTGAGCGCCGCGACGGGGACGGGAACGATCGAGGACGACGACGCGGCGCCGACGGTGACGCTGGCGGTAGCGGACAGCGCGATCTCCGAGAACGGCGGCACGACGACGGTGACCGCGACGCTGAGCCATGCTTCGAGCGCGGCGACCACGATCACCGTGACGGCGGTGTCGGGGGCCTACACGGTGGGGGCGGACGCGACGATCACGATTGCGGCGGGCGAGACCGCGAACGCCGCAGATACGGCGACAATCACGGCGGTAGACGACGCGATCGACAACGTGGTGAACCGCACGGCGACGGTGACCGGAACGGCGCAGAACAGCCACGACGTGGGCGCGGTTACGGGCGCGAGCCTCACCCTGACCGACGACGAGGGAGCGCCGACGGCGACGTTGGCGCTGAGCCTGGCGGCGATAGACGAACACGACGGGACGAATCCGGGGTCGAGTACGGTGACGGCGACGCTGAACCGTGCATCGAGCGAGGCGGTAACGCTGACGGTAGCCGCCACCGCGGGAACGAACGCGGCGTCGGGCGACTTCAGTCTGTCGAGCGCAAAGACGCTCACGATCGCGGCGGGAGACACGAGCAGCACCGGCACGGTAACCGTGACGGCGGCCGACAACACGGTCGACGCGCCGGACAAGCAGGTGACCGTCTCGGCAACGGTGAGCGGGGACGGCGGCGTTGCCGACCCGGAGAGCGTGACGCTGACGATCCGGGACGACGAAGCCGCGCCGACGGTCGCTCTGGCTGTAGCGGACAGCGCGATCTCCGAGAACGGCGGCACGACCACGGTAACGGCCACGCTGAGCCACGCTTCGAGCGCCGCGACGACCATCACGGTGATGGCGGTGGACGGCGCCTACACGGTGGGGGCGGACGCAACCATCACGATTGCTGCGGGCGAAACGGCGAACGCGGCGGAGAGCGCGACCATCACCGCCGTGGACGACGCGATCGACAACGTGGTGAACCGCACGGCGACGGTGACCGGAACGGCGCAGAACAGTCACGACGTGGGCGCGGTCACGGGCGCGAGCCTCACCCTGACCGACGACGAGGGAGCGCCGACGGCGACGCTGGCGCTGAGCCCGGCGGCGATCGACGAACACGACGAGACCAATCCCGGATCGGCGACGGTGACCGCGACGCTGAACCGCGCCTCGACTCAGGCGGTAACGCTGACCGTGGCCGCGGCCGCGGGGACGAACGCGGCGGCATCGGACTTCAGCCTGTCGAGCACCACGACGCTCACCATCGCGGCGGGAGACACGAGCAGCACCGGCACGGTGACGGTAACCGCGGTCGACAACACGGCGGACGCGCCGGACAAGGAAGTGACCGTGTCGGCAACGGTTAGCGGCGATAGCGGCGTGGCGGACCCGGAGAGCGTGACGCTGACGATCACAGACGACGAAGCGGCGCCGACCGTGACGCTGGCGGCAGCCGACGACGCCATCGACGAAAGCGGCGGCACGACGACGGTGACCGCCACGCTGAGCCACCCGTCGAGCGCGGCCACGACGATCACCGTGGAGCCGGCGGCGGGCGCCTACTCGGTCGGTACGGACGCGGCGATCACCATCGCGGCCGGCGAAACCGCGAACGCGGCGGACAGCGTGACGATCACGGCGATCGATAACGACGTGAGCAGCGGCGACCGCGCGGTGACCGTGGCGGGTACGGCGCAGAACGGCCACGAGGTTGGGACGGTCATCGGCGCGGCGCTCACCATCCGTGACGACGACGTCGGCGCGGGGTTTGCGCTGAGCGGCTGGGTGGACGACCAGCAGTGGACCAAGGGCCAGGCGATCACCCCGTTCACGCTGCCGGACGCGACCGGCGGCAGCGGCGCGGTGAGCTACGCGCTGGCGCCCGAGCTGCCGTCCGGCGTGAGCCGGGACGCCGACACCCGTGAGGTAACGGGCGCGCCGGCGGCGGCCCTTGCGGAGACCGAATACACCTGGACCGCCACCGACAGCGTAGGCACGTCGGCCAGCCTCACCTTCACGATCGAGGTCGGCGACGGATCGGGCCAGACCGATACCCCGCCGCGTCCGTCATCGCCATCCTCCCGTCCGCCACCGCCGCCCGGCCCGGCGCCGGTCCCGGTAACGGTCTCGATCGGCGACGCGTCGATCGTGGAGGCCGACGGGCGCGCCGTGGACGCCGAGTTCACGGTACGGCTGAACCAGGCGAGCGTGGCGCCGGTCACGGTGACGTTCGTGACCGCGGACGACACCGCGACCGCCGGCGCCGACTATGCCCACCGCACGGGCACGGTCACCTTCGCGCCGGGCGAGACGGCGCAGACGATTGCGGTGCCGGTGCTGCCCGACGTGACGGTGGAGGCGACCGAGGAGTTCACGGTTGCGTTGGCCGGCGAGGGGCACGTGCTGCTGGAGCGGGAGATCGCCCGCGGCCGGATCGGCGACAACGACGTGGCGCTGCTGGCGATCGACGACACGCAGGTCAAGGAGGGCGACCAGGGCGCCACGGCGGCGGTGTTCGAGGTGCGGATGATCTCCAAGACCGAGCGCCCGGTGCTGCTCCGCTACGCGACGATGGACGGGACGGCGCGCGGCGGACAGGACTACGAAGTGACGAGCGAGATGCTGGTGTTCGCGCCGGGTGAGTCGGCCAAGCGGATCGCGGTAGCGGTGCTGGGCGACACGGAACCGGAGGAGCACGAGACCTTCGGCGTCACGCTCTACGACGCCGAGCAGCGGGACGCGAGCGCGGGCTTGGCGGCCGAGGGGACGATCGAGGACGACGACCGGGACGACCGGCCGCGGAATGCGTTACGGCGCGCGCACGCGGAGTTTGCGCGCGAGTTGGCGACCGACGCGGTGGCGGTGATCGGCGGGCGGCTGCGGGCCGGCGGCGCCGGGTCGCAGGTGACGCTGCACGGGCGGACGCTGTCGCTGGACCGGTTGGCGGCGGCCGAGCCGGAGCGGCCGGAGCTGGATGGCGCGCTCCTGGCGTCGGCGGAACCGGAGACGGACCCGTTGCGGAAGGTGTCGTTCGCGGAGTTCCTGGCGCAGAGTTCGATCGACCTGCGCAGCGCCGGAACAAATGACGGCCTTTCGGATCACGACGGAGACGGCGGCGGCCCGGAATGGAGCATCTGGGCGACCGGCACGCTGGGCGGCCATTCGGGAATGGACGCCGGAGCGGGCGGCGCCGGCGGCTCGTCGTGGGAAGGGACCGTGACCGGCGGCTACCTGGGCGCGGACCTGCGCGTGGCGGAGCCGCTGCTGGTGGGGCTGGCGCTGTCGCACCGGGTGGGCGCGGCGACCTACCGGGAGAGCGCGGCCGGTGCTCAGGAGCGCGGGGGCGCTCAGGAGAGCGGGGAGGAGTTCAGCGCGAAGGTGGAGACCGGCATGACCAGCGTGCTGCCGTACGTGCTGGTGGAGCCGCTGGCGGACCTGGACGTGTGGGCGATCGGCGGCGTCGGACTGGGCGGCAGCGGCGTGAGCTGGAAACGGAACCGTCCGGAGACGACCAACCTGATGTGGCTGGGCGCGGCCGGGGCGCGCTACACGGCGGTGTCGTCGGCGGCCGGGCTCAACCTGTCGGTGGGGACCGACGGGTACTATGCATCGCTCGGCGCGGAGTCGAAGCTGGAGCAGGACCGGTGGCTGACGCAGGACGCCGGCGTGACGGTGGGGCGGGTGCGGCTGCTGGCCGACGCCCGGTACGACCTGCAGGTGAGCGCGGAGTCGCAGATCGGTCTCAACGTGGAGTTGGGCGGCCGCTGGGACACCGGCGACGCCGCGTCCGGGTTTGGAGCCGAGGTGGCCGGCGGCGTGGAGTACGTGCATTCCGGGATCGGGCTCGGCGTGCAGGCGAACGGGCGGTACTTGGTGGCGCACGAAGACCGGGAGTTCCGGGACTGGGGCGCCAGCGCGGCGGTGCGGTTCGATCCCGGCATGCCGGGGCGCGGCGTGGCGGTGACGGTGACGCCGGAGTGGGGCGCGGCGGCCAGTCAGGCGGCGAGCGTCTGGGCGGGCGGACCGCTGGCGACCGGAACGGGGACGGGGGCGCCGGAACAGGTCGGGCTGAAGCCGGACCACCTGGCCGCCGAGGTGAGCTACGGGCTCGCGGCGGGCGGCGAGGGTCAGGTGACGTTCTACGGCGGGCTGTCGCAGGCGCTCACCGACAGCGCCGTCTACCGGGTCGGCAGCCGCATGGACCTGGGCGGACTCAACGTCGACCTGTCGGTCGACCGGCAGGAACGCCCCGGCGGTTCGCCCGACTACCGGCTCGAACTCGCCGGCGCCCTGCAGTGGTGACCCGTGTGGTACCTTGGCGCTGAGGTGGCGCCGTGAGTGAGCACGTGATCACGCTGGGGTACGGCACGTACGCCCTGCGCGAAGTCGATCTTTATCAGGCGTTGCCGCGGCTGCGCGCGATCGGCTACCGGGCGGTGGAGATCATGGGCGACACGGGGTGGGCCACCGCCCCGGCCCTGCTCGACCGGGACGGCCGCGCCAAGCTGGCCGGCGCTATCCGCGACCTGGGGTTCGACCTGTCGGCGGTGATGGCGATGATGCCGCTGTGCGCGGAGGGCGAGCGCCGGCCCGCGGCGCTGGACCAGGTCCGCGCGGTGTGCGGACTGGCCCGCGACCTGCGCCCGGACGCGGGGCCGGCGGTGGTGAGCTCGCCGCTCAGCGGCCGGCAGCCGCCCTGGGACGAAGGGCGCGAACGGATCGCCGCCGACCTGATCGAGTGCGCCGACGTCGCTCGCGAGCACGGCGTGGTCCTCGCCGTCGAGCCGCACGTCGGCAGCGCGCTCGACTCGCCGGAAAAGGTGGTGTGGCTGATGGAGCGGACCGATCATCCGGCGCTTCGGCTCAACTTCGACATAAGCCACTATCACGTGCAGGGGATGGACCTGCGGCGTTGCGTCGATCTCTGCCTGCCGCACGCCGCGCACGTCCACGTCAAGGACGGTTATCGCGACGACCGCGGCGAGGTGGTCTTCCAGCTGCCGGGGGAGGGGAACCTGGACCTGCGCGCGTACTTCCGTCTGCTCCGGGAGCGCGGCGTGGCGGTCCCGGTCACCGCCGAGGTGAGCGCCATGCTCTGGAAGCGGCCCGATTACGATCCGTGGGCGGCGGCGGAACGGTGTTACGCCGCGTTGGCCGCCGCCCGGGACGACGCGTAAACCGGCCGCCGGCTTACGCGCCCGGCTGACTCCGGTAGGCGTCCCACAGCGCCCGGTAGTACCGCAGGATGCGCTCCGCGTCAGGGCTGCCCGGAATCTCCGCCAGCGTGTAGCCGGCGTAACCGTCGTTTCGGAGCTTGGCGAACAGGTCGCGCCAGGGATAGGCGGTGTGCAGCTCGGTCACGTGCACCAGTCCGATCTTGTGGCGCAGCAGCGCGTACGCTTCATCGATGGAGCCGTCGATCACCTCGCCCGGATTGGAGTTCCAGCAGATGAACGCGTTGTCGTGATCGGCGTGATCGATGATGGCGCGCATGCGGCGCGGCTCCTGAGTCCGGTGGCCGTGCACCTCGATCCTCACCGCCACGCCAAGGCCGGCCGCCGCCTGCGCGCACTCGCGGAGCGCCAGTCCGATCTGCTCCAAGGTCTTCTCCTCGGGGATTCCCGCGCCGGTCTGCAGGCCGTTGGGGCGGACCTTGACGCCGGGACAGCCGACGTCGGCGGCGAGCTGCGCGTAGGCGATCGTGCCGGCGATATTCCGGCGCACGACCGCCGGATCGACGGCGTGGAACTCGAAGGCGCTGCCGAGCCCGGCGATCTCCACGCCGGCGTCGGCGAACCGTGCGCGTACCTCGGCGCGCTCGGCCGCGCTCAACTCGACCTCGACGCCGTGGGCGTGGGTGGTCCGCAGCTCGACGCCTGAAAACCCGGTCGCCGCGCAGGTGCGGATGATCCGGTCGATGTCCCACGCCGCGCCGATCTGATAGGTGACGAAGCCGAGCTTCACGGCCACACCGTACCGGGATGGGAGCGCCCTGTCGATGCGCCGCGATCCGCGTCATCCGCAGGTCCGTGACCGCCGGCGCGGGCGGGCGCGAGCGCCGGGAAAACGATGGGGTATGATGGCGCGCATGGACGGCCGGCAAGCGGAGCGATGATCCGCCGCTTCACGATCCGGGGATTCAAGCGCTTCGAGCGGGAGACGGTGATCGATCTCGATCCGGTGACCGTGCTCGTCGGCGTCAACAACAGCGGCAAGTCCACGGTCCTGGACGCGCTGACGCTGTTCCAGTACTGCGTGGAGACGACCCGCCGCGCCGCCAACGGCAACGGCCCGGGAAACGGCAACGGCCGGGGAACCGGCGCCGGCCGGGGAACCGGCTCAGGCAACGGGAACGGCGCCCGTCGGGCCAACGGCGGCCGGATCGACTTGGCGCAGAGGATGGTAGGCACCGACGAGTTCGGCGACCTCCCGGTTGCCAAACCGACCGATCTGTGGCCCGGCGGACGCGCCGCCATCGACAAGAAGCAACAGACCATCAAGCTGCGCGCGGAGTACGACAACGGCGCCGAGATCGCGTTCGCGCTCAATCTCTACTTCAACAGCTTCAGCATCACCCCGAGTTTCGGCGGCGACGTCACGGGCGCCGTCCGCGACCGGGAAATCCGCCTGATACCGATATTTTCCGCGTTCCTGCCGCGCGAGGAGCACCTGACGTTTCCGGCGCGCCGGGAGCGGATGCGGATGCAGCGCCACGGCGAGATCGTGCGCAATCTGCTGTGGGACTTGCGGGAGCGTGACGAGCCGCGCTGGAACACGCTGGTCGAGATGCTCCGCGACCTGTTCCCAGAGAGCGCGCTTCGCGTCGCCTTCGACGCGGGCATCGACCGCTTCATCACCGCCGCCTATACCGACCGGGCGCTCACCCGCGAGCTCGACGTCGTGGTCTCCGGGTCGGGGTTCCACCAGGCGCTGCAGCTCCTGGTGTCGGTGCTCACCCCGGGGGCGCGGGTGCTGCTGCTGGACGAACCGGATACCCATCTCCACGCGCGGCTGCAGGAGCAGTTCATGGCCATCATGGTGCGGATGGCGCGCGCCGAGCAGTGCCAGTTCATCCTGGCAACCCATTCGCCGCAGCTTCTGAGCGCGGCGCCCGACGGATCGATCAGGGTCTGCAAGGACGGGAGGGTCGTCCCGCTCGATCTGGGAAGCGGGCAGTTGCGGCTGCTCGAAGACCTGGGCGCCATGGATCGCATGGAGATCGTCCCGCTGCTCACCAATCGCGCGCTCGTCTTTGTCGAGAACCGGAGCGACCGCGCATTGCTCGAAGCGTTTGCGCGCCGGCACTGGGGGGAGCGGAAGCAGCGCGACGTGTGGCGCGCTCTGACGTTCCTGTACACGTACCAGGGGCCGGCGGAGGCGCGCGTGCTCGACTTGGCGCGGCAGGTGAACGAGTTGCTGGCCGGTAGCGGTATCGCCGGCCAGCCGGTCCGCATGGTGGCCATCGGCGACTGCGACTACCGCACCGACGCGGCGCGGCGCCGGGAGTTGCGCTCGCTCGCCATACGGGCGCAATCCGAAGCGTATCGGCTCGACATCTCCGTGCGGTTGTGGGGGGCCAACGAGATCGAAAACTACCTGCTCGACGGCGAGGCGCTCGCCGCCGCGCTGGACCGGCAGGCCGCCCTGAAGGGCAGGGAAGAGGAATGGCGCGGGCGCCGGGAGGCGTTCCTGGATGAGTTGCGTTCGTTGGTGGACGGGCAGCGGGAACGGGTCCGTCAGGCGGTCGCCACCCGCATTCAGAATGAGGACCGGCGTCTGGCGCTGAACACGGTACTCGACCGGGCGGACGCGTTCCTCGGCAACCCGTGGGAGGAGCCGATGCGCTGGTGCGACGCGAAGGAAGTGCTCAGGAAGCTGCGCACCTGGCTGCAGGAACAGGGCATTCCCCTGCGGATCGTCGAGTCCGAGGTGATCGACGCCATGACGGCCGTGCCCGCCGACGTGCAGAAGGTCCTCCGCGAGCTGCAGCGGATCGCCAATCCGCGCGCCGGGCGGCGCACCGGACGCGCCCGCACCGCTTCGGCAGGCCGCGCAGCCCGCGCCTGACCTGGGCTCGCCCGCACGCGCGGCGGGTCAGCTCCACAGGTGGTCGCCCGAGCGTTCCCCGTCCCACTCCGGGGTCGGCTCGAAGATTCCCGGTTCCTCGGGGTCGACGAAATCCCGTAGCGCGTCGTCGTCGAGGTCCCCGAACCCGAGCCCCGGACCTTCCGGCACGGCTATGTGCCCATCCTGAATCAGCGGGACCGGCAACCCGTCGACCAGGCCGCTCCAGCGCTCCAGGTCGTCGACCGAGTGGTTTTCCACCGCCATGCAGTGCTCCGTCGCCGCGGCGCAGTGCACGGCGGCCAGCGCCGCCACCGGGGACATGGCCATGTGCAGCGCCATCGCTATGCCGCGTTCCCCGGCGGCGTCGCCGATCTTCTTGGTCTCCATGATGCCTCCGGCGGTCGCCGGGTCGGGGTGCGCCACGGCGATGGCCCGCTCCCGGAACAGATCGGCGAACCCCTCTTTGAGGTAGATGTCCTCACCGGTGCAGATCGGCGTCGCCACCGACTCCGACAGCCGCCGGTACTGATCGGTGAACTGCCAGGGGAGCATGTCTTCGTACCAGGCGAGCGAGAACTCGTCGAGCGCGCGCCCCAGCCGGATGCACGACTCCAGCCCGAGCCGCCCGAAGTGGTCGACGGCGAGCGGCACCTCGTAGCCGATCACCTCGCGTACCGCCGCCACGTATTCGCAGAGCGCGTCGATCCCCCGGTCGGTGATGCGGATGCCCGTGAACGGGTGCATGGCCGTGGGATGGTCGAGCATCCCCGGCGGGGCGGCCAGGCAGCCGGCCCGGCCGCGCAGCAGATCGATGCCGACGTCCATCTTGAGGAAGCGAAAGCCCATCGCCATGCGCTGCTTGAGCCTGCGTCCCATCTCGCGGCCGTCCGCGCAGGCCGGGGTGTCGCAGTAGCAGAGGACGCGGTCGCGGAACCGGCCGCCGGCCAGGGCGTACGCCGGTACGCCGTACGCCTTGCCGGCAAGGTCGATCAGGGCCATCTCCACCGCGCTGACGCCGCCGCCTTGCCGGCCGTGATGGCCGAACTGCTTGATGCGCCGGAACAGCCGGTCGACGTCGCACGGATTCTGCCCGAGCAGCCGGGACTTGAGCATCAGCGCGTAGGTCTTGCTGGCGCCGTCGCGCACCTCGCCGTAGCCGCTGATCCCCTGGTCGGTATCGATACGGATCAGGTAGCTGTTGAACGGGGCGGCCGAAAGCCGCGTCACCCGCAGGTCCGTGATCTTCAGCGCCGACGGGCGCGAATGCCGGGAAACGATGGCGTGCACAATAGCAGGATTGCGCGCCGTTACGGAGCGTGGTGTTCGACGCGCACGCGGTCGGACAGGCCGAGGTCGAGCAGGGCCTGACGCAGCTCGGTTTCCAGTTCGGGGCGGGAGCGGGCATCGACGGTCACCGCCAGGTCGATGCCGACGCTGAGCTCCTTGGCCGAGCGGAGCTTGGGGAGCAGGCGGATTCCGAGCCGGTTCCAGACTTCGGGCGGCACCGTGCCGGCCAGGCGCAGGGTCGTATCCCCGGCGCCGGCGGGCTGCGGGGAGGGAGTGGGCGTCCGTTCCGGTTCCGGTTGCGGCGACGGATCGTCGTCCGGGGTTGGGCTCGGTTCGGGGGGGCGCCGGAGCGCTTCGGCCCGGGCTTTGGTGAGCAGGAAGACGTCCTCCTCGAAGGCAACTTCTTCGGGGGCGATCGGTTCGGCGTACCAGAGGCGCCGGAAGGCGCCGTCCTCCCCGCGCCCGGACGCCAGGCCGAAGTCGCCGTTCGCCACGAACGTGACGAGCTGCCGGCGCAGGACCGCGTCGGTGTCGATCAGCCGCGTCAGAACACCGCTCAGGAAACTCTGGCGGAGGCCGGTGAGCGGCCACTCCCCGCTCGCCCGCAGCGCCGGCGGCCAGTTGCGGTCCAGATAGCCGGCCCCCACCGACTCGTTCAGCAGCGCTTGGCCCTTCAGCACGTTGACCACGCGGCTGCACAGCGTGTCGCCGGCGCTGGCGTACCCGGCGCCCAGATCGATCACCTTGAGCCCGTGCCGCCCCCGGCGGTCGGCCAGCGCCACGAAGCGGTAGCCGGCCCACACCTCCTCCTGCGCCGCCTCATGCGCCGCGGCGACCTCCTCACGCACGCGCGAGCGTTCCGCGCGGTCGTACTCGGCGCCCAGAACCCCATCGTCCAACTCGCGCGCCACCCGCCGCCAGGCGAGCCACAGCTCGACCGCGCGGCGCAGCTCGCGGCCCGGCTTGCGCCCGCACCAGACCAGCGAGCCGGGGTAGAGCCGCCGCGCGTTGCCGCGTGCGGTCGTCCAACCGCCGATGCGCTCGGCCGTTTCGCCGCCCTCCGTCCACTCGTCGTCCGGGTCCAGCACCACCAGCGCCAGCCGCGGCGAGTCGGGCGCCGCGGCGCTCTCTGCCGGGAAGAACACCACCGGCAGCGTCGCGCGGACCTTGAACACCGCCTGCACCAGCTCGCGCAGCGCCGGCTTGACTTCGGTCTCTTCGTCGAGTGACGCGAGCCGGTCGCTGACGACCTTCTTCAAGGTCGCCTGGTGATGGATGCGGTAGCCGTCGGTGCCGACCTTGCGCAGGAAGAAACCGGCCCCTTCGAGGGCGGCCGCGGCGTTGTCGATGGTCGCCGTCTCCACCTCCGGCTCGCCGAGCGCGAAGCGCAGCTCCGGCAGGTGGGCCACCTTGTCGACTTGCCCGCCGGATGACTCGAACAGGATGGCGGCGCCGACGCGGCGATGGATATCGCGCAACGCCCCCGCGCTGTCGGCGTCCAGCGGGCCGGCGTGCGCCAGCGGCCCGGCAAGGTCGGCGTCAATCGCCGCGTCGAGCCGGTTTTCGCCCAGTTGGCCCAGCAGCACGGCGCGGAACTCAGGCACGTCGAGCGGCGCCGACCCCAGCGTGATGAGCGGTTCGGTGCGCGCCCTGCGGAACTGCTCGCGCGCCGCCCACGACACCCACTGCGCCAGCATGGCCAGCGCGCCGCGTGTCTGCTGGAATTGCGCCAGCGCCCGCCACTTGCGCTGGAATACCGAGAGCGTGGCGGGATGGAAGGGATAACAGGCCGCGAACCGGCCGCGCAGAAACTGCCGCGCCTTCGATTCGGAGGCAGCGGTGTCGACCGCCAGCCATTCCGCCGGCAGGCGGGCCGAGCGCTCGAAGCACCAGTCGGCGTAGGTCTTGGCGACCTTCTTGCGCGTGCGCTCGCTGCCGAGCGACTCGAACAACCGCCGGCGCACGACTTCGCCGATTTCGGATTCGTCGTTGGCGATCAGGTCGCGGGCCACGCGCCGGACCACCTTGGTGATCCGATCCTGCCACTGCTGGTCCCAGTCGGTCATCTCCACCTGGCTGCGGGGCAGGCTCACCACCGCCGCCGCGCGCCCGGTGCCGGTGGCGGCGACCGTCAGGTTCTGCAGAAAGGCGTGGAACGGTTCGGCCAGGCCGCGGTGGCGGTTGACGAAGTTGAGCACCTCGTCGAACAGCAGCAGCACCGGCGCCTGCGCGGCCGCGAACACGCGGGCCAGCGCCTCGGTCCCCGGCGGGGCGGTGCGCGCGGCCGGGCCGAGCGCGGCGACGCCGTGGTCGCCGGCGAGTTGGCGCGCCAGATCGATCCACGGCGTCTCCCGCCCCGGCGCCGGGTCCCAGGCGTTGCCGACGAACACGCCGGCGCGGGCGGCCGGCGCCTCGGCCAACCCGGCGGCGCGCAGCAGCTCCGGCACGCCGGCGAACCCGGCGGCGGCCTGCCCGGCGCGGGCGAGGTGGTAGAGGGCGGTGAGGGTGTGCGTCTTGCCGCCGCCGAACTGGGTGATGAGGGTGAGCACCGGCGCCGTGTTCTGGCTCCTGCCGGCCAGCCGCCGCAGCACCATGCCGGCGTGCTCCCGCAGCGCGCGCGTAAAGCAGGTGCGGGCAAAGAACTGCGCCGGGTCGCGGTAGTCAGCCGGCGCCGTGCCGGCGGCCACCTGCTCCAGCGCGATGGCGAACTCGTCCGGGCTGAACGAGCGCCCTTCCCGCACTTCCTTGCGCAACGTAACGACCCGATACCAGGGATCAAGCGCGCTCATAGACATGCTCGCCGGCAACCGAGCGGTGGGCGAAAAGAAGACACGCCCGTATGTCCTCGGGTTCCAGGAAGGGGTATTCATCGAGAATCGTTTCTGCGGTGTCCCCGGCTGCAAGCATTCCCAGGACGTGCTCTACGGCGATGCGCATGTCGCGAATGATCGGCTTGCCGCCGAACACTTCGGCGCGCACCGTTATCCGCCCGAGCAATTCAGATTCGGTTGCCATGTCTGCCTCCATCTTACCGCGGGACGGCCAGCAGCATGGCGTCGAGGAGGCGCTTCTCGCGGCTGGCGCGCGGGTAGAGGGCGGTGAGGGCGTTGGCCAAGCGCAGGAAGCCGGGGCCGCGCTCCCGTTCGGCCTTGAGCAGCGCGCGCAACGCCACGGCGTGGCCGTTGGCCTGCAGCAGCATGGCGGCGTGCACGCGGTCGAGCGTGGTGGCGTCGAGCGCCTGCAGCTCGGCTTCTCCGTCCAGGATGCCGGCTTTGCGGCGCCGCCGCCCGCTGGCGGGCCGTCCGCCGGCGGGCCGCGCGCCGTCCCATTCCGGGAACAGCGAGCGCTGCAGGCCGCCCGCCGGGTCGGCCTCGATCCATTCGGCGGCGGCCCCGGCGCCGGCGTCGCCGAACAGGTCGGCGGCGCGGTCGGCCACCGGCAGCAGCCGCACCACGCCCTTGACCTGCGCGACGATGCGCCCGGTCCAGCGGTCCAGGTCGATGCCCATCGGCTGCGCAAAGCGGCGCACCACGTCGAACGGCAAGTCGAGCCGGGGCGCGGCGGCCGTCTCGTCCTCGTCGTCTACGGCGGGAAGGTCGTCGCCGCCGGCGTCCGTGGTCTGCATGGTCCAGAGGAACAGGGCGGTGAGGCGGGCGTCTTCTTCCAGCGCGCCGGTCATGCCGTTGCGGGCGCGCGCTTCGGCGGCGCCGAGTACGGTTTCGAGCGCGGCGCGGCCCACCACTTCCCATACCCGTTCCAGGTATTCGGAGAGCGGCACCGCGCGTCCGTCGGCGGTCTCCACGGCGCGGCTGCGGCTGTAGATTTCGAGCGCGGGACCGATGCAGGCGAACACCAGATCGGCGCCGCGGATGCCTTCGCCCTGCAGGCGCGCCATCCAGTCGGCCACGCGCAACGGCAGCTCGCGCAAGCACTCGGCCCAGTCGCCGATTGGCGCGTCCGCCGGCCGCGGCCGGCAGATCAGATGGATGCTGGTGGCGAGCGCGGCGGACTCGCGGGCGCGCATCCGGGCCGTTCGTTCCGTAGCGATGGGCCAGGAGCCGGTGATGGTCCAGCCGCCGCGGATCATGCCGGCCAGCAGCGCCTCCCATCCCTCGGTGGTTTTGTGCGCGAAGACGACCGATCCGACGCCGTCTTCGCGCAGCACGCGGCGGCCCTCGGCGAACGCCCGGGCCATCGTCGCCTCGAACCACTGGCGGTCCTTGGGGTTGCCGTCCTGCCGCTTGGTCTCGTCCTGCACCGCCTCGCGGTCCTTGGGCGAGAGCGGATTGGCGGCGTCGAACGGATCGCGCAGGAGCGGATGCCCCGGCAGCGCGCGCTTGAGCCAGACCAGGAAGTAGTCGGACAGGTCCGAATAGGGAATCGCGTCGTAGTACGGCGGATCGGTGAACCAGATCGCGGCGGACTCGTCGGGAAGCGGATGATCGGTGGCGTCAGCGAGCTGCGAGTCTGCGGCGCGTGAATGGCCGGAGATGGAGCGCTCAACGGTTCGCGCTACCCAATCGACCTGCCCCTGCCAGTTCGCGCCGCCATTGCCGAATCCACATGATTCGGCGAAATCCCAAACGATCGGCAGAGCCTGTCTGCCAAAGGTGTGAGCTACCGCCTCCAAGTCTTGGATCCACATTGCGCCGGAACTCCAGTGATCGGCGCACCGGCTTAGTGCTGACGCAAGAACCCCGGACCGTGCCGAGTCAGCGCCCGTGGTGGATGCCCCTACCAAACGCGTCAGCGCGATGAGCGCCACCTTCTGGCGTGCGGTGAAGAGGTCGGCCCACTGCATCATGCCGTAGCGCTGCACGCTGAACGCGCGCCCGGCCCCCGATCCCCCGCCGGCGGGCGTCGGCTCGTCCGGGACGGGGCACAACCCGGCGCGTCCGCCCCGCTCCCACTCACCGAGCAGCCGCGCCAGCCGCTCCTGCGCCCGCCGCACCGCCGCGTAGTCCGCCTCCGTCGGCAGCCGGTAGTGCCGGCCCGGCTCACCCGGCCGCAACGTCACCACCGCGGTCAGCCGCGCCCCGCCGGTCCGCCGGCCATCCCGGTCGAACACCGCGTCCGCCCCGCCGCGCTGCGCCGCAAGCTGCGTTCGCACCCGCTCCGGCGCCAGCACCGCCCCGCAGCACAGACACGCCGCCCGCGCCCGCGCCACCGTGCCGTCCCGCACCTCGCCGTCCGCCGCCGGCGTGAACACCTCGAACGCCACTACCGGCGGCCCGTCCCCCCGCCGCTCCACCCGGTGCCGCAGCGCCCGCTTGCGCTTCCGCTTCCGGCACAGCCAGAACGAACGCAGCAACGGCAGCTCCGCCCCGCAGTCCGGCGCCTCGCACCGCACCGTCCGCGCCCACAGATAGGCGATCGGCGTGGCGCCGTCGGCGTCCGCCGGGTACAGGCCGGCCAACTCCCGCGCGGCCGCCGCCCGCACCTCGCCGCCGGCGCGGCGCAGGTCGTCGGCCAACCCCGGCCCGCGGCGGGGAATGTCCTGAAGCATCACCTTGAGGATCAGGCACGCCACCGGATTCAAGTCGCTGGCGAACGCCTCGCAGCCGAGGCGCAACGCCTCCAGCGGGATGGAGCCGCCGCCGGCGAACGGATCGACCACCAGCGGCGCCTCGTCGCCGTGCGCCGCCCGCACCAGCTCGCGCCCGACGCGCAGGTAGGTCGGGTGCGCGGCTAGGTCCCAGTTGGCGAACGCGCCGGCGAACCACAGCAGCGCGGCGCGCAACTCGGCGTCGTCCGCCGGCGGCTGGCGCACCGCGTTGAGGATGCCGCGCGCCTGGCGCTTGAAGTCCGCCGGGCAGTGCGGGTCGCAGGGGTCGGGCAGCAGCAGCGCCAGCAGCACGGCGCGCGAGGAGGCGAGCGGGCGGCGCGCCCACCACAGGTGCAGGGTGGACGGGTGGCCGTGGCGGATCGACTTCTCCCGCGCCGCGTGGCGCGACACCTCGGCGATCGGAAAGTCGACCTCGGCCAGCCGCCGGCACGCCCGCGGAATCATCCGGCGGCCGCCCGCGCCGGCGCCTCGGCCAACCCGGCGGCGCGCAGCAGCTTCTCCATTGCGATGGCGAACTCGTCCGGGCTGAACGAGCGCCCTTCCGGCCCTTCCTTGCGCAGCGTGACCGCCCGGTATCGGGGATCAAGCGTCATAATCTCCGTCCTTATCGCTTCGCTCGGCGCCGTAATTCTGTCCGTAAGTCGTCGACGAATGCCTTGAGTGAGGAGTCGTTTCTGCCGGCCCGATAGAGATCCATCACTTCCACCAGCTCCGGCCCGAACTCTACTCCTCCGAGCGCTACCGGATGGCATCCCTGAGCTATCGCGGAGACCAGGATTTTCTTGTAGTGATCGCGGGCGCACTTCCTGGAGCCAACGCTTGGGCGGTATCCCACGATACTCTCGAACGACTGAGGGTCCGCGACGTACCATCGTTCGACGTGCGGATCGGGGCACGCGACGACGAGCCGGTCGCGCACCATTGCGATTGCGGCGTCCTGCAAGCGCTTCCGTGCGGCGGCGAACGTCGAGCAGTTGCCGTCGATAGCGACGACTACCAGATCGGCGGGGATGCTGCTTGCTCCGCTCCGCTCCGCGTAGCGCTGGTAGAGATTGAATTCCGCTATCGCTCGTCCGTGTCCCCCGGTAGCGGACCGTACGCGCGGCCATACCTCGACGTCCTCTTCTCGAGCGAGCCGAGTCAGCAGCGGCTTGACAAACTCCTCGTGAGCCCGGTCTTCGACGAAGATGTCCACCACCAGCGGATCACTCATCCAGGTATCCGCGCAGGGCCAAGCTCTCGAACAGGCCGTCGTCCGATCGGTTGGCGAGGGCGCCGGCAATCTCCTTGTCCTTGAACAGGCCGCCGGACACCTCAAAGGGCTCGACCACCGTCCCATGCGAGGCGAGGCGGACGTTGAACAGGCGAACGTCCCCTTGCACGGCAGTTTCGTTCTTCAGTTTCAGAATAGCGTCGACAAACAGCGGGGAGTGGGTGGTGACGACGACCTGGCGCCGTTCCGCAAGCGAGAACAGTAGCCGGGCGATCAGCTCGATGCGCCGCGGATGAACGCCGTTTTCCGGCTCCTCCAAAGCCAGCAGCGAGTCGCTCCAGGGATTCAGGGCGATAGTGCAGAGCGCGAGTACGCGGAGCGTTCCTTCCGACACGACGCGCGAGGAGTAATCGACGCCTGCCTGCCGGATCAGCAGGTTCAACGTTCCGCGCCGCTGGTCGAGGTCGACGCTCAGCGACTCGATGCTTGGTACGATGGAGCGCACGGTGCGCACGACGGCATCGAAGTGCTTTTGATGTTCGGCGCGGAGCTTGTAGAGGAAGGCTGCGATATACTCCCCGTGCACGCCGATGTCGTACACGTCCGCCGGGGACTCCTCGGTGCGCATGGCCATCCGCGGCTCGAAGTAGTAGGTGCGCCAGTTCAGCAACTCTCTGCGAACGTGCTCCAGCCACGGGTACCCGGCCCCGCTCAGGCTGCGGTCGGAGAGGATGGAGTGATTCTGGCGGAGCGGCTCCTGCCGCGGATGCGCCGGTTTCCCCTTGCGGCGGACGTGAAGATTGGCGTCCACGCGCTCGATGGCGGCCGTTCCCTTGGGTTCGCCTGCGGCGCTGAGTTGGGCCAGATACTCGTCGGCAATGCTCAGATGACCCGATCCGAAGTCGATCTCCGGTGCGATGCGGTAGCGGTAGGAGCCCCGCTCCGAGGCAAGGTCGGCCTCCAACGTAAATCGGGCGGAACCCTGTTGCAGCATGACCGAGAGCCCGCCCGGCGCCATGGAGAAGGCTTCGAAGGCGTGGCCGCGTATCGGCAGCGGGCCGCCAAGCGCGTCGAACAACGTACGGGCGTTGCCGAGCCAGGAGAGGGCGTGGACCGCGTCCACCAGATTGCTCTTGCCGGCGGCATTAGGCCCGAACAGCACGGCCAGCCTGGGCAGGTCGACGGTCACGTCGCGTAGCGACTTGAAGCCGCGGACGGTCAATCGGTTGAGCACGTGCCTTCACCCTTGGGCATCGGCGTATCTTACCGCGGGACGGCCAGCAGCATGGCGTCGAGGAGGCGCTTTTCGCGGCTGGCGCGCGGGTAGAGGGCGGTGAGGGCGTTGGCCAGGCGCAGGAAGCCGGGGCCGCGCTCCCGTTCGGCCTTGAGCAGCGCGCGCAACGCCACGGCGTGGCCGTTGGCCTGCAGCAGCATGGCGGCGTGCACGCGGTCGAGCGTGGTGGCGTCGAGCGCCTGCAGCTCGGCTTCTCCGTCCAGGATGCCGGCTTTGCGGCGCCGCCGTCCGCCGGCGGGCCGCGCGCCGTCCCATTCCGGGAACAGCGAGCGCTGCAGGCCGCCCGCCGGGTCGGCCTCGATCCATTCGGCGGCGGCCCCGGCGCCGGCGTCGCCGAACAGGTCGGCGGCGCGATCGGCCACCGGCAGCAGCCGCACCACGCCCTTGACCTGCGCGACGATGCGCCCGGTCCAGCGGTCCAGGTCGATGCCCATCGGCTGCGCGAAGCGGCGTACCACGTCGAACGGCAGGTCGAGCCGGGGCGCGGCGGCCGTCTCGTCCTCGTCGTCCGCGGCGGGAACGTCGTCGCCGCCGGCGTCCGTGGTCTGCAAGGTCCAGAGGAACAGGGCGGTGAGGCGGGCGTCTTCTTCCAGCGCGCCGGTCATGCCGTTGCGGGCGCGCGCCTCGGCGGCGCCGAGCACGGTTTCGAGCGCGGCGCGGCCCACCACTTCCCATACCCGTTCCAGGTATTCCGAGAGCGGCACCGCGCGCCCGTCGGCGGTCTCCACCGCGCGGCTGCGGCTGTAGATTTCGAGCGCGGGGCCGATGCAGGCGAACACCAGATCGGCGCCGCGGATGCCTTCGCCCTGCAGGCGCGCCATCCAGTCGGCGACGCGCAACGGCAGCTCGCGCAAGCACTCGGCCCAGTCGCCGATTGGCGCGTCCGCCGGCCGCGGGCGGCAGATCAGGTGGATGCTGGTGGCCAGCGCCGCGGACTCGCGGGCGCGCAGGCGGGTGCCGAGTTCGGTGGCGATCGGCCAGGAGCCGGTAATGGTCCAGCCGCCGCGGATCATGCCGGCCAGCAGCGCCTCCCATCCCTCGGTTGTCTTGTGCGCGAAGACGACCGAGCCGACGCCGTGCCCGGCGAGCACGCGGCGGCCGTCGGCGAACGCCCGGGCCATCGTCGCCTCGAACCACTGGCGGTCCTTGGGGTTGCCGTCCTGCCGCTTGGTCTCGTCCTGCACCGCCTCGCGGTCCTTGGGCGAGAGCGGATTGGCGGCGTCGAAGGGATCGCGCAGGAGCGGATGCGACGGCAGCGAACGCTTGAGCCAGACCAGGAAGAAGTCGGAGAGATCGGAGTAAGGGATCGCGTCGTAGTACGGCGGATCGGTGAACCAGACCGCCGCGGACTGGTCCGGCAGCGGATGATCGGTTGCATCCGCCGATTGCGTCTGAGCTGCAGCGGACTCCACGTTGGCCATCGCCGACACTGTTTTGACCAGGATATTGATCCGGTCGCTGAGGCTACCGGTCGACTCGGTCAGAGGAACCGCCTCGGCGAAATCCCATGCCATCGGCAGTGCCTGCCGGGCGAACAGGTGTTCGACCTTCTCCTGATCCGCCTGCGGCCGCCACGTAGCCAGGGCGACGTTGCGATCGACGACCCCGCTGAATACCAGCGCCAGGCAGCGGGCGAGCCAATCGTGCGCGGCCGCGGAGTGGCACTGATTGGCGAGCGACTGCATGGCGACCTTCTGGCGTGCGGTGAAGAGGTCGGCCCACTGCATCATGCCGTAGCGCTGCACGCTGAACGCGCGCCCGGCCCCCGATCCCCCGCCGGCGGGCGTCGGCTCGTCCGGGACGGGGCACAACCCGGCGCGTCCGCCCCGCTCCCACTCACCGAGCAACCCAGCCAGCCGCTCCTGCGCACGCCGCACCGCCGCGTAGTCCGCCGCGGCCGGCAGCCGGTAGTGCCGCCCCGGCTCACCCGGCCGCAGCGTCACCACCGCGGTCAGCCGCGCCCCGCCGATCCGCCGGCCATCCCGGTCGAACACCGCGTCCGCCCCGCCGCGCTGCGCCGCAAGCTGCGTTCGCACCCGCTCCGGCGCCAGCACCGCCCCGCAGCACAGACACGCCGCCCGCGCCCGCGCCACCGTGCCGTCCCGCACTTCCGCGTCCGCCGCCGGCGTGAACACCTCGAACGCCACCGCCGGCGGCCCGTCCCCCCGCCGCTCCACCCGGTGCCGCAACGCCCGCTTGCGCTTCGGCTTCCGGCACAGCCAGAACGAACGCAGCAGCGGCAGCTCCGCCCCGCAGTCCGGCGCCTCGCACCGCACCGTCCGCGCCCACAGATAGGCGATCGGCGTGGCGCCGCCGGCATCGGCCGGGTACAGGTCGGCCAACTCCCGCGCCGCCGCCTCCCGCACCTCGCCGCCGGCGCGGCGCAGGTCGTCGGCCAACCCCGGCCCGCGGCGGGGAATGTCCTGAAGCATCACCTTGAGGATCAGGCACGCCACCGGGTTCAGGTCGCTGGCGAACGCCTCGCAGCCGAGGCGCAGAGCCTCCAGCGGGATGGAGCCGCCGCCGGCGAACGGATCGACCACCAGGGGCGCCTCGTCCCCGTGCGCCGCCCGCACCAGCTCGCGCCCGACGCGCAGGTAGGTGGAGTGCGCGGCCAAGTCCCAGTTGGCGAACGCGCCGGCGAACCACAGCAGCGCCGCGCGCAACTCGGCGTCCGAGGCCGGCGGTTGGCGCACCGCGTTGAGGATGCCGGGCGCCTGGCGCTTGAAGTCCGCCGGGCAGTGCGGGTCGCAGGGGTCGGGCAGCAGCAGCGCCAGCAGCACGGCGCGCGAGGAGGCGAGCGGGCGGCGCGCCCACCACAGGTGCAGGGTCGACGGATGGCCGTGGCGGATCGACTTCTCCCGCGCCGCGTGCCGCGACACCTCGGCGATCGGAAAGTCGACCTCGGCCAGCCGCCGGCACGCCCGCGGAATCACGGCGCAACGACCATCTTCATTGGTTGGCGGCGGTCGCCTATATCGAAAACGTGAAGCGCTCTACGATGGCGTCCGATTTGACTTCGGTCTGACGATTCTCTCCCATGAGTGACCTCCCGATCTATGAGTATGGCATCCCGCCGGTCAGGCGTCGGCCGTCTCAAAGGCGGTCAGGGTGCGCGTCTTGCGGCTGAACTCCACGCCGATCAGGTGAATCGGCTCCGCCCGGCCCCGGTACTTGGCCGCGTAGTCGCGCTCCCGCAACTGCGCCAGCGCGGCCCCCTCCCCCGCCTGCTCCGTCACCTTGAACTCGAACAGGTAGACGCGGCCGCGGGTCCGCACCGCCATGTCCAGCCGCCCGCCGGCGCTCGACTCCTCGACCACAATGTCATAGCCTGACGCCGCGAAGTAGGAGTAGAACACGCTGGCGTAATACCCTTCGTAGTTGGCGATATCGTTGTTGGTGTGCCACTCATACGGAATACTCGCAAAGAAGGAGCGGAACAGCTCCTGCAGGCCGGCGCAGTCAGCCGCTTCAAGCAGCCGCTCCAGGCGCGTGCTGTTGGCCATCTGCCGGGCATCGTCCCGCACCAGATGGAGCAGCAGGTGCTCATTCAGGCTCTGCCGCACCTCCCGGTTCGGATAACCGAGCCGGTACACCGCTCTCCGGCCGCGCTTCTTTTCCGTGATCGTCAGGTAGCCGGTCTGGAACAGCAGCGCCTGGGTGCTTACGTGATCCACATCGAACGCCGACAGCAGATCCGCGGTGCCGACCATGTCCTCCAACGATACGGAGGAGACCTGCCGCTTGAACAGCGTGTCGATCAGGAACGCCGGCGAGCCGGTCTCGAACCAGTGGGCGTCGAACGTGCGGCGGCGCAGCAGCAGCAGCACGTCGAAGGGGTTGTAGACCCTCTCATCCCCCAGCCAGCTATAGCCGTTGTACCAGTCGCGCACCTGCTTCCGGTCCAGTCCTCCGAGCTCCGGCGCGAACACGGTGTCCAGGTCGCGTTCCGTATAGCCGCAGATCGACGAATAGGCAGGCTCCAGCGTGATGTCGATAAGGTTGTTCAGGTCGGAGAACAGGTTCACCTTGGAGAACTTGCTCACGCCGGTCAGGAACGCAAACCGAACGTAGTCGTCGCAGTCTTTGATCACCCCGTACACGCTGCGCAGAAAGTCGCGGTTGGCGCGGGCCACCGGCGGCGTGCCCAGCGCTTCCAGGATCGGCTTGTCGTATTCGTCCACCAGCACCACGACCGGTTGCCCGCAACGTTCATGCAGCGACGTGAGCAGATCGCCGAACCGCTCCGGCGCCGTGTCGAAGCAGGCCTGCACGCCGGCCGCCCGCTCCAGGCGGTTCAACTGCGCGGCCACGTAGGCATGCAGGCCGGCCGTCTTCGTGAAGTTGCCGCCGGAAAAGCTGAGCCGCACCACCGGATGGCGCTCGTCCCAGTTCCAGCCGGCGTGGACGCGGAGCCCTTCGAACAGCGGCTCGTTGCCTTCGAACAGCTCCTTCAGCGTGTCCAGGAACAGGCTCTTGCCGAACCGCCGCGGCCGCGACAGGAAGTAGTGGGTCCCTTCGTCGACCAGCCGTTCGATGAAGGCCGTCTTGTCGACGTAGTAGCAGTTCCGCTCCCGGAGGTTGCGGAAGCTCTGGATGCCGATCGGCAACCGGCGCTTCGCCATCAGCCCATCATACCCCGTAACGGATGGTAGCACGTTCGCGGACTTTCATCGGCTGTTTGAGGGCGTCGACGTCGAGCCGGTAGTGCTGCACCTGCATTACTTCGCGCCAGGGGAAGCGGGCGGGGTTGCGGACCGGCTCCCGGAGCTGCGGGGCCGTGGCGCAGTCGGTGACCACGTACAGCCAGTAGCAGTCGGGGCGATCCTCGGCGACGCGGCGTTCGTTCGGGGTGAGCAGGATGCTGCCGGCGCGGCCGGCCAGCCCCTTCACCTCGATCAGCCGCAGCTCGCCCGATTGCCGGTCCAGGCTGGTGACGTCGTAGCCCAGGTTCTGCTCGTGCACGTCTGCGACTTGGCGGCCCTGCGCGGCCTCGTGCTCCATGACCACGCGCATCGCCGTCATCTCGGTCTCCGGGTTCGGGCGCATCCGCCGCACCTCCGCGGCGTCGCGCTCCGGGTGCGGCAGGATGAGCACGCTGGCCAGCCGCTCCACCGCCTGCAGGGTGACCGCTCCCTGCCGCGCCAGCTCCTCGCGGCGGCGCTCCCGGCGCGCGGTCAGCTCGGCGTGGCGCGTCTCGGCCTGCGCCAGGCGCCCCGCGGCGCCGGCGGCCCCGTTCTCCTGCTCCTCCGCGGCGCGGCCGATCTCGTGATCGATCCGCTGCAGCACCTCGGTCAGCGACAGCTCGACGTGGCCGGCGACGCGCTCGACCTCGGCGGCGCGTTCGCCGCGCGCCTGCTCCAGGAACGGCGCCAGCGCGTGCTCGCGCAGCCAGCCGGCCGCCTCCGGGAGGGAGGCGGCGGCCGGCAACGGCGCCGGAGCGTCCGCCGGGCTCAGGTTGCCGAGCAGGTCCGGCCCGCGCAGGCGCGGCTCGCCGCCGGCGGTCAGTTCCACCGCGAACAGCCGTTCACGGATCACGCGGCCCAGGCCGTCGACGACGCGCGCGCGGTAGCAGTCGAGGCGCGCCGGCGCGGCGTGCGCCAGCGAGTGGAAGCAGGCGCCGCGGGAGCACGCTTCCTGCCCGCGCGCCAGGCTGTGGCGGCGCAGCGCCTCGAACAGCGGATGGCCGGGGGTGACCCATTCCAGGCCGCTCCGCTCCGCGGTAGCGCGGTCGGTGGTGAGCCGCGGGTAGCGGGCGGCCAGCGCCGGCAGTCTCCAGTCGGCGGCGCGCGCGTACCGCTGCAATGCCGCCGGCGTGCGGCCGGGATCGAAGGTGTGCGCCAAGCCCTTCACCGGCGCCAGCGGCAGGGCCGCGCCGCGCGCGCACTCGGCGATGAAGCGCGCGAGCGTCTCCGGCGCCACGCGCCGCTCCTGCGCGCGGGCGCGGCGCTCGACCAGCAGGTCCGGGTTGAGCTTGCGGGCGGCCAGTCCCTCCAGGGCGGTCCGGCAGATCGCCCGGAAGCGCCCCTCGTCCACGTTCCGCAGCAGCCGCTCCTCCAGGTCGGCGTCGCCCAGTTTGCCGGCGTAGTAGTCGCGCAGCACGCGCTCCACCTGCGCGCCCGGCAGCACCTCGCCCACCACGTTGAACACCGCGTCGTCGTCCAGGGCGTCGCGGATCTCCTGCAGCTTGTCGAGCAGGCGCCGCAGCACGCGGCCCTCGATGGTGTTGGCGGCCACGAAGTTGAAGATCAGGCAGTCGCGCCGCTGGCCGTAGCGGTGGATGCGGCCCATGCGCTGCTCGAGCCGGTTCGGGTTCCACGGTACGTCGTAGTTGAACAGGACGTGGCAGCACTGCAGGTTGATGCCTTCGCCGGCCGCTTCGGTGGCGACCAGCACCCGGATCGCCCCGTCGCGAAACTGCTGCTCGGCGTGCAGGCGCGTCCCCGGTTCGCCGCGCGCGCCCGGCGCCATGCCGCCGTGGATGCAGCCCGCCTTGAATCCCCACTCCGTGAGCCGCGCCAGCAGGTAGTCGAGCGTGTCCCGGAACTCGGTGAAGATCAGCAGCCGCTGGCCGCGTTGATCGAAAAACCCTTGCTCCTGCAGGACGGACCGCAGCCGGCCCAGCTTCGCCTCGCCGCCCGCGGCTTCCACCGCCTGCGCCTGCTGGGCGAGCGCCCGCAGCTCGGCGGTCTCGGCCCGCACCTGCGCGGCGCTGCCGGCCAGCGTCACCGCTGCCAGGACGCGCTCCAGCCGTTCGCGCTCGGCGTCCTCCATCTCCTCGAGATCCTCAAGATCGGGGAGCGCCGGCGGCGCCCTGCGCAGCAGCTCGCGGGCGCGGGTCACGTCCTCTTGCAGGCGCCGCGCCCGGTTTTCGAGCGACCGCCGCAGGGCGCAGGCGCTCGACGCCAGGCGCCGCTGGTAGAGCGCCATCAGGAAGCCCACGGCGCGCGCCCGCGGATCGTCGCCCTGCGCCGCGGCGCGGGCGCTCTGCCGCTTTACGAAGCGCGTGACGGCGCGGTAGAGGTCGTGCTCGGCGCCGTCGATGGCGAAGCCGGCGGTACGGACGATCCGTTTCGTGAAGACCGGCCGCGCGGCCCAGGCGCCGTTCGGCTGCCGCTCCGGGAAGTGGACCATCGCCTCCTTGGTGCGGCGCAGGTAGAACGGCGCGCGCCGTTGCGCCAGCGCCTGGCGGATCGATTGCACGTCGGCGTAGGCGTCGCGGTCGAGGAGCTGCAGGAACAGGGTGAAGTTCTGCGGGTCGCCCCGGTGCGGGGTGGCGGTGAGCAGCAGCAGGTGGTCGGCGCGGTCGCGCAGCAGCTCGCCGAGCCGGTAGCGCTGGCTCTTGTGGGCCGGGTCGCGCGCCGACATGCGGTGCGCCTCGTCGACGATCACCAGGTCCCAGCGCGCCTGCGCCAGCCCCGGCAGGACGTCGGCGCGCTTGGCCAAGTCGAGCGAGGTGATGATCCGGGGCTGCTCCAGCCACTGGTTGACGCCGAACTGGCCGCGCACGTCGGCGCCCTTCAGCACCACGAACTTCTCGTCGAACTTCTCGTTGAGCTCGCGCTGCCACTGGAACGCCAGGTTGGCGGGGCCGACCACCAGGATGCGTTCGATCAGACCGCGCAGCTTGAGCTCGCGGATCAGCAGGCCGGCCATGATCGTCTTGCCGGCGCCGGCGTCGTCGGCCAGCAGGAAGCGGACGCGGGGCTGCTTGAGGAGGTGTTCGTAGACCGCTTCGAGCTGATGCGGCAGCGGGTCCACGCGGGAGACGGAGAGCCCGAACCAGGGCTCGAACTCGTAGGCGATGCCGAGCGCGTAGGCCTGCAGGGCCAAGCGGAGCGCGTTGCCGTCGCCGTCGTAGGTGAGGGCGGGGTTGGCGGCGGTCAGACCGGCCAGGTCGGCCGCGGTGAGCGTGACCCGGCGGAACCGCTCCGACTGCCGCCCGACCAGGCCCGCCACCCAGGCGCCCGGCCCGCTGGCGCGCACCGTCTCCACCAGCATCGGCTCGCTGAACTGCGGGCCGGTCAGGATCTGCCCCTCCCGGAGCGCGCCGGGGCTGCTCACGGGACTCAGGCGGGGGAGATGCCTCGATAGGCGCCGCCGAAGAACAGGAGGGGATCGCCGGCGTCGGCTTGGCCGGCGACGATGCGGCCGATGAAGATCTCGTGGTCGCCGCCGGGCAGGCGTTCGGTGAGGCGGCAGTCGACCCACGCCAGCGCGTCGCGGAACACGGGGGCGCCGGTCGCCGCCGCGCACAGGTCCACGCCGTCCAGGCTCTTGGGGCCGGGGGTGGCGAAGCGTTGCGACAGCGCTTCCTGGTCGCGGCGCAGGATGTTGACCGCAAACGCCGCCGACTCGGCCAGCCGGTCGCGCATGGCGTTGCGCAGATCGACCGCGAACAGGATCAGCGGCGGCGACAGCGACAGCGACAGGATCGAGTTGGCGGTCATGGCCCAGCCGGCGCCGCGCCGGCCGGTGGTCACCACGGAGACGCCGGTGGCGAACATCCCCATGATGCGGCGCTGGCGGCCGGGGTCGAAGCCGGCCGCCGGCCGGTCGATCGGCGCGCCCATCAGCGGATCGCCGCGGTCAGCGCGTCGAGCCCGGCGGCCGGATCGGCGCCCAGACCGACGCGCAGCACGCGCCGCCCGGCGTCGAGCAGCGCCTGGCGGTCGCCGAGCGCCTGCGCCCGGATCAGTACCCCGAACGACAGCGAACCGGCCGCATCGCCCGCCCGGTCCGGTATCGTCAGGTCCTCGGCCGCATCGGCGGTGAGCTGGATGAACGACCCGGCGCCCGCGTCCCCCTTGTGCAGCTGCCCGGTCGAGTGCAGGAAGCGCGGGCCGTAGCCGCAGGTCACGGCCGCGCCGCACCGGTCCAGGATGCGCCGCCGCAGCCGCGCAAGCGCCGCGTCGACCGCGGGCGTAGGCGCAAGATACGCGTGCAGCGCCACGTACCCGCGGCCGCCTGCGAACGCCGCCGGCTCCGGGAACGCCGCCAGCGCGTTGTGGAAATCCGTCGCTCCCCGCGCGCCGCCGGCCGGCTGCGCGTCCGCCGCCGCATCGCCGTACAGCGTGAGGCCGCCGGCGGCTGCGGTGGGCGCCAGGGCCGGCAGCGCGCCGGTGGCGCGGTAGGCGTCGACCATGGCGCGGGCGCTCACCTTGGCCGACTCCACGTTCGGCTGGTCGAACGGGTTGATGCCGATCACGGCGCCGGCCACCGCGGTGGCGACCTCCCACCGGTACATGAGCGCGCCGAGCTCGTCGAGCGAGTCGAGGACGCACTCGGCGGCCGGGTGGCCGGCGCCGCTCAGCGCGTCCATACCGTCCGCCGGTTCGCCGCGGAGGCGGTGGACGGCGAACACCCGGTCGGCGGGATACCGGCCGGCGTCGAGCTCCGGCTCGCCGTCCACCGGCAGGATGCCGCGGCCGTCCTTGCCGGTGCTCTCCGCGATCAGCTGTTCGATCCAGGCGCCGAGCGGCTCCAGGGCCGCCGGCGCGCGGAGCGTCAGCTTGTCGCGTCCGGCCCGTTCGGCGGCGCCCAACAGAGCGCCCAGCCGCAGCCCGGCGCTCTGCTCGATCGGCTGCGCGGCCTCGGCGGCGGCAACGTCGAGCAGCCGTTCGACGTCCAGGCCCATCAGCGCCGCCGGCGCCAGGCCGAAGGCGGACAGCGCCGAGTAGCGGCCGCCCACCTCCGGGTTCCCGTACACGACGTAGCCGGCGCCGAGATGCCGGGCCTCACGCTCCAGACCCGATCCCGGATCGGTGATGACGGCGATGCGCGCCCGCGCTCCATCGCGGCCGAGCCGCCCTTCCATCCACGTGTACAGGTACCGGAACAGGCTGATCGTCTCCACCGTGCCGCCCGACTTGGTCGCCGCGATCACCAGCGTCCGCTCCGGCGGCCCGTCGGCCACCGCGGCGCGCACCGCGTCGGGATGGGTGCTGTCCAGCACGCGCAGGCGCAGGAAGCCGGGCCGGCTGCCCAACACGCGGCTGAACACCTCCGGGGCCAGGCTGGAGCCGCCCATGCCGAGCAGCAGCGCGCGGTCCAGGCCGTCCGCCCGCGCGCCGGCGAGCATCCGCGTGATCGCCGGCAGCGCCGCGCGCATCGTCTCCGGCAGGTCCAGCCAGCCCAGGCGGTCGGAAATCTCGGCCGGGTCGGGACTCCAGATCGTGTGGTCGCGGGCGCGCAGCCGTTCGCCGATCCGCGCTTCGCGCAGGCGCCGTTCGCACGCTTCGAGCTCCGCCGCCAGCGCGGCGGGGCGGCAGCGGAACGTCAAGCGGTCAGCTCGGCGCGCTTGCGCTCGATCGCCGCCAGCAGAGCGTCGAACGACGCGGCGAACGCCGCGACGCCGTCCTCCTGCAGGCGGGCGGTGATCAGGTCCAGGTCGATGCCGGCGTCGGGCAGCGCTTCGAGCCGCAGGCGCGCCGGCTGCGCGCCGGCGGTGAGCGTAGCGGCGGCAATGCCGGTCTCCCGGAAGGCGGCCAGCGTGTCCGGCGGCATGGTGTTGACGGTGTCGGGGCCGATCAGCTCGTCGACGTACTTGGTGATCAGGTAGGCGGGATTCTTGGTGCCGGTGCTGGCCCACAGCAGGCGCTGCGCGCGGGCGCCGGCGCCGGCCAGCGCCTGCCAGCGTTCGCCGGAGAAGATCGCTTGGAACGCCGCGTAGGCGGCCTTGGCGTTGCCGATCGCCGCGGTGCCGCGCAACGGCGAGCCGCCGACCAGCGCGTCGTCGACGGCGGTATCGACGCGGCTCACGAAGAACGACGCCACCGAGCCGATCCGGTCGACGCCGTGGCCGCCCGGCACGGTGGGGCCGCGCCGGGCCAGCGCTTCGAGTCCGTCCAGGTAAGCGCCCGCCACCGCGCGGTAGCCGCTCACCGAGAACAGGAGCGTGACGTTGACGTTGACGCCGCAGCCGATCAGCTCGGCGATCGCCGGCACGCCGGCGGCGGTGCCCGGCACCTTGATCATGACGTTGGGCCGGCCGACCGCGGCGGCCAGCCGCTTGGCCGCCGCCACCGTCCCCGCCGTGTCGTGGGCCAGCGCCGGGCTCACCTCCAGGCTGACGAACCCGTCGCGGCCCTCAAGGCGGTCGTACACCGGCCGCAACTCGTCGCAGGCGTCCGTGATGTCGGCGATCGCCAGCGCCTCGTACGCCTCCTCCGCGGACGCGCTGCACGGCAGCTCCCGGAGCTGCCGGTCGTAGTCGCCGCTCTCGCCGATCGCCTTCTGGAAGATGGTGGGGTTGGACGTGACGCCGCGCACCCCCTCGGCCACCAGCCGGGCAAGCCCCCCGTCGCGCAGGAAGCTGCGCCGTATGAAGTCGAGCCAGACGGACTGGCCCAATCGCGTCAGATCACGTAATGCCGCCACCGCATACTCCTTTGCTTCGCCGGCGGTCATGGTAGCGCGCGCGTTCCGTTGCGGTCACGTATCCCTTGCGGGCGGTCGATCGGCGCGGGTACGCTCGGTCTGATGGAGCCGCCCGCCCGCCCGCGCTACCTGGACGCCATCACCGCGCTGTTCGTGACCACGCTGGTGGTGTCGAACGTCATCGCCGGCAAGCAGGTCGCCTTCACCGCCGCCGTGATCCTGCCGGCCGCGGTGATCCTGTTCCCGCTCACCTACATCCTGGGGGACGTGCTGACGGAGGTGTACGGCTACCAGCGGTGCCGGCGGGTGATCTGGATCGGCTTTGCCTGCAACGCGGCGGCGGTCGCCGCCATCGCCATCGGCGGCGCGCTGCCGCCGGCCGGCTTCTGGGACGGGCAGGCGGCGTACGTCCGCACGCTCGGCGCGGTGCCGCGCATCGTGGCCGCCTCCTTCCTGGCCTACTTGGTGGGCGAGTTCGTCAACTCGTTCGTGCTGGCCAAGCTCAAGGTCGCCACCTCCGGCCGGCTGCTGTGGCTTCGGACGATCGGCAGCACGGTGCTCGGCCAGCTGGTCGACTCCGGCGTGTTCATCACGGTCGCCTTTCTGGGCGTGTTTCCGGGCGATCAGGTGCTGCGGCTGGTGGTGGCGCAGTGGCTGTTCAAGGTGGCGTACGAGGCGGCGGCGACGCCGCTCACCTACGCCGTGGTCGGCTGGCTGAAGCGGCGCGAGGGGATCGACCACTTCGACGCCGGCACCGACTTCACGCCGTTGCGCTTCGGACTCCGTTCCGATGGCTGACGACCCGGCCGGCGGCGATCTGACCCTGTTGGGCTCAGGCGGCGCCGCCGCGCCGTCCCGGACGCTGGAGACGTTCCCGAACCGCCATCCGGGCCGCCGTTATCTGGTCAGCCTGGAGTGCCCGGAGTTCACCTGCGTCTGCCCGATCACCGGGCAGCCCGACTTCGCCGCGATCTCGATCCGGTACGTCCCGGATCAGCGGGTGGTGGAGTCGAAGTCGCTCAAGCTCTACCTGTGGTCCTACCGCAACGAGGGGACCTTTCACGAACACGTCACCAATCGCATCCTGGACGACCTGGTCGAGGCGTTGCGGCCGATAGCCTGCCAAGTGACCGGCGCCTTCACCGTACGCGGCGGCATCTCCATTTCCGTGCGGGCGTCCTACGAACGGCCGGACACCGGCGGCTGGTCGGAGCTCCCCCCGTCCGCGCCGTGACGGCCGGCGGGTGACGCGGCCGTTCGTGCTACGATGCCCGGCAGACGCCCGGGGCGTTTTTCCGAGGGATGAGGAGGCCGCAACGATGATCACGCGGATGGAGAAGAAGACGGCGCTGCCCGCCGACTGCTACGTCTACAAGCATTCGACCGTCTGCCCGGTGTCGGCGGCGGCCGCGCAGGTGGTGGAGAGTACGGACTTCGATCTGCCGGTCTATTGGGTCGACGTGATCGAGCAGCGCAAGCTCTCCAATCAGGTGGCCAAGCGGTACGGCGTGCGCCACGAGTCGCCGCAGCTCCTCAAGATCGAGGGAGGCGCCGCCACAACCGTGCTGAGCCACCAGCAGATCGCCCCCGAACAGCTGGCGCGGGCGATCGGCGGCTGACGGGCGGCGGCCGATGTACCTGGGCACGCAGTTCGCCTGCCGGCACGACACCGACATACGGGTGCTGGCGCAGCTCGGCGTCACCCACGTCGATCAGACGCCGCAGGCGCCGTGGAAGGAGTGGACCGCCGACCTGCTGAAGGGTATGCGCGACCGCTTCGACCGGTACGGCATTACCCTGGAGATGATCCACGTGCCGTTGGGATCGCGGAGCGCGCTACGGAACGAGGCCGGGGCGATCTTTCTGGGCCCCGGTGACGAGCGCGACCGGCAGATCGAGCGGATGTGCGAAACGGTGCGGATGGCGGCGGCGGCCGGCCTGCGCGGGCTCAACTACAACGTCACGCTGCTCGGCCATCTGCGCACCGAGCCGCGCTACGGGCGCGGCGGCGCCACGCTGTCGTCGTTCGAAATCGACAAGCTGGACCGGTCGCTCGGAACGTTCGAGGGCGGCGCCGCCGGCGAGGACACGATGTGGGAACGGATCGACCACTGGCTGCGCAACGTCATGCCGGCCGCCGAGGAGTACGGGATACAGATGGCGTGCCATCCGTCCGATCCCGGCCTGGGCTACGGCGTCGAATACCGCGGCGTGGCGCGCGTGCTGGGGATGGCCGGCGGCTTCAAGAAGCTGATCGATCTCTACGACAGCCCGTGCAACGGACTCAACTTCTGCATCGGCTGCATGGCGGAATCCCTGGAAAACCCGGCCGAGGAAGTGTACGACGTGATCCGCTATTTCGGCGAACGGGGCAAGCTGTTCAACGTCCACTTCCGCAACATCAAGGGAGGTCTGGGCAACTTCGTCGAGGTCTTTCCCGACGAGGGGGACGTCGACATGCTCAAGGCGCTCAGGACGCTCAAGGAGGTCGGCTACCGGTACATGATCATGCCCGATCACGTCCCCGGCCTGTCCGGGGACGAGCCGCAGCAGGTCGGGTTCGCCTACACCTACGGCTACATCCACGCCCTCCTGCAGGCGGTGGCGGACGGGTAGGGCGGTGCGCGGCCCGCTCCGCGTCGGCGTCTACGGTGCCGGCGCCTTCGCCAACCGCCAGCATCTGCCCAACCTGACGCGCATCGACGGCGTGCGGGTAACGGCGGTCTGCGACGTAGACGCGCAGGCGGCGCGCGACACCGCCGCCCGCTTCGGCATACCCGGCGTATACGCCGACGGCATGGAGATGCTGGACCGGGAACCGCTCGACGCGCTCTGGTCGGTGGTGCCGGCCGCGGCGCGGGGCGGCGTGGAGGCGGCCGCCGCCGAACGCGGCATCCACCTGTTCAGCGAGAAGCCGCAGGCGACGGAGATGAAGACCGCGCTGCGGATCGCCGCGGCGGTGCGCCGCGGCGGCGTGCTGGCGACCGTCGGCTTCCGTGAGCGCTACCGGCCGATCTTTCAAGAGGCGCGGCGGCTGCTGGCCGGCAAGCGGATCGTCCACCTCCGCTTTCAGAGCTTCCGGGCGCTGCCGGCGCAGGAGGCCGGCGACCCGTACGTGCGCAGCTACGGATCGGCCTTCTTCGACTGGGGGCCGCACGCCGTCGACTACTGCCGGTTCATGAGCGGCCTGGACGTCACCACCGCGCAGGCGTTCATGGCCGAGCGCCCGCCGTACCGGTCGCCGCTGTCGGCGTCGTGCAACTTTGCCATGACCGGCGGCGCCACCATGACCGTGACCTTCGTCTGCGCCGGTTCCGGCGGTCCGGCCGGCGAGCCGTACTTCCTGATCTGCTTCGAAGGCGGCTATCTCGGCGTGCACGGCTACGAACGCATCGAGATGAACGGCCGCACCGTATACCGGGGAGGCGACTGCAATCCGTGGTTCGAGCTCGACCGCCGCTTCTGCGAGGCGGTACGCGCCGGCGACGGCAGCGGGCTGCTCAACGACTACCACGACGGCTTGGCCACGCTGGCGCCGGTGCTGGCCGGCTGGGAGTCGGCCCGGCGCGGCGGCGCGCCGATCGACGTAGGCGCGTTCATGGCCGCGTGACGCTGCCTCCCGAACTTATCGGCGCCGGCCGAGATCGAGCAGCGACTCCACCACCCGGTAGGTGATGCCCCAGATCGAGTCGCTCTCATAGGCGATCGCCGGGAAGACCAGACGCCGCCCGCCGTCGCCGATCTCCACCGACGTGCGGTGGCGCGGGTCGGTCAGATGGGAGATCGGAATCCACTTCGCTGCGGCGACCTCGGTAGGCAGAGGCCGCAGAACCGGAGATTCGGGCGAGCAGAGAAAGACGAACGGCTGCAGCCACCCGCGGTGCGGCCGGCCCCGGCGGGTGATCGGCACGGGCGGCAGGGCGCCCAGGAACCGGCGGCGGGTCAGGTCCAGACCGACCTCCTCGGCGGTCTCGCGCATGGCCGCCGCGCGCGCGTTCGCGTCGGCCGGCGTCAGGCGGCCGCCCGGGAACGCCACGTGGCCGGACCACGGGTCGCCCGGCCGCTCCGCGCGCTTGATGAAGCAGAGCGCCGGCGCGGCGTCCGGGCCGCCCATCACCACGCAGACGGCGGCGGTGACGCGGTGTTCGGTCCGCGGCTCGCCGCGCACGCCGCGCCGGGCCAACGCGTCGGCGAATCGTTGCGCGGTCACGCCGGGTATGATAGTGGCCGCGCCGACATCGCGGGTCAGCGCACGGAGGGTGAACGATGATACTGACGACGGCAGCGGCGATCGCCGGCCATCGCGTGGTCAAGACGATGGGCTTGGTGCGCGGCAACACGGTCCGCTCCCGGCACGTGGGCCGGGACATCATGGCCGGCTTCAAGACGATGGTGGGGGGCGAGATCGAGTCCTACACGACCATGATGGACGACGCCCGCGCGGAAGCGGTGGCGCGCCTCACCGCCGACGCCCAGGAGCGCGGCGCCAATGCGGTGACCGACGTGCGGTTCACCACATCGGCGATCATGAGCGGCGCCTCCGAGATCCTGGTGTACGGCACCGCCGTGGTGGTCGAGGCCGAGTAGCCGGCCGCCGGTCAGTCCGGCCGGCGGAGCCAGCGCCACCGCAGATAGGCGGCGTACGCCAGCCGCCACCACCGCGGGTATCCCCGGTTCAATCGCCAGACGCACGCGTCGTATGCGATCCGGCGTAATGCTCGCTTGCTCGGCGCGGCGCCGCACTGTGGGCACCGCCACTCGACGTCGTCGGCGCTGTACGCCATCGGGACGCTGCAAGCCGGGCACGGCGGCGAGTCGGTACACCAGAGCCGCCGCGCCCCCGGAAACGGAGGCGCCAGCGCCAACGTCGGCGTCTTGGCGAACGCCGGCGTTTCAAGCAGTATCGTATCGCCGAGCGCCGGGGGCCAGTCGCCCCGAACCTGGTCGGCCTCTCTCGTGTTCATGCCGGCCCGCGGAGCCAGCGCCATCGCAGATACGCGGCGTAGGCCAGCTTGTACCATCCCGGGCCGTTGGTCATGTTCCAAATTCTTGACGCGCCGGCGGCGATCGCCACCTCGCGCATCCCTTGCCTGCTCGGCGCGGTACCGCACTTTGGGCACCGCCACTCGACGTCGGCGGCGCTGTACGTCATCCAGGTGATACAGGCCGGGCAGGGTGGATACGGCGTCAAGTGCAACCGCCGTCTTCCGGGAAAGCTGCGCCGCAGTACCAGCGCCGGGCCGACTCTGGAACAGATCGTGTCGCCCGGAGCCGGCGGCCAATGGTCGCTCAACGCTCCGGATTTGATTGCTTTCGTGTTCATGCGTAGCGTCAGCCTCTCGCTACGTTCATACGGCGGCGGGTGCGGCGCGGCATATAAGCCAAATCCTGAGTTCGCGCTTCGAAATTCCTGAGACGGACGTGGTTACAGCCGGACGGGCGCGCCGGTGCGGGCGGACTCCTGGGCGGCCAGGGCGAAGCTGAGCACCTCGCGGGCGTCGCGGCCGGACAGGAGCGGTTGTTCGCCGCGGCGGAGCGCGTCGATGCCGTGGCGGACGGCGTGGACAAAGCTGGTCTCCCAGCCGGTCGGCATGGAGCGGTAGTCGGTCCGCGCGCCGTCGCGGTAGAGCTGCACCGGCACGACCGGGCCGAGCTGCCCGTGGCCGCGGTTGATCCAGATCACCCCCTCGGCGCCGGTGATCTCGATCCGGTCGTCCTGCGCGTAGTGTTCGGTGTCGATGGTCAACGCCGGCGAGCAGACCACCTCGATGTTGCCGACGCGCCCGCCGGGAAAGCGGAACGAGATCAGCGCCGGCGCATCGACCGCGTAATCCCGCACCTCGGTGCTGCCGATCCAGGCGTGCACCTCTTCGGGCGGCCCCATGAAGTGGCGGGCGAGCGCGAACTTGTGGATGCCGTCGTCGAACACCAGCGGGCCGCCGCCGGCGCGGGCCGGATCGAGCCGCCACGCCAACGCCGCGGCCGGCACCTCCCACCCCGAGTCCGGGCGGCCGACGTGGCTCTTGAGCCGAATGGTGAGCGGCCGGCCGATCGCGCCACCGTCGATCAGCTCCTTGGCCTTGGCCACCGGCGGGTAGAAGATGAAGTTCTCGAACACCCGGAAGGGCGCGCCGGACCGCTCGGCGGCGTCGATCACCCGGTCGGCGTCGTCCGGGTTGAGGGCGATCGGCTTCTGCAGAAAGACCGCCTTGCCGGCCGCGAACGCGGCCAGGGCGGCCTCCGCGTGCAGGTGGTGCGGCAGCAGTATCTCGACCAGATCGACCGCCGGCAACGCCAGCAGCTCGCGGTAGTCGGAGCAGATCGCCGGCCGGTCCAGACCCCAGGCGCGGGCGCGGGCCGCCGCCAGCTCGGGGTCACGGTCGCAGACCGCGACGATCCGGGTGTGGGGGTTGCGCAGGTACTCAAGCGCGTGCAGGTCGGAGATGCGCCCGGCGCCGATGAAGCCGACTCGAATGGTGTCCACTGCGGCGAAGGTCGAAGGATCAGGTGAGGCGCGCGCCTTTCCGGGTCACTCGGGCGAGGAGTTCGCCGCTCGTCCTGCACTCGATGATGCCGATGGCGGCCCGCTCGAAGCGGTCCGGGCCGGCGCGTTCAAGCAGTACGGCGAGCTGCCGCGCCGTGTCTTCGTCGAACTTCAGCGCCGCCTGCCGGCACAGCAGCGCGCGTTCGCCCTCCGCCCGCCCGTGCTCAATCCCGCGCTCCATGCCACGTTCCACGCCGCGCTCGAACCCACGCTCGACGCCGCGTTCGAACCCCCGGCGCCGGTGCGCTCGCAGCAGCGGATCGTCGTCCGGGCCGGTGCCCTCCCGCTCGCCGAGCACCGTCCCTACGCGCTCCAGGACCGCAATGGTCCGCGCCGACGGTTCCGGTTCGTTCAGCGCGGCGTGGATCTCCTCGGCGGTCCAGCCCGGGAACGCCAGGCTCTCCGGCGCCGTCCGGTAGGCGCCATCCTGCAGCAGGTGGATGGTCAACCCCGGCCGCCGGCCCCGCGGGCGGCTCGGCGCGGTCCGGTCCGGCACTTCCACCCACACCTCCGGGAACCCCCACGACTCGTACAGCCCCAGCTTGCCGCGGCGCACGTCGGTGGTGTGGTCGACCTCCAGCACCACGTCGGGGAAATCGTCGACGCCGATCACCATGGCCGACGGTCCCGGCAACCGGGCGGTTCCCGGATGCAGGTACACCGACTCGTCGGCCTGCATGATGCTCTGCGGCCCGTCCTGCTGCCGCAGTTCCATCGATCCGTAGCTTTCGATGTGCGCGCCGCGCACTTGGGCGATGCGCCCGACCAGCGCGATCATGCGGCGGGAAGGGACTTCGTGGCAGGGACTGGGCGGCTCGCTGATCCACGCGGTCTGGGTAGCGCCGTCCCAGTACTCCAAGCGCTGGTCCTCTTCCAACTCGGCGCGCGGCAGGTGGACGGGCGTGCAGCCCGGGAACTCCGGCGCGGATTGCGGGCGCGCGGCGTAGGAGTCGGGGCGGCGCGTCGCGCCGGCAGTCTTGGTCTTGGCCATGCCGGCCAGAGTACGCCGGCGTCACCGGGCCGGCAACCGCCATCTTCACGCCTTGACACGCACGGATACCAGAACGGTCCGCTACGCGCATGCGCTCAGCCGCCGCCGGCTGAAATAGCCCGGTATTCTAGCCATCGATTGGCGATGATAGCCCTTGATTCCAGCCATCCTGCGCGGTATGGTGCGCCCGGCGACGCTGGAGGGGTTGCGGTGCGGAGAAAGGTGGATGAGGTGCTGGACGCCTGGGCGGCGGACGACGGGCGCCGCCCGCTGCTGATCCGGGGCGCCCGGCAGGTCGGCAAGACCTTCTCGGTCGCGGCCCTTGCCGAGCGGACGTTCGCCGACTTCGCAGCGATCAATCTGGAGCAGCAGCCGCGCTACCGGCGCTGCTTCGACACCCTGGAACCGCAGGCGATCCTGGACCGGATCGGCGTGCTGCGGGGCAAGCCGGTCGAGCCGGGCCGGACGCTGCTGTTCCTGGACGAGATTCAGGAGTGTCCGGCCGCCATCGTGGCGTTGCGTTACTTCTATGAGCAGGCGCCGGCGCTGCACGTGATCGGCGCCGGATCGCTGCTGGAGTTCGCCCCGGAAGCGGAGCGGCTCCGAATGCCGGTCGGCCGCATCCAACCGTTGTTCATGCATCCGCTGACGTTCGCGGAGTTCCTGCCGGCCGTCGGCGAGGAACCGGCGCTGCAGGCGGCGCGGAGCATGGCCGCCGGCCCGGATGCCGCCGGTATCGATGCCGCCGGCATGAGTGCCGCCGTGCACGAGCACCTGCTCGGGCTGCTCCGCACCTACCTGCTGCTCGGCGGCATGCCGGCCGTGGTGGCCGAATACCGGAGGACCGGCAGCGCCGCGCGGGCGGCCCGCGTGCAGACCGCTATCACCCAGACGTTTCGCGACGACTTCGGCAAGTACGCGCGGGCTTCCCGTCACCATCACCTGGACCGGGTCTTCCTGCACGCCGCGTGGCTGGTCGGGCGCAAGTTCGTGTACGCCAAGGTCGACCCCGAAAGCCGCGCGCGCGAGGTGCGCGCGGCGGTGGAGCTGCTGGAGCGGGCCGGACTGGTGCACCGCGTCCGCTCCACTTCGGGCGCCGGGCTGCCGCTGGGAGCGGAGGCGGACGACTTGCACTACAAGCTGATCATGGTCGACGTCGGGCTCATGCAGAACCTGAGCGGCGCCGCCGAGCAGCTCCTGGACGGCGATCCCATGCGGATCGATGACGGAGCGGTTGCCGAGCAGTTCGTCGGGCAGGAGCTGCTGGCGCACCGAAGCCCGTTCGAGCGGCCGGAGCTCTTCTACTGGCATCGGCGGCAGAAGAGCAGCAGCGCCGAGGTCGACTACTTGGTGGCGGCGCGCGGCCGGGTGGTTCCGGTCGAAGTCAAGGCGGGCAAGACCGGACGGCTGCGGAGTCTGGCCGTGTTTGCGGAGCACTACCGGCCGCCGGTAGCCGTGCGCGTGTACGCGGACCGGCTCCGGCGCGACGGCGCCATCCTGTCGGCGCCGCTCTACGGTCTGGAAGGTCTGGATTCCATTCTGCGCCGGTTCGCTCAAGAGGCGGAGTAGGACGGGGGCGGCGCGCCTCGCCGGGCGCCTTCATGCTACGCTTGGAGGCATGGCAGGCGAAGGGGTCGTCAAGCGTTCGACCGACGTGCCGTGCGCGCCCGTGACCGCAGGCTCAGCGACCGAAACGGCGGTGCTGATCGGACCGGAGGACGGAGCGCCGAACTTCGCCATGCGGCGCTTCACCATGGGAGAAGGCGGGGGCATGCCGCGGCACACCAACCGCGTCGAACACGAGCAGTACGTGGTGCGCGGCCGGGCCGCGGTGACGATCGGCGACGCCGAGCACGCGGTCGAGGCGGGCGACGTGCTGCTGATCCCCGCCGGCGCGCCGCACTCCTACCGGGTGGTGGAGGCGCCGTTCGAGTTTCTGTGCATGGTCCCGAACCGCGAGGATCGGATCGAGATCTGCTGAGTCAGCCGGCCGGGCCGGCCGGTTCCCGTAGTTCCGCGAACATCGGCGCGTAGCGGCCGCGCGGGCTCATCTCGACCAGGGTGTCGCCCGCGAACGCCATGCGGTACCGCTGCCAGTAGACCCACTCCTCCTCGACGCGGCGCACGGGCGGGAAGCGGAGCCGCACCTGCGCGCCGGCCGGCAGCGGTTCGGTCACCGCCCACGGGGCGATGCGCCGGAAGCCGACCGCGCCGCCGGCGGCGCCGCTGCGGTCCACGGCCAGTCCATCCCACGGCAACCAGTCCGGCTTGCGCACCCACAGCGCGCCGGCGGCCGGCATGGTCACGGTCACGTCGCCTGCGCCGGGCAGCCGGCTGGCGGTGACCGCGGCGGCCTGGTCGGTGGAGAACAGCAGGTTGAGCCGGGTGTCCTCACCGCGCCGCGTCGATCCGTGGCGGAGGGCCGCCCACAGCGCCTGGATGCCGCCCTGCGTGACGTCCAGGATGCCGGTGGCGGCGCCCAGCGGGTCGGGGACGTGCCGGTCGGCGGGGCTGGGGAACCCCCAGCCGCCGTCGGCGTCTGCGGGAAACGCGGTCACCGCGTAGTCGGGGGCGTCCGGCGGCCGGAGCATCTCCTGCCCGGCGCGCCACTGGCTCGGCAGCACGTGGCTGCGGATCATCCGCTCGGCGGCGCCGAAGTATGCGGGCCGGCCGGCCAGTCCCAGCGCGATGGCGGTCTGGATCATGTCACCGGTGTTGTTGATCTCGCCGCGGCCGGGCACGCGCTCGTGGCCCAGGCTCTCGATCGACCAGCCAAAGCTGCTGCGGGTCGGCGCCATGCCGACGTCGAAGATGCGGCGGGCGTGCTCCAGGGTGTCCAGGTCGCCGGTCAGCAGCCCGTAGTCGGCCAACCCGTGCACGGCGCCGGTGATCGAGTGGGTGTGGATGCCGGCCTGCGCGGTGAGCCGGCCGTCCGGGGTGAACGCCGTGGCGCGCGCCAGCCGCACGAAGCGGTGGGCCAGCTCCAAGGCGCGCTGATCGCCGGTGAGGCGGAACAGGTGGGTGAGCGCCATCACGGTCCGCGTCCGCGAGCGGGGCGGCGGGGACTCGACCCCGTGGGCGTGGTCGGTGAACCCCGGATGCCGCAGGCCGGGCTCGGCGGCGATGAGGTCGGCCCGCCAAGCGCCGTCCGGGCCGGTCAGGCGGAGCCACGTCTCCAGCAGCCGGCCCAACCGCTCGCGGGCGGCCCGGTCGCCGCAGGCGGTCGCCAGCTCCGTGAACGCCTGCACGATCTCACGCAGATCGTGCGGGTCGGTCTGCCCGCCGACGCGCGGGAAGCCGTGCGGGTTGTCGGTCAGGTCGAGCAGCACGGCGCGCAGGCGGTCGATGACCGCGGCCGGGGCGGGCGTGCCGCTGGCCGCCGCCCCCTTCAGGAGCGCGTCGACCGCGCGGCCGTAGTTGTGCGGGTCCAGCACGCCGTCGGCCAGGCGGCGTTCGCACCAGCGGCTGATGAAGGACATGGCGCGCGTGATGCGGGCGGCAAGGTCGGCGTCGGGGGCGGGGGCGTGCGGCATCGGGCTGCTCAGGCCGGTATGATGCGGCGGCATGGCGCAGGACGGCAACGGCGGGGGAGGGGTGTTCCCCGAAGCGATCGACGCGGTCACGTTCGACGTGTTCGGCACGCTGGTCGACTGGCGCACCGGGGTGATCGACGCCGGCCGCGAACTGAGCCGGCGGACCGGCGCGGAGACCGACTGGGCGCGGTTCGCCGACGAGTGGCGCGGCGGCTACGACCCGGCGATGGAACCGGTGCGCGGCGGCCGGCGCGGGTGGGAGCCGATCGACGTCCTGCACGCCGAGATCATGGATGGGCTGCTGGCCGCGCGCGGCATGGAGCTGGACGCCGCCGACCGCCGGTGGCTCAACCGCGCGTGGCACCGGCTGCCGGCGTGGCCGGACGCGCGCGCGGGGTTGGAGCGGTTGCGCCGCCGCTTCACGGTCTGCGCGCTCTCCAACGGCAACGTCTCGCTGCTGGAGGACTTGGCGCGCTGCAACGGTCTGGCGTTCGACCGCATCCTGTCGGCCGAGCACGCCCGCACCTACAAGCCGATGCCGGCGGTCTACGCCACCGCCGCCGCGCGCCTGGGCCTGCCGCCGGAGCGCATCCTGATGGTCGCCGCGCATGACGACGATCTGCGCGGGGCGCGCGCGGCCGGCTATCGCACCGCTTTCCTGCCGCGGCCGGACGAGTGGGGGCCGGACGGGAGCGCCGAAACGCCGGCCGCGCGGCACGACTTGACGGCCGCAGACTGCACCGCTCTGGCTGCCGCGCTGGGAGCGTAGCCGGGCCGGGCGGGCCAGCGCCGTCGCGCTATTGCGTGCAGAGGTCGCTCAGACAGCGCTTCATCGTCGCCGGTATATTCCCGCTCCACGGTTCAGAGCCACTGTATTCTCTGCCATCGTCAAGCGTCGCGGTGAGCACGATGTCGCTTCCGTCGGGGCCGATACTCAAAGAAACGGTCCCGCCGGATACGAACCAGGTCAGATCGATATCACCATTCGGAGTTTCGCAAATGTCCGGCCTTGGAATGCCCGATGGCAAGTCATCAGCGACTGCCGAAGCGGCTGCCACCGTCGCCGCGCTGGGTGCTTCCGCGTCACTGTCGTCGTCTCCATGCTGCACCTCGAACCTCCTATCTCCCCATCTTTCATCGCCTGTCAGTGATTGTAGCGAAGAACGTTTGATCGGGCAACTTTGGCGGATACCGCGCTCGCGAGGCCACGAAAAAACAGCTCGATGACTTGATTCATTTGTTTTCTATCATTATCTTTGCACCATGAGTCGCACCGCTTCCGACGCGCCGATCACCACCACCGTTGCCGGCCTTTCCGACCGGCGGCTGGTGCAGCAGCTCAAGGAACTGACCGCCGTCGAACACCAGCTCGAAGTCGTCGTGATCGATCACCTGCGCGAGCTTGAGCGGCGCCGCCTGTACCTTTCCTGGGGCTTCTCCAGCCTGTTCGATTACGCGACGAGTGAGCTCGGCTATAGCGAAGCCGCCGCGTGGCGACGATGCGGCTGTGCGGGGAGGTCGAAGGGGCGCGCGAGCGGATGCGGGACGGCTCGCTGACGCTCAACTCGGCGGCGCTGCTGCAGAACGCCTTCGATCGGCAGGAGCGCAAGCGGTCCGGCGGCCGATCGCCCGCGTCTCCCAACGGATCGGCGCCGGACGCCGGCGCGCAGTCCGCCGCTCCCAGCGCGCCGGCGCAGGCGGGAGAGCCGGAGGAACCGCGCGCGGCGCCGGTGCTCGACTCGTCGGCGCGGCAGGCGCTGGTGGAGGAGGCGACCGGCAAGAGCACGCGGCAGGTAGAGAAACTGCTGGCCGGGGTGGACCCGGAGCTGGCGGCGCCGACCGACCGGATGCGGCCGCTGGGCGCGGGGCGATGGGAGATCAAGGCGGTGATCGACGACGACTGTCGGCGGGGCTTGGAGCAGCTCAAGGGCTGCTGTCTCACGTCGACCCGCACATGACGTTGGGGCAGCTGCTGGGCCGGGTGGTGCGGGAAGCGGTCGAGCGCCACGACCCCGCCCGCCCGCCGCGCGGTCGGCGCACCGGCAGCCGGGCCCGTGCGGGCGCTACGGACGAAACTTCGGCGCCGAAGGAGGCAAGCCGGTCAGACGGCGCGCCGGCGCAACGGAACGCCGCGCCCGCGGGCGGCGCGTGCGAAACTTCGGTGCCGAAGGACGCGCCCAGGACGAATGCGGTTGGTCCGGCGCAACGGCCTGCCGTGCCGTCAGGTGTCACGGCGGCGGCGAAGTTGGACGCGGACTCCAAGCGTCCCCGCGTTGTGGCGGCGAATCGGCCACGAGTAGCGGTCCGGCCTTCTGTGCCGAAGGAATCAGCGGGCCCGAACTTCGCAACGGCGTCGGCGCGACCGGCTGCCGTACCGACGGGGGCCAAGACTTCGGCGCCGAAGGCGCACGCGGACTCCAAGCGCCCCAGAAAATCGCTTGACGGGCCGCTATGCGCCGCAGATTCCGGCCGGTGCGCCGAACCGGCAGCCGTTCGCGTCCGTTCGCGCGCTATGCGCCGAGAACCGGCCCGGTGATCGACCAGCAGCCGGTACCGGCCGCGCTTCGCGTCCGGGCCGCGCTGGTCATCGACGTGCTCAACCCCGGCCGCTTCCGGCCGCGCTGTGCGCACACAACCGGCCCGGTGATCGACCAGCAGCCGGGCCCGGCCGCGCTTCGCGTCCGCCGCGCTGGTCATCGAGCGTGCTCAACCCCCGGCCGCTTCCGGCCGCGCTGTGCGCACACAACCGGCCCGGTGATCGACCAGCGCCGGGCCGGGCCGCGCTTCGCGTCCGCCGCGCTGGTCATCGAGCGTGCTCAACCCCCCGGCCGCTTCCGGCCGCGCTTGGTGCACACAACCGGGCCGGTGATCGAACCAGCGCCGAACCGGCCGCGCTTCGCGTCCGCCGCGCTGGTGATCGACGTGCTCAACCCCCGGCCGCTCCGGCCGCGCTGTGTGCGCCGAGAACCGGCCCGGTGATCGACCAGCAGCCGGCCGCTACGTCAACGCTGGTGCGCCCCCGGAACCGGGGGGTATCTCTTCTCTCGGTACCACCTTGCCCCAGAAAATCGCTTGACGGGCCGCTATGCGCCGCAGATTCCGGCCGGTGCGCCGAACCGGCAGCCGTTCGCGTCCGTTCGCGCGCTATGCGCCGAGAACCGGCCCGGTGATCGAACCAGCGCCGAACCAGCGCCGAACCGGCCGCGCTTCGCGTCCGCCGCGCTGGTGATCGACGTGCTCAACCCCCCGGCCGCTTCCGGCCGCGCTGTGCGCACACAACCGGCCCGATGATCGACCAGCGCCGGGCCGGGCCGGGCCGCGCTGGTCATCGAGCGTGCAGCGCGAAAGGTGGCGCACTACCGGAAACTATACCGGAAACTATCGCATCACCGGAAACTGAACCGCGACGTACTAACTTTGACGATCTAGCGTACTAACGCCTGCCGGGATAAGGCGGGATCCGGCGGGATCCGGTGGGATGGGACGGTGCGGGGCGGTCCGTGGTGGGTGAGAACGGACCGGCGTGGGAGCGGCGATCCGGCGGCGCGGCGGCCTGTGGGCGTGGCGGTCGCGCCGGCGGCCGGCTGGCCCTCCCGGAGCGGAGCGACGGGCAACGGAAAATTAGTACGGCCGGTACGTAGGTTGGGGCCGGCCGGCGTGCCTACGCTCGCTGCATGAGTGACAAGAGAATCGTTCCGATCCGCATCAACGCCTGGCTGTTCGCCGGGCTGGCGGTCGCGGTGGTGGCCATCGTGGCGTTCGTGGCGGGCTTCGAGCGCGTCGAGTTGCTGGTGGGTCTCGCCGGCGTGGTGGCCGGCGGCCTAGTGGCCACCATCGAGCGCCTGTGCGCCCCGGAGCCGGCGGAGCCTGCGCCGCAGCCGGTGATGGTGCCGGTGGAGGTGGTGCAGCCGCTGATCGAGGTGCTCGGTGAGCTGGTTCGCCACGAGGCGCGCACGCCCGACCGCATCAAGCGCAACCTGGACTCCGCTGCGGCGTGCGCCGAACCGGCGCCGGTCGGGTGAACGCGGCGATCATCGCCCTGAACGTCGGCTACGCGGTGTTCGGGGCGATCGTGTCGATCGCGTTCATGCTGACCGCCTACAAGGTGCTGGACCGCATGACGCCGTTCTCGACCGGCGACGAGTTGCGCTGCCGCAACCAGGCGGTCGGCATGGTGGTGGCCGGCATGTTCGTAGCGATCGGCGTGTCGGTCGGGCTCGTGGTGGGGCTCGGCCTCAACTGAGTCATGCGCGCACTCGGAGCCCTGGCGCTCGCGGCGGTGGCCGCGTTCATGGTCGGCTGCGCGGCGCGGCCGGTCGACGATCCGCAGTGGACGGCCGACTACGACGGGACGTTCCGCAAGTACTCCCGGCGGTTCTTCGGGCCGGCGTTCGACTGGCGGTGGTGGAAGGCGCAGGCGATCGCGGAGTCGTCGCTGCGGGCCGGCGTCGACAGCCACGCCGGGGCGCGGGGGTTGATGCAGATCATGCCGTCCACGTGGGAGGAGATCGCCGAGCAGGCGCCGCTGACGCTGACCGACGCCTACCACCCGGAACAGTCGATAGCGGCCGGCATCTGGTACGACGCCTGGCTGCACGCGCACTGGTCTGACCTGCCGGACCGCCTGCAGCGCTTGGCGTTCACGCTGGCCAGCTACAACGGCGGGCGGGGGCGCATCCTGCGCGCGCAGGAGCGGTGCGGGGGGTGCGCGGCGTGGCCGGCGGTGAGTCCGCACGCGCCTGCGGAGACGGTGCGGTACGTGGCGCGGATCATGGGGTTGATGGGAGCGGCGCCGTGACCTGGGAGCCGCTGCTGGTGGCCGGCAGCATCCTGGGCGGCATCCTGGCCGGGGTGGTGAGCGCGCTGATCGCGGTCTCCTACCAGGCGCGGCGGGACCGCGAGCGGCGCCACCACGACCTGGTGGCGGCGGTCCGGGAGGGGATCGACACGCGGATCGCGGCGGTGGTCGCCGACCAGAAGGAGCACAACCAGGTGCTGCACAACAAGGTGTCGCAGTTGCGCGATGACACGGTACGGCAGCTGATCGACCGGCTGTCCAACATCGAGGGGCGGCTGAGGGCCATCGACAACTGGATGCAGCTGCTGCAGCGGAAGTACCTGGGGGAATGAGATGCGCGATCTGATCGCCGCCAACCGGCGGATCATCGCCTTGCAGGCGCTCGACCAGGACCCGGCGCGGGAGTCCAACACGCGGCTGCTGCAGAGCATCCTGGGCCGGTTCGGGCACGCGATGTCGGCGGTGGCGGTCGACGGGCTGGTCGACTGGCTCAGCGAGCGGGGGCTGGTCACGGTGCGCGACCTCGGCGGCGGGCTGCGGGTGGTGCGTCTGACGCAGGCCGGCGTGGACGCCGCTGCGGGGCGGTCGATCGTCGCGGGGGTCGACCGTCCGACGCCGCTTGACTGATGGCGCGGTCGAGCATCGAGCGCCTGAGCCCGGAGCAGCGCCGACGTCTCCAGGAGCTGCTGGCGCAGCCGGAGGTGACGCAGGAACAGGTGGCGGCGACGCTCAACGCGGAGGCGGGCGAGACGGTCGTCTCCAAGTCGGCGGTCAACCGCTACGCGGTGCGGATGCGGGAGATCGCCGACCGCAACCGGCAGGCGCGGGAGATCGCCGAGCTGTACCTGCGGCAGGTCGGCCCGGAGGGTCAGAACGCCTTGGGCGAGGTGATCCTGCATCAGGTCCGGGCGTTGGCGTTCGACTTCATGATGGAGCTGCGCGCGCTGGATATGGGCGACCCGGAAAGCGCGCCGAAGGTGGCGGCGCTGATCGGGCAGGTCGCGCGGGCGACGCGGGACATGGAGTCGGCGGCGACCACCAGCGCGGAGCGGCGGCGCAAGATCGCGGCCGAGGCGACCGAGCAGGCGGCCGTGAAGGCGACGGCGGCCTGCAAGGAGGCGGGGCTGTCGCAGGAGACGGTCGACGCGATCAAGGCGCGCATCCTGGGCGTGGCGTGACCGCCGGCGGGGCGGCCGGCGGTCACGCCGGGGTGACCAAGGTGATCGCGGATTCGCTGCTGCCGTACCAGCGGCGCTGGCTCGCCGACCAGGCGCAGGTGAAGGTGTACGAGAAGTCGCGGCGGATCGGGGCGACCTGGGTGGAGGCGGCCGATGCGGTGCTGTCGGCGGCGCAGACCGGCGGGATCGACGTCTACTACATCTCCTACAACCTCGACATCTCGCGGGAGTTCATCCACACGTGCGCGGAGTGGGCGCGCATCTGGCAGTTGGCGGCCGGCGCGGTGGAGGAGGAGGTGCTGCGCGACGAGGACGACGACGTGCGCACCTACCGCATCGTGTTCGCCTCCGGGAAGCGGATCATCGGGCTGCCGTCGCGTGCGACGACGCTGCGCGGCAAGCAGGGGCGGGTGATCATCGACGAGGCGGCGTTCGTGGAGGACATCGGCGAGATTCTCAAGGCGGCTCTGGCGCTGCTGATGTGGGGCGGGGACGTGCGCATCCTGTCGACGCACAACGGGGAGGAGAGCGCCTTCAACGAGTTGATCAAGGAGTCGCGGGCCGGCAAGCGGCCGTTCAGCGTGCACCGGACGACCATCGACGAGGCGGTCGGGGACGGGCTGTACCGGCGCATCCTGGAGCGCGCCGGCGAGGGGGAGTCGTGGACGGCTGAGCGGGAGCGGCGGTGGCTGGCTGACCTGGTGGAGACCTACGGGGACGGGGCGGCCGAGGAGTTGTACTGCATCCCGTCGCGGGCCGGCAGCAAGTACTTCCCGCGGGCGATGGTGGAGCGGGCGATGGACGCCGCCATCCCGGTGGTTCGCTACGAATGCGCGCCGGAGTTCACCTACCTGCCGGAAGCCGAGCGGCGGGCCGCCTGCGATGAGTGGATCGCCGAGCACCTGGAGCCGGCGCTGGCTGAGCACCGCCGCGGCCACGGCGGCGCCGAGCGGCCGCCGTCGTGCTTCATCGGCCAGGACGTGGGGCGCACCGGCGACCTGTCGGTGGTGTGCGCGGCGGCTGAGACGGCCGCGCTGGGGCTGCGCTCGATCGTGCAGGTGGAGATGCGGGGGGTGCCGTTCCAGCAGCAGAAACAGGTGCTCGACCACGTGATCGACGGGGTGATCCGGTTTGCGGGGGCGGCGATCGACGCGCGGGGCAACGGGCAGATGCTCGCGGAGTTGGTGGCGCAGGACCGTGGGCCGGCCTACGTGCATGAAGTGATGGCGAGCCGGGCGACCTACGCCGAGTACCTGCCGCGGTACCGGGCGATGCTGGAAGACGAAGGGTTCGCGCTGCCCCGGGACGCCGACATCCTCGACGACCACCGCGTGGTGGTGCTCGACCGGGGCGTGCCGGTGATCGCTGAGCGGACCGGCGCGCCGGGGCGCAAGCGGCACGGGGATTCGGTGATCGCGGGGATGCTGGCGGTCTACGCGCAGCGCAACGACGACGCCTATCAGCCGGCTGAGTACGAGGCGGTTGCCGGCGTCACCGGGCAGGACCGATGGAGGGGCATCGACGATGGGGACGAAGAAGAAGACTGGGACGAAGAAGCCTGAGCTGGCCGCGAAGACTGAGCTGGCCGAGGAGCTGGCCGAAGACATCGCCGGCGGGGACGTGTTCAGCGTCCGCTCGCCGTGGAACACCAGCGAGATCGTGCGCACGCTGCGGCCGGCGCGGCTGGCCGACCTGATCGGGGAGGCGAAGGCCGGCGCGACCGCCGACCTGATGACGCTGGCCGAGGAGATCGAGGAGCACGATGCGCACTACCGCAGCGTGCTGTCGACGCGCAAGCTGGCGATCGTCGGGCTGGACCCGGTGGTGGAGCCGGCCGGCGAAGACGAGCGGTCGCAACAGATGGCGGCGGCGGTGCGCCGCGACGTGATCGGCGATCACTTCCCGGAGCTGATCGCCTCGGCGCTGGACGGGCTCGGCAAGGGCTACTCGGTGACCGAGGTGCTGTGGGACGTGTCGGGCGTGCCGTGGCGGCCGGCCGCCTACCAGTGGCGCGACCCGCGGTGGTTCGAGTACGACCGGCGCACCGGGCGGCGGCTGCTGCTGCGGGACGGGGCGGGGCTGACGCCGCTGCGCCCGTACAAGTTCATCGTGCATGAGCCGCACCTCAAGAGCGGGCTGCCGATCCGCGCGGGGCTGGTGACGTGCGCGGCGTACCTGCACCTGATCAAGGCGTCGGCGGTCGCCAGTTGGGCGGCCTACATGGAGGTGTACGGGCATCCGCTGCGCATCGGGCGGTTTCCGAAGAACGCGACCGCGAACGACAAGAACGTCTTGCGGCGGGCGGTCGCCAACATGGGGCGCGACATCGGGGTGATCGTGCCGGAGAGCATGGTGGTGGACGTGGTCGATGCGGTGAAGCCGGGATCGTCGACCGGACACTTCGAGCAGCTGGTCACGTGGGTGGACGACCAGGTGAGCAAGCTGGTGTTGGGACAGACGGCGACCACGGAGGGGACGCCGGGGAAGCTCGGCGCGCAGGACGCGCAGGAAGAGGTGCGTCTGGACATCAAGGAGGCGGACGCCTCGCAGTTGGAGGCGACGCTGAACCGGGACCTGGTGCGGCCCTACGTGATGCTCAACTGGGGGCCGCAGGAGCGGTATCCGGCGCTGCGGCTGCCGGTGCCGCGGCCGGAGGACGTCGACAGCCTGGTGGAGAACGCGGTCAAGCTGATCGACCGTGGTATGCGGGTGAAGGCGAGCGAGCTGTACGGGAAGCTCGGCCTGACCGAGCCCGAAGAGGGCGACGTGGTGCTGCAGCGGCCGGCCGCCGGGATGCCGGCGCCGCCCAACGCGGCGCTGCAGGCGGCGCTGATGCGGGCGCTGCCGGCGGCGCTCAACGGGCAGCGCGGCGCCGGCGTCCGGGACGAACTGGACGAGCTGCTCGAAGCGCAGGAGTGGGAGCCGGTCACGCGCCCGCTGCATGACGCGGTGCAGGCGTGGGCGGAGGGGATGGGGTCGCTCGACGAAGCGCAAGAGCGGCTGCCGGAGCTGCTGCGGAGTCTCAACAGCCAGCAGTTCGTCGAGCGGCTGGCCGCCGACCTGCTGCGCGCCCGCGGCCTGGGCGGCCTGCGCTTCGACGACCCGGCCTGACGCATGGCTGACCGCGACCCGGCGGGGCCGCCGCCCAAGGAGGCGGTCGACTACCTGCGCCGCAAGGGCCTGCTCGCCCGCTACGACTACCGCGAAGTGTGGCGCGAGGAGCACGCGCACGCCTTCACCGTCGCCAACATGATGAAGATCGATCTGCTGGCCGACGTGCAGCAGTCGATAGAGAAGGCGCAGGAGGAAGGGAAGCCGACGGCGAAGTGGAAGGAGGAGATGGCCGCCGTTCTGGCCAAGCGCGGCTGGTGGGGCCGCATGCCGCCGCCCGATCCGAACGACCCGAAGGCGGTCGAAAGGGCCAACCTCTACATCTCCCGCCGGCTCGACACGATCTGGCGGGTCAACACCCGGCAAGCCGCCCAGGCCGGCGTGTGGGAGCGCGGCCAGCGCTCCACCAGTCACCCGTACATCCTCTATCGGGTCGGGCCGAGCAAGCGCCACCGCGACCAGCACCTGGCGTGGGACGGCCTGCTGCTGCCCAAGGACGCCGAGTTCTGGCGGTACGCCAACCCCATGAACGGCTGGGGCTGCAAGTGCTCTACCCGCTTCGTCACCAAGGCGCAGTATCAGCGCTACGTGGATCAGGGCGTCCCGGGGCCGGTCGTGGGCGACGGGGTCCCCGCGCGCAAGCCGGTCAAGACCGAGGAGCCGGCGCTGCGGCCCATGCAGTATCGGAACGAGAAGACCGGCAAGGTGCATACCGGGTTCGCGGGCATCGATCCCGGCTTCGAGCGGAATCCCGGCGTCGGACGCATGGAGCAGCTCGCCCGGCAGCACCGCGACAGGGTGAAGCGGACCATCCGCCCTGCCGAGCCTGCGCAGCCGACGGATCAGCGGCCCGGCCTCCGGCCGGTGACCGACGCTCTGCTGGTGGAGATCGCGGACCCGGCCGGGCGGCGCAAGGTGGAGGCCGGCATCGCGGCGGTCACCCGGGTGCACAGCGTCGAGGGCCTCCCGCGCATTCCGGTCCGGGAGATGGATGTGGACGAAGACATGGAAGGCTACCTCATGCCGAGGACCGTTTCCGGCGGCGCAACCGCCGCGTGGATCTATATCAACGTATCGAAGTGGCGTCCGGATTGGACCGCCGTGCATGAGATCGGCCATCTCCTCGATCTCGATGGGCTGGCCGCCTCTGGGCACTTCGCGACCGAACAGGAGTCCGGAGGACGGACGTGGGAACTGGTGCAGGCCATCCTCAAGGAGCTCGAGAAGACCACGAACTGCCGCCTGATCAGGCAGCTGAGCGAGGAAGCCGCCGAGCGCGACGACAAGGCCGCCATCGAGCAGATGGCCTATCTGCTCAGACCCAGGGAGCTGTTCGCGCGCGCCTACGCGCAGTACATCGCGTGGCGCTCCGCCGACGACACCCTGTTCGAACGCCTCGACAGGCTGCTGACGCACGAGGATCCGCGCTGGCGGCTCCGCCAGTGGCCCCACGCCCAGTACTTGCCGCTCGTGGCGCGCTTCGATACGCTGTTCGAGAGTTTGGGATGGCTGACGAGACCGAAGAACACGTAGACACCGACTACTCGGGACGCCCCTACCGGTTGCCGACCGTCGAAGAATGCTTGGCGGCTCCTCGCCAGGGCACTGGGCCCGAGACCGGCATCTATATGGCACTGCCCGACGGCAGGAGGGTCATTTTGGACGGCGGCCCCCCGCCGGGCGAATGGTACGTCGTCGGCAAAGATGGCTGGCCGGACCGGGATCAGCCGGTGGACCCCCGGGAGCTAGGCCTCAAGCCGCGTCCAGCGGCGGCTCCCCCAAGCCCGAAGGACGAAGACTCAGCCGGTCCGGCGTAGCCGCGCGGCGAGCTTGAGCAGCTGCGCGTGCAACCGCGTCGCGGCCAGTTCACGGCAGGCGTTCAGGTCATCGCTGTTCGGCACTTCGACCAACAGCTCCATCAGCTCCTCTTCCCGGGCGGTCCTGCTGCCGGCCTCGGTCTGCGGGGTCACGTCCGTGACGACGAAGCCCACGAACGTGCGGCCAACGCCGGCGATGCGCGCCTCGGGCACCTGCCGGAACTGAAGCGACTTGAACCTGATGTCCAGTTGCTGCGCGTCGGCGGTCAACATCACCCGCATCATCATCTCTCCCTCCCCGTCGTGTCCATCAGCCGCGGCGGGGGCCGGACCACGCGACGCGGCCGATCACTCGATCCTCGGCGGCGACGCCGCGCGGCCCGTAGCGGCGGTTGTCACTGGTGATCTCCCAAGCGGCGCCGCGCCGGCGCAGCCGCTTGACGATCAGGCCGTCGTCGGTGCGAAGCACGAACGTCTGGCCGTCGACCGGCTCGGCGCTCGTGCGGTCGAGCACGACCAGGTCCCCGTCGTGGATGTCCGGCTCCATCGAGTTGCCGGTCGCCCGGATGCAGATCAGCCCCTCGGCCCGCGCCCAGGACGGCAGCACGGCGCGGTGCAGCGCCACACCGCAGTCTGCGGCTTCGTGCCACGGCTCCACGCCGGTGCCGGCTGCCGCGCGCACGTCCCGCGCGTAGGGGGCGATCAGCCAGTCTGCGCCGGACAAACCCGCGATCTGTCTCGGACTGGGCTTCTGGTCAATCGGGGTCGGGTCATCGGTGACGCCGAGCAGGTAGTCGGTGGAGACCCGTAGCAGTCGTGCGGCCGGCGCGACGCGGTCGACGTGGATGGACGACCGTCCGCGCTCGACGTTGGAGATGGCCGTATGCGCGCTGAAGCCGATTCCGACAGCCACGTCGATCTGATCCATGCCGGCCCGCTCGCGGGCTGCCCTTAGACGCTCTCCTACCACGGCCACAGCATGGCGCAACACTGCTGTTGACATGTCATCAGTGGTGACATAGGATGCCTCCATGAGTGACGCTGACGGTGACATTCGGACCTGGGTCGAGAAGAGCGGTGTCGGGCAGAACCGCTTGGCGCGGTTCCTCGGCATTGAGAAGACAAAGCTCTCGCGCATCCTCGCGGGCGAACGCCGCGCGCCAGCGGGCTTCCGGCAGCGCGTCGAGGGTGCGATCGAGCTGCTGGCCGGCGCGGACGCGGCGGCCGACGCCGCGCGCGACCAGTTCATGGGCGCGGCCGAGATCGCGCATCGGAACCTGCTGGCCGTGCTGGCGGCCGAGCACCGGCCGCAGGCCCACGAGTTGCGCCGCGGCACCGGCGAGACGCCGGAGGCGTGGCACGGAGCGGCCTCATGAGGAAAGGCCCCCATGTGGCGCTGGTGGAGCGCCTGGAGCGCGCGGCTGACGCTCAGCGGCAGGTGCGCCTATCCGCCACCGATGTCGGCCGGCTGATGTCGCTGCTGGAGCTCTGCGGAGTCTTCGAGAGCGCGCACCTCCAGGATGAGGCGTGCCGCGAGCTGGGGATTGACCACCTCCACCAGGCTGAAGCGCGGCACGGAGCGGCCCCATGAGGGCCCTCACACCGCGCCGGCACCGGCGCCAGAAATGGTTCTCGCTCGGCCGGATCGACCGGCCGCGCTACTTCCCGCAGCGCGAAGACCTGGTGATCTGCGTGCTCAGCTGGATCCCGCTGGGCGGCGGGCGCCCGCGCTGCCTGATCGGCGTCGGCTGCCATCCGGCGCACGCGCACGGGCAGGCGTTCGCCCTGATCGGCGAGTTCTCGCTGCTCGACCCGCCGGGGGCGAACTGATGAATACGCAGAGAACGCGCGCCAAGCGTGCGCGCGGTATGTCCGGAGCGGGCCGGGGCGGCCCTCCCAGCGCCTCGGCCCGCTTCTGGCTGCAGCCGTCGACCGTGGTGCTGCTGGCCGGCCTGGTCGGCGGGTGCGGGGCGCTGGTGGCCGGCGCGCCGCTGCTGGTCGGGGAGGCGGTGCTGTCGTTCGGTCTGGTCGCCGGGCTGACGCTGAGTTGGGTGGAGGAGCTGCTGCGCGCGCGGCGGGCGTCCGAGCGGCGCTGCCGGGTGTGCGGCTGCACCGACAAGCGGTCGTGCGTGGAGATGGACGCGTTCGGCGACTGCAAGCCGTGTCACTGGGTGGAGTCGGACCTGTGCTCCACGTGCGCGGGTGATCCGGGCTGCGACGATCTGACCGTCACGCTGTACCGCCGCATGGAGCTGCTGGGCGGCAATCCGTTCATCGGCAGCGAGCCGTGCCCGCGGTGCGACGGCGCGGGGACCGTGCTGGTCTGCATCGACGACCTGTGCAACGCGCAGGGCACGTGCATGCACGGCGACGGCGAGGCGCCGTGTCCGGAATGCGAAGGGACGGGCGAGGCGTGACGCTGTTCGTGCCGAGCGCCTACGCGCTGACGACCCGGAACGCCGTCGGTCACGACGCCGCTGCCGAGTGGCACGTCTTCGTCGAGGTGACGACCGCGGACGGCGAGGAGACGATCTACCTCCACCTCGTTCCGCGCATCAACGGCCGCTACTCGAAGACTGAAGGTTACGTCCGCGGCCAACGGATCACCTGGGCGGTGACCCGCATGACGACGAACGCGGTCGCCCGCGCCACCATCGAACGCCTGGGCCACGAGTACCCCTGGCCGGACGTGCCGATCCGCGCGCGGCAGGCCGTGCTGCAGGACCTGGGGATCGAGGCGTGAGCCGCCTGCTCCGGGATCTGCTGGTGAGTGGCATGGAGATCGACGATCTCGACGTCGACGAGGCTCCGGAGCCGCCGGCGCGCGGCGTGTTCACACCGTGCCGAGACTGCTGTGCACCTGCCTCGACTGCGGCTGCCGATTCCGGCGCCGCAGTCTGAGCGGGCCGGCGCCGCGGCGGTGCGACGTCTGCCGCGTCGCCAAGAAGGCCGCGGACGGGCGGCGGACGGCCAGGAAACGCAAGGCGTGACGCAGCGCGCACGGAGGCGGTGGAGGCGGCGGCGCGCCGAGAGCGCTACGGCGCGCCAGCTGCAGTTGCCGTTCACCCCCATGGGGCAGCCCGCTGGCAAGGTGGACATGAAAAACATCGCCATGGTCTTCACGCGCCAGCATCACGGCGACAAGGGGTGGAGCCATGTCTTCGTCACCGCCCTGCCTATCGATGCGGCCGCGCTGGACTCATTCGACATCGCGTACATCGCCCCGCTCTACATCTACCCGTACGAGATCCCGCCCGGGTCGGAGGGTCAGCAGGTGTTGTTCACGCCCGACACCTTGCCGCCGCGGATGATCAGGCGCCGCCCGAACGCGGAGGGTGCGGCGTGAGCCGGCGCCGGCAGCCGACGGCGGCGGAGCAACAGCGCTTCTACGGCAATTGGGAGCGGTACCTGCTGCGCACGGTGGTGGGCGCCATGAGCCAAAGCGGCGGACAGGACTACGAGGCGTGGCGGTCTGCGGTGTTCCGGGTCGCGGAGCGGTTCGGGCGGCTGCGGCGGTGGGAGAAGAACATCGCCATCGTGATCCTGTCGTCCTATGCGTTGAACGCCGCCTTGGGCAAGGAGCTAGAACGGCGCGCCGACCGGCCGCCGATCAAGACCGCCGGGACGAAGGCGGAGGAGGAAACGACGTGAGCACCCTGAACACGGTCGCCGGAATGATCGGCATCTACCAACGGCGGCAGAAGCAACTCGAGGTGGCCAAGCAGGCGGCGGCCGGCGACGAACACGAGATGCGGACGGGGAAGCTGGAGATCTGGGACGAGACGTATCCGCTCTCCAAGCGAGTCGCCGAGGCCCTGGTCTGCGACACCGAGGAACGTCTGGAGAACGACCGAAAGCAGCTGATCAACGTCATGCGCCGGTGTCTGATCGACGGCGAGCTGTGCGAGAGGCTGGACGAGTGACGTTGCCGGAGACCTGCGAGCAGGCCGCCGCGAAGCGCGTCCAGCCGCCGAAGCAGCCGCAGGACGCGGCTGCCGCCAGGCGTTGGGATGCATGGCTCCGGGCGACGCGCTGGACGGAGTCGGCGGCGGCCGACGCGGGCGTGGTGTCGGCTTGCATATGCGCCGGGACGCGGCGCGGCGCGGTCAGCAGATTCATCAAGAGCGGCCGGGCATGACGACAACGGATCGCAGGCCGGTGTGTTGCATGCGGGCGGACGGCTTTACCTGGTGCACAGACGGTTGGCGCGAGGACGGCAGAGAGTTCGTCAGGCGGCTGCGGGAGCTGCTGGCGCTGCCGAGTGAACGCCGGTGCCAGCCGTGCTTACGGATGCTGCGGGCCGCCGAACGGGCCGGCTGCAAGGCGCCGGCCTTCGGGACGGAGCCGATCACGCCCAGAGACGACCCAAATACGAGACTAGTCTCGCATTTGAACTCCGCGACCAAGGTCTACGAGGAGGAAACGGAATGGGACGAGTGACGAAGAAGGAGGTGTCGGAGGCGGCGCAAGCTGTCGGGCTCCGGCTGCGGGCAATGAGGACGGAGGGCACACGCGGCGCTTGGGCGCTGGTGGACGCCAAGGGCAAGGCGGTCTTCAGGGACACGTCACTGGCGTCGCTTCTGGCGTACTGCCGCGACCTGCGGCGGGCGCAGGAGGCGCCGGAGACGATGCCCGCGCAGATGGCGGCCGAACAGGCGGACGGGAACGGCGCCGACGATCCGCCGGTGGTCGGGGTGCCGGCGGTGGTGGTCGACGCGGAGCGGACCGAGGGTGCGGCGCTGGCTGACCGGCTCAGCAGCGACAGCCAGCCGTATGACCTCGACCGGTCGGTAGCGCTGGTGCGTGGCCGGCTCGGTTCCACCGTCGTGCCGATGATCGAGGCCGGCGCGGAGCTCATCCGCATCAAGGAGCACGAGGCGCATGGGACGTGGGTGACCGTCCTGAAAGAACGGATCGGCATCAGCCCAGGCGTCGCGAAATGCCTGATGCGGGCCGCTCGGAAGTTCATCGACGGTCCAAATCGGCGACTGGTCGCCGATTTGAACTCCGCGACCAAGGTCTACGAGCTCGCCCTGATGGACGACGAGGACCTCGACGAGCTGCGCGAAGGCGGCACGATCGCCGGCGCGACGCTGGACGACATCCAGCGCATGAGCCCGTCGGAGCTGCGGGCCACGCTGCGCGCCGAGCGCAAGGAGCGCCGGGAGCGGGAGAAGGCGCAGCGCGAGCGCTCGGCCAAGAAGGGACGGACGATCGACGACCTGGAGGAGTCGCTGCGGGAGACCGAGCGGCGCCTCGACGTCTATCGCTTCGGAGAGGTCCCGTGGGCGATCCGGGAGGAGGCGCTCATGGAGACCCTCGCCGTGATCGACCACCGGGCGTTCGGCGTGTGCGCGCAGCTGCGGGCGGCCGTTGAGCGCATGGAGGGGCTGGCGGCCGAAGCGGCCGGCTGGGAGCAGAAAGGGCAGCCGTCCGGGGTCGTCCCCGCCGCCGCGCTGGCGCGGCGGTTCCGGGAGAAAGTCACGGGCATCATCAACCACCTCGGCCTGGAGGCGGAGGAGATCGGCAGGCTGATCTCCGATCCGCTGCCGACCGAGCACGCCCGGTGGGAACCGGTCGAAGGTCCGGCCGGCCCGGATGAGCCGACCGACGGCGGCGGCGCGTAATCGAGCGGGGCGGTGCTCGACGATCTGGTCGCCCGCATCGAGGCGGACCCGGCGCGGCGTTCGGCGCTGGTGCGGGAGTATGCGCAGCAGGTCGGCGCGCCGGTCTCGCGGGTGCGGCGACAGTTGCGGGCGGCCGGCAAGGGAGCGGGCCGCAAGCGGCGCAGCGACGCCGGCGGGACGCGGGTGTCGGACGGGGAGTTGGAGCGGCTGGCGGCGCTGCTGGTGTCAGCGGTGCGCAAGTCCGGGCAGGCGACGCTGCACATTCCGGTGGCGCGGCAGATCATGCGGGCGCAGGGCGAAGACCTGGGCGGGCTGTCGGACGGGCAGTTGGCGCGGCTGCTGCGTGAGCGGGGCATCGACCTGGGCACGCAGCGGGGCGGGCGGCGGACGCACGCGGAGGTCGCCTCGCGGCCGAACGACCTGCATCTGTTCGATCCGTCGCGGGCGCTGGTGTGGTACCTGCCGGACGCCACGCCCGGGCGGCGGCAGCGCGCGCTGGACGGGGACGGATACGAGCCCTACAAGAACAAGCCGGTCACCGGCAAGGCGGCGCGGCTTGGGGTGTGGCGGTACGTGCTGACCGATCACGCCAGCGCGTGCCTGCGGGTCAAGTACTACCGGCAGGCTGGGGAGAATCCGGGAGCGACGTGGGACTTCCTGTGCTACGCCTGGGCGCCCCGGCACGCCTGGCACGGGCTGCCGGCGTCGTTGTGGTGGGACAAGGGCAGCGACCATCCGGCGATCCGCGCGGCGCTCGATGCGCTGGGGGTGCGCCACTACGCGCACGCGCCGGGCAACAGCCGCGCGAAGGGCTCGGTGGAGCGTGCGCAGCGGATCGTGGAGACGCACTTCGAGGCGCGGTTGAAGCTGCAGCCGGTCGATTCGCTTGAGGAGTTGAACCGGCGCGCGGAGGCGTGGTGCGACGCCTACAACGCGAACGCCATCGACGGGATCGACACGCAGCTGCGGCGGCCGGGGGTGTGCGCGGCGCGCATCGAGTTGTGGCAGCTGATCGCGGCCGAGGAGTTGCGTGAGATGCCGGCGGAGGCGCGCGACTACGCGGTGTGGCAGCCGCAGGTGCGCAAGGTGGCCGGCAACCTGACGGTGAGCTTTCGGCATCCTCGGCTGCGCGCGCAGGCGCGGTACCGGGTGGGCGATCTGCCGGGGGTGCGGGTGGGCGGCGCGGTGACCGTGCAGCCGCTGCTGGCTGGCGCCGGGGTGGTGCGGGTGCGGCACACGTACCGGGGAGAGGAGTACGAGACGCTGTGCCATCCGCGCACCTACGACGAGTTCGGGTTTGCGGCCGATGCGGCGGCGCCGGGCGAATACCGGCCGCTGCCGATGACGGAGGTGGAGCAGGCCGGGGAGCGGCTGCGAGCGATGGCTGGGCCGGTGCGGCCGGGGCAGGCGGCGTTCGGGGGGCGGTACCGGGCGCTGGACGCGGCGGCCGGGGACGGGACGGTGATCCCGATGCGGCGCACGGGCGAGGTGGTGGAGCCGGCGCCGGCTGCGGCGCCGCTGAGTCTGGCCGACTCGGGGCGGTACCTGCGCGATGCGCTGGGCGCTGCGTGGCGGCCGGAGCTGTTCAAGGCGCTGGGCGAACGGTGGCCGCGCGGTGCGGCGCCGGCGGAGCTCGACGCCTGGGCGGCGGAGTTGCGCGGCGGGCAGGAGGCGGCCGGATGAGGCTGGACGACCTGAGCAAGACGCTGCGGAGCCGCCGCTACCTGCGCGGGTTGACGGTGCGGCAGCCGTGGGCGTCGTCGATCGCCGACGGCCGCAAGACGATAGAGGTGCGGACGTGGCGGACCGGCTGGCGGGGGCCGGTGCTGATCCACAGCGGCAGAGACCGGCGCCACCTGCGCGAGGCGGCCGGCGACGATGCGTCGGCGCTGGGGCTCTCGAAGCGCCTCCGGGAGTGGCCGGCGGCGTGGCCGTACCCGCTCGGCGTGGTGATGGCGGTCGCCCGGATCGTGGACTGCCGGCGCCTGGAGCCGGACGACGGGCCGGCGCTCGACATACCGGGCTGGGCCGACCTGTGGCCGGAGCGCGCCGCCGAGCTCACGACCGATCTGTGGGGCTGGGTGCTCGCCGACGTGAGCCGGGCGCTGCCGCCGCACGTGCCGCTGCGCGGCCGTCTGGGGCTGTGGAAGCCGACCGTCGACGAGATGGCGGTGCTGGCGCTGACGCGCTGGCGGTTCGAGGCGTCCGGATGAGCGGCGCAGCCGAAGCGGTGCCAAGCCGGACGTTGGGCGACGACAAGCTGGAGTGGCCGGCGACCGGCGAGGCGCTGCGTGCGGCCGGCTACCGGTCGCGGGGGCGCGCGCTGTGCTCCTCGTGCGGGGCGTCGATCATCTGGGCGGTCACCCCCTACGGCAAGCCGATCCCGATGGAGGAGGTCCCGCGGGACGAGACCGACGGCGTGCGGCGCTTCCGGTCTCACTTCGCCACCTGCGTCGACGCCGCCGTGCACCGCGCGGCGGCCGCCAAGCGGGTCAACCGCCGGCAGGCGCTCCCGTGACGGCCGTGCGGGCCGCGCTGCGCGCGGCCGGGCTGTCGTATGCGGAGGTGGCGCGGGCGATCGGGTGCAGCAAGGCGAGCGTGGTGCGGATCGTGAACGCCGGGCGCTTTCCGCGCGGGCGGGAGGCGGAGTTGCGGACCGGCATCGACGGGCTGCTGGCCGGCCGCGGCATCTACGAACGGAACCTGTGGGCTCCCGATGACGGGGGCGAAGACGAATCGGAACACCGCGAGGAGGTAGAGATGCGGGTGCAGTTATCGAGGCAGGCGCGCGAGCAGTATGAGCTGCCGCGCGACCCGTGGGAGGTGCGCAGAGCCGAGGACGTATGGCTCGGCAAGCGCTGGCGCTACGCGGCCACGGCGATCGAGGACGCCGCCGAGACCGGCGGCTTCCTGGCGGTGGTCGGCGAGAGCGGCTGCGGCAAGAGCACGCTGCGGCGCTACGTGCTCGACCAGATGCGGCGCCACGACCGGCCGGTGCGGACGGTGGAGCCGATCACGGTCGACCGGTCGCGGCTCACGGCGACGGCGGTGTGCCACGCGATCCTGGACGACCTGGCCCCGGAGCAGCGGCCGCGGCGCACGCTTGAGTACCTGACGCGGCAGGCGCGGCGGGTGCTCACCGAGTCTGCGCGGGCGGGGTGCAGCCACGCGATCATCATCGAGGAGGCGCACGACTTGGCGGTGCCGACGCTCAAGTACCTGAAGCGCATCTGGGAGTTCGAGGTGGACGGCTTCAACCGGCTGACCAGCGTGATCCTGCTGGGACAGCCGGAGCTCGGCGCGCTGCTGGACAGCCGCTCGTGGGCGGTGCGGGAGGTGGTGCGGCGGTGCGAGCTGGTCGAGGTAGGCGCGCTGGATCAGCCGGGCGAACTCGAAGATTTCCTGGCCGCGCGGGTCGGGGCCGAGCAGTTTGAGGACGGCGCGTATGCGGCGATCCGGGAGCGGCTGTCGCGGCGGACGCGGGGCGGCGTGGTGAGCACGGCGTGGCCGCTGGCGGTGGCGAACCTGGTGACGCGGGCGCTCAACCTGTCGGTCGAACTGGGGCTGCCGCAGGTGACGGCGCACGTCGTCGAGGCGGCGTAGGAGGGAGCGGAGACTATGGCGGACATCGAGATACCGAAGGGCTACCGGGAGGATCAGCAGGGGCGGCTGGTGCCGGAGAAACTGATCTCCAAGCTGGACAAGGAGCGGGATGAGCTGGTGCGCCTGCTCGCCGAGGAGGGGATGAAGCTGTCGGCGGAGTTGGCGGCCTACAAGGCGCGGGCGGTGGCGGCGACGCAGAAGTTCATCGACCGCAGCGCGGCCGAATACGCCGCGAAGCTCGGCGGGGACAAGGGCAACGTCACGATGAGCACCTACGACGGGCGGCTGCGCATCACGTTGACCACGCACGACCGGATACAGTTCGACGAGCGGCTGCAGGTGGCCAAGGCGCTGATCGATGCGTGCGTGCGGCGCTGGACGAAGAACGCCAACGCGAACGTGCGGGCGCTGATCGAGGACGCCTTCAAGGTGGACCGGCGGGGGCGGCTGGACACCGGGCGGCTGCTGGCGCTGCGGAAGCTGGAGATCGACGACGAGCAGTGGAAGGAGGCGATGCGTGCGCTGTCGGACGCGATCACGGTGACCCGCAGCCGGCAGTATCTGCGGCTGCAGCGGCGGCGGGACGAAGACGGCGGCTACGAGCCGATCCACCTGTCGATCGCGGCGACCTGATGCGCGACCGGCCGTACCGGCTGCGGCTGATCCACGCGGCGCGGCGTCAGTTGGGATTGGATGAAGCGGCGTATCGGAGTCTGCTGGCCGGTGCGGCGGGGGTGACCAGCGCGGCGGCGTTGAAGAACGACCGGCAGTGGGCGGCGGTGGTGAAGGCGCTGCGGGCGGCCGGCTGGCGGGGGACGGGGCGGCTGCGCGGGCCGGAGGCGAAGGCGTACAGCCTGTGGCGCCGGCTGTATGATCTGGGGGCGGTGCGGCGCCGTTCGCATCAGGCGTTCCGCGCCTACGTGGCGCGCATGTGCGGGCAACAGGACATCTACGGGGCCGGGCAATGGGCCGGCGTGATAGAATCGCTCAAGGCATGGCTGCGCAGAACATCATCACCGGCATCCGGGAAGTAGCGGTCGAGGTGACCGACGACGATCAGGCGGCTGGTGAGATCGTGCGCCGTATTCAGCGTGATTGGGGCGGTCAGCAGGTCTACATCCCGCGGCGGCCGTCGGTGACGGATGCGGAGATACGGGCGGCGTTCACGGGCGGCAACCACGCTGCGGTGATCCGGCGCTTCGGCATCACGCGGTCGCGGCTCTACGAAGCGCTGCAACGGCCGTAGCGGGCCGTATTCGGGGCGGCCCCTATCGGTGCACCGGGGGCGGGGCGGTAGGCCGGTCCTGACCGCTTGGGACCGGCGCAGCGTCGATTTCTGATCGGGTCGGCCCCGGCCGCCGGCGAAATTAGTACGGGCCGTACCAAGAACCGGGCGGCGGACTCTGTCCATGCTTGGTACTCGATGAGTCGCGCGCAGTGGGTGCTGGCGATGCCGAACGCCGTCGAACTCGACGGGGACAGGCCGCCGGAGTGGATTCTGCTGGTGCCCCGCGGGGCGTCGATCGACGGCCGCGACGGCAGGCGCTTCCGCTCGCCCGGGGCGCAGGCGGTGATCGCTGCGCACGCGAATCGGCCCGACATACCGATCGACGTCAACCACGCCGAGATCACGCGGGCGCTGCGCGGCGAGCCGGCTCCGGCGTTCGGCTGGGTGCGGGAGCTCGCCAACCGGTCGGGCGAAGTGTGGGGCCGGGTGGAGTGGAACCAGGCGGGGGCCGAGGCGATCGTGAGCCGCCGGTACCGGTATCACTCGCCGGTCTACGTCCCGGACGGGAGTTCGGACATCGCCTATATCCATTCGGTGGGATTGGTGAACACGCCCAATCTCGACGTACCGCCGCTGTCCAACAGGGAGGAGACGATGAACGCTGAGATGCTGCAGGCGCTGGGCCTGCCGGCCGCCGCGACCGAACGGGAGGCGCTGGCGGCGATCAGGAAGCTGACCAACCAGGCGTCCGCCGACGGCGCGCAGGCGACGGTGCCGCGCGCCGACTACGACCTGATGGCCAACCGCGCCAAGACGGCCGAGCGGAAGGTGCTGGACCGCGACGCGCAGGACCTGCGCGCGGCTGCCGAGGCGGCCGTCGACGGGGCGATCAAGGCCGGCAAGGTGGCGCCTGCGAGCCGGGACTACTACCTGCGCAACTGCGCGACCCCGGAGAAGGTGCGGGAGTTCGAGCAGTTCGCCGAGGCCGCCCCGGCGCTGGTGACCGGCCAGGCGGACGCTCCGGCGGGGTCTCCGCAGACGAACGCCGAGTCGCCGGAGGAGGCGTACCTGAACCGTCAGTTCCGCCTCGAACCGGACAAGAAGGAGGAGAAGTAGATGGCCATCGTTACCGACGCGTTGCTGACCGCCCTGCGCAAGACGGTCACGCGCCTGTTCCAGGAGGGCGTCACCTCCGCCGACGGCGTCTGGGAGCGCATCGCCACGGTGGTGCCGTCCGGCACGGCGGCGACCGTGCACGGCTGGCTGGAGAAGTTCCCGGCCATGCGCGAGTGGGCCAAGGGTTCCAGCCGGGTGCTGCGCAGCATCGCCGAGCACGCCTACAACCTGCCCAACAAGAAGTATGAGGCGACCATCGGCGTGAACCGGGAAGACATCGAGGACGACAACCTCGGCGTCTATGCGCCGCTGTTCCGGTCGATGGGGCAGGAGTCGGTCGATCACGTGGACCGGCACGTGCTCAACACGCTGGTCACCGGCGCGCGGACCACCTGCTACGACGGGCAGCCGTTCTTCAGCGACAGCCATCCCCGGTACGCCAAGGTGGACGGCGGCGGGGCGAGCTTCACGGAGTCGAACCTGTTCAAGGGCGATGCGACCGCGCCGGCGCGGACGGTCGGGACCGGCACCGGCGGGGTGACCGTGGAGGGCAAGGTGAGCGAGCAGGCCGAGTACCGCATCCGCATCACCGCGGCCGGGGCGGCGGGGACGGCCGTGGCGCGCATCTCCTACAACGGCGACGAAGACGAGGCCGACGTGACTACGCCGACGGCCGGGTACGCGATTCCGGCCGGCAAGCCGAACGCCGGCGTCAAGATCAAGTTCGCAGGCGGCGGGGCTGGGGCGTTCAAGAAGGGCGATGAGTGGACGTTTGGGACGCAGCCGGCGTGGTTCCTGCTGGAGACGCGGCTGCCGGTGAAGCCGCTGATCTACCAGGTGCGCTCGGAGGTGGAGATCGAGACGATCATGGACCGCCAGCAGCACACGGTGTTCATGCAGGATCAGTATCCGTATGGGGCGCGCGCGCGGCGCGCCTACGGGGTCGGGATGTGGCAGATGGCGGTGGCGTCGATGAAGGAGTTGAACGACGACACCTTCGACGAGGCGTACCGGCGGATGCAGGAGATCCGCCGCGACGGCGGCGATCCGACCGGCTACACGCCGCGCCTGATCGTGTGCGGGCCGAAGCTGCGCGGGAAGGTGAACCAGACCATCAAGCTGCAGTACGCGGCCGGCGGCCAGAGCGCGCGCAACTACCAGGCGGTCGACGATCTGTGCACGCCCTGGGCGCAGCCCGGCATGGCGGCGTAGGGGGAGGCCGCGCAGGTGGCGCTCGCAGCGGAGCGGGAGGTGCTGGCGCCGGGCACGTGGCGCGCGCGGTTCGGCCAGGCGGTGGCGCTGGCGGCCGAGGTGCGCGAGGCGGCCGGCGGCAGCATGCAAGAGGTGGTCGACGCCCTGCGGGCGGCGATCGCCGGGCTCCCGCCTGCCGGGTTGAACGCCAGCCAGGTGGCGGCGCGGATCGATGAGCGGATCGACGCCGGGTGGCTGCGGGAGGCGTTGGAGTTTCTGGCGCCGGGGACGGTGTCGGGTGCGTGGCTGGGCGGCGCGCCGGTGACCTACGGGAGCGCGCTGCCGGCGGTGGACGGCCGTGCGGCCGGCGAGCTGTTCGTGGTGGAAGGGCCGCCGCCGGAGCTGTACTGGCTGAGGCCTGGCGCGGCGGCGCCGGTGACCAACCGCAACCGGGTGCGGGTGGTGGGGCAGCGCGGCGCGGGGGCGGCCTTTGCGGCGTGGGAGGACGGTTTCGGCGCGGCTGCCGCGCCGGAGAACGACGGCAACTTCCTGGGGTCGCTGGCGCGGCTGGAGGCGACGGCCGCCAGCCAGTACCGGTACTCGGTCTACCTGCGGCAGAGCATGCTGGCCGGTCTGGGGATCGGCGTTGAGCGCGATGACGCGGTGAAGTTCCACGCCACGGTCGGCGGCGCGGTACGGGCGTTCAAGCGGTTGGCGTCCGGTGACCAGGTGTTCTACCGGGGCCAGCGGTATGCGGAGTTTGCGACCGATGCGATCGCCAATTTGCCGGCGTTCGCGGACGGGACGACCTACGACGTGTTGTTCTGGTCGGATTCCGGCGGGGCGGCGCCGATCGACTACAAGCCGGCGGCGCGGCGCGGGGCGGGGTCCTGGGAGCTGCTGTCGCGGCTGGGGCACGTCGGGCGGCTGATCGCCAAGACCGCCGCGCTGCCCACGGCGCCGGGCGCGGCGGGTACGCGGATCGTGCCGGCCTGGACGATAGATGCGGCGTTCAGCGCTGACTGGACCACGCCGGCAGCCGGCCATCAGCGGGGCGACCTGAACTTCCGGGGATGCCCGTCGCATCAGGGCATCGTGATCCGCACCAAGGTGGGCGGGGCGGTCACGTCGTGCCATTCGATCCCGAACCTTCCTGCGGTGGCGCCGGGCAACGACGCGCAGACGGATCAGACCATACGGCGCTACTTCCTGGCGACGGCGGCGGCCGGCGGTGGGCGCCGCAACGTGACCATGGAGTACTGGAACCGATTCCGGAATCAGCCCTGGCTGCGCCTGCGGTGGTTCTCCGGCGGCGACGCCCTGTCGGCGAACACCACCCTGGAGGTGCTGGAGTGGGTGTGACGGTCGGCGGGAAGCCGGTGTATCTCGACGCCGCCGGCTACCTGGAGCGGTCGGAGGTGGCGCCGCACCGGGACGGCGCGGTCGATACGGCGCGCATCGAGGCGGCGCTTGCCGATGCGTCGGCCGAATGCCGGGCGCGGCTGCCGGACGATCTGCTCGACGCCGACGGGGCGCCGCTGGCGCTGGCCGACGTGGCGGCCCGGGTGGCCGACGCGCTGCCCGGCATCGTCGCCAGCCTGGCCGAGTACCGGCTGGCGGACGGCGGGACCGGCGCCGAGGAGCCGGCCAAGGACCGCTACGGCAGCGCGATCAAGCTGCTCGACATGCTGCGGCGCGCCCCGGATCGGCCGTCGGTCGAGGCGGAGCTGATCGAGGGCGCCTCGCAGTGGATACCCGGTGCGGCCGCTGGCGGCGGCGCCGGCGCCGAGGACGAGGACGGCTTCTGATGGCCGGCGCGGCGTTCGAGCTTGCGGTCGCCAACGAGGGGCGCCTGCGCGAGGACCTGCGGCGGATGGTCCGGGGTCTGGACGCGGCGCAGCGGCGCCAGCTCCTGGACGATCTGGGGGCGCTGCTCGAAAGCCAGACCAAGGAGCGTTTCGAGGAGAAGCGCGGCCCGCGCGGCGCCGAGTGGGAGCCGTGGCGGGACGCGCGGTACGCCAAGGCGCAGACCGGCCGCGGCAAGTCGCTGCTCGAAGACGAAGGCGACCTGCTCGGGTCGATCGTGCCGGCCGTGGACGGCGATCAGGTGACGGTCGGCTCGGTGAAGGAATACGCCGCCACGCATCAATACGGCGACGAGGAGCGGAACATCCCGGCGCGGCCGTACTTGGGGCTCTCGGAACGGGACGTGGGCGAGCTCGGCGAGTTGGTCGAGGAGTTCGTGGCGGAGGCGGCGGCGTGAAGCTGGCTGCCGCCCGGAACCTGCTGCACGGGGCGCTGCAGCGGTCGTTCAGCGCGCCGCGCGATCCGGGGGCGGCGCGGGCGGCGCGGGCGGTGCAGGTGCGGCAGCACGAAGGGATCGTGAACGGCAAGGAGGTGCGGCGTCTGCCGCTGCAGCCGGGCGCCCATACGGTGCTGGTGTCGACGATGGGGCGGGTGGATGCCGGGGTGCGGTTGGCGGTGTGGGTGGCGAGCCGGGTGCGGCAGCCGCCGGTGAGCGAGGACGTGCTGACGGTGCTGGACGTCTGTGAGGAGACGCTGCGGACGCTGCCGGACGGCGAGGATCGGCCGGTGCTCGACGTGCGGGTGCAGGCGCTGTATGACGCGGAGCTGGCCGCCGCCACCGGCTTTACGCTCTGGGGGCTGACGGCGGTGCTGCCGGACGCGGCCGAGCGCGACGGCGGCGCCGGCCCCGGCGCTTGCGCAGACGCCCTGCCGCCGGGTCCGCTTCGGGCGGCCGACGCCGCCATGGCGCCGGCGATCGACGAGGCGCTGGCGGCGTACTGCGGTGCCGGCGCGCGCCCGGAGCGGCGCGGCATGACCGAACGGCACCGCCAGTTGGCGGCGTTGGGGGCGTATGGGACGCCCTACTGTTCGGTCGAGCACGGCGCCGCGCGGGTGGAGCCGGCCGCCGCAGCCGAGGTGCGGTGGACGGACGCCGGCGGAACCTGGTGGGCGCAAGACGCGCTCGGCGTGCAGGTCTGGGAGGCGATGATCCGCTGCTGGGCGCCGGCGCTCGCTGCCGCTGACGCCCTGCGCACGGCGGTGGCGGCCCGGCTGCCGCGTGAGTTGACCTACGCCGGCCAGCAGTACGGCGCCCGCGTGGCGCGGCTGCCGGCGCCGGTCGTCGAGCGCGGTCTGGTGGTGGCCCGGATCGACCTGGAGCTGCGCGCGGTGCTGCTGCACGGCGATCCGCGCCGGCTGCCGCTGTTGCGGCGCCCGGCGGCCTCGCCGCCTCCGGACCGCGTCGAGGCGTGGATCACGATGGGCGCTGCGCGCGGCGACCGCGCCACGATCGACGTGTCGTGGCGGCCGCCGGCGCGCGGCGCGCCGACCGCTTACGAGGTGCGCAGCCGCGCCGGCGGCGCCTGGAAGACGGAGCCGCCGCTGGCGGCCGACGCGCGCACGCACCGGCTGACCGTGCCGCCGGACCGGCGGTGGTTCGTGGCGGTGCGCGCGCGCTACGGCGAATCGGCCAGCGCCTGGGTGGCGGCGCAGCCGGTCAGCGTCGACTCCTGCGACCTGCCGGGCATCGAGATCGAGCACGGCTACACGGCGCCGCTCGACGTGCGGGCCGCCTGCTGCCCCGGCGCCGAGGAGACGGTGGTCACCTGGCGGTCGGCGTGGGCGGCCGGGCAGCAGGGGCCGCCGGCCTACGTCGTGCAGTGGAAGGCCGACGGCGCCGAGTACGGCCCGGACCGGCAGCTGACCACCGCAGACCGCACCGCTGCGGTGACCGGGCTGACGCCCGGCGCCGCCTACACGTTCAGAGTCGGCGCAGTGTGGGGCGGTGCGGCCCCCGCCTGGAGCGCCGAACTACGCCATACCCCGGAGGTTTCCGATGGCTGAACCGCGCAAGGATCGCCGTTCTCGACCGCAGCCGGAGCTGCGCGCGGTCGAAGACCTGATGGCAGCGACCGGCGCCGATGCTGCGGCGCACGCCGGCGCCTGCGCCCGGCAGGGCTGGGCGCGCGGCAAGCAGGTGACCGAGACCGAGTACCGGGCGGCGGTCGCCGCCTGGAAGGAGGCGCCGATCAATGGCTAAGCTCGCCAAGGTCGGAGTCCGCGTCAAGGACGGCGGGCTCGGCATCCTGGGACCGGACGCGGCCGGCAGGGTCGCGGCGGTCGGCTGCGCCGGGGCCGGCGTGACGCCGAAGCGGGCGCTGACGTTCAGCGACCCGGAGGCCGCCGACGCCGCGCTGCAGCGCGGCCCGCTGCGGGACACCGTGACCACCGTACTGTCGCTGGCGGGCACGACCTGCTATGCGTACCCCCTGGCGCCGGCGGCCGGCACCGGCGCGGCGGCGATCGAGAAGACCACCGCCGATGGCGGCACGCAGACGCCGACCATCAAGAACACCTCGCTGGCGCGGGACGCCATGACCGTCGTGGTGCGCATCACCGCCGGCGGCGCCCGCAACGCCGCCAAGTTCCGGATGTCGATCGACGGCGCCCCGGAGGGCGATGAGCAGGCGGTGCCGGCGGCGCCGGGCGAATACGTGATACCGGGCGCCGGCATCACGCTCACGTTCCCGGAAGATGGCGGGACGCCGGCGAACAGCTACGCCGCCGGCGACCGCTTCACGGTCACGAGCGCCTATCCGGCGCCGTCCAACGGCGACGTGACGGCTGCGGTCAAGGCGCTGATGCAGGACCCGCAGCTCGACTTCGAGGGTATCGTGATCGCCGGGCCGACCGCGGCCGATACCTGGGCCGGGATCATCGCGGCCCTGCAGGGCCTGCGCGCCGATGCGGAGGGCGGCGTGCCGCGGTGGGTCTGGGTGGCGTGCCAGGCCAAGGAGGCGTCGGGCGCCACGGCGGCCTGGGTCACCGAGCGGAAGGGCGCCGGCCGGGGTTCGAGCGTGAGCCCGCGGCTGCTGGTGTCCGCCGGCTGGGTGCGGATCGCGGACGCCGTGACCGGGCGGCAGGACATCCGGCCGCTGGTCGACGTGATCGTCGGACGCACGGCCGGGCTTGAGCCGTGGGCGCCGCCGGACTGGGTCGACCTGGGTCAGCTCCCGGCGGCCACCGACATCCATCCGGCCGACCTGAGCCTGGGGCAGATCGCCGAGTTGCAGGCGGCCGGCTACGCGATGCCGCGCCGCTACTTCGGACTGCGCGGCGTCTACCTGGCGCGCGGCCAGATGCTGGTCGAGGACGCCAGCGACTTTCAGACCATCGAGCGGCGGCGCGTCATGGACTACGCCTGCCGGCGCGTATACGCCGCGCAGCTGCGGCACCTCAACTCGGCGGCGCAGGTCGACGCGGACGGCCAGCCGCTCGGCATCGAGCTGTTTCGCGCCGAGAGCGAAGCGCCGCTGCGCGAGATGGAGGCGGCGCGCTGGATTTCGAGTTGGAGCATGGAGGTGCAGCGCGGGAACATCCTGTCCGACGAGACGCTGCGCACGCGCATCAGGATCGTGCCGCTCGGCAAGGTGTCGCAGATCGAAACGGTGCTCTCCTACCGCAACCCGCTGCTTGACCGGCAGGCGCAAACCGGACAGGCCGAGGAGGCTGGCTGACGATGGTCAACAAGCGCGAATACGACTATGAATCGATCCGCATCGAGGTGTCCGGCTCCGGGCTGATCACCAGCGGGCAGGACGTCAACTACAACGCCGAGAAGAAGTCGAAGCTCGTCTACAACACCGACGGCAGCCCGCGCGGCTTCACGCAGGATGAGGACTTTACCGGCGACTTCAGCGTCACCGTCTCGCTGGAGGAGTACGGCAAGCTCAGCGACTCCATGCAGGGCAAGGGCGGCATCCTCAACCACGCGCCGGTGCAGGTGGTCATCAGTTACGGCAACAACGACCAGCCGCTGGTGACCGACAAACTCACGGTGAAGCTCGGCGGCGTGAAGAACGCCCCCAAGAAAGGCGATGCGGTGATGCGCGAGCTGAGCGGCATCATTACCGACATTCCCGAGTTCGCCGGCCGCAAGGTCTGGGAACCGATCCAGAGCCAGAGAGGTGGAGCATGAACCTGACCAAAGAGACTATCGAACAGCTGCGAGCGCAGCACGGCTCGATCTACCGCGGCTCGATCGCCATGCTCGATCCGCGCACCGATGAGCGGGTGGAGGTGGCGTTCGTCTATCGCGAGCCGACCTACGCCGACGCCGAGCGGCTGGCCGGCGAGGTGAAGGGCTCCCCGTCGGTCGCCTACCGCAACATCCTCTCCTCGGTGATCGTGCATCCGTCGCCCGGCGAGGTGATGGACCGGCTCGGGCCGTTCCTGTACGCCATGATGCGGTTCGTCGATCAGAAGCTGATGCCTTTTTTCGGCGAGAGCGCCGAAGTCGCCTCGCAGAGGCTGTAAACCCGCTCACCGAGCAGCGCGCGCTGGTGCTCGACATGACGGGCGTCGACATCTCGGCCATGTCGATGGCGGCCGCGCAGCCCCATATCGACGCCGCGCTGGCCATCCGCCGCGTCCGCGTCGGCGTGGTGCGCGAGGCGCTGGCGGGCGTCCTGAACGAGGCGTTCGGAGGCCAGTAGATGCCTGACATCAAGGCCGGCGTCACGCTGCACTTCCACGACCGCTTCAGCCGCGGCCTGATGCGCGCCGCGCAGCGCGTCGAGAACTGGGGCCGCACGGTCGCCGGCGCCGCCGGCACGGTGGACGACGCCTGGAAGCGGGTCGACCTGGCGGCCGACGTGGGCGAACTGGCCGGGCAGGTCGGCGCGCTCACCGACCGCCTGCGGCGGCTGGCCGACCAGCCGGTGGCGGTCGCCGCCGCCGTCCAGAAAGCCGAGGCGCGCATCAAGACCGTGCTGAGCGCAGACGACATCGCGGACGGCGCCGAGCAGCGTATCAAGGCCGTCGCCGACGCCCACGCGCTGGCGCGCACCGAGGCCGGCCGCCTCGCCTCCCTCACCGCCGAGGACTTCATCGCCTCGGTCTACACCGGCAAGGGCGGCGGGCTGACGGTCGACCAAAGCATCGCCGCCGCCGGGCAATCGGCGCTGCTGGCGCAGGCCGGCGGGTCGAGCCGGGAGGCGGCCAGCGGCGCGCTGATCTCGCAGTTCACGATCTTCGGCGACAAGGAGGCCGAGATCGAAGCCGAGATGGCGCGCATCTCCGACTCGATGGCGGCCGCGCAGAACTTCTTTCGGATCGAGGGACTCCAGCAACTCACCGACGGGCTGGCCAACGTATCCGGCATGGCCGCCGGGTTCGGCGTCCCCTTCGAGCAGGTCAACGCCGTCCTCGGCCTGCTCAACACCATGGGCGTCGAGGGGCCGGAGGCCGGCACCGCCATGAAGGCGTCCATCGAGTTCATGGCCAAGGCGGCCGAAGACCTCGGCTTCACCATCGCCGCCACCGCCGACGGCGGTCTCGACTTTGCGGCCACCATGCGCACCATCGCCGACAGCGGGTTCAGCGCCGAACAACTCACCGAGGCGTTCGGCAGCGAAGCCGGGCCGGCGATCATCCACCTCACCAGCCAGCTGCAGCTGTTCCAGGACGGTCTCGCCGGCGTGCGGCAGGGCCAGGGCATGACCGCCAAGAACGCCGCGACCATGGCCGACACCTATGACGCGGCCCGCCAGCGCCTGGCCGCCTCCGCGGAGGTGCTGCAGGAACGGTTCGGCGCCAGCGGACTGGCCATCCGCACGTTCGGCGCCAACGCCGCCCAGACCGGCGCGCAGGCGCTCGCCTGGGCCTCCGGCCTGCCGGGCGTCGGCGCCGCGGTGACCGGCCTGGCCGGCGGCATCACCGAGATCGGCGCCGGCGCCGCCGGCGCGTTCGGCGGCGTCCTCGAACTGAGCACCGGCCTGCTGTCGTTCTCGACGCTGGTCGGCAAGAACGGCCCGCTGCGCAAGGCGATTCCCGGCCTGGTCAAAGGCATCTCCAGCGGCGCCTCCTCGATGCTGCGCGCCGTCCCCGCCGCCATCGCCTGGGCGTCCGCCAACTGGGCGGCGCTGGCGCCGATCCTGGCGGTCGTCGCCGGCGTCGCCGTGGTGGCCGCCGGCGTCTACCTGCTGATCAAGAACTGGTCGGCCGTGAAGGGCTTCTTCGTCGGCGTCTGGAACGGCGTCAAGGCCGCGTTCTCCTCCGCCTGGGACTGGATCAAGGCCGCCGTGGCGAAGTGGTACCCCTACATCCTCGGCGTCTTCTTCGGTCCGCTCGGCTTGGGCGTCGGCCTGGTGATCAAGCACTGGGACGCCATCAAGGCGTTCTTCAGCGGGCTCTGGTCTTCCCTCAAGACCCAGTTCGCCGCCGGCTGGACCGGCCTGCGCGACACCGTCCTGTCCGGGCTGCGCGCGATCGTGAACCTCATCGGCAACGCCGGCCGCGCTATCGCCGGCTTCTTCACCGGTATCTGGGACCGGGTCACCGGCGTATTCGAGGCGGCATGGGAGAAGATCGCCGGCGACGGGACGCTGATCGGCCGCATCTTCGGCACCCAGGGCAAGTCCGCTCAGCAGTACGGCAGCGAGGTCGGCGACGCGATGGAGGACGCCCTCGAACACGGCGTGGAGCCGATCATGCCGTCCTCGGACGCCGAGCGCGGCCCGCTGTCCCGGCTCACCGAATCCGGGCGCGCCATCCCGCGCACGCTCGCCGCCGGCGTGCTGCAGGAGACGCAGGCGCTCCCGGACGCCATCCAACGGGTCGTGCGCCTGCCTCCCGCCGCCGCGCTGCCGGACGAAACGCCGGCAGCCGTCGAACCGGCCGCGCATCCCCGCCTCGCCGCCGGCGTGCTCGATGAAACGCCGGCAGCGGTCGAACAGGCCGTGCACCCGCGCCTCGCCGCCGGCGTGCTCGATGAAGCGCCGGCGGCCGTCGAACAGGTCGTGCACCCGCGCCTCGCCGCCGACGTGCTCGACCAGGCGCCGGCAGCCGTCGAGCAGGTCATCCTGCCCCGGCTCGCCGGTGACGCGCTCGGTGAGTCCGGCGCGCTGGCGGAGACCGTCGACCAGAGCGTGCGGCTGCCCGGTCTCAACGCGCCGGCAGCCGCCGACCAGCCGCCCTGGGACGATCTGATCACCGCCATGCGCGACCTCATCCGCGAACTGCGCACCGTCCGCCAGCGCCGCCGCCCGGCCGACGATCCGGACACCGCCGCCGAGTCGCACGCCCTGCTCGCAGACCTCGGCTGGGCGGCGGGGATCGCCCATGTCTGAGCTGCGGATCGACGAGCACGGCACCTTGCTGATCGACGGCGCCTGGCGGCCGATCGTGACCCTCGGCGCAAGCGTCGCCGACGGCGATCTGGACGTCGAGACCAGGCGGCCCCAGGAAGGCAGCGAGAGCGAGCACGTGATCAGCGGCTGGACGGTCCGGTCGCTCGAAGTCGAACTCCGCATCTATGAGCGCTCCGGCCACTACGGCGAGCGCTGGCGGCACGCGGCCGCGCTCCGAGAGGTCCAGACCCGCCGCCAGCCTGCCGACGCCCGCCTGCCGGAAGTCTGGTCGTTCGTCGGCGACCTCGCCGCAGCGCTCGATCTGCGCCAAGTACTGGTGACCGGACTCGACCGCCTCACCGCCAGAAGCCGCCGCAACGACATCCTCTGCACCCTGCGCATGCTCGAAGTCAATCCCACCATCGCCATCGTCACCGCCCAGGCCTCGGCCGCTCCGGCGGACGCCCTCGCAGAGTCCGAACAGACGACCGCCCTCACCTCCGACGACAGCGAGTATCTGACCGAGGCCTTGCGCCAGCCGGCCGCAGGAGACGCCCCGTGAGCGTCGCCGCCGCCGACGTGCGCATCGCCATCGACGGCGCTCCCTGGCGGCGCTGCCGCCGCGCGGTCATCGCCAGCACCGAAGAACGCAGCGCCGCCAAGCTCGCCACCCTCCCCGGCGACTCCGTGCCGGGCGGACCCGGCGCCGCCGTAGACGTCTGGGTCCGCGGCGCACACGCCTGGCGCGGCGCCATCGACCGCATCTCCGACCACGGCAACCGCGGCGAGACCGCCGTAGCCGAATCCGCAGCTTCAGCCGCCATGCGCGCCGTCGTCGGCCCGCAAGCGTGGCTGAACACCACCGCCCGCAGCGTGCTGGCCGACGTGTCCCCCGTGCCGCTGGACGCTTCGGCATGGCCCGAGGCGGCCCTGCCGCGCTTCTCTCTGCCCGCCGGCGCCACGTTCCGCTGGGCGGTCGAGGCGCTGCGCCGCGCCTGCGGCCTCCGTTCCATCGGCTGGACCGACGACCGGGCCGGCTCCCTGCGGATCGGCGTCCTGCCCGGCGTGGCCGCCCCGGCGCCGCTGCCGCCGATCACCGGCCGCGAAGTCCTCACCAAAGCCGGCGCCGTGCGCGTGCTGCCCGCAATCGGTCTCCGCCGCCTCGACCGCATCGACGTGGACGGCGCCGCCGGCATCGTCTTCTCCGTCCGCACCGTCCTCGCCGAGCGCAGCCACGTGTCGACCATCGTCTGGGAGCAACAGACGTGAAGCGGTCGGTCCGGGACGCCATACGCCGCATCGCCTGGTCCGGCGTCTCCCTGCCGGTCCGCGCCCGCGTCAGGTCCTCGTTCGTCGCCCGCCGCGCCGGCGGCTACGGGTGCACCGCCGAAGTCCTGGACCGCACCGGCGCCGCCACCGGCGAAGTACTCGAAGCCCTGCCGCTGTCGCCCATCTGGTTGGGCGCCGACGGCCGCGGCATCTACGCCGCCCCGGCAGCCGGCCAGATCGTGATCGTCGGCTGGATCGACGGCGACCGCTCCCAGCCCTACATCGCCGCCATGGACGGCGCCGCCAACGTCCCTGCCGCCGACGCCGCCGCCGGCCCGCTCGTGCTCACCGACGGCGGCGGCACGATCATCAAGATCAGCGGCCGCCGCGTCTCGGTCGCCACCAGCCAACAATCCCTGGTCGCCGCCCTCGAACGGATCGTCGACGCCGTCGCGGCGCTCGTCGATACCGCAGGCCACCCCATCGCCCCCGCGTCGTGGCCGGCCGCAGCCCTCAAGCAGCTCCTCAGGCAGGTGCTCGATGACTGACGCCCAGCTCGGCTCCGACGTGCTGCTCGGCGCCGACGGCGCCGACCTGCGCACCACCGCAGCCGGCGACCTGACGCCGATCGCCGGCGCCGACGTGGTGCGCCAGGACCTCGCCGAGGCGCTGCGCACCCCGCTCGGCAGCCTGCCGTGGGACCCAGGCGCCGGCAGCACCCTCCTGCAGATGCTCTCAGGCGTCACCGCCGCCCCCGGCGCCGTCGAAGGTGAACTGCGCAGGGTCGCCTTGCGCGACCCGCGCATCGACGCCGCCACCATCGCCATCCGGCCCCCCGACGCCATCGACCAGCCGTGGCGCATGACCTTCACCGTGCTCGGCTCCACCGACACCGTCGCCCTCTCCTTCGACCCGCGATCCCTGGCCAATGTCTGATCCAGACCCGCTCTCGCTGATCGACTCTGCCGACGACCAGATACGCGCCCGCGTCACCGAGATCGGGGAAGCCAACACCGGCCTGCGCAACCGCGCCTCGGTCGGCGTGCTCAGAGGCATCTGGGAGACGATCGCGTTGGTGGTCAGGAGGCTCTACGCCGCCCACGTCGCCCCCATGTATGCCCAGGCGGACCGCTCGCGCGCCACCGGCGCCTGGTTGCGGATGCACGCCGCCTATCTCGGCGTCCCGCCAAAACCGGCAACAGCCGCCGAAGGCGCCCTGCAGGCCCTGTCGCCGCAGACGGTCGCCATCGACGCCGGTACGCCGATCTCGGTGCAAGACTCGGCGCAACGCCTGATCGTCGCGGCCGACACGCAGGTCAACGAAGGCGCCGCCGCCGCCGTCCCCGTGCGCGCCGAGACCCCGGGAGCGGCCGGCAACGTCGCCCCCGGATCACTGCTCACGATGCCCGCACACCCCGACGTCACCGTGTCGGCGCCCCGCAACTGGATCACCACCCCCGGCGCCGACGCCGAAAGCGACGATGCCCTGCGCCGCCGCGTCGATGACCGCTGGGCTTCGCTCGGCGCCGGTCAGCCCGAAGCTCAGTACCGCTACGCCGCCGAGAGCCGCCCCGGAATCGCCCGCGCCGTCGTCGTGCGCACGCCGCGCGGCCCGGGGTCGGTCGACCTCGTACTGATCTCGACCGCACCCACCGGCGTCCCCTCCGCCGACCAGATCGCCGACGTCACCCGCACCCTCGACGGCCTGCGCATGGTCTGCCGCGACCTCACCGTCAGGGGCGGTGCGCTCGTCGACGTCGATATCCGGGTCTTCTACCGCGGCCCCTACTCCGACGCCCAGGTCCAGCGCGCCATCAAGCAGGAGATCGACGCCGACGTCGACTCGGCGGCCGTCCGCCTGGCGGCGATCTACCGCGCGGCAGCCGTTCGGCTGCCGAACCTCGAGTACTTCGGTATCGCCGAACCCCTGCACGACGTCGTCCCCGCCCCCGGCGACCTGCCGCAGATCAGCGTGGCGGCGGCCGTCGGCGAGGCGCCCGCCTCCGGCGGCGGCGGGACCGCAACCGGCGGCCAGGCCATCGCCGACAGCCTCCCCTATGGCGTGCGCACCGCCGCCGGCGCGTTGACGCCGCAGCCGCCGAAGGTCCCAACCGCCAGCGGCCGGTGGGCGCTCGCAATGCCCGCCCTCGCCGCCGGCCAGACCTGGTACTTCGGCCCGCTGCCAAGCGGCGTGGAACTCACCGCCGTCGAGCAGTTCACGTTCGACGTCACCGCCGACTGGCAACTCGACGCCGCCACCGGCCTCTATGTCTATGCCCACGGCGCCAGCGTCCCGGCCGGCGTCCGGACCGACGTCGAGATCACCGCCCGGAGAGTCTCCGCCTCATGATCCGCACGTGGCTGCGCACGCTCACCATCCCCTGGATCGAGCGCGGCATCAGGGGCGCCCTGGCGCGCACCGTCGCCGCCGCAGGAGACCTCGTCGCCGAAGACGCTCGCCGAGCGCTCCGGCAGCGCCTCCCAATCACCGCCGCAGACCTGCAGGCGCACGCGCGCAACAGCATGCTCCGCCGGCGCCCCGGCGAAACAGATCGAGACTGGCGCCTCCGCCTCGCCGTCGCCGGCCAGGAGATGGCCCAGCAGGGCCAGGTGCGTGACGTGCGCCGCCGCCTGGATCAGCTCCTGGGCGCCGGCGCCTGGCGGATTGAGGAATATCCGCAGAACGGGTTCTACGTCGGTGATGCCGTCGGCGACCCGCGCAAGTCGGTCACCAGCGCGCCGCTGCTCGCCGTCGTGCTGCCGGCCGCCCCGGCCGCAGAACCGCAGAATCACTTCCGCATCGGAGACAGCTACGTGGGCGGCCCGGACGCGGTCGGCGGCACCGAGATCAGCCCCGCGCCCGCCGACCCCGACCTGGACTACCTCATCACATCCCTCGACCCCGACATCAGGGTCGTCATCAGGAGAGACTCATGAACAAGGTCAACTGGATCGACGGCAGGTACACCACCCCAAACGACTTCAACGCCATGCAAACGGAACCCGAGGCGCACATTGAGGCGCTAGGGCGCCGGCTGCCGGCCTACGTCGACGGCTGCGTACCTGCCGGCGCCGGCGCCGGCGTCACCATCGGCTCGGGGGTCGCGTGGGACGCCGCCGGGCGGCGCATCGTGATTCCTGCCGGCGGCGCCGCTGTCGACATGACCGGAATCGATCGCCCGGCCGCCAATCAATACCGGTGGCTGACCTGGTTCGCCGCCTACCGGCGTATCAGCCGGGGCACGATGCTCGACAAAATGGGGGTCGACCAGCCTGCGTACTTCGATGACGGCTTCAGCTTGGGGGTCCGCGCCGGCGCCGCATTCGCCGAGACGTCGATCGCCCGCGCACGCGCTCGTCAGGTCGCCACCCGCCCGGCGGCACCGGGTGGCACCGCCGTGTTGGGCTACAGCATCCTCGATCATCAATCTACCTACCAGACGCTCTTTACGGCCGACACGCTGTTCCGGAACGGGGTACGGCCGGTGGCGCCGGTAGTGATCGCGGGAACTGACCTTGAGGTGGATGACGCACTCGGTCAGCTAAGCGCCATCCTGCCGCGACGTCGGGATTATGCGATAGGAACCGGCTCCATTCGGCGCGGCCGCTCGGTCAGGGGCGGCGGAACCGATTTCTGGCCACTTTACATCGCATACCGGAATACCCGTGGGCATATCGACGCGCTCTTCCACTCCGCGTCCACCCCACAACCCTTACGGGCAGTGAACTTCAAAGTGTCGATCTTCGCGGTTTTTGACCGGGTAGCGCCCTACGGGCCGCCGGAGATCCCGCCGCCGGCTACAGGCGGTTGGTAGCGGCCCGCACATGGGGGCTGTCCATCCGAGCCGCCGATCCATGCGTCGGCCCGGGGCCGTGCGTGCTAAGCCGTTAGTACGCTAGATCGCCAAAGTTAGTACGCGCCGCAACAGGAAACCAATGCATTACCGAGAACCTGCGCATTACCGAGAACCTGCGCATCATCGGCAACCAGCGCATCACCGCGAACATGCGCATTACCGAGAACCTGCGCATTACCGAGAACCACCGCATTACCGTAAATCCGCGCATTATCGGCAACTACCACCGCATCACCGGCAATCTGCGCATCACCGTAAACCTGCGCATCACCGTAAACATCCGCATCACCGGCAACCTTCGCATTATCGAAAACCTGCGCATCACCGAGAACCCGCGCATCACCGGTAACCCTTGCATCACCGGAAACCTGCGCATCACCGAGAACCCGCGCATTACCGAAAACCTGCGCATCACCGAGAACCCGCGCATTACCGAAAACCGCCGCATTACCGAGAACCCGCGCATTATCGCCAACTGTCGCATTACCGAGAACCTGCGCATCACCGCGAACCTGCGCATCACCGAGAACCTGCGCATTACCGAAGACCTGCGCATCGGCTGTTACAAGTACCCCTTCGGCAACCGTGGCAGTATTCGCTATCCAGCCTTCGCCTTTGGGGTGGCGATGAGCTGGCACCGGGCCGGCCCCGAAGTCGTATTCGTCCTGCACGCACGCCATGACCGCGCCGGCTAGCAGCATCGCCGCTACGGCTGCCGCATTCCGCGAACCAAGTTTCAGCATGACCGCGTAAGTTATACCCATCGCCGCACGCTGACAAGGTTCGAGCCGGAGCCGGTGATCGAGCGTGCTCAACCCCGGCCGCTCCGGCCGCGCTGTGCGCACACAACCGGGCCGGTGATCGACCAGCAGCCGGTGCCGGCCGCGCTTCGCGTCCGCCGCGCTGGTGATCGACGTGCTCAACCCCCGGCCGCTTCCGGCCGCGCTGTGCGCACACAACCGGCCCGGTGATCGACCAGCAGCCGGTGCCGGCCGCGCTTCGCGTCCGCCGCGCTGGTGATCGACGTGCTCAACCCCCGGCCGCTTCCGGCCGCGCTTGGTGCGCACACAACCGGGCCGGTGATCGACCAGCGCCGAACCGGCCGCGCTTCGCGTCCGGGCCGCGCTGGTGATCGACGTGCTCAACCCCCGGCCGCTTCCGGCCGCGCTGTGTGCGCCGAGAACCGGCCCGGTGATCGACCAGCAGCCGGCCGCTACGTCAACGCTGGTGCGCCCCCGGAACCGGGGGGTATCTCGGTACCACCTTGCCCCAGAAAAATCGCTTGACGGGCCGCTATGCGCCGCAGATTCCGGCCGGTGCGCCGAACCGGCAGCCGTTCGCGTCCGTTCGCGCGCTATGCGCCGAGAACCGGCCCGGTGATCGACCGGCAGCCGGCCGGGCCGCGCTTCGCGTCCGGGCCGCTGCCGGGGCCTGGTCACAGGCGGCCAGCGCTGCCGCGAGCGAGACGGCGGCGACGGCCAGTAGAAGGGGATGCTTTTCCTTTGTCATGCCGCCGAGAATACACCCGCGGCCGCGCGAGGCGCGAGTGAGGGCCGGACGGGAGCGCCGAAACGCCGGCCGCGCGGCGCGACTCGACTGCCGCCGACTGCACGGCCCTGGCCGCCGCGCTGGCAGCGTAGCCGGGCTTGCCCGTTATTCTCCTTTCGGGAAGGAGAAGTATCCGGTAGATTCTCCTTTCTGTAAGGAGAACTTGACGCTATGGACGTGTTGATCCGCCGGGTTCTGTCCGAACAGCTCGCCGATTCGCTGCGGCGGCCACTGCCGGAGTACACGCCGCGCCGCGTCTTTGGCCGGCTTTCGTTCGCCGGCAAGGCGACGGCGGTCACCGGCATCCGCCGGGCAAGACCGCCTTCCTGCACGGGATGCGCCGCCGGCTGGTCGACCGGGGCGTGGCCCGTGAGCGCCTGCCGTATCTGTCGTTCGAGGACGAACGGCTGGACGGTCTGCATGGCCGGGACCTGGGGGTGGTGGTGGACGAGCATTACCGGCGGTTCCCGCACCTGCGCGACGTGGAGGTGACGTGGTGCCTGGACGAGGTGCAGATGGTCGCCGGGTGGGAGCGGTTCGTGCGCCGCCTGCTCGACACGGAACGGGCGGACGTGTTCGTCACCGGTTCGTCGGCTGCGCTGCTGTCGCAGGAGATCGCGACCGCGCTGCGCGGCCGCGCGTGGCAGGTCGTCATGCATCCGTTCTCGTTGGAGGAAGCGTTGCGCCACCGCGGCCGGCCGATCCCGCCGGACCCGGCGTTCCTGGCGCCGCGGGAGCGGTCTCATCTGGAGCGCGCCATGCTGGACTGGCTGCAGGCGGGCGGCTTCCCGGAAGCGCAGGGCCTGGACGCGGCGTCGCGCTTTCAGCTGCTGCGCGACTACGTCGACGTGGCGGTGCTGCGCGACGTGATCGACCGTCATGCGGTCCGCAACGTGGCCGGGCTGCGCGCGCTGGTCCGCCACCTGCTGGGCAACGCCGGCTCGCTGTTCAGCGTGGAGAAGTTCCACGCCACGCTCAAGTCGCAGGGCATGGCGATCGGCCGGGGCACGCTGCATCAGTTCCTGGCGCACTTGGAGGACTGCTTCCTGGTGCGGTTCGTGTGGATGGAATCCGGGTCGGAGCGGCAGCGCATGGTGAACCCGCGCAAGGCGTATCCGGTCGATCCCGGCCTGATTCCGCTGTTCGACCGCACCGGCCGGGCGAACGTGGGACATGCTCTGGAGACCGCGGTCCTGGTGGAGCTGGAACGCCGTCGCTACGACGTCACCTACGTGCGGACGCCGGAAGGTTTCGAGGTCGACTTTCTGGCGCGGCGCGCCGGCCGCGATACGGAGCTGATCCGGGTGTGCGCCGATCTCTCCGATCCTGCCACCGCCGGCCGCGAACTGCGCGCTCTGGCCAGCGCCGGAGCGCGGTTTCCACACGCCCGCAAACGCTTGCTCACCCTGGTCCGTGAAGGCATACCCGGTGACCTGCCGCCCGGCGTCACGGCGCAGCCGGCCTACGAGTGGCTGCTGACTCCTCCCGATGATCCCGATAAGTGACCGGTCCGGCGGCCCGGCTATTCTATCCGGTCAGGGCGTAGATGGCGGACGCGCGGGCGTAGAAGCGGACGCGCACCGGTGACCCGGCCCGTTCGGAGCCATCCAGGCGCCGGCCGTCGCTCCGCCAGACCAGCGGGTGGTCGGGCCGGTCGAGCGGCGCCTGCAGCAGGCAGCCGTCGCGCTCGTAACCGGGGATGACCCGGTCGCGGTCGTCGAGCAGCTCCGCCATCACGTACGCCTGGTTCTCCTGGTTGTCGTACTCGTCGCCGGGAATCCTGGCGTTGAGGCGCAACGGGCCGGCCGGCATCACAAATTCCTGGGTCTCGAACCGGGAATTGGTGGGCGAGGTGACGTAGGTGAGGCGGTCGGCCGGCAGCCCGTGCAGACGGTCGCCGCGCTGAAACAGCATCATGCCGCCGGCCAGGATCGGGTTGTGCAGGGCGAACGCGCCGGCGTCGATCTCCCGGAACGGCCGGCTCCAGGTGAGGCCGTCGCGGCTGATCCAACGCTCGCACGGCAGGAACACGCCGTGGCCGTTGGCGCGCATCGGGTCGATGCCGGGCTGGATGAAGCTGCCGGCGTAGTTGAACATCTGCAGGTAATAGCGGCCTTCGTAGGCGAAGGCGTTGGCGGAGTAGAACTCCAGGTCCGGCGGGTCGCGGTCGTCCGGTGAGAACTGGTGCTCCATCGGCACCAGGCGCCCGCGTAGCAGCCGCATGTTGTTCCGGTAGTCGGGCTTGTCGGAATACCGGCTCGGCGTGTCCGGCGTCCAGCGGAAGCCGTCCGGGCTGGTGCGGATGGTGACCACGCGGCGGCCGTTGAGGACCAGATCGTGCACGCCCTTGTCCCAGCGCTGCCAGCCTTTGCCGTAGTAGATGAAGCGCTGCGCGGCCGACGACCACATCGCCCCCCAGGCGTCCCCCTCGCTGAATACCGGGCCGCCCGGATGCTCCTGCCAGCGCTCGCCGTCGCGGCTGTGGAAGACGTACATCTGCATCTCGCCGTCGTGAAAGGCGTTCTTCATGAAGACGTAGCGCTCCAGTTCCGGGCTGCGCATCATGCGCCCGGCGTAATGCCAATGGCGCTCGGCGCGCTCGCAGACGACGTGCGTCTCCTCGAAGCGGACGCCGTCCGCGGTGACGCTGCGCAGCAGCTTCCAGGGGACGTGCCGGGCCATCCGGTAATGGAACACGTCCGCCGCGCCGTCCGGCCGGGGCTCGGCGAAGCAGATCACGTCCCGCATCTCCGTCCGGCCCAGATACCGGAACGGCGTAGGGCGGAACCGCACGTGGCCCCACGTCCGATGCGCGTCCCGCCGGTCCATGAACAACAGCTTCATGCGCGGGGCGGATTGTAGGGGGTCTTGCCGCGCGCGGCCAGTTCGGTAGGATCAGGCGAGTATGAAGAGCGCCAGGATCGTCGCGCCCGGCCGGGTCGAGGTAGGCGAGAGGGCGGACCTGACGGTGCGGCCCGGCGCTGCGGTGGTGCGTCCGTTGGCCATAGCGATCGGCGGCGGCGATACGCGCCGGGTCTACGGCGGCGCGCCCGGCTCCTATCCGATGGCGCCGTCGACCTGCGCTCACCAGATCGTCGGCCGCGTCGAGGCGATCGAGTACGCCAGCCACAAGCCGCTGCCGTTCGTGGTCGACGAGGTCGCCATCGTCCGGCGTCCCGGCTACGACGGGCTGGCCGAACAGATCATGGTCCCGATCGGGGAGCTGATCCATCAGACGCTCGACACACCGCTCGACCGGTTGGCGCTGGCGCATCAGCTGGCCGGCGCGCTGATGGCCGCCGACCGGCTGCGCGGCCTGGCCGGGCGGACGGTGGCGGTGGTGGGGCAGGGGCCGGCCGGTCTGGTGCTGGACGCCGTGCTGCGGCGCGCCGGCGCCCGGCAGGTGGTCGGCGTCGAACCGGTCGCCGCGCGCCGGGAGGCTGCGCTCCGCTTCGGGGCGACCGCAGTCGTCGATCCCGGCGACGGCGGCGCGGACGCCGCGGAGGAGGCGGCGCGACAGGTGACGGCGTTAGCCGGCGGGCAGCTCCCCGACGTGGTGGTGGAGGCGGCCGGCGCCCCGGCGTCGATCAACCTGGCGGTGGCGCTGGTGCGGGAAGAGGGGCGCCTGCTGCTGTACGGGGAGCCGCGCACGGCCACCTTTCCGTTCCACTACGGCGCGCTGCACGAAAAGCGGTGCGCGGTGCTCACGTCGTCGCCGGCGAGCTACGAGGCCGCCGGCTACCACGCCTATCGCCTTGCCACCAATCACCTGGCGCGCGGCGACTTCGACTTCGACGGCCTGATCACCCACCGCCTGCCGATCGATCAGGCGGCGCGCGCCTACCAACTGGCGCGCACCGGCGGCGACGGCGCCTGCCAGGTCGTGATCGAGTTCGACCGGTGACGGCGCCGATGGCGGACGCCGCCTCCCGCTATCGGGAGATCGCGGTGGAGGGGACGCCGCGCGAGCTGGGGCGCGCGCTCGGCGAGGCGGCGCGGGAGGAGATTCGCGGCTTTGCCGGTATCGCCCTGGAACGGGTCAACAAGACGGTGCGCGTCACCCGCGATCAGGCGCTCGCCACCGCCGCGGCGTGCATCCCTTACGCCGCCGGCTACGCGCCGGACCTGCTGGCCGAGATGCGCGGCATGGCCGAATCGAGCGGCGTATCGCTGGCCGAGCTGATGCTCCTGCAGGTCCGCAACCAGCTGCGCGGGCGCGGGGACGCGACGCCGCCGCACGGAGCCGGGCCGCACGAATCAGGGCCGGAGGGCGATGCCGAGGGCGGCTGCACCGCTCTGGCGGCGGGCCGGCCCGCGCTGGTCGCGCAGAACTGGGACGCGGATCCGGCGCTCGATCCGTACACGGTGGTGATTACCCGCCGGCCGGCCGGCGCCCCGGCGACGCTGACGATCGGCCAAGCCGGGTTGATCGGGTACGTCGGCCTGGGCGAGCGCGGCATCGGCGTGTGCCTCAACACGCTGCCGGCCCCGGCTCGCGAGGTCGGCGTACCGCACTACTTCATGGTGCGCCGCGTGCTGGAGGCCGGGTCGCTCGACGCCGCGGTCGGCGCGGTACGGCGCGCGCGGCGCGCCATCCCTGCCAACATCCTGCTGGCCACGCCGCAGGGACCGGCCGACTTCGAGGTCCTGATCGACGATCTGCGCGTGCTGCGGCCGGCGGACGGCGCCGCGTGGCTGACGCACACCAACCACTGCCTGCATCCGGCGCTGGCCGCCGTGAACGACCGCTTCCCGGAGCTGATCGAGTCGGTTCCGCGCAAGCGGCGCGTCGACGCCCTGTTGGCGCGGGCCGGCGGCGGCGTCACGGCGGCGCAGGCGGCGTTGCGCGACCACCACGGCGCGCCCCGGTCGATCTGCCGGCACGCCAACGACGACCCCCGGCACGGCTTCTGGACCAGCGTCTTTTCGGTCGTCATCGAAGCGGACGCCGGCCGCCTGCACGCCAGCCGCGGCAACCCCTGTTCCAATCCCTACCGGGAATACCGGCTGGCGGCCTGACGCCGGCGACCCCGAATTCGGTGCGGGTAATGCTCATCGCGCGCCGGACCGTAAGCTCACAGGTCTTCCGGCTCTATGCCGCCGTCTTTCATGATCTTTTTCTGCAGTCCACGACCGAGGGTCTCTCCATGAACAGGAATAGTCAATGGGTGCTTATAGTCTTCGTGGCGATACTTGTGATGACTTCCCTTCGACCTGTCAAATATCCATCCTCTTTTCTCAGCTGCTCTGCATAGTTCCTTGCCGGTTACCGACCGAATTCGCACTCTCACCTCCCGTGCTTGATCTCATCCTCTATAACCCGGATATAGGTTACAATACAGGAACGTTCAATTCGATGTTTATCGGGTGCAAATATCTGGCTATCTTTTTCAAGAAAGGCTCTCGACTCCCTATGTCGGGCATCGTTGACTGAACCTGGGAAACGTACTCTTCGTCTGGGTAATCGAGCTCCACATCAAAGTATAGGGAGATTGCCTCGGACAAATTGTTCATTACTGCTCGTGCCGTTCGTCCTTGCGTTGCGAGACCGGGAACGCCGACAACTTCCGCCCATATCTGGTCAGTTCCTCGATGGAATCTGATGTTCAGTCTTACACTGCGGGTCTCAGGATCGGCGAATTGCGCCTGCAACGTCCGCAGCTTGCGATGCCTGACTCCCTTCCACATACGTGGATCTGGAATATACTGCCACCGATGACCGCGGTCAAGGGCCGGCCGGCGCGGATGCCGGCCGGCCTCTTGCGCGCGCGTGCTACGGGAGCAATCGAGCGCCGCCGGATGCGTTCCACTCCTGCCAGACCAGCCGCACGGCGCGGACCGTCGCCGCACTGGGTGACAGCTTCCGGTAGGCGGCCAGTATCGTCCGGCGCTGCTGCGCGTCGAGCGCCGGGCTGGATGACGGCTTCCGGTAGGGGCGCATCGACGGTCGCTGTTGCGTGTCGAGCCCCGCGCCGGCCGATGATCGACAGAGCAGGTACAGGAAGATGATCGCGACCGCGGCAGGGTCTGCGCCGCCTCGGTCGACCAGGTCTCGGAGTTTGGCGGCAATCTCGTACGGAAGGCCGCGCGCCATCAGATCGTCCAGATCCGGCGTAGCGGGCAACGGGCGCTGGTTCAGACCGGCGACGAATTCAGCCGGCGTAATCACGGGCGGCGAGGCAGGTAGCGGTGTTGGCTCGTCGGCCCAGTCCTCGTCTTCCGTCAGTGCCCGGTCCTCTATCGATCCAAAGACGGCTGACGGAGGCGAAAGCATATGATCCGTCCGAACGGTTCCGACTCCGTGCCAGCCGGCGGCGAGCATCTGCGGGACCTTGACCAGGGCCGGCAGGTCGTCGGCCTTGTCGGCCTGGGCGCGCACGTGGACGACCAGGTAGTCCGTCCACTCCGACAGCAGCTGATAGCGGACGGCCAGATCGGTGGCCGCCGCCTCGTCCTCTATCGCCGGCAGGCGCTGGGCGGCGGCGATGCGCGCCAGGTCGGACAGCGCGGCGCCCGGCCCTTCCGCGCCGGCGGCATCATCGGGCGCCGGCCCGATCTCCATACGCTGAGTGATCGTGCGGCCGTCGGCCAGCTCCATCTCCAGGGCGACCGGTCCGTACGGCCGCTCCGCGAACGATCCGAACAGGTGCATGGTGTCGCCGGGGTACGGCGGCGGCAGCGGATCGGGAACGGTGCGCAGCGCGAGGGCCGGCCAGACCACGCGGGCCGCGCGCGTGGGCGACGCAAGGATGCGCTCAAAGTGGCGGTGGATGCGTTCGGCCATGTCCTCGCGCGGCGCCACCAACTCGCACGCGCCGCCGGTCGCGTCGGCAAGCGCGCGCACGAACGGTTCGGCCACCGAGTTGCCGACGCCGACGGTGAAGATGCGGTGACCGGACCGGCGCGCCTCGGCGACTACGCGGTCGGTTTCCCACACTTCGCCATCGGTGATCAGCAGCAGATCGCGGGCCATGCCGGGTTCCTTGGCGATGTCGTAGGCGGCTCGTAACGCGGCCCCGATCTCCGTGCCGCCCATGTCGGCGTCCAGGCGGCGCACGAAGAGGCGCGCACGGTCAAGACTGTCGGCGGAGACAACCGTCTCGCGGCCGAACACTGCGTCCTGGTTGTTGCCGAACGCGATGACGTTGAACAGGTCGCCGGGCCGCAGGCTGTCGAGTATCCGCTCGCCCGCTACCCTCACCTGCGCGATCGAGTCGCCGCTCATCGATCCCGAGCAATCGACCACGATCTTGACGTTGCGGTGCGCGGCGGGCCCGGTCCGGTCGTTCAACTCCGGGCGGAAACTGGCCAAGGCGATCCAGCCTTCGCCGTCGCGGGCGAGTAGCGCCCGGCCATCGGCAGCGTGCGCGGCGCCCGCCTGCGCGGCGCCCGCCCACACGGCGGTGGCCTCCAGTACCACGTCGCGGTCCATCGCCGCCGGCCGCGCGATCTCGATCACCGTCCGGTCCGGCTGCGGCGTGACGGCAAGGGCGTGCGAAGGCGACGCCCAGCGCGCCGACTGCAGCACGCCCCGCACCGCCACCTGCAGCCGAAAGGAGCGTTCGGCGTCGAAGGCGTACTCCGGCGCTTGGTGCGGGGCGAGGCCGCCGCCGGCGGTCGGATCGCCGTACCGCGGGGCGATGGTCGTCGGCATCATGAGCCGCACGACGTCGCCGTTCCAGCGCAGCAGCAGCCCGTACCGGAAGCGCACCGTCGCCGTCTCGCCCGGCGCCAGGTTGCCGACGTTGGCGGTGTAGAGGCCGGGCTGCGACTGCTCCAGGCGCACCGCCGCGTCGCCTGCGGCTATGGCGTTCTCATACCGCTCCTCGGCGTCGGACTTGGCGATTACGGTACCGGCCATCCGCCGGTCGCCGAGCTCCAGCTCGAATTGCAGCAGCACCGCGTCCAGCGGCAGCGGGAAAGTGTAGACCGCCTCGACGTGGGTGGCGCCGGGGTTGCGGTACCGCTGACACACGCTCACCACCGCCATCAGATCGTCGATCCCGGCGTCGACGCCGACCTCCTCCAACACCACGTCTCCGTGCGTGGTCTCCATCGTTGCGGCCACGATCGTCATCGTTCTCATCACTCTGCATCCTCCTTCTTGCGTGTCTGGTCGATGAGCGATGCCGTTCGACGGACGACCGCCCGCACCTCCTCCGGGCTCAGGCCGGATTCGCGCGGGTCGATCACCAGCTCGACGCCCGGGGCGATGGTGACGTGGGTCCGCAACGTCACCTCGCCGGGACGGGGGCGGCGTTGCGGCGGCAGCGGCGCGGAGCGCTCGCCGCGGCCGGTCACCAGCTCGCGGATGCGCTCCAGGCTCAGCCCCGCCCGCTGCCAGGTGCGGATCGCCATCAGCTGCTCCACGTGGCGCCGGGTGTAGTAGGCGCCGCGCTTGGCCCCCGCGGGCCGGTCGACCAGTCCCTCCTGGACGTAGTAACGGACGGTGCGTCTGGACAGATCGACCAGCGCGCACAGCTCGTCTATGGCGATTCGGTCGCCTTCGTTCGGCATCGCTTGGAGTATACGACACTTTCGCTGTAGAAAACAAGTGTCTCAAAAGAAAATTTCCGGCGGGCCACAGCCGGCACCCATCCGCCGGGACGGCCGTACCGCCCGCACCCAGCCGGCCGTGTCGCTGCACGGCTGCTCGGAAGGGTTTGGCGGACCCCAACCGGAGCTACATGAAGCTCGCTCCTGGCGGGGCTGGGACGGCCGTTACGGTGCGATGCGTAGCATCGGCGGGAAGCCGAAGCCCAACCGTGCGGCCGAACGCTTGCGCTGGACGAATCCCCATCGACCGGGAAGGGTCGAAGCGCGCCGCCCCGACGCGGTTCACGACTTCGGCGCCGAAGTTGCCGGTCCGGTCCATTCTATCGTTCGTGCGGAGTCCAAGGTCCAAGCTGGAAGTGTGGGCGCGGCATGGCAGGATCAAGGGATGCCGGCCACCGCGTCACTCGCCGTCTTGAGACTCACTACGAATAGATTTGAGAATCTCTTGTACGTCGATCAGATGATCCCCCGCGAATCGCAAGCGCTCTGTAGAGTCCAATCTCACGGAGATTTCATGTCCGTTCGCCGCAATCAGCGCGCGCTCGACCTTGTCCATCTCCTCCGGGTCGCGTTTGACGAACTCCGTATACTTTGCTGCGCACGTCGGGCAGAGAGCCAGATACTGCGACTCGTGTTCCTTCGGCAAGCGCCGCCCTGCAAGCACTTCCACAGCTTCGAAGTAGTGCAGGCCGTCTCGCCGCTTGAACGGCATCTCCATATTGCATATCTGGCACACCATTTCCTGCGCGTCATTGGTGTACCACTCTCTGAGTGTTTCCTTTGACATGGGCCTCCGAGGTATTTCGCTCTCGGTCCGGTGTGCCTCTTTCGGAGGCGCTCCGTCATACTCCCGCCGGATCCGCTCTCGGCGTCCTGCCCGATCCCGTGACTCTCTTTGAGGAAACTCGGCCGTCTTCGAGCGAGTGTCCGCTCCCGGCGATCGTTGCCGTATGAAGTCCTCGAACTCCTCGAAAGGTACGTCGTGTTTCTCCATAAACTCATACATGCGCTTAGCCTTATCGGCGTGATCCGCGGAACGAAAACCAGATTCTTGCGCACTTCGCTCTCTGTCACGTGGCGAATCTGCCTTTTCCTCGGATTGAGCCCTGTCCCCAAATTGGATTGCCTGGAGCCACCTTGCTCCGGGCTCAAACAGAAAACCCTCCGGGAGACGATCGCTGGATGCCTCAGCAGGGACCACGAACCGTATGCCTTCGTCCGTCCGTTGTGGAACCCAACTCTCACTCCTCAGATCGTGCACAATGGTCGAAGCTCCCACCCGATACGGGTGCGACCCGTTCAGCCGAAATCTCGCTTTCAATGCCTTCTCAGGAACGTCACGCATCGTCAGCCAAATCAGACGCGACTTTGCCTCCGACGGATTGCTCCACAGATGCCTAAACTCGGAAATTACGAAATCTACGTCTACATAATAATCTGTCCACCGGGCTCCTTCAGCTTTCTCAATGAGATGGTTCCACTCGGGGTGAGTACGCCGAATCTCCTGCTCCACATGCTCCAACGCGGTTTGCGCTCCGACTGCGGTCGCGAACTCCGAGAGAGACTGTCTGTCGATACTACCATTGTCATACACCGAAGAGAGGAGCCGTCTTCCACCTTTTTCCGCGCCAACAGCATCATAGTAAGCCTTCAAACCGGTATCGCAATACGGTGCGTCCAGAAACACTTGATTTGGCTGCGCCCATATGGCGTCCCCATTCTCATCCTCGTCCGCAGTCCGAAAGATCCGGTATCGATCGAACAGCGAGACGATCTTCTCATTTTCGCGGTTCGCTTCGACGAAGTACGTCACAAAGCGGATCATATCATCTACCAGCGGCTGAAAGGTCTTGCTCCCGTAACGCCGCTTGAGAACCAACGCGATCTGATCTCTTTCGCCCACCTCGCGAACGCCGATCTTCTCCAGAAACCCGTATGCTCTCTCGTTATCATCGTTCTCCAGCGAAGTATACACCCCGCTGTCGACGTAGTGGAAGTCATCGTCCTCAGTATCCCCGTCGCGGAGGAAGTAACACTCTGGTCCTGGTCGAAACTCTCCGTCACGACACCGAACGATTGGTACATCGCGGAAAGGCGGTGAAGGAGAAAATATAGACCGATATCTTTCGAGAAACAAAAGTAGTTTCTGGCACTGCTCGTCGGTCCTGCGCTTGAGCCACGTCAAGCCTCTGCTGCCTTTCAGCGCTCCAATGAGACCGTCGACACCCATTTCTGGAATATCGAGCATCGAAAGAAACCTGTCTTCCCTCTGGTGACGTTGAGGCGGGTTCTTGATCCACCGAGTCAGACGATCGTCTCTGCCCAGGAGGTCGGCCAGATCGCGCTCGGATACGACATCCGGTAGACCTGCCGAAGCGCGGAAACAAGCCGATGCCTTGGCGTGGCTGCCAGTACTCGTGGGTGTCAAAGGCGCGTCTTTGAACTCGCTAATCAATCGCTTCATGATAGGTTCATAATAGTCGGACAAACTGTCACCGCTGTTTGGAAGCAGGGAGAGAAACGGGACGTCCAATAGACCGAGGCCGCGGATTGTGTGCATCGACCGGGCAGCTAAGTCTGCAAGATGATCGCGCAGCTCATCATTGGCGGGACAGTCTCGGACGCTGTCACGGGCTACGGTGGATGCAAACGGAGCATGCAGGTGGAAGTGAAGATTCGACGTCTCTTTGATCGCCGGAAAATAGATGAACACGCGACCAGGTTCCAGTGGCACGATCTTCCCGTTTTCTAATCTGAAAGCGACGGCGATAGGGCAGTTCCGCTTTTCGCCTTCATCCTCAACGGAGACATCGTTTTCAAACCGCAGATACTGGTGAACGGTATGGTGCTCCATCAAACGTTGGGACCGGATATCGATGAACGGGTCATCTCGTTCTACACGTTCCAATTTCATTTGTTGGTCAATTTCTTCGTTCTCAGCGTGCCGGCGGTACTCGATTCTACGGATGTTTCTGAGGAACAGTAGCGTGTGGCCGCTCAAGTCGCTAAGAAAGTTGTACGTCTCGTTGAAAGCGTCTTCGGGTCGTTTGTCGTGCGCGTCAAACGGGAATACGAATACAGTCTGGGGGTTCTGGGGGTCATCGATCGCGTCGATGAGTTCAGGTACTATCATCTCTCGAATTCGGAAATGGAACGGCCCGGATCTGATCTGCGGCGTGGCCGTGTAGGCAAACACCGCCTTGAACCCTACGCCGAACTTCCCGATGCTTGTGGGGTCGTCGGTTTTAGTGCTGCGGCCGATAGCGGTTATTGAGTCGACATCGTCTATGGTGAAACGCTTCTTCCCATCGTGTTCAAATTCGACTCTGTCGGTGTAAAGGTCGATACGGACTTGCGATGCTTCGGCGTCTTCGGCATTTTGGATCAGCTCATAGATATAGTGAGCCTGGTCGGGGTAAAGGTTTTGGAGAAGACGGCGAATAGGATCGTTGAAATCGTTTTCGAGAAATCCTTCAAGCAGGTTCTTGCGCTTCTTTTCGAGTTGGTAGAAATCTTCGGAGTTATTAGCGTGGGGTGTTGGGCGGTTTTGCATGAGATTACCGTAACACACTTAGGCCGGCTTGTCAAGTGGCGGGCCGGGGGCTCTCCCTCTTGGGTGTCGTGGGCTTTGGTGACGGATGAGTGGGCGTGGGGAGGGCGCGATCTGCCGAGCGTGGCGGCTATCGGTGGGAGATCGCGTTCGTCAGGAGCGGGGAGAGGGGGAAGGCGCCGGGGAGGGGGCGAGCAGCCCCTGCGCGGTCTGGCGGGCTTCGTCGAGCGTGGAGACGACCTGCGCCGCGGGGACACCGTGCAATACGTCGAGGGCGCGGAGCGTGTGGGCGACCGGGCCGGCCAGACCCATCACCACGCACCGAGTCTCCTCCTCCTCGGCCAGGTCCAGGAGCTGGCGGATCAGCATGGCCGCGCTGTCGTCGACGTAGGTGGCCCCGGAGAAGTCGAAGATCACCACCTCGTGGTCCTTGATGTCGGGGCCGATCACGCGGACCAGTTTCTGGGCGGAGGCGACGGTAAAGCTGCCGCGGAGCGCGATCAGACCGACCCGCGCCGAGTACGGATCGGCCGCCGCGGCGGTATCGGGCAGGAAGGTCCGGTCGAGCAGCGGGACGGAGACCACGCTGTCGAGCTCCAGCCGTTCGAGCTGCCTGGCGTGCGCCATGCCGGCCGCGATCAGCCCGATCGCCACCGCGGTCACCAGGTCGACGAACACGGTCAGGACCAGCGTCAGCAGCAGCACCATCAGGTGCTCGCGCCGGATGCGGTGCAGGCGCAGGACCATGCGCCAGTCGACGATGTCCCACCCGACCTTCATCAGGATGCCGGCCAGCACGGCGTGAGGAATCGGCTCGACGTAGCGGCCCAGACCGAGCACCAGCCCCAGCAGCAGCACGGCGCGAATCACGCCCGACATGCGCGTCTGTCCGCCGGCGCGGATGTTGGTCACCGTGCCCATGGTCGCGCCGGCCCCCGGCACGCCCCCGAACATGCCGGCGACCACGTTGCCCAGGCCCTGGCCCACCAGCTCCCGGTCCGGGTTGTGACGGGTCCCGGTGAGCGAGTCGGCCACCAGGGAGGTGAGCAGGCTGTCGACCGAACCGAGCAGCGCCAGGATCAGCGCCGGCTGCAGCGCGCGCAGCAGGAAGCCGGCGGACGGCAGTTGCAGGTGGAGCTGCGGCAGCCCGCTCGGCACCTCGCCGATCACCGGCGCGCCGCGGAACACCAGCACGCCGAGCAGCGTGCCGGCGATCAGCGCCACCAGCGATCCGGGAACGACGCGCGTCAGGCGGCGCGGCCAGAGCGCGCCGATGGCGAGGGTCGCCCCGGCGATGGCCAGAGCGCTGAAGTTGACGTTCGCCAGCGTCTCCGGCCAGGCGCGCACCGCGCCCATCGCGCCGCCGGAAGCGGTCGGCGCCCCCAGGAACGGCAGCGTCTGAATCAGCATGACGATGACGCCGATGCCGGTCATGAAGCCGGAGACCACCACGTGCGGCGTGTAGGCGATGAAGCGGCCGATGCCGAGCACGCCGAACAGCACCTGCAACAGGCCGCCGGCCATCACCACCGTCAGCGCTTCCGAGAGGTTGGAGGCGTGGGCGGTGATGATCACCGACATGGCGACCGCCATCGGCGCGGTGGGACCCGAAATCTGGGAGCGCGTGCCGCCGAACACGGCGGCGAAGAAGCCGACCGCGATCGCCCCGTACAGGCCGGCCGCCGCTCCGAGCCCCGACGCTACGCCGAACGCCAGCGAGACCGGCAACGCCACCACCGTGGAGGTGATGCCGCCGAACAGGTCGCCCCGGAACGTGTCGAGGCTGTAGTCGAGCGTGGCGGGCGCCTTCATGTCCGGTCTTCGATCCTGTCGCGCATTCCGCGATTCGGGCTTCAGTAGTGGAACTGCGGGCCGATGGAGACCCAGACGTTATGCGCCTGCCACGCGTTGGGAGGAGCGGGGGCGCGCCGGTGCACGCCGATGGCCGGCGCCCAGGCGGCCAGCGCGTAGTGTCCGGTCACGCCCGCCTCGATACCGAGCTTGAACACGTTGAGGCCGCCGTCCAGTCCGATCTGCAACCCGGCGTATGCGCTGCCGAGCAGGCTGGTCCGTTTCCAGGAGCTGCCGCCGGCCGCGACGCCGAGCGTGTCGGTGAGCACTTGGCGGCGATTCATGCCGTACCGCAGCCGCTCGAAGGCAAGGCCGGTCTTGACGCCGGCCGTCACGTAGAGCAGATCGGGCGCGGCCTCCCACTTGTACTGAAAGACGCCGGCGAAATAGCGCTGGACGTATCCGGCGTAGCTGTAGTAGTCGTCGTAGCCGTCGCCGTTTGCGTCGACGGTGTCGCGCGGTCCCGCCGCATCGGCCGAGTGCTTTGCGAAGCCCCGCACCTCCTGGCTGAACTTCCCGTACTCCATGCCGAGCTGCAGGTTCCGGTCCAGGCTCCAGCGCAGCGTTCCGGCGCCGCCGTTGACGAACGGAAAGAAGAACTCGCTCATCGCGCCGTAGGAACCGAGCTGCTTGAGGTAGGCGTTGAGGTCGGCGGCGCCGAGCAGGTAGCGGAACGGCAGGTGCGGGCCGCCGCCTATGCCGGAGTCGGGCGCTCCGCCGGAGCGCATCCGCTTGCCGTGGTCGAGCTTGAGGTTGATCTCTTCAAGCACCTCCAGCACGTCGGCGGTCGATACCGCGTCGTCCGGCGCCTTGGCGGGGGCAATCTCGACTGCGTCCGGAGCGCCGCGCTCGCCGGCGGCGATCGCCGCGTGCGCCTGCTGAAAGCGGTCGGCGTCGCCCCGGAAGTCCGCCTCCCAGATCGACTCCCCGTCATAGCCCTGGCTGGTGCGGAAGCGGGCGATGCCGCCTTCGTAGGCGGGCAGGGGGACCAGCGCTATGCAGGCGCCGCCGGGCAGCAGCGCCCCATGATCGCGGAAGAAAAAGCTGTGGTTGGAGAAGCCGGACTGCGGCTCGTCCCCGGTCAGTTCCGCCGGGTCCGCCGGAAACACGTGCAGGTAGAAGCGCCCCCGCAGGTCTTCGGGCGCGCACGGTTCCTTGTGGTAGGTGAGCTCGGCGCCGGCTTCGTCGAGATAGAGGTCGAAACCGGCGCGCGCGGCAGGCTCGCCGCGCTCACCGGCGGCGATCGCCGCGTGGGCGGACCGGGGCGATGCCTCTTCGTCCGATGCCTCGCCATCGGCGGCGACGAAGGCGACGTCGTCGGCGCCGGCGGCGCCGGCCGTAGCGAGCGCCGCGCACAGTACGGTCGCGAGCAGTGAATGGCGCATGTGGAATCCTCCCCGAGTGCCCTGAGTGTCTGCGATGATACCTTACAACAGCGGGCGGGCGATCGCGCCGGCGCCGAGCGCCGCCAGCGCCGCGAACGCGGCCGCCCGCATGCGCGCCGCCGGAATGCGCTTGGCCAGGGCCAGCCCGGCGTTCGATCCGGCCAGCGCGCACGGGGCCAGCAGCGCCGCCAGCCCGAGCGCGCGGACCACGCTGGCGCCGAAGGCGACCGCCAGCAGCGCCAGCAGCGTGGCGGTGGCCGGCAGCCCGATCGCCCAGATGGTGGCGCGGATGCGCTCCGGCGGCCACCGGTGCGCGTAGGTCCAGAGCGCCAGCGGCGCGCCGCCCATGCCGGTCGAGCCGGCCAGCAACCCGGAGGCGCCCATCGCCACTACCGTCCACCCCGTCCCCACCCGCGGCCGCGGCGCCGGCCGCCGGAGCCCCAGCACCAGCAGGGCCAGCAGCACCACCGCGCCGGCGGCCTGCCGGGCCAGCTCGGGACGGACCGCGACCACCGCGCGCAGCGCCAGCACGCCCGCCGCCAGCGCCGCCATCAGGACCGCCAGCGGCCCGATCAGCTCCTGCGGCCGGACCCAGGCGCGCAGCCGCAGCACGCCGTTGGCCATCTGCACCAGCATGGCCGAGCTGGAGATGGCGATCGCCTCCGGCGGCGCGAAGCCGCTGAGATGGAGCAGCGGGATCGCCGACAGCGCCAGACCGAAGCCGATGGTCGCCTGCAGCGCCGATGCGGCGGTCACGATCGCGGCCGCCGCCGCAACCACCGGCAGCGGCTGTCCCAGGAGCATGGCGCCGGGTTCCGCCGCTCCGCTCAGCCGCCGCGGACCGGCCGATGCGGACGGCCGGTCACGGACTGATCGTCATCGGGCGGCGCGTCCCAGGCGGCCGGTCACGGCCGGACCGTCACGGCCGGCGCCAGGAGGCGAAGTACTCAGGCGCCCAGCGGCGCGCCAAGCAGGTGGTGCGCTCGGCGTGCGCGGCGCGCGCCGGCGCCGCCTCGGCTTCGATCCACTCCTCGGCGCCGGCCAGGTCCGGGAACTCGGCGATCCAGGCGCGATGCCACTCCGGGACCGGGTCGATGAGCTGGAAGCACTCCAGTCTCAGCATCCCGCGCTCGGCGGCGATCCGGCGCAGGTCGCCGGTGCGCTCGGCTTCCTCGTGGCCGGTACCCGCCACCGTCCGCGAGAACTGCAGGACCACGATGCTGGACCGGTCGGCGGTCAGCGCGGGAATCGCCTGCGGATCGGCCGCCTGCGGCTCGATCACGCGCGGCGGTCCCGGCAGCCAGCCGGCCAGCGCTTCCGGCGCCAGCGGCCGCGTCAGGTGATATTCATAGAATCCGTGCGTCCCGTACGGCGGCGCCATCTCCGCCTCGATCCACGCCTCGGCGCCGGCCAGGCCGGGAAACTCGATCACCCAGAACCGCTCCCAACCGCCCTGCCGCCCGATCAGGCGGAAGCCTTCCAGGCGCTGCAGGCTGTGACGGGCGGCGATCGACAGCATCAGGTCGACGTGCTCCCGTTCGGCGGAGCGGCGCTGATCGCCGGTCAGCCCGTGCCAGGCCGCCGACCGGCCGGTCTTGGCCAGGATCACCACGCGGCCGCGGTCGCTACGGAGCCTCATGCGGGGACCACCGGCAGCTCGACCGCGGATGGGTGCTCGGCCGACGCGTGGATGGTGTTGGCCGCTGCCTGCGTGCGCGTGTGGCGGCCGATCGGCTGGCCGGTGTTGGGGTTGACGTCGAAGCGCGGGAATGACGAGAAGCTCACCAGCAGCCGCAGCCGGTGGCCGGCGGCGAACAGGTTGCCGGTCGGATACAGCGGCACGGTGACGCGGTAGACGCGGCCCGGCTCCATGAGCTGCGGCCGGTCCATGCCGTCGCGGTAGCGCACGCGCATGATGCCGTCGGCGACGTTGAGACGGTAGCCGTCCGGCCACGCCGCGCTCGGCGGGTAGTAGTCCTGCAGCATCACGAACAGGTCGGTGTCCGGCGCGTCGGAGGAGAGGTAGATGGTCGCGGCGACCGGTCCGGTCACTTCCATCGGCTCCGCCAGCGGTTCGGTGGCGAACAGCAGCACGTCCGGGCGGGACTCAAGCGGCGCGTACGGCGGCGCGCAGCCGTGCAGGCCGGGCCGCGTCCGTTGATCGGCGCCGCCCGGCGCCACCATGAGCCGCGTCAGGGCGTTCGGCGCGTCCGGCGTAAAGCGTTCCGGCGCCGGCAGTATCTCATTGAGGGAGGAGACGTTGGCGGAGATGGTCGGCAGCGGATCGGCGGGATCGAAGCGGGCCGTCAGCGCGGCCGGCGCAGACGGCGGAGCGGACGCCAGCCGCCCGCCGGCGGACAGGTACAGCCGCGTGGCCACTGCGCGCGCGAGCGGCCACTCCCGTTCGGCGCGCCAGCGTCCGCCGTGCTGCAACCGCCCTTCGGCGGTGAGGCCGCCCGGCCCTCCGCCCATCACGAACAGGCGCACCGGCGGGTCGGGGTCGCCGCCGGACCGGCCGCGCAGGTGGCGGTCGAACCAGCGCTTCATCAGGTGGTTGACGTCGGCCGCCAGGTTGCCGGCGACCGGCAACCCCGGCCCCAGGTCGACGTCGCCGGCCACGCAGGCGTCCATGGTGGCTTCGCCGTGCGTCCACGCCCCCATCAGCAGGGATTGGCCGGCCAGCCGGCCGCTCAGCGCCTGGTAGTTTTCGGTCGTCGCCTGCGTATAGGAGTCGTACCAGGAGCCGGCGTACATGGTAGGCACGTCGGCGGTCCGGTCGTAATGGGCGGCGAAGTTGAGCCCGGGCTGCCGCCAGAACTCACCGTCGTCGCCGTGCTCGTAGAGGTCGCGCGCCCAGCGCTCATAGACCGGCAGGCCGGCCAGCGGCGAGTCGCCGCCCCGCCACGGCAGCCGCTTGAGCCATTCGTACATGCGCTCGCCGGCGCGGGTCAGGCGGGCCTGCAGCGCCGGGTCGCGTTGCGCTTCGCGCGATACGGTACCGAAGGTGACCGCCCAGGTGAGCCAGCGCAGCTCCATCGCGCCGTTGTGGCGTAGCGTGGCGGTGTTGCCGTTGGCGCCGCCCTGGTTGACCCACATCGCCTTGAGGTGCGGCGGCCGCTCGATCGCCGCGGCGTTCTGCACCCACGCCAGGTACGAGGTGCCGCAGGTGCCGACGTTGCCGTCGCAGTACGGCAGCGACGCCAGCCACTCGATGGCGTCGTAGCCGTCGGGGCCCTCGTTCGCCAGCAGGACGAAGTCCCCGTCCGATCCGTAGCGCCCGCGGCAGTCCTGGATGGCGGCCAGGTAGCCGTGGCCGGCGAAGAACTCGCACGCCCGCTGGTGCGTGGGGCGCGCGCGGTCGTACGGAGTGCGCAGCAGGATGGCGGGAAACGGGCCGGGCAGCAGATGCCCGTCGCGCGCCGGCCGCCAGACGTCGGTGGCCAGCCACGCGCCGTCGCGCGCGGTCATCCCGCAGTTGCGGGCGTTGACGACTCCGTAGGGCGGCGGTTCTGCAGGCATGGGCAAAGCGGCGTGACCTTGAGCACGGGCCGGCGGGGGCGGTACGGTCGGGTGACGATTCTCCGATCGGAGGGAGCTGGTGTCAACGAAGAAGAGCGACCCGGACCTGCAGACCTACTGGATGCCGTTTACCGCCAACCGGCAGTTCAAGCGCGAGCCGCGGTTGGTGGTGTCCGCCGAAGGCGTCTACTACCGGTCCAAGGACGGCCGCCGGCTGATCGACGGGATCGCCGGCATGTGGTGCGTGAACGCCGGCCACGGCCGGACCGAGATCGTGGAGGCGATCCGGCGGCAGGCCGCGGAGCTCGACTACGCCACCTCCTTTCAGATGGGCCATCCGGCCGCCTTCGAGTTGGCGGCGCAGCTGTCGGCGCTCCTGCCCGGTGATCTGGGCCATCCGTTTTTCGTCAACTCCGGTTCGGAGGCGGTCGACACCGCGTTGAAGATCGCCATCGCCTATCACCGCCGGCGCGGGGAGGGGGGCCGCACGCGCCTGATCGGACGCGAGCGCGCCTACCACGGGGTCGGCTTCGGCGGAGCTGCGGTGGGCGGCATCGGCCCCAACCGCACGCCGTACGGGCCGCTGCTGCCCGGCGTCGACCACCTGCCGCACACCCACGATCCGGCGCGCAACGCCTTTTCCCGCGGGCAGCCCCAACACGGCGCCGAGCGCGCCGACGCTCTGCTCGACCTGATCGCCCTGCACGGCGCGGAGACGATCGCCGCCGTGATCGTGGAGCCGGTGGCCGGCTCCACCGGCGTGCTGGTTCCGCCGGTCGGCTACCTGGAGCGGCTGCGGGAGATCACCGCAGGGCACGGCATCCTGCTCATCTTCGACGAGGTGATCACGGGCTTCGGCCGGCTCGGGTCGCCGTTCGCGGCGGCGCACTTCGACCTGCTGCCGGACGTGGTGACGCTGGCCAAGGGGCTCACCAACGGCGCCGTGCCGATGGGGGCGGTGGCGGTCCGCGACGAGATTTACGACACGTTCATGGCCGGGCCGGAGGGCGCGATCGAGCTGACGCACGGGTACACCTATTCCGGCCATCCGCTCGCCTGCGCCGCGGCGCTGGCCACGCTCGGCGTCTACCGCCGGGATGGCCTGCTGACGCGCGCGGCCGATCTGAGCGACCACTGGCAGAACGCCGCGCACGCTCTGCGCGGCCGGCCGCACGTGATCGACGTCCGCAACATCGGCCTGACCGCGGCCATCGAGCTGGCGCCGGTTCCGGGCAAGCCGGCCGTGCGCGGCATGACCGCGCTGCACCGCGCCTTTCGCAAGGGAGCGTTCATCCGCGTCACCGGCGACACCATCGCCCTGGCGCCGCCGCTGCCGATCACGCCGGCGCAGATCGACGAGCTGTTCGGCCTGGTCGGCGAGACGATCGACGAGGTCGCCGACCCGTAGCGGAGCGGCTTTACGGTCCGGCCGGCTGCGGGTCGTTGACGAACTCGGTGACCACGCGGTTGAACCGCTCCGCCTCCGAGTAGAACGGCGCGTGATCGCTGTCCCGGAACACCTCCAGGCGGGCGCCGGGGATGTGTTGGGCCGCGTACCGGCAGCCGGGCAATGCGCCGCTGTGGCGGCCGGCGGCCACCAGCACCGGCACGCGGATCGCCGGGCAGAGCGGGCGCCAGTCCTGCGCGTGGTAGTCGGGGCCGAGCGTCACGCCGGCCGGCGCGTAGCCTGACGCGGAGTCGGCCAGCCGCTCGATCTCTTCCGCGGACGCCTGCGGGCCGTAGACCGGGCCGAGCAGCATTCGCATCTTGCGTCGCCGGTAGTCGCCTTCGCTTTCGTCCGGGCGCTGTTCCGAGCCGGGAGGGGCCGGCGTGTGGACGGAGACGTGCACGGTCTCATCGACCAGCGCCACGCCGCGCAGCCGGTGCGCGCCGAACAGCTCCAGGTAGGAGTAGCAGGTGCGCGCGCCGATCGACCAGCCGACCAGCGTCACGTCGCGCAGACCGAGCGCACGGATGATCTCCCGCACGTCGGCCGCGTAGCGGGCGGTGCGGTGGCCCCACGGGGTGCGTTGCGAGCGCCCGCAGCCGCGCGTGTCGGGCGCGACCACGTGGAACCGGCGGCTGAGCGGCGGCAGGGTGCGCTCCCACCACACGTTGCTGAGGCCGCCGCCGTGGATCAGCACCACCGCCTTGCCGGCGCCGGCCTCGTCGTAGTGCAACCGCACGCCGTCGCTGGCGGTCACGTATCCCGATTTCCGCTCCATCGCTCCCTCCGCCGGGCGCCGTGCTAAGCTGCGCGCGACATGAACATCGGCATCGTCGGCGCAGGCGGCATCGGTACCCGCCACGCCCAAGCATACGCCAAGCATCCCAAGAGCCGAGTGGCGGCGGTCTGCGACGTCGACGCGGCGCGCGCTACCCGCTTGGCCGACGCGCACGGCGCGCGCGCCTTCACCTCCATCGCCGACATGCTGGCCGGCCGCATCGATCTGGCGGCGTGCAGCGTCTGCACCAAGGGCGAGGAGAACGGCGGCGATCACTACGCCCCGACCGTGGAGCTGCTGGAGGCCGGCATCCCCGTCCTGGGCGAAAAGCCGATCTCCAACCGGATCGACGAAGCGCGCAAGATGGTCGATCTGGCGGCGTCCAAGGGGCTGCCTTACGGGATCAACCTCAACCACCGCTTCACACCGGCCGCCGAGCGCGCCAAGGAATGGGTCGATTCTGGCCGGCTCGGGACCCTGCACATGATCGGCATGACCATGTGGATCAACAATCCGGTGGAGACCTCGCCGTGGTTCCACGTCCGCGCGCTGCACCCGCATTCGATCGACGTGATGCGGTATTACGCAGGCGACGTCCGGCGGGTGGCGGCGTTCTTCATGAAGGGAGAGGGCCGCGCCATCTGGTCCAACGCAAAGATCGTCATGGAGTTCGCTGGCGGCATGATCGGATCGCTCACCGGCAGCTACGACGCCGGCGGCGGCTTCGGGCTGGAGACCTGCGACGTGACCGGCTCCAAGGGCCGGTTCCTGTTGGAGGAGGCGTGCCAGCGGCTCACCTTCTTCACGCGGGAGAGCCAGGAGGCGGAGACGTTTCAGTACCTGGGCGGGATGCTCGGCTTCAATGAGACGTTCGACAGCCGCATCGGCCGCTGGGTCGATCAGCTCGACCGGGGCGCGCCCCCGGAGCGGATCGACGCCTCCGGCGTGGACGCGCTGCAGGGGCAGCTCGTGATCGAGGCGTGCGTCCGCTCGTTCGAGCGCGGCGAAGTGGTCGAGGTGGAGCCGCTCTGACCGCGGGGTTCCGCCGCGGGTAAGGGACGTTGTGCGCCGCGGTATTCCCGTTATGCTTGCGGGGATGCCGCGGGTTCTGGTCAGCTGGATCGGCCACGCCGATCTGCGGGCCGTGGAGGGGAGCGGGGAGGCGGGCGTGGGGCCGGTTGCCCAGGCGCTCGCTTCCGGCCGGTTCGATGCCGCGTATCTGCTCACCAACTACGGGGACGAGGCGGACGACTACGTGCGCTGGCTCAGTGCGCGTGCGGAGGGGGTGGAGGTCTGCCTGGTGCGGGAGGCGCTCACCGGTCCTACCGAGTTCGGGGAGATTTATGCCGCGGCGGTGCGCGCGTGTGAACGGGCGCTGGCGGCCCGCCGGGACACGGAGCTCACCTTCCACCTCAGCCCCGGCACGCCGGCGATGGCCGCGGTCTGGATCATCCTGGCCAAGACCCGCTTTCCGGCGCCGCTGATCGAATCGTCGCGCCAGCACGGCGTCCGCACCGCATCGATCCCGTTCGACATCTCGGCGGACTTTTTGCCCGACCTGCTGCGGCGGCCGGACCGGCAGCTTGAACGTCTGAGCGCCGGCCTGCCGCCCGAGGCGCCGGAGTTCGAGGCGATCGTCCATCGCAGCCCGGTCATGCGGCGGCTGATCCTGCGCGCCCGCCGGGTCGCGCCCCGTTCCGTCCCCGTGCTGCTGGAGGGCGAGACCGGCACCGGCAAGGAGCTGCTGGCGCGCGCCATTCACCGGTCGAGCCCGCGGCGCGAGCGCCCGTTCATCGCCGTCAACTGCGGCGCGCTGCCGCCGGAGCTGGTGGAGTCGGAGCTGTTCGGGCACGAGAAAGGCGCGTTCACCGGCGCCGACCGCGCGCGTCCCGGCTACTTTGCGGCGGCGAACGGCGGCACGCTGTTCCTGGACGAGATCGGCGAGCTGCCGGCGCCGGCGCAGGTCAAGCTGCTGCGGGCGCTGCAGGAGGGAGCGGTGGTCCGGGTCGGCGCCGATACGCCGCGCCGCGTCGACGTGCGGGTGATCGCCGCGACCAACCGCACGCTGACGGAGGAGGTCGCCGGCGGCCGGTTCCGGGAGGACCTGTTCTACCGCTTGGCGGTAGCGGTGCTCAGGCTGCCGCCGTTGCGCGAGCGCGCCGGCGACGCGGGGCTGCTGGCCGGCCGCCTGCTGGCCGGGATCAATGCCGACAGCGCCGGTGAGCCCGGGTATGCGGACAAGAAACTTTCCGCATCCGCACGAAACGTTCTGTTGCGGCACACGTGGCCGGGCAACGTGCGCGAGCTCGCCAACACGCTGCGGCGGGCGGCGATCTGGTCGGAGGGGGACGTGATCGAGGAGGAGGAGATGGTCGACGCCTTGCTGCCGGCTGTCGGCGGCGGCGCGGTGATGGGCCGCGCGCTCGGCAACGGCTTCAGCCTGCCCGGCGTGCTGGCGGACGTGGCGCGCCATTACCTGGCCCGCGCCATGCACGAAGCCGGCGACAGCAAGACCAGAGCCGCCGAGCTGGTGGGGCTCGCCAGCTACCAGACCCTCACCAACTGGCTGACGAAATACGGGGTGAAGCAATGATGGCACGGTTGTTGCTTCATGGTTCGTGGAGACCAAGCGATGGATGACCCGACAGATATGCACCGTGACCGGGACGGGGACGCTGAGTCCAAGAGAGTGATCCCCGAGTTCACCGACGGCGCAAAACACCAGTCACATGCGCTCATGTCGTGGGCTGGCCTTCTGATCGCCTGGTGGTACCGGTGCGGTCAGTCTCGACGAGACGGGAAGACGCTCGACGACGTGCGGCTTCGGCTTGACATGACTGACGATGAACTTGAGGCGCTGGAAGACGATGCAGAGGAGGCGGTATTCGAGCTAAACGGACAGGGTGAAGAAATTGCATGGTCTTATCAGGTAGCCATCGCCCACTGTCCATTCGACGCGAATCTCGTCAAACGCAAGCGCAAAACCGATGAATCCCGAGAAACTGCCGCATGGGGCGACTTCCTTGATTGGCTCGGCGCCCTCGACCTCGCCGATCCCGCCGATCGCCGGCACGCCGCCCTTGCGTTTGATGGCTACGTTCGCCAAGTGGCAGGCCGCGACCGCCGTGCGGGAATGTTCGTCACGCCCGAGACGGTCGTCAATCTCATGCTCGATCTGGCCGCCCCCACACCGGGCGAGCGGGTCTACGATCCCTGCTTCGGCTACGGCGGGCTGCTCGCCGGCGCGGTCCGCAGGATGCAGGCGGAGAACGGCGCCGCCACAACAGGCGCGCGTGTTCCGCTGACGGCGGTCACGGGGGTTGAATGGAACGAATTTGCGTATCTCGTGGGGCTGTGCCGCGTCGCGTTGTCCGGCGCCGTATCCCCTCGATTGGAATGGGCCGACGCTCTCGAGAAGCCGGTTCCCGACGAAGCGGAAGCCGGCTTCGACTGCATCCTTGCCGTTCCTCCCGTAGAGTCATGGCAAGCCGGCGACGACGAAGAAGAGGTAGGTGGCCCGTTCCTGAGGCACGTCATGGGACAGTTGCGCCCCGGCGGCCGGGCGGTGGTCGCGTTACCGGAGCGGCCGCTGTTCCATGCCGATACCTTGCCTCTGCGGAAGGAGCTTCTGTCCGATTATCACGTCCAGCGCGTAGTCGCGCTGCCGGCAGGCGCTTTCGAGCCGCACTCGGCCATACCGATGAACATAGTCGTGTTTTCCCGCGATGAACCGCGTGACGCCGTTCGGTTCGCGGCCGTCTTACCGATGGCGTGGGAGGCTGCGCAGGAAGCTGCGCCAGCCATTTCCGAGAGGCTCAGTGATCGCCCCGCGCCTGCCGGCTCCGTGTCGACGGGTGTCGAGTCATGGTCCGTTCCGGTCCGCGAACTCGCGCTCCGCCGCTATGAACTGCTTGTCAAGCCGTCGGATGGCGCGCTTGAGGCCGCGATCAAGCGGCTGCAGGCCGAGACCCCCGAGCTCAAGGTGAGGCAGCTGGAGGATGTTGCGGATATACTTCAGGAAGATGTCAACGAGGACGAAGTATGGGAATCGCAGCCGAGCCGAGGAGTTGGAGCCATGCTCCGTGCCACTGACGTGACCGGCGCACGGATTCGTTTACCAACCGCGATTCTCGATACGTCGAGGGATCGATATGGGGAATTGTTCCTGCGCGACGCCGATCTGCTCGTCCCCCTGGAGGACGCGATCGGCAATATCGGATTGATCGAGAGCGGCGGCGCCTGGAACTTGGTGATCGTCGATGGCGCGATTGCCGTGGTGCGCGCAGGCGACGGGATAAGTCCGCAGTTCCTGGCGGCGATGCTCCGTTCGCCGGCGTATTGGTATTGGTTCTGGAGTCATGCCGAAGGATCGACGATCCGCCGGCTGTCGGTAGAGGTCCTCCGCACGCTGCCGATTCCCGTGCCGTCGGCCCCCGTGCAAGATGCCGTCCTGCAGGAACTGACCGAACAGCGCGGGGACGCGCTGGCGGTGCTGCACCGCGTGCTGTCCGGAGCGAAGAAGAACCCGGTCGCCGATTGGTTGGAGACGCGGCTGCCGGCGCGTTTGGCGGCGGCGGGAGCGGCCGACGGCCTTGACGCGGGCGCCTTGTCCGAACTGGCGTCAGGAATTCTCGCCATTGGGGACACCGACTACCAGTCGTGCGGCGCGTGGTTGGGAGCGGCCCGGAAGGCCGCGGCAACGCTGAAGGGGTACGATGCGGTTCCGTCCGCCTCCGGCCGCTTGGTGATACTGGAACACGCGCTGGTGAGGTTCCATGAGGCGCTGCACGCAATCGGCCGCTCCGAAGAGGAGCTGTTCGACCGCCTCCGTTCGTGCACGCTGGGCATGATGGGACTAACCGAGCGGGAGGCAGGCGCGTTGCAGCGAGCGGCCACGGTCGACGTCGACGTGACTCCGCCGGAAGTGGAGGCAGGGGTTCCGTGCGAGGTGCGGCTTCGGGTCACCAACGGTCCGGTTCCTCTGCGCGACCTGCAGGTCACGGCGCGACAGCCGGATGGCGCCGCAGCTACGGACGGAGCGGCCTACTTGGCCGAGGGCGCGACGTACGAGATGCCCGTTGCCGTCCGCGCGCGAGACTCCGCCGAGTCGCACCGTATCGACGTAGCGTGGCAGGCTCGCCGTCTCGACGCCATGCCGGTTCGCCGCGAGAAGGAGATACCGGTGCGAGTGCGGTCCGGCAGCGAGACTCTCGACCCGGGCGACCTGGGAGCCAATCCGTACAACACGGGGAGCGAACCGGAGGTGCGCCCGAAGATGTTCTTCGGCCGCGAAGGCGTCATGGCGCAGATCAGACGCCAGCTCGGTGCGGCCGACCACGCCAACGTGATCTTGCTCGAAGGGAACCGCAGGACGGGAAAGACGTCGATCCTGAAGATGATCGAGAAATCGGATGTGCCGGACGGTTGGATACCGGTCTACTGTTCTCTGCAGAGCACCGCCGTCGTCTCGGCCCGAGAAGTCTTCCGGGTACTCGCGCAGCAGACCGGCTACGCCCTGCACGCGGCCGGCATCGAGGCATGGCCGCCCGACGTGGGGGGGCCGGCTCCCGGGCTGCCGTTTGAACTTGCCTTCAGTCGCGCGCTGTCACAAGCGTTTTCCGCCGAGCGCCCGTTCGAGACGTTCCAACTTTATGTGTCAACGGCGGTAGCGGCGGCCGGCCCGCGCCGGATCCTGTACCTGATCGACGAGTTTGACGAGCTCCAGCAGAACATCGACGCCGGACTCGTCAGTCCGCAGGTTCCCAAGAACATTCGTCATCTGCTGCAGCACCAGCCCGGGATTTGCGCGATCATCAGCGGTTCGCGGCGCCTGAAGAAGCTGCGGGAGGACTATTGGTCCGCGCTGTTCGGTCTGGGTTACCGGGTCGGGGTCAGCGCGTTGCCGACCGAAGACGCCAAACTCCTTGTCACCGAACCGGTCGCAGGAAAGCTCCGGTACCTGCCACACGCTTGCGCCCGGTTGGTCGAACTCTGCGCGTGCCAGCCGTTCCTGATTCAGTCGCTTTGCAGCCGGGTGTTCGACGGGGCTGCGTCAGGGGGAGATCGAACCATCACGACCGATGTCGTAGAGCGGGCAGCGGAGGAGATGGTGCGCGACAATGAACACTTTCAGACGCTCTGGGACTACGCCAAGACCGAGCGGCGCAGACTGCTGCTGATGCTCTGCGACCGAATGGCCGGAGGTTCGGATGCTGTCACTCTCGGTCTGCTCGAAATGAGTCTTCAGAACCAGGGGGTGCCGGTCCGCGGAGTCAAGGAACTCGCGGATGATCTTTCGGAGCTTCGCGAGCTTGAGCTGCTTGACTTCGACGACACCGACCGTGGCGGCGCGTATCGACTGTCCGTGCCGTTGATGTCGAAGTGGTTTCGGCAGAAGGACTTCGACGAGCTCGTGGCGCGGGCCAAACAGGAGGCGAACAAGCGATGACCGCCAATCCGTATCAGGTATGGGGAGCTTCGACTCCTCCCATGCTGGGGCGTACATCCCTTGTGCGGCAGGTGGAGGATCACTGGCTCAGGGTGGAAATTCCGCGGCACGTATCGGTGGTGGGGCCGGCGTATTACGGGAAGTCCGTCTTGCTGCGGCATCTTGCGGACGTTCACCGGAACGGATCCGTCTGCTACGTGACCACGGCGTATATCGATCTACGGGTTGGGACTCCCGAGTCGGACGGCGCATTCATGGAGCGGCTTGCCGATTCGGTGAAAGAAGCGTTGCGTCCGATCCATCCGGCTGCTGAATGGCTCGATATCGAGGACGTGAGCGTCCATGAACGCCTGGACGTTGTCTTTAAGGGGCTCGAAGACGATGGCAAGCGACTGCTGGTCGTTCTTGATGGCTTCGACGACGCGCTTGCGCAAACGGAGTTGACGCCCAAGCTGTGGAGTCAGCTCCGCTCTATGGCGGAGCGGCCGAGTCTCAGGCTTCTGACCGGGAGCCGTCGCCCGCTGCGCGAGCTGTGCAGGACCGGGGAAACTCGGGCTTCTCCGCTCTGGAATATCTTCTACCACGAACCCGTCCGCGTTCACGCGCTCGACGCAGCCGACTGGCCTGCGTTTCTGCAACCGTTGCGGGACGCCGGCTGCGAGTTCGAGGAGCCGGCGCGGAAGGAGATCGCCAACTGGACGGGCGGCGTTCCTGTGCTGTCTGCGCCCTTCTACAGCGCGTTCGGGAGGAGCACCGGGGAGCACGTCTAACCAAACAGATCATCGACAGGTCGGCTGAAAGGTTGCTGCGCGATCCAAGCGGCCTTCTCGGCCCCCTATGGGAAGACTGCGATCGGGCGCTACGGTCCGACCTGGGCTCCCTGAGCGAAAAGGACGTACCGCTTACTGACCTGTCGGCCGACCGGCGCGATGCGCTTGTGAGTCGAGGATTCGGCCATATTTCGCGCAATAGCGTTCGCGGCTTCTGCCGACTCATGCAACGATACGCCGAAGCGCAGGCGCCGGCGATGACCGACCTGAATCGGACCTTTGGGAGCCGGACTGCATTCGATCGGCACATCCGGTCCCTGCTGGAATTGCGCCTTGCGCAGGTGGCGGCGACCGGCGCGGACGTAGAGCTCTGCCGACTCGTTCGCAACGCCGTCGACCGCATCAAGCCGCCGCCGAAAGATGCGTTGCGCGAGGCGAGATTCATCGTCGAGCATGCTCTGAGTCTGGTCTGGGAAATGGAGTTCCCGGACGGCAAGATTCCGCAGGGACTGCTTTCCGAGCGGGCGCGCGAACGTTACCATTCGGACGGTAGCGACCTTACGCTGCGGTTAAGTGAGAAGTGTCATGTTCTGAGAGAACTGACGAGATCCGATCGTCCGGTACGGAGCAAGTACGTGACCAGAAGAACGTCACTGCTGATCGATTATCTGCAATGGGTCGGCAACTTCGGGTCCCATCTTGGGGAATATCCCGGTGTCGAGGTGACCATCGGCTTCGCGGCGTCCGTCGTGCTTTCGGCAGTCGAGTTGGTGGAGTGTCTTGCCGGGGAGGTCGCACGAACGGAGCGCTCGGCCGAGGCCGACGGAGTGAAGCAATGACGGCACGGTTTGCGCAGTATTGTTGCCGGAAGGGGAAGCAGTGAACCAGGACGATCAAGCGCGTGCGGACATCCGGGCCCTGATCGAAGGTTCGGCAGCCTCAGACTCCGTTGTCCCCGTATGGTACGCGGTTACCGGCCTGTTCGCCTCATGGGCAGGACGGGATGGTACCCAAGACCACCAGACGGAGCCGCTCAGAGACCAAAACGGCGACAAGATGAACGATCCGCGTTGGCTGCGTCAGGTGGGCCGAACGTTCATGGGGAAAGAATTTCTCGGCGGTACGTGGGGCGACCCGTTCGACGGCGACGAGCGGCAGTCGATCGATACATTGATAGAGTCTCCGGAGTTTCCCGGGAAGTTCTCGGCCGCGCTTTCGCGCGTAACGCTTGGTCTCGCGCGGATGGGGCTGGAGCCAACGGCCTGGGGCGACGTCAACAAGATGCTGCCTCCGGGGATACGGAGTCTACTGAGTCTGCTGCCGCTCGCAATGGCCGAGAGCAGGGCCGAGACTGGCCGTCTACATGATTGGTTGGACGGTCTTGACTTGAGCACACCGAGCGGGCGCCGTCGCGCGGCTGACGTGTATGACGATGGGTGGCGCCACATGGTGGCCCGGAACGACGGTCTTGGCCAGTTCATCACGCCGGGGCCGGTCGCCGAGTGCATGTTGGCGCTGGCCGATCTCAAACCTGGCGAAAGCGTCTATGACCCGTGCTGTGGCTACGGCGAACTGCTTGTCGAAGCAGCGCGCCGGGTCAACGTAGCGCTCAATCCGCCATCACCGGATTCGCGCAGTGGACCGGCGCCCGTTTCCGGCGTGGAAATCGATCTCTTTGCGCATCTGGTTACGCTGTGCCGGCTGTTCCTTTCCAGCGTCAAACCCGCCGGTTTGGAGTGGGGCGACGCGCTCGCCAAGCCGCTGGGCAGCGACGGATCGGAAGGGGGATTCGACTGCATCGTCGCCGCGCCTCCGTGGGGCACGGCATCGAGTGAGTGGAGCTCCGGGATGTTTCCGTTTCCCCGCGACCACGTCGAGCGGCACTTCCCGTTTCCCAGCGATCACGTCGAAGAGCTATTCCTGCAGCACGTGATAGCCAACCTGCGGCCCGGCGGACGAGCGGTGGTCGCGTTGCCGCAGAGGCCGCTGTTCCATGCCGATTCTCGCCCGTTGAGGAAGGCGCTTTTGTCGGACTACCGCGTGCAGGCCGTCGTCGCGCTGCCGGCCGGGGCGTTCGAGCCGTGCACGGGGACGTCCATGAATCTGGTCATGTTTATCCGCGACGAACCGCGCGACACCGTGCGGTTCGTGACCGTCTCACCGATGGCGTGGGAGGCGGCTCGGGAAGATGCGAATGCCATTTCCGAGAGCCTCAGTGATCGCCCGGCGCCTGCCGGTTTCGTGTCGACGGGTGTCGAGTCATGGTCCGTCCCGATCCACGAACTCGCCCTTCGCGAGTACGAGTTGATCGCCAAGAAATCGGGAAACGCGATGCTGGACAACGAGATCAAGCGGCTGCGCACAGATCATCATTTTCTGCAAGTGAAGCGGCTGAGCGAGATCGCAACGGTACTTGACGGGAATCGATACGATCCGGACGACGATAACGGGGCAGGAATACACCCCTTGCTCCGCGCCGCCGACGTGACGGATGCCCGAATCCGCAAGCCGTCCCATTACCTTCCGGCACACATGTTCGACTCTGCGGAACGATTCCTTCGCCGAGGTGATCTGCTGGTGCCGATGGTGGATACCTTGGGCAATATAGCGTTGGTGGAGGACAACGGCTGGAACGAGGTAATGGTGGACGAGACTATCGCATTGGTTCGCCCGTATGCGGGGATCATCCGACCGGGATTCCTGGCTGCTCTCTTGCGGTCTCCGGTGTATTGGTTCTGGTTGTCAGGCAAGGCCGCCGGATCGACGATCCGTTCGTTATCGTCCTCCGTGCTCGACACACTCAGAGTTCCGGTCCCGCCTTTGCCGGTGCAGGATGATCTGCTCGCGGAACTCGGCGAGCGCCGCGCAGACGCGCTGGCGATGCTCCACCGCCTGCTGTCGGAAGCAAAAAGGAACCCGGTCGCCGATTGGTTGGAGACGCGGCTGCCGGCGCGCTTGGCCGCGGCGGGGGCGGCCGACGGCCTTGACGCTGACGCCTTGTCCGAACTGGCGTCGGGGATTCTGGCAATTGCGGACACCGACTACCGGTCATGCGGCGGGTGGCTGAGAGCGGCCCGGAAGGCCGCGGCAACGCTAAAAGGGTACGATGCGGTTCCGTCCACGTCCGGCCGCTTGGTGATACTGGAACACTCTCTGGTGCGGTTCCATGAGGCGCTGCACGTGATCGGCCGCTCCGAAGAGGATCTGTTCGACCGTCTCCGCTCGTGCACGCGGGGCATGATGGAACTTGCGGAGCGGGAGGCAGGGGCGTTGCAGCGGGCGGCCAAGGTCGATGTCGACGTGACCCCGACGGAAGTGGAGGCGGGGGTTCCGTGCGAGGTGCGGCTTCGGGTGACCAATGATTCGGTTCCTCTGCGCGATGTGCAGGTAACGGCGCGGCAGCCGGACGGAACCGTAGCTACGGACGTAGCGGCCTACTTGGCCGAGGGCGCGACGCACGAGATCCCCGTTGCTGTGCGCGCCCGAGACTCCGCCGAGTCGCACCGTATCGACGTAGCGTGTCGGGCTCGCCGTCTTGATGCGGTGCCGCATGAGGACGAGGCGGTGGTTCACGTACTGGTGACGTCGAGCGGCCGGTCCGGTGACCAGGGCGACCTGGGACGCAGTCCGTACATCGTCGGGAATCCGGTCGATCGCGCCGACATGTTCTTCGGCCGCGCCGACATCATGGATCGGATCAGGCGCCATCTCGGCGGCGGCGATCACGCCAACGTCATCCTGCTGGAAGGGAACCGGCGCACCGGCAAGACGTCGATCCTGCGGCAGCTCGGCAAGACCGGAGCGCTGCCCGGTTGGATTCCGGTGTATTGCTCGCTCCATGCGTTGGGCAGCATGGCGGCCACAGACGTATTCATGCGGTTGGCGCGACGGACCGGCGAAGCGCTCTGGGACGCCGGCATCGAAACCTGGATTCCCGATCTGGAGCGGACCGAGTCCGCCAAGCCGTTCAAGAACGTCTTCCGCTCTGCTCTCCGCCGCGCCTTCGCCGGCGCTGATCCCTTCGAAACCCTGGAGATCTACCTGGAGGCGGCGATCCTGGCGGCCAAGCCCCGGCGGATTCTGCTCATGATCGACGAATTCGACAAGCTCCGGGAAGGGATCGACCGCGGCCTCACCGGTGTGCAGGTCCCGGAGCACCTCCGCCACCTTTTGCAGCATCAAGCCGGACTCGGCGCGATCCTCACCGGCTCCCGCCGCCTCAAGAAACTGCGGGAGGAGTACTGGTCGGCGCTGTTCGGTCTTGGTTATCGGATCGGCGTCAGCGCGCTCCCGGAGGACCACGCCCGGCAGCTCGTCACCGAGCCGGTCGCCGGCCGCCTGCGCTATTTGCCGCAGGCCCGTGATCGGCTGGTGAGCTTGTGCGCGGGCTATCCGTTGCTCATCCAGTCGCTCTGCAGCCAGGTGTTTGATCAGGCCGCCGACGGCGGTGAACGCACGATCACGATCGACGTCCTGGAGCGAGCCGTGGCCGAGATGGTGCGCGACAATGAGCACTTACGGAAACCCTGGGCCGACGCCGGTACCGAGCGGCGTCGGCTGATCCTGGCGCTGTGTCACCGCCTGAACCGCGGTTCGGATGCAGTCAACATCCCATTGCTACTTCGGCAGTTTGAGGAGTGCGGAGTACGCGTGCGCCGCGACCAGGAAGTGGCTGATGACATTGCCGAGCTCCGGGAAATGGAGTTGGTCGATCTCGATACCTCGTACCGCGGCGGCACGTATCGGCTTTCCGTACCGTTGATGGCCCGGTGGATGGAGATGAACGTCGACTTCGACGAGCTGGTCGTTTGGACCAGAATGGAGACGGAACAGCGATGACAAGCAAAATCCGTATCAGGTGTTGGGCGCGTCGCCGCCACTCATGCGAGGCCGGAAGGCGATCATGCGCCGTATCGATGGGCACTTGCGTAAGCCGTCGCCGGATCACGTGTCGATGATCGGCCCGGCGTACTACGGCAAGTCAGTTCTGCTGCGGCATCTATATCAGACCTATCGCAAGGGATTGCGGCGTACTGACGGCTGGCTGACGGCCGCGCACATCGATCTCCGCCGCCGGATTCCGTCATCTGACCAGGAGTTCATTCTGCGCTTTGCGCAGGAAGTCAGGACGGAACTGAGGGTCGCCGATCGTTCAGATCTTGCGGAGTATATCGATCTCGAAATTGACTCGGTATATGAGGATGTTGAGGATGTATTTCACGAACTAGAACGGGAAGAAAAGTGTCTGCTTGTGGTGCTCGACGGATTCGATTACGTACTTGCCGGTACCGGGTTGACGCGGGACCTGTGGGACCGGCTGCGCGCGTTGGCGCAGACGAACAGCCTCCGACTGGTCACGGGAAGCCGGCAGCCGCTGCAAGATCTGTGCAAGACCGAGGAGTCGCAGACATCGGACTTCTGGGCGATCTTCTACGAGATTCGCGTCACTGCATTTAACCGGGATGACGTGCAGGAGTTCCTGCAGCCGCTCGAAGATCGCGGCGGGTTCGATGAGTCCGCGCGGAAGGAGATCGCCAACTGGACGGGATGCGTGCCGGTCCTGCTATGCGCGCTTCTGCATAGATTGTGGGCAGATCACCGGGGATCGCCTCTCGCCAAACCGGCGGTCGATCAAGCTGCGGAGGGCATGTTGACCGAAAGCCGTCAGCTTCTCGACGCGCTATGGGATGACTGTGACGATGATGCGCAGTCCCGCCTCGTCATGCTGAGCGGCGGCGGCACCGTGCCGGATGCCGACAAGTGGTGCCATGAGTTGACGGAGCGAGGATTGGGCCGTGTCAAGAACAAGCGCTTGCGCAGTTCCTGCCGCCTCATGGAGCGCTACGCCAAAGCACGGACGCCGGCGGCATCCGATCTGCAGCGGCTTTTGGATGAGCCGTCGGGATTTGAGACCCACGTTCGATCCCTGCTGGAGCTGCGCCTTGCTCAGGTGTCGCAGGGAGCCGTCGACCGGGAGCTGTGCGATTACGTGCGCGAGGCGATCGGTTATCTCGTCCCGCGCCCGGAGAACGCGCTTGTCTGGATCAGGAGCATCGCCAATCGGGCGCTGCAACTGATCTGGGACGCCGAACTCCCGACCGATCGCGCGATCCCAAATGAATGGAAACACGCGGGCGTAGACCCGGACGACCGAGGCAAGATGCCTCGCTCCGCAGGCCAACAAGTCGGGATACTGCGGCTCATCACCGGTTCGGATCGCCAGAGCCGTTATGTCACCAAGACTACCAGTCTCCTGTTGGATCAGCTGCACTTCGTCGGCAACTTCGGCCAGCACCGGGACTCGGATTATCCCGAAGTCACCGTCAGCTTCGGCTTCGCAGCGTCGGTGGTGTTGTCGGCGATCTCGCTGATCGAGTGTCTGGGGCACGATCTGGCGGGCGCCGGACGGCCGGACGAACCAAGCGCGGCGCCGGGCGATCGCGCTGCGGGTTCGGCGGCCCGCCCCGTGCGGTGACGTTGCCGCCGGCGCCACAGGAGCGGTAGAGTCAACCCGTGCCTGACTCGGCGCCGGTCGCCCCTTCCGCCGTTCCGCGCATTCCCTACGGGGAGGCGGACCTCATGCGCATTCAGCGCAACGGCTGGCTGTACGTCGACAAGACCCGCTTCCTGCGCCGGCTGGAGCAGGAGCGCTACGTCTTCCTGATCCGGCCGCGGCGCTTCGGCAAGTCGCTATGGGTGTCGCTGCTGGAGTGCTACTACGACCGCTTCTGGGCCGACCGGTTCGACGCCACCTTCGCCCGCACCGACATCGGCCGCGACCCGACCGAGGAGCGCAGCCGGTACGTCACCCTGCGCTTCAACTTCTCTATGGTCAAAGACAAGCTCGAAACCCTGGAGCGGTCGTTCGAAGGCTACTGCTTTACTGAGCTCCGCGGGACGTTGCGGCGGCATCCCGACCTGTTTCCCGAAGCGGCGTTGCGGGAAATCCTGGCGCCGCCGACCATCGACGAGAAACTGGCCGAGCTGTTCCGCTACGCCGGCGATCACGGCATCCCGCTGTACGTGCTGATCGACGAGTACGACAACTTCGCCAACACCGTGCTGGCCTACCACGGGGCCGAGGCGTATCACTCCTTTACCCACGGCGGCGGCTTCTACCGCAGCTTCTTCGCCACTCTCAAGGGCGGCGCCGACCGCCCCGGCGGCGGTCTGGAGCGCCTGTTCATCACCGGCGTCTCCCCGGTCACCATGGACGACGTCACCAGCGGCTTCAACATCGGCGAAAACATCAGCCTGGAGCCGGACTTCAACGAGATGGTCGGCTTCACCGAACCGGAGGTGCGGGGACTGGTCGAGATGTACCGTGACCTGGGCGTGTTCAGTCAGGACGCCGGTACCGCCCTGGGCATCATGGGCGAGTGGTACAACGGCTACCGGTTCGCCGAGGAGGCGGAACATGACCTCTATAACTCCGACATGGTGCTCTACTACCTGAAGCGCTCCATGCCCAACCGGTCCGTGCCCACCTACCTGATCGACAGCAACGTGCGCATCGACTACGGCAAGCTGCGCCACCTGCTCACGGTGGGGCGCCGGATCGAGGAGCGCCGCTTGAACGGCAACTTCGATCTGCTGCGCGGCGTGATCGGCGAAGAGCGGGTCGCCGCCCAGATCCAGCCGGGCTTTCCTCTGGAGCGGCTGGCCGAGCCGGAGAACTTCCTCTCGCTCCTGCATTTCTTTGGACTGCTCAGCATCCGCGGCAGGTCGCCCGGGACGCCCGAACTGGCGATCCCGAACCAGACCGTGAAACGGCTGATGTACGGCTTCCTGCGCGACGGTTACCGGGACGTGCAGGTGTTCGCGGTCAACCTGTACCGCTTGGAGCAGCTGCTGATGCGGATGGCCACCGACGGCGAGTGGCGTCCGGTGTTCGAGTTTCTGAGCGAGGCGATCGCGCAGCAGACCGGCATCCGCGACTACATGGCCGGGGAGAAGGTGATCCAGGGGTTTCTGGCCGCGTATCTGAGCGTGACCGGCTACTACGTATTCCGGTCGGAGACGGAGTTGGGCAAGGGACACGCGGACATCGCGTTGGAGCCGGTGGTGGCGGCATTTCCGCAGGTGCGCCACGGCTACCTGATCGAACTCAAGTATCGCAAGCGCTCGGAGGCGATGGACCGGTCGGCGGTGGCCGCCGCGGCCGGCGAGGCGCGCGCGCAGTTGACGCGCTACCTGGCCGACGAGCGGCTGGCGCGGCAGTTTCCGGACGTGCGCTTCACCGGCCTGATCGTGGTCTTCCACGGCTGGGAGATGGTGTTCTGCGACGCGGTCACCGGCGCCGCCGACGGCCGCGGGTAAGAGACGATGTCGACCTGCTGGCTGAGCTCCGCCGGATCGTGCACCAACGGCTATCCCGTGGCTCGGCCCGCGCCTCTCCTGCCTGCCATAGGCGCCGGCGCGCGGGCGGTCGAAACGCGGACTCGGACTATCACGAAGTCACCGTCACCTTCGGCTTTGTAGCGTCGGTGGTGTTGTCGGCGATCTCCCTGATCGAGTGTCTGCGGGACGATATGCAATGGCGCGCGTAGCCGGTCGGCTCGCCGACCTTCCTGGTAAACAGGCAGGCGCTCAGAACGAACCCCGGTAGCAGTCCGGGTCGATGCGCACGGCGATCACGCTGGCGCCGGTGCGCGCCAGGGCTTGCTCGAGCTCCCGACGCACGCCGGCGGCGTTGTCGACGGTGACCGCCGGCAGGCCAAACGCCGCGGCGATGCGGGCGGCGTCCGGGGCCGGAAACTCGGTGCCGAACGGCGTGGCGCCGGCGCGCTGCTGATGGGTGCGGATCAGGTCGAGCGCGCCGTCGAGCAGCACCAGCATCACCACCGGCGACGACAGCTGCGCCAGGGCGGCCAGCCCGCCGGCGCACATGAGCAGGCCGGCGTCCCCGGTCACGCACAGCACCGGCGCGCAGCCGGCCAGCGCCGCGCCGGCCGCCGCCGCCGGTCCGAACCCCATGACCGACAACCCGTTGGAGACCAGATAGCGATTGGGCAGCTCCGCGTCCCACTCCAGGGCGGCCAGGATCTTGTGCGAGCCGACGTCGGTGGTGACCACCGCCTCCGGCGGCAGCGCCGTCCGCGCTTCCCGCAGCACGTCCTGGGGCGCGGCCGTGCCGGCGGCCGCTCGGCCGGCGGCGGCGCGGCTGCGGCGGCGGCGCGCCTGCCGGTAATGCGCGGCGCGCCCGGCGCCCCATCCGCTCAGGGATTGCGGCAGCCGCCCGGTCAGTTCCGTGAGCGTCGGCCGTAGCGGTCCGATCAGTGCCTGCTCGGCCGCCGGCGCGCCGATCCGGTCGCGTTGCGGGGCGATCCAGAGCACCGGCGCCGGTGTCGACCAGGGCAGCACGACCTCGACGACGTCCATGCCGACCGCGATCACTCGGTCCGACTCGGCGATCAGGCCGTAACCGGGGTCGGTGCGGGTGAGCCCGATCGTCTCCGAGCCGAGCGGGTGAGAGGCCGGCGCCGCGCCCTTTGCCTTGGGCGTGGTCAGCACCGGCGCGCCGAGCCGCTCGGCGAACGCGCGGAGCGCGGCGTAGGGCGCCTCCGGCTCCAATCCCAGCCCGGCGACCACCACCGGACGCTCGGCGGCGGCCAAGCCGGCGGCGGCGCGCGCCAGTTCCGCGCTCGGCGGCAGAGCCGCGGCCGGGGCCGCTTCCGGGGCAGCCGGCGGCTCGTCCGTGGCGGCTGCGGTTCGTGCGCACGCGGCGCCGCCGACAGCCGCGTCACCAAGCGCCGCCGGCTCCGCGTCGAGCGCGGCCACGTCGTTGGCAAGCTGCAGATGGACCGGCCCCGGGGTCCCGGAACAGGCGATGCGGAGCGCTTCCCGGACGGCGCCGGCGGCGCGCCCGGGCGTGATGGCCAGGGTCGCCTTGGTGATCGGCGCGAACAGCCGGTGCAGGTCGATCAGTTGATGGGTGTGCCGCGGCTGCAGCGCGTCCGGCATCTGCGCGGTGAACACCAACACCGGACAGCGGTCCAGAAAGGCGTGCGCGACGCCGGCCGTGCAGTTGACCGCCCCCGGTCCCAGCGTGGTGAGACAGGCCGCCGGCCGCCGGGTGACCTGCGCCGCGGCCGACGCCATGAAGGCAGCGGCGTTCTCATGCTCGCACAGCACGAAGCGGACGCCGGCCCGCCTCATCGCCTCCAGCAAGTGCACGTTCTCGCCGCCGGGCAGCCCGAACACGGTGTCGATCCCGGCCGCCCGCAACCCGCCGGCCACCGCCCCCGCCACCGTGGCGCGCTCCTCCCCCGGCATGAGATCAGCGCGCCCTGTCAGCGGCTGCCTGCCGGCCGCGCCGGCGCGACCGAGCGGAGGAAGTCGGCGGTCCGCGCCGCCGCCTCGCCGGGGCCGCTGAGACCCGCGAACGCCTGATGCACGGTCACGTAGCCGTCGTAGCCGGTGTCGGCCAGCGCCGCCAGGATGTCGGCGAAGGGCAGGCCGCCCTCTTCCCACATCGGCACGTGATCGAATGCGACCGGCCCGCGGTTCCACGTGTTCATGATGGCGGCGCCGCCGGCGTGGATGCGGTGGTTCTGCAGGTAGACGTTGAAGACGTGCGGGGCCAGGCGGCGGATCGCCCGCGGCCCGTAGTCCTGCCCGCAGTGGTCGAGATTGGCCGGCTCGTAGATCAGCCCGAAGTTGGGCCGGCCGATCGCCGCCAGCACCTCCAGCGACCGGTCGACCTCCTCGAACAGGCTGCGGGTGTGGCACTGGTGCGCCAGGCGCAGGCCGCGTTCTGCCGCCTGATCTGCGGCGCGCCGCGCGTGCGGGACGTCGTCGTCCGACTTCATGCAGACGCGCAGCAGGTCGGCGCCCAGCGTCTGCGCCAAGTCGAGGTAGGGGCCGATGGCGCGGAGCGCCTCCGGGCCGCGCTCGTCGTCGTTCTCCGGGATCGGGAAGTCGCCGGTCACCATCGACACCGCCAGTCCGGCCGCGTCCAGGGTCTGCCGGGCGCGGCGCGCCTCGGCCGGCGGCGAGTGCACGCCGATCTGCGAGGCGCGCATACAGATCGCGGCGTAGCCGTTGCCGGCGGCGATCCGCGCCAGTTCGTCCAGGGAGGCGGTGGCGCGCCGTTTGTCCCGGAACGCCTCCGCCACCCGTACGGAGAGCGCCAGCTTCACGTCTGCGCTCCGGCCGCGCCGCCGCGGCGGTGATTCCGGTCGGTTTTGCTCATGCGCCCATCATACACGGCGGGGAGAGCGGCGGCGGCCTCAACGGGTGGGGTAGCCACGCTGCCGCGGATGCCGTATACTCAGCGCAACATGAGTTCCGCGGCGCCGCATGACGGCGCACAGGGATGGGGCGCGGACGACATTCGATCGCTTCGGAATGCCATAGCTCCGTATCGTACGCCGTCGACCGGCCGCACGTTGTGGAACGTGGGCAACTCGGTGCTGCCGTTCGTGGCGTGCATGACCGCCGCGGCCATCCTGCTCCCCATCTCCTATCCGCTCTGCATCCCGTTCATGGTGCTGGCCGCCGGGTTCAACATCCGCAACTTCATCATCATGCACGACGCCGGCCACGGCACGCTGTTCCGCAGCCGCCGCCTCAACGGGCTGGTCGGCCACGTGGCCGGCATCCTGGCGCTCACGCCGTTGCGCGACTGGGCGCACAACCACGCCCTGCACCACGCCAGCTCCGGCAACCTGGACCGCCGCACCGACACCGACGTCAAGACCATCACGGTGGCGGAGTACCGCAACCGCACGCGCTGGGCGCGGCTCTGCTACCGGGTGTACCGCAACCCGCTGGTGCTGCTGACGTTCGGGTCGGTCTGGACCTTCGTGTTCGACCACCGCCTGCCGCGCAAGATCACCAAGGGCAAGGGGCGCAGCTCGCTGTTGCTCACCAACGTCGGCGTCGCGGTGACGGTGGCGGTGATGCTGCTGTTCGCGGGGTGGCGGTACGTGCTCCTGGTCTACCTGCCGATGATCGGGCTGGCCGGCGTGATCGGCGTCTGGCTGTTCTACATGCAGCACCAGTTCGAGGACGCGTACTGGCGCCGGGACGGCTCCTGGGCTTTTGCCGAGGCGGCCATGGAAGGCGCCTCCTACCTGCGGCTGCCGGCGGTGCTGCAGTGGTTCACCGGCAACATCGGCTTCCACCACATCCATCACCTCGACCCGCGCATCCCGTACTACAACCTGCCGCGCTGCCACCGGGCGCATCCGCTGATGGCGCGCGCGCCGGAGCTGACCGTGCTCGACACGATCAGGTGCTTCCGCCGCAACCTGTACGATGAGGAGCAGGGCCGCATGGTGAGCTTCCGGAGTCTGCGCGCCAGTCCGTCCTGACGTTTGCGCAGCAGGCCGGCCGATGGCTGACCGGGGGCCGGCGCCCGATCCGCCGGATGCCTGCCCGCTTCCCCTCACGCCGATCCTGGCGGGACTGCCGCCGCTGGTCCCGTTCGTCGGCCCGGAAGCGTTGGAGCGCCAGCGGGGCGGGCCGTTCCGCGCCCGGCTCGGCGCCAACGAAAGCGCGTTCGGCATCTCCCCGGCGGCGCGCCGGGCCGCCGCGGCGGCGCTGGAGCGGATGTCCTGGTACGCCGACCCTGAGAACCACGAGCTGCGCGCGGCGCTGGCCGCCGCCCACGGCGTCGCCCCGGACAACATAGCCGTGGCCGCCGGGATCGACGACCTGCTCGGCTTGGCGGTGCGGGCGTTCGCGGCCGAGCGGGCGGCGGTGATGACGGCCGGCTCCTATCCCACCTTCGCCTTTCACGCCGCCGGCTACGGCGCGCGCCTGATCGAGGTCCCGTACCGGGAGGATCACGTCGATCTGGACCGGCTGCTCGACGCGGCGGTCGAAGGCGGCGCCACGCTGCTGTACGCCGCCAACCCGGACAACCCGGCCGGCACCTGGCGCACGGCGGCCGACGTGGAGCGGCTGATCGCGCGCCTGCCGCGCGGCATGGTCCTGCTCCTGGACGAGGCGTACGCCGAGTTCGCTCCGCCGGCGGCGATCCCGGCGGCCGGCGCGCCGGCCCCCAACGTGCTGCGCCTGCGCACCTTCTCCAAGGCGCACGGCATGGCCGGCGGCCGCGTCGGCTACGCGGTCTGCGCCGCGCCGGTGTGGCGGGCGTTCGAGAACATCCGCCACCACTACGGGATGAACCGCATCGCCCAGGAGGCGGCGCTCGCATCGCTCGGCGATCCCGGCTTCATCGCCGGCGTGGCGGCCGCCGTGCAGGCCGGCCGCGACGACTACGCGCGGATCGCCGCCCGCCACGGCCTGACCGTCCTGCCGTCCGGCGCCAACTTCGTCAACTTCGACGCCGGATCGCCGGCCCGCGCCGAGGCGCTGTTGCGCGCGCTGATCCGCCGCGGCGTGTTCGTGCGCAAGGCCAAGGCGCCGCCGCTCGACCGCACCGTGCGGGTCACGGTCGGCCGGCCGCAGGAGCGGGCGGTGCTGGCGGAGGTGCTGGGGCCGGCGCTGGCCGACGCCGACCGGGAAACGGTGGCCTGAGTTCGCCGCGCGCGGAACGGCCCGGCGGAAACGTGCTACCGTAGCCGGCGGTGACACCGGCGCAAGGCGGACCGGACAGCGGCGCCGTCCGGCCGCCGGCGGATTCGCCGCGCGCACCGGCCGGCTCGCCGCGCACCGGGGCGGGTTCGCCGCGGGCGCTGGCGCGGTGCCTGCGGTTCCTGCGCCCGTACCGCCGCGCCATCGCCGTGGCCGCCGCGGCGTTGCTCATCAGCTCGGCCGGCAACCTGGCCGTGCCGTTGGTGACGCAACAGGTCGTCGACCGCGGCATTATCGGCCGCGACTTCAACGTGGTCTGGATCGGCGCGCTGCTGGTGGTCGGCCTGGCGCTGGCCCGGTCGGGCTTCACCTATCTGCAGCAGCGGCGCGCGGCCCAGATCTCGCAAGGGGCGGCGTTCGACATCCGCAACGCCCTCAACGACAAGATCCAGCGGCTCTCCTTCAGCTTCCATGACCGGGCGGAGACCGGCCAGCTCCTGACGCGGTCGACCAGCGACGTCGACTTGGTGCAGCAGTTCATCGGCGCCGGCCTGCTGCACGTCATCACCGCGGTGGTGCTGCTGGCCGGCAGCGTCGCCTTCATCACCGCCACCAATCCGCGGCTGCTGGTGGTCTTCGCGCCGATCCTGGCCGGGGTGGCGGCGCTGTTCCTGATCATGGGCCGGGTGGGCCGGCCGCTGTTCCGGCAGGCGCAGGATCGGCTGGCGGTCCTCAACGGCCGCCTGGAGCACAATATCGTGGGCGTCCGCGTGGTGCGCGCCTTCGCGCGCGAACCGTGGGAGACCGAGCGCTTCGCGGAGGAGAACGACCGGGTGCGCGCGCTCAACGTGCAGGCGGGCCGCATCTTTGCGTTGTCGATTCCGACCGTGTTCGCGATCCCCAACGTCGGCACCATCCTCATCTCCTGGGCCGGCGGCCTGGAGGTGCTCGGCCGGCAGCTCTCCATCGGCGAGCTGGTCGCCCTGCAGAGTTACCTGCTGCTGGCGATGTTTCCGGTGACCATGTTGGGACAGATCATGATGGCGGTCGCGCAGGCGTCCGCCGGCGCGGAGCGCGTGCTGGACATCCTGGACACGCACGCCGACGTCACCGACGCCCCGGACGCGGTCCCGCTACGGCGGGCTGACGGCTACGTCACCTTCGACCGCGTCTGCTTCCGCTACGCGCGCACCGGTCCGTATGCCCTGCAGGACGTGTCGTTCGCCACCACGCCGGGCCAGACGATCGCCCTGCTGGGCGGGACCGGATCGGGCAAGAGCACGCTGGTGGGCTTGATCCCGCGCTTCTACGACGTCTCCGCCGGCAGCGTGCGGATCGACGGCGCCGACGTGCGGACGGTGCGGATCGAATCGCTACGCCGGCAGATCGGCATAGTCCTGCAGGACGCCAAGCTGCTGTCCGGCAGCGTCCGCCACAACATCAGCTACGGGCAGCCGGACGCCACCGACGCCGACGTCGAGGCGGTCGCCCGCGCCGCCGCCGCGCACGACTTCATTACCGAGCTGCCGGACGGCTACCAATCGCTGGTCGGCGAGCGGGGCGTGCGCCTGTCCGGCGGCCAGCGGCAGCGCATCGCCATAGCCCGCGCGCTGCTGATCGACCCGCGCATCCTGATCCTGGACGACTCCACCAGCAGCGTCGACTTTTCCACCGAATCGGAGATACGGGAGCGGATGGCCGAGCTGCGCCGCAACCGCCTGTCGTTCGTGATCGCCCAGCGCGTCAGCAGCGTGCGCGAGGCGGACCTGATCGTGGTGCTCGACCAGGGCCGCATCGCCGCGGTCGGCACCCACGATTCGCTGCAAGAGGAGAGCCCCCTGTACGTCGATATCTGCGCGTCGCAGCTCGTCGACGACCGGGCGGCGGCGGCGAGCCGGTGATCGGCGGAGGCTTTACCGGCGCCGCCGGCCCCATGCAGATCGGCGCCGAGCTGCAGAAGGCCGGCGACCGGCGCGGCACGTTGCGCCGGTTCAACCGCTACCTGGGCGGCTTTCGCGGACCGATCACCGGCATAGCCGCGCTGGTGGTGGTGGAGGTGGCGCTCACATCCTATGCGCCGCGCATGTTGCAGGTGGCGGTCGACGCCATGGCCGCCTTCCTGGACGGCGGGCTTCCGCTGCCGGAGGCGCGCCGGGCGGTCGGCGCGGCGATGGTGGCGGCGCTGGCGCTGTTCGTGGCCGGCTGGGGCGCCAACGCCGTGGCGCGCTGGCGGATGGTCGGCATCGGACAGGGCATCCTGGCCAACATTCGCCGCGACGTGTTCGCCAAGGTGCACGTGCTGTCGGTCGGCTACTTCGACTCGATCCAGGCCGGCGACCTGGTGTCGCGCATGGCCAACGACACCAGCGTGATCGACCGCGTGCTGCGCATGGGCGCGATCCGCATGTTCCAGAGCTTTCTGCAAGTGGTCGGCATTCTGGTGGCGATGCTGGCGTTGAGCTGGCGCATGGCGCTGGTGAGCTTCGTCGTGCTGCCCGCAATGTCGTGGTTCACGTGGTATTTCTCGCGCAAGGCGCGCGCCGCCTTCCGCCGCACCCGGCAGACGATGGGGAAGGTGAGCTCGCACCTGGAGCGGAACATCGTCGGCGTCCGCGAAATACAGGCGTTCGGCCGCGAGCGGGCCAACGCCGGCGAGTTCCGGCGCGCCAACGCCGCCAACCGCGACGCCAACGTCACCGCAGAGACGATCACCGCCGCGTTCGCGCCGACGCTCGATGTGCTGGCGGTGATCGCCATCGCCGTGGTGCTGCTGTGGGGCGGCTTCCTGGAGGCGAGGGGCCTGGTCACCATCGGCGTGCTGGTGGCGTTCGTCCAGTACGTGCGCCGCTTCTTCATGCCGATGCGCTCGATCTCCGTGCTGTGGGCCAACATCCAGTCCGGCATCGCCGGCATGGAGCGCGTCTTCGAGCTGCTTGACGACCAGCGGATCGCAGCCGAGCCGGCGGCGCCGGCTGCGCTGCCGGACGGTCCGGGGCGGGTCGAGCTGCAGGGCGTCTCGTTCGCGTACGTGCCCGGCACGCCGGTGCTGCGCGGCGTCGACTTCACCGTGGAGGCGGGGACCATGGCCGCGCTGGTGGGGCCGACCGGCGCCGGCAAGACCACGATCCTGGCGCTGGCGCAGCGCCTGTACGACCCGGCCGAGGGCCGCATCCTGCTCGACGGCCGGGACACGGCCGAGATCCGCCGCAGCGATGTGCGGCAGGCGCTCGGCGTGGTGACGCAGGAGCCGTACCTGTTCGCCGGCAGCGTGGCCGACAACATCCGCTACGGCCGCCTGGAAGCGAGCGACGCGGAGGTGCGCGAGGCGGCCGAACGGGCGCGGGCCGACCGGTTCATCCGCGCGTTGCCGGACGGGTACGACACGGCGCTGGCCGAAGGGGCGCGCAACCTGAGCCGCGGCCAGCAGCAGCTGCTGGCGATCGCGCGGGCGCTGATCGTCGATCCGCGCATCCTGATGCTCGACGAGGCGACCGCCAACATCGACACCCGCACCGAACGGCTGATCCAACAGGGGCTGCAGGAGCTGCTGAAGGGCCGGACCAGCATCGTGGTCGCCCACCGGCTCAGCACCGTGGAGGCGGCCGACCTGATCGCCGTGATCGACGCCGGCCGCATCGTCCAGCGGGGCGTCCACCGGGACCTGGCCCGGCGCCCCGGGCTGTACCGCGACCTGTACCGCAGACAGTTCCGCGCGGCCGACGGCGGCGGCTCCCACGCAGCGCCGCCCACGCCGGCGCGGCCGCCCGCCGCGCCCGGACAAGCCGCCGCGTTCAGACCGGCAGGCGGAAGGAGTAGCCGTCCATCACCTCGTGATCGGAGGCGCGCGCCTGGCGCAGGGCGTGATCGGTGACCGGCAGGTAGCGGTGCGTGGTGGGGTTGAGAGAGATGAACCCCTCGCCGTAGGAGCAGTTGCCGGCCATCCCGAACGCGCCGTCCGAGGTCTCGATCCGCTTGCGCGCGTAGGCGCCGCCGTACCCCTGGCTCACCAGTGCGTCCAGGGCGGCGAGCTTCTTTTCCGCTACGTCGGTGATGTCGACGAAGACGTCGCAGGCGTAGCCGCCGGTCTGATCCCACAGGCCGCGGCGCGCGGCGGCCGCGCCGATCCCGAAGAAGAAGACCTGCGCGGCGCGATGCGGCGGGTTGCGGTCGCCGGGGTCGACGCCGGCGGCCAACCGCAGCGCGTACATGACGATCTGGCCGGCGACCGCGTGCGGGCTGGTCATGCCGTCGTCCTCCTTGGGAAAGTGGGTCAGCACGACGTCGGGGCGGAGCTCGCGCAGCACGCGCGCCAGCCGCCGCACGACCGGCTCGGTCACCAGCAGCACCGCGTCGTCGGCGCCGAAGAACACGACGTGCTCGACCCCCAGGGCGGCGCAGGCGGCGCGGGTCTCCGCCTCCTTGACGCCGGCGCGCTCCCGCATGGCGGCGCGCAGCTCGTCGGCCGCCGGGACCTGGTCGCGGTGAAACATCTCCTCACTGATCACCTGGTCGTGCACGCGCGCACCGTGGGTGAGCACGACGCAGCCGACCCAATCGCCGCGCGCGGCGTGATGGGCCATCGTGCCGCCGGACTGATCGAAGATGTCGGCGGGGTGGGCGCCGATCGACAGAATCCGCAGTGGTTGGTTCATGGAGCGCCATTATGCCCTGTTGCGGCGGCTGCCGATGGGGCATCATGGGCCGGCCGTGACCATCGTTCCGTTTCGGCCGTGGCTGCCCGCCCCCGATCAGGCGCAGGCGGTCGCCTCACCGCCGTTCGACGTGCCGACCCGCGCCGAAGCCGCCGCGCTGGCGCGCGGCGATCAGCGCAACTTCATGCGCGTGGTGCGGGCCGAGGTCGATCTGCCCGACGGCGCCGGCGGCGCGCAGGTCCATGAGCGCGCGCGCCGCAACTTGGCCGGCCTGCAGGAGCGGGGTGTCCTGGTCCGGGAACCGTCGCCGGCGCTCTACCCGTACCGGATGGACGACGGCGCTCACCGGCAGACCGGCGTGGCCGCCTGCGTGCGGACCGCCGACTACGCCGCCGGCCTGATCCGCACGCACGAGCGGACGCGCGCCGCGCAGGAAGATGACCGCGTGCGCCACATGCGCGCGGTGGGCGCCCACCCGGAGCCGGTGCTGCTCACCTTCCGCGCCGGCGCCGGGATGCGCGCGTTGCTGGACCGCGCGGTGCGCGGCGAACCGTTGCTGGACGTCGTCGACGCGGACGGGGTGCGCCACGCGGTGTGGCGTGCGCCCGCGGCGGCGCCGGAGGCGGCGGCGCTGGTCGATGCGTTCGCGCAGGTCCCGCACCTGTACGTGGCCGACGGCCATCACCGGTCGGCCGCCGCGGCGCGGGCGGCGGCGGACGGCAGCGCGCCGGCGCGCTTCCCGGCGGTGCTGTTCCCCGCCGGGGAGTTGCGCATCCTGGCGTACAACCGGGCGGTGCGCGGGCTGGGGCCGCTCGGCCACGAGGAGGAGCTGCTGCGGCGCCTGGGCGCGCTGGGCCGGTTGGAGCAGCCGGCGGAACCGGCGCCGGCGCAGGCGGGCAGCTTTGCGATCCGGCTCCGGTCCGGGTGGCGCCAGCTCCACATGGGGCCGCCGCCGGCCGGCGGCGGGGTGGTGGAGTCGCTCGACGCGGAGCGGCTGCACCGGACCGTGCTGGCGCCGCTGCTCGGCGTCGGCGACCCGCGCACGGATGACCGCTTCATCCCGGTCGGCGGGCGCGACAGCGCCGCCCGCATCGACCGGCTGGTCGACTCCGGCGCCGCGGCGGTGGGATTCTCGCTGGTTCCGCCGACGGTCGATCAGATGCTGGCGGTCGCCGACGCCGGCGCGGTCATGCCGCCGAAGAGCACGTGGATCGAACCGAAACTGCGGAGCGGTCTGTTCGTCCATCCGTTCGAGGATTGAGGGAGGGGCCATGCGGCGCATTCCTGAGCCCGAGTTGATGACCGGCGCGGAGCAGGTGCGCGCCTACGCGCAGGCCGACTTCCGGGAGCCCAACGAGCTGTTCGGCGCCTGGGTGCTCGACCGGACGCCGGCCGGGCCGGCGGCGTGCGTCGATCTGGGCTGCGGGCCGGGCGACATCGTGCGCGGGCTCGCCGCGGCCCGTCCGGCATGGACCTTCGACGGCATCGACGGATCGAAGGCGATGATCGAGCACGCGCGGCAAGGGACGCCGGCTGAGGCCGGGCGCCGCATCCGCTTCCACGTAATGCGCATAACCGCCGGCAGCGCTCCGCCGCCGCGCGCGGGCGGGCCGGGCGGCTACGACGTCGGGTTGTCGAACAGCCTGCTGCATCACCTGCACGATCCTGCGGATCTCTGGGCGGTGCTGAAAGACTGGCTGTCGCCCGGCGCGCAGCTGTTCGTAATGGACCTGCTGCGCCCGGACACGCCGGAGGCCGCGGCGGCGACCGTGGACGCCTACGCGGCCGACGAGCCGGAGGTGCTGCGCCGCGACTTCCATCACTCGCTGCTCGCCGCCTACCGCCCGGACGAAGTGGCCGCGCAGCTCGCCGCCGCCGGCCTGGCCCATCTCCGTATTGAGCAGGTCTCCGACCGGCACCTGATGGTCTGGGGTCCGCTCACCCCTTGACGACCAGCGGTTCGCTCCGCCAAGTGTTCACCGGGATGGATCGGATCGCCGCTCGCCATCGTCACTCTCTTTTCTCCATGACTTCGTAGAACGGCGTTGCCTTCATGAAACGGCCCGGCACATCAAGCGTTTTGAACAGGCATTGATGAACATCCAGTGTTTTTACGTTCTCGATGGTGGAGGCAGTCACCGTGTTCAGGCCGATTGACTGCAGTTCTCTTGAGGTGACGTTCGGAACTTTGTGGATGAACCACGTCAATAGCGGCTCGGAGTAATCCGTCTCTCTCGTCTTGAAGTGTGAAAGGAATTGCGACGCAAGAAGCACGCCAACACCGTACTCGCGGCCCTGGAGAAGGATCTGGCGTAGAACGTCAAAGTTGAACTTCATGATATTGTCCGCTTCGTCGACGAGAAGCATCGAATCGATGAATCGAAGCTGTGGGTCGTGACCAACGTAGGGCTGCTTGACAAGGTTGATCATGTACTCGTAGTATAGATTGAGAAAAAGGACCAGAAGCATGTTTCGTTCTTTGTCACCGATTCCGGAACTCGCCAGATCGATCACCGTTACGCCCGAAAAGAAATCACCGAAGCGTTGAGCTTCCGCCGCTCGTTTCACAAAGACCTCGTAGTCCACGAGATCGGAAAGAATGCTGTACGGAGCGTCTACCCGTTTGCCAACCAGATCTGCATATTCCTGAAACACGTCCGCAAGAGTTGGTGCTCGGTCCTCCCGAGCTTCGTAGGAGCGCATTACGGACGTTTTCAACTGGTTTCTCTGCCGCGGTCCGATACCGCCGTAAATCTTCTGCAGGACGTCGTTCAGAAATTTGACACGGCCGAGACGGGCGGCCGGACGATGGTCGTGGTAGCCATGCAGGTCGAACACATTGAGGGGGATGCGATGTGGTTTGACGACACGTGCTCCGACCGACTCCACAAAGTCGGCTTTCGTGTAATCATGTTTGTAGTCGAAGATCAGAAATTTGGGAGCGTGGCCGCGATTGTTTTTCGCTTGGCGCGTAAACTGGTATATCAACGCCTTCGTGAGCTGCGTTTTGCCGGTTCCCAGATCGCCTACGACGCCGATGTTGAGCTGATTGAGTTTGGTATTGCTGGGGCTCAGGTAGTACGGCTTCATTTCGCCCGCGCTGAGACTGTGTCCGACAACAAACCGGATGCCTGAGCTCTTCTGCGCATGTTCCGTGGAATCGGGCTCGACGTTCGAAGGTCCGCGCTCGATCACTCCGCTGTTTTCACCGAGGTTGTTTGGCGGTGAGGGCGCTTGGGACGGCGACGTCGGCGATGGAGGCAAGTCCTCATCATCTTCTCCCTGCTTGGTGGTCGCCATGGAGACTACTCTCTGAATGCGCTCCTCACGAAGACGGCGAAGGATCACCTCATGAGGCTCTGCGTTGATCGTCTCCTCTGTGGACCGCCTGTTGTTCCCAAGCTCGACGGCGTATACAATCCCCCGAAGACGCAACTCAACGGTTTTCTCCGTCTCGCGAAACAAGAGTTTTAGCCACTTGGCCCAGCGCGTGCGGTCTTCCTTGGTCGCCGCGAGCGCCTGACAACCCGATACAAAAACCTCCTTGAGCATTTCGCGCCGCGGCGCTGCCAACGGCGATGATTGCTCATTCTCTTCCAGGCCCGACTGAATCGCCTGCAGCGTTGACACAAGTTGATCTTCGGCTTTCCGGATGTCTTCATTCCGCACGCCGCCGCCGATCCCGGCGGTCTTGACTTCGAGAGCCTCCACCAGAAGTACTTCCCCCTCGCGGCGCAATGCGAGAAGATCGCAGCGTTCCGAAGTATCTGTCAGGCGAAGCCATAGGCGGGCCAGCTTCGTGTCTACCGACACAAGAAGGGCATCCGAGTGCTTCTTACCGTAGTCGCGCGCGGCGATCAGCATGCCGGCGAATCCTCGCACACGCGCAAGGTCGGGTTGTGCGTCGATCTTGAAGAGATCGACGAGAAGGTCTCCGAGCAGCGCGATCCCATCCTTCAGAAGCTCCTGCAGTTCCTCCGGTAAGAAACGCAAATTAAAACGATCTAACGCCGGTCTGAGCAACAGCGCCAAGCGTTGATAACTTGCGTCATAGCACACCGACCGACGCCGGCCTTCGTAGCGCTCCAGAATGCGGGCGGCGCGAACCCGGTTGGACGACGGAAGGACACGGTCGGCAAAAAAGAACCAGAACGCCGCAAACGGCGTCTCCTTGACGGCAGTGTGGATGTAGCCCGCCATCCGCTCGGCGTCGGCTGACGCTTGCGGTGTTTGGCCCGGTAGCGCGCCGTAAAGCCGCCCGGTCATTTCATAGAACGACCGAAATACCGAGTCTTCCAAAGACGGAGCGAGATCGACTATTCCTTGAATGCCTTGAAGCCGAATGCGACGACGGATCGCAAACGGGCTCATCGGCAGAAGGTTGGCGCCCCCGGACTGATAACGCATCGCAGTGGTCGCTTCGTCAAATACCGCCATAATGTGGACAGGGTTATCGTTCTTCAACTTCTGGATGAGTTTGTCTAACGGAGCCGTTTCTTCATGCACGCGCAGCCGCAGGCGTTTGGCAGCTATGTGGGCCTCTATCTGATCGCGCTCCTTGATCGAAAACCGTCTAGCGCCAAGAAGGCGATCTTCGTGCCCCGGGGTGGCGTAGATATCGACTTGTATCGTAGCTCGGAGAAAGTCGCTCGCGCGCTGACTGCGGAGCAGCGTCACCAGGGTGCGGCTGGCGTTTGGGGGATTGACCAGCGCCAAACGGACGGGGCAGGTGTGATTCACGTAAATCTGAGCAAACTGCCGGATGCACTGCTGCAGGGCGCCGACTCCATCATCGCCGCTATAGGCGTTGCGGAGATTCTCGAACACCGCAAGCCCGCCGTAGTCGCGAGCGACGGCGAGCGGCTGGCTGCCGCCTTTCCCTTCCGGAAAACTCGTGAGGTAGATGACCCCGAGATAGTGCTCCGGAGCACGTAACTGCTCGAGCACGGCAGCGCGGTCCAACCCGTCAAGACCCAGGCCGCCGGCGAGCGCGGCAATTCGCTCGTAGCGCCAAAGATGTAACGGATGAGTAGGGAGAAGAACGGCTTTCCACGACGTCCTTTCGGGGCCCACGATCGCTTTGATCTGCACGACGTCGAGCGATGCGACCGCCTCGAAGAGCAGCTGCGTCCACGCGTAGTCGATGTCGTGCATGGCCGTGTGGCTCTCCGCAAGCGCGGTGTAGAACCGGTCCCAGACACAGAGAAGATCGGCGACGGAGGACCGTATCGACGACTGGCCGGCAAGTGCGGGCAACGGCTGATGAATCAATATGTCGAGATGCGCCAACACTGCTCTACGCGCCGCTACGATTTCATCCCAAAGGGCGCTCAGGTCGATTGCCGTCACATCGCGATTGGACAGTTCGCTCTGCATCTCCTCGATGAGACGCCGAACGCTGTACCGTCGACCATCGTGTGCGATCGATTGCCGGAGCGGCTCGAACGTCGTCGGTTCGCATTGGCGGTAGTCGCGGATAGCGTCGTCGATGGACGCCGTCGGCACTTCGAAGAAGCCTCCCCAGACTTCGGGAGAGCAGAAGGAGCGCACCCAGGTCAGGAGTTCGCGTTTTACCTCGATTTCAAATGTTCGTTCGTCACCGCGAATTTCGTAGCGGCCAGCCGCTGTGTCTTCGTCGCCGTCAACCGCATCGGTCAATGCGTTCTGTACGGTGTCGACGAGTCCCTTCAGGGCATCGTGTTCCCCGTCGATGAGAAACTCGCTTGCGTCTTTGGTGACCGCCTGGCTATCGCGAATTCCCCGCGGCGGCGGTGTTACGGCGGATGTGTCAGCGTTCGGCGTCGAGGCCGTGGGCTGGAATACCTCGAGCGCCTCTTCGAAATCCAGATTGCGGTAAGCGTCGAAATCACCGAAGTGGCGTATTCGCTCTGCGCGCTCGAGTACGTCCAATCCCCGACTCCTTTTGGTGCGGTCGCCAAGGCGCTCTACGCGTCGGCCGGTTTCTTCGAACCTGCGCCCACTCATCTTGGTGATATCCTGCGTCAGTTTCAGGTTCTTGAGCAGGCGGGCCGTTATGTCGTCGGACGCGTTCAGAAGGTTGCGGTCCGGAAGAATCCCGAGGCGCGGCAGCGCCCGTCGGGGGGCGCCGAGTTCGTCGTCGACGCGCGCCTCCTTCCAAGTCGATAGAAATTCAGCGACCCCGTTCAGCGATACTAACGGCGAGAGGTCGCCGTTCTCCTCGAGGACCCTCAACAGGCGCGTCTGTGGCGCGGTTGAGGCCAGTTCAGCCCCTGGCGTCCGCGCCCACCGAAGTAGCCGTCGGGAGATCGCGCGGATGTCGCCCTGAGGGAAGTGGGCCAGCGTGCTGACACCGGGGTAGCGGCCGCTGGCAAGGACTACGACTGTCGAGTGAATCTCAGGTTCGTTCCGCCATTGCGCAGCCAAATGAAGATCGGTCGTCAGGTGGCCAACGGCGATGCCTTCGGCGCTGAGTCGGTCATCTATCTCGGTCTCCGAAGCTGGGTAACCGACGAGAGCAAGGGAAACGGAGGTGAGATCCGTCCCATTGGAGGCATCGCGAAGCGCAGTCAGGAAGCCATTGACGTCCATCGTCGGAAGCTGATCACAGAAAAAGTGGCTGCCGTTGCGGATGGCCGACGCGACCTGCAGCGCCGCGGCTTGCGCGACGTACGCGTCCCGGGTCACATTTCTTCCCCGATGCGCTTGGAACAGAGTACGAGGCCGTCCGAAGGCTCGGCGGCAAGATTGAGACCCTTTAGCCGATCTGTAAACATAATGGCGTTCTGATTGAGATCGGTCTCGTCGAATCCGAAATAGCCGTGTTGGCGGAGCGTCTCGTAATCGGCGGCGCCGCCGGCGACTATGTTCCATTTGTCCCGTAGGCCGCCACACAGTTCATCGAAAGTAATTGGGCTTGCGGGGTCGCTGTCAAGAATGCTCAGCACAAGCGTACGGAGCGTATCGGGCTGAAACTCAAAGTGTTTTTGGGGCACGCCGGAGGCGCGGGGCTGGGCGTAACCCATGCGCAACGCAAGGTCGCCGAAATGCTCTTCCAGAAAACGAAAATCGTTGCGCATTGGCGGACTCTTTCGTTCGAAAATTCCTTGTGTGATCGGATTGTCGCTGAACCTTCCAGCATCGGCGAACTCCAGATAGGTGCGCCTTACAATCTCTCGAAGGCGGGCGTAGCAGGTCTGGCTCTGCGACCGAATCGGCCCGTCCCGCGCGCCCACGAAGTCGAACAGAAGAAGTGGGGGGCCATCGGCGTTTACGGCGGCGGTACGAAGAAGATACGCCATCAGCCAAGCCAGCAAGCCGAGGACCAGGTAACGAATGCGATGGTAATGGCTGCAGTCGGCAAGGTTCGTGCATAGCCGGGCGATCGCATCGGTCTGTCGGTGCATCAGCTTCGATACGTAGGTGACTCTAGTCGGTGCAAGTCGCCCGTATTCTCGCTCGTATTTCGGCGCAAGGCAAGCATTGTCGGGGACACCTCCCTTTAGCAGAGGCTGCACAAAGCGCTCGAGTGTGCCTGGGGACTCCTCGGCTACGTCGCGCGCGAAGCGCAGAACCTCCGTCCCCTCGGCCGTCGCAGCGAGCGCGGCCGCTACGAAGTGGCCGGCGTAGCCGTCGGTCCGGCTCGCCCTCGTGAGCAAGCGCGGCGTAAAAAAGGTGTAATCATTGCCTTTTTGGCGGTATGGTTTGAACGCCGGATACATGGCGGCGTCGTTATTGACCACACCGTTCACCTGTATGCGGAGCAGTTCGACTTCCGTCTGTGTCACGCCTTCCATTATCAAACCTTCGCTGCGAAGCCGTTCGAATACGGCGTCGGGGGCGTATCCATCAAGCAGACCCTTGTTGGTCTTGGTTACGGCCACTTGGTTCAGGAGCTCGTTGACGTAAACACTGTCGGTCACGGCCATAAAGAAACCGGATGCGAAATGTACGGGTTTCATCCGTAACGGTTCGTAACCGAGAGCCTCGAAATGCGCCTGTTTCTTATCCATTCTGCTCCTCCGCGTTCACAGTCGACGAGTGCTTCGGTATCGGTTGTAGTCGTTGGACATTTTCACTGCGCTGGATGTCACGTGTTCAGCGTTGAAAACCAGAAATTCGGGCAGGGGTGACGGCGACACATGCCGGAGGCGGTCGACGGCCGCGTCAAGCCGGTTGATTTCGCCGGGATTGATGAGATGGCGCGGAAGGCCGCCGAGAATCTCGGACAGAGTGCGGAACAAGGCGGCGTCCACGCGCAACGATCCTTCGGCGGCGAGGCCGTCCTTCCGGGTTGCGCTAAGAAACAAGTGGTCGGGAACGTAGTCGAATGCTTCAATGAGAGGGGCGGGGGGTTTCGGTCGGCGGATGCGGAGGCGCTCGCGGGGGATGCACTCTCCGGCGATAAAGCTCTTGGTCGGTTGTTCGTCCAGCCGGTGGCCGATCCACAGACACAGCTTGTCTTTGATGCCGTCGAAGTGGTGTGGAAAATAGCAGCGGTTGACGGCCTCGATGAGCCAGCTCAGGTGATCGTCGTCATCGTCGGGGTTCCGTAGCATGTCGTGGAAACGGGCGTGCGGGGTATAGTCGAGTTCGAAGATCGTCTCGCCGCCATCTTCGTGTTCGAAATAGAAACGCCGTTTGAAGGCGCGGAAGCGTTGGCGGTACCGCTGGCCGGCGGGGCCGCTGCCGGATACCGGCGACGGCAGCGGATCGGGTACGTCGTTCCCGGCGCACCACTGTTCCGCCTTCGTGCCCAGAGGGGTTTCGATGCGTCGGTCGACGTGGGGATGTGATACGGATGCGGGGTCGGCGACGTCGCAAAGCGCTTCGGCCAGGGGAAATCGCGGGTCGCGGGTGAACAGCCGCTCGGAGTACCAAGCGTCCGGAGCACCGGGTATTTCTTCATCGGTGGACGTCTTGAATAGCAGTCGGGCGGTCAGTATCCAGAGTTCGCGTATTGTGGCGCGCCGGCCTGACGAGATCAACCGGTTGAAGAGCGCGTACAGTCGCTCCTGAACCGTGGCGTTGGCAAGGCGCTCGAAGTTGTATGAGAAATTAGGGTCATGGCCGCTCTCGGCGTGGCGGCGGACGGCCGGATCGGACAACATTTTGCGAAGGATCTTGCCGGCGAACTCCTCGGACAGAGGATTGCGGAGCGACAGATCCACGAGAAGCGCCGATCTGACGGCCAGCGCGTCCCTATCGTCGTGTGCTTCTTCGGTGATCAACCGCTCAGTCCATTGTCGTTCGATCTCTGCCGAAACGTCCGGCAACGCGTCGCGAAGCCGGCGTCGAAGCATGTACAGTGGGTATTGGTTGATGGCGAGAATCATGGACTTGCGTGCGTTCTTGGCTTGTCGCCAGCGTTCAATAATTGGTTCTACGCCTCGATCCCTGGTCATGATCGCTGTGGCGTCGTAGGCAAACTCAAAACGGTTTGCGTGACTACCGAGTCGGTGTTTCAAGCTGCGGGCGAGATGGGTTTTCCCGTCGCCCGCGTTACCGGTCAGCACGATCGAAAGACCGGCATGCGCCCGATGGACGAGGTATTCCTCAAGCGGAGTGGGCAGATGCAGAGACTCGAACTCGGCGTCCGTGAGTGCTTCGGACACTGCGTTGGAGCCGGCACGGGCAAGTCGGCGCCAGAACCGTAATCGGCGCTCGTCGCCGGGCCGCCGCGGGCCGCCGGAATGGTTGTCTTCGGTCAGTCTGTCGCCGTTGCCGGCGGAAACGATCGGCGCCCTGCCATCGGGTGCAGGCCGCGCTCTACCTTTACCGGAGTTGGACTGCGGTTCATCTAGCGGAATCGTGGAGCTCAGAAGCCAGCGACCGGTTTTGCCAAGAGCGGTCCAGCTACCGGCATGGGCAAGACGGCTGGACAGCCACCGCCTTCGCCAAAATTCGGCGATACGCTCGGTAGCATCCGTGTACGACTCGGGCGCGGTAATGTAATCGGGCGCGTCAGCGGTGAATCCGCAGAGATAGGCGCCAGCACCGGTGAATAGGGGAACACCGAAAATTCGCCGCCCCTGGTGATGTTGCATGCCGAGGTCCGCGTCGAAGCCGATTGCGCCCAGTCCGGATCGCAGCTTGCGCAGGCGCGGACTGGCGCCTTCTCCAAAGACTCCGTTGACGTCGCGATAACCGCGCCTGCCGCGTAGCACTCCGTCGAGAGCGTGCACCGTGTCGTCCGAAAACTGGACGGTCCCGTAGCCGGAGGTCTCGCCAAGAAAGGTGTAGCGAAGTTCCGGCTGTTCCGGAGCGATTACGCCGGCGGGAAGACGGAGACGTTCGTATTGGCTGCTACCGTGAGAAAACAGGCTGGTAGTGCCCAACCACACCACCGTGTTGTCGGGAACGACACGCTCGTTCTTGATCTGAGAACGGATGATGGTGGGTTCGTGGGCGTAGCGCCGCCGGTTGTCGGCGGTCACCTGCGGGCTCAGCAGGAGAAGTGCGACGAGCTTCCCGCCGAGCATCCGATTGTAAGGCGCCACGGCGCCGCAGGTTGTGATCTCGAGAATGTTGGTGCCGATTCGGCGTCCCTTGATCGCACTCATGGCGGTGTTGACCGCGGTTCGCACCTCCTCCCGATAAAACGTATCCATAGCGGTTTTCAGGTTTGTCAGCGCTCCTCCATTCGCGGCGAGGACCCGGCGGGCGTCGAGGAGACGCGCGAGCTCGAAAGCCCGCTTTTTTCGTACGAGCATGCGGCGCGAGTCCTGGACTCGAGCGTTGGACGAGTGCTTTGCCTCAAGGTCGAGGAGGCTGTCGTCGACCGGGACTTCCGATGCCGCGGTTTCCAGGTCGGCATCGCCGCGCCCGGCAAGTGCGGCCTGTCGGCGAGTGGCGAATTCGCTGCTCAAATGGCGAAGGCGCTCGATGGCGTCCGGCGTCGGGTTGGCAATCTCCGCGGCAGTCACGAGTCCCCGCGATTCGATTTCAGCAATGGCCGTGGAAACGCCTTGTAGCAGCCAGTCGGCCACGCGGCGGAGAGCAACCCGCATGTCGTCTGGCGACGGATCGTTGGGGAGCTGTGAAATCAGTGTTTGATAGACTCCTTGGAGGCGGAGTGCGGGGGCGATCGGTTCGCGCGCGGCGCTTTGATGCCGGTGCGGAGCCAATAGCGCGCGTAATGCATCCATCAAGCCGGAAAAACTCCAGCCGATCGTATGGTCGCGCGGCACCAGTTGGACGGGGCAGTTGCTCAGCGCAGCGATACCGATCACGGCGTGGGAGGCGTGCGCAGCGTCGCGCACCAGATAGGGCAAACTGCGCCCGGGAATGGGCGTCTGAGGTATCGACCAAGTATAGCGAAAATATCGCCAGATGTCGCGTAGTGGTAAGCCTGTCCGATCGTCGCGAACGCCGGCGTCGGCAAGTTGAAGGTAGGGCCGGACGGCGTCGCGCAATGCTGCGTACCGCCGGGGGTCGTCCGCGGAAAGTCCGTGAGCCGTCAGTAGTCGTTGTTGCAATTCGGCGCCGTCGGCTATCAGCGTTCGGATCGAATTCTGGTTGGAGGACACCGGCGGTCGTTCCATAGTGTGGATGAATTTGCGAACGCTGCTGTTGAACTGTTGCATGACCCGCGGTCGCAGCTCTCTGCGGATGGCGTCTTTTCGGGCTCGCGCCTGGGCGGAGTCAGATACGCCATCATCAGGTCTCGGTGACTGCAGTTCCAGGCCGTGTCCGGTCTCGACAAGCTTCCAGCGCAGATGCGCCAAGTCGCCGAGTACCCGGACGCAGGCAGTGTACTCGGCGATCTGGCCGTTGATGTCGCGCTGATCGGCAGCGTCGGCCGACTCGGTCTCGACAAGCGCACTGATGCGCGCAGGGTCTCCTGCGGCTTGATGGTCGAGCATCTGTCGTGCGAACCTGAGGAATCTTCGCTCGGCGATGCCTTCGAGACGGGGTTCAAGAGAAACGATCATGCTCGGTCCATTTCAGCGGCGCCGTAGGCCCTCGGATGTGGTCCTCGGGGTGAGGGAGGGGGAGTCTACACGCTCGCCACGGCTTCGTACAGGTCGATCCGGACCGACGCCGCGTCATCGGAGCGAGGTTCGGATCGTGCCGTCGGCTTCAAGGTGCTTGAGAACTCTTCGTGTACGGCGTTCGATCCGGGTCAGGGCGCGATCCAGCGCCTCCATAGCCTGTGCTCCGCTTCTGACGGCGATATGTCAACCAGCCGGTCCGGCCGGGTCGCCGCGCGGGCGAGGCGCCGGCAGCCGGGCCAGCGGCAGGAGGCAAACCTTCGGCGCCGAAGGTTTGCCCCCGGCCGGACCCGCTACGGCTGAGCCCATCGCGGCTGCGCGGGAAGCACCGGCGGATGTTCGGTTGGTGTTCGACGGCGCCGGCCGGGCGGTCGCCCCGGTCTGAGAAGCCCGCCGGGGCGCTACGCTACATACCCCAGACCGTGACCGGCGCGCCGGCGCCCGCCGGCGCGCGGCGGAAAATCTTCTGCTCCCAGGTTCGGTCCGGGGCGCGGTCGAACACGATCAGGTGGCCGGCCTCGGCGCCGCAACGGTCCAGGTAGCCGCGGGTCTGCTCAAGCCCATCGGCGATGGTCCGCTCCGCGTCTTTACGCAGCACCTTGCACTCCACCACGAAGCGGCGTTCGCGTCCGCCCTGCGGCCACACGATCAGCAGATCGGTGCGCCCGCGTCCCAGCGCGTACTCCCGCTCGATCCGCCCGCCGCCGTTGACGATGCGCTGCAGGAACGCCTGCAGCAGCAGCTGCGGGCCGGCCTCGTGATACCGCTCAAAGCGCTGTATCCAGTGCTCGGAGTGCTCCCGGAAGAAATCCTGGAACGCCGCGAGCAGCCCCGCCACGTCCAGCCCGCCGTCCGCGCCGACGTACCACGCCATCTGCTGCGGCAGTCCCGCCTGCACGGCGTAGTTGAGATGCCGGGGCACCACCTCGGCGTAGATCGGGTTGGCGATGCGCGGCGTGCCGGCGGCATCCTGCGTCACCAGCCCCAGGTCGCACACGTAGGCGACGTCCTCGGTCGACCATGCCTGCGTGTCAGCGCCGGTCAGAATCGGCTCCACCACGCGCTGCACGCGGTCCTCGCGGAGCGTGTGCGCCAGATCGTCAATATGCGTGTCACGGCGCAGGATCAGCCGTTCCTGGGCTTCCAGGATGGCGTCGGCCGTGATCGGGAGCGACCGGTCGCGGCCCGGCTGGTGACGGAAGCAGGCGTCGTAGCACAGCGCGTTCACCAGCCACGGCTGGCCGGCGGTGCGCGTGTGGAGCAGCGCCTGCGCCTGCTCCGTGAACGCCTGCCCGGTCGCCGCGGTGTGCTGCCCCAGCAGCGCCCGTATGTCCTGATCCGAAAAGTCGCCCAGGCGCAACGACTCTGACTTGATGTTGAAGGCGCTGCCGCCGAGCACCAACCGGTCCTCGGCGGCGGAGTGGATGCGGTAGTCGCGCACGTCGCGCACCCCGCACAGGATGATGCTGTGCGGGAAGGCGTCCGGGCGCTGGTCGTAGCCGCTGCGCAGTTGCCGCAGCACCGACAGCAGGGTGTCACCCACCAGCGCGTCGATCTCGTCGATCAGCAGCACCAGCGGCCGGCGGTCGGCCGCCGCCCATCGGCTGAGCGTCAGGCTCAGCGCGCCGCCCGGTCCGGCGCTGTCCAGGGCGTCGCGGCAGACGCGCTCCAGCGTGTCGTCGCCTAGCGTCAGGCTTGCCCGAAGGGCGAACTGGGACAGCACGGTGCGCATGCCTTCGGCCACGTTCTCTCGCATTGCTTGGCCCGCTTCCAGGTTGGCGTACACGCAACGGAAGGCGCCGTGCGCGCCGCCGTTCAGCAGATCCCGGAGCGCCAGCAGCGCCGAGGTCTTGCCGGTCTGGCGGGGCGCGTGCAGCACGAAGTACTTCTTGCCCAAGACCAACTCGAGCACGGCGTCGAGATTGATCCGTTTTAGCGGCGGGATGAGGTAGTGGTCGGCGGCCACCACCGGCCCTGCCGTATTGAACGTACGCGCAGCCACCATCATGCTCCCCTCTGATCGTATGGCGCGGTGACCACGTTGGCAAGCGCCGCATGCTGCCGTGACGGAGGGGATGCCGCCGGTCGGGCGCGCGTGGCGCGGACACAACTTCGGCGCCGAAGGTGCGTCGCAAACGGCGACGCTCCGCCGACGGCGGACGGGTCTGGTCCCGGATCTCGTTGTGTTATGCTTGGGTTCCGTTCGTGACGAATAACCGACCTGCCGAACACAAAGGGGTGCCCGACGGATGGGGGTTTGCAGACTTCGACAGCCTGGCGCAGGTGAACCCCGAACAGCTTGCAAGTGGGACGGACCCCGATTACTTGCTGGAATACCTTGACATCGGCGCCATAGAGCAACCGGGGATCATCGGCCCCGGCCGGACACTTCGTTTCGCTGATGCACCGAGCCGTGCGCGGCGAATCGTACGCAAAGGAGACCTCCTCGTAGCCACCGTCAGACCGTATCTCCGCAACTTCGCCCGCGTCCGGCAAGCGCCGGATAATCTCGTTGCATCGACCGGGTATGCGGTCACCCGCCCGCGAGACGGCGCGGACGGCCGCTTCCTCTATCAGCACGTCCTGTCGTCCCGCTTCGTCGAACACCTGAAGGCGCGCATGATCGGGAGCAACTACCCTGCGGTGACAGCCCATGACGTACGCTCATATCGGTTGTCTCTGCCGCCGCTATCCGAGCAGCGCAAGATCGCCGAGGTTCTTTCTTCGGTGGACGACGCCATCGAGAAGGCGCTGGCGGTCATCGGCCAGATGCAGGTCGTCAAGCGCGGCGTAATGGAGGAATCGTTCGCACGGAACGGATGGCGGACGCTTCCGCTGGTCGATGCTTGCGTCGCGCGCGGTCAATACGGCGCCAACGTCGCCAAGCGCGACTTCGAGCCGGGCGGGATCCGTTATATTCGCATCACCGACATCGACGAGGACGACGCGTTGAAGGATGAGGCCGTCGGAATCGACGCGGCGGCAGCTGCAGGTTACCTGTTGCACACCGGTGACGTACTGATCGCCCGTAGCGGCACTGTCGGGAAGTCGTACTTGCACGGGACCGGCATGCGCCACGCCTTTGCCGGCTACCTCATTCGCTTTCGCACGGATCCGGCTGTCTTGCTTCCCCGGTTCTTGCGAGAGTACCTCAACACCCGGACCTATTGGCGCTGGGTGGCGGACCGCCGGCGGGTGACGGCGCAACCGAACATCAATGCAAAAGAGTATGGTCAGCTTACCGTTCCTTGTCCGCCACTCGACGAGCAGCGGAGAATAGCCCGGATAGCAGCAGGATTCACCGCCGCGATTCGGTCTGCGAAAGCGGATCTCCGTAGCCGCCGGAGGTTGAAGCAGGCCCTGCTCGCCGTGCTGCTCACCGGCGAGCTTCGCGTTACGCCCGATTCGGCGGCCGGTCCGTGGGGCCGGGTCGGGGCTCGCCGGAGTCCCGGGACACCGCGCCGCAGTGCGCCAGCTCCCAGCCATGGAACACGACCGCCAGGCCGGTGAACCTCACCGACGGATAGCGACGCGCCAGGCGTTCGTCGGCCAGGTAGCGCCGCACCTGCGCAACCGCTTGCCGCGCCGCCTTCTCCACCTGCGCGTCCTGCGCTCCTTCCCGCCGCGTCACGTACTTCAACTCGATCACGTACCCGTGGCGCATTCCGGGGTAACGTGGCAGGTGCGGCTCCAAGCAGATGTCGGCGTAGCCGCCGGCCAGCTCCCGTTCGGTGTGGAACACGAAGTGATCGGTGCAGCTCAGATAGGCCGCCAGGAACCCCTGAATCACCTTCTCACCGGCGATGTAGTCGCGGATGCTGGTCTGCCGGGCGACCGCAGCCGCCAGAAACTCCAGCACCGGCCGCCAAGCGCCGCGGTGCGCCATGTCGTGCACCAGGCGGCGGAATGCGTACAGGTCTACCGAGAACACCCCTGTGTCGCGGTAACCGTCGCGCAGGTAGCCGTACATCAGCCGGCGCACGGTCTGGTTGGGAATCGCCAGCCGCGGCGCGCCGCCGCCCATCTCGCGGATGCTGAGCAGACCGAAGTAGTGAAGCAGTGACAGGAAGTTTTCCCGTTCCTGCAGCAGCTCCAGCGGAAAGCCGTCCTCGATCTCGGCGTCCACCCACCCTTCGCCGATGACGTGGCGCAGCAGGTCGAAGTTTCCGTTCAGCTGCCGATTGACCGTGAGCAGGTGGCGCAGCTTGCCGTAGTCGATACGTACGTTGCGGTCTATCAGGTTGTCCGGCGGCGCCTCGTTCGGAATCGACGCCTTGAGGTAATACAGCACCATGTCGGTGTTGTAGAGATCGTTCGCCGCCCCGGCGGCGAAGCGGTAGCCGTCGTACCACTCGCCCATCACCGCCATCGCCTGGTCCACGTCCTGGTCGAATACGCCGTGGTCCCGGTAGATTTTCAGGACCCCCCGCACCTCCGCCTCGGTGAAGCCGAGCAGCTCGTTGAACGTGCGGCGCAGGCTGATGTTGGCGGCGATGTTGAATCCGCTGGTCACGTCATCCATGGTGATTGGCGACACGCCGGTCACGAACATGCGCTCGATGCCGCCGGCGCCGGCGCCGGCCTTGAGGGTGGCGAAGAAGCTGCGGTAGAAGCCGCCGCCGTGGGTGAAGGAGTGGTACGCCTCGGCGCCGCGGTGAGCCAGTATGGTGTTGGCGAAGTTGTCGTACTCGTCGATCAACACGTACAGCGGGATGCCGTGTTCGCGGGCATAGGTGAACAGTTCGTTGAGCCGGGCGTCGATGGAAGGATGCTCCAGGATGCGGTCGATCACCGGCTGCGGAAACAGGTCCGCATTCCGTTCCAGCGCCGCGCGGAGTCTGATGAAGCAGTAGGTCTCGAAGCGTTCCCGCAACGTCTCCGGGGCGTCGTCGAAGGCGGAGAAGTCGAAGCGCAGGACGACGTACCGGTTGCGGTTGGGCGTCGGCCGGCGCCCGGCGTCGGTTTCCGCGAACAGGGCGGCGAAGCCGCCGGCGCGCGTGCGGTCGTAGTAGCACTCCAGCAGCGACACCCAGCACGACTTGCCGAAGCGGCGCGGCCGGATCAGAAAGGCGTAGCGCTCCCGCTCCAGGTCATGCAGGAACCGGGTCTTGTCGACGTACAACGTGCGTTCGCGGCGCATGTCCGGAAAGTCGGCCCAGCCGTAGGGAATCTGCGGATACGCGCTGCTCATCGATCCGGTTTACGTTGGCCCGGCGCTGAATTCGGCCACCACCGCCAGCAGCGCCGGGCCGTAGCGCTCGGCCTTGGCGGGGCCGATGCCGTGCACGAGCTCCAGGGCGGCCAGGGAGTCCGGGCGGAGCGCCGCGACGTGGCGCAGGGTGCGGTCGCTGGCGATCACGTAGGGCGGCACGCGCTGGCGGCGCGCCTGCTCGATGCGGAAGGCGCGCAGCGCCTCGAACAGCTCGCGGCCGGCTTCGTCCAGGTCGTCGACCGTCAGGCCGCCGGCCGCAGGGCCGGCAGCCGCAACCCGGCCGCTCGCCCGCGCGCGCCGCGCCGCGCCGGGACGGGCCGCCGGCGGCAGCAGCAGGCGCGCCGGCCGGCGCGCGTAGATCACCTCCCGGCCGTCGGCGGTGACCACGGCGACCGGCCGGTCGCCGCCTTGGAAGTCGACCCAACCGGCGGTGACGCAACGCCGCAGCAGGCGCATCAGCCATTCCTCCGAACGGTCGCCGAGCACGCCGTAGGTCGGCGTGCGGTCGAGCCCGGCGCGCTGCAGGCGTTCGTCGGGCGCACCCCTGAGCAGCTTTACCGCGGCCGTCAGGCCGAAGCGGCCGTGGATGCGGGCCACGCCGCACAGCCCCTTGCGCACCACCAGCGCGGCGTGGTCGGGATCGTGTCCCTCCTCGTCGGCCAGCCGCTGGCAGACGTCGCACCGCCCGCAGCCGGCCAGGGTCTCCTCTTCGTCTCCGAAGTAGCGCAGGATCGCGTCGTGGCGGCAGGCGCCGCCTTCCGCCCAGCGCATCAGCTCCAGGAACAGGTTCCACTGGTGCTGCGCCACCTCCGGCGCCGCCGGCCGGCCGTCGCCGTCCCGCTCGATCAGGTGGCGGCGCAACGCCATGTCGCCGGGTGAGATGAGCAGCAGGCAGACCGACGGTTCGCCGTCGCGGCCGGCGCGCCCCGCCTCCTGGTAGTACGCCTCCAGCGATCCGGGCGGCGCCAGGTGCGCCACGCACCTCACGTCGGCGCGGTCTATGCCCATGCCGAACGCGTTGGTCGCCACGACCGCGTCGAGCTCGCCGGCCATGAAGGCGCGCTGCACCCGCTCGCGCCGGCCGCCGTCCATGCCGGCGTGATAGGCGGCCGTCCGCCACCGGAGCGCGTCGAGGCGGCGCGCCTCCTCCTCGGCGGTGCGGCGCGTCGGCGCGTAGACGATCGCCGTGCCGCGCCGGCGTCCCTCTCCGTTGCCGTGCTCCGGGTCGCCCAGCGTCTCGGTCAGCACGGCGTCGACGTGGCCGTCCCGCTCACGGCCGGTCATCACCTCCGCCACCCGCAGCGCCAGGTTGGGTCGCGCGAAGCCGTGGATGAGTTGCGGCGTGTCCGCCGGCAGGCCGAGCCGCTCGATGATCTCGTCGCGCACCACCGGCGTGGCGGTGGCGGTGCAGGCCAGCACCCGCGCCCGCGGCAGCAGCTCCACCAGCTCGCCGAGCTGCAGGTAGTCGGGGCGGAAGTCGTGGCCCCACGCGCTGATGCAGTGCGCCTCGTCAATGGCCAGCAGAGGGCAGTCCAGGCCGGCCAGCGCGTTCCGCAGCCGGTCGGAGGACAGCCGCTCCGGGGCGACGTACACCAGCTTGCAACGGCCCGCCGCCACCAGCGCCAGCCGTTGCCGCACCTCCTCCCACGGCAGGGTTCCGGCCAGATAGGTGGCCGGCACGCCGCACCGTTCCAGGGCGGCGACCTGATCGTGCATGAGAGCGATCAGCGGCGACACCACCACGGTCGTCCCCGGCAGCAGCGCCGCCGGGAGCTGGTAGGTGAGGCTCTTGCCGCCGCCGGTCGGCGCCACCAGCAGCAGGCGCCCGGCGGCGAGCAGGGTGTCGATCGCCTCCCGCTGGCCCGGACGGAAGGAGGAAAGCCCGAAGCGCCGCAGGCCGGCTTCCAGGTCCATCGCTGCATAGGGCGGTAACCGGCGGCGCTTGTCAACGCGACCGCGCCGGCGCGACCGCGGCGCGCTTGGTCGATCGCGCCGTGGTAGGGTGAGCGCCACCGGAACGGAGGACACCGAAACGATGGATCAACGCGCGGCGGAAAGTCCCGCACCGGCGGCTCCGCGGCGGCTGGGAGTCGCCGTGATCGGCATGGGCTGGATGGGCTCCGTCCACGCACGCTGCTACCGGCTGGTCCCGCAGCGCTTCCCTGAACTCGGCATCGAGCCGGAGCTGGTGGTGTGCGCCGACAGCGTAGCGGCGCGGGCGCAGGAAGGGGCCGCGCGGGCGGGGTTCGAGCGCGCCACCACCGACTGGCGTGATGCGGTCGCCGACCCGCAGGTCGACGTGGTCAACATAGCCACGCAGAACGCCCTGCACGCGCCGGTCGCCCTGGCGGCGATAGCCGCCGGCAAGCACGTCTTCTGCGAGAAGCCGGTCGGCCGCGGTCCGGAGGAGACGGCGGCGATAGCCGCCGCGGCGCGCGCGGCCGGGATCATCAGCGGGGTCGGCTACAACTACCGCTGGGCGCCGGTCGTGCAGTACGCGCTCGACCTGGTGCGCGCCGGCCGGCTTGGGCGGATCACGCACGTGCGCGGCCGCTTTCTGGCCGGCTACGCGCGCGACCCGCACGGCGTGTTGTCGTGGCGCTTCGACCGCGAGCAGTCGGGCGGCGGCGCCGTGGCCGACCTCATGTCGCACGTCGCCGACCTGGGGCACGCGCTGGCCGGCCCGGTGGAGCGGCTGGTCGCCAACCGGCACACCTTCATCACCGAGCGGCCGTTGCCGACGCCGGGCGAAGGGACGCACTTCACGGTGAAGCGCGGCGGTCCGGCCGGCCCGGTCACCAACGAGGACTACGGCAGCGCGCTGGTCCGGTTCGCGTGCGGCGCGCAGGGAACCTACGAGGTGTGCCGCGTCATCAACGGTCCCAAGTGCCAGCTCGCCTTCGAGGTGAGCGGCGCGCGCGGCGCGATCCGGTGGGACTTCGAGCGCATGAACGAGCTGGAGCTCTACCTGCCGGACGGCACGCCGGAGCGGGACGGCCCGGTGCTGGTGCAGGCCGGCCCGGAACACCCGTTCTTCGCCAACTTCAATCCGGGGCCGGCGCTGGCGATGGGGTACGAGGATCTCAAGGTGATCGAGGCGGCGCGGTTCGCCGCGTCGGTGATCGAACGGAAGCAGGGCCAACCGGGCTTGGCGGAAGCGGACCGCGTGGCGCAGGTGCTGGCCGCCTTCGACCGCTCGGCCGTGTCCGGCGCCTGGCAGACGGTGGCGCCGGTCGCCGCCGCGCCGTGACCGGGCTGCGCGCGGCCGGCCGCAGCGCCGCAGGCCGCAGGGAGGCCGGCGCGTGCCGGTGAGCCTGGCGGACGCCATACCGCCGTCGCGGATACTCGCTCCGTTGCGGGCCGGGGACGACGACCAGGCGCTCCGCCGCCTGGTCGGCTTGGTGGCCGGCGACCCGGACATCCCGGACGCCGCCGGCGTGCTCGACCGCCTGCTGCACGAACCGGTGCTGCGCGCGGCGCTGGTCGGCCACGGCGCCGCCATCATCCACAGCCGCATCGACGGGCTGCCGCGTTCGGTGACCGCCGTGGGGGTCGCGCCGCCGGACGGATCGTTCCGGTTCGGGGGCGGCTTCCGTTACGTGGTGAGCGTGATGTTCCTGGTGCTGTCGCCGCCGGAACCGCCGGAGCCGCACCTGGAGCTGGTGGCGGCGATCGCCGGCTTCGTCCGGGACGCGCGCGCGCTGGACGGGCTCAAGGCGGCTGCCTCCCCCGAACAGGCGGCGCAGGCGCTGGCGGCGGAGCGGTAGCGGGTGAGCGGCGCCCGGCCCGCTCCGCGCGGCGATTCCGCGCGCGCGCCCGGCGGGGTATGATCGGCGCCATGTCGGCAACCGAACACCTCACCGTCGGCCAGGCGATCGTCAAGTACCTGAGCGTCCAGTACAGCGAGCGCGACGGCCGCCGCCGCCGGCTGGTGCCGGCGATCTTCGGCATCTTCGGCCACGGCAACGTCGCCGGCCTGGGCCAGGCGCTGGAGTCGATCGGCGCCGATCTGCCGCTCTATCAGAGCCGCAACGAGCAGTCGATGGTGCACACCGCCTCCGGTTACGCCAAGGCGGCGCGCCGGACCGCGACCCTGGCGTGCACCAGCTCGATCGGACCCGGCGCGACCAACATGGTGACCGGCGCCGCCACCGCCACCATCAACCGCCTGCCGGTGCTGCTGCTGCCGTCCGACTACTACGTGACCCGCCACCAGGGCAACGTGCTGCAGGAGCTGGAGCACCCGCTGGAGGCCGACGTGAGCGTCAACGACTGCTTCCGGCCGGTGAGCCGCTTCTTCGACCGGATTTCGCGGCCCGAGCAGCTCCTCACCGCGCTGCCGGAGGCCATGCGCGTCCTCACCGATCCCGCCGACACCGGCGCGGTGACCATAGCGATCCCGCAGGACGTGCAGGCGCACGCCTACCGGTTCCCGTCCCGCCTGTTCCGGGAGCGGACGTGGCGGATCGAGCGGACGCCGCCGCCCGCCGCCCGCATCGCCGAGGCGGCGCGGCTGATCGAACGCTCGCGGCGGCCCATGATCATCGCCGGCGGCGGCGTCCACTACGCGGAGGCGTGGGACGCGCTGGGCGAACTGGCCGCGCTCGGCATCCCGGTGTCGGAGACGTTCGGCGGCAAGGGGTGCTACCGCGGCCCGCGCGACTGGTCGCTCGGCGGGCACGGGGTGGAGGGCACCACCGCGGCGGCGCGCGCGGCCGAGCAGGCCGACCTGGTGATCGCCGTAGGCGCCCGCCTCGGCGACTTCGCCACCGCCTCCAACAGCCTGTTCCGGCATCCCGGCGTCCGCTTCCTCAACCTCAACGTCAACGCGCGCGACGCCTTCAAGAACGGCGCGCTGCCGGTGGTGGGCGACGCGCGCGAATCGCTCACCGCCCTGGCCGCCGCCTGCCGCGAGCGGGGCGTCGACTTCACCGGCCGCCGCCGGGCCGAGGTCGCCCGCCTGCAGGCCGAATGGGAAGAGGTGAAGGCGACCGACGCCTACGCCCCGCAGGCCGGTCAGGCGATGGGCGAAGGGGAGCTGATACGGGCGTTCAACGCCGAGGCGCAGGACGGCGACTCCGTGGTCGCCGCCGCCGGCGGCCCGGTCGGCAACCTGCTCAAGCTGTGGGATACCGCAGGCGGCGCGGCGTGCCACCTGGAGTTCGGCTTCTCCTGCATGGGTTGGGAGATGCCGGCCGCCCTGGGGGTCCGCATGGAGCAGCCGGACGGCGAGGTGTACGTCTACCTGGGCGACGGCAACTACCTGCTCAACCCGATGGAGCTGATGACCGCGCTGCAGGAAGACCTGAAGATCACGGTGGTGGTGGCCGACAACCACGGCTATCAGGTGATCCGGCGGCTGCAGATGGCGCGCGCCGGTCACTCGTTCGGCACCGAGTTCCGCGCCCGCGCCGGCGGGGCCGACGGCCGCCGCCTGGACGGCGACTATCTGGCGGTCGACATGGCGGCCATCGCCGAGGCTATGGGCGCTCGCGGTTTCCGTTGCGCGACCCCGGACGAAGTGCGCGCGGCGTTGCGTGAAGCGCGCGGCGAGCGGCGGAGTTGCGTGATCGTCGCCGAGATCGAAAAGCACCGCTACGTGCCGGGGGCGGGCGCGTGGTGGGACGTGGCACCGGCCGAGGTGAGCCGGAGCGAGGTGACGCAGACGCTCCGCTCCGAATACGAGCGGGACCGCGCCGCGCTGCAGCGCTACCACCGCTGACGGTGACCGGCGCGGACGGCTCGGCATGAAGGGCGCGCAGGGCGCCGCGCGCGCGCCGGGCGCCGTCGCCAGGGTAGAGGCGCTGCTGACCGGCCGTTCGTCGCTGGTCGCCCTGATCAGCGTCGCCGCGCTGGCCGCGGTCTTCACGATCCTGACGCCGGCGACCCTGCTGACCGGGGTTGCGCTGTCGAACGTGATCACCTTCAGCGTCATCCTGGGGATCATCGTGATCGGCGTGGCGATCCTGATGGTCGCCGGCGAGTTCGACCTGTCGGTGGGATCGACCTTCGCCGTGGTCGGCTTCGCCTACGGCGCGCTGGTCACCGAAGGGGGCGTGGGCGTCTGGCCGGCCGCCGGACTCGCGCTCTGCGTCGGCGCCGCGCTGGGGCTGTTCAACGGCGTCGTGGTGGTCCGTTCCGGCAACCCGTCCTTCATCATCACGCTGGGAACGCTGCTGGCCTTTCGCGGCATCGCGCGCGCCATCGGCGGCGGCCGCGTGGTGAGCTACGCCTCCGAGGAGACGCCGTTCCTGTTTTCCATGCTCAACTCCGGCATCACGGCGTTGAACGAGCTGTCGGCGCCGGCCGGCAACTTCCGGACGTCGATCCTGTGGTTCGTGGCGCTGGCCGTGGTGTTCGGGGTCTTCCTGCACCGCACCCGGTTCGGCAACTGGATCTACTCGACCGGCGGCAACCGCGACGCGGCGCAGGCGCAGGGGGTGCCGACGCGGCGCGTCAAGCTCACGGCGTTCGTGCTGGTCGGCGTGCTGGTCGCCGTGTCTTCGGTCATCAACTTCGCCGAGCGCAACTCGATCGACCCGCTGGCCGGCAACCTGTGGGAGCTGTTCGCGGTGGCCGCCTGCGTGATCGGCGGGTTGCGCCTGCGCGGCGGCTTTGGCACCATCGCCGGCGCCTGTCTGGGTATCCTGATGATTTCGCTGTTGCGGCAGGGGCTGGTGCTGGTCGGCCTGTCGATCGAGACCTTTCAGGCCGTGTTCGGGTTCCTGCTCATCTCGATCGCGGCGCTCAACCAGTATCTGGGGAGGGCGGGCGATGAGTGAACGCCCGTCCGGGACGGCGCCGACCGAGACCGCGCCGCCGGGACGACGCCGCCGGGCGCCGGCGAAAACATGCCAAACGCGCCGCGTGGTACGCGGCGATCGATCATCTTTCTTCCATGAGGAGGGACCGATGCGGTCCAGAATAGCAGGGGCGCTCCTGATGAGCGTCATGGCAGTGGCGCCCGTCTTTGCGGACGGGCACATACTTCACGGCACGTTCGACTTCAGTGAGGAGATCGGCCGGAACATCGAGGACGGCGTGACGCTGTTCGGCGTCAACCAGCAGCAGCCGCTGCAGGGATACGGCGCGATCATGGCGCTCACGCTGCAGGCCCGCTACGGCATCAGCCCGGCCTCCAAGGTGACCACCACCGGGCCGGCGTTTCTGACGCGGGACAACATGGAGACGGCGCCGACGCGCTACGTCGTCGACCCGGACAAGCAGCTCCGGTTCATCGCCGTGCAGCACGCGCGCTGCGCGTGGGATTCGTTCTGGTGCACGGTCGAAGCCGGCATCGAACAGGCCGCCGAAGACACCGGCGCCGACGTGACGATCCTGGGCCCCGACTCGTTCGACCTCAACCGGGTCGCCGAGCTGGTCGATCAGGCGATCGCCGCGCAGCCGGACGGCATCCTGATGACCTACACCGACGGCCGCTTCAAGGACCCGGTCGAACGGGCGCTCGCCGCCGGCATCCCCGTGATCGCCTACAACGCCGGCCAGGGACCGGAAAAGGATGGCGTCGGCTACCTCACCTACCTGGGCCAGGACGAGTATCTGGGCGGATACGAAGGCGGCCGCCGTCTGATCGCCGCCGCCGGAATGGGCGCGCACAAGGCGGTCTGCATCAACCAGGCGGTCGGCCACGTCGGACTCGACGCGCGCTGCCAGGGATTCGCCGACGCGCTGGCCGAGGCGGGCATCCCGATGGCCGGCAGCACCGGCGTGTTGGGCATCAGCGACGACGCCGCGGCGTCGCAGCAGACCATCAGCGACTTCTACGCCGCCAATCCCGACATCGACATCTTCATGACGCTCGGCCCGAACGGCGCCACGCCGTTCTACGGTTTCGTGGAGCAGGAGGGCCTGGACGACGCCGACTTCGCGCACGGGACGTTCGACTTCAACGAATCGATCGCCGCCAACATCCGGTCGGGCAGGACGGAGTTCGGCATAGACCAGCAGCCGTACCTGCAGGGCTACGGCGCGGTGACGCTGCTCTACCTCAACCACCGGTTCCGCGCGGTGCCGCCGACGTCGGTCACGCCGACCGGTCCGGGCTTCATCACGCAAGAGAACCTGGACGTCCTGCCGTCCAGCGTCGACGAGTACCGCGCCCGCGCGGCCATGCCGGTCGACGTCATGGTCGTGCAGCACGCCCGCTGCGACTGGGATTCGTGGTGGTGCACGATGCGCGACACCATGGACATGGCGGCCGCCAACATGGGCGTGAATCTGCAGATTCTGGCGCCCGACGCGTTCGACGTGAACGAGGTGGCGCGGCTGGTCGATCAGGCGCGCGCGGATCAGCCGGACGGCATGGCGATCACGATCACCAACGCCGACATCCTGCGCGACTCGGTCAACCGCGTGCTCGGCGACGGCATACCGGTCGTGGGCTTCAACGCAGGCGACGGGCCGGACTCCGACCGCATTCCGTACGGGACCTACATCGGGCAGCGCGAGTACGACGGCGGCTACTACGGCGGCCGGTTCCTGGCGCGCTCCGCCTCGGCGGGGTCGAAGGGCATCTGCATCAACCATCAGGTCGGCCACATCGGCCTGGACGCGCGCTGCAACGGCTTCGTGGACGCGATGAAGGAGGCCGGCATCCCGGTCGCGGGCAGCAACGGCGTGCTCGGCATCAGCGATGACGTGGCCGCCTCCGCGCAGGTGATCAGCGACTTCTACGCCAGCAATCCGGACACCAACATCTTCTTCACGCTCGGACCCAACTCCGCGACGCCGTTCTACGACTTCCTGGAAAGCGAGGGGTTGAACTAACGGCGATTCGCGCCGATTCGGGACGCGATGAGCGCGGTGAATCGACCGTCGTCGGTTGCGGGTTCCGGGGACTCCGTTCCCCGGAACCCCGGCGGCGGCGCGTTGCGGCGCTACCTCAACGCCCCGGCGGGGATACCGGCGGCGATCCTGATACTGCTGCTGTCGGTCTTCAGCGTGCTGTCCCTGCCGGGCGTGGTGCAGGGGTTCTACTTTCTGTTCGACGTGCGGGGCGGCTTCAGCCTGCGCACGGCGGTGAGCATCCTCAACGGGTCGGTGCTGACCGGGATCATCGTGCTGACCGTGGTCATGCTGATGATCAACGGCGAGTTCGATCTGTCAGTGGGGGCGATCCTGGCGATGGGCGGCTATATCTTCGGCACCCTTTCGGTCGGCGGCTCCGCGCTGTTCAGCCTGATCGAGGTGGGCGCGCCGCTGCCGCCGCTGCTGGCGCTGGTCATAGCGCTGGCCGGCTGCGCGGCGCTCGGCGCCGTGAACGGTTTGATCGTCACCACGGCGCGCATTCCGTCGTTCATCGCCACGCTGGGAACCCTGTTCATCTTTCTGTGGCTGGTCTCTCTATATTCCGGGAACCAGTCGTTCGAGGCGACGCGGGAGGAGATGCAGCGTTCGTCGCTGTACCTGCTGATCAGCGGGCGCCTGCGCGACTTCATCGACGGCATATCCGGGCCGCTCGGCAACCTGCGGGTGTCGGTGTTCTGGATGATTGCCTTGGCGCTGGCCATGCAGGTGGTGTTGACCCGCACCAGATTCGGCAACCAGATCTACGCGGTCGGGGGCAACGTGCAGGCCGCCAAGGCGCAGGGCATCAACGTCCGCCGGATCAAGATAGCCGGCTTTGCGCTGACCGGGACGTTCGCCGGAATAGCCGGCGTGGTCTTGTTCAGCCAGTTCGGGCGGGTGCAGGGCAACTCCGGCATGCAGCAGGAGCTGTTCGCGATCGCCGCCGCGGTGGTGGGCGGCACGTTGCTGACCGGCGGTTACGGCAGCGTGATCGGCGGTCTGGTGGGGATCCTCACCATCTCCACGCTCCGTTCCGGGGTGGTGTTGCTCTCCACGCCGATACAGAACTCGTTCATCGGCGACATCCCCGTGATCGGCATCTACCTGGTGCGCCTCACCGCATCCGACAACTTTCTCACCATCGTCGGCCTCACCATCGTCGGGGCGGCGGTGCTCAACTCGTACATCCGCCGGCGCTTGTAGGCGCCGGCGCGGGCACTCAGGGAGGCGGCATCACGTGGGAACGACATCCGACCTTACCGTACGCATGATCGGCGTCGCCAAGCGCTTCGGCACCGTCACCGCGCTGGAGAGCGTCGACTTCGACGTGCCGGCCGGCCGCGTCACCGCGCTCCTGGGCGACAACGGCGCCGGCAAGTCGACGCTGATCAAGATCCTCACCGGCGTCTATCCGCCGAGCGACGGGACCATCCAGTTCGAGGGCCGGGAGGTGACCATCGGTTCGCCGCGCGATGCGCGCGCCTTGGGGATCGAGACGGTGTATCAGGACCTGGCGCTGGTGCCGCTGATGAGCGTGGCTCGCAACTTCTTCCTAGGCAGAGAGTTGACCAGGACGTTCGGGCTCCTGGACCTGCGCAGCATGGAGGAGCGGACGCGGCGCGCGCTGGGCGAACTCGGCATAGAAAAGTTCTCCGAGGCCGGCAACCGCTCGGTCGCCGAGCCGGTCGGCAAGCTGTCCGGCGGCGAGCGGCAGTCGGTGGCGATCGGCCGCGCCGTCCACTTCGGCGCGTCGCTGTTGATACTCGACGAGCCGACATCGGCGCTGTCGGTCGCGGAGACGGAGAAGGTGCTGAGCTACACCCAGGTCGCCAAGGAGCGGGGGTTGGGCGTGATCTTCATCAGCCACAACATCCACCACGTCTATCTGGTCTCCGACCGGTACACGATCCTGCGCCACGGCCGCAAGGTCGGCGACTACGTCAAGGGCGACCTGACCGAGCAGGAGATCGCGGACATCATCACCGGCGAACGGGAGCGCTGAGCCGGCCCGCCGAACCGGGCCGCCACGTTCGGGCCGCCTGTGGCGCTACGCCAGTCCGGTCCAGGCCGCGCTCCGTTCCCAGAGCTCGCGCGCCAGGGCGCGGTCCTCCGCCTGCCGGTGCGGCCGGCGCGCGGCGCCGCCGTGGAAATAGCGGCCGGACAGGCGCGGGCGGGCGTCCGGCGCCGACCGTTCGATCAGCGCCAGCACCGCCGCGCCGCCGGCCTCCGGTCCGCGCATGAACGACCGCAACCCGCGCAGGGTGACGCCGACCACGCCGCGGCGCTGCTTCCAGATGTTCGTGCCGAGCATGCCGGGGTGCAGGGCGTTGGCGGCGATGCCCCGCTCCCGCCAGCGCCGCGCGGACTCCACCGTGAACAGGACGTTCGCCAGTTTGGAGTCGCCGTACGCCCGGAAGCCGCTCTTCCAGGCGTCACCGGTGGCGATCCGGTCGAGCGGCGCCCGGCGCAGGTTGCCGAACCGGTGGGCCATCGAGCTGACGTTGACGATCCGGCCGCCGCCCAGGCGGTCGAGCAGCAGATGGGTCAACAGGAAGTGGCCGAGGTGGTTGGTGGCGAAGGTCCGCTCGAATCCCGCCGCGGTCGTCTCGAACCGCTCGATCGAAATGCCGGCGTTGTTCACCAGGATGTCGACCCGGTCGAGCCGTTCGCGCAGGCGGGCGGCGACCTCGCGCACCGCATCCGGGCGCGCCAAGTCGGCCAACTCCAACGCGGCCGCGTCCGGGAACGACCGCTGCAGGCTGCGCAAGGCATGCTCGCCGCGCGCGCGGTCCCGGCAGACCAGCGTGACCGCGGCGCCGGCGGCGGCCAGCAGCTCGGCGGTCGATCGGCCGATCCCGGAGTTGGCGCCGGTCACGACCGCAACGCGTCCTGTCAGATCCACGGCCGCCAGTCTGCGCGTTGCGCGCCGGATCGCCAAGCGCCGCGAGGGCGGGGTGGGAACGGCCGATCCGCTTGACTTTCCGGCCGGTTTGCTGTTCTGATCCGTCGTGTTCATGTGGCGCCGGTTACTCCGTTCGCGCCGCCGTTCATCCGGCCCCGCAGCACGGATGCCGGCGAAAGCACGGATGCTGAGAGCCGCGCCGCTGCTGGCGGCCGCGCTGCTGTTCCTGCCGCCGGCCGCGCCGGCCAAGGTAACGGGCGATACCATCGTGCTGGGCGCCGCCGTGTCGTTGACCGGCCGGTACACCACCGCCGGCAACCACACCCGCAAGGGCTACGACCTGGCGGTCAAGACGATCAACGACCGGGGCGGGGTGCGCGTCGCCGGCGCGACGTATCGCCTGGAGATCCTCTACTATGACGACGAATCGACGCCGGCCCGCGGCGCCCAGCTGGCCGAGCGTCTGATCCGGCAGGACGGCGTCAAGTTCATGCTCGGCCCTTACAGCTCGGGGTTGACCACCGCCATCGCGCCGATCACGGAGCAGCACCGGGTGCCGATGGTGGAGGGTAACGGCGCGTCGCGCTCGCTCTTCAACAAGGGCTACCGCTACCTGTTCGCGGTGCTCTCCACCTCCGAGCAGTACCTGCAGGAAGCGATCAACCTGGCGGCCGAACAGGCGGAGGCGCGCGAGCAGGATCCGGCCACCTTGCGCGTGGCCATCGCCACCGAGAACGATCCGTTTTCCCAGGACGTGCGCGCCGGCGTGATCGACGCCGCCGACCGCTACGGGATGCGGGTGGTGATCGACGACAAGCTGCCGCGCGAGCTCAACGACATGACCGCCACGCTGGTCAAGGTGAAGGCGGCGCGCCCGGACGTGCTGCTGGTCTCCGGCCACTCGAAGGGCGCGGCGCTGCTGGTCCGGCAGGCCGACGAGCTGCGGGCGACGGCGCCGATCGTCGGTCTGACGCACTGCGACTCCGCCGACGTCACCGACCGGGCGCAGTTCGGCGACGCCGCCGAAAGCATGGTGTGCGCCGCCCAGTGGGCGCCGACGCTCACCTACCGCGACGACCTGTTCGGCAGCGCCGCCGACTACGCGGCGCGGTTTGAGGCGGAATACGGCTACGCGCCGCCGTACCAGGCGGCGCAGGCGTCCGCCTCGGTCATGGTGTGGGCCGACGCCCTGCAGCGCGCCGGATCGTTCGATACCGAGACGGTGCGCGACGCGCTGGCCGCCACCGACCTGCAGACCTTCTACGGCAACGTCCGCTTCGACGACACCGGCAAGAACGTCGCCAAGCCGGTGGTGCTCCTGCAGATACGCGACGGCGCGTACCGGGTGGTAGCCCCGTCGGCGTGGGCTTCCGACGAGCTGCTGTTCCCCCGCCCGGGCGCGGCGGTCGTGCCCCCGGAGGAGGCGCCGCCACCCGGTCCGCTGCTGCTGCAATCGGCGCCGCTCTCCCTGCAGCTGCTGCTGGACGGGCTGCTGGTCGGCGCGATCTTCGCCCTTGCCGCCTACGGCATGGCGCTGGTGTGGGGGGTGATGAACATCATCAACGTGTCGCAGGGCGAGCTGGTGATACTGGGCGGCTACGTCACCTGGCTGCTCACGACCGTGGGCGTCCATCCGCTGCTCGGCCTGCCGGCCGCCGGCGCGGTGCTGTTCGTGGTCGGCTGGGTCCTGTACCGCACGGTGGTGTTCCGGCTCATCGACCGCGACCTGTTCGTGTCGCTGCTGGCCACCTTCGGGCTCTCCATCGTCCTGCAACAGGTGATGAACCAGGTGTTCGGCGCGGACCTGCAGAACGCCAACGCCGAGTTGGGCTCCACCTTTCTGCTCGGCGACCGCGTGGTGCTGGGCAACGTCAAGCTCGCCGCGTTCGCGGCGGCGCTGCTGGCCGCCGCGTTGCTGGTGCTGTTCCTGCGCCGCAGCCGCGCCGGGCGCGCCATCCGGGCGACCGCCCAGAACGCGCGCGCGGCGCGGCTGGTCGGCGTGCGCACCGATCGCGTCTACGCACTGGCGTTCGCCGTCAACGCCGCTCTGTGCGGCGTCGCCGGGGCGCTGGTGGCGATGGTGTGGGTGATCCATCCGTTCATCGGCATCACCTACACGGTGCGGTCGTTCATGATCGTGGTGGTCGCCGGACTCGGCAACATCGCGCCGGTGGTGGCGGCCGGCGCCGCCCTCGGCGTGGCGGAGAACTTCGCCAGCTTCATCCTGGGCGCGGAGTTCCAGTCGGCGTTCGTCTTTTCGCTGATGGTGGTGATCCTGCTGGTGCGCGGCTATCTGCGCAGCCGGCGGCGCCAGGTGCTGCGGTGACCCTCCGGCGGCTCGGGCCGCTGGCGCTGGCGGCGGCCGGCATCGCGGGGCCGTTCGTGGCGCCGCAGTTCCAGTCGCAGCTGGCGGTGCTGTGGGTGCTGGTGGTGCTGGCGCTCACCTGGGACGTCGTCGGCGGCCAGATGGGGTACAACTCGTTCGGCAACGTGCTGTTCTTCGGCGCCGGCATGTACGCCAGCGCGGTCGTGCAGCGCGGGCTTTCGTTCGGGGCCGACCGCTACGCGGAGGTAGCCGGCGCCGCGGCGCGGCTTGACCCAGGCGAGTATCTGGGCGGCTTGGCGCTCGGCGTGGCGGTGGCGGCGGTCGTGGCGGTCGCGCTGGCGGTGCTGTTCGGCGGGGGCGTGCTGCGCCTGCGCGGCCACTACTTCGCGGTCGGCACGCTCGGACTTGGCGTCGCCGCCGGCGAGATCGTCAGCGGCATCGAATGGCTCGGCGCCGGCTCGGGCATGGTCACGCCGCTGTTCCCGGAGGCGCTCGGCAGCCACAACCGGTTCTTCGCCTTCTACTTCCTGGCCGTGGCGGTGATCTGCTTCGCCGTGCTGCAGATCCTGTACCGTCGCCGGTTCGGCCTGCTGCTCAACGCCATCCGCGACGACGAGGACAAGGCCGAGGCGATGGGCCTGCCGACCATCCGCTGCAAGGTGGTGGCGTGGTCGGTGGCCGCGTTCTTCCTGGCGCTCGCCGGCGGCGCGTACGGCAACTTCGTCGGCTTCATCGATCCGCTCGACACCGCGTTCTCCGGCGCCACGTTCGGGGTATGGATGGTCCTGATGGCGATCATGGGCGGGCGCGGGTCGCTGTGGGGACCGGTGCTGGGGGCCATGGTCTTCCACGTCACGCAGGAGCTGTTCTGGACCTATCTGCTCGGCTGGCACCGGGTCGCCATGGGGCTGCTGATCGTGGCGATCGTCATGTTCCTGCCGGACGGCATCCTGGGCTGGTTCCGGGCGCGCCGCGCCGGCGGCAGTACGGACGCGCTCCCCGCCGCCGCCACGGCCCCCGCCGCCGCGCCCCGCGCGGGCAGGGAAGCATGAGCGCGTTGCTGCAGGTCGCCGGCGTCAGCAAGTCGTTCGGCGGCGTGGCGGCCAACCGGGACATCACGGTCGGCGTCGAGGCGGGCGCCGTGCACGGCCTGATCGGGCCGAACGGCTCCGGCAAGACCACGCTGTTCAACTGCATAGTCGGTTACCATCCGGTCGACCGCGGCGCGGTGACCTTCGACGGCGCCCGCGTGGAGCGGCTGACGGTGCCGCGCATCGCCCGGCTCGGCCTGCTGCGCACCTTCCAGCAGACGCGGGTCTACGGCGGCATGAGCTGCCTGCAGAACATGCAGGTGTCGGCCGCGCCGCGCACCGCCGGCGGCGGGCGGCTGCTGCGCCGGATCGCGCCGGCCGTGACCGAGCGCGCCGGCGCGCTGCTGGAGTTCGCCGGCCTGCACGCGTTGCGCGGCCACGACGCCGGCAGCCTGTCGTTCGGGCAGCAGAAACTGCTGGAGTTCGCCATGGCGCTGATGCGCGCGCCCAAGATGCTGCTGCTCGACGAGCCGACCGCCGGCATCAATCCGACCCTGATCAACGGCATGATCGACCGGCTGCTGCGGGCCAACGCGGAGATGGGGATCACGCTGCTGGTGATCGAGCACAACATGCGGGTGATCATGAATCTGGCGGCGCGCATCCACTGCCTGGCGCACGGCGGGCTGCTGGCGTCCGGTACGCCGGAGCAGATCCGCAACGACCCGCGCGTCCTGGACGCGTACCTGCGGGCGGCGCGATGACCGGCGGCGGACCGGCGCGCGGCGCCACATCCGGCGACGGCGCAAAGTCCGGCGGCGGCGTATCCGGCTACGGCGAGGGAACGCTCGGCGCCGCCGTATCGGTGGAGCAGGTCGCGCGCGAAAGCGCGTCGCTGATCGAACGGGGAGTCCCGCCGGAGACGCTGGACGGTCTGGCCGGCGGGGACGGCTTCGTCAGCGTGCGCGGGCTGGTCGCCGGGTACGGCCGCATGGAGATCCTGCACGGCGTCGACCTGCAGGTCGGGCGGGGGCAGTCGCTCTGCCTGATCGGGCCGAACGGCGCCGGCAAGTCGACGGTGCTCCATTCGATCTTCGGCCTCACCACCATCACCGGCGGCGTCATCCGCAAACAGGGGCGGGACATCACCCGTATGCGCGCCGCCGACAAGCTGCAGGCCGCCGGCATCGCCTACATCCTGCAGGACAACTCGGTGTTTCCGGACATGACGGTGGAGGAGAACCTGCAGATGGGCGCCTATCTGATGAACGGCAAGGCGGCGGTGCAGGCCGCGGTCGGCGGCGTGCTCGACAAGTATCCCCGCCTTGCCGAACGCCGCGCGCAGCCGGCTCGGGTGCTGTCCGGCGGCGAACGCCGCCTGTTGGAGATCTCGCGCGCTCTGGTCATGGACCCGGACGTGCTGCTGGTCGACGAACCGTCGATCGGCCTGGAGCCGCGCTTCATCGACCTGGTGTTCGACCTGCTGGGCGAGTTGTGCGCCAACGAGGGCAAGACGATCATCATGGTCGAGCAGAACGCCCGCAAGGGGTTGGCGTTCGCGGACATAGGCTACGTGCTGGTGTCGGGCGAGCTGGCCATGGCGGCGCGCGGCGGCGATCTGCTCAAGGACGACCGGGTCGGCCGGCTGTTCCTGGGCGGCTGACGCGGCTATAGGCCATGATCAACGTCGCCCTCCTTGGCGCCGGGCGGATCGGCGCCATGCACGCCGCCAACGTGGCCGCGCTGCCGGCCGCGCGGCTGGTCTGCGTGTACGATCCGGCGGCGTCCGCGGCGGCGGCGGTCGCCGCCCGGCACGGAGCGGCCGCCGCGCCGGACGTCGACGGCGCGCTCACCGCGGACGTCGACGCGGTGCTGATAGCGTCTTCGACCGATACGCACGTCCCGCTCATCATGGCCGCGGCCGCCGCCGGCAAGGCGGTGCTGTGCGAAAAGCCGATCGACCTCAGCATGGAGCGCGTCGAGCAGTGCTGGCAGGCGGTGCGCGGCGCCGGCGCGCCGATCCAGATCGGCTTCAACCGCCGCTACGACCCGACCCACCGCCGCGTGCGCGATCTGGCCGCCGGCGGGGCGATCGGCGTTATCCATCAGATGATCATCACCAGCCGCGACCCGGAGCCGCCGCCGGCCGGCTACGTGCGCGTATCGGGAGGGCTGTTCCGGGACATGATGATCCATGACTTCGACCTGGCCCGCTTCGTACTCGGCGAAGAGCCGACGTCGGTCACGGCGATCGGCGGCGCGCTGATCGACCCGGCGATCGCCGGCTTGGGCGACGTCGACACCGCAATGGTGATGATGACGACCGAGTCCGGCGCGCAGTGCTGCATCAACTGCTCCCGGCAGGCCGTCTACGGGTACGACCAGCGGTTGGAGGTGCACGGCAGCGGCGGCATGGTCTGTTCCGGCAACCGCCGCGCGGACGAGGCGCAGCTCTTCACGGCCGCCGGCGCGGGGTCGCCGGCGCCGCTTCAGCGCTTCTTCATCGAACGCTACGCGGCGGCGTATCGGGCCGAACTGGCCGACTTCATCGACGCGGTCGCGGCCGGCCGCGAGCCGTCGGTCACCTTTGCCGACGGCCGGCGCGCGCTGGCGCTGGCGGAGGCGGCGCTGGAATCGCTGGCGTCCGGCAGTGCCGTGCCGGTATAATCGCCGCCTCATGGCGATTACCGTAGGGACGGGGCCCGACTCCTGGGGGGTGTGGTTTCCGTCGGACCCCAAGCAGCCCCCCTGGGAGCAGTATCTGGACGAGGCGGCGGCGGCCGGCTACGAGTGGACGGAGCTCGGGCCGATCGGCTACCTGCCGACCGACCTCGACGTGTTGCAGGCGGAGCTCGGCAAGCGCGCCCTGAGGCTGTGCGGCGGCTTCATCATGCATCACCTGGAGGACGAAGGCGCCGCCGACCTGGTGCTGCGCGACGTAGATCAGGTATCCGGGCCGTTTCAGCGGCTCGGCGCGCGGTTCATCGTGCTGATCGATGACGTCTACACCGACCTGCACACCGGTGAACGGCAGCGGCCCAAGGAGCTCGACGACGCGGCGTGGGCGCGGTTGATCGACACGGTCGACCGCGCGCAGGAGCGGGCGGCCGGCTACGGGCTGCAGGTGGTGTTCCATCCGCACGCCGACACGCACGTGGAGAACCACCGGCAGATGGAGCGCCTGCTGGCCGACGCCGACCGGTCCGTGATGCTGTGTCTGGACACCGGCCACGACGCCTACACCGGCGGCGACCCGATCGCGTTCTTCGAGAAGCACCACGAGCGCATTCCCTATCTGCATCTCAAGAGCATCCGCACCGAGGTGCGCGATCAGGTGCTGCGCGACGGCGCGCCGTTCGCGGCGGCGGTCGCGCAGGGGATGTTCTGCGAACCGTCCGAGGGCGCGGTCGACTTCGAGCGCCTCCGCGACGCCGCCCACCGCATCGGCTACGACGGGTTCGGCGTGGTGGAGCAGGACATGTATCCGCCGGCGCCGGGGGCGCCGCTGCCGATCGCCAAGCGGACCAGGGAATACCTGCGGGACATCGGGTTGGGGTAGGCCGGCGCGCGGTCAGCGCGCCGGGTCAGGCGCGGTGGGGCGTCGGGCCGGCCGGCCGGCGCGGCGTTCATCCCACATCAGGGCGACCAGGCTGGCGGTGACGACCGCCGCCGCGGCGGCCATCGACAGCGGCGCCGGCTCGCCCAGGGTGACTGCGGCCAGCGCGATCACGCCGAGCGGGGTGAGCGCGGTGATGGTCCCGGCCGTTGCCGCCGTCAGGCGCCGGAAGGCGACCGTCATCAACGCGTAGTTGGCTCCGGTGCCGATCACGCCGAGCGCCAGCAGCGCGGCCAGCGGGCCGGCGGGCGCCGACTCCGGCCACCGCGCGAACGGCAGCAGGCACAGGTTGACCACCGACGCGATGCCGAGGATCGGTACCACGATCGGCAGCGTCGCGCCGCGGCCATGAGCGTGGCCGGCCGGAGCGCGCCGGCCGGCCACGCTCGGTGTGGCCGCCTCCCGTCCGGTCATACCCCGTTTGGCCATCCCCCGTCTGGCCAGCGCCCGGCTGGCCAGTCCGTAGCACCCGAACCCGGCCGCGGCCGCGGCCATGACCAGATTGCCGGTCCGATACGCAGGCGCCGTCAGCGCGTCCCCGGCTCCCGGAGCGCCCGCTCCCGGAGCGGCCAGGACCAGCGCGCCGCCCGCCATGACGCCGGCGACCGCCGCCAGCTTGACCGGCGACAGGCGTTCGCCCAGGAACCAGCGCGCCAGCAGCACCAGCGTGACGATCTGCACCTGGATCATCACCGTCCCCGCGCCGGCGGTGGTGAGGCTCAGCCCCAGAGCGAACAGCTGATAGTTGACGCCGAGCGCCACGCCGCCGAGCAGGTGCCAGCCGCTGTCCGGCAGCAGGTCGCGCAGGCGCCCGCCCCGCGCCCGGTGCAGCGCCGCAAGCAGCAGCGCGGCCGCCGGCAGCCGCGACGCGGAGATCAGGATCGGATCGAAGGCCCGCAACGCCACCTTGACCAGGATCGGGATGGCGATCCACACCGCGGTCGCCGCCAGCATGGCCGCTACGCCGACCCGCACGGCGCGGCGCCCGTCCGCGTCCGGCTGCGTCACCGCGTCCTGCCGCGCGCGGGCCGCGCGCCGGCAGTGGCTGGCGCGCCGGCCGCGGTGGGCGAGCCGGCCGCAGAGGACTGGCCGGCCGGGGCGGGGCGGCGGGACCTGTCCGGGCCGGGCGATGCGTAGTATGATTGACGCACTGTGGCTTGGCTTGCGCCGGCGGCTTCGCCGGGACCCCGGAACGGACGGCCCGCCGGCGCCGGATGAGGATCACCGACGGACGGCCCGCCGGCGCCGCCGCGATCGCGCCGGCCCGCCTCTCCCCCCCCCTGAGCGACCGGCTGCATGACGCGGCGCGGTACCTGGGCCGATCCTGGGAGCTCTACCTGTTCATCCTCCCGGCGGTCGTCCACATCTTCCTGTTCAAGTACCTGCCGATCTACGGACTGAGCATAGCCTTCACCGACGGGTTCTCCATGCGGACCGGGCGGTCCGCCCCCGAGTGGAACGGCTTTGCCCACTTCCTGCGCTTCTTCGACTCCGCGTTCTTCGTGCCGGTCATCCGCAACACGGTCGTCATAGCGCTGTACAGCTTGGCGACCTGGCCGATCCCGCTGGCGCTGGCGCTGATGATGAACGAAGCGCGCAACCGTCACTTCAAGAAAGCGGTGCAGATGGCCACCTACGCACCGTACTTCATATCGACCGTGGTCGTCGTAAGCATGCTCACGGTCTTCCTGAGTCCGCGCATCGGCGTGGTCAACTCGTTCATCAAGCTGTTCGGCGGCGACGCGATCTTCTTCATGGGCAGCCCCACGTGGGGCCCGACGCTGTACGTGATTTCGGAGCTCTGGCAGAACGCCGGGTTCGGGGCGATCATCTATCTGGCGGCGCTGTCGGCCGTCGACCCGCAGCTGCGCGAGGCGGCGTTCTGCGACGGCGCGCACAAGCTGCGCATCATCTGGCACGTCGATCTGCCGTCGATCATGCCGACCATCGTCATCCTGTTCATCATGCGGCTCGGCCAGCTGCTCACCATCGGCTTCGAGAAGGTGCTGCTGATGCAGAACGATCTCAACATCACGACCATGAACGTGGTGTCTACCTACGTGTACCGGTCGGGCATCCAGCAGGCGCAGTACGACTACGCGACCGCGGTGGGGCTGCTGGAGACGGTCGCCAACTTCGCGCTGCTGGTGATCGCCAACCGCCTGGCGCGCCGCTTCGGCCAGACCTCCCTCTGGTAGCCGCGCGTGGTAGACTTCCGCAGCAAGGCCGACCGCGTCACCGACGGGATCAACGTCGCCATCCTGTCGGTCATCCTGGTCCTCACCGTCTATCCCATGTATTTCGTCGTGATCGCATCGATCAGCGAACCGACGCTGGTGTCGGCCGGACACGTCTATCTGTGGCCGCGCCGCCTCAACGTGGAGGGATATTCGTACATCTTTCGCACCCGCAACATCCTGGAAGGCTACCGCAACTCCGTCCTGTACGCCGTCGGACAGACCGTCGTGTCGCTGGGGCTGACCATCCCCGCCGCTTACGCCCTGTCCCGCCGGGACCTGCGGGCGCGGGGGCTGATCATGTTCTACTTCGTGTTCACCCTGTACTTCACCGGCGGCATCATCCCGTTCTACGTGGTGGTGCGGCGCCTCGGCCTCAACAACTCGGCGTGGTCGCTGATCCTGCCTAACGCCGTAAACGTCTTCAATCTGATCGTCGCGCGCACCTTCTTTCAGAGCAACGTGCCGGACGAGCTGCTGGAGTCGGCGCAGATCGACGGCTGCTCGAACACCCGGTTCTTCGCCAACGTCGCCCTGCCGCTCGGCCAGGCGATCGTCGCCATCGTCGTGCTGTTCAACGTGGTGCAGAACTGGAACGCGTTCTTTCACGCCCTGTTGTTCATCAACGACTCCGGCAAGTACCCGCTGCAGCTGGTGCTGCGGCGGCTGCTGATATTGAACGAGCTGCTGACCGGAGGCGAGGGGCTGGAGAGCTATTCGCCGGCCGAGATCCAGCGGCGGCAGGTGCTGTTCGACCTGCTGCGGTACGGCATCATCGTCGTGGCCATCGCGCCGTTGCTGATCCTGTATCCGTTCATACAACGCCACTTCGTAAAGGGCATCATGGTCGGCTCGATCAAGGGATGACGCAGGCCATGGTCCGTTTCGGCCGCACCGTGCGGCGGGGTCCCGAGTGAGGGGCCCGATCTCATCAAGGAGGGTGCTATGAAGAAGGCACTCGTTTCGATTCTGGGGATCGCCCTGCTGGTGACCCCCGCGTTCCTGTTCGCCGCCGGCGAAGAGGAGTCGATGGGCACCGACATGCTCACCGAACCCGGCGTGTTCCCGGTGGAGCCGGGCATCACCCTGCAAGCCGGGTGGCACTCGGGGCGGTGGGGCAGCGCCGACGAAAATCTCTGGGCGCAGAGTTGGCAAGAAGCGACCGGAGTGACGCTCGAGTTCGTGGAGATGGAGAACGTGGAGAAGATCACGATCGCGTTCTCCGCCGATGACTATCCGGACATGATGCTCGGCGTCGCCGGCCTGGAGAAGAACCTCATCGCCCGGTTGCTGCAGGAAGGCGTGGTCGTCGACCTGCGGCCGCACCTGTTCCAGGGGTACACGCCCAACCTCGACCAGATATTCACCGAGAAGCCGGAGGCGCTCTCCTACATGCTCAATCCGGAGGGTCAGCTGTCGAACCTGGCGCGCTTTCAGTTCCAGGAATCGCACTACCTGGAACAGAACTACATGGTCAACCGGGAGTGGCTCGACACGCTCGGGCTCGCTTCTCCGACCACCGCCGACGAGCTGCGGGAAGTGCTGATCGCGTTCCGCGACGGCGATCCCAACGGCAACGGCAGGGCGGACGAGCTGCCGTTCGGCTTCGTGGCCAACGACGGGTTCGCCCAGCACCTGCGCTCCATGTACGGCATCTGGGGAATGCCGACCAAGAACGGCATAGCGATCCGCGACGGCCAGGCGTATTTCGCGCCGATCACCGACGCCTACCGGGACATGATCACCTACTTTGCGGGTCTGTACGAGGAGGGGTTGATCGATCCGGAGAGCTTCACGCAGTCGGCGCAGGACTTCAACGCCAAGATCGACGATCCGAACGGCAACGTGTACGGGTTCGTGATCGCGGTGCGCGGCTACCAGGGCACCGAGGGCCGGGCCGAATTCGAGTCGGTGCCGCCGTTCCGGGCGCCCGGTTACGATCCCGAGATGTGGATCCATCCCGGCCGGCTGGCCATCAAGCACGTCTGGTTCATGACCGACGTCAACCCGTATCCGGAGCACACCATGGCGTGGGCCGACCGGCTGTACACGCTGGAGAACAGCGTGCAGAGCATGTTCGGCATAGCTCCCGAAGGCGTCCAGATGATCGACGGCGTGTGGACGCCGCAGGAGATCACCGCCGAGCGGCGGCAGAAGATCTCCACCACCGGGGCGATTCCCGCGCTGTTCCGGGCCGAGGACTACGGAACCCGGCTGGCGATGGACGCCAGCTCGCAGCTGCTGTACGACAACTACTACGCGCACTACATCGACTACAAGGCGGCCGAGCAGTGGGTGCGGCCCGAGTTTTCCGACTCGGAGCAGACCGAGGTGAACGAGCTGCGCACCGACATCAACACGCTGTGGCGCAGCAACGAAGCCCGCTGGATCACGGGCGTCGGCGACATCGACCGGGAATGGGACGAGTTCGTCGAACAGATGAAGGCCATGAGGATCGATCGCTACGTGGAGCTGCATCAGGCGGCCCACACGCGCTTCACCGACGAGATCGGCGACTACCGCTGATTCGATATATCGCATCGGATCGGATCGCGCCGGGGGCGTTCGCGTCCCCGGCCGCGGTCCCGCAACGACGGAACCGGAATTGATGAAAGCGAACACCATGAAGCGATCGATGCGCGCCGGCACGCCCGTGGTCGGCGCGGAGATCGGTCTGGGCTGCGCGGCGGCGGGGGAGCTGTTCTCCCTGGCTGGGTTCGACTTCGTGCAGGTCGACATGCAGCACGGCGTCTGGACCGACGACACGGCGCAACAGGCGTTTCACCACGTCTGCGCAGGGCCGGCGACCCCGTCGGTGCGCGTGCCCGGCAACGACTACGCGGCGATCGGCCGCGTGCTCGACCGGGGGGCGCTCACCGTGGTCGTGCCGATGGTCAACTCCGCCGCGGAGGCGCATGCCGCGGCGCAGGCGGTGCGGTATCCGCCGCGCGGACGGCGCTCTATGGGCGGGCGGCCGGGTTGTCTGAGCTACGGCGACGACTACGCGGAGGCGGTCGACGACGAGGTCTGCCTGATGGTGCAGATCGAGACCAAGGAGGCGGTCGAGGCGGCGCGGGAGATCCTTGCCGTGGACGGCGTGGACGGCTGCATGATCGGGCCGACCGATCTGGGCAACTCCCTCGGCCCCGGCGTCGACCGGGCGGCGCAGGCGGACCTGCAGCTGCGGGTGCGCGACGTCTGCCTGGAGTTGGGCCGCTTTCCCGGCATCGCCACCGGCGGCCCGGCGGCCGACCATTACCTGCGTGAGGGGTTTCTGTTCGTGCTGGCTACCGGTGACTACGGGATCCTCGCGGAAGGCGCCGCGCAGGCGCGCAGCCGCCTCCACGACGTGCGCTCGTCCCTGTAGGCCCTGCGCGTGTTCTACGCGTTCCGCGTGTGACCGGCGCGCCCGGCGGCCCCTTGCATTCGTTGAGCGCGAGAAGCCGCGGCTCGACCGTTTGCCCGGATCGCCTCGGCGATCGGCCCCAGCCGCGACGGCCCGGAGAACAGCTGGTAATCCACTATTCTTTGGATTTCATCACGGTCCATCGTCGCCATGAATTTGAAGACCCTCGGAATCGCTCCGGCACGGGAATTCGACGCCGGCGCGTCGATTCCGTATGACTCGCAGAAACGTCTGACGTCACCAAAGCTCGGCAAAAAGGTCTTCTCGTGAAAACGCTTCGCTAGCTCTGACATCGCCGGCCGTCGCTCCGCGATGAAGTCCATCTTGGCGACGTATTCCGGCGCCGATCTGGCCTGCGCGTCCCTTCTCGTTCGCGTCTTCGACCCACCGGAGGCCGGCTGAACGCCGCGACCGTTGTCCCGGGCCGCGCCGGAGCGCCGAATCTCGCGGAGCGACCGATCGACCTGCTCGATGCCATACCGGCGAACGAGTGAGCGGAGCTCGGTACCCAATCTGTTGTCGATCATGGCGCGTTTCTCCTCATGAGGTAACCGCGAATCCCAGATTGCTGAGAATCTCATCGGTGACGTCACGATATGCGCCACCGGCGTTCCCGGAATAGGAGTAGTCTCCTCTCATCATCTTCGGAAAGCCGCGAGAATGAGGCATCTGATTCTTGAACACGCGCCAGTCGTTACTCGCGGCATCCTTCGTGATGTCAGCCATGGACGCCCACTTCTCGGGACCTCCGTCGTTGCCGCCATGGTAGAATGAGTTGTTCACGACAACCCCGGCCACGTCGATCCGATGCGTCGGATTGTGGCGTTTGAAATCGGCCAGAGACTCGTTCAGCAACGGAAACCCGATAGTTGCGAAGTACTCCGGCTTGACGGGAACGACGACGTAGCGCGAGGCGTGATAGGCAGCCCTGGTGAATATCGACTCGGTCGGAGCGCAGTCTATTACAACCAGCTCGCACTCGTGCGCACCGCGCGCGATGAGACGGGCCAGAGTCGTCGGGTCGGGCTTGAGCGCCTCGATCAGGTGATCGGAGAAGTCGAATCGAGACGGAAGGAGATCGAGATTCCTTCCGACCGAGACAGCGACATCGTCCGCATTCAGTCTACCCGGTGAAGGAAGGTCGTCGGTCGGTGGGACAAACCCCTTGAATACTTCCACGATCGAAGGTGATCCTTCGGTCAGGAACTCCCGGTATCGGTTTTCCATCAACGCCTGAGACAGATTGGCTTGCGGATCCAGGTCGATCGCCAGAACCCTGAGCCCATGATCGGCTCCGACGGGCCAACAACGCCGCGACCGTGGTCTTGCCAACGCCGCCCTTCATGTTGATCACCGCAACACACACCGGCATCGATCCGGCCGTCGTGCTCGCGCGCATACCTGTCAAGGTACTGGCCTGGTTCCCAATGCGCAAGCAGATCGATCACCGGTGGGGTCAGGTTGGTCCACTATGCCGCGACTCTACCCCAGCGGGGCGGGGCGGGGCGGCCGGGAGTCGACGGTGATCTGCGCGCGCTGCTCGGCGGACCGGCCCAGGGCGTCCATCACTTCCAGGACGTGCTGCGCGATCTCGCCGCTGCACCGGTGCGGCGCGCCGGTGCGCAGGCCCGTGCACAGGTCGGCCAGGCCGATGCTGCGCGCGTTCCGGGTCGGTCCCGGCAGGAGCGGCGCCTCCGTCCACTCGCCGCCCGGGTCGGCGACCGCCACCGGGCCGCCAAAACCGTTCGGGTCGGGCGCGGAGATGCTGCCGGCAACGCCGTGCAGCTCCAGGCGCGGATTGGAGTGCCGCCACACGTCATAACTCATGGCGATGGTGACGATGCAGCCGCTCACCATCTCGACCGCGCCCGACAGGTGGGTGTCGACCCGCACCGGTACGACCGCTCCGGCGTTGGGACCGGAGCCGACGGTGCGGGTAGCGAACGCGCGGCCGGCCATGGCGGTCACCGCCCGCACCGGACCGAGCGCGTGCACCAGCGCGGTCAGGTGATACGGCGCCATGTCGAAGTGCGGGCCGCCGCCCGGCGCGTAGTAGAACGCGGGGTTGGGGTGCCAGCCTTCGTGTCCGTGCCCCATCCAGATCGCGGTCGCCGCCACCACGCGGCCGATGCGGCCGGCGTCGACCAGCGCGCGCACCGTCTGGTGGCCGGCGCCCAGGAACGTGTCGGGGGCGCTGCCGACCCGCAATACCCGTTCGCGCGCGGCGGCCAGCACCTGCGCCCCGGCCGCCGGATCGACGGCGAAGGGCTTCTCGCAGTAGACGTGCTTGCCGGCCTGCAGCGCCGCAAGGTTCACCGGCGCGTGCGCGTCCGGTACGGTGAGGTTGAGGATCGCCTCGACGTCGCCGCGCGCGAGCAGCGCGTCGACGTCCATCGCCTGCAGGCCGTACTCCGCGGCGACGCGCGTTGCGGCCGGCCGGTCGACGTCCGCGCACGCGACGATGTCGAGCACCGGATAATCCGGCGCCGCTCCAAGGTAGGCGGCGCTGATCCGGCCGCAGCCGATCAGGCCGATGCGCACCGGCTCCAAGGCCGGTCCCGCGTCCGTCACGCGCGGCTCCCGGACCCGCTCATCCGCGGTCGCGGCCGGCCGCTCCGCTGGCGCCCGCCCTGCGGGCCGCCCACAGGAAGCCGCGCCGCATCAGCTCCAGCGGAGCGGGGGCGGCGATTACGTCGGCGCGGTGGCCGAGCGAGTTGTAGAAGACGCGGCCGGCGCCCCAGCGCTTGGTCCACACCACCGGCACGTCGACCGCGCCGTTGGCGGCGTGCGGGCCGTCGGCGACCGGGAACCGCGTGGTCGCCAGCACCTCGACCGCCGGGTCGACGTGCAGGTAGTACTGCTCGGAGCGGACCGTGAAGTCGCGGATGCCGTCGGTGATGCCGCTCGACGAGGCGCGGACGTCGACCGCGTACTCGACGCCGTCCCCGCCCGGGTGCGCCACCCAGTTGCCGCCGGTAATGAACTGCCACAAGGTGGAGGCGCGAAACGCATCGCACATGCCGCCGTGGCAGCCGGCCATGCCGGCGCCGGCCGCGACGGCTGCCGAAACGCCCTCGACCTGCTCCTCGGCGATCTGGCCCATGGTCCAGACGGGGACCAGCAGGTCGATCCGGCCGAGCAGCGCCGCGTCCGCCAGCACCTCCAGGCGGTCGGCGACGGTGACCCGGAAGCCTTCGCCCTCCAGCACCCGCCGGAACAATGCGCTCACCCGGCGCGGTTCGTGACCGTCCCAGCCGCCCTGCACGATGAGCGCGGCGCGCTCCGCGGCGGCGTTCACGGCCCTGCTCCCATCCGCACCGCCCCGTTCCGCGCCGCCCCGATCCGGGGCGCCCGCATGGCGGCGAAACGTGCCATACTGGCGCGGTCATGAGTGAGGTCGAAACGATCGTCGATCGGCGCTGTCTGGTGGGCGAGGGCGCCATCTGGGACGCGCGCCGCCAACGCCTGCTGTGGGTCGATATCCTGGGCCATATGCTGTTCCTCTACGACCCGGTCACAGGCCGGAACCGCGGCATCAACCTGCTGCAGGCCGTCGGCACCGTTGTACCACGGACGAAGGGCGGCGTCGTGGTCGCCCTGCACAACGGCTTTGCGCGCCTCGATCCGGAGACCGAACGGATGACGCCGATCGCCGACCCGGAATCCGACCTGCCCGGCAACCGCTTCAACGACGGCAAGTGCGACCCGGCCGGCCGGCTGTGGGCCGGCACCATGGCGTTCGACGGCATGCGCGACCGGGAGCAGGGGGCGCTGTATTGCCTGGACGCCGACGGCGCGGTCACCCGCAAACTCGGCCGCATCAGCATCTCCAACGGCATCGTCTGGAGCGCCGACGCGCGCACCATGTACTTCATCGACACGGTGAAGAACGACGTGCGCGCCTTCGACTACGACCTTTCGACCGGGGCGATCGCCAACGAGCGGGTGACGGTCCGCAACGACGGTGACGGCCACTTCGACGGCATGACGATGGACGAGGAGGGGATGGTGTGGATCGCCCTGTTCGGCGGCGGCGCCGTGAAGCGCTACGACCCGGAGAGCGGCGAGCACCTGGCCACGATCGAGCTGCCGGTCACGTGCGTGACGTCGTGCGCGTTCGGGGGGCCGGACCTCGACCAGCTGTACGTCACTTCCGCGTCGTACCGGCTGACGGCGGCCGAGCTGGCCGATCAGCCGCTGGCCGGATCGCTGTTCCGGGCCGCGCCGGGCGTGCGCGGCGTGCCGGCGTTCGAGTACGCTGGGTAGCGCCATGGCCGATCCGATCATCACCAGCCTTGAGCTGATCGACTTCAGTTACGAGCAACGCGAGCTCGGCGGCGATTACCACACCTTCAACCAGGTCTACGTGCCGGGCGCCCGGCTGCAGGCTGCCGGCACGATCCTGGTGGTCCACACCGACGCCGGCGTGAGCGGCGTCTGCGCCGGGGTCGCGCCGGTCGACGCCGCCGTTATCCCGCGCCTGTGGGCGTTCCTCAAGGGCCGCAACGCGCTGGAGCGGGAGCTGATCTACGACGAGATCAAGCGCGCGCAACGCCAGTCGGCCCGCATCGGCGTGGCGCCGATAGATATAGCGCTCTGGGACCTGGCCGGCCGGCTGCTCGGCCAGCCGATCCATCGGCTGCTGGGCGGCTGGAAGAAATCGGTGCCGTGTTACGCATCGACCTATCACGGCGACGAGAACGGCGGCCTGGACACCCCGGAGGCGTTCGCCGACTTCGCCGTTCAGTGCCGGGACATCGGTTATCCGGCGTTCAAGATCCACGGCTGGGGGCGGGGGCCGGTGAGCCGCGAGGTCGACAACGTGCTGGCGGTGCGCCGCGCGGTCGGCGACCGGATGGACCTGATGCTCGACCCGGCGTGCGAGCTGCGCACCTTTGCGGATGCGGTCAAGGTCGGCCGCGCCTGCGACGACGCGCGCTACTACTGGTATGAAGACCCGTTCCGCGACGGCGGCATCTCGCAGTTCGCTCACCGCAAGCTGCGGCAGCTCATCCGCACGCCGCTGCTGATGACCGAGCACGTGCGCACGCTGGAGCCGCATATCGACTTCGCGCTGGCCGACGCCACCGACTTCGTGCGCGGCGACGTCGGCTACGACGGCATCACCGGCGTGGTCAAGCTGGCCCACGCCGCCGAGGCGCTCGGCATAGACATCGAGTTCCACGGCCCCGGACCCGCGCAGCGGCAGTGCATGGCGGCGATCCGCAACACCAACTACTACGAGCTGGGGCTGGTGCATCCCAAGGTGCCGTCCGTCCGCATGGGCGGGCTGTACGCCGACTACTCGGACGCGCTCGACGCGATCGACGAGCGGGGCCACGTGCCGGTGCCGGCCGGCCCCGGCCTGGGCGTGGAGATCGATTGGGAGTGGGTGCGCGCGCACCGGACCGGCCGGCGCGTGCTGGACTGACCGCCGGCGGACCGTCCTGCGGCGGGCGGCGGGCCGTCCCGCCGGTCCGCGTTTGAGCCACCGCTCCCGCTCAGCCGTCGACGCCGGGGATGTGGCAGCGGGCCGCCTCGGCCCCATGCTCCATGACCACCTCCGGGCGCCAGCGGAACCGGTCGAGCGCGGGGTTGGCCGCGCCGGTCGCCGCGTCGGCGATCAGCGCGCCGAGCACCGGCGCGAACTTGAAGCCGTGGCCGCTGCCGCCGCCGGCCACAGTGAGTCCGTCCCGCTCCGGGTCGCGGGCGATCCAGAAGTCTTCGTCCTGGGTGTCGGCGTACAGGCAGAGGCGCGTGGCTACGACCGGCGCGTCGGCCAGGGCCGGGAACGTGCCGGCCAGAAACGCGCGCAGCCGCGCCTCCGCGCCGGGCGTCACGGCGCGCGGCGCGTCGGGATCGATCGGCCGGCCGAGCGCGTGGGAGGCGATCTTGACCACCCCGTCCGCGTTGACCGGGAACCCGTAGTAGCCGGTGCGCGCCACGTCGGCGGTGAAGGTCGGAAACCGGTCCGCCCGGAAGGGCGCCGGGTCGGCCGGCCGCAGGTGGAACACCGGGTGACCGGTCGCCCGGATCGACCGCGACAGGGCGGGGTGCAGCGCTGCCGCCCACGCGCCGGCGGCCACGACCACGCCGGCGGCCGGTAGCGTCCGCCCGCCGCCGGCGCGCACGCCGCGCACGCGGCCGGCCTCCTCGACCAGCGCCGCAACGCGCGTCCGCTCGACGATCTCGACGCCGGCGGCGCGCGCCTGCCGCGCCAGGGCCGCCACCACCTTGCCGCTTTCGGCGTAACCGCCCTTGCGGTGGTAGAAGCCGTCGACAAAACGGCCGGTGCTCCACGCCGGGAAGCGCTGCGCGATCGCCGCGGCGTCCAGCCGTTCGGGGCGGTGGCCGCGGGCGCGGAGCAGCCGGAAGCTGTCGTGCTCGAATCCGCCGGGCGCCATCGGCGCGCGGGTCACCATCAGCACGCCGGTCTCGTGGTAGAGCGGTCCGGCGCCCTCGGCGGTCCAGCGCCGGTTCCAGCGCAGCCAACCGTCGCGCGCCTCCTCCATGAGCGCCATGTAGTGGCGGTCGGGGCCGTACTCCATCCGCACGACCTTGCTGACGTCGGTGCTGGCGGCCAACGGCGACGGGATCGGCCCGGCGTCCAGCAGCGTCACCGCGCAGCCGCGGGCGCGCAGCTCCAGCGCGGCGGTGACGCCGAAGACGCCGGCGCCGGCGACGACGAATCGATCGGCCATGCCGCGCAGCATGGAGGAAAGCGCGGCGCCGTGATAGCGTAGCGTCCGGTGGAGGACGGACGATGAGCAGTTCGGCGCTCGCCCCGGTCGCGCAAGAGATCGACTACCCGGAGACCGACGGGGAGCCGATGGCGGAGACTGATTGGCAGGCGATACCGTTGATGTACGCGGTCACGGGGCTGCGGGACCACTTCCGCGGCCGGGATGACGTGTACGTCTCCGGCAACCTGCTGATCTACTACGAAGAGAGGAACGTGCACGCGTCGGTGGCGCCCGACGTGTTCGTGGTGATGGGAGTGCCGAGCCACCCGCGGCCGATCTACAAGCTGTGGGAGGAAGCGAAGGCGCCGGACTTCGTGCTGGAGATCACGTCGCGGAGCACGCGGACGCGGGACGCGACCCGGAAGCGGAGCCTGTATCAACGGCTTGGGGTGGTGGAGTACTGGCGGTACGATCCGACCGGCGATTACCTGGAGCCGCCGCTCCACGGGTTGCGGCTGGTGCGCGGGGAGTACGAGGCTATGGCGCCCGCGCGGTTGGCGGATGGAACGCTGTCGATGCGCAGCGCGGTGCTGAATCTGGCGCTACGGATTGAGGACGGGGAGTTGCGGTTCTTCGATCCGAACACGGGCCGGTACCTGCTGACGCTTACCGAGAGCAACGCGGAGCGGCAGCTGATGGAGCAGGAGCGGCAGCGCGCCCTGGCTTCGCGCGACAGCGCGGAGGCACGGCTCATGCGGGAGGCGGAGGCGCGGCGGGCGGCGGAGGCGCGCGTCGCGGAGCTTGAGGCGCTGCTGAAGCGGACGTCAGGCTGATGACCGGGAAGCGCGGCCGGCGCCGGCCGGGCGGTCCTTCAGGGGGCCAGCAGGCTGCGCCGCCAGCGGCCGTTGGCGCGCTGGTACGCTTCACGGACGTGCGCGCGGTCGGGCCGTTCCTGCCAGAAGACGAACCGTTCGGGGATCAGGCGATAGCCGCCCCAGCGTGCGGGCCGCGGCCCGCTGCCGCCTTCCAGGCGGCGTTCGACGTTCCGTACCGCGGCGCGGAGGTCGCCGGCGCCGGCGATGCGCGCACCCTGCCGCCACGCCGCGACGGCGATCTGCGCATCGCGCGGCCGGCCGCCGAATGCGGCGTCGTCTTCCGCCGGTTCGGTCTCCGTGACCGCGCCGCTGACGCGCACCTGCCGGCCGAGCTCCCGCCAGTAGGCCAGCAGCGTGGCGCGCGGATTGACGCGGAGCTGCTCGCCCTTCGCGCTCTGCCGGTCGGTAAAGAACACGAACCCGCGGCGGTCAACGCCGCGCACCATCACCATGCGCGCGTCGGGCATGCCGCCGGCGTCGGCGGTCGCCAACGCCATCGCCTCCGGCAGGACGGCGCCGGCGGCGCGCGCGTCGGCCAGCCAGCGCGCGAACACGGCGTACGGATCGTTGCGGTCCGCGGCGGTCAGGGGAGCCATGCCGCATGATCGCCAATTGGGCTGGCAATGTCCGCTTCCGGCCGGCGCGCCGGCATCGCCCGCGCAGCATGGAGGAACTGCGGCGGGCGCTGGCGGGCGGTGACCGCGTGCGGGTCGTCGGCTCCGCGCACTCGTTCAACCGCGTGGCGGACACCGTCGGCAGCCTGATCGAGATGGCCGCCATGCCGCGCGAGCTCGACGTCGACACGGCCGGCGGCCGGGCGCGGGTGGCCGGCGGCTGGACCTACGGCGATCTCTGCCCGCGGCTCGACGCGGCCGGCTGGGCGCTCGACAATCTGGCGTCGCTGCCGCACGTCAGCGTCGCCGGCGCCTGCGCGACCGCCACGCACGGGTCGGGCCGGCGGCGCAGCTGCCTTGCCGCCCAGGTCGAGCAGGTGGAGCTGCTCACCGCGGACGGGGACGCGGTCACGGTGGCGAGCGGCGATCCCCGTTTCCCGGCCGCCGCCGCCAGCCTTGGCGCGCTCGGCGTGGTGACGGCGCTCACGCTCCGGCTGCGGCCCGCGTTCAGCATGGTCCAGCACGTCCATGAGCGCATTCCGCTGGAACGCATCGCCGCCGACCCGGAGGCGGCGATGGGGCGCGGCTACAGCGTCAGCCTGTTCACGGCGTGGCAGGACCGGCCGTGCGCGGACGTCTGGGTCAAGCGAGTGGTGGCCGACGGGGAGCCGGGGTCCGTGGATGCGGAACCGCTGTTCGGCGCGCCGGCCGCCGAGCATGACCGCCACCCGCTGCCGGACGGGCCGGCCGAGGTGTGCACGGAACAACGCACCGCGGGGCCGTGGCACCTGCGGCTGCCGCACTTCAGGACCGACCGAGTGCCGGCCTCCGGCCCTGAGCTGCAGACCGAGTACTTCGTGCCGTGGGACCGGGCGCGCGAAGCGATCGCCGCGGTGACCGCGATCGGCGCCGGCATCCGGCCCGTCCTGCTCATGACCGAGATTCGGGCGGTGGCGGCCGACCGGCTCTGGCTCAGCTCGTTCCACGGCCGCGACTCGCTGGCCATTCACTTCTCCTGGCGGAACGACTGGCCGGCGGTGCGGGCCGTGCTGCCGCTGGTGCAGCGGGCGCTCGCGCCGTTCGACGCGCGGCCGCACTGGGGCAAGCTGTTCACCTGCGCCCCGGACTACTTGGAGCGGGTCTACGGCGCGCCGCTGCAGCGCTTCCGCGACGCCGCCCGCGGCCTCGACCCGCGCGGCCGGTTCCGCAACGACTTCCTGGACCGGTGGGTGTTCGGCCCGTGAGCTCGGAAAACGCGCCGGCAGCGAGGGAGCAGTGCCGTGGAACAGCGTGAAATCCGGCTTCGGTTGTCGATCTGGCGGCCCGCATCCCTCAATCGGACCTACCTCCATAATGATGACGAGTCGCGCCCGGAGCAGTATTCGCTTCTTCACGAATCAGCGCTTCTTGAGCAGATATACACTTGGGATACCGGTCGGCATGACCTCTTTGGATCATGCGATGGAGCCGCCGCCGAACTGATCCGCGACCGTTTGGTGGGCCCATTCAGCCAGCACAGAGCTCCGGCGACGCGTAGCGTATGCCACTTCCGAAGCGTGGTTACCGAGCTTATCGGCGATCCCGGCGTGCACGCCGGCGCCTTCTGGTCCGACTCCCCGGACACCGTGACCACGAGCAGCGGGGAGCTGAACCTGCGCGCCAACGTCGCGCTCAGCGTACTCCGCCACTTTCGGTGGGTCGCCGGCGTCTACGCCGACGTACCGGGAGCGTCGGTCCTGCTCCGATGAACGGCTACGTACTACGTTCTGTCGCCGACGCCGAGGCCGTCCTGGCGGAGCTCTTTGCCGGACGCGCCGCCACCGACGAGCGCCTGCGGTTGGAAGTGCATGAGGACAAGTGCTTTCAGCCCGACACGTGGGTGTCCGCCGGTACCGTATCTCTCCATCCGGAATTGCCGGATGCGTCACCTTCGGAGGCTGGTAACGCCTTGCTGGCGCGCGCATTCCGATACGGCTTCTTCGACTGGGAGACGCCGGAAAAGGAACGTCTTGAAAGAGATTTGACCGCCGCGTTGGCGCTGGAGGTAACGGACCAAAACCGCGGCCGGATCTCGAAGAACGTCAATGAGGCGGCCAGGGGCGTCGCGTGCGCGGCCATCCGCTGCGGTTTGGCGCATCCCGCCTTCGACGCCATGGACCTGTCGAGGATGCCGTTCCGCAACGCCGTCGCGATCGTGATGGACACGTCGGCCGTGCTGCAGGGAGGACTCGACTTTGCCGCCCTTCATCTGACTCCGGCCGCGCGGTTGCGCGTTCCGGCGATCGTGCAGATGGAGGTGCTGAACTTCGCCGACCGTTACTTTCGCAGTCGGCGCGATGGGAAACCCACTGCCGGTATGTTGGTGGACCATATGTCGAGCCAGGCCGGGCAACGCGCCCTCATCAGGCTTGGGTTGGCGCATCGGGTGGAACGGCCGCGGCTCGGAGCCGACCCGTTGCGCGGCATCGTCCAACCGGATTCCGACGCCGAGGACAAGAGCCTGGGCTTGCAGAGGATACAACGCAGCTTTGCCGACCGGCTCATCCTGGAGACGGCGGTGCAGCGAAAGGATGACGCCGCCCCGGATCATCCCGTAATGTTGATGACCGCCGATCAGGGCCTTGCGAAGATGGCGCTAGCCGAAGGGATTGAACCGATCTTCTTCGACGCCGCCGCGGCGTTCGATCTCCTCGGCGCAACTCTGAGCGGCGTCACGTTCAAGCCGTTCGCGACCGAGGGGGCTCGCGCCTATGGCGTTTCCCTCGGCGCCATCCTCTGGGAGCTGGCCGTGACGTTCGGCTCGGCACGCCTCACCTGCATCGCATCCGGCGATTCATTCGAAGTTGCGGCTATCGGCGAAGGACTGTCGTGGCGACCCTACCATACGCGTGACGATCTTCTCTGGTCTAAGAGGACCACGGCGCAACAATCCGGCGGTGGGAGCGAAGACAAAGCGACGGACGGAGCGGCACGGAATGCCACGATTGAGGACGACGCGGAGCCAGCTTCGGGGTACGCCAAGATCGCGGTGACCGCCCCCGTACGGCGGAGCCGAGCTCTGTCCGGTACGTACGTCTTCAGCCCCAGGTCCATGATCGATATCATGGTGGCGCTGGATCGCGCCCCGCTCTCCGATGAAGCTGGGATGGAGGCGGCCCACGTCAACAAGAGGACCACCTACCGGAATTATTGGATGTTCCTGTACGCGGGAGGACTCGCCGTCAAGAACGAGTTGAGACTGGAGAAGACCGAGCGCCTTGCCGCCTTGATCCGAACTATGGCCAGCAGGGATTTCGAAGAGATGCGAAAACTGCTTGTCCACGTCCCCGCGTTCGGCAGCTTTCTGAGCGGTTTGACGGTCGGGAGACCGTTGACGCAGGTCGATTCGAAGATGCACGTAAATGTCTTTCGTCCCTATTGCGCATTGGCGGAGCTGTGCTGCGCGGGCGTACGATTCGCCGACGCCGGAATCTACGCCACGCCGGAGAATCCGATGCCGAAGGATTTTTCGCGTTCGGCGCTCGACGCGTACGATACGGCGCGACGGGGTGAGGACTACGTGCTCACCGGCGCTTGGCTGGACGAGATGACCAAACGCTTCGGCATACATCCTGTCCGCTGCCGGCAGCGCTTGGCGGAGTCTCATCAGGGAGGGTATATCCGCCGCTATGTGGAGGGGTCGACTCCAGATACGAGCTATGGCAACAGGGATATCCACGTCCTTGCCTCCGACGGAGGGGTTCTCAGAGCGAGCCGCGTCAACCTCTATCACGGTGATTTTCTAATGCCGGGCCGAGCGGCGGTGAGTATCAGGCTGGCCGGGGGAGAACGATGAGCCTTCGGGATCGAATGCAGCGTACGGACTCGGAAGCCCGGTACCGGGCTTTGTATCGCAGGTATGGCGTGATCGACAACCCGTTCCCGTCCGCGGGGCAGCCGTCGGGGCATCCGCGTATGGAAGACGCGGTCGACGACGCGATGGAAAATCGCTTTCGGCAGTTCGAGGAAGGCGGCCATGCATCTCAGGTGATCACGATAGTGGGAACACAAGGCGTCGGCAAGACGAATCTCCTCAATCACTATGAGGAGCAGTTCCTCGACTACTATCGGGAAAGGGAACCATACTACATCATACGATACTACCCGGATCCGGAACCCTCTTTTGACTCCGTTCTGAGAGCGATCATCCGCAGCTTCGACTACCGGCATTTCGAGAACATCGGCCGAGCGCTCGCGCAGAGCGGCGACGAGGATCGGGACGCGGCAAAGGAACGGGCCGGCCATCATGACGTAAGGATCGTTCTCAACAGCCTGGAACATGCCAGTGGGAACGACGAACAGCTTGCCGAGTGCGCCCGGCTCGCTCTGGACTGGCTCCTGGGGATGAGGGTACTGAAGCGGCACCGCGAAGTGCTCGGGGTGAGTTTTCGTCTCGATACGGTCGAGTCGCGCACCCAGGCGTTGCGCGACGTCATCTACGTCAGCGAACGGCTCGGGCTCCTTGAGGGTATTTTTTTGCTGCTGGACGAGCTGGAGAAGCAGGACTACTCGCTGAGCAAGACCCCTGTCCTGCGCTTTCTCTTTTCCATACGGGCTTTGATCGACGCCCTTCCGAAGCGGCTGTTCCTGATGTTGGCGATGACGGTCGAGGCGCGCCGGCGCTATTTCGCGATGCTTCCGGCATTGGCGGGACGGCTTCAGGACACCATCGCGTTGCCGCCGATCAAGGAACCGGCCGAGGCCGAGCGGCTGTTCGAGTTCTACTTTCGGCGAGGGCGGGAGGCGGCGGGATCGAATCCGCGGGTACGGGGCGAGACGCAGGGGACCTCCATGTTATTCGGCGCCGATGAGCTGCGGGACCTGTTTCGCACACTGCGGGAGCGTGCCGAGGAACGCGGGATCGGAGGGGTCACGCCCCGTGACTACTTGCACGCTCTTCACGAAGCGTGGGAAAGCCGGGCGCCCGGACCGGAGATGAGCGCCGGGCCGGATAACGTCGACGGATGAGTGACGCGCGGCTGATCGAGCGGTGGCTGCCGATCGGGGCGCTCGGCGAGGAGAGCATCCGCGAGCGCCGGTCGATGACGGCGCTGCCTCCCACCTATTACCTGCACGTCTGGTGGGCGCGGCGCCCGTTGGTGGCGGCGCGGGCGGCGGTGCTGGCGTCGCTGCTGCCGGCGGACGCGGACCGGGAGCGGTTTCTGCGCGTGCTCGGCATCCACGGCGACCCGGTGGCCGCGCGGCGCAGGATCGATGCGGCCAAGCGGTCCGGGAAGCGATTCCAGGGACAGGCGTACAGTTATCCGCGGGCATTTGGCTATGCGCCAAAGCCTGCGGATCAGGAATGGTTGCGGACCACGCTGAAGGCGTCGCCGAGCGACTTTGGGCTCCTCGATCCGACGGCGGGAGGCGGGAGCATCCCTTTCGAAGCCGTGCGGCTTGGGGCTGCGGCCATCGCCAATGATCTCAACCCCGTATCGGCGCTGATCATGGACGCTACGGTGAAATGGCCTTCAGTGTTCGGCATGGACCTCTGCCGCGAGTTCGACGGTTTGTCGAAGCGGTTCATCCTGGAACGAGAAGATCGCCTCTCCCCGTATTTTCCGAAGGAGCGGAAACAAGCCGATGTTGTCGATGCCATCGCAACGAACTTCCTGTGGGCACGGACGATCACCTGTCCGTATTGCGAGGGGCTGGTGCCGTTGGCGCCGAATTGGCGGTTGGCGCCGGACGGGACGGGGGTGCGGCTGGAGCCGCAGGCCGGCGGCGGACCGGGAGAGGCGGGCAGGGTGTGCCGATTTCGTATCGTTCGGGAGGCGCGGGAGCAGTCGGAAGGGACGGTGGCGCGCGGGCGGGCCGCCTGTCCGTGGCCGGATTGCGGGCGGGTGATCGGCGGGGATGAGATCAAGACGCAGGCGCAGGCCGGGGCGATGGGCGAGCAACTGTACGCCGTGGTCTACAAGGATCGGGTGATCACCGAGACGAAGACCGGGCGCCGGCGGGAGAAGTGGGTGCGCCGCTACCGAGCCCCGCGCCCGGAGGATGACAACTCGGCGGCCATAGCGGCGCGGCTGGCGGAGAAGCTACCGGAGTGGGAAGCATACAACCTGATCCCGACTGAGCAGATTCCCGACGGCACTCAAAGCGGCACGCCGCTCCGCTACGGGATGGTGCGCTGGCGGGACCTGTTCTCGCCGCGGCAGCTGCTGTGCCACGGCACCGGGGTGGAAGTGTACCGGGAGCTCCTTGAAGCCGACCGGGCAGCCGGCGCGCTCACCCCGCTGCGGGAGGCCGCCTACGGCTACCTGGCGCTCTCCCTCGACAAGCTGCTCAACTACAACTCCCGCCTGTCGGTCTGGATGCCGGCGCGGGAAGTGGTCGCCAACACCTTCAACCGGCACGACTTTGGGTTCTGCTGGTCCTACGCCGAGATGGCGCCGTTGATCACCGGACTCGGCTACGACTGGGCGATCCGCCAGACCGCCAAGTGCATCGGCGAGCTGGTGGCGCTGGTGCGCCCCGGCGCGGACAGCGGCGCCCTCTTCGCCGACACCGCGCCCCGTCCGCCGGTCACCATCACCTGCAAGTCCGGGGACGCCCTCGACCATATCGCCGCCGGCAGCATCGACGCGGTGGTGATGGACCCGCCCTACTACGACAACGTGATGTACGCGGAGCTGTCCGACTTCTTCTACGTCTGGCTCAAGCGCACCGCCGGCCAGGTCTTTCCCGATCTGTTCCGGCTTCGCCTCACCGACAAAGAGAGCGAAGCGGTCGCCAACCCGGCGCGGTTCCGCGGCGAGACGGGCGCGCGGGCGCTGGCCGGGCGCGACTACCAGGAGCGGATGCAGTGGATCTTCGAGGAGATGCGGCGGGTGCTGAAGCCGAACGGGGTGATGACGTTGATGTTCACGCACAAGGCGACCGGCGCCTGGGACGCGCTCACCGGCGGGCTGATGGAGGCCGGCTTCGCCATCACCGCGTCATGGCCGATCAACACCGAGGCGGAGGGGAGCCTGCACGTGCGCAACAAGGCGGCGGCCAACAGCACGATCTTCCTGGCGTGCCGTCCGCGCACCGCCGAGCGCCAACCGGACGCAGAAAACGTGTACTGGGAGGACATCGAGCCACGGGTAGCGGACGCGGTGCGGGAGCGGGTAGCGGAGTACCAGGCCGCCGGCATCCGCGGCGTCGATCTCTACTTGGCGTGCTTCGGCCCCGCCCTGGAAGAATTCTCCCGGCACTGGCCGTTGACGCGCGGCCGGCCGCGCCCCAAGCCGCAGGAGGAAGGCCGGCGGCGGGGCCGGCAGCCCGAGCTCCTCAATGCCGAGCCCGGCCTCTACGAGGTCACCCCGGAGGACGTGCTGGACACCGCGCGGCGGGAGGTGAAGCGCTGGCGCCTGGAGCAACTGACGCACCGCCGGGCGAACGCCGATCTCGATCCGCCCACCGCGTTCTTCGTGCTGGCGTGGGACGCCTTTGACGCACCGGCGTTCGCCTACGACGAGGCGCTGCGGCTGGCGCGCGCGGTGGGAGTGGACCTGGACCGGGAGGTAGTGGGCCGGCTGGCGGAGAAGAAGGGCAGCGAGCTGCGGCTGTGGGACTCTGCCCGGCGCGCGGCAGCCGGCACGCTGGGGCCAAAGGACGGCTCGCGCGGGATGATCGATGTTCTGCACCGCGCCGCCCACCTGGGGCGCACCGGCACGCTGGGGGACGCGCGCGACATGTTGAACGACCATCTCGGAGCGCGGGAGCGGTCATTTCTGGCGGCGCTGGAAGCGGTGCTGGAGGTGCTGCCGGTGACCAGCCACTGGACCAGGATCGAGCTGCCGAGCGAGGCCGCGCCCGCCGGCGACGACTTCGAGGCGCTGTACCATCTGATGCGGCTGGAGTACGGCGACCGCATCGACGAACCGGAGCAACTCAAACTGTGGCAAGCCGACGCCGCCTGACGGCTCGGCGGCCCCGCGCGTAACTCCTCCGGTCGAATCCCGCCGCCGACTATTGCTCGGCCGCCTCACCAACGGCGGAGTCCGGTTGCTGCCTGAGCCGCCGGAATTCGGCCTCGTCGATTCCCGTGGCAGCTGCAATCGTCGACCATGGGACATCTCGGCCCAGAAGTCCCTTGATGGTACGCAGTATGCCTTCTTCGCGGCCTTTCCGTAGGCCTTCCTGGCGGCCTTCCTGGCGGCCTTCCTGGCGGCCTTCCTGACGGCCTTTCTGGAGGCCCTCCCGGAGACCCTTCTGCAGGGCCTCCTGCTCCACCACTTCGGCGTAGGCTTGTATCATGCCTCGCGTATCGGTCATCACTTCTTCTCCTCCCGGCACGTCGCGCCGTACCTCCTCCGCGAATCGGTTCCAGCGCTCCGGAGCCTTCGTCGTCGCCGCCGCTGCCACGTGTCGCGCAACCAGCTGTCGATGAAGCTGCGGTCGCGCCGCTTCAGGGTGGACCAGATCAAGGCGTTGGTGATCGGCTGCGGCAGGTTGGCGCGGAGCAGGGCGGCGGCCTCGGCCTCGTCGCGGAACACGGAGCGAAACAGGTGATCGTGGGGCTTGGCAACCTCGCCGGCCATGACTTGACGGCCACGATATTCGTCACGCGGAGCGCCGTCAATCGCCGAAGGCTCCGCGACTGAGTTTCGTGTATACTGCGCAGGATGAAGATCACGGCGGTCCGCGTTCTGCACGTCGACCGGTATCTGTATGCGTTGGTGGAGACCGACGCGGGCATCACGGGGTTGGGCGAATCGGGCACCTGGGGGTACCTGGAGGCGTCCGGCGCGGTGATCGACCGCTGGCGGGAGTACCTGGTCGGACAGGACCCGCTCCGCATCGAGCACCATTGGCAGTACCTGTACCGATCCATGCACTTCCGCGGGGCGGCGGTGATGGGCGCGTTGAGCGCCATCGACATAGCCTTGTGGGACATAGCCGGCAAGCGCTTCGGCGTCCCCGTGCACCAGCTGCTCGGCGGGCGCTGCCGCGACCGGGCGCGCGTCTACTACCACGTGTTCGGCGAAACCCGCGACCAGCTGGTGCGCGGCTGCATCGCCGCCAAGGAGCGCGGCTTCACCGCGGTCGGCCATCTGTCCCCGTTCTACGACGTGCCGCGCGAGCGGCCGTACGCGCCCGGCACGCACGCCGCCAAGATGGCGGATGCCGTCGAGACCGTGGCGCAGTGCCGCCAGGCGGTGGGGGACGCGGTCGACCTCTGCATCGAGATCCACCGCCGCCTCACGCCGGCCGAGGCGGTCGTGTTTGCGGACGCGATTCAAGCGTACCGCCCGATGTTCTACGAGGACCCGGTCACGCCCGACAACCTGGACGAGATGGTCGAGGTGGCGCGCCGCATCAACGTCCCCATCGCCACCGGCGAGCGGCTGCACAGCATCTGGGAGTTCCAGGCGCTGCTGCAGCGCGGGGCGGTCCAGTTCGCGCGGGTCGACGTCTGCATGGTCGGCGGCATCACGCACGCCAAGAAGATCGCCGCGCTGGCCGAGGCGTTCCATGTCCAGGTGGCGCCGCACAATCCGCTCAGCCCGGTCAGCACCGCGGCCTGCGTGCAGCTGGCCGCCTGCATCCCCAACTTCGCCATCCAGGAGCTGCCGACCGGCGAGGAGGAGTCTCCCAAACGTGACATCGTCACGGAACCGCTGACGGTCCGCGACGGGTACCTGCTGGTCCCGGACGGACCCGGCATCGGCATCGCGCTGGCGCCCGGCGCCGAGCGCATTCCCCCGCGGCCGCGCCCGTTCGTCACGCGCCTGCACGAGGACGGATCGGTCGTCGACGACTGATCCGCCGGTCGCCGCGCCGCCCCTTGCGGGACCGGCTAAACATTCATATACTGGTCGTTATCATCTATAGCGACCATTTTCTGAACCGATGAAGGCTTCCCGATCACAGGCGGCGCTGCCGCTCGGCGTGCGCCGCGCACTGCGCAAGCTGGGGATGGACCTGTCGGCGGCCCGCCGGCGCAGGCGGATACCGGTGGCGCTCATGGCCGAACGGGCGTTCATCAGCCGCACGACGCTGGCGCGGGTGGAGCAGGGGGACCCGGGCGTCTCCATCGGCATCTACGCGTCGGTCCTGTTCGTGCTGGGAATGGCCGACCGGCTCGGCGGCCTGGCGGACGCGTCGCATGACCCGCTGGGGTTGTCTCTGGAAGAGGAGCGGCTGCCGCGGCGCATCCGTACGGCGCGGCCGCCGGAACCCGGTCATGGAACGTGAGACCACCGTCTACGTCGATCTGGACGGCGCCACCGTTCCGGTAGGCACGCTGTGGACGCGGACGCGCGGCGCCCGGCAGACCGCCTCGTTCGAGTACGCCGCTTCGTGGTTGGCGCGCCCGGACGCCTTCGGCATCGATCCGGCGCTGCCGCCGGCGCGCGGCCCGTTTCACACCGACCGGCCGCTGTTCAACGCCTTTACCGATCCCGCTCCCGACCGCTGGGGGCAGAACCTGATGCGCCGCAACGAGCGCCGCCAGGCTCTCACCGAACGGCGCCAACCCCGGACCTTGCAGGCCATCGACTACCTGACCCTGGTCGACGACCGGACCCGGCTCGGCGCGCTCCGCTTTCGGGACGCCGGCGGGGGAGGGTTCCTCACCACCGGCGACCGGCCGGTGCCGCCGGTCGTCGATCTGCCGCGCCTGCTGTCGGCGACCAACCGCGCCATCGACGCGGACGAGACCGACGAAGACCTGCGGCTGATCCTGGCCCCCGGAACGTCGCTCGGCGGCGCTCGCCCCAAGGCGACGGTGCGGGATACCGACGGGCATCTGCTGATCGCCAAGTTTCCGCGCAGGGACGACGAGTGGCCGGTCACCCGCTGGGAGGCGGCCGCCATGGCCTTGGCGCAGGCGGCCGGCATCGACGTCGCGCCGTTCCGGCTGCGCAACGCCGCCGGCCGCGCGGTCCTGACGGCCCGCCGATTCGACCGCCGGCAAGGGCAGCGGATCGCGTTCACGTCGGCGCTCACCGCGCTGGAAGCAGCCGACCACGACGAGCAGCGCAGCTATCTTGAGATCGCTGAGTTCCTGCGCCGCGAGGGCAGCGCCGTGGACCGGGATCTGCGCCAGCTCTGGCGCCGGATCGCGTTCAACGTGCTGGTCTCCAACACCGACGACCACCTGCGCAATCACGGCTTCCTGCGCGCGCCGCACGGCTGGCGGCTGTCGCCGGCGTACGACCTCAACCCCGTGCCGGTCGACGTGAAGCCGCGCGTCCACGCGCTCGCCTTGGACGACTTCGACGGCACCGCGTCGCTCGAAACGGCGCTGGCGGTCGCTCCCCGGTTCGGCATGGCCGGCCGGGACGCCCGCGCGGTACTGGCGGAGGTGGGCCGGGCGGTCCGCGGCTGGCGTGACGCCGCCGCGCGGCGCGGCCTGACGCCGGACGACGTCGAGCGGATGGCCAGCGCCTTCGATCACCGGGACGCACGGATCGCGGCCGGCGGACCCTGAAGAGCCGAGGGCCCGGCCGCCACTGCCCGTTTGCCCGGTTCCGGGGGGCCGTGCTAGCGTCCCCCATGCACCCGTTCATCGAAACCGCCATGCCCGACGGCGCCGCCGGCGTGCACTGGTTCGAGCAGAGCAGCTTTGCGGTCCGCGACGCGGCCGGGACGCTCGTCCTGGTCGACCCGTATTCCCCGCACGATCGCCCCGCCGACCGCTACATCCACGCCGACCCGCCGATGGATGAAGCCGAGTGGCCGGCCGACTTCGTGCTGCTCACCCACGCGCACGGCGACCACACCAATCCCGAGACCCTGACGCGGCTGCACGCCGCGGCGCCGGACGCCCGCTACCTCGGCCCGCCGGAGGCGATCGAGCAGATCGTCGCCGAGACCCCGATCGCGGCCGCCCAGTGCACGGCGGTAGCCGCCGGCGACCACGCGCCGATCGGCCCCATGACCGCGCACGCGGTCTACGCCAAGCCGCCCGGCGGCGATCCCGGCGCCGGCATCGCGCCGCCCGACACCACCCACCTCGGCTTCGTGGTCGAGACGGGGCGGCACGGGTTCTACTTCACCGGCGATCCGATCAACACCTTCGCCGAGCACGAGTCGCTCACGGCGCCGGTCGCCGCGCTACGCCCCACCGTGGGGTTTTTCACCACCCACCCCACGGAAGGGGAGTTTCCGTACTTCGACGGGTCCGTCCGCATGGCCGAGCGGTCCCGGGTCAACCTGGCGTTTCCGTCGCACTACGACTGTTTCGTCGCCCGCAACTACGACCCCGCCGCGTGGGCCAACTCCTTTCCGTCCGGCGTGACGCCGACGCTCATCCTCCGGCGCGAATCCTACATCGTCTTCGAGCCGTGACGCCGGTCACTCCGGCAGCGGCCGTCACTCCGGCAGGGGCAGTCACTCCGGGAGGGGTAGGGGCAACCGGTAGCAGGTTATGGCGTTCCGGCGGAACACGCGGGCGGCGGCGTCCGGTCCGCGCCGCTCGACGTACGCCTGCGCGATCGCGAAGACCGTAGCGTACGGCGCGGCCTTGCGGCATACCGGCCAGTTGCTGGCGTACAGCAGCCGTTCCGGGCCGAAGCGTTCCCACAGCGCGTCGAGCGTCGGTTCGTAAAAGGCGGCCTGCGCCGGCGCTGGTTGCGGCGCCGCGTTCTCCACCAAGCCGGAGATCTTGCAGTACACGTGCGGGGCGCCGGCGAGCGCCGCCATGCCCGCGCACCAGGCCGGGTCGGGCGCATCGCCGTCGACGCGGACGTGGCCGACGTGATCGATCACCAGATGCGCTTCCGGCGCCGCGTCGCAGAGATCGATCACCGCCGGCAGTTCCTCCGCGCCGACCAGCAGGTCGACCGCCAAGCCGCGTTCGGCAAGCGCGCGCACCGTCTCCACCAGCTCCGCGCGGCCGCGTCCGGTCACCGCGTCCCGTCCCAGCCGGATGCCGCGGAACAGCGGATGCTCGGCGAAGCGGTCGAGCTGTCTGCGGAAGTCGACGCCCGCGGCGGCGGACAGGTTGCCGACGAATCCGGCGATCGCCGTCCGCCCGGCGCGCTGCGGGTCGCCGGCCAGGTCGAGGATCCACTGGTTGTCCTCAAGCCACGGGCTGGCCTCCACCACGACCGTGCGCGTCACCCCGTGTCCGGCCGCCGCCTCCAGGAAGTGCTCGGGCAGCGTGGTGCGGTACAGATCGGCGTTGTCCGGGTTGGGCCAGGGGACGCCCTGCGGGCGTTGCGGATCGAAGAAGTGGGTGTGCGTGTCGATGATCTGCGTCATGGCGCGACCATGGACGGCTGCGCCGCGGCTGGCAACCCGGAACGGAGCGGCCGGAGCGGGCCGCGCCCGTGCGCGGCGGCGCGCCTTTCCGTCGGGGGCGCTCCTGCGCCATGATTCGGACCCGGAGGGCAGGCAAACCGTAATGCTCAACATTCCCGACTCGGGCGAGCTCGACTTCCTGGCGGTGGGCGCGTTGGTCCACCGGCTCGACCCCGGCGTGATCCCGTTCCCGCACGCTTCGCAGCTTGCCGTCCACGTCTCCGGCGGCGAATACAACTGCGCCGCGAACCTGTCCTCCTGTTTCGGGATGCGCGCAGGCATGGCCGCGGCGATGGTGTCGTATCCGATCGGTGACATGATCGACCGGGCGGTGCGGGCGATGGGCGTGCGGCCGTTCTACAAGCGCTTTGCGCACGACGGGGTGCGCGGCCCGAACATGGCGACGGTCTACAGCGACCGCGGCGCCGGCGTGCGCGCGCCGGAGGTGTTCTACAACCGCGCGAACGAAGCGGCGGCCTTGCTGCGGCCGGGCGACTTCGACTGGGGCGACATCATGCGGAACGGCGTGCGCTGGCTGCACTCCGGCGGCATCTTCGCGGCGCTGTCGCCCACCACGCCGCAGGTGATCTTGGAGGCGGTGCGGGCCGCCAAGGCGGCCGGCGCGGTCGTCTCCTTCGATCTCAACTACCGCCACAAGCTGTGGCAGGCCGCCGGCGGCCCAGAGTACGCGCACGCCACGCTACGCTCGATCGTCAGCCACGTCGACGTGTTGGTCGGTAACGAAGAGGACCTGCAGCAGGGCCTGGGAATCGCCGGTCCGGACCCCGGCGGTCAGCCGGCCGCGGGTGAATCGAAGCTTGATCCGGGCGCGTTTCTGCGGATGATCGACCGCGTGACCGCCGAGTTTCCCGGCGTCTCCGTGGTCGCCACCACGCTACGCGAGGTCGACTCCGCGAATCGGCACGACTGGAGCGCGGTCGCCTGGGTCGACGGGAAAGCGTTCACGGCGCCGGCGCGCCGGCTCGACGTGTACGACCGGGTCGGCGGCGGCGACGGCTTTGCCGCCGGCTTCATCTACGGTCTGCTGACCGGCGAGCCGCCGGAGGCGGCGCTCCGGCTCGGCTGGGCGCACGGAGCGCTCATCACCACCTTTCCGGGCGACACGACCATGGCGACGCTCGACCAGGTGCGCACGCTGGCCGGCGGCAGCTCGGCGCGGATCCTCCGCTGAGCCGGCGCGCGATCATGGGAACGACCGGCGGCGCGCTGCAGGCCGGGATCGGCGCCGCCGACGTCACCCCGGAGGAGCCGATCCGCATGGCCGGCTGGTCGAGCCGCGACCGCCCGTCGGAGGGGGTGAGCCATCCGCTGTTCGCCAAGGCGCTGGCGGTGCGCGACGCCGCCGGCCGCACCGGCGTCTGGGTCACCGCCGACGTACTGGGCTACAGCCGCGCCATGGCGGAGACGCTGGAGCAGCGCATCCGGGACCGGTACGGCGTGCCGCCCGCCGCGCTCATCCTGGGCAGCTCGCACAACCACAGCGGTCCGGTCACCGGCGATCTGCTCCATCTCTACTTCGACCTGACGCCGGCGGAGCGGGAGGCGGCCGCGCGCTACACCGAGCGTCTGCTGGACCGGATCGTCGCCGCGGTGGGCGTGGCGCTGGCCGACGCGGCGCCGGCGGAGGTGAGCATGGGCTTCGGGCTGGCCGGCTTCGGGGTCAACCGCCGCCGCGCCCGCGGCGCCGATACGCTGCGCCGCCCGCAGGTGGTCGACCACGACGTCCCGGTGCTGGCCGTGCGCAGGCCGGACGGCGCGTTGCGCGGCGTGCTGTTCGGCTACGCCTGCCACACGACCGCCGTCTACGACTACCGCATCAACGCCGACTACGCCGGCTACGCGCAGAGCGACCTGGAGCGGGCCTTTCCCGGCGCCACCGCCCTGTTCGCGGCCGGGTGCGGCGGCGACGTCAATCCGCTGCCGCGCTGGCGGGAGGGCCTGGGCGAAGGGTACGGCCGCCAGCTGAGCGCCGCGGTGCGGGACGTGCTGGACGGACGGTACGGCGGCATGGCGCCGGTCACCGGCCCGTTCGCCGCCGGCGCCGAGGAGCCGCTGCTGTCGCTGGTCGATCCGCCCGGCCGCGCGGTGCTGCAGGAAGCGCTACGCCGCGCGGCCGGCGGCGACGGCGTGCAGCGCCGGGCGATCGAGCACCAGCTCGCGCGGCTCGACAGCGGCCGGCCGCTCCCGGACTACTGCCGGTATCCGATCCGCGTCTGGCGGTTCGGCTCAGGCCAGACGCTGATCGCCCTGGCCGGTGAGCCGGTGGTCGACTACTCGCTCCGGTTTCGCGCCGCCTACGGCTGGGACCGCACCTGGGTGGCCGGCTACAACCACGTGCTGCTGTCCTACGTCCCGTCCCGGCGCGTGCTGGCCGAAGGCGACTACGAGGGGACGACCGGCATGCTGGAGTACGGCCTGCCGGCCCCGTTCGCCGGCTGGGTGGAGTCGACCATCACCCGCTCGGTCGACCGCCTGGTCACGCGCCTGTCGGCCGAGTGAGCCGCCCTCAGCGGCGCTCCTCCGGTATCAGGCCGCGCGGGGCGAAGCGGAGGACCAGCAGCAGGATCAGGCCCATGACGATGGGGCGCATGTGGGCGGCGCTCGACAGCAGATGCGTCCTGAGCGGGCTGTCCGGGGACAGGGGAGCGGTCACCACCTCCATCAGACGCAGGCCGATCGGTTCGGCCTGCACCCAGAAGTACCAGATCACGAAGCCGCCCAGCACGGCGCCCCAGTTGTTGCCGGAGCCGCCCACGATCACCATGACCCAGATCAGAAAGGTGAAGCGGAGCGGCTGGTAGGAGGCGGGCGTGAACTGGCCGTCGAGCGTGGTGAGCATGGCGCCGGCGATGCCGACCACCGCCGAGCCGAGCACGAAGACCTGCAGATGGCGGGCGCCGACGTCCTTGCCCATCGCCCCGGCGGCGGTCTCGTTGTCCCGGATGGCGCGCATCATGCGGCCCCACGGCGATTTCAGCGCCGTCTCCGCCAGCCACATCAGGACCACCAGCACCGCCAGGAACAGGCCCGCGTAGCACAGTTTGACGACCACCGACGACAGCTCCACGGCCGGCGCGCCGATGCCGGCGGCCCAGTCCCGGAACCAGGCGGCGTTCTGCAGATCGACCTCGTACGGGACCGGCCGCGGCAGGCCGGTGACGTTCTTCACCCCGCGCGTGAGCCACTCCTCGTACTTGAGGAACGCCACGATGATCTCCGAGATGCCGAGCGTGGCGATGGAGAGATAATCGGAACGGAGGCTGAGGCTGATCTTGCAGACCCAGGCGGCGCCGGCCGCCAGCGCGCCGCCGACCAGCCACGACAGGATGATCGGCAGGCCGAACCCGCCCAGGTAGCCGGACGTGGTCGGGTCGACCGCTTCGATGGCGCGCACCGCCGGGGCGAACGACGCGCGGCCGGCAAGGTACCCGCCGGCCAGCAGCGCCGCCACCGCCAGCCGGCGGTACGCCGGCCGCCGGATGCGGCGGCGCACCACGACCACGCCGGCCACGGCGATCGCCGCGAACGCCAACGCCACCAGCACCCCGGCGCCGCCGGCGCGCCAGGCGGCGGCCACCGGCGGCATGGAGACCAGCACGCCGGCCAGTCCGCCGAGCGCCGCAAAGCCCATGACGCCGGCGTTGAACAGCCCCGCGTAGCCCCACTGCACGTTGACGCCGAGCGTCATGACCGCCGAAATCAGGCACAGGTTGAGGATCGTCAGCGCCAGCGACCAGCTCTGCAGCACGCCGACCAGGCAGACCAGCGCCGCCATGACCGCCAGCAGTGCGGGTTTGCGCGGCACGCGCATGATGGCCGCGGCGGGGCGTTCGCTCACGTCGACTTGCCGCTGAAGATGCCGGTCGGCCGCACCAGCAGCACCACCACCAGTATGAAAAACGATATGGCGAACTTGTAGTCGGTGGTGAGCAGCTGCACCAGTCCTTCCGGTTGCCAGCCTTCCGGTCCCAGGTAGCCCAGAAACTTCTTGTACGGGTAGGTGAGCAGCACCTCCGAGAACGCCACCACGAAGGCGCCGGCGATGGCGCCGAGCGGGTTGCCCAGACCGCCGACGATGGCGGCGGCGAAGATCGGCAGGAGCAGGGCGAGATAGGTGAACGGCTTGAAGCTCTTGTCGAGTCCGTACAGCGCCCCCGCCACCGCGGCCAGGCCGCCCGCGATCAGCCAGGTGACCGCCACGACTCGCTCCGGGTTGATGCCGGACAGCAGGGCCAGGTCCTCGTTGTCGGAATAGGCGCGCATCGACTTGCCGGTTCGCGTCCTGCCCTGGAACCAGAAGAGCCAGGCGACCAGCAGCGCGGTGACCGCCACCGTGATGGTCTGCGTGGTCTTGATGGCCAGCCCTTCGGCCAGGCCGGTCGCCTGTTTGAACTGCCGGGCGCTCACCAGAAAGCGCGTTCCGTCGGTGAAGACCTGATCGTCCGGGCCGATCAGAAAGCGGATCAGCCCGTTGAGCACGAACATGATGCCGACCGAGGCGACCAGCAGGATGACCGGCGGCGACTTCCGGCGCCGGTAGAACCGGTAGACCCAGCGGTCGGTGACCAGACAGAGGCCGCCGGCGGCGGCGATCCCGAACGGCAGCGCCAGCAGGGCGGTCGGCAGAGGAGCTATCCCCACTCCCCAGCCCTGCAGCAGCCAGGTGACCATGATCGTGACCATCGCCCCGAACGCCATCGTTTCGCCGTGCGCGAAGTTGGAGAAGCGCAGGACGCCGTAGACCAGCGTCACCCCCAGGGCGCCGAGCGCGAGCTGGCAGCCGTACACCGTGGCTGGAACGACCAGGAAGTTGAGGATGAGCACGACCGCGTTGACGACGTCCGGCACGGTCAGCCTCCCAGGAAGGACCGGCGAATCTCGGGATTCGCCAGCAGCTCGGCGCCCGCGCCGGTGTGGCGGTTGCGGCCCTGCACCAGCACGAACCCGGTGTCGGCCAGCTCCAGCGCCTGGCGGGCGTTCTGTTCGACGATCAGGATGGCTACGCCGCCGTGCGCTATGTCGATGATGCGCTCGAACAGCTCGCTCATAACGATCGGCGACACCCCGGCCGTCGGTTCGTCGAGCATCAGCACCTGCGGCCGGTTCATCAGGGCGCGGCCGATCGCCGCCTGCTGCCGTTGCCCGCCGGAGAGTTCGCCGACCGGCTGCCGGCGCTTTTCGCTCAGCACCGGGAACAGGCGGTACACCTCGTTCATGGTGGCGGAAATGTCGTCGTCGCGGAGGAACGCCCCCATCTCCAGGTTCTCCTCCACGGTCATGGACCGGAACACGTTGTCGGTCTGCGGCACGAAACCCATGCCGCGGCGCGCCCGCGCTTGCGGGGCCAACGTCGTGATGTCCCGGCCGTCCAGGAGCACGCGGCCGGCGCGCAGGCGCAGCAGCCCGAACAGCGCCTTCATGGCGGTCGACTTGCCGGCGCCGTTGGGGCCGACCACCACGGCGATCTCGCCCCGGTCGACGGCTATGGAGCAGCCGCGCAGGATGTCGACGCCGCCGCCGTAGCCGCCGGTCAGCTCCTCGCCCTGAAGCAGACTCATCGGCTCACTCCGTCCGCCCCGTCCGGCTCACCAGCCCGGCGCCGAGATACGCTTCGATCACCCGCTCGTCGGCCTGCACGACCGGCGCCGAACCCTGCGTCAGCACCGCGCCTTCGGCCATCACGATCACCGGATCGCACAACAGCGAGATGAGCTCCATGTCGTGTTCGATGATGCAGAAGGTGTAGCCGCGGTGCAGGTTGAGGCGCAGGATGGCGCCGGCGATCTCCTTCAGCAGGATGCGGTTGACGCCGGCGCCGACCTCGTCGAGCAGCACCACGCGCGGCTCCGCCATCATGGTGCGGCCGAGCTCCAACAGCTTCTTTTGCCCGCCCGACAGGTTGCCGGCCCGCTCGTCCGCCACCGCGCCGAGATTGAGAAACTCGATCACCTCGTCCGCCTTGCCGCGGATCGCCGACTCCTCGGCGCGGATGCGGCGCGGCCGCAGCCACACGTCGAGCAGATGTTCGCCGGACTGGCCGCCCGGCACCGTCATGAGGTTGTCCCGCACCGTCAGCGTGGAGAACTCCTGCGCGATCTGAAAGGTGCGCAGCACGCCCTTGGCGAACAGCTTGTGCGGCGGCAGGCCGGTGATGTCCTCGCCTTCCAGATAGACCCGGCCCGCGTTCGGTTTGTGGACCCCGGCGATGACGTTGAAGAGCGTGGTCTTGCCGGCGCCGTTGGGGCCGATCAGGCCGGTGATGGCGCCGGTCTCGATGGTGAGCGTGGCGCCGTCGACGGCGCGGATGCCGCCGAAGCGCATGTGCAGGTCTTCGACGGCGATCATGGGGTCAGGGATGCGCCAACGGCGCCCGCCGGGAACCGGAGGGCGCATGAGCGGAGCGGGCCGCGCCGTTCCCGCTCATGCGCCGCAGTGCCGTGAACGCCGATGGCGCCGTGAGCGCCGAGCGCCCTAGCGGTAGCCGACGGTCATGAACTCGCCGCCGTCGACCGAGTATTCGCGGTATTTTCCGGCGCTCTCGCCGGGGCCGATCAGCTCGACGTCGGAGGCGCCGACGTAGTCGACGCCGCCGCCTGCGGCGAGTATCTCCAACGCCTTGGCCAGCTCGCCGGGAAAGATCTGCTCGCCGGGGGCGTTGGCGACGTCCATGACGTGACCCTTGAAGTCGGCGCTGTCGGTCGAATTCGCCGACTGCATGGCCAACAGGATCAGGGCCGCCGCGTCGTAGGACTCGCTCACGAACGGGCCGGCCTCCTGGCCCGCGGCTTCGACCATTTCGGCCAGATGGCTGGCGCCCGGACTGTCGGTGCCGGGAGCCGTGCCGATCGAGCCGTCCAGGTCGGGGCCGATCGCCTCCGCCAAAGCGGAGCCGATCATGCCGTCCGGGAGGAAGAACCGGTCGAAGGCGCCGGAGTCGATCGACGCCTGAATGATCCCCTTGCCGCCCTGGTCCAGATAGCCGGCCACGATCAGGATGTCGCCGCCGACCGCCGCCAGCGCCGCCACTTCGGCGCTGTAGTCGCCCTTGCCGTCCTCGTGCGGCGTGGAGATGGTGATGGTTCCGCCGCGCTCCTCCACGTTGGCCTGGATGCTGTCGGCCAGTCCCTTCCCGTAGTCGTTGTTGGTGTAGGTGAGCGCCGCGTCCATGATCCCCATCTCGTCCAGTATTTCGGCGATCACTTCACCCTGCCGGGCGTCGGACGGCGAGGTGCGGAAGAACAGTCCGTCGTCTTCGATCGTCGACAGCGCCGGCGAGGTGGCCGACGGGGAGATCATGACGATGCCGTTGGGCTTGGCCACGCTCTGCAGCATGGCGATGGTCACGCCCGAGCAGTCGCCGCCGACGATGGCGTCGACGCCTTCGGCGGTCACCAGCCGCTCGGTCGCCGCGACCGCGGCAGCCGAGTCGACGCACGTCGAGTCGGCGCGTACGGCGGCGGCCTGCATGCCGCCGAGCAACGCGCCGCTGTCGTTCACCTCGGCTACCGCCAGCTCCGCGCCGGCCGCCATGGCCGGCGTCAGCGATTCGATCGGCCCGGTGTAGCCGAGCACGACGCCGATCTTGACGTCCTGCGCCAACGCCGCGCCGATCGGCAGCAGGACGAGTAGCGCCCCTGCGCTCAGTCGTTTCATTGGAGTCCCTCCCAGGGATTCTTCGTGAAGTATGCGCCGGCGGCCAGACTCTGCCGATCGACGGCGGCCCGAAAGTAACCGGGATGGCGCGCCTTGTGCAACCGCGTGGGCCGGCCGCCCGGGCCGGTCACGATGTCAGGTCGATGACCGCCTTGAGCACGCCGGTCTCCGGCCGGGTCAGCGCGTCGAAGCGCTGCTCCGCCTCCGCGAACGGGACCCGGTGGGTGATCCAGGGGCCGGTGTCGATCGCACCGCCGGCGATCGCGGCGATCACGCGCCGGAAGTCGCCTGGCAGAGCGTTGCGGGACGCCAGCAACGTCAGCTCGCGGCGGTGCATCTCCGGTTGGGCAAAGACGATGTCCCGGCTGGTGAGGCCCAGAAAGACGACCGCGCCTCCGTGGGCGGCGCAGGCCAGGGCGGCGGCCATCGACTGCGGGTTGCCGGTGGCGTCGATCACCACGTCGAACAGGCAGCCGTCCGATACCTCGCGCAGGCGGCGCAGGTCCGCGCCGCCGCCCGCCAGCACGGCGCCGGCCGGGCGGTAGGTGTCCCGGCAGAAGTCGACGCGCGCCGCCAGGCGGTCCGTGACGGTGACGCGGGGGGTGCGCAGCCGCGCGAACTCCAGCGCCGCCAGCCCGATCGGCCCCAGGCCGATCACCAGCACCCGGTCATCCGCGGCGGGCGCGGCGCGGGCGGCGGCGTGGCAGCCGATCGCCAGCGTCTCCACCAGCGCCAGCTGGTCGAAGGTGAGTCCGGCCGCGCGGTGGAGCTTGCCGGCCGGCAGCGTGAACCGTTCGCACAGGCCGCCGTCCCGCATGACGCCGATCACGCTGAGCCGTTCGCAGCAGTTGGTCCGGCCGCGGCGGCACGGGTAGCACCGCCCGCAGTGCAGGTAGGGCTCGACGCTGCAGGCGTCCCCCGGAGCGACCGCGGTGACGCCGGCCCCCACCTCCAGCACCTCGACGCCGAGCTCGTGCCCGGGAATGCGCGGAAAGTCGAAGAACGGAAACGTACCCCGGTAGGCGCTCACGTCGGTGCCGCACACCCCGACCGCATGGGTCCGCACCAGGGCGTGGCCGGGCGCCGGCGCCGGCGGGGCGTCGACGCGCACCGCGCGGACCTGCCGCGGCGCCTCGAAGCGGATCGCCCGGATCGTGTCCGGCATCCCGCCGCCGTGTCCGGCCGGTCACACGCCGGCGGCGCTGCGGCGGCGCAGCTCGCCCAGGCTCTGATCGGTCCCCGGCCGGTAGCCGGGCAGCGGCAGGAGCTGTTCGTGCACGGCGTCGACGATCCAGTCGGCCTGCGGGAAAAAGACGGACTCCAGCTCCACCGGCGGGGTGATCCAGTTGCGCGCCCCCAGCACCGCCGGCGGCGCGTCCAGGTCGTCGAAGCACAGGCGGCCGATGGTGGTCGCCATGGTGTGCAGCACGCTGCCCCGCTCGCACGCGTCGGAGGTGAGCAGCACGCGGCCGGTCTTGCGCACCGACGCGGCGATCGGGCCGTAGTCGAGCGGGTTGAGGAAGCGGGCGTCGATCACCTCCGCCGACAATCCGTGCCGCTCCGACAGGATCTGCGCTGCCTCCAAGGCGCGGTACAGGGTCGCGCCGACGGTGAGGATGGTCAGGTCGTCGCCCCGGCGGTGGACGTGCGGCGCGCCTTCGGGAATCTCGTAGTAGCCGGCCGGCACGCCGTCCGCGCGCAGCTCCTCGGCCATGCCGTACAGCTGCTGACTCTCGAAGAAGATCACCGGATCGGTGCCGCGCAACGCCAGGTTGAGCATGCCCTTGGCGTCGTAGGGGGTGACAGGATAATACACCTTGAGACCGGGGACGTGGCTCACCATCGCCGACCACTCCTGCGAATGCTGGGCGCCGTAGCGGAAGCCGACGGCGATGCGCAGCACGATCGGCAGCGACAGCACGCCGGCCGACATCGCCTGCCACTTGGCCAGCTGGTTGAAGACCTCGTCGCCGGCGCGGCCCAGGAAGTCGCAGTACATCAGCTCCACCACCACGCGCCCGCCGCTCATGGCGTAGCCGATGGCGCTGCCGACGATGGACGCTTCCGAGATCGGCGAGTTGAACAGCCGGTGGTAGGGGAGCGATTCGGTCAGGCCGCGGTAGACGCCGAAAGCGCCGCCCCAGTCGCGGTTCTCCTCGCCGTAGGCGACCATCGTGGGATCGGCCGCAAAGCGGTGCAGCAGCGACTCGAACAGGGCGTCGCGCAGGGTGATGGTCCGCGCGACCGGCAGGCGCGCGCCGTCCGGGCCGAAGGCGGAGCGGGAGCGTCCGGCCAGCGCCTTGACGCGCGGGTTGTCCGCCGCCGGGACGGTGAGCTCGGGCTCGCCGGCGGCCAGCGCCTCGGCCGGGCGAGCGGAGAACATCACCGCCTCGATCTCCTGCGCGCTGCCGCCGAACCGGGGCGAGGAGTCGAGCGGCGCCGCCAGCCGAAAGGCGCGCTCGATCACGCCGGTGGCCCACGATTCGATCCGCTCGCGTTCGGCCGCGTCGAGCAGGCCGGCGGCGGCCAGGTAGTCGCCGTAGCTTTGCAGGCTGTCCCGCTGCTCCCACGCCTCGATCTCCTCACGGGTGCGGTAGGTCGCCGGGTCGCGCGCCGAGTGGCCGGCGACGCGGTAGGTGACGGTGTCGAGCAGCACCGGGCCGCGGCCGGCCAGCAGCAGGTCGCGCTTGGCGGCGACCGCGGCGGCGACCGCCAGCGGGTTGTAGCCGTCGACCCGCTCGGCGTGCAGGTTGTCCGGATTGACGCCGGCGCCCATGCGCGCCAGCACTTGGAAGCCCATCGTCTCCCCGGCGGTCTGGCTGCCCATGCCGTAGAAGTTGTTCATGAAGTTGAACATCACCGGCGGCGCGCCGCCCAGGTCGGGGTCCCACAGGGTGCGGTACTGGTCCATGGCGGCAAAGCTGAGCGCCTCCCAGGTGGGGCCGCAGCTGGCCGAAGCGTCGCCGATGCAGGCCACCACGACGCCGGGCCGCCGGTTGACCCGCTTGAAGAGCGCGGCGCCGGCCGCGATCCCGGCCGATCCGCCGACGATGGCGTTGTTCGGCATGCTGCCGAGCGGTGCGAAGAAGGCGTGCATGGAGCCGCCGAGCCCGCGGTTGAGTCCGGTGCGCCGGCCGAACACCTCGGCCATGAACCCGTACACCATAAAGTCGATCGCCAGCGCCGTGACGTCGCGGTGCTGCGCGGCCGTCTCCACCACGCGCAGGATGTCGCCGTTGAGATATTCCTCCATGATGCGCTGCAGATCGGCGCCGCCGGCGTGGCGGATGCCCTGCAGGCTCTTGGCCAGTATCTCGGCGTGGCTGCGGTGCGACCCGAAGATCAGGTCTTCGCGGGCCAGCGGCAGGCAGAGGCCGACCACGGCGGCTTCCTGACCGATCGACAGGTGCGACGGGCCTTCGTGCACGTAGCGCAGGCCGGCGTAGCCGCCGGTGGTCTTGACGCTGTCGAGCATCCGCTCGAATTGGCGGATGAGCACCATGTCGCGGTAGGCGCCGGTCAGCGCCGCGTCGCCCCAGCGGGCGCGTTCGGCGGCGGCGTCGGGCCGGTACCGGTTGAGCGGGATCGGGTCGATGACAAGGCTGCCGGGCCGGCGAACCTCGTCGGGGCTGATGACCATCGACTTCGGCATGGGCGCAGGATACACGTTTTCGCCGGTGGTCCGCGCGGCGCGGATGCGGTAGGTTGGCAGGCGTGCCGACCGTTGCGGTCCTGGCCGCGCTGGATGAGGAGCTGGAGGCGTTTCGCGGCGCGCACCGGCTGGCGCCGGTGGAGGAGGGGACGCCGTTCCCGGCCTACCGGTTCCGCGCCGGCGGCGTGGTGGTTACCGACCGCATCCTGACCGGCGACCAGTTCGTCAGAGACCCGGACCCGGCGGTGCGCCGGCGGCTGCGGGAGCTCGACGAAGTCTCCGCCGGCCTCAAGGCGTCACCCGACCCGAGCGGCCGCCGATGATCGACGCAGACCGCGTCCATCACGCCGACGCGTTCGGCCTGTTGCCTCTGATCGACGACGAGAGCATCGACCTGATCGTGTGCGACGGCCCGTACGGCGTGACGACCAACAAATGGGACCGGATCGGCAACATACAGGAGTACAACCTCAACCTGATCCGCATTCTTTCCGGCAAACTGAAGCACGGAGGGGCCCTGTACCTGTTCGGCAAGCCCGACTGCATCGACTTCATCGATTATCGTCCCTACCTCAACCTCCGATCCCGGATCGTCTGGTATCAGCCGAGCAGGCTCGCGCAAGGGCGGATCAGTTACACCAACAACCACGACGTCATCTGCTATTTCATCAAGGGAGACCGGCCAGCCACCTTCAATCTCGACGCGATCCGCGTACCGCAACTCGTGGAGCTGAATCACCGGCTACGGTGCGAACGCGTTCCGTCGGTACGCAACGGAAAGTACGGCAGGACCAGGTTCAACGACGACGGGAAGAATCCGGGCGACGTATGGGGAGACATCAAGCAGCTCACCTACAAGTCGAAGGAGCTGGTCAGCCGTGACGCGCTCAACACGATTCAGAAGCCGGAGCAGCTCATCGAGCGATTGGTAAACGCCAGCTCGCGCGAAGGCGATCTGGTGCTCGACCCGTTCGCCGGCGTCGGCACCTGTCCTGCGGTATGCAAACGTCTCGGCCGCCACTTCATCGCCATCGAGCGCGACGAGGAGTTTGTCCGGGCGGCGCGCAACAGACTGAAGCGCGTCGAAGCCGAACTGGCCGCCACGCTCTTCTGATGGCCCGGGAAATCTATCGCAAGATCATCGAGCTCATTCTGCGCAGGAAGCGGAGCGGCAGTTGGATCGAAGCCGCAACGTGATCTCTCACGTCGGATTCTCGGAGCGCTGGGCGCGCGCGAACGGTAGAGTCGTCTACGAGGATTCACGGACCGGGTAGCGAAGCGTTGAGCGGGATCGGGCGATGACAAGGCTGGGGCCGGCGAACCTCGTCCGGGCTGATGACCGTCGACTTCGGCATGGGCGCAGGGTACACGTTTTCGCCGGTGGTCCGCGCGGCGCGGATGCGGTGGACGCCGGCGCGATGGGCATCCTCGCCCAGCTCGGCCGGCTACCGCTCATCAGTGAGCCGTGAGTGACGCGAACGCGACGCGCTCCCCGATAACGGAAACGACCTGTATGCCCTTGTACGGTTCCACGCGCGGCGCGCCGCGCGCCCGCACCCGCTGCTTGTCCAGCCTTCGACTGCCGCGGTTCCCGATCAGCGCGTAACGCACCAAGGCTGATCGCCTGCTGGCCATGGCGTTGAAGTGTATGGCGCACATGGTCTCCAGGTAGCGCAGGATCGGCAGCGATCGCCGCAGTTGTTCGTGGCCGTCGGTCGCGCGGTCGCCCAACGTCTTCTTGAGCTCCACGAACAGCGCGCTGTCCTGCGTGCCGTCGTGATACACGATAAGGTAGTCGCAGGCTTGTTTCCAACGTCCTGGTTCAATGCCGGCAAAACTGCCAATGCGGTCAAGATCGATGACGGTCGCGTCGTCGGGGAGCCCGGCGACGATGACCTTCATGACTCTGTGTTCCTTCAGCGGGACCTCGCCGCCTGGAAGCAAGGCAACGATCGCGTTGTCGATAAGAATCCCTTCGATCTGCTTGGTGAGCAACGTTCAGTCTTCTTCTTCGGTCAGCCTTGACGTAAGCTCGTTTGCCGCCTTGTTTATCGTGTCGATGGTCTGGTCGAACATCGGCATGTCGATACCGAACCGGTCGACGTCACACTTCGTCAGACCGTTGTTCTCCGCCACGTATGCGCGGATCGACTCCGGGTGCAAGGCATCGGTCGGTTGATACTTGAGCTCGTTGACGACTTCGCTCTTGCCGGCGAACGGCTGACTCAACATCACCAGGTTGTTGAGCTCCTTGATCAGATAGTCGCTGTGTGTGGTGATCAGCACCTTCACGCCCGCATTGACGAATCGCGCCAGCAGCCGCGCCAGTTGTATCTGGTTGGCGGTATCGAGATGGCTCTCCGGCTCGTCGATGATGAGCAGGTGCGTGGCGCGGACCACGTGGCGGAGATAGAAATAGAAATCCGAAAGTCCGCGCGCCGAAGACGACGCGGCATGCAGTGGAATGTTGAAGCGTTTTCCCGGTCCTCGCGACTTGGATATGAACCGTATTTCGTCACCGGCCGCTCCGTAGTATCCTTCCATCATGTCCTTGACGTAGTCGAAGAGCTTGTGTTCGGACAAATCGCCCTTATCTCTTTTTCGTTCGGGGATGCTTCTGGTGTAGTCGATATTGTCCTTGATCGGCAAGGCGTACCGGCTGGTGGCGCGATCGATGACAAGAAATGGTGACGCGCGTTCACGGCTCTTGTCATCGGCCATCTTCTGCAGCAGATCGACGAGCTGGTTCTTGGTGAAATCGAGTTCTCGATAGAAGAGCGCGATGCCGAAGCGTTCGGCCGACAGGATAAACGGATCGGGGAGCAAACCGGTGAGCAGGAAGTCCGTATAATGGTACGCCAAATAACTCTCAAGTCGAGAGGCCGCGTTCTTCTTGAGATGATTGTCGCGGATGGTCCACGTAACGATACTGCCGTCGTACTGTATGGATAGGCCGGTTTCCTCGCTCTCTGACCGCGTCGGAGCGAAGCCGCCGGCAGCGTCATGGTCCAACCCGTTGCCAGCTCCGAACAGTTCGATGGAGGCGCCGTCGAACTCGTCAGGGACGCTGAAAACGCCGGACATGGCCTGCTTGGAGAAGTCTTCGCTCAGGCGCCGGATGACCTCCGCGCGCTGGTGTGCGATCGCTTCGCCGGTCATTGGCAGCTCGGCGCGTCCGTCGCGGATCAGCTGCTCGGCGACCGACCGAAGATCGGGGAATACTTCAAGTCGGTCCTTGCCGAGCAGGAAACGGTCGGCCGCCGGCCACTGTTTCCACATTTTCAGAAATCCGTATAACGTATAGGCGATGTAGGTCTTGCCGGTATTGTTACGCCCGGCGATGACGGTAAGTTCGCCGAGCTCCATTTCCGCGGCCTTCACGGGCCCCAGATTCTCGAATCGAAACGTAAGCGGCGTCCGGTTCCGGTTGTGAGCGAGCGGCGTTGCGTCTCCCTGGATCGAAGTCATGGTGGTTGATCTCCTCGGTCCTTCCGTCGCGCTCATCTTAACAGCGGAAGGCTCCGTCCTCGTCCGGCGGCGCGGCGCCGCCTCCGGTCATAGAGCGCGCGGCGCGTGAGTCGAGGCCGCTCCCCGGCTTTGGGAAGAACGTTGACCGAGAAGGCGCCGAATCTCCATCGCTTCCAGCTCGCGGGTCACGGTAGCGCGATGATGCGGAGCGGTCAACGCCGAAACCCATGCGAGGTACACCGCCGGGGAGACGATGGGCTTCCAAGGGCTGGCGCGCCGGTGGTCCGTGGGGCGCGGATGCGGTAGGTTGGCAGGCGTGCCGACCGTTGTGATCCTGGCCGCGCTGGATGAGGAGCTGGAGGCGTTTCGCGGCGCGCACCGGCTGGCGCCGGTGGAGGAGGGGACGCCGTTCCCGGCCTACCGGTTCCGCACCGGCGGCGTGGAGGCGGTGTTGATGCGCACCGGCGTCGGCAAGGCGTTCGCGGCGATGGTGGCGCAACGGGCGATCGACCGCGTGCGGCCCGATTACCTGATCGTGACCGGCATCGCCGGCAGCGTGCGCGGCGGTCTCGACCTGGGCGACGTGGTGGTGAGCCGGGACTGCGTCCAGCACGATCTGGACGCCGGCGCGCTCGGCTTCGAGGTCGGCCGGGTGCCGTATACGGAGTACCGCTTCCTGCGCGCCGACCCGCGCTTGGTGGAAATGGCGCTGGCTACGCCGGTGGCCGGCCGGCGCGTGGTGGCCGGCCGCATCCTGACCGGCGACCAGTTCGTCAGCGACCCGGACCCGACGGTGCGCCGGCGGCTGCGGGAGCTCGACGGCGACGTGGTGGAGATGGAGGGCGCGGCGATCGCGCTGGCCGCCACCGTGAACGGCGTTCCGTTCGTGATCGTCCGTTCCGTCTCCGACAAGGCGGACGCCGCCGCGCCGGCCGACTTCGGCGCCTTCCTGCGCCGCGCGGCCGCCAACTCCTACACCGTCTGCGCCGGCATCCTCGCCCAGCTTGGCCGGCTACCGCCGGCAGGGTCGGATTGACCTACGGCGTCGAGATAGGCCCCTTCGGCCGTCAGTTCGACATCGCCAAAGTCCTCCGGCCAGTTTCCGAAGGTCCCGTGTTCGTCCAGGTCTGCGGTTTCAATGGACGTCGCCCCACTCTCCGGGGCGCGCGAGAACCAGTGCAGTCTCACCAGCTCAGGGTCGATCTCGCCCTGCGCGAGCAACGTTCGAATGTGTAGCAGCAGCAAAGCGCTGTGGGTTTCCGCTACGAGCCTGACGCCACGATTCGCCGCATCCACCATGGCACGCGCGAGCGCATACTGGGCCTGCGGATGCAAGTGCAGTTCCGGTTGTTCGACGTACACCAGCTGCCCCTCGTCGGCGACCAGGAGGGCGACGAGTACCGGCAATACCTGCGAAACGCCGAATCCGACGTCGGCAATGCTCACCAAGTCTTGACCACGTGAGTTCACTCCCGGCAGCCGTCCGACTTGAAGTTCGAGTTGGGAGCCATTGACACGCTGCGCCGACACTTCCCCGGTCATACCGAGCTGTGCGAGCATGGCCTCCAGGCGCCGGCGCCGCGCATCGCCGTCCGTCGTCCAGTCAGCGATGACGGTCGGGACATACTTTTCGAACGTGCCCGGGAAAAACGGCCCCGATGCCGTCGTTTCACGCAGGCGATCGGGAACGCCGCGTAGGCCCGGAACATGGATCATTCGCATCAGATCACCAAACTCGTAATTCCATGGAGCGGGGCGAAGCGGCCCGTTTCCGATAAGCGCCTTGGGGGTCACGTCCAGGAAACATCGATATCGATCGACCGCAAAGGTCATGCCGGGTGGTATCACTATCTCTGGAATGAGGAGCTCCATATCTTCGATCAATTCGTTTCCCTGTCGGCCAGGCGTCAAGCGAATGGGACGGCTGCCTTCGATTTCGATGCGCATCTCCGGGATTTCGACGTCATGGTCCCTGGTGATGGAGAACGCGATTCTGCAAGTCGCGTTCTTGGGGGCCTCTATCGATACGGTAAAAGTGTGTTTGTCGAGCTCGCTCCGCGAACGCGGAACGAGCTGCGCGACGGAAGTGAGGCTGACGTTAGGCCCGTTCAATAGCAATGGTCCCGGATCGTAGCTGGCTTCGAGGGTCTGTTTCATGAGCAGGAGCGGCTGCATGATGCTGGACTTGCCGGAGCTGTTGGCGCCGGCCAGGATCGTCAGTGGGCGAATCTCGACACGGCTTTCGTGTTCCAGGCACTTGAAGCCTTTTACGGAAATCGAACAGATGCCGTTTGAGCGCCGGTTCTCTGCGCTGGTCATCCTCCCAGGTTCCTCCGGTTTGGGCTCCCCATGCATCTTACCGAGAACGCGCCGATTCTCCATCGGTGGTCTTGACGCTGTCGAGCATCCGCTCGAATTGGCGGATCGGGTCGATGACAAGGCTGCCGGGCCGGCGAACCTCGTCCGGGCTGATGACCATCGACTTCGGCATGGGCGCAGGATACACGTTTTTTCGCCGGTGGTCCGCGCGGCGCGGATGCGGTAGGTTGGCGGGCGTGCCGACGGTTGCGATCCTGGCCGCGCCGGATGAGGAGCTGGAGGCGTTTCGCGGCGCGCACCGGCTGGCGCCGGTGGAGGAGGGGACGCCGTTCCCCCGCACCGCTTCCATCACGACCGGCCCGTCGAAGTGCCCCGGGGGACCAGCCGTCGTGCGGCGGCGGCGCGCGGCAGAATTATGTGACTCATCATAATACCAAACGGTATAATACGCCGAATGGAGTTTCTTGATCGTCACGACGAGTTGCGGCGGCTCGACCGTACGGTGCGGTCCGCCGGAGGGTTCGCGGCCATCTGGGGGCGCCGCCGGGTAGGCAAGTCGCGGCTGCTCATCGAGTGGTCGCGGCGCTGCGACGGCCTCTACACCGTTGCGGATCAGTCGGCGCCCGCGGTGCAGCGGCGCTACTTGGCCGCCGCAGTCGCGGAACGGTTCTCCGGGTTTGAGGAGGTGGAGTACCGGGATTGGAGATCGTTCTTCCGGCGCCTCTCGGCCGCCGCCGCGGACGCGCGCTGGCCGGGACCGTTCATCCTGGACGAGTTGCCGTATCTGATCGCCGCCGATCCGTCGCTGGCCGCGGTCCTGCAGAACTGGCTGGACGGCCCGGTGCGGCGGCCCTGCCTGGTGGTGAGCGGGTCGGGCCTGCGCATGATGCACGGCGCGGTGTTGAGCGCCGACGCCCCGCTGTACGGGCGCGCGGTGGAGGCGTTCGCGGTGCGCCCGCTGAAGCCGGGTTACCTGGCCGACGTCTTTACCGCGGAACCGCCCCGCAACCTGGTTTCCGGCTACGCAATCTGGGGCGGCATGCCGCGCTATTGGGAGCTGGCCGAGCCCTACGGCGGCGATTTCGGCGCGGCGGTCGACGCCCTGATCCTCGATCCCGCCGGCCCGCTGCACGACGAGCCGGACCGTTTGCTCCGGTCCGAAATGCCGCCGGCGACCGCGCTGCGGCCGCTGCTGGACGTCATCGGCGCCGGCGCCCACCGCCTCAGCGAGATCGCCGGCCGCCTCGGCAAACCGGCGTCGAGCCTGTCGCGGCCACTGGCCGCCCTCATGGAGATGAACTTCGTGCGCCGGGAGACTCCGTTCGGGAGCAGTCCGGCGTCAGGCAAGCGCAGTCTCTACGGTATCGACGATCCGTTTCTGCGTTTGTGGTTCGCCGCCGCCGCCCCGCACCGGGCGGCGTTGGCGGAGGCGCCGCCGGAAACCCGGCTCCGTTACTGGGAGCGGCGCCGGCCGGGATTGGAAGCGTACGCGTGGGAGGAGCTGTGCCGCATGGCGGTCCCCGTGTTGCACTGGGGCGATACTCCTCTGGCCCGCCTGGGACCGTGGGAGCCGGCGCGGCGTTACTGGCGCGGCAACGCCCCGGAATTCGACGTCGTAGCGCGCTCGGTCGATGGCAGGCGGCTGCTGGTGGGCGAGGTGAAGTGGTCAGCTCGGCGCGGGGCCGTGTCCCGGGCCGCGCCGCGGCCCGGCGCCGACGCGCTGCCGGGAGCGGCCGGCATGGATGTGGTCAGCGCGCTGTTCGTCCCCGAGGCGGCGGTCAAGATCGATGCCTCGACCGGGGTCCACTTGATGGACGCCGCCGACGTGATGGGCGTTCTGAGGTAGCGGCGGTGGGGCCGTTGACCGCGGCGGTCCGTCGACAAGACAACCGAGGCTGGGTAAACGTGAGGCAGGTCGAATACTTCGACAAACGGGGAGCATCAACGTATAGGCGATGTAGGTCTTGCCGGCTTGTCGTGCGCCGCCCACGCCGCCACCGCCATGCCTGGGCCGGGCGGCCGGGTGGGACATGCGGCGTTTTCTCTGTCATGCTGGCATGGTGCCGCCGGTCGGGCGCGGCGCCAGCAGGCTGAATGACACACGACGACACGAATCTGGCGGAGGCGGTGCGGGAGACGATCCGGGACGTGGCGGACTTTCCGCGGCCGGGGATCACCTTTCGGGACATCACGCCGGTGTTCGGCCAGATCGGCCTGCCGTTGCGCATCGCCGCCTGGATGGCCGCCGCGTTCGCGGCCGGCGGGCACCGCATCGACGCGGTCGCCTGCGTGGAGGCGCGCGGCTTCATGCTCGGCCCGCTGGTGGCGCGCGAGCTCGGCGTCGGCCTGATCCCGGTCCGCAAGCCGAACAAGCTGCCGCGCGCGACGCTACGCCAGGATTACGCCCTGGAGTACGGCACCGACGCGCTGGAGATGCACGCCGATGCCTGCGGACCCGGGCAGCGCGTGCTGCTGGTCGACGACGTGCTGGCGACCGGCGGCACCGCCGCGGCGGCCTGCCGGCTGATCCACCGCACCGGCGCGGACGTGGCGGGCGCGGCGTTCCTGATCGAGCTGGACGGGCTGGACGGCGCGCAACGGCTGCCGGTGGCCAGCCGCAGCTTGCTGGCGCTGCCGGCGTGAGCGCCGCTCCCCGCCTGCCGCTGATCCTGATGCGGACCGGCGGCGTGCTGGTGGCGGCCGGCGTCGCCTTGGCGTACCTGGCCTGGGCGCTCTCCTACTCGCAGGTGAACTTGGCCGCCATCGCCATCCCGGTCGGCGCGATGCTGGCCGGCGGCGTGCTGCTGTTCGTGGTCGGCGCCGCCTTCGGGGCCAAGGCCCGGCAGGGGTAGCGGCCGGGGTAGGGCCGGGTCAGCCCGCCGGCTGCCGAGGCGCGGGCCGGCCGCCCGCGTCCCGGTCACGGCCGGTCTGGCGCCGGTAGAGGTCGGCGTATACGCCGCCGAGCGCCAGCAGCTCGTCGTGGGTTCCGCGCTCGACGATGCGCTGGTCCTTGATCACGAACAGGCAGTCGGCGGCGCGCACGGTACTGAGCCGGTGGGCTATCACGATCGCCGTGCGTCCCTGCAGGAGCCGGCGCAACGCCGCCTGGATCACCGACTCGGTCACCACGTCGACGCAGGAGGTCGCCTCGTCCAGGACGATCAGGCGCGGGTCCGGCAGCAGCGCGCGGGCGATGGCGATGAGCTGGCGTTGACCCACCGAGATGTTGGTGCCGAACTCCAGAATTTGGGTGTCGTAGCCGTCCGGCAACCGTTCGACGAAGCGGTGCAGACCGACCGCCTGCGCGGCTTCGATGACCGCCTCCTGCGGCGCCGCCGGCGCTCCGAAGCGGACGTTGTCGGCGATGGAGCCCGGAAACAGGAACGGGTCCTGCGAGACCAGCGCCGTCTGGGCGCGCAACGTGCGCTGCTGCACGGAACGGACGTCGACGCCGTCGATCAGCACCTGCCCGCCGGTGACGTCGTAGAACCGGGCGATCAGGTTGGCGATGGTCGTCTTGCCGGCGCCGGTCTCGCCGATCAGCGCCACCGTCTGGCCGGCCCGGATGGTGAGGTCGACGTCCCGCAGCACCGGCTGGTCAGGCTGGTAGGCGAAGGAGACGCCGCGCAGCTCGACGTGGCCTTCGATGCGGCGCATCGGCGGCGCGTCGGGGGCGTCGACCATGCTCGGCTCCGTGTCGAGCAGCTCCAGCACCTTCTCGCCGCCGGCCATCGCCGACTGCATGGAGGCGTAAAGCTGGCTGAGCTCCTGGATCGGCTGGAAGAACCGGCTCACGAACGCCAGGAACGCGACCATCACGCCGAGCGTCACCCCGTCCTCGCCAAAGGCGAGTCCGCCGAACAGCAGCACCGCCGCCGTCGCCAGCAGGCCCAGAAACTCCACGACCGGCGTAAAGGCGAGCGAGAGCGAGAGCGCCCGCACCTGCGCGTCCCGGGTCTCCCGGTTGCGGCGCTCGAACCGCCCGGCCGCCGCCGGCATCTGCGCGAACGCCCGGATCACGCGCATCCCGCCGATCGCCTCGGCCAGGTTGCCGACCATCGCCGCCACCGCGGTCCGCGTGGCGCGGAAGGCGCGCCGCGCCAGCCGCGAGAAGATCAAGGTGGCGACCACCATCACCGGCACCACCGCAAAGGTGGTGAGCGCCAGCTCGGTGTGCATGACCAGCATGGCCGCGACGATGCCGATCAGCACCAGCGAGTCGCCGATGATCTGCACCAGCCCCTGGGACAGCACCTCGTTGATGGTGGCGACGTCGTTGATCACGCGGGAGATCGTCACGCCGACCGGGTGCTCGGTATGGTAGCGCAACGACAGCCGCTGCAGGTGGCGGAAGAGCTGCGCCCGCATGGTGGCGAGCATCCGCTGGCCGACCCACGACAGCAGGTAGGTCTGCAGCGCGTGCGCGGCGTAGGTTCCCAGGAACGTCACGACCAGCAGGCCGCTGATCAGCGCCAGGCGGGACAGGTCGCCGGCGGCGATGGCGTCGTCGATGGCGATGCGGATAAGCCACGGCGCGGCCAGGCTGAGCGCGGTCACCACCAGCATGGCGAGCGAGGCGATGATCACGTGGCGGCGATACGGGCGGAGATAGGCGGCCAGGCGGCGGATGACGCGCGGATCAATCGCCCGGCCTTGGCCGCCGGAGGCGTGCGACCGCAGCATCGACTGCGGCCCGCCGCCGAGACCGGCGCCGGTCGAAAACATGCTGCTCATCGGCGGCCGGCCAGCGCCGCGCGTGCCGCCGGCTGCGGATCGGCGCCGCGGCCATCCCCTGCGGCGGACGGCGGCGCGACGATCCCGGCGGAGGCGAAGATGGCGGCGTACAGCTCCGAGCTCGCCAACAGGTCCCGGTGGGCGCCGTAGCCGGCGATGCGGCCTTCCTCCAGCACCACGACCGCATCGGCGTCCCGGCAGGTGCTGGCGCGTTGCGCGATCACGATGGAGGTGCGCCCGCCGGCGGAGTCGCGCAGGGCCGACAGGATGCGGCCCTCGGTGCGCGCGTCGACGCTGGAGGTGGCGTCGTCCAGGATCAGGATGCGCGGATCGGTGAGCAGCGCGCGGGCGATGGCGATGCGCTGCTTCTGGCCGCCGGACAGCGTCACGCCGCGCTCGCCGACCGGCGTGTCGTAGCCGCGCGGCAATCCCTCGATGAAGCTGCGGATCTGGGCGGCCTCCGCCGCCGCCTCGATCTCTTGCCTGGCCGCGTCCGGCCGGCCGAAGGCGATGTTCTGGCCGATGGTGGCGGCGAACAGCACCGTGTCCTGCAGGACGACCCCGATCTGCCGCCGGAGCGACGCCAGGGTGACGCGGCGCAGGTCGACGCCGTCGATCTCGACCGAGCCGCCCGTCGGGTCATGCAGGCGGAGCAGGAGCGAGATCAACGTAGTCTTGCCCGATCCGGTGGCGCCGAGCACCGCCAGCCGGCTGCCGGCCGGGATCGTCAGGTCGATGCCGGTCAGCGCTTCGGGTTGGCCGTCTCCGCCGAACGCAAAGCTCACGTTGCGGAACCGGACCTCGCCGCGGCCGCGCGGCAGCGGCCGGGCGTCCGGGGCGTCCGGGATGGCGTCCGGGGCGTCCAGGATCTCGGCGACCCGCTCGGCCGACGCCAGTCCCTGCACGGTCATCGGCAGCATCGCTCCGACGCGCCGCACCGGCGCGAACAGCTGCGTCAGGTAGGTGGTGAACGCCACCAGCAGGCCGAGGCTCTCGCCGCGCACCACCATCAGCCCGCCGATCCCGACCACCACCACCAGGCCGAGGTTGGCGATCAGCGACAACAGCGGCGTATGGATCGCCTTGAGCTTGGTGTTGAGCGCCGAGATCACGAACCAGCGGTCGACCTGCCGCTGGAACCGCACCGTCTCGCGCTGCTCCTGGGCGAACGCCTTGACCAGACGCGCGCCCTGCAGGTTCTGCTCCAACGCCGACGTCATCACGCCGAGCTGCTCCTGCAGCCGAGCCGCCAGCGGCCGCTGCCGCCGGCCGAAGAGGAACGCCTGCACCGCCAGAAACGGAACCGGCAGCAGCGACGCGGCGCCGAGCGCCGGATTCATGGCCACCATGAACGCCAGCGTCCCGGCAAACAGCAGCGCCGCGTCCAGGACGCGCAGCAGCGCCTTGCTCACCACGAAGCGGATGCGCTCCACGTCCTGGATTGCGCGCTGCAGTATCTGTCCGGTCTCCATCCGTTCGATGAAGGCGATCTCCACCACGCCGAGCCGGCGGAACAGCTCGTTGCGCAGGTCGTAGGCGAGCCGTTGCGCGGCGATCTCGGCCAGACGGCCGTGCAGGAAGCCGAACAGCGCGCGCGCGGCGGCCAGCGCCGCCAGAGCGACGACCGAGCGGATCAGCACGGTGCGGTCACCGGCGATGATGCCGCGGTCGACGATCCAGCGGACGAACACGGGGATGATGACCAACGCGGCGGTGTGCGCCACCATCGTCGCGTAGGCCGCCGCCATGATGGAGCGGTACGGGCGCAGATAGCGGAAGAACCGGCGGAACAGGTCTACCAAGCCGACAGTATACCGTCTGCGGCCGGCATGGCTACGGCCTCGGCGGTGCGGCCGGCGTCCGGTCGCCGCGGCCATGGGCCGCGGCGGGTCAGGTACTGCCCGCGTCCTGCCCGGCTACCCGGTCGAGGAGATCGGGTCCGGTCCGGCACTCGATGATCCGGATGCCGACCTGCGCCAAGCGCTCCGGATCGGCGACGTGCTCCAGCAGTACGGCGAGCTGCCGCGCCGTGTCGTCGTCGAACTTCAGCGCCGCCTGCCGGCAGAGCAACGCGCGTTCCTCCGCGCGCCCGCGCTCCAGGCCCCAACGCCGGTGCGACCTGAGCAGCGGATCGTTGTCGGGGCCGGTGCCCTCCCGCTCGCCGAGCACGGTTCCGACCCGCTCCAGCACCGAGCTCGTCCACTCCGACAGCGTCGGTTCGTTCAGCGCGGTGTGTATCTCTTCCGCCGTCCAGCCCGGGAACGCACGGCTCTCCGGCGCGGTCCGATAGGCGCCATCCTGCAGCAGGTGGATGGTCAACCCCGACCGCCGGCTTCGCCGGCGGCTCGCCGCGGGCCGGTCCGGCACCTCTACCCACACTTCCGGAAAGCCCCACGACTCGTACACGCCGAGCTTGCCGCGGCGCACGTCGGTGGTGTGGTCGACCTCCAGCACCACGTCCGGGAAGTCGTCCACGCCGATCACCATGGCCGACGGTCCCGGCAGCCGGGCGGTTCCCGGATGCAGGTACACCGACTCGTCGGCCTGCATGATGCTCTGCTGCCCGCTGCTTTGCTGCAGGTTCATCGATCCGTAGCTATGGATGGGGGCGCCGCGAACCAGGGCGATGCGTTCGGTGAGCCGGACGAGGCGGCCGGACGGGTATTCGTGGTAGGGACTGGCAGGTTCGCAGATCCATGCGGTCTGGGTGGCGCCGTTCCAGTACTCGAAGCGCTGATCGCTGTCTTCCAGCTCCGAGCGCGGCAGATGGACCGGCTTACAGCCGGGGAACTCCGGCTCGGGTTGCGGCTGCTCGGTATCCGCGCCGGGGCGGCGCGGCTTGCTGGTGGTCTTGGCGTTGTACATGCCGGTCAAGAGTATGCCGCCCGTAGCGGGCGTGCAAACAAGCCGGCGGCGGGACCGCGCTCAGCGGTATGGCGATCCCAACTCCATCGCGCGCCGCCACGCCGCCACCTGGCCCAGGTGGTGCGCTTCGTGCATGGTCATCATCGCCGCGGTCAAGTCGCCGACCGTGGGGAAGCGCTCGCGCATGCGGGGCGGGGAGGGCTGGTCGAACCGTGCCGCGTCCGCCGCCGCCACCGCTTCGGCGACCCGCGCGTGCTGCGCGCGGAGCTGCTCCAGGAGTGCCGCCTTGCCGGGGAAGTCGGCGGCGTTCCCGCTCGGAACCTCGCCCATGGGCGCCGCCTTGCGCCACGCTTCGGGAAACGTGGAGGGCAGCCCCAACATGCCGGCCAGCGTGTCGGAGGTGGCGCCCAGATGGCACAACGTCCACGCCGGGTGATTGATGGCGCCGGCCGGCTGCGCGACCATCTGCTCGTCGGTGAGGTCGTCGACCAGCTGCTCGGCGCGCTTGAGATTCATGTCGTAGACGAACAACAGATGACGGATCATGGAAGGCTCCCTTGACGGTCGCGGAGTAGACCGGCGCAGTATAACACGCGCCCGGCAGGGTAGGATGCGGGCCATGCAACGGACGCGAATCGGCCTGCTCCATCCGGGCCAGATGGGCGCGGCGGTGGGCCGCGTCCTTGCGGACGCCGGCCACCCGGTCCTGTGGGCGTCGGCCGGCCGATCGGCGGCGTCGCGGCAGCGCGCCGCGGCGGCCGGTCTGGAGGACGCCGGCACGCTGCAGGCGCTTGCCGCCCAGGCGGAGATGATCCTGTCGATCTGTCCCCCGCACGCGGCCGCGGAGGTGGCGAAGCACGTGGCCGCCGCCCGGTTCGCCGGCATCTACGCCGAATGCAACGCCATCTCGCCCCGCCGTACCCGCGCCGTGGAGGCTACGCTCACCGCCGCCGGCGCGGCCTGCGTCGACGGCGGCATCGTCGGCGGACCGCCGGCCGCCGGTCAGGCGCCCGGCGGTCCGGCATCCGGCGGCCCGGCGGCCGAAGGGATGGCGCGCACGTCCCTCTACCTGTCGGGCCCATCCGCCGGCCGGGTCGCCGCCTGCTTCCCGGCCGGCCGGCTGCGCGCGGTGGTCCTGTCGGACCGCATCGGCGCGGCCTCGGCCCTCAAGATGTGCTACGCGGCCAACACCAAGGGGACGTCGGCTCTGTTGGCGGCGATCCTGGCGCTGGCCGAGCGCGAGGGGGTGCGGGAGGCCCTGGAGCAACAATGGGGCGAGGGCGTGACCGGAACCGCGCACCGGCGCGCCGCCGAAAGCGCCCGCAAGGCGTGGCGGTTCGAGGGGGAGATGCGCGAGATCGCCGCCACCTTCACGGAGTCCGGCCTGCCGGGCGGCTTTCACGAAGCGGCCGCGCAGATTTACGAACGCTTGGCGCTCTTCAAAGAGAGCGCCGAGCCGCCGGACCTGGCCGACATGCTCGGCGCGCTCCTCAATCTCGACGAGCGGCCGCCGCCCGGTTGACCGGCCGGCTCAGACGCAGTCGGGCCTAGGCGCAGTCGGGATGGCCTTCGGTCCAGCGGCCGAAGGGGACGTCGGTCTGGCCGTTCTGGTTGATGGTGGCCATGTGCGACCGCGCGCGCAGCCAGTCCGCCCGCCATTTGCCGGCGTCGCGCAGCTCCAGGTGCGGCGCCTTGCGGCTGCGGGCTATGAAGCCCGGGAACAGCTCGCGGCCGGTGTGCTGGCCGATCGGGTTGTAGCGCAGGTCGAAGCTCCAGCGCACCTGTTCGCTCACGTTGGCCAGCGATCCGTGCACGGTCTGCTTGTGGAAGCAGATCAGGTCGCCGCGCCGGGTCGGCAGCGGGATCGTGCGCTCCACCGCGAACAGCTTCTCCGGGATCGACCGGGTGCCCGGTCCCGAGTAGTGCAGACAATGCTGCAGCAGCCCGTTCCGATGGCTGCCGGGCACCACCTTGAGGCAGCCCATCTCCGCCGGCGTGTCGGTCAGGCTGAACCAGACGGTGAGCATGTCGGTCTCATCCGCCTCCTCCGTGACCACGCCGTGGTCCTGGTGCCATTCGGTGGCGGCCAGCACCGCCTTGCCGTTCGCCTTCGGCAGGTACTGCTCCGGCGGCTTGATGCGCACGTGCTGCACGGGATTGGAGTAGATCTCCGGCCCGATCAGCGATTCGGCGACGTCCAGGATCGGCTTCGCGGTCAGCGCGTCGAGCACCGCCTGCCCCGCCCAGAACGGCGTCCGCTCGGTGACCCCGCTGAACGGCAGCGAGAAGTCGAAGTACTGGGCGTGCGCGCGGCCGGTCTCCTGATAGATGCGGGTGAGCCGCTTGTCGAACGGCAGATCGGCGTAGGTGGAGTCGAGCTCGCCGGCGGCGCGGAGCTCCCCGGCCAGGTCATCGAGCACGCCTTCGTACTCGGCGATCACCGGGTCCAGATACCGCTCCGGCGGAATGACGTCCTCCACCACCAGGTAGCCGTCGGTGCGGAACCGCTCGATCTGCTGCGCTGTCAGCATTCGCATCCTCCCTCGGCGCAAAGCCGTCTTCGCAATACAGATTGCATTGCGCAACCGTCATGCGTCAACGTAGCGGCCGATGACAGAATCGCAACCTCCGTACCGGGACGCGGCCCTTTCGACACGGGCGCGAGTCGACGACCTGCTGGGGCGCATGACGCTGGAAGAAAAGGTCATGCAGCTCCGCGCCGACCTCGGCCAGCGCCGCCTCTACCGGCGGACCGGCCGCGGCGTGGAGATGACCGACACCCTGGAGCGGCTGCTCACCGACCCGCCGATCGGCAAGATCGGCCTGCTGCTGCGCGCCGACCCGTTCACGGGCGTCGACGGGCAGACCGCGCTCCGCCCGGAGGAGTGCGCCGATCTGGTCAACCAGGTGCACGACTTCGTGCGCGAGCGGACGCGGCTCGGCATCCCGGTGCTGATCAGCAACGACAACAGCCGCTGCCACCTCGGCGCGCAGGCCACCATCTTCCCGGCGGCGCGCAACGTCGGCTGCTCCTGGGACCGCGGCCTGATGCGCCGCGTGGCCGCCGCCATCGCCGCCGAATCGCGCAGCCGCGGCGAGACGGTCGCCTTTGCCCCCGACCTCGACGTGATCCGCGACCCGCGCCTGGGCCGCAGCGAGGAGAACTACGGCGAGGACCCGTATCTGGTAGGCGAGCTCGGCGTCGAGTTCGTCCGCGGCCTGCAGGGCCGGACCTTGCGCTCGGACCGCACCGTGGCGTCGATGCTGCGCGCCTACCCGGGCGCCGGCGACTTCGACGGCGGGCTCGACTTCTCCGACGCCAGCCGCGGCAGCCACGACTCCGAGGAGGTGAGCCTGTGGCCGTGGCGCGAAGCGGTGCGCGCCGGCGCCCAGGCGGTGATGATCGAGTTCGCCACCTACGACCGCGTGCCGGCGCCGGCCAGCCGCTACCTGCTGACCGAGCTGCTCCGCGAGCGGTGGGGCTTCGACGGCTTCACCATGACCGACTCCTGGGCGGTGCGGTTCATCATCGAGTGCCGGGTCGCCGCCGGCCGGGTGCAGGCCGCGGCCCTGGCGCTGCGGGCCGGCGTCGATCAGGCGGAGCCGGACGGCGTGATCGAGGAACGGGCCGACGGCGACCGCACGCACACCATGTTCGGGGCGCTGCCGGAGGCGCTCGACGCGGGGTTGATCGAGATCGACGACATCGACCGGGCGGTGCGCCGCGTGCTGACCGCCAAGTTCCGGCTCGGGTTGTTCGACGACGCGCGGGTCGACCGCGCCGCGGCCGCCGGGGCGTCCCGCACCCCGGCGCATCTGGCCCTGGCGCACCGGGCGGCGCAGGCCGGCATCGTGCTGCTCAAGAACGACCGCGCCACGCTGCCGCTCCGCGCCGGGACGGGCGCCATCGCGGTGGTCGGCCCCAACGCCGACGACGAGCTCACGCAGCTCGGCGACCTGTATCCGCCGCATCCGCCGGAGACGGTGACCACCATCCGGCAGGGGCTGGAACGCTTGGCGCCGCCCGGCGTCCGCGTCCGGTACGCGCGCGGCTGCGGCATCCGCTCGATGGACCGGTCGGGGCTGGCGGCCGCCGTAGAGGCGGCGCGCGGCGCCGACGCCGTGATCGCGGTGGTGGGCGGCTCCAGCAAGGCCGAATACGTGCAGGCCGACGGCGTGTGGACGGGCCGCCGCAGTGACGAGGCCGACTGCGGGGAGAGCTCCGACCGCGCGACGCTCGACCTGCTCGGCGTACAGCAGGAGCTGCTTACCGCGCTGCGGGAGGCGACCGGCGCGCCGCTGGTGGTGGTGCTGGTGCACGGCCGCGCCATGACGATCGAATGGATCGCCGAACACGCGGACGCCATCGTCGACGCCGGCTATCCCGGCGAAGCGGGCGGTACGGCGGTGGCGGAGGTGCTGTACGGGCTCCACAACCCGGGCGGCCGGCTCACCGTGTCGGTGCCGCGCCACGTGGGGCAGGTCCCCGTCCACTACTACCGCCGGATTCGCGCTGGCCGGCCCGGCTATGTCGATCTGCCGGCCGCGCCGCGGTATCCGTTCGGATACGGGCTGAGCTACACCCGCTTCGAGTACCGGAACCTGCGCGTCGAGCCGGACGTGATCGCCCCCGGCGGGACGGCTACGGTTTCGGTCGAGGTGACCAACCGCGGCGCGGTCGCCGGCGACGAGGTGGTGCAGCTCTACGTGCGGGATCACGTGAGCTCGGTCGCCCGCCCGTACCGGATGCTGCGCGGCTTCCAGCGGCTGCGGCTGGAGCCGGGCGCCACCGGCGCGGCGCGCATGCCGCTCGGCCCCCGTGAGCTCGCCTTCCACGGGCCGGACGGCGAGTGGCTGGTCGAGCCGGGCGAGTTCACGGTGATGATTTCCCGCGACGCGGAACACGACCTGCTCAGCGCCTCGCTCACCGTCCGGGACGGGTAGGTCCGCCGCCGACCGCGGATCGGGCCGGTCTACCGGTCCGGCGGCGGATCGGTGATGAGCGAAGGTTGGCCGAGCTTGCGGGACACCCGCGCCACGTCGCGCTCCCGGCCGCGCCGTTGCCAGATCTCCAGCGCTTCGCGGTACCGGCCTTCGCGTTCGTACACCCGCGCCAGCCCGACCTCGTCGTTGGCCGCCCGGCAGCACCGGGCCGCGTCTTCGAAGCGCCCATCGTCCCGGTGGATGCGCGCCGCGTCCTTCAGGTCCTGCAGATCGCCGGAGTTTTCCAGCACGCGCGCGGCGCTGAGGGTGTCGCCGTGCGCGCGGTGCACCGCCGCCGCCTCATCCTCGCGGTCCATCTCGCACAGCACGTCGACCGCCGCTTGGTAGTGGTTGGGGCTGCGCGCGAACAGCAGGTAGTTTTCGGGGGTCGCCAGGACGCCGTGCAGCCGTTCATCGAGCCTCGCCGGATTGTCGACCATCGTGCACAGCTGCAGCTCGGGATCGCCGCCCTCCCGCGCCGCGTGTTCCAGCCGGTCTATGAACGCATCCAGGCGCCGCGCCCGCTCGTCATTGGCTATCAAGGCGAGGGACCGCCGCTGGTTGAGGGCCATGACGATCTGATTGGTCAGCCGCAGCTCGATCAGCATGTCGGCCATCTCCTCGGTGATGGGCGTGGTAAAGGCGTAGTACTGCGGCATGGTGTCGAGGAGGGCGGCGATCCGCTCGCGCCGGTCGGACTCCGCGCCGCGGTACAGGCAGGAATGCAGCAGGGTCACGACGATCATCTGGTAGAAGGGGGACCGATCCCACAGCGGTATCCGCGGTCCGCCGGGGCCGCGCGCAATCCGTTCGATGGCGTCGAGCGGGAGCACCAGACCGGGCCGCGCCCGGACGTAGTCGGCGCCGTCCTGGTCGAACCCGCGCCACAGAAAGAAGCTGATCGCCTCTTCGTGCCGCTCCAGCCGCGAGTATTCGATGCGCACGTCGTCAGCGAACCCCAGGCGGTCGGCCGGGCCGCTCACCGACGACAGCGCCAGGAAGTGGGTCAGGGCGCGTTCGTGGTCCCCGGCCGCCCGCAGGCGGCGGGCGTCGCGGACCAACCGTTCGATCCGCAGGGACCGCCCCTCCCAGGCGTGCAACACGAACTTGCGCAGGTATTCGATCTCCTGGTGCAGGCGTTGAGGATCGCCGGTGCGGGCGATCTCCTGCGCCGCCTCCCGGAACTGGCCGTCCTTGGCCAGACAGGCGGCGGCCGGCACGTGCGCGCCGGCTTCCCGGTACAGGCCGGCGGCGCGCTCGCGCTGCCCCTTGCGGCGCTCGAAGATGCGCGCCGCGTCCTCGGTCCGGTCCAGGGCGGCCAGCCGCACCGCGGCCTTGAGCCCCGGCCGTTTGGGACTGATCGCCGCCAGCCGCCGCTCCAGATCGTCGCGGTTGTCCTGCGCGGCCCGCGCGTAGGCGCGGAAGCACTCGATGGCCCGGTCCAGGTTGCGTTGTTTTTCAAACAGCAGGCCGGCGTCGTGATACGCCCCGATGCGGAGCAGGCAGCGGAGCAGCGCGTCCTCGTCCTTGAGCCGCCGGTACAGGGGCACCGCCTTGCGGTGCTGGCCGGCCCGTTCGAACTCCTGCGCGGCCTCTTCCGGCATGTCGGCGCGCCGGAACTCCGCCGCGGCGGCGGCGTGGTCGCCGGCCAGCTTGAGGTGGCGCGCCGCGTCGCCGCGCCGTTCGGCGCTCAGGTAGTATTCGGCCAGCAAGCGGTGTTCGCCGCCCCGCTCCCAGTTGCGCACCATGCGCTCCTGGTCGCCGAGCTGCCGCCAGCGCGCGGCGGCCTTGACGAAGCGGCCGGCGGACTCGAAGTGGCGGGCGTCGCACGCCAGGGCGCGGTCCTCCTCACCGGCGCGGCGCCACGCGCGCGCCGCTTCGCGGTGGGCGCCGTGGCGCTCCAGATTCTCGGCCGCCCGCGCCGGGTAGCCGCGGCCGGCGAACAGGTCGGCGGCGGCGCGATGGTCGCCGTTCCGCTCCAGCCGGTGCGCGCGCGCCAGCTCCTCCTTGCCCTGCGCGGCGGCGTTGCGGTAGCACTCCTCGGCGGCGGGGAAGTGCTCCCGTTCAAAAAAGTAGTCGCCCTGCGCCTCCCACTCGGCCGGGCTCGACACCCGCTGCCAGAGGGTGGCCACCGCCTGCGCGTCGTCGGAGCGGAACACGTGGTCGGCCAGCCCGCCGGCCGTCCAGACCGGCCCGGCGGCCGGCCCGTCCCAGATCACCAGCGTGTTGCGCGCGCGCGTCACCGCCACGTACAGCAGGTTGAGCTCGTGGCGGATGCGCGGCGCGTCGGCGTCATCGTGACCCCGTTCCTGGGCGATGCGGCGCCAGCGCGCCGCCGCGCCGTCCGACTCCGTGAAGCGCCACAGCAGCACGGCGTCGAACTCCAGGCCCTTGGCGTCGTTGATGGTAAAGACCAGCTCGGTGTTGAGCGTCCCGCGCAGGCGGTCGCGTTCGGCCGGCGTCCGCACCAGCACGACCTGGCCGGCGCCGGCGCGGCGCATGGTGCGCAGCAGGTCCGCCTCGGAGACGCCGTCGACCAGCAGCGGCGGCCGGCCGCGAAAGGTCCAGCGCTCGGCGATCTCGCCGCCGGCCAGACCGACCAGCGACCGTTTCAGGGCCAGCAGCTCGTTGGCCAGCGCGACGATGTTGCCGACGCTGCGGAAGTTGACGCTGAGGTTGACCACCTCCGGGACCGGCAGGCCGCGCTCGTAGTAGCGGCGGCGCACCTCCTCCCAGCGGAAGCCGCTCGGGTTGATGATCTGCTTGGGGTCGCCGGCCAGCACCGTGCGCAACGGATCGGCGGCCAGCCGGAACAGCAGCGCCAACTGCACGTCGGTGAAGTCCTGCACCTCGTCGCAGACGACCAGGTCGTAGCGGAAGCGGTCGCCGTCCTGCTCCAGGCGTTGCAGGGCGGCGCGCGTCAGGTCGATCTCGTCGACGCGGGAGGTCTGCGCCAAGCGGTCCTGGTAGTACTCGGCGATGCGGTAGATGTCGCCGCGGTCGAAGGGGAAGTTGGGCGCCCGCTTGCGGCCCAGGCTCTGGTATTCGCGCAACGTCAGCAGCGGCTGGTCCAGGCGCGCCTCCTGTTTGTCGAGCAGGCGGAGGGCCGCCTCCAGCAGGCGCATCTGCTCGGCGGCGCGCGGCGCGCCGGCGTCGGCCGTCCCGGCGGCGCGGATGGCGGCGATGAACTCCGGCAGGTCCGCGAACGAGGTGCGGCGTTCGCGCACCGCGTCGAGCTTGTCGCCGATCTCCAGGTTGCTGAGCCGCACCAAGTACTCGGCCAGCTCGGCGCGCTCCCGCATGGTGACCCGGACGGCGTCGAAGCGTTCGACCAGCTCGGCGAAGCGGCGGCGGCTCACCGGCGGCTTGGCCCCCTTGATGATGGAGCGTATCTCCTCCCACACCAGCTCGGCGTCGTAGCGGCTGGCGCCCGGGTGGCTGTGGATGATGTCGCGGAACTCGCGCAGCCCCGCCGGCTCCTGCGCCTGCGCGGAGGCGCGCCGGCCGGCCGGCACGATTTCGCCCAGCAGCTCGGCGAAGGTGGCGAAGCGCGCCGCCTGCGGGGCGGACTCCAGGTCGGTGGCGGCGACCAGCCCGCGGTAGATGCGTTCGGAGAAGCGCTTGAGGTGCGGGCTGCCGGTCACGAACAGGGCGCGCTCGCCGGCCGCGGCGGAGGCGGCGGCGTCGACGCCGTCGTCCGGGGCGTCGCGGTCGGCGTCGGCGGCGCCGGCCAGCTGGCGGGCGCGGTGGCGCAACAGGTAATAGACGGCGATGGTGGTCTTGCCGCTGCCGGCGGTGCCGGACAGCAGCACCGGCGGCTCGCTGTTGAGCAGGCGCGCCTGCTCGCCGGTGAGGAACAGGTAGAGCTGCACGCCGTCCGGGTCTTCGGCGGCCAGCAGGCGGCGGCACTCCTCGTCGTCGACCACCAGCCAGCGCTGCGGGCCGGCGTCCGCCGCGTCGGCGAGCGGGGCGCCGCCGTCGGCGGCGGCGGGCGGCGCGGCGGAGTGGGGGCGCTCGAATGGAGCGCCGACGTGCTCGTCGGTCAGGTCGTCCAGGACCAGGTCCTGCAGTTCCGGCCCTTCCGGTTCGTCGGCGCGAAAGTCCAGGAACGGCGCGTTGGCGGCGACGATGCGGCGCTCGGCGGAGGAGACGTCGTCGTGCTTGACCACGCCCCAGACGTAGATGCGGGTCGCGCCCCGCCCGCCGGCGGCCCCGCCCGGCGCGTCGGATGCCGGCGAGCGCCCCAGCGTGAACAGCAGGCGGTCGCCGCGCGTCACCCGCGCCTCGAAGGTCGAACGGCCCCCCTTGAGCTTCTTGACGCGCACGCCGCCGTCCCACATGCCGTCCCGGAGGTACTCCAGCTTCTCGCGCAGGCGCCGCTTCGCCCCGCTGCCGAGCGAAGCGAGGTGCGAGCGCACCGCGTCATGGAGGAGCAGGAGGTACCGTCGTTGCTGCATGGATCGTCTGCGCCGAGCGGATGATACCCTATCCGCCGGCGGCTGGGCGGTGTGCTCCGAACAAGCGTCGGGGAACCGCCGAGCGCACAGCGCACAGTCGCGGCAGCGGCGCAACGCCGTGCGTGGTCACGCGGATCGGTTGCGGGCCGCATCGTGTGCGGCCGGTCGATTGTCGATCATTTCGGCGCGGGTGAAGTTCATGTATTTGCCGGACGAGATTCGGCGTGCCCGCTGGCGGCCGGTGACGCCGAGCATGTGGTCCATGCCGCCGTGGCCCAACAGGGCGCGGATGGCTGCAAGGCTGACCGGCGCTCGCCAGATTGGCCACGTGAACACAAAATCACCGTTGTCACGGCTGCCGCCGAGCACCTGTAACCGTATCTCCGTACCTTGCCGGACCGGCGTCACGGTCAAAACGGACAGACCCACAGCGGCCAGGCGGTTGGCGCCATGCTGTGTAGTCTCCTTGGCATCGGTCGGATCTGCCGCTCGGAGCGCGTAACGCACGTCTTCGTGCGGGTCCCACCGGAACGATTTCGTCGTATCGGGTCGTGTCCACGGCTCGAACAGCGCTTCGTGGAGGCACTCTGTCTCGGAGATCGCCACCTTGGAGCGTCCGGCGCCTCGGGCGGGAGGGGTGCTCTCCCGCGGAACGGAACCCATCCGCTCCAGGAAGTGTTGATGCCCTTGACCGAACAGCAGACAGAGCGGCGTCGGCTCCGCCACTTGCAGCTTGTTTCGGTCGCGAACCGCGGCGTCGCTCACCAACGCCGCCCACAGGTCGGCGGCGTAGCGATCGCCGCGGGATTCGCGGAGCTTCTCAACAGCGTCAGCCGGTGACAATGACAAGCCTCTGAACGGTTCGAAGCGGTGCCGGCGAGCCAATGCCGCCAAGCCGGCCCCGGCCGCTGCCAAGACCGTGTCCACGGTCAGCGGCTGCGCGACGTGCAGCACTGGCCGCACCGGCGGGGCGTCGACACTCCAAGAAATCTGCGGCAACCATGATGGCTCAGCATCCTCCAAGACGCGCAATAAACCCATCAGCGCCATGAAGGCGAGCAGATTGTCCGGCTCCAGCCCGTGAAGCCTATGGCGTCTATCTTCGCTCATGCTGCGCTCCGATCGGATGCTCGATGGTCGGCAAGGCGCAGGATGGTCTCCATCCGCGCCAACTCCCAAGTCCCGTAGCGCTGCATGAGGCGCTGGAACATCATCGCCCAATCGAGACCGTCGTAGCCGAAAGCGAGCGACTGCGGCCCCGGCCCGGTTCCCACGCGCCAATTGACGACATCCAGGCATGCGGACAGATCATGTCTCGCCGTCTCTTCGTGCGGGTCGGCGAAACCGAAGAACGGCCGCCCGAGCCCGTGGTGGGTGCCGATGAGCCACAGCACGAGGGCCGGGTCATGCGCTTCCGTAAACCGCGGGTGCGCCATCGCCATCCGTACCGACAGCGCTTCATGCCGCCATCCATCCGGAAGGCCGGCCCGTTCCCGGGCGTGCGGAGAGGGAGGCCGGCCGCTCTTTGCCAGCGCGGGCACACTCGAACGGTTCCACAAGTCGCCCCCGGACAACATGATCTGGAATCGCGAGTCTGCCTTTCCGGCGTCGTGCAGGAACGCAGCCAGTCGCAGGTCGGCGGCTACTTTCGCGGGAAGTCCGAGCGTTTGAGTGAAGTGCTCTACATATGCGACCACGTCCCTGCAGTGGTCATCCACGGTGACCGGTTGGCCCGGTTGGCGCGACGTGTGCGAAAACGTTTCGTCCTCGGTAACCGGTGTTGCCGGTTCGTCCGTGTCGGATTCCACGTTGAGTCCCTGAGGCGCAACGAGGATCGCTCCGCGCACGAGTTGGAGATCGCCTTCACCGGAAGCAGGGTCTTCTCGATCGTAGGGGAAGCAGGATGTGATCCTGGCGCCTCTGATCGCCATAAGAGGTTCGCGGATGCTACGCTGCGGTACACGCTGTTCGGCCGGTTCGGCGTCAGCGTCCGCAGTCTCGACCGGGAGCGCATCCAGAAGGAGGTCCGGCAGATCACGGCTATCGGTTCCTTCCGACGCTGCCAGCACTCGCGCCACGCGTTCCCACCCCCACTGCGAGTCTTTACGAACCGTGTCGGGCGTAACGCGGACCGCATAGCGTCGGTGTCGATAGGGCAACGCCGCCTCGTCGGCTACGTCTCCGACCGGACTTTCGGACTTCGGATTCCAGCCGAACTCGTCGCACCCTCCGTATTCCGCAGGAACGATCAGCACGTCGCCGGGTCGGAGGTCCTCCGAGCTGACGATCTCGGTCCGCGGATCGTCGGACCCGGCCCATCGGAATGCATTCTTTCTCGTCAGAGCCGGCCGCCCTGTACGGTCTGACTCGTCCCGCGCCGGTACGTCTGCGATACGCGCTGCGCGCTCGGCCTGACCTCCCTGCAGCCATGCGGTCACCGACCAGATCGGGAGCTTGATCATCTCGGCGGCGCGGGGCGGAACAATCTCCATGATCCGCCGGACGCGGTTGACGCCGTTCCTTTCCTTCAAGTCGGACGCAATGATGTCACTTCGCCAGGCGAGGGAGACCTCGGCCGATGGCCGCTCGGAGCCATGCAGGAACAGCCCGACTTCGGGATCGACGGCCGGCGGCGGCGATGTCTGTGACCAGAGACCAAGGTAGGCGGGCATGAGAACCGGCGCTTGCGCTCGGGGCGCGGCAAGTTCAGCGGTATTGAGGGCGGCGTCGTTCAGCCGGCGCTCGAACGCCGTCACGCCAAAGTCCAGTTTGCTGTCTTCGGCAATCTGGGACAGAGCGTCCCAGGTCTTGCGAATGCGGTCGCCGTAGATGGGATCATCGGCTTTCTTCGCCAAGTCCTCTGCGATTGCGAGGATGGCGCCAGCGGCCGGAACGGCTCGGCCGGCCCGGTTCAGGCGTCCGAAGCGCTGGCGGAGAGCATCGAGAGGCGCCGCTTGCGTCACCAACCCGTCGAGGTCGAGATCGACACCGACTTCAAGGCACTGGGTCGCAACGACGAACAGAGGCGCAGCGTCATTGCGGTCCATACAGCCGGTCCGGTAGGGGGAGAGTCGGCTCGCGATCCGGTCCCGGTCGATGTCGCGAGCACGTCCGATCATCAGCAGGGAGTCGGACGCAACATTGCTTTCGTTCCGCAGCTTGTCGAAGATGGTGCGCGCCAGATCGACCCGATTCACGACGATGCCGACCGCCGGCGCCGGCACGCCGCCGGCGCGCAACCGGTCTGCCATCTTGAGGGCGGCATCGGCAAAGACATCCGCCGCTGTGGTCCAAATCGGCTTCTCCAGTCTGACCGGTTTCGACGCTTCGAGCCGAGTCTTCAGGATGGGATGGTCGCGGTCGTCGGCAGTAAGCGCGAAGTTGGATTGCTCCGATACTCCCGGCGTTGCCGAGAGGAGAGCGGTCTTGATTCTTGCATGTCCTATCGCCTGGACATCGGCAAGGGTCTGCCGGAACGGTTCCGACAGATGCGCTTCATCAAGAAGGATCAAGCTGTCCGATCCCAGCAGGCCCGCGTGTACCGGCTTCATGCGGTTGGAGACTCCGTAGCCACGAAACAGCAGCCGCGAACCGACCTGATCCACGGTCGAACAGAGGATCGTCGGCTGCGTCGGAGTGCGCGCCCAGTCGTGTTCCAACGGCGCACCGCCGCGCAGCCTGCAGGCGACAAGCGGCGGTGATTCTGGGCCTGCAAGGAGTTGCAGCCGGCGTGCCATTTCGCGGACCACCGCGCCGCCGCGTTCCGTCCCGTTGGGAGGCTCGGCAAATGCTCCGGAAATCTTCGTGGCTCGTTCGAACGAATCGTCCACCACCAGCCGGCGGTCCACCACCAGTGCAATCCTCAACGCCGCCTTCCACGGTTCGTCCGCACGTAGCGCAAGATGAAATACTGCAATGTCCAACGCCGCCGTCTTGCCGGCGCCGGTGGGAAGGTCCAGGACCTGTGGCCAGGAGTCATTCTTGGCAAGCAGATCGACCAATGCCTGTTGCCAAGGAAACGGGTCGTGACCGTGCACGGCGCGGAAGTAGTGAGCGAAGTCGCCGGGACCCAAGGTCATCATGCCTCAGACCGTCGCACCGCGCAGGCCGCGGCATAGCCCCAGTCCGGTAAAGCGGCCAGCGCCGAGAAAAACCGGGCCGTCGGTCGCGGCGCCGAAGTCGATGACGGCATGCGCTAGCGGACGGCTGGCAAGCTGCTCGGGAACCTTCCAACGCATCCACGACGGCTCCCCGGACGACGGACGCGCCGGCGGCGCGCCTTCTACCGCCGAGTGCTTGCCTACTTGAATCCGGTCCGTATCCGGCCGGGGCAGCCCGACGTTCTCGCATGCGCGCGCTACCAGCTCGCGGATCTCCTCATCGTCGCGCCGCTTGAGGTGACGGTCCAGCACGATCGGGGTCACGCTGGCCCACACCTGCGCCGACCGCACGTAGGGGGAAGGGGAAAGCGACCGCTTGGTCCCCGCTCCGGCGGGCGCGAGCCGCAACGGCGCGAGGAGCGGCGCTCCCTTCATCTCCAGCACTCGCTGTTCCTGGCCGCGGTCGTACGGCGCAATCGCCTCGAAGGCGGCCCGGAAGCCCGGAATGTCGGTCAGTTGCGTTTGAGCGGGTGGCACCAGAGCGAAGCCGAATACCCGTCCGTCCGCGTGCGGGTAGCCTGTGAACGCCATTGGCATGACCGAAAGATGCGGGAAGCGAGTCGGTTCTCCACTTGGGGTATGTCCTGACACGACCTCGGGGATATGGTCCGCTTGTCCGATGCTCCGGTACCCGCTCATCAGTGCTCTCCGCAACGCCCGGCAGATCAACGCGGAGCCCCGGATGTCAGGGACGCTTCCGCCGATCGCTTCCAGAACGAGCCATCCGGGCGGCTGTGCCTCCGCAGTCGGTTCGGACTCGGCAGGCACCGCCGCCCCCGGCGAAATCACCGGTCGCGCCGGGTTGGCGCCGTACGCACGCTCCAGCTCATCCAGGCGGCCCGGATAAATGCGCCGCCGGGATGGATCGGAGGCGTGTCTCTGCGCCATGCCATCGCCGCCGACGAATCGGCAGCGAACGAGGCTCGCAGAATGACCGATGTAACCGACGTCACGGGCAACGCTGTCCAATGCTTGAAGTACTCGCGGCGAGGGCGGCGTGGACCACGCCAGCGACATCACCGGATCGTCGGGCCGAGCCGTTGGGAATCGGCGTTCCTTACGGACTCGCGCCGCAGGAAGCACCGACTGCGCTGTCGTCCAGTCCTTGGAGCTGCTCTCGGGAGGTCGTATACCGCGCGCCAAGTAATCGCGGAACCATTTCAGCTGCCCAAGTTCTCGCGCCGGCGTCGCCGGATCGTTTGGCGGCACATATACGACAGGCGTGGTGCGGGCCGTATAGCGGCTGGCCTGCACCTCAGGCGGCGACTGCGCTTCAAGCCATTCGAGCGCCTGCCGCTCATCGGGACGTTCGCCACGCGCCGCCCAAGCGGAAACGAGCGCCGAATACACCCGATCGATCTGTGGCGGCCAATCCGGGGCTGCAATCGCTTGTCCGCGGGCAGCCCGACAGACACCAGTCAGGAACTCGATCTCAAGGACGAGTGTCACTCGTCTTCTTCATCGCGTCCGGCGCCTTCAAGCGCCAGATCGCGGCTGCGTCGAACGATTTCGACCAGCTTGGGTTGCGGCGTCAGCGTAAGCCCCTGGAACGCGAAGCCGGCTTCCTCGGCACGCCGGTACGCTTCGACGTACAGCGCACGAGCCTCGGCCCGGTCCAACTCCACGGTTTCCGTCGTGCCGTCGGCGTGCACGACCTCCAGCGGGGCGGCGCCATCGCACACCAGATCGCAACGGGAGCGGAGCGCGTAACCGGCGGCGTCCTGCTCACAGAGCGCGACAAGGCCGAGCGCCGCAAGCAGCGCACGCCCAGCCGCATCGCGATCGCCTCCGCCGAACCTCAGCCGCCGCAGCCCGGCCAGCGTGATCACCGCCCGGTGTTCGGCGTAGGCGCAGGTGGCGCCAAGAGGCTGGATGGAAGGTGTGATGTTCCCGTGGTTGATTTCGGAGGGTCGGACCTTCTTGGCTCGCTTTCCGGCATCCTCCTGGTCAGTGCTCCAACCCGTCGGCCCCTTGAACACGTCGACTTTGCGAAGAACGCCCAACGGATCGATGCGGCTGCCGGTGCGCCGACCAGCGGTACGAGGCTCCGTTGCATCGGTTCGCCGATCCACGTTGACTTCCTCTACCGGAACGTCCACCCCGACAATCTCCGAGACGAGCGCACGCGGGAACTTGGCGCCGAGCCCGCCTCCTTCGCCTTGGCTATGCCACGCGCCAAAAAGCAGGGCTGCAGGAGATAGTTCGAGCAGCGCGGTTGCGTCAGCGGGTTTCGCCTCAGCGAGGCGGCGGCCCGGCTCGCTCTGCATGAACGGCACGCCGTCCAGGAAGCTGTCGCGCAGAATCGCGTCGTACACGCGGTGCGGCGCCTCCAGGGAGGTGATCCGCTCCAGCGGATGCAGGCCGGTGTCCTTGAAGTCGACCGTGACGTAGGGCAACGGCATCTTCCGATCCTCAGTGGCGGCCGCCAAAAGCGCTTCCTCCAGGCGGTTCGCTTGGCTCTGGACGCTGTCGATCAGGACGCACCATATGTCCTTGCCGTCGATCCGGCGGCGTTCGAACACATGACGCGGCGGGCTTTCTCGCCGTTCGCCGGGGTAGGTCGGCGGAAAGAGCTTGTCGCCGGCCCCGCCGGCTGGCTGCAGACGTCGCATCCGGCGGATGGCCGCATCGTCGCTGATGGCATCGTCTAGTGTCGAAATGGAAATCACGTGGTCACTCCTGGCTCGGTCCTTTGGTCTTCGATCTGATGAGCTCCATCATACCGCTGAGACGGGGGTGCATGTCCCGTGGAGCGCACTTCATGGTACTCTCCGCGAAACGTTTCCCGCAGCTCTGAGCGTATCCACGGCAATTGACGTATCTCCTCACGACCGATCACGATACGGACAAGGCGTTCATGACGATCGTTATAACCCATTTGCGTATCTGTATCTGCTTCATTTTCATTTGCCATTTGCGTGTCTCCTCCTTTTGGATTTGTTTCATGGCGGCTTGTTAGGTCGTCTGCTACTCCGACGCTACTCAAACAAAGCATACTGACCAAAGAAGCCGGGGTCAAGTCGCCCCGGAAACGAGCCCCGGCCGTGCCGATGCTCCTGCGACGGTACTCTCTTCGATGTAGCCGCTTCCCACTAGGGGGGTAGAGGCGAAAGTCACCACGCGAGCCGCCAGACGGCTCGCATAGGGACAGGGTACGCACATCGAGATGGCTGCGTCAACTGCGGCGCCACGGCTCAAAGGTTGGGCGCGCGCCGCAGCTGGCCTCCGGCGCCGGACTCACGAGGGAGCGTCCGCCGCGGTCACGTGCCGGCGTCGGCCGACGGCTCTCAAGGCATCTTCCACTCGGTCAAGGCGCGAGCGGTGTTCCAGGTCCAGGACTCGATCGACCTGTGGCAGGCGCCAACCAAGACGGCGGCCAAGCTCCGCCTTGCCGATCTCCTGGTCCCGCATCTCCTGGTATAGTATTACCTTCGCCGCGGTGAGGGCCGGTAGCGTGGCCCGCACCGTGCCGCCGGATGGTGCGGGAATGTCATCCGCGTCGTGGATGCGAGCTGCGATGGCTTCCTCGAGTGCGCCGACGGCGCGCGCCAGCGCTTCGTCGCGATCATCGCCGAACGTCGTGAGCTCCGGGAAGTCGGGAGCCGTCGCCAGTACGGTCCCGTCGTCGTCTTGGAGTTCTATCGGATAGGAAAGCATCAGTTCCGGTCCTTTTTGATCTTGGCGACGAGCGTCGCGCCAAGCTCCGTCCGCGACCCATCCTTGCTCAAGGATGGCGTCCGACACAACCGACAATGGACTTAGAGGGAAGGCAGCCGATCCCGTGGGGACGAACGGCAGGCGCAACGTGAGGCGGGAACCCGCTTGCTCACAATCGGACCAAGGGAAGCTCGCGCCGTCCCCCGCCGCCGCGCCGGAGGACCGCCCGCTGATGCCAGCGCGCATGGTCAACGAGTTCCGGTACTGCCCGCGGCTGGCGTACCTGGAGTGGGTGCAGGGCGAGTGGGCGGATTCCGAGGACACCGTGCAGGGCCGCCACGCCCATCGGCGGGCGGATCGCCGGGGAGGCTCGTTGCCCGCGCCGGAAGACGTCGACCAGGACCTCAAGCTGCACGCGCGGTCGGTCACGTTGTCATCGCCCCGGCTGGGGTTGATCGCCCGCATGGACCTGATCGAGTCGGAAGGCGAGGCGGTGGTGCCGGTCGACTACAAGCGCGGCAAGCGCCCGCACGTCGAGCGCGGCGCGTACGAGCCGGAGATGGTGCAGCTCTGCGTCCAGGGCATGATCCTGCGGGAGCACGGCTACGCCTGCGATGAAGGCGTGCTGTACTTCGCCGCCAGCCGGGAACGGGTGCGCGTAGCGTTCGACGACGAACTGATCCGGACCACGCGGCAGGCGGTCGACGGGCTGCGCGCCGTAGCTGCGGCCGGCGTGATCCCGCCGCCGCTGGAGGACAGCCCGAAGTGTCCGCGCTGCTCGCTGGTCGGCATCTGCCTGCCGGACGAGATCAACCATCTCAGCCTGTTGACCCGATCCGAGGCGCCCCGGCCGATCGCGGTGCCGTCTACCGACGCCTTGCCGCTCTACGTGCAGGCGCACGGCGCGAAGGTGGCCAAGTCGGGCGAGACCCTGGTCGTCAGCGTCGACGGCCGCCCGGTGGGGAAGGCGCGCCTCGTCGACGTCTCCCAGGTCGTCCTGATGGGGAACGTCCACGTCACCACGCAGTGCCTGCACGATCTGATGTGGCGGGACATCCCCGTCACGTGGCACAGCTTCGGCGGTTGGTTCTACGGCCACACGGCCGGCAACGGCCACAAGAACGTCGAACTGCGGACCGCCCAGTACCGGGCGAGCTTCGACGCCGAAACGTGTCTGCGCTTCGCCCGCGATCTGGTGTGGGCCAAGATCGCCAACTGCCGCACGCTGCTGCGGCGCAACTGGAAGCGGGCCGACGACAACCGCGGCGTGCTGATCGAAATGAAGGAGGACAGCCGGCAAGCGCGTCGGGCGGAGTCGCTGGCCGCGCTGCTCGGCCTTGAAGGGACGGCGGCTGCGCGCTACTTCCGCGCGCTCCCGGCGCTGTTGAGCGACAGCGCCGCCGAGCAGGCAGCGTTCGACTTCCGCACGCGGAACCGCCGTCCGCCGACCGATCCGGTCAACGCGTTGCTGTCGTTCGCGTATTCGCTGCTGGTCCGCGCCTGGACGGTGACGCTCGCGGCGGTCGGGTTCGACCCCTTCCGCGGACTGTACCACCAGCCGCGGTACGGCCGGCCGGCGCTGGCGCTGGACCTGATGGAGCCGTTCCGGCCGCTGATCGCCGACTCGGTGGTGATGCAGACCATCAACAACGGCGAGGTCCGAGCGGCGGACTTCACGGCCGGGCCGGGCAGCGTCGCCCTGGCCCCCGAGGGGCGGCGCCGGTTCATCGCGGCGTTCGAGCGCCGTCTGAGCCACGAGATCGTCCATCCGCTGTTCGGTTACCGCGTCAGCTACCGCCGGCTGATGGAGATGCAGGCGCGGTTGCTGGGACGCTTCCTGCTGGGAGAGCTCCCGGTGTACCCCAACTTCACGACGCGGTGAGCGCCGGGTGAAGGGCGGCTGATGGCCGATCATCTCTACATCGTTGCCTATGACATCGCCGATCCGCGGCGGTGGCGCAAGGTGTTCAAGCTGATGAACGCCTACGGGGAGTGGCTCCAGCTCTCGGTGTTCCAGTGCCGGATGAACCGAACCCGCCGGGCGGAACTGCTTGCGCGCCTCGACGGAGTGATAGATCATGGCAGCGATCATGTGGTCCTGGTCGACCTTGGCCCGGCAGAGCGCGTGGAGCCGCGCGTCGTGAGCCTGGGGAGGCCGTTCCACCCGGTGCGGCGGGAGCCGACGATCGTGTGACCGCCCGCCGCCGCATGGCGAGCGCTCCAGTGCCGCCGGGGACGACGGAGAGCGCTCGCGGGCAGCGCAAGGTCTTTGACAACAGGAACGATACTGTGTACGGTACAGCCGTCGTGTGCGGGATATTGGCGTGTTGCACCACGATCTTCCGCCCAGCTCTCGCGGCCCGGCCGCCTAATCGGCCGGCTGCGGTGAGTTGGCCGGGGTCCGTTACCGGCGGCGAAACCCGCCGGCCTCATTGAAGCCAATTACTCACAGCCCAAGCTCCATCTGGCCTTCCGGGTTACCGGCGGCGAAACCCGCCGGCCTCATTGAAGCGTTTATGACATTGCCCGCAATCAATCCCCACTTGATGCGCGTTACCGGCGGCGAAACCCGCCGGCCTCATTGAAGCCGCGTGGCTTGTCCACGACTTGTCCACGGACATAGAGCGTTACCGGCGGCGAAACCCGCCGGCCTCATTGAAGCGGCGGCGATGCTGCTGCGCCGTCCCGGAGGCGCGCCGGGTTACCGGCGGCGAAACCCGCCGGCCTCATTGAAGCGCGCGGGCGACCGGGGACGGCGTCATGCGGGTCACCGCGTTACCGGCGGCGAAACCCGCCGGCCTCATTGAAGCCTGGACAGCGTCGATGCCGCCGCCCTCGGCGAGATCGAGTTACCGGCGGCGAAACCCGCCGGCCTCATTGAAGCACACCGGCACTGTAGCACCTTGCCAGCCGGCACGACACGTTACCGGCGGCGAAACCCGCCGGCCTCATTGAAGCGAGTGGATCTCGGTGGCCGGCGAGACCACGCACGATCTGTTACCGGCGGCGAAACCCGCCGGCCTCATTGAAGCGGACGCGCCGCTGTTCTGCGTGCAGGAGGCGGCCGTGGAGGGACGTTACCGGCGGCGAAACCCGCCGGCCTCATTGAAGCGTCGGTGTCCACGATGCCAAGCGCGCCGATAGCATGCGTTACCGGCGGCGAAACCCGCCGGCCTCATTGAAGCACGCTGAGCGGTCCGGCATTCGTCCGAGCAGTATTTTGTTACCGGCGGCGAAACCCGCCGGCCTCATTGAAGCACGGCCAGATCGTACCATGCTATGGTAGCAGCATGAAGTTACCGGCGGCGAAACCCGCCGGCCTCATTGAAGCGCGCCGCCGAAGCGGAAGCGGAAGCGGCCGCCGGACCCGGTTACCGGCGGCGAAACCCGCCGGCCTCATTGAAGCCGGGCAACAGCGAGCTGGCCCCGCGTGTTGTCGAGGTTACCGGCGGCGAAACCCGCCGGCCTCATTGAAGCCTAGCGAAGCTCTGCGCGAATCTAAGGCAAGCCACGAGGGTTACCGGCGGCGAAACCCGCCGGCCTCATTGAAGCGACGAGCACGACCGGCTGTGGATCGAGGAGGCGCTGGCGAGTTACCGGCGGCGAAACCCGCCGGCCTCATTGAAGCGACTGCGTCCAGCCGAGCGCGCAGCTCAGGATGGTCGGTTACCGGCGGCGAAACCCGCCGGCCTCATTGAAGCTCTTGGGGTGCCGCGCAAGGCGGCGACCGCGGCAGCAGGTTACCGGCGGCGAAACCCGCCGGCCTCATTGAAGCTGGGCCAAGCTGGACATGGACATGAAGGCGCCGGCGGGTTACCGGCGGCGAAACCCGCCGGCCTCATTGAAGCGGAGGTGATCCCGAAGCTGAGCAAGCGCGAGTTCGAGCGGTTACCGGCGGCGAAACCCGCCGGCCTCATTGAAGCAGTAGCGGTACGTCCTACCCAAAGGTCAGCATCCGGGGGTTACCGGCGGCGAAACCCGCCGGCCTCATTGAAGCGGCATGACTTTCGACCCATCCACCAGGCGGCTTACGGCTGTTACCGGCGGCGAAACCCGCCGGCCTCATTGAAGCAGATCGTGTATCTCTCTCTCCTCATCGTCACTCACAAGTTACCGGCGGCGAAACCCGCCGGCCTCATTGAAGCGAGGAGAATCACGCGACGATCTCCCGTCTCAAGGCGACGTTACCGGCGGCGAAACCCGCCGGCCTCATTGAAGCCCGGTGACGTTGACGCTGCCTCCGAAGGTGCCGCCGCCGGGTTACCGGCGGCGAAACCCGCCGGCCTCATTGAAGCCGCTCGTCCCTGCAGCGCGGGCCGCAGGTGATCTGGTGCGTGTTACCGGCGGCGAAACCCGCCGGCCTCATTGAAGCTCCTTGGCGGCCCCCTTCGGCACCGGCATCGCCTCCACCGCCGGGTTACCGGCGGCGAAACCCGCCGGCCTCATTGAAGCGTCGAGGTTGACGAGGCGCTGGTTGCCGCTGGCTCGGCGTTGTTACCGGCGGCGAAACCCGCCGGCCTCATTGAAGCAGCACATCGAGGGCACGCCCGGCTTCGCGGCCGAGTTCCGTTACCGGCGGCGAAACCCGCCGGCCTCATTGAAGCTTCGAGATGGAGGAGGACGCCTGGCACCACCGCTGGGGTTACCGGCGGCGAAACCCGCCGGCCTCATTGAAGCATTTCGGCCGTGCTGGCGCCGAACGTGACCAACGGGTTACCGGCGGCGAAACCCGCCGGCCTCATTGAAGCCTATGCGCGCGGATGGGGGCGGTCGCCGGGGCGCGCGGCGGTTACCGGCGGCGAAACCCGCCGGCCTCATTGAAGCACCCCGGCCCGTCATGCACCGGCGGGCGCGCTTCCGCCGGGTTACCGGCGGCGAAACCCGCCGGCCTCATTGAAGCTCGCTGTCCGTGGCGACCAGGATGCCGTAACCGTTTACGTTACCGGCGGCGAAACCCGCCGGCCTCATTGAAGCCAGGGCATGATGGCGGTGCTCAAGCCGCTCATCCTGGACGCGTTACCGGCGGCGAAACCCGCCGGCCTCATTGAAGCCTTCGCGGACCGGCCGGCTAGCGCGGTCGTGGCGCATCAGTTACCGGCGGCGAAACCCGCCGGCCTCATTGAAGCTCGTGGGGCCGACAGACGACGGCGCGACCGAGGGAATGGTTACCGGCGGCGAAACCCGCCGGCCTCATTGAAGCTCCTGCTGGCGCCGCATCAGCCACGCCGAGATCAGAAGTTACCGGCGGCGAAACCCGCCGGCCTCATTGAAGCGTCGCCGAGTACCGGGCCGAGCGGGCGGCCAAGGAGGTTACCGGCGGCGAAACCCGCCGGCCTCATTGAAGCCTGGTCTCCGTCGAACGTCGATCGCCGGCCGCACCGGCCGTTACCGGCGGCGAAACCCGCCGGCCTCATTGAAGCCGGATGCCGTAGCGGCCATCCTCGTGCGAATGGTGGCGTTACCGGCGGCGAAACCCGCCGGCCTCATTGAAGCTACTCCATCCCGACCTTGACGGCGTACAGCGCCGAGTCGTTACCGGCGGCGAAACCCGCCGGCCTCATTGAAGCCGATCAAGGAACCGCACTAATCCGGCACGATACCTATGTTACCGGCGGCGAAACCCGCCGGCCTCATTGAAGCATATTGCCCCAGACCCGGACGATCCACGCCGAGACCGTCTGTTACCGGCGGCGAAACCCGCCGGCCTCATTGAAGCACGCTCGCCACCAGGCCGCGGCGGCATTCCTTCACGTCCGTTACCGGCGGCGAAACCCGCCGGCCTCATTGAAGCTCCCCGGCCGGACCGGCGCCGGACACCGGAACCGTAGCGTTACCGGCGGCGAAACCCGCCGGCCTCATTGAAGCGGCCAGCGGCGGCGGCGTTGTAGCAGGTGTCCGAGCAGTTACCGGCGGCGAAACCCGCCGGCCTCATTGAAGCGGTCCGGGGCGGCCGCAGCGCCGATGCGATGCGCGCGCGGTTACCGGCGGCGAAACCCGCCGGCCTCATTGAAGCCGCGCACACTGAGACCGTGAGCAATCGGCTGCCCGGCGTGTTACCGGCGGCGAAACCCGCCGGCCTCATTGAAGCACCGAGCCTGCAACCTCGAACAGCGGGATGCTCTCTGCGTTACCGGCGGCGAAACCCGCCGGCCTCATTGAAGCTGGGTAAATGTGGTATGATAGACTCACAAGGAGACAGAGTTACCGGCGGCGAAACCCGCCGGCCTCATTGAAGCCGATGGACGAATTCAAGTCGCGAATGCGCGAGCGCGGCGTTACCGGCGGCGAAACCCGCCGGCCTCATTGAAGCACGTCGATCTCACGCGCCGCCTCGGCCAGCTTCGCACGTTACCGGCGGCGAAACCCGCCGGCCTCATTGAAGCGTTGCTGATCTGTGTATCAACCTCCCTGGTCATGTTTCTGTTACCGGCGGCGAAACCCGCCGGCCTCATTGAAGCATGCCGGCGCCGCCGATGAACGGCAGCATGAAGAACGAGTTACCGGCGGCGAAACCCGCCGGCCTCATTGAAGCCCAGCCGGCCAGGTGCGCCAGCCCTTGCGCATAGGCCACGTTACCGGCGGCGAAACCCGCCGGCCTCATTGAAGCCTCTTCGCCATCCGCTTGCAAGACGCCGCCTGCCGATACGTTACCGGCGGCGAAACCCGCCGGCCTCATTGAAGCGGCGGCCCCGCCATCTTAGCACGTGCGATACGCTTCGTTACCGGCGGCGAAACCCGCCGGCCTCATTGAAGCGCGTGTGGACGCGGCCGCACCGGCCGCGCGGCGCCGGCCGTTACCGGCGGCGAAACCCGCCGGCCTCATTGAAGCGAGACGTATCAACACCTCTCCTTCGATCCACTGGCCGCTGTTACCGGCGGCGAAACCCGCCGGCCTCATTGAAGCCATCGCTGTACGCTCGAATGTGCGTAGCCGGTCGTGGACGTTACCGGCGGCGAAACCCGCCGGCCTCATTGAAGCAGGATGGCGATCGCGGACGCTGAGGAGATCGGGGCGATCGTTACCGGCGGCGAAACCCGCCGGCCTCATTGAAGCGCCCCGGAACCGGTCATCGACCGCCCGGCGCCGCCGCAAGTTACCGGCGGCGAAACCCGCCGGCCTCATTGAAGCAGGAGCGGGCCGATACGGTCACCGACCTGACCGGGGACATGTTACCGGCGGCGAAACCCGCCGGCCTCATTGAAGCATCCAGTAGACGGTGTTGGTCTCCTGGTCGGAGATCAGCGTTACCGGCGGCGAAACCCGCCGGCCTCATTGAAGCATCCAGTAGACGGTGTTGGTCTCCTGGTCGGAGATCAGCGTTACCGGCGGCGAAACCCGCCGGCCTCATTGAAGCTCCTTGCCGGTCAAGCGAGTCACCTGCGACCGCGCCGTTACCGGCGGCGAAACCCGCCGGCCTCATTGAAGCCTGGACTGCCGGAGGGAGACCGTCAGCGCGCTGGCCGGTTACCGGCGGCGAAACCCGCCGGCCTCATTGAAGCTCAACATCGTGGCGTTCGACGGCGATACGCCGCGGCGTTACCGGCGGCGAAACCCGCCGGCCTCATTGAAGCTCGCACACGCCCGCCGCCGCGGCCAGAGCGGCGACGTTACCGGCGGCGAAACCCGCCGGCCTCATTGAAGCGTGGCGCGCAGCAGGTAGGTGGACACCTGGTAGGCTGGTTACCGGCGGCGAAACCCGCCGGCCTCATTGAAGCTCAACATCGTGGCGTTCGACGGCGATACGCCGCGGCGTTACCGGCGGCGAAACCCGCCGGCCTCATTGAAGCTCGGCGCTAGCGGCGCCGGACAGGATCCGGCACGCGAAGTTACCGGCGGCGAAACCCGCCGGCCTCATTGAAGCAGTGACACATGGGTATGCACCGGGCGACACATGGGTATGCAGTTACCGGCGGCGAAACCCGCCGGCCTCATTGAAGCATCTCACGTTGCTATGTCAACCGTAAGGGTGGTACGTGTGTTACCGGCGGCGAAACCCGCCGGCCTCATTGAAGCTACGAGTCCGCGCCTTCGGGCACATCCGTCTTGATCGGGTTACCGGCGGCGAAACCCGCCGGCCTCATTGAAGCAAGGACATGCCGGCGTCCAAGGCGATGTCGTTTGTCGCCTAGTTACCGGCGGCGAAACCCGCCGGCCTCATTGAAGCCTGATGGAGGAGCGGCTATTCGGCGCTTTCGGTGAAGTTACCGGCGGCGAAACCCGCCGGCCTCATTGAAGCCTGTTCGGCAACGGCTGGATGACGTGCCCGGACCGATGGTTACCGGCGGCGAAACCCGCCGGCCTCATTGAAGCACCAGCACCAGGTCGCCCGGCTGCGCGCCGATGCGGTCGTTACCGGCGGCGAAACCCGCCGGCCTCATTGAAGCACGCCATGACGGGCCGGCGGAAGCGCGCCCGCGGTCGCGTTACCGGCGGCGAAACCCGCCGGCCTCATTGAAGCCGGGGCGCGCTAGCGCAGTGCGCTCATGAACGCGCCATCGTTACCGGCGGCGAAACCCGCCGGCCTCATTGAAGCACGCGCCGCTCGGCCGCGCTTCCGTTCGTCATGCCAGGGAGTTACCGGCGGCGAAACCCGCCGGCCTCATTGAAGCCAGTGTCTTCGGCCGCGCCGTCCAGCCGCGCAGCGCCGCTGGTGTGTTACCGGCGGCGAAACCCGCCGGCCTCATTGAAGCGACCTTGCTGTAGCTGAGGTCGGTGCCCCAGCGTCCGAGTTACCGGCGGCGAAACCCGCCGGCCTCATTGAAGCGGCGACTACCTGTCTCTGCCCGTCGGCGTCGACGAGTTACCGGCGGCGAAACCCGCCGGCCTCATTGAAGCGACGAGGCGATCAACGCGGAGTCGTACCCGGTCGAGTTACCGGCGGCGAAACCCGCCGGCCTCATTGAAGCTAACGGCTGTAACGGTTGTAACGCCACTTCCATTCTCGTTACCGGCGGCGAAACCCGCCGGCCTCATTGAAGCGAGGACAACGACGTTGCGGGCCGCAAGCGCACCGCGTTACCGGCGGCGAAACCCGCCGGCCTCATTGAAGCGAGCGGCGTTCCTTCTCGGCGCGCGCCTCGATCAGCGGTTACCGGCGGCGAAACCCGCCGGCCTCATTGAAGCTCTGCGAGGACGCGGAAGCGGTGTCGGATGTTGAGGTTGGTTACCGGCGGCGAAACCCGCCGGCCTCATTGAAGCACCGACATGACCGACGACCCCTTCGCGCGGACGGGCTGCGTTACCGGCGGCGAAACCCGCCGGCCTCATTGAAGCCCACGAGGCACAGGTATCTCTATCTCAGACGACCCAGAGTTACCGGCGGCGAAACCCGCCGGCCTCATTGAAGCCCTGACGGCGGAGAAGGCCAGGAGAGCGGCTTGACGGCGTTACCGGCGGCGAAACCCGCCGGCCTCATTGAAGCCCGGGTTCGTGCACCGTCAGCGTCCACGGCTCCGGGCCGCGTTACCGGCGGCGAAACCCGCCGGCCTCATTGAAGCTTGAAAAGGGGGGATCAGATTGACCGCCAACGACCGGTTACCGGCGGCGAAACCCGCCGGCCTCATTGAAGCGTCCAGTAGCTCGCCGGAAGCGCTGATGGCCTGCACGGCGACGATCTCGTTACCGGCGGCGAAACCCGCCGGCCTCATTGAAGCCGCAGCCCGCGCGCTGCGTCGTCGATCAGCAGGTCATCGCTGCGTTACCGGCGGCGAAACCCGCCGGCCTCATTGAAGCGAGAGCGTAGTCACGGCTCGGCCGCCGGCGCTGGCGGCGCGTTACCGGCGGCGAAACCCGCCGGCCTCATTGAAGCTCGTCCAGGTCGAGCACGCCGTTCGCGCATCCGACGTAGGTTACCGGCGGCGAAACCCGCCGGCCTCATTGACCGGTGCCAAGCGGGGGTCGGGATTGACCGACGGAGGCAGCGTCTCCACCATTCCGGGCATGACAAACGCAGACATCTTCTGGCCATCGTCGCGGTAGCGCTGGCCGCCTGTGATCAGACGATGCCGACAGCCAGCGGCCCCGTCACGCCCGCGAGCCCGGGCACCGCGCCCGTCGCGCCGGCAGCCGAGCCGCCCGGGCTGCGCGCCGAGACGCTAATCGTCGCCATCGTCGCCGCCGCCGACCACGTGAAACTGTCGGCGGAGCCGCCCGGCAGCGGCGTAGCGGCCTCAGTGGGAACCCCGGAGAACCTATCCCCAGGCCCGCCGGTCGCAATTTGGCGGTTGCGCAGCACGGAGAACGTATCGACCTCACCCTGACATTCCCCGATTCGTTTGAGCATGAGAGTTCAAGCAACCTGCCCTTCGAAAGCTGGACCTACCAAGTGGCGCACGCCAGCATCACGGCCGACCTGCTTACGGACGGCGCCATCGTCACGTCGTACAGCACTGACGGCGGTTCCACATGGACGTTCGGTCCGGTCAACGAGTGGACATACTCAATTGTCTACCGCTACCGAGAACCGGCCGCCGGTTCGTCAGCTGGTACGCTGGTCGTGGTAATTGCGTCCGCGATCGGTGGACAGCAACGCGCGTCCGCCGAAATCGCCCGCCACCTGAGCGGCAACCGGTCGATGATGATCCGATTCTGGATGGTGAGGGATACCTGATTACGGGCGGCTACTGCCGGATCATGCTTCACCACGCCCGCACGACGCGGGCTGGATTTCTCGCCGCTGAGACGTACGGCTTCGGGGAGCATCGGCCGGCTTCCGCCGCCAGACCAGTGCGCGCATCGCGTTGAGCTTGACCGGCGGGGCGGCGGCAGCCCAACATGCCGGCATGACAAAGGAAAAGCATCCCCTTCTTCTGGCCGTCGCCGCCGCCTCGCTCGCGGCCGCGCTGGCCGCCTGTGACCAAGCGCCGGCAGCCGGCGGCCCTGCCGTCGCGCCTGGCGCGCCGTCTCCGGAGCCGGCCGCGCCGGCAGCCGAGCAGCCCGGGCTGCGCACCGAGACGCTGATCGTCGCCATCGTCGCCGATGAAGACGATGCGAGTCTGGCCGCCACTCCGGCCGCAAGGGCCGACCGCTCCGCCGCGACTCAGACCAACGTCACCGCCACCACCACGCTCAAGTTCCCGTCCGACTTCGGTACGCCGGTCCGGCATCGCTCCGGGACGTTGTCGTTCGAATATGACTTCGCCACGCAGCTGCCCCACGCCGGCATCACCCAGGCGGTGATCGACCGCGGCGGCATCATCCCCTGGGCAAGCGTCAACGGCGGGGCCAGCTGGCACGCCGGCGGCTTCGATCTCGGCGGTCAGCTCAAGCTCCGCTTCGAGTACCGCGCCGGCGACGCCGAAGAACAAGGGTCCAGCGGCTCGGTCACCATCACCCTGGCAGCCATTGGCCTCAGCCCAACAGATCACACCGAACTCGGCGCACAGCATGCCGTCAGTCTTGTGCGTGCTTATCTGCAGTCCAATCCGCTGCTGATTCGGTTCTTCATCATCACCGATCAATAGCCGGGCGCGTACGGAACCCACATTCTCCGGCGACTGGCAAGGCTTTGCTGAGAAATTGGTACTCGCTCGAATCGGTTGACGGCGACCGACAACGCGAGTACTATTCGCTCCGTGTCCGGGGTGCGCGTTTCCAAAGCGCCGGTGATCGGAATCGGGCACCCTGGTCGGATGTGATGCACTCGCTAGTCGATGAACATCGCGCCGAGATTCTCGCCATCGCCAAGCGTCACGGTCTACGCGACGTACGGGTGTTCGGGTCCATGGCGCGGGGCGATGCGGGTGATGGCAGCGACGTCGACCTGCTGGTGACGCTTCCGCCTGAGAAAACGGGGCTGGCGCTCGGCGGAATGCTCATGGACGTGCAAACGCTGCTGAACCGCCGGGTGGACGTGGTCACCGAGAAGAGCCTCCATCCTCTGATCCGGGACCGCGTGCTACGGGAGGCGGAGCCACTGTGACCGCGGCGCCGGGTCTCATCGTCTCAAGGAGACCGTCCCGCGGGCGGCCTTTCCAAGAGGTTTTCATTTACAGGGAGGGCGGCTTCGAGGGTGGTGATTTCTTTGGGGGTGAGGTCGTAGAGGGAGTAGACGGCTTGGTCGATGCGATGTTGGAGGGCGGACGTGTCGGCGGCGGGGTCGGCTTGCTTGGCGGTCTGGATTTGCTCGGCGAGGGCGGCGATGCCCTGCTTGGTGGTCTCGGCGGCGGGGGCGATGGGCGTGCGCACCATTTTGACGGTGAAGAATCTCATGTCGCCGCCGTCGAATGGGTCGTCCAGGCACGGAAGGGCGAGACGAAAGTAGAAGTCGAGCAATTTCGAGTTCAAGATGGCGAGCAGGTAGGCGTCGTCGGACGGAATGACGAAGCACGTATCGGCCGTGAGAAAGTTCCGGCGGTCGAGCATTGCGCGCATCGCCGTTCCGATGTTGGTGTAAATGATCTTGGGTTGGTCGAAGGCGCGGTAGTAGGCGGTGTTGGCTTGGAGCTCGAACCACCGGTAAGTGCCAGGTGCGCGTCCGCGTTTCGCTCCGCGGGTGCGTTTGGGCTCCAGGTCGGGACGGAACCTCGACAGGTGCGCTTCGATCGCGGGATACCGTTCGATCGGGGTGCCGCGCCGCGAGAAGATGACATGCAGGTCGGCCCATTCGGTCCGCCAGCGGCGCACGTCCCGGCCGCGCAGCCACGGACGGATCAAGTCGGCGCTCTTTGGGTCGGCGGCGATCAAGCGATTGCTGGTTTCGGTGTCGATCACGAACGCGTCGTTCAGACCGGTCACGATCCCACGATATAGCTGCCCGTTCACGTACTCGCCGAGCGGTTGGCCGGCGGCTTCGATCTTGGCGCGTATTTGCTGCCACTCCGGGGGCGCCAGGGACCAACCGGCGTCGGCCAAGTCGGTCACCCGCATGGTAAAGCCGCGGCGGTCCAGGTAGCCGGCGGGGTCAACAGTCTCTGCGCCGGCAGCGCCGCGCACGGTCGCGGCCCGGAACGTGCCCTGCCGCACCCGGTCGGCCAGCACGATGCAGGGGCGCACGGTGGCGTCGAAGGTGCCGGTGCGCCCCAGGTCCAGGAGCAGGCGCGGGGAGGCGTGCTCCTTCAGGAACGCCCGTAGCTGCTGCCCGTAGTCGGCGCGCATGAACTTGTTGGATGTGATGAAGCAGAGCAGGCCGCCGGTCCGCAGCAGGTCGGCGCCGCGGCGAAAGAAGTAGGTATACAGGTCCGCAGTGCCGCGAAAGAAATCGCCGTAGGCGGCGCGCAGCCGCGCCTTGCCGGGTATCTTCTCACCGCGCACGTAGGGCGGATTGCCGATCACTACGTCGAAGCCGTCGGCGACGCCGAACATCCACTCCGCGTCGAACCACGCCGCGCTCGCGTTCTGGTGGTACGGGTCCCAGTGGGCTACCGCCGCGGCGGTCTCTTGCGGGAAGCCAAGGTCCTTGAGCACGCCGGCCAACGCCGCGCGGAGCTCGTCATCCCGTTTGCGCAGGTCGAGCTTCTCCTGCCGGGTGCGCGCGTTGAAGTAGCCCTCGCGCACGCGGCGCAAGTGGGACTCGATCGGCTTGATCAGGTCCGTTCCCAGTTCTCCGTTGGCGGCGCCGTCGGCTTGCAGCCCGATCAGGGTGTCGGCGGCGACGAAGCGGGTCTCCAGGTTGGGCAGCGGGCGGATACCGTAGTTGTCGGCGGCGTCGGCGTTGGCGCGCTGCTCGACCACCAGCGAGATGAAGAAGCGCAGCTTGGCGATCTGGCAGGCGACCGGCTGCACGTCGACGCCGAAGATTCCGTTCTGGATCAGATAGAGCTTGCGCCCGAAGTCGGAGTCCCGGTAGGTCTGGAACGTATGGCTGATCTCCTGCAACTCGCGGTTGCGCGCCTGCTCGTCGTCCATGTCGAACGCCGCTCCCGCACGGCCGGCTGCGCGCTCCTTCTGGTACTCCTCCCAATGCCGGTTGTCGGGATCGAGGCGGCGCAACGCCAGCGTCAGCTTGTGCAGCACGCCCATCGGAAACGCGCCGGAACCGACCGCAGGGTCCAGAATCCGCAACTCCGCGATGGCGCGCACCACGGTGCGCCGCTCCTCCGGCTCGAACAGCTCACCGGCGTCGGCGGCGGAATCCGCGTAGTCGAGCAGATAGCCGAGCCGCTCGCGCCACCACTCCGCGTCCCCGTCCGCCGGCGCGGTCCGCCTGGCCAGCGCCGTCGCCAGTGACTCGTCGACCATGTAGTCCACCACGTGGCGCGGCGTGTAGTAGGAGCCGGTCTGCTTGCGCGCGGTATCTCGCGTCTCCGGGTTGTAGGCGGCCAGCAGATTCTCGAACACGCGGCCCAACAGCTCCGGGTCGAGCGCCACGTCCTGATCCAGCGGAGTGTTCTCCTCCACCGTGAACTTGTAGCGGCGGAACAGCGGAAACAGGCCCCGGTCCTCGTCGAAGAAGATCGCCGCCGGCACCCTCAGATCGCGGCCCTGCGTATCGACGTTGTCGGTAAAGGCGTCGATGCGTCGGCCGCCTTCTCCGCGCGCTTCGTAGTCGTCCAGGCAGTCGAACAGGCCGCCGTCGACGAACGGGACCGCGGCGAGCAGACGCAGGAAGGCGTCGGGATCGCTCAGCAGATCGCGGTAGCGGTACTTGTTGAAGTCGCGGTGGCTGTCGCGGTCCCGGGCGCTGAACGCGCGCTTGCCGATCTCGGTATTGAGGGTGGCAAAGAACAGGTTTTGCAGCACGGCGCGGTAGTAGTCGGTGCGCTCCGGCGCGTGGTTCCCGAGCGCGGCGCGGGCGAACTCCTCGTCGAACAGATCGTCCGGCACCAAGTCCTTCTCTCTGAGGAACCAGATGAACAGGAGGCGGGTGATCAACCGGATCACGTGGCGCTCGGCATTGCCCGGCCCCGCGCCGTCGTCCGGGAAGCCGCAGGCTGCGACGGCGAACTCGAACCAGGCGAACAGATCGCGGTAGAAGCGCCGGTTGAGCGCGTCGGCGTCGAGCGCCCGCTCCCAGGCCCGGTGCAACTCATCGAAGCTGCGGACGTCCAAGCGATCCCGTATCGCCGGCAGGGCGAGCTCGGCGAGCGCGTCGAGATGCGCGCGGTGCGGGTCGGCGGCGCGGATGTCCTTGATCAGCGTCACCTTCTCCAGCACGTCGCGTTCGACGTCGAGCCGGTGGGCGTGGCGCCCGACGGCCGCCAGCGTCACGGTCGCGCCGTGCCGGAACAGCATGATGGACGGCATCAGGTAGCGGCGGTTGACCACGCGCGTCATGTCGGCGAGCTGCGTGCGGGAGTAACGCCGGCCGGCATCCGCCCGGAGCTCGACGGCGATGAACAGAAACGACTCGATGCGGCCCCGGTCGAAGTGGCCGATGAGGCCCGGCTGGCCGGTGATCTCGTCCTCGGTGACCTGGAACACGATCTGCGCGGACCGCCAATCGTCGAGCAAGCCGCGCTCCCGGCCGGTCAGCGCCCGCGCCGCCTCCATGTCGGCGCGGATACCGGCGAGCTCGTCCTCCTCCCCGGTTCGGTCGCTGCGATAGCCGAGCGCGCCGAGCAGCGCGGCGGCGGACTCGTGCAGCGGCGCGGCGCCGGCGAAGCCGGCCAGCGCGGTGCGCAACGCCTCCCGCAGCTCAGCCATCGGCGTCCGCCTTGGCCTCGGCCTCGGTATCCGCTTCCGCACCGCGTCCAGCGCCGGGTGGCGGCGCTGCCGCGGCGGAATGTCTCGATTCACATCGATGTGTCGCCCCGGGTCGCCGGCTCTCGCCGCCTCGGTCTTCTCTCATGGCGCCGAGATCGCCTTCCCAGAGACCGGAACCTGCCAGCGAGAGAATCCGGCCCGCCTTGACGTGGCGCACGGACTCGTGAAGAGCCCGGTGAACGTCCATGCGCAGATGATACCCGCCATCTGCGCCCCGCACCAGCCTATCCAAGCAATAGCCCTCGTTGATCCCGGCGCAATTGCACAACCGATGTCTGTCCCGGACGCCCGTCAGCCGGCGGCCACCTCGAAGGCGGTGACGTTGCGCGTCTGGCGGCTGAACTCCACGCCGATCAGGTGGATCGGTTCGCCCCGGCCCCGGTACTTGGCGGCGTAGTCCCGCGCTTGCAACTGCGCCAGCGCGGCCCCTTCCCCCGCCTGCTCCGTCACCTTGAACTCGAACAGGTACACCTGCCCGCCGGTCCGCACCGCCATGTCCAGCCGCCCGCTGCTGCTCGAATCCTCCACCGTGATCTCATACCCCAGCGCCGCGAGGTAGGAGTAGAACACGCTGGCGTAGTAGCCCTCGTAGCGCGCAATGTCGTTGTTGACGTGCCATTCATACGGAATGCTCGCAAAGAAGGCGTGGAACAGCTCCCGCATTCCCGCCCAATCGGCGGCTTTCAGCAGACGCGATAGACGTATTCTGTTCGCCGTCTGCTCCGGGGCGTCCGGCGCCAAGCGGCGCAACAGCACCCGGTTCAGGCTCTGCCGCACTTCCCGGTTCGGATAACCGAGCCGAAACACCTGCTCCCCGTCCAGGTCCTCCTCCTCCGTGATCGTCAGATAGCCGGTCTGGAACAGCAGCGCGTGGGTGCCTATGTGCTCCACGTCGAACGCGGACAGCAGGTCCTCGGTACCGACCATGTCGGCAAGCGAAACGGTGGAGACCTGCCGCTCGAACAGCGTGTCGACCAGGAACGCCGGCGACCCCGTCTCGAACCAGTGGGCGGCGAACTCGCGGCTGTCGAACAGCAGCAGCACGTCAAACGGGTTGTACACCTTCTCATCGCCGCGCCAGCAGTAGCCGTTGTACCACTCACGGATGCGCTCGCGGTCCAGCCCGGGCAGCTCCGGGGCGAACACGGTGTCCAGGTCTTCCTCGGTGTAGCCGCAGATCGCGGAGTAGCGCCCGTCCAGCGTGAGGTCGGTGAGGTTGTTGAGCTGCGAGAACAGGTTCGCCTTGGAGAACTTGCTCACCCCGGTCAGGAAGGTGAAGCGCACGTGCGCCTCGTTGTCCTTGATCGCGCCGTAGAGGCCGCGCAGGAAGTCGCGGTTGGCCCGCGCCACCTCGGGCGTTTCCAGCGCGTCCAGGATCGGCTTGTCGTACTCGTCCACCAGCACCGCCACCCGCTGCCCGGTCTGCCGGTGCAGTGCCCGCAGCAGACGGCGCAGGCGCGCCGGGCCGCGTACCACGCGGGGCTCGATGCCCGCCGCCGCCTCCAGCTCCTCCAACTGCAGCGCCACGTCCTCGATCAGGAATTCGGGGTCGTTGAAATTGTCGCCGCCGAAGCTGAGCCGCACCACCGGATGGCGCTGCGACCAGTCATGGCGTCCGTGGATATGGAGTCCCTTGAACAACGCCTCGCTGCCCTCGAACAGCTCCTTCAGCGTGTCCAGAAACAGGCTCTTGCCGAACCGCCGCGGGCGCGACAGGAAGTAGTGCTTGCCTTTGGCGAGCAGACGTTCGACGTAGGGCGTCTTGTCCACGTAGTAGCAGTTCTCCTCCCGCAACTCGCGGAAGGTCTGGATGCCGGTGGGCAGCCTGCGCCGGACCATCGACTTCATCTTACCGGGGCGCCGGCGGGCCGCGCCACCATGCGGGCGCCTCACCGCCGCCGGGCGCAATCGACAAGCGACCGGGAGGTTGTCATTTTTGCGTATCATGAGTATATGATCACCGGGAGAAGACGATGCAGGGGTGGACCGCATGGCTGAGACCTGCATAGCCGCCAACGTCGCCCGGCTGCGGCTGGACCGTCAGCTCACGCAGGCGGGGCTTGCCGGGAAGGCGGGGCTGTCGCGGGTCGCGGTGGGCAAGATCGAGCGGTGGGAGGTGATCCCGCAGGCGCGAACGCTGTACGCGCTGGCCAAGGCGCTGGGGGCGCCGGTCGGCGAGTTGGTCACGCCGGTGCGGCGCCTGGAGAGTGTGCGCTTTCGCGCCCGGAAGCGCGTCCACGCCCGTGAGCAGATCCTGGCCCAGGTATCGACGTGGCTCGACGCCTACTGCGCGCTGGAGGTCGATCTCGGCGAGGGCCTGCAGTTCGAGGTCGACTCGCCGTCTGATCCGGAAGCGGCCGCCCAAGCCGCGCGCAGAGCGTTCCGGCTCCCGACCCACCAGCCGGTGCAGGACATCTGCGGCGTGCTAGAACAGCACGGCGTCAAGGTGCTGCTGCTGGATACTCAGCGCGACTCGTTCTTCGGGTTGAGCGTCGGCCCCGCGGACGGCGGCCCGGCGGTGGTGGTGAATACCTGGGACCGGATTTCCGTGGAGCGATGGATCTTCACGGCCGCCCATGAGCTCGGCCATCTGTTGCTGCACCCTGGCGACTACCGGCGGGACGCCACCGACATCCGGGAGCCGGTGGAACACGAGGCGGACGAGTTCGCCAGTCAGTTCCTGATGCCGGAGGACGCGTTCTCGGAAGCGTGGGACCGGACCGAGGGCCTTTCGCTACTCGTGCGCGTGTTGAAGGTAAAGCGTCTGTTCCGTGTAAGTTACAAGACCGTGCTCTACCGCTTGGTCGAATCCGGGCGCAGAACGAACGACGTCTGGGGAGCGTTCCAGGTCCAACACAGCCGGCGCTATGGGCGTACGCTGCGGAAGGCGGACGAGCCGGACGCTCTGAAACACAGCGAGTTCGCCTGGCAATGGGGCCGCTCGGGGGAGCCGGACGGCCTCTCCCGGCACGACTTCGTGGAAGACCGACTGTCGAGGCTCGTGCGCAGGGCGCTGCAGGAAGGGGTCATCTCCCTGGGACGCGGCGCCGAAATCCTGGAGCTCAGTCGGGAGGACATGCGGCTGCGCATCCGTGAGTGGGCGACCGGTTGATAACCGTCATTCGCGCCCCGCGCCCGGCCGTGAGGCGGTCGTCGGCCGCCGGGTTCCAGTCGGCGAGACTTCCTCCGGCCTCAGCACCCACTTGATTCGGGAGCCTTATCGTGGTACACCCAAGCGCGGAAAGAAATCATGCAATCGAAGACCACCATGATAAGCGTTGCCGTCGATCCTACGGACTTTGAACAGATCGAGCAGCTGGCGGCGAGACGAGGCGTATCGCTTTCGATGGTTGCGTGCCATCTCATCAAGGAGGCGCTGATGATGGATGAGGATCAGGCGCTGGCGCGGCTGGCCGCTGAGCGCGAAGCCACGTTGCGGAATGACACAACGCTATCGCACGAGGAGGTCTGGGACTGAAACGCGCGACCGATCACCCGCTTCGTTTCTCCGCTCGCTGGTAGATGTGTTTTCGGTGGCCGATCGCCAAGATCGTGACAGTCCGATTGTCAATCTTCAACGACAACACTTTACCCATCACGGGCCCCGTTCGTCTCTCGTCTCTCAAGGAGACCGTCCCGTACATCCGATATTGAAGTGAGGGAGGGGCAAGCCACCGTGATCGAAGCATGACCGGGCCTTTCGGCATCGGCATCCGGGGGGCCGTGCTGGTGATCGCGGCCCTGGCCTTGGCGGCGCCGGCGGCGGTCGGCTCCGAGTCCGCCGGCCAGCGGCGGTTCGATGAGGTGCGCGCGCTCTGGGTGGTGCGCTACGCGCTGCATAGCCCGGAGGCGGTGCGGGAGATGGTCGCTGACGCGGCGGCCAGCGGCTTCAACACGCTGCTGGTGCAGGTGCGCGGGCGCGCCGATGCCCTGTACTCCTCCAGCCTCGAGCCCCGCGCCGAGCTGCTGCCCGGCGATCCGCCGTTCGATCCGCTGCAGATCGTCATCGACGCGGCGCGCGCGCGCGGTCTGGCCGTGCACGCCTGGGTCAACACGCACCTGGTCTGGGGGCCCGTCGATCCCCCGCGCAGCCCCGCTCACCTGGTGAACGCCCATCCCGACTGGCTGGCGGTACCGCGCAGCCTGGGGCGCGAACTCTACGACCGCGACCCGCGCGACCCCGCCTTCCTGCGCCTGCTCACCCGGCACGCCCGCGTCAACACCGCCCGGTTCGAGGGCCTGTACTCAAGCCCGTCGCATCCACAGGTGCAGGAACGGGTAGAGGCGGTCTGGCTGGAGCTGGCCGCCAACTACGACCTGGACGGCATCCACTTCGACTACGTGCGGCTGCCGTCCCCGGACTTCGACTACTCGCGCGGCGCGCTCGACCGGTTCCGCGCGTGGGTCCGGCCGCACGTGCCGGACGACCGCTACGCCGCCCTGGCCGCCGCGTCCGCCCGCGACCCGTTCGCGTTCACCGACGCCCTGGGCGACCTCTGGGACCAATTCCGGCGCGAGCAGGTGTCGGCGCTGGTGCGGCGCGTCTACCGCTCCGTCAAGGCGGTCTGCCCCGATCTGATCGTCTCCGCGGCGGTCAAGGCCGACCCGCACTACGCGCGCACCTACTACTTTCAGTCGTGGTGGGGCTGGCTGGCCGACGGCATCCTGGACGTGGCGGTGCCGATGGCGTACACGACCGATCCGCAGCGGTTCGCGGGCCTGGCGGAGGCGGCGCGCGCGTCGGCCCCGGCGCGCGAGCGGGTCTGGATCGGCGTCGGCGCCTACAAGAACCCGGTGGAGGCGACGCTCTGGCAGATCGAACAGGCGAGGGAGGAGGGCGTGGGCGGGGTGGTCGTGTTCGCCTACGACGCAGCCGCCAGCGCGCCGGCCGCCTCCGGGGCGCCCACGCCGCTGGAACGCATAGGCCGGGGCGCGTTCGGCAGCCCGTAGGGGAGGGGAGCGCGGCGGGCTCAGCTCGGCTCGACGCCCAGGGCCAGCAGGGGCGCGACCATCTTGCGGAGGCGCGCGTCCGGGGACTCGGCAAAGGCGCGCGGCGCGGTGATGGCGGCGCCCGCCGCCTGGCGCTTGACCCAGTGCCGCTGGTGGCCGGAGAGCGGGTTGGCCATGAAGGCGAACGACAGCTCCCGCCGCACGCCGGTAGCGCCGAAGGCGGCGCGCGGCAGGTCGTCGGCCAGCACCAACGCATCGCCCAACCGCGCCGGCAACGGCAGATGCGGGACCTCCTGCGGGCCGATCCCCCACGGGAGCTCGGTCTGCCGGCTGCGGTTGCGGAGCGGGAACAGGTAGTCGGGCACGCCGATCCAGCGGGGGTCGATCGACTCCGGCACGGCGCGGTGGCCGCCGGGCACCACGCGCAGGCAGCCACCGGCTTGGTCCGGGTCGTCCAGGCGGAACAGGACCGTGATGGCGGCGATCGGCGTGCGCTCGACGCCCCCGCCGCCGCTCCACGGCTCATCGCCGGCGCGCCACTCCGCGTCCGATCCCCGGTAGGCAAAGTCGTGTCCCAGGATCTTCGCCGGGATGCCGTACACGCGCTGGTCGAGCAGCAGCGCCCGCACCCGCTGGCCAGCCGCCGCCGCGTCGCGGATGCCGCAGCCCGCTCCGGCGGCGCCGCTCGGCTCCTCACCATCCACGGCCGACCGGCGCTCGCGCTCGCGCTGGCCGCGCCGCCGTTCCAGCTCGTCACGGATCGCCAGCGCTTCGGCTCGGCTCAACAGGCCGGGTAGCGGCAGGAAGCCGAACGCTATGAAGTGCCAGACCTGTTCGGTGCCGATCACGTGCCGGGGCCTCCTGCGGGAAAGCCGAGCTCGGTCAGCCCGGACACCATCGCCCGCAGGCGCGGGTTGCGGTGGGTGAGCAGGGAGCGGGGCTGGTAGGCGCCGTCCGGCATGGTCGCCGCGCGCGCCTTGAGGTGGACGATCTGATCCTGCCGCCACGGGAACTGCAGGAAGGAGATGGCGATCTGGCGGCGCGGGAAGCGGGTGCCGAACGCGCAGTGCAGCAGGTTCTCCGGAAAGACCAGCACGTCGCCCGGTTCGGTCGCCAGCGCCAAGTGCGGCACCTCCTCCGGGGGAAGCCCGAACGGCGGCTCCTGCCAGATGACGTCGCGGTTCTTGAGCCCGAAGAAATAGTCCGGCACGTCGTGCCAGACCGGGTCGCCGACCCAATGCCAGTCGCGGTGGGTGCCGGGGATCACGCGCAACGCGCCGCTGCCGCCGTCGAGCGGGTCCAGGTAGAGGGCGATCTTGATGTGGCGCAGCGGCCAGCGGATCACCGCGGAGTCGGCGTGCCACGGCGAGTCGATGCCGTAGATGCCGCAGCTGAATCCCTCCAGCTGGAACCGGTCGCCGAGCAGCGTATCGCCGATGGAGGAGATCAGGTCGTGCGCCAGCAGCCAGTCGCGCAGCTCCCGGCAGGACGCCGCATCGGCGCCGGTGACCGCCGCGGCGCCGGGGTCGACGCCGGAACGGCGGATCGCCGCGTCGAACTCGCGCGTGATGAACGCGGTCTCGGCGGCGTCGAACGCCTGCCGCAGGTGCAGGAAGCCGAACGCCTGGAAGCGGGCGGCGTGGTCGGCGCTCAGCACGGGGCCGCCTCCTTTGGCGTCCGCGTGGCTCCATGCGTCCCAGGCTCCCCAGGCGTCCGCGCCTCCGGGTCAAAGCCGAGCGCGCGCCAGCCGGCGGCCAGCTCGCGGAGCGTGGGGTCGGCGCTGGCCGCTATCGCCTGCGGCACGCGGGGCTCGCCGTTGGTGGAGGCGTCCCATTGGCGCAGAAAGTGGACCTGCGCGGCGGTGCGCGGCTCGGCCGCGTAGGAGACTTCGATCAGCCGCCGCGGCGCGCTCACCCCGAGCGCCGCGTGCAGGACGTCGGGGGTGTAGATCACCACGTCGCCGGGCTCGGTCGGTGCCGGCAACGCCGGCACCCGCTCATCGGTGACGCCGAGCGCGTTGTGGTCCCAGCGCAGCCGCGGGTTGCGCAGCCCGTACAGGTAATCGGGCGCCTGCTGCCAGCGCGGGTCGAGCAGGCGCAGGTAGTTGCGGTGCGAGCACGGCACGAAGCGCAGGCAGCCGTCCCCGTCCCCGGCCCCGGCGCGGTCCAGGGCGACCGCCGCGGTGACGTGTTGCAGCGGCCAGGGGACCAGCTCGCCGCCGCCCTGCCACGGCAGGTCCGCGGTGAGCCGGCGGCAGCGCACGCGCAGCAGCAGCGCTCCGAAGCCGAGCACCCGGCGCGCTACGTCCGCGATGCGGTCGTCGGCCAGCAGCCGCAGGCCCAGGCCGTCCTGGCTGCCCCACGGCGACACGCATTGCTCGCCTTTCTGGCCGCCGTTGCCGTTGCCGGCCGCCGCGGCGATGGCCGCGTCGAACTCGGCGGTCATGCGCTCCACCTCCGCGGCGTTGAAGACGCCGGGCAGGCGCAGGTAGCCGAAGGTGTTGAACAGGGCGACCGGGCCGTAGTCGAGCATCGGCGCAAGGGCGCGCGGTCAGTCCGGGGTGTAGCCCGACGGCTCCAAAACCACCAGCGCCGGGTGACCGTCCTTGAAGGATGGCAGGGGGAGGTCGATGGTGTGGTGGCGCGGACGCACCAGCGGATCGCGCGGCCGGTGCGCCAGGAACTCCTCGACCGAGGTCATGCCGAAGCCGAGCGGCGGCAGCTCGTAGTGCATGGGGAAGATCCATCGGGGTGCCAGCGCATCGAACATGCGGTCGAGCTCCGCGAACTTCGGGGTGAGCCGCTGGCCGGCCAGCGCGAACAGCGCGTCGCACTTGCCGGCGAACGGCGCCAGCTCCTGGGCGGTGAGCTCGTAGCCGAGGTCGCCCATGTGCATCAGCCACAGGCCGCCGGCGTTGAAGGCGTACAGGGCGTTGTCCTGCGGGCCGCGCGGGTGGTCGCGCGCCTCGGTCGCCTCCGCGGTGACGACCGGCTGGCCGCCGATCTCCGCCGGCTGGCCGCGCGCCGCGTCCAGCGCGTTGATCACGCGCGGGCTGCCGGCGACCATCTCGACCGCGGAATGCGCCTCGTCGGTGAGGGAGCTGACGATGACGGTGTCGGCGGCCAGCGGCTCCAGCGGCGGCAGGCCGAGCCGGGCGGGCGGGTAGGGGTCGGTGACGATCGACGGGCGGCCGTCGATCCATATGCGGAAGCAGGCGTGACCAACGAACTCGACGCTGACGGACATTCCAGGGATCATACGCTCCCACGATGATTGCGACCAGACCGTTCGGCCGCACCGGACACCGCAGCTCGCTGGCCCTGTTCGGCGGCGCGGCGTTCAAGCCCGATTCGACCGAGGCGGATGCCGGGCGCGTCCTGGACCTGCTGTTCCGGCACGGCGTCAACCACGTCGACACCGCGCACGGCTACGGCGGCGGCAACTCCGAGACCCTGATCGGCGGCTGGATGGAGCGGCACCGCGACCGCTTCTTCCTGGCCACCAAGACCGGCGAGCGGACCGCGGCCGGCGCCCGCGCGCAGGTCGAGCGCTCGCGCCGGCGGCTGCGGAGCGACGTGATCGACCTGATCCAGCTGCACAGCCTGACGGGGGAGGAGGATTGGGCCGAAGCGATGGGAGCGGGCGGCGCGCTGGAGGCGCTGGTCGAGGCGCGCGAGCGCGGCTCGGTCCGCTTCATCGGCGTCACCGGCCACGGGCTGGCCGCGCCGCGTATGCACCTGCGCAGCCTGGAGCGGTTCCCGTTCGACGCCGTGCTGTTGCCGATGAACTTCGTGCTGGCGCGCGACCCGGGCTACCGCGCCGGCTTCGACGCGCTCCGGGCGGTCTGTGACCGCCGCGGCGTGGCTATGCAGATCATCAAGTCGACGGCGCGGCGTCCGTGGGCGGGGCGGGAGCGCACGCGCGGCCCGTGGTACGAGCCGCTGGCAGCCGCCGAGGACATCTCTCGCGCCGTCGCCTACGCCCTCAGCTTCGGCCCGGCGTTCATCAACACGATGGCCGACCTCGACCTGCTGCCCCTGGTCCTGCAAGCCGCCGAGTCGCCCGGAGACCGCCCCTCCGACGCCGACATGGAGGCGATGGCCGGCGACCGAGCGATGGCTCCGATCTTCGGCGACCTGGCCATGATCCATTGAGACGGATTGCTTGCGCGGTGCGGGCAATCCGGTAGATCATACCGCCATGACCGCGGAGGCGATCGCCATCATCGGCGCGGCCGTGGCCCTGCTCGCCGTGCTGGTGCCGCTGCTGTTGACGATCCGCGCCGACGTCCGCCGCCTGGACGACCGCCTGCACGCTTCCGAAACCCGCTTGGATGGTCGCCTGCGCGCCGTCGAAGCACGCCTGGATGATCGCCTGCACGCCATTGACGCCCGACTGCGCAACGTCGAAACCGGACTCGCCTTCCTGCGCTAAGTCATCCGGAGGCGGTGGCGCGCCGCTTGTTCTTCAAGCGCCGGCAGCGGGTCCGTCAGTCGCGCGGCGCGAAGCCGAGGTCGACCAGCGGCTGCACCATCTTGCGCTTGCGGGGATCGTCGCTGTCGATGAAGCTGCGCGGCGGCCGCAGTTCGCCGCCATCCGAGCACGCCTCCCGCTCCTTGAGCCACTGCCGCTGCCGGTCGTCGACCGGATTGGCCACGAACGCGATCGAAAGCTGGCGCCGTACGCCGGGGCCGCCGAACGCGGCGTGCGGAATGTCCTCGGTAAAGACCAGCACGTCGCCCAGGCTCGACTCCAACGGGATATGCGGCACCTCCTCCGGCCGCAGCCCCCACGGCCGGTATTCGCCGGTGGCGTTGCGGTTGCGCAACGGCAGGTAGTAGTCGGGCGCCTGCGCCCAGCGCGGGTCGATCAGGCGCAGAAAGTTGCGGTGCGCGCCCGGCACCACCCGCAGGCAGCCGTTCGCCGCGGTCAAGTCGTCCAGGTAGAGCGATACCTTGACGTGCGGCACCGCCCAGGTCACCACGCCGCTGCCGCCGTGCCAGGGGGTGTCGCCCACGTGCGCGGAGCCGTCGGAGTTCTCGTACACGAAGTCATGACCCAGGATCTTGCGGGGTATGTCGAGCAGCCGCTCGTCTTCGAGCAGCGCCGCGTGCCGTTCCCCGCGCTCGCAGACGTGGGAGACGCGCCACGTCTCCGTACCGTCGAAGCCGGGGCGGTCTTCGTACAGCAGACGGTCGAACTCCTCGCGCAGGGCGGCGGCCTCCTCCCGGCTGAACAGACCGCGTAGCGGTACGAAGCCGAAGGCGATAAAGTGCGTCACGTGATTGTCATCCATCATTCCGATCCATCCCGCGGCCGGTTCGCCGGCCCGTGCCGCCCCCGCGCCGGCGTCGGGAGCACCGTAGACGAGCGGCGCGTACCTGTGAACCGCACCCGCCGGAGCGGCCGGTGAGCGCCCGGATCGCGCTGGTCACCGGCGCCGGCAGCGGCGTCGGGCGCGCCTCCGCGCTGGCGTTGTGCCAGGAAGGCTGGACCGTCTACCTGACCGGCCGGCGGGCCGGCCGATTGCTGGACACCGCCCGGCAGGCGGCGGACCCGCAACGCATGACGTCGATAGCCATGGACGTGACCGACGACGCATCGGTGGCGGCGGTGTTCGACCGGATCGACCGCGATCACGGCCGCCTGGACCTGCTGTTCAACAACGCCGGCGCGAATACGCAGGCGGCGCCGGCCGACGAGGTTCCCGTCGATCAGTGGCGCATGGTGATCGAGACCAACCTGACCGGGACCTTTCTGTGCACCCGGCAGGCCATGGCGATGATGAAGCGCCAGCGTCCGCGCGGCGGCCGCATCATCAACAACGGCTCGGTCTCCGCGCAGGTGCCGCGCCCGCACGCGGCGGCGTACACGGCCGCCAAGTTCGGCGTGGCCGGCCTGACCCGGTCGACCAGCCTGGACGGGCGCGCGTTCGACATAGCCTGCGGCCAGATCGACATAGGCAACGCGGCGACCGAGATGACCGAACGGATGGCGGACGGCGTGCTGCAGCCGGACGGTTCGCGCCGGCCGGAACCGCGCATCGACGTGCGGCACGTAGCCCGCGCGGTGGCCTACATGGCATCGCTCCCGCTCGACGCCAACGTGCCGTCGATCACGGTGATGGCGACCGGCATGCCGCTGTTCGGCCGGGGCTGAGCCGGGCGGAGCCGGCGTCAGCGGAACTGAAAGCTTTACGAGCGGATGGCCGCGGTGAACGCGGCCTGATTGGCGAACAGCGCGGCGGCGCCGCCGGTGTGCAGAAACACCACCGTCTGGCCGGCAGTCAATTCGCCGTTGCGGATCATGCCGATCAGGCCGGCCATCGCCTTGCCGGTGTACACGGGGTCCAGCACGATCCCCTGCGTCCGCGCCACGGTCGTGACCGCCGCCACCATGTCCGCCGACGGCAGGGAGTAGCCGGGGCCGATCCACTCGTCCCGGCAGGTGACGCGGCCGGGCGCCAGCGCGGCGTCGACCTCCAGGAGCGCCAGGATCGCCCGGGTCAGCGTCGTCACGCTCGACTCCTGCTCGGCGCGCGGGCGGCTCACGTTGACGCCGGTCACCGGGACGTCCGAGCCGGCCGCGGCGAGCCCGGCCACCAGGCCGGCGTGGGTGCCGCCGCTGCCGGACGCGCAGACGATCCGGTCGGCGGTGAGCCCCATGTCCGCGAGCTGAGCCAACAGCTCCACCGCGCACGACGCGTAGCCGCAGCCGCCCAGCGGATTGGAGCCGCCGCCGGGAATGACGTACGGGTTGCGGCCCTCCGAACGGGCGTCGTCCGCCGCCCGGCGCAACCCGCCGGCGGCGCCGCCCCGCTCGACGACGTCGATACGCTCCGCGCCGAGCAGCCGGTACAGGAAGTTGTTGCCGCCGGCTTCGGGATCGTAGGTACCGGGGATGCGCTCCTCCAGCACCAGGCGGCACGCCAGTCCGTCCCGGTTGGCCGCCGCCAGCGTCAGCAGGCAGTGGTTGGACTGGATGGCGCCGGTGGTGATCAGCGTATCCGCCCCCCGCGCCGCGGCGTCCGCCACCAGGTAGGCCAGCTTGCGGACCTTGTTGCCGCCCATCGCCAGCGGCAGGGTGTCGTCGCGCTTGATCAACAGGTCCGGGCCGTCGAGCAACGCCGAAAGCCGCTCCATACGCTGCAGCGGCGACGGGCCGGGCAGGTACGGCCGTTGCGGCAGGGCGCGCAGGCGCTCGATGCCGGATGCGCTCATCGTTGCCCCGGCTCCATCCACGGATACATGGGGCCGCCGAACGGCGTCGGTTCGGCCGGGCGGGGGTAGGACAGTTTCTTGGGATGCCGGTCCAGGCTGGCGCGCCACGCCGCTTCCCATTCCCGATAGGTGGTGAGCGAATCGGGGGCGGCGCGGCTGCGCGCGATCAGGCTTGGCCACTCCGGCCGCGGCGATGGGGTGCCAGCAGCCTGATAGCGCAGGTCCATGCTCCAGCGGATGCCGCGCGTGCGGTTGGGGCCGGAGCCGTGCGGGCACAGCTTGTGGATGAAGATCACGTCGCCCTTGCGCATCGGCACGGTCACCGGCCGGCACGGCGGCTGCGCGTCAAGGCCCCAGTACACGGTGCGCCGCCGGTGCAGGCCCGGGCAGAGCTGCAGGCAGCCGTTGTCGGCCGTCGCCTCGGTGAGGGGGAACCAGACGGTGAGCACGAACAGGTCGCGGGCCTGTGGCGTGGTGAAGATCGCGTCCTGGTGCCAGGGGGCGATGTTGGAGCCTTTGCGTTCCGCCGGGTCCGACGGGAGCTTGGCGCGGACGTGGGAGATGGCGTTGCAGGCGATCTCCGGGCCGATGAAGCCTTCGACCAGATCGAGCAGCCGCGCGTTGCGCATCACCCGGAACAGGCCGCGCGTGCGCGTCCGGCCCACGTCGAGCGACTCATCCGAGGCGAAGTAGGTCGCGGCGTCGTCGTCGCAGATGCGGGCCAGCCGCGTCTCGAACGGCTGGTCGTCGTAGCGCTGCGGGATGCGGCCCGCCGCGTGCAGCCGGCGCGCGATGCGGTCGACGATCGCCGCGTAGTCGTCGATCACCGGCTGCAGGTCCCGGTCGTCGAGCGCCCCCTCCACGACGACGTATCCCTGTTCCACGAAGAGGTCGCGGTGCTTCCGGCTCAGCTCCATACGCTCAAGCCGGCAGGATACAAGAAAGTGGTTGGCTTTACCTACCGTGCTTGACGTACGGCCCGGGCGCGGCGCAGGGCGCGCGCCGCCAGCCCGCGCTCCGGGGCGATCACCAGCGCCGCCGCCACCACGGCCCCGGCGGTCACGGTCATCATGCCGGCGGTGCTGGTGTCGGCCAGCCCGAACCAGCGGGGCACGGTGATGGCGCTCAGATGGCCGCCGGCGGCGCAGACCAGCGCGATCACCTGACCGAGCGCCAGCAGCGACCAGAGGCGCCGGGTGAACAGGCCGGCCACCGCCCCCGGCACGATCAGCATGGCGATCACCAGGATGCTGCCGACGCTCTCGAACGCGGCGACGATCGTCACCGCCACCATCACCATCAGCGCGTAATGCAGCAGCCGCGCGTTGCAGCCGATCGACCGGGCGAAGTCCTCGTCGAAGGAGGTGAGATTGAGCTCCTTGAACAGGACCGCGACGAAGGCGAGGTCGGCGGCGAAGACCGCGCCCAGGATCAGCAGCGCTCGCGGTACGCGCACGCCGGCGACCGTCACCTCGTTGAGCGGCGCCAGCTCGACCGAACCGTAGAAGACGGTATGGACGTCGACGTGCACGGAGTCGGCGCTGCGCACGATCAGGATCAGGCCCACGGCGAACATGGTCGTGAACACCACGCCCATTGCGGCGCCGCGGTCGACGTTGCCGATCCGGTGGATGAGCTGCGTAAAGGCGGCGGTGAGCACGCCGGCGACCGCCGCCCCGATCACGATGGTTCCGGTGTCGCGGCTCAGCGTGATCAGAAACGCCGCGGCGATGCCGGGCAGCACCGCGTGGCTGATGGCGTCGCCCATCATGCTCATGCGCCGCAGCACCAGGAAGCTGCCGATCAGCGCCGACGCCATGGCGCTCACCGCGGCGACCGTGACGATGCCGGTGTCGAGCGAGGTCCAGGTCACGGGGCGGCGCCCGCCAACTCGTGCGGGCTGGCGGCGACCGCCGCCCGTTCGGCCTGACCATCCAGCTGCGCCTCCAGCTCCGCGACCAGGTCCGGCTCCAGCACGTGCTCGATGCGGTCGGCGCCGCGGTCGACCCGGCTGGTGGCGACGTCGGCGTGGCGTATCAGGTAGAGCTCCCACAAGCGATGGTTGCGCACGATCCGTAGCGCCTGGGCGGCGCCGGCCGGCGTGAGCCGGACCGAGTGCGGGTCCAAGGGCGCCGGCTGCAGCAGCCCCTCCCGGCGGCCGGCCCGCATGGCCGCCGCCAGCTCCGTCCGCGTCCACCCCCGGCGATGGGCCAGCGCCGTCCGGTCGACGGCGACCGCTTCCAGATCGACGCGGCCCGGCGTGGCGCCGAGCCGCCCTTCGACCTGCTCGAACGCCGCGCGCAGCAGGTGCTCGCGGCGGATGCGCCGGCCGCTGCGGCGGCGTTCGACCAGCAGCCGCAGCAGACCGCGGCGGGCGCCGAACAGGGCGCTGATCACGAAACCGGCCGCAGTGACGGTCACGATGACCGCGCCGGCCGGCAGGCGCGGCGCCAACGCGGAGAGCGCCGCCCCGACGTAACCCCCCACCGCGCCGATCACGGCCGACAGCACCGTCATGACCCGCAGGTTGTGGGTCCAGAAGCGGGCCGCGGCGGCCGGCGTGATCAGCAGCGCCACGATCAGGATCAGCCCCACCGCTTGCAGGCCGATGACGGTGACCGCCACCACCAGCGCCAGCATGACCGCGTCCAGGACGCCGGTCGCCAAGCCCTGCGAGGCGGCGTACTCGGCGTCGAAGCAGAGCATGTTGAGCTCCTTGAACGTCACCGCCGCCGCCGCCACCAGCGCCAGCGCTACGATCCCGATCAACAGGGCGTCGGAGGTGAGCATCGACGCGGTCTTGCCGTAGATGAAGGAGTCGAGCCCGGCGGCGGAGCCGCGCCGCATCTGCTGGATCACGCCGAGCAGCGCGATGCCGGCGCCGAACGACACCGACAGCACGATGCCGAGCGCGGTGTCCTCGTGCAGCCGCAGCACCGTGCGCACCACCAGCACCGCGGCGATGGCCGCCAGACCGCCGGCCGCGGCGCCGATCAGCAGCCCCGGAAACCATTTGCCGTCGCCGCCGAGCGCCACCATCACCAGCCACGCCGCGGCGATGCCGGGCAGGGTTGCGTGACTGACCGCGTCGGAGACGAGCGCCCGTTTGCGCAGCAGGGTAAAGGTCCCGACGATGCCGGCCGCCATCCCCAGGATGGCGACGCCTATCACCACGACCCGCGTGTTGAAGTCGCTCAGGGTGAGCACGCGCAGCACCTGGTCCCAGCTCGGCAGGTAGGTCATGCGCCGCCCCCGCGCCGGCCCAGGGCGTCGACGGCGCGGTCCAGCAGCGTCAGCCGGCCGCCGTAGGTCTTCTGCAGGTTGTCGTGGGTGAAGACGTCGGCCACCGGACCGTGGGCGACCACCCGCAGGTTGAGCATCAGCAGGTCGTCGAAGTAGCTGTCGACCGTCTGCAGGTCGTGGTGCACGACGAACGCGCTCTTGCCCTGCCGCCGCAGGCTCTGCAGCAGGTCGACGATGGTCCGTTCGGTGGCGGCGTCGACGCCGGCGAACGGCTCGTCCATGAAGTAGACGCGGGGGTTCTGGGCCAGCGCCCGGGCCAGGAACAGCCGCTGCTGCTGGCCGCCGGAGAGCTCGGAGATCTGCCGGCCCGCGTAGTCGGCCATCCCGACCAGGTCCATGGCGGCCAGCGCCGCCGTGCGCGTGGCGCGGCGCACCGGACGCAACCAGCCGAGCGATCGGTACAGGCCCATCGCCACCAAGTCGAGCGCGCTGACCGGGTAGTCCCAGTCGACGCTTTCGCGCTGCGGCACGTAGGCGACCGCCGAGCGCTGCTGCCGGTACGGCTTGCCGTAGATGCGGACCGATCCCGACACCTTGGGCGCCAAGTCGAGCACCCCTTTGAGCAGCGTGCTCTTGCCGGCCCCGTTGGGGCCGACGATGCCGGTGATCGCCCCGTCGCGGGCGGTGACGTCGACGTCCCAGAGCACCGGCCGCCGCCGGTAGGCGATGGTGAGACCGCGCACGATCAGCGGGCGGCCGGCGGCAGCGGCGCCGTCCGGCGGGGCGCCGTTCACGGAGCGGCCGGCGCCGCGTGGGACATCAGCCCCCGGAACCCCCGTTCCGGAGCGTCGCCGCCGAGCGCCCGCGCCACGGTCGTGACGTTGTGGTCGAGCATGCCGACGTAGGTGCCTTCGTACGTCCCCGGCTGACCCATGGCGTCGGAGAAGAGCTCGCCGCCCACCGCAACGGTGTGCCCGCGCGCCGCCGCACCCTCGATCAGGGCGCGGACGCTGCGGTCGGCGATCGTGGTCTCCACGAAGACCGCGCGGATGCGGCGGGTCACCAGCAGGTCGACCAGCCGGTTGATGCGGTCGAGCCCGGCCTCCGACTCCGTGGAGACGCCCTGGATGGCGGCCACCTCCAATCCGTAGGCGCGGCCGAAGTAGTTGAACGCGTCGTGGGCGGTCACCAGCAGGCGCTGCGGTTCGGGAATCGAGCCGAGCGCGCGGAGGGCGTAGTCGTGCAACGCCGCCAGGGTTGCGGCGTAGGCCGCCGCGCGTTCGCGATAACCGTCCGCGTCCGCCGGGTCGTAGGCGGCTAGCGCGTCGGTCACCGCGTGCACGGCCTGCGTCCATGCCGACGCGTCCATCCACAGGTGGGGGTCGAAGTGACCGTCGAACTCGGCCGGCTGCAGCAGCAGCGACTGATCGACCAGCTCGGTGACCGCGTGCACGGGCCGGCTGCCGGCCACCTTGACCAGCGTGTCGGTCATCTTGCCCTCCAGGAGGAGGCCGGAATAGAAGACGACGTCGGCTTCCATCAGCGCTGCCACGTCGCTGCGGGTCGGCACGTAGAGGTGCGGGTCTATGCCCTCGCCGATGAGCGTGGTGACCGCGGCGCGGTCGCCGGCGACGTGGCGCACGACGTCGGCGACCATGCCGGTGGTGGCCGCGATCCGGTAGGGGTAGGTCCGTTCGGGTTCGGCCGCGGCTGCCCGCGCGCCGCCGGCCGCGTCCGGCCCGGTGCGGTTGGCCGCGTCCGCCTGATCGCGGCCGCACGCCGTCAACGCCAGCGCCGCCGTTGCGAGCGCCGCCAGCGCCGTGACCGGAACGGTCCGCCGAAGTACCGTCTTTTGCATCTGGAACATCATATTTTGACTTGTCAAAATAGACGATAGCCCTACCGATCGACGGGGTCAAGCGGGTCCGGGCGGCCACGGTCCGCAGGGTGGCGCGTGCAACGAGAATCCGGCACACTGCGCGCATCATGAAAACTGAAGGAAACGCCGGAACGGCGTTCGAGAACCGCGTCAAGCGGCTGCTGTCGTCCGGCCGGGCCGCATGGGGCATCGGCGCGGTCGACGAATCGGAATACTCCGCCAAGCTGGCGATCAACTGCGACCCCGACTTTCTCTGGATCGACCTGGAGCACCGCCCGTACGGGATCAGCGAGGTGCGGTGGATACCGATACTGTGCCGGCGGGGAGGCGTGGCGCCGATGGTGCGGGTTCCCAACCTGGACGGCGGCGTCATCAAGAAGGCGCTCGACATCGGCGCCAACACGGTGATGGTGCCGCAGGTCGGCACCGTGGACGAAGCCAAGCGCGTCGTCGAGTACGCCAAGTATCCGCCGCAGGGATCGCGCGGCATCACCCCGTCCTGGACCACCTTCATGGACGTCAGCTGGGACGACTACCTGCCGGCCGCCAATGAGGAGACCTGCGTGGTGGTGCAGATCGAGAGCCCGGACGGCATAGCCAACCTGGACGCGATCGCCGCCGTCGACGGGGTCGACGTGGTGTTCGCCGGGCCGTCCGACCTGGCGGCGTCGCTGGGAGTGATCGGGCAGCTCGGCCACCCGAAGGTGCGGGCGTTTCTGGCCGACTTCCCGCAGCGCGTCAGCGCCGCGTCCGGCAAAGCCGCAGGCATCGCCCTGGCGGGCGTAGCCGCCGCCAAGCAGGCGTACGCGCAGGGGTACCGCTTCATCAACATCGGATCGTTCGGCGTCCTGGGGTCGCAGGGCCTGACCGCGGCGCTCGACGACTTGCGCGGCAGCGAGCGGGGCTGAACTCGCGTTCCGGTGCGGAACGCCGGGCCGATGTCAGGAGATGCCAGGTAAAGGTGGTGTCCATGGAGCGAGATGAGCGCGGGATCACCGGTGACGAGCTGCGGCAGCTGCGCGAGCAGGGGTACGCGCGGCTCGGCCGGCTCCTTTCGGACCGCGACCTCGACGCCCTGCGCGCGCGCATCGACCGGATCATGCTCGGCGCGGCGGACGCGCCGTATGACCGCATGTTGATGCAGCTCGACCCGTCGACCGATCCGCCGGAGCACCTGCAGGGGCAGACCAACGGGCACAAAGGGGCGACCCTGGCGTACCGCAAGGTGCAGGACCTGGAGCTTGATCCTCTGTTCCACGCCTACCTGACGCGGCCGTTGTTCGCGGACCTGTGCCGGCGGGTCTACGGCCCGGACCGCCCGGTCGCCTGCTACCGCGCCATGTTCCTGAACAAGCCAGCCGGCGGCGGCTCCGACCTGGTGTGGCACCAGGATCGCTGGACCGAACTCGACCGCGATCCGCAGATCACCGTGTGGACGGCGCTCGATCCGGCGTCACGGGCGAACGGCTGCGTGGAGATCGTGCCCCGGTCGCACCGGCGGCTCCGCAATCCGGGTTCGTCGTCCGGCTTTCTGGCCGACGAACAGCGCGAGGAGGTCGACCGGCTCATCGCGTCGGGCGATCCGGCGTATCGCACCGTCCATCTGGAGATGGAGGCGGGCGAGGCGGTGCTCCTGCACAACTGGACGCTGCACCGATCCGGGACCAACGAAACGGACGTACCGCGCCGCGCCTTCAGCGTCTGCTACATGGACGCCGCCACGCGCTCGCACCGGGGCAGTGCGTTGGACCGGGACGGTCCGTTTCGATTGGTCTTCGACGGCGCCGGCCGGGCGATCGCGCCGGCCTGAGATGCCCGCCGCGGCGCCGCTGCGTTCCGCGTCATTCCGTGGCATGATGGAGGCGGGGGAGGGATGGCGCTTGATCGACCGGTCCGCGTTCCGTAACGAGGCGTACGCCGCCACCGTGGCGCCGTGGAGTCACGCGCACCCGCGCAACGACCATCAGCTCGTGTTTCCGCTCAGCGGCGGCCGGCTGCTGTTGGTCTGGTGCGCGTACTACGTGCGGCGGCCGAGCGCGATCGGCCGGACGCCGTTCGACGCCGGGGCCGCCATGCGGGACGACGCGCCGTGCCGGATCGCCGCGCGCGTGTCGTCCGACCGGGGGCGGACCTGGAGCGGCGTGCTCACCCTGCAGGAGAACCACGGGGCGGACAACGTCAAGCACCCCAATCTGCTGCGGCTGCCGAGCGGGCGAATCCTGTTGTCCTACACCGAGCGCGACGCCGCTGCGCAACGGTTGCGCGTCCGGCTGCGCGTGTCGGACGACGAGTGCGAGACGTTCGGCCCGTCTCGGGACATCACGCCGGGTCCGGGCTGGTACTTCACCAACGCCGATCACGTGCTGCTGCACGGTTCCGGGCGGATCATCCTGCCGTGCCACGCGGGGCCGGTCTACGGTCCCGGCGACCATTACCGGGCGTTCTGTCTCTACTCGGACGACGATGGGGAGACGTGGCGGGAAAGCCGGGTCAAGATCGACCTGCCGGCGCGCGGCGCCGAGGAGCCGGCGGTGATCGAGCGGCGCGACGGATCGCTGCTGGCGCTGTTGCGCACTTCGCTCGGCCGGCTGTACCGGGCGTGGTCGGCCGACGCCGGCGAGACCTGGAGCGAGCCGGAGGCGACCGAGCTCGACTCGCCGTCGGTGGCGACCTGCATGAAGCGTATGCCGGACGGCCGCCTGCTGCTGATCTGGAACGACACGCCGCCGTACGCGGCGACCATGCCCGGCTCCGGTCTGACGCACCAGCCGCGCAACCCGCTGCGTAGCGCCGTCTCCGACGACGACGGGCAGACGTGGCGCAACCGCCGTACTATCGAGGACCGCCGCGGCTACGACAACGCCTACCCGTCGGTCACCTTCGCCGGCGGCGAGGCGCTGGTCGGCTACTATTCGACCGTCCGCTCCGGCGTCGGCGGCATGTACGGCGAGGTCCGCCTCAAGATCTACCCCACCGCCTGGTTCTCCGAGCCGCCACACCCATCGGCAGCCCGATAGAGACGATGTTCGGAGCGCCGTCGATCCCCAGAGTCCAGGTCGTGGTCATCGAACAGCACCCGAACGGATGGGTGGCGGATGTGCAGTCGTACGTCCGTCTCACCAACGGCCGGTACGTGCTTTGGTTGCGGCTGGGAGACTGGTGGGACAGTGAGTAGGAGACGCTCTTGCGCCTGATGGCTGAAACCAATCTCACGCCCGAACAGCGAGCGCGAGAGACCATCGACGTGAAGCTGGAGCAAGCCGGCTGGAGGGTCCAGTCGAAGAACGCGGTCGACTTCGACGCCGGAGCCGGCATCGCGGTGCGGGAGTATCAGACCGACGTCGGTCCGGCCGACTACGTGCTGTTCATCGAGCGGAAGCCGGTCGGCGTGATCGAAGCCAAGCCGGCGGCTTGGGGGCAGAAGATCACCACGGTCGAGGAACAGTCCGCCGGCTATGCCGCAGCCGACCTCAAGTGGCTGCGAAGCGCCGAGCCGCGACCGCTCGTCTACGAGAGCACCGGGGCGCTCACTCGCTTCACTGACCGACGTGATCCGAAACCGCGTTCGCGGGAGGTGTTCAGCTTCCATCGCCCGGACACCATGCAGGAGTGGCTCACGCAGCCGGCGTCGTTGCGATCGCGACTGCAGGCGCTCCCGGCCCTCGGTAAAACCGGGCTGCGAGACTGCCAATTTCAGGCCGTCAAACGGCTTGAGTCGTCGTTCAAGGCAAACTTCCCGCGCGCGCTCATCCAGATGGCCACCGGCGCCGGCAAGACCTACGCCGCCATCACCTCGGTCTACCGCCTGCTCAAGCACGCGGACGCGAAGCGCGTCCTGTTCCTGGTCGACACCAGGAACCTTGGCGAGCAGGCCGAGCAGGAATTCATGGCCTATCCCGCCGGCGACAACCGCACGTTTACCGAACTCTACAACGTCCGGAGACTCAGCTCGTCATCGGTGGCCCGGGACAGCCAGGTTTGCATCAGCACCATCCAACGGATGTACTCGCTGCTCAAAGGCCAGGCGATGGACGCAGCAGCCGGGAGATCAACCCGGAGGAGATGGTGCAGCCCAAGCCGCCGCCGCCCGTGGCGTACAACGCCGCGATTCCACCGGAGTTCTTCGACTTCATCGTCATCGACGAGTGCCACCGCTCGATCTATGACGTGTGGCGACAGGTGCTTGAGTACTTCGACGCGTCGCTCATCGGCCTCACCGCCACCCCCGACAGCCGCACCTACGGATTCTTCAAGAAGAACGTCGTCAGCGAATATTCTCACGAGCAGGCCGTAGCCGACGGGGTCAACGTCGGCCACGAGGTCTACCTCATCGACACCGACCGGACACAACACGGCGGCCGGATCAAAGCCGGCAGGCAGGTAGAGAAGCGCGAGACGCTGACTCGTCGAAGACGCTGGGATACACAGGACGACCACTACACCTACGGCGCCAAGGAGCTGGATCGCACGGTCGTGAACCCCGATCAGATACGCACCGTGATCCGCACGTTCCGTGACAAGCAGCACGATATCTTCCCGGGCCGCGACGAAGTGCCCAAGACGCTGGTCTTCGCCAAGACCGACAGCCACGCCGACGACATCATCCAGACGGTGCGCGAGGAGTTTGGCCAGGGCAACGAGTTCTGCAAGAAGGTCACCTACCGGGCCGACGAGGACCCCAAGTCAGTTCTTGCCCAGTTCCGCAACGACTACTATCCACGCATCGCCGTGACAGTCGACATGATTGCCACGGGCACTGACGTAAAGCCGATCGAATGCCTGATCTTCATGCGCGACGTGCGAAGCCGCATCTACTTTGAGCAGATGAAGGGCCGCGGCACGCGCACCCTCGACCACGACGATCTCAGGAAGGTGACGCCATCCGCCGCCACCGCGAAGACGCACTACGTGATCGTGGACGCGGTCGGCGTCACCAAGTCACTCAAGACCGCCAGCGGACCGCTCATCAGCAAGCCCGGCGTCCCCCTCAAGGACCTCGCCATGGGCGTCATGATGGGCGCCCGCGACGAAGAGACGATCAGTTCGCTGGCCGGCCGCCTGGCGCGGCTCGACCGCCAACTCGACGACGCCGAACGGCAGCGCATCAAGGAGCGGGCCGGCGGCGTTGCGCTCACCGCCATCGCCGGCAATCTCCTGGCGGCCATCGACCCCGACCGCATCGATGCCAAGGCCCGCGAAATCGACGCCACTCCTCAGAACGCCGAACCGACTCCCCACGCGATCGACAACGCACGAAAGCTGCTGGCAGCCGACGCCGCCAGTATCTTTACCGGCGACTTGATCGAGCTGATCGACTCGATTCGCCGCACTAAGGAACAAACGATAGATCACGATAGTCTCGACACCGTGCAGCGGGCAGAATGGGAAGGCGACCCGCAGGAAAACGCGCGCGCCGTGGTCCGCGAGTTTCGAGAGTACCTGGAAGCCAATCGCGACGAAGTCGAAGCTCTGACAATCTACTACGGCCAGCCGCACCGCCGCCGTGAGATCACCTACTTTATGATTCGCGCCGTGTTCCAGAAACTGGCGGCTGACAAGCCCCGACTAGCGCCGCTCCGAGTGTGGCAAGCCTATGCACTGCTTGATGACTACCAGGGACAGCGCCCAACCACCGAACTTACCGCTCTCGTCGCAATGATTCGCCGCGCTTGCGGTATCGATTCGGCACTGTCACCCTATGACCAGACGGTACGCCGCAACTTCCAAACCTGGATCATGACCCGCCACCGCGGCAACGGCGCGAAGTTCAACGACGAACAGATGAGGTGGCTGCGCATGATCCGCGACCACGTCGCCGCCTCCTTCCACCTCGAGCGCAGCGACCTCGAATTGTCGCCGTTCGACGCACGGGGCGGCCTGGGCCGCATGTACCAGCTCTTCGGCGCCGAGATGGACAGCGTGATCGACGAATTGAACGAGGCTCTGGCAAGTTGACCCTGCGGCCTCAACCAAGATGGTCAATTCCGCCAAGCTGGGTGTGGACTACGCTCTCTCAGCTCGGTGAAATCGTCGGTGGAGGAACGCCACATACAAACGAACCGTCGTACTGGGGACACGAGATCAGATGGATTACGCCGTCCGACTTGACAGAGTATTCAAACAAGACAATCGATAGGGGAGAACGGGGCATAACCGAACTTGGCGTGGCCCGTAGCTCCGCTATAGTAATGCCCGCCGGCAGTGTGCACTTTTCATCTCGGGCCCCGATCGGCCACTCCGTCATCAGCTCGCAGCCGACTGCTACGAGTCAAGGATTCAAGAGCCTCGTACCCGGTGCCGGGATCCTCAATTCCTACGTGTATTATTACTTGATTGCCTCGCGCGACTATGCACGGAGCCACGCAAGCGGGACCACATTCTTGGAGCTGTCAGGGAAAGCGTTCGGTGAACTTGCAATACCTCTCCCGCCTACTGCCGAACAAAACAGAATAATAGCGAATTTAGAGGCACTATTATCAGAGATTGACGAGGGAGTTAGAAGCATGGAGAAGTCAAGCACTCAGCTTGACCGATACCGTCGATCTCTAGTCAAAGACGCCTTCGAAGGTAAGCTCACGGAGCAATGGCGAAAAGATAACAAGGACAGTTTGGAGACTCCAGAGCAGCTTCTCGACCGCATCAAGCAAGAGCGCGAGTTGCATTACAAACAGCAACTCAAAGACTGGTCTTCTGTCGTCAGTGAGGGCGAGAAACGTAATTCGGAAACTACTCTTTCGAGACCTAGAAGGCCGGCTGATATAGTACCCATCAGTGATGATGATCAGCCAGTACTGTCCGGTTTGGAGACCGTCGCGTGATTGTAACTGATTACACACATAAAGATTACAGGCAAAATCGGGTGGTGGCGACTTGAACTTGATTCGGCCGTCTCACGCGATCCGCTGGCCCACAGCCGTCCGGCGTACCGGTCGGTTCGCCACAGCCGACCGGCGGCTCGGTGCAGCACCCCTCGGCCGCATTCGCCTAACCTGCTGGCATGTATTTCGGCCAGACCCTGTTCTCCCAGGTAATGAACTACCTGCCGTGGACGACTTTCGCTCGCATCGTCGATCGCTACGCCGGCGACCGCAAGGTCCGTACGTTACGCTGCACCGAGCACTATCGTGCGCTCGCCTTCGCGCAACTCACGCACCGCGAGAGTCTGCGCGACATCGAAGCCTGCCTGGCGGCTCGTTCTACCAAGCTCTATCACTGTGGATTCCGGACACCGGTGCGCCGCTCTACCTTGGCCGATGCCAACGAGCGGCGCGATTGGCGGATCTACGCGGACTTCGCCCAACGGTTGATCGTGCAGGCGCGCGCACTGTACGCCGACGAGATGTTGGCCACCAAGTTGAACGAGACCGCCTACGCACTGGACTCCACGACCGTCGATCTCTGCCTGTCGATCTTCCCCTGGGCGGCGTTCCGAGCCACCAAGGCGGCGGTCAAGATGCATACCCTGTTGGATTTACGAGGTTCGATCCCAAGTTTCATTCACATCTCCGACGGCAGGTTACACGACGTCAACGTGCTTGATTTGCTGGTGCCGGAGGCTGGCGCGACGTACGTCATGGACCGCGCCTACATCGACTTTCAACGCCTGTACGCGCTGGACCAGGCCGGCGCCTTCTTCGTGACTCGTGCCAAGAAGAACATCCGCTACCGGCGCCTGTACTCCACGCCGACGGACCGAACGCTAGGAGTCATCTCGGATCAGATCATCGCTTTGGGTGGGGCGCAGGCCAAGCTGAGGTACCGGGACCGTCTGCGGCGTGTCCGCTACAGGGACCCACAATCCGGCCAAACACTGGTGTTTCTCACCAACCGGACCGGACTTGATGCGGTGACGATCTGTGGTTTGTACAAGAGTCGGTGGCAGGTCGAGTTGTTCTTCAAGTGGGTCAAACAGCACCTGCGGGTGAAGCGTTTTCTGGGAGTTTCGGAGAATGCCGTGAAATCGCAACTGTGGATAGCGGTGTCGGTCTACGTGCTGGTCGCGATTATCCGCAAGCGGCTGGGGATCGACACGCCGCTCTACACAATGCTACAGATCTTATCGGTCATGCCATTCGAGCAAGTACCGCTACATGAAGCACTTACGATGGAAGATTACAGTTCGGAACCGGACCCGTCCGATAAACAGTTGCGATTGCTTGATTTATGACCGGACACTACTGATGATCAGCGACGTTCACTACCGGCCATCCCGTCGTCCTGGGAGTGGATCTCTTTGAGACACGTCGGCCAAATCGTAACGGGCACGACACCTTCAACAAAGGACCGCGCAAACTACGGAGGCACGCTTCCGTTTTTCAAGCCATCTGATCTGGATCAAGGCATGCACGTTCAAGAAGCACGAGAACCTTTCTCAGCGAGGCCAGCAGTTTGCGCGCACGCTTCCGTCTCGTTCTACGCTGGTGACCTGTATCGGCGCAACGATCGGTAAAGCAGGATTCGCAACGACGCGGTGCACCACCAATCAACAGATCAACGCAATCATTCCTGCAATTGGAATCGATCCGAGGTTTGTGTACTTTCAGGTGATCTCCCCCTCATTTAGAGAGAGATTGAGATCGAGTGCATCAGCTACCACGCTTCCGATCTTGAACAAGCGACGATTTGGAGAGTTGCCCTTTGCTATTTGTTCCTTCGAAGAGCAATGCGAGATTGTTCGGCTCGTGGACGAATCAATGGCGAACATCGAGTTGATCGAGCGAGGAATCAGCGCTACGTTGATGCAAGTTTCCGCACTTCGGACGTCCATTTTGAGTAGGGCGTTCTCCGGACGTCTCGTAGCTCAAAATCCCGGCGACGAGCCCGCTTCCGTTCTCCTCGAGCGGATCAGGGCCGAACGAGAGCAGGCCGGAGAGCGCAAAGCTTCCCGAGGGGCGGGTAAGCGGCGGGCAGCGAGGCAACGGGATGACCGATAGACTTCCAATCAACCTTGACGATCTGTTGCGGCAGCGCACCATCGAAAGCGAGCGGGTCGAGTACAAGGCCGGCTGGAATCCGCAGAGCGTGTTACGCACGATCTGTGCATTTGCAAACGACTTCCACAACCTCGGCGGCGGCTACGTCGTGTTGGGGGTCGAGGAGCGCGCCGGGCAACCGCTGTTGCCGCCCAAGGGCATCGACGCCGGGCGGATCGAGGCGGTGCAGCATGAGTTGCTGCGTCTGGGACACTCGGCCATACAGCCTTCGTACCATCCGCTGGCGGGAGTCTATGACGTCGAAGGCCGGACGATCCTTGTAGTATGGGCTCCCGGTGGGGAAACGCGCCCCTACAAGGCCCGGGTCGATCTGGCGAGGGACGGAACAGAGTGGGCCTACTACATTCGGCGGCACAGCAGTACGGTGCGAGCACGAGACGCCTTGTCCCTGGCTGCGACGGTACCGTTCGACGATCGCTATCATCAGCGAGCGTCGATGGAGGACCTGTCCACCAAGCTGATTGAGGAGTTTCTAGGAGACGTGGGCAGCAGCCTCGCACAGGAGACGGGGCTTTCGGCCGAGGCGTTGGGCCGGCGCATGAACATCGTCGGCGGGCCTGCCGAGATGTGCTTCCCAAAGAACGTCGGACTGCTGTTCTTCAACGAGGCGCCGCACCGCTTCTTTCCCGCAACCCAGTAGTGTCCGGTCATAAATCAAGCAATCGCAACTGTTTATCGGACGGGTCCGGTTCCGAACTGTAATCTTCCATCGTAAGTGCTTCATGTAGCGGTACTTGCTCGAATGGCATGACCGATAAGATCTGTAGCATTGTGTAGAGCGGCGTGTCGATCCCCAGCCGCTTGCGGATAATCGCGACCAGCACGTAGACCGACACCGCTATCCACAGTTGCGATTTCACGGCATTCTCCGAAACTCCCAGAAAACGCTTCACCCGCAGGTGCTGTTTGACCCACTTGAAGAACAACTCGACCTGCCACCGACTGTTGGATCCCGCATTGATTCGTAGAAGAGGGGCGGGATTTGCTCAGATTGATTCGTAGACGAATCGTGTGGGACGGGGGGCGAATGCGGGACAGGGGCCGGTAGCCGGAGAGGCAGTGGAGTGCGGGCCGGGGGCTGCGCCGGTGCTTGAAGCCGGGTATCCTGGGAGGATCAACCCGTAAGGAGAAAAGGCCCGCGCGGGACGCCACCCGCCGGGCCGTGACCGGTGCAGCTTCGCTACCAAACGGGGCTCACCGGCGAGCAGTACGTTAGCACCAGGGCATGGCGCGACGCAAGGCTCGACCGGTGCCCGAATCATGAGTCCGGCAGTTGCTCGTTCGCCCGGCACGGGACCTACCGGCGCAAGTGGCCGCGCGGGGCGCTGATCGCGCGCTGGTACTGCCCGGAGAGCCAGACCACCTTCAGCCTGCTGCCCGACTGCCTGGCGGCGCAGCTGCCCGGAACGCTGGAGGAACTGGAAGAGGCGGTCACCCACGCCGAGCAGTCGCCGAGTCTGATGAAGGCGGTCGCCAAGGCGCGCACCGACTACGTGGGGCTGCCCGGCGCGATGCGCTGGCTGGACCGCCGCGTGAAGCTGGTGCGGGCGGCGCTGCGGGCGGTGATCCTCTCGCTGCCTGACGAGCTGGCCGGCTGCCGCCCCGAACTGAGCGCCTGCCGCAAACGGCTGGGGACCAAGGCGGTGTTGGTGAGGCTGCGGACGCTGGCCGCCTCGTCGTTGCCGTCGCTGCCGGCGCCGCTCGGATTGCGCCCCCGCCTCGACGGGGCTGGGAATCCCACTTTTGGCCGGCAACAGCAGATGGGGGATTCCGGCCGTCGGCGGCCTCCGTAGTGTGTCGTCATCACCGGGTCGACGGACCCGAACAGCAAGGATCGACCGACATGAATGACGACGAAGAAGCTCAGCGCCGCGAGGTGGCGCTGTTCCGCTACCGCTTGATCGCCGACCTGGCCCACCAGCCGCCCGGCGCGGTCGGGATCGGCGAGCAGTTGCGCGCGAAGGCCGCGCAGACCTACGACATTCCCGGCACGCTGCGCACCAGCGTGGCCGCCGAGACGCTGCGCGACTGGCTGCACGCCTATCGCTGCGGCGGCTTCGATGCGCTGTACCCCAAGCCGCGGGCTGACCGAGGCCAGCCGCGGCGGCTGCCGCCGCAGGCGGCCGAGTTGCTGATAGCGCTCAAGACCGAGCACCCATCCTGGTCGGTGCGGCAGGTCATCAAGGAGGCGGCCAACGGCGGCCAACTCCCCGACGGCGTGCGCTTGGCGCGCTCCACCGTGCACCGGCTGCTGCGCGCCGAGGGGCTGATGAGCAGGCCGCAAGCCGCCGCCGACGGCGTCGACCGCCGCCGCTTCAGCTTCCGCTACCCCGGCCAGTTGTGGATGAGCGACGTCATGCACGGCCCGGCAGTCGCCGACGGCGGGCGCCGCCGCAAGACCTACCTCATCGCCTTCCTTGACGACGCCACCCGCCTGTGTCCGTTCGCCGCCTTCGCCCACGCCGAGAACACCGCCGCCTTCCTGCCGGTCTTCAAGCAGGCGCTCATCCGCCGCGGCGTGCCGCAACGGCTGTACGTCGACAACGGCGCCAACTATCGCTCCCAGCAACTGGCGCTGGTCTGCGCCAAGCTGCGCATCGCGCTGATCCACGCCCGCCCCTATCAGCCGCAGGGCAAGGGCAAGATCGAACGCTTCTTCCGCACCGTGCGCGACCAGTTGCTCGCCTTCCTCACCCCCGACGACGGCGCCAGCCTCGACGCGCTCAACGGCCGCCTGGGCGCCTACCTGGAAGGCGAATATCACCGCGCCCCCCACAGCGGCCTGCGCGGCAGCACCCCGCATGAGCAGTGGGCGTTGAACACCGAGGAGGTGCGCTGCGTCGATGCGTGCTGCGACCTGGACGACCTGTTCCTGTTCGAGGCCAGGCGCCGCGTCATGAACGACCGCATCATCAGCCTCCACGGCCGCGTCTACGAAGTCGATCCGCTGCTGGTCGGCCGCACCGTCACCGTGCGCTACGACCCGGACGCGCCGCCGAGCCGCCCCCTGCTGATCCGCCACGACGGCGCCGATGCCGGTCAGGCCACCCTGCTGGACGCCTACGCCAACGCCTCCGTCAAGCGCAACCGGCCCTCCCGCCATCTGGAATCTGAGGCCCCAGCGCCCCAGCCGCCCCCCTCGCCGCTGGCCCTGCGCCACCTGCACCGCCGCCAGGAGACCGACTGATGTATCTGCGACACTTCGCCTTCTCCCGCCTGCCGTTCGCCGACGCCATCGAAGCCGACCTGCTGTTCGCGTCCGCCGCACGCCAGGAAGCCGAAGCACGCCTGCAGCATCTGCTCCAACTGCGCGGCATCGGACTGCTCACCGGTGAGCCCGGCGGCGGCAAGACCACCGTCTGCCGCGCGGTGACCGCCGTCCTGCATCCCGGCGCTTACCGCGTGCTCTACGTCTCGCTGACCACCGGCAACGTCATGGACATGTACAAGTCGATCGCCTGGGAACTCGGTCTGCCGGCCGAACGCTCCCGCGCCGCCGCCTACCGCTCCATCCGCGCCGAGATCACCCGCCAGGTCCGGGAAGCCAACCGGATGCCGGTCCTCATCATCGACGATGCGCAGTTCCTGCGCACCGACGTGCTCGACGACCTGCGCCTGTTGACCAACTACTCCATGGACTCCGAACACCGCCTGTGCCTGCTGCTGGTCGGCCTCACCGAGTTGCGCCGCAGGCTGTCCATGACCGTCCACGAATCGCTTGCCCAGCGCATGGTCGTGCGCCATCACTTGGGCGGCCTGCAGCGCGAGGAACTCGACGGCTACCTCGCGCACCGCCTGCATCTGGCCGGCTGCGAGTTGCCGCTGTTCGAGCCGGCCGCCGCAGAGGCGCTGTTTCAGACCTCCCGCGGGCTGCCTCGGCAGATCAACCGCATCGCCCACTACGCCTTGTCGGCCACCGCGCTCGACGATGCGCGCACGGTCACCGCCGAGCATCTGCAGACGGCCGTCGAAGAACTGCGCCTCTGATGCCGACGCCGCCGACCGCCATGGCTACCGAAGCGCTGTCCCGCAGTCTTTCGCCTGACGGGAGAATCCGGGACATCCCGAGACTTCTCCAGACGATTTATTCCGGGATTCCATCGGCGAGATTATGTGGGATCTAACACCGACTCTTGTACAAACCACAGATCGTCACCGCATCAAGTCCGGTCCGGTTGGTGAGAAACACCAGTGTTTGGCCGGATTGTGGGTCCCTGTAGCGGACACGCCGCAGACGGTCCCGGTACCTCAGCTTGGCCTGCGCCCCACCCAAAGCGATGATCTGATCCGAGATGACTCCTAGCGTTCGGTCCGTCGGCGTGGAGTACAGGCGCCGGTAGCGGATGTTCTTCTTGGCACGAGTCACGAAGAAGGCGCCGGCCTGGTCCAGCGCGTACAGGCGTTGAAAGTCGATGTAGGCGCGGTCCATGACGTACGTCGCGCCAGCCTCCGGCACCAGCAAATCAAGCACGTTGACGTCGTGTAACCTGCCGTCGGAGATGTGAATGAAACTTGGGATCGAACCTCGTAAATCCAACAGGGTATGCATCTTGACCGCCGCCTTGGTGGCTCGGAACGCCGCCCAGGGGAAGATCGACAGGCAGAGATCGACGGTCGTGGAGTCCAGCGCGTAGGCGGTCTCGTTCAACTTGGTGGCCAACATCTCGTCGGCGTACAGTGCGCGCGCCTGCACGATCAACCGTTGGGCGAAGTCCGCGTAGATCCGCCAATCGCGCCGCTCGTTGGCATCGGCCAAGGTAGAGCGGCGCACCGGTGTCCGGAATCCACAGTGATAGAGCTTGGTAGAACGAGCCGCCAGGCAGGCTTCGATGTCGCGCAGACTCTCGCGGTGCGTGAGTTGCGCGAAGGCGAGCGCACGATAGTGCTCGGTGCAGCGTAACGTACGGACCTTGCGGTCGCCGGCGTAGCGATCGACGATGCGAGCGAAAGTCGTCCACGGCAGGTAGTTCATTACCTGGGAGAACAGGGTCTGGCCGAAATACATGCCAGCAGGTTAGGCGAATGCGGCCGAGGGGTGCTGCACCGAGCCGCCGGTCGGCTGTGGCGAACCGACCGGTACGCCGGACGGCTGTGGGCCAGCGGATCGCGTGAGACGGCCGAATCAAGTTCAAGTCGCCACCACCCGATTTTGCCTGTAATCTTTATGTGTGTAATCAGTTACAATCACGCGACGGTCTCCAAACCGGACAGTACTGCCCGCAACCCAGATCGACGTCGTGTGGTTTCCCGACGGCCCCGGCGGCGATCGCTTCGACGAGAAGGTGTTTCACGGCCCGTTGGGCGTCATCCTGCGCGCGGCCATCAAGTTCATCGAACGGCACTTTCTCAAGGAGACCGTCGTCAAGCATCCGGACAGGCCCGAGGCGGAGCGATTCTGGAATTATCCCATCGCCGCTATTGAGGAAGCTATGGCCAACGCCATCTACCATCGTTCATACGAGGTGCGCGAGCCGGTCGAGGTACGCATCACCCGGCAGGAACTGACGATCGCGAGTTATCCCGGCGCCGACCGCTCAATCCGTATGGATGAGCTGCAGATCGGGCGGGCCGTAAGCCGCCGCTACCGCAATCGCCGCATCGGCGAGTTTCTCAAGGAACTCGACTTGGCCGAGGGACGGTCTACCGGGATACCGAAGATTCTGCGCGCGATGCGGGAAAACGGTTCCCCGGCGCCGGTCTTCGACACCGACGAAGGCCGTACTTGGTTCGAGACTCGGCTCCCGGTACATGAACAAGCCGACGTAGAGCTCGCCGAGCAAGGCGCCGAGCAAGGCGCCGCACAAGGCACCGAACAGGGTACCGCACAAGCTACCGAGCAAGTTGAACGGCTGTTGGCGGCCCTGACGCGCGAGATGGGGCGGGCCGAATTGCAGGCGGCCCTGCGGCTCACTCACCGACAGCACTTCATTGCTGTGTATCTCCGGCCTGCCCTTGAAGCAGGTTTGGTCGAGATGACGCTGCCGGACAAGCCGACGAGCATGAACCAGCGCTACCGGCGCACCGCCCCTGGCGACGCCATGGTGCGATCCCGGGTGCCACCAAACCCGGCGAAAGAATATCACCATACCGCTTCTACGGAGAATTTCATGCAGTTCCAATGGCATCCTAATGAACATCCTCCTCCGATCGAGCCGGCTAGCAAGGCGAAGCTCTCCGTATTGCGTCAGTACTTACGGGCCTATTTCGACCGACTAAACGCTAATCCTTCTCGCGATGAATTCAGACTCGATCTCGTGGATGGATTTGCTGGCGGTGGTGTCTTTAGCGACGGCAGCGAATCCGTAGATGGGACTCCCTTGATCATGCTAAAGGAAACCTGCACAGCAGAGTCGAGGCTTAACTCCGGACGCAACAAGCCGCTACGCTTCGACTGTAGGTTCCATTTTGTGGACAAGAAGACGGAACACACGGACCATCTCCGAAAGGTGCTCACTGAGCGCGGTTACCAAGTGAGCGATGGCAACATCAAGATATACACCGCGCCGTTTGGAGAGGTCGCAGGGCAGATCATTGAGAACGTGTCGAGACGCCAGCCGCGCGCGAGGCGCGCCATTTTTCTTCTCGACCAGACCGGATACGCACAAGTTAAATTCGCCCTTATTGCTCGGATACTTCGTGAGCTTCCGGCGGCTGAAGTAATTCTTACTTTTGCCGCGGACGCACTGACGAACTTCCTTTCCGAGAAGCCGTCCTTTATCAAGTCCGTAAGTCCCCTTGAATTATCCGATTCAAAAATACACGATTTGATCAGGCTCAGAGACGGAGACGGCGGGCGAGCGCTTGTCCAAAGAGTGTTGCGTGATCATACTCGTTCGCTCACAGGCGCTCAGTTTGATACACCGTTCTTTATTCGTCCAGAACGATCGAGGAGAGCGCTGTGGTTCTTTCATCTGTCGCAACACCCTACTGCGCGAGATGTGATGATACAGCGTCATTGGGAGATCTCTAACACGTTCGAACATTATGGTTCTGGGGACTTTGGCATGCTTGGATGGGACACATTGAGGGACTCCGAGACGCTACCACTATTTCGTTTTGGAGCGGCGGATGAGAAGCAGCTTCACGATCAGCTCTTGATCTCATTGCCGAAGGAGATATTTCGCTTAGCATCGGATCAACCAGTTTCAGTAGGAGCTTTTCAGCAAGCGGTTGCGAATCGTACTGCGGCTCGGTTTTCTGATCTCAATAGTATCTTAATTGAGCTTGCGCAGGAGGGAGAGATCGAGATCTTGACGCATGATGGTAAGCGCCGGTCACGCGCGCTAAAGCGACTTGGTTCGTCGGACGTCATTTGTTTTCCCGAGACACTGATATTTCCCGGCTGGTCGCGTTTCGGCGACCTCCGTGATAGTCGAAAATAGCGCGTAAGCAATTGATAGATTAGAGTGCAGAAGAAGGTCTCGCCGCTGTTTATCGTCGCGATCAGTAGTGTCCGGTCATAAATCAAGCAACCGCAACTGTTTATCGGATGGGTCCGGGTCCGAACTGTAATCTTCCATCGTAAGTGCTTCATGTAGCGGTACTTGCTCGAATGGCATGACCGATAAGATCTGTAGCATTGTGTAGAGCGGCGTGTCGATCCCCAGCCGCTTGCGGATAATCGCGACCAGCACGTAGACCGACACCGCTATCCACAGTTGCGATTTCACGGCATTCTCCGAAACCCCGAGAAAACGCTTCACCCGCAGGTGCTGTTTGACCCACTTGAAGAACAACTCGACCTGCCACCGACTCTTGTACAAACCACAGATCGTCACCGCATCAAGTCCGGTCCGGTTGGTGAGTGAGGTGGTCCCGGAAAACTGGACAGGAGGCTAAGGTGTATCCGAGGCCATGAGGAGGGCCAACGGGATGGCGACGAAACGACGCCGATTCACAGCGCAGTTCAAGGCCAAGGTGGTCATGGAGGCGTTCCGCGGGGACCGCACGGTGCAGGCGATCGCGGCCAAGCACCAAGTTCATCCGAATCAGGTGAGCGGCTGGAAGCGGCAAGCCCAGGACGGACTCGAGGAACTGTTCGCGGCGACCGGCAAGCGCGGCGACACAGATCAGGAAGCGCTGATCCACGACCTGCATGCCAAGATCGGCGAGTTGACCGTGGAGCGCGATTTTTTAGCGCGCGGGCTCAGTCGCTGAGCCCACAGAAGCGACAGCAGATGATTGACCGGGAGCATTCGCGTCTGAGCTTGAGCCGCCAGTGCCGGCTGCTCGGCGTGAGCCGCTCGGCGCTGTACTACGAGGCGGTCGGAGAAAGCGCGGCGACGCTGAACTTGATGGGCCGCATCGACAAGCTGTACATGGATTATCCGTTCTACGGCAGTCGCCAGATGGTCCGCCATCTGGCGCGGGACGGGATGCTGGTAGGCCGCCACCGGGTGCGGCGGCTGATGGGGCTGCTGGGATTGGCGGCGATCTACCGCAAGCCGCGCACCACGGTGCCGAACCCGGATCACCGAGTGTATCCGTATCTGCTGAGAGGGCTTACCGTTACGCGGTCGAATCAGGTGTGGTGCGCGGACATCACCTACATCCCGGTGCAGGACGGGTTCCTGTACCTGGTGGCGGTCATGGACTGGGCGAGTCGGCGAGTGCTGGCGTGGCAGTTGGCGAATACGCTGGACTGCGAGTTCTGCCTGCTGGCGCTGGCGGAGGCGCGGGAGCGCTTCGGGACGCCGGAGATCGTCAACACCGATCAGGGCAGCCAGTTCACCAGCCGGGCATGGACGGGACAGTTGGAGGCGGCCGGCATACGCTGCTCAATGGACGGTCGTGGGCGCTGCATGGACAACGTGTTCATCGAGCGGCTGTGGCGGTCGTTGAAGTACGAGGCGGTGTACCTGCACGAGATGACGGACGGCTTCGCGGCGCGCCGAGAGATCGCCAAGTGGATGAAGTACTACAACGAGGTACGCCCCCACTCGGCGTTGGCTGGGCGGACGCCTGCGGAAGCCTACAGCGGCGTGCTCGCCGCGCAGGTGGCGTAGTCCGCATGGACATGGGGATGGGGCTGAAACGGCAGGTTCCGGGAACAAGAGGTCTGCCGCGATCCGCAGGGAGACGCGAACCCGGCCCCGGATCTCACCTCCGGCTACCGTCACCGGATATTCAGAGGAGGGGTGGGTTGACAACCGACGGATACACCTTAACCTACCCCTCGAACTGTCCTAACAACCGGGACCACCTCACAGAAACACCAGTGTTTGGCCGGATTGTGGGTCCCTGTAGCGGACACGCCGCAGACGGTCCCGGTACCTCAGCTTGGCCTGCGCCCCACCCAAAGCGATGATCTGATCCGAGATGACTCCTAGCGTTCGGTCCGTCGGCGTGGAGTACAGGCGCCGGTAGCGGATGTTCTTCTTGGCACGAGTCACGAAGAAGGCGCCGGCCGGTCCAGCGCGTACAGGCGTTGAAAGTCGATGTAGGCGCGGTCCATGACGTACGTCGCGCCAGCCTCCGGCACCAGCAAATCAAGCACGTTGACGTCGTGTAACCTGCCGTCGGAGATGTGAATGAAACTTGGGATCGAACCTCGTAAGTCCAACAGGGTATGCATCTTGACCGCCGCCTTGGTGGCTCGGAACGCCGCCCAGGGGAAGATCGACAGGCAGAGATCGACGGTCGTGGAGTCCAGCGCGTAGGCGGTCTCGTTCAACTTGGTGGCCAACATCTCGTCGGCGTACAGTGCGCGCGCCTGCACGATCAACCGTTGGGCGAAGTCCGCGTAGATCCGCCAATCGCGCCGCTCGTTGGCATCGGCCAAGGTAGAGCGGCGCACCGGTGTCCGGAATCCACAGTGATAGAGCTTGGTAGAACGAGCCGCCAGGCAGGCTTCGATGTCGCGCAGACTCTCGCGGTGCGTGAGTTGCGCGAAGGCGAGCGCACGATAGTGCTCGGTGCAGCGTAACGTACGGACCTTGCGGTCGCCGGCGTAGCGATCGACGATGCGAGCGAAAGTCGTCCACGGCAGGTAGTTCATTACCTGGGAGAACAGGGTCTGGCCGAAATACATGCCAGCAGGTTAGGCGAATGCGGCCGAGGGGTGCTGCACCGAGCCGCCGGTCGGCTGTGGCGAACCGACCGGTACGCCGGACGGCTGTGAGCCAGCGGATCGCGTGAGACGGCCGAATCAAGTTCAAGTCGCCACCACCCGATTTTGCCTGTAACCTTTATGTGTGTAATCAGTTACAATCACGCGATGGTCTCCAAACCGGACAGTACTGCGTCGCGATGTCAATTCTGACAGAACCTTGCGGAAGCTGGCGAGGCCAGCTTCCAGGTTCTCAATGATCTGCGCGGCCAAGTCCTCGGGATCGCGCAGGCCTTCCAGGTCGGTGAGACTCCGGTCCTTGAGCCAGAAGATGTCGAGGCTGGTCTTGTCGCGGGCGGCGATCTCGTCGTAGCGGTAGCTGCGCCAGCGGCCGTCGGGCGCGTCCTTTTCGTCCCAGATTGGCGTGCGAGCGTGCCGGTTCGGCGGGTTGTAGCAGCGGATGAAGTCGGCCAGATGCTCATAGCGCATCGGCTTTCGCTTGAGCGTGTGGTGAATGTTGGTCCGGTAGTCGTAGTACCACACCTGCTTCGTCCAGGGCTGATCGCTTGCCTCGCGGTTGTCGAAGAAGATCACGTTGGCCTTGACCCCCTGCGCGTAAAAGACGCCGGTCGGCAGGCGCAGGATGGTGTGCAGGTCGGTGTTGGCGAGCAGCTTCTTTCGGATCGTCTCGCCGGCGCCGCCTTCGAACAGCACGTTGTCCGGCACGACGACGGCGGCGCGTCCGCTAATCTTGAGCATGGTGCGGACGTGCTGCACGAAATTGAGTTGCTTGTTGGAGGTGGTCGCCCAGAAGTCCTGCCGGTTGTAGGTCAGGTCGCCGGTTTCCTGTTCACCCCCCTCGTTGGTGAAGCTCAGGGCGCTCTTCTTGCCGAACGGCGGATTCGCCAGCACGTAGTCATAGCGCTCGCCGTCGTCAGCGATCAAGGAGTCGTTCGGCGAGACCGGCGCGCGGCCGTCGATCTCGCCGATGTTGTGCAGAAACAGGTTCATCAGGCACAGGCGCCGCGTGTTGGCGACGATCTCGTTGCCGTGAAACGTGTTGATCTTGAGGAATTCCTTCTGCTGCCGGTTGAGGGTGAAGTGATCGGGGTTGGTGATGTAGTCGTAGGCGCCGAGAAAGAACCCGCCGGTGCCGCACGCGGGGTCCGCAATGCGCTTGCCAGGCTCGGGGCGTACGCACTCGACCATGGCGCGAATCAGAGGGCGCGGAGTGAAGTACTGGCCCGCGCCCGACTTGGTGTCCTCGGCGTTCTTCCAGCAGCCCTTCGTAGATGTCGCCCTTGACGTCCGCCCCGAGCGTCACCCAGTCGGTGTCGTCCACCATGTCGATGAGGCGGTAGAGTTTCGCCGGGTCTTGAATCTTGTTCTGCGCCTTGGTGAAGATCTGGCCGAGCATGCCGTGGCGGGCGCCGAGTTCGCGCAGCAGCGTGGCGTAGTGCCGTTCCAGTTCCGCGCCCCGCTTCGCGCGCAGGCTCTGCCAGTCGTACACGGCAGGAATGCCCACGTCACGGAGGTAGGGCGGCTTGCCGTACTCGTCGGCCATTTTGAGGAAGATGAGATAGGTGAGCTGCTCGAGGTAGTCGCCATAGCTCACGCCGTCATCGCGCAGCGTGGTGCAGATGCTCCAGACGCGGGAGACGATGGGGGCGTTGCTCACGCGGAGGAAGGCATGGCGTTGTATTCCACACCTTCAAGGCGGCGTCCGCGGGACTTCGGTGTTGGTCCTCCCCACTGCTTGAAGAAGAAATCAATGCAGTTTCTCCTACATTGGTCTCTGATGTCAAGGACCCACTGTAGCTCCATCGGGCGCGCCCTGGGACCGCTCTCTCCGCCGACAATGACCCATGAGATACCTTCAAGGTCGAGTTCTCCTACCGGACCAAGAAGTGGCTCGATGGAAAGAAACCGGACGCACACGGGAGCGTCTTGAAGATGTTGGATTCTTGATGCTGCTTTACGATCTTCGACGGAGACTCCGCACCAGATATGCTGCGGCGCCGAGCCGTTGGCGTATCGTCGTGTCAGGTATGTCTTCATCAGAGAACTACGCTTTGTGAGTATCTGGAATACATGGTGATCGGCAGCCTCCATCGTATCAAATACAAGATCGATGAAATCCGTATCTAATTCCTTATGGAACAGGTCGCTCATCGAATTGACGAATATCCTCCGCGGTCGTTTCCAAGCGAGCGGCTGCTTGAGCCTGCCGTGATGAAGCGTGAGGTCAAATCCGCTTTGAAACGGATGCCCGGGTACACCGCGAAATCGTTCGGCAAACCGCTCGGCATAACAGTTTTCGCAGCCGCGTGAGACCTTCGTGCAACCCGTCACCGGGTTCCATGTCGCGTCGGTCCATTCGATTGCCGATCTGTCTCCCAATTTCGATTCCCCCTCCGAGACTTCGTCTGTCGATGATCTTCGAAATCGGCGGCAGTATAGGGAGGATGGTACGGTGTGACAACGGGCGAGCACGCACGCTGCGCCACCGTCGCCACCGTCGCAACACCCTCAGAGGTAGCGGGCGGCGAAGCCGTCGATGTTGATGCCTACGCGGCCGGGGAGGTGGCGCTGGGCGATGCGGGCCATGCGGTCGCGGTAGGCCAAGCCGAGGGAGCCGGGCTCCACCGCCGCCATCGCCTGCGGCAGGGTCGTGCGCCGGGTGCGGCCGCCGTCCGCGGAGCCGTCGCCGCCGATGAAGTGGTCGATCACCACCGCCGAGGCGCACTCCGCCACGCGCGCGAAGAAGCGTTCGGGGTCGCCGATCGGCAGCAGCGGCGCTACCGTGATCACCGTCTCGATGCCGGCCTCGGTCAAGGCGCGCGCCGCCTCGAAGCGCCGCTCCACCGGGCTGGCGTGGGGCGGCAGGCCGGGGAATCGCTCGCGGTCGGTCTCGATGGAGAGATGCACGCGCAGCCGGCAGCGCCGGCGCAGCTCGCGGCACAGGTCGAGGCAGGCGGTCACGCGGTGAGAGTGGGTCTGCAGGATCAGCAGGTCGGGCTGCTCCTCCAGCATGGCGGCGAGCAGCCCTCGGGTCACCCCGTAGCGCGCTTCCTGCGGCAGAAACGGCTCGGTGGAGCTCGACAGAAAGATGCTGAAGGCGCCGCGCGCGCGTCGCGCCCAGCGCCGCTCACGCGCCACGCCGGCGCGGTAGGAGGCCGCGGCGTTGGCGCGCACCTCCAGAAACGACCCCCACGGGCGGCCGCGGGTGACGTGGCCGTTGTGGCGCACGTAGCAGCCCACCCCGCACAGCGCGTTGCCGAACGCGCAACCGCGGTAGGGCTGCGCCGAGTGGGAGCTGACGGTGCGCAGGAACCCGCTGGTGCGGGTGAGAATGTTGCCGACCTCGGTAACGGTGACGCGCATGGACGAAAACGGAACGCTCAGGTACCTTGACAGGTGGGTTCAATCCAAACTACCCCGGCCGGCCGAAGGAGAAACAGTCCTATTGAAGCGCATGACCCTTGAAATCCGGAGCTCGTTCGGCAAGGTGCTGGACCGGTTCGCGTCCCGGAATGGTATCAGCGCCGACGAAGCGGTGCGACGCGCGCTGGCGGTGATCTCCCTGGCGGAGGCGGAAGCGTCCAGGGGCAGGTCGTTGGGCATCGTGGCGGAAGACCGGGAGACCGGCGATCTCCACGCCGTCGGGTGCATTCGGGGGCTGTGAGCATGCCGGAGTCGCGCGGCGACGTTTCGATCACCGACCTTCCGTTGGTTACGTTGGTCGTGTCGTTCTACTTCCCCAAGGCGGACCGCTGACCTGAGCCGCCGGCAGTCGCCGCTACGGCCACCACACCCGGCCCAGATCGACCACCACGCCCGGCAGCTCGCCGAACGCGCCGGCCGGCTCCAAGCGCGTGCCCCGGCGCACGTACTTCACTACGCGGCGCGCCACCGGATCGACGATCCAGTACTCGCCCACGCCGGCCCGCTCATAGAGACGCAGCTTCAGGCCGCGGTCCCTGCGCTCGCTCGATCGTGACAGTATCTCCACCACCAAGTCGGGAGGCCCGTCTACCTTGCGCGCCGTCAGGTAGGAGCTCCGCGCCGCCAGCACCACCAGCAAGTCGGGCTCCACGACGTCGTGGTCGGAGAGCTGCACGGCGGTGGGAGCGTTGAACACTTCCCCCTGGCCCGGCAATTCGATCTGTTCGTAGAGCTGAAAGTGGATGCGGCGCGAGATACGCTGGTGATCAAGGTAGGGAGCGGCGCTCACGTAGTGCCTCCCGGCGATGATCTCATGCCTTGCGCCGTCGTCGGGAAACGCAAGGTAGTCGTCGAAGGTGAGCCCGGCTCTGCTTCGAGTAGTCGTCGTCACGCTGGCAGCGGATGGTAGGCGCACGGCGCCGGTCCTGCAAGCTCCCGGCGTCTACTTCCCCAAGGCGGACCGCTGACCTGACGCGGAGCGGATGGTGAGGGCGCCGCGATGGCCGGTCAACGTAAGCCCTCGCAGACGCGACGCGGCGCCGTCCCGCTCTGCCGCGATCCGGCCGGCCCGCATCGGGCCATTGTAAAGAACGGGAGCACGTGGCATCGTTCGACCGGTCCCGGCGCACGGGACCGAAACTCCCCGACAGAAACGAAAGGAGACTCAAGCAGTGATCCTGACCACCACCCCGACCATCCAGGGCAAGAACATCAGCGAGTACCGCGGCATCGTCACCGGCGAGGCGATCATCGGCGCCAACATCTTCAAGGACTTCTTCGCCGGCATCCGCGACATCGTCGGCGGACGCGCGGCGGCCTACGAGGAGGAGCTGGGCAACGCCCGTCAGATCGCCCTGCAGGAGATGGAGGACGCAGCCCGCCAACGGGGCGGCAACGCGGTCGTCGGCATCGACCTGGACTACGAAGTGGTCGGCCAGGGCGGCAGCATGCTCATGGTGACCGCCAGCGGCACCGCCGTCACTGTCGACTGAGCCGCCGGCGCAGCCAGCGCGCCGCGCGCGCACGCCAACGCTCCCGACCACCATGACCCCGAGCACGCACGCCTGGACCGACGAGACGGCGACCATCGGCGTGGCCGGCATCGACGGGCCGTTGCGCGTGCTGCACGTGACCGACTCCCACGTCAGCGTCCCGCACGAGGAGGCCGACCGGCCGTACGCCCACTACGGCGAACGGATGGACCGGCTGTTTGCCGACTACCCGACCCTGGATACGTTCAGGGCACAGATGGCTCGCGCCCGCGCCGAACGGCACGACCTGATCGCGCTCACCGGCGACCACGTCAACTACCCGTCACCCACCGCGGTCGCCGCCGTGCACCGCCTCCTGGAGTCGGCCGGCCGCCGCAGCATGTTCACGGCCGGCAACCACGACTGGTCCTACGCCGGCATGCCGGGGAGCCCGGACGACCGGCGCCGCGAGTGGCGCGAACGGTCGCTGCTGCCGCTCTACCGCGGCCGGCCGCCCCACGCCGACTCGCTCGACCTGGGCGGCGTCCGCTTCGTGGCGATCGACAACAGCACCCGTCAGATCGACCCGGAGCAGCTCACCTTCTTCACGGACCGGCTGGCCGGCGGTCTGCCGGTCGTGCTGCTGGCGCATATGCCGTTTCGGCTGCCGGGCGACCACGACCCGTACTACGCGCCGCCACCATCGTCACGGGCGCCGATTCCGCTCTGCGGCGACCCCGACCCCGGCTCGCCGGACGACATCGACCGGCGCCTCCCCGGCCGGGAGCGCGCCCGCACGTCCGGCAACCTGCCGAGCACCGAAGAGTTCATCGACCGGCTGTTGGCCGCCCGCAACCTGATCGCCGTGCTGTGCGGGCACGTGCACGGCGCCGGCGCGCACCCCATCCACCGGGGAGCGGTGCAGTACGTCACCGGCCCCGGATACCTCGACCGGTCGCGCACCGTCACCATCCGGCCCCGGTAGCGCCACCCGCCCCGGCAGGCGGCCCGGTCCGCGCCGCCACCGCTTGCGGTCGAGCGCCATCCCCCGGTGTGCTATGGTCGATCACGGGGTGTCTGCCATGCACACGGGACGCGCGCCGAATCAGCTGCTCTCCGTCAACGGGTGCGGACGCGCCACCGCCTACCCGCAGGAGAACAAGATCGTCACGGCCGGCGACCTGGCGCACGTCGCCTGGCTCGACTCGGTCGCCGAAGGGTTTCGCGTGCGGATACGCACCCTCGACCGCCGGAGCGGCAGCTGGTCCCCGACCTGCACCATCGGCGAAGCGTATGACAACCACGGCGGTCCGGCGTTGGTCTGCGACAGCCGGGGCTACCTGCACGTCGCCTATTACCCGCATCACCACGCGATCCGGTACCGGCGGTCCGTGCGCCCCGGCGACTCCTCGGAGTGGACGGAGGAGGAGCTGATCGGCGACGCCTACACGTACCCGAAGCTCGCCGTGGGCGCCGACGACGAGCTGCTGTTGAGCTGCCGCCGCAGCTTCCTGACGCGCGAACGCCGCCTGGGACACGAACGGCCCTGGGAGCTCCACCTGCTGCGCAGGAGTGCGGGCGGCGCCTGGAGCGAGCCGCTGGTGCTGGCGCGCTCACGCCACCCGCAGTACACCCACTTCGGCGAGTCCTACGCCTGGGGACCGGACCGCCGGAGCCTGCACATGACGCTCCGCTTTCACGAAAAGTCGGACGCGGGCGCCTACGGCCGGCTGCAGACGGTCGGCTATCTGTTCAGCCCGGACGCCGGGCGGACGTGGCAGCGATCGGACGGGACGCCGGCGCAGCTGCCGGTCACGGCCGACAGCGTCGAGGTGCTCGCCGCCGGCGGCATCGACTACGGGAGCGCCCTGGCGGCCGGGGCAGTGGCGGCGGCCGCGGACGGCGCGCCGTGGCTGGTGCACAGCGAGTGGTCAGGCGGCGTCGGGACCAATACCGTGTGCACGCCGAACGGCGACGGAAGCTGGCGCCGCATCGTCCTGAACGAACGGGTCGAGCTCGCGCCGGGGCGTTGCTTCGGACTGGCGCCGAGCGTCGTGTTCGACGCCGCCGGGCGGCTGGTCGGCGTGACGACCACCGAGCGGGTTGGGGACGAGGCGCCGTGGGGTGATCCCGCCAGCGAGGTCGTGCGCTTCACGTCCGACGACGGCGGCGCCACCTTCGCCGTGGAGCAGGTGAGCGCGGCCGATCCCGGCACGGCGCACTGGTTTCCCCACCTGGAGCGGCCCCTGGGATTCGGGCCGCCGCCGGCCACGCCCGGCATCATCTACACCGCCGGCCCGGCAGGGAGCACCTGCGACGACCTGTTGTCGAACCGCGTGGTGTGGGTGGGTTGACCGGCCCGCGCTACTTCCCGGCCGCGCTACTTCTTGGGCTTCTTGGCGAACAGCGCGAAGGCAAAGTTGGGGGCCGGGGCGGTCATGTCGGTGCGCCTCTGCAAGTAGCGCTCCGTCGCCTGCGCCGGCGACACGCTGTCGACCTCCTCGAACCCGACCCGCCCCATCTCGGCCTTCATGTCGTCGGGACTGAAGGTGGAGATCATCGGCTCGCCGCGGCGCGCGACGAACTGCTCCAACTTCTCCGTGAACTCGATCCCGTCGGGGGGAACCATCTCGCGCGGGTACTTGTAGTCGAAGACGATGCGGCTGCCGGGAGCGGCGAGCGAGGAGATGCGGTCCAGGGTGTCGGTGATGGCGTTTCCGGTGAGGTAGTAGGTGGTCCCCAGCCAGGAGAAGAACGCGGGCTTGTCGGCGTCGAAGCCGGCGCCGCGCAACGCGTCGTCCAGGTGGTCGGTCTCGAAGTCGACCGGCACCAGGGTCAGGTTGCCGGGAACGCTGCCGTTGATGGCGGTCAGCCGTTCGCGCTTCATCGCCTGGGAGGCCGGCTGGTCGACCTCGAAGATGCGCAGGCGGTCGGCCAGGTCGTCCTGGCGGAGTGAGAACGTGTCGAGCCCCGCCCCCAGGATCACGTACTGCCCCACGCCGTCGGCGACCGCCTCGCGGAGCCGGTCCTCGGTGAAGCGGACGCGCAGGATCGCCTCGGTGTGAATGGGCTTGAGCACGCCCAGCAGGGCGTCCTTGATCAGCCAGTTGAGCAGCCGGTTCTTGGCGACCTGCCGCCAGAACGGCGTCACCATCTGCAGCGCGTAGGTGTCGGAGAAGATCGCCGGCTGGTTCCAGATCAGGTGGCTGGCCCGGATCGCCGCCACCAGAATCGCGGTCGTGCTCGCCTTCTGCTTGTGTTCGGTAGCCATGACAGCATCGATCATCACCCGAACGCCCGCCTTTGTCCACGCGCCGTTGCGGCGCCTCGCGCATGACCGCAAAGATCGTCTCACGGTACAGGTAGCCATGAACCCCCAGGTACGCGTTTCGTGCTACGCTCCTTCACCGATGACCGAGGCCGACTGGTGGGCGCTGGTGCCCGCGCCGCTCCGCAACCGGCCGGAGATGGCCTACGTGCGGGGCGATCCGGCGCTGCCGCGCGTGCTCCTGTTGGGCGACTCAATCTCCATGTCCTACACCGCGCCGGTGCGGCGGCGACTGGCCGGCGCGGCGGCCGTGCATCGCGCGCCGGACAACTGCCGGTCCACCCGCCACAGCGTGGCCGGCCTCGATCGCTACCTGGGAGACGGCGGCTGGCGGGTGATCCATTGCAACTGGGGCATCCACGACGTCACACGCCTGGAAAGCCCGGACGCCCGCCAAGTCGAGGTCGAGGAGTACGGCCGCAACCTGGAAACGCTCTTCACGCGGCTGGAGGCGACCGGCGCGCGGCTCATCTGGGCCACCACCACGCCGGTGCAGGAGGGGACGCCCAACCGCGCGCCGGCCGACGTGGCGCGCTACAACGGCGTAGCGCACCGGATCGTCTCCGCGCGCGGCATTTCCGTCGACGATCTCTACACGCTCGCCCTGCCGCGGGTCACGGCGCTGCAGCCGCCCCGGAACGTCCACTTCACCGCCGCGGGCGCCGAGGTGCTGGCGGAACAGGTGGCGCGGTCAATCCGGGAAGCGCTCGCCTGACCGCCCCGGCGTTCCGTCCCGCATGAGTGTTTTGGGGTTGACCGGAAAACACCCATGAGTATATTCGGGTGCACCCGAAAACACTCATGCCCCTGCCGACCGGACCACGGACGCCCCGCTACCTCTCCGCCGCCGCCACCGCCGACCTTGCCGCGCGCATGGTGTTCGTGGGCGGCCCGCGCCAAGTCGGCAAGACCACGTTCGCGCTGTCGCTGCTCGGCGCCGGGAGCGACGAGTCGTCGCCTGCCTACCTCAACTGGGACGACCTGTCCGACCGCCAGGCGATCCTGGCCGCGCGGTTGCCGCCGGGTCAGCCGCGCATCATCTTCGACGAACTCCACAAGTACGCGGAGTGGCGGGGGCTGATCAAAGGGCTCTACGACACGCACAAGTCGTCGATCTCCTTCCTGGTGACCGGCTCGGCGCGGCTCGACTACTACCGCAAGGGCGGCGACTCCCTGCAGGGCCGGTACCACTACTACCGCCTGCACCCCTTCACCCTGCCGGAATGCGGCCGGCCCGCCGGTGCCGAGTCGACCGCCGATCTGCTCCGGTTCGGCGGGTTCCCGGAACCGTTTCTGCGCGGCGAGGAGCGCTTTCACCGCCGCTGGCTGCGCGAGCACTCCGCCCGCGTCGTGCATGAGGACCTGCGCGATCTGGAACAGGTCCGCGAGGTGTCGCGGCTCGACCTGCTGCTGGCTCACCTGCCCTCCTGCGTCGGTTCGCCGCTGTCGATCAACCGTTTGCGCATACTGCTGCAGGCGTCCCACGACAGCGTCGAACGCTGGATCGCGGCGTTCGAGCGGCTCTATCTCTGCTACCGGGTGGCGCCGTTCGGGTCAGCCGCCATCCGAGCGGTCCGCAAGGAACGGAAGCTCTACTTCTGGGACTGGTCGCGCGTGGACGATCCCGGCGCCCGCTTCGAGAACCTGGTGGCCGGCCACCTGCTCAAGTACTGCCACTTCATCGAAGACACCGAGGGGTATGCGATGGAGTTGCGCTTCCTCCGCGACACCGACGGGCGCGAGATCGACTTCGTGGTGCTCCGCGACGGACGGCCCGAGCTCGCCGTCGAGTGCAAGAGCGGCGAGCGCAACGCCTCGCCAACCTGCCGCTACGTGCGCGAGCGCACCTCCATTCCCCGCTTCTACCAGGTCCACTTGGGCGCCGCGGACTTCGGCGACGCCGCCGCCGGCACGCGCGTGCTGCCGTTCTGGACCTTCTGCCGCGAGCTCGCCCTGCCGTAGCGCGCGCCGCGCCGTCCGTCAGCTTGACGAACACGGCGCGCGTGTAGATTGTACGGTGTTGACCGATAGCTCATGGAAAAGACCTTCATCTACTGGGACAACTCCAACATCTTCATCAGCGCGCAGCAGGCGGCGATCGAGCGCGAAGGCGAAGCGGCCCGCTACCGGATACGCATCCATTTTCGGAATCTGTTGAGGTTGGCCTGCGCGGATCGCCCGATCGAGCACGCCATCGCCGTCGGCTCCATTCCGCCCGAATTGCGCCACGTCTGGAACCGCATGGAGAACGAGGGCGTTACCGTTCAGCTCCTCGAGCGCGGTGAGATGCACCACCGCGAACAGGGCGTCGATCAGGCGCTGCAGACGGCGATGCTGCGCGACGCCTTCGATTACAACGGCGATCCGGGCATAGCGGTCATGCTCACCGGCGACGGCGCCGGGTTCGATGACGGCGTGGGTTTTCACGCCGACCTGGAACGCATGCGCCGCCGCGGCTGGCGCGTCGAAGTGCTGTCGTGGCGGCATAGCTGCAACCGCGCCATGCGGCGCTGGGCCGAGCAGAACGGCTCGTTCGTCGCGCTGGACGACTTCTACCAGAGCGTGACCTTCCTGGAGCCGCCGGCGCCGGGCCGGCCGCACGCCGATCCGCGCGCGGCGTTGCCGGTCGACCTGGGCCAGCGGCTTGCCTGATTCGTCAGCTTCCGTCGATCCGGTTCCGGTCGAGGAGCAGCCCCAGGCCGGGCTCCGCGCTCAGGGTGACGTGGCCGTCCCGCACGACCATCGGCGCGCGGATCAGCCCGCCGGCGGCGCGCGCCCGGTCGCCGCGCTCGCCCGGTTCCCAGAGCAGGAACATGGCGTTGCGCACGGCGCCCATGATCCCCGCCGTGGCATGGCCGCCGTTGCCGTCGTCGGGGTCGATCTCGCAGTTGACCCCGAACGCCTCGGCCGCCCGCGCGATCTTCAACGCCTCCGTGATGCCGCCGACCGCCGGCACGCGCACGCGGATCAGGTCGGCCGATTGCCGGGCCAAGTGCCCGGCCGCCTGCCGGCCGGCGGCGGCGCCGCTCACCGTGGCCAGCACCGGCGTGTCGAGCTCGGCGGCGAGCTGCCGCAACGCTTCCGCGTCGGCGCCCGGTAACGGGTCCTCGAACCACGCGTAGCCGGCGCGGTCGAGCGCGCGGCCGATCGCCAGCGCCTCCGGCCTGCCGGCGGGCGCGCCGCGATAGAGCAGCGGGAAGTCCGGCGCCACCGCGTCTCGGACGGCTTGCACCGCGTCCAGCGCGCGCTTCCGCACGCGCGCCGGCGCCTGCGCGCCGATGGCGGCCGCCCCGCCGGCGACCCGGTAGCCTCGGTACCCGTCACGCTCGGCCCCCACTGCCTCGGCGGCAGCGGCCTCGGCGCCGGAATCGCAGACGGCAACCCCGGCAAGGCAGACCGGCACCCGCGTGCGGAAGCCGCCGACCGCCCGGTACAGGGGGAGTCCGAGCGCCTTGGACCACAGGTCCCACAGCGCGATGTCGACGCCGGCCAGCCCGGCCGGATCGCTCCCCGCCGCGGCGGCGCGCAGATCGCGCCAGATACGTTCCCGGTCGGCCAGCGGGCGCCCGGTCAGCGCCGCGCGCATCCGCTCCACGGTGGCCGCCGGCGGCAGCCGGTCCGGGGCGATAAGCGCCTGGCCCTCCAACTCCCCGCCTCCCCCTCCGGCCCGCACCCGCACCACGCCGGCCGGCGCGCGCACCTGCAGCCCGGTGATCGTCAGGTCCGCCGCAGCAACGCCCTGGCCCGCCATCACAGCGCCTCCACCGCTTCCGATTCGATCCGGTCCCAATCCGGTTCCTGTACCGGCAGATCGCCGCACTGGATACGCAGGTGGCCGTCGTCGATCACCCGGATGCCCCGGAAGGTGAGGGTCGCCGGGTCTTGCGGCGGCGGCAGCGGCCCCTCCGATCCGTATTCGTACAACGGGTCGTTGTGGATCGCCAGCACCACGTGCGCGTTGCCGCCGTGCACGTCGAGCCCGAAGGTCTCGGCGAGCTGCGCCAGCTTGATCTGGCCGGTGATGCCGATGGCGCGCTGACGCACGATGTCGGTCGCCTGCATGGCGATGAAGGCGGAGGCGTTGAACGGCTGCCCGGCCAGCGATCCGACCCACTCCATGGCCATCACCGGCAGGTCGAGCGCCGCGCACAGTTTGCGCAGGCCCATGAGATCGAAGTCCTGCAGCGGCTCCTCGATCCAGGCGTAGCCGAGCCGCTCCATCTCGCGGCCGATCCTGATCGCCTCGTCACAGGTGTAGTGCTCGACCGCGTCGTGAATGAGGATGAAGTCGTCTCCCATCGCCTGCCGCAACGCCCGGAACAGCTCGGTGTTGCCGGCGACGCCGCGGTAGGAGTGGTCCTTGCCGCCCTTGAACCCTTCCTGGCGCGCGCGGGCGGCGTCGGCTACGTAATCGTCGATGGTCCGGCCGCCGATGTTCCGGTACGCCGGCAGCGAGTCGCGGGCGCCGCCCAGCAGCCGGTACAGCGGCAGCCGGGCGTGGCGGCTGGCCAAGTCCCAGAGCATCTCATCCACGGTCTGGATCAGGCCGCGGCCGGTGTACATGAAGCGCTGCGTGTACCAAAGGCGCTGCCAGATGCGCTCGCGGTCGAAGGCGTCCATGCCGGTGAGCAGATGGGCGACCTTGACCAGGAACTCCCGGGCCTGCCAGGCGAGCTCGGTCGCGCTGAACCCGGTGGCGTAGGTGGCGTGCGCGTCGAGGCCGCCGTCGGTGACCAGGCGCAGGATCAGGTCGTAGGCCGGCATCCGATCCCGGTATTCGGGCAGATCGCCGCCGGCGCCGAGCCCTTCGCCGTGCGTAAAGAGCCCGGACAATCCCGGCGGAACCAGCTCCATGCCGCCGCGCCCGATCGCCGCGCGCTCCCGCTCGCCGGCGGCGACGACGTAGAACTTGACCTCTTTGATCAACAACGCAACGGCCTCCCTTGGGGCCTGCACCGTGCGGGCATCGACCGGCCGGTGTCAAAGGCGGGTATGATCCGCGTCATGGAACGGATCGAATACGAGCGCCGCCCGTTGGGGCGGACCGGACTGCAGGTTCCGGTGCTCGGCATAGGCGGCGCGCAGCTCGGCCGCCGCGGCGGCCGCCACGACGAGCGGTTGGGCGTCGATACGGTACTGGCTGCGCTGGAGGCCGGCATCGACCTGATCGACACCTCCGCCGCCTACATCGGCGGCGACAGCGAACGGTACGTCGGCATCGCGTTGCAGGAGTGGTACGGCCGCGGCAACCGGCGCGAGGACCTGATCATCGAAAGCAAGGCCGGGTCGCGCCAGCGGCCGCACGACTACTCCTACGACGCCATCATGGCCAGCACCGAGCTGAGCCTGCGCGCGCTGAGGACCGACTACCTGGACGTGATGCTCGTGCACGACCCGGCCGACATCGAGCCGGTGCTGGCGCCGCACGCGGCGCGCGACGCGCTGCTGCGGCTCAAGGAGCAGGGCGTCATCCGGCACGTCGGCCTGGGCTGCCGGCCGCACGCCCATCACCGCACGTGCATCGCCTCCGGCGACTTCGAGGTGTCGCTCACCTTCCGCGACTACAACCTGATCGAGCGCTCCGCGCTGGCCGGGGTGCTGGAGCCGGCCGCGGCGGCCGGCGTGGGCGTCTTCAACGCGTCGATCATGCTCAACGGCCTGCTCGGCGGCGAAGACCCGATCGCGGTGGCGGCCCGCGCCGCCGGCGTGACGCCCGACCGGGTGGAGATGACCGGGGAGCTGCGCCGCGCCAAGCGGACGTACGACTGGTGCGCGGCGCGCGGCCTCGACCTGCACGTCCTCAACCTGCACTTCTGCCTGCGCGAAACGCGCTTCGCGTCGGTCCTGCTCGGCTTTTCCACGCCGGAACGGGTGGCGCAGAACGTCGCCGCCTACCGGCAACGGATCGATCCGGCCGTCTGGGAGGAGTTGGACCGCGACTTCGCGGACGTGGCGCAGAGCGCGGGAGGCAGACCGTGAACGGAGGGAAGAAGCGGGAGAAGCTGCGGGTCGCGGTGGTCGGCGGCTGCGGCGATTGGGGCCGCCGGTACACCAGGGCCTACGCCGCGCACCCGGAAGCGGAGCTGGTCGCCCTGGTCGACACCGCCCGGGCGCGGCGCGCGGTATTCGCCGAACGGTACAAGATTCCCCGCCAATTCGACACGGTGCGGGAGCTGTTGGCGTGGCGAACGCCGGACGTGGTCGCCAACATCCTGCCGGTGAGCGCCGCGCGCGACGCGGTGCTCGCGTGCGCGGAGGCGGGCGTCAAGGGCATCTCCTGCGAGAAGCCGATCGCCGCGCGGCTGGCCGACGCCGACGCCATGGTCGCCGCCTGCGAAGAGCGCGGGGCCGCGTTCGCGTGCGGCACCGCGTGGTGGGAGGTGCGCCACCTCGACAAGATCGGCGCCTGGGTGCGTGACGGCGCCATCGGCCGCATTACCGAAGCGGCCATCGACGGCTTCCTGGCGCAGGGCGATCAGGTGTCGGGGCTCGGCTGCGTGATCCTCAACTTCCTGCGCTTCGCCACCGGCGACGAGGCGGCGTGGGCGGAGGGCTGGACGGTTCCCGAGGAGGCGGCGGCGAGCGACGACGACTGCGCGGCGTACGGCGCGCTCGGCATGACCGGCGGCTACGTCTGCACCGCGGCGCGCGACGCGCCGGCCGAATGGGCGCACAAGGTGACGCTGTTCGGGGAGCAGGGAACGGTGTATCTGGCCGGCGGCGCCGACACCGTGCTGCTCAAGGGGACGGGAACCGGCGCCCGGCCGGTGCGGCCCGCGTTCCTGGACGAACCGACCGACGACGAACGGCTGGGAGGACCGTTCCTCGGCATAGTCGACAGCCTGATGGAAGCGGTGCGCGACGGCCGGCCGGCGACGTGCAGCGGGCACGATTACCGGCAGGTCCTGGAGGCGGCGGCGGCGATCAAGCTCTCCGCCCGCAACGGGCACCGCCGGGTCGCCGTGCCGTTGGCCGACCGTTCCGCGACCGTGATGCCGATGCCATACCGATGGCACGGCGGCGACGTGACCGGCTGGGCGGTGATCAACCGCGGCGAGCCGGCGCCGCTGGACGCGGAGGCCGACCGGTAGGGCTTTACTCGCTCACCAGCCGGACCATGCCGGGGAAGTCCAGGACGGTGGCGCCGCCGTCGTCGCGGGCCAGCTTGATGCGCGAGTGGCCCTGCGCGGCCGAGCGGCCGGGGCGCACCGCCCCGTCGGTGAAGCAGCCGACCACCTCGCCCAGAAACAGGTCGTGCGATCCCAGGCTCACCACCTCCCGCACCTTGCACTCGTAGTTGATCGGGCACTCGGCGATGTGCGGCGACCGGATGCGCTTGCCGGGCGCCGGCGTCAGACCGGTCTCCTTGAACTTGTCGACCACGGCGTCCTTGGCCCGCGACAGCCGGCCGCAGGCGGCCACCGCATCGCGCAGCCGGTCGGTCGGCACGTTGACCGCGAATTCGCGGGCGCGGCGCAGCAGCTCGTGAGTGCCCCGTTTGAAGTAGTCCCCGGTGATCTCCTGCACGCTCACCGCCACGCCGAGCAGGAACGGCAGCCGGTTGAGCCAGCCCCAGCCGACCGACGGCATGATGTTCGGTATGCCGGTCTCCTCATCCAGGACGCTGACCAGCACCGGCGTGACCGGCAGGAAGCCGGGCGTGTCGAACTCCCGGCCGCGCGGCGGGATCGAGCGGTCGTGCGGCGTGTAGACTTTGCCCATCGGTGCGCCGACCATGCCGGAGCCCGCCCCCGCCGTCAAACGATGTATCCTGTCAGGGTGAAGACGCTGATTCGCGGCCGGCTGCTGGTCCGGAGCGCCGACGCCGAACCCCGCGCCGACGCCGCGCTGCTGGCGGAAGACGGCGTGATCACGGCGGTGGGAGACGAGGCGCTCCGCCGCGCCGACGCAGAAACGCAACGGCTCGACTTCCCGGAACGGGTGATCGCGCCGGGCCTGATCGACAGCCACGTGCACCTGATGTGGAGCGGGAATCCGGCCCGCAACGGGATTGATCCGCTGTACGCGGCGATCGGCCAGCCGCCCGCCGCGCTCACGGTCCAGACGGTGACCAATCTGCGCGCGGCGCTCAGCCGCGGCGTCACCACCGTCCGCGACTGCGGCGGGCTGGCGGACGTGATCATCCCGGTCGCCCGCGCCGCGCGCGACGGCCTGCTGGCGGCGCCGCGCGTCATCACCGGCGGCGCGCCGATCACCACCACCGGCGGCCACTGCTGGTTTCTGCAGAACGAGGCCGACGGCGTGGACGCCGTGCGCCGTGCGGTGCGGCGCATGCACAAGGCGGGCGCCGACTTCATCAAGGTGATGGCGACCGGCGGCGGCACGCGCGGCAGCAATCCCCGCGCCGCCCAATACGGGCCGGCCGAGCTCGAAGCGATCACTCACGACGCCCACCGCCTCGGCCTGCGCGCCAGCGCCCACGCGCACGGAACCGAAGGCATTGAACGTTGCGTCGCGGCCGGCTTCGACGGCATAGAGCACTGCACGTGGCTGGCGCGCGACGGCGACGGCGAAGACTACCGGCCCGCGACCGTCGAACGGCTCCGCGACCGGCGCATCTACGTCTGCAAGACGATCGCCGGCTTCGAGCGCTGGCCCCTGGAGGAGATCGAAGCCGCCGGCGAGCGTCACCCGGGATGGCGGAAGTTCGCCACCTACCGCGACATGCTGGCCGCCGGCGTGACCGTGATCGCCGGCACCGACGCCGGCATCACCGACACCAACTTCGTCGATCTGGTCCGCACCCTGGAGACCATGGTCGGGCTGGGCGGCATGTCGCCGGCCGCGGCGCTCCGGTCCGCCACCGCCACCGCGGCCGAAGCGCTCGGCCTGGACGGTGCGATCGGCACGCTGGAGGCCGGCAAGCGGGCCGACTGCATCGTGCTCGACGACGACCCGCTGCAAGACGTGCGCGCGCTCCGCTCCGTGCGCGCCGTGATCCGCGACGGCCGGGTGGTCGCCCGCGACGGCTACGTGCTGGCCGCGCCGGCGGGCGCCTGAGCGCGCCGCGCCTGCCGTCGGCCGCCCGGTTGCCGGGCCGGCGGCCATCCTGCATAGTTCCGCGGCCATGAGCGCCGCATTGCATCTCAACCTGTCCTGCGGGCAGACCGACCTTCACCCGGCCGCGCGGCAGGCGATGGGCCGGCCGCTGCCCAACCCGATCTACTACCCGCCCTTCTACGATGTCGAAGGCGACTGCGTGGCGATGCTGCGCCAGGTCCTGCGCACCTCCGGCGACGTGCTGCTGCCGGTCGGCTCCGCGACCTACGGGGAGGAGGCGGCGTTCAACACGTTCCTGGAGCGCGGCGACGTCTGCGTGACGGTCAACACCGGGATGTTCGGGCAGGTGCTGACCGATCTGGTCACCGTGGTCGGCGCGACCGCCACGCAGGTCAAGCTGCCGCCCGGCACGGCGATCACCGTCGACCGGGCGCGGCAGGCGCTCCGCGACCGCCCGGACGCCAAGATGTTCGCCGTGGTCCACCTGGAGACCACGGCCGGCACCGTCAACCCGGTGCGCGAGATCGGCGCGATGATCCGCGACGAGTTCCCGCACGTCCTTTATCTGGTCGACGCCGTATCGTCCCTCACCTCCGAACCGCTACGCATCGACGACTGGGGCATCGACGTCTGCTGCACCAGCAGCCAGAAGTGCGTCAACGCTCCCCAGGGAATCGCCATCGTCGCCGTGGGACCGCGCGCCTGGCAGGCCGCCGAGCGGCGTTCCAGCCCGATCCCCGGCCTGTGCCTCGACCTGGTGACGTGGCGGCTGTGGCACCGCGGCGTGCGGCAGGCGCGGGAAGCCGCCGGAGAGCAGGCGGCGGCCGGCGAACCGTCCGCGAACGGAGATTCGGCCGCGGACCGCGATGCGGTCGATACGTCGGTCACCGCCTACAAGGCCGCGCACGGCCCGTCGCAGTCGTACTCGCTGCTGCTGGCGCTGCAGGGAGCGTTGCGCGCAATCGTGCGGGAAGGCCCCGACCGCGTGATCGCCCGCCACGCCGCCGCCGGCCGGGCATTGCGCGCCGGCGTGCGCGCCCTGGGGTTGCGGGTACTGGCCGACGAAGCGATCGCCGCATCCTGCTCGACCTGCGTGGCCATGCCCGGCGACTCGTTCCCGACACAGGACTACATGCAGACCGTGTGGCGGGAGTACGGCATAGCGACCGCCGGCGGCTCCCAGGAGGTGGGCGAGATGGGGTACGCCGGCAGCCGCATCGGCTTGATGGGCTTCGTCGCCACCCTCGACTCGGTCTGCGCGCTGCTCGGCGCGATGGAGCAGGTGCTGCCGCGCTACGGCGTGGCGGTGACGTCCGGCGCCGCCGTGAGCGCCGCGCGGGAGGCCCACGCTACCGCCGCCGGCGCTGCGGCCGCCGCCTGAAGGCGCGCGGGTCCTCCCCCTGCGTTCGGTCAACCCTCGGGTCGCGGCGGTACCGCGCTCCGGTATTCGCGCCATACTCGACGCGGCGCAACGGCCCGGCGTCATCCATCTGGAGATCGGCCAGCCCGACTTCCCCACCCCCGCGCACGTCTGCGCCGCCGCCGCCCGCGCCGCGCAGGCGGGCAAGACCGGCTACACCTCGAACGCCGGTCTGCCGGAGTTGCGCGAGGCGATCCGCGTCATGCTGCGGAACGAACAGGGGGTCAGGGTCACTAACGAGCAGATCATCGTCACCATCGGCGCGATGGGGGCCCTGTACGCCAGCCAGCTGAGCGTGCTGGAGCCGGGCGACCAGCTCCTGGTGCCGGACCCCGGTTATCCCAACTACCGGATGGCCGCCGAGCTGTGCGGCGCACAGGCGGTTCCCTACCCGCTGGCCGCCGCCGACGGCTACCAGCCCGACGTCGACGCGCTGGCCGCCGCCGTGTCGCCGCGCACCAAGGCGATCATGGTAGCCAGCCCGTCCAATCCGACCGGGACCGTCATGCGCCGCGACCGGCTTCGGCGGATCGTCGAGTTGGCGGAGCGCCACGACCTGTATCTGATCTCCGACGAGTGCTATGAGAAGATCGTCTTCGACGGCCGGCACGTCAGCCCCGCCGGTCTGGGCGGCGCAGGCGATCGCTGCTTCACGGTCGGCAGCTTCTCCAAGAGCTACGCCATGACCGGCTGGCGAGTCGGCTACGTCGCCTGCCCCGCGCCGATCGCGCCGCTGCTGGTGAAGCTGCAGGAGGCGATGGTGGCGTGCGCCCCAGTGCTGTCGCAGCACGCGGCGCTGGCGGCGCTCACCGGGCCGCAGGACTGCGTCGCCGCCATGGTCGGCGCCTACCGCGAGCGGCGCGACCTTGCGTGCGGCCTGCTGGCGGAAGCCGGCCTCTGCGGCTACCGGCCGGAAGGCGCCTTCTACCTGCTGGTCGATCTGCCCGGCCGGGTCGGCGACACCTACGCCTACGCCCGCCGGCTGCTCGCGCACGCCGACGTAGCCGTCGCCCCCGGCGAAACGTTCGGCGCCGGCGGCCGGGGCCGCGTCCGCATCTCCCTGGCCGCCGCCCCCGGCCAGCTCCGCGACGGCCTGCACCGCCTCATCGCCTTCGCCTCCGCCGATTGAAGCGCCCCCGTCACTCGGGCAATGCTCCTTCCACCGGAACCCGACTCGCGATGTCCGATGAGACGATCCAATCCATGCTGCGGTTCCCCGGGCGCACCGCGGAACGAGCGCCAAGTCCGGATGCCAAAGTAAACGCCCTCCGCACCGCGCACGGTGTGTTTGCATCGATAGCGCTCGACCGTACGTCGCTACCCCAAAGCAGCCTCGACATCGCCCGTCGGGTCCGTACGAATCCATTTCCATGGACGGGCCAATTTTCTCCTCAGCTGGTCCAGCAGCTCTTGGAGTCTTTTGCTCCGAGCGCGGGTGTCGTCCTGGACCCTTTCGCCGGCAGCGGAACGTCGCTGATCGAATCCGCACGGCTTGGACTCGCCGCCTACGGAACCGAAATCAACCCTGCGGCGGTCATGCTCTCCAAGGTCTACGAGATGGCAAATATGAATTGCCGCCAACGCGCCTGCGCGCTCGACGCCGTCCGCCGCAGCCTCACCGATGCTATCGGCTCTCCCTACGGCCCGTTGTTCTGCGACCGCAAACCGGAGCCCGTCGCCGACAGAGCCGAACTCGAGGCCGCACTCGTTCGCCTGTGGCGTGACGCCGACCCGGGAGCACCGCGCCGGCTTGCTGCCGCATTGGTCGTACTGTGCGACTTTCATCGGAATCACCTGGATGTACGGACCGTCCACAAGACTTGGTTCCGACTTGAAAAGACCGTACGAAGCCTGCCCGAGGCTCCCCATCCCATCGTCGTCAGACATGCCGATGCACGGGCGCTACCGGTCGCCCCCGGGACCGTCGACATGGTACTCACTTCGCCGCCATACATCAACGTCCATAACTACCATCAACAGTTCCGCCGATCGGCGGAAGCCCTCGATTGCGATGTCCTGTCGATCGCGCGCTCAGAAATAGGGTCGAACCGTCAAAATCGCGGCAACCGTTTTCTGACGGTGATCCAATACTCTCTTGACATGTGCTTGGCGCTACGGGAATTGGCGCGAGTCACTCGCGCCGGCGCCCGCGTGATCCTGGTCGTGGGCCGCGAATCGTTCGTGCGTGGCGGGCGTTTCTTCAACGGCGAGCTGGTGGCTGAGATCGCCGTGCGGTGTACCGGCCTGGCGATCGAACGGCGTCAGGAGCGAAGGTTCCGCAACCGCTACGGAACCGATATCTTCGAGGACATTCTGCACTTTCGCGCCACCGTCGATCAGCCTGACGAACGCCGTGCAATCGCTACGACACGCGGCATCGCCGCCGGTGTGCTCGCCCGGACTCGGCCGTCGATTCCCGCCGAACATCGCTCGGGAATCGACGACGCCATGTCGCGCATCGATACCGCTTCTCCGTCTCCAATGCCGGTTTCGTCGGCGCTCTCGCACGGTTAGCCGGAGATGCTCCGGCCCACGCCGCACGGCGACAAGCTGCGCGCGCTGCTCGACAACGCAAAGCTGCCCGAGCACGACCGGCCGAGGATTCACTCTGCTCTTGAGAAGTACGAAAACTGGATCACGGCGATGGAACAACTCGAAGGCCGAGGCGGTCAAATTGTCGAACCGATGACGGCAATCATGAATCGTTATCGACAGTATCTGGACCTGGACTTGGTGTTTGACAGCCGCGAAGACTTCCTGTACCGCCAGAAGGGCCAACTCAAGCTCGACAACACCGTGATGGAAGAGTTCCTTCCGTATCTCGTCGGCCGTGTATTTTCGGACAGAATCGCTGATCTCGGGCTGACGCTCGGACCGGCGAATGCGTTTGCGCAGATGCGCTTCGAATCCCACCTTGGCGCCCGGACCGCCGGCGGTGGCATGGCCATTCGTTCGAAGGCTCATGACTTTGCCATGGCGCGGCCGTTGTTCCTCAAGGCGTCTCACCATCACGACTTCCGAGATTCGCGAGAAGCGCGTACTCACTTGGCGTACGTGGCCGCCGAGATCAAGACCAACCTCGACAAGACCATGTTTCAGGAGGCGAGCGCCACGGCCTACGACCTGAAAGTAGCTCTACCGAATTCCAGGTATTTCCTGCTATGCGAGTGGCTGGACATGACCCCGGTCAGCACGGCCGTGACGGCGATAGAGGAGGTCCTCGTCTTGCGCAAGGCACGACGTTTGCCCGCCGAAGTCAGAGCGCGCTTCTCGACGGCCGAAGGCCGGCTTGCCAACCGCGATTTGTTCGCAGGACACTTGACGGAGAACCCGGTCGACCCGGATGCTCTCCGTCGTTTCTTGTCCCACCTGGAACGGCTGCTGATCGACGTTGACGAGCGTGACATTCTCAACCGCGGCTGGTTCTGACCGACAGACCTTCGCGTTCGAGATGACGCGGCAGCGCCTTCCCGGCGCGTGAAGCTCGTCCCGCCGGCTTGGTCACTCCTTGGCGTAGCCCGCCGGGCCGATGCGGTCGACGGGGATGGGGCGGAAGCCCATTGCGAAGGCCGGCGAGCCCGCGCGCAGGGTGAAGTCGCCGGCCGCCGGGTCGGTGAACAGCGGATCGGCGATCACGCTGTGGCGGTCGAAGCCGGCGTCCCGCCAGCGCGGCAGGCTGCCGAGCGGGGTGACGTCGATCTCCGGCGACTCCAGGTCGAGCGAACGGCCGCGGAAGTGGTACACGTTGTGGTCGCACTCGCGCAGAATTTCCGGATACCAGCGCCGCGGCCGGCACCAGATCATCGCCGCGGTGCGCTCCGACCACGCCACCACGTTGCGGCGAAAGACGTTGTCGCGCAACGTCCGGCTCTGCAGATCGCTGAAGATCGGCGCCAACGAAAACTGCCGGCGCTGGCCGTCGACCAGGATGTTGTTCTCCACCAGGTTGCCCCACCCGCCGTGCATGTTGACGCCACCGACCACGTTGCCGACGATGACGTTGCCGTGGATGGTGACGCCCGAGCACCAGTCGTCCAGGTAGATACCCCATGAGTAGACCGGCGTCACGAACCGGCCGCGGTCGTCGACCTTGAGCCCTACCGAGTTGACGATGCGGTTGTAGCGGACGACGTTGCCGGTCGGCTTGCGGTCGCCGCCGTAGATCTCGACCGCCCCGGTGTCGCTGGTGGCCAGGTTGAGGTCGGCGATGTCGTTGTATTCGATCACGTTCTGATGCGCGGAGTGACCGCCGCCCGACTTGAGCGATATGGCGTAGCGCGGCATCCGGCGGATTCGGTTGTAGGCTATGCGGTTGCGGCTCGACGCGTTGCCGTACACGCCGGCGACGTGCGCGTACACGCGGCCGCAGTCGGCTATGTCGTTGGCGATGATCCGGTTCTCGAACGGCTGGCTGTAATCGTCGCCGAACAGCTCCACCCCGCCCTGCCCCAGATCGCGCATGGTGCAGCGCTCGACTCGGTTGTGGTGGCTGCGGTTCACCATCCGCACCCCCCAGCCGTTGACGCACTCGAACCGGCACCCGACCACGGCGCAGTACTCGGCGCGGTCCAACTCGATGGCGCCGTCCTGCGCGGGCAGGTCGGGGGCGACGCCGTAGTCGGTGTCGGCGATCACCAGGTCGCGCAGCTCGACGTGGCTGCCGGTCATGCGGACCGCGGTCTTCAGCACGCCGGCCACCGCGCCGTCGATACGCTCCGTGCCGGCCGGGGCCAAGTAGCGGATCGTGCCGGTCGCCGCGTCCAGATGCCACTCGCCCGGATCGGTGAGCGCGCCGCGCACGCCGGTGATGAAGTAGCGGTTGCCGGGCCGCACGTCGTTGTAGGACTCGAAGTGGATGGTGCGCGAGGCGGCGTCGTACCGCTCCACCGGCTGGATCAGGTTGTTCCAGCCCCAGGCGGAGAAGACGTTGATCTCCGCCCCCTCCCAATCGGTCCAATCCGGGACGTCGTCCGGCGCCATGGTGACCAAGCCCGGCCGGCCGCCCGGCTCGGCGCGGGGCGCGCCGCTCGGCTCCACGTCGGCTATGCCGACGCCGGGGCTGGCGCCGGTAAACGCCTCCGCCTGCAGCACCAGATACTCGGCGCCGGGCGCCGGCGGATCGACCTCATAGGCGCGCGGGTGCCAGATCGTCAGGCGGATGCGCTCGGCCGGGTCCCAATCGGGGTCGCTGCACAACACCGCGGCGTCGAAGTCGATCTGGCCGCCGGAGACGTTCTCCCAGTACAGGTCGTGCTCGCCTTCCTGCAACCGGATCTCGCCGGCCGCCACGTACGGGAACGCCTCATGCGTGCCCGCCCGCCAATCCGGGGTGACGGCCAAGTCGGCCAGCTTGACCCGTTCGCCGCCGCGCGCGCCGAATACGGAGGCGACCGCCGGATGCGTGGTGCTCTCGTCCTTGACGTAGCAGATCCACACCTGGTAGGTCGCCGCGGCCGGCACCCGCACCCGCCACTGCAGGTAGTCGCCGGCGCGGCGGACGCGGCTGATCGGCTGCTCGAAGCGGCCGCGCTCCCACGGATGCCGCCACCAGTCGGCGAACAGCCAGCCGCCCCGGATGCGGTCCGCGGCGTCGGCCGACGGGTAGCGCGCGCGTTCGGCCAGCCGGCCGCCGACCCGCAGGGTGCGGAACACGCCCCCGGCCGGCGCCGGGGCCGCCCACAGGTCGCCGGCCCCCTCCTCGCGGCGCCAGCCGGTCACCGGCCGGCCGCCGGACAGCACCACCCGCTCGCCCGGCGCCGCCGCGAACACGACCGGATGGTCCGCGGTGCCGGACACCGCGCCGTCGAGCTCCAGCGTGCCGCTCAGGTGGTAGACGCCGGCGTGGATGCGGACCGTGACCGGCCGCGGCGGGCCGGCGCGCAACAGCTCGGCCACCGCGTCGCGGGCGCGCTCCACGGTGGCGAACGGCGCCTGTTCGGCACCGGGGGCGGCGTCATCGCCGCCGGCGGCGACGTGCAGCGTCACGTGTTCGGCGTTCTTCATCTCCCGTGCTCCTTTGAGAAACGGCGTATCCGGTTGCGGCGCGCCCGCTACCCACGCGGACGCGCCGGAATGATGCGGGCGGCTTCCAGCGTCACGTCCGGGAGAGCGGACGGCGCCAGCACGTCTCCCGGTACGCAACGGCGCACGGCGCCGTACCCGTGTTCCGACGGCTCGGTACGCACTTCGATGCGGTCGCGCTCCAGATCGACGATCCACAGCTCGCGCACGCCGGCCCGGGCGTAGAGCGGCGCTTTGACGCGCACGTCGTAGTCCAAGGACGAATCCGCCACCTCCACCAGCAACAGCACGTCCCCGGCGCGGGGATGGCCGAAGTCGTAGTGATCGTCCCTGGGGACCAGCAGCATCAGGTCCGGCTGCGGCTCGGAGTGATCCGATTGGGCCAATGGGTTTTGCACCCACACCAGCGCCCGTCCGGCCAGACCGCCGGCCCGGCCAAATTCGTTGGTGAGCCGGCCGACGCAAGCTGCATGCCGGCTCCCTGTCGGTGACATGGCGATGACCTGACCATCCAGCAGCTCGACCCGATCCTGCGGGGTGAGGATCCCCGCTCTCCCCATCGCGTGGTAGTCATGGACCGTAAAGCGCTTACGAAGGCCGAGGGACTCTGACGCGGTCGCGGTCGCAGTCGCGGTTGCCATCACACCGATGAACCGCCGGCAATCGTACCTGCCGCGCGCCGGCGGTGTCGAGACATCGGGCGGCGTCAATCCGCCGGTCGTCCGTCGTCGCCGGACAGATACGGGCGCGCCTGCGTCTCGAACATGCGGGCGTAGAGCCCGGCGGCGGCCATCAGCGCCGCGTGATCGCCGCGCTCCGCCACGCGGCCGCGGTCCATCACCACTATGTCGTCGACGAAGCGGGTGAGCCCCAGCCGGTGGCTGACGATCAGGGCGGTGCGGCCGGCGATCCAGCCGCGCACCCGCTCCCAGACGTCGCCTTCGGCGGCCGGATCGACTCCGTAGGTCGGTTCGTCCAGGATGATCAGCGATGCAGCGGACCGGTAGAACGCGCGCGCCAGCGCCAGCCGTTGCCACTCGCCGCCCGAAAGGTCGTGGCCGCCGGTGAGCTCCTTGGCCAGCGGCGTCCGCCACCCGTCGGGCAGGCGCTCGATGCGCTCGTCTATGCCGCTCCGCCGGGCGGCGGCGCGGACGCCGTCCAAGTCGTCCTCGGGAGCGGAAACGTCGCCGAACCGGACGTTGTCGAAGGCGCTGACCGGAAAGCGGCTGTGGTCCTGCATCAGCGCGGAGATGCCGGCCCGCCACCGGTCGACCGGCAGCTCCGGCAACGGCCGGCCGTTCCAGCTCACCGCGCCGGCGTCCGGGTCGTACAGCCGGCACGCCAGCTTGACCAGCGTGGTCTTGCCGGAGCCGTTGGCGCCGACCAGCGCCACGGACCGCCCCGGCGGCACCTCGAAGCTGACGCCCCGCACCGCATCCTCCCGCGCGCCCGCGTAGCGAAACGTGACCTCGTCGAAGGCCAAGCCGGCGGCCGGCTCGCGCCGCGCCGCCGCCGGCCGGTCGCGCAGACCGTCGTCCATGTCGAGCACGTCCCGGATCGCCTGCACCCGCAGGCCCTGGGCGAACAGCTCGACGAAGGATGAGATCAACAGGAACAGCCCGCGGCGAAACTGAAACACCGCGCCGACGTAGAGCGCCAGGTCGCCGGCCGACAGCGACCCGCGCAGCCCCTGCCGCACCACGTACAGAAACGCCGCGCTCACCCCGGCCGCCGACAGCAGCGACCAGAGCAGCAGCGTTCGCCGCCCTTGGGCGCGCAGGCGGATGATCTGCCGCATCGCGCCGTACACCAGCGTCCGCCACCGCTCCAACAGCAGCCCGCCGATGCCGAGCAACCGCGTCTCCTTGGCGTAATCGAACGTCACCATGACCCGCTCATAAGCGCCGATCTGCTTGGCCGTCTCCGCCTGCGCGACCTTGAGCGACCAGGTCCGGTCCTCCAGCCGGTTCTGCACGTACATCGACGGACCGATCGCGGCGATGATCAGCAACGGCACCCACCAGCCGAGCGTGGCGGTGAGCGCCGCCAGCGGCGCGACCGTCAGCGCGCCGATCAGCACCTGATTCATCAGCTTGCCGAAGTAGTCGATGCTCGGAATGGCCGCGACCGCCAGCTGCAGCCGGCTTGCGAACTCCGGCGTCTCGAACGGGCGGATGCCGCGCAACTTCCCTATGTGGTTGAGGATGAGGAGTTTCGTCGCGCCCACCACCTTGTCCCGGAACGTGCTGGCCTCGAACAGGACGATCTGCTCGATGGCGTCCAGCAGCATGGTCACGATCAGAAAGCTGAGAACGGCGGTCAGGAGCGTGGGCGAGCCGATGAGGTCGGCCAAGCCGGCGCCGTGCGGCGCGCCGGTAATGCCGTCGATGAGCAGCTTCTGCAGGTACAGGACCGCCGCCGGGGCCACGCCGCCGATCGCGTTGAGCACGAACAACCGCGTGAACGGGCCGGGTGCCTGGCGAATCGCCAAGCCGAACCCCTGCGCGATGCTGCGCAGTCTCTCCTTCATCGGCCGCCGCCGTCCGCGCGGTACGGGCGCGCCTGCGTCTCGAACATGCGGGCGTAGAGACCGGCTGCGGCCATCAGCGCCGCGTGATCGCCCCGCTCCGCCACGCGGCCACGGTCCATCACCACGATGTCGTCGACGAAGCGGGTGAGCCCCAACCGGTGACTGACGATCAGGGCGGTGCGGCCGGCGATCCAGCCCCGCACCCGTTCCCAGACGTCGCCCTCCGCAGCCGGGTCCACGCCGTAGGTCGGTTCGTCCAGGATGATCAGCGATGCAGCGGCCCGGTAGAACGCGCGCGCCAGCGCCAGCCGCTGCCACTCGCCGCCCGACAGGTCGTGGCCGCCGGTGAGCTCCTTGGCCAGCGGCGTCCGCCACCCGTCGGGCAGGCGCTCGATGCGCTCGTCTATGCCGCTCCGCCGGGCGGCGGCGCGCACCCCGTCCACGTCGTCCTCGGGAGCGGTGACGTCGCCGAACCGGACGTTGTCGAACGCGCTGACCGGAAAGCGGCTGTGGTCCTGCATCAGCGCGGAGATGCCGGCCCGCCACCGGTCGACCGGCATCTCCGGCAGCGGCCGGCCGTTCCAGCTCACCGCGCCGGCGTCCGGGTCGTACAGCCGGCACGCCAGCTTGACCAGCGTCGTCTTGCCGGAGCCGTTGGCGCCCACCAGCGCCACGGACCGCCCCCGCGGCACCTCGAAGCTGACGCCCCGCACCGCATCCTCCCGCGCGCCCGCGTAGCGAAACGTGACCTCGTCGAAGGCCAGGCCGGCGGCCGACTCGCGCCGCGCCGCCGCCGGCCGGTCGCGCAGACCGTCGTCCATGTCGAGCACGTCCCGGATCGCCTGCACCCGCAGGCCCTGCGCCAGGATCTGCACGAACGAGGAGATCAGCAGGTAGAGGCCGCGGCGCAGCTGAAACACCGCGCCGATATAGAGCGCCAAGTCACCGGCCGACAGCGAGCCGCGCACGCCCTGCCGCACCACGTACAGAAACGCCGCGCTCACCCCGGCCGCCGACAGCAGTGACCAGAGCAGCACCGCCCGCCGGCTCCGGCGCCGCAGGCCGAGCACCTCCCGCAACGCGCCATCGAACGCGGTCCGCCAACGCTCCTGCAGGATGCCGGCGATGCCGAGCAGCCGCACCTCCTTGGCGTCGGCCGGCGTCGACAGCATCCGCTCCAGGCCGTCCATCCGCTTCGCCGTCTCCGCCTGCGCCTCTCTGAGCGACCAGGTGCGGCTCTCGATCCGGTTCTGCACGTACGCGGACGGCGCGACCACGGCGATTGTCAAGAGCGGTACCCACCAGCCCAACGTGGCGCACACGGCGGCGAGCGGCAGCACCGTGAGGAGCCCGAACAAGGTGTAGTGCAGGGCGTTGCCGAAGTAGTCGATGCTCGGAATGGCGTCGACGGCCAGCTTCATCCGGCTGGCGAACTTCGGCGTCTCGAACGGCGCGATCCCGCGGATCTGCTGCAAACGGGTCTGGACCAGCCGTTTGGCGCCGGTGGTGATCCGGTCGCAGAACGTGCCGGACTCGAACTGGATCAGCTGTTCGGCGGCGTCCAGCAGCAGGTCGAGCGCCACGAACGCCGCGGCGGCCGCCACCAGCTTCCAAGGCGCGCTGAAGAGCGCGCCGAGTCCGCCGCCACCGGACCCGCTCTCCGCGATCGTATCGATCACGAGCTTCTGCACGTAGAGCATGGCCGCCGGCGCCAGTCCGGCAACGCCGTTGAGCGCGACCAGACGCGCCAGCGACCCGGGCGCCTCCCGCGCGGACAGCGCGAACCCGTCCACCACGCTCCGCAGTCGCCGCGTCATGTTCGTTCCGTAGCGTCTGCCGCGTTTCGTACGTCGAATTCGCTCATCGTCAAGACCGGCGACTCTACCATCAGGTCCTGCAAAGGCGGTCCCGTCGTCCGGCCCAAGGCTAGGCGCTCCGTGGCGCGCACTCCGTGGAGCGCTTGCGCAGCCCGGTGAGGTGCGGTAGGGTTGATTCTGACCGCCGATGGGTACGTTCTACATCCCTGCCGCATCGCGCACGGGGCGCCGCAGCCGCACGCAGTGGATGCGTGACGTGTACGTCTACCGCTCGCTGCTTCTGCTGCTCATCCCGGGCACGATCTGGCTGATCGTCTTCAACTACTTCCCGCTGTACGGGCTGACGCTGGCGTTCAAGTCCTTCGACGTGAACGAAGGGATACTGGGAAGCCCGTGGGCGACGCCGTTGCTCAAGCACTTCGACCGGCTCTTCCTGGCGCCCGACGCCTTCCTGCGCGCGACGTTCAACACCTTGCGCATCGCGGTGCTGACCACCGTGTTCGGGTTCCCGGCGCCGATCATCCTGGCGCTCCTGCTCAACGAGCTCCGTTCCCAGACCTACAAGCGGACGGTGCAGACCGTCCTGTACTTCCCGCACTTCCTGTCGTGGATCTTTCTGGGCGCGCTGGTGGTCGAGTTCATGTCGCCCGGCTCCGGGGTGATGGGCGCCGTGTACCGCTTCTTCGGCGCGCAGGCGCCCTACCTGATGGTCCAGCCGCAGCCGTGGCTGGCGGTCTACGTCATCTCCGGCATATGGAAAGAGGTCGGCTTCGGCACCATCGTCTACCTGGCCAGCCTCGCCAGCATCGATCAGGAGCTGTACGAGGCGGCCTACATCGACGGCGCCGGGCGCGTCAGCATGGCGTGGCACATCACCCTGCCGAGCATGATCCCCGTGATCACCTTCTTTTTCATCTTACGCATGGGCGGGCTGCTCACCGCCAACTTCGAGCAGGTCTTCAACCTGTACAACCCGCTGGTGTACGAGGTGGCCGACGTGCTCGACACCTACATCTACCGGCTCGCCTTTGAGGGGTTCCTGTACGAGTTCAGCACGGCCGTCACCATACTCCGCACCGGCGTGTCCGTGATCCTGTTGTGGAGCGCCAACTTCATCGTCCGCCGCCTCAGGGGGTACGCACTGTGGTAGCAGGGATGCGCCGCCGCGCCGGCGAGCGGATCGGCCACGCCGTGATCGTGCTGGTCATGGCGGTCTTCGCGTTGAGCGTGCTGCTGCCGTTCGCCCGCCACGTCTCCCTGTCGGTAAGCACGCCGGTGGCGGTGGTCACCGGCGGGCTCTACCTGGTGCCGCAGCCGGGGGAGGTGACCCTGGAGACGTGGAAGCGGGTCTTTCGGCAGCGCCAGACGGTGGAGGCGTATTACTGGTCGCTCTACCGCACGGTGGTCGGCACGGCAATGACGGTGTTCATCACGGCGATGACCGCCTATCCGCTGTCGAAGAAGTACCTGCCGTTCCGGCGGTCGTACATGATCTTCGTGGTCATCGCCCTGCTCACCACCGGCGGCATCGTGCCGATGTTCCTGCTGGTGCGCGGGGTCGGCCTGTACAACACCATGTGGGCCCTGTGGCTGCCGCCGCTCATCCCGATCCTCTGGATGATCGTCATGCGCATCTTCTTCGAACAACTGCCCGAGGAGCTGACCGAGAGCGCGCGCATCGACGGCGCCGGCGAACTCTACATCTTCGTCCGCCTGATCCTGCCGCTGTCCAAGCCGATCGTCGCCACCGTGGCGCTGATGACGATCGTGTTCCACTGGAACGCCTGGTTCGACATCCTGATCTTCATCAGCCGGGGCAAGATCTTCGTCACCCAGCTCCTGGGCCGCATCATCTCCGACGTGAACGAGGCTTCGGTCGGCGGCATCGCCGCCGAGATACGCCTGCAGCAGCTCCTGGAAGAGACACAGGACCGCCAATACACGGCTGAAACCACGCGCTCAGCCATCCTGCTCTACTCCCTGATCCCGATCATGCTGGTCTATCCGTTTCTGCAGAAGTACTTCGCCAAGGGTATTCTCATCGGCTCAGTGAAGGGATAGACTCATCGATACCGTTCGGATACAATCGGTCGTCCGACGAAACCAGGGTGGCGCGCGCGACGGCTGACGGCCGCCGGCGCGGCACCCGCAAATACCACAAGGAGAACGACTTGAAGAAACTGATGGTTCTGCTGTTGAGCGTGACGGTGGCCGTTGGCGCCTTCGCCGAGGCCCAGACCGAGATGGCCGCCGGCGAGCCGATCACGATCACGCACATGACCGAGCACTGCCACGTCTGGCCGGAGACCAGCACGCCGCTGCTCGAGGAGATGAACGCGATCCTGGGCGTCAACTGGGTGCACATCCCCTGTTCCGGCCAGGGCGGCATCTCGTACCGCGACAAGCTGACGGTGCTGTTCGGCGCCAACGACCTGCCCGACCTGTTCGAGACCTACTGGTTCGAGCAGCTCATCCAGCAGGGCACCTCCGACCTCAGCGTCGCCGAGGTGGCCGAGCACATGCCGACCTACTACGAGGGGCTGTCCGCCTTCGCGTCCGGCGCCGGGCTCGACCTGGACTTCACGCTGGAGCGGTACAAGCGCGACGGCGTGCTGAGGCACTACCCGATGGTGTGGAAGCACGCCAACTACGGCCACGGCTACCTGTGGCGCATGGACTACCTGGACGAGCTCGGCATGGACGTCCCGCACACCCTGGAAGAGTGGGAGGCGGTGTTCGCGGCCTACAAGGCCAAGTACCCGGACCGGTACTCGTACGGCACCCGCTACCGGGACACCGAGTACTACCGCTCCTTCAACGCGGTGATGAACGCATTCGGCCTGTCGAACAACCGCTTCATCAAGAAGGGCGACAAGCTGGTCTACAGCCAGGGGCAGCCGGAGATGATCCAGGCGCTGGAAGTTCTGGCCCGCTGGTACGAGAACGGCTACCTCGATCCGGAGTTCGTCACCGTCAACGGTGAGAGCGAACCGTTCGACGCCGGCATCAGCATCATGAAGGGCTGGGAGCATCCGGGGTGGCCGTTCGATCACGAGCAATTCCACAAGACCCTCAAGGAGCACAGCCCCGAGGCCGAGTTCGCGTACACCGCCCCGCCGCGGGTCGACGGGTACTTCCCGGTCACCTACGCGTGGCACCCCATGCACGGCAACGGCCACGGCATAGCCCGGCACAACAACGACGACCGCGACCGCGTGCACGCGATCATGGAGGCGGTCGACCAGCTCAACCAGCGCGACGCATCCTTCCTGGTCAACTACGGCATCGAGGGAACGCACTGGAGCGGCATCGGCGACAACGGCTATCCCGTCTGGACCGCAGAGTTTGAGGACGGCGAGGCCCGGCAGGGCACCGGCCTGGGCGTCAACGCGCGCAGCACGCCGCTCGGCTACGGCGCGATCCGCGACTTCATGGGCGACCCCGTGTACACCAACACGGTGCAGAACGAATGGGTCCAGGAGGTCCGCTTCAACCCGGACGCCATCCTGGGATCGAACAACGTCTGCATGCTGACGCAGTCGTTCGTGAACGCGCTCGATGCTGACGGCAACGACCTGCGCGCCGCAAATCAGGACCTCCTGAACGAGTCGGTGGCGCTGTTCGGCCAGATCATCATCGGCCAGAAGCCGGTGTCGGCCTACCAGGACTGGCTCGACCGCTGGAACGCAGGGCCCGGCCCGGCGATCGAAGAAGCGGCGACCCGGATGTGGGGCCACCTGGTCGCGGAGTGCCCCTCCGCCTGACCGTTCCGTCCGTCTGACGACCGATCTTGAGCCGGCTGGCGCACGCCAGCCGGCTCTTTCTTTGGCCCGCTCTCTCTGCGCGGTCGGGAGCTACATGCCCCACACCGTGATCGGCGGGCCGCCGTCGGCCGCCTGGCGGCGGAACAGCTTCTGCTCCCACGGCCGGTCCGGGGCGCGGTCAAAGATCACCAAGTGCCCCTCGGTCGCGCCGCAACGGTCCAAGTAGGCGCGGGTCTGGCTGAGCCCGTCGCTGACGGTCCGCTCCAGGCTGCCGCGCAGCACCTTGCACTCGATCACCATCTTGCGCTGCCGGCCGTCCGGCGGGGCTGCGGCCGGCCACACGATCAGCAGGTCGGTGCGCATCCGGCCCAGGCCGTACTCCCGTTCGATCCGCCCGCCGCTGTTGACAATGCGCTGCAGGAACGCCTGCAGCAGCAGCTGCGGGCCGGCTTCCCGGTACTGGAACCGTTCGATCCAGTGCTCGGAGTGTTCCCGAAAAAACTTTTGGAACGCGCCAAGCAGGTCGGCCAGCAGCAGGTTGCCGGCCGGGTCCAGGTACCACGCGGGGTCGTGCGTCAAGTTCGCCTGGGTCGTCCAGGTGAGGTCGCGCGGGATCACCTCGCGGTAGATCGGGTTGGCTATGCGGATCGGATCGTCGCGCGCCACCAGGCCCAGGTCACGCACGTACTGCAGGTCGTCGGGGCGGAACGCCGTCGGGACGTCGGCGCCGCTCAGCAACGGGGCGATGATTCCGTGCACGCGCTCCTCCTGCAGCTTGTCGGTGAGCTGGTCCAGGTGCGTGTCGCGGCGCAGGATGAGCTGCTCGCGCGCCCGGTGGACCGCGTCCGCGGTGAGCGGGCGGCTGAGGTCGAGGCCGGCCGGATCGCGCTCGCTGACCTGACGGGCCAAGGCATTCACCAGCCACGGTTGCCCGGCGGTGAGTTCCCAGACCGCCTGGTGCGCGTCCTCCGTCCACGGCTGGCCGGTCTCCGCGGTGCGCTGGCTCAGCAGCGCGCGCACTTCGGCCGCCGAAAAGTCCCCGATTCGTAGCGACTCGGCCTTGACGTTGAAGGCGCTGCCGCCGGTGACGATCGCATTCTCCTTGGTCGAGCGGATGCGGTAGTCGCGCACGTCGCGCACCCCGCACAGGATCACGCTCTGCGGAAACCCGGCCGGCCGTTCGTCGTAGCGGGCGCGCAACTGGCGCAGCACCGACAGCAGCGTGTCGCCGATCAGGGCGTCGATCTCGTCGATCAGCAGCACCAGCGGCGTCGGATCCGCCTGCGCCCAACGCGCGAGTACCCCCTGCAGCGCGCCGTCGGGGCCGCGGGCAGCCAGCATGCCCGGCCAGACGTCGGCCAGCGATTCGTCTCCCAGAGCGGTAAACGCCCGGTCCGCCAGCTCACCGAGAATGGCGCGCATCGCCCGCTCCGTGTCCTCGCGCGACGCCTGACCCGCCTCCACGTTGACGTAGACGCACCGGTAGGCGCCTTCGGCGCCGCCGTTGAGCAGGTCGCGGAGCGCCAGCAGCGAGGAGGTCTTGCCGGTCTGCCGCGGCGCGTGCAGCACGAAGTAGCGCCTCTGCCGAATGAGCTTGAGCAGATCGCCCTGATTCATCCGGCTCAGCGGCGGGATGCAGTAGTGCTCATCGGGTTGCATCGGACCGGCCGTGTTGAAGAAACGCGCCGCTCCGGCCGGGTCATGCATGGTGAGACCGAGCATACCGGCGGAAGCGCCGGCCTGCCAGTGAGCTACGGCCGACGTATCCTGCCGGCCCTCAATATCCGCGCGCGTCGAAGTGGCGCTTCAAGGTGGCGTTGTACTCGCGCCCGCCGGCGCGGTAGAGCCCCATGTAGAAGTACGGCACGGCGCCGCGGCGGCACATCTCGTCGGTCATCTGCGCCAGCAGCATCTGCGTCAGCACGTTGTCGATGATGCCGGTCGTGGGGCAGATCGGCTCGGCGCAACCGGCCACCGCCACCACGCCGCCCGCCTCGTCGCAGGCGTTGCCGAGGTAGCGGTCGCTCAGGTCCCGCATGAGCGGCGAGGTCTCCATCCCCACGGTCACCACGCGCGCGCCGTTCGCCCGCGCCTCCTGCGCCCAGGCGACCTCCTGCGGGTGGTCGGCGCTCACCGCGGTGACGATCACGGTGTCGGCGTCTCCGCCGGCCGCCGCCGGCCGCGGCTCGTAGGCGCAGGTGAGCATCAGGCCCTGCGCCACGCCGTGCGCGTCCGCGCGCACCCCTTCGTTGCTGCCGCGCACGTCGACGTGTCCGCCGCCGATCACCCGCTTGGCCAGCGCGACCGCCTCTTCGCCGATCGCCTGCCGGTGGCGCCGGTTCACGGCGTCGAGCCGCTCCAGCAGAATCGTGAGGTATTCGCGCGCCTTGGCGCCGTCCGGCGCTCCGCCGGCGCCGAGCGCCTGCATCACCTCCGCGGTGAGGCACCAGTGGATGGCGCAGCTCACGTTGGACGATCCGGGAAAGACCTTCATCTCCGGTACCTGCGGCACGTCGACCAGCCCCTGCTCCCACGGGATGTGGGTGTCGATCACCTGATCGGCCACGTCGGCCGGCATCAGCCCGCCGGGGTTGTCGCCCAGCCAGCCCGGCGGCGCCGCCCCGCTGTTGACGTAGGCGGTGGTGAAGACGATCACGCGCACGCCGCGGTCGCGCACTTCGCGCACCGCCGGGGTCACGCAGTTGGTGAGCAGCAGGTCGCCGGCGCGCATCGCCGCGTATTGCTCGGGCTCATGGTGGTCGGGACCCTGGTACGCGAACGGCGCCGGGTTGCCTTCGCGCTCATTGGCCAGCTCCGTGGTCGGCATGTGGCCGGTGGTTATGTTGGCGTGCACGGTGCGGCCGGCGCGGATGGTCCGCACCGCGCGGCCGGCGACCGCCGTCCAGGCCGGGACTTCGTCCAGCGTCATACGGAGCAGCTCGCACGCGCGCCGATAGTATTGATCGCAGAACGCGATGGTGTGGCCCCAGGTGTGTTCGGGGTCGTGTTTCATGGGGGCGGACTCTACGGGGCCGGCGGACCGCCCGCAACCGCTCCCCGCGCGCCTGGGCGGACGGCGGGGCTCAGCGCGCGGACATGCCCGGCAGGGTCCGGCGGTAGAGTTCCTCGCGCCGCTTGAGCAGGTCGTACGGCGCTTCGTAGGCGCGCTCCAGCCGGTCGCGGGTGTGGACTTCGGCGGTGGGGCCGATCAGCGGGTCCCGCCCCGGCCGAAACAGCACCACGTGGTCGGAATACCGTTCGGACAGGTCGAGCTCATGGGCGGAGTAGTACCAGGAGAGCCCCTCACCCCGCGCGTATTCGTACAGGAATCCCATCGCCGAACGCTTCCGGTCGTCCTCCATGGCGAACACCGGCTCGTCCATCATCAGCACTCGCGACCCGTACAGCACGCAGAACGCCAGCAGCGTCCGCTGCAGCTCGCCCTTGCTCACCTCCTGCGTCCGCTTGTGCATGACGCCCTGCAGCGCGAATACGCGCACCATCTCCCGCACGAACTCCTCGCGATGGTCCCGGTGGTAGCCGGTCAGGTAGACGCGGCCGAGCAGGTCGCCGATCGACTCCTCGGTCTCGAACTCCATGTTCTGATGGATCAGCGATACGTAGCGCTGCCGCTCGCGCAGGTCGCGCAGCTCGCGGGTGTCGACGCCGTGCAGCAGCACCGTCCCGTGGCCGGGCAGGGCGATGCCGCTGGCCAACAGCATCAGGGTCGACTTGCCGGTGCCGTTCTGGCCCACGAACGCGGCCACGCCGGCCGGCAGCCGGAGCGACAGGTCGGTGAAGACCGGCCCCTCCCCCTCCGGGTAGGTGTAGGTGACCCGCCGCAACTCGACGGCGTGCGTCATCCGGACGCGCCGCGGTTCACGGAGCCGGCGCCGGCGCGGAGAGCAGCCGGCGCACGCCGGTCACGTCGGCGCGCACCGCGTCCTCGACGCTCATGCCGCGCCGCTCGTCTGCCGGGAACTCGATCATGAAGGCGCCGTCGTAGCCGCACGCGCGCGCCGTCGCGCCGAGCCGGCCGTAATCGGCGACGCCGTCGGCCACCAGGGTGCGCGGCGGTCGCCCGCCCGCCGCCGCCGCGTAGTTCTGCAGGTGCGCGTGGCGTGCGTGCGGCAGCAGACGCCGGTAGTCGTCCGCCGCGCGCGCGGCCAAGTCCTTGGCCGGCGCCGGGTAGACGACCTGGTAGTTGAGGGCGACCGCCGGGTGGGCGATCTCCCGCAACACGGCGAGCGGCGCGTCCCATCCCTCGGTGAGCGTGCCGGAGTGCCGCTCCAGCACCACCGTGACGCCGGCGTCGCGCGCCGCATCGGCAAAGTCGCGAATTTCGGCGTAGAGGCGTTCGCGCGCCGCCGGGGCGGTCGCGTCGCGGGCGGCGGTCCCCGCCCAGATGCGGATGACCGGCGCGCCGAGCGCCCGGGCGGCGGCCAGCTGATTCTCTTTCGTCACCGGCCGGCCGCCGTAGGACGGGTGCGCTCCCGGCCGGAAGTAGGAGCCGAGCGCGCAGATGCTGAGCCCCGACTCGCCGGCCTGCTCGCGCAGGGCCGCGCACCACCCCGCGTCGACCGGATACGGCAGGTGCGGCGGCTGTCCCCACAGCTCGACGCAGTCGGCGCCGGCCGCGGCGATCGCCCGCAGCGCCTGCTCGGCGCTCCGCTCCTTGAAGGCTATGCTGCAGACGCCGACGCGGGGAACGAACTCCATCCTGACCGGCGGCCAGCATACCCCATTTCGCCGGGATGGCGCGCCGCCGTTCCCGCTTACGGAGCGGCGAGCGCGTCCGGCGGATGCCGCGTGTGCCAATCGGTGAGCCGCTGATACGCGGCGGCGACCGCCAGCACCACGTTCTCGTCATACGCGCGGCCCAGGATCTGCAGGCCGGCCGGCAGCCCGGCTTCCGTGAATCCCATCGGCACGGAGATCGCCGGCAGGCCGATGCAGCTGCCGAACGCCCCCAACGGGTCGGCGGCCCGCTCCTTCGGCGTTTTGACCCACGGCCGGTCCGCGGGAGGGGCGCCTTTCGGCTGGGTGGGCGACACCAGCGCGTCGTAGCGCGCAAGCAGCCGATCGATCGCTCCGGCGATCGTGCGCCGCAGGCGCAACGCGCGGAGGTAGTCGGTCGCCAGCATGGCGGTGCGGGGATAGAGGCCGCGCCGCCCCTCCGGCGCCGTCAGGTCGGCAGCCATGCCGCTCTCGATGATCTCCTCCATGACGCTGGCCGACTCGGCCAGGAAGATCGCCTGGGACACCGCCGCGTACGGCAGGTCGGGAAGTTCGACCTCCTCGACGTCCGCCACCTCGGCCAGCGCCGCCAGCGCCTCCCGAAAGCGGTCCTGAACGGCGGGGTCGGACCCGTCCGGCACGCCCTTGGGCACCGCCAAGCGGAACGCGCCGCGCTCGGGGCGGTGCGGTCCGTACCGGTACGGCCGCGTCGTGGTCGCCTCGTCCTTCCGGTCGTAGCCGGCTACCGCGTCGAGCACCAAGCCGCAATCGTCGGCGGTCAGGCACATCGGTCCCGGCTTGTCCATCCCGTAAGTGAGCGGCATGCCGCCGTGGCGGCTCACGCGCCCGAAGGTGGGCCGCAGCCCCGACACGCCGCAATAGCACGACGGCCCCAGGATCGATCCCGACGTCTCGGTGCCGATGGCGAACGGTACCAGCCCGGCCGCTACCGCCGACCCGGAACCGCTCGAAGAACCGCCGCTCCAGGCGCCGCGGTCCCAGGGATTGAGGCCGGGACCGGTGAACGATGCGTCCGCGCGCCGGTAGCGCGCCCCGCCCGCCAGTTCCACCAAGGCGAGCTTGGCGGCCAGCACGGCGCCGGCCGCCTGCAGCTTGCGGACGATGGTGGCGTCGTAGTCGAACGTCTGTTCCCGTAGCGGCCCCGCCCCCCAGGTCGTCGGGTAGCCGGCGGCGGCGAAGACGTCCTTGAGGCCGTAGGGGATGCCGTGCAGCGGCCCCCGGTAGCGGCCGGCGGCGATCTCCCGCTCGGCCTGCTGCGCCTGCTGCTCGGCCCGCTCGGCGGTGAGGGTGACGACCGCGTTGTAGCGCGGGCCGAGCCGCTCCAGCCGGTCCAGGAAGAGGCGGGTCAGCGCGACCGGGGAGACCTGCCGCGCGCGCACCCGCTCGGCCAGCTCGCGCACCGGCGCGAATACCGCGCCGCCATCCTTCACCCGTCGCCCCGGTACGGCGTGAATGGCGGAAACGGCTCCCCGCCCGGCTCGACGGCCGCCGCCCGAAGCGCCGCGGAGATCCGGGCCAGCTCCTCGGCCACCCGCGCGCGCACCTCCCGCTCCTGCTCCGGCTCCCGAAACCGGTCGCCGTACCGCTCCCGGAGCAGCGCCATGCGCGCCTCGACCTCCCGCTCGTCGGTCCCGTCCCGCTCTGCCATCTCGGCCCTCTGTTCTACCACATACTACGATCACGGAGCCGGCGCCGGCGTCTCGCGGATTTCCCACAGCCACTGCTTGAAGAGGCCGGGGTCGCCGTAGGCGCCGTCGTCGATGCGGTTGGCCAGGGCCAGACGGGGCGGACCGTCCCGGAACGGGGTCCAGATCGGACACATGTCGGCGGCGCCGGCGCCCGGCCGGTCGCTGGTGGTGACGTAGGCGTCGTCGTTGTCCAGCTCCCACCGGAACGGATCGTCGCCGCGGTAGTGTCCGTAGCGGCGCATCCCCGGCCGGTCCGGCGCGCTATAGCGGAGCACGAACATGTGCCACGCATCGCCCACCCGAAACACGCGCGGCGACTCGGCGCCGCGATCGGTGCGCAGCACCGGATCGGGATGGACCACGTACGGCCCGGCCGGCGTGTCGAGCGGCGCGCGCGCCAGTCCGATCACCCGGTTGGCGTAGGTGCGGCCGGGCCCGATCGCCTTGAAGAACAGCAGGATCTCATCATCCGTGACGACCGGCCGCGGATCGTCGTGCCGGATCGACCGCCACGGAGCGTCGTAGTCGGTCACCGGCCCGTGCTTCACGAACGGGCCGGCCGGGGCGCCGTCCGCGTCCGCCGGGGCGATAGCCAGCATGATCCGGCCCGGCAGGTCGGCGCGGTCCCTGGTGCGCTCGAACGGCCCCGACGGATCGGCCGGCCCGCGGCCGGCGTAGAACAGCAGCACGCGCCCGCCGGCCACGGTCACCCCCGGACTGCCGGCACCCACGCAATCCGGGTCCGAGGTGGCGGCGTCGCCGGTCCATCGGCCGCGGCCCACCACCACGCCGTGATCGTGGAAGCGCTCCAAGTCGCCGGTCGAGTAGTAGCGCTGCACCGCCGCCCAGGAGCTGAGCCGGTCCCCGAAGCGGCCCGGCGCGCGCGGGTCGAACGAGTCGGCAAACACGTGCACCCGTCCGGCGCGGTCCCGGTACGGCGACACCATGCGCGTGCAGAGCGGCGCCGTGCTCCACACGGGCCGGTCTCGCGCCGGCGCGAAGGTGAAGGTCAAGGGCGCCTTCGCGCACCAAGCTCAGGATCGGAGCGCTCGATGGCGCTCCGGGCGCTCTGGCCGGCTGCCAAGGTGACGCTGGTCCGGCCGTTCAGGCCGGCGACGACCGGGTAGGTACGCGCCGGCGGCCCGTCACTGCCCGGCGCGTACCGAGCGGTCGGCGGGAAGTAGGCGTACAGCGCCGTGTGGCGCGGACGGTCGGAGCGGTTCGGCCCGGAGCCGTGCACGATGTTGCTGTGAAACAGCACGGCGCTGCCGGCGGCCAGCGGCACATCGAGGAGCTGCGACACGTCGACGTCGCGGCGGTCGGTCTGCGCCGCGTCGTCGCCGCGGGCTATGGCGCCCCACTCGCCTACCGGCCAGCGGTGGCTGCGGGGAATGACGTGGATGCAGCCGTTCCGCGCGTCGCTGGCGGAGATGGCTATGCTGACCGTCACCAGGTCCGGCGGCTCCAGCGGCCAGTACGCCACGTCCTGATGCAGCCCGTGCCGCGATCCGTGCCGCGCCGGCTTCAACATCAACGTCGAACGGAACAGCAGCAGTTCCGGCCCCAGAATCTCCGACACCACCGCCAGCACGCGCGGGTTGGCGGCCATGCGCGCGAACAGGCCGGAGACCCGGTCGGTGCGTTCGATCTTGCGCAGCACGGGACGGCCGCGCTCGGCGCGCACGTCCGTGTGCGGCTCGAACTGCACGGTCGTCTCATCCGGCAGGGCCCCGCCGCATGCGGCCGCCCGATGCAGGCGTTCGATCTCCCGTTGAGCGGCGTCCACCTCGGCGGCGGAGAGCGCGCCCGGAATCACCAAGTATCCGCTCTCCCGATAGGCGGCGAGGTCCGCGGGCGTTGCGAGCATCCGGCTGACAGACTCCTGCCGGTACGGTACCATGAAGACATGCGCACGTGTGTGGAGCCGCCGTCCGGCGCACGCCGCCGGCGGGTCCGGCGGGCGGCGGTCACGGTCCTTGCCGCGGTCATCATGGCCGCGGTCGTCCCGCTCCTGGCGGGCTGCCGCGTGACGCTGGTCGCGGCGACGCCTGTGGTGGTGAATCCGTTCGTGGGGACCTGGACGGTTGCGGTCCCCGGGCAGCGGATCACCTACCGGTTCGGCAAGGACGAGCGCTACGAGCGCGACAGCACGTCGTCGTCGCGCGGCGCCTCAATCAGCATCAGTGTCTCCGGTTCCTACTCCTACGACCCCCGCACCCACATTCTGAGCCTCACGCCGGCATCGGACGCGATCGAGCCCGAACGGTTCAGCTACCGGTTCCCGGAGCGCGACGAGCTGGTGCTCACCACCTATCCGCGCGGCACCGTCAACGTCACGTACACCTTCCGCCGCCAAACGTAGCGGCGTCAGGCCGCGGGCAGTCCGGCTCCGTCAGCCAGGGTCCGGCCGGCGCGGCGGCGACGAGTCGAGCGTGACCAGCAGCAGCGCGGCGCCCACGAGGCAACGGCCGCTCCGGACCGCCCCGTTTGACCGAGTCGGCGCCGATCGGTACCATTGTTCCCGGTGTATTGGACAGGTCCGGCTTGCCGAGTCCGGCGCGATCGATAGCCGGCGTGCCGTGGGCGCCGGCGGCTGTCCTGGTCGCGCTGTTCGCGGTGGTGGGCATCGCCGTGGTTGACACCTATGGCGTGTCTACGGACGAGCCCAAGCAACGCTCCATCGCGCAGATGAATATCGACTACGCGTTGGGAACCGGCAATCTGCCAACCTACCGCTCTGACCGCTACTACGGCGTCGCGTTCGAGGCGCCGCTGCTCCTGGTCGAGCGCCTGCTCGGCATCACCGACAGCCGCGCCATCTACTTGAACCGCCACCTGCTCACGCATCTGTTCTTCCTCGCCGGCGGGTGGTTCTGCTACCTGCTCACCTACCGTCTGTTCGGCGACCGCCGGCTGGCGCTGTTCGCCCTGCTGCTGTTCCTGCTCCATCCCCGCCTCTACGCCCACTCCTTCTTCAACAGCAAGGACCTCCCCTTCCTGGCGGCGTTCATGATTGCGCTCTATCTGGCGCAGCGCGCCTTCCGCCGCGGCACGGCGGCCGCGTTCGCTCTGTGCGGCGCGGGCGTGGGCGTGCTGCTCAACCTGCGCATCATGGGGGCCGTGCTGTTCGCCGCGGTCTCCGGGCTGCGGACGCTCGACCTGATGCTGGCGCGCCGGGGCGGAACGATCGGCGCCGCGGTGGCGGAGTGGCGGTGGCGCGTCCGCGAACGGACCGAGCGCGGCATCCGCAGGCGGTGCCGCCGGGCGGCGCGCCGGGCCGCGCCGATCACGACGGCAGCCTTCGCGCTGGCCGCCGCGGCGACCCTGTATGCGCTCTCGCCCTATCTGTGGCGCGATCCGCTGGCGGTCACCGACGCATTCACCGGGTTCGCCTGGCATCCGACCCTCGGCTCCGGGCTCTTTCAGGGCCGATGGGTGCAATGGCCGCGGATTCCGCCGCACTACCTTCCCACCTGGATGGCGGTCACCACGCCGCCGGCCACGCTCCTGCTCTGCCTCATCGGCGCCGGGGCCGCGCTCGGGCGCGGCGTCGCACGGCCCGGCAGCCTCCTGCGCAACACCCGGCTGCGGTTCGAGTGGCTGTTGCTGGCGTGCCTGACGCTGCCGATCGCGGCCGTCATCGCGCTACGCTCCAACATCTACGACGAATGGCGGCAGATGTATTTCCTCTACGCGCCGCTGTGCCTGCTGGCGGTCTGCGGCCTGCGCACGCTGCTCGCCGCCGCGCGCAGGCTGCGGTCCCCGGCGTCCGCCGCCTGGCTGAGGCGCGGGGTTTCCACACTGGCTGCGGCGGCGCTGGTCACCACCGCAGCCGACTTCGTGCGCCTGCACCCGAATCAGGAGGGGTACTTCAACTTCATGATCGACCGCCGGACCCCGGAGCACGTACGGAGCCACTGGGATCTGCTGTATTGGAGCACCGAGTACCGGCAACCGCTGGAGTATCTGCTGGCGCGCTTTCCCGATTCGACACTCTACGTGGATGGCTCGGACGTCTCGGGCATGTTTCGTAATCGAGCCCTCCTCCCGGCCGCGGCGCGGCGCAGGATATTGTTTACGCGCTCCCCCTTGGACGAAGCTCCCGGACAACCGGCCAGCTTCTACGTCAACCGGTCCATGGACTGGCCGTCGTTCGGACCGGTCGTCGCCACGTGGCGCATCTACGACAGCACCGTGCTGGAAGTGATCGCCGCGGACCTGTCGCTGACGGACCCGGCGATCGCCGACCGCTACCGCGCCGCCTACCGCGCCGCGGTTGCCGGCGAGCCGCTGGCGCGGACGGAGTTCGGCTTCGACCTGTACCTCGAAAGCGTCGAGCGCCGCTCCGCCCCGGGCAGGCGGCTCACGTATTCCAGTACGCTGACCTGGGCCAAGGAGTCGTGCCGCCCGGAAGATACCAAGCCCGGGTTCGTGCTGCGCGCCGTTCCCGTCGAGAGGAAGTACGAGGAAAATCTGCACTTCCACTTCGGCCGCTACGGCGTGCGCGTCGACGGCCGCTGCCTGATCCGGCGGCCGTTGCCGAACTTCCCGATCCGAACACTGAAGGTCGGCCGTGGGGAACGCGGCGATGAACCGAGCGTCGCTATCGACCTGCGCGCCGACGGCCCGATGGTGCAAAGGCAGTGAATCCGCAGCCGAAGCGCCTGCATCGGGCCAAGTCACGGTACTCCGGGACAGGTCCATCGTTGCCGAGTCCGGCGCGAGCGCTAGCCGACTTGCCGTGGGCGCCGGCGGCGATCATGGTTCTGTTCGTGGTGGTCGGCATCGCCGTCGTCGACGGCTATGGCCGGGGGGCGGACGAGTCGATGCAGCGCACCAACGCGCAGAAGAACATCGACTACGTGCTGGGAACCGGCGACCTGCCGGACCACCTCTATGACCGCTACTACGGCTTCACGTTCGAGATAGCGACGCTCCTGGTGGAGCGCCTGCTCGGACTCACCGACAGCCGCGCCACCTACCTGAACCGCCACCTGCTCACCCATCTGTTCTTCCTCGCCGGCGGCTGGTTCTGCTACCTGCTCACCCGCCGCCTGTTCGGCGACCGCCGGCTGGCGCTGTTCGCCCTGCTGCTGTTCCTGCTCCACCCCCGCATCTACGCCCACTCCTTCTTCAACAGCAAGGACATCCCCTTCCTGGCCATGTTCATGATTGCGCTCTATCTGGTGCAGCACGCCTTCCGCCGCGACACGGTGGCCGCGTTCGCACTGTGCGGCGTCGGCGTGGGCGTGCTGATCCACCTGCGCGTCATGGGGGCGGTGCTGTTCGCTGCGGTCGCCGGGCTGCGGGCGCTCGACCTGTTGCTGACGGCGCGCCGGCGGACGCTGGTCACTACGGCAGCCTTCGTGCTGGCCGCCGCGGGGACGCTGTATGCAGTCTCGCCCTATCTGTGGCGCGATCCGCTGGCGATCGTCGACGCATTCACCGGGGCAGCCCGGCATCCGAACCCCGCCTCCGATTTCTTTCAAGGCCGATGGGTAAGCTGGCCGCGGATTCCGCAGCACTACCTTCCCACTTACGTGGCGGTAACCACGCCGCCGGCCGCGCTCCTGCTCTGCCTCATCGGCGCCGCCGTGGCGCTCGGTCGCGGCGCCGCACGGCCCGGCAGCCTCCTGCGCAACACGCGGCTGCGGTTCGAGTGGCTGCTGCTGGCCTGCCTGACGCTGCCGGTCGCCGCCGTCATTGCGCTCAACTCCAACATCTACGACGGCTGGCGGCAGATGTACTTCCTCTACGCGCCGCTGTGCCTGCTGGTGGTCTGCGGCCTGCGCGTGCTGCTCGCCGCCACGCGCCGCCTGCGGTCACAGGCGGCAGCCGCCTGGCTGCGGCACGGACTCTCCGCCCTGGCGGCTGTGGCGCTGGTTACCACGGCAGCCGACGTGGTGCGCCTGCACCCGAATCAGGAGGCGTACTTCAACTTCCTGGTCGACCGCCGGACCCCGGGGCACCCAGGCAGGCGCTGGGATCTGCTGTATTGGAAAACCGAGTACCGGCAACCGCTGGAGTATCTGCTCGCACGCTATCCCGATTCGACGCTCTACGTGGATGGCGAGAACGTGTCGGCGCTGCATCATAGTCGGACCCTCCTCCCGGCCTCGGCGCGGAGCCGAATACTGCTCACACGCTACCCCAGAGACGAAGCTCCCGGACAACCGGCCGGCTTCTATGTCAACAGGTACGTGGGCAGGCCGGCGTTCGGACCGGTCGTATACGCGCTCCGCGTCTACCGCAGCACCGTGCTGGAAGTGATCGCAACGGACCTGTCGCTGGTTGACCAGGCGATTGCCGAACCGTACCGCGCCGCCTACCGCGCCGCGGTTGCCGGCGAGCCGCTGGTGCGGACGGAGGCCGGGTTCGACCTGTACCTCGAAGGCGGCGCGCTCACCTATGCCAAGGAGTCGTGCCGCCCGGAAGACACCAGGCCTGGGTTCGTGCTGCGCGCCGTTCCCGTCGAGGGGAAGGAGGTAAGTCTGCACTTCCACTTCAGCCATTACGGCGTGCGCGTCGACGGCGCCTGCCTGATCCGGCGGCCGTTGCCGGACCACCCGATCCGAACGCTGAAGGTCGGCCGCGGGGAACGCCGCGATGAACCCAGCGTCGTTATCGACCTGCGAACCGCCGGACCGGCGATGCAAAGCCAGTGAAGCGGACGGACGATGGCCCGTATCGGTCCATCTTGCCGAATCCGGCGCGAGCGATAACCGCCTTACCGTGGTTGCCGCCGGCGATCATGGTTGCGCTGTTCGCGGTGGGCATCGCCGTCGTCGACGGCTATGGCAGGTCGACGGACGAGCCCCAGCAGCGCGCCATCGCGCAGAAGAACATCGACTACGTGCTGGGAACCGGCGACCTGCCAACCCACCTCTCTGACCGCTACTACGGCGTCACGTTCGAGGTGGCGCTGCTCCTGGTCGAGCGCCTGCTCGGACTCACCGACAGCCGCGCCATCTACCTGAACCGCCACCTGCTCACCCATCTGTTCTTCCTCGCCGGCGGGTGGTTCTGCTACCTGCTGGCTGGGCGCCTGTTCGGCGACCGCCGGCTGGCGCTGTTCGCCCTGCTGCTGTTCCTGCTCCATCCCCGCCTCTACGCCCATTCCTTCTTCAACAGCAAGGACCTCCCCTTCCTGGCCATGTTCATGATTGCGCTCTATCTGGCGCAGCACGCCTTCCGCCGCGACACGGTGGCCGCGTTCGCGCTGTGCGGCGTGGGCGCGGGGGTGCTGCTCAACCTGCGCATCATGGGGGCGGTGCTGTTCGCTGCAGTCGCCGGGCTGCGGGCGCTGGACCTGTTGCTGGCGCGCGACCGGGCGGCCCGCCGGCGGACGCTGGTCACTACGGCAGCCTTCGTGCTGGCCGCCGCGGGAACGCTGTATGCGCTCTCGCCCTATCTGTGGCGCGATCCGCTTGCGGTCATCGACGCATTCACCGGGCTCGCCTGGCATCCGACCATCGCCTCCGAGCTCTTTCAGGGCCGATGGGTACAATGGCCGCGGATTCCGCAGCACTACCTTCCCACCTACGTGGCGATCACCACGCCGCCGGCCACGCTCCTGCTCTGCCTCATCGGCGCCGGGGCCGCGCTCGGGCGCGGCGTCGCACGGCCCGGCAGCCTGATACGCAACACCCGGCTGCGGTTCGAGTGGCTGCTGCTGGCGTGCCTGGCGCTGCCGATCGCGGCACTCATTACGCTCAACTCCAACATCTACGACGGCTGGCGGCAGATGTACTTTCTCTACGCACCGCTGTGCCTGCTGGCGGTCTGCGGCCTGCGCGCGCTGCTCGCCGCCGGGCGCCGGCTGCGGCCGGTAGCGGCCGGCGCCCGGCTGCGGCGCGGGCTCTCCGCCCTGGCGGCTGCGGCGCTGGTCGCCACGGCAGCCGACATGGTGCGCCTGCACCCGAATCAGGAGGGGTACTTCAACTTCCTGGTCGATCGGCGGACCCCGGAGCACGTAAGGAACCACTACGATCTGCTGTATTGGAACACCGAGTACCGGCAACCGCTGGAGTATCTGCTCGCACGCTATCCCGATTCGACTCTCTACGTGGATGGCTTGAACATTTGGGCCATGTTTCATAATCGGGCCCTCCTCCCGGCCGCGGCGCGGCGCCGAATACTGTTCACGCGCCACCCCAGAGACGAAGCTCCCGGACAAGCGGCCGGCTTCTACGTCGACAGGTTTGCGAGCAGCATGACGTTCGGACCGGTCGTATACACGCTCCGCGTCTACCGCAGCACCGTGCTGGAAGTCATCGCCTTGGACCTGTCGCTGGTGGAGCCGGCGGTCGCCGACCGGTACCGCGCCGCCTACCGCGCCGCGGTTGCCGGCGAGCCGCTGGTGCGGACGGAATCCGGGTTCGACCTGTACCTCGAAGGCGGCACGCTCACCTATGCCAAGGAGTCGTGCCGCCCGGAAGATACCAGGCCTGGGTTCGTGCTGCGCGCCGTTCCCGTCGAGAGGGAGTACGAGGTAAATCTGCACTTCCGCTTCAGCCGCTACGGCGTGCGCGTCGACGGCCACTGCCTGATCCGGCGGCCGTTGCCCGACCGCCCGTTCCAAACGCTGAAGGTCGGACGCGGCGAACGCGGCGATGAACCCAGCGTCGTTATCGACCTGGAAGGCGCGGCGACCGCTGGCTCGGCTACAGGCCGGTCCCCTCCGGCAGATCGCCTTCGATGATCTCGATTCGCAGGTTGTCCGGCCCCTCGATGAAGGCGACTCGCAACGGCCCGGTGGCCGCCGGCTCGGTGTGAAAGCGGGCGCCGCGGCGCTTGAGGTCGGCGATGGCGGCGTCGAAGTCGCCGGGCCGCAACGCGAAGTGATGGATCACCGCGTCATCGGGCGTAACGCCGGGGGTGGCCGGCGGCCGGTGATAGACGTTGACGTGGGCGCCGTGAAATCCCAGGCGGGTGATCCCGACCCCGTTGAACTCCCCGGTCCACAGACGGCGCGCGTCGAACAGGCGCTCGAACCACGCGACCGTGGCGTCGAGGTCGGTGGTCTGCAGATGGACGTGATCGAATGCATAGCTCATGCGTCACGGTACCACGCCCGGCGTCACCGTAATCCGTGACGGGCCTTGAATGCCGGCCATCGCTCCTTCAGGTCGAAGAACGCATCGAAGTCCGCGAAACGGATTGGTGCGGCGCTCCATGCCGATCGTCGACGCCGGCCGGCAGCCGTAGTCGTGTCCCGGCCAGACGGTCACGTCGTCGCCGGCGGCGTGGAGCAGCCGCTGCAGGCTCTCCCACTCCGTGCGCGCCGCCGCGCGGCCGGCGGTGCCGCCCACCTTGCCCACGAACAGCAGGTCGCCGGTGAGCGCGAACCGTTCGTCCGCCTCGATCAGCGCCAAGTGGTCGTCCGCATGGCCCGGCGTGTGCAGCGCGCGCAGGCGGAGCGATCCGATCTCCAGCACGTCCCCGTCGCCCAGCCGGTGGCCGGCGGCGCCGCCGAAGGCGGCGAGCGGCGCGCCGGTGAGGCCGCGCGCCCGTTCATTGCCGTTGGTGTGGTCGGCGTGCCCGTGCGTGTTGACCACGTAGCTCACCGTCAGGCCCTGCGCGGTCGCCCGCTCGACCACCGCCGCCGGGTCGAACGACGGGTCGACGATCGCCGCCGCCCCCGCGTCCCGGTCGCCGACCAAGTAGGCGAAGTTCCGGTCGCCGCCGGTCCGTATCTGTTCCAGAATCAATCGCATCGCCGTCCCTCGTGCGATTATGGCACACTGTGGCGGCGGCCGGCGCCCGGACGATGCGGCCGCGCAGGAGGCGCACATGGTGAAGGCAGGGATCGTCGGACTGGGCGGTATCTCCCGATCCCACCTGCAGGCGATCGCCACGCTCGACGACGTCGAGGTGGTGGCCGTGGCGGACCTGCTGGACGAGCCGCGCGCCCGTACCATGCGGGAGTACGGCGTAGCCCGGGGCTACGCATCGCACACCGAGCTGCTGGCCGACGGCGAGATCGAGGCGGTCGCCATCACGCTAGGGCACCAGCTCCACCACCGGCTCACGGTCGACGCCTGCCGGGCCGGCAAGCACGTGATGGTGGAGAAGCCGATGGCGCTCGACCTGCGGCAGTGCGACGAGATGATCGCCGCCGCCGAGGAGGCCGGCGTGAAGCTGATGGTCGGCCTGACCCAGCACTTCGGCGGTCCGGCCATGAAGGCCAAGGAGATCCTCGACTCCGGCGAGATCGGGCCGCTGGTGACCGCGGTCAGCTACATGTGCAAGCACTGGAACTACGCCGGCCGGCGGCCGCAGTACCGCAGCCGCTTTCACGGCGGCGGCATGTGGATGACCAACGGCGTCCACGTCGTCGATCGGCTCACCTGGATGATGGCGTCGCAGGCGGTGTCGGTGTCGGCGGCGATCGGGACCCGCGCTCACTACCAGGCGGCCGACGACACCTCCACCGTCTTCATTCGTTACAAGAACGGCGCGGCCGGCATCGCCATAGCCGTGGCCTACGCTGACGGGGCGCCTCTGCACGACTGCGTCATGTACGGCACGCGCGGATCGCTCCGTTTCTCCGCCGACTCGGTGCAGATCGGCAAGGACAACGAGTGGACGGACGTGCCGTTCACCGTGCCGGCGGCCGCCATGACCGAGCAGTGGCGGGCGTTCGTAGAGGCCATCCGGCTCGACGTCGAGCCGCCCGCGCACGGCCAGTGGGCGCGGCACGTCATGGAGATCCTGTTCGCGGCCGAGGAGTCCGCCCTGACCGGGCGCGAGGTCCCGCTGTCCGCCGGACCGGCGTGGGAGACGCAACGCGCCGGCGTTCCGGTCGCCATCCGCCATGGCTGGATCTGAGGACGCCGCGCCCGTGACCACCTACGACGCCATCGTCATCGGCGCCGGTCAGGCCGGCCCCAGCCTGGCGGCGGCGCTGGCCGGGGCCGGCATGCGCACCGCGATCGTCGAGCGCCACCGCTTCGGCGGCACCTGCGTCAACGTCGGCTGCATCCCCACCAAGGCGCTGGTGGCCAGCGCCCGCGCTGCGCACGTGGCGCGCCGCGCCGCCGACTTCGGCGTGATCGTCGACGGCGGCGTACGGGTCGACATGGCGCGCGTCAAGGCGCGCAAGGACGCGATCGCCCGCAAGTCGGAACAGGGCGTGGAGCGGTGGCTCCGGTCGCTGCCCAACTGCACGGTCTACCACCGGCACGCCCGTTTCGAGTCCGCGCACCGCATCCGCGCCGGCGGAGACCTGCTTGCGGCCGAACGCATCTTCATCGACGTGGGAGCGCGCGCGTTCGCGCCGCCGCTGCCGGGACTCGACCGGATCGACTACCTCACCAACTCGACCATCCTCGACCTGGACGTCCTGCCGGAGCACCTGCTCATCGTCGGCGGCGGCTATATCGGCCTGGAGTTCGCGCAGATGTACCGGCGCTTCGGCAGCCGGGTCACGCTGATCGAGACCGGCGACCGGCTGATCAAGCGGGAGTCGCCGGACGTCTCCGCGGCGGTGGCCGGCATTCTGGAAGGCGAAGGCGTCGAGGTGCGCCTCAACGCCCGCTGCATCGGCGTGGGCGGGCGGACCGGCGCGGTTACGGTGAGCCTGGACTGCGGCCGCGGCACGCCGGAGGTGACCGGATCGCACCTGCTGCTGGCCGCCGGCCGCCGCCCCAACACCGACGACCTCGGCCTGCAGGCCGCCGGCATCGCGGTCGACCGCCGCGGACTGATCCCCGTCGACGACCGGCTGCGCACCGCCGCGCCGGGAGTGTGGGCGCTCGGCGAATGCAACGGCCGCGGCGCCTTCACGCACACCGCCTACAACGACTACGAGATCGTCGCCGCCAACGTCCTGCACGGCGAGCGGCGCAGCGTCGCGGACCGCATCGAATGCTACGCGCTCTACGTCGACCCGCCGCTCGGACGCGCCGGCATGACCGAGCGGCAGGTTCGGGAGTCGGGCCGGCCGGCGCTGATCGCCACGCGGCCGATGACCCGCGTCGGCCGCGCCGTGGAAAAGGGCGAGACGCAGGGCTTCATGAAGGTGCTGGTCGACCGCGAGTCCGGGCGCATCCTGGGCGCCGCCATCCTGGGCACGGGAGGCGACGAGGTGATCCACGCGATCCTGGACGTCATGTACGCCAAGGCGCCGTATTCGGTGCTGCAGCGCGCGGTCCATATCCACCCCACCGTCGCGGAGCTGATCCCGACGATGCTGGCCGACCTCAAGCCGTTGGAGACTGACCCATAGCCTGAGCCGGCGCGCCGGCGCCGAGCGACTCCAGCACGATCCGCAGAGCGCGCTCCGCGTCGATCCGGTACCCCACGCGCGCGTTGGCCGGATCGGCGCGCAGGCCGCGGCGCTGGTCGACCACGGTCATGCCGCGCGTCAGCGCGCCGTCGAGCTCCACGCGCACCGCGCGCGGCGCGGATTCGATCAGCTGCGGATGGGTCACCGCCAGCACCGCGCACGGATCGTGCAGCGCCGCCTCCCGGAACCCGGTGAGCCGTTCCAGCCGGCCGTGCAGGTCGTCGAAAATCTCCGCGGCGAACTGCGCCACCGGCGACGCCGCGGCCCGCAGCCGCGCCACCGTCCGGTCGGTCGTGATGACCTGATGGGTGAGGTTGAGGCCGCACATCGTGACGCTGGCGGCCGACCGAAACACCCGGTCGGCCGCCTCCGGATCGGCGTACGCGTTGAACTCGGCGGCCGGCGTCACGTTGCCGACGTCCGTGCTGCCGCCCATCAGCGCGATCCCGGCGATCCGCCGCACCCAGCCCGGATCGCGCTCGATCGCCAGCGCCACGTTGGTGAGCGGCCCCAGCGCCACCACCCACACGTCCGGCGCCGCAGCGTCGAGCAGGAAGCCGACCGCGTCGTCACCGGCCGCGGTCCGGTCGTGCGCCATGCGGGTCACGTCTCCCAGGCCCGATTCGCCGTGGACGTGCGGCGCGTGCCGCGGCTCGCCGGCCAGCGGCCGCGCCGCGCCGGCGTAGACCGGCGTATCCACGCCGAGCACCGCGGTGATCAGCAGCGCGTTGGCGGTCGTGGCCGCCAGCGGGACGTTGCCGCTCACGGTGGTGATGCCGGCCACCTGCGCGTGCCGATGCGCCAGCGCCAGCGCGATCGCGTCGTCGTGGCCGGGGTCGCAGTCGATGATCATGCGCCGCATGGCTCCTCCGTTCACGGGTCGAAGTCGAACAGCCGCCGGGCGTTGCCGCCCAGAATCGCGGCCCGTTCGGCGGCGGTGAGCCAATCGAAACCCTCCCGCACCAGGCGCAGCTCGTCGGTCAGCGGCGGCCACCCGTGCTGGCCGCGCAGGTGTCCGGGAAACCCGGTGCCCCACAGACAGCGGTCGACGCCGAACGCGTCGACCGCCCGCGCGACCGCTCCGTGCAGGTCGCGGTACGGAAACGGCTCCGCCGAACGGCCGTGCACGTCGGAGATCGTCACGTAGACGTTGCCGTGCTCGGCCAGCCGCAGGACCGGCCGGTAGTCCCGCCAGCCGTCGGCGGCCATCTGCGGCTGCGGATACATCAGGTGGTCGATGATCCAGGTGATGCCGGGATAGCGGCCGGCGGCGGCGGCGAGCTGGTGCGCGGCGCCCGCCCGGTTGTGCACCTTGACGATCCCCTCCCAATCCTCGATCTCCCGGAGCAGCGGCGCGGTGCGCGGCGCGGTGAGTATCTCGACGTACGGATAGTAGTCGGGATGGAAACGGAACCCCCGCATCGAATACCCGTCGATCCATTCCCGCACCAGCGGCACGCTGCGCGGATCGAGCGGATCGATCAGACCGATCGAACACAGACGCCCCGGCCGCGCGCCGGCGGCCTGCGCCACGTAGGTGTTGTCCCAGGTCGACCAGCTGGTCTGCACCAGCACCGCCGCGTCGACCCCGCAGTCGTCCATCTCGTCGAGCAGCATCTCCACCGGCGCCGCTTCATCGGGCACGGCCGTGAACGACGGCGCGGTCGGCCCGATCGGCGCGGCCGGCGGCATCTCCCACACGTGGACGTGGGTATCGACGATCACGGCCGGCGCCCCGCAAGCATTGGCGGTGACTATGATATGATTTGGCGGCGTGATCTTCAACGAGTGGCAGGAGCCGGACGGCCGCGTGCGCGACTGCTACGCCCCGATGGCCCAGGTCGTCGCCGGCATGGGTGGCGCTGAGCTGGCCCGGCGCTGGCAGCGCGGAGCGCGTCAGGCCGAGCTCGACGCGTTCACCTTCTACCTCGACCCCAAGCGGTTCCGGCCGACGCCGGCCGACTGGATTCCGCGCGTGGTGCCGCGCGATCACTGGCAGACCATCGCCGCCGGCGTGGCGCAACGGCTCAAGGCGATCAACCGCTTCCTGCTCGACGCGTACACCGGCGGCCAGGATATCGTCCCCGACCAGGTGGTCTACACCTCGCAGTACTTCTACCCGGACGTGCAGGGGTTCCGGCCGGCGCGCGATCTGTTCGTCCATATCTACGGCATCGACCTGGTCCACCTGGGCGGCGGCCGGTACGTGGTGCTGGAAGACAACCTGCGCATCCCGTCGGGCATCAGCTATCAGCTCAAGTCGGTGGAGCTGGCCGCGCAGGTGGCGCCGGAGTTCGCGGCCGGATACGACGTAGCGCCGTACGACATCCGCGGCGCCTACCTGGAGATGTTCCGGTCGCTGTGCGGCTCGCCCTCCCCGGCCTGCGTGCTGCTCACTGACGGGCGGTACGGATCGGCGTTCTTCGAGCACCGCTACCTGTCCGATCTGCTCGGCATTCCGCTGGTGGAGGGCGCCGACCTGTACGTCGGCCACGACGGGCGCGTCTACGCGCGCACGCTCGACGGCGACTACGCCGTCGACCTGGTCTACCGGCGGGTCGAGGACCTGGAGATGTTCGTGCCCGGGCTGCGCGAGGCGTATCTGGACCGCCGGGTGGTGCTGGTCAACGCCGTCGGCACCGGCGTCGGCGACGACAAGCTGGTATTTACCTGGGCGCCGCGGATGATCGAGCGCTACCTCGGCGAGTCGCCGGTGCTGGAGCAGGCGCGCAGCTACAACCTCACCGACGCGCAGGACCGGCGTTACGTGCTGGAAAACCTGGATCGGCTGGTGATCAAGGCGCGTCAGGGGTACGGCGGCATCGGCGTCTTCGTCATGCCCGACCTGGGCGCCGCCTACAAGACCAGAGTGGCCCACCAGATCCTGGAGCATCCCGATGCGTTCATCGCTCAGGAGACGCTCGACTTTTCGCAGCACGTGGTCCTGAACGGGCGCACCGGCGCGCTTGAGCCGCGCCACGTCGACCTGCGGGTATTCGCCGTGCAGGGCGCCGACGGCGAGGTGACCGTATTTCCCGGCGGGCTGACCCGCGTGGCCGTCGAAGGCGGGCGCATCACCAACAACTCTTCGGGCGGATCGTGCAAACCGACGTGGGTCATCGCCTGACGGCGTCGTACGTCTACGCCGCCCGGTACGGTTATTCCGGCCGCGTCCTGCACAACGACAACCAGTTGCGCATCTTCCCGGCCGCCGCTCCCGGCCAGGAGCCGGTCGACCTGCAGCTCTGGACCCGGCCGGCGGGCCGCGTCGTGGAGTACCGGGACCGCTTCGGCAACCGCGTGCGGCGCGTCCGCATCGTCGATCAGCACGACCATCTGGTGATCGCCACCGCCGGGCGGGTGCTGCTGACCGGCCAGGCGCCGGCGCCGGACGACGCGGCCGTGGCCGAGGTGAGCGATCTGCCGGACGGCTGGGAGTTCGCGCACCGGTCGCCGCTGGTCGATCCGGACGCCGTCCGGGAGACGGCGCACCGGATCGCCGGCGGCGCGCAATCTCTTTTGGACGCGGTGCGCGCCGCCGTCGACTGGGTGCACCGCGAGGTCGCCTATCGGCGCGGCGCCACCGGCGTGGCCACCACCGCCACGCAGGTGCTCGAGACCCGGCAAGGGGTGTGCCAGGACAAGACGCACTTGGCGCTCGGCATCCTGCGCGCCTTGCGGATACCGTGCCGTTACGTGAGCGGGCTGCTCACCGATCAGGAAGGAGAGACGCACGCCTGGCTGGAGGTGCTCCACCCCCGCGCCGGCTGGCTGGCGGCCGACCCCACGCGCGGCGTGCTGTTCCCGCCCGCGCGGGACTACGTGAAGCTGGCGGTTGGCCGCGACTACTCGGACGTCACGCCGGTCGTCGGATCGTTTCTCTCCAAGGGGGCCGCCACCGAGTGCGCGGCCATCTCCTCGGTGCGGTTTGCCGACACCGGCGCCGCGTTCGACGACGCGCTTGCGTTGCTGAAGCGCGCGCACGTCGTCGGCAACGGCGAACTCACGGCCGCAGGCGGGCCCGCCGCCGGCCGGCCCGCCGCTGGCCGGCCCTCCGCTGGCCGGCACTGACGCCGCCGAATCCATCAGAACGCAAAGGACACACGACGCCATGGATCCACGAACGATCGCACCGGGAACCGACCGCTGGCTGACCGATTCCCGGGTCTACAACCTGGTCTGGCTGGGACGCTGGATCGAGCGCGCGCAGAACGTGGCGCGCGTGCTGCTGTGGGCGGCCGAGCACCGGGACACCAACGACCTGCAGGACCTGCTCAACATCGCCGCCGCCGTGCGCGGCGTCACGGTCGCGCCGGACGACACGGCGCTGGAGGCGCTGCTGACCCGCGACAGCGGCGCGTCCCTGCGCGGCTGCCTGGAGGCGGCGCGCTTCAACGCCACCCACGTGGCGCCGGTCGAGGTGGTCCGCATTACCGGCGCCGCCATCGACACGCTCAACCGGCGCGATCCGGCATCGTCACCGGCGGAGGTGGCTGCGCTGATGCGGAGCGTCCTGGGCACGCTGGACGATCTGCACGCCGCCGTGGAGGGCGCCTGGTTCCACTCCGGCGCCCTCTCCGAGGAAGAGGTGTACCGCCGCTTCGTGCAGCAGCAGTAAGTCAGCGAGCTCCGATCGGGGCTGCCGGCAGAAACCGGCCCCGCCGGAACAGGGGTCAGCCCTGCAGGAACAGGCCCGGCACGAACCGGTGCGGCAGACCGGGGTGTTCGGGCATGACCCGCACCGTCACCGCCACGCGCCCCGTCTTGAGGCACGTAGTCCCCGCCCGGTAGACCGCCACCTCCCCGTGCCGCTCGACCAGTTCCATCGGCGTGCTCTGACCGTCGGCGATCTGGCCGTCGCCCGGTTGCAGATCGAGGCTGCCGGGCAGCGATCCGTGATACAGCGCCACCCGGACGTCGGACGGATCGAGTCCGCCAAGCCGCACCCGTGCGGTGACGTCGAGCCGGTCGCCCACCTTGAGGGTAGGCGGGTTGCCGCTGTCGAGCTGTTCGACGGCGACGCCCGGCCAGTGCTGTTCGAGCCGTTGCAGGTGGTGGGCGACTTCCGCGGCTTCCCGGTAGCCGTGATCGCGCAGCCGGCGCGCGTGCGCCAGCGCCGGTTCGTAGAAACTCCGGTGATACTCGGCCACCATGCGCTGCGCGCTGAACCGTTCGCCGATCACCGTCATCGAACGCCGCATCTTGGCGATCCATGCGCGCGGCAGGCCGTCGATGCCGCGGTCATAGAACATCGGGATCACCTTCTGCTCAAGTTCCGTGAAGACCGCGTCCGCTTCCAGCTCGTCCTGGATGTTTTCGTCGTTGTAGGTCTCCCCCGTTCCGACCGACCAGCCGAGGTCGGGGCTGTACGCCTCGTCCCACCAGCCGTCCAGGGTCGACACCATCAGCGACCCGTTCACCGACGCCTTCATGCCGCTGGTGCCGCTCGCTTCCTGCGGCCGGCGCGGCAGGTTGAGCCACACGTCGCAGCCGGCGACCAGGTAGCGCGCCACGCTGATGTCGTAGTCGTCCACGAACACCAGCCGGCTGCGCAGATCGTGTTCCGCCGCGAACTGCACGATGCGGCGGATCAGCTCCTTGCCGTGGTGGTCGTTGGGGTGCGACTTGCCGGAAAAGATGATCTGCACCGGCGTCTCGCGGTTGCTCAACATGCGCACCAGGCGCTCCGGCTGCCGGAACAACAGATTGGAGCGCTTGTAGCCGGCTATGCGGCGGGCGAAGCCGATGGTGAGGGCATCCGAGCGGAGCGCCACCTCGGCGGCCCGCACGTCCGCCTCCGCCGCCCCCTCGCGCCGCATCTGCGACACGACGCGTTGCCGGACGAACCAGATCATCCGCTCGCGGCGCCGCTCGTGCGTTCGCCACAGCTCCTCGTCGGCTATGTTGTCGACCTGCCGCCACACCGACACTTCGGGCGCGTGCTTGGCCACCGCCGGGCCGAGGTAGCGGACCAGCAGCTCCTGTACGTCGTGCGATATCCAGCTCCGCAGGTGCACCCCGTTGGTGATGTGGCGGATCGGCACCTCGTCGGCCGGCACGCCCGGCCACAGACCGCGCCACATGCGGCGCGAAACCTTGCCGTGCAGCCGGCTGACGCCGTTGCAGTAGGCGGCCAGCCGGAGCGCCAGCGGCGTGAGCCCGAATTGCCCGTGCGCGTCACTGCCGTCGCCGATCCGGCCCAACCCCAGGAACCGTTCCTCGTCCAGTCCCAGCGCGGCGCGGACCGCGCCCGCCTGATCGAGCACCAGATGGTCTTCGAACGTCTCGTTCCCGGCCGGCACCGGCGTGTGGGTGGTGAACACGGTGGTGCCCGACACCGCCTGCCGCGCAGCGTCGTAGCTCAGCCCGTGCTCGTGCATCAGGACCCGCACCCGCTCCAACGCCAGGAACGCCGAGTGGCCCTCGTTCATGTGGGTGACCGCTACCGGCACGCCGAGCGCCCGCAACGCCCGTATGCCGCCGATGCCGAGCAGCAGCTCCTGGCGCAGGCGCATACGGCGGTCGGAGGCGTACAGCTGGCCGGTGACCTCGCGCGTCGACGGCGGGTTGGCGTCGACGTCGGTATCGAGCAGGTAGAGCGTCACCCGGCCTACGCGCGCGCGCCAGATGCAGGCGCGCACGGTCTCCGCCCCCATCTCCACGGCGACGGTGACGGGCGCGCCGTCGGCGGCCGTGCACAGGGTGAGCGGCATGTTGTAGAAGTCGTTGGCCGGATAGCTTTCGAGCTGATGGCCGTCCATGGTGACGCGCTGGCGGAAGTACCCGGTGCGGTACAACAGGCCGACGCCGACCACCGGCAGCCCCAGGTCGGAGCAGCTCTTGAGGTGGTCGCCGGCCAGCACGCCGAGACCGCCGGAGTAGATCGGCAGCGTGGCGTCGACGCCGAACTCCATGGAGAAGTAGGCGACCACCGCGTCGCGGGGGCCGCCGTACCACGGGTCGGCTTCCAGGTAGGCGCGGTAGTCGGCGACCACGCGATCCATGTGGGCCAGGAACGCCTTGTCCTGCTCCAGCTCGTGGAGCCGCTCCTGCGGCACCTCGCCGAGCAGCCGCAACGGACTCTGCCGCGCGCGCACCCACGCCTCATTGCCGAACCGCATGAACAGGCGGATCGCGTCGAAGTGCCAGGTGATCCAGAAGTCGGAAGCGATCTCCGCCAGCGGCGCCAAGCGCTCCGAGAGGTTCGGCTTGACGGTAAAGGTGAGTCGGTTTGCCATGTGTCAACTGCCCGCGCCGGCTGCGTGCGCCGGCCGGGCGCCGGTAGTAAAGCCCGATACGCGCCCCGCCGTCTACCGTCCGGCAAACCGGCGGCTGGCAAACCGGCGCCCGGAGGTGCTACTCATTGACGCTACCGTGCACCGCTCATCCCCGGCGCCGCCGTCCCCGGCGCGGCCTTCCGAAGGGCCGCCGCCCTCGGCGCCGCCTTCCGAGGCGCCGCCGCCCTCGGCGCCGGATACCCGGCGCGGCCGGCCCGCGCCGCTCGGCGCCACCGCGCTGGACGGCGCCACGCAGTTCGCGGTGTTCAGCCGGCACGCCACCGCCGTCACCCTGCTGCTGTTCGACGGCGCGGACGGCGAACGGCCGAGCGCGAGCATTCCGCTGCACCGCACCGGCGACGTCTGGCACGTCGTGGTCGACGGCGCCGGTCCCGGTCACGCCTACCTGTACCGCGTCGACGGCCCATTCGACCCCGCCGCCGGCCACCGCTTCGACCCGGCCGCCCGGTTGTTCGACCCGTACGCCAAGGCGTTCACCGGCGCCCTGCCCCCGCGGCTGCGCGCCCCGGACCTGCCCGTTCCCGGTCCGCGCTGCCTGGTGGTCGACGACGCCTTCGATTGGGGCGAGGATCGGGCGCCGCGCCACCCGCTGGCGCGCACGGTGATCTACGAGACCCACGTGCGCGGCTTCACCGTGCACCCCTCCTCCGGAGTCGCCCATCCGGGGACCTTTCGCGGCCTGGCCGAGCGCATCCCGCACCTGACCGAGCTCGGGGTGACGGCGGTCGAGCTGTTGCCGGTGACCGAATCGGACGAATACGCCCCCGCCTCGGCGTCGGGCGAGCCGCTGGTCAACTACTGGGGCTACAACCCGATCGGCCTGTTCGCCCCCAAACGCGCCTACGGGTCGAGCGCGGCGGCCGGCGGCCAGGTGGGCGACTTCAAGCGGATGGTGCGCGACCTGCACGCGGCCGGCATCGAGGTGATCCTGGACATGGTCTTCAACCACTCGCCGGAGGGCGGCGCCGACGGCCCCACCATCTCCTATCGCGGCCTCGACAACAGCGTCTACTACCTGCTCGAACCCGGCCGGCCGGACCGCTATCTCGACTTCACCGGCTGCCACAACACCCTCAACTGCAACCATCCGGTGGTGCGGCAGATGATCATCGACTGCCTGCACTACTGGACGGTGGAGATGCACGTCGACGGGTTCCGCTTCGACCTTGCCTCCGTGCTCGGACGCGACCGCACCGGCCGCCTCAGCGCCAATACGCCGATCCTGGAGCGGATCGGCGAGGATCCGGTGCTGCGCGACACCAAGATCATAGCCGAGGCGTGGGATGCGGCCGGCGCCTATCAGGTCGGCCAGTTCCCCGGCGAGCGGTGGGCGGAGCTCAACGACCGGTTCCGCGACGACGCGCGCCGCTTCTGGCGGGGCGACGGCAGCGCCGCGGCGATCGCCACGCGGCTGACCGGGAGCGCCGATCTCTACCAGGACGACGGCCGCCGGCCGTTTCACAGCATCAACTTCGTCACCTGCCACGACGGGTTCACGCTCCGCGACCTGGTCAGCTACGCCGCCAAGCGCAACGCCGCCAATGGCGAAGACAACCGCGACGGCAGCGACCACAACCTCAGCGCCAACTACGGCGTCGAGGGTCCCTCCGACGATCCCGACATCCACGCCGCGCGGCTGCGTCAGAGCAAGAACCTGCTGGCCACGCTGTTCGTTTCGATGGGCACGCCGCTGCTCCTGGGCGGAGACGAGATGGGGCGCACGCAAGGCGGCAACAACAACGCGTACTGTCAGGACAACGAGGTCTCCTGGTACGACTGGACGCTGCCGGCCAGCAACGCCGAGCTGGTCCGGTTCTGCCGCGCCCTCACCGCGTTGCGCGCCCGCCACGCCGCCCTGCGGCGCACCGACTTTTACCGGGAGCACGGGCCGGACATCCGGTGGTTCGACGCCGACGGCGGCCCGCCCGACTGGAACGGCGGGGAGCCGGGCCGCCTGGCCGCCCGGATGCGGGACGACGCCGGCGGCCTCTACCTGATCCTCAACGCGGACGCCGCGCCCCGCCGGTTCGCGGTCCCGCCCGCGCCCGGCCGCGGCGCCTGGCGGCGATTGATCGACACCGCCCTGCCGGCGCCGCACGACGTCTGCGCGCTCGACCAGGCCGCGCCGGCCGCTTCCGGGGAAGCGTATGCGGCGGCGCCCCGCTCGCTGGTGCTGCTGGGCTGCGGCGCCGCCGGCGGCGGTGAGTCGTCACGGCGGTAGATCGGCCGCCGGAATCGTCTCTTGCAGCGCGTGCAGCTCCTGCACGTAGCGCCGCGCGGCGCTGTCCCAGTAGACGATGCTGCGCCGCGCGTTGTCGCGCGCGCGCCGGATCTGATCGGCCGTGGCGTGGCGCAGGAACCACGTGCAGCGCGCCATGGCGTCCAGGAACGCGTCCGGCCGGTAGTCGCCGAACAGCACGCCGCAGCCGCTCACGGCCGATCCGCGCAGCTGCAGCGGGATCACCGTGTCGCGCAAGCCGCCGGTGGCGTGCGCCACCACCAGGCAGCCGCAGCTCATGGCCTCCAGCTGTGAAATGCCGCCCGGTTCGAACTGAGACGGCATCAGAAAGGCGTCGGCGGCCAGCAACGGCACGCTGATCTCCTGGTAGCCGATGCGGGCGGCGACCGCCCCCGGGTAATACGCCATCAGGGCGCGCATCCCGTCCGCCAGCTCCTCGGCGCGGTGGTCGTTCGGCGCGATCGGCCCGCCCAGGATCGCCTGCACGCCCAGACGGCGAAAGATACCCTCGGAAGCCTCCAACACGATCTGAAACCCCTTCTGGTCGCTGATCCGGTGGATCATCACGTACAGCACCTGATCGGGGTCGACGGTGAGGCCGTATTCGAGCTGCGCCAGCAGCTTGGCGCGCATGCGCGCCACTTCCTGGCGGCGCGCCTTGCCGGAATACCGGACCGCGTCCGGATCGGCCGCAAGCAGCTCCGGGAAGCGCCGTTCCAGCTTGGCGCGCAGCAGCGGGTCCTCGGCGGCGTGCGCGCGCAGCCGCGGGTACTGCCGCTCCTCCAGCCCCGAACGGCGCAGCCGTTGCAGGACGTTGCGCCGGAACCCGCGCGCGATGCCGTTGTTTATTCCCACCACGTCATGCAGCAGCGGCTCCAGACCGTCGCAGTGCTGCTCGATCTGGTGCGCGTAGGTGGGGCTCACGGTGAACACCCGGTCGGCAAAGCGGATGCCGGCCGCCATCAGGTTGAACAGGCCGTCGTCACGCGGATCGGTGAACTGCGCGGCGCGGGCCCACGGCAGGTTGAAGAGGCCGAACAGGTCGGCGCCGTCCTCGTAGCGGCCGTAGCAGTCGAAGTATTGCCAGCCGCCGTTGTGGATGACGTGCACGAAGCTGGTGCGCGCAAAGCGGCCGGCGTACTGCGGGTCGGCGCGCATCACGCCGCTCAGCAGTCCGGCGGCGGCGTCGTTGGTGGCGACCACCAGCGGATCGAGGCGGAAGCGGGAAATCACCTCGGCGGCGGCGCGCGCCAGGCCGAGGCGGCGGCGGATCCGCTCGTTGGAGCGGTAGCCCCAGTAGAGCCCGTCGAACAGTTCGTGATGGTCGAGCAGGTAGTAGCGCACGCCGTCGACCACGCCGCCGTGCACGCCCACCTCGTAGCGCGCGCCGCCCAGGTGGAAGCCGACGTTGACGCCGGTGTAGGAGATGCCGTAGCGCTCGACCGCCTCCCGCATCTTGGCCGCCGAACGCGGTTCGCCGGCGCGGTACAGCGGCGTGATGACGTACAGGCGTTCCCCCAGCCGCGCCAGCTCGCGCGGCAGCTCGCAGGTGACGTTGGCAAGGCCGCCGCTCTTGGAGAACGGCTCCGCTTCGGCGGAGACGAAGACGATTGCGCGGCTGCGCATCCGCTTGAGCACCCGCGCCAGCAGCCGGCCGCCGGGCGTCCGGTCGCTCGGCGGCGCGCCGGCGGCGTCCCCGGCGTCCGGGAGCAGCCGGCCGAACCCGGCGCCGGGGCCGATCCGGCCGTCCCGGTGAGCGTGATACAGCGCCCGCTTCAGCCCCGCGGCGACCGTATCGTAATCGGCGCCTGCGCCGCCGGCCTCATAGAGCGGCAGCAGCTTCTCATCCAGAAACCCGGCCAGTCCGCCGGGGCCGGCCGCGGCGGCGACCACCTCCCGGTACGCGAACGAGGCGTCGAGCCGCTCGCGCCGCGGCCAGGATTGCAGGCGGTCGAAGGAGTCGCGCAGGAACCGCGCGTATTCGGGATCGGCCTCGCCGGTCCCGGCGCCGGCCACGCGGTCGATGCGGAGCAGCTTTACCCGTTGCGTGTAACTCACCGACGTGGTGAGCGCCGACGCGCGCAGCTCCGCGCCGTCGTAATGGGCGTACCGGTCGGTGACCGGGGAATAGGTCGGATCGACCACCACGTAACGGGCCGCCGGATCGATCCGCCCGGCCGCCGCGCGCATGTCTACGCTCACCGTCGCGCTGTCGGCGGCAAAGCTGCACACCGCCAGCCACAGCCCCTGCGGCGCGGGCTTGATGGCCGCCGCCACCTGATGATGGTCGGTGGGAACCAGCGCGCCGCGGCCCGGATTGCGGCGGTGAAAATCGTACACGTCGCGGAAGATGCGCTCCACGCTCCGGTCGGCGGCGGTGTCGAACCGGTTCCAGTCGACGTAGACGTTGTCGGGAAATATCTTCCACGCCTCGCCCTCCGCGTTGCCCTCGAAGTCCATGACCACGTTGACCAGAAACGAAGTCAAGGTGAGCACCGGCCGCAGATTGGCGCGCCCGAAGGTGTTGACCGGCCGGCGCTCGTCGTGGTTGCCGAACATGCCGATCAGCTCGGTGCCGGGCGGCAGCGCCCCGCGGTAGTGCTGCTCATAGAGATGATATACCTCGCCGACCGTGGAGGCGCCCTGCGCCACCCGCTCGAATATCTTGAACAGCGACGAGTTGTACGGGACTATGCCGAGCCGGCTGAGATACTGCTCGCGGCCCCAGTACGCTTCGGCAAGGTGGACGTAGAACCCCTTGCCGGCGGCGCGCGCGGCCCGTTCCATCTCCCGCATCAGCAGGTAGTGCAGCGGGCTGCAGATCAGGTCGCGGCACGCCGACTCGAAGAACCCGGTGGTCACGTAGTGGTCGTCGACCCGTTCGTTGACCACGATCGTGCCTTCGACCTGCTCTTCGTCCGAACGGGGCCCCGACGGCAGCGCGGGGGTGTTGTCGCGCTTCATCATGATCGGCAGCGCGTGCGCTATGTCGCACCGCACGCCGTCCACGTCGAAGCGCTCGATCAGGCTCCGCACCGAATCGGCCAGCCACTCCCAGACCGACAGCCGCCGGTAGTTGAGCAGCACCCCGTCGTTCCAGTCCCCGTAGCGGCCGTCGGTGCTGGCGCGCGGCACCAGCGCGCCGGCGCCGTCGAAACAGCGCACCAGCTCCGTATCCGGCACGTCGCGCACCCGCCGGTTGAGATGCGGGATCACGTCGACCAGCACCTTCATCTCGAGATCGTGCGCGGCGGCGACCAGGGCGCGCAGGCCGTCGTTGCCGCCGAGCGACGGCTCCATCTCGACCAGACTCTCCGGCGCGAACGGCGAAGGCGAGGTGGCCTCGGACGTCCAGTCCTCTCGATTGGCGCCCCGTTTCTGCGCGCCCAGCACGTAGATGGCGGTGAACCCGTAGCGCCGCTTGAGGTGCGGCAGATGGGCGGCGATGTCCGCGAAGGTGCCGATGCGGATGACCTGCCCGTGCTCGTTGTACACCATTCCCGGGTGCTCGGCGTCCGCCCAGTAGGCGCGGGTGTGGCCGTGCACGTCCGGAAATATCTGCAGCACCAGCTCGCCGCGCAGGTCCGGGATCACGTTGATGCGCCCGCTGCAATCGGCGTCCGGCACCCATTCGCGCCGGCCGTTGCGGTACTCCCGGGCGACGCAGTAGTCGTAATGCCCCGGATCGTCGAACCGGTAGGCGGCGGTGAGGGGCGCGCCGGGCGCGGCGCCGGCCAGGTCGACGTCGACGTAGTCGAGGTCCGCCTCGCTCGGATACCGGTGGTGTCCGGCACCCCGGTAGATGCGCAGCCGGTACCGGCCGCGGCTGCGCGGCAGGTCGAAGCTGAAGCGGTGCGTGGCGCCCCGCGCCACGGTCGCAAACGTGCGCGCCAGCGGCGCGGCGAACTCCTTGGGAGACAGCATCCGCTCCAGCAGCAGGTTGGCGTGGTTGCGGACCTCGTCCAGGTCATGACCGGAGGCGGCCACCAGCAGGCGCATCACCTCGCGGCGCACCGCTTCGCCGCCGTACGCCTTGGCGCGCCGGGCAATGCGCTCCAGACGCCGCATGGCGGACACGCAGACCGCGGCGTCGAAGTCGAGCGGAGAATCGGCGCGCCGCGCGTTCAAGCGGCGCAATGCGGCGTTCCGTTGCGCCGGTCCAAAGCGCATCGGGCGCCGCGGCGGCCCGGGTTCGGGACCGGCCGGAGTGATACCGGCGGCCGGACGGCGCAGGGCGCCGAACAGCCGCTCCAGCAGGTCCCGGCTCGGCGCGTCGAGCGACTCCACGTGGGAGTAGCCGGTCTCGATCGCCCGCTCCTCCAGCACCAGGATCCGCACCAGTTCCGGCGGGACCGCGCCGCCGCCTTCGATCTGCTCGGCGGCCAGCAGATCGAACAGGCGCAGCCCCAGATAGATGGTCGGCTGGCGGAGCTCGAGCGGTCCCTGCCCGACGCGGGCCACGACCGCCCGGTCCTCTTCTTCGTAGAGGCACGCCGCCCCCGCCGCTTCGCGGACCACCACGAACCGGCGCTGCTGCAGCGACCGGCCGGAATCGCCGCCGAGCGACGCGATCGCCTCATGCGTAAGGCGGACGGCCGCGTCCAGACGCTCCATCAGCCGCGCGTCGCGGTGCATGCGATCGGCGGTGGTCGGGCTGCGGGCCGCCGCCGCCACCGCGTCGGCGCGGACCGCGGCGGTCAGCTCCGCGCGCCGTTCCCGGTCCGCCGCCGCCCACTCCGGATGCGGAACGAAGGGAAACGCGCGCTGCTCGGCGAACGCGCGGGCGACCGCCTGCCGCGCGGCCGTCTGGTCGATGCCGGTCACGGTGAGCGGTGTCGTCAGACAGCCGCCGATCCCGGCGACGCCGGCCGCCAGCGGCTCCTCCGGCGTCATCACGCAACTCCCCGGACGCGCACGGCGCGCACAGGATAACGCGCCGCCGGCCGCAGGCCAACTCGGGTTAGTATGCGCCGGTGATCACCGTGACCAGATACCTCGCCGCGGCGGCCATCGCCGCGTGCGCCGCAACGGCCGCCGCCGAGCCGATCAAGGTCGGCGTGCTGCTGCCGTCGTCGGGCGTGTACGCCGGACTCGGCCACGACCAGACGCTCGGCCTGGAACTCGGCTTTGACGACTTCGGCCGCCAGGTGGCCGGACGCCCGATCGAGATGATCTACGCCGACACGGAATCGAAGCCCGCCACCGGCTTGGCGCAGGTCAAGAAACTGGTGCTGCGGGACCGGGTCGACGTCCTGGTCGGCATCATCTCCTCCGCGGTCGCCGCCGCCGTGCGCGACTTCGTGCACGGGGCGCAGGTGCCGCTGATCGTGTCGAACGCCGGCAACGACGACCTGACCGGCGCGCGATGCAGCCCCTGGGTGCTGCGCAGTTCCTTTTCCAACTCACAGATCAGCCGCGAGATGGGGCCGTGGATGGCGGCCGCTGGCTACCGGAAGGTGTTTCTGATGGCGTTCGACTATGCCGCCGGACACCAGGCGATGGAGGCGTTTCGCCGCGGATTCGTCGCCGCCGGCGGCACGGTGGTCGGCGAGCAGTACCCGCCGCTGGGAGAGACCGAGGACTTCGGCCCGTATCTGGCCAAGGTGAAGGCGGCCGATCCCGACGCCGTCTACGTCTTCTTCGCCGGCGGACCGGCGATCAAGTTCGTCAAGGAGTGGGCGGCGTTCGGGCTGCACGGCCAAGTGCAGCTGGCCGGCGCCGGCTGGCTCACCTCCGCGCTCTACGTCGACGCGCAGGGCAAGGACGCCGAAGGCGTCCTCGGCATCCTCAACTACCTGCCGTCGATCGACACGCCGGCGAACCACTCCTTCCGGGAGCGGTTCCGGGCGCGGCACGACCGCGCCGCTACCGAGTTCGGGGTCGCCGCCTACGACAGCGCCCGCCTTATCGTCGAAGCGCTCAAGACGACCGGCGGCGACACCGCCGACAAGGCGGCCCTGGCCGCCGCCATGCGGGCTACCCGCTTCGACGGCCCGCGCGGCCCGTTCCGGATCGACGCGGCGACCAACAACGTGATCCAGAACGTCTACGTCTTCCAGGTGCGGGCGCAGGGCGACCGCTTCGCCGCGGTGGTCCTGGACGTGATCCCCGACGTGCAGGACCCGCCCAACGGCTGCGCGCTCTGACCGGCGCGCCGAGCATCGGCCGCGCTGCCGCGGCGCGCCGGTCAGGCGCCCGGCTGCGGCTGCCGCGGCGTGGCCCACGCTTCGTCGGGGTCGCCCGTTCCGGCGGCGTTGCTAGCGCGCACCTGCACTCGATACACCACGCCGTTGGTGAGGCCGGACAGCACGTGGCGGGTCGTCTGCGCGGTGCTGCGCGGAACCGGCCGCCATCTCCGCCAGTCGTGTTCGCGGTCGGTGCGCACCCGGAACTCATAGCCGGTGATGCCGGCGTCGCCGGGATCGTCCCACGTCAGCTCGATGGCCCCGTTCTTGCCGGTGGCGGCCAGCCCGGCCGGCGCGGCGGGCGTACCGCCGGCCGCCGCAGCGCCGCCTCCGTCGCCCGGGGCGGTGTCTGCGGCGCTGCGCTCCATCTCCGGCATCGCGCCGGTCATGCCCGCCGCCAGCTTGACCCGCAGGATGCGGCGCACCGATTCGTCCAGGCGTTCCTGGCTATGCAGGCCGGTGCGGACCAGACGGAGCGCTTCCTGCACCAGCGGCAGCACGTCGCTCTCCCGGCCCGCCAGGATGATGTCGGCGCCGGCCTGAAAGCTGTTGCGGACGATGCCGGGTTGCCGCAACGACGGCGCCGGCTCCCCGATTTCGATGGCGTCGGTCATCACCACGCCGTCGAAGCCGAGCTGATCGCGCAGCAGGCCGTCGATGATCGTCGGCGAGACACTGGCCGGCCAGTTCGGATCGAGGTCTTGGTACAGGATGTGGGCGACCATGATGACGTCGACGCCGGCGTCGATCGCGGCGCTGAACGGCGCCAGGTTCGCCGACCGTTCCGACCCCGTGAGCCGCACCATCGGCAGGCTCCGGTGGGAGTTGACCGAGGTGACGCCGTGGCCGGGAAAGTGCTTGGCCACCGGGATGACGCCGGCCCGGTCGGCGCCGCGCACGTAGGCGCCGGCAAGGTCGGCCACCAGCCCCGCGTCGGCGCCGAAGGAACGGTCGCCGATCAGGGTGTCGTCGGGCTCGCCGTACACGTCGATCGTCGGCGCCAGGTTCACGTTCACGCCGAGCCGCCGCAGCTCGACGCCGGTCACGTAGGCGGCCGCTTCCACGTAGTCGGGATCGGCATGGACGCCCTGGTGATAGGCGGCCGGAAAATGAGTCATCTCCGGCAACTCGATGCGGCTCACCCGCCCCCCTTCCTGGTCGGTGGCAATGAACAGCGGCGCCGGCCCGGCCGCCTGCGCCATCCGCTGCAGGTCGGTGATCAGTTCCCGCATCTGCTCGTAGCTCTCCACGTTCCGCTCGATCAGGATCACGCCGCCGACGTGCGCCTGCTCGATCAGGGCGGCCGCCCGCTCGGAGCCGGCGGCGCCGGGAATCCAGGTCATGAAGCGCTGGCCGACCTTCTGCTCGATCGTCATGCGCCGTAGCAGATCGTCGACGCGCGCCTCGATCTGCGCGGCCATCATCTCCTCGGCCGACGGCGCCGGTTCGGGCGCGGGCGGCGGCGGCGTTGCGGGAGCGGCGGTTCCCTCGGCAGCGTCGCCGGAAGCCGGCAGCGCGGGAGGGGCGATCTCCGGCGGCGGCGCCTCCGGTTCGGCCGCCGTTTCCGGCGCCGAGCGCGCGGTGCTGGACGGGGCTTCCATCTCGTCGGGCGGCGTCGGCGTCATCTCCGTTTCAGGAGGCGGCGTGGCGCAATTCAGCGTCACCCCCACGGCCAGCAGCGCCGCGGCGGCCCGCGGCGCGCCGCGGAAAGACGCGAATCGGATTATGAGACAACGTAGCAAGATGAAACTCCTCCCGGCAGCCCGTCGCGCGGCCGTTCCCGGCCTGCCGCAACGCCAATCCTACAGTGACCATCGGCACGACGGCAAGCCGAGCATAGCGCAATGGGTACGGCGAAGGGCATGACCGCGCTCTTCGATCCCGGGTTTCTGATCGTCCAGACCCTCAACGGACTGCAGCTGGCGGCGCTGCTGTTCCTGCTGTCGATCGGGTTGACGGTGGTGTTCGGCCTGATGAACTTCATCAACCTGGCGCACGGCACGCTGTTCATGGCCGGCGCCTACCTGGCCCTGAGCGCGGTCCGCGCCTTCGACTCGTTCTGGGTGGCGCTGCTGGTCGCCCCCGCCGCGGTCGCCGTGATCGGCGGTCTGCTCTACCTGGCGCTGCTGCGCCACCTGCAGCGCGCCGACCCGATGCGGCAGGTGCTGGTCACCTTCGGCCTGATCCTGGTCGGTTTCGAGACGGTCGACATCGTCTGGGGATCGCTGCCGCACACCATCGATGCGCCGGCGCTGCTGGCCGGCCGCAGCTCCGTGTTCGGTCAGGTGTACCCCACGTACCGCCTGTTCATCATAGGCGTGGGCGCGGCGGTCTTTCTGGCGGCGCACCTCTGCCTGGAGCGCACGCGCGCCGGCGCCGTCGTCCGGGCCGGCGTCGACGACCGGACCATGGTGGCGGCGCTCGGCATCGACGTGGGCCGCGTCTTCTTCCTGGTCTTCTGCCTGGGGTGCCTGCTGGCCGGCATCGCCGGCGTGGTGGCGGCGCCGGTCTTTCCCATCGTGCCGGGCATGGACACGTCGGTGCTGATCCTGGCCCTGATCGTGGTGGTGCTGGGCGGACCCGGCAGCATCAAGGGCGCGGCGCTCGGCGCCGTGATCGTCGGCATTGCCGACACCTACGGGCAGGTGGTGGCGCCGGAGCTGGCGCGCGTGACGATCTACGCGGTGATGGCGGTCATCCTGCTTCTCAAGCCGGCCGGCCTGCTGCCGGTTCGCGGCGGGCGGTGATGGGCTCCCGCGATCCCCTGCAGCTGCCGGTGGCGGCGCTGCTGGCCGCCGCGGCAGCCGCCGCCTGGTTGGGCGCCGACCACTTCGGCATGGAGCTGCTGGCAGAGATCGCGATTCTGGCGATCTTCGCCATGAGCCTCGATCTCCTGGTCGGCGCCGCCGGGATGGTCTCGCTCGGGCACGCCGGGTTCCTGGCGCTCGGCGCCTACGCCACCGCCGCGTCCACGGTGCTGTGGGGCTGGCCGCCGGCCGCGGCGCTCGCCTTGTCGGTGGTGGTGGCGGCGGCGGTCGCCGCCGCCGCCGGCGCGTTCGCGGTGCGCCTGACCGGCGTGTTCTTCATCATGATCACCCTGGCGATCGGGCAGATGATCCATGCGTGGTTCTTCAAGGCGCGGGCGCTCGGCGGCGACAACGGGATGGCCGGCACGCCCCGCTTCGATCTCACCCCGGTCGGTCTTGACAGCGGCGATCCTGCGGTATTCGCCGCCGCCGCCCTGGTTGCGGCGGCGCTGGTCTATCTGGGAATGCTGCTTCTGCGCCGTTCACCGTTCGGGACCATGCTCGCCGCCATTCACCTCAACGCCGGCCGGCTCGCCGCGCTCGGCTGTCCGGTAGGGCGCTACAAGCTGGCCGCATTCACCGCGGCGGGCGCGGTGGCCGGTCTGGCCGGCGCGCTCACCGCGCAGCATACCGGCTTCGTGTCGCCCGATCTGGCCTTCTGGACGCTGTCGGGCGAGGCGTTGATCATCGTCATCCTGGGCGGCAGCGGCAGCCTGGCCGGCGCCGCCGGCGGCGCGGCGCTGTTCGTGCTGCTCCGCAACCACCTCACCGACGGATCGTTCTGGCAAAGCCTGTCGCTGCCGGCGGCGATGGCCGGTCACTGGCAGCTGGTCATGGGCCTGTTCTTCATCGCCGTGGTGCTGGGCGCCAAGGACGGGTTGTACGGACGCCTCAGCTGGCTAGCCGGCCGCGCGGCGGCCAAGCTGACGGGCCGGAGCAGGCGGCCGTGACCGGCGGCGCGCTGCGCGTGCAGGACCTGTGCAAGTCGTTCGGGTCATTGCGGGTGACCGATCACGTTTCGTTGCGGCTGCCGGCCGGCCGCCGGCACGGCCTGATCGGACCCAACGGCGCCGGCAAGACTACGCTGTTCGACCTGATCACCGGCCGGATCGCCGCCGACGCCGGCCGCGTCTACGTCGGCGGGCGGGACGTGACCGGCGCGCCGCCCGACGCGCGCGCGCGGGCGGGGCTGGCGCGCAGCTTTCAGCGCAACAACCTGTTCGGTGACCTGACGGTGCGGGAGAACTTGGCGCTCGCCTGCGCCCTGCGGCGCGGCCTGGGCCACGTGTTCTGGCGGCCCGCGCGCCGCTACGCGGCGGTGCGGGAGGAGGCGGAGGCGAACGCCGAGCGGATCGGCCTTGGCGGGCAGCTCGGCGCGGCGGTCTCCACCCTGCCGTACGGCGCCCAGCGCCGGCTGGAGATCGGCTTGGCGCTGGCGCGCGATCCGGCGGTGTTGCTGCTCGATGAGCCGACCGCGGGCATGAGCCCCGCGGAGACGGCCGGCATCGTCGACCTGCTCGCTTCGCTGCCGGACGCGCTGACGCTGCTGATCGTCGAGCACGACGTGGACGTGATCTTCCAGCTTGCGGAACGTATCACCGTGCTCGATTACGGCCGTGTGCTGCTGGAGGGTACCCCGGCCGAAGTCCGAGGTTCGGCGGAGGTGCGCCGGCGCTACCTGGGAAGCCCGATCGCGGGGACGGCCTGATGCCGGGCGCGCTGCTGCGGGTAGAGGCGGTCGATGCCGGTTACGGCGCCAGCCACGTTCTGCAGGGAGTTTCGCTGGAGGTCGAGGACGGCGCCGCGGTCGCGCTGCTCGGACGCAACGGCGCGGGCAAGTCGACGACGCTCAAGGCGATCATGGGGATCGTCACCGCCGCGCGCGGACACATCCGCTTTGACGGGGCGGCCATAGAGCGCCTGCCGCCGCACCGGATCGCGCGGCGCGGCGTAGCCTACGTCCCGGAAGACCGCGGCATCTTCGCGTCGCTCACGGTGGAGGAGCACCTGCGCCTCCGACCGGGAAGCGACCGGCGCGCGCCGGTCGAATCGCTGTACGAGCAGTTCCCGCTGCTGGCCGAGCGGCGCCGCAACCGCGGCGACGAGCTGAGCGGCGGCGAGCAGCAGATGCTGGCCATCGCGCGGGCGCTCTCATGCGCGCCGCGTCTGCTGATCCTGGACGAACCGACCGAGGGACTGGCGCCGATCATGGTCGCGCGCATCGCCGCGCTGCTCCGTACCCTGCGCGCCGCCGGCATGACGATGCTGCTGGTGGAGCAGAACTACCCGTTCGCCGCCGCGCTGGCCGAACGCGTCTACGTGCTCGGCAAGGGCCGCGTACGCTGGCAGGGAACCGCCGCCGCCATCGACCGGCGCCCCGAAGTGCGGTCGAAGTGGCTGGGCGTGTGACCCCGGCGCGGGCGTACTCGGTACTCTTGGAAGGATGTACGAATGGATGGGACTGATGGTGGATAGATGAGCGGGTTTTGGGAGCGGGTGGGCGGCTGTCTGGGACGGGGGGAGCGGGTGTTCGTGGCCTGCGTAGCGGAGCACACGCGCGGCTCGCCCGGCGCCGCGGGGGCGAAGCTGATGGTGGCCGAGGGCGGTGAGCGGCGCGGCACCATCGGCGGCGGCATGATGGAGCAGCGGCTGGTGGAGCAGGCGCAGGAGGCGTTGCGCTCCGGCGGCGCGCAGCCGGAGCGGCGCACCCTGGTGCACAGCGATACCGCGGCGGGGGAGCGTTCCGGCTTGGTGTGCGAGGGCAAGCAGACCAACGTCTTCTGCGTGCTGGCCGGCAGCGGCGCGCAGGCTGCGGTGCGGGACATCACCGCCGCGCTGCGCGAGGACCGGCCGGCTTGGCTGACGATCGATGCCGGCGGCCTGCGGGTGACGCGGGGCGGGCCGGACCTGGGCCGGCCGCCGCACGTCCTGACCGAGGAAGGGGGCGGCTGGCGTTACGAGGAGGACCTGCTCAGCCGGCGCCGGCTGGCGGTGATCGGCGGCGGCCACTGCGCGGTAGCGTTGGCCGAGGTGATGGCGCGGCTCGGCTACCGGACGCAGATTTTCGATACCCGCACCGAGGTGGTGACCCACGACCGGGCGGCGGCGCTCGGCGGCGTTGCCCGCGTGGCCGACTACGCGGCGGCGGGAGCGCGCGTCGCCTACCCGGAGTTGACCGCCGTGGTAGTGATGACCGCAGACTATCGCACCGACGTGCGCGCCTTGCTCGGCGTGGCTGAGCTGCCGCTGCCCTTCGTGGGGCTGATGGGCGGCAGGCGCAAGATCGAACGCATCTTTGCTCGGCTCAAGGAGGAAGGGGTGGCGCAGCAGACGCTGGACCGGATTCACGCGCCGGTCGGACTCGACGTCGGCAGCGAGACGCCGGAGGAGATCGCCGTCAGCGTCGCCGCGCAGATCCTGCGCGAACGCAGCCGCCGGTAGCGGCCCAAATGGCGCCGGTCACCCGCTTCATCCTCAACGACCGGGAGGTAGAGACCGCCGCGCCGGCCGGGCTGCTGCTGCTCGACTACCTGCGCAACGACCAGCGGCTGACCGGCACCAAGGAGGGCTGCAAGGAGGGCGACTGCGGCGCCTGCGCGGTCCTGATCGGGGAGCTTTCCGGCGGCGCTGTCCGCTACCTGCCGGTCACCTCCTGTCTGGTGCCGCTGGCGGAAGCGCACGGCCGGCACGTGGTGACCATCGAGGGGTGCAACCCCGCCGGAGGCGGGCTCGACCAGGTGCAGCGCGCGGTAGTCGAGCACGGCGGCACGCAGTGCGGGTTCTGCACCCCCGGCATCGTGGTGTCGCTGCACGGGCTGCTGCTCGACGCCGGCAAGGGGCTCTCAATCGACGACGTGAAGTACGCCCTGAGCGGCCACCTGTGCCGCTGCACCGGCTACCGTTCCCTCAAGGACTGCGCCGCCACGCTGCAGCAGGAGCTCGGCGGCCGGCTCGCCGCGGCCGGCGGCAACCGGGCCGCGGCGCTGGTGGCCGCCGGCGCGATTCCTGCGTACTTCACCGCCATCCCGGCGCGGCTGCGGGCGTTGCGGGAGGCCGAGGCGGCGGCCGGGAACGCGGCCTTGCCCGGCGCCGCGCCCGATGCGGCAGCGGAGGTACGGGTCGCCGGCGGCACCGACCTGTACGTGCAGCGGGGCGAGGAGCTGCCGGACCGCCGCGTCGAAGCGCTGGGGCGGCGCCGGGACCTCAAGGGCGTCCGCCGCGCCGGCGGGGAGTTCCGCGTCGGCGCCCTCACCACCTTCGAGGAGTTTGGCGCCGACCCGGCGGTGATCGACGCCCTCCCCCGCATCGCGGCGTTCAATCACCTGATCGCCTCCTGGCAGATCCGCAACCGCGCCACGCTGGCCGGCAACGTCGTCAACGCTTCGCCGATCGGCGACTTCACCGCCCTGCTGCTGGCCCTGGCCGCCAGCGTAGCGCTTGCCGCCGGCGACCGCCGCCGCTCCGTTCCCCTCAGAGAATTCTACCGCGGCTACAAGCAGATCGACCTGCGGCCCGGCGAGCTGCTCACCGAGGTGGCGTTCCCGGACCCCGCCGGCGCGCAGGTCAACTTCGAGAAGGTCTCCAAGCGCACCTGCCTCGACATCGCCTCGGTCAACAGCGCCTGCCTGATCCGTTGCGCCCCCGGCGACGGAGCGTTCGGCGACACTAGCGCCGCCGGCATCATTGCTGACGCGCACTTCAGCCTGGGCGGCGTGGCGCCGATTCCGCTCTACCTGCGCGCGGCATCACAGGTAGTGCGCGGCCGCCCACTCGACGCGGACACGGTGCGGGAGGCGTTGCGCGCCGCGCAGGGGGAGATCGCGCCGATCTCGGACGTGCGCGGATCGGCCGCCTACAAGCGGCTGCTGGCGCGGCAGCTCCTGATCGCTCACTTCGTCACTCTGTTTCCCGACCGGTTCTCCGCCGCCGCGTTCGACGCCGGGGGCGGGCCGTGACCCATATCGACTCGCGCCTGCACGTGCGCGGCGAATCGCAGTACGTGGACGACGTCCCGCCGCCGCCGGGGCTGCTGCACGCCGCCGTGTTCGGTTCCCCCAAGGCGCACGGCGTCATCACCCGGCTCGCCGCCGGCGCGGCGCGCGCGGCCCCCGGCGTAGTGGCGGTGCTCACCGCCGACGACGTACCCGGCGTCAACCGCTTCGGGCCGATCATCGAGGACGAGCAGTTGCTGGCCGAGCGCGAGGTCTGCTTCATCGGCCATCCTATCGCCGTCGTGGTCGCCCGCAACGCGCACCGGGCGCGGCAGGCGCGCGACCTGATCGAGGTCGAGATCGCCGACCTGCCGGTGGTGACCGACCCGCGCGCCGCGTTCGCGCGCGGCGACCTGATCCATCCGCCGCGCACCATGGCGATCGGCGACGTGGCCGGCGCCTGGCAGGAGTGCGCGGCGGTGGTGGAGGGGCGCTGCGAGATCGGCGGGCAGGAGCACCTCTACCTGGAGACGCAGCGCTGCCGCGCCATCCCCAAGGAGGACGGCGCGGTGCAGGTCTTCTCCTCGACCCAAGGGCCGGCCGCGGTGCAGCACGTGACCGCGGCCGTACTCGGCCTGCCGATGCACAAGGTGGAGGTCGACGTAAAGCGGCTCGGCGGCGGCTTCGGCGGCAAGGAGGATCAGGCCACCCATTGGGCGGCGATGGCGGCGCTGGCCGCGGCGCGCCTGCAGGCGCCGGTGGAGATCGTGCTCAACCGGCTCGACGACATCCGCATGACCGGCAAGCGCCATCCCTACTCCGCCGACTTCAAGATCGGGCTCACCGCCGAGCGCAAGATCCTCGCCTACCAAGCGACCTTCTACCAGAACTCCGGCGCCTTCGCCGACCTCTCCCCGCCGGTGCTGGCGCGCACCCTGTTCCACGTCACCAACGCCTACTTCATCCCCAACGTGCGGGTGACCGCGGCGCCGTGCCGCACCAACCTGCAGCCGCACACCGCCTTTCGCGGTTTCGGCGGGCCGCAGGGGATGTTCGTGATCGAGGCGGCGATCGACAAGGCGGCCGACGCGCTGGGGGTGGAGGCGGCGGCGATCCAGCGCGCCAACCTGCTGCGCGACGGCGACGTGTTCCACTACGGGCAGACGGTGCAGCGCAGCCGCGCCGAGGGCACCTGGGACGAGCTGGCGGCAACCTTCGCCGTGGACGGGCTGCGGCAGCGGGTGGCGGCGTTCAACCGCGGCGGCGCCGCGCTGCGGGACGCGGTGCGGAAGGGGTGGGCGGTGATGCCGGTCTGCTTCGGCATCTCGTTCACCAAGAGCCACCTCAATCAGGGCAACGCGCTGGTCCACGTCTACGCCGACGGCAGCGTGAGCGTGACCACCGGCGGCATCGAGATGGGCCAGGGCATCAGCAGCAACGTCGCCGCGGTGGTGGCGCGCACCTTCGGGATCGAGGCGCGGCGGGTGCGGGTGGAGAGCACCAACACCACCCGGATCGCCAACATGTCGCCGAGCGCCGCCAGCGCCACCACCGACCTCAACGGCAACGCCGCGGCCATCGCCGTGGAGACGATCCTGGCCGGCATGCGCGCGGTGGCGGCCCAGGAGCTGGAGGCCGCGGACCCGGCCGCGGTGACCGTGGTCGACGAGCAGGTGCGCGTGGCCGGCCGGGCCGCCGGCATGGACTGGTTGGAGCTGGTCGACCTCACCTACCGCTCGCGCCGCCGGCTGTCCGCGCACGGCTACTACGCCACCCCCGGCATCCACTACGACGAGGAGCGGGAGCGCGGGCGCCCGTTCGCCTATCACGTCTACGGCGCCGCCCTGTTCGAGGTGACCGTCGACTGCCTGCGCGGAACCTACGCCGTGGACCAAGTGAAGATCGTCCACGACCTGGGCCGCCCCATCAATCCGAGCGTCGACCGCGGCCAGGTCGAAGGCGGGTTGGCGCAAGGCATGGGCTGGATGACGATGGAGGACCTGCAGTGGGACGCGGAGGGCCGCTGCCTCTCCCACGCCCTGTCCACCTACAAGGCGCCGGACGTCTACTTCATGCCCGACGACATGACGGTGAAGTTCCTCGAGCCCGAGGACAACCCCTACGGTCCGCTCGGCGCCAAGGCGGTCGGCGAGCCGCCGCTGATGTACGGCATCGGCGTGTTCTTCGCCATCCGCAACGCCATGAAGGCGTTCCGCCCCGGCGCCGATCTGCGCCTGCACGCCCCCCTCACCCCGGAGCGAGTCCTGCTCGACCTGCATCGGGAATGAGCATCGAGCGCGACTTCGACGTCTCCATGATCGCCGAATTGGCGCTCCGGGAGAAGCAGATACAGCAGAACTATCGTCCGATCATCGGCGTCCACAAGTGGTTCGCACGCCGGCCCGGCACGCTGTTCCGCGGGCTCATCCTCGCCGAATTCGGAAGCGGGCGGTTGCAGGAGACGTTCTTTGCCGGCAACGACCTGGCTGGCCGGCAGGTCGCCGACCCGTTCATGGGCGGCGGCACTCCCCTGCTGGAGGCGAACCGGCTCGGCTGCGACGTGCAGGGATTCGACGTCAATCCGATGGCCGCCTGGATCGTGCGCGAGGAGATCGACCATCTCGATCTGGTCGCCTACGAGCGGGCTGCGCGGGGCCTGGTCGACGCGCTGCGCGGCGAAGTCGGTCACTACTACCACACCCGCTGCCCGCACTACGGCGACGCGGAGGTGCCGGTAAAGTCGTTCCTGTGGATCAAGGCTCTCGCCTGCGCGGGATGCGGCGAATCGATCGATCTGTTTCCCGGCTACCTGCTCGCAGCGGACCGGCGCCACCCCAAGAACGTGCTGATCTGCTCGGCATGCGGCGATCTCAACGAAGTGGCGGACCGCGGCGATCCCGGGGCGTGCGGCGGCTGCGGCAGCGTGCTCCGGCTCACCGGGCCGGCGCGCCGGGGCAGGTGCGACTGTCCGCGTTGCGGCCATCCCAACTCGTATCCGGGAACGTCCGGCCGCCCCCCGCGGCATCGGCTGTTCGCCATCGAGTACCACAATCCCCGGCGGCGGGAACAACACCGGGGCCGCTTCTTCAAGCGGCCCGACGCCGAGGACCTTGCGCGCGTAGCCGCGGCCGATGAACACTGGCAGCGGCTCGCTCCCCGCTTCGTCCCCGGCGACTCGATTCCGGCGGGCGACGAGACCGGGCGCCTGCATCGCTGGGGGTACCACCGCTACCGCGACCTGTTCAACGCCCGCCAGCTTCTCGGCCTGGAGCTGAGCTGCCGCCTCGTCGCGCAGGTCGAGGATCGGCGCGTGCAACGCGCGCTTGCTACTAATCTATCCGATCTGCTGCGCTATCAGAACCTGCTCTGCCGCTACGACGCCATGGCGCTCAAGGCACTTGACGTCTTTTCCGTGCACGGCTTTCCCGTGGGGTTGGTGCAGTGCGAGTCCAACCTGCTCGGAATCACGGGCGCCAACGGGGCGAACGTCGGTTCGGGCGGCTGGACCAACATCATCGACAAGTACGCCAAGGCGAAGCGCTATTGCGCGGCGCCGTTCGAGGTGCGCCGGAACGGAACGCGGAACCTGCAGGTGCCGATCTCCGGCGAATGGATCGGCGAGCGGCGCAACGGCCGGCGGCGGGCCGTGGACCTTCGCTGCGCCGACGCCGCGCAGGTGGAGCTTCCCGCTCGCAGCCTGGACGCCGTGTTCACCGATCCGCCCTACTTCGGCAACGTGCAGTACGGCGAACTGATGGACTTCTGCTACGCGTGGCTACGGGGTTTGGCCGGCAAGGAGGCCGAGGGCTTCGAGCGGCAGTCCACGCGGTCGCCGCGGGAACTGACCGGGAACCTCACCGAGGAGCGCGGCCTCGACCACTTCACCGAAGGACTCGCCGGCGTGTACGCGCGCATGGCCCGCGCCCTGAAGCCGGGCGCGCCGTTGGCGTTCACGTTCCATCACAACAAGCCGGACGCCTATTACGCCGTCGGCATCGCGATTCTCGACGCCGGCCTGGTCTGTTCGGCGTCACTGCCGTGCCCGGCCGAGATGGGCGGCTCGATCCACATTCACGGCACCACTTCGTCGATCATCGACACCGTGTTCGTGTGCCGCTCCACGGGTACGGTGCCGGCCCGCTGGCTGGCGGACACGACCGCGGGCGTGGCCAAGATCGTCGCCCAAGACGTGGCCCTGCTGGAAGCCGCCGGGCGGAAGCCGACCCGCGGCGACACCCGCTGCATCGTCTTCGGCCACCTGACCCGCTTGGCGGTGTGGAGCCAACGGCTGAGTTGGGACCGCAACGCCTCCACGCCGCAGAAGATCGCGGCATTCGCGGCAGCCATGGCTCGATTCGGCGACCCGGACGCCATCATCGGCGCCGTACAACCCGCCGCCATACCTGCCGGGCCGCTCTTCGCACCGGTAATCCGCGAACAGGACGAGGGATATGCCGTTCCCTTTTGAGGCCACGTTCAACGAGATTCAAGCCGATCCCGATGCGTACGTGGACGCAGTGTTCGGCTCACTGCAGTCGGAGTTCATGGTGATGCCGCGCGGGCAGGGATTCGTCGAGTTCAGCGCGTTCGAAGCCGGCTACGAGACCTTGAAGCGAGCCACCGCCGGGTTCCGGACCGTGAATCCCCAAACGGTTACGTCGGCGGTCGTCGAAGCGCCGGTCGCGCTGCTGGTCCTGCGCTGTATCCTCGGCTTCTCGCCGCCGGAGTGGGCCGTTCACGCGACGAGTTACACCGGCGTTGAGATTACCCAGGGAGCAGCCCGATCCATCGACCGCACCGTTCGCATGAACCCCGCGGCAGCGCTCGCGGCGGAGGGAACGGTGACCGGCGACCGCATCCGCGCGCTGATCGCCAGCGCCTGCCATCTTCTGGAATCCGGCGTGCCGGAGGTTCCGAGCGACAGTCTCCATCGACTCGACAAGGCGGATACCAGGGAGGGCCTCGGGAGCGTCCGCGCACTGGCTGACTTGGGCGTCCCCTATTCCATGCTGCTGTACGAACGGTTCCTGGGCCGGCCGTTTTCCTCCCACCGGGATTCCGTCAGCGAGCTGGTCGGAAACCTTGTCGAAAGCGCCATCGAAGACGTGCTGGCCCGCGCCGGCATCAGCTTCCGCAAGACCGGACGCGCGGAGCGGCTTCCCGGATTCGATCAGGCGCCCGACTTCATCGTTCCCAATGAGTTCAACCCGCAGGTCGTAATCGAAGCCAAACTCACCGAAGATGACGGCACGGCGCGCGACAAGGTCACCCGCGTGCAACACCTCGCCGCGCTCAGCCGGCGAAGCGGGCATTCATTCGAAGTAGTCGCCTGTATTGCGGGCCGCGGCTTTGGCGTGCGGCGCGAAGACATGCGCAAGCTGCTGCTCGCCACTCGCGGCAAGGTATTCACTCTCCAACACATACGGTATCTGGTTCAACACAGCCGCCTCCACGAGTTCCGCACCCGCCCGGATCGGTGATCTCAGACGGCATCGGCGCCGAGCGGGTCGAGGATGCCCTGCGACTGTCCTACGACGCCTTCTCGGCCAAGCTCCGCTTCGGCTTCCGAAGCGCCGACGACCTGGTCCGCTGCTTCGCCGATTCGGTGGACGGGACGAGCTGCCTGTCCGCCGCGGCGAACGGCCGTCTCGCGGGATTCCTGGCGTTCAGGACCGCGGAGCGCGAATTCTACCGCGTGAACGCCGCTGCCTTCGCGCGGTTCTCTCCCATCCGCGCCGTTCGAATCCTGATCAACCTGTGGCTGCTGGCGATAGACAACCGCGTCGGCGCTGACGAGTTCATCGTAGATTCGGTGGCGGTCGCCCACTCCTCGCGCGGCCTGGGCGTCGGAACCGCGCTCATGCGCGCGGCGGAAACGACGGCGGGACGCATGGGCAAGAGGGTCATGTCGCTCGGCGTGATCGGAGAAAACGCGGGCGCGATCCGGCTGTATGAGCGGCTCGGCTACGAGGTAACCCGAACGTGGCGCGGACTCCTGCCGCGCCTGGCCACCGGCGGATCCAACGAAGTCCACCGCATGGGAAAGCGCCTCGCTCCCGGCAGCCCCGGCCACTGACGAGGCGGCGATCGGTTGCCACTTGCCACCCGACGCGCAGTTACCAAGTATACTTGGTAGCCGTAAACTACACGTTGCGCTTTACAACGCTTCCAGCAGCGCGGCCAGCTTGCGAACCGTGTTGTGGTTGCGGATCGTCACCTGTTGGTAGACCGGCAGCGCCGGCAGCTTCATCAACGCCGAGCGGGTGATCCGCTCCTTCGCCGCGGACCAGAACACCACGCCGGGGCCGGCGGCGATGGCGTCGATGTCCGGCTTGGCCGGCGGCAGGGCGGCGAGCACTTGGTCAGGAGTCGCGCCGGCAAGGGTGAACAGCGCGTTGTGCCGACGGTCGGCGTCCCGGCCCCACGCCGGCGGCGCCGCGGCCAGCGCGGCCGTGTAATCGGCATGCGACAGCACCACCGCGCGCGCGGCGTACGCGAAGCGCTCGGACAGACCTGCCTCCACCCGTCCGGTGAGCGCGGCGGCGTCCGCCGACGACGCGCAAAACACGACGTTGCCGCTCCGGATGTAGGTGCGCACCCGCCTGAAACCGAGGTCTTCAAAGCAGCGGCGCAGATCGTCCTTGCCGATGAGATTGTTGCCGCCCACGTTCGCGCCGCGCAGGAGCGCCACGTATCGGTCGGACATGCCGGGGATGGTACCGTACGCCGGACGGTCACCCGAACCGGCCGCCGATGCGGAACGGCGCGCCCGCCGGGTCCGGCAGACCCTCGATGACGCCGGCGATCAGCGGCCCCAGGACGCCGCCGAACTTGAAGGCGTGGCCGCTGCCGGCGCCGGCGGCCACCAGCCGTTCGCACCCCGGCGCCCGGTCGATGATGAAGTGCGCGTCCGGCGTCATGGTGTAGAGGCAGCTGCGGCCGCGCGCTCCGGGCAGGCCGGCCAGCGCCGGCATGCGGCGGCGCACCATCGCCTCCGCGTCCGCCGCAAAGCGGGACGTGCCGGCCCGTTCGGCGCCGCCGGCCACCGCCGGGCCGGCGGCGACCGCCGGGCCAAGCCGGTCCCGCGCCACCTTCACGCACCCGCCGCGCAGCAGCGGAAAGCCGTACCATTCGTCCCGGTCCGGATCGGCGCTCCAGGTCGGCATCCGCGGATACGCCCACGCCGCCGCGTCCGGCGCCGGCAGCAGCAGCGTCTCCTGGCGGGTGACCGTGAGCCGCCCGGCCAGCGCCGGCAGCAGCCGGCCGATCCAGGCGCCGGCCGCCACCACCACCCGGTCGAACGCCTGGTCGGCGCCCGCCGCGCGGACCGTCGCCGCGCCGGCCCGCTCGCCCACTGCGGAGACCGCCGTCCGCTCGCGGAGCGTCACGCCGGCGTCGACCGCCAAGTCGACCAGCATGCGGACCGCCGCGGAGCTGTCCAGATAACCGCCCCACGGGTCGTAGATACCCGCCTCGTCATCGGCCACCGTGAACTGCGGGAACCGCCGGCGCAACGCCGGCGCGGCCAGCTCCTGCACCTCGACCGCGCCGCGGCCGTGCAGCCAGCGCCGGCTCTCATCCATGGGCGATCCCGGCGCCGTGTCGCGGACGATGCTGAGGTGGCCGGTGCGGTGCAGCACGTGCCGGCCGGTCTGCCGCTCCCAGGCGTGCCACTGATCGGCGGAGCGCTCCGCCAAGTCGACGTAACCGGCGTGGTCCCCGGCGTACCGGACGCGCCGGATCGCCTTGGCCTCGTCGGTCGAGGCAGCGCGCCGCGCCGGTACGGCGTCCGCGTCGAACAGCGTGACCAGGTGGCTGCGCAGGGCAAGCTCCAACGCCGCAGTGACCCCAAAGACGCCCGCCCCCACCACCGCGACCGTCATGCCGGCGCGCCGGACGCCGTCCGGTCCTCCGTCCGCAGCCGGGTCTCCGGCAGGCCGGCCGCGGGCCGGCGCGGTTCCTGCGGCCCCAACTCCTGCAGCAGCGCGCCGAAGCGCTCCAGCGCCGCCATGTTGTGCGCCGGCAGGTGCAGGTCCACGAACGGCAGGGCCGCCTGCAGGCCGCGCGTGCGCGGCTCGAAACCGGGCGAGCCGGCCAGCGGGTTGAGCCAGATCAGCTGCCCGCAGCTGCGGCGCAGTCGGTCGATCTCCGCGCGCAGCAGCGCGGCGTCGCCGCGGTCCCATCCATCGCTGATCAACACCACCACGGCCCGCTCCGACAGGACGCGCCGCGCCCAGCGGTAGTTGAAGTCGCGCAGCACGTCGCCGATACGGGTGCCGCCGCCCCAGTCGAGCACCCGGTCGGAGACCGCGCGCAACGCCTCGGCGATCCGGCGGCCGGCCAGCAGCCGGGTGACGCGGGACAGCCGCGTGCCGAAGACGAACGCTTCGCCGCGCGGCAGGCCGCGGGCGGCGGCGTGCACGAACGCCAGCAGCGCGCCGCTGTAACGCTCCATGGAGCCGGAGACGTCGCAGATCAGGATCAGGCGGCGCGGCCGGATCTTGCGGCGCCGCCAGCGCAGCCGCGTCAGCTCGCCGCCCGACCGCAGGCCGGCGCGCAACGATCCGCGCAGGTCGATCAGATGGCCGCGGCGCGCGGGCCGCGTGCGCCGCGCCGCCCGCACCGGCAGCTCGACCCGCAGCCGCCCGACCAGATCGTAGACGCGCCGCAGTTCGGCGTCGTCCATGGCGCCGAAGTCCTTGCGGCGCAGGCGCTCGGCCGCCGACCAGGTCAGCGTTCGGTCGGCGCGGTCCGAGTCTTCGGCGCCGCCGTCCGGGCCGGCCGCCGCGCCGACCGTGGTCCGCTCGCGCTCCACCTCCGGGGGCGGCAGCTGGTCCGCGCCGAACGGCTGCCGGTGGCTCCAGAAGCGGTCGAACGCGCGGTCGAAGCGCTCGTGCTCGGTAACGCTGGTGGTGAACAGGCTGCGCGCCGCGGCGCGCACGTCGCCCCGCGACCGGATGCCGACCGCCTGCATGGCCTGCAGGAATGCGGTCACGTCGTCGGCGCCCACGCTCATGCCGATGCCGCGCAGCACGCGCGCAAACAGCAGCGCCGAACGAGGAAGGTGCGTCGCGCAGGCCACCTGAATCGCCGCGGCGCTCAGGCGCTCGCGCGCGCCTGCTCGATCAGGCCGGGCACCGCCGGGCGCACCGACTGCACGTCGTCCTGATACTTGAGCAGCACCCCCAACGTCCGCTCCACCACGTCGGCGGCCAGCTCCCGTTCGCTCAGGGCGCGCAACGCGTGCAGCCAGTCCAGGGTCTCGGCGACGCCGGGCCGCTTGTAGAGCTCGCGGGAGCGGAGCTCCTGCACGAACGCGACCACCTGCGCGGCCAGCGCCTCGGCGGCCTCCGGGATGCGCCGCTGCACGATGCGCAGCTCCTTTTCGAGGCCGGGAAAGTCGATCCAGTGGTACAGGCAGCGCCGCTTGAGGGCGTCGTGCACCTCGCGCGTGCGGTTGGAGGTGATCACCACCACCGGCGGCACGTCCGCCTTGAACGCGCCGATCTCCGGCACCGTGACCTGGAAGTCGGACAGCGCCTCCAGCAAGAACGCCTCGAACTCCTCATCCGCGCGGTCGAGCTCGTCGACCAGCAGCACCCGGCGGCGCGTCACCGCCGGGTCGATCGCCTGCAGCAACGGGCGCGCCAGCAGGAACTCGCGGGTGAAGATGTCCGCCCCGGCGTGCGCCTCCCCGGCCGCCTCCAACATGCGGATGCGGAGTATCTGCCGCGCGTAGTTCCACTCATACACCGCCGTCGACACGTCCAGCCCCTCGTAGCACTGCAGGCGGATCAGGTCGGCATCCAGGATCGACGACAGCACCTTGGCGATCTCCGTCTTGCCGACTCCGGTCTCCCCCTCCAGGAACAGCGGCCGGTCGAGCCGCACGGCCAGGAAGACGCAGGTCGCCAGGTCGCGGTCGGCCACGTAGGCGCACCGCTCCATCGCTTCCTGCACGGCGTCGACGCTGTCGAGGAGCGGCTGCGCAGTCCGCTGCGGCGGCCGCTCAGTCACGGTACGTCAGGCGCCGCGGCATCAGGCGACGGTTGGGCCGGCCCGCGGCGGGCGCGGTCGCGCGCCGCGCGCAGAGCGCGGCGGCCATAGACGCGGGCCAGCCGCTCGCGGTACTCGCCGGACGCGAAGGTGTCGGCCAGCGGGTCCTCGACGCGCAGGCAGTCCGCGACCGCCTGTTCGATGGCGCGGTCGTCCGGGTCGGCGCCGGCCAGCGCCGCGCCGACCGCGGCGGCGTCGAGCGGCGTCTCGGTCACGCCGTTGAAACAGAGGCGCGCCCGCCGACAGCGGCCGTCCTCTCCAAGCGTGACCACGGCGGCGGCGCCGCACACCGCGAACCCGGACGCGGGATGTTCGAACTTGAGGTAGGCGGAGCCGGTGCGCGATCCCGGCGCCGGCAGCCGCAGATCGGTAATGATCTCGGTCGGCTCCAGCGCCGTGGTGAGCATCCCTTGGAAGAACCGGGCGGCCGGAATGCGCCGCTCGCCGTCCGGGCCGGCGGCGGTGACCTGGCCGTCGAGCGCCAGCAGCGCGGCCGGCAGGTCGGCGGCGGGATCGGCATGGGCGATATTGCCGCCGGCGGTGCCGTGGTTGCGCACGATCGGATCGCCGATGCCGGCGGCCGCCTCCGCGAACGCCCGCCAGCGGTGCGCCACCGGTGCGGAGACCGCCACGCGGTGGTGGGTGGCCAGGGCGCCGACGGTCAGGCCGGCGTTTGGCAAGCCGGAGTTTGGCAGGTCGGCGTTTGGCAAGCCTCCGTCATCCGGCGCGTCGATGCCGGCCAGCGGCAGACGGCCGATGTCGATCAGCGCCGCCGGCTGCGCCAGACGGAGCTTCATCATCGGCAGCAGGCTGTGGCCGCCGGCGAGCGGCCGGGCGTCCGGGTAGCGGGCCAACAGCTCGATGGCGTCGGCCAGCGACTCGGCGCGGCGGTAGGCGAACGGCGCGGGGTACAGATCAGGCCTCGGCGGCGGACGTGCCCGCGGCGGCCATCACCGCGGCGGCATGGCGCACGGCTATGACGATGTTGTGGTACCCCGTGCACCGGCACAAGTTGCCCTTGAGCGCATCGCGCACCTGATCGTCGGTCGGATCGGGGTTCTTCCGCAGCAGGTCGAGCGCCGCCAGGATCATTCCCGGCGTGCAGTAGCCGCACTGCAGGGCGTGCTTCTCCCAGAACGCCCGCTGCAGCGGGTGCAAATCGCCGTTTTCGGCCAGCCCCTCGATGGTGGTGACCGACCGGCCGTCCGCCTGCGCGGCCAACTGCGTGCAGGAGCGGACGCCCACGCCGTCCAGCATCACCGTGCACGCCCCGCACAGCCCGGTCTCGCAGCCGATGTTGGTACCGGTGAGCCCGGCCTGCTCGCGGATGAAGTGGACCAGCAGCGTGCGCGGCTCCACCTGCGCGCGGTGGCTGCGGCCGTTGATCGTGACGGTGACGACAACCGGTTCCGGCGTATCGAGTTCCGGCGCAACCGACTCCGGCGCAACCGGTTTCGGCGCGCTGAGGCCGCTCACGCGCCGCTCCCGCCGCCAGCGCCGGCGGCCGTCTCGCCCGTAGCGCCGTCGTCGCCATCAGCCTCGCCACCGCCGGCCACACGCTCGCGGATCCGCTCCGCCAGTCCCTGCAGCGCATCGCGCACCATCGAGCGCATCGAGCTCTCCACCAGCCGTTGGCCGATGGCGGCAAGCCGTCCGCTGACGCGCGCGTCCAGGTCGTAGTCGAGCGTGGTGGCGCCGCCGTCCGCGCGCAGCCGGAAGTCGGCCTCGCCGGTGACCACGCCGACCGGTCCGCGGCCGGTCGCGCTCATGTGGTAGCAGACCGGCCGCTGCACGCCGGACAGGACGATCGCGCCGGTAAAGACGCCGCGAATCGGGCCGAGCTTGACCCGCCACGACGCGTCGAAGTGCGTATCGTCGATCCGGTCCAGCCGGTCGGTGCCGGGCAGCGCCGCGCTCAGCACGTCAGGGTCCATCAGCGCGCTCCACACCGCCTCGGGAGCCGCCGCAAAGGAGAATTCACCGGTCAATCGCATGGCTGGATCAGGGTGGGCAGCCGCCCGCGCCACCGGCGCCGGCCGGTGACCTTCGTGACGATAGGCGCCCGGTCCGCCGCTGTCAACTCCGGGCGGACGCGGGCGCGCTCGGACGAAACGGCCCCCGGTCGGGTACTCTGCGCAGGGATGCGGGACATCGAAGCGGCGGCGCGCCGCTGGCACGCGGCCGGCGCGCGCTTCGCGCTGGCGCGCGTGGTGGCCGCCTGGGGATCGGCGCCCCGCCGTCCGGGCGGAGCGATGGCGGTCACCGCGGACCTGCAGGTAGCCGGATCGCTGAGCGGCGGCTGCATCGAGGCGGCGGTCATCGAGGAGGCGGCGCGCCTGCTGGCCGGCGAGCGCGGCCCCGGCCGCCTGGAGTACGGCATCGAGGACGAGCGCGCGTGGTCGGTCGGGCTGTCGTGCGGAGGCAAGCTGTCCGTCCACTTGGCCGAACTGGACCGCGGCCTGTGGGACGCCATCTTCGACGGCCTTGCGCGCGAGCGGCCGGCGGTGCTGCTCACCCCGATGGCCGGCGGCGGCGCGGCGCACACCCTGATCGACGTCGATGATCGCCGCGTGCGGGCCGCCAGCGGCCGGGCGGGCGGCGCCGCTTCCGGCGAGGACGCCGTGCGCGCCGCCTGCGACTTCGCCGCCGCCGCGCAGGAGAGCGCGTTGATCACAGTCTCCGGGGAGGAGACCTTCGCCCACCTGTTGCCGCGGCCTGACGAGCTGCTGATCGTCGGCGCCGGCCACGTCGCCGTGCACCTGGTCGCCTTCGCCCGCGAGCTCGGCTTCCGCACGGTGGTGATCGATCCGCGGCGGGTGTTCGCCGCGCGCGAGCGGTTCGCGGTCGAGCCCGACGAGCTGCTGGCCGAGTGGCCGGACCGCGTACTCGACCGCCGGTCGGTGACCGGGAATACCTACGCGGTGCTGCTCACCCATGACCCGAAGATCGACGACGCGGCCCTGCGCCGCCTGCTCGGCGGCCCCGCCGCCTACGTCGGAGCGCTCGGCAGCTCCCGCACGCACGCCCGCCGCCGGGCGCGGCTGCGGGACGCCGGCTTCGACGCAGCGGCGATCGACCGCATCCGCGGCCCGGCCGGGCTCCCGATCGGCGCGGTGTCGCCGGCCGAGATCGCGCTGGCGATCATGGCGCAGGTGATCGAAGCCAAGCGCGTCACCCGCGCCGCCGCCGGGGCGTGATACCGTTGGCCCGATGGCCGACGTGACCGCCGCCGGCGCGACCGCCCGGCCGCGGCGGAACCGTCTCCGGCAGTACCTCTACCGCGTCATCTTCGAGGCGGACACGCCGGCCGGCAAAGGATTCGACATCCTGCTCATCCTGGCGATCGTCGCCAGCGTCGTGGCGGTGATGCTCGACAGCGTGCCCCGGATTCAACGCGCCATCGGCGAGGTGCTGTCGGTGGCCGAGTGGGCGTTCACCATCATGTTCTCCATCGAGTATCTGCTGCGCCTCTACGCTTCTCCCCGCCGGTTCCGTTACGCGCGGAGCTTCTTCGGCGTCATCGACCTGCTGGCGCTGGCGCCGACCTACCTGAGCGTGCTGCTGCCGGGCGGCCAGTATCTGCTGGTGGTCCGCGTGCTCCGCGTACTCCGCGTGTTTCGCGTCCTCAAGCTGGCCAAATACGTGGCCGAGGCGGAGTTGATCGTGGCCGCCCTCAAGGCGAGCGGCCGCAAGATCGCGGTCTTCCTGTTCGCGGTGCTGTCGATCGTGGTGGTGGTGGGGTCGGTGATCTACCTGATCGAAGGGGATGAGAGCGGCTTCATCAGCATCCCGCTCGCCGTCTACTGGGCGATCGTCACCTTGACCACCGTCGGCTACGGCGACATCTCGCCGCAGACTCCGCTCGGTCAGACGCTGGCGGCCCTCATCATGATCCTGGGGTACGGGCTGATCGCCGTGCCGACCGGGCTGGTGAGCATGGAGATCTCGCTGGCGCTGAGCCGCAACCGGCAGCGTCTCTGCCCGGCGTGCGGCACCGCGGAGAGCGACCCCGACGCCAGGTTCTGCCGCCGTTGCGCGGCCGATCTGAGCGAAACGAAGAGCGGCGCGTGAGCTCGCCCGGCGGGCCAGTCCCCGACCGGCGATCTCTGGCCGGGATCGTCGTCGTCGACCTGACCAGGGTGCTGGCCGGGCCGTTCGCCACCATGGTGCTGCGCGACCTGGGCGCGCAGATCGTCAAGGTCGAAACGCCGCGCGGCGACGACGCGCGCGGCTTCGGCCCGTTCCTGCCGGACGGCGCTTCCAGCTACTTCGTCAGCCTCAATTGCGGCAAGCGGTCGATCGCCATCGACCTCAAGACGGAGGCGGGGCGCGAGGTGTTCGCCGACCTGCTGCGCGCGGCCGACGTCCTGATCGAGAGCTTCCGGCCCGGCGTGCTGGCGCGGCTCGGCTTTGACGATGAGCGGATACGCGCCCTCAACGACCGGCTGGTGTACGTCACGTCGTCCGGTTTTGGATACACCGGCCCGGACGCCGGCAAACCGGCGTACGACATGATCATCCAGGCGCGCTCCGGGTTGCTGTCGATCACCGGCACCGAGTCGGGCCAGACGGTGCGCGTCGGCACCTCGGCCGCCGACATCGTGAGCGGCCTGTACGCCGTGATCGGCGTGCTGGCCGGCTTGCTGCGGCGCGAGCGCGGCGGCGCCGGCGACGGCGCGGGCGGCGGCGCCCGGGTCGACGTCGCCATGCTCGACAGCGTGGTGTCGATCCTGGAAAACGCCCTGGCGAGGTACCAGGCGACCGGGGTCGAGCCGGCGCCGCTCGGCTCGCGGCATCCGTCGATCACGCCGTTCGAGACGTTTCGCACCGCCGACGGCCCGATCGTGATCGCGGCCGGCAACGACCGGCTGTTCCGGCGCCTCTGCGGCGTGCTCGGCGCGCCGGAGTTGGCGTCCGACCCCCGCTTCGCCGGCAACGCCGAGCGCACCGAGCACCGGGACGCGCTCAAGGCGGCCCTGGATGCGGCGCTGGCGCGGCGCGGCGCGGCCGCGTGGACGGCGGCGCTGGAGGCGGCCGGCGTGCCGGTCAGTCCGGTGGCCGGCATCGCCGGCGTGGCCGCCGACCCGCAGGTGGCGGCCCGCAACATGCTGGCGCCGGTGGACGGCGCCGGCGGATTCCGCGTGACCGGATCGCCGATCAAGATGGCCGGCGTCGAAGACCCGCCGCGCCGCCCCGGCGCGCCGGCGCTCGGCGAGCACCGCGACCGCATCCTGCGCGAGCTGCTGGCCTACCCGCCGGAGCGCATCGACCGTCTGGCCGCCGCCGGCGCCTTCGGCGCCCCGCCCGCCGGCCCTGCGTCCGCCGGCAACCCGTAGCCGCCGGGCCACTGATAACCGCCTGACGCCGCCCGCCGGCTACAAAAGTAGACGGCCGGCAGCCCGACGTCAGGTGAGCCGGGCGAGCGGATGGCCGCGGTCGGCCAGCGGCGCGGCCACGCGCCGGCCGGCGAGCTGCGACGCGTACACCCCGTGGATCATCTCCAGCGCCGCGCGGGCCGAACGGGCGCTCGACAGCGGCTCGCGGTCCTCGACGATGGCGGCGGTCAGGTCCTCGATCGCCAGCCGGTTGCCGTCGTGGTGGAGATCGGCGCCGCCAAGGTCGAGCGGGTCCCAGCCGTCGATGCCGTCCCACGGCGCCCAGTGGTCGTGGCGGGCGATCACGAAGTCGTTGCCGGCGCCGCGCATCGCCACGCTGCCGCGGTCGCCGATCAGCTGCAGGCTGAACCCGCGGCCGGCGCCCGGCTGGTTGGCGCGCGACGTGAAGGAGCCGACCGCCCCGCCCGCAAAGCGGTAGTGGGCGGTGATCGCGTCGCCGGCGATCAGGCCGATCGGCTCGCCCGCCTCGCGGGCGTCGCCGGGGCCGATCTCCCGGCCGCCGGCGGTGACGTGGCCGTGTATCCAGGCGACGTCGCCGGCGAAGTAGCGCATGGTGTTGAACAGGTGGGTGCCGAGCACCAGCATGTCCTCGCCGCCGCCGCGCCGGTCCTGCTTGCCAGTCCCGCGCAGCTCCAGCAGCGCGCCGATCAGGCCGTCCGCAACCCGCCGGCGCAACGCCTGCAGCTGCGGCAGGTAGACGTTCTGATGGGCGACGGCGATCTTGAGCCGCTTGGCGTCGGCCGCCTCGATCACCCGGTCGGCGGCGGCCAGGTCGGCGGTCATCGGCTTCTCGCAATAGACGTGGCACCCGGCGTCGATGGCGGCCATGAGCAACTCCTCATGGCGGTCGACGTAGCGCGGGCAGACGGCGACGACGTCGAGCGACTCCGCCGCGAGCATCTCCCGGTAGTCGGCGTAGGCGCGAGCGGCGCCGATCTCCCGCTGCGCGGCGGCCCGTCCGGCGGGGTCCGGGTCGGCCACCGCCACCGGCTGCACGCCGGCAACGCCGGCGAAGCCGCGGTGCAGGCCGTGCCCGAAGTTGCCGCGCCCGGTGTGCCCGATCGCCCCGGCGCGGAAACGGACTTGGGTACTCATGGCGTCGAGTATACCCTTGGCGGCGATTCCCGATGAGTACTCCGTACCGGTACCTGGGCCGCCGGCGGCCGGCGATCGACGGGCGGGCCAAGGCGCTCGGCGCCGCCCGTTACGCCGCCGACGTGCAGCTGGCCGGCATGCTGCACGCGCAACCGGTGTTGAGCGCCGTAGCGCACGCCCGCCTGCGGGCCGTGCGCGCCCGGGCGGCGCGCGCCGTCCCCGGCGTGGTGGCCGTGCTCACCGCCGCTGATCTGCCGGCCCCGGCTGCGCCGCCGGCGACGCGGCACGAGGCGGTGCTCGCGCGCGGCGCCGTCACCTTTTGCGGACAGCCGGTCGCCCTGGTGGTCGCCGAGTCGGCCGCAACCGCCGCCGACGGCGCGGCGCTGGTGGAGATCGACTACGATCCGCTGCCGCCCGCGGTGGGGGTTGCCGGCGGGCCGGCCGGCCCGCCGGCGGCGGCCGGGGAGTTCCGCCGCGGCGACGCCGATGCGGCGCTCCGCTCCTCCGACCACGTCGTCGAGCGGACCTGCCGCACGCCGTTCGTGCACCAGGGCTACCTGGAGCCGTGCGCGGCGGTCGCCGCCCCGGACCCGGCCGGCGGGGTGACCGTCTATTCCGGCTGTCAGGGTCAGTTCGAGGTGCGGGCGCGGCTCGCCGCCATCCTGCGGCTGCCGGCCGGCGCGGTCCGCGTCGTGCCGATGGCGGTGGGCGGCGGCTTCGGCGGCAAGGGCGGGTTGATCGATCCGCTGGCCGCGGCCGCGGCGCTACGGCTGCGGCGGCCGGTCAAGCTGGTGCTCGACCGCTCGACCGATCTGGCGATCACCACGCCGTCGCCGGCCATGACGATCCGGCTGGCGCTGGGCGCCGGCCGCGGCGGCGACTTCACCGCCCTGCGCGCGGACATCACCATGGACAACGGCGCCTTCCCGAACGGCATGGGAAGCGGCATGGCCAAACGGCTGGCCGGCTGCTACCGGCTCCCGCACCTTGCCATCCGGTGGCGCGACGTGCGCACGAACGTGCACGCCACCGGCGCCTACCGCGCTCCGGGAGCGCCGCAGACCACCTTTGCCATTGAGACGGCGGTCGACGCGCTTGCCGCCGAGATCGGCGCCGACCCGCTGGAGCTCCGCAAGCGCAACGTGGTGCGCGCCGGCGACCCGCAGCCGGACGGGACGCCCTGGCCGGCCGGCGGCCAGCTCGCCTGCCTGGAAGCGGCCGAATCGCATCCGCTCTGGCAGTCCCGCCACGCGGCCGCCGGCTGCGGCACGGGGATCGCCATCGCCGGCTGGATCCCGCTGGTCGATCCGTGCGCCGCCGGCTGCCGCGTCGATCCGGACGGGACCGTGGCGATCACGCTCGGCGCGGTCGACATCTCCGGCGTCCACACGTCGCTGGCCCTGGTGGCGGCGGAGGAGATCGGCGTCGATCCGGCGCAGGTGCGGGTGCGGACCGCCGACTCGGACGCCGCGCCGTACGGGCCGAGCGCCGGCGGCAGCAACATCGCCTGCTCGGCGGCGGACGCGGTGCGCTCCGCCGCTGCCGAGGCGCGGAGCCAGCTCCTGGCCCTGGCGGCCGACCACTTCGAGGCGGCCGTGGAGGATCTGCACATCGCCGACGGCGCGGTGCGGGTCGCCGGCGTGCCGGACCGGACCGTCTCCATCGGCGCGCTGGCGCACGCCGCGCAGAGCGCGGACCACTCGCGCCCGCACCGGCAGGGACCGGTCCAGGCGAGCGGCCGGGCCGCCGGCCGCGGCGGCGCCGCGGTATTCGTAGCGCACGTGGTGCGCGTGGCCGTCGACCGGGAGACCGGCCGCGTCCGGCCGACCGGCTACCTGTCCGTGCAGGACGTCGGCTTCGCCATGAATCCGCTGCTGGTGGAGGGGCAGCTGCACGGCGGCGCCGCGCAGGGACTCGGCATCGGCCTGCAGGAGGCGATGCGCCACGATTCGGACGGCCAGCTTCTGACCGGCACGCTGATGGACTACGGCATGCCGCGCGCGGCGGCCGTGCCGCCGGTCACCACCCGTCTGGTGGAGACGCCATCGCACGGGCCGTACGGGGCGCGCGGCGTCGGCGAGCCGCCGATCGTGGCGGGCGCCGCGGCGGCGGCCAACGCCGTCCGGGCGGCCACCGGGGCGGCGCCTGCGTCGCTGCCGCTCGACCCGGAAACGGTGTGGCGGGCTACCGGCCGGGCCGGCGCCTGACGCGCGCCTCTCTGAAACCTCCGCGCTACATCCCCCACACCGTGATCGGCGGATGCTCGCCGGCGCGCTCTACCCGCCGGAATATCTTGTCATCCCACGGCTTCCCTTCGGTGCGGTCGAACACGACCAGGTGGCCGCGGCCGGCCGCGCACCGGTCCACGTAGCTCGCGGTCTGGGCCACGCCTTCGCGGATCGTTCGCTCCAGGCTGCCGCGCAGCACCTTGCACTCGATCACGAAGCGCGTTGCTGCGTGCGGATCGGGGCGCCCGTGCTGCGGCCAGACGATGAGCAGGTCGGTGCGGCCGCGGCCCAGGCCGTACTCCCGCTCGATGCGCCCGCCGCTGTTCACGATCCGCTGCAGAAACGCCTGCAACAGGAGCTGCGGCCCCGCCTCCGCGTAGTCGAAGCGCGCCACCCAGTGTTCGGAGTGCTCGCGAAAGAACGCCTGAAAGGCGGTGAGCAGCTTGTCGACGTCGAGGCCGCCGCGGTCATCCAGATACCAGGCGGCCTCCTCGGCCAAGTCGGTCTGCGCGGCGTAGGTGAGCTCCCGCGGCACCACCTCCGCGTAGATCGGGTTGGCGATCCGTAGCGGGTCATCGCGGGCGATCAGGCCCAAGTCGCGCACGTACTCCAGGTCGCGCGCGGTGGCCGTCCGCCGGTCGCCGCCGCTCAGCAACGGTTCGATCACCCGCCGCACGCGCTCTTCGCCGAGCTTGTCGGCGAGCTGATCGAGATGGGTTTCCCGGCTCCGGATGAGCCGCTCCCGAGCGTCGAGGAAGTCGCCGCCGGTGATCGGGCGCGTCCGGTCGCGGCCGAATTCCGTGCCGAAACACGCCCGGCGGCAGAGCGCGTTCACCAGCCACGGCTGGCCGCGAGTCTGTCTCCACAGCAGCTCCTGCGCCTGCGGAGTGAACGCCTGGCCGGTCTCCTCGGCGTGCTGGCCGAGCAGCGCGCGCACTTCGGCCTCGGTGAAGTCGCCCAGGCGCAACGACTCGGCCTTGACGTTGAACGGGCTGCCGCCGGTGACCACCGTGTTCTCGGAACCGGAGCGGATGCGGTAGTCGCGCACGTCGCGCACGCCGCACAGCACCACGCTCTGCGGAAAGCCGGACGGACGCCGTTCGTAGCCGGACCGCACCTGGCGGAGCACCGAAATCAGCGTATCGCCGATCAGAGAGTCAATCTCGTCGATCAGCAGCACCAGCGGCCTTTGATCGGCCATGCACCAGCGGGTGAGCGCCGCGCTGAGCGCACGGCCGGGGCCGAAGCGCGCCAGGAGCTCCGGCCAGATCGGGTCCAGGAATTCGTCCCCGGCCAGCAGCGCCTGGTCGGACAGCTCGCCTATGATAGTCCGCATCGCCGCCGGCAGGTCTTCGCGTTGCGCCTGGGCGGCTTCCACGTTCACGTACACGCAACGGAAGTCCTGCTCGGGCCGGTCGTTGAGCAGGTCGCGCAACGCCAGCAGGGCGGACGTCTTGCCGGTCTGCCGCGGCGCGTGCAGCACGAAATAGCGCATGTCGCGCAGCAGTTCGAGAATCCCGCCGAGGTTCACCCGCTGCAGCGGCGGGATGCAGTAGTGACGCGCGGGGACGACCGGCCCCTCGGTGTTGAACGTGCGCACGGCTCGGCGCGCCGCGCTACCAGACCGACAGGATGATGCCGGCGACCGGGTAGCCGGCCAGCCGGTAGCCCAGGTTGATGAGCACCAGCGGCCGCGGCCGGCCTTCGAACGCCCCGTTGGAGATGATCGACACGCCGGAGAATCCGATCGCCAAGCCGATCGCCGCGGCGACGCCGCCGCCGATCCCGGTGATCCCCGCCGCCTGGAAGACGATCGCCATCACCAGCGAGGTGAGAATCGCGTCGACCAGCGCGGCGGCCAGCGCCGGGCTGGGGCCGGCGGCGCGCACCTCCTCCTCGGTCTTGCCGAGCGCCGCCATCCACGCCGTGCCGAACAGGAACGGCGCGTACCAGACAAAGCCGAGCGCCATCAGCGCCACCGCCGAGACCGCCGCCGCCACGTAGTTGATCGCCCCGAAGTCTATCGCCGTCATCTTGCCTCCCGCGCATCCTGTGAGAGCCGGATGGTCGCCCACAACACGATCAATCCCACGCCGGCCGCGGCCGCTACCGAACCGGCCACCGTCCAGGTCCCGAACGCCTCGCGGTTCGCGTCGCGATTCGCCGCGCCGGCCGGCATGGCGTCCCACCGCTCGTACTCCAGGCGGGCCAGGCGCGCCCCCGCCAGTCCGCCCGCCGTCACGCCGATGCCGGCGACCAGCAGGGGCCAGTAGTCCCGGCGCGGCGCCGCCTCAAGCTCCGGCGCCGCTCCCGGCCCAGCCGCCGCATCAGACTCCGCCGCCGCTTCGGACCCCGCCGCCGTTTCGGCCGCTTCCTGCGTTCCCGCAACCTCCGTTTGCGCGCCCGCCTGCGCGCCCGGCAGCGTCACGACGCAGAGCGCCGCCAGCACCCGCCATGCGACCGAGCATCGAACCACCGCGGCGCACGGTACCGCAACGGCGGCCCCCGGCCAAGAAGCGGCCGCCGGCGAAGGCATCGGCCGCCGGCCGCGGTATGATGGGCGTCGTGCAGCAACGACGGCTCGGCCGCACCGGGCTCATGGTGTCCGAACTCTGTCTGGGGACCGCCGGGCTCGGCGCGCAGCCGTGGGCCGACACCAGCGCCCCGGTGCTCGACGCCTTCGTCGAATGCGGCGGCACGTTCATCGACACCGCCGACGTGTACGGGCCCCGCATCGGCGCAGCCGAGGAGGCGGTCGGCGCCTGGATGCGGCGCCGCGGCAACCGGGCGGCGCTGGTGGTCGCCACCAAGGGCGGATCGCCGACCGGCCCGCATCCGACCGACCGCGGCTTGAGCCGGCGGCATCTGCTGGCCGCCGCGGAGGCCAGCCTCACGCGCCTGGGCGCCGACTGGATCGACCTGTACCAGACACACTGGCCCGACCCCGGCACGCCGGACGAAGAGACGCTGTCCGCCCTCGACCTGATGGTTCGGCAGGGCAAGGTCCGCTACGTGGGGTGCTCCAACACGCCGGCCTGGCGCCTGGCGCACGCGCTCGGCGTCAGCGCCCGGTCGGGGCTGGTCTCCTACGCCAGCGTCCAGCCGCACTACAGCCTGCTGGCGCGCGGCGGCTACGAACGCGAGCTGGCCGAGGCCGCGGTCGAGCTCGGCGTGGCGGTGCTGCCGTACCGGCCGCTCGCCCGCGGCATCCTCACCGGCCGCTTCCTGGGCGGCCGCATCCCCGACGCGCGCTGGCGCACCGGACCGCACGGCTACGACCTCGACCCCGGCCGCGCCGCCGCCCTGGTGGCGGAACTCGGCAAGATCGCCTCGCGCGACCGGCGCACGATCGCGCAGGCGGCGCTGGCGTGGCTGCTGGCGCAGCCGGGCGTCACCGCTCCGGTGATCGGCGCGTCTACCCCGGAGCAGGTCGCCGAGCTGGCCGGCGCCGCCGGCTACCGGCTGTCAGCCGACCATCTGGAGCACCTGGACGAGGCGTCGGAGTGGCGCCCGCCGACAGCCGTTGCCTAACTCGCCGACTCCTGCTACACTCGGTTGCGTAATGGGTAAAAGACTCTATATCGGCGGACTGCCGTTCAGCGCTACTGATGAGACGCTGTTTCAGCTATTCGCACAGCATGGCAAGGTCGAATCCGCTGAGGTGGTGACGGATCGTTACTCCGGCAGCTCCCGGGGGTTCGGCTTTGTGGAGATGGGCTCCGACGAGGAAGCCGCCGCCGCGGTTCGCGGTTTGAACGGCGCGGAGCTCGAAGGCCGGTACCTGACGGTCGAGGAGGCGCGCAGCGCGCGCGGCGGCGGCCGGGGTGGCCGGGACCGGGGCGACCGGGGCGACCGGGGCGGCGGAGGAGGCGGCGGCGGATACCGGCGCTGACAGCCGGATTCCGGCGCCTCTAGCGTCGTCCCCGTGAATCGGCCGCCCGCCGGGCGGCCGATTCACGCTACCACTCAACTCTATCCCCAGCAACAACAAGCGTACGGGAGAACCGGGTGTCGGGCCAATCCGACACCCGGCCATTCCCGCATCGGCGGCCTTGGTATGCCGGCTGCTCCGGTCTCTCTGGGCTTGAGGCTGGCGGCGCAGTCAAGGCGTGGTGGGCTCGGTGGGCCGTCACGGTCGTGGTCCTGAGGGCCAGCGGGCCGGACCCGCGGCCCACAGCGGTCCGGGACCGCCGGCCCTGCAAGACGGGCGTCTGCATGACAGCGGCGCCGTGGACGCGGCGCGGGCTCAGTCCGCCCTGCCGCGTTGCCAGGGCGGACTGCCACACCGTGTCTCGAGGCGGCCGGCGCATGGGCCGCCGATCGACGCCGCTACGAGATGTCCCGGTCCTTTACCGTCTTGCGCCGATCTCTGCGCGCCGCGTCGATCGCCGCGTCGCATACTTCCTTCACCTTGTTCGACAGTGCGTCGATTGCCGTCGCGGACGTGTTAAATCCAGCTGCTGACTTGATATAGGACTTGACCTTGGACGCGACCACCAGAACCTCGTTCGACATGCTTACCTCCCCTGAGAAGCGAATCAGCGCATGGCACGCCTCCGTGCCCGCTGAGACGGTGATTCTGTACGACTTTCCCGAGCGTGGCAACGTCCGCCCGCATCCGGGGCTACCGCGCGCCGCGCGCTCCGCCGGCCCGCCGGCCGGTCCATGCGATGACGGCCGCGGCCGCCGCGCCGACGGCCGAGCCCCCCGCGTCGGCGGCCAAGTCGAGCAGCTCGCCGGTCCGGCCGGTGAGCGGCTGCAGCGCCTCCACCAGCGCCCCGAAACAGACCGCGGTCACCGCCCCCAGCGCCGCCGCGCCGACCGGCGGCAGCGACCGGCCGCAGGCGCCCGCGGTCAGGAACGCCAGCACCGCCCACGCCGCGAAGTGGACCAGCAAGTCGAGCCCGGAGCCGGCCAGCCGCATCGGCCGCGCCCACGGCGCCAGCATGGCGACGACCAGCGCCGCCGCGTAGACCCATACGATCAGCCAACGGGTCGAGATCATGCTACCGTGCGCGGCGGAACGACATGATGGAACAGACGCCACTGGGACGGACCGGCCGTATGATCAGCCGCATCGCGCTGGGGACCACGACGTTCGGCCGCGAAATCGGCGAAGACGATTCGCGCCGCATCCTCGACTACGCCGCCGAGCGCGGCATGACCCTCATCGACACCGCCGAGGGGTACGGCGGAGGCAACGCCCGGCGGTACCGGCGCGACGTGATGGGGGTGCGGGACGTGCGCGAGACGACCGGCGAGGTGTCGAGCTCCGAACGGGTGATCGGCACGTGGATGCGCGACCGGGGCGTGGCCGACGCGGTCACGGTCCTGACCAAGGTGTCGAGCGGCAACTCGCCGGAAAACGTCGACCGCGCGCTGAACGCCAGCCTGGAACGGCTGCAGCTCGACTCCGTGCCGATCTACATGGTGCACAGCTTCGACGACCGGGTACCCCTCGACGAGACCCTGGACGCCCTGAACCGCACGGTGTCCGACGGCCGCGCGCACGCGCTCGGCTGCAGCAACTTCACCGGCGCGCAACTCCGCGACGCGCTGGCGATCAGCGCCGCCAAAGGCTACGCGCGCATGGAGATCGTGGAGAACATCTACAACCTGGCCCGCCCCGAAGAGGAGCGCGACAGCATGCGGGTGTGCGCGGAGCAGGAGATCACCTTCCTGGCCTACAGCCCGCTCGGCGCCGGCTTTCTGGCCGGCAAGTACACCCCCGACCGCGGCGCGCTGCCGGAGCGGACCCGCTTCCACGTGATCCCCGGCCATTGCGACGTCTACTTCTCCGCACGGAACTTCCGCGTCGTCGAGCGGTTGCGCGCCAAGGCGGCCGAAGTGGGCGAATCGATGGTCTACCTGGCGGCCGCCTGGGTCGTCGCCAACCGGTCGGTCGGCAGCACGCTGTTCGGCGCGCGCACCACGGCCCACCTCGACAACGCCCTGCGCGCCTGGGCGGACGGCATTCCCGCCGGCCTGCGCGCCGAGATGGCCGCATGGGACTGAGGCGCGCACGCAGCCGATACTACCGATGGCGCGGCCCGGCGTCATATACTGTACTGACAGGACCATGCCGCCGCTCGATCATCCGCCTTACCCCCACCCCGGACCCGGCCACCCGGCCGCCGCACCGGCGGCGGTGACCTGAATGGCGCGCGAACGGATCGCGTTCGGGTGCATAGCCCATGAGACCAGCACCTTCAGCCCGGTCCCGACCACGATCGCCAGCTCCGAGGAGCGGTTCGGTTACGTGCGCGGCGCCGACATCCTCACCTCCTTCCGGGACACCAACACGCCGGTCGGGGGCTTCATCGACGGCGGGGAGCATCACGGGTTCGAGCTGCTCCCCACGATCTACTGGGAGGCGCATCCCGGCGGCCCGCTGCCGGCGGCCGACTTCGCCGCGCTGGTGCGCGAGCTGGTGGATCGGATCGGCGCCGCCGGCGGCGTCGACGGCGTATTGCTGGAGCTGCACGGCTCCATGGTGGCGGAGGGTGAAGACGACGCCGACGGCGCCATCCTGCGCGCCGTGCGCGGGGCGGCCGGCGCGGCGCCGATCATCGTCCAGCTCGACATCCACTCCAACGTCTCGGCGGCGATGGTCGAACACGCGGACGGGATCATCGTGCGCGAGACCTACCCGGAGATCGATCAGGCCGAGCGCGGACGCGAGTGCGCGGACCTGATGGCGCGCGTGCTGCGCGACGGCGTGCGGCCGGCGCTGGCGCTGGCGCCGCTGCCGATGATCTGGGGCAAGAACCAGATCACCGCCCACCCGCCGATGCGGGCGGCGATCGACCGCCTGCACGAGCTGGAGGAGCGCCCCGGCATCCTGTACGCGTCGATCTCCACCTGTTTTCCGCTGGCCGACGCGCCCCACGTCGGCGCCTCGGTCTCCGTGATCGCCGACGGCGATCACGCTCTGGCGCAGCGCAGCGCCGACGAGCTGGCGGCGTGGATCTTCGCGCGGCGCGCCGACTGGCAGACGTCCGTCCCCACGACCGCCGAAGCGCTCGACGAGATCGGCTCCGCCGGCCCCTACCCGATCGTCCTGGCCGACAGCAACGACAACTGCGGCGGCGGCGCCCCCGGCGACAGCACCGGCATGCTGCGGACGTTCATCGAGCGCGGGCTCAAAGACGCCTGCGTGCTCTACGTCGTCGACCCGCAGGCCGCGCTCGCCTGCCACCGGGCCGGCGCCGGCGCGGCCGTGCGCCTGGCGGTGGGCGGCAAGTCGGTCCCGGCGCAAGGCCGGCCGGTGGAGGCGGAGTGGCAGGTGGTCGCGGTCTCCGACGGCGCCTACACCTACGACGGGCCGATGTACGCGGGCCTCTCCACCACGCTCGGGCCGTCCGCGCACGTGCGCACCGGCGCGTCCGGTAGCGCCGTGCACGTGATCATCGTCACCTACCGCGACCAGCCGTTCGACTCCGCGCTGGCGCGCAGCCTGGGTCTCCACCCGCAGCGGATGCGCTACGTCGGCGTGAAGTCGACCGGTCACTTCCGCGCCCACTTCGAGCCGTTCGCCGGGGTGATCCGCACGGTGAACGAACCGAGCGTCCATGACCCCACGCAGATCCGCTACCGCAACCTGGGCCGGCCGGTCTATCCGATCGATCCGCTCTGATTCGATGGCGGCGGCCCTGACGCCCTGCCGCAGGTGACCGGCGTCCGGTTGCGCGAACGCTGCTGAGACCCTCCGCGTTCGTCTTGGCCGCTCTCGCCTTGGCCGCTTTCGCCCTGGCCGCCGTGTCCATCCTGGCCCCGGGGACGCTCGCCGCGCAGGCGGACACGGGGCGGTCAGGCGCGGCGCCGGCGCTTCCGGTGTCGGTGCTGCGGACGCCCGCCGCGCTGCTGCCGGGAGATCCGTTGAGCGCCGCGGTGACCAGCGCCACGCCGCTGGCGGCGCTCGACCTGACGGTGGAGCTTGCGGACGGAGCGCGCGTCTCCGGCCGCGGCTTCCCCGTTCGTTCGGGACCGGCCGGAACGACCTGGGCGGCGATGATCGGCATTCCGAGCACCGCCCCGGCGGCGTCGGCGCGGCTGACGATCACCGCGCGACTCGCCGGCGCCCTCCCCCAACAAGCGCCGCGCGTGCTGCACGAACAGTCGATCGCCATAGCCGAGCGCGTGTTCGCCGTCGAGGAGATCCCGCTCAACGCCGAGCTTTCCGCACTGCGGCGCACCACCGATCCGCGCCGGCAGGCGGAGTCGCTTGCGCTCCGGGCGCTGCTCACCACGTGGCGGCCGGTCGCGCGGCCCCACTTCGGACCGTTGCGGCTGCCGGCCGGCGACGCGCGGCGCACCGCCGCCTTCGGCGACCGCCGGCGCTACCGCTACGACGACGGCAGCACCGACACCACCGTCCACAACGGCGTCGACTTCGGCGTTCCGGCCGGCACGGCGGTAGCCGCCGCCGGAGGCGGTACGGTGGTGATGGCCCGCGACCGCATGGTCACCGGGCTGACGGTCGTGGTCGAGCATCTGCCCGGTGTCTATTCGCTCTACTACCACCTGGAAAGCATGGCGGTGCGGGAAGGCGGGTACGTGGCGGCCGGCGAGACGATCGGCGCCGTCGGCAGCACCGGGCTGGCCACCGGGCCGCACCTGCACTGGGAGGTGCGCGCCGCCGGCGTGGCCGTCGACCCGGACACCCTGGTGACCGGCCCGCTGGTCGATCTGCGGGCCGCTGAAACCGGGGGGCGCTGAACCGCGTAACGGGAGCGCCCGATGGCGCCCAGGGCGCTCTGACCGGCTGCCAACGTGACTGTGGTCCGGCCGTCCAGGCCGGCGACGACCGGATAGGTCCGCGCCGGCGGCCCGCCGCTGCCGGGCACGTAGCGGGCGGTCGGCGGGAAGTAGGCGTACAGCGCCGTGTGGCGGGGGCGGTCGGAGCGGTTCGGCCCGGAGCCGTGCACGATGTTGCTGTGAAACAGCACGGCGCTGCCGGCGTCCAGCGGCACGTCGCGGAGCTGCGACACGTCGACGTCGCTACGGTCGGTCTGCGCCGCGTCGTCGCCGCGGGCTATGGCGCCCCACTCACCTACCGGCCAGCGGTGGCTGCCGGGAATGACGTGGATACAACCGTTCCGCGCGTCGCTGGCCGAGATGGCTATGCTCACGGTCACCAGGTCCGGCGGCTGCAGCGGCCAGTACGCCACGTCCTGATGCAGCCCGTGCCGCGATCCGTGCCGCGCCGGCTTCAACATCAACGTCGATCGAAACAGCAGCAGTTCCGGTCCCAGAATCGCCGACACCACCGCCAGCACGCGCGGATTGGCGGCCATGCGCGCGAACAGGCCGGAAACCCGGTCGGTGCGTTCGATCTTGCGCAGCACGGGACGGCCGCGCTCGGCGCGCACGTCCGCGTGCGGCTCGAACTGAACGGTCGTCTCATCCGGGAGGGCCCCGCCGCCTGCCGCCGCCCGGTGCAGGCGTTCGATCTCCCGTTGGGCGGCGTCCACCTCGGCGGCGGAGAGCGCGCCGCGAATCACCAGGTATCCGCTCTCCCGATAGGCGGCGAGGTCCGCGGGTGTTGCGTGCATCCGGCTGACAGACTCCTGCCGGCACGGTACCATGAAGACATGCTCACGAGTGCGGACCGGCCCGGCGCGCGTAGTCTGAGGGGCTGGCGGGCGGCGGTCACGGTTCTTGCCGCGGTCACCGTGGCCGCGGTCGTCCCGCTCCTGGCGAGCTGCCGCGTGACGCTGGTCGCGGCGACGCCCGTGGTGGTGAATCCGTTCGTGGGGACCTGGACGGCGGCGGTCCCCGGGCAGCGGATCACGTACCGGTTCGGCAAGGACGAGCGCTATGAGCGCGACAGCACGTCGTCGTCACGCGGCACCTCGATCAGCATCAGTGTCTCCGGTTCCTACTCCTACGACTCCGGCACCCACATTCTGAGCCTCGCGCCGGCATCGGACGCGATCGCTCCCGAGCGGTTCAGCTACCAGTTCCCGGAGCGCGACGAGCTGGTGCTCACCACCTATCCGCGCGGTACCGTCAACGTCACGTACACCTTCCGGCGCCAAACGTAGCGGCGCGCCCGCCGCGGTCAGGGCGCGGGCGGGTCCGGCTCCGTCAGCCAGCGCGCTGCCGGCGCCCATACGATGCGCTCCGGCAGCGGCCGACGCGGCGGCGACGAGTCGAGCGTGACCAGCAGCAACGCGGCCTCCGGGTACGCCTGCCCCGCGGCGCGGAGCGCCCGCACCTCCCGCTCCCAGGTCGCGTCCTCGGCTGTCTCCATGCAGACCTGGACCAGCCGCGGTGGCTCCCCGGCGCGGCGCGCGAAGAAGTCGACCTCCCACCCTTCCGCGGTGCGCAGGTAGCCGGCCTCCCATCCGCGCCGCTCCAGCTCCAGCAGCACCGCGGTCTCCAACGCGCGCCCGGCGTGGCTGCGGCCGCTGGTCTCGAACAGAGCGATCAGCCCCGGATCGACCGGATACGCCTTGCGGGGATGCACCGTGCGCTGCCGCTCGGAGGCGGAATGGAGCGACACGGTGCGCACCAGGAAGGCGTCCTCCAGGTAGCCGAGGTATTCGTGCAGCGTGTCCTTGCCCACCCGCACCCCCTGCGAGCGCAGCGTGTCGTAGTGCTTCCTTACCGAGAAGCCGCCGCCGGGATTGGCCAGCAGCTGCCGCTGCAGCCAGCGCAGGGCCAGCGGATTGGCCACGCCGTAGCGCTCGATGACGTCGCGCAGCACCACCACGTCGACGTAGCCGGACAGCAGCGCCGCCCGGTCGCGCGGCGGCGCGCCCTGCGCCTCGGGAAAGCCGCCTTCGACCAAGTAGCGCCGCAGGCGCAGGTCGAGCGTCCCGGGCGGCGGCGGATCGTCGCCGGTGTGGCGCAACGCCTCGCGCAAGCTGAACGGGTGGACCAGCACCTCCATCGCCCGCCCGCGCAGGCTGGTCGCCACCTCCCGGCTCAGCAGCCGCGCCGACGATCCGGTCACGAACACCTCCACCGCGGCGGTGTCGATCAGGCGCCGGACCAGCCGCTCCCAGTCGGGAACGTTCTGCACCTCATCCAGGTAGAGGGTGACGCCGCCCGCGCGGTGCAGTTCCGGGAACCGCCGCGCGTGCTCCTCCAGCAGCCAGCCCAGGTCGGCGGCGGTGATCCCCGCCAGCCGCTCATCTTCGAGCAACAGCAGCAGCTGCGACTCCGGGGCCGCGCCTGCCTGCACGCGGGCGGCCCGGCACTGGGCCAGAAACGAGGTCTTGCCGCTACGGCGCACGCCGACGATCGCAAACGCCTTGCCGGGAATCGCCGGCAGCCGCACGTCGCGCGGCGTGAGAGGCCGGGCGGCAGGCGTCAGCGACGGCGCCGCCAGCGACTCATCCAGCTTTGCCCGCAGGAGGTCTCGGGAGATCGTCACTTTCAGAAGGACAATATCAGCCCAAGTCGTCACGCGACAACGGACCGCCGTAGCGCCCGGTTACGGGCGGGCCGGCCCGCGGCTGCTACGTGGGCGGGAGTTGGCGCAACAGGCCGCGCTCGATCAGCGTGCGGAAGTGGAGCACCGCGGTCTCGGCGAGGGTGCGGTCGCGGACCAGGAGGCCGAGCTCGACGTTGCGGTCGAAGGCCGCCTCGGTCAGGTTGGCGGAGGTAACGAACACCGCCTCGCCGTCGGCAACCACCGCCTTGGCGTGGAGCACGCCGGCGGGGCCGCCGTCCGTTACCGAGCGCGGATCGTAGTAGACGCGGGGGCGCGCGCCCCCCGGCCACGCTTCGCCCCAGAACCGGTCCGCAAAGCGGCGCACCAAGCTGTCGGCGGCGGTGGTGTCGCCGCGCCGGCGTTCGACGTTGAGCAGCAGCGTCACTTCGAGCCGCGGGTTGGCGTCCATGCGGCCGGCCAGCGTCGCGAACGCGCGCGGTCCGTCGAAGAAGGCGTAGCTGCACACCCAGATCGACCGTTGCGCGGCGCCGATCAGCTCGTCGTACACGCGGCGCGTGTCGCGCGCGTGCAGGCCGGTCACCTCCGGCCCGGTCCAGACGAAGTCGGGCGCCGGCGCCCGTGCGGCGGCGCGCGCCAAGCTGCGCAGCCAGACGCCGCCGGCCGCCGGCGAGACGCCGAGGCGCTCCCACTCCCGAAGCACCTGCAGGATCGCGTCCCGGTGTTCGCCGCCCACCGTCGCGCGGACGGGGACGTTGGAGTACGGCGGCGCGAGCAGCCCGGATTCGAGCGCGAGCGCCAGCCGGCTGCGGGCGTGGGCGGGCAGCGCGACCAGCGCGTCGATCACGGAGCGGCGAAGAACGCGGCCCCGGCGGAGTACAGCCCCGGCGCCACCAGCGCGCGGTCCAGGTACTCGTTGCGCATCTCGCACGATGTCTCCGCGAGCAGCGCGCAGCCGTGGCAGGCCGCGCCGTGCAGCCAGCGCTCCTCCATGCTCTGCCCCGGTACGTGTTCGGCGCAGACCGGATCGTTGGAACAGAGGGCCGCCGATTCCAGCGCGTACTGCAGATGGTCTTCCACTCGGCGCGCTTCCTGCACCAGGCCGCCGAGCGTCCCCTCGGCGTCAGGACTGGCGGTATACAGCAACAGGGCGTAGCGCCCGCCCTCGTCGTCGGCGTAGATGCGTTCCCGGATCGAGGCGGCGGGGTAGCCGCACCGCATGGAGAGGGATTGCACGAGCAGGTGGGCCAGCGTGTGCAGCAGCACGTAGGGGCCGCGGGGGAACGGGCGTTCGCTCTTGCGCCGGCGCGCCCAGGCAGCGTGGCCGTCGAGCAATTGGTCCAACCGCTCCTGCACCGGCTGCCGGGCGAGCCAGTCGGCGACGGCGGCGGCGCGGAGCTGCACCAGAATGCCTTCGCCTCGGTTCTCCACGGCCGGGAACCACGCCGGCTCCAGCGCGATGGCGGCGCGCTCGACCTCCGCCTCGTATTCGCCGTCCACGTTCGGCATGACCGGTTCCAGCCGGGTGAACCCGGCCAGCGCCAGCACCTCCCGGAGCCGGTGCACCTGGATGACCGCCTCGACGCCGCGGTAACGCGGCGACCGCCCCCGCCACGCCGACTCCGGCAGCCGGCGCGCGTGGAAGTCGGGATCGACCGGCACGTCGTCGCCGAACCCCTCGGGAGCGGCGAGCAGCGCGTCCAGTTCGACGTGCTTGATGGGGCGTTCCGCGCCGGCGCCGCCGGCCAGCCGGGCGGCGATCGCGGCAAGCACTTCGTCGTCAGAGAACGCCGCCAGGCGGTCGGCCACGTCGGGGTGCCGCTTGATGAAGTGGAGCTCGGCGGCGCTGGTCACGATCTGCAGGTGCGCCCAGAGTTCCTCGACGGCGCGCTCGGCCCCGACGCCGCGGTCAGGCAGCGAGAGCACGCTGAGCACCTGCGGAAACCAGGCGTTGGACGCGGTGCGGATCAAGAGCCGGCTCGGCTGGCCGCACGGCTCGTTGGCGTGGCGGCCGAGCCAGGGGCGGGCGCCGCTGCACGGGCCGAGCGCGGCGAGCTCGCGATCGGCCGCTTCATGCATGGGACGCGACCTGCCGCACTCGCACCGCGCGATCTGCTCGGTCAGATCGCCGCTGGTGCCGCGCTCGTCCAGCCAGAGCTGCCGGCGGCACGTTCCGCCGTCCGGTCCGTGGACGAACCGATGCCAGTCGATGTCGTCGACGTGCCCCCGCGAGCAGGCGCGCACGAACCGCGTCGCCACCACCGGCCGCCGGTCGAACCTGCCGCGGTCGAGCGCGGCGCGGTGCACCATGCGCCGCGAACGCGCGCTCGACCGCTCCCCGTCACCGGGGTCGTCCTGCACGACGCACCACTCCGGAAAGCGCCACCCGCCGATGCCGCGCTGCTGCTCCTGCGGATGGTCCGGCGCCGGCGGCGGCGCATACAGCGGCGGCGCGGAAACGCCGGTCATGGCCGCCAGCTTGGCCGCAAGGCGCGGTTCGTTGATCTCCTGCAGATCGCGCACCGCGCCCCAGGTGTCCAGCCCGCCCACGATCGCCGAGTCGTCCGGCAGATCGATCAGCGCTCCCGGCCCGAACGTCGTGATCACCTGACTGCGCCGCACCTGCCCGTGCGCCTTGCCGTTCATGGCCCGCTCCCGTGATCGCCGCCGTTCTTCACGACTTCTACGAAGCGTTTGAAACTGGGACTGCGGCCCTCGATCGTCTGCGGCTTCAATACTTCCGCGATTTCCTCGGAAACGCGGGAGGTGTAGAACTGCGGAAGAAGGTTCGTCAGATGGAGCTTGGGATTCTCGATCTCATCAGGTTTGGACGCATCGACGCTCCCAAGATCGCGATGGAGATACTCTCGGAGATTCGTCGCGTCGGCGAAGTACCATGCTTCGAGATGCCATTGAGCGTACGCATACAGCACTCTGGCGTTGATTTCCCGTCGTAGACGATTGGAAAGACGATCTCTCAGTGGACTGACTACTTCGCCTGGCTGCTTGCCATCAACGTCGACCAGAACGACGATCTTGTCCGGACGATCGTCGATTTCATCGTACCACACCGAATTGATGAGACCTTCCGCATAGCGCGCGAGGTCTCTGTGGTTCGGCGGAATACGCACTTCAACCGTCGTGCCTTGCAGATGCGATACGAGATGCCGCAGCGAACGCCGCTCAGTGTCGCCCGAAGCGAGTACTACGACCTTTCGAGCCACATCAGGTATCCCCGAAGCCCTTGGTCTGGTAGTACTCGCCGAGGCTGAGTCCCGATTCATCCAGAGCGCGGCGCACCCCGTCGGGATTGGTCCGTTGGCTCACGGTAGTTCCTTCCCCGTCGCTGCGATGAACGACGCGCACGACCTTCGGATCGTCCAACAGATCGAGGAGCAACGGCGAGTGGGTCGTCACCATGAGCTGCACTTGCCCTTGCGAGCTGCGCAGATACTCGACCAAGGCGGCCAGCGCGCCCGGATGGATGTAATTCTCCGGCTCTTCAATGCCCAGAAGGTTCGTTCCCTGCTCACCGTGCAGCGCCGTCATCAACGCCAACACGCGCAGCGTACCGCTGGAAATACCCATTTGATGCACGGCAAATTGCAGTCCTTCTTCGCGCTGAAAGAAGTAAAAACGGTCTTCGGATTCGCGCGTCTCGATCTCCTTTGGGAGGCCGATGATGTCCTTCGTCGCCGACCGGATCCGCTCAAGGAGTTCGGGATCGGTCTCGGCGATCGCGTAAAGCGTTTCACCCAGATTACGCCCGTAGTGGTCGAACCGGCTCGACTCCAATCCCGCCCAGTCGCGGCGAAGCAGAAACGGATTCGGATCGAAGAATCCCCATCGGCGTACGAAGTCCGCTATGCTGCGCGCAGGAAAATTCGCATCCGCCGAGGCTGACGCGAGTGCGCACGCAGTTGAAGGCTGCTGCATATCCACGCGTTCATTGGTGTTGCTCGACCACCACCAACCGGCGCCGCCATCGGCCTCCAGCAGTACCGACGGCGGGGACTGTGGCGGGTGCCGCACAACGCGCTCCTTGACATGGAACTGAAACCCCTGCCTGGTGACCTGAACCGACCACTCGACCTTATCGTCATCGTCCTGCAGGGTTACCGCCAAGTCAATCTGATGCGCTTCCTCACCCTTCCAGTGAAGGTTGAGAATGCCGCCTCTCGAAGCCATCGGCGCATCGAAGTCGCGCGCATGCAGTCCATCATGCAAAAAGCGCAACGCGTCGAGTATCGTGCTCTTGCCTGAAGCGTTGGCGCCGATGAAGACGTTGAAGTCCTTCATGTCGATCGTCACGTCGCGCAGAATGCGATAGTTCTTCGCTTTGAGGCTCAAGAGCTTCACCGATCCGGTCTCCGTTTTCCCGCGCCGCCGGCGGGGCGGCGGGTGGTGAGGTCTTGGAGGAACAGGTCGACCTGCGGTTCGACGTCGCGCAGCGAGCGGTTGACGCGAAACTTCCTGAACGGGTCGTTCGGCAGGTGGTCGTCCAGCATCTCGCTCAGGAGCGGCTTGCGGGGCGGCGCCTCGTACTTCTGATACTGCATCGGGACTCCATTGCCGCGGAAGTCGCTGAGGATGGCGATCCAGGCGTCGAGCAGGTCGCCGACGCGGTCCCGGATGCTGCGTTGCCGCTCGCTGCGCTCGGCGTCGTCCTGCCGCGGCTGTTCGTCGATCCGCGCGCGAAATACCTCCAGCAGCCGCCGTTCGAGCGCCGCCCGTTCGCCCTCGATCCCCTCCACTCCGGCCGGCGGCGTCAGCGCGGGAAGGGCGTGGCGGGCGAGCGCCACCAGCGCGCCGGCAAAGCCCCGGTCCAGAGCGCGGGCGGCGAACGGCGTCACGCTGGCGACCTCGACCGAGCGGTAGAAGGTCTCGTGGTAGTGCCGAAAACGCTCGTAGTGCGACCGGTCGCGCGGCCGGTGGACGTTGTAAAGCATCACCACCAGTCCGGGGCGGGCATCGTCGCGGCCGACCCGGCTGGTCGCCTGGATGTACTCGGAGTTGGTCTTGGGCTGCCCGTAGACCAGCATCAACCCGAGCCGCTGGATGTCGAGTCCGACCGAGATCATGTTGGTCGCCAGCGCGCAGTCGACGCGCTGCTTGCGGTCGCGGTAGGCCGTTTGCAGCCGCTGCCGCGCCGCGGCCACGCGGTCGGTGCTCACCCGCGACGTGAGCTCGACGACGGCGGCAAAGCTGGTCCGGTCGCGGAACAATCCCTGCGCCTCGTCGAGCCGCTTGCGCTCGCCGTAGCGCTTGAGCGTGTGCTGCACCTCCTCCTCCAGGATGCGGCGGGCGCCGCCGAGCTCGCGCAGGCTGCTGAAGTAACCGAGCACGGTCATGTAGGGATCGGCCGGATTGTCCGGGTTGCGGGCGCCGCCGGCGTCGCGCCAGGCGCGCTCGGCCGCGCCCATCAGCGCCAGCAGCACGCGGCGCATCATCGCCTTCGGGTTGCGGCCCTGGGCGGCGATGCCGGCGTACTGGCGGGCGTTGCGCTGCGCGGCAGGCATGGCGCGGGCAAAGAAGGAGTCGGCGCGCTTCGGCCCCGGCGGCGGAAAGATCGGCGTGAACTGCCGCCCGAAGAGCGCTTGCACCTGCTCGTCGGCGCGGCGCACCGTGGCGGTCGAGGCGACGATCTTCGGCTTCACCGCCCGGCCGTCGACCGCGCGCACGCACAGCGCCTCGATCGCCGCCTCGTAGAGGCCGGCCATGGTGCCGAGCGGCCCGGAGATCAGATGGAGCTCGTCCTGGATGATCAGGTCCGGCGGCGGCAACGGGCCAGCCAGCGGGCGCCCGCGGCGCGGTTCGGCGGCGCCGTAGAACCCGGCGTGGTCATGGCGGTCGGCGCCGCCGAGGAGCGCGCCCGATTCTCCCACCCACGGCAGCGACGCGAACTTGTCCGCGGTGGCGATCAGAAAGGCCGGCAGGCGGCGGTACAGCGGTTCGTCCACGGCGACGATCGGCAGCGGCGCGTCACCGGAGAAGTCGCACTCATAGTCGCCGCAGACAATGCGCAATTCGGTGGGCTGGTCGGCGTTCGGCAGCAGGGTGAAGGAGTCGGGCGTGAACGCCGTCCCGCACCACGGGCAGTGCTCCAGCGGGATGGGAGCGGGCTTTCCGTTCGGGTTGCTCCGGTACTGGCTCACCTTGCTGCGGGCCGAGTCGGAGCGCCCGTCCCCCGTTTGCCGAGGCGGTTCGGCGTGCCGGCCTTGCCCACCCACAGGCCGATTTCGAACGGCCACACGCCGTAGCGGCCGGGATCGGCGCGCCGCTCAAGCTCCAGCGCGCACACCAGGCCGGCCGCGCGCCCGAGCTGGTCGAGCGTGAGCAGCCGCAGGGTGTACCGCATGATGACGCTGACCCCGGCCCCGGCGCGGCCGCCGTCCTGCGGATGGCGCAGCCGCCGCAGCACCATGGCGAACGCGGCGAGCCCCAGATACGCCTCGGTCTTGCCGCCGCCGGTCGGGAAGAACAGCAGGTCGACGAACTCCCGCTCCGGGTTGGCCGGGTCGGCCAGACCGGCGACGTTGAGCAGCAGGAAGGCGAGTTGAAAGGAGCGCCAGCGGGGCAGCTCGGCGGCCTGTTCGCGGGTCAGCCGCCGCCCGAGCGCCGCGGCCACGGCGCGGTTGGCCACCCGGAAGGCGTCAAGCGCGTCCGCGTCGGCGGCCAGCGCGCCGATACCCCGCTCGATGCGGCCGGCGGCCGCGCGGGCGTGGAACAGCAGCTCCTCGGCCGTGTCACGCCGTTGGCCGTCCAGGCCGGTCAGCGCCGCTTCCTGCTCGTCGATCCAGGCCCGGTAGCCGGTGACCAGCGGCGTCAGCGCCCGTTCGACGGCGCGGCCGTCGGCCAGGCCGCCGAGGGCGGCCATGCCGGTCTCCACGCCCGGCGCCGGCGCCGTTTCGATCTTTTCCACCTCGGCGGCCGGGATCCAGGCGGTGCGGAGCAGGCGGCAGGCGCCGTCGACCAGTTCCCAGTTCGCGGCGACGCCGTGGCCGGCGGCGTATTCGGGCGTGCCGGCGTAATGGAGGTCGGCCACGTGCTGATCGCGGTCGTCGCCGGAGCCGCCGCGCGGGTCGGGCCGGGGGACGAACGGAAGCGCGCCGCGGACCTCCAACTCGGCCTGAAACGCGAACGCCTCGTCGGCGCGGTCGTCGCCGTCGGGCCGTTCGTTCACCAGAAAGAGCGAGACCGAGCGCGTTCCCGGCGGTATCCGGCCGCCGAAGCCGGCCCCGTTCACGGGCCGGGCGGCCGCGTGCAGGATCAGTCCGCCCGAGTCAGGCACGGAGTACGGCTTGCGCCCGCCTGCCGGCAGCGTCACCCGGACGGCGGCTTGGCGGGGCGTGCGTTGCCACCACTGCGCGGCGCCGCTCCGCTCCGCCGCCGGCGCGTCGCCGCCGCGGTCTGCCTCGTCGCTCCCGCCGTTCCCGGCGTCGTCCTTGACGTGCCGGTAGTCGCCCCAGCGAATGGTCACGTCGAGCTCACCCGCGTCCTCGGCAACCAGGAAGCTCAAGCCGATCGACGACGGAAAGAACCCCTTGCGGGCGGCTTGGCGGTCCTCGGCGGAGTCGTCGCCGAGCCCGGCCTCGTCCGCGACCTCCGCCTCGAAGTCGTCGTCTGAGTCGTCGTCGGCGCGCTGTTCGGCCTTCGATCCGCGCGGCGCCAGAAACCCCGTCAGATACCAGCTCGACGGCCGCACCCGCCCCGGCAGCCGTTCGTCCGCCAAGGCGTGGCCGGCGTCCGGGCCGATCAGATCGAGCGCCAGCGCTTCCCGCAGCCGGGAACGCACGTCAACCGGTTCGGTCATCGCCGCCAGTTTACCGCACCGAAGCGCTGACCGCCCGCCTCATCTTGTCGAACGACGGCGAGCGCCGGCGGGCCAGTGCAGCACGGGAACCGCCTTCACCCCACCGTCGCCCTCAACGATGGTTGCGATCCGGATCAACCGTCATGCTCGTCGCGAAAGAGATCTGTGTCCGAAAGCATCGCTTCTTCCCGGGCCGGCGTCAGTTGATCCATGCGCAGCAGCTCGCCGGCGGTGAAGGAACCGTCCCGGCAGGCGGTACGGCCCGTCTCGTCGAGCGGGGCGATTCGGGTCTCGCCGTGTTCCGTCTCCACGGCCAGGATCGACTCCTGCGCGATCGTGTCCCGGTCCAGAAGGTCCGCGCTGTGCGTCGTGACGATCACTTGCACGTGTTCGCTCGCTTCCCGCAAAACGTCCGCCAGCGCTCCGGCGGCGGCCGGGTGCAGCACCGCCCCCGGTTCTTCGATTCCAATGAGTCCGGGACGCCGGCTTGCACCATCAGCGCGTTGAAACAGCGCGACCAGCACGCCCAACACGTGCAACGTTCCATCCGACATACTGTTGGCAAGAAAACGTTGATGCGCTCCCCCAGGCGAATGTTCCCGGAACTCTACCGTCAATAGCGGCCCCACCGAAATCGGCTCCGCACCCACCACGCCCGGCGCGATTGCCGACAGATACTCGTCGATACGAGCAGCGTTTGCCGGCGCGTACGCCCGGAGACGATCAAGGACGCTCGCAATGTTCGCGCCGGATCGGTCCAGCTGATCGCCAGCGCCAGGCGCCTGAAGCTCGCGGATGCGGTCCGGGTCCAAGTTGTAGAACCCCATCGCACACAAGGCGTCGTACACTGGTCGAAACGGCTGATACGCCGACGCTGCTAGAAGGTACAGACGTTCCGCTCCTGCGTTCGGAGGAGCATTCGGAATAGACCAAGTGACACTACCGTCGCCGCCCGCCCGAAAGAAACCGCGCCGTTCCCGATCTTGCGATCTGACGACGCATTCCTCCCGCCGCAGGACGTAGCGCCCCTTGCCTGTGCCGCCAATTTCAAATCCGTACCAACCTGCCGCGTCAGCCATTCGCATGTCGATGCGCACGCCGAACCCGTCCGAACATTCACCGCCTCGACGTCGAACCTCGTCGATACCGCCACGCTCCCGCAGCGCGTGGTCAACGGAATACCGTAGCGCCTCCGCCGTAAAGCTCAACCCGTCAAGAAAGTTACTCTTGCCGACGCCGTTCGGACCGACCAAGATCGTTAGCGGCTTCAAGTCCACGGCGCAGGCCGCAATGCTCTTGTAGTTCCGCAGTCGCACCCGTGCGATAGTCCAGAGGTTCGTGTCGTCCAACGGATTCATGCTCTTGCTCTTGCCCTGGCCCGCGCGCGTTCGCGGAGCCGCTCTTCGATGCGCGTATACAGTCTCGGCTCCTGAACGAGCCGATCCATGAGCGTTACCACCAGCGCGTAGGACTCGCGTTCATCGCAAAGATTCGTTCCCCATGCTGGATCATTCCGAGTAACCACGATGAACCAGGAAGAATCCCGTACCGCCTTGGAGGGCTGCGTGAAGCTCCAGGTTGCTGCTTGAACCGTGCCCCGTGACCTATCGCGTGCCGAGATGCTACGCCCCGCATGGCGCTCCGGGATGGTTTTCGAGTCCTCCGTATCCGTCGCGGCATCAAACCGTTCGGCGACTTGGTCAAGCGACGCTCCCTGAACCAACCTGAAGCTGATGTTAGCCGCACGGTAGTCCAGGCGTGTAGTGCGCACAACAGGTCGATACGCCAGCGCTACCGTAAGCTCTCGTGCGCGGCGGTGTTGGATCCCGCATTGATTCGTAGAAGAGGGGCGGGATTTGCTCAGATTGATTCGTAGACGAATCGTGTGGGACGGGGGGCGAATGCGGGACAGGGGCCGGTAGCCGGAGAGGCAGTGGAGTGCGGGCCGGGGGCTGCGCCGGTGCTTGAAGCCGGGTATCCTGGGAGGATCAACCCGTAAGGAGAAAAGGCCCGCGCGGGACGCCACCCGCCGGGCCGTGACCGGTGCAGCTTCGCTACCAAACGGGGCTCACCGGCGAGCAGTACGTTAGCACCAGGGCATGGCGCGACGCAAGGCTCGACCGGTGCCCGAATCATGAGTCCGGCAGTTGCTCGTTCGCCCGGCACGGGACCTACCGGCGCAAGTGGCCGCGCGGGGCGCTGATCGCGCGCTGGTACTGCCCGGAGAGCCAGACCACCTTCAGCCTGCTGCCCGACTGCCTGGCGGCGCAGCTGCCCGGAACGCTGGAGGAACTGGAAGAGGCGGTCACCCACGCCGAGCAGTCGCCGAGTCTGATGAAGGCGGTCGCCAAGGCGCGCACCGACTACGTGGGGCTGCCCGGCGCGATGCGCTGGCTGGACCGCCGCGTGAAGCTGGTGCGGGCGGCGCTGCGGGCGGTGATCCTCTCGCTGCCTGACGAGCTGGCCGGCTGCCGCCCCGAACTGAGCGCCTGCCGCAAACGGCTGGGGACCAAGGCGGTGTTGGTGAGGCTGCGGACGCTGGCCGCCTCGTCGTTGCCGTCGCTGCCGGCGCCGCTCGGATTGCGCCCCCGCCTCGACGGGGCTGGGAATCCCACTTTTGGCCGGCAACAGCAGATGGGGGATTCCGGCCGTCGGCGGCCTCCGTAGTGTGTCGTCATCACCGGGTCGACGGACCCGAACAGCAAGGATCGACCGACATGAATGACGACGAAGAAGCTCAGCGCCGCGAGGTGGCGCTGTTCCGCTACCGCTTGATCGCCGACCTGGCCCACCAGCCGCCCGGCGCGGTCGGGATCGGCGAGCAGTTGCGCGCGAAGGCCGCGCAGACCTACGACATTCCCGGCACGCTGCGCACCAGCGTGGCCGCCGAGACGCTGCGCGACTGGCTGCACGCCTATCGCTGCGGCGGCTTCGATGCGCTGTACCCCAAGCCGCGGGCTGACCGAGGCCAGCCGCGGCGGCTGCCGCCGCAGGCGGCCGAGTTGCTGATAGCGCTCAAGACCGAGCACCCATCCTGGTCGGTGCGGCAGGTCATCAAGGAGGCGGCCAACGGCGGCCAACTCCCCGACGGCGTGCGCTTGGCGCGCTCCACCGTGCACCGGCTGCTGCGCGCCGAGGGGCTGATGAGCAGGCCGCAAGCCGCCGCCGACGGCGTCGACCGCCGCCGCTTCAGCTTCCGCTACCCCGGCCAGTTGTGGATGAGCGACGTCATGCACGGCCCGGCAGTCGCCGACGGCGGGCGCCGCCGCAAGACCTACCTCATCGCCTTCCTTGACGACGCCACCCGCCTGTGTCCGTTCGCCGCCTTCGCCCACGCCGAGAACACCGCCGCCTTCCTGCCGGTCTTCAAGCAGGCGCTCATCCGCCGCGGCGTGCCGCAACGGCTGTACGTCGACAACGGCGCCAACTATCGCTCCCAGCAACTGGCGCTGGTCTGCGCCAAGCTGCGCATCGCGCTGATCCACGCCCGCCCCTATCAGCCGCAGGGCAAGGGCAAGATCGAACGCTTCTTCCGCACCGTGCGCGACCAGTTGCTCGCCTTCCTCACCCCCGACGACGGCGCCAGCCTCGACGCGCTCAACGGCCGCCTGGGCGCCTACCTGGAAGGCGAATATCACCGCGCCCCCCACAGCGGCCTGCGCGGCAGCACCCCGCATGAGCAGTGGGCGTTGAACACCGAGGAGGTGCGCTGCGTCGATGCGTGCTGCGACCTGGACGACCTGTTCCTGTTCGAGGCCAGGCGCCGCGTCATGAACGACCGCATCATCAGCCTCCACGGCCGCGTCTACGAAGTCGATCCGCTGCTGGTCGGCCGCACCGTCACCGTGCGCTACGACCCGGACGCGCCGCCGAGCCGCCCCCTGCTGATCCGCCACGACGGCGCCGATGCCGGTCAGGCCACCCTGCTGGACGCCTACGCCAACGCCTCCGTCAAGCGCAACCGGCCCTCCCGCCATCTGGAATCTGAGGCCCCAGCGCCCCAGCCGCCCCCCTCGCCGCTGGCCCTGCGCCACCTGCACCGCCGCCAGGAGACCGACTGATGTATCTGCGACACTTCGCCTTCTCCCGCCTGCCGTTCGCCGACGCCATCGAAGCCGACCTGCTGTTCGCGTCCGCCGCACGCCAGGAAGCCGAAGCACGCCTGCAGCATCTGCTCCAACTGCGCGGCATCGGACTGCTCACCGGTGAGCCCGGCGGCGGCAAGACCACCGTCTGCCGCGCGGTGACCGCCGTCCTGCATCCCGGCGCTTACCGCGTGCTCTACGTCTCGCTGACCACCGGCAACGTCATGGACATGTACAAGTCGATCGCCTGGGAACTCGGTCTGCCGGCCGAACGCTCCCGCGCCGCCGCCTACCGCTCCATCCGCGCCGAGATCACCCGCCAGGTCCGGGAAGCCAACCGGATGCCGGTCCTCATCATCGACGATGCGCAGTTCCTGCGCACCGACGTGCTCGACGACCTGCGCCTGTTGACCAACTACTCCATGGACTCCGAACACCGCCTGTGCCTGCTGCTGGTCGGCCTCACCGAGTTGCGCCGCAGGCTGTCCATGACCGTCCACGAATCGCTTGCCCAGCGCATGGTCGTGCGCCATCACTTGGGCGGCCTGCAGCGCGAGGAACTCGACGGCTACCTCGCGCACCGCCTGCATCTGGCCGGCTGCGAGTTGCCGCTGTTCGAGCCGGCCGCCGCAGAGGCGCTGTTTCAGACCTCCCGCGGGCTGCCTCGGCAGATCAACCGCATCGCCCACTACGCCTTGTCGGCCACCGCGCTCGACGATGCGCGCACGGTCACCGCCGAGCATCTGCAGACGGCCGTCGAAGAACTGCGCCTCTGATGCCGACGCCGCCGACCGCCATGGCTACCGAAGCGCTGTCCCGCAGTCTTTCGCCTGACGGGAGAATCCGGGACATCCCGAGACTTCTCCAGACGATTTATTCCGGGATTCCATCGGCGAGATTATGTGGGATCTAACAGGCGGCCAGGCGACCAAAACTCCGCAGGCACCGGCAACTCAAAGAACTGATGGTGTTGATTCTCGATCGCTTCTTCGGTCCAAAGCGTTACGCAGCTCTCATCCGACTGATACAGAGCCGAGCGGTCCACCCGGCCGTATCCCGCCACGTTCCGAGCCTCTCGGTCGTTTCCGAATAGGTTTGAACAGACCGGTCGTGTCCGGGCATGAGCTACCAGCAACGCCCGGCAGCGATCCACGCTCGCATCCGGATAATCCTTGAGGACCTTGCCGACGGTATGGGCCACGCGCGGTGCGGCGAAGCTGGTGCCCGAGTCCTCCGCAAACGGCTGGCCGGTTGCGAACCGGTGCGACGTGGATAGCTCACCGACGCCATGCACCGTAAGATGACTACCGGCGCGAGCATCGATCATCCAGTTGCCCCCGTAGTCCATCAGATCCGGTTTTATGGCGCCGTTTACCGACGGCCCATGCCTCGTGAATGGCGAGGGCTGACCAGACCGGGCGATTGGACGATAGGCCGGATCGTCCGGAAAGCGTGGATGTAGCTCGTTGCGGGCCAGACTGCCAACAGTCAACGCGCTCAGTGCCGGCGCGGGATCGAGCAGAACCGATGCGTCTCCGGTCAAGTAGTCTGGATACTCTTGACGCCAATCTTCGGGACCATTCTCGTCGCCGGTGAAGTTTCCCGTCGGCACCACAAAGAGCACGTTCAGGTCCCGGCTCAGAGCGTCCAGTGTGACGGCCAGCCCGGCCACGTGACGATTACGGTATGGTTTGTTGAGGTCACCATAGGACAGATTGAATATCCGGCAGTCGTACTCGGTGACGAAATATCTAACGGCTCTTTCTATTTGGTTTTCGATCAGGTGAGCATCACCGCGATTGTTATGGTCCAGGATACGTCCGCTGAAGATGCGCAGATCAGGAATGAATCTCCGGTTTCGTAAACACTCGGCTACGTCATCGTAGAGGGCGATCCCCGACACAATGGTTCCGTGCCCGTGCTCGTCAGATGGCGGTACACCGGGTAGAAAGGACTGGGCATCGCCCACAGCGGGAGCTATGACCGGATGTCCCGTTGCGAGGCCAGAGTCGAGAACCACCACGCCGGAAGCGTCAGGTGGTGGAGCCGGCACGTCGTTCAATTTCTGAACAGGAGTGTAAACCAGTGCCAAGTCAATGCCGACACGGGGCGGTAGATCCACCGTGCGGACGTCCCGGTGGTTCAACAGCTCTTGAGCCATCGAATCGTCGCAGCGAATTCGGTATACGGTCAGGTATGGTTGCTTTACCGAATCAAGAACCTCGCCGGCGCGCGATTCTACCCACCTATCGAACGCTGCTCGTAGCATGGTGGCATCGCGGTCACGTGCAACCGGCCATAGCTCCGCGTCGACTACAAAGGTTTGAGTTTCAGGAAACCCCTCACACTGCAGTGCCCAGCCGGTACGGTCCTCGGGAGTCCAGCGGTCGAAGCCCCCCAGCGCGTAAATTAAATTCTCGTACGTGATATGGGCGCCGGCGGCCATGCTTGACAGTTTCGCCTCGAACGTGTCGATCTGCCCGGCTGTCGCGAACGCCAGTATCACGGTATCGTCTTCCTGACTCACGACCTCAAGCCCTTCCGCGGCGCGTTCGATGTCCTCCGGGCGGACCTTCTGGGTGAGCGTAATCTTCAGGAGGCGTCGTGCGTCATATCCACCGATATCCGTCGACGTTGCGTCACGAGCGGCTTGCAGACGGTCCTGCAGAGTCGCGGCGTGGCAACGCGGATTCTCGGGTGGTGCCGGCGTGACCGGCACTGGACGCGGGCGGCGTCGGGTTATTGGTTCTTCTCGAACCAACTCGAAGTGCCGGCCGCGTCTCTCGTCCTCTGCCATTGCTGTTCTCAGCGCTGCTCAGCCCGACGCTTGCGGCCTTGCTCACGTTGGCGGGCGGTGTCGAGGTGGTCGAGGCGCAGGCGGTCCTGGTCTCCCTGCAATACCATCTCCTTGATTGCTCGGCGCACTACGCGCTCGACGTCGGCGTGGGTGGCGCCTTTGAACCAATTTCGATTCACCACGTCCTTTACGTCAAACTCGTAGCGGACGCCGCGCAGCTTTACGGTAAGCAGGCGGCAGAGTTGCGCGGGCGTCGGCGGCTTGAGGAACAGCACCTCCTCGAAGCGGCGCCAGATAGCGGAATCGAGCAGTCCTTCGTGGTTGGTGGCGGCGATGATCAGACTGCGGCCGTCGTACGCGTCCAGCATCTGCAGGACGGCATTGACCACGCGGCGCAGTTCGCCGTGCTCGGAGGCGTCCTCGCGCTCTTTGCCCAGGGCGTCGAATTCGTCGAACAGGGCGACCATCGGGGTAGCCGACACGAAGTCGAACACCCGGCGCAGGTTGGCGGCGGTCTCCCCGAGGAAGGAGGAAACGACGCTGTCGGTGCGCACGATTGCAATTGGCCGCCCGAGCTCGCCGGCGACCACCTCCGCCGTGAGGGTCTTGCCGCAGCCGGGCGGTCCGCAGAACAGCAGCCGGTCGCTGGGACGAAGGCCATACGCCATGAGGACCTCCGCCCGGTTGTGCTCGCGCAGCACCTCGTCGAGCAGCGACCGGTTCTGGGGGGACAGCACGACATCCTCAAGGTGGCGGGCCGGCTCGCGCACCGCCAGGAGGGGCAGGCCGCGCTCGCGGTCCTGCGGGATGGTCTCAGCCATCCGCCGGAGCGCTGCCGAAGCCGGCGCGGAGGCGCGGCCGTCGAGAATGATCTCCAGGTCGTTGGCCAGCAGATGATGATGCTTCTGCCGTTCCTCCTCGATCACCCGTCTTGCGGCGCCGCGAAATGAGCCCAGATCACCCTCCGCCCCCGAACGGATGAGTTGTTTCAGCAGCTTGCCGTTCGCCATAGTCCAGCGGCCCCTAGGTTCCTGTTCTCACCGCTTCTCAGGTATCGAAGAACGCTTGGCGCTCACGACACCATCCCATTGAAGATCGAGTATAGGCCCGCGCCAAGGATGCGTCTGCCGTGGAATCACATGGATACTGTTAGCGCTCAAGTTTCGCCAGCTCTTCGTGGATTCCAAAGTACTGCATCCGTTCCATACGGTCAATCAAATCCAAACAGTGTGTCTTTATGCCGCTATCGTCCGTCTGCTGGTATTGGCGCACTACAAGCGTAGCTATGCTCATAGCGATACCAGACTCAGCTAACGCGATGTGTGCACCCTTCGAGCCAATCGACCGAAGCGCCCTCTCCGCAGCTTCACAGATCACTTCGGGCATTCTGACGTTGGACTCCTCAAGAGCACGAAGAAGACCACCGGGGGCGTGACCAAACGCGGCGCTATCGATAAACCTCGATATGAAGTCCTTGGAGCGAAGCAACCACTCGCCCGAGATGTTGGAATGGTTGAATACGCCGGAAACCTCCTCTTCTACCTCTTTATCAGAAAAAAACTCGATCAATCTTTGCATACAGTAGTTTCCTACCCGCTCACTGAGAGCGTTCTGGGAATAGATGTCCGCCGCCGCCTTCCTCATGGCGTCGCTACCGCCTCTGATACGCTCGCACTCCGTCGCCACATCGACATCATTGAGCTCAGCCAATACAATCTGTCGAGACACGGCGGCTACCGCACGTTCATCATCAGTTCTCAACACGTCCTGAAGTAGCGGTCTTAAACTCCCATAGTGGGTGTTCATCGCGTAATAGATGAAGCGCTCAAATGGACCCGTACCCCACAGATCGCCACAGTCACTGCACGCCGATATAAAAAGCTCAACCGCGACGTCAGGTGAAGTACCGAGCACGCAGATCAGGGCATCAATAGCGCACGCGCGCACTGCAACCATCGGATCACGCGACAGCGACACCAGCGCTTCACGTAAACCGATAAGACGCTCCGGCCGCGTTCGTAACAGCCTACCTATCGCCTCCGCCGCTTGTCCTCGAACGGAGTTGATACCGTGAAAGTACGGGTCGCTGTCGTATAGCCCATCTCTCCATATGTCATCCCGCGGATCCGGATCGTTCATTGCGTAGTACGATACGGCGGCAAGAGCGGCCGGCGACAGGTCGTCCCGATCTGATAGAGCGCCCACACAGTGCACTATCGCTGAACCACACGGCCTCCCCGGCAACGAATGGACACGATCTATGACATCCATAAAGGTTGCCGTGCTCAACTTACACATCGCTTCCGAGTCCGCCTTCCTATCGACGCCTTCGGTAAGGAACCGCCCACAAAGTCCGTCCACAATCGCCGAAAAGTAGGTAGATTCAATATCGTCAGTCATGCGCTCTACTAGTAGCGCCGCAAAACGCGCTTTACACCGACGCGAAAGGTCGGCCGAGACTCGCGACAGCATCATCGCGCGCGTACCCATAAGACCGTCCGCATCGGGTGTATCGTACTTCCGCATAGCTGACAGCCACTGATCATCCGTCATCAGCTCAGCTCGGTCAGCCGGAGTTGGGGATTCTACTAACTTCATCTCCGACTTCACGTCCTCGTCCACAATAGAAACCGGAGCCTCGACGAACTTCCTCTCAAGCTCTCCGAGGCGCGCCTTCGTCCGCACCGAAGTCCTTGACTCATCCAGAGAACGAAGAAGTAGGAACTCGGTGTATTCCCTCCACCTGAAGTCGGCTATTTCGTAGCTTGTAGCGTACGATCCGATAGCGCGCTCTAAGGCGGCGAACAGGTCGCTGGCGCAGAAGCGCGAGGTCTCTACGATAGCGCGGCGACTGATGGCGCAGTGCCCTGTGCCGTCGTTACCGCCAACCCAACTGCCGTACCCCATACTCAGTCGGCGTGGATCGGCGAGAAGGTATCTGATGCACTCGTCAGAGAACTCGCGTGCGTTGCAACGCCAAGAACTTAGCAGTAGGTATCCAAGTGTGTCATGAGGAAGCTGCATGATCGGCTCCGCCAGCTCACGAAAAGTGCCCACGTCACTCTCGACCAGTTTCTGCATCGCCACGCGAAGATACAATAGACCCAGAGTAAGCGATTCGGGTAGGCGGGGTTGAAACGGGTCCTCCTAAGTGCTATAATCGGAAGTACCTAAACCCAACCGGTCAAGCACCGAAGAGGACCCGAAATGATTCAGTCACCACCAGAATACACGGCTGACGATGCTTGTCAACCCCAATTCTCCCATCCCCGCCTTCGGGCCGAGCCGCGCGGTGGCGCCCCGCTGGTGAGCTGGTCCGGCTTGGGCATCGTGCACGGGCTCGTCGAGCGGCTTGAAGTGGCGCCGGTGATCGACTCTGCGGTGCGCGTGCTGCGGCGGCACAAATGGTATACCGAGTCGGACCACGTGCTGACGCTGGCCTACAACATGCTCAGCGGCGGGAACACCCTCAGCGACATCAACTGGCTGCGCGCCGACGAAGGATTACGCCGGCTGTTGGGCGGCGCGCGGGTGCCGCATGCCACCACGGTCGGGGATTTTCTGGCTCGCTTCGACGGCAAGCGGGAGCAGTGCAGCGACCGGGATCAGCTGGCGGGGGAGCTGGCGCGGAGCGAGTTACGTGAGGCGGTCGAGGAGATACAGCAGCGGGCGTTCGGGTTGCTGCCGCGGTCGCGGCGGCGGGTGGCGACGCTGGACTGGGATTCGTCGATCCACGAAGTGTATGGGGAGCAGAAGGAAGGCGCGGACTTCAGCTACGACAGGCGGTGGAGCTACAGCAGTCTGTACGGGACGGTGGCGGAGACCGGAGACGTGCTGCATCTGGGACTGCACGAAGGCAGCCGGCATACCAGCTACGGGATCAAGGAGGTGTTGCCGAGAACGATCGAGCGGGTCCGGAAGCACTTTCGACAGGTGCGGATGCGCGCTGACAGTGGCTACTACGATCAGGAGATCGTGGACATCTGCGCGGAGCGCGGGGTGGAGTTCTACATCGTGGCGAAGCAGCGGCAGAATCTGCTGCGGGCCGTGCACGGGCTCCCGGAGAGCGCATGGCGTCCACTGGCGCCGATCAGGGAGCGGTCGGGCCGGCGCCGGCGGAAGCGGCGGGAGAACGTGAAGCGCAAGATCAGCCGGCAGCGCAAGCCTGACCAGTGGTACAAGGGGACGCCGGAAGTGGCCAGGATGATGTTCCGACCGACGAGTTGGAAGAAGGGCTATCGGTACGTGATCAAGCGGACGCCGATCCACGACGCGGACGGCAAGCAAGAGTACCTCGACGGGATGAGAAAGTATGCGTACTGGATCGTGGTGACGAACTCGAAACGGAGCAACACGGCGGTGCTGAGGACCGCGCAGGGGCGGGGCAATCAGGAGAATCTGATCAAGGACCTGAAGGAGGGGCTGGGACTGTCCCATGTTCCGACCGGGTTGCTGGGAGCCAATCAAGCGTACTTCGTGATCGCGGCGTTGGCGTGGAACCTGAAGACTTGGATGCTCAACCTGTTGGAGTTGGGAGATGGCGCGGTGCTGCGCTGCAAGCGGTTTCTGTACCTGTGGATATGCCGGGCCGGCGTGGTTGCCAAGACTGGCCGGGACGGCGTGCTGCTCAAGCTGTCGGCCGGCGAGTACCACCAGAGGTTCAGCGCCGCGCTGGCACGACTGGCGACGCTGTAGGGAAGTCTGGGACGGGTGTTGACGAGATGGCAGGGGTAGTCTGCCCTGATGGCGTCACCTGAAGTCCCACAGGCCGCCAAATCGCCACTGGCTTGGTCAACTCAAAGGGTTGACGCGGTTCTCACACTGCGGATGCCCAGAATGTCAGCGTCGGGACGCCTATAGATCCCAAGAGTCGCCGAAATCTCCCGACTTTCGTGATGCCTGTGGCCAATCTATCACCGAATCGCTTATTCTGCGAATAGAACCGCTTCGTCGATATTTGACGGCCCGTTGTTATTAGTCAGCGACAACCAAAGTCTATTCCGGACCCTGTCGTCGTAGAATATCTCCGTCTTTAGAGTCACGCTCGTGACCAAAGGGAGCATCCGGATAGCGTAGTATCTCGGCCTGCGCACTGCGCAATCTCGAATCAGAGACGCTCCATCTGTCGACCGATTCTGCGCCACGTCATCAAGAAATCTAAATGACGAACCATCGTCAAACTGAGCAATCGACCTTTCGAACCAAACCCTGACAACATCAATAAAGAACTCCGGACGCTCGCCATCAATCCCATGGTACGCATCCCAAAACTTCTCATGCTGATGATCGTAGGATCCGCTCGCTATCATCTTGAGGTGAAGCGACCTCATCTCGTTGCTCTTGTGTACCTTCCGACAAGACATAATACGTATTATACGTTTTACCCATTTCTCGCCTCGTTGGAAATACGGTGCAATGATATTGGCAATTTCTGCCGATCTAGTGTCGTGCAGAGCTGGCGCCTGTAGAAGATAGGTCGCCGCTTCTGCCTGCCGATCGATACCCGATGCAAGCCACTCCTCAAATACACCGAGACGGCATAGTAAATCAAACCATCCGAGCTGACCATAGAACGCGGCATACAGACTGGCCGAGAAATCTCCCTCAATAAGGTGCGAAACCAATAGCCGCCACTCCTCCTTCTTCGGACGATCGATTCGCCTGACTCCCGACACCACCATGCGCTTAATGTAAAATCGAACTTGGTCAGATATAAGTAAGTCTCGAACATCTGCGACGTATTGGTCGAAATCGTTCTCCCGTCGATAGTCAAGTATCTGGCGGACTTGAGATCGCCGAAACAGATGCTGCTCACTCGAAACCAGGAAGTCGACAAGGCTTCGTCCGGCGAATACTCTCGCATATGCGTAGTCAAAAAACGATTCGTGAAAAAAGCGATAGTGCCCGCGTTCCGCTATCAGAACATGCTCCGACACCATTGCTTCGGCGTCCTCCGTCCACCTGTCCGCGACGCCCTTTGGAGCAATCAGCATCTGCCGCTTACTCATGTGTGCGGTCAGCTTGTGAATTACCTGGACCCACTCAGCCGGACGGCCGAGACGCTGTTGCAGATCACGGCGCTTCTGCTCCCAGTAAGAATCATAGAGCTGTCCGACCGTCGTGAAACCTTCGTCGGGCTTACCTTGGAGGAAGAGCGACAGGTGGTAAGGCACACCTAGTATCTCCGACCGCCTGCTCGTTAGATCACTGCTATGATGACCGGCGTCTTTCAATGATCGGATTACTTCCGCACGACTCAGCTTTTCAATCGTGCGCTTGTAGAACTGGGTATCCGGAGCAACTAGGGTCCGTAGGCGATGATCGTGCTCGAGGTCAAAATCTCGACACGCAAGCACCAACTTCATGTTTGGATACCGATTTACTTCCTCGCATAGCTCACTAAAAGGATCCCATAACTCGGTATTTCGACCGGAGACAAAGCTCATGGCGTCGAGTTGGTCCACCACCAATACACTCATCGAGTTGTCCGCAATACCTCCAAGCACGACTGTGGGCGATGCCGGCAAGTCCAGTTGGGCACCGATCTGGCGAGAAGTCGTGCAAGGTCTTAGAGAATCCATCCGGAAGCACAGATGAGGTACTCCGAGGTGGGACAAGCGAGATATACATTGCCCAAGTACGCAGCTCTTTCCATAGCCGCCGGGAGCTACGACGAGTGCTCCTTTGGAGCATGGGTGGCGAAGACGATCGATGAGGTCGGCGACAATGTCACGCTCGATCTGAGCTGAGTTGATGAACTGCCTCCGAATTGGGCGCATATACCGGTCGTTGATGTTGGTCACAATATCGTTGATTGCAGGATCGATCTTCCAATCGCGAAGGCCGATCTGGTGGCTTTCCATAAAGCTCTGTGTTCGGTCGTGATCGATCCTCGTACCTAGGTGGTCGAGCGCGTACTCGGCAAGAGCGAGGCGTAACTGAGAGGGATCGAGGGGCAGGTTGTCGTGCCGATAGAACAGACTATCGATTTGTTGCTCGACGATACGCGCCAGTTGTTGATGGCTCCATAGGATGACCTCGAGACTCCTTAGAAAGGTGAAGACGATGTCTTTATCCGCCTGGCAAGCAGGCACGATGTGATTGTAGAAATTCTTCCTTAGTGCTAGAGATAGGTTGCGCTCGAATGAAACGATGTTTGCGTCGGAGCCCGCCCGCTCTGACAATTCCCGTAATTCATTCGCGCCGGTGGAAGATACGAACACGGCAGTTGATCGTGAGTCATCGCTCCAGACGCGGAATAGGTCGCCGAGTATGGTGCGGTTTGTTGGCTTGGCCCTCTGACAGAGTTTGGCGATTGACCAGTCTCCGCCGGTTTTCTGGCGCTTGACCGAGTGGTATTGGTGGGAGCCGTCGGCGTTCTGCACAATGAACTCGATCCCGATTGAGGATTTGCCTGGCGGTTCGATGGTTACCGCGTTGATTCTCCGTGCTACGACTTCTAGGAGCATGTGGACGGTCCATACCGCCTCGTAGCTATTGCCAGTCTTGTCTGAAGGACCGCCGGGACGTGGCATTCTATGTGGAGCTCCCTAACAAGCACGGGAGGCGATCAGCCGCCCAGTCCTGAGTAGGAATGACAGCGGTCGCTGCTCTCGCTTGGGCGCCGCGTCGTTGCCGTGGCATCATGATGGAGGATCGCCGAGAACGACGGGACAGTCAAGAGGGTGATGGCTGCCGGGCACTGCCGCCTGTCCGAGGGTGGCTTGCGACGGCGAGTGTGCCGGCGCGGGCTTCGGCGGCGGCGCGGTCGGCGTTGAGGGCGAGGAGGCGGGCGAGCACCTCGTCGCGGACGGGGTCAGGCCAGCGGTAGCGGTAGGGCTTGCGCTTGCGGCCCCAGGTTGCTTCGTCGATGGGGTGGTCGAGGAGGAGCTCGCAGTCGGTGGGGACGTCGGTCCAGCCGTAGGCGTCGAGGACGGCGCGGTCCATGGTAGCGTGCAGGTCGCGGAGTATGGTGATGCGCGGGTCGGTTTCGTAGTAGTCGTGGAAGCGGTTGTAGGTCTTGGTCATGCCCTCCTTGTTTTCGACCATGAGCGCCGCCCGGTAGTGGTAGTATTCCTTGCCGGCGGCTTCAAGGGCGGGATGGGTGACCCAGCGGTCGGGGAAGGGGAAGGTCTCGAAGCAGTCGGAAGGGGTGTACTGCAGCGCATCCCCGAGCGTAGAGCTATAGAACCTTGCCCATAGTTCGTGTACACGAGATTGGAGAACAGCGAATGGAGCCAGCTCGCTGAATGGAAAGACGATAATCTTCTCATTGCAAATCATGCCGTTAGGAAGAAATGTGAACGCACAGGCATTTCCGATCCTACAGATTGCCAACACTCGCTCCAATCCCGCAACGGCGGCCGCAAGGCCAGGTCTTGGATTCCAGTACTTCCACCATTCATTGACCATTCTCGGATACTTCCTGGCATCTTTGGTCACGCGTTCTGGTCTTACCCGCTCTTCAACTATTGCCATGAGTTCGGGCCACATCCGGCGGCATTCTTCCTCGCTCCGCTCGCCGAAGTTGATTATGTAGCGATGGTGAGCGTGCGTCGGACTATCGTTCACCTCGTTACCGCCGATGTACGGGAAGATAACTTCGTTATTACGCGGGTCGGCTTCGATCAGCCGCTGCATCTCTGCAAGTGACGATGCCACCCCTTTCTTGTCGGTGTTATCAAACGTGAAGCCCATGCCGAGGGCGACGCTGCCCTGGAAGCTCTTGCCAGCGTTAGCCGTCAGCCGTATCGGGTCGGCGTGGCCTCCTCGATGGAACAGGAACGCGGTGATTTCGTCGACGTTCCTGCCATTGAGCACTTTGCCATTCGGGAACCTACCCTTGATGATATGGATCACACTCACGACTACTGCGGCGTCACCGGGCCATTTTATCCTTTTCGTCGTCGCGCCAGGCAAAGTCTGGGAAAGGGGGATGATGCGATGTAGCATCGGAAACCGTTCGTAGCCACCCTGTGGGTAGCCAATCCCACCCGGTAAAGCGTAGCGGCAGCCGGAAGCGAGTCTTGCGCCGGATCGGGCGACCGGGACGGTGAAGCGTAGACAGTGACCGCAGAAGCTGTGTGATTGAGCCTCGAAAGAGGAACTTGTTGGGGCCTTCGTCGTCGACAAGACGGGGGCAGTACCGGCGTGCCGAAGGCTTGGCGCGGCGGCCCGGCCGGGGTCGGAGAGCAGGGCAGATGCGGAACGGGTGGCCCAGGAACCTGGGAGAGCTCGTTGTCTCCATGCCGGGAAGAGCCGGAGGGACGCCGGCGTACCAAAGTCCAGGCCCGCGCGGAGCACATCCGAGGAAGCGCGGGAGCGAACGAATCGGATGGAGGCGCGGTATCGCCAAGCGAAGGAGACGAAGCGCGGCGAGAAGGGCAGCGAGCAGTCTTAGCGCCCCCATAGTACCGAGGAAGCCGGGGAACGGCAGCCGCGCCGGACCCGGCGGAGGGAAGGAGGGCGTCGAGTCGTAGAACCGATGCGGGGCAACACGGAGGATGCGATGGAATCCGGCAACGTGTCAACGAAACAGCAGCGGATAGCAGAAAACGCGAGAATTCACCGCGAGACGGCGTTCACGTCACTGGCGCATCACATGGACCTGACATGGCTGCATGAGGCGTTCCGGCGGACGCGGAAGGACGGAGCGACGGGAGTGGACCAGCAGACCGCCGAGCAATACGAAGAACACCTTGAGCAGAATCTCCGGTCACTGCTGGAGCGAGCGAAGGCAGGGACGTACCGGGCGCCGCCGGTGAGGCGAGCGCACATCCCGAAAGGGACGGGCGCAGAGACCCGGCCGATCGGGGTGCCGACGTTCGAGGACAAAGTGTTGCAGAGGGCGGTACAGATGCTGCTTGAACCCCTGTACGAGCAGGACTTCTTGGAATGCTCGCATGGTTTCCGCCCCAAGCGCTCGCCGCACACGGCGCTGCAGAGGCTATGGGACCAACTGATGAACCAGGGCGGCGGATGGGTAATAGACCTGGACATACGCAGGTTCTTCGATACTCTGCCGCACGCGACGATGCGGGCGATTCTCGCACAGCGGATGAGAGACGGAGTACTCACGCGGCTGATCGGCAAATGGCTGAAGGCCGGCGTGATGGAAAACGGTACGGTGACCTACGCGGAGCAGGGGACGCCGCAAGGCGGGGTGTTGTCTCCGCTGCTGAGCAACGTCTACCTGCACGAGGTACTCGACCGATGGTTTACCGAAGTAGTCCAAAGGCACCTGCGAGGGCGGGGATTCCTGGTACGCTTCGCGGACGACGCGGTGATGGCGTTCACCGAGCGGCGGGATGCCGAACGGGTACTAAGCGCTTTGCCGAAGCGATTTGCGAAGTACGGGTTGGCCGTCCACGCAGAGAAGACGCGGCTGCTGCGGTTCTGGCCGCCGGGCAAGCACCAGGGAGCGCATCGGGGGGCGAGTTTCCCGTTCCTGGGATTCACGCACTACTGGGGACGCTCCCGCAAGAATACCTGGGTAGTAAAGCGCAAGACCGGGAAGGACCGGCTGACGCGCTCACTGCAAGCGGTGGCCCAATGGTGCAGGCGCCACCGGCATATGCCGATGGAAACGCAACAAGCGGCCCTGCGGCGCAAGCTGCTGGGCCACTTCGCATACTACGGGATCACCGGCAACGCGCGATCGCTCGGCTACTATCACCATGCGGTCAAACGCCTCTGGTTGAAATGGCTCAACCGCCGCGGCGGACGCCGGCTCAACTGGACCTGCTACAATCGGCTCTTGCGGCGATACCCGCTACCGCCGGCCCGTGTCGTCCACTCCATCTACTCGGCGAAGGCTACGACTTGAGGAACCGTGTGCGTCAATCGCGCTCGCACGGGTCTGTGGGGGCCTGGGGCGGGTAACCGCCCTGGGCTACCCGGACGCGGTAAATATTTCCTCCGTTCTCGCAGATCCAGCGTAATCCGGAGGACCTAGTGATGCCCTGAGAAATCGTATTCGTAGCGACGAGGCCGAAGGCGCCATTCTTTCGAGTGAGGCTAAATGCTCGCCGAAAGAAGTGCGCCACGAGATCAGCCCCACCACTGGTGCGCTGGTGAAGGGTCTGCAGCCACTTCGGATAGATTCCTCCGGTAGCCGCACTAAAGTTCCGGCCGCCCGCGAACGGCGGGTTGCCGACGAAGGCGTCGAAGCCGGGGTTGTCGCGCTCGAACACTTCCGGGAACTCGATTTCCCAGTGGAACGGGGCGAACGGCTGCTCCCGGTGGCGGCGCGTCTCCATCTCCCCGGCGTGCCGCTGCCGCGCCTCCCGCGTCAGGATCGCTTCCTGGTAGGCCGCCAAGCGCGCCGCGCGCTCCTTCGGCTTGGCGCCCTCAAAGAACGCGGCCAGGGTCAGGTCGCCGAACAACCGCACCTCGGCGACCGCGTCCCGCGCGTCGGTCCAGAGCTTCTGCAACTGCTCGTCGGTCACGGTGTCGTTCGCCTCCCGTATCCGCCGCCGCAACGCCGATGCCTTCTCCAGCGCCTCGCGCACGCCGAAGCCCGCCAGGATCGGCTGTCCGCCCTGCCAGTGCAGGGCTTCGATCTGGCGGCGGGTCAGCCCCAACAGTGAGTCGCCGTGGCGGAACGCATGGTCCACGAACGTGAACGGATGATCGCGCGCCAAGGTGCTGAGCCACAGCGACACCTTGGCCAGGTCCACCGCCATCGGGTTGCGGTCGATCCCGTACAGACAGCGTTGCGCCACCAGCCGGCGCGCGTAGATCACCTCGTCCTCATCCGGCGGCACCTCCGGCGTCACGCCGTGAGCGCGCCACGCCTCGATCAGCGCGTCGGCAAGCTGGCGGCAGGTCTCCACCAGAAACGCTCCTGATCCCATCGCCGGATCGCACACCTTCAGGTCCAGAATCTGCTCTGGCGCCGGCGCCCCGCCGTCCGCACCGCCCAGCCGCTCCAACAGCGGCGCCAGCGTGTGGCGCACGATCGGCTCGGTCAACTCGCGCGGCGTGTAGTGCGAACCCGACCGCCGCCGCTCCGCGTTCGGCTGCAGCACCATCACGCCCCGCGGCGCCACGTCCGGCGTGGCCGCGTGATCCAGCACCCGGTCCAGCGCCCCGTGCAGGTCGTTGATCTCGGTGGCCGCGCGCAGCCCCTTGGCCACCGACTCGCTCACGGTGCGGTCCACGCGCTCCTGCAGCCAGCGCGCCCGGCGCGCCGCCGGCTGCGCCAGCAGCGCCTCCAGGTCGATGGTGTTGGGCGCACCCATCTTCTTCGCCGGCTTCACCGCCAGCGAGTCGCCGGCCGCGATCTCCAGCCGGAACCCCATGATCGTCTCGTACACCGAGCCGATCTGCTCAACGTCCAGCGTGCGGTACGACAGCCGCTCCCCGTCCAGCACCAGCAGCTTGTCCAACACCCGGTAGATCGTGCCGTCCGGCACCCGCGGCGGCTTGATCCGCTGGTTCCGCTGCCGCGCCGAGCCCGCGCTACGCCCTTCCAGGAACGGGTAGCGGTCGGGATCGAACAGCGCCCCGCGGCGTTCCGGCAGACTCACCGCCCCGCCGGTGCGGTGGCCGGGAGCGCCGTCGTGCAGCAGCCGGAACAGCACCACGAGCTGCGCCCAGGCGCCGTAGCGCTCGTCCATCGTGTCGGGGTAGTCGGCGGAATCCTTGAGCAGCCGCCGGTACAGGCCGGCCAGCCCGTAGTAGCGGACGAACGTCTGGTCCGCCGGCAGCATGCCGCGCTCCTCGGCGTAGAGCAGGAACACCAGCCGCAGGATCACGGTCAGCAGGCCGCGGTACACGTCGTTGCGGTCGCCGCTCTCGGCCAGCCACTCGCGCAGCAGGGCGCCCTCGGAGACGACGTGGGCGATCTGGAAGCCGCGCAGCATCTCGTAGAGGGCGTGCAGCACCTGCTCGGCCAGGCGCTCGGAGACGTCGTTCTGGTACAGGCGGCTGTCGGCCAGCAGGGCGGCGAGGCGTTTCTCGCGGGGCAGGGCGAGCAGGCGCTGCTCGGAGAGGAGCAGGTGCAGGGCGGAGCAGAGCGGGCGCCCGGCGGTGGTGACCAGGTCGGCGAAGCGGAAGTCCATATGGCCGGAGGTTTCGCCGCGCGGGGCGGAGATCAGGCGCAGGGCGGCGCCGTTGCACAGCACGCCGGCGGGGACGCCGGTGGCGCGCAGCAGGCGCTCGGCGCGCCCGGTGGGGGAGGCGTCGAGGCCGCGGCCGCCGGTGGGCTGGCGGTCGAAGTCGTGGTCGTCGTCCAGGACCTGGACCAGCAGTTGCCACGGCGGGGCGCCGTCGCCGGGGTCGCGCTCGCGCACGGCGAAGTCGGGGCGCAGAATCTCGCCGTAGTCGGGGAGCGGGAGGGTGAGTTCTTCAGGGATGGGCGTTTCTTCAGTACCCGCGAAGCCCTTGGGTCCGAAGCGCCAGCCCAGGACGGTGCGGGCGAACGAACAGAAGTCGCGGATGCGGGTCGGCGGGCTGGGGGCGGCGCCGTCCCCGTCCGCAACTTCCGCAGGGTCAACCGGTTCCGGTTCCTCCATGCAGCCGGCCAGCAGCGCCTGCCGTTCCCGGTCGTTACGGTTGAGGAACGCGCCGGCCTTGACCAGCGCCGGCGGGGTCACCACCAAGCCGTACGGCTGGATGAAGCCCAACCATTCCAGGTGGGCGCGCGTGTTCGGATCGGGAGCCGGCATCAATCAGCGCCCGTCTACTCGACTCGAATCACGCACAAGTGCTGCTGGCCGGCGCCGGCGATGGCCGCGGTGATTACTCGCCTATCGAACGTCGTGAGCCTCCCTCCATGCTCAACCGCAAGGGCAAGCAGGTAAGGGTCGTTCACGTCCAATAGCGACCGCATCAGTCGCCGATCTCGTCGCGCAGCCGATTGATCAGGTCGTTGGTCACCAGACCGCCGCGCGCCGGGAACGGGCGGAATCCGAATTCGCCGGCAGCCTCGTCAGTGGCGGGGTTGCCGTTGCGGTCTCCTCCCCGTAACAACGCCGCGCGCAAGAGGCCCGACACCGTGGCGCCTACGGTCTTGGAATCTCGTCTGGCAACTTCCTTCACGGCCAGGAGGAGGTCGTCATCAATGTTCAATGTGGCTCTTCCTGCGCCACATCCGTCAGCTCGCGCTGCATCATCTCCGAGTAGATCGGGTTGGCGACGCGCACCGGGGCGTCGCGGGCAATCAGGCCGAGGTCGCGCGTATAATCGATGTCGTCCGCCACGGCGCGGGATTCGCTGCCCATGATCAGCGGCTCGACTACCCGCCGCACGCGCTCATCGCTCAGCATGTAGGCCAGATAGTCGAGATGTACCACCCGGCTGCCGATCAGGTCCGCGCGGACCGCGGCCACGTCGGCGGCGGTTACCGGGCGCGAGCGGTCGGCGCGCAACGCCTTGTTCTTGAAGCAGGCGCCGTAGGCCAGCGCGTTGACCAGCCACGGCTGGCCGCGGGTCTGCGTCCACGTCGCCTCCTGCGCCTTCGGGGTGAACGTCTGGCCGGTCTCTTCGGTGTGCTGGGCCAACAGGGCCAACGTCTCGTCGCGCGAGAAGTCGCTCAGCCGCAGGGAGGCCGCGGAGACATTGAACGGAGTACCGTTCGGGTCGATGCGGCTGACGCGGACGTCCTGCATGCCGCACAGCACGACGCTCTGAGGAAAACGTTCGGGGCGGTCGGGGTAGCCGGCGCGAAGCTGCTGCAGCACCGACAGCAGTGAGTCCCCGGTGAGCGCATCGATCTCGTCGATCAACAGCACCAGCGGCCGCGGCGCCGCCTCGGCCCACCGCGACAGCGCCGCCCGTAGCGCCGTACCGGCGCCCACCCGCGCCAGCAGGTCGCGCCAGATGTCGTCCAGGAAGCCATCTCCGAGCGTGGCGCGCGCCGCCGACGCCAGGCTGACGAGCACCGAGCGCATCGCCCGCGCTACGTCGCCGCGTGCGATGCCGGCCGTCTCCACGGTGGTGTAGACGCAGTGGTAGCCGCGCTCGTTCAGCAATTTGGCCAGCGCCAGCAGCGTCGAGGTCTTGCCGGTCTGCCGCGGCGCGTGCAGCACGAAGTACTTCTTGTCCCGCACCATGCCGAGCACGTCGTCCAGGTCGATCCGCGACAGCGGCGGTATCAGGTAGTGATCGGCCGCCCTGACCGGGCCGGCGGTGCTGAACGAACGCATGGCGAGTTCAGTGTACCACGGCAGTCACCGGAGGGTATGCGCGGCGCGGCTTTACGTGAGCAAGGCGGTCTCGAACGGGAGGGCCAGAACGCGCCGCGACAGGGGCGCCGGGGCGTCGCAGCCGCAGATCACCAGACCGAACGGCGCTTCGTCCGGGAAGGTGTCCTGAAACGCGTGCAGGCCCCGAAGGTCGGCGGGGCGCGGGTGGGCGGTAGCCTTGACCTCGATCGGCAGCAGGCGGCCGCGCTGCTCCAGTACCAGATCGACCTCGCGGCCGTCGGACGTGCGCCAGTGAGAAAGCGCGGCGCGGGGCGTTTGCAACGACGCGAACACCTGCAGATGCACGGCCACCCAGTTCTCCAGCCACGCGCCCCACGCCCCCATGCGGTTCAGCTCGGCGCGCGAGGATACGCCGGCCAGATGCGCCGCCAGCCCGGTATCCCGCCAGTACAGCTTGGGCGCCTTGATCACGCGCCGGCCGCGGTTGATGGCGTAGGCGGGCACGCGCAGGAGTTGGAACGAGACCTCCAGCAGGTGCAGGTAGCGGCGCACCGTCGCCTGCGACACCTGCAGGCCGTCGGCCAGCGACACGGCGTTGAGGAGCTGGCCGTTGCGGGCGGCGCACAGCCCCATCAAGCGCCGGAACTCGACCACGTTGTCGATCGCGCTGAGCTGCCTCAGGTCGCGTTCCAGATAGGTCTGAACGTAGCCGTCGAACCACTCGGTGCGGAAGGCCGCGTCGTCATGGAGGCTCGCCACCGGATAGCCGCCGCGCAGAATGGCGTCTTCCAGCGGGCGGCGCGGGCGCGGCGGGGCCGGCGGCAGCGCCTGCAACGCCTCCTCCAACGTGCCGGCGGCCAACAGCCGGGTCAGCAACCCGCCGAATCCGGCGCCCTCGATCTCCGGCCAGAGCAATCCGGGCAGCTCGACGATGATGGCCCGTTCCGCCAGCGATTCGGTGACCGCCCGCATGAGCAGGAGATTCGCCGAGCCGGTGAGCAGGAACGCCCCGGCGTGCGGCCGTCGTCGATGCGCTGCTTCACGGCGCTCAACAGTTCCGGCGCGTGCTGCACCTCGTCCACGGTGACCCGATCGCTGCCCAGGAACAGGGCGCCGGGGTCGTCCCGCGCCAACGCCCGCTGCTGCAGGTCGTCAAGGGTCAGGTAGCGCCGGCCGAGGCTGAAGGCGGCGGCCCGGCACAGCGTGGTCTTGCCGGTCTGCCGGGCGCCGTGAAGGACCACGGCCGGATGGCGGCCGAGCATGGCGGTCAGGTGCGCTTCATGCAGCCGCGGCAGGTATTGTTGATAATCCGCCACGACGTGAAGGATATACCATCAGCACGCGACGGTATATCCGCCAGCGCGATGTCGAGACTGGTATGGGCGCCGGCACCGCGGCAACGGCGCCGGCGCCGGCGAAGTCGAGGAGATGAGCCCGGCGGTTGCAGACTCGGCGTTGCCCGCGGTAGTCTGCTCCGCATGGCCAGGGTCACGGCCGGCAGCAGGCGCCGGCGCCCGGTCACGGACGCCGCGCAGTCACGGCCCGCGCCGGAGTTTCCCGGCTGCACGCCCGTCCCTCTGCCGCGCGACGAGTTGGAAGACACCGACCAACGGTTGGAATACTGGGACGGCGCCACCCAGACCGCCTGGATCTGCGAACCCGCCAGTCCCTACCACGAACGGCGCTCCCGCCGTCTGAGCACGCTTGTCGAACGCATCGCCCTGGTGCGCGGCGCCCCCATCGAAAACTACGGATCGATGGACCTGCGGCAGCAGGACTGGCCGCAGAGCATCATGCAAGCCGATGAGTCGGTGTATCTGCATCCCGGACGCGCCCGGCTGCCGGGGCCCGCGGCCATGGTGCTCGGCGTGGATGACTTCCCCGACGTGGTCCTGGAGGTCGACCACACGACCGACGTGCGCCGCGGCAAGCTGGGTCTCTACGAGTCGTGGGGGTTCCCGGAGATCTGGGTAGAGGTGCCGGACCAATTCGCGCCGAGCCGCCCGCGAAATCTGCTGCGGGGCTGACGATCCATCTGTTGGAGGATGGCGCCTACCGGGCTGCGCCGGAGAGCCGGGCGTTCCCGGGCTGGACGGCGGAGGATATCCACACCGCGCTGAACGAATCGACGCTGTCGGCGCCGACCAGTGCGGTATTGGAGCGCGTCGGGACCGTGCTCGGCGAGCGGGAAGGTACCGGACCGGACCACGATCCGCTGCTGCGGTCGCAACGGCGCCGCGAATTCGAGCGCGGACGGGCCGAGGGCGAACGCGCGGTGCTATGCCGGTTGGCGGCGCGGAAGTTCGACGAAGACACGGCGCGGCAGCTCGCACTACTCCTGGACGCCGCCGACTCCGACCGCTTGACGCAGGCCAGCATCGGCATCATCGAGTGCGAGACGGGTCCCGAGCTCCTCGCCCGGGTAGCTGGGCAGGATGCGCGCGGCAGATGATCCGCCGGCCTTCGCCGTAGCGGGTCAGCGACCATCCGGGCTCGCTCACGGCAACGTGGCCAGCCCGCAGTGCGCTCGTGTGTACGGATCCGGAACCGGCGTCCGTCAGCGCGCCTGCGGACTGACGCAGAGATCATCCGCTTCAAGTAGCTCGCGGTGTTCATTCGTGAAGCGGCCATCGACGGGCCGAGTGGTATAAACCCTACCCGCCACCCCATGAATCACTGCCGGATTCGTGAAATCCCGCTGCAGACGGCCATCATCCGTGTAGAGCAGGCGCGCGCCACTCTCCAAGGCAAGCGCGACGACATGCTCGTCGTCAGACTGTAGCAGACCGGAGCCGACGAGATCACCTTCGCGTCGACGAATTCGCGCACGACCGATCTGACGAACCCGGCCGCCCACGCGACGGGCTTCCACCAACCAACGTGCAAAGCTGCTATTGCGCGCCAGTTCGTCCAATACTCTGCCTCCTACGACAAGCTGCCCTGGTCCATCGTCCAGCCACTCACGAAACTGTTTCCCCCCGCGTGTCCGTTTCCGGCCAAACACCTCGAACGCGACATTCGCATCGACTATGGCGCACATCAGTAGTCTATTACCCGATTCAACTCGTCCTTGAAGAACTTGCGGTATCCGTCGGGAGCATCGAGCACGTTACCCTCCGCGTCGATGCGGATCGAGTGAATCGTCACGTCGCGGTCTCCACGCTCGAAGTAGAGGATCGAAACATCCTCCGGCTTCAACTTGGTACGTTTATCTCGGATGTCGAGCAGAATACGGTCGATGATATAATCGCTATGGGTTTCGACGATGAGCTGACGTCCCGATGCGGCCGTCGAACAGAACAGACTGCCCAGTGCGGCCTGCGCGCTTGGATGGAGATGCATCTCCGGTTGCTGAAAGAGTTTCATCGAAGGGGCATCAGGGCGGAGTACCTCCGTCAAGATGGGCAGCACCTGGCTCACGCCGTATCCCACGTCGACCAAATTACGCCGTCGTCGCTCCCGACCGTTTACTTTGATCTCAAGTTGAAATGGCGCTCCTTCGGTATCACCAAGCTGCTTTACTCCGATTTCATGGAATAACCCCGACGTTCTTCCGAACTGCTCCAAGCGACTCTTCAGATCACGCCATTCCTCCTTATTCCGAAATTCGACATTCGCAAGGTACGTAGGAACGTACCGGCCCTCCGGATCTGGCAACGGCACGATCGGATCATATGTCCGAATTGGACTCGATCTGGCCGGTGCGCCGGCGAACGGTCTACTGCGGACCACCGGGTATGGGAACTCATCGAACACATCCGTTAGTTTTTCGATTGTATCGGAGTCAGGTACGTCCTTATCACCAGACACTTTTTTCAACCGCATCCTGAGACTTGGCTGTTTGATAAACATGCTAGTGAAAGCGAAGACGCCGAACGGAAAATCGGTGAGCTCTCCACGCAACTCGAAACGCCATGAATCATCTCCTGACCCGATTTCAATTGCCATGCCCTTCTGGTCGCTAGGAGCATACGTCGTCCATACTTCCTCGTTCTTCAAGGACATCCTCGATGGAAACGGCGCGGCGGATCGGGACTCGTACGTAATGTCGACGTCGAAATTGCAGCGGCGCTGATCAAAGGCGCTGAAGCCAATTGTGAACGCAACGGCGCGGTCATCGCCCGATCCATCGCGGAATACGATCTCCGGGAATGGACCAAGATCGTAAGGATCTTCCCGAAAGTCTGACCCGGTATGCTGATACACAGTGTCCCAGATGGCTCGCACCGCAGCGAGGCAGGAAGTCTTGCCGGTGCTGTTGTCGCCTACGAGCAGGGTGAGCGGAGCCATTCGCACGGCTTGTTGCTCGCGAAAGCAACGGAAGTTCCGAAGCCTGATTTCGTTGAGCCGGTGTCTCTTCAATTCCGCATCCTTCAGTTAGTGTCGGGCCAGAGGTAGACTAGGCCGACCGGTTCTACGCGTTGGGCGTGGACTTCGTAGAAGGCGCGGATGCGGGCCGGTTCGGTTTCCAGGTCGCGGTCGAACAGGGTCAGGCGGCGGCGCCACGCGGTGACGTCGGCCTGGTGCTGACGCTTCTCCTCCTCGTTGAACGCGATGGTGATCTGCGCGCCGTCCGCTTCGTGCCGGGCGAGCTGCTCGGCGACTCGCCGGCGCTGGCGCTCCAGGGTCTCGCCGAGCTCCCGCGCCTCGACCTCGCCGCGGCGCCGCAGCCGCTCCGTAGCGGCGGCCGCGGCGGCGTTCGCGCGCTCTTCGAGCTGCGGCAGCAGGTCGTCGATGTCCCGCTCGGCGGTGTCGAGCAGGCGGCGGTGAATGGTAACGCCGGGCGCGCGGGCGTCGCGCAGGGCGTCCTCCAGACGTTCCAGCGTCCGCGCTTCCGCCTCCTCGGCGTAGGCGCGCAACGGCCCGCGGCGGCGCGAGGGCTCGATCCAGCGGGCGGCGACCGGCGTCAGCACTTCGTGCAGGCGCTCGGCGTGGCGACCGAACAGGCACAGCCGGCCCACCAGGATCACCCGCGGGATGGAGTCGGCGGCCTGCACCAAGCAGGCGCGCGACAGGTCGTGATGGAAAAAGCCCTGCGAGCGGAACCGCGCCAGCAGCCGTTGCGCCATGCGCTGCTCCAGGTGCAGGTGCACGGTCTCGTCGGTGAGCACGCCGGCGTCCTCGAACACGACCGGGCGCAACGCCGCGTCGCGCCGCCAATCGCTCACCTTCTGGCCGCGCTTGCGGGGCTCGCGCAACGTGTCCAGGGTGGAGGCCCAAGTCCCGTCGGCCCGCACCTGGCCGCCCAGCGGCGGGAAGGTCCAGACCGGCGAACCATCCTCCGCGCGCGCCTCCTGCAGCGGCCCGGCGCCCTGCATGGCGAGCGAGCAGGAGAGCGCGTCGCGGAACGGTTCCGGCGTGAACTGCGTCCAGCCGCGCGACCCCTCCAGCAGGCCGCGGCAGCGTTCGATCTGCGCCTTCAGGTCCTCCTGCCGGCCGCGCGCCGCTTCCAATTCCTCGGCGGCGGCCCGCTTCTGCGCCGCGCCCAGGTCGGCGGCCTCGATCGCGCGCGCCAGCCGCGCCGCGTCCCGGTGCCGGATGCCGTCGCGCAGGCGGCGCTCCACGTCGTCGTCGATCACCTTGGAGAGGCTGCCGAGCTCGCGCTTGATCGTCTCCGTCTTCCGCACCAGCACTTCCAGCACCCGATCCTCGGCGCGCTGCGGCAGCGCGAAGTAGTGGCAGCGCACGCGCGGCGCCGGCTGCAGCTTGCGGTCGATGCGGCCGTTGCGCTGCTCGATGCGGCCGGGATTCCACGGCAGGTCGAAGTGGAACAGGTCGGTGCAGTGCGCCTGGAAGTTGAGGCCCTCGCGCGCGGCGTCGGTGGCCACCAGGATGCGTAGCGGGTCGCGCGCCGGGTCGGTGTTGAAGCGGCGCTGCAGCTCCTTGCGGTTGGCGCCGGTGGTCTGGCCGTCCACCGTGGCGATCCGTTCCTCGGCCAGCTCGGCGCCGGCGAACGCCTGCTGCAACATCTCGCGCAGGTGGCGCTTGGTGCCGACCACGTTCTCGGTGAAGATCAGCACCCGGCGGTCGTTCCAGCGCGGCCGGTCGGGGCACAGATGCTCCTCGATCCAGCGGATCAGCTCCCGCGTCTTGGCTTCCGGCCGGCCGCGCGCGGCGTCCGCCACCCGCTCCATGCGGTCGAGCAGGGCCTGCTCCCGGCGCCACAGCGCCTCCGCGTCCAAGGCCCCGGCCGGCGCCGCGGCGCGCTCGCTCTCGGCAGCCGCGTTGATCGCCGCCACCTCGACCTCCTCGGCGGCCTCCTGCTCCGCCTCGGTGAGCTCGGAGCGCTCGTCGTCCGCGTCCGGCGGGGCCGCGAACCGCTCCGCGCCTGCGGCCGCGAACGCCGCCCGCGGCTCCGGCTCCGTCCCGTTCGCGCCGCCGGCGGCCCGCTCCCACTGCTCGCGCACCGTGCGGCGGTGCCGCTTGAGCGACAGCGCGAACGCCTCGATCGACGACAGCAGCCGCTGCTGCAGCCCCACCACCAGCAGGCCGGCGGCGGCGCGCTCGCGCGGCGGAAGCCCCTCCAGGCGCTCCTCCCGCACGCCGCGGTACTCGTCCAGCAACCGCGACAGCACCAGCTCCGGCGCGTCCTCCGGCAGCCGGTCAATCGCCACCCGGCGCACCTCGCGCTGCGGGAAGCCGCCCTGCACGGCGCGCAGGTCCTCCTTGATGCGGCGCACCATCACCGCATCCAGTTCGCGCCTGCCGCGCACCGGCACGCCGCGCGTAAAGCGGTAGGGATCGAGCAACTCCAGCAGGGTGGCGAAGCTGTTGGAGTGGCCGTTGTGGGGGGTGGCCGACAGGAACAGGCGATGCTCGAAGCGGCCGCCCAGATCGCGGATGGCGCGGGTGAACCTGGTCTCGATGCCGTAACGCCCGCCGCTCGACGGCGCCGCGTGATGCGCCTCGTCCAGGATCAGCAGGCTGCCGGGCGACATGCTGCCGAGCCGGACGCGCAAGGGGTCGGCGTAGGCGGGATCGATCAGCAGGCTGTGGGACACGATAAAGCGCTGGTGGGTGCGCCACGGGTTGACGCTGAAGCCGCGCTCGCGGCGCATCTGCGACAGGTAGGCGCGGTCCAGAATCACGAACACCAGCCCGAACCGCTCCTCCAGCTCCGTCTTCCACTGCTCCAGCACGGACGCGGGGGCGGCCACCACCACGGTGTTCGCCTTCTTGCGCAACAGCAGCTCGCGGGCGATCAGGCCGGCCTCGATGGTCTTGCCCAGGCCGGTGTCGTCGGCGATGAACAGGTTGACGCGCGCCAGGCGCAACGCCTTGCGCAACGGCTCCATCTGGTAGGCGTCGATCTTGATGCCGGCCCGGAACGGCGCCTGGAACAGGTTGGGATCGGTGGCGGTGACGCTGTTCCAGCGTAGCGTGTGCAGGAACGCGCCGAAGCGGCGCGGCGGATCGAAGCCCTTGGCGCCGAGCGCGCCCCAATTCTCCTGCTTCAGGATGAGGCGGTCGAGCTCCATCTCCCAGTAGACCTCCAGGGTCTGCCCCTGCGCGTCGTCGTCGGCGCAGGCCAGGCTCACCAGCGACGACTGCAGGTGGGGCTGCTCGACTCCGTCCACCAGCCAGCGGCGCGAGCGCACCTCGACCAGGTCGCCGATGCGCGGGGGGAGGTCAGGGACTATCGTCCCGTAGTCTGCCATGCCGCGTAGTGTAACCCGGTCGACGCGGCGCCGGCCGCCGTGGCATGATCCGGCCTGGAATGGGCGGCTCGGTCCGGCTCGGCGTCATCGGCTGCGGGGTGATCGGCTCCATGCACCTGCGCGCGGCCGCGTTGGCGCCGGAAGTAGAGCTCGCCGGGACCGCCGACCGTATCCCCCGGCGCGCGCAGGCCGCGGCCGAACGGTTCCGGGCAAAGCGGGCCTACGGCCAAACGGAAGAGCTGATCGCCGACCCCGGCATCGACGCGGTGGTGCTGGCGCTGCCGGCGGCCGGCCGCGCCCAGGTCGCCCTGCAGGCGCTGGCGGCCGGCAAGCACGTGCTGGTGGAGAAGCCGCCGGCCATGCGCGCCGGCGAAGTCGAAGAGATGCTGGCCGCCCAGGGCGACCGGATCGCCGGCTGCTGCTCCTGCCGGCGCCGCTTCTACGACTCCTACGCCGCCGCCGAAGCGTGCGTCGCCGCCGGCGAACTGGGCGAGATTCGCGAGGTGTACTGCCGCGTGCTGGAAGGCGCCAAACCGCCCCCGGAAGCTCCGCCGCCGTCGTGGCGGGTGAGCCGCGCGCTCAACGGCGGCGGCATCGCCGCCAACTGGTCTTCCTACGACCTCGACTACCTGCTCGGAATGACCGGCTGGCGGCTGCGGCCGGAACTGACCCTGGCCCGCACCTGGCCGGTCGCCGGCCACCTGGCGTCCCGCGTGGCCGCCGGCTCCGACGCCGAAAGCCACTACGCGGCGCTGATCCTGTGCACGGGCGGCGTAGCGCTGCATCTGGAGCGGAGCGAGTTCGCCGCGGTGCGGAGCGAGCACGCGTGGCAGGTGATCGGCAGCCGCGGCTCGCTGCGCCTGCGGATGGAGCCGCGCGGCCACAAGCAGATCGTGCTGGACACCGCGACCGACCGGGACGGCGTGGTGAGCCGCGTGATCTGGGAAGGGACCGAGGAGCCGGCCCTGCAGCACCGCCGGCCGGTGAGCGACTTCTGCCGCGCCATCCTGGACGGCCGGCCGCCCAAGACCACGTTGCGCCAGGCGCTGGTGATACAGCGTATCCTGGACAGCATCTATGCGTCCGCGGAACGCGGCGCCGCCGTGGAGGTGGAAGCCGGTGATCACGCCGCTTCGTAGCGCGCCGTCCCGCATCGCCGCCGGCGCGGCCGCGGCGGTCCTGATTCTGGCCGCCGGCCCGCAGCTCGACGCCGACAACCTGCTCATCATCAATGCGCGGCTGTTCGACGGCGCCGGCGAGCGCTTGATCGACGACGCCGTCATCTACGTCAAGGGCGACCGCATTCACTCGGTCGGTCAGGGTATCGAGGAAGGCGCCGCCGCGTGGGTGATCGACGCTCGGGGCATGACCGTGCTCCCCGGCCTGGTCGACACCCACGCGCACCTGTTCTTCGACTTCGTGGGCGGCCGGCCGCCGATGCCGGCGAACGAAGCGGAGCTTGCGGAGTACGTCGCATCCCGCATGCCGGAGAAGCTCGGCGACTATCTGGACAACGGGTTTACCAGCCTGGTGTCGCCGGGCGACTTCTGGCCGTGGATCACCGACGTGAGCCGCGACGTCGATGCCGGGCGGATCAGAGGACCGCGCCTGTTCGTCGCCGGCGGGCTGATCACCGCGCCGGACGCCCATCCGGCCAGCACCATCTGCGCCGGCCGGCCGTTCTGCGCCGGCTCCGTGGCCGCCCAGGTGGCGGACGAGCAGGAGGCCCGCACCCTGGTGCGCGACTACGCCGCCAGCGGCGTCCATCTCGTCAACATCGCCTACCTGGACGAGGGCGCCGCGCCGAAGCTGAGCCCGGACCTGATGGCGGCCGTGATCGACGAGGCGCACGCGCAGGGCCTGCCCGCGCTGGCGCACGTCGGCAACGCCGCGGACGTGCCGGCGGTGGTGGCGATGGGCCTGGACGGGCTCGTGCACCCGCCGGCCGGGGTGCGCGACGATTCAGGCCGGTTGCTGCAGGCGGCCGGGCGCAAGGGTCTGCCCGTGACCGTAACGCTGGAAAGCCGCGGCGTGGGGCGCGACAACGTGCGCTCCCTGCTCGCCCAGGGCGGCGTTCCCGTGTTCGGGGTGGACAGGCCGGGGGCCGACGCGGCGCAGCTCCTGGATCACGGTATCCGCTCCCTGGTCAGGGTCGGCCTCAGCAACGCCGAGGTCCTGCAGGCGGCGACGCGCAACGCCGGACTCATGATAGGGCGCGGCGACCTCGGCGTGATCGAGCCGGGCAGCCTGGCTGACCTGATCATCGTCGACGGGGACCCGCTTGAGGATCTGCGAGCGCTGGCCGACGTCCGCATGGTGATCAAGGGCGGCGCGATCGTGGTCGACGACCTCGGCGCCGGCAAGGAGTAAGCCGATGCAGCAAACCGCAGAGCGGCGAACCGCATTGCAGCGTATTCGGGACGTGGCGCTCACCGTGCAGGCGGTGTTGATGGCCGGGGTGTTCGCCGGGCTCATCGTGCTGGGGATCGTCGTGTACCAGCCGTTGCGCACGACCATCCGCGCCGTGGCGACGACCTCGGCCCAGATCGCCGCGATCTCGGAGACGACCCGCGCCACCGTCGACGAGGTCGCCGGCCAGATCACCACCGTCGCCGGCGAGGTGGGCGCGTCGTTGACCGGCGCCGCAGATGACCTGTCCACCGCCGTCGAGGAAGTGACCGCGGAGGTGACCGGCACCGCCCGCGAACTCGGCGACACCGTGACCGAGACCGCCGACCAGGTCGCCGCCGAAGTGACCGGCGCCGTCGGCGATGTGGGCGACACCGTGACCGGGGCCGCAGACCGGGTCGCCGCCGAAGTGACCGGCGCAGCCGGGGCGGTGGGCGATACGGTTACCGGCGCCGCAGACCGGGTGGCCGCCGAAGCGACCGGCGCAGCCGGCGCGGTGGGCGATGCCGTCACCGGCGCCGCGGACCGGGTGGCCGCCGAAACGGCCGGCGCAACCGGCGGCGCCGAGTCTACCGGCGCCGAGTCTACCGGGATCGTCGACGACGCGGTCCTGCAAGACGCCGACCGGCTGTTGGGCTACGTGGACCGGCTGTTCGAGTATCTGGACCGGCTGATGGCGTACGCCGACCGGCTGCAGGGCGAAAACGCCGCTCCGGCCCAAGACGCCGCTCCGTAGGCCGGCCCTCCGCGTCCGGCGGCTCCGTAACGCCGCCGAACGCCGGGCCGCCGGACGCCGGTCAGTGCAGACCGGTGACCCGGCCGGTCGCCGCGTCGACGTCGATGCGCCGGTACGCCGGGTCGGAGGCCGTGCCCGGCATCAGCGTGATGTCGCCGGCCACCGGCACGGCCAGCCCCGCGCCGTGGTAGAGCAGGATGTCGCGCACCGGCAGCTCCCAGCCGGTCGGCCGCCCCTTCAGCGCCGGGTCGTGGCTGAGGCTGAGATGCGTCTTGACCATGCAGGTGCCGAATCCCGCCAGCTCCGGGTCCGACTCCACCTCCGCCAACCGGGCTTCGGCGGCCGGCTGCACGGTCACGCCGGCGGCGCCGTACACCTCGCCCGCAATGCGCTCGATACGCTCCCGTAGCGGCAGCGCGTCGGCATAGAGATAGCGGAACTCTGCCGGCTCGCCGCACGCCGCAACGACCGCCTCCGCCAGCTCGCGCGCGCCGGCGCCGCCTTCACGCCAGTGGCGGCTCACCACGCAGACGGCGCCCTGCTCCTCCACCGCCCGCCGCACCAGCGCCACTTCCTCATCCGTGTCGGTCACGAAGTGGTTGATGCAGACCACGGCCGGCAGGCCGCTCTTCCGCACCGTGGCGACGTGCGCCTGCAGATTGGCGACCCCGCGCTCCACCAGCGCCGGGTTGCTCCGGGTATACGCCGCGTCGAGCGGCTTGCCGGGCGCCACGCGCGGGCCGCCGCCGTGCATCTTGAGCGCCCGGATCGTCGCCACCACCACCGCGCAATCCGGTCTCAGTCCGCTGAGCCGGCACTTGAGGTTCCAGAACTTCTCGAAGCCTATGTCCGCGCCGAAACCGCTCTCGGTCACGTGATAATCGCCCAGCTTCAGCCCGACCCGGTCGGCGATGATCGACGACTGGCCGATGGCGATGTTGGCGAACGGGCCGGCGTGCACCAGGATCGGCTGCCCCTCTATCGTCTGCATCAGGTTGGGGTTGATGGCGCGCGCCATGATCGCGGTCATGGCGCCGTCGACCTCCAGATCGGCGGTGGTGACCGGGCGCCCGCCGCGCGAGCGGGCCACCACCATGCGCCCCAGCCGGGACCGCAGGTCGGCCACGTCGGCGGCCACCGCCAGGATCGCCATCACCTCCGAGGAGACCGAGATCTGGAAGCGGCTGCGCATCATGACGCCGTCCATCCGGCCGCCGAGGCCGATGATGACGTCGCGCAACGCCTGCGCGCTGAAGTCGATGGCCCACCCCATCGTCACGGTGCGGGCGTCGACGTCGAGGCGGCGGAGCTTCTTCCGCGCCAGCGTCTTGTCGCCGTAGTTGGCCTCGTGCTGCATACGGCTGGTGAGCGCGACCATCGCCAAGTTGTGGGCGTTGGTGATGGCGTCGATGTCCCCGGTCAGCCCCAGGCTGAGGTCGTTCAACGGGATGCATTGCGCCAGGCCGCCGCCGGCGGCCGAGCCCTTGACGTTGAAGGTCGGCCCGCCCGACGGCTGGCGGATCGCGCCGGTGACGCGCTTGCCGATGGCGGCCAGCCCCTGCACCAAGCCGATCGTGGTGGTGGTCTTGCCCTCGCCCAGCGTGGTGGGGGTGATGGCGGTGACGTCGACGTACTTGCCGTCCGGCGCGCCGGCCAGCCGCTCCAGCACGCGCGCCTGGTCGATCTTGCCGAGGTGGTGGCCGTACGGCAGCACCTCGGGCGGTTGCAGCCCGATCTCGTCCGCCAGCGCTTGCACGCTCTTCATGCCGCGTTCGGCGGCCTCGCTGATCTGCCAGTCCGCCATCGTGACCGGATCAAGGGTACTCATCGTCAGTCGCTCAGAAAGCCGAGGTCTTCGCGGAGCCGGGCCCGGACGTGCGCGTCGTCGGCGACCAGTCCGAGCCCCGGCGCTTCGGTCATCAACACCTGACCGTCCCGGATCAGGTGGCCGTCCGGCCCGAGCGGGCTGGCGCCGGGGTCTGCGGCCCGCACGTAGCCGGGCCAGTCGGGATCGTGGTGAAAGTGGTACTCCAGCACCAGGAAGTTGGGCACCGCGGCGCAGACGTGCGCCATCGCGTAGGTGCCGACCGGCGTGCAGACGTTGTGCGGCGCCAGCGGCAGGTAGTAGAGCTCGCCGAGCTCGGCGATCCGCTTGCCTTCGGCCAGCCCGCCCGCCTTGGCCAAGTCCGGGCAGATGATGTCGGCCGCCTGCGTCTCCACCAGCTCGCGGAAGCCGAACCGCGTGTAGAAGTTCTCGCCGGTGCAGATCGGCAGCCGCGTGCGGCGCTTCACCTCGCGCATGGCGGCGACGTTCTCCGGCGGGATCGGGTCCTCCAGCCACAGCAGGTCGAGCCCCTCCAGGCGATGGGCGACCTTGAGGATGTCGACCGGCGGGTAGTTCCAATGCGCGTCGATCGCCAGCTCGGTGGCCGGATCGATCCCCTCGCGCAACGCCGTCACCACCGCCGCGTAGTGATCGATCTCCGCGGCGCTGAGCGCCTTGCTGTGCCGGTCGCGCATCTGCGGCAGCGGGTCTATGTCGAACTTGAGCGCGCTGAAGCCGCACGCCTCCACCGCCCGCGCCTTGGCCGCGTACGACTCAGGGGTCTCCCGGTCACCGGCGTGACAGTCGGCGTAGACGCGCACCGAATCCCGGTAGCGCCCGCCCAGGAGCCGCCAGATCGGTTGCCCGCACGCCTGGCCGGCTATGTCCCACAGCGCCATCTCGATACCGCTGATGGCGCTCATCACCGCTCCCTGGTAGTAGCCGGAGGCGGACATGGCGCCCATCATGTCGCGGAACAGCCGGTTGACGTCGCGCGGGTCCTGACCGATCAGCGCCCGCGTCAGCCGGTCGTCGACGGCGATCTGATGGACGCCGGCGCCGTGATACGCCTCTCCCAGGCCGGTGACGCCGGCGTCCGTGCGCACCCTGATCAGCACCCACGCCGGATGCGCCAACACGGAACCGACCTGTGTTATCCGCATGGCGGTCAGTATACCTGCCGGTCAGCGCTCGGCCATGCGCGCCAGGATCATCTCCAACGCCGTGCCGTCGTTGAGCGCGGCGCAGTGGTTGGAGCCGGGGGTGGCGCGCCACCGCTTTTCGTGGCCGGCCGCCGATTCGACGTCGTTGAACACGCGCATCGTGTCCCCCAGCGCCCAATTCTCGTCGCCGTCCCGGCCGCGCACGTCCATGGCGAAGTCGACCGGATGGCCGATGTCCCAGTCGCCGCCGCCGCGGACAAAGCCGCTCTCGTCGAACGGGGGGTACGTTTCGCGGACCGCGCCCTGCCGAGGGATGGCGCACGCCTGCGTGGCGTGCACGTGGTTGACCACCTGCTGATACAGCCGGAAGTTCGGTATCGGCCGGGGCATGTCGCACCGGCTGCCCGCGCCGAGTCCGGCGCAGTCCGAATCCGCGTTGCAGGCCGTGCCGGCGTCCAGATCGCAGTGACCGGAGCGATAGACGCGCAGGCCGCAACCGGCGTTGATGTCCCAGAGCCCCGGACCGCCGCTGAACAGCTGGTAGTCGACCACCCGGTCGACCTCCTCGAGCCAGTAGGCGGCGCCGAAGGTGGCCTGCGTCCCCATGCTGCACCCGGCGGTGCCGAACGCTCCCGGCCCCGCCACGTGCTCGTGCACCCAGGCGATGACGGCGGCGACGCGCCGGGTGACCGCCGGTATCCGCGACGCTTCGGCCGAGGTGCGGGTGAACCATCCCCACCCCCTGAAGCCGGACTCCCACCGCACCATCACCGTGCCGATGTCGGAGCGCTCCTCGATGGCCCGCGCCAGCGACGACGGGTAGCTGGTCCCACCCATGCCGCCGTGCAGCAGCACGGTCTTGTCACCGGTCGAATAGGCGGCGTGCCCGCCCATGCCGTCGACCACGAACGCCAGCGCCCGCCGGGGAGCGCCGCGCACCGACCGGTCCTCGACGTGGCACTCGCGCCAGTCGGGACACGGTTCCCGGCACTGCCACGTCACGTAGTAGTCGCCGTGCCGGTCCTCCTTCGACTTGGTGACCTCGAACGCCGAGGACGGGCGGTGAGGATTGGGCACCGCGCAGATCTGCACCTCGGCCGCAAGGTCGCGCACGGGGCCGGAGCCGCCGCCGTTGCCGGCCGCCGGCTCCTGCGACGCGATCGGGCCGCCGCACGCCATCACCAACCACGCGCCCAGGAGCGCCGCCGCCGACCGCCGCATTACCGAAACGTTCATGGCGCTGTAGTACCCCGCGGCCGGCCGGCTCCGCAACCCGCGCGGACGGTCACGGGACGCGCTCGAACTTCTGCAGGCGCTGCTCGTCGGCCACGTACAGGTCTCCGCGCGAGTCGGTGCAGATGCCGTGCAGGAACGACGGGAACCGTCCCGGCGGGTCGCCCCGTTCCCCCCAGCGCGAGATCACCGCGCCGTCAGGGTCGTAGATGGTGACGCGCTGGTGGCATTCGGCCACGTAGATGGCGCCGTCGCCGTCGACGTGCACGTCCATCGGTTGCCGCAGGTCGCCGGCGCCCCAGACCGCCAGCAGGCGGCCGTCGCGGTCGAACAGCTGCAGCGGTGGTTCTCCCGGTCGACCACCACCAGCCGGCCGCGGCCGTCGACGGCCAGGCTGTGCGGCAGGTTGAACTCGCCGGCGCCGGCGCCGGCGGCGCCGAACGAGAGCTCGAGCGCGCCGGCCGCCGAGAAGCGGTGCACGCGCGCGTTGCCGTACCCGTCGGCCACCCAGATCGCCCCGGTTTCGGGGTCGACGACCGCTTGGCACGGTTTGTTGAACGGTTCCCCGGCGGCCGCCCGGCCGGCGGTCCCCAGGGTGCGCAGCAGGCGGCCGCCGCGGGTGAAGACCCGCACCGTGTGGTCGTTGCGGTCGGTGCACAGCACCTGCCCGCCGGCGCTCACCGAGACGTTGTGCGCCTCGGCGAACACGCCGGCGCCCCACGAGCCGACGAAGCGGCCGTCGCGCTCGTAGACCAGCACCTCCCCGACCGGATCACGCCGGAACGCGTACAGCCGGTCGCGGTCCGCGTCTCCGGCGCCGACCGCCACGCCGGTCACCATGCCGCCCGGCTCACGCCCGTCCGGCCCGGCGCCCCACCCCGCCACCGCGCGGTAGCGATGGCGCCCCTCGCCCCGGATGCGTTCGTCCCCGCCGCGCTCGCTCACCGGCTCCCCCTCAGCGCCACGTGTTCACGATGGCCCGCCTGCGTCAAGTCCGATCACGGACCGCGTCCGCGTAGCTTTCACGTCAGAAGAACCCCGTCGATGGACTCCAGGATATTTCGAGCAGCGGCGATCACCTCGCCGAGCTCGCCGAATCCTATGGTGCTCCCACGTCGATGATGAGCCACCACATTTCGCTCCTGCACCGCATTGTTATACAGGTGCACGTCCCGATCATCGAGCGCGGCGTTGAAGTCGCTCTTGTACTGCGTACCAAAGGACCCGACGAACGCAGCGATCTCGTGCTTCAACAGGCCGCGAAGAACCCGTTTCCCGGCAGTCGATACGAACTCACGCAACGCCGCATCCGGCGCCTTGGCTGCCCGCCGATCCGCAATGTCAAGAATGTCCTGTTGCATGTCGGCGCAGAGCAGTATCAGTATGTGTTCGGTAAGAAACGATTCGATGGGGGAGCCTGCGGCCCTCGACTCCCGCAAATGACTCTCGCTTTCCCTGTACGCTTCCTCGGTTCGCAGGAGCGTTGTCACCATGCTATCGGCCATCCGGATTGTCAGCGGCTGAGCATGACCTGCCGGGCGCGTTCAAATCGTTTCCTGACCATGGCGGTGTCGCTCGTGCTCCTGGTTATGGCCGCGTCGGCGAACTCCTTGTCTCCCAGCAGCTCGTCGTATCCGGCGCGGCATATCCGATGCCCCTTGTCCCGCGCTGCCGACACCGTCACCATGACCGAATCCAGCAGGCTCGGATTGAGCGTCACGCGGTTCCGGTGAAACGGTTTCTCGCCAAGCCCGCGCAGCACGTCAGCGCAGGTGAGTTCGAAGGTCGTGCGAATGTGATCGCACACCGCCTGCTGATCCACGGGGGCGAGCTTTTGCTTGTCGATCATGTAGTTGCTGAGAAATTTCTTCATCGGCTTTTCGTACCGCTCCCAGCTTTCGAGCATGGCGGCGAAGCGAAGTATCAATTCGAGGTCACGCAGCCGCCGATCCGGTTCCGGCGGGCCAACTATCTTGCGCCAGTCGGGCAGCATGTTCAGTTCTTCGAGTAACGTGAAGAGCCGGCCGGGGTAGAGGCACTTACGTATCTCCATGGCGTTCAGCCCGACAGTATTGGTGTTCAAACGCTCGAATATGTGGTACACGCTGGAGTTGTCTTCCGGATTGAGTTGCCGGACGATGGTGGCGCGAAGCACCGAATCATGCAGCTCGATCTGCTCGCTCTCCGTCAACTCCTGGAACGTCTTGCCCTGCCATCGTTCGTTGACGTTCTTCAGACGAAAAGGGCGGGTTCCGAATTGCCCGTCGAAGAACCGGATCACCGACATGATGCGCTGCTGGCCGTCTATCAGCTGCAGTTTTTTGGTGAGGTGGTCGCGGTAGAGAAACACGCCGGGCACCGGCAAGCCCAACAGAAACGATTCGATCAGCTTGCTGGCCCGGACTTGATCCCATACGTATCCGCGCTGAAAGGGAGGAATGATCAGATGTCCGGCGTTCCACTTGTCGTAGTATCCCTTCAAGGTAAGGTCGGAAGGGTAGTAGGCGATCTCGTATCCTATTTCGTCCGGCTCGTCTTCTTGTTCCGTGAATTGGATCTGGCGGTCAAGGGTCGTGGTCATCGGTACTGCTCCTTCGGGTCTGTCCGGCATCGGTGATTCACTGGCGGTCGTTGGGGCCGGGTGACGCCTTGAGGTCGCCGGAGACTTCGGCGAGCAGCTCGTCGACGGCGTTGCGGTCGCCGTGCGGCAGGTCGCCGTCCAGGACCACGCGCACGTGGAAGCGCAGGCCGGCGCCGGCGCTGGCCGACAGCAGCTTCGGAATCTGCTCGGCCAAGTCCTGTATTTGCGCGCCTTCGAGGACTGCGCCTGCGGCGGCGGGCGGATCGACCGGCGGCGGATCGGGCGCAGGGCCGGGGCGTTCGAGCAGCAGCCCGCCGGACGCCTCGTAGCCGCAGTTGACCGGGCTGCTGCCGTCGGACAGGCGCAGCCAGCGGCTTGCCGTCGAGGTCGCGATGGCGTCGCGCACCAGCCCCCACGGCAGCGCGATGCCGCGGCTGCGCGACAGCGCCTGGGTCAGGGCGATGCCGTTGGCCCGGCCGTCCCGCCAGGCGCCGGGCAGGGCCTCCTGAGTCAGCTCGTGCGCGGCGATCGGTTCCGGGGCCGGGCGCAGCACCGCGTCCGGTTCGAGCGCGCCGTACGGAATCTGCTCCTTCCAGACCGAAGTGGGGCCGTTGGTGAGCCACACGATGCCGTGCTCCACCGCCCGGTTCACCGCTTCGCGCACCTCCCGCTCCGAGCAGCGCGGAATGGTGCGCGGTTCGTCGTACCCCTCCTGCGGGACGCTCACCACGCGCCCGCCGCCGAAGTACGCGGTCACCTCCCGGAGCGAAACCTGCGGGGCCTCCTCCGTTCCTCCCCACAACTCCGGCAGCGCGCCCGGCGCCAGCAAGCCCTCGAACAACCGGCTCAGTTCGGTGTGTTCGGGCAGGCACACCTCCAGCCGCGGGTCCTCCCGCACCGCCGGATCGACCGGCTCGCGCCACCAGGTGCCGTCGCTGCCGTCGGGCCGAACCCACCGCCCGACCAGCAGGCCGCGCTCCACGCCCTGCAGCACGGTATCGACCAGTAGCTGCGGCTTCGGCACCTTCGGCAGCCGCGGATGGCGGGCGAACGCGCCGGCCAGGTCCCGCACGAGGCGGGCGTGCTCGCCTTCCCGCCACAGATCGTAGGGGCCGTCCGGCAGCAGCGCCTCGGCATTGATCGGCGTCTCCCTGATGCGCGCCCGATCCTGGCTCTTGATCTCCGTGAACAACGGCCGGCCGCTCGGCGGCAGCTTGAACGCCTCGACCGCGTTGCGCTCGTCGACGGTCACCACCGTCCCGTACGCTTGGCGCACCCCCTCGGGAATCCCGGCGCGCGCCTCCTGCAGCCGGCGCCGCAGGCGCTCCGCCTGCACCGGGTCGACCTGATGGCCGGCGAGCTGCGCCTGCACGTCCTCCCAGCCGAGCAGCGAGCGGACCGCCGAACGCGCCGCCGCCAGCCCGTCGCGCGACGGGACGGCCAGGATCACGGCGTTGCGATGGGAGCGCGGCCGGTCCGGCCCGGTCGTGTAGTCGAGGTAGGAGATGGCCTCGGCGCTCGGCCGGCCCGCGTCCGACACCGCCTCCGGCCCCAGCAGCACGTACCGGAACGCGCCGTCGTCGCGCACGTCGCGCGGCGCGTCCGGCAGCCGGTGCACGCTGGCGCCCGCCGCCTCGGCGCCCTCGACCAGCGATCCGGTCCGGCGCACCTCCTGTTCCAGGCGCGCCTCGACCGCGTCGCCGGTGACGCGTTGCGAGCACGCCTCGTCGTGCATCTGGCGCAGATTGGGGCGGTTGCCGAGCCTCCAGGAGCCGGGCAGCGACTGGGCGCCGGACGGGTCGTCGACGCCGGCGTCGGCGTCGTCCAGGAACCAGGAGATCTCCCGCCAGCGGAGCAGCCCCTTGTCCAGCTCGATCTCGTCCGGCCCGGCGCTGCCGGCCAGCCGCATCAGCTCCGGCGTGTGCGCCTTGTGGCCGATCGGCTGTGAGTGGAGAAACACGGCGATCACCGCCTGCTCGGCTTCGCGGCCGCGCCGCAACGCCGGTATCTCCTCCTGTATCCGGCGCGCCTTGCCGAGCTCGGCTTCCAGCAGCGGCGCCCACTCGGTGCGGTTCCCCTCGCCTGCGCCCTCCGTGGTCGCCACGCCGGCCAGCTCCCGCACCGCCTCCGAGACGTCCTCCCGCCCCGGCGCCGCCAGCAGCGCCGACGGGCCGATCAGCGGGCACGGGTCCTCCCACCGCTCCGCCTCGCGCAGCGCCGTGGCCAGGATGCGCAGGATGCCGCGCGTGCGCTGGAAGCCTTCGAGCTGCGTCCAGCGGCTGTAGAAGACGTCGGTCAGGTCGGGGTGAAACGGAAAGCTGTCGCAGAACCGCTCCTCGGCCGCCGCCGCCTCGCGCGCGGTCGCGTCGTCGAGCCGGGCGAGCGCCCGCACCACGCCGATCACGTGCGGGCGGAAGCGGGCCGGGTCCTGCAGGTCCTCCGGCTCGAAGAAGCGCCGCCGCAGCACCTCCGCCACCTCCTCCCGGCGCACCGGCTGCACGCCCTCTTCGCGCTGCCGCCGGAACACGTCGAACAGGGTGGCGGTCAACGCGCGGCCCAGGTCGCCGCGCTGCTTGTCGGGGTCGGTGGCGAGCAGAGAGGCGACGATCGCCGCCCGGTCGACCTTGGCGACCGCCTGCGTCAGGTACTGAAAGAAGTCGGTGATGCGGTCGCGCCACACCGGGTCGGTCCCCGCCTTCTCGCGCGCGTACATCAGCACTTCGTCGACCAGGATCAGCGTGCCGAGTCCGCGCTGCTGCGGCTGCTCGATCAGCTTGACCAGCAGCGGTTCGGCCGGCGGCGTGTCGCGCTCCCGGTCGCGGCCGTCGGCGTGGATGGCGCGCAGCCCGTCCGCGCCGGCGAGTTGGAACGCCAGCACGCTCCACGGGTGGCGTAGCGTGCGGGTCGATCCGTCCGGCGCGCGCACCCCGTCGATACCCCGCTCCACGTCGATCTTGTCGAAGCAGAGCGCCACCGGCGCGGCTTGCGGCAGGGCTGCGCCGACGTGCTCCCGGAATTCCCGCACCGCCGGCAGGTCCGGCAGCGCCGCCGGATCGCGGAACAGGTGATAGAGCGTGATCAGGGTGTGGGTCTTGCCGCCCCCGTAGGTGAGCTCCAGCTGCCGCACCGCCTTGTCGCTCCGCCCGGCCAGCCGGCCGGCGACGTCCTTGACCAGCTCGCGCAGCGCGTGGGTCGGATAGGTGAAGGTGAAGAACCGCGCCGGGTCCTCGTAGACCGGACGCTGCCCGCGCGCCAACGTCACCTCGTGCAGATCGGCCGCGAACTCGGCCAGCGACAACTCCCCCGTCCGCAACTCCTCCTTGAGCCGAACGATCTTGTGCCAGGGAGCCGGCCTGAGCTGATTCGCCATCACGGAGCCATCCTACAACGATGCGGGTTCACCGTTGCCGGCCCGCGGGAGCCCGTCACGTGACAAACGCCTCATAGCCGTTCCTACGTTCGCCGGAAGCGGTCCCGCATGTCTGGTATGGCGATGGAGCCCCAGCACTTCCTTGTCAGTTCCGCCCCTGCTGGAGGAAACCCTCCGTGCACGACCTTGATGCCCTTGGTTTCGAGAAACTCCACGACCGGGATGAAATCCCGATCTGAGGACACGAGGACCGCGACGTCGTAGTTGTCGACCCATGCCAAGCTGATCATGGCAGTCGCAATGCGGGTGTCGATGCCTTTTTCTTCGGTACCGCGCATGTCGGCGTCGCAGGCGGGACAGGTTGACACCTCCTGATAGCAAGACGGACAACGAGGGCCTCGGCGCTTTCGCTGTCTCGGCAGCATCTCCACCCGCACGCCGGACATTCCGGCGAGGGTTTTTTCGGCCCAATCCTTGAGTCCCCGATCGCGCGTGCTCTCGCCGTAGGAGCCGTAGACGTTCATCCCCTGGTATGAGAGGTGCGCCGCGTCGTCGACTCTCTGCAGCGCTTCTCGCGCCAGCACATGGCCAAGTTTCGCCCAGTCCGGTCTGAAACCGGAAACGGCTTGGTTCAAGGAGAGTTGGAAATTCCAGAAGTCGACGAATACCCGGACGCGGACACGATGATCAGCGGAGGGCTGGTCCATAGGCAAATTCAGGGACGCCGTGAGGCGCCCCTGGGGTGGTATGAATCAGGCTGCCTAGTCCCCTTCATGTGCGGGGGGCGGCCTGATGGGTAATAATGGGACCAAGGTACACCGCATCGCACCCGTGCGTCAAGCAGAGCCCGGCTTGTCGGGGCGGTCCCCGTGTAGCCGTCATTCTACCACAGCGTACCTTGTCGTGATTGCGGCTTGGTCTGGCCGCCGACGCCGGCGCCGGGGCGGAGGTGGTTCTGGATCGACTCCAGGAGGGCGCGCTCGTCGGAGCCGGCTTCGGCGAGCTCGATCAGCGCCTGCACGACGCGGGCGAACAGCTCGTGGCGCCAGAGGCCGCGCGCCTCCAGGTAACGTCGACGCGGCGCTGCTCGCCGGTCTTCCAGAGCTGCATCACCCGGTGGAGGCGGTCGATCAACGGCGGCGCGGCGCCGTCGGGCGACGGCTCGCCCAGTCGCGGCGCGCGGCGGGCGTGCCACGGCTTGAGGCGCGCTTCGCCGCCGGCGGCGGGGCGCTCGGCCTCGTCTTCGCCGGCGCCGGCAGGCGTTGCGCGGGAGCCGCGGGCCAGCAGGTCGAGGCGGCCGGCCAGGTCGGAGTCCGCCACGTTGCACGACAGCGCGTACAGGATGCAGGCGCCTGCCGGCGCTATTCCGAGTCCGAAGTCGTTGCGGTGCAGCAGGTAGTAGGTGGTCGGGTCGTCGAGCTCGCCGTCCGCGCCGCTGCCGTCGTGATGCAGCAGGCGGCTCACCACGAAGCCGACCACCATGCGGCGGACGCGGCGCAGGAACTCGGCGATCGTGAGCCGCCCTCCCTCGTGGTCGGCCAGCTTGACCACCGGATGGCGGCTGAACGCCTCCAGGGCCGGCCCGGTGGCCGCCCACACGAAGTCCGGCCCGCGGATGCCGGCGTCCCAGAAGTCGCGCAGCCGCTCGGTGATCTTCTCCCGCATGTCGGCCAGCACCGGCCGATCCCAGCCCGGCCGCGCCGCCGCCGGCCGCTTCCGGCACACCAGCCAGATCGACGATGCCAGGCGCGCGCCGCCGGCGACCTTGTTCTGCATCTCCGTCCGGATCGGCCACGATCCGTTCACGACGTAGCCGGCGCGGATCAGCGCCGTCACCAGCGTCTCCCACGCGGACGGCTGCTTGTTGGCGAACACCACGACCAGCCGCCCGTCGTCGCGGAGCGCGTCGTGGCAGTTCCGAAACACGCGATACATGCTGTTGCGGCGCGTACTAACTTTGGCGATCTAGCGTACTAACGGCTTAGCACGCACGGCCCTGGGGGGCACATGCATCGGCGGCTCGGATGGACAGCCCCATGTGCCGCCCTACCAACCGCCCGTTGCAGGCAGCGGATACTCCTGCGGCCCGTAGGACGCCACCCGGTCAAACACCGCGATTAGCTGACAATTCGACGCCGCTCCGTGCAACGGCTGCTGGGTGCCATTTGCTTGCACAAACCATGCATGCACGTGGAGGCGGTGCCGTAGGACCGCGGCCACCGGAAAGGTGTGGTTGCCAAGGCTCTCTATCCAAACGTGGCCTGAGCCGAACGCATAATCGCGCTGGCGTGGTACCAGGGAGCCTATCGAAGCCAGGACTTCGAGCGTCTCGCCGGCGGCTTTGACGAAGAACGGCGCAATCGGCCGCGGCGCCTCGCTCCGGAACAGCGTGTCGGCGGTAAAGAGCGTCTGGTAGGTAGATTGATGATCGAGGATGCTGTAGCCCAACACGACGGCCCCGGCCGGTGCCGCCGGGCGGGTGGCGACCTGACGAGCGCGTGCGCGGGCGATCGACGTCTCGGCGAATGCGGCGCCGGCGCGGACCCCTAAGCTGAAGCCGTCATCGAAGTACGCAGGCTGGTCGACCCCCATTTTGTCGCGCATCGTGCCCCGGCTGATACGCCGGTAGGCGGCGAACCAGGTCAGCCACCGGTATTGATTGGCGGCCGGGCGATCGATTCCGGTCATGTCGACAGCGGCGCCGCCGGCAGGAATCACGATGCGCCGCCCGGCGGCGTCCCACGCGACCCCCGAGCCGATGGTGACGCCGGCGCCGGCGCCGGCAGGTACGCAGCCGTCGACGTAGGCCGGCAGCCGGCGCCCTAGCGCCTCAATGTGCGCTTCGGGTTCCGTTTGCATGGCGTTGAAGTCGTTTGGGGTGGTGTACCTGCCGTCGATCCAGTTGACCTTGTTCATGAGTCTCTCCTGATGACGACCCTGATGTCGGGGTCGAGGGATGTGATGAGGTAGTCCAGGTCGGGGTCGGCGGGCGCGGGGCTGATCTCGGTGCCGCCGACCGCGTCCGGGCCGCCCACGTAGCTGTCTCCGATGCGGAAGTGATTCTGCGGTTCTGCGGCCGGGGCGGCCGGCAGCACGACGGCGAGCAGCGGCGCGCTGGTGACCGACTTGACCGGGTCGCCGACGGCATCACCGACGTAGAACCCGTTCTGCGGATATTCCTCGATCCGCCAGGAGCCGGCGCCCAGGAGCTGATCCAGGCGGCGGCGCACGTCACGCACCTGGCCCTGCTGGGCCATCTCCTGGCCGGCGACGGCGAGGCGGAGGCGCCAGTCTCGATCGGTTTCACCGGGGCGCCGGCGGAGCATGCTGTTGCGCGCGTGCGCCTGCAGGTCTGCGGCGGTGATTGGGAGGCGCTGCCGGAGCGCTCGGCGAGCGTCTTCGGCGACGAGGTCTCCTGCGGCGGCGACGGTGCGCGCCAGGGCGCCCCTGATGCCGCGCTCGATCCAGGGGATGGTGAGCGTGCGCAGCCACGTGCGGATCATGAGGCGGAGACTCTCCGGGCGGTGATCTCGACGTCGGTCCGGACGCCGGCCGGGACGCTGGCGCCGTGGGCGTAGACATAGAGGCCGGTGGCGGCGTCGAGTTGCCAGTCGGCGGTGACGTCGATCGTGAACTGCTCGACGGCGGTGAGTTCCACGCCGCTTGGCAGCGGGCCGAAGTACCAGGTCTGGCCGGCGGCGAGGGCGGGCATTGCGAGCGCCCACCGGCCGCTGGCGGTTGGGACCTTCGGCGGCTGCGGCGTCAACGCGCCGGCGACGGTGCACGCCATAGGGGAGGCTGTCGGCGATGGCCTGGCCGCCGGTTGCGGTCCCGCCGCCGCCGGAGGCGGGCGCCTCGCCGACGGCCGCCGCCACGCTGATCTGCGGCAGGTCGCCGGGGGCGGGGACGACGTCGTGCAGGGGTTCGGCGATACCGAAGTACTCGAGGTTCGGCAGCCGAACGGCTGCCGCGCGGTAGATCGCCGCCAGGCGGACGGCCGCCGAGTCGACGTCGGCGTCGATCTCCTGCTTGATGGCGCGCTGGACCTGGGCGTCGGAGTAGGGGCCGCGGTAGAAGACCCGGATATCGACGTCGACGAGCGCACCGCCCCTGACGGTGAGGTCGCGGCAGACCATGCGCAGGCCGTCGAGGATGCGGGTGACGTCGGCGATCTGGTCGGCGGAGGGGACGCCGGTGGGTGCGGTCGAGATCAGTACGAGGTCGACCGCACCCCGGGCCGCGCGGCGTGCGCACGACGACGGCGCGGGCGATTCCGGGGCGGCTCTCGGCGGCGTAGCGGTACTGAGCTTCGGGCTGACCGGCGCCGAGCGAAGCCCAGCGGTCATCGACGCGGCGGCGCAGGGCATCGTCGCTTTCGGCGTCGGCGCCGGGGGTGGTGATCCAGTTGCGGGGCGCCGACACGGTGACGTCGGGGTGTGCGGGCATCGTGAGCAGTGATCCGGGGGCGACGTTGCCGGCCGCTCCCGGGGTCTCGGCGCGCACGGGGACGACGGCGGCGGCGCCTTCGTTGACCTGCGTGTCGGCCGCGACGATCAGGCGTTGCGCCGAGTCTTGCACCGAGATCGGCGTACCGGCGTCGATGGCGACCGTCTGCGGCGACAGGGCCTGCAGGGCGCCTTCGGCGGCTGTTGCCGGTTTTGGCGGGACGCCGAGATAGGCGGCGTGCATCCGCAGCCAGGCGCCGGTGGCGCGCGAGCGGTCCGCCTGGGCATACATGGGGGCGACGTGGGCGGCGTAGAGCCTCCTGACCACCAACGCGATCGTCTCCCAGATGCCTCTGAGCACGCCGACCGAGGCGCGGTTGCGCAGGCCGGTGTTGGCTTCCCCGATCTCGGTGACGCGGGCGCGTATCTGGTCGTCGGCAGCGTCGATCAGCGAGAGCGGGTCTGGGTCAGACATTGGCCAGGGATCGCGGGTCGAAGGAGAGGGCGACGGTGTTGGCGGAGCCGAGCACGGTGAAGGTCATGCGCCACGGCTGGTCGATGGCGTCGGGGGGCCGGATGGCGATGGTGGCGGCGTCGATGCGCGGGTCGCGCAAGGCGACCCTGCGCAGTTCACCTTCGACGGCGCCGGGGGCGGCGGTGACGCCTGAGAGCATCTGCAGGAGGGCGCTGCCGGCGCCTGGGTCCCACGGCAGGCTGCCGAGCGGGGTGCGCAGCGCCTCGGCGAGGTCCTGGCGCACCACGTCGGCGCCGGCGATCGGCGTCAGGTCGTCGGCTGCGGTGGTGCGCAGGTCGGCGCCGTCGGCGTCGAGCAGCACGTCGGAGCCGAGCTGGGCGTCAGTCATCGAGCACCTGCCTGAGGCGCTGCTTGAGGGCTGCGGCCGGCCACGACGCGGGGGCGATGGGGTGGCCTGCGGTATCGACGAGCGCCGCGACGGCGTCGACGATCCGTTCGAGGGCGGCGACCAGGGATTGTTGGCTGGTGGCGACCGAGACGCGGCGGCCGCTGATCTTGATGATCGTGCCGCCGCCGTCGGTGAGCACGAGCGGGCCGGCGGCGGCGTCGGCGGAAGGGACGTTGGCGGCGCCGTCCATGGCGGCGATGTAGGGCTGGGAGCGGTCGCCGTCGATCCAGTCGACGATCACGACCTGGCCGGCTGCCGGCGCGGCGTAGATGCCGCGGCCGTCGGCGCCCAACCAGATGGGAGACAGCGGCAGGGATTCGAGTACTTCGCCGGTGGCGGCTCCGGTGCGGTCCAGGACCTCGGCGGTGCACCCGTAACCGCCGGCGCGGCGGGCCACGAACGAGGACCGGACGCGGGCGCGGACCGGCAGTGAGACGCCGGACCAGGCGATGCGGCGTATGGCGTCCCGGATCGACCGCTTCACGGCTGTTCCTCCCAGACGATGGTCGACACGTGGCTGCGCTCGGCGAGGACGGTGCGGACGGAGATGACGATGCCGGCGGCGCCGTCCACGTCGATGCGGTCGAGGCGGCGGAGACCGATTGCGGGCAGCACGCGCACGGCGCCGGCTTTGGTGAGGACTTCGCGGCCGGTGATCGACGGCAGCGGCGCCGGGGCGGCCACGCCGGGCAGGACACCGATCCGCAGGGAGCCGGCCCGGTCGTCGGTCCAGCCGATGGAACGGAGGCCGCAGGCGCGGCGCAGCGCCTCGACCGCCCAGCGGAACGTGGCGCCGGCGGGCAGAGAGAAGCGCGGCAGGGCCGCCTCGGGCCATGCCGAAGCGGCCAGCGGCACGGGGGACACGTCGGCCAGCACGCTGCGGGCGGTGGTGTTCAGCCACGCTTGCGGGCCGACGACGGCGCGCATGGCGGCCGAAGCTGCGGATTCGGCTACGGCGGTCTGGCCGCGGTTGCCGTGGTCGGAGATGCGGTCGATGGCGCCGCGCCAGGCGTGTGCGCCGCGGACCCAGACGTCTACGGCGGCGCCGGGTCCGCCCGGCACGGAGTCGCCGGGGAGGGTGGCGAGCTTGGCGGCGCTGCGTTCTTCGGTGCTGGCGATGACCGCGCGGCGGCAGCGCCGCCAGGGAGCGCCGTCGATGGCGATGCGCACGTCGGCGGCGGCGACGCTCACGGGGCGTCTCCTGCGGCCGGCTGGCGCAAGGCCTCGGTCAGATACTCGCTGTCGTCGGCGGTGAGGGCGGTCGTCTGTTCGGAGTCCGCCGGGGCGTCCGCCGGAGCGGCCGAGGCCTGGGCGGTGACGATGGCGATGGTGGGATTGACTTCGAGCATGCGAAGGGTGCAGAGGATGTCGTTGCGGCGGCTTCTGGCGGTGAGGCGGTCGAGTCCGGTCACCAGCACCTGGCGCAGATCGAGCGCTGCGGCGAGGTCGCCGACGAACGACCAGACTTCCGGCAGGCGGGCGTCGGCAGGCTGGCGGCGGGTCTGGACCTCTCGGAGCGCGGCCGCGTGCCGCCAGCGCTCGCCGTAGTGGCCGGAGCGCTCATAGATGCGGAGTTCGACTTCGAGCGACCGGACCGTCCAGCCGCTGATCACGTGCTCGCTCTCGCTGCCTTCCTGGGGCTGAGCGTCAGCCGCGCGCTCCAGGCGCTCCACCAGCGCCACGTGGGGGCCTTTCTGCGGGCCGCTCATGAGGCCGCTCCGTGCCACGTCTCCGGCGTCTCGCCGGTGCCGCGGCGCAACTCGTGGGCCTGCGGCCGGTGCTCAGCCGCCTGCACCGCCAGCAGGTTCCGGTGCGCGATCTCGGTTGCGGCGAGCCGGTCGCCGACGATCCCGGCATTCCGGGCGTCGGCGACGTCGATCCGCCCCCGCGCCGCCTCCTGTGCGGCGCTCACGACGCCAACCCCTCGCGCACCATGACCTTGCGGCGCGCTTCCTCGGCGGCCGCCTCCGCGTTCTCCAGCGCGTCAAGGGCGTGGTTGAGCCGCTCCTCAAGGTCCGCCGGCATCCGCTGCTTGCCGCTCAGGATGCGGCTCAGCCACGAACGGTCCATGCCCAGCGCGCGCGCCAAGCGGTCTTGCGAGATCGCGGACGCGCGCACCCTCTGACGCAGATCGCAAACAGCACTGTTGTCCATGAAGCGGGACCGTATACTAACTGAGTTAGTCTGTCAACCATCTTTGTGTTGCTACCCTGTCGTGCGTGTTGAGCACGCGGCTGGCAGCCGCCCGGCGGCAGAAGGGGATAAGCCAGATGGACTTAGCCGTCCAGCTGGGCGACCGCTACAACCAGCAGATGGTCTCCCATGTGGAGACTGGCAGGTCGGCCCTGTTGCTTGCCGGGGCCGTGAAGGCCGCGCAGGCGCTCGACGTGTCGCTCGACTGGCTGGTCGGCCTTACTGACGATCCCACGCCGGCCGATCAGCGAGGCGCAGATCGGTCACCCGATCTGGCGAACTACGTCGTGGTGCCCTGGGTGCGGGACGTGCGCGCCGCCGCCGGCGACCCGATACCGGCGTTCGACGAGGCGACCGGGTTCGGCGTGGCGTTCCACCGCTCGGTCCTGCCCGGCTGGGCGCGCCCCGACCGGCTGATCTGCATCCGCGCCGCCGGCGACTCCATGGAGCCGGGCCTGCGCGACGGCGACCTGGTCGCCCTCGATCACTCCAAGACCGAACCGATCGACGGCCGCGTCTTCGTCGTCCGCACCGAGGACGGCTTGGTGGTCAAGCGGCTGCGCGGCCGCCCCGGCGCCTGGACCCTGACCAGCGACAACCGCCGCTACCGGCCGCGGCCGGTGCGCCCGGCCGACCGCATCGTCGGCCGCGTCGCCTGGTCCGGCCCGCCGCGAGACTGAGACGGTTCCGGGATGGACACGACGGGGAGGGAGAGATGATGATGCGGGTGATGTTGACCGCCGACGCGCAGCAGCTGGACATCAGGTTCAAGTCGATTCAGTTCCGGCAGGTGCCCGAGGCGCGCATCGCCGGCGTCGGCCGCACGTTCGTGGGCTTCGTCGTCACGGACGTGACCCCGCAGGCTGACGCGGGCAGCAGGACCGCCCGGGAAGAGGAGCTGGTGGAGCTGGTGGTCGAAGTGCCGAACAGCGATGACCTGAACGCCTGCCGTGAGCTGGCCGCGACGCGGTTGCACGCGCAGCTGCTCAAGCTCGCTTCGCGTCTGCATCCGGCCGGCGAGGTATAGGCAGGCAGGCGCAGTCAGTCGACGTCGTCGTGGAAGTCGTTCTCGACGATGGCTCGGTCCACGGGCTGATCCGACAGCACGGCGCCTCTCTCGTCGACTTCGTACCATTCGCCCTCGCCGAACCCTGCGACGTGCCGGCCGTCGCTGAGAATGAATATCACGAGGTCCTCGGGGCCGTCGTAGTCGTCGGAGCTTTCGAGTTCGGCGTCGGAGATCGACCGGTCGACCGGCCGGCCCTGGAAGTCGGTCCCTACCGTATGGTCAGCCATCCTGCTTTCTCGAACAGCTTATCCATAGCCGCCGCGATCGGCAAGAACTCCTCCATCGGCCACTGCGACAGCCTGATGCGCGGCGGCTGGTCGGCGGCCATGCGCTCGTCGAGTGACCGCCGCAGGGTGGCGTCCCCGCTCTTCCACGCGATGTACTGGACGTACGCGCGCGCGAACGCTTCCAACGGCCACGACAGACGATTCCACTCCCTGATGTCTTTCGGTCCCTTGGCGTCACGCCGGCCTCGCAGGATCGCGCGCCACGTCACAGTGCCGTAGATCACCTGGAGCAGCGCCTTCATCTCCGGCATCGTCGCCAAAGTCGACTGGTGGTCGTTTCCCGGCAAGCCGGCGATGTCCAGGTAGTGCCCGATCTCGTGGACGACCAGCATCTCGGGCCACGGATTGTCTCGTTCTCGCATCAAGATGCGAACGACCCTGCGACGCCCATCGCTTGTCCGTACATGCCGCGTGGCGGCGCGCGGGATGAGTTTTTCGTCTTGCTGCACCGGTCTCGGCTTCGGCAGGTTGCCGTCCCCATGAACCAGTTCGATGGTGTCGATGGCGTGAACGACGCTGGCGCCGAGCTTGCCGGTGATCTGCACGTCCAGGCCGCTGGACACCTCGGCGCCGACCGGCACGGTGTCGGTCGCCAGCGCGCCGAGTTTCCGCTCGAACACCTGGCCGAGCTGCTCGGCTCGGCCGCCCCCCGGATTCCGCTCGAAGCCGTGATCGATGCCCGTGAACCCGGTATGAACCTCGCCGGTCTTGTCGTTCCGATACTGCATGGGCCGTAGCGCCGGCTCCTCGGTCTGGACGCGCTTGCGCGCGGGGAGCCCGTCGCCCACGACCGGCCCCGGGACGCCCTGATCCACGTAGCGCTGATACTGCGCCTTGGTGACGAAGCGGGTGTAGCACTTGCAGCCCCAGCCGTTCATGGGGTTGGCGACCGTCCAGAACTCGGCGTCCTTGGGCAGCAGCAGTCCGTCCCAGGCCAGGTGCTGGTCGCGGTGGCGCTTGCTCGGCCCGACCCGGTAGAGGATGTACGGGTGACTGGTGGAGCGCTGGCCCCGCTCCCACACGCCGGCCTGGGCGGCTTGCCGCGTGTTGACGCGCCAGATCGTGTCGAGCCGGCGGGAGATGTAGAGGTTGGCCTTCTCGACCGCCTGCTTGTCGTTCGGATCGGGCGGCGGATGCCGGCCCCACCAGCCGCGCTTGGACAGCTCGGCGGCCAGTTCCTCCTTCCATCGCGCGGCCGGCGTGCCTTCCTCTTGCGCCTTGGCGATCGATGCCCGCACGTCGGCCAGCAGGTCGAGCTTCATCATGTTGGCGACGGTGAAGGCGTGCGCGTGCTCCTCGCGCCACACTTCGCGGTAGTCGAAGGCCGGGCGGACGCCCTTGCGGCGCAGGTAGTCGACCGCCTCCTTGGGCGGCGGCCCCGCCGGGTCGCGGTCAGCCATGCGTCAGGCGGTGCGGTCGTCGCGGTCGTCGAAGCGCAGGTCGCCCAAGCCGCGGGCGCGCAGCAGGTCGGCGGCCAGCCGCTCGACGAACCCCTGGCTGCCGACACTCCGCAGCAACTCCGGCAGCCGCTCTTGCGCTTCGTCGAGCGACTCCATCCCCTCCGCCCACGCCTGCACCGCGTCGTGCAGCGGGCGCGTGACCGGCTCCCACTCCTGCCCTTCGAGCAGCTCGTCCAGCTCATCCCGGACGCCGGCGCCGCGCTGCCCGTTGAGCGCCGCCGGCAGCGCCCGCATCAGCGCCGCCTGCAGCACCGCGTTGGGCGGCGCCGGCATCCCGGCGGCCGGCCGCTGCAGCACCACGTCGCCCTCCTCGGGCTCGGTCAGGCCGAGCTTGCCGTACAGCTCGCTCGCCTTCACCCGCATACCCCGGTCGATCAGCTTGACCGCGTTCTCCACCAGGCTGTCGACGTCCTCCGGCCGCGGCACCGGCAGCCGCAGCGCCGGATACCGCTCCTGCGGCCCCCAGTTGAGCATCACGTAGGGCCGCACCAAGTCCCGGTTCAGCGTCGCCTCCAACTGCGAGGCGTCCGCCTCCTTGATGTCCAGACGCACCTCTTCCTGCGCGTCCTGCGCGCCGAGCTTCCCCGGCGTCCCCTCCGTGGTCGCCGTCTGTCCCAGCACCAGCTTGCTCACCTGGTCGTCCACCCACGTGACCAGCTGCTCGAAGTGTCCGGTCGACGATCCCGGCTTCACCGCATCGACCACGTCCACCACCATGCTCTCCGGCACGATCACCCCGATGTCGCGCCCCATGTTGGCGACCGCCCGCCGCAAGACGTTCTTGTCCTTCTTGGTCGCGTTCTTCGGGAACCGCCCGATGCGCAGCGGATGCCCGTACACCTCCATGTAGGCCGCCCAACTGGCGACCGCCGACGCCTTGATCAGGTGCAGGTACGCCGCGCACGTCACCAGCCCCGCGCGGATCGGCAGCCCGCTCTTGAGGTGCGGCTCATGCACGATGAACTTGTACGGGCGCAGCGGCGTCAGCCCCGCCCCGTCCCGCAGCAGCAACCGCCGCCCGGTGCGCCGGTCGTACTCGAACCACCGCGGGTCGCGCCACTGGTAGGCGGCCGGCTTCCACGGCACGCCCGACACGTCCCACAGCACCTCGGTCACCGAGTACCCCTTGCCGAGCCCGTCCAGCGCCGAGGCGATCAGCTCCGGGAAGTGATCGCCGATCACGTCGCGGCGCACCGCCGCCGCCATCTGTTGCGACCGCTCGTCTTCGCCGGCCGGCTCCACCACCGGGTCCAGCCCGACGATCGCCAGCTTGCGCGTCGACAGCACGCTGCGGTAGTGCGCATCGTGCTCCTCGATCTCCTCGGCCAGCGTCATCAGGTCGGCAGTCGCGCCGGCCTTCGCCTCCCCGATCAGGTCGGCCAGCCGCGCCGGCCGCAGCGTGCGCACGATCTCGCTGGTGTTCCACGGCGAGCGGACGCTGAACACGTCCCCGCCGGCGATGTCTTCGGCAAGCTCCTCGGCCAGCTCAGTCTTCTCGGCCAGCTCAGGCTTCATCGTCCCAGTCTTCTTCGTCCCAGTCTTCATCGTCGATGCCCCTCCATCGGTCCTGCCCGGTGACGCCGGCGACCGCCTCGTACTCAGCCGGCTGATAGGCGTCGTCGTTGCGCTGCGCGTAGACCGCCAGCATCCCCGCGATCACCGAATCCCCGTGCCGCTTGCGCCCCGGCGCGCCGGTCCGCTCAGCGATCACCGGCACGCCCCGGTCGAGCACCACCACGCGGTGGTCGTCGAGGATGTCGGCGTCCTGCGGCAGCGCGAACCCTTCGTCTTCGAGCATCGCCCGGTACCGCGGCAGGTACTCGGCGTAGGTCGCCCGGCTCGCCATCACTTCATGCACGTAGGCCGGCCCCCGGTCCTGCGCCACCAACTCCGCGAGCATCTGCCCGTTGCCCCGCGCGTCGATCGCCGCCCCCGCAAACCGGATCACTCCGTCGATCACGTGGTCGAGCACCTGTTTCTGCTGCTGGAACGGCACCCCCCGCATCTCCACCTGCACGATCGAGCGCAGCCCCAGCGCGGCCGTCTCAGCCGCCGCGCACACCACCGACAGGTCGCCGGTGCGCCCCACGTCCTGGCCGATGAAGCACGACGGCGGCCGCTCGGCGCCGCCGTGGCCGCGGCGGTGCTCAGCCAGCGCCGGCTCCAGGTGCTCGGCGATCCACTCCTCGCAGGCGGCCCGCCGCTCGGCTTCCGGCAGGTAGGTGAACTCCGGCGCGCATTCGTAGCGAACCACCGGGATGGCGGCGTCCATCGCCCGCTCCACCATCGCCCGCGGGAAGTACTTGCTGCCGGCCCGCGACGGGATGCAGTACAGCTCCTCGGCCGCCCCGTCCCCGTAGGTCTCCACCAAGTCAGCCAGCCACCGCCGCTCCCGGTCGGCCGTCCACGACTCCCCCTCCCCGGCGCGCTCCAGGATGCGCCGGTACAGCCCGTCCCCGACCGCCTCGTCGATGGTCGTCCGGTGCACGCTGAACGGCCGCTTGCCGGCCCGCGACTCCTTGATCAACTCGTTGAAGGCGCTCTCCTCCCCGTTGTGCGTCGACAGGATGCGCACGTCCCCGCCCCACATCAGCAGCGCCAGAGCCGCCTTGAGAATCTCGCCGATGTCCTCCACGAACGCCGCCTCGTCGATGATCACCCGCCCCTGCTTGCCGCGCAGCGTCGTCGCACGCGACGGCAGCCCGATGATCCGCTTCCCGGAGGCGAACACGATCCGGTAGGTGCGCACGTCGTCGTCCTCGTCGCGCAGCACCTCCTCCTCCACCGCGCCGGCCGCCAACTGCCAGATGCGCGCCCACTCCGCGCACGTGTGGATGAACTCCCGCGAGATGTCGAGGTTGTAGGAGATGTAGTAGACGTCGATCCCGCCGGTGTTGGATCCCGCATTGATTCGTAGAAGAGGGGCGGGATTTGCTCAGATTGATTCGTAGACGAATCGTGTGGGACGGGGGGCGAATGCGGGACAGGGGCCGGTAGCCGGAGAGGCAGTGGAGTGCGGGCCGGGGGCTGCGCCGGTGCTTGAAGCCGGGTATCCTGGGAGGATCAACCCGTAAGGAGAAAAGGCCCGCGCGGGACGCCACCCGCCGGGCCGTGACCGGTGCAGCTTCGCTACCAAACGGGGCTCACCGGCGAGCAGTACGTTAGCACCAGGGCATGGCGCGACGCAAGGCTCGACCGGTGCCCGAATCATGAGTCCGGCAGTTGCTCGTTCGCCCGGCACGGGACCTACCGGCGCAAGTGGCCGCGCGGGGCGCTGATCGCGCGCTGGTACTGCCCGGAGAGCCAGACCACCTTCAGCCTGCTGCCCGACTGCCTGGCGGCGCAGCTGCCCGGAACGCTGGAGGAACTGGAAGAGGCGGTCACCCACGCCGAGCAGTCGCCGAGTCTGATGAAGGCGGTCGCCAAGGCGCGCACCGACTACGTGGGGCTGCCCGGCGCGATGCGCTGGCTGGACCGCCGCGTGAAGCTGGTGCGGGCGGCGCTGCGGGCGGTGATCCTCTCGCTGCCTGACGAGCTGGCCGGCTGCCGCCCCGAACTGAGCGCCTGCCGCAAACGGCTGGGGACCAAGGCGGTGTTGGTGAGGCTGCGGACGCTGGCCGCCTCGTCGTTGCCGTCGCTGCCGGCGCCGCTCGGATTGCGCCCCCGCCTCGACGGGGCTGGGAATCCCACTTTTGGCCGGCAACAGCAGATGGGGGATTCCGGCCGTCGGCGGCCTCCGTAGTGTGTCGTCATCACCGGGTCGACGGACCCGAACAGCAAGGATCGACCGACATGAATGACGACGAAGAAGCTCAGCGCCGCGAGGTGGCGCTGTTCCGCTACCGCTTGATCGCCGACCTGGCCCACCAGCCGCCCGGCGCGGTCGGGATCGGCGAGCAGTTGCGCGCGAAGGCCGCGCAGACCTACGACATTCCCGGCACGCTGCGCACCAGCGTGGCCGCCGAGACGCTGCGCGACTGGCTGCACGCCTATCGCTGCGGCGGCTTCGATGCGCTGTACCCCAAGCCGCGGGCTGACCGAGGCCAGCCGCGGCGGCTGCCGCCGCAGGCGGCCGAGTTGCTGATAGCGCTCAAGACCGAGCACCCATCCTGGTCGGTGCGGCAGGTCATCAAGGAGGCGGCCAACGGCGGCCAACTCCCCGACGGCGTGCGCTTGGCGCGCTCCACCGTGCACCGGCTGCTGCGCGCCGAGGGGCTGATGAGCAGGCCGCAAGCCGCCGCCGACGGCGTCGACCGCCGCCGCTTCAGCTTCCGCTACCCCGGCCAGTTGTGGATGAGCGACGTCATGCACGGCCCGGCAGTCGCCGACGGCGGGCGCCGCCGCAAGACCTACCTCATCGCCTTCCTTGACGACGCCACCCGCCTGTGTCCGTTCGCCGCCTTCGCCCACGCCGAGAACACCGCCGCCTTCCTGCCGGTCTTCAAGCAGGCGCTCATCCGCCGCGGCGTGCCGCAACGGCTGTACGTCGACAACGGCGCCAACTATCGCTCCCAGCAACTGGCGCTGGTCTGCGCCAAGCTGCGCATCGCGCTGATCCACGCCCGCCCCTATCAGCCGCAGGGCAAGGGCAAGATCGAACGCTTCTTCCGCACCGTGCGCGACCAGTTGCTCGCCTTCCTCACCCCCGACGACGGCGCCAGCCTCGACGCGCTCAACGGCCGCCTGGGCGCCTACCTGGAAGGCGAATATCACCGCGCCCCCCACAGCGGCCTGCGCGGCAGCACCCCGCATGAGCAGTGGGCGTTGAACACCGAGGAGGTGCGCTGCGTCGATGCGTGCTGCGACCTGGACGACCTGTTCCTGTTCGAGGCCAGGCGCCGCGTCATGAACGACCGCATCATCAGCCTCCACGGCCGCGTCTACGAAGTCGATCCGCTGCTGGTCGGCCGCACCGTCACCGTGCGCTACGACCCGGACGCGCCGCCGAGCCGCCCCCTGCTGATCCGCCACGACGGCGCCGATGCCGGTCAGGCCACCCTGCTGGACGCCTACGCCAACGCCTCCGTCAAGCGCAACCGGCCCTCCCGCCATCTGGAATCTGAGGCCCCAGCGCCCCAGCCGCCCCCCTCGCCGCTGGCCCTGCGCCACCTGCACCGCCGCCAGGAGACCGACTGATGTATCTGCGACACTTCGCCTTCTCCCGCCTGCCGTTCGCCGACGCCATCGAAGCCGACCTGCTGTTCGCGTCCGCCGCACGCCAGGAAGCCGAAGCACGCCTGCAGCATCTGCTCCAACTGCGCGGCATCGGACTGCTCACCGGTGAGCCCGGCGGCGGCAAGACCACCGTCTGCCGCGCGGTGACCGCCGTCCTGCATCCCGGCGCTTACCGCGTGCTCTACGTCTCGCTGACCACCGGCAACGTCATGGACATGTACAAGTCGATCGCCTGGGAACTCGGTCTGCCGGCCGAACGCTCCCGCGCCGCCGCCTACCGCTCCATCCGCGCCGAGATCACCCGCCAGGTCCGGGAAGCCAACCGGATGCCGGTCCTCATCATCGACGATGCGCAGTTCCTGCGCACCGACGTGCTCGACGACCTGCGCCTGTTGACCAACTACTCCATGGACTCCGAACACCGCCTGTGCCTGCTGCTGGTCGGCCTCACCGAGTTGCGCCGCAGGCTGTCCATGACCGTCCACGAATCGCTTGCCCAGCGCATGGTCGTGCGCCATCACTTGGGCGGCCTGCAGCGCGAGGAACTCGACGGCTACCTCGCGCACCGCCTGCATCTGGCCGGCTGCGAGTTGCCGCTGTTCGAGCCGGCCGCCGCAGAGGCGCTGTTTCAGACCTCCCGCGGGCTGCCTCGGCAGATCAACCGCATCGCCCACTACGCCTTGTCGGCCACCGCGCTCGACGATGCGCGCACGGTCACCGCCGAGCATCTGCAGACGGCCGTCGAAGAACTGCGCCTCTGATGCCGACGCCGCCGACCGCCATGGCTACCGAAGCGCTGTCCCGCAGTCTTTCGCCTGACGGGAGAATCCGGGACATCCCGAGACTTCTCCAGACGATTTATTCCGGGATTCCATCGGCGAGATTATGTGGGATCTAACAGCCGGTCTGCGCCGCCGACAGCACCGCATCGGCCGCCTCCACCCAGGTCGCCCCGATCCGCCGCGACTTCTCGTACACCTTCACCTGCGCCTGGTCGGCGAGCCAGCGCCGCTGGTACGGCAGCAGCGAATCCGCGATCACCTTGGTCACCCCGGCGCCGGCGCCGCCGGCGGTCACGCTACGCCCAGGATGCGCGCCTTGATCGCGTCGACCGTCTCCTGCGACAGCCCCGCCTCCTTGCAGGCCGCCGTCGCCTTCACGGCCGCCTGCTCGGTCGCCTCGGCCGCGATCTTGCGCCGCCGCTCCGCGCTGGTGGTCGCCGCCGACTCCATGTCGCGCGTCGCCCGCGCGATCTGCCCGATCAGCGCCGCCACCTTCGGCGCGCTTTCCGGGTCGCCCATCTCCAGCGCGCGCAGCTCCATCATGAAGTCGAACGCCAGCGCCCGAACCTGATGCAGGATCACCTCGCCCAGGGCGTTCTGACCCTCCGGACCGACCTGCCGCAGGTACATCTCGGCGATCTCCCGCGCCTGCCGGTTGCGGTCGGCGATCTCCCGCATCCGCACCGCGTAGCGGTTGACCGCCGACTTGGAGACGACCGTCTCGCCGGCCTCCGCGTTGAGCGTCGCCGCCACCTGTTCCTGCGTCACCTCCGGCTGCGCCAGCAGCTCCTGGAGACGTTGGCGCTGCTCCGGGCTCAGGCGCTCGATGCTCGACCGCGCCATCAGTCAAGCGGCGTCGGACGGTCGACCCCCGCGACGATCGACCGCCCCGCAGCGGCGTCCACGCCGGCCTGCGTCAGACGCACCACCCGCAGCCCGCCGCCGAGGTCGCGCACCGTGACCAGCCCCCGCTCGCTGAGCCAGTCGACCAGCCCGTCGACCGCCACCGCCGACATCGCGTGCCCGAACCGGCCCAGGATGCTCTGCAGCAGCCGCGTGTTGGACTCCCGCGCCGGGTCCTGGTCGAGCGCCTGCAAGGCGATGATCCGCCGGTTGGCGGCGATCAGATCGCGCATCTCATTCCCCCAGGTACTTCCGCTGCAGCAGCTGCATCCAGTTGTCGATGGCCCTCAGCCGCCCCTCGATGTTGGACAGCCGGTCGATCAGCTGCCGTACCGTGTCATCGCGCAACTGCGACACCTTGTTGTGCAGCACCTGGTTGTGCTCCTTCTGGTCGGCGACCACCGCCGCGATCCGCGTGTCGATCCCCTCCCGGACCGCCGCCACCAGGTCGTGGTGGCGCCGCTCGCGGTCCCGCCGCGCCTGGTAGGAGACCGCGATCAGCGCGCTCACCACCCCGGCCAGGATGCCGCCCAGGATGCTGCCGGCCACCAGCAGCGGCTCCCAGGTCACGGCGCCGCTCCCATCAACCCCATGATCCGCGCCACGTACCGCACCGTCTCCGCAGGCGCGTGCGGACTCACGCCGGCCACGCCGCGCACCCCCCGCACCGCTCCTGCGCGCGCAGGATGCGCCCGCGCCCGCCGTTGTAGCTGGCCAGCGTGAACGCCAAGCGCTGCAGGCGGTCCGGCAGGTCAGACCAGTGCCCGTGCAGCCAGGCGTCGTACCAGATGCCGGCCGCTATCGACTGTTCCGGGTGGTAGGCGTCGGTCAGCGTCAGCGGCGCCTGCTCGGCGATCTCCTCCCACGTGGCCGGCATGATCTGCATCAACCCCCGCGCCCCGGCGTGGCTGTCGACGCCGGCCCGCAACGACGACTCCGCAATCGCCTGCGCCTTCCACCACCGCCAGTCGAACGCCGGCCCGAAGAACCGCCGGGAGTACTTGCGGAACGTCCCGTCGTAGTCGGCCGTCCACTGCGGATCGTCGACCGGCCGCGCCGCGCAGCCGACCATGAACGCGGCCACCGCCGCGAGCGCCAGGGCGCCGAGTGCGCGCATGTCTCAGTTGAGGCCGAGCCCCACCACGAGCCCGACCGACACGCCGATCGCCACGAACATGCCGGCCACCACCATGCCGACCGCCTGGTTGCGGCAGCGCAACTCGTCGCCGGTCGAGAACGGCGTCATGCGGTCCAGCACCTTGTAGGCGGTCAGCATGAACGCGATCGACACGATCGCCCCGAACACCGCGTAGCCGACGTTCAGGGCGATGATCGCCGCGTTCACCCGACCGGCGCCGGTTCGGCGCACGCCGCAGCGGAGTCCAGGTTGCGCTTGATGCGGTCGGGCGTGCGCGCCTCGTGGCGAACCAGCTCACCGAGCACCTCGATCAGCGGCTGCACCACCTCCACCGGCACCATCACCGGCTGCGGCGCAGGCTCCGCCGGCTCCGGGGCGCACAGGCGCTCGATGGTGGCCACTAGGCCGCCGGCCACCACGCCGGCGAGACCCACCAGCAACTCGACGCGCTCGAAGCCCGCCACGAACGCCACGATGGCCACCACCGCGACCGCCAGCCCGGCGAACAGCCAGGCGTTGATGCGGATCGGAACGATTCTCTTGTCACTCATGCAGCGAGCGTAGGCACGCCGGCCGGCCCCAACCTACGTACCGGCCGTACTAATTTTCCGTTGCCCGTCGCTCCGCTCCGGGAGGGCCAGCCGGCGGCCGGCGCGACCGTCCCGCCCACCGGCCGCCGCGCCGCCGGATCGCCGCTCCCACGCCGGTCCGTTCTCACCCACCACGGACCGCCCCGCACCGTCCCATCCCACCGGATCCCGCCGGATCCCGCCTTATCCCGGCAGGCGTTAGTACGCTAGATCGTCAAAGTTAGTACGTCGCGGTTCAACTTGAATCTGATGTCCAGCTGCTGCGCGTCGACGGTCAACATCACCCGCATCATCATCGCTCCCTCCCCGTCGTGTCCATCCCGGAACCGTCTCAGTCTCGCGGCGGGCCTGACCAGGCGACGCGGCCGACGATGCGGTCGGCCGGGCGCACCGGCCGCTGCCGGTAGCGGCGGTTGTCGCTGGTCAGGGTCCAGGCGCCGGGGCGGCCGCGCAGCCGCTTGACCACCAAGCCGTCCTCGGTGCGGACGACGAAGACGCGGCCGTCGATCGGTTCGGTCTTGGAGTGATCGAGGGCGACCAGGTCGCCGTCGCGCAGGCCCGGCTCCATGGAGTCGCCGGCGGCGCGGATGCAGATCAGGCGGTCGGGGCGCGTCCAGCCGGGCAGGACCGAGCGGTGGAACGCCACGCCGAACCCGGTCGCCTCGTCGAACGCCGGTATCGGGTCGCCGGCGGCGGCGCGCACGTCCCGTTGACCGCTTGGTGAACCGCGACGTACTAACTTTGACGATCTAGCGTACTAACGCCTGCCGGGATAAGGCGGGATCCGGCGGGATCCGGTGGGATGGGACGGTGCGGGGCGGTCCGTGGTGGGTGAGAACGGACCGGCGTGGGAGCGGCGATCCGGCGGCGCGGCGGCCGGTGGGCGGGACGGTCGCGCCGGCCGCCGGCTGGCCCTCCCGGAGCGGAGCGACGGGCAACGGAAAATTAGTACGGCCGGTACGTAGGTTGGGGCCGGCCGGCGTGCCTACGCTCGCTGCATGAGTGACAAGAGAATCGTTCCGATCCGCATCAACGCCTGGCTGTTCGCCGGGCTGGCGGTCGCGGTGGTGGCCATCGTGGCGTTCGTGGCGGGCTTCGAGCGCGTCGAGTTGCTGGTGGGTCTCGCCGGCGTGGTGGCCGGCGGCCTAGTGGCCACCATCGAGCGCCTGTGCGCCCCGGAGCCGGCGGAGCCTGCGCCGCAGCCGGTGATGGTGCCGGTGGAGGTGGTGCAGCCGCTGATCGAGGTGCTCGGTGAGCTGGTTCGCCACGAGGCGCGCACGCCCGACCGCATCAAGCGCAACCTGGACTCCGCTGCGGCGTGCGCCGAACCGGCGCCGGTCGGGTGAACGCGGCGATCATCGCCCTGAACGTCGGCTACGCGGTGTTCGGGGCGATCGTGTCGATCGCGTTCATGCTGACCGCCTACAAGGTGCTGGACCGCATGACGCCGTTCTCGACCGGCGACGAGTTGCGCTGCCGCAACCAGGCGGTCGGCATGGTGGTGGCCGGCATGTTCGTGGCGATCGGCGTGTCGGTCGGGCTCGTGGTGGGGCTCGGCCTCAACTGAGACATGCGCGCACTCGGCGCCCTGGCGCTCGCGGCGGTGGCCGCGTTCATGGTCGGCTGCGCGGCGCGGCCGGTCGACGATCCGCAGTGGACGGCCGACTACGACGGGACGTTCCGCAAGTACTCCCGGCGGTTCTTCGGGCCGGCGTTCGACTGGCGGTGGTGGAAGGCGCAGGCGATTGCGGAGTCGTCGTTGCGGGCCGGCGTCGACAGCCACGCCGGGGCGCGGGGGTTGATGCAGATCATGCCGGCCACGTGGGAGGAGATCGCCGAGCAGGCGCCGCTGACGCTGACCGACGCCTACCACCCGGAACAGTCGATAGCGGCCGGCATCTGGTACGACGCCTGGCTGCACGCGCACTGGTCTGACCTGCCGGACCGCCTGCAGCGCTTGGCGTTCACGCTGGCCAGCTACAACGGCGGGCGCGGGCGCATCCTGCGCGCGCAGGAGCGGTGCGGGGGGTGCGCGGCGTGGCCGGCGGTGAGTCCGCACGCGCCTGCGGAGACGGTGCGGTACGTGGCGCGGATCATGGGGTTGATGGGAGCGGCGCCGTGACCTGGGAGCCGCTGCTGGTGGCCGGCAGCATCCTGGGCGGCATCCTGGCCGGGGTGGTGAGCGCGCTGATCGCGGTCTCCTACCAGGCGCGGCGGGACCGCGAGCGGCGCCACCACGACCTGGTGGCGGCGGTCCGGGAGGGGATCGACACGCGGATCGCGGCGGTGGTCGCCGACCAGAAGGAGCACAACCAGGTGCTGCACAACAAGGTGTCGCAGTTGCGCGATGACACGGTACGGCAGCTGATCGACCGGCTGTCCAACATCGAGGGGCGGCTGAGGGCCATCGACAACTGGATGCAGCTGCTGCAGCGGAAGTACCTGGGGGAATGAGATGCGCGATCTGATCGCCGCCAACCGGCGGATCATCGCCTTGCAGGCGCTCGACCAGGACCCGGCGCGGGAGTCCAACACGCGGCTGCTGCAGAGCATCCTGGGCCGGTTCGGGCACGCGATGTCGGCGGTGGCGGTCGACGGGCTGGTCGACTGGCTCAGCGAGCGGGGGCTGGTCACGGTGCGCGACCTCGGCGGCGGGCTGCGGGTGGTGCGTCTGACGCAGGCCGGCGTGGACGCCGCTGCGGGGCGGTCGATCGTCGCGGGGGTCGACCGTCCGACGCCGCTTGACTGATGGCGCGGTCGAGCATCGAGCGCCTGAGCCCGGAGCAGCGCCAACGTCTCCAGGAGCTGCTGGCGCAGCCGGAGGTGACGCAGGAACAGGTGGCGGCGACGCTCAACGCGGAGGCCGGCGAGACGGTCGTCTCCAAGTCGGCGGTCAACCGCTACGCGGTGCGGATGCGGGAGATCGCCGACCGCAACCGGCAGGCGCGGGAGATCGCCGAGATGTACCTGCGGCAGGTCGGTCCGGAGGGTCAGAACGCCCTGGGCGAGGTGATCCTGCATCAGGTTCGGACGCTGGCGTTCGACTTCATGATGGAGCTGCGCGCGCTGGAGATGGGCGACCCGGAAAGCGCGCCGAAGGTGGCGGCGCTGATCGGGCAGATCGCGCGGGCGACGCGCGACATGGAGTCGGCGGCGACCACCAGCGCGGAGCGGCGGCGCAAGATCGCGGCCGAGGCGACCGAGCAGGCGGCCGTGAAGGCGACGGCGGCCTGCAAGGAGGCGGGGCTGTCGCAGGAGACGGTCGACGCGATCAAGGCGCGCATCCTGGGCGTAGCGTGACCGCCGGCGGCGCCGGCGCCGGGGTGACCAAGGTGATCGCGGATTCGCTGCTGCCGTACCAGCGGCGCTGGCTCGCCGACCAGGCGCAGGTGAAGGTGTACGAGAAGTCGCGGCGGATCGGGGCGACCTGGGTGGAGGCGGCCGATGCGGTGCTGTCGGCGGCGCAGACCGGCGGGATCGACGTCTACTACATCTCCTACAACCTCGACATCTCGCGGGAGTTCATCCACACGTGCGCGGAGTGGGCGCGCATCTGGCAGTTGGCGGCCGGCGCGGTGGAGGAGGAGGTGCTGCGCGACGAGGACGACGACGTGCGCACCTACCGGATCGTGTTCGCCTCCGGGAAGCGGATCATCGGGCTGCCGTCGCGTGCGACGACGCTGCGCGGCAAGCAGGGGCGGGTGATCATCGACGAGGCGGCGTTCGTGGAGGACATCGGCGAGATTCTCAAGGCGGCTCTGGCGCTGCTGATGTGGGGCGGGGACGTGCGCATCCTGTCGACGCACAACGGGGAGGAGAGCGCCTTCAACGAGTTGATCAAGGAGTCGCGGGCCGGCAAGCGGCCGTTCAGCGTGCACCGGACGACCATCGACGAGGCGGTCGGGGACGGGCTGTACCGGCGCATCCTGGAGCGCGCCGGGGAGGGGGAGTCGTGGACGGCCGACCGGGAGCGGCGGTGGCTGGCTGACTTGGTGGAGACCTACGGGGACGGGGCGGCCGAGGAGCTGTACTGCATCCCGTCGCGGGCCGGCAGCAAGTACTTCCCGCGGGCGATGGTGGAGCGGGCGATGGACGCCGCCATCCCGGTGGTTCGCTACGAATGCGCGCCGGAGTTCACCTACCTGCCGGAAGCCGAGCGGCGGGCCGCCTGCGATGAGTGGATCGCCGAGCACCTGGAGCCGGCGCTGGCTGAGCACCGCCGCGGCCACGACGGCGCCGAGCGGCCGCCGTCGTGCTTCATCGGCCAGGACGTGGGGCGCACCGGCGACCTGTCGGTGGTGTGCGCGGCGGCTGAGACGGCCGCGCTGGGGCTGCGTTCGATCGTGCAGGTGGAGATGCGGGGGGTGCCGTTCCAGCAGCAGAAGCAGGTGCTCGACCACGTGATCGACGGGGTGATCCGGTTTGCGGGGGCGGCGATCGACGCGCGCGGCAACGGGCAGATGCTCGCGGAGTTGGTGGCGCAGGACCGTGGGCCGGCCTACGTGCATGAAGTGATGGCGAGCCGGGCGACCTACGCCGAGTACCTGCCGCGGTACCGGGCGATGCTCGAAGACGAAGGGTTCGCGCTGCCCCGGGACGCCGACATCCTCGACGACCACCGCGTGGTGGTGCTCGACCGGGGCGTGCCGGTGATCGCCGAGCGGACCGGCGCGCCCGGGCGCAAGCGGCACGGGGATTCGGTGATCGCCGGGATGCTGGCGGTCTACGCGCAGCGCAACGACGACGCCTATCAGCCGGCTGAGTACGAGGCGGTTGCCGGCGTCACCGGGCAGGACCGATGGAGGGGCATCGACGATGAAGACTGGGACGAAGAAGCCTGAGCTGGCCGAGAAGACTGAGCTGGCCGAGGAGCTTGCCGAAGACATCGCCGGCGGGGACGTGTTCAGCGTCCGCTCGCCGTGGAACACCAGCGAGATCGTGCGCACGCTGCGGCCGGCGCGGCTGGCCGACCTGATCGGGGAGGCGAAGGCCGGCGCGACTGCCGACCTGATGACGCTGGCCGAGGAGATCGAGGAGCACGATGCGCACTACCGCAGCGTGCTGTCGACGCGCAAGCTGGCGATCGTCGGGCTGGACCCGGTGGTGGAGCCGGCCGGCGAAGACGAGCGGTCGCAACAGATGGCGGCGGCGGTGCGCCGCGACGTGATCGGCGATCACTTCCCGGAGCTGATCGCCTCGGCGCTGGACGGGCTCGGCAAGGGGTACTCGGTGACCGAGGTGCTGTGGGACGTGTCGGGCGTGCCGTGGAAGCCGGCCGCCTACCAGTGGCGCGACCCGCGGTGGTTCGAGTACGACCGGCGCACCGGGCGGCGGTTGCTGCTGCGGGACGGGGCGGGGCTGACGCCGCTGCGCCCGTACAAGTTCATCGTGCATGAGCCGCACCTCAAGAGCGGGCTGCCGATCCGCGCGGGGCTGGTGACGTGCGCGGCGTACCTGCACCTGATCAAGGCGTCGGCGGTCGCCAGTTGGGCGGCCTACATGGAGGTGTACGGGCATCCGCTGCGCATCGGGCGGTTCCCGAAGAACGCGACCGCGAACGACAAGAACGTCTTGCGGCGGGCGGTCGCCAACATGGGGCGCGACATCGGGGTGATCGTGCCGGAGAGCATGGTGGTGGACGTGGTCGATGCGGTGAAGCCGGGATCGTCGACCGGACACTTCGAGCAGCTGGTCACGTGGGTGGACGACCAGGTGAGCAAGCTGGTGCTGGGACAGACGGCGACCACGGAGGGGACGCCGGGGAAGCTCGGCGCGCAGGACGCGCAGGAAGAGGTGCGTCTGGACATCAAGGAGGCGGACGCCTCGCAGTTGGAGGCGACGCTGAACCGGGACCTGGTGCGGCCCTACGTGATGCTCAACTGGGGGCCGCAGGAGCGGTATCCGGCGCTGCGGCTGCCGGTGCCGCGGCCGGAGGACGTCGACAGCCTGGTGGAGAACGCGGTCAAGCTGATCGACCGGGGTATGCGGGTGAAGGCGAGCGAGCTGTACGGCAAGCTCGGCCTGACCGAGCCCGAAGAGGGCGACGTGGTGCTGCAGCGGCCGGCCGCCGGGATGCCGGCGCCGCCCAACGCGGCGCTGCCCAACGCGGCGCTGCAGGCGGCGCTGATGCGGGCGCTGCCGGCGGCGCTCAACGGGCAGCGCGGCGCCGGCGTCCGGGATGAGCTGGACGAGCTGCTCGAAGGGCAGGAATGGACTCCGATGACGGCTAACATCCACGCGGCCGTCGCATGGCTGGCCGGCGACGCTACCTCCTATGAGGAGGCCAAGCGGCGGCTGCCGGAGCTGCTCGACCGGCTTGACAGCGACCGAGTCACGATGGCGCTGGCCGATTCGCTGCTTCGCGCCCGCGGAGTCGGGGACGCCCGGTTCCGCTCCACCGAGTAGCCGCATGGCGCCGCCTCCGGCCCCGAAGGAGGCCATCGACTACCTCAAGCAGAAGGAGGTCTCACGCGGGTTCTCGTTCCGAGATGTCTGGCGTGAGGAGCACCAGCACGCCTTCACGGTCGCCAAGATGCTCGACAGCGCCCTGCTCGCCGACGTCCAGGAGTCGCTGGTGAAGGCGCAACGGGACGGCATCCCTTACGAGCGGTGGGCGCAAGAGATGGAAGACCTCATGAGCCGGCGCGGCTGGTGGGGCAAGAAGACGATGACCGACCCGGTGACCGGCAAGACGGTCGTCGAGGCGCAGCTCGGCAGCTCCCGCCGACTACAGACGATCTGGCGCGTCAACATGCGGCAGGCCTCGCAGGTCGGCGTCTGGGAACGCGCGCAACGGTCGACGTCGCATCCCTACCTGATCTACCGGGTCGGGCCGAGCCGCCAGCACCGGCAAGAGCACTTGGCCTGGGACGGCGTGCTGCTGCCGAAGGACGATCCGTGGTGGTCGATCGCAAATCCGTCGAACGGCTGGGGCTGCAAGTGTTACAGCCGCGCGGTCAGCCGAGCGCAGTACCGGCGCTACCTGCGCGACCGCATCCCGGCGCCGGTCCAGGGCGACGGCGAGCCCGCCAGAAAGAGCGTACAGACCACCGCGCCGCCGCTCCGGCCGTTCGAGTACGACAATCCGCGCACCGGGCAGAAGTTCACCGGCTACGCCGGCATCAGCAAGGGTTTCGAGTACAACCCCGGCGACCGCCGCCAACGAGAGGAGCGCCAGCGCGATCAGTTCCGCGACAACGACCAGCGCTTGGCCGCGAGCGCGGGCTTGGCGCCGGCCACGCCGGAAGGTGGCATGGCGGTGAGCGACGCGCTCCAGCCGCACGCGATGCGCGGCAACATGAAGGGTGCCGTGCAGCACGTGACTGAGGCGGTCGACCGGGTGCACGGCGCCACCGGGCTCCTCCCGACCGACGTGGTCATGTTTCCCGACGACGACAGCAGCAGCGGCGAATACCACGCCGGCAGTGACCGGGACCGCATCCATCTGCGCCCTGGCAGCAAACACCCGCACCTGACCGCGGCGCACGAGATCGGCCACATGATCGATCGCCGCGCTCTGCCGCCGAGCGACAGGGCGGCAACCGACAAGCCGGTGACCTGGACGGCCCAGATGCACGCTCTGTGGCACGCGGTCGAATCATCCGAGAGGTGGCGAACACTACAGGAGGAGTTCCTGCGCACCGATCACCAGATCAGTCGCCTGGAGCGGGATTTGGCGGCCGCGCCGCCGGAGGATGTGGAAGCCATTGAGGATGCCCTGAAGGACCGGAGAGCGCATGCCAGATTCGTGCGCTATCTGATGCGCCCGGCCGAGGTGTTCGGCCGCGTCTACGCGCATTGGGTCGCGTGGCGGTCGGGGTCGATCTCAATGCTGGACGAGATCGACGAAACGCTCAGGTTGCCGACGCCCGAAGCTATGACGGCGTGGACTCACAACGACTTCTTGCCGATCGCAGCCGCGTTCGATAGGATGGCGGCCGATCTGGGATGGGTAACGACGACGACGAGTACGTAGACACCGATTGGTCCGGCCGGCCCGTGCCCCTGCGACCATGGATGGATACACAGGGCAACTCGAAGCCGGGCAACCTGAAGCTCATCGACGGCCACCTCTATTTACGGCAGAAAGACGGCACGTGGTTCCCCGCCACGGGCATAGTCACCGAAGAGATTAACGGTCGCGACTACACCCGGGGGGACGACGGCAAGTGGTACCCGGTCGACGAGAACCGGAACGTCGGCAAGGAGCCCGTCGATCCGTATGCCGACGAGGGAAGTTAGGTCGCATCCAGCGGCCCCCAAGCCCGAAGGACGAAGACTCAGCCGGTCCGGCGTAGCCGCGCGGCGAGCTTGAGCAGCTGCGCGTGCAGCTGCTTCGCGGCCAGCTCACGGCAGGCGTTCAGGTCATCGCTGTTCGGCACTTCGACCAACAGCTCCACCAGCTCCTCTTCCCGGGCGGTCCTGCTGTCGGCCTCGGTCTGCGGGGTCACGTCCGTGACGACGAAGCCCACGAACGTGCGGCCGACGCCGGCGATGCGCGCCTCGGGCACCTGCCGGAACTGAAGCGACTTGAACCTGATGTCCAGCTGCTGCGCGTCGGCGGTCAACATCACCCGCATCATCGTCTCTCCCGCCCGTCGTGTCCATCAGCGCGGCGGGGGCCAGACCACGCGACGCGGCCGATCACTCGATCCTCGGCGGCGACGCCGCGCGGCCCGTAGCGGCGGTTGTCACTGGCGATCTCCCAGGCGGCGCCACGGCGGCGCAGCCGCTTGACGATCAGGCCGGCGTCGGTGCGGAGCACGAACGTCTGGCCGTCGACCGGCTCGGCGCTCGTGCGGTCGAGCACGACCAGGTCCCCGTCGTGGATGTCCGGCTCCATCGAGTTGCCGGTCGCCCGGATGCAGATCAGCCCCTCGGCCCGCGCCCAGGACGGCAGCACGGCGCGGTGCAGCGCCACGCCGCAGTCTGCGGCTTCATGCCACGGCTCCAAGCCGGCCCCGGCTGCCGCGCGCACGTCCTGCGCGTAGGGGGCGATCAGCCAGTCTGCGCCCGGTAATTCCTTGACTGGGCTTGGCCTTTGGTCGGCCGGCGCCGGGTCGTCGGTAAGGCCTGCGACCCAGTCCAATGAGACACCGAGCGCTTGCGCTGCTTGAGTGGCGCGCGCGAAGGACGGCAGGAGGCGCCCTGTCTCGATCATCGAGACCATGGACTGATCAATGCCGTTGCCCATTGCCGCAGCGAGGTCGACCTGCTTCATCCGCGCATGCCGCCGCGCCCGGGCAATGCGTAGCCCGACCATGAGCAAGGAGACTACCAACAACATTGTGTTGACCTATTAGGCATGACTCATATATGGTCTGCCCATGTCCAACGTTCTCGCATCGAACATCCGAGCGCGAATCGCCGCAATCGGCCTGACCCATGCGCGCGTCGCGCAGGTCGCCGGCTACGAGAGGACGGCGTTCTCGCACCATCTGTCGAAGGCAGCGCCGTCGGCCGACTTCGTCGCCCGCGTCGGTCGCGCGCTCGACGCTCTGGAGGAGGCCGAGCAGGCTGCCGAGCACGCGCGTCGCAAGGTGCTGGATCGGCACGCGGCAACCGAGACCGGCCGCCGCAACGTCTTGGCGATCCGGGAAACGGAACACCGGCCGCAGGCCCACGAGTTGCGCCGCGGCACCGGCGAGACGCCGGAGGCGTGGCACGGAGCGGCCTCATGACCGCCGGCAGCGTGACCCTGCAGGGACCGGGGACCCCACGCGTACACAGCCGCGGTGCGCAACCCGCACCCCGTCGTTGTGACCCAAGGTCCCCGGTTCCTGTTTCCGCGCCCGACGCGGACGCGATCTTCGAGAGCGCGCACCTCCGGGATGAGGCGTACCGCGAGCTGGGGATCGAGTATGTCGCCGGGCACCCCGATCAGTGGGTGCACCACCTCCACCAGGCGGAAGCGCGGCACGGAGCGGCCCCATGAGGGTCCTCACACCGCACCGGTACCGGCGCCAGAAATGGTTCTCGCTCGGCCGGATCGACCGGCCGCGCTACTTCCCGCAGCGCAAAGACCTGGTCATCTGCGTGCTCAGATGGATACCGCTGGGCGGCGGGCGCCCGCGCTGCCTGATCGGCGTCGGCTGCCATCCGGCGCACGCGCACGGGCAAGCGTTCGCCCTGATCGGCGAGTTCTCGCTGATCGACCCGCCGGGGGCGAACTGATGAATGCGCAGAGAACGCGCGCCAAGCGTGCGCGCGGTATGTCCGGAGCGGGCCGGGGCGGCCCTCCCAGCGCCTCGGCCCGCTTCTGGCTGCAGCCGTCGACCGTGGTGCTGCTGGCCGGCCTGGTCGGCGGGTGCGGGGCGCTGGTGGCCGGCGCGCCGCTGCTGGTCGGGGAGGCGGTGCTGTCGTTCGGTCTGGTCGCCGGGCTGACGCTGAGTTGGGTGGAGGAGCTGCTGCGCGCGCGGCGGGCGTGCGAGCAGCGCTGCCGGGTGTGCGGCTGCACCGACGAGCGGTCGTGCGTGGAGATGGACGCGTTCGGCGACTGCAAGCCGTGTCACTGGGTGGAGTCGGACCTGTGCTCCACGTGCGCGGGTGATCCGGGCTGCGCCGATCTCACCGTCACGCTGCACCGCCGCATGGAGCTGCTGGGCGGCAATCCGTTCATCGGCAGCGAGCCGTGCGCGCGGTGCGACGGCGCGGGGACCGTGCTGGTCTGCATCGACGACCTGTGCAACGCGCAGGGCACGTGCATGCACGGCGACGGCGAGGCCCCGTGTCCGGAATGCGAAGGGACGGGCGAGGCGTGACGCTGTTCGTGCCGAGCGCCTACGCGCTGACGACCCGGAACGCCGTCGGTCACGACGCCGCTGCCGAGTGGCACGTCTTCGTCGAGGTGACGACCGCGGACGGCGAGGAGGCGATCTACCTCCACCTCGTTCCGCGCATCAACGGCCGCTACTCGAAGACTGAAGGCTATGTCCGCGGCCAACGGATCACCTGGGCGGTGACCCGCATGACGACGAACGCGGTCGCCCGCGCCACCATCGAGCGCCTGGGCCGCGAGTACTCCTGGCCGGACGTGCCGATCCGCGCGCGGCAGGTCGTGCTGCAGGACCTGGGGATCGAGGCGTGAGCCACCTGATCCGGGTGTTCGAGGTGCCGCCGCCGGACGGCCAGTACTGCTTCGGCGGCAAGCCGACGGTCTTCGTGGAGGTCGACTGGTTCCGGGATTCGATGGCATTCGCGGCGTGGTTTCGCGAGGAAGATGCTGATCCGCTCGACTATTCGATAACGACCGAGCGGGGCAGGAAGTTCCTGACGGGGTACATCGCGCGGAAGAACTACTACCGGCACGGTCGGGCCTATCTCGTGTTGCACGCGCAGGTCAGCTTCACGATCGGCTACAAGGCGGAGCGGCGCCCGAACGCGGAGGGTGCGGCGTGAGCCGGCGCCGGCAGCCGACGGCGGAGGAGCAACAGCGCTTCTACGGCAATTGGGAGCGGTATCTGCTGCGCACGGTGGTGGGCGCCATGAGCCAAAGCGGCGGACAGGACTACGAGGCGTGGCGGTCTGCGGTGTTCCGGGTCGCGGAGCGGTTCGGGCGGCTGCGGCGGTGGGAGAAGAACATCGCCATCGTGATCCTGTCGTCCTATGCGCTGAACGCCGCCTTGGGCAAAGAGATAGAACGGCGCGCCGACCGGCCGCCGATCAAGACCGCCGGGACGAAGGCGGAGGAGGAAACGACGTGAGCACCCTGAACACGGTCGCCGGAATGATCGGCATCTACCAACGGCGGCAGAAGCAACTCGAGGTGGCCAAGCAGACGGCGGCCGGCGACGAACACGAGATGCGGACGGGGAAGCTGGAGATCTGGGACGAGACGTATCCGATCTCCAAGCGACTCGCCGAGGCCCTGGTCTGCGACACCGAGGAACGTCTGGAGAACGACCGAAAGCAGCTGATCGGCGTCATGCGCCGGTGCCTGATCGACGGCGAACTGTGCGAGAGGCTGGACGAGTGACGGAGACCTGCGAGCAGGCCGCCGCGAAGCGCGTCCAGCCGCCGCAGCAGCCGCAGGACGCGGCTGCCGCCAGGCGTTGGGATGCATGGCTCCGGGCGACGCGCTGGACGGAGTCGGCGGCGGCCGACGCGGGCGTGGTGTCGGCTTGCATATGCGCCGGGACGCGGCGCGGCGCGGTCAGCAGATTCATCAAGAGCGGCCGGGCATGACGTTTCGGCGCGCGGCGGCCCTGGCGCGCGAGCGCGGCTACGAGCTGTGCGGCGCCGACGACAAGGTCGGGTACTCGCTGTTCAAGGAGAGCGTCGGGCGCTTCGGGCAGCAGGAGACCACCGTCAGCCGCTTCATCGCGGCGTTCCCGAATCTCAAGAGCCTCACGGGCATCTCGCTGGCTATGGACTACGACCAGGCGCGGCAAGAACGCCGCGGCCGCCGGCAGGCGGCCAACCAAACACAGGAGGAAGCTATGGGACGAGTGACGAAGAAGGAGGTGGCGGAGGCGGCGCAGGCTGTCGGGCTCCGGCTGCCGGCAAGGATGGGGGGCACGACGAGGCCTTGGGTGCTGCTGGAAGCCACCACGGGCAAGAAGGTCGCCTCGGACACGTCACTGGCGTCGCTTCTGGCGTACTGCCGCGACCTGCGGCAGGCGCAGGAGGCGCCGGAGACGATGCCCGCGCAGATGGCGGCCGAACAGGCGGACGGGAACGGCGCCGACGATCCGCCGGTGGTCGGGGTGCCGGCGGTGGTGGTCGACGCGGAGCGGACCGAGGGTGCGGCGCTGGCTGACCGGCTCAGCAGCGACAGCCAGCCGTATGACCTCGACCGGTCGGTAGCGCTGGTGCGTGGCCGGCTCGGTTCCACCGTCGTGCCGATGATCGAGGCCGGCGCGGAGCTCATCCGCATCAAGGAGCACGAGGCGCATGGGACGTGGGTGACCGTCCTGAAAGAACGGATCGGCATCAGCCCAGGCGTCGCGAAATGCCTGATGCGGGCCGCTCGGAAGTTCATCGACGGTCCAAATCGGCGACTGGTCGCCGATTTGAACTCCGCGACCAAGGTCTACGAGCTCGCCCTGATGGACGACGAGGACCTCGACGAGCTGCGCGAAGGCGGCACGATCGCCGGCGCGACGCTGGACGACATCCAGCGCATGAGCCCGTCGGAGCTGCGGGCCACGCTGCGCGCCGAGCGCAAGGAGCGCCGGGAGCGGGAGAAGGCGCAGCGCGAGCGCTCGGCCAAGAAGGGACGGACGATCGACGACCTGGAGGAGTCGCTGCGGGAGACCGAGCGGCGCCTCGACGTCTATCGCTTCGGAGAGGTCCCGTGGGCGATCCGGGAGGAGGCGCTCATGGAGACCCTCGCCGTGATCGACCACCGGGCGTTCGGCGTGTGCGCGCAGCTGCGGGCGGCCGTTGAGCGCATGGAGGGGCTGGCGGCCGAAGCGGCCGGCTGGGAGCAGAAAGGGCAGCCGTCCGGGGTCGTCCCCGCCGCCGCGCTGGCGCGGCGGTTCCGGGAGAAGGTCACGGGCATCATCAACCACCTCGGCCTGGAGGCGGAGGAGATCGGCAGGCTGATCTCCGATCCGCTGCCGACCGAGCACGCCCGGTGGGAACCGGTCGAAGGTCCGGCCGGCCCGGATGAGCCGACCGACGGCGGCGGCGCGTAATCGAGCGGGGCGGTGCTCGACGATCTGGTCGCCCGCATCGAGGCGGACCCGGCGCGGCGTTCGGCGCTGGTGCGGGAGTATGCGCAGCAGGTCGGCGCGCCGGTCTCGCGGGTGCGGCGACAGTTGCGGGCGGCCGGCAAGGGAGCGGGCCGCAAGCGGCGCAGCGACGCCGGCGGGACGCGGGTGTCGGACGGGGAGTTGGAGCGGCTGGCGGCGCTGCTGGTGTCAGCGGTGCGCAAGTCCGGGCAGGCGACGCTGCACATTCCGGTGGCGCGGCAGATCATGCGGGCGCAGGGCGAAGACCTGGGCGGGCTGTCGGACGGGCAGTTGGCGCGGCTGCTGCGTGAGCGGGGCATCGACCTGGGCACGCAGCGGGGCGGGCGGCGGACGCACGCGGAGGTCGCCTCGCGGCCGAACGACCTGCATCTGTTCGATCCGTCGCGGGCGCTGGTGTGGTACCTGCCGGACGCCACGCCCGGGCGGCGGCAGCGCGCGCTGGACGGGGACGGATACGAGCCCTACAAGAACAAGCCGGTCACCGGCAAGGCGGCGCGGCTTGGGGTGTGGCGGTACGTGCTGACCGATCACGCCAGCGCGTGCCTGCGGGTCAAGTACTACCGGCAGGCTGGGGAGAATCCGGGAGCGACGTGGGACTTCCTGTGCTACGCCTGGGCGCCCCGGCACGCTTGGCACGGGCTGCCGGCGTCGTTGTGGTGGGACAAGGGCAGCGACCATCCGGCGATCCGCGCGGCGCTCGATGCGCTGGGGGTGCGCCACTACGCGCACGCGCCGGGCAACAGCCGTGCGAAGGGCTCGGTGGAGCGTGCGCAGCGGATCGTGGAGACGCACTTCGAGGCGCGGTTGAAGCTGCAGCCGGTCGATTCGCTTGAGGAGTTGAACCGGCGCGCGGAGGCGTGGTGCGACGCCTACAACGCGAACGCCATCGACGGGATCGACACGCAGCTGCGGCGGCCGGGGGTGTGCGCGGCGCGCATCGAGTTGTGGCAGCTGATCGCGGCCGAGGAGTTGCGTGAGATGCCGGCGGAGGCGCGCGACTACGCGGTGTGGCAGCCGCAGGTGCGCAAGGTGGCCGGCAACCTGACGGTGAGCTTTCGGCATCCTCGGCTGCGCGCGCAGGCGCGGTACCGGGTGGGCGACCTGCCGGGGGTGCGGGTGGGCGGCGCGGTGACCGTGCAGCCGCTGCTGGCTGGCGCCGGGGTGGTGCGGGTGCGGCACACGTACCGGGGAGAGGAGTACGAGACGCTGTGCCATCCGCGCACCTACGACGAGTTCGGGTTTGCGGCCGATGCGGCGGCGCCGGGCGAATACCGGCCGCTGCCGATGACGGAGGTGGAGCAGGCCGGGGAGCGGCTGCGAGCGATGGCCGGGCCGGTGCGGCCTGGGCAGGCGGCGTTCGGGGGGCGGTACCGGGCGCTGGACGCGGCGGCCGGGGACGGGACGGTGATCCCGATGCGGCGCACGGGCGAGGTGGTGGAGCCGGCGCCGGCTGCGGCGCCGCTGAGTCTGGCCGACTCGGGGCGGTACCTGCGCGACGCGCTGGGCGCTGCGTGGCGGCCGGAGCTGTTCAAGGCGCTGGCCGGTCGGTGGCCGCGCGGGGCGGCGCCGGCGGAGCTCGACGCCTGGGCGGCGGAGTTGCGCGGCGGGCAGGATGCGGCCGGATGAGGCTGGACGCCCTGAGCAAGACGCTGCGGAGCCGCCGCTATCTGCGCGGGCTGACTGTTCGGCAGCCGTGGGCGTCGAAGATCGCCGACGGCCGCAAGACGATAGAGGTGCGCACCTGGCGGACCGGCTGGCGGGGGCCGGTGCTGATCCACAGCGGCAGAGACCGGCGCCACGTGCGCGAGGCGGGGCCGGCTGCGTCGCTGTACCCGCTCGGCGCGGTGTTGGCGGTCGCCCGGATCGCGGACTGCCGGCGTCTGGAGCCGGACGACGGGCCGGCGCTCGACATACCGGGCTGGGCGGACCTGTGGCCGGAGCGCGCCTCTGAGATCACGACCGATCTGTGGGGCTGGGTGCTCGCCGACGTGAGCCGGGCGCTGCCGCCGCACGTGCCGTTGCGCGGCCGTCTGGGGCTGTGGAAGCCGACCGCCGACGAGATGGCGGTGCTGGCGCTGATGCGCTGGCGGTTCGAGGCGTCCGGATGAGCGGCGCCGAAGCGGTCCCAAGCCAGACGTTGGGCGACGACAAGCTGGAGTGGCCGGCGACCGGCGAGGCGCTGCGTGCGGCCGGCTACCGGTCGCGGGGGCGGGCGCTGTGCTCCTCGTGCAGGGCGTCGATCATCTGGGCGGTCACCCCCTACGGCAAGCCGATCCCGATGGAGGAGGTGCCGCGGGACGAGGCTTCCGACGACGGCGTGCGGCGCTTCCGGTCTCACTTCGCCACCTGCGTCGACGCCGCCGTGCACCGCGCGGCGGCCGCCAAGCGGGTCAACCGCCGGCAGGCGCTCCCGTGACGGCCGTGCGGGCCGCGCTGCGCGCGGCCGGGCTGTCGTATGCGGAGGTGGCGCGGGCGATCGGGTGCAGCAAGGCGAGCGTGGTGCGGATCGTGAACGCCGGGCGCTTTCCGCGCGGGCGGGAGGCGGAGTTGCGGACCGGCATCGACGGGCTGCTGGCCGGCCGCGGCATCTATGAACGGAACCTGTGGGCTCCCGATGACGGGGGCGAAGACGAATCGGAACACCGCGAGGAGGTAGAGATGCGGGTGCAGTTATCGAGGCAGGCGCGCGAGCAGTATGAGCTGCCGCGCGACCCGTGGGAGGTGCGCAGAGCCGAGGACGTATGGCTCGGCAAGCGCTGGCGCTACGCGGCCACGGCGATCGAGGACGCCGCCGAGACCGGCGGCTTCCTGGCGGTGGTCGGCGAGAGCGGCTGCGGCAAGAGCACGCTGCGGCGCTACGTGCTCGACCAGATGCGGCGCCACGACCGGCCGGTGCGGACGGTGGAGCCGATCACGGTCGACCGGTCGCGGCTCACCGCCACGGCGGTGTGCCACGCGATCCTGGACGACCTGGCCCCGGAGCAGCGGCCGCGGCGCACGCTTGAGTACCTGACGCGGCAGGCGCGGCGGGTGCTCACCGAGTCTGCGCGGGCGGGGTGCAGCCACGCGATCATCATCGAGGAGGCGCACGACTTGGCGGTGCCGACGCTCAAGTACCTGAAGCGCATCTGGGAGTTCGAGGTGGACGGCTTCAACCGGCTGACCAGCGTGATCCTGCTGGGACAGCCGGAGCTCGGCGCGCTGCTGGACAGCCGCTCGTGGGCGGTGCGGGAGGTGGTGCGGCGGTGCGAGCTGGTCGAGGTAGGCGCGCTCGATCAGCCGGGCGAACTCGAAGATTTCCTGGCCGCGCGGGTCGGGGCCGAGCAGTTTGAGGACGGCGCGTATGCGGCGATCCGGGAGCGGCTGTCGCGGCGGACGCGGGGCGGCGTGGTGAGCACGGCGTGGCCGCTGGCGGTGGCGAACCTGGTGACGCGGGCGCTCAACCTGTCGGTCGAACTGGGGCTGCCGCAGGTGACGGCGCACGTCGTCGAGGCGGCGTAGGAGGGAGCGGAGACTATGGCGGACATCGAGATACCGAAGGGCTACCGGGAGGATCAGCAGGGGCGGCTGGTGCCGGAGAAACTGATCTCCAAGCTGGACAAGGAGCGGGATGAGCTGGTGCGCCTGCTCGCCGAGGAGGGGATGAAGCTGTCGGCGGAGTTGGCGGCCTACAAGGCGCGGGCGGTGGCGGCGACGCAGAAGTTCATCGACCGCAGCGCGGCCGAATACGCCGCGAAGCTCGGCGGGGACAAGGGCAATATCACGATGAGCACCTACGACGGGCGGCTGCGCATCACGCTCACCACGCACGACCGGATACAGTTCGACGAGCGGCTGCAGGTGGCCAAGGCGCTGATCGATGCGTGCGTGCGGCGCTGGACGAAGAACGCCAACGCGAACGTGCGGGCGCTGATCGAGGACGCCTTCAAGGTGGACCGGCGGGGGCGGCTGGACACCGGGCGGCTGCTGGCGCTGCGGAAGCTGGAGATCGACGACGAGCAGTGGAAGGAGGCGATGCGTGCGCTGTCGGACGCGATCACGGTGACCCGCAGCCGGCAGTATCTGCGGCTGCAGCGGCGGCGGGACGAAGACGGCGGCTACGAGCCGATCCACCTGTCGATCGCGGCGACCTGATGCGCGACCGGCCGTACCGGCTGCGGCTGATCCACGCGGCGCGGCGTCAGTTGGGATTGGATGAAGCGGCGTATCGGAGTCTGCTGGCCGGTGCGGCGGGGGTGACCAGCGCGGCGGCGTTGAAGAACGACCGGCAGTGGGCGGCGGTGGTGAAGGCGCTGCGGGCGGCCGGCTGGCGCGGGACGCGGCGGCTGCGCGGGCCGGAGGCGAAGGCGTACAGCCTGTGGCGCCGGCTGTATGACTTGGGGGCGGTGCGGCGCCGTTCGCATCAGGCGTTCCGCGCCTATGTTGCGCGCATGTGCGGGCAACAGGACATCTACGGGGCCGGGCAATGGGCGCACGTGATAGAATCGCTCAAGGCATGGCTGCGCAGAACATCATCACCGGCATCCGGGAAGTAGCGGTCGAGGTGACCGACGACGATCAGGCGGCTGGTGAGATCGTGCGCCGTATTCAGCGTGATTGGGGCGGTCAGCAGGTCTACATCCCGCGGCGGCCGTCGGTGACGGACGCGGAGATACGGGCGGCGTTCACGGGCGGCAACCACGCTGCGGTGATCCGGCGCTTCGGCATCACGCGGTCGCGGCTCTACGAAGCGCTGCAACGGCCGTAGCGGGCCGTATTCGGGGCGGCCCCTATCGGTGCACCGGGGGCGGGGCGGTAGGCCGGTCCTGACCGCTTGGGACCGGCGCAGCGTCGATTTCTGATCGGGTCGGCCCCGGCCGCCGGGGAAATTAGTACGTGCCGTACCAAGAACCGGGCGGCGGACTCTGCCCATGCTTGGTACTCGATGAGTCGCGCGCAGTGGGTGCTGGCGATGCCGAACGCCGTCGAGCTCGACGGGGACAGGCCGCCGGAGTGGATTCTGCTGGTGCCCCGCGGGGCGTCGATCGACGGCCGCGACGGCAGGCGCTTCCGCTCGCCCGGGGCGCAGGCGGTGATCGCTGCGCACGCGAATCGGCCCGACATACCGATCGACGTCAACCACGCCGAGATCACGCGGGCGCTGCGCGGCGAGCCGGCTCCGGCGTTCGGCTGGGTGCGGGAGCTCGCCAACCGGTCGGGCGAAGTGTGGGGCCGGGTGGAGTGGAACCAGGCGGGGGCCGAGGCGATCGTGAGCCGCCGGTACCGGTATCACTCGCCGGTCTACGTCCCGGACGGGAGTTCGGACATCGCCTATATCCATTCGGTGGGATTGGTGAACACGCCCAATCTCGACGTACCGCCGCTGTCCAACAGGGAGGAGACGATGAACGCTGAGATGCTGCAGGCGCTGGGCCTGCCGGCCGCCGCGACCGAACGGGAGGCGCTGGCGGCGATCAGGAAGCTGACCAACCAGGCGTCCGCCGACGGCGCGCAGGCGACGGTGCCGCGCGCCGACTACGACCTGATGGCCAACCGCGCCAAGACGGCCGAGCGGAAGGTGCTGGACCGCGACGCGCAGGACCTGCGCGCGGCTGCCGAGGCGGCCGTCGACGGGGCGATCAAGGCCGGCAAGGTGGCGCCTGCGAGCCGGGACTACTACCTGCGCAACTGCGCGACCCCGGAGAAGGTGCGGGAGTTCGAGCAGTTCGCCGAGGCCGCCCCGGCGCTGGTGACCGGCCAGGCGGACGCTCCGGCGGGGTCTCCGCAGACGAACGCCGAGTCGCCGGAGGAGGCGTACCTGAACCGTCAGTTCCGCCTCGAACCGGACAAGAAGGAGGAGAAGTAGATGGCCATCGTTACCGACGCGTTGCTGACCGCCCTGCGCAAGACGGTCACGCGCCTGTTCCAGGAGGGCGTCACCTCCGCCGACGGCGTCTGGGAGCGCATCGCCACGGTGGTGCCGTCCGGCACGGCGGCGACCGTGCACGGCTGGCTGGAGAAGTTCCCGGCCATGCGCGAATGGGCCAAGGGTTCCAGCCGGGTGCTGCGCAGCATCGCCGAGCACGCCTACAACCTGCCCAACAAGAAGTATGAGGCGACCATCGGCGTGAACCGGGAAGACATCGAGGACGACAACCTCGGCGTCTATGCGCCGCTGTTCCGGTCGATGGGGCAGGAGTCGGTCGATCACGTGGACCGGCACGTGCTCAACACGCTGGTCACCGGCGCGCGGACCACCTGCTATGACGGGCAGCCGTTCTTCAGCGACAGCCATCCCCGGTACGCCAAGGTGGACGGCGGCGGGGCGAGCTTCACGGAGTCGAACCTGTTCAAGGGCGATGCGACCGCGCCGGCGCGGACGGTCGGGACCGGCACCGGCGGGGTGACCGTGGAGGGCAAGGTGAGCGAGCAGGCCGAGTACCGCATCCGCATCACCGCGGCCGGGGCGGCGGGGACGGCCGTGGCGCGCATCTCCTACAACGGCGACGAAGACGAGACCGACGTGACTACGCCGACGGCCGGGTACGCGATTCCGGCCGGCAAGCCGAACGCCGGCGTCAAGATCAAGTTCGCAGGCGGCGGGGCTGGGGCGTTCAAGAAGGGCGATGAGTGGACGTTCGGGACGCAGCCGGCGTGGTTCCTGCTGGAGACGCGGCTGCCGGTGAAGCCGCTGATCTACCAGGTGCGCTCGGAGGTGGAGATCGAGACGATCATGGACCGCCAGCAGCACACGGTGTTCATGCAGGATCAGTATCCGTATGGGGCGCGCGCGCGGCGCGCCTACGGGGTCGGGATGTGGCAGATGGCGGTGGCGTCGATGAAGGAGTTGAACGACGACACCTTCGACGAGGCGTACCGGCGGATGCAGGAGATTCGCCGCGACGGCGGCGATCCGACCGGCTACACGCCGCGCCTGATCGTGTGCGGGCCGAAGCTGCGCGGGAAGGTGAACCAGACCATCAAGCTGCAGTACGCGGCCGGCGGCCAGAGCGCGCGCAACTACCAGGCGGTCGACGATCTGTGCACGCCCTGGGCGCAGCCCGGCATGGCGGCGTAGGGGGAGGCCGCGCAGGTGGCGCTCGCAGCGGAGCGGGAGGTGCTGGCGCCGGGCACGTGGCGCGCGCGGTTCGGCCAGGCGGTGGCGCTGGCGGCCGAGGTGCGCGAGGCGGCCGGCGGCAGCATGCAAGAGGTGGTCGACGCCCTGCGGGCGGCGATCGCCGGGCTCCCGCCTGCCGGGTTGAACGCCAGCCAGGTGGCGGCGCGGATCGATGAGCGGATCGACGCCGGGTGGCTGCGGGAGGCGTTGGAGTTTCTGGCGCCGGGGACGGTGTCGGGTGCGTGGCTGGGCGGCGCGCCGGTGACCTACGGGAGCGCGCTGCCGGCGGTGGACGGCCGTGCGGCCGGCGAGCTGTTCGTGGTGGAAGGGCCGCCGCCGGAGCTGTACTGGCTGAGGCCTGGCGCGGCGGCGCCGGTGACCAACCGCAACCGGGTGCGGGTGGTGGGGCAGCGCGGCGCGGGGGCGGCCTTTGCGGCGTGGGAGGACGGTTTCGGCGCGGCTGCCGCGCCGGAGAACGACGGCAACTTCCTGGGGTCGCTGGCGCGGCTGGAGGCGACGGCCGCCAGCCAGTACCGGTACTCGGTCTACCTGCGGCAGAGCATGCTGGCCGGTCTGGGGATCGGCGTTGAGCGCGATGACGCGGTGAAGTTCCACGCCACGGTCGGCGGCGCGGTACGGGCGTTCAAGCGGTTGGCGTCCGGTGACCAGGTGTTCTACCGGGGCCAGCGGTATGCGGAGTTTGCGACCGATGCGATCGCCAATTTGCCGGCGTTCGCGGACGGGACGACCTACGACGTGTTGTTCTGGTCGGATTCCGGCGGGGCGGCGCCGATCGACTACAAGCCGGCGGCGCGGCGCGGGGCGGGGTCCTGGGAGCTGCTGTCGCGGCTGGGGCACGTCGGGCGGCTGATCGCCAAGACCGCCGCGCTGCCCACGGCGCCGGGCGCGGCGGGCACGGCGATCAGGCCGGTCTGGACGATAGAGGCTGCGTTCAGCGCTGACTGGACCACGCCGCAACCCGGTCCGAGCAATGCCCATCAGGTCGGCGACCTGAACTTCCGGGGATGCCCGTCGCATCAGGGCATCGTGATCCGCACCAAGGTAGGCGGGGCGGTCACGTCGTGCTATTCGATCCCGAACCTTCCTGCGGTGGCGCCCGGCAACGATGCGCAGGCGGATCAAACCATCCGGCGCTACTTCCTGACCACGGCGGCGGCCGGCGGCGGGCGCCGCAACGTGACCATGGAGTACTGGAACCGATTCCGGAATCGGCCCTTGTTGCGCCTGCGGTTCTACTCCGGCGGCGACGCCCTGTCGGCGAACACCACCCTGGAGGTGCTGGAGTGGGTGTGACGGTCGGCGGGAAGCCGGTGTATCTCGACGCCGCCGGCTACCTGGAGCGGTCGGAGGTGGCGCCGCACCGGGACGGCGCGGTCGATACGGCGCGCATCGAGGCGGCGCTTGCCGATGCGTCGGCCGAATGCCGGGCGCGGCTGCCGGACGATCTGCTCGACGCCGACGGGGCGCCGCTGGCGCTGGCCGACGTGGCGGCCCGGGTGGCCGACGCGCTGCCCGGCATCGTCGCCAGCCTGGCCGAGTACCGGCTGGCGGACGGCGGGACCGGCGCCGAGGAGCCGGCCAAGGACCGCTACGGCAGCGCGATCAAGCTGCTGGAGATGCTGCGGCGCGCCCCGGATCGGCCGTCGGTCGAGGCGGAGCTGATCGAAGGCGCCTCGCAGTGGATACCTGGTGCGGCCGCTGGCGGCGCCGAGGACGAGGACGGCTTCTGATGGCCGGCGCGGCGTTCGAGCTTGCGGTCGCCAACGAGGGGCGCCTGCGTGAGGACCTGCGGCGGATGGTCCGGGGTCTCGACGCGGCGCAGCGGCGTCAGCTCCTGGACGATCTGGGGGCGCTGCTCGAAAGCCAGACCAAGGAGCGCTTCGAGGAGAAGCGCGGCCCGCGCGGCGCCGAGTGGGAGCCGTGGCGGGACGCGCGGTACGCCAAGGCGCAGACCGGCCGCGGCAAGTCGCTGCTCGAAGACGAAGGCGACCTGCTCGGGTCGATCGTGCCGGCCGTGGACGGCGACCAAGTGACGGTCGGCTCGGTGAAGGAATACGCCGCCACGCATCAATACGGCGACGAGGAACGGAACATCCCGGCGCGGCCGTACCTGGGGCTCTCCGAACGGGACGTGGGCGAGCTCGGCGAGTTGGTCGAGGAGTTCGTGGCGGAGGCGGCGGCGTGAAGCTGGCTGCCGCCCGGAACCTGCTGCACGGCGCGCTGCAGCGGTCGTTCAGCGCGCCGCGCGATCCGGGGGCGGCGCGGGCGGCGCGGGCGGTGCAGGTGCGGCAGCACGAAGGGATCGTGAACGGCAAGGAGGTGCGGCGCCTGCCGCTGCAGCCGGGCGCCCATACGGTGCTGGTGTCGACGATGGGGCGGGTGGATGCCGGGGTGCGGTTGGCGGTGTGGGTGGCGAGCCGGGTGCGGCAGCCGCCGGTGAGCGAGGACGTGCTGACGGTGCTGGACGTCTGCGAGGAGACGCTGCGGACGCTGCCGGACGGCGAGGATCGGCCGGTGCTCGACGTGCGGGTGCAGGCGCTGTATGACGCGGAGCTGGCCGCCGCCGCCGGCTTTACGCTCTGGGGGCTGACGGCGGTGCTGCCGGACGCGGCCGAGCACGACGGCGGCGCCGGCCCCGGCCCCGGCGCTGGCGCCGGCGCTGACGCCCTGCCGCCGGGTCCGCTCCGGGCGGCCGACGCCGCCATGGCGCCGGCGATCGACGAGGCGCTGGCGGCGTACTGCGGCGCCGGCGGCGGCGCGCGCCCGGAGCGGCGCGGCATGACCGAACGGCACCGCCAGTTGGCGGCGCTGGGTGCGTATGGGACGCCCTACTGTTCGGTCGAGCACGGCGCCGCGCGGGTGGAGCCGGCCGCCGCGGCCGAGGTGCGGTGGACGGACGCCGGCGGAACCTGGTGGGCGCAAGACGCGCTCGGCGTGCAGGTCTGGGAGGCGATGATCCGCTGCTGGGCGCCGGCGCTCGCTGCCGCTGACGCCCTGCGCACGGCGGTGGCGGCCCGGCTGCCGCGCGAGTTGACCTACGCCGGCCAGCAGTACGGCGCCCGCGTGGCGCGGCTGCCGGCGCCGGTCGTCGAGCGCGGTCTGGTGGTGGCCCGGATCGACCTGGAGCTGCGCGCGGTGCTGCTGCACGGCGATCCGCGCCGGCTGCCGCTGTTGCGGCGCCCGGCGGCCTCGCCGCCTCCGGACCGCGTCGAGGCATGGATCACGATGGGCGCTGCGCGCGGCGACCGCGCCACGATCGACGTGTCGTGGCGGGCGCCGGTGCGCGGCGCGCCGACCGGCTACGAGGTGCGCAGCCGCGCCGGCGGCGCCTGGAAGACGGAGCCGCCGCTGGCGGCCGACGCGCGCACGCACCGGCTGACCGCGCCGCCGGACCGGCGGTGGTTCGTGGCGGTGCGCGCGCGCTACGGCGAATCGGCCAGCGCCTGGGTGGCGGCGCAGCCGGTCAGCGTCGACTCCTGCGACCTGCCGGGCATCGAGATCGAGCACGGTTATACGGCGCCGTTCGACGTGCGGGCCGCCTGCTGCCCCGGCGCCGAGGAGACGGTGGTCACGTGGCGGTCGGCGTGGGCGGCCGGGCAGCAGGGGCCGCCGGCCTACGTCGTGCAGTGGAAGGCCGACGGCGCCGAGTACGGCCCGGAACGGCAGCTGACCACCGCAGACCGCACCGCTTCGGTGACCGGGCTGACGCCCGGCGCCGCCTACACGTTCAGAGTCGGCGCGGTGTGGGGCGGTGCGGCCCCCGCCTGGAGCGCCGAACTACGCCATACCCCGGAGGTTTCCGATGGCTGAACCGCGCAAGGATCGCCGTTCTCGACCGCAGCCGGAGCTGCGCGCGGTCGAAGACCTGATGGCAGCGACCGGCGCCGATGCTGCGGCGCACGCCGGCGCCTGCGCCCGGCAGGGCTGGGCGCGCGGCAAGCAGGTGACCGAGACCGAGTACCGGGCGGCGGTCGCCGCCTGGAAGGAGGCGCCGATCAATGGCTAAGCTCGCCAAGGTCGGAGTCCGCGTCAAGGACGGCGGGCTCGGCATCCTGGGACCGGACGCGGCCGGCAGGGTCGCGGCGGTCGGCTGCGCCGGGGCCGGCGTGACGCCGAAGCAGGCGCTGACGTTCAGCGACCCGGAGGCCGCCGACGCCGCGCTGCAGCGCGGCCCGCTGCGGGACACCGTGACCACCGTACTGTCGCTGGCGGGCACGACCTGCTATGCGTACCCCCTGGCGCCGGCGGCCGGCACCGGCGCGGCGGCGATCGAGAAGACCACCGCCGATGGCGGCACGCAGACGCCGACCATCAAGAACACCTCGCTGGCGCGGGACGCCATGACCGTCGTGGTGCGCATCACCGCCGGCGGCGCCCGCAACGCCGCCAAGTTCCGGATGTCGATCGACGGCGCCCCGGAGGGCGATGAGCAGGCGGTGCCGGCGGCGCCGGGCGAATACGTGATACCGGGCGCCGGCATCACGCTCACGTTCCCGGAAGATGGCGGGACGCCGGCGAACAGCTACGCCGCCGGCGACCGCTTCACGGTCACGAGCGCCTATCCGGCGCCGTCCAACGGCGACGTGACGGCTGCGGTCAAGGCGCTGATGCAGGACCCGCAGCTCGACTTCGAGGGTATCGTGATCGCCGGGCCGACCGCGGCCGATACCTGGGCCGGGATCATCGCGGCCCTGCAGGGCCTGCGCGCCGATGCGGAGGGCGGCGTGCCGCGGTGGGTCTGGGTGGCGTGCCAGGCCAAGGAGGCGTCGGGCGCCACGGCGGCCTGGGTCACCGAGCGGAAGGGCGCCGGCCGGGGTTCGAGCGTGAGCCCGCGGCTGCTGGTGTCCGCCGGCTGGGTGCGGATCGCGGACGCCGTGACCGGGCGGCAGGACATCCGGCCGCTGGTCGACGTGATCGTCGGACGCACGGCCGGGCTTGAGCCGTGGGCGCCGCCGGACTGGGTCGACCTGGGTCAGCTCCCGGCGGCCACCGACATCCATCCGGCCGACCTGAGCCTGGGGCAGATCGCCGAGTTGCAGGCGGCCGGCTACGCGATGCCGCGCCGCTACTTCGGACTGCGCGGCGTCTACCTGGCGCGCGGCCAGATGCTGGTCGAGGACGCCAGCGACTTTCAGACCATCGAGCGGCGGCGCGTCATGGACTACGCCTGCCGGCGCGTATACGCCGCGCAGCTGCGGCACCTCAACTCGGCTGCGCAGGTCGACGCGGACGGTCAGCCGCTCGGCATCGAGCTGTTTCGCGCCGAGAGCGAAGCGCCGCTGCGCGAGATGGAGGCGGCGCGCTGGATTTCGAGTTGGAGCATGGAGGTGCAGCGCGGGAACATCCTGTCCGACGAGACGCTGCGCACGCGCATCAGGATCGTGCCGCTCGGCAAGGTGTCGCAGATCGAAACGGTGCTCTCCTACCGCAACCCGCTGCTTGACCGGCAGGCGCAAACCGGACAGGCCGAGGAGGCTGGCTGACGATGGTCAACAAGCGCGAATACGACTATGAATCGATCCGCATCGAGGTGTCCGGCTCCGGGCTGATCACCAGCGGGCAGGACGTCAACTACAACGCCGAGAAGAAGTCGAAGCTCGTCTACAACACCGACGGCAGCCCGCGCGGCTTCACGCAGGATGAGGACTTTACCGGCGACTTCAGCGTCACCGTCTCGCTGGAGGAGTACGGCAAGCTCAGCGACTCCATGCAGGGCAAGGGCGGCATCCTCAACCACGCGCCGGTGCAGGTGGTCATCAGTTACGGCAACAACGACCAGCCGCTGGTGACCGACAAACTCACGGTGAAGCTCGGCGGCGTGAAGAACGCCCCCAAGAAAGGCGATGCGGTGATGCGCGAGCTGAGCGGCATCATTACCGACATTCCCGAGTTCGCCGGCCGCAAGGTCTGGGAACCGATCCAGAGTCAGAGAGGTGGAGCATGAACCTGACCAAAGAGACTATCGAACAGCTGCGCGCGCAGCACGGCTCGATCTACCGCGGCTCGATCGCCATGCTCGATCCGCGCACCGATGAGCGGGTGGAGGTGGCGTTCGTCTATCGCGAGCCGACCTACGCCGACGCCGAGCGGCTGGCCGGCGAGGTGAAGGGCTCCCCGTCGGTCGCCTACCGCAACATCCTCTCCTCGGTGATCGTGCATCCGTCGCCCGGCGAGGTGATGGACCGGCTCGGGCCGTTCCTGTACGCCATGATGCGGTTCGTCGATCAGAAGCTGATGCCTTTTTTCGGCGAGAGCGCCGAAGTCGCCTCGCAGAGGCTGTAAACCCGCTCACCGAGCAGCGCGCGCTGGTGCTCGACATGACGGGCGTCGACATCTCGGCCATGTCGATGGCGGCCGCGCAGCCCCATATCGACGCCGCGCTGGCCATCCGCCGCGTCCGCGTCGGCGTGGTGCGCGAGGCGCTGGCGGGCGTCCTGAACGAGGCGTTCGGAGGCCAGTAGATGCCTGACATCAAGGCCGGCGTCACGCTGCACTTCCACGACCGCTTCAGCCGCGGCCTGATGCGCGCCGCGCAGCGCGTCGAGAACTGGGGCCGCACGGTCGCCGGCGCCGCCGGCACGGTGGACGACGCCTGGAAGCGGGTCGACCTGGCGGCCGACGTGGGCGAACTGGCCGGGCAGGTCGGCGCGCTCACCGACCGCCTGCGGCGGCTGGCCGACCAGCCGGTGGCGGTCGCCGCCGCCGTCCAGAAAGCCGAGGCGCGCATCAAGACCGTGCTGAGCGCAGACGACATCGCGGACGGCGCCGAGCAGCGTATCAAGGCCGTCGCCGACGCCCACGCGCTGGCGCGCACCGAGGCCGGCCGCCTCGCCTCCCTCACCGCCGAGGACTTCATCGCCTCGGTCTACACCGGCAAGGGCGGCGGGCTGACGGTCGACCAAAGCATCGCCGCCGCCGGGCAATCGGCGCTGCTGGCGCAGGCCGGCGGGTCGAGCCGGGAGGCGGCCAGCGGCGCGCTGATCTCGCAGTTCACGATCTTCGGCGACAAGGAGGCCGAGATCGAAGCCGAGATGGCGCGCATCTCCGACTCGATGGCGGCCGCGCAGAACTTCTTTCGGATCGAGGGACTCCAGCAACTCACCGACGGGCTGGCCAACGTATCCGGCATGGCCGCCGGGTTCGGCGTCCCCTTCGAGCAGGTCAACGCCGTCCTCGGCCTGCTCAACACCATGGGCGTCGAGGGGCCGGAGGCCGGCACCGCCATGAAGGCGTCCATCGAGTTCATGGCCAAGGCGGCCGAAGACCTCGGCTTCACCATCGCCGCCACCGCCGACGGCGGTCTCGACTTTGCGGCCACCATGCGCACCATCGCCGACAGCGGGTTCAGCGCCGAACAACTCACCGAGGCGTTCGGCAGCGAAGCCGGGCCGGCGATCATCCACCTCACCAGCCAGCTGCAGCTGTTCCAGGACGGTCTCGCCGGCGTGCGGCAGGGCCAGGGCATGACCGCCAAGAACGCCGCGACCATGGCCGACACCTATGACGCGGCCCGCCAGCGCCTGGCCGCCTCCGCGGAGGTGCTGCAGGAACGGTTCGGCGCCAGCGGACTGGCCATCCGCACGTTCGGCGCCAACGCCGCCCAGACCGGCGCGCAGGCGCTCGCCTGGGCCTCCGGCCTGCCGGGCGTCGGCGCCGCGGTGACCGGCCTGGCCGGCGGCATCACCGAGATCGGCGCCGGCGCCGCCGGCGCGTTCGGCGGCGTCCTCGAACTGAGCACCGGCCTGCTGTCGTTCTCGACGCTGGTCGGCAAGAACGGCCCGCTGCGCAAGGCGATTCCCGGCCTGGTCAAAGGCATCTCCAGCGGCGCCTCCTCGATGCTGCGCGCCGTCCCCGCCGCCATCGCCTGGGCGTCCGCCAACTGGGCGGCGCTGGCGCCGATCCTGGCGGTCGTCGCCGGCGTCGCCGTGGTGGCCGCCGGCGTCTACCTGCTGATCAAGAACTGGTCGGCCGTGAAGGGCTTCTTCGTCGGCGTCTGGAACGGCGTCAAGGCCGCGTTCTCCTCCGCCTGGGACTGGATCAAGGCCGCCGTGGCGAAGTGGTACCCCTACATCCTCGGCGTCTTCTTCGGTCCGCTCGGCTTGGGCGTCGGCCTGGTGATCAAGCACTGGGACGCCATCAAGGCGTTCTTCAGCGGGCTCTGGTCTTCCCTCAAGACCCAGTTCGCCGCCGGCTGGACCGGCCTGCGCGACACCGTCCTGTCCGGGCTGCGCGCGATCGTGAACCTCATCGGCAACGCCGGCCGCGCTATCGCCGGCTTCTTCACCGGCATCTGGGACCGGGTCACCGGCGTATTCGAGGCGGCATGGGAGAAGATCGCCGGCGACGGGACGCTGATCGGCCGCATCTTCGGCACCCAGGGCAAGTCCGCTCAGCAGTACGGCAGCGAGGTCGGCGACGCGATGGAGGACGCCCTCGAACACGGCGTGGAGCCGAGGATGCCGTCCTCGGACGCCGAGCGCGGCCCGCTGTCCCGGCTCACCGAATCCGGGCGCGCCATCCCGCGCACGCTCGCCGCCGGCGTGCTGCAGGAGACGCAGGCGCTCCCGGACGCCATCCAACGGGTCGTGCGCCTGCCTCCCGCCGCCGCGCTGCCGGACGAAACGCCGGCAGCCGTCGAACCGGCCGCGCATCCCCGCCTCGCCGCCGACGTGCTCGATGAAACGCCGACAGCGGTCGAACAGGCCGTGCACCCGCGCCTCGCCGCCGGCGTGCTCGATGAAGCGCCGGCGGCCGTCGAACAGGTCGTGCACCCGCGCCTCGCCGCCGACGTGCTCGACCAGGCGCCGGCAGCCGTCGAGCAGGTCATCCTGCCCCGGCTCGCCGGTGACGCGCTCGGTGAGTCCGGCGCGCTGGCGGAGACCGTCGACCAGAGCGTGCGGCTGCCCGGTCTCAACGCGCCGGCAGCCGCCGACCAGCCGCCCTGGGACGATCTGATCACCGCCATGCGCGACCTCATCCGCGAACTGCGCACGGCCCGCCAGCGCCGCCGCCCGGCCGACGATCCGGACACCGCCGCCGAGTCGCACGCCCTGCTCGCAGACCTCGGCTGGGCGGCGGGGATCGCCCATGTCTGAGCTGCGGATCGACGAGCACGGCACCTTGCTGATCGACGGCGCCTGGCGGCCGATCGTGACCCTCGGCGCAAGCGTCGCCGACGGCGATCTGGACGTCGAGACCAGGCGGCCCCAGGAAGGCAGCGAGAGCGAGCACGTGATCAGCGGCTGGACGGTCCGGTCGCTCGAAGTCGAACTCCGCATCTACGAGCGCTCCGGCCACTACGGCGAGCGCTGGCGGCACGCGGCCGCGCTCCGAGAGGTCCAGACCCGCCGCCAGCCTGCCGACGCCCGCCTGCCGGAAGTCTGGTCGTTCGTCGGCGACCTCGCCGCAGCGCTCGATCTGCGCCAGGTGCTGGTGACCGGACTCGACCGCCTCACCGCCAGAAGCCGCCGCAACGACATCCTCTGCACCCTTCGCATGCTCGAAGTCAATCCCACCATCGCCATCGTCACCGCCCAGGCCTCGGCCGCTCCGGCGGACGCCCCGGCGGACTCCGAACAGACGACCGCCCTCACCGCCGACGACAGCGAGTATCTGACCGAGGCGTTGCGCCAGCCGGCCGCCGGAGACGCCCCGTGAGCGTCGCCGCCGCCGACGTGCGCATCGCCATCGACGGCGCTCCCTGGCCGCGCTGCCGCCGCGCGGTCATCGCCAGCACCGAAGAACGCAGCGCCGCCAAGCTCGCCACCCTCCCCGGAGACTCCGTGCCGGGCGGACCCGGCGCCGCCGTAGACGTCTGGGTCCGCGGCGCCCACGCCTGGCGCGGCGCCATCGACCGCATCTCCGACCACGGCAACCGCGGCCAGACCGCAGTAGCCGAATCCGCAGCTTCGGCCGCCATGCGCGCCGTCGTCGGCCCGCAAGCGTGGCTGAACACCACCGCCCGCAGCGTGCTGGCCGACGTGTCCCCCGTGCCGCTGGCCGCTTCGGCATGGCCCGAGGCGGCCCTGCCGCGCTTCTCGCTGCCCGCCGGCGCCACGTTCCGCTGGGCGGTCGAGGCCCTGCGCCGCGCCTGCGGCCTCCGTTCCATCGGCTGGACCGACGACCGGGCCGGCTCCCTGCGGATCGGCGTCCTGCCCGGCGTGGCCGCCCCGGCGCCGCTGCCGTCGATCACCGGCCGCGAAGTCCTCACCAAAGCCGGCGCCGTGCGCGTGCTGCCCGCAATCGGTCTCCGCCGCCTCGACCGCATCGACGTGGACGGCGCCGCCGGCATCGTCTTCTCCGTCCGCACCGTCCTCGCCGAGCGCAGCCACGTGTCGACCATCGTCTGGGAGCAACAGACGTGAAGCGGTCGGTCCGGGACGCCATACGCCGCATCGCCTGGTCCGGCGTCTCACTGCCGGTCCGCGCCCGCGTCCGGTCCTCGTTCGTGGCCCGCCGCGCCGGCGGCTACGGGTGCACCGCCGAAGTCCTGGACCGCACCGGCGCCGCCACCGGCGAAGTACTCGAAGCCCTGCCGCTGTCGCCCATCTGGTTGGGCGCCGACGGCCGCGGCATCTACGCCGCCCCGGCAGCCGGCCAGATCGTGATCGTCGGCTGGATCGACGGCGACCGCTCCCAGCCCTACATCGCCGCCATGGACGGCGCCGCCAACGTCCCTTCCGCCGACGCCGCCGCCGGCCCGCTCGTGCTCACCGACGGCGGCGGCACGATCATCAAGATCAGCGGCCGCCGCGTCTCGGTCGCCACCAGCCAACAATCCCTGGTCGCCGCCCTCGAACGGATCGTCGACGCCGTCGCGGCGCTCGTCGATACCGCAGGCCACCCCATCGCCCCCGCGTCGTGGCCGGCCGCAGCCCTCAAGCAGCGCCTCAGGCAGGTGCTCGATGACTGACGCCCAGCTCGGCTCCGACGTGCTGCTCGACGCCGACGGCGCCGACCTGCGCACCACCGCAGCCGACGACCTGACGCCGATCGCCGGCGCCGACGTGGTGCGCCAGGACCTCGCCGAGGCGCTGCGCACCCCGCTCGGCAGCCTGCCGTGGGACCCAGGCGCCGGCAGCGCCCTCCTGCAGATGCTCTCAGGCGTCACCGCCGCCCCCGGCGCCGTCGAAGGTGAACTGCGCAGGGTCGCCTTGCGCGACCCGCGCATCGACGCCGCCACCATCGCCATCCGGCCCCCCGACGCCATCGACCAGCCGTGGCGCATGACCTTCACCGTGCTCGGCTCCGCCAACACCGTCGCCCTCTCCTTCGACCCGCGATCCCTGGCCAATGTCTGACCCAGACCCGCTCTCGCTGATCGACGCTGCCGACGACCAGATACGCGCCCGCGTCACCGAGATCGGGGAAGCCAACACCGGCCTGCGCAACCGCGCCTCGGTCGGCGTGCTCAGAGGCATCTGGGAGACGATCGCGTTGGTGGTCAGGAGGCTCTACGCCGCCCACGTCGCCCCCATGTATGCCCAGGCGGACCGCTCGCGCGCCACCGGCGCCTGGCTGCGGATGCACGCCGCCTATCTCGGCGTCCCGCCAAAACCGGCAACAGCCGCCGAAGGCGCCCTGCAGGCCCTGTCGCCGCAGACGGTCGCCATCGACGCCGGTACGCCGATCTCGGTGCAAGACTCGGCGCAACGCCTGATCGTCGCGGCCGACACGCAGGTCAACGAAGGCGCCGCCGCCGTCGTCCCCGTGCGCGCCGAGACCCCGGGAGCGGCCGGCAACGTCGCCCCCGGATCACTGCTCACGATGCCCGCACACCCCGACGTCACCGTGTCGGCGCCCCGCAACTGGATCACCACCCCCGGCGCCGACGCCGAAAGCGACGATGCCCTGCGCCGCCGCGTCGATGACCGCTGGGCTTCGCTCGGCGCCGGTCAGCCCGAAGCTCAGTACCGCTACGCCGCCGAGAGCCGCCCCGGAATCGCCCGCGCCGTCGTCGTGCGCACGCCGCGCGGCCCAGGGTCGGTCGACCTCGTACTGATCTCGACCGCACCCACCGGCGTCCCCTCCGCCGACCAGATCGCCGACGTCACCCGCATCCTCGACGGCCTGCGCATGGTCTGCCGCGACCTCACCGTCAGGGGCGGTGCGCTCGTCGACGTCGATATCCGGGTCTTCTACCGCGGCCCCTACTCCGACGCCCAGGTCCAGCGCGCCATCAAGCAGGAGATCGACGCCGACGTCGACTCGGCGGCCGTCCGCCTGGCGGCGATCTACCGCGCGGCAGCCGTTCGGCTGCCGAACCTCGAGTACTTCGGTATCGCCGAACCCCTGCACGACGTCGTCCCCGCCCCCGGCGACCTGCCGCAGATCAGCGTGGCGGCGGCCGTCGGCGAGGCGCCCGCCTCCGGCGGCGGCGGGACCGCAACCGGCGGCCAGGCCATCGCCGACAGCCTCCCCTATGGCGTGCGCACCGCCGCCGGCGCGTTGACGCCGCAGCCGCCGAAGGTCCCAACCGCCAGCGGCCGGTGGGCGCTCGCAATGCCCGCCCTCGCCGCCGGCCAGACCTGGTACTTCGGCCCGCTGCCAAGCGGCGTGGAACTCACCGCCGTCGAGCAGTTCACGTTCGACGTCACCGCCGACTGGCAACTCGACGCCGCCACCGGCCTCTATGTCTATGCCCACGGCGCCAGCGTCCCGGCCGGCGTCCGGACCGACGTCGAGATCACCGCCCGGAGAGTCTCCGCCTCATGATCCGCACGTGGCTGCGCACGCTCACCATCCCCTGGATCAAGCGCGGCGTCAGGGGCGCCCTGGCGCGCACCGTCGCCGCCGCAGGAGACCTCGTCGCCGAAGACGCTCGCCGAGCGCTCCGGCAGCGCCTCCCAATCACCGCCGCAGACCTGCAGGCGCACGCGCGCAACAGCATGCTCCGCCGGCGCCCCGGCGAAACAGATCGAGACTGGCGCCTCCGCCTCGCCGTCGCCGGCCAGGAGATGGCCCAGCAGGGCCAGGTGCGTGACGTGCGCCGCCGCCTGGATCAGCTCCTGGGCGCCGGCGCCTGGCGGATCGAGGAATATCCGCAGAACGGGTTCTACGTCGGTGATGCCGTCGGCGACCCGCGCAAGTCGGTCACCAGCGCGCCGCTGCTCGCCGTCGTGCTGCCGGCCGCCCCGGCCGCAGAACCGCAGAATCACTTCCGCATCGGAGACAGCTACGTGGGCGGCCCGGACGCGGTCGGCGGCACCGAGATCAGCCCCGCGCCCGCCGACCCCGACCTGGACTACCTCATCACATCCCTCGACCCCGACATCAGGGTCGTCATCAGGAGAGACTCATGAACAAGGTCAACTGGATCGACGGCAGGTACACCACCCCAAACGACTTCAACGCCATGCAAACGGAACCCGAGGCGCACATTGAGGCGCTAGGGCGCCGGCTGCCGGCCTACGTCGACGGCTGCGTACCTGCCGGCGCCGGCGCCGGCGTCACCATCGGCTCGGGGGTCGCGTGGGACGCCGCCGGGCGGCGCATCGTGATTCCTGCCGGCGGCGCCGCTGTCGACATGACCGGAATCGATCGCCCGGCCGCCAATCAATACCGGTGGCTGACCTGGTTCGCCGCCTACCGGCGTATCAGCCGGGGCACGATGCTCGACAAAATGGGGGTCGACCAGCCTGCGTACTTCGATGACGGCTTCAGCTTGGGGGTCCGCGCCGGCGCCGCATTCGCCGAGACGTCGATCGCCCGCGCACGCGCTCGTCAGGTCGCCACCCGCCCGGCGGCACCGGGTGGCACCGCCGTGTTGGGCTACAGCATCCTCGATCATCAATCTACCTACCAGACGCTCTTTACGGCCGACACGCTGTTCCGGAACGGGGTACGGCCGGTGGCGCCGGTAGTGATCGCGGGAACTGACCTTGAGGTGGATGACGCACTCGGTCAGCTAAGCGCCATCCTGCCGCGACGTCGGGATTATGCGATAGGAACCGGCTCCATTCGGCGCGGCCGCTCGGTCAGGGGCGGCGGAACCGATTTCTGGCCACTTTACATCGCATACCGGAATACCCGTGGGCATATCGACGCGCTCTTCCACTCCGCGTCCACCCCACAACCCTTACGGGCAGTGAACTTCAAAGTGTCGATCTTCGCGGTTTTTGACCGGGTAGCGCCCTACGGGCCGCCGGAGATCCCGCCGCCGGCTACAGGCGGTTGGTAGCGGCCCGCACATGGGGGCTGTCCATCCGAGCCGCCGATCCATGCGTCGGCCCGGGGCCGTGCGTGCTAAGCCGTTAGTACGCTAGATCGCCAAAGTTAGTACGCGCCGCAACATCAAGTCGCTTCAGTTCCGGCAGGTGCCCGAGGCGCGCATCGCCGGCGTCGGCCGCACGTTCGTGGGCTTCGTCGTCACGGACGTGACCCCGCAGACCGAGGCCGGCAGCAGGACCGCCCGGGAAGAGGAGCTGGTGGAGCTGCTGGTCGAAGTGCCGAACAGCGATGACCTGAACGCCTGCCGTGAGCTGGCCGCGACGCGGTTGCACGCGCAGCTGCTCAAGCTCGCCGCGCGGCTACGCCGGACCGGCTGAGTCTTCGTCCTTCGGGCTTGGGGGAGCCGCGTCTGGGAGCGGCTCGATGCCTAGCTCCCGGGGGTCCACCGGCTGATCCCGGTCCGGCCAGCCATCTTTGCCGACGATGAACCATTCACCCGGTGGGGGGCCGCCGCTGCCCAGTATGGCCTCTCGGCCGTCGGGCAGGTACATCACGATGCTATCCTCGCGGGGCTCGCGGGGCGGGCGAGGGGCCGCCAAGCATTCGTCGACGGTCGGCAACCGGTAGGGGCGTCCCGAATAGTCGGTGTCTACGCGTTCTTCAGTCTCGTCAGCCATCCCAAACTCTCGAACAGCGTATCGAAGCGCTCCACGAGCGGCAAGTACTGGGCGTGGGGCCACTGGCGGAGCCGCCAGCGCGGATTCTCGTGCGTCAGCAGCCTGTCGAGGCGTTCGAACAGGACGTCGTCGGCGGAGCGCCACGCGATGTACTGCGCGTAGGCGCGCGCGAACATCTCCTTGGGTTCGAGCAGATAATCCGTCTGCTCAATGGCGGCCTTGTCGCCGCGCTCAGCGACTTCCTCTCTCAGCTTCCCGATCAGGCGACAGTTCGTGGTCTCCATGAGCTCCCTGACGATGGCCTGCACCAGTTCCCACGCCCGTCCTCCGGGCTCCTGTTCGCTCGTGTAGTACCCAGAGGAGGTCAGTCCATCGAGATCAAGGAAATGGCCGATCTCATGCACGACGATCCAATCCGGGCGCCACTTCGATACGTTGACAAGGATCGAATCGGCGGTCAGGCCGCCGCCGCCGCGTTTCGGCCTCGGCACGAAACGGCCTTCGTCTTCTCTAATTGTGGTCTCCCGGACCGGAATGCGCGGGAGGCCCTCGACGCTGTGCACCCGGGTGACCGCCGCGATGCCGGCCTCCACCTTGCGCCGCCCGGCCGGGTCCGCGATCTCCACCAGCAGAGCGTCGGTCACCGGCCGGAGGCCGGGCCGCTGCTCCGTCGGCTGCGCGGGCTCGGCAGGGCGGATGGTCCGCTTCACCCTGTCGCGGTGCTGCCGGGCGAGCTGCTCCATGCGTCCGACGCCGGGATTCCGCTTGAAGCCGGGATCGATGCCCGCGAACCCGGTATGCACCTTGCCGGTCTTCTCGTTCCGATACTGCATGGGCCGCAGCGCCGGCTCCTCGGTCTTGACCGGCTTGCGCGCGGGGACCCCGTCGCCCACGACCGGCCCCGGCCTTGATCCACGTAGCGCTGATACTGTGCCTTGGTGACGAAGCGGGTGGAGCACTTGCAGCCCCAGCCGTTCATGGGGTTGGCGTACCGCCAGAACTCGGCGTCCTTCGGCAGCAGCAGGCCGTCCCACGCCAGGTGCTGGTCGCGGTGGCGCTTGCTCGGCCCGACCCGATAGAGGATGTACGGGTGACTGGTGGAGCGCTGGCCGCGCTCCCACACGCCGGCCTGGGCGGCTTGCCGGGTGTTGACCCGCCAGATCGTGTCGAGCCGGCGGGAGATGTAGAGGTTGGCCCTTTCGACCGCCTTCGGGTCGTTCGGATCGGGCGGCGGCATGCGGCCCCACCAGCCGCGCTTGGCCAGAACGGCGGCCATCTCCTCCTTCCACTTCGCCGTCGGCTTCCCTTCCTCCTGCGCCTTCTCTATCGACTGCTGCACGTCGGCCAGCAGATCGATCTTCATCATGTTGGCGACGGTGAAGGCGTGCGCGTGCTCCTCGCGCCACACTTCGCGGTAGTCGTAGCGGGCGAGCAGGCCCTTGCGGCGCAGGTAGTCGACCGCCTCCTTGGGCGGCGGCCCCGCCGGGTCGCGGTCAGCCATGCGTCAGGCCGGGTCGTCGAAGCGCAGGCCGCCCAGGCCGCGGGCGCGCAGCAGGTCGGCGGCCAGCCGCTCGACGAACTGCTGGCTGTTGAGACTCCGCAGCAGCTCCGGCAGCCGCTCTTGCGCTTCGTCGAGCGACCCCATCCCCTCCGCCCACGCCTGCACCGCGTCATGCAGCGGGCGCGTGACCGGCTCCCACTCCTGCGCTTCAAGCAGCTCGTCCAGCTCGTCCCGGACGCCGGCGCCGCGCTGCCCGTTGAGCGCCGCCGGCAGCGCACGCATCAGCGCCGCTTGCAGCGCCGCGTTGGACAGCGCCGCGTTGGGCGGCGCCGGCATCCCGGCGGCCGGCCGCTGCAGCACCGCGTCGCCCTCCTCGGGCTCGGTCAGGCCGAGCTTCCCGTACAGCTCGCTCGCCTTCACCCGCATACCCCGGTCGATCAGCTTGACCGCGTTCTCCACCAGGCTGTCGACGTCCTCCGGCCGCGGCACCGGCAGCCGCAGCGCCGGATACCGCTCCTGCGGCCCCCAGTTGAGCATCACGTAGGGCCGCACCAAGTCCCGGTTCAGCGTCGCCTCCAACTGCGAGGCGTCCGCCTCCTTGATGTCCAGACGCACCTCTTCCTGCGCGTCCTGCGCGCCGAGCTTCCCCGGCGTCCCCTCCGTGGTCGCCGTCTGTCCCAACACCAGCTTGCTCACCTGGTCGTCCACCCACGTGACCAGCTGCTCGAAGTGTCCGGTCGACGATCCCGGCTTCACCGCATCGACCACGTCCACCACCATGCTCTCCGGCACGATCACCCCGATGTCGCGCCCCATGTTGGCGACCGCACGCCGCAAGACGTTCTTGTCGTTCGCGGTCGCGTTCTTCGGGAACCGCCCGATGCGCAGCGGATGCCCGTACACCTCCATGTAGGCCGCCCAACTGGCGACCGCCGACGCCTTGATCAGGTGCAGGTACGCCGCGCACGTCACCAACCCCGCGCGGATCGGCAGCCCGCTCTTGAGGTGCGGCTCATGCACGATGAACTTGTACGGGCGCAGCGGCGTCAGCCCCGCCCCGTCCCGCAGCAGCAACCGCCGCCCGGTGCGCCGGTCGTACTCGAACCACCGCGGGTCGCGCCACTGGTAGGCGGCCGGCTTCCACGGCACGCCCGACACGTCCCACAGCACCTCAGTCACCGAGTACCCCTTGCCGAGCCCGTCCAGCGCCGAGGCGATCAGCTCCGGGAAGTGATCGCCGATCACGTCGCGGCGCACCGCCGCCGCCATCTGTTGCGACCGCTCGTCTTCGCCGGCCGGCTCCACCACCGGGTCCAGCCCGACGATCGCCAGCTTGCGCGTCGACAGCACGCTGCGGTAGTGCGCATCGTGCTCCTCGATCTCCTCGGCCAGCGTCATCAGGTCGGCGGTCGCGCCGGCCTTCGCCTCCCCGATCAGGTCGGCCAGCCGCGCCGGCCGCAGCGTGCGGACGATCTCGCTGGTGTTCCACGGCGAGCGGACGCTGAACACGTCCCCGCCGGCGATGTCTTCGGCCAGCTCCTCGGCCAGCTCAGTCTTCGCGGCCAGCTCAGGCTTCTTCGTCCCAGTCTTCTTCTTCGTCCCCATCGTCGATGCCCCTCCATCGGTCCTGCCCGGTGACGCCGGCGACCGCCTCGTACTCAGCCGGCTGATAGGCGTCGTCGTTGCGCTGCGCGTAGACCGCCAGCATCCCGGCGATCACCGAATCCCCGTGCCGCTTGCGCCCCGGCGCGCCGGTCCGCTCGGCGATCACCGGCACGCCCCGGTCGAGCACCACCACGCGGTGGTCGTCGAGGATGTCGGCGTCCCGGGGCAGCGCGAACCCTTCGTCTTCGAGCATCGCCCGGTACCGCGGCAGGTACTCGGCGTAGGTCGCCCGGCTCGCCATCACTTCATGCACGTAGGCCGGCCCACGGTCCTGCGCCACCAACTCCGCGAGCATCTGCCCGTTGCCGCGCGCGTCGATCGCCGCCCCCGCAAACCGGATCACCCCGTCGATCACGTGGTCGAGCACCTGCTTCTGCTGCTGGAACGGCACCCCCCGCATCTCCACCTGCACGATCGCGCGCAGCCCCAGCGCGGCCGTCTCAGCCGCCGCGCACACCACCGACAGGTCGCCGGTGCGCCCCACGTCCTGGCCGATGAAGCACGACGGCGGCCGCTCGGCGCCGCCGTGGCCGCGGCGGTGCTCAGCCAGCGCCGGCTCCAGGTGCTCGGCGATCCACTCATCGCAGGCGGCCCGCCGCTCGGCTTCCGGCAGGTAGGTGAACTCCGGCGCGCATTCGTAGCGAACCACCGGGATGGCGGCGTCCATCGCCCGCTCCACCATCGCCCGCGGGAAGTACTTGCTGCCGGCACGCGACGGGATGCAGTACAGCTCCTCGGCCGCCCCGTCCCCGTAGGTCTCCACCAAGTCAGCCAGCCACCGCCGCTCCCGGTCGGCCGTCCACGACTCCCCCTCCCCGGCGCGCTCCAGGATGCGCCGGTACAGCCCGTCCCCGACCGCCTCGTCGATGGTCGTCCTGTGCACGCTGAACGGCCGCTTGCCGGCCCGCGACTCCTTGATCAACTCGTTGAAGGCGCTCTCCTCCCCGTTGTGCGTCGACAGGATGCGCACGTCCCCGCCCCACATCAGCAGCGCCAGGGCAGTTCCCGTGCAGGGTCGGTTGAGTCAAGGGCCTCCGTATAATCCATTGCCTTGAGAAAGGCCGTTTTTCCGTCTTTGGACTTCACCACATATGATGCAGAAAATGTTCCTCCGGTTGCACCCGGCGGTCGTTTGAGAAGCTCTATCACCGTCCATTTGTTGGCCAGGGTCTTTCCAACTAGCTGTCTTGCCGGGGTATTGTTTCTGACATCCATTTTGAGATTGCCTCGAATTCTACGTTGACACGGTCTTGAGCGCCACGGAGGGGAGTATCTGCAGGGGCTGGCTCGGTGTGTCCACTTCCAGGCCGGCCGACGCCAGGGCGGTGACGCCGAGCAGGGGTTCGGCGTCCGCGTCGCCGAAGATGACCACGCCGGCGGTGATCTCACCCATCACGTCGAACCGCGCAACGGCGATGTCCAGCGTGACTTCGCGGCCGTCGGCGGTCTGGTAGACGCGCTGGCCGGCGGGCTTCAGGCCGATCGACTCCAGGTGTGGCCGCGGCGCCAGCGAATCGATCGCCCCGGTATCGACCAGAAACGATCCGGTCCAGCTCCGGCGCGGCGCGGCAGGGTTGCGCATGGTAACGTCAACGTGAGTACTCCGGGCATTCCCTCCGGTCAGCGCGACTCGGCGGCGTCGATCAAGGCGGCGGAGGACGGGACGCTCGGGCTCCTCGCCATCCTGTCGGCATCCGTCGAGGTAGAAATCTACCGACTCCAGGAATGCCGTCCGCACGTCATCGACGGTCTTGCCGCGGAAATCGACATGGTCTCGGTTTAAATTCGCGACCGTCCCATAGAGACCATCGCCGTCGATGTCGACCGTCCCCAGATACCCCTTGTACTCGATCATGGCTGCTTTCAAGCGTTATTCCTGCGGGTGGCTTTCTTTGACCCTCGACACCGTTCGTTGACGTTCATCCTTCATGTCGCCTCTGAACCCCGAGATCATGTTGCGTTCCTTCAATTCCGCCCTGATCCCCAAGATCGCGCACGTGATCCGCTTCTCGATCCGCTCCAAACTCTTGAGAAGATAGCGCGTCGACCCGACGATTGCAGCGCCGAGGGTGAGCGTGGCCGCGATGCCCGCGATCAACTGCTGATCCATCTACTCCTATCCTAACCTAACGAGCGCCGTCGCGCGCCTCGGCCTCGATCCTACCTGCCGGTAAGCCGGGTGTCACCATGCCGACGGCTCGGCGGCGTCGAGCAGGGAGGCGGCGGAGATGGTGTAGACGGCGGACTCGCGTCTGCCGACGAGGAGATTGGCGAACGGGTCGCGCACCCGCACCAGTCGCGGGCGGGGCGTGGCGCAATCGAAGACGACGTAGAGCCAGTAGCCGGCGCCGAGGTGGAACGCTTGCTTCCATTCGTTCGTCGCCATCGCAATCGCGCCCTGTCCGGCGCGGCCTTTCACCTCTATGCTGCGCACTTCGCCCGGATGCCGGGAGAGCAGGTCGAAGCCCGGCCAGTCGGGCAGCCCGGCGGACCGGGCGCGATCCGGTGTCGAGACGTCGCTCACCTGTCCGCCCCGCTCCTGCTCCCAGGCGCGGGCGATGCCGACGGCGATCTGCTCGACACGCGCGTCATGGCGCTCCGCCTCGTCCGAGTCCGCGGCGGGCGCCGCCAAGGCGTGGACCAGGAAGCGGACTTCGCCCGGCACGATCCGCTCCGGCGCGCCGTCGAGCCCGGCCAGCGCCTGCTCCTGCTCCGCGGAGATCAGGCGCTGCTCCCGCTTGACTTCGGCCAGAGAGTCGTCCTTCTCCGCCTGGCCGCGGCGCTCGGACAGCCGTACGCGGCGCTCCGCCAAGTCGGCCGCGCGGAGCGAATAGCCGACTCTGGTGCGCCGGCGCCGCTCTGGCAACTCGGCGCGCGCGGCGTCCCGTCGTTCCGCCACCAGCCGCTCCAGCACGGTGCGCTCGGCGTACTGCGCCGCGGCGGCCCGCATCGTCATGCCGCGGCCGGCCAGTGCGACCGCGCCTGGGGCAACGCCCGGCGCGCCGCGCAGCAACAGCAGCCGCTCGACGTCGCACTCCGCCGGCGCTTCGTCGCCGCCGTGCCGCACGCCCACCAAGCGGCGGTCGAGCACGCGGCGCCCGCCCGGTTCCCCATCCGGTTTCCCGGCCGACTCCTGCTCCACCGACACTTCCAGGAGATGGAACAGGTAGGGGGCGTCCGCGCGCGGGTCGGCGAAGATCGCGCCGCGTTGCGCGTCGCGGCCGTACGCGTCGAGGATGCGGCCGCACAGCGCGTCGAAGACCGGCTCGCCGGGGTGCAGCCACACGCCGTCGTCGTCCGCGGCGGGCCGGCGCACGCTCAGCCGCTCCCGCGCCGCCGCCGGATAGGTCTCCAGCGCCGCGAGCAGCCCGTCGAGCGCGCCCGGCCGGCGCGGCGCCAGCGCGAAGAACGCATCCAGGTCGCCGCGAATCTCGAAGTCGAGCAGCGCCGCCGCCTTCTCCACCAAGCGCCGCACGTAGCCCGGCAGCAACCGCAGATAACGCTCGCGCTCCACCTCTTCCCGCACCGCGCCGAGCCGCTCGGCCTCCGGCTCCGCCGCGCCGTACACGGTTCGCTCCCGGTCGCCGACCTCGCGCACCCGCGCCGCGGTGACGTGGCGCTCGATCCGGTCGGCGACGCCGCCGGGATCGGTCAGCGCCGCGGCCAGGTACTCGCGCAGCGATGCGTTCTCGAACAGCCGGCCGATCACGTCGAACACCTTGTCGGAGTCGAGGTCGCGCCGGATCGCGTCGAGCTTTTCGAGCAGCACGCCGAGCACCCGCCCCTCGCGGGTCTTGCCCGCGACCAGGTTCACGATCCGCACGTCGTGCCGCTGGCCGTAGCGGTGGATGCGGCCCATGCGCTGCTCCAACCGCGCCGGGTTCCAGGGGATGTCGTAGTTCACCATCAGCCGGCAGAACTGCAGGTTGATGCCTTCGCCGGCGGCGTCGGTGGCGACCAGATAGCGGGCGCCGGTTGGCCGGCGAAAACGCTCCACCTGCTCCTCGCGCTCCGGCCAGGACATGCCGCCGTGGACCTGCGCGATCCGCCCGGAGAAGCCGAGTCCCTCCAGGCGGCGGATCAGGTAGTCGACGGTGTCGCGGTGCTCGCTGAAGATCAGCCACTTTTCGGCGGCGTAGCGGGGGTCTTCGAGCATCTCGCGCAACTTCTCGAACTTCGATTCGCCGCCGGCGGCGAGGAGCCGCCGCGCCCGCGCGCTCAGCTCCTCAAGGCGGGCGATCTCGTTCCGCACCTCCTCGACCGTCACCGCCACCATCGCGCCGAGCACCGCGTCTTCGTAGTCTTCGCTCCGCTCGCCCAGGCCGTCGCCGCCGGCGTCGTCATCGGCGCCGTGCGTGTCGAAGAAGTCGGCGCGGAACTCGCGGTCCAGACCGGTTTGCCGGCGTTGCAGGTCAGCGGCGCTCATGCGGCCCGACTGCAGGTCGCCGGCGGTGCGCGTCAGTTTGTCGATCCTCCGTTCCAGGGAGCGGAGCAGCGCCCAGGTCGAGCTGGCCAGCCGGCGCTGGAACACGCTCATCGCCAGCCGCACCGCCGGCCGGTTGCTCAGGGCGCGGCCGTAGGTGTCGGTGAGGTAGGCGGTGGTCCGGTCGTAGAGCGCCTGTTCCCCGTCGGGGCCGCCGCTCAGGTCGTAGCTGAAGGTGCCGCAGGTGCGTTTGCGGTAGAGCGGAGCGCCGTCCAGGCCGAACATCTGCTCCTTGGTGCGCCGGATGAAGTGTCGGTGGCGGTGCTCCGGCGGGAAGCGGCGGAACGCCTCGCCGGTGGCGAACACCTGCGGGTCGAGCAGCCGCCACAGGAAGTGGTAAGGCGAGTCCTTGCCCATGTGCGGCGTGGCGGTGAGCAACAGCAGGTGGCGGGCCGCCCAGCCCAGGCCGGCGAAGCGGCTGCCGGCGCCGGCGCAGCCGGCCAGCGCCTCGGCCAGCTCATAACGCCGCCGCTTGCGGATGCGTCCGCCCTCGGCGGTGGCGCTCAGCTTGTGCGCCTCGTCGAAGACGACCAGGTCGTAGGGGGCGGTATCCGGCTCCCGGAGCGCGCCGAACGCGCGGTCGCCGGTCAGGGTGTCGAGCGACACGATGACGCGGTCGCCGTCCGCTCCCCGGAACGGGTTGCCGGCGCCGGCGCCGATGCGGAAGCGCAGGCCGAACAGGGTGCGCAACTCGCGTTCCCAGTTGCCGACCAAGCCGGCCGGCGGGACGATGAGGACGCGCCGGATGCGGCCCCGCGACAGCATCTCGCGGACGTACAACCCGGTCATGATCGTCTTGCCGGCGCCGGCGTCGTCGGCCAGCAGGAACCGCAACGGGTCCTGCCGCAGCATCCGCTCGTAGACGGCGACGCGCTGGTGCGGCAGCGGATCGATGCGCGCCGTCTCGCTGGCGAAGGCCGGATTGAACTGGTGGCCGTAGGCGAGCCGCCACGCTTCGGCCACCGCGGCCACCGCATCGGGGTCGCCGGCAAAGTCGAGCGCCGGCGGGGCCGCCGGCGGCGGCGTGGCGCCGGTGTGTACGGTGCGCAACGGCGCTACGCTTCAATCACCGCCAGCGATTCGGTGAGCGGCGGGAGGCGATCCGGGTCGAGCCAGTCGCGCAGGACGAAGAATCCCGGTACGGCGCGCGACTCGATCCTGGCCGCTCCCGCGGCGTACTCGACCAGCTCGTCTCCGGCGCGGCGGTAGAAGCGGTGGCCGAGCGTCTGCGGGTCGAGCAGCCAGTACTCGGTCACGCCGTGCCGCTGGTACGCCGCGAACTTCGGGCCGGTGTCTCGGCCGGCGGTACGGGGACTCAGCGCCTCGACCACAAGGTCCGGCGCGCCCTCGACGTGGTTGGGGCGGAAGGCGCCCTGGCGCGCGGCGCGGTAGAACGCCAAGTCGGGCAGAAAGACGTTCCGGCGATCAAGCCGCACGGCGACCACTTCCCGGTACAGGAACCCCAGCCGGCGGCGGTCGACGTACATGCCGAGCAGGCGGTCGAGGAAGTTGAGCAGATCGGCATGGGGAATCGACACCGGTGAATGCATGAAGACCTCTCCATCGATCAGGTCGGCAAACGTGCCCGGCTCCAACCACTCGAGGAACTCCTCGGCGGTGAGCAGCTCGCGCTCCAGGTCGACGGCGGGGTGCCGCAGCTCCGTGGCCACGCTGCAAGCGTACCACGCCGACGCCGGGCGTTTCCGGCGGTCCGGATTCCGCTCGACGTTTATGCAGCGCCCTGCCGCGGCGTTGCCCGCGGCTGCGTGCGGACGCCGGGGAACAGCCCTTCGACGACTCCTTCGACCTTCGACACCCGTTCGCCGACGTTCATGAAGCCGGTCGTCATTTCGTCTCTGAGACCGCTGATCGCGTGTTCGAGCTTGTCGTCGCGTTCCTTCATGTCGTCCCGGAGCACCGCGATCGCGCCTTCGAGCCGGCCCTCGCTCGCCTTCACTTCTGCCCGAAGCCGGCCCTCGCTCGCCGTCACTTCTGCCCGAAGCCGGCCCTCGATGTCCTTCATGTCCGTCCTGAGCGCCGCGACCGTGCTTTCATACCGCATATCCAGCCTTTCCATGCTCTTGCGAAGCATGCGCGACGATCCCAACAGGGTTGCGCCGAGGGTGATCGTGGCCCCGATAACCGCCATCAACTGCTGATCCATGTATGCCTCCCGAGCGCCATCGCGACCCCGGCTCCGATCCTACCGGCCGGTAGGCCGGGTGTCACCATGCGGACGCCTTCCACCGATCCGGGCCTTGCTGAGGCCCGGCGTTGCCCGCGGTCCCCGAATGAAACGCTCTTGACCCAGAAAGCGCCCGAACGGCGCTGGCGCTTCAACGCCGCACGGCCATGAGACAGCATTGCGCGGTACCGTGAGCAAGCGGACGCTACGCTTCGATCACCGCCAGCGATTCGGTGAGCGGCGGGAGGCGATCCGGGTCGAGCCAGTCCCGCATCACGAAGAATCCCGGTACGGCGCGCGACTCGATCCTGGCCGCTCCCGCGGCGTACTCGACCAGCTCGTCTCCGGCGCGGCGGTAGAAGCGGTGGCCGAGCGTCTGCGGGTCGAGCAGCCAGTACTCCATCACGCCGTGCCGCTGGTACGCCGCGAACTTCGTGCCGGTGTCTCGGCCGGCGGTACGGGGACTCAGCGCCTCGACGACCAGGTCCGGCGCGGCCTCGATATGGTTGCGGCGGATGGCGCTCCGGCGCTCCGCCCGATAGAACGCCAAGTCGGGCAGAAGGACGTTCCGGCGATCAAGGCGCACTGCGACCACTTCCCGGTACAGGTATCCGAGCCGGCGGCGATCGATGTACGAGCGCAGGAGCCAGTCGAGGAAGTTGAGCAGATCGGCATGGGGAATCGACACCGGTGAATGCATGAAGACCTCTCCGTCGATCAGGTCGGCAAACGTGCCCGGCTCCAACCACTCGAGGAACTCCTCGGCGGTGAGCAGCTCGCGCTCCAGGTCGACGGCGGGGTGCTGCAGCTTCGTGGCCACGCTGCAAGCATACCACGCCGACGCCGGGCGTTTCCGGCGGTTCCGGTCCGCTCGACGTTATGCGGCGCCCTGCCGCGGCGTTGCCCGCGGCTGCGTGCGGACGCCGGGGAACAGTCCCTCGACGACTCCTTCGACCTTCGACACCCGTTCGCCGACGTTCATGAAGCCGGTCGTCATTTCGTCTCTGAGACCGCTGATCGCGTGTTCGAGCTTGTCGTCGCGTTCCTTCACGTCGTCCCGGAGCACCGCGATCGCGCCTTCGAGCCGGCCCTCGCTCGCCTTCACTTCTGCCCGAAGCCGGCCCTCGCTCGCCGTCACTTCTGCCCGAAGCCGGCCCTCGCTCGCCGTCACTTCTGCCCGAAGCCGGCCCTCGCTCGCCTTCGCGTCTGCCCGAAGCCGGCCCTCAATGTCCTTCATGTCCGCCCTGAGCGCCGCGACCGTGCTTTCAAAACGCATGTCCATCCGTTCCATGCTCTTGCGAAGCATGCGCGACGATCCGAACAGGGTTGCGCCGAGGGTGATCGTGGCCCCGATGACCGCCATCAACTGCTGATCCATGTATTCCTCCCGAGCGCCGTCGCGACCCTGGCTCCGATCCTACCGGCCGGCAGGCCGGGTGTCACCATGCGGGACGCCACCCCATCGGTCCCGGGCCTTGCTGGCCCCGGCGTTGCCCGCTGTCCCGTACAAACGCTCTTGACCCAAGAAAGCGCCCGAACGTCGCTGCCGCTTCAACGCCGCGCGGCCGCGCGGACAACATCTCGCGGACATGGAAGCATTCCACGCTGGGCGCGGCCGGCGCTGGCCGTTCAGGCCAGCGCGTTGAGCTTCTCGCTGATGAACTCCGACTTCTGGCGCAGGTCGATGCCGCCGGTCTTGAGGAGCAGGCAGTTGGGACGCTCCTTGTCGAGCATGACGGCGCCGCCGCTCTCGCCGATCAGGCGCACCACCCGCTCGGCGGAGACGTTGCCGATGCGGGCGAACTCCACGGTCACCACGCCGGCGCGCTCCTTGAGGGAAGAGATCGCCAACCGGCGGCACGCCACCCGAATCTCGGCGATCGCCAACAGGCTCAGCACGGTGTCCGGCGCCGGCCCGAAGCGGTCCTCGATCTCCGCGTGCAGCCGGCCCAGATCGTCCTGGTCACCGACCGCCGCCACTTTCTTGTAGATCTCCATCTTCTCCATCGGCTCGCTGACGTAGTCGTCGGGGATGAAGCCGGCGTACTCCAGCTCCAGATAGACGTCCGGCGCCTCGGCCTCGCCGCCGCCCCGCACCACCGCGATCGCGTCGTCGAGCAGCCGCACGTACATGTCGTAGCCGACCGCCAGGATTTCGCCCGACTGCTCGGCGCCCAGCAGATTGCCGGCGCCGCGCACCTCCATGTCCTTCAGCGCCACCTTGAAGCCCGAACCGAGGTCGGTAAAGTCGGAAATCACCTTGAGCCGCTTCATCGCCAACTCCGACAACGCGCGGTCGCGCGGATAGAACAGATAGGCGTACGCCGGCCGGTCCGACCGCCCTACCCGTCCGCGCAGCTGGTAGAGCTGGGCGATGCCGAACATGTCGGCGCGGTCGATGACGATGGTGTTGACGTTCGGGATGTCGAGCCCGTTTTCGATGATCGAGGTCGACACCAGCACGTCGAACTCGTGGCCGATGAACCGGCGCATCACCCGCTCCAGCTCGTCCTCGTCCATCTGGCCGTGCGCGTGCGCGAACGACACGCCCGGCAGCAGCCGCTGCAGATAGATCAGCACCTCGCGGATCGTCCGCACGCGGTTGTGCAGATAGAAGACCTGCCCGCCGCGCGCGACCTCCTTGCGGATCGCCTCCGCGGCGAGCTCCTCGTCGAACTCCTCGATGTACGTCTCCACCGGCAACCGGTTCTGCGGGGCCGTGTTGATGATCGACATGTCGCGTATCTTGGCCAGCGACATGTGCAGCGTGCGCGGTATCGGCGTGGCGGTGAGCGTCAGGCAGTCGACCGAGGTCTTGAGCTCCTTGAGCCGCTCCTTGTGCTTGACGCCAAAGCGCTGCTCCTCGTCGACGATCAGCAGGCCCAGATTCTTGAAGGCGACGTCGCGCTGCACCAACCGGTGCGTGCCGACCACTATGTCGACCTGCCCCGCTTTCAGCGCTTCGATCACGCGCGTCTGGTCACGCTTGCTGCGGAAGCGAGAAAGCATCTCCACCTGCACGGGAAACGGCGCAAAGCGCGCGGTAAAGGTGTCGTAATGCTGCTCGGCCAGGATGGTGGTGGGGGCCAGCAGCGCCACCTGCTTGCCGCCCATCACCGCCTTGAACGCCGCGCGCAGGGCGACCTCGGTCTTGCCGAAACCGACGTCGCCGCACACCAGCCGGTCCATCGGCGAGGTCTCCTCCATGTCCGCCTTCACCTCTTCGATGCAGCGCACCTGATCCTCGGTCTCCTGGTATTCGAACGCCGCATCGAAGCGGTCGTGCCAGTCGGCGTCGGCCGGAAACGCAAACCCCTGTTGCGACCGCCGGCGCGAATAGAGGCGCACCAGCCGTTCCGCCATCTCCTCTACCGACTTGCGCACGCGCTGCTTGCGGCTCTCCCAGGCGCGTCCGCCGATCCGGTCCAGCTTGGGCTTGAAGCCGTCGCGGCCGACGTAGCGCTGCACCAGATTGACCTGTTCGATCGGCACGTAAATGCGCTCCTCGCCGGCGTATTCGACCTCCATGTAGTCGCGCTCGTTACCGGCCGCGGTCATCCGCGAGATGCCGTGGTACAGGCCGATCCCGTAGTTGACGTGCACGACGTGGTCGCCCGGGTTGAGGTCGATGAACGAGTCGATGGCGGCGCTCTGGGTGCTGCGCGCCACGGTCTGCGGCAGGCGCCGCTTGCGCCCGAAAATCTCGTTCTCCTGGATGAAGATCATCCGGCAGTCGGGCAGTGCGAAGCCGGCCGAGATGCTGTGCGGCAGGATGGTGATCCCGCCCGCCCCGCCGCCGCCATCCGGGTCGACCATCCCGCGTATGCGCTCCGCCTGGAAGTCGTAGACCGCAAAGATGAAGACCCGGTAGCCGGATTCCACCAGCGCCGCCAGCTGCTCTCGGAAGTACGGGATGTTGCCGAAGAAGGAGCGCGGCGGATCGCACGGCAGCCGCACGCGCGGCTCGGGATCGGGCCCCTCCTGCGCCTGCCGGCCGCTCAGCCGGCCGCGCTCGGCCGGTTCGGCGCGCTGCAGAGAGGCGGCGGTGATGCGCCGCTCGTGCCGCTCGGCGACGCGCGCGTAGTCGAGCAGGAGCGACTTGGGACGCGGGCCGAACACGCCGTCCCGTTGCGCGCGCCGGTACAGCTCGTGCACCTCTCGCCGCAGCGCCTGGAAGCCGGTCCGCAGCCGCTCGCCGTCGGCCAGCACCAGCGCGCCGCCGTCGCCGAGCAGCTCCACGACCGAATGCCGCTCCGCAAAGCAGAGCGGGTAGTACTGCTCCACGCCGGTGTGCTGAGGGTCGCGGCGGAGCGCGTCGAGGAGCTCGTCGCAGAACGGCTCCGGGAGCTGCTCGCCGGCCAGCTCCGCGCGGAGCCGGTCGAGCCGGCCGCCGGTCAGCGTCACTTCCCGCGCCGGGGCTATGTCGACCCGGTCGGCGCGGTCGATGGAGCCCTGCGTCACCGGATCGAAGTGGCGTATCTCGGTCACGCGGTCAAAGTCGAGCACCACGCGCACCGCCGCGTCGAGCGCGTACGGAAAGACGTCGATCACCTCGCCCTTGACCGAGAACTCGCCGTGCACGGTGACGCGCGGCACGCGCAGATAGCCGAGTTCGGCCAGCCGCGCGGCCGCCGCTACCGGATCGATGTCCTGTCCCGTGCGGAACCCGATCGTGTGCGCGAGCAGGTGCTCCCGTTCCGGCACCGGCGTCAGCAGCGCGCGCAACGGCGCCACGGCCAGACACGGCTCGCCGCCGGCCAGCCGGAGCAGGGCGTCGGCGCGCCGGCCGAAGACCGCCGGCAACGGCGCCTGCCGGGAGTACGGCAGCGTCCCCCACCACGGCAGCTCGACCACCGGCCGGCCGGTGAACAGGCGCAGATCGGCCGCGGCCAGTTCCGCCTCCTGCTCGGTCGGCGTGACGGTGAGGATCGAGCCGCCGTCCTGCTTGCCGAGCAGCGCCGTCACCAGCGAGAGAAAGGAGCCTTGCGGCCCCTGCACCGTGACCGGCAGGTCGCCGGCGGCGTGCGCGCGCAGCAACTCGCGCACCGGCTCCATCCGCGCCGCGCACGCGGTGACGTCGGCCAGCGCGGTCCGCAGTCGATCGCTCATGGCCTGCCAAATGTGGGCCGGAGCCGCCGGCCGGGTCCAGACGCGCCGACGGCGATGCGGTACCCTTGGCGTCAACGTGGATTCGACGTTACTGGCGGCGCTGGCCGCCGGCGGCGCCGCGGCCGCGGCGCTCACCGTGGTGACGGTCATCCTGGCGCGGCGCCGTCAGAACAGGGACGACCGCGCCTCCGGGGTCACGGCGGTGTTCACCTCCCGGCACCCCGGCCCCCGCCACTGGGCGGTGATCGCCGCGGAGCCGGTCGGCGGCACCGTGCTGGTGACGCGGGACACCGGCGCCGAGGCGGTGATCGAACCGGTGACCGTCTCCGACCCCGTGACCGCCCGCCAGCGCCCGTTTCGCGGCCGGAGCGTCCGCTTCATCTACCAATGGCGGCCCGGCTCCCGAACGAACCTCGGCCGGGCGCCGCTCGGTGACGTCCGGGTCCAACCGTTCGGGCGGTCACGGGCGAAACGCCGGGGGCCGGGAACGTCGCCGCCATCCGGCACGGACGCCGCGGTGTCCGGCATCGACGTCGACCCGGACCTGTAGACCGGCGGCGTTGACCGGGCGCCCGGTCTCTGCTACGTTCCGCGCGCTTCCCCATGACAGCTGGCGATTACACCTTTACGTCCGAAAGCGTTGGCGAAGGCCACCCCGACAAGCTGTGCGACCAGATATCCGACGCGGTGCTGGACGCCGCGCTCCGCGGCGACGCGGACTCCCGCGTGGCGTGTGAGGTCTTCACCACCACCGGGCTGGTGCTGGTCGGCGGCGAGATCAGAACGCGCGCCGACATCGACGTGCCGGCCGTGGCGCGCGGCGTGCTCCGCGACGCCGGCTACGTCGACGCCGCCTACGGCATCGACGCCGACAGCTGCGCGGTGCTCAACGCCCTGCACGAGCAGTCGCCGGACATCGCCCGGGGGGTGGACGCGGACGCCGGCAAGGAGCAGGGCGCCGGCGATCAGGGGCTGATGTTCGGCTACGCCTGCACGGAGACCGACCACCTGATGCCGGCGCCGATCGACTTTGCGCACCGCATCATGCGCCGCGCCGCCCAGGTGCGGAAGGAAGGGCAGGTCTGCGGCCTGCGCCCCGACGGCAAGTGTCAGGTTTCGGTCCGCTACCGCGACGGCGTCCCGGCCGCCATCTCCACCGTGGTGCTGTCCCACCAGCACGATCCCGGCGTCGACGCCTGCGACCTGCGCGAAGCGCTGATCGAGCAGGTGATCAGAAAGGCGCTGCCGGCCGACCTGCTCAAGGGCGACGTGTGTTACCGAATCAACCCGTCCCGCCGCTTCGTGGTGGGTGGTCCGCACGGCGACACCGGGCTGACCGGGCGCAAGCTCATCGTCGACACCTACGGCGGCATGGCGCGCCACGGCGGCGGCGCCTTCTCCGGCAAGGACCCGAGCAAGGTCGACCGCTCGGCCGCCTACATGGCCCGTTACGTCGCCAAGAACGTGGTGGCGGCCGGTCTCTGCAGCAGGTGCGAGGTGCAGCTGGCGTACGCGATTGGCGTGCCCGAGCCGGTGTCGCTGCTGGTGGAGGGCTTCGGCACGGCCAAAGTGCCGGAGCGGCGCATCGAGAAGGCGGTGCGCGACGCCTTCGACCTGAAGCCGGCCGGCATCACCCGCCTGTTCGACCTGCGCCGGCCGATCTACCGGCCGACCGCCGTGTACGGCCACTTCGGCCGGGACGGCTTTCCCTGGGAACGGACCGACGCCGCCGACGGGCTGGCCGCCGCGGCGGGCTGAGGCGCCCTTCCCCCAAGCCACGGGACCCGCGCCGGCGTGGTGAAACCGCTCGATTACGTCACCTTCGCCGCGGCCGCGGGGCTGGTGGCCGCCATTTCGGCGTCGGTCTACGGCGGCGCCGCGGAACGCACCACGGTGCGCATCACCGCTCCGTCGGCCGAGTACCTGTTCGCGTCCACCGCCGAGGAGCAGATCACGGTGCGCGGCCCGATCGGCGAGACCGTGATCGAGATCGGCGGCGGCGGCGCGCGCGTGCTCTCCTCACCGGGGGTGCGGCAGATCTGCGTCCGCGCCGGCCACGTGTCGCGCCCCGGCGCCTGGCTGGCCTGCCTGCCGAACCGGGTCTTCGTGTCGATAGAATCGGCGCGCGACGCCGCCATCGATGCGCGCAGCTACTGAGCGGCCGCTCGCCCCGCCCGGCCCGGCCGATCACGATACGGTCGCGCTGCTGGCGGCCGCATCGCTGTTCCTGGCGTCGATCGAGTTTGCGATACCGAAGCCGGTCCCGTTTCTGCGGCTCGGACTGGCCAACCTGCCGGTGCTGATCGCCATTGCCCGGCTCGACACCCGTTCCGTGGCGCTGGTGGTGGCGCTCAAGATCGCCGGCCAGGGCTTCGTGCACGGGACGCTGTTCTCGTACGTGGTGCTGTTTTCCGCCGCCGGCTCGATCGCCAGCGCCGCGGTCATGCTGCTGGCGTGGCGGGCGCTGGCCGGCCCGCTGTCGCTGATCGGGGTGAGCGTGCTGGGCGGGCTGGCCAGCAACGCCGCGCAGGTGGCGGCGGCCCGCTTCGTGGCGTTCGGGCCGAGCGCGTGGCTGATCGCGCCGGCGTTCTTTGCGGTCGGCGCGGTCTCATCCGCGCTGCTCGGCGCCTTCGCCGAGCGCTTCCTGCGCGCCTCCCGGTGGGCGGCCGGGCTCGGCGCATCCGGCAGACAGGCGGCGGACGGCGCGTAGACGTGCTGCTGAGCGCCACCCGGCGCCGGCGCTCAGCAGCACGGCCGTTCCCACACCCGGCGGACCGCCGGGTCGGCGGGCGCCTGCCCGTCGACCAGCAGCCACGCCTGCCGCAGCCAGGGCGCGTTGTACAGCAGCGTCGACGCCACCGCGCGCAGGCGGTCGGCCCCCTGCAAGCCGCTGTCCGGGTCGTCGAGCCACGCCGCGGCGCTCAGGTCGACGTAGGCGGCGTCGCCGCGCACCATGACGCTCCGCACCGCCGTCGAGCGCGGCAGCGCCGCCGCAAAGTCACGGGAGCGCGGCCCCAGGATCAGCTCGTCGACCAGCAGGCGGAGCTGCTCGGCGCGGCCGTCCCGCCGGGGCAGGTACCGCGTCTCTCCCGCCAGCTCCCCGCCGGCGCCGCCGAAGAACAGCACGCGCGCGGCCGGCGGATCGCCGCGGAGCACCAGCGCCAGCGCGGACGCCGCGAAGGCCACCGCCAAGCCGGCCGCCGCCAACCAGCGGTGCGGGAGCAGGCCGCGGCGCCGCTTCGGCCGTTCGACCGAGGACGTTTCCGGCGCGATGGCCGGCGGCTCGGGCCGGGTCGCTCGGTCCGGCCGTCGTCCGCCCGGCGGCCGCCCGCCGTGCGGCGTGTCCGCCTCCCCGCTGACGGTTTCCCAGTCGCCCGCAACGTGGCCGCCCACGGCCTGGCCGCCGACAGGCTGGCCGGCGGCAGCCTGGCCGCCCGCGGTTTGGCCGCCATCGGCTTGGGCGCTGACAGTCTGGCCGCCGACAGGAACGGCGGCCGGCCGGCTTCCGACCCGCAACGGCGCGTCGAGCGCGGCCAGCGCCTCCTGCGCGGCAGCGAAGCGCCGGCCGCGGTCGGGATCGGTGGCCCGGTCCAGAAACGCCGCCAGCACCGGGTACCGGTCGCGCGGCAGACCGTCCCAGTTGAGTCCCCGTTCCTTGGCGCGGTCGCCCCGGTGCTGGAACGGTTCCCGGTCGAACAGCACAAAGAAGATGCTGGCCGCCAACGCGTAGAAGTCATCCGACCGCGCGGCCGGCAGCCGCTCCCGATAGGAAGGCGCGCAGAACGGAATGGTGCCCGGCGCGGCGATCGGTCCGTCGATCCGGCTCACGCAATCGTAGTCGGTCAGCACCACGTCGGCGCCGGACAGGATCAGGTTGCGGGGGCTGACGTCGCCGTGTATCCAGCCGTTGCGGTGGAGCTCATCGAGCGCCGTGCACGCCGTCCGCACCCAGCGCAACGCCAAAGCCTCCTCCGATGCTTCCTGCTGGTCCTCGGCGAGCTCGCGGAGCAGGCCGGCGTACTCGGCGACCGGCGCGCCCTCGATCCAGGTGAGCAGTGCGGCAAAGTTGTTGTCCCGCCAATGCCGGGCGACCTCGTAGATCGTCGACAGCCCCGCGTGGTTGAGAATCGCCCGCACCCGCCGATGCGCCGGCAGCACGCGACTGCCGGTCCTGCGGTCGTGGACGACCTTGGCGACGTAGGTGCCCAGGTCCTCCTTGGACCCGCGGTCGATCTGCACCACCTTGAACGCGGTGCCGATGCCGCCGGAGCCGAGCGAGGCGACGATGCGGTAATCGCTGCCGGCAAACCGCACGAGCTGATCCTCGCTCCACGACTGCGCAGGCGGTGGCGGAACCGGCGACACCGACTCGCCCAGCCACGCCGACAGCTCCCGGTCGAGTTCCGGCAGACTCAACCGGGCGGACGGGTCCTGCGCGGCGCCGCCGGCCAGAATGCGGGCGACTTCCTGGCTGCCGCGGTCCTCTCCGGCAAACAGCGCCCGCAGTGAAGCGCACAGCGAAAAGACGTCGGAGCGTCGGTCCGCGGCGCTGCGGCCCGAATCGCGCACCTCCGGCGCCGCCGACGGGTCGGCGGTGAGGCGCGCGTCGGCCGACGCCACGGTCTCCTGCCCCGGAATCCGCGCGTACTCGAAGCCGGTCAGGATCGGCGTGTTGTCGTGCCGGACCAGCACCGTGCGGGGCGTCAGATTGCGGTGCAACATCGGCGCATCCTCCGCGCCGGCGCCGTGCAGCTGACCGAGCGCCCGGACGGCGCCGCGCGCAAAACCGGCCCGCGCCTTCGCGTCCCACGAACCGTCTGCGGCCCGCTCCGCCACGGACGGCGCCGCCGGATCCTTGGCGGTGAAAAACGCCATCTCGCCCGGGTACTCCGGCGCATCCTGAAACGAGTCGACGATGCGCGGCGCCCAGCGGTGCTGCTGCAACCGGTGCAACGCGTCGAACTCGCGGCGCGCCTTGCCCTCCGCGTTCCGGTCGTCGCTTGCCGAACGGTCGTAGAGGTGCAGCACCACGCCCTCCTGCCGGGTGGCGTGCCGGCCTCGGTAGACGCGGTGAAACCGCTCCGCCGGGTCGGTCTGCAGCTTCAGGTCGGTGTAGACGCCAAACCGCCGCAACTCGCCGTCCAGCGCCACGCCGCTCCCCGGCTCCAGCACGCGCGCCGCCAGACGGATCTCCTCAACGCTCAGTTTGGCCGGAGCGCCGACCCCGGCCGCCGCTTGCCACGCCTTGAGCCCGTGCACGGGCACGCCGCGCACGACCTCCGGGAGCGGCGCGTCCCGGTCGGCGGCGTCGGTGATCAGAAACGCGCACGCCACGTACGGGAAGCCGGGGACGTGCTTACGGAGCTTCCCGGCGATCCTCTTGGTTTTGGAGGTGACGCGTTCGGCTTCCTTGTCGACGCGGCCGGCATGATGCCGCATCCACGTCTCGTTCCAGTGCTTGACCTCGATCACCCGGACGCCGGGGGGGCCGATCACGACGATGTCGATCTCGTCCGATTGGAGCTGCGGGCTGACGGAGAAGATCAGGTTGGTCAGCAGCACCCATTCGCCGCCGTCCCGGTACCCGGCCAGCCCGCTCCGCAGCCGCGCGATCGCTCGGCGTTCGCTCCTGGTTACGGTGGGACTGCACGGAATGACGTGCACGCGCTCCGGCGGGCGTGTGTTTCTGTGCGCTTCCACTCAATACCTGCGCGGGCCGCCGCGGCGCGCCGAGCACAGGTCCCGCCGGCTCCTTAACCTTAGCCTCAGCCTCAGCCGGCCTCGCTCGGTGACGACTCGAACCACTCGATGAATCCGGTGACGCCATCGTAGATGCCTTGCGTGAGATCGTTCAAGTAATCGTCCTGCGTCATCAGGCGCGCCTCCGCCGGATTGGAGACAAAACCGAGCTCCACCAGCACCGCCGGCATCCGCGAGTGCCGCAACACCGCGAAGCTCTCATCCCGTATGCCCCGGTTCTTCGACCTGGAGCCGATCCGGGCGTCCAGGCCGTCGAGTATCCGATTGGCCAGCACCACGCTCTCGCGGCTGATCTGCTCGTCGAGCATGGCGTTGAAGATCGGCTGCACGTCGCGGTCGCCGCTCGGCACCCGGTCGGCCGGCAGCAGGTTCCGTTCGTGGCTTTCGGGCAGCACCCACACCTCGAATCCGGTGGCCTGCGCGCGGAACGCGGCGTTCGCGTGGATGGAGATGAACAGAATCACGTCCGGCTCCTCCGGCAGCTCGTCGTTGGCCAGCACCGACCGCTCCTCCAGCACGACGAAGAAGTCGTCGTCGCGGGTGATCAGCACCCGCTTGTCCGGAAAATCTTTGGTGAGCAGGGCGTACAGCCGTTTGCCGACGTCCAGCACTATGTCCTTTTCCATCACGGTGACCCGCCGGCCGCCAAACCGGTGCCGGCCCACGGCGCCGGGATCCTTGCCGCCGTGACCGGGGTCGATCATGACGGCGGCAACCCGCAACGCCCCTTCCGGCCGCGGCGGATTGAGCACCGCCGCGATCTGCTCGGCGCCGGCGGCGGTAAAACGGATCGACGCCCCCTGCCGGATGACCGGTCCTATGTCGAGGCGCCGGTCATAGTCGATCACCGCCCACGGCAAGCCGACGCGGAACGCCACCGTGGCGCCGCGGCGCAGCAGCAGCCCCTGTTGCATCCACGGGTCCCATTCCAGCGTGGCGCCGGTGTCGCGCCGCAGGTCCATCAGGTCGATCTGACCCCACGCCGCAGAGGCGCCGCAGGCCAGCGCGGCGGCGAGCACGGCCGCGAGCGCCGGGGCGGGGCGGACCCGTGAGCAGCCCATCGTCGTTTCATGTATCGGCAGTCGGGCGCTACGGATGCACAACGGCGGCGTTGCGCCGGGCGGCGCGCGCCGCTACCCTGCGCCCGTGCTGGGGCGGCGTCAGGTCTATTCGGTAGCCGATATCACCCGGCGGGTCCGGGGTATGCTCGGCGGCGCCTTTCCCGACGTCATAGTCGAAGGCGAGGTCTCCAACGCCCACCGGGCGGCCAGCGGCCATCTCTACTTCAGCCTCAAGGACCGCCGCGCCCTGCTGCAGGCGGCGATGTTCCGCACGCCGCTCGCGCGCGCCGGCTTTGTCCCGCACGACGGCATGCTGATCCGCGCGCGCGGCGCCATCGACGTATACGAGCAGCGCGGCGCGTACCAGCTGGTGGTCCAGGCGGTGCAGCGCGCCGGCGTCGGCGACCTGCTGGCCGTGCTGGAGGAGCGCAAGCGCCGGTTGGCCGCGCGCGGCTGCTTCGACCTTGAGCGCAAGCGGCCGATACCCCGCGTGCCGCGGCGCGTGGCGGTGGTCACCTCCCCGGCCGGCGCCGCGTTGCGCGACATTGTGGACGTGCTGCGGCGGCGCCACGCCGGCGTCGATCTGGTGATACTGCCGGCGCAGGTGCAGGGCGCCGGAGCGGCCGGCTTCATAGCCTCCCGGCTGCGGACCGCCAGCCGCCACCGGATGGGCGACGTGGTGATTCTGGCCCGCGGCGGCGGATCGCTCGAGGACCTGCTGCCGTTCTCGGACGAAGCGGTGGTGGAGGCGATCGTGCGGTGCGAGCTGCCGGTGGTGAGCGCCGTCGGCCACCAGACCGACACGTCGCTGGCCGATCTGGCCGCCGACGTGCGCGCCCCCACCCCGTCGGCCGCCGCCGAGCTGGTCACCAGCGAACGCGACGACCTGCAGCGCCGTCTGCGCGCCGCCGCCGCGTCGCTACGCGCCGGTCTGGACCGGCGGCGCGAGCGGGTCCGCCTGGTGCTTGAGCGCTTCGAGCCGGCCGGGCTGGAGCGGAGTCTGCGCCTGGCGCTGGCGCCGGCCGCGCAACGGCTGGATGACGCGGTGGCGGCGGCCGCGCGCGCCATGCAGTCGCGGCTGCAGGAGCGCCGTCACCGTCTGCTGCTGGCCGCCGACGCCGTCCGCTCCCGGTCGCCGCTCGACATACTGGCGCGCGGCTACGCGGTGGTCACCGCCGCCGGCGGCGCCGCGGACGGCGCCACGGTCACCGACGCCACGCAGGTCGGCGCGGGCGACCGGCTGCGCGTCCACCTGCACCGCGGCCGGCTCGGCGCCACCGTCACCGACACCGCTCCCGAACCGGAACCGGCCGCCGGAGCGCCCGATGGGTAGCGCCGGCGGCCCGCTGCCCGGCGGCTCGCCGCCCGCAGACACGCCGGCAGGCGAGTCGCCGCCCGGGCCGCAACGCCCCTTCGAGGAACGCCTGCAGGAACTGGAAGCGCTGGCCGAGCGGCTCAAGGACGGCGAGGTCCCGTTGGCGGAGGCGGTCGATCTCTTCGAGCGCGGCATGCGGCTGGCCCGCGGCCTCGGCGCCGAGTTGGCCAAGGTCGAACGCCGCATCGAGATCATGATCAACGAGCCGGAGCTGACCGACGAAGCGCCGCTCCTGGCGCCGTTCGCGGACGGCCGCGCGTCCGGCGATGCGCCGCCCGGCGGCGAGGAAGAAGCCCCGTTCTGACCCCACGGCCTGCGTACGGCGGTACGGCCGCCGGGCCGCCCGCCGCCCGCGGGCGCCGCCTACCGCCAGCTGCGCGGAAAGCCGACCCGGTCGCCGACCGCGGCGCCGGCTTCGGCGAATGCGCCGGCGTTCACTTCCAGCGCGTAGCGCGCCGGCTGCCGGGACCGCACCACCACCTCCGAGAACGGCGTCAGCGACTCGATCTGCATGATCTCGCCGCCGGCGGAGAGGAACGCGATGGAGAGCGGCAGCGGCGTATTCCGCATCCAGAAACCCCGCACCCGGTCGTCGTCGAACACGAACAGCATCCCCTCCCGCGCGCCGAGCTCGGTCCGGTACATCAACCCGCGCTCGCGCCGGTCCGGCGTCCGCGCGACTTCGACGACGAACCGGTCGGCGCCGACCTGCAGCGCCACCGTCTCCGGCCCGCCGGCCCGGCAGGAGGCGAGCGCGCCAGCCGCCAGTGCGCCGGCCGCCAGCGCGGCGGCGGCCAGCGCGGCCGGCGTGATCCGGGCGGGGCGCCGGGCAGCGCTCATCGGACGTCGGTGAAGTGGTGGGCGGTCGGCACGCCCCACCCCACGGCGATGCCGAGGGCGGCGCCGGCCAGCACGTCGGTGACGAAGTGCCGGCCGGCGGCGATGCGCAACGCCGCCGCCAGGGAGGCGGCGGCGTAGGACGTGACGGTGATCAGCGTCGCGTGCCGGTCCCAGTGGCGCTCGGCCACGGTACTGATGAAGGCGGCGCTGGCAAAGGCTATGGCGACGTGACTCGACGGGAACGAGTTTGCCCCCGACGGGTCGCCGACGCGGTTGGGCGGCACGCCGTGGTACAGGTACGGCCGCGCCCGCCAGACCGCCGCCTTGAGCAGGTACGCGCTGCCGTAGGTGATGGCCAGCACCTGATAATGGCGCGCCAGCAGGTCGGTCGCCGCTTGGCGCTCAAGCCCGAACGCCGCCGCCCCGACCGGCACCAGCACCTGGCCGTAGGCGACCATGTCGCTGATGCCGCCGAGCACCGAATGGTCGGGATACACCAGCAGGCGGTCGATCACCGGCAGGTCATCGATACGGAGCTCCAGCCGCTGCTCCTCGGTCACCGGCGGCACGCGTTCGGCGACCAGCAGGCCGGCGCCGGTCAACGCCGTTCCCGCAAGGGAGAGCGTCAGGTCGAGCGGTCCCAGCGCGCCGCCCCGGACGGCGCCGAGCAGCAAGGCGCAGGCCAGCAGGGTCCGCGCGCGGACGGCGCCGCGGCGTGTTCGGAACTTCAGCGCACCCGCTCGACGGTACGCTTGAAGCGCTTGTATACCGCGTAGAGCGGGAAGTCGAGCCGTTGCGACTCCGCCCACCGGCGCAGGCTGGCGCCCCGTTCGGCGCCGCGTTCGGCCAGGAAGTTCCTGAACTCCCGGTCGCCCTTGCGCAGACGGCCGAAGTTGAAGTGATCCTCCAGCAGCCGCACGAACGCCTCCGCCTCGGTCCGCTCCGGCTCGTCCAGCTCCTCGTCGCTCGGTTCGAGGATCTCCGATACCACCGCCTCCAGATTCTCCGCCTCGTAACGGCGCAACGACTCCTCGACGCGCGCCAGCAGCCGGCTCGGCACGAAGGTGATGCGGTCGACGGCGTTCCGCAACGTTACCCGCTTGCGGGTCGCCGCGTCCGAGGTCAAGTCCTTCCGGCCGATCGCCACGTAGGCGGCGATGGCCGCGCCGAGCGCGATCGCCAACTCGTCGATCACCGGGATCGGCAGCCCGCCGCGCAGGACGTACGCCATCACGAACATGGCCCCCAGGAACACCCCGACCGACGCCAGGAACCGGGGGATGAACCGGTGCTCCGACAGCCAGCGGCGCACCGCCGCATCGACCGTCCGGTACAGCTGGTCCCGGAACCTGGTGAGCACCTCGACGCGCGGCTCGACGCCGAAGCGGCCCTCGACGGTCCGCTCCGCAAGCGTGCTCTCAAGCCGCTCCACGCCGCGGAACGGGTCGAGCAGCAGCGACTCCCCGTCCTTCATCAGGACGTGGAAGATGTAGGCCCGTTCCTTTTTCGGCTCACCCTTGTCCTTGTCAGCCATCTCCCTGTCAGCCATGGAGGCGCTCCGCAACGGCCGGCGCTACCGCAGCCGCCGGCAACAAGCCGTACGCACTATACGCCGCCCGGCGCGCGACCGGCAAGCAGGGGGACCGGCGATCTCTGCTCCGGCGCGTCACCGCGCCGCCTTGACCCCGCCGCCGCGGCGGACGCGCTCCGCCTCGGCGATCACCTGTTCCTGCCGCACCATGGTCGTGTCGCCGGGCGTCGATTGCACCAGGATGCCGTGCGCGGCGCCCCATTCGACCGCCTGCTGGAGATCGCGCCCCTGCAGCAGGGCGGCGAGCACGCCGGCGGTGAAGGAATCGCCGCCGCCGGTGCGGTCGGCTATGTGCACGCGCTCACGCACCGGCGCCACGTACCAGCGTCGCGCCGCCGTCTCGTACAGCACCGCGCCCCAGCTCACCTCGTCGGCGTCGTGCGCGCCGCGCCACTGCGTGCCGATCAGGCGCAGCCCCGGAAAGTCCTCCGCCACCTGTTCGATAGTCGCTCGATAGCGCTCCAGCCACGGTTCGAAGCGATCCTCGCCGTCCGGGGTGTCGTAGCCGAGCGCGTCGTCGAGGTCGGAGTCGTTGCCGACCAGGAAGTCGATGCTGGGTATCAGCCGCCGGTTGATCCGGCGGGCGCGCTCCCGGTCGGGCTCCACCTTGGAGCGGTAGTTGAGGTCGGCGGCGACCAACGCGCCGGACGCGCGCGCCGCCTGCGCCGCGGCGATGGCGGTGTCGGCGGTGCGCGCGCCGATCAGGGTGAAGATGCCGCCGGTGTTGAAGACCCGCGCGCCGGCGCCCGTGAACAGGTCATGCAGGTCGAAGTCGTCCGGCGTGATCCGCGACGCGGCGGTGTGGGCGCGGTAGTAGAGCGTTTCCGACGGCAGCACGCCCTTGCCGGCAAAGGTGACCGACATGCCGTTGTGCACCGTTCCCTTGGCGTCGGTGCTGCGCGGACCGCCGGAGCGGGCGGTGTCCCACCACACGATCCGGCCGGTATCGACCCCGATCTCGGCGAGCTGATGGGCGATGTTGCGGCCGATGTCGTCGGCCACCAGGGCGGTGAGCACCGCCGCGCGCAGGCCGAACGTCGCGGCGATGCCGCACGCCACGTTGGTCTCGCCGCCGCCCTGGAAGACCCGGACCGCGTCGCGCACGCGGGCCAGCGGCACGTCGCGCGGGTCGAGGCGCCACAGCACCTCGCCGAGCGAGACGAGGTCGTAGCGGCAACGGTCGGCGGCCGGCAGGTCGATCACGGCGGCAGCTTATCACACCGCGGTCGGCGGCGGCCGCGGCGGGCTTGTCACCGCGCGCCGCTGCCGCCACGCTCCCTGAAGCATGTCCGCCGCGCCGCGTCCGCTGTTTCCGATCGGGCTCGACCTGGTCGATCAGCCGGTGCTGGTGATCGGCGGCGCCGCCGAAGCGCAGGACAAGGCGGGGCGGCTGCTCGACGCGCGGGCGCAGGTGACCGTGGTGAGCCCGGACGCGGCCGAGCGGCTGCGGTCGTGGGCTGAAGCCGGCCGGCTCACCTGGCGGCGCAGGACGGCGCGGCCGGCCGACCTGCGCGGCTGCCGTCTGGTGCTCAACACGCTCGGCCCCGGCAACCCCGCCCACGCCGCGATCACGGAATGGGCGCGCCGGGAGCGGACGCTGCTGTCGACCTACGACCAGCCGGAACGGTCCGACCTCGGTATGCCGGCGGTGGTGAGCCGCGGCCATCTCCGCATAGCGGTGGCCACCAGCAACGCCAGCCCGTCGCTGGCCGGAGCGTTGCGCCGCGAGCTGGAGCGGCTGGTCGACGAATCGGAGCTGGCCGCGTTCCTGGACGAGCTCGGCGCGCTGCGCGCCGAGGCGCGCGAACGGGTGGCCGACGGCGAGACGCGCCGCGGGCTGTTGCGGCAGGCGGCCGCCGGCCTCACCGTCGCCGGGAGCATCCGCACGCCGCCGCGCTGGCGCGAACGGTTGACCGATATACGGCGGCGGCTCGACGTGCTAAATTCCCGCTCCACGTGATCGATATCGCCCTGATCCGGGAGTCCCCGGATGCGGTCCGCGCCGCGCTCGGCAAACGGCTCGACGCCGTCGACCTGCAGCCGATCCTCACCCTGGACGCCGAGCGGCGTGAGCTGCTCACCACCGTCGAGCAGCTGCGGGCGCGGCGCAACGACGCCTCCCGGCAGGTGCCGCGCATCAGGAAGGCCGGCGGCGACGCGGCCGATCTCATAGCCGAAATGCGGACGGTGGGCGGCCGCATCAAGGAGCTGGAGGCGCGGCTCGGCCAGGCGTCCGAACGGCTCGACCGGCTGCTGGCGCAGCTCCCCAACCTGCCGGACGACGACGTGCCGGCCGGCGGCAAGGAGGCGAACCGGGTGCTCCGCGAGTGGGGGGAGCCGCCCGACCCGGGCGCCGGCGGCCCGGACGGGGCGCCGCCCGATCACGTGGAGATCGCGCGGACGCTCGGGCTGGTCGACTACGAACGCGGCGCCAAGCTGGCCGGCCACGGCTTCTGGGTCTACCGCGGCTGGGGCGCCCGCCTGGAGTGGGCGCTGCTCAACTACTTCATCGACACGCACGTCGCCGACGGCTTCGAGTTCATCCTGCCGCCCCACCTGCTCAGCTACCGGTGCGGGTTCAACGCCGGGCAGTTCCCGCGCTTCGGCGTCGATGACGTCTACTTCCTGCAGGACGGCGCCGACCGCGGCGCGGCGCCCTTTCTGCTGCCGACGGCAGAGACCGCGCTGGCCAGCCTGCACGCCGGCGAGCTGCTGCAGGAGGCGGAGATGCCGAAGCGGTACGTCGCCTATACCCCGTGCTACCGGCGCGAGGCGGGATCGTACCGCACGCACGACCGCGGCACGTTGCGCGGCCATCAGTTCAACAAGGTCGAGCTGTTTCAGTACGTGATGCCGGACCGCTCGGAAGCCGCCCTGGAAGAGATGATCGGGCGCGCCGAACGGCTGGTGCAGGGCCTGGAGCTCCATTACCGGGTGACCCGTCTGGCCGCCGGCGACGCGTCGTCGGCGATGGCGCGCACCCTCGACCTGGAGGTGTATCTGCCGAGCACCGGCAGCTATGAGGAGGTGAGCTCCGCGTCGAACGCGCGCGACTACCAGACGCGGCGCGCCAACACCCGGGTGCGTTGCGCGGGCGGCCCCCGCTTCGCGCACACGCTCAACGCCAGCGGTCTGGCGACCAGCCGCCTGCTGCCGGCGCTGCTGGAGACCCACCGGCGCCCGGACGGCGGCCTGACGGTGCCGGAGCCGCTACGCGCCGCGCTCGGCGCCGACCGGCTGCCGCCGGCCTAGGCAGGACGGGACGCCGATGGCGGTCGTGGTCGACGGAATATCCCGCACGTTCAGCGAATACCTGCTGCTGCCCAACCTCACCCGCAAGCGGAACGTCCCCGCCAACGTGCGGCTGCAGACCCCGCTGGTGAGCCACCCGGCCGGCGAATCCGCCGCCATCGTCCTCAACGTCCCGATGGCCAGCGCGGTCATGCAGACCGTTTCCGACGACCGGCTGGCGGTGGCGCTGGCGCGGCACGGCGGCATCTCCTTCATCTTCGGATCGCAGCCGATCGACCGGCAGGCGGAGATGGTGCGCCGCGTCAAGAAGTTCAAGGCCGGGTTCGTCGTCTCCGACTCCAATCTCCGGCCCGACGCGACGCTGCGCGACGCGGTCGCCCTGGCCGGCCGCACCGGCCACACCACCATGGCGGTGACCGAAGACGGACAGCCCGACGGGCCGTTGCTCGGCGTCATCACCAGCCGCGACTACCGGGTGCACCGCCAGGACCCGGCCAGCCGCGTCGACACGTTCATGACCCCGTTCGACCGGCTGGTGGTCGGGCGCGACGGCATCAGCCTCAACGCCGCCAACGACCTGATCTGGGAACACGGCCTCAGCTGCCTGCCGATCATCGACGGCGCCCGGCGCCTGCGCCACCTGGTGTTCCGCAGAGATTACGACGACCACCGCGAGAACCCGGACGAGCTGGTCGATGAGGAAAAGCGGTTGGTGGTGGGCGCCGGCATCTCCTCCCACGACTACCGCGACCGCGTGCCGCCGTTGGCCGACGCCGGCGTTTCGGTGCTGTGCATCGACTCCTCCGACGGGTTCAACGAGTGGCAGGCCGAGTGCCTGGAGTTCGTGCGCAGCCGCTACGGAGAGCGCGTCAGGATCGGCGCCGGCAACGTGGTGGAGCCGGACGGATTCGAGTACCTGGCGGACGCCGGCGCCGACTTCGTCAAGGTCGGCATCGGCGGCGGATCGATCTGCACCACGCGCGAGCAGAAGGGGATCGGCCGGGGACAGGCGACCGCGGTGCTCGACGTGGCCGCGGCGCGGGACCGGTACGCCGAACGGTCCGGCCGCTACGTGCCGGTCTGCTCCGACGGCGGCATCGTCTTCGACTATCACGTCGTGTTGGCGTTGGCGATGGGCGCCGACTTCGTGATGATGGGCCGCTACTTTGCCCGCTTCGACGAAAGCCCGGGCCGGCAGATCCGCCTCGGCACCAACGTCGTCAAGGAGTACTGGGGCGAAGGCACCAACCGCGCGCAGAACTGGGCGCGGTACGACGCGGTCGGCGGTCAGCTCGCCTTCGAGGAAGGGGTCGACGGCTACGTGCCGTACGCCGGATCGCTCGCCTCCAACCTGCAGGAGACGCTCGCCAAGATCAGGGCGACCATGTGCAACTGCGGAGCGCTCGACATCCCCGACCTGCGCCGGAAGGCGCGGTTGACCGTCGTTTCCGCCATCAGCCTGCGGGAAGGCGGCATGCACGACGTGGTGCAGAAAGAGCGCGAGCTGGTGACGGAGCCGTAGCGCGTGTGCGGGCGCTTTACGCTGACGACCGACCGGGACGCGGCGGCGTTGGCCGCGTCGTTCGGCGCCGAGACCGTCATCGCGGACGCCCCGGCGGACGCCGGCCGGATCGCGCCGCGCTACAACATCGCGCCCACGCAGCCGGCGGCCGCGGTGTTGATCGACGGCGGCCGGCGCGTGCTTGACGCGCTGCGCTGGGGACTGCTGCCGGCGTGGGCGCAGGACCGCAGCATCGCCGGTCGCCTGATCAACGCCCGCGCGGAGACGCTCGAGCGGCGGCCGGTGTTTCGCGACGCGTTCGCCCGGCGCCGGTGCCTGATTCCGAGCGACGGGTTTTACGAATGGAGCGCGCGCGGCCGCGCCCCGCACTGGATCCGCTTCCGCGACCGCCGCCCGTTCGCGTACGCCGGGCTCTACGAGCGGCGCGCCGAACGCGGCGGCGGCGAGTTGCGCACCTTTACGATCATCACCACCGAACCGAACGGCGTGGTGCGCCCGCTGCATGACCGCATGCCGGTGATCATTCCGCCGGACGGCTACGACCGCTGGCTCGACCCGTCGCTCGGCAGCGCCGGGCGGACGGAGCGGAGCGCGGTCCTGCGCGCGTTGCTCCGCCCGTATCCGGCTGCGGAGATGATCGCGCAGCCGGTCGCCCGCACCGTCAACCGCGCGGACGCGGAGGGCCCGGCGTGCGTCCTGCCGGCGCCGGCAGCGTACTCCTTGGACGTGAATCTCGACCTGTTTGCGGAGGCAACTCATGGCAACACTTGACGGCCGGGTGGCTATCGTCACCGGCGGCAGCTCCGGCATCGGCCGCGGCATCGCCATCGCGTTCGGGCGCGCCGGCGCCGCCGTGGTGGTAGCCGACCTGCAGGAAGAGCCGCGGCGCGGCAAGTATCACGAGACCGAACCGCGGCCTCCGACCGCCGACCGGATCAACGGCGACGGCGGCGCCGCCGCGTTCGTGGCGACCGACGTCGCCCGCCCGGAGCAGATAGAACGGATGGTGGCCTTCGCCGCCGAACGGTTCGGCGGCGTCGACATCCTGGTCAACAACGCCGGCATCGGCATCACCACCACCGCCGACCGGCAGACCGACGAAGAGTGGCGGCAGGTGATCGACATAAACCTGCGCGCCCCGTTCCAGGCGACCCGTTGCGCCGTCCCCCACCTGCGCTCGGCCGCCCACGGGCGGGTGATCAACATCGCTTCCGTGCACGCCTTCGGCGGCAGCGCCGGCCCGGCGTACGCCGCCTCCAAGGCGGCGCTGGTCAACATGACGCGCGACGCCGCGCTGACGCTGGGGCGGGACGGGATCACGGTCAACGCCATCTGCCCCGGATACATCGAAACGCCGATCCAGGACTACCTGACGCCGCAGGACATCGACGACATGCGCCGCCGGACCGTCTTGCCGCGCCTCGGGAAACCGCAGGACATCGCGCACGCCGCGCTGTTCTTCGCCTCCGCGGAGGCGGAGTGGGTCACCGGCGCGTCCCTGATCGTCGACGGCGGTCTGATCGCGTCGATCTGAGCGGCGCGCTCCAATGTGCGGCATCGTCGGGTATACCGGGCCCAAGCCGGCCCTGGAGCCACTCCTTACCGGTCTGAGCCGGCTGGAGTATCGCGGCTACGACTCGGCCGGCGTGGCGCTGGTCACCGAACGGGGACTGTCGATTTCCCGGTCGGTGGGGCCGGTGCGGAAGCTGCGGGACCGCGTCCTGCCGGCCGCGAGCGGCGGCGATGAGCGCGCTACCTGCGGCATAGCCCACACGCGGTGGGCGACCCACGGCGCGCCGAGCGAGCGCAACGCGCACCCGCATACCGACGCCTCAGGACGCCTGGCGCTGGTCCACAACGGCATTATCGAAAATCACCGGTCCATCCGGCAATACCTTGCCAAGCAAGGCGTTACGTTCCTGAGCCAGACCGATACCGAGGCGCTGGCGCAGCTGATCGGCTTCCTGTACGAAGACGGCGCCGGCACCGGTCACGACGCGCTGCTGGCGGCGGTGTGCGGCGCTCTGCGCGAAGTGCAGGGCACCTTCGGGATCGCCGTCGCCTGCGTCGATACTCCGGGGCAACTGATCGCCGCCCGCCGCGGCAGCCCGCTGCTGATCGGTATCGGCGACGGTGAACACGTGATCGCCTCCGACGGCGCGGCGGTCATCGAGCACACCAGCCACGTCGTCTATCTGCACGACAATGAGGTGGTGACCGTCGACGGCAGCGGCCTCAGCGCCAGCACGGTCGACGCCGTGCCGCTGCGCAAAAAGGTCGAACGCCTGGAGCTGTCGCTGGAGCAGATCGAACGCGGCGGCTACTCGCACTTCATGCTCAAGGAGATTCACGAGCAGCCGGAGGCGCTCCGCAACACGCTGCGGGGGCGGATCGACCCGGCCGGCGCGGAGGTGAACCTGGGCGGCATGGAGGGCGTGGACGGATCGCCGGCCGATCTGCGGCGCGTGGTGATCGCCGGCTGCGGCACCGCCTGGCACGCCGCCATGGTCGGCAAATACCTGCTCGAGGAGATCGCGCGCGTGCCGACCGACGTCGAGTACTCCAGCGAGCTGCGCTACCGGAACGCGATCGTCGAGGACGGGACGATCGCGCTGTTCATCAGCCAATCGGGAGAGACCGCCGACACCATCGCCGCCATGCACGAGATGCGCGCCAAGGGCGCGGCGGTGCTCGGCGTGATCAACGTGGTCGGCTCCACCCTGGCCCGCGAGACGCAGGCCGGCGTCTATCTGCACGCCGGACCGGAGATCGGCGTAGCCTCCACCAAGGCGTTCACCGCGCAGGTGGCGGTGCTGGCGCTGATCTCCGCCCGCCTGGGCCGCCGCCGCCATCTGTCGGCGGAGCGGTGCGCGGAGTTGCTTGCCGGCCTGCGGTCGGCTCCCCGCGCGATCGAGTCGGTCCTGCGGCTCGACGGCGTTATCCGGGAACTGGTCTCGCGCCACATCGACCGGCAGAACTGGCTCTATCTGGGCAGGGGCGTCAACTTCCCGGTCGCCCTGGAAGGCGCCCTCAAGCTCAAGGAGCTGAGCTACATCCACGCCGAGGGAATGCCCGCCGCGGAGATGAAGCACGGGCCGCTGGCGCTCATCGACCGCGGCATGCCGGTGGTATTCGTAGCGCCGCGCGACCGCACCACCGACAAGGTGATCGCCAACATCGAGGAGGTGCGCAGCCGCGGCGGGCACGTGATCGCCATCGCCACCGAAGGCGATCACGATCTGGCGTCGGCCGCCGACGAAGCGGTGTTCGTGCCGCCGGTGCTGCCGGCGCTGTCGCCGCTGGTGACCACCGTGCCGCTGCAGCTGATCGCCTATCACGCCGCCGTGTTGCGCGGCCACGACGTCGACCGGCCGCGCAACCTGGCCAAGAGCGTCACGGTGGAGTGACCGAACCCGGCGGCCATGAAACGCCGGTTGCCCCCTTTACACGGCATTGCGGACGTGCTATAGTCGGGTCGGGTTCGTCGTGCGAAGAACCCGGAATCCATTCGCTACGAGGTGCAATCGTGCCGAAGCTCATAATCCCCGGCGCCGAGAAGGACGCTGACGGGATCGCGCCAAAGATCATCGCGCAGTACCGGCGCTTCATCGACCGCTTGCCGGACAAGAAGGCCGGCTTCCTGCAGTTCGCCGCCAAAGAGGACATCAACCTGGGCCGCGAAGCGCTCCTGGAAGCGGCGGGGAAGTCCAAGAAGTACATCAAGATCCGCAAGGCGCGCGGCCAGGATCGGACGCTGCAGCTGCAGCGCTGCAGCAAGGCGGAATGGGACAAGGCCAACAAGGCGCCGAAGACCGCCAAGAAGACGCGGACGCGGCGCAAGCCGGGACCCAAGCCCAAGGCTCAGCAGGCCGCGGCGGCTGCGGCTGCCGAGGCGCCGCAAACCTCCGAAGCGCCCGAGGCGCAGGAGTAGCGGACCCGGCCCCGGGCTCGGGACCGAAGTTCGACGACGTACCGCGCGCCGCCGGCTGCTATCTGTTCCGCAACAGGGCGGCCGGCGTCGCGTACGTCGGCAAAGCGACGGACCTGCGAAGCCGGGTCCGCGCTCATCTCAACGCTCAGGGACACGGTCGAGCGGTCGCCGCCCGCGCGGCGGCGCTCGACCTGATCCTGACGCGCACCCCCTACGAGGCGGCGGCGCCGGAGAGCGTGCTCATCCGGCATCATCGGCCGCCGCTCAACCGCGCCGATCCCGCGGCGCCCGTCCCGGTATCCAGTCGGTGCCGGCCAGCGGCACGCCGGCCATCGCCGCCGCCTCCACCGTGAGCGCCGCCAGGTCTTCCGGCTCCAGGTGGTGGACGTTCGACTTGCCGCAGGCGCGCGCCAGGGTGGTCAGTTCCATGGTCAACGTCGCCAGATAGTTGCGCACGCGCCGGGCGCCCCACTCCGGGTCGAGCCGCCGCTCCAGCTCCGGGTCCTGCGTGGTCACCCCGACCGGACACCGCCCGGTCTGGCACTGATGGCAGCGGCCCGGCGCCGTGCCGAGGCGGTGGTAGTCGGCGGTGGCGTCGATCCGTTCGCCGCCGCGCACGTAACTGTCGGCATTGCAGCCGAGCGCCATCAGCACCGCCTGGCCGATCGACACCGCGTCCGCGCCGAGCGCCAGCGCTTTGGCGACGTCCGCCCCGGAACGGATGCCGCCGGACACCACCAGCTGCACCTCGCGCGCCGGGTCTACCTCCTCCAACGCCTCGACCGCCTGCCGCACCGCCGGCAGCGTCGGGATGCCGGCGTGTTCTATGAAGACCTGCTGAGTCGCCGCGGTGCCGCCCTGCATTCCGTCCAGGACGATCACGTCGGCGCCCGACTTGACGCACAGCTTGACGTCGTCGGTGACGCGGGTGGCGCCGATCTTGATGAAGACCGGAATGCGGTTGTCGGTCACTTCGCGCAGCTCCTCGATCTTGATGGCCAGATCGTCCGGCCCCACCCAGTCGGGGTGCCGGCACGCCGAACGCTGATCGATGCCGGCCGGCAGCGTGCGCATGGCGGCGACCCGCTCCGAGACCTTGAGGCCGAGCAGCATGCCGCCGCCGCCGGGTTTGGCGCCCTGGCCGACGACGATCTCGACGGCGTCGGCGCGGCGCAGGTCGTCCGGGTTGAACCCGTACCGCGACGGCAGGCACTGGTAGACCAACGTCCGCGACGCCCGGCGTTCCTCCGGGGTCATGCCGCCGTCGCCGGTCGTCGTGGAGGTGCCGGCGGCGGTGGCGGCGCGGCCCAACGCCTCCTTCACGTTGGCCGACAGCGATCCGAAGCTCATGCCGGCTATGGTGATCGGCGTCTGCAGGGTGAGCGGACGCTCCGCGCGCCGCGAACCGAGCACGGTCGTGGTCGAGCACCGTTCGCGGTACCCCTCCAGCGGGTAGCGGGACATCGACGCGGTCAGGAACGTCAGGTCGTCGAAGCTCGGCACGCGCCGTTTGGCGCCCAGGCCGCGAATGTCGTAGACGCCGGTCTCGGCGGCGCGCCGGACGTAGTCGAGCGTGTCCGCGTCGTAGTGGCTGCTCACGGCGCCGGCCCAGCGCGGCGCGCCGGCAGGGCGCTCGGGGCCGGCAGGGCGCTCGGCGCCGGCGGGGCCACCGCCAGGCAGGCCGGCTGGCGCCGACGCCTCGGCGCGGAGCGGGCCGTCCGCGCCGGCCGGCTCATCCGCGCGGTCCGGTTCGCCGCGGTCCGGGCTCCAGTGGTAGAGCTGCCGGGCGGACGCGACGCGGGTGAACGACTCCGGCTCATCACTCCGGCCGGCGCGGCGCAACAGCTCGGCGAGTGCCCGCAGGTCCTGGTCGCCGAGCGGCTCGGTCCGGGCGTCGGCGCCCAGGCCGCGGATGCGGCCGCGCACGTAGATCACCGCCTCGTACAGCGAGTCGCCGAGCCCGGCGCCGGCGTCGCCGCAGACGACGATCCGGCCGGCCTGCGCCATGAACGCGGTCATGTGGCCGACGCTGCCGCCGACCACTATGTCGCCGCCCTTGAGGGAGATGCCGCAACGGGAGGAGGCGTCGCCGTCGATCACCAGCAGCCCGCCGTGCGCGGACGCGCCGGCGCACTCGGACGCGAAACCGGCGACGCGCACGGTTCCCGACATCATGTTCTCCGCCACGCTCCAACCGACGTTGCCGTGCACGGTGACCGACGCGCGCTGGTTCATGCCGGCGGTGAAGTAGCCGCTGTGGCCGCGCACGCGGACGTCGAGCGGCGCGCGCAACCCGCAGGCGACGTTGTGCCGGCCGGACGGGTGCAGCACCTCTACCTCGGCCGGTCGGGTCAGCGCGTGCAGGCGGCGGTTCACCTCCGTGACCGGCCGCTCGGCAAGGTCGAAGGTGAGGCGGTCCACGGTCAGCCGATCCAAGGTCAGGCGGCCGCCGGGACGGTCCACGAGTAGATCTCCTCCGGCGCCGGCTCGAACAGGTCGGCGTGCTCGATGCCCGGCAAGTGCGCCAGGGTGCGGAACTCCGATCCGATGGCGACGTAGTCGTCGGTCTCCGCCGCCACCGCCGGCTTGCAGGCGAACGCGTCGCGCACCAGCACCAGCCGGTCGGCCGTACCGATCAGCAGCGTGAAGAAGCCGTCGAGCTCGCCGAACGCATCGCCGATCGCCTCCTCAATCGTGGCGCCTTCGCTCATGCGCCACTGCAGGTACCGGCACGCCGCCTCCGTATCGTTGTCGGTGTCGAAGCGTATGCCGAAGCGGCGCAGGCGACGGCGTATCTGCCACGGGTTGGAGATCGATCCGTTGTGCACCAGGCAGAAGTCGGCGCCGGCGGTAAACGGGTGCGAATGCGCGGGCGTGACCGCCGACTCGGTCGCCATGCGGGTGTGGCCGACGCAGTGGGAGCCCTGCACCCGGTCAAGGCCATAGGCGGCGATCAGGTCGCGGGGATGGCCGGCGTCCTTGTAGACGCGCATGCGGCGCCCGTAGCCGAAGGTGTCGATCGGTTCCGGCCGCGCGGCCAGGACGGTCCCGACCTGCTCAGGGGCGGCGGCGGTCGACAGCAGCGCGCAACGCCCGATGGCGTCGACGCGCGCGTCCGGCAACCGGCCGGCCACGCCGTCCCAGTCGGCCCCGTCGGCGGCGAACAGGCTGTAGCGGTACCGGCGCGGGTCGCCGTGTTCGGCAAAGACCGCCAGACCGGCCGAGTCCGGACCCCGGTCCCCCATGCAGGCGAGCATGGGAGCGATCAGCCGGCCGAGCCGCCGGCGCCCGTCCGCCCGTTTCGCCGCGAAGCCGACGATGCCGCACACGTTCCCGTAACCCCGGTCCGCCGGCTCAGTAGTATTCGAGGTAGCGCTCGATCTCCCAGTCGGAGACGTGGCGCTGATACTCGATCCACTCCATCTCCTTGACGGAAATGAACTCCCGCACCACGCCGGCGCCGAGCCGGTCGGCGAACAGCGGGTCGGCGGCCAGCGCGTCGAGCGCCTCGCGCAACGACTGCGGCAGCGTGCCGATACCCATTCCCCGCAGCTGCTCCAACGTGTAGTCGTACAGGTTGGTGTTGCGGGGTTCGCCGGGGTCGAGCCGGCGGTCGACTCCGTCGAGTCCGGCCGCCAGCACCGCCGCGGTCGCCAGGTAGGGATTGCAGCTCGAATCGCTCAGGCGCAGCTCCAGGTGTCCGTGCGGCACCCGCACCATGGCGGTCCGGTTGTTGTCGCCGTAGGCGACGTGCGCGGGCGCCCAGGTGGCGCCGGACAGCGCGCGGCCGACCACCAGGCGCTTGTAGGAGTTGACCGACGGCGCCACCAGCGCGGTGAGCGCCGGCGCGTGCTCAAGCATGCCGCCCAGGAAGTGGTAGGCGAGTTCCGACAGACCGAGTCCTCGGCGGTCGGATTCGTCCTCGAACAGCGACGCCCCCTGCGCGTCGGCGATCGACAGGTGGACGTGCATGCCGCTGCCGGTGCGCGACGACATCGGCTTGGGCATGAACGAGCAGATCACGCCGTGTTCGCGGGCGATCTCTCCGGCGGCCATGCGGAAGAAGACGTAGCGGTCGGCGGAAGTGAGCGCGTCGGTGTAGGTGAAGTTGATCTCGAACTGCCCGTTGGCGTCCTCGTGATCGACCTGATAGACGTCGAAGCCGACCGCCTGCAGCGACGCGACCAGCTGCTCGATGAAGCCCCGGCTGCGCGACAGGCCCTTGTAGTCGTAGCACGGTTTGTCGAGCAGGTCGGTGCGGTCGGCGGGATGGATGCTGCCGTCGTCGGCGCGGCGCAGCAGCATGAACTCCGGCTCCAGGCCGGTGTTGAGCGTCCAGCCGCGGCCGGCGAGCGCCCGCAGCTGCTCCTTGAGGACATGGCGGGTGTCGTACGGCCACGGCCTCCCGTCGACCCGTCCGTCGCAGACGATGCGGGCGTAGCCGGGCTGCCACGGCACCGGCGATAGCGTGGACAGGTCGCCGACAGCCATGAAGTCGGGGTCGTGCGGCTGTTGGCCCATGCCCCATACGGCAAAGCCGGCGAAGCCGGCGCCGGCGTCGAGCACGTCGTCGAAGTGGGCCGCCGGCACCGCCTTGGTCTTGGCGACGCCGTGCAGGTCGACGAACTGCGCCAGCACGAACTTGACGTCGTGGTCCTTGAGCATTCGGTGCGCGTCTTCGCGTGTCATCTCTCTCCTGCGTCCTTCCGTTCCGGCGGCGAAGGCGACGTCCGCGCCGGCAGCTGCGCCGCCAAGGCCAGCTCCCCGACCGGGCCGCCGCCGCACTCCCGCACGATCGCCAGCAGCTCGTCCCACAGATACGGTCCGTAGCTCGGCGACGCCCACAGATGGTAAACCGGCGCGGGCGGCGCGTCTTCCTCCGCCATCGCCTGCCCCGCCTCGACCAGCACGGAACAGGATACCAGCGCCACCCGCGTCATGACGAAGCGCCCGGCGGCGGCGCGGAAGTCGTACCCGCAGGTCTGCGCCAACACCTCCGGCGCGCGCCGGCCGCACAGCAGCAGCGCCGCGTCCTCCCGCCGCACCGGCCAGCAGCCGGCCGGCGGCGCCGCGTGGTCGAGTGCGGCCTCCACCGCCGCGGCGCCGGCGCCCTCCAGGAACAGCTCGCCTGCGCCCACCCGCACCGCCAGCGTCCCGTCCGCCGCGCGCGCCCAGCCATGCAGCGCAGCCGGGACCGCCTCCCCCTGCTCCTCCGCCCACGCGACCGCGCCCGGCCCCTTGAGACCGATGCGCGGCAGCGCGCCGCGGTCGGCCAACCCCAGTACGGGGGCGAGCGCCGCCTCCGCGGCCGCGTCCCCGAAGTGGAGCGGGCGGAGCGCGCCGCCGGTGCGGTCCCATGCAGGATCGAGCCGCTCCAGGCATGCGTGCACGGCGCTGACGCGCGCGCTGACGCGCCGGGCCGGTGGCGGCGTCATGAGCGGAGCCGGACGCCTTCGGGGTCGAAGAACGGCGTCGAGGCGACCCGCGCCGTGACGACCGCGCCGCCGTCGCCCTTGACGCGCAACGGCGTCCCGGCGCGGGCGGCCGATGGCGGCGCGTAGGCCAGCCCGATCGTCCGCCCCACCGCGCCGCTGCGGCCGACGCTGGTGACGCGGCCGGCGATGCCGCCGCCGTCATCGATGATCAGGTGGTTGTCCTGCGGCGCCGGCGCGTCGGCCGGCAGCTCGAACCCGACCAGACGGCGGCGGGGCTCCTTCTTGCGGATGATCTGCAGGCTGCGCTTGCCGACGAAGAACGGCTTGTCGAACTTGACCGCCCAGCCGAGGCCGGCCTCGAACGGGTCGGTGAGCCCGTCGGTGTCGTGCCCGACGATCGGATGCCCCTTCTCCAAGCGGAGCAGGCGCTGCGCCTCCAACCCGAACGGAACCATGCCGTGCGCGCGGCCGGCGCGCAGCAGCTCGTCCCAGACGCCGGCGGCGTAGCCGGCGGGGACGTGCACCTCATAGCCGAGCTCCCCCACGAACCCGACCCGCGACACGCGCGCCGGCGCGCCCGCCACCGCTCCCTCGCGGACGCCCAGGTACGGGAACGCCGCCGGCGACAGGTCGATGCCGGTGAGCCCGGCCAGCGCCTGCCGGGCGTACGGGCCGGCGACGTTGAACGCACCGTAGCTGGCGGTGGCGTTGACCAGCGTGACGTCGAGCCGCCAGACCGCCGCCCAGCGCTGCAGCTCGCGGTAGACCTGATCGGCCGCCGACGAGGTGGTCGATACGTAGAACCGGTCGGCGCCGAGGCGGGCGACGACGCCGTCGTCGATCACCACGCCGGACTCGTCGCACATCACGCCGTAGCGGGTCATGCCGGCCCGCAACCGGGCGAAGCGGCCGGTGTAGACCCGCTCCAGGAAGCGGACGGCGTCCGCTCCGCTGATCTCCAGTTTGCCGAGCGTACCGACGTCGATCAGCCCGGCGCGCGACCGCACGTCCCGCGCCTCGGCGTCGATGCAGCCCGCCCGGTCCAGGCCCGGACGGGGATACCAGGCAGGCCGCAGCCACGCGCCGGCGTACGTCATCTCCGCTCCCAGCCGTTCGTGCCGGTCATGGACCGGCGTGCGCTGCACCGGCGTGAAGCCGCTGCCGGCCAGCTGCGCCATCGGGACCGGCGCCGTGAACGGCCGCGCGGTGGTGAGCCGGGCGCCGGCGAGCGGCCGGCCGGTCAGGCGGGACAGCACGCGCGCCGCGTTGACGTTGGCGTGCTGCCCTTGGCTCGGCCCCATGCCCACCGTGGCGTACCGCTTGAGGAGCTCCGGGTGATCGAAGCCCTCCTGCACCGCGTGGGCCAGATCGTCGACGGTCACGTCCTCGTCCAGGTCGACGAACGCCTTGGCGTGCGGCTCGGCAAAGATCGGATACGGATGGCCCGGCTCCCCCGGCTCGGCGGGCTCCGGCGCGGTCCGGGCCGGCGGTCCGCTCGCCCCCTGCGCGCCGGCCCCGGCCCCGGCCGCGGCCATCACCGCGTCCTCGCTGCGACGGACGCTCGCCTCCTGGGCGCCGACAGCGGCCACCACCGCGTCCTCGCTGCGACGGACGCTTGCCCCCCCGGTTCTGGCGCCGGCGTCGCCCACGTGCGCGTGACCGGCGCGCGACGTGACCGGCGTCGCTGATCCCGAAGCGGTGTCGCCCACGCGCGCGTGACGAGCGCCCGCTTCGGCCCGGCGGCTGGCCCCGGCGGAAGCTACGCCCGAGTGCGCCGCGGCAGCCCGGCCGGCGCGGCATCCGTCGGCCGCCGCTACGCCGGTTCCGTCTCCGACGCCGGCTACGCTGCCGGCAGCGAACACGCCGGCCGGCAGCGTGGCCGGCACGTGGCGGTGCAGCGCTTCGTCGTACTCCATGACCGCGCCGGCCTGCCGCAGCAGCCCGTCGCGCGGCGCTGAGCCGACGCAGACGACGATGCCGTCGCACGGAATGGTCCGCGCCGGGCCGTCCGGCCGGCCGGCCGCGTCGAGCGCCCGGATGCGGGCCGCGCGCACGCCGGCGTTCCCCGGCAGCGGCACCGCCTCCACCACCGCGTACCCCCGGTAGACCGGCGCCCCCGCCGCCTCGGCCTCCTCGGTCGCCCCTGCCCGCTCCGTCGCCTCTGCCGCCTTGGTCGCTGCTGCCGGTCCGCTCGCCTCGCCGTCCGGCGGGGCGTCGGCGAACGCCGCGTGGCGCAGATCGACCACCGCGGCGACGCTCATGCCGCGCTCCGCCATGGCGCCCGCCAGGCGGTAGCCGCTGTTCCCGGCGGTGAGCACCAGCGGCCGGTCCGCCGGGCGGACCGCGTAGCGCTCCATCAGCCGCCGCGCCGCTTCGCCCAGCATGACCCCCGGCAGGTCGTTGTTGCCGAACACCGCCGGCTGGTCCTGGCAGCCGGCGGCGACCACCAGCGACCGGGCGCGCACCTTGGTGAGCCGCCGCCGGTCGATCAGCGCCGCCCACAAGTCGGCGTAGACGCCGACGCAGGTGGCGCCGAGGCGGCGCTCCACGCCGCTGGCGACCGCGTCGGTCACCGATCCGTCGAGCCGTCCGCTCGACTCGACCAGCATGACCGCCGCGCCCTGCTCGGCGGCGGCGTTGGCGGCCGCCACCCCCGCCGGCCCCGCGCCGACCACCAGCACGTCGCAGAACGCGTAATCCTTGGGCGACGGCGATCGTTGCGCGCGGTCCGCCGGTACGCGGCCCAGGCCGGCCAGCGCGCGCAGCCCCCGCTCGTAGAACGGGAACAGCCAGCGCGGGGTGTGCATGGCCTTGTAGTAGAAGCCGACCGGCGTGAAGGCCGACAGGCGGCCGAGCACCGCCAGCAGATCGCGCCGCACGCCGCCGAGCGTGTTGACCGCGCGCAGGTCAAGGCCGTCGGCAAGCGGCAGCTCGTCGCCGCGCAGATTGACGCCGGCCGGCCCCTCCAGCATCACGTTGGCGTCCGCGCCGGTCAGGCTGTAGACGCTGCGCGGCCGGTGATACTTGAAGCTGCGGCCGAGCACCCGCACGCCGGCCGCCAGCAGCGCGGAGCTCACCGTATCGCCATGCAGCCCCCGGTAGTCCCGTCCCTCGAAGCGAAACGCGATCGGCCGCGACCGGTCGATCCACTCGCCCGGCTGCGGCGGCAGGCGCCGGCCGGCCGACGCGCTCACGGCAGGCGGTCCGGCAGGTAGGTGCGCACCACCCGGTCCGCGCCGGTGTCGCGCTCGGCGATCAACCACGTGCCGCTCGGCGCGTGATACCACCACTCGCGCCGCAGGCCGGCCGCGCCCTCCCGGTCAAAGACGTAGGACGCCCAGCCCTCGTCGGAGACCGCCTCCGGGTCGGGCTGCGGCCGGTACTCACCCCCGTAGTCGAACTCCTGCAGCGGCCGTTCGCCGTTCACCGGGCAGCGCAGCAGCTTCATCTCCGTGCCCGACCATGCGCCACGCCGGCCATCCGCGGCAAGGGTGAGGTCAGAGGGCGGGGAGCCGGCGTTCCCGACCGGGTTGCCCGACCGCTACGGGGTTGCACCGCCCCCCGCCCTGTGGTATGGTACACGAGACGTGACCGGGTTGCCCAGACCGCTCGGACTATGGAGGGATCGCAAGATGATCCGATCGAGATTGCAGTTATGATCCCTCTTTGGAGCCTGCTCCGGGCTTGACCGATCCGATCCGGCGTCCAATGTGCCGGTATAGTTGCCTGTGTTCCGCTTCTCGTTGGCCACGGAAATGCGTGGGCCGCGCTTGATTCAGCGCTCTCGGTCGCCGGTCCGTTGATCTTCTGCGTCGTTGTAGCGGCTGCGCTTACGGCTCTTGATCCGGGAAGGCGCAGTACGAGCGGTCTCGCTCAAACGGCGGGAGGCCGCCGGATCGTCGGCGCTCCCGCCAACGCCGACGGCGACCGCAACGACGATCGACTTGCGGCGGCGGTCGACGCAAGCCGGGCCGACAACACCCGGCGCCAGTATCGCTCCGCATGGTCGACGTGGTCGCGATGGGCAGATGCCGGGGGTCACGTCGTGTTGCCTGCTGCGCCGGAAGCGGTAGCCGCCTACCTGACGGACCGCGCCGCCCAGGGCGTCTCCGCGTCAACGCTCAGCGCCGCTCGCGCCGCTATCGCCGCGGCGCACCGGGACGCGGGAGAGCCGGACCCCACCGCCGACGACCTTGTAGGCCGCGTCCTCCGGGGCCTGCGCCGCCAAGCAGCCGGCCGGGGCCGCGGTCAAGCGCAGGCGATCACGGCAGATGGCTTCGACGCCATCCTCGCCACGGCGTGCAAGTCCAGGAGAACCGGCCGCGGCGTGGAGTCCAGGGCGCACGCCCAAGCCCGCGGGCGGGTCGATCGCGATCGCCGCGCTCCTGTTTCAGGCGGGTATGCGGCGTAGCGAGGCCGCCGCTCTCACCTGGGAGGACGTCCACCGAGCGAGCGACGGCGTCGGGGTGTTGGTCTGCGTATCCCGTTCAAAGACCGATCAGGAAGGCGCGTCCGCCGACACGCGGTTTCTCAAGGACGGCGCCGCTCGCGCCGTTTGGGAACTCCGGCCCGCCTGCCCGCCGGCGGGAGCTCGCGTGCTCGGTGGTCTGAATGGCGCATCGGTCGCCCGCCGCTTCGGAGCAGCCGCCCAGGCGGCCGGAGTGGCCGGTCGAATCACCGGTCACTCCGGCCGCATCGGCCTCGCCTCGGAACTAACGAGCCGCGGCGCCACCACCACGGAGACGATGCTCGCCGGCGGATGGAAAACGGCCCGCATGGTCGCCCACTACTCGGCAGGCGCGACCGCGGAACGGGGCGCCGTCGCCAAGTATCTGTGAGTGATGACAGTCTGGAAACTTGGTGACTGCTTGACTCGTCTCAACCATCGGTTGTCGTCGTCTCCGGGTCGTCCTCCCACGGGGTGTCGCAAATGAAGTAACTTTGGCGGTTCCGTTCCGAACGTTTGGCGCCTTCGACTCGAGACCGGTGCACGTAACGGCACCGCCGGCACGCAGACCGGTACTCCACCCCATCGTGCCCGAGTTCGGACGAGGGCAAGGTCGAACGCCACTCCGGCGACCACTCGTGCGGCTCACCGTCCGGGCAAAGGTCATCCGTGGCATCCATCCATGGGGGAAAGCCGGGGCCCCAAGGGAGATCAGGAGCGTCGGCCGGCTGGTTCTGCAAGCTGTCTTCCTCAGCGTCGTCCACGACATCACCGCCCAGATCACCCGTGACACCACCGTAGGGTAGCGCTTCGTCGACGAACCAGAAGGCGCCGTCGGTACGGCGGGTCTTCCCTATCGCCACCAGCACCACGCGCAGCACGTTGTCGGAGTCTCCTTCCAGAAACACCGCTTCGCGCAACGCCTCCCCGCGGCTTGGCGCCCATACGTACTCCGCTCCTTGCGTTTCGCCGAACACCTCGACGCTCAGTTCGTAGGGGCGTAGATGGTCCTCATCGGCCTCGTACAGAGGCGACGGTTCCATATCCGGCTTGGCGTACGGGACGCCGCCGAACCGTATCGACGAGTCGACCTTGCGGCCGTTGTCGCTACACAACTCCACGTAATGGAGGTTGTCGGCGTCGCGGCTTGCCTTGATGGCGACGGCGAACGCGTCGCGGCGGGTCTGTGCTTCAACCGTCACGCGCGTTTGCAAAGCGCCGAATTCCCGAAGAAGCATCTCGTAGCGCCGCATAGCGGCGCCGGCCGTGGTCATGACTGCCTCCTTGATAGGCAGGTATGACGGTCCGTAAACTTCGTGACTGCTTGACTTGGCTCAGCCATCCGTTGTCTCAGGGTCGTCCTCCCACGGCGTGGAGCATCTCATATAGTAGAATTTCCCGTTTTGTTTCCGACCCCTCGTAGCGCCGTCGGTCCGAGACCGGAGAATGTAACAGCACCGCCGGCACGAGGATCGGTACTCCACCCCATCGTGCCCGAGTTCGGAAGCGGGCAAGGTCGAACGCCATTCCGGCGACCACTCGTGCGGCTCACCGTCCGGGCAAAGGTCCTCCGTGGCATCCAGCCAGGGCGGCCAGTCCACGTCACCGAGTGCCGTGGGTTCCGTGTCCTGATGCGCATCGTCCTCCACGGCGTCCATGCCTTCTCCTTGCAGGTCGCCCGTGACCCCGCCGTGCCGACGCGCTTCGTCGACGAACCAGTAGTCGCCGCTGTCGAGGCGAGTCTTGCCGATCGCCACCAGCACCACCCGTAGGACGTTGTCGGAGTCTCCTTCCAGAAACACCGCTTCGCGCAGCGCTTCCGCGCGGCTCGGGGCCCACAAGCGCACCCCGCCTTCGGCGTCGCCGAACACCTCGACGCTCAGGTCGTAGGGGCGAACGTGATCCTCAGTGCCCTCGTACAGAGGCGACGGCTCCGTTGCGGGCTTGACGTACGGGACGCCGCCGAACGGAGTGGAGGGATCGACCGCGAGGCCCTGGTCACTCCCCAGCTCCACCGCGTAAAGGTTGTTGGCGTCTCGGCTTGCTTTGATGGCGGCGGCGAACGCGTCGCGGCGCGTCTGCGCTTCAACGGTCACGCGGGTATGCCCTCCGCCGAACTCCCGAAGGAGCATCTCGTAACGCCGGATACCGGCGTCCGCCGTGGTCATGATCGGCCTCCTCGAAAAGGATGTTCGCGCGAGCATAGCAGTGAACCGAGTCAAACACACCGGTTCCTGGCTCCGCTGGCGTGGCGCCATCAATCGCAACCGGCGTATCTCCGCACGTGCGGCGGGCAACTGATCGGTGGACGGGAATGCCCGCCGCCGCGTGGAAGGACGCGCGGTGGTCGACCAGACTGCTGTGGCGCACGTGTCGGCTTTGGCTTTGCGACGGCGCGTTTTCGATTTGTCAAGTTGTAGCCCCTTGATCCCCTTGATCTATACTGATCCAACTGATCCATGTAGCGTTGTTCATTCCGTAGGGCTTCCCGATATGCCGGTCCCGACTGCGCCGGCACGTTGCCGGGGTAGTATCTCCGCCACAGCTCGTCAGCGCGGCCGTTCCACCCGGAGCGTATGCCTCCGGAGTAGCGCCTGCTCATGACGGCGCTGAATCTGTGATTCCCGGGCGGCTTGCTCTGCCGACATAGGCGCTGTTGCCGTCGGTGAACGCATACACCACGAACGTCCGGCCTTGCGGAGCCGGAGCCGGCGCCGCGCGGCTCGGCGCGGGCGTCCCGCCGCCAAAGATGCCGAGGGCGTTGGCGTCCTGTGTGCTCAGCGCTGCGACCAGCAGCACTGAGCGGTATGCAGAGGCGCGAAAGCGCCGATGACTGCAATCATCGACGCGGTGAGCAGCGTTCCGGATGCCCTCTCAGTGGCCGACGGTGGCCGCGCCGTTCTCGCCGACCGGATCGTACCCCGCGAACCGCGACGTGCGGAACGGCTCGACCAGCGGATGCGGACGGCGCGTGTTGACCGTTCGGATGGCGGCGGCTATGATGGGATTGGGAGGCGAGCAGTGCGGACTCCGGAGATAGCAACGGTAGAGAATCTGGTCCAGGTCCTCGATGAGCACCCGCAGTGGCGGGTGGCGGTGCGCGCGCGGCTGCTGACCCGCGAGCTACTCGAACTACCGCAGCAGCTCGCTGACTTCGCTGCGGCCACCGACCGCCGGTTCACCGCCGTGGACCAGCAACTCGCTGAATCCACCGCCAACACCGACCGCCAGCTCAATCAGCTCCGCACCGACATCGGCCCGATCAAGGCCGCCCACGCCGCCAATTCCGCGCGCGCGGAAGCCGACATGATGGCGGAGAAGCAGGGACTGACGTTCGTCGCCTTCGTCGAGCGGCAGGAGCGGTGGGCCATGGTGCCGGCCTCCGACAAGAGAAAGCTCTCCGAGAAAGAACTGCTCAGTTTCCGTCATGCCGACATCGTGATCCGCGCGGCCGAACCGGACGGTACGGAGTGCTACGTGGCGGTGGAGGTGTCCTACACCGCCAACGGCCGCGATACCCAACGCGCCCAGCGCAACGCGCAACTCCTGACCCGCTTCACCGGCCGGCGCGCCGATCCCGTGGTGGCCAGCCTGTGGATCGACGACCGGATTCGCGCCGCCGTGGACTCGGGAGAGGTCGCCTGGTATCAACTGCTCCCGCAGACATTCGAAGTAGAGTGACCTGACGCTACCGAAGCCGGCAGCAAGAAGAGTCGATGCCTTCACCAGCGCGAGAGGCCACGTCCTTCGGCGCCGATGTTTCGTCGGCGACGGAGGCGGGGCGCGCCGAGGGGACGCGGGCCGGCGCCTACCACATACGCCGGACGCCGTAGCCGTCGAACGGCTTCTCGACCGACACCAGGGCGATGTCGCGCGCCAACGCCTGCGCGATCAGCATCCGGTCAAATGGATCGCGGACCGGCCCCGGCAGGCGCCCGGCGCGTTCGCCGTCGGCCACAGTGATTGCGAGACCTCGGAAGCCCTGATCCAAGAGGTATCTGCCGAGGTCCTCCGCCACCGCGGCAGCGCATGGGTGTCCAGCAGAATCCGCATGGATCAGGTCTCCCAGCGGATGAGTTCGTTCTCCGGGAGCGGTTCAAAAAAGCGGTCATCGATCGTGATCCGGCCCCGCAACGCCCCAAACCGGCGCTTGCCCCGCGGGCCGCCGATGCTGACGAGCCGTGCGACCGGATCGCCGTTGCGAGCGATCACCACGTCCTCTCCTGCCTCGGCCCGAGCCAGCAGGCGCGAGAGCTGGGTCTTGGCCTGATGGACATTCACCATCACCACTGCCGACTCGCCTGTCACCTTAGCTATGACAATGGCCAAATACGGGAAAGACGTCAAGGTCTCCAAGGCATCGCGCCCCGCGCCTGACCCGGCGCGGTTACGACCAGTTCGACAACCTGTACTGGGCGCGCCAGACCCTCTGCGGCAAGGAGCTTCTGGTTCAGCTCCCGGACGAATAACGCCCGGCCCATCTCAGCCGACGGCGGCCGCGCCCTTTTTCGCCGACCAGATCGTACTCCGCGAACCGAGACAGGCGGAACGGCTCGATCAGCGGATGCGGCCGGCCGTGGGCGACCGTCCAGGCCACAGTGCTGCCGCAGGCTTGGCCGTCGCGGAATCCGGCCCCGCGCATCCTTCGGCGCCGAGGTTTCGTCGGCACGAGCGGCTCGGCCGCCGGTGAGTCGCCCGCGTGGCGACCCGATCCGGGCGTGCGGACGGCGCGTGTTGACTGTTCGGGATGGCGGCGGCTATGGTAGGAGCGGGAGGCGAGCAGTGCGGACTCCGGAGATAGCAACGGTAGAGTATCTGGTCCAGGTCCTTGATGAGCACCCGCAGTGGCGGGAGGCGGTGCGCGCGCGGCTGCTGACCCGCGAGCTACTCGAACTACCGCAGCAGCTCGCTGACTTCGCTGCGGCCACCGACCGCCGGTTCACCGCCGTGGACCAGCAACTCGCTGAATCCACCGCCAACACCGACCGCCGGTTCGAGGCCGTCGACCAGCAAATCGCTGAAATACGGCTCCAACTCGCTGAATCCGCCGCCAACACCGACCGCCGGTTCGAGGCCGTCGACCAGCAAATCGCTGAAACACGGCTCCAACTCGCTGAATCCGCCGCCAACACCGACCGCCAGCTCAATCAGCTCCGCGCCGACATCGGTCCGATCAAGGCCGCCCACGCCGCCAATTCCGCGCGCGCGGAAGCCGACATGATGGCGGAGAAGCAGGGACTGACGTTCGTCGCCTTCGTCGAGCGGCAGGAGCGGTGGGCCATGGTGCCGGCCTCCGACAAGAGAAAGCTCTCCGAAAAGGAGCTGCTCAGTTTCCGTCATGCCGACATCGTGATCCGCGCGGCCGAACCGGACGGTACGGAGTGCTACGTGGCGGTGGAGGTGTCCTACACCGCCAACGGCCGCGATACCCGACGCGCCCAGCGCAACGCGCAACTCCTGACCCGCTTCACCGGCCGGCGCGCCGATCCCGTGGTGGCCAGCCTGCGGATCGACGACCGGATTCGCGCCGCCGTGGACTCGGGAGAGGTCGCCTGGTATCAACTGCTCCCGCAGACATTCGAAGTAGAGTGACCTGACGCTACCGAAGCCGGCAGCAAGAAGAGTCGATGCCTTCACCAGCGCGGGGCCACCGCATCCTTCGGCGCCGAAGTTTCGTCGGCGCCGGCGGCCGGACCGGAGCGCGCCGTCGGCCGTCGGCCGGGGCTGTCGCCGTCCGTCCGGGCGGCTTTGACACGCCGGCGCTCAGCCGCTATGGTCCGGTAAGCAGCAGGCAGCGCCGCAGACGCGCAAGGAGCTACCGGTGACCACACAGAAGCAAGTATACCCGTTCCTACCCCCCCCCCCCCCCCCCCCCCCCCCGGCGGGAAAAGCACGAGCGCGCGCGGCCTGATCTCCGTCGCGCCGGCCGTGGCGCCAAGCCTGACCGGCCGCGTCCGGGAGCGCGACGCTCCGCAGTAGCCGCCGTCCTGCTGCTGGCGGCCGTCGGCATCGCCATCACGGCCTGCGAGCCGGTCACGCAGCCGTCCGCCCCCACGCCCGATGCCGGCGGAGCGGGCGAACCGCCGCCGGCCCCCACGCCAACGCCAACGCCGCACCAGACGGAGAAGCGCTGGGCGATCGCTCCGGCGCACTTCCGCGACGACGGCGCGGCGCTCTGGGCCGAAACCTCCAACCGCTCCGATCCGTTCGCCTGGGACCGCATCACCGCCACCAACGCCGCCGCCGTACGCGTCTCGATTGACGGGGCACCGCTGCCGCTCGAAAACCTCGCGTATCCGTCGCTTTTCGACGACGACGTCAGCGGCGCCGAGTGGCAACTCAAGGCCGAAGTGACTGCCGGCGCCGTCATGCTGGTGCTCACCGCCGAAGATCAGCGTTACTACACCGGCGAGGTCCGGTCCCTCACGCTTACCAACGGCGGCAGCGGCTACACGTCTGTCCCGACGGTGGAGTTCTCACCGCCGCCCGCGGGCGGCGCCGCGGCCACCGGAACGGCGACCGGGCCGGACACCGTCGCCTCGGTGAGGGTCGACGACGGTGGCCTCGACTACACGTCCGACCCGACCGTGGAGTTCTCGCCGGCACCGGCGGACGGCGTCACGGCAACCGGCACGGCGTCGATCGACGGTCACGTTTCGACTTGGACGCTGATCAGCGGCGGGAGCGGTTACACCTCCGCCCCGACCGTGACGTTCAGAGGCGGCGGGGGTACCGGCGCGACCGCCACTGCGACGGTGGCAGGCGGAGCGGTGACCGGACTCTCCATTTCGGATGATGGGAGCGGTTACACCTCCGCTCCGACCGTGGAGTTCGACGGCGGCGGGGGTACCGGCGCGACCGCCACCGCGGGGATCAACAAGCGGGTTGTTTCCGTGACCATCACCGACGCGGGACGCGGCTATACCTCCGCCCCGACCGTTTCCTTTACCGGCGGCGGTACCCTCGTCACCTCCGCGACCGCCACCGCGGCGCTGGATGACCGGGTGACGTCGGTGACGCTCACCGATCCGGGGAGCGGCTACCGGACCGCCCCGACCGTGAGGTTCGTGGGCGGCGGCGGAGGCAGCGGCGCAGCCGCAACGGCAAAGCTGGTCCGGCGCGGTTACGATCAGTTCGACAACCTGTACTGGGCGCGCCAGACCCTCTACGGCAAGCAGCTTCTCGTCCAGCTCCCGGACGAATAACCCGGGCGCCGAAGCAGCATCCCGTAACGACGGGCCATCTCAGTGGCCGACGGCGGCAGCACCCTTTTCGCCGACCAGATCGTACTCCGCGAACCGCGACAGGCGGAACGGCTCGATCAGCGGATGCGGCCGGCCGCGGGCGACCGTCCACGCCATGGTGCTGCCGCTGGCCGGCGTCGCCTTGAAGCCCCAGGTCCCCCAGCCGGCGTCCAGGAAGAAGCCTTCGACCGGCGTCAGCCCCATGATCGGCGAGAAGTCCGGCGTCACGTCGGCCAGCCCCGCCCACTGACGCAGCACCTTCACCCCGCCCAGATGCGGAAAGACCGCCAGCACGTGCGCCGACAGGCTCTCCGCAAACTCCAGCGTCGACCGGGTCGAGTGGACCTCGTACGGGTCGAGCGACGCCCCCATCACCATCTCCCCGCGCGAAGATTGGCTCACGTAGATATGGAACGACCCGGACACCACGATCACGTGCAGCCACGGCTTCAACGGCTCGGTGACGCACGCCTGCAGCGGATGGATCACCAGCGGCGTGCGGATGCCGGCCATCTCCGTGATCGCCGGCGTATAACCGGCCACGGCGCTCACTACCCGGTCGCTCTCCACCATGCCCGCAGCCGTCCGCACCCCGGTGATCCTGCCGCCCTCCAGCCGCAGCCCGGTCACCGGCGTGTGCTGGTGAATCTCCACGCCGAGCCGGTCGGCGCCGCGCGCGTAGGCCCACGCTACCGCGTCGTGCCGGGCGATCGCCCCCGGCGGATGCCACAGCGCGCCGAGCACCGGCACGTCGTGGCCGCAGTCCAAGTCGAGCAGCGGACAGGCGCGGGCGATGAAGTCCCGGCCGACCAGCTCGCTCCGCACGCCCAGATGCTTGTTCACCTCCGCCCGCCAGCGCATGGTGCGCACCGACGCCTCGGTATGGGCCAGCGTGAAGTGGCCGCGCTCGCTGTACAGCAGGTTGTAGTCGAGATCGGCGGAGAGGCGCCGGAACAGCTGCACGCTCTCCTCGTAGAAGTGGACCCCTTCCGGCGTCAGATAGTTGGAACGGACGATGGCGGTGTTCCGCCCGGTGCCGCCGGCGCCGACGTAGCTCCGCTCCAGCACGGCGACGTCGCGCAGGCCGTGATCGCGCGCCAGGTAGTAGGCGCAGGCGAGCCCGTGGCCGCCGCCGCCGATGATCACGGCGTCGTAGCGCCGCTTGAGGCGCGGCGGGGCGCGGAACATGCGCGGTTCGCGGTAGGTCCGCCGCAGGGCGAACCGGAGGAGTCGGTGCGGCACGGTTCGAGCGCGACGGTGCGCCATACCGCGCGTGCACGGCAAGCCGCTTGCCGGCCGGCGCGTTGCGGGGGAAACTGCCGGCATGAAGATCGAGCGGATCGATACGCACATAGTCCGGGGCGGACGCCGCAACCTCTGCATCGTCCGGATCGAGTCGAGCGGCGGCTACGCCGGCGTGGGAGAGTCGGGGCTGACCGGCCGCGAGCTGGCCGTGCGCGGCGCGGTCGACCACTTCCGCGAGTTCCTGACCGGCCGCGACCCGCGGCGCATCGGAGCGATCTGGCAGGAGGTGTACCGCAGCCAGTACTTCGAGGGCGGGCGCGTGCTCACCGCGGCGCTGTCGGCCATCGACATAGCCCTGCACGACCTGGTCGCCCGCTCGCTCGGCGTGCCGGTCTATCAGCTCCTGGGCGGCCGGCAGCGCGACCGCGTGCCGTGCTTCGCCACCACCCGGCGCGGCTTCGGCGCGGAGGCGGTGTCCGACGTGGTCGGCCTGGTCGACGACGGCTGGCCGTGCGTGCGGCTGCCGGTCCCCGTGGACGACAAGCTCGGCGTCTTTGATCCGCGCGCTTCGATCGGCGCGGCGGCCGAGACGCTGACCGCGGCGCGGCAGGCGATCGGCCGCCGGGCGTCGCTCGGCATAGACTACCACCACCGCCTGTCGGTGGCGGAGGCGGCCAGCTTCTGTCAGGCGATGCCGCCGGGCACGATCGACTTCCTGGAGGAGCCGATCCGCGACGAAACGCCGGCGGCGTATCAGGCGCTGCAGCGCATGACCCACGTGCCGATGGCGATCGGCGAGGAGTTCGCCAGCAAGTGGCAGTTCCTGCCCTACCTGGAGGCCGGCATTCCGGCGTTCGCGCGCGTCGACATCTGCAACGTCGGCGGCTTTACCGAGGCGATGAAGGTCGCCGGCTGGTGCGAGGCGCATTACGTCGACCTGATGCCGCACAACCCGCTCGGGCCGGTGAGCACCGCCGCCAACCTCCATCTGGCCGCCGCCTCCGCGCAGTACGCGTGGCTGGAGGACCGCGGCGCCGAAGGGCTCAACCACTTCGACCGGGAGATGTTCCCGGTGATGCCGCTGCTCGACGGGGTCACCTACCCCGTGCCGGACGGACCGGGCCTCGGCGTCGAGTTCGACCCGGACGCGCCGCTGGCCAAGGAACCGCTGCAGCTCTGGGAGGCGCCCCACCTGCGCCGCCCGGACGGCTCCTACACCAACTGGTAGTCCCGCCGCTCCGTCAGGCGGTCCGCCGCTCCGCCATGCCCGTCCGGGCGACGGCGTTCACGCCCGCGTCCGCGCCGGCGGCGGGCGGCCATCCCAGGGTGGCGGCGCCGAAGGCGCGCTCGAAGTCGTCGTTGGACTCGTACCGCCAGCCGAACGCCCGGTCCCAGATCTCCGCCTTCTCCATGCAGAGATACAGGAACACGCGGCCATGCCACGGCGCCAGCGCCCGGTACATGGCGCGGAACATCCGCACCTTGAGGTCGTCGGGATAGGTGAGCTTGCCGTGCGGGTCGGCGACCAGCTCCGCTTGCAGGATGCGGGTCGGTTCGCCGCGCTGCCGGATCCGCTTCATCACCGGCTTGATGAACGTGACCGAACCGAGGGAGAGGAAGGCGACCTCCGCCGGGTCGAACCGGTCGATCAGCCGGGCCGCCAGCGCCGGGTACTCGGTCTGCCAGCCGTCGTAGTGGACCATCGGATGGAAGTGAAAGGCGACCGTGCGGCCCAGGTCGGCAAAGCGGCGGGCGGCGGCGAGCCGCCGCTCCAGGGGAGCGGTGAAGTGCTCCTCGTGCTCGATCACGGCCGCGGTGTTGAGCGACCAGCTGCAGACCAGGTTGGGCGGCGGCGGGTGTTCCAGGAAGTAGCTGACGTTGGCCGACTTGGTCTTGAGCTCCAGCAGGACGTTGGGATGCTCGGCGGCGAACCGGCACAGCTCGTCCAGGATGCCGCCGCGGTTGCCCCACACCAGCGAGTCGGACGACTGGCCGGTGCCGACGTGGTAGAAGCGCCGGTCGTCGAGCTCCAACGCGCGCAGCTTGCGGCCCAGGTCGCGGTCGACGGTGACGCGGTCGCCGTAGAAGGTCTGGATCGTGCAGTAGCTGCAGCCGAACGAGCAGTTTTGCACCGCGTCGATCGTCTTGAGGTTGCAGCACAGGGTGCGGTCGGACCGCACCGGGCAGTCGCCGAACACCGCCGTATCGCCGGCCGCCTCGACAAAGCGGAGCGGCGGCCGGCGCGGCGCCACAGGCGGGCGGCCGTACCGGGTCGGCTCGCGCCGCAGACGGTCCAGGCGCCGGCGCAACGCGCCGATCAGCCGCTTCTTCCGCTCGCGGCCGCGCAGCTCGGCGTCGAGTTCCGCCTCCGCGCCGGCCCACCACGCGCCGATGCCCGGCTCCCCCCACATCGCCAAGTCGCGGGCCGCTTCGCACAGGGAGCGCACCTCCTGCGCCGTGCAGCGGTAGCGCGACAGGACGCCGTCGACGCCGGCGCGCGCGCCCGGATCGAGCCGGTCGTATAACGTTCCGGGATAGCGGGGCTCCGCCGGCCGGACCCCGGCGCCGTTCACGCGCCGCTCATGCGCGGGCGGTCGGACGGCCGGCGGCTCAGCCGGCGACCGGCACGCCGTCGAGCTTGCCGTCCGCGTGCATGGCGTTCCATTCGTCCAGGAAGGTGCGGTTCCATTGGTCGGTGAGCGGGTGATCCATCATCTCCTTGAAGGTGGCCCAGAAGATGATGATGCCGTCGGCGCCGGCGCGCAGCGCCGCGTACGCCACGTCGACCGACCGCACCAGCGCCGCGGTGACGAACGGGCGGTCCGCCCAGCCGTCGAACATGGCCCGGCACTCGCGCACCAGACGCGCCGGGTCGTCCTGCAGCTGCTTGACCGGCTCACAGAACGGCAGCACGTGCGTCGCCCCCGCCTGCGCCACCGCCGCCGCCTGCGTGAGCGAGAACGCGGTGGTGCAGAACGTCTCCACCCCCCGGCCGGCGAACGCGCGGAACGCGCCCAGCCCCTGCACCGTGCACGGGATCTTGATGATGATCCGGTCCGACATGGCGGTGAAGACGCCGCCGACGTCGATCAGCTCGGCGGTGGAGTGGCCGTCGATCTCCACCACGACCGGCTTGTCGGTCATGTCCAGATAGCGTTGAACCACCTGCTGCAGCGTGCCGTACTTCTTCACCAACTGATTCTGCACCACCGTGTTGGTGACGATGCCGGCCGCGCCGCGGTCCATCCATTCGCCCAGGTCGGCCGGATCGCCGGCCAGCCAGATCGCCGGTCCCCGCCCCTCGCTACGCGCCTGCTGCGCGGTCTTCATGTCGTCCTCCTGCTCAGAACGCAATCGCCAGCTCGATGCTCCACGGAAACCGCAGGCCGCTGGCGACGTTCTCCATTATGGGGCGGAGATTGTTGACGCCGGGATTGCGCTCTCGGTGCCCGCGGTACCCATCGAAGGGACTGAACGCGATCTGGTAGCTCACGCCGACGCGCGGCGTCAGGGCGACCGGCCCCCAGATGACGCGGTAGCCGACGTGCGCGCCCGCGCCTATCAGCACCGTCCCGGTCCCGGCGTTGGCGGTGCTGCCGTCCTTGACCGCCGTTTCCTGGTACCGGGCATAGCCGTACCCGGGGGCAAGCCACGCCCCGGCGAACACGCCGGTCGGCGCCACGCCGTTGACGTAGTAGTTGGCCCCGGCGGCGACGGTCACGGACCAGACGTCGTAGTCCTCCGCCTTGATCGTGGCGTTGTTGGCCAGCGCGCCGAAAATGGCGCCTTTGACGTTGTAGTAGGTCGGAATGGCGAAGAGGCTGATGTCGCCGTCGAGCACCTGTTCGAACGACGCGCTGTACCGGCCGACCAAGGGGTTCAGCAGGTCGACTCCGATCACCGTGGTCTTGTCCTCCGCCATCTGCGCAACCCCCGGCGCGGCGGCCAGCGCGCCGAGCAGACCGATCAGCGCCCGGACCCTCAATCGATGCATCCCGTTCATGCCCGCTACGGTATCACCGGGACAGCACCTTGCAAAGCGCGGCCGCCACCGCCGCGATCTGTTCCCGTTCGATGATGAGCGGCGGCAGCAGCCGGATCACGGTCGGGCCGGCCGGCAGCGCCAGCACTCCGTGCTCCATCAGCGCCATCAGGTGCGGCTGCGACCGTTCCTTGAGCTCGATGCCGATCATCAAGCCGAACTGCCGCACCTCCCGCACGCAGGCCGGGCGCGACCGCTCGAACAGCTCCGTGAAGTACGCCCCGGAGGCGGCGGCGCGGGCGGCCAGGTCGTGTTCGACCAGGTAGTCGATGGTGGCCGCCGCCGCCGCGCAGGCGAGCGGATTGCCGCCGAAGGTGGAGCCGTGGATGCCGACCGCCGGTTTGACCGCGTCGCCGAACAACGCCGCCCCCATCGGCACGCCGCCGGCTATGCCCTTGGCCACGCACATGACGTCCGGCTGCACGCCGGCGTGCTCGACCGCGAACATGCGCCCGGTGCGGCAGAAACCGGTCTGTATCTCGTCGGCGATCAACAGCGCGCCGCGCTGGTCGCACAGGCCGCGGACGCCGTGCAGGTAGTCGTCGGCGGCGCGGTGCACCCCGCCCTCTCCCTGGATCGGCTCCAGCACCACCGCCGCGGTGCGGTCGGTGACCGCCGCCTCCAGCTTGGCCAGGTTGTTGTACGGGACGTGCGTGACGCCGGGAACCAGCGGCGCGAACGGCTCCCGGTACTCCTTCTTGTGGGTGGCGCTCAGCGCCCCCATGGTGCGGCCGTGGAACCCGCGCATGGCGGCCACCACGTCGGTCCGCCCGGTCGCCAGGCGGGCGAACTTGAAGGCGGTCTCGATCGCCTCCGCGCCGGAGTTGCACAGATACGCGCGCGTCAGGCGCTCCGGCGCCGCCCGCACCAGCTTGGCCAGCACCTCCGCGCGCCGGTCGTTGTAGAACACTCCGCCGCAGGTGATCAGCGTCCGCGCCTGCCGCTCGATCGCCTCCGCCACCGCCGGGTGGGCGTGGCCGAGGCAGGCGACGCCGGTGCCGGCGGCGCAGTCGAGGTAGCTGCGCCCCGCGTCGTCCCAGACCACCGCGCCGGCGCCCCGCACCAGCGTCAGGTCGCGTTTGGGATACACCTCGAAGGCGTAGCGCCGTTCGGTCTCTTGCGTGTTCATCCGACTCTGGTGCCGCGTCCCGCCAAGCCGTCGCGCAGGGGGTGCTCGGTGCGGCCGTCACACAGTATGACCTCTGCGCCGCCGACCGCAATAAGCCCCTTGAGCGCGCGCAGCTTGCGCCGGATGCGGCCGGCGGCCTGCGCCTCGAAGCGGTCGAGCGCCGCGGCGCCGAGCTCGCCCAGGACCGAGGTTTCGTCATCGGCGCGCTCCAGGAACCCCGGCGCTTCGATCAGCTGGAACACGCGCCGCGCGCGCAGCTCGGCGTGCAGCGCCACCACTATGTCGTCGTTCTCGGAGTTGATGGCGACGCCGTGCTCGTCCGCGATCGGTATGCTGATCACCGGCGTGTAGCCGCCGCTCAGCAGCGTGCGGAGCAGGCCGCCATTGACGCCCGCCGGCTTGCCGGAGCGGTCCCGCACGATAAACGTCCGGCCGTCGCGCCGCACGCGGACGCCCCGGTTGCGCCGCCCCCGGATCAGGCGTCCGTCCAGGCCGGTCAGCCCGACCGCGTTGACGCCGGCGCGCTGGCACAGCTCGACCAGCTGCGTGTTCCGCAGCCCCGCGTAGGCCAGCATGATCATGTCGAGGGCGCGGTCGTCGGAGTAGACGCTGGAGTAGCCGGACACCGACGTCAGCACCTGCTTGGGGGCGCCCAGACGCTCGGCCAGATCGTCGCGCAACGCGTTGGCGCCGTGCACGACCACCGCCGGCTCGCCCATCTCGGCCAGGTCCGCGGCGATCCCCGCCAGGTTGATCGCCTCACCGCCGCCCACTTTGATGATGTTCACGTTCTCAAGTCCCATAGGCGTGCACGCCGCCGGTGGGGAGCGGCCGCCACTCGCCCGCGCCGTCCGCGCCGTCCGGCAGCGGATCGGAGCAGACGATCAGCCGCTCCCGGCAGCGGCGGACGTGCATCTGAAAATAGCGCGGCGAGTCGTTGAACCGGTTGGTGACCCGCACCCCCGCCGCGTCGGCGATGATCACGTTCATGGCGCGCACGTAGCGGGTCCGGTCCTCGATCACCGCCAAGCCCTTGCGCATCGCTTCGGTCAGGTCGCCGCGGTCGAAGCGCCGGATGAAGTTGTAGAGCTTCTCGGCGCCGATGCGCCCGGTTTCGCGCACCCGCACGCCGCGCAGCTCGCCGTTGAACGCAAAGATCGACCGCCCGTCCGTGAACGGCATGTTGTTGCGCACCTCGATTCCCTCGTCGCGGAACGCGCTGCGGGCGTGCGCGACCAGCACGCGGGTGCTTGCGCGGGGCGGCGCGGGGTCCTCCCAGACCGGGGAGATGTCGTGGTAGAGCCGCCAGCCGTCGGGCGTCATCCAGCCGCAGCCCCAGCCGTGGCCCTGGTACTCGGAGCTGGCGCGGGCGATCTCCGCGAACGGCTCCAGATAGCGTTGCAGCTCGAACGGCTCGGCGGCGCAGACCGCAAGCAGGCGGCACACGGGCGGACGCTCGACGCTCAGATCGGGTGCAGGCCGGGAAAGCCGAGCCCGGCCCGCTCGTCGAATCCGAACATGACGTTGAACGCCTGCACCGCCTGGCCGGCCGCGCCCTTCATCAGGTTGTCGACCGCGCTCATCACCACCAGCCGCCCGCCGCCGGCGTCGAGCTCGAAGCCGACGTCGCAGTAGTTGCTGCCGGCCAGAATCTTCGGTTCCGGGTAGCGGTAGACGCCGCGGCGGTCCTTGACGATGCGCACGAACGGCTCGTCCGCGTAGGCGCCGCGATAGATGCGCCAGACCGCCTTTTCGTCGACCGCCTCGGTCAGGAAGACGTGCGCCGTGGCCAGCACGCCGCGCACCAGCTCCACCGCGGTCGCGGAGAAGCTGAGCCGCAGCCCGCCGCCGAGCTCCTGCAGCATCTCCGCCTGGTGCCGGTGTCCGGTCGGCTTGTAGGAGCGGACGCTGCCGGCCCGCTCGGGGTGGTGGCTGGCCGCGCTCGCCTGGTTGCCGCCTTCGCTCGACCCGGCCTTCACCTCCACCACCGCCTGCCCGACCAGGCCGGCGGCCACCAGCGGGCGGAGCGCCAGGATCGTGGCGGTGGCGTTGCACCCGCAGCCGGCGACCAGCGCCGCCCCCGGCAGCCGGTCGCGGTGCAGCTCCGGTATCCCGTACACGGCGTCGGCCAGCAGCTCCGGCCGCGGATGGCTGCGCCCGTACCAGCGTACGTAGTCATCGGGATCGCGCAGGCGGAAGTCGGCGCTCAGATCGACGATGCGGCCCGCGACGCCGCGAAACTCGTCGATCCGGTCCATCGCCCGCCCGTGCGGCAGACACAGGAACAGGGCGTCGCACGGCTCCAGGTCGGCGGCGCTGACGAAACGGAGGTCGGTGAGGCCGCGCAAATTGGGATGTACCTGGTATACGTAGTTGCCGGCCAACCGTTCGGAGGTCGCCTGCGCCACCTCCGCCTGCGGGTGAGACAGGAGCAGCCGCACCAGCTCGCCGCCCGCGTAGCCGGATGCGCCGACGATCGACGCGCGTATCACGAAGCGGCGTGGCCGCCGGCTCGGGCCTGGGCGATGGTGTAGTCGACGACGTGGCCGGGTATGTCGACGCCGGTGGTGTCGATGCTGTTGCTGAACTCCATCGTGTAGTTTACCTCGTTCACCAGCAGGCCGTCATCGCTCTCCAGCACGTCGACGCCGACCATGCCGCCGCCGACGGCCCGCGCCGCGCTCACCGCAAGGCCGCCGAGCTCCGCGGTCACCTCCGCGCGGCTGGCGACGCCGCCGAGCGCGGTGTTGGTCTTCCAGTGCGGAGAGGTGCGGTAGATGGCGGCGATGCAGCGGTCCCCGACCACGAAGCAGCGCAGGTCGCGGCCCGGTTTGTCGATGTACTGCTGCACGAAGAAGATCGAGTGGTGGTAGGAGCCCAGGATGCGCTTGTGCTCCAGGATCGCCTCGGCCGCCTCCCGGTCGTTCACCTTGGCCAGCAGACGGCCCCAGGAGCCGACCGCCGGCTTCAGCACCACCGGGTAGCCGATCTCCTCAATCGCCTGCAGCGCCGATTCGTCGGTGAAGGCGACCCGCGCTTCCGGCTGCGGCACGCCGTGCTCGCGTAGCGCGACGGCCGTGAGGATCTTGTCGCCGCACACCTGCGCCACCTGGTAGCTGTTGAGGCAGCGTACGCCCGCGCTCTCCAGGAGGCGCAGGGCATGCAGCGCCCGGGAGTGGCTGATGCACCGCTCCAGGACCACGTCGACCTCCGGCGCGCGGCGCAGGTCGAACACCAGCTTACGGTCGTCGATCAGCGTGACCTGCACGTTGCGGGCGCGGAATCCGGCAAGCAGGAGCTTCTCCTCCTTGCGGATCAGCGAGTGCAGGACGCCGATTCTCACTCGCCCCAGTCCTCGTCCTGCGGCGGCGCCAGCGTCAGCACCACCGGATCGACCGATGTCACTTCCAGGGACTCGCCGCATTCGGGGCAGGTCCGCAACTCCGCTGTCTGAACGTCGTCGGTCAGCGGGACGTTCGCGTCGCACTCGGGACAGTTGGCAGCCATAGGTTCTTCCTCCTTCTTTGGCTTCTGATGAATCGCACCGTGAATCGGACAGTATACCGCCGGATCGGCCGGCGGCCAAGAGTGCGGCCAAGAATCTGTGATCGACCGGGCGAAACCGACCCGGACCCGCCTTGGGCTCGCAACCCGCCTTCGGCTCGTCCCGAGATTAATTGCGATTAATCTTATCAATGGTGCTTGACGTCGATAATCGACCTTCACTACTCTGCGCTCATCTCACTGAAGGAGGTTGTCCATGAGACACCTTTCGTTCCGGCTCGGCGTCGCCGCCTGCGCGCTGGCGGCGGCCGGACCGGCGCTGGCCGATGGCGAAGTCAACGTCTACTCGCACCGCCACTACGACACCGATCAGGCGCTCTACGAACGATTTACGGAGCTGACCGGGATCGCGGTCAACGTGCTGCAGGGGAGCGCCGACGAGCTGATCGGGCGCCTGTCCAGGGAGGGCGCGGCGTCGCCGGCCGACGTGCTGATGACCGTCGACGCCGGCCGCCTGGTGCGGGCGCAGGCGATGGGGCTGCTGCAACCGGCCGACTCGGCCCTGCTGCGCGCCAACGTCCCGGCGCACCTGCGCGACCCCGCCGGCCACTGGTTCGGGCTGACGCGGCGCGCGCGGGTCATGGTCTACCACCCCGAACGGGTCTCCCCGGCCGAGCTGTCGACCTACGCCGACCTGACCCACCCGCGATGGGACGGCCGCATCCTGATCCGCTCGTCGTCGAACATCTACAACCAGTCGCTGCTGGCGTCGATCATCGCCCACGAGGGCGAAGCCTCGGCTGCCGCCTGGGCCGCCGGCGTGGTGGCCAACATGGCGCGCACGCCGCAAGGCAACGACCGCGATCAGATGAAGGCGGTGGTCGCCGGCGAGGGCGACGTGGCGATCGTCAACACCTACTACGTGGGGCGGCTGCTCAACTCCGCCGACGAGTACGAACGCGAGGTCGGCGCCCAGGTGCGGGTCTTCTTCCCGAACCAGGGCGACCGGGGCACGCACGTCAACGTCAGCGGCGCGGGGGTGACGGCCAGCGCCAAGAACGCCGGCAACGCCGTCAAGCTGCTGGAGTTCCTCACCGGCGCGGAGGCGCAGGAGCGGTTCTCGGCCGCCAACTACGAGTATCCGGTCAACCCGGCGGTGAGCCCGTCACCGCTCTTGCAGTCGTGGGGCGCGTTCACGTCCGACGACCTGCCGTTGCACCGGTTGGGCGATCTCAACGCCGACGCGGTGCGCGTCTTCGACCACGCCGGCTGGCGGTAGCGCCGGCAGGCCGTGATCGCAGGCCGGAGCCGGCGGCGCCGTCGGCTCCGGCCCCTTCCCCGGCCCTCCCGCTTGCGGCATTGCTGAATGCCCCTACAGGTACTTAACGTAGCTTGATTCACATGGGCTTGACCGGTACGGTACGGACTCGGAGACGGAATGGCTGACCTGCTGGCGGCGCGGTTGCCCCGATTTCGGCGCCTTGATGACGGACGATCGCGGCGCGCGGCCCGCGGCCGGCCGGTGTCCGGGCGCGGCTGGCTGGCGGCGCCGATCATGGTCGGCGCGCTGATCGGCGCGCCGCTCCTGGTGGTGATCGCCAACCTGGACGGGGTCTTTTCGCCGGAGATGGGCCACCTGTTGCGCACCGTCCTGCCGCGCTACGCCGCCACCACCGCGGCGCTGGCCGCCGTGGTCGCCGCGGCCGCCGCGCTGATCGGCGTGACCGCCGCCTGGCTGGTGACCGCATACGACTTTCCCGGCCGGCGGGCGCTCGGCTGGCTGCTGGTGCTGCCGCTGGCCATCCCGGCCTACATCGGCGCGTTGGCCTACGGCGGCATCTTCGACTACACGGGGCCGGCCCAGCTCTTGTTCCGCGAGGTGCTCGGCCTGCCGGCCGGCGCCTACCCCACCCTGCGCGTGCACGGTTTCGGCGGACTGGCGTTCGTGCTGACCGCGCTGCTGTATCCGTACGTCTATCTCACCGCGCGCACCGCGTTCGTCCAACAGGGGGCGACCCTGCTGGAGGTGACCCGCAGCCTGGGAAACTCCGGCCGGGCGGCGCTCACCCGCGCCGTGCTGCCGGCAACCCGGCCGGCCCTGGCCGCCGGCGTCATGCTGGTGGTGATGGAAACGCTCGGCGAGTTTGGAGCGTCGCACTACCTCGGCGTCGACACGCTGACCATCGGCGTCTTTCGCGGCTGGTTCGGGCTCGGCAGCGTGCGGGTGGCGCTCGCTCTGGGAGCGTTGCTGCTGATCGCCGTGGCGCTGCTGCAGGCGGTCGAGCACCGGCGGCGCGGCGCGGCGCGGTTCGGCGACGCGACGCTCAACGACCGCCCCCTGGTCCGCCGCCGTCTGCGCGGCGGTGCGGCGCTGGCGGCCTGCGGCGTCTGCGCCGCGCCGGTGATCACCGGATTCGCGCTGCCGGCCGGGCAGCTGCTGTGGTGGACCGCCCGCCGCCCGCCGGCCATCGACGGCGACCTGCTCCCGCTCACCGGCGCCAGCATCGGCCTGGCGGCCGCGGCGACCGCGGCCACGGTGGTGCTGGCCGTGCTGGTGGCGTACGCGGCGCGGGTCCGCAAGGACCGGCTGGTCGGCGCGTTGGCGCGTTGGTCGGCCGCCGGCTACGCGGTGCCGGCGGCCGTGCTGGCGGTCGGCATAGCCACCGCCTACACCTGGATCGACCACCGGCTCGACGGCGCGGCGCGCGCGCTGCTCGGCGTCTCGCCGGGGCTGCTGCTCACCGCCACGGGCGCGGCGCTCGTCGCCGGCTACGTGGTGCGGTTCTTCGCCGTGGGGTACCACGCGATCGAATCCGGCTTTACCCGCATCCCGCCCCGCTTCGATGAAGTGGGCCGCGCGCTTGGGCTCCGGCCCGGTAAGGGTCTGCTGCGCGTCGCCCTGCCGAACCTGCGGCCCGCCTTGATGGCGGCGTCGATTCTGTTGATCGTGGAGATGCTGAAGGAGCTGCCGTTGACGCTGATCCTGCGGCCGTTCGGCCTGGAGACGCTGGCCACCAACGTCTTTCGGCTGGCCGGCAACGAACAGCTGGTCGAAGCCGCGCCGTACGCGCTGGTGATCATCGCCGCCGGCTTGGTCCCGGTCCTGATCCTCAACCGCCAGGCGGCGGCCGGCCGCCGGCGCGCGCGCCCGCGGTCACGCCCCGTTCATGCTGCGGCTGCGGCTTCGGCGCAGACATAGCGTCCGGCCCCGCGCCGGCGGGCATCTGACGCTCAGAGCCGTCAGCAAGCGGTTCAAGGGGAGCGCGGCGCCGGCCGTGGACCGCGTGTCGCTCACCGTACCGGAAGGCCGGACCGTCGCCCTGCTCGGCGAGAGCGGCAGCGGCAAGACCACGTTGCTGCGCCTGGTCGCCGGCTTCGAGGAGCCGGACGGCGGCACGATCGACGTGGGCGATCTGCGCGTCGCCAGCGGCCGGAGCTCGCTGCCGCCGGAGGAGCGCAACGTCGGCGTCGTCTTTCAGGACGCCGCGCTGCTGCCGCATCTGACGCTACGGCAGAACATCGCGTTCGGACTGCAGCGCCTGCCGGAAGGCGAGCGCAAGCGGCGCGTCGACGCCGTCGTCGAGCTGGTGCGCGCCGGCGACGCGCAGCACCGCTATCCGCATCAGGTTTCGGGCGGCCAGGCGCAACGCGCCGCCATCGGCCGCGCGCTGGCGCCACGGCCGCGCGTGCTGCTGCTCGACGAACCGCTCAACAATCTCGACGGCCCGTTGCGCGATCAGCTCATCGACGAGCTCCGTTCGATCCTCTCCCTGCAGACCACGACGACCCTCTTCGTCACCCACATCCGCGACGCGGCGTTTCGCGTCGCCGACCAGGTGGCCGTGCTGCGCGGCGGCCGCCTGCAGCAGACCGGCACGCCGGAGGAGCTCTACTGGTCGCCGGTCAACGGCTTCGTCGCCTCCCTGTTGGGCAAGACCAACCTGATCGAGGCGCGGCGCAACGGCGCCGGCTGGCTCACCGACCTGGGGCCGGTGAACGGCCAGCCGATCGACGCCGGCGGCCGGCGCGTCGTGTCGATCCGCCCCGGCCAAGTGTCGGTGTCGGCCGCGGCGTCCGCCGGCCCGCATCGGCCCGGCACGGTGGAGAGCGCTCGGTTCCTGGGCGAGGTGCGGGAGCTGACCATCGCCCTCGACGGCGCGCACGGCCCGCTCCGGGTCACCGCCCACGCCCCCGCCGCGGCCCGCTTCTCCGCCGGCGACCGCGTATTCATCTCCATCGCGCCGTAGGCCAGGTTATTCCGTGACGGTGACGAATCCTCGCGCCCGCGGCAGCGAGTGGCGGGAGACTCAGCTCGGGAACGTCGTTGAATTGAAATGCGGATATGATCTACCGGCGCACCGGCGGCAGCCAGGCTCCGTACCCGTCGTTTCGTCGTCCGGTATCACTGACTACCACGCGGAGAGCAAGGTCACGGGTCCCGGAGTAGTGACTGGCCGATACGGCACGCTCGGGCAAGTCTTCTTCCTTTCCGGCAATTATTGGCCGCTCAACACTACGTTGTACGTGAAGGACTTCAAGGGAAACGACCCAAGATTCGTCAGCTACTTGCTCCAAGGAATAAACTTCGCGGCATATTCCGACAAGTCGGCAGTGCCGGGATTGAACCGCAACGATCTGCACCAGGAGCCGGTCAGGATTCCGACGAGTGTTGCCGGCCAACGCGCCATCGCTCACGTGCTCGGCACGTTGGACGACAAGATCGAACTCAACCGCCGCATGGACAGGACACTGGAGGCGATGGCGCGGGCGCTGTTCACGTCGTGGTTCGTCGACTTCGAGCCGGTGCGCGCCAAGATGGCCGGGCGCGTCCCCGCGTTGCCCCGACACCTTGCCGGCCTCTTTCCCAACCGGCTCGTCGACTCCGGCTTCGGCGCCATTCCGCACGGTTGGGAGACTTCGGAGATCGGCAGCGAAGTGAAGATCGCCGGAGGCGCTACCCCCAGCACGAAGGAACCGGCCTATTGGGACGAAGGGGCGCATCACTGGGCTACGCCGAAGGATCTGTCGCCGTTGTCGTCGCCGGTGCTGCTGGAGACCGGCAGGAAGATCACCGCCGCCGGCGTCGGGCGGATCGCCTCCGGCATCCTGCCGGTCGGCACGGTGCTCCTGTCGTCGCGCGCTCCTATCGGGTACCTGGCGATCGCCGCAGTTCCGGTCGCCGTGAACCAAGGCTTCATCGCCATGGTCTGCGACCGGCGCTTACCGAACCTGTACGTCCTGTTCTGGTGCTCCCGGAACCTCGATTACGTGCGCAGCATCGCCGGCGGCTCCACGTTCGCGGAAATCAGCAAACGAGCGTTCCGCCCGCTTCCGGTCATCGTACCGCCGGCGCCGGTGCTGTCGGCCTGGACCGGCCTGGTGCGCCCGCTGTACGACCGGATGGTGGCGAGCGCCCGGCAATGCGTGCCGCTGACCGGGATGCGGGACGCGCTGCTCCGCCAGCTGATGGCCGGCCGCATCCGCATCGCCGATGCCGAGAGACGGGCCGGACCGGACGCCGTAACCTGAGTGATCCTCACTCTGCGGCCCTTGCCACAGCCAAGCGTCCTCTCACGAAAGTGGTTATGAGCGGGCCGCCCGGTCCGCCCTGCCGCGCCCGTCCGAATGGCGGTGTCGGTGATGAGCGGCGCATAGTTGCGCGCCGCCTTCCGCGGTCGGCGCCGGAGCGGCGGACCGAGCGACCGCTTCGGGCCGCTTCGCTGCGTCCGTCCCGGCTGGTTCCTTCGATGCCGAAGGTCGGGTCGCTACACCGGGCCGCTTTGCTGCCGTAGCGTAGCGGCGGTCGCAGTCCTCGTCCTTCGCCGGGGAAGTTGCGACACCCTCCGGCGCGGTGTTCCCCGGCGGCGCCGTCGCCGCCGCGTCCGATCCGGCCGCGTCCTTCGGCGCCGAAGTTCATCCGCACTGCCCGCCGCGGCCCGGTTGCCGGTGCGCCGCCCGCGCGGCGGCCGGGCCGGGTCGTGGCGCTCGACCGCTTCCCGGACCACCCGCCCCAGGAGTTGCCCCAACGTCATGGGCGGGTCGACGTGCGACAGCAGCCCCTTGAGTTGCTCCATGCCGCGCCGGCACTCGTCGTCGATCACCGCCTTGATCTCCCAACGCCCCGCGCCGAGCGGCCGCATCCGGTCCGCCGGTACTGTCAGCTCCGGGTCCACCCCGGCCAGCAGATTCTCTACCTGCCGCGTGCTCTTGCCGGCCGCCTCCACCACCAGAGCCTGCCGCGCCGACGGGTCGAGCATCGGCGCCACGCGCGGTCCCTCCATCCGCTCCCCCGCCTGCGCCGATGCGCTACCTTCGTGTGGCGGCGCGTCAGCGCTCGGCGCCGATCCGTTGGGCGTTGCGGCCGGCGCGCCGCGTCCACCATCGGCCTGTTTGCGCTTGCGCTCCTGCCGATCGAAGGCGTTCTGCAGCAGCGCCGCGGCGTTAAGTTAAGCGTCAGCGAGCCGTCCTGCATCCGTTCGCGCGCCCCTTCGACTTCGCCGCACAGCCGCATCGCCTTGATGCGGCGCCAGGCGGCGGCCTCGCTGTAGCCAAGTTCGCGCGTGGCGTAATCGAACAGGCTGGAAAAGCCCCAGGACAGGTACAGGCGGCGGCGCTCAAGTTCGCGCAGGTGGTCGATCACGACGACTTCGAGCTGGTGCTCGACGGCGGTCAATTCCTTGAGCCGCTGCTGCAGCTGCCGGTCGGAAAGGCCGGATACGGTAGTGGTGACCGTCGCGATGGAAGCGGTGCGATTCATGCCTCAAATATACTGATAGAAAGTACTTTCGTCAAGTCCACGGCGATATTCCCCGAACTCGCTGCTCCGGCCCGCGCCGCCGATGGCGGCCCATGCCTCCGCCCTCAGACAGAAATTCGGAATGACCGATGAATGGCAGCTGGCATTCTACGACCAACGCCACAAGCCCGGAGCTGCCTCCGAAGTTTATCGCTGGCCTTCGTTCCGTTCTTCCGCCCGTTCCTCCAATAATGCACCCAGGATTCTGGCGTCCGCGGGCAAAGGCTTTCTCAGAACGTCGAGCGGACTCTCGTTGCATCGACGCACTATCGTCCGTGCGCGTTTCAACCGCCCGACGACCAAGTATTTCCCACTCTCGCAAGACATGGCTTGTACCCGATGCGACGTTACCGCATTCCACCGGGCTACGCCAGCCGGCCGAGCAGCGTCGGAGCGGGGGCCAGGCGGATCCCCTCCGGCGTCAGCGCGTCCTTGGCGCCCGCGGCGCTGAGCTGCCACGCTTCGGCGTCCGGGAAACGGCCCTTCAGGTACCGGAGGTTGCGGTCCGCCGCGGTGTCCGACCACTTGGTTTCCACCAGCAGCGCCGGCACGCCGCGTTCGGTCACCACGAAGTCGACCTCCCGGCCGTCCCGGTCGCGGTAGTAGCGAAGGTCGATGTCTCTCCCCTCGGCATCCTGTTGCTGGTGGACCCACTTCAGAAGCGCCATCGCCACCAGATTCTCGAACCGCTGCGGAAGCTCGGGAACCAGCGTCCAGTCGAAAAGATAATGCTTCTGCGCCTTCTTGACGGCGCGGATCGCCGGCGGTCCGAACGGACTGACGCGCACCAGGGCGTACAGGCGCTCCAAGGCCGCAACCCACCGCCGCACCGCATCGTGACTGACGCCGAGATCCTCGCGCAACGCGTTGAGCGACAGCGGCGCGCCGACCAGTTCCGGCAGCCTGAGCGCCAGCAACTCCAGGTTGCCCAGATCGACGATCTGCTCAAGCGTGCCGACCTCCTCGCGGACCAGCAGCGTCCGGTACTCGCGCGACCAGCGGCGCGCCGTCCGCTCCGAGCCGGAAAAGAACGGCTCCGGGAATCCGCCCAGGCGCAGCAGATCGGGTAACGCTCCCGCGTCGCCGAGCTCCGCCACCGACAGCGGATGCAGCCGATGCAGGTGGTAGCGGCCCTGCAACGAGTCGCCGCCGCGGCGGTACGCGTCGAGCCGCGCGCTGCCGGTCACCAGGATGCGCACCGCTCCGCCGGCGCCGTCGTACAGACCCTTCAGGTAGTCGCGCCACGAGCGATACTTGTGCAGCTCGTCGAAGGCGATGACGCCCGCCGGCGGCAGCTCGCGGGCCAGGATCGCCCGCCGGTGTTCGGCGACGTCCCAGTTGAGGTAGCCGGCCGGGTCGCGGAGCATCGCCTTGGCCAGCGTCGTCTTGCCGACCTGCCGGGGGCCGGCCACGAAGACCATCTTGGCCCCCAGGTCGGCGCGCACGGCCGCATCCAGGTAACGCCGGAGCATGGACCCACTATACGGCAGATTCTAGCGGGAGCCAAAAAATGCCGCGCCAATTTTCCGCACCCCCTAGAATCTGCCGACAGCCGGGCTCAGGCCGACGCCCCGGAGTAGCGGCGCAGCCCGCGCATCCAGACCAGGCGCGCGACCGCCAGCGCGCCGGCCGCCACCGCCCACGCCAGCAGCACGCGGCCGCCGGTGAGCCGGCCGATCAGCGCCTCGGCCGGCACCGTGATGGCGATCGCCACCGGCACCACGAAGGTGAGGATCGTACGCAGCCAGCCCGGATAGATGCCGATCGGCCAGCGCGCCGCCTGATACAGGTCGCTGAAGATCACCAGGATGTTCTCGATGCGCAGAAACCAGAAGGAGACCGCCGCCATGGCCAGCAGGAAGCTGTAGATGATCGCCCCGCCGGCCAGCAGCATCAGCGCGAACAGCGCCACGTCCCCCGGCCCCACCGCCGCGCTGCGCCGTACCAGCGCCGCCCCCAGCACGGCCAGCCCCAACGCCACGTCGACCAGCTTCCACACCCGCATCTCGGCCACGCTCACCAGGAACTGCGCCTCCTCCGGCTTGGTGAGCGTGTAGTCGAGCGTGCCCTGCCGCACGTCCTCCATCAGCTTCTGCATACTCGGCTCGATCACGCCGCCCATGGCGGCGCCCATCAGCAGATAGACGCCGAGCACCGCCAGCACCTCGTCCGGCCCCCACCCCCGTAGCGTGTCGGTATGGCCAAACACCACCAGCAGTCCGCCGATCGCACCGGCCACCGCCACGCCCGACTGCAGGACCTGCAGATACAGGTTGGCGCGATAGGCCAACTCGTTGAGCAGCCCGATTCGCAAGAACGTCCACGCCACCCGCAGGCGATGCATCGTTCGTCAGGACCCCACCGCCGCGTACTTGCGGATGCCGAGCCGCCACGCCGCGCCGAGCAGCGCCAGCCCGGCCGCCAGCCACAGCGCCTGCATACGGAACCCGGCGGCGATCAGCTCCGGGCTCAGCCGGCCGAGCGCCAGCTCGACCGGAAACCACACCACCCAGCGGAACGGCACGTACCAGGTGATCCGCTCCATCCAGCCCGGCAGCAGCTCCAGCGGCGCCAGCCGCCCCGAACAGAACAGCAGCACCAGGAAGTAGATCTGGTTGAGCGCCGCGGTGCGCGTGGTCCAGAACGCGCTCAACGCGAACGACCAGTCGAAGAAGAAGCGGATGCCGTAGGCGGCGGCCAGCGCCAGCGCCGCCAGCGCCAGCGTGCCGGCCTTGAACGCGAAGGCCGGCTCGAACAGCAACGACAGCAGCACGGCCGCCGGCGCGATGATTACCAGCGTCAGCGCCTTGTAGCCGAGGTTGTCGGCGATGTCGCTGTGGATGGGATGGATCGGCTTGAGGAGCAGCGACGACAGCTCGCCGGAGCGCACGCGCCATTCGAACTCGTGGATGATCCAGGTGAAGGTGAGCTGGTTCACCACCATCAGGACGATGAAGTAGGCGGCGAAGTCCGCGGCGTCGTACCCGCCTACCCCGCCGCGCGCCGCGGCCACCGTCCGCCACACCACCAGATAGACGGTCGGCTCGACGATGCGGTTGAGCATCCAGATGGCCATGGCCGCGCGGTACTGGAACTGCAGCGCCAGCGTCGTCTTGAGGTAGACCCAGTAGATGCCGAGCACGGGTCAGCGACGCTCGCCGGGATCGGCCCGGTCCGCCGTGTCCCGGTCCGCCGGACCCGCCGGATCGGCCTCGTCCAGGCCGCCGGCGAAGACCTGCTCGATCACGTCCTCGATCGGCGGGTCCTCGACCGTCAGATCGCCGACCGGCAGGTCGGCCAGCAGCCGGGCGGTCACCTGCGGCGTGTCCGCCTTGGGCACGCGCAGCGTGTGGCGGCTCCCCTCGACGGCGGCCACCTGGCCGTAGCGCGACAGGTCGGCCGTGTCGCGGTCGATCTGCACGACGATCGTCTTGTGCGGCGAGAACCGGCGCACCAGCTCCGTGAGCGCGCCGTCGAACAGGATGCGGCCGTGATCGATGACGATGATGCGGCTGCAGAGCGCCTCGACGTCGGCCATGTAGTGGCTGGTCAACAGCACGGTCGTATCGTGCCGGCGGTTGTAGTCGGCCAGAAACGACCGGATGCGGCGCTGCATGGTGACGTCGAGCCCGATGGTCGGCTCATCCAGGAACAGCACCTGCGGCCGGTGCAGGAGCGCAACCGCGATCTCGCACTTCATCCGCTCGCCCAGCGACAGATTGCGGACCGGGCGCGGCAGCAGCGGCGCCAGGTCGAGCAGATCGGTGAGCTCGTCGACGGTCCGCCGGTACTCCGCGGCCGGCACGCGGTAGACGACCCGGTTGCGCTCGAAGGAGTCGATCACGGGGATGTCCCACAGCAGCTGATTGCGCTGCCCCATCACCAGCGTTATGCGGCGCAGGAAGGCGCGTTCGCGCCGCTCCGGCGCGTGGCCCAACACCTGCGCCCGGCCCGCAGTCGGATACAGCAGGCCGGACAGCATCTTGAGCGTGGTGGTCTTGCCGGCGCCGTTGGGGCCGACGAAGCCGACGAACTCGCCGGCCTGCAGCGCGAAGGAGACCCGGTCGACCGCCTCCACGGAGCGGGTGGTGCGCCGCACCACGCTGCGCAGGGCGGCGCGCAGGCCGGCTTGCCGTTCCGGCACCACGTAGGTCTTGGTGAGCTGCCGGACGTCGACCGCGAGCATGGCCGCATCATACCGCCTGCGGCCCGCGCCGCCCGCCCGCCGGTGCATAATGGCCGGCGAATGCCGACCGGAAAGCCCGCCGCCCCGCACGGCCCGCCCGCGCCAACCCCGCGTACGCCACGCCCACATTCGAGGCGCCCGCGCCTGCCGGCGCTGCCGGCCGCCGCCCGCGCCGCGCTGGCCGCCGTCTGCGTTGCGCTGACGGCCGGATGCTTCCTGCTACCGCAGGAGGAGGAGATCCTGGCGCCGCCGCTGGTCGAGCCGCCCCCGATCACCTACCGCACCATCCCGGTGGAGCGGCGCACCATCGAGCGCCGCGTCGTGGTCGGCGGCGCCATCGTCTACCCGACGCAGATCGCGCTGCAGTTCGGCGAGCGCTCCGGCCGCCTGGAGGAGGTGCGCGTCCGGCTCGGCGCCCAGGTCACGGCCGGCCAGGTGCTGGCCACGCTCGACACCGACACGTTGCGCATCGACGTCGAGCGCCAGCGGATCAAGCTGCGGCGCGCGGAACTCGCCGCGCAACGCGCCGTAGCGCTCGGCGCCGACCGCTTGCAGCAGGAGATCGGCCGGCTCGACGTGGAGCTGGAACACCTGACGCTGCGGCAGCTCGAAACGGAGCTGGCCAAGTCGACGCTCCGCTCGCCGATCGACGGCGAAGTGGTGTTCGTCACCCGCGTCCTGCCCGGCGAGCCGATCGGCGCCCGCCAGACCGTGGTGCAGGTGGCCGACCCGCGCGAGCTGCTGTTCGCCTACCGGGGGCAGCGGGACGACGAGTTCTCCCTGGGCCGCGAAGTCGCCGTCAACCTGCGCGGCGACGCGTACCCCGGCGTGGTGGTGATGACGCCGCGCAACGTCCCGATCGACGCGCCGGAGGAGATGCGGGACGTGGTGCTGGTCCGCGTGGACGCGCCGCCGGAGGCGCTGCAGCGCGGCCAGACCGGCACCGCGTCGATGGTCGCCGACCGCCGCGAGCAGGTGATCGTGCTGCCCGCCGACGCCGTGCAGACCTACGTCAACCGCAAGTTCGTGTTCGTCCTGGAGGACGGGCTGCGCACCGAACGGACGGTCGAAGTCGGGCTTTCCACCTCCACCCAGGTGGAGATCGTCGACGGGCTGCGGGTCGGCGAGCAGGTGGTGCTCCGCTGAGCGCGCCGCTGATCGCGCGCCGCATTCGCGGCCGCGGCGCTCTGGCGGTCGCGCTGGCGGCGGCGGCCACCCTCAGCGTGGCGCTGCTCGCCTCCACGCCGATGTACGCCGACGGCGTGCTGCAGCGGCTCCTCACCCGCGACCTGGAGCTCCACCAGCAGCGCACCGGCCGCTACCCCGGCGCCGCGGTCCTGGAGATCGACCTGTACGGGCTGCGCCGGCGCGCCGCGCGCGCGCCCTACGTCCATGAGACCGACCGGGAACTGGCCGAGCGGCTGGTGCCGGCGCTGCGCGTGCCGACCATCGCCCGGATGCGGCAGCTGCGCATGGATTACCTGTACGACGTGCGGCCCGCCGAACAGGCGGAGACCAAGGTGTTCGCCCGCGTCGAGGCGATCGAGCACCTGGACCGGCACGTCACCGTCACCCACGGCCGCATGTTCGCGCCGCGGCCGGACGGCCCGGCCCCGGCCGGCGACGGCGCCGCCGTCTACCAGGCGATCGTGACCGAGGAGGCGTTCCGTGACCTGGAGCTGCAGCTGGGGCGCACCTATCAGCTGCACGACCTGCTCGGCCACGTGCCGCGGCTCCGCATTGAGGTGGTCGGCGTATTCACCAAGAGCGACCCGCGCGACCCGTTCTGGTTCGGCCGCTTCGCCCAGCTGTCCGCCAGCTACCTGATCGACTTCGCCACCTTCGAGCGCGACTTCCTGGAGACCGAGGCGCGCAACCTGACGCGCGCCTACTGGCACTACGCCATCGACTACCACGCGCTGACGATCCGCGACGTGCCGAACGTGATGCGGCGCCACGCCGACTACATGCGTCTGGCGGCCCCCGCCGGCGTCAGCTTCAACTTCGCCATCGCGCCGCTGCTGGAGTCGTACTTGCTGCGCGCGGCCACGTTGCGGCGCACCCTGTCGTTCCTGCAGATCCCGTCGGCGCTGCTGCTGCTGTTGTTCGTGGCGATGCTGTCGCAGCTGGTGGTCGACGGCGACCGGGCGGAGATCGCCGTGCTCAAGAGCCGCGGCGCCGCCGGCCGGCAGATACTGACCGCTTACCTGATCGAGGCGCTGCTGCTCGGCGCGGTCGGCCTGGCGGCCGGCCTGCCGCTGGCGGTGCTGATCGTGCGCGTGATCGGCGCCTCCAACGGCTTCCTGGACTTCGTGGCGCGCCCGGCGCTGCCGCTGCTGTTGAGCTGGCGGATGCTCGGCTACGCACTGCTCGGCGTGGCGATCTTCGTCGGCTCGCTGGTGCTGCCGCTGGCGCGCGCCGCCGGCGTGTCGATCGTCGGCCTCAAGAGCCGGCGGGCGCGCGCGCCGCGGTCGCTGCCGTGGCAGCGGTATCTGCTCGACGTCGCGCTGCTGGCGGTGGCCGGCTACGCGTACTTCTCGTTCCGGCAACGGCGGGCGATCCGGGAGCTGATACCGGCCGACGCCGCGCCGCTCGACCCGCTGCTGTTCCTGGCGTCGACCGCCTTCATTCTGGGCGCCGGGCTGCTGTCGTTGCGCCTGTTTCCGATCACGGTGCGCGCCGTCTTCCGCCTGGGCCGCGACCGCTGGCCGCCGGCCGTGTACGCCGGCCTGGTGCAGGTCGGCCGCTCGCGCGGCCGCGAGTACTTCGCCATGACCTTTCTGATTCTGACGCTGGGGGTGGGGCTGGCCAGCAGCACCACCGCGCGGACCATCAACCGGAGCGCGGCGGACGACATCTCCTATCAGGTGGGGGCGGACCTGGCGCTGCTGCCGGAGTTTCAGAGCGACCAGCCGCCGGCGACCGGGGAGGAGCTCGACCCGTTCGCGGCCTCGGCGGCGCCGGCCGGAGGGGCGCCCGCGGTCCAGTACCGGGCGCCGCCGCTGGAGCCGTTCCGGACGCTGCCGGGAGTGGAGCGTCTCACGACCGTGTTCCGCGCGCCGTCCGCCGGCATGGTGATGCCGGGCCGCGGCCGCGCCCCGGTGCAGGTGATGGCGGTGGTGCCGCACGAGTTCGGGCGGATCACCTGGTTCCGCAACGATCTGCTGCCGGCGCACCGCAACCATCACCTCAACCTGATCGCCAACGCGCCGACCGGCGTGCTGCTGTCGGCGGAGGCGCGCGACCGGCACGGCGTGCGGCTCGGCGACCTGGTGCGGTTCACCTGGAAGCGGCAGCTGCCGATCCGGGCCGTGGTGGTCGGCTTTGTCGACTACTGGCCGGCGTTCGACCCGGCCGCCGCGGCCGGCGGGAGCCGCCAGCCGCCGACGCTGGCGGTGCTCAACTTCGACTACGTGTTCGCCAAGATGGCGACCGAGCCGTGGGAGCTGTGGATCGACCTGCAGCCGGGCGCGGCGAGCGGCCCGCTGTACGCGGCCGTGGCGGAGCGGGAGCTCCGCGTGCTGTCGATCCGGGACACCGCGCAGCTCATCATCGAGGCCAAGAACGACCCGTTGCTGCAGGGCACCAACGGCGTGCTCACCTTCGGCTTCATCACCGCCGTGTTGGTGAGCGTGACCGGCTACGTGCTGTTCCTGGTCTTCGCGTTGCGCGAGCGCGCCCTGCAGTTCGGGCTGCTGCGCGCCCTGGGGCTGCGCCGGCGGCAGGTGGTCGGCATGCTGGCGCTGGAACAGCTGTTGACCGGCGGCTTCGCCATCGCCGCCGGGCTGACGATCGGCCAGCTGGCGGCGCTGCTGTACGTGCCGCTGCTGCAGCTGGCCGGTCCGGCCGCCGAGCAGATCCTCCCCTTCCGCGTGGTCGCCCTGCGCGGCGACTACCTGCGCTTCTACGCGCTGGCGCTGATCATCATGGCGGCAGGCGGCGCGCTGTTCCAGTCGCTGGTGCGCCGCCTGCGCGTGCACGAGGCGCTCAAGCTCGGCGAGGAGTGAGTCACCGGCGCCGCTCCGCACGGCGGCCGGCATTCGCGCTATGATGGCGCCGCGTGGAGGTCGCCTTATGTCCAGTGCGGTGCTGCAGCCGGTCGAGACGGTCACACCGGTCGAATACCCCAGTGCGGACGGCAAGCCGGTGGCGGAAAGCGATTACCAGCTCACCCCGCTGACCTACGCGCGCGACGGGCTGCGCCACTACTTCCGCCACCGTCCCGACGTGTACGTCGCCGGCAACCTGCTGATCTACTATGAACGGGACAACATCAAGGCGTCGGTGGCGCCGGACGTCTTCGTCGTCAAGGGGGTGCCGAACCATGACCGGTTCTCGTACCTGCTGTGGGAGGAGGGCAAGGCGCCGGACTTCGTGCTGGAGATCACCTCCCGGAGCACGCGACAGGAAGACCAGGGGCGCAAGCGGACGTTGTACCGCCGGCTGCGGGTAGCGGAGTACTGGCAGTACGATCCGACCGGCGACTATCTGGCGCCGCCGCTCCGGGGGATGGCGTTGGCCGCCGGCCGGTACGCGGCGCTGCCGGAGCGGCGGTTGGCGGACGGCGCGCTGGCGGTGCGGAGCGAGGCGCTCGGCCTGGAGGTGCGCGCCGGCGCGTGGGGACTGCGCTTTCACGATGCGGCGACCGGCCGGAACGTGCTGACACTGGCGGAAACGGACGCCGCGCGGGAGCGGGCCGAACACGCGCGGGAGCGCGCGGAACGGGGATGGCGCCGGGAGCAGGAGGCGCGCCGGGCGGCCGAGGCGCGGGTGGCCGAACTGGAAGCGCTCCTCCGCCAGGCCAACGGCGTCCCGCCGGCCGACCAGGGCGCCCCGACCGCATGACGCCGATGCACGCCGCTCAGGGGATGCCCCGAATGCGTTGCGGGGACTTTCGCGCCGCGTCCGCATGGCGTACAGTACGGGGGCGCGATGGCTGAACTGCACGCTCCCGCCGCCTCGCAGCCGGTGCCGGCCGATCTGCGCCGCCGCCTGCGCACCGAGCGCTGGCAGCGCGCCAAGCAGATGCGGACGCTCTACCTGCTGTTCCTGGCGCCGCTGGCGATTTTCGTCGTCTTCCACTACCTGCCGATGTACGGCAACATCATAGCCTTCAAGGACTTCCGGCTCGGCCGCGGCTTCTGGGGCAGCCCCTGGGTCGGCCTGCAGCACTTTGAGGATTTCTTCTTCCGCAACCCGTACGCATGGCGGATCATCCGCAACACGGTAGTGATCAGCGGCCTCAAGCTGCTGTTCGGTTTCCCGGTGCCGATCCTGTTGGCGCTGCTGATCAATGAGCTCACCAACCGGTCCTTCAAGAAGACGGTGCAGACCGTCTCCTACCTGCCGCACTTCATGTCGTGGGTGATCCTGGCCACGATTCTGTGGGAGCTCCTGTCGCCGCAGAGCGGCCCGATCGCCCAGGTCGCCGTCTGGATGGGCCAGCCCGTCCCGGATGTGCTTGGGGACGGCGCCCTGTTCCGGCCGATGTTGATCGTCACCGACATCTGGAAGGAGATGGGATGGCAGTCGGTGATCTATTTGGCAGCCCTGTCCTCGATCGACCCGGAGCTGTACGAGTCGGCCACCGTAGACGGCGCCAACCGGGTGCAGCGTGCGGTGCGTATCACCCTGCCGTCGCTGCTGCCCGTCATCACCATCCTGGCGATCCTGCGTATCGGCAACCTGCTCAACAGCGCCGGCTTTGAACAGATTCTCAGCCTGTACAGCGCGCCGGTCTACGAGGTGGCCGACGTCATCGACACCTTCGTCTACCGGCGCGGCCTGGGGGGCGAAGGCGGCCAACACCAATTCGACTTCGCCGCCGCGGTAGGGCTGTTCAAGAGCGTGATGGCGGTGCTGCTGATCCTTGGCGCCCACAAGTTCGCCCGCCGCCTGACCGGCCAGGGGCTGTGGTAGCATGGCCGAAACGGTAACTCTGACGCGCCGGAGCGCCGGCGGCATAGCCTTCGACGTCGTCAACGTGCTGCTGATGGCGCTGTTCGCGCTGACGATCCTGCTGCCGTTCTGGATGATGCTGGTGCTGTCGTTCACCCCCAACGAGTGGGCTAACGACATGGGACTGAAGCTCTGGACGCCCGAGTGGAGTTTGGCGACCTACCGATTCGCGCTCTCCAGCTACGGAGACGTGGTGCAGGCGTACGGCAACTCCATCCTTCGTACGGTGCTTGGCACCGCCGCGATCGTCGCCGCCACGGTCGCCGCCGCTTACCCGCTGTCGAAGCAGCGGCTGCCGGGCCGCACCTTCATGACCGTGGTGATCCTGATCACCATGGTCTTCTCCGGCGGCTTCATCACCCTGTATCTGGTGGTGCGTAGCGTCGGATTGCTCGACACGCGCTTGGCGCTGATCCTTCCGAGCATGGCCAACGGCTTCTACATCCTGATCATGCGCAACTTCATGATGACGATCGACAACGCCTACGAGGAGGCGGCGTTCATCGACGGCGCCGGCTACCTGCAGATCCTCACGCGCGTGGTGCTGCCGCTCTCCAAACCGGCACTGGCGGTGATCGCCCTGTGGTCGGCGGTGTTCCACTGGAACGAATGGTTCCACGCCCTGATCCTCATCAACGACGAATCGAAACTGGTGCTGCAGCTCATCCTGCGCCGCATGTTGAAGCTCCTCACCTCCGACGACCTGTTCGACATGCTCGACTGGGCCGATCAACAGGGAATCATCCTGCCGGACAAGGCGGTGCGCGCCGCGGTGATGATCCTGACCATCGGCCCCATCGTGGCGGCCTACCCGTTCGTGCAGCGCCACTTCGTCAAGGGAATAACCATCGGCGGCCTGAAAGGATAGGATCGCGGGAAAGAAGGACTCGACCGGCTGGGGCCATGCCGGTTCGCGCAAAAAAGCGGGGAGCGGCCATGCGACCGCTCCCCTGAGCCCGTGCGGCTGGGTAGTGAAACCGGCGTCAGTAGACGCGCCGGCCCTGCCGGAACTCGTCGACGATCGGCGCCTTGGCGAGCTCGGCGACGATGTCGGCGCCGCCGGCATCGCTCCAACGCTGAACGTAGCCATCCCATTCGGCGTCGACGTCGAGTTGGCCGGTGATGCCCTGGTAGAAGAACTCCTCCCACATCGTGTTGAGGGTCGACATGAAACGCTGGCGCAGGTCTTCGTACTCGGTCTCGTTGAAGAAGTCGGCGCGGTGCGCGCGGACCGTGTAGACGTTGGCGCCGCCGTCGACCAGCGCGTAGGTGCTCTGGAAGTCGGCCAGCGGCCGGGGAGCGATGATCTTGAGCCGGTCGAGCGTGTAGAAGACCGGGTAGGCGGATACGCCGCCGTGGCCCTGGCCTGCGGGAATCTCGCTCTCCGTCCGGTTGCGGGCGAACGATTCGTACGCCTCGCCGTCCCAGTCGAAGTGGACGCCGTCCAGACCGTTGCGGAAAATGATCCAGCCTTCCATGGTGCCCATGTAGAAGTCCATCATCTCCAGCATCCTGATCAGCTTGGCGTCGTCGACCGACGTGCTGGCATAGAACTTGTAGTTGCCGACGCCGGCGATCGCCGAATAGGCGCGTCCGCCGCGTTCTCCGCCGGGGCCGATGATCGGCGGGATACCGACCACTTCGGCGCCGGGCATACCCAGTTCCTCTTTCGGCACCATGTTGTTGGGAGTCCGGTTTACGGCGTAGGTCTGGCCGGCGTTGGTGTACGGCTCCGACTGCACGCCGTACAGGCCGGCGCGCCCCTTCTCCCAATACTTGTTCCGGTCAAGGCGGGGGAGCTCCGTATCGATCAAGCCCTCCGCGAACCACGCGCCGAACGCCTTGATGAACTCCTTCATCCCCGGATCGGTGTGAAAGTAGTAGAGCTGGCCGTCGACTTCGCGATTGGTGCCGTCGCCGCGGATGCCGAACGCGCCCAACCACTGATTGAGGCACCAGTGGGTAAGATTGCAGGCGCCCAACGGGATCTCGACGGTGCCGGGCATCACGTCGCGGTAACCGCGCAACAGATCGCCCATCTGCTCCCAGGTCATGTCGTGGTCGTAGTAGTACACCCGGCCATCCACGTCCAGGGAGACCTTGCCCTCGTCATAACCGGGCATCTCCAGCCCGACTTCGGTGGCGCGGTCGTAGCGGAAGAACGGCAGCATCAGATTGCCGTCGGTGTTGAGGGAGATACCGTTGATCGCCAACAACTCCTCCGGATTGTCCGGGTTCTCCCAGGTGTTCCAGGCCAACGGATAGTTGTCGTACATCTGCGCGATGTTGGGCGCGTATTCACGGATCCACGCCTTGGGAATGGGGCGGACGATCTCCCCCTCGTAGAACTCGACCGGATTGCCCCAGAAGTTGCCGAAGTCCGGCTGGTCGCCGGCGGCCAGCATGGCTTGGCGCTTCTCGCCATCGTTCTCGAAGATGCCGTTGCTGGTGACCATCACGCCGAACCGCTCCTGCATGTCCTTGAAGGCGTAGGAGTCGGTGTACTGACTCATCCACGTCATCTCGGTCACCTCGGCCGCGGCTTCTTCCTGGCCCTCGGCGAAGAGCGCCGTCGGCGCCAGCAGCAACGCTACGGCGCAGGTCATGAAGAATAGTATTCGTTTCATACGTACCACCTGTGTGAAGATAGGATAGCGACGGCCAAGGCAAGCTCAAAGTCGGCGCCGGTCATGGTGCGCACACGTCACCGGCCGGCAGTCACCGGCGGACAAACGGCGCCGTCAGACACCGATAACCGTGTTTACCGGAGCCTGACGGCCGACGCCGCGCGATGCCGCTTGGAGCGCCTTCGCCTGTCACGGCGGTTACTCAAGCATGGCGTGGCGTGGGTGTCAACCCCCCGAAAGCGCGCCCGGCAACACCGGCAGGCAGCGCATGGCGCCGGGGGTGCGGGCGCCATCCCCGCCGGCGCCTCCACCCCGTACCGGAGCCGGGCCACGGCGCCCTGCGCCGCAAGTTGATGCCGGGCGTAGTGCCCGGCCATGCGCGCCGACTGCCAATCCCCAGCCTGCTGCAGCTGCGCCAGCGTCGCCCCGCCGGCCACCAGCGACTGCGCCGAGCCGACCCGTAGCGAGTGACCGGACACCCGGCCGCGCACGCCGGCGCGGGCGGCCCGGCGGGTGATGATCCGGCGAATCGACCGCACGCCGAGCGAGCCGCCGACCGTGCCCCACTTGTCGACCCGCCGCAACAGCCAACCGTCGGCAACGCCGGCCGCCAGCTGGTAGCGCCGGATCGCCGCCACCGTCGGGGCGCCGAGGTAGCGCACCTGGCCGCGTCCCGCCTGATCGGTCTTGGACCGCCGGATGATGATGGTGCCGGACCCGTCCGGCTGCACCTCCAGGTCGTCCACGGTGAGCGCCTCAAGCTCTGAGATGCGCAGCAGCGCATCGCTGCCGATGCGGATCAGCACGCCGTCACGGAGGCCGGCGACCGAGCCGTCGGCCTCCGCGAGCGCCGCAGCGTGATCGGCGCTCGCCCAATCCACGCCCTTGACCTGCCCCCTCCCCTTGCCGCTGTTGGTCCGCGCGATGGAGCGCACGGCTTGGCGCACATCTTCGCAGGCGGTCGGGTCGTCGGCCCCGATGAAGCGGTGGGCCGCCGCGATGCCGGCGCAGTCCATGCGGACGGTGGCCGGCGATGCTCCTGCCCTCGCCCGCTCGATAAGGTAGGCGGCGACGACCGCTGCGACCGCCGGCAGGGCCCGATAGCCGTGGCGGTAGGCCCACTTGTACCAGCGCTTCCATGCTCCGCGGTAGGCGCGGGTCGTGTTGGGGCTGTTGTGGGCAGCCAGCGAAGTGGCGACGCGCTCCGCGTCGGTGTCGGAGCACCCGTCGGTCGGCGGCCGTTTGTCGGTGACGGCGTTCGTGTCGTGATTCATGGCTGACAGTATGCCGTAGCCCTCGGCGCCGGGCATCAGCAGGCCGGTCCGCCGGCTCCGGCGGAGACGGTGTCCGGCGCCCGCCCGGTACCCGCGTGCATAGGCGACTCCGTAGCGCCGGCCTACTCAAGCTGTAGGCCGCTCTCGGGCTTGCATGGCGATAAACACGGTTATCGGGATCTGACGGGGCCAGTCCGTTTGGTGACCCGCCAGCCGGTGACGTGCGCGCTCCGGCTGACGCCGAGGTCAAGGCCGCTTTGCTCGCCCTCCGCCTTGCCCGGGAGGGTAGCGCCATGAAGTAGCGCCCGGCCCGATTCCACCAACCGCCAGTTCACGACCCCAAGGAGGAACGTATGAGGCGCATGATCATGAGCGCGGCCGCCGTGACCGTCTTGCTGATGGCCGCCGCGGCGCCGGCGCCGGCGGACACGCAGACGACCAGAGTGTGCTCTGACGAAAACCGTGAGGTGCAGGAGTCATACGAGTGCACGGAATGGGTACGAAAAGAGATATGTACGACGACTTGGAGCGACGGGCCGCCGGACCAGGATTGTGACTTGGACCCGGTAGCCTTCGGCTGTCGACCCGTGACCACCTGCAACTATCGCGTGGTGCGCGAAACGTCCACGTGCACTCGAACCAGGACCGATCGCGTTCGCGTATGCCGGACCGTAAACGTAGCGCATGAACATCCGGAGCCGGTGGCAGAGCCCGAACCGGAGCCAGAGCCCGAACCGGAGCCAGAGCCCGAACCGGAGCCAGAACCCGAACCCACTCCTCGACCGACTCCGCAGCCGCCGCAGGAGTATTCCGCAGAGTATGAGTGTCCGGCGGCACCAGGAGGCAGGACAGTGGGCTCGAGTCCGATTTCACAAGATCGGGCGCGACGCCAAGCAGCGGTGAACTGCCAACAGCTTCTTGAGGCGCAAGGCCGGGACGAAGAAAGCGCCTACATCTTGTGCGTTCCGCTTTACTATGGGAATCCGACCGAAATGACGAAGGACGACTGTGACGAAGCGCATCGTCTGGAGAGAGAGGAGAGAGTGAATCAAGGTCTTTCTCTGGTAACGACTGCAGATTTTGGACCAACACCAGAGGACTGCAACATCGATCCAGTAGCATTCGGCTGCGAAGGGCTGACGTGGGCGAGCACGGGCAGAATGCCACGGCCACCTGAAGCACCAGGTGGCCCATACCCCACTACACCGCTATTACGTGGTCCTCACCTCTCGGACGATTCCGGGGCGTTTGACCGTCGTGGCGATCAGACCGAGCCGGAGCCGACGATCACGTTCGGACCGCCGGACGTAGACTGTTCCTTCAACGGAGTGTCTATTGCCGGAATGAAAACGACGGACGAATGTCGCCGAGCGTTGCGCGATCGAGGTTTCACCAATGCCAACGCTTGTTTCTACCGAGGCTCGCACATCGGGATGATGACGACCGATGAGTGCAGCCGGGAGATTTGCCGGCGCGGCGCGCCGAATGACTTGTGGGTAAGGATTTGTCGGCGACTTGGCGGGTCATAGCGGCACCGTCGTTGACGATCCGACCGGGCGATGCGACGTCGGCGAGTGCCGGAAATGCCCGGCGCTGCTCCTGACGTCGGACGCCGATCCGTCGATCCGATAAGGTTCTACACCGGGGAGCGGCCCCTTGCCGCTCCCCGCTTCAACCCGCTTCCAACGGCATCCGAGCCTCGGCCAGCAGGCCGGCCGGTCCGTGCCGGCGTCCGTGGTCACCTCTATCCGGGGGGATTTGACCGGTCCGGCGACGCTTGTACCATGGACGAAACGGTGAAAGCGCTCACCCGGTTCGACGAACCTGATCTCGCAACGCTGCTACCGCCCGGCGGCAAGTGGACGGCGGACGACTATCTCCGGCTGAGCGGCCGCACCAATCGGCTGGTCGAGTTCACCGGCGGATGCATCGAGGTGCTGTCCATGCCCACCGACCAACACCAAGCGATGGTCGAGACCCTGTTCCTGCTGCTGCGCGCCTACGCGGCGCGGACGCGCGGCAAGGCGCGCTTCGCCCCGTTGCGGCTCCGCATCGGCGCCGCACGGTACCGGGAGCCCGACATCCTCTTTCTCCGCTCGGCGCGCGATCCGCGCCGTCAGGATCGCTTCTGGACCGGCGCCGACCTAGTGGCGGAGGTGGTGAGCCCCGACGATCCGGAGCGCGACCGCACCGCCAAGCGCTCCGAGTACGCCGCGGCTGGGATCCCGGAGTACTGGATCGTCGATCCGCCGGCGGCGTCGGTCACGGTGCTGCGGCTTGAAGGCGGCGTCTACGCCGAACACGGCCGCTTCCGGCGCGGCCAGACCGCCCGGTCCGCGCTGCTCGACGGCTTCGTGGCCGACGTGTCGGCGATCCTCGACGCCGAGTAGCACCGCGGGACCCGAGGAAAGCTACTACGTGAGCATCTCTTTGACAGCACGTTCGACAGTCATCAGGATGTGATGGATGAGGACGACCGTAACGCTTGATGACGATACCGAGCGCATGATTCGCGATGACATGCGCCGTCGGCACCGGAGCTTCAAGGTCGCGCTGAACGAAGCGATCCGTAACGGACTGAAACCATCCATGGAGCATCGGCCGGCGTTCCGCGTGCATGCTCGGCCGATGGGACTACGCACCGGGATCGACCCCGCCGGTATGCGTAATCGCGAACAGGACGCGGAGGAGGAACGCTTCCTCCGCGTCACCTATCGAGCCATGTCGGCGGAGCAGTAGTCCGCCCGGACGTCAATCTCATCCGCTACGTAGCAGAGAAACGCCAACCGGGCGCCGCAGTTCCTATCCCAGCAGTATCCGCGCGTCGGCCAACAGGGCCGGACGTTCGGCGGCGGCGTCCAGGGTTACCTCGATGCGGTTCTGGCCGGGGACGATGGCGGCCGGTTCGACCGGCGCGGTGAGCAGGTCGCCCTCACCTGCCTGCAACGCCAGCGGCTGGCCGTTGATGGCGGCGCCGATCCGGTCCGCCGCCGCGTTCCAGACCCGCAGCTCGACCGCCGCCGCGCTCGGCGCCGGCTCCGCGCGCGGGTCCTCTCCCACCGTCAGGTACTCCGCCACCGGCCGTCCCGGAAAGAGCTGCCGCGGATGCTGCGGCGTCAGCGTCGGCACCCGCAGGTACCGCTCGTGCGGAAAGCCGTCGCCGGCCACGCGCGCCACGCCGCGCACGCTCACGAAGTAGCGCCGTTCGGCGCTCAGGATCGTGTCCATCTGCCCGAGCTGCCGCAGGATGGGGCTGGCCGGATTGAAGAAGTTGTACAGGTATACGCCGTCAGCGCCCGCCCGCCACACGTTGGCCGCGCGCGCCCGGTACGAGGCGTCGCTGCCGCGCGGGGTGGTGAAGGTGCCGGTCTTGACGTCGTGCGACCCCGGCTCCTTCACCCGCGACTCGTCGAGCGCCGGGTAGACCATCACGCCGTAGCGGCGCCCCAGCTCGACCGATGCCTCCCAGCGGTCGAGCTGCAGATAGCCGGCGGGAATGAGCAGGTCGAGCAGGTCATCGGCCAGCCACCGCTCCATGTCCAGGCCGATCGCCCGGCAGTACGGGACCGAGTCCGGCAGGCGCGCCGCCACCAGGATCGGGCGGCCGCGGCTCCGGCCCACCTCCTCGGTCATGCGCCGGATGCGCCGCACCAGACCGGTCATCAGGTCGCGCTCGACGCCGCTGCACGGAAAGCCTCGCGCCGGTTCGTGAAAGAAGACCGGATGCCGGTAGAAGTCGAGCTCGATGCCGTCCACGTCGTAGTTGCGGCACACCTCCTCCGTGAACCGGAAGGTGAGGTCGCGTATGGCCGGTTCGGCAAAGTCGACCGCCGACCAGCCGCCGTACCGGGGGCGCGTCTCCGGCGTGGCCAGCAGGTACTGCGGATGGGCCTGCTTGAAGTCGTTGGCGGCGAACATCTCGGCCGAGTAGCCGCCGCCCTGGCTGTCGTGCGTGTCGTTCATGCGCAACGACCAGAAGAACTCCTTGCCCTGCGCGTGGATGAAGTCGTTCATCACCCGTAGCGGGTCGATGCCGGCCGCCGCCAGCGCGCTCATCAGGTTGCGGTTGAACCACTCCCCTTCGACCGTGAAGAGCTGGCCCACCTTGGTGAGGTGGGTGAACATCGTGAAGCCCGAACACCACGTCGAATAGAAGACGGTGTCGACCTGAGAGTCGGCCAGCGGCCCGGTCCGGTACTTGAGCAGCTCCGCTTCGGTCGGCGCTTCGATCAGATAGACCGGTTCGTTGCCGTCGTTGTTGAGGATGATGCGCCGGCGGCGGCGCTTGCGCTCCTCCCGCTCCGCCCGGAACGCCGCGGTCATCGACTCATCTCCGCGGCAGCCTCGGCGACCGCCCGGTCGGCCGCTCCCGGCCACAGGCCGAAGCCGGGCGGGTCGCCCGGATCGTCGGCGCGCAACGCGCCGGCGTGGGCCGCCACCTTGCGGAACGCCGCCGCGTACCGTTCGATCACCTCCGCCCGGTCGTGCTTGAACCAGGGCGCGTGGAAGGTGCGCGAGAAGATGCCCTCCGCGACCGGCAGACCGTCGGTCGGCGCGGCGTTGGTCGGCGCGCCGCGGCCATAGACGTCGAGGTCGCGGAACAACGGGTGCAGGTGCAACGGCAGGTTGATGCCGGCGCCCAGGCGCCCCACCCCCTCCGCTTCCAGAGCGGCCAGGAACCGAGTGAGGGAGAGGCCGCCCAGCTCCTCAGCCGCGTACAGGCCGTGCGGGTTGTACCAGCCGCCCATGGTGCTGCCGGACGCCGGGTCGACGCGATGCGCGCGCACGCCGGGGCAGCCGGCAAGCAGGTCCCAGAAGCGGTTCATGGCCGCCCTGATCCGGCGCCCGCGGTCGTCGAAGTGGCGCAGCTGGACGCGCGCTATGGCGGCGTTGAGCTGCTGCATCCGGTACTTGTAGCCGCCCAGCGGAACGCCGGCGCTCCGGCGCAGGCCGGGGTCGGTCAACTCGCGCTGGCCGCGCGAGTAGTGGCCCCAGGCCAAGGCGCGTTCGTAGATGGCCCGGTCGCCGGTCACCAGCACGCCGCCCTCCCCGGCCGGCAGCGCCTTGCCGCTCATCACCGACATGGCGGCGGCGGCGCCGAAGGTTCCCACCTTGCGGCCGCGGTAGAGCGCGCCGTGAGCGTGCGAGACGTCCTCCAGCACCGGGATGCCGCGCGGCTCGGTGATGGCCAGCACCGCGTCCACGTCGGTGGGGTGGCCGCAATAGTGGACGACCACCACGACCTTGGTGCGCGGCGTGATGCGCCGCTCCAGGTCGGCCGGGTCGATGCAGAGCGTGTCGGCCTGGATGTCCGCAAAGCGGACCGTAGCGCCCAACGACAGCGCCGGCGCCGCCGACGCCCAGTAGGTCGCGCTCTGGCACACCACCTCGTCCCCGGCGCGCACCCCCAGCGCGTAGAGCGCCGCCTGAATGGCGCCGGTGCCGGTGTTGTGAGCCAGGACGTAGTCCGCACCCTGCCAGGCGGCGAACTCGGCCTCGAACCGTTGGGTGACGTCGAAGCCGGACATGCGGCCGGAGTGGAGCACCTCCAGCACCGCCTGTTCGTCCTCTTCCGTGATGATCGGCCACGTGAACAGGTCGTCCGGCACGGAGCCGGCGGCGATCGCGGGCGGACCGCCCAGCAGCGCCGGCCGCTGCTCGACGACGGAATCGGTACGGACCGGGGAAATCGGCATCGGGACCTCCGCGGCCGATCGTATGACGTCAGCGCCGCGCCGCGCAAGCGCGGGCGCCGGCGTGGCCGCATCGGCGGAGTATCGTTACCTTGAAGCGCGCGCTGAACGGCGGGCCGGCGGCGAGCGCGCCTGACCGGGCGGCGCCAGGAGGAACACCATGAAGTCGAAGAACGGCAGGAACGCGGCGGTCGCTCTGCTGGCGGTCACCTTGATCGTAGCCGGCGGCAGCGTCTCCGCTCAGGAGTTTCAGCTCCCGGACCCGGAAGTGACCGAGCTCGCTCCGGGCGTGCACCACATGTGGATCGGCGGCGGCAGCACGCTGATCGTCGTTTCCGGGCAGGACGTGCTGATCACCGACACCTACAACAACCTGGTTGCGCAGCTCATCCAGGGCGTGGTGGCAAACCTTACGGACAACCCCGTCTCTCACGTCGTCCTGACGCACGAGCACTACGATCACGTCGGCGGCACGGGCATGTTCCCGGACGCCACGGTCTACTGTCACGTGAACTGTCAGCCGATCTTCGATCTTGCCGACCCCGCCATCACCGACGTTCCCGAAGTCGATGAGACTTTCACCGACTTCACGCGGATCGCCGTCGGCGGCATTCCCGTGGAGCTGCACTACCTTGGTCCCGGCGACGGCGACGCCACCACCATCGTCTACCTGCCGGAGCAGAAAGTCGTGGTCACCTCGGACATGTACGAGGAGATGGCGATCTCCGACGCGGGCGTGGTGGATGACAAGAACTTCACCGGGACGCGCAAGATACTGAACCAGATCAGCGGCTGGGAGGTGGAGCACGCGGTAAACGCCCACTCAGCATCCACCGATCCGCAGGTGCTCATGGCCACCGCGCAGTACTTGAACGATCTTTACGACGCCGTACGCGAAGCGCTGGTCGCGGCGCAGGAGCAGGGCGGGCCGTTTGCGGGGTATTCGTTGATGAACTCGCTCCCCGACTCCTTGGAGCTGCCTCAGTACAGCGAGTGGGGCAACTACGACACGTCCTTCTCCCGACACGTGGAGCGGATGCTGCTCTCGATCTTCCACGGCGATTAGGGCGCCGGCGGCGACTTTCGGGAACGCCCGTGGTGGTGTAAGATGACCGTCATGGGACACGACCTTCGTATCGGCATAATCGGCCTCGACACCAGCCACACGGTGGAGTTCGCGCGCCGGCTGCACCCCGCCGCCGACTGCCCGCCGGAGCAGCGGGTCGCCGGCGTCACGGTGACGCGCTGCATGCGCTTCGAGACGCCGTTTCAGGACCGAGCCGGACTCGACGGCCGGCAGCGGGACCTGGAACGGTGGGGGATCGAGGTGACCGAGGACTTCGACGCCGCGGTAGCGGGCGCCGACGCCCTGCTGCTGGAGATCAACGACCCGACCCTGCATCTTGAGTACGTGCGGCGTTGCGCCGGCCTGGGGGTCCCGCTGTTCCTGGACAAGCCGCTGGCGCAGGACCTGGCTGCCGGCCTGCAGATCGCCCGCGTGGCGGCGCAGCGCGACCTCCGCCTCTGCTCGGCGTCCTCATTGCGGTTCGCCGCCGGGCTGCAGGCGGCGTGCGCGGCGGCGCCGGACCCCCGGCACGTATCGACCTACGGCACCATCAACCGCGCGCCCGCCGGCAGCTCGCTGGTGTGGTACGGCGTGCACGCGGTGGAGATGCTGGTGCGCGCCATCGGCCGCGGCGCGGCGACCGCCTCCACCCATAGCTGCGGCGACGGCGCGATCATCGTCGTCGAGTACGCGGACGGCCGTACCGGCGTGGTCGAGCTGGCGGCCGGCAGCGGCTACGGCGGCGTGCTGCGTAGCGGCGCCGCGGCGGCCCCCTACACGGTGGACATGGCCGGCGTCTACACGGCGCTGCTCAACGCGCTGCTGCCGTTCCTGGCCGGCGGCCCGCCGCCGGTCCCGCTGGAAGACGCGGTGGAGGTGATCGCCATCCTGGACGCCGCCGAGCGCTCCGCGCAGGCCGGCGGCGCCGCCCCGATGCCGGTCCGCCCGGACGCCGACGAATAGGCCCGACGGCCCCGCGCAGCTACGGGACGCCGCATCGGCTACCCGCGCGTGTTCCGCGCGCGTAGTCTTTGACCGAGGAGATCGATGCCGAAAAGCAACGGGGAGATCATCAATCGGAACTTCGCCGACATCTTCTCGGGCGAAATGCGCTACGTGATCCCGTTCTTCCAACGCGGGTACGTGTGGGGTTCCCGGAACTGGAATCAACTCAGACCCACCGGCCGGCCGGTTGACGCGCGGGCCGGCCGGCTTCTACCGTCGATCCATGCAAGGCCGCATCAGCGACGAGCACGTCACCTACGTGGAGATCGCCCCGGCGACCGGCGCCCATCCGCGCAACGATTCGGCGTCGATCGCGCAGCTCGACGACGGCAGCCTGTTCATGGTCTGGATCGAGATGCACGCCAGCGAGCTCGGCGGCCACGACGAGGCGCCTTCCAGCATCGCGTCGATGCGCTCCCGTGACGGCGGGCTCACCTGGGGAGAGCACCGCGTCGAGCAGTCGCCCGGCGGCGGCGTGCACAGCGTCTACAACCCCAGCCTGATCGTCCTGCCGAACGGCGAGCTGCTGTTCTTCTACCTGCAGTACCGCAACCTGGTGTGGAACGAACCGCTGCAGTCGTCGGGCTGCCTGCGGCGGTCCGCCGACGGCGGCCGCACCTGGGGGGACGAAACGCGGATCTGGGACCGCGCGGGCTACGGCTGCGCCAACCACACCTTCACGCTGCTCTCCGGCGGGCGGCTCCTCAAGTCGGTCGAGCACGTGCCGGTGTGGGGGTCGTACCCGGCCATGACCTCCCGCTCGGGCTGTTTCGTGAGCGACGACGACGGCCGCACCTGGCGGCCGCCCGCCGCGCTGGTGCGCCTGCCGATGCGCGGCACGATGGAGAACCACGTAGCCGAGGCGGCGCAGGGCCACCTGCTGATGTGCATGCGCAACCAGCTCGGCTCCGTATTCCTGAGCCGCTCGGCCGACCGCGGCGAGACCTGGAGCCTGCCGCAGAGCTCCGGTCTCTCCTCCAGCGAGTCGATGCCGAGCCTGACGCGCATTCCCACCACCGGCGACCTGCTGCTGATCTGGAACCACGCCGAGTTCGACCCCACCTACGACCACTCCGGCAAGCGCACGCCGCTCACCTGCGCGGTGTCCCAGGACGGCGGCGACACGTGGGGCGCGCCTCGGGACCTGGAAGACGACCCCGGCATGGAGTTCACCAACGTCGCCTGCTCCTACACCCGGGAAGGCGCGGCGATCGTCACCTACCTGACCTCGCAGATGGTCGACCCCGGCCATCCCGGCAGACTCGGCCGGTCGGCCATGTCGCTCAAGGGCGCCATCTTCGACATCGACTGGCTGTATGGCTGAGCCGGTCAACACGGAACCGTTCAATACCGACCCGGGCGAGGGGTACCGGCGCGACGGCTACGCGGTCGTGCGCGGCGTCTTCGATGGCGAACGGGTCGCGCGGCTGCTGCCGATCTGCAATCGAGTGCTCGCGCAGTGGCGGCAGCGCCCGCTCAGCGACAACCCGCCGGTCGACCCGAAGGCCAACTACCTGCGCCACCTCAACAACCCCGGCTACCACCGCGGCCGGCCGGAGGAGCTGGCCGCGGTCCTGGACGCCGCGGCGGCGCCGGCGGTGCTGGAAGCGGTCGACCGGGCGCTCGGCGAGCCGCACCTGTTCACCAGCACCAGCCTGTACTTCAACCCGGCCGGTGAACCGCTCGACGGCTTCTGGCACAAGGACGCCATCGGCCCGGAAGCCGACGATCCGCGTGACCGGGTGACCGGCAGCGGCCTGCAGGCGCAGATCGCGCTCGTGCCGAGCGAGGACCTGGAGGTCGTTCCCGGATCGCACCTGCGCGGCTTCACGGACGCCGAGCGGCGCATCTGCGTCGACGACGGCGGCGCCAACCGGCGCTCCAACGACATGCCCGGCGCGGTCCGCATCGCCCTGCGGCCGGGGGACGGCGTGCTGTTCAACCAGATCGTGATCCACCGCGGCCGCTACCACCGCGCGCCGCCGCGCCGCACCTTCATGGTGAGCTTCCGCAAGCGGCGGGTCACGGCGGCCACGCTGGAGCGCCGCGGGCTCGACCAGTACAGCGACCAGCCGTGGTTCCTGGCCCCCGACTACCTGCGCGGCGCGGCGCCGGCGACGCGGCGCTACTTCGCCGACTACACCGCCTTCTACGCCGCCCGGTGGCGGAGCAAGCTGGCGGAGCTGCTCAAGTACCACCACCTGCTGCAGCACCTGCGCGACACCGGCGCCCCGTACCCCTTCGGTTCGTCCTGACGCGGCCGGCGCGGCCGGCGTCTTCCGGCCGGCCGCGCTATCGTCTGCGCCCCCGTGTGCCGATAATACCTGGTATACATGGCAACACAACAACGGATTCGAGTCGCCGACGAGGTGTGGGTCGCCACCGCGCTCCTGCACCGGCAGAACCCGGAGCGGGACGACTTCACGGTCGGGGAGATCGCCGAACGGGCGGCGGAGGAGTCTTCCGTGGCCGCGCGGCCGTTGCGCCCCGGCTTCGTCGTGCACGTCTCCCAGCACTGCGTAGCGGGCAAGACGCCCAATCCGGGCCGCTACCGGATGCTGATAGAGACCGAGCGCGGACGCCGCCGCTTGTTCCGTCCCAGCGACCCCTTTCACCCGGAGCGCCGGGGCGGCAAGACGATGCCGCGCACGGCGGAGATCCCGTTCGAGTACCGCGACCTGATCGACTGGTACCACGCCGACTACGTCGGCGCCGCCACCATTCCGATCCCCCCCGATCCGATCCTGTCGCTGCTCGACATCGGCAAGTCGCTGCGGGCGACCGAGGCCGCCGACACCCTGGTGCGGCGCCTCCGGGAGACCGGACGAAGATGAGCCGCATCTTCTGGGACACCAATCTGTTCCTGTACCTGCTGCAGAGCATGGGCGAGCCGTCCCGCCGGACGGCGCAGCTCCGCCGCCGCATGATCGAACGGGGCGACGAGCTGGTCACGTCGTCGCTCACGCTCGGCGAGCTGCTGGTCCATCCGATCGAGCACCGGAACGGGACGGTGCGGAGCGAGATCGAACGGGTCCTTCCGGCCGGCGCCACCGTGCTGCCGTTCGACGCGCGCGCCGCCCGCAAGTTTGCGGAGTTCCGCGCCGAGTCGCCGATCTCGGCGTCGGACGCGATTCAGCTCGCCTGCGCGTCGGTGGCGCGTTGCGATCTGTTCGTCACCAACGACGACCGGCTCAACCGTACGACCGTGCCGGGGGTGCACTTCATCCAGTCGCTACACCGGACGGTGCTGTAGGCGCGCAGGAGGGACGGCCGGGCTTTACGCCCGACCGCTGACCGGCCGAAGCGCCGAGACCGGCGGCGTTGCCGCCGCCGGTCCGGCTGTCCGAGTCGCCGGTCTCGACTTTCGAGTCGCCGGGTCTCGGCTTCCGAGGGTTACCGGCTCGACGCGGTCTTGTAGAGGTCGACCAACTCGTCGGCGCCCAGATCCATCACCTCGGCCTGGAAGTCCGCGAACTCGCTCAGCGAACGCTGGCCGGTGATGAACAGGATCGACTGCTCCTGCGCGTAGGTGTCCAGGGCGGTCTTCAACCGCGCCTCGCGGTCGGCCTCTTCGGCGGTGAAGTTGAAGATCGGCTCCGGCCGTTGCGGCGTGGAGCCGTCGGCCACGTACTGGCGCGCTTCGTCCTCGAACTGCTGGTAGTCGGGGTCGTTCTCGATCGTCATGTTCGCCTGCATACGCGGATTGTCGATGCCGACGATCTCGACGTTGGCCAGGCTGGTGCGCACGCCGAACTTCTGTTCGAACCATTGCGCGTCGGACAAGGTCCCCTCCGGGTTGTACGGCGTCTTGATCTCCGGCGTGAGCCACCGGTACTTGCCGTCGACGATGTCCCAGTATTCGCCGGGCGGGCCGAAGAAGACGCTGTAGCTGTTCTTCTCCACCGTCAGGAAGTTCATCAACGCCATGATCTCCGGGATGTGATCGGACTGCGAGGAGATCAGCTTGATGTATTGATAGTTGCCGTACGGCATGCGGTTGGTCGACCGCGCCCGCGGGCCGCCTTCGACCAGGCTGGGAATGCGCATGGCGCTGAACGTCCACTCCTTGCCGGGGCCGTAGTCCGGCAGATTGAACTGCGTGACCGGGCTGAACCAGTTGCCCGACGCCGACCACCACCACGTGAAGAACGACTCGTTGCCGGCCAGCGACTGGCTCCACTGATCGTAACTCATGGTGAAGGTGTCGGGGTGCAGCAGCTCCTCCGCCCACAACCGCGAGAAGTACTCCAGGAAGTATTCGTACTCGGCGTCCAGCGGACCGTACTGCCACTCCCGGTTGGTGTGGTTGAAGTAGATGCTCTCATCGGTGTTGAAGTTGGCCGACGCCATGAACAGCAGCACCGAACGGTCGCCGGTCTGCCAGGCGTTGACCGGATAGGAGTCCGGAAACTCCGCCTTCAACGTCTTGAACGCATCGTACAGATCCTCCCACGTGTCGCTCGGCAGGTCCATCCCGTCCCACAGGTCTTCCCGGTACGCCAACGAGAGCGAGAACGGAATGGGATCGGCGTTGTAGATGGCGAAGCCGTACTTGGCGCCGTCGCCGGTGATCATGTTGCGGAGCGGCTCGACCTCTTCGATCAGCTGCATGTAGTTGGGAATCAGGTCCGCATAGTCCAGTATGTTGACGAAGAATCCCCGTTCTCCGTAGGAATCCAGATCCGCCTTGGTGAGGGTGGCGGTGTTGGGATTGAAGATGTCCGGCAGGTCGCCGGTGGCCAGCATGACCTGATACCTCGCGTCGATTTCTCCCGGTGGTATCTGGATGTCGTTGATCTCGATGTTGGTCTGCTCCTCCAACCAGATGAAGCCGGGATGGCCGTCGTCGGCGAAGGCGTAATGGCCGATGGTGGTGTGCTCGGCCAGCGTGTAGTCGACGGTGATCCGCTCCGGCAGCGGCAACGTGATCTGCTCCGGCATGGCGGCCGCCCCGCCGGCTTCCTCCTGACCGGCGGCCCAGGCGGCGCCTCCGCCGGCCAACAGCAGCACGCCCAGAGCGGCGAGCATGCGTGAGATTCTCGTCATGGTGTCCTCCTAGCGGGAAAGCGCGCGGCGCCTCCCGATTGACTGAGATGCGCCGGCCAGTGTATCACCACGCCATGCGGGTGTCCACGGCGGCGCCGGCCGGCGCGCGCCGCGGCCGGCTGGCGCAGATCGTCCACGACTTCCCGCGCCAGAAGAGCCTCTACGCCATGACCGCCATCGGCGTGGGGCTGATCGTGATCTTCCAGTACGTGCCGGTGTACGGCATGCAGATCGCCTTCAAGCGCTTCAACCCCATGGACGGCATCTGGGGCAGCCCCTGGATCGGCCTGGAGAACTTCGCGGCGTTCCTCACCGGCCCGTACGCGTTCCGCCTGGTCCGCAACACGCTGCTGGTGGGGTTCCTGACGATCGTGTGGGGGTTCTGGCCGCCGATCGTGCTGGCGCTGCTGCTCAACGAGCTGCGCCTGCCCGCCTACAAGCGCGTGGTGCAGACCATCAGCTACCTGCCGCACTTCATCGCCCTGGTCATCATCGTCGGCATGATGAAGGAGTTCTTCTCCTACGACGGGATCGTCAACCGCGTCGTGACCGCCCTGGGCGGGCAGGTGACCAACTTCTTCATGGAGCCGGGCTGGTTCCGGCCGCTCTACGTCGGCTCCGCCATCTGGCAGGGCATCGGATTCGGATCGATCCTCTACCTGGCCCGGCTGGCCGGCATCAATCCCGAGCTGTATGAGAACGCGGTGTGCGAAGGCGCCAACCGCTGGCAGCTCGCCTGGCGCATCACCCTGCCGGAGCTGCTGTCGATCATGGTGATCCTGCTCATCTTCAGCACCACCAGCATCGTCAAGGTCGGCCTGGACAAGGCGCTCCTGATGCAGAATCCGGGCATCTACGAGACCGCCGACGTCATACAGACCTACGTGTACCGCATCGGGCTTGCCGGCGGCAGTTTCGGCCACGGCGCCGCGGTCGGCGTGCTCGACTCGGTGGTGGCGCTGATCTTTGCGGCCTCCGTGAACTACACGGCCCGCCGGGCGACCGGCTACAGCGTATGGTAACGGCGGCGGCGTGATGGCGGCGGGGCGGGGCAACTGGTTCGACGTCGCGAACGTCATCTTCCTGTTCGTGTTCGCACTGCTGATGCTGTTCCCGTTCTATCACGTCTTCGCGCTCTCCACCAGCAGCGGCCCGGGCCTGGCGACCGGCGCCTCCAACTACATGCCGGTCGGATTCAACATCGACGCGTACCGGATGGTGGTGCAGAACCCGGAGCTGCTCGGCGCCTACTTCAACTCGGTGCGCTACGCCGCGATCGGTACGGCCATCTTCATACTCGCCACGTCGCTGGCCGCCTACCCGCTCACCATCCGCGGCTTCTGGCTCAACAAGCCGGCCACCCTGCTGTACGTGGTCACCCTGTTTCTGTCCGCCAGCCTGATCCCGACCTACCTGCTGTACCGGACGCTGGGGCTGCTCGACACGATCTGGGTGATGGTGCTGCCGGGAGCGGTGACCGTGTTCGGCGTGATCGTGTTCCGGACCAACTTCCAGACCTTGGGAAGCGAGCTGCGCGAAGCCGCCTACATGGACGGCGCCGGCGACTTCCGCGTCCTCTTCCGCATAGTCCTGCCGCTCTCCAAGCCGGTCATCGCCACGATGGCGCTGTTCCGCATCGTGGAGATATGGAACGACTTTGGCACGCCGTTCATCTACATCCAGGACGAACGCCTGCAGCCGCTGACGATCCTGCTGCGGCGCCTGCTGGTCACGCTGGAGATCACCGACGTCAGCCGCGACCGCAGCCTGCAGGACCTGCTGCTGGAGGTGGAGCGCGACCCGGTGCCGATCCAGGCGTTCCGCGCCGCGTCGATCATCGTCACCACCCTGCCGATCCTGCTGGTCTACCCCTTCATCCAGCGCTACTTCGTCAAGGGCCTGCTGATCGGCGCCCTCAAGCAGTGAGTGACCGCATGGCCGCGCGCCGCCCGTCGATCTTCCTGGGCGCCGAGCCGGGACCGGGCCGGCGGTCGCTGCAGCAAGTCCGCGCCGCGACCGCCGGCCCGTACGGGGCGCGGCTGTGGCGGACGGTCCTGCGCGGCGCGGAGGACGCCGCCGGCGCGGCTCCGCTGCTGCCCGGCGCGCCGCTCCCCGGCCGCCCGGCCGAGCAGGTCCGGCACGCCAACGCGGACAACTCGATCTGTCAGGCGGTGGTGCGGCGGCTGCTGCGCGCCGCCCTGGCGTTCCTGCTCACCGGTCAGGAGCGCTTCCGCCAGGATGCGCTGGCGCAGATGGAGACGCTGTTCGACCCCGGACACTGGCCGGAGTGGCGGGACTTCGCCCACCGGATGTTCGCGGCCGACCTGCGGACCGGGCAGCTCGGCGCGGCGGTAGCGATCACTTATGACTGGCTGTACCCGCACCTGAGCGAAGCCGAACGAGCGGCGATCGTCGAGGGGCTCGACCGGCGCGCGATCCGCCCGTACCTGGAGGCCGCCGCAGGGGAGCCGCACTGGCTGACCCGGCCGAGCAACTGGATGACCGTGGTGGTGGGCGGGCTCGGCATAACCGGCATGGCGCTCGGCGACGATCACGACCGGTCCGATCTGCTGGTCCGGATGGCGCAGCCGCGCATGGAGCGCTACCTGAGCGTCCTGGGACCGAACGGCGAGTTCAACGAAGCGGTCGGCTACGCCGGCTCCCTGCAGTACCCGGTGCGGTACTTCGCCGCGCGTTGCGCGGTGACCGGCGGCCGCGAAGACCGGTTGGCCGGCCGGCCGTTTCCGCAGTCGTGCCGCTGGCTCATGCACGCCACCGTACCGCCCGGGCACACGGTGGCGTTCGGCGACGCCCACCGGCAGGCGCCGCTGTTGATCGGCTACTTCGCGCCGATCGCCTCTGCGGCCCGCGACGGGTTGCTGCAGTGGTTCCTAGAGACGTACGGGCTGGTCCACGACCCGGAGGCTCGGCCGGAGCACGTCGATGCGTTGGACCTGGTCTGGTACGACCCTGCGGTCGCCGCGGCGCCGCCCGGTGCGGACGCGAGCGGCGAGGCCGGCCCGCCGCTCGGCGCCGCGTTCCCGGGCTGGGGCGGCCTGACCGCCAGCCGTTCCAGCTGGACCGACGGGGACGCCGTGGTCGTGCACGGCAAGGCCGGCCGCGAGCCGATTCACGAGCATCTGGACGACGGTCAACTGGTCATCCACGCCGGCGGAGCGCCGCTGATCGTCGAATTGGGCTCCCCTTCCTCGTACCCGGCCGACTTCTTCGGCGAGCACCGCGCGCGCTACTACAACGCCGGCGTCGCCGGCCACAACCTGCTGCAGATCGGCGGGCGGGAGATGCGGGGCGGCAAGCCGCGCGCCGGCGTCTTCCTGCGCACCGCGTTCGGCGAGCACGGCGCGGCGTGGTCGATCGACCTGACCGGCGCGTACCGGGACGTGACCCGCGTGACGCGGAGCGTCGTCCATCTGCTCCCGGGCCTGGTGGCGGTGCTGGACTACTGCCAGCTACCGGCCGCCGAGCCCGTCACCCTTCGCTGGCACACCGCCGACCGCGCCGCGATCGACGCCGACGGCAGCTTCCTCGTCCGGGCCGCCGGCCCGCGCGGCCCGGTCCGCCTGTGCGGGCAGATATGCCCGCTGTCCGGCGGCGGCGCCGTCACGTTTCGGCGCGGGGAGCACCGGTACCGCCCGCCCTACGATCGCACGCGGTTGAATGAACCGCTGGAGCAGCGCAGAGAGAGCTTCGTGGCGGCCGACGCGCACGGCAGCCGCTGCCGGCTGCTCACCCTGTTCGTGGCCGCCGGCCCCGGCGCTCCACCGCCGGCGTGGCCGCCCGAACGTCACGGCGACGCGTGGCGTATGCCGACAGCCGAGGGCGCCATCGCCGCCGTCAGCGTCGGCGGCGGCGCGCTCACCGCCTCCGCGGCCGGCCGCACGGTCCGCCTGCCCCTGCCGTAAGCGCTTGACGTGACGCGGGAACTCGTAGCACGGTTGCGGCGCAAACTATCGCCGCCAAGGGGAGAGGATGGGAAGGTCGGCGGTCGCATTTTTCGTGTTGATCGTAGTTACGCTTGTTGCTATGTCGGTAGCACGGCCTGCGCAACTCGTGTACGGTCCGTATCGGTGCTCGGATAGTGACGGGGCAGTTTCGTTCCGCGATGCGGCGGCGGCGTCGAATAGCACACTGCGTTCCGAAGCACGGCGTATGTGCGGAGCTTTGTCGAGTGCCGCGCAAGAGATAGCGCGTGGTGGCACTTCAGTTACGTATGACACGAACGACCTTATCGGGATAGTCTGGGTTTCAACGACGATTCCGACGGTAGGATCCGGGTCCGATTGCAATACCGTGCGCGGCACGATCAACGGCAAGAGAGTCAAGGTTCGCGTGTGCTCCGAACCGGAGCCGGACGCCGGCGACGGAGCCGAAGAACCGTAACGCAGGAACGAAGGCGGCATCGACTCCGCCCGCGGTCACGGCTCCGGCGCTACGAGCGCTCCCGTTGTTTCTCCATTCTGGCAGTATGTCGCGTATCTCCGTGAGCAGCTCGGTGGCGCCTTCCGCCTTGGGCGGGTCGCCGGCGCGCATGAGCGGTCCGTCGTACAGGCGGATGTCCGTGATCCGGTTGAGCGGGATCGTCGCCCGGTCACTCATCTCTGCCTCCTGACGTCACGGCGATCCGGTAGACCATGTTGTCGGCCTCGAAGTTGCCGGCGCTGCCGGGCCGCGCGTAGTAGCGCGGCAGGTAGAGCAGGACGTCGCCGCTGCCGCGCTCCTCGCGGGCGTAGAAGTTGGACAGGGTAAGGCGCTCGGATTCGCCCGGCTGCCGGTCGTCGATGACGGTGACCGTGTCGCGTTTCAGCAGGCCGCGCTCGCGCTCCACCTCCGCGATCACGATCGGGTAGCGCGGGCCGTTGCCGCGCGGATTGCCCTTGCACAGGTTGCCGATCCAGAACAGCCGGCCGCCGGAGTGGTCGAGCAGCTGCGAGCAGGCGCTCGGCGAATGGAGCGGCTCGCCGTCGGTATCCGTCCACGGCCGCACCGGGCCGAACGTCCAGCCGCAGTCGTCGGAGATGGCGTACCAGCGGTAGCCCGGCAGCTCCGGCCGCACGTCGTTGGAACCGCGCATCACCATCAACACGCGGCCGGGGGTGACCTCGGCGATGGTCGCCTCAAGAAACCCGCGGGTGGAGCGCTCGGGATCGCCTATGACGCGCTCCGACAGCCGCCAGCTCAGGCGCGGCCCGCCGTCGACCCACCGGCCGTGCAGCACCGCCGAGTCGTGGAACGTGAAGCCGCCGCCTTTGTTGAGGAACACGCCGTCCGGCCCAACCGGACAGATCTGGCACGGCGTCAGAATGTCGCCGGCATCGCTCCCGCCGCGCAGCGTCAACGGCACGCAGGTCAGGTCGCCCAGCATCACCCCGGCCCGCCCCCGCCACACGCCCGGCAGCGGGTGATCGGCGTTGAACGCGGCGCCGTCGGCGTCGCTGCCGGCGTGGATGACCGGCTCGTCGATCAGATCGGTGCGCCCGCCGTCTGCGGAGACCGCGTAGTGCAGCATCCATTGCCGCATACCCTCAAGCGGCTCGTCGGTGGGCAACACCCCCTCGACCCGTACCGTAACGTAGCGGTCGGTCGCTGCGTCCACGTGGCCGGCGCGCGGATACCGCCGCCACGTGCCTTCGGGACGCCGCTCTCCGGTAGCCGCTTCGGTGGCCGGCCCCCAGGTGGCGCCGCCGTCGGGGGAACGGCGGTAGACGGCCATGTCCGCCGTATCGGAGCGGGTGTGGTGGGTGTGGATGCTGATCAGCTCGTGGCCGGCGGCGCGCGTGTAGTAGGCGGCGCCCCCCACCCCGACGCCGGGGCCGGGCGACGGCACGAACACCTGCCGGGAGACAACCCTCACGGGCGTTCACTCTACCCGATCGGACCGGCCCGCGCCAGGCTCAGAGGTTGGGGTTGATCGCCAACCCGCCGTCGATCAGCAGCGACTGCCCGGTGATCATGCGGGCGCCGGGCGAAGCCAGGAACGCGATCGCCCGCGCCACCTCGAACGGTTCGACCACGCCGCCGAGCGGCGTGATGGCGTCGATCATCGCCTCATCGAGCACGCCGGAAGCCACCGCGTCCTCCAGGATCGCGGTGCGCGCCCAGGTCGGCGCCACCGCGTTGACGCGGATGCCGTGCGCGGCCCACTCGACGGCGAGCGAGCGGGTCAGCCCCTCGATGCCGCTCTTGGCCGCGCAGTACGAGGCGCGCAACGGGAAGCCGAGGCGGGCGGCCACCGATGAGACGTTGACGATCGCCGCGGCGGCGGAGTCGCGGAGCGCCGGGAACGCCGCCCGGCAGCACCGGAAGGTGCCGGTCAGGTGGACGTCCAGCATCCGGGACCACGACGCGTCGGCCATCTCCGCGGCCGGCGCTCGATCGGTGATGCCGGCGCAGTTGACCAGCACGTCCAGCCCGCCCAGCCGGCCGGTGACCGCGGCGATGGCGGCGTCGACCGCGGCGGTGTCGCGCACGTCGGCGGGCGCCGCGATCACCGTTTCGGAGGCGCCGCCCGCGGCCGCCGCCCGCAACTGCTCCGCCGCCTGCCGCGCCGCCTCCGCGTCGCGGTCCACGACCGCCACCGCAAGCCCGCGGGCCAGAAACTCCCGGCAGACGGCCCGGCCGATACCGGCTGCGCCGCCGGTCACCGCCGCAACGCGGCGCCTGCCGCTGCCGGTAGTCATGCCACAATCCCGGCTACACAGTACCCTCAATACCGAAGCGGCTCCAATGGCAAGCACCCATCTGGCCTTCGACCTCGGCGCCGGCAGTGGACGCGCCATGCTCGGCACGCTCGCCGGCGGCCGGCTGCGCGTCGAGCAGGTGCACCGCTTTGCCACGCCGGTGCGTCAACGGGGCGGGCGGTTGACCTGGGACCTGGAGGCGCTCTGGGAAGAACTGCGCACCGGCTACGAGCGCGCGCGCCGCGCTGCGCCGGCGTTGGCCAGCCTGTCGGTCGATTCCTGGGGGGTCGATTACGTGCCGCTCGACCGCGGCGGCGTTCCCGTGCGCGCCCCGTACTGCTACCGGGACCCGCGCACCGCCGGGATGATGGCGCAGGCGCTGGCGTCGGTCACGCGGAGCGAGCTGTACGCAGCAACCGGCGTTCAGTTCATGGAGGTCAACTCCCTGTACCAGGCGCTGGCCGACCGCATCCTGGAGCCGGAGCTCACCGCCCGAACCGCCGTGCGGCTGATGATCGCCGACTACTTCCACTATCGCTTCTGCGGCCGGGCGGTCACCGAGCTGACGCTGGCCAGCACCACGCAGCTCGTCGACGTGCGCCGCGGCGATTGGGCGTTCGATCTGATCCGGCGCCTGCGGATCGCCCCGCGCACGTGGCCGCCGATCGTGCCGCCGGGCACGCCGATCGGACGCACCGCCGACGGAGTCGCCGTGGTGGCCGGCTGCTCGCACGACACCGCCAGCGCGGTGGCCGCGGCGCCCGCGGATGCGTCCGGTCCGCCGTGGGCCTACGTCAGTTCCGGCACCTGGTCGTTGCTCGGCGTCGAGCGGACCGGGCCGCTGCTCTCCGACGCCGCCTTCCGGGCGAACTTCACCAACGAGGCCGGCGTCGACGGCAGCGTCCGCTTCCTCAAGAACCTGACCGGCCTGTGGGTCCTCCGGGAATGCGCACGCGCGTGGCGCGGCGCCGGTTCCATCGACTATGACGAGTTGACGCGGTCGGCGGAGGCCGCCGGCTCCATGCGTTCGGTCGTCGACTTCGACGACCCGGCGTTCGCGCACCGGTCCGATGACATGCCCGGCCGCATCCGCCGTTACTGCCGGACCCGCGGGCTCCCGGCGCCGCGCACGCGCGGCCAGACGGTGCGCCTGATCCTGGAGAGTCTGGCGCAGGCGTACCGCCGAAAGCTGCGCACACTGGAGGCGCTGGTCGGCCAGCGGCTGCCGGTCCTGCACGTCGTGGGCGGCGGAGCGCGCAACGCGCTGCTCTGCCGGCTGGCCGCCGACGCGTGCGGTTGCACGGTCGTCGCCGGCCCGGCCGAGGCGACCGCGATCGGCAACCTGCTGGTGCAGGCGCGCGCCGTCGGCGCCCTGCCGGCCGGCCACTCGATCCGCGACGTGGTGCGCGCCAGCGTCACCCCCACCATCTACCGGCCGGCGCGATGATCGAACGTCAACGAAGCGCGCGACTGATCTTCGGGTACTCCTGACACGCCTCACGTAGCGACGCGGGGGCCGATGGATCGAGTCGCTGCCTCTCATGGCACACTCGATGTAGCTCGTCGGCGAGCGGATGGCAGGCGCTTTCCCGCTTGAGCTTCGGGTAGCGGCGCGTTTCATCCACCGGGAACCCCCGGAGATAAGAGAACCACGTTTCGATATTTCGTTTCGGCGCGATGATCATCACCGGGTCACTCGGCGCTGTCGGCGTAACGCCGTTGCGCTCACACTCGTGGTCCAACTGAGCTCTCCTGAACGCCGTGGTATGGTCGTCAGCATCGATGACCACGATGAGAACCGCTCGCTGACGGCTCCGAATTGCTTTCAGCTGGCGAGGATAACTCTGTCGAACGCGCTGCTCGCCGGCCCCCTTGATCAGGGGCAGCGTTTCGATGGCGCGGGATCGAAAACCGCGGCGCCCCAAGAAACGACGGACAAAACTGTTCGTCTGCGCATCCTCACAGAGTAATACTATGTTGCGGCTCATCGGTCCCATCCGCGGGCGATCGTCTCTGAAATCGTGAGTCCATCTACCGTGGCTTTCGGTTCGTCGGCAACGCGCACCGGGCCGTCGCCGTCGCGGTAGAACCACCGGCCGCGAGCTCCCGCCATGTAGTCCAGGATCACGGGATGATGAGACACCACGGTCACCTGCTCCAACGACTCGCCGCACCGCTCGATTGCCTGCGCCAGCCATGGCTGGATCTCTCGCAGCGAAAGATAGTTGTCCGGCTCGTCGATGAACAGAGAGACCCGCCGGTCATCGGTAAGCAGTATCAGGCTGTACAGCGCGATCAACGCTCGTTGGCCGTCGGAAAGATAGTCGAATCCATAGTCGATAGTACCACCCGATGGACTGCGGAACACAGCTTTGAGAGCGCGCGAGTCCTCACCGGATTCCTTCAGACGGACTGAGTCGAACGCCGGCATCGACTCTCGAAGCGCCTCGAAGAGCGATCCTATCGCTCCCATGTTCTCCAACGAAAAATGACGATACCAGCCGACGAAGTTACCCATCAACGGCTCGAGGTACTCATCTTCTGAGCTGGTTTCCGGTTTGAAGAGAGGCGGACACGGCTGGACGATGATGTAGTTCTGGATCTCCTTCTTGAACCGTGTGAGCTTCCGGTTGTCGTGTCGCGCATACAGGGCGCCGATGCCCGAGAGGGTCCAGTCGAAAGGATATGCGGGACCCGCCTTGTAGTCGTCGTGGTACAGTTGCGCTTGACCGGCCCGGAACTCGAAGATCGGTCGGTCGCCATGCGCGAGCGTTTCCTCGGCGATCCTCATCTTGTCCCGAGCCACGTCGTGCTCTACCGTCAATCCGTATTCATAGGTCTGGCCTTCCAGGCACATACGGATTTCGAACCGCTGTTTCTTTCTGTTCCGGCCCGACGTAAGATCGCGCGCCGGAAAGACGTCGGCGACCCTGGCTCCACGTGCGATCAGGCGCTGGAGCCTTCGCAATATCGTAAGCACCGAAGTCTTTCCCGTGCCGTTGGCGCCGACGAACACGGTCCCTTCGTCGAGCACGAGCTCGAAATTGGTCAGACATCGAAAATTGTCCACGTAGAGCCGTTCCAGCATGATGGATCACTCCTCGGGCGTCACAGCGTCACGCCGTCCATCTCGGCCAGACCGCCTCGGCCAGATAGAGCTGCGACTGCCGGCGGTCGCCGGCGCCATAGGCGACCCAGCGATCGTCGGGCGAGAAGACCGGATGCGGATGGCAGCAGCGCCATACCGTGTCGTGGCGCGCCAGGGGACGCATCTCGACGAACGGCCCGCGCGCCCGGAACACGCCGATCCAGCGGTGCGCCTGCGGCCAGCGGTAGCCGGCGGCGTCCGGGTCGGGGCGGGCGGACGACTCCGGGAGTTCGGCGGCTTCGCCCTGCTCCGTGACCGCGTAGCTGTCCGGGCCGCCGCGCCCCTCGAACCAGTGCGGTCCGGGATCGGCGCAGTCTCCTGCCCACAGATCGGCGGCGGAGTTGCACTTGAAGTGGACGGGCTCGCGGCCCGGAAAGACCCGGCGGCGCTGCACGCGGTTGACCAGGTCGACGGCGATCATCTCCGCGCGCCGCACCGGGCTCACCGGGATACCGTCGCGGTCGCGGTCGGTGAGCGTGAACAGCAGCGACTCGACGTGATTGGCTGGCGCGGGATAGTAGTGGTTGACCATCTCGAACGGCTGCTGGTCGAAGATCGGCAGCGGGTCCTGCAGCGGCGTCATGCGCTCCGGGTCCACGCGCATGAACCACATGGTCTTGAGACCGGTCGGCTGCGTGCGCGTGTAGCTGCCAAAGAACAGGTAGGAGGGGTCGCCGCGGCAGATGTACACGTGGCTGTCGGCGGCGGCGCGGTTCTCGGCGCTCGGTCCGTGGTAGACCACCGCCTGCCGCCGCTCCTGCAGGTCGCACAGCACCACCAGCGTCTCGCTGCCGTGCCGGTAGCGGTTCTCGTCCCGCCACGGCCAGGTCGGCGCCTGCTCGGGCCGGCAGCCGAGCACCAGGTAGCGGCCGCAGCTCGACAGGTCCGGGCCGCCGAGCGGTCCGCATCCGGGCGGCGACTCGGCCACGACCTCCTCGCGCAGGGTCTCGATGTCCAGGCAGCAGACCCGCTTGCCGCGGCTGTAGTAGATGCGGCCGCGCGCCGGGTCGCAGGTGAGGCCGGCCGAGCCGTGTCCGCCGCCGGGGCGCCGCTCCACGCCGGCCAGCACCGGCGGGTCGGCCGAATCGGTGAGCTGCACGATCGCGCCGGAGGCGGTCTCCACCGCGTAAATCTGACCGCTGCCCGATCGGTTGGAAGCGAACACGAACCGTTCGGAGCAGCCCACGAACCCCTCCTGATTGTAGTAGGGATGGACGTTGTAGCAGCGGGCGTCGGTGAGCTGCACCACCCGCGCGCCGGTCGCCGGCTCCCGGAACTCCCGTTTTTCCGAACGCAGAACGTCACCTTGCGCCATGTCCCCCCTCCCTTTCGTATGTCATCGCGCCGATGCTGCCGCTCGGTTCAGCATGACCGGTCCGGCTACGGGGCGCAATCCGTCAGCCGGCCTCCGTGAACGGACCGAGGTCGGGGTCGGCGCCGCGGGCGAAGCGCCGGCCGATCCGGTAGTCGACCTTGAGTTCGACGTCGTGCAGCGCGCGCGGCGCGGCGAGCTCGGGATCGGCGTGGTCGAGCGTCACCTCCAGCGTGTTACGGCCGCGGCGCGGCCAACGCGCCTCGCCAAGGCGGAACAGATACCAGTAACCGGCGATCCGGCGCCGGGCCCAGGCGATGTTGGCGGAAAGGTCGATCACGCGGCGGACGGACTCCGGCAGGACCGCGCCGTTGAGGCGAACGGTGATCCGGTCACGCTCGTTGACGCCGGCCACCCGCACCCGCAGCAGCACTTCGTGCAGCCGGCCGGCGGCCTCCTGCCGGGGCAGATCGTCGCTCACCGGGAACTCCACGCGCACCGGCGCGCCCGGCCGCAGCGGCGCGGGCAGCTGACGGCGCACCCCCGGCCCGGTCTGCGGCTCCGGGTGGCGGCCGGTCGCCGTGGGCACGAAGTACACCTTGTCCTTGGCGGCCATCACGTCCGGGTGCGGCAACTCGCGCAACATCTCGTAGAAGTCCGCGCCGTACGGCCACGCGGCGTGCCAGTAGGCCAGGTACAGGCCGTCGACCCCCTGATCCCAGTAGTTGCCGGCCGCGGCGCGCACCATCCCGATCGGCGCCTGCGCCACCCGGTCGGAGTCGACGCCGCGCATCAGCACGGCGTGCACCCGCGCGCCGGTGTTCCGCGCGGCCTCCACCAGCGGCCGCAGGTCGATGGTCGAGTCGAGCGCCTCCGGCTCCCCGAAGGTCTCGGCCGCCACCACGTCCACCAAGCCCCGGCGCAGCCACTCCCCGACGTCCAACCCCGCGCTCATGCACCCTTCGACGCTGGCGGGCACGCGCACGACCAGCTCGCGCCGAGCGCCGCCGGCCTTGACCGCCGCCCGCACCCGCTCGATCCACTCGGTCATGATGCGGCGGCCGGCGGCGACCGCATCGGGCCGGAAGTACCAGGGGCGGTAGGCGAGCTGCAGCTCGAAACCGTCGACCGGGTAGCGGTCGAGCGTCTCCGCGATCAGCGCGAAGCGTTCGTCGCGCACCTCCGCATGGGCGAAGTCCGGGCAGCGCGCGCCGGGGTGATCGGGCGGCAGGGCGCCGTCGGCGCCGATTTCCAGGTGAGGATTGGCGAAGCGGAACTCCGAGCAGCGCATGTCCGCGGCGCGGTCGCCGCGGCCCTGCTGGACCAGCAGCGTGGGATAGAAACGCATCCCCTTGGCGTGGGCGCGGTCGCACACGACGCGCAGCAGGTCGCGTCCGGCGTCGATCAACCCCTTGGCGTTGCGGTGCGCGCGGTGAAAGACCGCGTGCGGCCAACTCGCCACGTTGCCGCCCCACAGCTCGCCGGCCGCCGAGTCGTGCAGCACCGTGCGGCCGTCGCCCAGGCAGAACATCAGCGCGTCGACCGGCGTGCCGGCCAGCTCGTCGACCGCCAGCTGCAGGTCTTCGACCCGCATCGGCGGCTCGAACTGATAGATCAGTGGGTGGCGGCCGTCGTTGTAGAACATGAGCCGCGGCCCGCCGCGCCGCTCGGCCGGCGCCGGCCCCGGCCCGGCCGGCTCAGCCATGCGCAGCAGCTTCGTCCGCCGACCAGCGCCGCAGCGCCTCCAGGTATTCGCGCCGCGGCAGCAAGCCGTAGCCGCCGATCGATGCGCCGCCGGAGTCGAACGAGGTGTAGTGGTACAACGAGTGCAGGAACGCGCCGCGCGCGCCGGCCTGCCGCGCCGCCGCCACCATGCCGACCACCTCGTCGACGGCGTACCGATCCCAGTTGGCCAGGTGAAACGGGCCGTAGCCGCGGTCGACGAAGCGGGCGTTGTCCAGCCACAGGAAGAGCGGAAAGCCGTCCGGCATGGTGCGGCGGAACGGCTCCAGCGGCGGCGCGTGCAGGATCTTCTCCTTCGGGCAGGCGCGCTCCGCGCAGACGCCGTCGATCACCCCGTCGACCGCCCACCGCTCCCAGTCCTTGTACAGCAGCAGGTGCGGCGCCCCCGCCATGCCGCCGTCGCCGAACGCCACGCACAGCTCGTAACGGTCGGGCGACAACCCCACCACGAACGGCCGGCCGGCGGCGTGCAGCCGGCGCCCGGTGCGGGCGATCACCTCGGAGAAGTGCTCGCCCTTGATCCGGTAGAACTCCTCCGCGTCATACGGTTCGTAGCGGATGTCGACGCCGCGCCGGTCGCGGTACTCGGCCACCACGCGGTCGTTGAAGCCGAACGGCTCCAGGTGCGCGTCCCAACCGGGCGTGTCGAAGCATGCGTACCAGCTGTGCGAGCGGGTCGACAGGTAGAGTCCGTCGATCCCGTAGCCGAGCAGCTCGCCGGTCATCGCCTCCAGCCGCTCCTGCACCTCCGCGTCGCCGTAATCGGGGATGCCGTGATAGAAGCGCGACCCGTCGCGCGAGCACCAGTACTTGCGCGGCGCGGCGTACCAGACCGGATCGACCAGCGACACGTAGTCCCGGCGCACGCACTGAAACTCGTTCCAGTTGACCCAGCCCCAGATCGGGACGCCGTGCCGCCGCGCCGCCTCCACGGCGGTCGCCAGCGGGTCGCCGGCGTCCATCATGTCGGCGACCCTGCGCCAGTACTGCGCCGCCGGGTTGCGCGGATCGACGCACCCGTGGTCGAACGGCGCCATCGCCGCGGCCCGGTAGTAGGCGCGGCCGGCCGTGTTGCACCGGTACAGGAAGGTGAGGCCGGCGCCGGCCAGCATCTCGAACAGCCAGTCGAAGTAGCCGGCGTCGATCGGCCCGTCGTGGAAGCGCGGCGGATCGGTCGGATCGTAGTTGTAGAAGACCTGAAACCGGTCGGCCAGGAACTGATCGGCGGGCATGGGCCGCATCGTACACAAAGAGAGGGCGGCAATCATGCCGCCCTCCCCTATCGGCTCCCGTGCGGGAACGGATGCAGTGGACCGGTTACTGTTCGATCCAGTACTGCTCCACGTTGGTGTAGCCGGGGCTCTTGAGGCGCCAGCTCTGGATGACGTCCTGCGGGACGTTGCGGAAGTTGTTCTTGACGATGGCGACCGCCGGATAGCGGACCGTGCCGATCATCCACACGTTGTCGACGTGCGACTGGATGATCTGCTTGCCGATGCGGACGCGCTCGTCCGGGTCGGCGGTGGTCTGCATCTGGTCGTACCAGTCCTGCAGCGCCTTGATGTCCGGCGTCGGCTCCTCGCCCTGCTCACCGTTGGTGGCGTACCAGCGGGCGGCCTCGGGCGCCCAGCCGTGGTTTGCGCCGTTGACCGGCACGTACCAGTTGGGGTCGATCGACCAGTGGATGCCGACCGTCAGGTACGCGTTCACCATGAACTCGCCCGAAGCGCGGTTCTCGGTCCAGAGACTGCGATCCATGACGCTGATCTCCGTGCGGACGCCGACCGACTCCCAGTGGTCCTTGAGCAGCTCCAGCATACCGGTCCCTCCGCCGGCTTCCTCGGCGCCGTAGGAGGAGACCACCAGCTGCAGCTGTTCGCCGTCGGGACGCAGGCGGAAGCCTTCGCCGTCGCGGGCGGTCAGGCCGAGGCCGTCGAGCAGCCGGTTCGCCCCGGATGGGTCGTGATCGGTGTGCACGGGCGGCACGAAGAACGGATCGGCCTCTACCGGGACCGCCTGCCACGGAATGGCGACGCCGAGGTAGACCAGATCGCCGATCTCCTGGCGGTCGATCGCCTTGGACATGGCGACGCGGAAGTCACGCTCGTTGAAGAGCTCGCGCAGCACCGGGTCCTTGTGGGTCAGGTTGAACTTGAACGCGTCCGGGATCGGGTTGATCCACTGCCGCACCCGGAAGTCGCCCCTCCCTTCGTTCTCCACGAACAGCGTGTAGTTGCTGAAGTTCATGTAGCGCGACTGCATGTCGATCTCGCCGGCCATCGCCTTGAAGTTGGCGGCTTCGCCGCCCTGCACCACGTCGATCGCCATGCGGTCGATGTACGGCAGCTGCTGGCCGGTCGTGTCGACCTTCCAGTAGTAGGCGTTGCGCTTGGCGATCTGGCGCGTCACGCCGGTCGCCTCCGACGCCAGCTTCCACGGCCGGATGGACGGGACGTCCTGGTTGAGGGTCGCGTTGCTCAGCTGCCCGTGGCGCTGGTGCCACAGCTCGAACCCTTCCGCCTTGGCGGCTTCGGTGAGATCGTCCTTGTCGCCGTAGGTGGCGTGGAACTGGCTCAGGTAGTGCTTGGGCGCGAACAGGCCGTCGCCGCGGAAGGTGAGCACCTCCTCGAACAGGCCGTTGGTGTCGGCGAAGGTGAACCGGATGGTGTAGTCGTCGACCTTGGTCAGGGTAGGCGGTTCGCCCGCCACCCGCAGCCACGACGGAAACACCGGAGTGATCTCCGTGTTCGAATACACGTCGTCGAACTGGTACAGGATGTCGTCAGCCGTGAACGGCTCCCCGTCCGACCACCGCATCCCCTCACGCAGGTGAAAGGTGAACTCGGTGCCGTCCGCGTTCGCCTCCCAGCGGTGGGCGATGTTGGCGACTACGGCGGTGCCGTCGCGGGCGCGCCGGACCAGCGGCTCGTAGCCCATCCGGTCGATCAGGCGGTTGTCGGTGGGCCGCGTGGCGACGCGCCGCCACGTGCCGCCGTACTGTCCCACCTCTTCGGCGGGGGCGACCACGGCCGGCTCCAGCGGCAGGCGGTCGGCGACCGCCGGCAGCGAGCCGTCAGCGACCATCGCCTGCAGCACCGGCGCCTCGCTGAATTCGGCGATGGTGGCGCCGGTGTCCCGCTCGAAGGCGGCGACGGTGGCCCACTGGCCCAGCGGGTACCCGACGCCGGCCTGAGCGAAGCCCAGCGCAGCCGCGGCGGTCAACAGGAAGCCCGCTAACGAAATGCGAACGTATGACATGTCGGTAGCTCCTTGTGGTTTGATGGTTGGTGGTCGTGTTCGCTCCACCAGCCGGCCGGAAGCATACCCTCCGGCCCCGGTCGGTTCAAGTCTTGTACGGGTCGGCGGCGTCGCGCAGGCCGTCGCCCACGAAGTTGAACGCCAGTACGGTCAGGACCACCGGAATCGCCGGCAGCAGCAGCCAGGGGTTGAGCGCCACGGTGGTGACGTTCTGCGCCTCCTTGAGCAGCACGCCCCAGCTGATGACCGGCGGCAGCAGCCCCAGGCCCAGAAAGCTCAACCCGGTCTCGGCCAGAATCATGCCGGGGATGCTGAGCGTGACCGACACGATGATGTGGCTCATGAACGACGGCAGCAGGTGCCGGCGGATGGTGGTCGACTCGCTCGTGCCGGCCACCAGCGCCGCGGTCACGAAGTCCTCCCCGCGCGCCGCCAGCAGCTTGCCGCGCACCACGCGCGCCAGACCCGTCCAGCCGATCACGGACAGGATGACGGTGATGGCGAAGTAGCGCTGCACCGGCCCCCATTCCAGGGGGAGCGCGGCGGCCAGCGCCAGCCACAGCGGGATGGTCGGGAACGAGCGGAGCATCTCGATGACGCGCTGCACCACGGTGTCCGTGGTGCCGCCGTAGTACCCGGACACCCCGCCCAGGATCAGCCCCAGGACCAGGCTGACGGTTACGCCGATCAGGCCGATCGACAAGGAGATGCGCGCCCCGTACGCGATGCGCGACAGCATGTCCCGCCCCAGGCGGTCGGTCCCGAGCAGGAAGATGGTGCCGTCCCCCTCCACGCCGAACAGATGGAGGTCGGCCTCGAACAGCCCCCACAACGTGTACGGCTGGCCGCGGTGGAACAGCGTGAGGTAGTACTTCTGCGACCGGTCCTCCGTGTACGTGCGGCGCAGCGAGCGCGCGTCGATGTGCCGCTCCAGCCGGTACACGAACGGCCGTAGCGAGAACCCGCTCTCACTGTCGTAGAAGCGAAGGAGCTGCGGCGGCACGTACGTGTGGCTGCTGTGCCGGTGCCGGGGATCGTAGGGGGCGACCACCTCGCAGAATGCGCCGAGTACGTAGAACACCGCCGCCACGGCGACGCCGGTCATCGCCAGCTTGTGACGCCGGAACTTGATCCACATCAGGCGCCACTGCGACGCCAAGTAGAGCCGTTCCTCGGCGTCCTCCGATGCGTTACGCGCTCGGTCGAAGCGAACGCCGCCGGCGCCGGCCGCCCTGGTTCCGGTCGCTCCCGCGCCCTGCGGGGACGTGGGCGTCGACAGCGTGCTCATCCGGCCGGCTCCCCGATCATGCGCCCCGCCGCCCGAAGCGGATGCGCGGATCGACCACGGCCAGCATGATGTCGGAGACGAAGGTGCCCACCACCGTCAGCAAGGCCAGAAACATCACGATGGTGCCCGCCAGAAACATGTCCTGGCTCAGCAGCGCGTTCAGCAGCAGAGGACCGAGCGTCGGCAGGCTGAGCACCAGGGCGACCACGATCTCGCCGGAGAGGATGTCCGGCAGCAGCCACGCGGTGCTGGAGACCAGCGGATTGATGGCCAGCCGCACCGGATACTTGAAGAGCAGCCGCGTTTCCCCCAACCCCTTGGCGCGGGCCGTAATCGTGTACTGGCGGCTGATCTCGTCGAGCAGGTTGCCGCGCATGACGCGGATGATCGCCGCCGTGCCGGCGGTGCCCACCACGGTGACGGGGATGATCAGGTGCTTGAGCAGGTCGAGCACCCGGGCGAAGCTCCAGGGCGCTTCGACGAACTCGTCGGAGAACAGGCCGAGCGCTACCACGTCGAAGTTGAAATAGAGGACCACCATCAGGATGAGGGCCAAAAGGAAATTCGGCGTCGCCAGCCCCAGGAAGCCTATCGTCGTGAACACGTGATCGGCGGGCGAGTACTGATGGACCGCCGAGTAGACGCCGATCGGCACCGCCACGACCCAGGTGAAGATCATGGCCGCCAGGGAGAGGATCACCGTGAGCAGCAGCCGGTCCCCGATCAGCGTGCGGACCGGCTTCTCGTACTCGAACGACTGGCCGAACTCGCCCCGCAGGAAGCCCCACGACCAGCGCAGGAACTGGTGCACGACGGACCGATCCAGGCCGTAGCGCGCGCGCAGCGAGGCGATCTCGTCCTGGTTCACCGATTCGCCGGCGGCGGCGAGATTGGCGATGTAGGAGGTGAGGTAGTCGCCGGGCGGCAGTTGGATCAGGATGAACGAGACCACCGCGATCACCAGGAGCGTGGGGATCAGCAGCAGGGTGCGTTGCAGGACGTACTTTGCCATACCGTGAGAAGGCCGGCCCCGGGCAGCCGTGGTAGAGTGAACGGCGATGAGCGCCATCTGTCAAGGTCCCCCGTTGCATCATCCGGGTCCCGGCCGAGGCGGCCCCGGGGCCGCCGGCCATCCCGGCCCGCAGGGACGGACCGCCGCCACCGCCGCCGAGCTGCGCGGCCTCTGGGCCGGCGCCCGCAACCTGCTGCTGGCCGGCGAGTGCGCGCCGTTCGCCTGGCGGCCGCCGCCGGTGGCCGACATGGTCGACCGGCTGCGGCGCGACGACGACGTGCGCCTGCGCGACCTGTCGCCGGAACGGCCGGACAGCCCGTACTACCGGGAGGACCGCTTCATCGACCAGTTCCGCGCCCTGCCGCTGGAACGGGTCATGGAGACGCCGTTCGGGCTCTCCCACTTCGCGCTCACCAACTTCACCAGCCGCGGCGATCTGTTCGCCGGGCTCTGGGCCGGGGTGATGGAGCCGTGGCAGGCGTTCCTGGCGCGCGCCGGCTTCTCCTGGCACCGGTGCTACCCGATCGTCTTCATCAGCGGCGCCGGCGTCCCCGGCCGCTACCACATGGACGTGTCGCACGTCGTCGCCTGGCAGCTGCACGGGACCAAGGTGTTCAACGGCCTGCTCGACCCGTACCGGTGGGCGCCGCTGGAACGGGCGGTCGATCCGGACTGGCGCGCCGGCATGGTCAAGCCGGCCGATCTGCGCGCCGCCGACGTGCTGAGCTACGTCATGCCGCCCGGCGCCGTCCTCTGGAACCAGCAGCTCACGCCGCACTGGGTCGACGCCGGCGGCGCGGACCAGGTGGCGGCCAGCCTCAACCTCTCGCACGGCGGACTCCGGCTCGACGGCGCCTTGTCGCCGGCCGGCCGCGCGCTGGACCGCTACTACCGCCAACACCCGGACCAGCGGTTCTGAGCGCTTGGAGCGGGCGGTCTCAGGCCGCCGGGGGCTTGATGGCGCGCAACGAGAACAACAGGGGAATCGAGCCGTCGCCCTCCGAGAGCCGCCACCAGCCGTCGGCGCCGCGCGCCATACCCGGCAGCGCCCGATAGTTGCTGAACGGGAACTCGTGGAGGAACTGCAGGCGCAGCCCGGCGGCCAACAGCGCGTTCACGATCTCCGCCATGCTGTGCTGCCACTCATAACAGGGGGACGGGATGGTCCCGCCGTCCGTGTAACTGTGACCGCCGCCGCCGTAGCGGACGCCGGCCGGATCCGGAAAATAGCGATTGCCGACGCGCAGCTCCGAGGAGCCGTCCCGGTCATCGTCATCGGCGAAGACGTGGCGCAACGGGTGACCGTCGAGCAGATAGAACGCGCCGCCGGGCTTCAGGAAGCCGGCCGCGGCGTTTGCCCAGGCGGTGAGGTCCGGCAGCCACACCAGCACGCCGGTTGCGGTGTACACAACGTCGAATTGCTCCTGCAGCACGTCCGGCAGGTCGTACACGTCGCTGCGGATGAACCGCGTGTCCAGCCCCAACTCCGCGCTCAGGCGGCGCGCCAAGTCGATGGCCGCGTCGGAGAAATCGACGCCGGTGGCGCGCGCGCCGAGCCGGGTCCACGACATGGTATCCATACCGAAGTGGCATTGCAGGTGGAGCAGGCTCTTGCCGGCGACCGGGCCGACCTCCTCCCGTTCGATCGCGTTGAGCGAGATGCGCCCGGCTTTGAAGCCGGCCACGTCATAGAACGCGGAGGCCGCGTGCACGGGTACGCGGTCGTTCCAGTTCCGGCGGTTGACCGCCAAGCGCCGGTCCATTCGGCCGGATCGTAGCACACCGTAGCATGCGCTGCCAGCCAGCGCACCGACGGAAGCTCACCTGCTTCCGCCGGTCTCCCCTCTCCTCACGGCGCTTGTCTGAGACTGTCCGTTTCGATACGGTTCGCTGAGAGGCCGGCGCCGCCGGTGCGCCGCCTCCGGGCGAGGAGTGGAATGCTGAAGACCTTGACGTTGCGCCGTTTCCGCGGTTTCGAGTCGTACCACGTAGCCGACCTGGCGCGGGTGAACCTTATTGTCGTCGCGCCAGGCAAAGTCTGGGAAAGGGGGATGATGCGATGTAGCATCGGAAACCGTTCGTAGCCACCCTGTGGGTAGCCAATCCCACCCGGTAAAGCGTAGCGGCAGCCGGAAGCGAGTCTTGCGCCGGATCGGGCGACCGGGACGGTGAAGCGTAGACAGTGACCGCAGAAGCTGTGTGATTGAGCCTCGAAAGAGGAACTTGTTGGGGCCTTCGTCGTCGACAAGACGGGGGCAGTACCGGCGTGCCGAAGGCTTGGCGCGGCGGCCCGGCCGGGGTCGGAGAGCAGGGCAGATGCGGAACGGGTGGCCCAGGAACCTGGGAGAGCTCGTTGTCTCCATGCCGGGAAGAGCCGGAGGGACGCCGGCGTACCAAAGTCCAGGCCCGCGCGGAGCACATCCGAGGAAGCGCGGGAGCGAACGAATCGGATGGAGGCGCGGTATCGCCAAGCGAAGGAGACGAAGCGCGGCGAGAAGGGCAGCGAGCAGTCTTAGCGCCCCCATAGTACCGAGGAAGCCGGGGAACGGCAGCCGCGCCGGACCCGGCGGAGGGAAGGAGGGCGTCGAGTCGTAGAACCGATGCGGGGCAACACGGAGGATGCGATGGAATCCGGCAACGTGTCAACGAAACAGCAGCGGATAGCAGAAAACGCGAGAATTCACCGCGAGACGGCGTTCACGTCACTGGCGCATCACATGGACCTGACATGGCTGCATGAGGCGTTCCGGCGGACGCGGAAGGACGGAGCGACGGGAGTGGACCAGCAGACCGCCGAGCAATACGAAGAACACCTTGAGCAGAATCTCCGGTCACTGCTGGAGCGAGCGAAGGCAGGGACGTACCGGGCGCCGCCGGTGAGGCGAGCGCACATCCCGAAAGGGACGGGCGCAGAGACCCGGCCGATCGGGGTGCCGACGTTCGAGGACAAAGTGTTGCAGAGGGCGGTACAGATGCTGCTTGAACCCCTGTACGAGCAGGACTTCTTGGAATGCTCGCATGGTTTCCGCCCCAAGCGCTCGCCGCACACGGCGCTGCAGAGGCTATGGGACCAACTGATGAACCAGGGCGGCGGATGGGTAATAGACCTGGACATACGCAGGTTCTTCGATACTCTGCCGCACGCGACGATGCGGGCGATTCTCGCACAGCGGATGAGAGACGGAGTACTCACGCGGCTGATCGGCAAATGGCTGAAGGCCGGCGTGATGGAAAACGGTACGGTGACCTACGCGGAGCAGGGGACGCCGCAAGGCGGGGTGTTGTCTCCGCTGCTGAGCAACGTCTACCTGCACGAGGTACTCGACCGATGGTTTACCGAAGTAGTCCAAAGGCACCTGCGAGGGCGGGGATTCCTGGTACGCTTCGCGGACGACGCGGTGATGGCGTTCACCGAGCGGCGGGATGCCGAACGGGTACTAAGCGCTTTGCCGAAGCGATTTGCGAAGTACGGGTTGGCCGTCCACGCAGAGAAGACGCGGCTGCTGCGGTTCTGGCCGCCGGGCAAGCACCAGGGAGCGCATCGGGGGGCGAGTTTCCCGTTCCTGGGATTCACGCACTACTGGGGACGCTCCCGCAAGAATACCTGGGTAGTAAAGCGCAAGACCGGGAAGGACCGGCTGACGCGCTCACTGCAAGCGGTGGCCCAATGGTGCAGGCGCCACCGGCATATGCCGATGGAAACGCAACAAGCGGCCCTGCGGCGCAAGCTGCTGGGCCACTTCGCATACTACGGGATCACCGGCAACGCGCGATCGCTCGGCTACTATCACCATGCGGTCAAACGCCTCTGGTTGAAATGGCTCAACCGCCGCGGCGGACGCCGGCTCAACTGGACCTGCTACAATCGGCTCTTGCGGCGATACCCGCTACCGCCGGCCCGTGTCGTCCACTCCATCTACTCGGCGAAGGCTACGACTTGAGGAACCGTGTGCGTCAATCGCGCTCGCACGGGTCTGTGGGGGCCTGGGGCGGGTAACCGCCCTGGGCTACCCGGATCGCGCCAGGCAAAGTCTGGGAAAGGGGGATGATGCGATGTAGCATCGGAAACCGTTCGTAGCCACCCTGTGGGTAGCCAATCCCACCCGGTAAAGCGTAGCGGCAGCCGGAAGCGAGTCTTGCGCCGGATCGGGCGACCGGGACGGTGAAGCGTAGACAGTGACCGCAGAAGCTGTGTGATTGAGCCTCGAAAGAGGAACTTGTTGGGGCCTTCGTCGTCGACAAGACGGGGGCAGTACCGGCGTGCCGAAGGCTTGGCGCGGCGGCCCGGCCGGGGTCGGAGAGCAGGGCAGATGCGGAACGGGTGGCCCAGGATGGGAGAGCTCGTTGTCTCCATGCCGGGAAGAGCCGGAGGGACGCCGGCGTACCAAAGTCCAGGCCCGCGCGGAGCACATCCGAGGAAGCGCGGGAGCGAACGAATCGGATGGAGGCGCGGTATCGCCAAGCGAAGGAGACGAAGCGCGGCGAGAAGGGCAGCGAGCAGTCTTAGCGCCCCCATAGTACCGAGGAAGCCGGGGAACGGCAGCCGCGCCGGACCCGGCGGAGGGAAGGAGGGCGTCGAGTCGTAGAACCGATGCGGGGCAACACGGAGGATGCGATGGAATCCGGCAACGTGTCAACGAAACAGCAGCGGATAGCAGAAAACGCGAGAATTCACCGCGAGACGGCGTTCACGTCACTGGCGCATCACATGGACCTGACATGGCTGCATGAGGCGTTCCGGCGGACGCGGAAGGACGGAGCGACGGGAGTGGACCAGCAGACCGCCGAGCAATACGAAGAACACCTTGAGCAGAATCTCCGGTCACTGCTGGAGCGAGCGAAGGCAGGGACGTACCGGGCGCCGCCGGTGAGGCGAGCGCACATCCCGAAAGGGACGGGCGCAGAGACCCGGCCGATCGGGGTGCCGACGTTCGAGGACAAAGTGTTGCAGAGGGCGGTACAGATGCTGCTTGAACCCCTGTACGAGCAGGACTTCTTGGAATGCTCGCATGGTTTCCGCCCCAAGCGCTCGCCGCACACGGCGCTGCAGAGGCTATGGGACCAACTGATGAACCAGGGCGGCGGATGGGTAATAGACCTGGACATACGCAGGTTCTTCGATACTCTGCCGCACGCGACGATGCGGGCGATTCTCGCACAGCGGATGAGAGACGGAGTACTCACGCGGCTGATCGGCAAATGGCTGAAGGCCGGCGTGATGGAAAACGGTACGGTGACCTACGCGGAGCAGGGGACGCCGCAAGGCGGGGTGTTGTCTCCGCTGCTGAGCAACGTCTACCTGCACGAGGTACTCGACCGATGGTTTACCGAAGTAGTCCAAAGGCACCTGCGAGGGCGGGGATTCCTGGTACGCTTCGCGGACGACGCGGTGATGGCGTTCACCGAGCGGCGGGATGCCGAACGGGTACTAAGCGCTTTGCCGAAGCGATTTGCGAAGTACGGGTTGGCCGTCCACGCAGAGAAGACGCGGCTGCTGCGGTTCTGGCCGCCGGGCAAGCACCAGGGAGCGCATCGGGGGGCGAGTTTCCCGTTCCTGGGATTCACGCACTACTGGGGACGCTCCCGCAAGAATACCTGGGTAGTAAAGCGCAAGACCGGGAAGGACCGGCTGACGCGCTCACTGCAAGCGGTGGCCCAATGGTGCAGGCGCCACCGGCATATGCCGATGGAAACGCAACAAGCGGCCCTGCGGCGCAAGCTGCTGGGCCACTTCGCATACTACGGGATCACCGGCAACGCGCGATCGCTCGGCTACTATCACCATGCGGTCAAACGCCTCTGGTTGAAATGGCTCAACCGCCGCGGCGGACGCCGGCTCAACTGGACCTGCTACAATCGGCTCTTGCGGCGATACCCGCTACCGCCGGCCCGTGTCGTCCACTCCATCTACTCGGCGAAGGCTACGACTTGAGGAACCGTGTGCGTCAATCGCGCTCGCACGGGTCTGTGGGGGCCTGGGGCGGGTAACCGCCCTGGGCTACCCGGATCGCGCCAGGCAAAGTCTGGGAAAGGGGGATGATGCGATGTAGCATCGGAAACCGTTCGTAGCCACCCTGTGGGTAGCCAATCCCACCCGGTAAAGCGTAGCGGCAGCCGGAAGCGAGTCTTGCGCCGGATCGGGCGACCGGGACGGTGAAGCGTAGACAGTGACCGCAGAAGCTGTGTGATTGAGCCTCGAAAGAGGAACTTGTTGGGGCCTTCGTCGTCGACAAGACGGGGGCAGTACCGGCGTGCCGAAGGCTTGGCGCGGCGGCCCGGCCGGGGTCGGAGAGCAGGGCAGATGCGGAACGGGTGGCCCAGGAACCTGGGAGAGCTCGTTGTCTCCATGCCGGGAAGAGCCGGAGGGACGCCGGCGTACCAAAGTCCAGGCCCGCGCGGAGCACATCCGAGGAAGCGCGGGAGCGAACGAATCGGATGGAGGCGCGGTATCGCCAAGCGAAGGAGACGAAGCGCGGCGAGAAGGGCAGCGAGCAGTCTTAGCGCCCCCATAGTACCGAGGAAGCCGGGGAACGGCAGCCGCGCCGGACCCGGCGGAGGGAAGGAGGGCGTCGAGTCGTAGAACCGATGCGGGGCAACACGGAGGATGCGATGGAATCCGGCAACGTGTCAACGAAACAGCAGCGGATAGCAGAAAACGCGAGAATTCACCGCGAGACGGCGTTCACGTCACTGGCGCATCACATGGACCTGACATGGCTGCATGAGGCGTTCCGGCGGACGCGGAAGGACGGAGCGACGGGAGTGGACCAGCAGACCGCCGAGCAATACGAAGAACACCTTGAGCAGAATCTCCGGTCACTGCTGGAGCGAGCGAAGGCAGGGACGTACCGGGCGCCGCCGGTGAGGCGAGCGCACATCCCGAAAGGGACGGGCGCAGAGACCCGGCCGATCGGGGTGCCGACGTTCGAGGACAAAGTGTTGCAGAGGGCGGTACAGATGCTGCTTGAACCCCTGTACGAGCAGGACTTCTTGGAATGCTCGCATGGTTTCCGCCCCAAGCGCTCGCCGCACACGGCGCTGCAGAGGCTATGGGACCAACTGATGAACCAGGGCGGCGGATGGGTAATAGACCTGGACATACGCAGGTTCTTCGATACTCTGCCGCACGCGACGATGCGGGCGATTCTCGCACAGCGGATGAGAGACGGAGTACTCACGCGGCTGATCGGCAAATGGCTGAAGGCCGGCGTGATGGAAAACGGTACGGTGACCTACGCGGAGCAGGGGACGCCGCAAGGCGGGGTGTTGTCCCCGCTGCTGAGCAACGTCTACCTGCACGAGGTACTCGACCGATGGTTTACCGAAGTAGTCCAAAGACACCTGCGAGGGCGGGGATTCCTGGTACGCTTCGCGGACGACGCGGTGATGGCGTTCACCGAGCGGCGGGATGCCGAACGGGTGCTAAGCGCTTTGCCGAAGCGATTTGCGAAGTACGGGTTGACCGTCCACGCAGAGAAGACGCGGCTGCTGCGGTTCTGGCCGCCGGGCAAGCACGAGGGAGCGCATCGGGGGGCGAGTTTCCCGTTCCTGGGATTCACGCACTACTGGGGACGCTCCCGCAAGAATACCTGGGCAGTAAAGCGCAAGACCGGGAAGGATCGGCTGACGCGATCACTGCAAGCGGTGGCCCAATGGTGCCGGCGCCACCGGCATATGCCGCTGGAAACGCAACAAGCGGCCCTGCGGCGCAAGCTGCTGGGCCACTTCGCATACTACGGGATCACCGGCAACGCGCGATCGCTCGGCTACTATCACCATGCGGTCAAACGCCTCTGGTTGAAATGGCTCAACCGCCGCGGCGGACGCCGGCTCAACTGGACCTGCTACAATCGGCTCTTGCGGCGCTACCCGTTACCGCCGGCCCGTGTCGTCCACTCCATCTACTCGGCGAAGGCTACGACTTGAGGAACCGTGTGCGTCAATCGCGCTCGCACGGGTCTGTGGGGGCCTGGGGCGGGTAACCGCCCTGGGCTACCCGGAGAAAGAACAACTCCGGCAAGACATCCATTCTCGAGGCGGTCGAGCTGCTTGTGGCGGGCGGCCACGTCTCCGCGTTCTACGGAGCCGAGGAGCGGCGCGGAAGTACGGTTCCGCATCTTCGAAGCGACCCGGGTCCCGCAGTATCCGACCTGTTCTACGGTCACAAATGCCGGCCCGGAGTATTCCTTGAGCTGTCGTCCGAGGATGCGCAACTGACTCTGAAAGTCCGCGTCAAGTCGCTCGATGCCGTCGAGGACGCGGGCCGAGCAAAGGGCTGGCACTACGATGAAGAACATCCGGAACCCGCGTTCGCGCTGAGCATAATCAGCAGCAGGACCAGCGAGGACTACCTGTTCCCCATCACGGAAGACGGTATGATTGTCAATTATGGTCGATTCATCGACAAACCGCTCCGCTCGACAAGGCCGTTCACTTTCTTACACTGGCGTCGTTTTCGTTCGAGGGAATGGTACGGGCGTGGGAGGATACTCTTACCCACGGCCGAGAGTCCGAAATCGTGCAAGACATGAGGCTTCTCCTGCCGAACATCGATTCGATTCATTTCTTGGGCGGCAACAGAACGACCGGAGGCAAGATTCTGGTAGGAAGCCGCGGCGCAGGGCGTCGATTCCCGATCGCCAGTTTCGGGGATGGCCTACGCCGGTTGCTCGCCTTTCGACTTGCGCTAGCCGGAGCGAAGAACGGATTTCTGTTGATCGACGAAATCGACTCCGGCCTGCACTGGACCGTAATGGACGACGTCTGGCGCCTTCTCGTCCAAGTGGCGGAGCGACTGAACGTACAGGTATTCGCCACCACGCACAGCTACGACTGCATCCGCGGACTGAGTACCCTGATACGCGCGCGGCGGGAGCTTGCCGGGCAAGTCGCTATCCACAAACTGGACCGGTCGCTGCCGCAGGCGGTCACCCTGCAAGGAGCACGGATTCCGGTAGCCGTAGAGCAAGAGATAGAGGTCCGGTGATGCCGGCGATCGAACGATCCGTTTTGCGAGTCGAAGGCCAAGACGATGCCCACAGCATCAAGCATATTCTGGCTTGGCTGGCCTGGCAGGAGGAACCTGGTCTGCCCTACGGCTTGGCGGTAAGTAAGCATTACTTTCGGCACGACATGGCGCTCGCCGGCAGGTTTGTCGACTGGTTCAAGCGCGTGTTCGACTGTGGCTGATGGAGCAGGAACCGTCGGTGTAGCGCAGACGGATGGGCGGTGGCGCTGGGCTGCGTTGGGTGACGTCGTCGATCTGCGTCTCAGCAGCGTCGACAAGAAGACCGTCCCCGGTGAGCGGTCCGTACGGCTCTGCAACTACTCCGACGTTTACCACCACCGTGCAATCCGCGCTGACATGGACTACATGAAAGCGACGGCTACCGACCGCGAAATACGGAATTGCCGATTGGAACCAGGCGACGTGGTCATCACGAAAGACTCGGAGACCGCCGACGATATTGGCGTGCCCGCGATAGTGAGCGATAATGTGCCTGACCTGGTGTGCGGATACCATCTCGCGATCCTTCGTCCGCAGAAAGCCGATCTTGACGGACGCTTTCTTCACTATGCATTGGCGGCGGAGAGCGCCAAACGACAGTTTCGAACGTACGCCAACGGCATCACCCGATTCGGGCTGCGCACGGAGGACATCAATCGGATACGAATACCGCTACCGCAAATCTCCGAGCAACGCAAGATTGCCGCGATCCTTTCGTCGGTCGATGACGCCATCGAGAAGACGCAGGCGATAGTCGATCAGTCCCAAGTGGTCAAGCGCGGCGTGATGCGGGCGCTGTTTTCGCGCGGCCTGCCGGCACGGCATACCAGCTTCAAGAAGACGGATGTCGGAGAGCTACCCGCAGCGTGGACGGCCATGACGCTGGCGGATGTCGCCGCGGTCGTCGGTGGCGGCACACCGGCAAGAAACCAGCCGGCCTGCTGGAATGGCGATGTTCCTTGGGCCACGCCGACCGACATCACCAAGCTCAGCGGGCGAGTCATATCGGAGACGGCTTCGTCCATCACCGAGAAAGGGTTGGCGAGCTCCTCGGCTACGCTCCTGCCTCCCAATTCGCTGTTGATGACGACGCGCGCAACGATCGGAGCGTGCGCGATCAACCGGGTTGCGATGGCGACGAATCAAGGCTTCCAGAACCTTGTGCCGAAGCGCAACGTCGCGGTCGGTTTTCTCTACTATCTGATGCAGCATCATGCCCGGCGCCTGGAGCGGTTGGCGGCTGGAAGCACGTTTCTGGAAGTATCGAATCGGACGGTTCGCGGCTTTCGGATTTATCTGCCACAGCGTCCCGAACAGCTCAAAATAGCCGCTATCCTGTCGTCGATGGACGACGCCATCGAGAAGTCTGCGCAGTCGGTGGCCGGGCTGCGGAGTGTCAAGAGTGGTCTGATGGGAGGTCTTCTCACCGGCCAGGTCCGCGTTACTCCGGATACGGCGGCCGCATGAGTCCGGCGGCAGCGTAGCGAGTCGTGTACAGATCGCCGTAGGGCTTGAGGTTGGCGGTCACGGCTCCCGTCAGGCGCGCAGGCACTTCACGTCGTAACGCGGAATCCACGTATCCCGTCGGCGGCGCCGAGTGCGTCCGCCAGATCGGCCGGAAGGTCGTCGAAATCAGCGGCGATCTTTACGCGCCCGCGCCACTGTCCGCCGCGGCGCGGCGCGATGACGCGGTCGAATGGCACGAGTTTGGCTACCGGGTCGCCCGCCTTGCCGATGACGATCTCTTCCCCGCACCGGACACGTTCCACCAACCGGGAGAAGTTCGTCTTGGCCTCTTGGATATTGTGGATCTCCATGGACCTACGTTAGTCCACTTCGGTCGGACACGCAAGGCCCACTGCTCCGTGGAGTCGCTCGGCGGCGTCGGCAGCCGCACCGCCGCGGTGATGGCGGCTTCACGGAACCACGCCTATGAAAAAGCGGCGCACCCCGAGGGATGCGCCGCTCCACGTCGTGAACGAAAATGCCGGTTGAGGTTACTGGACGCTGTCCCAGGTCGCCTTGGCTTCGGCCACCTTGGTGGTCCAGGCGTCCATCAGCTGGTCGCCGCCGGCGGCCCGGTACTCGGCTACGTAGTCGTCCCAGTCGGCCATCACGTCCTTGTTGCCCAGGACGAACGCGACCCACCACTTGTTCCTGATGTCGGTGAGCGCCGCCGCGATCTGCGTCTCTTCCTCGCTCAGGACGACCAGGTCCAGGTACTGCGGCCATCCTTCCCAACCTTCGGCCAGGAAGGTGCTCCACACCTCGTTGGCGGCCTGGAACTGGCACCAGCTCGGCGGGTTGGAACCCGCGCACTCGGCGCAGCCGCCGCCCCGCCAGACGTCCGAGAACGGCGCTTCGCAGGACGAACCCTCCGGCACCGCCAGCGCCGCGCTTTCGCGCTCGGTGCGCACGTCGCGGACGTGCTGGATCGCCTCGAACCAGTTGCCGAACTCGGCGTACGGGACGATGCCGTTGTCATAGTTGGAGGTGGCCACGCCAGGATACCACATCAGGTCGCCCGGCGCCTGCGCCTTCATCTCCTCCAGCGTGCGTCCCTGCATCCACTGGCCGCGGATGTCCTCAAAGAACTCCTCCATGTCGAAGTCACCGTAGTCGTCCCGGGTGTAGTGGATGCCCTTGATGCCGAACCAGCGCGCCGCCTGCCCTTCCTCGCTCACCCACCATTCGACCAGGTCGAGCGCCCGGTCCGGGTTGTCGCTGAAGGACGGAACGGTGATCGCGCGGTAGACGCCCAACGGCACCTCGGTGTCGTGCGCGCGTCCGCCGGGGCCGCGAATCGGATGCAGCATCTGCGGAAAGTCGGCCAGGGTCGCTTCCGGGTTGGCGGCCTGGAACTTCTTGAAGTTCTGGATGTAGGCGTCGGGGCGCGGCCCCTTGTACATGCCGGACAGGTGTTTGCCGGCCGCCATCTGGTCGATGTAGTCGAACAGCTCACCGGTGAGCCAGCCCGGATAGATGAGCTGCTCGGCGGCGTGCTGCTGCACGGTCTGCCAGATCACCTGGTTGCGGGGGTCGATCGCCGCGTCGTACCAGTCGCCGTTCGCGTCGAGCGCGAAGCTGGTGTCACGCGGCCCGCCGAAGCCGACCTCCAGGCCCTGCGTCTGGAAGTAGAGATAGTTGAGCCCCTTCCAGTGGATGCCCTTGTAGGTCGGCCAGCCGAAGCCGGTGGCGCCGAGCCGGTCGCGCGCCTGCCGCATGGCGTGGATCTGCTCCTCGTAGGTCTCCGGGACGTCCAGCCCCAGCTCGTCGAGCATGAAGCCGTTGTAGACGATGGCGCTGTCGGTGATCGGCTTGAAGCGGTTGCCGGTCATCACCGCGTAGTAGTTGTCGGCTCCGCCGTTCTGCACCAGGTTGTACAGCCGGTAGACCGGGTCCTGAAAGATCGCGTGCAGGATCGGGTAACGGTCCGGCTGCGCGTTGACGATCTCTCCCACGTTGGTCAGCAGGCCGTCTTCGATCCAGCCCTGCCAGCGCGTCAGCCCCAGCCACGGGTGACCTGGCCACATCATCACCAGGTCTGGAGCCGTGCCGGCGGCCATGATCGACACGATGTATTCCCCGTCGCCGCCTCCTCCGTACTCCATGCTGAAGTCGACGTTGAACGTGTCTTCGACATGGGCCCAGATGCGGTCTTGCGCGACCAGGTCCATGTCCCATCCGGTCGGATCGAATCCGCGATAGAGCATGCCGATCGGCACCCGCTCCATCATTCCCGCTCCGGCCGCATCCTCCTGTCCGGCGGCGAACAGGTGAGCGCCGGTCAAGAGAAACGACGCGCCGATCGCTGCGCAGAGCAGCTTGCGTGCATTCGCCATGATGAGTTACCCTCCAGGGTCCGATCATATCCCACGCGCGCCGCCGCGGTCCAGCGGCCGGAGAGATTCCTATGGCGATGCCGCGATGACCGCCCGCATCGGTCCCGATCACACCGACCGGCAGATACTGCGCTTCCGCCGCGCCCGCGCCGAGCGTCAGGAGGTGCTGTTCGGCGACGCCGGCCCGCAGCTCTGCCGGCAGGGAGCGGCGCTGGTGCTGTGCGGCCGCGGCGGATCGCTGGCGATCAGCAACGACGGCGGCGCGGCCTGGTCGCAGCTTCCCGACTTGGCGGCGCCGGAGACGGCCGGCGGCGCGGTGCTGGCGCTGGCCGCGCGCGCGGACGGGACCCTGGCGGCGGCGGTCGAGCGGCAGGGCGCCGTGCTGATTCTGTGCGCGGACCAGGCGGCCGGCCCGTGGCGTGTCACCGCCGCGATCGACGCGGGGTTGGCCGCGCCCCGGCCGGCCACGTCCGGGCCGGCCGAGCGTGAGTCGGACGAGCCTGCGCTGACCGGCCCGGCGCCGGACGGCGGCGAGGCGGAGGAGGAGCCGCCGGCCGCCCGCCTGACGCCGCTGGCCGGCGGCCCGCTGCTGCTGAGCCTGCCGGGGCGCATCCTCCGCTCGGCGGACGCCGCGGCGTGGGAGATGGCGGCCGAGTTGCCGGCCGACTGGGGGCCGCTGCATCCGCTTGAGCTCCGCTCCGGCCGGCTGGTCGCGCCGGTGGCGGACAGTACCGGCGCGGTCGCGCTGGCCGAATCGGTCGACGCCGGGGCGCCGGGCGGCGGCGGAGCCGATTGGCGCGTTCCGGACGGCTTTGCGCCGCTGGCCGCAGAGTTGGCGGAGCTGCCCGACGGCCGGCTGGCGCTCACCTACGGCATGCCGCACTTCCCGTACGGCGCCCGCGCCGTCATCGGCGCTGCGGACAGCGGCGCCGGCGCCGGCAACGCCTCCGTCGCCTGGGGAGACGAGGTCTACGTGCTCGGCCTGTGCCGCTACGCCATCCGCGAGAAGGCGCGACCGGTGCTGGCCGCGCCGGGCGCGGGCGCCGCCGCGGCGGTCACCGGCGACGGGGTGATCGTCTCCGCCTTTCACCGCGGCGCGGCGCTCGGGTCGTACGCGCCGACCATCTACGGGCCGGGGATGGACGAATGGGGGCGCCGGCCGGCGATCGGCGTGGTGCGCTGGACGCCGGAGGGCCTGGACCGGCCGCCGCTGGTCTACCCCAACCTGTGGACGGAGCGGACCGACGCGCGCGGCTACCTCGACAACGGCATGGTGCGCATGCGTCCCGATGACCGCTACGAGGGCGGCGACTACGTCGAAAACTTCGAGATGGTCGTCTACCGCCGCGCGGCGGCCGAACAACGCTTTTTTCCGGGCGCCGGCGCCAAAGGCGTGGTGGTCTGCCGCCACCCGGACGGCAGTCTGGTCTACACCAGCCGCGACCACCGCATCCACCGCTCCACCGACGAGGGCCTCACCTGGAGCCTGGTGGCGGAAGTCCCCCTGTCCGGCCGGCAGCCGTCGGTGTTCGGCTTCGGCGTGACCGGCGCCGGCACCTTCCTGCTCTCTTACGCCGTGCTGATCGATCCGGCGGACCCGGCGCGCGGCGCCTACAACACGCACCAGCCGCGCGTGGCGCGCAGTGACGACGGCGGGCGGACCTGGACGGACGCCGAGCTGGCGCCCCGGCCGACGCGCTACTGCGGCCTGGGCGACGGCAGCCGCATCGTGCAGATCGCCGGCGGGACCGTGATCGCCTGCTGCAGCAACGCCTGGAACGATGCGGCGCGACAGGCCGGCTACGAAGGCGACGTGCTGCTCCGCTCGCACGACGACGGCCGGACCTGGGGCGACTGGACCGTGCTGCCGCCCGGCAGCTGCGAGTCGAACCTGCTGCAGCTGCCGTCCGGAGAACTGCTCTGCGCGACGCGCTACCAGCGCGAATACCTGTCGGTCGACCTCTTCGACGCGCCGGCCGCGCAGGGCGGCGGCCGCCCGGAGTGGCCGGCGCCGTCCCGCAACCGGGCCGGGCCGGGCCGCTTCAAGAACGAGGCGGTCATGTTCTCCGCCGACGGCGGCTACGCCTGGACCACCCCGTTTCTGGTCACCCGCCTGCACATGTGCTCCGCGGACGCCGTGCTCCTGCCGGACGGCCGCGTCGCGCTCACCTACGACCACAAGGACGCGGTCGGCGGCCCGCGCGCCCTGGTGAGCCCCGACGGCGGGCGCACCTGGGGGGACGAGCACTACATCCTGGCCTACCACCGCATGGACGCGCGCACCAGCTCGGTGACGCTCCGCGACGGCCGCGTGCTCACCCTGTGGGCGGGCGCCCGCGACGACGGCATCCACGCCACCACCTGGTCGCCCGGCGCCTGACGCCCTCAAGCCCTGCGGATGCCCGACGAAACGCCGCCCGACCGCCGGCCGCCGCGGGACTGGGAGCTGGTCTACGTCAGCGACCCGTCCAACGTGACCAACTACGACTTCGACCCCGGCGACGCGCGGCCGCTGATCACCCGGCATCCCGCCACGCCGGAGGAGCTGGCCGCCTTCATCGACCACGTCGCCGTCAGCCGCGCCGACTCGTTCGTGCAGGAGGTGTACAACGCCGGCTGGATCATGTACTTCCGCTCCGAGCGCTTCGAGTACGACGCGCGCCCGCAGCACCGGCGGTTTCTGCCGATGATGGACGACGGCGTCATGCCGCTGCAGGTCATGCTCGACCGCTGCCGGGCGCGCGGCATGCGGTTCCTGGCCGGCTTCCGCGTCAACGACAACCACGGCGCCCCGGATCAGGGCGGCATGTTCCTGCACCGCAACCCGCAGTGGAAGCTCACCGACGTTCCGCCCGGCGGCGCCTTTCTGCCCGGCAACCGGATGGACTACTCGTTCGCCGAGGTGCGCGGCTACCTGTTCGACGTCGTGGCCGAGGTGGCGTCGCGGTTCGACGTCGACGGCGTGCACCTCACCTTCCGCGACGGGCTCTATTTTCCGGCGCCGAACGGCGACCGCAGCCCGGCGCGCGAGCGGCAGCCGCTGATGACCGGCCTGATCGAGCGGCTGCGCGCCCTGCTCGACCGGCGCGGCCGGGCGCGCGGGCGGCGGTTGGAGCTCGGCGCGCTGGTCCCGCAAACCCTGCACGACTGCCACGCCGTGGGGCTGGACGTCCCGGCCTGGATCGGCGGCGGGCTGATCGACTACGTAGCGCCTATGGACTCGGCGTTCACGGACTTCAACGCCGACTACCGGGAGTTCGCCGCCCTCACCGCCGGGACGCCGTGCCGTCTCTACCCCGGCGTCCAGCCGCACTGCTCATCGTATGAGAGCTTTGGCCCGCCGGCGACGCCGGACAACTACCGGGCGCTGGCCCACGCCCTGCGCCGCCAGGGCGCCGACGGCATGTCGGTCTACAACTTCCAGAAGCACTGGGGCGGGTTCCGCTCCGGACGGCGCGGCGCGGAGACCGGCTATCCGATGGCGTTCCGCTATCTGCGCGAGGCGCGCGACCTGCAGCGGGTCGCCGGCGGCGTCCGCCACTACACCTACCGCTCCGCGTGGGGCGGGTACCGCGGCATCAGCCCGCCGGGGACCAACGTCTGCGGGACCGTGCGCGACCGGAAACTGGTGTTACCGCGAGAGACGGGAGCGTCGGCGAGCTACCGGTTCCGGTTGTTCGAGGAGGTCGAGCGGACCGCCGCCGCCACGCTGTTCGCCCGCGCCGCCGGCCTGGGGCCGGCCGACCGGATCGCCGTCCAGCTCAACGGCGCCGCCGTTCCCGGCGCGCGGCTGCGCCGCATCTACCACCGCGAAGGCCGGCCCGCGAACGGCGGCCGCGCGCTGCCGCCGCACACCACCTGCGTCATCGATCTCACCCCGGACCTGGTGGCGCCGGGCGCCAACGAGCTGACGGTCACGCTGCTGTTCTCCGGCATGGCCGCGGCGGACGCAGCCGACGGGCAGGCCATCGTCATCGACGAGGTCGACGTGACCATCGTCCCGGACTGAGCGGCCGGCCCCCTGAAACGCCGGCCGCCCCGCGCCGGCGCTATTCCTTGACTGCCCCGATCAGGATGCCCTTGGCGAAGTGGCGCTGCAGGAACGGATAGAGCGCCATGATCGGCAGGAACGTCAGCACGATCGTCGCCATGACCAGCTGCCGCGGCGGGATCAATCCATCCTGCTGCACGAGCCGTTGCGCGGCCTCCGACAACCGGTACATGGTCGGCCGCTCCAACACGTGGCGCAGCAGCATTACGAACGGCTGGATGGTGGTGTCGCGCACGAAGTAGAGCCAGCTGGCGTAGTCGTTCCAGTGGTAGACCGCCAGAAACAACAGGATCGCCGCCAGCATCGGCTTCGATATCGGCATGATCACGCGGAAGAACGTAGTCGCCTCGCTGGCCCCGTCCATCAGACAGGCGTCCTCCAGCTCCTTCGGCACGGTGTAGGCGAAGAAGTTGCGCATGATGATGAAATAGCTGGTGTTGACGAAGCCGGAAGCCACGATCATGGCGGCCGGCGATCCGAGCAGTCCAAGGTTGACGACCAGCAGATAGAGCGGAATCAGGCCGCCGGAAAAGAAGATGGTGAGCACGATCAGGACGTTGATCAGCCGCGTGCCGGGCGCCTGCCGCTTGGTCACGGCGTAGGCGAGCATGCCGGTCACCACCACGCCGGCGCCGGCGCCGATGGTGGTCTTGAGCACCGATACGCCCATGGCGCGCACGAAGATGTGCGGCGCGCCGATCAACATGCGTTCGTAATAGGTGAAGTCGGGCGAGAGCGACGGCAGCAGCACGAAGTCGGTGCGGATGAACTCGCCGTACGGCATGAGCGAGACGACCAGCACGTACCACATCGGGTAGACGGCGATCACCGCGAACAGCCCGACGAAGGCGACGGCGAAGACGTCGAACAGGTTGAAGCCCAGACGGGCGCGCAACGTCGTACCGCCGGTCATTCGAAGATGCCCATGACGTTGAGGCGCCGGATCCAGCGGTTGGCGGTGAGCACCAGGATCAGGCCGAGCACGTTGAAGACCAGCCCCAGGGCCGTTCCCTGCTCGAACTTGCTGTTCAACAACCCGGTCCGGTACAGGTAGGTGGAGAGCACGTCCCCGACGTCGTACACCGCCGGGTTGTACAGGTTGTACATCAGGTCGAAGTTGGAGCCGAACAGGCCGGCGAGCTGCAGCATGAAGAGCACCGCGATCGTGGGGGCGATGCGCGGCAGATAGATGTGGCGCATCAGGTGGCCGCGATGGGCGCCGTCGCAGCGCGCGCTCTCCACCAGGTCGGGGTTTACCGAGGAGAGCGCCGCCAGATAGATGATGGTGGCGAAGCCGGCCTCCTTGACCGTGTTGACCACCACGACGATGGCGCGGAAGTACTGCGGCGCGGTGAGCCAGTGGCGCGGCTGCCCCCCGAACAGACTGACGATGCGGTTGAACGGGCTGTCCGGCTCCGGATAGAGGATGATCGACACCAGCGCGCCGATCACCACCCAGGAGACGAAGTGCGGCAGGTACACCATGGTCTGCACGGTGCGCCGGTACCAGCTGGCCCGCAGCTCGTTGAGCATCAACGCCAGAAAGACCGTAAAGGTAAAGCCGAACGCCAGATTGTAGACGTTGATGATGAGCGTGTTGCGCAACGCCCGGTAGAACGGCGCCGACTGAAAGAGCACCTCGAAGTTGGCCAGCCCCACCCAGGGACTGCCCGCGATGCCCTTCATGATGTTGAAGTCCTTGAAGGCGACCAGCAGGCCGTACATCGGCCCGTACTGGAACACCGCGATCCAGGCCAGGCCCGGCAGCATCAACAGGTAGACGAACCAGTAGCGCCGCAACGCCGTCAGGACCAGCGCCGGCAGCGAGCGGGCGGCGGGCGGCGCGCGGACCTGGACCTCTGCCACGACGTGCACGCAAACCCTACGATTCGCGCTCCGGCCCGGTCAACCCGGCCGCGCGCCGGCCGGCGCCGCATGTGCGTTATGATCCGTTCCCATGAGCACCTCGACGTCCCCCGTGCGCACCGCCATCGCCGGCCTGGGCCGCAGCGGCTGGGGCATTCACGCCCGGTTGCTGGCCGAGCAGCCGGAGCGGTTCACCGTCGCCGCCGTCCAGGATCACCTGCCGGAACGGCGCGCCGAGGCCGAGCGGCGCTTCGGCTGCCGATCCTATGCCGGCTTCGACGATCTGATCGCCGACCGCGCGGCGGAGATGGTAGTGGTCGCCGTGCCGAGCCACCTGCACGCGCCGTACGCGATCGCCGCCCTGCAGGCGGGCCGCCACGTGGTGTGCGAAAAGCCGATGGCGACCACGCTGGCGGAAGCCGAACGCCTGGCCGCCGCCGGCCAAGCCGCCGGCCGGCTGCTCTCCGTCTTTCAGAACTGGCGCTTCCGGCCCGACCTGCAGAAGATCCTGGCCGTGATCGGTTCCGGCGCGCTCGGCCGCATCGTGCAGGCGCGGTTGGTCAACCACGGCTTCAGCCGGCGCTGGGACTGGCAGACCCTGCGGCGCTTCGGCGGCGGATCGCTCAACAACACCGGCCCGCACCTGATCGACGCCGGCTTGGCGCTGTTCGGCGCAGGCCGGCCGCGCGTGCTGTACGTGAGCGACCGGGTGCAGACGCTGGGCGATGCGGAGGACCACGTGAAGATCGTGCTCACCCCCGACCCCGGCGACCCGGCGGCGGCCGGCGCGCCGACCGTCGACATCGAGATCACCTCCACCTGCGCCTACGGACAGCCGATGTTCCACGTCATGGGCTCCGAAGGCGGGCTGACCGGCGGCAACGGTGAACTTCGCTGGCGCTCCGTGCGGCCGGGCAGCCGCCCCGAACGGCGCCTGTCGACCGAGCCGACTGAGGACCGGAGCTACAACCGCGAGAAGATCGAGTGGGTGGAGCGGCGCTGGACGCTCGAGGAGGCGAAGGCCGCCGGCGCCCCGGAGACCGAGGGCGAAGCCCGCTACTACCGGGAGCTGTTCGGCGCCATCCGCAACGGCGGACCGCTGCCGGTCACCGCCGAGCAGGCGCTACGGCAGATGCGCGTCATCCAGGAGTGCCGCCGGCAGTCGACGCCGGCCTGACGCGGCGCGAATCCCGCACCGCCCCGGAGCCGCCGACCCGCGTCAGACGCCGGCCGGCGCTACCGCCGCCTGCCCGCTATGAGGCGTGCGCCCGCCGCGCGGCCCGGTCGACGCGGGCGAACGCGGCCGCGATCCGCTCCGCCTCGGCTTCGCCCCACGACTCGCGCACCGGCAGCGTCAGGTGCTCGGCGACCGCCGCGTGCGCGTTCGGGCACGGGAAGGCGCGGTCCGGGTCGCCGCGGTACTCGGCGGCCGTCCAGGGAAACCCGCCGCGGCCGCCGAACACGCGCCGCTCGCGGAACCACGCGTAGGTGGCCGGCAGCGCCGCGTAGGTCGGGGTGACCGGCACCCCCTCGGCGGCCACCGCGGCGCAGAACCGCTCCTTGTCCCAGCCGCCGGCGGACCGGTAGCGGAGCCGCAGGAACCACCAGGACGGCTCCGCGCCGGCGAGCGTCTGCGGCGGCCGCACCGACGGCACGTCCGCCAACCGCGCGGTGAGCGCGCGCACGAAGGCGCGGCGGCGCTCGACCGCCGCCGGCAGCTTGGCCAGCTGCGCGCGGCCGATGGCGGCGCTCAGCTCGTCCTGGTTGAAGTTGAGCGATGCCAGGTAGTTGCGGCCGGCCCGCGCATCCCCGAACGGCTTGCCGCGGTCGGCGGCGCCGCGGATCTCGCGGTACAGGCCGGCGTCGCGGGTGAATACCACGCCGCCCTGTCCGCCGGTCGAATGGTGCTTGCCCCACATGGTGGAGAAGCAGGAGACCGTGCCGAAGCTGCCGGCCGGCGCGCCGCCGATGCGGGCGCCGTGCGCCTGCGCGCAATCCTCGATCAGCGGCACGCCGCGGCGCTCGGCTAGGCGGGCGATCTGCTCAACCGGCGCCGGCTCGCCGGCGATGTGGGCGACCACCACGGCGCTGGTGAGCGGCCCCATCACCGCCTCGATCTGCTCGGCGCCGCAGTTGAAGGAGCCGGGCGCGGTGTCGGCGACCACGGGGATGCAGCCGAGCAGCGGGACCGGCATGATGCCGCCCGGATCGGTGATCGCCGGCACCACCACCTCCGTGAACGGCTCGACGCCGAGCGCCCGCAATGCGACGTACAGCGCCGCCGTGCCGGAGTTGACCGCGTCGGCGCAGCCGCCGCCGAGCGTGGCGGCGAAGTCGGCGCAGTACGCATCTTCCTCCGGGCCGCCGTATTCGACCGCGCCGCCGGCGGCGATGGCGCGGTCGAGTACGCCGAGCGCGGCGGCGCGCTCCTCGGCCCCGATCAGGCCGCGCTCCGGCAGGCCGCTCACCAGCGGCGCGCCGCCGTCGATGGCCAGCCGGACGCCGGCATGTTCCACATTCATGACGCGGCCAGTCTACCACGCCGGGCGGGGGCGCACCCGGGCCGATTTCGGAGACTTGCGAAGTTGGGCGGTTTGCGTCATGCTACGCACCGGCGTCATGGACATCGCGATCACCCTGGGCGTGGAGGAAGAGTTCTTCCTGGTCGACCCCGACTCCCGCGACCTGCTGGCCGACCCCGACCCCGGCATCCTGGCCGAGTGTGAGCGGCGCAGCGGCCCGCATCACATCGTTCCGGAGTTTCTCCGCTCGCAGATCGAGACCAACACCCGGGTCTGCGCGTCGGTCGCCGAAGTGCGGGAGGCGCTGATAGAGACGCGGCGCCTGGTCATCTCGTCGGCCGCCCGGCACGGCGCCGCGGTGATGGCCGCCTCCACCCATCCGTTCGCCTCATGGACGGCGCAGACGCCGACGCCCAAGGAGCGCTACCAGCGGTTCGCGGCGACCTACCAGGAGTCGGTGCGGCGGCTGCTGATCGGCGGCATGCACGTCCACGCCGGCTTCGGCGATCCGGACGAGCGCATCCGGGTCATGACCGCGATGCGCCGGTACCTGCCGCTGCTGCACGCCCTGTCCGCCTCGTCACCGTTCAACGCCGGCCACCTCACCGGGTTCAAGTCGTATCGGCTCAACATGTTCGGCGTGCTGCCCCGCACCAGCCTGCCCGCGCCGCTGTACTCGCGGGCGCAGTACGACTGGCTGGTCAACGACTACCGGCAGATGGACTTCATCCGCGACGGCAGCGAGCTGTGGTGGGACATCCGCCCCGCGCACGCGCATCCGACCGTGGAGCTGCGCATCTGCGACATCTGCCCGCGCATCGACGACGCGGTCTGCATCGCCGCGCTCTACGCCAGCCTGCTCCGCATGCTCCTGCGGCAGGCGCGGGACGGCTCCCTGCCGACCGAACCCCGGACCGAGATCATCGCCGAGAACCGCTGGATGGCGCAGCGCTACGGGGTGTTCGCGTTCCTGGCCGATCCTCCGGCGCGCGGGCGCGTCGACATAGACGAGTACGTCACGGAGCTGGTCGCGCAGCTGGCCGGCGACGCCCGCGCGCTCGGCTGCCATGACGATCTTTCGCGCGCGCCGGCGATCGTCCGCGACGGGACCAGCGCCGACCGGCAGATCGACCTCTTTCGGCTCCGCCGCCTGGACGGCGCTACGGAAGCGGAAGCGTTGCGTTCGGTCGTCGATCAGGTGATCGCTGACACCGGGGAGGGAGTGACCGCTTCCGACTCGGACGCGTAGCCGCGGCTTCCGACTCGGACGCGCGTAGCCGCGGCTGTCAGGTCGGCTGTTCGTCACGAACGGAACCCAAGCATAGCACGTCGAGCTCCTGGGCCGGCCGGGCCGCCGCTTGCCAACGTGGTCGCCGCGCGACACGATCGGAAGTGAGCATGATGGCGGTGGCGCGTACGTTCAATACTGCGGGGCCGGTGGTGGCCGCCGACCACTACCGCATCCCGCCGCTGGAACGGATCAATCTGGACGCGGTGCTCGAGTTGGTCCTGGGCAAGAAGTACTTCGTGCTGCACGCGCCGCGCCAGACCGGCAAGACCTCGGCGCTGCTGGCGCTCCGGGATCTGCTGAACGGCGGCGCGCACGGCGCCTTCCGTTGCGTGTACGCCAACCTGGAAGCGGGCCAAGCGATGCGCGAGAACGTGGCCGAAGGCATGCGCACCGTACTGTCGCAGTTCGCCCTCCGGGCAAGCCTCACCCTGGGCGACGACACGCTGGAGCGGGTCTGCCGCGACGCCCTGGACAGCGCCGGACCGGGCGGCGCGCTGAGCGTGACGCTCAGCCGCTGGGCGGCGGCCGACCGCCGGCCGCTGGTGCTGCTGATCGACGAGATCGACGCGCTGGTAGGTGACACCCTGCTGTCGGTGCTGCGGCAACTGCGCAGCGGCTACGACCAGCGCCCGGACGCCTTCCCGCACAGCATCATCCTGTGCGGGGTCCGCGACGTGCGCGACTACCGCATCCACTCCGCCGCCGAGGACCGGCTGGTGCTCGGCGGCAGCGCCTTCAACATCAAGTCCGAGTCGTTGCGCCTGGGCGACTTTTCGGAGCAGGAGATACGGGCGCTGCTGGGGCAGCACACCGCGGCGACCGGGCAGGCGTTCACGGAGCAGGCGCAGGCGCTGCTCCACACGCGCACCGCCGGCCAGCCATGGCTGGTGAACGCGCTCTGCTACGACGCCTGCTTCCGGCACGAGCCGGGCCGCGACCGGTCGCTCCCGATCACGGCGGACGCGATCCTGGAGGCGCAGGAGCGGCTGATCCTGCGCCGCGACACCCATATCGACGATCTGGGGCACAAGCTGCGCGAAGACCGCGTCCGGCGCGTGGTGGGGCCGATTCTCGCCGGAGCGGCGGAAACCGCGTGTTCGGACGAGGACTTGGCCTACGTGCGCGATCTGGGACTGGTCGCGCCGGCCGACGGCGGTCCGCTCCGCATCGCCAACCCGATCTACGCCGAGGTCGTGCCGCGGCATCTGAACCACGCGGTGCAGGAGACGCTGCCGCAGCAGATGGCGTGGTACGTGGACGCGGCCGGAGGGCTGGACGTGGAGGGACTGCTCGCGGCGTTCCAGGAGTTTTTCCGCGAGCACTCCGAGCACTGGATACAGCGCTTCGAGCGGTATCACGAGGCCGGCCCGCAGCTGCTGCTGCAGGCGTTCCTGCAGCGCATCGTCAACGGCGGCGGGCGGATCGAGCGGGAGTACGCGATGGGGCGCGCGGGCGCACCGATCTGCTGATCGTCTGGCCGCAGGGCGGACGCGAACGCCGCTTCGTGGTGGAGTGCAAGGTGCTGCGCAAGGACGCGGAGCGGACCATCGCCGATGGGCTTGAACAGACCCGCGGCTACCTGGACCGTTGCGGCGCCGAGGCCGGCCACCTGATCGTGTTCGACCGCGCCCCGGAACGAACCTGGGAGCAGAAGATATTCCGCCGCGCGCCGGCGGGCGCCGGCGCCCCGGTCACGGTCTGGGGTATGTAGCGCGGCCCCGCTGTGGGGGCATCAGGACTGAGCCTGCACGACTACCTGGTGTCGCGTCTGGCCGGCATCATGGCGCGCATGCACCGCACGTCCGGCCGGCAGGTGCTGATGACCACGCATTCGGCTGCCCTGCTCGCCGACAAGGGGATCGATCTGCAAGAGGTCTTTCTGCTCACTCCCGGAGACGAAGGCACGACGATCAGCAGGGCCGCGGAGATGGAGGAAGTACGCCAGTTGGTTCCATCCTGATGGAGCGGGACTTCGCAGCCGAGCCCGGCGCCGTGTTCGATGCGTGGCGGACGCCGGAAACGGCCAGCCGCTGGCTCTTCAGTACGGAGACCGGCGTCACGACATGCGTCATGGACCCGCGCCCGGGAAGGCTGGTCAGCCATGTTCGACCTGGAGCGTGCGCTCAGCTGAGTGGTCGGCCGGGCCAAGCCACCGGGCCACCGCGTCTTGAGGGCGGCGCCTTGACGGCGGCGTCCGTTCGGGGAAGACTGCCGGACGCGCCGGGACCGTCCCGACCGACGTTCCGGGCGAGGAGGGAACGTGAAGAGACTTACAGGATTGATCGCGGGCCTTGCGGCCATCGGCATGGCCGCGTCCGCGCAGTACGTCGAAGGGCCCTGGTTCGCGGAACAGGTGGCGCGCGGCGAGCTGCCGCCGATCGAGGAACGCCTGCCGGCGGAGCCGCTGGTGCTGTCGCCCGGCGCCGGGTACGCCTTTCCGGCCGGAGGCATGCACACCGAGGGTTCGTATGACCGCAGCTCGGTCGACATCCCCAACGTCCAGGGGCTGACCAGCCAGCCGTTCACCGTGCACCGGTTCGAGACCACGCTGCTGCCGTGGGCATGGAAGGGCTGGGAAGGCTCGGACGACAACATGGTGTGGACCTTCTACCTGCGCGAAGGCATGAAGTGGTCCGACGGCGAGGATTACACCGCCGACGACGTCGTGTTCTGGTTCGAGGAAGTGCACGGCGACGGCGACGCCGCCATGCAGTACCGGGAATCGCTGGCCATGCAGAAGAACGCCGTGGCGGACGCGACCGAGCGTATCGAGAAGGTGGATGACTACACGCTACGCTTTCACCTCAAGGACCCGGACCCGCGCTTCGAGTGGCTGGTCGGCCAGCGATCGGAACGCGAGCTGCTCAACGTCGACTCGCACTACCTGTCGCAGTACCATCCGGCCGTCGCCGACGCCCAGGCGCTGGCCGCCCGCGTCTCAGCCGGTGAGTTCGACACCTGGATGCAGCTGTTCGAGGACCGGCGCGACCGTATGGGCAACACCAACCCCGACAAGCCGCACCTGATGCCGTGGGGGCCGTTGGACCCGCCGCCGGCCATCCCGGCGGTGTTCACCGCCAATCCGTACAACTGGGCGGTCGACGACCGCGGCCAACAGCTCCCCTATCTGGAGAAGCAGCGCTACTTCCTGGTATCCGACGGCGAGGCGCAGAAACTGCGGCTGCTGTCCGGCGGTGACAGCTGGGGAATCATCAACACTCTGGAGTCGCTGCCGTTGGCCAAGCGGGCGCAGGAAGACGGCAAGATCATGTTCCAGCTCACGCCCCGGGGCGACGCCTACAAGTCGACGGTGACGCTGTTCAACATGAACGCTCAGGAGGAATGGAAGGCGGAGCTGTTCCGCGACGTCCGCTTCCGCACGGCGTATTCGCTGTTCATCCCGCGGCGCAAGATCGCCGACATCATGTACGCCGGCGCGCCGCTGCCGACGCTGGGCGGCTTCATGTACGAGACCGACCACCCGTGGTACGAGCCGGCGCTCGGCGAGTCGCCGCTGATCGAGCGCGACCTGGACCGCGCCAACGCGCTGCTCGACGAGCTGCTGCCAAACAAGGACGCCGACGGCTTCCGCCTCGGCCCCGACGGCTCGCCGGTCACCTTCTTCCTGGCGACCGTCACTCACGAGGAGTGGGAGCAGGCGGCCAACATCATCATGGAGGACCTGCACCTGATCGGCTTCAAGGCCAATCACCGCGCCACCGCCTGGGGCGGCTGGGGCGCGTTCGTCCAGTCGATGGAGTGGGACATCATCGTCGACCAGAGCACCGAAGGCTGGAAGAGCCAGCTCCCGGAGCGGCAGTCGCTGATCGTTCCCACCGGCCGCTTCGGACCCAACTGGGCGTACCTGTGGTGGCAGTGGCTGGACACCGACGGCCAGCAAGGCGAGGAGCCGCCGCAACAGATCAAGGACAACTGGGACCTCTACATGCGGATGCTCCGGGAGGCGGACGCCGACCGGCTGACCGATCTGACGCATGAATGGTACCGCCGCCAGGCCGAGCAGGTCTGGACGCTCCCGCACCTGACGTTCCCGCCCGAGTTCGACGTGTGGCAGCCCAACTTCAAGGGCGTCCACCCCAGGACCGGCCGGCCGTTCGAGTTCGGAGGCATGTGGTACGAGTAGCGGCGTTGACCGCGCCCACGATGGAAGGGCTTCCCGCCGAACGGGATGCCCTTCCATCGCCCCCGGTGGTGTCCGCGCAGCTCGTTTGCGGATACTTGCGCCGTCCCCATCGTATCGATCCCCGTCGTATCGAGGACGTTCTACATACCCGGTTTGAGGTGTACGCGGATCGCCAAAGTGGCGATGTGTTTGCCCGCGGAGAGCGCCTGCAAGGCTACGCCATGACGCAGGCGGGATGCGCCGAGCCCACGCCCGTTCATCTCTGGATTGAGGACGAGTTCCTGGTCGACGAGCGATCAGCGGACGGTGAAATGGCGCTTCTTGACACGATTGCCAGCAACGTCGCGCATCACCAAGGATCGGATGAACGGGAGATCAGCGCACTGATACCGGCGAAGCTCGAAGGTCAGTATCTGTTGAACCGGACCGATGGCGCCGGCGATCCGCTGCCACTCAGGATCGACTTGTATCGTGATCTGTCGAACGAAAGACTGTTCGCGACAGCCGAACGGAGAGCGTGGTATGAAGTGCGCCGATTCGGTAGCGCACGGCTGGAACACGCTGCCATGTGGGCGCGGGACGAGGCCGTGTGCGCCCTGGTCGGAGACATCGAAGCCGACGACTGCGGGGCGTTCATGGCGGAAGCACAGGAACGGATCGCCCGGCATTTTCAGCTCGATAGCGCAGTCTGTAGCGTACGAGAACACCGCTACCTGTTGGCTCCGTTCGAGGTCGAGGAGGTCGGAATGGAGGGCAGGTTCGAGTGCATCGACGTCCGTATCGACGTGATGACCGAACCGGCCGACGGGCCGCTTGTCGTGCGCGGCGAAGGAGCACGCGATCTTCGAGCTGCAGCCGACCGACCACGACAGCGCGGCGCACGAGGGCGTGCTGGTCGATGACGCCGTCACCGGCGCCATGATTCGGCAGGTGAGCGCGGCCGACCCGGATTCCCTGGCGGAGGCCGCCGCGGCGGCTATCACCGGCCGCTACCGCGAGCGGCTGCTGCGGGCGTGATGAGACGGCGAAACGCCGGCCAACGGTTGGGCGCGCGGCGGCGGATCGTCTGCGCAGCCGTGCTGGTGGCCCTGCCGGTGGCGGCGCCTGCCGCGTTGTGGGCGCAGGAGCGGCAGCAGGAGCGGGACGAGATGGTCGACCGGCAGATCGCCGCGCGCGGGGTGAGCGACGATCGCGTGCTGCGCGCCATGCGCACCGTGCCGCGCCACCGGTTCGTGCCGGAGCGCTTGGCGCGTTCGGCCTACGCGGACAATCCGCTGCCGATCGGGGAAGGGCAGACGATCTCTCAGCCCTACATCGTCGCGTTGATGACGCAGACGCTCGGCGTGGAGGAGGGCGACCGCGTGCTGGAGATCGGCACCGGGTCGGCGTATCAGGCGGCGGTGCTGGCCGAGCTGGCGGCCGAGGTGTACTCGATCGAGATACGCGGCCCGCTGGCGGAATCGGCGGCGGCGCTGCTCGAGGATCTGGAATACGCCAACGTGCGTACCCGCCATGCCGACGGCTACTACGGCTGGCCGGAGGCGGCGCCGTTCGACCACGTCATGATCACGGCCGCCGTCGATCACGTGCCGCCGCCGTTGCTGCAACAGCTTGCCGACGGCGGCCGGCTGGTGCTGCCGCTCGGCAATCCGTTCGCTCATCAGAGCCTGGTGGTCGTCATCAAGACCGAGGACGGCTTTCGTATGCGCGAGATTCTGGGCGTGCTGTTCGTGCCGATGACCGGCGCCGCCCTCCGCTGAGCCGCCTCTGATCCTGCTGATCGCGGCCTCGGTCGCCTCGTTCGCCGCCCTCGCCTATGAGGCGCTGCTGGTCCGGTTCTTTTCGCTGTCGCAGTGGAACCACCTCACCTTCCTGGTCCTGGGCGTCGCGTTGCTCGGATTCTCGGCGTCGGGCGTGGTGCTGGCCGGGTTGCTGACCCGCCGGCCGCGCGCGCCGGCCGCGTTGCGCCGGCCGGCCGGCGTCGCGCTACTGCTGGCCGCCCTGGCGCTGGCGGTGATCGGGTCGTTCGCCGCGGCCCGGGCCATGGAACTCGATTACTTCCGCATTCCGCTGGAGCTGGGCCAGCTGGCGCTGCTGGCGGCGTCGTTCCTGGTGCTGGCGGCGCCGTTCGTGGTCGCCGGTCTGATCACGGCGCTCGCCTACGCCGATCCGGGCATTCCGGCGGCGCGCGTCTACGTGGCGGCCATGGCCGGCTCCGGGCTCGGCGCCGCCGCGCCGGCCGGGTTGTTGCCGGCGTTCGGCATCGCCGGAGCGGTCGCGGCGGTGGCGGCCGTGCCGGCGGTCCTTGGGGTGCTCACCGCGGCTGCGGCGCGGTCGGAACGCGGCGGCCGGCCGGCCCGCGCCGGCGCCGCCGCCGTAGCGCTGGCTGGCGCGCTGACGATCGGGCTGCTGGCGACCGGCCTGATCGGCCAGGTCGCGCCGTCCTCGTACAAGCTCGGCTATCAGGCGCTGCAGTTCCCGGAAACCGAGGTGGCCGAGCGCCGCACGACCATCCGCGGCCGTTACGAGCGGCTGCAGGGGCCGGCGCTCCGCTTTGCGCCGGGGCTCAGCCTGCGTTGGACCGAGCGGCTGCCCGGTCAGGACGCGCTGCTCACCGACGGCGACGCATCGCTGTTCGTTCCCCGCGGCGCCGACGCGCGCTACGCCGGGGACCTGCTCGGCTCGGTGGGCGTTGCGCTGGCGCCCGGCGCCCGCAGCGCGCTGGTGTTGCAGTCGTCCGGCGGCAGCGCGCTGCCGATCGTCGTGGCCGCCGGCATACCCGGCGTAACGGTGGTCGATCCGTCCGCGTGGCGGGCTGCGGCGGTGCGCGCCGCGGTCGCCGAGCTCGGCTGGGACGGACGGGTTGCGGTGCGCCGCTCATCGTTGCGCGGCTTCGCCGCGCGCGCCGAGGAGCGTTACGATCTGATCTACCTTGACCACGCGGGCGCATCCGTGCCGGGCGTGGAGAGCCTCAACCGTCAGTACGCGCTCACGGTCCATGCGGTGCGCGGCTACCTGAACCTGCTGACGCCCGGCGGCGTGCTGATGCTCGGCGGCAAGCTGTCGCTGCCGCCGTCGGCCAGCGTGCGCGCGGCGGCCACCGCCCTGGAGGCGCTGGCCGGCCGGGCGGCGGAGCCGGAGCGCCACCTGGCGATGCTCCGCTCGTTCGAGAGCTTTGCGCTGGCGGTTTCGCGGGAGCCGCTGTCCGATCGGCAGCGGGCGGCGGTCCGTTCGTTCGCGCGGGAGCGGAACTTCGACCCGGTCTATCTGAGCGATCTGGCGGGGGAGGAGGCAAACCGGTTCGCCGTGCTGGTCGCGCCGCACTACGCCGCCGCGGTCGGCGATCTGATCGCCGCCTACCGGGCCGGCAGCGCCGGCGGGTGGTTCCGCGCGCAGGTGCTCGACCTGGCGCCGCGCGGCGACGGCCGGCCGTTCTTCAGCCACACGCTACGCTGGCGGCGGATCGGCGAGCTGGCCGCGGCGCTCGGCGGCCGCTGGTTCGGGTTTCTGTTGTCGGCCGAGGTGGTGGTGGCGGCGGTGATCGGCATCTCCGCGGCGGCCGCCGCGTTGCTGCTGGCGCTGCCGGCCGCGGCCGGGGGAGGCCGGCAGCGGCCGAGCGTGTTCGCGTACTTCCTGGCGGTCGGCGCCGGCTACATCTGGGCGGAGCTCGCTCTGATCGATCTCTTCACGTTGCTGATCGGCGATCCGGTGGTGTCGGTCGTGGTGGTCCTGTCGGCCATGCTCACGCTGTCCGGCCTGGGCGGGCTGGCGTCGAGCCGCATCCGCATCGAGCGCCTGCCGCTCTGGCTGCTCCTGATCGGCGTGATGCTGGCGGTCGCGGCGGCGGCGGGATTTCCGCTGATCCGCTGGTTGCTGGCGCTGCCGGCGGCGGTCCGCGTAGCCGGCGCGGCGTTGCTGCTGGCGCTGATCGCCGTGCCGCTCGGTCTGCCGTTCCCCGCCGGCATGCGGCTGCTGGCGCCGCGGCCGTATGCGGCGGCGCGGGCGTGGGCGGCCAACGGCGCGGCGTCGGTGGCCGGCGCGGCGCTGGCGCCGCAGATCGCCTGGGACCTCGGCATACCCGCGATCGGCGCGTTGGCCGCCGCGGTCTACGCCGGCGCCGCCTTGGCCGCGCGGGCGGTCGGCCGGCCGCGCCGCCGCTCAGCCGGTTGACGCCGCGCTCAATCCTCCTTGGCCAGCACGAAGTAGTGGCCGGGGTTCCACGCCTGGCAGATCAGGTAGACCTGCCCGTCCCGCTCGTACCAGACGGCGTTGTGGATGTGGTCGGCCAGCTCGACGCCGAGCTCCTCCTTGGGCCGGATGGTCGAAGCGACGTCGTAGGTGTGGCCGTCCAGGATGTAGATCGGCGCCGCCCGTCCCTCCTGCGGATCGTCCAGGCTGCCGACCACGGCGTACCAGCCGTCGCCGTGCCGCTTGAAGTCGATGCCGCACGGCTTGGACCCGTCCGGGATCGGGTGTGATGCGTGGAAGTGGCCGTCGAGCCCCAGCAGCTGGAAGCGGGCGTGCGGCCGGTCGGCGATCGACAGGTGGTGGCCGCCGGGGGCGGGATTGAGTCCGTGCGCGGTCCCGAACAGGCCGGGCGCGTGCGGGTCCTCGGTCTTGCCGCCAAAGATGCCGGTGTAGCCGCGCGTCGCCGGGTCGACCGACGTGACGTAGTTGGCGCCATAGCCGTCGGAGACGTACAGCGTGCCGTCCGCGAAGGCGGTGTCGGTCGGCTTGAACAGGGTCTGCTCGTCGCGGTACTCCTCGAACTCCGGCCGCGGCAGGATGAAGTCGACGGCGCCGTCGAGTCCGACCACGACGACCTTGGCGTCGTTGTTGGCCGGCAGCACCAGCCGGCGCTTGCCATCGAACTCGATGATCTTGGTGCTGTGGAAGTTGATCGGCGTCAGGTCGGACGGCAGCTCGATGATGTCCTGGGCGGTGAGATCGGCGCTGATCCGCATGATGCCGCAGCCCGGCATCCCGTAGTAGACGTAGCCGCTGGCGGCCGAGTCGTCGGCGAAACCGCCGTGCAGATCGACCTCGTGCGGCCGCGCCCGCTCCGGCAGGGTGTACAGGTCGTCGCAGAGTGCGAACCGGAACGGCTCCTGGCCGCTCGTCTTCTTCGCCATGATCGTCTCCTTCCGTGCAGTGTCGGTGCGCCGGAGCCTACACCGCCGCGCGGCGCGTTGACGAACGGCGCGGCGCGTTTGACTCAGGACGGGCGCGCAGGCCACCATCGGGCCGTGGTCACCGCGCACGACGTCTATTTCTTCGACCTGCGGGGCTACCTGCACCTGCGCGGCGCGCTCACTGCGGCGGAGGCGCGGGCGTGCAACGATTGCCTGGACGCCATCCCGCCGCTGGCGCTGGGCGAGTGGCGCGGCTACGTGCACTGCCACACCTTCGGCGACCACGACGGCCTCAACTACCAGCAGATCTACGAAGCCGGCCCGCCGTTCGAGGCGTTGATCGACCATCCCGCGTGGTTCGACAAGGCGCGCCACTTCGTCGGCGCGGAGGGGACCTTCGACGAGCAGCACGGACCGCTGCTCATAGACGAGGCGTTCGCCAACGTCCGCACCGCCGGTGAGAGCATCGGCCTGCACAACGGCGGCCACGTCGGCCTGAGCCGCTGTCAGTTCCGCTATCACGCCGGCCGGTTCCACTGCAATCAGATCAACGTGCTGGTCGCCCTCACCGACATCGGACCCGGGGACGGCGGCACCGTGCTGATTCCCGGCTCGCACAAATCCAACTTCGAGCATCCCTCCTTCGCGCGGTTCGGGATGGGCGTCGACCGCCCCGACCCGGCGCTGATCGAAGGAGCCCTGGAGGTTCACATGAGCGCAGGTGACGCACTGCTGTTCGTCGACTGCTGCACGCACGGATCGTCGAAACGGACCAACGACGGCGAGCGGCGTGTGGTGGTGTATCGCTACGGACCGTCGTGGGGACGGCTCCGGCACGGGTACGCGCCGTCGCCGGAACTGCTCGGACGGCTGACGCCGCACCGGCGCCAGATCGTCGCGCCCGCCTATGACCGGCGGCTGACGCCGCAGTCGGGTCCCCGGGCGCAGGCGGCGGCGAAATGAGCGGCCGGCCGGTGCGGGAGAGCCCGGGCGACACGTCGTGGTTCGTGCGGGACCGCTTCGGGCTGTTCATCCACTGGGGGCTGTACGCGCTGCCGGCGCGGCACGAATGGGTGAAGAACAAGGAAGAGCTGTCGGACCGGGATTACCAGCGGTACTTCGACCGGTTCGATCCCGACCTGTACGACCCCGGCGTCTGGGCCGACGCGGCGGCCGGCGCCGGGATGCGCTACTTCGTGGTCACCAGCAAGCATCACGAAGGGTTCTGTCTGTGGGACAGCGCGCTCACCGACTACAAGGTCACCCGCACGCCGTACGGCAAGGACCTGCTGCGGCCGATGGTCGACGCCTTCCGTTCGCGCGGGCTGCGGGTCGGCTTCTACCACTCGCTGATCGACTGGCGCCACCCGCAGTTCGTGATCGACGACGTGCACCCGCAACGCAACCACCCGGACCGCGACGCCATGAACCGCACGCGCGATCAGAGCCGCTACGTCGAATACCTGCACGGCCAGGTGCGCGAGCTGCTGACGCAGTTCGGCCCGATCGACGTGCTGTGGTGCGACTTCAGCTACCCCGGCCGCGGCCGCGGCGCCAAGGGCCGCGACGAATGGGACAGCCCGCGCCTGTACCGGACCATACGCGAGCTGCAGCCGCGCGTGCTCCTCAACGACCGGATGGACCTGGACGACGGCTGGGACATCAAGACGCCGGAGCAGTGGCAGCCGCTGGGCTGGATCGAGGTGGACGGCCAACCGGTCACCTGGGAGGCGTGCCAGACCTTCTCCGGTTCGTGGGGCTACCACCGCGACGAAGCCTCCTGGAAGAGCGTGGGCCAGCTGATCCGCATGCTGGCGGATACGGTCAGCAAGGGCGGCAACCTGCTGCTCAACGTCGGCCCGACCGGCCGGGGCGAGCTCGACTACCGCGCCCTGGAGCGGCTGCGCGGCATGGGCGCGTGGATGCGCCGTCACGGGCGGTCGATCTACGGCTGCACGCAGGCGCCGGCGGAGTTCGCGGTCCCGCAGGATTGCCGGCTCACCTGGAACCCGGACACGCGCCGGCTGTACGTCCACGTGTTCGCCTGGCCGTTCCGGCAGCTCCACCTGCGCGGCTACCGCGGCAAGGTCGCCTACGCGCAGCTGCTGTCCGACGCGTCGGAGGTGGCGGTCACCGGCTTGCCGGAACATCAAGCGCGCATGGAGCGCGCCGGGCCGGACGACCTGGTGTTGGAGCTGCCGGTGCGGCAGCCGGACGCGGAGGCGCCGGTGATCGAGCTCTATCTGACCGGCGGCCGGTAGCCGGCCGGCGACCCGGTAACCCGGTACGCTGAGCTAAGGCTAAGCTGAGCGGTGCGCCGCCTGCTCGTTCCGGCCGGCGTGGCCGGCGTCGCGCTGCTGGCCGTCGCCTACCTGCTGCTGGCGAACCGGCCGGAGCCTTCGTATCAGGGGCCGGTGGCGGCTGCCCGCCAGCAGCTGTCCGACGTCGACGAGGAGCGGATCGTCGCCATGACGCTGGCCCCCCGTGGCGGCGATACGGTGCGCCTGGAGCGTGAAGGCGCCGTCTGGAGGGTGCGGGAGCCGTATCCGTTCCGTTGGGACTGGCCGCGCCTGCAGGAGCTGCGCGCCAGCTTCGCCAGCCTGTTCGCGCAACGGCTGGTGGTGGAGGACCCCGAAGACCGCGCCCAATACGGTCTGAACCCGCCGGCGGTGGTGGCGGGCGCGCGTCTGGAGTCGGGGCGCACCTTCGAGTTCCACCTCGGCAACCCCACCTCTTCGGGCGAAGCGTATTACCTCAGTTCGCGCGACGACCCTGCGGTGTTCACCGTGCACGCCATCCACGGCAAGCGGTTTTCGTGGACGGTGGCCGATCTGCGCGACCGGGCGGTTCCCACGCTGGAGGCCGGCCGCGTCAACCGCATCCGGTTCCGCGACGGCGACTATCAGGTCGAACTGGCCGCGGTCGGCGAGCAGCCGCGCTACGCGCATCTGCCCGGCTCGCGGATCATGCGCGCCCCCTGGGTCGCCGCCGCCGACCCGGAACGCTTTGCCCGGATCGCCCGCCGGGTGGCCGACATGCCGGTCAGCGCCGCCGTCGCCGGCGACCGCGGCGTCGCCGGCTTCGGGCTCGACCCGCCGCGCGGCGAGCTGCGGGTGCGCGACTTCCAGGACGAGCTCCACCTGCTGCTCGGCGCGACCGATGACGGGCAGGTGTACGTCAAGATGCCGGGCGCCGCCGAGGTGCGCACGGTCCCGGCCGCGGCGCTCGACTTCCTGACGCTGACGCCGTTCGAGCTCATCAACCCGCGCCCGCTGTCCCTGCCGGAGGAGCGCTTGCAGGCCATCACGCTTCGCGCCGGCGGCGGGGACCTGCGCCGCATCGACCTGCAGCGCTCCGCGGACGACCTGGGCGGTCATCAAGTGACCGCCGTCCACGCCGGCGAACCGCTCGACCCGGACGCCTACGCCGCCCTGCTGGCCGAGCTTGCCGACCTCACCGCCGACGCGCCGGCGCCCGGCGTCCGGCCGGCCGGCGACGGGCCGGCCGGCGATCCGATCCTGACCGTCACCTTCCACCTGCGCGCCGCCGAGCGCGCGGCGGTCACGGCGCGGTTTCTGCCCTACGACCGGGACTTCCGCCTGCTGGACATGGACGGCGGCATCGACCTGCTGGTCGACAGCCGCTCGGTCACCGTTCTGGCCGAACGGGTCGAGACCACGTTCGCGGGCCGGCCGGGTGGGTAGCGCGCCGCCGGCCGTCCGCTTCCGGCGTTCGTACCTGGAGGCGCAGGCGCGGCGCGATCTGCGCAGCCCGGCGGTGCGCGCGTTGGCGTTGGCGCTGTGGCTGGTGTCGACGGCCGTGAGCACGGTACTGCTGGTGCAGGCGGTCAACGACCTGGAATGGCTGCGCGACTACGCCATGCAGGTGATCGTGGTGTCGTTCGCGGCGGCGAACCGGAACCGGTTCCTGTTCGGCTTCGCCCTGCCGATCGTCGCCGGCGGGTCGTGGCTGGCCGCGCTCCTGGTGACGGCCAAGTATTACGAGGCGTACGGCCTGCGCACCGGCTGGTGGGGTCCGTGGACGGCCGCCACGCCGTTTCGCCGGCTTGCGCCCGGATCGGGAGCGGCCGTGCTGATCGGCCGGTTCCTGTTCGTGCTGGGCGTGCAGGGCTGCGCCGGCTTGGTCATCCTCACCGTGCAGGCGGCCGTGTGGTCGGTCTCCGCCGCCGGCCTCGGCCCGCTGGTGGTGGCGGCGTCGGTCTGCGTGGCGGCCGCCGGCGTCGGCTTCACCGCCGCGCGTCTGATCCGCGCCCGCATCGAGCACGCCCTGGCCGCCCGCGACGCCGCCTTCGACCGCGGCGCCTTCGTTGGCCGGCCGCCCGGCGTCCGGTAGACTCGCCGGGGCAGACAGTCAAAGGTCAGGGCATGGAAGGGCGCAAGGATTACTACCGCCGGTTGCGCGCGGGCACCGACGAGGAGCGGCGCAAGGTCGTGGTGTTGCTGTTCGCGGTGGTCGCCCTGGTGGCGTTCGTCGGCGTGTCGATCAGCGCCGTCAGCGGCTTGAGCGGCGCGGACGGCGGCGCGGTGGAGATGGTGCTGGTGCCGCGGCTCGGCCCCACGGCGTCGGAGGCCGGCGGCTTCATCCTGCTCGGCGTGGCCGTGGTCGTCGGCGGCCTCACCTTCGTCTACCTGCGGGAGCGGATCCGGCGCCAGGAAGAGGCGGAGCGCGGCCTGCAGCGCTCCCGCATCCCGCGTGCGGTCATCATGTTCATCACCGCTCCGCTGGTGGTCACCGTGCTGTTCGTGGTCTTCCTGTCGGTGGTGAGCCAGGACCGGCAGGACAGTTTGAGCTACGCGGAGCGGCTCACCGCCCGGCTGGAGGAGGTCGACCGGCAGGCCGATCGCGGCGAGCTGCCGTCGATAGAGGAGATCGAACGCCGGCAGACCGCCAGGCAACGCCGGCCGTTCTTCCTGCTCGGGGCGGTCGTCGCGCTGTTCGCGGCGGTGGCGATCTTCGGGGGACGGCTGCTGCGCGAAGCGCCGGAGGCGCTCGACGACTCGTCACCGATCACCGAGGAGCTGAAACGCGACCTGGCGCGCGCTACCGGGCTGGCCATCGACGACATCGCCGCCGAATCCGACCATCGGCGCGCGGTGGAGATGTGCTATGCGCGCGTGGGAGAGGTGCTCGAAGCGCACGGGTTCCCGCACCCGCTGCACCAGACGCCGATGGAGTACATGCACGGCGTCCTGGATGCCGGCCCCGGTCTACCGGCCCGCGAGCTGCTGGAACTGACCGGTCTGTTCGAGGTGGCCAAGTTCTCCACGCATCTCATCGGCCCCGACCGGCGCGGCCACGCGCTCGATCTGCTGCGCTCGATCCATCGCTTCCTGCTCGCCCAGCTGGAGGAGTCCGAAGAGGGAGCATCCACGGCTCGCGCGACCTGACGCCGGTCGATCACAGCACGTCACCGTTCCAGAGGCGCTTCAGGAAATCCAGTGCCGGCAGTACCCGGACATCGCCCCAAGACGCCGGCCGCTCCCCTTGGTAGACGCCGTAGCAGGTGACCCGGCCGGCGCCGAGCTCGTCGCGGAGCCGGTTGAGCCCGCGGTTGTAGCGCCCGTCCCACCGCGTCGACGCCTTCATCTCCACGGCGACGAAGCCGGCGGCGGTCTCGCACAGCAGGTCGACCTCCGCCCCGTCGTGGGTGCGCCAGTAGTGGAGCGGATACCTCAGCTCTTCGTACGCGACGTAAGCGCGTATCTCGCCCAGCAGCAACGTCTCCAGCAGCGCGCCGCGCTCCTCCGGGGACGGCGGAAAGGCGATCCTGCCGGACAGGGCGCGCGCCACCCCGCAGTCGAACAGGTAGAACTTGGGGTGCGCGACCTGCTTGGTCGCGCGCTTGAGCTTCCAGGCGGGCAGCCAGGCGCCGATCAGCGTGTCGATGAGTATCTCGAAGTAGTTCTGCACCGTGGACCGGCTCACCGCGGCGTCGCGGGAGATGGCGGCGGCGTTGGTCACCTGTCCGTTCTGCCGGGCCGCGATTTCCAGGAATCGGCTGAAGCCGCCGACGTTCCGCGTCAATGCCTCGGCGCGGATCTCTTCCTGCAGGTACGTTTCGGCATAGGCGATCAAGTAGGCGGCCGGGTCGCCGCCGGTGACCGCCAGCGGCAAGGCGCCGTAGCGGAGCGCATCGTCGAGGTCGACCCGAAACGATCGTTCGGCCGACACCAGTGGAAACAGATGGTGGACCGCCGCCCGGCCGGCCAGCAGATTGGCGCCGCCTCGGCGCAGCTTGCGTGCGCTCGATCCGGACAGGACGAAGCGGAGCCCGCGCGACTCGATCAGGCGGTGGACTTCATTGAGCAGCTCCGGCACGCGCTGGACCTCATCGATCACCACCCAGTCGCCGGCGGACAGCGCCTCCACCTCCCGGAACAGCGTGGCCGGCTCGCGCGTCAGGCGTAGCGCCTCCGTCGTGTTCAGCAGGTCGTAGAGCGGGGCGTCCGCGAAGTGCCGCCCGATCCACGTCGACTTGCCGGCGCCGCGCGGGCCGAACAGAAAGCACGACGATCGGGGCCGCCGAAGCATTCGTGTAAACATGCTTGGCATTTTTACAGGAAAAATGCCATATGTCAATACATTTGTGCGACTGCATTAAGTGATGAAGGAATAGACATGTTGATTCTGTAGAAGTTGGAGCGTTTTGTCTTCGCCTGATCCTTCATGGCTTCTGCAAAGCCGGCGCGTCAGGCGAACCGGTACTTCCGCACCGCCTCGGGCACGACCTCGACTCCCAGGCCCGGCGCATCGCGGACCGCCAGCATGCCGTCCCGCTGGACCCACGGGTCGGCCACCAGCTCGTGCTGCATCGGCGACTCGTGCGGCTTGAAGTCCATGGCGACGCCGCGATCGGAGATCGCCATCAGGTGCACGCTGGCTGCGGTGTTGAGCGCGCTGCTCCACGTGTGCATGCTGTAGTGCAGGTGCTCGGCTTCGATCAGCCGGATCACCTCCCGGCACGCGGTGATCCCCTGGCAGCGGCCCGGGTCGATCTGCACCACGTCCACCCCACCGGACCGGATCAGGCGGGCGTAGCTCTCGCGGTCCCACTCGTCTTCGCCGGTTCCGATCGGCGTGCGAACCGCGGCCCGCAGGCGGGCGTGGCCGGCCAGATCGGCGGGGAGCAGCGGTTGCTCGATCCACTTCAACCGGTACGGCTCCAGGTCTCGAAACCGGCCGATGGCGGTCGGCACGTCCCACAGATCCATGGCGCCGGGCGTGTCGACCACCAGCTCCAGATCGTCGCCGATGATCGCTCGGATGCGCTCCACCAGCGCCAGGTCGGCGCCGCGGTCGCGGCCGAACACCGCTTCCGGGCGCATGCCCCAACCGCCCTTGACGATACGGTAGCCCTGGTCGCGCATCCACCGGAACTCGTCGTCCGTCCACGCCGCGTCCTCCATGTCGAAGATGATGGAGGCCATGGCCGGCGCCTCGGCGCGCGTCCGGCCGCCGAGCAGGCGGCTCACCGGCTGGCCGAGCGCCTTGCCCTTGAGGTCCCAGAGCGCCATGTCGACGGCGCTCACCGCGAAGGCGGCGATCCCCTCCGGGCCGTACCACCACGTGCGGTCGGTCATCGTGCGCCAGTGCGCCTCGACGTCCGGGGCGTCGGCGCCGATCAGCAACGGCGCGTAGCCACGTTCGATGATGGTGGCCGCGGCGAGCGCCGCTTCGGGAAACTGCGAGATGCACTCTCCCCAGCCGGCCGTACCGTCGTCGGCGGTCACCTTGGCCAGCGTGACGTAGCGCAACGTCCCCTTGTAGTGGGGTTCCGGGTACTCCAGGGGGAACGCCTCGATAGCTTTGATCTTCACGGTCGCCTCTTTACTCTCCGCATACTCTCTCACGTGAACGTAACCCATCGAAGGCTCGATGCGACAGCGCCGGGGACGGGCAGGCAGCATGCCTGACGTCATCAGCTTGGGCGAGGCGTTGTTCGACCTGTTCGCCGGTCCGCCCGGGACGACGTTGGGAGCGGCGCGGACCTTCACCCCGCAGCCGGGCGGCGCGCCGGCCAACGTCGCCGTGGGGTTGGCGCGACTCGGCGTCGACGTGGGGTTCGTGGGCCGGGTCGGGGCCGATTCGTTCGGCGACCGGCTGCTGGACCTGCTGAGGCGGGAGGGGGTCGATACCGCCCACTGCGCGCCGGTCGCGGGCAGCCGGACGACGATCGCGCTGGTGGCCGCGTCCAGCCCGGTCGACCAGGACTTCGTACTGTTCCGAGGGGCGGACGTCCTGCTCCGTCCGGAGCACCTGGACCGCTCCTATCTGGCCGCGGCGCGGATATTCACCTACGGGTCGGTGACGCTGAGCGCCGGCGGACGAGAAGCGGCGCTGCAGGCCGCGCGCTGGGCGCGGGATGACGGGGCGCTGGTGGCGTTCGACGCCAACTACCGGCCGGCGGCGTGGTCCGGCGAGTCGGCGGCGCGCGGCGCGATCATGCCGGCGCTGCAGCGCGCTGACGTGGCCAAACTCAACCGGGCGGAGCTGCGGCTGCTGACCGGCACCGGCGACCTGCGCGCCGGCTGCCGGCGTCTGCTCGACCTGGGCGTCCGGCTCTGCCTGATCACGGGCGGCGCCGACGGCGCGTGGTTCGACGACGGCCGGGCCGCCGGCCACGTTCCCGGCTTCGCCGCCGACGTGGTCGATACGACCGGTTGCGGCGATGCGTTCCTGGCGGCGTTTCTGGCGGGCCTGGCGGCCGAGGAGCGCCCGCTGCCGGAGCTCGATCAGGGAGCGCTACGCCGTCTGGTGGAGGCCGCCAACGCGGCCGGCGCGCTCAACGCCGCTCGCCGGGGGGCGATGCCCGGCCTGCCGGACCGGGCCGCGATCGACGCGCTGCTGGCCGCGGCGCGCGGAACGGCCGCGAGCGGAGGAGGGTAGGCGGTCGCCTGCCTGCCGCGCAGCCTTCGACCTATACCCAGTCGGCGTGCGGCAGGTGCAGGGGCAGCGGAAACCAGGAAGCGGCGCGGCGCGATGCGGCATCCGCGTCCGGCCAGGAGGGGCGGAGCGGGCCGAACAGCGACCGCATCGCCTCCATCTCCTGCAGGGTGACTTGCGCCGGCTGATCGGTCGGCGCTACGTGCGCACGGGCGCCGTCGACGTGGACGCGCAGCCGGCCGGCATCGCCGATCCGCAGCACTAGGCTGCCGGATTCCACCTCCCCGGCGTGTGCGCGTTCGTCGAGCAGCGCCGTCAGAACCGCCGGCCAATCGAAGACCCGCCAGTTCCCGCAGCAGCGGACCGTCATCGACTCCGCGATCGCGTCGAGCGCCCGCACGCAGGCGGTGCGCGCCGGCGGCGCCGCCACCGTCACCGAGGCGAGCTTCCGGTATTCGCACCACGCGGCAACGATCCACAGCGCCGCCGCCGCGTCGGCGGCCAGCACCTCCGTTACCTGCGATCCTTCGCCGTCCGCGATCAGGTAGCCGGTCAGACCGGTCCTGGTCACGGCCGCGTACGGCCGGTTGTTCCAGCTGGAGCAGATCGTGACGAAGTCGGCCGGCGCGCGCTCGCACCGCAGGCGCTGGCCGGCGTGCAGCCGGATGGCGTCCGCCAGCAAAGGATCGCCGTCGGCGAGGCGGCGGAACCCGGTCCCGGTCCCGTCGACGCCGGCCGCCTGCAGATCGTCCCGTTCGAGCGTGAACCGCAGATCGGTCCCGCACCGCTCGTAGCCGAAGTGGCGGTACCGCCTCCGCCGGCCGGTGAGAAAGGAGAGCGCATAGCCGGCGGCGCGGCTCTCCGCGACGCAGTGGCGCATCAGCGTGGTCATCAGCCCCGCGCCGCGATGCCGCGGATGCGTCGAGACCCCGCCGATGCCGGCGATCCGCAACGTGGCGCCGCCGACGCGCCAGACCAACGGAAAGACGCCGGCCATCGCCGCCAGCCGGCCGTTGCGCCGGATCGCGTAGTTGCAGCCCATGTGCCGATCGGTGGGCCGGTACACTTTCGGCAGCAGCGCGGGAAAGTCATGCGGACCGTGCGAGAAGGCGAATGCGTAGTTGAGCAGGTCCATCGCCTCCTCGAAGTCGGCCGCCGTGAGCTGGACGATCCGCTTGCTCACCGCGCTGGCCTCCGTGCCCGCTCCATCCCAACGGCAGGATACCATGCCGCCGCCGCAGGTTCGCGACGAAAGCGCAACGCGGTCGGCGGCGTCGGCGGTTGAACATCGGGGCCGGTTCGCGTATGGTACGTGACGACCATGGAAGAACGGCGGCACTTCGACAAACTCACGATCAGCCGGTTCCGGGGATTGTCGCGTCTTGAACTGGATGGTCTGGGTGACTTCAACGTCCTGTTGGGCGCCAACGATGTGGGCAAGACATCGGTTCTGGAGGCGATCTTTCTGCTGACCGGTTTCGCGAACCTGAACTTGCCGGTGCGCGTGACCAATTGGAGAAACTATGTCGTGCACGACTTCGATGCGCTTTCTCTTTTCTTCAATGATCTGAACACGAAAGATCCGATTGAAATAGAGGCTATATCCCGCGACTCTCTTGAGCGCCGAAACTTGGTAATAGCCGCTCGCACGTCGGAGACAGGTGCGGAAACGGAAACCGGGCGCTTGGGAAGCGGCCGCAACGGCGATGGGTTGAGCGCAACGGGAGCACGAGAAGCCGCCGATCGATCCACGTCTTCGATCCCTTCCGGGCGACGTGCCTTACTATATGAGGCGACGTTGCAGCGCACCGGCGCGGAACCCCTTGCATTCTCCGGTACATTGGTGGTGCGCGACGGCAATCCGGAAGTCACTATCGACCCTCCTTCGGGAGTCGATGAGATCATCTCCGCCAGGTTCGTATTGCCCAGATTCGAATACAACAGCGATTCTATTGCTGAGGTAATAGTAAACAAGAAGAAAGCATTGCTAGTCGAGTATCTCCGCAGAATAAACCCCCGCATAGAGGACGTTGCCGTCAGCGGTAATGTCGTACACGTGGACACAGGTCTGCGAACGATGATGCCGCTCAACATGTTCGGCAGCGGTATGGTCCGAGCCGCGCACATGCTCGCGCTCGGCATTGAGGGAGATCACAGGATATTGCTGATTGATGAAATCGAAAACGGACTTCATTACCGAGCTATCCCGCCCCTGCTGGAGGCTTTGATAAAGTTCTCAAGCGACCGAGGAGTTCAGGTCTATATTACCACGCATAGCCTGGATATTCTGTCGGCTCTGCAGCACGTGTTGGGGCAGGATGAATTCGCGCGTTATCGGTCGAAGACGAACTGCTACGCGCTCCATACGGACAAGGAGAGCCTGGTTCGTTCCTACCGCTACGAGTACTCGCAATTCGACCACTGTCTGGCTCACGGCATCGAAATCAGGTGATGGATACGCGCTGGAAGTTGTGGGTCGAAGGTCCCAGCGACAAGGCCCTCGTGCGGGATCTTCTGCGACACATGGACGTGGCAAACGTCGAAACGGCGATCATCGGCGGTGGGGTGACCAAGATCGCCAACGTGGCGCCGCTTATCCGTGAGAGTGGCAACAGAGGATTCCGAGTCGCGCTAATTCTGGATGCCGATTCCGACTACAAGCAGCTGGATGCGGACGTGACGAAGGAAATAGATCGACTTGAACTTCCGATCGAGCGGTACTTCCTCTTTCCTGACAATGAGCACTCCGGCAGTCTGGAGACGCTGCTGGAGCGTATGGCCGCTGGGGCGCATCGGGTCGTGTATGGCTGCCTGGACGAATTCGAGGAGTGCTTGAGGAACCATGACCGGGCATATCGGGCTCCCGAACCCAAGGGGAGGATATACGCTTACTGCGAGGCTTTGGGTATCGAGACGAACGCGAGCAGGCGCTGCTACGACGACTCGTCACACTGGGACCTGGACGCGCCCGTGCTGGAGCCGCTCAAGCGGTTTCTCCAGTCACTCTGCTGAGGAGCGGAATAACATGCCGGAGTATGGAGAACCGGTGCTCATCGGATACATGCCGAAGCGGTACGCCGTAGCGGCGGGCAATCCGCGCGCGCCGCAGTGTTCCGGGGTCGAGGAGATTTGTTGCGTCACCGAGTGCTGCGGAGGTACGGTCCCGGAGGGCTGGATCGATCACTGGAAGCACAATACGGAGACGGGGCTGTTCGACACGCCGGAGGCGGCGTGGTCGGTCGTGCCGAACGCGGCCGCCGAAGCGGAGCGGTACCGCCTCTATGCATACCGCCTGCTGCCGGCATTGTTTCACCGGTCCGGCCGGAACACCGATCACCCGCTGCCGAAGGAGCTCACCGCCGCGCCGATACCGGCGGGATTCTTGCGCATCGGATACGATGCGGTGCAGCGGTACGTTGGAACCTTACACGAGGGCGGGAACCAGGCGCCCGGCTTCGGCTGCTCGCCGCTGGCGTGCAACGGCATGGCTCAGGAGTACCCGGTGAACCGGTACTGTCTGGTCGACGACCGGGAGACCGCCGTCGCGATGGCCCGCGACTTCGCGGCCGGCAGATGCGAACCGGGCCCATACTGCGTGGTCGAAGTCCGAAGACGGGAGCACGGGTAGCGTTTACGCTGCCGAAAACTTACGCACGCCGGAGGAGCCGATGAACGACTTGGCATTCACCGACACGCACGTTCACTTTTACGATCTGCGCGATCCCGCCCTGCACTACTCATGGCTGCAGCCAGGGACGGAGGCGGACGCCGACGATGACGAGACCGGCAACCGCGACGCGCTCAAGGCGGTCCGGTACTGGGCGGACGACTTCATAGCCGAGTCGCGCCTGGCCGGCACGACCAAGGCCGTCCACGTGCAGGCGGCGATCGGCATACGGGATCCGGTCGAGGAGACCCGCTTCGTGCAGGGGTTTGCCGACCGGCTGGGATTCCCGCTGACCATCGTCGCCTTTGCCGATCTGACGGCCGGCGGCGCGGAGCGCGTGATCGAGCGGCACCTGGAGTATCCGAACGTGTGCGGTATCCGCGACCTTCGCTATGACGGCTACCTGACCGATCCGCGCTGGGAGCGCGGCTACGCGCTGCTGGAGCGGCACGGGCTGGTCTGCTGCGACGATCCGGTGGTGCCGGCCATGAGCGACGCGGCGGCGCTGGTGAAGCGCTACCCCGGCATCACCTACTGCATCGACCACGCCGGCTTTCCGCGGCGGCGCGATGCGGAGTATTTTCAGGAATGGAAGCGCGGCATGCGCTCGCTGGCCGCGCTCGACCACACCGTAGTCAAGATCTCCGGGCTGGGGATGTGCGACCACCGATGGACCGTCGATTCGATCCGTCCCTGGGTCCTGGAATGCATCGACGCCTGGGGTGTGGAGCGCTCCTTCTTCGGCACCAACTGGCCGGTGGACCGGCTGTTTTCGTCCTACACCGACGTCGTGCAGGCGTACCGCCGGATCGTCGCCGACTTCAGCCCGGACGAGCAGACCGCGCTGTTCTCCGGCAACGCCGACCGCATCTTCCGCCTCGACCGAGGGTGAGCCCGTAGCCGCTGACGGAGGGCTGTCCGGCTGTCCACCGGCCCCGTCAGACGCAGGCGCGCCACGGCCGCGTCACGTGGCCGCGACGGCGCAGCCACCGGTCGCCTCCGTACACCAGCACGCCGTGCGGGGCCGCCGAGCCGCCGCGGGCGCAGAACCAGTCCAGACCGTCGTAGAGCCCACCGCTGAGCGTCAGGCCGGCCTTCATTTCCACCGGCAGCAGGCGCGCGCCGTCGTCGATCACCAGATCGACTTCGTGGCCGCCGCGGTCGCGCCAGAAGTACAACGGCGAGCGGACGCCCCGATGTGTGAACGCCTTGAGGTATTCACCCACCACGAAGGTCTCGAAGATCGCGCCGCGGCTGGCGTGCAGGGCGATCTGTTCGGGCTCCCGGATGCGCAGCAGATGGCACAGCAAGCCGGGGTCCAGAACGTAGAGCTTGGGACTCTTGATGACGCGCTTGGAGAAGTTGTGATGATGCGGCGGCAGCAGGTGCACGACGAACAGCGCCTGCAGCAGGGAAATCCAGGCGCGCGCCGTGGTATGGGACACGCCGCAGTCGGAGCCGAGCGACGTCAGGTTCAGCAGCTGCCCGCTACGCCCGGCGCAGAGCTGCACGAAGCGCCGGAAGGTGTCCAGGTCGCCGACGCCGCCGAGGTCGCGCACGTCACGCTCCACGTAGGTCGTGTAGTAGGAGCCGAGCCACTCCGTAGCGTCAAGCCCGCGGTCGTGGATGCGCGGGAACAGCCCCCGGTAGAGGACGCCGTTCAGATCGAGTCCGGCCGGCGCCGGCGGGTCGCCGTCACGCGGTTCGTCCGGCCGCCACGGATCGCCGCCCGGCGTCCCGGTCAGCTCGGACAGGCCGAGCGGCAGCAGCACGCACACCGCCGCCCGCCCGGCCAGCGTCTGGCTCACCGAGCGGGTGAGCGGGAGCTGCTGCGAGCCGGTGAGTACGTAGCGCCCGGGGGTCGAGTCCTCATCGACCGCCGCCTGTATGTAGGACAGGAGCTCCGGCGCCCGCTGCACCTCGTCCAGAATCACGCCGGCGCGGTGCGCCGCCAACAGTCCTCGCGGGTCGTCCAGCGCGTGCTCCCGCGTGTCCGGCTCCTCCAGGTTGAGGTAGGCGTGGCCGGCGAACAACGACCGCGCGAGCGTGGTCTTGCCCGACTGCCGCGGCCCGGTAAGGAACACCGCCGGGAACTGGCCGGCCAGCCGCCGCAGCCGCGGCTCCAGGGTGCGCCGATACATGCGCCAAACCTACCTGGTAGCGGTGTCTGTGGCAAATTGCAAGTCTCACTTGCAATCAGCCAGATCGGCGCGCCGCTTGCGCTACGACCACTAGTACTGGTACCCACCCAAGTTCTCCGGCAACGCCGACGCATCGTCATCTTCCGCCTCAACGGCGGGTGAGCACGTCGCCGCGCCGTCGCCGGCATTCATCGTTCGGCCGGGGCGGCCAGTCGCCGCTCCAGGTCGGCGACCGGCAGGAAGCGCCAACGATTCCTGATCTTGGATGCCTCCAACAATCCCAGATCGGCCAGCTCGAGCAGGTCGGAGCGGGCCGTCTGATAGACGACGTCGTGGCTGGACCGGTGACCCTCAATGGTATACGGGTACCGCGGATGCCGCAGGGCGTGGCCCAGCAGCGCCCGCTGCCGGTGGTTGAGACCGGTCAACCCTTGCACGACGTACTCCAAGTGCCGCCACTGCTTGCTCTTGCGTTCCAGGTACGCATGCAGCGCCCGCAACGCGCGATCGAGCACGTCCAGGTGGTAGTCGATGAAGTAGGTGAGGTCGTTGTCGTCGGTCTCCGTATGGAGGAACGCCCGGCCGTAACGCGCCGGGCCGCTACGGATGATGGGTGAAATCGCCAGGAACTCGACCAGCCAGTACCCGCGCCGCAACATCGACCAGTAGAACAGCGCCCGCGCCGTGCGCCCGTTGCCGTCGACGAACGGGTGCTCGTAGGCGAGCAGGAAGTGCAGGATGATCGAACGAAGCACGGGATGGACAAACCGCTCCGGGCCGCCGGAGGCCGCGTTGGCGAACCGGCACACCGCGTCCAGCCGGGCGGGGAGCTCGCTGGCCGGCGGCGGCGTGTGCAGCACGGCGCCGTCGCGCTGATCGACCACGCGGATCCGCTCGTCGGGGTTGCGGAGCCGGCCGGAGGCGCCGTCGTCGTCCAGCGTGCCGTCCGTCACCGACCGGTGGATGTCGTAGAGCAGTCGGCGCGACAGCGGCTGGTCTTTGAGGCGACGTATCTCCTGCATGGTGAGGTAGTTGTTATAGATCATGCGTTCGCTTCGATCGGCCGGCGCGCGGCCCGAGCGGATCATCTCCTTGGCTACCCGGCGGGTGGTCGAGGCGCCCTCCAACTGGCTTGAGGTGATCGCTTCTTCGATCAGGGAGGAGACGTAGTATTGATCCCGCGTCTCCGGATTGGTGATTTGGGCCGGCATGCCGACGCTGCCGCCGGCTCCCAGATCGAGCCGATGCAGGCGTTGCTGGATCGGCACGGTCAGGCTGTAGCGGAAGGGAGCGTCGGCGCTGTCCCGCACGGGGATCACTTGCGCGGAAACGGACCGCTGCAGCTTCTCCGCGATCCACCACTCCTCGTGGGTCAAGCCGGGCGGCGGTTCGCGGCGACGCAGCTGGTCCCAATGCAGGTGCCGGCCGGCGGCGTGGTCCGCGGCGCTTGTCAGTACCTGAGCCAGCCGCGCGGGGTCCGCGTCCATACTCCGGAGCAGCGGGTCCAGGTCGGGCGGTCGCCGCGGCATCCTCACGGGCCACGCTCCGCTATGGCGGGCAACTGCGTCGTCATTGACAATACTCTACTAATCTTTGTCAAATTAGTAAACATGCCTCAGGCGCCGCCGCGCGCCGGCAGTTCGTGCTACACTGGCAGGTCGCCCTTTTCCCGCAGCCAGTCGGCAAGAGCGGCGTTCGACTCCCAGTCCAGGTCCATCAGGCAGGTGCCCAGGATGACCACGCCGAAGACCGCTTCCGAGCGCAGCAGCGTCTCCGCCACGTCGAGCTGGCGCCGCATCAGGTCGTAGCCGACCAGCTCATGGTTGCCGAAGTCGTACAGGTAGATGCAGAGCAGCTGCGGCTTGCCGCCGCTCATCCGCGCCAGACGCCGCACGTCGGCCGGCAGCCCGTCGATGTCGGCGGCATGCCAGAGCGGCGTCAGGTACCCGGCGAAGTGCGGCAGCAGACCGGCCAGCTCCGGTCGGTCCAGGGTCATGGTGTAGATGGTCCCCATGAACGGCAGCTGCGGCGGCTCCAGCGCGTTGAGGTACTGCAGGCGCGCCAAGTGCTCGGGACCGACGCCGGCGGTCACGCTGGCCGAGCTGAAGTCGTCTATGAGATACGCCTCGATCCGCGGGTCCTGCCGCGCCAGCGCCTTGGCGCCCCGCAGCGCGCCGAGCGCCCGCTCGTGGTCGATCACCGCCTGGCCGCGGTCATCTTGCCGGTGGATGGCCCACTTGCAGATGATGCGCCGCGCCGACGGCATCGAATCGAGCGTTTCGCGGTTCAAGGGCAAACCGCCCGCCATCAGCACGTTGGCGATTCCGGTCATGCGGATCGCCCCCTCGGTGGTCATGGTCGATGCCGGCAGGTCGTAGCCGACCTCGGCAAGCGTGTTGACCTTCATTCCCCAGAGCCAAAGTCGATCTCGAATCGTCATGCCGCCACCGTAGCACGCCGGCCGCACCGCGCGTACTGACTGCGGGCGGCAACATGGCGTACACTGGCGGCATGTCCACCAACACAGCCCTCACCGTCGGCGACGGCAGCGGCTGGCACTTCGTCAACGGCGCCTGGACCGACGGCGGTGACGGCGCCCTGACGATTCCGCCCCGCTTGGCGAATGCCGAAATCGCGCCCCTGCAGGGAGCGCACTTCGCGTTCGACCGCACCCGCGCCTTTCAGGACTGCCGCGTCAGCTTCGACTTTCTGCTCCGCAGCCACAGCGACGCCGGCATCATCCTGCGCGCCCGTGACGAGTCCCACTTCTATCTCGTGCACTTCCCCAACTGCGGGCAGGCGTCGCGAGCGCAGCACTTCTGGGTCGCGCTTTCGAAGATGGATGACGCCGGTTACCTCAATCTCATCCGGTTGCAGATGATCCCGCGGGTGCCGAGCACCAACGGCATCCGTCTGCAGTGCGAGATAACCGTGCAGGGCGACCGGTTCACCGTGCGCGTCGGCGACTACGGGCGCTTCGAGGCGAGCGACGGGACCTATCCCGGTCCCGGCTCGGTCGGCGCGTACCTGTTCGGAGAGGCGGAGATCGGCAACGTCCGCGTGCGCGGACCGGCCGCTCCGGCCCCGATCTGGACGGCCGGGATCGAGCAGCCCGCCAACTGGTGGCTCCCGCTGCCGCACCGCGCCGCCGGCTGGCAGCAACCGATCGACCTCAAGCGGTTCGACGACGGCGAGCTGCTGATGCTGATCAACGTGCAGGGCGACACCTCGGACGCCCTGATGGCGCGCGCGCAGCCGTTCCTGACCCGCTCCGTCGACAATGGGCGCACCTGGTCGGACGTGCAGCCGCTCGGCCTCGGCGACATCGACAGCTCCTGGTCCCCGGCGCGTATGCACCTCACGCCGCGCGGACGGCTGATCGCCATGCTTCCCGGCCCCGATCACAAGCTGGTGTACCAGTCGAGCGACCGCGGCCGGACCTGGACCGCGGCCGGCGTCACCAATCTGCACGTAGGGCCGCGCACGGAGCCGCCGGTGCAGAGCTTGGCGCCGATGGGATTTCTCAACCTGGACGACGGCGCCATCCTGGCCTTCCTGCTGCACGGCCGGGACATGCACGACAACCCGCTGCCGCTCCACACCTGGGGCTCCTGGCACTGTCAGGCGTTCTGCGCGCGGAGCGACGACGACGGCGTCACCTGGAGCGCCCCGGTCAACGTCGACACGCCCGGCTTTCACGACGACGGCGCGCCGATGGAGGGCAACCTGGACCTGACCGAGTGCTCGGCGGTGCAGCACGGCAACGGCCGGGTCACCGCCTACGTGCGGCCGATCTACTCGCCGGTGATGTGGGAGACCTGGTCGGACGACGGCGGCCGCACCTGGGGGCCGGCGGTGCGCGGGCCGTTCGCGGGGTACGCAGCGCCCAATATGGTGCGGACCGCCTCCGGCGCGCTGCTGATCGCCCACCGCATGCCGGGCCTCACCGTGCACTGCAGCCATGACGACGGGCTCACCTGGGACCAGGGCACCATGATCGACACCGGCCTGTGGGCGATGGGTTCGATGGTCGAGGTGGCGCCCGACGAGGTGCTCTACGTCTACTGGGACACCTTCCGAACCCTGGCGCGCTCGCAACGCATCCGCGTCATCCCGTCGGGGCTGGAACCGGTGCGGCCGTAAGGGTGACGACCGCTTCCCCGCGGGCGGCGCGATGAGCGCACCGGCCGACCGGCCGTGCGGATCGATCATCTTTCTGATCCATCCGTGCTGCTACGAGGCGCTGACGCCCGAGCAGGTGCGCGCCGACAACATGGAGCTCTTCGTGGGGATCGAACGGGAGGTGAAGCGGCGCTGGCTTGCCGAGCTGCGGAGCCGCTCGGAGCCGACGCTGTTCGCGCAGCTCGGCGGCCCGGCGTATCTGACCGAGGCGGCGGCCGAGTCGTTGGGCGTTCCGTATGCGCTCCGGTTCACCACGGAGTTCCGCGGTTCGCTCACCGACTTGTACGAAGGGCTGGCCGCTGAGTTCCACGGCCACGTCGCCGAGCACCGCTTGGCGGTCGACCCGGACACGGTGCGGTCCGAGCTCTGGGGCGAATCGTTCGAGGGTTGCGTGCCCGGCTACGGCGGCGCCTTCGCCGAATATCTGCGGCTCGGCCGGGCGCCGCGCATGCGCTTCGAGATGACCGTGCACGATTCGCGCTTCCTGTACGGCCACCGGGGGCGTCAGGTGATCCGCCTGCCCGGCGCCGACGTGGAGGCGTGGCTGTTCGAGCTGCCGGACGGGACCGGCGCCGCCATGTTCCAGGCGCGCCGGCGCGCGCAGTGGATCGACCGGCGGCGCATCCGCCTGCGGCTCGACGACCGCCGCATCCAGGTCTGCACCAAGCTGGGCCACACCGTATGGCCGCCCGAGCCGTGGCGGAAGGGCAAACCGGAACGCATCTGCGACTACGGCATGGAGCTGCGGGAGTGCATCTGGCGTTGGGTGCGCTCGGCCGGCATGCCGTTCGACCGCTTCCGTGACGTCATCGCCGCCGCGACCATCCACCCGGCGGGCCGCTGACGCCGTGCGCGGCGCGCGAGCGCGGCGCGCGAGCGCGGCGCGCGGGCCTACGGCACGTCCATCCGTTTGAGGCGTTGGACGGTGAGCAGCAGGAAGCCGGTCACCAGCACCGCCGCCGCGGCCAGCGCCACCGGCAGATCGACCAGGCGGTTGGCGATCCCGCCCAGGCCGGCGCCGGCGTCGGCGGCGTGCATGACCGACAGCGCGTACGAGCGGATGCTCAGGTACCGGACGCCGGAGACCTGCGAGCTGACCACGCCTTCCCACAGGACCGCGTAGATGACGGCGAACGGCAACGCCCGCACGGTCACCAGGCCGGCCCAGGTGAACAGGGCGGCGTAGGCGGCCACGCCGGTGAGCAGTCCGGCGCAGACCGCGGCGACCGTGCGCAGGTCGCCGCCGCTGCCGATCCAGGCGGTGACGATCCCGCTGCCGAGCACCAGCGGGGCGGCGATCAGCACCGACGCCGCCAGCTTCGGCAGCGCGATCCGCCAGCGGGCGATCGGGGCGAGCGCGATAAAGCTGAGCGTCCGATCCTCCACGTCGTTGCCGAACGTGCGCGTGGCCAGCGCCATCGTCGCGATCGGCAGCACCGCGCCGGCCAGCAGGGAGTCGATCAGGGCGGCCATGCTGTCCTGCCGGCCATCCGTACCGGCCGCGTTGTCACGGAGCAGCAGCGCGGCCACGATCGGCAACAGCGCCAGCGCCCCCACGACCAGCAGGCGGCGGAAGCCGGCGATCTGCCGGAGCGAAAGGCGCAGCACGGCCGCCATCACCGCCGCACCATGTACTCGAACAGGCTCTCAAGCGAATCGTCGAGCGGCTCCACCGCGGTCAGCCGGATGCCCCGCTCGCTCGCCAGGCGCGGGAGCGCCCTCTGCACGCCGGCCACGTTCCGGCTCTGCAAAACCAGGGACCGGTCATCCGGGAACGCGATCGATTCGACCGCGTCGAGCTCGACCAGCGCCGCCGCCATCTCCCGCGGCCGTTCGACCGTGACCCGCACCTGATAGGCGCGTTCGTCGAGCTTGGCCCGGATCGCTCGATAATCGCCGGCCGCCGCCAGCTTGCCGCCCAGCATCAACAGCACCCGGCCCGCCAAGGTCTCCACTTCCTCCAGGATGTGGGAGGAGATCAGGATCGTCTTGCCGGCCGCCGCCAACCGCTGCATGGCGTCCCGGAACTGCAGCCGTTGGCGCGGATCGGTGCCGTTGAGCGGCTCGTCCAGGATGATCACGTCGGGGTCGTGGACCAGCGCCGCCGCCAGCCGTATGCGCTGCCGCATACCGCGCGAATAGCCGCCGATCGACCGGCCCTGCGCGTCGGCCATGGCGACCATCTCGATCACCCGGTCGGCCGCCTCGGCGACCCGGTCGACGCCATGCAGCTTGGCCGATGTCTCCACCAGCTGCCGGCCGGTCAGGAACGGATAGGTCGATTCGTGCTCCGGCATGAAGCCGACCCGCCGGTACAGGTCCGGGTCGTCTCTGACCGGCCGGCCCAGGATCGTGACCGTGCCGAGCGAACAGCGGGCGAGGCCGGTGATCAGGTAGAGCAGCGTGGTCTTGCCCGCGCCGTTGGGGCCGAGCAGTCCGGTGATGCCGGGACCGACCCGCACGGAGAGGTCGTTGACGGCGACCACGCCGCCGAACCACTTGGAGACCCCGCGGACGTCGATCACCGCCCCGTTCGCGGGGTTCGGCGAGGCGGTCACTCCGCCGGCCGGCGGTACCGCCGCCACAGGATCAACGCCGGCGCAACGACCATCAGCGCCCACGACGCGATGGCGGTAGCGATGGGTGGCCGGGCCAACCACACGGTGATCTGTTCTCCGTCCACCGCAACCTCCGCCGCCTCCTGCTGGACGCTCTGCGCCCGGTCGTCATACACCCCGAAGACCCAGTCGCTGATCAGGGACGGGGTGCGGCCGAAGTCGAGCAAGCGGACCAGTTCGCCGATCGTCCCGAGCTGGGGGCGGCACTCCATTGCCGGGCGTGCGCCGGGGGCGGCGGGCGGCGTGGTCACGCACTGCTCGGTGGCCAGCAGCGCCGCGGCGGAACTGGAGACGAAGAACAGGCCGATGACCGACAACGTAGCGTATGCCCGCCGCGAGGTCAGAGAAGCGGCGGCCAGCGGGATCGTCGTGGTCACTACCGCGATCAGCAGGCCGGCCGCCAGCCACCGCGGGATGTCGAGCCAGCGGTCCCGCAGGTAGTCGATCGGCGCTCCGGCGCCCAGCAGCAGGCCGGCCAGCAACACCGCCTGCCCGGCGTAGATATAGGTCAGGCTCACCGCGAAGAACGCCAGCCAGCGGCCCGCCACGTAGTCGGCCGGCGACAGCGGACGCACCAAGTAGAGGGTGAGCACGCCGTCCCGCCGGTCGGCGCACAGCAGCTCGGGGGCGATGATCGCCGCGAACGCCAGCAGGATCGGCGACACGAAGCGGTAGTAGTCCTGCGGACCGGGCGGCCGGATCTGTTCGGCCATGGCCCCCAACAGCCCGGCGATGGCCGCCAGCACCAGCGCCGGCGCCACCACCGCCGCCAGGAACAGGATCGGCAGGATCTTCGCCCGCCCGCCGCGGCCGAGTCCCAGGCAGGTGCGGACGCCGTTGACCACCAGCGCCTTGCGGGCCCGGCTCCGCCCTTCGCGGGCGCCGCGGTAGCGGCGGTAGCCAAGGTCGAATACCTGCCCGTCGGGCGTGCTCATGCGGGCGGCTCCCGGAAGATGTCGGACAGGCGCCCGCGCCGCGGTCCCAGCCGCCGCAGGCGCGCCCCCACCTCCGCCAGCGCGTCCCTGATCTCGTCGTACTCGGCGCCGCCGGCCCGCTCCACGGCGATCGAGCCGTCGGCGGCCGCGGCGCGCACTCCGCGCTTGGCCAGCGCGGCCAGCACCGCTTCGCTGCGATCCTCGACGTCGATGAAGACGGTCTCCGACGCTGCGGTGAACCGCGCGACCTCGCCGGCTTCGACCAGGCTTCCGCCTTCCAGCACCAGGATGCGGTCGCAGGTCGTCTCCACGTCCGCCATCAGGTGGGTGGACAGCATGATGCTGATCCCGAACTCGCGGCCGGTCCGGCGGATGAGCGCCAGCATCTCCTCGCGGCCGACCGGGTCCAGACCGGCGGTCGGCTCGTCCAGAAAGACCAGCGCCGGGTCGTGCACCAGCGCCTGCGCGAACTTCACCCGCTGTTTCATGCCGGTCGAATACTCGCCGATGGCGCGGTGCCGCTCCTCGTCGATGCCGACGTGGCGAAGGATGTCGGCGGTCCGGCTGCGCGCCGATGCGGGCGTCAGGCCGCTGACCTGCGCCACGTGGTTCAGGAACTCGGCGGCGGTCGCCGCCGGGGGCAGGCAGTCATGCTCCGGCATGTAGCCCAGATGGGTCCGCACTCCCGGGTCCCGGTACGGCAGCCGCCCCATCACCACCGCCGAGCCGCGCGTCGGCGCAAGCAGCCCCAGAAACAGCTTCATGGCCGTGCTCTTGCCCGCGCCGTTGGGGCCGAGCAGCCCGGTGATCCCGGCGTCGACCGTGAAGGTGACGCCGTCCAGAGCCATCGTGGCGCCGTACCGTTTGGTCAGGCCGCCGGCTTCCAGGAGGTGGGCCACGGCGTGAGTATAGTGCGCCCGCGGCGCGCCCCGTAGCGCGCTCAGCCCCGGCCGGTCCCTGCCTGGGGCCGGTAGCCCTGCGGGCAGTCCTTGCGCACCACCAGCCGCGCGCCGGCGGAGCACCGGTCCAGCTGCTCCGCCTCCTCCGGCGGCAGTTCCCAGTCCGCGTCCGCAAAGTTTCGCCGTACCTGGTCGGGCGTGTCGGTGCCGATGATCGCGGCGTTCACCGCCGGCAGCCGCAGGCACCAGGCGGTCGCCACGCGGGACGGCGTGGTCCCGCACCGGCGGGCGGCGTCGAGCACCGCGTCGATCACGCGGCCGGTCGCCGGCGTCATGGCGGCGCGAAAGTTGTACGGCCCGCGGCGCCAGGAGGTATCGGGCGGCGGCGGCCGGCCGTACCGGTAGCGGCCGGCCAGCAGCCCGATCGCGGTGGTCGCGTAGGCGGTGACGCCGACGCCGAGCGGCTCGACCGCCGGCAACAGCTCCCGTTCGACGCGCCGGTCGAGCAGGCTGTAGCCGACCTGGTTGCAGGCGATGGGCGCCGAACCGCGCCGGCGGCCGATCTCGACCGCTTCCCGCGTCTGCGCGGCGCTGAAGTTGCTGACGCCGGGGTAACGCACCTTGCCGTCGGTCACCAAGCGGTCGAACGCCGCCAGCGTCTCTTCAAGCGGCGTGGCCGGGTCGGGGAAGTGGCACAGATAGCAATCGACGTAGTCGGTCGACAGGCGCCGCAGGCTCGCCTCGCAGGCGCGCAGGACGTAGTCCCGCCGCAGGCCGCCGGCCGGCGCCTCCGGCATCGGCGCGCCGACCTTGGTGGTGACGACAAAGCGGTCGCGCCGCCCCTCGACCGCCGCGCCGACGATCCGTTCGGAACGGCCGGTTCCGTAGAAGTCGGCGCAGTCTATGAAGTTGCAGCCGAGCTCGGCGGCGTTGTGGATGGCCGTGACACAGGTCGCCCAATCCGGTTCACTGCGGAACACCGTGCCCATACAGAGGCGCGACACGCGCAGGTCCGTTGCGCCCAGACGCGCGTACCGCACGGGCCGCCTCCTGCCCGGCCGGTCAACCCGTCAGGCCGGCGGCGCGCAACGCGGGCGCGATCCAGTCGACACAGCGGGCCGGCGCTTCGGCGTAGTTGTAGAAGCCGACCGCGTGCGCGCCTGCGTCGGCGACCGCGCGTACGCTGTCGATCATCGCCCGCTCGGTGACGATCGGCGTTCCGTGCCCGGCGCTGCCGTAGAAGCCCATGCGGAGCAGCACGATCAGCTCCTGCCGTTCGCGGAGCCCGGCGCGCGCGGCGCGGGCGATCGCCGCCGTCCGTTCCGGCGGCTCGCCGTACGCGCCGCTCATCACCAGATCGATCGCCGGATCGGCCGGCCCCATCAGGCGCGCGCCGTACGGCTCGGCCTCCCGCTTCAAGTCCCGCAGGAGCCGCGCTTCGTTCCGGGCCAGCACACGCTGGTAGTCCTCCAGGGCCGGGTGCAGGCGGCCGAACGCCTCCACGGAATCGGGCAGATCGGACGGCGCGTCGGGCGCCGCCGCCAGGTACGCATCCAGGTGACTGCGCACCGCAGCCCGCAGCCCGCGCGCGTCGATACTGGCGCTCGCCAAGCTGGCGCCGCCGGCCTCGGCGCTGGCGACGTCGGCCGGGTTGAAGGACAGGTCGAGCAGGGCGTGCTCCAGCGGGCGCAGGTGCGTCCCCTGCCGTTCGTGGTGGTGGCCGCCGACCCAGGAGCCGCCGTGCGCGCGGGAACGGTAGTCGACCGCTTCCAGCATGATGGCGTCGAGCGGATACCGCGACGCCAGGTCGCCGATCACTCCGCGCGCGAAGCCGGCTGCGGTCGGGTGGCCGGGGCTGAGCGCGTGCGGGTAGCTGTCGCCGTACGCGTTGTGGACGGTCAACGCCGGGTGGGCCAAGCCGATGCGGGAGTTGTGCAGCAGCACCGTCCACGAACACGCCTTCAGGCCGGCGCGCACCGCCGCGTCGCAGACGTCGCCGAACAGGTCCCGGTCGCGGCTGACGGCGGCTACCTGGGGGGCCATGCCTCTGGGGTAGCGCTGCGGGTCGGGGTGGTAGTAGGCGACCCCGTCTTCGAGCATGTGGACCTTGCGCCGCGGGTTGTGCGGATAGAAGAAGAAGCCGGCGTGATAGAGGCTGGCGACCGCCAGGTGGGTGACGCCCAGATCGCGCGCCCGGCCAACCAGCCGGTCGACTCCTTCGTCGGCGAAGTCCCAGGGGTAGCAGAACAGGTACGCCTCCCGCAATCCGTCCGCGTTCATGCCGAGCAGTCCTCCGTTATCGGCACGCTGTAGCGGGCCAGCGCGTCCCGGTCCAGCTCCACCCCCAGGCCGGGCGCGTCCGGCACGATCAGCATGCCGTCCTCGAAAGGGATGGGATCGACGATCAGGTCATCCTCGCGCAGCAGGCTGCCGATGATGTCGCACGGCAGCTCGCAACCGGCAGCCGCCGCTGCGTGCACGCTCGACACGTCGCGCACGCCGAGGTCGACGCCGGTGCCGCGCCACGTCGGCAGACCGGCCTTGCGCGTCAGGGTCGCCCACTCGACGAACTCCTTGAGCGGGCCGAGCAGGTTGTAGCAGTCGGCCGCCTCCGCCCGCACCGCCGGCAGCAGGTCGGTGATCGACGTCAGGTGGAGGGCCACCGGCTGCGGTATGGCGCCGCGCACCTCCGCATACCAGTCGAGGCGGTGCTGCGGCATCGGGCTCTCGAAGGTGACGCGGTCCAGGCCGTCGAGCGACCGCGACACCTCGCGCGTGCCGGCCGGATCGACGAACCGTTCGTTGGGGTCCAACACGATCGGGAAGTGCGGGGCCACTTCGCGCACGGCCGCGACCCGTTCGGCGATCGGGTCGCCGAGCGCGCACTTCATCTTCATGCCCCGGAAGCCGAGTTCGAGTCCGGTCCGCGCCCGCGCCGCGGTGTCTTCCGGGGTGCCGCGGCCCATCCAGAAGTCGACCGGCACGCGTTCGATCTTCTTGCCGCCCAACAGGTGATGGACCGGCACGCCGAGATGTTTGCCGAGCAGGTCGAGCCACGCCATCTCATACGCTTCGTAGATGATATACGACTCGTAGTCGTCGGCGTGCGGCAGCGGCAGGTTGCCGACCGGCAGGTCGATCAGCTCCTTGCCGACCATCAGGCCGGCCTGCTCGCGCAGCGGGCCGTACAGGTCGCCGCGCCGCGGTTCACCCAATCCGATCAGGCCGTTGTCGGCCTCGACCTCGATGATCCACTTGGGGAACTCCCAGAAGTTGAGCGACCGCCCGGTCACCGGATCGGGCGCGCAGAGCTTGTCGTCCACCCCCTCCGAGTGCACGACACCCGGCCGCATCGGCACGACCACCTGGTGGATGCGCACGTCGACGATCTTCATGGCAGTGCCGGGCTCTCGTCGCTATCCGGCGCGCGGCGCGCTTTCCACGCCTCGTACTCGGCGCGCGCCGCGTCGTCGAGCGGGTAGTAGCGGCGCAGGTCGCCGCCTGCGCCGAGCCGCTCGCGGCTGAAGTCCTCCCATTCGGCGTGTTCGGACGCGCGTTCGGCCAGCTCCTCGGCCATGCCGATCGGCACCACCACCGCGCCGTCGTCGTCCGCAATGATCAGGTCGCCGGGCATGACCAGCGCGTTGCCGCAGGCGACCGGCGCGTTGACCGCGAACGGGATGATGTCGGTCTGGGTGTGGAAGTTCGGAGTCGCGCCGCGCAGCCACAAGCCGATTCCCAGGGTGCGCGCGATGGGAAAGTCGCGGATGCAGCCGTCGATCACGGCGCCGATGCCGCCCCGGCCCTTGAAGTAGGTGAGCATCATCTCCCCGAACACGCCGCTCCGCAGGTCGCCACGGGCGTCGACCACGACCACGTCGCCCGGTTGCGTGTGGTACAGGCAGTGGCGGTGTAGCTGCAGCTCGGGGTCGTCGTAGGCGCCGCGGGTGTACAGGTCCTCGCGCTTCGGCATGAACTGCAGCGTCAGCGCGGGGCCGACGATGCGGGCGCCGGGCGTGCGCGGCGCCGGTCCCAGGAGGTACGGATCGCGTATCCCCAGCTCGTTCAGGTCGCCGGCGGCGGTCGCGCTCGACACGCCGGCGAAGCGGTCGATCAGTGCCCGCGGCGGGCGTTCGATGTCGGGCGTGCGGCCGGGTACGCGCGGGTCGTACTGCATGGCGTTCAGCGGGCGCCGGGTTCCGGGGGCCCGGCGGGATGCGTCATGGGCCGGCGGCCGGCCGGCCGGAAGCGCGCCAGGAACGCGGCGCGCCGTTGTGGTTCCTCCATGATCAGATACAGTATAATCGCGATCAGGAACACCAGTCCCTGGATGGTGCGCACCCAGGCGCCGGTGAGGCCCGACGCCACCAGCCCGGCCTCGATCATGCCTATGATCAGGCATCCGAACACGGTGCCGATGATCGTCGCCCGGCCGCCGAAGATCGACGTGCCGCCGATCAGCGCCGACGCTATGGCCGTGAGCAGGTACCCCTGGCCCTGGTTCCCGAAGTAGTTCTTGTTCTCCAAGGTGAGCATGATGGCCGCGACGCCGGCAAGCAGACCCATCATGGTGAAGAGCTTGATCTTCTCCCGGTCGACGTTGATGCCGACCACGCGGGAGACTTCGTTCGAGTCCCCGATGAACAGCGTGTGCTCACCGAAGCGGTGCCGATTCAGGAGGAACCAGAGCGCCGCGACGATCACGGCGGTCCAGAGCGCCTGCAGCGGCAGCTGCCAGAGCCACGGCGGACCGTCGACCCCGGCGAGCGGCCGGCCGACGATCGCCTGCCACACCGTGCTCTCATCCGCTCCCCGCAGCGCGTAGGACTTGCCGCCGGACAGCACCGTCGCCATGCCGAACCATAGAAACTGCGTGCCGAGCGTCGCGATGAAGGAGGGGAGTCCGAGCTTGGCGATCAGCAAGCCGTTGAGCAGACCGACCAGAACGCCGGCCGCCAGTCCGGCGGCGACGGCGATCCATCCGAGCCGGTATTCCTTGAACAGCACCGCGAACACGAACCCGGAAAAGCCGATGATCGCCGGGAAGGACAGGTCTATCTCGCCCGCGCCGATCACGAAAGTCAGGCCGACCGCCAGCAGTATCAGCGGCGGCAGCGTCGAAAGAAAGGTGGTGTAGATGAACGGGGCAAAGAACACGTGCGGAGCGGTGTACATGAACAGGCCGAGCAGCAACAGGAAGACCACGATGATCGACAAGCCTTCGATGCGCCGTGTAACCGACGTTCCTGCCCGCGCGGCCATCCTGCCCCTCGATCAGTCGTGCTGCTGTATGGAGATGAGATAGTCGGTGAGCTCCGCCACCGGCATGTCCGGCGGACGGATCTCCGCGACTACGGCGCCGCGGTCCAGCACGATCAGGCGGTCCGCCACCTCATGGACGTTGGCCAGGTTGTGCTCGATGTAGACGCAGGCCCGCCCCGCTGCCCGTATCTCGGCCACGAAGTCCAGCACCTTGCGCGCCTCCTTGACGGCCAGGGCCGCCGTCGGTTCGTCCAGGACGATAAGGTCGGCATCGTAGTGCATGGCGCGGCCGATGGCGATGCCCTGGCGTTCGCCGCCGGACAGCTCGGCGACGGTCGAGTCGACGGTGATGCCGGCGCCGCGAAAGCCGATAGACTTGAGCAGGATCTGCTCCGCGATCGCCTTCTGACGCTTGATGTCGATGAAGCCGAAGCGGCCGGTGATCTGCCTGCCGACGAAGAAGTTCCGCCACAACGGCTGCTTGTCGGCAAGCGACCGGTCCTGGTACACGGTCTCTATCGACAGGTCGTGGGCCATCCGCACGGAGTAGTCGCTCAGGTCGATCTCCCGGTCGCGGACGAAGAGCCGGCCCGCGCTCGGCGGCGTCACGCCGGTCATCACCTTGATCAGGGTCGACTTGCCGGCGCCGTTGTCGCCGATCAACCCCACGATCTCATTGCGGCCGACGCGGAGGCTCACGTCGCGCAACGCGTGGATTGCGCCGAAGTACTTCTGCACGCCATCCATGCGGACGATGTCGGTAAAGCCGTCCGCGCGCCGGGCGCCGGCCGGTGGCCGCGCGTCGCGGCCGGTCACGGCGCGCGCCACCGTCGGAGCCGGGTCAGCGAATGCCGGCGTCGATCAGATCGACCAGGCCGTCGATCGTATCCGGCGTCACGGTGCCGGCGCCGGTGTTGAGCGACAGGCCGGGCATCTTGTATCGGGCGGTCAGGACGCACTGCACGACCGGCATGAACCCCTGCAGATAGAGCAGCTGATCGAGGGTCGCGGAGACGTAGCCGGACTTGAGGCCGTCGATGGTCGCCGGCGCCAGGTCGATCCCGCCGACGATGATTTCGCCGGGCCGCTTGCCGGATTTCTGCAGCGTTTCGGCCAGGATGCCGGTGATGCCGCCGTGCTGGGTGCCGATCGCCTTGAGATCCGGGTTCGCGGCGACGTACGCGGCCAGCACGGGCACGGCGAGCGACGCGTCGCTGTTGGCTTCCTGGGTGATTTCGAGCCGGTCGACGACCAAGCCGGCCGCCTCCAGCGTATCGGCCAGGCCCTTCTCCGACAGGCCGCGCTCGGCCTGACTGAAGACGCCGTAGACCATCGCCTGGTCGCCTGCCTCAAGGCCCTGCGCCAGCATGTGCTGGGCGGTGAGCTTGCCGCCTTCGTACAGATCGACGCCGGCGTACCCCATGCCGTTCACTCCGAACTCGGCCTGCAGGTCGGTCATGGGGGAGTTGCCGACGGTGACCACGATGCCCTGTTGGACCGCCTGCGCCACGATGTCGTAGAACGCCGTGCTGCCGGGATGGCCCATGATGGCGACGCAGTCGGGGCGGGCCGCTACCGCCTCTTTGAACTGGTTGATCATCGTCTCCGGCGCCCAGGCGGAAAACTGTTCCCTGAGACGCACGCCGAGCGCGGTTGCCGCTTCGGCCGCGCCGGTCTGGCGGGCAAGGGTGGCGCCGTCTCCGGGATTGCCTCCCATCTGCATGTACATCACCAATCCGGCCCCCGGCGCGTCCTGGGCCAGGGCCCCGGCGGCAAAGCCCAGCAGGACGGCGCAGGCAGCGATTACGGTCTTGCGAGTCCTCAATAGCAGCATCGTGTCTCTCCTTCGCTCGGTGTCGGGCGGCGAGTGCGCGGCGCTCGCCGTGTTCAGCCGTTCAGGGTATCACGGCCGGCCGGCCGGCATCCACGTCGTCACCGGTCCGGCGTCAGGCCCCGTACCGGGACGGTGCTCAGCAGGCCGCCGTCGACGTCGAGCGCGGACCCGGTCAGGAACGCCGCCCGGTCGCTGAGGAAGAACAGGATGGCGGCGACCACGTCGGTCTCGGCAGCGTTGCGCCCCAGCGGGATGGCGGCGGCGGTGGCGGCGCGGATGTCCTGCGGCGCGGCGCCGGTCGCCTCCGTCTTCCAGCGCAGCACCTGCTGGCCCATGCGGGTGGTCGGCACGCCGACCGGGCAGACGCAGTTCACGGTGACCTTGGCGGGCGCCAGCTCGCCGGCCAGCGCTCGGGTCAGCCCGATCACGCCGTGCTTGGCCGCGCAGTAGTGCGCGATCATCGGAAAGCCGACCCGGGACGCGTCGGAGCCGATGTTGACGATCCGGCCCCGGCCGCTCTTGGCCAAGTGCGGCGCGGCCGCCTGCGAGCACAGGAAGGTCCCCTTCAGGTCGACGTCGATGGTCCGGTCCCAGTCCGCCTCGCTGATCTCCGCCAGCGGCGCCAGGTGGATGACGCCGGCGCAGTTGATCAAGTGGTCCAGGCCGCCGTGAGCGGCGGCGCTCGCGGCCACCGCCTGCCGGACCGAGGACGGCTGCGTGACGTCGATCTCCACGGCGTGCGCGTCCGGGAACGATCCGCGCACCGCGGCGAGCCGGCGGCGGTCGACGTCGGCGATCGTCACCCGGTCACCGCGCGCCAGCAACGCCGCGGCGGTCGCCAGCCCGAAGCCGTTGGCGCCGCCGGTGATCAGCGCGCGCCGCGGCGTGCGGCCGCCGGTCACAGGCCGAGGTCCGTCAGCAGCTCCCCGAAACCGGCTACCACGGTATCGACCGCGTCCGCGGCCGGCGCCGCCGGCAGGTCGTAGGTCCGCACCGCCGACGAGACCGACATGCCCCCCTGGCGCACCGTCTGCGCGGTCGGCACGTAGCCGAGCACACCGTTGACGTAGCCGGCGAACATGGTGTGCGCGGCCTTGGACCGCCGCTTGGCGCCCAGGCCAATCTCCACGAACGGCTCGCCCTGCATGCCGAGCAGGACGAAGTCGTCCAGGCGGTGGCCGATCAGGTCGTAGTCGACCGAGCACCGCGTATCGCCGGAGCGGACCCGATCCAGGACGGTGCGCGTCCAGTACGCCTCGATCTCCTGCGGGGCGGTGAGCTCGGTCGGCGCGCCGGCGTCCCGCAGCCGCCGCAGGCTCTGCTCGGCCTCGGCGGCCATCCGCTCCGCGTCGGCCAGCGGCGGCAGCGGCTGCAGCGCCACCGTCCCGGTCCGCTCGGCGCTGCGCAGGATGCGGTGCGTGGGCCCGTCCTCGAACTCCTTGTGGTACAGCGCCACCGCCGAGATCGACCGGCCTTCCTCGCGCACCTCGCGGTGCGGCCGGGTCTCTATGCCGTAGAACGCCTGCAGCGCCGCGCCGGCCACCTGACCGCCGGTGCGCTCCTTCTCGCCCCAGTCGCCCTGCAGGAACGACCGGCACGCCTGGTCGCCGGCGGCGCCGGTCAGGTAAAGGCAGGTGGCGCCGGTCGCCCCTTCGACGATACGGCGCACCACGCCCGGAAAGTCCGGGCTCAGGTCGTAGGTCTGGTAGCCCATCACCACCGGGTGGGCGGCGTAGCCGACGATCACGGCGATCGGGTTGCCGGCCACGTCGTCCACGCGCAGCACGTCGACGGCGTGGTCGCTGGCGCCGTCGGGGTTGCGGCCGACCAGGACGCGGCCGTCCGCGGCTACTTCCTCGCGGTTGATCGCCACCGCCGCGTGACCGCGGCCGCCTGCCGCCCGCGCCGGGCGTCGGGCGCCGTCGGCCATGGCGCTGACGCCGGCCAGCTTCAGCACCAGCGTCTCGACGTAGTGATCGAGCGACTCGACCTCGCCCGCTCGCGGCGCCACGTGGTGCGGTCCGCCCAGCGAGCCGCGCGCCGTGCACGGCCCGTTGTGCGTGTGCGTGCAGCCCACGGTGACCTGCGCGGCGGTGGTGCCGACGCGGTCGGCGATCTGCCGGCGGATCCTCTGCGCCAGCGGGCGGTCGAACCCGATCAGGTCGCAGTCCAGGATGACGATCTTGTGGCCGTCGTCGGCCAGTACCAGGGCGGTCGCCGTGAGCGGCTGCTCCACTCCCACGGCGCCTTCGATGCGGCGCATGGCCCCCTGCATACGGAAACCGAGCGGCGGGGTGATGTCGATCCGGGCGGCGCCGGCCGTCAGGACGTTGTCGGCCACGGGGTGCTCCTTCCGGCGCCGGGTCCGGGTCCGGCCGGAGTCCGGCGCCGCGCCCGGCATGGTACCATGCGGCGCCAAGGGATGGCCGTTCGGCGATGAGGGTGGTGCTGTGCGGCGTGGGCGGCGTGGGGCGCAACGTGACCCGCCTGTTGCGCGCGCGTCCGGGGTACCGGATCGCCGCGGCCTGTTCGCGGAATCCCGCGCTGGCCGGCCGCGACGTCGGCGAGCTGGCCGGCGGTTCGCCGCTGGGGGTGGCGGTGAGCGGCGGACTGGAAACGGCGTTGCGCGAACCGGCCGATCTGCTCCTGGTCGCCACCACGTCGTTCCTGCGCGAGGTGGCCGGCGACGTGCGGCGCGGCATCGAACGCGGCCTGCACGTCATCACGACCGCCGAGGAGGCGGCGTTTCCCTGGATCGTCGACGCCGAGCTCGCCGGCCGGCTCGACGCGCTGGCGCGTGAGCGCGGCGTGTCCGTGATCGGCGTGGGGCTCAACCCCGGCTTCATCTTCGACGCGTTGCTGCTGACCGCGAGCGGTATAGCCTGGGACGTGCGGGCGATCCGCATTCGCCGCGTGGTCGACGTGTCCCGCTTCAGCGCGGCGATCCAGCGCCGGTTGGGGATCGGCTTCACGGCCGAACGCTTCAAGGCGGGCGTTGCGGCCGGTTCGATTACCGGGCACGTCGGCTTCCCGCAGTCGTTTCACTTGGCGGCGCGGCGGCTGGACGTCCGCATCGACCGCATCGAGAGCGGCTTCGAGCCGCTCATGGCCGACCGCCCGTATGGCGGAGACAACCTGCAGGTCGAGCCGGGTACGACCGCCGGCTTCGTGCAGCGCTACCGCGCGGTCTGCGGCGGCCGCCCGTGGATGTCGGCCGAATTCGTCGCCCACGTCGACCCGCCGGCAGCCGGCTACCGGCCGGCCGACTCGATCCGGATCGACGGTTACAACGCGCTCAACCTGGCCATCGAACCGGGCTGCCAGCCGCAGCTCGGCACGGCCGCCATGATCGCCAACGTCATGCCGCGGCTGGCCGAGGCGCGGCCCGGTTACCTGACCGTGGCCGACCTGGCGCTTCCCCACGCCCGCCCGACGACCGGCGCCTTCACGTGACCCGCCGGCGACGATGGAGGACGGGATGTCGGTGACGGGCGCCGTTTCTCAGGACCCGCAGCACCCGCAGCCGGAGCCCGGCGCCGCCGGCAACTTCGCCCGGCTGCAGGCGCTGCTGCGGCAGATGTTTCAACTCGACCGCGGCGACCTGGACTTCGGCCTCTACCGGATCATGAACCTGCAGGCGGCGGAGATCACGGCGTTCCTCGACCGCGACCTGCTGCCGCAGGTCAGGACCATGACCGCGGCGGCGGCGGACCGCCGCGACTCGACCGCCGAGGCCGACGTCTACAACCACCTGGCCGCCTTCTTCGCCCGCTACTACGCGGAGGGCGACTTCGTGACGCAGCGCCGCTATTCCGGCGGCGGGCGCTCCGCCTACCTGCTCCCTTACGACGGCGAGGACGTGAAGCTGCACTGGGCCAACGCCGGCCAGTACTACGTCAAGACCACCGACAACTACGCCAGCTATGCGTTTACGGTCGGCGCCGGGGAGGCGGCGCGGCGGGTGCGCTTCGAGACCGCCGCCGCCGACAACGAGCGCGACAACGTGCGCGAGGTCGACGGCCGGCAGCGGCGCTTCCTGCTTGCCGGCGGCGCCGTGGGGCCGCCCCCGGCGGCGGCGGTGGAGGAGGGCGAGCTGGTGGCGCGCTTCGAGCACCGCCCGCTCACCGGCGGCGAAAAGCGGCGCTGGCGCGGCAACGGCGCCGGTCAGCAGGAGCGGATCAACGCCGCCGCCGGCGAGCGGATTTTGCGCGCCGCGCCCCCGGAGTGGCGCGCCCTGCTCGCCGCGCCGGCGCCCACGGAGGCCAACGGCGACCGCACCGTGCTGGCCCGGCACCTCGCGCGCTACACCGCCCGCAACAGCTTCGACTACTTCATTCACCGGGACCTGGGCGGCTTTCTGCGCGCCGAGCTGGACCGCTACGTGATCGGCGAAGTGCTCAACCCGAACGATCCGGCGGACTCCGGCGACGGCGCGCGGCTGGAACGGGCGCTGGCGCGGGTGCGGGCGGTGCGCCGCGTCGGGCGCAAGATCATCGACTTCCTGGCGCACCTGGAGGGTTTTCAGAAGCAGCTCTGGCTCAAGAAGAAGCTGGTGCTGGAAACGCACTGGTGCGTGACCCTGGACCGGGTTCCCGACGAACTGCTGCCGGAGGTCACCGCCAACGCCGCGCAATGCGAGGAGTGGGTGAGCCTGTTCGCGGTCGACCGGATGGAGGGCGACCTGCTCAATGGCGGCGCGGCGTGGGGGCGGCCGCCGAGCGTCGACATGCTGCGGGCCAACCCGTACCTGGTGCTGGACACCCGGCACTTCGACCGCGGCTTTACCGACCGGCTGCTGGCGGCGCTGTCGGAGGCGGGGCCGCTGGAGGAGCAGACTGACGGCGTGCTGCTGCACGGCGAGAATTTCCAGGCGCTCAATCTGCTGCAGGCGCGCTACCGGGGGCAGGCGCCGTGCATCTATATCGATCCGCCCTACAACACCGACGCCTCGGCCATCCTCTACAAGAACAACTACAAGGACTCCTCCTGGCTGGCGCTGATGGCGCAGGGGCTGCGGCTGGCGCGCGCCTTGATGACCGGGGACGGGGTGCTGTGCGCGGCGATCGATGACGAGGAGGTGTCGCTGCTGCGGTTGCTGCTGCGCGGGCTGTTCGCGCGGGAGTTGGGGACCGTGGTGGTGCGCTCCAACCCGGCGGGCCGGAAGTCGCGCGGCCAGTTCTCGCCGGCGCACGAGTACGCGCTGTTCTTCGGCAATCCCGCGGCGGCCCCGGGCGCGCTCGCCAAGACCGGGCCGGAACTCGCGCGCTATCCGCTGACCGACGCCGAGGGCCGGTACGCGCGTGGAACAACTTGGTGCGCCACGGATCGAACGACCGCCGCCAGGATCGTCCCAAGATGTTCTACCCGATCTACGTCAATGACCAACTCGCAATGCGGGTGCCCGCTTTGGAGTGGGACGAGGAACGGCGCGAGTACCGGGTCCTCGAACCGCCGCGCGCGGATGAAGTCGCCGTCTGGCCGGTGAGGGTGCAGGACGGCGCGGTGATCGAGAAGAACTGGCACCGCGGACCGGAGCGGGTGCGCGCGGGCGAAGCGGCCGGTGAGCCGCTCGAGAAGCGCTGGCATCGGGGGCCGGAGCGCGTGCGGGCGGCCCCATCCGACTACCGCGTCCGCCGCAACGGGAACGGAAACGGGGACGGCGGCGGGCAGGGGATCGCGATCGACTTCAAGATCCGTCCCGACCCCGGCTCGATGCCGAAGACCTGGTGGGACGACACGCGGTACGCGTCGGCCAATCTCGGCGCCAAGACGCTCAAGGAGCTGTTTGGCGACAAGGAATTCGACTTCGCCAAGGCGACCGGGCTGGTGGAGGATTGCCTGCGCGCCTCCCGCTGCGGCGCGGACGCCGTGGTGCTCGATTACTTCGCCGGTTCCGGCACCACCGGCCACGCGGTGGTCAATCTCAACCGGGAAGATGGCGGCCGGCGCCGCTACCTGCTGGTTGAGGTCGGACACCACTTCGACACCGTGCTGCTGCCGCGCTTGAAGAAGGCCGTGTACTCACCCGACTGGAGGGAGGGCCGGCCGGTCTCCCGCCGCGGGGTCTCGCAGGTGTTCAAGTACCTGCGCCTGGAGTCGTACGAAGACACGTTGGAGAGCCTGGAGGTAACGCCGCCGGCCGCGGACCAGCGCGCGCTGCTGGCGGAGAATCCCGACTTGGCCGAGGACTATCGGCTGCGCTACGCACTGGGGGAGGAGACCGCCGGCAGCGCCGGCCTGATCGGTGGGGATTTCACCGACCCGTTCGCCTACACGATCTCCGTGGTGCGTGACGGCGCGCGGCGCGAGGTCGCGGTCGACTTGCCGGAGACCTTCAACTACCTGCTCGGCCTGCGCGTGGAGGCGCACCGGCGTATCGACGGCGTGCTGGCGGTCACCGGCGCCGACCCGGAGCGCCGGCGCTGCCTGATCCTGTGGCGCAACACGGAACAGATCGGCAACGCGGCGCTCGACGCCTGGTTCACCCGCCACCGCGAACGGTTCGGGCGCCCCTGCACCTCATCTCAGTACTGTCCGGTTTGGAGACCGTCGCGTGATTGTAACTGATTACACACATAAAGATTACAGGCAAAATCGGGTGGTGGCGACTTGAACTTGATTCGGCCGTCTCACGCGATCCGCTGGCCCACAGCCGTCCGGCGTACCGGTCGGTTCGCCACAGCCGACCGGCGGCTCGGTGCAGCACCCCTCGGCCGCATTCGCCTAACCTGCTGGCATGTATTTCGGCCAGACCCTGTTCTCCCAGGTAATGAACTACCTGCCGTGGACGACTTTCGCTCGCATCGTCGATCGCTACGCCGGCGACCGCAAGGTCCGTACGTTACGCTGCACCGAGCACTATCGTGCGCTCGCCTTCGCGCAACTCACGCACCGCGAGAGTCTGCGCGACATCGAAGCCTGCCTGGCGGCTCGTTCTACCAAGCTCTATCACTGTGGATTCCGGACACCGGTGCGCCGCTCTACCTTGGCCGATGCCAACGAGCGGCGCGATTGGCGGATCTACGCGGACTTCGCCCAACGGTTGATCGTGCAGGCGCGCGCACTGTACGCCGACGAGATGTTGGCCACCAAGTTGAACGAGACCGCCTACGCGCTGGACTCCACGACCGTCGATCTCTGCCTGTCGATCTTCCCCTGGGCGGCGTTCCGAGCCACCAAGGCGGCGGTCAAGATGCATACCCTGTTGGATTTACGAGGTTCGATCCCAAGTTTCATTCACATCTCCGACGGCAGGTTACACGACGTCAACGTGCTTGATTTGCTGGTGCCGGAGGCTGGCGCGACGTACGTCATGGACCGCGCCTACATCGACTTTCAACGCCTGTACGCGCTGGACCAGGCCGGCGCCTTCTTCGTGACTCGTGCCAAGAAGAACATCCGCTACCGGCGCCTGTACTCCACGCCGACGGACCGAACGCTAGGAGTCATCTCGGATCAGATCATCGCTTTGGGTGGGGCGCAGGCCAAGCTGAGGTACCGGGACCGTCTGCGGCGTGTCCGCTACAGGGACCCACAATCCGGCCAAACACTGGTGTTTCTCACCAACCGGACCGGACTTGATGCGGTGACGATCTGTGGTTTGTACAAGAGTCGGTGGCAGGTCGAGTTGTTCTTCAAGTGGGTCAAACAGCACCTGCGGGTGAAGCGTTTTCTGGGAGTTTCGGAGAATGCCGTGAAATCGCAACTGTGGATAGCGGTGTCGGTCTACGTGCTGGTCGCGATTATCCGCAAGCGGCTGGGGATCGACACGCCGCTCTACACAATGCTACAGATCTTAACGGTCATGCCATTCGAGCAAGTACCGCTACATGAAGCACTTACGATGGAAGATTACAGTTCGGAACCGGACCCGTCCGATAAACAGTTGCGATTGCTTGATTTATGACCGGACACTACTGACCTCATCTACGTCAACGGCGCTCACACCCTGAATGCCCTGCGGCAGCCCGACGAGTCCTGGAGCGCCGAAACCATTGAACCGGTCTTCCGCGGCCTCACGTTCGAGCAGGAGGAGTAGTGCCGCCGCCGCGCCGGCCGCGCCGGGTCGACCTGCTGCAGAACCGGTTGGCGCTGCAGCAGTTCTTCTGCCGGCAGTTCGGGTGTTGGGACCTGGACCAGGTACTGGCGCGGCTGCGCGAGGCGCCGGTCGATCCCGCGAGCGGGGAGATTGAATACGCCGCGGTGCTGGCCGCCTTCCTGACCGGCGCGGCCGGCGTCACGAGCGAGCTGCTGGACGAATACGCCGCCAACATCGCCGCCCACAGCGAGCGGTTGCGTATGACCGCGGAACAGGGCCGCACCTGGAAGCCGCATCAATACGCCGCCCTGCTGTTCACCGAACACTACCTGCACCGTTACTTCGAGGATCCGGCGGCGTTGCGCGCCGACCTCGACCGCCACCGGCGGCATGACCGCTTTACCACTCTGCTGCCGGAATACCGGCCGGAAGAGCTGCGCACGGTCGCGTTTCAGAGCGCCACCGGCTCCGGCAAGACCCTGCTGATGCACGCCAACATCCTGCAGTACCGCCACTACCTGACCCGCGCCGGCGGGCGCCTCAACAACGTGGTGCTCGTTACCCCGAACGAGCAGCTTTCGCTGCAGCACGAGCGGGAGCTGCACGCCAGCGGCCTGCCGGCGCGGCTGTTTTCCGGCGACGCCGGAGCCGAGCTGTTCGCGCCGGTGGAGATCATCGACCTCAACAAGCTGGCCGAGCGGCAGGGCGTGAAGCGGGTGGCCGTGGCCGACTTCGGCGCCGACAACCTGGTGCTGGTCGACGAGGGCCACCTCGGCGCGTCCGGGCGGGTGTGGCGCGAGCGCCGGCGCGAACTGTCGCACGGCGGCTTTACCTTCGAGTACTCCGCCACCTTCAACCAGGTGGTGAGCGGCCGCGACCCCGAATTGCTGAACGCCTATGCCAAGTGCCTGCTGTTCGACTACCCCTACCGCCGCTTCCACGCCGAGGGCTACGGCAAGGACTACACCATCCTCAACCTGCCGGGCGGGGCGCAGGACGAGGCGAGCGACGTGTACCTGCTCGGCTGCCTGCTCACCTTCTATCAGCAGTGCCGGATATGGCGCGAGCGGGGCGCGGACTACGCCGCGTTCAACCCGGCCAAGCCGCTGTGCGTGTTCCTGGGCAAGACCGTGACCGGCGCCGGGCGCGCCGACCGGGAAACCCGCTCCGACGTCGCCCGCATCCTGAGTTTCCTCGGTTGGGTGCTGGCCCGGGGCGAGGTGGTGCGGGCGATGATCGAGCACCTGCTCGCCGGCGCCTCGGGGTTGCTCGATGACGCCGGCACTGACTACTTTGCCGACCGTTTTCGCCACCTGCCGCGCGACGCCGCGGAAGTGTACGCCGATCTGTGCCGGACCGTGTTCCATGGACGGGGGCGGCTGCGCGTCGTCTACCTGACCGCCGGCGAGGGCGAGCTGCACCTGCGCGCCGCCGAGCACGAGCCGTTCGGCGTGGTCAACGTCGGTGACTCGGCGGCGCTCTACCAGCTGCTCACCGAGACCGGGCCGCGCGACTTCGAGGTCGACCGGGAGCTGGGCTTCGCAGAGCGACTGTTCGGCGGGGTGGACCGGCCCGACTCGCCGGTGAACGTGGTGGTGGGCGCGCGGCGCTTCATCGCCGGCTGGAACTCCTGGCGCGTGAGCACCATGGGGCTGATGCACGTGGGGGTGGGCGAGGGGCCGGAGATCATCCAGATGTTCGGGCGCGGCGTGCGGCTCAAGGGTTGGAACCTGAGCTTGCAGCGGCACCGAGCCGCCGGGGCCGCGCCGCCGGCGGACGGCGCCGGGCTTGAGGAACTGGAACGGCTGTACCTCTTTGGCCTGCGCGCCAACTACATGCAGACCTTCCGCGAGCTGCTGCGGCAGGAGGGAATCAGCGCCGAGACGCAGACCGTGCGCCTGCCGGTGACCTGGAACTTCGCCCGCACCACCGACCTGAAGCTGATCCGGCCGCGCGCGGGGCGGCCGTATGAGTATTCGGACGACCGGCCAGTGCTGCCGGAACCCGCCGGCTCCGGCCTGCCGCCGGTTGCGTTGGACCGCTACTCGCGCCTGCAGAGCGTCGCCTCCGGCGGCGGCGGTTCGGCCGCGCGGGCGGCGCCGGCAGCCCCGGGCAGGGACGCCGTGAGCCTGAAGCGGCACGCGGCCTTGTTCGACGCCGGGCGGGTGTACCGCCGGCTGCTGCGGCGCATGCGGCGGCACGGCTGGCACAACCTGATCATCGAGCGGCGTACCGTGGAGCGGCTGCTGCGGCGCGACGACTGGTACCAGCTCACGCTGCCGGCCGAGCGCCTGGAGGTGCGCACCGTGCGGGAGCTCCGGGCACTGGAGGAAATCGCCCTCGACCTGATCACCGAGTACGCCGACCGGTTCTGGCGCGCCCGCCGCCGCCGCTGGGAGCAGTCCCGAATCGAGGTGGCGCCGTTGACGGAGGAGGACCCCAACAACGTCCGCGCCTACGAGTTGACGCTGGACGCCGCCCGCGAGCAGTTGGTCCGGGAAGCCGGCGACTTGGCGCGCTCGCTCCGGGACGGCCCTACGCCAAGCTGGTCTCGCTGCCGGCGTCGAACCGCTTGTACGCCATAACGACTATTGGATACGTATTCAATCGGGTGCTGTGCTGGCGCGTCCCGAGGCGTGGTCCAGCAAGACGTGCGCCATGGGTGCTCCCCGGCTCAGTGGAAGTCGCGGCTCTTGAGCGGGATGGTCTGACGCGCGCGCGGCAGCGGGCCGCCGGGCCGGCCGGCGGCCGGCTCGACCGGCAGTTCGGCCTTCCAGAACCGGTCGGCGACCACGTGCGTTACGTCATGGCGGGCCTGGATGCGGCCGCTCACGCCCAGGAACGACGTGGTCAGGATGATCTGCCGATAGCGCTTGAACACCTGGGGCCACACCACCAGATTGACGAAGCCGGCCTCGTCTTCGAGCGTCATGAACACCACGCCGGAGGCGGTGCCGGGCCGCTGCCGGCAGATCACCAGCCCCGCGTAGGAGACGCGCCGCCCGTCCTCCATGGCGGCGACGCGGCCGGCGTCGGGCAGGTTGCGCCGGGATAGCCGCTCCCGGAACGGCTCCAGCGGGTGGCCGCGGGTGCTGTGACCGGCCGCCGCGTAGTCCCACGCTATGGCGCCAAAGCGGTCCAGGGGTGAAAACCGCGGCGATGGTCCGGGGCGGTCGAGCTGCAAGGGCCGCGCCGGATCGCGGCCCCGGGCCGCGGCGCGGACGCCCAGCGCCCGCCAGAGACTGCCGCGGCGCCGGCCGTCGCCGTGCGGGCCGCCGTCATCGGCCTCCGGCCCGGCAGCCCCGGCCTCCGGCCCGGCGGCCAGCGCGCTGAGGGCGCCGCTTTCGGCCAGCTTCCGCAACGCGGCCTGCGGCACGCCGGCCAGCGTCCGCAGCTCCTCTATCGCCGCGAACGGCCGGCGGTCGCGCGCTGCGATCAGCGCCGCCGCGTCGGCTGCCGCCAGCCCCTTCACGAAACGGAGCCCCATGCGCACCGCGAAGCGCCGGCGTCCGGCGGCGTCCGGCCGCGCCGGCTCCAGCGTGCAGAACCAGCGGCTGCGCGTCACGTCGATCGGCCGCACCTCCACCCCGTGGCGGCGGGCGTCGTCGACGATCGTCGCCGGCGAGTAGAACCCCATCGGCCAAGCGTTGAGCAGCGCCGCGCTGAACGCGTCGTGGTAGTGGCGCTTGAGCCACGCCGTCAGATAGGCCACCAGCGCGAAGCTGGCGGCGTGCGACTCCGGAAAGCCGTACTCCCCGAAGCCGCGGATCTGGTCGAACACCCGCGTGGCGAACTCGCGGGAGATGCCGTTGGCTTCCATGCGGGTGACCAGCTTCTCCGCGTGCTTCTCTATGGAGCCGGACCGGCGCCAGGCGGCCATGTCGCGGCGCAGCTGATCCGCCTCTCCCGGGGTGTAGTCGGCGGCGACCACGGCCAGCTTCATCACCTGTTCCTGGAACAACGGGACCCCCAGCGTCTTCCGAAGCACCGGCCGCAGGGCGGGGTGGGGGTATTCGACCGGCTCCTCGCCGCTTCGCCGCCGCAGGTACGGGTGCACCATGCCGCCGGTGATCGGACCGGGCCGCACGATCGCGACCTCGACCACCAGGTCGTAAAAGGTGCGCGGCCGCAGGCGCGGCAGCATCGACATCTGCGCGCGGCTTTCGATCTGGAACACGCCGACCGTATCGCCGCGGCAGATCATGTCGAACACCGCCGGGTCTTCGGGCGGTACGGTAGCCATGGTCCAGGCGCGCCCGTGGTGACGCCGGATCAGATCGAAACAAAGGTCGATGTGGGTCAGGGCGCCAAGCCCCAGCAGATCGACCTTGAACAGGCCCAACGCCTCCACGTCGTACTTGTCCCACTGAATGACGGTGCGCCCTTCCATGGCGGCGTTCTCTATCGGTGCCAGGGTGGTGACCGGATCGCTGCCGAGCAGGAACCCGCCGGGATGGATCGACAGGTGGCGCGGGGCGCCGCATAGCTGATCCGTGAGCGCGGCCAACAGGCGGTGGACCGGAGCGTCCGGGTCGAGTCCGGCCTGCGCCAGGGCGCCGGCCAGCGCCGCCGGGCCGCCGCCGTCGTGGTGGGAGACGAGCCGCGCCGCGCGGTCGAGCGAGGTGGCCGGAACGCCCAGAGTCTTGCCCACGTCCCGGATCGCGGACCTGGTCCGGTAGCGGATCACGTTGGCCACCATGGCGGCGTGGTCGCGCCCGTACTTCCGGTACATGAACCGGATCGCCTCCTCGCGGCGCCGGTGGCCGACGTCGAGGTCGATGTCCGGCGGTTCGGCGCGCTCCCGGGACAGAAAGCGTTCGAACAGCAGCTGCATGCGCACGGGGTCGATGGCGGTGATCCCCAGGCAGTAGCAGACCGCGGAGTTGGCGGCGGAGCCGCGGCCCTGGCACAGGATTCCCCGGTCGCGGCAGAAGGTCACCACCTCATGCACGGTCAGGAAGTAGCCGCAGTAGTCGAGTTCGTCGATGACGGCCAGCTCGGTTTCGAGTTGGGCGGCGACCTGGGGCGGCGGCGCGCCGCCGTAGCGCGTGCGGGCGCCGGCGAACGTGAGCCGGCGCAACCACTCGGCGGAGGTGAGTCCGTCCGGCAGCCGCTCGGACGGATAGCGGTAGCGGAGCTCGGCCAGGGAAAAGCGGCAGCGGCCGGCGATCCGGCGGGTTGCGTCGATCAGCTCCGGGCGGTCGGCGAACAGGCGCGCGAACGCCGCCGGCGGCTTGAGGGCGTGCTCGCCGTTGGGACGCAGCAGGGCGCCGGCGCCGTCCAGCGTGGTGCGGCGCCGGATGCAGGTGACCACGTCCTGCAGCGGCCGCCGGTCGCGCCGGTGGTAGAGCACCTCGGTGGCGGCTGCCTGGGGTATGCCGAGCGTGCGGCAGAACCGGGTCGACAGCCGCTCGATACGCGCGTCGTCGGGCAGACGATGGCGCGTGACCAGTCCGTAGAGCCGGGAGCGAAACACCTCCCTGAGCCGGGCGGTGCGCCGCCGCCAGAGCTCCTCGTCGGCGGCCAGCAGACCGCGCCCTTCCCACAGCGCGATGAGGCCGGCGGCGTGGTCGGCCACCTCCTGCCAGCCGGCGCGGCTTTCGCCCTTGCGGCAGCGCCGGCGGCCGGCGGAGATCAGCCGGCAGAGATTGGCGTAGCCGGCCCTGTTCTGCGCCAGCAGCAGCAGCGCGGCCGTGCGGGCGGCCGGATCGTCGGTATCGTCGGCGACGGTGACCTGCGCGCCGACGATCAGGCGCGGCGTCCGTTCGCTGCCGATCTCCACGTGGGCGCGCACCACCCCGTGCACGCCGTCGCGGTCGGCCAGGACGAGCGCGGGGATGCCGAGCTGCCGGCAGCGCCGCACCAGCTCCTCCGGGTGGCTGGCCCCTTCCAGGAAGGAGAAGTTGCTCTTGCACCACAACGGCACGTACGGGGGTGAGCCGGTCATTCCACCCAACCCTGCAGGTACCAGCGGCCGGCCGGCCGGTCGTAGTAGACCCACTCCAGCGCGCCGTCCGGCGAACGGACGAAGTAATAGGCGCGGTCGACGCCGCCCTGCGGTTCCGCGCCGCCGGTCCCCCGCCACCAGCCGCCGGAGATCAGGAAGGGGCCGATCGGACCGGCGGCGGATCCCGGCGGCGGCCTCTCGGCCGGCCGGCTGAGCACCCGCCGCACCAGCCGCCACTCCGCCGGATGGCGCCGCTCCGCCGGATACCGCCGGCTATCGGGCTGCGGCGCGGCCTGGGTCACCGGCTCCCATCGAAACTGCGCTTCCGGCAGGTGCTCATCCAGCACCACGGCGCGGACCACCGTCCGGTTGCCGAACTGCGCGCGGATGCGCGCCAGCGCCTCGGCCCCGGCCGCCGGATCGCGCCGCTCGCGCGTGCGGAACAGGGCCGCTTGATCCGCGCGCACGGACACATGCTCGGCGTCGATGGCCAGCGCTTCGACCCCGGCGCTCAGGTCGAGCGCGCGCAGGCGGAGCGAGATCAGATCGGCCAGCGGCCGCCGCTCGCCGGTGGGCGCCGCAGGACGGATCAGCTCGCGGCGGTGCGACCCGTCCTCCAACGACAGCTGCAGGCGCAGCGCCTCGACCGCCCGATCCTCCGTGCGCAGGCGGTGAAGCAGCGTGTCGAGCAGCGTCTCCACGTGCCGCTGCAGGCGCCCGGCGTCGACCTCCGCGTGCGACAACCGTTTGTGATACCGGAACGGTGCGTCCGGCGCGTCGCCCTGCACCGGCAGGTCCAGGTCGCCGCGGGCGGCGCCGTGCACGGCGGCCGCCTCCGCTCCCAGGCGCCGCAGCACCTCCGCGCCGGGAAGCCGCAGGAACGCGCCGACCGTGGTGACGTCGAGTTTCTCCAGCAGGTCGCGGGTTTCGGGCGCCAAGGGCAGCCGCTCCGTAGAAGCTCGCCGGGCGGCGCTACGTTCGGCGGCGGCGCCACCGGTCACCAGCCAGCCGCGGCGCGCGCCGCGCGCCAGCAGAAAGGCGCCGAAGCGCGTGTAGCCTATGACGACCGTAGCGTTGAACCCCAGCGCATGCAGAAGGCGCCGGATGGTCCGGGCCAGCGCCGCAGGCGACCGGTGGCGCCGCTGCAGGCCGGACACGTCGACCCAGAAGACCCCCGGCTCCGCGTGCGCGGCGTGCGCGCCCGCTCCGAAGCCCGCCGCCTCGACGAAGGGGCTGATGGAGCGGAGTCGATCGACGATCAGCGCGGCGCCGGCCGCCACTTCATCAGGGCCGACGGCGCCCGCCTGCAGGTCCGCGATCAGCGAGAGCGCCGCGGCGTAGCGCATTCCCACCCGCACCCCGGCGGCGCGGGCCGGCCGGTTCACCGCCGCCACCACGCCCAGGGGCTTGTCGGCGCTGACGACCGCGGCGGGCCGTCCGCGCCAGTCGGGATGACGTCGCAGCAGCAGCTGCAGCGAGAACGAACCGACGTCAACGCAGGCCGTACGGCGCATGGTAGTCAGCTTCCAGCGAGCGGCCGGGGCCCCGGCGGCGGTCCTTGAGCACGTCGATGCGGCAACGAAAGCGGTCGGGACGGAGCGCGGCGCGGCGCACGCCCCGGCCGCGCAGCGATACCAGCGATCCCAGCTCGGCGCCGGGGGCGGTAAGGCAGAGCAGGGCGGTGTCGTGCCGGCGGGCCAGACGCGCCATGCGTCCCAGCACCGCGGCCGGTATGCCGCCGCCGGCGCCGAGCTCCAGCAGGACCAGGCCGAACGCGCCGGAACGGGTCAGGCGTTCGGCGGAGATGACCGCGGCGCGCAGATCGGGCGCCTGCACGACCGGCAGCGCCGCCAGATCGACGCCGGCCCGTTCCACGTCCGGCGGAAAGAAGGTGTCGGGGCTGGCGGTGACCCAGACGGTGGTCTCGGCCGACCGCTGGAATGCGCGCACGATCGCGCAGGCCAGCGTCAGATGGACCCGCCGCGGGACCGCGCACAGCTCGCAGAGCCGGCCCGCCAGCTCCGCCGGCTCCCAGATACCGGTACGGCCCCCTGCGCCGGCCCCCGGATCGACCGGCAGGTCGGCCGCGCGCACCAATCGGCGCGACAGCCCGTTCAGAGCGGCGCGGCGCGCGGCGTCGCCGCGTATCCGCAGCCGGCGCACGGGATACCTGTTGCACATGGTTTCAGACAAACATCTCTCTGATAGGAGACATTTGTCTATGATGTCGAGCGCCGCCGGCGGCGTCAACCCTCCGGCGCGGCCCCCTCCAGATAGCGGCGCACCTCGATCACCTTCCCCAGGATCAGTACCTGATCGGCGGCGGGCGCGATGGGATCGAACGCCGGGTTGGCCGGATGCAGCTCGATCCTCCCGGCGCGCACCTTCAACCGCTTCACCGTCGCCTCGTCTTCCACCAGAGCGACGACGATGTCGCCGGAACGGGCCGAGGACTGCCGGTGCACGATCACCACGTCCCCCGGCAGGATGGCGGCGTCGCGCATGCTGTCGCCGCGCACCCGCAACGCGAACAGCTCGCCGCGCCCGGCGGACGACTGCACGGCGACGAACCCTGCGGGCTCCTCGACCGCGGTGGTCAGGGCGCCCGCCTGCACGCGGCCGACCAGGGGGATCATGACGGTGGGGTGACCGGAGCCGGCCGGCAGCCGGTAGCCGCGCGCCTTGCCCGGCTCCTTGTCGAGCAGCCCGTCACGCACCAGCGCTTCCAGATACCGGCGCGCCGACTGCACGGCGCGGAAGCCGAAGTGCTCCTGCACCTCCCGGGTCGTGGGCGGCGCGCCGGCCAGGATGCGGTCGCGCACGAACAGGAAGATGCGGCGCCGGCGCCCATCGGAGCGCGAACGGAGCTCGCCGGCGGCGTCCTGCATGGCCCGATTGACAGACGGATGTCTTTTCTTGTCAAGCGGCCGCTTGCAGCTTGGCGACGAACGCGGCGTGTTCCGCCGTAGCGAATCCCTTGCCCAGCTCGGCTATCACGCCGGTGAAGTCGCCGTCGAGGAGCGCCCGGAGGGCCAGGCGCAGCCCCGGAAACGTCCGGCTGTGGAGAATCCCGGCGGCGTCGGGCGCCAACGGCCGGTATTCGCCGCCGGTCAGCACGAACCAGTCGAACTCGTGGTCGTAGATTCGCCAGACCAGGTACTCCGGTACGCCGTTACGCCGGTAGGCGTGCAGCTTGTCGTGCAGGTCGTAGGCGGCGCTGCTAGCCGCCACCTCCGCGATCAGCTCCGGCGGCCCGGCCACGTACTCATCGGCGTCAACGCGTGATCGGCCGATGATGTCCGACTCGATACGGAGCAGCGCGTCCGGCTGGAGTTCGTTGTCCGGATCAAGCCGCACGGTGGCATTGTCAAGGACCGAGACGCCGGGAGTGGACGCGCCGTAGAACCGCAGCCAACTCAACAGGTCGCCATGCTTTTCGGCATGGGTAACGCGGACGGGCGACGGCACGTGGACTACTCCTTCGATCAGTTCCGCCTTCGTGATCTCGGGCCGGGCGAGGTAACGCCGTTCGAACTCGCTCCGTGTGAGCCGGTCGCCGTTCTCCAGCGGAAGGGCGCGGGGATGGGAGGGCGCGAGCGCGCCGGCTGCCGGCCCGCTCGACAGGTTCCGGATGGCCATGACAAGCTACGGACTATACCCGATCATCGGCCGCCGCGGCAACGACAGCCAGCAGCTCGTCTGCGCACTATGTAAAACAGGTTGTTGAAGCTGATGGCGGAAACGAACCCTTCGTGAGCGCCGGTCTCCGCCAATGTCCACACACGCGCCGCGGAGCGATAGAACGGCTCCCGCCGTAACAACACGTCGAGCAGAATGTTGGTGTCCAGGAAGAGCCTCAGCATCGTGGAGTCGTTACGCTCCACGAGGAGCGCGGCGCAGGTACTTCTCCTCCAGCGCCTCCTCAAGCAGCTCCCGGTCGGATTGAGGCGAGTGCTGCGTCACCAGCCCGCTCGCCTCTCTGGTGATCGGTCCAAGGTCGGCCGGATCGACCGTTCGCGCACGGTCGAGCGCGCGGATCATCTGCGCGAACAGCGCCGAGACGCTCATCCGCCGGGACTTCGCCATCCGCTTCGCCAAGGCGACCAACTCTTCCTCGGCACTCAAGGTCAGCTTCACTCGACTCATATACGTATGTTAGCGTATCTTGGATACGTATTCAAGCGGGTGCTATGCTGGCGCGGTCACGAGGCGTGGTCGGCGACGAACGGCGCGACTGCTGGCGGCTGCAGCGCGTTGACTGATCCGATCCAGGCAGACCGGAACACATGACCGGACGCAAGAAACTGATCGAGGTGGCGCTGCCGCTCGACGCCATCAACGCCGCCGCGGCGCGCGAGAAGTCGATCCGCCACGGCCACCCGAGCACCCTGCATCTCTGGTGGGCGCGGCGCCCGCTGGCCGCCGCCCGCGCCGTGATCTTCGCGCAGATGGTCGACGACCCGTCCAGCCGGCCGGAGATCTTTCCGACCGAGCAGGAGCAGGAACGGGAGCGCCAACGGCTGTTCGCGCTGATTGAAGAGCTGGTCAAGTGGGAGAACACCACCAACGAGGAGCTGCTGGAGCGGGCGCGCGCGGAGATACGCGCGAGTTGGCGGCGCACCTGCGCCGACCACGCCGGCGACCCGCGCGCGGCGGCGCTGTTCGACCCGGAGCGGCTGCCGGCGTTTCACGATCCGTTCGCCGGCGGCGGCGCGCTGCCGTTGGAGGCGCAACGGCTCGGTCTGGAGGCGCACGCCAGCGACCTCAACCCGGTGGCGGTGCTGATCAACAAGGCGATGATCGAGATTCCGCCCGCGTTCGCCGGGCGTCCGCCGGTGAACCCGGAGGCGCGGTCGGATGGAGCGTTGGTCGCCGGGGAGTGGAAGGGCGTGCGCGGGCTGGCCGAGGACGTGCGCTACTACGGGCGCTGGATGCGGGACCAAGCGGAACGGCGCATCGGCCATCTGTACCCAAAGATCGCGGTTACGGCTGAGATGGTCCGGGAGCGCCCGGACCTGCGGCCCTACGCGGGGCGGGAGTTGACCGTGATCGCGTGGCTGTGGGCGCGCACCGTGCGGAGCTCGAACCCGGCGTTCGGAACGATAGAGGTGCCGCTCGCCTCGACCTTCATCCTGTCCGGCAAGAAGGGTAAGGAGGCGTACGTCGAGCCGGTGGTCGATACCGACGGCTGGCGGTTCATCGTCAAGGTTGGCCCGCCGCCGGAAAGCGCGAAGGCCGGCACCAAGCTGTCGCGGGGCGCCTTCCGGTGCCTGATGTCGGACGTGCCGATCCAGTACTCGTACATTGACGACGAAGCCAACGCGGGGCGCATGGGCGCGCGCTTGATGGCGGTGGTGGCTCAGGGTGACCGCACCAGGCTGTACCTGCCTCCCACGGAGGAAGCGGTTGCCGTGGCCCGGAGCGCTACGCCGGAGTGGAAACCGGACACTGCCAGCCGAGGAACGTGGGCCAGCAACGCGCAAGGCCGTCGCTACGGGTTCCGCACGTTCGGCGACTACTTCACGCCCCGGCAACTCGTCGCACTGACCACGTTCTGCGATCTCGTGACCGAAGCGCGCGACCGCATCGGGCGGGACGCAGTAACCTCCGGCTCGCTCGACGACGACACCGCGACCGGCTACGCCGAGGCGGTCGGCGTCTATCTGGCGTTCGCCATCTCCAGACTGGCCGACCGGGGATCGAGCATCTGCGGTTGGGACGTAGCCTACGTAAAGATACGCAACACGTTCGGCCGGCAGGCGATCCCCATGACGTGGGACTATGCGGAAGCGAATCCGCTGTCCGAATCGTCCGGCAACTGGCAGTCGATGGTCGACTGGATTTGGAAATCCATCCTCACGTTTCCGGCAATCGGCAACGGAAACGCCGTGCAGGAAGACGCTCAGGCGCATATTCACGATGCTCACGTTGCATCCACCGATCCGCCGTATTACGACAACATCGGCTACGCCGATCTCTCCGATTTCTTCTACGTCTGGTTGCGACGCACGCTGCGATCGGTCCTTCCGGACCTGTTCGCCACGATCGCCGTTCCGAAGACCGAGGAACTGATCGCCGATCCTTATCGGCATGACACCAAGGCGCAGGCCGAGGCGTACTTCGTGAACGGCATGACGCAGGCGATGCGGCGTCTGGCCGAACAGGCGCACCCCGGCTACCCGACGACCATCTACTACGCGTTCAAGCAGTCCGAGAAGCGCGACGGACGCGGCGTCTCCAGCACCGGCTGGGAGACGTTTCTGGAAGCCGTGATCAAAGCCGGCTTCGCCGTCACCGGCACTTGGCCGATGCGCACCGAGCTCGGCAACCGGATGGTCGGCCGGGGAGCGAACGCGCTCGCCTCCAGCATCGTGCTGGTGTGCCGCAGGAGGCCGGCCGATGCTCCCCGCGCTACGCGCCGGAATCTTCGGGACGAGCTGGAGGCGGAGCTGCCGGCGGCGCTGGTCCATCTGCAGCGCGCCAACATCGCGCCGGTCGACCTGGCGCAGGCGGCGATCGGACCGGGCATGGCGATCTTCACCCGCTACGCCAACGTGTTCCACCCGGCCGGCGAGCGGGTCACCGTCCGCGAAGCGCTCACCTTCATCAACCGGACCCTGGACGAGATACTGACCGCGCAGGAAGGCGAGTTCGACGCCGACAGCCTCTGGGCGCTGACGTGGTTCGACCAGCACGGCTTCGACGCCGGCGAGTTCGGCAGCGCGGAGACCCTGGCCACCGCCAAGAACACCAGCGTCCGCGGCATGGCGCAGGCCGGCATCCTCCACGCGCAGGCCGGCCGGGTACGGCTGCTGCGACCGCAGGAGCTGCCGGACGACTGGGACCCGACAGCCGACGACCGGCTCTCTACCTGGGAGGTGGTGCACCATCTGGTCCGGGTCCTGCGGCAGGGCGGGGAGATGGGCGCGGCGGCGATGCTGCACCGGCTGGGCAACGCGGCCGGCGGCGCCCGCGAGCTTTGCTACCGTCTCTACACGCTGTGCGAGCGCAAGCAGCGCGCCGCCGAGGCGCTCGACTACAACGGCTTGGTGCAGAGCTGGCCGGAGATCGCCCGGCTGGCCGTGACGGAGGCGAGCGAGCGGCAGTCCATGCTGTTCGACGACGACAGCGCGCCTCAAGCATAGCCCCTAGGGGAATCGAACCCCTCTTTCGAGAATGAGAGTCTCGCGTCCTAGCCGATAGACGAAGGGGCCATCGGTCGACAACCTCAGTATCGCGCATTTGAGCCGAAGAATCAACCGCCCTCGCGCATTTTCTTGAGGAGCGTGCTGCCGCGCCCTTGCGCGCCGCGCGCCGCGCGCCGCATGATCGCCTTGACGGCGGTAAAGGTGTCCCGGACCAAGTGGTCAGCCCGGATCGGGCCGGTAGAGCGCGCTCCTTGGCCGCCCTCTTCCGAATTACCAGGAAAACCATGTGCCCATGATTGAGCGGCCTGAAACAGCGAGGCGGGCCTGAACGATGAAGCGGGTGGTGGTGATCGGCGCCGGCTTCGGCGGTCTGGCGGCGGCGGCCCTGCTGGCCAAGGATGGGTTCGAGGTGACGGTGCTTGAGCGCAACGAGCAACCCGGCGGCCGGGCCATGCTCTACCGCGAGGGCGGCTTTTCGTTCGACATGGGGCCGTCGTGGTACCTGCTGCCGGACGTCTTCGAGCGATTCTTCGCCCGCTTCGGCAGCGCCCCGGCCGATCACTACGGCCTGGAGCGGCTCGATCCGGCCTACCGGGTCTTCTTTGACGACGGGCAGCCCACGGACGTGGCCGCCGACCTGCAGCGCAACCTGGAGCTGTTCGAACGCATCGAGCGGGGCGGAGCCGGCGCGCTGCGCAGCTACCTGGCGCGCTCGGAGTATCAGTACCGCGCGGCGATGGACCGCTTCATCTACCGCGACCTGCGGGGCGCCGGCGACCTGCTCGACCGCGGCCTGATCGTCCACGGCATCCGGCTGCGCCTGTTCGGACGCATGGACCGGCTGGTGGCGCGCGCGTTCCGCGACGACCGGTTGCGCAAGCTGCTCACCTACAACCTGGTCTTCCTGGGGTGTTCGCCGAGCCGCGCGCCGGCGCTCTACGCGCTGATGGCGCACGCCGACTTCAACCTGGGCGTCTGGTATCCGCGCGGCGGCATGAACGGGGTGGCCCGCAGCCTGTACCGGCTGGCGAAGCGGCAGGGGGCGCGGTTCGTGTTCCGGTCGCCGGTGACCGCCATCCGGCTGCGCGGCCGGATGGCGACGGCGGTCGATTCGGCCACCGGGCGTTATCCTGCCGACGCCGTGCTGGCCAACGCCGACTACCACCACGTGGAACGGACGTTGCTGCCGGACGGGGCGCGTTCGTACTCGGCGCGCTACTGGGCGCGGCGGGTGGTGGCGCCGTCGGCCTGCATTCTCTATCTCGGCCTGGACCGGCGGGTTCCGGCGCTGGCGCACCACAACCTGTTGCTGCAGAACGGCTGGGACGAACACTTCCGCAGCATCTTCGACCGGCCGGCGTGGCCGCGGCGGCCGGCGCTGTACGTCTGCCGTCCGTCGGCCACCGATCCGGCGGTGGCGCCGCCGGGCGGCGAGAACCTGTTCCTGATGATGCCGGCGGCCGCCGGACTGCGGGACGACGACGCCGCCCGCGAGCGGTGCGCGGGGCTGATGCTCCGCGCGCTGGAGCGGACCGTCGGGGAGGGGATCGAGGGGTCGATCCGCGTGCGGCGTCTGTTCACGCACCGGGACTTCGCGGCCACCTTCAACGCCTTCCGCGGCACGGCGCTGGGGTTGGCGCACACCTTGCGCCAGACGGCGTTCCTGCGGCCGTCGATCACGAGCCGGCGGGTCGTCAACCTGTTCTTCGCCGGCCAGTACACGACGCCCGGCATCGGCGTGCCGATGACGCTGATCGCCGCCGCCATCGCGCGGGACCGCATGGTGGCGGCGGCCGGACGGCGGACGGATGGCTGATCCGCGCCTGGCGCGCATCTTCCGCCGCGGCAGCAGGACCTACTTCTTCTCCAGCATCGCCTTTCCGCCGGCGTTGCGCGACGACGTGTTCGCCCTCTACGCGTTCGTGCGCACCGCCGACGACTTCGTCGACCAGCCCCCCGGCCGGCAGGACGGAGCCGGCTTCGACCGCTTCCGGGAGCGTTACGCGGCCGCCGCCGCCGGGCGCGCCGCCGGCGATCCGGTGATCGACGCGTTCACGGAGCTGGCCGCCCGCCGCCGCTTCCGCGCCGACTGGGTGGATGCGTTTTTCGCCTCGATGGCGCAGGACCTGACGCGGACCGACTACGCGACCGTGGCCGACACGCTTGCCTACGTGTACGGCAGCGCCGAGGTGATCGGGCTGATGATGGCGGCGATCATGGAGCTGCCGGCGGAGGCGCACCGGCCGGCGCGGATGCTCGGCCGCGCCATGCAGTACGTCAACTTCATCCGCGACATCGACGAGGACCGGGAGTTGGGCCGCACCTACCTGCCGGCTGAGGAGCTCGCCGCCGCCGGGCTGCGCAGCCTGGAACCGGCGGAGGCGCAGCGTAGCGCTCCGGCGTTCCGGCGGTTCGTGCGGGGCGAGATCGACCGGTACCTCGGCTGGCAGCGGGCCGCAGACGCCGGTTTCCACTTCATCCCCCGCCGCCCCCGGGTGGCGATCCGCACCGCCTCCGACATGTACCGCTGGACCGCCGGCCGCATCCGCGCGGAGCCGCTGATCGTCTACCGGCGCAAGGTGCGGCCGTCGCCGGCCCGCATACTGGCGGCCGTGATGGCCGGGGCGGTGCGCGCGTGACGGGCGTCCAAGCTTGCCGGCGGGCGCCCGTTGTGCCGATCTTGGCGTCATGCCTGAGGCGGCCGTGCTGACGGAGGACCTGACGCGCCACTTCGGCGACGTGCGCGCCGTCGACGGCGTGTCGCTCGCCGTGCAGCCGGGCGAAATCTACGGGTTCCTCGGCCCGAACGGGGCCGGCAAGACGACCCTGATCCGCACGCTCTGCACGCTGCTCGACCCGACCGGCGGCGCGGCGCGGGTGGCCGGCCACGACGTGGTGTCGCAACGCCACCAGGTGCGCCTCCGCATCGGCGTCGCCCTGCAGGAGGCGGCGCTCGACCCGGTGCAGACCGGCGCCGAGCTGCTGCGCCTGCAGGGCCGGCTCTACGGGCTGCGCGCCGCCGAGCTGCGCACGCGGGTGGCCGAAGTGGGCCGCATGATCGACCTGGGCGACGCGCTCACGCGGCGCATCGGCACCTATTCGGGCGGCATGAAGCGGCGGCTCGACCTGGCCGCGGCGCTGATCCACAACCCCGAGGTCCTGTTTCTGGATGAGCCGACCACCGGCCTAGACCCCGTGAGCCGGCTGCGGGTGTGGGAAGAGGTGCGCAAGCTCCAGCGCGACCTCGGCGTCACCATCTTTCTCACCACGCAGTATCTGGAGGAGGCCGACGAGCTGGCCGACCGGGTCGGCATCATCAGCGCCGGCAAGCTGGTGGCGGAGGGGACGCCGGCGGAGCTGAAGCGCTCGGTCGGCCGGGACGTGATCGTCGCCCGCCTTGACGATCCGTCGCGGGTGGCGGAGACGGTGCGCGGCATCGGCGGGGTGATCGCCGTCGATCTGTCGGGGAGCGAGCTGCTGGTCTCCGTTGAGGACGGCGCTGCGGCGATCGGCCCGGTCGCCGCAGCCCTGCACGGCAGCGGCGCGCCGGTGCGGGAGATCGTGCTGCGCACCGCCACGCTCGACGACGTGTTCTTCGAGGTGACCGGCGCCCGCATCGAAGCCGGCCACCTCGAACCGGCCGCCGCCGCCGGCCAGGAATCCGACGCATGAACACCACGACGACCGACGGCGCGATCCGCGCCCGCAAGGCGGGGTTCGCGCGCGACCTGTTCTCCATAGCCGGCCGCGCCACGCGGGCGGTGCCGCGCGAGCCGGAGGTGCTGTATCCGGCGCTGATCATCCCGGTCTTCTTCTTCGCCGTGAACGTCGGCGCGTTGCGCCCGCTCGCCGAACAGATGTTCGGCGACTTCGACTTCCGCGCCTTTCAGCTGCCGGTGGCGATCATCTTTGCGGTGACCGGCATCAGCCGCGCCTCCGAGCTGGTGAGCGACATACGGAGCGGGTACTTCGACCGGCTCACCATCACGCCGGTAAGCCGGCTGTCGCTGCTGCTGGGGTTGATGGCGGCCGATCTGGCGCTGGTGATCGCGCTCACCCTGCCGGTGGTGGCGATGGGCCTGATCATCGGCGTCCGCTTCGCCGCCGGCTTCCTGGGGGTGGTGGTCTTCGTGCTGCTCGGCGGCCTGTGGGGCTTGGCGTTCACCGGCTTTCCGTACGCGATCGCGCTCAAGACCGGCAACCCGTCGGCGGTCAACTCCAGCTTCCTGCTGTTCTTTCCGTTCGCGTTCCTCACCACCACGTTCCTGCCGAAGGAGGCGCTGTCCGGGTGGCTCCGCACCGTGGCGGACTTCAACCCGGTCACCTACCTGCTGGAAGCGCTCCGCTCGCTGCTGCTGGTCGGCTGGGACGCCGGCGCGCTGTTGGCCGGCTTTGCCGCCGTGGTCGGGGTGGGCGCCGTGTCGCTCACCCTGGCGCTGGCGGCGCTACGCGGCCGCCTGTCCCCCAAGTGATTCGTACCGCGCTATAGTCCTTCTCATGGACTCGCCAACGTTCCCGTCCGGCCGTTCCGAGCCGGACCCGCGCGCCGGTGAGCCGGCGGCGGTGGCAGCGCCGGATACGTTCCGCGATTCCGGCCCGGTTCCGGCGCACCTGCGCGCGCCGCCGGCGTCGGTAGCGCCGCTCGCCGCCCCGGTCCGTACCGCGCCGGACACGGTGGCGCCGCCCAGGCCGGCGCCCGGCGTCGATTACGATTCCCTGATCACCGAGGACGACGAACCCGTGGACAACATGATCTCCGAGAAGCAGCAGCGCCTGCTCACCGGGCCGTTGTACGACTCATGGACCGGTCCGGGCGGCGGGCGGTCCTTTCTGGCGGCGGCCAACGTCGGCGTGTTCCCGGAGCCGCGCAACCCGGCCATCGTGCCGGACGTCTTCCTGAGCCTGGACGTGCAGGCCAACCCGAACTGGTTGCGCAAGGAGCACCGCTCCTACTTCGTGTGGGTATTCGGCAAGGCGCCGGATCTGGTGGTGGAGATCGTATCGAACCGGAAAGGCGGAGAGATCGCGCGGAAGCGGCTGAGCTACGCCCGGATGGGAGTACGCTACTACGTCGTCTACGACCCGCTTCACGAGGTGATGCGCGATGACCTGCGCATCTACCGCTTGAGCGGTGGGAGCTACGTGCGCCAAGTGGCGGCGCGGTTCCCGGACCTGGGGTTGGGGATGACGCTGTGGGAGGGTGAGTTCGAAGAGTTTCGCCGTGCGTGGCTGCGCTGGACGGATGCCCGCGGCGCGTTGATCCTCACGGGCCAGGAGAGTGCCGAGCAGGCGCACCGGCGGGCGGAGCAGGAGCAGCAGCGCGCGGACCAGGAGCGGCAGCGCGCGGACCAAGCGCAAGGCCGCGCCGAACGGCTGGAGGCGTTGCTGCGCCGAGCGGGCATCGACCCCGAACCCTGAGCCGTGATCAAGTGCGCCGACGGCGTATTCGATCACTCCTTGAGCGTTTCTCCAACTGATCGTCACTCTGTGGAGACGACGAGTCGCAGCACAATGGAGGTGGCGGGAATCGAACCCGCGTCCTGCAAGGCGCCACACAGACTTCTACAGGTTTGTCCGGCGATTCATTGTCGATGCGGACCTGAGGCCGCCGGCGGCCGCGATCCGATCCGAGCTCGCACAGATGTCCCCGGCGGCTAGCGAGCGCGCCGCAAGGTAAGCCCTGGTTTGCATCGGGGAGACGGTCGCTCAGAGCTGCGCTCCCGAAACCCCGTGGCTGCTACTCTAGGCAGCCAGTGCCAGATCGTTGTCGGCAGTTAAAAAGAGATGCCACGTTTTAGGAGGATGGCGCTCCACCTGCAACCTGCGAGACGTTCTTCCAGTCGAGCCCTGTTCACCCCCGTACGTCGGTTCCGTGGCGCCGTGCCGTTCACCGGCGTTGCCGCAACGCCCGCTGCGCCTCACGCTCGTCGTCCCGGCGCCGTATGTCCTGTCGCTTGTCGTAGTCGCGCTTGCCCCTGCAGAGGGCGAGTTCAACCTTGACCAATCCGCGTGAAGTGTAGAAGCGGAGCGGCACGAGTGTCAAGCCCCGTTCGGCCACCCGGCGGCGCAACGCCGCGATCTCCTTGCGGTGCGCGAGCAGCCGGCGCGGCCGGTCCGGTTCGTGGTTGAACCGGTTGCCGTGCTCGTAGGGGGAGACGTGGAGCCCGTGCAGCCACAGCTCGCCGTTCTCCACCCGCCCGTGCGCGTCGGAGAACGCGAACCGGCCGGCGCGCATCGACTTGACCTCGGTGCCGGTGAGGACCAGCCCGACCTCCAGCCGCTCCACCGGCACGTAGCGGTGCAGCGCCCGCCGGTTGGTCGCCAGCGTGCGGCGGCCTCCCTGCTCAGCCATCGGTCGCCTGCTCAGCCATCGGCGCCGGCGCCCCGATCACGACGCGAAATCCGAGATACGGGGTGGCCCACGCCGGTTCCTGCGCGCCGCGCGAGTAGACGCGGATCAGCTCCCGCTCGGTCGCCCACGAACCGCCGCGCACCACCCGTTCGGCCCCGGCGCGCGGCTGGCCGGCGGTCGCCGGCGCCGGGGCGGCGCCGGCCCACAGCAGGTACGAAGCCGGCGCGTACCAGGTCGCCGTCCATTCCCAGACGTTGCCCAACAGATCGTAGAGACCGTACCCGTTCGGTTCCGACGCCGGGGCCGGGCCGGGACCGGCCCCGGCGCGCTGCCCGGCCAGCCGCGCCGCCCCGGTCCGCGCGCCGAGCGGGTAGGGCTGGCCGGCCAGACCGCCGCGCGCCGCCCATTCCCACTCGGCTTCGGTCGGCAGACGGATCACCCAGGTTCCGGCCGGCGCCGCTCCGGCGGGCGTCCGGCTGCCGGGCAGGCCCGCTCCGGCGGTCTGGTCCAGCCACGCGGCGAACGCCGCCGCCGCGTGGTGGGAGACGTGCGTGACCGGATGATCGAGCGCGTCCGGCGCCGGCGCTCCGTCCGGCCAGGACGCCAGATACGTCGGCTCGGCCAACCGGTCGCGCACCAGTGCGGCGGTCGCTGCCGGCGCCCAGCGCGGCGCCGCGGCGACGAACCGGGCGAACTGCCGGTTGGTCACCTCGGTCTCCGCCATCAGGAACGGGGCGACGGCGCGGAGGTGCGGCTGCCGGTCGTGCGCCGCGGCGGTCAGCAGGCTGCGGTCGGTGTCGTCGCCCATCAGCAACGTACCGCCGGGCACCGGGCGAAAGCGTATGCCGCCGACCACCACCGCCGGCAGCGCGGCGGCGCGGCCGGGCGGCGGCAGGGACTCGATTCCCTGCCGGTAGCGCTGGCCGTGCTCGGCGCTCCAGGGCTCTGCGGCCAGACGCCGGCCGAACCGGTCGGGCGCCGCGGCGGCCAGCCACAGCGGCAGTCCGGGATACTCCCGGTCGAGCTGCAGGAACCGCTCGAACACGCCGCGCAGGGTGCGCGGCGTCACCGGCCCGCCGCCGGCCTCGGCGGCGGCGGACGCGCGCACCAGCGCGCCGAGCGCTTGGCGCCGGTCGATGAAGGGCGCCACGTCGCGCAGGAACGCGTACCGGTCGGCCGGCGCCGCCTGCGCCAGCGCGCGGCCGGCGTCGTCGATGATGCCGGTCACGTGCGGCGTGGCGGCGAACTCGGCCGCGCGGCGGCGCGCTACGGCGGCGCCGTCGATCAGCTGCAGGTCGGCGTGGACGGCGATCCGGTTGCGGACGATCAGCGTGCCGAACACCCGCGGCGTCACGTCGACCCGGAGCGGCGTGGCGGAGAAGCCGGCGCGCGTCAGCGTCAGCTCGTGCGCGCCCGGCGCCGCGTCGACGGTCAGCGGCGTCGTGCCGGCGAACCGCCCGTCGAGCGCCACCGTCACGTTGCGCGGGGTGGCGGTCACCTCGATCCGGCCGCCGGGGGCGCGCAATCCCGGATACACCAGCGCCAGGAACAGCGCCAGCAGCACGGCCAGTCCGTAGATGGCGGTGAGGTAGGCGCCGGGGGCGATGCCGAGCACGGGGCGCAGACGGACCTGCGCGGCGCGCTCCAGGTCGGCGGCCTGGTCAGCCGCGGCGGCGGGCGAATCCGGGGATCGGTCGTGGCGTTTCATAGGGGGACGGAGCGAACGGCCGGCAGAATGCGGCGGCGCCGGCCGGGTGTCAAAGCGCGCCCGGCAGAGCGGCCACGGGGCGCGCTGCGCGAAGCTCGCCGGGCAACGCCCGTTGCGCTGAGGCGAGGACGCCCGGCGGCGGCTTGCCGGTCCGCTCGGCGGCGGGTACCCTCGCCGCCGTGGCCACGGCGACCGCCCGCTCCGGGCGCGAACAACCGGGGGGACGGGCGGGGCGGTCCGTGGGGCAAACGGGGCGATCCGGGGGGCGGGACGGGCGCTCGGGATGGCATGCGTGGAGCGCGGCCGTGCAGCGCGTCACCGAACGGCTGCTCACCGGCCGCCGGCGCCGCCGGTTGCGGCGGCGCGAACGCCACCGCCGCCGCAGTCTGATCGTCGAATGGCTCGACGTGATCGGATCGACGGTGCTGATCGTGCTGGTGATCAACCAGTTCCTGTTCCAGGCATACCAGATACCGTCCCAGTCGATGCTCCCGACGTTGGAGATCAGCGACCGCATCTTCGTCAACAAGCTCCTGTACGGTCCTGAGCTGGTGCCGGGCCAAGTCAAGCTGCCCGGCCCCCGCAACCCGCGGCGCGGCGAGGTGATCATCTTCGAGAACCCGAGCTACGTGCCGATCGGCCCGCTCCGGGAGATTCTGAAGCGGATCGTCTACATGGTGACGCTGTCGATGGTCGACATCGACCGCGACGAGCAGGGCCGGACCAAACCGCACATCCTGATCAAGCGCGCGGTCGGCGTCGGCGGCGACCGCATCCGTCTGCGGAGGGGAGAGGTGCAGGTGCTGCTGCCGGGAGCCGACGAGTGGCTCGGCGAGCCGGCGCTGCAGGCGGCGTTCGGGCTCGACTACCGGCCGCGCCGCAGTCCGGACCTGATCGACTACGACGTCCTGCAGGCCGGCGTGGCGGCCGAGACCAGGCTGGCGGACGGCCAGGCGCTCACCGGCGCGGACCGGCTCGACCTGGAGCGGTGGAAGCGCCGGCAGGGGACGCGCCGCACCGACCGGGTGTTCTGGGAACAGTGGCGGCTGCGCACCGTCGCGGAGTCGGACCCGACCGACCGCAACGCCGCCCGCCAGTGGCAGCGGCTGGAGCGGGGCTGGCCGGTGCCGGCCGGCGCCGTGTTCCCGCTGGGGGACAACCGCGACGAATCGAACGACGCCCGCTTCTTCGGTCCGGTGACGCTCCGCCGGGTGCTCGGCAAGGCGATGTTCCACTACTGGCCGCCGGCCCGGTGGGGCGGCATACGCTGACCGGGCTCCCGGCCGCCGGCGGGCGGCGATTTGACGGTAATCGGCCGCCGGTGGTAGCGTAGCGGCGGGGAGGGGTATGTCAGGTCACAGCAAGTGGCACTCGATACGCCACAAGAAGGGGGCTACCGACGCCCGGCGCGGCAAGCTCTTCGGCAAGCTCATCAAAGAGGTGACCGTCGCCGCGCGTCTCGGCGGCGGGGACGAGAGCGCCAACCCGCGTCTCCGGCAGGCGGTCCTGAAGGCGCGCGCGGCCAACATGCCGGCCGACAACATCGACCGCGCGATCAAGAAGGGCGCCGGCGAGCTCGGCGGCCTCGAATATCACGAGCTGCTGTATGAAGCGTACGGCCCCGGCGGGGTGGCCATGCTGGTCGAGATACTCACCGACAACAAGAACCGCAGCGCCGCGGAGGTGCGGAACACGTTGGCCAAGAACGGCGGCAACCTGGGTGACTCCGGCTCGGTCTCGTACCTGTTCAAACGGCGCGGCGTGGTGGCGATCGACGCCGAACGCCACTCCGAGGACGAAGTGATGGAGGTGGCGGTCGACGCCGGCGCCCTCGACGTCGTCGCCGACGACGGCTTCATAGAGGTGCTGACCGAACCGTCCGACTTCGACGCGGTGCTGCAGTCGATCCAGGGAGCGGAGCTGGCCACGACCGGGGCGGAGATCACCTGGGTCGCGGACGCGCCGTTGCAGGCGCCGCCCAAGTCGGCGGCGGCCGCGGCGCGGTTGATCGAGCTGATCGAAGACCTGGACGACGTGCAGTCGGTGGCCACCAACCTCGCGCTCGCGGAGCCGGCAGGCGACCCCGACTGAACCGGCGGATTGGGCCGGGGGCGGTATTGGCGGTCATCCTGGGCATCGACCCCGGACTCGCCGCGACCGGGTACGGGCTGATCCGCGTGGAGGGCAGCCGCCTGCGCCACGTGGCGCACGGCGCGGTCGTCACCGAACCCGAACAGGGCCGCGGCGGCCGCCTGCTGGCGATCCGCGACGCCGTGACCGAGGTGCTGGCGCGCTACCGCCCGGACCAGGCCGGCGTCGAGTCGTTGTTCTTCTCCCGCAACGTCCGGTCCGCGTTGCCGGTCGCCGAGGCGCGCGGCGTCATCCTGATGTGCCTGGCCGCCGCCGGGGTAGCCTTTGCCGAGCATTCGCCGTTGCGCGTTAAGCAGGCGGTGCTCGGCCACGGCAGCGCCGACAAGCAGCAGATCGGCGCCATGGTGCGCGTCCTGTTCCGGCTCGACCCGGACGATCCGCTGCCGCACCACGCGGCCGACGCGCTGGCGGTGGCGGTCTGCCACGCGCACTCCGCGCCGCTTGAGGAACGCGCGGCGGCGCGCTGAGGACCGGGGATGTACAACAGCCTGACCGGCACGGTCACCTTCAAGGACCGCGAGCGGCTGCACCTGACGCTGGCCGGGGTGGAGTGGGACCTGGCGATCTCCGGCAGCACCGCGGACGCCCTGCCGGAGCGCGGATCGGAAGCCAAAGTGTACACCTTTCTGCACCACCGCGAAGACGCCATGAAGCTCTACGGCTTTGCGTCTGCCGCGGAGCGGGAGCTGTTCCTCAACCTGCTGCAGGTCAACGGCGTCGGCCCGCGGCTCATCATGCGCATGCTGTCGGCGGCGACCGAAGGCGACATTCGCGTCGCCGTCCACGCCGGTGACGCCGACGCGCTGGCCCGCGTTCCCGGACTGGGCGCCAAGAGCGCGCAGAAGATCATCCTGGCGTTGCGCGGCAAGCTGCCGCCGGCCGCCGAGGCGCCGGCCGGGGTGGAGACCGAGCTGGTCAGGGCGTTGACCGGCATGGGCTTCAACCAGCGGGAAGCGGCCCAGGCGGTCGCCGCCGCGCTACGGGAGTCGGGCCGGCAGGACGGCGCCGATGCCGCATCCGTCGACGAGGCGCCGCCGGACGAGGCGTCGCTGCTGCGCGACGCCATCCGGCGCCTGGGAGCGTCGCGGTGAGCGACCGCGTCGTGTCGACGCTGGCCGGCGGCGACGAGGTCGACGGCGAAGAGGTGCGGCTGCGGCCGCGCCTGCTGGCCGACTTCATCGGCCAGAAACAGCTGCGCGAGAACCTGCGCGTGTTCGTGAGCGCCGCCCGCGAGCGGGGCGAAGCGCTCGACCACGTCTTCTTCTCCGGCCCGCCGGGGCTCGGCAAGACGACGTTGGCGGCGATCGTCGCCAACGAGCTGCGCGTCGAGTTCCGCAGCACCTCCGCGCCGGCCCTGGAAAAGACCGCCGACCTGGTGGCGATCCTCACCAGCCTGGGCCGGCATCAGGTCTTTTTCATCGACGAGATACACCGGCTGCGGCCGCCGATCGAGGAGCTTCTGTATTCGGCGATGGAGGACTACGAGGTCGACGTCGTCATAGGCGAGGGGCCGAGCGCCCGCACCATCAAGATCGCGCTGCCGCGCTTCACCCTGATCGGGGCGACCACCAAGACCGGGCTGGTGTCGGCCCCGCTCTATTCGCGCTTCGGCATCACCGCACGGCTCGACCTGTACGACCGGGAGGAACTGGAGCAGATCGTCAGCCGTTGCGCGGCGTTGCTGGCCATGCAGCTGGCGCCGGAGGTGGGGGAGCAGCTGGCGCGCAGCGCCCGCGGCACGCCGCGCGTGGCGATCCGGCTGGTGCGGCGGATGCGCGATTACGCGCAGGTGTGGGGCGACGGCGCGCTGACCGACGCGATCGTCGACCGGGGCCTGCGCGCGTTGGGGATCGACCGGTACGGCCTTGACCGCACCGACCGGGAGATCCTGTCGATCATCATCGACCGCTACGCGGGCGGACCGGTCGGCGTGGAGACGCTGGCGATCTCGCTGGGAGAGACCGCGGACACGGTGGAGGACGTGTACGAGCCGTTCCTGGTGCAGTCGGGATTTCTGAAGCGGACCGCCCGCGGGCGGGTGGTGACCGATCTTGCCCTGCGGCACGTCAAGGGTTCGGAACAGGAGGGTGCGGGTGCTCGCTCGGGACTTCTCTTTTGAGGTGCCGCCGCGGCTCATCGCGCAACGCCCGTCCGCGCGCCGCGGCGAAGAACGGCTGCTGGTCCTGGACCGCTCGGCCGCCGGCGCCCGTCACGCGGCCATGGCCGATCTGCCGGACCTGCTGCCGGCCGGATCGGTGCTGGTGCTCAACGACTCGCGCGTGCGCAAGGCGCGCGTGCGCGGATCGTCCGAGAACGGCGGCGCGGTGGAGCTCGTCTTCCTGGAGGAGATCGGCCCCGGCCGCTGGCGCGCGCTGGCGCGGCGGGCGCGGCGCCAGCGCGTCGGCAAGCGCCTGTTCCTGCCGGGCGGCGTGCAGGCGCGCGTGGTGGCCGCCGGCGCCGACGCGCGCGAGCTGACGCTCGATCCGCCGGTCGGGGAGGAGTACTTCGAGCGGCACGGCGCCATGCCGTTGCCGCCGTACATCGAACGGGCGCCGGACGCGGATGACGATGAGCGCTACCAGACCGTGTACGCGCGGGAGTCCGGTTCGGCGGCGGCGCCGACCGCCGGGCTCCACCTCACCGCGGGCCTGCTGCGGGCGATCCGGGAGCGGGGCGTCGACGTGCGGTACGTGACGCTGCACGTCGGTCCCGGCACCTTTCAACCGGTCCGTACCGAGCGGCTTGAGGATCACCGCATGCACGAGGAGTCGGTGGCGCTCACCGCGGACGCGGCAGCGGCGATCGAGGCGGCGCGCCGCGATCGGCGGGACGTGATCGCGGTCGGCACCACAGTAGTGCGCGCGCTCGAATCGCGCGCCGCGCCCGAACCGGAGGCCGCGTCCGGTGACCGCGGCGGCGCGGTGACGCCGGGGCGTTGGCGCACCGACCTGTTCATTCGGCCGGGCCACCGCTTCCGGGTGGTGACGCGGCTGCTCACAAATCTGCACACCCCCGGCTCGACGCTGGTGGCGCTGGCGGCGGCGTTCGCCGGCCGCGAACGGTTGCTCGGCGCGTACCGGGAGGCGGTAGCGCGCGGCTACCGGTTCTTCTCCTACGGCGACGCCATGCTGATCCTGTAACGATGTCCGCCGCCGGCGCCCGGTCAATCGACTTCCAGGAGCGGCCACAGACGGGCGAAGACCGCCTGCGGGCCGCCGCCGCCGTCGATCCGGTGCACGGCCACCCCCCGCGCGCGCAGCCGGTCCAGGGCGTCGTCATAGGAGGCGAGCAACCGCCGCTGGGTGGCGGCGTCGTCGAATCGCTGCCGCTCGGCGCCCCGCGCGCGCAGCCGTTGCTGGCACACCTCGATCGGGGTGTCCAGAAACACCACGCGCTCCGGCAGCGCGGCGGCGCCGTTGACCGCATCGACGAAGGCGGGCGGGACGTCCAGACCCTGGTACGCCAGGCTCGACGCGATGCAGCGATCGCTGATCACCAGTTCGCCGGCGTCGCGGCGCTCGAAGATGCCGCCCGCGCCGCGGCAATGCTCGGCCCGGTCGGCGGCGAACAGCAGCGCGAACGCCGTGCCGGAGATCGGTTGGCGCGACGCCAGCAGCTCGCGGATGAACCGGCCGATCGGGCCGCCGGTCGGCTCGCGCGTGAGAAAGCAGGGCACGCCGCGCCTGGTCAGCCGTTCGGCGGCCAGCGCCGCCTGCGTGGTCGTGCCGGCGCCGTCGAGCCCCTCGACCGCGAAGAACCCCGGCAGGACGTTCGCCTGCGCGTGCTGACCGGTCACTGCGCGCCGTTCCGCCAATCCGTAGTACCCGCTTCCGTCATGGTCCCCGGATCATCCATGATTCGCCTCCCGGCCGCCGATAATTGAGGCAGGACCATGTGTGATCGCGGATCATCTATGATCGGGCCGATCATCATGGCCGGACCGGTCGCCGTCACAGTATCCGATTGCCGCCGCCGCGTCGCCGTGCTGACGTTGTTGCTGGCGGCGCTGGTTGCGCGCGCCCAGGAGACCGATGCGCCGGTCCGGGAGAGCCCGGTCCGCATTCCCGACATCGTCATAACCGGCGCGGACGCCATCATCATCGTGCCGCCGCTGCCGGTGCTGCCGGGCGGCGGCATTCCGGTCCCGCCGGTCGCCCTGACGCCGCTCAGGTACCGGCCGCTGCCGGCCGACTGCGCGCCGCCGGCGGGGGGTCATGCGCCGGCGGGCAGCGATGCGGCGGCAGGCAGGCCGGATCTCTGCGAGCCGCCGGCTCTGGTGAGGCTGCAGCCGTTCTTTCTGTCCGGGGCGCCGCCGCGGCCGGCCATGCGCGACCTGGGTGTCCGCTACCGGGCGGCGGACCGTGCCGGCGACGGAGACGGGAGCGGCGGGACGGCGCGTGACGCGGCGGTACAAGACGGGGCCGGGAACGGCAGGGCGGCGCGGACCGAGGGGAGGGACCAGTGATCGAGTTCATCTTGCGTGGCGGGGCGTTTTTCTTGTTGCCGATCGGCCTGTTGTCGGTGGCGGCCCTGTACCTGATCATCGAGCGGGCGATCTTCTTCCTGCAGTCACGGCCGGCGCCGCCGCTGCAGCGGGCGCTGGACGATCTGCTCGGCGGCGCGCCGCCGGTCGATCTGCGGGAGACGTTGGAAGAGAGCAACGCGCCGGAGGCGGTGATCGCCCAGGTCGGGCTGGACGCCAGGGGGACGGACGCCGGCGACGCGCAGCGCCGCCTGGAGCGGGCGCTGCTGGAGGTGGTCGCCTCCATGGAGCACAACGTGGCGCCGCTCGCCAGCATCGCCAACGTGGCGACCCACCTGGGGCTGCTCGGAACGGTAGTCGGCATGATCGGCGCCTTCATCGGCATGGGCGGCGTGGCGACCGCGGACATGACCGGGCTGACGCAGGGCATATCCCAGGCGCTGGTCACCACCGCCGCCGGCCTCGGCGTCGCCGTGCCGGCGTCGTTTTTCAACCACCTGTACGCGAATCACGTGAAGAAGCGCATCGCCGAGCTCAACGTCACCGCCTCCGAGCTCGATTCGCTGGTGGCGGGACCGGCCGCGGGAGCTTCCGGCGCCGCCGCGGCGCCGGCGCCGGACGAGCGGGGACGGTGAGCGAGCGGCGCGGCATCCGGGTTACCGGCAGCGATCTGGGAGCGTCGGCCGCCCTGCCGCTCACGGCGCTGATCGACGTCATATTCCTGGTCGTCATCTTCTTCATGATCAACGCCGCGTTCGCGGTCACCTCGCAGATTCCGGTCGAGCTGCCGGACGAGTCGGCGGCCCCGGTCTCCGGCGACAGCGCCGTGGTCGTCGTCACCGTCGACGCGGCCGGCCTGATGTACGTCGATGAACAGCCGGTCTACCAGGAGGAGCTGGCCGCCGTGCTGAGCGCCCGGCGCGAACGGGACCCCGGCCTCACCGTGTTCGTGCGCGCCGACGCCGCGCTGCCGTATCAGATACTGATCGACGTGCTCGGCGCCGTGCTCGACGCCGGCATCACGGCGGCCTCCCTGGTGACCGATCCGGCTTCGGCGCCGTGAAGGGCCTGCGCCGGCCGGCGTCGTTCGCCGTGTCGGTGGCCCTGCACTCCGCCGTGCTGATCATCGCCTCGCGTCTGCCGCCGCCACCGCCGCCCGAGACGGTGATCGCCGTGGAACTGGTCGCGGCGGCGCCGGCGGAGGCGTTTGCCGGCAGCCCGGCGCCCGCCGAGGAGCCGGTGGAGGAGCCCGTACCGGAACCGCAGCCCGAACCGGCGCCTGAACCACAGTCGGAACCGGAGCCCGAGCCGCCGCCGGAGCCCGAACCTGAACCAGCGCCTGAACCGCAGCCCGAACCGGAGCCGGAGCCACCGCCTGAGCCTGAGCCGCCACCGGAGCCGGAGCCGGCCCCGGAGCCAGAACCCGAGCCGGAGACCGAACCTGAGCCACCGCCGGAGCCCGAGCCAGTTCCGGAGCCTGAGCCCGAACCCGAGCCAGTACCGGAACCCGAACCAGCGCCCGAGCCGGAACCGCAGCCTGAACCGCCAGAACCAGAGACCGAACCGGAGACCGAGCCACCGCCCGAACCCGAACCTGAGCCGCCAGAGCCGGAACCCGAACCGGAACCCACGGTCGACTTGGCGGCGCTGGCCCGCGACGCCGCGGCCACCGCCGCAGCCGACCTGGTCACCCCGTTGCGGGCGCCCGCGGCGCCGGTTCCGGACACGGCGCCGGCCTGGATGGCGGAGCCGTCCCCGGCGCTGCCGACCGAGGACGACACGATCGGCTTGGCGGACGCGGCGATCAACCGCTCGATCATCCCGCTGCCGGGCGCTTCGGCCGGCGGCGAAACGGAGCGCTCCTACCGGTGTCCCGAGCCGAGCGGATACCTGCGGGACGGCAACTACCCGGAACGGATGGCGCGCGAAGGGACCGCGGTCGTGGTCAACGTCACCATCACCGTCAACGCGCGGGGCGCGGTCACCACGGCGTCGATCACGCCGGATGACGAGTCCGGTTTCCCGACCATCGACATAGCCGCGCTGCAGGTCGCGCGCGCGTGCCGCTTCGACGCCAAGCTCGGCGCTCCCGACGTGCGCCGGCTGGTGCCGATCACCTTCGACCCGCGCCGGCGCTGATGGGCGCCCCAAGCCGGCCGCCGCCGGGGCCGAACCGGCGGCGCCTTCCCCGCGGCACGGTCATAGCGATTGAGATCGCCGTGTTCGCCGGCCTGTTGTCGGCGGTCCTGTTCGGCCTCAACTACGCGCGCGACCGGTTGGACCGGATGGTCGGGCGCCTGCAGGAGCAGGTATCCGGCCAGGTCGCCGAGCGTCTGGGAGCGCGGCTGCGGTACGGAGCGATCGTCCCGTCGGCGTTGCGCGCCCTGCAGGTGACCGACCTGGAGCTGGTCACCGAGGCGGGCGGCGCGCTGCTGTCCGCGCGCTCTCTGCGCGTCCACTACTCGTTGCGCACGCTGCTCAACACGCGGAGCGCGGTCGACGCCGTGAACCGGGTCGAGTTGACCGGCGTCGTCGCCGACGTCCACCTGCCGCGCGACGAGGCCGCGCTGCTCGCCGCGCTCGGCGGCATCGGCGGCGCGGCCGGCGGCGAAGCGGGCGCCGGCGCGCTGCCGTGGCCGCTCGACGTAACCGACGCAAGCGTGACCGTCACCACCGGCGCCGGCCGCCTGCGCCTGGACGAGCTCTCGCTACGGATTGAACCGGACGGCGGCCGCGTGCGGCTGGTCGACGGCCGCGCCCGCCTCAACGCGGCGCTGGCCGACGTGGCCGGACACGCCACGCAGATCGATACCCGCATCCGCGCCGACGGCAGCCTGCAACCGGGGCAGGCCGGCGCCGAGGCGACCGTACGGCTCGGCGAGGTGCGGACGACCTTCGGCACGCTGGCCGCCCGCGACGTGCAGGCGACGTGGGACGGGAACGCGATCTTTCTGCAGACGCCGCAGGAGGGCGGCGGCCGCGGGTTCGAGCTCAGGATCGATCCTCGACAGGGGCTGCTGCGGGTCGCCGCCGGGGTGGAGGCGCTGCGCCCGGTCGACGTCTTCCGGCCGGCCGGTCCCCTGCAGCACCTGCTGCCGTGGTTCGAGGCGACCGTGAGCGGCGGCGCCGCGGTCAACGTCGACGCCGGCGGCGTCGACTACACGGCCACGGTCCGGGTCGCCGCGCCGCCCGACCTGCTGTCCGATCTGCTCGGCGGCCCGGTGGAGGGGGAGGTGACCGTGCGGGGCAACGCGGCGGTCGCCGACGTCGCGCCGCTTACCGTGCGCACGGCCGCCGGCGCGTTCCGGTTCGACGGATCGATCGACCTGGCGGCCGGGCGCGCCGCCGGACGGCTGGCGGCGACCGACCTGGACCTGGACGGGCGCGCGGTGAGCGCCGCCGCCGAGGTGGTGGCCGAACTGCCGGAGGCGCGGCTGACGCTGCAGGACGGCGCGCTCACGATCGGCTCGGTCATCACCGAGGGGGTGACCGGCAGCGTCGCCCTGATCGGGCGAGCCGCCAGCGGCGCGGATGCCGGCGGCGGCGCCCCCACGCTGCACTTCGATCTGGCCGCCGTCCTGCCGGAGTCGCCCGACGGGCGGACCACCGCGGCCGGATCGCTCACCTTGGGCGAGCGGCCCACCTTCGCCGGCAGCGCCCGCCTGCGGGAAGTGAACGCCGGCGTGCTGTACCGCTGGCTGCAACCGGGTGATCCGGCCGATCCGGCCGCCGCCGGCCTGGTCGACGGGCTGGTCGTCAGCGCGCAGCTGGAAGGTTCGGCCGGTCCGGACCGGCTGGCCGTCGAGGTCGCCGCCGCCTCCGTGACCGAGGTGGACGGCCCGTTGCGCGCCCGCTTCAACGCGGCGCTGTCGCGCGACTCGGTGCGGATCGCCGACCTCGACCTGGCGGCCGGCGACCGCTTTCGCGCCGTCGGCAGCGCCGACCTGGGCGCGGACCGGTTGTCGTTCGCGGGACGCATCCATCTCGACGGAGAACCGCTGCCGGGTACCTTCCGGCTGCAGACCGGCGACGGACTCGCCGTCCGGGGGCCGTTCGACCTCGACCTGCAGCTGTGGCCGGGTGAACCGCTGGCGCCGGCGGAGCTGCTGCCGCGCCTGGTGGCGGCGAGCGGCGGGCAACCGACGCCGTTCCGGCTCAGCGCGGCCGGCTATCCGCTGCCGCAGCTCGGCGCCGGGGCGACCGCCGCCGTCGTCCTGGCCGGCACGGTGGGGAGCGCGCCGGCGCTGCTGGCCGGACTGGAAGCCGGGGCGGAGCTCGACCTGGCCGCCGCCGGCCTCGATCTGACCGGTTCGCGTCTGGTCCTGCGCGGCCTGCCGCTCGGCGACCTGCCGAACCGGTTGGAGATCGACTTTGCGTTCGCCGGCGACGTGCTCACCGCCGACCGCTTTCACTTCACCAACGCCTACTTCGAGGAGCAGGGGACGGCGGTTACCGGTGACGGCGTGCTGCGCGTGACCACCGGCGGCGGGTTGGGCGCCGCCGGCACGGTGCTGCTGCACGTCGGCCAGGAGCGGTACGACGCGGCGGTCTCCATCGCCGGCGGCGAACTGTCGCTCGACGCCGAGGTGCAACGCCTGCCGCTCGACCGTCTGGCGGCGCTGCCGTTCGACGGCACCGCCTCCGGCCGGATACGGGTGAGCGGGCCGGTCGCGCAGCCCGTGATCAGCGCGGAGCTGACGTCCTCGGACATCTTCCTCAACGATCACTACCTGACGCTGGCCGCGGCCGCCACCTACGACGGCGCCGGCATAGCGATCGACGATCTGGCGGTCGATTATCAGAACCACCGCGTGCGCGGCGTGACCGGCCGCGTCGACACCGCGCTCGGCACGGTGGCGCTTGCGGGCAGCTACGAAGGGGAGTATCTGGGCCGGTCGATGGCGATGGACCTGGCGGTGACCGGGACCGGGACGCTCGCCGGCGCGGACGGCGCGCCGGACCGCACGGTGCTCACGGAGGCCGAGGTGACGGTGGCGGCGACCGCGGTCACGATCGGCGATCAGAACCGCGCGCCCTGGGACGCGCAGGTTCGCTACCGGGACGGCGGCCTGGCCTTTTCGGGCGGTCCGCTCGACGGCCTGTCGGGGTCGCTGTCGCCCGACGGGAGCTTCGAGGTGGTGGCGGCCGCGTCGCTGCCGCTGCACGGCGCCGTGCGCGGCGCGGTGACCGACGACGGGGTCGACGCGGACCTGTCGTTCTCGGTCGACCTCACCCTGCTCAACGACGTGCTGCAGACCACGGCGGTGACCTTCCTGGAAGGCTCGGCTACCGGCGAGGTGAGCGTGCGCGGCCCGCTCAACGATCCCGACCTGTACGGCGTCGTGCAGGCTACGGGGGTGATCGTCGAATCGGAGCTCATCACCGAGCGCGTGGGACCGGTCGCGTTTCCGGTCGTCTTCGACCGGAAGACGATCACCCTGGAGCGCACGCGGCCGGAACGGGGCGCCGCCCCGGCGGCGGTGAGCGGGAGCGTCCGGTTGGAGCAGTGGGCGCCGGTCGCCTACGACCTCGAAGTGCGGTCCATGACCCCGCAGGGCGTGCCGGTCGACTACCGGTTCGGGCCTATTCTGGTCGCCGGGGCGGCGCACGGCGGCGTGCGGATCACCGGCGACACGATCGGCACGCACATCGCCGGCGACGTCGGCGCCAGCAACGCCCGCGTCTCCATCGCCGCCGCCGATTCGCCGCCGGGGTGGGAACCGCTCACCGTAGACCTCACGGTCGCCACCGGCCGGGGCGTCGAGCTCACCTGGCCGTCGGAGGGCCTGCCGATCCTCACCATGTTGGCCGACGCCGATCAGACGGTCGCCATCAGCTACGACGGGTTCACCGGCGGCTACTCCGTGGTCGGCGACGTGGCGTTGCGCGGCGACCTGTTCTTCATCGACCGGACGTTCTACCTGCGCGACGGGTTGGTGTCGTTCACGGAGGACGAGTCGCGCTTCGACCCGACCGTGACGGTGCGCGCCGAGACGCGCGAACGCGACGACGACGAAACGCTGCGCGTGTACGTCGACGTCGACTCCCGCCTCAGCATGGTCGACCCGCAGAACGTGCAGATCAGCTCCGACCCGCCCCGGCCGCGGCCGCAGCTGGAACAGATGCTCGGCCCGCCGTTCGGCAACGGCGCAGCCGATGACGTCAACCTGCTGGCGCTTGCCGGCGGCGCGGTGAGCCAGTTCGGGCTGATCGGTCCCATGGAGCGTGACGTGCGCGAGACGCTGGGAGTCGACCTGTTCAGCATCCGCACCGACATAGTGTCGAACCTGCTGCGCACGCCGCTCGGCGTGACCCGGCCCGAGCTGCTCGACAACACCACCATCGTGGTCGGCAAGTACATCGGCGATGACCTGTTCTTTGAGGGGCGGATGCGGGTAGAATCGGACGATGCGCCGGCCAGCACGGGAATGCGCACCCAACTGGAGTTCAGCCTGGAGTGGCCGACGCCATTTTTTCTGTTGGAGTGGTCCGTCTTGCCGTCTTTGATCGATCCGTTCGATACCGACAACGAGCTGTCGATGTCATGGCGCTTCAAGTACTGACCGGGGTTCGCCGGCGCCCCGGCGCCGTCCGCCCCCCGCCGGCGCTGCCGGCAGTGACGCTGACGGTTGCGGCGCTGCTGCTGCTGGCGGCCGTTCCCGGCGCCGCTCAGGACCGGGAGTGGTACTACGGCAAACCGATCCGCGCGGTGGAGTTCGCCGGTCTGGTCACCGTCGGCGAAGGCGATCTGCGGCCGATCGTCGACCCGTATCTGGAGCAGCCCTTTGAGCTCGACCTGTTCTATGAGATGCAGGCGGCGCTGTACGCGACCGAGCTGTTCGAGAGCCTGGAGGCGACGGCCGCCGAAGGAGACGACCAACGCGCCGCGGTCACGGTGCGCTGGTCGATGCGGGAGCGGCCGACGATCGATGAGATCGTCATAGAGGGCGAACGCCGGCTGCGGGAGAGCCAGATCATCGGCGCCATGCAGTCGGAGCCGGACGCGATTCTGATCGCGGGCCGCCTCGAAGAGGACCTCGACGCGATCCGCCGCCTGTACGAGTCGGATGGCTTCGGCAGCGCCGCGGTCGCCTCCGAGCTCGAGCACGACGAAGAAGCCAATCGCGTCACCGTCCGCGTCACGGTCACGGAGGGCATCCGCACCACGGTCGTCGCCATCGACTTCGTGAACAACCGGTTCGCCTCTCCGGGCACGCTGCGGAGCCAGATGACGACCCGGGAGCGGGCGCTGCTGCAGCGCGGTCTGTTCTCCGAGAGCGCCTTTCAACGCGACCTGGAGAGCCTGGTCTCCTACTACCGGAGCAACGGCTACGTCGACGCCGCCATCGACCGCGTGGAGCGCGCCGTCGAGTACGACGAGGACGGCGAACAGGACCTGCTCAGCATCACCATCCACCTGATCGAAGGGGAGTCGTTCGAGTACACCGGCACCGGGTTCGCCGGCAACGCCGTGTTCACCGACCAGGAGCTGCAGGCGCTGATCCGCCACCGCCCGGACCGCTCGATCAACATGACCACTGTCGACGGCGACTTCCGGCGCGTGCAGGAGCTCTACTGGGAGAACGGCTACATCTTCAACGAGTTCGGCCAGGAGCTGATCCGCGACGACGAGCAGCGCACCATCGGCGTGCGGATCACCGTCGCCGAGCGGGGCGGCGCGCACATCGAGAACATCCGCATCACCGGCAACGTGAAGACGGAGGAGCACGTGCTGCGCCGCGAGCTGCCGTTCGAGGTCGGCGACGTGTTCAACCGGACCGAGATCACGCGCGGTCTGCAGAACCTCTACAACCTGCAGTACTTCACCGCGGTCGAGCCGGACACGCCGGCCGGCAGCGCGCCGGGGCTGATGGACATCGAAATCGCCGTGGAGGAGACCACCACCGCCGACATCGGCTTCGGCGCCACCTTCTCCGGCGGGGATTTTCCGCTGTCCGGTTTCGTGCGCTGGTCGGAGCGCAACTTCCGGGGACTGGGGCAGACGCTCAGCGTCGACCTGCAGGGGTCGCAGCTCCGGCAGGCGGTGACGGTCGGCTTTACCGAACCGTGGCTGCTCGGCCGGCCGTGGTCGGCCGGCATCACGCTCGGCGGGGAGCACTCGGTGGGCACGGCCGCGCAGGACGTGCTGCCGCCGGTCTTCACCGACGACGAGGCCGGCGTAGCGGCCCCGGACCCGTACGTCACCAAGGACGAATACGAGGCAGGCGGCGCGATCCCGGACCAGTACATGATGCGGTACGACAAGTACGCGATCTCGGCCGAGCTGGCCAGCGGCTACCGGTTCGACACGCTGATCGGACGCATGATCGTGCGCGGCGGATTCGGCTCCACGTTGGAGTTCCTGGTCTACGACCCGCAGGTCAACCGGCCGTTCGACAAGACGATCCGCGACCAGTTCGAGCGGTGGAGCGTGGTGAGCAACCTGTGGACGGGCGTGGCGTGGGACCGGCGCGATTTCATCCTCAACCCCACCGACGGCACGCTGTTGAGCCAGCGGGTGACGCTGACCGGCGGCTTTCTGGCCGGCGACCGCCACTTCATCCGGCTGGAGAGTCAGGCGGAGGCGTTCGCCACGCTGTTCGAGCTGCCGGTGTCGGACGCCTTCGACCTGAGCCTGGTGCTGGCCGGCCACACCGGGTTTTCGATGATCCTGCCGCAGCTGCGCAGCTGCGGCGCGGTCACCGGAGGACCCGGACTGTGCTGGGATCAGGTGGCCGCCCGCGACGACCTGCTGGTGATCGACGGCACCGGCACCGCCCGGGGCTGGGAACCGGTGCCGGACGGCGAAGCGCTGTGGGACAACAAGGTGGAGCTGCGCGTGCCGATCGATCCGCAGATCATCTGGGGAGTGGCGTTTCTGGACGCCGCCGTGCTCTGGACCGATCGCGAGGCGATCGGCGAAACCGGTCTGGATGACGTCCGCTTCAGCGCCGGCTTCGGACTCCGTTTCGCCGTGCCGCAACTCCCGTTGCGCCTCTATCTGGCCAGGCCGTTCAAGTTCACCAACGGCCGGCTGGGCGACCCCCTCGATCAGGCCGCCGGCCCGCTGGGAGGCTTGAACTTGGTGCTGGGACTCGGGGGCGATACGTTCTAGCGCGCCATGGGTGGACGGGAGATTCGGCTGCCGCTGTCCGTGACCGCGCTGGTGACGGCGCTGCTGGCGGCGCCGGTGAACGGGATCGCCCAGGAGCAGATCACCCGCATCGGCGTCGTCGACCTGGACGCGGTGGTGCGCGCCTACTTCCGCGAATCGGAGGCGTTTCGCGCCTACGAGGCGCGGCGCGAGGAGATCGACGCCGAGCGGGGCGCGATCGAGACGGAAGTACGGAACCTGGAGCAGGCGCTGCTCGACGCCCGGCAGGCGGAAGACCGGAGTCTGGAGCTGCTGCTCGAACAGCAGCTGTTCGACCGGCGGGAGCATCTGCTGCAGTACGTGCGCGTCATGAACGATCAGCTCCGGCGCGAGTACAACGGCCTTGCGACGTCGGACCGGTTCACCGGTGAGCTGGCGGCGGCGCTGGCCCACGTCGCCGAAACGCTCGGCTACTCGCTGATTCGGAGTACGCAGGGCCTGTTTTACTGGCATACGGACGTCGACCTTACCGACGAGGTCATAGCGGACCTTGCCCGACGAGCGGCCCGGCGTTAGCAGCGCGGCTCCCGCCGGTCGACTCCTGGGCGTCGACCTCGGCGCGCGGCGCATCGGCTTGGCCCTGTCGGACCCCGCCGGCGTCATAGCCGCGCCGTTCGCGGCGCTGCCGTACACCACGGAAGCGGCGTTGCTCGCGGCGTTGCGCCGCACCTGCGCCGAGCACGGCGTGCGGCTGGTCGTGATCGGCCAGCCGGTGCGCGTCGACGGGACGCCGACCCGGCTTGGGGTGCGCGCCGAACGGATGGCTGCGGCGCTCACCGCCGGCGGCCAACCGGCCCGCACGTGGGACGAGCAGTTCACCAGCCGCCGGGCGGCCGCCGCCGCCGGGCGCCGGGGCGCCCGCCGCCGCGCAACCGATCCCGGCCGGATCGACCGCGTGGCGGCGGCGCTGATACTGACCGACTACCTGGAGCACCGGGCGCCGGCCGGCCGCCGGGCGCCGGGCCGCCACTGACGGCGATGAGTGAGTCGACCCCGATGATGGGGCAGTACCGGCGGCTGAAGGCGACGCAGCCGGGGGCTATCCTGTTCTTCCGGCTCGGCGATTTCTATGAGATGTTCGCCGAGGACGCCGAACAGGCGGCGCCGATCCTGGACATAGCGCTCACCAAGCGCCACGGCGTGCCGATGTGCGGCGTGCCGCATCACGCCGCGCAGACCTACATGGCGAAGCTGCTGCGCGCCGGCCGCAAGGTGGCGATCTGCGAGCAGGTCGGCCTGCCGGCGGGCGGCTCGGCGTCCGGCCGTCTGGCCGAGCGGCGCATAGTGGAGGTGGTGACGCCTGGCACGGTCGTCGACGAGCGCCTGCTCGACCACGCCAGCAACAACTACCTGGCGGCGCTGGCCGACGGCGGCGCCGCGCTGGCGCTGGCGTGGGCGGACCTGTCGACCGGGGAGCTGCGCGCCACCCGCCTGCCCGCCGAACAGACGGAGCTATGGCTGCGCGACCACCTGCAGCGCCTAGCGCCGCGCGAGCTGATCGTGCAGGAGAGCCTGCTCGACACCGGCTCGCCGGCGGAGCGGGCGCTGGCGGAACGGCCGGAGCTGGCGCTCAACCGGTATCCGGACTGGCACTTCGAACTCGACGGCAACTACGAGCTGCTGTGCCGGCAGTTCGGGGTGATCGACCTGCGCTCGTTCGGACTCGACCGGACCGCGCCGGAGGTGCGCGCCGCCGGCGCCCTGGTCGGATTCATCGGGCAGCACGCCCTGCACGAAACCCCGCACCTGACCGACCTGGTCGTGGAGGCGGCCGACGCCAACCTGCGCATCGACGAACCGACCCAGCGCAACCTGGAGCTCACCGCCAATCTCCTCGACGGCGGCCGCGAGCACACCCTGCTGGCGACCGTCGACCGCACGCGCACCTCGGTCGGCGCGCGCCTGTTGCGCCGGTCGATTCTGGCGCCGCTCCACGACCACGATGCGATCGAGCGGCGTCTCGACGCCGTCGACAGCCTTTTCCGGGACCAGACGCTGCTTTCCCGGCTGCGCGGGGAGCTCGACCGCTTCCGCGACCTGGAGCGGCTGACGGCGCGCTGCTCGCTGGGACGCTCGGAGGTGCGCGAGCTGCTGGGGGTCCGCGCCTGTCTGCAGTGCGCGGCGGCGGTCGCCGACCTGCTGGCGTCCGCCGTCCCCGGGCTGGCCGCCGCGCTCCGCGCGCACGACGGCGGCCTGCGGCCGCTGTTGGCCACGCTGCGCGACGCCCTGTCCGACGCCGCCGACGGTCTGGCGTTCCGGGCCGGACACTCCGCCGACCTGGACCGCCTGCACGCCGACACCGGCGCGGCCGAGCGGGAACTGGAAGCCTACACGCGCGAAGTGCGCGACGAGACCGGCATACCGACCCTGCGGATGAAGCACAACCGAGTGCTCGGCTATTTCTTTGACATCACCAAGCCCAATCTAGACCGCGTCCCCGGCCACTTCATCCGCAGGCAGGGCCTTGCCGGCTCCGAGCGCTTCACCACCGAGCGGCTCATGGACCTGGAGGCCCGCATCCGGCGCGCGCAGGCCGACCGGGAGGAGGTGGAGCGCGCCCGCCTGATCGACCTGCGCCGGCAGGTCGCCGAACGGTCGGCCGCTCTGCTGCGGCTGGCGTCGGCGGTCGCGGAGACCGATCTGGTGCAGTCGCTCGCCTCCACGGCGGCCGAGCTCGGCTACAACCGTCCGACGTTCGTCGCCGAGGACGTGATAGACATACGCGGCGGCCGGCACCCGATCGTGGAGCAGGCGCTGCCGCACGGCGCGTTCATCCCCAACAGCATCGAGCTCGGCACGGCGCAGCGGGTGCTGCTGCTGACCGGCCCCAACATGGCCGGCAAGTCGACCTATCTCCGGCAGACGGCGCTGATCGCGATCATGAGCCACCTCGGTTCGTTCGTGCCGGCCGAACGGGTGCGCCTGGGGCTCGTCGACGCCGTCTACTGCCGGGTCGGCGCCAGCGACAACATCTCGCGCGGGGAGTCGACGTTTCTGGTGGAGATGTCGGAGACGGCGCGCATCCTGCGGAAGGCGCGCCCGGCCAGCCTGGTGATCATGGATGAGATCGGCCGCGGCACCGGCAGCGACGACGGCCTGGCGATCGCCCGCGCCGTGCTGGAGTACCTGCTGCACGCGGTCGGCGCCAAGACGCTGTTCGCCACCCACTTCCGCGAGCTGACCGTCCTGGACCATCCGCGGCTGGCCAACCGGTCGATGGCGGTGGTGGAGCGCGACGGCGGCGTGGTGTTCCTCAAGACCGTGGTCGACGGCGCCGCCGACCGCTCGCACGGCATCCACGTCGCGCGCATGGCCGGCATTCCGCGCAGCGTCAGCGACGTGGCCGCGCGCTATCTGGAAGCCGCGCGCGGCGCGGACGACGCGCCGGCCGCGGCGGCGGAGGCCGCCGGCGGCGCGGAGCAGCCGCGCCTGTTCGACGCCAGTCCGCCGGCGCCGGGCGCCTCCCTGCTCGACGAGCTGCGCCGTCTCGACCTCGGCGCGTTGCGCCCGATCGACGCGCTCAACCTGTTGCACGAATGGCAGGAGCGGGTGCGGTGAGCGGCGCCGGCCCGCCGCTGCCGGCCGGCCCGCCGGCGGCCGGCCCATCAGCGGCCGGATCATCGGACGCCACGGGCAGGGCGCTGGCGGCGCTGCGGCTGCTCGTAACGCACGCATTGGGCGAGCGCTGCCTGGCGTGCGGCGAGCCGCCGGCGACGGCGGCCGACTGCCGCGGCCCGGTGTGCTCCGCGTGCCGGGAGCAGCTGGCGTTGCGCGGCGAGCCGCGCTGCGCGGTCTGCAGCCGTCCGCTGGTCTCCGAGATCGGCCGCTGCACCCGGTGCCGGAACCGCACCTATGCGTTCAGCGGCAACGTCTCGCTCGCCGCCTACGCGGGCGCGGCCAAGCGGCTGCTGTATCACTACAAGTTCAAGGCGCGCACGCGGCTGGCCGGCGTGTTCGCGGACGCGCTGGCCGACGCCGGTCTGGTGGACGGCGGCTGCTGCGTCATCCCGGCGCCGGCGCGCCCGCGCGGCGCGCTGACGCGGACGCCGGCGCGATTCGATCAGGTCGGTCTGCTCGCCCGCCGGCTGCGCGCCCGCACCGGCTGCGCGGTACTTCCCGTGCTTCGCCGCCTGCCGGGACCGGCGCAGAAGCGGCTCGACTACGAAGCGCGCGCAAGCAACGTCGCCGGCCGCATTCGGCTGGCCGCCCGCTCGCCGCTGCCGGCGCGGGCGGTGCTGCTCGACGACGTGTTCACTACCGGCGCCACCGCGCACGAGTGCGCCCGCGTGCTGGCGCGGAACGGCGTAAGCGACGTCCGCGTTGTAACCGTCGCGCTGGGGTAAGCCGGCGCGGGCACGCGCGGCGCGGCACGCGCGGCGCGACACGCGCGGCGCGACACGCGCGGCGCGGCGCGCGCCGGGCGCCGGCTTGACCGGGCGGATCGTTCGCCCTACATTGACGGCGGACGGGTGACCCGTGCCGCGCGGGCCGCTCGCGGGGTTGTATCGGCAGGGAGTCGAGTGTTCGGCTCCTTTTTTATGCACGGACTCACGTCGTGCACGGAGGAGAGTGACGTGACGGAGGGCGGCCTGACAGACGTCGGACAGGCGCACGGCGGACAGGCCGGGGCGGCGGGCACGGTCGCCGAGGCCGAGTATGCCGGCGCGCCGGCCGCCGGCGGCTTCGCCGAACAGGTGCGCGCGGAGGTGGCGCCCGCGGTCGGCTCGTTCGGCTTTGCGCTGGTGGAGCTCGACGCCGCGCGCTTGGCGCGGCGCGCCCTGGTGCGGCTGGTCGTCTACCGGCCCGGCGGCATGACCGCCGACGACTGCGCGGCGCTGGCGCGGACGGTGCGGTACCGGCTCGCGCTGGTGCCGGGCGCCGAGGACGCCCGCCTGGAGGTGAGCACGCCCGGCACGACGCGCACGCTCAAGGCGGCGCACGAGTACGCGATCTTCCGGGGCCGCGGCGTGCAGGTGCTGCTGGACGGCGACTGGGTGCGCGGCGTCATCGTCGCGGCCGAACAGGGTATAGTAACGATCGACACCGGCGCCGAAGAGCGGCGGATCGAGATTCGGCGGATCGGAAAGGGACGGTTGAGCGACGACATGATTGACCCACGAAGGCGCGGCGGGAGCGGGACCGATGTCTAGCGATATGGCGTTGGCGATCCGGCAGCTGGTGCTGGACCGGGGCATCTCCGAGGACCTGGTCGTCAAGACGATCGAAGACGTGCTGCTGGCCGCCTACAAGCGCCGCTTCGGCACCTCCGAGAACGCCGTCATACGGTTCAGCGACGACGCCACCGACGTGACCATCTACGCCCGGAAGCGGATCGTCGCGGTGGTCGACGACCCGGCGGTGGAGATCGCGCTTGACGACGCGCTCGGCTACAGCGACCAGGCGGAGATCGGCGACGAGCTCCTGATCGAGATCAACCCGCGCGAGTTCGACCGCGTGTCGATCCAGAGCGCCAAGCAGCGCGCGCGGCAGACGTTGCGCGAGATCCAGAAGGACACGCTCTACTCGGAGTTCGAGGACAAGGTCGGCGAGATGATCATCGGCTACCATCAGCGGGAGCGAAACGGCGCCATCTTCGTCGACCTGGGCAAGACCGAAGGCATCATGCCGCGCAAGTACCAGAGTCCGCGGGAGGTGTACCGGCCGAACGACCGCATCCGCGCCCTCATCTACGAGGTGGAGAAGACGCCGACCGGCCTGCAGATCATCCTGTCGCGCACGCACACGCGGTTCGTGCACAAGATCTTCGAGCTGGAGGTGCCGGAGATCTACGACGGCACCATCGAGATCTACAAGATGGTCCGCGAGCCCGGCTACCGGACCAAGATGGCCGTCTACTCCACGCGCGATGACGTCGACCCGGTCGGCGCCTGCGTCGGTATGCGCGGCGTGCGCATACAGGCGGTCGTGCGCGAGCTGGAGGGCGAGAAGATCGACGTGCTCAAGTACGACCCCGATCCGGCCGCGTTCATCAGGAACGCCCTGCAGCCGGCCGAGGTCGAAGAAGTGATCATCGTGGATGAGGCGACTCGGCACGCCTTGGCGGTCGTGCAGGACGCGCAGTTCTCGCTCGCCATCGGCCGCCAGGGGCTCAACGTGCGGTTGGCCAACCGCTTGGTCGACTGGAACATCGACGTCAAGACCCGTGCGCAGGTGGCGGCCATGGACCTGGGCGGCGAAAAGAAGCGGGAAGCGACGGCGCTCTTCTCCGGGGACCAGACGCAGGAGATCGCGCGTATCGCGGAGCTGCCCGGCGTGCCGGAGCGGATCGCCGCGGCGCTGGCCGAGCAGGGCATCGAGCGCATCGAGGACCTGGTCGAGATGTCCGACGACCAGCTGGCGTCCACGCGCGGGCTCACATCGGAGGACATCTCGACGATCCGCAACCTGCTCGACGAGACCGTGGAGATCGTTGAGGAGGACGCTGAGGACGACGCTGACGCGGTCGAGCCGTCAGCCGGCCCGGAAGCGGAGTACGCCGAACCGGAGTACGCCGAGACGGCGCCCGCCTCCTTCGACGCGGACGCCGAAGAGGACGCGGCCGGCGAACCGGAGCAGGTCGAGGAGATCACCGCGGTGTCCGAGCTCGGCCTGGAGCAGCGCGTGACCGACGCCCTGGCGGCCGCCGGCATCCATGAGGCCGAAGCGCTCATGTCGATGTCGGAAGCGGAGATCACCGGCGTGGCCGGTCTCACCGCCGGGGACGCGGCGAGCATACGGAAGCTGATCGACGAAAGCGTAGAGATCATCGAAGAATCGCCGGAGGACGGCGCGTAAAGGCGGCAGAGAGCATGGCGGAAACCAAGGACAGCGGCGCGAACCGGAACCCGGAAGAAGAAGCGGAGCGCAAACCGAAGCCGAAGGTCACGCTGATCAAGAAGCGTAACGAAGCGAACGCGGCGCAGGATGGGGAGCCGCCGGCGCGTCCCCCCGTGAAGCGCCGCGTGGTGATCCGCAGGCGGCCGCCGCTGGAGGCGGCGCCGTTCGCCCCGCCGCCGGATCGGCAGGCGCGCCCGCCGGGGCCGGCGCGGCCGGCGGCTGGGCGGCCGGCGGCTGGGCCCGGCTCACCGGCGCAGGGATCGGCGCCGGTGAAGGGGCCGGTGGCAACGAAGGCAACCTTGACCAAGTCAGGGCCCGCGGCAGGGCCGGGCAGGGAAGGGCCGGCCCGGGCGCCGTCGTCGGCCAAGGGGCCGGCGGCAACGAAGGCAGGGCCGACCCAGGCGCGGCCGGCCAAGGCCGGACCGGCCAGGACCGGGCCGGTCCGGACCGAGGCTGGCAAGGCGGGACCGGCCGGAACAGGGCAGGCCGGAACAGGGCAGGCCAGAGCGCAGACGCGCCCGGGACCGGCGCAAACGTCCCAGCGCGGCCCGGCCAAGGCGAGCCCGCGGGTCGATCCGCTGCACGCGCCGTTTCGGCTTCCGCAACGCGATCCCCGGCCCGTGTCGCAACGGCCGACGCCCAAGCCTCCGGCCGGGTTTCGCCCGCCCCGCTTTCGGCCGCCGCAGGGCGCGCCGGGGCAGCGGCCGCCCGGTCAGCGCGGCGCTCCGGCGGGGCCGGGCCGCCGCCCGCCGGACCGGCCGCTCAACTTCCGGCCCCCGCAGCCGGGGCGCAGTCCCGGCCGTCAGCCGTTCGGCCCCAACACCGGCACGCCGCCGCCGCCGGCGCCCGGACGCGGTCCGGGCCGCTCGCGGAGCCGGCCGCGCCGGCGCAGCCAGTACTCGCGCGAGCGGTTCGAGGAGCACGCCGAAAAGCTGGTCCAGCAGCGCCGCCGCGAGGACGAGGCGGCCGCCGTGCCGAGCGAAATCGACGTCATGGAGCGCGTCACCGTCTCCGAGCTGGCCCGCAAGATGAACCTCAAGGCGTCCAGCCTCATCGCCAAGCTGATGGAGATGGGCAGCATGGTCACCATCAACCAGCAGATCGACTCCGACACCGCCACCGTCATCGCCGAGCAGTACAACTGCAAGGTCAACGTGGTGTCGCTCTATCAAGAGACCGTGATCGAGTCGGAGAAGCCGGAGGATGCCGACGACCGGTCGCGGCCGCCGATCGTCACCATCATGGGGCACGTCGATCACGGCAAGACCAAGCTGATGGACGCCATCCGCGCGACCAACGTCGCCGACCAGGAGCATGGCGGCATCACCCAGCACATCGGCGCCTACGCGGTCTCCATCGAGCAGGGCCGCATAGTCTTTCTGGACACGCCCGGCCACGAAGCGTTCACCAACATGCGCTCGCGCGGCGCGCAGATCACGGACATCGTGGTGCTGGTGGTCGCCGCCGACGACGGCGTGATGCCGCAGACCGTAGAGGCCGTCTCGCACGCGCGCGACGCCAAGGTGCCGATCATCGTGGCCGTCAACAAGTGCGACCTGGAGGACGCCAACCCGGAACGGGTCAAGCAGCAGCTCTCCGACCATGATCTGGTCCCCGAAGAGTGGGGCGGCGATACGCTCTACCGGCAGGTGTCGGCGCTCGCCAAGACCGGCATCGACGAGCTGCTGGAGGCGATCCTGCTGCAGGCCGACCTGCTGGAGCTGAGCGCGCCGTACTCGGTCCGCGCGGAAGGGCGCGTGCTGGAGTCCAAGGTCGACCTTGGGCGCGGCACGGTCGGCACCGTGCTGATCGAACGCGGCACCCTGCGCAGCGGCGATCCGTTCATCGCCGGCGTCTTTCCCGGCAAGGTGCGCGCCATGTTCGACGACCTGGGCCACCCGGTCGAAGAGGCGACGCCGTCCCTGCCGGTCGAAATCCTCGGCTTCTCCGGACTGCCGGCCGCCGGCGATCCGTTCCAGGTGACCGCCGACGAACGCACCGCGCGCACGGTCGGCGCCAAGCGCCAGGAGCTGCGCAAGGTGAAGGAGGCGGGCTCGATCGGCCAGATCACCCTTGACAACTTGTATGAAACGATCAAGGAAGGGGAGATACAGGAGTTCAAGATCGTCGCCAAGGGCGACGTGCACGGTTCGGTCGAGGCACTGGTCTCCGCTCTGGAGCGGCTGTCCACCAACGACATCAAGCTCACCGTCATCCACTCGTCGGCGGGCGCGATCAATGAGAACGACGTGATGCTGGCGTCGGCGTCCAACGCACTCATCATCGGCTTCCACATCCGGCCGACCCCCAAGGCGCAGGAGCTGGCGGAACGGGAAAAGGTGGAGATCCGCCGGTACGACCTGATCTATGAAGCGGTCGAGGAGATCCGCGACGCGATGGAGGGGATGCTGGCGCCGGAGGTGCGCACCGAATCGGTCGGCGTCGCCGAGGTGCGCGAGCTGTTCCGCATCTCCCGGATCGGCACCATCGCCGGGTGCTACGTCACCTCCGGGCACGTGCGCCGCAACGCCGCCGTCCACGTGGTCCGCGACGGAACGCAGGTGTACGAGGGCAGAATCATGACCCTGCGGCGCTTCAAGGACGACGTGAACGACGTGGAAGCCGGGTTCGAGTGCGGCATCCGCGTCGAGAACTTCAACGATCTGAAGCAGGGCGACAGTATCGAAGCGTTCGAGACCAGAGAGGTCGCAAAGAAGCTCTGACGGAGCGCGCCGGAGCGGCGCGCGGGACGGGACAGGATGGCGAACCAACGGGGCGACAAGGTCGGGCGGCTGCTGCGCGAGGTGCTGGGCGAGATGATCGCCGGCGGCGCGCTGGCCGACCCGCGCATCGACCCGCTCATCAACCTCACCCGCGTCAAGGTGTCGCGCGATCTCAAGCACGCCACGGTGTTCGTCTCCCACCACGGGGAAGAGCCGGTGACCGGACCGGCCACCGACGCGCTCAATCACGCCGCCGGCTACCTGCAGGCGGAGCTGGCGCGCCGCGTACGCCTGCGGGAGACGCCCAAGCTGCGGTTTCTGGCCGACTCTTCGGTGGCCGACGGCTTTCGCGTGCTGCAGAAGATCCGCAGGCTGTCCTGACATCCTCCGCGGGAGCCGGGGAGACGATGCGGCGCGAGGGCATGGTGCTCCTGCGCAAACCGCCCGGGGTCACGTCCTTCGCCGCGCTCGGCGCGCTGAAGCGCGCGCTCGGCACGCGGCGCGTCGGCCACACCGGCACCCTGGACCGCTTTGCGTCCGGGCTGCTGATCGCCCTGGCCGGGCGCCTGACCCGCATCGGCTGGCTGATCACCGGCCTGCCGAAACGGTACCGCGCCACCGTCCGCCTGGGTGAGCAGACCGCCACGCTCGACCCCGAGGGACCGGTGGAACTGCGCCGCCCGCTGCCGTCGGAGCAGGCCCTCCGGGATGCGCTGCCCGCGTTCACCGGCCGCCTCCGCCAGGTCCCGCCCGCGTACAGCGCCGTGCACGTCGGCGGCGAACGCGCCTCGCGGCTGGCGCGCCGCGGCAACCCCGTGCAGCCGCAGGCCCGTGAAGCGTACGTCGAAAGCCTGCGCATCACCGCCATCGACCTGCCGGAGGTGACGATCGAGGTGGTGTGCGGCAAGGGGACCTACGTCCGCTCGCTGGCGCGCGACGTGGCCGCGGCCGCCGGCAGCTGCGGCTACCTGACGGCGTTGCAGCGCCTGTCGATCGGCGCCTTCACGGTCGACGAAGCGGCGCCGGCCGGCTCCGCCGGCGCCGGCGACCTGCTCCCGCCGGCGGCGTTCCTGCACCGCATCGACGGTCTGGAGGCGCACGGCGTGACGCCGGACGGGGCGCGCCGCATCCGCAACGGGCAACCGGTGGAACCCGGATTCCTGTCGAGCGAGCCGTCCGGCGCGCGGCTCTGCGCGTTGCTCGACGGCGGCGAGCTGCTGGCGGTCATCGAGCCGGCAGCCGGCGCCGGCGGTGGACGGCGCGCCTGGCGCTACCGGTGCGTGCTGGCCGGCGGCGCCGGCCGCGCCCCTCAGCCGAACGTGACCGAGCCGGCCGCGTGACGGTCATGGATTGGCAAGCGCTGGCCGCGCGGCCGCTCGACCGCCCGGTGGTGGTCGCGATCGGCGTGTTCGACGGCGTGCACGCCGGGCATCGGACACTGCTGCGGCGCGCCGCCGCGCACGGCGGGGGCGCGCCGGCGGTGCTCACCTTCGATCCGCTGCCCGCCTCGGTGCTGTTCGGCGCCAGCGGCCGTCTGATCCTGTCACGGCGGCAGAAAGAGCGGAAGCTGGCGCGGTTGGGCGTCCGCTACCTGATCGTCGTTGACTTTTCGCGCGCTTTCAGTCAGATTACCGGTGAAGCGTTCATCAGCCACGTGCTTCGGCGCGCCGACGTTCGTGGCGTGGTGGTCGGACAGGATTTCCGGTGTGGGCGGCATCGCGACACCGACACCGGAAAGCTGCGCCGGTTGCTGCGGAGCCGCGGCGTCGACACGGACGTCGTGGCGCTGGTCCGTCGGACGGATCTGGTGGCGGAGCACGGGGACGGCGGTGCGGAACACGCGGACGACGGAGCGAAGGTGAGTAGCAGCGGCATACGGCGGGCCATCGACAGCGGCGACCTCGGCATGGTACGGTCCGCGCTCGGGCACGACTATGAACTGGACGTCGAAGGCGTCGCCCCCGGCCGCGCGGACGGCGGCTTGGCGTATCCGGCCGCTTCGTTGACGCAGCTCGTGCCCGCACCGGGACGATACGCCGGCTTCGCGCGCGGCGCGTCCGGCCGCACGGCCGTGCGCGTCACCGTGCGGCCCGATCGGGTCGTCGTCAGCGGGCCGGACGGCTCGCCGCCTGGAATCGAGGGATTCGATGGCGGAATCGGAGCCGCGGCCGGAATCGTCTTCGCACGGCGCGACTCGTAAAGGAACAGGATGGGACTGACCAAACAGGAGAAGGCAGAGATCGTAACGGGATTCGGCGCCGGTGACGCCGATACCGGCGCTACCGCGGTGCAGGTCGCGCTGCTCACCCGCCGGATCACCCAACTCACCGAACATTTCAAGACACACCCCAAGGACCACACCTCCCGCCACGGCCTTCACCGGATGGTCGGGCAGCGGCGTCGGCTCATGGGGTATCTCAGCCGCACGGACGCAGCGACGTACCGGAACCTGCTCGAAAAGCTGAACCTGAGAAAGTAGCGGCGGGCGGCACGGCGCCGCGGCGGGACCGCGGCGCAAGGAAGCGACATGACACAGACCGTAGAAGTGAGGGTCGGCGAAGAGACGCTGACGCTTGAGACCGGCCGCTTGGCCAAACAGGCCAACGGCGCGGTCTACGCGCAATATGCAGGCTCCGCCGTTCTGGCGACCGTCTGCTGCTCCCCGAAGGAGATCGAGGGGCTCGACTACGTACCCCTGCAGGTGGAGTACAACGAAAAGGCATACGCCTCCGGCAAGATACCGGGGTCGATTTTCCGCCGCGAAGGCCGGCCCCGGGACCGCGAGATCCTGGTCTCCCGCCTGATCGACCGGCCGTTGCGGCCGCTGTTCCACAAGGCGTTCAGCCGCGACATCCAGGTGGTTCCCACCGTGATCTCCGCCGACCAGGTCAACCCCCCGGACGTGCTGGCTATCGTGGCCGCCTCCGCGGCGGTGACCGTGTCCGACGTACCGTTCGAGGGGCCGGTCGGCGGCGTGCGGGTGGCGGTGCTGGACGGCGCCATCGTGGTCAACCCCACGCACGACCAGATCGAAACCAGCCAGCTCGACATCGTGGTGGCCGGCACGCGGGACGGCATCACCATGGTCGAGGGCGGCGCCGACGAAGTCGACGAGGAGACCATGATCTCCTGCATCGAGCGCGCCCATGAGGTGATCGTCGAGATGTGCGACGCGCAGATCCGGCTGGCGGAGCTGAACGGCCGCGCCAAGCTGCCGGTGCCGGAGGCGCCGGTCTTCGCCGCGGAGGAGGAGATCGGCGCGGCGGTCCGCCCCAAGATGGCGGAAGCGTGCTTCGTCAAGGGCAAGGAGGCGCGGTACGCGGCGATCCGGCAGGTCAAGCAGGATACCTTCGACCGGTTCGCCGACCGGATCGGCGAAGACGACAAGGAGAAGGTGGAGGCGCTGCTCGAGAAGATCGAAACCGACGTCGTGCGCACGTCGATCCTGGACCATCGGGTTCGCACCGACGGGCGCTCGCCCGACGACATCCGGGACATCACCTGCGACGTCGACGTGCTGCCGCGCGCGCACGGCGCGGCGCTGTTCACGCGCGGCGAGACGCAGGCGCTGGCGGTGACCACGCTCGGCACCGCCAACGACGAGTTGCGCATCCTGGACGCGCTGGAGACCGACGTCGACCGCAAGAAGCACTTCATGCTCCATTACAACTTCCCGCCGTTCTCGGTGGGAGAGACCGGGCGGCTCGGCACCGGACGCCGCGAGATCGGCCACGGCCACCTGGCGGAACGCGCCCTGGAGCGGGTCATCCCGAGCAAGGAGGAGTTTCCGTACACCGTGCGGATCGTCTCCGAGATACTGGAGAGCAACGGTTCGTCGTCCATGGCGTCGGTATGCGGCGGGGCGCTCAGCCTGCTCAACGCCGGCGTGCCGATCCGGCGGTCGGTCGCCGGCATCGCCATGGGGCTGATCTCCGACGGCGACCGCTTCGTGGTCCTGTCCGACATCCTGGGAGAGGAAGACCACCTGGGTGACATGGACTTCAAGGTCGCCGGCACCGAGCAGGGCATCACCGCGTTCCAGATGGACATCAAGATCGCCGGCGTCAGCTCGCAGCTGCTACGCGAAGCGCTCGACAAGGCGCGCGCCGGCCGCCTGAAGATCCTGCAGATCATGGGGCAGACCATGGACGGCCCGCGCGGCGCGGTCTCCGACTTCGCGCCGAAGATCATCACCATGCGGGTCGAGGTCGACAAGATCGGCGCCGTGATCGGCTCCGGCGGCTCCAACATCCGCTCGATCACCGACAGCACCGGCGCCGACGTCAACATCGCGGACGACGGCGTGGTCACCATCTACTGCCGCCGCAAGGAGGGGGCGGAGAGCGCCCAGCGTCTGGTGGAGCAGGCGGTGGAGGAGCCGGAAGTCGGCAAGAACTACACGGCCCGCGTCACCCGCATCATGGACTTCGGCGCCTTCATGGAGATACTGCCCGGCAAGGAGGGGCTCTGCCACATTTCCCGCCTCACCGCCGACCACGTCGGCCACGTCGAGGACGTGGTCAAGGTCGGCGACGAGGTGCAGGTCAAGCTGATCGAGATCGACCGCATGGGACGCCTCAACCTGGCGACCCTGGACGCGGTGGGGCCGGACGTGGCCGAGACCGCGGGCGCGCCGGGATCGCGGCCGGTCGGCGACCCGTTGCGAGATCGCGTCGGCGGCCGGCGTCCCGGCCCGGGACGCCGCGACCGATTCGGGCCCAACCGCCGGGATGGACGCGACGGCCGTCCGCCGCGGTCGCGCGGCCCCGCCGGCGGGCGCGGGCCGCGCCGCCGCGGCCGGTTCGACGGCGAGCAGCCATCGGATTGATCGACGTGGCGCCCGTCCGCGTGGTGCTTATGGCCGTCGCGCTGTCGGCCGCCGCCGCGGCGGCCGGGCAGACGCTCGACCCCGGCGCCGCGCTCGCGGACGCGAAGGCGGCGTTTGCGCGCGGCGACTACGCCGGCGCGCTGGGGGTGGTGCGGACCATGCGCATCCGGGCGCCCAACAGCCGGCAGCTGCCGGAAGCGCTGCTGCTCGCCGCCCGCGCGGCGCTGGCCAGCGAGCCGTTTCGCGCCCGCTTCTTTCTGGACACCGCGCGGTCCCACCCGCAGACCACCGACGAGGTCCGCTTCGAGGCCGCGGTGACGGCCGCCGAGCTGGCGCGGCGGGACCGGCTGCTGCGGCAGGCGCTGCAGGAGCTGCAGGACGCGTTGCGCGTGCCGCCGTCCGGCGTCTCGCAGCTGCGCCTCGACCAGGTGCGGATACAAGCGGCCGAGCTGGCGCTCTACGAGCTGGAGGAGCTGCCGGTCGCCGCCTATCTGGCGGAGCAGATCGCCGAGCCGGAGGCGCTGGAAGCGGCGTTGCGGCGCACCTATGACCGGCTGATCCGGGACGTGCTGTGGAGCACGATCACCCCCGACGTGCTCGGGTTGCCGGACGCCAACGTCTCGGTGATCACCGTGGACGCCGACGACGTCTGGATCGGCACCTACAACGGCGGCGCGTCGCGCTATTCGCAGAGCACGGGTATCGCCCGCCGGTTCACCGGCGTCAGCACCGGCGGCGAGCTGTCCGATACGATCCGGGCGATCGCCGTCGACGCCGACTGGGTGTGGATCGGCACCTACGAGGGCCTGTCGGTCTATTCCAAGGCAACCAGCCGGCTGTGGAGGATCGAACACTTCGGCGCGCCGGGCGGCCGGCGGCCGGCGATCGGCGTCGTGTCGCTGGAAACCCTCGACCGCGGCGTCGCGGCCGGCACGCTCGGCCGGGGGCTATGGCTTGCCGACGACCCGGACGGGGAGTGGAGCCGGGTGCGGGACAACGACCTGCTGGGGCCGTTCGTGACCGCGCTCCGCCGCAGCGGCTCGACGCTGTACGTCGGCACGCAGGATCGGGGCGTCGCGGTGATGGACCTGGACACCCAACGGCTGCGCCGGGTCGACAGCCTGTGGGCGGCCGGCGTAAAGAACGTGCGGGCGTTGGCGGTCGATGACGCCGGGAGCCTCTGGATCGGCACCTACGGCAACGGGCTGTATCGGTGGGAGCCGGACAGCGGCGCGATCGTCCGCTATTCGACCAGCGCCGGCACGCTGGCCGACGACTTCGTGCTGGCCGCCGCCGCCACGCCGGACGCGGTCCTGTTCGGCACCTTCGGCGGCGGCGCGTACCGGCACTCGGTGGAAACGGGGGAGTGGACGCACTTCGATCTGGACAACGGTCTGACGTCGATGGAGATCAGCTCGCTGGCGCACGCCGCCCCGTACACGTACTTCGGCACCCTCGGCCAAGGCGTGGCCGTGCGCGCCGAATCGCTGCAGTACGCTGCCGGCGCGGCTCCCTACTGACGGTCGGCCGTCGCCAGGGGTCGGCCGGGCCGCGGGCCGCGCGTTGAGGGGATCGGTGCTCGGCGGCGTGTTGGCGCGCTACGTGGCGCGCGAGTTCCTGTACGCGTTTCTGGTCGCCTTCTGTTTCTTCTTCTTCGTGTTCGTGGTCAACGTGCTGCTGGTCACCGCGGAGGAGATCTTCGCCAACGAGGTGCCGATCGGCGAGGTGGCGCGCATGACTCTGTTCTCCACGCCGCTGATCATCTTCTTTTCGGCGCCGTTCGGGACGCTGCTGGGGGCGCTGATGGCGGTGAGCCGGCTGTCGGCCGACAACGAGATCATGGCCGTGATGGCGGCCGGCATCTCCCTGCCGCGCCTGTTTCTGCCGCTGGCGGCCGCCGGCGCGGTGCTGACCGCGCTGACGTTTCTGGCCAACGACGTCCTGGTGCCGGCCAGCACCATCGAGTTCAACCGCGCCTACCGGCGCATGATGGTGACCAATCCGTCGGTCGAGCTGGAGGCGTTCACGGTCGAGCGCTATCAGGAGACGACGATCGTGACCGGTCCGATCGACGGCGGCGCGATGTTGATGCCGATGATCCTGGACCGGACGGCGGCGGGTGAGGAGCGTCTGATCGTCGCCGACCGCGCCTCCCTGGGCGCCAGCTCCGTTCAGGACGGCGTGATTTCCCTCCACCTGCAGGACGTCTTCTCGCACGTGTCCGAGGTCGACGGGGCCGACCACGAGTACTCGCGCGCCGACTCCATGGACTACCACATACTGCTGCGCGACATCAGCCCGTCGTTGACGGTCGCCGGCCCGCGCGAGATGAGCTCGGTCGACCTGTGGGGCGAGATAGCGGACATGCGGTTGCGGCTCAGCACCGCCGACGCCGAGCGCGCCGAGGAGCAGGCGGCCGAACGGTATCGTCTGATCGGGGAGGTGGCCGCCGCCGAGGAGACCGCCGCGGCCGACCCGGCGCGCCTGGCCGGGGAGCGCGCTCGACTGGCCGGCGCCGCCGCCCGCCTGGAGCGGGATTCGCGGGGCATCGCGTCGGAGCGCGACCTGCACCGCTATCTGATGGAGTTCCATCGGAAGTTCGCGCTGCCGGTCGCGTGTCTGGCGTTCGTGGGCCTGGCGCTGCCGTGCGGTCTGCTGGCGCGCCGGTCCGGCCGCACGTTCGGCTTCCTGGTCGGCATAGGCGTCTGCTTTCTCTACTGGTCACTGCTGATACTCGGCGAGTCGAACGGCTGGCGCGCCGGCGTCGCGGCGGCTGCGCCGGCGTGGCTCCCCAATGCCGTGGTGCTGGCCGCCGCGGGGGTGGTCGCCGCGGCGGTCCGCCGCTCGCGATGAACATCCTGCCGCGCATGCTGATCCGCGCCGTCCTGCCGGTGTTCGCGGCGGCCGCGGCGCTGTTCGTGATGATCCTGTTGATGGTCGACCTGTCGTCCAAGCTGTCGAGTTTCACGACGTACCGGGTCGGCATCGACCGGATCCTGCTCATCGCCTGGCTCTACACCCCGACGGCGGTCCGGTACGCCGTGCCGATCGCCCTGCTGTTCGCCATCACCTATACGATCGGGACGATCCATGCCCGCAACGAGCTGATCGCCGTGCTCGGCGCCGGCGTCGGGTTGCGCCGTTTCATCAGCCCGCTGCTGCTGATCGGCGTGATCGCCTGCCCGGCCCTGCTGCTGTTCGACGAATGGGTCGGCGTTCCCGCGTTGCGCGCGTATCACCGGGAGTACCGGGATGCGGTCGATCGGCCGGTGTCGCTCAGCAACTCGGACATCACGGTGATGGACGCCGGCGGGCGCCGCGTCTACCGCGCCGACTACTACGACGACCGCGAAGGGACGCTGGAAGGGCTGGCGGTGATCGAGCGCACCGCCGACGGCCGCTTCGTCGGCCGCACCGACGCGGAGCGCGCCGAGTGGACGGACGGCCGCTGGGTGCTCTACGGCGTCCGCCGCTACCGCTGGGACGCGGCCGGGCAGCGGTTGACCCGGGACGAGGTGGCGGAACTGCCCGACGAACGCATCTCCGCTCCGGACGCCTTTCGGGAGGAGTCGCGCGAAGTGGCCGAGATGACGTTGCGCGACGGGCTGGCGTGGGTGCGGACCCTGCGCCGCACCGGCCGGCCGTACCGGTCCGCGCAGACCGACGTGTACGCCAAGGCCGGGTTCGCCGCCACGCCGCTGGTGGTGTCGGTGATCGCCGCGGCGGTCGGCGGCGTGCTGCGGCGCAACGTGCTGCTGGCCAGCATGTTGATCGCCCTGGGCGCCTCGGTCGGCTACTTCGTGGTGCAGATGGTGGCCCACATCCTGGCCAAGAGCGACGTGATACCGCCGTTGCTCGGCGCGTCGCTGTCCGCTCTGGTGTTCCTGACCCTCGGGTCGGCCCTGCTGCGGCGGGCGCGCACGTGAGCTTCCGGGTCACGGCCCGCGACCCGCTCACCGCGGCGCGGACGGCGGCGTTGCGCCTGCCGGGCGGCGAGGTGCGTACGCCCGCGTTCATGCCGGTCGGCACCAACGCTTCGGTCAAGGCTATCTGGCCGCGCGATCTGACCGCGCTCGGCTACCGGATGATCCTGGCCAACTCGTACCATCTCTATCTGCGTCCCGGCGCCAGCGAGGTGGCGCGGCTCGGCGGGCTGCACCGCTTCATGGCGTGGACGGGCAATCTGCTCACCGACTCCGGCGGGTTCCAGATCTTCTCGCTGGCGGGGTTGCGCGCGGTCGACGATGACGGCGTCTCCTTCCGGTCGCACCTGGACGGATCGCTCCACCGGTTGACGCCGGAATCGGTCGTGGGCGTGCAGGCCGAACTCGGCAGCGACGTCATGATGCCCCTCGACGTCTGCGCGCCGGCCGGCGTCGACCACGCGGCCGCCGCCCATGCCGAGCAGGTGACCGCGCGCTGGGCGGCGCGCGCCGCCGCGTGTTGGCGCGCCGCCGGCGCCGGGCGCGGGCAGCTGTGGGGCATCGTGCAGGGCGGCCACTTCCCCGATCTGCGCGCCCGGTCGGCGGCGCGCATCGGCGATCTCGACCTGCCGGGCGCGGCCATCGGCGGCCTGTCGCTGGGGGAGTCCCCAGACCGCTTCGAGGCGACCGTCGCGCACACCGCGCCGTTGCTCGACCCGGCGCGTCCCCGCTACCTGATGGGGGTCGGCAGCCCCGACCTGATCCTGCGCGGCGTCGAGCACGGCGTCGACCTGTTCGATTCGGTCTATCCTACGCGCATCGCCCGCAACGCGCAGGCGCTCACCCACGCCGGCCCGCTGTCGTTGCGGACCGGCCGCGCGTCTCTGCGCGACGAGCCGCTCGACGCCGACTGCGCGTGCGCGGTCTGCGCGGCGCACAGCCGCGCCTACCTCCGCCACCTGTTCAAGGCGCGCGAGATCATGGCCGCGGTGCTTACCACGTATCACAACCTGGCGTTCCTGGCCGCCCTGATGGAGTCGGCGCGGCAGGCGATCGACGCCGGCCGCTTCGGCGCCTTCAAGCGCGGCGCGCTGAGCCGTTATCGGCAGCGGCCCGGCGGCGGCGCCGGCTCGTGAGCGGCGGTACGGACCGGCGGGAACCGGGCGGAGCCGAGCCGAGCCGGACGGAACCAAGCCGGACGGAACCGGCTGAGGCTGAGGCTGCGGCCGAGGCGGCGGAAGGCGGCGCGACCGAACGGACCGCCGCCGTGCTGATGATCTGCACGGCGGCCAGCCGGGTGCTCGGCTACCTGCGGCAGGCGCTGATCGCGGCCGCGTTCGGCGCCGGCGGTCAGGCCGACGTCTTCCACGCCCTGTTTCAGGTACCCAACAGCATGCGCCGGCTGCTGGCCGAGGGGGCGTTCTCGGCGGCTCTGGTCCCGGCCCTGGCCCGCGAGCGTACGCCGCAGGCGCAGGTCGAGCTGGTGCGGTCGGCGTTCGCGCTGCAGCTGGCCGTCTCCGTACCGGTGATCGGGCTGGCCGTGCTGGCCGCCGCTCCCATCACCCGCGTCCTGTTCGCCTTTCCCGAACCGGAACAGATGGCCGGCGCCGCCGGCCTGTTCCGGGTGATGATGCCGTACGCGGCGCTCACCGGCGGGGCCGCCGTGCTGATGGGCGCCCTGCACGCGCGCGGCGTGTTCGTGGTCCCGGCGCTCGCGCCGCTGTTGTTTTCGGCCGGCATGATCGCGTCGATCCTGGCGCTGGCGCGGCCGCTCGGCATCTATGCGGCGGGGGTGGGGGTGATCGCCGGCGGCCTGTTGCAGCTGCTGTTCCAGGCACCGAGTTTCCTGCGGCGCGGGTACCGTATGGCGCCGCGCCTGCGGTTCGATGATCGGGTCCGCGGAATCGTCCGCGCGTGGGGGCCGGCGGTCGCGTCCGCGCTGGTCTTCACGGTCATGCAGGCGGTGGCGTACCGGCTGGCGAGCGGTCTGGCCGACGGCAGCGCCAGCGCGCTCAGCAACGCCGTGTTCTTCTACCAGCTGCCGCTCGGCGTGTTGTCGGTGTCGGTGGTGACCGCCGCCTTCCCCCGGCTGGCCGCGCTGGCCGCCGCCGGCCGGCAGGCCGAGCTGCGCCAGCGCACGACGGACGGCCTGGTGACGCTGGCCGCCCTGCTGACGCCGCCGGCGGTCGCCTTTCTGCTGCTCGGCGGCGCGGTCGTGCACGCCGGGCTGCAGCGGGGGCGCTTCGACGCGGAGGCGACCGCGCTCACCGCCGCGGTGCTGCGCGGCTTCGCGCTCGGACTGCCGAGCGTCGGCATATTCACCTTTCTGCAACGGCTCTGCTACGCGGTTGACGAACCCGGCCGGGCACTGCGGGCGGCGCTGGCGGTCGGCGTCATCGACGTCGGGCTGTCGTTGTGGTGGCAGCGGACGCTCGGCGTGACCGGCTTGGCGTTCGCCAACTCGGCGGCGTTCACGGCCGGAGCGCTGCTGCTGGCCCTGCCGTCGCGGCGCGTCGCCTGGCCGCAGCTCGGCAAGGGGGCGGCGCAGGTTGCGGCGGGAACCGCGCCGGCGGCGGTCCTCATGTGGATCGTTTCCCTGCGGCTGCCGGCGCCCGCGCAGGGCGCGGCGACCCCGTTGCAGACCGCGCTGCTGGCCGGGACCGCCGCTACGGCCGCGGCGCTGACGGTGGTGACCTACCGGCTGGCCGGTCTGCCGTTCGTGCGCAAGCTCACCGCGCGCCGCCGCGGCGCGTCCGCTCCGTCCTGAGCGGAACGGCGGGCGTCAGAGTCCTTCGGCCCGCTCTATGCTCTCCACCCGATAGTGAAACGGCTTCTCGTTGATGGTGAACTGCAGCACCTCCTCGCGCCGGTGGCCCCACAGCTCGGCGCCGAGCGGTGACAGGTAGGAGATCACGTTTCGGGCCGGATCCGACTCCCACGGCCCCAGGATGGTGAACCGCTCTTCGTCGCCGGTGGCGGCGTTGTTCAGCCGCACGGTGGTGCCGAAGGAGACCAGCTGATCGTCGATCTGGTTGTGATCGAAGATCTGCGCTTCCTGCAGCTCCTCCTGCAGCCGTGAGGCGGCGCTCTTGAGCAGCTCCTGCTTTTCCAGCGCGGCCTTGTACTCGGCGTTCTCGCGCAGATCGCCCTTCTGCATGGCCGTGCCGATCTCCTTCGAGTTGTGCGGTATCTCCACCTCGATCAGGTGGCGCAGCTCGCGCTGCTTCGCCTCGTAGCCGCCGCGCGTGACCAGCAGCCCGGCCCTGGTCCGTTCCACGGCGAGCGGCTCGCCGACCGATTCGAACTCCGGAAACCGATCCGTGATCTTCTCTTTCAGACGGATCTTGATCGCCGGGTCCAGGCCGCCGATGTCGGCGACCATCGAATAGATGCGGGTGATCGTGTCCAGGTCGGCCAGCAGGGTGAACTTGAGCAGATTGCCGTCCTTGAACAGATAGTCGTAGATCTGCTTGTTGATGCGACGGCTCACCGACACGTCCCGCCGGTTTTCGATGTCCCGGTAGGTGATGTCGAGCAGATGCACCAGCGCGGTCAGGCACTTCTCCTGCCGGGCCGCCACGCCGGTGAACCACGCTTCGTCTTCGCAGTTGCGCAGCAGCCACACAAACGGTTCGCGCAGGTCGCGGTAGTTGTCGAACGCGCGGGCGGCGATCCGCTCCAGCGAATCGAACTCCTTGTGGTGGATCAGCTCGTCGACCAGCAGCCGGCTCGGCTGCAGATAGAAGAACCGGGAATAGACCGCCGGCCAGTCGGCGACCTCCTCGCGCACGTGCGCCAGGAAGTCCTTGCGCAGCTCGTTGTTGGCCAGCGCCAGGAACAGCTCCTCCAGATCCTCGACCTGGGACAGCAGGCTGCCGAATTCCAGGTCGACGCCGACCGCCAGGTAGGGGTACTTCTTGCCGACCTGCTGCACCAGCAGAAAGCTGGCGATCACTTGGTCGTTCACCGCCGTATACGCCTTCATGAAGCCGGTGAAGTAGGAGAACATCTCGCTGAAGTACTCGGAGTCGGGGCTGGCGTTGTGCAGGTAATCCTGCAGGATCGCCACGCGCCCGAAAAACGACTTCTCGGCGGTGAACTTGTTGAAGGTCTTCTCCTCGTAGGAGACCGGCGTGTCGCGCACCACGTAGGTGTCGAGCTTCTCCTCGTGGCTGCCGAACGACGGGTCGGTCTTGAGGATGCGCCGCGCCGCGGTGCTCCACTTGGACCACTCGCCGGCGGTCAGGATGCGCGGCACCAGCTCCTGTTTGATACGCTTCATGTCCGCCTGGTTGCCGAAGCTGCGGATGATGGCGCGCAGCGTGCCGGCCGCGTCGCGCTTCACGCCGGCGCGCAGCTTGTCGCGGGAGGTGGTCGCCTTCCGCACCCAGAAGTGGTCCTTGGCCAGTATCTTGAGGGCGCTCACCGCCATCTTCGACGACATGCGGTGGTTGCGCCGGCGCGGAAAGTCGATGGTGATGTCGTCGTCGTCGATCGCCGAGATGCGGCCGATCCCCCAGCTGCGGTGAAACACGAAGTTGCCGGCGTCGAAGGCGATGTGCTTTTCGAACTCGGCGATCGCCTCGTGCACGTTGCTCCACGACTGCGTCAGGTTGGAGATGCGCAGGTACTCTTCGAGGTGGCTGTGGCCGGCGTGCTTCTCGGTATACGCCTCCGCGATCTGCGTGCGCGCTTCGGCGTTCTTCGGCTCGTACCGCAGTACGCGCTTGAGGATCTCGATGGCCGTGTCCCAGTCCTCTCGCTCGTAATAGTGCGGGTACAGGGACTCGAGCAGCGCCACCGCCCGTTCCTCGCTCACCGTGCGGGCGACCTTGCGCTCCAGCTGCAGGTAGAACTCGACGTCGTCCGGCTGGTGCTCGACCAGCTTGTCCCACACCTCCTTGATGTTCGCGTAGTTGCGCTTGTTGACGTAGCGGTGCAGCGCCTTGCGGTAATAGTTGATCGCGCCGGCGAGATCGCCGGCCCGCTCGCGGTTGCGGGCCAGCACCTTGACGAAGTCCGCCTCTTCGTAATCGATCCGTATCAGGCGCTCGTACACCTCCAGCTTGGACGCCTCTTCGTTCTTGTTGTCGTAGCTCTCCGCCAGCGTGCGCAGCGCGAACCGGTTCTCGCCGAACTCCAGGATGCGGTTGCAGAGATACTCGACGATGTTCCACTTGTGGTTGTCGGTGAAGATGTTGACCAGCTGCACCAGGTTGGAGTCGTCGACCAGGCGGCGGCCGATCGACACGATGCCGGACAGATACAGGGCGATAATGCTGTTGCGGTTGCTGCGCAGGTGGTCCTCGCACAGCTCCAGCAGCTCCGCCTCACGCTGCTCGTTGCGGGCGGCCGCCAGCACCTCGTCGAGCTCGACGAAGTTGGCGGTGACGTAGCTGTTGAGCGCCGCGCGCGTCCATTTTTCCTGGTTGAGCAGCTCGATCACCTTGGCGGCCAGGCGGCTGGGGCCGGTGTCGGCGGCCGCGTCGGCCTGGGTAGTGTCGGCCTGGGCCGCGTCGGCCGCGGCGGGGGTATCGGTCGTTTCGGTCGTATCGGTCTGGGCGTCCGTCACTGCGGGGGTCATGCTAACCTCTGATTGCGGCGCGCGTCTCCGCGCGGGCGTTGGTTTCCCATCGGCTGGGTCGTCGGCGTCTTGTCAGCGAACGTATCGGTCGTGTACCTGGCGGTCCAGATCGCGGATCTTCGCCAGCACGTCGTCTATTCGGGGCTGCTCCTCACCGCTGACGACGTAGTGGTCGATGAGCCAGAAATAGTGGTTGAGCAGCCGCGGCGTGGCGCCCGGCGGGGCGGCGCCGCCGGCCACGTCCCGCTCCATGGAGTAGATCATCCGCTTGAGGTTGCGGAGCTCCAGCGGCTTGAGCACGCGCTTCACGGAAAAGACGCCGTGCAGCGTGGCGTACACCGGCAGCCAGGATGCGATTTCACCGGCCGGCCGGCCCGCCTGCCGCATGGCGTCGATCAGCCCGCGTATGGCCGGCGACCGGAGCCGGTCGAGATCGATCGCCTCGGCGTCGATGAAGAACGCCTCCCGGAACAGCACGCGCGCGTTGCGTTCCTGGTCGACCGCCGCGTAGCAATCGGCCAGCTCGGCCAGGATCAGCGCCGACTGCGGCTGCTTCCGGCAAGCGTGCTGCAGGTGCTCGATCGCGCCGGCATGGTCGTCCAGGCCGGCGCAGCTGCGCGCCATGCGGAGCAGCAGGTCGGCGTCCTCACGCTCGGGATGCGCCTCCTGCAGGCTGCGGTAGCCGCGCAGAAGCTCAGCCATCACGTACCGCCGGATGTCGGTCAGGGTGCGCTCCGACACCTCCTCCAAGCGGCCGGCGAACGGTTGAAAGCTCTCCCACTGCTGCTCCAGGTACTCGGCCCGGTCGTACGGGTCGGTGATGGCTGCCAAACGCGCCTCGCGGTCCTGCCAGAAGGTCGCGCACTTGAGCGCCGACGCGACGCTGGTGAGCTCCGCGTCCATGCGCAACGCCCGCTCCAACACGCGGATCGCCTTGGAGAAGGCGCCTTCGCGCAGGCACGCGTTCGCGCGGTTGACCAGATGCGCTACTTCGTTGGCCGTAAAACTGAGTTGCCGCTCGGCCATCCGGATACCTTACAGTATGCGGGAGCGGCGTCCGTCCGTCAAATGCGCCGGGCCGCGTTGCCTGCTCCGGGCGCGCGCGGCTACCATGCGGCCTCATGGTGCAGGTGGCGCCGTCGTTGCTGTCGGCCGACTTCGGGCATCTGGCGCGGGCGCTGGCGGCCGTCGAGGAGGCGCCCGCCGACCTGGTCCACCTCGACGTCATGGACGGCAGCTTCGTCGACGACATCACCTTCGGCGCCAAGGTGATCGCCGACCTGCGCCCGCGCTCGAAGCTGCCGTTCGACGTCCACTTGATGGTGCGGGAGCCGGCGCGGCACGTCGAACGCTTCGCCGCGGCGGGCGCCGACCTGATCACCGTCCATCTGGAAGCGTGCCGCGCCGCCGGCGAAGCGCGGCCGGTGATCGAGGCGATCCGGTCCGCCGGCGCGCGCGCCGGCATCGCCATCTCGCCGCCGACGCCGGCCGCCGCCCTTGATCCGTTGCTCGACGCCATAGACTTGGCGCTGGTGATGACCGTGCGCCCCGGCGCCGGCGGCCAGCGGCTCATTCCGGCGTGCCTGGACAAGGCGCGGGCGCTCGCCGGCCGCCGCGATCGCTCCGGGAGGCGGTTTCTGATTTCGGTCGACGGCGGTCTGCACCGCGGCACGGCGCCCGCCGCGGCGGCGGCCGGCGTCGACGTAGCCGTGGTCGGCTCGGCGATCTGGCGGGCGCCGGTCCCGGCCGATGAGATACGGGCGATCCGCGTTGCGCTACGCGCCGGAGCGGGCGCCGGCCGTTCGGCGGACGGCGGCGCGGCGCGGACGGCGGCCGTTGCGCGAGCGGCAGGCACGGCGTGATCAGCGGGCGCGCGCCCGGCGCGAGCGCGGGCCGGACGTTGCGCCGCGCGGCGTCGCTGGCGTGGCAGCGGCGGTTCGCCGAGCAGATACGCCTGCTGGCGCCGGAAGTGTACCGGTTCCGGCAGAGCGTTCGCTTCCATCTCCTGCTCGGCGTGGCCTGCCTGCGCATCGGCGACAGCCGGGCGGCGCGGTCGTTTCTGCTGCGCGCCGAGCAGCTCGCCCCCGACGACGTCGACGTGCGCTTGGCGCTGTGCGCGCTGTACGCCCGTGACGGCGACGTCGACCGCGCATTGCGGGGGTGGCTCGCCGTGCTGGACGCCGACCCGGCCAACCGGTCGGCCAAGCGCGGGCTGGCGATTCTGCGCGCCGGGACGCCCGCCGAACTGCGCAGGATCGCCGGCTCCAACGACGTGGAGCCGCTGCTGGCGGCGCGGCCGGGGCCGGCGTTCCGATGGCGGCGGAAGGTAACGGAATGGGGGAGGACGACCTGATGGGAGAGGGCGGCCGATGAGAGCGGTAGTGCAGCGCGTATCGTGGTGCGCGGTGACGCCGGCGGGCGCGGCTCCCCGGCGCCAGGGGCCGGGCCTGCTGATCTACGTCGGCGTCGAGCGCGGCGACGGCGAGGCGGACGCCGCCTACGTCGCCGACAAGGCGGCGGGATTGCGCGTGTTCGTCGACGACCACGGCAAGATGAACCGCTCGGTCGCCGACGTCGGCGGCGCGGTCACGGTGGTGTCCCAGTTTACGTTGGCCGGCGACGTCCGCCGCGGCCGCCGCCCGTCGTTCATTCAGGCGGAAGCCCCGGAGCGGGCGAACGAGCTCTACGAGCGGTTGGTCGACCTGCTGCGCGCCGCCGGCCTGCCGGTGCACACCGGCGTCTTTCGCGCCTCCATGCAGGTCGAATCCTGCAACGACGGTCCGGTGACCATCCTCATCGACTCGCGACGCACGTTCTGAGCAGTGGCTGCTGCGGCTCCGCGAGTTCCGGTCCGCCGGTCGGACGCGCGGCGCGCCGGTGCGGTACGATCGCGGGCATGAGCGCGGAAGCGATAGCGATTGTGGCCGTCGGGATAACGCTGCTGGCGGTGCTGGTGCCGCTCATGCTGGCGCTGAACCACGGAGTACGGAACGAAGTGGCGGACGTGCGGAGCGACGTGGCGGACGTGCGGAGCGACGTGGCGGGCGTGCGGCGTGATCTGCAAGCCCTGGGTGAGCGCGTGGCGCGAATCGAAGGCCGGCTGGATGCGCTGGCGCCGGTGATGACGCCGTTGCTCCCGACCGTTGCGCCCGTCGAACCCGCTCGGGAGCCGGCCGCTTCGGCCCCGGCCGCCTGATCCTCGGAACGGACGTGCGGCGCGCCGGTGCGGTACGATGGCGGGCATGAGCGCGGAAGCGATAGCGATAGTGGCCGTCGGGATAACGCTGCTGGCGGTGCTGGTGCCCCTCATGCTGGCGCTGAACCACGGCGTGCGCAGCGAAGTGGCGAACGTGCGTAGCGAAGTGGCGAACGTGAGTAGTGAGCTGCGTAGCGAGGTGGCGAGCGTACGTAGCGAGCTGCGCAGCGAGATGGCGAACCTGCGGAGCGATGTCACGGACCTGCGGAGCGACGTGCAAGCCCTGGGTGAGCGCGTGGCGCGAATCGAAGGCCGGCTGGATGCGCTGGCGCCGGTGATGATCCCGTTGCTCCCGACCGTTGCGCCCGTCGAACCCGCTCGGGAGCCGGCCGCTTCGGCCCCGGCCGCCTGATCCTCGGAACGGACGTGCGGCGCGCCGGTGCGGTACGATGGCGGGCATGAGCGCGGAAGCGATAGCGATAGTGGCCGTCGGGATAACGCTGCTGGCGGTGCTGGTGCCGCTCATGCTGGCGCTGAACCACGGCGTGCGGAGCGAAGTGGCGAACGTGCGTAGCGAAGTGGCGAACGTGCGGAGCGAGCTGCGCAGCGAGGTGGCGAGCGTACGGAGCGAGCTGCGCAGCGAGATGGCGAACCTGCGGAGCGATGTCACGGACCTGCGGAGCGACGTGCAAGCCCTGGGTGAGCGCGTGGCGCGAATTGAAGGCCGGCTGGATGCGCTGGCGCCGGTGATGACCCCGTTGCTCCCGACCGTTGCGCCCGTCGAACCCGCTCGGGAACCGGCCGCTTCGGCCCCGGCCGCCTGATCCTCGGAACGGACGTGCGGCGCGCCGGTGCGGTACGATGGCGGGCATGAGCGCGGAAGCGATAGCGATAGTGGCTGTCGGGGTAACGCTGCTGGCGGTGCTGGTGCCGCTCATGCTGGCGTTGAACCATGGGGTGCGGAGCGATCTGCACAGCGAGGTGGGGAGCGTGCGGAGCGACCTGCGTAGCGAGATGGCGAGCGTGCGGAGCGACGTCGCGGACGTGCGGCGCGATCTGCAATCCCTGGGTGAGCGCGTGGCGCGAATCGAAGGCCGGCTGGATGCGCTGGCGCCGGTGATGACGCCGTTGCGCCCGGCCGTTGCGCCCGTCGAACCTGCGCCGGCGCCGGCTGCCCCGGCATCGGCCGCCTGATCCGGACCGGACGTGTGCGCCGCGCAAAGCCGAGCTGGCCGCGGCGGTGGCGGCCGAAGCGCCGGGCGCCGGACCGGAGATGAGCGCCGGGCCGGATAGCGGCCGCGGATGAGTGATACGCGGCTGATTGAGCGGTGGCTGCCGATCGGGGCGCTCGGTATCGAGAGTATCCGGGAGCGGACGCCGATGACGCCGTTTCCGGCGCCGAACCGGTTGCACGTCTGGTGGGCTCGGCGGCCACTGGTGGCGGCGCGGGCGGCGGTGCTGGCATCGCTGCTGCCGGCGGACGCGGACCGGGAGCGGTTTCTGCGTGTGTGCGGTATTCACGGCGATCCGGTGGCCACGCGGCGCAGGATCGATGCGGCCAAGCGGTCGGGGAAGCATCTCGGAGCGAATCCGTACGGCTACAAGCGCGCGTTCTCCTATCTCCCCGACGAAGCGGACGCGAAGTGGGTCGAGACTAATCTGGGGGAATCGCCGGCGTCCTATTCGATACTGGACCCGACGGCCGGCGGCGGCAGCATCCCGTTCGAGATCGAGCGGCTCGGCGCCGCGACGCTCGCCAATGACTTGAACCCGGTGGCGGCGCTGCTGCTGGAGGCGACGGTGGATTGGCCGCGGCGCCACGGGGCGGCGGTGCTGCAGGAATTCGAGAAGTTGGCGTCCGACTTCATCCGGCGGGCGGAGCCGAAGTACGCGGGGGTGTTTCCGGCGGAAGCGGAAGGGGTGAGGGTCGAAGGGTATCTGTGGGCGCGGACGATCACCTGCCCGTATTGCGAGGGGCTGGTGCCGCTGGCGCCGAATTGGCGGCTGGCGCCGGACGGGACGGGGGTGCGGCTGGAGCCTGATCTCGGCGGCGGGCCGGGAGAGGCGGGAAGGGTGTGCGGGTTCCACATCGTGCGGGAGGCGCGGGAGCAGTCGGAAGGGACGGTGGCGCGCGGGCGGGCGGCCTGTCCGTGGCCGGATTGCCGTCGGGTGATCGGCGGGGAGGAGATCAAGGCGCAGGCGCAGGCCGGGCGGATGGGCGAGCAACTGTTCGCCGTGGTCTACAAGGAACGGGTGATCACCGAGACGAAGACCGGCCGCCGGCGCGAGAAGTGGGTGCGCCGCTACCGCGCGCCGCGCCCGGAGGATGATAACTCGGCGGCCATAGCGGAACGGCTGGAAGAGAAGTTGCCGGAGTGGGAGGCGTACAACCTGATCCCCACCGAGCAGATCCCCGACGGCACCAAGACAAGCGAGCCGCTCCGCTACGGGATGCGGCGTTGGCGGGATCTGTTCTCGCCCCGGCAGTTGCTGTGCCACTGCACGGGCGTGGAAGTGTACCGGGAGCTCCTCGAAGCCGACCGCGCGGCCGGCGCGCTGTCTCCGCTACGGCAGGCGGCCTACGGCTACCTGGCCCTGATGCTGGACAAGACCCGTGACTACAACTCCCGCATGACCCGCTGGCACGTCGGGCGGGAGGTTATGGCCAATACGTTCGATCGGCACGATTTCTCCTTCAAGTGGTCCTATGCTGAGATGGTGCCGCTCATCACCGGACTCGGCTACGACTGGGCGATCCGCCAGACCGCCAAGTGCATCGGCGAACTGGTCACCCTGGTCCGCCCCGGGGCCGACGCCGGCGCCCTGTTCCCGGACGCCGAGACGCCCCGCCCGCCGGTGACCATCACCTGCAAGTCCGGGGACGCCCTCGACCACGTCGCCGCGGGCAGCATCGACGCCGTGGTGATGGACCCTCCCTACTACGACAACGTGATGTACGCCGAGCTGTCCGACTTCTTCTACGTCTGGCTCAAGCGCACCGCCGGCCAGGTCTTTCCAGAGCTGTTCCGCCTCCGCCTCACCGACAAGGAACAGGAGGCGGTCGCCAACCCGGCGCGGTTTCGGGGCGAAACCGGGGCCGGCGGCGCGGGCGCGCGGGCGCTCGCCGGGCGCGACTACCAGGAGCGGATGCAGTGGATCTTCGAGGAGATGCGGCGCGTGCTGAAGCCGAACGGGGTGATGACCTTGATGTTCACGCACAAGGCGACCGGCGCCTGGGACGCGCTCACCGGAGGGCTGATGGAGGCGGGGTTCGCCATCACGGCGTCATGGCCGATCAACACCGAGGCGGAGGGGAGCCTGCACGTGCGCAACAAGGCGGCGGCGAACAGCACGATCTTCCTCGCCTGCCGCCCGCGCACCGCCGAGCGCCAACCGGACGCAGAAAACGTGTACTGGGAGGACATCGAGCCCCGCGTAGCGGACGCGGTGCGGGAGCGGGTAGCCGAGTACCAGGCGGCCGGCATCCGCGGCGTCGATCTGTACCTGGCGTGCTTCGGCCCTGCCCTGGAAGAATTCTCCCGGCACTGGCCGTTGACGCGCGGCCGGCCGCGCCCGAAGCCGCAGGAGGAAGGCCGGCGGCGGGGCCGGCAGCCCGAGCTCTTGGAGGAGCCGCCCGGCCTCTACGAGGTCACCCCGGAGGACGTGCTGGACACGGCGCGGCGGGAAGTGAAGCGCTGGCGGCTGGAGCAACTGACGCACCGGCGGGCGAACGCCGATCTCGATCCGCCCACGGCGTTCTTCGTGCTGGCGTGGGACGCCTTCGACGCGCCGGCGTTCGCCTACGACGAGGCGCTGCGGCTGGCGCGGGCGGTGGGAGTGGACCTGGACCGGGAGATAGTGGGCCGGCTGGCGGAGAAGAAGGGCAGCGAGCTGCGGCTGTGGGACTCGGCCCGGCGCGCGGCGGCCGGCACGCTTGGGCCAAAGGACGGCTCGCGCGGGATGATCGACGTTCTGCACCGCGCCGCCGACCTGGGGCGCACCGGCACGCTGGCGGACGCGCGGGACATGCTGAATGAAAACCTCGGAGCGCGGGAGCGGTCATTTCTGGCGGCGCTGGAAGCGGTGCTGGAGGTACTGCCGGTGACCAGCCACTGGACCAAGATCGAGCTGCCGAGCGAGGCGGCGCCCGCCGGCGACGACTTCGAGGCGCTGTACCATCTGATGCGGCTGGCGTACGGCGACCGCATCGACGAACCGGAGCAACTCAAGCTGTGGCAGACCGACGCCGCCTGACCGCTCCGGCGGCCTCCCGCGTAACTCCTCCGGTCGGATCCCGCCGCCGACTATTGCTCGGCCGCCTCACCAACGGCGGAGTCCGGTTGCTGCCTGAGCCGCCGGAACTCGGCCTCGTCGATTCCCGTGGCAGCTGCAATCGTCGACCATGGGACATCTCGGCCCAGAAGTCCCATGATGGTACGCAATACGCCTTCCTCGCGACCCTTCCGTAGGCCTTCCTGGCGGCCTTCCTGACGGCCTTCCTGGCGGCCTTCCTGGCGGCCCTTCTGCAGGGCCTCCTGCTCCACCACTTCGGCGTAGGCTTCTATCATGCCTCGCGTATCGGTCATCACTTCTTCTCCTCCCGGCACGTCGCGCCGTACCGCTTCCGCGAATCGGTTCCAGCGCTCCGGAGCCTTCGTCGTCGCCGCCGCCACGTACACCACGAACTGACGCAACTCGTCGATGGCCCCGTCCTGCCCCATCATCTCGGCCAGCAGCAGCACCAACCGCCGCAGCAGCTCCGAGCTTTCCCGGGCCGCGGCCATCAGCGCCAGTTGCGCGCTACGGCCGCGCACCGCTCCGCGCAGGTCCTCCGGCCGCGCCTGCGTCTGGTCGAGCAGCAGATGCGCGTAGCGCGGCACCGCCGGCCAATCGCGCACCGCCGGAGCAAACAGTTCTGCGAACTCGCGCGCCGGTGTCCAGCCGCCGCGTCTGCCCTGATACAGCACCAGCGGGACGATCGGGCGCAGGTACTCTTCGTCCTTGCGCTGCCGGCGATCCTCTTCCCAGATTCTGATACTGTACTTCAGCAGTCGCAGCCGTAACCAGTGGTCGGCGGTGGACTGATGCTCAAGCAGGACGTACAGCCACGCCGGCGCGCGGTCTGACTTGCGCCGCACCTCGAACAACAGGTCCGATTCGCTGTCGCGCAGCCAGCTGTCGATGAAGCTGCGGTCGCGCCGCTTCAGGGTGGACCAGATCAAGGCGTTGGTGATCGGCTGCGGCAGGTTGGCGCGGAGCAGGGCGGCGGCTTCGGCCTCGTCGCGGAAGACGGAGCGGAACAGGTGATCGTGGGGCTTGGCGACCTCGCCGGCCATGACTTGACGGTAACGGTACTGTCTCACGGGGAGGGCTGTCAATCACGCGGCGCGTTCGCGGCTTCGATCACCGCGTCGCGTCGTGATCAACCGGTGACGCCGCCTGACCGCTCCGCCGGCGCCGCGGTTGACCGCCGCGGCGCCCATACCGTAGAATGCCGGCAGCTGGGAGGAGTATCGGCGGACCATCGACGCCGTTCCATGCGACCGATTAGAAGCGCTGCCGCCGCACGGTGCCTATCTGTCTGCGAGAGAGTCATTCGCGGACCGGGCACGGACCCGGGGAAGGAGTAAGCACACATGGCATACCGCACCAACAGCCGCACCGCGCCACGGCGCGCCACGGAGGCGGCCGACCAGGCGGCGCGATCGACCGGCAACGGCGCGCGCGACCTGCGGGCCGAACGCCGGCAGGCGCTCGACGCCGCGCGCCTGCAGATCGAAAAGCAGTTCGGCAAGGGATCGCTGATGCAGCTGGGGGAGGGGACCGGACAGCGCGATCAACCGGCCATCCACTCCGGCTCGATCCTGCTCGACGCCGCGCTGGGGGTCGGCGGCTACCCGAAAGGCCGCATCGTGGAGATCTTCGGCCCGGAGTCGTCGGGCAAGACGACGCTCGCCCTGCACGCGATTGCGGAAGCGCAGCGGAGCGACGGCATCGCCGCGTTCGTCGACGCCGAGCACGCCCTCGATCCGGTCTACGCCAAGAGCCTCGGCGTCGACACCGACGAGCTGTGGGTGTCGCAACCCGACAACGGCGAGCAGGCGTTGGAGATCGTGGAGTCGCTGGTCCGCTCGGGCGCGGTCGACATCGTGGTCGTCGACTCGGTCGCCGCGCTCACCCCTCGGGCCGAGATCGAAGGGGAGATGGGCGATTCCCACATGGGCTTGCAGGCGCGCCTGATGAGCCAGGCGCTGCGCAAGCTGACCGCCACGATCGCCAAGTCCGGCACCTGTCTGATTTTCATCAACCAGATACGCATGAAGATCGGCGTCATGTTCGGCAATCCGGAGACCACCACCGGCGGCAACGCCCTGAAGTTCTACTCCTCGGTGCGCCTGGAGGTGCGCAAGATCGAAACGATCCAGCGCACCGGCGAGAACGCGATCGGCAACCGCATCCGCATCAAGGTGGTCAAGAACAAGGTGGCGCCGCCGTTCCGCCGCGCCGAGCTGGAGATCATGTTCGGCACCGGCCTGTCGGCTTCCGGCAGCCTGCTGGAGGCGGCGCTGCAGCAGAACGTGGTCGAGAAGAGCGGCACCTGGTACTCATACGACGGGGAGCGCATCGGCCAGGGGCGCGAGAACGTCAAGGCGTTTCTGGAAGCGCAGCCGCAGACGGCCGCCGCCATCGAGAGCAAGGTGCGGGCGCTGCTGTTTCCCGACGCCGCCGCGTCGGCCCAGGCCGCATCGGCCCAAGCCGCATCGGGTCAGGCCGAAGGTAACGGCGCGGGAGGGGCCTGACGGCCGGCCCGAAGCCGCTCTTCCGGGGAGGGGAGGGAGCGATCACCGATCAAAGAGACGCCGGGGATGCCGGCGGCGGGATGCACTACCGGCTCGACGACTTCGACGGGCCGCTCGATCTGCTGCTCCACTTGGTGCGGAGCGCTCAGATCAACGTCTGGAACATCCCGATCGCCCGCATCACCGAACAGTACCTGGCGATCCTGGACGCATCGCCGGCGATCGACCTGGACCGGGCCACCGACTTCTACCGGATGGCGGCGGCCCTGCTCCACATCAAGTCGCGGATGCTGCTGCCGGTCGGTAGCGCCTCCGGGCAGACCGAAGACGAAGACCCGCGCGCGGAGCTCGTCGAGCAACTGATCGAATACCGGCGGCTGCGCATGCTCGGCGACGTGCTGGCCGACCGGTTCGCGCCGCGCGAGTGGAATATCGCGCCGGAGCGCCGCATCCACGCGGCGCAGGAGGCGTTGGAGGAAGAAGACGATGACGACGACGCGGCGGAGCCGGGCGGATCGATCGACGAGCTGTTGGATGTCTACCGGGAGCTGCGGTCCGGGATCGCCGAGGCGCTGCCGTTCGACCTGGACGATGCGGTGACGGTGGCGGAAAAGGTGACGCTGCTGCACGAGCGGCTGGCGCGCCGGACGCGGGTGACCTTCGACGCGCTGGTGCGGGCCGGTTCGGCCGTGGAGCTGGTCTGCGTGCTGCTGGCCATCCTGGAGGTCGTGAAGGCCGGCAGCGCCCGCGTCATGCAGAGCGCGCCGTTCGCGGCGATCGTGCTGGCGCCGCGATGACGCCCGCCGAACGGAACGGCCACGGGGCGCCCGCCGCACCGCCGGATACCGCGGCCGCCGTTCCGGCGCCCGCCGGAGCGGCGGCCGAGCACGCCACGCAGGTCGATGGGGCCGCGCAGGTCGATGGGGCCGAGACGGCTGACACCGCTGCGTCCAACACCGTTGGCTCCAACGGTGCGCAGCCGGAGGCGGTCAACGCGCCGGTCGTGGAAGCGGCGCTGCTGCTGGAAGGCCATCCGGCCACGCCGGCGCGGCTTTCGCGGATCACCGGCCTGCCGGCCGCGGCGGTCGAGCGCTGCCTGGCGGCGCTCCGCCGGCGGTACGCGGCGCCGGAGCACGGCCTGCAGATCACCCGCGTGGCGGACAGCTACTCCCTGGTGCCGAAGGCTGAGTTGTGGGAGCGGCTGCGCGGGCACTACGGCAACGGCGCCGGCAAACGGCTGTCGCGCGCCGCGATGGAGACGCTCACCATCGTCGCCTACCGGCAGCCGGTGACGCGCGGCCAGATCGAGGCGATGCGCGGCGTGTCGGCCGACGCGATGATCCGGTTGCTGAGCGATCGGCAGCTGATCCGCCCGGTCGGCCAGAAAGAGGACTCGATCGGCCGTCCGACCCTGTTCGGGACGACCAACCGCTTCCTGGAGACGTTCGGCCTGGAGACGATCGACGACCTGCCGAAGCTCGACCAGGTGGACCAGAGCCGGTTCCGGAAGACCTGACGTGCGGCTCAACCGCTACCTGGCGCGCGGCGGAGCGGCTTCCCGCCGCGCGGCGGACGGCCTGATCGCCGCCGGCCGCGTGACCGTGAACGGATCGACGGTGACCCGGCTCGGCGTCACCGTCGACGACGGCGACCGCGTCTGCCTGGACGGGAGCCCGGTGCGGGCGGGGACGCCGGGGCGCTACTTGGCGCTGCACAAGCCGTCCGGCTTCGTCTGCACGGCCCGGGACCCGCAAGGCCGGCGGCGCGCCGACGAGCTGGTGGCCGGCGCAGGGGAAGGCGGCGGCCTGTTCGGCGTCGGCCGGCTCGACTACCGGTCGAGCGGCCTGCTGCTGTTCACCGACGACGGCGCGTTCGCGTTGCGCGCCGCGCACCCTTCCTACGGCGTGGAAAAGGACTACTTGGTGCAGGCCGCCGGCGGCGCGGCGATCCCGGACGGCCTGCTGCGCCGGTACCGCGCCGGCGTGCGCATCGGCGGCGAGCGGTTCCGGCTGCGGCGCTACGCGCGTCGCGCCGCCGACCGGGTGCTCCTGACCTTGGCGACCGGCCGCAACCGCGAGATACGGCGGGTCTTCGCCGCCGCCGGCGTCGAACTGAGCCGCGTGCACCGCGTCCGCATCGGTCCCGTGCACCTGGGGCGGCTCGACGCGGGCCATCACCGGCCGCTCGCCGCCGACGAGGTCGCATGGTTTCTGCAGCTCGCAAGACGGTCATCGCCATAGACGGCCCGGCGGCGGCCGGAAAGTCGACCGCCGCCCGCTGTCTGGCCGGCCGCCTGGGGTTCCGGTACGTCAGTTCCGGTCAGCTCTACCGGGCGGCGACGGCGGTCGCCCTGCGCGCGTGCGGGGACCCGGCGGATGAGCGCGCAGTGGCCGCCGCGGTGCGGGCCGCCGGCTTGGCCGCAAGCGGGGACGGCGTCACGGCCGGCGGCCGGCCACTGCCGGGCCAGGCGCTGCGCGGCGCCGAGGTCGCCCGTTGGCTGGCCGTGCACACCGCCATGCGCTCGGTGCGGGCGTACGTCAACGCGCTGCTGCGCGCGGCGGCGGCGGCCGCGCCGTGCGTGATCGAGGGACGGGACATCGGCGCCGAAGTGTTCCCCGACGCCGAGGCCAAAGTGTTTCTGTCAGCGTCCGCGGCGGTGCGCGCCCGCCGCCGGCAGCGGCAGCAGGGCGGCGACCTGCAGGCGATCGCCGGCGCGATCGCCGCCCGCGACGCGGCCGACCGGGGCAAGGCGCAGGGCCGGCTGGCGCAGGCGGCCGACGCGGTGGCGGTCGACACCACGCACTTGACTACCGGCGACGTGTGTGACAGGCTTGAGGAAATCGTGCGGTGCAGGGCGTGTATTCGCGTGCGATAGGGGTATCGCGCATTCTCTTGTGGACCTTCGTCACGACATGCGCCACACTGATCCCTTATCGCGCGATGGCGCCTTCGGGCCGCAGCGAGCAATCTGGTGAGTGATAGAGACGAACAGGGAAGAGCCGGCGCCGATGAAGGCAGCCTGCAGCAACAGTACGTAAACTCGTTTCAGCCGGTCGAGGAAGGCCAGCTGCTCAACGGGACGGTGGTCGAAGTGGGGCAGGAGCGGATCTACATCGACGTCGGTCTGAAGTCCGAAGGCCGCGTTCCGGCCGCGGAGTTCACGGACGTGCCGGAAGTGGGGCAGTCGGTCGAGGTGGTCCTGCTGCGCAAGGAGAGCCGCTCCGGCGAGGTGATCGTCTCCCGCCGCAAGGCGGAGGAGCAGCTGCTGTGGCGCACGCTCAAGGCGGCCGCCGAGCAGCGCACGCCGGTCCAGGGGATCATCCGCCGCAAGATCAAGGGCGGCTACGAAGTCGACCTGGGCGCCGGCACGCGGGCGTTCATGCCGTTCTCCAAAGTCGACATCATGCGCGTCCGCAATGAGGACGACTACCTCAACCTGCAGACGTCGTTCTTCGTCGAACAGCTGGTCAGCAAGGGGCGCGCCAACGTCGTGGTCAACCGTCGCGACTGGCTGGAGCAGGAGATCAAGAACCGGCGGGAGCAGTTCTACACGCACGCCGAGGTCGGCGACGTGGTCGAAGGGACCGTCAAGTCGTTCACCTCCTTCGGAGCGTTCGTCGACCTGGGCGGGTTCGACGGCTTGCTGCACGTCAACGACATGCGCTGGGGACACGTCGCGTCTCCCCGCGACCTGGTCGAGATCGGCCAGCAGCTCACCGCCAAGATCATCCGCCTCGACCGGGAAACCCAGAAGGTGAACCTCAGCCTCAAGCACTTCACCGAGGATCCCTGGACGACCTTCGAAGAGCGGTTCCAGGTCGGCGACACCGTGCACGGCGCCGTCACCAAGCTGACCGACTTCGGGGCGTTCGTGGCGATCGCCGACGGCATCGAGGGGCTGGTGCACGTCTCCGACCTGTCGTGGGTGAAGCGCGTGCGCCATCCCAAGGAGATTCTGGCCCCCGGTGACGAGATGGAGGTGAAGATCCTCGCCTACGACCTGGAGCACGCCAAGCTGTCGCTCGGCCTCAAGCAGCTCCTGGCCAATCCGTGGGACGAGGTGCCGGAGCGGTACCCGGTCGGCCGGCGCATCACCGCCCGCGTCAGCAACCTGGTCAGCTTCGGCGCGTTTCTCAACATTGAAGACGAGATCGACGGGTTGCTCCACGTGGAGGACATGTCCTGGACCGAGCGCGTCGCCGACCCGTCGACGGTCGTCAAGGTCGGGGACGAGATCGAGGTGATGGTGCTCCACGTCGACCCGCGCCAACGGCGCATCAAGCTCGGCTTGAAGCAGCTCTCCGAGGATCCGTGGACGACGCTGGCGCGCGCCTACAAGAAAGGCGCGCAGATCAACGGCACGGTGAGCCGCAAGGCCGACTTCGGCGTCTTCGTGACGGTCGAAGGCGACCTGGAAGGGCTGATCAGCAAGAACCACCTCACCACCGGGGACACGTCGTTCGAGGAGGCGTCCAACGCGCTCAAGATCGGCGACCCGATCCAGGCGCTCGTGCTGGAGATCAATCCGCAGAGCCAGCGCTTGGCGCTGTCGGTGCGCGAGCTGCGGCGGCGGCAGGTGCGCGCCGATCTGCTGCGCTACGCGCATTCCGACGGGAGCGACGACACCGTGCCGCTGGGCGACCTGCTGCGCCGCAAGAACTCGGGATAACTGCGCGCCCGGCTGCCTCCTGAGCATGTTGCAGCGCCTTGCCATTCCCGCCGGCGCCCGGCGCCGGACGCGCTGATGCGTCCTGACGTCGTCGCCGTCGACCGCACCATGCAGTCGAAGGTGGCGGTCGCCACGCGCGCGGCGGCCACCGATCTGTCGGTGCTGCTGCTGGGCGAACACGGCGTCGGCAAGGCGCTGTTCGCCCGTCTGATCCACGCCGCGTCGGCCCGCCGCGCCGGACCGTTCGAGGAGGTCAACTGCGCTGCGGTGCCGCCTGACCTGCTGGAGGCGGAGCTGTTCGGCGGCCCGCGGGACGGGGCGCGCGCGGCCGGCGGCCACCGGCCGGGCCGGCTGGAGCGCGCCGACGGCGGCACCGTCCTGCTCGACGCGGTGGGCGACCTGTCCCCGCCGATGCAGGCCAAGCTGCTCGGCGCGCTGCAGCACGGCCGCATCTATCCGGTCGGCAGCACCGCCGGGCGGACCGTGCGCACGCGCATCGTCGCCGCCACCGCGTTCGACCTGGAGAGCCGGGTGGAGCGGGGGGCGTTTCGCCGCGACCTGTTCTATCGGCTCAACGTCCTGCCGATCTACCTGCCGCCGCTCCGCGAGCGGCCCGACGACGTCACCGCCATGGCTCACCACTTTCTGGCGCGGTCCTGCGCCAACGCCGGCCGCGCCCCGCTCCGGTTCACCGCCTCGGCGCTGGAGGCCCTGCGGGAGCACCGGTGGCCCGGCAACGTGCGGGAGCTGGCCAACACGGTCGAACGCGCCGTGATCGCCGCCAACTCCTCGATAGAAGCGCATCACCTCAACCTCGGCGCCGTCTTGCAGGACCAGGCGAGCGACGCGTATCATGGGGAGTCACTGAAAGACGCGGTGCGCGCCTACAAGCGCCGCTTCATCCGCGGCGCGCTTGAGTCGCACGGCTGGAATCAGACCAGCGCGGCCCGCTCGCTGGGGATACAGCGCACGTATCTGTCGCGCCTGATCAAGGAATTGGAGATATCGAACCGATGAGCGACGCGAACCGCGATCCCGTCCGCCTTGCCGAAGCCGTGGGGCACGCCATCGCGCGGCTGCGCGTGCCGCTGCTGACGCTGCTGGCGCTGGTCGCGGCCGTGTTGATCGTCACCGTGGTGGTGACCGAGCGGCGCCGGACGCTGCTGGAGAGCTCGACCGTGCTGATCGAAGAGGTGGAGCGGCGCTGGCTGGCCGTGCCCGCCGACGAGCGCGCGAGCATCGACGACGAGGTGGTCCCGCAGCTGGAGCTGATCGCGCAACGCCACGGCGGCCGGTACGCAGGCAGGCGGGCGCTGCAGCTGCTGGCCGACCGGCACGCCGAGCGCCGGGAGTGGCAGGAGGCCGCCGACCGGTACGAGGAGCTGGCCGGCCGGTCGACCGGCTACCTGGCCGCGCTGGCGCTCAGCAACGCGGCGGTCGCGCGCGAGGAGCTCGGCGACCGCGACGCCGCCTGGAACCTGTACGCTGAGGTCGCCAGCCGGTACCCGGATGAGATGGCGTTGGCGCCGCGGGCGCTGTTCGCGCAGGCGCGGCTCGAAGAGGAGCGGGGCGATGTGGCCGCCGCGAACGATGCCTACGCCGCACTGGAAGAGGCGTATCCGGCCAGCCGCTGGTCGCTCCTGGCCCGCAACCGGCTGATCTACCTGCGGGCCACCGGCGCGCTTGACGGCCCCTGATCGCCGCCCGCCGGCGGCGACGAGCGGGCGCTGCCTGGCCGTCGGCGCGCTGGCCGCCGTCCTGATCGGCGCGTGCGGCCTTCCCTCGGAGTCGGTGCTGGTGCGCCCCGTGCCCGCCGGTGAGGGAGGTTGTGAGGCGGATACGTCGCCGGAGACGATGAGCTTCTGCGTGTCCGTGTCCGCTTCCGGGGATGGCATTCTCCTCGGTTATGAAATTTATTACAAGCTGATAGCATCGGTGGAAAGGACGCCCCAAGCGAGTCATCACGACGTCCTGCGCGCCCGGTTCGGCCGGTTGTCGAACTCCGCATCCCGTCGCTGCGGCGGCGATCCGCCGCTGGTGAGCGTAGCAGGCGCCGGTGCGGACGACACGGTCACCTTGGACGTGGGAGCGCTCCGGACCGCGGGCGAGCCGTTTCTGCGGCTTTCCTGGCGCACGGCAGGGCAGGGGACGTTTGATGTGCGCCGCGGCATCGAAGACCCGGCCGACCCGCTCCGCGCCTGCCGGCGCTTCTCTGTGATCGACGGCTACGCGAGGGGCCACCGGGATCTCAGCGTTGCGGCTGCCGCCGCGCTCACCGCGCGTAGCGGGGCCCTGATCGAGATGGTCGCGTACGCGGTGAGCTACGGGCTCGACCGCGGCCAGAGGTTCTACAGCGCGCCGGTAGAGATCGGCCGCAAACGGCTCGATCTCTACTGACCGGCGTGCTGGCGTATCTGAACGCCGCGCTGACGTACGCGGCGGTCGCCTTGGGCTGCGCGATCCTGGTCTTCTACGTGGCGCGCCGGCCGGTACCGGGCCGCTTCCCGGGCGCGCTCATCGTCGGCTTGATCGGCGCCGTGCTCGGCGGCGTCGCCGACCAGTTCCTGGGCGGCGTGTTCGAGCGGCTCACGGACGTCAACACGGTCAATCTGTTCGCCGCCGCCGGCGCGTCGCTGCTGTGCATCTGGCTGCTGTCGGCGGCCGGCCGCCCCAAGTGAAGGCAGGCGGCGGTCAAGGCGGATGCCGCCGACGTGATGGCCGTCCTGCGGTAGCGGCGGAGGGCCGTTTGACCGCGGCGGGGCGCGGCGGGTCAAATGTCGGCGCGGGCCGCTAGCTCAGGTGGTAGAGCAACAGCCTTTTAAGCTGTGGGTCGACGGTTCGAATCCGTCGCGGCTCAAGACGAGGTAAGGATATGGCGGGGCAGACGATGGTCGATGAACGGTACGCCGCGGCGGGCACGGTCGGGGAGGTGCGCGCCAAGGGGGTGGTCCTGGTCGAGGGCGACGGCGTCACGATCGCGGTGTTCGCCGACGGCGACCGCATTGTGGCGGTCGACAACCGCTGCCCGCACATGGGGTTCCCGCTCCACCGCGGCTCGTTGCGCGACGGCATCCTCACCTGCCACTGGCACCACGCCCGGTTCGACGCCGCCAGCGGCTGCGCGTTCGACCTGTTCGCCGACGACGTACCGTCCTACGAGGTGCGGATCGTCGACCGGCAGGTCCTGGTGTCGCGCACGCCGCGCCGGCGCGCCGACGCCCGGTTCTACCGGGAGCGCCTGCAGCGCGGGCTCGACATCGGCGTAGGCTTGATCCAGGCCAAGGCGCTGCTCGGCCTTCTGGACGACGGCCAGGAGGCGTCCGAGGTGATCGCCGCGGTCGCCGGCTTCGCCGCCCGCAGGCTGGCGCAGTGGGGCGAGGGGCTGGTGCGCCTCACCTGCGTGGCGAACCTTGCGCCGTACCTGAGCGCGGACACTCGCTACTTCGCGCTCTACTACGCCACCCGGCAGATCGCCGCGGAGGCGGCGGGCGCCGTGCCGCACCGCCTGCGCGGCACGCTCGACGGCGACCGCCGCCGGCTCGACGAGCTCTCCCGCTGGCTGTCGACGTTCGTCGCCGCCCGCCACGCCGACGGGGTCGAACGGACGCTGGCGACCGCGCTGCGCACGCAGAGCGCGCGCGACGCCGCCGGACTGCTGTCCGGTGCGGCAGCGCAACGGCTGTATGCGGAGGGCGGCCACCTGCTCGACTCCTGCAACAAGATGTTCGAGCTGATCGATCACGTCGGCGCCGGTGACGCAGAGACGCACGCGGCGCTGCTGGCCGGCCGGATCGCCGCGGCGCGCGGCGAGGAGGAGGGGAGCGCCTGGCGGCACCCGGTCGATCTGGTGAGCGCCGCCCGTGACCTGGAGGAGTCTTTGCCGGCCCTGCTGGAACAGGACGCGGGGGCGGATGGGAACGGGGCCGCAGCCGGAGCACACGGGGAGGCCGTAGCGGACCGGGCCGATGCAGCGGACAGGGGCGGCGTAGCGGAGGCCGCGCGGGCGGCGGCGGGCCGCCTGCTGCCGGTGCTGCTGGGCGATGACGGGCCGGCGCTGGTGTCGGCCATCGGCGGCGAGATCGCCGGCGGGACCGCGCCCCGCACGCTGTCGGCCGTGGTCGCCTATGCGGCCGGGTTGCGTCTGGCGCGCTTTTCGGCCGCCAACGACGTGGGCGACTGGTTCAGCGCGCAGCACACCTTCATCTTTGCGAACGCCGTGGACCAAGCCGTCCGGCGCAACCCGACCACGCGCACGGTGGCGGCGATCGTGCAGGCGGCGCTGGCCGTGCACGCCGACCGATTCCTCAACGTCCCGCCGGCGCGGCTGCCGGGCGAGCGGGACGGCCTGGACGCGCTGCCGGCGGAGCCGCAGGCGTTGCTCGACCGGCTGCTCGACACCATGGATCGCCGTAGCGAACCGGGCGAGGCGGACGCGCTGACCGCCCGTTATCTCCGCACCGGCGGCTCCCCGGGACGGCTGGTCGATACGCTGGCCTACGCGACGGTGCGCGAGGACCTCGACTTCCACAGCCTGCAGGTGCTGGAAGCGGCGGTCGCGCAGGGACGCACCTGGGGCGGCGGCCCGGAGCGGGAGCACCTGATGGTCGGGGTGGCGCGCAACTTGGCCGCGCACTGCCCCACGCGGCGCGCCGGTCTCAGCACCGCCCTGATCGCACGGCGCCTGCATCGGGGTCAGGCGCTCTACGAAGATGGCGGCGAGCGGGATGACTAACTAACCCAAGTAGGCCGCCGCCTGTGGAGGGCGGCACGGAGGACGCGGGACGCGGTGACGAAACAGCCCCCTGTTTTGTCACGGTCCATGCTATTGTTGGGGCCTCATGGAGCACATGGAGCGGTCCATTGAGGAACCCCTGCGCCGTTGGCTGGCGCGGCGGCGGCGGAAGCCGCTGGTGCTGCGCGGCGCCCGGCAGGTCGGCAAGACCACGGTCGTGCGGCGGTTCGCGGCCGCCGCCGGTCTGGACCTGTGCGAGGTCAACCTGGAGCGCCATCTCTATCTGGATGAGGTGTTCAAGAGCCTCGACACCCGCCGCATCCTGCGCGAGCTGGAAACGATCGGCGGCCGGCGGCTGACCGGCGCCATCCTCTTCCTGGACGAGGTGCAGGCGGCGCCGCATGCGCTGCACGCCCTGCGGTACCTGTATGAGGATCGGCCCGAGTTACCGGTGTTGGCGGCGGGCTCCCTGCTGGAGTTCGCGCTGGCCGACCACGCGTTCTCCATGCCGGTGGGGCGCATCGAGTACTTGCACCTCGGGCCGATGTCGTTCGCGGAGTTCCTGCGCGCCGCCGACGCCGGCCTGTCCGAGCAGCTCGATTCGTTCGACCCGGAGGCGCCGCCCGGCGACGCGGCGCACCGCCTGCTGCACCGGCGCTTGCGGGAGTATCTGCTGGTGGGAGGTTTGCCGGAGGCGGTGCAGGCGCACTGCGAAACAGGATCACCCCTGGAGGTCGCGGCCGTGCACCGGTCGATCGCCGACACCTACCGGGATGACTTCGCCAAGTACGCCAGGGGCTCCCGGCTCACGCGCCTGCAGCGGCTGTTCGGCGCCATCCCCAGATCGGTGGGGCGGAAGGTGACCTATCGAAATCTCGACCCCGACGCGCGCGCGGAGGAAGTGCGGGCGGCGCTGGACCTGCTGGTCAAGGCGCGCATCGCCGCGCGCGTGACCCACAGCCACTGTTCCGGGTTGCCGCTCGGCGCGGACGCCGACGAGCGCACCTGCAAGCTGCTGTTCCTGGACGTGGGGTTGATGAACCACGTCTGCGGCCTGGACGCGCCGAGCATCGAGTCGCTGGACGAGATTCGGTTGGTGAACGAAGGCGGCATCGCCGAGCAGTACGTGGGCCAGCAGTTGATGGCGTTCGGCGCCGGGGAGGCCGCCCCGGCGCTCCACTATTGGCTGCGCCACGCCCGCGCCGGCAACGCCGAAGTCGATTACGTGATCTCGCGTGGCGACTGGATCGTCCCGGTCGAGGTCAAGGCGGGCCGCAGCGGCTCGTTGAAGTCTCTGTTCCAGTTCGCCCACGAGAAACGGCCGCCGCTGGCGGTCCGCTTCGACGCCAACCCGCCGAGCCTGCAGACCGTGCGCCACGCCGTGCGCGCCGGCGGCGCCGCGGCCCCGGTGACGCTCCCGCTCCTGTCGCTACCGCTGTACGCCGCGGAGGCGCTGCCGCGCCTGATCGATCGCCTGCGCACCCCGCCGACGCCCGGGCCGTTGCGGAGGTGACTCGTGCGGCGTACCATGTTCGGTCCTGACATATGCAACAGAAAGCGTCGGCGCGGGAGTTCCCGCCGCTGGAACGGGTGCGGGAGGATCTGCGGGTCAGGTGGTATCGCTGCCCGATCGAACCCGCCAAGCTGCGCGCGCTGATGCAGCGTAGCGATCTGCAGGGCGCGTTCCAGACGCTTGGCCACCTGGGGCTGTGGGCGGTCTGCGGCGCGGCCACCGCCTGGTTCTTCATCCAAGGCTTGTGGCTGCCGTTCGCGCTCGCGCTCTGGTGCCAGGGTACGGTGGGCACCTTTCTGCGCGGCCTCGCCACCCACGAGCTCGGCCACGGCACCGTGTTCAAGACCAAGTGGCTCAACGGCTTCTTCCTGGCGCCGCTGTCGATGCTCACCTGGTGGAGCCACCACGAGTACGCGATGAGCCACACCTACCACCATCGCTACACGCTCTACCCGGAAGGCGACCGCGAGGTGGTGCTGCCGATCGACCTGCCGCTGAAGCCGCTGCAGCTCCTGCAGCGCCTCACCTTCAACGTGCAGGGGATGGTGCAGGTCATCGGCGCCGCGGTGCGCATGGCCATTCCGTACTACCGCCGCGACCTCACCAGCATCCGCACCAGTGAATGGACGGAAGCGTTGTTCAAGCTGGCGCCCGAGGTGGAGCGCAAGGCGGTGCGGTTCGCGCGCCTGACGATTCTGTTCCACGGCGGGCTGCTGGTGGTGTCGGCGGTGACCGGCGCTTGGTGGATCTCGATCGTGTTCACCGGCTTTCTGTTCTGCGGCAACTGGCTGGCCGGGCTGGTGGGCACCCCGATGCACGTTGGGCTGATGGACGGCGTGCCCGACTTCCGCATGTGCGTGCGCTCCAACCGGCTCGATCCGTTCACCTCGTTTCTGTACTGGCGCATGAATTGGCACACCGAGCACCACATGTTCGCCGGCGTGCCCTGCTACAATCTCAAGAAGCTGGCGCGCGAGATTGCCCCCGACATGCCGGAGCTGCGCGGCCTGTGGCAGAGCTGGCGGGAGATGATCACGGTCGAGCGGCGCCGCCGCACCGAACCCGCCTACCAGTACCGGACGCCGCTGCCGCCCACCGCCCATCCCGCGGTGCTGCGCGAGGAGGACGCGCCCGCCCGCCGTGGCGAGCGCGCCCGCATGGAAGCATCGATCGGTGAGCTCGCCCCCGCCGGCCGCTAACCTAGTGCGCCGGACCGTGCTACGGTCCCGGCGGAGGACCGGCGATGGTGAATGAAGAGGCTCCGGCGGGGCTGGCGGCGCTGGAGCGGGACGGCTTCCTGCTGGCGCCGGGGGCGCTCGACGCCGAAGCGGTGGCGTGGTGGAAGGGGACGCTGTACGACCTGCACCGCCGCGGCCTGAACGAGATCGACAACTCGGTCGGCAACGTGGCGTTCGAGAGCCTGTTGCGGCTTGCGCCTGCGCGCTCGCGGCTCCTGGTCGGGCATCCGAGCGTCGCGCCGTACCTCCGGGCGATCCTGGGCCGGCAGTGCCAGCTCCGCTCGTTGCGCGCGCACCTCAACCCGCGCGCCTACCGGCAGGAGTGGCACATGGACTTCACCGACTACCAGTACCAGGAGCGCCGGTCGGAGGCGGGACGGCCGGTGCGCGCGCTCTGCATGAACACCACCTTCTACCTCACCGACAACACGCCGGAACGCGGGCGCCTCACGTTCCTCACCGGCTACGTCGACCGGCCGATCCCGGACGAGATCCTGCCCTACGTCCATTACACCGACGACCGCGCCAACCGCTTCCAGGCGTGGTGCGACCGGCAGCCGCAGGCGCACCTCCATCCGCGGGCCGGCGACGCGGTGGTGTTCTTCAGCCACGTGCCGCACCAGGGAGTCAAGTTCGGCGACGACCCGCCGGACGACGTCCGCGCCAACCTGGTGCTGCACTACCAGCAGAACCCGATGTATCCGGGCATCCGCTTCGTCAGCACTCCGGATCTCACGCTCGGCGCGCTCGGCTACGCCGGCACCTTCCCGTTCGCAGAGGCTGACGGCGCCGGTTGATCCCGTGACCGCCAACGTCAAGCCTTTTATCCGCTGATCAAGTACGACGACGGCGGCGAACAAGTATAACAGGTAGAACCGAACGCCGGTGGCGTCAGCGGTATCACGGCGGCGGCGGATCAGCGTAGCGGCGGAGGGGGCGGGGGTTGGTCGACCGCCAGGTGGGCACCGCGGCGTTCGACCTCGCGCCGCACCTCCGGGGGGTCGAGGCCGGCAACGTCGGCGCCGCGCGCGGCGGCCAGGGCGGCGGCGATGCCGGCCGCCTGACCCATCATGGCGCAGGTCGTGGTGACGCGCGCGGAGGAGAGCGCCAGCTGCTCGGCCGACATGCAACGGCCGGCCATCAGCAGGTTGCGGCCGTCGCGCGCTACCAGACAGCGGAACGGTATCTGGTAGGGCGGCACGTACAGCTCCTCCTTGGGGAGGATGTAGGTGCGCTTGTCGTCGTCCGGCTTGTGGCCGTCGAGATAGAACACGCCGCGCGCCACCGCGTCGTCGAACTCGCGCCCGGCGCGCAGGTCGTCGACGCGCAACCGGTAGCGGCCGGCGATCCGGTACCCCTCGCGGATGCCGATGATCGGCGAGCAGTGGTCGAAGCGCCAGTCCTTGCCCTCCACCGCCTGGAAGTAGGAGAGCACCTCCAGCATCCGGCGGCGCGCCGCGATCTCCGCCGCGGTCATGCTTTCGGTGTCTGTGGAGTCGAACATCGGCACCTTGATCTTGATGGCCCGGCCGCGCGGGCCGTTGGGCCAGTTGGGGCTGGTCATCGGCAGGTCCCGCCGCTTGCGGATCGGCGTGAACCAGCCGCCGGGAAGCTGGTCGGCGACCGGTTCGCCCATCTCCCGCACGAAGAACATCAGGCTCATCGGCAGCTGCAGATGGTCTTCGGCGCGTCCCTTCTCGACCGCGTAGCCGGCGGCCTTGGCGACCAGCCCATCGCCGGTGCAGTCGATGAAGTGATGCGCGCGTAGCGCCTCCGGCCCCGACGGGCCGGCCACGACCGCCTCCGCCAGCCGGCCGCCGCGCTCGATCACGTCGACGAAACGGGTGTGGAGGAGCAGTTTGACCCCGCGCGCCAGCAGCACCTCCTGCAGGATGACGCCAGGATTTCGTGGTCCAGAACCCGCGACTGGCTGCCCCCGTAGCAGAACGGCCGATACGGCGCGATGGCGTCGAACCGCTCCAGGTGGCCGAGTATTTCGTCGAACACCTCGCCCTGACCGGCGGTCTCGCCGCAGAAGTTGGCTACGCCGCCGACCGTCATGTTGCCGCCGGTCACGCCGAAGCGCTCCACCAGCACCACCGAGGCGCCGCTCCGGGCGGCGGCAGCGGCGGCGCTCACCCCGGCGATGCCGCCGCCGATGACCGCCACGTCCGCCTGGTAGCGGACCGGAACGCTGCGGTTCCACTGCACCCGCTCGCCGTTCACGGCCACACCCCGGCAGGATACCGGGCATCCGGCGCTCCATCGCCGCCCGGCGCACCGACACCGGCGGGCGCCAAGTTGACGGTTTCCGCCGGATCGGTCCGGTGATCGTACAGCTCCTCGGCCCGCACCCGGCCGGCCGCGTCGAGCCAGCGGGTGCGCCGGTGGCTGACGGTGCGCGTGGACCACGCCATCAGCTCGCCGCGGACCGCCTGCGCGTAGACCGCCGGCCGGCCCGGCGCCTGCGGGTCGTCGAGCAGCGGCGTCAAGCTGGTCCCTGCCGCCCACGGCGGCGTGGGCGCGCCGGCGAGCTCCAGCAGCGTCGGCAACAGGTCGACGTGCTCGGTCAGACCGGCCACCCGCGCGCCCGCCCCCCGCGCGCCGGCAGGGCCGTTCGGCGTGCGCAGCAGCAGCGGCACGCGCAGGTCCGGCTCCCACGGCATCGCCTTGCCCCAGTGGAGGTGCTCGCCGAGCGCGAACCCGTGGTCGGTGGTGAAGACCACCACCGTGTCGGCGGCCAGACCGGTCCGATCCAGGGCGGCCAGGATGCGGCCGATCTGGGCGTCGAGGTAGCTGACCGCGGCGTAGTGGCCGCGGCGCAGCGTTTCGGCCTGCCGCGCGGTGGGCTGCCATGCGGCGCGGGCGCCGGGCACGTGGTCGGTCTGAGCGTAGTACTGGAACGGCTCGTTGCCGGCCGCGGCCAGATCGGCCGCCAGCGGCGCGGGGCGCGGCGTGTCGTAGCCGGCTTCGGCGCCGAAGCCGGTGGCGTCGTGCAGCCGCCAGTAGCGGTCCGGCGTCAGCCACGGCAGGTGGGTGTTGCAGAACCCGACGCCCAGGAACAGCGGCGCGGGGTCGCGGGCCTTTGCGTGGGCGTCCAACACGCGCACCGCTTCGGCGGCGGTCGCCCCGGCGTCGTAGTCGTCGTCGGCCGCCGCCGCGCGCTCGACCGGGCCGCCGCGCCAACGCTTGAACTGCGTGGCGGCGTCCGGCTCGGCGGCTACCAGGGCGCGGAAGCGTTCCTCCATCAGGCTGCGGTTGGCGGCCGAGCGGTAGCGCCGCGCCCGGTCGCGGCAGTCGAAGTCGTCCGGGCACCACGGCGGCGCCGTTCCGGTCTCCGCGTACCAGGGAGGCTCGCTCCAACTCGGCGGATCGGACTCGTATTCGTGGAGCACCTTGTGCAGGCTCAGGGTGCGGTAGCCGGCGGAGCGCAGCAGCTCCGGGAGGGTCCGTATCCGGGGGAGCCGGCGCCGCAGGCCGGCGTAGAAGCGCGGGTCGCCGACGTCCGGACCGCCGCCGATGGGGTAGCGCCGCACGGTCTCCGGCCGGCAGCCGGTCATCAGGCAGGTGCGCGCCGGCGCGCACAAGGGGTACTGGCAGAAGGCGTTTTGGAACAGGACGCCGCCGGCGGCGAGCGCGTCGAGGTGGGGAGTGACGGCGCGGCGGTCTCCGTAGCAGCCGAAGCGCAACGATACGTCGTGCGCGATCAGGAACAGAATGTTGGGGCGAGCCGCCCGGCCGGTCACCGGACCGCCGCCGGCTGCGGTTCCTTGAGGGCGTCGATCAGGGCGGCGTCGTCGTGATGCCAGGCGGCTTGCGCACCTGTGCCCGCACCTGCGCGCGCAGGTGCGCCGAGGACGGCGTCGAGCGGCGCGCGCACGCACCGGATCGCGTCCCCGTCGGCGCAGGCCAGCAGCACGCCGTCGGCGGTCGCCGTCAGAGCGCACGGACCGCCGCCCGGGACCGCGGTCACCGTCTGCCGCCAATCGCCCCGTTCGCCGGCCACGCCGAGCACTACGCCCCCGCCGGCCGTCCACGCCGCCGCGTACCGGCGCGCCGTTCCCAAGGTTGCCCGGTCGTCCGGCGTCAACGTCAGGGCCACGACCGGCGCGCCGGCCACCGGCGGCGTCCGAACCGGGCGGGCGTCGTCAGGGGCGCCGTTCCGGCGGGCGCCATTGCCAGCGGCCTCCGCTCCGACTGTCTCGGCGCCGGCAGCTACGGCGCTGGCGGCCCGCTCGGCGGTAGCGGACAGCATGCGCCAGCTGACGCCGCCGTCGGCCGACGTCCACGCGCCGCCGCCGGCGCGCAACGCCACCTCCGGCGGGTCGTCGCGCTCCGCGATCTCGTCCGCCATGGCCGGCGCCTGCTCCAAGCCTTCGGTCCGGGTGCGCCCGCCGTCCTCGACGGCAAACGCGACCTCCGCGCCGCCCGCGCCCTCCAACGCGGCGGCCACCGTGCGCGCCGCCTCCCAACGCTCCTGATAGCGGCGCAGCACGCTCAACGACCCGCCGGCAGCGCAGGCGATCAGCACCTCGCCGGTGGCCAGCTCCGTGATCGCCACACCCGTGACCGGCCCCGGCGTCTCGCCCGCGCGCTCGTCGTAGCCGCGGCGGCGGCGCAGATAGCCGTAGTACGGCGCCAAGTCGAAGCGCACTCCGGCGCGGCGCAGCCGGGCGCGCAACTCCGGCACGGCGACCGCGTCCGCGGACCGTGCCCGCGCGCCCATGGCGGCCGCCACGCCGGCGGCGAAACCGGTCTGAGCGCAGGTCCCCATCACCCGGAACGAGCTGGTCGCCAGATGGTCGCCGCCCAGGCAGCGGCCCGGCGCCAGCAGGTTGGCGGCCCCGCGCGGGCGCATGGAGCGGAGCGGGATGTGGTGCGGCGGGCACTGCACCGTGACGCCGGTGCCGGCGCGCTGCGCCACCGTGGGCCAATGGTAGTCGGTGTGGTAGGAGCCGACCGCCACCGCGTCGGGAAAGCGGCGCCCGGCAAGGATGTCGTCGGCGCTCAACCGGTAGACCGCCTCTACCCGCCGGCCTTCGCGGATGCCGACGTGCGGCGCCACCCACGCCAGGCGGTGGTTGGGGTAACGCGCGCCGCGATAGCCGCGCGTCTGCAGATAGTGGACGACCCCCATCATCTGCCGCCGGCCGGCCTGCTCCGCCGCCGACAGCGACGCGCCGTCGGTGGCGTCGTGGCCGATCACCTTCATCTTTACGGTCACGTGATGGCCGTGCGGGATGACGGTGATCATCGGCACGTCGCGGTCGTCCCGGTACTCCGGGCAACCGGGCGGCAGCACCGGCGCCACCGGAGCGCCTGCGTCCACCAGGGTGAAGTAGAGGCTCATCGGCAGCTGCAGCCGCCCGGCCGACGCATCGACCGTCGGCGGATCGCCGGGCATCAGCACCGGTCCGCCTTTGCGGTACGGCCAGCCGCCGCGCGCCACCAAGTCGGCGTCGCCGGTGGCGTCCACGGCGAATGCCGGCTCGACGCGGGTCAGGCCGCTCTTGTTGGCCAGCGTCACCGCCGCCACGCGGTCGCCGTCCCGCTCCACGCTCAGCACCTGCGTGTGCAGCAGCAGGTCGACGCCCGCCTCGGCCAGCATCTCCTGCAGCACGAACTTGAGGCTCTCGCAATCGAAGGCGCGCCCGTCGGCGTTGGGGCGGTAGCCGGCAATGCCGCCGAACACGCCGAGCCGGCGCACCATTTCGCGCCAGCGGTCGTTCACGAACCGGGTCTCGCCGCAAAAGGTGTGGACGCCGCCGGCGGTCGCCTGACCGCCGACGAAGCCGTGCCGCTCGACCAGCAGCACGGCGGCGCCCCGCCCGGCGGCCGCATGGTCAGCGGCGCCGAGCGCGGCGTACACCCCGGCCACGCCTCCACCGGCGACCAGCACGTCGGTCTGTCGCCGTTCGTGGAGCGGCAGCGTCACGCTGCCGCCGATCGAAGCGCGCTCCGGGGTCATGAAGGAAATGCCGCTCAGCTCGACGCCTGGTAGCGCTGCTCGGCGGCGTTGTGAATCTCCTCAAGCCGCATGCCGTCGGGCTCGATCCGGCGCACCAGATCGTCCCATTCGGCCAGGCTCATGTCGCCCAGGATCACCTTGTCGATCGCCGCGTGCACCAGCGTGTTGAGCTCGGCCGTCAGGTTGGTGATCTCCTCGCGCTCGGCCGCGTTGAACGGCGCGGTCACCTTGGGGTCGTCCCAGTGCCCGGTCGCCTCCATGTCCAGGTACCAGCCGATCTGGTACTCGGGCCAGTTCATCCGGTACAGACGCATGTCGATGTACGGCGAGAACGCGCTGTAGGCGCCGGTGCCGACCTCGTTCATGAACTTGTCGATCAGGTAGGCGCCGGTGTCGCTGGTGTACTCGGCCCGCATCCGGTCGGTGAAGCGGTAGTCGTCGCCGTCCCGCACCCAGTGCACGCCCTCAATCCCGAACGCCTTCATCTCGGCGAACTCGTCGGTGTAGGCGAAGTTGAAGAAGCGCGCGACCGCGTCCTGCTGCTCGGTCTTGGCGCCCACGGCCCACATCTGGCTCCACACCTCCTCTTCGTAGAAGAGCGAGCGGCGGTTGCCGGTGGCGTTGGCCAGCACGTCGGTCGGCGCCCACCACGCGTCCGGCTCGACCGGCACGATGGCGTCGTTGGCGCGCTTGCCGTAGGTGGGGTTGTCGTAGAAGAAGAAACTCTTGCCGGAGCCGTGCTTCTCCCGCCACTGCGTGGTGGTGAGGGTGGCGAAGTCGGGGTCGAGTATGCCGTCCCGGTAGGCGTTGCGCAGGTACTGAAGCAGGTCGCGGTACCGCTCTCCGATCGGGCCGTACGCCCAGCGGCCGCCGTCCAGGTCGGGATCGTAGTAGACGTCGCCGCCGGTCCCGAAGGCGTAGGCGACGTTGCGCACCAGGCTTCTGCCGCCGCCGCGGTTGGTCCACACGTGGCTGTCGGGGTTGGCCGCCTTGATGGCGGTCAGCACCTCGTACAGCTCGTCGAAGCTCTGCGGCATCTCAAGCCCCAGATCGCTGACGACGTCGGTGCGGATCACGCTGATGATGCCGCGGTGGAACTCGAACCGCTTGGTGGTGGCGAACGCGTAGTAGACGCCGTCGATCGCCGTCTTTTGCACGCGCTCGTTCCCGTCCAGGATGCGCTTGTAGTTGGGCACGTCGTTGTCGATCATGTCGTTGAGCGGCAGGAACACGCCGGTGTCGCCGAACTCGAGCAGATCGTTGCGGTGGACGCGCAGGATGTCGGGCACGTCGTCGGTGGCGATCAGGGTCCGCTTCTTGGCTTCGTAGTCGCCGCCGGCGATGGCGGTGAGGTCGAAGCGGATGTTCAACCGCTCCTCGATGGCGTCGATCACGTCGGAGTCGACGTTGATCGGGGCGGTGCCGCGGTCGGAGAGGACCACCGTCAGGGTGGCCGGCTCCATGGCCGCGGCCTGCTCCGCTTCGGGAGCGGCGAATGCGCCGGCAGCGGCGAACAGCGCCGCTGCGCATAGGATGGTCAGTTTCTGCATGGAAACCTCCTGTCGTGTTGTCCGGCCGGCATCGGCCGGGCCGGTGCGCCGCGACCGGCGGCGCGTCGTGCGTTCGGGCCGGTCATGCCGGTCTCAGCCCTTCAGGCTGCCGATCATCATACCCTTCACGAAGTAGCGCTGCAGGAACGGGTAGAGCAGCAGGATCGGCACCGTGGCGACCATGATGATCGCGTACTTCACGGTGGTGTCGACGATCCGCTCGTCATCCTGGAACTCGACCTGCATGTTGCTCAGGTCGCCCTCGATCACCATGGCGCGCAGGATCAGCTGGATCGGGAACCGCTCCCGGTCGTTGAGATAGATCAGTGCGGGAAAGAAGCTGTTCCAGTGCTGGACGGCGTAGAACAGCGTCATGGTCGCCAGGATCGGCGTGGAGATCGGCAGCACGATGCGGACGAAGATCTGGATGTCGTTGGCGCCGTCCAGATACGCCGAGTCGTTCAGCTCTTCGGGGATGGTCTGGAAGAAGGTGCGCATGATGATCATGTACCAGGCGCCGATGGCGGTCGGCAGGACCAGCGCCCAGATGGTGTCGAGCATGCCCAGGCTGCGCACCAGCAGGTACGTGGGGATCAGGCCGCCCTCGAAGAACAGGGTGGCGACCACGAAACCGGTCAGGACGCGCCGGCCGTAGAAGAAGCGCATGGCCAGCGGATAGGCGCAGCACGCGGTGAGGGTGACGTTCACCACGGTGCCAACGGCGGTGTACCAGACGGTGTTGCGGAAGGAGGTGAGCACGTAGGGCGCTTCCAGCACGGCGCGGTACGACTCCAGGTTGACGCCGACCGGCCACCAGTGCACCTCGCCCCGGATCACGGCGTAGCCGTCCGACAGCGAAACGATGGCGACGTAGTAGAAGGGATAGAGGGTAATGAACGCCAGGACGGCCAGCAGCAGCGCGTTGCCGACGTCGAACAGGCGGTCGCCCGGGGTGGCCGCGCGGGCGATCCCTACCACAGGCTGTGCCCTCCCCAGGAGCGGCTGATGCGGTTGGCGGAGACCACGGTGATCACGCCGATCACGGACGTGAACAGCCCCACCGCGGTGGCGTAGGAGAAATCGGACTGGATCAGGCCGCGGCGGTAGACGAAGGTGGAGATCACGTCGGCGGTCTCATACGTGGCGCCGGTGTAGAGCAGGATGATCTTCTGATAGCCGACGTCCATGATCCGTCCCAGCGCCAGGATGAACAGGATCATCACCGTCGGCAGGATGCCCGGCCAGGTGACGTGCCGGAGCTGCCGCAGGCGTCCGGCGCCGTCGAGGGCGGCCGCCTCGTAGAGCTGCGGATCGATGTTGGTGAGGGCCGCCAGATAGATGATCGCCCACCAGCCGGCGTCCTGCCACACTTCGCTGCCTACGTAGATCGGCCGGAACCACTCCGGCCGCACCAGAAACGGGATGCGCTCCAAGCCCAGGAAGGCCAGCAAGTCGTTCACCACCCCGTCGGTGGCGACGAAGTTGACGATCATGCCGCAGATCACCACCAGCGAGATGAAGTGCGGCAGGTAGGTGATCGACTGGATGGCCCGCTTGAACGCCGCGGCGCGCACCTCGTTGAGCATCAGCGCCAGGATGATCGGCGCCGGAAAGCCGACCGCCAGGCCGAGCGCCTGGAGCAGCACGGTGTTGCGCGCCAGCTGCCAGAAGTAGGGGTCGGTCAGGTACTGCTCGAAGTGCTTGAAGCCGACGCCGGGGGCGGTGAGCACTGCGCCGAGACCGCGGAACACCTTGATCTCCTTGAACGCGATCAGCACGCCGTACAGCGGGGCGTACTTGAACAGCACGTAGAACGCGAAGGGCGCCGCGAACAGCGCGTAGAGGTAGCGGGAGCGGTGCAGCTTGCGGCGGAGCGGCGACGGCGGCGCGCGGACGCCGCTGGCCGCACCGATGCCGATGGCCATGCGCGCCGGAGCATAGCACGCGGCGCGGAGGGGCCGGTGCGGTTGCGCGCGCCGCAGGCGCCGCGCTATGGTCCCGGGAACCGTGGCGCGCGCGGATCATGGAGGAGTGAGGATGCGTAAAACGCCGATGTTGTTGCTGATGGTGGTCGCCGGCATCACCATGATGGCGTTGGGATGCCCGCCGACGGCGCGGACGCCCGTCACGCCGCCCGCCGAACCGCCGCCGGAGCCAACGCCCGAGCCCCCGGCCCCGCCGCCGGAGACGGAGATGAGCTGGACGATCGGTCCGGACGACTTTGGCGATGACGACGCTACGATTTGGGCGCAGACCTCCAACCGCTCAGGACCGTACGAGTGGGACCGGATCGCCGCCGGCAGCGTGCGCGTTTCGATCGGCGGGAAGGAGCTGACGGCGACCGGCGAGAACCCGCCGGCGTTCACCAGCACCTGGCACGAGCCGGCCTTCGACTCCGATCTCACCGGCGCGGAGTGGACGGTGACGGCGGAGATCCGCGCGGGAGCGGTGGTGCTGGTGCTCACGGCCCCGGATCAGACCTACTACGACGGCCCGGTCGTCCGCGTGCGGATGACGAGCGCGGGGAGCGGCTACGCATCGCCGCCCACCGTCACCTTCGGGGGCGGCGGGGACGGCGACGCGGTAGGCGTCGCGGTGGGGCCCGGCATGGTCACCGGAGTAGAGATCACGGACCCCGGGAACGGCTACTTGAATCCTCCGACCATTTCGTTTATCGGCGGCGACGGCGCCGATGCGGCGGCCACTGCGGTGGTGGGCGGGAGCGAGGGCTCGGTAGTGGACGTGATAATCACGAACGGCGGGAGCGGCTACACGTCCGACCCCGCCGTGGGGTTTACGTTGCCGCCCACCGGCTCCTCTGCGACCGGCGCCGCGGTGGTGGAACGATCGGTCACGTCGGTGATGGTCACCCACGGCGGCGACTACCGGACGCCTCCGCCGGTCACGTTCGGCAGCGGCGGCGGCGGTTCCGGCGCGGCCGGCATTGCGGTGCTGCAACGCCGCGGCAACGACGAGTTCCAGAACCTCTACTTCGCGCGCCAAACGCTGTACGGCAAGGAGCTGCTGGTTCAGTTCACGGGTGAGTAACGGGGTCGGCGCACAGCGCGTCCAGGATGAAGGCGCGCAATGCGGGAAAGTCGGCGCCGCGGGCGGCCTTGATCTCCGGCAAGCGCCGCCAGCGGAAGTTCCGGCGGACGTCGGTGACGGTCTGCCCGCGCGTCAGCTCGCCGGCCGTCTCCACGCCGCAACGCAGGGACACGGTCTCGATCAGGCCGGGGCGCGCCGCCGCGGCCACGGCGCATGAGTCGATCAGCACGCAGTAGCTCGGAAATCCGCGTTGCAGCACGAAGTCGAGCATGCCGCGCGCCAGCTGCGCCTCCGGCCGGCCGGAGGCGCGCAGGCGGACCCGGTCGGCGTCCGTGAGCAGGATGCCGCGGTGGGTCGCCACGTCCAATCCGACCGCGGTCAGGTCGAAGCCGGCGTGGAACACGCGGCGCGCCGCTTCCGGGTCGACGTAGACGTTCCACTCGCTCACCGGATTGTCGCCGGTCGCGTGGAGCGCCGCCTCCCGCTGCAGGCCGAAGGCGCCGCCCAGGACGATCAGGCGGCGGACCAGCTGCGGCAGGCGCGGCTCGATCTGCAGGGCCAGCGCCACGTTGGTGAGCGGGCCGAGCGTCACCACGGTCAGCGGGTCGTGATCGCGGGCGTGCCGGCGCGCCTGCTCGACCAGCAGATCGGGCCCGAAGCGGGGGTTGGACGGGACCGGCGCCGGGTCCAGGCCGGTCTCTCCCAGGCCGTCCGCGCCGTGCGAAAACGGGTCGTGCGCCAGCTCGCGCACCAGCGGTTGCGGCGCGCCGCAACCGGTCGGCAGGCCGTCCGCGCCGGCCGCCGGCACGCCCAGCAGCCGCAGGACGGTGTGGATGTTCCGGTAGCAGCGGCTGGCCGGCAGATTGCCGGAGACGCTGGTGACCGCGCAGACGCGCAGGCGTTCGGTCTTGAGCGCCACGATCAGCGCCAGCGCGTCGTCCATGCCCGGGTCGCAGTCGATCAGCACCGGGATCGCGGAAGCGCCGGCCGCCGCGGGCGGATTTTGACGGGAGGTTTCCCGGCCGCTATCGTCGCTCATTCCCGTGCATCCTCCGTTCGCATTCGATGATGGACCGCCCGGCCGGCGGTGAACAGGCCGGCCCCCGCGGCCCGGCGGCGCGGGTCGACTATGTGGCGCTGTCGCACGTGATCATCGACGACCTGCGCTTCGCCGGCGGCGGCGAGCGGCGCGGGGTCCTGGGCGGGGCGGGCAGCTACGCGGCTGCCGGGCTGCGGCTGGCGGCGCAGCCGGCCGAGCGGGTCGGCATAGCCTGCGGGGTGGGGGAGGACTTTCCGGCCTCCGAATACGCGGAGTGGTTCCGGGAGAACCGGATCGACGCCGCCGGCTTGGAGCCGCGCGGCCGGCGCACGCCGCGCAGCCGCGTGGTGTACCGCGCCGAGGACGCCCGCACGGAGACACCGGAGTTCGGCGGCGCGCACTTCGCCCGCATGGCGCCGGACGCCGGCCGGCTGCCGCCGGCCTACCGCCGCGGCCGCGGCTACTACCTCTTTCAGGATCACGCGGCGCCGTTCTGGCGCGCCGGCGCGCGGCTGCGCGAGGAGACCGGCGCCGTGGTGCTGTGGGAGCTGCACGCCGCAGCCGCCGAACCGGACCGCTTGCCGGCGGTCGTTGCGCGGGCCGCGGACGTCGATCTGGTGTCGCTCAATCTGGCCGAGGGCCGCCGCCTGTGCGGCCGGCGGGAGCCGCAGGCGATCGTCGCCCGGCTGCTGGCGGCCGGCGTGCGCGGGGTGGCGTTGCGGCTCGGCGCGGCCGGCGCGCTGCTGGCGCGCGGGCCGGCGGAGTGCTGGCGCGTCCCCGCGTGGCCGGCGCCGGCGGTCGACGTGACCGGGGCCGGCAATGCGTTCGGCGGCGCGCTGCTGGTCGGGCTCGCCGGCGGCGGCCCGCTCGGTTCCGGCGCCGATTGGCCGGGCAGCGGCTGCGGCGCGACGGCGGCGGCCTCGCTGATGCTGGCCCAGTCCGGGCCGCCGCCCCGGCTCGACCGCATCCGGGACGAGTGGCGCCGGCGGCGTGACGCGCTCCGCTCCCGGGTCCGGCGCGCGGACCTGGGCTCGGCGGCGGCCGGAGCGGGGGCCGGAGGGGCCGGAGGGGCCGGCGCAGGCGGCAGCGTAGCCGGATCGGCTGCCGGCGCGGGCCCCCGTGCGGCCGTTCCCGCCTCATGAACGCCGTGGGCGCGCCGGCGGACAACCCGATGCGCGCACAGGTGTTGAGCCTGCCGGAGCTGCTGGAGTCCGCGCACGCCGAGCTGGAAGCGGCCACCCGCCGGCTCCTCTCCAATGCCGAGGTCTTTGCCGTGCGGCAGGTGATCGTCACCGGCTGCGGCGACTCGCACGTGGCGGGCGCGCTGGCCGCGGCGGCCTGGACGCAGCTCACCGGCATCCCCTGCCGGGCGCTCAGCGCCATGCAGGCGGCGCGTTATGAGACGGAACTGCCGCGCCGCCGCTTCCCGCACGACCCGTTGGTGCTGGCGGTGAGCGCCTCCGGCGAGGTGGCGCGGACCGTGGAGGCGGTCGAGCAGTGGCGGTCGCGCGGCGCCCTGACCGCGGCGGTGACCGCCGATCCGCAGAGCAGCGTGGCGCGGGCGGCGGCGCGCTGCCTGCCCATCACGCTGCCGCCGTTTCCCGCCGCGCCCGGCGTGCGGTCGTTCTTCCTCTGCGCGCAGGCGCTCTACCTGTTGGCCATCCGCATGGGCGAGGTGCGCGCCCGGCTGCGGCAGGAGCACGCCGCGCGGCTGCGCGACCAGCTGGCGCAGACGGCGCGCGCGATCGGCGGGATGCTGCCGGCGCTCGACCGCACGCTCGCCGACTTGGCGCGCCGGTGGCGCGGCCATGCCCGTTACGAGCTCCTGGCGGCCGGCCCGGCGCGGGCTGCGGCCGCCTACGGAAGCGCCAAGCTGCTGGAGGCGGCCGGCGTCCCGGCCCTCGATCAGGACCCGGAGGAGTGGCTGCATCTGCAGTACTTCGCGCGCGACCCCGGCTCCTGCGCGACCTGGGTGATCTGTCCGCCGCCCGGCCGCGACGCCAGCCGCGTCCGTGAGATCGAGCCGATCCTGCAGCGCCTTGAACGTCCGTACCGCATCGTGACCGGGGCGGCGCTCGGCGCAGGGCGGGACCGGACCATCATCCTGCCGGACCCGCCGCACGAGCTGTACGCGCCGTTCCTGTACGCGGTAGCGCCGGCGCTGTTCGCCGCCCGGTTGAGCGCCGAGCAGGGCGCGGAGTACGGCCGCGGCGCGCGCGGGCGCTGGCGGGACTGCCGGGACGGCGCCACGACGCGCCGTTCGCGACGGCTGCCGGTCACGGAAGATTCCGAATCAGGGGAGGCGCGCGCATGACCGTTCACCGCCTGCGCACGGCCGGCAACGGCCCGCACGACGTCACCGACGCGGCGCGCGCCGCGGTGGCGGCGAGCGGCCTGCAGTCCGGGGTGCTGGTCGCCACCATCCCGCACACCACGGCCGGCCTGGCCGTGCTCTCCTTTCCCGATCCGCTCGGCCTGGAGGACGTAGCCGACGAGCTGGCGCGGCTGGTGCCGACGCGGATCGACTTCAAGCACCAGCACGACACGCCGCAGGACGCCGCCGGCCACGTCAAGTCGGCGCTGGTCGGCGTGTCGCTCAGCCTGATCATCGACCGCGGCGCGCTGCAGCTCGGCCATTCGCAGGCGGTCTATCTGCTGGAGTTCGACGGGCCGCGCGACCGGCAGGTCTACCTGCAGGCCATCGGAGAAAGACGATGACTGACGCCGTGGACGATCTCTACCGGCGGTACCGATACGCCGCCAACGTGCCGCGCCGCGGGCTGTCGATAGACGGCAAGCCGGCGCTGACCGGGATCGATCCGGCGCGCATCGGCGATTACGTGATCGTGACGGTGCGCGACCCGTTGTGCGCCTACCGGGAGGACCCGGCGGCGCAGATCGCCGGACGCCTCCGCGACGCCGAGCTGGTGGCGCGCACCGGCATGTTCACCACCTACAGCGGCTTTTCCGGGGACGCGCATCTCAGCGTGGTGAGCGGCGGCTCCGGCTCCCCGGAGGCCGAGTTGATCCTGCATGAGTTCCTGGAGAACACCGCGGCCAACGCCTATCTGCGGCTCGGCGGGTCGGGGGGAATGCATGAAGCGGTGCGTCCCGGCGACGTGGTGATCAGCCACGGCGTGGTGCGCGACGAGGGGATGACCCGCGCGTACGTCGCTCCGTCCTTTCCGGCCGCAGCCAGCCCCGAGCTGGTGATGGCGCTGGCCCAGGCGGGGGAGGAGCTCGGCGCCCGCTACCATGTCGGCCTCACCCGCTCCAGCGACAGCGACTTCTGCGGGGTGGGGCGGCCGTCGGTCGGCGGTTACCTGCAGCCGCCGCACCTGGAGGTGATCGATTACTACCGGCGCGCCGGCGTGCTCAACGGCGACCGCGAATCGGCGGCGCTGGTCACGCTGCCGCTGCTGTTCGGCCGCCGCGGCGGCTCGATCTGCTCGGTCGCGGACAACGTGGTGACCGGCGAGACGTTCCGCGCCGGCGCCGGCCACGACACGGCCGTGCGGATGGCCCTGCGCGGCTTGGCGATCCTGGCGGAGATGGACCGGGAACGGGAGCGCGCAGGCCGCCGGTACTGGACCCCCGGCCTGCGCGGCCCGGCCGCCGGGCGCGGGTGAGGAAGCAGCCGTCTGACCCGCCGGCGCGCTACGGGGTCGATGCGATCCCGTAGCGCGCCGCCGCCGGCAGGCGTGTTGACGGTTGGGATGGCGCCGGCTATGGTGGGAGCGGGAGGCGAGCAGATGCAGGCGCCGGAGATAGCAACGGTAGACGACTTGGTGCGGGTTCTCGATGAGCACCCGCAGTGGATGGAAGCGTTGCGCGGGCGGATGCTGACCCGCGAGCTGCTCGAACAGCCGCAGCAGCTCGCCGACTTCGCCGCCAACACCGACCGCCGGTTCGCGGAACTGGCGCGCAGTCTTGCTGAGTTCGCCGCCAACACCGACCGCCGGTTCGAGGCCGCGGACCAGCGGTCCACGGAGCTGGAGCGCACTCTCGCTGAGTTCGCCGCCAACACCGACCGCCGGTTCGAGGCCGCGGACCAGCGGTCCACGGAGCTGGAGCGCACTCTCGCTGAGTTCGCCGCCAACACCGACCGCCGGTTCGAGGCCGCGGACCAGCGGTCCACGGACCTGGAGCGCACTCTCGCTGAGTTCGCCGCCAACACCGACCGCCGGTTCGAGGCCGCGGACCAGCGGTCCACGGAGCTGGAGCGCACTCTCGCTGAGTTCGCCGCCAACACCGACCGCCGGTTCGAGGCCGCGGACCAGCGGTCCACGGACCTGGAGCAACGGTTGGCGGAACTGGCGCGCCAACTCGCTGAGTTCGCCGCCAACACCGACCGCCGGTTCGAGGCCGCGGACCAGCGGTCCACGGAGCTGGAGCGCGCTCTCGCTGAATTCGCCGCCAACACCGACCGCCGGTTCACGGAACTGGAGCGCCAACTGGCTGACTCCATCGCCAACACCGACCGCCAGTTCAAGCAGCTCCGCACCGACATCGGCCCGATCAAGGCCGCCCACGCCGCCAATTCCGCGCGCGCGGACGCCGACCTGATGGCGGAGAAGCAGGGACTGACGTTCGTCGCCTTCGTCGAGCGGCAGGAGCTGTGGGCCATGGTGCCGGCCTTCGAGAAGAGCAAAATCCCCGAGAAGGAACTGCTCAGTTTCCGTCATGCCGACATCGTGATCCGCGCGGCCGAACCGGACGGAACGGAGTGCTACGTGGCGGTGGAGGCATCCTACACCGCCAACGGCCGTGATACCAAACGCGCCCAACGCAACGCGCGGTTCCTGACCCGCTTCACCGGCCGGCGCGCCGATCCGGTGGTGGCCGGTCTGCGGATCGACGACCGGATTCGCGCCGCCGTCGAATCGGGGGAGATCGCCTGGCATGAACTGCACCCGCAGACATTCGAAGTAGAGTGATTGCGGGCGCTTGCGCGCCGCCGGGCAGCCGGGTAGGGTGGGCGGGTCCCGTTCGCCGCGTTCCGCGGCCGAATCGCAACCAAGAGAGGAGAACACAATCGTGCATCGCAAGTCCTTGATCGCAACCCTGTTGCTCGTGATGGCCGGCGGGTTGGCCGTCACGCCGCTGGCCGCCCAGGAGCGGACCGAGATTCAGTTCTGGATGTGGGGCGCCGGCCCGCACCTGCAGGACGTGATCCGCGCCGTGCTGGTCGACCCCTACAACGCTTCGCAGGACGACTTCGAGTTGGTGATGGAGTTCCGCAACGACGTCGACAGCGTCATCGCCTCGGTGCTGCCGGCCGGTGGCGGCCCGGACTTGGTATACGGATCGGGGCCCGCCTTCGTGCGGCCGTTCGCAGCCGCCGGGCATCTGGCGTCGATGGAGCCGTATGCTAAGGAGTACGGCTGGCGCGACCGCATCCTCACCCCGATCTACGAAGCGGGCACCGTCGACGGCGACCTGTATGCGCTGCCCAACTCGCTCAACACCATGGGCGTCTTCTACAACAAGGTGCTGTTCGCCGAAAACGGTTGGGAGATCCCTACCACGTTCGAAGAGCTGGAAGCGATCATGGACGACGCGCTCGGCCAGGGCCTCTACGCGTCGGTGACCGGCAACAAGGGCTGGCGGCCGGTCAATGAGAACTACACCCAGATGTTCCTCACCCATTGGGCCGGTCCGCAGGCGACCTACGACGCGATCACCGGCCGCATCCCGTGGACGGACCCGGCGATAGCCGGCGCCATGGCCAAGAGCGCGGAGTGGTTCCGAGCCGATTACCTGGCCGGCGAGGATTACTTCAACCTCAACTTTCTGGACGCGGTGTCGCTGCTGGAGTCGAACGACGCGCCGTTCTTCTTCGGTCCCTCGCTCGTCTTTCAGTTCGCCACCAGCTTCTACTCGGAGGACGAAGGCAACCTCGGCGACCTCGGCTTCTTTCCGCTGCCGAGCCGCGAAGGGCTGCCGTCGCCGATTTTCCTGCTCGGCACCACCGCGTCGCTGTCGATCAACGCCTACTCCCCGCCGGAGGTGAGGGACGCCGTGGGCGAGATCATCGACCGCATGATGACGCAGGAGTTCCTGGTCGGCATGACCGAAGGATGGCCCGGTTACTGGGGCGTGCCGATCAGCCGCCTCGACCTGGACCCGGACGACTTCAGCGGGCTGTCGCACGGTTTTCTGAGCGCCATCCGGGACGCCATAACGGCGGTGAACGCCGGCAACTTCGGCTACTCGCCATCGACCTTTTTCCCGCCGGCTACGCAGACCGCCTTCTTCGACATAGACTCGGTCTGGCTGGGCGAGTTGTCGGTGGAGGACTTCCTGGCCAACGTGCAGACCGCCTATGAGGAAGACAAGGCGGCCGGTCTGGTGGCTCCGGTGCCGGCGCCGGGCATGGGCGGCTGACCGCGCCCTTCCCGGTCTCCGTTCGCCGTCCAATCCGCCCGTCCGGGCCGTCCCGGACAGGGCGGATCGACGGCGCGGCCGTCCGTTTTGGGGGCGCGCGCCCCCGCTCCCTCTGAGCGTCGATGCGGCTCCGCTCATTTCAATACTACCTGCTGTTGGCGCCCGCGCTGTGCCTGAGCGTGGCGGTGGTGCTGGCGCCGGGCTTGATGACCGCCTACGTCGCGTTTACCGACTGGAACGGCGTGTCGCTCAGCATGAATTGGATCGGCGCGGTCAACTTCGAGAAGATCTTCGCCGACCGGGTGTTCTGGAAGGCGCTCGGCAACAACGTCCGCTGGACGCTGCTGTTCCTCACCGTGCCGGTCGCGGTGGGGCTGCTCACCGCCATGCTGCTGCTCAAGCGGCGCCGCACGCGCACCCTCTACCAGATGATCTACCTCGGCCCGTACGTGCTGGCGCCGGTCACCAACGCCATCCTGTGGCTCAACATCATCCTCAACCCGGTCTCCGGCCTGCTGCGCCACGTCCGCCACCTGTTTCCGCGCGGATCGCCGCTGGCGCCGTTGCGGTCGCCGCTCGGCAACCCGGACACGGTGCTCTACTTCGTGGCGATGGTCGACATCTGGCACTACTGGGGGTTCCTGACCGTGATCTATCTGGCCGCGCTGCGGCAGACGCCGCAGGAGCTGGTCGAGGCGGCCACGGTCGAAGGAGCGGGCGCGCTCCACCTGTTCCGCTTCATCTATCTGCCGACCATCCTGCCGACCGTGCTGCTGACGTTCGTGATCATCACCATCTTCTCGTTCCTCACCTTCGAGTACGTCTACATCATGACCGGCGGCGGTCCGGCGCACGGCTCGGAGATGCTGAGCACCTACGCCTACACGCTCGCCTTCAACGCGTTCCAGTACGGCAAGGCGGCGGCCACCGGCCTGGTGATGAGCGCCTTCGGGCTGCTGGCCTCGGTATTCTACGTCTGGATGAGCCGGCGGGAGGCGTCGGCGTGACCGCGCAGCGCGTGCGCAACGCGGCCGGCTCCCATCTGGCGCTCATCTTCTTTGCGTTCACGGCGCTGGCGCCGCTGGCGCTGGTGGCGATCAACAGCGTGAAGACGCACCGCGAGGTGGTGCGCAATCCGCTCGGCGTTCCGAGCGCCGTTCGCTGGGAAAACTACGAGCAGGCGTGGCGCTACGGTCAGTTCGCGCGCGGCTTTGTCAACAGCGGTCTGTTGAGCGGCACGGCCGTGGTCACGGTGCTGTTCTGCGCGTCGCTGGCCGGCTACGTGCTGGCCCGGCGGCGGGTGCGGCAGTGGCGGCTGGTGACCATCTACTTCATGGTGGCGATCACGGTGCCGATCCAGCTGTTCCTGTTTCCGCTCTACTATCTCTTTGCGCGCGTGCTGGGGCTGCTCGGCAGCCTGTACGGGGTCGGCGTGGTGCTGGCGGCGCTCAACATGCCGCTGGCGGTGTTCCTGATGCGCGCCTTCTTCCTGGCGGTGCCGGAACAGCTGGAGGAGGCGGCCCGGATCGACGGCGCCGGCACCGCCCGCGTGCTGCTTGCGGTGTTGTTTCCGGCGGTGCGGCCGGGGATGATCACGGTCGCCGTGATCGTCGGCCTGCAGGCGTGGAACGAGTTCCTGATCACGCGGACCTTTCTTGGCCAGGCCAGCATTACCGCCACGCTCGGCCTGCTGTCGATGAACGGCACCTTTACCGACAACATGAGCGTGATGATGGCCGGCACCTTCCTGATGATCGCGCCGCCGCTGGTCTTCTTCGTGCTGGTGCAGCGCTACTTCATCGAGGGGTTGATCAGTGGCGCGCTCAAAGGGTGAGGCGGTGAGCGGCCCGGCCGCGCCGGCCGAGGGGGCGGCGCCGGGCGCCCTGCCGGCGGCGACGTGCGAACGGGTCTACGCGGGCGTGCTGGGCAAGCTGATCGGCGTCTACCTGGGGCGCACCGTGGAAGGCTGGCGGTACGCCGACATCCGGGAGCGGTTCGGGACGGTCGCCAACTACGTCCATCACGAGGTGGGAATGCCGCTGATCGTCCCGGACGACGACATCTCCGGGACGTTCGTCTTCTTCCGGGCGCTGGAGGATCACGGATTCGATCCGCAGCTCCGCGCCCGGCAGATCGGCGAGTGCTGGCTCAACTACGTCATAGAGGACAAGACGATTCTCTGGTGGGGCGGGATGAGCCGCTCGACCGAGCACACCGCCTGGCTGCGCCTGCGGCAGGGGCACGTGGCGCCGGCCAGCGGTTCGATCGCGCTCAACGGCCGCGCGATGGCGGAGCAGATCGGCGCGCAGATATTCATTGACGGCTGGGCGCTGGCCAACCCCGGCGCGCCGGAGCGGGCCGCGCGGCTGGCGCGCCAGGCCGCCGGCGTGAGCCACGACGGCATCGCCGTCGAGTGCGCGGTCTTTCTGGCGGTGTTGGAGTCGCTGGCGTTCGTCGAGCGCGACGCCGAGCGGCTGCTGGAGCGCGCCCTGGCTTTGGTCGAGGACGCCGCCCTGCGCGGTCTGGTCGAAGCGTTGCGGCGCCGCTGCCGGCCGTCCGCCGACTGGCGCGAGGCGCGCGACTGGATCGAACGCGAACACGGGTATCACCGTTACCCCGGCAACTGCCCGATGGTGACCAACCATCTGGCGGTGCTGATGGCGTTCCTGACCGGGGGCGATGACTTTCCGGGCAGCGTGAGCATCGCCGCCAGCGCCGGTTGGGACACCGACTGCAACGCCGGCAACGTCGGCTGCCTCAACGGCGTGCGGCTCGGGTTGCCGGCATTGTCGGCCGGGGTCGATCTGCGCGCGCCGGTGGCCGATCGGCTCTACGCGGTGAGCGCCGACGGCGGCGAGTGCGTGACCGACGCGGTGCGCGAGACCCGGCGCATCCTGCGCGCCGCGGCGGCCCTGCGCGCCGAGGCGGAAGGGCGTGACGGGCCGGCGGGGCGCGACGAGGCGGCGGGGCGTGGCGCAGAGGCGGCGCCTCGGCTGCCGCGCTTCGGCTTTGACTTTCCCGGCGCCGTGCAGGGATTCCGGGCCGACCGGGAGCCGGCGCACGCGCAGGCGGTCACCGGCTTGCGCAACGCCGGCGGCGGACTGGAAATCGCCTACCAGCGGCTGGCGCCGGGCCGGTGCGGGCGCCTGCGCGTGCAGACCTGCTTCGATCCCGAACCGAGCGGCGTGCGCGGTACCAGCTACTTCGAGGTGCTGGCCAGCCCGACCCTGTACGGCACGCAGACGGTACGCGCCCGGGTCGACTGCGGCGCCGGGCCGAACCCGCGCTGGCGCTTCTTTGTCCGCCACTACCGGGGGGACGGTTCGCTGCAGGCGCGCTACGGCGATCCGATCGACCTGCAGCCGGGCGCCAACGATCTGCGCTGGCGGGTTCCGGACTGCGGCGGGCAGCCGATCTACCAGCTCGGCATCGAGCTGAGCGCGCCGCAACGGCTCGACGGCGCGGTCACCCTGCGCTGGCTCGACTGGTACGGCGCGCCGGAGCGCTTCGTCATGGGGGACGCCGGCGACCTGTCCCCGGACCTGACGCCGTGGACGACCGACGCGCCGTGGCTCAAGGCGTTTCTCAGTTCGGCCCGCAACTTCGCCCCGGACTACACGACCACGTTTTCGATCTCCCACCCGGCAGACGACGGCGTGATCACGATCGGGACCCGCGACTGGGACGACTACACCGTCTCCTCGACGCTGACGCCCGTGCGCCAGCGGACCGCCGGGCTGGTGGCGCGCGCCCGCGGCCACCGCCGCTACTACGCGGCGGCGTTGAGCGGCGGGCAGGCGCTGCTGCTCAAACGGCGCGACGGAACGGTGCGGGTGCTGGCGCGCGCCCGTTGCGCCGCGCCGCCGGACGCGCCGTTGCAGCTGGCGTTGACGGCGGCCGGCGCCGAGCTGCGGATGGCGGTCGCCGGCCGCCCGTTGCTGGCGGCGCAGGACGGCGAGTACGTGAGCGGCGGCGCCGGCTTCCTGGTGGAGGAGGGCGGCTACTTGGCGCGCGGCTTCCGGGTGGAGCGCATCCGGCCGGCGTCTGACGCAGGTGACGCGGATGGCCGCTGACGAACGGCGCATCGGGTCGGCGACCTACGCCGGCGTGCTCGGCAAGCTGATCGGCGTCTATCTGGGGCGGCCGGTGGAAGGGTGGGCGTACCGGGCCATCCGGGAGCGGTTCGGCGAGGTCGACCGCTACGTGCACCGGGAGCTCGGCGCGCCGCTGGTGGTCGCCGACGACGATCTGTCCGGCAGCTTCGGCTTCTTCCGCGCGATGGAGGATTGCCGCTCCGCGAGCGGCGTCACCGCCGCGGACTTCGGCGACACGTGGCTCAACACCATCATCGAGGACCGGACCATCCTCTGGTGGGGCGGCTTTGGCCGATCCACCGAGCACACCGCGTTTCTGCGCCTCAAGGCCGGGTATCGCGCCCCGCAGAGCGGCAGCCGCGCGCTCAACGGGGAGATGCTGTCGACCCAGATCGGCGCGCAGATCTTCACCGATCCGCTGGCGCTGACGTCGCCCGGCGACCCGGAACAGGCGGCGGCGCTGATCCGCAAGGCGGCGTCGGTGAGCCACGACGGCGTGGCGCTCGACTGCGCGGCGTACCTGGGCGCGATGCAGGCGCTCGCCTTCACGCATCGGTCGCTCGATGCGCTGCTGGCGGCGGCGCAGCCGTTTGCGGCCGGCGGCCAGCTCCGCCGCCTGATCGACGACGTGCGCGGCGCCTGCAGCCGCGAGCGCGACTGGCGGCGGGTGCGCGCCTGGCTCGACCCGCGCTACGGGTACGGAGTGTTTCCCGGACCGTGCCCGATTCTGACCAACCACGCGATGGTGCTGGTGGCGCTGCTGCTCGGCGGCGACGACTTCCGGCGCGCGCTGACGATCGCCGCCTCGGCCGGTTACGACACCGACTGCAACGCCGGCAGCGTCGGCTGCCTCAACGGCGTGCGGCTCGGCTTGGCGGCGATCCCGGCCGACCTGCGCGATCCGGTCGCCGACCGCCTGCTGGTGGTCACCGCCGAAGGGGGCCGCGCGGTGAGCGACGCGGTCCTGGAGACGCGCCGCATCTTGCGCGCCGGCCCTGGCGCCTCGGGCCGGCCGGCGCCGACGGCGCGGCTGCCGCGCTTCGCCTTCGAGTTGCCCGGCGCCCGGCAGGGGTTCGCGCCGTGTCCGCACGCGATCCCGGATGCGCCGCCGGCCGCGCCGGCGCCGTCCTCCGCGCCGGTAGAGGTTGCCGGCAGCGCCGATCCGGGGCTGGAGATCGCGTACCGGGACCTGACGCCGGGGCGCACGGCGCGGATCTCGACACCGGTGTTCCTGGACTTCGCCGAGGTCGCCGACAACTTCGCCACCCACGCCAGCCCGACGCTTTACCCGACGCAGGAGGTGGCCGTGCGCCTGGAGGCGCCGGCGGAGGGGCCGCTCCCGCTGCCGGCGGCGGCCGTGTACGCGCTCTACTACGACGCTACCGATTGCGTGCGGCAGCTCCGCTCCGAGCCGTGCGCGCTCCGCGCCGGCGTCAACACGCTCCGGTGGCGCGTGCCGGACAACGGCGGCATGCCGCTGTTCCGGGTCGGGCTGGAACTGAGCGCGCCGGCCGGCGCGCCCGCTCCCCTGGCCGGCCGGCTGCGCCTCCGCAGCCTCGACTGGGACGGCGCGCCGGACGACTTCCGCCAGCGCGGCACGTTGATGTCGTCGATCTGGAACCTGCGCCCCTGCTGGCTGCGCGCGTGGGTGAGCGCCGCGCGCGAGTTCGCGCCCGACTTCGATCTCACCTACTGCATCTCGCACAGCGCCGACGACGGTGTGGTACGCTCGGCACGCGCGCCTGGCGCGACTACGCGGTGGAGACGCGGCTCCGCTTCAGCCTGCACCGCCGGGGCGGGGTGGTGCTGCGCGCCGGCGGTCTGCGCCGCTACTACGCCGCCGTGTTCAGTGGAGAAGACACCGTCGCCATCATCGCGCGGCAAGACCGGACGGCCTGTACGCTCGCCTCCGCGCCGTTCCCGTACGTAACCGAGCGGCTGTACTCGGTGCGGTTCGCCGCCGCCGGCGACCGCCTGACGCTTGCCGTGGACGGCGCGCCGCTGCTGCAGGCGCGCGACGGCCGGTACCGCAGCGGCGGGGCGGGTTTCCTCATCGACCAGGGCACGGCGTGCGCCGACGGCTTCCGCGTCCGCCGATTGCCGGGGCCGCCCGGCCTCGAGTGACGTGCGGGGCTTCGTCCCCACGAAATATCCGGAAGACTCGGAATCTTTCGGCCTTGGCGCATCGCGCCCGTTTCAACGGTTGCGGTCATACGCAGCATGGTCTATAGTGACCCCTGGTCAATCTATCTGGCGGGGGAACGAATGAAAGCGGCGAAGGCAGTGCGAGCAAAGATCATTGGGGCGACGGCGCGGTTGAGACTCGGCCGCCGGACAACGGCGGGCTGGCGCCGCGTGCCGGGCCGGGCGGGCGTCATGCCGCTCGCTGCTGCCATCGTTGCGGCGCTGCTGGCGTCCGCGCCGGCCGAGGCGCAGAGCGCGCAGCGCGTGCTGGGCGTGTCGATCCAGTCCAGTCCCGGGTCCGACGGTTTCTACACCGACGGCGAGACCATCACGGTACGGGTACGATTCAGCGGACCGGGCAGGCCGCGCCTGTTCAGTGGTCAGAGCGCGTCGATCGACATCGACATCGGAGGAGTCACCCAAAAAGCGACGATTTCGGGTGACCGTCATCAGACCGAATGGGACCTGACGTACCGGGTGCGGCCGGGGGACCGCGATCTCGACGGCATCAGCATTCCCGCGAACGGGTTGTCGGGACAGTTCAGTTGTGGCACCGGGTGTACCCCCAACATGGCCCACTCCGCCGTCGCCGCTTCTTCGACCCACACGGTACTGGCCACCCCGAGCGTCCCCGGCGGCTTCAGCGTGGACGGCGGCGCCGGAGAAGCGACGCTGAGATGGAACCGCGACACCGGCGCCCACTCCTCGAGAGCTTACGAGTATCAGCAAGACGGCGGCGGTTGGACGAGTGCGGGCGGCGCCAACGCGAGCTCCCATACGGTGACGTTGGCGGCCGGCACGTACCGGTTCGAGCTACGGGCCCGGAACCGGACCGGCGCCGGGGCCGCGACGAACGCGCGCAGAGTAACGGTGACCGACGCCCCCAGCGGCCCGACCGGTCCCACCTCCCCGGACGCGGCCGTGACCGTGGTCGTCGACCCGACCAGCTTGACGGTGGTCGAGGGCCGCTCCCGCGCCTACCAGGTGCGGCTGTCCGCCGCGCCGTCCGCTGACGTCACGGTGACCATCAGCAGCAGCGCCGCAGTCGTCACCGCCGCCCCGGCGGAGTTGACCTTTACCGCGAGCGACTGGTCCATGCCGCAAACGGTCACCGTGACCGCGGCGCAGGATGACGACACTGACGACGGCGCGGCGACCCTGAGCCACACGCTTAGCGGTTCGGGCGTCGACCGGACCGGACCGACCCTCCGCGTCACCGTGACTGACGACGACGCGGCGGGCGTGGACCTGCCGGACGAGCTGACGTTCGGTGATGACGCTGATCAGGAAGTTGCCGCGCAGCGCTACGCCGTAGGGATGGAGGTCAACGTGACCCTGCCGGCGGCGACCGGCGGCACGCCGCCGTTGCGCTACCGCCTGACGCCCGACCTGCCGGAGGGCCTCTCGTTCAACGCGGCGACGCGCGTCGTGTCCGGCACGCCGGCCGCGGCGGCGGAGGAGACCGAGTACACCCTGACGGTGACCGACGCCCAAGACTACCAAGACGAGTTGCGCTTCTCGATCACGGTGCAAGCCGCGGGCGCAGCCGCAGGTGAGGAAGCAGGCCCGGCGCAGGTTCGCAGCGCTGCGTTGGCAAACGTGCTGGCGTCGTATGGGGGAGCGGTCGCAGCGGATGCGGTGGAGTTGGTCGGCGACCGCTTTATCGCAATAGGGCCGCGGCTGCAGCTGCCCGAAGGCGCTACGGACGCGGATGCGGTGCTGGCCGGGAGCGCGTTCGCGGCGCCGGCGCCCGGCGGCTGGGCGCTGTGGGGGCGCGGTGCGCTGAGCGGATTCTCCACCGCGACCGAAGACGGCAGCGTGCTGAGCGGCTACCTGGGCGCGGACTGGCGCTCGCAACCGGACATCCTGGTCGGGGGCGCGGTAGCGTACGGCACGGCCGGTGACGTGAACTACCGCGGCGCCGCTGGTGCTGCTGCCGGCTCGAAGGGCAAGGCGACGGTCACCACTGTCATCGCGCTGCCTTACGCGCACTGGAGTCCCAGTCGAGGTTTGGGCGTGTGGGCGCTGGCCGGGCTCGGCGGCGGCGCCGCCGCGGTAACGCCCGCCGGCTCCGCGGCGGCGATAGAGACCGGCGTGTTCCTGGCCCTGGGCGGCGCCGGCGTTCGCTACGACGTGGTCGGCTGGCCGGGCGGTAGCGCCGCGGTCAAGGTGGACGGGTTCCTTGCATCGCTGTCGACGGCTGAGCAACCCGGCTTGGCGTCGGCCAACGCCACCCCCGGCCGACTGCGGCTGCTGTTCGAAACCCGCACGCGCTGGGAGTTCCGGGAACAATCGTGGCTGCAGCCGGTGGTCGAGGTCGGCGGCCGCTTTGACGGCGCTATCGGCGCCGAGTTCGGCGGCGGCGTCTCGTACCGTCACACCGGCATCGGGCTGGGAGCGGACGTGCGCGGCCGGTACGTGCTGGCCGAGCGCCAGGAGTGGGGCGCGAGCGCCGCTCTGAGCTACACCCTCGGCGAGAGCGGCTGGTCGTTCGCGCTCAACGTCGACGCCACCCCGGAGGAGCACACCGGCTCGCCCGCCTACGCCCTCGCGCTCCACGGCTCGCTACGCATGTAGGAGGAAGAGCCGGGCAAAGGGCAGGCCGGAGAAACGTCAGTCGATCTCGGACGAACCCGTTCAACGTCCGATAATGTATATTCTGTCAACCAACATCCGGTGGTAACGGCGGCGCCGTCGTCCCTCCTACGACGCTCGGCGAAAGCCGGCGACGCGGGCGGCGGCGCCGAAGCCCAGACCGCTCGGGCCGTCGCGCCGCAGCACGTGGTAGCCGAGTCCGGCGATCATCGCCGCGTTGTCGGTGCAGAGCGCCATGGCGGGAAAGAACGCCTCGAACTCCGGCTCTTCCGCCAGCCGGCGGCGCAGATAGCTGTTGGCCGCCACTCCGCCGGCGGCGACGATGCGGCGCCGGCCGCGCCGGCGCGCCGCGGCGATCGCCTGGTCGACGACGATATCGATGGCGGTCTTCTGAAACGACGCGGCGATGTCCTCAGTCTGTTCCGGCGCGGACCGGTCGGCGCGGAACTGCTCCCGCTGATGGATCACCGCGGTCTTGAGGCCCGAATACGACACGTCGAACCGGCCGGCGCCGCGCCGCACCGACGGCGCCGGAAACCGATAGGCGTCCGGGTTTCCCCGTTCGGCCAGCCGCTGGATGGCGACGCCGCCCGGAAAACCGATCTCGAAGTGCTTGGCGACCTTATCGAACGCCTCGCCGCAGGCGTCGTCGACGGTGGCGCCCAGCACCTCCCAGCGGTCCAGCCCCTGCACGTCGATCACCATGGTGTGCCCGCCGGACAGCAGCAGGGAGATGTACGGATAGCTGATGCCGCGCTCCATGTGCGGCGAGTAGACGTGCGCGCGGATGTGGTCGACCGCTACCAGCGGCTTGCCGGTCGCCAGCGCCAGCCCCTTGGCGTAGGAGACGCCGACCAGCAGCGATCCGATCAACCCCGGCCGGCAGGTGACGGCCAGCGCGTCGATCTGCTCCAGCGTGCAACCGGCCGCCGTCAGACCGCGCGCGACCACGGCGTCGATCCACTCCACGTGCATCCGCGACGCGATCTCCGGCACGACCCCGGCGAATGGCCGGTGCGCCTCCACCTGCGACGCCACCTCGTTGGAGAGGATGACGGCCCCGTCCCGGACGACCGCCGCGGCGCACTCGTCGCAGGACGTCTCGATGCCCAGGATGAGGGCGGAGGTCACCGCGGCAGCAGCTCGGAGAGGTACACCAGCTCGAATCCCGCGCGTTCGATCTCCGGCAGACGGTTCTCCAACACCGAGAGGACGACGCGGTTGGTGACGTGACCGATCAATATCGCCCTTCCCCGCTCGCGGGCGATCGCCATGCCGCGGTCGATGGCGGAGCTCACCGTAGCCTCGTCCGCGGAGACGTCCAGGAACACGTCCCGGCTCAGGAACGGAACCCCGTGCCGCGCGGCCGACTCCCTGGCTACCGAATCGGCGGTGGTGCGGCTGTCCAGAAAGTACCGGTCGGTCCGCTTCAGGTACGCCATCACGGTGTCCATGATGCGCGGGTCGGCGGTCGCCCGCGAGCCCATGTGGTTGTTCACGCCGCGCGTGCCGAGCGATCCGAAGTGCCGGTCCAGCAGCCCGATCACGGCCGGATCATCGTAGCCGACCTTGATCGCGCCGGGGCCGGGATCGGACGGCCCTTGCGGCTCCATCGGCAGATGCAGGATCACTTCCTTGCCGGCCTGCTCCGCGCGCGCGGCCACCTCCGCGGTGAACTCGAGCTGCGGCAACACGGCAAGGGAGAGTTTGCCCGGAAAGCGAAGGTACGCGTCGGCGTCGGCCAGGTTGTGCCCGGCGTCGTCAAGCACGATCGCCAGCGGGATCGGCCGCCCGGCGTACGGCCGTTGCGCGGCCGGCCGGCGCGGAGCGGCGGCCTGCGGTTCGGCGGCCCACGGCCGGACCAGGACCGGCACCGCCGGTTCGGCGGCCGGCGCGCCGATCGGCGCCGGCGCGCGTCCGCCCGGCGGAACCACCAGCAGAATGCCGAGCGCCACCGCGGCGGCGGCCAGCACTCCCGAAACGCGCGCCAGGGTCACCGGCGACGGCAACCGCTTGGGCGACGAATTTCGCTTCGCCGACGAATCTCGCTTCGGCGATGGATTGCGCTTCGGAGATGAACTCCGCTGTGCGGACGGACGGCGCTTCCCCGTCGTCTTCCCCTGCTCGTTCCCGGCCTTGCGTTTCTTCAAGCAGACTCACTCCGTCGTCGCACCGCGGCGGCGCCGGTCTCAAAATTATCGGCATGGGACCGGAACCCGTTGACGCCGTAGGCGGCCGGCGCCAGCTGCGCTATGATCCGACCCCGTGCAGGAAGCCGCGTACGAACGGATCGTCACCCTGGACGCCGCCCATATCAAGTTCGGCCCCGGCGCCACCGGCGAGACCGGCTTCGAGGCGCGCCGGCTCGGGTTGTCGCGGGTGATGGTCCTGACCGACCGCACGTTGCGCGACGGCCCGCAGGTCGCCGCGGTCATGGCGTCGCTGGCCGCCGCCGGCATCGACGCCGCCGTCTTCGACCGCGTCCGGGTCGAGCCGACCGACCGCTCCTTCCGCGACGCCATCGCCGCCGCCGACCGCGGGCGGCATGACGGCTTCGTAGCGGTGGGCGGCGGCTCGGTGATCGACACCGCCAAGGCCGCCAACCTGTACCACACCTACCCCGCCGACTTCTTGGACTACGTAAACCGGCCGGTCGGCCGCGGGAAACCGCCGCCGGGACCGTTGAAGCCGCTCATCGCCGTGCCGACCACCGCCGGCACCGGCAGCGAGACGACCGGCGTGGCGATCTTCGATCTGGAGGGGCTGCACGCCAAGACCGGCATAGCCCATCGCGCCTTGAAGCCGGCGGTGGGGATCGTCGATCCCGACAACACCCGCTCGCTGCCGCCGCTGGCGGCGGCGTGCACGGGCCTGGACGTGCTGAGCCACGCGATCGAGTCCTTCACCGCCCTCCCCTACACCCGGCGGCCGGCCCCGGAGGATCCGTCGATGCGGCCGTCGTACCAGGGCAGCAACCCGATGAGCGACGTGTGGTCGTCACGGGCGATCGAGATGGTGGCCGCCAACCTGACGGCGGCCATGGCCGGGGACGAGGCGGCGCAGGCGCAGATGCTCCTTGCCGCCACCTTCGCCGGCTTCGGGTTCGGCAACGCTGGCTGCCACCTGCCGCACGGCATGTCCTACCCGGTCTCCAGCAACGTGCGCGACTACCGGCCGGCCGGCTATCCGCAGGATCACCCCATGATCCCGCACGGGATGTCGGTGATCCTCAACGCCCCGGCGGTGTTCCGCTGGACGGCCGCCGCCGACCCGGAGCGGCACCTGCGGGCGGCCGCGCTGATGGGCGCCGACGTGGCGGGCGTTCCCGCCGCCGAAGCGGGCGAGGCTGCCGCGCAGGCGATCATCGACCTGATGAGGCGGACCGGTATGCCGAACGGCCTGTCGGAGGTCGGATACGCCCCGGCCGACGTCGACACGCTGGTCGGCGGCACGCTGCCGCAACGCCGCGTCACCGCGCTCAGCCCGCGCCCGTTCGACGAGCGGGACGTGGCGCGGCTGTTCGCAGGCGCGATGCGCTATTGGTGAGCGCGCGGGCTCAGATGCTGACCGGCTTGCCGGACGCCGCCGACCGATAACCGGCCATCAGCACCTCGACGTGATGCAGCGCGTCGCGGGCGGTCACCTCCGGCCGCCGGCCCGAGTCGAGGCAGTCGAGGAACGCGGCGATGTCGGACCGCTCCTCGCGGTCCAGCGTGATCCAGCGGTCCTTGGCCGGCGGCTGCGTTTCCCGCGCCGTCGAATCCCACATCTGCATCGGGTCGTGAGGGTGCACGGGGGCGGTCGTCGCGGCCGGTTGTGTGTTGTACACCTCGATGCGAGGGCGGGACGCCGCGAACGTGGCCTGCCCTTCGGAGCCGACCAGCGTCACGCTCCGCTCGCCGGCCTGCGGGTGGCACGGCATGCCGATGCGCCCGCAGCACGCGGTGGCGACGGCGCCGTCGTCGAGCGTCAGCACCAGCGCTCCGTAGTCCTCGACGTCCAGCGCCGCGTGCTCGGCGAAGAAGTAGTTGCCGGTGTGCCCGTACACGGTGACCGCGCGGCGGCCGGTGAGCCAGTGGATGAGGGCTACCGGGTAGACGCCCATGTCGAACAGCTCCCGCTTGGCGGTGACGTGGGTGAAGGCGCCGTCCGCGCCGCGTTCGCGGCGGACCGCGCCGGCCGGTACGGTTCCGGGGCGGCCCTTGGCCATCAGCATGTCGGAGTGGACGGCGCCGATGCGGCCGAGCGCTCCCGATCGGACGGCCGCCTTGGCGTCCTGCGCCCAGGGGGTGCGCACGGTGGTGAGCATCTGCGTCACCACGCCGCCGGCGGCGGCCGCCGCGTCGGCGGCGTCGGCGATCGCGCGGGCGTCCGCCACGCTGCCGGCCAGCGGCTTGTCCAGAAAGAGATGCTTGCCGGCGGCCAACACCGCCTGCGCCACGCGCGCGCGCCGTTCCACGTCGACGCAACTCACCACGACGTCGACGCCGGGGAGCGCCAGCGCCGCCGCCAGCGGCAGGTACGGCACGCCCAACTCGGCGGCGAGCAGGCGATTGAGCCCCTCCCGGTACTGCGGGAGGCCGGGCTCGTCGGCGACCGCGGCCAGCTCGCAACGCGGGTCGGCGGCGAACTCGCGCGCGTAGGTTTCCAGATGGGTGCGGTTGCCGCCGAGCGCCACGACCCGGTGGGCGGCCATCACCGCGCCTCCTGCGTCAAGGGTACGGCGTACGGTTCGATAGCGTGATAGATGGAGCCGTGCGATCCCATCAGCACCAAGTGGCCGGCGGTGGCGCCACGTCCCGCGTCGACGGCCAGCAGGGCGCTCTGGCCGCCCGGCCAGCGCAGCAGAGAGGCGGCGGGCCGGCCCCCCGCCCCTACCCCGTAATCGTCGCCGGCCGGTCCCCCGAACCAGGCGTCCGCGCAACGCCGGACGGCCGCCGCGGTCGCTGCCTGCGCGCCGGCCGCTTCCGCCGGGTCGGCCCGCACGTGCACGGTGAGCCGCAGCGCCTTGGGCGTTCCGATCCGGCCGGCGTCGACCGCGGCGCGCACGGTGCGCGTCAGGGCCTGCCAGTAGCCGGCGGGTAGATCGGCCGGCGCGCTCATCGGGGGCGCCTCATTCGGTTGGTTCCTCGCACGCCGGCGATTCTATCAGAGTCCGTGCGGGAGCGGGACATGCCGCCTGAGGAGCGCCCGGTCGTCGGGCCGCTCCCACTACCAAGGCCGCAATTATCATAGTATGATAAATAATATCTATGAATATTATATGATGATTGAACGTATACTACTGAGAATAATATAGTGCATACTATAGTATGTTTTATTATATTATCGAATCGCGAATGGCACGGTCAAACTCGATTCCGTCGAGAGAGGCCGTTGCACCGGGGCCGATCGAGGCGGCCACTCTGGCCAGCTGCTCACTCGGACGTTGCCGGGATCGCTTGAGTTTTTGATGATGATAATGTATCTTCTCAGCATGAAAGCCGAGCAGACGGCTGACGCCGGCCGGATCGACCCTGCCGCGCCGGCCGCGGCGCCTCTCACCGGGACACTAGCGCCGGCGCCGTCCGCCGGCGCGGCCGTCCCGGCGCGCGCCTACCTTGCCGGGCTGGCGCCGTCAGGGCGCCGCGGCATGGCCACCGCCCTCACCCAGGCGGCCGAATACCTCACTCAGGGCGCCGGAACCATCGACACGACGCCGTGGCAGCGGCTCCGGGCCGATCACGTGGTCGCGCTCAAGGCGGCCATGACGGAACGGGGCGCCGCGCCCGCCACCGTCAACCGCATGGTCGGCGCTCTGCGCGGCGTTGCCCGCTCGTGCTGGCGCGCCGGCCTCATCACGGCCGACGACCAGCAGCGCATCCGGGACGTCCCGCTCTCCAAGGCGCGCCGCCTGCCGGCCGGGCGCCACGTCACCGCCGGTGAGATCGCCGCCCTGTTCGACGTCTGCGACCTGGCGCAGCCGGTCGGCGCACGCGACGCGGCGTTGCTCTCGCTGCTGTACGGCGCCGGGCTGCGGCGCACCGAAGCGGTCGCGCTCGACCGCGCCGACTACGACCGGGCGACCGGCCGGATCACCGTCACCGGCAAAGGCGGCCACCAGCGCCACGTCTGGGCGGTCAGCGGCGGCAAGGTGGCGCTCGACGCATGGGTCGCGCACCGCGGCGACCAGCCGGGGCCGCTCCTGCGCCCGGTCGCCAAAGGCGGCAAAATCGAAGCGCGGCGGCTCACCGCGCAGGCGGTGCTCATGCGGCTGCAGGGCGTCAAGGGCCGCGACGGCCGGTACCGGGGCGGTCTGGCGCAACGGGCCGGAATCCCGCGTTTCTCACCGCACGACCTGCGGCGCTCGTTCGTTGGCGACCTGCTCGACGCCGGCGCCGACCTCGCCGCCGTGCAGCGGCTCGCCGGCCACGCCAGCGTGCAGACCACCGCGCGCTACGACCGCCGCGGGGACCGGGCGGCGCAACGCGCCGCCGGCATGTTGCACGTACCGGTGCGCGCCGCATGACGGCGCCGATCCGTTCGCATCCGGATCCGCCTGCGTTCGCATGTATGTTATGTTCATGCCCAGAGTAAGCGATTCGGGTAGGCGGGGTTGAAACGGGTCCTCCTAAGTGCTATAATCGGAAGTATCTAAACCCAACCGGTCAAGCACCAAAGAGGACCCGAAATGATTCAATCACCACCAGGATACACGGCTGACGATGCTTGTCAACCCCAATTCTCCCATCCCCGCCTTCTGACCGAGCCGCGCGGTGGCGCTCCGCTGGTGAGCTGGTCCAGCTTGGGCATCGTGCACGGGCTCGTCGAGCGGCTTGAAGTGGCGCCGGTGATCGACTCTGCGGTGCGCGTGCTGCGGCGGCACAAATGGTATACCGAGTCGGACCACGTGCTGACGCTGACCTACAACATGCTCAGCGGCGGGAACACGCTCAGCGACATCAACTGGCTGCGCGCCGACGAAGGATTGCGCCGGCTGTTGGGCGGCGCGCGGGTGCCTCATGCCACCACGGTCGGGGATTTTCTGGCTCGCTTCGACGGCAAGCGGGAGCAGTGCAGCGATCGGGATCAGCAGGCTGGGAAGCTGGCGCGGAGCGAGTTACGGGAGGCGGTCGAGGAGATACAGCAGCGTGCGTTCGGGTTGCTGCCGCGGTCGCGGCGGCGTGTAGCGACGCTGGACTGGGATTCGTCGATCCACGAAGTGTATGGGGAGCAGAAGGAAGGCGCGGACTTCAGCTACGACAGACGGTGGAGCTACAGCAGTCTGTACGGGACGGTGGCGGAGACCGGAGACGTGCTGCATCTGGGACTGCACGAAGGCAGCCGGCATACCAGCTACGGGATCAAGGAGGTGTTGCCGAGAACGATCGAGCGGGTGCGGAAGCACTTTCGACAGGTGCGGATGCGCGCTGACAGTGGCTACTACGATCAGGAGATCGTGGACATTTGCGCCGAGCGCGGGGTGGAGTTCTACATCGTGGCGAAGCAGCGGCAGAATCTGCTGCGGGCCGTGCACGGGCTTCCGGAGTGCGCATGGCGTCCGCTGGCGCCGATCAGGGAGCGGTCGGGCCGGCGCCGGCGGAAGCGGCGGGAGAACGTGAAGCGCAAGATCAGCCGGCAGCGCAAGCCTGACCAGTGGTACAAGGGGACGCCGGAAGTGGCCAGGATGATGTTCCGACCGACGAGTTGGAAGAAGGGCTATCGGTATGTGATCAAGCGGACGCCGATCCACGACGCGGACGGCAAGCAAGAGTACCTCGACGGGATGAGAAAGTATGCGTACTGGATCGTGGTGACGAACTCGAAACGGAGCAACACGGCGGTGCTGAGGACCGCGCAGGGGCGGGGCAATCAGGAGAATCTGATCAAGGACCTGAAGGAGGGGCTGGGACTGTCCCATGTTCCGACCGGGTTGCTGGGAGCCAATCAAGCGTACTTCATGATCGCGGCGTTGGCGTGGAACCTGAAGACTTGGATGCTCAACCTGTTGGAGTTGGGAGATGGCGCGGTGCTGCGCTGCAAGCGGTTTCTGTACCTGTGGATATGCCGGGCCGGCGTGGTCGCCAAGACTGGCCGGGACGGCGTGCTGCTCAAGCTGTCGGCCGGCGAGTACTACCAGAGGTTCAGCGCCGCGCTAGCACGACTGGCGGCGCTGTAAGGAAGTGGGACGGGTGTTGATGGCATGGGGGTAGTCTGTCCTGATGGCGTCACCTGAAGTCCCACATGCCGCCAAATCGCCACTGGCTTGGTCAACTCAAAGGGTTGACGCGGTTCTCACACTGCGGACGCCTCAGAATGTCAGCGTCGGGACGCCTATTGATCCCAAGAGTCGCCGAAATCTCCCGACTTTCGTGATGCCAGTGGCCAATCTGTCACCGAATCGCTTATTCTGCGTTCATGCCATCATTCGAGCGGGAGGAATGTCATGCACGGAGGATCGAAGCTGATGCTGTCAGGGGTCATAACCCATGACAGCGCCGCGGGCTGCTATCTGTCGGAGTGCCCCCAGCTGGGGATAGCCTCCGCGGGTACGACCGTCGAAAAGGCGGAGGAGGCGCTGCACGACGCAGTGCACGGATTCCTGAAGGTGTGTTCCGAGCGCGGAACGCTCGAAAAGGTGCTGCGCGAGAAGGGAGTCGTCCCCGACTACTTCGACGAATCGGCGCTCATGTTCAACATCCCGACAGACCTGAGCCTTGACCATGCCGTCGGTCGTCCCGTACACGCCAGCTGACACCAAGCGCCTGCTTGAGAAGGCCGGGTACTTCGTCGTTCACGAAACCGAGATGAACTGGCTCTTCCTGAGAGACGATCTCGACGCCCCCTTCGCGGTTCCCAGATTCACCCCGGCCGGGGACGGCGGGTCATCGCCAGCAGGGCGATCGACAACGCGCTCAGCACGACGGTCAGCGCCAGATACACGGCCATGCCGCTACGGATGCCGTACGCCTCGGCGACGACCGAAATGGCCAACGGCACCAGCATGCTGCCGAGACCGCCGGCCGCGCTGGTCAGGCCGATCGCCTGACTGCGGCGGGTCGGGTACTCCGATCCGGCCAGCAGAATCAGCAATGGGTAGAGCGCCGACAGGCCGACGCCGGTGACCGCGGCCCCGGCGGCGGCCCACCCGATCCCGGTGGCCGGCACGGTGACCGCCATGCCGGCCACGGCGACCGACGCCAGCGCCACGGTCAGAGGGGCGTGGCGCGCGCTACGGTGCAGGACGGCCGTGCCGATGCGGCCCAGGCACAGACCGACCCAGTACAGGGAGACGACCCGCGCCCCCTGCGCGATCGATCCGCCCACCGCGGCGACCACGAACTCGCTCATCCAGGCCGCCGCGCCGAGCTCGACGCCGACGTAGACGCCCATCGCCGCCAGGATCACCACCAGCAGCGCCGGGCTGCGGTCCGGGACGCCGGCCGAGCGCCTCCGCCGCGTTCCGCCGGGGCCGGCCGATGCGCCGCCGGCGCCGGGGCGCGATGCCGCGGCGCCGGTCCCGGTGACGGCGAGCGCCGGCCGGGTGAGCAGCCAGCACGACACCAGCACCGTCGCCGCGCCGAGCAGCCGGTACACCAGCCGCCAGTCGCCGCCGCTCGCCAGGAACCAGGAGACGCCCGACGTGACCGCGATCCCGCCGACCGCAAAGCCGCCATGCACCAGGTTCATGAGCTGCCCGCGGCCGCGGCGTTCCATGGCGAGCGTGAGGTCGTTGCCGGCGACCTCCATCGCCCCGAAGCCGACGCCCAACACGGCGTAGGCGAGCGCGCTCACCGCCACGCTCGGCCACACCCCGAACAGCAGCAGGCCGAGCGCCTCCAGAGCCAAGCCGGCCGCGACGGTCGGCCGCACGCCCAGGCGGGGCAGCACGAAGCCGGCGGCCGTGGACGACAGCACGAAGGCGGCGGAGCCGGCCGCCACGACCAGCCCGGCCTGCGTGTAGGCCCAGCCGAGATCGCGGATCATCTGCGGGATCAGCGCGCCGATCGCCGCCACCGCGCCGCCCATGACGGCGACGTGCGCCATCAACGCGGCGAACAGCGATCGGGACTCCGAAGCGCGCGGGAACACGGCGGCGGCAACGTAGCACGGGCCGCCGCCGGAGAACGGCAGGCCCACCGCGCGGGCGCGACAGCGGGTACCTGAGAGCCAGAAGTCGGATTTGAACCGACGACCTGTTCATTACGAGTGAACCGCTCTACCGACTGAGCTATTCTGGCCGATCAGCCGCGTCCTCGGGACGCGCAACCCGCTCAGTATACTACGGATCGCGCGCGAATGCCAGCGCCGGTACGCCCGAACGGTGACGCGGTTCGGCGCGCCTGCCCCGGCCGGCCGTTCCGTGCCATACTCGGCGCCGTGAAGCAGGGACCCGGCGCGCAACGCCTCGCCTATCTCAACGGACGGTTCGTGCCGGAGCGGGACGCCCGCATCTCCATCTTCGACAGCGCCCTCATGTACGGGGACATGGTGTTCGAGATGACGCGGACCTTCCGTCAGGAGCCGTTCCTCCTCGACCGCCACCTGGACCGGCTCTACGACTCGATCCGGTACGCCCGGATCGACTGCGGGCTGAGCCGGGAGCAGATGCTGGCCGCCACCCGGCAGACGATCGACCGCAACCGGGACGCCCTGGGCGGCTACGACTTCCAGATCATGCACAACGTCACCCGCGGCGGCATGGACCTCTACGCCGAGCTGGTCCGCGAAGGGACCGATCCGGTGGTGACCATCAACCTGACGCCGCTCATCCGCCACGTCGGCCGCGCAGCCGATGCGTATGAACGGGGAGCGCACTTCGTCATCACCACGCAACGCTCGGTGCCGGCCCGCTACATCGACCCCAAGGCCAAGAACCGCAGCCGCATCTACTACAAGCTGGCGGAGCTGGAAGCGGCCCGCCTCGAGCCGGGCGCCATGGCGCTGCTCACCGACGAACGCGGCTTCGTCACCGAAGGGACCGGCAACAACTTCTTCATGGTGCGCGGCGGCCGAATCCTCACGCCGAAACCGCACGACATCCTGCGCGGCGTGTCGCGCGGCTACTGCATGGAGCTTGCCGGCGCGGCCGGCATCCCGGTCGAAGAGGCGGACATCGAACCGTATGACGTCCGGCAGGCCAGCGAGGCGTGGTACACCTCCACCTCCATCGCCATGGCGCCGGTGACCCGCTTCAACGGCGGGCCGGTCGGCTCCGGCGCGCCCGGCCCCGTCTACCGGCGTCTGCTGAGCGCGTGGTCGGACAGCGTCGGCGTCGACATTCCCGAACAGGCGCGCCGGTACGCCGAGCTGGCCGCCGACTGGCGGCCCTGACCCGGAACGCGGACGCGCGGAACCCGGCGGCGGCCGGAACGCCCCGGTTCCCGGACCCGTCAGACGCCGATGCCGGCGAACCCCCAGGCGCGCAACGCCGCGATCCAGCGCCCCCGCATCGGGTTCCCGTCCGGGTTGGCCACCCAGTGCGGATGGCGCGTCAGCAGCGGAAACGCCTCCAGCAACTCGGCGTCCTGCCGCACCAGCACCGCCATCGCCTCCTCTTCGGCCGGCGTCGCCGGCGCCGCGAAGTATCCAAGGCTGCACATCCTGCGGTCGGGACGGCCGCCCCAGCTGGCGTGCCACACCCGGCTGTCGAACGCGATCACGTCGCCGGGCGCCGACCGCGCCGCGTACGCCGGCACCTCGTCGACCTCCAGCCCGCCGGCGTCCAGGACGCGCAGATTCGACTCCTTGATGCCGATCGTGCGCAGCCCGGAGTGGAGCGGCTCCTTGTGCGACCCCGGCACGAAGCGGAGCGCGCCGGTCCGCTCGTCGAGCGGCTGCAGGTAGAAGGCGAACTTGACCCCGCGCCGGAGCAGCATGGACGTGTCGGGATGCCACTCCGTGCGATCGCCGTCGAAGGAGTTGCCGTTGGCGTAGTAGCCGATGACCTGCCCACCGCAGCACCGTTCGGCGGCGTCGACGAACCGGGAGTCCTCCAGCAGCGAGCCGAGAAACGGGGTGTCCGGCCCCAGGTTGGACCAGTTGAGCTGCTTGCGGATGCCGCGCCGGTCGGTCGCCGCGGCGGCGCGCGCCAGCCCGGCCTCGAACTCGGCGCGCGCGGCGTCGAGCTCGGCAGGGCCGAGCACGCCGCGCAGCACCAGGAAGCCGAAGGTGTCGAACTGCGCGGCTTGTCGGTCGGTAAGCATCGTGGTCCTCCTGGTCAGCGAGCCCTGGTCATTGAGCGTAGCCGTCGGCGTTGCCTTTGCGCCAATCCGGCGCGTAGCCGCCGGCAGCGGCGTAGCCGTACGAGGGCCGGAGCTGGTTGGGGGTGCGCCACGGCCACCCCTGCCCGCCGATCACGCGGTACTCATCGCCCTTGCCGGCCAGCCACGCGAACATGTGGGCGACGTAGCGCGCCACGAAGTGGCCGCCGTAATCGGCCGTGCGCGGGTCGAAGCCGTCGGCGCCGCGCCAGTCCCGCCGCGGCGCTGACGTGCGCCAGTAGTTGTACTTCAGCATACGGCGGCTGCCGGACGCGGCCGACGGTCCCCGGCGGTGCAGGATGCTCTGATGGTGTATGCCGATGGTGCCGGCCGGGCCGCCGCCGGCCACGCCGCCTTCCGGCTCCCGGCTGCGGTCGAATCGGGCAAGATGGCTGCCGGGAACGATCTCCGTCGGTCCTAGCGCCGCCGGCGTGTCCTGCGGGAAGTAGAACACCTCCACGAAGTGGAGTTCCGGGCCGAACACGCAGTCGGCGTCCTGGTGCCAGGAACCCGCCTCCGCCGGACACTCCACCCGGTGCAGGCTGGCCAGGATCGGCAGGCCGACCGCCGGGCCGAGCAGCGACCGCATGACGCCGGCGACCTGGGGGTTGAGGAGCACGTGCTCGATGAACCAGTCCTCCAGGAAGATCGTGCTCGGTTCGTGGCTGGCGCGGATGCGGTCCATCTCCGCCTGCGTCATGCCGTCCGGGACAAAGCTCGGCTCGGCCGGTATCGCGCCGTCCAGCCAGTCGCAGGCGCGCCGATTGATCCGGTCCGGGACCACGCCGGGCAGCAGCAGGCAACCGTCGCGGCAGAACGCCAGCACCTCCGCGTCGGTCATGGTCGGCCGGCAGTCGAACGTCCACGATTCACGGTCGAAGTCCGTTTCACCCACGGATGGCCCTGCGCTCACGGATGGCCCTGCGCTCACGGATAGCCCTGCGCCGCTCACCGGTTCAGGCGCCGGCCCGCGCCAGGATGCCGGGCGCCAGATCGCCGATCGACGCGCTCAAGCCGTCGTCCCGCGCGCGGCCGGACGCGGCCACGGCCGGCGTCGGCACCGGCGTGTCGTACTGGTAATCCGGTTCGACCTGCTGGCGCTTCCAGGTCGCGCGCATCTCCCGCCACGCCCCGACCAGGGTGCGCGGCTGCGGCAGGTCGTCGGCGATCGTCCGGCTCAACGCGCGCAGGTTGTAGCACGGCACGCCGGCGTACATATGATGCTCCATGTGCCAGTTCATCCGCCAGTACAGAAACGTCGACAGGGGGTCGAGCGTGATGGTGCGCACGCACTTGCGGAAGTCGGCCACGTTGTCGCGCAGGCCGCAGTGCATGGGCGCGCCCACGAAGTACCTCCAGATGTTGCCGAAGAAGATCGGGAAGCTCACCAGCACCGGCAGCAGCCACAGGCCGGACGCGATGCCGGCGACCGTCACCGCCGCGTGGAACAGCAGGGTGAAGCGCGCCCAGCGCACCGACTTGCCCCGCTCTTCGGGATGCGCGTCATACAGGGCGCGCACCCACTCCTCCGAGTTCTGGCCGGTCGCTTCCGGGGAGCTCTCCGCGCCGGGGCGCGGGAATATCCCCAGCGCCGTGCCGGCCGTGTTCCGCAGCAGCGGGATCAACCCCTTCGACTCGAAGCCGCCGGTGATGCTGACCGTGCAGAGCTGCAGCAGGTACAGGATGCGGAGCGTCGGGGTCTTGGGCAGCACCACCTCCCGGTCGCCGTCGGGGTGCAGGGTGTAGCGGTGATGATAGGTGTGGCTCAGCGCGTAGTCGTGGAAGTTGAACCACGACAGCAACCCGTAGACGTGCAGGAACACGCGGTTGAGCCGCTTGGTGCGGAACACGGTGCCGTGGTCGAGCTCGTGGCAGGCGGAGCTGAAGAAGCTGGTGACCGCGCCGTGCAGCAGCAGCGCGAACGCGAACGCCGCCCACCATCCCCGCGAGAACAGGTACCAGGTGAGCGCGCCGGTGCCGGCGGCGAGCGCCAGATGGCCGACCGCCTGGAACCCTCCGCGCAGGTCGCTGCGCCGCATCAGTCGGCGCAACACCGCCGGATCGATCGGGCTGCGGTACCACCGCACGCGCAAGCTGCGGCGCACCTGGGCGAGCGGCGGACGTGCGCTGGACATCGGCATTTCTCCTCCTATGGCGGCCGCCGCCGGACGCTCAAGGAGCCGGACGGCGCGCTACGGCCGGCATGATACACTACCGCTCGGAACCTGGTAACGTGCGCCCGGCCAGAGACGTTCACGGCCCGTCTACCGACGCGGAGCGCATCGAGGTGGCGGACGCCCTGCGCGGCTTCGCCGTGTGCGGCATCCTGTTCGTCAACGTCCTCTACTTCAATCTCCCGTACTTTGAGGCGCCGGAAACCGTCGGCCCGTTGGGCGGCGTCATCAGCGTGTTCTCCCATGGCAGCCCGGCGCTCGATCGGCTTGCGGCGGACGGCGTGCTGGTGTTCGCGCAGGGCAAGTTCTACTCGATCTTCTCGCTGCTGTTCGGATGGGGATTCGCCGTCCAGCTCGGCCGCGCCGAGCGCGAGGGGCGGACCGCCCGGTTCCCGCGGCTGTTCGCGCGGCGGCTGCTGGTGCTTGGCGCGATCGGGGCGGCGCACTTCGTACTGTTGTTCCCCGGCGACATCCTGATGCTCTACGCGGTCACCGGGCTGGCCCTGGTGTGTATGAGGGGAGCCCGTCCCGAGGTGCTGATGCGGTGGGCGATCGGGATCGTCGCGGTGACGGCTGCGTTTGTGGCGCTGCTGTTCGGATGGCTGGAGTTGGCGCGAGCGTTCGGCGCCGCGGAGTTGGCCCAGGGCGGCGCGGCGCGGATGGACGGCGATGGCCCCGAGGGGTCAACGGTCACCGCCGTATACGCCGGCTTCTCGTTTCCGCTGCAGATTGCGTTCCGCGTCATCCCGTACATGGGCAACGCCGGGGGCCTGCTCGTGGTCCCGGTGGTGTTGGCCATGTTCATGACCGGCTTCGCGGCCGGCCGTTGCGATCTGCTCCGCCGGCTGGCCGAACACCGCGCGCCGGCGCGCCGGGTCTGCGCGTGGTGTCTGGCGGTCGGCCTGCCGCTGGCGGCGCTGGCGGCGGCCGGTATGAAGCTGCCGGCGCTGAGCGCGTTCATGGCCCTATGGTTCAACCAGCTGACGGCCGGCCCGGTCGTGGCGATCGGCTACTGCGCCGGCATCGCGCTGCTGTGGCAGCGTCCCGCGTGGCGGAGACTGCTGCATCCGTTGACCTGGCTCGGCAGGATGGCGCTCACCAACTACCTGCTGCAGTCGGCGATCGCCGCCGCGATCTTCCGCGGCTACGGGCTCGGTCCGGAGCGGATGGTGTCGACCGCGCAGTCGTTGCTGATCGCGGCCGCCATCCTGGCCGCGCAGCTGGCGGCCAGCCGCTGGTGGCTGCGGCGCTATCGCTTCGGTCCCGCCGAGTGGCTCTGGCGCACGCTCACCTACGGACACGCGCCGCCGATGCGGCGAGCCGTAGCGCCGACGTCGAGTTAGCGCTCTCCGGCCCCGTCCGCCCGCCATTCTCCCGGGTGCCGGAACGCGGCGGCGTAGCGGTCGCCGCCGGCCACGGCCGCGGCCCCGCCGCGGTCGATGGAGTCGATGGCGGCGCTCAACAGGGCGAACACCTTGAGGTTGTTGCGGCCGCTGAACGACGGCTCCGGGCCGCCCGCCAGATAGCCGCGCCACGCGTCCAGGAACGTCTGCCACGGGTCGACGGTTCCCAGGCCGGCGTCGGCGTCGAACGGACGCAGCTTCCCGCCGCGCTCCGCGAACTCGTAGGTGACGTCGTCATTGCTCATGTGGACGCCGCGGCAGCGCAGCACCCCCCGCGTACCCTCGATGCGCAGTTCGTAGTGATCGCTCTGCGAGGAGAATCCGCCGTGGTAGAGGACGTGCAGCCCGCCGAAGCAGCGGATGAGGGCGTTGACCATGCACGGGCCGGCGTACACCGACCAGGACGGCCGGAACCCGTCGCAGGTGATCGTCTCCGGCGCGTGTTCGGGGAAGAGCGCCATGAGGGTGTCGAAGTGATGGCACGACATCTCGTAGAGCGCCGGCTGCGGCAGCGTGGTGAGGTTGAGCGCCCGGTGGCGCGGCTTCGAGTTGAGAAAGGTGACGCTCTCCGGCGCGCCGAGCCGGCCGGCGGCGAGCAGCCGGCGCACCGCCCGGTAGTGCCGGTTGTAGCGGACCTGCTGGCCGACCGCCAGCGACCGGCCGGCGCGTTCGGCGCGATCCGTCAGCCGCACCGCATCGGCGTAGTCGTTGGTGATCGGCTTGGCCACCAGCACGTCGAGCCCGGCGTCGATGCAGGCCGCGGACTGCCGGTAGTGCCACTCCGACGGCGTGTTGATGACCGCCGCGTCCGCGCCCGCGGCGCCGAGCGCGGCGTCCAGGTCACCGAACAGCGCGCTGTCCGGCAGTCCGAGCAGCTCCTGCCCCTGCGCCAACGCCTCTTCGCGGACGTCGACGACCGCCACGATGTCCGCCCACTCCTGCCGCGCGATGGCCCGCGCCATCACCTTGGCTATGCCGCCCATACCGACGGCCATGCATCTGCGCACCGACATATCGCGGTATGATGCCACGGTTGCATGGAAACCGTAAGTCACGTCGACGTCTGCGGCGACCGGCGGATCGAGGCGATCCTCAACGACCCGGCCAACGCCGTGGTGGAGGCGATGACCTGCGAGACGCTGGGCGGATGGGTCCCCGACATAGGGCTCACCACCTACTCCCATCGCAGCATCTACCGTCCGCCGGTGCTGGCCCGCTCCGGGTTGCCGACCACGCTCGCCCATCGCTTCTGGCGGACCGGCGAGGGGCTGATCGACCACACCGGCCGCAGGTGGATCGGCGTGCTGATCTACGACCAGCAGGGCGAGCGGTGTCCGATGGAGCTGCAGGTGGCCGGCCGGCCGGTCGGCCGGCTGGAACCGATGCGGCACGACAACCGGCGTCACCTGATCGTCGCCGACCGGCCGGTCGAGTTCTTCGGCGGCATGGAGGTGTTCCAGCTCACGGCGCCGGGTCCGGGCACGTACCGGATCGAGGCGCTGGTCTTTCTGGCCGCCCGTCCGGCGCCGACCGGCTTTGTCCCCGAGATACGCCATCTCACGGCGCGCCGCCGCGCCGGCGGCGCCGAGCTCCACTTCATCACCGGCCACGTAGCGCGCGCCGCGGCGGTCGCCCGGTCGGGCGCGGCCGTCGCGGCGCGGGCGCGGTCCGCGCGGCTCACCAAGCTCCACGCGCTGGTGCTGGACGGCCCGCTCCCCGCCGGCTGCCGGTTCGAGGTGACCGCCACCGGCATAGGCGGCGAGACGGCGCACGCTACGCTCGACGCGGCCCTCTCCGCTCCGGCGGCTCAGCTCGCTCCGGCGGCTCAGCTCGCTCCGGCGGCTCAGCTCGCTCCGGCGGCTCAGCTCGCTCCGGCGGCTCAGCTCGCTCCGGCGGACGCGCCCGCCCCGGAGCCGGACCGCGACGCCGAGCCGGGCCTTTCCGTACCGATCGAGATCGTCGGAGCGGGCGGCCCGGACTCGGCTGGCGCGGGCGTGACCGGCATGCCGCTGACGTTCGGCGTCCCGCTGCCGCGCGGACGTCTGTGGCGTCCGGCGTCGGCCCGGCTGACGGCCGGCGGCGCCGCCGTGGCCGCTCAGTGCCGGGTCCACTCGCGGTGGCCGGACGGCAGCGCGCGCTGGGTGCTGGTCGACGCGGCGATGCCGGCGCCGTTCCCGCCGTCCGGCCGGATCGCCGGCGCGGCGCAGTTCGGATCGGACGCCGGCGCGGATGCCGGCGCTGCCGCAGGCGCCGGTATGCGGACCACGCGCACCGGCGACGGCGTGGTCCTGGAAGGCGATCACCTGCGGGTCGAGTTCGATCCGCAACGGCCGTCGTTCCCGGCTGCCCTCTCCGCCCGCGCCGCGGCGGATCGGGCATCGGCGGGTGAGCCGGCGCGCCCGGACGCGGCGACGGCGGTCGAGGTGCGGCTGGCCAACGGCGCGGCGCTGCAGCCGCGCTGGGCGCCGCCGGCCTGCGAGGAGTCCGGCGGCGAGCGGAGCACGCTCCGCTACCGGATCGATCACTGCGACAGCGCCGGCACGCCGCACCTGCGGAGCGTCGTGCGCGTCCACGTCTACCGGGCGCACCGCTACGTGCGCGTGCAGCACCGGCTGGAGGTGGTGAGCCCGGCGCTCGGGCCGGCCGCCGGGGCGCCGGACCAGGCGCCGGCGGCGGTGGAGTCCGGCGCCGCCGCCCGCGGCATCGCCGAGGCGGACCGCCTCGGCGCGGCGGCGACCGCCGCGGACGTGGCCGCCTGCGCCGGCAGCGGCCCCGGCGAGGAGCGCAGCCTGCTGGAGATCGGGTCGGTGGTGGCGCGCATCGCCATTCCCGGCATCCGCGCCGCGGCCGCCGGCGGCCGGCGCCGGGAGGTGGCGGCGGGCGGGCACTGGCGTCTGGTGCAGGAGGACGACCGGCGCTACCGGGTCGAGAGCGGCGCCGCGCCGCCGGCCACCATGGACGGCCGGTGTTCCGGTCACGTCCTGTTGGAGTCGCCGGACGGCCTGACCGGCGTGGCGGTGCGGCGCTTCTGGCAGACCTGCCCCACCGGTCTGCGGGTCGACGCGGCCGGCGCCGCCGTGGAGCTGCTGCCCCCTCTCCCACCCCTCCCCTCGCGGTCGCCGCATCCGGCCGCTCCGGAACCCACCGGCGAAGACGAAGACGCCGACCGTTGGCACCGGCTCCTGTTCTGGCGCACCGGCCGCGGCTACCTGCTCAAGGCGGGTCAGGCGTTGACCACCGAGTTCGCCGTCAGCCTGCCCCGCTCGCCGCAGGAAGCCGAGCGCATCGCCGCCTGGTGCGAGCGGCCGGCGGTGGTGCGCCCGGCGGTCGACTGGCTCAACCGGTGCGGCGTCCTCAGCCCGATCCGCGCCAAGGCGCAGTCACGGCTCCCGCGCTACGAGCGGATGGTCGACCACGCCTGCGGCGAGTGGCTACGGGAGCGGGAGCGCTTCCGCCAGTACGGATTCCTCAACTTCGGCGACTGGTACGGGGAGAGCGGCTGGTCGTGGGGCAACAACGAATACGACCCGCCGTTCGCTCACTATCAGGAGTTTCTGCGCGGCGGCCGCGCCGAATGGGCCGTGCTGGCCGCGGAGGCGGTGCGGCACCTGGTCGACGTCGACACCTGCAACTTCTCCTCCGACCCCGCCCAGGTCGGCGGTCAGTACGGACACATGCCGGGACACGCCGGCGGCTACCTGCCCGCCTATTTCCGCAGCAAGGTCGGCTGCTCCTGCATGTTCCACTCCCACGCGTGGGTGGAGGGCGCGGCGCTCCACTACCTGCTCACCGGCGACGAGAGCGTGCGCGATACGCTGCTCCGCACCGGCCAATGGATGCTGACCGGCCGCGCGCGCGGGGTGATCGGCGGCGGCGTGGCGGGCGAGCGGAAGGGGCTGGACGCCTACGACTACGGGCAGCTCCGGGACGCCGCCTGGCACCTGATCCACCTGTGCGCCTTCGCCCGTTGGACCGACGATCCACGCTTCATGAACGCCGCGCACCTGGTGGCCGAGCGCCTGCTGGAGCGGCGTACGCCCGGCGGCGGCTGGGAGCGACTGCTCGGCGAAGGGCACTGCTTTGCCGGCCCGCCGCGCACGCGCGGCGAGGCGAGCTTCATGGTCGGCGTCTGCCTGTCGGCGCTGCGCCGCTACCACGAGCTGACCGGCGACCAACAGGTGGCCGCGGCGATCGTAGACGGCGCCCGCTGGCTGGTCGAGCGCACCTACGACCGCGGCGCGCGCCAGTTCCGCTACACGTCGAGCCCGTCGCGCGGCGGCGGCAGCCCGGCCCACACCGGACAGGTGATCGAGGGGCTGGTGTACGCGCTCTCCTTACGCGCGGACGCCGAGCTGGCCGGCATCGTCCGCCGCGGGCTGGCCAACCTGGGCGGCGAGCGGCGCGCCGCCGCGCCGTTGCCGCTCGGCGCTCCCGGCGCATCGGCCTCGCGCGGCGTGGGGCCGTCGCTCAGCCATGAGACCCGCTACGTGCCGACCATGCTGGCCTATCTGCCGGCCGATGCAGATCCGGCGCCGGAGTCCTCCCCCGCGGACGGCTGATCCAGGAACCGGTCGATCACCGCCGCCAGGGCGACCGGCGCGTCGAGGTCGGCCTGGTGCCCGGCGCCGTCGATCACCTGCAGCGCCGCGCGCGGGAGCGCGCCGCGCCACAGCCGGCGGTACCCGGCCGGGAGCACGCGGTCCGCGGCCCCGAACACCAGCAGGGCGGGCTGCTCGACGCGGTGCAGCCGGCGCGCCACGCGCGTGTCGCCGACCGGCCAGAGCAGCCGCGCCGCCGCCTCCTGAGCGCGCGCCTGCGCGACCGCCCACTCCACCGGGTCGCCGGGCTCCGGCGCCGCCACGTGAGCATCCCAGACCGCCGGATCGCTGCACAGCAACCCGGCCAACTCGCCCGGCCGTTGCGCGAACAGGTCGGCCGTCGGCTCGGCGGCGTCGAACAGGCCGAGCGGCGACACCAGCGCCAGCCGCCGCACCGACGCCGGCCACACCGCCGCCACGTCGGCCGCCAGCGCGGCGCCCACCGACACGCCGATCAGGTCCGCCCCGCCGGCGCCGGCGGCGTCCAGCAGGTCGCGGGTAGCCAGCAGCCAGTCGAGGTGGTCGTCGAGCCGGCCGATCGTCTCCGATCCCGGGAACCCCGGCAGGCTCGGCGCGATCACCCGCCGCGTGCGCGCCAGCCGCTCCAGGAACCGGGTCGGGCGTGGCAGTCCGCCCACGCCGGCCAGCAAGGCCACCGGCTCGCCGGCGCCCAGCTCCCACACCCGGCAGGAGACGCCGGCGGCCCGCACCGTCCGTTCGCTCGGCCGCCTCACGAGCCGGACGCCGCCTCTCCGCGTGCCGACGCCGGCTGCCGCGCAGCCGCCTCAGGCTGCCGCGCAGCCTCAGGCCACCAGTGGTCCTCCCACCGGTCGGTGAACAGATCGCGCAGCTGCGGCAGCACCCGCTCGGCGAACAGCCGCGTGTTGGCGCCGGTCAGGCTGCGGTCCATGTTGCCGAAGTGGAGCAGCAGCATCAGCTGGCCGACGTTGAGGTCGACGGCGATGTCCCGCAGCCGGTCGGCCACCTCGTCCGGGGTACCGACGATCAGGTAGCCGCGCTCCAGAATCTGCTCGTAGGTCGGCGCGGTGGTGAACTGCGCCACCGGGTTGCCGGGATTGGCCTGCCGCGCGCGGAAGCGGACCGACGCCTCGGTCGCGTAACCGGGCGGCACCGCGAAGCGCGGGTCGGTGTGCAGGCAGTTGGCGTAGAAGTACTCGGCCGGCGCGCGGTAGAGGTCGAGCGCCTCGCGCTTCGTTTCGGCCACGCCGACCAGCTGCAGGTAGCCGGCCTGAAACGGATTCGGCTCCCGGCCCTGCCGCGCCAGCTCCGCCCAGTAGCCCTTGAGCACGCCGCGCGCCGTATGGTATCCGAAATAAGACAGCGCGGCGTAGACGTATCCGCGTTCGCCGCACGTGCGCCACGTCTCCGGCGCGCCGCCGCCCGGTATCCAGATCGGCGGGCGCGGCCTCTGGATCGGCCGCGGCCAGACGTTGACGTAGCGGTGTTGATAGAAACGGCCGGCGAACGCGAACGGCGCGGGTTCCTGCCACGCGCGCACCACCAGCTCGCACGCTTCCAGGTACTTGTCGCGGAGCGTGCCGGGGTTGCGGCCGTAGGCGTAGCAGGTGTCCATCGGCGTGCCGAGCGGCAGCCCGGCGATCAGCCGGCCACCGGAGATGCAGTCGAGCATCGCCATCTCCTCGGCCACCCGGAGCGGCGGATCGTACAGCGCCGGCGCGTTGCCCATCACGCAGACCGCCCCGCGGGTGGTGTTGCGGGCCAGCACCGACGCCATCAGGTTGGGCGATGGCATCATCCCGTAGCCGTTGGAGTGATGCTCGTTGACGCACACGCCGTCGAAGCCGAGCGCGGCCGCCTCCTCCAACTCGTCCAGGTACTCCCGATACATGGCCCCGCCGCGCACCGGATCGAACAGCCGCGAGTCGATGTCGACCCAGATCGACGGGTGCGTTGCGCGGAAGTCGGCCGGCAGCTCCGCGTACGGCATGAGGTGAAAGAACAGGACGTTCATCGGCGTAGCGGCGGGGGCGGGTTCAGGCGGCCGGTCACCGCGGCCGGCGGCCGGTGACCGTGACCAGCGCTTCGGCGATCGGGCCGTGCGGCTTCCCGTCGACGGATATGCTCGCGGTCGCCAGCCGGCGGACGCCGTCGCCGGCATCCGGGGCGGTCGCCCGCAGCCGCACCTCTCCCCGCTCGCCGGCCCGCAGCCGCACCGACGCCGGGGCGCCGGCGCGCCAGCCGGGCGGCGGCTCGATCTGCGCGGCGTAGTCGGCGTCGCGCTCCAGGTTGTTGCGCAGCAGCAGGCGGTACTCGACCTCGCCGCCCGGTTCGACGGCGGCGAGATACGGGAGCAGCCGCGCCCAGAACAGATCGACGAAGTGATCGGCCGGCTCGGCCACCAGGTTGCGGAACACCCGTTCCTTGCGGGCGATGAAGTCCGCGTACTCGTCGAGTTGCTGCTTCGAGCAGTCGATCACGCCGCGGTGGCCGGGGCAGATCAGCTCCGGGTCGATGCGGCGCATCACCTCCGCGCAGCGCCGGTGCATGCCGAGCCGGAAGCTGTTGCGCATGACCGTGGTCTGGTACGGCCTGGTGATCGCCGCGCCGGCGCGCAACGTGTCTGCCACGAAGAAGTTGTCGCCGGTGAAGGCGACCCGGCGGCCGTCGATGAGGCCGGCGTACACGGAGTGGAACTCGGTCTGACCGGGGGCGTGGTAGATGTCGAAGCGGTACTCCTCCCACTCGAACCGCTCGCCGTCGCGCAGACGGCGGTCTATGCGGATCGGCCGCGGGTACGCGCATGGCGTGCTGGCCCAGGCGGCCGGGTCTTCGAGCACCTGCGCGACCTCGTCCAGCGCCCAGCAGCGGGCGCCGTGATGGCGCTGCAAGTACGGGATGCCGCAGGTGTGGTCGTCATGAATGTGGGTCGGCACCACCAGATCGAACGCGGTCACCCCGTAGTCGTCGCGCAGCTCGTCCAGGTGGTGGGCGACAAAGCGCATCGACTCCTGGCCGTGATGCTCGGCGCCGGTGTGCATGTGGGCGGCCAGCGAATGACCGTAGTCGACGAACATCGCCTTGCCGGAGTCGCTCAGGACCACGTAGAAGTTGCTGCACGTCCACGGCCCGCCCCACAGCAGGTGGCGGGACAGCGGTTGCAGCCGGGCGTCCGGCAGGAAGTGGGCCGGCGGGAGGTCAGAACCCGACGACGATCCCGCGATGCGCATGCCGTTGCCGAGCGCCACGCAGTCGGCCAGCCGCCGCCGCAGGCGCGCGACGTCGCCGGCCACGTCGACGATCGGCGCGCCGTGCGACGGATAGGCGGTCCGCACGTCGAGCCGCGCCAGCGCGTCGATCGACTCGACGGTGAAGGCGATCCCTTCCATCCCGCCGTAGGCGTACTCCATGGCGTGGAGCTGGTAGAGCGTGCCGCCGGCGTTCATCAGGTCGCCCGTGAACGCCACCCGCTGCCCGTCGACGGCGGTAATCAGCATCGACGACCCGCGCGTGTGACCCTTGGCCGGCACGATCCGAAACCGGTAGCCGCGCCAGGCAAAGGTCTCGTAGTCCTGCAGCGCGGCGTCGACCGTTATGTTGCGCGCCGCGGTGAAGAAGGTGTTGCGGTCGTCGTAATTGTCATACACCCGCCGCGTCCGCCAGAAGAGCTCGGCGTCCTCGAACAGGTGCCGTTCGTGTTCCGGCGCCGCCACCTTGGCGCCGGCGGCGGCCAGCGCCGGGGCGCCCGCGCACTGATCCCGGTGGTGGTGGGTGTGGAGCACCCACTCGACGGCCGATGCTCCCGTGTCGGCCAACGCTTCGGCGACCGCGCCGGAGCCGCTGTCGATCAGCAGCGCCGCGCCCCCGTCCACGATGACGTAGACGTTACAAATGTCGGAAAAACAGTACAGATGCTCGCTCAGCTGCGTCAGACGAGAGTCTGCCATGCCACGCATCGTAGTGCGGACTCCCCTCCCCTGGCAACCGGGCCGATCAGCCGGTGAGCAGCTCCGCCGGAGCGTCCGGCGATTGGCGCGGCCCGGCTCACCGCAGTCACCCGCTTGTCCCGGCTCGCCCGCCGGCGCTACAGTCAAGGCGCCGGAGGTCCGAGATGGATCGTGTCAGACCGCGGTACGTAACACCCTGGTAGGTACGCAGTTGAGCAGCGAGAAACCCGTTGATCTGGAGCGCGTGCGGGCGTTTCTGAAGGCGAAGGAGGAGCGGCGGCAGGCGCGGATCGACGCGTTGTTCGAGCGGGCGACGCGGGAGGCCAAGGCTATCATCGCGCAGATCGCGCGTGAGCTCAGGCCGCGACGCATCTACCAATGGGGGTCTCTGCTGGATCGCGCCCGGTTCACGGAGATTTCGGACATAGACATCGCCGTGGAGGGACTGCGCGGGCCGGAGGAATTCTTCCGCGCGGTCGGCATTGCGCTCGACGGGGCGACCGTGCACGTCGACGTGGTGGAGATGGAGAAGCTGCCGGCGGACGTCGCGGAGTATATCAGACGGTGGGGAAAGGTGGTCCATGAGCGTAGCGACGAGTGAACTGGCGGCGCTGATTCGGCGGAACGGGGAGCAGTTGGAGACGATCCGGAGCTCGATTGAAGATGCTCTGGATCGATTCGAGGGGCTTCTACGCGACCTGGGCTGATCACAGCCGATCTGGCGGTCAGCCGGTGAGCAGCTCGGTGAGCCGGCGCTGCCACTCGGCTTCGTCGACCACCTCGAAGCGCATCGACTTGCCGCGCATCGCCGGCACGAATTCGGCCCAGTCCCTCCGCGTGGCGTGGCGGGAGCACAGGTCGAACACCGACCGCTTGTAGGCGGTGTCCGCCGCCTGCTGCAGGTGCAGGCCCTTGGTCTCGATCACGAACACGCGGTGATAGGCGTCGGCGGCGTCCGGCGCATCCGGCTTCAGCGTGAAGATGAAGTCGGCGTAGATGCGCCCGCGCTTCCAGCCCTGCACGTAGTAGTCGGTGCGGGCGCGGTTGCGGTACCAGAAGAACAGCCGCTCCTGCTGATCCAGGAAGGTCGCTACGCGGTGCTCCAACTCGTTCATCTCGTCGCCGGCGGCGATGCGGTCGAACAGTTCCAGTTGGTACGGGACGGGGGCCCAGTCGCCCGGCTGCCGCGGCGGCGTGGCGGGCGTCTTGATCTGCCGCGGCGGCCGATTGAAGCCGAGGTCGTTGGCCGCCACGATGAAGCGCATCTCGCCCGATTCCAGCAGGGCGGTGAACACGGCGCGCGCCAGCCGGTCGCGCTCCGCCTCCAGGCGCTTGCGCATCTCCTCCAGGACGTAGCCGTAGTTGCGCACCACCAGCGGGCGCGGGTAGCGCTGAAGCAGCGCGCCGAAGACGCGCCGCGCCAGCTCGCTGCCGCGCCACGGATTGGGCATCACGTCCAGCAGGTGGCTGGAGGCGAACGCCGCGCTCAAGGTGGCGTCAGCCGCCACCGCGGGCCGCGCCGCGGCCGCCGCGGCGCCCTCAGCGGATGACCGCACGTTGCCGTCCGGGCCGATCTGCAGATCGATGCCCCGCACCGGGTGCTCGCTGAGCGGCAGGTCGAACAGCGGGCTCACGTCCACCTGATCCCACGCCGCCCGCACCAGCAGATCCGCCTCGTAGTGCGCGGGCCGCCACTCCCCCCGGTCGCGGATCATGAACGCCGGCAGCACCAGGTCGCGCGCCGCCTGCCGGAAGCGCGCGCGGTGGCGGCGCACCACCGGCTTGGCCGGCTGCACGGGGCCGTCCTCGGCGGCCATCACGTGCTCCTGCAGGTCGCCGAGCCCCTCGCGCAGGAAGCCGCGGCGCACCTCCTGCAGCAGCGCCGCGCCGCGCCGCCGGAAGCAGAACACGTAACTCTCGTCCAGCCAGCGGTCGCCGGTCTTGCGCGCGTACGGCTGGCGCAGGATGCGGCCGACGAGCTGCGTCAGCGCGGTCTTGGAGCCGGGGCGGGTCAGAATTGCCAGCACGTAGGCGAACGCGCAGTCCCACCCCTCCTGCAGCGCCTGCTTGGTGATGATGAAGCGGATCGGACAGTCGCGCGCCAGCAGGCCGCCGGCGTCGTCCACCTCCTTCAGGTCGTCGCGGGCGCTGGTCTTCACCGCGACGTGCTCCAGGTTGACGTCGGGATGCTGCAGCAGGTACTCGCGGGCGTCGTCGGCGTGCACGATGCCGGGCTGGCGCTGGTCACGGCCGGTGCGCTCCACCTGGATCAGGCAGATCGGGCGGATGCGCACGCCGGTGGAGGCGGCGTAGCGCCGGGCGCGCTCCTCCAGCTTGGCGCGGTGCTCCACCGCGGCCAGCAGCGTGTCCTGCCAGCTCGCCCCGGAGCGGTTGCCGACGTGCAGGTCGAGCTTGATCATCTCCTCGGCGTGGAGGTCGCTGCCCGCCACCTCGACCAGCACGTTGGCCTGCGGCGGCGGCGTGGCGGTGAGCTCCACGATCAGGCAGGGATTGAACCCCTCCAGCGTCGCGCGGGCGTTGCGGCTGTACGCCTTGTGCCCCTCGTCCAACACGATCAGCGGGCGCAGCAGGCGCAGGGTGTTGCCGAGCGAGGTCTTGATCTGCCGGCCCCAGAAGCCTTCGGTTTGGTCGAAGACGTCGAGATTGGGGATGCGTTCGAGCAGGGCGCGGTGGGCGGCCATCTCCTGGTCGCCGGGGAAGAAGCGGTCGAACCCGCCGCTGTCGCGGAACATGCGCAGTTGCTCCCGGGTCTCACGGTTGGCCGACGGCAGCATCAGCAGCAGGATGCACAGGCTGTCGGCCACGTCCCCGGGGCTGAAGAGGCGGCGCTTCTCCAGGATGCGGGTACGGCCGGCGGAGGCCAGGTCGAGTTGCTGCCGGTAGGGATGGGCACGGTCCCTGAGCGCGGTGAGCGTCTGGCGGTAGATCTGCGTGGTCGGCACCACCCACAGCACCAGCCCGGTCTGCCGGTAGCGGAACGCGTCGTTCACCAGGTCGATCACGCGCACCGCCAGCAGCGTCTTGCCGCCGCCGGTGGGGATCTTGAGGCAGAACGAGGGCAGCGGTTCGCCGGCGCCGGTGGTGCGGGTGGCGTAGGGCCGCGCCGGCGCGCACCGCTCCCAGGCGCGGCGCGCCCAGTCGAAGCCGAACTCGGGATCGGCGGCGCGGGCGCGGGCGTCGGTGTCGCGCGCCTCGGCCAGCGCTTCGAGCAGCCCGCGCACCTCCGCCAGGACCCGCCGCTGGTAGTCCTTGAGGATCATTGCGCCGGCCGCGGGACGCCGGCGGTGAGGCGGTCGGCGGTCCGGTAGATCTGGAACGGCAACTGGCAGAAGGTGATGCGGTATTCGTCCAGGAAATCCGCGTCCAGGAAGCGGGCCGGCGCAAACACCAGCCGGCGCTCGTCCCGGTGCGGCGGCAGGGAGCGGGCGAACTCCAGCGTGAGCGACAACTCCTTGAGCCGCGCCGCGTCCGGCTCGTAGACCAGGTACACGTCGCCGCGCGGACTGGAGCCGACAAAGCCGCTGGCGCGGTCCACCTTGCCGGGATCGAACTGATCGCCGGTGGCGGTGAAGAAGACGTAGCCGGCGAGCGCCACGTAGTCGGGCAGGCCGTCCTCTTTGAGCAGCGATTCCTGCAGCATCGGTCCGCCGAGCTCGAAGTAGCTGAAGGCGCCGCCGAGTCCGGCTTTCAGCGTCCGGTCGCGGGCCGACGGCACGCCGGCGATGACGCGGCGGACGCGCTCGGCGGTGATCGAGTCGGCGTAGTCCTCGCACTCGATCAGCACGAAGCGCCGGTTGCCGCCGTCCTCGCGGTTGAGCGCCAGCACCGCGTGCGCCGTGGTCCCGGAGCCGGCAAACGAATCGAACACGATCGAATCCTTGTCGGTGGCGATGCGCAGGATGCGCTTGACGAGTGCGGTCGGTTTGACCGTGTCGAACACGTCCTCCGACCGCTCGAAGTCGAGGATGCCGACCAGCTCCTTCTTGGCGTCCTGGGTATGGCCGACCTCGGCGTATGGCCACAAGGTCTGCGGGATGACGCCCTCTTTCACCTCGGACAGATAGCGTTTCAAGCGCGGCATGGTGGCGCCGTCCGGCCCCCACCAGATGCGGTTGTCCGCCTCCAGCTCGGCGAACCTGTCGGGCGATACGCGGAAGTAGTTGCCCACCGACGGCCGGAACGTCTTGCCCGAGGGGCTGGTTACTTCATAGGTGCCGAGGCTGTAGTAGTTGCGGGCGGTCAGATCGCTCGACGACCAGACGCCGCGCGGGTCGTCGTCAGGGTTCCGGTAGCGGCCGGTGGCCCGTACGCTGCGCTGCAGGAGATTCGGTTTCCACTGTTCGGCGTCCTGCGCGTAGATGACGATGAAGTCGTGGTCTTCGGAGAAGTGCCGGGCGGTGTTGCGCGGCGCGAAGTTCTTCTGCCAGACGGCGGTCGCCAGGAAGTTTTCGACGCCGAATACTTCATCCATCAGCGCCCGCAGTCGATGGACTTCGTTGTCGTCGATGGAGACGAAGATGGCGCCGTCGGGGCGCAGCAGCTCGCGCAGCAGCTCAAGGCGCGGCAGCATCATGCAGCACCACTTGTCGTGCCGGGTCAGGTCGTCGCGGTCGACCGTCTTGCCGAACCACTCGCGCATCATCGGCGAGTTGACGTTGTCGTTGTAGGCCCAGCCCTCGTTGCCGGTGTTGTAGGGCGGATCGATGTAGATGCACTTGACCTTGTGCTGGTAGACCGGCAGCAGCGCCTTGAGCGCCGCCAGATTGTCGCCGTGCACGATCAGGTTGTCGTGCAGGCTGGCCGGCCGGCTCAGCCCCTTGTCCGGCGCCGGCCGCAGATCGTGGAACGGCGCGGTGAGATGCAGGTTCTCGACGAAGGTCCTGCCCTTGAAGTGCAGCGAAGGCATTACCGGCCGCTCAGCGTACCTGCAGGAGCGCGCGGCGTCCAGCGTATGGCCGCCGTACCGTCGTCGATCTCGGTCCCAACCGGCCGGTCACTCCCGGCGCGCGTCTTGCCCGGCTACCCGCTTGAGGAGTTCGGGTCCGGTCCGGCATTCGATGACGCCGCTGCCGGCGCGCGCCAAGCGGTCCGGATCGGCGGGCGAAAGGAGTGCGGCGAGTCGCCGCGCCGTGTCCTGGTCGAACCTCAGCGCCGCCATCCGGCACAGCTCCTCCACCCGCCCGCGTTCCATGCCGTGTTCAATGCCGCGCTCGAACTCCCGGCGCCGGTGCGAACGGAGCAGCGGATCGTGGTCAGGTCCGGTGCCCTCCCGCTCGCCGAGCACGGTCCCGACGCGCTCCAGCACCGCGCTGGTCCGCTCCGACAGCCTCGGCTCGTTCAGCGCAACGTGGATCTCCTCCGCCGTCCAGCCCGGAAACGCCCGGCTCTCCGGCGCCGTCCGGTAGGCGCCATCCTCCAACAGGTAGATCGTCAGCCCCGGCCGCCGGTTTCGCGGGCGGCTCGGCGCGGTCTGGTCCGGCACCTCTACCCAGACCTCCGGGAACCCCCACGATTCGTACAGCCCCAGCTTGCCGCGGCGCACGTCGGTGGTGTGGTCCACCTCCAGCACCACGTCGGGGTGATCGTCCACGCCGATCACCATGGCCGACGGTCCCGGCAGCCGGGCGCGTCCCGGATGCAGGTACACCGACTCGTCGGCCTGCATGATGCTCTGCGGCGCGTCCTGCTCCCGCAGGTCCATCGATCCGTATTGGTTGATCGGGGCGCCGCGCACCTGGGCGATGCGCTCGACAAGCGCGTTCAGAAGGCGGGAGCGCTGTTCGTGATAGGGACTGGCGGGTTCGCAGATCATGGCGGTCTCGGTGTTGCCGTCCCAGTACTCCAGGCGCCGGTCGAAGTCTTCCAGGTCCTTGCGCGGCAGGGAGACGGCCTTACAGCCGGGGAACTCCGGCTCAGGCTGCGGGTGCGCGGCGCCGGTTTCGCGGCGGCTCGGCCGGCGGGCGGTCTTGGTCTTGGCCATGCGGAACAGCGTATGCGCGCCTCGCCGGTCCTGCAACCGCGCGCGGTGTTGTTTGTCGGGCGATGCCATGCCAGCGCGCCGGATGGTTGAACGGTAGCAAGCACAGCCGCCGGCCATCAGTTTCCGGCGCCCGTGACCTCCGCGCCCGCAAGGTCGGCGAAGGCCGTGTCGGAGGCGTGTACGAGTTCCCAGCCACAGAACACCAGCACCACGCCCGTGAACTCCACCTCGGCATGCCGCGCCGCCAGCCGGCGGTCCGCCAGGTAGGCGCGCGCTTGCGCGTCCGCGGCGGCGGCGGCCGCCGTCACCTGCTCCGCCGTGGCGCCGCGGCGCAGGTATTTCAACTCGATCACATAGCCGTAGCGCTTGCCCGGCGAGCGCGCCGGGCGCGGCTCCAGCACCAGGTCCGCGTAGCCCTTGGCCAACTCCATCTCGGTGTATAACACGAAATAGTTGGAGATGCTCAGGTAGGCGGCCACGAAGCTCTGCACCACCTTCTCGCCCTGCAGGTAGTCGCGCACGCCGGTCTGCTCCGCCATCGCCGCGCTCAGCCGCTCGATCGCCGGCCGCCAGTCGCCTTCCAGCGCCATCCGCCGCGTCAGCCGGTCGAACTCCGCCAGGTCGAACCGGAACGCCCGCACGTCGTGGTAGGCGTCACGCAGAAAACCGTACAGCAGCCGCCGCACCGTCTGGTTGGGGATGGCCAGCAGCGGAGTCTCGCCGGTCACGCCGCGGATGCTCAACAGGCCGAAGTAGTGGAGCAGCGACAGAAAGTTCTCCCGTTCGGCCAACCGCGTCAACGGAAAGCTGCTCACGATGTCGCTGTCGGCCCGCCCTTCGGCGATCACTTGGCGCAGCAGGTCGAAGTTACCGTTCAACTGCCGCTCGTTCATCTCCCGTTCGACGACGAGCAGATGGCGCAGCTTGCCGTAGTCGATGCGCACGTTGTCGTCGATCAGGTTGTCCGGCCCTGGCAGATTGGGCAGCGAGTGCTGCAGATAGTAGAGCACCATGTCGGTGTTGTAGACGACGTTCGGCGCCGTCTTGGCGAAGCGATAGCCGTCGTACCACTCGCGCATGGTGTCGAGCGCGGCCTCCGGGTCCTGGTTGAAGACGCCGAGATCGCGGTAGGTCCGCACCATGCCGCGCACATCGTCCTCGGTGAAGCCGAGCAGCTCGTTGAATTCGGGCCGCAGGCTGAGATTGGAGCCGATGTTGAAGCCGCTGGTGACGTCGTCCATGGCGATGGGCGAAACGCCGGTGACGAACATCCGCTCGACGCTGCCGTTCTCGGTGCCCATCTTGAGGGTGGCGAAGAAGTTGCGGTAGAAGCCACCACCGTGGGTGAACGAGTGGTACGCCTCGGCGTCCCGATGCGCCAGGATGGTGTTGGCGAAGTTGTCGTACTCGTCAATCAGGACGTAGAGCGGAATGCCGCAGGCGCGCGCGTACTGGAACAACTCGTCCAACTGGCCGCGGATCGAACCCCGGCCAAGGATGTCGCGTTCGGTCTCCACGTCGAACAGATCGCGGTGGCGGCGCATCGTGTGCTTGAGGCGGCTGGTGCAGTGCTCCTCGAACTCGCGCTCCAGTGCGTCGAGGGAGTCACTCAAGCCGGAGAAGTTGAAGTGCAGCACGACGTAGCGGCTACGGTCGGGCGTCGGGTCGGCGCCGACGTGGGTGTCGGCGAACACCGCGCCGAAGTCGCCGGCCTCGGCGCGGTCATAATAGCTTTCCAGCAGCGACAGCCAGCAGGTCTTGCCGAAGCGCCGCGGGCGGATGAAGAACACGAACCGCTGCTGCTCCAGCTCATGCAGGAAGCGGGTCTTGTCTACGTACAGGCAGCCTCTTTGGCGGAGGCCCTTGAAGAACGCGTATCCGTAAGGGATGGCCGGAACAGGCGCCGGGACCGATGGACCGGAGCGCGGCGGCGGCTCAGGCGCAACCATTGGCGGCATCTTACCACACCTCCCTCCCGTCTTCGCAGTCAACCCGCGCGCACGAACCCACGCCGCTACGGCTATCCGATAGCACCGTTGCGCCGCGTTCGCGCGGATCAGATAACCCCGGCTACCGCCCCATGACCGGTCTGATCGTGGTGTTCCACGGCTGGGAAATGGTCTTCTGCGACTCCGTGACCGCCGGCCCGCCGTCGGCCTGACGACGCCAACCTTGCGCCGGGGAGAATCCGTTGGCGTGACGGGCGGCGGCGTCACTCACTCGTCGGGCGCGAGGCGGATCAGCAGCTCCTTGCCGTACAGCGTCTGGCGCGCCCAGTACAGGTTGTCGGCCTCCGTGTTGCCGCGCCGCCCTATCACCGCCACGCCTTCCGCCTGGGAACCGCTGCCCGGCGCCGCAATACTCACGCCGACCTCAGTGGGTTTGTAGCCGCTCCCTGCGTCCGTGATCCTCACGGACGCGACGGCGGTGGCCGACAATACGGCGGTGCCGCGAGCGGGGTCGCGGTGGGCGTCCTGCGCGCGAGGACAACGCGCAAACGTCACGGTAGGGGTAGCGGTGTAGCCGCTCCCGTAGTTCGTCATGTGCACGTTGGTTATGATGGTAAAGGGCTTTATCGCGACTCCTATCGCCCTGACGCCGCCGGGTGTTTGCGGCGCCGAGAAGGTGACGCTCGGCGCCGCGCCCCCGCACAGGCCCGCGTGCGAGATCGACACGCTCGCTATGTGGGTAGGCGCCAGCACCACTTCGCCCGTTGCCGGCCTGCCGCGGGCCGGCGGCTGAAACGACACGACAGGCGTAGCGGTGTAGCCGCTTCCCGGGCTGGTAATCCTGACGGACTTGACGACGCGGATACTCTGATCCCAGAGTAAGCGATTCGGGTAGGCGGGGTTGAAACGGGTCCTCCTAAGTGCTATAATCGGAAGTACCTAAACCCAACCGGTCAAGCACCGAAGAGGACCCGAAATGATTCAGTCACCACCAGAATACACGGCTGACGATGCTTGTCAACCCCAATTCTCCCATCCCCGCCTTCGGGCCGAGCCGCGCGGTGGCGCCCCGCTGGTGAGCTGGTCCGGCTTGGGCATCGTGCACGGGCTCGTCGAGCGGCTTGAAGTGGCGCCGGTGATCGACTCTGCGGTGCGCGTGCTGCGGCGGCACAAATGGTATACCGAGTCGGACCACGTGCTGACGCTGGCCTACAACATGCTCAGCGGCGGGAACACCCTCAGCGACATCAACTGGCTGCGCGCCGACGAAGGATTACGCCGGCTGTTGGGCGGCGCGCGGGTGCCGCATGCCACCACGGTCGGGGATTTTCTGGCTCGCTTCGACGGCAAGCGGGAGCAGTGCAGCGACCGGGATCAGCTGGCGGGGGAGCTGGCGCGGAGCGAGTTACGTGAGGCGGTCGAGGAGATACAGCAGCGGGCGTTCGGGTTGCTGCCGCGGTCGCGGCGGCGGGTGGCGACGCTGGACTGGGATTCGTCGATCCACGAAGTGTATGGGGAGCAGAAGGAAGGCGCGGACTTCAGCTACGACAGGCGGTGGAGCTACAGCAGTCTGTACGGGACGGTGGCGGAGACCGGAGACGTGCTGCATCTGGGACTGCACGAAGGCAGCCGGCATACCAGCTACGGGATCAAGGAGGTGTTGCCGAGAACGATCGAGCGGGTCCGGAAGCACTTTCGACAGGTGCGGATGCGCGCTGACAGTGGCTACTACGATCAGGAGATCGTGGACATCTGCGCGGAGCGCGGGGTGGAGTTCTACATCGTGGCGAAGCAGCGGCAGAATCTGCTGCGGGCCGTGCACGGGCTCCCGGAGAGCGCATGGCGTCCGCTGGCGCCGATCAGGGAGCGGTCGGGCCGGCGCCGGCGGAAGCGGCGGGAGAACGTGAAGCGCAAGATCAGCCGGCAGCGCAAGCCTGACCAGTGGTACAAGGGGACGCCGGAAGTGGCCAGGATGATGTTCCGACCGACGAGTTGGAAGAAGGGCTATCGGTACGTGATCAAGCGGACGCCGATCCACGACGCGGACGGCAAGCAAGAGTACCTCGACGGGATGAGAAAGTATGCGTACTGGATCGTGGTGACGAACTCGAAACGGAGCAACACGGCGGTGCTGAGGACCGCGCAGGGGCGGGGCAATCAGGAGAATCTGATCAAGGACCTGAAGGAGGGGCTGGGACTGTCCCATGTTCCGACCGGGTTGCTGGGAGCCAATCAAGCGTACTTCGTGATCGCGGCGTTGGCGTGGAACCTGAAGACTTGGATGCTCAACCTGTTGGAGTTGGGAGATGGCGCGGTGCTGCGCTGCAAGCGGTTTCTGTACCTGTGGATATGCCGGGCCGGCGTGGTTGCCAAGACTGGCCGGGACGGCGTGCTGCTCAAGCTGTCGGCCGGCGAGTACCACCAGAGGTTCAGCGCCGCGCTGGCACGACTGGCGACGCTGTAGGGAAGTCTGGGACGGGTGTTGACGAGATGGCAGGGGTAGTCTGCCCTGATGGCGTCACCTGAAGTCCCACAGGCCGCCAAATCGCCACTGGCTTGGTCAACTCAAAGGGTTGACGCGGTTCTCACACTGCGGATGCCCAGAATGTCAGCGTCGGGACGCCTATAGATCCCAAGAGTCGCCGAAATCTCCCGACTTTCGTGATGCCTGTGGCCAATCTATCACCGAATCGCTTATTCTGCGTCTGATCCTCGGCCGTGAGCACCAGCGTCACCGCTCCGGGGCTCACTTCGGCGTCGAGGTCCCACTCCGCGCCGCTGAAGTCGTCAGCGAACACCGGCGGATACTCCCGGTTTTCGAGCGGCAGATCGTGCCCGCCGATCGAAACATGCACCGCGTCGAGATTGTCGGCGGTGATCCGGTCCCACGCGAACGGCGTGGAACGGTTGGACGTTTCGGCCCAGATGGCCGCGTCGTCGTCGCCAAAGTGCGGCGGTTCGAGCGTCCAGCGCTGCTCGGTCTCCTGCGGAGTCGGCGGCGCCGGGTCCGGCGTGGTGGGCGCGGCCGGCGGCTCACCGCCCCCCGCCGGTCCGCCGCCGTTCGTTGCGGGCGTCTGCGCCATCGGCGCGCACGCCGCCAGCAGGGCGATGCCTATGACCGCGCCAATTCCCGGTACCCACAATCGGCCCTTGCGCATGGCCGTCCTCGTCTGCTCCATCACGGCGGGACGATACCATACGGCCGCGGCGCGCAACAACCCCGCCGGACGCGCCGAGAATCCGCCGTGCGGCGGGCGGTTACGGCGAAGCGGTCGCTACCCCGGTGAGCTCGACCCCAGTTTGGCTTGAGAGGCTACCCGAGTTGTCCTTCCCGCCGGCCGCGTGCTCAAGCCCGCTCGCGACGCCGCCGGCCGCGGCCTCCAGCTCGTCTTCGGTCAGACTGCCGGCGGCGGGAACGATCAGATGCGCGGTCGTGACGGTCTCTTCGTGCACCTCGACCGACAGTGACTCCGGAATGGCAACGCCCAACTCCTGCGCGATGGCGCCCTTCGGATCGCTGAGCAGCCGCGCGCGGAAATCCGCGTCGGCGCGCGCCTTGCCGACGATCTTCGCCCGCATGTCCTTATCCATAGCCCCCTCCTTGCACGATGATCCGGCGAGTATCGCCGGCGGTCGATTTCGGCGCCAAGGCGACGCATTGCATCATCAAAATCCACACGAACGCAGGGCTGGTGCATCACCGAAACATCCACACGAACGACCTCGCCACCATCGGCGGCGGAGGTCGAAGGAGATGGGACTTACCATGAGTCAACGAAAGGCGATCACCGCACAGACCGTCGAACGGTACCGGCGCGCCACCCGGCGCCAGAAGGCCGCACTGCTCGACGAGTTCGTCCAGATGCACGGCTGCACCCGCCACCACGCCGGCTGGGTGCTGCGCATGTGGGGCAAGACGGTCTTCGAGCGCCGCGACGGCCAACTGGTCGCCGTCGTGGTCGGTCAGCGCCGCCCGCGACGCCACAGCGCCCGCCACTACGATGAGCGCGTGGCAGCGGCGGTGCCCAGGGTCTGGAATCTGTTCGGGTTCCTGTGCGGCAAGCGGCTGGTGGCCGTCCTGCGCACGCAACTGCCAGTGCTGGAAAAGTTTGGCGAACTCGACTGCGATCCCGACACGCGCCGGAAGCTCACCACCATCAGCTCAGCCACCGTGGACCGGCTGCTGCGCGCCGACAAACGCGCCATGCGCGTGCGCGGCCGCTCGCACACCAAGCCGACCACGCGCCTGATGCACCAGATTCCGATCCGCACCTTCACCGAGTGGCGCAACCCGCGGCCGGGCGAGTCGGCGCCGATCTGGTCGGCCACGTCGGCACGGCGTTTCGGTCGCTGGCTGCTGGTCGGCCTCACCGAGTTGCGCGGCAGGCTCGGAATCCCCGAACTTGACCGGAGCGGCGTTAGCCGGTAGCTTGAGCGCGGGACGTTGGATTCACATGACCGCTGAACGACAACTCACTCCGGAATCGCTCGTAGCCCGCATCATCGCTGAGCTGGACGCCAATCCGCACGCTCAACGGCTGCTGTTGCGCGCCATGCTCACCAATGAGTTCCTTGGCGTGCCTGCACGTCTGGACCGCATTGAGAAGGACGTGGCGGAACTCAAGATCGACGTGGCGGCGCTCAAGACCGACGTCGAGCAGCTCAAGACCGACGTCGATGTGCTCAAGACCGACGTCGATGTGCTCAAGACCGACGTGGCGGTGCTCAAGACCGACGTGGCGGTGCTCAAGACCGACGTGGCGGTGCTCAAGACCGACGTGGCGGTGCTCAAGACCGACGTGGCGGTGCTCAAGACCGACGTCGGGGCCTTGAAGGGCTCAGACCTGGAGATGAAGGTACATCGCAGGATTCGGCCCCTGCTGAGTCAGAGCTTGCAGGTGCGCCGTACCCGCATCATTCAGAGCGCCGTGCACCAGGCTCCCGATGACTTCAGCGAAGCGATTGCCGCGGCCGCCGACGAGAAGCGTATCAGCTGGGACCAAGAGCAACGGATCGTAGCCACCGACATCATCGTGCGGGCGCAACGGCAGAGCGACCGCGCGCCGGTCTGGATTGCCGTGGAGGTAGCCAATCGGCTCGACGTCGACGACCTGACCCGCAGCCGCACCAGCGCGGATACGCTCGCCGCCGTGTTCGGGGAGGAGGGCGTGGCGGTGGTGGTCGGGCATCGGATCGATGCGGTCGACCGGGAACGGGCCGCTGCCGCCGGCGTGCGGTACCTGGAAGTCCCCGAACGGTTCTGACCACCTGACGCCGGTCCCGTGCGGCGCGTCGTTGGCAGAGATCGCGGGACGGCTGGTGGAGGACCTGGACGCCGCGACGGGTGGGTTGAGCTCGAAGATGGCCGCTCGGTGGACCAGCCGATCGACGGCCGCCACGGTCATGGCGTGATCGGAGAAGATGGTGTCCCACTTGCCGAACGGCTGGTTGGCGGTCAGCAGCAGCGAGCGGTGCTCGTAACGGGCGGTGATCAACTCGAACAGCACGCTGGTCTGCGCCTGATCCTTGGTGACGTAGGCGAAGTCGTCGAGGATCACCAGGTGGAACTTGTCAGCCTGGGCGGTAACTGCGGCCACAGCGCCGTGATGGTCGGCAGGCGCAACTCGGCGAGCATGTGGTTGAGAGCGGCGGGGTCGATGGACTGCTTCATGCGGCGCCTGCCCGGGAAGCGCCGAGTTGTTCGGGATGCTCAAGCAGCTGGTCGTAGTCGGCCAGCGACCCGGTGCTGACGCTGACCTGCGGCAGCGCGGCCGGGTCCGGCAGGAAGCGCGATTGCGCAGTGCGGCCGGATCGGGCAGCCGGCCGGCGGCCAGCAGGTGTTCCAGGTGCTCAGCCAGGAGCGCCTCGCAGTTCTGATCGTGGGCCAGGGCCAGCAGCCCGACCATGCGGCGGCACGCCTGACGCTCGTCAAGCGCCTCGCGCAAGGCGGCGAAGGTGCGCCGGTAGGCGTCGCGGGGGAACAACTGATTGAGATAGACCAGATTGCTCAACGCCATCGGCTTGCGGCGCAGCGCGTGGATGACGTGATGATAATTGACGACATGCCCGCGGCGCCCGCCGTCGTGCGGCTTGCCCCGCCGCAGGGTCATCAGTTCGGCGCCGCCGAGGAACAGCACCAGCCGATCGGCGAACAGATGCACGCGCAGGCTCTGGCCGATCAGCCGGGACGGCACCGAGTAGAAGGTAGAAGACCTTGCGCAGGGTGAACCCGCAGTGAGAGGTGACCCGCACCTGCTCGGTCTCGAAGTCCTGGACGCGGCGCGCCGGCAGCGGCTGCAGCGCGGCGCGTTCGGCGTCGATGCGGGGGCGGTGGCGGGCGTTGCGGCGGCCGACCAGTTCGGCGAGGAACTGGCGGTAGGCGTCCAGATCATCGAACAGGCGCGAGCCGCGCAGCAGCAGCGCCTGGTCGAGGGCGCCCTTGAGGTGGCCGTGGGCGCTTTCGATGCTGCCGTTCTCATGGGGGACGCCGCGGTTGTTGCGCGTGGGGCGCATCCGGTAATTCTCGCACAACGCCCGGTAGCGCTCGGTCGTGTCGTGCTGAGCGGCTTGGTCGAGGTTGCGAACGCCGCTGACAGGCTGTCGGTGCGGTGCTCTGCCGGAGCGCCGCCGAGTATCCACAGCGCCTGCTGCAGGCCGGTGCTCAGCGCGTTGAACGACTCGCCGCCGAGCACCACCTCGGCGTGCTCGAACGCTCGAACCCGGAGTACGGCATCCGGAAGTGGTACGGCAGGTGCGGCAACGGCTCCTCGGCGACGACGACCGCCAAGTCGTCGGCGGCGGTGAAGTCCGACAGGCCCAGGCGTCCCGGTGGATGGCGCTGCGCGAACACGACGTCCTGATCGGGGCCGTGCACGGCGCGCCAGCGGCGCACGCGGCGCTCCAACGTCCGCCGCACGCTCGGCCCCAAGTGGGGGTGACGGCGCAGCAGTTCCTCGAAGATCGTCACTGCGCGCAACTGCGGCGCGCGCTCCAGCAGCGGGATGACGTCCTCGGCGAAGATGCCGTCCAGTGGATCGGGACGGCGGCGGCCCCGGACCGTCGGTTTCTGGGACGGCAACCGGGGGTCGGACTCGATGCGGTAGGCGCTGGCGGTGCTGATCGCCGCCTTGGCGGCGGCCACCGACGGCTTGTCGTTGGTACGCAGACTCATGTAGTGCCTCACGTGGTGGTCGGTCAGATGTCGGCCCGGCACGGGTGCTCCTTGTGGGGTGATTCCCCACAACACCCTTACCAAACGCCGGGTCGGCTGCGATCACCGGCCGTCAAGCCACGGGCGCCGCCGCGCGGCCCTGACTGCGGTCCGAAGACGCCTTCCCGCCGCCAGAGACGTCACCCCCGACCTCCTCCTCGGAGCCAGCCGCCCTACTCGCGCATTCTCATCTTGATTGTCGTCGCGCCAGGCAAAGTCTGGGAAAGGGGGATGATGCGATGTAGCATCGGAAACCGTTCGTAGCCACCCTGTGGGTAGCCAATCCCACCCGGTAAAGCGTAGCGGCAGCCGGAAGCGAGTCTTGCGCCGGATCGGGCGACCGGGACGGTGAAGCGTAGACAGTGACCGCAGAAGCTGTGTGATTGAGCCTCGAAAGAGGAACTTGTTGGGGCCTTCGTCGTCGACAAGACGGGGGCAGTACCGGCGTGCCGAAGGCTTGGCGCGGCGGCCCGGCCGGGGTCGGAGAGCAGGGCAGATGCGGAACGGGTGGCCCAGGAACCTGGGAGAGCTCGTTGTCTCCATGCCGGGAAGAGCCGGAGGGACGCCGGCGTACCAAAGTCCAGGCCCGCGCGGAGCACATCCGAGGAAGCGCGGGAGCGAACGAATCGGATGGAGGCGCGGTATCGCCAAGCGAAGGAGACGAAGCGCGGCGAGAAGGGCAGCGAGCAGTCTTAGCGCCCCCATAGTACCGAGGAAGCCGGGGAACGGCAGCCGCGCCGGACCCGGCGGAGGGAAGGAGGGCGTCGAGTCGTAGAACCGATGCGGGGCAACACGGAGGATGCGATGGAATCCGGCAACGTGTCAACGAAACAGCAGCGGATAGCAGAAAACGCGAGAATTCACCGCGAGACGGCGTTCACGTCACTGGCGCATCACATGGACCTGACATGGCTGCATGAGGCGTTCCGGCGGACGCGGAAGGACGGAGCGACGGGAGTGGACCAGCAGACCGCCGAGCAATACGAAGAACACCTTGAGCAGAATCTCCGGTCACTGCTGGAGCGAGCGAAGGCAGGGACGTACCGGGCGCCGCCGGTGAGGCGAGCGCACATCCCGAAAGGGACGGGCGCAGAGACCCGGCCGATCGGGGTGCCGACGTTCGAGGACAAAGTGTTGCAGAGGGCGGTACAGATGCTGCTTGAACCCCTGTACGAGCAGGACTTCTTGGAATGCTCGCATGGTTTCCGCCCCAAGCGCTCGCCGCACACGGCGCTGCAGAGGCTATGGGACCAACTGATGAACCAGGGCGGCGGATGGGTAATAGACCTGGACATACGCAGGTTCTTCGATACTCTGCCGCACGCGACGATGCGGGCGATTCTCGCACAGCGGATGAGAGACGGAGTACTCACGCGGCTGATCGGCAAATGGCTGAAGGCCGGCGTGATGGAAAACGGTACGGTGACCTACGCGGAGCAGGGGACGCCGCAAGGCGGGGTGTTGTCTCCGCTGCTGAGCAACGTCTACCTGCACGAGGTACTCGACCGATGGTTTACCGAAGTAGTCCAAAGGCACCTGCGAGGGCGGGGATTCCTGGTACGCTTCGCGGACGACGCGGTGATGGCGTTCACCGAGCGGCGGGATGCCGAACGGGTACTAAGCGCTTTGCCGAAGCGATTTGCGAAGTACGGGTTGGCCGTCCACGCAGAGAAGACGCGGCTGCTGCGGTTCTGGCCGCCGGGCAAGCACCAGGGAGCGCATCGGGGGGCGAGTTTCCCGTTCCTGGGATTCACGCACTACTGGGGACGCTCCCGCAAGAATACCTGGGTAGTAAAGCGCAAGACCGGGAAGGACCGGCTGACGCGCTCACTGCAAGCGGTGGCCCAATGGTGCAGGCGCCACCGGCATATGCCGATGGAAACGCAACAAGCGGCCCTGCGGCGCAAGCTGCTGGGCCACTTCGCATACTACGGGATCACCGGCAACGCGCGATCGCTCGGCTACTATCACCATGCGGTCAAACGCCTCTGGTTGAAATGGCTCAACCGCCGCGGCGGACGCCGGCTCAACTGGACCTGCTACAATCGGCTCTTGCGGCGATACCCGCTACCGCCGGCCCGTGTCGTCCACTCCATCTACTCGGCGAAGGCTACGACTTGAGGAACCGTGTGCGTCAATCGCGCTCGCACGGGTCTGTGGGGGCCTGGGGCGGGTAACCGCCCTGGGCTACCCGGACTGGCCAGTGCTCACTGCGGCGATGCTGGCCGCGCGGCGTCCGAGTCGTCCGTCGGTCCGACTGCGCCGCGCGCACACAGATCGTCGATGACGGCGCGCGTTCGAGACCGCTCAACCACGCTGCGTTGCAAACGCCCGGATGGTGCGCCTGCCGGGCGACCTGCTGAGCCGGCGACCAAACGTGCCGGCGGCACCCGGACCATGAGGACGCAGAGCAGACCGCCGGTGGCACGTCGCGTGCCGTGCGTCGCGCGCCGTGGCGCGTCACCGACCGCACGGCCTCCGTCGTCCGCTCCGCGTTGGTCAGCGCCATGACCACGGTGGACCGTTACGTAACGGGCTTGCGTCACCCTCAGCTGCCGCGCTGCTCCGTGCTCACTGCGGCGGCGCTGGTCGCGCGGCGTCCGAGTCGTCCGTCGGTCCGACTGCGCCGCGCGCACGCAGATCGTCGATGACGGCGCGCGTTCGAGACCGCTCAACCACGCTGCGTTGCAAACGCCCGGATGGTGCGCCTGCCGGGCGACCTGCTGAGCCGGCGACCAAACGTGCCGGCGGCACCCGGACCATGAGGACGCAGAGCAGACCGCCGGTAGCGCGGCGCGGTGCCGTGCGTCGCGCGCCGTGGCGTGTCACCGACCGCATGGGCCTCCGTCGTCCGCTCCGCGTTGGTCAGTGCCATGACCACTGTGGACCGTTACGTAAACGGAGATTGCTTCATCCTCAGCTGCCGTGCTGCTCCGTGCTCACTGCGGCGACGCTGGTCGCGCGGCGTCCGAGTCGTCCGTCGGTCCGGCTGCGTCATGCGCCCAGACTGTCGGGCCGCGCTGCATGACCGGGCACAGCTCGGCTACGGCGCCGGTTCGAGACCGTTCAACCACGTTGCGTTGCAGACGCGAGGTGGTGCGCCTGCCGGGCGACCTGTTGACCCGGCGGCACCGGACCATGAGGACGCAGAGCAGACCGTCGGTGCGCGTCGCGCGCCGGCGGCCGCGCATCCCGACACGCATCACCGAACGGGACCGCAGGCACCTCGGCGGCCGGGCTGGCGCTCGGCTCTGCGGCCCTTTCCACCGCCCCTGCTCGTGTGGATATTTGGATGATGCAACGGGGGCGACTGGCCGCCAAATCGACTTATCCGGTATTTCCGTGCCATCGCGCTCCCTCGGCGGTCACCGAACCGACGAACCGTTCCGTCCCGTCTCAAGACGCGGTGGCCTGGTGGCCTGCGCGGCGGGTCACTCAGCTAAGCGCACGCTCCAGCAGGTCGAACATGGCTGACCAGCCTTCCCGGGCCGCGTCTTCGTATCCGGGACGGTTGCCATCCTGGGAGAACCGCATGTGAGTTCCTTCGCCCTTGGGCTCCAAGTCGACGGTGACCGTACCGACGTCCGCCGCAAACTGCGGCATGCCGAACGTGAAGACCAGGCGGTGGGGCGGATCGACTTCACGGTACTCGCCCACGGCGACGTACGTCTGGCCTCCTTCGGTCCGCTCAATCCGGTAGGCGCCGCCCGGGCGCGGGTCCATGACGCAGGTCGTGACGCCGGTCTCCGTACTGAAGAGCCAGCGGCTGGCCGTTTCCGGCGTCCGCCACGCATCGAACACGGCGCCGGGCTCGGCTGCGAAGTCCCGCTCCATCAGGATGGAGGTTTGGGGGCCATCGTAATTGTAGCCGGTCGCCTCCATCTCGCCTTCGGTCAGCCCGCCGGCCGAGCAGATGCACGGTCGTGGCGGACTCTTCGTGCACCTCGACCGACAGTGACGCCGGCATGGCCACTCCCAACTCCTGCGCGATGGCGCCCTTCGGATCGCTGAGCAGCCGGGCGCGGAAATCCGCGTCGGCGCGCGCTTTGCCGACGATCTTCGCCCGCGTGTCCTTATCCATAGCCCCCTCCCTGCACGATGATCTGACTGATCTGACGGAGTATTGACGGCGATCGATTCCGGCGTCAAGGCGACCGACCGACGATCAACGATCAACTTATCCGGTACTTCCGTGTCATAGCCGTCAACCGAGGCGCAGGTCGTCCGCTACTTCGGCCAGCAGGTCGTTGATCTTCGCCGCGGCTTCGGCGGTGGCGGCGGGCGGTTCCTCGCCGCCGAGCTCGATGCGGAGGTTGAACGTGAGGTCGTGGCCGACGGCGGCCGCGGCGATGGCGGGAATCTGGTCGGCCAGGTCCTGGATGCCGTTGGCCTCCAGGGCCGCCTCCGCGGTGAGCACGCCGGCCCGGCGCCCCGCCGGAGGCCGCCCGCCGCCGTGCGCCGGCGTGACCGGGGGAAGCGCCAGGACCACGTGCCCGGCGCCGGCGAGGTCGCACGGCCAAGCCGCGCTGCCGGCGCCGAGCTCCACCCAGCGGGCGCGGAGCGCGTCGTCGATCACCGCCCGCACCGCGGCCCACGGGAGGGTCGCCCCGTGCCGCTGGGAGAGCGCCGCGGCCACGGCCAGGGCGTTGGCCGCGCCGTCCCGCCACGCCTCGGGGATCGCCTCGGCCATGATCCGGTCGACCGTCAGGCGCTCAGGCGGCGGGCGCAGGGTGGCGGCGGGGCCGAGCAAGCCCGGCGGCACCGGCTCGCTCAGAATTGACGCCGGCCCGCTGGTGAGCCACACCGCGCCCTGTTCGACCGCCTGCAGCAGCGCGGCGTCGACCTGCGCCGGGGCGCACGCCGGAATCGCCGCGGTCTCCTCGTACCCGTCGCGCGGCACGGTGACTTCGCGCCCGCCGGCAAAGTAGCCGTACACCTCCCGCACGGTGATCGTCTCCGCCGTCCACAACCCCGGCAGCGCCCCCGGCCGCAGCAGGCCGGGAGCGAGCGCGCCGAGCGCGGCGGCGCCGGGCAGCAGCAGCTCCAGGGCGGGGTCGGCGAGCGTCCGCTCGTCGATCGGCGTGCGCCAGAAGGTGCGCGCGGCGCGGTCCGGGCCGGTCACCTGCGCCACCCACACCCCGGCCTCCACGCCGTCCGCCACGGTGTCGAGTATCTCCTTGGTGCGCAGCATCTTCGGCAGCCTCGGATCGCGCCCAAAGGCGCCGGTCAGGTCGCCCACGCGGCGCGCCTGCTCATCTTCCCGCCACAGGTCGTAGGGGCCGCCCGGCAGCAGCGTCTGCGCGTTGATGGCGGTCTCCTGGATGCGCGCGCGGCGCTCGGCCTTGATGGAGGTGAACAACGGATCGGCGCCCACCACCACCCGAAACGCCTCCGGCGCGCCGCTCTCGGCCACCGTCACCACCACGCACCAAGCGGCCCGCACCGCGTCCGGGACGCGCGCGCGGGCGGCGGCGGTCTCGGCGGCGAGCATCTGCTCGCGCAACGGATCGATCGGTTGCTCCCGCAACTGCGCGCGCACCTCCTCCCACCCCAGGTACTCGCGCACGCGGTCGCGCGCGGCGTCCAGGCCGTCGCGCGAGGGGACCGCCAGCAGCACCGCGTTGCGGTAGACGCGCGGCCGCTCCGGGGTGGTGGTGTGCTCCAGGAAGCGGCGCGCCGCCGGGCTCGGCCGGCCCGGGTCGGAGGCCGCCTGCGGGCCGAGCACCACGTAATGGAACGCGCCGTCGTCGGCCACGTCGCGCGGTCGCGCCGGCAGGTTGTGCACCGCGGCGCCGGCCGCGGCCGCCCCGGAGGTGAGCGACCGCTGCCGGGCGACCGCGTCGAGCAGGCGCGCTTCCACCAGCTCCGGCGGCACCCGGTTGCGGCACGCGTCGTGATGCATCTGGCGCAGATTGGGGCGGTTGCCGAGCCGCCACGCCGCCGGCAACCGCCGGCCGCCGGCCCCCACGCCGCCGGCTTCCGATCCGGCGCCGCCGGCTCCGGCCGCGGGGCCGCGCGCCGCGGCGGTCTCCGTCTCATCCAGAAACCACGACACTTCGGTCCAGCCGAGCAAACCCGCCTGCAGCTCGATCCGGTCCGGCGCGCCCGCGCCGAGCAGCGCCAGCAGGTCGGGCGTCAACGCCTTCTGGCTGACCGGCTGGCAACTCAGGAACACGGCGACCACCGCCTGCTCCAACTCGCGGTGAGCGAGACGGGTGGCGCCGGCCTGCAAGGCGCGCGCCTTGGCCAACTCGCCTTCCAGGATCGGCCGCCACGCCTGGTGCGCGCCGGCGCCGGACTCCACGCTGGCGGAGGCGGCCAGCTCGCCCGCCGCTTCCGCCAACCCGTCCGCGCCCGGCGCCGCCAGGAACACGCCCGGCCCGATCAGCGGGCTGGTATCCCAGGATTCGGCGTCCCGCAGGGCGATGGCGAAGGTGCGCAGGATGCCGCGCGTGCGCTGAAAGCCATCGATCTGCGTCCACCGGGTGTAGAAGATTTCGGTGAGGTCGGGGTGCAGGGGAAAGCTGTGGAGATAGCGCTGCTCGGCGGCCTTCCGCTCCTTGGCGGTGCGCTCGTCGAGGGCGGCAATGCCGGCCACCGCGGCGGCGGCGTGAGGCCGGAACGCGTCCTGATCGCGGATCGACTCCGGCGTGAAGAAGCGGCGCCGCAGCACCTGCGCCACGTCCTCCTTGCTCACCGGGCTGGCGTCCTCCTCGCGCTGGCGGCCGAACACCTCGGAGACGTCGCGCAGCAGGGCGCCGCCCAGGTCGTCGTTGGCGCGCGGGTCGGAGGCGAGGAGCGACGCCACCAGGGCGCAGCGGTCGGTCTTGACCACCGCCTGGGTGATGTACTGAAAGAAGCCGAGCAGGCGGCCGCGCCAGCGCGGGTCGGCCTCCACCTGCGCGCGCAGGTACATCAGCACCTCGTCGAGCAGCACCAGGGTCGCCAAGCCCTCCGCCTGCGGGCGGGCCAGCACCTGCGCCATCAGCGGTTCGGCGGGCGGGGTCTCCCGTTCCGCGTCGCGCCCCTCGGCGTGGAGCAGGCGCAGGCCGTCGGCGCCGGCGAGCTGCCAGGCCAGCACGCTCCACGGCTGCCGCAGCGTGCGCAGCGTTCCGTCCGGGGCCGGGGACGCCACGCCCTTCTCCAGGTCGATCTTGTCGAAGCAGAGCGCCGCCACCCGCGCGCGCGGCGTCTTGAACCCGGCGTGCGCCTCGAACTCGCGCAGCGCGGGCAGGTCGGGAAGCGCGTCCGGGTCATGCGCCAGGTGGCGCAGCGCGATCAGGGTGTGGGTCTTGCCGCCGCCGTAGTTGACCGCCAGCCGGCGGTACGCCCGGTCGCTGCGCCCGGCCAAGCGCAAGGCAACTTCTTTGACCAGCTCCCGCAGATTGAAGGTCGGGTAGGTGAGCGCGAAGAACTCGGCGGGCCGCTCGTACACCGGGCGCCGCCCCTGCTGCATCACCACGTCGAACAGGTCGGCGGCAAACACCGCCAGCGACAACTCCCCGCTCTTCAGATCGTCCCGCAGCCGCACCACCTCATGCCACGGCCTCGGCGCCCTCCGCGACCCGCTCATGCTATCGATCGTCTCCTCTCGGATGGGTGCACACACATGGCTGATGCTTGACATCTACCGAACCCGTCCGCGTAATTATGGCGCGTGATGACGACGTTGACCATATCGGCGAAAGCGATGGACCGCGTGCGCCGGCTTGCCCGGCAGCGTGGCGCCACGCCCGGCGAGATCGCTTCCGAACTCATATTGAAGGCGGCGCCGCCGCCGGAAGCGGCGCCGATCCGAAATGGCGTGCCGCTGTTCCCCGCCCACGACGGCGAAGCCCCCGACCTCGAACTGGTCAACCGCCTGCGCGACGTGGATCCGTGAGCTACCTGCTGGACGTCAACGTTCTGGTATCTCTGTTCGATCCCAGGCACGTGAATCACGAGGCCGCCCATGCTTGGTTCGCGGCAACTGCCGCGCACCGTAGCAATGCCCACCGCGCTACCGCCTCAGCGTCGGCAGGGAGTCGAGACCGGCGCCCACCTTCTCCTCCGCGCGCCGCAACTCGTAGAGCTTCTGCAGATTCATCCAGAATTCCGCGCTGGTTCCGAAGTAGTGAGCCAACCGGAGTGCGATCTCACCCGTGAGCGCGCGCCGTCCGCTCAGCAGTTCGGCAATCCGGTTCGCAGGCACTGCGAGTTGCCGCGCAAGGTCGGCCGCGCTCATGTCAAGCGCCGCCAACTCTTCGCCAAGATGCTCGCCCGGATGAATTGCGCTGTCGTGCTTCATAGCGAAGATTCCGAGTCGATCCAGTCTTCCAATGTGACGTTGATGGTCTCGCCCCGCCGCGAGAGAACGTCGAAGTACGTCCAGACGTCGATGCCGAGCTGCGATGCGGCCTGCGACAGAGACACGCTGCCGGAGCGATACGCGGCAACCACCTCGCCCTCTCGGTCGCCGGCCCGATCCTGGCCGCACGTCCGGGCGCGCCGGTCAAGTTCGCTCACGTGGATTTCTCCGGCTGCCGCGGTCTGTTTCGGAAGTACGCAGCAAGCCGGACGACGTCGTACCCGTGTTCCCGAGCGATACTCTCCTTGATCTGCCAGAGTTCCCTTATGATCTCGTCAGACGCCGATGCTCCCATGAGTGCTTGCGGCGAGCAGATTTCGGGGCAGGAATACCCCTGCCGGCCGCACACCGCTCGCATGATCGGCTTGGTCCGGGCATTATCGATGCGCCGGACATCCCACGTCAAGAGATAGTCGACGCCGTGCACCGCCGCTATCGCAACGTGCATGGCGCAGTCTTTGGAGTCGGGCGGTATCGCTTCTGCCCGAATAAGCGCGTCGGCCAGCTCCTCGGCCTGCGTCGTGACGCTCAATGCCGGCACTCCATCCAGCGCGTCACGCGGCCGGACCGCAGCCCGATTGACGCGGCGGCACTCCATCACGGTGACGTCTGACGTATGGAGATCGAATCGCTCCCTCTGCGTTTCCCACCACTCGGCGGTGATGAATTGCCAAGCGGCCACCAGCAGATCCCGTGTCGGGCGGGCGGTCAGGTACCACACTACCGAAGTATCCAGGTATACGGATTCTCTGTCTCTCGACGTTCCCATTGCCACGTGTCTTGCCCGGTCAGCCGGTGAGCAGCTCGGCTTGATGATAGCCGACGTCGGCGCGGGTGGCTACGTGGTTGCTGAGGGCTTCGAGCAGGGAGCGCTCCTCGGAGCCGGCGGCGGCCAGCTCGATGAGCGCCTGCAGGAGGCGGCGGAACAGCGCGTTGCGCAGCAGGCCGCGGTCGCGCAGGTAGTCGTCCACCCTGGTCTGCTCGCCGGTCTGCCACAGGTGCAGCAGGCGGTGCGCCTGGTCGATCAGCGGCGGCGGGCCGGCGCCGTCGGTCTCCAGGCCGAGGGTGCGGCCGGTGCGGCGCTCCCACGGCTTGAGCCGCACCTTGGCGCCGCCGGCCTGCTCACCGTCCGCCGCCGCCGCCTCCTCCTCACCTGGATCATCGCCGCCCGCGCGGCCCGCGAAGGACAGCAGGTCGTGGCGGCGGACCAGGGCCGAGTCGGAGAGGTTGCACGACAGCGCGTAGAGGATGCAGCCGCCCACCGGCGCCGCGTCCATGCCGAAGTCGTGGCGGTGCAGCAGGTAGTAGGTGGTGACGTCGTCGAGGCCGGCGGCCGCCGCCGCGCCGTCCTCGCCGGTCAGCACGCGCCCGACCACGAAGTCGACCACCAGGCGCCGCACTTCGCGCAGGAACGCCGCCACCGTCAGCACCCGGTTCGGCGCGTTCGCCAGCTTGACGACCGGGTAGCGGCTGAACGCCTCCAGCGCCGGCCCGGTCGCCGCCCACACGAAGTCCGGCCCGCGGATGCCGGCGTCCCAGAAGCCGCGCAGCTTGGCGGCGACGTTGCGGCGCATTTCGTCCATCACCCCCGCGTCCCAACCGGGGCGGGCGGCGCCGCGCGGGCGGCACACGATCCACACCGACGACGACAGGGCCGCCGACGCCATCGCGCGCGTCCTGGTGTTCATCTCGGTGCGGATCGGCCACGAGGCGTCGACCACGAAGCCGGCGCGGATCAGCGCGGCGGCCAGCGTTTCCCAGGCGTCCGGTTGCTTGTTGGCGAACACCACCACCAGCCGGCCCTCCGGCCGCAGCGCGGCTCGGCAGGAGCGGAACGCGGCGGCCATGCCGTCTTCGTAGTTTCGCTTTGAGCGCGCGCGGTCGCCGTCGAACCGGCTGGCGTCGTCGATCAACTCGCCGTCGCCGGCGGCGTGATCCCACTTGGGGCCGAGCGCGCCGCCGAACGCCTCGTCGATCTCGGCGGAGGTTCCGGTGAGCGAGCGCCGCAGCCAGACGTAGAAGAAGTCCATCAGATCGGAATAGGGGATGGCGTCGTAGTAGGGAGGATCGGTGACGATGAGATCGTACCGGCCCGCGGCCGCCGTCGCGCTGCCGTTCACGACCGCGGGCCGGGGCGCGCCGCCGGCCGCTTCGAGCGCGTGGGCGAGGACGCGCGCCACCCATTCCACCGCGCCGAGGACGTTGCCGGAAGTGTCCGACAGCGGATTGACTTCGGCGAAGTCCCAGACGATCGGCAGCGCAAACCGCGCGAAGGTATTGCGGATGATCTCGCGGCTGATGTTCCAGGAGCAGAGCGCACTGGAATAATCGGCCAGCCGGTCGATGACGAGGGCGAGATTTGCGGTCACCGCCTCGCGCCACAGCGCCGGCCAATCGGCGAGCTCCCGCCGGAGCGACCGCAGCGCCGTGACCAGCGTACCGAGCGCCAGAAGCTGGCGGTCGGTGAACAGCTTTCGCCACGTGTCGAGGCCGTAGCCGTCGACCGAAAAGGCGCGCGACGCGCCGTTGCCCGCCTTCGGCGTCGGCTCCTCCGGCGCGCCGAACGGGAGGTCCGCATAGACGGCGCGCAGCTCCTCCTCGGTGACGTTCGCCGCGGCGCGCTCGTGCGCGGTCGGCGCGCGGTACTCCTTGCCGGCGGGGCCGGCCACCACCACCGCCGTCATCACCGAACCCAACCGCCCGGCGCGGCCTTCCAGGCGGATGTCCCGCATCGTCATGATCGTCCCGCAGCAGGGGCAGGCCGCGCCGCTGCGCGACATGGTGCCCGCGCCGAGGCGCCGGTCGTGCTCGCGCCGGTGCGCCGCGCTGCCGCCGTGTTGCGGTACGTCGGCCTGCACCCCGAACACCACGCCCGGCTGCGCGGCGGCGGCGGGTGATGGTCGCGCCGGCCCGGATGCGGTCGGGGCCATGCCCGGACACCCGTCGATCACCGGCGCAGCAGCCGGCGCAGGTCGGCCTCGTCCGGTAGCAACGGCAGATTCCACGCCGGCGGCGCCGGCGCTGGCGGCCATGCCCGGCTGCGCGGGGGCGGCGGGCTCCATCGTGAGCAGCACGCGCTTGCGCTCGGTCTTGGCAAGCCAGCGGGTCTTGAGCAGCGGCAGCGCCGCCCGGCAGCGCCGGCACGTCACCGTGCGCGCGTGCAGATAGGCGACCGTCGGCTTGGCGACCCAGCGCGCGTTGCGCGGGTCGGCCAGATAGGCGCGGTCGTATGCGGCGTTGAGAGGGGCGAGCTGCGGTTCCCCGGCGGCGTCCGTTGCGAGCAGCCGCAGCGGCTGCTCGGCGTAGCCGCCGCCCGGCAAGAGCGGCGCGAACTCGGCGTACGTCGGGTAGCGCGCCGCCAACGCTTGGCGCGCCCGCGCCAGCATCCAGCGGCCCCAGGCGCGCACCTGCCACGCGAGATCGGCTTCCAGCAGCGGATCGTCCGGGCCGATCAAGTCGAGTTGCACGCCGCCCGCGGCCGCGTGACCGAGGCGCTGCAGCAGCGTGCGCAACGTCGCCCCCTTGAACCCGCGCGCCTTGAGAAACGCCTCCATGAACGCCGCGTCGCGCAGCGCGAACGCCGGCAGCGGACGAGTCCGCCCGCTCAGCCGTTGCGGATATTCGAGCGTGCACTTGAGCAGCAGCCACGCCACCGGATTGAGATCGATGGCGGTCACCTCGCAGCCGAGCCGCATCGCCTCCAACGGAATCGCGCCGCCGCCCGCGAACGGGTCCAGCACGTGCGGCGCCCGCCCGCCGAACGCCGCGCGAATCGCGTCCCGAAACCACTGCAGATCGGCGCCGTTCTCGCGCCCCCAGTGCAGGATGCCGCCGGCGGTCTCCTCCCGCACGTGCTCCGCCAGACGCCCGTTCACCCGCCTGCGCTCCACCGTCTCGACCACGGCGCCGGCCAGCCGCTCCAGCATCGATTGGCGCTCCCCGTTCGCGTCGCCCGGATCGCCCAGCAGCGCCCCGATCAGCGCCGCCCGGCACGCCGCCAACGGCCGCCGCGCCGGCCACACGTGCAACGTCGACACGTGCCCATGCCGCACGTTCTTCTCATGCACCGCATCCAGCGACACCTCCCTCACCGGAAACGCCGCCGCCTCAATCAGCCGCACGCCGCTCCCGTTCATGCCTGCCGCCGGCCCCTCAGTCATCCCGCGGTTGACGCTCCGTTGAACGTTCTTGCTCCGTCGTCGCCCTTCCGGAGTCGCTCAGATCAACGTACCGCTCTCCCGGCTGCTGCGGCCTGCTTCGGAAGTAGGCAACAAGCCGGTCGATGTCATTGCCGTGCTCCCGAGCGATCTCCTGCTTGATCCGCCAGAGTTCCCTGATGATCTCGTCAGCCATCTTCGGAGGTTTCTTCATCATCGCCGAACGCGTCGGCAATGGTATGACAGTCCGTGTCGCCTTGCTCGATCAGCCGTTCCTGATACTGCAGAACCGAGGCGATAACTTCGGCGGCTTGCGGGGCCGGTCGCCGGGCAATCGCGTTGCGCGCGTCATCCAACCGGCCTGAACGGCGCAGGACCTCGACGAGAATAGCCGTGCTTGCCCCGTCCTGTTTCGCGACCGACTGGCCGTGTTCTTCGGCAAGCGTAATCATGTCGGCGGCCTTGCTGCGGCACGTCCTCGCTTCCGCGGCGCCGTCTTCATCGTCAAATACCCAGGCAGCTCGGATCAGCGCCCACGTGGCGCCCGCGTAGTCCTCGGCGGCGCGATTGACCAGGGCCATGCAAAGGAACTCGTTAGCCAGGTACGGGGAGGCATCATCGTCGAGTTGCCGGCGGTACTCCGGACTCTTGACCATCATCTCGGCACCCGGCTTCGACTCGCTCACGTCGGCTGCGCAGTAGCCGCAGCCGGGGCACCGCTGCACTTCGGTGAAGAGAGCGCTTCTCCGGGTCTCCGGCTGCCTCGTGTCAAGGTCGGGCGATCCTGCGACGAATGCGCTCCCCATCACTTCATAGGCGTGTTCGGCGCCGCAAAGAGCGCAGGTTTTCTTCTCGGGATACGTTGTCATGCTGACACTCCTAACATCAGGTCGAGGATGGGTTCCGTAGCGACGCCGGCGTGACGGCGGCGGGAAGGCTCACGTCGAAAGACGGCGCCAACGCAAACAACGCGGTGCGTACCAGGTCGATCACCTGATTCCTTACGTCCCGAAGACGCGGCCTTTCGGCACTGCGTATCCCGTTGATCGTGTTGCCGAGATACCGGTCCGACGTAATCAGGTAGTCCGCCTGGGCGCACAGCGCGCCGGCGTAGATGACTCCGTCATTCGGAGAAAGATAGACGAGTCCCGCCAGCCTCCTGGCCAACACCCAGACCTCGCGCGCCCGGTCCTCGCCGCGGCGCAATCGTATACCCAGCGCCTCGAGTCGGTCCGACAGCGTACCCAACCTGCCGTCAATCGCTCTCAGTTCATCCGCACCCACACGCCCCTCGACGTCAGCATCGGAGATTCGCGTCCACATACGATCCGGGATGCCTTCGCGGGCCGCGTTCAGCAGCGCGGCGCCTCGTGCTCGGCCCGAGATCAGCTCAAGTTCCGAAACCGGGGAATACTCCACCTGCAAGTTCCGCGACAACAGCCAGTCGACGGTCCGCATACCTCCCTGGATGGAGCGTCTGAGCGCCTGGTTCTCCATCTCCGTCAAGCGATGCTCCACTATGCTCCGGCCCGCAGCGCTGGCCGGGTCCAGTTGCTGCGCTCTACTGTAGTGCAGGTAAATGTCAGTGAAGTGGAGCGTGTTCGTATCGAGAAATGCAATTCCTCCAAGGGAATCTCCGACGTTCATCGCGGCGCACCGTTCCCGGTGTCCGCAGGATAGAGCTCGCGTTCGACGCCGCTCAGGTAGGAATCACGAAACGGTAGCGGCGTGGTCCGGTCGGCTTTGGAAATCGCGAACGAGCAGGTCTTCACGAGGCGCCGGGGATTGGAGTATACGTCGGGTCTGAACGGAAGAACGCCGCGAAACGGATAGGGGCTCTCGGGGCCCGCGCCGGCTGCGCGAGCCCGGTCGATACGCGATTTCACGATGGCGGCCGCATCCTCTCGGCTCAAGGGAGCAACGTCGATCTTGACGTGCCCGGACAGTCGCTCAGCGAGCATCGGATCGAGATTGAACGTGGTAGCGTACGCATCCGGCGTCATCGACAGAAACAGCCACAAGTCGGGATGGCCGCCGTGGGCAAGGTTGATCAATCGCGGCAGCGTAGACAGATAGTCGAGTATCGTCCTCCTGGTCAGCATCCTCTCAAGCGCCAGCTCTTCGAACTCGTCGATCAGGAACGCTAGCGCGTCAGCCCCCGTCCCCGCCGCGATGGTTCTCAGAATGGCGCCGAAGTAGGGAGCATCATCCGGCTCCGGGATGCTGTGTCCGCCGTTCCTGGGCAGGAAGTCGCGATAGTCGTAATAGGGATCCCACTTGGTTTTGGTGACGAATCTGGCGAGACAGTGGCTGATTTCTTCGTCGTCGGTAACGCCGGCCTGCATGATCGCTTTGCGGAGATCGGGGCCGACGCGGTGCTCGTCATTCCTCGGGATCGACTTGATATCCAGATAGTCCTCGTAACTCAGATGGGGCGGTATCTCTCCGTCGGGTGACAGGTAGGGGCGGGCGAGTTCCCATATGAACTTGGCGAAGTCCTTGCGGCCCAGCGCGTTCAGTAACCGGTTCGCCAGGGAGTAGAAGTGCACGCCGGGGTTGTCGAAGTAAAACGGCATGATGCGGCGGCTCGGCAACGCTTCGTCGCGCAGCCATTCGAGCAGGCAGGTCTTTCCGACGCCGTAGCCGCCAACGATGACCACCACCTTGATGCCGTCGCCGGCTCCAAGCCGGTCGAGCAGCTCCTGAACTCGGGACTTCAATGGACCGGGAATGAGCGGGGTAGTGCCGGGCGGCGCACCGGCGCCGGCGGGCTCGAAGGGGTTGAACTCGAGGTTCAGACGTGGGGGCAAGTCGCGCATTGCTGTCTCGTTTCCGTGAGCGTCGGGCGGAGGGTCATTGCTCCGCGGCCTGTAGTATAGCACTTCGAGCGACGGTGTGGGTGAGCGATTCGCGGCTGCGGAGGAGGAGCTTGGCGAAGGGGTCGCGGACGCGGTGCAGGCGCGGGCGGGGGGTGGCGCAGTCGTAGACGACGTAGAGCCAGTACTCGGCGCCGAGGTTGCACGCCTTGGCCCACTCGTTGTCGCTCACTTCGACGCTGCCGCCGCCGGCGCGGCCCTTGACTTCGATGCAGCGGCGCTCGCCGCCGGGACGGCGGGAGAGCAGGTCGAAGCCGGGCCAGTCCGGCAGCCCGGCGCGCCGCGCCGCCTCGGGGCGCGACACGTCGCGGACGCCGGCGCCGGCGTGCTCCTCATAGGCCGCCGCTACCTGCACGGCGATCGCCTCCACGCCGGCGTCGAAGCGCTCGGCTTCCTCCGGCTCGTGCGCCGGCACGACCAGGGCGTGGGCCAGGAACTCCACCTCACCGGCGTGCACGGCGTCCGCTTCGGCGTGCAGCTCGGCCAAGCGGCGCGCGCGGGCCGCCGCCAACGAGCGCTGGCGCTGTTTGACGCGGGCCAGCTCCTCCTGCGCCCGCGCGGAGCCGGCGCGCGCCCGGGCGGTGAGGGCGGCGCGCGCCGCGGCCAGCTCGGCGGCCCGGAAGTCGAAGCCGCGGTTGGCGAACTCGACGCGGGCGGGGAGCGCGGCGGCCAGCCGGCGGCGGTGGGCATCGGCCAGCCGCTCGGCCACCTCGCCGCGCGCGAAGCCGGCGGCCGCCTGCACCAGGCCGCGGGCCTGAGAGGCGAGCGGAGCGCGGCTCGGCGCGAAGCCGGGGGCGCCGCGCAGCAACAGCAGGCGCTCGACGGGGGACTCCTCCGGCGCGCCGGCGCCGGTCTGCCGCAGGCCGAACAGACGCGACTCCAGCAGCCGGGCGGGCGGCGTCCCCGCGCCCACGCCATCGCCCGCGCCATCGCCGGCGGCAGCGCCAGCGGTCGCGGACGACTCCACGCGCTGCTCGGCCGTTACCACGCCGACGTGGAACAGGTACGCCTCGGTCGCGTGCGGGTCGACGAACACGGCGCCGCGCAACGCCTCGGCGCCGCACCGGCTCACCACCGCGGCCGCCAGGCCGTCGAACACCGGCTCGCCGGGATGCAGCCATACCGCCCGCTCGCGGTCTGCCGGCCGGTACACCGTCAGCCGGCCGCGCGCCGCCTCGGGATACGCCTCCAGCGCCGGCAGCAGCGTATCGGCCGCCCCGGGCCGGCGTGGCGCCAGCGCGAAGGTCTGCTCCACGTCGCCCTCGACCCGCAGGTCGAGCAGCGGCGCGGCCTGCGCCACGAAGCGGCGCACGTAGCCCGGCAGCAGCCGGCGGTAGTGTTCGCGCTCCGCCTCCCCGGCCAGCTCGGTCAGCCGCCCGCGCACCTCGCCGCCGTCTCCGTACAGCGTCCGCTCCCGTTGCGCCAGCGCCCGCACCTGCTCCCCGGTGAGCCGCCCCTCCAACCGCGCGGCGGCGCCGGCGTCATCCTCCGTAACCGCCTGCACCAGGAAGTCACGCACCGACACCCCTTGGAACAGCCGCCCGACCACGTCGAACACCTTGTCGGAGCGGAGCTGCCGGCGGATCGCCTCCAACTTGTCGAGCAGCGTCCGCATCACCCGCCCCTCGCGCGTGCCGCCGGCCACCAGATTGACGATCACCACCGGATCGTGCGCCTGCCCGTAGCGATGGATGCGGCCCATGCGCTGCTCCAGGCGCGCCGGGTTCCAGGGGATGTCGTAGTTCACCATCAACCAGCAGAACTGCAGGTTGATGCCCTCGCCGGCGGCGTCGGTGGCCACCAGGTAATCGGCGCCGCCCTCCGCCGCCGGGCGGCGAAAGAGCGCCACCTGCCGGTCGCGCTCCCGGTAGGGCAGGCCGCCGTGGATCAGCGCGACGCGCCCCGCGAAGCCCAGGCCTTCCAGCCGCCGCACCAGGAACTGCGCGGTGTCACGGTGCTCGGTGAAGACGATCAGCTTCTCGCCGCCGAACCGGGAGTCGCGCAGCACCTCCCGCAGCGTGTCGAACTTGGACTCGTCGCCCGCCGCCAGCCGGGCGCGCGCGTGGTCGAGCAGCGCGGCCACCTTGAGCCGCTCCGCCTCCAGCTCGCCCAGGTTCACCGCCACGGTGGCGCCCAGCGCCCGCTCCTCGAACCCTTCGTGGCGCTCGGCGCCGTCCGCCCCGGCGGGGGCGTCCTCGTCGGCGGTGCGGGTCTCGAACTCGTCGTCCAGACCGTCGAGGCGCCGCTGCCCGCGTGCGAGCTGCTCTTCCGAGAGACGGCCCTCCCGAATCTGCGCGATCAGCGCCGCCAGTTTCTCGTGGCGGCGTTCGAACGAGCGCATCAGCGCGTAGGTGGAGCTGGCCAGCCGCCGCTGGAAGACGCTCATCGCCAGCCGCGCCGCCGACCGGTTGAGGACCCGCGCGCGGTTGTAGTAGTAGCGGATGTAGTCGGTGGTCGCGTCGTACAGCTCCTGCTCGCTCCCCGGTCCCTGCGCCAGGGCGTAGCTGAGCGTGTCGCAACGGCGCTGCGGGTAGAGCGGCGCGCCGTCGAAGCGGACCATCTCCTCCTTGGTGCGGCGCAGGAAGTGGTTGCGGCGCGACTCCGGCGGGAAGCGGTCGAACGCGGCGGCGGTGGACAGCGTGTCGGGCAGCAGCAGGCGCCACAGGAAGTAGTAGGGATCGTCCTTGCCCATGTGTGGCGTGGCCGTGAGCAGCAGCAGATGCCGCGCCGACCAGGGCAGCGTCCAGCGCGCCCCGCCGGCCCGGTCGCTGCCGGCGCTGCCGGGGCTGGCGTTATCGTCGGCCGCGGCGCCGGCCAGCGCCTCGGCCAGCCGGTAGCGGTCGGTCTTGCGCACCCGGAAGTCGGGTTCGCGCCGGGCCGCCAGCTTGTGCGCCTCGTCGAAGACGACCAGGTCGTAGGCGGGGGTGGCAGGGTCGGCGAGCCGGCGGAACGAGCGCTCGCCGGCCAGGGTGTCGATGCTGGCGATGACCAGGTCGCCGCCGGGCGCCAGGAACGGGTTGCCGGCGCGGGCATCGGCGCCGCCGGCGATGCGGAACGGCAGCCGGAACAGGGTCCGCATCTCCCGCTCCCAGTTGCCGACCAGCCCCGCCGGCGGCACGATCAGCACCCGGCGGATCAGCCGCCGCGACAGCATCTCGCGCACGTACAGGCCGGTCATGATCGTCTTGCCGGCCCCCGCGTCGTCGGCCAGCAGGAAGCGCAGGGGCGCCTGCCGCAGCATCTGCTCGTAGACGGCGATGCGCTGGTGCGGCAGCGGGTCGATCAGCGAGGTCTCGGCGGCGAACGCGGGATTGACCAGATGCCCGTAGGCAAGCCGGTGCGCCTCCGCCACCGCGGCCACCGCGCTCCCTTCGGCGCCGAAGTCCATGTGGCAGACCAGTATGGCACGCGCCGCGCGGGACCGGTCCGATCTGGTAGGATGCGCGCCACACAAACGGAGGGAACAGTTGTCCGATTCGATCAAGATCGCCGTCATCGGGGGTGACGGCACGGGACCCGAGGTGACCGCGGAGGCGTGCAAGGTGCTGGAGGCGGTCGCTCCGCTCGAAGGCGTCACCTACGAGCGGGTCGACTTCGACTACGGCGGCGACCGCTATCTGGCGACCGGCGAAGTCATCACCGAACGGCAGATCGACGAGCTGCGCCGGTTCGACGCGATCTACCTGGGCGCCATCGGCCACCCGGACGTGACGCCCGGCATACTGGAGAAGGGGCTGCTGCTGGCCATCCGCTTCCAGCTCGACCAGTACGTCAACCTGCGCCCGATCAAGCTCTACCCCGGCGTGGAGACGCCGCTCAGGGACAAGGGGCCGGACGACATCAGCTTCGACGTCGTGCGCGAGAACACCGAAGACCTGTACTGCGGCGCCGGCGGCTTCCTGCGCAAGAACACCCCGCAGGAGGTGGCCACGCAGGAGATGATCGCCACCCGCTTCGGCGTCGACCGCTGCCTGCGCTACGCATTCGAGCTGTGCCGGCGCCGCAAGGACAAGATGCAGCTGACGCTGGTGCACAAGACCAACGTCCTCACCTACGCCGCCAACCTGTGGGAGCGCGCCTTCCACGAGATGGGCGCCGACTACCCCGACGTCACCCGCGACTACAACCACATCGACGCCGCCTGCATGTGGTTCGTCAAGAACCCGGAGTACTACGACACGGTGGTGGTGCCCAACATGTTCGGCGACATCATCACCGACATCGGCGCCATGATTCAGGGCGGCCTGGGCGTCTCCGCCGGCGGCAACATCAACCCCGACCCGGACGGCTGCAGCATGTTCGAGTGCATGGGTGGATCGGCGCCCAAGTACACCGGCAAGAACGTGATCAACCCGATCGCCGCCATCGCCGCCATGGGTATGCTGCTGTCCGTGCTCGGCGAACAGAAGTCGATGCCGAATCTGAGCCGCGCCGCGCAGCGCGTCGACGCCGCCATCCGCGCCACCACGCCCCGGATGCAAAGCATGTCCGCCGGCCGCATGGGCCACTCCACCACCCAGGTAGGCGACTTGGTCGCCGCCGCCCTCTGATCTTTTCACCATGAACGAGCCCCGATATACGGAGAGCGATCAGACCTTCTGGAACTCTCCGTCGTTGGAGGAGCTGGAGCGTCTGCAGAACGTGGAACCGTTATCGGACGTCGAGGAGCTATCCGGCACGTGGCCGGGCGATGACGACGACGGATTCGAGGAGGCGATCGACGCGCTACGGCATCCCGGCGGCGCCATGACCGAGGCGCCGCGCACCCTCAGCCACGGGCGATAAGCGGAGCCGCGACCGGCTGCAGGCGGACGTTGACGCACGCCGGCAGGCCGGAGGCGTGCGCCGCCTCCAGGGCCGCCGGCAGCGCGGCGGCCGACTCCACCGCCGCTCCGTAGGCGTCCATCGCGCGGGCCACGCCGTCGTAGCGGCTCGGGCGCAGCTCGCAGCCGGCCGCGCGGCCGGCGCCGTAGTTGCGGCGCTGCACCTGCACCTCCGCGTTCCAGCGCGCGTCGTTGCCGATCACCGCCACGAACGGCAGGCAGTACCGCACCGCGGTGTCGATCTCCAACGCGTGGAACCCGAACGTGCCGTCGCCGAGCGTCGCGGCGATGCGCGCGCCGGGAAACAGCGTGCGGGCGGCGAGCGCGAACGGCAGCGCCGCCCCGATCGCCCCCGCCGGACCGTTGATGATGCGGTGCGGGGCGTCCACGCACGCCTGCGCCCACTGCCCTACCTCGCCGCCGTCCGATACGAACACCGATTCGGGCGAGCCGGCCAGGAAGTCGTGCACGGCGTAGCCGAGCCGCGCGGGATGGACCGGCCAATCGCCGCCGGCGCTCCGCCACTGCGCGGGACGATAGGCGACAGCCGCCTCCACCTCCCTGCGCCATCCTGAGTCCATGCCGCAGCCGGCCAGACGCTCCGCCATGGCCGCCGCCCACCGCCCCGGATCGCCCTGCGCCTGCAGCAGCATCCGGCCGCCCGCGATGCCCGCCGCCTGGCGCAACGCCTCCTCCTCCGGGTCGATCTGCACGAACCGGCAGTTCTGCGCGAACGGCGGCGCCGCCCCGAGCTCCAGCGCGTGGTCGAGCCGCTTGCCGAGCAGCACGATCAGGTCTGCCTGCGCCACCGCCTCCGCGAGTGCGCCGAGCGCCGGATCGCGGAGCCCGCGCGGGCTGTCCATGGCGACCGCCGCTACGCCCGCCTCGCTCAGCCGGCGCGTCACGCCGGCGGCGTGGCGGCGGCGGTACGGCGGGCCGGCCAGCACCAGCGGGCGCGCCGCCTCGGCGATCACCCGGCACGCCGCATCCGGGCCGGCCGCATCCGGGGCGACCGCCGCCCTCCCCTCCTCCCCGGATTCGGCCACGCGCTCGGCGTCCTGTTCGTCGCCCGCCTTCACCACCGACTCCAGCACGTCGACCGGCATAGCCACGTGCACGGGGCCCGGCCGGCCGGTCACCGCCAGCCGCCGCGCCCGCGCGAAGTCGCCGGCCAGCCGTTCGGGCGCAACGCAGGTCCACGACGCCTTGCTCACCGCGGCCGCCAGCCCGGCCTGATCCATCTCCTGAAAGGCGCCGGCGCCGGGCCGCCCCGACGGCGCGGCCCCCGACAGCAGCACCAGCGGCGACTCCGCGCACCGCGCCGCGTACAGGGCGGACACCGTATTGGCGAACCCCGGTCCGGCGGTGACCAGCGCCACCCCCGGCCGGCCGCTCAGCCGGCCGATGGCGTCGGCCGCGTGCACGGCCGCCGCCTCATGACGGACATGGATCAGCTCCAACGGCATGCCGATGGCGGCGTCGAACACGGACATGATCTGATTGCCGGACAGCGCAAAGACGCGCCGCACGCCGCACGCCGCCACGGCGCGCAGCAGCGCGTCCGCCGCTCTCATCGCCGGTCGCCGCGCTCGGTCACTCCCCGCTCACGACCGGGCCTTCCGGGGTCCGCTCGTAGAGCCGCCGGAACTCCTCGCTGCCGTCGTCATGGATCAGGTCGGTCACCACGCCGCGCTCGAAGGCGGGCTGGTTGCCGGCCGCGAAGTACGTCCACGACGTCGATCCCGGCCCCCGCCCGTCCCGGAAGTGCACGGTCAATCCCGACGGCCGCCGGTAGCGGACCAGGCGCCGCGGCAGGGACAGGTCCGCCCGCTCCACCCGGTACCGGTCGAGCGCCGCCTGGTCGACCTCCACCCCCAGACCGGGCGCGTCCGGCACGGCCGCGTAGCCGCCGGCGACCGGGATGCGCGCCGTCAGCAGGTTGTGCCGGTACAGCTCATGCACGGTGACCGCCGGCCAGCGCGCCGCCGGCAGCACCGCGCCCAGGTGCAGACAGAGCGCAACGGTCAGCCCGGTACCGACCATCTGCAGAAAGAACGGCATCCGCGCCTCGCCGGCGAAGGCGCCGGCCCGGCAGATGGCGGCCACGCCGCCGCCGATCACGTAGCCGTCGCAGTACTCGGCGCGCCCCACGCCCTGCCGGGCATCGACGTAATGATGGGCGATCGGCGTGCGCAGCGCGGAGCGGAGCCGCCGGTTGCCGTCGACGTCGTCGGCGGGGATCGGCCCCTCGTAGATCTTGATCTTCGGGAACTCCGTTTCCAGGGCGCTCAGCACCGGCAGCGCGGTCGGCTCATCGAGCAGGAAGTCGTTCCAGTCGGCGTCGATGCTGAACCACGGCGGCGTCGCCTCGGAGATGCGGGCGATCGTCTCATGCACGTCCCACCAGGGCCGGGTCTTGATCTTCATGCAGGTGTAGCCCAGGCGCACCGCCTCGCGCGCCTCCGCCTCATACATCGCCGGGGACATGTCGTGATCCCAGAACGACAACGGGCAGTGGCTGCGCACCTGCCGGCCGAGCAGGCGGTGCGCCGGCGCGCCGGCCAGCTTGCCGGCCGCATCGAGCACCGCCATCTGCAGACCGGCGCCCAGGCTGTCGTCCCAGTACAGATCGAACGGCGAGCGGCCGATCACCCGCTCGTCGGCGTCCGCCCTCCCCCAGGTGTAGTTCTGGATCGTTTCGCCCCAGCCGCTCACCCCCGACTCGGTGGTCACGCGGATCACCTCCACCTCCGACCAGGCGTGGATGCCGGCGCGCTCCATCTCGACCCGGATGCGTTCCTCCATCGGCACCCAGTGCAGGGTGCGCTCCACCGAAGCGATTCGTGCGTCCATCCGTACCTCCGTCAAAAGAGCCGCGGCTACCGTATCACGGCGGCGCGCCTTCGGGCGCGGGCGCAAGCCGGCCCTGGCGCGGCAACGCCCGGTCGTCGATCGGCAGGTGCACGACGCCGGCGGCGACCCCCAGGACGATCGCCCCGATCCAGACCGGGAGGTAGGAGCCGGTAGCGTCGAAGATGCGCCCGCCGAGCCAGACGCCCAGAAAGCTGCCGACCTGATGGGACAGAAAGACGATGCCGTACAGCGACGAAAGGTGGCGCGCGCCGAAGATCTGCGCCACGGTCCCGCTGGTGAGCGGCACGGTCGCCAGCCACAGAAAGCCGATGACCGCCGCAAACACCAGCGCCGTGGCGCCGGTGACCGGTACGATCAGGAAACAGGCGATGGTCACCGCCCGCAGGAAGTACAACAGGCTCAGCAGCCGTTTCTTGCGGAAGCGGTCGCCCAGCCGGCCGAACAGGAACGAGCCGAGCATGTTGAACAGACCGATCAGCGCCAGCGCCGTGGCGCCCACCGCCGGCGCCACGCCCTGATCGGCCAGAAACGACGGCAGATGGGTGGCGATAAAGGCGACGTGAAAGCCGCACACGAAGAAACCGGCGTTGAGCAGCAGATAGCCGGAGTGGGTGCGCGCCCGGCGGAACACGGCGCCCAGGCCAGCTTCGCCGGCGTCACCGGACGGCCCGCCCCCTCCCCTCCCGGCCGCCGCTCCGGGCCCCGCCGCCGCTCCGGGCCCCGCCGCCGCTCCGGGGCCCGCCGCCGCTCGGACCGGGAAGCCGGCCGCCAGCAGCGCGATCGCTCCGACCGCCAGGGCGGCGTACAGCAGGGTCGCCTGCCACCCCACCGCGCCGATCAGCCACTGCATGGCCGGCACGACGGCGAAGGTCCCGAACGATCCCGCCGCGGTGATGACGCCGAAGGCGGTTCCCCGCCGCTCGGCCGGAACGACCTGCGCCACCGCGCCCAGGATCACCACGTACGAGGTCGCGCTCAGCGCCAGGCCGACCAGCAGACCCAAGCCGAGGTAGAGCGCGGCGGCCGAGGCGGCCAGCGACAGCGCCGCGAGCCCCAGGGCGTACACGACGGCGCCGGCCGCCACCACCCAGCGCGGCCCGATCCGGTCGGCGATCATGCCGGCCAGCGGCAGCCCGAACATGATGTTCTGCAGCGCGATGGAGAGGCTGAAGGTCTCGCGCCCGGTGGCCAGCGCCGCCGACACCGGCTGCAGAAACAGCCCGAACGACTGGCGCGCCCCCATGGCGACGGCGACCGTGACGGCGCCGAGCAGGATGACCTGAGCGGAACGTTTCATGCGGAGGCGAGCGGGCGCGCCGGCTACCGCCGGTAGCGGCCGGTCAGTCCACTTCCAGAACGCGCGAGCGCAGCTTGAACCAGGCGACCGTCCCCGAGTCCACGTCGTCGCCAATCCGGTCGTCGCGCCGCAGGCCGGCCACCACGGCATAGGCGCGGAGCCCGGTGAAGCGGGTCAGGAACTGCGCGTTACGGATGGCGCGGCGGGTATCGCGGCCGTTGACGGTGTAGGAAGCCTCCACCGCCACGTAGCACGCGGACCCGTCCGGGCCTTTTGCGCGCAGCACCATGTCGGCATCGCGGAAACTGTCCAGATCGCCGTCGGAGATATCGTGCGTGTCGGAGGAGCGCACCATGGCTCCAAGGTCCTGCGGTTCGACGATGCCGACGAACTCCAGTCCCTGCACCTCAGCTATCCGATATGCCAAGCGGCGTGCGGCGTTGATGACGTGAGCGGCCTTGATCGGAGCGACGTCGGTACGGAGCTGATCGAGTTGCCGCCCCCGCGCCTCGACTTCGGTACGGAGCTGCTTGAGCTGGTTTCCGTGATCTTCGAGCTGGCGTCCCTGCGCCTCGACTTCGGTACGGAGCTGCTTGACTTGACCCTCCACCTCTCCGAGTCGGCCTTCCACCTCTCCGAGTCGGCCCTCCAGGGCCTCGAATCTTCGGTCAGTGGCGGCGGCGAAGTCAGCGAGCTGCCGCGGCAGGTCGAGCACCGCGCGGGGCAGCAGCCGCCCGCGCACCGCTTCCAGCCACTGCGGATGCTCATCGAGGACCCGCACGAAGTCGTTTATCGTCGTTATCTCAAGCGCCTGCACCTGCTCGCCTCAACCCCACCATAGCCGCCGCCATCCCGGCCGGTCAATTTGCAGGTCCTGCGGGCGCCGGCCCTTCCGGGGGCCGCGGCGGTCCGGTAGACTGCGGGGCATGGGCGTCACCCCGCGGCAGCGCGAGCTGCTGGCCCGCACGTGGGTCGACTTCACGCCGATGCAGCGCTTCGCCGCCGCGCCGCTGATCGTCACGCGCGCAGACGGCGTCTACTACTGGGACGCCGCCGGCCGGCGCTACCTCGACGCCATCGGCGGCATCTTCGTCGCCAGCCTCGGCCACCGCCACCCGCGCGTGCTGGCCGCGGTCCGCGAGCAGATGGACCGGCTCGCCTTCGCCCCGCCCCTGCACGGCGTGGCCGACGTCACGCTGGAGCTGGTCGACAAGCTCGGCGCCGTCACCCCCGGCGACCTCGACTTCATCAAGACCTTCTCCGGCGGCTCGGAGGCGGTCGAGGCGGCGCTCAAGCTGGCCCGCCAGTACTGGAAGCAGACCGGCCATCCCGGCAAGTACAAGGTGGTGAGCCGCTACCACGGCTACCACGGCAGCACCTTCGGGGCGATGGCGGCCAGCGGCACCGGGCCGCGCAAAACCCGGTTCGAGCCGCAGATGGGCGGCTTCGTCAAGGTGTTTCCGCCCTCCCACTACCGCGGGCGCTTCCCGTCCTGGGAGGAGTGCAACCGCTTCGCCGCCGCCGCGGTGGAGGACGCCATAGTAGCCGAGGACCCGGAGACGGTCGCCGCCGTCATCGTGGAGCCGATCGGCAACACCGGCGGCGTCATCACCCCCACCCCGGAGTACTTCTCCCTGCTGCGCGAAATCTGCGATCGCCACGCGGTGCTGCTCATCTTCGACGAGGTGATCACCGGGTTCGGGAAGACCGGCAACATGTTCGCCGCGCAGACCTTCGGCGTCACGCCGGACGTCATCTGCTGCGGCAAGGGCATGACGTCCGGCGTCATCCCGATCGGCGCCATCGCCGCCCGCCGCGGCATCGGCGACGTCTTCTGGGGATCGGAGCGCGACGGCGTCCACTTCATGCACGGCAACACCTTCGCCGGCCACCCGCTGGCCGCCGCCGCCGCCATCGCCGTGATCGACACGATCGCCGACGACGGCCTGTGCGCCGCGGCGCGCAACCACGGCGCCCACCTCCGCTCGCGCCTGGAGGCGCTACGCGGCGCCGGGGTGGTGCGCGAGGTGCGCGGTCGCGGCGTGCTGCTCGGCGTCGAGCTCACCGACCCGCGCGTGGGCGCCGCCCTGGCGCGGCGCGCGGTCGACGACGGCGTCATCCTGCGCGTCGATCCCGGCTGGTTCGCCATAGCTCCGGCGCTCACCGCCGGCCGCGGCGACCTCGACGCCATCTGCGACCGGATCGAAGCGAGCCTGCGGGCGGCGATCGCGGACGCTCACACCGACGTGTAGCCGCCGTCGACCGGCAGCGCGGCGCCGGTGATGAACGACGCCTCGTCGGACGCCAGGAAGAGCGCCGCGTACGCCACCTCCTCCGCCGTGCCGAGCCGGCCGAGCGGCTGCATCGCCTCCATCTTCGCGCGCCACGCCGGATCGCCGGTGAGCGTGCTGGTGAGCGGCGTCAGCACGAACGCCGGGCAGAGCGCATTGACGCGGATGCCGCGCGCGCCGAAGCCGTTGGCCATGTCGCGGGTCAGGCCGATCACGCCCGCCTTGCCGGGCGGATACGGATCGTCGCCGGTGCCGAAGAACATCGGCCGGCCGACCAGCCCGTAGATCGACGAGAGGTTGACGATCGCCCCGCCGCCGGTCATGGCCTGCGCCGCCCGCCGCGAGATCAGGTACGTCCCCTTGAGGTTGACCGCCATCACCCAATCCCAGATCCGTTCGTAGTCCCAGCCGGACGGCGCGTAGCGGGGCGTCACCCCGGCGGAGTTGACCACCACGTCGAGTCCGCCGAGCGCCGCCACCGCGTCGTCCACGCACGCCTCCGCCTCGCGGCGGACCGACACGTCCGCGGTGAGCGGCGCCGCCCGGCCGCCGGCGGCCGCGATGGCGCGGGCGGTTCGCGCCGCGGCGTCCGCGTCCCGGTCGGCGCCCGCCACCGCGGCGCCGTGCCGGGCGAACAGCGCCGCGACCGCCGCGCCGATCCCGGAGCCGGCGCCGGTGACCAGCGCCCGTTTGCCTGCCAGCCGCGCCGCCCCCTCCAGCTTCGCATCCATGCCGGGATCATAACGCGCGTACCCAAGCGGCGCGCGCGGCGGGCGCGCGTCGGCTATCATGGGGCCCGATGAACGCACCCGCACGCCCCGTCCATGTCGGCGTCTGCTTCGACTTCGGCCCCGCCTTCCTGGCGCGGCTCCGGTCGGAGTTCCCCGGCGCCCGCTTCACCGTCGCCCGCACGCCGGAAGAACAACGGCGCATCGCCCCGGAGGTCGACGTCATCTTCGGACCGCTCGACCGGGAGGCGTTCCGGCGGGCGTCGCGCCTGCGCTGGTACCACTTCATCGGCATCGGCTTCGACTCGGTGCTGCGCCGCGTCCCGGAGTTCGCGTCGAGCGGCGTGATCATGACCAACGCGCGCGAGGCGCATGTCATTCCGATGGCCGAATACACCTTTGGGATGATGCTGGCGCTCGCCCACCAGCTCCGCGAGTCGCTCGACGACCAGGCCGCCCGGCGCTGGCGCACCGACCACTACCGGGCGCGCATCCTGGAGCTGGCCGGATCGACCATGGGCATCCTGGCCTTCGGCGACATCGGCCGGGCCGTGGCGCGGCGCGCGGCGGCGTTCGACGTGGAGGTGTACGCGGTCGACCTGACGCCGGTCCCCTGCCCCCCCGGCGTCGCCGCGGTGTGGCCGGTCGACCGGCTGCACGACATGCTCGACCGCACCGACTGGCTGGTGATCACCGCGCCGCGCACCGCCGCCACCGCAGGGATGATCGGCGCCGAGCAGCTGGCCCGCCTGCGCCCCGGCGCGCACGTGGTGGTGGTCTCGCGCGGGGGCATCGTCGATGAGGGGGCGCTGGTCGCCGCCATCGACGCCGGCCACCTGGCCGGGGCGGCGATCGACTCCACCGACCGGGAGCCGCCGCCGGCGGACAGCCCGCTGTGGGACCATCCGCGGGTCTATCTCACCGCGCACGTGTCGGCCGAGTCGGCGCAGCTGCTGACGCGGCGGGGGGAGGTCTTCATCGACAACCTGCGCCGCTTTGTGGCCGGCCGGGAACTCCGCTTTCGTTGCGACCTGGAGCGCGGCTACTGAGGTGACCGACCTGCACACCCACTCCATCTGCTCCGACGGCAGCGACCGGCCCGAGGACCTGATCGACGCCGCCCACCGCGCCGGCGTCACCACCATCGCGTTGACCGACCACGACACCGTGGCGGGAGTGGAGGCGGCGGCCCGCGCCGCCGCCGAGCGCGGCATGCGCTTCATCGCCGGGGTGGAGCTGGCGTTGCGGGACGGGGACCGCCACGTCCACCTGCTCGGCTTGGGTTTCGCCGACTGCGGCCGGGGTTCGCGGCTCGGACCGCTGCTGGAACGAATCCGGGAGCGCCGCACGGAGCGCAACCTGGCGATGGTCGAGCGGATGCGGCGGCACGGGCTGGCGATCGACTACGCCGAGGTGCAGGCGGAGGCGGGCGGCGGGAGCGTCGGCCGGCCGCACGTGGCCGCCGTGTTGGTACGGCGGGGCGTAGCGGCCGACACCGCCGACGCCTTCCGCCGCCTGCTCGGTTCGGGGCGCCCGTTCCACGTACCGCGCCGCGCCGTGCAGCTCGCCGAGGCGATCGACGCGCTGCGGGACGCCGGCGGCCACGGCGTGCTGGCCCATCCGGCCGGCGGCGCCGACGACGAGCTGGCGGCGCTCCTGCGGGCGGCCGCGGCGGCCGGGGTGACCGGCGTTGAGGCGTACCACCCGTCCCTGTCCCGGCAGCGTTCGGCGGCGGTGCGGGCGCTCGCCGGCCGGCTCGGCCTGTTCGTCACCGGCGGCTCCGATTACCACGGCGCGCGCTCGCCGGGCCGCGCGCTCGGCTACTGGCGCCCCGGTGAGCGCATCCCGCCCGAGGTCGCGGCCTGCTTTCCCGGAGCGCGGCCGGCGGCGGAGGCGCAGCCACGGCGGGGCTGAGACGCGCGGCGCGCGCGGCGCTCGCCGCCTACGGAGCGGTCGCCCGCCGGGTCGGCATCGGCCTGGGGCTGACCGCCGCGGTGGTGGCCGTGAGCGCGGCGATCGTCACGCCGCTCTGGCTGGTGGCCACGCGCATGCGTTCGCTCTACAACGTCCTGCTGCTCGCCGCCTTCGTGATCGGCGTGGGCTGGATGCTGGCGCGGCGGGTCCGCCGCCAGGCGGAAGAGACCGGCCTGCGCGCGGCGCTGCGCGCCGCCGGCGTCGCCGCGGCGCGCCTGCTCGGTTGGGTGACGACGCTGGCGGCCGCCCCGTTGTTCGTGCTGGCGCTGATCGCCGCCGGGGCGGTGCTGCCGGCGATCATCCTGATCGTGGCCGACCTGGGGGCGGTCGGCGTGCTGCTCACCGCCGGCGGCCGGCGGCGCGGGCGCCCCGAAGCGGGCCCGGACGGGGACGGCGTCCGGCCGGAGGGTTGACCTGCTCCCGCAAACGGGTATGCTGTATGGAATCTTTGGCGATATCTGCCCGGCGCCGCTAAGGTACCGCACGCAGGTGTCGATAAGGAGAGTGTCGGTTATCTATAGTTCCCCTCCCAGTTTACTATATCATAACCGGCGTTCCCGCAAGGGTTGGTCGGCCCCATGAGGGGCCGGCCATTTTTCGTTTCCGCGGTCCTGCTGGTCGTCACGGCCGGCGTCGGCGCCGGCCTGGGGCTCGCCTTAGCCGGCACCCGCAACATCCGCGGCCTCGACATCTACGAGACCGGCCGCCCCGCCCTCCCCACGCAGCTCCTGGACCGGCACGGCCGCCTCATCACCGAGTTCTTCTCCGTGGAGAAGCGCGAGATCATCCGCTTTGAGGAGCTGCCGCCGCACCTGATCGACGCGCTGCTCACGCGCGAGGACCGGCACTTCTACCGGCATCCCGGCTTCCGCGTGCCGGACATCCTGCGCGCGGCCTGGACCACCCTGCGCGGCCGCTTCGGCGGCGGCGCCAGCACCATCACCCAGCAGCTGGCCGGCACCCTGTTCGCCGACCGGTCGGAGATCACCCTGCGGCGCAAGCTCCGCGAGCTCTGGTACGCGATTCAGCTGGAGCGCTGGCTCACCAAGGACGAGATCCTGGAGCGCTACCTCAACCTGGTCTACTTCGGCGAAGGGACCTACGGCATCGAAGCCGCCGCGCAGTTCTACACCGGCCGCTCCGCGCGCGACATCACGGTGGCGGAGGCCGCCATGCTGGTCGTCCAGCTCAACCGGCCCGGCGGCAACTCGCCGTTCACCAACCCCAACCGCGCGCGCGAGCTGCAGACGCTGATCCTGGGGCAGATGGCGGAGCTCGGACACGTCAGCGCGGCCGACGCGGCGCGGTCGCTGGCCGACTACTGGGACAGCTTCGACTACACGCGCTCCAACGCCAGCAGCGCCTTCTACGAACGGGTCGACCTGGCGCCGCACTTCAGCGAGTACGTCCGCCTGCAGCTGGAGGATCTGCTGCTCGGTTCGCTCGACGTCTACCGGGCCGGCCTGATCGTTCACACCACGCTCGACCTCGACCATCAGGCGATCGCCGAGACGGTGATGGAGGAGCACCTGACGCGGGTCAACGACCTCCGCAACGCGCAGCGCGGCACGCGCCTGGAGGTCACCGAAGACGAATACCTGCCGCTGGTCGATCTGCTGTCGCTCGCCTTCGACGTCGACCGGCTGCGCGTCGGCAACCACGCGAACCGCGTGGCCGGCCGCGCGCTGTTCGACGCCGAGCTGAGCCCGGCGCTCGATCTGCTGGCGTCGATCTGGGACGCCGGCGGCGTCAAGGCGCTGACCCGCCGCGCCCGCGACGAGCTGACGCAGCGGCAGCGGCGCGTCGACGTGCAGGGCGCGCTGGTGTCGATCGCGCCGTCGAGCGGGCACGTCCTGTCGATGGTCGGCGGGCGCGACCTGGAGCGGGGCAATCAGTTCAACCGGGCCGTGCAGTCGAAGGTGCAGCCCGGCTCCGCCTTCAAGCCGCTGTACTACTCGGCGGCGATCAGCTCGGGGGCGATCACCCCGGCGACCATGCTGCTCGACGCGCCGGTCGTCTTCCGCAACGACGACGGCAGCCTTTACGCTCCCCTCAACTACCTGGGCGAGTGGCAGGGGCGGGTGCTGGCGCGGAGCGCGCTGAAGCACTCGATGAACGTGCCGTCGCTGCGCGTGCTCGACCTGATCGGCTTCGACGCGGCGATCGAACGCGCCGCGCGGATGCTCGGCATTTCCGATCCGGTCGAGATGGAGGCGACGTTCCCGCGCAAGTACCCGCTCGGACTCGGCGTGATCACGGTCACGCCGCTGCAGATGGCGCGCGCCTACGCCACCTTCGTCGATCAGGGCCGCGCGGTGGAGCCGGTGGCGATCCGGTACGTCGAGGACCGGGACGGACGCGTCGTGCTGGAAGTGGAAAAGGACCTGCGCGACCGCCAGCGGGCGGCCGGGGACGACCTGCGGATCATGGAACCGGCCGCCGCCTACCTGATGGTCGACCTGCTGCGCAGCACCGTGAGGTCGGGGACACTGACGGCGGCCGCCGGGCGGGCCGGCGGCCTGGAGTTCCCGGTCGGCGGCAAGACCGGCACCACGCAGAACTGGTCGGATGCGTGGACGGTCGGCTTTACCCCGCACGTGGTCACCGCGGTGTGGATGGGATTCGACGAGCCCGGCGAATCGCTCGGCCGCAGCCTGTCGGGCGGCCGGGCCGCCGGCACGACGTGGGCGGACTACATGCAGCGCATCCACGCCGGCCTGCCGGAGGAGGACTTCGCCCGGCCGGCCTCCGGGTTGATCGAGGTCGCGGTCAACGCCCGCTCCGGCCTGTTGCCGGCCGGCGAACCGCGCGAGCCGATCGTCCGCGAGCTGTTCCTGATCGGCACCGAGCCCCGCGCGCGCGACACGCTGGCCGGCGCGGAGGCGGCGAGCCGCGCGGCGGCGGTCGGCAATCTGCGCCGGGCGATGGCCACCGTCGACGCCGACGCGCCGCCGTTCGAGCCGCTGGACGCGCCCGCCGCCGGGACGGGACAATCGGCGCCGGCGGCAGGCAACCCGCTGCTCGATTGATGGCCCCGAACGAACGACGGTACACCCGCGATCATCATTGGGCGCAACGGCATGGGTCCCGCGTCCGCGTGGGACTGACGGCGTTCGCGCAGGAAGAGCTCGGTGAGATCACCTACGTGCAGCTCCCCCGGGTGGGCGCCCGGGTCGGCCGCGGCGAACCGGTCTGCGCCATCGACGCGCTCAAGGCGGCCACCGAGCTCTACGCGCCGGTCGGCGGCGCGGTGACCGCGGTCAACGAGCGGCTGCGCGAACCGGGCGCCGGGCGGCTGATCAACGAAGACGCCGAAGGCCGCGGCTGGATCTTCGAGCTCGCCCCGGCCGACGACGCCGAGTTCGACGAGCTGCTCGACGGCGCCGGCTACCGCCGCCTGACCGGTCCCGCCGGCGGCGGGCAGGACGGCGGCTGATGCAGGTCGAGATCGAATCGATCGTCATCGGCAAGCGCATCCGGGCCTCGGTCGGCGATCTCTCGCCGCTGATGGAGAGCCTGCGCAAGCACGGCCAGCTCTGCCCGATCCTGATCAACCGCCGGTCGGTGCTGATCGCCGGCAACCGGCGGCTGGAGAGCGCCCGCCGGCTCGGCTGGAAGCGGATCAACGCGGTCGTGGTCGACCGCGACGCCGAGCGCGAGACGCTGGCGCTGGAGATCGAAGAGAACGTCCAGCGTATTGATCTGCGGCCGGAGGAGCTGCGCGAAGCGATCGAACGCCTGCAGCGGTTGCAGCGGGTCCCGTGGTGGCGGCGCGCGGTGCGCGCGCTGTCGCGGCTGGCCGCCGCGGTGGCGGTGCGTCCGCTGGCGCGGCTCTACGCGCGCCGGTTCGGGCGCCGGAGCGGCGCAACGGGCGGCGGTTAGGTTAGGTTAGGCCGTTTTACCTGGTATACGTGGTGGTAGCGTTCTTCACCGCGCCGGCCGCCCCACCGAGCCTTCCAGCGCCGCGCGGCTGATCTCGAACCAGAGCGGCCGGCCGTGCGGACACCGTTGCGGGTCGATGCGGAAGGAGCGTTCGAGCAGCCGCTGCCCGGACCGGTCGTCGATCACCTCGCCCTCCTTGATCGCCAGCCGGCACGCCAGGCCGCTGTACACGTCGCGGTCCCAATCCTCCGGCGTTCCCGCGCAGAGCCGGACGAAGCGGCAGAGATGGTCGGCCGGCAGCCGCGCCGCCGCGGCCGGGATCTCGGTGATCCGGTAGCGTCCGCCGGTTTCGGCCTGCAGGCGAAAGCCGCACCGCTCCAGGTCGGGCAGGAACCCGCGCAGCTCCGTTTCCTGTTCCGGCGACAACTCGACCGTCGGCCCGGCGATCAGCTGCTGCCGGTCGATCGCGCCCGCGCGCAGCCGTTCATACAGGACCCGCTCGTGGGCGGCGTGCTGATCGACGAAATAGAGGCGGTCGCCCACCTCGGCGACCAGGAAGAGCTGAAACGCCTGACCGAGATACCGTACCCGCGCGTCCGCGTCCGGCGCGCGCCCGCGCCAAGCGCCGGGGGCTGTCCCGGCCGCGGCGCGCGGCGGCGGATCGCCCTCCGGCGCGGCCGGCGCGGCGGCCGCCCGGCGCGGCGCCAGCGGCGGCAGTGCGGGCGCCACGTCGGGCAGCGTAGGCGCCGCGTCCCCCGCCGCCACGTCCATGTGCCCCGCGTGCGCGGACCCTGCGGGCGCGGACGCCGCGTGCGCAGATGCCGCGCCGGACGCCGCCGGCGGCGCTTCGGCCAGCACGGCGCGGCGGGGCGCGCCGGTCCGGTTCCGGTAGAAATCGGCATCCGGCGCGCCGCCGTCCGCCGGCGACCGCCAGCGACGCACCTCCCGCTGCAGAGTCGAGCTGATCGCCCGGTGCAGATCGCCGGGGCGGCGCAGCCGCGCTTCGCGCTTGGCCGGGTGCACGTTGAAGTCGACCAGTTCCGGGTCGATTTCGACGAACAGGAACGCCACCGGGTGCTGACCGCCCGGCAGAAACTCGCCGTAACCGTATTCGACCGCCTGGGACAGGCCGAAGTCGTGGATGCGCCGGCGGTTGAGATAGACGTGAATGCCGGTCCGGTCACGCCGCGCCCGTTCGGGGCGCGCCGCCACCGCCGTCACCTGCACGCCGTCGCCGCCGCCGCGCAGGCAGGTGAAGTCGGCGGCGTCCAATCCGGCCGCGGCGGCGGCCCGGTCGACCGGCGAGGCGGCCGGCAGCCGTAGCGCCGTGCGGCCGTCGACCGCGAACTCGAAGCCGACTTCGGCGTGCGGCAGCGCCTTCTCGATCAGCGTGCGCCGGCACAACGCCGTCTCCGCGCCGCGGCTCTTGAGAAAGCGGCGCCGCGCCGGCAGCTCGAAGAACAGCGACGATACGTCCACGGTGGTGCCGGGCACGCCCGCGCTCGGCGCCACCGGGCCGGTCCGGCCAAAGCGGACCGCCGCCCGGTGCGCCGCCGGCCGGTCCGGCCGGCGCGAAGTGATCGACAGCGCGCTGCAGGCGCCGATGCTGGCCAGCGCCTCGCCGCGGAACCCGAGCGTGCGCACGCGCGTGAGATCTTCATGGTGGGCGATCTTCGAGGTGGCGTGCCGCACCGTGCAGAGCCGCAGGTCCTCCTCATCCATGCCGGCGCCGTCGTCGATCACGCGGATGCGCTCCAAGCCTCCCTTGACGATCTCTACCCGCACGGCGCGGGCGCCGGCGTCGATGGCGTTGTCGAGCAGCTCGCGGATGATCGAGTACGGACGATCTATCACCTCGCCGGCGGCGATCTGCCGGGCGGTCTCTTCGGTGAGGACGCGGATGCGGCCCATGCGGCTACGCTCCTCCGGCGCCGGGGGCGGTCATGCGTTGCGGATTGCCGGTCAGAACAGCTCGATCCAGCTTTCGACGGACGGCGCGCCGACCAGGCCGCCGGTCGCCGGGTCGTAGCGGCCGCGGTAGGCGGCGGCCAGCACCGTGCCCCCGGTCCGGTACCGCACCGATGCGCCGAGCGACAGGTGCTGCGGTTCGATCAGTTCGCCCAGACCGCTCACGTCCCGTTTCCGATAATCGACGGCGACCTCCAGCCCCGGGATGCCGACGTCGCGGACGCCCAGACGCCCCTGCACCTGCAATCCGCTCAGGTGCGCGTAAGGCACGCCGGCCAGCGCGCCGCGCTGCCCGGTGATCGGGCCCGCCAGGCTCACGTCGGCGTCGATGCGCCGCTCCAGCAGCGACAGGCCGACCCGCGCGGCCCATCCCACGTGGACCAGTCCCTGCAGCGCGCCGGGCCGCGTGGCCGCCGCCTCCAACGCGCGTAGCGAGCGGTACTTGTCGGCCCGCAACCGGTCGTAGTCGCGGTCGAAGTAGACCGGCAGGAAGCGGTCGTCGGTCAGGCGGAACTGAAATCCGTAGCGGACGGCGCCGACCGCGCTGCCCCTGACGCCGAGCGCCGTACCGAGCGAACGCCCGTCCGCGTCGGCGCTGCCGAGCAGCGCCACGTCGCCATGCACGGCGGCGGTGAACGACGGGTCGGCGACGACCGGCGCCACCACGTCGGCGCCGATCGCCGACACGTTGACCCGGCGGCCGGCGTCCGCTCCGGCCGATTCCGGCTCGTACCGGAACGGCGAGAAGTCGGCCGCCGCGGTCGCCCCCACCTGAATGGAGGAAACGAGCGGCAGGCCGAGCGACCAGAGCGGGCGCGCCCAGAGCCGCGCCCCCAACAGGTCGGCGGCCGGCGCGTGGCTGACGACCCCTTCCAGCCCCAGAATCGGGAAGTTGAACGCCGCCCCGTCGACGTCCAGGTCGGCGCCGAACAACCGGCTCGCCGGCAGCAGCGCGGTGTTGGCGTAACCGCCGAGCACGAAGCCGGAGCCGAGCGTGGCGGAGTCGTACGAACCGAGCCGGACCACGACCGGCTCCCCTTCCACGCCGTAGCGCGCGTACCGGATGATCGGCAGGTACAGGTCCAGGAACGAACGGCCCGGCACGGACGGATCGGGGCGCCAGTCCCGTTCCCGAATCTCCCACCGGTTCCCGTCCGGACCGCCGTCGAACCGGAAGCGGAGTTTCAGCGCCAACCCCAGGCTGAACCGGCCGAAGGTGAGCTCCGGGGCCAGGGTCGCCGCCTGCCACGTGGCGCCGTCGTCGTCGGTCTGCTCGATCCCCAGGACCAGGGATGCTCCCAGCGCCAAGTCTGCCGGCTCGCCGCCCTGCTGCGCGCCGGCGCCGGCTGCCTGCATATCGGTGCCGCCGGTGCCCGCTCCGGTCGCGTCCTGCGCCCATGAAGCCGCGGCCCAGCCGGCCGCCAGCGCCGCGATGGCGATGATCCGCAAGCGCGCCGTCATACTCCGCACGGTCTGTCCTCTGATGGCGGCAGTATACACCGCGCCGCGTTCCGGCGCTGCGGAGTCCGGTGTCGCCGTCAGGCCTCCGCACCGGCTTCGGTAGCGATTGGCGCCATCGGTGATGGCGGTTATCATGATAATCGCCATGTCTACGGGCACTGATACCGGAGCGGCCCGATCCCCCGCTGCCTGCAGCTGGAGCGGCTGCTCTGGATCGACTACCGGCGCCCGCGCGCCGGGCTCGCCTACTGGCGGTCGCGGTCGGGCTACGAAGTCGACTTCATCCTGGATGGGCGCGTGGCGATCGAGACCAAGGCCGCCCGCCGCGTCCACGACAAACACCTGCGCGGCCTGCGCGCGCTGGCGGAGGAGGGGTTGGTCGAGCGCTCCATCCTGGTGTGCCGCGAGGAGCGGCCGCGCCTCGAACCCGGCCCCGCGCACGGCATCGAGATCTGGCCGTGGCAGTTTTTCCTCGCCGCGCTCTGGCGCGACGAGCTGGCGGAGCGACCGGGGTAGCAAGAGCCTGGTCAGGCGTCGGCGGTCTCGAAGGCGGTCAGGGTGCGCGTCTTGCGGCTGAACTCCACGCCGATCAGGTGAATCGGCTCGCCCCGGTCCCGGTACTTGGCCGCGTAATCGCGCTCCCGCAACTGCGCCAGCGCGGCCCCGGCTCCGGCTTGCTCCGTCACCTTGAACTCGAACAGGTAGACGTGGCCGCCGGTGCGCACCGCCATGTCGAGCCGCCCGGCCGCGCTCGACTCCTCCACCGTGATGTCATAGCCCAACGCCGCGAAGTAGGAGTAGAACACGCTGGCGTAGTACCCCTCGTAGCGCGCTATGTCGTTGTTGGTATGCCACTCATACGGGATGCTCGCAAAGAAGGCGTGGAACAGCTCCTGCAGGCCGGCGCAGTCGGCCGTCTCCAGCAAGCGCGCCAGGCGGAAGCTGTTGGCCATCTGCCGGTCATCGTCCCGCACCAGATGGCGCAGCAGCATGTCGTTCAGGCTCTGCCGCACCTCCCGGTTGGGGTAGTCCAGCCGATACACCGCCCTCCCGCCGAGTTCCGTTTCTCCCGTAATCGTCAGGTAGCCGGTCTGGAACAGCAGGGCCTGGGTGCCTATGTGGTCCACGTCGAACGCCGACAGCAGCTCCTCGGTGCTCACCATCTCGTGCAGCGATACGGTGGAGACCCGCCGCTCGAACAGCGTGTCGATCAGGAACGCCGGCGAGCCGTTCTCGAACCAGTGCGCCTTGAACTTGCCGCTGTCGAACAGCAGCAGCAGGTCGAACGGGTTGTACACTTTCTCCTCGCCGAGCCAGCAGTAACCGTTGTACCAGTCGCGGATGCGCGTGCGGTCCAGTCCGGGCAGCGCCGGGGCGAACACCGCATCCAGATCGGCCTCGGTGTAGCCGCAGATCGCGGAGTAGCGCGGGTCCAGCGTGAGGTCGGTGAGGTTGTTGAGGTCGGAGAACAAGCTCACCTTGGAGAACTTGCTCACGCCGGTCACGAACGTAAACCGAACGTGGGCGTCGCTCGACTTGATCACGCCGTACACGTTGCGCAGAAAAGTCGCGGTTGGCGCGCGCCACGGCCGGCGTGCCGAGCATGTCCAGGATCGGCTTGTCGTATTCGTCCACCAGCACCACGACCAGCCGGCCGGTCCGTTTGTGCAGCACTTCCAGCAGGTGCGCGAAGCGGCCCGGAACCGTGCGGTAGTTCGCCTCCACCTCATGGCGCCGTTCCTCGGCCGCGAGCAGGTCCATGAGGCTGTCCTCCAACAGGCTCGGCCGCCGGTAGTCGCCGCCGGCAAAGTCCAGCCGCACCACCGGATTGGGCTCGCCCCAGGTCCAGCCGCCATGGATGCGGAGCCCCTTGAACAACGCCTCATTGCCCTCGAACAGCTCCTTCAGCGTGTCCAGGAACAGGCTCTTGCCGAACCGCCGCGGGCGCGACAGGAAGTAGTGCGTCCCTTCGTCGACCAGCCGTTCGATGAAGGCCGTCTTGTCGACGTAATAGCAGTTCCGCTCCCGCAGATTGCGGAAGCTCTGGATGCCGATCGGCAACCGGCGCCTGGCCATCAGCCCATCATACCACCGCCGGTCGCCGGCTACTGGCTGGTGGCCTCGTCAACGGCGGAGTCCGGTTGCTGCCTGAGCCGCCGGAATTCGGCCTCGTCGATACCAGTGGCAGCTGTTATCGTCGCCCACGGGACGTTTCGGCCCACAAGTCCCTCAATGGTGCGCAGCACGCCTTCCTGGCGGCCTTCCTGACGGCCTTCCTGGCGGCCTTCCTGACGGCCTTCCTGGCGGCCTTCCTGGCGGCCTTCCTGACGGCCTTCCTGACGGCCTTTCTGGAGGCCCTCCCGGAGACCCTTCTGCAGAGCCTCCTGCTCCACCACTTCGGCGTAGGCTTCTATCATGCCTCGCGTATCGGTCATCACTTCTTCTCCTCCCGGCACGTCGCGCCGCACCGCTTCCGCGAATCGGTTCCAGCGCTCCGGAGCCTTCGTCGTCGCCGCCGCCACGTACACGACGAACTGGCGCAGCTCGTCGATTCCCCCGTCCTGCCCCATCATCTCGGCCAGCAGCAGCACCAACCGCCGCAGCAGCTCCCCGCTCTCGCGGGCCGCCGCCATCAGCGCCAGTTGCGCGCTACGGCCGCGCACCGCTCCGCGCAGGTCCTCCGGCCGCGCCTGCGTCTGGTCGAGCAGCAGATGCGCGTAGCGCGGCACCGCCGGCCAATCGCGCACCGCCGGAGCAAACAGTTCCGCGAACTCGCGCGCCGGTGTCCAGCTGCCGCGTCTGCCCTGATACAACACCAGCGGGACGATCGGGCGCAGGTACTCTTCGTCCTTGCGCTGCCGGCGATCCTCTTCCCAGATTCTGATACTGTACTTCAGCAGTCGCAGCCGTAACCAGTGGTCGGCGGTGGACTGATGCTCAAGCAGGACGTACAGCCACGCCGGCGCGCGGTCTGACTTGCGCCGCACCTCGAACAACAGGTCCGATTCGCTGTCGCGCAACCAGCTGTCGATGAAGCTGCGGTCGCGCCGCTTCAGGGTGGACCAGATCAAGGCGTTGGTGATCGGCTGCGGCAGGTTGGCGCGCAGCAGGCCGGCCGCTTCGGCCTCGTCGCGGAAGACGGAGCGAAACAGGTGATCGTGGGGCTTGGCAACCTCGCCGGCCATGACGTGGCGGAAACGGTACTCGCTCACGCGGAACGCTGTCAACGTGGCTCCGTCCCGGCGGCCAGGGCGGCTGAGTCGGCGCAACGGCCTTCCGTCATCTGCGAGGCGGCCGTCTACGTGGCGACCGGCCGGCGCGTCGAGCTGAACTGAAGCGGATTCGAGGACTTGCACGGTGCGGGCAGTCCGGTCGACCATTCCGAAATCAGACGGCACTTCTGGCGTTTAAGAACTCTACCTTGATCTTACGGCAGGATTATGGGAGATTCGTCGAACAACGTGGATTGAGATGGTACGAGCATTCGATGTTCTTCAAGCGTCGGTACAGTATTCCATTGTCCATAGCTTTCGCATTTGTAGCTACGCACAATCACTTCATACTCGATCGAGGTGGTAAGCTCTTCAACCGATCCGCCCCGGTCATCAAGTTACCGAAAGACGCAACTGAAGCTGATCACTTGGGCCTCGTCGGCTTGCTCAACAGTTCGGTCGCGTGTTTTTGGATGAAACAGGTGCTCCATGACAAGGGTGGTTCCGGCCTACTGGCCGGAACCGGGCCTCACCACCGTCCGCGACCTCGCCGGCCGGGCCGTCGCCGATACGGACTTCCAGCAAGGGTTCGTCGGGCAGCAACTCGCGTATCTCGGTCTGACGCAGGATGATCTGCGGCAGTGGGCGCCGGCTGACTCACCGGCGCCGCGCCGACCGCGCCCAGGCCCGGCCGGCGTCACTCCTCCGCCGGTGGCGGCTCCTCCTCCATCGGGGTGTTGATCCAGATGCGGAGCTGCTTGCCGTACAGGATCTGGCGCGCCCAGTACACGTTGTCGGACTCGGTGTTGCCGCGCGGCCCGCGCAAGGTCGCCTCGGCGGTGGCGCTGCCGCTGCTGAACGTGACGGGCGGCGGCGTCACGTAACCGCGGCCCCGGTTCGTGAGCCGCACCCGCGCTACCCCTTGGTCCAGCGTCGCCATGCCCTCGGCCCGCGTTCCGCCGGCGGTCGGCGCCGCAAACTCCACGTCCGGGGCCTCGGTAAAGCCGCGGCCCCCGTCCTCGACCGTCACGCCCGACACGCCGCCGGAGCGCACCACATCGCCGGCGGCGGCCCTGCCGCCGCTCGGCGCGGCGCCGAAGCTGACGGTCGGATCGGCCCCCGTGTAGCCGCTCCCCCCGGCCGTGATCCGCACCGAGGAGACCACGCCGGACAGCTCCGCGGTGGCGCTGGCGCCGCTGCCGGGGCCGCCGCCGGTGGAAAACCCGACGGTGGGCGCGGAGGCGTAGCCGCTGCCGGGGCTGGTGATCGACACGCCCGACACGCCGCCGGACATCGTCACCTCCGCGACGGCGGCGACGCCGCCGCTCGGCGCGGCCCCGAAGGAGACGGTGGGCGGCGAGGTGTAGCCCGCCCCCTTCTCCGTGATCGTCACCGAATCGACCACGCTGGTCAGCTCCGCGTTGCCCAGGGCGCGGACGCCGCCGCTCGGCGGGTTGCCGAAGGCGACGGTGGGCGCGGTGGTGTAGCCGCTGCCGGGGTTGGTGATCGACACTCCCGTCACGCCGCCGGACATCGTCACGCTCCCCGTGGCTTGGGTGGCGCCGCTGCCGCCGCCGGTGAAGGAGACGGTGGGGGCGGAGCTGTAGCCGGCGCCCGGGTTGGTGACCGACACCGACGACACGCCGCTCGACAGCGCCGCGGTGCCCCGGGCGCGGACGCCGCCGCTCGGCGGGCTCCCGAAGGTGACGGTGGGAGGCGAGGTGTAACCGCTCCCCCGGTTCGTGAACGACACCCCTGACACGCCGCCGGCCATCGTCACGCTCCCCGTGGCTTGGGTGGCGCCGCCGCCGCCGGTAAAGGAGACGGTGGGGGCGGAGCCGTAGCCGGCGCCCCGGTTGCTGACCGCCACCGACGCCACCCCGCGGGACAGGGTCGCGGTGCCTTGGGCGCGGGCGCCGCCGCTCGGCGCGTTCCCGAAGGTGACGGTGGGATCGGAGGTGTAACCGGTCCCGGCGTCGTCGATCGTCACCGACGTCACGCCGCCGGCCATCGTCACGGTCGTCGTGGGGCTGGTGGCGCCGCTGCCGCCGCCGGTAAAGGAGACGGTGGGGGCGGAGCCGTAGCCGGCGCCCCGGCTGCTGACCGCCACCGACGCCACCCCGCGGGCCGCCAGCGCCGCGGTCGCCGCGGCGCCGGTGCCGCCGCCGCCGCTGCCGAAGCTGACGGTGGGCGCGGAGGTGTAGCCGCTGCCGCCGTTCCTGACCGTCACCGACTCGACGCGGCCGGAAGACGCCAGCACTGCGTTGCCGGTGGCGTCGGTGCCGCCGCTCGGCGCGGCCCCGAAGGAAACGGACGGCGCCGAGGTGTAGCCGGCCCCCCGGTTCGTGAACGTCACCGACCCGACCGAGTCCAGGGTCCCGATCGACGCGGTGCCGACGGCGCGGGTGCCGCCACTCGGCGCGTCCATGAAGGTGACGGTCGGGGCGGTGGTGTAGCCGCTGCCGGGGTCGTCGACCGTCACGAACTCGACCCTTTCCGCCGACATGTTCACCGTGTGACGACTGAGCGGGAAGGCGTCCAAAAAACCGTCGGTGCAAAAGGCCGGAAACGTAATGGTCGGAGCCGAGGTGTAGCCGCTCCCCTTGGTCGAGACGGTAATCGCATTGATGTAACTCTGGCCGGACGGTACGGTTACGGTGCCGGTAGCGGTGACACCGCCGGCCAGTTGCGGCGCCGAAAACGTAATGGAGTGCGTGCCCACGGTATTGCACTGGCCTAAGCCCCCGCTGGGATCGGTGATGCTCACCGAATCTACTTGGCGGGACAGCGGTGCGCTGGCGGTGGCGTGGATGACGCCGCTGCTGCCGCCGCCGGAGAAGGTGACGGTCGGCGCGGAGGTGTAGCCGAGGCCGACGGTCGAGACCGTCACGCCCGTGACCCCGCGGTCCAGCGTTGCGTTGCCGACGGCGCGGGTGCCGCCGCTCGGCGCGGGCCCGAAGGTGACGGACGGGGCGGAGGTGTAGCCGCCGCCTTTGTTCGTGATCGTCACCGACCCGACGCCGTAGCCGAGCGTCGCGTCGGCGGTGGCGTGGGTGACGCCGCTGCCGCCGCCGGAAAAAGAGACGGAAGGCGCCGAGGTGTAGCCGCTGCCTTTGTTGGCCCCGACCGTGACCGAGCCGACCGCGCCGGTCTGCAGCGTGGCGGCGGCGGCGGCGGCGGTGGTGGGACTGCCGCCGCTGAAGGCGACGGAAGGCGCCGACGTATAGCCGCTGCCCGGGGTGTCGACCCGCACCGACCAGACCCGATCGAGGGTGAGCGACGCGGTGGCGGCGGCGTCGCGGCCGCCGCCGCCGGTGAAGGAGACGGACGGGGCGGTGGGGTAGAGGCCGATGGGCGACACCGACACCGACCCGACGCCGCCGGCCGCCGTCAGCGTGGCGGCGGCGACGGCGGCGGTGGTGGGACTGCCGCTGAAGACGACGGTAGGCGCCGACGTATAGCCGCTACCGGGGGTAACGACCCGCACCGACCAGACCCGATCGAGGGTGAGCGACGCGGTGGCGGCGGCGTCGCGGCCACCGCCGCCGGTGAAGGAGACGGACGGGGCGGTGGGGTAGAGGCCGATGGGCGACACCGACACCGACCCGACTTCGCCGGCCGCCAGCGTGGCGGTGGCGACGGCGGCGGTGGTGGGACTGCCGCTGAAGACGACGGTAGGCGCCGAGGTGTAGCCGCTGCCGGGGGTGTCGACCCGCACCGAGTCGACGGCGTCGAGGGTGAGCGACGCGGTGCCGGCGGCGTCGCGGCCGTTGCCGCCGGTAAAGGAGACGGACGGAGGGGTGAGGTAGCCGCTGCCCTCGGTCGTGACGTCCACCCCGCCGACGGCGTCGGACCGCAGCACCGCGGTGCCGGTGGCGTCGGTGCCGCCGCTCGGCGCGGCCGTGAAGGAAACGGTCGGCGCGGCGGTGTAGCCGCTGCCCCGGTTCGTCATCCTCACGCTGCCGACGCTTTCGAGCGCCACCGTCGCCGTGGCGACCGCGCCGCGGCCCCCGCCGCCGGCAAAGGTGACGGTGGGCGCGGCGGTGTAGCCGGTGCCGGGGGTGTCCACCGACACCGACCCGACCGCGTCCAGCGACACCACCGCGGTGGCGGCCGCGTTGGTGCCGGTGGCGTGCGTGAAGGAAACGGTCGGCGCGGTCGTGTAGCCGCTGCCGGGGTCGGTGATCCTCACCGCGTGCACGGCGTCGAGGGCCAGCGCCGCGGTGGCGGTGGCGCCGCGGCCCCCGCCGCCGGCAACCCGCACCCCCGGCGCGGTGACGTAGCCGCTGCCGGTGGTGTCGACCGAGACCGCCGTCACGTGGCCGTCCAGCTCGGCGACGCCGGTTGCGGTCTCGCCGTCCGCCGGCGCCGGCCCGAAGGTGACGTCCGGGGCCGCGGCGTAGCCGCTGCCCCGGTCGGTGATCCTGACCAGCCCGACGTCGCCCCGGTCGGAGCGCTGGCTCTCGGCGGCGATCTCCAGCACCACGCGCCCCGGGCTGACGTCGGCGTCGATGCTCCACTCCGCCCCGCTGACGTCGTCCGGGAAGGCCGGCTCAAACGCCGAGCTGGTGAACGGCAGCTCCTTGCCGCCGATGGAGACGTCGACGTCGTCCACGTTGTCGGCCGTGATCCGGTCCCACGTGAACGGCGACGACCGGTTGCCGAAGTCGTCCGGAAAGCTCCCCTCGCTCACCGGCCACGTCTGCTCCGTAGTCGGCGCGGGCGGTTCGGGTTCGGGCGGTGTCGGCTCGGCCGGAGTCGATGGTGTCCCTCCCCCGGCGCCGCCGGCGCCCGAGCCGCCGCTGCCGGCCGTTCCGGGCGCCGGCGTCATCGGCGCGCACGCCAGCAGCGCCGCACAGAGACCGATTACCAAGGTCCACGACAGGATCGACGTCTTTCGCATGAATGCTCCCTCTACCTCTCCGCGTTCTGCGCCCCGAAAGCTACCACCCGGCCCGCCCGTATGCTACCCCCCCCCCCCCCCCCCCCCACGACGTAAATCGTTGCCAATCGACCGCTTACGGAAACCGGCCAGCCGCAGATCCGGGCACTCCCCCGCACTCCGCGGCGCGCAGACCCGCGCGCGGCCTTCCGCCGTCAGGCGTCGGCGGCCTCGAAGGCGGTCAGGGTGCGCGTCGTGCGGCTGAACTCCACGCCGATCAGGTGAATCGGCTCGCCCCGGCCCCGGTACTTGGCCGCGTAGCCGCGCTCCCGCAACTGCGCCAGCGCGGCCCCCTCCCCCGCCTGCTCCGTCACCTTGAACTCGAACAGGTAGACGCGGCCGCCGGTGCGCACCGCCATGTCGAGCCGCCCGGCCGCGCTCGACTCCTCAACGACTATGTCATAGCCCGACGCCGCGAAGTAGGAGTAGAACACGCTGGCGTAGTACCCCTCGTAGCGCGCGATGTCGTTGTTGGTATGCCACTCGTACGGAATGCTCGCAAAGAAAGCGTGGAGCAGCTCCCGCAGCCCGGCGAAGTCGGCTGCTTTCAGCAGGCGCGCCAGGCGGATTCTGTCCGCCGTCTGCGCCCGGGCGCCCGGCGTCAAGCGGCGCAGCAGCACCCGGTTCAGGCTCTGCCGCACTTCCCGGTTCGGATAGCCGAGCCGGTACAGCCGCTCGCCGTCCAGTTCCGCGTCGTCCGTGATCGTCAGATAGCCGGTCTGGAACAGCAGCGCCTGGGTGCTTACGTGATCCACGTCGAACGCCGACAGCAGGTCCGCAGTGCCGACCATGTCCTCCAGCGAAACGGAAGAGACCTGCCGCTCGAACAGCGTGTCGACCAGGAACGCCGGCGAGCCGGTCTCGAACCAGTAGGAATCGAACTCGCGTCTGTCGAACAGCAGCAGCACGTCAAACGGGTTGTACATCTTCTCATCGCCGCGCCAGCAATAGCCATTGTACCACTCGCGGATGCGCGTGCGGTCCAGCCCGGGCAGCTCCGGGGCGAACACCCTATCCAGATCGGCCTCGGTGTAGCCGCAGATCGCGGAGTAGCGCGGGTTGAGCGTGAGGTCGGCGAGGTTGTTGAGGTCGGAGAACAGACTCACCTTGGAAAACTTGCTCACCCCCGTCAGGAACGCGAACCGTACGTGCGCGTCGCAGTCCTTGATCACGCCGTACAGGCCGCGCAGGAAGTCGCGGTTGGCGCGTGCCACCGGCGGCGCGCCGAGCGCTTCCAGGATCGGCTTGTCGTATTCGTCCACCAGCACCACGACCGGCTGCCCGTTGCGTTCATGCAGCGACGTGAGCAGATCGCCGAACCGCTCCGGCGCCGTGTCGAAGCAGGCCTGCACGCCGGCCGCCCGCTCCAGGCGGTTCAACTGCGCGGCCACGTAGGCATGCAGGCCGGCCGTCTCTGTGAAGTTGCCGCCGGAAAAGCTGAGCCGCACCACCGGATGGCGCTCGCCCCAGTTCCAGCCGGCGTGGACGTGGAGCCCTTCGAACAGCTTCTCGTTGCCTTCGAACAGCTCCTTCAGCGTGTCCAGGAACAGGCTCTTGCCGAACCGCCGCGGCCGCGACAGGAAGTAGTGCGTCCCTTCGTCGACCAGCCGTTCGATGTAGGCGGTCTTGTCGACGTAGTAGCAGTTCCGCTCCCGCAGATTGCGGAAGCTCTGGATGCCGATCGGCAACCGGCGCCTGGCCATCAGCCCATCATACCATCGCGCACGTCAGGCGTCGGCGGCCTCGAAGGCGGTCAGGGTGCGCGTCGTGCGGCTGAACTCCACGCCGATCAGGTGAATCGGCTCGCCCCGGCCCCGGTACTTGGCCGCGTAGCCGCGTTCCCGCAGCTGCGCCAGCGCGGCCCCCTCCCCCGCCTGCTCCGTCACCTTGAACTCGAACAGGTAGACGCGGCCGCCGGTCCGCACCGCCATGTCGAGCCGCCCGGCGGCGCTCGACTCCTCCACGACAATGTCATAGCCCGACGCCGCAAAGTAGGAGTAGAACACGCTGGCGTAGTAGCCCTCGTAGCGAGCTATGTCGTTATTGGTGTGCCACTCGTACGGAATGCTCGCAAAGAAGGCGTGGAGCAGCTCCCGCAGCCCGGCGAAGTCGGCTGCTTTCAGCAGGCGCGCCAGGCGGATTCTGTCCGCCGTCTGCGCCCGGGCGCCCGGCGTCAAGCGGCGCAGCAGCACCCGGTTCAGGCTCTGCCGCACTTCCCGGTTCGGATAGCCGAGCCGATACAGCCGCTCGCCGTCCAGTTCCGCGTCGTCCGTGATCGTCAGGTAGCCGGTCTGGAACAGCAGCGCCTGGGTGCTTACGTGATCCACGTCGAACGCCGACAGCAGGTCCGCGGTGCCGACCATGTCCTCCAGCGAAACGGAAGAGACCTGCCGCTCGAACAGCGTGTCGACCAGGAACGCCGGCGAGCCGGTCTCGAACCAGTGGGCGTCGAACGTGCGGCGGCGCAGCAGCAGCAGCACGTCGAAGGGGTTGTAGACCTTCTCATCCCCCAGCCAGCTATACCCGTTGTACCAGTCGCGCACCTGCTTCCGGTCCAGTCCTTCCAGTTCCGGCGCGAACACGGTGTCCAGGTCGCGTTCCGTATAGCCGCAGATCGACGAATAGGCAGGCTCCAGCGTGATGTCGATAAGGTTGTTCAGGTCGGAGAACAGGTTCACCTTGGAGAACTTGCTCACGCCGGTCAGGAACGCAAACCGAACGTAGTCGTCGCAGTCTTTGATCACCCCGTACACGCTGCGCAGAAAGTCGCGGTTGGCGCGGGCCACCGGCGGCGCGCCGAGCGCTTCCAGGATCGGCTTGTCGTATTCGTCCACCAGCACCACGACCGGTTGCCCGCAACGTTCATGCAGCGACGTGATCAGATGGCCGAACCGCTCCGGCGCGGTGTCGTAGCGGGGCTGCACGCCGGAAGCCCGCTCCAGGCGGTCCAACTGCGCGGCCACGTTGGCGTGCAGGCCGGCCGTCTCCGTGAAGTTGCCGCCGGAAAAGCTGAGCCGCACCACCGGATGGCGCTCGCCCCAGTTCCAGCCGGCGTGGACGTGGAGCCCTTCGAACAGCTTCTCGTTGCCTTCGAACAGCTCCTTCAGTGTGCCCAGGAACAGGCTCTTGCCGAACCGCCGCGGCCGCGACAGGAAGTAGTGCGTCCCTTCGTCGACCAGCCGTTCGATGTAGGCGGTCTTGTCGACGTAGTAGCAGTTCCGCTCCCGCAGATTGCGGAAGCTCTGGATGCCGATCGGCAACCGGCGCCTGGCCATCAGCCCATCATACCATCGCGCACGTCAGGCGTCGGCGGCCTCGAAGGCGGTCAGGGTGCGCGTCGTGCGGCTGAACTCCACGCCGATCAGGTGAATCGGCTCGCCCCGGCCCCGGTACTTGGCCGCGTAGCCGCGTTCCCGCAGCTGCGCCAGCGCGGCCCCCTCCCCCGCCTGCTCCGTCACCTTGAACTCGAACAGGTAGACGCGGCCGCCGGTCCGCACCGCCATGTCGAGCCGCCCGGCGGCGCTCGACTCCTCCACGACAATGTCATAGCCCGACGCCGCAAAGTAGGAGTAGAACACGCTGGCGTAGTAGCCCTCGTAGCGAGCTATGTCGTTATTGGTGTGCCACTCGTACGGAATGCTCGCAAAGAAGGCGTGGAGCAGCTCCCGCAGCCCGGCGAAGTCGGCTGCTTTCAGCAGGCGCGCCAGGCGGATTCTGTCCGCCGTCTGCGCCCGGGCGCCCGGCGTCAAGCGGCGCAGCAGCACCCGGTTCAGGCTCTGCCGCACTTCCCGGTTCGGATAGCCGAGCCGATACAGCCGCTCGCCGTCCAGTTCCGCGTCGTCCGTGATCGTCAGGTAGCCGGTCTGGAACAGCAGCGCCTGGGTGCTTACGTGATCCACGTCGAACGCCGACAGCAGGTCCGCGGTGCCGACCATGTCCTCCAGCGAAACGGAAGAGACCTGCCGCTCGAACAGCGTGTCGACCAGGAACGCCGGCGAGCCGGTCTCGAACCAGTGGGCGTCGAACGTGCGGCGGCGCAGCAGCAGCAGCACGTCGAAGGGGTTGTAGACCTTCTCATCCCCCAGCCAGCTATACCCGTTGTACCAGTCGCGCACCTGCTTCCGGTCCAGTCCTTCCAGTTCCGGCGCGAACACGGTGTCCAGGTCGCGTTCCGTATAGCCGCAGATCGACGAATAGGCAGGCTCCAGCGTGATGTCGATAAGGTTGTTCAGGTCGGAGAACAGGTTCACCTTGGAGAACTTGCTCACGCCGGTCAGGAACGCAAACCGAACGTAGTCGTCGCAGTCTTTGATCACCCCGTACACGCTGCGCAGAAAGTCGCGGTTGGCGCGGGCCACCGGCGGCGCGCCGAGCGCTTCCAGGATCGGCTTGTCGTATTCGTCCACCAGCACCACGACCGGTTGCCCGCAACGTTCATGCAGCGACGTGATCAGATGGCCGAACCGCTCCGGCGCGGTGTCGTAGCGGGGCTGCACGCCGGAAGCCCGCTCCAGGCGGTCCAACTGCGCGGCCACGTTGGCGTGCAGGCCGGCCGTCTCCGTGAAGTTGCCGCCGGAAAAGCTGAGCCGCACCACCGGATGGCGCTCGCCCCAGTTCCAGCCGGCGTGGACGTGGAGCCCTTCGAACAGCTTCTCGTTGCCTTCGAACAGCTCCTTCAGTGTGCCCAGGAACAGGCTCTTGCCGAACCGCCGCGGCCGCGACAGGAAGTAGTGCGTCCCTTCGTCGACCAGCCGTTCGATGAAGGCGGTCTTGTCGACGTAGTAGCAGTTCCGCTCCCGCAGATTGCGGAAGCTCTGGATGCCGATCGGCAACCGGCGCTTGGCCATCAGCCCATCATACCACCGCCGGTCGCCGGCTACCGGCTGGTGGCCTCGTCAACGGCGGACTCCGGATGCTGCCTGAGCCGCCGGAATTCGGCCTCGTCGATACCAGTGGCAGCTGTTATCGTCGCCCACGGGACGTTTCGGCCCACAAGTCCCTCGATGGTGCGCAGTACGCCTTCCTGACGGCCTTCCTGGCGGCCCTTCTGCAGGGCCTCCTGCTCCACCACTTCGGCGTAGGCTTCTATCATGCCTCGCGTATCGGTCATCACTTCTTCTCCTCCCGGCACGTCGCGCCGTACCGCCTCCGCGAATCGGTTCCAGCGCTCCGGAGCCTTCGTCGTCGCCGCCGCCACGTACACCACGAACTGACGCAACTCGTCGATGGCCCCGTCCTGCCGCATCATCTCGGCCAGCAGCAGCACCAACCGCCGCAGCAGCTCCGAGCTTTCCCGGGCCGCCGCCATCAGCGCCAGTTGCGCGCTACGGCCGCGCACCGCTCCGCGCAGGTCCTCCGGCTGCGCCTGCGTCTGGTCGAGCAGCAGATGCGCGTAGCGCGGCACCGCCGGCCAATCGCGCACCGCCGGAGCAAACAGTTCCGCGAACTCGCGCGCCGGTGTCCAGCTGCCGCGTCTGCCCTGATACAACACCAGCGGGACGATCGGGCGCAGGTACTCTTCGTCCTTGCGCTGCCGGCGATCCTCTTCCCAGATTCTGATACTGTACTTCAGCAGCCGCAGCCGTAACCAGTGGTCGGCGGTGGACTGATGCTCAAGCAGCACGTACAGCCACGCCGGCGCGCGGTCTGACTTGCGCCGCACCTCGAACAACAGGTCCGATTCGCTGTCGCGCAACCAGCTGTCGATGAAGCTGCGGTCGCGCCGCTTCAGGGTGGACCAGATCAAGGCGTTGGTGATCGGCTGCGGCAGGTTGGCGCGCAGCAGGGCGGCGGCTTCGGCCTCGTCGCGGAAGACGGAGCGAAACAGGTGATCGTGGGGCTTGGCAACCTCGCCGGCCATGACTTGACGGTAACGATATTCGTCACGCGGAGCGCTGTCAAACGTTTCGGCGCCGTCGGTCGTTCACGCGGCGGCGGTTCCGCCGTCACCCAAGTCGTTCATCCGCGCCCAGGGACCCGACCCCGGCCGACGTAGTAGCAGTTCTCCTCCCGCAGATTGCGGAAGCTCTGGATGCCGATCGGCAACCGCGCTTGAACGAGGACGGAACCACCTACACCGGTACCATCAGCCCATCATACCACCGCCGGTCGCCGGCTACTGGCTGGTGGCCTCGTCAACGGCGGACTCCGGATGCTGCCTGAGCCGCCGGAATTCGGCCTCGTCGATACCAGTGGCAGCTGTTATCGTCGCCCACGGGACGTTTCGGCCCACAAGTCCCTCGATAGTGCGCAGTACGCCTTCCTGGCGGCCTTCCTGGCGGCCTTCCTGACGGCCTTCCTCGCGGCCTTCCTGGCGGCCCTTCTGCAGGGCCTCCTGCTCCACTACTTCGGCGTAGGCTTCTATCATGCCTCGCGTATCGGTCATCACTTCTTCTCCTCCCGGCACGTCGCGCCGTACCGCCTCCGCGAATCGGTTCCAGCGCTCCGGAGCCTTCGTCGTCGCCGCCGCCACGTACACGACGAACTGACGCAGCTCGTCGATGGCCCCGTCCTGCCGCATCATCTCGGCCAGCAGCACCACCAACCGCCGCAGCAGCTCCGAGCTTTCCCGGGCCGCCGCCATCAGCGCCAGTTGCGCGCTACGGCCGCGCACCGCTCCGCGCAGGTCCTCCGGCTGCGCCTGCGTCTGGTCGAGCAGCAGATGCGCGTAGCGCGGCACCGCCGGCCAATCGCGCACCGCCGGAGCAAACAGTTCTGCGAACTCGCGCGCCGGTGTCCAGCCGCCGCGTCTGCCCTGATACAACACCAGCGGGACGATCGGGCGCAGGTACTCCTCGTTCTTGCGCTGCCGGCGATCTTCTTCCCAGATTCTGATACTGTACTTCAGCAGCCGCAACCGTAACCAGTGGTCGGCCGTGGACTGATGCTCAAGCAGCACGTACAGCCATGCCGGCGCGCGGTCGGGCTTGCGCCGCACCTCGAACAACAGGTCCGATTCGCTGTCGCGCAACCAGCTGTCGATGAAGCTGCGGTCGCGCCGCTTCAGGGTGGACCAGATCAAGGCGTTGGTGATCGGCTGCGGCAGGTTGGCGCGGAGCAGGCCGGCGGCCTCGGCCTCGTCGCGGAAGACGGAGCGAAAACAGGTGATCGTGGGGCTTGGCAACCTCGCCGGCCATGACGTGGCGCACGGTATTCGCTCACGCGGAGCACTGTCAAACGTTTCGGCGCCGTCGGTCGTTCACGCGGCGGCGGTTCCGCCGTCACCCAAGTCGTTTGTCCGCGCCCAGGGACCCGACCCCGGCCGCCGGCGGTCAGGCGCACCGGCAGCCGGGCCGCAACGGGGGCCGCCGGCGATACTTGGCTACCCACAGGGTGGCTACGAACGGTTTCCGATGCTACATCGCATCATCCCTGTCGACGTAGTAGCAGTTCCGCTCCCGGATGCCGATCGGCAACCGGCGCCTGGCCATCAGCCCATCATACCACCGCCGGTCGCCGGCTACCGGCTGGTCGCCCCGCCAACGGCGGAGTCCGGTTGCTGCCTGAGCCGCCGGAATTCGGCCTCGTCGATACCAGTGGCAGCTGTTATCGTCGCCCACGGGACGTTTCGGCCCACAAGTCCCTCGATAGTGCGCAGCACGCCTTCCTGACGGCCTTCCTCGCGGCCTTCCTGGCGGCCCTTCTGCAGGGCCTCCTGCTCCACCACTTCGGCGTAGGCTTCTATCATGCCTCGCGTATCGGTCATCACTTCTTCTCCTCCCGGCACGTCGCGCCGTACCGCTTCCGCGAATCGGTTCCAGCGCTCCGGAGCCTTCGTCGTCGCCGCCGCCACGTACACCACGAACTGACGCAACTCGTCGATGGCCCCGTCCTGCCGCATCATCTCGGCCAGCAGCAGCACCAACCGCCGCAGCAGCTCCGAGCTTTCCCGGGCCGCCGCCATCAGCGCCAGTTGCGCGCTACGGCCGCGCACCGCTCCGCGCAGGTCCTCCGGCTGCGCCTGCGTCTGGTCGAGCAGCAGATGCGCGTAGCGCGGCACCGCCGGCCAATCGCGCACCGCCGGAGCAAACAGTTCCGCGAACTCGCGCGCCGGTGTCCAGCTGCCGCGTCTGCCCTGATACAACACCAGCGGGACGATCGGGCGCAGGTACTCTTCGTCCTTGCGCTGCCGGCGATCCTCTTCCCAGATTCTGATACTGTACTTCAGCAGTCGCAGCCGTAACCAGTGGTCGGCGGTGGACTGATGCTCAAGCAGCACGTACAGCCACGCCGGCGCGCGGTCTGACTTGCGCCGCACCTCGAACAACAGGTCCGATTCGCTGTCGCGCAACCAGCTGTCGATGAAGCTGCGGTCGCGCCGCTTCAGGGTGGACCAGATCAAGGCGTTGGTGATCGGCTGCGGCAGGTTGGCGCGGAGCAGGCCGGCGGCCTCGGCCTCGTCGCGGAAGACGGAGCGAAACAGGTGATCGTGGGGCTTGGCAACCTCGCCGGCCATGACTTGACGGTAACGATATTCGCTCACGCGGAGCGCTGTCAACGTTTCGGCGCCGTCGGTCGTTCACGCGGCGGCGGTTCCGACGTCACCCAAGTCGTTCATCCGCGCCCAGGGACCCGACCCCGGCCGACGTAGTAGCAGTTCTCCTCCCGCAGATTGCGGAAGCTCTGGATGCCGATCGGCAACCGCGCTTGAACGAGGACGGAACCACCTACACCGGTACCATCAGCCCATCATACCACCGCCGGTCGCCGGCTACTGGCTGGTGGCCTCGTCAACGGCGGACTCCGGATGCTGCCTGAGCCGCCGGAATTCGGCCTCGTCGATACCAGTGGCAGCTGTTATCGTCGTCCACGGGACGTTTCGGCCCACAAGTCCCTCGATGGTGCGCAGTACGCCTTCCTGGCGGCCTTCCTGACGGCCTTCCTGACGGCCTTCCTGACGGCCTTTCTGGAGGCCCTCCCGGAGACCCTTCTGCAGAGCCTCCTGCTCCACCACTTCGGCGTAGGCTTCTATCATGCCTCGCGTATCGGTCATCACTTCTTCTCCTCCCGGCACGTCGCGCCGTACCGCTTCCGCGAATCGGTTCCAGCGCTCCGGGGCCTTCGTCGTCGCCGCCGCCACGTACACGACGAACTGGCGCAGCTCGTCGATGGCCCCGTCCTGCCGCATCATCTCGGCCAGCAGCAGCACCAACCGCCGCAGCAGCTCCCCGCTCTCCCGGGCCGCCGCCATCAGCGCCAGTTGCGCGCTGCGGCCGCGCACCGCTCCGCGCAGGTCATCCGGCTGCGCCTGCGTCTGGTCGAGCAGCAGATGCGCGTAGCGCGGCACCGCCGGCCAATCGCGCACCGCCGGAGCAAACAGTTCCGCGAACTCGCGCGCCGGTGTCCAGCCGCCGCGTCTGCCCTGATACAACACCAGCGGGACGATCGGGCGCAGGTACTCTTCGTCCTTGCGCTGCCGGCGATCCTCTTCCCAGATTCTGATACTGTACTTCAGCAGTCGCAGCCGTAACCAGTGGTCGGCGGTGGACTGATGCTCAAGCAGCACGTACAGCCACGCCGGCGCGCGGTCTGACTTGCGCCGCACCTCGAACAACAGGTCCGATTCGCTGTCGCGCAACCAGCTGTCGATGAAGCTGCGGTCGCGCCGCTTCAGGGTGGACCAGATCAAGGCGTTGGTGATCGGCTGCGGCAGGTTGGCGCGGAGCAGGCCGGCGGCCTCGGCCTCGTCGCGGAAGACGGAGCGAAACAGGTGATCGTGGGGCTTGGCAACCTCGCCGGCCATGACTTGACGGTAACGATATTCGTCACGCGGAGCGCTGTCAAACGTTTCGGCGCCGTCGGTCGTTCCGCGGCGGCGGTTCCGCCGTCATGTAGACCCGGCCTTTCCGACCGGCATCTGGTGCAGCGGCTCAAGGAACTGACCGCCGTCGAACACCAGCTCGAAGTCGTTGTGATCGATCACCTGCGCGAGCTCGAACGCCGCCGCCTGTATCTGTCCTGGGGCTTCTCCAGCCTGTTCGATTACGCGACGGGTGAACTCGGCTACAGCGAAGCCGCCGCATGGCGACGCATCAAGGCGATGCGGCTGTGCGGGGAGGTCGAAGGAGCGCGCGAGCGGATGCGGGACGGCTCGCTGACGCTCAACTCGGCGGCGCTGCTGCAGCACGCCTTTGATCGGCAGGAACGCAAGCGCAAGCAGTCCGGCGGCGGACGCGGCGCGCGGGCCGGTGACCGGCCGCCCGCGCCGTCCAACGGATCGGCGCCGGGCCGCGGCGCGCCGTCGAGCGTGTCCAGCGCACCGTCGCAGGCGGGGGAGCGGGCGGATGAACCGCAGGCGGCGCCGGTGCTCGACTCGTCGGCGCGGCAGGCGCTGGTGGAGGAGGCGGCCGGCAAGAGCACTCGGCAGGTAGAGAACCTGCTGGCCGGCGTGGACCCGGAGCTGGCGGCGCCGGCGGACCGGATACGGCCGCTCGGCGCGGGGCGGTGGGAGCTCAAGGCCGTGATCGACGACGACTGCCGGCGCGGCTTGGAGCAGCTCAAGGGGCTGTTGTCGCACGTCGATCCGCACATGACGTTGGGGCAGATCGTGGCGCGCGCGGTGAAGGAAGCGGTCGAGCGCCACGACCCGGCGCGCCCGCCGCGCGGCCGGCGCACCGGCAGCCGGGCGGCTTCGAGCGGCGCCAACGAAACTTCGGCGCCGAAGGACGCGCACGGGCCGGATGCGGCTGAGTCGGCGCAACGGCCTTCCGTTCCGGCGGGCGTCACGGATTCGCCAGCGAAGGTGCTTGGCGACTCCGAGCATCGCGACGTTGCGGCAGCGGAGCGGCCCGGCGTAGCGAGCCAACCTTCGGCGCCGAAGGAACCGGGCGGGCCGGACTCCGTAGCGCCGCCGGCGCGGCCGGCCGCCATGCCGGCAAGGGTCACGACTTCGCCAGCGAAGGTGAGGACGGACACCGAGCACGGCCGCGCCGCGGTAGCGAAGCGGCCCGCAACGGCCGCCCGACCCGCCACTTCGGCGCCGAAGGCGGGCGGCGTCCGGCAAGGCCACGCCGCGCCGTCGCAGCCCCAGGTGCGCGGCCGTACCATCCCGGCCGCAGTCAAACGGCAGGTCTGGGAGCGCGACGGGGGCTGCTGCAGCTACGTGGACCGGCGCAGCGGGCGCCGTTGCGGCTCCCGGCATGTGGTGCAGATGGATCACGTCCTTCCGTTCGCGCTCGGCGGCAGCGCCGACCCCGGCAATCTCCGTCTGCTCTGCGCCGCCCATCACCGCCACCGCCACGCGGACGTAGGCGACTGGGCAGACCGCGCTGCCGCCTGCCCGTAGTCGACCGCCTTGTTGGGCTCCGCGACCTGCTCAACGGCGGCGCCGAAGGCGCCTACCGGTGCGTCTACGTGAACGTGGAGGGAGGGCAGGCGGCGCGTGAGGACGTGTGGGGCATGTAAATCGGAACGGGCCGGCCGCGTCCGCGCGTTGACACGCCGCCGGGGCGGTCGGTACCTTTCGCCCGGAAACCGCTACAGGAGTTGTCTATGTCCTTCAACCGGCAGAACTACCGCGACCGACCGCTTCTACCCCCTGTACCTTTCTTGCCAGGGTCACAAGGCAACTGGTTCTTGTGAGCCGGGCAGGACGCCGGAAGCAGCCAAACACCCCTTGCGCTCCGAAGCACCTGGGGGGGACCAGCGCTCCGGCGGTCGGCCGACGATAGATGCCCCGTGGAGAGTTTGCGCTACGAGCGCCAGTACAGGGACCGGCAGGTATCGTTGGCAGGCCCGAGTGGCTCGGAAACTGGATGACGGGGAGGATGTCTTGACTCGGGACACAGATAAATGGTTCGCGGGGGTGGACTGGGGTTCGGAATCGCACCAGGTGTGCGTGGTGGATGCCGCCGGGCAGGTGGCCGGCCAGCGTGCGTTCACGCACGGCGGCGCGGGGCTGGCGGCGCTTGCTGATTGGCTGGTGTCGGTGGCGGGCACTGTTGAGGCAGTGGCGGTGGCCATTGAGACGCCGCGCGGGCCGGTAGTGGAGAGCCTGATGGAGCGCGGCTTCGCCGTGCACTCAATCAATCCGAAGCAGTTGGACCGGTTCCGTGATCGGCTGTCGCCGGCCGGGGCCAAGGACGACCGGCGCGATGCGCGGGTGCTGGCGGCGGCGCTGTGCACGGACCCGCACTGCCTGCGGCGGCTGCAGCCGACTAACGCGGAGCAGGTCGAGATGCGAGAGTGGTCGCGCATCAAGGACGATCTGACGCGCGAGCTGATGCGACTGGCGAACCGGATGCGGGACCAGTTGTGGCGCTACTATCCTCAGTTTCTGGCTGCGGTGGGCAAGGACGAGGTGACGTCGCGGTTCGCGCTGGCGCTGTGGCAGCGGCTGCCGAATCCGAAGATGGCGGCGAACTGCCATACCAACACGCTTGCCAAGCTGCTGCAGCAGCACCGGATACGGCGCCTTGATGCGGCGGAGTTGCACGCTCGGCTGCGGGAACCGACCGCACCGCTGGCGCCGGGTTCCGCTAAGGCTGCCGAGGCGCACGTGCGCTTGCTGGTCAAGCGCCTGGGGGTGGTCAACGAGCAACTGGCGGAGTCGCGCGCCCAGCTTGATGAACTGTTGGAACGCTCGGCGGCGTCGGCGGACGACGCCGGGTCGGATGCAGAGGTGGCGGCCCCGGACGCGACGGTGCTGCTGTCGGTACCCGGAGTGGGAACGACGGTCGCCACGACGCTGCTCGCCGAAGCGCCGGATGCGGTGCAAGGCCGGGACTACCACGCGCTACGCTGCCTATGCGGGACTGCGCCGGTGACGCGGCGTTCGGGCAAGAGCCTGATCGTCGTGCGGCGGCTGGCGGCGCATAACCGGTTGCGCGACGCCGTGTACCACTGGGCGCGGGTGGCGGCGCAACGCGATCCGCGCAGTAAGACCAAGTACCAGGAGTTGCGCGCACGCGGTCACGGCCATGCTCGGGCGTTGCGGTCGGTGGCAGACCGCCTGCTCAAAGTTGCCTGCGCGATGCTCCGAGACGGCACTCTGTTCGATCCCCAGTACAGCGGAGCCCCGGCGTGACCCGCCGCGCTCGCCAGCTGCGCACCGGGCGTGCAGATCGGCCCGAGACGTTACAACACGCTCGGCCAACCCCGGCGGTTCAACGGACCAAAACCGATGGCTTCTCACCCTTGACGAAAGGTGGAGAGTCCCCCCCCCCCCCCCCCCCCCCCCCCCCGGCGGCAACACCAGGTTCCGAAGCATGCGGGCCGCGATGACCGTAGCGCTGGCGCTGGCGGTCGCCGCCTTCACCATGACCATGACGGCCTGCGCGCCGGCCACGCCCGCAACGCCCGCAAGTGGCGGCGGAGGTTCAGGCGGCGCTGAGCCGCCCACCACGCCCGCACCGGAGCCGACACCGACGCCGGCCCCGCCGCCGCCGGAGCCCATGAAGTGGACGCTCGATGCCGAGCAGTTCGGCGACGACGGCGGCAGCATCTGGATCGAATCCAGCAACCGCTCCCAACCGTTTGCCTGGGACGCCATCACTGCCGGCAACATCGACGCCGTGCGCGTGTCGATCGGCGGGGTAGCCCTCGCCGGGGAGAGCCGCTCCTTCACCAGCACCGAGTTCGAGCCGGCCTTCGAGGGCGACTACAGCGGCGCCGAGTGGACGATCTCGGCGGAAGTGACTCCGGGCGCCGTGGCGCTGGTGCTCACCGCCCCGAACCAGCGGATCGACCGGGGCGACCTCAGCCACGTCCTCGTTACCGCAGAAGGGGTTGAATACTGGGAGGCTGTCCCGATCGTAACGTTTGCGCCCCCGTCGTCGGGCGGCCGCAGGGCGGAAGGAGTCGCGGCGGGTCCCGGTCAGATCGCGTCCGTTGCAACTCACGGCGGTAACGTCGGGAGCGGCTACACGTCTCCGCCAAGCGTACGGATTTTCCGTACGTGCTGTGGCACCCACCATGGCGGCGTGGAGTTGGAGGTTACGTTGAACGGCGGCTCGATAGGGCCAATCAGGGTCGTGAATCCTGGGAGCGGCTTCTGGGGGACGGGTTGGTCCTGCCAGTTCGTGCCGCGAAATGGCGTAGCGAATTGCCAAGTAGGCATAGCGGCTTCAATCACGGCGATCGAGCTCACGTACCGGGGGCGCGGCTACAAGGCCCCCCCGAGCGTCACGATCACCCCCGCCGGCGCGAATGGCTACGGTGCGGCTGCCCAGGCATATCTGCGAGGGCCGACCGGCAACAGCCAGGTCGAAAACCTGTTCTGGGGCCGCCAGACGCTGTACGGCAAGGAGCTGCTGATCGAGATCGCAGCCGAGGAGTGAGACCCGCGGCCGGCGCGCCCGGTGCAGTCCGGCGCACCTGCCGGTATGCTCGCTCACCATGCGCGCCCGGCCGGAGTGACGCGAGCCGCTCGCAAGCGCTCACCGAGGAGCCGCCCGGATTCACTCCTTTTGGTTTCAGTGTCAGTGGACTCGGCCCGTCCGCCGGGCGGCCGGCGCACCGGCAGCCGGGCGGCTTCGAGCGGCGCCAACGAAACTTCGGCGCCGAAGGACCCGCCATTCGCGCTCGGCGGCAGCGCCGACCCCGACAATCTCCGTCTGCTCTGCGCCGCCCATCACCGCCACCGCCATGCGGACGAAAGCGGCGGGGCGGACCGCGCTGCCGCCGCCCCGTAGTCGACGGCCTACCGGCGAGCAGCAGACCCGGCTTGCGTAGCGCGGCGCTCCTGTCGGCGGCGTGCCGGCACGTAACCGAACCGCACCGCGCGACGTGGCGCCGGCGGGTATACTGCCGGCATCTCCGATGCGGCGTTTCAGAACGGCATCCATCGGGCGGTCCGCCGGTGATCGCCAGCAAGCACGACCGGTGGAAGGGGCGTCCGCTGGGTGAGACCGGGCGCTGGCTGGCTTACTCGCGCGGCGCGGGCGGTCCGCGACGGAGGGCCCGGATGACCCATCGTAGCGGCGGGGACGGCGCGTGATCGATCGGCAGGCGCTGCTGAGCGACCTGCGGGGGCAGCTGCGGCTGCTGGAGCGGGACTTGGCCGAGCGCGCGGAGAGCGCGCCGGAGATGGCCGCCGCGCTGGAGGCGGAATACCGGGCGGCGCGCGAGGCCGAGCGCACCGCGGCGACCTTCGGGGTCTGGCGCGCCGGCGAGCTGACGCAGGCGGCGGTGGCGTGGCTGCTCGCCTGCGTGTTCGTCCGCTTCATCGAGGACAACGGGCTGATCGAGGAGCCGCTGATCGGCGGCCCGCGCCGGGCCAACGACCGCGCGGCGGACCGGCAGATGAGCTACTTCCGCGCGCGTCCCACCGATACCGACCGCGACTACCTGCTCGACGTGTTCGCCGCGGTCGCCCGCCTGCCGGCGATGGCGCCGCTCTACGACCGGGCGCGCAACCCGGTGTGGCGCCTCGGCATCTCCGGCGACGCGGCGCGCGACCTGCTGGCGTTCTGGCGCGCGACCGACCCGGACACCGGCGTGCTCGGCCACGACTTCACCGATCCGGCGTGGGACACGCGCTTTCTGGGCGACCTGTACCAGGACCTCTCCGACGACGCCAAGAAGCGGTACGCCTTGTTGCAGACGCCGGAGTTCGTGGAGGAGTTCATCCTGGACCGCACGCTCACCCCGGCGCTCGGCGAGTTCGGGCTGGCGGACACCCGGCTCATCGACCCGGCGTGCGGTTCCGGTCACTTCCTGCTCGGCGCGTTCCGGCGGCTGCTGTGCCAGTGGCGCGACCGCGAACCGGACACGCCGGCGCGGGTGCTGGCGCAGCGCGCGCTGGACGCCGTCTACGGCGTGGACGTCAACCCGTTCGCTACGGCGATCGCCCGCTTCCGGCTGCTGGTGGCGGCGCTACGGGCCAGCGGCGTCGAGCGCCTGCAGGACGCGCCCGCGTTCCGGATCAACGTGGCCGCCGGCGACAGTCTGCTGCACGGCCGCCGCTTCGGCGAGCTCGATCTGGGCAGCGGCGCGGAGCAGCACGCTCTCACCGGCCAGGCCGAGTTCTCGCACGCATTCCGGTGCGAGGACCTCGACGCCCTGAACCGCATCCTCGGCCAGCAGTACCACGCCGTAGTAGGAAACCCGCCCTACATCACCGTAAAGGACAAGGCGCTCAGCCAATTGTACCGGGGACGCTACTCGACGTGCCACATGAAGTACGCCATGAGCGTCCCGTTCGCCGAACGACTGTTCGAGTTGGCGATCCGCGGAAACCAGACCCGCGCGGCCGGTTACGTTGGTCAGATCACGTCAAACTCGTTCATGAAGCGCGAGTTCGGGAGGAAGCTCATCGAGCGTTTCATGCCGTCCGTTGACCTGATTCAGGTAATAGATACGTCGGGCGCGTACATTCCCGGACACGGGACTCCGACGGTAATCCTCATCGGCCGCAACCCGGAGCCTGCGTCCGATTCCGTTCATGCGGTGCTTGGCATTCGAGGTGAACCGGTGCCGCCGACCGATCCTGCGAGCGGGAAGGTCTGGACGGCGATTCGTCGTCAGATCGGCTGCTCGGGGAGCGAATCGGCGTGGATCACCGTGTCTGACGTGTCACGTAAGACATTCTACGATCATCCGTGGTCGATCAGGGGCGGGGTCAGTCGAGACCTGCAGACGTCACTGGAGTCGAAGTCCTTTCAAGTACTCGATGAGGTTGCGACCGACGTAGGCATAACCGCGGTCACGGGAGAGGACGGATTATTCGTCATCGGCGACGCCGCAACGGCGCGGCGTCTTGGAGTGGAGCATCTGCGATCTCTGGTAATCGGAGATGGCATTCGTGACTGGACGCTGTCCGGTCCGGCCGCCGTGTGGCTCTATGGCGACGACTTCGGGCTTCTTGACTTGGAGGACATACCCAATACCGCCCGATTGTTTTGGCCGTACCGAACGGCTATCTCGTCGCGCAAACGATTCGGCACCCCGATGATAGAGAGAGGTCTCTCATGGTACGAGTACCAGGAGCTGTATACCAGGAAGCTGCGTTTTCGCCTTTCCATCGCTTTCGCCTTCGTCGCTACTCACAATCACTTCGTACTCGACCGCGGCGGCAACGTATTCAACCGATCCGCCCCGGTCATCAAGTTACCGAAAGACGCAACTGAAGCTGATCACTTGGGCCTCGTCGGCTTGCTCAACAGTTCTGTCGCGTGTTTTTGGATGAAACAGGTGCTCCATGACAAGGGTGGTTCCGGGTCGTGGGAGCGACGTTTTGAGCATTCAGGCATGGCCATTCAGAATTATCCGCTTCCTGCCGAGCGTCCAGTGGAAGTCCCAGATCAGATAGAATAGACAATCTTGCCGGGGAACGGCAGGCCCATCTACCGGCGCAACTGGCGGACCGGTTTCCCATGACGCGGGCTGAGCTTGACGAACGTCAAGACGCGGCCGCAGCGCTCCTGGCGCGCATGGTCGCCCTGCAGGAGGAACTCGACTGGGAGTGCTACCGGCTGTACGGCGTCATCGACGAAGATTGCCGCTACGCGGACGGCGCCGGCCGTCCCGAACCGCCGCCGCTGGCGCTCGGCGAGCGGGCGTTCGAGATCGTCATGGCGCGGCGGATGGCGGCCGGCGAGCTCGAAACCCGGTGGTTCGAGCGCCACGGCTCCACGCCGGTCACCGGCCTGCCCGCCCACTGGCCGGAGGAGTACCGCTCACTCGTCGCGCGGCGCATCGAACTGATCGAGTCCGACCGGTTCATCGGGCTGCTCGAACGGCCGGAGTACAAGCGGCGCTGGAACGTCGAGCCGTGGCAAGACCAGGAGCGGCGCGCGCTCCGCGCCTGGCTGCTCGACCGGTTGGAGTCCCCGGCCTACTGGCCCGAACCGGGCCTCACCACCGTCCGCGACCTCGCCGGCCGGGCCGCCGTCGATGCGGACTTCCAGCAGACCGCCGCCCGCCTCTCGGAAGGCGCCTACGCCGACCTCGAACTGCTGATCGCGGAACTGGTCGCCGCCGAAAGCGTGCCGGCGCTGCCGGCGCAGCGCTACAGGCCGTCCGGCCTGGCCAAGCGCACCGACTGGGAGGCGGTCTGGCAAGCGCAACGGCGCGAAGACGAAATCGACGCCGCGACCGCCGCCACGCCGCGCGAACCCGACGAGACCGCTGACGACTACGCCGCCCGCCTCCAAGCCGAGCAGCGCCGCCGCAAGCGGGATGCGCTCGGCGACCTGGCGCCGCCGCCCAAGTACCGCTCCGCCGACTTCCTGAAGCCCGGCTACTGGCGGCTGCGCGGCGCGCTCGACGTGCCGAAGGAGCGCTTCGTCAGCTTCCCGGACATGAGCTTCGACCACGATCCGACCCTCCTGGTCGGTTGGGCCGGCTGGGACGCCCTGACCCTGTGCCAGGCGGTCGCCGCGTACTACACGCGCGCCTACGAGAGCGAAGGCTGGGACGCGGCCCGGCTCACGCCGCTGCTGGCGGTCATCCGGGAATACGTGCCGTGGCTCAAGCAGTGGCACAACGACGTGGACCCGGACTACCACGAACGCCTCGGCGACTTCTACGCAGGCTTCGTCGGGCAGCAACTCGCGTATCTCGGTCTGACGCAGGACGATCTGCGGCAGTGGGCGCCGGCTGACTCACCGGCGCCGCGCAGACCGCGCCCGGCGGGAGGCCGCCGATGATCGATCGATCCGGCGGACGGCCATAGGCTCCGACCCCGTCACGCGCGCAGGCCCGGCCGGGCGTCAGTCCCCACTACGTCCTCTTCGGAGCGGGTTCCGATCACGGCCGGCGCGACCCGGCGCAACGCGGCGTCCAGGCCCGGCCGCCGCGAGCCGATCACGGCGATCGACCGGAGCGTCTCTCCGAAGCGCGCCACCACCTCCGGCCCGAACACGGTGCGCGCCTGCGCGAACGGGACCGGCTCCGAGCCGTCCTCGGGCTGCACCAGCAGGTCGGTGGCAAAGCTGTTGCGTTCCGGCACGTCGATCAGCACCTCACGTTCGGCGACCGGCCGCCCCAGCTCGGCGGCGGCGGCGTCGCGCAGACGGCGCTCCACCTGCAGGCGGTCGTGCGGACGCTCAATGCCGCGGTGTTCGGCGCGGCGCGGGTCGAACCGGACCCGCAACGCTTGGCGGTACAGGCGTCCGGCGCGCGCCTCGTCGACCAGCGCGAACGCCGGGTGGCGTCCGGCGTCGAGCAGGCGCAGGAATCCGGCGTCGGTCAGGCCGTACAGGTCGGGCGGCCGGATCTGTCCGTCCCGTATGCCCAACAGCACCGCGCGCTTGATCATGGCCGTGGCGATGCGGACGGTGCGGTGCCAGTAGACGGCCCGGTACATCAGGTACCGCGAGAACAGCAGGCTCTCCACCGCCAGCGTCCCCTTCTCCGTGATCGCCACCCGTCCGCACGCCGAGCGCCGCATCTCCCCGATCACGAAGTCGACGTCCTGTATCCCGTACGGCACCCCGCAGAAGAAGGCGTCGCGGCTCAGGTAGTCCAGCCGGTCGGGGTCGAGCACGCCGGCCAGGAGCGCCCGCAGGAACGGCAGGCCCGGCGCCGGATGCGCGCGCCCGGCGTCGATGATCGCCGCCACCAGCGCCGGCGGCGCTCCCACGTGATCGCGCAGGGTCCGCGCCACCTCCCCCTCCCGCACCGCCTCGGCGGTGAGCGCCTCGTGGCGGGCGACCGGCAGGTCCTTGAGCGAGTGGGCGTTGGGATAGTGACCCAGGTCGTGCAGCAGGGTGGCGGCCAGAAACGCGCGCACCTCCTCCGCCTCGATCCGCCACTCCGGCGACCGCTCGGCGATCGCCGCGACCATGCGCCCGGCCAGGTGCATGACGCCGAGCGAGTGGTTGAGGCGGGTGTGCGTGGCGCCCGGGTACACTAGGTAGACCGGTCCGAGCTGGCGGATGCCGCGCAGGCGCTGAAACGGCGCGGTCAGCGCCAGCCGGGACATGCCCGGGCTCAGCTTGATGTTCTGCCACACCGGATCGCGGACCGGCTGGGTGAACTCGGCCAGCACGTCGCGTACGACGCGGGCGGCGTCCGGCGGCACGCGCCCACGCTACCACGCCCACCGCCCGCCCCGTGCCGCCCCCGGTACTGCCGGCCCGCGGATCGCGCCGTGGTCCGGGAGCGGCTCCGCGGCGGCGTCGGTCGATTTGACCCGCGGCGCGAAATTGGCTAGCGTAACGGTGTGACCCGCCGGGCCCGCGCCTCTCTGCCCTGCGTGCTCCTGAGCATGATGCTGCTGGCTCCGGGATGCGCGCGTTCCCGTAACGCCGTTGCGGCCGGAGAGAGCGCGCAAACGGATCCGGCAGGGCAGCTGGATCCGGCAGGGCAGGCGGCCGATGCCGATATGGTGGCGCAGCCGGTCGCGTCGACGGACGAGCAGCCACCCGACGCGCAGCCGGCGGGGACAGTCTCCTCCGGCTTGCTGGCGCACCGGTCGCGGCGGCTGCTGCCGGAGGACGCCATGATCGGCCCGCTGGCCGACGATCTGAGCGGCCGCTCCGGCGACCGCATCGCGTGGCAGGCGGCCGGCCGGCTGCTGGCGGCGGTGCGGCGCGGCGGCGACCTGACCGGCGCGCCGCTGTCCGCGAAGGCGCGCACGTACGTGGCGGAGTCGATCGGCTACCACCTGCGCCGCGGCGTCACGCTGTCGAGCTTCCGTCTCGGACGGGTGCAGCGGACCCGCGACACCGCAACCGTGCGCGCACGGCTGTCCGGTCCGTTCGGCAGCATTCCGGCCGACCTGTTCCTGATCCCGGACGCCGACCGGTGGCTGGTCGACGACGTGCAGGCCGATTGGGCGGCGCTGCAGCGCCCCCAACCCGAACCCGAAGCGATTCCGTTGCCCCGGCCGCAGGGATGGACGTGGTTCTGAACCGCCGCGCCGCACGGCGGACCGCGGCCCTGCGCGTCCTGCCGGCCCTGCGCGTCCTGCCGGTGCTGTGCGTCCTGCTGTGGACGCCGGCGGCGGCGTTCGCCCAGGAGTTCGATGCGTCCGCCCGCCAGACCGTGCAACGGGCGGCGCAGGAGGCGGCCGGCGTCGTGGCGCGCGCGGTGCCCGACCAGACGTACACCATCCTGTACGTGGAGCCGGTCCGAACCGACACGGACCGGCTGACGCGGCTCGGCTCCCGGTTGCGTGGCGTACTGCAGGTGACGCTGGTGCACCACTACCGGAACGCCCGCCTGCTCGACGAACCGAACAGCGGTCTGGCCGCCGCGGCGATGCGCGTCGCGGTGGAGCTGCAGCCGTTCGATCACCAGGTGACCGCCGTGGTGCGCATCCTCGACCGCGACGGCCTGCTGATCGGCGCCGGTCTGGTCGACATGCCGCGATCTACCGCCGTGTCCGCGTTGCTGCAGCCCGAAGGGTGGACGGACGACACCCTGTCGGCCGCCGCCGACGTGGAACAACCGGCGGCCGATGACCGGCCGGTGGCCGAAGTGGAGCCAGCGGCAGATGCCCCGGCGACCGATGACCGGCCGGCAGCCGATGCGCCGCCGGCGGCCGATGCGGAACCTGCGGCCGGCGAGCGGCTGGCTGCAGGTGAGATGGCCGCCGAAATGGAACCGCCGGCCGATGAGCAGCCGGCAGCCGACGCGGCGGCCGATGCGCCGCAGCTGACGCTCCCGGCCCCGGAACAGAGCCGCGGGGAGACGCCGGCGCCGGTGACGCCGCCCGCACAGACGGCCGATACCTCGGCGCAGGTGACGCCGCCGCCCGAACAGACAGCCGATACCCCGGCGCAGGTGACGCCGCCGCCCGATCCGCCCGCCCCGTCGGCGCCCGACTCGCAGGCGCTGGCTTCAGCGCCGCCGGCGCCGTCCGCCGAGCCGGAGCCATCCGGCGCAACGGCGCCGGCCAGCGAGCCGGAGCCGCCGGCCGAAGAGCCGCCGCCGGCCGAAGAGCCGCCCGCCCCCGCCGAGCCGCCGGCATCGCCGCCGGAGGCGCCCTCCCCGCCCGCCGAGCCGCCGGCCGCCCCGTCCCCGGACCTGCCGCCCGCCCCCGCGCCGGCGGACGACGCCTACGAGCCGGACGACCAGGCCGGATCCGAGGTGCCGGTGCCCGCCGGCGCGGACGTCACCTTTGACCGCACCCTCACCGGCGACGACCGCGACCGCTTCGAGCTTTCGCTGCCGGCGCCGGCGTCGGTCACCGTCGCGGTCGAAGCCGGGATCGACACGCTGGTCGCCCTCTACTTGGCCGGCAGCGCCGTCCCGGTCGGCGTGCACGACCGCGGCTTCACCGGCGTGCTGCAGGCCGGCACGTACGTGCTGGAGGTGATGACCGCCGACGCCACCGCGACCGGCGCCTACCAGCTGGCCGTCAGCACCGTGCCCGATGCTGCGGAAGCGACCCCCGCCCCCGCCGGCGCCGCCGCCGACCCCGCCCCTCCGCAGGGAGCCGCCCTGCCGCCGAGCGGCGCGGCGCCGGCGGTCGACGCGGCGGCCGGAACGGAGGCGCTCGCCCAACCGACGGAGCTGCTGGCCGGGGAGTCGCAGGAGCGGCTGGCGCTGCAGGCCCCGGAATGGCTGCAGCTCACCTCCGACCCCGGCTTCTACGCCGTGACGGTCGCGTCCGCTTCGGAAGCGCTCCGGGCCAGCCTGCACCGCGTCCGCGATGAAGCGGCGTTCCTGGAGCTCGTCCCCTCCGCCGGCGGCCGGCAGGTCGGCGCGTTGTTCGTCGGCGCCGACCTGCCGATCCTGCGCATCGACGTCCCGGAGTCCGGCCTGGGGCTCGGCTACACGGTCGCCTTGGAGCGCGCCGCGCCGCCGCGCGTCTTTGCCGATCAGCGCTGGACGGAGCAGGCCGAGGCCGGCGCGCTCAGGCACCACACGTTGCGGATCTTCAGCCGGGACGTGTACCGGCTGTCGCTGGAGTCGGGGCCGGAGCTGGCGGCGTTCGCGGAGGCGACCGTGTACCAGATACCCGGCATGATCCCGACGCCGCCGCAGGAACCGGGCGTGAGCGTCTTCGATCTGCCGGCCCGCGACTACCTGGTGCTGATCCGGGCGCTCGACGACGGCGCGGTCGGCCGCGTCTGCTGGTCCCTGGCGCAGGCCGAGGCGAACTGCAGTTGACCCCGGCGACCCCTTGATGCTATCATCCTGCACTGTCGTGCGCGTCTACGAAGCTACGTTCATTTTCAAACCGGAAGCCGATTCCGTCGATCGCGGTCAGGGAGTGGTCAAGGAGGTCTTCGCCAAAGCCGGCGGGACGTTCCTGGCCGAGGAGGACATGGGGGAGCGGGCGCTCGCCTACGCCATCAAGAAGGCCGAACGCGGCCGCTACTTCCACTACCAGGTGGAGTCGGAGCCGACCGCGATCCGCGACGCGGAGCGGGCGCTGCAGCTTGCGCCCGACATCCTCAAGTATCTGATCGTGCGTAAGGAGGCGTGAGGTGGACATCAATCACGTGGTCATCGTCGGGCGGCTCACGCGCGACGCGGAGCTGCGCTACACCAACAGCGGCAGCGCGGTGGCCAACATCTCCCTGGCCATCAACACCCGCCGGCGCCGCGACGATCAGTGGGTCGACGAAGCCCACTTCTTCGACGCCGTGGTCTGGGGCAAGACGGCCGAATCGCTGTCCCCGTACCTCACCAAGGGCAAGCAGATCGGCCTGGAGGGGGAGCTGCGGCAGAATCGGTGGGAGCAGGATGGCCAGCGGCGCAGCAAGGTGGAGATCTTCACGCGCAACATCCAGCTGCTCGGCGGGCGCGGCGACGGCCCGGGACCGGGCGGCGGCGGCCAGTCCGATCAGGGTCAGTACGGCGGCGGCCAGGGCCAGTATGGCGGCGGCCAGGGGCCCGGCGGTCACGACCAGTCCGGCGGGCGGGGTCAGCCCCAAGAGTTCGAGGACGACGCAATACCGTTCTGACCGGCGCGGCCTGCCGATACGCCGGAACCGATTGCCATGAGTGACGCCGACGACGCGCGCGCCGTCCGTTCCTACTGGATAGAGATCGTTCTGCTGGCCGTCATTGCGGCCATCAGCTACTTGGTCATCCCCCTGATCGGGCCGTTGTTCTGCCTGGTTCCGCTGCAAGCCCTGCTGGTCCGCCGCGGCGTCACGGCGTTCGGCTACGGGGCGGCCCTGTTCGGGATCGCCGCGGTGTCGTTCCGGCTGCTCACCGGCTGGGCGGGCGTGCCGGAGCAGGTCGCCGCCGGGCTGATGCGCGGCGAAGCCGTGGTCCTGATCCTCCTGATCGGCGGCCTGTACGCGGTCGCCTCGCCGCGCTTCGGCCGCTACCGGGTGCTGTACCGGCTGCTCGGCGCGACCGCCGCCGCCGGCGTCATCACCGGGCCGCTGATCGGCGGGTTCCTGCAGAACGCCTCCACCGCCGCGGAGTCGTTCCTGATGAGCTGGGCGCAGACCACCTCGGCTTCGCTCGGCGAGGACTTGGGCGACGACGCGCTGACCGGCGCGCGCGCCATGGCCGATGCGTTTCGGGCTGCCACGCCCGGCGTGCTGCGCGTTTACCTGGTATGTTATTTTGGATTCCTCACCTTCCAATGGTGGGTCGGCACCGCCATCGGCGCGCGTAGCGCCCGGCTGCCGTCGCCGTTGCGTCCGGTCACGCAGTTCCGGGCGCCCGACCAGCTGGTCTGGATGCTGGTGGCGAGCCTGGCGGTGGTGGTCCTCGATCTCGCCGGCGCGCTCGACCGGACCGGCCTGGAGCCGCTGGCCGCGGTCGCCTGGAACGCCGGACTGGTCGCCGCCTTCGTGTTCGGCATGCAGGGCGTGGCGGTGGTGCGCGCGTTCGGCGCCCGTTACCGCCGCACCGGCGCGGCGACCGGCCTGCTGATCCTGGTGGTGGCCGTCGGCCTCTTTGCCGAAACGTGGCTGCTGCTTATCATCCCCGCGTTCGGAGCGTCGGAGATCTGGATCCCCTACCGGCAGCGCCTGCAAGCCGGCGAATCGGAACGGGACGACGACATCGAATGACCGTGACCGGGACCGGCGCGATCCGGTCGAAACACACAGATGGAGGCGCCTGAATGAGGGTGATTCTGAACGCCGACGTGGCCGGCCTGGGCGAAGAGGGCGACGTGCGCCAGGTGAAGGCCGGCTACGCGCGCAACTACCTGATACCCCAGCAGCTGGCGCTGCCGCACACGTCGGCGAACGTACGGGCGATCGAACGCCGCGCCGTCGAGATAGAGACGCGCAAGCAGCAGAAACGCACCGACGCGGCCAGCCTCAAGGAGCGCCTCGAAGGTGAGGTGCTGGTGTTCGAGGTCGCCGCCGGCGACACCGGCAAGCTGTTCGGGTCGATCTCGAACGCGAACATCGCCGCCGAGCTCGACAAGCTCGGCTACGGCATCGAGCGCCGCCGCATCGACGTGCCCGGCCACTCCCTGCGCACCACCGGCGAGCACAACGCCACGGTGCGGCTCTACGACCGCGAAGTCGCCACGCTTTCGATACGCATAGACCGTTCCCGGTCGTAGCGGGCTCCCGTGGCTGACGGAGGGCTCGCCGACGCGGTCCCTCCGCACAACCTGGAAGCGGAGGTGGCGGCGCTCGGCGCGCTGCTCCTCAACGAGGAGGCGCTGCCGGTGGTGCTGCGCTACCTGCGGCCGGAAGATTTCTACCGGTCCGCCCACCGCCGCATCTTCGAGGCGATCGTGGCGCTGTTCAACCGCAGCGACCCGGTCGACCTGATCACCCTCACCGACGAGCTGCAGCGCTCGTCCGCGCTGGACGCGTGCGGCGGCGCGTCGTACGTCTCCGGGCTCACCTCCGGCGTGCCGACCAGCGCCAACATCGAATACTACGCGCGCCTGGTGCAGGGGTGCAGCCAGCGCCGCCGCCTGCTGACGCTGTCGGCGGAACTCTCGGCCGCCGCCCGCTCCGCCGGCCGCGACGTGCGAGAGATGATCGACGACGCCGAACAGCGCATCTTCGACCTGTCCGACCAGCAGCTGGCCGGTTCGTACCAGAGCGCGCGGGAGATCGTGAGCCAGACGGTGGCCAAGATCGAAGCGATCTCCCGCATCGGCGCCGCCTACACCGGCGTCCCGAGCGGTTACGGCGACCTGGACAAGCTCACCAGCGGCTTTCAGGAATCGGAGTTCATCGTCATCGGCGCGCGGCCGTCGGTCGGCAAGACCGCGCTGGCCCTGTCGATGGCGACCAACATCGCCATCCGGGCCGAGCAGCCGGCCGCGGTCGGGCTGTTCACCTTGGAGATGTCCGGCTTCGCCGTGATGCAGCGCGTGCTGGCCGGCGAGGCGCGCATCGACTCCACGCGCATCCGGTCGGGACTGTTGAACCCGTCCGACTGGCAGAAGATCACCGAGGCGGCGGGCCGCATCTACGACGCGCCGCTGTACATCGACGACACGCCGGGACTCCGCCTGCTCGACCTGCGCGCGCAGGCGCGCCGCATGCGCTCCCGCAACGACGTGCGCATCATCTTCATCGACTACCTCACCCTGGTCACCTCCGAACACGTCGATCTGCCGCGCCACGAACAGATCGCGGAGATCTCCCGTTCGCTCAAGGCGCTGGCGCGCGAGCTCAACATCCCGGTGGTCGCCCTCTCGCAGGTCCGCCGCGAAACCGAAGGACGGCGGCCGGCGTTGGCCGACCTGCGCGAATCCGGCTCCATCGAGCAGGACGCCGACGTGGTGATGTTCCTGCACCGGGAGCGGGAGCCGGAAGGGACCCAGGTCGAGACCGACCTGATGGTGGCCAAGCAGCGCAACGGCCCCACCGAGGATATCAAGCTGGCGTTCGTCCCCCGGTTCGTGCGGTTCGAGTCATTCCAGCACGGGGAGCCGGCGGCGTAGCCTGGCGCCTGCGGCGTAGGCCGGCGCCGACGGCGTAGCCCGGCGCGGCCTCGCGGCCATCACGGCCTGATCTCACCATACCCGGAACCGTCCGGCCCGATCCCATCGAGTCCGGTGTCGACCCCGCCCGGTCCGGCCGGTTCCGGCGCCGCCGGAGGACCGCCGCGCAGGTAGCGGGCGCCGCCGGGCGACGTCCAGTACCGGTCGGGCGCGGTGACCAGCCACTCGAAGTCCCGCCAGACGTGCAGGTCGAGGTGGTGCGCCAGCGAGTCCCCGGCCGACCAGACGCTGAGCGTGCCGTCGGCGTTGACCGCGTAGACCCGCCCCCGGTGCACGGCCAGCCGCCCCGGCGTCCGGCCGGTGTCCTGCAGCAGCCGGACGCGGCGGCCGTCCCAGACGCGCACCCGCCCCGCCAACGAAAAGTACACCCGTCCGCTCGCCGCATCGACCGTCACCGCGCCGCGCAGGTCCTCGCCGGCGACGGAGTACAGCGTGCGGCGTTGCTCCAGACCCGGCCCGGCGTGCCGCGCCAGCGTGGTGAGGCTGACGCTCCCTTCGCGCACGCCGAGCGAGTAGAGCGCGCCGGATCGCGCGTCGTACGCCAGGTCGTAGATGAAGCTGCGCCGGTCGGGCAGCGCCACCGTCTCGCCGGTCGCCGCCGCCACGGTCACGATCGACGCGCCGCCGGCGCCGAAGCCGACGGCCGCGGCGATCAACGCCGGCTCGCCGTTCCGTCGGCCGGCGACCACGTCGGCCGCGCCGGCGATCCTGGCGGTGAGCAGCTCCTCGAACGGAGCGGCGGCGATCGATCCGTCGGCAGGCGCCGCGGACACGGGGCGGTCCGACGACGCATCGGCGTCCGCAGACGCGCCGGCGCCGGCGTCCGCGACGCCGGGCGCGGCCAGCAATGCGGCCACGCCGGCGCGGTCGATGGCGGCGATCGCGCCGCCGGTGATGGCGCCGGCGCCGGCGTCCAGGTTGGTCAGAGGCGCGGCCAGCGCGGACTGCGGCGGTCCGAGCCGGGCTTCCGGCAGGCGCAGCACCGCCAGCCCGGGGTGCGCGTCGGTCGACCAGACCAGGACGCGGCCGGCGTCGAGCGGCGTGACCCGCGCCGCGCGCTCCGCGTCCGCGCCGAACGGATGCGGGAACACGCGCGCCCCGATGCCGGTCCGCTCGCCGGAGACCAGCCACAGCGGTTCGCCGTCGACGAAGCCGCCGGTCACGGTGATCACGCCCGCCTCGGTCCCGAGCGCGATGGTGCGCCCGGTGACCGCCACGTCGATGATACCCAACCGTTCGTCGCGGGCCAGCACGGCGAACGCCGGTTCTGGTTGACGCAGGTCGAGCGCCAGGATCGTCCCGTCGGCCAGCCCGACGAAGACCGCATCGCGGCCGTATGACAACGCCGTCGGCGTTCCCGGCGTCCGCCGCGTCAGCACGGCGTCACCGAAGCGGCCGTCCGCCACCGGCAGCACGCGCAGCTCCGGCCCGTGCTCGTCCCGGGCGACCGTCAACAGCCGGCCGGCGGCGCTCCACAGCGCGGTGAGGCGCAGGCCGTCGATGCGGCGCCGGTCGATCTCCGCGCCGTCGACCGCGTCGACCGACACCACCCACTCCCCGGCGCGGCCGATCAGGTGGCGCTGGCCGCCGCTCAGTCCCACGCCGGTCAGGTCCGCCGGCGCCTGCAGCAGCCGCAGCGTCTGCCCGGCGCCGCGGCGCCGATAGGTGAGCAGTCCGGTCGGCTGGTAGGCCAGCACGGTCCGTTCGTCGCGGGAGGTCACCGCAAAGGTGACGATGCCGGTTCCCTGCTCCAACCCGGCTTGCCGGGCGCCGGTCGCCGGGTCCAGCAGCCACAGGCCATCGAAGGCGGCGCGCCCGACCAGCAGCGACCGAGCGGTGCTCGACACGCCCAGAAACAGCGTTCCGGCGTCCTGCCGGACACTGAACAGCTGCCGCTCCCGTTCCCAGTCCCAGGCCGCCAGCCGCCCGCCCCCACCCCCGCGAGCGCCGCCGGCCCGAACACCGCCGAGCGCCAGATAGACGCGCGGCAGCCGGGGATCGACCACCAGCGCCGCCGGCGCGCCGCCGGCGACCGTGAGCGAATGGCGCAACGCGCCGTCGCGCGGGTCCCACACCCGCACCGTCCCGTCCGCGCCGGCGGAGACCAGCAGCTCGCCGCCCCGCCACGGCGCCAGCTGGGTCACCGCGCCCCGGTGGCCGGTGTCGAACCGCAGGCCGCCGGCGGGGATGGCGCCGGCGGCGCCCACCCGCTGCACGTGATCGGCGCCGGCGGCCGCGCTCACCAGCGCCAGCAGCGCCGCCCCCGCCCGCCGCGCCGCCCTCGCCCGCGGCGCCGCACGGCCGATCCGGAGCGCGGCCGGTCCGCGCGGGATCAACGCTGGCCCGTGAGGAACAGAATGTCGCTCAGGGTTACCGAGATCGCGACCAGGATCAGCACCGAAACGCCGATGGTCTGGATGCGATACACCAGTGACGGCTTGACGCGGCGGCCCAGGATCACCTCCAAGCCGTACAACACGATATGGCCGCCGTCGAGCGCCGGGATCGGCAGCAGATTCATCAGGAACAGCACCACGCTGATCACGCTGAGGAAGCGGAGGAAGTCGGTGACGCCGGCCGCCAGCCCGATCTGCAGGCCGCCGGTCGCCACCGCCCCCATGTAGTAGGTGAGCCGCAACGGGCCGGCGACCGAGTCGCCGACGCGGCCGCGCAGCACTCGCCCGATCCCCTGCACCGTCACCCGCACCGTGCGCCCCACCTCCCGCAGCGCCGCTCCCAGCGCCTGCGCCGGATCCGCTTCGCGGTAGCGCATCACCGGGATCTGCAGGCGCGCGCCGGCCAGCTCGACGGCGCCGGCCTGCTCCGCCAACGGCTGCCGCACCGTGACCTGCCGGCCGTTCCGGTCGACCGTCAGCTCGACCGGATCATCGCTCCGCCGTAGCGCTTCGTAGAGGTCGACGGTGTGCGCCACGGCCGTACCCTCGGCGGCGACGATGCGGTCGCCGGCCGCCAGCCGGGAGGCGTCAACGCCGGCGCCGGCGGAGCCCGCCCCGCCATCATCGACCTGGCCGACCACCGGGTCGATCCACGCGTACACGCCGATCCGTCCGGTGTCCGACTCCGGATCGAGCGCCGGCGTGACGGCGGCCAGCAGCATCCGGCCGCCACGCTCCACCGTGATTCGCAGCTCGCGCTCCGGCGCCGGCGAGACCTCTCTGATGATGTCTTGAAAACTGCGCACCGGCCGCCGGTTGACGGCGACGATCCGGTCGCCGGTGAGCAGGCCGGCGCTGATCGCCGGCGAGTCCCGGTCGTCCGGCACCACGATGCGGTTGTCCGGAGACCGGACCGTGAACCCGAACCACGCCACGGCGGTCAGCACCACCACCGCGAAGACGGCGTTGGCCAGCGGTCCGGCGGCGACGATGGCGATCCGGCGCCACGGGCTGGCCGCAAAGAACGCGCCCGGCTCGGTCGCGGCCTGCGACCAGTCGTCCCCGGCGGCCCCGCGCAGCACCTCGTCGCCGCGCATCTTGCAGTAGCCGCCGAACGGAAACCAGGAGAGCTGGTACCACGTGCCGCTCCGCTGCACCCCCACCAGCCGCCGGCCCCACCCGATGGAGAAGATCTCGACGTGCACGCCCGCCGCGCGCGCCGCCAGGAAGTGACCGGCTTCGTGCACCAGGATCATCACGCCGAGCCCGATGGCGCCGAAGGCGATGGTGAGCACCGTATCCACGCCGTTAAGCTAACACCATTGCGCCGTTACGCCACCATCGCGTAGAACGCCGGCGCGCCGAGCAGAATCGAGTCGATGGAGTCCATCACGCCGCCGCGCCCCGGGATATGCCGGCCGGAGTGCTTGACGGCGGCCGCCCGTTTGAGCGCCGACTCGATCAGATCGCCGGCGATGGTCGCCGCTCCCACCGCCGCGCCCACGCCGAGCGCCCCGGCCACGCCGAACGGCAGCGCCTCCGGGAACAGCCGCGTCACCGCCACCGCCAGCGCCAGCGCCATCACCATCGACCCGGCGAACCCCACCGCGGTCTTGTTGGGGCTCACCGGCAGACCGCACGGGCGGGCGCGGGTGAGCCGGCCGGCCAGGTAGCCGGCGATGTCGGTCCCGAAGACCAGGATGAAGAAGGCGAGCAACACCTCGCCGGCGCGGTCCAGTGACGCCATCCGCACCACGTAGCTCACCAGCAGCCCCGGATACAGCAGCACCAGCACGGCCGCCGACGAGCGCTCGCGGACCGGCTCGTCGGCCGGCCGCCTGCTCGGCACGGTGCCGAGCAGCAGCAGTCCGCCGGCGCCGCCCGCCAGGTACGCGGTGAGGGCGTGCGGCCCGAGCACGCCGGAGATCTCAAGCCACGTGACCGCCGGCGCGCCGGCGGCCGCGGCGATGGCGGGCGCGCGCACCAGCCGGCGCCGGTCGCCCGGCAGCAGGCGCAACACCTCGTGGGCGGCGAACGCGGTGACGGCCGTGGTCGCCGCCGCCAGCGCCGCGTGCCGGTGTCCGGGCAGCAGCAACGTCACGGCGATGAAGAACGGAACCGCCAGGGCGAACAGCAGCAGGCGGCCGGCCGTCTCCCGGCGGCCGTGCGTCTCCCGGCGGAGGGCGGGCTCCGCCGGGAGACGGCGCTCGTCCGGCCTGCGATGCTCCGGCCCCACCCAGGCTCTCCTAGATCGAGAGGATCTCCTGCTCCTTCTTCTCCACCATCCCGCCGACGGCGGCGATCTGCTCGTCGGTCATCTTCTGCACCTCGGCGGTGATGCGGCGCGCGTCGTCCTCGCCGGTCCGGCCGTCCTTCTGCGCCTTTTTGATCGCGTCGTTGGCGTCGCGCCGCGCGCTGCGGATGGCGACCCGCGCCCGTTCGCCGGCGGCGCGGGCCAGCTTGGCGATCTCCTGCCGCCGCTCGGCGGTGAGCTGCGGGATGGCTATGCGGATCACCTTGCCGTCGTTGTTGGGATTGAAGGAGAGGTCGGACTTGCGGATGGCGCGCTCAATCTCGCCGAGCAGGGTGAGGTCCCACGGCTGGATCACCACCAACCGCGCTTCCGGCACCGTGATGGTGGCGACCTGGTTGATCGGCATGTCCTGGTCGTAGTAGCGGACCGTGATCCGGTCGAACAGCGACGCCGACGCCCGGCCGGTGCGGATGGTGCGGAACTCCGCCTCCAGCGCCTGAATCGCCTTGGTCATGCGTTGCTTCGCGACCGCTGTCTCACTTGCCATGTGCGTCTGCTCCTCTCTTGCTCGCCGTCGTCAGCCCTGCTCGCCGACCTTGAAGTACCGGAAGTCGGCGATGGTCACCGGCTCTCCCAGGCTCTTCGCCAGCTCGGCGATCACCTGCTTCACCTTCCGCTTCTCGTCCCTGACAAAGCCCTGCTCCAGCAGGCAGATCTCCGACAGGTGCTTGTTGAGCTTGCCGCGCACGATGCCTTCGGTCACCTTTGCCGGCTTGCCGAGCGCTTCCGCCTGCGTGCGGAAGATGCGCTCCTGTTCGTCGCGGTAGCCGGCGTCGACGTCGGTCTGGGCCAGGAAGCGCGGCCCGAACGCGGCCACGTGCAGCGCCAGATCGTGGGCGGTCGCCCGGACCTGATCGTTCACGGTCCCGCCGGTGCGCAGCGTGACCAGCACGCCGATCGATCCTTCGCCGTGCACGTATTCGGCGACGTGCTCGCCGGCCGCCGCGTCGGCCGCGACCACCGCGCACCGCTTGAAGCCGATGTTCTCCCGAATGCGGGTCGCCGCTTCACCGATCTCCCGGCGCACGTGGTCATCCGCCTCCCGCAGGCGGTGCGTCAGCACGTGGTCCGCCAGCGCGTTGCCGAGCTCCGCGAACGTGTCGTTGCGGGCGACGAAGTCGGTTTCGCTCGACAGCTCCAGCAGGGCGGCGGCGCCGTCCCGCACGGCCACGAACACCCGTCCCTGATCGGCCGCGCGGCCGGTCCGCTTGGCCGCCGCGGCAAGCCCCTGCTCCTTGAGGCGGCGCTCCGCCGCCCGCAGGTCGCCGCCGGACTCCACCAGCGCGGTCTTGCAGTCCATCATGCCGGCGCCGGTCATGCGGCGCAGTTCCTTGACCGCGGCCGCGGTGACGGCCGCCGGCGCGGAGGCGCTCACAGGTCTTCGTACAGCCGGTCTTCGTCGATGCCGGCGGTCTCTTCCACGGTCGGCGGCTGCTCGGCCGGCGTTTCGTCACGCTCGTACTTGGATGGGTCGAAGTCGGAGTAGTCCCGGTCGGTGAAGCGCCCGGTTTCGCCGGCGTCATCCGCCTGCAGCGCTTCGCCCAGCGCGACCGTCTCCACCTCTTCGTCCTCCTGGTCACCGGTGCGGCCGTTGCGGCCGTCCGCCGCCTGTTCCGGATAGCCGGCGTACTCCTCGGACATCTCGTCGTCCTGCAGATGCTCGATCACCTCCAGGCCGACCTCGTTCTCCGCCTCGACCACGGCGTTGGCGACGATCTGGGTGAACAGGTTGATGGCGCGGATCGCGTCGTCGTTGCCGGGAATCGGGTAGTCGATCCCCTCCGGATTGCTGTTGGTGTCCACCACCGCGACGATCGGCACGCCGACGGCGCGCGCTTCGTCGACGGCGATCGACTCGTTGCGCGTGTCGATGATGAACACCACGCCCGGCAGCTCCTTCATCTCCTTGATGCCGCCCAGGTTGCGCTCAAGACGCGAGCGCTCCTTGAGCATCAGCGAGATCTCTTTCTTGGTGAGGTTGCGGAAGGTGCCGTCGACCTCCATCTTCTCGATCTTCTTGAGCTTCAGCAGCGACTTCTTGATGGTCGAGAAGTTGGTGAGCATGCCGCCGAGCCAGCGGTTGTTCACGTAGAACATCTGGCAGCGCTTGGCTTCGCGCTCGATCGACTGCTGCGCCTGCTTCTTGGTCCCCACGAACAGGACCGACTTGCCGTCCAGGACGACCTGGCGCACCACGTCGTAGGCGCTCTTGATGGCGGCGATCGTCTTCTGCAGGTCGATGATGTGGATGCCGTTGCGCTCGGCAAAGATGTATCTGCGCATCCTGGGGTCCCAGCGCTTGGTCTGATGACCGAAGTGCACGCCGGACTCCAGGAGATTCTTCATCGTGACTACCGCCACGTGGTCCCCCTTGGTTGCTTGCGATACCGCGACGTATCGATTTCCTCAAGGATGCCATACAGCGCTTCCAATGGCAAGCCGACCACGTTGCTGCGCGATCCGCCGATCCGTTCCACCAGGCGCGCCCCCCGGCCCTGCGCGCGGTATCCGCCGGCCGCCCCGCGCCATTCGCCGGTCCGCAGGTACGCCTGCCGCTCGGCGGGGCTGAGCGCCCGCAGGCGCACGGCGCTCTCCACGCTGGTCTGCCGCGCCGCGCCGGTGGCGGCGTCGAGCACGCAGACGCCGGTGACGACCCGGTGCTCGCGGCCGGCCAGCCGCCGCAGGAAGTCGTCCGCCTGCCGGACGTCGCGCGGCTTGCCCAGGATGGCGCCGTCCAGGGCGATGCAGGTGTCGCAGCCGAGCACCAGCGGCGGCCCTGTCGCCGGAATTTGGGTCGCCGGAATTTGGGTCGCCGGAATTTGGTCCGCCGGAATTTGGTCCGCCGTACCGCATCCGGCCGGGATCGGCGCGGCCGGCAGGCGTCCGGCCACCGCCAGCGCCTTGGCGCGCGCCAGCCGGAGCGTGTAATCGTGCGGCCGGGCGGCGTCGGCCGCCGTCGGCGGCGGCTCCTCCACGCCGCTCGGCGCGACGACGAACGGCGCTCCCGCCGACCGCAGCAGCTGGCGGCGGCCCGCCGACCCGGAGGCCAGCACGATCAGGCGCGGCGGCGGGCGCGGCGGCATCCGGTGTACTATAATCGGCGCAGTCATCATGTCCGATTCCCCCTCGCCGATTCAGCAGCGCAAGCAGCGCCACCTCGACGCCTGCGTCTTTGGCCCGGAGGACGCGATCTCCGGCACGGTGGGGGCCGGCTTCGATCTGGTCCGGTTCGAGCACGAGGCGTTGCCGGAGCTCGACCTGGACGAGATCGACACCGGCACGGAGTTCCTGGGCGCCGAGCTGGAGCTGCCGCTGATGATCTCCTGCATGACCGGCGGCACGCACCAGGGCCGCGACGCCAACCGCCAGCTGGCCGCCGCGGCGCAGGCGTGCGGAGTCGCCGTCGGCCTGGGTTCGATGCGGGTCGGCCTGGAGAACCCCGCGGTGCTCGACCACTTCGCGGTCAAGGGCGAAGCCCCGGACGTGCCGGTGGTCGCCAATCTGGCCGCCGCGCAGCTCCGCGACATCGAGCACGACCGGGTCATCGACGCCCTGGACCGCCTGCGGGTGCAGGCTCTGGCCCTGCACCTCAATCCGGGCCAGGAGCTGTTCCAGCCGCACGGCGACCGCGGCTTCCGCGGCGTGGAGGCGGCGATACGGGCGTTCTGTGACCGCTGTGAGCTGCCGGTGATCGTCAAGGAGACGGGGTTCGGCATCTCGGCCGCCACCGCGTTGCGGCTGGTCGAGGCGGGCGCCGACTACGTCGACGTCGCCGGCGCCGGCGGCACCAACTGGGTGCTGGTGGAGGCGCAGCGGCTCGACGGCGACGACGCCGAAGCGGCGCGCGAGCTGGCCGGCTGGGGCAACACCACCGCCGCGGCGCTGGCCGCCATGCGCCGCGAGTACCGCCTGTCCGGATCGGTCATCGCCTCCGGCGGCGTGCGGAGCGGCCAGGATCTGGCCAAGGCCGTCGCGATGGGCGCCGTAGTCGGCGCTATCGCCCTGCCGTTCATCAAGGACGTCGTCGCCGGCGGCACGGAGCGCGTCGCGCAACGCATCCGGCTGCTCGGCCGGGTGTTCCGCGCGGTGATGCTGCTGACCGGATCGGCGACCGTGGCCGACCTGCAGCGCGCCCGCCTGTACGCCGACCCCGCGCTCGCCGCCGGCGGCACGCTCCTGCCAGGCCCGCGCCCCGTCGACGTCGACGACGGCGGCGCGCTCAACGCCGACCACGACGAGGCGTTCGATGATGACGGCGATGACGACTCGCCGTTCGATGACGACGTGGCGTTCGTCGAGTGGCGGGTTCCGTGAGCGGCGCGCACTCAGCCGGCGAGGCGTTTGCCGCGCGGCGGATACCATGAGCGGCGTGCATGCCGCCGGCGACGCGTTCGCCGCCCATCTGCGCGCCATCGAGCGCTGGGAGCCGGCGGTGCGGGCGCTGGTCGGCTGGGACGCGGCGGCGGCGCGGCGGCGCGCGGAGGCGGCCGGCGCCGGGCCGCTCGCCGGCTGGGCGATCGGCGTCAAGGACATCCTGGACCTGGCCGGTGAACCGACCGGGTGCGGCGTCGGCTTCCTGCCGGCCGAGCCGGCGGCGGCGACCGCCCGCATCGTCACGCAGCTCGCCGGCGCCGGCGCGTACCCGCTGGCCAAGACGGTCACCACCGCCTTCGCCTATCTCGACCCGGGTCCGACCCGCAATCCCTGGAACCCCGCGCACACGCCGGGCGGATCGTCGATGGGCTCCGCGGCGGCGGTGGCGGCCGGCATGGTGCGCGCCGCCATCGGCACGCAGACGGTAGGATCGGTCTGCCGGCCGGCGTCCTTCTGCGGGGTGGTCGGCTTCAAGCCGTCCTACGGGTCCGTTTCTCCGGACGGCTGCTTCCCGCTGGCGCCCACCTTCGACACCATCGGCTTCTTCACCCGCACGGTCGCCGACGTGGCCGCCCTCTGGTCCGCCGTGCGGCCGGCCGGCGCGCCCGCGCCGGCGGCCCCCGAACGGCCGCCGGTCATCGGCATCGTCGACGACCTCCGGTGCGGGCCGTTCGACGCGGAGATGGCCGCCGCGCTCAACCGGGCGCGCGACCGGCTGACCGAGCGCGGCGTCCCGACCGAAGCGGTGACGCTGCCGGCCGAGCTGGCCGCCGTCTACGCCAACAACCGGACGATCATGGAGGTGGAGACGGCGCGCGCGCACGCCGCGCTCTGGCCCCGCCACCGTAGCGCCTACCCGCCCAAACTGCGGGCGGTGCTGGAAGCGGCGGCAGGGCCTCAAGCGGCGGCGGACGGCGGCTCGGCGGAGCGGTACGCGGCCGCCTGCGCGGCGCGCGCGGAAGCGCAGGAGCGCTTTGCGGCGCTGTTCGACGGCGTCGACGCGGTGCTGGCGCCGGGCGCGCCCGGCGCGGCGCCGTGCGACCTGACCATCACCGGCGACCCGCGCGCCAACGTGCTGTTCACCCACGTGCGCGCGCCGGTCGTGTCGCTGCCGGCGCAGCTCGGCGCCGGCGGATTGCCGCTCGGCCTGCAGTGCGCGGCGCCGGCCGGCTCGGACGCCGCGGCGCTGGCCGCCGCCGGCGTGATCGCCGACGCGCTCGGCTTTGACGCCCGGCCGCCGGCGCCGCCGGGCGGCGAACCGCGCCGGGCGGAGGGGGGGAACGGCTGATGCGGCTGACCGGGGTCAACACCACCGACCTGATCGACGCCATCCGCCTCGGCTGCCGGATGATGGGCAACGTCTTCAACGCCGACGACGACCGCGGCGCTCCCTTCTTCGGATCGGAGGTGTGGCTCAACCCGGAGCTGCAGTTCAGCGGCGCCAACAGCGACGCGCACGTGCCCGGCCGGCATCTCAACGCGCTGCTCAACGCCGAGGACGCAGCCGGCGTAACCGCGCCGGCTGACGCGGTCTACCAGCACGCCGCCGCCGCGTTCTTCTCCTATGGCGGTCCGGTCGCGCTGCCGCTCAACCGCACCCGGATCGGCGGCCCGCTCGACAACTTCACCCCGCACAACGTCCGCGAAGGCTTCCACGCCCTGTACGCGCTGGCCGCGTACCGGGATTCCGGCCGCGCCCGCGAGATCGCCGAGCAGAGCATCCGCGACCTGTTCGAGCTGTGGAGCCCGCGCGCCGGCTGGGACCTCGACCGTCTGCGCGCCCGCCACCGGCTGACGGTGCGCGGCGACGCCTTCATCATCGGCATCGGCCGCGCGATCGGACCGCTGGTCAAGTACTTCCGCGCGTCCGGCCACGGGCCCGCGCTGGAGCTGGCCGTCGCGCTGGCCGACAAGGCGACCGGCGAGTTCTTCACGGAGGCAGGCGAGTACGACCGCGCGCGGTTCGGCGACCACACCCACTCGACCACCTGCGTCATGTCGTCGCTGGCGCAGCTCGCCGACCTGCTTGACGACTCGCGGCTGCTCGCGCGCGTCAAGGCGTTCTACGACCGCGGCCTGCAGGACATCCGAGACGACGTCGGCTGGGTCATCGAGTCGACCGACCCCGGCGCCCCGCCGGACCGGGGCGAGATCAACAACACCGGCGACGTGGTGGAGACCGCCCTGATCCTGGGGCGGCGTGGCTACCCGGAGTACTTCGAAGACGCCGAGCGGATCGTCCGCTGCCACTTGCTGCCGTCGCAGCTCCGCGACAACCGCTTCATCGAAGACCCGCCCAACCCGGACGGCGTCGACGGCCTGCGCCGCATCGCCGACCGCCATCTCGGCGCGTTCGGGTTCCCGGCCCCGTACGGCCACGCGCCGCTCGGCGCCCCCACCATCAGCTTCAACACCGACATCGTCGGCGGCGGCGTCGGATCGCTGTGCGAGGTGGTGCGCGAGGCCGTGCGCACCGAACGGGGCGTCCACCGGGTCAACCTGCTGTTCGACCGCACGACCGAGCACGTAGCCGTCGAGTCGCCGTACACGCACGACCGCCTGCGCGTCACGGTCAAGACGCCGGGGCCGCTCTACGTGCGCGTTCCGTCCTGGGTCGACCGGCGGCAGGTGACGGTCGAGCCGGCCGGCGTCCGCCGCGCATGGACCGGCGCCCATCTGCTGTTTCCCATCCCGCCGGCCGGCGCGCCGATCGACATCCGCTTTCCGCTGGCCGAGCGGGAGATCGTGCTGCGCCACCGCACGCGGGACATCCGCGTACGGCTGGCCGGCGACGCGGTGGCGGCCATGCAGCACCACGGCGCCGACCTCACCTTCTTCGCTCCGCTGTAGCTCAGCCGCCGGCGGCGTCCGCCGCGCGCCGCAGCTCGGCGATCTCCTGCGCCCAACGCTCCGGTTCGGGCGTCTCCAGGATGAACGGCAGGTCGTCGAAGCGCGGGTCGCGGACGATCCACTCGAACGGTACCCGGCCGATCCGGCCGTCGCCGATCGGGGCGTGCCGGTCGACGTGGCTGCCCAGGCCGCCCTTGGAGTCGTTGAGGTGCCAGCCGCGCAGGTAGCGCAGGCCGACCGCCGCGTCGAAGTCGGCGACCATCCGCTCGTACCCGGCGCGCGTGCGCAGGTCGTGGCCGGCGGCGAACAGGTGGCAGGTGTCCAGGCAGACGCCGGCGCGCTCCGGGTCGGCGAACCGCTCGATCAGCGCCGCCAGGTCCGCGAACGTGTCGCCGACGTTCGTTCCCTGCCCGGCCGTGGACTCGACCACCGCCTGCACCCCCTCGGTCTCCGCCAGCGTCTCATTGACGTAGCGCGCGATCTGGTCGATGCAGCGCTCCTTCGACAAGCCCTGCCGGGGCGCGCCGGGATGGAAGTTGAGATAGCGCAGCCCCATCGCCTGGCAGCGCCGCATCTCGTCCAGGAACGCGGCGCGCGACTTCTCCACCACCGCCGGATCGGAGCTGCCCAGGTTGATCAGGTAGCTGTCGTGCGGCAGGACGTGGCGCGGCGCAAACCCGTGCTCGCGACAGGCGGCGCGGAAGGCGGCGGCCTCCTCCGCCGGCAGCGGGCGGTGCTTCCAGGTGCGCGGGTTGCGGGTGAACATGCCGATGGCGGTGGCGCCGATCTCCACCGCGTTGGTCACGGCGTTGCGCACGCCGCCGGCGATCGACACGGTCGCGCCGATCCGCTTCACCGGCTGGCGCGCCGCGGGCGCCGTTGCGGACGCTTCATGCTCGGCGATACCCTGCCCCCGTCACCCGATGGATGTCCAGGACCTCACCGCCTACCAGCGCCGGTCGCGCGCCACGTGGCGGTTGGTGCGCACCGACCACGCGATCGTCTACCCCACGCTGGGGTTGGCCAACGAGGCGGGCGAGGTGGCCGGCAAGATCAAAAAGCTGTTCCGGGACAAGGGCGGCCGCATCACCGACGCCGACCGCGCTTCGTTGAAGATGGAGCTCGGCGACGTGCTCTGGTACCTGGCGCAGATCTGCACCGAGCTCGACCTGGACCTGGCCGAGGTGGCGTCGGCCAACCTGGCGAAGCTCCGGTCGCGCACCGAGCGCGGCGCGATCGGCGGAGACGGCGATGAGCGGTGACCGGGGCGGCGGGCCGGACGCGGCCCGCCGCGCAACCGCCGCCCGCTTCTTCCGCGCCGCCGAGCAGGGCGACTTGGCTACCCTGCGCGCGCTGGTGGCCGAGCGCCCCGATCTGGTAACGCTCGACCGCGCCGCGGACGACGAGCGCACGGCGCTCCACTACGCGGTGCTCAACCGCGACGCGGCGTGCGCGCGCTTCCTGCTCGCCGCCGGCGCCGATCCGCGCAAGGGCGTCTTTCCGCACCGCGACGCCACATCGCCGCTCACGCTGGCTGACGAGCGCGGCTACGACGACATCGCCGGCCTGATCCGCAGCGAGCTCGCCCGGCGCGCCGCGCGCGCCGGCGCCGATCCGCGCAATGCCGATCCGCCAAATGCGGATCCGGAGCACGCCGACCGGAACGGCGGCGGCGATCTGTTCGCCCTGGCGCGCGGCGGCGACCTGGCCGGCGTGCGGAAGCTGCTCGACGCCGCGCCGGAGCGCGTTGCCGACGTCGACGCGCAGGGGAGGAACGCCCTGCACGCCGCCGCGGCGCAGGCCGACGAACCGCTGGTCCGGTTCCTCGCGGCGCGCGGCGGACGCCACTCCCAGGCCGACGCGGACGGGCTGACCCCGCTCGACTGCGCGGCGCTGTCGTTCGGGTGGACGGAGCGCGGCCGGGCGCCGGCCGCCCGCGCCGCGGCGCAGGCGCTGGTCGACGCGGGGGCCGCCCTCACGCCGCGCGGCGCGGCGTCGCTGGGCGACCTTGCCTACCTGCGGGCGGCGTCCGCGGAACGGCTGCGCCAGGCCACCACCGCCGGTGGCGGCGTGCTCACTCTGGCGGTGAAGTTCGGGCAACCGGCGGTCCTGCGCCTGCTGCTGGCCAAGGGGCTGGACCCCGACGAGCGCATCCCGGTCGCCAACCTCGACGGCGGCGAGCAGAGCTGGGGCATGCCGCTGTGGCACGCCGCCGCCTGCGGCGAGTACGGGATGGCGGAGACGTTGCTCGACGCCGGGGCGGACGTGAACGCCATGGTCTACGCTTCCGGCAGCGCCATGGAGCGCGCCTACGGGGCGCGCGACCGGAAGATGAAGGCGCTGCTGCTGCGCCGCGGCGCCGTGGTCACCGTGGAGACGATCGGCCTGTACCGGGATACGGCGGCCGCGCGCGCGGTGACGTCCGGCGCGCTGCCGGCGGTGACCGACCGGACCGGCCGCACCCCCTTCGAGCAGCTGCTGTGGGCCGCCGCCTGCGGCGGCGAGCCGGCGATCATCACGCTCTGCCTGCCCCGGGTCGACCTGCCGCGCGACGATCCGTGGTGGTGCGCCGTGCTGCGCCAGCCAATGCGCATCTGGAACCACGCGCCCAACGCCGGCGGCGGCTTCGACCGGTCGACCTATCCCCGTTGCCTGCAGCTGCTCCTGGAGCACGGCGTCGACCCCGACGTCACCGACCATCACGGCGCCACGGCGCTGCACCACGCGGCGCAGGCCGGCGAGACGTGGGGCCGGCAGGTGATCACCGAGGAGGAACGGGTGGCGTTCGCGGCGCTGCTGCTCGACGCCGGCGCTGATCTGACGCGGCGCGATCCGCTGCTCCGCTCCACGCCGCTCGGCTGGGCATGCCGGTGGGGCCGGTACGGGTTGGCCCGACTGCTGATCGAGCGGGGCGCGGCGGCGGCCGAGCCGGATGCCGAGCCGTGGGCGGCGCCGCTGTCGTGGGCGGTCAAGAAGGGTCACGCCGAGGTGGCCGCCCTGCTCCGCCGTTCCGGCGCGTAGGGGTCCGGGCCGCATGGAGCGCCGATCCGGCGCCGGGACGTTCCGGGGATACGTCATGCGGCGGCTGGCCCTGTCGGTCGTCACCATAGCGGTCGCCAGCTTCCTGGTCTTCACGCTGATGCGGCTGACGCCGGGCACGGTCGTCGACGCCATGATCGCGCAGTACCGGGGGATGAACCCCGAACAGATCGACGTCGGCCGGGCGCGCGCCGACATCGAACGGTCGTTGGGGCTCGACCGCCCGTTCCTGGCGCAGTACGGGAGCTGGATCGCCGGTATAATCCTGCGTGGCGACCTGGGCGAATCGCTGTGGCGGCGCACGCCCGTGCTCCGGGAGATCGCCGCCCGGTGGCCGGTCACCGCCCAGCTCGGCCTGCTGGCGTTCATCATCAGCCAGATCATCGCCCTGCCGATCGGCATCTACTCGGCGGTGCGGCAGGATACGTTCGGCGACTTCATCGGCCGCAGCTTCGCCATCCTGGCGATCGCCGTGCCCGGCTTCTGGGTGGGAACGCTGGTGATCGTCTATCCGTCGATCTGGTGGGGATACGCGCCGCCGTTCCGGTACGTCGGATTCTTCGAAGACCCGATCGGCAACCTGCGGATACTGCTCATCCCCGCGGTGGTGCTCGGCATGGGGATGGCGGGCGGCGCCATGCGCATAGCCCGCACCATGATGCTGGAGGTGCTGCGCCAGGACTACATCCGCACGTCGTGGGCCAAGGGACTCAAGGAGCGGGTCATCGTGGTGCGCCACGCGCTCAAGAACGCGCTGATCCCGGTCGTCACCTCGATCGGCCCGCAGCTGCTGCTGATGGTCGGCGGCTCGGTGATCATCGAGCAGATCTTCAACCTGCCGGGGATGGGACGCCTGACGCTGCAGGCTATCGAGACGCGCGACTACACGGTGGTGAGCGGCGTGCTGCTCATCTTTGCGGCGGCGATCGTGCTGGTCAATCTGCTGATCGACCTCAGCTACGGCTTTCTGGACCCGCGCGTCCGGGACGAACGGACGTGAAGGAGCAGCCGGCGGACGTGACCGGGCAGCCGGCCGACGCGCCCGGGCAGCCCGGCGGCGGCGGGCTGCCGCGGCGGACCCGCTTCCTGGTCCGGCTGGTGACCGAAAAGCCGTTGGGCGCGGTGGGGCTGGCCATCACCGTGCTGCTGCTGTTCACCGGCATCTTCGCCGATCTGCTGGCCCCGTACGGCTTGAACGAAATGCACACCGACCGGCGGTTGGCGCCGCCGTCGGCCCAATTCTGGTTGGGCACCGACAACCTGGGGCGCGATCTGCTGAGCCGGGTGATTCACGGGGCGCGCGTGTCGATGATCGTGGGCCTGTCGGCCAGCGCGGTGGCCACGGTGATCTCGGTCGGCATCGGCATGCTGTGCGGCTACCTCGGCGGCGCGTTCGACCTGATCGTGCAGCGGTTCGTCGACGCGGTCATGTCGCTGCCTATGCTGATCGTGGTGGCGGTGGTCATGTCGATGGTCGGCCAAGGCATGCTGCCACTGATCCTGGTCATGGGCATCGGCGGCGGCATCAGCGGCTCACGCCAGTCGCGCGGCTTCACGATCAACGTGGTGGCCGACGTCTACGTGCAGGCGGCGGCGGCGACCGGCGCGCGCACCGGCGGCATACTGTTCCGCCACGTCCTGCCCAACATCGCGCCGCTGGTGATCGTCGGCTTCACGGTGCTGCTGCCGGGCGTCATCCTCACCGAGGCGGCGTTGAGCTTCCTGGGCTACGGCGTGCCGCCGCCGGCGCCGAGCTGGGGCGCCATGCTGAGCGGCTCCAACCGCAGCTACATGTTTCTGGCGCCGTGGATGGTGCTGTGGCCGGGCGTGGCCCTCAGCGTGGTGGTGTACGGGACGCACATGTTCGGCGACGCGCTGCGCGACCTGCTGGACCCGCGCCTGCGCGGCGGCGCCGGCCGCTACGGGGCCGGCCGGCCTCGGCGCGCCGGGCGCCTTCGGCGCGGACGCCGGACGCCGGCCGCCGGGCGGCTTGACATGAAGAACGATTCGTGATGGAACTGTCGGCGGATCGGATCGCCGGAACCCGTACGGCCTCAGCTGCTCGGACAGAGCGGCAGGCCGGGCGCGATGCAGGCGGGCCGCGACTCAGGAGGACAACGGAATGAAGAAGCGATCGTCGGCGCGTTCGGCACGGAGGGCGCGTTCGGCGCTGAAAATCGGGATGGCGGCCGCTCTGGCGGCGGCTCTGGTCCTGGCCGGCTTTCCCGCGTGGGGCGCAGCCCAGACCGAGGACGGCGAGGCGATGGCGGCCGGGGACTCGATGTACGGCGGCGCCGCATCGCTCTACTTCTGGGGCCAGGACGTGCCGACCGCCGACCTCGGCCTCAATCAGTGGGTCACCCGCATGTACATCAGCCCGGTGCTCGAGCGCTTGGTGGAGGCGGACTTCGTGCGGTACGGGCCGCGCGGCACCGGCGAGTTCACCAGCTTCACCAGCGACAACGCGCCGCAGCAGTACTCGCGCGGGGCGCTGGCCGAGAGTTGGGAGATCACCGCCGACCGGATGGTGTTCAACATCCGCTCCGGCGTGACGTGGGCCGCCGACGGCAAGGAGCACGTCATGGAGTCCCGCCCCTACACCGCCGAAGACTGCGCGTACGCGCTCAACCGGATCGCCGACTACGGCAGCGGCTGGTGGCGCACCGAGAACGGCGGCTTCATCGACTCCATCCACGCCGAGGGCGACGCCTGCGTGGTCGAGACCAGCAGCTTCAGCCCCAGCGGCTTCGCCAACGTCGCCCAGCACGCCGGCTCCGGGCACTACCCGGCGGAGGTGATCGAAGCGGGCGCCGGCAGCTGGGACAACCTGGTCGGCACCGGACCGTTCCTGCTGAAGGAGGCGGTGGTCGGTTCCCACATCGCGTTCGAGCGGAACCCCAACTACTGGCGCACCACGACCATCGACGGCGAGGAGCATACGCTGCCGTTCATCGACGAGCTGATCATGCCGAACCTGCCGGACGAATCGACGCAGATCGCCTCGTTGCGGACCGGCAAGCTCGACGTCATGGGCACCGTGAGCGTCAAGTACCGGGAGACCCTGGCGGAGACGTCGCCGGAACTGCAGAGCAGCGGCTGGGTGGAGATCTGGCCGGTGGTGGTGGCGCTCAACATGGAAAACGAGTACCTGGCCAACCGGCAGGTGCGCCGCGCGCTGATGATGGCGGTCGATCAGGAAGCGATCATCGACGCGGTGTGGGGATACGGAGCGCTCTACAACTTCCCGGTCGACTGGCGCGACGGTTCGAGCGTGCTGGGCGACTTCGACCAGCTGCCGGAATCGGTCAGGGAGCTGTACCGGTACGACCCGGAAATGGCGCGGCGGACGCTGGCGGACGCCGGCTACCCGGACGGGTTCGAGATCGACATAGCCTTTACGCCGGCCGCGACCGCCGGCACGCACGGTGAGATAGCCACCATGATGGCCGGGTACTTCGACGCCATCGGCGTCGATCTGGAGCTGAAGTCGATGGAGCGGACCGCGCTTTCGGCGCTGCGCTCGTCGCGCACCGGCTACGACCTGTTCGCCACCAACTCGTCGTCCAACGATCCGTACGGCATGTTCGGGGCGCTGGCCTCGGCCGACGAGTCCAACCCCTGGAACACGCCCAACTACGACAACCCCGAGTTCGGGGCGATGCGCAAGCAGGCCGGCGCCACGGTCGACGCCGCCGAGCGCAACGCCATCCTCAAGGAGATGTCGCTGATGCTGATGGACGACGTCGCCTACATCCCGATCGGCGCCAGCGGCCGGTTCGTCTACTGGTGGCCGTGGGTCAGGAACTACTACGGCGAGGCGATGAGCGGCGGCACCAGCGTCGGCCCCTACATGGCGCATCTCTGGATCGACCAGGCGCTCAAGGCGGAGATGGGATACTAGCCGCGTATTGAGAGCTACGCATGGACCGCGTGCTGTTCATCGGCGGACCGGGCAACATCTCCGCCGGGTGCGCCGATGAACTGATCGCCGCCGGTCACCCGCTGGCGGTCCTCAAGCGCACCCGGAACGCCGATGAGCGGTTCCGGGACACCGTGCGGTTCTACCGCGGCGACCGGAGCCGCCCGGCCGACGTGCAGGCGGCGCTGGACGGCTTCCGGCCGGACGTGGTGATCGACTTCGTCTGCTTCGACCCCGAACGGGTGGAGGAGCTCGGCCGGCTGCTGCCCGGCGCTACGCAGCACTACGTGCTGGTGAGCACGGTCGACGCGTACGGCTACCCGCTGTCCCGCATACCGATGCGCGAAGACGATCCCCGGGCGCCCACGCGCAGCCCGTACGGCGCGCAAAAACGGCGTTGCGAAGAGCGCGCCGCCCGGATGGAGGCCGAGTCTGGTCTGCCGGTCACCATCGTCCGTCCCACCTACTCGTTCGGCGCGCAGAGCGGCATGATGTCGTTGTTCGCGTGGGGCGGCATGGCGGCGCAGGTTCCCCGGATGCGGGCCGGCATGCCGGTGCTGGCGCCGGGCGGCGGCAACACGCTCCTGCACGCCAGCTGCGCGCACGACACCGGCCGGATGATCGCGCGCGTGGCGCAGGGGCGCGCGACCGCGGCCGGCAGGAGCTACACGTGCGGGCGCGACGGCGCCATCACCTTCGACCAGTACCTGCAGCTGGTCGGGCGCGTGCTCGGCGTCGAACCGGACGTGGCGCACGTGCCGATCGAGGTGCTGTTGGCGATCGATAGCCCGGAGATCGAAGCGAGCTTCGTGCCGTCGCTCACCCGTTACAACACCTGCTTTTCGGTCGAGGCGTTCAAGCGCGACTTCCCCGGCTTCGAGTGGCGCATGAGCCTGGAGGAAGGGGTCCGGCAGTACGTCGACTGGTATGACCGCCGCGGCCTGTTCGCCGACCCCGCGCAGGAGATCTACGAAGACCGGATCATCCGCGCGTGGCGCGCCTGTCTGGCGCGGTTCGCCATGCCGGACGCGGAGGAGACGTGATGACTCAGCACGCCAAGATGCGGGGGCCGGCGGCCGGGCAGAGCCGCTGGACCGGCGGCTTCTGGGCGGACCGCTTCGCCCTCTGCCACCGTACGATTCTGCCGAGCATGCGCCGGGCGCTCGAAGACCCGGCCAACACGGCGCGCCTGTCCTACTTCCGCATCGCCGCCGGCCTGGAGTCCGGCGAGCACCGCGGGACCAACTGGAGCGACGGCGATTGCTACAAGTGGTTGGAGGCGATGGCGCACGTCTACGGCGTCACCGGCGATGCGGAGTTGGACCGGCAGATGGACCAGGTGATCGGCTGGATAGCCGGCGCCCAGCAGCCGGACGGGTACCTCAACACGCAGATCACGCTCAACCCCGCCAAGCGGCGCTGGCAGGACGTCCACGACCACGAACTGTACAACGTCGGGCACTGCTTCACGGCCGCCGCCGCGCACTTCGAGGCGACCGGCAAGCGGAGCCTGCTGCAGGTGGCGGCCCGGCTGGCCGACTACCTGCACGGCGTGTTTGCGCCGACGCCGCCGGCGCTCGCCAACTTTGGCTTCAACCCGTCGCAGATCGTCGGCCTGGTCGACCTGTACCGCGCGACCGGCGACCGGCGCTACCTCGACCTGGCGGACATCTTCGTGACCAACCGCGGCTCGGCGCCCGACCCCGGCGTCAACGGCGACCAGAATCAGGATCGCGTGCCGCTCCGCGAAGAGACCGCCGCGGTCGGGCACGCGGTCACCGCGACCTATCTGTGGGCGGGCGCCGCCGACGTCTACGCCGAGACCGGCGAACCCGCCCTGCGGAACGCCCTGGAGCGCATCTGGCGCGACGTCGTCACCACCAAACTGTACGTGACCGGCGCGGTCGGCGCTCACCACTACGGCGCCTCGATCCGGCGCGATCCCGTGCACGAGGCGTTCGGCCTGCCGCACGAGCTCCCCAACGCCACCGCCTACACCGAGACCTGCGCCAACATCGGGCAGGCCATGTGGGCGCTCCGCATGGCCGCCATCACCGGCGACGCCGCCTACGCCGACGTGCTGGAGCAGGTGATCTACAACAGCGGCTTGTCGGGGATGAGCGCCGACGGCACGCGGTTCTGCTACACCAACCCGCTCCGCTGGTACGGCGCCGAGCACCCCCTGCTGAGCCATGACACCGCCGAGCGGTGGTTCACCCACCACTGCTACTGCTGCCCGCCGCAGGTCGCCCGCACCATCGCCAAGCTGCACCGATGGGCGTACGGGCTGGCCGACGACGCGGTGTGGGTCCACCTCTACGGCGGCAGCCGCCTGGAGACCGAGGTCGCCGGCGGCCGGCTGGCGCTCACGCAGGAGACCGACTACCCGTGGGACGGCGCGGTCACCGTCACCATCCGGGAAGCGCCGCCGCAGCCGTTCACGTTGCGCCTGCGGGTGCCCGGGTGGGCGCGGGGCGCGGAGCTGCGCGCGGCCGGAACGGCGGTCCCGGCGGTGCCGGGCGCCTACGCCGGCGTGCGGCGGCGCTGGCGGGCGGGAGAGTCGGCCATCCTCACGCTACCGATGCGCGCCGAGCTGGTCACCGCCCATCCGCGGCTGGAACAGAACCGGAATCAGGCTGCGGTGGTGCGCGGCCCGGTGGTGTACTGCCTGGAGCAGGTCGATCTGGACGACGGAACGCCGCTCGACCAGATCCATCTGCCGCGCGGCTTCGCGCCGGCGGCGCGCTACCGGCCCGATCTGCTCGGCGGCGTCGCAGTGCTGGAGGGGACGGCGGTCCGGGCCGGAGGGGCGGCATGGAACGGCGCGCTCTACCGCCGGGGCGAGGCGCGCAACCCGCAGCCGGCGCCGGTCCGCATGATCCCCTACTTCGCCTGGCGCAACCGGGGCGACTGCGCCATGGCGGTCTGGCTGCCGCTGGCCTGAGCCGCGGCGGCGTGAGCGGGCGGCGCCTGAGCCGGCCCGGCGCGCGCGGGCCGCCGTTCGGGGTATAGTCGCCTATGGCGAACGAGGCTGAGCAACAGCGGCTGTACCGGGTGCGCCACAGCTTGGCGCACGTGATGGCGCAGGCGGTGGTCGAACGCTACCCGCAGGCCAAGATGGGCATAGGCCCGCCGATCGACACCGGCTTCTACTACGACTTCGACCTGGGGACCGGCGGCGACGGCCGGCCGCGCTCCTTCACCCCCGAAGACGTCGACGGGATCGAACGGCGCATGCGGCAGATCATCGGCGCGCGCTACCCGTTCGAGTACCGAGAGCTGAGCGCTGACGAGGCGCGCGCCCGGTTCGCCGATCAGCCCTACAAGCTGGAGCTGATCGACGCGATCCTGGCCGGCGGCGCCGACGAATACGGCCGGGACTCCGACCGGCCGGACCGGGACAGGCCAGACCGGGACCAGCCGGACCGAGACAGGGCGGCCGGGCCGGTCCTCAGCACCTTCCGGCAGAGCGGCTTCGAGGACCTGTGCCGCGGCCCGCACGTCGAGCACACCGGTCAGATCCCGGCCGACGCCTTCGCGCTGCAGAGCGTGGCCGGCGCCTACTGGCGCGGCGACGAGCGCAAGCCGATGCTGCAGCGCATCTACGGCACCGCCTGGCTCCGCAAGCAGGACCTGCGCGCGCACCTGCAGATGCTGGAGGAGATGAAGAAACGCGACCACCGCCGCCTGGGCCGCGACCTGCAGCTGTTCACCTTCGACGACGAGGTCGGCCCCGGGCTGCCGCTCTGGCTGCCGCGCGGCGCGGTGCTGATCGAGGAGCTGGAAAAGCTGGCCAAGGAGGTGGAGTTCGCCGCCGGCTACGACCGCGTCCGCACGCCGCACCTCGCCAAGGAGGCGCTGTTTCGGCGCAGCGGCCACCTGCCCTACTACGCCGAGAGCATGTATCCGCCGATGCAGGCGGAAGGACTCTCCTACTACCTCAAGCCGATGAACTGCCCCTTCCACCACAAGATCTTCGCCGAGCGGCCGCGCAGCTACCGCGAGCTGCCGATGCGCCTGGCCGAATACGGCACCTGCTACCGCTACGAGCAGTCCGGTGAGCTGTACGGCCTGATGCGGGTCCGCTCGATCCAGCAGAACGACGCCCACATCTACTGCTCCGAAGAGCAGTTCGAGGACGAGTTCCTGGCCGTGGTCGACATGTACCTGAGCTACTTCGAGTTGCTCGGCGTCGACCGCTACGGCATGCGGCTCAGCACCCACCACGAGCGCGGCCTCGGCAAGAAGTACGTCGACGACCCGCGCCTCTGGCGCAAGACCGAGGAGATGGTGCGGCGCGCCATGCAGCGCTCCGGCGTGCCGTACGAGGAGGTCGCCGACGAAGCCGCCTTCTACGGTCCCAAGATCGACGTGCAGGTGTGGAGCGCCGCCGGCCGTGAGTTCAGCCTGGCGACCAACCAGGTCGACTTCGCGGCGCCGCCCCGCTTCGACCTGACGTTCGTCAACAGCCGCGGCGAGCAGGAGACGCCGCTGTGCATCCACCGCGCGCCGCTCGGCTCGCACGAGCGGTTCATCGGCTTCCTGATCGAACACTTCGCCGGCAGCTTCCCGGTGTGGCTGGCGCCGGAGCAGGTGCGCGTGGTGCCGATCACGCAGGAGCACCACGACGCCGCCCGCGAGCTGGCCGCCGCCCTGCGCAAGTTCGGCATCCGCGCGCAGGCCGATCTGGGCGCCGAGCGCATGAACCGCAAGATCCGCGAAGCGCAGGTGATGAAGGTCCCGTACATGGCGGTGATCGGCGGGCGCGAGGTGGCCGAGGGGACCGTCGCGCTCCGCACCCGCGCCGGCGCGCGCGAGACGCTGGCCCGGCAGGCGTTCATCGACCGCGTGCGGGACCGCATCGCCGCCCGCTCGCGCGAGCTGTGACCGATCCGCCCGTTTGTGGTATACTCCCCTCGCAGGGCAATTAGCTCAGCTGGATAGAGCGCTGGCCTCCGGAGCCAGAGGTCGTGGGTTCGAATCCCGCATTGCCCGTCTGAGTTGCGTACCGGAGTGAGCCGTGCGAGTCGGAGTCGATAAGGAGGCCGATGCGCTGTACTTCCGGCTTGATGAGAGCCGGATCGTGGAATCGGAAGAGATCAGGCCGGGGGTCATCTTCGACTACGACGACCAGGATCAGGTCGTCGGCGTGGAGTTCCTGAGTATCTCCAAGCGGGCGGCGGAGAACGAGCTGGCGTCCATCGAGTTCACGACGGCGCCGTTGGGGTCTGGCCGGTAGCGCGCGCGGCCGGGTCGCCGAAGACTTGGCGGACGGTGGACTGCACGGCTTCGCGCGCCGCTCCGCGTAGCGGCGGGCGGGGACGGCGCAGCCGGGCGTTGGGGACCAGCCCATGCAGCTCCATCGCCACCTTGACGCTCTCCAGCCAGCCGTGCTCGACGGCCACCGGCAGCCACCGGTCCTCGTAGCGCTCCACCATCGCCCACGCCGCCGCCGTGTCGCCGGCCTGCAGGCGCCCGTAGAAGCGCAACGCCAAGTCGGGCCGGAACGGCGCAACCGTGCACAGATAGGCGGCGCCGCCGAGCGGATGGCCGAACATGAAGTTGCGCATCTGGCCGCCGCTGATCACGGCGAAGTTCCGGCCGGCGGTCGCGCGCAGCAGGTCGTAGTAGGCGTAGAACGGATCGCCGTCGTTCTTGATGCCGACGATCTCCTCACGCGCGGCCAGCTCGCGCACCGCCGCCACCGGGTACGGGTCCGGCCACGCGCCCCACAGCAGCAACGGGATGCCGGCGGCGCCGCGGATGGCGTCGAAGTAGCCGACCAGCACCTCCCGTTCCTGGCCGAGCCACGGGTTGATCTGCACCTTGACCGCGTCGGCGCCGGCCTCCTCGGCGTGACGCAGGAACCGGCGGCACTCGTCGATGCTCCAGTAGCCGGTCGAGGTCACGAACAGTGAGCGGCCGGCCACGGTGCGCGCGAACAGCTCGGTGAGCCGCCATATCTCGTCGGCCGACAGCGCGGCGAACTCGCTGCTGCCGTAGGTGAGCAGCACGACCGGGACGCCCTGCCCGCACAGCCAGTCGACGTAGCGGCGCATCGCCGGGTAGTCGACCGAATCGTCTTCGGCAAAGCAGACGTTGACCGGCACGACCGGCCCCTTGAGGCGGTCGGCGACCTCCGCGTAGCGGCTCACGGACGCGCTCCGGCGCTGCCGGCCGCCCGGTAGTGGAACAGCATCCGCACCGTCTCCTCGATCTGCCACGTGCAGCGGCTGCCGGCGCGGATCAGGATGGCCTGCCCGGCGCGGTAGACGGCGCTACGGCCGTCCTGGTCGGTGATGCGCACGCGGCCGGCGACCAAGTGGATCAGCTCGTCGCCGGCGTAGGCGGACCGGAACGCGCCGGGCGTGCAGGTCCACACGGCGATCCAGGTTCGGCCGTCGGCGGCGCGGTACAGGTCCCGCGCCGCCGCCTGCGGCCGGCCGGCGACCACCTGCGCCTCCGCGATCGGCCACGGGTCCAGGTCGTCGGTCATCACGTCGAGCACCGGGATCGGCGAACCCATGGCGCCGATTGTCCACGTCCGGAGGCTGCGCCGCAACGCGGTCCCGTGCTATGGTGCGCGCGGGTGGCGGCCATGCTGACGACCGGGAAGGAGGGGGCCTCCGCCGCCGTTCGGGGGACCGCCCGACTCGGCGCCGCCGGCCTGGGCGCCGCCGGCCTCGGCGCCCGGCTCGCGCGCTACAAGTACTTCTACGTCCTGCTGGCGCCGGCGATCCTGTTTTACCTGGTATTTCACTACCTGCCGATGTACGGGATCGTCCTGGCGTTCAAGCACTACCGGTTCAACACCTCCAGCGCGCTCGGCGACCTGCCGCTGATCGGCTACGTGGGCCAGATCATGAACATGGAGTGGGTCGGCCTGCAGTGGTTCGAGCTGCTGTGGGGCCGGCCGGACTTCTGGCGGGCCTTCAACAACACCCTCATCATCAGCTTCCTGCGCATCCTGTTCGGCTTTCCCGCGCCGATCATCCTGGCGCTGCTGATGAACGAAGTGCAGCGCGGCGGCGTCAAGCGCGTATACCAGACCGTCTACACCTTTCCCCACTTTCTGTCGTGGGTGCTGGTCGCCGGCGTGCTGATCGGCATCCTCAGCAACAACGGCGCTCTCAACCGGCTGATCGTCCAGCTCGGCGGCGAGCGGACCCTGTTTCTCTTCGACACGTCGCTGTTCCGGGCGCTGCTGGTGAGCACCGAGATCTGGAAGAGCGTCGGGTGGGGATCGATCATCTTCCTGGCCGCCATCGCCGGCATCGATCCCCAACTCTACGAGGCGGCGACCATCGACGGGGCCGGCCGCTGGAAGTGCCTGCTGCACGTCACGTGGCCGGGCATCACCACGACCGCCGTGATCCTGCTGATCCTGCAGGTGGGAAACACCCTCAACACCGGCTTCGATCAGGTCCTCAACCTGATGAACCCGGCGGTGTACGAGGTGGGCGACATCATCGACACCTACGTCTTCAGAATGGCGTTCCGGGATCCCAAGAACTTCGGCTTCGTCACCGCGGTCGGGCTCTTCAAGTCGGCGATCAACATCGCGCTGCTGGTGGCCGCCAACCGGGGCGCCCGCCTGCTCGGCCAGCAAGGGCTGTTTTAGGCGCGCCGGTGTCGGACCGACTGCTCGACCGCCTGGGCGCTGCGGACCCGCGCCGCGAGCGCCGGGCGTACGCGCGCCGGCGGAGCGCCGGCGACCGCATCGCCGACGTCGTCATCCACGGCGTGCTGCTGGCGCTGCTGGCGCTCACCGCGGCGCCGTTCTACTACATGCTGGTGGTGTCGTTCGCCCGCTTTGAGGACGTCGCCGGCGGCGCCTTCTACCTCATCCCCAAGAGTATCGACTTCGCCTCCTACGCGCTGATCCTGGAGGACGACACGATGCTGCGGGCGTTTCTGGTCAGCACCGCCGTCACCGTCATCGGCACCGGCGTGAGCATGCTGATCACCACCTCGGCCGGCTACGCGCTCTCCAAGAAGGGCCTGCCCGGCCGCAACGCCATCTTCGCCTACGTCATCATCACCATGTTCTTCTCCGGCGGCCTGATCCCCCTCTACCTGGTGATGCAGGACCTGGGATTCGTCGACAGCTATCTGGTGATGATCGTGCCGCTGGCCCTCAACACCTTCTTTCTGATCCTGATGAAGAACTACTTCCTCACCATTCCCGAATCCCTGGAGGAGTCGGCGAAGATCGACGGCGCCAACGACATCCTCATCATGTTCCGCATCGTGATCCCGATCGCGGCGCCGATCATGGCGACGATCTCGCTGTTCTACGCGGTCGCCTACTGGAACGACTGGTGGTTCCCGATGCTGTTCCTGCAAGATCCCGACAAGTACCCGCTGCAGCTGCTGCTGCGCAGGATCGTCATAGAACAGGAGATGGCGAACCGGCTGGACCGGGTGTCGGTGACGCTCGGCAGACACTACTACCGGCTGTCCGTGCAGATGGCCACGGTCGCGATCGCGACCCTGCCGATCCTCCTGGTCTACCCCTTCGTGCAGAAGTACTTCGCCAGGGGGATCATGGTCGGGGCGATCAAGGCATGACGAAGAACCTTATCCGGGCGCACGCCCGGCAAATCATAAGGCAGGAGTAAACGATGAGAAGACTCATCACGAGGCTGGCGATGGCATTCGCCGCATCGCTGGCGGCCGCCGCGGCCGGCTTCGCGGAAGGCGCCGCCGAGCAGGCGGCGGCCGAGGCCGAGGAGCGGATCGAGGTCACCCTGGGGAGCATCAACATCGGCGCGGCGTTCCCGGAGGGAGCGGACGACCCGATGCGCGATTACATCGAGGAGCGGTTCAACATCACGCTCACCCCGAAGGATTACAACTGGGGCGACCTGGAGACCAAGATCAACACGTGGGCGGCGTCGGCGACCCTCCCCGACGTGTTCTTCATCGCCCATATCGGCACCGGCCGGTACTTTCAGTGGATCGACGACGGCGTGGTGCGGGCGTTGCCGGAAGACCTGTCGGCGTGGCCGGACCTGGAGTGGACGGTCGAAAACACCGGCGTGCGGGAATATGACGTGGACGGCCGCACTTACGCGCTGCCCCGAGGCGGCGCCAGGGTGCTGCCTTCCAGCCATCCGGAGCTGGCGGCATCCAACCTGTCGTGGGGCGGCCGCACGCTGTTCGTGCGCAAGGACTGGATGGAGAAGCTCGGCATCGATGACCCGCAGACCGCCGAGGAGTTCATCGAGATGTGCGTCCGCTTCGCCACCGAGGACCCGGACGGGAACGGCCAGGACGACACCATGGGCTTCAGCTTGCGGGCGATCTGGCCCTTCCACAGCCAGACGTTCGGCTACGGGTACACCGACGGGTCGTGGATCGAGGTGGACGGCGAATACCACCTGGGCCACACCACCCGAGCGGCGTTCGAGCTGTTCAGCTTTCTGCGCGAACTGTATCAGCGCGGCGGACTCGACCCGGACTTCATCCTCAACACCGGCGGCTTCGATTCGGTCGATCTGTTCGCCACCGACAAGGCGGGACTCACCAACTTCCAGTCCGTGCCCGTGCACTACAACGGATTCATGGAGCGCTGGAACCAGTTCAATCCCGACCGGCCGTTCTTCGACCACGTCAAGGTGCTGCGGCCCTTCCCGGTCGACGGCTACGACTTCCACGCCATCGGGCGCGCGGGAGAGACCGGTTTCTGGTCGGAGAGTTACGTCGCCGGCGCCGTCGACGACGAGAAGCTGAGCCGCATCCTCGATCTGTATGACTGGCTCTACAGCCCGGAAGGGATCATGACGGTCATGTTCGGCCACGAGGGAGAGGACTACCGGATGGACGGCGCCGACATCGTGCCGCTCAAGACCGACGATCAGGGCAACATGCTGCTGGCCAGCGATCTGTATCCGATCATGAGCGCGGCCGGCGGGTTCTCCTACCTGGCCAACTGGCCCGAAGACGCGGTCCAGTACGTCAATCCCAAGTTCCCGGCCGCGGTGCGCAACGCCTCCATCGCCGAGATCGAGTGGTTTCATTCGGTCGGCGGCAAGGACACGCCGGCGATTCCCGCCGTGCAGGCGATCGACGTCCCGGAAAAGCAGAACCTGAGCATCGACGTCGGCGCCTCCTGGGCCCGGTTCATCCTGGACGACTCCGGCAAGTCGAACGAGGAGCTGTACCGGGAGATGGTCGCCGACTGGAACGCCAACGGCTATCAGGCGGCGGTCGACGCGATCACCGCCAAGGCGAAGGAGATGGGCCTCTAAGCCCGTTCCGCCGCCGGTTCGCGCGTGTTGCGGGGCCGCCCCGCCGCCGGCGGGCGGCCCCCGATCCCCGATCGGCGCCAGGAGGGAGCGCCCCCGCGGCGCTCCCCCGCCCCGCTTGCCAGGGCGGTTTGCGCGGTCTGTTTCCCGGCCGGTGACGACCGGCTATGATCGCCGCGTCATGGCATTCAAGTACAGTCTGCAGTGCGACACGCTGCCGTGGGTCGGATACAACGTGCTGGAGGAGCCCGACGTGGTGCTCCGGGCGGCCAAGGAGGCGGGCTACGACGGCGTCGATCTGCCCGGCAACCCGCAGGCGGTCGACGCCGGCGAGTGGCGCGCGCGCGCGGCGGACGCCGGTCTGGCGGTGCCGGAGGTGCTGGCCGCCTGGGGCTACTACCACGCCGGTGAGGAGCGCAGCCTGGCCAGCGCCGATCCCGCCAAGCGGGCGCACGCCGTGCAGTACGCCAAGGACACCGTCGATCTGGCGGCCGGCCTGGGCGCCAGCTTCACGGAGCTGTGCGCCGCGCAGCCGGCGGTGCCGCAGCTGCCGTTCCCGTTCGAACCGGTAGAGGCGCTGCGCGACAGCTTCCGGCAGTCGATCCGGGAGGTGTGCGCCCACGCCGCGGCGCGCGGCGTCACCATCCTGCTGGAGCCGCTCAACACCTACGAGGGGCTCCCGGGCGTCCTCACCACCGTGTACGAGGCGGTCAACTACGTCGACGAGTTGGGGCTCGACAACCTGGGCGTGCAGCCGGACGTGTACCACATGAACGTCGAGGAGGGCTCGATCCCTGACGCGCTCCGCTACGCGGGCGCGCGCATCAAGCACTTCCACCTCAACGAGACCAACCACTGCCAGCACGGCGCCGGCCACGCCGACTATCAGGAGATCTTCCGCATCCTCAAGGGGATCGGCTACGACGGCTACCTGTGCACGTACCTGCCGAAGACCACGCAGGCGGTCCTGCGGAGCGCGCCCGGCAATCCGTTCCTGCCGGCCGGGACGGCCGCGGCCGGCGGGGAGCGCCCGGACCTGGCCGAGGTGCTGACCGGCCTGCTCGGCTTTCTGCGTCAGACCGAACGGACCGTCGACCAGTCGCGCGCCTTCTACGAGGCCGGCGGCTCCCGGTTTTGAGCGCCGCGCACCGCTACGCCGGCGCCCGGATCGAGATCAGCAATCCGGGCGGCGCCTACGGTGAGGTGACCGCCCGGAACTTCGGGCAGCCCGGCTTCGTCGCCTACCGCAACCCGCTGCTGGCCGAGGCGATGCGGGTCCTAGAGCTGGTGCAGCGGTGGGGATCGGGCCTGCCGATCGCCCGCCGCGAGCTGCGCGCCAACCGCCAGCCGGATCCGGCCTTCAACGTCACCCCGCAACGCCTGTTCTGCACCGTCCGGGCGCGCCCGCCTGCGTAGACCGCTCGCGCGGTCCGCATTACCAGGAGCGGACCCATTCTTCCAACGCCTCAAGGAACCCCTTTGCCCTCCCCAACTGAAAGTCGCTGCGGTGGCCGCCGAAGCCGCCGATGCCGATTCTCTCCAGTTCGGAGTTGCTCAGACGGCTGTCCGGGGGGAGAACCAGATGCGCGGTCGTGTGGTCCTCTTCGTGAACCTCAATGGAGTAGGACGCCGGAATGGGAATGCTCAACTCCCGTCCGATGGCTCGCTTCGGATCGCCGACCAGCAAGGCGCGGAACTCCGGGTCCGCGGCCGCCCGGTCGATGATCTTGGTACGTAGTTCCTTTATCGTCTGCAGCGTTCCTGCTCCTTCCGTCCCCGCAACGGACAAGCCGCCGTCGGGGAGCGCGTTGGTTCCAAGCAGACGCTCACGCCCGCCACCTGCAAGTGCCGAACCGTAGCTTGGCACGGCTGCCGAGCGGTGTCAAGCACGGTCGCGCCGATTGGGCTGACTCGGCGCGGCGGCCGTTCAACGCCACCCCGCACCGCCTCTCCTGCTTCGTGAAGCCCGCACCGCCCATGACGACGAGGGTCACCGCAGCACCGGCGCAAGTTGCCTGCCGCACCGGATCGCCCTCACCTCGTACTCCTTGCCCTGGAACCGTATCCTGGCTCCCTTACGCTTGAGGGCTTCGGACTGACTACGGGGGAGCTTGCCTCCATAGGCTACGACCGGACGGAACCGCACGTCGGCGCCGGCCGGAACGATCCGCTCCGAAGCCTGCCCCGGCCCGAAGTTGTGTGACTACCTCGCCGGCGTCCACCCTGCCGCGCTTCAGTTCCAGCGGCGCCACCCAGTTGTCGCTGCCGATGAAGAGATAGTCACACCGGGGCTCATTCGATGCCAGGCGCAGGTCCTTGCAGTCCATGTCGACGATGACTCTGCTCGCAATCCCTTCCAGTCGTACCTGACATCCGCTTCTACTCATCTTTCTGTCCTGGCAATTCCGCGGAATCTTCCGACGGACTTGGCGCACCAGATCACTCATCGCTTACCCGATCCGTCGGTGATTCGGTTGCCGATCTCCGACCAGGTGCCGTACAGTTGGTCGGCAATCCCGCCGTAATCACTCAGCAGTCCTCCGGCGTCGGGATCGATCCGTATCTCCTCGACGACCGAACCGTTGGGGCGTTGCTTGCGACGGAACAGCCACGCGCCGAACTGATCGGGCCGCAACACGGCGTCGCTCCCCGGCAGCCCGGATCGTTGCTTCTCATCCAGCTCCGACATTCGTACGAGATTGGCGAACTGATCGAGAAGCCACTCACTGTGCGTCGTGACGATGACGTGCACGCCGGAACGAGCCAGGCGCGCGAGCTGGCGCGCAAAGGCCGCCTGCATCTCCGGATGCAGGTGCGACTCCGGTTCCTCGATAATCAAAGTGTCGCCGCGGCCCACCAAGTGCCGCAGATACAACACCACCGGCGCAAGCTCCGTTACCATGGACGACGTGTTCAACAGCGGGAGGTCCTCCTTCCATCCGCTCGGTCGATAGAAGAAGGAAGGGTAGCGGGTTTCGGAGAGATCGAACCGAATCGCGCCGCTGAGTATATCTCGCTCGATCTCCTTGGCAAAGTCAGTCCCCGGCCTATGCGTGTGGTTCTCTCTCTCATCCAGGTTGATAAGCTGTTCGAGAAAATCAGCCAGAACGCCGGAGAGCGCCGGAATGGGAGGCGCACTACGCAGACCTGCGCTCGCCGAGCGTTCGACGAGGGCGCTGACGACTACCCGATGCGCGTGCATCACGCCCGCACGGTCAGCCGGGAGATAGAAAGCAGGATGACTCAACTGGCCAACGACCTGTGGTATCACGGACTCGGCCACGCTCGTGACCAAGTCCATAGCAAGGAATCTTCGTATGTCCGATTCCCTCCTGCTCAGTGCGCTCCAAATTCGTCGGATCCTCGCATCAGTCCCTATCGACAGTGGCGCATCCGTCGGGATAGTCGCGGAAAAGCTATGGTCGCGGGCCGCAAGAGCCAAGTCAAATCGAAACGGTCCGTTCTGAAGCACTATATTGGCGCTGCTCCTGCTTCCGCTACGGATGAGTCGTTTGGAACTGCTTCCGACACCGAAGCACCGAGCTATCTCTTCTCTGAGGACGTCTCCGCCAGACGCATCTTCAAGAATCGGGCGGACCTCCGATGCGAGCTCTTCCGGCAAGGGGCCGTCGAGGAACCTTCCCCGCTCTCCCGTCCTGGAGTCCGGCGCCACCTTGTCGACCCACTCTCCCAGGCGCTTCATCGAGTCGTCAGTGGGTATTGTGTCCTTTCGCCAGCGTGGTAGTTGTATGAAACCGCCATGTCTGCGCAACGCGCGAACGGGAAGTAGAGAGTGCAACGCGTAGATGAGGATTGCCAGGTAGGACTTGCCGGTGTTGCTCGGGCCGATGAAGACGGTCAGCGGGCGCATATCGACTTCCGCCTTGGCGATGGGGCCGAAGTCGGTGACCGCCAGTCTGACCGGCTCGCGTGCGCGTGGCTTGCTCATGGGCGCGGTCAGTATACCCTGCCTGCGTCCTGGGTCGGAAGGGAGGCGAGGTCGAAGACGGTGTTGGTGAGCCAGCGCTTGAAGCTGTCGTTGTCCATGAACTGCTTGAAGAGTTGGGTGTCGTCGCGCATCACGGCGGTCATAACCCGCAGCAGCGCGCCGTCGTGCTCGATGCGGGCGTTCTGCGGGTCGGAGTTGCGTTGCGCGTTGCGGAAGGCGGCGTCCGCGGCCACCCGGTCGGGAATGGTCTCGGTGATGAGTTGGCGCACGCGGTCGGCGTCCTCCCAGTGGATGTCGCCAAACAGGTCGTTGAAGGCGCGCAGGATGTTGGACAGGCGGTCGACTTCAGGTTCGGGCCGGTGGCCGCCGCCGGCTGCCGGCACCGGCTCGATCTCGGCGTCCCGGTCCGGCAGCAGGAGCTGTTGCCGCGCCTGCTTCTCGGCGCGGTAGCTGTCGAGGTCGATGGCGTCCAGGATGCCCTTGGCCAAGTCGTCTTCCGCGGCGCATTCGTCCAGGATCGGATCGAGCCGGTCGCGCTCGGCGCCGCTCAGCAAGCGCCGCGCGAACTCCTCGACCTGCTCATCGGAATAGACATGGGCGCGGTCCATGTCGGCCCGCAGATCGTGCAGCCGGTCGGGTCGGTTTCGTCGGCCAGGATCGTCGCCCGGTAGTAGTCGGTGAAGGCGTCGCGGATGGTGTCGGCGTCGTTGCTGAAGTCGAGCACTGCTTCATGGTGGTAGTTGTGGAGGCGTGGCGCACCGCGTCGTCCGGTCGCGGGTCGGGAGCGCCGAAGATTTCCAGCGTCTTGTTCTTGGGCGTGGCGGTGAACGCGAAGTAGCTGGCGTTGGGCAGCAGCCGGCGCGACTCCATCAGCCGGTTGATCCGGTCCTCGAAGGTATCTTCCTCACCCGCTACGCGCGCCGCACGAGCTTCGTCGACATGTTGAATCGCCTTCCGCCGTGCGACCGTGATGATCTCAGGACTCGTATCAGTCAGCGGCTGTCGGTGCCAGTCGCCGAACTGCTCCTCGATTGTCAGACCGGCGTCGCGCAAGAACCGGGACAGCGAGTCCGCATCCAGAAACCTCAACGTACTGCGGCTGACCCGAGGCCGATCCCACCTTGGGCTGGTGAAGGTAACGGTGAACGAAACAGTATCTCCAACAACCGGCGTTTCCACGCGGTGGGCCATTCGTACTACGGCGCCGCCATGCGTAATTTCCACTGCGTTGGCGGGAATCCAGGCTTCCCATGCTCGCGCCAGCGGATTGCGGGTTTCGAACACGAAGCGGCCGTCCCCGGTGAGAGCGGACCGTACCGCGGCCAGGGACGACCGCAGTTGGTCGTCTCCAACCAACACTTGGAATGCGTGACCGGTCATCACGATGAGGTCGAACGCCCGACGCCAGTCGACCGACGCGGCGTTACCGAGCCGCCATTCCACGTCCCGGCGTGACTGTGCCTGTCGCAGCATCGCTTTGGCGGGATCGAGTCCGCATAGTCGGCCCGTGTGTCCCGATTCCCGGGCCAAACGCAGCAACCTGCCCGTCCCGCAGCCGACATCGAGCACGCTCCTCGCCGACATCACCAGAGGCAGGTAGAAGCCGAAGTCTCGCCTTCCCTCGCAAAATGAGTCATATAACTCAGCAAGTCTTGAATCGGAAAACAAGCGGTCTACCATTGGCACCGTGGACTTTGCCCCTATCGGCGGCGGACGTCAAGGAGCCGATCGCGATGCGGCTATGCGCGGACGAAGGGGCGCGCGAGCGGACGCGGGACGGCTCGCTGACACTCAACTCGGCGGCGCTGCTGCAGAACGCATTCGACCGGCAGGAGCGCAAGCGCAAGCAGTCCGGCGGCGGGCGTAGCGCGAAGGTCGGCGTCCGGCCGGCCGCGACGCCTAACCTAACCTAACGGATCGGCGCCGGACGCCGACGCGCCGCCTCGCGGGCCCATCGCACCGGCGCAGGCGAAGGAGCGGGCGGAGCCACACGCGGCGCCGGTGCTCGAATCGTCGGCGCGGGAAGCGGTCGAACGCCACGACCCGGCCCGCCCGCCGCGAGGTCGGCGCACCGGAACCCGGGCCGTGTCCTTCGGCGCCGGCCAGACTTCGGCGCCGAAGGACACGGCCGGGCCGGACGCGACGGCGGCGGGCGGTGCGGGGGAAACTTCGGCGCCGAAGGAGGCAGGCCGGTCAGACGCCGCATCCGCGCAACCGAACGCAGCGATCCCACCCGCCGCAGAGGTCCGACCTTCGGCGCCAAAGGTGGAATGCCGCCGGCAACCGCAAGCCGCGATAGCGCAGGCTCAGGTTCGGAGCCGCACCATCCCGGTGGCAATCCAGCGGCATGTCCGGAAGCGCGACGAGGGCTGCTGCAGCTACGCCGACCGGTCCAGCGGGCGCCGTTGCCGTTCCCAGCATCTGCTCCAGATCGATCACGTCCTTCCGTTCGCACTCGGCGGCAGCGCCGAACCCGTCAATCTCCGTCTGCTGTGCGCCACCCATCACCGCCACCGGCATGCGCGCCGGGGCGGCGGACCAGACAGCGTGCCGGCGTGACGACCCCCTCCACCGCTACTTGAAAGGCGCACCAGAATGATTCTCCATGGCGTTCCACGCCGCCCAAGCGCGAGCCTGGAATCGCCGGGTCGCGTCACTCATGATCCGTTCTGTCCCATACTTTGCTTGAGCGTATACCGCTGTTTCCAATGGCGCAGCCGGCGCTCGACGATCGCCTCCACGTCAGCGTCCGGTTGCTGCAGCGTAATCTGGCGCAGTACGTCGGTACCGAAGTCTTCGACCTCGGCGAAGCTGAGTCCGCGCAAGCGCGATGACGACGGGCGAGTCGGGCGCCCGCCGGGACGGAGAACGCTCAGGAACGACGTCCGGGTCTACCGTCACGCCGGCTGCAGTCCGATTCGTCGTCCGAGCTATCGTCCGCCGGGTCCGGCGTGGGCCGCTACGTGGTCACTCCCCGGGCGCTATCTCCACCAATAGCTCCTTGCCGTACAGCGTCTGGCGGCCCCAGAACAGGTTTTCGACCTGGCTGTTGCCGCGCGGCCCTCTCAGCACTGCCCTTGCCATCGCGCCGCTGCCGCTGCCAAGCACGGTGCCGCGGGTAATTGTAACCGAGGGGGCGATCCGGTAGCCGCGCCCCGGGTCCGTGAGCTCCACCGCCACCACCTGCTTGAAAAGAATACACGGCAATTCGCCCCGCCCAATCGCGGGACGAACCTACAGTTCCAACTTCCTCCCCAGTAGCCGCTCCCGGTATTCACCACTCTGATTGGTCCTATGGAGCCGGCGTTCACTTCAACTACCACTTGCACGCCGCCATCGTACGCGGATAGGCCCGCTCGGAAAAACTCAACGGTCGGAGGAGAGGTGTAGCCGCTCCCCGCGTTACTGGCTTCAACCCGCCTGATCCGACCGGGACCCACCACGACTCCGGTTGCCCTGCGGCCTCCCGCCGGCGGCTCCCCGAACGTTACCGTTGGGGCAGCATCAACGTAGTTTGCCCCACCGCTTTCAATAATGACGTGGCTGATGTCGCCCCGGTCGATCCGCTGATCCGGGGCGGTGAGCACCAGCGCCACGGCGCCCGGACTCACTTCCGCCGAGATCGTCCACTCCGCGCCGCTGTAGTCGCCCTCGAAGGCCGGCTCGTACAAAGTGCTGGTGAAGGAGCGGCTTTCCCCGGCCAGCGCTACGCCGCCGATCGCCACGCGCACGTCGTCGACGTTGCCGGCGGTGATGGCGTCCCAGGCGAACGGCTGGGAGCGGTTGCTGGTTTCAATCCAGATGCTGCCGCCGTCATCGCCGAATTGCTCCGCATCGAGCGTCCACTTCATGGGCTCCGGCGGCTCCGGGTCCGGAGGCGGTTCCGGTGTGGGCGTGGGCGCGACAGGCGGCGGCTCGGCGCTGCCCGAACCTCCGCCGCCGCTGGCGGGCGATGCGGGCGTGGCCGGCGCGCAAGCCGTCATGGTCATGGTGAACGCGGCTACCGCCAGCAACAGCGCGGCGGTGGTTGCGGCCCTCATGCTCCCGAGCCTCCTAACCGGGGGGGGGGGGGGGGGGGGGGTAAGGGCGCTCAGGCGCGGTAGTTCTGCTGGTTTGAAGGACATATTACAGCTCCCGTAGCGGTTTTCGGACACAAAACGTATCGACCGCCGCGGCGGCGTGTCAACCCGCGCCGTGACCGACCGACCCGGCGCGAGTGCTACTCGCCTGCGGCAGCGCGACGATCGCTTCCAGCCAGTCGTTTTCGATGATCCGACGATGTTGTCCGCCGCCTCCCTTCGCCTTTCACAGGATCACGTCCCGGTACTTGCCGCGCACGTACAGGTCGCGCAGCACGTCGTCGGCGATCCGCCGGATGTAGTTTGCGATCCAGTTGAGGTCCGCCAGGTTCACCGGCACGCGCCCCCGCCGGCGCCACCGTCTGCCAAGCGCCGGGACCGATCGAGCGGTCGGTTCGGCAGGTCGGTGTCATTCGTCACGAACCGACCCAAGCATAGCACGTCGAGATGGCGGGGCGGGCCCGGCCGCCGCGCCGGCGCTTGCCAACGTGGTCACCGCGCCATACGATCAGACGTGAGCATGACGGCGGTCGCGCGTACGTTCAATACCGCAGGGCCGGTGGTGGCCGCCGACCACTACCGCATCCCGCCGCTGGAACGGATCAATCTCGACGCCGTGCTCGAGTTGGTCCTGGGCAAGAAGTACTTCGTGCTGCACGCGCCGCGCCAGACCGGCAAGACCTCGGCGCTGCTGGCGCTCCGGGATCTGCTGAACGGCGGCGCGCACGGCGCTTTCCGATGCGTGTACGCCAACGTCGAAGCGGCCCAGGCGATGCGGGAGAACGTGGCGGAAGGCATACGCACCGTGCTCGCCGAACTGGCGGTCCGGGCAAGCGTGACGTTGCGCGATGAGACCCTGGAAGGCCTCTGGCCCCAGATACTGGAGCGCGTGGGGCCGGGCGCGGCGCTACGGCAAGCGCTGCTTCGTTGGAGCATGGCCGATCCGCGGCCACTGGTGTTGCTGATCGACGAGATCGACGCGCTGGTGGGCGACACCCTGCTGTCGGTGCTGCGGCAGCTGCGCAGCGGCTACGACCAGCGCCCGGACGCCTTCCCGCACAGCATCATCCTGTGCGGGGTGCGCGACGTGCGCGACTACCGCATCCACTCCGCCGCCGAGGACCGATTGGTGCTCGGCGGCAGCGCCTTCAACATCAAGTCAGAGTCGTTGCGCCTGGGCGACTTTTCGGATCAGGACATACGGGCGCTGCTGGGGCAGCACACCGCCGCGACCGGGCAGGCATTCACGGAGCAGGCGCAGGCGCTGCTCCATACCCGTACCGCCGGCCAGCCGTGGCTGGTGAACGCGCTGTGCTACGACGCCTGCTTCCGGCACGAGCCGGGCCGCGACCGCTCACGCCCGATCACGGCGGACGCGATCCTGGAGGCGCAGGAGCGGTTGATCCTGCGCCGTGACACCCACATCGACGATCTGGGGCACAAGCTGCGCGACGAGCGCGTGCGGCGCGTGGTGGAGCCGATTCTGACCGGCGCCGACACGCAAGCATGGTCGACCGAGGACGTCGCCTACGTGCGCGACCTGGGGCTGGTGGCGCAGGACGCCGCCGGCACGCCGCGCATCGCCAACCCGATCTACGCGGAGGTGGTGCCGCGCCATCTCAACTACGCGGTGCAGGCCGGGCTGCAGCAGCAGATGGCGTGGTACGTGGACGCGGCCGGCGGCCTGGACGTGCCCGGCCTGATCGCGGCGTTCCAGGAGTTCTTCCGCGAGCACTCCGAGCACTGGATACAGCGCTTCGAGCGGTATCACGAGGCCGGCCCGCAGCTGCTGCTGCAGGCGTTCCTGCAGCGCATCGTCAACGGCGGCGGGCGGATTGAGCGGGAGTACGCGCTGGGGCGCGGGCGCACCGATCTGCTGATCGTGTGGCCGCAGGGCGGGCGCGAACGCCGCTTCGTGGTGGAGTGCAAGGTGCTGCGCAAGGACGCGGAGCGGACCATTGCCGATGGACTTGAGCAGACCCGCGGCTACCTGGACCGTTGCGGCGCCGAGGCCGGCCACCTGATCGTGTTCGACCGCGCCCCGGAGCGAACCTGGGAGCAGAAGGTATTCCGCCGCGCCCCGGCGGGCGCCGGCGCCCCGGTCACGGTCTGGGGTATGTAGCGCGGCCCCGCTGTGGGGGCATCAGGACGGGGCGGCCGCCCGGCCGGCGCCGTGGAAGACCAACCGAACATCCGCCGGCGCTACCGGCGCAGCTTGGCGACCGTTCACCACGGTTGCCGGCAGTGCCCCGCCGGCATAGCATGGCCGGGTGGCCGACCGCACCGACTACCGCCGCTGGAACATATCGCGCCTCGTGATGACAGCTTGGCGCAACTTCCGCCAGGAGACCTCGCTGAAGCTGCGCGGGCGCACGTTCTTCGTCGGCCCGAACGCCTCCGGGAAGTCGAACATCCTGGATGCGCTACGGTTCATCCGCGACGTAGCCGCGATGGGGCTCAACGACGCCGTGTCCGTGCGGGGCGGGATGCGCGACGTCCGGTCGCTGCACGCCAGACAATTTCGCGGCGTGCGCATCGCGGTCGACGCCGGCCCGCGCGACGGCAGCGCCCGGTGGTCGTACGACCTGCACTTCCGCAACCATCCGCAGAGCCACCGGCCGGTCGTCGAACGCGAGCTGGTGATTCTGAACGACGAGACGATCCTCGAGCGGCCCGATGAACGGGACACGGCCGATCCCGAACGATTGACCCAGACCCATCTGGAGCAGGTGAGCGAGAATCAGCGCTTCCGTCCGCTCGCGGCGTTCTTCGGATCGATCCGCTACCTGCACCTGGTGCCGCAGATCGTCCGCGAACGCAGACGCAACGGCGACTTCCGCGGCGACCCGTACGGCTCCGACCTGCTGGAACAGATAGCGGAAACGAACCAGCGATCGCGCGACGCCAGACTGCGCAGGATACAGGAGGCGTTGCGCGTCGCCGTGCCCCACTTCGACCGTTTCGAGCTGGATCGCGATCTCAGAGCCAACTGGCACTTGAACGCGACCTACAATCATTGGCGCGCGCACAGCGCCAAACAGAGCGAGAGCTCCTTTTCCGACGGCACCCTCCGTCTGCTGGGGCTGTTCTGGGCGCTTGCGGAGGGAGGCGGCCCCCTTCTGCTGGAGGAGCCCGAGCTGAGCCTGCACGACTACCTGGTGTCACGCTTGGCCGGCATCATGGCGCGCATGCACCGCACCTCCGGCCGACAGGTGCTGATGACCTCACATTCAGCTGCCCTGCTCGCCGACGAGGGAATCGACCTGCAAGAGGTCTTTCTGCTCACTCCCGGAGACGAAGGCACGACGATCAGCAGAGCCGCGGAGATGGAGGATGTACGCCAGTTGGTCGAGCAAGGGTTCACGCCGGGCGAGGCGATCATGCCGCGCGCCGCCCCGGAGTCCGCCCACCAATTCACTCTCGACTTCTGACGCCGCGGTCTCATCTTGACTTTCGATGGCCACAGGCTTATGATCGCGGTCGGGCTTCCAGAGTCATGACTGAGGAACGGCGGATCGAGCTACGCGCGGCCGTCGATAACGCGAACGACGAAGCGACGCTGGTCGAGGCGATGGACCGAGTACTGCACGCCGACCGGACGGGTGGCGCCGAGCTTGACCGCGACCCGCTTACACCGTCGGTGCTGGCCGAATGGTTGGCAACCGTCAAGCGCACGTTCCCGGTGACGAAGGACGGAGAGGAGTTGGCGGTTTACACGGAGGGAGGCCACGGTCCGCATTTTGTGGAGCTTCAGCCGTGGCGCGCAGACGGCGACTGGCGTCTGTACGTCGCCGCCTGGCCGGAGGTCCTGAGCGCGTTCGCGTGCTACCGCGGTTACCACCAATACGGTGACGACCCGTCCACCAGAAGCCTCGCCCCCGACCCTGAGATGAGCGGCTGGCGGGTGCCGTACACCGACGCCATTCGCGCTTGGCAGAGCCGGCCGGCCGATTTGCGTGGCGCTACGGTGACCGTGACCGCATCACCGATACCGATGGTGAGGCGACCACGCCTCATATCGACAACGCTACGGACGCCCTGGATTGAGGCTGTAGCCGTGGACGGCGCGCCCATGGCCGCCCTTATCCCCGACGGCGGCGCCGTGTTCGACCAGTGGAACCGGACCCGGACCGGGCTGCGCCGCTACTATCGACCACGAGGCGAACAGCACGAGCTCAAATTGCGCGGAGTACCTCCGATTCCCCGTGACGTGCGGCTGGTCGCCCTGGCGCCCCTGGACCCGCACCACGGATTGATCGATGATGCGACAGTCGGCTTGGCCGGCGACGTGCTTACACTCATGGCCTACGCGCACGCCATCGACCGGCCAATGACCCTAAGCGCGCGCGACGGCGCCGCCCTGCTCGCCCGGACACGATCCGGCGACTTCCGTGCGCCACAAGCATCCGACGTGAAACGCTTTCGGCTCGCGACCTTCTACCTGCGACGGATGATCGTTACGGACCCGGCGGGAGGCTCGGCGCCCCGATGGTTGGACTTGGCGCACGTAAGCGCCGCCATCAAGCGTCCCGATGGTCTGTGGTCGGTCGAAATCGGACCGCCAGCATGGGCGCGGCCCCTGACCGATCAATGGACTCTGACCGCCGAAGGAAGCGCCGCAGGCCGCCTACGCCCGACCGCCGGCGAACGCTCCATGGCCGGCCGCATTATCACCGGTATCGAATACCGCTTGGCCGCACGTTGCGACCCGCGCTTTGCCATCGCCCCCTATCTGCAGCCGGAAAACGGACGCGCCGCCGGCCCTGGCCGGCCGTTGACCATCGCTTGGCCAGAGGTGCTGCACCTAGCCGGTGACTTCTGGGACAAGACCGACGCGGGCGCCAACAAAACGGCGTATCAGCGCTTCAAGCGGGCCGTGGAGTGGCTACGCGAAGGCGGCTACTGGGTACCGAGCACCCACGCCGAGGCACCGGCCGGCGACTCCGTGGAGTTTCTGGACGCCACGTTACGGAGCCGCGCCCGACCGACGGCGCTGATCGTACGTGCTTCCTCCCGGTTCGTGGAGGCTGCCCGAATAGCGCAACAGAACAGCGGCCCCCGATTCCGGTCCATGCGCCTGATCGAATACGCGGGCATGGATCGACCGATCAATAGGCCGTAACTTGCTAGACTAACCCAGGAACTTTGCTATCTTCCTTGCCAGATCGGTGCGGGCTCCCACCCCTGTCTGACACTCCCATATGACCATGACATCCCAGCCGCGCTCTCGAAGCGCGGCCAGATTAGCTCTGTCTCTCTTTCGATTCTTTTCCAGCTTTTCCAACCAGTATTCGCGTCGCGTCTTAGGTTGCCTGTTTCCTCTCGCGCAGCTGTGCTGATGCCAAAAACAACCGTGGACGAAGATCACTTTACGTCGCGACGGGAACACCATATCCGGCTTGCCCGGGAGGTCCTTACGGTGGAGCCCGTACCGATACCCCATCCCGTGAGTGAGTTGACGAACGACCATTTCGGGTTCCGTGTCGACGCTCGGCACCGACCTCATTACATCGCTACGGCGCTCCGAGCACTCAGTCATCTTGCGCTCGTCCAACTTCCAGAAGTCGTTTGTTCGCGAGAAACTCCAGCCGCTTCGCTTGCACGAGCAGGGTTCGCCGAATCCCCGTTTGCACACGTCTTTCGCTAATGATCCGCGCAAGGTTAGCTATCGTTCGGGCGCGCCTTGCAAGTCTGATGTCGGGGTGCTCTCTCTGCCTTCGCACGGCGTCCGAGAGTATCGGCCTTCTGATCGACGACGGAAGGTCGATTACATCCGTTTCTTGGATCTCCCCTTCGTTCAAGATGGCGCTAAACGCAGATTCGTGTAACGCCCGGCAATACACCGTGAACTCCGCTCTATTGAGTATGGCCTTCGCTTCTTCATTGGTTCTCGTTTCGAGTGACCAAAACGGCCACATCTCGATCTCGGCCACCTCGAACGGGTCGAGCACGCTCATCGCCACGGCGTCCGTCCGTTGATTGGTCAAGTGCCGTCTGATTCTTGTGCGAAGCGTTTCGACGGTCTGACCGACGTAAATTGGCTCGTTGTCGAAATCGATGAAGAGGTAGACGCCCCTCCGGCAATTGCCGACCTTACGCCCTTCCGTGTCCCTGACGTCGAGCAGACGCTGTAGACCCTCGTATAGCTCGATTACTTCGGGTGGCGGTTCAACACTCATCAGCTCAGTACTCGGAGCAACCAGTTGTTTCCGAGCCACTCGATGACCGGAACGCATACGGCGTCGCCCAAGGCGAACATCGCCTGGGAGCGTGACACTGACCCATAACGTAGATCGTGAGCGCCTTGAAGTCGCGCATACTCATGCACGCTCATCCATCTGACGTCGACCCTGCCCCGCCCTGCGCGCACTATGGCTTGCCTTGATGAACCCCCGCGGGTGGTGCGCAGCGCGCCGGCTATCTCATCGCCCCTGACCTCCCACACGGTCTGGCCGTTGCGTGTGCGGCGATACGCTCCATACCATCCGACGCATGGCCGCCTTCGATATTCGTCGATCCGCTGAGCTTGTAATGGCGACATCGCCGCCAAGAACGAACGTCGTTGATCGCCTGCCCACCAATCTTCGGCGTCGTGGTCCGCGATGTCGGCCAGCCGATGGTCGGTTCGCCGCACCGGTGGATCGGGCGTCAAGACATGCCGATGCTTGTTCGCCAGCACAAATACGCGCACCCGACTCTGTGGGACGAACGCTGCGGCGTCTATCATCATCGACGTAACGAAATACCCCATGCTTTCCAGACGGTGAATGACATCGGCGTAATCGCGCCCTCCATCGGAGGAAAGAAATCCCGGAACATTTTCGATGATCAACGCTTGCGGCGCTCGGGAGCCCATCTCCTTGAGTATTCTGCAGAACTCGAAAACAAGTCCGGACTCGCGGCCTCGGAGACCTGCGCGATCGCCGGCCAGAGATACGTCAGTGCACGGAAACGAGGAAGTGGCTAGGTCAACGTCCGGCACCATCTCGCCGGTAATGGCGCATATGTCGCCTAAGGTCAAACATGAATCGCCCCAGTTCTCGCGATAGAGAGCCGCCTTGACAGGGTCGATGTCGTTAGCGAAGGTGGTCTCAATCCCGCACCGCTCCAGGCCGGCCCGAATCAGCCCCATTCCGGCAAAAAACTCGGCCGTCGTGTGCGTTGGCTTGGCGCCGCTATGGGATGAACGGTCGCCCGGCGCGCGGTGCGACGGCTCTCCGACGGCGGTGTCGCAAACGTGATCCGCCGAAGCCCACGCGGTCATGGTGATGGAGGATAGCATCTGCGGTTCTCAACCGTCGAGTCGGCGCGGGCTTGCTTCGGGGGCGTCGAGCCGGCCTCGCGCCGCTTCCGGGCCGCGTTGAGGTCATTCACCCTGGGATCAGGGGCGGCGGCTCGGAGAACCAGGCGGTGGGGTAGATCTTGAGGCGGACCTCGCCGTACATGCCGCCGACGCCGGAGCGGACGGTCGAGTAGTAGCCGACCAGCGCCTCGCCGCCGGCGAAGGTGACCGACGGGTAGGCGTTGTCGTAGCCGCGGCGGTCCTCAATAGTGCGGCGGTTGCGCCACGTCTGCCCGTCGTCGTCGGAGACGGCGCTGCGTAGCGGGTTGCGCGGCTGGTGCGTCAGGCCGGAGCCGGGAATGGTCGCCGCGTACGGCGGCGTGTCGTTCCAGATCAGCAGCAGGCGGCCGTCCGGCATGCGCTTCATGCAGGTCGCCGCCGACGGCGAGTCGAGCTCGGTCGCCTCCGGCTCGCTCCAGGTCTCGCCGGCGTCGGCCGACCACGCCCGGTACAGCCGGCCGAGCGAAGTGCGGAGCAGCGCCAGCAGCGATCCGTCGCGCCGCTCGATCACCGCCGGCTCCTCGGCGCCGCGCGCCGGCAGGTCGATCTTGACCCGGCTCTCCCGCCACGTCTCCCCATCGTCGTCCGAGTAGAGACAGAACGCCCGGTAATGGTCGCCGGGGCCGTAGACCGGCCCCGCGTGGCACGGCAGGACGATCCGCCCGGAACTGTGCAGCAGCACGTGATCGGCGTTGGTGAAGTACCAGCCCGGACCCGGCGTGATGTCCCGAGACGGGCCGAACGTCTCGCACTCGTCGTCCGACACGCGCAGCCGGACGCGCAACCGCTGCGCGGCGGCGTCGCGCTCGGTGTAGGAAAACAGGATACGCCCGCTCGGCAGCCGCAGCAGATTGGGGTGCTTGACGTTGTCCGTCCCGTGGTTCTCCTGCAAGGTGAGCACGCCGCTCCAGGTCCGCCCCCGGTCGGACGACACGCGCGCCGCGATCCGGCACGGCGCGTCGTCCCGCATGGCGGCCCCGGCGTCGAACGGCGTCCGGCCGATCGCGCTCGGCCGCCGCACGTAGTACGCGCACCAGACCAACAGCAGCCGGCCGCCGCTGAGCGGAAACACGAGCTGATGGTCGTTGCGCGGGTGCGCGTGACTCCACGGCGCTACGGTGGCGGCGTACACCTCGTTACCTCCATCATGCCACGGGATCGCGGAAATGACACGGAACGCCGAAGCCATCAGACTGCCGGCATGCGCGAAGGCGGCGTCGCGGCGGTGCGCTGGACGTCTCCGGGCGGCGGCAGCTGGAGCGACGGCAGATGCTGGGACGCCGGCCGCGCGCCGCTCCCGGACGAACGCGCGCGCTTCGACCGCCCGGTCGCCGGCGCCGTCACCATCGACGGCCGGGTGACGGCCGGCCGCGTCGAGGTCGACCTGGGCGATCCGGCCGCAGCCGTCACCCTGAACGGCCCCGGCGCGCTGGTCCTGACCGGCGCCGACCGCTTCCTGGGTAAGCCGGTGTCCCTGCAGGTGGCGCGCGGCACGCTACGGTTGGCCGCGCCGTTGCGCGTCGAGGTAGCCGCCCCGCGCTTCGGCGCCCATGCCGGCGGCACGCTGGTCATAGCCACGCCGCACGTGCGGGCCGCCGCCCCCGACCTCAAGCTGATGGTGTCGCAGACCGGCGTGCTGGCGTTGCGCGCCGAACGCTGGTCACCCGGATTCGACCTGGACGCAGCGACCAGCCGGACGCTCGGCCTTGGTCCGCACGTGATCGACTTCGGCGGCCGGCGCGACGCCGGGCCCCGGCTGCTGGCGTTCCGGCGGTTCAAGGAGCACGACGGTGACGAGCTGCTGATCCGGGGCTTCCGGCCCGGCGACCAGCTCCGCTTTGACGAAGACCCGCGCGAGTCGACCGACCCCGGCAAGGAGCTCCGCCTGCGCGCCGTCCGGTTCGCCGGCCCCGGCGACGAAGGCGTTGCCCACGGCGGAGCGGCGCGCGTGGCGCGCAGCGGCCGGTTCTTCTACCTGCTGCCGCAGGATGGCCGGTACGCGGTTCCCGCTCCCGAGTCAGGGGGACGCCAAGCGGGCCGGCCGGCCACGGCCGCGCGGTACGCCCGTCCCGCGCCGGCGGCGCGCCCGGAGCCGGCCGCGCATCCTGTCCTGGCGGACCCCGCGCCGGTCGCGCAGGCGGCCCTGGCCGGCGACGCGGTGGCGCTCCCGGACGGACGGCTGCTGGCGGCCGTGGCGGCCGAACGGCCGGCGCTGTCGGTCGCCGTGCGCGGCAACGCCGGCACCGGCTGGCCGCATCCCGCCGCGCTGCCGCTGCCGGACGGCGCGATCGGCGCCGCGGCGCCCAGCCTGCTGCGCCTGCGCTCCGGGCGGCTCCTGCTGGTGTTTCAGGCGCTCCTGCCGGCGGGCGGCCGGGCGGCGGCCGCAACCAACTGCGCCGAGCCGGCCCGCGCCGAGGATCCCGCCGCCTGGTCGCCGCCGCGCGTGATCGCCGGCCCGGACGCTGACCTGCAGCTCGCCAACGGCCGGCTGACGCACGGCGGCGCCGGTCTGCTGCTCCCGTTTACCTGCGGCGCGGGGGCCGGCGTGCTCGCCTCCGCCGATGACGGGGCCGCGTGGCGGCGGCTCGGCCCGCTGCTTCCCGGCCCGGGGGCCGGCCTGCGCTACCCGGCGGTCGCGGAGCTGGCGCCGGGCCGGCTGATCCTGCTGGCCGCCACCGCGACCCACCGCATCTACCGCAGCATCTCGCCCGACGGCGGCGCCGCCTGGTCCCCGCCCGCCGAGGTCACCACCCTGGTCGCGCCGGAGGCGCCGCCGGCCCTGGCGCCGTTGCCGGACGGCGCCGGCCTGCTGATCGCCTGGAACCACCACAGCCGGCGCGATGACGGCGCCGATCGCGTGCGGCTGTCGATCGCCGCTTCCACCGACGGCGCGCGCTGGTCCGCCCCCCGTCCGCTCACGCAGGACCCGTCGCAGCTCGCCGTCCGCCCCTCCCTCGCCTCCATACCGGGCGAGCCCGGACGCTTCGCCGCCACCTGGGTGGAGCTTGCCGGCGCCGGCCGCCGCGCCGGCGTGCTCCGCTCGGCCCTGCTCACCATCCCCGGCCGGCCCTGGCCGTAAGGAACGAATGCCGTAAGGACAACGCTCGGCTCACCCGTTACGATGGGCGCATGGACTGCGATGCCGCGATAGCGAAGATCCTCAAAGCCGAGGGCGTGGAGTGGATGGCCGCGTTCCCCATGCAGACCCTCATCGATGCCGCCGCCAAGGAAGGCATTCGGCCGATCGTCACCCGCCAGGAACGGGCGGGCGTGAACATGGCCGACGGCTACAGCCGCGTCATGAACGGCCGCCGGATCGGCGTGTTCACCATGCAGCGCGGCCCCGGCGCGGAGAACGCGTTCGGCGGCGTGGCGCAGGGGTTCGCCGACAACGTGCCGCTGCTGGCGCTGCCCGGCGGCGCCGACCGCGACCGGTTCGGCGCCCACCCCGGCTTCGACGCGGTGAGCCACTACCGCGGCGTCACCAAGTGGTGCGGCTACCTGGCCGACCGCTCGCAGATTCCCGGCCACTTCCGCACCGCGTTCACCCGTCTCAAGCACGGCCGGCCGGCGCCGGTGCTGATCGAGATCCCCAGTGACGTGGCCACCGCCGGCTACGGCGGCGAACTCGACTACCGGCCGGTCCGCGTGCGCCGCTCCGCCGCCGACCCGGACGACGTGCGCGACCTGGTCGCCGCCCTGCTCACAGCGCGGGCGCCGGTCCTGTACGTCGGCCAGGGCGTCCACTACGCGGAGGCGTACCGGGAGCTGATCGACTTTGCCGAGCTCACCCGCATCCCGGTGCTCACCACGCTGGCCGGCAAGAGCGCCTTCCCGGAGAGCCATCCGCTGGCCCTGGGGACCGCCGCCAACTCGACGACGCTGATGGCCGACCGGTTCCTGCGCACGGCCGACTTCGTGCTCGGCGTCGGCGCCGGCTTCACCGCCACCACCTTCAACGCGGCGCTGCCGGCCGGCGTACCGCTGGCCCAGGTCACCAACGCGGTCGAGGACCTCAACAAGGAGCACGCCATCGACTACGGGGCGATCGGCGACGCCCGATTGACGCTCCGGCAGATGACGGAGGAGGTGCGCCGCCAGGCGGGCGCGGACGGACCCGGCGGCCGCGACGGCGTGGCCGCGCAGGTGGCCGCGGTCAAGGCGGAGTTCCTGCAGGAGTGGACGCCGCGCCTGCATTCCGACGAGACGCCGATCAGCCCGTACCGCGTGCTGACCGAGCTGACCCGCGCCATCGACCCGCGCAACGCCATCGTCACCCACGACTCCGGCTACCCGCGCGAGCAGTTCGTGCCGTTCTGGTCGGCGGACACGCCGCATTCCTACATCGGCTGGGGCAAGTCGACGCAGCTCGGCTACGGCCTGGGGCTGGCGCTCGGCGCCAAGCTGGCCGCGCCGGACCGGCAGGTCGTCAACGTCATGGGCGACGCCGCCTTCGGCATGGCCGGCCTCGATATCGAGACCGCGGCCCGCGAGCGCATCGGCATCATGACCGTGGTGCTCAACAACGGCGTCATGACCCACTACGACTCCTACCTGCCGTACGCCAGCGAGCGGTACGGGTCCAACGCGCTGGGGGGTGAGTACGCCAAGGTCGCCGCCGGGCTCGGCGCCCATGCGGAGGTGGTCACCACGCCGGATCAGCTCGGCCCCGCCATCCGGCGCGCCGCGGCGGTCAACCGCACCGGCCAACCGGCGCTGATCGAGGCCAAGACCAAGATCGAGGAGGAGGTGCCGCGCTACGCCACGGAATAGCTGCGCGATTCTCCCGGAAACGGAGCTGCGCTCCCGCGCAGCCGGCGCTGCGGCGGCCCGGCTACGACAGGCCCATGCCGCGCAGGTTGCGGTAGCTGGCCGCCAGGCAGTCGAACGGGTCCCGGCCGTAGCAGTCGTCCTGCTCGACCAGCGCCCACTCGACGCCGGCCGCCCGGCACGCCGGCACGATCCGCGCCCAGTTGAGGTTGCCTTCGCCCACCGGGGCAAAGCGTTGCGTGCGGTCCGGCAGCACCGCCATGTCCTTGAAGTGGATGACGCTCTGCCGGCCGTGCAGATCTTCGATCCACTGCGCCGGGTCGGTGCCGCCGGCCGCCAGCCAGTAGACGTCGAGCTCCGCCCGCAACGCCTCGGCGGGCACGGAGTCGTACAGCTCGGCCAGCCAGGTGCGCGCGCCGCCGGCCCCGGACGCGGCGGCCGGGCGCACCAGCTCGTGACTGTGGTTGTGGTAGGAGAAGTCGATGCCGGCGGCGGCCAGCCGCGCGGCGACCGGCGCCAGCTCGGCCGCGAAGCGGTCGATGCCGCCGGCTTGCAGGTAGCCGGCGGGCAGGCCGCCGATGGCGGCGTGCCGGCACTCCCAGCGCCGGTGGACGTCGATCATGCGGTCGGTATCGGCGCGGAATTCATCCCACCCGAAGTGCGTCGCAGCGATCGCCAAGCCGTGTTCCCGCGCCAGGCGCGCCACCTCCGCCGGATCGACGGCGCCGAACGCGGAGACCTGCACGCCGGTGTAGCCGATGGCGCGCACCCGCGCGAAGGTGCCGGCCACGCCTTCGGCGGTCTGCGTGTGGCCGCGCACCGTGTAGAGCTGCGCGCCGATCTTCAGGTCGTTCCCTTCCGCCATGCGCCCACGGTACCGGAACGCCGCCGCCCGCGCCAGGGGCGGGCGCTCCGATCCGTAGCCGCGCACCGGGCGCGGGCGACGCCGCCGCGCGCGCAGGACCGGACATGCGCCGGCCATGCGGCCGGGCCGCTGTTCCGGACGCCGCCGCGCGCTCCGGGACCCGACCGCCGACCGCGCGCTGAGACCCCGGCTGCGCAAGACCCCCGGCCGCGCTGAGACTCCGGCCGCCGGACCGGGTAGACTCCTGCCGACCGCCATGAGCCGCTGCCTGCCATGAGCACCACCGCCGCGTTCGCCCCCGGCGCCTCGGAGCGCGCCACCCGCGGCGCGTTGCGCGCCGAACGGCGCCGCCGGGCCCGCAAGTACCTGATGCTGTACGGCTTCTGCGCGGTCCCGGTGGCGGCGCTGTTCGTCTTTCACTACGTCCCGATCTACGGGCTCCTGCTCGCCTTCAAGGACTTCAAGTACAACCTGGGCATCCTGGGCAGCCCCTGGAACGGCTTCCAGCACTTCCGCGACCTGCTCACCGACCCGTTCTTTCCCCGCATCGTCCGCAACAGCGTCATCATCAGCGTCCTCAAGCTGGCGTTCGCCTTTCCCACGCCGATCCTGCTGGCCATCCTGATCAACGAGATACGCACCGACTCGCTGAAGCGGACCATCCAGTCGATCTCCTATCTGCCGCACTTCATGTCGTGGGTGGTGCTGGCCGGCATCATCCGGGAGATACTCTCCCCGCAGCGCGGCGTGCCGCGCTTCGTCGGCGCGCTGCTGGGCGCCGACACCGTCCCCGACCTGCTGGCCGATCCCCAGTTCTTCCGGGCCATGCTGGTCGCCACCCACATCTGGCAGGCGATCGGCTGGGGCAGCATCATCTACTTCGCCGCCATCTCCACGATCGACCCCGAGCTCTACGAGGTGGCGGCCCTGGACGGCGCCGGCCGCGTCCGCATCGCCTGGCGCGTCACCGTGCCGTCACTGGCGCCGGTGATCACCGTGGTCTTCATCCTGCAGATCGGCCGTCTGCTCAACGCCGGCTTCGATCAGGTCTTCAACCTCTATCACCCGCTGGTGTACGAGGTGGCCGACATCCTGGACACCTACGTATACCGCGTCGGCATCCTGCGCGGTGAGTTCGGCTACGCGACCGCGGTCGGCCTGTTCAAGAACGTGATCGGCGTGGCGCTGCTGGTGGGCGCCAACGCGGTCATCAGGCGGTACAACCGGTATGGCATCTGGTGACGCGGTGACGCCGGCGGCGGTCGGTCGCGCCGGTCTCCGGCTGCGGCGGCGCACGGCGGGCCAAGCCGCCTTCGGCGTGGTGAACGTGACGGCGCTGCTGCTGTTCTGTTTCACCATCGTCTACCCGTTCTGGCGGCTGGTCCTCACCTCCTTCGCCGGCCCCGAGGAGCTGGTCCACCTCGGCTTCAAGTTCTGGAACGACAACTGGTCGACCTACGCCTACGAATACTCGGTGTCGCAGTACGGCAACGTCCGCGCCGCCTACTTCAACTCCGTCCTGCGCGTGGCGCTCGGCACCGTCCTGACCCTGGCGTGCACGCTGCTGATGGCGTATCCGCTGGCCAAGCGCGACCTGCCCGGCCGCACCGTGCTGACGCTCTACGTAGTGATCACCCTGTTCTTCAGCGGCGGCCTGATCCCGCTCTATCTGGTGGTGCGCCGGCTCGGCTTGATGGACACGCGCCTGGCGCTGGTGCTGCCGGTCATGGCCAACGGCTTCTACATCGTGATCATGCGCAACTTCCTGATGACGCTCGACCAGGCGTACGAGGAGGCGGCCCTGATGGACGGCGCCAACTACCTGCAGGTGCTGGTCCGCATCGTCGCGCCGCTGTCGGCGCCGGTCATTGCGGTGGTGGGGCTGTGGGCGGCGGTCGAGCACTGGAACGAGTGGTTTCACGCCATGCTCTTCACCAAGAGCCGCGACAAGCACGTGCTGCAGTTCCTGCTGCGCCGGATGCTGCAGGACATGACCGCGGTGCGTCTGGAGCTGGCGTCGTTCGAGGAGGAGGTCGACCTGCTGCCGCTGCCGTCGGTGCGGGCCGCGGTCACCGTGCTGACGATCGGCCCGATCATCCTGATCTACCCCTTCATCCAGCGGCACATGGTCAAGGGCATCTTCATCGGCTCGCTGAAAGGTTGACCGGTTTCCGGTAGCATGGGCCGCAGAGCGATGGGACGTTCCCCGCCGGCCGCCCGGGCCGGCGCGAATCCGCGTCCCTAAGGAGGACCTGCAATGCGCAACAAGAAGATGGCGTTCACCGCGGCGTTGGCGGCGGTGCTGGCGCTGGCCGTTCCCGCCACCCTGCCGGCTGCCGGCGAAGAGGAAGCGGCGGCGGCCGGCGACGCCCACATGGAGATCACCTGGCTGGGCGACACGCCCGGCGAGTCGTGGTGGATCGGGCAGCTGGAAGAGATGTTCAACGTCACGATCACCCTCAACGGCGTGGCCCGCTTCGACGGCGAGGCCGAACGCATCATGGTGGCGGCCGGCGAGTTCCCGGACACCGGCGCGCCGTGCTGCCTCAACGCGCTGACGCTGTACGAGGATCAGGTGATCCGCAGCCTTCCGGAGGAGATGCTGCGCGCCGCGGCGCCGGACTACGCGCGCGCCATGGACGAGCGGTACCCGGCGATCTGGACGATCTACCGCACGCCGGACGCGGAGGACGCGCAGATGGCGATGGGCGCCATCGCCGAAGGCTCGATGGCGTCCGTCTTTCACCTGTTCACCCGCACGGACTGGCTGGACGCGGTCGGCGTGGAGCTGCCGGACTACGACGCGACCAAGACCCATCTGGCGCGCGGTATCCACTACTACGAAAACGACGCCCTCACCCTCGACTGGCTGGAGGACCTGCTGGTCGCCTACCGCGACGGCGACCCGGACGGCAACGAGCAGAACGACACCATACCCTACGGCGCCTACACGCAGCGCGCGGCGCCCTACAGCCCCTGGCCGTGGGGGGCGATCCAGGGCGCGATGGGCGTGCCGACCATGAACCTGGACCGCAACCACTACGTCGACGGCGATCTCTACATCGCCCACGTCAGCCCGCGCTTCAAGGAGTTCACGGAGCTGGTGGCGCGCTGGTGGGACATGGGCCTGATCGACAGCGAGTTCTTCACCATCGACCGCGGCGCCAGCTGGGAGAAGGCGGCGACCGGCGCGTTCGGCGTCTACAACTCCAACTACAACTACGTCGGCCGCGTGCCGGCGCGCCCGCCGGACAACATGATCTCCGACGAGGACGTGGCCGCCGGCGTCGAGCTGGTGATGTTCGCGCCGACCGGACCGCGCGGCGAGCAGTTCGCCGGCATGTACGGCACCTCCTACGTGCGGCCGCAGGTGCAGGTGATGAACAGGAACCTGGACGACGCCAAGACCGCGCGCGTCATGGAGATCGTCAACTCCAAGTACCGGCTCAACGACGGCACGGAGGAAGGGATCGACCTGTGGATCCAGTGGGAGTACAACCACGGCCAGGAGGGCGTCCACTGGGAGTGGGCGGGCGAGCCGTACGCGTCGCAGACGCGGCGGATTCCGGCCGACGAGCGGCCCGCCGACGCCCCGGCGCGCGGCGGCTTCCCCACCAACTACCCCAACTACAGCCCGGTGGAGAGCTTCGCGTTCACCTATCCCCCGCAGCAGACCGCCTGGATTCTGGACCACCTGTTCGGCGAACGCGTGCAGAGCCGGACGTTCGCCACCGAGTACTTCGATATCTTCAACCAGACCGACTTCCGCGACGTACAGTCGCGCCGCGGCGAGACGCTGCAGACCATGACCGCCGAGTTCTTCGCCCGCGCGGTCACCGGGGACATCGACGTCGACGCCGAATGGGACCGGTACGTCGCCGACTGGATGGCCGCCGGCGGCGACGAGCTGATGGCGGAGATCGCCAAGATGCCGCGCTGGTCGGACTTTTTCTAGGAGCGCCCGGCCCGAGGCCAGCCGGACGATGGGACCGCCGCGCCTTGCCGGTGCAAGGCGCGGCGCCCGCCGGCCGGTTTACGGGAGCTGCAGCACCTCGATCCTGACCCGCGCCACCCCGTCCCGGACCATGTCTATGTCGCGGGCGGCGCCGTTCGACAGGTCGATGATGCGCCCCGCCTTGAACGGCCCGCGGTCGTTGATCCGCACGACCGTGGAGGCGCCGGTGTCCAGGCGCGTCACCCGCACCAGCGCGCCGAACGGCAGGGTGCGGTGCGCGGCGGTGCGCGCGTGCATGTCGAACACCTCGCCGCTGGCGGTCCTGTTGCCGTGGAAACCGGGCCCGTACCAGGACGCCTCACCCACCTGGCCGGCCGGATCGGTCCAGGTCGCGCAGCCGGCGAACACCAGACAGACGACGATGCCGGCGCGCAACAGGCGGAGTGCCATCATTGAGTGTATCGGCAGGATCGCGCGCCGCCGGAAGCCGCCGCCGCGCCGGCGCGGTCCCCGACCGACGCAGTCCCCGGCCCACGCAGTCCCCGGCCGACGCAGTCCCCCGGCCGGCGAACCTGTTACGATGCGCCGCATGACCGGCGCCAATCCTGCTGACTCTGCCGACTCCGCCGATCCCGCCGTGCGGAAGCTCGCACGCCGCATCATGGACGCTTCGCCCGAACAGCTGGCGCTGCTCGACCGCGCGCGGGCCGCCGGGCTGATGGAGATCGCCCCGGTAGCGCTGCCGGTCGACCCGCCCGGCGACAACGACCACGTCGGCTGGCCGGTGGCGGCCGCCGCCGGCGGCGCGCTGGTCGTCATCCACCGCCGCATCCCCGGCCACAACCCGCGCGGCGCCGGACGCGGCGGCGCCGACTCCACCTTCTCCATGGCGACGCGATCGACCGACGGCGGCGCCACCTGGAGCGCGTCCTGCGACCTGCGCGACGCGATGGGCGCCGAGCGCGACCGCGGCGGCGACCTGCCGCTGTCGCACCGCTACAAGTTCGGGCCGTTCAACCCCCGCCGGCAGGGCTACAAACTCCACCTCAACGCCATCGGCGCCGCCCGCGACGGAACGGTGGCGGTGCTCTGCAACTACGGCGCGTTCCGGTCCGGCGACGGCGGCGTCACCTGGGAGCACCACAGCGAGGCGTTCCGGGAGGACACCACCCCCGGCGACATCGTCTACCTGGGGCCGCGCATCATCGACCACCCGGCGCACGGCCTGCTGGCGTTCGGCAACACGGTCGGCTACGCGCCGGCTGGGACCGATGGCGCCAACTACGCCCCGAACGCCGTGGACGCGCCCGCCGACCACGGCCGGCCGTTCCTGGTGATCCTGCGCTCCGGTGACGGCGGCCGGTCATGGGAACGGATCGACCACCGGCTGCCCGACTGGGCCGGTCAGCACGAACCGGCCGCCGTGCTCCACGACGGCCGCCTGTGGGTGATCGGCCGCGATCAGATCACCCGCACCGATCACCTGCAGATGCGCCTGGACGCCCCCGGCGGCCGCGTGGAGACGCAACGGACCAACATGCGCAACCGCCGCGGCATCGACACGGTCGACGTCGACTTCAACCCGGTGACCGGCCGGCTGGAGGTGGTCCGCTCCCGCCGGGAGGCGATGCGCGTCGACCTGTGGAGCATCGATCCGGCCGACTGGGAAACGGCGCGATGGCGGTTGGAGGCGACCCTGTACCGCCGCGGCGGGCACTTCTACCGGGACGGCGACGGCTTCCATCCGGCCGGCGCGGTCATCGACGCCGCCGCCGGCGTGCAGCACGTCTTTCTCTACATGGGCCATCCCAACGGGCCGGCCGGATCGTTCCGGCTCACCCGCACGCTCGACACGCCGCGTCTGGCGGCGTTCCTGGGCTCGGCGTAGCGCCGCGCGCCTGCCCCCGCCGCCATGCTGCGGACCATCCGCTCGGTCATGCGCTTCCGGCGCCGCGGCCGCACCCGCGGCGAACGGCTGCGCGCGCGGGCGCTCAACGTAGCCGAGCTGCGCCAGCTGGCGCGGCGGCGGCTGCCTCGCAGCGTGTTCGGCTACATCGACGGCGGCGCCGAGGACGAGGTGACGTTGCGCGCCAACACCGCCGCCTACCGCCGGCTGCGGTTCGCGCCGCGCGTGCTCCGGGACATGTCGGCGGTCGACACCGGCGTCACGCTGCTGGGGCAGCGGTTACCGATCCCGCTGGTGCTGGCGCCGACCGGCTTTACCCGCATCGCCGACCCGCGCGGCGAGCTGGCGGTGGCGCGCGCCGCCGCCCGCGCCGGACTGCCCTACTGCCTGTCGACCAACAGCACCCGCTCCATCGAGGAGGTGGCGGCGGCCGGCCGGCCGCCGCTCTGGTTTCAGCTCTACGTGCAACGGGACCGCGGCGTGGTGCGGGAGCTGGTGCAGCGCGCCAAGGCCGCCGGGTACGCCGTGCTGATGCCGACCGTCGACGCCGCCGCCCTGGCGCGGCGGGAACGCGACGTGCGCCACGGCTTTACGCTGCCGCCGCAGTCGGACTGGCGCACGCTGCTCGACGGCCTGCGGCGGCCGGGCTGGACCTGGGACTTCGTGCGCGCCGAACCGATCACCTTTGCCAACTTCCGCGGCGTGCCGGCGGCCGGCGGGGTCGCGGGCGCCACTCCCGTGGCGCTGGCCGAGTACGTCAAGTCGCAATTCGATCCGTCCGTGACGTGGCGCGACCTGGAATGGCTGCGCAGTTTGTGGGACGGCCCGCTGGCGGTCAAGGGGATCCAGTCGGCGGCCGACGCCAAGCTGGCCGCCGACCGCGGCTGCCAGGCGATCGTGCTGTCCAACCACGGCGGGCGCCAGGTCGACGGCGCGCCGGCGGCCCCGGACCTGATCGGACCGGCGGTCGACGCCGCGGCCGGCCGCGCGGCGGTGATCTGCGACGGCGGCGTGCGCCGCGGCAGCGACATCCTCAAGGCGCTCGCCCTGGGCGCCGACGCCTGCATGGCCGGCCGCTTCTACCTGTACGGCCTGGGCGCCGGCGGCGAGGCGGGCGTCGACTACGCCATCGAGCTGCTGACCGATGAGCTGCGCAGGACGATGGCGCTGATCGGCTGCGCGTCGGTCGGCGGGATCGACCGCAGCTATCTCATGCCCGGCTGAGCGACGCCTCCAGATCGGTCACCAGCGTGTGCTCGGCCGCCGCCGCGCTGACCAGCAGCAGGCGGTACGCCGGCTTCCTGGTGCCCAGGACGAAGTCCTGCCCGCCCTGCTCCGCGTGCGGCCGCCAGCGCGGCGTGACCGTGAGCCGGCCGTGCGGGCCTTCGGTGCGCCAGCCGGAGCCGCTCCGCGTCCACGGATACCGGCTGTGCAGGTAGAAGCCGACCGGCAGCGGACGCTCAAGCCGCAGCCGGTCGGTCACCGTCAGGCGCGCCGGTTCGTCCGAATCCAACCGGCGTTCGGCATCGGTGACCGGATCGGGCCAGACGCCGCGCAGGTCGACCCGGCAGCGCAGGCGGCGCTCGTCCCCTTCTCCCTCCGGCGCGGTGGCGACCGGGCACGGGTTGCGTTGCCGCAGCGGCGCGCCGCCGTCGGCGTGCGGGATCGCCAAGTTGTGGTACCGGGCGTGCTTGATGATGGCGGAGCGCGGATCGACGTACGGCATCTGGCCGCGGTCGACCGCCAACTCGTCGCCGAACGCCTCCAGCACGAAGCTGCCGCGGTCGTCATGGCCGTGCCCGGCGCGCGCCGGGCCGCCGATCACCTGCACCCGCACCGGCCCGTCCGGAGTCGGCCGGTTGGAGCAGAGCAGTCCGGTCACCGTCAGGTTGCGGAACACCGGCGGCCGCGCGGACGGCGGCGGCAACTCGTCCGGGCCGTACAGGATGTTGAGCTCGTGCTCCGGCGCGTAGTTGGCGCGCGGCGGCGCCTGATTGACGCCGGCCAGCAGCGCCGGCACCGCCGGATCGGCGGACAGCCGGCACAGCAAGCCCAGCGCCCCGGGCGTCACGCAGACGCCGGCGCGTCCGCCGTCGGAGTGCTTGATCACGGCGCCGACCGGCGCCTCGGTGCTCAGCATGGCGGTGAGGTAGTCGACGCACCGCACGGCGGCGCCGGGCACCACCTCCGCCAGCGGCGCGCCGCGGTGCCGGGCGTAGAGCGCGTAGCCGGCCAGCGCCTGCTGCAGGGCGCCGGTCGCGTAGCCGATCCCTTCGTACGTGCCGCCGTCGGCCGCGTAGTAGGCGCGCACGGTCTGGTCGAGCGCGGCGCGGAACGGCTCCAGAAAATCGCCCCCGTACGGCCAGTGCCGGGCCAGGGCGACGCTCACCACGATGCCGCCGAACGCAAAGAAGATGCCCTGGTTGTTGCCGCGCACGTACGGATGGCGCATCAACGTCTGCTGTATCCACGGCATCGCCTTGATCGACACCGCCTGCGCCAACAGCTCGCGGCCGGCGTCGGTGAGCAGCGACCCCGCCCAGTCCCAGGCGAAGATGGAGTTGATCGCGTAGCGGTACTCGCTGAACGAGCGCGTCTCCCAGCTCGACCCCGGCATGCCGCTCATGAAGCCGGTCGTCCAGACGTCGCAGTGGGCGGCGGCCAGGGCGTGATGGAGCGCGGTGCGCATCAGTTCCCGGTCGCCGTCCAGGAGTCCCACGAACGCGCAGGTGCGCATGGCCGCTATGTCGATCCAGTTGTGACGCTCGTTGAGCCCGTCGGTGCGGTGCCCGTTGCGCACCGGGTAGTTGTTGACGGTGCGGCCGACGCCGCGCCACGGCCGGCTGCCGCGGTACGTGTCGGCCAGGGCGCGCAGGCGCCGGTAGACCGGCCCCCAGGTCGGTCCCCGCACGCGGGCGCGCAGCCGCTCCAGGTCGGCGGCGTCGAAGAACAGGCCGAGCCGAGGCTCGGCCGAAGGCGGCGCGGCGCCTTCGGGCAGCAGCAGATCGCCCCAGTCTTCCGGGTACGGCAGGGCGCGCGCGCGCCGCGCCGCGCGCGCCGCGCTGTCGGTCACGCCGAGCCAGAACAGGTCGGCCACGCCGGGCAGGTCCCCCGCATCGGTCAGTTCGATTTCGATGCCGGAGATGCGCCGCCCGCCGATCGCGCCTTCCAGCTCCTGACCGGCGTCGTTGCCGGCGGCGCGGTCGACGATCACCCGCGGCGCGCCGTCGACGGTGGCGCGCACGGTGATCGCGGTCGACCGCATCGACTGCACGCAGAGCACCAGCAGGTCGTAGCCGGCGGCGTCGACGTCGACCGCGCGCCGCATGGTCACCGCCAGCGGCCGGCCGCCGGGCCACCGGCATTGCACCGAGTGGAAGGTCTGTTCGACCGCGGCCGACTCGGCCCCGTCGATCCGCCAGTCGCCAAGCGGATGGCGCAACGGGTCGAACATGCGCAGAAGGATCGCCTCCGCCTCGTTGTGGCGGATCGGATGCAGCCGATTCACGGCCGTGATCAGCCGATCAGGCCGAGCGCCCGGTCGGGGGAGCACTCGGCGAACGACTGCGGCGGGATGGCGCCGCGTTCGACGGCGCGCGCCCAGTGGCTGCGGAGCGCGCCGCCGGACTCCCGGTCGTCAGACGCGCCGCCGGGCGCCTCATCGCAAGACGCCGGGACCGACTCCAGCACGGAGCCGGCCCACTCGGCCGGCTCCGGGCGGTCGCAGGCGACTTCGAGCGCCGGCCGCCCCACGCAGCCGGTCGCGGCGTAGGCGTAGCAACGGCGAATGTTCCGCCGCCAGCTGGCCATCTGCACGCGCTCGAACCGCGCCTCCGCGCCCACCCCGTCGGGCACCAGCAGCACCGTGATCGCGCGGTCCAGGATGGCGTCAAGCGTGGCGCCGGCGCCGGCCGGCGCCGGCACGTCCTTGTGGCCGGGCCATACGTCGAACATCGAGTACGAGGCGGCCGGCGTCCGCCGCTGGAACGTGTAGTAGTCGGGATACGCGAAGAACTCCCCGCCGGCCGCGCGGTAGCGGTCATAGAACGCGGTGACGTGGGCCAGCAGCAGCAGGCACGCGCCCAGCCCGTCGATCCCGCCGGGCGCCAGCAGGCCGACCCGATCGGTGGAGCGCAGGCCGCCGAAGAACCGCGCGTGCTCGACCGCCGCGCCCCGGTGCGTCAGCTTGAAGTCCGACCCTCGCAGAAACGTGCTGTGCATGACTACCGCTCCCGAATCGGCCGCACGCCGCCGCGGCGGCCCAGTCCGTATCCTACCCGGAACACGTCCGGTATGTTAACGCGGCCGTCGCGCAGCCGCAAGAAGACGCCGAGCGCCTCCAGGTCGGTGCGCACGCCGTCCGGCCCCTGCTCGACGTGGCGCGGCGGCAGCTTCACTTCATCGTGGCCGGTTGCTGAGGTCAAGCGCTCCGGGACGCCCTCGCTACGCCAACGCTCCGCGATTTCCTCGAACGCGCAGGGTACGTACATGCCGGCGAGCGGCGTCATCGCCCGGTGTATCCAGGGAAAGTCCTCCCGAATCTCGCTGATGCGGATCTTCGTGGCGTCCCGGACACCGCGCTTGATGCTGTCGTGGTGCAAAGCGAACGGGTGCTCGGGATGCGCTGCGCCGGTGTCCTCCGCCGCCGTCCGCAACGCAGCCAGAAAGGACCGCGGGCTCACTCTGCCCTCGGTATCGGCAAGGTGGTTCGGTATCCACGTGTACGGGAACCCTCGTTTGGGACCGAGGCCCATCCACTCGCCGGCGATGGCATGGAACTTGCCGCGCTGGTCATCCTCGTTGAAGAGGGTACGCCGAGCAGAGAACACGGATTGATCGCCAGCGCTGAGCACCGTCCAGTCGTGAGGGGTGAGGAAATTCCGAAAGCGATCCCCGTGGCGCCCATTGGCCAGAAGATGCCATAACAGCCCGTACAGCTCGCGGCGCGGCCACCTCAGTTCGATGGCCGAAGAAAGGACCTTGGAGGCGTCGGGGAAGTCGCCGATCCGGCTCTCCTCGACCTGGTCCGAGCGAAGGAAGACCTTGACGCGCAGGCGGCGGTGCGCGCGCATGTCGAGGGCGGTCTGCAGCAGACCGCGAATCGCGCGATCCATCTCCTTCCAGTCATCGGCGCAGCGATCAAGGGCGTCGAACAGCATCAGCAAGTAGGCGTCCCTGCGTTCGCATTCCTCATCTCTTTCGTGAAACAGCCGGTCGATCGCCTCCGGGTTGCCGTCGACGAACGCCACCCGCTCCGGCCAGGTCGTCCGCTTCCGCAGCGCGTGCTCATCGCCGGCGAGCTGCCACGCTTGCACGGTACGCCAAATGGATCGAGGCTCGACGCGACTCACCATCAGCTTCCGCAATACGTCCTTGCTCGGATACCGGTCCGGCGCCGGCTCGACGCCGAAACCGGTCAGCACCTCCGTTGTTTCGCTCATCGGGAATCGAAACGCTTGCCCGCCGACCAAGGAGCGCACCGCCGGGTTCCGGAGCGCGTTGCACCAGAAGGTCTTGCCGGCGCCGCGCATGCCGGTCACCAGAAGAGTGTCGGGATGCAGCGCCTTCAGGTGCGCCGGCGGCGCGTAGACCTGCGCGAGCGCCGTAAGGCCGCCGTCACTGGCGCCGTCCGGCAACTCGGCGAGCGCCTCGCGCGCCGTCCTGACGTCGATCGTCGGTGTCACGACTCGCCCTCGTCCCGGTTGCCGGCAAGAAGCCGGTCGAACCATTGCAAGAACGGCTGATAGGCTTGCCGGATCGTCGTTCGTTCGCGTTCAAGGTCGCGTAGCGAAGCGCCGGCCGCAAGCCCTCTGGTCCAGTGGATGGGAATCGGCTCGTGCGGCGCGCCATCCTCGTGGACGTCGAATGAATACCGATCGTGCGAGTCGCCGGAGGGAGCCACGTCGTCATACAGATGATCCCGAAACAGGTTCCACGCCTGCTCTTGAAACCGCTGCAGGTACCTCTCGGTGTCGGTCTCCGGCGTCAGGGCGGAGACGAGGGACAAGCGCTCCCTGATGTTCGGCGCCAGATCATGGGTCTGCCAGTGGCGAAACAGCATGCCGTAGTCGGTCCAGTGGCTCGCCGAGTCGACCGCGAACAGCAGAACCTGCGCGCCGAGGTCGGTCACCGTCGCCGCCGCGATGTCGTGCAGGCCGCTCCGGCTCTCCAGCAGCACGACTGCAGGTTCGTAGGTCTCTTCCAGTTGCGACAACAAGCGGTCAAGCCGGCCGGTCCAGGAAACGTCTGTGTCCAGGTAGACGCGACCCAACTTGGCCAGATATTCGCCCGAGTCCCGGCCGTGCGCCGGCACTACGCGCACGTCGCCATCCAGGTCCTGCGCCCATGCGGGAGCAGCGACCAGTCGCTCGGCCACGTGGTCGCCTTGTCCGACCAGGTCCTCCACGAACCAGTCAGTGACGCCGAACTCCGGCTGCGCCGACGGATCGAGCATGGCGGACGACAGCCCCGGCGATTCCAGATCGAGATCGACCACCAGCACGCGCTCGCCGGCGCTGGCCAGGCGCCATGCCAGAATCGCCGCCGTGGTGCTGCGTCCGACGCCGCCTTTGACCGAATAGAGCGTATATCGCGCACCCTTCCGCTTCGGAGGCAGATCGGCGACCGTCCACCAGTCGCCGCCGGTCACCAGCCGATCGGCCCAGTACACGCCGGGACGGATCTCACGCGCATGCTTCCGAAAGTCAGCTAACACTTCAGTATCAACAAACAACACTGCGTCGTGCGCGGGGCACCCGTGCGGACCGATCTCATCTTGTAGCTGCCGGGCAAGACTTTGCAGCGCCGTGAGACATTTCTGGTCAGTCTCTGCACGCTCCGGAACGGACAGGCGAACTCTCCCGTGGAGGTCACGCACCAGCACGATTCGTCCAGCGTCGCGCAACGCTCCCGAGGCATCACTCAGTATCCGCGAAACGCGGTCTCCCATGTCGTCGAACGCTATGAACCTATCCGTCAACTGCCTGGTCCTGCGGCGCCCGCGGCACCATCGCCTGTTGTACCATTACGCGCACGGCGCGGGCTGCCGAGCGATGCCGGCCTACGCGCGTTCTACTGAAGTGCCCGCGGTGCGCATATCGGTCCCCGGTCGACCAGCCGGCAAACGGCTCGCCTTTCGGCAGCATCTGCAGGTACTTGCCGGCTCCTCGGCCGTCTGCCAACGCGACGAACTCGGGCCAGAGCGCCGTTACGTGCTGCCGGTGTTCCCGTTGCGTTGGAACGCCTTGCCGTCCAACCGGCATCCCCAAGACGCGCATCACGGCCTTCAAGCCGCACTCGGCGCTCAGGCCGTACAGTTGGTCGGCGTTCGCCCAGCGCTGATGTTCGAACAGCAGTTCGGCGTCCTGCCAGTGGCGGAGGTGCGCGTCGCGGAAGTCTGCCGGGAAGGCCATGTCGGTGCGGACCGAGTATCGCCGATCACCGGCGCCGACGCCAGCGGTCCCGCACCGGATCCGGCTCTCCGGAGCGCCGCCCGTTCACAGGCGGGCACCTCACCGCTTACGCGGGCGGACGATGAGGTCGCCCCCCGTTACGGCAACAGGGTGGAGCCCATCAGGTAGCGGTCGCACTCGCGGGCGGCGCCACGGCCCTCCATGATCGCCCACACGACCAGGCTGGCGCCGCGGCGGACGTCGCCGGCGGCGAACACCCCTTCCACGTTGGTGGTGAAGCGGCCGTATTCGGCGGCGGCGTTGGAGCGCCGGTCCCGGTCGACGCGCAGGTCGTCGAGCAGGCGGCTCTCCGGCCCCAGAAAGCCCATCGACAGCAGCACCAGCCCGGCCGGCACCGCGCGCTCGCTGCCGGCGACCGGCCGGGGGCCGCCGCCGCTCCACTCCACGTCGACCAGGTGGACCTCCCGGACGCGGCCGGCGGCGTCGCCGGTGAACCGCTGCGCGGTGACGGCGTAGCGGCGCGGGTCGGCGCCGAAGGCGGCGGCCGCCTCCTCCTGGCCGTAGTCCGGCGTGGAGGTGCGGCCGAACTCCGGCCACGGCAGCGCCGCCGGAAACTCGGGCACGATCTCGATCTGCGTCAACGACCGGCACCCCTGGCGCATGGCGGTGCCGACGCAGTCGGTGCCGGTGTCGCCGCCGCCGATCACCAGCACATCCGCGCCGGCGGCGTCGATGCGCGGGCGGCCGTGCGCGCCGTCGAGCAGCCAGCGCATGTTGACCGTCAGGTAGCCGACCGCCTGGTGGACGCCGTCGAGCTCCCGGCCCGGAATCGGCAGCTCGCGCGCGTTGGCCGCCCCGCTGCACAGCACCACGGCGTCGTGCCGGGCGCGCAGCTCGGCGCCGGGCAGGTCGCGGCCCACCTCCACGCCGGTGCGGAACGTCACCCCCTCGTCGCGCATGAGCCGCACGCGCCGGTCGACCAGCGGCTTTTCCAGCTTCATGTTGGGTATGCCGTACATGAGCAGGCCGCCGATGCGGTCGGCCCGCTCATAGACCGTCACGTGATGGCCGACCTTGTTGAGCTGGTCCGCGCACGCCAGCCCGGCCGGCCCGGAACCGACCACCGCCACCCGCTTGCCGGTGCGCGCCGCCGGCGGCCGGGCGCGCACCCACCCCTCGGCGAAGCCCCGCTCGATGATCGACCACTCGGTGTTCTTGATGGTGACCGCCGGCTCGTTGATAGCCAGCACGCACGCCGACTCGCACGGAGCGGGGCAGACCTTGCCGGTGAACTCCGGGAAGTTGTTGGTCTTGTGCAGCCGGTGCAGCGCGTCCTGCCACAGCCCCCGGTAGACCAGGTCGTTCCACTCCGGGATCAGGTTGTTGAGCGGGCAGCCGACCGTCTGCCGGGTGTCGGCGCGCCCGGCGCCGGTGTGGCAGAACGGCGTGCCGCAGTCCATGCAGCGCGACGCCTGCGAGCGGAGCTGCTCCTCGGCCGCGTGGCCGTGGAAATCCCGCCAGTCGCCGATCCGTTCCGCCGGGGCGCGGTCGGGCGGCAGGTCGCGTCCTATGTCCTTGAATCCGGTCGGGTTACCCATCTATCAATCGCGCCGGCAGAAACGAGCGGGCTAGTTGCCGGAGATGCGGGCAGCCACGTCGCGGGCGTTCTCTTCAAAGGCGGCCATCACCGCCGCTTCGCCGGTCAGGCCGTCCCGCCGCACCCGCGCCATCGCCTCGTGCATACGGCGGAAATCGCGCGGATACACCTTGACGAAGCGGCCGATCATCCGGTCCCAGTCATCAAGCACGCGCGCGGCCAGCGGGCTGCCGGTGTAGCGCCGGTGGCGCTCCACCATCGCCCGCAATTCTTCGACGTCGGCGTCGTCGGCAAGCGGCAGCACGTCCGCCATCGCCGTGTTGCAGTGCAGGCGAAAGCCGCCGGTAACGTCCAGCACGTAGGCTATGCCGCCGCTCATGCCGGCCGCGAAGTTGCGGCCGGTCACGCCGAGCACCGCCACCCGGCCGCCGGTCATGTATTCGCAGCCGTGATCGCCAACTCCCTCCACCACCGCGGCGGCGCCGCTGTTGCGGACGCAGAAGCGCTCGCCGGCGACGCCGGACACGTATGCTTCCCCGCTGGTGGCGCCGTAGAAGGCGACGTTGCCGATGATGACGTTGTCTTCCGGCGCGAAGGTGGAGCCGCGCGGCGGCTTGACCACGATCTTGCCCCCGGACAGCCCCTTGCCGATGTAGTCGTTGGAGTCGCCGCTCAGGATCAGCGTCACGCCGGGCGGGATGAACGCGCCGAAGCTCTGGCCGGCGGAGCCGTTGAACGCCAGCGTCACGGTGTCCTCCGGCAGCCCTTCGGCGCCGTAGCGGCGGGTGATCTCGCTGCCGATGATGGTGCCGACCACCCGGTCGGAGTTGGTGATCGGCAGCGACTCGGTCACCGTTTCGCCCCGGTCCAGACGAGGCAGCACCAGGCCGCGCAACCGCCGGTTGTCGAGCGCCCGGTCGAGCCCGTGGTCCTGCGCCGCCTGACAGTACGCGCCGACCGATTCGTCGACCTGCGGGCGGTGCAGCAGCGGGCCCAGATCGATCCCCTTTGCCTTCCAGTGGCCGATGGCGCGGCGCGGTTCGAGGCGATCGGCGCGGCCCACCATCCGGTTGAAGGTGCGGAAACCAAGCGACGCCATCAGCTCCCGCACCTCCTCGGCGATGAAGCGCATAAAGGTGACCACGTGCGCGGGGTCGCCGGTAAACTTCCGGCGCAGGTCCGGGTCCTGCGTGGCCACGCCGACCGGGCAGGTGTTGAGGTGGCACACCCGCATCATGATGCAGCCCATGACGATGATCGGCGCGGTGGCGAAGCCGAACTCCTCGGCGCCGAGCAGCGCGGCGATCACCACGTCGCGGCCGGTCTTGAGCTGGCCGTCGGCCTCCACCACGATGCGGCTGCGCAGGTCGTTCAGCAGCAGCGTCTGATGGGTCTCCGCAATGCCGAGCTCCCACGGCAGGCCCGCGTGCTTGATGCTGGTGACCGGAGAGGCGCCGGTGCCGCCCTCCCCGCCGGAGATCAGCACCACGTCGGCGCGCGCCTTGGCCACGCCGGCCGCCACCGTGCCGACGCCGACCTCGGAGACCAGCTTGACGTTGATGCGGGCGCCGCCGTTGGCGTTCTTGAGGTCGTGGATCAGCTCTGACAGATCCTCGATCGAGTAGATGTCGTGGTGCGGCGGCGGCGAGATGAGTCCCACGCCCGGCGTCGAGTGGCGCACCTGCGCGATCCACGGGTAGACCTTGTAACCGGGGAGCTGGCCGCCTTCGCCCGGCTTGGCGCCCTGCGCCATCTTGATCTGCAGCTCGCTGGCGTTGATCAGGTACTGGCTGGTCACCCCGAAGCGCGCCGACGCCACCTGCTTGATGGCGCTGTTGCGGGAGTCGCCGTTGGCGTCCGGGACGTACCGGTCCGGGTCCTCGCCCCCCTCGCCGGTGTTGCTCTTGCCGCCGATCCGGTTCATGGCGATCGCCAGCGTCTCGTGCGCCTCCTTGCTGATCGAACCGTAGGACATGGCGCCGGTCTTGAAGCGCTTGACGATCTGCTCGGCCGGCTCCACCTGGTCGATCGGGACGGCCGCCCCCGTCTTGAACGACAGCAAGCCGCGCAGGGTCGCCAGTTTCTCCTGCTGAGCGTCGACCTGGGCGCTGTACTCCTTGAACATCGGGTAATTCGCGGTCTGACAGGCGCGCTGCAGCTTGTGGATGGTCTGTGGATTGTTGAGGTGGTACTCGCCGTCGTCGCGCCACTGGTAGTCGCCGCCCGCTTCCAGGGCGCCGTTGTCCGCGCTCCGCACGCCGTAGCCGCGCAGGTGGCGGGCGGCCGCTTCGGCCGCGATCTCCTCCAGGCCGACGCCAGAGAGGCGGGCCGCGGTCCCGGTGAAGTAGCGGTCCACCACCTCCCGGCACAGCCCCACCGACTCGAACACCTGCGCGCCGCGGTACGCCTGGATGGTCGATATGCCCATCTTGGAGATCACTTTGAGGATGCCCTTGAGCAGCGCCTTGCGGTAGTGGTAGCGCGCGGCGCGGTACCGGTCGCGGCCGTCCCCGGACGCCTGTTCCCCGTCGTCGCCGTCGGCCGGATCGTGGAACAGCCCCTCATCGATGCCGGCGTCGATGCTTTCGTAGGCCACGTAGGGGCAGACGGCGCCGGCGCCGTAGCCGATCAGCGCCGCTACGTGATGCACTTCGCGCGGCTCCCCGGACTCGATCACGATTCCGGCGGCGGTGCGGGTTCCGCCCCGTATCAGGTGATGGTGCACGGCGGAGGCGGCCAGCAGCGCCGGGATCGGCGCGTGACCGGCGTCCACGTTCCGGTCGGACAGGATCAGCACCGTGGCGCCGGCGGCGATGGCGGCGTCCGCCGCCGCGAACATGCGTTCCAGCGCGTCCCGGAGCGCGTTGCCGCCGCCGGTGGGCGCGAACAGCATCGGCACGGTGGCCGAGCGGTGTCCGCCCGCGCCGTCCAGCGCCCGCAGCCGCTCCATCTCCTCCATCGACAGCACCGGGCTGCCCAGGCGAATCTGCCGGCAGCTCGACGGCTGCGGGTCCAGCAGGTTCCCCTCCGGCCCCATGGTGGTGACCGTATCGGTGACCAGCTCCTCGCGGATCGCGTCGATGGGCGGATTGGTGACCTGCGCAAAGAGCTGCTTGAAGTAGTTGTAGAGCAGCTTGGGGGCGTCGGAGAGCGCCGCCGGCGGCGCGTCGTTGCCCATCGAACCGATCGGTTCGTTGGCGGTGCGCGCCATCGGCGCCAGCACCATGCGGAGTTCCTCGAACGTGTAGCCAAAGACGCGCTGCTGACGCAGCAGCTCGGCGCCGGTCACGCGCGGCGATTCCGCGCCGGCCGGCAGATCGTGCAGATCGACCAGGTGCTCGCGCAACCACACCGCGTAATCCTGCTCGCCGGCGATCTCCTCCTTGAGCTCCTCGTCGTCGATAATGCGGCCCTGCTCGGTGTCGACCAGCAACATGCGGCCCGGCCGCAGGCGGTCCTTCAGCACGATGTCGTCCGGCGGCAGGTCGAGCACGCCCACCTCCGACGCCAGCACCACCAGACCGTCCCGGGTGACGCAGTAGCGCGACGGCCGCAGCCCGTTGCGGTCGAGCACCGCGCCGACCTGCCGGCCGTCGGTAAAGGCGATCGACGCCGGGCCGTCCCAGGTCTCCATCAGGCAGGAGTGGTACTCGTAGAACGCCCGCTTGCGGCCGCTCATGCTCTCATGGTTGGCCCACGGCTCTGGGATCAGCATCATGAAGGCGTGCGCCATCGAACGCCCGCTCAGCACCATCAGCTCGAAGGTGTTGTCGAGCTTGGCGGAGTCGCTGCCGGACGCTTCGATCACCGGCAGCGTGGCCGCCAGATCGCCGCCGAACAGGTCCGAGCGGAGCAGCGGCTCGCGCGCGCGCATCCAGTTCTCATTCCCCTGCAGGGTGTTGATCTCCCCGTTGTGCATCAGGTAACGGTACGGATGCGCCCGGTCCCAGCTCGGGAACGTGTTGGTGGAGAAGCGGGAGTGGACCAGCGCGATCGCCGTCTCCATCGCCGGATGGTCGAGCTCGGGATAGAACGGGCGGAGCTGCAGCGCCGTCAGCATTCCCTTGAAGACGATGGTGCGGTGGGACAGGCTGGCGACGTAGAACCGGTTGGCGGCCTGCGGCAGGCTCGCGCGCACCCGGTTTTCGATCACCTTGCGGATCACGTAGAGGCGGCGCTCAAAGGCGTCGTCGTCATCCATGCCGCGCCCGCGCGCGATGAAGACCTGGCTGACGTGCGGCTGCCGGGCGCGCGCGGCCCCACCCAGGCCGGCGCCGTCGGTGGCCACGTCGCGCCACCCCAGCAGACGCTGCCGCTGCTCGGCGGCCACCTCGGCGACGATGCCGTGAATGCGGCGCCGCAGGTCCGCATCGGGCGGCAGGAAGCACATGCCGACGCCGTACTCGCCGGCGCCCGGCAGGTCGACGCCCGCTTCCTGCGCCAGCAGGCGCAACGCCGCGTGCGGTATCTGGATCAGCACGCCGGCGCCGTCACCGGTATTGGGGTCGCAGCCCAGGGCGCCGCGGTGGTACAGGTTGGACAACACCTCCAGGGCGTTGTCGAGCACCCGCCGGGACCGGCGGCCGTGCACGTCGACGACGAACCCGACCCCGCAGGCGTCATGCTCGCGGGCCGGGTCATACAGCCCCTGACGGGGCGGGAAGTTGGAGAAGCTCATAATTCGACTGCGACGGGCGGCGCTACCACCGGCGCGCAACACGCCGCCAAGCAACCGGCGGCGCTACGCGGGTCACGCCCGTCATGGTGCATGATAGCGCATAACGGCGGCCTACGGGAACCGGTCACCGGCGCCGCTTGAAAAGCCACCCGCACTACGGAGGTCGATCCATGCCGGCGCCCAGCCCTGATCTATCCTACACTCCCGCGCACGTGCTGCGCGACCTGATCGCCGCCAAGCGGCTGTCGCCGGTCGAGCTGATGGAGTTCACGCTCGACCGCATCGAACGGCTCGACGGCCAGCTCGGCGCCTTCGTCACGGTCATGGCCGACCACGCCATGAGACAGGCCCGCGCCGCCGAGGAGGCGGTGATGCAGGGACGAGCGCTCGGCCCGCTGCACGGCATACCGGTCCCGATCAAGGACCTGGAAGGCGTGCGGGGCGTCCGGTTCTCGCAAGGATCGCTGGTCGACGACGGCGTCGCGCCGGCCAACGCCATGTGCACGGACCGCGTGCGCGCCGCCGGCGGCATCGTGGTCGGCAAGACCAACACCCCCGAGCACGGGCACAACGCCACCACCGAAAACCGGGTCATGGGGCCGGCGCGCAACCCCTGGGACCCGACGCGCACGCCCGGCGGGTCGAGCGGCGGCGCCGCTGTGGCGGTGGCGGCCGGCATGACCGCCATCGCCCAGGGGTCGGACGGCGGCGGATCGATCCGCATTCCCGGATCGCTGTCCGGCGTCTACGGGATCAAGGCGACGCAGGGCCGCGTGCCGCGCCGCCGCGTCGACGAGCACTCCGACAGCATCTTCAACAACTCCTCGGTCGGGCCGATGACCCGGGACGTCCGCGACGCCGCGATATTCCTCAACGCGCTGGCCGGACCGGCCGCCGACGCCGAGTACGGCACCCTGCCGGAGGCGCCGCCCGACTTCACCGCGGCGCTGACGCGCGGGGTCGCGGGACTGCGGGTCGGGCTCGACACCAGCGGCATGGGCGGCGCCGGCTGCGACGCGGAGGTGCGGGAGGCGGTGGCCGCCGCGGCGCGGGTCTTTGCGGACCTGGGAGCGGAGGTCGAGGAGGTCGAGTACGCCCCGGACGACCACCAGACGATCACCCGCACCTTTCTGGATCTGTTCTGCATCCGCGCCTATGGGCGCTGGAGCGGCCAGCTGCACGACCCGCAACGGGCGGCGCGGCTCACCGGCTACTTCACCGAGGATCTGGAGCGGGGCCGGCGCTCGCAGGGCGCGGACTACCTGGCCTGCATGAACCGGATCGGCCGGTACCGGACGCACGCGGCGCGCTACTTCGCCGGCCACGATCTGCTGCTGACGCCGGCGACCGCCACGACCGCGTTCCCGATCGGCGAGTATCCGCAGGCGCCCGGCGGCGCGCCGGTCACCCACCGGCGCTTCGGCTTCACCCCGTTCACGTACCTGTTCAACCTGTCCGGGAACCCGGCGGCGACCGTGCCGTGCGGCTTCGATGCGGCCGGCCTGCCGATCGGCCTGCAGATCGCCGGCAACCAGCGGGATGAGATGGCCGTGCTGGCCGCCTCCGCGGCGTTCGAGGCCGCCCGCCCGTGGGCCGCCAAGCGCCCGGCGCTGCCGGCCTGACGCGGGCCAGGCGCCGGGTGCGCTACGGTGCCGCCCCGACCAGGGCTATGCCGGCCACGATCACGACCGCCGCGCCGATGCGCAGGACCGGCGCCCGCTCCCGCATCAGCACCGCGCCGGCGGCCACGCCGAGCACGATGCTGAATTGCCGCAACGCCACCACGTAACTGGCGCGCTCGGACAGCTGGTACGCCCACAGCACCAGCGTGTAGGCGCCGGCCATGCTGAAGCCGGCCGCCGCCGTGCGCCAGTCGAGCGCAGCCCGCCACCGGGACCGCCGGGAGGGCCGGGACGCGCCGGTGGCCGCCGGCGGCGCCGGCCGCCGGCGCGCAGCGATCCGCTGCGCCGCCGCCAGCAGCCCCGCGTACAGGACGGTCGAGATGACGAACTCCCACATGCCGTAGCGGAATGCGTCGGCCAGCCCGCCGCCCAACTCGCGGCGCATCACCTCCGCCGCCAGCTTGTCGAAGGCCGTGTAGCCCACGGTGCCGGCGGCGGCCACCGCCGCCCACCCGATGGTCGGGTGCAGCCGGCGCGCCAGCCGGACAGGCGCCGCCGCGCCCCGGTCCGCTACGGCGGCCCCGCCTCCTGCGGCGCCCTGCTCCGCTGCCGTGCGCCCGTCGGCTGCCGCGGCCCCGCCCGCTACGGCCCGCCCGCCCGCTGCGGTCCGTCCGCCCGCCCCCGCGTCCCAGGAGATGACGATGCAGCCGGCTGCCACCAGGGCGAGTCCCAGCCACCCCGCCGGGCTCGGCGACAGGTTGCGCGCCAGGTCGAAACCGCCCAGGAACAGCACCGGCAGCGCCCTGGTCACCGGATACACGACCCCCATGTCCCCGGCGCGGTAGCCGAGCGTGAGTCCCAGGAAGTAGACCGCCTGCGCGCCGCCCGCGCCGAGCAGCAGCGGCCAGACGTGCGGCAGCAGGCGGGCGGCGAACAGCTCGGCAGACACCGCGATCAGCAGACCGGGCGCGCAGATGACCGCCAGTATCCGCAGGATCGTCGTCCACGAATCGCTGCGCCGCTTGGCGATCAGATTCCAGCCGGCATGCAGGATGGTCGAGAACAACACCACGCCGGCGGCGAAGGGAGGCACGCTACCTTACGGCCGCGTCAGGCCGGCGCCCGGTTGGTGTACGCCATGGCCGGAGTCTACACTCCCCCCGTGTTGATCGGCGCCCTGCTCCTGGGCCTGCTGAGCGCGGCGCCGGCCTTGGCGTCCGCCTCCGGCGAGCAGGAGACCGGCCAGGTGGTGGTGCTGATCACCGACCATCGCCTGGCGATCGATGACTTCACGGAGCTGATGGTGACCGTGGACGGCGTGCGCCTGCACCGCCGCGGCGCGCGCAGCGACCAGGGCTGGCTGTCGATCACGGTCGAACCGCAACGGATCGACCTGACGCGCTACAAGGATGGCGCCACCGTCGAGCTTACCCGCCAACGGGCGCCGGCCGGCCGGTACGACGCGGCGGAGGTGCTGGCCTCGGCCGCCGATGGCGCCGTGCGTGGAGGCGGCCGCGTGCAGGTGCCGCTGGAGCTCACCCCGGCGCGGACCGAAGTCCGCGTGCGCGCCGATCAGGTGACGCTGGTCACCTTTGATCTCGTGGTGCACGACGTGCGTGATCACCCCGGCAAGACGTGGGCGATCATGCTGGAAGAGGTGCGGGTCGAGCACCGGGACGGCGGCTGACCGGCCGCTTGCCACGGTCCCGGGCGGGCGCCCGCGCCCGCGCGCCGCGGTTTCGTGGCATACTGTCGAGCATGATCGGCAACTTTGGTGAGTTCCGCGTCTCCAACGACGCGCTGCCCGACGCCGGCGAGCTGCGGCAACGCATGGCCGCCGACGGCTACCTGTTCTTCCGCGGCCTGCTGGATCCCGGCCGGCTGCAGGATCTGCGCCGCCGGATGCTCGAAGTCATAGCGGCCGGCGGCTGGCTGGCGCCCGGCACGGAGCCGATCGCCGGCATCGCCAACCCGGCAGTGCGCTGCACGGAAGGCGACCTTTCCTACGTCGACGTCTATCACCAAGTCTACCGGCTGGAGAGTTTCCACCGCGCCGCTCACTGGCCGGCGGTTCTGGACGTGCTGGCCAAGGTGATCGACGGGCCGGTGTTCGCGTTCCCGCAGAAGATCGCGCGGCTCTGGTTCCCGCAGTTCACGGAACACACCACGCCCATTCACCAGGACTTCGTGCACTTCCAGAGCAGCATGGACGTCTATTCGTGCTGGCATCCGGTCGGCGACTGCCCGCGCGAGCTGGGCGGATTGGCCGTACTGCCGGGATCGCATCGAGTCGGGCGGGTGGTCGATCACCACTTTTCGCTCGGCGCCGGCAGCCTGACCGTCGACCCCGCCGAACACCCCGACGGCTGGGTGTCGACCGACTACCGGGCCGGCGACGTGCTGTTCTTCCACTGCCTGACCATCCACGGCGCGCTGCCCAACGTCACCCCGGACCGGCTGCGAATATCGCTCGACAACCGCTATCAGCGCCTCGGCGCGCCGGTCACCGCCCACATGCTCGAACCGCATCTGTCGAGCCACCGGCCGCTCTCCTGGGATCAGGTCTACGCCGGCTGGAGCGGCTCCGAGGATTTGCGGTACTACTGGCGCGAGCATGAGCACGAATTCGACGTGATCGCCAAGGACACCAGCTTCCAGGAGCGGGGCTTCGCCGAGGCGGTCGCGCAGGCGCAGGACGGCGACCCGCTGGCGCGCCTGCACCTGCAGCGCATCGTCGACATGAGCCCGGACACCGAGCCGGGCCGGGAAGCCGCGCGCGTGCTGGCCGCCGCGCCGGCCGCTCCCTGAGCGCTACGCTACCCGCCGCCGGGCGGGCGGCTACGCGGATTCCGCCCGCGCCCGCACCGTGCAGTGGACCCAGTGCGGGTCGGTGCGGAACTCGGGCGGGGGCTGGCCGGCGGCGCGCAACTCGCGGCGCGCCGCCGGTATTCCGAATCCGTAACGCTGCACCAGGCCGAGCACTCGCATCGCTTCCGCCAGCACCGGATTGCGGTAGTCGATCACCCCCGGAGTGCCGAAGTTCTCCGGGGTCAGGGCGCCGTACGGACCGCCGGGGCTGTTGATTTCGATGCGGTCGTCGAACCAGTACACCTGCACCGGCGCGTTGGTGCCCTCGTAGGCGCGGTGCATCACGGCGTTGCGCACAAGCTGCTGCAGCGCGTTCAGCGGATAGGTGGAACGGCGCGTCTCGGTCGGCCCGGACAGGAACTCCACCACGGTGCGGTTGTGGGAGATCAGCTTGTCATCCAAGCGCCGCACCAGATCGGCGACCGACCCATCGCAACGCGCCTCGTCGATCACGTCGCCGCCCCATTCCCGTCCGCCGACGCGCAGAAACTGCACGTAGGCCCCCGGCAGGTAGCGCTGCGGCTGCCGCCCCAACACCAGCATCCCGGCCACCGTGGGCGTCGGATCGTCCACCGCCACGATCATCTTGGCCGCAACGAGCCACTCCTCGGCAGTCCGATCGTTCGCCTTCAAGTCTTCGCGCTGACCGCCGCCGGCAGATATTCGTCCATGAAACGCCCCACCAGCAGGTCGCGTAGCCCCGCCTGCGCCCCGGGCACTGGCTCGACGTCGTACGAATCGAAGGCCAGTTCGGGGGCGGAATAGGGGTCGCTCATCGGGCCGCCGGCGGCGCGCGGGCGCGGGTCTACTGCAGGTCCATGCGCACCGAGGTCACGGCGCCGAACGGGTCGCCGGCCTGCAGCCGGGCGCGCGCGGCCCGGTCGCCCTTGAGGTACCAGTCGAACCACGCCCGCGCGTACCAGTCGCGGATCACGTGCGGCAGGTACACCTCTTCCCCGGCCGCGGTGGCCGTCCAGCCGAGCTCGGTGTAGGTCTCTGCCGGCGGGCCGGGCGGACCGAACGCCGCGGCGCCGGTCGGCTTGCGCGGCCGCTCGGGCGCCTGCGCGAACGGCAGCTCGCCGCGCTGGAACGCGGGCCACGGGTAGTCCCGCGCGAACTCGTCGACCAGCGTGCCGTGATTGGTGTCGCGCACGATCACCAAGCCGCGGTCGCCGGCGGCGCGCAGCCAGCCGCTCAGCGCCACCGGCTGCGGATTGTCGATCCGGTCGGGCGCGGCGCGCTCCGGGGCCAGCGGAAAGGCGACCGCCGGATCGCCGCCGGCGGCGGCTACCTGCGACTGAAACAGGCCGACGAACACGCCCTGCACGAACGCATCTTCGTCGCCGATCATCTGCAGCACCGGTTTGCGGCTGCCGACCGGCAGCCCGTCGCGCTCGCCGGCGCCGAACATCTCCTCCGGCGTCCAGGTGAACGGCGGCGCGTTGTTGATCCCGAACGCGGCGCTCACCCCCGGCACGTGGTTGACGCTCAGTTGCGCGGTCATGGAGCCGAGGGAGTGGCCGGCGACGCCGACCTTGCCCTGGTCGATCCGCCCCGCCAGCAGGCCGCACAGGTCGCGCGCCGCGGTGGTCGCGCCGAGCGCCGCCAGCGAAGTCCGGCACGCCGGGGCGTCCGCCCCCAGCAGCCGCACCGTGCGGATCAGCAGCGCCACGTCGGCCACGCGCTGGCGGAACAGATTTTGCATCATGGTGGTGGCCCGCTCCACGCCGCCCGGCGCCAGTCCGGCGGCGGCGGGGTCGAAGTCCTGCGGCGGACCGAAGCCCATCTCCTCCATCCCGAACAGGAACCGGTAGAAGTAGGGCACCACCTTGAACTCGCTGAAGATGGTCCGGTAGGCGCTTTGCACCTCGGCCGGCGACTTGGCCGCGGCGAACGGCGAGTCGGGGTCGTGGAACACCAGCGGCATGCCGCCGTCGGAGATGAAGGTCGGCGCCGCCACCACGTACCCGTGCGAGGCGAGAAACTCGCCCAGGGTGTTCCACATGGCCAGGGTGCCGCCCAGGCCGTGCGCCAGCACGATCAGCGGAAAGCGCCCCGCGGCGGGCGGCGCGCCGAGCCAGGCGCCGCGCGGCGCGGTGACCAGGCGCCGGCTCAGCTCGGCCATCACCTGACCCTGCGTGGCCTGGTCGGCCTCGGCGAGCGCGCCGCCGCCGGTCACCCGTAGCAGGTTCGGGTCGATCGGCAGGCCGCCGGCCAGCGCCTGGCCGAGCGCCCGGTCGCCGAAGAAGAAGTCGAGGTAGGTGGCGCGCTGGCCGGCGGCGGCGGCCAACGGCGAGCGCGGGCCGGCCACGCGCCCGGCGGCCGCGTCGGCCGCGGCGGGGTACCAGAGGTGGAACACCACGGTGCGCCGCTGCCCGGTCGCCTCGACTTCGCGCACCAGCTCGCGATAGGCGGGACTGGCGTAGGCGGCGGTCCACGGGTCGAAGCGCTGCTGGTCATCAACGGCGAATCCCAGCGCCGAGCCGACCGCGTAGTCACCGTAGGCGGCGCTTGGCGGCAGCTCCTGCATCTGCGCGGCGGCGGGAAGGGCGAACAGAGAGCCCATCAGAACGGCGGCGGCCAGAGTACGGGCCAAAGTAGTCATCGCTCAACAGTGGTGCCCCGGACTCCCGGCCCCTGTCAAGCTATCCGGCCAGGACGGCGCCAGCCGCCCGGCCACAACGTCGGCGTGGTTGTCGGCTTCCGTTGCCGCGCCGCCCTATCACCGCCACGCCTTCCGCCTGGGAACCGCTGCCCGGCGGCCGCAAATAGTCACGCCATTCTCACCGGGTTTGTAGCCGCCCCCGCGCCGTCATGCGTGCGCCTCCCCTGTCATCAGCCGGTGCGGATACCAGCCGCCGCCCCCCGGCACGATCCGCCCGCGGCGCACGGTCGCCGCGGCGCGCAGGCAGCGCGTTCCGAGCCGGTCCGTGCCCATGCTGTCGGTGAACACGAAGTCGCCTTCGCGCTCCTCCAGCACGGCGATGTCCGCGCGCGTTCCCGGCCGCAACGTGCCGATGTCGTGATCCCGGAGCAGCGCTTTGGCCGGCGCCAGGGTGGACCGTTCCACCACCTGCTCCAACGACAGCCCCATGTGCAGAAACTTGGACATGGTGGTGGGCAGGTCGAACACCGGGCCGTTGACGTTGAGCGTGTGCAGGTCGGTGCTGATGGTCTGCGGCAGAAACCCCTGGTCGATCGCCGCCTCGGCGACCTCCCACTGGAAGCTGCCGGAGCCGTGCCCGATGTCGAAGATCACGCCCCGGTCGGCGGCTTCTCGCACCTGCGGCCAGACGCGGCCGTCGCGGTCCAGGATGCGTTCGGAACCGCCCTTGAAGCAGTGGGTGATGCAGTCGCCCGGCTCCAGCAGCTCCAGTATCTCCGGCACCGGCATCGGCGTGTTGCCGATGTGCACCATCAGCATGGTGCGGGACTCCCGCGCCGCGGCGACCGCGTCCCGGAGATTGGCCCACCCGGCCTCGCCGGCGCCCATCAGCCTCGCGGTGGCGCGGATCTTCACGCCGACCGCGACGCGCGGATGCGCGCGGATGGTGGCCACCACGCCGTCGGGATCGGCCAAGGCGCGGTCGAGCAGCTCGCCGGTGCGGTTGAACGTCGCCAGCCCCAACGCCGACAGGTGGATCAGCGCCAGCACCTCGGTCTGCGCGGGGACGATCACGTCCCGCAGGAAACCGGGGAAGTTGTGGCTGCCGGCGCTGCCGGTGTCGAGCATGGTGGTCACCCCGCCGGCGGCGCAGAGCGGATCCGGGTCCAGGCCGAGCGTGGTGTGGTCCCGGTACGCGTGCACGTGCAGGTCGATCAGGCCCGGCATGACCAGCCGCCCGCGCGCGTCGATCACGTGGCGCGCCTGGCCGGCCGGCAGCTGCGGGCCGATCTCGGCGATGCGGTCGCCGGCGACGGCGACGTCGAGCTGCCCGCGCAGCCGCTGCGACGGGTCGATCACCTCGCCGCCGGCGATCAGAACGTCGTACTTCACCTGCTCTCCCCCTGTACGCGCCCCATCATGCACCGGCCGGCGGGCGCGTTGCGACCGCGGCGTTTGCGCCGCGCGCCGCGCCGGGAGTATCATCGGTAGAGGGATACCGATGGCGGCGCTTACGGAACGGATGGAAACGGTCGAACACCGGGTCGGCGACCTGGAGTCGACGCTGGTCCGCTACATGACGCACACCGAGCAGATGTTCGAACGCATGGAGGCGGAGCGAGCGAGCGATCGGGAAGAGTCGGCCCTGCACCGCGCGGCCATGGAAAGCACCGTGCAGGCGTTGGGCCACAGAATGCAGGAGTTGGGCCACACCGTGGAGTTGTTGGGCCATACCGTGGAGGTGTTGGGCCACACCGTGAAGGAGTTGGGCCATACCGTGGAGATGTTGGGCCACAGCACGCAGGCGTTGGAACGCACCGTGCAGGAGATGAAGCAGGAGTCGGCCCGGGACCGCAGGGAGGCGTACCGGCGTTGGGGTGAACTGGCCAACAAGATGGGCACCGTCGTCGAGGACATCGTCGCCCCCAGCGTCCGCCGCCTCGCCCGCGACCTGTTCGACTGCGGTGACGAGCGCTACTTCGCCACCCGCGTGCAGGTGCGCCGTAGCGACGACCCGTCGCGGTCGCGGGAGTTCGACGCGCTGTACGTGGGCGCCCGCGCCGTCCTGCTCAACGAGACCAAGTCCTCGCCCCGCAGCGAGGACGCCAAGGCGTTCGCCGGCTTTCTGCAGCAGCAGGAGTTCGGCCGGTACTACCCGCAGTACCGCCATCTGCCGATCGTGCCGGCGTTCTCATCGCTCAGCTTGCCCGACGATCTGGTGACCTATCTGACCCGCCGCGGCATCTACGCGCTGGCGATGGGGGACGAGGCGATGCAGGTGCTCAACTTCGACGCGGTGAAGCGTCGCCCTTCGGGTCAGGTCAGCCCTTGAAGCCGGCCTGGGCGTTCGACTGGCCAATGCCGCGCGCGACCGGTTCCGTCAGCCAGCGTTCCGCCGCCGCGCTCAGGTAACGTTCGCCGGTTTCGGCGCCCAACCGGTCGAAGGGGCGCCAGCGCTCGGCGCCGGGCGCTCCCCCGTCGGCGCGCCGCAGCTCTTCGTGCGGGCAGGCGTAGACCCGGCAGACGTCGGCCGACCCGTCACCGACCAGGTAGTCGCCCACGTAGCTCACCCACGGCAGATCGCCGCCGAGCTGCGTCCCGGCCGCTCCCATCAGCGCGTCGATCACGTTGTCGTCGTCACTGCCGACCCGCTTGGGGGCCGGCTGCGCCGCCCCGCCGGGCGCCATCGCCGCGCCGTTCGGCCCTTCCAGCAGCAGGAACCGCTCGTCCGCCTCCACCAGCAGCCGGGTCTGCGCGATGCGTCCCTCGCTGCGGTTCTCCAGCAACGCCGATCCGGCCGCGTCGAACAGCTCGGCCGAGTGCTCCCGGAACAGATACGGCCCGCACCCCGGCGGCGCGCTGCGCGCCCGGTACTTGTTGTAGACCCCGAAGCGGAGCGAGTCGGACCGATTGCCGGGCGCCTGATGCCAGGTGAACATGTCCATGAAGGCGACCTGACCGCGGCGCAGGCGCGTGTCCCGGAACGGGCGCAGCTGGTCACCCCGCGCCCGTTGCACGTGCGTGATCCGGCCCCGGCGCGCCAGCGTGGGAATGCGGTGCGACCCCGGCGACACCCGCAACGGGCCGACCTGATCGGTGTAGTCGACCAGCGGCACGATCACGAACAGCCAGCGTAGCGACGATCCGACCGGGCGGTACGGCTTGTAGTCGCAGTGCGCGGACTCGTGGGTCCCCTTGTAATCGCCGCCGGTGCCCGGACTGCCCGGCGGCATGGCGTAGATCACGAACGCCGACAGGCGAATCTCGTCTTCCAGCAGCTCGGCGGCGGCGGCCGTCACCTGCGGGTGATCGACCACCCGGCGCACGTCGGCCAGGCGCAAGCTGTCCTCCGACAGGGTGTACTTGCCCGGCGCCGGAAAGCGCCGGCCTGCGCCGACGTGGCGTTGCGCCTCGAATTCGGAGCGGGCGGCGGCCGCCAGCCGCTCGATCTCGGCGCCGTCCATCAGGTCCGGCACGACCAGAAAGCCGTCGTCGCGGTAGCGGGCGATCTGCGCGGCGCTCAGGACCGCCATGTAACCAAGCCTCTCACCGTCTCTTCCCCCTTTGCGTTGCGGACCGCCACAGAGTAACAGATTCTGCGCGGACGTGGCGCTTGACGCCGCGCGGGCGCATGGTATGGTGAATGGATGAAGAATCCGGTAGTGCACTTTGAGATACGGTCGCAGGACCCTGCGGCGCTGCACGAGTACTACGCCGAGCTGTTCGACTGGCGGATCGACCATCATGAGGCGATCGACTACCGCGTGATCAGCACCAAGGACGAAGGGGATCGGGCCGGCATCAACGGCGGCCTGGGAGCAAGCGGCGGCGCGCCGAACACCGTCACCTTCTACGTGCAGGTGGACGACATCGAAGAGCGGTTGAAGAAGGCGGTCGAGCTGGGCGGCAGGGAGATCATGCCGGTGACGACCATCCCCGGCGCGGTGACGTTCGCCATGTTCGCCGACCCGCAGGGCAACTGCGTCGGTCTGGCGGCCAGCCAGACCCCGGACTGAGCCTCGGCTCCGAAGGAGGCTACGCGCCGGTTGCCAGCCGGTACTCCCGGGTGTCGGAGAGACGCTTGATGCGGGTCGCCTCCGGCATCCGCTCAGCCTCCGTCACGCCCTCGTAAGGCCAGTAGTACAGGTTCACGCCGGCGAAGTCCGGCGCCAGGCTGAGCGGCCACAGCACCGACCCGGGGCCCTTCTCCGAGTGGTCGATCACGGCCGCCAGCGGGAACCCGGCCGCATCCAGGTCGGCGCGCCAGCGCCGCCAGTGCTCCAGGTCCTGCCGCTTGCCCTTGGGCGCGACGACGATCCGCTCGGCCGGGCAGTAGGCGGACAGCCCCAGCGCGTCGAGCACCTCGACCACCTCCCAACGCTCGTGCGTGGTGACGATCGCAAAGACGTAGGCGTCCCGCATCGCGTCCAGTTCGGCGATGGAGAGGCGGGATTGCGCGTCGAGCCGGCCTTCCGACAACTGCCGCTGCGTCTCCGGGATCGACGGCAACTGCGCCGCCGTGCGAATGCTCAGTGCGATCGACTTCCTGGTCATCGCCGGCAGGCTATCCGGCATCACGTTCAGGCGGCAAACGCGCCGGTAGCGGCGTTCGCCGGTCGCCGGTACCCTGCGCGGCATGGTTCGCATAGGAGTCATCGGCGCCGGCGGCATAGCCCTGGGAAGCTGCCGAGCGTTCGCCGAGCACCCGGAAGCGGAGATCGTCGCCGTGGCCGAGCCGAACGGGGAGCGGGCCGCGGAGTTCGCGTTGCGCTACGACACCGTGACGCAGGTCGTCGAGGAGCCGGAGCGGCTGCTTGCCATCGACGAGGTCGACGCGGTCTACGTCGCCACGCCGAACTACCTGCACGCGCCGCTGTCGGCCCTGGCGCTGCAGGCCGGCAAGCACGTGCTGCAGGAGAAGCCGCTGGCCATGAGCATGGAGGACGCGGCGCCGCTCATCGCCGCCGCGCGCGCGGCGGACACGCACTTCATGCTCGGCATGAACCAGCGCTTCGCAGAGCCGGTGCAGCGCGCCCGGCAGCTCATGGAGTCCGGCCGGATCGGCCGCGCCTACCACTGCAAGACCTACTGGCGGCGCCGCGCCGGCGCGCCCCGGATCGGAAGCTGGTTCACCCGCAAGGAGCTGTCCGGCGGCGGCGCGTTGCTTGATCTGGGCGTCCACATGCTCGACGACGCCCTCTACCTGCTCGGCAACTTCCGGCCGCGCTCCGTGTCGGGGGCGGTCTACACCGAGTTCGGCAGTCGCGGCCTGGGCGAAGGCGGCTGGGGCCGGTCCGAGCGCGCCGGCCGGACGTTCGACGTGGAAGACTTCGCCACCGCGGTCATCAAGCTCGACGGCGGCGCCACGGTGCTGCTGGAGGCGTCATGGGCCATGCATCTGGAACGGGCCGGCGACATGAACGTGGAGCTGTACGGGACCGACGGCGCAATCGACACCTACGGCGAACGGCTCTGCCGCCGGGAGGCTGACGGCTACCACATCGTCGAGTCGCCGGACGCCGGCGCCCTTGCCTACCCGCACGCCGACCGCATGCACCACTTCGTCAACGTCATCCTGGGCCGGGAGGAGCTCTGCGTCACGCTCGACGAAGCGCTCACCGTGCAGCGCGTGCTCGACGCGATCTACCGGTCGGCCGCCACCGGCCGCGAGGTCGTCCCGGACTGATGCGCGGACCGTTCGCGGCGGCATACCTGGTATACCTGTACGGCGGGTTCGCGGCGGAGCGTCACGGCGTGGGCCAGGAGCGGACCGCTCGGGTCGCGCAGATCGGCGCGGTCCAGGACGTGCAGCCCGCAGCTGGTCAGTTCCCGGACCAAGCGCTCCAAACCGGCGCGGTCCGGCGCCGCCGCCAGCAGCTCGGCCAGCCGCGCCTCCCGCGCCCGTAGCGCGCCGTCCAGTCCGGCCAGCGCCCGCCGGCAGTCGCGCGCGCCGGCCGGGCTGAGCGGGTCGCCCGGTTCCGGTATTGCCCCGGTCAACACGTCGCGCACCGCTGCCGGAACTTCCCGTAGCGTCTGTGCCGGTTGGCGTTCCGGTTGGCCGTCGGCCAGACCCGCCAACCGCAGAAACTCGCGGCCGAATCGATTCCAGGCGGTGAGCCGGGCCTGCGGAGACGTTGCTCCGCCGCTCACCGCCGCCACGACGCGCGCGGCGTCGCACAGCGCCTGCGTCTCCCGCAGATGGGCCAGTTCCACGGCGGCGCCGGCCACCACCGCCGACTCCCGCACGTGGATCACGAACGCCGCGCGGCCGCCGGGCCGTAGCACCCGGCGCACCTCGGCCGCGATCAGGGGCGGATCGCCGTATTCGACCGCGAACTGTCCGGTGACCAGGCAGAAGTACCCGGCGTCGAACGGCGTGCGGGTCATCGACGCGCCGGGATGAAAGGTGACCGCCGCCGCGGTCTCACGGTAACGCGCCGGCAGCGACCGGACCGGATCGATGGCGGCGCGGTCGACGCCGTGAATCTCCCAGCTCGCTCCCCGCGCCGCGGCGGTCCGGGCGGCCAGCAGCGCCACCGCGCCGTTGCCGCATCCCAGGTCCAGGATGCGCGCCCGGCCGCCGAGCGGCGCCAGCGCGCGCCGCCAGAAGCCGGCCGCCGGCCCCGCGCCGGGCGCGCCGTACACCTCCGGCAGCGACGTCACGGCGCCCTCCCGCCAGTACGGCGTCCATCCATCCGCTACCAGTCGCGTGAGTCCGGCACCTCCAGCCACGCGCCGCCCTGCTCGATCGACCGCTGACTCACCAATCCCGGCAAGGTCATGTCCATCGCTTCGTCAATGCCGAGCTCGGGCCGGGTCCCGTCGCGCACCGCATCCACGAAGTCGAGCATCTGGAGCAGGTCGCCGCCGCCGTGGCCGGCGCCCCGCGCCGCCTCCTCGCACGCGCGCCAGCGCGCCGGCAGGAACTCGCCGGCCAACTCCTCCAGGTCCCGCCACTCAGTCCCGGACGACCGCGCCCGGACCCAGATGCGGTCCCGCTCGCCGTCCGCCCGCGCCGACTCGTAGCAGCCGTCGGTGCCCTGCAGCTGGTAGTTGCGGGTCGCGTGCGGCCGGTCGGACAGCATGTCGACCCGCACCTTGACCAGTCCGCCGGAGCGCATCCGCCCCAGCATCACGGAGGAGTCCTCGGCTTCGTATCGCCGGCCCCGGTGGTCGCGGTAATGGTGGCCGGTCCCCGCGCAGGCGACCCGCTCCACGCGGTCGCCGGGCATCCAGCGCAACAGCGGGCCAAGGCTGTGCGTGCCGTAGGTGACGCCGTTGATCCCCTGCTGCCAGCGCCGGCGCCACGGCGTCGGGTTGGCGCGCGGCGCGCCGCGCAGCTCGTGCAAGTACTCGCCGTCGCCGAAGTAGACGGTACCGAACAGGCCGGCGGCCACGATCTCCTGCACGATCCGGTTCTGCCGCATCGACACGTAGTTCTCCGCGAACACGTAGACGGCCGAGCTGGCGCGGCACGCCGCCACCAGGCGCCGGCACTCATCGATCGACACGGCGGCCGGCACTTCGGAGAGCACGCTCACGCCGCATTCCAGCGCGGCGATCGCCTGCTCGGCGTGAAACGGCATCGGCGTACCCACGATCACAGCATCCAACGGGACCGAGGCGAGCATGTCGCGGTAGTCGGCAAACGACTGCTCCGCTCCCAGTTGCCGCTTGGCGGCGGCGAGCGGCTCCGCGCGCACGTCGCACACCGCCCGCACGCGCACGTCCAGCCCCTCCCGCACGCGGAGCAGACTGCCGCCCCGCCCCGCCGCGCCGATGACGCCGACGGCGATACGCTCTCCCATGCCCTCAGCCCGGCTCCCCGGCGCCGCGCGGCGCGCCGCCGCCCGCCCCTTCGCCGCCCGGCCCGCGTCCGAGTGCCCAGCCGCGCGCCCGTTCGACCGCCCGCGCCCACGACGCGCGCAGATCGGCCACCCGGTCGGCCGGCAGGGACGGATCGAAGCGCCGCTCCACGCGCCGGTGCCCGGCCAACTCCTCGACCCCCTGCCAGTAGCCGACCGCCAGGCCGGCCAGATACGCGGCGCCCAGCGCCGTCGACTCGGTGACCGCCGGGCGCGCCACCGGCAGCCCGGTGACGTCGGCCTGAAACTGCATCAGCAGATCGTTGCGCGCCGCTCCGCCGTCGACCCGCAGCTCCGCCGGCGCCGCCCCCGCGTCTGCGGCCAGCGCGTCGAGCAGGTCGGCGACCTGATAGGCGATCCCCTCCAGCGCCGCGCGCGCCACGTGAGCGGCGCCGGCGCCGAGCGTCAGACCGACGACCGTGCCGCGCGCGTGCGGATCCCAATGCGGCGCGCCGAGACCGGTGAACGCCGGCACCAGGAAGACGCCGCCGGTGTCCGGCACCGAAGCGGCAAGCGGTTCGACCTGCGCCGCAGCGCCGATCAGGCCGAGCCCGTCGCGCAGCCACCGGACCACGGCGCCGCCGGTAAATACACTCCCTTCCAGGGCGTAGCGCGGCGTTCGGTCCGCCGCGCACGCCGCGGTGGTGAGCAGGCCCCGCTCCGACGGCTGCGGCGCCGCCCCGGTGTGGAGCAGCGCGAAGCAGCCGGTGCCGTAGGTGGTCTTGACCGCGCCCGGCTCCGTGCAGAGCTGGCCGAGCAGCGCCGCCTGCTGGTCGCCGCCGATGCCGGCCAGCGGCGCGCCCCGCAACGCCGCCGGCTCGGCGATCTCGCCGTACGCCTCGCTCGACTCCCGCACCTCCGGCAGCAGCGCGCGCGGCACGCGGAACAGGTCGAGCAGCTCCCGGTCCCAGGCGCGCGCGCGGATGTCGTACAGCAGCGTGCGGCTGGCGTTGGTCGGATCGGTGACGTGCAGCCGTCCGCCGGTGAGGCGGAACGTCAGCCACGAGTCGACGGTGCCGAAGGCCAACTCGCCCGCCTCCGCCCGCTCACGCGCGCCGTCTACGTGGTCGAGGAGCCAGGCGATCTTGGTCGCCGAAAAGTACGGGTCAAGACGCAGCCCGGTCTTGGCGCGCACGAACCCCTCGACGCCGGCCCGGCGCAGATCCTCGCAGACGCCGGCGGTGCGCCGGTCCTGCCAGACGATGGCGTTGGCGATCGGCTCGCCCGTGCGGCGATCCCAGATCACGACGGTTTCGCGCTGATTGGCAATGCCGACGGCGGCGATCCGGCTGGCGTCGACCTCGGCGGCGCGCAACGCCCGCTCCGCCACATCGGTCTGGGTCCGCCAGATCTCGCGGGCATCCTGTTCGACCCAGCCGGGCCGGGGAAAGCGCTGGGCCGTTTCGCGTTGGGCGACCGACCGGATGCGGCCGCGGCGGTCAAAGAGGATTGCGCGCGAGCTGGTCGTTCCCTGGTCGAGCGCCATCACGTACATCGCGTCATTTCCGCCTCGGCGGTCCAGGCTACCATGCGCCGCCATGGCGCGCCGGAAGATCGACGCGGCCGAGCGGTGCGCCCCGCCTCGACGACATCAGACGAGGGCCTGAGCCGGTGATCACGATGCGGGCGGACTGGTGGAACGCGGATTCCTACCATCCCTGGATCGATCCGCTGGTGCAGGCGGCGTTCGGCGCGGACGTCGACCTGCACTGGGACCTGTACTTGCAGACGCACGCCCACCGCCTGCAGCACGGCCCCGGATGCGAGGCGTACCCCAGCCCGCCGTCGCGCGCGCCGCTCTGGGCCGTGCTGGCCGATCTGATGCCGAGCCCGCCGGAGGCGATCCTGGAGACCGGGACCGGCACTGGCTACTCGGCCGTGCTGATCGCCGAGGCGTTCCCGCGCGCGCGGGTCTTCACCGTCGAGCATGACGCATGGCACCGGCGCATCGCCGCGCGCACGTTCCGGGCCGCGGGCGCCGCCGATCGCATCACGGTCCTGCCGTCGATGGCGGACGCGCCGGTCGAGCGCTGCGATCTGGTGTTCGTCGACGGGCCGCTGATCGACACCGCCCGGCTGCGGCCCGGATGCCTGCTGATCGACGACGCGGTCAAGCGGACGTTCCGCGCCGCCGCCATCACCGCACTGGATCCCCTGCGGCAGCCGAGCGGTGATGGCCAAGCGGCGCTGCGGCAGGCTCGACAACGCTATCGGGACGCCGCGGCCGCGCTCGAACGGGCAGCGCGCTACGCGCCCTGACCCTCGTGCAGCCAGCAGGCGGCGCGCCGCCCGCCGCCGATTTCCGCCAACGGCGGCTCCCGGGACGCGCACGGGTCGAACGCGCGCGGACAGCGCGGATGAAACCGGCAGCCGCTCGGCGGGTCGGCCAGGTCCGGCACGTCGCCGTCGATCTCCTCCAGCCGGACTCCCCGTTCGGTGCTGAGGCTGGGCAGCGACTTGAGCAGCTCCACGGTGTAGGGGTGCCGCGGATCGTCGATCACCTGCGCGGTCGTGCCCAACTCGGCGATCTTGCCGGCGTACATCACCATGATCCGTTCCGCGATCTGGGCGATCACGCCGATGTCGTGGGTGATGAAGATCAACCCCGCGTTCTTCTCCCGCACCAGGGCGGCGAGCAGCGTCAGGATCTGCGCCTGGATGGTGACGTCCAGACTGGTCGTCGGCTCATCGGCGATCAGCAGCTGCGGATCGCACGCCAGCGCGATGGCGATCATGCAGCGCTGCTGCATACCGCCGCTCAACCGGTGCGGATAGTCGCCGTAGCGCCGTTCGGGCGCCGGAATGCCGACCGCCCGCAGGTGGGCGACCGCGCGCTCGCGCGCCTGCCGCTTGCCGAGCTTCAGGTGCGCGATCAACACCTCCGCTATCTGCTCGCCGACCGTGAGCACCGGGTTGAGGGCCGCCGACGGCTCCTGGAAGACCATGCTGATCTGCCGGCCGCGCACGGCCGTCATCTCCCGTTCGCCGAGCGCCAGCAGGTCGACGCCGTCGAGCAGCACCCGGCCGGCCGCGATGCGCCCCGGCGGGCGGATCAGCCGCAGGATCGACCGCACGGTGACCGACTTGCCGGAACCGGATTCGCCGACGATGCCGAGCGTCTGGCCGCGGTCGACGGTAAAGCTCGACCCGCTCACCGCCTGCACCACGCCCCGCTCCAGCTCGAACCGGGTGTGCAGGTCCTCCACCACCAGCAGCGGGGCGTCCGCCTCGGACCGCGCCCGCGTCACGTTCGCGACGCCGCTCGGCGCAGGTAGCGCGACACGAACTGCAGCGCCAGGATCAGCCCCATCAGGAACAGTCCGGGGATCACCCCGTACCAGACCATCCGCTTCAGGTAACTGCGGCCGGTGTTGAGCATGGCCCCCCAGGAGGGAGCGGGCGGCGGGATGCCGAGCCCCAGAAAGCTGAGGCTCGACTCGGTGATGATCGCGCGGGTGGCGATCAGCAGCGCCTGGATGAAGACCTCGGTCGTGCAGTTCGGCAGCACCGTCCGGAACATGACGTAGAGGTTGGACGCTCCGGCCGACCGCGCCGCGTCGACGTACGGCAGCACGCGCACCTGCAGCGCCACCGCGCGCGTGACGCGGAAGATCGCCGGGGTGTTGACCAGGCCGATCACCAGCGCCAGGGCGATCGGGTTGCGGCCGGTCACGGCGATCAACGCCATCGCTATGATGATGCCGGGAAAGGAGACCAGGATGTCGTTGGCGCGCGCCAGCAGCTCGTCGAGCCGGCCGCCCACGTAGCCGGAGAACAGCCCGCCGGTCGCCCCAACCACCATGCTGAACAGCACCGCGATCGCCGCGGTGCGGATCGAAGTGCGCGCCCCGTGGATGCAGCGGCTGAACAGGTCGCGGCCCAGCTCGTCGGTGCCAAACCAATGCTCGGCCGACGGGAACGCCAGCCGGTTGATGATGTCCTGCTCGATCGGATCGTGCGTGGCCAGCGCGCCCGGAATCAGCGTCATCAGCAGATAGGCCAGCAGCACCAGGAAGCCGATCCACTCGGCCGCCTGCATCCGCTTGAAGGCCGCCGCCAGGACGCCGAACGCGCGCCGGCCGGCGGCAGCCGCTCCCGCCGCCCACGCCGCTCCCGCCGAGCCGTGCCCCGCGCCGCCTCCCCCGCCCATCAGTCGAGCCGGATGCGCGGATCGAGCCAGCCGTACAGCAGATCGGCCAGCAGGTTGGCCAGCATCACGGCGCAGATCAGCACCATGAAGTCGGCCTGCACCACCGCGTAGTCACGGGCGGTGATGGCGTCGACCAGCAGCCGGCCGATGCCTGGGATGCCGAACACGCTCTCGGTCACCACCGCTCCGCCCACCGTGGTGCCGAGCTGCAGAGCGGCCACGGTCACCACCGGGATGAGCGCGTTCTTGAGGACGTGCCGGTACACCACCCGCCGCCGCGGCAGCCCCTTGGCGATGGCCGCCAGGATGAACTCCTTCTTGGCGATCTCGCCGATCGAGGCGCTGATGAAGTTGGTGTACACCACCGCGCCGGAGATGCCGCCGGCCAGCGACGGCATGATCAGGAAGCGGATCGATTGGATCGGGTCCTCGGTGATGGTGCGGAACCCGCTGGTCGGCAGGATGCCGAGGAACACGCTGAAGAACAGGATGAGCAGAATGCCGAGCCAGAACGGCGGGATGGCGAAGCCGACGCCGGTGTAGACCGGCAGCACGCGCCGGGCCAGAAAGCCGTCCGGATGCAGCCCCATGCGGATGCCGAGCGGCAGCGCGATCAGCACCGACACCAGGAACGCGCCGACGGTCACGTGCAGCGTGACGCCGATCTTCCTGGTGACCAGCTCGGCCACCGACCACGCCGGCTTGCTGATCGAGTCGCCCAGGTCGCCCCGCAGCAGCTTGCCGAGCCAGATCAGGTACTGCTCGTGCAGCGGCTTGTCGAATCCGTAGGCGGCGCGCACCTCGGCTATCAGCTCCGGCGTCGGCGGCGGCGACATGGGCACCAGCAGCACCGCCGGATCGCCGGGGATCAGGTGGATGATCAGGAAGATCAGGATCGAGCCGATGAACAGCGCCGGTATGACGCCGAGCAGGCGGCGGATGACGTACGACTTCACGCGCTCCGCCCATCCTGCTCAGGCGGCGCCGGCGCCCGGCGCATCTCCCGCTCGAAGCGGCCTCCTACTCGAAACGGACGTACTTGAACACCGGCTTGTCGTGCTGGGACCACGTCAGCCCCTTGAGATCGGAGGTGCTGACGCTGATGTACGGCTGCGAGCTGAGGAACAGCACCCAGGCGCCGTCATTGATCGCCAGCAGCGCGTTCGACCACGCCTCCACCGACTCCGCTTCGGTCGTGGCCGCCATCCCCTTGTTGAAGTTGTCCACGTAGCGCTGGTATTCGGGGATCACCGTCTCATCCGGGTCGTTGAAGAAGCCGTGGCCGGTGGGGAAGAAGACAAAGCTGTCGGTGAGATCGGCCGGATGCCCATTGCTGCCGGCCATCACCGACGCCATCATCTGGAAGGTCTGGCTGGTGCGCATCTGGATGTAGATGTTGCGCTCCTGCGGGTCGAGCTCCAGGGTGATGCCGACATCCTTCAAGTTGGCCTGCACGACCTGCGCGATCAGCTGCGCGGAAGTGTCGTTGGCCGGATAGGTGAACTTCACGCTCACCTGCGGATCGCCGGCTTGGCTGAGCAGCTCGCGCGCGCGGTCCGGGTCTCCCTGCGCCGGAATGGCTTCGAGCTCCGGCGTGTAGGCAAAGCTCGACGGCACCGCCGGCGATGCGGTCGGCATGCCGAGCCCTTCGAAGATCGCCCCGGACACCGCTTGGCGGTTGATCGCCCAGCTGATCGCTTGCCGCACCCGCTTGTCCTCCAGCCCCGGCGTGTTGGGGTTGACCATCAGGATCGACGCCAGACCGACCGTCTCCGGCAGCCACACCGTAAAGTCGGGATCGTCCAGGAAGCGGACCGCGTCTGCGTACGGCGGCCGGAACGCCAAGTCGATCTCGCCCGCTTCCAGCGCCGCGACCATCGCCGCCGCATCCCCGAAGTAGGTGATCTCCACCCGCTCGATCGTCACCGCGTCCGCGTCCCAGTGTTCGGCGAACTTCTCCCAATACATGTGCGATCCCGGCACGTATTCGACCAGCTTGAACGGACCGCTGCCGATCACCTTGTCCTCCTGGTTGAACTCGGCCACGGCGCCGTCGTCGCGGAGGTACATGTCGGGGTCGGTCAGCATGAACAGCGACAACTTGGTCTCCATGTTGGCGAACGGCTTGCTGAGCGTGATCCGGGCGGTCAGGTCGTCGATGACCGTGACCGTGGCGTCGACGCCGCCGCCGAACACCGGCATGTCGGAACGGCCCCAGCCCTTGCGCCGCTCCTCCATATCCCACTTGAGCATGTGGGCGTCGGCCGGCGTGCCGTCGTGGCTCACCATCCCTTCGCGCAGCTTGACGGTGGCGGTGGTGTAGTCGGAGGAGACCTCCCACGACTCGGCCGCTTCGCCTTCGAACCCGGCGTTGCGCGGATTGAACAGGAGCTGATCGTACAGGTTCTCTATGAACAGGTAGTTGGGGGTCGCGTTGCGGTACGGTTCCAGGCTGCGAATGTCGCCCACCTGGCCGATCCTGAGCGTCGTTCCGTCGGCCGCCGCGGCGACCGCGCCGAGCAGCAGGAACGTCCAGACGGCGCCGAGCCGTGCGTTCGTCTTCATCGGGTCTCTCCCTTGCGCTTGTGTGATCCGGCCGCGCCGGTAGCTCACGGACGCGGCCGGCCGTTCGGATGCGCGGCGTCCGCCCGCTCCGCTTCCTGGTGATGCAGAAAGCAGGCGACCGACCGCCCTTCCGATACTTCGCGCAGCGCCGGCGAGCGGCGCTCGCACGCCTCCATCCTACTCGGACAGCGGGTATGGAATCTACAGCCGCGCGGCGGATCGATGTTGCTCGGAATCTCGCCCGGCAGCACGGTGAAGCCCTTGCGGTCGTACGGGTCGGGGACCGACGCCAGCAGCGCTTGCGTGTACGGGTGGAGCGGCTCGGCGAACAGCGCGGCGGCCGGAGCGGTCTCCACCAGCTTGCCCAGGTACATCACGGCGATCCGGTCGGACACCAGGCGCACCACGCTCAGATCGTGCGAGATGAACAGGAAGGTGAGCGCGAAGCGCTGCTGCAAGTCGTTGAGCAGGTTGAGGATCTTGGCCTGGATCGAAACGTCGAGGGCGGACACCGCCTCGTCGCACACCACGATGCGGGGATTGAGCGCGATGGCGCGGCAGATGGCGATGCGCTGCCGCTGACCGCCGGAGAAGTCGGCCGGCATGCGGCCGGCGTCCCGCGCGGACAGGCCGACCGTGTCGAGCAGCTCGTGGACGCGCCGCTCGATCCGCCGGCGGCTGCCGAACCGGTTGATGCGGAGCGGCTCGGCGATGATGCCGCCGATCGACAGCCGCGGGTTGAGCGACGTGTGCGGGTCCTGGAACACGACCTGGACGTTGGGCAGGTAGCGGCGCAGCGCCCGCCCGCGCAGGTGGGTGACGTCCCGGCCGGCAAAGGTGATCGCGCCGCCGGTCGGCTCCAGCAGCCGCGCGATCATCCGCCCGATGGTGGTCTTGCCGCTGCCGCTCTCCCCCACCAGGCCGACCGACTGGCCGTCGCCAAGGTCGAGGTCGACGCCGTCGACGGCGCGCACGAACTGCCGCCGGCCGCGCGGGAAGTACTGGTACGCGCCGCGCAGGGACAGGATGGCGCCGTCCGCGCCGGCCGGCGCGGGACCGCGCCGGCGCGCGCCGGGATCGGTAGGCGGGTTCACGGTGCGCAGCCTGTCAGATGCGGGGCCGCGCCGCCACACCGGGGCGCTGGCGGCGAACCCGGCGCAACGTGCTATACTCCCGTCCGTCGTGAGCAAGCCCGCCACCAGCGTCCAACCCGCCACCAACGGCAAGCCCGCCGCCCGTCAGCCCTCCGCCGCCGGCCGGCCCGTCACCGGCGCCACCGTCCCGGAGATCACCGGGGCGCTCGGCCGGCACGGCTACTGCGTCGTCCCCGGCGTGATACCGCCCGACACGGTCGGCGCCGTCCGCGGCGAGGTGATCGCCGCGCAACGCGCCAATCACGAACAGGCCGCCGCCGAGCTGGCCAAGACCCGGTCGCGCGGCCACCGCGTCGGCTCCCCGGGCGTCGACAACATGCGGCAGGTGATCAACGCCACCCAGTGCTTCGCGCCGTATCTTGCCGACCAGCGCATCCTGGGCGTCGCCACCGAGCTGTTCGGGGAGTTCGTGCGCATCTCCTGCACCGACTGCGTCATCACCAACCCCGGCAGCGAGCGCGGCTACTGGCATTCCGACTGGCCCTACAACGCCACCAACTCCACGCACGTCAAGGCGCCCTACCCCGACGCGCTGATGCACCTGTCCGGCATCTGGATGCTGACCGACTTCACCACCGAAAACGGCGGCACCTTCATCGTCCCCGGCAGCCATCGGCTGACCGACAATCCGGCCGGCGCCACGCTCGCCGGCTTCGACCGCGACGGCCCGCACCCGGACCAGCTGCAGGTGACCGGCGCCGCCGGCAGCGTGCTGCTCTACGACAGCCGCCTGTGGCACGCGGTGGCGGCCAACGTCAGCGGCCAGGTGCGCGTGGCGCTGATCATCCGCTACGCGCCGTGGTGGCTCAACCTGACCCCGTCGATCCGCGGCACCCCCGATCACGAACGGATGGTGGCGGCGACCGGCGGCAAGAACTACGACGCGGCGCCGGTGCGGCGCGCGGTGTTCGAGCGGCTGCCGGCCGACGTGCAGCCGCTCTACCAGCACTTCGTCACCGAATAGCCCTGCCCGCCCGCCCCGGCCCGCACTCACGCCGGCAGGCCGCGCGCCGGATGCAGCCGGCGCAGAAAGCGGTCGCACGGCAGGCACCGGACGCCGTCGATGAGCAGCTCCTCCTCGCCCAGATAGAGCAGCAGACGCTGCGCTTCCGGGTAGTCGGCGTGGAAGGAGCGGAGCCCGCGCAGGTCGGCGCCCCGCACGGCGCCGCCGTGCTTGACCTCTATGGCGGTGAACTGCGCCGGCCCGTAGATGACGAAGTCGACCTCCGAGCCGGCGCGGGTCCGCCAGTAGAACAGGCGGTCGGCGCCGCCGCGGTAGGCGATCCACGCCCGCAGGTGCTGCGCCACCAGCCCCTCCAGCGCCGCTCCGGCTATCTCTTCGCGCCGGTCGAGCGGTCCCGCCGGACGGAGCGAGCGGAACACCCCACAGTCGAACAGGTAGAGTTTGTCGTGCGCCACCGTGGCGCGCGCGGCGCGCTTGCGGAAGACCGGCACCCGGAAGCTGAGCAGCAGGTCCTCCAAGACGCCCAGGTACCCCTCCACCGCCTTGCGGCCCACGGCGCTGTCGCGCGCGATGTTGCTGGCGTTCAGAACCTGCGCGTGGCTGAACGTGACCGTCTCCAGGAATCGGGAGAACCGGTCCAAGTCGCGCACCAGCCCTTCCATCTGCACCTCTTCGCGCACGTATACCGCGGCGTAACTCCGCAGTGTGTCGGTGGGGTCCGCGGCGCCGAGCACCAGCGGCAGCATGCCGCGTTCAAGCGCCGACGGCAGATCGAACGAATCGCCCAGCTCCGCGGCCATGAAGGGATGCATGGATCGGACCAGCGCGCGACCGGCCATGAGATCGACGCCGCCCCGCCGCAGCTTGCGCGCGCCGGAGCCGGTCAGCACGAACCGCCAGCCGCGATGCTCTTCGATCAGCGCGTGCACGGCGGTCAGCAGCGCGGGCGCGCGTTGCACCTCGTCGATGACGATCACTTGGCCGTCCGGCTGCGCGCGCACCACGTCGAACAGGCGTTCGGGGCGGGCCCGATAGCCCTGGGCTGTGCCCGGATGAAGCAGGTCGATGCGCACGCCGTCCCGGTAGCGGCGCTGCGTCCAGGCCGACTTGCCGGTCCCGCGCGGCCCGAACAGGTAGTAACTCTGGCCGGGAGGATCGAAAAATCGCCCTACGAACGCCATTTTGAGACGCAATGTGGCGATAGCGCCTCCAAAATGCAACCTCGGCGGCTGCCGGCCCGCCGCGCGCATCGGCGTTCCCCGCGCGGCATGGCGCACTCCCCGGGTCAGCCGACCGCAGGCAACTCCGCCAGCGCCGCTTCGATGCGCTGCTGCGGATACTCGTAGTTGATCAGATGGCCGTCGAGGAACGAGCGGTACGCCTGCATGTCGAAGTGTCCGTGCCCGCACAGGTTGAAGGCGATCACCCGCGACTCGCCGGCCTCCTTGCAGCGTAGCGCCTCGTCGACGGCGACGCGAATGGCGTGCGCCGGCTCCGGCGCCGGCACGATCCCTTCGGTGCGCGCGAACAACCGCGCGGCCTCGAATACCGGCACCTGCGGCACGGCGCACGCTTCGATCAGGCCCAGGTCGTGCAGGTGGCAGACCAGCGGCGCCATGCCGTGGTAGCGCAGGCCGCCGGCGTGGATGGGGGCCGGCACGAAAGAGTGGCCCAGCGTGTACATCTTGATCAGCGGCGTGGTGGCCGCCGCGTCGCCGAAGTCGTAGCGGTACTGCCCGCCGGTCAGGCTGGGCGCGGCCTGCGGCTCCACCGCCACGAAGCGGGTGGCGCGCGCGCCGCTCAGCTTGTCGGGCACGAACGGAAAGATGAACCCGCCGAACGATGAGCCACCGCCGGTGCACCCGATCATGACGTCCGGATAGACGCCGGCGCGCTTGAACTGCGCCTGCGCCTCCAGGCCGATCACGGTCTGGTGCATCAGCACGTGGTTGAGCACCGACCCCAGGCAGTACTTCTTGCGGCCGCCGCTGGAGGCCGCCGCTTCCACCGCTTCCGAGATGGCTATGCCGAGCGATCCCGGAGAATCGGGCTGGCGGTCCAGCACCTGCCGCCCCGCGTTGGTGACGGTCGACGGACTGGCGGTGACGCCGGCGCCGTACGCCTCCATCATCGAGCGCCGGTACGGTTTACCGTCGTAGGAGACGCGGACCATGTACACCTCGCAGTCGACGCCAAGGAACGCACCGGCCATCGCCAGGGCGCTGCCCCACTGTCCTGCGCCGGTCTCGGTGGTGAGCTGCGTCACCCCTTCCTCGCGGTTGTAGAACGCCTGCGCCACCGCGGTGTTGGGCTTGTGGGAGCCGACCGGCGAAGTGCCTTCGTACTTGTAGTAGAGGCGCGCGGGCGTATCGAGCTCCTGCTCCAGACGGCGCGCGCGGAACAGCGGCGTCGGACGCCACAGGCGGTATATCTCGCGGATCGGCTCCGGGATCGGGACGTCGCGCTCCTGGCTCACCTCCTGCTCAATCAGGCCCATGGCGAACAGCGGCGCCAAGTCATCGGGACCGATCGGGTCCATCCGCCCCGGATGGATCACCGGCGGCAGCGGCTCCGGCAGGTCGGCCTGGATGTTGTACCAGCAAGCCGGAATCTCGGACTGCGGCAGATCGAAGCGAATCGTCTCCATCGGGTTACTCCTCGGTCAGCGGGCCGCTACGGCTGGCGCGGACGCTCGCTCAAGTATTGGCGGCCATGTCGCGCCCGGTCAACACGGGCGCGCTCCATTGGCCAAGTCGTCCGCTGGCCGCCTGGGACTTCGGCGCCGAAGGTGTGCCGCCTGTCACCGCCACCGCCATACGGACCGGATATTGGATGATGCAACGACGCAACGGTCAGGCCGTTGGAGCCCCGGTGATGCCCGCCGACGCTTCCGGTAGTATTCCGTGCACTGATGATCCGAGCGGTCCGGGTTCGCGGCTTCAAAAGATTCCGGGATGTCGAGTTTGCTCTGCCCGGACACGTCGTGTTTGCCGGCCCCAACGACACCGGCAAAACCACGCTGCTGCAGGCGATCGCCGCCTGGGCGCTCGCCTTGCGGCGCTGGCGCGAGATAGACGCCCCGAGCCGCGGCAACGGATACCGGCGGGCCCCGATCGCGCGGCAGGCGTTCGTGGCGGCGCCATTGCGCAGCTTCGACCTGTTGTGGACCGACCGCCGCTATCGCGGCCGGATCGAGATCGAGCTGCGCCACGACGCCGGGTGGGCGGTGGCGATGGAACTGATCGCCGACAGCACCGAGCAGATCTACGTGCGTCCCGCGCCGGACACGCCTCCGAGCGCGCTGCAAGACGCCGACGTGCAGGCGGTATTCGTACCGCCGATGAATCCACCCGGACGCGCTGGCCCGCTTCGTGACCGCGCGGGTCGGCGCCGCGGCAGCGCGGCATCATGTCGACGGCTTGCTCGCCTACTGGCATGACCACTTCCCGCCGGCGGTAACGCGAGAGCCGCTCGGCGTCCACGAGTACCTCAACGTCTCCAAGGCGCGCACGGAGCTGCTGCCGCCCCTCCTGGAAGCGGCCGGCATTCACCGGCTGCCGTACACCCGCTACCATGAAATTGCGGCGTTGATGCGGCCGGACGAAATCCATCCGGAAGTCGTGGACAAACTCGATACGATCTGTCGGGCCGTCGGGGTCGAGCCACGACCACAGGCCTCGTGAACGCCACCTCGTGCTACGGCCCGGAAGCTCCGGGCGTTCGAGATGCGACGAGAGATAAGGTGAGATGGTCCTGGTAGGGTATTGATAACCACGTTCCGCGCGCCGGGAGGCGATCGACCGGATGAGGCGATTCGGCAGATTGACCGAGGGCGCGGAATCTGGTTGCATGGGCGGCATGGAACCGGAGATTCGACATGCGCCCAGCTTTGCGGTGGCGCGGTGCCGCATGGGCGGGGGCGAGCAGCTCAAGGTGGAAGCGGGGGCGATGATGGCCCACTCGTCGGGCATGGAGCTCGAAGCCCGCATGGAGGGCGGCCTGCTCAAGGGGCTCAAGCGCAGCGTCCTGGGCGGCGAGTCGCTGTTCGTATCGACCTACACGGCGCCGGCCGCCGGCGGCTGGGTCGACGTCGCCGCCAAGCTGCCGGGTGACATCAAGACATTGGAGCTCGACGGATCGGCCTCGTGGCTCATCGAGCGCGGCAACTGGCTCGCCTCCGACGCCTCGGTGGAGATCGAAACCAAGTGGGGCGGGTCGAAGATGCTGTTCGGCGGCGAGGGCGGATTCATGCTCCACGCATCCGGCGCCGGCCGGGCGCTGGTGGCGTCCTACGGAGCGGTCGAGGTGATCTCGTTGGCCGCGGCTGAGACGGTGGTCGTCGACACCAACCACATCCTCGCCTTCGTCGACACCGTCACCTTCGATCTGCGGCGGGCCGTGCAGGGCCGCTCCTTCCAGTCGCTCAAGTCGGGTGAGGGCTTCGTGTTCGACTTCACCGGCCCCGGCGACGTCATGGTGCAGACGCGCAACCAGCAGCAGCTCGCTTCCTGGCTCAAGTCCCAGGTCGGCTCCCGCGAGTAGGCTCAGAGCAGGCGGCGTCAGACCCCGGCGCGCTCCAAGTCCGCTACCGTCCCGGCCGCCATCGGCCCCAGCGCCGAGGCCGCCGCCACGTCTTCGAGCTGCGCGGCGTCAGCCGCGCCGCTCGACACGGTGCTCACCGCCGTGTCCGCCAAGATGTAGCGGAACGCGTTGCGGGCCAGCGTGCCCGGCTCCCGGCGCAACCGCTCGATCACGGCCGTGGCGGCGCTCCGTTCACGGTCCGGCAACGCCGCCAGCGCCTTGTTGCGCGCCGCTTCGTGGCCGAACAGCCCGCCCAACGGCGTCCCGACCACGACCCCCATCCCCTGCTCCGCGGCCGCAGGCAGGACCACCTCCCGCGCCTGCTGCGCGCACGGATGATAGTCGTGGTAGACCAGCACCGTGTCGAACTCGCCGGTCGCCGCCAGCCGGGCCAGCAGCGGAATCGCCCGCGCGGTTACGCCGATCGCCCGGCACAGCCCGGCGTCGCGGGCCGCGCGCAGGCCGTCGAGCGCCCCGCCCGGCTCCATGATCCGCTCCCATCCAACCAGGTTCACCTCGTGTATCTGCGCGACCGCCAACCGGTCGACGCGCAGCTTGCGCAGGCTCGCTTCCAGGCTGGCCACCACGCTGTCGCGCCGGAAGTCGAAGTCCCGGGGTACGAACCCGACCTTGGTCGCCACCAGAAACGGCCGGCCGGCCCGCTCCAACGCCGGGCCCAACAGCTCCTCACTGCGCCCGTACCCCGGCGCCGTGTCGATGTAGTTGATGCCGAGCTCGGCCGCGCGCCGCACGACCGCCGCGGCGTTTTCCGCGCCGCGCTCGGGATCCGGCCCCATAAGGTAGGCGCCGCCCAGGCTCACCTCGCTCACCGACATGCCGGTGCGGCCCAGCGTGCGGTATCTCATGCGCGCGCCGTCCTTCAGTCCACGCCGAACAGGCGGGCGGCGTTGTTCCAGAAGATGTCCTCCACGGCGCGGTCGCCGAGCCGCTCCGACCAGCACGCCCACTTGATCGAGCGGAGATGCTCCAGACCGATCAGCACCGGCCGGATTTCGGTGTGTTTCTCTCCCCAGACGGGCGTGTCTTCATAGAGCCACAGAAACGCGTCGGCGGCGCCGGCATGACGGCCGCGCCCGTGGCTGACCGGCAGGTCGGTGCCGTACAGCAGCTTGTCGTGGCCGATGATGCGGATAATCGCCTGGTGGGCGATCGGTTCGCAGTTGGCGCTGGTGTCGAAGTAGAGATTGCCGAGGCCGGTCAGATGCGGCAGCCCCTCCAGGTTGTGCGCCGGCTGAAAGCCGCGCGCGGAGTGCGCCAGGATCAGGTTCATGTCCGGGTACCGCTGGCAGTAGCGGCGTATGCATTCGATGTTGGAGGGATCGGCCGCCGCCCGCGAGCGGACCATGTGCAGGGTGATCGCCCACCCCTCCTGGTGCGCCACGCGTACCAACCGCTCCGGCAGGAAGTCCGGTATCTCCGCCTCCCAGGTCGGCGTCACCGGCGCCATGGTGTGATAGCACTTCAGGCCGTGCAGGCCGAGGCGGCGCACCTCCTGCCGCACCCAATCCGGGTCGTCTTCGGGGCGGATGAAGAAGAGTCCCCGGCACGACGCATCGGCGGCGACCGCGGCCGCCACCCATTCGTTCGGAGCGGTGAACGTCCCGTCCCCGGCCGGACTCACGGACGGGATGAACAGCGCGGCCATGCGCCGCCCCGGATGCAGGTCGTCCATCAGCCGCCGGTACTCCGCCAGGCCCACGTCCGCCGGACACCCGGGCAGGTCCCAACCGGTGTCCCGCCGGCGCCACAGGTGGGTATGGGCGTCGAAGACGCGGTCCGGCAGGAACGGGGCGATCTCCCGTTCGTAGAAGGTCACGTCGTGCGGCAGGAGCCGGTCCGCGGCCGGCTGATCGGTCTGTGCGCTCGGCATGTGTCTGTTCTCCTCAGGGCTGGAAACGGGGCTGCCGGGGCGCGCGGTCGCGTTGCAGGCGCACCGTGCTGCCGGTGAGCGGCAGGTCGACGCGGGCCCCGCCCCGCAGGTGAGACTCGATCGCCGCATAGATCAGCTCGGTGCCGGCCCGCGCGACGCGCACGCCGCCGAGCGGCGCTTGGCCGGTGTCGAGCGCGCGCACCAAGTCCTCCACCAGCCGCAGATTGGCGCTGATCGGCGGCCAGTCCGGGAACGGCGCGTCGACGAACGGACCGTGCGCGTCGCCGGGGTCCTGCCGGCGGCGCATCGAGTAGACCTGGTCGCGCGTGGCGCGCACCGTGCCGTCCGCGCAACGCGCCTCAAACTCCACCTCGTGCCCCTGCGGCGGGATCGCGTAGGCGACTACTCCGTTCTCGAACCCGATCGCCCCGTGGGCGGCCGGGTCCTCGGTGAGCCGGTCGCCCTGCAGCGTCCAATCGCCGTCGAGCAGCTGCATCCGCACCCACGACGCCCGGCGGTCGCCGTTGAGGAACAGCGCGTTGTCGAAGTAGTGGCTGGCGCCGTTGAACAGATTGGTCGCCTGGATGATGACCGACCGCAGCGCGCCCAACCGTCCGCCGTCGATCACGTCCTTCATGGCGTGGAAACCGGGATGCCAGCGCCGTTGCGTGCCCAGGTTGAAGACCACGCCGTGCCGCTCGCACGCATCGACGATCGCGTCCGCTTCCGCCATGGATGCGGCCATCGCCTTCTCCGCGTAGATCGCCCTGGCCCCGTGTTCGGCGGCGTGCACGGCGATCTCCGCCCGGCCCTCCGGCTGGGTGGCGATGCTGACGATGTCCGGCCGCTCGGCCGCGATCATCTCCCGGTAGTCCGGGTACTGCTTGCCGGCAGGCACGCCGTACTGCCGGCCGGTCTCCGCCATCACCGCCGGGCGCAGGTCCGAGCACGCCACCAGCTCGGTCCGGTCACATGCGGCGTAGACCGCCGCGTGCGAGTACGGATGGGAAAGGCGCCGCATCTGGACGACTTCGTGGTCGATGAACGCGCCCATGCGGCTGCAGCCGATCAGGACGGCGCGGTACGTCTTCTGCATGGTTCTGCAAGCGAGCATACCAGATCGGACCGCCTTGTACAACCTGTTTTACATAGTGCACAAGCACGGCGGCGCCACGCTGGCGTAACGCGATCACTCCGGCTGATCGGGCGGCTTTCGGGCAGCGTCGATGTCGATCGTGGCGGCAGACGAGAGGATGGCCGTCGTTGCCGCGGCCGATGATCGGGTATAGTCTGGGTTCTTGTCATGGTCACCCGTGTCCGAAACGGTCTTCTGGCGGCGGTCGCGACGATCGCCGCGGCTGCGCTTCCGGCCGAGGAGCTGCCGACGGCTTCTCCGGCGGAGGTCGGCATGTCGAGCGAGCGTCTGGCCGCGATCGATGCCGCGATGCGGCGGCACGTCGACGCGGGCACGATTCAGGGAGCGGTCACCGCGGTGGCCCGGCGCGGGAAGGTCGTGCACTTCAAGGCGTACGGCGTGATGGACGTCGAGCGCGGCCGGGCCATGCGGAAGGACGCGATCTTCCGCATGGCGTCCTCGTCGAAGCCGGTGCTCGCCGCGGCGGCGATGATCCTGATCGAGGAGGGGCTGTTGCATCCGGCCGACCACGTCGCGACTTGGCTCCCGGAGTTCGCGCACGCGCAGGTCGCCGTGCCCGACCGGTCCGCCGGCGGGGATGACGGCGCCGGCAAGACCAAGGACGCGGCGGCCGCGGCAAAGGACCTCACCAAAGACGCGGCGCCTGCGCACCGCCTGGTCCCGGCGGAGCGGCCGATCACCATCCACCATCTGCTCACGCACACCTCCGGGCTCGACGGCGGCGGCCTCGGCTCGGCGGTCTCCGCGCTGCCGGCCGCCGGTCCGCAGGACACGTTGGCGAGCCGCGCGCCGCTGTACGCCGGCATGGCGCTCGACTTTCAGCCGGGCGAGTGGTGGGCGTACAGTCCGCGGATAGCCTACGACGTGGTCGCCCGCGTCATCGAGATCGTCTCCGGGCTGCCCTACGACCGGTTCGTGCGCGAGCGCATCTTCGAGCCGCTCGGCATGACCGACACGCACTTCCATCTGCCGCCGGAGAAGGAGTCCCGCCGGGTGGTGATTCACGGCATCGACGCCAAGGCGAAGAACTGGGACCGGGAGACCCGTTACGTCTCCGCCGCCGGCGGACTTTCCGGCACCGCCGCGGACTACCTGCGCTTCGAGCAGATGTTGGCCAACGGCGGCGCGCTGTTCGGCAACCGCATCCTCAGCCCGCAGTCGGTCGCGGCCCTGTCCGGCAACCAGATCGGTGATCTGTTCCGGTGGAACGGCAAACAGCCGGGCATGGGATTCGGCTATGGCGTAGCGGTCGTGCTGGACCCGTCGGCTGCCAAGAGCGCCCGCGGTCAAGGCGCCTTCGGCTGGGCGGGGGCGTTCGGCACCACGACCTGGACCGACCCCGCGCACGAGATCGCGGCGGTGCTGATGGTGCAACAGGCCGACCAACGCGTGGTCCGGGACTTCGAGCGCGCCATCCTGGCGGCTATCGTCGACTGACCGGCAGCCGCGCGCGGCCTGACGGCGTGGAGACGTTCGAGCGGTCGACGCCCATCCCCCACCCGGCCGACCGCGTGCTTCAATCGTCGTTTTTGATAGTGATGGTCGCCACGCACCGCCCGCACGTCGCAACCGGCCCGGGCGAGCGCTCCTCCGGGACCGGTGCGATCGTCACTCTGAACGTCTCATCCGCTTCCTTGGTGTTGTCCCCCACAAAGTAGAACGTCAGCCAGCCTGAACCGGGAGCGCCGCGGCGCTTGGTGCTGAATATCCACTCGCCATTATAGTAGGTATAGTCATCGCCGATGTTCGCACCGGCGGGGCGCTGGCCCCCGGGAGCTTCGGCGCACCTCGGATCGTCATTTCTTATACACCAGTGAGGACCTTCATATCCTGTCGCCGTGACGTCCGACACCACAGCACGGTACTTTGTCTCCGTCCCCGCCGGTTGCGAATGCCCCCGCCAGTAAACATTGAATCTCCGCTCCAGGAGCTGGCCTTCGCTGCCTTCGATCCAGCTCGCATCGTCGATCCAAAGGGTCCCATCGACGCCTTTTGGGTCAGGCCCCCGCACCTGCCCGGAGGTGAACGACCACACGTTGCCTCGGGTGATCCCCTGGTCGTTCTTGGCGTCGACCCGCCAGTAGTATTTCTCGAAGGCATTCAGCCGCGGCCTCGGTATCGTATAGGAGGTGCCGGTGATGCGGATCGGCGTACCCAGGAATTCGTCCGCGGCGAGGTTCCGTTCATCCCAGTACCGTTCGCTACCCCAGTACAAGTCATAGCTGGACGCCCCGGCGCCGGCGGACCAACGCAGCACCGGCGCGTAGACAGTCACCTCGGCAGCCCCGTCGCGGGGTTGCGGATTGCCGGGAGCGGCCGGCAGCCCCACGACCGGCGGCGTATAACCGCCGACCGGTGGCGGCGCCTCGCCGGTGGTGAACGACCATACGTTGCCGGTGGTGGCGCCGGCGTTGTTCTTGGCGTCGACCCGCCAGTAGTAGGTCGTTTCGCCCGCCAGGCGCCGCTCCGCCGCGGTCGCGCCCGGCCTCCGTATCGTCACGGCGGGGGTGGTGGTTTGGACCGGCGTACCCAGGTCGGCGTCGGCGGCGAGGTTCTTCCCGGTTCCCCAGTACAGGTCGTAGCCGGTGGCGCGGGCGCCGGCGGCCCAGCTCAGCAGCGGCCCGTCAACGGTCACGCTGGTCGCCCCGTCACGGGGTTGCGGACTGCCGGCGGCTCCGGGAGCGGTGTCGGTTGCGCCCGGCGTCCCCGGCTCGTTCGGGGTGACCGGCTCGTCCGGCGCAGCCGGCTCCTCCGGAGCGCCCGGCGCCGGCCGGCCGGCCGGGATGGTCGGCGCCACGTCGTCCGGCAGGTCTTCCAGGTCGAAGTCATCCGGCAGGTCGGTCACCTGCGCTATGCACTCGTCGTTGGTGTCGACGACGCAGGTCGTTCCGTCGCCGCGGCGGCTGAGGACGTACAGACGATTACCGCCGGGGTAGTTGATCACGATCAGGTAGTACCGCGACTGCTGCGCCTGCGCCGTCCGGTCGTCCGGTGCGCCGGCCAGCGATTGAGTCACCGGCGCCGAGCAGGCGGCCGGCGCCGTGGCTCCGCCCAAGTGCAGCGTGTCGGTGACGATCGCGCCGTGGATGCCCTGGCCGCGGTCGAGCAGCTGGATCGCCGAGTCGTCGCACGAGGCGCGCGACTCCGTCGGGATTGGCGTCGGGGCAGGTTCCGGTACCGGCGCGGCCGGCGTCGGGGCCGGCTCCGGGGAGACCGCCCCCGGCTGGCAGGCGGCCAGCAGGCCGGTCACGATCAGCAGCGGCGCCCACCGTTTCCAATGTCCACGTCGTTCTGCCTTCATGGTCCTTCCTCCGGCGCGTCGCCGGCCCGTACCTGCCAGCCTACGCGCACACTGCAGCGCAACGCAACCCGCGACCGCGCCGCCGCGGCCGCCCGGAATCGTGATACCATCGTACCTTGAGACGTGGTTGATGACCGTTCAGGAGCGCCAACGCACGAACGCCGCGCCGGCCGGCCGCGAATCCCACGACGCGGTTCACGGTTTCCCGGTGGTGGTCCGGCCGCTGACCGCGCTCTCGGACGACCAGTTCCATCGGTTCTGCCGACTCAACGATGAGCTTCAGATCGAACGCACCGCGCAGGGCGACCTGCTGATCATGGCGCCGGCCTCGTTTCGGACCAGCCATCTCAACCTGCGCATCGCGGTCCAGCTGGCCCGCTGGGCCGAACGCGACGGCACCGGCCTTGCCACCGAGTCGTCGGGCGGCTTCGTCCTGCCCGACTCTGCGGTGGTGGCGCCGGATGCCGCGTGGATTCGCCGCGACCGTCTCAACACCGTGCCGCGCGATCGGCAGGACCGTTTCCTGCCGCTCTGCCCGGACTTCGTGATCGAGCTCCTGTCGCCCACCGATACGCTCGCCAGGACGCAGGCCAAAGTGCGTCATTACGTCGCCAACGGACTGCGGCTCGGCTGGTTGATCGATCCGTTCGGACGCCGCGTGTACGTGTACCGCCGCGATGCGGAGATGAAGTACTGGACGATCCTGACGTGGTTGACGGCGATCCGGTCCTGCCCGGATTTCGCCTCGACTTCCGCAGTATCGGGTAGCGGCGGATGACGGAGCTGGCGGGTTCGTCCGAAACGGTAGCCTGACGGCGTGGAGACGTTCGAGCGGTCGACGGCCCTCCCCCACCCGGCGGACCGCGTGTTCGCTTGGCACGAGCGCCCCGGCGCGTTCGAGCGCTACGCGCCGCCGCGGCAGCGCGTCGAAACGCTTGAGCGCACCGGGTCGATCCGCGACGGCGACCGCGTCACCCTGCGCGTGCGCCTGGGACCGTTCAGCGCGCGTTGGACGCTGCAGCACGAAGGCTACCGGCCGGGCGAGGCGTTCGACGACCGGCAGCTGGCCGGTCCGTACCGCTCCTGGCGCCACCAGCGCCAGTTCCGCGCGACGGGGGAGTCGAGCTGCGAGCTGAGCGACCGCATCAGCTACGAGCTGGGCATGCCCACCGCGCTGCTCGGCCGCGCGTGGCACCGGCGCACGCTCGACCGCGCCTTCCGCTACCGCCACGCGCGGCTGCGCCGCGACCTGGACCGTCACGCGGCCGGGCCGGCGGAACCGCGGCGGGTGCTGATCACCGGCGCGTCCGGCCTGATCGGCGGCGCGCTGGCGGCGTTCCTGGCCAGCGGCGGTCACCGGGTCGTCCGGCTGGTGCGGCGCGCTCCGGCCGCCGGCGACGAGATTGCCTGGAACCCGGACGCCGGGCGGATCGACGCGGACGCCCTGGACGGGTTCGACGCGGTGTTCCACCTGGCGGGCGAAAGCATCGGCGGCGGCCGGTGGACCGCCGCGCGCCGGCAGCGCATCCGCAACAGCCGCATCGCGTCGACCGGACTGCTGTGCGGCGCGTTGGCCCGGCTGCGCCGGCCGCCGGCCGTACTGGTGTCGGCGTCCGCGGTCGGCTACTACGGCGAAGCCGACGGCGCGTTGGATGAGTCCGCGCCGGCCGGAGACGGCTTCCTGGCCGAGGTGACCGCCGCTTGGGAACAGGCCGCCGCGCCGGCGCGCGCGGCCGGCATCCGCGTGGCGCACGCCCGGCTCGGCCCGGTGCTGAGCCCGGTGGGCGGGCTGCTGAAGCGGCTGCTGCCGGTGTTCCGCGCCGGCGCCGGCGGCGTGGTCGGCAGCGGCCGGCAGCCGATCAGCTGGATCGGACTCGACGACGCGGTGGGCGCCCTGCACGCGCTGATGGCCACCGAAGCGGCGCACGGCGCCTTCAACGTGACCGCCCCGGAGGCGGCCACCAACCGCCAGCTCACGGCCGCGCTGGCGGCCGTGCTGCGCCGCCCGGCGTTCGCGCCGGTACCCGCCTTCGCCATCCGCGCCCTGTTCGGCGAGATGGGCGACCGGCTCATCCTCAACGGGCAGCGCGCCGTCCCGGCGCGCCTGGCCGAGATCGGCTTCCGTTGGCTGGAGCCGACCCTGGACGGCGCGTTGCGCTGGGAACTCGGCATACCCGCCGCGGCGCCCTCCTCCGGCTGACGCCAACCGCGCCGCGGTCCAACGGGTCTGCCTGCGGGGGCGGCCGATTCCCGTCCACGCTCATCGCCTCGCGAGCCCCTCGGCGAGGATCGTGGTAGCGAGATGATTGAGACTCACCCCCTCGGTCTCGGCCCGTTTGGCAAGTTTCATGTGCAGGCTCTTCGGGATGCGCTGGACAAACTGGCCGCTGTAGGTCTTCGGCGCCGGCGCCACACCCTTGTCCTCCATCTCGGCCGTCATCCACGCACGCCATGCATCTCTCGCCTCGGCAATCGCTTCTTCGACGGTCCGGCCATCGGCGATGCAGCCGGGAAGATCGGGAATGGCGACCAGGTAGCCGCCTCCATCGTCATCGGGTATCGGACTGACGGTGATCGGGTAGTCCTCGAATCTCATTGCGCGGCCTCCTCTACCAGAGCTACCAGCCGTCGGATATAGAACGGCTTGATGGGCTTATGCATGGGAACCGTCAAGTGACGGCCACGTGAGTCGGTGATCACGGCGTGGCTCGTCCCGCGTTGACGCAGCATCAGGTGGTGCGCGCGCACCAGTGTCCTGACGTCGGCTGGCGTCCAGTCCCCCCGCGGATTCGCTTTCATCGATTCGAGTAGATGTCTCGACCGGCCCACGGCGTTATTGATACTGCATTCAGTATCACGGTCAAGCGGCCGCGGCGGGCGTGATCCCGGCCGCTTGCGCGGCGGCGCCGCTTCGATGTTCCATACGCGCCATGGGTAGTCACGCATTCACGATCGGCATGTTCATCGGCGAGCTGCGCATGGACGACTTCGACCGCGCCCTGGAACGGGTGCGGGCGATCGGCCCCACGGACATACTGGTGCATTCGCTGGGGGCCGAAGGTTCGATCGGCGACCTGACCGACGCGCAGGCCGACCGCCTGGGCAAACGGCTGGAGGCGCACGGCGTGACCCCGCGCCTGTTCGGCGGCAACGTCTTCAAGGAGGTCCACCTGGCCGACCTGGAGATCGACTCCATGGCCGATCATCCGCAGTTCCGGGACCACTTCCGGCGCTTGGTGCGGGGCATGCAGATCGGCGACCGGCTCGGCTTCCGCGACGTGTGCACCTTCACCTTCGCGTGGCCGGGCGAATACGCCACCGGCCGGCCGCAGGGCCGCGGATCGCCCACGTGGCCGATGCGTTGGGCCACGCGCGGCGGCATCATCGGCCGCACCGACATGGACAAGCTGGAAAAGGGGTTCACGTTGATGCTGGAGCAGGCCGAGCGGTACGACGTCAACCTGGTGCTGATGCAGATGCCCTGGAACTACACCAACACCACCGGCAACTTCCGCCGGGTCGCCGAGCGGCTCGCCTCGCCGCGCATCCGCGTCATGTGGGGGCCGGCCGACAACGTCAACTGCGGCGAGTCCGACACGGCCACCGCCGGCTTCCGCAACGTGCGGCCCTACGTGCACGGACTCCACATGAAGGACCTGCGGGTCAACCACGGCCCCGACCTCGACTTCACCTACTGCCCGATCGGCCAAGGCCACACCGACTACGCGACCGTGCTGCGCAACCTGCACGAACACGGCGTTCCGGCCTTCCTGTCGGTCGCCAGCCATTACGTGCCGCCCGGCCGCGATCCCGGCGACCCGGCGGCGTGCGAGGAGGCGTTGCGCGCCAACTACCGGACGGTCACGGAACTGGTCGACCGGATCACCGCCGGACCGGCGGCGCCGGCATGACACGCACCGGCTTCGTGGTGTAGGAACACGCCATCCGCATCGGCATCATCTACGGCGGCCGTTCCGCCGAGCACGACGTATCCCGCCAGTCCGCGTTCAACGTCCTCAACGCCATCGACCGGTCGGCGCATGAGGTGGTGGTGTTGCGCATAGACCGGCGCGGCTCCTGGCGGCGCGAGGACCCGGACGCGTTCCTGGCCCGCACCCTGCTGGCGGACGAACGCGGCGCGGCCGGCGCCGCCGTTCCCGGCGCCGCCGTTCCCGGCGCGGACTTGGCGCAGATCGCCCTGTGGCCGGACGCGCCGCCGTTCGAGCCGCCGGAGCGGCCGAGCGTCGTCACGCCGGACGCGCTGCAGATGCTCGACGTGGTGTTTCCCGTGCTGCACGGCCCGTACGGCGAGGACGGATCGGTGCAGGGGCTGCTGAAGACCGCCGGCATCCCGTTCGCGGGGCCGGGCGTGCTGGCCGCCGCGGTCGGCATGGACAAGGACGTGATGAAGAGGCTGCTGCGCACCGCCGGCATCCGGGTCGCCGACTTCCTGGTCGCGCACGCCGCCGGCCCTCGCCCGGCATGGGACGCCATCACCGCGCAGCTCGGCTCGCCGGTCTTCGTCAAGCCGGCCAACCTCGGTTCCTCGGTCGGCATCCGCAAGGCGGCGGCGGCCAGCCCCTTTGCCGAGGCGCTCGAAGAGGCGTTCGCCTACGACGCCAAGGTCCTGATCGAGCGCGCCATCGCCGGACGGGAGATCGAGTGCGCGGTGCTCGGCAACGAAGCGCCGATCGCGTCGGTGCCGGGCGAGGTGATCCCGCACCACGAGTTCTACAGCTACGAGGCGAAGTATCTGGACGACGACGGCGCGGAGCTGGCGATACCGGCCGACCTGACGCCAGCGGCGGCGGAGCGGACGCGGGAACTGTCGCTGGCCGCCTACCGCGCCCTCTGCTGCGACGGCATGGCGCGCGTCGACTTCTTTCTCCGGGACGACGGCGAGCTGCTGGTCAACGAGATCAACACCATCCCCGGCTTCACGCCCATCAGCATGTATCCAAATCTGTGGGAGGCGTCCGGAATACCGTACTCCGAGCTGATCGAACGCCTGCTGCAGCTCGGCATCGAGCGGTACGAACGGGAGCGCGCCCTGCGCAGCGACTGACCGGCCGCCGCGGCGCGGCCGGTCACCCGGCTACATCGCCACCAGGTCCTTGATCTTCATGAGCCGGCTGATGTTGCCGCGCTCCAGCTCCTGCAGCTTGGCGCTGATGTACTTGATGGTGTCCGCCTGCTGCGGGATCAGCACGTACTCCAGCGCGTTGACGCGGCGCCGCGTCCGCTCGATCTCGTCGGCCACCAGCTCGATCGTCTTCTCGATTTCGGCAAGCTCGACCATGCGCTGCAGCGTCCGGCGCAGCTCCCCCATGGCGTCGTCGAGGTCGCTGGTGGTGTCGTCGATCCCGTAGGAGATCATGTTGCCTTCGATCGCAAAGTCGAACACCGGCACGCGCACGTTCATGATCATGCGCTCCCGCATCGACAACCGCGCCTGGCACTCCGGGAACGCCAACGCCGCCCGGTAGAGCGGCGCCGGCATCGACGCCGACGCCATGATGAACCGCTTGAACAGCGCGTTGATCTCCGCGTCGACCTCCCGGCGCAGGGTCTGATACCGCCGCACGATCTCCGTGAAGTCCTGCAGCAGCCCCTCCAGCTTGTCCTTGAGCAGCTTGTGTCCGCGCTGGGCCACCACCTGCTTCTTCTTCAGGCGGAGCAGCTCCATCCGGTTCGGGCTGACCGCGATCGTCGCCATGCGCCGCTCCCCGCGCTCCGCGGCCGCCTACGCGCCCGCCGCCGCGGCGCCCGCCGCCACGGCGGCCGGGGCCGGGGAAGCGGCGGCCGGTTCGGCTTCCAGGTACTTGTCTATGTGCTCGGCGTCGACCCGCTTCAGTTCGGCGCGCGGCAGCAGCCCCAGCAGCCGCCAGCCGATGCGCAAGGTGTCTTCGATGGAGCGGTTCTCGTAGAAGCCCTGGTTCACGTACTCCCGCTCGAAGCGGTCGGCGAAGGTGACGTACTGACGGTCCATCTCGCTCAACGACGCTTCGCCCAGCACCACCGCCAGCTCGCGCATCTCATTGCCGCGCGCGTAGGCGGCGAACAGCTGATTGGCGACGCCCTGATGATCCTCCCGCGTCTTGCCTTCGCCCACCCCCTTCTGCATCAGGCGCGACAGCGACGGCGACACGTTGATCGGCGGCAGGATGCCCTTGCGGTAGATGGCGCGGTCCAGGAAGATCTGCCCTTCGGTGATGTAGCCGGTCAGGTCCGGGATCGGATGGGTGCGGTCGTCCTCCGGCATGGTGAGGATCGGGAACTGCGTGATCGACCCGCGCTTGCCCTTGATGCGGCCGGCGCGCTCGTAGATCTGCGACAGGTCGGTGTACATGTAGCCGGGGTAGCCGCGGCGCCCCGGCACCTCCTTGCGGGCGGCCGACACCTCGCGCAACGCCTCGCAGTAGTTGGTCATGTCGGTGAGGATGACCAGCACGTGCATGTCGTGCTCGAACGCCAGGAACTCGGCGGTGGTGAGCGCCACGCGCGGGATGGAGATGCGCTCCACCACCGGGTCGTCGGCCAGGTTGATGAACAGCACCGCCCGTTCGATGGCGCCGGTCCGCTCGAAGTCGTCGCGGAAGAAGTTGGCTTCCTCGAAGGTTATGCCCATGGCGGCGAACACCACCGCAAAGTCGCCGGAGTCGCCGAGCGTGCGCGCCTGGCGGGCGATCTGCGCGGCGAGCTGCGAGTGCGGCAGGCCCGATCCGGAGAAGATCGGCAGCTTCTGGCCGCGCACCAGCGTGAAGTTGCCGTCGATGGCGGAGATGCCGGTCTGGATGAACTCCGACGGGAAGTCGCGGCTGTACGGGTTGATCGGCGACCCGGAGATGTCCCGGAACGCTTCCGGCACGATCTGGCCGGAGTCGTCGATCGGTTCGCCGATGCCGTTGAGAATGCGGCCCAGCATCTCGCGCGCCACGCGGGCGCGCATGCTCTTGCCCAGGAAGCGGACGGTCGCCTCGCCGGCGCCGATGCCCTGCGACGACTCGAACAGCTGCACCAGGGCGCGCCCGGTGGACGCTTCCAGCACCTGGCCGCGGCGGATGCTGCCGTCGGCCAGCTCCACCTCGGCCAGCTCGCCGAACTTGACGTCTTCGATCTGATCGACGATCAGCAGCGGGCCTTCCAGCCCTTCGACGGTGCGGTATTCGCGGATCATCTGACCCCCTCGACGGCCGGCGCCGCCACCAGCGACGCGATGTCTTCCTCGATTTCGGTTTGGAGCCCGGCGAGCGACTCCCGCTCCTGCTCCGGTACGAACTTCATGCGCCCGATCCGCTCACGGATCGGGCGTTCCACGATGGCGGCGACGTCGGCGCCCTGCTCCAGCGCCGCCAGACCCTGCTCGTGGAAGCAGAGGATGGCGCGCAGCATCAGCCGCTGCTTGTCGAGCGACGCGTAGGTGTCGACGTCGTGGAACGCGTTCTGTTGCAGGAAATCCTCGCGCAGCGACCGGGCGGTCTCCAGCACCAGGCGGTCCTGCGCGGAGACCGAGTCGATGCCGACCAGGCGCACGATCTCCTGCAGGTCCGACTCCTCCTGCAGCAGCCGCAGCCCTTCGGCGCGGTCCGACAGGAACGCGGGCGACACCTCCTTGTCGTAGAAGCGGCCCATCGCGTCGGAATAGAGCGAGTAGGAGGTGAGCCAGTCGACCGACGGAAAGTGCCGGGCGTAGGCGAGCCGCGCCTCCAACGACCAGAAGACGCGCACCTCGCGCAACGTCCCCTGCACCACCGGGTCGGACAGGTCGCCGCCGGGCGGCGACACGGCGCCGATCACCGACAGCGAGCAGAGCTCCTCCGAACCGAGCGGCACCACCTTGCCGGCCCGCTCGTAGAACTCGGCGATCCGCGACGACAGGTAGGCGGGATACCCCTCCTCGCCCGGCATCTCCTCCAGACGGCCGGAGATCTCCCGCATCGCCTCCGCCCAGCGGGAGGTCGAGTCGGCCATGAGCGCCACGTCGTACCCCATGTCGCGGAAGTATTCGGCCAGCGTGATGCCGGTGAAAACCGACGCCTCGCGCGCGGCCACCGGCATGTTGGAGGTGTTGGCGATCAGCACCGTCCGCTCCATCAGCGGCCGGCCCGACTTGGGGTCGGTGAGCTCCGGGAACTCCAGCAGCACGTCGGTCATCTCGTTGCCGCGCTCGCCGCAGCCGACGTAGACGATGATGTCGGCGTCCGCCCACTTGGAGAGCTGGTGCTGGACGACCGTCTTGCCGGAGCCGAACGGTCCCGGCACGCACGCGGTGCCGCCCTTGGCCAGCGGAAAGAAGGTGTCGACCACCCGCTGGCCGGTCACCAGCGGCGTGTCCGGGTTCACCTTGCGCCGGTACGGGCGGCCGATGCGGACCGGCCAGCGATGGGACAGCCGCAGCTCGTGAGCGCCGCCCAGATCGTCGGTCAACGTGCCGATCACGTCCCGCACCGTGAAGGCCCCGGAACGGAGGCCGCTGACCGTGCCGGACAGCCCCGGCGGCACCATGATCCAGTGCTTGACGATCTCCGTCTCCTGCACCCAGCCGAGCCGCTGGCCGGCGCTCACCCGCTCGCCGCTGGCGGCCGTGGCGTTGAACTCCCAGATGCGCTCCCGGTCGATCGGCGGCGCCTCGATGCCGCGCGCGATGAACTCGCCGTGGTCGCCGGCGATCACGTCGAGCGGGCGCTGCACGCCGTCGTAGATCTGCTCGATCAGGCCGGGCCCCAGGTCGACGGAGAGCTGCGTGCCGGTGCCGGCCACCTGCTCGCCCGGACCGATGCCGCCGGTCTCCTCGTAGACCTGGATCGATACGCTGTCGCCTTCGATGCCGATGATCTCGCCGAACAGGCCGGCGTCGCCGACCTTGACCACCTCGTACATGATCGGGTTGTCCAGACCGCGCGCCTGCACCAGGGGGCCCGATACCCGCGTGACGATCCCAGCCATTTCCTGCGTCTCTCCTTAGCGTGTCAGTTCGCGCCGAGCAGATCGATGCCGATCGCCCGTTCCACGGCGTGGCGGATGCGCTCGTAGCCGATGCCGCGCGTCCCCGACTGATCGGGGACTATGATGATCGCCGGCACGGCGCCGGTCGAAAGCCGCTCCATGGCGTCGAACAGCGGCTCGGCCAACGGTTCGGTGATGAAGATGATGGCGTACTCGCCGCTGCCGGCCAGATCGGTGAGCACCGACAGCGTGCGCGCCGGATCGTCGGCGTCCTGGGCAAAGCCGTGCACGCCGCCTGCGGCAAAGCCGGCCACCGTGGCCGCATCGCCGATCATGGCGATCTTGTAGACCGCTCCCGCGCCGTCAGCCATCGCTTTAGCCAAACCCCAGGTTGAGCCGCGCCGCCTGCGCGTCGGCCGACAGCTCGCGCACCGCGCCGAGACAGGCGATGCGGAAGTTGGCCAGGTCGATGAGTTTGCGCCGTATGAAATAATAGACGTACTCGATCGACGGCGGCCTGTACCGGGCGGCGCCGAGGCGCGCGGTGAGCCCGGTTTGCAGCCGCAGGATCGCCTCCCGCGTCCCTTCGCCGCGCCCCAGCGCCTGCACGGCGGCGGTGAGCAGCGGGCGCGCAAACACGCGCGTCTGCGCCCATTCGCCGGTCGGGCTTTCGTAGAGCGCCTGCAACCGCGACTGCTCCGGCAGGCCGTGCGATCCCCATCGGACGACCCGCCACGGCAACCCGGCGTCCCGGCCGCGCATGAGCGTCTCGGCCACCGCAAGGTCGCTGAAGTCGGCCAGGACCGCGGCCAGCGCCGGCGACCGCCGCGCGGCGATCTCCACCAGCAGCACGCTGCGGGCGCGGTCCATCGCCAGCTCCAGCGCCTGCGGCGCGCGGCCCGATTCGTAGTAGGCGGCCAGGCCGGCGCGGATCGCCGGCAGGTAGTGGAGCGGCACGCGCGCCGTGGAGAGCCGGCCGACGTCGGCCAGCACCTCGGCGGCGACCAGCGCCGCCGGCTGGTAGAGGCCCGCCGGCGGCTCGCCCCGAAGGTGCCCGAGCAGCGCCGTCTTGAGGTTGTGCAGGTCGAGCGGCGCCGCGGCGAGCTGCGCCAGCTCCGGCACCGGGGCGAGTTCGTCCACGGTCTTCCAGAGATCGGCCACCTCTTCGGCGGCAGCCCGTTCGATGCCGCCGTCGGTGGGATCGGCGGTCACCACCTGCGCAAAGCGGCACGGCGGCAGCGCGGCGACCACCTGCTCCATGCTGCGCGCGGACACCAGCTCCCGCGCCAGGGACTCATCGCCCAGCTCGCGCTCCCGGCACTTGAGCAGCCCGGTCAGAAAGTTGAAGTCGCGCTCGGTCCGGGCCATCGGCGCCTCATCCGCCCCCGTCGTCGTCGGCGGCCTGCGTGGCCCTGAACAGGACTCCGGCCGCCTCGATCTCGGTCTCTTCCTGCAGCTGCGCGAACGCCTGATCCAGGGTGCAGTTGAGGCGTTCCGGCCGGCGCGCCTCCGCGCCTTCGGCGGCGGTGCGCTCGATGATGAATCCCGCCCGGAACCGGCCCTGCTCGTCGGCCAGCGTCACGCCGTGCTCGTCCAGCAGGCCGCGCAGCTCGCCGGCGAAGCGGTCCGCCTCGCGCTGCGACACGATCAGCCGGTCGCCGGGCTTGGCGTGCCGGCGCAGCTGCCCGGCCAGAAAGGCGCGGTAGGCGTCCGCGGCGACCACCTGCTCCCACGCGCCGCGGTACAGGTCGTCGATCAGACGCCGCCGCAACGCCACCAGCTGCTTGTTCTGCTCCAGACGGGCGCCGGACAGCCGCTGCCGCAGCCGGTCTTCGGCCTGCCGGTGCTCGCGTCCGCGCCGGTCGTCGACGGAGCGCGTCAGCTCGGCCAGCCCGGTCCGGTACCGTTCGTCGTGATCGGCCTGCGCCGCCTGCAGGGCCTGCTCGCCGCGCGCGCGCGCGCCGGCCAGGATCTGCTCGACCAGATTGTCGCCCGCCATCTCAGCTCAGGTCGGGGATCACGACCTGCAGGATGATCAGGGTGGCGATCAGCGCGAACAGGCCGAAGGTCTCCACCATGACCGGCAGGATCAGCGCGCGTCCGAAGGTGTCAGGTTTTTTGGCCACCGCCCCCATCGAGGCGACCGCGACCTTGCCCTGCCAGATCGGTGACATCAGCTCGCCGAACATCGCCGGCACGCAGGCGGCGAATATCGCCAAGCCGTAATGCAGATCGAGGTCGAGGACCCCCTCGCCGCCCAGCGCTTGCACCTTGAGCATCACCAGGATCGCCACCACCAGGCCGTAGATCGCCTGCGTAGCCGGCAACGCCTGCAGGATCAGCATCAGGCCGAAGCGGTCGGGGTCCTCGGAGATGACGCCGCCGGCCATCTCGCCGGCCGCTCCGACGCCGACCGACGATCCGTACGCCGCCAGCCCTGCGGTCAAGGCCCCGCCGAACAAGGCGATCGCGAAGCCGAGAGAGATCTCCATCCGTGCCTCCTTTAGGTCACCGCGTCATCACGGTGTCGATGATTCGATAATGTCTGGTCTCGCCGCGCAACGGGCTGAACGCGCGCCCCTTGGGATCGAAGTACCGCTGGAACGACTCCAGGTAGTTCAACCGCAGCGAGTGTACGAAGGCCCCCAACATGCTGAGGACCAGATTCAACGCGTGGAACAGGACCACGATCAGGCCGCCGACGACCGCGCCCACCACCACCGCGGCGCCGCTCCCGCCAAAGAACAGGCTGCCCATCAGGTTGCCGACCTGCCCGATGAAGGCGGAGGTGAGGCTGAGGATGCCGAGGCGCATGTAGGAGAGCACGTCGGAGAAGAAGCCGACCAGCCCGTAGTAGCCGACGATGCCGTACAGAGAGACGATGCCGGCCAGCACGCGGCCTATGCGGTTCCCTTCCCGAATCCCGAACAGCACCACCGAGGCGGCGGACGCCGCCAGCAGCACCGTGGACGGGGTGTCGAGCGCCGTGATCCCGGCCGCGCGCACGGCGATCCAGAGGAGCAGCGTCACCAGCAGCGCCAGCCACGATCCCTGCTCCGCCGCGGCGTCCCGCCGCTGGCCGGACTTCCATACGGAGATCAGCCCGGCGACGATGGAGGCGAGCTGGAAGACCACGCCGACGCCGATGGAGACGGCCATCAGCGTGGTGATCTGCACGGTCGGGTAGAAGAGCGGCAGCAGTCCCAGGATCTTTGCGTCGGCGGTGGGGTCGGAGATGCCGGGGCTGGCGCCGAAGAAGCTCCAGGTGAGCACGCCCACCACCATCGCCGCGATGCCGGTGATCACGAACATGCGCAGGAACAGGCGGGTCTCGCCCGCCGACTGGTAGCGGCGCATCAGCCACAGGGCCAGCAGCACCTGCAGCAGCCCGTAGCCGGCGTCGCCGAGCGCCATGGCGTAGAAGAGCGTCATGGCGACCGCCACGAACGGCGTGGGGTCGATTGAGAAGTACCGGGGCATGCCGAACATGCGGATCAGGAACTCGAACGGCCGGATCAGCGTGCGGTTGTGCAGGTCGACCGGCGGATCGTCGTCGGTGACCGGCGCCGTGAACCGCGCCCGCGCGTTCGGACAGGTCTGGGTCAGCACCACGCGCAACGGCGCGACGTGCTCGGCGCGCACCCAGCCGATCAGCACCGCGGCGCGCTTGGAGTAGTAGAGGCGGCGGCGCGCCTCCTGCTCGGCCCGCCGGCCGGAGGCGGCGTCGGCGTGCGCCTGCACCGCGCCGCGGTAACGCTCGGCGGCGGTGGCGAACCGTTGGCGGAGCTCGTCCAGCTGCCCGCCGATCTCCGCCAGGCGGGAGTCGGCGGCGGCCAGCGCGGCGCCGGGCGTCTCGGCGCCGCCCGGCAGATCGACCACCTCGCCGCGCAACCGGCGCAGGCCGTCCTGAGCGTCGGCCGCCTGTTCGTTCACGACCGCCAGCACGCCGTAACTGGCGCGCTTGCCGGCCGACACCGGCGCGTAGACCGCCGACGAGCCGAGCGAGCCGTCGGCGGCCGCGGCGGCCACGTCGTCGTCGGCGCCCGGCATGCGCACCGGCAGCAGTGTGGTGTGGCGGCCGGCAGCCAGGTCGGCCAGGGGCGCGTCGAGCGGCCGCCACGGTTCCAGGTCGGTTCTGCGTTGCCGCAGGTGCGCCTGTTCGGAGAGCAGCTGCTCGAAGCGGTTGAGCTCGCCGCCGAGCCGTTCGCGCAGCTCGGCCACGTCGACGCTGTCGACCAGGCGGGCGAGCTGATCGCGGGTGCGCGGCGGCGGGGAGCCGAAGAACTCCTCCAACAACCCCTTCTTGAGCGGCGCGAAGCGCTGGAAGAGCTGCAGCAGGAAGTCGATGTCGGCCTGCCGGCCGGCGGCGCCCCCGGACGCAACCGGCGGCTCCTCCTCCTGCCCGGCAAGGTCCCGGTCGATCCGGTCATGGATGTCGTCGACGTGCACCAGCCCGGAGCGCTCGAGCCCGGACAGGGCGCTGTCCAGGTCGTCCCGGGGCAGGACGACCTCTACCTTGGTGAGGTCTGCTATCGCCACGCGCCGGTTACCGCTGCAATCGGTCCAGAATGAGTTGGAGCGCCGCGCCGCGGTTGGCGCGCGCCGCCGTTTCCACCTCTTGGCGCTGCGCGCGCCCGGACGCCACGATCGTGTCCCGTTCCGCCTGGAACCGGCGGTCGAGCTCCGCGGTGCGCCGGCCGAGTTCGGCGTCGAGCTCGGCGGTCAGCTCCTGCCGGCGTTCGTCGAGTCCGGTGGTCACCGTGGCGAGCAGCTCGGCGGCCTTGGCGCGGTAGTCCTGCTCAATGCGCTCGGCGTCTTCCTCCGCCTTCTTCACGTCTTTGAGAACGTCCATCGTACCGAGAGCTCCAAGTGGGGTATTGCCTAAAGGGAAAAGAATCAGGCGGCCGGTATTCTCAGTATCGGAAATTCCGCCGCGCGCGTCAACCCCGCCACCGGACGATCAGATCGACCGGGCCGGGATCGGTCAGGTAGTCGGCGAGCGAAAGCGACAGCCGCGCCGTGCGGCCGTCGGCGTCGACCGTCGCCCCGCCGGCGTCGGTGATGGCGGCCGGCGCGGTGACCACGAACGTCACCCGCGACTCACCGGCCAGCGCCTGCGCCAGGGCGGCCAGGAGGGGGTCCGGGGCGTCGGCGGCGGCCCGCGCGGGTATCACCCGCTGCGACAGCTCGCCGCCGCCGTCTCCGTTGGCCGTGAACGACACCGGCAGGCCGCCGAAGCCGGCGACGGTCCGCAACGCTTCGACGCTGTCGAAGGCAATCCTGACGCTGATGGCTACCGCGCCGTCGTCGTCGGTCCGCCGGAACCGGCGCAGGCGCGCCCCCTGGGCGCCGGCGAGCGCCGCGTCGAAGTCGGCGCGGGTGATCGGCAGCGGGACCGACGGCGCGCCGTCCGCCGGGTCGAGCAGCGTGGCCGCCTCGGCCGGCACGCGGTAGTCGAGCTCCAGGACGCCGGCGCCGCCGCGCCGCATGACGAAGCGCATCTCGACGTCGACGCAGGCGGCCAGCGTGACGGCGGCCAGGCCGGCTGCCGCCAGGCGGCCGAGCGCCGTTACGGCGCCGCATCGCCGCCGGCCGTCTCTCCGCCAGTGGAGCGCCCTCACCGCGGCGCCTCGCCTGCAGTCGAGCGCCCGCCCGGCGGCGCCCCGCCGCCATCGGGATGCCCTCCGGGCGGCGTCTCGCCGCCAGTGACATGAAGGCCGCCGGCCGCCCGCAGCTCCAGATAGCTCTGGCGGCAGACCCAGGCGTCGGTCGCCGCGTACCGCTGCTGCGCCGGGCTGAGCCGGCGGGCGGCCCAGTTCGACACCTGCGCGCTCTTGGAGATGCGGATGCCCAGGAAGTGCGCGGCCTGCCCGCGCACGCTGCTCGGCTTGTAGCCGGCGTCGCGCACCATGCGGCCGACGTCGACCACGCCGCGCGGAGCGACCCCGTAGATGCGGCGGAGCGAGCGCAGCTCGTCCGCCGGCGCCTGCGCCGCCTTGACGATCCGCTCGGACTCCAGCACCTCGCGCAACGGCGGCGGCAGGCCGGCCCAGTGGAGCTGCACCAGCACGGCCTGATCGGCGGAGGCGAGCTGCAGCAGGGCGACCGGATACCGCTCGCCCCGCTTGAACGCCGGCCGCGTCTCGGTGTCCAGGCCGAGCACGCCGGCGCCGTCGAGCGCCGTGAGCGCCGCGGCCACCGCCTCGGGCGAGTCGGCGACCCGGATCCGGCCGGGAAACCAGCCGAGCGGCAGCGCCGCGATCTGCGCCTTGTCGAGCGTCCGGGACGGCGGCCCGCTACCCTCCACCGGACCCATCGACCGGAAACCGGAGCAGCTCGACGTCGAAGATCAGATACGCCCCTGGCGGAATGCCGGCCTGCGGGACGCCACGGTCACCGTAACCGAGCTCCGGCGGCACGATCAGCGTGCGCCGCTCGCCCCGCCGCATGTCCTGCAGCGCCTCCTGCCAACCCCGGATCACCCGGTTGACCGGAAAGACCGCCGGCGTTCCGCGTTCGCGCGAGCTGTCGAACACCGTTCCGTCCAGCAGTCTGCCTTCATAGTGGACCTCCACGCTGGTATCGGCGGCCGGCCGTTCGCCGCCTTCGCCCGCTTGCTCGACCACGTACCGCAGCCCGGACGGCGTCACGGTCGCGCCCGGCCAGCGGCGGCGCACCTCGGCGTCCGCTTCCGCCCGGGCGGCGGCGATCTCCGCCGCCCGCTCCGGGCCGCCGGCCCGGAGCTCGTCGAACGTGCGCTGGTCGACCCGGAACTCAAGGGCTGACGGCCCGATGCGGCGGATGCGCACCGACTCGATCTGGTCGCCCTGGCGGACGGCGTCGACCACCTCCTGGCCGGAGATCACGTAGCCGAACACGGCATGCCGGCCGTCCAGCCACGGTGTCTCCACGTGGGTGATGAAGAACTGGCTGCCGTTGGTGTTGGGTCCCGCATTCGCCATCGACAGCGTGCCGGGACGGTCGTGGCGCAACGACGGATCGATCTCGTCGGCGAACTGGTAGCCGGGTCCGCCGGCGCCGGTGCCGGTCGGGTCTCCGCCCTGGATCATGAAGTCGTCGATCACCCGGTGAAAGGTCAACCCGTCGTAGTAGGGCCCGTCCCCGTCCTTGCCGGTGTACTCGATGGTCCCTTCCGCCAAGCCGACGAAGTTGGCCACGGTGAGCGGGACCAGCTCGTATTCGAGCCGCAGGACGATCACGCCGCGGCCGGTGGTCATTTCCGCGTACAGGCCGGGCCCCATGTCGGCGGCCGGGTCGTCCGCCTGGCAGGCGACGGCCAGCAGCGCCGCCAAGCCGGCGCTTCCCATCCCGATCCGAGCCAGCCGGCGCGGACGCAACGTTCGGCGATCGCATCGCCGTGACTTCGATTGGTTCACGCCCACCATTCTACGCCAGACCGGCGCCGGCCGGCGACAGCCGATCTCCGGGCGCCCCGGCAATCCCGCGCGGTGCCCCCGGTGACCGCTGGCCGGCCCTCCGGGGTATGATGGGTCGATGGCCAAGCGCCGCTTGCCGATCGGCATCCAGACCTTCCGCAGGATCCGGGAGCGGAACTGCTACTACGTCGACAAGACGGCGTTCATCGAACGGCTGATCGACGAAGGTACGCACTACTTCCTGTCGCGGCCGCGACGGTTCGGCAAGAGCCTGTTCCTGGACACCCTGAAGGAGCTGTTCGAGGGCAATGAGGCGCTGTTCAAGGGGCTCCGCGTCCATGCCGGCTGGACCTGGGGCGAGCCCAATCCGGTGGTGCGGCTGGACTTTGCCGGCGGCGACTACAGGCGGCCGAACCTGTTGGAGGACAGCCTCATGGACCTGCTCGCTGCCGAGGAACGGCGCCACGGGGTAGAGACGGACTCCCTTACGGTGCCGGGCCGCTTCGCGCACCTGCTGGAAGCGCTGCACAAACGGAGCGGGCGGCGAGTCGTGGTGCTGGTGGACGAATACGACAAGCCGATCCTGGACATGCTCGGCACGCCGGCCGTGGCGAGCGCCAACCGCGACCTTCTGCGCAACGTGTACGGCGTGATCAAGGCGAGCGACGCGCGCATACGGTTCACGTTTCTGACCGGGGTGAGCAAGTTCTCCAAGGTGAACCTGTTCTCGCAGCTCAACAACCTTATCGACATCACTCTGGACCCGGCCTACTCGTCGATCTGCGGCTACACGGAACGCGACCTGGACACCATGTTTGCCCCGGAACTGGAAGGGCTGGACCGCGCGCGCATCCGCGAGTGGTACAACGGGTACTGCTGGCTGGGCGACGAGAAGGTGTACAACCCGTTTGACGTGCTGCTGCTGTTCAACAGCCGCACGTTCAAGCCCTACTGGTTCGAGACCGGATCGCCGGCGTTCCTGGTCGACATGCTGTTCGAGCGGCAGGTCTCCTCCGTTTCGCTGGCCGACATGGTCGGCACCGAGGACCTGTTGTCGGCGTTCGACGTGGACGACATAGGGACCGAGGCGCTGCTGTTCCAGACCGGCTATCTGACGATCACGGAGGATGAGGAACTGGACGAGGAGCAGGTGTTTCGGCTCGGTTATCCGAACCGGGAAGTGCGGCGGAGCCTCAACCGGGTGCTGCTGCGCCGCCTGGCGCCGGACCCCCAGGGGCAGACGGCGAACAGAATCCGCCTGGCGCGCCTGCTGAAAGCGGCAGATTGCGCGGGCCTGCGGGAGCTGTTCCACGCCTTCTTTGCCAGTATTCCGTATGAGTGGCACGTCAACAACGACATCGCCAACTACGAGGGGTACTACGCCAGCGTGTTCTACTCCTACTTCGCGGCGCTGGGGCACGAGGTCACGGTGGAGGAGTCGAGCGCCGCCGGGCGGCTCGACATGGCGGTGCGGGCCGGCGGCCGCGTCTACCTGTTCGAGTTCAAAGTGGTGGAGCAAGCCGGACCGGGGGCCGCGCTGGCGCAGTTGCGGGAGCGGGACTACGCGGCCAAGTATCGGGGCCGCGGCGAGCCCATCCACCTGATCGGCGTGGAGTTCAGCCGCAAGACGCGCACCGTCACCGCGTTCGAGACGGCCGACGCCTGACCCGCCCGCCATGCTCCATGGCCGCAACCTGGCGGGCGGTGGGCAGGCCGCTGGCTCCAGAGTGTTGAGCGCGCCGGCTCAGCGCCGTCAGGCGGCGTTCGACGGCGGCGTCGGCGGGCAGCCGGTGGCGCGTGACCAGCCCGTAGAGACGGCTGGGAAACGCCTCCCGGAGCTGGACGGCGCGCCGCCGCCAGCCGACCGCGGCGTTGTCGGTCAGTAGGCGGCGGCCTTGCCAGAGGGCGATCAGACCGCCGGCGTGGGCGCATGCCTCCTCCCATCTCACCCGGCACACACCATGCGTACCCAGCGAAACGATGTTATGTTATGCTATAAAGCGATGGACCCCGATCCTGACCGCGCACGCTTAGCGCGCGGACGAAGGTCGATCGGGTCCGCGGTACTGCGGGAGGCGCAAGATGGGACAGGACAACTCTAAGAAGAACGGGGACCAGCATCCGCCAATGAATGGGAGCGAATACACCTTGGGAGTGAATGGTGTCGAAATCACCGTTGCGTCAGAAACCGGGAAGGCGACGGCGCGGGAGCTGCTGGAGCGCGCCGAGGAAGTTAACGCTCTGGTGCCAGTAAATGGCAAAAAGATCGTTCTGGAGGATGACAACCGTATATACGAGGGGGAAGATGAGGTTGACATTCAGAAATCCCGAATCTTCATAGCACTCCCAAAGTATGAAGGTACGGAAAGCCTGCGTGACCGTACTCGTTACCTTCTCCCCGGCGATTCGGGACAGTAGGAGCTTGAGGAGCCGATGGTAGCGTCGACCTGGAAGGCGGCTCTTGAGGCTGCCAAAAGATCACTAGAAGATAGGAATGTTATCTCTGCGCTCGGTCACCTCCAAGGAGCAGCAAAGAAGCTGTCATCCGAGATGGAAGATGAACATCTCCTGGGGAGTGACAATGGGAAAGTCAAGGTAATCCACTATACGTCACTCGAAACTATCCACGCGTTGCTTACGGAACGATCACAGGGTCTTCGCCTATACGACTCGGTGCATCTCACCGATCCGCAAGAAGGATGGTATGTCTTCAGTAAATCGATAAAATCGATACGAGCATCACGGTGGCTTGAGTATCCAGTAAGCCACGCCTATATTATTTCCTTCTTACCTTTGGAAGATGATGCTATCGGGAAGACTTACGATCATTTGTCTCATTGGCGGGCGTACGGGGATAATGGACGTGGATGTTCATGGTAATAGGCGTTCCCAGGCGTGAGTTGTATGAAGTTAATTATTGCGACCGCATAAAGAACGATGATGCCAAAAAGTTGATTGAATTCATCGACGTATCTGATCGGGTATGGGACGGAATACTTCACAGAAAGAAAGAGTCATTGCGTAGCGAATATGAGGGTATGATAAGAGACAGTTCCGCTACCGTGCTAAAGAATCGTTTTCTTCATAAGCATCCGTCCTACAGACATGAGCGTGAGCGACGGGCGCTTGTTGTCACTCCAAAACCTGGCGAAATAGAAACGGAGGAAAGAGGGCGGCACATACGCCATTACGTGAGGAATGATGCATTCAGCATGGATCGCTTGCTCAACTCAGACTGTAGGATTACCGTAGGGCCGGCGGTAGAGCACCAGGGTGACGTAGCAGAGACCTTGAAGCGTATCCTGAATCGCAATGGAAAGACGGGACCGCGAATACATGTCTCGGAGATTCCTTACCGAACGTACTGATTCCTACGAGGATCGCGGCTGAGCATAGCTGCTCATTCGATCCAGCCTTGGCGGCACCAGCGGCGGGTCAGGAGGTCGTGGTAGAGCCACTCCAGGGTTCCGCCGGGGGAGCGCAGGAAGTAGTAGGCGCGGTCGGCGCCGCCGCCTTCGCCGGCGTACGCCGCCCGATTGGCGGTCACCACGGTGCCGCCGGGGGAACCTTAGCTGACTACCGCGGCGGGGCGGCGTTGCCAGTCGGGGTACCGCCGTTGTGCTATGGTCGCGGGTGAGGAGGTGGCATCGACGATGGAGCTCGGCGCGTTCTCGGTGAGCCTGGCGGTCAAGGACCTGCCGGCGGCGCAGGCATTCTACGAGAAGCTCGGCTTCTCCACGACCGGCCGCGATGGCAAGGGCTACGTGATGATGGCCAACGGGAGCGCCACGATCGGTCTGTTCCGGGGGATGTTCGAGGGCAACATTCTGACCTTCAATCCCGGTCTGCGGCAGGACGGGTCGCGGCTTGACGAGTTCACCGACGTGCGCGACATCCGTGCGGCGCTGACCGCGCAGGGCATCGAGCTGGACACGGACACCGATCCCGCCGGCGCCGACCCCGCCCACGTCGCGTTCCGCGACCCCGACGGCAACGCCATACTCATCGACCAATTCTTCCCGAAGCCCGGGAGCGGCCCAAGTGACACGCCCGACCGCTAAGCTAAGGGCGGTCTATGGAACGAAGGACAGGCTTAGCTGCACTTGCGGGAACTCGTAGCGCGCGATCTGGGCGTCGACGAGGCAGTGAAGTACATTACATACCGCACGGCTGGGGCAAGACGTGATCCCGGCACTGATCGGCGCGTCGTGATTCCGCGGGCGTGCCGGCGGCTGGCCGAGGTCGACTTTCCGATCGCCGAGGTGTCCCGCCACGCGGCGCGGGAGAAGTCGATCCGCCACGGCCACCCGTCCACCCTGCACCTGTGGTGGGCGCGCCGCCCGCTCGCCTCCTCGCGCGCCGTGCTGCTGGCGCTGCTGCTGCCCGATCCCTGCGACCCGCACTGCCCGGCGGACTTCAAGCGCCAGGCGCGCGGCATCCTCAACGCGGTGCGCCAACCGCCGGCCTCCGACGCCGAGTTGCGCGCCGCGCTGCTGTGGTTCGCCGGCGCGTTCGCCAACTGGGACCTGGCCGCGCACTCCACCTACCTGCGCGTCGGGCGCGAGCTGGTGCGGGCGGCGCATGGCGACGAGGCGCCGCTGGTGGTCGATCCGTTCGCCGGCGGCGGCTCCATCCCGCTGGAGGCGCTGCGCCTCGGCTGCGAGGCGTTCGCCAGCGACTTGAATCCGGTGGCGTGCCTGATCCTCAAGGTGATGCTTCAGGACATTCCCCGCCGCGGGCCGGGGTTGGCCGACGACCTGCGCCGCGCCGGCGGCGAGGTGCGGGCGGCGGCCGCGCGGGAGTTGGCCGGCCTGTACCCGGCGGACGCCGACGGCGCCACGCCGATCGCCTATCTGTGGGCGCGGACGGTGCGGTGCGAGGCGCCGGACTGCGGGGCGGAGCTGCCGTTGCTGCGTTCGTTCTGGCTGTGCCGGAAGCGGAAGCGCAAGCGGGCGCTGCGGCACCGGGTGGAGCGGCGGGGGGACGGGCCGCCGGTAGTGGCGTTCGAGGTGTTCACGCCGGCGGCGGACGGCGAGGTGCGGGACGGCACGGTGGCGCGGGCGCGGGCGGCGTGTCTGTGCTGCGGGGCGGTGCTGGCGCCGGAGCGGGTGCGAACGCAGCTTGCGGCGCAGCGCGGCGGGGCGGACGCGGTGTTCGACCGGGATGGCCGGCGGACCGGCGGGGCGCGGCTGACCGCGGTGGTGACGTTGCGGCCGGGTGAGCCGGGCCGGCACTACCGGCTGCCGACGGAGGCGGACTACGCGGCGGTGCGGCGGGCGCAGGAGCGGCTGGCGGGGCTGCTCGGCGAGTGGGAGCGGGGCGGACGCGCCGGGTTGTGCCCCGTCCCGGACGAACCGCTCCCGCCCATCGGGACACTGGGCTTTCGCGTGCAGCGCTACGGCATGATGCAGTGGGCCGACCTCTTCACCGCACGCCAGAAGGTCGCCATGCAGTCGCTCGCCAATCAGTGCCACTCCGTGGCCGCGCACGATTGGCTCGCCCGCTGCCTGGCGCTGGTATTCAGCGGGGTCGTCGATCGCAACGTCGCCCTGGCTACGTGGCGGCCGCAGGCGGATCAGGAGAAGGTCGAACACCTGTTCGCGCGGCAGGCACTGCCGATGGCATGGGATTTCGCCGAGGCGGTTCCTCTGACCGAGTCGACCGGTAGCCTCAGCGACCGGATCAATATCCTGGTCAAAACAGTGTCGGCGATGGCCAACGTGGAGTCCGCTGCAGCTCAGACGCAATCGGCGGATGCAACCGATCATCCGCTGCCGGACCAGTCCGCGGCGGTCTGGTTCACCGATCCGCCGTACTACGACGCGATCCCTTACTCCGATCTCTCCGACTTCTTCCTGGTCTGGCTCAAGCGTTCGCTGCCGTCGCATCCGCTCCTGCGCGATCCCTTCGACGCCGCCAATCCGCTCTCGCCCAAGGACCGCGAGGCGGTGCAGGACGAGACCAAGCGGCAGGACGGCAACCCCAAGGACCGCCAGTGGTTCGAGGCGACGATGGCCCGGGCGTTCGCCGACGGCCGCCGCGTGCTCGCCGGGCACGGCGTCGGCTCGGTCGTCTTCGCGCACAAGACCACCGAGGGATGGGAGGCGCTGCTGGCCGGCATGATCCGCGGCGGCTGGACCATTACCGGCTCCTGGCCGATCGCCACCGAACTCGGCACCCGCCTGCGCGCCCGCGAGTCCGCGGCGCTGGCCACCAGCATCCACCTGACCTGCCGCCCGCGGCCGGCGGACGCGCCAATCGGCGACTGGGCCGAGTGCTTGCGCGAGCTGCCGTTGCGCGTCGCCGACTGGATGGCGCGCCTGCAGGGCGAAGGCATCCGCGGCGCCGATCTGGTGTTCGCCTGCATCGGCCCCGCGCTCGAAATCTACAGCCGCAGCCGCGCGGTGGAGACCGCCGACGGGCGCGCGGTGCCGCTCTCGGAATACCTGGAACGGGTATGGGAAGTGGTGGGCCGCGCCGCGCTCGAAACCGTGCTCGGCGCCGCCGAGGCGCGCGCCCGCAACGGCATGACCGGCGCGCTGGAAGAAGACGCCCGCCTCACCGCCCTGTTCCTCTGGACCCTGCAGACCACGGACGCCGGCGGCGACGACGTTCCCGCCACGGACGACGAGGACGAAGCCGCCGCCGCGCCGCGGCTCGACCTGCCGTTCGACGTGGTACGCCGCTTCGCGCAGCCGATGGGCATCGACCTGGACCGCTGGACCGGGCGCATCGTCGCGCAGGTCAAGGGCGTGGTGCGGCTGCTGCCGGTGGCCGATCGCGCCGCCGACCTGTTCGGCGACGCCGGCGCCGGGGCCGCCGCCGAATGGATCGAGGCCGACCCGGCGGGCGGCCTGCAGCGCTCGCTGTTCCCGGAATGGGACGGCGCGCGGCCCGCCGGCGGACGGCGGCGGCGCAAGGCCGGCATCCTGGACGGAGAAGCCGAGCTGCAGGCGCTCGACGCCACCACGCTCGACCGCGTGCACGCCGCCATGCTGCTGCAGGCCAACGGCCACGCCGTGGCGTTGCGCGCGCTGCTCAAGGCCGAACGGGAGCGCGGCCCCGGCTTCCTGCGCCTGGCCAACGCCCTCACCGCCCTCTACCCGCGCGCCAGCCGCGAGAAGCGCCTCCTCGACGCCATGCTGCTGGCCGTCCCGCGGTAAGCGACACCTCTGCCTGCGCCGGCGCGGCGAGCGCCGACTCCACCGCATCGAACACGAGCTGCCGCCGCTTCGCCGGCCGGCGCCCGGTGACCGCTGGCCGGCCCTCCGGGTATGATGGGCCATGGCCAAGCACCGGTTGCCGATCGGATTCCAGACCTTCCGCGAGGTGCGGGCGGCGAACTGCTACTACGTCGACAAGACCGCCTTCATCGAACGGCTGGCGGCCGAGGGCAGCTACTACTTCCTGTCGCGGCCGCCGCTGTTCGGCAAGAGCCTGCTGGTCGACACCATGAAGGAGCTGTTCGAGGGCAACGAACCGCTGTTCACGGGCCTCCACGTCCACGCCGGCTGGAACTGGTCGGTTCGTTACCCGGTAGTGCGGTTGAGCTTCGGCGGCGGCAACTTCGCGGAGACTGACGGCCTGCATGCCAACTTGGCCGCGCAACTGGACCGCATGGAGCGGGTGTCCGGCGTGCAGCCCCGCTCCGACAGGGCGCCGGAGCGGTTCGGCAATCTGATCAGGTCACTGCACGAACGCAGCGGGCAACGGGTCGTGGTGCTGGTGGACGGATGCGACAAGCCGATCCGGGCTGCGCTGGAGACGCCGTCAGTAGCCCGCGCCAACCGCGATTACCTGAACGGCGTGTACTCCGTGATCAAGGCGAGCGACGCGCACCTGCAGTTCGCGTTCCTGACCGGGGTGAGCAAATTCTCCACGGCGAGCGTCTTCTCCGGTCTCAACAACCTTATCGACATCTCGCTGGAGCGGCCCTACGCGTCGATCTGCGGTTTTACGGAGCGTGACCTCGACACCGTGTTCGCGCCGGAGCTCGAAGGCATCGACCGGCAGCGGATGCGTGACTGGTACGGCGGCTATAACTGGCTGGGCGAAGAGAAGGTGTACAACCCGTTTGCGCTGCTGCGGCTGTTCGACAGCCGCGAGTTCAAGACGCACTGGTTTGACACCAGCTCGCCGGCGCACCTGATCGACACCCTGTTCGAGCGCCGGGTCTCCTCCGCGTCGCTGGCGGAAATGGCCACCAAAAACATGTCGTCACCGTTGGACGTGGACGACATAGGCACCGCGGCGCTGCTGTTCCGGACCGGCTGCCTGACGATCACGGCGAAGGAGAAACTGGGCGGCCTGCCGCTGTATCGGCTCGGCTATCCGAACCGGGACGTGCGGCAGAGCCTGAATGAGCATCTGCTGTACCATCTGCTGCGCCATCTGGCGCAGGACACCCAGCGGACGATGGCCAACATCATCCGTCTCCACCGCCTGCTGAAAGCGGCCGACTGCGCCGGCCTGCAGGAGCTGTTCCACGCCTTCTTTGCCGGCAGACCGCATGGGCTGCGCGTCGACGACGCCGTCGAGCGCTTCGATGGCTTCTACGCCAGCGTGTTCTACTCCTACTTCGCGATGATGGGGTACGAGATCACGGTGGAGGACTCAAGCACCGCCGGCCGGCTCGACATGGCGGTGCGGACCGGCGGCCGCGTCTACCTGTTCGAGTTCAAAGTGGTGGAACAGGCCGGGCCGGGGGCGGCGCTGGCGCAGTTGCGGGAGCGAGACTACGCGGCCAAGTACCGGGGCCGCGGCGAGCCCATTCACCTGATCGGCGTGGAGTTCAGCAGCAAGACGCGCACCCTCACCGCCTTCGAGACGGCCGGCGCCTGACCGGCGGGATGCCATACGACGGAGCGCCACCGCAATGACCAGGAATGAATTGACTGAGCTGATTCGCAACCAGGAGAATTCGGGCGTCGCATTCATACGCGACAGCATTTCCGCCGACGAGCTGGCCGCGGAGATGGCCGCGCTCTTGAATCGTAATGGCGGCCATATTCTTCTGGGCGTAGAGGACGATCGGCGGGTCAGCGGCCTTACTCGCGGCCGGAAGCACGTGGAGGAGTGGGTCATCGAGGCAGCCCAGTCGCACCTGCAGCCGGATGCGATCCCTTCCTGGGAGACGATCCAGTGGGATAACGGCAAGCTGGTCGGCGTCGTGTCACTCCCGGAGGACGCGCCGGACCAGCCGTACAAGGCGAGACGGGAGTTAGGGTGGGCTACCAAGATGCGGGTCGGGACCACCACGCGTGATGCCACCAGGGAGGAAGAAGCACTCCTCTACCAACAGTCGGGGCAACTTCAGTATGAGTTGAAGCCGGTGCCGAGAGCTCCGGGAACGGCGGTCGACAACCTCGACTGGCGGCGTCTGCACGAGTACTTTACCCGGGTCCTGGCCGGGGATGCTCCGAGCGACGAGGACGAAGACACCGGCGCCTGGAACGCCCTGCTGTCGAACCGGGATTTGGCGACGGCTTCCGTTCGGCGTACGACGGCGACCATCGGCGGCGTTCTGCTGTTCGGGAAGAATCCCAAGCGCTGGCTGCCGCAGTCGGGCGTTCGGGCGATCTGCTACCCTGGTGAGCAGCCGGATTACGCGACCCGCGCCGATGAAGATCTACGCGGCCCGCTGGCGCCGCTCCGCGCGCGCGACGGCCTGCTGGTGGAACCGGGTTTGGTCGATCAGGCGTGGGACTTCGTGCGCCGCAACACCACGCCGACCGCGCGGATCGAAGGCCTTCGGCGGATAGACCGCTGGGAGTACCCGGAGGTGGTGGTCCGCGAGGCAGTAGCGAACGCACTCATCCACCGCGACTACAGCATCGTCGGGACCGACGTGATGCTGGCCATCTACTCCAACCGGCTGGAGGTCGTAAGCCCCGGCCGGCTCCCCAATACCGTGACCACCGAGGGCATGAAGCTGGGAGCCCGGCATGCCCGCAACCAGCTTCTGGTCAACGTCATGCGCGACTACGAATACGTCGACGCCCGCGGCATGGGAGTGCGCAACAAGCTGATCCCCGGGATGAAGGCCCACAACGGCACCGAGCCGGACCTGATCGAGGAGGAGTACCGCTTCACCGTCCGCCTGTGGAAGGAGGCGAACGCGCGTGCCTCCTGAGACCACCGCCCGCGGCGCGACGATCGACGAACAGTACCGCACGGTCTACCGGGACGCTTCCAGGATCGTCGACGTCGCCCGGAGCGCGGCGGTCCGCTCGGTGAACGCGGCCATGACCGCCGCGTACTGGATGATCGGACAGCGTATCGTGGAGTTCGAGCAGTCGGGAGCGGAGCGCGCCGCGTACGGCGCCGCGCTGCTCGGGCGATTGGCGGCGGATCTGTCACGGCGATTCGGGCGCGGATTCTCGCGGCAGAACCTTCAGCAGATGCGCCAGTTCTACCTCGCGTTTCGGAAGGATCAGATATGCCAGACACCGTCTGGCATATCCGCCAAGTCCCCGCCTGAACGAATTTGCCAGACACCGTCTGGCAAATTCGAAACCGCTTCTCCCGAAGCCCGAATCGCGGCCCTCCGCGAGGTCTTTCCGCTCCCCTGGTCCGCCTACGTGAAGCTGCTTGCGGTCAAGAACGTGCGCGCCCGATCGTTCTACGAGGCCGAGGCGCTGCGCGGCGGCTGGTCGGTGCGCCAACTGGACCGCCAGATCGGCACGCAGTTCTACGAACGGACGGCGCTCTCGAAAAACAAGGCCGCCATGCTGACCAAGGGACAGGAGAAGCAGGACGATGACACGGTCCTTCCCGAAGCGGCGATCAAGGACCCGTTCGTGCTCGAATTCCTCGATCTCAAGGATGAGTATTCCGAAAGCGATCTTGAAGAGGCGCTGCTCGGCCGCCTGGAGACGTTTCTGCTGGAGTTGGGGAGCGACTTCTGCTTCGTCGGCCGCCAACGGCGCCTGCGGGTCGGGAACGAGTGGTATCGCGTCGATCTGCTGTTCTTTCACCGGCGGTTGCGCTGCTTGGTGATCATCGACCTGAAGGTCGGGCGATTTACTCACGCCGACGCGGGGCAGATGCACCTCTACCTCAACTACGCGCGCGAGCACTGGGTTCAGGCGGACGAGAATCCGCCCGTAGGCTTGATCCTCTGCGCGCAGAAGGACGACGCCGTCGTCAAGTACGCGCTCGAGGGCCTGCCGAACAAGGTGCTGGCGGCCGAGTATCGAACGACCTTGCCTGACGAAGAAACCCTGGCGGCGGAGATCGCCCGCGCCCGCGAGGCCCTGCGGCGTCTGCCTCCGGCCGACGAGTGATTCCGCGGGCGTGCCGGCGGCTGGCCGAGGTCGACTTTCCGATCGCCGAGGTGTCCCGCCACGCGGCGCGGGAGAAGTCGATCCGCCACGGCCATCCGTCGACCCTGCACCTGTGGTGGGCGCGCCGCCCGCTCGCCTCCTCGCGCGCCGTGCTGTTGGCGCTGCTGCTGCCCGACCCCTGCGACCCGCACTGCCCGGCGGACTTCAAGCGCCGGGCGCGCGGCATCCTCAACGCGGTGCGCCAACCGCCGGCCTCGGACGCCGAGTTGCGCGCCGCGCTGCTGTGGTTCGCCGGCGCGTTCGCCAACTGGGACCTGGCCGCGCACTCCACCTACCTGCGCGTCGGGCGCGAGCTGGTGCGGGCGGCGCACGGCGACGAGGCGCCGCTGGTGGTCGATCCGTTCGCCGGCGGCGGCTCCATCCCGCTGGAGGCGCTGCGCCTCGGCTGCGAGGCGTTCGCCAGCGACCTGAATCCGGTGGCGTGCCTGATCCTCAAGGTGATGCTTCAGGACATTCCGCGCCGCGGGCCGGGGTTGGCCGACGACCTGCGCCGCGCCGGCGGCGAGGTGCGGGCGGCGGCGGCGCGGGAGTTGGGCGACCTGTACCCGGCGGACGCCGACGGCGCCACGCCGATCGCCTATCTGTGGGCGCGGACGGTGCGGTGCGAGGCGCCGGACTGCGGGGCGGAGCTGCCGCTGCTGCGTTCGTTCTGGCTGTGCCGGAAGCGAAAGCGCAAGCGGGCGCTACGGCCCCGGGTGGAGCGGCGGCGGGACGGGCCGCCGGCGGTGGCGTTCGAGGTGTTCACACCGGCGGCGGACGGCGAGGTGCGGGACGGCACGGTGGCGCGGGCGCGGGCGGCGTGTCTGTGCTGCGGGGCGGTGCTGGCGCCGGAGCGGGTGCGAACGCAGCTTGCGGCGCAGCGCGGCGGGGCGGACGCGGTGTTCGCTGAGGATGGCCGGCGGAGCGGCGGGGCGCGGCTGACGGCGGTGGTGACGCTGCGGCCGGGTGAGCCGGGGCGGCACTACCGGCTGCCGACCGCTACGGACTACGCGGCGGTGCGGCGGGCGCAGGAGCGGCTGGCGGGGTTGCTCGGCGAGTGGGAGCGGGGCGGACGCGCCGGGTTGTGTCCGGTCCCGGACGAACCGCTTCCGCCTATCGGGACACTGGGCTTCCGCGTGCAGCGCTACGGCATGATGCAGTGGGCCGACCTCTTCACCGCACGCCAGAAGATGGCGTTGGTCACCTTCGGAAACACCATGCGGGTCGCCGCGAAAGTCGCACGACCGCTTTCTCTTTCCATAGGCAAACTCGCTGATTTGGCGAACGCGATCTGTCCGTGGGAACCGATCGCGGAGTGCCCGCGAAACGTATTGTCGAATGGCCGCCTGAAGCCGGCTTGGGATTTCGCCGAGGGTGTCTCCGTATCCAAGGCAAGCGGCGGCTTTGGAACCTGTGTGGAGAATCTCGCGACCGGTATCACTTCGGTAGCAAGAGCTTCATTGACCGTGGCGGGACAGCCCGATCTTGCCGCCGCGCAACAGTCACCGCTGCCCACCGAAGCTGCTCACGTTTGGTTCACCGATCCGCCATACTATGACGCTATCCCATACTCCGATCTCTCCGACTTTTTCTTCGTTTGGTATCGACGTACTATTTCGGACAACGTTCTCCGCGATCCATTCGACACCGGTAACAGACTGACGCCAAAGTATTTTGAAGCAATCCATGACGAGACGAAGACTGCCAACGGACTCGTCAAGGACAGAAGCTACTTTGAGCCCAGAGTAAGCGATTCGGGTAGGCGGGGTTGAAACGGGTCCTCCTAAGTGCTATAATCGGAAGTACCTAAACCCAACCGGTCAAGCACCGAAGAGGACCCGAAATGATTCAGTCACCACCAGAATACACGGCTGACGATGCTTGTCAACCCCAATTCTCCCATCCCCGCCTTCGGGCCGAGCCGCGCGGTGGCGCCCCGCTGGTGAGCTGGTCCGGCTTGGGCATCGTGCACGGGCTCGTCGAGCGGCTTGAAGTGGCGCCGGTGATCGACTCTGCGGTGCGCGTGCTGCGGCGGCACAAATGGTATACCGAGTCGGACCACGTGCTGACGCTGGCCTACAACATGCTCAGCGGCGGGAACACCCTCAGCGACATCAACTGGCTGCGCGCCGACGAAGGATTACGCCGGCTGTTGGGCGGCGCGCGGGTGCCGCATGCCACCACGGTCGGGGATTTTCTGGCTCGCTTCGACGGCAAGCGGGAGCAGTGCAGCGATCGGGATCAGCAGGCTGGGAAGCTGGCGCGGAGCGAGTTACGTGAGGCGGTCGAGGAGATACAGCAGCGGGCGTTCGGGTTGCTGCCGCGGTCGCGGCGGCGGGTGGCGACGCTGGACTGGGATTCGTCGATCCACGAAGTGTATGGGGAGCAGAAGGAAGGCGCGGACTTCAGCTACGACAGGCGGTGGAGCTACAGCAGTCTGTACGGGACGGTGGCGGAGACCGGAGACGTGCTGCATCTGGGACTGCACGAAGGCAGCCGGCATACCAGCTACGGGATCAAGGAGGTGTTGCCGAGAACGATCGAGCGGGTCCGGAAGCACTTTCGACAGGTGCGGATGCGCGCTGACAGTGGCTACTACGATCAGGAGATCGTGGACATCTGCGCGGAGCGCGGGGTGGAGTTCTACATCGTGGCGAAGCAGCGGCAGAATCTGCTGCGGGCCGTGCACGGGCTCCCGGAGAGCGCATGGCGTCCACTGGCGCCGATCAGGGAGCGGTCGGGCCGGCGCCGGCGGAAGCGGCGGGAGAACGTGAAGCGCAAGATCAGCCGGCAGCGCAAGCCTGACCAGTGGTACAAGGGGACGCCGGAAGTGGCCAGGATGATGTTCCGACCGACGAGTTGGAAGAAGGGCTATCGGTACGTGATCAAGCGGACGCCGATCCACGACGCGGACGGCAAGCAAGAGTACCTCGACGGGATGAGAAAGTATGCGTACTGGATCGTGGTGACGAACTCGAAACGGAGCAACACGGCGGTGCTGAGGACCGCGCAGGGGCGGGGCAATCAGGAGAATCTGATCAAGGACCTGAAGGAGGGGCTGGGACTGTCCCATGTTCCGACCGGGTTGCTGGGAGCCAATCAAGCGTACTTCGTGATCGCGGCGTTGGCGTGGAACCTGAAGACTTGGATGCTCAACCTGTTGGAGTTGGGAGATGGCGCGGTGCTGCGCTGCAAGCGGTTTCTGTACCTGTGGATATGCCGGGCCGGCGTGGTTGCCAAGACTGGCCGGGACGGCGTGCTGCTCAAGCTGTCGGCCGGCGAGTACCACCAGAGGTTCAGCGCCGCGCTGGCACGACTGGCGACGCTGTAGGGAAGTCTGGGACGGGTGTTGACGAGATGGCAGGGGTAGTCTGCCCTGATGGCGTCACCTGAAGTCCCACAGGCCGCCAAATCGCCACTGGCTTGGTCAACTCAAAGGGTTGACGCGGTTCTCACACTGCGGATGCCCAGAATGTCAGCGTCGGGACGCCTATAGATCCCAAGAGTCGCCGAAATCTCCCGACTTTCGTGATGCCTGTGGCCAATCTATCACCGAATCGCTTATTCTGCGTTTGAGACTACGATGGCGCAGGCATTCTCCGAAGGGAAGCGTGTAACACAGGAAGACGGCATCGGATCGGTCGTCTTTGCGCACAAGACCACCGAGGGCTGGGAGGCGCTGCTGGCCGGCATGATTCGCGGCGGCTGGACCATTACCGGCTCCTGGCCGATCGCCACGGAGCAGGCTCACCGTCTCAGGGCGCGCGATTCCGCCGCGCTGGCCACCAGCATTCATCTGATCTGCCGGCCGCGGCCGGCGGACGCGCCGGTCGGCGACTGGGCCGAGTGCTTGCGCGAGCTGCCGTTGCGCGTCGCCGACTGGATGGCGCGCCTGCAGGGCGAAGGCATCCGCGGCGCCGATCTGGTCTTTGCCTGCATTGGCCCCGCGCTCGAAATCTACAGCCGCAGCCGCGCCGTGGAGACCGCCGATGGGCGCGCGGTGCCGCTCTCCGAATACCTGGAACGGGTATGGGAGGTGGTGGGCCGCGCCGCGCTCGAAACCGTGCTCGGCGCCGCCGAGGCGCGCGCCCGCAACGGCATGACCGGCGCGCTGGAAGAAGACGCCCGCCTCACCGCCCTGTTCCTCTGGACCCTGCAGACCACGGACGCCGGCGGCGGCGACCTTCCCGCCGCGGACGACGAGGACGAAGCCGCCGCCGCGCCGCGGCTCGACCTGCCGTTCGACGTGGTGCGCCGCTTCGCGCAGCCGATGGGCATCGACCTGGACCGCTGGACCGGGCGCATCGTCGCGCAGGCCAAGGGCGTGGTGCGGCTGCTGCCGGTGGCCGACCGCGCCGCCGACCTGTTCGGCGACGCCGGCGCCGGGGCCGCCGCCGAATGGATCGAGGCCGACCCGGCGGGCGGCCTGCAGCGCTCGCTGTTCCCGGAATGGGACGGCGCGCGGCCCGCCGGCGGACGGCCCGCCGGCGGGCGGCGGCGGCGCAAAGCGGGCATCCTGGACGGAGAAGCCGAGCTGCAGGCGCTCGACGCCACCACGCTCGACCGCGTGCACGCCGCCATGCTGCTGCAGGCCAACGGCCACGCCGTGGCGTTGCGCGCGCTGCTCAAGGCCGAACGAGAGCGCGGCCCCGGCTTCCTGCGCTTGGCCAACGCCCTCACCGCCCTCTACCCGCGCGCCAGCCGCGAGAAGCGCCTCCTCGACGCCATGCTGCTGGCCGTCCCGCGGTAAGATCGAATGGAAGAAGACATCGGAGTAGCGCTGTTCGCGTAGATGGATCAGGAATCAGGACGGCTGCGCCGCCGGCGCGCGGACGCCGGCTGCGACCACGGCAGTGACGCCGGCGATCACGGCCGCGGCCAGAAAGACCGACTCGTAGCCGAACGCCTTCCAGAGCACGCCGCCGGCCAGCGGCACCGACATGGAGAAGACGTGATCGATCGTCACCCCCATCGACAGCGTGGGCGACAGGTCGGCGCGGCCGGAAGCGACGCTGCCGGCGTAGACCGCGCGCGCCGACCCGGCGAAGAACAGCAGATGGTCGAGCACGTAGGTGGCGCCGACCACGACGATCGCCACGCCGGGCACGAACAGGCGCTCGGCGAATCCGTACAGCAGACAGACGACCACCAGCAGCAGCGCGTCGACGGTGAGCGTGAGCCGCGGCCCCACGCGATCGATCACCGCGCCGATCAGCGGCTGCGTAACCAGCCCGGCGGCGGAGAACAGGAACCAGAGCAGCGCCACCGTGCTGAGCGGCTGCTCGTAGATCGTCACCAGCGCCCACAGCGCGAAGGTGATGAAGACCTGCTTGCGCACGCCGAACAGCGCGCACAGCAGGTAGTACCGGTTGAAGCGGCGCTCGAACCGCAGGCGCCGGCGGCTGCCGCGTGCGCCCGGATGACCGCGCGCAGCAACCAGGATGATCGCCGCGGCGGCCAGTGACAACGCCGCCCCGGCGATGAAGTACGGCCGGTGGCCGACGTCGAACAGCGCCCCGATCGCCAGGATGGCGAGCGCCGCGGCCAGCGCGGCGATGGTCCGCCAGAAGGCGACCCAGCCGAGCCGCCGGCCGGCGCCGCCGATCTCCCCCGACTCGATCACGATGGTCTGCTCCATCACCATCGCCAGGTGCATACCCGCGCTGTGCACCATCACCAGGCCGATGAGCGGCAACGCCGGCGCCAGACCGGCGATCGAATCCGGGATCGCCTGCGCCGGCAGCAGCGCCAGCGCCGTCATGCCGGCCGCGGTGACCGCCGCCGCCAGCGCGAACAGCCGCCGCTCGGTGACCGCGCCGAGCAGCACCGCGTAGAAGACCACGGCAAAGCCCTGCGACTCGCGCGGGAACTCCAGGAAGCTGCGGAACCCCGCCCCCATCTCGAACTGGCCGCGCAGGTAGTGCGGAAAGTTGATCTCGAACACGGTCATGCCCGCCCCGAACAGGGCGAACGCGCCGATCAACAGACCGAAGCGCCGGCCGTACGAATCGGCGCGGTGAGCGGTCAGGGAACGCAGGGTCAGGGAATCTACGCCAGATCGACGCCGGCGGCGCCCAGGATCTCCTGCGTGACCGCGTCGTGCACGATGGCGATCACGGACGCCTGCGCCGGGTCGACATCGTCCGGCAGCGCCAGGTCGACGGCGCCGGACGCCTGCCCCCCGATCCGTCCCAGGTCATGGAGCGTCCGCGCTACCTCGTCGTGGTGGAGCGTCCGGCCCGCGTTCTCCCCGCGCGGCACGTGATTGCCCAGGCCGCGCTCGACCACCACCAGCAGCATGGCGGCGCGCCGCGGCGCATCGCCCACCGTCCAGGTCACGCGCAACGACCGGCCGGCCAGCACCGCGGTGAGCGACACCTCGGCCTGCGCCTGCGCGGCGAGCGCCGCATCGACCGCGTCGAACACGAGCTGCCGCCGCTGCGCCGGCCGCACCACGGTGGCGCCGTTGACGATGATCTGCGGCGTGTAGACGGTGCGGGAGCCGAGGGCGCGCGCGTACCGCCGCTGCCGGCGCGTGTAGTCCGGATCGCCGAACGGGTCCGGCCAGCCGAGGCGGTCCCAGTAGTCGACGTGCCACTCGATCGGAAAGACGCGCAGCCCCGACTCGCGCGCGTGGGCGCTCAGGTCACGCAGCACCGCCTCCGCTCCGGGGCAGGAGCTGCACCCCTGCGACGTGAAGAGCTCCACCACCGCGAACGGCTCGGCCGCCGATTCGGCGAGCGCCGCGCCGCCGGCCGCGGCAAACCCGAGTATCAGCGCCAGCAGCCGCGCCCGCAGGCCGGTCATGCGTCGGGCTCCGCGGCGTCGAGCATCCGCCCCGCCTCCCGCACCAGCTCGGGCGCGGTGCGGTCCAACCAGGCGATCCGCTCGGCCACGTCGACCTGCGTGGTGGCCGGCAGGTTGCCGAGCACGGCGCAGGCGTCCGGCGGGTCGAGGTGCGCCAGGATGAGCGCGATGGTATCGACCGGGGCGTAGCGGATCAGGCGGTGCAGCCGCGCCGGCGGCGTGGCGCGCACATGGCGCAACAGGCCGGCCGGCGTCGCCGTCACCGGCAGCCCGCCACGCGGCAGCAGATCAAGCGCCCCCGGCCGCCCGGACGGCACCGCCCCGCCCGGCAGGGCGCCGGCGTGGCGCGGACCCTCCACCGCCGCCCAGCGGTTGGCGGCCACGTGCTCGCCCAGCTCCAGCAGCGCGCCGTCGCGCTCCTCGGCGTCGACCGTCCGCAGGCCGGCCATCTCCGCGGTGATCTGCTCCACCTCGTCCGCGTCCAGGTGCTCAAACACGCGCGCCGACACCGCAGGCCCCAGCGCCGCCAACGCCAACGCCGCCTTGCGCCGGCCGCCATGCAACGGCCCGGCAGCCGGCAGAATCTCACGAGCGCTCATGAGCGGTTACTCACCTGCTTCCCGAAAACGAAGGCGGATCACGTCTTCAAAGAACTGCTTGGCGAACGTCTCCATTCTGCTACTCGTGACCGACCCGTTCGGCGCACCGCACACAAAACCCTCGTCCTCGATCTTGTATCCGATCTCGGACACACTCGGGACGTTGTCCGATTCGATTTCCGACAGCCGCTCGTACCAGTAGGACTGCGGCGGTTCCTCGCGCGCGACGTGCAGAGTGACGTCACATCCCGCATTCCGCAGCGCATGACCGGCGTAGCCGAACAGGAAAAGGTATCTTGCCGTTCGTTCCCCTTGGACGAAGTCGATACGAAAAAACCACGTGCGTTTCGCTGATTGCCGTTGCCTCAGACTGAGATACTTTTCGCAATCGAGCGTCCCGAAATCCCTGAAAAAGATCCGTGCGATAGGCGCTTCCGCATCGATGTCCGATGCGATGTCCCGCATATGGCTCTTCAACAGCTCCATGGCGTTCTTCCAGATCTCGTATTCGTTCTTGGCCTTCGTCATCTCCGGGCGGCTGAACTGTTGCGCCAGCGACCTGGCCCAATCCAGACGGCGCCGATCTTCCTCCCTGGCCGCCTGGTACTCCTGAAGGCTCTCACGGATGCTTTCCGTAAGCAAGGCCATGAAGGAGGAGAGATCACTCGACTGAGACTCCTCCAGCGCGTCATAGTATCGAAGACGGTCGTCGCGGCTGATGATCGCAATCGGAAAGCCGTAGCGCATGAGCAGCAGATTCATCAGCAGCCGAGCAACCCGGCCATTGCCGTCGACAAATGGGTGGACGTATACCAGCCACGTATGGGCGACGGCGGCGCTCTCGATGCCTCGCCAAGATGCGAAGTCGCCTTCGACGCAACTCGATTCCGCCAGCCAGCGGCCGAACGACTCCATTTCCGCCGGGACACTTTCCGGCGCGGGCGGCTCGAAGTCCGATCCGGATATCTTCACCGAGACCTTGCGATAGGCGCCCGCATTGTCGTCGTCGATGTCTTTCAACACGAGACTGTGAATCTGACGGACGTCGTACTCGGTGATCGGCTTCGATTTGTCGCCCGCCAGTTCCTCGAGGTAGTCTACGGCGTCCGACAGGTTTCGCGCCTCGGCCTGATCCTTGAGTGGTTTTCCGGTTATGGTGAGCCCCCGCTCCACCACCTGCCTCGTCTCGCCGACGTCCAGCGTATTCCCCTCGATCGCATTCGAGTTGTAGATGTTCTTGATCCTGAAATACATGCGGAGACGATGCAGCACCTCGGGACTGAGGCTTCCGTCTTGACGGAGTTCCGTCACGTTATCGGCCAGGTCGCCAAGTACCTTCTGCAGGCGATTTCCGTACTCATATGGGGTATTCACTATCTTCACCATCGTCGATGGCAAATCCTTTCTCGGCTAACCAAGCGGCATCGGATATACATCCCGTCAGCCGCCGCTCACGGCCGGCACGAACAGTATCCGTTCGGCCCGGTCGATCCGCTTGAACGACGCGGCGCGGATGTTGTCGGCGATGATGTCGCCGTCCACGGCGACCGCGGAGGTGAGGCGCAGCTCCCGGCCGAGGCCGGGGAACTGCGCGTCGAGTTCGTCGATCAGGGCGCGCACGGTCGGCGCGGAGCTCTCCACCTCGGCCACGCCGCCGGTGAAGGTCCGGAAGCGAGTCGGAATCTCGACCCGCACGCCGCCGCGCCTGTCCCCGGAGCTCCGGCCTAACCGGCCGCCGCGGCCTGCGGCGCGCCGGACCGCTCTTTGCCGGACCGGTCTTTGCCGGACCGCTTTTTGATGGCCGCCAGCACGCGCGGCGGCGACATGGGACAGGCGGTCATGCGCACGCCGACCGCCGCGTAGATCGCGTTGGCGATGGCGGCCAGCGGCGGCACGATCGGCACCTCGCCCACGCCGCGCACCCCGTACGGATGCCGGTGGTTGGGCACCTCCACGATCACGGTGTCGATCATCGGCAGGTCCAGGGCGACCGGCATGCGGTAGTCCAGGAAGCCGGCGTTCTCCATCACGCCGTCGGCGTCGAACAGGTACTCCTCGTTGATCGCCCAGCCGATCCCCTGCGCGGCGCCGCCCTGCATCTGTCCCTCCACGTAGGAGGGGTGCAGCGCCTTGCCGGCGTCCTGGCAGACGGTGTAGCGGGTGACCAGCGCGCGGCCGGTTTCCGGGTCGACCTCGACGTCGGCGACGTGCGTCCCGAAGGCCGCCGCGGCGCCCGGCGCGTTGATCGAGCTGGCGGCGGTGATCATGCCGCCGGTGGCGTGCGCCTCGGCGACGATCTCCTTGAGGGTGAGCTCCCGGTCGTCGCCCGGAATGACCGCCTTGCCGTCGGACCACCGCACCCGGGCGGCGTCGACATCCCAGATGCGGGCCGCGCACTCGCGCATCTGCCGCACCGCGTCGCGGCAGGCGTTGGTGACCGCCCAGCCGGTGGCGTAGGCGACGCGGCTGCCGCCGGTCACTCCGGTGTAGGCGACCGATTCGGTGTCGGCGACCAGCGGGCGCACCTTGTCGACCGGGATGCCGAGCTCCTCGGACACGATCATGGCCATGACCGCCCGCGTGCCGCCGATGTCCGGGCTGCCCTCGGCGATGGAGGCGGTGCCGTCCTCGTTGAGCTGCAGCGTCGCCGACGACAGACCGCCGGCGTTCATCCACCAGCCGGCCGCCACGCCGCGCCCCCGGTTGGGGCCGAGCGGCGCGCCGTAGTGCGGATGGTCGCGCGCCGCTTCCAGCGTCTCCTTGAGGCCGATGCGCGGCCACTCCGCGCCGGTGGCGTTGACCACCCCCTGATGGGCGGCGTTCCGCAGCCGGATGTCGATCGATTCGATGCCGAGCCGCTCGGCGATCTCCTCCAGGATCGTCTCCGCGGAGAAGCAGGCGTTGGGAGCGCCCGGCGCCCGGTAGGCGGTCGACTTGGGCTTGTTCACGCACACGTCGTAGCCTTCGATCTTGAGGTTGGCCAGGTCGTACGGGGCGAAGATGCCCATCATGCCGGCGCCGACCGCGGAGCCGGGAAAGGCGCCCGCCTCGTAGTACATGGCGGCGTAGCCGGCGGTGAGCCGGCCGTCCCGCGTCGCGCCGAGCTTGCAGCGGATGTAGGAGGCCGGCGCCGGGCCGGAGGCGCGAAACACCTCGTCGCGGGTCATGACCAGCTTCACCGGCCGGTCGGCCTTGCGCGACAGCAGGATGCCGACCGGCTCCAGGTAGACGGTCGTCTTGCCGCCGAAGCCGCCGCCGATCTCGGCGGGGATCACCTTGATCTGCGAGATGTCGAGGTGCAGCAGCTGCGCGCACAGCTCGCGGATCATGAAGTGGCCCTGGCTCGACGCCCAGATCGTGATCTGCCCGTCCTCGCTGGCGCGCACGACCGCGGCGTGCGGCTCGATGTAGCCCTGATGGACGGTGTTCACCGTGTGTTCGCGCTCGATCACGACGTCGGCCGCGGCGAACCCCTTGTCCGGGTCGCCCAGCTCATAGACGGAGTAGCTGGCGACGTTGGTGGGGCGGTCGGGGGCGTCGGGCAGCCCCTTGGTGCGCATCGAATCGTGCAGCACCGGCGCGTCGTCGCGCATGGCGTCGCGCACGTCCATCACCGGCGGCAACACCTCGTACTCGACGGTGATCCGCTTGACCGCCTCCTCCGCCTGCCGGACGGTGGTGGCGGCCACCGCGGCGATCGCGTGGCCGTGATAGAGCGCCTTGTCCTGCGCCATCACGTTGCGCGCCAGATCGGAGAAGTCGGCCGGGGTCTCCCCCGATTCGGCTATGCCGGTCGGCGGCGGCGGGAAGTCGGCGCCGGTCACGACCGCCTTGACGCCGGGCATTCCCTCCGCCTGCGACGTGTCGATGGACAGGATGCGCGCGTGCGCGTGCGGGCTGCGCAGGTACTTGGCGTGCAGCATGCCGGGCAGCGACAGGTCCGCGCCATAGTTGGCGTGCCCGGTCACCTTGTCTATGCCGTCGTGGCGGACCGGCCGGGTGCCGAGCACCTTGAAGCCGTTGCCTGAGCCGTCTTTGCCGTTCGTCTGAGCCATGGGATTCCTTCCTCCTACCCGATTGCCGCGGCGGCCTGTTGCACCGCGCGGATGATCTTGTCGTAGCCGGTGCACCGGCACAGGTTGCCGGCCAGCCAGTAGCGTATCTCCTGCTCGGACGGACTGGGATTCCGCTCCAGCAGGTTGCGGGCGGCGACGATGAAGCCCGGCGTGCATACGCCGCACTGCAGCGCCGCGTTCTCCAGGAACGCCTCCTGCAGCGGATGCAGCTTCTGCCCGTCGGCGACCCCTTCGATGGTGTCGATGCGCTTCTGCTCCGCTTCGGCGGCCAGCACCAGGCAGGAGCAGACGATGCGGTCGTCCATGACGACCGTGCACGCGCCGCAGTCGCCGGTGGTGCACCCCTCCTTGGTGCCGAACAGATGCAGCTCCTCCCGCAGCACCTCGGAGAGGCTCTGGTGCGCCTCACACAGGAACTCGGTCGGGTCGCCGTTGATGGTCGTCTCTACGTGTATCTTCGCCATTTCGTCCTTGTCCTTCTCTCTTGCGTGTTCAGGTTCGCGCCGCGGCGCGGTCGCGGGCGGAAGCTGCGGTCCGTCGGGTCAGCACTGCGGTCACGTCGCGCCGGAACTCGGCGGTGCCGCGGCGGTCGCTGATCGGCCGCGCCGCGGCGGCGGCCCGCCGCCCCGCCTCCGCCAGCGCCGCTTCGCCCAGGTCGGTGCCGACCAGCGCGGCGCCCGCTTCCTCGGCGACGAACGCGGTGGGACCGACTGCGCCGAGCGCGACGCGCGCCGCCGTGCACGTCCCGGCCGCGTCCAGGGTCACGCTCACGCCGACGCCGACCACGGCTATGTCCATCTCCGTGCGTGGGATGAACCGCTGGTAGGCGTCCGCCGAGCGGATCGGCGGCGCCGGGATGCGGAACGCCACGACGATCTCGCCTTCGGCCAGCGTGGTGGCGCCGGGGCCGGTCGGTACGTCGATCACCGGGACCGTGCGCGAGCCGGCCGGACCGGCGATCACCGCCTGCGCGCCGAGCGCCATCAGCGCCGGCACCGTGTCGGCGGCCGGGCTGGCGTTGCACAGGTTGCCGCCCAGCGTGGCGCGGCTCTGGATCTGCGTGGAGCCGATCAGCTCCGCCGCCTCCACCAAGCCGGGAAACGCCGAGCGGACGTCGGGCCGCTCGCTCAACGCGGCGCAGGAGACGGCCGCGCCGAGCTGCAGGTGATCGGCCTGCAGGTCGATCACGTTGACTTCCGGTATCTGTTTGATGTCGACGTAGTGATCGGGGTAGGCGCCGGTTATGCGCACCTGCACCATCAGGTCGGTGGCTCCGGCCACCACGCGGGCGGCGGAACCGCGCCGCGCCAGCAGGGCCGTCGCCTCATCTAGGGTTCGTGGCGCCGCGAACTGTGAACTTGTGCTCAACGCTCCATCCTTTCGGGTCTGGTCTCTCTTTCGGCCCCCCGCGCGCGGGGTGACCGCCAGCGCATCTTACCGCCGGAACTGGGTCTGGTACAACCGCTGGTACAGGCCGCCGGCGGCGCTCAGTTCGGCGTGCGCGCCGCGCTCCGCCACCCGGCCGCGGTCGAGCACCAGGATCAGGTCGGCGGCCAGGATCGTGCTGAGGCGGTGGGCTATGATGATCGACGTGCGGCCGGCCACCACGCGGGGCAGCGCCTCCTGGATCAGCGCCTCCGAACGGGTGTCGAGGTGGCTGGTCGCCTCGTCCAGGATCAACACGCGCGGGTCCTTGAGGATCACCCGGGCGATAGCCAGGCGCTGCTTCTCGCCTCCCGACAGGCGGTAGCCGCGTTCGCCCACCACGGTGTCGTAGCCGGCCGGCAGCGCGGCGATGAAGTCGTGGATGTTGGCCGCGCGGCAGGCGTCGACGATGCGCGCCTGGCCGGCGTCCGGAGCGGCGTACAGCAGGTTGGCGCGCACCGAGTCGTGGAACAGGTACGGCTCCTGGGTCACCATGCCGATCTGCGCGGCCAGCGACTCCAAGGTGAGCTCGCGCGCGTCGTGGCCGTCGAGCAGGACCTGCCCGGCGGTCACGTCGTAGAGGCGCGGGATCAGATAGGTGAGCGTCGTCTTGCCGGCGCCGCTCGGCCCCACCACCGCCGCGCTCCGCCCCGGCTCGACCGTGAAGCTCACGTCCCTGAGCGCCCACTCCCGCGCCTGGTGGGCGGCCTCCGGCGGCGGCGCGCCGCCCGGCCCGGGGCGCATGGGCCTGCCGGGCGCGGGATCACCTCGACGCGCCGGCACGCCTGATTCCGCCGGTCCGCCCGCGCGCGTCCGGCCCCCTCGGCCTGCCGGCCCGCCCCGGTCCGCCGGCCGTGCGGATGCCGGCCGTCCGGCCGCCGTGAACGCCAGGTCCTCGACCTGCGCCGCGCGCCGCGCCTCGCTGAGCAGGAGCTGATCGTCCCGCTCGTAGCGGAAGCCGACGGCCCGGAACTCCACCCTCCCCTCGGCCCGGCCCAGGCGAATCGCGCGCGGCGACTCCTTGATGTCGACCGGCAGGTCGAGCACCTCGAACACCCGCTCGAAGCTCACCAGCGACTGCGCCATCACGACCACGACGTTGCTGAGCGAGCGGAGCGGTCCGTACAGCTGCGTCAGGTAGGTGCTGAAGGCGACCACGGTGCCGATGGTGAGTCCGCCGCGTATGTGCAGATGGCCGCCGGCCAGGTAGATCGCCGCGGTGCCGACTGCGGTGGCTATTCCCATCAGCACGAAGAAGCGGCTGCCGACCACCGCCTGCCGGACGCTGAGATCGCGCACCGCGCCGGCCTGCTCGCCGAAGCGGCGCTGCTCCTCGCGGCGGCGCCCGAACAGCTTGACCAGCAGCAGCCCGCTGATGTTGAGCGTCTCTCCCATGATGGCGTTCATGCGCGCGTTGCGCTCCATCACCGCGCGCGAGACTTGGCGCAGCGCCGCCCCGAAGCGCCGGCCGAGCAGCAGGAAGACCGGCAGCACGGCCAGCCCCAGCACGGTGAGGCGCCACTCGATGGCCAGCATGATCGCCAGCGTGCCGGCGACCGAGATGACGTTGGTGGTCACCTCCACCAGCGTGTTGGTGACCGCGCTCTGCGCGCCGATCACGTCGCTGTTGAGCCGGCTCATCAGCTCGCCGGTCTTGTTGCTGGTGAAAAAGCGAAGCGACATGCGCTGCAGGTGGGCGTAGAGCGCCGCGCGCAGGTCCAGGATGATGCCGGAGCCGATGGTGGCGTCGAGCTTCCGCTCCCAGATGCGGATCGCCGCGCCGGCCACCGGTATGGCGACCAGGCCGGCGGCCAGCAGGTTGAGGCGCGCCGCGTCCTTCTGCGGCAGGGCGGTGTCGATCAGGTCGCGCACGATCAGCGGCGTGAGCAGCCCCAGGCCGATAGTGACGACGATGCCGGCGAACAGCAGCACGATCCGGCCGGCGTACGGCCGCGCGTAGCCGAGCACGCGCCGCAGCAGCGCGCGGTTGATCTGCGGGCGCGCCTGCTCGTCCCCGTGGCGGAGCAGGAAGCCGATGCCGAGGCCCCCGCCGCCGATCCGTCCGTACACCGCTATCCCCTCCGGCCCCGCGCCGCGCCGATGTCTCCCGTCACACCGACAGCGCCCGGTCGCGGGCGGTCACCTCCCACTCCGCCTCCACGCGGCCGTCCCGCACGGCCAGAAACCGGCGGTGGAGCGCCACGCACGGGCATACGTGGGTGGGCACCACGTAGTGCTCCTCCCCGACCCGGAAGCGCCGGTCGGGAGAGACCGCCAGCAGCCAGTGCTCCTCATTGTGGATCAGCGTGCGCGTGCGGTCGATCGCCAGAAAGCGGCCCCGCTCGCCGCGCGGGTCGGCGGCGAGCGCCTTGTTGCCGAGGTCGAAGGTGACGTAGCCGGGCGTGGCGGCGCTCAGCACGCGCGTGAACAGCAGCGCGGCGTGCTCGAACGGCAGGTCCGGCAACCGGTCGGCGTACCCCTGATCGAACAGAAAGCAGGTGCCGGGCGACAGCTCCGCGTCCGCGTGCCGGACGTGGCAGGGAAAGGTCGGCGTGCCGCCCATGATGCGCCGCGGAACCGGCAGTCCGGCCGCCTGCAGCTTCGCGCGCAACGCCCTGATCGACGCGGTCCCGCGGTCGCAGGCGGCCTGCCGCTCGCTACGGCTCGACTGCAGGTTGTGGCCGTCGTAGCCGTGCAGGCCGGCCGGCTCGACGCCCGGCAGCTCGGCGATGCGCCGGTACAGGGCGACCGCCGCATCGCCATCGGGCGCGACGCCGGTCCGGTGCATGCCCAGATCGACGTCGAGCATGACGCCGATCGTGACCCCGGCGGCGGCGGCCGCCGCCGACACCGCGCGTAGCGGCCCCGGATCGTCGACCAGCGTCAGGAACCGGGTGGCGGGATAGCGGCGCGCCAGCTCGGCCAGCCGCCACGGGTTGGGGCCCAGCAGCTGGTAGGCGACCAGCGCCTGCTCGGCCTCCACGCGGCCCAGCATCTCCGCCTCGGCGATCGTCGTGCACTTGAAGCGGCGAAAGCCGCGCCGCATCAGACGGCGCGTCAGGTCGGCCGACTTCTGCGTCTTCACGTGCGGCCAGACCCGATCCGGCGATCCGGCCGCGGCGATCACGCGGCCGGCGTTGCGGTCGAACCGGTCCAGGTCGATCAGCAACGCCGGGCTCGGCAGGTCGCCCGCGTCGCGCAGCCCATAGTCCATCTCAGCCTCCTTGTTCCGGTTCCCGGTGCGGGCGGTGCAGCACGATGCCCCGCATACTGTGAAAGAGCGTCTGCAGCCGCTCGCATTCCGGGGCCGCCAGCGCCGCGCGCGACAGCACGTCGCGCAGGAACACGCGCAGCTCCTCCGGGCCGGCCTGCCGGAAGAAGTCGATGCCGACCAGCAGGTCGAGCAACGGGTCGAGCGCGGCGTCGACCTGCTGCAGGGCGACCGGCTCGTAGTAGCGGGCCGGCACGTGCCGGCCGCGGGCGCGGAACAGCTCATAGGTGACGATCTGCGCCGCGTGCGACAGATTGAGCGACGGGAAGTCGGGATGGGTCGGGATCGACAGCATCCCCGTGCAGCAGGCGATCTCCTCGTCGCGGAGCCCGGTCGCCTCGGTGCCGAAGACCAGCGCGGTGACGCCCGGGCCGCGCGCGGCCAGATGCGCCGGCAGGTCGGACAGCGGCATCGGCGCCAGCTTGCGCCGCTTGCCGCGGCGGCGGCTGATGGCGATCGCCTCGTCGCAGTCGGCGATCGCCTCCGGCAGCGAGCGCGGGCGTGGCGCGGCGTCGAAGACGTCGGCGGCGTGCACGGCGGCCGCGCGCGCGTCGCTCGGGTCGAAGTCGCCGGCGACGACGTGCAGGTCGCGCAGCCCCATCGTCTTCATCGCCCGGCATACCGAGCCGACGTTGCGCCCGTCGCGCGGTCCGGCCAGCACCACGCGGACCTGGCGCTCGGGATCTGGGCGTTCGGGACTGGGGCGTTCGGCGCGCCCTTCATCGCCGTCCATCAGAACGCCGCCAGTATGTCGTCAGGGGTTATGCCGTCTTGGAGCATGCGGCGGCGCAAACGCTTACGCGCGTCGTGCAACAGCTTGTAGAGGGCGTTGCGGTTCATCGACATGCGCCGCGCCACCTCCTCCGGCGGCATGCCGCGCAGGACCGCGGCGGTCATGGCCGTGCGCTGCCTGTCGGTCAGGTCCTCACGGATGTGGCGCAGCACGCGCTCCAGTACGGCGGAGCGGCGCGCGGCGTCCTCCGGGCCGGCCGACGGGTCGGCCAGAGCGCGCGGGATCGACTCCCCGTCCGAGGAGACCAGCAGCGTGTCGAGCGACACGTCGCGCCAGCGCTTGCGGCGCAGCTCGGTGAAGGCGGCGTGGATGGCGATCTTGTGCGCCCAGGTGACAAAGCGGCTCTGGTCGCGGAAGGAGTCGAGGCCGGCGAGTATCCTGACCAGCGCTTCCTGAGCGAAGTCCTCGGCCTGTTCGGCGAACTCGCGCCGCCGCATGTTGCGTCCCTTGAGCAACCCGCCGCGCAGCCCGGCCACCAGGATCAGGCGCAGTTCCTCGATCGCCGCCGGCCGCGCGCGCGACTCCGGCGCGAGCGCCGACAGCCACTCGGCGTTGCTGCGTTCGGCCGCCGGCGTTCGCGGAGCCATCGGCCGGCTATGGTAGGCGCGCCGCGCCCGTTCGCCAACCGGGCAGCTGCCGGCCCCGCCGGCGCGGGCCGGCAGCGCCGCCTCGCGGCTTGACACGCTCCGTTGCCCCATCCGAATATTCGCGAAGTGAGAGTGGCGGGGCGGGCGATCACGGCGCGGGCGCCAGGACGGCGCCGACGCGGGACCGGGTCGAAGTGAAGACTTCCTCAAGCGCCGCCTTGGTCGCCGTCATCGCGATGGCAATGCTTATAGGATGTACGGAGACGGCGCCCGTTCCCAAGGCGGAACCCGCCCCCTCCCCGCAAGATGAGCCGAAAAACGAGCCGAAAAAAGAAGAACTGGTCGTTCCCGATAGTTTTCTGGGTGTGTGGAAAACCTCGGGACCGTGGTGCCAAATCCTGCGGTCGTCCCCCTGCAGCTCGTCGGCGTTGCGAGGTGAATTTGAACTAATCGTTACCCGAACCACGATAGTATACAAGTATTCAGACCTCATCATCGCGGAGTTTTTCTCTTATAATTCAGAGGACGTTCTGGTATTGTCCCGTCCCGGCATCGATCGATATTTTATCAGAGGCACCGGGGATCAAGAAGAGAGCCCTAGCCTTCATATGGTCCGCTGGGAAGATGATCCCGATACCAGGTTGCGCGTACGAGCACACCGCTATGAAATGTACTTTTACAAAAATACAAACAAGAACCCGGCGCCCCAAAAACCGTCTCCTCCTCAAGAAATGCCGGCTCCGCAAGATGAGCGGAGAACGGAAGTCTTGGTTGTTCCGGATAGTTTTTTGGGTGAATGGACCCGACCTATCGATGGAATTGAATTAATCATTACCAGAACAAAAATAGAATACAGACATCAAGACGGCTCCATGTGATCAGAGGTACCGGGGGTGACAAAATTGCCCTTTTTATAGTACGGTGGGCGACAGATCCTGATACATATCTGCGCGTTATTGTAAACGACGTAGAGACCCAGTTTGTGGTGATATCCTCCCCCGCCGATTATATTGCTCGATATCTTATCAGAGGCACCGGGGATCAAAAAGATAGTCCTAGCCTTACCCTCATCATGTTGGACAGCGATCCTGATACACGTTTGCGTATGTTCGTGAACACTCGCGAGAACTTCATGTTCTTGTATAAGGAAGCTCCGGAACCGGCGCCCCGCTCCCCCGCAGACGCCGGCTGTTCCACAAGATGATCCAACGGAAGTTTTGGTTGTTCCCGATAGTTTTCTGGGTGTGTGGATCAAGGATGAACATGAATTGACCGTTACCAGAGCAAAAATCGAATATAGACGTTCAGGCGACACGATAGCGGAACTCTTTCCTCATAATTCGGAAGACGCTGCGTTACACCCGCCTGCCGGTACTTTTGTTGACCGATACGTCATCAGGGGCACTGGGGACGACAAGACTGCCCTTTATCTATTCCAGTTGCTAACAGAAGCTGACACGCCACTCTTGCGTTGTATAATAGACGTTCTAGATGAAGACAACCCAGTCATTGTCTTCGGTAAAGCGACGGAATAGCACTCCGGCATTCTTTACCCTGTGGCAGCGCCGGCTCGGCGTCCGCCCGCGGCTGGTGCGCATCCGGCCGATGACCCGCAAGTGGGCTCCTGCCGGAATGACACGGAACGCCGGAGCGATCACATTGTCTGCGAAAGCCGCGTAGTGTAACCCGGTCGACGCGGCGCCGGCCGGCGTGGCATGATCCGGCCTGGAATGGGTGGCTCGGTCCGGCTCGGCGTCATCGGCTGTGGGGTGATCGGCTCCATGCACCTGCGCGGAGGTCTCGGTATCGGCCGGGGACTCGGTACCTGTCGAAGAACTCGTCCGCCGTCACGCGGCGGCAGGGTACTCGTGCCGGATGAGCTGGTATGCCTGCTTAGCGCATCTCTCATTGAGCCTCCGGTTGATTCCCAGATCGTGGGGAACCGACTTGGTGATCTCCCGGTCCGCGCGCTCCAGCTCCTCTACCCGCTTCAGCGCTTCGTCGTCACCCAGGTCGCTCAACTCGATCCAGAGCCTGCGCCAACTCGAAGCCAACTCGGAACACTCGCGAGCAAGAGACGCTGCGATCACGGCCTTCTTGGAGAAGTCGGACACCATGGACCAGATGGCGACGACCGCAACCAGCAGGCTGACTGCGCTGCCGAATACACCGGCCAGCAGCCGGACCGTTTCCGCCTGCGCTCCGCCAATCACCCCGGACACCCCGACGACGAACGATGCAAGGGCGGCCGTCGAGCCCACCGCGACGATCGTAGACGTGACGAGGTGAGTCCGCCGCATCTTGTCTGCGAGAAACGACAGGTACAGCGTCTCCCGATCAGTATCCAGGAGACCGAGCCATGCCTGTTGCCGGATACGCTCATCCGTCTTCATCGAACGCCTCCCCCCACCGGAAAGAAGGTGCCGTCCGGTGTGACGCGTGTCAACGGCAACGCTTCGCCTCGCGGACAGCCTCACGCTACGCGGCGCATCCGGCTTCGCGCCGAAGTGGGTGGTTGGGCAAGCCGCACGCCCCGGCCGGGCGGCTTGACACACTCTCAACAACATGTCATATTGCAAACATGGCAGACACGGCGACCTTCCCTGCCCTGCTCCGCGCCGTCCGGGCGCGGCTCGATCTGACGCAGGAGCAGCTTGCCGACCGGCTCGGCGTCTCCTTCGCCAGCGTCAACCGCTGGGAGGGCAGCGTCAACACCCCGCAGAAGGCGGCGCGGGAGGCGATCACCGCGCTGGCCGCCGAGGCCGGCGTCGACGCCGACCGGCTCGCTGCCGGCGGCGCGGAGGCGGCCGCGCAGGTGACCCGCCGGCGCAGCGCCGGGCGGGCGCCGCGGGCGGCGGAGCCGTCCACCAAACCGATGGAGCAAATGCTGTGGGACGCGGCGTGCTCGATTCGCGGCGAGAAAGACGCCGCCAAGTTCAAGGACTACCTGCTGCCGCTGTTGTTTCTCAAGCGCCTCTCCGACGTGTTCGACGACGAGATCGAGCGGCTGGCCGAGGACTACGGCGACCGCCGGACCGCGCAGGAGATCGCCGAGGCGGATCACGATCTGCTGCGCTTCTACCTGCCGCCGGCAGCGCGCTGGGACGTGATCGCCGGGCGGGCCGACCATGACTGGCCGCGCGACGACCGGGGGCGGAGTACGCGGCCGCGCGACGTCGGCGAGCATCTGACTCATGCGGTGCGGGCGGTGGTGCGGCACAATCCGTCGTTGGCCGGCGTCATCGACCTGGTCGACTTCGCCGCCGAACGCAACGGCGAGCGCGACCTCAACCCGGCCCGGCTGGCCGCGGTGGTGGAGACCTTCTCCGATCCGCGCTACCGGCTCGGCCTGGCCGACGTGCAGCCCGACTTCCTGGGCCGCGCCTACGAGTATCTGCTCCGCAAGTTTGCGGAGGGCTCCGGGCAGAGCGCCGGCGAATTCTTCACCCCCACCGAGGTCGGCTTCCTGATGGCGCACCTCATGCGCCCCAGGCCGGGCGAGGCGTGCCACGACTACGCCTGCGGCTCGGCCGGGCTGCTGGTCAAGCTCCAACTTGCCGCGCGCGAGCGCGACCCGACCAGCCGCGTGCCGCTCCGCCTGCGCGGCCAGGAGCTGCAGGCCGAAAGCTACGCGGTGGCGCAGATGAACGCGATCATCCACGACATGGAGGTGGAGATCGCGCGCGGCGACACGATGATCAACCCGAAGTTCAAGACCGCCGCCGGCGGCATCGCCGCCCATGACGTCGTGGTCGCCAATCCGATGTGGAACCAGCCGTTCAGCGCGGAGCTGTTCGCCAACGACCCGTTCGACCGCTTCCGAGGCGCCGGCGGCATCACCACCGGCAAAGGCGACTGGGCATGGTTGCAGCACACCCTCGCCTGTCTGAACGAACGCGGGCGGGCCGCGGTGGTGCTCGACACCGGCGCCGTGACACGCGGGTCCGGCAGCAAGCACGAGGACCGCGAGCGCGCGATTCGCAAGTGGTTCACGGACCGCGACCTGATCGACGGCGTGATCCTGCTGCCCGACAACCTGTTCTACAACACCAGCGCCGCCGGCGTGATCGTCGTGCTGTCAAAGCGCAAGCCGGCGGTGCGCAAGGACCGCATCGTACTGCTCAACGCCAGCGGGCGCGTGCGCAAGGGCCGCCCCAAGAACTACATCCCCGACCGGGACATCCGCCCGTTGGCCGACGCATTCGTAAAGGGCGAGCCGGTCGCAGGCGAGGTCGCCGTCATCACCCGTCAGCAGGCGGCTGAGGCCGACTACAACCTGAGCCCGGCGCGATGGGTGAGTCAGACCGAAGCATCGGCGCAGCGCCCGATCAAGGCGATTCTGGCCGACCTGCGGAGCCTCGATGCCGAAGCGCGCGAGCTCGACGAATCGCTGGCCAGGCTGATGGCAAAACTGCAATGAACGAAGCGTGGCCGTGGCGTCCGCTTGGCGAGCTGTTCGAGATCGGCACGGGCAAGACGATGTCGGCGGCGGCCCGTAGCGGCCCCGACAAGATACCGTTTCTTCGGACGTCGAACGTACTCTGGGACGAGATCGACCTGTCGTCGGTGGACCAGATGTCGATCCCGGAGCACGAGCTACCCGCCAAGCTGCTGCAACCCGGCGATCTGCTTGTGTGCGAGCACGGCGAGATCGGACGCGCCGCCATCTGGAACGGCGAAATGGCGCCGATGTCGTTCCAGAACCATCTGCATCGCCTTCGCCCGATTGAAGACGTCGAGCCGCGCTTCTACGTCTACTTCCTGCAGTGCGCCTTCACCGAGCTCGGCATCTTCGAAGGCGCCGCCAACAAGACCACGATCCCGAATCTGTCCCGCAGCCGGTTGGCCGCGCTCAAGGTTCCACAGCCACCGCGACACGAACAGAAGGCCATCGTCCAAGCGCTTGCTCACGTGCGAAGGGCAACTGACTTCCATCGACGGAAGACCGCATTATTGTACGAACTGTTCAATTCGCTGCTTCGGAAACTCATAACCGGTCACACCCCGGTTTCTGATCTTGACACCAGTGACCGGTGACATGGCTTCTTGCCGAAACGCTTGCAGCACGTCTCTGCCATCAGTACACTATTGCCATATTCAAGATCGACTTCCCGCGCGCCGCACAGGCCCACGCTTTGAAAGGCCGCGCTGCTCATTGGACCGCCGCCGGACGCAACGGAGCGTTCGGCCGACCCGCAAACGGCACCGCTGCTCCACGACTGGGCGTAGCGAGGCCCTGGTCAAACAGCCGGCGAGCAAGACCACGCGCCGGCGCGCGAGATTTTGGACCGACGTCGATCCCTACATCGCTCAGACCGACCGGATGCCATCGCTCGGGGGAAGTGACGGCCGTGGTCGATGGCGATTGCCATGCGCAACCGCTATTGACTCTGCGCCGCGAAGGTGGTAACTTGCGACCGACTCTTGCCGATCTCGCGATCAGGAGGCAACTTCGTGTCCAGAGAACATGTTGACCACAAGCATTTACAACAGTTCGCCGATAGGGCAGTAAACCTGACACGAGACGATGCTCGGGATTATAGGGCACAAGTCAATCGTCTAAGGGACAAGCTCCAAGTTTTCTTGAAGGAAAATCCCGATTTCGAATTAATAAAGATGCTGCTTTCGGGAAGCCTGGCCAAACACACGGCATTGAAAAGCATCAACGACGCTGACGTCGCTGTATATGTCTCGTCCGCCCCGGACGACATCGGAGAATTGATGGAATGGTTAGCCGCGAAGCTCCGTAGCGCATTCCCCAACTTCCACTCCGACCAAGTGGTTGTGCAGAATTATTCAGTGCAAGTCCAGTTTCGCGGAACAGGCCTAGACGTGGATGTCGTACCCGTCTACCATCAAAGGGACGAGTGGGGACTCCTGGTCTCCCAGGAGGACGGTTCCAAACTGAAGACCAACATTTCCCTTCACAAGGAGTTCATCGCCAATCGGCGCAAGGAACACGCCACCTATGCGCAAGTCGTGCGACTGCTGAAGTGGTGGGTCAGGGTGCGGAAGTCCGAGAACGACGGGTTTCGATTCAAGTCATTCATGGTTGAACTCGTGGCCGCCAAACTCTACGACGACCGAACCTTCTCCAACAGGGACGACTATCCGGAGACCATGCTGGAGTTTTTCGACTACATCGCGAGAACCGACTTTGGTGAATCCATTTTCTTTTCTGACTACACACCGAAACCTGCCATCAGCAACGATCCTGTGCGCGTATTCGATCCCGTCAACGAAGCCAACAACGTGGCGCAGAAATACACCGAACGAGATCGCAAAACCATTGTTGAAGCCTCAGCAGAGGCGGGAGACGCTATCGAAGCCGCTCTGAAGGCCCCCACCCAAGCGCTGACTCTACACTACTGGCGAAAGGTCCTCGGTCCGTCGTTCAGCATATAGGAAGGCCAGGATGTCATACACCTACACCACAACGGAGAGCACGACCTTTACGGTAACTTACGCAAAACACATCGCAATCAAGGTCGGGACTGACCTCAAACGCGTGCAGCGGTTCTACAGAACTCCCGATGACGACCAAATTATGGATTACGAGAGAGAGCTCGTTGCCCTCATGATGGGCAATTATTTGGATAAGATTGAGTACGGATTTATGACGGTGAGCCGCGCATGGCGACTCGCCCTCAAATACGAAGCGCGGTACGGCGGTGTGTTGATTGCTGATGATGACCCCGGCAAAATACCGCTCGGTATCGACGTAACAGGCTGTCACTTCCATTCATTCTTTATCGGCACTCAAAGATGGACGGCGTTATCCGCTTACGACAGAGAACGAGTATATGAAGAGGCCGGAGTCAGCCTTAGAAGAGTTGCGGGGGCCGAGCCGTGCGGAAGATGGCGCGCGGACAGGACGTACTCTGCCGGTGGACGCGGCGTCGAGCGATCATCTCTGCGGCGTTACGATAGGTAAGTAGATCGATGGAAAGTTTGGAGAATGTATTTGAGCGACGGTTGACCTACCCCGATCCACATGCGCAGCGACGCTTTAGGAGCCTCGTTGGCATCGATAGCGTGAAGACCGTTACCGTCAGGTCTCTGTGTGTGTGCCTTGATCCTTCGAGGCTTGAGCGGTGGGCACGGATATACCATAAGGACGCTCGCAACTTGCTAGATTTGGTACTTCATCGACCTCCGTTACTTATACTTGCCGGTGACGTGGGGACAGGCAAGACACAACTTGCTGAAAGTGTAGGTGATCCGGTCGCGCGAGAACTGGGAATTGGTGTAACGCTATTTTCGATGAGCCTGGGGGCCCGCGGTACCGGTCGGGTTGGAGAAATGACACAGCTCATTTCGTCGGCGTTCGAATTTGCCGTGACAGAAGCGGAGAAATACATGAATGGTCGTGGTGGTAAGCCACGCGCTGGTGTAATTCTTCTGATCGACGAGGCTGACGCTTTGGCGCAGTCCCGAGAGGCGGCGCAAATGCACCACGAAGATCGAGCGGGGGTAAATGCGTTTGTAAGAGGCATCGATCGCATCACGGACTCACGTCTTCCGGCTGCCGTCATTATGTGCACCAATCGACTATCGGCGATTGACCCTGCAGTTACGAGACGCGCGGCGGAGATACTCAAGTTCGACCGACCGGACAGAAAACAGGCGGAATCTGTTTTGAAAGTTCTATCTGAGTTTGGATTTTCTGATGCGGACATCGCCCGTCTCGCGGCCGAGGTTACAGAGGAGAGCGAATCGGGTGTGGGGTTCACATATTCTGATTTGACGCAACGGTTACTTCCGTCCATCGTGCTCAGCGCGTACCCCGACAGTCCCGTAAATTATGATGTCGTAGCTAGAGTCGTGTCAAACGTTTCCCCGACACCACCTTTCGGTGACAAGGGATCATGAGTAATGAGTAGAGACGTGTCGCTGCAGGATGCATTCAGATATATTGAAAACTCCTTACGTGCGAAGTTGGAAGGCGCACGTTTCCCAGATCACCCGACAGCTAAAGGGGACGTTCTAGAGAGTGCGTGGCGAGAGGTTCTGCGGCGCTACTTGCCAGCGCGGTTTCGCGTCGAATCCGGATTTGTAATTGATTCAAACGGTGATGTTTCGCAACAGATAGATTGTATAATATACGACAACGTTTTTACTCCTACGTTCTGGGGGGATGGTGGCCATTTTCATATTCCGGCGGAGGCTGTGCATGCGGTATTTGAGATCAAACCGTCGGTCAATAAGAGAAACGTTCAAGCGGCTTCCGATAAAGTTAGTAGCGTCCGTACGTTGTACCGTACATCTATTCCCTACAGAGGGTCGGGTCAAGAGTTTCCACCGAAGGACTTGTTCCACATAATTGGTGGACTGCTAGCGTCGCGCATTGATTACAGTACCGGAATAGTCGGGGAGCCATTCCGTAGAGCGATTACCGGCGTGCAGACAAACGACCCGAAGAACAACTGTGTCGACATGGTGTTGACGGCTTTTGACGGCTTTGCGGATTACTTTGATTCGGGATTTCCGACGGATCGTTTACCATATTCGGATACCCAGAGCGGAGCATCAACGAGAGGGCTTTTTCGACTAGTCAGGGCGCTACTATCGCAGGGCACCGTGGGTGCGATAGACTTGGAGCGGTATCTCGAGTGAGGGGCGCAGAGTTTGCCTACGCTCGCGGCAGCGGGGCGGCGCTTGGCAATCTTCGTCTTCTGTGCGCCGCGCATCACCGCCGCCGGCACGCGCGGGACGGCGCCGCCCGCCGGAATGAATGATGAAGTCCCTGGCTGCGCAGATCATCGATCAGCAGGTGTCCGGCATCGTCGAGAAGCACGCGGACCTGTTGGCCGGCGAGCTCCGGCTCGGGAGCGACCGGCAAAAGCTCCGCTCGGCAGCGTTCGTGTTTCTGGTCGCCAGAACGGCGTTCGACCTCGCCGACCGGGAGGCGTTCGACGGGATCGTGGATGGGGCCAACGACTTCGGGGTTGACGCTCTGTACTTCGATCCTCCGGACGGCGGCGAGCTGCCGATTGTCCTGATACAAGGGAAGTACCGGACCAGCCTCAGCGGCGACGCGGCGTTTCCCGAGAACGGGATCGCGCAGATGATCGACGCCATAGACGTGCTCTTCGATCCGGAGCGGCCGGTGACGTTGAACCGGCGGCTGACCGAGCGAGTCGAGGAAATCCGCTCGCTGGTCAAGGAGGGTGCGATTCCGCGGGTCACCGCGGTGGCGGCCAACAACGGCGCCCGTTGGACCGCGCAGGCGCAGCAGCGCATCGACAACGCCCCGGAGGACTTTCGCGAGCAGGTCGCGTGGCGCTACGTCGGCGCGAAAGAACTGCTCGATCTGTTGCAGGCGCGGAAGCCGATCGACGCGGAGCTGCGGTTTGTCGGGCAGGCCACGGTCGAGACGTTCGCGTTCCGGCGCGTGTTGACGGGCCGCATGTCGGTTTCCGAGCTGGCGCGTCTGACCGATCGGTACGACAACTATCTGTTCGAGCGCAACGTCCGCCGCTATCTGGGACTACCGAAGTCGCCGAAGCGGTGCTGGCGGCGTGGCGCCATCGGCCGTATCAAGCTAGGTTCAGAAGCCGAGGTCACTTCGGCGCGTTGTACGACACGATATTCACGAAGGATCTGAACGGTGCGCAGGCAGTCGTCGCCTCCCTGCTGCTCCGTACCGCGGAAGCACGCCGCAGAAACGCGCAGGACGGTGCGCCTGAGTTCCTCGCCTACGGCACCCGGTTCATCACCATGCTCATGGGCCGCTATCTCCTGGACGAGATGAGTATCACGATCGACCGTCTCGATCTTCACAATTTTATGCAGGCGCGGCAATTGATCGATCGGCAGAGCGACCGCTACCTGTCCCTTGCGGAGCATCGAATCGACGACACTCTTGAGCGACTGTTCGCAGGGCGACACCGAATGCTTCAATTGTTGTCCATCGCTTTCCGTCGGGCCGATCTCGTCGATCTGCTTCTGACGGATGCGAAGGAGAAGCGATGAACCGACGGGCCCCGGTATCGAAGGCAGCGCTTGCCACTTTCTGCAGGAAACATGGCATCAAGCGGCTGGCGATTTTCGGTTCGGCGTTGCGGAACGACTTCGGGCCGGAGAGCGACGTCGATCTGCTGGTAGAGTTCCAGCCGGGTCGCATTCCCGGGCTGCTCGGTATCGCTGGCATGGAGATGGAGCTATCGTATCTATTCGACGGCCGCAAGGTCGACCTGCGGACGCCGGAAGATCTGAGTCCGTACTTTCGCCAGGACGTGCTTGCCGTCGCGGAAGATCAGTATGTTCAAGAATGATCGTATCCGCCTGCGGCACATGGTCGATGCGATGCGTGAGGCAGTATCTTTTGCGGACGGTCGCGTCCGGGAGGACTTGAACGAAGATCGTCAGTTGACCTTGGCGTTAGTCAAGGATCTGGAGATCATCGGCGAAGCGGCTGCCCAGGTGAGCGAAGCGACTCGCCAGCAATTGGACGACATCCCCTGGTCCAGGATCATTGCGATGCGGAACCGACTCGTCCATGCGTACTTCGACATCAACCTCGATATCGTCTGGCAGACGGTTCGGAAGGACTTGCCGCCGCTGATTGCCAGAATCGAACAGATGGATGACTGAGGGAAGGATCACGGAGGCCGGGGCGGCGCAGTTTCCGATGGTGCGGCACGCGGAAGAGGTCGGTTGGACTCCGTTGCCCCCGGAGGCGGCGCTGGAGTTGCGGGGCGGGCACGAAAGCATGTTGTTTCGCCGCGTGCTGGAAGAGACGCTGCGGCGGTTCAATACCTGGATGGACGGCGACGCGGCGCGCGCGGTGGTGGAGCGGATCGAAGCGTTGCCGGCGACCATCGACGGGAACCGCGAAGTGCTGGCCTGGCTGCGCGGGGAGCGGCAGGCGTATGACGACGCGGAGCGGCGCCATCGCCCGGTGCGGCTGATCGACTTCGAGACGCCGGACGAGAACGCCCTGCACGTGACCTGGGAGTGGCGGCTCAAGCCGCCGACGCGCAAGGGCAACCGCGCCGACGTGATGTTCGTGGTGAACGGCGTGCCGGCGGCGATCGTCGAGCACAAGAACCCGACCGCGGCCGGCGCCATTGAGCGCGGGGTGGCGCAGTTGCGGCGCTACGAAACGCAGACGCCGGAGCTGCTGGCCGCGCCGCAGCTCTTCAACGTGACCCATGTCCTCGACTACTGGTACGGGGTGACCTGGAACGCGTCGCGCCGCTACTTGGCGCGATGGAAGGAGCGGCCAGGCGAAGGCTACCGCTTCGCGGTGCAGTCGTTCTTCGAACCGACCGACTTCCTGCGCACCCTGCACCACCCTGCCGATCCGGTACGCGCTGGCTCCGAGCGAGCTCACCGTGCCCGCCGAGCAGCTCGACCGCGAGTTCCTCAGCGCCGCCGACGCCGATGGCGTGACCGACGTCGAGGAACTCAACCGAGTGCTGGACCGCGCCGTGCGCCTGCGCACCTTCCTGACCGCCGGCGACCGCATCCGCAAGGTGGCCGCATTCGTGGCCCGGCACTACCGGGAGCAGGTCGCGCCGCTCGGTTACAAGGTATTCCTGGTAGCCGTGAACCGTGAGGCATGCGCCCGCTACAAGCAGGCGCTCGACGCGCTGTTGCCGCCGGCGTGGAGCGCAGCGGTCTATACCGGGCAGGACGATGACGCCACGGAACGCCCGCTTGTGGCGCGGTATCAGATCGCGCCGGCGCGCGAGCCGGAGGTCCTGCTCGACTTCAAGCGCCCGGACCGCGAGCCGCGCATCCTGATCGTCACCGACAAGCTGCTGACCGGCTTCGACGCGCCGCTGCTCTCCTGCCTGTACCTGGACAAGCCGATGCGCGACCACGTGCTGCTGCAGGCGATCGCGCGCGTCAACCGCCCCTATGTCGACGCCGAGGGCATCCGCAAGCGCGCCGGCCTGATCGTCGACTTCATCGGCGTGCTGCGCGAGCTGCGCACCGCGCTGCAGTTCGACACCGCCGACGTGAGCGGCGCGATCGCCGACCTCGACCTGCTGCAGGCCGACTTGATCGCCGGGCTGGCGCGGTGCGAGCGAGAGCTGGCCGGAGGCGGCGGGGCTGCGGGCCGAGGTCACCTTCGACGCTCCCACGGTGCGGCGGCTGCGCGAGGCGCCCGGCCCCTCCGCGGCCAAGGTCTTCAACCTGGTGCGCGGGCTGCAACAGGAGATCGGCGCAACGCCGGAGGAGGCGCCACTGCTGTTCCCGCTCCGGGAGCGCGCCGAACGGGTACTGCACGACCTGGAGACCCGGCAGACCACCGGCGGCGCCGCGCTCGACTACATCGAGAAGCTCGCCGCGGAGCGCGAGGAGATCGGCCGGGCGGCGCAACGGAGCGGCCTGCCGCCACGCGCGTTCGCCGTCTACTGGCGGCTCAAGGACAGCTTCAGCATCGGCGAGGACGCCGCCTTGGCGGTGGCACGGGAGGCGGAGGCGCTCACGGCCCGGTTTCCCAACGCCGCCGTGAGCCCGGAGGAAAGGCGGCGGTTGCGCGCCGCGCTCTACAAGCCGCTGCTGAGCCTGCACAAGGACGAACGCGCGCAGGTGGTCGAGCACGTCCTGGCCCTGCTGCTGCAACCGGCGGATGGCGACGACGCCTGACCAACGCACGGCGGCCCTGCAGCGCCGGGCGGCCCTGCTCGGCCGCGTCCGGGCGTGGCAGCGCCGGCTCGGCGTCTGCCCGCGGCTGGTGCGCATCCGGCCGATGACCCGCAAGTGGCTCCTGCCGGAATGACACGGACCGCCCGAGCCATCAGACTGCCTGCGTGAACGAGCACGCATGGGACAGCACCCTGCTGGCGGTCGGGCTGGAGCCGCAGACGTTCGTCGACAACTTGTTGATCGACTCCGTGCAGGACGTCGCGCGGCGCTGGCATACGCCCCGCCGGCGCCGGGACGGCCCGCTGTTCACGGAGGACCGGCCCTGGGAGCACCGCCTGTGGACCGCCTACTACGGCTCCACCACGGTCCTGCGCGACCCGCACGACGGCCTGTTCAAGTGCTGGTACCAGGACCAGGAAGGAGCCCCGGCCCGAGGCGAGGAGGCCGGCAGCCGGCCGCCGGCCAACTTCGCCATGCGCGCCACGCTCCTCTACGCGGAGAGCGACGACGGCGTGCACTGGCGCAAGCCGGAACTCGACGTGCGCTCGATCGACGGCCGGCGCACCAACATCGTGCTGGGCGGAGGCGAATTCGGCGACGCGCACGCCATGACCGTGGTGCGCGACCCGTACCCGCCGCGGCCGGAGGAACGCTTCCGCGGCATGCTGCGCCGCATCTGGTACGAAGGCGCCGCCCGCCGCCGCGTCACCACCTGCGTCCACTCGCCGGACGGCATCCACTGGTCGCCGTACCGGCAGGAGCCGGTCTTCGGCAGCCGCGGCGGCAGTCCCGGCGACGTCAACATCCTCTGGTACGACGAACACGCGCGCCAATTCGTGGTCAACGTCCGCGCCCACCTGGGCGGCGTGCCGGGCGCCGTGAACCTGCGCCATCCGTACCGCGCGGACCGCTTCCTGCACCCGTACTGGCCGCACCGGCCTCTGGCGCAAAACAAGCGGCGCGTGTGGCAGAGCCGCAGCCACGACTTCCTGCACTGGAGCGAACCGGCGCTGATCGCCGTGCCCGACGACGACGAGGACGGCCTGGATGAGGGGTACTACGGCCTGTCGCAGTTCCGCATCGGCCACCAGCATCTCGGTACCGCCGGCCTGTTCCGCGCGATGGACAACACGGTGGAGACGCAGCTCCTGCAGAGCCGTGACGGCCTGCGCTGGCGCCCGGCCGCCAAGCGGCAGCCGTTCCTGGCGCCGCGCGGCCCCGGCCACTGGGACGCCTGGATGGCGTCGCTGTTCAGCCCGCCGATCGACGTCGGCGGCGAGCACTGGTTCTACCAGGGCGGCTTCAACTACCACCACGATTGGTTTTTGACCGGGCCGAACGAAGCGCTGGACCACCCGGAAGCGCGTGACCCCGGCGGCTCCTCAGGCGGCCTGGGACTGGTGACGTTGCGTCGCCACGGCTTTGCCTCTCTGTCGGCCAACGCCGTGCGCGAAGGGATCGTGGTCACCCAACCGGTGTCGAGCCCCGGCCGCCGGCTGGCGATCAACGCCCGCTGCCGGCCGGGCGGCTCGATTCGGGTGGAGGTGGCCGACCGCCGCGGCGACGTGCTCGGTCCCTGTAGCCGGGATGCCTGCGATCCGATCACGGGCGATTCCGTGGAGCACGCGGCTACTTGGTCGGGTGACCCGCGCGTGCCGGCCCCCGAAGGCGACGGCGACTGGCGGGTGCTCCGCTTCTTTCTGCGCGACGCCGACCTCTTCTCCTTCACCTTCCTGGCGGAGGAATGACCCGGCTGCCCGCCGGCCTGCCCGCGCCAACCGTTCCGCGGCGGCGCTCTTGCCGGCGCGGGCGCCGCCGAGCAGCAGAATCAACTCACCGGTCACCCGCGCGCCCCCAGGTGGTTGGTGTCGTTGAGCAGGTCGAGCGCCGCGCCGCCGTCGAACACGGTGATCACGGACAGTCCGCAGTTGTCCAGCCGAAAGCGCGGCATGCTGGCGGCCGGCAGCTCCAACAGGCGCACGACCGCGGCGCACAGCGAACCCCCGTGCGCCACCACCAGCAGGTCCCCTTCGTCGCGGCCGTGCGTCTCCAGCAGGCGTTCGACGCCGGCCGCCACCCGCTCGAACAGCTGCCGGTCGCTCTCCCCGCCCGGCGGCGCCCATGAGTCATCTCCGGAGAACAGCGCCGCGTATTGGTCCGCATACTTCGCCTCGATCTCGGCGAACGTGAGGCCCTCCCACACGCCCAAGCTCTTTTCCCGCAGCGCGGGGAGCGTGGTCAGCGGCACGTTGCGTCCGCGCATGATCGGCGCCGCCGTCTGGGTGACGCGGCGCAGATCGCTCGCATACACGGCCGTAAACCGCTCCGGCCGAAGCCGCGCGGCGATCGCCTGCGCTTGCGCGTGTCCGGTCGCGTTGAGCGGCGCCGGCAGCTGGCCCTGCGCCCGGCCAGCGGCGTTCCAGTCGGTCTGACCGTGCCGCACCAGAAACCATCGACCCATTCGCAACTCCTCCGCCTATGCGTCCGGCAGCGCGCCCGCGGCGCCGGCGGTCAGTATGATGACGGCCAACACCAGCACGGCGGCCTCCGCCGTTTCGTTCACCGCTCCGTAGATGTCGCCGGTCACACCGCCGAGCAACCCGGAAGCCCCTGCGCCATCACGCCGTGGTCGCCGGCTGCAACGATCACGCCGTAGCGCGCGCGGCGAGCCGGCGTCCGCCGGGCGCACGCTTCTCAGAGCCTCGCCCAGCGTCATGGTTGTACCGCCTTCGCGATTGGTCGCGCCGGAGCATAGTGGCGCGCGCGGCCGAGTGTCAAAGCTTGTTCGGCGACGCGACCAGGAAGCGTTGTCGCAACGCTTCCCACCCCCCGGCCCCAAGAGCCTAGACGGCGTCGAGATCGCGCGGCGGCGACCGGCGCGCCGTGTTCCGCGACGCGCTGGCGTGGGTCGACCGCTGCCTTACCGAACGCCTGCCCGGCGGCGACCACGACATCTTCATCGGCCAAGCCGACGCCGGCGATCCCTCCTGTTCTTCGGTGGCGCGTACCGAAGCATCTCCCCCGCCTGATCCGTCCCTCCTGTGAGCAACTGTAGCAACTGTCCGGAATCGCGGACCCGACAGGAACCCGTAAATGCATCATGTCGCGCCCGTTTTGCGATGCCTTGGCATGTCTGCGACGACAATTTGCTGCGTAACTTCGTCGTAACAATAGTAAATTCGAAGACACCGCGCCGGATCGCGGGTATTTCCGCCGTTCTTGACGTGCCAATCAGCCTTCAGTCTCCGGTCTTGCCAGTCAAACGAAAACTCATCTTCGCCACAAAGTGAGTTCTGGATTCCTTCCAGATTCTTCCCGTCCCGTCGTCTGACAATACGAACGTGATCGCGCGCCGCTCTCCCCACTTCATCAACGCCTTGCATGCGAATACGCCGGTACGTTGACGACAACCACAAAACGCATTCGGCTGCCGTTCTCGCATCGTCAAGTATCGCCTTTTTGATTCCCCGACGCGCTCGCGGGACCAATACAAGGCGACCAGCAAGGTGTTCATCGCACCACTCAGCAAACCATTCCCAGGTGTTGGGTAACTCTAGGTCGCGATCAGGGTCAATATGTTGCTGTGATAGCGTATCGCGAAGGGCCTGAACATGAGCCCGTAGGCCTTGTTGATTCTTCTCCGCGACCTTCGCCCGTTCTTCCTCTTGAGTCGCGAGATCGAAACATCGTTCGGCGTCAGATTTTGCCGACCGCACTTGAGCCTCCAGCGCTCTGACCTCGAATTTCTGCGCTTGGACCTGCCGCTCGAGCGCCTCGATCCGCTCCTTGGCCAATCGGTTGCCGCGAACCACCCGGTCAGTCGCCACCTCGCGTTGCTGCGCCTTGCGTCGGGCTGCCTCGCTTCGGACATCGGCAAATGGCAATACATCATGACCAAGCCTCGTTCTCCGAACGCTCTCGCGTGCCGCTAATCTCCTGAGTTCAACCTCGATTTCCTTGGGACTGTTGCTCACTCTATATCCGACAAACAACGGGTGTTCGTAGGGGTCAGCGGATTGATTGAAGCCGCTCATATACATTCTAATAGCCCCGTGGAATACGGATCTGGCTTTTCCGATCTTCTCAGAAACCGCGTAACTGTGCTTTGCTGGAAGGATCACCACATGGGCAATGCCGAGCGTAGCTATCGCGAGCGACTCAGTATTGAGCAAAGGGCTACCAGGATCGCCAGCACGTTCGTCTCCCGATGCCACAATCACTGGCAGACATCGGTTTGGATCTTCGAGAAGCTCCAAGAACCTACTCAATTCTCCGTCAGTTTCTATGTATTTCGGAACATCAATTACAGGGTACTTCCCGGAGCATAGACCACATCTGTTGTGGACCTGACGTACTACGCCTGGGACATGCGGACTAATCACCAAGTCTGACTCAGATGAATATGCCATAAGTCTGACGCTCATTTGAGCTTGCCCTTTCTTGGGCAATCCGATTGCAACTTCCGTTATCCAGGTACGCCCCGGTATATTCTTGTCAGGATCATCGGTGCGCAGTGCCCAAAGAGTGGCTATTTCATTGTCTACGGAACGCGCCATCACGGCGCGACCACCTGGCAGGTGATCGAATCCCCGACCGTCCCATGCATCTTTCGGCAGCCTACCTCCGGTTCGCCGCCTGACCCAGAAGAGGGTTTCAGTGCGCGCTCGTTCGAAGGCGCCCTTCGAATCCGGGCCTTGTAAGGTCGCGACAACGCGTAGAATCTCGCGTTCCACAACCTGTGAAGGCGTACGTATGGAGGCGAATACGTCGGAGGCGTTGATCGTATCAGACTCCTTGGCCGGGACAGGTGGTACTTTCTCCGACATCGATGGAGACCGGGCGCCACCGCTACGGGTTCGTTCTGCTCCTCGACCTTGTCGGTCAGCGACTTCAGAAACGTCAGAAACCTTCGGCTTGTCTCCGGCGCGGTCATTCATGGTTTACTCCTGCGATTTGGTGAAATGTCTCCGTTACGGAAATCGTGGGCCGTACCGTCGAACACGTACTGCCCGATGCGTCGTAATTTACTAACAATCCGGCCGACGGTCAACAAAGTAAATTCCGAACCGGGGACTTGCAGGATTTCTATCGTCGATAAAGCCACGCGGTTGGCGCGGCTGGTGACATGCACGAGCCTCGGCCAGTTTTGAACGAGACCTCCGAGCAGCTGAGTTTCAATAGGGCCGCGCGGTTGGCGCGGCTGGTGACGTGAGCTAAACGTGGCCACGCTCGTCACCGAGCACGGGGCGTTTCAATAGGGCCGCGCGGTTGGCGCGGCTGGTGACATCATTCATAGGGCACGAGACAGTTGTGCGTACCACTCTAAGTTTCAATAGGGCCGCGCGGTTGGCGCGGCTGGTGACCAGCAAGTATCTTTGACTCGGTGCTGTCTGACGAGGTTTCCGTTAGGTTTCAATAGGGCCGCGCGGTTGGCGCGGCTGGTGACATGGAGGCAGGAACGAAGGCCGCCGCCAAGCGCGACCGCGTTTCAATAGGGCCGCGCGGTTGGCGCGGCTGGTGACCCTGGACTACATGATCCAGTTCGAGAGCGATCCCGGGACGTTTCAATAGGGCCGCGCGGTTGGCGCGGCTGGTGACCGCTCCTGTCGGTCGATCACCGGCCGCTCCTCGATCACGTTTCAATAGGGCCGCGCGGTTGGCGCGGCTGGTGACTTCGTGGACGTGCCGCCGGACAGCGCCCAGATCGTCTCGTTTCAATAGGGCCGCGCGGTTGGCGCGGCTGGTGACATACCGGGGACAGCCCTGGTATCGGACCGCGCGTCAGTATTGTTTCAATAGGGCCGCGCGGTTGGCGCGGCTGGTGACTGGACAAGAAAAACGTACCGTGCGTGCTTTTTCATGTTTCAATAGGGCCGCGCGGTTGGCGCGGCTGGTGACTCCCGCTTCCCAACCCCTTGATCCGCATGGACGTGATCCGGGAGTTGCGAGCGGAAGCCGCGGTGGACGGGCGATCGGCCCGTCGACTGCGGCCGTCTCGCTCAATCATCCGCCGTATCTCTCCAAGGTGTCAACACCTGGTAAGACGCGAGCGGAATCCGGGGATCAGCAGGGCGGCCCACGGTCTCGCGTCGTCTGTCAATGAACGCCTGCCTAGTTGGCTCCTACGGTACCTCGTTCGGTCCTTGGCGGCAACCGGACTCCGTGCACTCCGGCGCTGTGACAGCGGCGCTGCCACCCGGAGCGGTCCGACCTTCGGCGCCGAAGGAATCGGCAGGGCCGGATTCCGCAACGGCGCCGGCGCGACCCATCGCCATCCCGGCAATCTCCGGCTGTTGCGCCGCCCATCGCCGCCACCGCCATGCGGACCCGGCGGTTCACTTACACGATCAGCGCCCGGCGATCTGACTTCACTCCTCCCGCGCCCGGCTCCCGGTCTTCGTCCAGACGCGCAATCAGCAGCCGGTCTTCGCCGGTCTCCATCACGGCGCGCAGCTCCTGCTCCATCAGGCGCCGGCGGCGTGGGTCCAAGCGGCAACGGAACACGGAGAGCTGTACCCAGTCGCCGTAACCGTGCAGCAGGCGGAAGACCCGGCGCCATCGCTTGGGGGACGAAATGTCGTAAGTGACCAGATACTCTCTTCCGGCAGCAGGCACGTCAGGACGCTCCGGCTATCGCCATCTCATCTGCGCCGGAGGCTCCTCGTCACGGCGCAGAGATCGGGCCAAGCGGGCGGACTCAATGAACGGCAGGTCGCGGTAGGCTACGGACCCTCCCAGGACGTCGTGGAGGATGGTCCGCTCCAGCCGGTCCTCCAGGGCGCCCAGCAGGACGCGCCGGCCCCGTTCGCCGAGCAGGACGGCGTCACCTTCCTGTTCCACGTCGCCGGCTTTGAGCATGCCGGAGTTCAAGATGCGCAGCACGACGGAGTCCGCTATCCGGGGCCGCGCCGGCTCCATCATGTCGAGCGCCAGGGCGGGGCGGCCATGACGAAAACCGTGCAGAAACCCGGTGAACAGATCGAGCCCGGAGGAGGAGACGGCGACGCTCCAGGAGCGGGTCTGGACGGTGTACGCGAAGGACAGCGCGGCGTTCACCGGATCGCGCGGCGGACGGCGGTTGCGGCCCCGGAACCGCTCGGCCGCCCAGCCGGCCCGCTCGCGGAGCATTGCCGGAAAGGTCTTGAAGTAGACGGCGGCTGCGGCGCCCTCGTAGCCGCGCAGCTGATCCATGTTGCCGGTGCGCTCGGCGCACTCCACCAGTTCCGTCAGACGGCGCACGGAGAGCTTCGCCTGGCGGCCCTTCCCGTTGCGGCGCAGGAGGGTGCGGCAGTTCCTGATCTTTGCGGCCACCCAGGTGCGGGCGAAGGCGATGCGGCGCGCAGGATCGGCCGCGGCGGCGTGCTGCGCGGCGCGTAACGCGCCGTCGCCGTGGCCGAAGCCGGCCGTCGCGCCCAGAAACCAGCCGGACGCCGTGGTCCAGCAGACCGGAATGCCGCGCCGCATCAGTTCCTGCAGCGCCGGAGTGGTCACCTGGACGTTGCCCATGACGATCATCTCCGACATCTCGTCCAGGCGCAGGCGCGAGCACAGGGGCCGGTCCTTGGCCGCCACCTCGAGGGTGCGGCCCGACAAGCTCACGCGCGCGCCCTGGATGCTGACGTAGACCGGATGGCGGATGGCCGCGGCGCAGCCGCGCGCGCCGGCGTCACGCATCGCGCTGTTCCGGGGCGAACAGGCCAAGGCCGAAGTGGCAGCCGTAGCCGAACGCCAGCGGCCCGCGCACGGGGCCGGCGAAGACCAGCCTCCACGACGTGCCGCGGCCGCTCCCTTTCGGTTCGCTCTCCCGCCATCGCCAGCGCGGCGGGGCGGCGCCATGGCCGGTCAACTCCACTTCCGTCACCGGCGGCAGGCCGCGCGCGGCGCATTCGCGACGGATCATGTCGTCCTGCGAGAAGCCGCGCTTGGCGTGCCAGGGACGGTAGTAAGGAGAGAGCGAGACCCATGCGACCGCCGTTCTCAGCAAGGACGTCGGGACATCCGGCTGGTCATGCCGGCCGATCCACTCCGAGGCTGCGCGCCATCGCTCGTTGCGGGAATGAATCGCGATGTTCGCCGCCAACAGCGCCGCCAGCGCGGTCCCGTCCATCGCCGCGGCGTACACGGTGAGGTGGTCGATGCGCCCGTCGCCGTCGGCGTCCTCCGGCAGCCAGAAGGCGTGCCGATGGTCCCGGATCGGAGCGGCGCCGGCCGCGTCGTGGCCGGACAGCGCCGCCGGTATGCCGCCCGACCCGTACATCATGCGCGCCCGGCCGAGCGTGGCGCGGCGGGCGCGTTCGGCGACCTGGTGCCCCGCGGGCGCGGCCGGCAGCCGTGCGCCGGTCAGACGAAAGCGCACGCAATTCGGCATCCGCTCCGGTCCATCGGTCATCTATGAGGCTCTCAGCACGTTACGTCCCATCGCTACTCCTTGCCCGTTTGTCCCATCGGCCGCGTGATGAAGCGAAAGCAACGACCGTGCCAACGGCCGGAGTCGCCCCGAAGCCGGTCGCCGCCGCGGCCACCGGCTCGCACACCATAACGTACTTTGGCATTGCGGAAGGTTTCTTACGGTCCGCCGGCAGCAGGAGGAGGAGGCGAGAGCCCGGTACGCGGCGCAACCCCAGTCCTCGCAGCTTGCCAACAATTGCGTGTGACGGTACTCTGGCGCTCCCCCGGCGCCAGCGGTCCGGCCTCTGCGCCGCGCCCGCACAACCAGCGGTCAGGATGGCACAGTACTTGCTTGAATGGCCTGGAGGACGAGCATGAAACACACCCTGGTCACGTTCCTCGGCCGCGGGAGAGACACCAGAGAAGCGCCGTACCGGCCGGCCCACTACCGGTTTCCCGACGGTTGGACCAGGGAGACCCCGTTCTTCGGACTGGCGTTGGCGGAGTACCTGAAGCCGAACGCCGTGGTCATCCTGGGTACGAACGGCAGTCAGTGGGGCGCGCTGGTCGAACACGTGGCGGCGCGCGGCCAGGGCGAGGACGACCGTATTGAGCTCCTGGACGCGGAGATCGGCGCGGCCGTCGACCAGAACCTCCTGGACCGCGTCACTCCCCTCATGAGAGAGCGGATGGGCTGCGACGACGTAACGCCGCGCCTCATACCGTTCGGGGAGACGCTGGATGAGCAGTACGCCATCCTGGATACGATCGCCCGGGTGGCGCCCGGCGGCGCAGTGAGTTTCGACCTCACCCACGGGTTCCGCCATCTCGCCATGGTCGGGTTCCTGTCGGCGTTCATGCTGGAGCGCGTCCGCAGTCTCCGGGTCAAGGACCTGTGGTATGGCGCGATGGACATGACACAGAACGGCGTCACGCCGGCGCTCAAGCTCGACGGGCTGGTCCGCGTGCGGCGTTGGGTAGCGGCGCTGGAGCGGTATGACGCCACCGGGGACCTGGGCGTGTTCGAACCGCTGCTGATCGCTGACGGCGTGCCGCCGGACAAAGCGAAGTGCGTGGCGGATGCGTCCTTTCACGAGCGGATTCTCAACGTACCCGCCGCCGAGAACAGGGTGCGCACGTTTCTTCACTATCTCTCGGAGCGCAACGAGCGGCTTGGCGGCGCATCCGGTCTGTTCCAGGAGGAGTTGGAGAAACGGCTTCGGTGGGTGGATCAGGGCAGCTCCTGGCAGAAGCAGCGGGTGCTCGCCTATCAGTATCTGGACCGGCACGACTTCGTACGCGCGGCAATGTTGGGTTGGGAAGCGTGTATCAACCGGTCATGCCAGAACATGAGGATGCCCATCGATCGATACGACGACGAACTTCGGAAGGAGGCCATGAGAGCGCTGACCGCCGATGGCGCCGACGAACAGCAAGCGCACCGGAAGCTCAATAACATCCGGAACGCGCTGGCGCACACCACCCGGCCACACAAGAGATACCGCGGAATGATCAATGACCCTGACCGGCTGCGAGAGGAGCTGCGCGATGCCTTCGGACGCTGCCTTGCCGACTGACGCCGCGAACAGCGCGCAGTTGCGTCGCGCCGCTCGCGGCGGTATGCTGCGCCGGTTGCTTGTGCTGCTGATCCCGTGCCGGGGGCGATCGTGAAGCGAACCGACTTCCTGGCGCAGATCGACATCCCGTCGATCAAGAGCTGGGTGTTCGGCACGGACCCTTTGAATGAGGTCCGGGGCGCCAGCGCCTGCCTGGATCGCTTGAACCGACACGCAATGGAGCACGTGCTCCGCGAGCACCTCGGCGCGGCGGAGTTGGAGACCGTCTACGCCAACGGCGGTTCGGCGCAGTTCATCGTCCGGCGGTGCGACGCCGACACGGTGGAGGCGGCCTGCCGGCGTATGGTCCGTTCCATCCGGGAGCAGACGGGTGGCGAGGTGCGGCCGGCATACGGCATCGCTCCGCTGGCGGACGACGGGTCATACCGTAACGCCGTGAGCCAAGCCCACTTCCAGTTGCGCTGCCGCCGCGGCTTTGGCGGCGGTCATCTCAGCGCATCCACCCTGCCGGCGATCATGGAGTGCCGGTCCGCTTCTCATCTGCCGGCCGCCGGCGCGGACGTCGGCGCCGAAGGCGTCACCATGTTGTCCGAGTCCAGCCTTCTGAAGGTGCGCGAAGGCCGGGAAGCGCGGGCTGGGGCTGTCTGGCACGGGTGGATGGAACATCTGAGCCGTTCCGGGCCGTGGCCGGCGCAGGAGGAGTGGGCGGAACTGCGGTGCGCGAACATGACGGCCATCGGCGAACGCTCTTCGTGGCGGAACTACGTCGGCGTGGTGTACGCCGACGGGAACGCGATGGGCAAGGTCGTGCAGGCGCTGGACAGCTCCGGGACCTGCCGGAGTTTCAGCCAGATCGTCGACCGGAGCATCCGGGAGGCGTGCTTTCTCGGGCTCGATGAAGTCATGCGAGAGGACGTTGAGCGCATCCGTAGCGCCATTGATCGGGAGCGCCGGCCGCCTCCCCTGCCGGCCGACGTCCTGCTACTCGGTGGCGATGATCTGCTGGTGGCGCTGCCGGCGGACCGCGCCCTCGACTTTGCGTTGCGCGCCACTCACGAGTTCGAGCGTCTCACCCGCGCCAAGATCGACGGCGTGAAGGAGGACGGCGCGCGGCGCTTCTTTCAAGAGCGCCGCGGCGACAGAGGCTTCACGATCTCCTGCGGCGTCGCCATCGTGCGGAGCACCTACCCGTTCTACCTGGCGCTCGACCTTGCCGAGCAGTTGCTGAGGAACGCCAAACGCAACCCCAACGGAACGAATGGTGAGCGTGACGCCGCCCGCATCGACTTCCACGTCGTGGCCGGCGCCAACAGCCACGCCCTTGAACAAGCCCGAAGGGACACCTACCTCACTGATTCCGACGCGCCGCGCACGCTTCGGCCGCTGACGCCAGCGCAGTTGCGGCAGGTACGCCGGGCGGTCGGAGAATTGCGCTCGGCCAACTTTCCGCGTAGCAAGCTCCACGAGCTCCTGGCGGCGGCACTGAACCAGGCGGAGGGCGCTGCCGAACGTGGTGTCCGGCAGGTGTTCGCACGCGCCCGGCATGGCGCCGAACCGTCGCAACGCCGCGCGCTGTGGGACGCCGTGCAACGGCTGTGCCCCGCCGGCCATGCGGTCCGCTTCCCGTGGTATCAATCGGGTAACCGCCGGCTCCTGTGCGTGGCGGACGTCGTGGACGCCTACGATCTGTTTCAGCATACCGAGGAGACCGGAAGTTGACGCCGCAGCGCCTCGATATCGGTTACCGAATTACGTGGAGAGGACGATGGCACGTGGGCAGCGGCTATCAGTCCGCCGTAGCGGATCGCTTGCAGCAGCGTTCCGCCGCCGGCGCGCCCTTCGTGCCGGGCTCGCAAATGAAGGGCGCGTTGCGGCATCAGTGCGAGCGCCTTGCGACTGCGCTCGGCGTCGAAACGGTCGATCCTCATGCCGGCGCCGAGGCGAGCGACCGCAACTTGGTCAAGCACTTCAGGCCGCTGGCCAACTCCGGCCTGCTGATCGATCGACTCTTTGGCAGCCGTTATCAAGGTGAGTGCGTGTTTGTGACGAACGCCCTCCCGCCGGAGCGCACGCCACAGGATACGACCGCCGTGCCGGCTCGCACCGCCATCGACCGGATCACGGGGACGGTCAGGGAGCAACACCTGTTCACTACCGAGACGGTCGAAGCGGGGATCGACTTGCACGGTTCCATCCGCGCCCGGCATCCCGCCGGAGTGCTGACGCCGGAGGATGGGCAAGGTTTCCCGTACGAGTACGCGCTTCTGGTGGCCGGTCTGTTGACGCTGGAGACGTTGGGCGGCGACAAGAGCGTCGGCATGGGCAGGTGTGCGATCGAGGTCGAGTCACTGTGCTGGAACGACGCAAACACGACGATCGAGGCAGCACTTACGAGCTTCCGGGAACGGGAATGGGCCTTCTCGGTCAACATGGTGCGCGAGGAAATGGCATGAAGACCGTCTCCGTCGCCGCCAGGTTGCTGGCGCCGTTGGCCATTCGGCGGGATCGGCAATCCGAACGTTCCGACAGCGCGCGATCGGTAGCCGGCGCCCTGGTTCGTGGGGCGTTTGCGTCGATCTACCTGCAGCGCCGCGGCCAGCCCGGCGAGACGGACGGGGCGTTCGAGCGTCTGTTCCTGAACGATGCCGCCTGCCGCTTCGGGCCGCTGGACCCCGGGCCGCGGATGTTCCCCATGACAGCGGCTACCTGCAAGCGCGAACGGCTGCGGCATACCCTGGTGGACGTGCTGTGGTTCCGCGTCGCGCAACACTACCTGGAGGGCCGGATGTCTGACGGCGTAGGCCGCGACTGGCAGCAGTGCGCGCAGTGCGGTGCAGACCTGAAGGCGCAAGACGGCTTCTATCACGACGACGGCGCCCGCATTCGGGAGGCGACGAATATCCCGCAGGTCGCCGCGCACGTAGGGATCGACCGGCTGACGGGCACGGCCGCCGATTCCATACTCTACACGCTGGAAGCGCTGGCGCCGTCCGGAAACGCCGCCGATCTGCACGGTTGGCTCCGCGCCGATGACGACGCCCTCGAAACGTTGCGGCGGCTGGTGGACGACGAAGGTGGCCGTATTTCCGTCGGCCACGCCCGCACGCGGGGCTACGGAGACGTGCACGTAGAGCTTGGGGAGGCGGCTGAGCCGGAAGGCCCGCGGGCGCAGCTCGATCGGTGGCTCCGATGGAGCTCCGACCTGCACGATTTCCTGCGGACGCCGTTCGCCATCCGGGACTTGACGGCGGATGGCTTCTTCTTCGCTGTTTCACTGCCGACCGGCGCCGTGATCGTGGATCGGTTTCTGCGCTATTCCCTCGACCCGGCGGACATGATCGGTTGGCTGCCGCGCATGCCCACCGTTTCGGCAGCGTTCCCGTTGCGGAACCGCGAAGCTCGGCCCCTCGAATCCGGCGGTACCGTGCGCTGGATCGCCGCCGTGACCGCGCACGAGCGCCTGCGCGGCTGGAACGCGGCCCACGGGCTGCCGCGCCAGGACGAGTGGGCGGTGGGACGTGGCGCGACCTACGTCTATCGATTCGAGGGAACGCCAGCCCAACGCGGCGCGCTCGTCGCGCGGCTTGCCGCCCTGGCCGACGACGGCATAGGTTTGCGGCGCAACGAGGGTTTCGGCGTAGTATCGGTGTCCGATGAGTTCCACCGCCGATTTGCCACCCAGGAGGCATACCCGTGCACGTCTTGAGCACCGAGCTGATCAACAAGGTTGACTGCTACCTTGACGAGAAACATGATGAGTTCTCTACGTTGGGTAAGCGCTTCTTCTGTCAATTCCGCTCGGACAAGGAGAAGATCAGCTCCCAGGTGCGCAACCTGCAGCAGATCGCCTGCTCCGCCCCGCGCTTCGCCGACATTGAGGACTTCGTCAAGAACCAGATGGGTAAGGGCAACGAGAAGTGGAGGGCGGTCGGACCCGACGTACTGAAGACGCTTGCGCGGCTGCGCACAATCAGCGAGGAGCTGACGGATGACCAGTACGACCGGATGGCGCTACGTCTCCGCCTCGCCCGCGGCTGGGTGCAGGCTGTCGTAGGCGAATACCTGTATCGACTCGCACTGAAGGAGATGGAGAAAGGACCATGACCACCGTCGATCTGCTGTCCGATACCGTCTACCGCGACCAAGCCCACGATCAACTCGATAAGCTCCTTGAGGATATGGATGCTTTCCCCGTCCAGAGATCACAGATCTACGGTCTGAGGCAGATCGCACGGCAGCAACCGCTGAAGGTCAAGGACTTTGCTCAGCATCAACGCGAGCGAGCGGAACGCAGGAACCCGAACGCACCGGAAATCCGACTATGGAGACTGGTGGAGCAACTCTGCGATTCGAAAGCCGACTGGTCCGTTCGCAAGGAAATCTTGAAGTTAGCGCCGGAGGACCATATGAGTCAGACGAGGAGGCGTCAACGAGAGTGGCTCGACGAGCAAGAAAAGACCCACCGCCCGGCTTTTTTTGAACGGTTCTGTACGCATGCCCTGTACCGCCTTGGCACGGCCGGAAACGAATCATGAGGATTGAGAGAATGACGATTAAGACCCGAGTCACGGCCGACTTGGTGTTCGAGACAGCATGGCGCATCGGCTCGGGCCATGAGGGAGAAAGCAGCGATCTGGGCGTCATGTTGGATTTCAATGGCCTGCCGGTCCTGCCCGGGTCCTCGCTCAAGGGACGGCTGCGGAGCACCTGCGAGACGCTGGCGCACGCCCTGAACCTGGACGCCTGCCTGCTGAGCAGCGAGGCAAGCGGCGTCAACTGTACGAGCGACATCAACTACTACCGCAACCGCACGGTGCGCGAGGAATACCGCCAGGCGTCTCGTGAAAGCGTGGCGCGCCGCATGGGGTGGATCGACGAGCACACGTGCGACGTGTGCAAGCTGTTCGGGTCGCCGGTGCAGGCAGGCCGCCTGTGGGTGAGCGACGGCGCCTTGAAGGATTGGGCGAACGTCGTGCAGGTTCGTGACGGGGTGGTGATCGACCGCGACAGTCAGACTGCGGTCGACGGCCTGAAGTACGACTACGAAGTGATCCCTTCCGGCAGCCGCTTCGCGCTCTGCATCGACCTGGACAGCCCGAGCGACCAGGACTTGGCCTTGCTCGGCGCGGCGCTGTTCGAGTGGTGCTCCGGCAGCAGCATCGGCGGATTTACCAGCCGCGGCCTCGGCCGGTTCCATCTGCGGGAAATCAAGGCGAGCGGCGTGGACCTGAGCGACCCGGAGCAACGGGTCAAGTTTCTCACTTCGACGACCACGGACGACCGTCTCAGTGACCTGGGTGACTGGGAGTCCTTCTTCGGCGATCGCATTCAACGCCGCCTGCAGCCGGCGCCGAGCGAGGAGGGTTGACATGTTGCGAAAATGGCTTTGCCAAGCGGACGTGACCGTCGAGATCGAACCCGTCGATCCGATCCTGGTCAAGAGCGGCTACGCAACGCTCGACGAGGCCGACATGGTGCCGGTCCGGACTTTCCGGGACGGCGAGAGCGTCTATTACCTCCCGGGCTCGTCACTCAAAGGCGTGCTGCGCAGCCACTTCGAACGCATCGCCCGGACACTGCGACCGGGGAGCGTGTGTCTGCCGTACTTCGACCCGAAGCGTGATGACATTTTGATTCCGGTCGATGAGGAGAAGGAGTCTTTCGGCTGCGCGTATCGTTCTCGAAACGGCGTAAAAGACGTGGCGTCCGCCGCGTACGCCGACTCGTGCGCGGCATGCCGGCTGTTCGGTTCGTTGAAATTCGCCGGCCGGTTCAGCATCGGCGATGCATACCCCGCTACCGGAGACCGTCCTCCCACGGGCGAGTTGCGCCACGGCGTAGGCATCGACCGCTTCACAGGAGGCGCCGTGCGCCGCGTGTTGTTCAACCTGAAAGCAGTGGTCGGGGGCAGGTTCGAGGCGCGCATCCGGCTGACGAACTTCGAGCTGTGGCAGCTCGCCGGCCTCAATCTGCTGCTGGCCGATCTGAGAGATGAGATGATCGCCGTGGGATCGGGGCGCAGCCGCGGCATGGGCCGGATACGCGCCGAGGTAACGGCCTTTCGGCTGTCCTATCTGGGCACGGCGGAATCGCCGCTATCGCTTGCGGGCATGGGCCAGATCGCAACACCCGCGGAGCAGGAGGCGTACGCCCTGCACGACTGGACGCCGCCGGAACCGGTTGTGTTGCCGGAATCCGAAGCGCGCGGCCTTCGCCGGGAGTACGTCCTGGACGACTGGGCCGCGCAGTTGCATTCGCTGACGCCGGCGTTCGAAGCGTTTCTGCAGTGGCACGGAGGACCGCGAGGACGGGTGTCCGAACAATCCCGCCAGCCGACCGGAGCATGACCGTGGCTTGCTTGAAGACGGCTGACCTGACACGCGACGGGTTTCTCGAACTCGTCACGAACCTCGATGCGCCCTCCGACGGCGCGGTTCCGCGCCGCATCTGGCTGGAAGCGGCCGACGGCTGGGCGTTCGACTGGTGGCGCGGCCTCGACGACGATCTCCGCTGGTGCGGCGCCGGCCGTGAGCCGGACCTACAACGAACGGGCAGATGCCTGTCCCGTTCGGCGGCGGGCCGACTGTTCGCGCCTGACGGCGAGTTGCGCTGGCGCGTCATCGCGGCGCTCGGCGAAACCTGCTGGCGCACCGTCTTTCTCGGTGACGCCGACTGGACCGGGGATGTCTTGGAGGACTGTTCCGGCGTCCTGGAGACGCTGCACCCGAAGCGGGAGCGCTACTACCTCTGGGGACAGCAGACGGAGGCCAGCCCCGAAGAGTGGATCGAGCTGCGCATTCCCCATCGGTTCCGCTATCCGGTCGCCGGCGGCAGCCGCCACGTCAAAGCGGTCGTGGAGCAGTGGCGCGACGACGTAGGCGAGCCGCACTTCCTGCGCCTGTGCGACCTCGAGCCCGCAGCCGGAGGTCCCGATGCCTAAAGGCGAACCGTTCTGGAATCCCTACCGTTGGGTCACAGTCAGCGATCGGGCCGTAGAACACGACCAACCGCACTACCACCACCGCCTGGACGGGCTTGCCGGCCGTCTCTGGTGCGAGATCGAGGCGTTGACCCCGTTGTTCGTCGGTGACGGCGCAAGCCACCAGGACAAGCGATTCCTACGCCACGTCCGCGACCATAAGCCGTATCCGTATATTCCGGCCACCTCTCTCAAAGGAGCAATCCGCTCCCTTGCCGAAATCGTCGGCAATGCCGCCGTCCCCTTTCCCAAGATGAAAGTCGATCGTCCGCATGAGTTGGCCAATGCGCAACACGGTTCACGCCTCGACGTCGTCGCCCGTACCTTCGGCCATCTGGACAGCGGCATGGTCTTCGCGGGACTGGTCCACTTCAGCGACGCCGAACTCGTTGATGACGCCACGCCCCCACCCCACCGGTGGCCGCGCTACGAGGTCGTCGTCGGCCAACCCAAGCACACCCATCGTTCGTTCTACCCCAACGACAACCGGCGCAAGCTCTACCATCACCGCGCCGGAGCGAAGCGGCTCACGGAGGCGCCCGCAGAAATCAAGGAGACAGCGAAGGTGAAGGTAAGCCCGGCGCCGCCGGAAACCTGCTTCCGCTTTACCGCGGACTTCCAGAACCTGCGAGAGAACGAACTCGACCTGCTCCTCTACTGCCTGGTACTCGAAGAGGAGACCACCGTTGAACTGAGCGCGGCGGCGCTCGGCCGTGACCGCGATCAACCGGGAAAGACTCTGACGGGGCCATTGCGGCACAAAATCGGCGGCGCCAAGCCGCACGGCGCCGGTTCCGTCCACCTGCGCGTTACCAAGTTGCAATTGCGGACCGATCCCGCCGCCCGCTATCGCGGCAAGAAAAGCGTGGAGACCTGCGAAGGGGAGGAGCTTGAGCAAGAACTCCGCCGCCGCACCGGCAAGTTTCGGACGCGTACCGATCAAACCATGCAGGAGCTACGCGCAATGCTGATCTACGTCCCCAATGACCCGCGAAACTCCATCAAGTACCCGGACTATGGGTGGTTCAACAACCACGGCCAGACCGGGTTGAAACCAACCACGTAGCGCGCCGATCTCCCAGCTGTGGAAGACCACGATCAGGCCGGAGAAGCGGACGCCCGGCAACTGCCGCGCCAGCCGGTCGTCGGCCAGGTAGCGGGTCAACTGCGCCCGCGCCGACTGATCCATCGTATCGGAGCGCTTGAGCTTGTGGTACTTGAACTCGATCAGGTCCGCGTGGCGCCGGTCCACGGAGAGGCCGCCACCACCGGCTCCCGTGCGACGTCCGTAGCGCATCGCTTTGCCTACTCTACACTTGACCGGCTCCCATAAGCCACTCCCTGATGCAGAAGAGCCCGACGAGACCATCAGCGTGGCAGGCTTGTCAGCGCCGACACGGCACCTTGCCGCCGCTGGTGCGCGCTGCCGTGGCAGCCGCCGGCCACGGCGGCCCCCTGTAGCGGCTTGACGCGCGATGTGGTACGCTGCCAAGGAGGACGGATCACATGGCTGACCAGTTGACCGAGCACTTGGGCGATGTCGTGTACAATCTCTCATTTCGGAGAGACGCCGCGAGATTCCTGTCTCTCCCCAAGAAATCAGTCGACAGACTTGCCGACCTTGTCGAGCGCCACGGCAGGTTCGACGTTCCGGCAGGCGACGTCCTGCGGTTTGAGCAGGTCTGCGATCTCGAAGACCAAGGACGACAAGTGCTAGCGGCCGCGCAGCTGATCCGGCAGGCCGTTCGTCGCATCGGTCCGCCGGACGAACGCCGTCAAAGCCTGATCGACTTCGCGGCTCTGATGAGAGTCGATCCGTTTCAACCTGATGCCTTCTTTCGGTTCTTTTCGGAGCTGCCTAAGATAGAGAGAGAGGAGCGGCGCAACGCCGCCGTAGCGGTCGCGCCGACCGTGGTTGAATCACAACTATTGCGATCTCAGGGTCATATCTCATGGAGCCGTCGAAGACTCAAAACTGGTGCCGGTCATCGTCGCCCGACTACAGTTCGACGAACCTGTAGCCGGGCAGCAAGCCCTTTTCATACAGCTCACGGAGGACTCACTCGCAGATCTGAAACGAGAGATCGACCAGGCGGACAACACCTTGCGAGGACTCCGTGACCGTCTTGACCGAAACATCTTTTGGGAGAAACCTCGTGACGCCAACTAAATCAAAAAACCGATTCAACCAAAAACACCTCGGCCACAGTATTGAAAGTTTTCTTTCGATATTCCAGCCGCAAGAATGTACCAACCCAGATTGACCGGTCCGGTTCAGTTCCTGGAAAAACTCCTGAAAACGTGGCATCTTAGTCGAGCGGACGCGATTCCTCTGCTCGGTTTGGAAGATACCGAGCGAGCGTATGTGGAAAGCCTGCTGGCCGGTCTCGCGCCGCTGCGGAGCCGTGATCTCAAACATCGGATCGCCAGCCTGTTTCGCATCCGAAAGACGCTTTACTCACTGTTTCGTGATGAGAAGGCTGAAAATGATTGGTTACGAGAGCCGCATGACGCCTTGGACGGACAAAAGCCTATGGATATCATGCTGGAAGGATCGATGGAGAATCTCTTACTGGTGAAAGAATACGTTGAAGAGGCTGCGGGGCTGTAACAATGCTCAACTCGATTCCTGCCGAGTGGCGAAAGCATCAAGTGTTCCGTGTGGCGAGCTGGTCTGGTACCGGCGCTTCGTCTGCGACTTCACCGGCTTGGTCAAGGACCTCCGGCCGAAGCGGAAAGCATGGCCGGACCTGACGCACGGAACTGACTACGGACTGTGCAACAGAATCGGTGCTGAAGCAAAGGAGAAGTCACTGGACGGGTTGCTTGCGCCGTCAGCGCGATGCGATGGAACAAACATCCCGGTGTTTGAACGTTCGGCGCTCAGCAACGCGCGCGATCTTCGATCCGGTCGCGGTGAAACGATCCCTGCGCCGTCATGCTCCCGGCCGACCTGTCATCCGTCGATCCCGGTGGACTGAGGGGCACCGGTCACGGCGTCGCAGAAGACCATCTCCCAGCCGTGGAAGACCACGATCAGGCCGATGAACCGCACGCTCGGAAACTGCCGCGCTAGCCGGTCGTCGGCCAGATAGCGCGTCAACTGCGCCCGCGCCTCCCCGGCCGCCGCCGCAATCGCGGCCTCGTCCGCTGACGCCGAGCGCGCGCGGTACTTGAGTTCGATCAGGTAGCCGCACGGCACGTCGGGAAAGGCCGCCACCACCGGCTCCAGCGCGATGTCCGCGTGGCCCTTGCCCAACTCCGTCTCCGACCGGAACACGTAGTACTCGCTCACGCTCAGATAGGCCGCCAGAAACCCCTGAATCACCTTCTCCCCCGCCATGTAGTCGCGGATTCCCGTCTGCCGCGCGATCGCCTCGCTCAGGTGCTCGAACACGGGGCGCCACTCGCCATCGGCCATCCGCTCCATCAACTGATCGAAGCGGTGCCGGTTGACTGAAAACACCTCCACGTCGCGGTAGCCGTCGCGCAGGAAGCCGTACATCAGATGCTTCACCGTCTGATTGGGAATCGCAAGCCGGACGGCTCTTGGATTGCCGCGGCGGATGCTCAGCAGGCCGAAGAAGTGCAGCAGGGAAAGGAAGTTCTCCGGCTCCGAGAGTTCCTTCAGCGGGAATCCGGGCTTGATGCGGGTAGTGGCCTGCTCCGCCGCGATCACCTCGCGCAGCACGTCGAAGTTGCCGTTGAGGCGGCGGACCTGGCGCCCCACCGTGAGCAGGTGACGCAGCTTGCCGTAGTCGATGCGCACGTTGGTGTCAATCAGGTACTCCGGCACGCGCCGGTTGGGGATGGAGGCGTCCAGGTAGTAGAGCACCATGTCGGAGTTGTAGAGATCGGTTTCGGCCGCTCGGGCGAAGCGGTAGCCGTTGTACCACTCGCCCATGATGGCCAGAGCGGTAGCGGGGTCCTGGTTGAACACGCCGAGGTCGCGGTAGCGCTCGACCAAGCCCCGCACTTCGGCCTGCGTGAAGCCGACCATCTCGTTGAAGTCGGGATGCAGGCTGATGTTCTTGCCGATGTTGAAGCCGCTGGTGACGTCGTCCATGGTGACGGGGGAGACGCCGGTGATGAACAGGCGGTCCAGACCGCCGCCGGTGCGGTCGGCGCCGCCCTTGAGGGTGGCGAAGAAGTTGCGGTAGAAGCCGCCGCCGTGCGTGAAGGAGTGGTACGCCTCCGGCCCGTGGTGGGACAACACCGTGTTGGCGAAGTTGTCGTACTCGTCGATCAGCACGTACAGCGGGATGTCGTGGTCGCCCGCGTATTGGAACAGCGCGGCCAGCTTGGTGGCGATGGACGGCGGGGCCAGGATGTCACGCAACGCCGCTTCGGGGAACAGGTCGGGATGCCGCCGCAGCGCGCCCCGGAGCTCGATGAAGCAGTAGGTCTCGAACTCGCGCTCCAGCGTTTCGAGCTTGTCGTTGACCATCGAGAAGTTGAAGCGCAGGGTGACGTAGCGGCTCCGCTCCTCGGTCGGGTCGCGGCCGATGTCGGTGCCGGTGTCGGCGAAGGTGGCCTCGAAGCCGTCGGCCCAGAAGCGGTCGTAGTAGTTTTCCAGCAGCGACACCCACAGCGACTTGCCGAAGCGCCGCGGGCGGATCAGGAAGACGTAGCGCTCTTGCTCCAACCGGCGCACGAAGCGGGTCTTGTCTACGTAGAGACATCCCCCGCGCAAGATGCGCCGTATGTCGGCCTCGCCGTAGGGAATGCGCGGGTAGGCGGCTTCGCTCACGGCGGCGCCACCACCTCGTCGCAGAAGACCATTTCCCAGCCGTGGAAGATCACGATCAGGCCGATGAAGCGCACGCTCGGAAACTGCCGCGCCAGCCGGTCGTCGGCCAGATAGCGCGTCAACTGCGCCCGCGCTTCCCCGGCCGCCGCCGCAATCGCGGCCTCGTCCGCTGACGCCGAGCGCGCGCGGTACTTGAGTTCGATCAGGTAGCCGCACGGCACGTCGGGAAAGGCCGCCACCACCGGCTCCAGCGCGATGTCCGCGTGCCCCTTGCCCAACTCCGTCTCCGACCGGAACACGTAGTATTCGCTCACGCTCAGATAGGCCGCCAGAAACCCCTGGATCACCTTCCCCCCCGCCATGTAGTCGCGGATTCCCGTCTGCCGCGCGATCGCCTCGCTCAGGTGCTCGAACACGGGGCGCCACTCGCCATCGGCCATCCGCTCCATCAACTGATCGAAGCGGTGCCGGTTGACTGAAAACACCTCCACGTCGCGGTAGCCGTCGCGCAGGAAGCCGTACATCAGATGCTTCACCGTCTGATTGGGAATCGCAAGCTGAACGGCTCTTGGATTGCCGCGGCGGATGCTCAGCAGGCCGAAGAAGTGCAGCAGGGAAAGGAAGTTCTCCGGCTCCGAGAGTTCCTTCAGCGGGAACCCGGGCTTGATGCGGGTAGTGGCCTGCTCCTCGGTGATCACCTCGCGCAGCACGTCGAAGTTGCCGTTGAGGCGGCGCACCTGCCGCCCTACCGTCAGCAGGTGGCGCAGCTTGCCGTAGTCGATGCGCACGTTGGTGTCGATCAGGTAGCTGGGCACGCGCCGGTTGGGGATGGAGGAATCCAGGTAGTAGAGCACCATGTCGGAGTTGTAGAGGTCGGTTTCGGCTTCCTCGGCGAAGCGGTAGCCGTTGTACCACTCGCCCATGATGGCCAGAGCGGTATCGGGGTCCTGGTTGAACACGCCGAGGCCGCGGTAGCGCTCGACCAGGCCGCGCACTTCCGCCACGGTGAAGCCGACCATTTCGTTGAAGTCTGGATGCAGGCTGATGTTCTTGCCGATGTTGAAGCCGCTGGTGACGTCGTCCATGGTGACGGGGGAGACGCCGGTGATGAACAGGCGCTCCAGGCCGCCGCCGGTGCGGTCGGCGCCGCCCTTGAGAGCGGCGAAGAAGTTGCGGTAAAAGCCGCCGCCGTGGGTAAAGGAGTGGTACGCCTCCGGCCCGCGGTAGGCCAGCACGGTGTTGGCGAAGTTGTCGTACTCGTCGATCAGCACGTACAGCGGGATGTCGTGGTCGCCCGCGTATCGGAACAGCTCGGCGAGTCTCTCGTCGATGGAGGGCGGCGCGAGGATGCGCTGCTGCGCCGCTTCGGGAAACAGGTCGGGATGCCGCTCCAGCGTCCCCCGGAGCTCGATTAGGCAGTAGCCTTCAAACGAGCGCTCCAGCGTTTCGAGCTTGTCGTTGACCATAGAGAAGTTGAAGCGCAGGGTGACGTAGCGGCTCCGCTCCTCGGTCGGGTCGCGGCCGATGTCGGTGCCGGTGTCGGCGAAGGTTGCCTCGAAACCGTCGGCCCAGAAGCGGTCGTAGTAGTTCTCCAGCAGCGACACCCACAGCGACTTGCCGAAGCGCCGCGGGCGGATCAGGAAGACGTAGCGCTCTTGCTCCAACCGGCGCACGAAGCGGGTCTTGTCGACGTAGAGACATCCCCCGCGCAGGATGCGCCGTATGTCCGCCTCCCCGTAGGGAATGCGCGGATAGGCGGAAAGCGTCGTCATCGTTCAGAATGACTACCGACTGCGCAACGGCCCCTACGGAGCGCGCCCGTAGCGCGTTTCGGGGTGGCGGCGCTGCGGGCCGATCAGGCGCAGCAGGCGTTCGTCGGCGCCCTCCATCAGCTCCGGCGGCATGGCGTGGCGGATATAGGCGTTGTAGCGCGGAAATCCCCACTCCGCTCCGTATTGCGACTGCAGCAGGTAGCGCACCCGGTCGGAGTCGTTGGGGGCGCCACGGTGCCAGCACTGCGGGTCATGCAGGTAGATGTCGCCGGCCTTGCAATAGATCGACCGCGGCCCCCTCCCCTCGAACTGCGGGGTCCCGTCCTTGGCCGGCATGCGCCCGGAATAGTGGCTGCCGGGTACGTACTGCGTCGGCCCGTGTTCGATCCGCTCGATGTCCGACAACGCCATCTGCACGGTGAGCCAGTAGACCGGCATCAGGATGCGCGGATCGTGGCGCGGCACGTCGTCGGGCAGCGGAAAGAACAGGGCGTCGTCCGCGTGCCAATGCTCGATCGCCACGCCGCGGCCGCTGCGCAGCACGTTCATCCCGCACTGCTGCATGCGGTCGCCGAACAGCGCCGTCATCAGGCCGTAGATCGGCTCGCGCACCAGCAAGTCCAGGAAGATCGGGTCCAGCTCGTTGGCGTGGCGCAGAATGTGGTCGCGCTCCACGTAGCCGCCGGCCATCGCCGCCGGGTCGGCCATGTACCGGTCGGTCGCCTCGCGGAGCGCGGCGACCTCCGCCGCGTCCAGGACGCCGCCGATCACGCAGAAGCCGTCGCGGCGGAAGTCGGCCAGCAGCTGCGCCTTCCGCTCGGCGCTGAACGGCTGCCCGTCCCTGATCGCGGAGCGGCTCACAACGCCAGTACCTGATTGTCCATCGCCTCGATCCTCCTGGTCGCCTCGTAGTAGTCGGCCGTCACCGCAGGGACGGCGGGCGCCGCGGCGCCGCCGGCGACCGGCGTCGGCCGCCGGATCACCATCTCCGCGAACGCCGGCCGGTTGAAGGCCGCAAACGCCAGCTCGAACGCCGACACCAGCAGCCCCTGCTCCCGCTCCCGGGTAAAGTCGGGCAGCAGGATCGGGCCGGTGTCGGTCTGGAACACGCCGTCACGCGGATTGACGTTCATGGTCTTGACCGGGTGGTCGATGCGCACGCGGTAGCCGGCGTCCCGGTACTGCAGCCGGGCCACAAGCGGGCGTTGCGCGCGGGTCGCCTCAATGATGCGCTCGGTCGAGTCGAGCATCTCGCCGCCGGTCTCCCGCACGCGGATCTCGAAGTCGCTGAACAGGTCGGCGGTCAGGCCGGTCTGGCGCTCCGGCTGGCGCCCGAGCGACGGCGGCTCCAACATCACCCGCGTCTGATTGGTGATCCAGCTCTTGAGGATCATGACCTCCGACTCGCTGGCCACCGGGCAGAAGTCGGCGTTGGGGTGCAGCCACAGATCGCGGTCGGCGCCGACCACTTCGCTCTTGCAGGACGCGCCGAGCACGTAGCGATGCGCGGCGCCGTCCGCCGCGGTGAGCGTGCACACGCATTCGAGCTGGATGCGCGCCGCGTTGAACCGGTACGGCGCCCGGTGCGACCGGGTCCTGGGCGGCTTGCGGTCGTCGTCGCTGGCGAAGGTGAGGAAGCTGCGCTGGAAGTCCGGTACGCGCATCGGCGCATCCTACGCCATCGGCCTGCGCCCGGCAACCGCCTTCCCTCTCAGCATTCCGGCGCCGCCGTCCCGTTCGCAACGGTGCTATAGTGCGGCTGCATCCATGCCCGGCAGAGAGACCTCACCACCGGCAGCATCCGCACGCGCACCTGGGCGCCGGCTGCCAACGCGGTGAGGGACGCCCACCCGGCGCGGCCGCGCGCCTGAAGACGCAACCGACGAACGGAGAGGAGACGTTATGGACAAGCGATACGCCGTGCGCGCCGAGCGCTGTGACCACCGCGCCGCGCCGGAGGAGATCTACCGGACGCTGGAGCGGATCACGGCGCCGTTGACCCGATCGTGGGAGCGCCTGGAACGGGCGCGCCGCATCGTCATCAAGTTCAACATGATGCAGCCCAACACCGCCCGGCACGCGGGCCGGCGGCAGGAGCTGGTGGACGAGGAGGTGATGCGCGCCGTGCTGCGGCTGCTGCGCGCCCGCACCGGCGCCACCCTGCTGGCAACCGACACCTGCCTGCATCCGGCGGCCGGCATGACGCCGTCCAACCCCGAATCGGCGGCCGTGCTGCGCGAGTTCGGCGTCGAGCTGATCGACGCCGGCAGTCCCCCGCTGCGCTTCTATGACGTGCCCGGCGGCGGCAACATGTTCGACCGCTACCTGCTCACCTCCTGCATCGGCGAATCGGACGAGTTCGTGTCGGTCGCCAAGATGAAGAACCACCTGTTCATGGGCGTCACCCTGTGCATGAAGAACCTGTTCGGGCTGCCGCCCCCGTACCGGCCGGAGGGGCGCGTCCGCCACTACTTTCACCACGCCATCCGCCTGTCGTACGTGCTGCCAGACTTGGCCATGATCGCCGACCCGTGCCTCAACGTCATCGACGGGCTGGTCGGGCAGCAGGGCAGCGAATGGCGCGGCCGGCCGGTCGTGCCGAACGCGCTGATCGCCGGCGACCAGACCACGGCGACCGATGCGTGCGCGGCGCGCCTGATGGGCCACGACCCGGCCAGCGACTGGCCGGCGCCGCCGTTCCACCGCGACCGCAACCACCTGCTGGTGGCCGCTGAACGCGGCTACGGGACCGTCGACCCGGACCGGATCGACTTCCGCACCGATCTGCAGGCGCCGCTGGCCGCATTCGGCGCCGACCGCCAGGACCCGCACCCGGTGGTCGCCAGCGTACGCCGCACCGCGTGCGAGCAGGCGCTGTTCTATCGCGACGAGCGCGAACGGCTGATCGACCGCTACGCCGGCCAGATGGTGGTGCTGCGCGACCGCGCGGTCGTGTGGCACGGCGTCGATCAACCGGCGTTCGAGAGCCACGGCCACTTCGCCGGCGGCGCCGATCCGGGCAGCGCGTCGTTCCTGAAGATGGTCGACCCGGAGGAGAAGGAGGGCGAGGCGTTCGCCGTGTACGAGCGGCTGCTGCAGGGGCTGGTGGCGTAGCGCTCGCCGACCGGTAGAAGTTGGCCATGCCTCCCGGCCGGCTCACCAGCACCGCCAGCAGCAGGCCGAGCGCGTTACCGGCGGCCGCGCCGGGAATGGTGAAGATCGCCGGCCATTCATCAACGCGCCGGCCCATCGCCCGCCTCGCCGTCGACGTCGAGGAGGAACCGCCAGATCGGCGCCACGTCGATGCGCGCGCCGCCGGCTTCGATCCGCTCCCGGTGGTTGCGGGTGACGATGGTGGCGTCCGTCACGCCCAGCTCGGCCATGGCCCGCGCCAGCGCGGCGACCTCCCGCTTCCGCGTCTGCGGATCGGACAGCGATTCGCACACCTGGATCAGCAGCGGCGGCCGGCCGCGGCGCGGGACCACGAAGTCGACCTCCCGGCCCGTCCCGGTCCGGTAGTAGTAGATGCGCTCATGCCGCCGCCGCAGAGCGGTGAACACCACGTTCTCCAACAGATGCCCGGAGTTGACCAGGATCCCGGACGCCACCGACACGATCAGCGCGTGGTCGATACAGTACACCTTCTTGGGGTTGGCGTTGCGGCGCGCCGCCGACGCGTCGAAGATGCGCACCGTGAACAGGAAATAGCAGTCCTCGAACCACGCCAGATACTCCGCCACCGCCGCCTTCGGCGCCCGGTGGCCGAGCGACTTGAGGTACCCGGTCAGGCTGTTCACGGTGTAGAGTGATGCGGCGGAGTCGACCAGCCGATGGGCCAAGTCGGCCACCGCGCGCGGATGGGAGACGTCGTGGCGCTCCACCAAGTCCCGATACAGGATGGCGTGGAAGTACTCCTGGTGAATCCGGAGCCGCAGGTCGCGCCCCACGCCGGCCACCTCGGGAAAACCTCCCCGCTCCCAGTACTCCTCGAACGCCTTGCCGACCGCCAGGCGCCGGCCGGTCGACAGCTCGCCGGCGGCGTCGATACCCCGGTAGTCAAGAAACTCCCGGAACGAGAACGGGAATATCTCCCACGCCAGCGCCCGCCCGCGCATCTGCGTGGCGATTTCCCGCGACAACAGGTGCGCCGACGATCCGGTCAGATAGACGTGACACCGCTCCGTACGGAGCAGCCGGTCCACGAACGGCTCCCAGCCGGGAACCGCCTGTATCTCGTCGAAGAAGCAGTACACGGTCTCGGCCTGCTTCTTCTGCGGGTAGAGCGAGTAGTAGGCGTCGACGATCGCGCCAAGGCCGCTGCGCCGCAGCCGGTGCAGCCGGTCGTCGAACAGATTGAGGTACAGGACGTTCCGGCGGGAGACGCCGCGCGCCGCCAGGCGCTCGATCAGCTGGTACAGGTAGGTCGACTTGCCGCTACGGCGCACGCCGATGCAGACGGCCGCCTTGCCGGCCACCGTCTCGACCCGCAGGCGCCTGGGCACGCCGGTCGGCAGCTCCGCCTCCTGGAAGTCCAGGATCAACGCCTTGAGGGTGTCCTGCAGGTCCCCGGAATCGGTCATCGTTCTTACCGGATACTACCGCAATCGGTAAGAATCGTAACCGGGTGGCCCGCGGCGGTGGTCAGCCCGGCGCGAAGGCGACGCAGGTGGGCCGCGGCGCGTCGATGGAGGCGCCGGTGGGGACCGGCATACCGCCGGCGCCGTCGATGCGGAAGCTGAACACGGAGCCGCTCTGCTCGTTGGCCGCCAGCAGCCAGGCGCCCGACGGGTCGACGTTGAAGCCGCGCGGCGTGCGGCCGCCGGTCGACACATGGCCGAGCGGCGTCAGCTCACCCGACCGCCGGTCGACTCCGAAGGCGGCGATCGAGTCGTGGCCGCGATTGGAGCAGTAGACGGCGTGGCCGCGCGGGTGCATGCGCACGTCCGCCGTCGAGTTCTCCCCAGAGTAGCCGGCCGGCAGCGAGGTGAGGGTCTGCAGGCGGGTGAGACCGCCGTCGCGCTCGCACCGGAACGCCATGATCGTGGACGCCATCTCCCCCATCACGTACGCGAACGCGCCGTCCGGCGTAAAGGCCAGGTGGCGCGGCCCGGCGCCGGGGTTGGACGCCGCGTCACAGATGCGCGTCAGGCGCGCCGGGCCGTGCTCGACGCGGTAGGTGACCACGCGGTCGATGCCGAGATCGGGGACGTGCAGGAAGCGGCCGTCGGCGGTGACGTTTGCCGAGTGGGGATGCGGCGCGTCCTGCCGTTCCGGGTTGACGCTCGACCCCTCATGCAACACCCGCACCGGCGCGCCCAACCCGCCCGCGCCGTCGAGCGGGACCATCACCGCGCCGCCGCCGGTGTAGCAGCCGGCGAACACGGCGCGCTCCTGCGGATCGAGGCTGAGGTGGCACGGCCCGGACACGCCGATCTCCACCGCCGAGCGGAGCGCCAGCGCTCCGCTCGCGCCGTCCACGTCGTACAGACGGATCGCCGCCCCGACCGGATCGCTGCCGCCGGTCCCCACCTCGGCGGCCGAATAGAGCCGCGAGCCGTCGCGGCTGAACAACACGTAGTTGGGGTTGGGCGCCGGAGCGGCGAGCCGCAGCCCGGACATCCCGCCGGTTTCGGGGTCGAGATCGAAGCGGTAGATGCCGCGGCCAAAGCCGTAGCCCTCCGCGTGGTCGGTGTAGCTTCCCGTGTAGACGCGCATGGCGTGCCTCCTGTTTTCAGCGGTCGATCGGCCGCATCCACAGCTGCTCCAGCCGGTGCGGCGGTTCCCAGCCCAGCACGCGGCCGAGCTTGTCACTGCGGTACTTGCCGTGCGGCACGGCGGGCAGCACGAAGTAGGTCTCGCACCGCGACGGCAGCCGGGCGCGGTCGACCTCCAGGGCGGCGCGCACCGCCAGCCCCGTGTCCGGCCAGGCGATGATGTACGGTGGGATCATGTCCCGGCCTATGCCGCCCTTCTCGTTCGCGTCCAGCCGGCGCGCGTCGGCCGGGTCGCGCATCAGATAGAACAGCAGCGTCTGCACGTACAGGTCGTGCCGCTCGCTGAACACGCGCAGCACCTCGTGGCCGAGCGCCTTGGTGAGCGGGTACAGCCGCGTGCCCGGCTGCGGCGGCAGGTCGGGATGCAGGCCGAAGTCGAAGTCGTCGTACGTGGGGCCGGCCACCTGGTAGTACGGGCCGGTGTTGACGATGGTGCGGATGCCGTGCCGCACGGCCGCGGCGGCCAGGTTGTAGTTGCCGAGCACGTTGACGTCGAAGGCGCCGCGGCGGTCGTCGCGCGACACCGACAGGTTGACGATCGCGTCCATGCCGGCCGCGGCGGCCATCACGCCGTCGTGGTCGCCGGCGTCGAGCTGCCGGTACTCGTGGGCAAAGCCGGGTGGCGCCGGGGTGACGTCGGTCACGCGCAGCTGGTGGCGCCCGCGCAGCGCGGCGATCACGTGCGGCCCCATCGCGCCGTTGCCGCCGGCGATCAGCACCTTCACGCCGGCCCGCCCCCCGGCGGGTCCGCCGCACAGCCGAGCAGGTCCGCGGCGGCGGCCATCAGGTAGCGCGCCTGCGGGGCCGGCGACTGGACGTGGACGACCGTGCACGGCCGGCCGGCCGGCGCGGTCAGGGCCGCGTCGACCGCGGCGGCCACGTCGTCGATGCGGACGGCGGCGTTGCCGGCAGCGCCGTCCGGGGCCGAACGGACGCCGGGAACGACCGGGTACCCCAGCCGCAACGTCAGCACCTGCAGCCGCCGTTCGCGCGCGAACTCGCAGGCGATGAGCTCGCCCAGATGGCAGCCGAGCAGCGCCGGGTCGCCGGACGGCGGCAGCGTCCGCCATCCCTCGGTCACCGTGTAGTGGGCGGGGTAGTCGGCGAGCAGCCGCAACGAGCTGAGGTAGACGCAACGCCGCGCCCCGGACTCGGCCGCAGAGAGCAGCAGGTCATAGGTCCGCCGCGTAGCGCGGTCGAGCGCCGCCGACGGATCGACCGTCCCGGACGCCCCTGCGCCGGGCAGCCCGTCCACCACCACGGCGTCGAACCCCGGCGGCGCATCGAACGCGGCCGGCGCGTCGTCCGCGTCAAGCACGGCGTCGTGGCCGGTCAGCCGCTCGCGCAGTCGCTGCGTCAGCTCGCTGCCGCCGGGACTGAGAAGCACGCGCATGGCCCCACGTTCGCAGTCTGACGCGAACGAATCAACCCCTCCGGACGAATCGGACTACGGCCGGCCCGTACGATGCTATAAAGTACCATATGGCTACGCCCGCGCCATCCGGCCGGTTTCTGTTACGGGTACCGCCTGAGTTGCACCGCAGGCTGCGCCAGCGGGCCAGTCGCGCCGGCAGGTCGCTCAACCGGTTCTGCCGTGCGGCGCTGGAGACGGCGGCAAACGGCCAGCCGGGGGCCGCGATGACGCCGGAGGCGGCCGCGGCGGAAACGATCGTTGCGAATTTCGGGATGCAGGTGGAAGCCGTGGTGCTGTTCGGCTCGAAAGCGCGCGGGGACGCAGGCGCGTGGTCGGACACGGATTTGCTCATCGTGATCGATGCGGAGGCGCCGATCACCCGCTCGCTGTACCGGGTCTGGGACGAAACCGTGGCCGCTACTGCGCCGCTTCGGGCGCTCGGCGAGTCGGTCAATCCTCACTTCGCCCACCTGCCGGGCGGCGCGGCCGGGACCGCCGGCTGCGGGGGTTCGCTGTGGCCGGAGGTGGCGCTGCACGGCGTCATCCTGTGGCAGCGAACGTGGAACGTCGCACGCTGGCTCGGGAACGTGCGGGAGCGTATGGCCGAGGGCGCGATCCGGCGGCGCTACGCTCATGGCCAGCCCTACTGGATATATCAGGAGCACGATGCACAATCCTGACCTGACCGCCGACTATCTTTGGCGGGCCGGTAAGCGTCTCAAGGCCGTGGCCGTGTTGATGGAGGAGCGGAGCTGGGCGGACGTAGTGCGCGAGTCACAGGAGGTGGTGGAGCTCTGTCTCAAGGCGCTGCTGCGCCACGCGCGGGTCGAAGCGCCGCGGATTCACGACGTAGCGCGCGTGCTCGACGACAACAGGGACCGTCTGCCGGCCGGCGTGCGGCCGCGCCTAGGGGAGCTCATGCGCGTCTCCCGGACATTGCGCCGCGACCGCGAGTTGGCGTTCTACGGCAGCGAGGATCTCACGCCAAGCCAATTCTATCGACGCGAGGACGCGCAGCAGGCCCTTGCCGATGCGCGTCTGGTGTACGAGGTAGCTTCCGCGGCGTGTTCCCCGCAGAGCGCTCCTCCTCCCTGAACAGCGCCTCCCTTGCGCACTCGGCCGCCGACGCCTGACCGCCTCGGTGCGCGGTTGGCGGTCCGGACCCGGGGCGGTATGCTGGCGCCGGTTTCATGGGCCGCATCGTCACCTCCGTAGTCGTGGAAAACGCGGCTACCTCACGTTGCCGATGGCCTGGAAGGAGCGATTCGGAGCTTTTGCGCTGGAGCAGGCGGTCGCCCTGCAGACCGCGACGCAACAGGTGGTCGACGGAACCGTGTGTGGGCCGGCCCTGATCCGCGTCGAAGGGTTCAGGGCGGTGCACGGCGAGGTCCTGTTCATCGAGATGGAACCGGAGGAAGGCGAGTACGAACCGCTGCTCGGCTACATCCCGCTTGAACAGTGCGGCGCAGCCGTGGACCTGATCGGTCATCGCCTGCTGCCGGCGCGCTACGTCGATGCCAAGGCGTTGCCGGCTATCGACGACCGGATTCTTGAGCAAATGAAGTCGGGCGGCATCGCCTGGTATCAACTGCACCCGCAGGCATTCGAAGTAGAGTGACCGGCACGCCGCCCTGCCGGGTTGCGCCCTGCAGCCCGAATGCGTATACTGTGTACCGTTACATGCGTCTGCTGCTGACGAACCTGCTCGACCTGCTCCTGGTGCTCCCGGGCCTTACGGCCTGGGCTGCCCGGCGCCACGCGGGAGCGCGCATGTAGCGCACCGAGCGGCGCCAAAGCAGCCCAGGCTTGACGGTCGGACGCGATTCGACCGTCACCGCCTGGGCTTTTTTTGAGCCCGCGCAGGTCCGTACCGAAAACGCTTGACGGAGAAGGAGAGAACCACCATGCAACGAGGCGTCATCGACAAGTACCGGCCGTTCCCGGCGATCGACCTGCCGGACCGCGCCTGGCCGAACCGGACGATCGACCGCGCGCCGATCTGGTGCAGCGTCGACCTGCGCGACGGCAACCAGGCGCTCATCAACCCGATGAACCTGCAGCAGAAGCTCAGCATGTTCTCTCTGCTGGTCGAAGTCGGCTTCAAGGAGATCGAGGTGGGGTTCCCCTCCGCCGCGGCCGTGGAGTTCGACTTCACCCGCACGCTGATCGACCGCGGGCTGATCCCGCAGGACGTCTACCCGCAGGTGCTCACGCAAGCGCGCGACCACCTGATCCGGCGCACGTTCGCCGCCATCGAAGGGACGCCGCAGGCGATCGTCCACCTGTACAACTCGACGTCCGAGCTGCAGCGCCGGGTGGTGTTCCGCATGGACCGCGCCGCGATCCGCCGGATCGCCGTCGACGGCACGCGGCTGGTGCGCGAGCTGGCCGACCGCACCGAAACCGGCGTCGTCTACGAGTACTCGCCGGAGAGCTTCACCGGCACCGAGCTCGACTTTGCCGTGGAGGTGTGCGACGCCGTCATCGAAGCGTGGGACCCGAGCCCCGAGCGGCGCATGATCGTCAATCTGCCGGCCACGGTCGAGCTGGCGACCCCCAACGTGTACGCCGACCAGATCGAGTGGTTCCTGCGCAACGTGCGGCGCCGGGACGACGTCATCCTCAGCCTGCACACCCACAACGACCGCGGCACCGGCGTGGCGGCCACCGAGCTCGGCCTGCTGGCCGGCGGCCAGCGCGTCGAAGGGACCCTGTTCGGCAACGGCGAGCGGACCGGCAACGTCGACATCGTGACGGTCGCCCTCAACCTGTACACGCAGGGCGTCGACTCCGGCCTTGATCTGAGCGACCTGGGCCGCCTGATCGAAGTCTCCGACGCCTGCACCGATCTGCCGGTCGGCCCGCGCCACCCGTATGCCGGCGAGCTGGTGTTCACGGCGTTCTCCGGCTCTCACCAGGACGCCATCAACAAGGGGATGGCCGCGCAGAGCGGCGGGCGGTGGGAGGTCCCGTACCTGCCGATCGACCCCACCGACATAGGCCGCTCCTATCAGGCGATCATCCGCATCAACTCGCAGTCCGGGAAGGGCGGCGTGGCCTACGTCATGGAGAACGAATTCGGCTGCCAGCTCCCCAAGACCATGCAGCCCGAAGTGGGCCAGGTGGTGCAGGACCTGACCGACCGCACCGGCCGGGAGGTGAACGCGGCGGAGATATGGGAGGCGTTCAGGCGGGAGTACCTGCAGGCGGACCGGCCGATCCGCTTCCTGGACTACGCGTTCGCCAGCGACGAGCGGGACAGCTCGCTCGTGCACGGACGCCTTTCCGTCGAGATCGAAGGCGAGCAGATGGAGCTGTCCGGCAGCGGCAACGGTCCGATCGACGCGCTCAAGAGCGCGCTGGGTCAGGCGGGGTGGGACGACTTCAAGCTCACCCACTACTCCGAACACGCGCTGGGCCAGGGGACCGATTCGACCGCCATCGCCTACATACGGGTGCTGCGCGGCGACGGCACGCAACGGTTCGGCGCCGGAACGCATCCCAACATCGCCAAGGCGTCCGCGCTGGCGCTGATCTCGGCGCTCAACCGGACTACAGCAGCGCTTCGTTGAGACGGACGCCGAAGCCGGGCTCGTCGCCGGGCTCGATCGAACCGTCGATCACTTGCGGCTCGCCGATCCACAGGTCCTCGCGCGGGTCCTGCCAGCGCGCCGGCATGGTCTCCGCCAGGTCGATGCAGTCGGTGGCGGCGATCAGGTGCAGCCCCCACGGTTCGCCGCCGCGGTGCGGCGCGACCGGCGCGCCGTACCGGCGCGCCAGCGCCAGGATGCGGAGCGCGCCGGTGACGCCGCCCGCCCAGGTGACGTCCGGCTGCCACAGGTCGAGCGCCCCGCGGCGGCCGATCTCCGCGAACGCCGCCGGGGTAAAGTCGTGCTCGCCGCCGGCCAGCAGCACCGGCTTGACGCGCGGGCGCAGCGCAGCCAGCTCGTCCAGGTGATCGGGAGTCGCCACGTCCTCGAACCAGTGCGGGGCGTACGGCGCCAGCAGCGTCGCCATGCGGGCCGCCACCTCGGCCGGCCACGACATGTAGCAGTCGACCATGATCTGCGCCGCCGGGCCGAGCGCCGCGCGCGCCGCCGCCAGCCCTTCCGCGGCGGTGTCATAGCCGTCCGGGCCGCGCCACGCGTGTGACAGCTTGTACGCCGAATAGCCGTGGCACGCCGCCAGCTCCGGGCCGCCGCCGGTGGCGTAGGCGCGCACCGGCCCCTTGGTGCGCGGGCCGATGAGCGCGTGCACGGGACACCGCTCGGCGCGCGCCAGCGCGTCCCAGAGCGCCAAGTCGATCCCGCTGAGCGCCATGTGCGCCACGCCGCCGCGGCCGTACGGGATCGACGCCCGGTAGAGTTCGTCCCAGGCGGCGCCGATGGCGGCGGTGTCGTCGATCGACCGCCCGATCAGGAAGCGGCGCAGGTGGTCGTTGATCACGTGCACGGCCGGCCGGCCGCCGCCGCCGTACCCGTAGCCGGTCACGCCGGCGTCGGTGGTGACGCGCACCGCGATCTGCCAGAAGTGCGCCTGCCAGGCGTTGGCCGGCGGCAACCGCCGCCAGTTGGGATAGGCGGCGCGCACGTCCGTCACCTTCACCGGATCAGCTCCGCCGCCGGCGCGGCGATCCAGGTGCTGCGGCCGTCGGCCAAGCGTATGCGCCACCACTCGCCGCGATCCTCCAGCAGGCGGAACTCCGTGCCGCCGTGCAGCGCCGACCCGAAGCTCGGCTCATACGAATGGCCGTCCCCCTGCCGGGCCACGACGGAGGCGGCGGTGATCACGCCGGGCGGCGCGCGGGCGTCGATGGCGTCCGCCGCCAGCGACGCCGCCAACGCCGCGGCCGCAAGCAGGCAGGCGGCGCCGGCCGGCCGCAGCCAGCCGGTGCGCCGCACGCCGGCCACCAGCATACGGAGCACGAAACCGGCCCAGAACGCGGTCCAGAGCGCCAGGAACGCGGCGGCGCGGGTGCGCGCGGGCAGCAGGCCGCGCCAGAACAGCGCGGCGCGGGCGGCGCCGGACGACGCCGGTTCTTCGATCCGGTCGGCCCGCAGCCGGCGAGCGTGCGCCAGGCCGCGGCGCACGTCCCGGTTGCCGGGGACCAGCTCCGCAGCGCGCCGGTACATCAGCACCGCGCGGCCGACGTCGCCGAGCCGCAGATGGGTGTTGGCGGCGTTGTAGGCGAGCAGGCCGTTGCTCCAGCCGGTCGCCTGGCCGACCCGCTCGTAGCGGAGCAGCGCGCCGCGCAACGCCTCGGCGGCGGCCGCGGTCCGGCCGGCGGTCTGCAGGTCGTCGGCCGTGCGATACAGATCGGCCGCTTCGCGGAGGAGCGCGGCGGCGTCGATCTCCGCGGGCGCAGGCTGAGCGAGCGCCGGCTGCTGGGCGGCCGCCCAGGCGGCGACCGCCGCGGCCAGCAAGGACGCGGCTCCGGCCCGCACCCAGGCGCGCGTCACGGCCGGCTTCCTGCGCCCAGGGCGGGATCGACCGCCGCCGCCCAGCTCAGGATGCGGCCGCCCAGCGGATCGGCCGGCCCTGCGCCGTGGCCAGCGGCACGGTCGCCAGCGGCACGGTCGCCGGCGGCACGGTCGCCGGCCGCCCCGTAGCGGGCGGCGTCGAGCTGCGCCAGGATGTCCTGCAGCTCCCGCGACTGTTCGGGGGCGGCGCCGCGCTCCCGGAGCGCCTGCTCCCACCGCTCCGGTCCGGCTGCGTCCAACCGGGCGCGCAGGTAGGCGTGCAGGGCCGGCGCCAGCGCCGCCGGGTCGCCGGCCGCCCCGGCGACCGCCCGCCGCAGGCGGGCCAAGGCGCCGCGCGCGGCCGGCGCCTTGGCGGCGATCCGCCGCAGCCGCCGCCACAGCGCGATCAGGCCGGCCGCCGCCGGGCCGGCGGCGAGCAGCGCCACGCCGGCGGGAGACCCGGCGAACGCCGCGGCGTCGAAACGCTGCCGGCGCAGCAGCCGCTCCCCTTCGTAGTTGTGGGCAATGCCTTCGGCCGCCGCGGCCAGCTCGCCCCCCTCGGCCGGGAACGATCCTCCGCCCTCCACGTCGCGCAGCGTCACCTGCCGGGCCGGCTGCACGTCGAGCGGGACCGGGGCGCTCGACGCCTCCGTGTACGCTCCGCGCTGCGGATCGAAATAGGAGAGCCGCACCGGCGGAACGGCGCGCACCGAGTCGTGCAGGGGGCGGATCGTCGCCCGAAAGACGGCCCGAGCCGGGAAGCGGCCGGCGGAGCGTTCCGCCCGTTGCGTCCCTACCCGGAAGTCACCGTCCGCCTCCAAGGGGCTCAGGTCGACGGCGGCCAGGCCCGAAAGGTCGCCCGCCCCGGTCACGGTCACCTCCAAGGCGATCGGATCGCCCACCTTGGCGTCGGCCGGCTCGGCGGCTGCGGTGACTTGGAAGGTCCCGACCAGCCCGGCGAAGTCGTCCGGGCGCCCCTGTTCCGGCAGCGGATCGACCGTCAGCTCCTGCGGCTCGGAGGCGATCACCAACCGCCGCACATCGCGGATCGTGCGTCCGACGAAGTCGCGCGTGGTGCGGAAGCTGGCGATCCCTTCGAACGCCACGGTGGCCGCCGGCACCGGCAATCGGCCCGGCGCGCGCGGCGTCACGATCAGCTCGAAGGCGAGCGTCTGATACGTGTCCCCGTTCACGGTCAGAAAGCCGCGCTCCGCCGTGAGGTCGGCGCCGTGCACGGTGATCTCGACCGTGTCGCCGGTCGCCGGGCGGATCTCCACGTCGAAGTCGCCGGAGTGCATGACCGGGTGAGAGAAGCTGAGCAGGCGCCGCGGTCCCAGCCCCTGCCGCCACATCCAGGTGGTGGTCACGGCGACCGGCTGCCCCACCCACGCGCGGCCAGCGGAGGCGCGGACCAGCAACCGGTAGTGGTCGATCGCCTGCGGCGCAAAGACGGTGACCGTAACCGGCTGCGTCGACAGGCGCCGGCCGTTCACGGTGACGTCGATCGCAGGGATGTCGAGCCGGCCGGCGCGGGCGGGGACCAGCTCGTAGTTGGTGACGTAGCTCCGCTGCACCCGGCGGGTGGTGCGGCCGTTGATGATCGTGATCGACTCGCTGTTGTTGGGGCCGGCCGACAGCGGCCGCACCGACACCCCGTCGAGGTTCGGCACGTCGATCTCCGGTACGGCGTCACTCCCCTCGACCGTGACCTGCAGGGTGAACGGTATGCCGGCCTCGGTCTGCGCGGCGCTCACCGCCGCGCGCGCCGCCAGCGACTGCGCCGCGGCCGGCAGGCCCACGCCGGCCAGCGCCGCCAACGCCAACGCGGCGCGCGCGAAACGGCAACCGCGCACGATGCGGCGACCGCGCATGATGCGGCGACCGCGCATGATGCGACGGTCTCGTGGGTCTCGTGCGCTACCGCGCCCGCCCGCGATCCGGCGCCCGGCGGCGCTGTTCCGAGTCTCCACGGCTACCAGTCCCGCTCCACCGGCTCGGTGCGGAGCTGCTCCAGGCGGCGCTGCTCCGCCCGCTCCTCCTCCTCGGCGATGATCGCCCACGCCTGCTCGTCGGGCTCGGCGTCCGGCGCTTCGCCGCCCGGAGCTTCGCCGGCCGGCTCCTCGCCGGCCGGCTGCTCCGGCTCGGTCTGCTGTTGATCCGGGGTCTCCCGGCCGCCGGGCTGTTCCGGCGTCTGCTGTTCCGCATCCTGCTGCTGATCCGGGGGCTCCCCGCCGCCCGCCTGTTCGGGCGAGGGCGTATCCTCGCCTTCCGCGCCTGCGGCGTCCTGTCCGCCGCTCTGCTGATCCTGCTGCTGCGGATCGCCGGCGGACCGTTCGGGCGGGGGGCTCTGCTCCCGAAGCTGCTGCAGAAGCAGCCGGGCCACTTCCAGGTTGTGCGCGGCGTCCTCCCAGTCGGGGGTCAGATCGAGCGCCCGCCGGTAGGACTCCGCCGCCGCGGCCAGACCGGCGATCGCCGCCTGCGGATCGGCCGGCGCGCCCGCCTCGGCGCCCAGCGCCTGTTCGGCCGCGCGGACGCCGGCGTTGCCGAGCGCGAAGTGACCGGCGGCGGCCAGCTCCGGGCGGCCGGCCTGCTCCACCGCTTGGCGCAGCGCATCCGCGGCGCCCGCCAGGTCGCCGGCGCGATAGCGGGAGATGCCGCTGTCGTAGCGGAGCTCCGCCACTTCGGGGCGGGCCTCCGCGGCGGCGCCGAAGGCGGCGGCGGCGTCCGCGAAGCGGCCTTCCGCGTACGCCTGCCGCCCGTCGCGGGCGGCCCGCTCCGGGACCCCGCCGGCCGGCGCCGGCGCCGGCGCGGCCAACGCCGCCGTCAGCGCCAGCAGCGCCGCCGCCGCGGTCACCGCGCCCGGACGGCCCGGCCGCCCGCCGGCCCGCGGTCCGGCGCCCCCATCCGATCGCGGGCCTGCCGGCCCTCTCCCTGCACGCGCCGCTCCCGCGCCGGAATCCTTGTCGCCGTCGATCTCCGCTTCACTCTCTCCCTGCACGCGCCGATCCCGCCTTCCGGCGTCACGTAGTCCGCTCGCACCTGGTCCGGCGTCCCGCACGCCCGGTTCCGGTCGGCGCCGGTCCCGCCGGCGGGACCGGCGCAGCAGGTCGGGGAGCAGAAACTCCAGCGCCAGCAGCGCCAGCGCCGCGGCCAGGAACGGCTGGAAGCGCTCCCGGAACACCTCGCGCTCGGTGCTCTGCAGCAGCTGCCGGTCGGCGCCGGCGATCAGCTGGAGGTACAGCGCGCCGAGATCGAAGTTGCCGGTCGCCACGTTCACGTACCGTCCGCCCGGCGTCACGCCGGCCAGCTCCCGTAGCGCCCTGCCGTCCAGGGCGGTGAGCACCGGCTGGCCCTCGTTCTGCAGATAGCCGCCGTCGGCGTCCGCGTCCGGGATCGGCTGTCCGGTGTCTTCGTCGCCCAGCCCGACGGCGATGACGCGCACGCCCAACGCCCCCAGCTCGCCGGCGGCCTGCAACGGCAGGCTGTCCATGTCGCCGCCGTCGGTGATCAGCACGACGTCCCGGAACGCGCCCGCCTGATCCCCGAACACCGAATCGCGCACCACGCGCAGGGCGTCGCCGATCAGCGTGCCGCCGCGCGACACGCTGCCGGTCGAGAGCCGTTCCACCGCCAACCTCACAAAACCGTAGTCGAAGGTGAGCGGACTCTTCACCACCGCGGTGCCGGCAAAGGCGACCAGCGCCACGCGGTCGCCGCGCAGCACCTCCAACGTGTCCAGAATCGCCAGCTTGGACCGCTCCAGGCGGTTCGGCGCCAGGTCGCGGGCCAACATGCTGCGCGACACGTCGACCACGAACACCACGTCGCGGCCGCGCCGCTCGACCGTGCGCGTCTCCGGGGTCCAGCCGGGCCGCGCCAGGGCGACCACGATCAGCACCAGCGCGGCTACCAGCAGGCCGCCTTTGAGCGGGCGCGCGTTGCGGCGTCCGGCGTCCGGCCGCCGGCGGTCGCCGGCGAACCGGAGCAGCGCGCGGCGGCGGCGCAGGGACGCAAAGACGAACAGGGCGATCAGCGGCGGAATCGCCCAGAGCAGCAGAAACGCGTCCGGGGCGGCCAGCCGTACGCCGTCGATCAGCTCCATCGGCCCGTTACGGCGTGCGCCGGAACACGGTCGCGGCCAGCGCCGCGGCGGCGGCGGCGGCGGCGAGCCCGGCCAGCGCCCACGGCGCGAACCGTTCGCGGAAGTCCAGGTACCGCACCGATTCCACTTCGCTCTTCTCCAGGCGGTCGATCTCGCGGTAGATCGCCGCCAGCGACTCGGCGTCATCCGCCATGCGGAACAGCCCGCCGGTCCGGTCCGCCAGCGCCTGCAGCCCGGCGGCGTCGACCGGCTGGCCGGCGGGCAGGCGGAACGTGCCGAGCGGCGTGCGCACGGTCTGTTCGGGCGCGCCGACGCCTATGCCGATGGCGTACACCTTGATGCCCCAGCCGGCCGCCAGCTCGGCGGCCTGCGCCGGGGTCCGCTCGCCTGCGTTGTGACTGCCGTCGGTGAGCAGGATGATCGCCTTGCTCTTCACCTCATAGACCGGACGGTCCGCTCCGCCGTCGCCGCGGGCGCCGAGCTCCTGCTCGGCGACGTGCAGGCGGGCCGCCGCCAGCGCCAGCGCGTCGCCGATCGCGGTTCCGTCGTCGCGGCGGTCGGTCACCACCTCTACGCCGCCCAGGAACCCGTCCAGGGTTTCGTGCGACAGCGTCAGCGGCAGCACCGTCTCCGGGTAGCGGGCAAAGGTGACCAGCCCCACCAAGTCGTTCGGCCGGCCGGCCAGCCCCGCCCCGTCGCCGTGCACGAAGCGGGCGACCGCCTGCTTGACGGCGTCCAGGCGGGTCGGTCCGCCGTCGCCGAGCGGCGCCGCCATGCTGCCGGAGCGGTCGACGACGACCTCGATCGCTATGCCGCGGCTCACGTCGACGACCTGCTCCAAGCCCTCGCGGGGCCGCGCCAGCGCCACGATCAGCAGGGCCAGCGCCAGCAGCCGGAGCGCCGCCGGCAGCCACGCCAGCCGGTGCCGCAACGACGGCGCGATGCCGGCCGGCGCCGCCACCGACGGGAAGCCGACGCCGGTGCGGGCGCGCGCCAGCCACGCGCGCGCCAACGGCAGCAGGGCGACCGCGCCGAGCAGCGCCAGCGCCCACGGCGCGTCGAACCTCACCGCGCCGCCCCGTCAGCGGAAGCGGCCTTCGCCCGCGCGGCCGGCGCCTGCGGCCCGGTCGCATCCGGCCCAGGCGCCTGCGCCCGAACCGGTGCTTGCGGTCCGTTCGCCTCCGGGGCCGTCGCCTGCGCCCCGGCGGCCTGCGGCCCAACCGCCGCACCCGGCCCTGCCGTCGCACCAGGCCCAACCGCCGCACCCGGCCCTGCCGTCGCACCCGGCCCTGCCGCCGCACCGGACCCTGCCGCCGCACCGGACCCTGCCGCCGCACCGGACCCTGCCGCCACCGGCGGCGCGGTGGCGCGCACGAAGCCGCGGGCGGTCGCCGTGACCCGCGCGGCCTCGGTCTCCGACGGCCGCGCCCGCGCGAACTTCACCGCGTCGCAGGCGGCCAGGAACGCCCGCAACGTCCGTTGCCGTTCCCGGTCGAAGGCGGCGCCCGCCTCGGCGGCAGCCAGGAACTCCTCGGTCGTCTGCTCCGGGGCGCGCAGCCCGAACGCCGCCTCCACGTACCGGCGCAGAATCGCGGAGACCGCCACGTAGAACCGGTCGACGTCGGCGCGGAGCGCGGCGTCGCGCTCTACCTCGTCAAGCGCGCGCAACGCGACCGCGGCCGGCGGCTCGACCGGCGCCGGCCGCCGCGCTACGTTCCTGCGCCGCAGCCGGACTGCGGCGATCACCGCGGCGGCGACCGCCATCGCGGCGGCGCCGGCCAGCGCCGGACGCCACCAGCGCAGAGGCGCCGGCACCGGCGCGCCCACCTCCCGCAGCTCCGGGACCGCCCCCGCACCGTCCGCGCCGGCGCCGGCGCCGAGCACGGAGACCACCTCCACTTCCAGCGCCTCGGTCGACAGCGACGCCGCCTCCTGCCCCGGCGCCGTCCAACCGACCTCCAGCGCGGGAAGCGGGTATTCCCCCGCCAGGAACGGCTCCAGCCGGTACCGGCGCATGTGGAGCGTCCGCCGGTCGCCGGTCAGGGCCGGCGGCTCGGTCGAAAGCTCGACCTGGAATCCGCTGCCGGCAAACCCTTCGGCGCCCGGCAGCCGCACCGCGACCCCTTCGGGGGCGTCGACCGCCACTTCGACCCGAATCACCTGCGCGGTGGTGATCCGCAGCCGGTCGACGCGCAGACGGACCTCCACCGGATCGCCCGCGTAGGCGTGGTCGACGTCCCACACCGCGTCCCCGCCGGCCGGCGTCCGGCCCGCCGCGCAGCCGGCGATCAACGCGGCCGCGGCGGCCACGGCAAGCGCCGCTCCCCCCATCGCCGCCGGCCGCCCCCTCAGGCCCAGGCTGCCCTCCTCTCCCGCATCCGGAAGAAGCCGACCAGCCGGTCGACCCAGCCGGCGTCGGTGCGGATCGGCACCTCGTCGATGCCGAGCTCACGCAGCTGGCGCGTCAGCGCCGCGCGGTGCTCGCGGGCGCGCTGCTGGTAGTCGCGCCGCACGCGGCGGCTGCCGGTGTCGAGCACGGTGAGCCGCCCGGTCTCGGCGTCCTGCAGCTCGACCAGGCCGGCGGCCGGCAACTCCGCTTCACGCGGGTCGAAGATCGACGCCGCGATCAGGTCGTGGCGGCGGGCGGCCATGCGCAGGTCGGTCGTGTCGGAGATCGGCCTCCGCGGCCCATCCTGCGCCGGCTCGCTCTCCAGGAAGTCGGAGATCAGGAACACGGTGGCGCGTCTGCGCAGCACCAGATTGAGGTAGCGCATCGCGCCGGCCAAGTCGGTTCCGGCGCCCTCCGGCCGGATCGAGAGTATCTCGCGCACGATGCGCAGCACGTGCGTCATCCCCTTCTTGGCGGGCACGAACAGCTCGATGCGGTCGCTGAACGCCAGCAGCCCGACGCGGTCGTTCTGGCGCGCCGCGGCGAAGGAGACCAGCGCCGCCAGCTCGGCCGCCACCTCGATCTTGGCCTTGCCGGCGGAGCCGAAGCGGTTGGAGGCGGAGACGTCGACCACGAAGAAGACGGTGAGCTCCCGCTCCTCCACGAAGCGCTTGACGTGCGGCCGGCCGACGCGGGCGGTGACGTTCCAGTCGATGCTGCCGACGTCGTCGCCCGGCTGGTACTCGCGCACCTCGTCGAACTCCATCCCTTGCCCGCGGAACACGCTGCGGTACTCACCGGCGAAGGCGGTGGTCACCGCGCGGCGCGTGCGGAGCTGGATGTAGCGTATGGTGCGGACCAGTTCGGGCGGGATCACGGCACCGGCAACGATTCCAGGATGAGCGCGATCAGGTCGTCGGAGGTGCGCTCCTCGGCCTCCGCCTCGTAGGTGACGATCACCCGATGGCGCAACACGTCGGGCGCAAGGCTCTTGACGTCCTGCGGCGTCACGAAGCCGCGCCCCTGCAGCAGCGCGTGGGCGCGGGCGGCGAGCGTCAGGTAGATGGTGGCGCGCGGCGATGCGCCGTACTCGATCAGGTTGCCTATGTCGAGCCCGAACGCGGCCGGATCCCGGGTCGAGCGCACCAAGTCGACAATGTACTCCTCCACCTTCGCGTCCAGGTAGATGCCGTCCGCCAGCTCGCGCAGCCGCGCGAAGTCGGCCGGCCGCACGATCCCCTCGACCGGCTCCGGCGGGTCGGTGCTGGCCGCGGCCCGCAGGATCGCCAGCTCCTCGTCACGGCCGGGATAGCCGACGACGACCTTGAGCATGAAGCGGTCGACCTGCGCCTCCGGCAGCGGATAGGTACCCTCCTGCTCGATCGGGTTCTGGGTCGCCAGCACCATGAACGGGTCGTCCAGCCGGTGCGTCTCATCGCCTATCGTCACCTGCCGCTCCTGCATCGCCTCCAGCAGCGCGCTCTGCACCTTGGCGGGCGCGCGGTTGATCTCATCTGCCAGCACGATGTTGGCGAAGATCGGCCCCTTCCTGGTGGTGAAGCCGCCGCTGCCGGGGTGATAGATCAGGGTGCCGATCAGGTCGGCCGGCAGCAGGTCGGGGGTGAACTGGATGCGGTGGAAGCTGGAGCGGATCGCCTGCGCCAGCGTGGTGACCGCCAGCGTCTTGGCCAGGCCCGGCACCCCTTCGATCAGCAGGTGGGCGTTGGAGATCAGGCCGATCAGCAGCCGGTCGAGCAGGCGCTCCTGGCCGATGATCCGCTTGCGGAGCTCGCGCCGCACCTGCGCCAGGGTGCCGCCCTCGCGCTCGACCTGCGCCGTTATCTCGCGTATGTCCACGTCTGGTACCAAAACACCGCTACGCGCCGCCGGGTTACCGGCGTGGCGCGCGCCTGCGAATCGCCGCTCAGCTGGTCCTTCCTCCCGCTACCCGCACCACCTCGCCGGTGATATAGCCGGACACCAGCAGCCCGAAGATGGCGTCGGCCACGTCCTGCGGCTGCGCGGGACGGCCGATCGGGATCTGGCCGGCGATCGCCCGGATCGTCTCCGGGCTGAAGTCGTCGATCCAGCGGGTCTCCACCAGCCCCGGGGCGACCGCGTTGACCTGGATTTCCGGCGCCTGACTGGCCGCCAGCCCGCGCGTCAAGGCGATCGCCGCCGCCTTGCTGGAGCCGTAGACCAGCGAGCTGCCCTGCCCGGAGATTCCGGCCAGCGATGCGACCGTGATTATGTGCCCGCCGCCGCCGCGCCGCATGTGCGGGATAGCCGCGCGGCAGCACCAGAACACGCCGCTCACGTTGACGGCGTAGAGCCGCCGGAAGTCCTCCGGCGTGATGGCGTCCAGATCGGTCAGCGGCACCGGCCGCGTCGTGCCGGCGTTGTTGATCAGGAAGTCGAGCCGGCCGAACTCGGCGGCCACCGCATCGACCATCCCGGCGACGGCGCCGGCGTCGGACACGTCCGCCCGGCACGCCATGGCGCGCGCGCCGCGCGCTTGCGCGTCGGCTGCCGTCCGCTCCGCGTCCTCCTGCGAACGCGAGTAGTTGACCGCGACCGCCGCGCCTTCGGCGGCCAGCATCAGCGATGTCGCCCGGCCTATGCCGGTGCCGCCGCCGGTGACCAGCGCCACCTTCCCTTCGAATCGTCTCATCCTGCCTCCCGCCGCCAAGCATACGACATGACGGCGGGGCGCGTATGGCGTACCGTGCGCCGGTGGCCGGCCTCTGCGTCCGCGAGCTGCGGGAGGACGACCTGCGTAACGGGTTCCCGGAGACGCTCGACGCCCTGCGCCCCACCAGCGGCATCGATCCGGCCGCGGCCGCCGCCGTCTTCGAGCGTCTGCAGCGGAACCCGGACACGATCGTGGCGGTCGCCGAGCAGGACGGCCGCGTCGTCGGCGCCGGCACGCTCCACCTGCTGCGCAAGTTCCTGTACGGCGGCAGCGTCGCCGGACACGTCGAGGACGTGGCGGTCGCCGCCGGCCGGCAAGGATCGGGAGTCGGCAGCGCGGTCGTCCGCTATCTGCTGTCGCGCGCCCGGCAGGCCGGCTGCTACAAGACCGTGCTGTACTGCGAAGACGGCCTGATGCCGTTCTACGGCAAGCTCGGCTTCCGGCGCACCACCAACGGCATGCGCTTCGACCACTGCGCGCCGCCGAGCGGCGGCGCGGCGCCGGGCCGGGGTAACCGGCCGGGGAACGGCGCGGCGTAAACCGGCAACGTCTGGTACAATGGCGCCCATGCAGGTGCGCGAGCCGCTGACTCCCGCGACCTTCATCGGCGTGCGGGGCGGGGACATCATCTCGTTCGGGTCCGGGCAACCGGACCTGCCGCCGCCGCCCGAAGCGTTCCGGGCGCTCGGCGATTACCGGGAGTTCAAGTACGGCCTGATCGGCGGCGCGGTCGAGCTGCGCGAAGCGCTGGCCGAGCGCTACCCGGACGCGACCGCGGACAGCTTCGTCATAACCAACGGCGCCAGCGAGGCGCTCGATCTGGCGCTCCGCCTGATCGGCCGCACCTGCGCCGCCGGCCGCCGGCGCGTGCTGATGGCCCGGCCGTACTACTACTCGTATCCGCCCATGGTCGAGTACGCCGGACTGGAGCCGGTCTACACCGACACCGTCGACGGCCGCATCGATATCGACGACTTCGCCGCCAAGGTGACCGGCTGCGCGGCCGTGATCGTCAACTCGCCGGCCAACCCCACCGGCCGCGTGCAGCCGGCCGATACCCTGCGCCGGATCGAGCAGCTGACCCGGGAGCACGGCGTCTACCTGCTGGCGGACGCGGTGTACAAGGACCTGCTCTACGTGAGCGACACCCACACCCCGGCCGGGCCGCACGTCGTTACCATCGACTCGTTCTCCAAGACCTACGCCATGTGCGGTCACCGCATCGGTTATTTCTGGTCCCAGGACACCGCCTTCGCGCAGGGCGTCGTCGAGATGAAGACCCACACCTCCATGAACACCGGCATCCTGGGCCAACGGATGGCGCTGGCCGCGCTGGGCGCCCCGGCGTCGTATATCGAAGACCAGCTCGTCATCTGGCGCGAGCGGCGCGACCTGATCTACGCGGGGCTGTCGGACCTGGGACTCGATCTGTGGAAGCCGGAGGGGGCGTTCTACGTGCTGCCGCGGGTGGACGACCCGCACCGGTTCGTCCGCGAGATGTTCGAGCGCCATCAGGTGATCACCTATCTGGGCGAGTGGTTCGGCGCCCCCGACCGCGTGCGCCTGTCGTACGCGCTCGACGCGGACAAGATCGAGTCGGGACTGGAGCGGATCGGCAGCTATCTGGCCCGGCGGTGAACACGGCGCCGCTCCGCCTGGCGGTGATCGGCGCCGGGGTGATGGGCGCCAGCCATATCGAACGGATACGGGCGCACGGCGGCTCCGTGCTGGCGGCGGTGTGCGATCCGGACCTGCCGCGCGCCCGCCGCGCCGCCGCCGGCGAGTGCCCGGCGTACGCCGGGTTGGCGGAGCTGTTGCGGCGCGAGCGGATCGACGGGGCGGTCGTGGCCGCGCCGACCGCCGAGCACCGCGCGTGCGGCGCGCTCTGCGTCGAGTCGGGCGTGCCGGTGTTGATGGAGAAGCCGATCGCCGCCACCGCGGCGGACGGAGCGGCGCTGGTAGCCGCCGCCGACGCCCGCGGCGTGCCGCTGCTGGTCGGCCAGCACCGCCGCCACAGCGCCTACGTGCGGCGCGCCAAGCAGGCGGTCGACGGCGGCGAGATCGGCCGCCTGCTCTGCTTTACCGCGCTCTGGTTTGTCCGCAAGCCGGACGACTACTACGCGGTCGCGTGGCGCACCCGGCCCGGCGGCGGGCCGGTCCTGACCAACCTGATCCACGAGATCGACCTGATGCGCTACTTGGGCGGCGAGATCGAAAGCGTCTACGCCGCCGCCGGATCGCCGGCGCGCGGCCTGCCGGTGGAGGACACGGTCGCGGTGACGCTCCGCCTGCGCGGCGGCGCGCTCGGCTCGATCGCCGCCTCGGACGCCGCGGCGTCGCCGTGGTCGTACGAGCTCACCACTCACGAAAACCCGCTCTACACGCGGACCGGCGGGAACTGCTACTTCCTGCTCGGCACGGCCGGCTCGCTGGCGTTTCCGCGGCTCACCGTGTGGCGCCACCCGGGCGCGGCCGGTTGGCAGCATCCGCTTGCCGCAACGGACCTGCCGGCCGCCCGGAACGACCCGATCGCCGCCCAGCTGGCGCACTTCTGCCGGGTGATCCGCGGCCGGGAGGCGCCGCTGGCGCCGGGAGCGGACGGACTGGCTACCCTGGCCGCAGCCGAGGCGGTGCTGCAATCGGCCCGCGAAGGCCGGCCGGTCGCGCCGGCGACCGCCGGCTGATCACGCCGGACCGGCGCCGCGGCACTGGTGGCAGAGCCCGTACAGGGTGATCTCGTGCCCTTCGGTCACAAAGCCGGCCGGCGCCAGCTCATCGACGCCGCGCAGGCAGCCGCTCACCTCCCACAACGCGTTGCAGATACGGCACAGGAAGTGGTGATGGTGCGGTTTGCCGGCGCGCTCGTAGCGGGCCGCGGCGCCGGGAATCTCGACGGTTCGCAGCCACCCGCACGCCACCAGATCGCGGATGGCGCGGTAGACGGTGGCGGCGCCGAGGCCGGGCAGCTGCCGGCGCGCCGCGTCGCGCAGTTCGGCGGGGCTCAACGGCCGGTCGCACGACTCGATCGCCGCGCGGATCGCCTCACGTTGCCGGGTCTGCCGTTCCATCGCGCTCCTCATGGGGCGCGGCCCGCAACACGCGCGCCAGCGCTGAAATGATCAGAAAGATGACCACGCACACCAGGGCGACCGCCGCGCCCGATGCTACGTCCAGATAATAGGAGAGATACAGGCCGGCCACCCCGGAGACCATGCCGATCGCCGCCGCGCCCAGCACCGCGTGGTGGAAGCGGCGCGCGACCTGCAGCGCCGCGGCGGCCGGCGCCACCATCAGCGTCACCACCAGCGCTATGCCGATGGTCTGCAGCGACACCGCGATCGCCAGCGCCATCAGCACGTACTGCAACGCGGTGAGCCACCGGCTGTTGATGCGCAACGAGGCGGCGAACACCCGGTCGAAGGTGATCAGCACCATCTCCTTGTAGAACAGGACGACGACGGCGGCGATGACCGCCGCCACCGCGCCGATGCGGAGCAGGTCGGCGTCGTTCACGCTCAGCACGTTGCCGAACAGAAAGTGGACCAGGTCGACGGCAAAGCTCCGTGAGGTTGAGATGATCACGATGCCCAAGGCGAACATCCCCGAGTAGACCACGCCGACCGCGGCGTCCTCGCCGATACGGTGGCGGCGGACCAGAGCGGACATGCCGAGGGCGGCCAGGATCGCCGTACCGGTCGCCCACCAGAACAGCCGGTCGCGGGAGAGATCGCCCGCCAAGTACCCCACCGCTACCCCCGGTACCAGCGAATGGGCCAGCGCGGCGCCGATGTAGGACATGCTGCGCAGCACGGCGAAGGTGCCGACCAGGGCGCACGCCGCCGCCGCCATGGTCACCGCCGCCAGCGCCCGGACCACGAACGGATAGCCGAGCGGAGCGATCAGCAGGTCGATCACGCGGCGCCGCGGCCGGCCGGCAGGCCGGCGTCGTGGATTTCCGGCAACGCGTTGCGCTGGCCGTTCGCGCCGGCCCGGCGCAGGGTGCCGCCGTACGCTTGGGCCAGCCGGTCGGCCACCAGCACCTCGCTCGCCGGACCGCAGGCGATCAGCCGCCGATTGAGCAGCGCGACCTGCCCCATGCGCTCCGCCACGGCAAGGTCATGCGTGGCCAGCAGCACCGTCACCGCGTCGCCCAGCGCTTCCAGGGTCGCCTCCAGCCGCCGGCAGGCGCCGGCGTCGAGCCCGCTGAACGGCTCGTCGAGCAGCAGCAGCTCCGCCTGCTGGGCCAGCGCGCGGGCTATGAACATGCGCTGCCGCTGGCCGCCGGACAGCTCGCCGATCTGGCGGCGGCGCAACGGCGCGATCGCAACGCGCTCCATGGCCGACGCGACGATCGACCGGTCGGCGCGGCGCGGCCACCGAAAGTAGCCGTTGCGGGCGATGCGGCCCATGCCGACCATGTCCTCCACCGTGGCCGGAAAACGCCAGTTGATGTCCGCTCGCTGTTCGATATAGGCGATGCAGACGTGGCGGTCCGGGTCGCTGCCGGAGACCCGGACCGCTCCCGCCACGGGCCGATGGATGCCGGCCACCACCTTGAACAGGGTGCTCTTGCCGGCGCCGTTGGGACCCACCACCGCCACGCGCCCGCCGGCCGTCAACCGCATCGACACCCCGTCAAGGGCGGGCCGGCCGTCGTAATGAGCCGACACCCGGTCGACGTCGAGCAGGACGGCCCCCGGCGGGTGGGGGGCCGGCTCGCAGCAGCCGAGCAGACGCCTCCGCCCTCCGGTCATTCGAGGGCGGACACGATTCGTTCGACGTTGGTGCGGATGAAGTCCCCGTAGGTGGCGGCGGGGCCGTCTGAGTCGCTCAGCGATCCGGTGTAGACCGCCACCACGTCGATGCCCACGTCGTCGGCCACCGACTGCGCCACCCGCGCGTCGACCGTGGTGCCGACGAAGATGGCCGGCGCCTGGTGTTCGGCGATCTGCTCCCTCAGCTCCGCCAAGTGGCGCGCCGACGGCTCGGCGACCGTGCTGACGCCGGGAATGACGGTATCGAGAACGGTGAACCCGTACCGGTCGGCGAAGTACCCGAACACGTCATGGTCGGTGATCATGATGCGCCGGTCCGCAGGAAGGCCAGCGACGCGCTCCCGCGTCCATGCGTCCAGCTCCTCGAGCTCGAAGGCCAGCTCGGCTGCGCGACCGGCGTAGGCGGCGGCGGAGCCGGCATCCAGCTCGGACAACACCTCCATGATCTCGGTGGCCCAGACGGCGACCAGCGTCGGGTCCATCCAGACGTGCGGATCGAGGCCGCCGTGGTGGTGATGCCCTTCGCCTTCGTGCTCGTCGTGTTCTTCGTCCTCGTCGTGTTCGTCCTCGTCGTGCTCGTCGTGTTCTTCGTCTTCGTCGTGTTCGTGCTCGTCGTCCTCGTCGTGCTCCTCGTCTTCGTCGTGCTCTTCGTGTTCCTCGTCTTCGTCGTGTTCCTCATCTTCGTCGTGCTCGTCGCCTTCGTCGTGCTCGTCGTGCTCATCCTCAGCGCCCAGGCTCCGGAGATCGAGGTTCGCGGACAGATCGACGACGAGGCGCGGCGCGGCGTTGTCGACCAGGTCCCCCATGAAGTCGGCTTCCAGGCCGGCGCCGTTGATGAACACCACCGCCGAGTCGGCCACCCGCCGCGCGTCGCTCGGCGTCGCCTGAAAGGCGTGCGGATCGGCGCCCGGCGGCAGCATCACGTGCAGGGAGATGCGGTCGCCCCCGATCCGGGCGACGATGTCTCCGACGATGGTGGTCGTGGCGACCACCGGTAGCGGCGCTTCGGGCTCCTGCGCCGCGCTGAGCGCGGCCCCCAGTGCGAAGACGGCGCCGATGAGCCACGCCGCCGCGGTCGATACTGATCTGTTCGTCATGCCGCGACTATACGATAACGGTTTATCAAAGTCAATACGCCCATGCAGCGCGTCAGCCGGTGTTGCGCAGCCCGGCGGCCAAGCCGTTCACCGTGAGCAGGATGGCCCGCTCCACGCGCCGGTCGACTCCGCCGGCGCCGCGGTGCCGGGCCAGCAGCACGATCTGCAGCAGGTTGAGCGGCTCCAGGTAGGCGGACCGCACCTCCAGGGTCCGCTTGAGCACCGGGTAGTCGGCAAGCAGCGTCGGCTTGCCGGTGGTGGCCAGCACGTGACGCAACGCCCGTTCGTGCTCGGCCGCCACCAGGTCGAAGATGCACCGGTGTTCGGCCGGCACCAGCGCCTCCACGTACCGCTGCGCGGTGACCAGATCGGTCTTGGCCAAGGTCATTTCCACGTTGGAGACGAACATGCGGAAGAACGGCCAGCGCTCGTACATCTCCTGCAGCGTATCGATCCCGGCCTCGCGCGCGGCGGCCAGCCCGCTGCCGACCCCGTACCAGCCGGGCGCCACCTGCCGCGTCTGCGTCCAGCCGAACACCCACGGGATGGCGCGCATGCCGCCTATGCCGCCGCCCGTGCCCGGCCGCCTGGCCGGCCGCGAGCCGATCTTGAGCGACGCCAGCTCCTCCACCGGCGTCGCGGTCAGGAAGTAGTGGACCAGGGACGGATGGTCGATCAGTTCACGATAGGCGCGGTACGCCGCCCGTGATGTGACGTCCATCGCCGCGTCCCACCGCTGCAGGTCGTCCGCCGAGCGGGTCGAGGACCGGTGCAGCACCGCCGCCTCGACCGACGCGGCCAGCGTCACCTCCAGATTGTCGCGCGCCAGCCGCGGCAGCCCGTACTTGTCGGCCACCACCTCGCCCTGCTCGGTGATCTTGATCGCCCCGTCGACGGTCCCCCACGGCTGCGCCAGGATCGCCTCCGCGGTGGGGCCGCCGCCCCGCCCCACCGTGCCGCCGCGCCCGTGAAAGAACCGTAGCGGCACGCCGTACTCGCGGGCCGCGTCGCGCAGCCGCCGCGCGCAGCGGTGCAGCTCCCACTGCGCGGTGGTGATGCCGGCCAGCTTGTTCGAGTCGGAGTACCCGAGCATCACCTCCTGCGGGCCGCCCCGCAGCCGCAGCAGCTCGCGGTAGCTCGGCTCCTCCAACAGGTCGCGGAGCGTCTCGCCGGCGCTACGGATCGCCTCCGGCGTCTCGAACAGCGGCACAAAGCCGATCGCCGCGCGGCCCGACGAAATGTCGACCAGCCCCGCCTCGCGCGCCAGCACCACCGCCGCCAACAGGTCGTCGGCGCTGACGGTCTCCGACACGATGTAGCTTTCGATGGCGCGCGGTCCGAACCGCGCCAGCGCCGCGCGCACCACGCGCATCGTCTCCAGCGTGCGGCCCGGATCGCCGCGCAGGTCGGCGGCCGGGGTGGCGATCGGCCGCCGGTTGCGGAGCTCCTCCGACAGCAGCGCGAACCGCTCCGCCGGGGACATGGCGGCGTAGTCCGGGGCGGCCGGCAGGCGGCGGTACAGCGCGGCCAGCGTGGCGTGGTGCTTCTGGGCGTGTTCGCGCACGTCCAGGGTCGCCAAGTGGAAGCCGAAGGCTGACGCGCGGCGCAGCAGGCGGCGCAGCGCCCCGTCGGCTATCACCTGCCCCCGGTGGTCGCGCAGCGACCGCTGCAGCATCTCCAGCTCCGCGACCAGCTCGGCGGCGCCGCGGTAGTCGCGCCGCGGCGCGTGCCGGGTGTGCTCGGCGATGCGGCGGCGCGTGTTGACCAGCCGCTCGCGGATGTAGTTGAGCTTGATCCGGTAGCTCTCGCCGGTCCCGCGGCGGCCGAAGCGCCGGTCGACGGCCGGCAGCGTCTGGCGGTCGCGGCGCAGGCTGAGCGCCAGCTCCGCCGACACGCCGTGGATGTGCTCGGAACTGCTCAGCTCCGCCGACAGCGCGTCGACCGCGTCGATCAGCTCGCGCAGGGCGTGGTCGTGCTGCCGCTCCAGCACGGCCATCGTCACCTCGGGGGTGACCAGCGGGTTGCCGTCGCGGTCCCCGCCGACCCAGCTGCCAAAGCTGAGCGGCCGCGCGTGCGCCGGCAGGGTGACGCCGAGGCGGGCCAGCTGCTGGTCGAGCTCGTCGAACAGGTCGCCGGTCACCTCGCGCAGCATCTCGTTGAGGTAGTAGATCGCCGCCTGCGCCTCGTCGGTGGGGCGCGGGCGGTTGCTGCGCAGCTCGTCGGTCTGCCAGATCAGGTCGATCGACTCGGCCAGGCGGCGTTCGATGCGGTCCAGATCGACCTCGGTCTGGCGCGGGTCGATCCGCTCGTAGAGGAGCTCGGCGATGCGGCGCAGCTTGGTGAGCACCGACCGGCGGGCCGCCTCCGTGGGGTGCGCGGTGAAGACCGGCCGCACGTCGAGGCGCGGCGCCACCTCGCGCAGAGCGGCGCACCGGTCCGGGTCGCCCTCGATGTGGTCGAACAGGGCGCGCAGCCGGCCGCGCGCGACGCCGCTACGCGGTCCGTGCTCCCCGGCGCGGTGCGCCAGCTCGGCGACGTTCGCCAGGTGGAAGTACGTGGAGAAGGCGCGCACCAGATTGGTCGTGTCGCCGATGTCCAGACCGGTCAGCAGGTCCGTGAGCTCGGCGCGCGCTTCGCTCCCCGCCGCCGCGTCGCGCGCCTGCCGGCTCAGCGTGCGCACCCGCTCCACCAGCTCCAGCAGCTGCGGCCCGTGCTGCCGCACCAGCGTCTGCCCCAGCAGGTTGCCGAGCAGCCGAATGTCCGACCGCAACGCCGCGTCGTCCCCCGATGAGCTCATTGCGGTACGGTACTATAGCGCCTTGTGGCGTTCCGCCACGCTGGTTGAACCCTTGCCGCGGATTCTGGATAACTTGAGTGCGGACGCCACGTTGCTGGCGGCGCTACGGAGCACGCTGGAGCTGTCGGAGCGGGCCGACTTCTGCGTCGGGTACTTCAATCTGCGCGGGTGGCGGCACGTCGACCGCTACGTGGACGGGTGGACGCAGCCGGGCGGGCAGGCGCGCATCCTGGTCGGGATGCAGCGGCTTCCGCACGATCAGTTGCGGGACGCGCTCAACCCGCTCGACGAGCAGCGCGTCGACAACCGCGCGGCGCTGCGGCTCAAGCAGCAGCTCGCCGAGCAGTTTCGCAGCCAACTGCTCCTCGGCATGCCGACCAACGCCGACGAGGCGGCCCTGCGCCGGCTGGTCCGCCAACTGCAGGCGGGCGCGGTGGCGGTCAAGCTGTTCCTGCGGCATCCCCTCCACGCCAAGCTGTACCTGTGCTACCGCAGCGATCCGGTCGCCCCGGTGGTGGGGTATCTCGGCAGCAGCAACCTCACCTTCTCCGGGCTGGCCGGCCAGGGCGAGTTGAACGTCGACGTACTCGACCAGGATGCGTGTGCCAAGCTGAGCCGCTGGTTCGAGGAGCGCTGGAACGACCGCTACTGCATCGACGTCACGCGCGAGCTGATCGAGATCATCGAGGAGAGCTGGGCGCGTCACGATCCGATCCCGCCCTATCACGTCTATCTCAAGATGGCGTATCATCTCTCCCACGAGGCCCGCGCCGGCTTGGCCGAGTTCAGGATTCCGCGCGACTTCGGCGACCGGCTGTTCGAGTTCCAGACCGCGGCGGTGAAGATCGCCGCGCACCATCTCAACAAGCGCGGCGGCGTGCTGATCGGCGACGTGGTGGGGCTCGGCAAGACGCTGATGGCCACCGCGGTCGCCCGCATCTTCGAGGACGACCAAGGGCTGGAAACCCTGATCCTGTGCCCGAAGAACCTGGTGCGCATGTGGCAGGATTACGCGCACGAATACCGGCTGCGCGCGCACGTCCTGTCGCAGAGTATGGCCCCCGCCGAGTTGCCCAACCTGCGCCGCTACCGGCTGGTGATCATCGACGAGAGTCACAACCTCCGCAACCGCGACGGCAAGCGCTACCGCGCCATCCGGGAGTATATTCACGGCAACGACAGCAAGGTAATCCTGCTCTCCGCCACGCCCTACAACAAGACCTACGTCGATCTGTCGAATCAACTGCGCCTCTTCCTCGATGACGAACAGGACCTCGGCATCCGCCCGGAGCGGCTGCTGCGCGAGCTGGGAGACGTGGAGTTCAGCCGGCTCTCCCAGGCCCCGCCGCGCTCGCTGGCGGCGTTCGATCACAGCGCCTACGCCGATGATTGGCGCGACCTGATGCGGCGCTACCTGGTGCGCCGGACGCGCAGCTTCATCCAGGAGCACTACGCGCAGACCGACCCGGAGAGCGGCCGCACCTATCTGATCTACGAGGATGGCGGCCGGTCGTACTTCCCGGCGCGCACGCCCAAGACGATCACGTTCGCCATCGACGAGTCGGACCCGAACGATCAGTACGCCCGCCTCTACGCGCCCGCCGTGGTCGCCACGATCAACGCGCTGCATCTCCCCCGTTACGGCTTGGGCAACTATCTCGCCAAGTCCCCGGCCCCGCCGCCCACGCCCGCCGAAGCGAAACACCTGCAGGACCTCTCGCGCGCCGGCAGGCGGTTGATGGGGTTTTGCCGCACCAACCTGTTCAAGCGCCTCGAGAGCAGCGGGGCGGCGTTTCTGCAGTCGGTGGAGCGTCACGTGCTGCGCAACTACGTGTTCCTCCACGCGCTGCGGGCCGGACAGCCGCTGCCGATCGGAACGCAGGACGCCGCGCTGCTCGACCCGCGCTTCACCGACGCGGACGCGGACGCGGATGCGGATTCTGCCGCCGGCGCCGCCGGCGGCGAGCACCGGCAAGGGGCCGATCCCGGTCACTTCGAGCGGCGCGCTGCGGAAATCTACGCCCGCTACCGCGCCGACTACCGGCGGCGGTTCCGCTGGCTGCCGCCGCACCTCTTTGCCGCCGGAAACCTGGAGCGGCAACTCCAAGAGGACTCCGCGGCGCTGCTCGCCATCCTCCGCGAGCACGGCGCCTGGAACCCGCGCCACGACGCCAAGCTGCGCGCGCTCCATGAGCTGCTCACCGGGACCTTCCCGCACCAAAAAGTGCTGGTCTTCTCGCAGTTCGCCGACACCGTGCGCTATCTCGACGCGCAGCTCGGACGCCTGGGCGTGGACGCAATCGCCGGCGTCACCGGCGACTCCGAGGACCCGACCGAGCTCGCGCGCCGCTTCAGTCCGGTGAGCAACCGCAGTCCGCTCAACGGCGCGGCGCGGGAACTGCGGGTGCTGATCGCCACCGACGTGCTGAGCGAAGGGCAGAACCTGCAGGACTGCGCCATCGTCGTGAACTACGATCTGCCGTGGGCGATCATCAGAATCATCCAGCGTGCCGGCCGCGTCGACCGCATCGGTCAGACCGCGCGCGAGATCCTGTGCCATTCCTTCCTGCCGGCCGACGGCGTCGAGCGCATCATCAAGCTGCGCCGGCGGGTGCGGACGCGGCTCAAGGAGAACGCCGAGGTGGTCGGCGCCGACGAGGCGTTTTTCGAGGACGAGGCCGATCACCGGACCATCCTCAACCTGTACCACGAACGCGCCGGCATCCTGGACGGCGACGCCGACGGCGAAGTCGACCTGGCCTCCCACGCCCTGCAAATTTGGAAAAACGCCATCGACCGCGATCCCGCTCTGGAAAAGACGATCGCCGCGCTTCCCGACGTGGTGTTCTCGGCGCGCGCGCACGCGCCCACCGAGGCGCGGCCCGAGGGCGTGCTGCTGTACCTGCGCACCGGGGACGGCAACGACGCGCTCGCCTACGTCGGCCGCGGCGGCGAAATCGTCACCGAATCGCCGTTGGGGATCCTCGCCGCGGCGGAGTGCGCGCCGGACACGCCGGCGCAGCCCCGCCATGAAAGCCATCACCGGCTCGTGGCCGAAGGCGTGAAGCACGCCGCCGCCGAGGAGCAGCGGGTGGGCGGTCAGTTGGGGCGGCCCACCGGGGCGCGATTCCGCACCTACACCCGGCTCAAGGCGTACGCGGAATCGGTCAAGGGCAGTCTGTTCGACGTTCCCGAACTGCACCGCGCGCTGGACGACATCTACCGCTATCCGCTGCGCCAGTCGGCGGTCGATACCCTCAACCGGCAGTTGCGCAGCGGCATCGACGACCCCGCGCTGGCCGACCTGGTGATCGCGTTTCGAGACGACGACCGGCTGTGCCTCACCGGGGAGGATGACGCCGAAACCGGCGCGCCGCGCCTCATCTGCTCGCTCGGGTTGAACGGCTCCGCGCCGCAGGCGCCGGCCCTATGATCCCTCCCGGCGTCGAGCAACTCCGCCCCGCCCTCCGGGCGTTCGACTTCGAGTCCCTGTTCATCGAGGGCCTCGGCTGGAACCACTACCGCGGCCAGCCGGCGCCGGTCGCCGCGGACGGGCGCGGCTACACCTTGCGCCCGCTCGCCGAGAAGGCCGAGTTCGTCATCTATCTCTGCAGCGCGGATGCCGGCGGCGGCGTGCCGCCCTATCCCACGCGCCGCAAGATCGAGCAGCAGGCCGCCAAGCTGCACTTCGAGCACCTGATCATCTTCACGGACGAGGCCAGGACCATGCAGGTGTGGCAGTGGGTCAAGCGCGAGGCCGGGGCGCCGGTCCGCTGCCGCGAGCACTCGTTCCGGGCCGGGCAGAGCGGCGACCCGCTGCTGCAGCGCCTCCAAACCCTTGCGTTCAGACTGGAAGAGGAAGCCGGCCTGAGCATTCCGGTCGTCGCCGGACGGGTACGGCAGGCGCTGGACGTGGAGCGGCTGACCAAACGCTTCTACGAACGGTTCCGCACCGAGCTGTCCGCATTCCAGGATTTCATCGAGGGGATCGCGGCCCAAGGCGGCCGCGCGTGGTACGCCTCGCTGATGCTGAACCGCATGATGTTCGTGTACTTCGTGCAGAAGCAGGGCTTCCTGGACGGAGACCCCGACTACCTGCGCAACCGCCTGGCGCTGGTGCGGCGTGCCAACGGCGGCGGCCGCTTTCATCAGTTCTACCGCGTCTTTCTGCGCCGGCTGTTCCACGAGGGGCTCGGCCAACCGGAGGCCGAGCGCGCGGCGGACCTGGCGGCGCTGCTCGGCAAGGTCCCGTTTCTCAACGGCGGGCTGTTCGAGGTGCACGATCTGGAACGGGACAACCCCGACATCGACATCCCCGACGAAGCGTTTGCCAGGGTGTTCGAGTTCTTCGACGGCTACCGCTGGCACCTCGACGAGCGCCCGCAGCGCGAGGACAACGAGATCAACCCCGACGTTCTCGGCTACATTTTCGAGAAATACGTCAACCAGAAGCAGATGGGCGCCTACTACACCAAGGAGGACGTGACCGGGTACCTGGCGCGCAACACGGTGCTTCCGTTCCTGTTCGACGCCGCCCGTAAGAAATGTCCGGTGGCGTTCCAACCCGGCGGCGGCGTCTGGCGGCTGCTGCAGGACAACCCCGGCCGCTACCTTTATTCCGGCCTTGCGGGACGGACGAACGGCGGCGGCGCCGGCGCGGAGCAGCCGTTGGAGCAGGCCCGCAAGCGGCGCTGCGCCGAAGTGCGCCGACGCCTGGCGGCGGGCGAAGTGAACACGGTCAACGACCTGATCACGCTCAACCTCGACGTCACGCGGTTCGCCCACGACGTCATCGTGCGCAGCGAAGGGCCGGAGCTGCTACGCGCGTTCTGGCAGGCGCTCCGCGGCGTCTCGGTGTTGGACCCGACCTGCGGATCGGGCGCCTTTCTGTTCGCGGCGCTGACGATCCTGGAACCGCTCTACTCCGCCTGCCTGGAAGGGATGCGCGGATTCCTCGACGACCTGGAGCGGACCGAACGGCCCCATCACCCGCGCGCCCTGCAGGACTTCCGGGACGTGCTGGCGCAGGCCGAGCGCCACCCCAACGTCCGCTACTTCATCCTCAAGTCGATCGTCCTGAACAACCTGTACGGCGTGGACATCATGGAGGAGGCGGTCGAGATCTGCAAGCTGCGCCTGTTCCTGAAGCTGGTCGCGCAGTTGCAGAGCTACGACCAGATCGAGCCGCTGCCGGACATCGACTTCAACGTCCGCGCCGGCAACACGCTGGTGGGATTCACTTCGTTGGACGCGGTGCGCCGCGCCATCACCACGGACCCGGACGGGCAAGTTCGCGCGCTGTACGGAGAGGACCACGAAACGCTGGCGCGGATCGGCGAAACCGCCGAGATCGCCAGCCGCGCGTTCGACCAGTTCCGGCAACAGCAAACCACCCTGGGCGGCGCCGTGACCGCCGCCGACAAGGCCGAGCTGCGCGGCCGGCTGGATGCGCTGGACGCGGAGCTCAACCGCTTCCTGGCGGTGGAATACGGCGTCAAGCCAAAGGACGCCAAAGCCTATGCCGCCTGGCGCGAAAGCCACCGGCCGTTCCATTGGTTCGTGGAGTTCTACGCCATCATGAGCCGGGGCGGCTTCGACGTGGTGATCGGCAACCCGCCCTACGTAGCGCGGCGCTCCGTAGCCCGCTCCTACCGCTTGAAGGGATTCAGCACCGGCGCCTGCCCTGACATCTACGCCTCGGTCCTGGAGCAGAGCATCCACGTGTGCCGCGCCGGCGGCCGCATCGGCATGATCGTTCCGTTGAGCCTCACCTTCAGCGCCGGCTTCGCGCCGTTGCGGACGCTGATATACGAGGAATGCGGCGCCGGTTGGTTTTCGTCGTTCGGGCGCATCCCCTCCGCGTTGTTCTCGTTCGATACGCGAGTGCGAAACACCATCGCGCTCGGACACAAACAGAAGTCGAAGCGGTCGGGCCGCGCCCCGTCACGGTTCTTCACGACGCGGCTGCACCGCTGGTTTGACTCCGAGCGGCCTACCCTGTTCGACCGCCTCTCCTACTCGGAGTATCCGCCAACGCCGTTTGCCGGACTGATCCCCAAGCTCGGCAGCGCGCCGCTGCTGCAGGCGTTCGCGGACCTGCTCGACCGTGGTGACGTATCGCTTGCGGAGGACTTGGCGCCGTCGCGGGCCGGCAACTTCCCGCTGCACTTCAAGCAGACCGCCTACAACTGGCTCACGTTCTGCGTCGAAATGCCGCCGGCATACGGCGCCCGGGGGCGTCCGGTGAGTCAGACCAAGTACGGAACGGTCCACTTCCTGAAGGAAGAAGAACGCGATCTCTCGTTGATCCTGGCGAACGGACTGCTGATGTTTGCGTGGTGGGTAGCGATCGGAGACGACTTCGACGTGACCAGGGGCAACTTCGCGTCGGCGCCGCTTGGTCCTCAGCAACTCTCCGCGGAGAAGCGGCGGTCAGTGCTGGCGCTGCGCCCCGACCTGGAGCAGGCGATGACCGATAACCTGGTATTCAAGCGCAACGCCGGCAAGAACATCGGCAACTACAACCTGGCCCGCTGCCGCCACGTCACCGACCGGGCCGACCGGACGTGGCTTGCCGCGCTCGGCCTGGAGCATCTCTGGGAAGAAGTGCGGCTGGAGACGGCGTTGGTAGTCAGAACCTCGTTCGAGGACGGCGGCGGCGAATCATGAATCTCCAACCGCCGGTCGGAGAAATCCGCACCGCATGAACCACCCGCCACGACGCTACGAAGCCGCCGCGCCGGACACCCCGCAGGCGTTGCAGCGGTGCTTCGCCGGCGGGCGCGTGCGCGCCGTCACGGTGCGGGGCGACGTCCGCATACTCGACGGCGCGCTTACCGCCTTCTTCTGCTCGGTGCGCTGCCCCGGCGAAATCATCCTGCGCGTCTACGACCTCGCCCGCGAGCTGCGCGGCACGGACCGAACGCTCATCGGCGGATTCCAGTCCCCGATCGAGAAAGAATTCCTCGACCTGCTGCTGCGCGGCTCCGCCCGCGCCGTGGTCTGCCCCGCCCGCGGCATCGACACCATGCGCGTCCCGCCGGCGTGGCGCCCGGCAATCTGCGAACGCCGCCTGCTGATCCTGTCCCCGTTCACCCGCGCCCACCCCCGCCCAACCGCCGCCCTCGCCGCCCAGCGCAACGACCTCATCGCCGCCCTCGCCACCGGCTTCCTCATCCCCTACGCCGCCCCCGCGGGCAAGACCGAAGCCCTCGCCCGCACCGCCGCCGCCGCCGGCAAACCGGTCGTCACCCTGGACACCCCACTCAACGCCACCCTCCTGACCCTCGGCGCCCGCGCCACGCGCAACGTGTGACAGCACGACCTATGGACGTTATGGTCCAACCGCCCCGAGGGGACGGCTGTGGTGTTGACCGGTCGGATGGCGGCGGCTATGGTGGGTTGGGAGACGAGCAGGTGCATGCGCTGGAGATAGCGACGGTCAGTACTGTCCGGTTTGGAGACCGTCGCGTGATTGTAACTGATTACACACATAAAGATTACAGGCAAAATCGGGTGGTGGCGACTTGAACTTGATTCGGCCGTCTCACGCGATCCGCTGGCCCACAGCCGTCCGGCGTACCGGTCGGTTCGCCACAGCCGACCGGCGGCTCGGTGCAGCACCCCTCGGCCGCATTCGCCTAACCTGCTGGCATGTATTTCGGCCAGACCCTGTTCTCCCAGGTAATGAACTACCTGCCGTGGACGACTTTCGCTCGCATCGTCGATCGCTACGCCGGCGACCGCAAGGTCCGTACGTTACGCTGCACCGAGCACTATCGTGCGCTCGCCTTCGCGCAACTCACGCACCGCGAGAGTCTGCGCGACATCGAAGCCTGCCTGGCGGCTCGTTCTACCAAGCTCTATCACTGTGGATTCCGGACACCGGTGCGCCGCTCTACCTTGGCCGATGCCAACGAGCGGCGCGATTGGCGGATCTACGCGGACTTCGCCCAACGGTTGATCGTGCAGGCGCGCGCACTGTACGCCGACGAGATGTTGGCCACCAAGTTGAACGAGACCGCCTACGCACTGGACTCCACGACCGTCGATCTCTGCCTGTCGATCTTCCCCTGGGCGGCGTTCCGAGCCACCAAGGCGGCGGTCAAGATGCATACCCTGTTGGATTTACGAGGTTCGATCCCAAGTTTCATTCACATCTCCGACGGCAGGTTACACGACGTCAACGTGCTTGATTTGCTGGTGCCGGAGGCTGGCGCGACGTACGTCATGGACCGCGCCTACATCGACTTTCAACGCCTGTACGCGCTGGACCAGGCCGGCGCCTTCTTCGTGACTCGTGCCAAGAAGAACATCCGCTACCGGCGCCTGTACTCCACGCCGACGGACCGAACGCTAGGAGTCATCTCGGATCAGATCATCGCTTTGGGTGGGGCGCAGGCCAAGCTGAGGTACCGGGACCGTCTGCGGCGTGTCCGCTACAGGGACCCACAATCCGGCCAAACACTGGTGTTTCTCACCAACCGGACCGGACTTGATGCGGTGACGATCTGTGGTTTGTACAAGAGTCGGTGGCAGGTCGAGTTGTTCTTCAAGTGGGTCAAACAGCACCTGCGGGTGAAGCGTTTTCTGGGAGTTTCGGAGAATGCCGTGAAATCGCAACTGTGGATAGCGGTGTCGGTCTACGTGCTGGTCGCGATTATCCGCAAGCGGCTGGGGATCGACACGCCGCTCTACACAATGCTACAGATCTTATCGGTCATGCCATTCGAGCAAGTACCGCTACATGAAGCACTTACGATGGAAGATTACAGTTCGGAACCGGACCCGTCCGATAAACAGTTGCGATTGCTTGATTTATGACCGGACACTACTGAGCGACGGTAAACGACTTGGTCCGGATTCTCGATGAGCACCCGCAGTGGCTGGAGGCGTTGCGGGAGCGGCTGCTGACTCGCGAAGTGCTGGGCTTGCCGCAGCAGCTCGCTGATTTCCGCGCCAACACCGAGCGCCAGTTCGAAGCGCAGGGGCTCCGACTCGGAAAGGTGGAGGACCGTCTCGAAGCGCACGGGCGCCAGCTCAATCAGCTCCGTGACGACATCGGTCCGATCAAGGCCGCCCACGTCCGTAACGCCGCCCGCAACGCAGCCGACATGATGGCTGAGGCGCAGGGACTGGAGTTGGTCGACATCCTCGACCCGAGGGAGCTGGGAGCCATGGTGCGGAGGTCCAACACACGCGGTATCTCCAAGGGCGATCTGGACAGCTTCCGCTTGGCCGACATGGTGCTGCGCGCGACTGACCCGGACGGGGCCGATTGCTACGTGGCGGTGGAGGTTTCCTACACGGCCAACGGGCGCGATACCCGCCGCGCGATCCGCAACGCGGAGTACCTGACCCGCTTCACCAGGCGCCGCGCCCTGGCCTTGGTGGCTGGTCGGCGGTTGGACAAGCGGATTATCGAAACGGTGAAGTCCGGGGCGGTCGCCTGGTATGAGCTGAGCGCTCAAGCCCTGGAAGTGGACTGACCTGCCGCTACCGCCGGCGCGTGCGCGGGCATCTCCTTTGGGGACGGCGCCCCATGAACAGCGGCACGTCAGCCTCCGCGGCCGGGTCTACGAAGTCGCGGTCCCATCACCGTAGAGGCGCTCTACGGCATGTCCCACGGCTTGGCGGCCGGCGGCGGACTGATGAACGAGCCGTTCGATTTCCTGCATCGCGTCCGGCGAGGGGAGCGGCAACGCTTCCAACTCGTACGCCGATACCGCGACGCTGCCGTTGATGCAGCGGAACAGCTGATCGACGACGGCGCTGTTGAGCAGTGCGGCTACGGCGGCCGGAGAAACCCGCGGCGCGCCGTCGATCGGCCGGATCATGTTGAGATGGTTTTCGATGACGACGGCTCCGTGCTCATCGATGAAAGATGCCGGCAGCTCCGCAGCCATCAACCGCCGGCCCTGCTCCTTGGCGGTCGTCCGCTGCAGCAGCACGCACGGATGATCGGTCACCACCCAGAAGTCCTCTCCGTCAGGCTCGAAATACGGCTGGTGGTTTCTCTTTTGCGCCCGGAACTCGAACACGCCGCCCGGGCGCACCGACTCCGCCCACAGCAACGGATAGCGCCCTTTGCCCGGCCGGTCCCGCAGGTTCCGCTTGTGCCGGTTCCAGACCAGCGGCCCCGTGCTGACGCGATAGCCGTAGTCATCCAGCCGGCACGGCAGAGCATCGGCCCGATTGACCAAATCGCTCTGCGCGCTGTTGCGCGGGATGATCCACGGCCGGTCAGAACGTTCCGGCACGCGAAACGATCCGGCCGAGTGCGTGCTGATCGAGCCGTCCGACTCTATCGAGATGTAGTGGACGGGGCCTTCGCCGTGGTGGCCGCCACGCCGATAGGCCGTCAGCATCGTTTCTTGCAGCACGTCGGCAAACACGCTCTTGCGCTGCTCGACGAAGGTAACGCTCACCGGCGGCGCTTCTCGACCGAGCAGGCCCCGCAGAGCCTTGAAGTACTCGCCCGCCAGAAAACTGGTCGGCGTGACGTAGGCGATCACCCCGCCCGGGCGGGCGAAGCGCAAAGCCAGGTCCGTGAACAGACCGTACCGGTTGGCGTGCCCGTACAGGCTGCGGCGGTACCGCGCGCGCAACGCCGGCGCCAACGTAACCCGCCCGTACGGCGGATTGCCGACCACCAGATCAAACCCGGCGCCATCCGGCGTCTGCGCCAGACTGTCACCGACGCTCACCACTTGCGGGAGCCGCGCTCCCGCCTCCCGGCAGAGAGCGTCGAGCGCCGCGTCCACGAACACTTGCGACATCCAGGCGGCGAACGGATCGATCTCGAAACCGCGCAGCCGCCGCGCGATCTCTCTCAGCACGCCCGACGCGCTGCGGTCCGGCAAATGCTCCACCATGCGCCGCGCGACCGGCGCCAGAAACGCGCCGCCGCCGCACGCCGGGTCAAGCACGCACGCGGTTTCCCAGTCCACGCCGGCCTCCGCCGCCATGTCGAGCAAGCGCTCGCACAGGGCCGGCGGCGTGTAGTACGCGCCGAGCTTTGCCCGCAACCGCTCCGGCAACAATCCGGTGTAGAGCAGCCCGATCGCGTAGCCGGCGTCCATCACGTCCATTCCGGCCGCGCACGTCCCGATGGCCGACGCCAGTTCGTTCGCCGACTCCGGGAGCGAAGCGAAATCGGCGCCGTTTGGAGGCTCGCGGAGTGGACAGCCGGCCGCCGAATTCGACTGCAGCTCGCTCCAATAGGCCGTGAGCGCCCGGAACACCATCCCTCGCGCAAACTCAACACGCTGATCGACACGGACGGTCCCGGCAACCGACCGGGCTTCCATCAGCGCTTCCTGAACGACCGTCGCCCGCGAGCTGCGCAGCACGGACCGAACGCTCATCGGTTTCCAGTCGCCGATCGAGAAGGATTCCTCGACCTGCTGCTACGCGGCTCCGCCCTCGCCACCAACATCCTCATCCCCTACGCCGCCCCGGCCGGCATGATGTGGTCCCGGTTGTTAGGACAGTCCGAGGGGTAGATTAAGGTGTATCCGTCGGTTGTCAACCCACCCCCTCCTCTGAAAATCCGATGGCGGTAGGCGGCGCGGTCCGAGGCCCCGGCGTTGCGCACGGCCCGCCCGGACGCCTTGTGACGCCCGGTGCGTTTGGAATGCGCCGCCGGCGACGCGGGACCGCGCGCGACGCGACGGGGCGCTTGACGCGGGATCGGAGCACGGCTACGGTCGCCGGCGAGTCTCATGGCCGACGAACAGGTGCCGGACGAACCGCCTTCCGCGCAGCCGCCGGACGAAGCTGCGCCGCCCGAGGAAGAGGAAAGGATCACCCGTATCCACGACAAGTACTTCTACGGGGTGTTTTCCGATACCGGCAACGCCGCCGGCCTGTTGCGCCCCTACTTGCCGCCGGCGGTAGCCGGCTCCCTGCGGTGGGCGACGCTCACCCACTGGCCGGGCCGCTTCGTGAGCGACGACTGGCGCGGCCGGGAGGCGGACTTGGTGTTCTCGGTGGAGCGGCAGGGGACGGAGGAGCCGGCGCTGGTGTACGTACTGCTGGAGCATCAGTCCACGCCGCGCTACTGGATGGCGTTGCGGGTGCTGAACTACTGCCTGCGGATATGGGTGACGTGGCAGGAGGCGCGCAAGAATAGGAAGAAGACGAAGTTGCCGCTGATCGTGCCGCTGGTATTCTATCAGGGAGGGAAGCGGTGGTCGCCGGAGCTGGAGTTTCGGGAGCTGGTGGAGAGTGCGGCGGCGGAGTGGCGGTGGGTGCCGCGGTTCGAGTACCTGCTGATCGACCAGACGGCAGGAGGGCCGGAAGCGGTGTTGGGGTCGGCCGTGGCGCGGCTGACGCAGATGGCGATGCTGGCGCGGGTACGAGGTGGGGATGAGTTGGTGGAGAGGACGGCGGTGCTGATGGCGGAGGTGTCGCCGGAGGGAGAGGTGGAGGTGCTGGCGCGGCACGTGGAGTACGTGCTGGCGACGCAGTCTGAGGAAGGGCTGCGAGCGTTCAGGGCAGCGTTGCGGCGCAACGTGCCCGGTCGTGGAGGAGAGCTGATGACTTACGTGGAACAGATAGAGGAGCGAGGCCGCCGGGAGGGCCGCCAGGAAGGCCGCCAGGAAGGCCGTCGGGAAGGCCGCCAGGAAGGCCGTCAGGAAGGCGTCTTGCGCACCATTGAAGGATTTCTGCAGCGCGATGTCCCGTGGTCGACCATCGAGGAGGCGACCAGCATCGACGAGTCCGAATTCCAACGCCTCAAGCAGCAACTGGACGCCGACGATTGAAGCGCTGAGCGGGAAGGAGGAGCACGTCCGTGGAGGCGCTACATGGCATGTCCCACGGCTTGCTTGGCGGCCGGCGCCGGACTGATGAACGAGCCGTTCGATTTCCTGCATCGCGTCCGGTGAGGGGAACGGCAACGCCAAGCTCGTATGCCGACACCGCGGCGCTACGGCGCTGCCGTTGATGGCGCTACCGCGCCGGCCGGTCAGGGGAGATGGCGGGAGAAGAACCGGACCCAGTTGCGGTACATGACGTCGGTCACCTGGTCGTCGCCGTAGCCGCGGCCGGCCAGTACGTCGGCCAGCCGGCGGTAGTCGAACACGGTGTCGATCTCCGCCGGCGCCCCGGCGCGTCCGCCCTGGCCGTCGGTGTCCCCGCCGATGCCGGCGTGGCGCGCGTCGCCGGCGAGCTGGCAGATGTGGTCGACGTGGTCGGCCAAGTCGCCGAGCGTGACGTCCGCCTTGCCGAACGGGCGCTGCAGCCCCACCACGTTCGCCCAGTCGATGCCGCCGCGGTACAGCATGGCCGTGTCCATCGACACGCCAATCACCCCGTCCCGTTCGATGATCGCCCGCAGTATCTCATCCGGGAACTGCCGCTCGCCGGGGACCAGCGCCCGGCAATTCTGATGCGTAGCGATCACCGGGCCGTCGAACCGGTCGAGCGCCTGCGTGATCGTCGCGTCGGAGGCGTGCGTGGCGTCCAGCACGACGCCGAGCCGCCGCATGTCCGCCAGCAGCCGGCCGGCCGGCGGAAACAGCCCGCCATCGGTTCCCGTGCCGGTGCCGTGGCCGTACGCGCTGGTGTCGTAGTGGGTCAGGCTGACGATGCGCAGGCCGGCGGCGCAGTACTCCTCCAGCGACTCCGTGTCCGGGATCGGGTCCGCGCCCTCCAGCCCCAGGATCACGCCGACCGGCAGATCGTCATACCCCGCCCCGGCGCGCTCCGCCTCCTCCCAGCGCCGCACGTGCTCGGTCAGGCCGGCCGCCGTGGTGAGGATGCGGTAGTGCCCGCGCCGCTCCATGATCCGGTAAAACGCCATCTGGCCCCACGTCTCCGAGTAGGCCAGCTCCTCGGAGCGGTGCCCCCAGAGCTGCGCCCCCGGACGATGGATGCGCGCGGTGAGCTTGCCGATGAAGGCGGTGATGCCGGCGCGCCGCTGTTCCGGCACCGACGCCATCAGCTCCCGTTGATAGCCCATATCCTCGCCCGCCATGCCGGCCGGCGGCGCGGAGCGCACCGCCCCGATCGGCTGCGTCACGTCGGCGTTGAGCCGCGCCGCCACGGGGACCGGATAGTCGCCGTCGAAGATCAGCACTCCCGCCTCCCTCGCCCGCGCGTTCAGGCGCCGGTCCAGTCGAACACGACGTTGATCATGCTCTTGTCGCGCTTGAACGCCATGTCGTAGGCCAGCCGCATCGACGTGTAGGGCAGCCGATGGGTGATCAGCTTGCTCGGCTTGAGCACGCCGTCCGCCATCAGCTGCAGCACGTGCGGCCGGTGATGGCGCGTGCCGGCGGCCATGCCGGTGCGCTCGGCCGGACGCGGATACAGGCTCGGGTCGCCGCCGCTCACGGCGATCAGCGACACCCCCTTGTCGTAGAAGAGCTGCATGGCCAGCGGATTGAATTCGAGCTCCTCCTCACCCCGGCCGAGCAGGCTGACGATCGCCACGCGGCCGTCCCGGCGCACGATTTCGAGCGAGGTCCGGTACGCCGGCCAGGGATTGGCGGTCAGGATCACCAAGTCGATGCCGCGCCCGCCGCTGAACCGGTCGAGCTTGGCGGGCAGTTCCGGGTCGTCGGACATGAGCGCCGCGTGCGCCCCCATTGTCCGCGCCGCCTGCAGCCGCACGTCGCTGTTGCCCAACGCCACGGTGCGGGCGCCGAACAGCGGACCGAGCGCCACCGCGCCGAGCCCCAGGGTGCCGAGTCCCACCACGGCCACCGTCTCCCCCGGCCGGAACAGCGCCTTGTGATAGCAGAGCGCGCTCAGCGCGTAGAGGTTGCCGTACACCGCGTCCTCGTCGGCGGCGCCGTCCGGCACCTTGGCCGGATCCTCGCCGGCCTGCTGGATATACGACGACTGATGCCACGTCCCGGAGATCACCCGGTCGCCGACCGCCAAGTGCCGCACCGCGCTCCCCACGCCGCGCACCACGCCCAGGTTGCTGTCGCCGACCCCGCGCGGGTAATCGGGCGCGCCGGGCACCCGCTCCGCTCCCTCGTAGTTGCCCCGGTCGGTGCCGATCTTGAATGCGCTCACCGTGGTCTGCACCCACACTTCGTCCGGCGCCAGGTTGCCGGTGTCGAGCGGCTCCTCCTCGATGCGCAGGTCGCCGGGTCCGTACAGGATCGCTTTCTTGCAGTTGGTCATGGCGATGAATCCTCCTCCGCCTGCCCGGCCGCGTGCTCGGCCGCCGAGCGGGCCTGCAGGCGCTGCGCCTGCTTGCGGCTGCCGAGCCGGAGCTTCCGGTACGCCTCCTCCGAGGATGCGAACGGAGCGTCGCCGGCGCCGTGCCAGCCGAGCTGCGTGAACATCGGGTTGCGGCGGCCGGACTGCGCCTGCCGCCGCTCGGCGTGGGCCGCCATCCGCTCCTCCAGCAGGGCGACGACGCCCGGCTCCCGCTCGGCTACGTTGTCGAGCTCCTCCGGATCGCGGATCAGATGGTACAGCTCCACCTCCGGCTTGAAGTGGAAGTCCGGCTCCAGGGCGCGGATCAACTTCCACTCCGGCGTGCGCCAGCCGTGCTTGCGCATCCAGGTCGCCTCCGTCAGGTAGAGCTCGCTCTCCGGCGCGAACGGCTCGCCGCGCGCCAGCGGCAGCAGGCTGCGGCCGTCGAACTCCAACCCCGCGTCGACGCCGAGCAGCTCCAGCATGGTCGGCGTCAGGTCCTTGGTCTGCACCCACGGGTCGACGCGCAGCCCGGCCGGGACCTTGCCCGGCGCGCGGATGATCAGCGGCACCACCAGATTCGGGTCGTACAGGCCGTGGTGGTCGTACCAGCAGTCGTGCTCGTTCAGCGTCTCGCCGTGATCGGCGGTGAACACCACCACCGTGTTGTCGGCCAGTCCCAGATCGTCGAGCGCCGTGAACAGCCGGCCGATCGCGGCGTCCATGTAGGCGACGGCCCCGTCGTACAGGCTGTCGATGAAGCGGGCGTCGGTGACCGCGCCGGGAAACCAGGACCGGAAGTAGTCGGCGAACGGCGCGAACGCGTACAGACGGTCGAGCGAGCGGTTGGCCGGGTCGTGCTCGTCGCCTTCGTAGAAGAGGCGGTCGAACGGCGCCGGCGGCAGGTACGGGCTGTGCGGGTCCATGTGCCGCAGGAACAGAAAGAACGGATCGGAGGAGGCGGCGGCCGTGCGGAGATACGGGATGGCCACCTGGTTGAGCGCGTGCGCCTTGGGCATGGCGCCGGGCGACTCCGCCCAGCCTTCGTACTCCAGATAGGTTTGGAAGCCGCGCGACGCCGGATTGCCGGGAAACCCCACGCAGCAGGTCGCGTAACCGGCCCGCTCCAGTATCTCCGGCAGCATCGGCGCGGCGACGTCGTCCTTGTGGCGCAGGCCGACCACGCCGGTGCCGAAGCAGTCGCGCCCGGTGAGCATCGAAGCATACGCCGGGGTGGTCGGCACGCTGGGGCTGAAGGGGTGGCGGAACATCGTTCCCTGCTCGGCAAAGCGGGCGACGTGCGGCGTGGTGAGGCGATGGTAGCCGTACAGGCTCATGTGATCGCGGCGCAGGCTGTCGACCGCGATCAGGAGCAGGTTGGGGCGCGTCCCGGTCGAGGCCGCCATCAGCGGGCTCCCAGTGCCTTGAGGGTGGCGTTGAGGTAGCCGGCGCTCTCCGCGGCGATGGCGGCGCTCAGCGCCGGATCGTCCCAGGTCTGCGCGCCGATCACCTCCAGGCTCAGCGCGCCGTCGTAGCCCGCCTCCACCAGCACCCGGCAGTAACCGGCCAAGTCGATCTGGCCGCGGCCGCACGCCTGTTGCGAGGGGAGGCCGGGCGAGGGGTCGCGCGACGGGCAGTCGCGGACGTGCACGTGCCGCACGCGGCCGATCACGGCGCGGAGCGCCTGCACCACGTCTTCGCCTGCGCGGTGGACGTGGCTCGGGTCCATGTTGACGCCGAATCCCGGCGAGTCGATCGCCCGCATGGCGGCCAGCGTGGTCGGCGTGTCGTGGACGGCGCTGCCGACGTGCGCCTTGAGGCAGAGGGTGACGCCGTGCGCGTGCGCCCGGTCGGCCAACGGCGCGATCCGGTCGACCGCGGACTTGAGCGAGTCGGAATCGCCGGCGGCGCCGCCGGAGCCGATGCACACCACCGGGATGCCGAGCTCGGCCGCCGCCTCGAACGCCATGCGCAGGCGCTCCTCGTTCAGGGCCGACTCCTCCATTGCCAGTGGCTGCAGGCCGTGGTCGTCGAGTATCGCGCGCAGCTCCGGCGCCTGCCGGCGCCAGCTCGACAGTTCCAGGTGCTCGCACATGCCGGCCAGGGCCGCCACCTCGACACCGTCGTACCCGGATGCGGACAACAGGCGCGCGGCGGCCGCGAATCCGCTCCGGCCGAAGAGCACGCTGTTCGCTGAGAGTTTGATCATGGTCAGCCGCATCATGTCACTTCCGCCCCCACCGCGCCACCGGGGGCGGGCCGGCCGGCGCACGGCCCCTCGCCGCCGGCTTCCGCCGGCTCGTCGGCCATGCGCTTGACCACCGCTTGCGCTTGCCGTATGTTGGTGCGTTACCACCATGGCATTTGAATCACGGGTCTACGCGTTGCGCATCGAACCTCACCCCAACGCCGACCGCCTGGAGCTGGCGGCGATCGGCGGCTTCCGTTGCGTCGTCGGCAAGGACAGCTACGTCGACGGCGACCTGGCGGCGTACATCCCGGAAGGGGCGGTCTGTCCGCAGTGGCTGATCAAGGAGCTGGGGCTGGAAGGCAAGCTGGCCGGCAGCAAGAAGAACCGCGTCAAGGCGGTGCAGCTGCGCGGATCGCTCTCGCAGGGGCTGGTGTACCCGGTCCGCGACGGGATGATCCGCGGCCGGCAGGTCTCCGAAGGCGACGAGGTCACGGAGCTGCTGGAGCTGGTCAAGTACGAACCGCCGATCCCGATCGCCATGCAGGGCGAGGTGTGGGCCGCGCACGGCGCCACCCTCCGCTACGACATAGAGGACTTCAAGAAGTACCCGGAGGAGTTCCGGGACGGGGAGCAGGTGGCGGTCACGGAGAAGCTGCACGGCACCTGGTGCTGCCTGGGCCGGCACCCCGAACACGGCCCGATCGTCACCTCCAAGGGCATGTCGGACAAGGGCTTGGCGCTCAAACTGGACGACGCCAACAAGAACAACCTGTACGTTCGCACGTGGAGCGCGCACCGGGAGGCGTTCGAGTCGGCGCGCGCCCGGCTTGCCGCCGACGGCGGGCCGTTCTACGTCTTGGGAGAGGTGCACGGCCGCGGCGTGCAGGACCTGCACTACGGGCAGCCCAATCCGGCGTTCCGGGTGTTCGACGCCTACCTGGGCGAACCGGGAACCGGCCGCTACCTCAACCCGGACGAGCTGACGGAGTCGCTGAGCGACCTGTTCCCGTTGGTGCCGGAGCTGTACCGCGGACCGTTCAGCCTGGCCAAGCTGCAGGAGCTGACCGACGGCGCCACCACGCTCGGCGGCGGCCACGTCCGCGAAGGCGTGGTCGTAAAGCCGGCCGAGGAGCGCGTCTCGCATTCCTGCGGCCGCGTGATCCTCAAGAGCGTCTCCGCCAAGTACCTCACCCGCAAGGGCGGCACCGAGTTCAACTGACCCGGCTCGCCCCCGCCCGGCGTGGCGCAGCTTGACGCGCCACGCCGGAATCGGGTAGACAGTACGCGCGATGCCAGCCGACACCATCCCGATAACCAGATTATCGCAAGTAGATCGCGTCTCGGCATGGTACAAGACCGAAGTCAGAACGTTCCTGGAGAAATATTCGTCGCAGTGGAAGGAAGACCTCGACGCTGCCCGCCTGCAAGCCCTCGATGCAAACATGGAGCGCATAGAAGCGATCAAGAATCGTGTAGGCGAGGAATGCGCCGTATGTTTTCTCGGTCACTCCGGCGTCGGCAAAAGCACGTTGGTAAATGCCCTGCTGGCGGAGTCCGGTGACCGGTTCGAGGTACTCCCGCAAGGCGGCATCGGGCCACTGACCGCCCGGCCAACGGTCGTTCGCCATTCGAGTGACCCGTACTTCGTCGCGAACTACCTTGCGCCGGACAACCTGGATCGAATCCGGAGCGCGTTGGAGCGCATCCGCGATGCGAATACGAAAACCGGCTCCCGTTCGTCCACCCCTGATGACGATGCGCTGAAGCAAGGCCGCCTCCTGGTTCGAGGCAAAGCGAACGCGCGCATCGACGACATCGGCTATCTTGCCGGTTGCCTTCGCGCCGTCCGCGAGCCCGCGTCTCCATTCGAGCCTCAACGCCAAGACGCGCCGCGAATACGCGCGCTCAGGCAAGCCGTCAGGTTCGCCGCCGACCGCAAGCCATTCGAGAAACGCGGCGCAGACCAGGAATTCAGAGACGCCCTGAAAGATCACGTCTCCGGCCACTTGTCCCCGTTTGTCGACACGCTTCAGGTAGGCTACGACTCCGATCTATTGAAACCCGGACTTACCGTGGTCGATCTTCCCGGTCTGGGAATCGCGCATGATCGATACGGCAAGATCACGCAATCCTGGGTCCACAAGCGAGCCAAGGCCGTAGCGCTGGTCGTGGATCGTTCGGGAATAACGCAGGATAGCGCCGACCTGCTCCGCGACAGCGCCTTCTTCAGCCGCTTGGCCCACGCTCACGACCCCTCGGTAGACCCGGTGCGGTTGTTCGTGATCGCGGTCAAGATCGATCTTTCGGCAAACGACGCCTGGCGCGCCAACCGTGACGAACCTTGGGCCGATCACTTTGCCGAACACCAGTATCTTATGAAGGAGCAGATTGCCGCCAACGTGGAGCAGTGTCTTCGCAACGCCATGGATGATCCGGATTCCGCGGGCATTCTGAAGAACATTACGGACAATATGTCCATTCACGTCGTGTCCGCGGACGAGTACCGGAAACTCCTGGATCAGGACCCCGTCGATATGCCTCGCATTACAAGCGCCGAGCAATCGGGCATTCCGGAGTTGGAGGGCACGCTCTCCCAGCTGGTGTCACAGCAGGACAAGATGCTGAAAGAGCGCGTGGTCGAGGCTGCGAACCAGTTTCTGGATCGGATTTGCGCCGACCTTGAAACGATCCGGATACGGTTTTCGGATCGTGGCAGGCTTCCTAGGGCGATCAGAAGGCTGCGAAAGCGTCTTGACGGATTTCTGGACGACAGCCAATCCGGACCAAGGAGGTTACTTCGACAATATCAGGAGTCGTTTCGGACGTTCCTAGAGAAGGAAGTCCCCGCGCTGATTCCGCAAGTGGTCGATGAAGCGTGCGACGAAGCGAAGTCGGCCATCGAAAACCATCTTGAGTCTCTGGGGACCGTGCCTTGGAATACGCTTCGGGCTGCGGTCGTTCGCGGAGGCGCGTTCTCGGGTTCGTTCATGAGAATCGACATACCCAACGACTTTGCGGTGCGGTTGGATTATTGGGTCGCCGTGAGATGGTCGAAGAGCATTCTGCACGACCTGCAGGACCGCGCCGCCGAAAACAAGCGCAGCTGCGTAGGGTGCATAGCGAAGGTATTGGAGTGGGGGCAGGATGCGGCGCCGATAGCGCCGGACAGAATCAATGCGCTTATGTTGCAGATGGAGACGACGCAGACTACTGCGGAAACCGTGTTGCGGGAAGCGATCAACGGAGGTCTTGACGTAAGAAAACGGCTGCTCGGTGAGCTTCTGAATCGAATCGGCGAGCGATGTGAGTCGTTTTGCGCTTCGGGAGCGCACGTGGGTCGGGGAACCAAGGTGCGCATACTCGATTTCTTCGGCGGTCTTGTGCCGCAGGCCATCGACGCCGCGCGGGATGCATCTCTCAAAATCGTGACGTCCGATTTCCGCGCGATCGCAACTCGCCTTCTGCGGTTCGACTATTCGATGTATCTGGAACAAGCGGCTGATACCCTGGTAGCCTCCAATAGGGCGCGGCTCCGCAAGGACGAGGAGGAACGAAACCAGGCCGCGGAGGAGATCACCCGGATCATTGCGAACGATCCGGGCAGGGGCTGGGGATCATCGCGCCGCGTTTCGACCGCCCGCGCGCCGGCGCCTATGGCAGGCAGGAGAGGCGCGGGCCGAGCTACGGGATAGCCGTTGGATCAAGGTGCGGAGGCTGACCCACCACAGGTTTCGTCGGTGACCCGCCGATCCCGCGGCGCGCGGCTTCCGTCATCATCACGCTCCGGCCCGGCGGGCGACTTCCCGTCCGCGGCGGCCAACCCCGCGCGTCGGCCGGCGGCGGCCAGCGACAGGCACAGATTCCGCAGCTGGCTCAGCCGCTGCAACCGCGCGGTTACCGCCTTGGGGGACATATCGACCGTCATGCCGGCCCGCCGGTCAGTCTGTCGATGTCGGCCAGGTCCTGGCCGCTGCCGCGCATTCGCTTGAGATTCGTCAAGCCGTCGCGCGATACGGTCACGATGGTACCGTCATTCCACGCGATACGCTTTCGGCCCCGCCATACGTGCTGCAGGTTCTCGGTTACGTGGAGTACGTCGACCATGAGAACGTCGTCCGAACCGGGGTCGCGCTTGACGACACGGGAGATGGCGACGGCGCCTCCCGCAAGGGCCATGTCGGCGGCGCGCAGATCGTAACCGAGCCGGCGCAGAACGGCCACGGCGCGCTCTACGTCGTGCGACAGGATCATCACGTCGATGTCGAGGGTAGCGCGAGGAATCCCGTAGATCGCGAGCGCCACTCCACCGCACAGCGCGTAGTGGACGCCGTGGTCGTCGAGCGCGTGCACGATCCGGCGGAGCTCCGCCAGCAGGTCGACCATCGTCTCTTACCCGTGGCCGTCGGCGGCGCCGGTGACCGCGTCGCAGAACACCATCTCCCATCCGTGGAAGACCACGATCAGGCCGGTGAAGCGCACGTCCGGAAACTGCCGCGCCAGCCGCTCGTCGGCCAGGTAGCGGGTCAACTGCGCGCGCGCCTCTCCGGCCACGGCGGCGACCGCCGACCGGTCCATCGCCTCCGAGCGCTTGCGGTACTTGAGTTCGATCAGGTAGCCGTGGCGCACCTGCGGAAAGGCCGCCACCACCGGCTCCAGCGCGATGTCCGCGTGGCCCTTGCCCAACTCCACCTCCGACCGGAATACGTAGTAGTCGGTAACGCTCAGATACGCCGCCAGAAACCCCTGGATCACCTTCTCCCCGACCATGTAGTCGCGGATGCCGGTCTGCTGCGCGATCGCCTCGCTCAGAAACTCGAACACCGGCCGCCACTCACCGTCGATGGCCATCCGCATCAGCGGCTGCTCCAAGCGGTACAGGTTGACCGCGAACACCCGCACGTCCCGGTAACCGTCGCGCAGGAAGGCGTACATCAGCCGTTTCACGGTCTGGTTCGGGATCGCCAGTTCGGGCGTCCCGGGCGACCCGCCGCGGATGCTCAGCAGTCCAAAGAAATGCAGCAGGGAAATAAAGTTCTCCGGCTCGGCCAGCCGCTCCAGAGGGAAGCTGGGCCGAATCTGGGCGGCGACCTGCTCCTCGCCTATGACTTCGTGCAGTATGTCAAAGTTTTCGTTCAAGCGATACCCGTCGGTCTGGCGTCCCACCGTCAGGACGTGGCGGAGCTTGTCGTAGTCGATGCGCACGTTGGTGTCGATCAGTTCGCTGGGCGCCGACCGGTTGGGAATCGATTGCTTCAGGTAATAGAGGACCATGCCGGGGTTGTAGAGATCGGTGTCGGCCTGTTCGGCGAACCGGTAGCCGTCGTACCAATCGCCCATGACGCCCAACGCGGTGTCGGCGTCCTGGTCGAACACGCCGAGGTCGCGGTACATCTCGACCAAGCCCCGCACCTCCGGTTCGGTGAAGCCGACCATCTCGTTGAAGTCCGGCTGCAGGCTGATGTTCATGCCGATGTTGAAGCCGCTGGTGACGTCGTCCAGCGTGACCGGAGAGACGCCGGTGATGAACAGTCGCTCCAGGCCGCCGCCGCTTTGGCCGGCGCCGCCCTTGAGGGTGGCGAGGAAGTTGCGGTAGAAGCCGCCACCGTGGGACTGATACGCCTCAGCTCCCTGGCAGGCCAGCTCGGTGTTGACGAAGTTGTCGTAATCGTCGATCAGCACGTACAGCAGGATGTCGTGATCGCCGGCGTACCGGAACAGCTCGGACAGCCGTTCGCTGATGGAAGACGGCGCCAGCACGCGCTGCAACACCGCCTCCGGGAACAGGTCCGGGTGCCGTTCCAGAGCGTGACGAAGCACCGTACAGCAATAGCTTTCGAGGCGTTGTTCGATTGTCTCCAAGACATCGTTGACCGCCGAGAAGTTGAAGCGCAGGGTGACGTAGCGGCTGCGCTCCTCGGTCGGGTCGCGGCCGATGTCGGTGCGGGCGAAGGTGGCGTCGAACCGGTCGGCCCAGAAGCGGTCGTAGTAGCACTCCAGCAGCGACACCCACAGCGACTTGCCGAAGCGCCGCGGGCGGATCAGGAAGACGTAGCGCTCCTGCTCCAGCCGGCGCAGGAAGCGGGTCTTGTCTACGTACAGCCAGCCGTTGCGTTGGATGCGCATGAGGTCCGCCTCCCCGTAGGGAATGCGCGGAACGGCGGAAGGGGCGACCGGCGCCGACTCAGGCACGGGCTTGACTCTACCGCTCCGGCGGCGCCGGTGGCAACGTCATGGATGACAGCGGTGCGCCGTCCAAGCCAGCGGCGCCGACGAAACTTCGGCGCCGAAGGACGCAATGCCGGCCAGACGCCACCGTTGCGGTTCCCATCACCTGATTCCGATCGATCACATCCTTCCGTTCGCACTCGGCGGCAGCGCCGAACCAGCCAATCTCCGTCTGCTGTGCGCCGCCCACCACCGCCACGCCATGCGGACCCGGGCGACGGACCAGACAGCGTGCCGGCGTGACGACCACCACGTCCACCGCTACGCCGACTCCGTAGACGTAGAGATGCCATGGCCGCGTCATGCCGATGGAACAGGGTCCAACCCAGGTATTAACGTGCCGTCCGATTCCGGTCTTACCGCGCGGCGGATGGTCGCAGCTCCCAGACCTCGGCGACGTCATGATTCCGAACCTGATGTTCGACGACCCGGGAGGAAACGCCGAACGTGGCAGCCAGTTCGTCGATCTCGTCGCCGTCCACGATCCGCCGGGTGATCCGCTGCCGCAGGCCGGCCGACGGGGCCAGGAACTCGGCCGCGAAGGCGCGGTTGCGCTGCTGGCGCTCGGAGTACGCCCTGGTAAGCAGCGTCGCCGTGCCGGGGGCAACCAATGCTTCCCCAAGCGCGCGGCAGAAATGGAAGCGCCTGTTTGTCTCGAAGGAGAATTGCCGAAACGCGAAGGCGGGATTCCGGTCTTTGTCGCGGGTAATCACGCCGTCGACCAAAGCAGCCGCGCCGAGGTCCACCGGCGAGGTGACGGCCGCAAGCAACGAGGGGGCCTCGCCTATCGCCTCCGCGATGCGATCCATGGACGGCAGAGGCGTACCGTCGACGTCCAGGCTGCGCCGCAGCTCCTGCGCCAACCGGTATCCTGCCTCCCACGGCGTGGGCGCCTGCGCCGTATCGGCGACCAGCGTCGCGCGATCGATGGAACCGATTCGCTCCCATAGCAAACCGTTCGCCTTGGCGCGGTCGAACGCGCCGGTAACCGCGGCGCACTCTCCCATCGGGTTCCGCGCACTGAATGCGGCGGACGCCTCTTCCAGCGCCGCGCCGCCCAATTTCCCGCCGAGCTGCATCACGATTGACCTTTCGTCATCGTCTATACCATAGGGATCCCAACCCAGCCGCGCCGCGGTGCTGCAGTACTCGACTTCGTCCGGGTCGGCTTCCCGGATGGCCGACCACTCTTCCTGCAGCAGTGTTCCTTCTACTCCGCGAGACCGGAGCCGGCTGATGACCCGCTCAATGAGATCGGCGCAGGCCGCGCGAAACTCGCCGCTATCGATCCATGCCCTTCCCCCCTCGACGAATTTGATGTCGTTCCAGGCCGGCCCGTCGGGTTCCCATGCCAAGGGAGTCCAACCGCCCTGTGGAACCATCTGCAGCTCCGGATATGCATACCCCTCGCGGGCGGCGCTGAGCGAATGCCTGTGGCGGAAGTCGGGATCGTCCTCCTTTGCCGGGCTGCTCACCTCATGCGTGAGAAACCACCAGTTAGTAGCCATCCATTCAGCCAGCGGATAGACGGATACGTATACGAAGTCGTGCTTGGTATGCTCACGCAGGTCCGCAATACGGGTGACAATCGAGTCGTCGACACGAATCTCCAGCAGTCCGAACGTCGCAGCCAGTTCAGCGCCTCGGACGCCGTCCGCATCCTCCCATTCGGTCTTGAAACTAATCCTCGGCATACAAAGCCTCGATTCCTTTGGGCCACTCGATCTTGCGAAGTGGAAACCCCTTGTACGTTCCGTTGCCGCGATTCACGAGCCGGCCCTCAAAGACCGTATCTCCGTGTTTGTACTACGGCTGCTTCGTCGCGCTGACAGCGCGGTCAAGCGTCAGTACGAATGCGCTCTGGTCGTGGTCCAAGTCATAGGGATCCCAGCCAAGCTGCGCGGCCGCTATGCAGAATTCCACTTCCTCCGGGTCGGCTCCTTGAATCGCCAACCATTCTTCCTGCAGCAGTGTCCCTTCTACTCTGAGAGACAGGAGACGGCGGATAACCCGATCGATGAGGTCGGAGCACGTGTCCCGAAACTCGTCGCTGTCGATCCAAGCGCTTCCCCCGTCAAGGAACTCAACGGAGGACAAGCGCGACCGGTCGGGCTTCCACACCAGATGAGTCCGGTCGCCCTGGGGAAACACATGCAGCGACGGGTACGAATACCCGTCGCGGTCGCCTATCGCGTGCCTGCGCCGAAAATCAGGATCGCGGCTCCTGGCAGGGCTGTTGGCCTCATGTGTGAGAAACCACCAGTTGGTGGCCATCCACTCAGCAAAGGGATAGAGAGGAACGCACACGGAATCGTGCACCGTCTGCGCTCGCGTGTCCAGAACGCGGCTGACGACCGAATCGTCGACGCGAATCTCCAGCGTTGCCATCGTCGCCGCCAGCTCTGGGCCCTGAACGCCCGCCGGATCCACCCAGTCGGTCTTGAACCTTAGTCTCGACCCAGAGTAAGCGATTCGGGTAGGCGGGGTTGAAACGGGTCCTCCTAAGTGCTATAATCGGAAGTATCTAAACCCAACCGGTCAAGCACCAAAGAGGACCCGAAATGATTCAATCACCACCAGGATACACGGCTGACGATGCTTGTCAACCCCAATTCTCCCATCCCCGCCTTCTGACCGAGCCGCGCGGTGGCGCTCCGCTGGTGAGCTGGTCCGGCTTGGGCATCGTGCACGGGCTCGTCGAGCGGCTTGAAGTGGCGCCGGTGATCGACTCTGCGGTGCGCGTGCTGCGGCGGCACAAATGGTATACCGAGTCGGACCACGTGCTGACGCTGACCTACAACATGCTCAGCGGCGGGAACACGCTCAGCGACATCAACTGGCTGCGCGCCGACGAAGGATTGCGCCGGCTGTTGGGCGGCGCGCGGGTGCCTCATGCCACCACGGTCGGGGATTTTCTGGCTCGCTTCGACGGCAAGCGGGAGCAGTGCAGCGATCGGGATCAGCAGGCTGGGAAGCTGGCGCGGAGCGAGTTACGGGAGGCGGTCGAGGAGATACAGCAGCGTGCGTTCGGGTTGCTGCCGCGGTCGCGGCGGCGTGTAGCGACGCTGGACTGGGATTCGTCGATCCACGAAGTGTATGGGGAGCAGAAGGAAGGCGCGGACTTCAGCTACGACAGACGGTGGAGCTACAGCAGTCTGTACGGGACGGTGGCGGAGACCGGAGACGTGCTGCATCTGGGACTGCACGAAGGCAGCCGGCATACCAGCTACGGGATCAAGGAGGTGTTGCCGAGAACGATCGAGCGGGTGCGGAAGCACTTTCGACAGGTGCGGATGCGCGCTGACAGTGGCTACTACGATCAGGAGATCGTGGACATTTGCGCCGAGCGCGGGGTGGAGTTCTACATCGTGGCGAAGCAGCGGCAGAATCTGCTGCGGGCCGTGCACGGGCTTCCGGAGTGCGCATGGCGTCCGCTGGCGCCGATCAGGGAGCGGTCGGGCCGGCGCCGGCGGAAGCGGCGGGAGAACGTGAAGCGCAAGATCAGCCGGCAGCGCAAGCCTGACCAGTGGTACAAGGGGACGCCGGAAGTGGCCAGGATGATGTTCCGACCGACGAGTTGGAAGAAGGGCTATCGGTATGTGATCAAGCGGACGCCGATCCACGACGCGGACGGCAAGCAAGAGTACCTCGACGGGATGAGAAAGTATGCGTACTGGATCGTGGTGACGAACTCGAAACGGAGCAACACGGCGGTGCTGAGGACCGCGCAGGGGCGGGGCAATCAGGAGAATCTGATCAAGGACCTGAAGGAGGGGCTGGGACTGTCCCATGTTCCGACCGGGTTGCTGGGAGCCAATCAAGCGTACTTCATGATCGCGGCGTTGGCGTGGAACCTGAAGACTTGGATGCTCAACCTGTTGGAGTTGGGAGATGGCGCGGTGCTGCGCTGCAAGCGGTTTCTGTACCTGTGGATATGCCGGGCCGGCGTGGTCGCCAAGACTGGCCGGGACGGCGTGCTGCTCAAGCTGTCGGCCGGCGAGTACTACCAGAGGTTCAGCGCCGCGCTAGCACGACTGGCGGCGCTGTAAGGAAGTGGGACGGGTGTTGATGGCATGGGGGTAGTCTGTCCTGATGGCGTCACCTGAAGTCCCACATGCCGCCAAATCGCCACTGGCTTGGTCAACTCAAAGGGTTGACGCGGTTCTCACACTGCGGACGCCTCAGAATGTCAGCGTCGGGACGCCTATTGATCCCAAGAGTCGCCGAAATCTCCCGACTTTCGTGATGCCAGTGGCCAATCTGTCACCGAATCGCTTATTCTGCGTCTCGACATGCCGTGCCGCTCATTCCTTCCCGCATCACGTCACCGGCGCTGTCGCCGTCGTCGTGCCACCTCACCCGTGAGACTCTAACGCCTCGTGCAGTACGGCGTCAAGCAGGCGGATGCGAGTGTCTTCGGTGGTAAGGAGGTGTGCCTCCAGCCGGTCGCACAACGTCATCATCTCGTCCACCCTGGCAACTATACGCCGCTGTTCCTCCAATGGAGGAACGCCCAGCGCCAGTCCGTACGCATCATTGCGGCTCAGACCCGGCTTCACGCCCTTACCCAGTGATCCCAAGTCAAGCGCCTGAAGTTGGATGAACAGAAAGCCGATGTCGAAGTAACTGGGGCACTCCACGTAGTATGCAACGTCGGTGGTCCACGATGGTCCGCCGCAAAGGTTCAAAGCGCCCGCCGAGCCCTTCCGGCCCACAATGATAGTGGACTCATCAGTCAGAGAATTCTCACAGAACCCAACGATCCCATTCGATCCGAAGACCGGCACGGGGCCTTCCTTCAGACGTTCCTTGGCACTCATGCCCTTCCCATAGTGAAACACCAGCAGCGAACCAAGTGGAGCAACCGCCCAACCATTCAACTCGGGATGGTCACCAATGCCCTTCACGCTCGGTCCGATATTCTGCTCCGAGGTCGAGCTCACGGTCCGTTGTTTCCTTGCCCTCTTTGAGAGCTCCAGTCGAGATTTCTCGGCGGCTATCCGACTCAAGAGCTCCGAGGCCGGTTCGTCGTTTGGGTCCTGGGGTACGAGTTTGCCGCGGACGGCGAGATCGAGGATGAAGCGGCGGAGGCGCGGCACGGCGCCGGGAGTATCCACTACCGTATCGAAGTGGGCGAGCAGGCGGTCGGCGTTCATCGGGTCAGCGCTTCGGTGAGGATCGCCTTCAGGCGGTCGCGCAGGGTGTCGGCTTCGGCGGTGGCGGCGGCGAGCTTGGCGAGCAGGTCCTCCGGGTCGCCGTGGTCATCTTCGTTGGTGTGCGGGTTCTTGACGTCGAGGTTGTAGCCTCTCGCCTTCACGTCCTCGGCGGTTACCTTATAGGCTCGCTCGGTTTCCCGGCGGCCCCGGCGCTGTGGTCCGCCCCACCAGTCGATGCAGTCTTGCAGGTGTTCCATGCGGATCGGGCGGGTCATGGAGTAGGCTTTCTGACCGGCGGGGACCGGTTGCTCGTAGAACCAGACTTCGCGGGTCGGCTCGCCCTTCTCGAAGAACAGCAGGTTGGTGCCGATGGAGGCGTAGGGACGGAACACGGAGTTGGGCAGGCGCACGATGGTGTGCAGGTTGCATTCCTCCATCAGGTGTTCCTTGAGGCGCGTCTTGATGCCTTCGCCGAACAGCGATCCGTCGGGCAGCACGACCGCGGCGCGTCCGCCCGGCTTCAACACGCGGACGATCAGCGCCAGGAACAGGTCCGCCGTTTCCTTGGTGCGGAAGTGCGGCGGAAAGTTGCTCTCGATGCCGTCCTCCTCCTTGCCGCCGAACGGCGGATTGGTGAGCACGACGTCCACCCGGTCGCTCCGTCCCCAACTGACGTAGGGACGCGCCAGCGTGTTGTCGTGGCGCACGAAGCCGGGGTCCTCGATGCCGTGCAGCAGCATGTTGGTGACGCACAGCATGTGCGGGAGCTGCTTCTTCTCCACCGCGCGCAAGGCGGCCTGCATGGTCGGCTCGTCTTCCGGGCGCTTGACGTAGCGCGCGCGCATGTGGCGCAGAGCGCAGGTCAGGAACCCCCCGGTGCCGCAGGCGGGATCGAACAGAAGCTCGCCCGGCCGGGGGTCGATGCGGTCGACCATGAAGGCGGTGACGGCGCGCGGCGTGTAGTATTCGCCCGCGTTGCCGGCCGACTGCAAGTCGTTGAGAAACTGCTCGTAGATGTCGCCGAAGTGCTGCCGGTCGGTCAGGTCATTGAAGTCGATGCCGTTGATCCGGTTGATCACCTGCCGCATCAACTGGCCCGACTTCATGTAGTTGTAGGCGTCCTCGAACACGTCGCGGACCACGCGGCGGCGGCCGCCTCCCGGTTGCGCTACCGGCAGGTTCTTCAGGGACGGAAACAGGTCCGTGTTGACGAAGTCGAGCAGCCCCTCGCCGGTGATCCCTTCCGGGTCCGCGGCCCACGTGCTCCACCGGTACGGCTTGGGAATCGGCGACGCGTAGTCCGCGTGGGTCAGTTCCAACTCCTGGTCCTGATCGTCGATGATCTTGAGAAAGAACATCCAGCACAGTTGGCTGATGCGCTGCGCGTCGCCGTCTACGCCGGTGTCCTGGCGCATGATGTCCTGAATCGACTTGACGTGGGTGCGGACCGACACGTTCAGGCGCTCTCCCGGTAGAGGGCGTCTTGCAGGTCGTGCACGGCCGCGACGAAGGCTTCCTTGCCGCCGAATGCCCGCACGAGCTGCACGGTGGTGCCGAGCTCGGTCAGCGGCGGGACCTTGAGTACCAGCGGGTCTTCCAGGTTGACGATGCCCTCGTCGGCGTACTTGGTGAGCAGGGCGTCCAGCACCGCGCGCGCCTTGGCGCCGTGCTTGGCGAACACGTCGCGCTTGCGGACCTGCGCGGCCCGCTCGCGCCGGGTGAGCGGCTTGGCGTCAAAGGCGACGTGGCAGATCAGGTCGAAGGGGTCGAGATCGCGGCCAAGCTCCTCGATCAGCACGTCGAAGCGCAGTCCCTCCGCGGCCAGCTCCTCCACTATCGCCTGCTTGCGGTCGGCCTTTCGCCAGCGCTTGAGGAAGTCGTCGAGACTGGCGAAGCGCTTGCGGAGCGCCTTCCGGGTAAAGTCGCGCAACGACTCGGTGACCAGCCGCCCCGACCGGTCCAGGTAGGAAACCCGCTCGGCCATGACATCGGCTTCCACGCCGTCCACGTAGACCTTGCGGCTGCCGCCGCCGGGCAGCGGCGGTTCCGGTTCGCGCAAGCGGTCATCATCATCGTCATCATCCGGCGGGACGATGCGTTCGTCCTCGTCCGGTTCGTAGACTTGCACCGGCTCGCCGTCGAAGTCGGGATCGGCGAAGTGGTTGGTGGCGCCGCGGAAGTCGATCAACGTGAAGTAGAGCTTGTCGGTTTCCTCGTGGATGCGCGTGCCGCGCCCGAGAATCTGCTTGAACTCGGTCATGGAGCCGACGACGCGGTCGAGCACGATCAGCCGGCAGGTCGGCACGTCTACGCCGGTCGAAAGCAGGCGCGAAGTCGTGACCAACGCCGGATAGCGCGATTCGGGATCGATGAAGTTGCCCAGGTCCTCCTGCCCCAGTCTGTCGCCGCCGGTGATGCGCATGACGTAGCGGTGATTGGCGGCCGCCAGGTCGGCGTTCTCGTTGACGAGCGCCTGTCGCATGCGCCCCGCGTGTTCCTGATCCACGCAGAAGACGATGGTCTTGGCGAAGCGGTCGCCGCTCTCCCTGAGATACTCCGTGACCTTGCCCGCCACCAGCTTGGTGCGCTCGTCCAGCACCAGCACACGGTCGAAGTCGGTGGTATTGTAGATGCGATCTTCGACTTCGCTGCCGTCGCGGTCGAGCTGGCCGGATTCGGGCCGGTATCCCTCCACGTCGCGGTCGACGTGGACCCGGACCACCTTGTAGGGCGCCAGAAAACCATCCTGAATACCCTGCTTCAGCGAGTAGGTGTAGACCGGATCGCCAAAATAATCGATGTTGGAGACGTACTCCGTCTCCTTGGGCGTGGCGGTAAGGCCGATCTGAGTCGCGGACGAAAAGTATTCCAGTATCTCGCGCCAAGCCGAATCGTCCGCGGCGCTGCCGCGATGACACTCGTCGATCACGATCAGGTCGAAGAAGTCGCGCGAAAACTCGCGAAAGACCTTCTGGCGCTCCTGCGGCCCGGTGATCGCCTGATAGAGACCGAGATAGACTTCGTAGGAGGTGTCGATGCGGCGGGTGCGGCGGCGGGCGGCGTTCGGAGCGGCGGCGCGCACGGCTTCGATGGTCCCCGCTCTGGTCGACAGCTTGGTCATGGCCGCGCCGAAGGGCCGGAAGTCGTTGACCATCGTCTGATCGACCAGCACGTTGCGGTCGGCCAGGAACAGGATGCGCTGCTTGCGGCGCGCCTTCCACAGCCGCCAGATGATCTGAAAGGCGGTGTAGGTCTTGCCGGTACCGGTCGCCATCACCAGCAGGAGACGCTGCCGGCCCTTGGCGATCGCCTCGACGGCGGCGTTGATGGCGTTGACCTGGTAGTAGCGCGGCGCCTTGCCGCCGGCGTCGTCGAAGTAGTCCTGCAGGACGACTGCCTCGCTCTTGGGCGGCAGCCCTTTCCAGGCGCGGTAGCGCGCCCACAGGTCCTCCGGGGAGGGAAAGGAGTCGAGAGGGAGCGTGGTTTCCGGGCTGCGCCCGGCCGCGGTGCGGTCATGGAACAGGAACCCGTCGCCGTTGGTCGAGAACACGAACGGCGCGCCCAGGGTCTCCGCGTAGTCGAGCGCCTGCTGGATACCGTCGCCGATGGCGTGGGCGCCGTCCTTGGCCTCGACCACGGCCAGCGGCAGGTTCGGCTTGTAGTACAGCACGTAGTCCGCCCGCTTCCCCTGCCCCCGGCTGACCAGCCTGCCGCGCACGATGATGCGCCCCTTGGTGAACGCGACCTCCTCGCGGATCTGCGTGCTCCGGTCCCACCCCGCCTTGCGCAACGCCGGCGTGATGAACCTGCTGCAGATGTCCCGTTCAGTAAGCTGCTTCATGTCGATGCGCGGAGCGTGCTGTTTGCGAGCCGTGAAAGCGGACCCGGCCGGGTGCCGCCGCCGTCAACTCGCATTCGGCGCGCCGTTTCAGTATACTACCTCGGTTCTCGGCCGCGCAGTGGGGCAGCCGCAGTGAGGATGTCGAAGCCCATGGCAGACTTACGCCGTAGCGCAGAAAGGCCATCGATGCACCGTTTCGTCGGTGTCGCCGGCCCTGACCTCCCGATTCGGCGCGTCACCATCGACACACCATGCTGAGTCCCATCGTTTCCTGATGATCCGGGCCGTAACCGTGGCACGAGTGAGAACGCATCCCGGCAGTGTCTTGCGGGCGGAGCTGCAGGCCAGGGAAATGAGCGCAAACCAACTTGCGCTCGCGATCCGCGTCCCCGCCAACCGGGTGAAGGCGATTCTCCGTGGCGAACGCGCCGTCTCAGCGGACACTGCGCTACGCTTGGGGCGATACCTTGGAACGGGCCCCGAGATTTGGATGAATCTTCAGAGCAGGTACGACGTCTCGGTCACTCAGCGCCGGTAACGCATCACCACCGGATCAGTTGCCGCTACGGCTGGCGGCCGGCACGTGCGCCACCGAGCCGACGCTCACGAAATCGGTGTAGCGCGGCGAGCCGCCGGCGATGCGTCCGCGCGGCCAATGGACCAGCTCGGTAATACTGGCGTTGGCGATCGGGAAATCGTGCATCACCGGGGTACCGGGGCCGACCCCCATCGCCCAGCTGATGGCCGCGTCGATAGTCCCCGCATGGGCGACCACCGCCACGCATCCGCCAATGTGGCGAGCGACGATCCGGTCGAGCGCCGCGGCTACACGGAGCGCGAACTCGCGCGGGGTATCGCTATCGGGCGCCAGCCGGTCGTCCGGGCGCCACGCCAGAAGATCGTCGCGGCGCTCGCGCAGCTGCTCCAGCGTGAGTCCGGGCTCCGAAATGCTGCCGAATACGAACTCGCGCAAGCGCTCATCGACCGCTACCGCCAAGCCGGACGCCTCGGCGATCAGATCGGCGGTCTGACGAGCCCGCCGCGCCGGGCTCGCGTAGAGCGCGTCCGGCCGCCGAGCGGCGATGACGCCGGCCGCGGCGTCACCCTGCGCCCGGCCGACCGCCGACAGCCCCGCCTCGTCATAGCTGTCGCCGGGAACGTTGCGCGCCTGCGCATGGCGGACCAGAAACAGGCGGATAACTGGGAATTCATTCATGGTGCAAACGTCAACATTACTCGCATCTGCGAAGCAAGTAGTTGGCAATAGCCTTATCCAAAAATTCTCCTTTCTTTCTGATCAACCTCAACCAGTGCTTCTTTTCGTCTTCGGGAAGAATGTCCGCCGCATAGATCACTGCTCTCTTGTCCCATGGAGATAGATTCATTATCTCCTCCTTTTTTTGACGCACCCACTGTATGTTATTGAATGCTCTTGCAAGCAAGGCGTGCGGCCTGATCCCCAATTCACTCCTCGCCGAATCTGCCAACTCCATAGCAGCTGCGTACTCGGCCATGGCCGGCCTCTCCTGCAGCAGGTGTAGCACCCACATGCGAACATACGGACACGACAGGTGTGATTCCTGCGCAACCATCCGAAGCCGGTCCCCCACGTTCCGCACGACATCAAAGCTGTCGGGAAGCGTCGCGAGAAGATAAAGACATACATCGCGGAACACCGGGATCAACGTCTCCAGATTGTCGAGCACGAGAGGGTACAGAATACACGACCGAATCGACGTTGCCCGGCGCAGCACGTATTGTACCATCCCCGCCCTTATTGGATCGTGGTTAACCGCTTCATGAAACAACCGTGTCAGCGCTTCCTCCATCTCTTCTTTTGAGTGTTCTTCTTCCGAACCACCGCTCTCGTTGATTGCATATCCGAACCACATCGCGATTTGTTCGTCAAGTATCTGCTCTTTCTCGTCTTGTTCCTTACGCTCGGGATCTTCCAGCCAGTTCAGAAAATCATTCGACGGCTGAAGCCTGGTCTTCGCACTTCCAATTGTCAGCCGATGGCCTGTATAAAGATAGTGATAAAGATGTTGAAGAACATCAGTCGCTTCTCGCCGACTGTTCACAAATATACGATAATCATCGGCGTACCTGGTGAATCTGTGTTTATCCACCAACGACCGGTCGATGTCGTTCAATAGGGATTCCGCGAGAACGTGAGAGGCTGCCGGTCCGATCGGTATTCCCTGAGATTGACGAGCCGTGACGGTTCCCAGAAATCGTTCGATGTTCTTCGATCTCCGGGCCGAAATTCCCATGCTTTGCAGCGCGCCTTGAACTCTATGATGATAGATCTGATTGTAAAACTCGGCGATGTCGACATGGAGTACAAACTTATGTTCACCGGCCAGCCCTAGCGACTGAGTATGGTAGCTCCGCCATCCGTTATCAGCGGGGAAAAAATCGCCTGCAGATGTGGGATGTATCCGATAGGAACACGCCACGCGACTATCGACGGAAAGCCTCCCACTCTCGACTCTATCGCTAATCTCATACACGGCGGCTGTATAGACAATCGAGTCAATCGGATCGAGCTGATGGCTCACGCGAAAATCAAGTGTCGACTTAGGAACAAGAAAAAGCCGCGCGTCCTTCGTATCACAGGACGCCAAGTCGAGGTCTTCGACATGTTTGCGAATTGCGTCATCGTCGATGGTCAAATACTCGAAGGGCGTTGGAAAAATATCCGTATCTCCGTGCTTCTGAAGGTGCGATATCGCCCAGTCTACCGCCTGACTACTGATCTGGTCTTTCTCGAACTGGTCGTTCTGTTTTGGCGGCCGTGATACTTTGTTTTTTGTCGGAGCCTGCAATGGAGCGGCGTCCCGTGACTTGCTCGGAACTCTTGGCTGTACACCGTCCTCGCGGCACATGTCGAGAAACACGTCAAGCGACTCTTTCGCTTCCCGCTTCAGCCCCTCGACATCCTGTGCATAGAAATCCGCGCCGCCGTTGAGATCGACGAACTCCCCTCGAAACATTTCGATTTCCGGGTCGTACTGAATCACGGCGCGATAGCCGTCGATTGATATGGTATTGGTCACGGCTCCACTCCATTTTGCTGCAGCCACGTCCGTATGCTTGCCACAGCTCCCTTGTCGGTGGCGGGCCGAGGATGCGGGCGGTGAAACACGCGCCGCTCACCGAACAGCCGCACTCCGATGCGGGAGCCCCTGCGCTGGCTGACATCGGCGCCCAAAGCGACGAACAGCGCCTCTATGTCATGCCACCGGATGGTCCCGCTGGTAGGGCGACTGAAGATCGCGCGGAGCGTCTGCCGATGTCGACGGTTCAATCCAGGTCATGGTACTGTGGAACTATGCTGAATGTCAACACGCGCGTAATTCACCTCCGTCGACGCGGACGACCCGTAACTGCGTCGTCATGACGCAGACGCCTATGATTTGGCCAGCACACAACAGCACCAAACCGCGCGTGCGCTTCATGTTTCACGATACGCGCGGTTGCCGCTGAGGTCAAGCGCTGTTAGCCTGTCAACGGCGAAAGCCGATTGCACGAGATGGCGGCCAACACGGATTCCCAGGAGAGCGGCAGAGTGTCTACGGGTGTAGGCGGAACCGCTGACCGAAATCGAGAACCCGGCACTTGGCAACATGCCCGACACCGCAGGCGGCAAGCCCGTGCCTCGTGCGGACCCATCACCTCCGGAGCCGATCGGCGGACGCATAACTTCATCGATCATCTCCTAGCGATACCTGATGTCGGCGACGACGGGGACTTTGACCGCCCGCGCTCCGAGCCGCATCGTTGAACGGTGAATCGCTCGTACTACGCCCGCGCACCGGTACCGGTCCGGCGGGGAAGATCGCCGCTGTAGGCAGCGAGCAGCCGCTCGAACCGGCCCGTGCTGTCGAAGAGTCCGTCGGCGGGCGCGCTGCAGCCAGAGCCGCCGGAAGTCGTCGAGCCGGCAGCAGGGTCATGCTCCCCTTCCGCGCCGGCGCTGCCGATCCGGTCCCGTAACCATCGGCAGGAACGAACGTATCACGCCGGAGCGGGATGCGTCCGACGGTCACCGGCTGAGGGTGGCTTCGCTGCAGTCGAACCGGTCGCCGGCGCGCGAGTCGCCGGCGCCACACGTCTGCCCTTCGATCACCTCGATCAGGCGGTTCGCCTCCTGCCGGCGCCAGCGGGTGCGCAGGCCGGACGGCCAGTCGATCTCCACCACGTCGGCCGCCCGCGCCGGTCCCAGGCCGAAATGGACGGTGAGGGCGCTCTGCGAGTGGCCGCCGGAACCGCCCTTCACCTGCCGCATCATGGCCAGCCCGCCGGCGCGGACCCGCACGACCGCGCCGATGGCGTCGCGGTTGCTGCGCGTGCCGGTCAGGCGGAGCTGTAGCCAGTTGCCGGCCGTCGGCGTGTCGTTGCGGAGGAGCTGCAGCGAACAGGCCGGCCGCGTGTCGCCGCACACGTGCTGGTTGACCACGGCGATGTCCAGGTCGCCGTCCCCGTCGTAGTCGGCCACGGCGCTGCCGCGGCTGTCGCCGGTGACGTACCCGGCGCCGGCGGCGACGTTGGTGAAGGTGCCGTCGCCGTCGTTGGCGTAGAGCAGCTCGGAAGCGGTGCCCATCATGGTCGCCACGTACAGGTCCTCCCACCCGTCGTGGTCGGCGTCGAAGAAGTTGACCCCCCAGGAGTCGTCGCCGGCGACGCCGGCCGCCGGCGCGGCGTTGTCGCCGAACAGCTGCTCCTCGCCTCCCAGATAGAGCGCGTTGCCCCACGGCGGGCGCTCGTGCGGCGTGCCGTCCAGCAGGTCGGAGATATACAGGTCCCAGCGTCCGTCGAGGTTGACGTCCGCCACGTCCATGCCCATCGCCGCCTGCGCGTCGTCCCCCACGCCCGGGATCGCCTCCCGCGCGAGCTCGACCAGCACGCCGTTGCGGTTGCGGTATATCTGATCCCAAAAATGCGGCCACGCCAGATCGAAACTGGCGTTGGCCACGTACAGATCGGGCCACAGGTCGCCGTCCAGATGAGCGGCCAGCACCGTGAAACCCGACCGGAGCGCGCTCGCCGCCACCGCCGCCGGCTCGAAGGAGCCGTCGCAGCGGTTCCGGTACAGCCGGTCGCGGAGCGCCTCGATCCCGGCGCGGTTCATCACCGTGTGGGCGACGTACAGGTCGACGCAGCCGTCCCGGTCGTAGTCGAGCCACGCCGCCGCCTTGGTGCGGTAGGCCGGCAGCTCGCCGAACGGCTGCGCGGCGCGGTCGTCCACGCCGGCCGCCGCCGCCGCTTCGGCAAACAGCGGCCGGCCGGCCGGGATGCGCCCGCCGCTCTCCGTCAGCAGGTTCTTGAGCAGCAGGTTCGGCGGACCGTCCGGCGCGTTGCTGCCGTGCAGCTGCCACTCCTGCCGGTCGGTGTAGAGGTAGACGTCGCTGTCGCCGTCGTTGTCGTAGTCGGCGAAGATCGAGCCCGACATCTCGTACGCCGGCAGCTCCGGGATCAGGTGGTGCGCGGCCTCGAACCGGCCGCCGCCCAGGTTGCGGAACAGCCTGGGCGGAAACTCCGGATCGCCGCCCACCGCGAACAGATCGGGCCGGCCGTCACGGTCGACGTCGATCCAGTTCACCCCCAGGCTGTGCGCGGAGCGGGAGTGGTACACGTCGCCGGACACGCCCGACTCGACGCTCACGTCGGTAAAGCGCAACGTCGGCAGGTGAGCGGGCGCCCCGTCGCCGGGTTCTCCGGAACCGTGCAGCCGCAACGGAGGGCGACCGGGCAGCAGCGCGCCGGCGGCCAGCACCAGCAGTCCGCCGGCCGCCGCGATCGCCCAGGTGCCGGCGGCGTAGGCGCCGATGCCGCGCCACGGGATCACCCGCGACAGCCCCCAGAAGGTGACCGGGCCGCCGGCGGCGGCCGCGAACAGCAGCGCCGCCGCCGGTCCGGCGCCGGCGCCGAGCAACAGCAGCACGGTCACCAGCGGTATCTCGAACAGCAGCGGCACGTTGAGCAGCACGCCGAGCGTCGCCGCGACCAGCACGCCGGCCAAGTCGTCGCCCAGGAACGCCTCGACCGTCTCCGGGCGGAGGACCTGGATGGCGGCGCCGGAGACCAGGCCGGCCGCCACCATGATCGGCCCCATCCGCACCGCCATGCGGCCGGACGCGCGCGCCCACGCCGGCAACCCGGCGGCCAGCGCCTGTCCCCAGGTCGCGGCCGGGTCGGCGGCGGCCGGCAGCGCCGGCCCGCGCGCGCCGCCCGCCGCGGCGTGCCCCGCCGCTGTTCGCCCCGCCGCGGCGGCCACCAACGGCCCGAGCAGGAACGCCGCGGCCGCCCCCAGCAGCACGCGGCTGGCGCCGATCGACGGCGAGAAGATCACCGCGATCATCAGCAGCGACGGTACGTTGAGGACCGCCGAGCCGTGCACCAGCGCCAGCGCCCCCTCGACGCCGAGTCCGCCGCGCCGCGCCGCGCTCGACACCGGCACCACGCAGGCCGAGCAGAGATTGACCACCGGCCCCAGGCCCAGCCCGGCCAGGATGCGCCGCAACCGCCCGCCCGCCCGTGCGGGCACCGCCTGTCCGCCGCCCGGCGCCAGGAACGCCTCGGCTATGCCGGCGGCGGCGAAGGCGAACGCCATGCCGATCGCCACCAGGCGCAGATACGTGGTGGAGAACCGCCACCAGCGCGCCAGGAACGTCGACTCCGGGTCCGCCTCCACGCAGAAACCCTGGAAGCACTGGGCGGTCGGCGCCAGCGCCGCCGCCAGATCGTCCCGCACCGTGTCGAGCTTGGGCAGCCGGTTGAGCGCCGCGAACGGCGCCAGGATGGCCAGCAGCAGCGCGACGCCGATAACCCGCCGCTTGCCGGCCGCCGTGCGCGGCGACCAGGCCGCCGGCAGCCGCCGCGCCGCCGCTGTCACCACTACCGGACGCCCGTCAGCGCCGGGCGTGCACCTTTACCGCATCGTTCAGGTCGTATTGCTGGCCGGCGTGATGCGCCGCCATGCGCATGACCGCCTGATGGTCCTCCTCCGAGTGCACGACGCCGAACACCTCCAACACCTTGCGGCGGTTGAGCAGTCCCTTTCCCTTGCGTATCTCCACGCCGAGATCCGAAGCGTCTATGCCGCTGTCCTCGATATCGCCAAGGATCGTCTCTTCGAGCGTTGCCATCACAGCCTCCTCTCGTTCCGGCTCCTCTCCTCCGGGGCCGGATATTTGAGTGGTATTATGGTATACGGACTGCCGCCCGGCACTGCAAGCCGCACCGCCGGCCGAAACGGCCGCCGGTCACATCGGATGCCGGCCGGTCTGCATGCGCCGCGCCGGACCCCAGCGGCCGTCCCACGGCGTGATGGCTCGCGCCTCCCGCTCGTAGAGGCCGGCCAGCTTGGCGAACCGCTCCTCCACCCCTTCCCGTCCCTGCGGGATGTTGGCCGCGTCCCAGAGCGGTACGAAGTCGCGGCCGAGCTCGCGCAGCTCGCGCGCCAGCCGGCCGGCGGCGGCCGTGTCGGGGTTCGCGCCGAAACGGACGCTGTCGAACAGCCAGGCGGCGCGGCGCAGCTCGTACGCCACCAGGTCGGCGACCGGACGGTTGCGCGGCAGCGACGGCGCGGCCGCGGTCACCTGACCGAGCAGCGCGCGCGCTTCGTCCGCCAGCCGTTCGGAGGCGGCCGCGTCCCGGGCGTCGCCGGCGCCGGGGACCGGGTAGTTCCAGAACACGGCGTGCGCGGTCATCGGCCGCCAGTTGAAGTCGCGCGGGTAGCGGTGGTCGTGGCGGGCCGCGGCGAACGTTTTGGCGTTGAGGTCGCCGAGCCACGCGCAGGCGCGCGCCGCCGCGTCGGCGGGAGCGCCGAAGAACCGGCGCGCCCAGCGCGCGATGAACGGTTCCGCCTCCACCGGCGCCGCGGCGTTCCACTGATGCTCGGCGGCGAACGCGTAGTTGAGGTAGTGGAGCTCGCGGAAGCAGTCGCGCGTGTCGTTCCACGCGCAGGTAATGCTGTCGGTGATCCCCTCGCCGGCGGCGACCTTGGTGAAGACCGGCAACGTCTCCCGCGTCAGCGTGTAGCTCGGAAAGAGCTGCCGCCACGTCCACACCCCCGGCGAGATCACCTGATCGACCCCGTGGCGCTGCAGACGGTGCAGGAACGGGAAGTACTCCTCCGGCTGATAGTCGTAGTAGTTCCAGTTCACGAAGGAGAGCCCGGCGTCGCGCAACGCGCGGATGTCGTCGTCCCGTCCCTGCACGTGCGGCCGGTAGCGGCTGTCCGCGAACTCGGCAAAGAACAGCACCCGCCGCCAGTGGCGGCGCGCCAGACGCGCCACTTCGCGGACGTGATCGACGTAGACGGCGGCGGCGCCCCGTTCGCGCACCAGCGCGTCGGAGCGCAGACCGGGCTGCCCCAGCTCCACCTCGTCGCAGCCGACGTGAATGGTGTCGCCGTCGAACACGGCCGCCAGCTCGTCGAGCAGATCGCCCAGGAAGTCGTACACGCCCGGCGCCGCCGGCGAGTAGTGGGAAGGGCCGCCCGGCAGATCGGAGAGATGGTTGAACTCCGGCATGCCGGTCACGCGCGCGGCGTGGCCGAAGGTCTGAAAGGTGAGGAACAGCTCCACGCCGTAGCGCCGGCCGTACTCCACCAGGCTCCGCCACTGCGCGGCGTCCATCGCCCCGTGCGCCCGGCCCAGGGTCGGATACCGCTCGAAGGCGAACAGATCCTCGGTGTGGAACGTCAGCACGTTGTACTTGAGGCGGGAGAGCTCCCGGATCAGCCGCCGGTACCCGGCGGCGGTGGCGACTTGGCCGCGCGCCGGATCGTCCTGCAGACCGCGCAGACGGAAGTCCGGCCAGTCGTCGATCACGCAGGCCGGCGCCGCCGCCTCCCCGCCCCCTTCCGCGTCGGCGCCCTGCGGCCGGGCCAGATGGAGCAGCGTGTGGATGCCGTGCACCAAGCCGGCGTGGGATGCGGCGCGCACCTCGACGCCGCCGCCGGCAGTCACCTGCAGCCGGTACGCCTCCGGTCCGTGATCGCCGGCCGGCACCGGCGGCGGGCGCAGCGTCAGGACGACCGGAATGCGGCGGCCTTCCGGTCCGCCGTCCGCGCCGGCGCCGGCGCCGAACAGCTCCGCCGCGCACTCGGCGAACACCGCGGCGGCCTCCGCGCACTCCGGGCCGGCCCGCAGGTCGAACGCGCCGCGCACCGCTCCCGGCAGGCGCCGGAACTCCTTCGGCCGCGGAATCAGTTGCGAGACGTCGTCAGTGTTCATCGGGTTACTCCGTAATGCGGATACGCGGGTCGAGCACCGCCAGCAGCAGGTCGGAGATCAGCGTGCCGATCACCGTCAGGGTCGCCAGCAGCATGAGGATGCCGCCGGCCAGCTGCATGTCCTGATTGCGCAATCCCTCCAGCATGAGCGGCCCGATGGTCGGCAGGCCGATGACGATGGAGACCAGCACCTCGCCGGCGACCAGTCCGGGCAGGATCCAGCCCACCGTGGAGATCCACGGGTTGGCGGCCATGCGGATCGGGTACTTGATCAGGAGCCGCGTCTCCGGCACGCCCTTGGCGCGCGCGGTGGTGACGAACGGCATGCGGAGCTGGTCGAGCACGTTGGCGCGGATGGTGCGCAGGCCGCTGCCGACCGCCTCGAAACCGAGCACCACCAGCGGCATCCAGACGTGCGCCAGAAAGTCCAGGAACTTGGCCAGGCTCCACGGCTCCTCGACCATGTCCGGCGAAAACAGGCCGCCGGGCTGGTAGTCGAACCACTCGTAGGCAAGGTACATCAGGATCAGGGCGAACAGGAAGTTGGGCACCGCCATCATGAAAAACGCGGTGAAGCTGAAGATGTTGTCGAACAGCGAATATTGGCGCAGCGCCGCCCCCACCCCGGCCGGCCAGACGATCACGTTGCTGAGCAGCAGGGTGAGGAACGCGATCGACGCCGTAAGCAAGATGCGGTCCTGGATCAGCAGCCGCACCGGCTTGTTCCAGAAGAACGAGAACCCCCAGTCGCCGCGCGCGAAGCGGCTGGCCCACTTGAAGTAGCGGACGTGGAACGGATCGTCCAGCCCGTAACGGGCGCGCAGCTCGGTGATCAGGTCGGCCGCCTCGTCCTGGAAGATTTCCTGCGAGGCGAGCAGCCGCGCAGCGAACGAGGTGGCCAGGTCGCCCGGCGGCAGATCGATCACCAGGAAGGAGACCACGGAGATCAGGAACACCGTCGGGATCATGATGAAGAGCCGGCGGACGATGTAGGAGATCACCGGTACGGATCCATCGCGTCGCGCAGGCCGTCGCCCAGGAATTGGAACGCCACCACGGTGAAAATCACCGCCAGCGCCGGCAGCAGCATCCACGGGCGCAACCCCACCGACTGCACGTTCTGCGTCTCCTGCAGCAGCACGCCCCAGCTCACCGCCGGCGCCCGCAGCCCGACGCCGATAAAGCTGAGCGCGGTCTCACCCAGAATCATGGCGGGAATCTGGTTGCTGGCGACCACGATCAGGTGGCTGGCGAACGACGGCAGCATGTGCCGTCTCACCAGCCGCGGCCGGCGGCAGCCGTCCAGCGTGGCCGCCAGCACGTATTCCTCCTCACGCAAGGCCAGGAGCTTGCTGCGCACCACCCGCGCCAAGCCGGTCCAGCCCAGGATCGACAGGATCAGCGTGATCGCAAAGTAGACCTGCACGACGGTCCAATGCAGCGGCAGCGCCGCCGACAGCGCGATCCACAGCGGCAGGGTCGGAAACGACATCAGCACCTCGATGATCCGCTGTATGACGTTGTCGGCGATGCCGCCGAAATAGCCGGAAACGCCGCCGATCACGACGCCGAGCACCCAGGTTATGACGATGGCCAAAATGCCGATCGACAGCGACAGCGTGGCGCCGTGCGCCATCCGCGAATACAGGCAGCGGCCGCTCCCGTCGGTGCCGAGCGGAAACCAGCGCACTTCGGGATCGCCGGTGCCGAGCAGATGGACGTCGCTTTCGATGAAGAAGAACAGCCGGTACGGGTCGCCCCTGGCGAACAGGCGCAACGGACGTTCGGCCTCCAGGTCGGGAAAGATATCCTGCTCGAAGGTCTGCAGGTTGAGCTTGGTGCGCACCGGATAGATCACCGGCCGAAAGCCGCCGGCCTGGTCGAACAGCCGGAACGAGCGCGCCTCGCCCAGGATCGACGGCGGCAGGTACTGGAACTCCGGCCGGCGCGTGACCGGATCGTTGGTGGCGAAGAACCCGGCGAAGACCGCAACGAAATAGAGGACCGATAGCACCAGCAGGCCCCACAGCGCCCACCGGTGGCTGCGGAACTTGAGCCAGATCAGGCGCCACTGCGTGGCGGTGAAGTACGCTTCCCGTCTCTCCGCTTCGGTGAGCCGGCGCCGCCGGAACAGGCCGAGCCGCCGGGTTTGCAGTGCGGCCGGCGCGGCCTGTTGCGTGGCAGCCATCCGGCGCTGACGATACCACGCCGCCGGACGGCGCGAAACGGAGAGCGCCCGCGCCGCCCCTGCGGCGACGGCGGCAGCCCTACCGGTCGACGACCAGCAGGCGTCCGCGGTGCTCCGACACCGTGAACGGCGTCCCGCGCAGCACCGTCAGGTCGCCCGCCACGCGGTGGAACCGCTGCGCCCCGCTGTCGGTGCGCGCGGTCACCGCGCCGCGGGAATCGACCACCTCTATCGCGCCGCTGGTGGTGGAAAGGCGTTTGCCGCCTTCCGAACGCGCCACCCGCACGGCGCCCGATCCGCCGGTCACCTGCAGGGGCGCGGCGCAGTCGCCCACGAACACATCCCCCTCGGCGGTATGGACGGTCAGCCGGCCGGCGCGCAGCCCCTGCACCACGACCGCGCCGCTGGTGGTGCGCACCGTCAGCTCGACGGCCGCCGGCGCCGACACGGTGAGCGTGGGTCCCCACTGCAGCGATACGCGGCTCACCGGCAGCTCGTTGCCGAGCACGCGCAGCGTCACCGCGCCGCCGTCCCGCCGCACGGCCAGGCGCGGCCGGTTGCGCCGCATCATCCGCGCCGAGACCGACAGCGCCGCCTCCGCGTCCGGCCGCTCGGCGGCGAACACCCGCACCGCCACGAATCCCGCGTCCACGGTGAGCCGTTCCACACCCGCGACCGCATGGCGCTGCACCGCCGCCGGGCCTTCAAGCGCGCCGGCGGCGCCCGCCGGCCGGGCAGCGCCCAAGAACCCCAGGAACGCGGCCGCCGCCGGCAGCGCGGCGAGCGCGGCGCCAGTCCGCCGTACCGCCGCCCGCCGTACGGCCGGCCTCACCGCGGCGCGGACACCTGCAGCGCCGCGGCGCCGGGTCCCGCGCAGGTGCACGACGATCCGTGCCGGCTCACGTCGAGCGCCGCGGTGCGCCCGCCGCACCGCACCTCGACCGTGCGCCGGCGGTCGATGCCGGCGCCGGCGGCGCGGTGCTCCACCCGCACCGGCGGCAGCGCCTGACCGTCGCGCCCGACCCGGATCACGGTCACCAGCAGGCGTTCGCGGCCGGCGGCGGCGAACGCCGCCGTCAGATGCCACTGCTGCGGATACTCGTGCTCGTCGGCGCGTTCGGGCGCGACCGGAAAGCGGTCGGTGGCGCTCAGGCGCGCCGGGGCGGCGCCGGGCTCGGCGTACAGGGTGAGCCGCGCCAGCGCCGGCGCGTTGCGCACCGCGGCGGTCACGGCGCGGTCGCCGCCGGCCGGCAGCTCGAACGGCGCCGCGGCGTGAAAGGCGAGCTGGACCGGTTGCGGCGCCGCAGTGGCCACGTCGTCGATCACCACGAAAGCGGCCGGGCGCAGGAAGATCACGTGCCGGATGACCCGTTCGACGCCGACCTCGGCCGCGCTCCGCTCGGCCAGCGGCAACGGCCGGTGCGTGTGCTCGAACGACTCCAGCCGGTAGGCGGCGGTGGCGTCGCCGGCGCAGTAGTCGAAGTCCGGCCCGGTCGCGAAGGCCGTGATGCGGCCGGCGGCGTCCGTGCGCCACACCGCCTGGCCGCGGTCGGCGATCAGCACCGCGTTGTGGGCGCGCGTGTGGCGGGTCCAGGCCAGATCGTGCGGGCTGCCGTACCACGGATAGAAGCCGCTGTCGATCAGCAGCGGGCGGCCGAACGCCTCCAGCACAAAGCTGTTCTGGTCGGCGTGGCTGTGGCTGAACGATCCGAAGCGGCTGCTCTTGAAACAGAGCATCACGTTGGCGTCGCGCGCGGTGAGGTCGCTGTGCAGGGCGACCCAGCCGGTGTCGGCCAAGTGGATGGAGCGCGGCAGACCGGCCGGCGGCGCCGCGGCCGGCGGGTCCGGCCAGGTGAGGCGCGCGCTCAGCTCGGCCAGCGGGTCGCCGGCCGGCGCGCCGCCGGCGTCCGTCCGCTCCGCGTACCAGCGGTAGACGGGATCGCCGTACACGCGCGCGTACAGACCCATGATCTGCCGGTACAGCGCCGGGAGGACGGAGTAGGAGGCGTCGCCGAAGCTGGGGCCGGTGCTCCACGGCGGCCGGAAGTACAGGAAGTGGCGGCCGTTGTTGCGGCCCCAGGGACGGTCGAAGTGATCGGCGCCGGTGGCCGCGTACAGCAGGTGCGCCATGCGCTGAAAGTAGTGGCTGTACACGTAGCCGAAGCCCTGCCCCCATCCGCCGTCGGCGCCGCCGTAGCCGGGAAACGCCTGCTCCAGGAACCGCTCGACGTCGGCCAGCCAGCCGGCCGCCTCCGGTGCGTGGTGGTAGAGCGCCAGCGCCGCCAGGGTCATCTCCGGCGGTCCGTACACGATGCTGTGGCTGTCCAACGGGTCATCGAAGGCGCGCAACACCGTGTGGCGGTGAAACTCACGGGCGCGCGCGGAAAGCCCGGCGGCGATCGTGTCGCGGCAGTCCTGCAGGTCGTCCCACAGAAAGTCGAGCGCCAGCGACACCGCCGGCACCACGCCGTGGAACTGGTGCGTGTTGAGATAGGAGGTCTGCCGCAGGTCGAGCGCGGTGAGCCGCCGCATCGCCGCCGCCGCGTAGTCCCGGCACGCGCGGTCGCCGTCGAGCATCGCCGCGAAGGAGACCGCCGGCAGCGCGCCGTACAACGCGCGCAACGGCCGCATCATCCGTTCGTGGGCGGCGAAGGTCCGCTCGTCGCGCGGGTAGCGCTGGTCCCAGGTCGGCTCGCCGGGCAGCAGCAGATCGTCCGGCAGGGTCACCGCCGGCATCGGCGCGTCGAGCGCCGCGGCCGCCCGCCGGCGCGCGTCGGCCAGCAGCGGGGCGAACGCCGGCGCGTCCGCCTGCCGCCGCAGCCGGCCGAGCGACTCCGGCGTGAAGTAGATGCGCGGATGGCCAAGATCGGGCGCCGCGCTCATCCCGCCCTGCCTACTCGAACCAGAAGGAGAACAGGTCGGCGTCGCGCAGGTCGACCCGCAGCCGCACCTGCCGGCCGGCCAGCGCGCCGGCCTGCCGGCCGCCGGGCCACGTCACCACCGCGTCGGTGTGGTCGCCGGTCACCGGGTGCGACTCCCGGAAGCCTTCGATCGGCGCCGCGTCGTCGTCGCACAGCGCCACCACCGCCTGCCCGCGCGCCGCGTCCAGGTTGAGGTGGAGCGCGCCGGCGCCGCCGGCTTCCACGGTCACCGGCCGGGTGAGCAATCGGCCGCCGTCGGCGCCGGCGCTCATCGACACGAACCCGTCGCGGCGCAGCTGCGCCAGGCAGAGGCCGCGCGCGCGGGTGTCGGCCCCGGAGAACTTGCGCCCGCCGTGCGGACCCTGCACCGCGCCGTAGAACAGGTAGACCTGGTCGCCGCGCACGATGAACCGCTTGCCGGCCCGCGCCATGCCGTCCTCCGGGCCTCCCGGCTCGCCGAGCGGCAGAAAGGTCTGCCGCGCGCCGACCCGCCGCCAGCGGATGCCGTCCCGGCTCACCGCCAGTTGGGTGTCGATGGCGCCGTCCACCCCCTCCCGGTAGATCCACGGCATGCCGAGGTAGAGCCCTTCGTACAGGTCGATCGGCACGCCGTAGAACTGCGTCTCCGCCTCGTCGCCGTCGTCGCACTCGAACACCAGGCGCGGCTCGCTCCAGTGCACGAAGTCTTCGCTTTCGCTGCGCGCCATCTTGCGCCCGCCTGCCCCGAAGCGCCCGAAGGCGACGTAGCGGCCGGTCGCCGGGTCGCGCAACACGGTCTGGTCGGTGTCGGAGCCGAGGTCGATCGCCGGGTTGGCGTCGTAGTCGGTCCAGCGCACCCCGTCCGGCGAGTGCGATATCCACATGCCGTCGCCCTCGCCGGTTCCGAACAGCGCGCGCCCGCCGGGTTGCTTGGTGAGCGTCCCTTCGCCGCCGTGCTCCCAGTAGAACGCCTTGAACCGCTTGTCCGGGTCGGGATCGGCCGGGTCGTCGATGATGGAGGCGCCTTCGCAGTTGAGGCGGCCGATGCGCAGCAGGTTGTTGTGGCTGTCACCGTCGATCGCCAGCTGCCCCAGGTCCGGCTTGCGCCAGTGCACGCCGTCCGTAGAGGTGGCGTAGCCGAGCAGCGTCACGTTGCCGGGAATGGACCGCGCCGGGCCGCCGGCCGGCCCGACCGCATAACGGTCTTCGTTGCGGCCGGGACTGGTCAGGTACCAGCGCCGGAACTCGTCCCGCTCTTCGTCGTACAGCGTGGTGCCGTACACGGACACCAGCGACTCCCACGCCGTGTCCGCGTCCAGTACGGGATTGGCCGGATGCTTGCGCGGCTGGTGTACGCGCCGGTACAGCCGCTCCACGCGCGTCAGCTCGCCGTCGTCGATGAATAGATGCCGCATGACCGCGACCGTAGCACGAAATCCCGGTCGCGGTTGTCAGGACGTCTCGGGCTCCTGCCGGAGCAGCCGCGTCGTCATGCTCCGTCCTGGCTGAACCCGAAGGAGTAGAGGCGCGCGCGTCCCCACAGATAGAAGCGGAGCCGAAAGCGCCGCGGCGCGGCCCGCAGGTCGGCGTGCCGGTCCCAGCGGACCGGCGCCGCCAACCCTTCGGTGATCACGTGGCGGCAGTCGTCGCGGGAGTAGCCCGGCGCCACGCGGCCCGAATCGGCGTCGAGCACCTCCACCTCCAGCCAGTCGCGGTACGGCCGCAGATGAGAGACGTTGACGCGCACGGCCGCCGGCGCGCCCTCCGCAGCCCGGATCGGCGCGGTCGTGGCGGTCGCCTGCGTCAGGCCGTCGCGGTTGCGCAGATGGGTGAACCCGTCGCGGCGCAACGTCGCCATCCCCATCTCGCACTTGAAGTAGGGCAGCGAAAGAAAACCGGTCCCGAAGTGGGACAGGGCGGTGTAGAAGAGCACGATCCGGTCGGCGAACGGGATCATGCTGCCGCCGCCCAGGACCAGCAGCTCGTCGTCCCACGTTCCCCAGTCGCCGAGCGGGATCACCGGCAGGTCGGGACGGATGCGGCGGAACGGACCGAGTCCGCTGCCGCTCACCGCCAGCCGGCAGTCGCCGGCATAGGCGCCGGCCGGCAGCTTGCGCCGCCCGCGCGTGCCGATCGGCGGCGCGTGGTGCGGCCAGGGGATCACGGCGTCGAAGTCGTACAGCATGACGTACGCGCCGCGGTACGGCAGCGCGTAGACGAAGTGTATCTCCTGCTCGCGCCCGTCGGCCGGGTCGATGACGGCGCGCGGCCCCGGCCGCAGATGCTCGGTGTCGGGGCCGTACCACACGCCGTGTTGGGTGTAGACCTTGAGGCGGCGCAGCGGATCGGGGTCGAAGGGGTCGCGGACGATGCCGGCGGTGTCGCCGATCACCCCGGCGCGCTCCGGCGTCGGCGTGAGCGTCCAGTGGATGCCGTCCGGCGAGTAGTACGGGTAGTTGCGCTTGCCGTCGATGCCGGGCGCGTCCGACCAGGCGAGCGCCTGGTAGCGCCTTTCCGCCGGCGCGGCGTCGTCGACGGTGAGGCAGAAGTGACTGGTGTTGTCGCCGGCCACCGGCCGGAAGCAGATGTTGTTGCCGGTGGAGCCGCCGTAGTCGTGCAGGCCGAGTTTCGGCTTCTCCCACAGCGCGCCGTCGGCGCTCACCGCGTAGCCGATGGCGGCGGCGCCGGCCAGGTCGGAGCCGTAGTACCAGCACTTGAAGACCGATTCGTCCGCGTCCCAGATTATGTCGCCGGCCCAGTTGCCGACCCGCTTGCAGTCCCACTCGCCGGCCGCGCCGGGCTGCAGCACCGGATTGGCCGGATGCTTGACCGCCGGCGTGGGGCGAAGATCGACGTTGTCGCGCTCATCCAGTTCCCCCAGGTCCGGGAACGTCACCTCGACGCCGGCTGCGGCGGTGATCGGGCCGTTCATGCGCCCGACGCCCGGAATGCGTACAGGTCGGTGTTCGACAGCAGAAAACGGAGGCGCACGGACTGCCCGGCCAGCCGTTCGATGCCGGGCCCGCCGCCCCGCCACCGCTGCTCCTGGCGGACGCCGTCGCGCGACAGCGGCTCGGCGTCCGCCGCGCGCAAGCCGTCGATCTCCGACAGGTCCTCGCGCAGCACGGCCGTCCGCAGGCCGGCGTTGCCGCCGCCGCCCAGCCCGACCGCGTTGATGAGCAGCCGGCCGCCCGGCCACGTGAACGGTTTGGTCACCACCGCGCCGGGAAAGCGGCGGGCGCGGAGCGAACAGAAGCCGTCGCCGCGCAGCTGCGCCACGCCGATGGTGGCGCCGAAGGTGAGGTGGCGGTCGCCGTGCATGGCGGGCCCTCCCCACGAATAGAACCACAGGGTCTCCATGGTTGGCGCCGGCGCGTCCGGCCCGCTGCCGTGCGCGGTCCGCACCGGCGGCGACAGCGCCAGGTCGGTGCGCGCCGCGTCGTAGGCGCCCACCCGGCCGCCGCCGGGCGTGGGCGAAAAGAACGGCCGGCGCGGCCGCAGGCGCCGCCACGTGACGGTGTCGCGGCTGGTGAGCAGCTCCATCTCCGCCCACGGTTCGTCGTGCTCCCAGTACCACTGGAACAGACCGACGTAGGTGCTTTCGTAGCGGAAGCCGTAGGCGTGGTAGATCTGCCCGGCCGGATCATCCTCCAGGTCCGGGGTGAGCACGCGGCGCGGCGGTCCGTCGGCGGCGCCGGGGTTGATCGCCACGCGGTGCGCGCTCCGCACCAGGCCCCAGCGCTCGATGTCGTCGGAGCCGCGGCTCAGCAGCACGTACGGGAAGCCGGGGTCGGGGCCGCGCATCGCCGTGCAGCGGTCGTGCATGCCGTGATCGACCCCGTCCGGCATCGGCCGCTCCCACCGCCAGTGGACGCCGTCGGCGGAGCGTAGCACGTACCCCTTGTAGCGCCGCGTACCGGCCGCGCAGGAGCTGATCACCATCGTCCACGGCTCGCCGGCGCGCTCCGGTTCATGCAGGATCGTCGCCGAACCGGTGCCGCCCACCGCCCCCAGGTCGAGGACGATGTTGGTCCAGCCGCCGTCGTGCGAGCGCGCCACGTCGAGCTCCGGCCGCTCCCAATGGAACCCGTCGGTGGAGGTGAGCATGCAGACCGCATAGGTGATTTCGGGATAGGCGGGCGGGTTGAGCGTGGCGTACCAGAGTTTCCACACGCCGTCGGCCGGGTCGACGTGCACGCCGGCCAGGTAGACGACGCCGGCGCCCTCCCACGGTTCCTCCGGCGCGTATACCGGATTGCCCCAGTACCGGAACGGCTGATGGACGACGCGCTGCACGCGCACCGTCTGCTCGATCACGTGATCGTCCAGGAACAGCTGCGCTTGGCGCGCATCGATCGGTTCGCCGCGTACCTCATGGTCCATCCTGGCCTCCCGGCTCATGGTTCGCTCCCCTCCCCTATTTCGCCCCCCGGCGGTCCGTCGGGCGGTTCCGGCGTGATTAACTCCATCGCGCAGCCGGCCGGCCGCACCAGCCGCAGGCGGCGGTTGACCGCTACCCCGCGCGCGGCGGTGTCGCAGCCGTCCGGCCACTCGACGCGCAGCTCGCTCACCTCCGCCGCGTCACCGAGCCCGAAGTGCGCGGTGAGCTCCGATGAGCCGAGGTAGCCGCCGCCGGTCTCGATGTGGCGGGTCTGCGTGACGCCGCCGGCGCGCACCCGCACCACCGCGCCCACGCCGTCGGCCGGCACCGGCAGGTCGAGCGCGGGCCGCAGCTCCACCCGCAGCCAGTTGCCGGAGGCGGCGCCGCCGGTGTTGGCGACCAGGGTAGGCACGCCCCTGCTGTTGACGATCAGTACGTCCTGGTCGCCGTCGTCGTCATAGTCGAAGCGGACCATGCCGCGCCCCTCGGCGCGGTGGTCGAGCCCGGCGGCGGCGGCGACGTCCCGGAACCGTCCGCCGCCCCGGTTGTGAAAGACGCGCGTGGCGTCCTGCAGCCACTCCTGATGGCCGTCGGCGTTCCGTTCCCGCCACCCGTTGGTGGTGACCAGATCGACCAGGCCGTCGTGGTCCAGGTCGGCCGCCACCACGCCCCATCCCCAGCCGCCGCGGGCGAGCGGTCCGCGCGTGCGCGGGCCGGGGTCGAACACCCCGCCGCCGAGGTTCCGGTACAGGTAGTTGCCGGTGCCGGCCACGTCCTCGATCGGCAGGGTGGTCCAGACCGAGGTGACGTACCAGTCGAGCAGCCCGTCGTTGTCGACGTCGGCCAGCACGCTGCCCATGCCGTTGCCGTCCAATCCGACCTGCGCGGCGCGCGTCACGTCGGCGAACGTGCCGTCGCCGTTGTTGCGGTACAGGCGGCTGGTGCGGTAGTCGGCGGCCACCAGCACCTCCGGCCAGCGGTCGCCGTCGACGTCGACGACGTGCGGCGTCAGGCCGTGCAGCTCCGCGCCGAACAACCGCGCGCGGGCGGTGGCGTTGGTGAAGCGCGGCGCGCCGGTCCGCGCGTCGACCCCTTCGTTGCGGAAGAGCATGCTGCCCCCGCCCACTCCACCCAGGCGACGACGACCAGGTCGAGGTCGCCGTCGCGGTCGTAGTCACCGAACGCGGCCCCCATGCCGGACGGCTGCTCGGCGGAGGTGGCGGCCACGCGCGCCCGGCGCGCCACGTTGCGGAAGGTCGGCGTGCCGTCCGGCAGCAGCCCGCCCGGCCGGCCGCCCTGATTGAGCCACAACAGGTGGTGGCCGGGCATGCTCCACCGGTCGGCCATCGGGCCGAGGCTGGTGACGAACAGGTCGAGCCAGCCGTCCTTGTCGACGTCGCCCACCACCGAACCGTGCCCCCGGTGCACGGCGGCGACGCCGGCCTGTTCGGCGGCCTCCCGGAACCTGCCGCCGCCCTGGTTGAGGTAGAGCCGGTCCGGCCCCTCGCCGCCGGTCACCAGGAACAGGTCCTGCCGGCCGTCCCGGTTGAAGTCGCCGACCGAAACCCCGCCGGAAAAGGTGAAGAAGCTGTCGATCGCCGGCTGGTGGGCGTGCTTCAGGCCGGTCGCCTCCGGGCACAGGAGCGGATCGCCGGCGCAGGTCGCCAGCCGCACCTCGGCCGCCGCCGGCATCGACCCCGCCGCCATGCAGACCGCGGCCAGGGGCGCCATGGCCAGGGCCGGGGACCGGATCGACCGCCGGGCGCGCCGCATCGCCATCTCTGTGCGGTATAATAGCCGCGTTATGGAGAACGCCGCGACCGCCGACCTCACCTATCAGGGCCGTTCACTGCGCGACCGCGCGCATCCGCCGGGCGCGCTTGCGGCGGCCTCCCCCGGCGCCGGCGGCGCCGAGCTGCGCGAGCGGATCGATCGCGACGGCTACCTGCTGCTGCGGGACGCGCTGCCCCGCGGCCAGGTGCTGGAAGCCGGGTACGAGCTGTACCGCCGCCTGGCGGCGGCCGGCCAACTCCATCCCGGCTACCCGCCGGAGGAGGGAATGGCGGCGCCGGGGATCGCGTCCCTGTCCGCGCACGACCAGGGCCGGCGCAACCGGCCGCTGGAGCGGGTGGTGTTCGGCGCGCCGATGCTGGCGGTGTTCGAGCGCATCTTCGATGCGCCGGTGCGCCACTTCGACAACATCTGGGTCCGCGCCAAGTCGCCGGGGCCGGATACCGTCACCCCGCCGCACTACGACATCGTGTTCATGGGCCGGGGTACGCGCGGCCAGGGCGCGCGCGGCGTGCTCACCGGGTGGACGCCGCTGTGCGACGTGCCGTTGGAGATGGGCGGCCTGATGATCCTGGAAGGATCGCACCGTCTGACCGACGTGCGCGAGACCTACGGCCGCATCGACGTCGACACCTACTGCGAGGGCACGCCGGAGGAGCGGCCGGTGGTGTCCGGGGAGGCGCGTTGGGCGGACCGCCACAACGGCGGGCACTTCACCAAGGACGCCGTGTCGCTTCCCGGCCGGGTGGGCGGCCGCTGGCTCACCGGCGACTACCGCGCCGGGGACCTGCTGATCTTCACCATGTACACCATGCACGCGGCCGGCGACAACCACACCGACCGCGTCCGCGTCTCCTCCGACACGCGCTACCAGCGCGCCGGCGAACCGATCGACGAGCGGTGGATCGGCCAGGACCCGATCGGACACGGCCCGGAGTCGAAACGCGCCCTGATCTGCTGACCGGCTGCGGCGCGCGCTCCCGGTTCGCATGGCGGAATCGGGTTGACCGAAATTAAGTACTTCGTGTAAATTTATGCGAAAGACTTGATGGAGGTTGATATCGCCATGGCGGAGTTCACCAATCCGTTCCGGCCGGGCGCCGGCCACCCGCCGCCCTACTTGGCCGGCCGGCAGGCCGAGCGCGGCGAGTTCCTGCGGCTGCTCGGGCAGCGGACGATCCTGGAGAATCTGGTTCTGACCGGACTTCGCGGTTCCGGGAAGACGGTGCTGCTCGATTCGTTCAAGCCGCTGGCGATACGGAGCGGGTGGGCGTGGGTCGGTACCGACGTGTCGGAGTCGACCAGCATCGACGACCGGAGCATGGTGGTCCGGCTCTGCACCGATCTGGCGCCCTTGACCGCGGACCTGGTGGTGGCGACCGAGAACGTGCGCCGCGCCGGATTCTCGGCCGGCGCGGAGCGGATCGAACACACGCTCGGCTATGACGCCTTGGTGGAGCATTACCGCCGGACCCCGGGCCTGTCCCTGGACAAGATCAAGGCGGTGCTCGAGACGGCATGGAGCGCGCTGTCCCGGGATCGCAGCGTGCGCGGCGTCGTCTTTGCCTATGACGAGGCGCAGAACCTCACCGATCGGGCGGCCAGAGATCAACATCCGCTGTCGCTGCTGCTCGACGCCTTTCAGTCGCTGCAGCGCAAGGGACTGCCGCTGATGCTGATCCTGACCGGACTTCCGACGTTGTTTCCCAAGCTGGTGGAGGCGCGCACGTTCGCCGAGCGAATGTTCAGAGTCGTGTTCCTGAGCAGACTGAACCGGGTCGAGAGCGAGCAGGCGATACGCAGACCGATAGCCGACGCCGACTGTCCGGTGCGTCTCCATGACCGCTCCGTAGACCGGATCATCGCCATGTCCGGCGGCTACCCGTACTTCATCCAGTTCATTTGCCGGGAGGTGTACGACGCGTTCATGCAGAGGGGCGACCGGGGGCGCGAGAGCGCCGTCCCCGTTGCCGAGATCGAGCGGAAACTCGACACCGACTTCTTCGCCGGCCGCTGGGCGCGGGCGACCGACCGGCAACGGGACCTGCTGTTCGTGATAGCGCGGTTGGACAACTGTGATGAGGAGTTCACGGTCCAGGAGGTAGTCGAGGAGTCCGGCGGCGGCGCGGAACGGCCGTTCGGCAGCAGCCACGTCAACCAGATGCTCGCCGCCCTCGCCGCCCAGGGCCTGGTGTACAAGAATCGCCACGGCCGGTATTCGTTCGCCGTCCCGCTGCTGGGCCGTTTCATCCGCCGGCAGGCGCCGGAGGCGCAGGGACGGACGGCTCGGGCGGCGCCGGATTGACGGCGCCGCGCCGAGACGGCAGACTCTCCGCGGCATGAAGACCTTCGAGGCGGGGTTCGGCGCCGTCGAGACGGCAGCCGGCCGCACCGCAACGGAGGCGGCGGCGCTGGCGAAGGCGGCCAAGCAGCTGGTCAAGGCCGCGCAGGACGGGAACGTCGGCCACGTCCGGCGTCAGAGCGGGCGGCTCGCCGACCTGCTCGCCGCGGTCACCGAGCACGCCGAACGAGCCGCCGCGAGCTGGCCGTTCGCCGTCGATGAGGAACACGCTTACCTGGAGGAACGGTTCGGCGCCGAGCTGCGCGGCCAGGCGGACCGGATCGGCCTCAACGTCACGCCCCGTGACGAGACGCTGGTCTGCTCGCCGTCGATCATCCGGGTCAACCCCGCCGACCGCGCCGTGACCATCGACGGCCGCAAGCGGACCGCCATCCGCCCCTCCAAGCTCGCCGCCGACCTCCTGGACCTGCAGCGGGTCGGTCCCCGGGGCAACCCGCAACGCTTTCTGGAGGCGTTGTACAAGGCGTACCGCATCCTCGTCTCCCAACCGGGCGGCTCCCTGATCCCGAGCGGGCAGGTGATCGCCCTGGCGAAGGTGTACGACCTCCTGACGACACTGCCGGGAAGCAGCCGGCAGTACTCCAAGACCGACTTCGCGCGCGACCTCTTTCTGCTCGACAGTTCGGACGTCGCCACGACGCGATCCGGCGACGCGCGGGTGAACTTCCCCCACTCGACCGCCGCGCGCGCCGGCCGGGGAACGTTTTCGTTCGCCGATCGGGCCGGGAACCTGATCACCTACTCCGGCGTCCAGTTCGTGCGGGTGAGCTGATGCACGTCGCCGAGTGGCTGGACCTGGTCGACCGGGAGTACCTGGACACGTTCATCGCCGACGGCGGTTCGGCCGTCAAGTTCGTGGTGAGCGACGCGCAATGCCGCGCCGACCTGATCCCGCAGATCGTCCGCACCGGTGAGGAACGGGATTACCTGGTCCTGACCGCGGACGCCGCCGAACACCGGTTTCACATGCCGCAGGACCTCTTCTTCGCAATGGCGGCGCAGGTCGACTGGCGCCGCGCCGCCCGGCGGTTCATCATCAGATTGGCGCAGGACCAGGGGTTCCGCACGGACGGCGTCGATCCGGCGCGGGACGGGGTGTTCGGGGCGATTGCCGACGGCGCCGGGATCGACCCGCAGTTCCTGTTCACGGCCCTGACGCCGCCGTTGCAACGCCGCGTCTATTTCGACCGGAACATGTCCAAGGACTTCCGCGTCGCCATGTCCCACCTGTGCCTGCTGGAACGGTCGGCCGAGCAGCCGTTTCAGGGCCAGGCGATCATCGACTGGCTCACCGGCAGGAACACCCGCATGTCCAACGTCAAGCAGTATTCGATCTTCACGCCGGTCAACCGGACCACGGCCCGTCACTTGCTGCGCTCGGCCTTCTACTGGTTCCGCAGCGTCGGGTACACCGGCACGATCGTCGTGCTCGACAACGAGCGGGTGACCGAACGGCAGCGCGAGGACGGCCGCCGGTACTACACCAGAGCCATGACCATCGACCACTACGAGCTGCTACGGGAGTTCATCGACAGCGCGGACCGGTTGACGGCGGCGTTGATCGTCACCTGTTCGGGCAGCGCGTTCCTGGACCAGGAAGCCGACCGGCAGTCGCGCGGAGTCGGCATCTACCCCGCCCTGCAGACCCGGATCATCGACGACGTGCGGGACCGGACCATGCAGAATCCGGCCGCCGCCCTGTGCCGGCTGGCGTAGCGGCAGCCATGGCGACCGGCGGAGCGGCGGCGGAGGCGCCGGACCGGCTTTCCTGCCGCCGGGCGATAGAGGCGTTGCGCAACGGCGTGCCCAACCGGGAGGCGGTGCGCATCCTCGGCAGCACGCAGCCGGACGCCGAACGGCTTTTCCGGACCGTCCTGCAACAGGCGGAGAGCCGGAGCGAGACGGCAGCCGGCCGCGGGCTCCTGATTTCGGGCGACTTCGGCACCGGCAAATCGCACCTGCTGGAGCACTTCGAGCATCTGTCCCTGGAGCGGAACTTCGTCTGCAGCCGCGTGGCGGTGAGCAAGGAGACGCCGTTCTACGACCTGGCCAAGATGTTCCGCTCGGCCGTCGATCACGGCACGGTGCCCGGCGGCGAAGTCGGTGTGATGGTGGATGAGATCGGCCACGGTCTCAACCCGGATTCCGGCGAATACGCGCGCTTCTTCCGGTGGGCGAACGAGGCGGACAACGGCCTGCACCGCATCTTTCCGGCATCCTTGATGGTGCACGAACGCCTGCCGGATCAGGACACGCTCAGCGCCATCCGCTGGTTCTGGTCCGGAGACAAGATCGCCGTGGGCGACGTGAAGCGGGCTCTGCGCCAGCTCGGCCAACACGGCTCGTACCCGTTCCGGGCGCCGAAGCTCCGCGAGTTGCCCCCGCAGCGCCTGCGCTTTGTGCTGGAGATGATCAAGGCGGCCGGTTATCGCGGCTGGGTGGTGCTGATCGACGAGCTGGAGCTGATCGGCAGCTACAGCGTGCTGCAGCGCGCCCGTTCCTACGCCGAGCTGGCGCGCTGGATGGGAGAGACGCAGGACCACTATCCCGGCTTGGCGGTGGTGGCGGCGATCACCGAGGACTTCGCCGAGGCGATCCTGGATCAGAAGCAGGACCGGACGAAGGTGCCGGAACGGATGCGCGCGCGCGGCGAACCGGACACGCTGCAGGCGGCGGAGGCCGGCATGCGCTGGCTCGCCTCGCAACGCACCGCGCTGCATGACGTCACCGCTCACGACGTGGAAGCCGCGGTGGACAAGATCAGGCGCCTCTACCAGGCGGCGTACGACTGGCCGGCGCCGCCCGCCTCGCCCACCCCGCCGGACGCCGCCGGCTACCAGAAGCGGATGCGCTACAAGGTGCGCGCGGCGATCACCACCTGGGACCTGCAGCGCCTGCATCCCGACGCCGAGCCCGACCTGGAGAGCGAGGAGTACCAGTCTTCCTACACCGAGGACCCCGACCTGGCGGTCGAAACCGGCCAGGACGCGCCGGCCGCCCCGGAGGAGCTGCCCCCGCCGGACCGGGACCAGCCGGGTAGCTGAGCCGATTTCCGCAACTTCCTTGCGGGAAAATCCTGTTTTTCCGCAGATCAGTTGCCGGAAATGGCGATTTCCGTCAGGATGACGGCGTGCCGCTCACCCGCCGCCTTGATCTGCGCCGTGACCTTGCCAGCCGTTCCGTGTTCCTGTTCGGCCCGCGGCAGACCGGCAAGACCACGTGCCTGCAGCAGACGTTCCCGGCTTCCCCGTGGTTCAACCTGCTGCGCGGAGAGGTGTTCCTGCGCCTGTCGCGGGAGCCCGGCCGGCTGCGCGCCGAGTTGGCGGCCGTCGAGCCGTCGGCCGGGCCGGTCATCATCGACGAAGTGCAGAAGCTCCCCGGCCTGCTCGACGAGGTGCACGATCTGATCGAGAGCCGCGGCTTCCGGTTCGTGCTGGCGGCCAGCAGCCCCGCCAAGCTCCGCCGCGGCGGCGTGAACCTGCTCGGCGGCCGGGCGCGCATCCGCAACCTGTTCCCGTTCGTCTCCGCCGAGGTGCCGGACTGGGATCTGCTGCGGGCGGTCAACGCCGGCGGCATCCCCGCGATCTACTACTCGGACGATCCGCTCGAGGACCTGCGCGCCTACTGCGGCGCCTATCTGCAGCTCGAGGTGCAGGCCGAGGGACTGGTGCGCGGCGTGGAGCCGTTTTCGCGCTTCCTCACCGCCGCAGCGCTCTGCTGCGGGGAGCAGGTCGTGTTCGATCGGCTGGCCGCGGACGCCGCCGTGCCGCCGCGCACCGTCCGCGAGTACTTCCAGGTGCTGCAGGACACGCTCACCGGCTTCCTGCTGCCGCCGTACCGCCCGCGCCGGCCGCGGCGCAAACCGGTGTCGCGCGCCAAGCTGTATCTGTTCGACGTCGGCGTCGCCAACGCGCTGGCCGGCGTATCGCACGTCCGGCCCGGCAGCCCGGCGTTCGGCCGCGCCCTGGAGCACCTGATCTTCTGCGAGCTGCGCGCCTGGCAGTCGTATCACCGCGACCACAGCGGGCTTTCCTACTGGCGGACCGCCGACGGATCGGAGGTCGACTTCGTGGCCGGCGACGCCACCGCGATCGAGGTAAAGGCGACCGGCGCCGTGAGCGGCCGCGACCTCACCGGTCTGCGGCGGATCGCGCAGGAGGCACCGTGGCGGCGGCGCATCGTCGTCTGCACCGAATCGGCTGCGCGCATCGTCGACGGCATCGAGATCGTGCCGGTCCGGGAGTTCCTGCACCGGCTGTGGAGCGGCGACGTCATCGATCCATGAGCCCGCGGCGCCGGAGCGCGGCGCGCACCGCCCAGTCGGGTCTGCCGGTTACGCGGTCACGCCGTAGAACGACTCCGCGTTGGTGCGGAACAGCTTGACCTCCACCTCCGGGTCAAGGGGGCCGAGCAGCTGGCGGTGCGTGGCGAGCATACCGGCGTAGTCGGTGGTGAGAAGCGCCACCGGCCAGTCGCTGCCCCACAGCAACCGGTCAGGACCCAGCTCGTCCAGGTAGAACGCCGTATACGGGCGCACCGCGTCGATCGGCCAGCCTTGCCGGGGGCGGTCCAGGTACTCCTGCACCCGCGTCACCTGCGGCGACAGCGACAGCTTGCAGAACGCCCCGGTGCCGCGCGCGATGCGCCGCATCGCCTGCTCCCACGCCGGCTCCACGGTCCCGTCGAAGTCGGGCTTGCCGTAGTGCTCGACCACGCACTTGAGGTCCGGCACCCGCTCGATCGCGGCGGCGATGCCGTCCAGGTGGCGGACCAGCGGCAGGAAGTCGTGGATCAGGCCGCGGCGCGCCAGCTCCTTCAACCCCTCGATCACCGCCGGCTTGGCGGCGACGCCGGGGTCGGGATGCGCTTCGAAGTTCATGCGGATGCCGCGGAACTTGGGGAGCTTCTGCCATTCGTCGAGCGCATGTCCCAGGCCCGGGTCGTCCAGGTCGGCGCGCAGGATCAGGCCGCCGACGAAGTCGTACCGGGCGGCGAAGTCGATGATCGTCCGGTTGTCGACAGGGGTGTCGCCGGCCTCGACGATCACGCAACGGGTCACGCCGGCCGGCCTTGACGCCGCCTGGTGCTCGACCGGCGTGTAGTCCTGATACAGGACGTCCCAGCTCGGATCGAGCCAGCTGTTGGTCTTTCGCCACCAGAAGTGGCAGTGCGTGTCGACTATGCGGTCCATGGCGGCAAGACTACGCCGCGAACTGGAACGCGTACAGCCGCGCCGCGCGCAGGCGGACGTGCAGCTGCACCGGCCGGCCCGCCAGATCGGCCGGCAACCGGTCGCGTCCGCCCCAGCGGACCGCGCCGTCGAGCGCGTCGGCGCGCACCGGCCGGCAGTCGTCGAAACCGTGGCCGGCGATCGGTTCGCCGCCGTCGACCGACACCAGCTGCGCGGTGAGCTCCGCCTCCGGCCCCAGCGCCTCCACGTTGACCAGCAGCCGCGTCCCGGAGAACGACAGCGGCCGGGTGATGAACCGGCCCCCCTCCGCGCCGGCCTCGATACCGATGATCCGGTCGCGCCGGAAGGTGACGCGGCCGACGCGGCTGCGTTGCGCGTAGCCGAGCTCGATCGGCTTGGCGCCGCCGTGCGGCCCGTCGCCCGACCGGTAGTAGAGCGCCAGCGTGTCGTCGTCGACCGCCACGAAGCCGGGGGCGACCGACACGATGTAGCAGTCGTACTCGCCCGGCGCGCCCAACGGGACGAAGGTGTCGCGGTTGGCGCGGAACCAAGTGCGGTTGTCGCGGCTGGTGCAGACCTGCACCTCGAAGGTCCCCTCGTAGTGGCGGTAGAAGGACGGGAACATGAAGTGCAGGTTGGGCGAGTACGGGTAGCGCGCGTAGGCGCTGTTGTAGATGTCGGTGTCCAGGGTGTCGTGAAAGTCGGCGGCCAGCGCGATGCCGGTGCTCTCCCAGTTGCGGTAGTCGAACGACTCCAGCCGGCCGACCGCGCGCCCCCGCCGCTCGCCGCGGACGCTGACGCCGCCGGCCTGCAGCGCCGCGTGCTCGGCGGTGGCGCGGTGGTAAGCGACGTAGCGGCCCAGCGTGTGGTCCCAGCAGGCGCTGTTCTGGGAGTCGCAGTACTTGCCCAGAAAGTTGTCGTAGTACCGGGTCCAGCGCAGCCCGTCCGGCGATGCGGCGCCGCGCAGCATGCCGACGTTGTGGGTGAACGGCAGCTCGGAAATCTGCGGTCCCCACCAGTCGGTGTAGATCAGCTTGTAGCGCTCGCCGTCCAGGGCGTTCGGGTCGATGAAGACGTTGCCGGATTCCGGCGACACGCCGGCCAGCCCGCCGTCGAACACCACGTTGTTGCGCGCGGTGCCGGCCACCTCGACCAGACCGAGCTCGCGGCGCGTGAACTCCAGGCCGTCGTCCGACTCCGCGTAGCTCAGGAACAGGCCGCTACGGGCCTCCGGGTGGTAGGAGTTGTACCACATGCGGTAGCGGCCATCGTCCTTGAGGACGGTGAGCCAGGCGGAGCCCTCCTCCCAGGGCGGCTGCCCCTCGAACAGCGGCCCGTGCTTGTCGACCGCGCCGAGCGTCCAGGCGATGCCGCGCGGGTACTGCTCGTGGCCGCGGCCCATCGCCAGAAAGAAATCGTCGACCAGGAGCTGGCGGTCGCCGCCGACGTCGACCGGCTGCACGCGGCGCGGGTCGACGTGGGTGTTCACCGCCAGGTTGAAGTTGTCCATGTCGTGGGAGATGACTGCCATGCCGCCAGTATAGCCCGGGCCGGCAGTATGGCCCGGCGGCCGTTCGGGTATACTCGACGCCATGTGCAGGCGGCGCGCATGATCACGGTCTGACTCCCATGCGCATCGATCGACTCGACGTCCATTACGTGGTCATGCCGCTCCTCTACCCGTGGCGCACCGCCTACGGCGAGGATACCGACATCCACTCGGTGCTGGTGAAGATCGAAAGCGGCGAGCATTCGGCGTGGGCGGAGAGCACGCCGTTCTTTGCCCCGCACTATCTCAGCGAGTCGGCCGGCTCGGTCTTCCACCACGTCACCGAGGTGTTCGGGCCGCACGTGGTCGGCCGCGAGTACGACACGGCCGCCGATCTCAACCGGCGGCTCAGCCCGTTCAAGGGCAACTCGTTCGCCAAGGCGGCGATCGAGGTGGGCTGGTGGACGCTCGAGAGCCGCATGACCGGCGCGCCGCTGCACCGGCTGCTCGGCGGCGCCGAACGGCAGGTCGCCGCCGGCGCCGACTTCGGCATCCAGGACTCGATCGACATGCTGCTCGGCAACGTCCAGCAGGCGGTCGACGCCGGCTTTCCCCGCACCAAGCTCAAGGTGGCCAGGGGCTGGGACCTGGAGATGCTCCGCGCGGTCACCTCGACCTTCCCCGGCATGACCTTTCACATCGACTGCAACGCCGGCTACACGCTCGACGATCTGCCGTTCTTCCGGGCGATCGACGGGATGGGCCTGGCGTTCATCGAACAGCCGCTGCACCACGCCGACGTACTGGACCACGCCGAGCTGGCCAAGCGGATCGGCACGCCGATCTGCCTGGACGAGACCGTCGTCGATCCGCGCTCCGCCGAACAGGCGATCCGCATCGGCGCCTGCCGGTACATCAATATCAAACCGGCGCGCGTCGGCGGCCTGCAGAACGCGCTGGCCATCCACGACATGGCGCGGGACGCCGGCATCCCGGTGTGGATCGGCGGCATGTTGGAGAGCTCGGTCGGCGGCGCCGTCTGCGTCGAACTCGCCACCCTGCCCAACTGCACGTATCCGGGCGACCTGTTCCCGTCGTCCCGCTTCTATGCCCGCGACCTGGCCGCCCCGCCGCTCGAATACGCCGCGCCGCACGCCTTCCGTCCGTTCCCGGCCGGCGGCCTGCCGGAACCGGACCCGGAGATGCTGGCGGAATGGACGCAACGCCGCGCCGCGGTGACGGCCGGAGCCGGCCGGTGAGCGCAACCGGCCTGCCTCCGGACCGGATCGAGGCGTTTCGCCGCGACGGCTACGTGATCCTGGAGCGTTTCCTGGAGCCGGCGTACAACGACCGGTTGATCGCCGAGGTCGACGCGCTGACGGCGGACCGCGCGCACGGCGGCGCGCCGCTGCCGATCTCCTTTCGGGAGATGGGGCTGCTCACCTCGCATCCGCCGATGATGGCCGTGCTCGAGTCGCTGATGGGGCCGCGCTTCGCCATGCACCACGTCCACGCCGCCCGGCACGACGCCGGCAATGACGGCGTCTGCTGGCATCAGGACTACGAACAGGCGCCGCACACCAACCGCTCGCACGTCATGGCGCACGTCTTCTACTACCTCAACGGCCTCAACGGCGAGATCGGCGACCTGCTGGTGCTGCCGGGGTCGCAGGAGATCGTGGCGCAGGGACGCTTGACCCTGTTCGGCACCCGGGACCTGCCCGGATCGATCTGCGTCGACCGGCTGCCGCCCGGATCGGCGGTGATCGTGCACTCGGCCGTCTGGCACGCCCGGCGCCCCAAGCCCGGCGGCGAGCGGCGCGGGCGGTACTTCATCGACGTCTCCTATTGCCAGGACGGCGTGCTTTGGCCGGCGTACGGCATCGTGGAAGAGGTCAACCGGGAGGCGTTGCGGCGTGGCTGTGACCGCGCCGGCCGCTACCGGGACCTGTACGATTCGACCCGGTTCTTCGATCCGCGGCCGCTGCAGGAGCGCTTCGAGCAGACCAACCAAGGGAGCCTGCTGCTGCGACTGCAGGACCGCTAGCGCGACGCATCGGAAGCCGCCATGCTGGCCGTCACCCCGGCCATCGCCATTCCCGAAGACGAACTCGAAGAACGCTTCATCCAGGCGAGCGGGCCGGGCGGCCAGAACGTCAACAAGGTCGCCACCGCCGTGCAACTCCGCTTCCGGGCGGCGGGTTCGCGGGCGCTTCCCGCCGAGGTCCGCGAACGCCTGCTGCGCTCCGCCGGCTCGCGGATCACGGCCGGCGGAGCGCTGGTCATCACGGCGCGCCGCTACCGCACCCAGGAATCGAACCGGCGGGACGCGCGCGCCCGGCTGGCGGCGATCATCGCGCGGGCCGCCGAAGAGCCGCGCCCGCGGCGTCCGACCCGTCCCACCCGCGCCGCCCGGGAACGGCGCCTGCAGGAGAAAGCGGAGCGCAGCCGGATCAAGCGCCGGCGCGCCGAACGGCCGGACGACGACGAGTGACGCCGGCAGCTGCGCCGGAGCCGGCGTTACGTATGGCCGCCAGCGTCACGACGGGCCGGCGGCGCGCGGCGGACGGCCGCCGGCGGCCAGCAGGCAGAGGATCGCCGCCACGAAGACGGCGGCGATGATGAGGAAGGCGGCCGAGAACGATCCGGTGCGGTCGTGGATCCAGCCGGCCAGGACCGGCGCCGCAGCCATCGAGCCGGTGACCGCCACGTGCACGGCGCCCTGGATACTGCCGAACTCCTTCATGCCGAACGCTTCCTGAACGATCAGCACCAGCAGCGCGCCGAGTCCGCCGAATCCCAGTCCGAACACGACGATCCCGCACCACATGACCGGCGCGGACGCGGCCAGCGCCATGATGACCAGCCCCACGGTCTGCAGGCCGACCGAAGCGATGCAACAACGCCGTGCGGTCCAGCGTTCGCTCAGCGCGCCGAAGGCGAGTTTGGAGCCGATCCCCATGCCCGCGATCACCGCCAATCCGGTGGTGGCCAGGGCCGGCGTGAAGCCCTGCTCGGCAAAGTGCTGACGCAGCTGGGTGAGCACGCCCTGATAGGTGAAGGTGGCGCCGAACAGGCCGGCCAGAATGAGCCAGAAGCTCCGCCGGCGGAGCGCCTGCCGCAGGGTGACGCCGCTGTTCATCAGGCGGCGCGACGCCTGCGCGGCCCCGCCGCGGCTCGTGCGGCGCATCTCCCGCTCCACCAGCGCCGGGTCTTCGCGGATCACCGCCAGCGCCGCCAGCGCCAGCAGGAGCAGCACGATCCCGAACGCCGCGTAGCCCCACTGCCAGCCGCCGGCGGCGACCAGGGCGGCGGCCAGCGCCGGCATGGTGAGTCCGCCGGCGTTGTTGCCCGCGGTGACCGCTCCCATCACCCGCCCGCGGGAGGCCGGGAACCAGAGCCCGACCAGCTTGCCGGCCGGCAGCGTGGTGGCGCCGGGAAAGCCGGCGTAGACCAGGGCGCTGAACAGGTACCAGTGCCAGAGCGAGGTGATCAGCGGACGGAGCAGGAAGCCGGCGGCGACCAGCAGCAGGGAGACCACGGCGACCGGCCGCGCCCCCCAGCGGTCGAGCGCGCGGCCGGCGAACGGCGCCACCAGGCCGGACACGACCGCCAGGGCGAGCGACAGGTTGAGAGCGGTCTGGCTCCACCCGAAGTGATCGCGCAACGGCGCGGCGAACTCGCCGAACGCGTACTGGGTCGTGCCGATGGTGAGCCCCGTGGACAGGAACGCCACCACGGCGATCGGGTAACCGCGGTACAACGGAGGGACCGTTACGCCGTATGAGTCACGCGGCCGGGGCGGATCACCCGGCCGGCGCCGGTTCCGGGGCCGCCGGGGCTGCGCCCGGCGCCGCCTGTCCGACGTACCGGCCGGCGCCGTCCGGCCGGGGCAGCGCCGCGTGCCGGGCCAGCAGCCGCGCCAACCGCGCGGCGACCGGCGCATCGGGCGGGCAGCTCCTGCGGGTCCGCAGATCGACGTGGAGCAGCAGATGCTCGCCGGTGGCGGCCAGCCGGCCGGCGCCGCGCTCCAGCCGGTGGAAGAGCTGCAGTTTCCTGCCCGCGCCGGCCAGGACCTGGGTCGTCACGCAGATCCGCTCGCCGCCGCGCACCTCGTCCAGATGCCGCAGATGGCTCTCTACCGTGAAGTAGCTCCGGCCGGCCGCGACGTAATCCGGGCCGGCGCCGATCAGTTCCAGGAGCCGGTCGGTGGCTTGCGCGAACACCTCCAGATAGTGCGACTCGTTCACGTGGCCGTTGTAGTCCGTCCACGCGCGCGGAACCTGACGCGACACCGTGACCGGCACGGGTCCGGCGCCGCCATCGGCATCGGCATCCGTAGCGGCGCCGGCGTCCGGCAGGCGCCGTTCATGGGCGGCGACGGTCCGGCCCGCGCCGTGGCCGTTGCGCTTCAGCGCGCGCAGGATGGCGACCAGGTTGTCGTCCCGCAGCCGTTCCAGGCTGCGTACGTCCCGCGTTCCGGCCTGCCGGTCGGACTGCTCGGCGATCCGGTCGATCAGCTCGCCGGTCAGTTCCGGCACGTCGGTCAGCCGGCTCCAGGGCCACCTCAGCGCCGGCCCGAACTGGGCGATGAAGTGCCGCATCCCGGCTGCGCCGCCGGCGATCCGGTAGGTCTCGAACAGACCCATCTGCGCCCAGCGCAGACCGAAGCCGTAGCAAATCGCGTCGTCGATCTCGGCGGTGGTGGCGATGCCGTCCCGCACCAGCCACAGCGCTTCGCGCCACGCCGCTTCCAGCAGCCGGTCGGCGACGTGCGCGTCGATCTCCTTGCGGATCGGCAGCGGCCGCATGCCGACCGCCCGCAGCAGCGCGGCGCAGCGGTCCGAAATCGCCGGGTCGGTGGCCGGGGAGGGGACGACCTCCACCAGCGGCAGGAGATAGACCGGGTTGAACGGGTGGCAGACCACGATCCGCTCCGGCCGGCGCGCGCCGCACTGCAGGTCCGACGGCTTGAACCCGGAGGTGGATGAGGCGACCACGGCGCCGGCCGGCGCGTACTGCTGCGCCTGACCCAGGACGGCGCGCTTGGCGTCGAGCCGTTCCGGCACGCTCTCCTGAATCCAGTCGGCGGCGGCGACCGCGGCGGCGACCGAATCGCACCACGTCAACGCCCCTTCGGGCGGCAGGGCGCGGTCGTACAGGGCGGGCAGGCTGCGGCGGGCGTTGTCGATCACCTGACCCACGGCGCGCCGCGCGCCCGGGCCCGGATCGAACACCGCCACGTCCCAGCCGTTGAGCAGGAAGCGCGCCGCCCAGCCGGCGCCGATCACGCCGCCGCCGATGATGGCGGCCCTCATCGCGGCGGCCGTCCGGTCAGCTTGAGCCGCTCGCGCACGCGCGCCGGGCCGGCCACGGCCGCGCCCATCGCTTCTATGATGGTGACCGCGCGCTCCACCAGCTGCGCGTTGGTGGCCGGCGCGCCCTTGCGGAGATAGAGGTTGTCCTCCAACCCGACGCGCACGTTGCCGCCGGCCAGCACGGCCGCCGCCACGTACGGCATCTGGTGGCGCCCCAGGGAAAAGGCGGAGAAGACCCAGTCCGCGGGCACGTTGCCGGCCATCGCCGTAAAGGTGGGCAGGTCGTCCGGCGCGCCCCAGGGAATGCCCATGCAGAGCTGCACCAGCACCGGGGCCGGCAGCAGCCCCTCATCGACCAGCGACCGGGCCAGCCACAGGTGCCCGGTGTCGAACGCTTCGATCTCCGCCTTGACGCCGAGCTCGGCGATCATGGCCGCCATCGCGCGCAGCATGGCCGGCGTATTGGTCATCACGTAGTCGGCTTCGGCGAAGTTCATGGTGCCGCAGTCCAGGGTGCATATCTCCGGCAGGCACTCGCGGATCGGGGCGATGCGCTCCTCGGCGCTCGCCATGTCGGTGCCCGCCTGCGGCGGCAGCGGCCGGTCCGGGGCGCCGAACACCATGTCGCCGCCCATGCCGGTCGTCAGATTGAGCACCACGTCGACGTCCGCGCCGCGGATACGGTCGGTGACCTCCCGATAGTATTCGATCTTGCGGCTCGGCGCGCCGCTCACCGGGTCGCGCACGTGGCAGTGGACGATCGCCGCGCCCGCCTTGGCGGCGTCGATGGCGCTGTCGGCGATCTGCCGCGGGCTGCGGGGAACGTGCGGGCTGCGGTCCTGCGTGGCGCCGGCGCCGGTCACCGCGGCGGTGATGAAGACCTCGCGTGACATGGTGAGCGGCACGTGCGTTCCTCCTGCCGTCCGCGCTGCGTCAGGAGGCGGCGCGCGCCGCCGGCCGGCCGGCCCGCTCGACCGACCGTTGCCGGTCCGCCCGCGCCACCATCCGCAACCGCGACTCCACCTCTTCCCGTTCGCCGTAGCAGCCGCGCAGCCAGCGGCGGCCGGACGCGGTGTCGAAGGCGGTGCGCCCGTGCAGCACGCGGCGGTTGTCGAACGCGGCCAGGTCGCCCGGACGGAGGCGCAGCCGGCGCTGGTTGTCCGGGTCGTTCGCCAAACGTTGGAACCGCATGAAGGCGGCGTAGAACGCCTTGATCCGGGCGGCGCTGCCGGTCATCGGGTTGCGCAGCCACCACGTGTAGCGCACCGCGCAGACCGCGCCGGCGGCGTCGAGCTCCAGCACCGGAGCGCGGAAGCGGTGATCGGACTCCCGGTTGCGCGTGCCGAACGGCACGGCCACGGTAGCCAGCACCTCGAACGACTCCGGCGACTCGGCGCGCAGCTGCTCGGCCACCGCGTAGGCGTCGACGAAGATGCTGTCGCCGCCGGCGCAGGAGTTGTGCAGGCAGAACAGGAACTGCAATCCGGGCACGTATTCGCGGGTGCACAGGTCGTTGTGCACCGGCAGGGCGACGTCGGTGAAGGCGTTGCTGTCCGCGTTCGGCCGGCTCTCCACCTCCCACACCATGCCGAAGTTGGTGTTGCGCAGACAGCCGATGCGGCTCGGCAGGTCCGGCACCACGTCCGGGTCCTCCGGGAGGTTCTCCATCAGGGAAAGCCCGTCGACGTGCAGGGCCGTCAACCACGCCCGGAACGCCGCGTCGTCTCCGTCGCGGACGGCCGGGCCGTCGACGGTGGTGAGCGGCGCGCGCGCCGCATCGCCGCGCGTCCACAGCCGCCGCGGCGGCAGCGGGTCGCCGTCCGGCGACTCCGGCCGGTGCGCCCACAGCCAGCCGGGATGGTAGACGCTGCGCAGGTCCTCCGGCTGCCAGGTGACCTGCAGGCAACCGTCCGGCCGTATCTGCGCGTCCGCGGCGCGCAGGTCTTCCGGCAGGTCGATCAGCATGATCAGCTGTTCGCGCGTGACCGGGTGAATGGTGCCCAGGTCGGGGCTGAACTCGCGCAGCCACAGACCGGGCAGGACGCTGGCGCTGCCGTCGTCCCACCGGATCGCGACGTCGCCGTCCGCGGCGCGCGCGCTACGGAGCGTCCGGATGACGGGATAGCAATCGAAGTCGGGAACCGAAGGCGTCTGATCCATGGCAACCTCCAAATCGGCCGCTCGCCGAAACGTCGAAACCTGCCGCTCGCACCGTGAGCGTACCACGAAATACGCCTGCGGTCACCGTGCTGGCGCTACCGGCGCCCAGGTCCCGCCGGCGCCCGGTGCTCGCCGACGCCCAGGTCCGGGCCGGCGCGTGGGGCGCTTGGGCAGCGGCGCCGCGTGCCGTATACTGCGCGCAACGGTCGCTGAGCGATGTTGCAGGGGTTGTACTGGTTCACCGCCATCCTGGGGGTCGGGGTGACGGTGGTCGATCTGCTCGGGTTGCTCGGCGCCGGCGGGCAGACCGACGGCGGGCAGGCCGACGGCGGGACCGGCGGGGACGAAGGTTCGGCGGCGGTCGACGCCGGCGCCGACTCCGGCGGCAGCGAACCGGCCGGCGGCGAGTCCGCCGGCAGTGAAGCTGGCGGCGGCGGGGAATCCGCAGGCGGTGAATCCGTTGGCGGGGCGCCGGTCCTCTCCTTTCTGCGCTACGTGCGGACCGCGATCTACTTCTGTCTGGGGTTCGGGCCGTTCGGCATCGCGTCCGCGGCGTTCGGGTCGGGCGCCGCCGGCAGCCTGCTCTGGGCGCTGGCCGGCGGGGCGGGGACGGCGGTGCTGGCGCGCCTGTTCTTCCGCCTGCAGCGCAAGGACCTCGATTCGAGCATCGCCGAGGAGGAGCTGCTGTTCGAGGAGGCGACCGTGATCGCGCCGATCGCCGACGGCGGCATGGGCAAGGTGCGTATCCGCCTCGGCCAGTCGGTGGCGGAGCGGTACGCGCTGGCCGAGAATCCCGAAGCGCGCTTTCCCGTCGACGCCCGCGTACAGGTGGCGCAGGTCACCGATCGGTGCGTGTACGTGCGCGGACTCGATCCCGCCCGGCAGCTCCCGTGATCGGCGCCGGAGCGCCGGGCGGACCGAAGCGCGGTCGCACGTCGTACCGAAAACCGAATACCGAACTGGAGGAGCCATGGATACCACAGCCATAACCGCCGGCGGCGCGATCGCCGCGGTGGCGCTGTTCTTCGTGATGATCGGAGGGCTCAAGTCCCTCATCAAGGTGTGCCCGCCGCACCAGGTGCTGGTCGTGACCGGCACCAAGACGCAGGTCGGCGGCAGGAGCTACGGGTTCCGGCTGCAGCGCGGCGGTTGGACGTTCGTGATCCCCTTCTTTCAGAGCGCGCGGGGATTGGAGCTGAGCACCATCCCCATCGACGTGCGCGTGGAGGGCGTCAATTCGGCCAACGGCATCACCGTCGGCGCCGACGCCACCGCTTGCGTCTGCGTCGACCATGAGGATGACGCGCTCCTCTATTCCGCCGTGGAACGGCTGATGGGCAAGACGCGGGGGGAGATACAGGAGCAGATACAGCAGACCATGGTCGGCAACTTCCGCGGCGCGCTCAACAAGACGACGCCGCTGCAGGCGATCGGCATGGTGGAGAGCGTCGACGAGGAGGATCGCGTCGGTGAGGGCGACGCGCGCGCCGGGACCGCCGACACCGAAGGCGAGCGCGCGCAGTTCCGGGCCGAGCTGCTGCGCGACAGCAATCAGGACCTCAGCACCTTCGGCATGCGGGTCGTGTCGGTGTCGCTGCAGAAGATCTGGGATACCTCCAACTACATCGCCAACTTGGCCAACAAGACGCTGTCCCGCAAGCGCCAGGAGGTGGAGATCGAGGAGGCGCGTCTCAAGGCGCAGGCGGAGCGCTCCGAATCGGACGCCAAGCGGCGGGAGGTCGTGGCCGAGAATACCGCCAATGAGAAGGTGATCGCCGCCGAACAGGATCTGGAAGTGCTCCGGCGGACCGCCGAGGCGGAGGTAGAGCAGGCCCGGCTGGAGGCCGACAGCGCCATCGAGCGGGCCGAAAGCGAAGGCGAGCGGTCGGTTCAGGAGATCGCCGTCGAGCTGCGCAAGCTCAAGAACGTCTCCGACGTGACGCTGGAGGCGGACACCAAGCGGCAGGCGGCGGAGATCCTGGCGAGCGGCCAGAACCGGGCCGTGCAGGTCGTCGAGTCGACCCGGAACGACCTGCTCGACCAGAAGGCGCGCATGGTCGCGGGCGCCGACGTCGGCCGGATCGCGCTGTTCGTCCAACAGCAGCTGCCGGGACTGTTCGCGGCGTACGAGCGCTACGCGCGGGAGATGCAGATCGACAACGTGGTGATCATGGACGACGACCGGGGCATGAACGGGCTGCTCAACCGCGGCCCGGAGGCGTTTGTCGACTTCCTGAACAAGTTCGAGGAGGGATTCGGCATCAGCGTCAAGGAGTTGATGAGCCGTAGCGCCGACGGCGCCGCGGCCAACGCATCGGAACACGCATCGGCGGATGCGGAGGAGGCTCGCTCATGATCGGCTTTATCGTCGTCTTTATCCTGCTGGTGCTGGCCACGCTGGTGATCCAGCTGGTCACCAAGATGAAGATCGTCGGCGCCGACGAGCTGGCGATCGTCGCCGGCAAGGGCCGGGGATTCTCCTCGCTGCGCGGCGGGCGCGTGTTCGTGTTCCCGCTGATCCACCGCTTCTTCCGGATGGACATGCGGCCGCGCACCACCAGCGTGCGCGTGGAATCGGCGATCGCGGCCGGCATCGTGCCGCTCACCGTGGTCGCCACCGTGAGCTTTGCGGTCGCCTCGTCGGGCGAAGGGTTGCGCAACGCGATCCGGCGCGTCCTGTTGATGACGCGCGATTGGGGCGAGCTGACCGGCATAGCCACCAGCATCATCGAGGGGCATCTGCGCGATTCGATCGCGACCATGACGCCCGAAGAGGTGATGACCGACAAGGATCGGCTGGTGCAGAACATGATCCGCGTCTGCAAGTCCGACCTGGAGGGCATCGGCCTGGAGATCACGGCCATGAACATCGCCGACGTGGACGACCACCGCCTGGGCGGGGTGCGCGAACCGGAGCTCTACATAGCCCTGTTGAAGCGCATCCAGTCGGCCAACGCGGAGTCGCAGTCGCGCGCCGCGCAGGCGCAGGCGCGCGCCGCCGCCCGGGAGGAGTCGGAGTCGCGTCGCGCGGAGGTCGCCGTGCGCGAGGCGCAGAACGCCAAGGAGAGTCTGGTGGCGCAGACCCGCGTCAACGTCGCGCAGGAGACGCAGCGGAGCGCCATCGGCGTGCGCCGCGCCGAACGTGACGCGCACGCCAAGGTCGCGGGCATCAAGGCGCAGATCGGCGCCGAGCAGCAGCGCATCGAGATGCTCCGCGAGCGCTACCGGGCGGAGATACTGGTCCCGGCGGAAGCGGAGAAGGAGCGGATGATCCTGCAGGCGCAGGAACAGGCCGCCGAGCGGCGCGGGCGGGCGCAGGGAGAGATCGACCAGCTCAACCGGACGATCGAGATTCTGCGCGCCGGCGGCAAGGCGGGCCTGGCGGCCTACATCATCGAAAACTTCGAGAAGTTCATCCAACCGTTCTCGCAGACGCTGTCGCTGTTTCCGGCCAAGCACGCCACCGTCATTTCCGGGGCGGCGGGGACCCATGCGCCGATCTCCGGCGTCCACCCGCACCCGGTGGAGGAACAGAAGGCGCGGCTCACCCTGCAGGCGCTCGGCGCGATCTCGACCGCCGAAGGGGCGGCGGAGGGGGCCGGAAAGCGGTAAACCCGGAGGGCGCGCGGCGGCCGGCCGCGCGCCCTCTCGATCAATCGATGATCTTGTTGAGCGGATATTCGACGATGCCGCTGGCGCCGGCCTCCTTGAGACGCGGGATGATGTCGCGCGCCACCGGCTCGTCGATGACCGTGTTGACCGCAACCCAGCCGCCGCCAGCGGGCGCGCCGCCGGCCGGCCCGCCGTTGGCGAGCGAGGAGACCGTCGGCCTGCGCAGCGCCGGCAGCGCCTCCAGCACCGCGTCGAGCCGCTCCTGCGGGACGTTCATCATCAACCCGACCTTGCCCTCGGCGGCCATGGCGCCGCGCAGCATCAGGGCCAGATTCTCGATCTTGCGGCGCTTCCAGCCGTCGCGCCACGCCGATTCGTTGGCGATCAGGCGCGGCGTGCTGGTCACGATCGTGTCGACGATGCGCAGGTTGTTGGCGCGCAGCGAGCTGCCGGTCTCCGTGATCTCGACGATCGCGTCGGCCAGCCGCGGCGGCTTGACCTCGGTCGCTCCCCAGGAGAACTCGACGCGCGCCTGCACGCCGTGCCTGGCCAGATAGTCGGTGGTCAGGTTGACCGCCTCGGTGGCGACGTGCTTGCCCTGCAGGTCCTTCGGGCTGCGGATCGGCGAGTCCTCCGGCACCGCCAGCACCCAGCGCACCGGCCGGCGGCTCACCTTGGAGAAGACCAGCTCCGCCACCTCGACCACCTGCGCGCGGTTCTCCACAATCCAGTCGCGGCCGGTCAGGCCGGCGTCCATCACGCCGTCCTGCACGTAGCGGGCGATCTCCTGCGCGCGGATCAGGATGCACTCCATCTCCGGATCGTCGATGGCCGGATAGAAGGAGCGGTCGCGGAACGTGATCCGGTAGCCGGCTTTGCTGAACAGGGCGGCGGTCGCCTCCTGCAGGCTGCCGGCCGGGATGCCGAGCTTCAGTGTCTGCGGTCCGTTCACGTGCGCGCTCGCTACCGGGCGCCGGCGTAGACCTGTTCCGGATCGAACACGCGCTCGGCCACCGAATGCGGGCGGCCGTCTTCGGCCACGCGGCGAAAGAAGCAGCTCCGGTACCCTTCGTGACACGCCGCGCCGCCGACCTGGCGGACCTTGAGCAGCAGCGCGTCGCCGTCGCAGTCGACGTACACGCCGCGCACCTCCTGGACGTTGCCGCTCTGTTCGCCCTTGCGCCACAGGCGGTTGCGGCTGCGCGAGAAGTAGCACACGCGGCCGGTGCGGAGGGTCTCTGCGAACGACTCACGATTCATGTAGGCGATCATGAGCACCTCGCCGGTCTCATGATCCTGGGCGATCGCCGGGACCATGCCGCCCTGCTTGTCGAAGTCGACCGCGCGGTCGAGAGCGGAATCCTCCCCATTGGCGGAATCAGGTTTCATGGCGCAACTCTACCACGGCTTGCCGCCGGCCGGTCAGCCGGCCACAATCCCGGACATGCACCGGATCAAGGGAGGAAGCGCGGCATGAAGCGGTATCGCGTCGGCATCATCGGCCTGGGACGGATGGGCAGCACCATCGACGACGAGGGGAACGCCACGAAACCGTATGCGATCGCGGCGTCGTGCCGGGCGAGCGACCGCCTGGAAGTGGTGGCCGGCGCCGACCTGCGGCCCGAACGGCGGCAGGCGTTCCGCGAGCGCTGGGGGGTGGAGGCGCTGTATTCGGACTTCCGGCAGATGGTCGCCGAGGAACGGCCCGACCTGGTGGCGGTCTGCACCACCGCCTCCGGGCTGCAGAAGCCGGCCGCGGCAGCGCCGGACGCCGCCTTCCGCGGCGACTCGCACGCGGAGCTCACCGTGGCGCTGGCCGAGCTGCAGGTGCCAATGCTGTACGTGGAGAAGGCTATGGCCAGCTCGCCGCGGATGGCCGACGCGGCGCGGGACGCCTGCACGGCCAACGGCGTCGTGTTCAACACCGGCGTGCTGCGCCGCTTCGACAACCGCTACGACGCGGTGCGGCAGGCGATCGCCGACAGCGCGATCGGCGCGCCGCGCGCGGCCGTCCACTACGCCCCGACCAACCTGATGCACGGGCACGTCCATTCGATCGACACGCTGTCGTTTCTGCTCGGCGATCCGCCGATCCGGTCGGTGCGCGGCGAGCTGTTGCCGCGCGAACCCGGCGGCGGCCCCCGGCCGGTGACCGGCAACCACCTGCCGAGCGACCCGGACGCGACGTTTCAGATCCGCTTCGCCGATCGGGTGGAGGCGTGGAGCGTGCCGGCCGGCAACTGGGAATTCGAGGTGCTCGGCAGCGCGGGCGCGATCCGCTCCCACAACAACGGCGCCGGCGCCACGCTCCGCATCCCGGCCGGCGGCGGCCGGCGGCCGGACATGGAGCCCGCTCCGTTCGCGCTGCCGGCGCCGCGCAGCCCGGTGGTGGCGTGTCTGGAGGACCTGGTCGACGCCTACGAGTCAGGCCGGCCGTCGCGCGCGCCGGCCGACCTGAGCGCGCACGTCGTCGACGCCTGCATCGCCGTCGCGGAGAGCCACCGCCGCGGCGGCGCCTGGATCGACCTGCCGCTGACCGAGCGCGACCTGTACGTCTTTCACGTCTGAGGTAGCGGGTCACAACCCCACTCCTGCAAGTCCGCATCCGCAAGCGGCGCAAACGCGTCGGCGGCGTAGCGCACCGGCGACGACGTGCGCGTGCCCGTCTTCGGGCGTTGCGGGGCCGTTCGGTCGATGGCGGTGAGCCGGGCGACCGGCGTCGCGCCGTTGAGAATGACGATCGTCTCCCCGGCCTGCACTTCCTTCAGCATTCGGGAGAGGTGCGTCTTGGTCTGGTGGACGCTTGCGGTCCTCATCGCTTGCGACAGTGTGACTGGGCCTCTTGAATTACGTCAACGCAGCCCGAGTCGGCGCGCAGCACTTAGCCGGCAATGATAAGATGCCGCCCACGACCCAAGGGATGACTACGGAACCGCCGCCGGCGCTGATCGAGGCCACCGACCTGAGCAAGGTGTTCCGCGTCGGGGTGGAGCAGGTGCACGCGATCCGTAGCGTGTCGATTTCGATCCGGGCCGGGCGCTTCGTGCTGCTGCGCGGCCGGTCCGGGTCCGGCAAGACTACGCTCCTCAACCTGCTCGGCGGGCTCGACCGCCCGTCCGGCGGCGCGGTGAAGGTGGAGGGGCTCGACCTGCAGAGCATGAACGGCGCGCGGCGCAACCGCTGGCGGCGCGACACCGCCGCGTTCGTGTTCCAGGCGCTCGCCCTGCTGCCGGGGCTCACCGCGGTGGAGAACGTCGATCTGCCGCTGCGCATCGCCGGGGTCGATCCCCGCACCGCCGCCGCCCGCGCCCGCGAACAGCTGGAACGGGTCGGCCTGGGGCGGCGCGCCCATCACCGCGTGTTCGAGCTGTCCGGCGGCGAGCAGCAGCGCGTCGCCGTGGCGCGCGCGCTGGTCAAGCGGCCGACGGTGCTGTTCGCCGACGAGCCGACCGGCGAGCTCGACCAGGGTTCCGGCGCCGTCGTGCTCGACCTGATCTGCTCCGCGGTCAAGGAGCGCCGCATGACCGCCGTGGTGACCAGCCACGACCATCTGGCCAACCGGTACGCCGACGTCGTGTACGCCATGGCGGACGGCGCGCTGCATCCGTACCGGCCGGCCTCGGCGGCGGCGCCATGAGGAACGCGGTCCGCGCGCGGCGCGCCGCCCCTGCGCGCCCGGCGCCGGCGGTGATCGGCGTGGCCGTCATCGCCCTGTTCGCGGCCTGCCAACGGCCGGCCGGCGATCTGGAGCTCCCCGCCGAGCTGTCGGAGCTGGGCGGCCGCACGTCGGCGCCCACCTACCCGGTGGAGCGGCGCGATCTGTCGGTCGAGATCGAGCGGGTGGCGCGCGTGCAATCGGTGCGGCTGCAGGAGCTGTACTTCCAGGAGGGCGGCCGGCTGGCCGAACTCAACGTCGGCACCGGCGACCGGGTGACCGGCGGGCAGACCCTGGCGCGGCTGGCCAGCGGCCCGATCCAACACAGCCTGCGGCTGGCGGAGCTCGACCTGGAGATCGATCGCCTGCGGGCCGCATCGCAGGATCCGGGATCGTCGAGCGTGGACCGCCGCATACGGAGCCTGCAGGTGGCCAGGCGCCAGGCTGCGGTCGACTTCCTGCGCCGGCGTCTGGAAGCGCACACCATCCGCGCCCCCTACGACGGGGTGATCACGCGGGTCAACCCCGAGATCGACGAGGTGGTGGAAGGTTTCCGCACCATCATCGAGATCGCCGACCCGGGGGAGCTGGAGCTGCAGATCGAGGTGAGCGCGGATCAGTTCGACCGCGTGGAGGTGGGACAGACCGCCCACGTCGAGACCGATACGGACGTCTGGGCGCCGGGCGCGGTGTCGCGGCTCACCAGCCGCACTCTGGGCCGCGACGCCGCGTTGCGGCGCGAAGAGTACGTCGTCCACCTGAAGCTCGACGACCCGGCGGCCGTGTCGTTCCGCATGGGAGCGCGCCACGCGGCCCGCGTGCTGGTCGACTTTCGCCCCGACGCGCTGTTGATTCCGGTGGCCGCGCTGCGCGAGTTCCAGGCCCGCACCTACGTGCGGGTGCTGGAAGGGGTGCGGCGGCGGGAGGTCGACGTCAAGGTGGGGGTGCGCACCGACACGCGGGTGGAGATTCTGGAAGGCCTGGAGTCCGGACAGATCGTCATAGGCAAATGATGCGGGAACCGGCCAGCGCGGGCCGTTATGCGCTCGCGCTCCTGTGGATCACCGTAAAGCGGATCGCCAAGAACTGGCGCTTGGTGACGCCTTTGCTGCTCGGCCTGATCCTCGCCTCCGCGTTCGTGGCGGCCGTGCCGATCTACTCGGCGGCCAGCCTGCAGCGCAGCTTCATCGAGCGCTGGCGCGAGCAGGACAGCTTCCGCGCCCCGTTCGCGGTGATCCCTTCGCACCGCAATCCGCGCCGCAAACTGGCGGTCGCGCCCGAGCGGCTGGCCGCGCTGGAGCGGTATCTGCAGGACGCCCTGCAGGCGGCCGCCGGGCAGCCGGCGCAGAGCTTCTCATCGTATCGGACCTTCGGGGTCGATCTGCTGGCGCTCTCACCGGACGCCGGCCGGACCGCCCGCGTGGCCCGCGCCGAACTCGGCGCCATGAGCAACCTGCAGGAGCACGCGGAGGTGATCGACGGCCGCTGGTTCCGGGACCGCGGCGACGGCGTGGTGGAGGTGGTCGTGGGCGGGCGCACCCTGGACGAGCTGGAGCTGCTGGTGGGATCGCGCTACCGGTGGGCCTACACGCTGCGAGCCGACGAGGAGATCGACGCAGAGGCGGCCGCCGCGGCCGGCATCGAACTGCGCACGGTGCAGAGGCAACGCTTCGCCGCGGTGACGGTCGAGGTGGTCGGCCTGGTGCGCCCGCAGCCGGGGCTCACCTCGCGGGAGTGGATCTATCCGTTGCTGCCGGACCGGCTGTTCATGCGCGCCGAGCCGTTCGCCCGGATGCAGCAGGCCGGGCTGCGCGTCGACCGCGCCGACTGGCAGTGGGTGTTCGATGACCGGCGGGTGCAGGTGGCCGACGTGGGCCGCCTGATCACGCAGCTGGCGGCGATCGAAGCGCGCATGGCGGAGATGGTCCCCGGCACGGAGTTCTGGTTGTCGCCGTTGGAGTTCTTCGGCCGGTTCCGGCTGATCCTGGACCGGGTGTCGCTGTTCCTGCTCTCCCTGGCGGCGCCGACGCTCGCCATGATCGTCGCCTACGTCATGCTGATGGCGGCGCTCAGCGTGGAGCAGCGCATAGCCGAGGTCGCCACCCTGCACAGCCGCGGCGCGGGCCGGCTGCAGGTGCTGGCCAGCTTTGCGCTGGAGTGGGCGGTGCTGGCCGGCGTCGCGGCGCTGGTCGGTCCGTACGTCGGGCTGATCGCGGCGCGCTCGGTCGGCTCGACCGAGGGGTTTCTGGGCTTCGCGGCGATCGCCGGCAACGGCGCGGCGTCGGCCCTGCCGCTGGCGGTCACCCGGCAGTCCCGCTGGTTCGCGGCGTTGGCCAGCTTTCTGGCGGTCGCCGCCGCGGTGGGACCGGCCGCCGCCGGCGGGCGGCTGTCGGTAGTGACCCTCCGGCAGCTGCGCGCGCGGGGCATGCGCCGCTCGTTCTGGCACCGCTACTTCATCGACGTGATCGTGCTGGGGATCGGCTTCTACGGGTACTCCAGCCTGCGCTGGCAGTCGGTCCGGCTGGCGCCGGACGCCACCATCGATGCCGACCCGCTGCTGTTCGTGGTCCCCGTGCTCTTCTTCCTCGGCTTCGGCCTGGCGCTGTTGCGCGTCTTTCCGCTCGCTATGGGGGCGTTGAGCCGGCTCACCGCCTCCATGCGCGGCGTGGTGTGGCAGCTCAGCTTCCGGCGGCTGGCCCGCAACACCGGGCCGTTCGTCTCGGTGGTGGTGCTGCTGATCGTCACGGTGGCCATGGGCATCTACAACGGCTCGGCGGCGCGGACGCTGCAGCGCAACATCGCCGACCGGGTGCGCTACCAGGTGGGGGCGGAGCTGGTCGTGATCGAATCGTGGGTTCCGCCGAACCCGGACGAACCGGTGCCGCCGCGGCGGCGCGGCGACCCGCGGCCGGTCGCGGCCAGCGAGCCGCCGTGGCTGGCGCGGGCCGGGATCGACGGGGTCGAGGCGATGGCGCGCGTGCTCTACCGCCGCGTGGAGGGGCGCCGGGGCACGCAGCAGATCGGCGCCTTCAACCTGCTGGCGGTGACGCCGGCCGGCTTTGCGCGCGCCGCGTGGCGGCGGGCCGATCTGTTGCCGTATCCGCTCACCGACTACCTGGCCGCCCTGGCCCGCCACCGGGAGGGGGTGCTGATCAGCCGGGCGCTGGCGGCGCGCTACGACGTCGGCCCCGGGGACGCATTCACCATCACCTACCAGAACCAGCCGATCGAGGTGTACGTGCTGGCCGTCATTCCCTGGTGGCCGGCGCTCGATCCGTTCGAGCGCGCGTTTGCGGTAGCCAACCTGGCGCACGTGCAGGACTACACCGTGCTGGAGCCGTACGAGAGCTGGTACTCGCTCAGCCCGGACGCGGTTGCCGCCGCCGGTGGCGCGAGCGCGGCGGAGCATCTGGTGGCGGAGCTCGCCGAGCTCGGCGTGCACGCCGAACGGGTGCTCGATACCGGCCGGCAGCTTGCCGAGCTGCAGCGCGAGCCGTACCGGCGCGGCTTCTTCGGCGTGCTGTCGCTCGGCTTCGTGGCCGCGGCGGTGGTGACGGTGCTGGCGCTGGTCGTCTCCACCATCTCGTCGACCCGCGAGCAGTCGGTGCAGCTGGCCGCCCTGCGCGCCAACGGGCTGTCGGCGTTCCAGACGACCGGCGTGCTGGCCGTGGAGCGCATTCTCACCGTCGGCGTGGGGGTGGGGCTCGGCGTCCTGGCGGCGCGGCTGGCGGCGCTCCTGTTCCTGCCGCTGCTGCGCGACCGCGCCGCCGAGGTGGCGATGGCGCCGCCGTATCTGGTGGTATCCGACGTGTCCGACCTCACCGCGCTGCTGGTGACCGTGGCCGCCGCGCTGGCCGCCGCGGTGGTGGCGGTCGCCATGTTCATCAGCCGGCGGCAGGTGGCCGGCGCCGTGCGGCTCGGTGACGAGCCGTGAGCGGACCGGCCGGCGGCGGCGCGATCCGTTGCGCGGGGCTGATCAAGATCTACAAGATCGAGGACATAGAGGTGGTCGCTCTGCAGGGGCTCGACCTGGAGGTGGAGCGCGGCGAGCTGATGGGTATCATCGGCCCGAGCGGCAGCGGCAAGACGACGCTGATGAGCGTGCTGGGCGGCCTGGACACCCCGTCGGCCGGCAGGGCGTGGGTCTCCGGCATCGACCTGGTGGCGCTCAACGACCGCCAGCGCCTCCGCTACCGGCGCCGCGGCGTCGGCTTCGTCTGGCAGAACACGGCGCGCAATCTCATCCCCTATCTGACGGCGGTGGAGAACGTCGAGTTGGCCATGATGGTGGCCGGCCGCTTCGACCGCCCGCGGGCGCAGGAGCTGTTACGCTTGGTCGGATTGGGACACCGCACGGAGCACCGGCCGCAGGCCATGTCGACCGGCGAACAGCAGCGGGTAGCGGTCGCCATAGCATTGGCCAACGCGCCGCAGGTGTTGCTGGCCGACGAGCCGACCGGTTCGCTCGATGACCGGAACGCCGCGCTGCTGCTGGCGCTGTTCGACACCGTGCGCCGCGAGCTCGGCGTGACCGTAGTGATCGTGACCCATGACACCAACGTGGCCGGATCGCTCGACCGGTACGTGGCGATTCGCGACGGCAAGACCGCGACCGAAGCGGTGCGGATGCCGGACCCGCGCGGGGCGGCGGCCGCGGAATCGGCGGCATCCGCGACGGCGGAAGGGCCGAGCCACGATCACTTCGTCCTGCTCGACTCCGCCGGCCGTATGCAGGTGCCGGAGGAGCTGCGCGACCGCTACGGTATCGGCGGGCGGGTGCGCCTGGTGGAGGAAGACGGCCGGCTGGTGATCGAACCGCCCGGCGGGAAAGACGGCGGACAGGCCGACAGGGGGTAACGTATCCATGCACGTGCTGAGCAAAGCGGATCAGGCGTTCTTTCGGGAACAGGGCTACGTGGTGGCGCCGGAGGCGGTGCCGCCCGAAAACCTGCAGGCGGTGATCGACGTGATCTGGGAGTTCCTGGGCGCTGACGCGGACGACCCGGCAAGCTGGTACCGGATTCCGCCGAGCGAGACGACCGGCGGCGCCGGCCCGCTGTCGCAGGCCGGGATGGTCGAGGTCTACCAGCATCAGGCGCTGTGGAACAACCGTCAGCATCCGCGCGTCTATCAGGCGTTCGTCGACATCTGGGACACGCCCGATCTCTGGGTGAGTCTGGACCGAGCCAACATGAAGCCGCCGGTCCGGGAAGGCGATCCGGCGTGGGCGCATCCCGGTTTCATCCACTGGGACCTCGATACCACGCAGGTTCCGATCCCGTTTCGCGTGCAGGGCGTGCTCTATCTGACCGACACCGCAGAAGACCAGGGAGGTTTTCAGTGCGTGCCGGGATTCCCGGCGCGGTTTGCCGAATGGGTGCGCACGCAGCCGGCCGACCGCGATCCGCGCGTCCCGGACCTCACCGGCCTGGAGGTGCGCTCGATCCCCGGCCGCGCCGGCGACCTGTTGATCTGGAACTCGCTGCTGCCGCACGGCAACGGCCGCAACACGTCGGACCGCCCGCGCCTGGCCCAGTACATCACCATGAGCCCCGCCGACCGCGCGGACGAACGGCAGAGGCAGGAACGGATCGCCTCGTGGCGTACCCGCAAGCCGGCCCCGAGCTGGCCCGGCGATCCGCGCGGCTGGGAACTCCGGCAGCCGGGACCGGCGGCGTTGACCGATCTGGGCCGCCTCCTCCTCGGCCTCGACCGGTGGGCTGACGCCGGGTGACCCGGCGTGACCGGCTGGGCGCCGGTCAGCGCGCCGACGGCCCGGTCAGCGCAGCAGGACGCCGCCCACCTCCAGCGCGTACAGACGGGCGCGCTCGAACAAGATCTCCACCCGCACGGTGCGGCCGACCAGCTCGTCGAGCGTACGGCCGCTGGTCCAGGACGGCGACCAGCGCAGGTCGTCGCCGGTGAACGGCCGGCACTCGCGGGCGGAGAACCCCTCGGCCACGCGCTGAACCGGCGGCGGGTCGCCCGGCAGCACGTCGGTCTGCACGTACACCTGCGCCCGCACCTCGCCGATCGGCGCCGTCACGTTGAGCGCCAGATTCCCTTCGGTGAGCTCGAATCCCTTGGTCATCACGCTGGCGCCGCCGGAACGGCTCTCCAGGTACATGAAGCCGTCGGGCCGCAGCGTGTGCAGCGTCATGGCGTTGCGGCGCTGCCCGGCCGGCAGCTGGCCGCGTCCGCCGTGATCGGTGCGGCTGCCGGTGGAATAGATGCGGAGTTCGTCCGGCAGCTGCACCAGACAGCACGGGTAGAAGCCGTAGCCGCCGAACTCGCCCGGCTCCGCCGGCGCGATGAACTGGCCGCGCACGGTGCGATTGACGTTGCGGCCGTTGATGCTGTAGACAAGGTGGTTCGACACCGGCCCGACGCCTTTGGTGGTCGTTTCGCCCGGGTCGCCGTGCAGGAGCCACAGAAAGCCGATGAAGTAGTCGCCGTAGGCGAACGTCGGCATGCCGTACGGCTGCGCCAGCGGCGGATCGCAGGAATCGGGGCGGACGATCGTCTCCGGCTCGCTGAAGTGGACCCAGTCCTCGGTCTCCATGGACGCCACCAGCCGCTGGCTGAACGGCGGCTTGACGTCCTTGGCGCGGCACATCACCTGATGGCGGCCGGTCAGCTTGTTGAAAAAGATCGTGTGGCAGGTATCGCTCGACCAGTCGCCCCAGCGCGCGCCCGGCAGGTCGGTCCACCGGTAACCGTCGGCGGAGACCACCACCGGGTTGCGCATGGTCGCCGGTCCGCTGCGCCAGTCCCAGTCCAGGTAGAGGATCTTGTACGGATAGCGGGAGTCGCGCGGGTCCCGGTAGACGTGGCCGCTCTCCGCGTTCTTCTTCCCCTCCGTCAGGCAGTGCGGAAAGGCGCCGGACCAGGAGGTGTGATCGGTCCCCACCGGATCGATCTCCCAGTGGACGCCGTCGTCGCCGATCGCCCCGAACACGGCGTTGCAGATGTGGTTGTCCGGGTCCGGCTGGCCGCCGTAGATCAACCGCCACTTGCCCCGGTCTTCGTCGTAGAAGACCGAGGGATAAGCGTTGCCCAGATCGAACGGGTCGGAGAACACGCCTTCCGGGACCGGCTCCGGCCGGCCCAGCCGCCGCACCACGTTGCGCGCCGACTCCAGGCACCAGTCGTCAAGGAACAGTATCTTTTGCATCGGCCCTACCCTACCACGGATCGGCCGCCGGCTTCGGTCACCTTGACCGGCGCGCCCGGCGCCAGCGCCAGGGTGAGGCGATCCCCTTCGACCGCGTGTTCGGGCGCCGGTCCGCGCCCGTCGCGGCTCAAGCCGTACAGCTTCAGCGCGCGCCCGCGCAGCCGCTCCGGCAGCGTCCAGGTCCGCCGCCCGCCGCGCAGGCTGTAGCAATATACGGCGCCGCCGAGCGGCACGAACCGGTCGTCGCCGTCGGCCACCACCACGTCGCCCCAGGTAACGCGGAGCTGCTCCGGCCCGTCGATGCAGACCGCCGCCTCCACGTCCCCGGAAAAGCGAATCCGCACGCCGCCGCCCTCCCGGGTCCACGACAGCATCTCCCGCTCCAGATAGAACAGGTTGAGGAGCGAACCGCGGTAGATGCGGTCGACGATCTCCTGCCAGTCTTCCCGGAACGAGGTGGTCGCCCGCGCCTGTGACTCCAGCCACGGAAAACGCCCCAGGAACACCTCCTTGCCGAGCGAGTCGACGCTGATCGGACGGTAGGTAATGTCCTGGTGAATGGACTTGCAGATGCCGAAGTCCATGGTGGTGGCGCCGCCGTAATGGTCGCCCCGCCCGCCGCCCATCACCTTGCGGTGGTAGATCTGCCGGGCGCCGTCGGTCGGGTCGTGGTGCCAGAACGCGCTGTTGAGCAGCGTCGGATCGACCGGCAAGCCGTTGTACCCCTCGCCCGAAACGCTGATGCCGCGCTCCCGGAGCCACTCCACGATCGGCAGCAGCCCGCACACCAGCTCCTCGGTCACGCCGACGCCGTCCGGGTCGGCGTCCGGATCGCAGTTGGTGAGCCGCAGGTTGTCGAGGTGGATCGTCCGCTCCACCGGGATCACCCGCATCATCGCCTCCAGCCGGCGGAAGATCGCGCCGCTTTCGACGTCGCGGGTGTGGCAGATGCCGGCCATGATCGAGTCGTCGAAGTGGTCGCCTCCCTCGTCGAACACCGTACTGCCGGCCACGTAGCGCCGGCCGAGCAGCGCCTCGTCATAGTCCTTGCTGGCGCGGTGCGCGTCGTCGATGTTGGCGTGGTAACTGAGCAGTCCGCCGAGCTCCTTGCAGGTTGCGGCCAGCGCGCGCAACTCCTCCGGGCTGCCGATGTTGTGGTTGTACAGGTCGAGCGTCGGGTAATCGGCTTCCGGTTGCTGGCCGTTCCAGTTGACCAGGAACGGGATCTGCGGAAACCCGTCGGTGACGCGGTCTATCGCGCGGATGATCTCCTCCGCTTCCCGGAGCGTGGAGACGCAGCCCGCCTCCGGGCAGAACCCGGTCATGTCGCAGAGGATCTTGTACCAGATCGACGTGCGGTAGATCGGATCGCCGTCCGGCAGGCGGCGGTTGACCCACAGGCGGTAATCGCTGGCGTCGACCCGCTCATCCTCGTTGAGGTCGCCGATGAACACGACCTCCGCCTGCAGCGGCGCCACGATCCGATCGCGCACGCGGCGCCGGTACTCTCCCAGGTGCATCTCGTACCGGCCGGCGGCGGCCCGGTGCGCCACCGGGAACAGCGGATAGTTGGAGTGCAGGAACGCGCAGACCGAATCCGGCCGGTAGACCGCGCCGTAGAGCAACGGCGCGGGTTCGGACTCGTCGGCCGCGTCGCGGACCACGCCTTCGGCTTCGCGCAGCCACATCTTGCCCATCGCTTCCAGGTCCGGTTCGGTCGTGAACAGGCGAAAGAAGCTGAACGACGGGTCTTTGCAGACCAGCAGCGGGCTGTCGACCCACTGCAGGCTGGTCAGCGGCGCGCGATCGTCGTCGATCTCCTCCATCCGTAGCGTGAGCGTGGCGCCGTCGAGCCTGAAGACCAGATCGAAGCCGATCCCCCGGTCCGGGACCGTGACGCGGTACCGCCGGCCGTTAGAAACCGCGCGCGGCGTGATCGGCAAGTCGCTCATGCGGTACTCGGCGCCGTTCACGCGCAGGGCGCCGCCGTTGCCGCCGTCAAAGACGCAGCCGGTCAGCAGATGCCGGTAGCCCCGCACCACCGGCAGATTCGGGTCGAGCGCCACGTGCAGGTCCGGGCTCCGCAGTATCACCGCCGCGTCGTTCACGTCATCAGGCATGACTCCCACCTCCGTGCGCCCTACTCTGTAACGTTCCGCGGCGTACCGGCAAGCGGCCGGCCGCCGGCCGTGCGGGGGCGCATGACGCCGCGCGCTTGACCGGAGCGGCCGGGGCAGCGCATGGTCCGGCCGGCGGCGCGACGCACCCACATGGAAACCCGGCCCGACATCCTGATCGCCGACTTCGAAGGCGACGACTGGGGCGAGTGGACGGCCGAAGGCGCGGCGTTCGGCGCAGGACCGGCGCGCGGCCCCCTGTTCGGCCAAGCGGAGGTCACCGGCTACCAAGGGCGCGGCTACGCGTCCAGTTTCCACGGCGGCGATCCTGCGATGGGACGGCTCATCTCCCCGCCGTTCACGGTCCAACGCCGCTACCTCAGCTTCCTGATCGGCGGCGGCCGCCGCACCTACTACGGCAACAACGATCCCGGCTACGTCGCCGTCAACCTGATTCACGACGGCCACGTCGCGCGCACCGCGCCGCCGGCCCAATGGACGCCGGACGGCGCCGACCGCCTGGAGTGGGACTGGTTCGACCTTGCCGATCTGGCCGGCGAGCGGGTCCGGTTGGAGATCGTCGATCAGCACACCGGCCCCTGGGGCCACGTCCTGGTCGACCGGATCGCCCAGACCGACGCGCCGCCGGTCGCGCCGCCCACGTTCGCTGAGCGCCGCTTCCGGGCCGAACACCGCTTCCTCAACCTGCCGATCGGCCGGCGCTCACCCTTCCGGGAACTGCAGATCACCGGCGGGGGGCGGACGCTCGCCTCCAACACCGTCTGCCTGACGGACGGCGCGCCGGACTTCTGGGTTCCGGTCGATCTGTCGGCCTGGCGCGGGATGGACCTGACGCTCCGCATCGAAAACCTGACCGACGGTCCGGCGCCGGCCGGGGACCTGCTGCAGGCCGTGCGCATCGGTGACCGGATGGCCGGCTGCCAGGACCTGTACCGGGAGCCCGGCCGGCCGCAGCTCCACTACACGCCGCGCCGCGGCGCGTCCTCGGACGCCAACGGACTGGTCTGGTTCGACGGGGAGTGGCACCTGCACTACCAGCACACGCCGTGCAACGCCGCGCCGGCCGACCGGAACAACTGCAACTGGGGCTGGGGTCACGCCGTGAGCCGCGACCTGATCCATTGGGAGGAGCTACCCGACACGCTGTGGCCGGACGAACGGGGCGTCGCCGTCTCCGGATCATGCGTGGTGGACCACCACAACTCCTCCGGCCTCGGCAGCGGCGGCCGGCCGCCGATGGTGATCTTCTACACCGCCTACGGCGGCTCCAACCGGCTGTCGCACGGCCGCTCGGTCGACGTCTGCATTGTGTACAGCACCGACCGCGGCCGCACCTGGCGGCCGTATGACGGCAACCCGGTCATCCGCAACGTCGATCGCGGCAACCGCGACGCCAAAGTGTTCCGGTACGGGCCCGGCAAGCACTGGGTGATGGTGCTCTACGTCCACAACGACGTGCACTTCATTCTCACCTCCCGCGACCTGCTGCGGTGGAGAATACGGAGCCAGGTGACCGGCATGCACGAGTGCCCGGAGCTCTTCGAGCTACCGGTGACCGGCGAGCCGGGCGTGAGCAAGTGGGTCTTCTTCGGCGCCAGCTGCGACTACTACCTGGGCGACTTCGACGGCGCGCGGTTCACGCCGGAGACCGGCGTCATCCCCTTCAAGCACACCGACGGCAGCTTCTACGCCGCGCAGACCTTCAACGACGCGCCGGACGGCCGCCGCATCCTGGCGGCCAAGGGACAGGTGCACGATCAGAACCCGATGCTCAACGGCCTGATCACCATGCCGATCGAGCTGACTCTGCGGCGCACGGCGGAAGGCGTGCGGCTCCATCAGCAACCGGTCGCGGAACTGGAACGCCTGCGCTACGCCACCCTGAGCGCGCCGGACGGCGCCGTCGTGACCGGCGCCGCGCCGCTCGTCATCCGGCCGGCGGGCCGGCTGCTCGACGTCGAGCTGGAGCTGACGCCGGCGGGCGCCGCCTCCCTCACGGTCGAGATCTTCGGGAAACACATCCGGCTCGACCTGCGGGCGATGGAGCTGCGGTTCCACGAGGAGCAGGAGGACAACCACGTACGGGCGCCGCTGGTCCCCCTCGACGGCCGGATCGACCTGCGCCTGCTGGTCGACACGATCTTCCTGGAGATATTCGGAGCGCGCGGCCGCTACTACACCCCGGTGCGGTGCGCGTTTCCGCAGGATGACGGGGCCGTGCGCCTGCGCGCGGACGGCGGTGCGGTCCGCGTCGACCGCCTGCAGGTCCACGAACTGCGGTCGATCTGGTAGCGCCACGCCGGCCAGCGCCACGCCGGCAGCCTCGTCACTCCGCCAGCGTCACCTTGTAGGGGACGTACGGCGGCATCCAGTGAAAGTCGATCCGGTCGCGCAGCACCCGGTAATGCCAGCGGGCCGGTAACGCTTCGTCGTGCTCCTCGGCGCCGTCCCGGGTGAGCATGACGATCCGCAACGGCTTTCCATGCCACTCCTCCGGCAGGACAAAGCTCTGCCGGTCGCCGACCGGCGAGTAGACGTACAGGGCGCCGCGCAACGGGATGCACCGGGTGTCGTTGTCCTTGGCGATCACCATGTCGCCCCGCGTCACGGTCATGGTGTGCCGGGAGGTGACGTCGACCACCGTGCCGTCGTCGTACTCGATATGGACGTCGTCCGGCCACGTCCCGCGCGCCACCACCATCTCCCGCTCCAGGAAGTAGAGATAGAGCAGTGAGCCCAGGAAAATGCGGTCGACCATGCCGCGGAAGTCCTCGCGGTAGCTCACCTCGAACTCCCGCCGCTCATACGCAAGGTCGACGTGGATGTTCGATCCCAGCCCGTAGTCGCGCGCGTACAGCTCGCCGAAGTGGCGGCCGGGGCCGCCGCCGACCATCTTCCGGTGCAGCATCTGCCGGCCGATCAGGCCGCAGTCGTAGTGAAACCACCCGGAGAACAGGAGCGGCCCGTCGATCGGCATGCCGTTGGTCCCTTCGGTGGTGAGCGTGATGCCTCGCTCCCGCAGCCACTCCGCCATCGGCAGCAGTCCGCAGTAGAGCTCCTCCAGCTCCCCTATGCCGTCGAACTCGCCGCGGCCGGCGGTGTTGCAGATGCGGGTGTTGTCGACGTGCAGCGTCCGGGCCACCGGCACCGCGGCCATCATAGCCTCCATGCGCCGCCGGAAGTGGCCGGACTCCCAGTCGAGCGTGTGCACCACGCCGCACGGCCGGCCGCCGTCGCTCGGGTCCCAGTCCATGGCGGTCATGTACGCCGGGTCCCAGTCGGGGCTGTCCGGATAAGCGTCGTCGATGTTGACGTGATAGCTCACGGTCGCGCCGTAGCCGGCGCACTCGTCGATGGCGCGCCGCAGGCGGTGCGCGCCGCCGGGACGCGGATTGACCCGGTCCATCGACGGGTACCCGTCGTCGTGCCCCTGATACTGCCAGCCGACCAGATAGATGAGCTGCGGGACGCCGTCGGCGACGTTGTGGAGCGCTCGGACGATCTCCGTCATCTGCGGGTAGGTGGTGAACACCTGGTCGTTCTTGATGGTCAGGAACATCTTGTAGGAGATGGTCGAGCGGTAGAGCTCGTCCGCGTCAGGCAGGGTCCGGTTGACCCAGAGCGCCCAGTCGCTCCAGTCGATCACGCCGTCGCCGTTGTAGTCCCCCAGGAACACGACCCGCACGTCGAGCGGCCACATGGTGCGCGAGCGCACCCGGTACCGGTAGTCGTTGAGGGCGACCGCGTAGCCGGCGGGGCCGTTGGCGTGCCGCTCCGGCAGCAGCGGGAAGTTGCCGTGCGCGAAGACGCACAGCCGTTCGGGGTGGTAGAGGCAGCCGCGCATCACGTCGCACGCGCCGTCATCGCCGCCGGCCGATCCGAAGTGCTCGCGCCACCACTTCTTGCCGTTGTCGGACGGCTCCGACACCGCGATGCGGGCGTAGCGGAACTCCGGGTCGCTCACCTGCAGCAGCGGCGACCCGCCGAAGCCGAGCGTGTCGAGCGGCCCTTCGACGCCGTCGATGCGGAGGCGCAGGGAGTCGTCCTCCAGATCGAACCGGTAGTCGAAGGAGACGCCGCCGTACGATACGCGGAACGCCGCCGACGCGGCCGGGGCCGAGGTGGTGGCCGGGGCCGGCTGCTCGACGGCCAGGTCCGCCCACGCCACCGCGGCGCCGTTGATGGTCAGCGGCGTGCGCCCCGGATCGCCGGCCAGCGTCTGGCCGGTGGCGAGGTGGGTGTACGAAGCGACGAGCGGAATGCCGTCGTGGAGCTCCACCCGCAACGTCCCGTTCTCGAGCGTCATGGTTCGCGCCTGCGGCGCCCGCTTGGCGGGCCGTTTGTATTCATCGGCGAATTGGAACACGATACCCGACCCATGAGCAACACGGCGGCCGGCAACGCGGCGGCAGGCAACGCGGCGGCTGGCAATGCGGCGGCAGGCAACGCGGCGGCAGGCAATGCGGCGGCAGGCAACGCGGCGGCAGGCAATGCGGCGGCAGGCAACGCGGCGGCAGGCAATGCGGCGGCAGGCAACGCGGCGGCAGGCAATGCGGCGGCAGGCAATGCGGCGGCAGGCAATGCGGCGGCAGGCAATGCGGCGGCAGGCAATGCGGCGGCAGGCAACGCCGCCGCGCAAGGGCTGACGGCGTACCGCCGCACCGTGGACGCGCTGCGCCGGGAGGTGCGGGCCGACCGCTGGTATCCGCGCTACCACCTGGCGGCGCCGTTCGGCTCCGCCGGGGACACGCACCCGATCTACGCCGGCGGCCGCTATCACGTCACCTACCAGCACAGCTACTCGCCCGACTTCCGGGCCATGCCCGGCCCCTGCCAGTGGGGTCACGCGGCCAGCGCCGACCTGGTCACCTGGACGCACTACCCGCCGGCGCTCACCTCCGCCGAACACGGCGTCGCCCCCGACCGCCACCTCTGGTCGGGCGGCCTGATAGCTCACCGGGGCCGCGTGTTCGCCTTCTACACGATAGAGAACCGGGACGTGTACCTGGCGGTGAGCGACGGGGAAGACCTGCAGGACTTCCGGGCCCACCACGCCAACCCGGTCGCCACCCTTCCGCCGGATCACGAAGCGCTCGGCATCCCGTACGACCCGCAGCGCGCCGACGAGCACCTGATGGGGATGCGCGACCCGTGGGTGTGGCGCGACGGCGACCGGTTCCGCATGGTGGTCGGCTCCGGCAGACGGGACAAGATCGGCGGCCTGGCGCTGCTCTACGAGTCGTCCGACCTGTACGCATGGCGGTACCGCGGCGTTCTGTGGGCCGCCGCCGACCCGGAGCGGGACGGCATCTACTTCGAGTGCCCGTGCGTGCAGCCGCTCGGCGGCGGCCGATACGTGCTCAGCAACATCAACCACCGCCAGTACGCGATCGGCGAGATCCGGGATGGCCGATTCGTGGAGGAGCAGCGCGGCTTTGCCGACCACGGCCACAACTTCCTGGTGTCGGTCCTCACCCGGGACGACGCGGGCCGGCTGTTCATGTGGGGCTGGGTCCCGGACAAGAACCGGCGGACGATGGACCCGGACATCCGGTGGGCCGGCGTGTTCACGGTGCCGCGCGAATTCACCCGCAACCGCTCAGGCGGGTTCGACATCGCGCCCGCTCCCGAAATCGCCGCCCTGCGCCGCAACCACCGGCGGTGGGCGGATCGTACGTACCTTACCGGAAGCGTCGAAGAACTGGGGCATCTCGGCGCCAGCGTGGAGATCGGCCTGGCCGTAGACACCGGCGACCCCGCCGATCCCGAGTACCACGACGTCTCCTGCGGGTTGCGGATCGCCGGCGACTCGTTCTGTTGCGAGGTGACCTGGTCTGCCGCCGACCGGCAGCTGCGGCTGCTCACCCCGGACAACGAGTATGCGGCGCCGCTGCCGCTGGCCGGCGGCGCCGAGTTGCGGATGCGGGTGTTCGTGGACGCGTCGGTGCTGGAGGTGTTCGCGGACGGCGCCGCGCCGATCGCCAACCGCATCTACCCGCCGAACCCGGACCGGTTGGCGTACCGGTTCTTCGTGCGCGGGGCGCCCTTGGACTCCAAGCACGCGGTGTCGCTGCGGCGGCTCGACGTCTGGGACCTCGACTCCATCGACAGCGGCCACGACCACTTTACCGACCGGATCACGCCGACCGCCGCCTACGTGCGCCGGGGGGCGTGACGCGGGCGATGGCCGGCAGAGCGGAGACCGGCCGGCTGGCGGCGGCCGCCGCCGTACCGCTCCTGCGGCGGCTGCGCGGGCAGGCGCAGCTGCAGCTCATGACCCTGCCCGGGCTGCTGTTCCTGGTCGTCTTTGCCTATCTGCCGATGGTGAGCCTGGTCATAGCCTTTCAGGACTTCAAGATCCTGCAAGGCTACTTCGGCAGCCGGTTCGTCGGTCTCAAGTACTTCGCGCAGGCGTTCACCGATCCGGCGTTCTTGCCGGCGTTCCGCAACACCGTGCTGCTCAGCCTGTACGGGCTGGTGATCGGCTTTCCGGCGCCGATCGCGCTGGCCCTGATCATCAACGAGATCCCCGGCGCCGGCTACCGCCGGCTGGTGCAGACGACCAGCTACCTGCCGCACTTCATCTCCTACGTGGTCACCGCCGCGCTGTTCATCCAGCTGCTCGACCGCCGCGGCATCGTCAACGACGTGCTGGTCGCCGCCGGCGTGATCGACGAGCCGGTGCTGTGGTGGAGCAAGTCCGAGTACTGGAGACTGTTGGCGACGTCCGTGAACGTCTGGAAGAGCGTCGGCTTCAGCGCCATCATCTACCTGGCGGCGATCGCCGGCATCGACGAGCAGCTCTACGAGGCGGCGATCATCGACGGCGCCGGCCGGCTGCGGCGCATGTTTCGCATCACCCTGCCCAACATGACCGGCATCGTCGCCGTGCTGCTGATCCTCAACATGGGAGGGCTGGTGCGCGCCAGCCTCGACACGTCGTACCTGCTCGGCAACCTCTTCACGCGGGAGACCTCCTACGTCCTGGAGTACTACGTCCTGGAAATGGGGCTGGAGCTCGGCCGCTATTCGTTCGCCACCGCGGTCGGTCTGATGCAGTCGGTGCTGGCGCTGCTGCTGGTGATCTTCACCAACTGGCTGTCCGGCCGCCTCAGCGGCAGGAGCCTGTTCTGATGGCGCTGGCGCGCATGGCCCTGTCCCGGGACGACCGCATCACCAACGCGGTGATGTCGGCGCTGGCGGCGATCGTCCTGGCGGTCACCCTCTACCCGTTCTACTACGTCATTCTGCTGTCGCTCAACGAGGGGATCGATTCGGCGCAGGGCGGGCTGTTCCTGCTGCCGCGGCGGCCGACGCTCACCAACTACCGGGTCGTGCTGGGCGATCCGCTGCTGGCCACCTCGTTCGCGGTGACCATCCTGCGCACCGCGGTGGGGACGGTGACGGCCGTGTTCTTTACCGCCATGGTCGCCTACGGGCTGTCCAAGCGGCATCTGGTCTTTCGCAAGACCTACTCGATCATCGGTCTGGTCACCCTGTTCTTCTCCGGCGGGCTGGTGCCGACCTACCTGCTGTACCGGACGCTGGGGCTGCTCAACTCCTTCTGGGTCTACGTCATCCCCAGCCTGTTCGCCTACTATCACGCGCTGCTGTTCATGGCGTTCTTCCGCGAGCAGCCGCAGTCGCTGGAGGATTCGGCCAAGGTCGACGGCGCCGGCGACTTCCGCATCTTCATGCGGATCGTGATGCCGCTGTCCACCCCGGTGCTGGCGACCATCGCCCTGTTCGTCGGGGTATTCCACTGGAACGACTGGTTCTTTCCCGCCTACTTCGTCTTCGACCAGAAGCTGTGGACCACGCCGACCATCCTGATCAAGACGATGTCGAGCCTGGAGGCGTTCTACAAGGTGGCTGCCGCCCAGGCGGAGGGCCTGCTGCGTCCGGGGGCGGAGACCGTCACCGCCGAGCAGCTGGTGACCATGGAGTCGATGAAGTACGCGACCATCGTGGTGACCGTGTTTCCGATCACCATCGCCTATCCGTTCCTGCAGCGCTACTTCGTCAAGGGCCTGCTGGTCGGGCACATCAAAGCGTAAGGCCGGTCAAAACGTCAGGCCGGTCACGGTCGATTCGTCCCATTCCACGGTCCGCTCCGCCTGATACGGCGACGGCTCCCACTCGTTTTCCCGGAACGTCACCCGGTTGGACAGCTCCACCCAGATCGACCCGCGTTCCGGATTGTTGCGCGCGCGCGGGGTGGGATTGCTGAAGGTGTTGCCGCGCACCATCACGTCCTGCGCCGAGCTGACGATCATGGCGCGGCGCGGGTAGTCGACGAAGCGGTTGTCCCGGAAGGTGAGGTTGCGGAAGATCGGGTAGGCGGTGCGGTAGAAGGAACCGGAGTCGCCGATCGTGCTGGTGGGGTTGGGTGAGCCGTGCGGTATGATCGGCGTCCCGGCCGGCAGGAACGCGCTCACGTACACGACGCCCTTGCCCCAGTCGTTGACGTCGCAGGTGTGGAAGGTGTTGCCGCGCACCACCAGGTCCTCGACTCCCATCCCTTCCGACCACGATCCGAAGCTGGCGCCGGTCTCGATCTGCACCGCGGCGCCCTGGTTCCGGTAGAACCGGTTGCCTTCCACCACGCCGCGGCATGCCTGCAGCAGGACGCCGCGCGCGCGGTTTTCGTGGAAGTGGTTGCCGCGGATCAGGTAGTGGGATGAGTCGTACCGCCGGTTGAACAGGATGGTATGCGGGTCCGGGTCCGGCGGCAGCGGGTCGGCAAAGGCGAGCTCGCATTCGTCGCCAGGCAGATAGCGCACGCCGGTCACTTCGCTGGCAAAGCCGGCCGGCGACAGGTCCGGGCGGCGGAACTCGACCGGATCGCCGGGGTGCAGCGGCCGGTCCTCCTCCCGGACGTTGCGCGCGATCAGCGCATTACCGCGCACGGCGCGCACCCCCATCGAGATGTTGTCGTGGATGTTGAGGCAGTCGTCGCCGTGAAAGCTGAAGTCGCAGTCCTCCATCCGGAAGTGGCCGAGACTCTGGGAGACGTGCAGGCCGTCCGAGGTGGTGGTGATGCGGCGAGTAGCGCCCGGCCGCAGGGCGATCCTGCAGCCGACCGCCTGCCAGTTGCCGGTGTCGCCGCGGACGATGAAGCCGGCGCCGGGCGCCGAATGGACGGTGATCCGTTCGAGCGACAGGTGCCGGCAGCCGGTGATCGTGAACGCCGGCGAGTCGTGCAGGTAGTGCCGGACCAGGTACGCGGACCCCGGCGTGAACAGCAGCTCGGACACCGCCGTCAAGTCGAGGTAGCAGCGCAGGACGTTGCCCCCCGCCTTGCGCACGCGGGTGAACCCGCGTCCGTGCTCCCGGCCGCCTTCGCACCCCGGCGTGAGCAGCCGCGGGTCGAGCGCGTTCATGGTGGCGAAGGTCATGCCGGCGTCGACCGCGTCGTGTTCGGTGAACTCCAGATCGACCCAGTCGCGGGCCGGTCCGGTCGCGCGCGCCCGCGCCACGCTGGCCAGCGGCGCCCCGCTCCAGTCCCAGTCGACCACCAGGTCGCGGACGGCGACGCGCCGGCAGCCGGAGACGTGGATGAAGTCCTGATCCCGGCTGAAAATCAGCTCGGCGCCGTTCCCTTCCAGCGTGAAGTCCTCAAGCCCCTGCAGGCGGAGCGGCGCCGCCGTGGCGAAGCGGTAGACGCCGGGCGGCACGCTCAGCGCGGCGATGCGCCGTTCGCGGCAGTGGTCGAACGCCGTCTGAAAGGCGCGGTAGTTGTCGGCGTCAGCCGGGTCGGCGCCGAAGTCGCGGACCGACGCCCGCTTGGCGTCCGGCGGCGCGGGCGCGTTCACGACGATGCTCAGTTCCTCGGCTGCCACGTATCCCTTCTCCTTTCTCCTGCTCCGCCCGGCCAAAATAAAGGACACGCCGGCCGTCGGGCGCCGGCGTGTCCTTGAGCGACGATTCCCGTCAGCCGGCTACATGCCGCTCTTGGCCAGGTTGTCGCGGTAGATGCGCGTCGCCTCCGCCTCGTACTGCGCGAGCCCCGCTTGCGCGGCCTTCTCCCGGAACTCGGCGATCATGCTGACCGCCTCCGCCTCGGTCTCCGCAAAGACCATGCGCGCAAAGTAGTCGTCGAACAGCGTGTCGACCCGCTCGCGGATGACGCCGACGTCGCTGTCGCCGCGGATCGGCACGTAGAGCTCGGGACCGGACGTGAAGTACGGCGACATCAGCTCCGTGTAGGCCAGCGCGTCTTCGGACGGTCCGCTCCAGCGCGGGCCGCCCGGCGCGATCCCGTCCAGATTGAGGATGGGCGGCAGGTTGAACCCGGCCGCGACCACGTTGGCGTAGTCGGCCGCCGCCAGCTCCTGGAACCCGTCCAACCAGATCGGCACGCCTTCGGGGAAGACGTCGGTGGTCCAGACGTCGGGCCGGAACTGGAAGTGCGGGCCGTTCTCCAGATCACCGGTCCAGGTGTCGCCCTCGATACCGATGCGCATGTCGATGTACCCGTCGCGGCCGGCGGCGTACTGGACGAAGCGGATGGCGCGGTCCGACTTGTCGGACCGGGTCGGGAACAGGTCGGCCATCCACGGCGTGCGCCACAGACTGTAGGCGTAGGTGTCCCACGGGGGCAGCACGTGGTTGGTGGTGCCGGTCTCACCGATGGGATCGCCGTGGTGGCAGCCGTTGCCCATCGACACGATGACGTTGCCGGCCACCCAGTTCTGGCTCACCTCGCGGGTCCAGACCAGCGCCTCCTCCGGGTAGAGGCCCTCACGCGCCAACCGGTTCATGAACTTGATCGCCTCCGGGAACTGCGGGTGGCTGGTGTAGTACTTGATCTCGCGCGCGGCGGGATCGGCGTAGTAGTTGCCCCAGGTGTGGTTGGTGCCGAAGTGGTACGTGAACCACGCGTGCTTGGTGTTCTGGTCGCCCAGGACGGCGAACTTGCCGGGATGGTTGGCGGCCATCGCTTTGACCGCGTCGTAGAACTGGTCGGCCGTGCGGATGTCGGGCGCGCCGATCTCATCGAAGTAGTCCTGCCGGACCACGAAGCGCGGCAGCCAGCACGGGATCGAGAATCCGACGTCGGCCAGCTCGGCCGAGTCCTTCGAGCCCAGGAACCCGCCGAAGCCTATGCGGTAGGTCTTGCCGTCGGTGTGCGCGTAGCCGCTCAACAGCTCCGGGCCGATGTTGTCGTTCAGAAAGTCCCGCAGGCTCGGCGCGTACCGGTCGATCAGCTCGTTGACGTCCCAGACCAGCCCGGCGTCCATCAGCTGCGCCACGCCCGGGTTGTTCCAGTCGACGATCATCAGGTCCGGCCAGTCGTTGCTGGCGATCATCAGGTTGATGCCCTCACCGGTCGAGTCGTCCTCCAGCGGTTTGCGCACGTCCAGCGTGACGCCGGTCCGGGCGGTGACCCGTTCGGCCGCCGGACCCTCCCACGGCGCGAACCAGCCGCGGTCCGAATAGACCGTCAGCGTGACGGGCGAGGTGTCCATCTCCCATTCCTGGGCGAAGGCGGGCGCCGAAGCGCACAGAAGGACCGCCGCCGCGGTCCATGCCACCGTTCGTTTCATCTGGTGTCTCCTTTTGCGGATGATGGCCGGAACGTGGCGCCGCCGCGGCCCGGCTCGCGCATGGTAGCGCCGTTCGCCGGACCGGCGCAACCGGCCGCCGGGGGCCCGGGTCCGGCCGGGGCCGGGTCCGGCCGGTCCCTACTCGGCCCGGTCCCAGGGGAAGGTGAAGGTCGGCTGCTCGGCGTAGCGGTCCTGCTCGAACACGATCCGTTGGCCGCAGCCGGGCTCCAGGCGGACCCGCACGTACGGGCGGTCGACGGTGGCGCGCGCCGATCCGGCCGCGGCGGCGCCGAAGCGGTGCTCCCCGTAGGCGCCGGCCTGCGCGACCACGGTGCGCGCCTCCGTCTGGTCCAGGTTGACCAGCGTCACCGCCACCTCGTCGGCGGACATCGAATCGACCAGCGCCGCCACGTCGGACGGAATGCCGGCCCGCCGGCGTTCGGGATCGAAGTAGCGCAGGCGGCTGTAGAGCGGGAATCCGTAGTGCCCGGTCTCCAGGCCGCCGAGCATCTGCTGCGTGAGCGCGGTCACCATCGCCGGGTTGGAGCCGTTGGGGTCGTCGGACATGCGCGCGTCGGGCGAGCTGGCGTCCCCGTGCATGCGCTCCACGCGCCGCCGCAGCTCGGCGAACTCGCGCTGCAGCGACTCGACCGGGAAGTCGGGGTTGTCCCCGTCCAGGTAGCGCACCCACGGGTCGCCGGCGATCAGCTTCTTGTCGCCGTCCCGCATCGACCAGAACCAGACCGGCATGGCGCCGTTGACGTACGGCTCCGGCCCGTAGTTGTACCAGCCCGGCGCCCCCTCCTCCTCGCCGTAGTTCTGCGGATACACGGTCTGCCCGTCGACCACCTTGGCGTTGGCGTTCACGCCGTCGATCACGCCGCGCCACGTGTCGACGTAGCCCTGATCGCCGGTCACGGTGAGCGCGTTGCCGAATCCGCGCGGCGCCCGTTCTATGAACAGGTGCCGGTGGAACCGGCCGCCGCTGCCGGGGTTGAGGTAGTCGTCGATGGAGAAGCCCCAGCCGTAGGTGCCGCCCCACCAGCGGCCGCCGCACTCCCCGCCCGGGGAGCCGTCCAGCCCGACGTTGGTCGGGATGATGCCGCCGTTGGCGGCGGTCCGCTCCCGCCAGGCGTCGACGTATTCGATGATCCAGTCCCGGTACTTGGCGTCGCCGGCGATCATGTAGGCGTTGATCGCCAGGGTGGTGGTCTGCAGGTTGAGCGGATGGTCGCCGGCCACGTCGTTGTATTCGGCGAAGTGGGCCAGCATCTGTTCGTAGCTGGTCTCGCGGTGACCGGGCTTGAAGCGGCCCTCGATCTCGATCCGGTCGCCGGTCCAGTCGAGCGCCGTCGCCTTGCGCAGCATCGGCCCGCGGCTGCCGTTGAACATGCTGCGGATCACGCGGTGCTGCGGATCGTAGTTCTTGGCGATCGGGTCCTCATCCATGTAGAAGCCGGCGTAGCGGCGCGTCCGGTCCCGGAAGGTCCGGTCGTACGGGGTGCAGAGGCCCTGCAGGTAGAAGGCGTTGAACCCTTCGCCGTTGTGCCCCCAGTCGAACATGACCGGGAACTCCTTGAAGTACATGCCGTCGCGGGCGAACGGCACCTCGACGGTCTTGGCCTCCGTGTACTGCCGCAGGTGGCCTTCCCAGGCGGTCAGGTAGCGGTCCAGCACCGCGCGGTCCGCGCCGAGCGCGTACAGCAGGGTCCAGCCGGTGAAGTTCTCGGCGGCGTCGTCGGCGCCGTCGTCCCCTCCCCAGCGGGGCACGCAGCGCAGGTAACCCCGCTCGTCGAAGTACTTGGCGTAGAACGCCCGGATCGCGGTCACCTGCGCGTCGAGCAGCGCGCGCTGCATCACCGCCCACGCGGGCGGCGCCATCGGCGTATCGATCGTCAGAAGCGAACGGGTAGCGGTCGGCATGGACCGATCATACAGGATTGTCGAAGAGGTCGAGTTGCGGGGCGGCGCCGGCCGCGCGGCCGGCCGGTTCCGGCCCGGATGACCGGCCATGCCACCAGGCAGGATGGGGAGCGGGCGCCGGCCGCAGGCCCTTGACCGCGTCGCCCGGCGGGGCGAAGACGCCGATCGGGACGACCGCTTCCTGCAGGGTCAGGCCGCCGTGGTAGCCGTTCTTGCGCTGGCCGTAGCGCACGGTCTCGCTCCACGGGACGATGATCCGGCCGCGGCCGGCGGCCGCGCGCACGCGGTCGCCGGCGAGCTCGATCTCCGGGCCGGCGGGCGGGTCGCCGGCAGCGCGCCAACGGCCGTCGTCGCCGCCGGGGAGCTTGACGCCGTCCATTTCCGCCACGTGGCCGTGATCGGAGGTGAGCGCCACCACTCGGCCGGCGGCGTGCGCCTCGTGCAGCAGCTCCGGCAGCAGCCGTACGCGGTCGCAGCTCCAGAGCAGCTGCAGCTGTTCGGACTTGGCCAAGTGGTCGTCCACGGCGTTGAGGACCACGCCCACCACCTTTTGGCGCCGGTCGCCGAGCGCCTCCCGCACCGCCGCCGCCAACCCGAGCCCGGCATCGTCGATCAGGCCGGCCTTGTGGAACAGGACCGGCGGCCGGCCCCGTTGCGAAGCGGCGAGCAGCTCCGGGTGCCGGGCGAACGCGGCTTTTTCCTGCGGGGCTTCGCCCTGCCGCACCGCGCCCGCCATCAGCGTCATGCGCGACGCCTGCGTGACCGTCGGCAGCGCCGCCAGCGCCGTGCGCGGGACGCCGCTCTGCCGGCGCCAACCGAGCGCGCGCAGGCTCTCGGCCAGTTCCTCAAAGACGCCGGCGTCCATGGCGTCCAGCACCAGCGCCAGCACCGGGCGCAACCGCGCCAGCGGCGCTACGGCCTGCGCCAGGCAGCGCTCGATGGGGAGGAGGTCCGGTTCCGCCGCCGCGCCCGGTCCCGCGGTCCAGGCGCTCACCCGAGCCGCGAACGACCGATTGCGCTGCTCCCGCCGGCCGCGCACGGCAAGGTAGATCGCCCGGTAGAGCGCGGCGATGCCGGCGTGCGCGTCCCCTCCCAGCAGGCGGCGCCGGGCCCAATCTTCGAACGCTCCTTCGGCGGCGTGCTGCTCCATCATGGCGGCGATGGAGGCCGGGGCCGCCGCCGCGCGGTCACTGCCGGCGCGGCCCGGGGCGCCGCCGTCCGGAATGCCAGCGTCCGGGACGCTGAGGCTGCGCAGCAGCCGCACGGCCATCTCCAAGCGCTCCGCGCGCTCCGGCTGCGCGCCGCAGGCGTCGTGAGCGCGCAGGCGGTCGTAAGACTGTTCCGCCGCGGCGAGCTTGGCCGCATCCGCCAGCGCGGCGCGGGCCGCGTCCGCGAACCGGTCCGCGCGGGCGCAGGACTGCTCCGGCGGCGCCAGCTTGGCGTCCGCCAGCGCGGCCTGCGCCGCGTCCGCGAACCGGTCCAGGCGGGCGGTCAGGCCGGCCGGCAGCACCGCGCTCCGTTCGGCCCAACGCTCCACCTTGAGCGCGGCCAGCAGCCGCTCGGTCCGTTCCAGCAATTCGCCGCGCTGCTCGGAAGGCGCCTTCCGCAGCGCGCGCCGGGCGCACGCCGCCCACTCCCGCCCGCGCGCCGGGTCGACGTCGGCGCCGCCGAGCATCGGCTCCAGGCGCACCGCGGCGCGCGTCAGTTCCGCCGCCTCCGGCTCGCTGAACAGCACCTCGCAGGCCAGTCCAATCGGCGCCAGCTCGCGCGCGTTCCCGGCGGCGACCGCGCCGGCCAGCAGCGCGCCGAGGCCGCCGGCGCTCCCTTCCAACCGCTGCCGTACCGCTTCCGCCAGCGGCGCGGGCAGCGCGGCGAACCGCTCCGCGGCGTCCGGCCGCACGCTCCACCGCACGACGGCGTCCGCGTCGGGGCTCCCGTCCGCCAGCCCCAGGAAGTGGTCGAGCACCTGCCGCCACGCCGCGCCGGCGTCCAGCACCTTCGCCGGCAGGGTGCGCGGCGGCGGCGGCGCGGCGAGCAGCGCCTCGGCCATCCACCGATCCCCCGGCAGCCGAGGGTCCACGGTGGTCACCCGGTAGGCGTCGCGGACCAGCTGCCACCGGTCCGGGTGGATCAGCCGCCGCCTCGCCAGGCGCGCCAGCACGTCGTCGCCCAGTTCGGTCCCATCCAGCGGCGTGAGCACCACCAGCCGCTCGCCGTCGCCGAGCGCGGCGAGCTGTTCGCTCACCGCCAGCGCGGACCGGCACCACGCCACGCGGAACGTGGCCGCCCCCGCGACGATCGAGTCGCCGCCGCGCCAGTGCGGGGCGTGAACGCCGACGACGCGCGTTTCCGGCCGCCGTTCGCAGAGCTGCGTGACCTGCAGCGCCAGCTGCTCGGGGGTGATGCTCACCCGGCCGCGCCGTCCGCGTCCGAGTAGACCCTCCAATCGACGGTTACGCGGGTCGCGCCGGTCGCCCGTATCGCCGCTTCGATCTCTTGGAGCACGCCGGTGACGTCGCCGGCCGCCACGTCGCGGTGGCCGCGCCGCGCGGCCGGCGGAGTGGGGTCCGGCGGCGGCGGAGCCTGCCGGGCCGCTTCGGTGAGGAGTTCCAGCGCCCGGTTCTGGCACCACCTGACGGTGGCCGCCAGGGGCGTGACGTGCTCATCGCGGCGCAGGGCGTCATTCAGTTCCGCGTCGATCTCCGCCGCCTGCTCCCGGTACGGCGCGGCCAGGACCGCCAGCTTGGCGAACACCTGCCAGCCGTGCGGCGCCAGCGCCGGGGCGAGCGCCGCGGCGTCCTTCATCACCGCCGCCATGGCGACCGCGCTGGTCGGTATCTCCGCGGCGGTCAGCGTCGTCACCACCTCCCGGTCGTCCTCGCCGCCGGCCTCCGCCAGGGCCGACAGCACGGCCAGCGCGGCGTCCACGGTCCGCAGCCGGTCGCTGTCCGCCGCCGCCAGCGACCGTTCCCGCAGCCGTTCCCGGAGGCCGGCGGCGAGTTCGTCCACGGCGCTCCGGTGCGCGTCCGCGGCGGTGCGGACGGCGTGCGCCAACTCGCTCACGCTCCCGGCGCTGAGCGCCGGCGGCGCGGCGTGCCCGAACAGGTCCTTCGCGCGCTGCGCCGCCCGTTGGTACTCCTCGGTCGGCGGCAGCTCCCGGGCCTGCAGCTCGCAGGCGTCGTCGAGCCGCTCGATGGCCGCGGCGCCCGCCCGCCCGCGCCACGTGAAGCGCCGGCCGGCCTGCGCCGCGAACGCCGCGATCACCAGGTTCTGCACGTCGCGCGGCAGCCCGCGCCGCTCCGGCGCTTCGATCCAGCCGCGCACCATCCCCACGGTCATGGGACCGCCCCCGCGCCCGGCGTGCTTGCGGTGGATCTCGTCGAGCCAGCGCGACCTTATCTTGAAGTGGGTCTCTCCCATGTCGCCGAGCTGCAGCGGGACGGCGATCGCGGCCATCTCCTCGCGCGCCGCGCGCGGCGCTTCCACCCGCCCCTCGGGGTCGGCCGCCGCCCGCTCCACCACCTCCAGCACCCGCCGCAACGCCGGGCGCTTCACCTCGCAGCCGAACTCGGGATGGTCGGGATACTGCGCGGCAAGCGCCTGGCCAAACAGATGGTCCAGCGCGTCCCGGAACCCCGCCGCCGGCGGCGGGCGCACCGGACAGGCGGGGTTGAGGGAGTGGAACCGCTGGTCGAGCCCGTGACTGTCGTCGACGGCGCCGGCGTCGGCCCGGGATACGCCGTAGGCGGCGAGCAGATGGCTGCCGATGCGCGCCCGCATCTGATCGCGCTGATTGACCAGCAGGACGCGCGCCTGCTCGCGGTCGGTCTGCGACAGATGCGCGCCGTATTCGTTGAGGCGGTTGCCGGCGAGCACGCCGTCCAGCAGCACCAGCCGGCCCAGATCGCGCAGCGCCGCGGGGGGGAGGAACGCCGGCAACCACACCAGGGTATTCGCCGGCTCCTCCGCGGCCATGAAGTTCTGTACCTGCGCCACGTGGTCGCGCGGCGTGCGCTGCGGATCATCGAACGGATAGCCGATCACGACGTGCCACGTACCGGGGCCGTTGCGCAGGTCCCGGATATTCACTTCCCGGACGTTGCGGAACATGACCTCGCAGCTGCGCCGCGTGCCGCGCCATACCGTCTCATGGCGGTCGGAGTGCAGGTCGCCCCCGGCGATCCCCAGGTCCTCGTGGATGATCTGGCGCACCTTGCCGATGCGGTTGCCGGCGTTGTCGAGGGCGGCGGCGTTCTGCAGGATGCTGTCCGTGTCGACGCCGACGATCTGCAGCGAGATGGTCGGATTGACGCCGTCGCCGGAGACCTTGATCTCGCCGACCTGGCCGGCCCACTGCCGGCACTTGCGCAGCACGATCTGGCTCTCCTGGCCCAGGACCGGCGAGCGCACCGTGCCGTGGTTGAGCGCCGCCAGCCGCGCCGCGGTGAGCGCGCGCAACGCCTCTACCCCTTCGGCGATGGCCGCCAGGAGCAGCGTCTTGAGCAACCGGTCGTCGGCGCGGAAGCGCGCCGCGACGGCCGCGTCCGCGGTCCCCGCCGCCAGTTCAGCGGCGGTGACGCCGTGCTCGGTCTCCAGCAGCGGCCGCAGTCTGGTGCGGTACAGCTTGCGGGCGTCGTCGAAGCGGAGCCGCATGGCCTGCGTGAACGGCTCGTCGCCGCGGGCGATCACGTCGAACAGGTCGCCCACCGGGATGACGTCGCCGAGCTGCAGCCGGCGGCCCTGCTCGACCAGGAGCTGCAGCATGATCTTGAGCGCGGTGCGCTCGCGCTGCAGCAGCGAGGAGACGGCGATCAGCGCCTGCACCAGGGCCGGGGTAAAGGGATAGAGCTGCCGGAACATGGCGCGGTCGCCGTCGCGGGTCAGCAGGACGGTCATCACTTCCTCGCGCACGCGGGCGGTCCGCTCGAACGCATCGTCGAGCTGCGCGCGCGCCGCGGCGTTCCTGGGGCGCAGCACGCGGCGCTCGGCGATCGCCGGCAGGTTGCGGTCCTCCAGGGTGATGCGCTCGAAGCGCGCCTCCCACCAGTTGAGCACGTCGGCAAAGCCGAGTTGGTCGGCGCCCGGCAGGTGCTCCCCTACCAGATCGCGCAGGTCGCGCTGCCGGGCGATGAAGCTGATGATCGGGATCGGCCGGCCGGCGCGCCCTGACTCGACCAGTTTGGCGATCTTCTGGCCCTCCCGGCTCACGAACGCGGGATCGGCCGCGTGACTGGCCAGCCACAGGATCAGCTCGTCCAGGAACAGGATCAGCGCGTCGTAACCGAGCGCCCGGGCGTGCCCGGCCATCACCGCCAGCCCTTCGTCCATGTCGACGAACTGCTCGCCGCTGCCGCCGGACGTCCGTAGCGCGCCGAAGAAGGCGTCGATCAGGTCGCCGGTCAGGCGCACGCGGTCGGCGTCGCCGGGCGCGGCCGCCAGCGCGGTCTCGAATGCGGCGGCGTCCCAACCGCTGCCGAGCGCGCCCCAGCCGCCGCCGTCGCCATCGCCCGCGGCGCCGCCGGCCATGGCGCCGCCGGCCACGGCGCGGTTGAGCGCGGCGAAGAAGGCGTCGTCGCCCATCGCCGCTCGCAGCCGGCCGGCGTCCGCGAACAGGCTGTCGGCCTGGAAGAAGCCGGGCGTCGGCGCTTCCGGGTGCAGCGCCCGCACGTGCTCGGCGTAGTGGCCGAGCAGCGCCGACTCCATGCCGGCCGCGCCGATCAGGTGGTACGGCACGACCAGAAACCGGCGGCCGGCCGTCCATGCGTTGGCGCGGGTCACGGCGCCGGCCAGTTCCGGAATGGAGCGCGCCCGCGCGTCGCCCTGCAGCAGCAGCGTCAGCACCGCCATGAAGTGGCTCTTGCCGCTGCCGAAGCTGCCGTGCAGGTAGGCCGCCTTGCTGACGCCCTCCGTCACGGCGCTGCCGATCAACGTCAGCGCCGCGTCGAAGCACTGCGCCAGCTGCGGCGTCACCACGTAGTCGTTGAGCGTCTGCTCGGCCCGCTCCACGCCCTCGGCCAGCCGCAGCACGAAGTCCCCCTGGTGGACCTGCTCCGGCAACTCGAAAATGTCAGCTATGGTCGCCATCGGACGCAGATTATATCGGCCAGGCGGCGACCGCCAGTTCGGCCAGCCGCTTCTGGCGTGCGACGACCTCGGCGGGGGTCCAGTCCTCGGCGTCGGCGACCATCTGCGTCAACCGGTACGGCGACTCCCAATAGAGCGGCCGCTTGTCCGCGAATCCCGCGTTCCCCGCGCGCGAGTTGTCGCTTGCCCGCAGCAACGCCTGGTTGCCCAGGCGGTTGACGTACCCGGCCGCTTCGTCCTCGCCGAACTGCGGCCAGCGGTCTTCCGGGGTCTTGGGGAGGATATGCTCCAGGGTGATGACGGCCCGGTCCTCAACCGGTATGAACCACGGTTCTGGCTCCCGGTTCGCCGCCCGCTCCAGCGAGCGCAGGTAGTACCGGGCCAGTTCCGCCTTGGATACCCTGGCGATCTCGAACGCCGCCCGAAACTCTTCGTCCGACGGCGTAACGCCGTTCAGTTTCTTCTTCAGGTGATCGGTGGTCTCGATGTCCCCCCTGTACACACCGTTCGCGGTCTGCGCCATTGGCGCCTCCACAGACGCGCTACGCTCGGGAATGGTGACGAGCAGCCGCACTCCAACGGACACCGCGAATCGAAAAGTTGCCGCCACCTCCGGGTCACCGAACTTCCTCTCCACCGCAAGCAGCAAAGGCCGCAGGGGCCGTACCGCCAGCAGATTGAGCGCGTCTATGGCGCGCCTTACGTCTTGCGGGCAGCCATTCCATCGCTCATGTGAGCTGGTGAACACCGCCACGTACCCAGTTGCAAGACCATCCAACTTCGCTGCAAACCTCAAGGCCGCGTTCTCCCGCTTGGCAACGCTCTGCACCGCCTCGTAGACCCGAGATTCCTGTGTGCGGCCGTGCATCACGGTGACGGCGTCGCGCACGAAATCAACGGTAAGGTCCTCCTCCCCGAGAGTTTCGAGCGAACCCTGCATACGGTTCCACCGGCTCTGAATCTCCTGCGCCCGGCCGACCGATCTACTGAACAGATAGTTCTTGATCAGATCGGACTGCGAAGTACGCAAGCCGCGATCGTTGAGCGTCTCGAACATTCGGTACGCGTCCGCGTCGCTCGACATGCGCAGAAGCACCACGAACGCTCGCTGCTCGATGAACGATACCAATTCGCTCAAGCTGTCGCCGCGATCCCACGGGTCCCCCGGTTCCGAAATCTTGTCTACGTGTCCACGGGCAAGGTCGTATGCGCGCCGCAGGCGCTTCTGTGATTCCTTGGTAGCCGTCGGATACGCGCTTTCCGTAACACCGGTCACGATGCATCTGAATAGCTCGTTGTCGTCGAAGTTGAGCCGCAACTTGGGGACTCGTTCTCGCTTCTGGAGATCTATGCCAGTAAGAAAGTCGTTATTAATCGACTCCACGACCATGTCGTCGTCTTTCAGATGATCTCTGATGGCGGCGAGAAGGACCGCCGTGGTGGCAAGCCGCTGCTGTCCGTCCACCACTTCGAGCTGTTCACCCTTGGGTATCGTAACGATCGTGCCAAGAAAGTACCTCGTCCCTGCGCGACGCGCTCGTTCGTAGTCCTGGTAGAGCGTCGACACTTCGAGATCCGTCCATGCATAATCCCGTTGGTTGGGTGGCACGAAGAGACGTGATCGGCCCAGCACCTGCCCGATACCGAGTTGCTCGAAGTCCATTTGATAGCGCTCGTCAGCCATTGTGCCTCACCTCATCCGAAACATCAGTTCGCCGGAACGGCAGCATCGTGTGCCGAATCTCGATCTCGTCGCCACCACACCGAATATGCTCGCTCACGAGTCCCTTCACCGAAGGCGGCACTCCCGCCCCTCGTGACACCTTGACGAAGCCTACGTCCCGGCTCTGTCGTCGCAATGCCTCGATCACTTTCGTGCGTGCGAATCGTACGTCGCCGTCCATAACGTAGCCTAGCATACACCCCACAGGAAGGCCCTCCGCATACTGCCCGGTGATGAACCGGCGAAGACCTTGCATCACGTACTCCCTGGCCAGCGACCGCCGTCGGCCATCGCGCACGACGTTCAGGCGCTTGCACTCGTAGGCAAGATAGCGCCTGCTACTGCGGTCGAGGACTACTGCCATGTCGATCCTGCCCTTGCTATACGCGATACCGTCCGGCCGCCGTCCGAACGGGGGGAACTGGTTTACGATTACACCCAACCGCCGCGCTCCCGGATTTCCGGTCAGCGCATCAACGAGCTGTATGGTGATGGTATCTTCGTCCGGTTGCGCCGGCAACTTGGCGACGCATCCCGGCGAGACAGCGGCGACACACGCCACCATGCGTGTGTCCACCGTCCGATAGCGGCGCAGCCACGGCGCCGGGTCACCGATCATCCGATGCCACTCTGTCGTGCCGGGAGGCCGCTTCCTGTAGATCACGCGCTACGTCATCGGCGTCCGCAATCGCCGCCGAGCGCAACCAAAACCGCTTCTGCGTCGGTTTGACGACATAAAGGTGGTTTCCCGAAAACAGGCGAAAATCCGGAATCAACTGAAAGTTGCCTGCGAGCGGTCTCCCCATTTGTGCCGACAGGCGTGCCAAAACGTCACCTACGTCAGACGACTCGACCTCGTAGTACTTCTTCGCAGCATGTTTCCGTTGCATAGTGAGCCGAAGGACCGCCAGATCCTCGTTATGGGTTTCGAGCCGCGCCTCTACCGTGTAGCCGTCTTCAAGACAGTGACTCATACGGCGAGCGAAATAATGCACGTAGCTCCGGCGGTCCTCCGAAGTGCAGGATTGCCAGAGATCGGGAACGCTGTTGCGCGTCGGATGCGCGGCGGGAATAATGTGTTCCACTGTGTCCTCGACCAGTACGACCTCCTCGTCGGCAAGACAGAAGAACTCGTACGACGAGCGATCGATCTCCTCGAACACCGCGGCGTCAATACTACCGAGCGGATCGCGTTGCGTCCGCCCCATCTCGTCGATGATCGAAACCATCCTGTCGACGGCGGATTGAGAACGGCGCTTGTCCGGCATGTCGTCCGGGCGCGGAAACGGAAGAAGACGCAACTCGCTTTGCCGAACGTGCGGGCGCTCAGCCCCAAACGCCGACGTGCCGTGGAACGCGAACCACACCGCGATCCTGCTGTTGATAAGCGCCGCCAATAGTTTCGCGCGGCGCTCCTCGCCACGGGGCGCCACAATGGCATGAATCGTGCTCTGAAAGGTAACGGGTGTTTCGACGTACGCCGCGCGGAGCCGAATATGATCCGTATGTGTCACTCCTCCCGGAATCAGAACGCGCGGACCGGTAGACCCCTTCTCCAATCCTCTGCGGCGGACCACGCACGAAGGCCACGGTGCCAACTCATCAACTCGCTGAAAGAAAGGAGTAAACTTGCCAATCTGGACATGGGGAATCCGTCCAACAGATTGGCTCGTGACAGACGCGCCCGAGTTGTGCGGTTCGAATCCTCGGCCGATCATCCAGAAACGCTCGTCGGACCCGTCAACTTCTCGTTGAGTGCCTACAGTGTTTTCCAAGCTAGGCAACGAGGAAAGATAGCGAAACAGACTTTCTTCAGGCTCGCTTATCCGCAGGAGACGCTTGAAAATCGATGGTTCGTCTTCCACCATTGGTGAGGCGAGCGAGTGTGTGTCGGCGCTGTTGAGTGTGATCAAACGGCGATTTTTCAGATTGAGATCGGCTTTCGGCGTCAAGTACTCGAACCAGTAAGGGTCGCCAGACGGATCGGCTTTGCCGAATACGAGAAGGGCCGCTGGCCTGACCGCGTTCTCAAACAACTGACGTCTCATATCGGCCAGATTGATGATGCGAAAGATTCGGGAGTCGCGCAGGAGGCGCTGGCGCGCCTCGATCGCGGTAGTGGCATAATTGTGCAGAAAGCCCATGGCCGGCAGGAGAAACGCGATGACGCCGTCGGCGTGCAGGTGTCGTAGCGACTTCCAGACGAACGCCCACGCCTCTTCCTGTCCCGGCATGGGGAGCCGTTCCGTCTCACACCATTTGATGGAACGTCGATCGCGCTGGCGCCGGCTGGACCACGGCGGGTTGCCCAGAATGACGTCGGCCAGCGTGTTCTCGTGACCGCGATCGTCGGCGAAGAAATCGCGCTTGCGCAGGTTGCGCTCCCACAACCGAGGCAGCAGATTGCGGCGTTTGATAAGCGCCTGAATGTCAGGTGGCTCCACTTCCTCGAGCAGAGCGACATACAGCGAAAACACGGCGACTCGCACCGCCGCGTCGTCAATGTCCCATCCTTCGAGTCTCGAAAGCATGTCCCGCAGAGACTCCCAGGGAATCTTGTCGGAGCATGCGAGCGTGCGCCTGCGGTACTCGCAGAGGATCTGAAAGCACCGCACGAGAAAAATTCCAGACCCGCATGCAGGATCCAAGAATCGCAGTTTGGGTAGTTTCTCCATGGTTATCCTGTCGGCGATCTGTGAAATCACCATGTCCACGACGAAGCGCGGCGTGTAATAGGCGCCCCGCCTACGCTGCTCCGGTTTCAGATCACCGAGAAACCGGTCATAGACGGCGCTTATCAACTCGACGGGTATGTACTTGAAGTCATAGCCCCAGAAGCGGTACTGGCCACTGCCCATCTCCTGTTCGCCGGAGCGGAACTGGGACAGGACCTCCATGTCCGCGGGTTCGGGCGGCGGATGGCGATCCGTCTCCGAAAAGGAGCACGGCGCAACGAACAGGTCGCCATTGAAGTCGTTGCGAAGCCGCTTGAACAACAGGTCGAGCGCCTTCGCGCTCCCGGAGTTCAGGATGTCGGCGAAACTGCCGGCGTGGCCATCGGTGGCCTCGCTCAGATAGTTGGCGCTGACGATCTGCCGATCCTCCAGGTAGGCGATGAACATCGACTGGATGAGCAATGCCTGGGCCGCGGCCGGCGACATCCGGCTCACTAGCCGCGTATGCGATTCTTTCAGGTTGTCCAACAGGACCCGGTCGATCCGTTCTTCCTGGCTGAATTTTGGGTGCTCCCAGAGGCGGCCGGATTCGGCTCCGCGCATGAGGTTGTTGACTTCGAGAGCTTGGGCGATTGCATCGAACTCCCAGGCGAGGCATCGGTCGTCGAAGTCTTCGTCGCTCCCTCGGTAGGGAATGCGCGCCAGGGAAAATGCTCGGATGGTGTCGTCGGCAAGGACCAGGAGCATGTTGGCGAGACCCTGGTTCCACAGCCTGGCGTGCAGGTCGACTATAGCCCTGCGGTCGTATTGGTCGACGGAAAGGATAACGACGGTCGGCACCTGCTGAACACAGAAGACGGCGGACGCGCGCAACTCCCGAAATGCAGTCCGTATCGCGCGGGCGTGCGGAGTGCCGGTTACCGCGTCGGCGTTTTCGTAGAGTTCGGGCGCGGCGCGCGCGGTGAGATCGAGTCGCTGCTTCCACGCCGCGTCGAGAGGCCGCGACCGAATGGCGTTCATTTCAGGACCTCCTTTCGGGCTTCCATCGTTGCAGATCGAGCTGCGTCAGACCGAGATACGCGAGTTGCTGCCCGACGAAGCCTGCGTAGAAGTCGCCGAGGCGTTCGTGGTAGTCTGGGTCCACGTCGTTGTGCCACTGCTTGAGCCACGGCACGTACTCCCGGATGACCGCGAGCAGCGGCGTAAGCCGTGCCGCGTCCCATCCTTCGCTCTCGTAGGCGCGCGTGTAGTACGCGGCGACGGCGTGGCACAGGGTCAGGGCGTCCCAGCCGGCCCAACCGACCAGGAGCGTGGGATCGTGGTCGAAGCTCATGTCCGGGAAGCTGACGAAGCGCTCCTTGGGCACGTCGAGCGCGCCGCGCAAGCGCCAGTAGCCGGGCTTGAGGAAGTCGGCGGAGCGGTACTTGGGCGGCGGCGCCAAGTCGCCGAGCGCATCCCGCTTGCGGCGGCGCTGCTCGGCTTGGAGGCGGGCGGCGTAGTCGTCCGCGGTCTCGTCGGGTTCGCGCGGAGTGCTGGCGGCGGTCTCGGCGTCGATTTCGTCTTCGCGCCGTTGCGCGGCCCAGACCGCCTCCCAGTCGGCGCGCTTGGCGAGGCCGGACGGCTTGTAGCGTTGCGCCGGCAGCGCCGGCACGCTTTCGGCGGCGACCAGTTCGGCGATCAGCAGTTCGAGGTCGGCGTAGGCGCCTTCCGAGAGGCGGGCGGCGGCCTGCTGGAAGTCCGCATCGACGGCGGCCCGGCCGGCGAGGTCGCGGACGGTGGTGAGGCCGGGTTCCGGCCAGTAGGCCGGCGACTCCAACCGGTCGAGCAGCCACGCGCGGAGCGCGCGCCGTTCCTGGTCCTGCCATGACTCGACGTTCCAGCGCCGTTTGTACTCCGGCCGTTCGAGCAGCCCGATGAAGCGGTCGGACTCGATCAGTGCGATGCGCCGCGCGACGAGTGAGCGGTAGTCTTCCGGCCAGTGGGCGGGCAGGCCGGTGACCGGCGTGGAGGCGTGGCGCCCGAACCACCGGGTCTCCAGTTCGCCGGCCGCCATCCGCCGCGCCATGACGATCTCGAACGCCCGCTCGCCGAGCGCCAGCGGCGGCGGTTCGGCGGGGCGGCCGCCCGCGCCGTTCGGGTAGCGGCAATCTTCGTCGATGACGCCGTAGAGCCGGTAGCACTCCCAGTCGAGTTCCTCCTGCAGGGCGATCATGCGCACCAGGAGAGCAGCGGCAGCGCCTTGATGTTCGTCCAGCTCGGCCCGCGTCATGGGAAACCGGTCGGCCAGTTGCGCCGGCAGATGGGACTGACGTTCTACAGAGAGGCGATCAAGCACGCCCGCGAGTTCACTTGGACGCTCTGCTGGAAGTGGAAACCGCTTTAGTCCGGTTCCGGTGTACTCAAAGAAATTCTCGTATTCATCCGTCGTTTGGCGCGCGCCATGCACGTCTACCGTGCTTCCCTTATTGTGAGACACCTGCTTCATCCAGAAGCATGCCACAGAGCTGTTGAGCAAGCCGACGAGCTCGATGTAGTTTGCTTCGTTTGCGTCGTCTGGAAGCGTGATAATGGGAGCAGAACGATTGAACAGATTACCGTCTCGATCGATTACGAAATGATTGTGAGTAGCCACAAATGCGAAGGAAATAGCGAGGTTCTTCCGGTAACGGTTTCTGAAAAACATAGAGTACTCGTACCAAGTCAAGCCGCGCTCAATCTGTGACTTGCCGTAGGCTATACGTCCACTCAATAGAACACGGTAGCGCCAGAAGAAGCTCAGAATGGCAGATGATCGTGCTGCATTGAGAGTCGCTTCTTTGTAAGGCCAGAGAGCGCCAATTGGATTGGAAATAGCCCAGTCTCTAATCATGTCGCCGGCGACAAACGGTTTAATGAACCGACTCTCTATGCCAATTCGTTTCGCAACTTCGCTAGAGATTATGTAAATGTCATCTTCCCTTGTTACTGCACCGAACCCGGTATCAGCTATGACGGACTGAAGTGTGCGTGTACTACGTGCTTCGATATGATCGGTAAGCTGACTGACACCGCCGCCGGCGATACGCCACGGATGTACGCAGAATGTACTTCGTGTGACGTCGGAAGAGCTTACCCACCTGCTTTCACTCTGCTCTCGATCTATCTGATCGATAATTGCCAACCAGACACGACCATGTGGGGCATCAACGGGTGTCTCAGGATCGCCACGGAGCCCCATGACAGCCCGAATAACGTCGCTATTCGGCTGACGGTGGCGGCCGATGAGAATAACCGTCGGTGTCCCGTGGCCAGGAATGTATGCGCCGGAAGTATCGAGGACATGGGTCAGGTCGACGCTTGGGAGGAACGACTCGATCAGCTTCTTACCGAACTCTCGCTTCATGAACGAGTTGGCCGTGATTGTTCCAATGTATCCCGCGGCGTTCCCTAAGCCGTCGCCGCGCAGAGCCAAGCCAAAGAACCGCTCGATAAACGGTACCGATAGCGAGTACAGACGATAGCACGTCGAGTAGCGCGCCCGGTACAGCTGGTTGAGCGCCTTGTCCTTCACCGTGATGTACGGCGGGTTTCCTACCACCACGTGGTACTGCTGGCCGAGGATGCGGTTCAGGGCGTCGAGGTCCTCCGCCTGGAAGGCGTGCGAGAACTCGGCCTGGCCGGTGAGCGCCTGCTGTTCCGCGCCGCTGCCCAGGTCGAGCTCGCCGAACCGGCGGCCGTGCAGCAGGCTGTCGCCCGCCGCCACGTTGATCCGGAACGCGGGCGCGTCCTGCAAGCGCTCGACGCCGCTGGCCCGCAGCGCCGCCACCAGCAGCCGGAAGCGGGCGATCGCCGTCGCGAACGGGTTGACGTCCACGCCGTAGACGGCGTCCAGCGCGCGCTGCGCCAGCACCCGCTCCGGCGCGCACGGTTCGCGGTCGCGCCACTGGCACAGCAGCCGCCGGAACGCGCCGAGCAGAAAGTGACCGGACCCGCACGCCGGATCGATGAGCCGGAGGTCCGCCAGTCCGAACTCGCCGAGCGCCGGGGTGAGCGTGCGGTCCAGGATGAACTCCTCCACGAACTCCGGCGTCTGCAACAGCGCGTACCGCTTCTTGGCGTCGTCGGAGAGGTCCTGGTACAGGTCGCCCAGAAAGCGCGTGTCCCACGCCGGATCCGTGAAGTCGTGGCCGAGCACGCCGGTGTCCGGGTCGGTCGCGCGCCAGAACGCCAGCAGGTCGCGCGCCGCGTCGCCGGAGATGCCGAGGCGCCACACCGGGTTGCGCTCCCGGTCGTAGAGCGGCGCCATCGCCGGCAGGCCGGCGACCGCCGCGAACACGTCGAGCAGGTAGTCGCGGTCGGTATCGGTGGGACGCGCGCGGAAGTAGCTCATCTGCCGGTCCGCCGCGCGGTCGTTGGCCCGGCGCGGGCCGCCGATCAGCGGCTCCTCGATCAGCCCGTTGTCCTCGATGAAGCGGACGAACACGCAGGCGAGCAGCCACGCTACGGCGGCCTGCGTCAGCTCGCCGGCGCGCCAGACCCCGAACGTCGCCGCGGTGCGCTCGGCCTCCCGCGCCGCCCGGTACTCCGCCTCCAGCGCTCCGGCCATCTCCGGCACGCGCTCCGCGCGCTCGCCCAAGTCCCGCTCCAGCAGCCGCAGCTGCCCCCGCAGGTCGCTCAACAGCGCTTGCCGATCGATCATGGGTTGCGTTCGACAGCCTTCAACGCACCGAAATGCCCGTGGAGAACCGTCAATAAGCCGTTGACAGATTCCGATATCGAAGAATCATTCCGTATCACGCATACCGGATATCTATCTCGCTCCGATCTACACAATGCTCGGTATTCTCGGTGACGCACTGCGCAGGCAGAATCCATCATCGGGTCGGTACGCTCAACGAGAAACAACATAGCCGGTGCCGTTCCCTTCCAAAGAAGCCTCTCGACATGAATCATGGCGTCCAAGATGTTCGGTTCCACTCCGGCCGCCAATCCGTAGACCCTCGTAGACCACCAAAACCGATCGAGAACAACCCATCGCCCTTGGGCCAGCGTCCGTAAAATCGAACGCTCTATGACGTCCAAGTGCGAAGCGATGTGCAAAGCCTGAAGCGATGCGGAAGATAGCATCCTTATCCCAAACTTTGCCGGACAATGATGAATATCGTAGACGACTTGACCTATGGTGCCCGGATGTTTACCAGGAAACGCAGCGTATTCCGATTCGACACCGCGATCATTGAGCCGATTTACAAGACACCGAGCGAGCGTCGACTTGCCCACGCGGTCAACGCCCTCGAATACGATCAGCTTCCCAGTGCCAGCCCGGCCCGACATGAGTACCGCCCTACTCATCGCCGATCCGACCGCGCACTCGACTGCCGGCCGTCTGGTTGCGGCTCAGCACGATCCCATCAAGGCCGTACAGTTCACACATTCTGGATGCAAACACAGTTTGGCCCCCGTAGCTCGGATGCCGGACAACCTCCACTTCACTGTCAGTCGGCGCGCTACAGACCGCGCGCGCAGCGTCGTTGCCGATCGCGATCAACCGACGCGGCGCCAGCAAGGCGATCAGCCGACCGAGCAACCGTATCCCGGCCTCACGCTCCCGCTTGTTGTGAAATCGATTGCTAAACGGATTACCCGGCTCGTGTGGATGCAGCGGAAATACATTCCACAAGAATACTGTGTGTTCCTGGATTTCAGAAAGGACACGCCAAACGACAGTCGCCGTCCGTTCCGTATGAACGGCCCCTACCGTAGTTCGTCGAGCCGTAACTCCCCAACGGTTGGCATGGTCTCGAACGCGCACGTCGTCCGTAAACGCAAGTCCCGTACGCCGGCCGCCGCGATAACCCAGATCGCGTCCCAGCCATATTGAATCGACCCCGTCCGCTGCCGCTACTTCCAGAATCCCGAGTAATGTCTCGAACCGCATAATGGCCGCCCGGTCCCGATCGTGCAGTTCGCATTGATCGGAGTACGGATTGAATGAATTTGGAAAACGCAGGCTGCTCAGCTCCTCTACAAACCGAGTGGGTGTCATACCCATGCTTCCGTCAACGGCCTGAAACATATCGTCCTCCGACTACGGTCACCTACAATGACGCCCCCGTTGTTCGCTCGAACCTTCCTGAAAACTTCATAACCCTGGAGAATAGCCTTCTCCCACAAGAATAGCGGGCATGCTTCGACTTCATATCCTCTCACAAACTGCTGTACCGTCTTGAGAAGGTCGAACGACAGCGCGTCCCGCGACTCAAAGTAGTCTAACCGTTTGGCGCAAGAGAATATCCAGGCCGTGAGCCCTTCCTCGACCACAATGGCCCTTCCGCCGTCCTGATCCTCGTCGACTTTGGGGTCGGTCTTGCGTTTACGCTTGATCAACGAGCGAAATGCCGGGGACCAGTGCAGGACCGCTGCGTGCGCCAAATGAAACACGTCATGGAACCGGTAGCCGTCGCTGACCGCAATATTGTCGGTTAGCGGGTCTCCAATGAAGACTCCGTTCCACTGCAGGTACGTTTGCCCACTCGGTCGTTCGGTAACTTTGATCTCGAAGCGGTCAGGAAAACGCTCGTCCGCAGGGAACCGTTCGTCGAATATCGGCAACTCCGACGGGGCCGGTTCAAGAAAACGCCCGAAGACCTTGTGAAGGTTCCCGGCCGCAACCGCTCGCAAGTCGAGGTCGGCGGCCCGCAGGGCCACCATGTATCGAATCCAGAAACCTCGTAGTAGACCGCCACCATGTGGATCTCGAGCGTCGATTCGGAGTAAGGCCGCGGCCGCTGCTCCCAAGTCCAGAAGCGCCGACGCCAAGTGCGAATCGCTGATCTCCGGGGCCACAAAAAACCCTTGATCTGAAGTCCGACGAATCGCGGAAATCGTCTGAACGGATTTATGTTCAACGACGGAATCAATACAAACGCCCAAACGTCGGCACAAGGTTGTAAAGTACCAGATCACGTCGCCGAATTCTTCCTCAACGGCCTCGTTATACTCCGAACGTGAAGCCTTGTCACGAACGCGTTTCTTGAACGCGGCAAGAATGCCTCCCACCTCACCGAACAGCCCCATGAGAACGAGAGTCAGGTCGGCCGGAAGTTGGTCGGTAGGCTCGATCTTACGACTGTAGTCCGCGAGAACTGTCGACGGCGCCGTTGCCTCGATCTCGTCCGAATCATTCGCCAGACGAAAACCCGGACGGCGCACCATTATAGTTGTCCCCAATCCAATGGCTCACCAAGGAAGCCACGCTCGTCGAGAGACCTGAACCAATCGACGAACGCATCTACCATCGGTTCCGGAAAGAGGCATCTGTGCCCTGTCCCCGATTTGCAGAGGTCTTTGCCGTCCCAATTTCGGAAACAAGAGGGAATATAAGGACCGGTGCCTCCCCAGTAGGCGAAGGTAAATCCAAGAAGCACGCTGTCAGCCTTAGTGTCACGTCGTATATTCTGATGGTTTGGCAAACCGTCTTCTAGGCTGTGGTGAGAGTTGCTCTGGCGCCACTGATCATCCGGGCCGCTATGATAGATGTTGTCGCCGAACCGTTGCTTCATACTGCCACTAAGGTCGGGCTTCTTCAGTTGGAACCGAGAGTCATTCCAGTATTGGTTGAACGTTATTCTCTCCGCGACGTGCATGACATAGACAAGATTGCTCTGTCTTTTCTTGGTCTTGCTACCGGTACCGACAATCCAGTCTCCGGCTGTGGCTGATCTGCGGATTTCGGGCTTGCAGGTTGCCAACGTGCATACCCCGAAAAACGGATTCGGAGCAAATCCGTAATCGCGCGCAACCACATAGGAATACAACCGCATGCCTCAGTCCTAACGGCAGGTATGTCGGGGGATGGACTGCGACGGACGCGTCGTTCCGTCGTGGTTCTCCCACCCGTTGATCCGACCCTCAATGGCATCGATGATACGGTTGCCTCTCCACCCGACCACCGCATCGGCGTACTTCTTCAAGGAATCTGGGATCTCGCCACCTTGTCCGCCGAATTCCCAGACACCAACGATCCGTCTATCGTTCTTATGGGCGTATTCGATCTCCCAATCAACCCACTTGCTATCCTTCGTATCGGAGGAAATGTATACTATCAGGGTGCTCGACTGGCGAATGCGCGGTCCCAGTATCTCGGACTTGATATAGTGTTCGTCATGGGCTTTGTTCGGGTTGTCAGCGGTTATCGAGTAATCCCGCGAGGTCAACCCGTTGCTCTTGAGCAGGTCCTTGAGCTTCCGGAGCCCCTCGTCGTCTTCGTGAATATGGCTGATGAATACGTTCCTTGTGTTTTTGGCCATCGGATCAGGGGGCGCCGTCCCGAAGAGTATCCGTGCGACCAAGGCCTCTCAGTATCAGGCCAACAGCTTCGCGAATGTGGGGCGTGTCTGCGAGCTTGCGGTTTTCTTCATAGGTGAGCCCATTGTTCAGGCTGTCAGCGCGATAGGTGCAAAACGCCTCGTGCCCATCCCACGCGCCGCGCGGCGTGTCGGAACGAGGCGGGACCACTTCCAAAATCTCCGCGATGTCGCGAGCGCATCCGCCGAAGCCGCCGACAATGTAGAGCGGCTTGCCGGCATGCAGGGTAAGGAGGGCTTCCTCGGCGATCCCGGGCATGCTCCCCATGTAGCCTTCTACCCTGCCTCCGAGCACGACCCTGGCCGACGTCTCCCTGAGCATCGTCCGGCGCATCGCGGTTAACGATGTCGCGATCTCGTGGTGGTCTTCTACCGGAGTTCCAGGAAACCCGAGGTGCTCCATCTCGATGCCATCTTGCGCAAGACACTTTACTTCCGCCGAGTCTCCCAAGCGAGCCGAGAGATCGTGATACTCGTCAGGCGTGAGGGCTGCGCAGGCCGGCCAGGGAAGATAGTCGATGACCCCTCGCCGGCCTCGAGACCACGGGGTCCGGTCGTACCGGCTTACCAGTTCAAAGAGCTGCTCGGCGAATCCACCTCGACGGAGATCACCCCCATAGGCGAGACGGTATCCGAACGCCAAGAGATAGGTCGCCGTCGTCTCCATCGCCCGAGTCAGGTGGCGATCGGTCATTCCAAGTCGGGACAGATCGCCGCTTTCAGAAATGGAAATCGCTACAGTGGCTAACCACTCGCTATCTCGGTGCTTCATTACGCTACCTCCGTCATCCACTGGCTCAGGGTGAGGAATTTGACACCAAGGCTGTCCAGCAACTTGAGTTCGCGTAGACTCAGCGGCGGGTCAGGATAGACGACCACTGAACCAGCAGGGAAGGACGCCCTGGTATTGACTGCTGTCAGCAACTCCGGCGCGCGCGCTACAAATCTTACGTGAGGATAAGTTTGGCTCAAGGCAGCAGTGCGGCACCGCCAGAGGAAGTCCTTGAATATCTCGTCAAGAAGGCGGCCAATGACCCGTTCGACGCTGTGGGGCGGTCGAGGACAGAGCCGGACCACCGGTACGTTGCCGAGGTAGGGAAACGATCGCTCGTCGACGCCTTCGATGCAGTCGGCAACTACTATCGGGCGGTCACACTCCTTCGCAACCAAGACCTCCCGTCCGCACCACTCCCGTGAAGAAAACGAGTCGCTATAAACCACCAGGATTGCGCTTCGCCGGACTTCCTCTTCCAGAACCCGATCGGGGGGAAACCCTGCGGGTATGGCTGCGACGTCGAGGAAAACAGATAGTTGAACGTCATTGTGTAGCCAATCTCGTATACGCCGTGCTACTCGTTCGCCGACGCCATCGTGTTTGGAGTGACTCAGAAACACCCGGACCTGCTCAAGCTGATCGGACAACTCGGAGTCTGCCGTCAGCGTCGTTCTCAACAAACGGCAAGTCGCGTAGGTGACCTCACGGACCAAGCGCTGTGCGCGGTCGTCCCGATCGCCGTCCCATTCGAACCACCGCAGCGCCTGAACGCCGAGCTCGGTTGCGACGGTGGGTCGTGGTGTCACTGCGACCGGAATCAAGAGTCTATGGAGTTGGTTGGCGGTGCCAGTGCGGCAGCGTTCCGCTTGCTCTCGAACATAAGCCGACCACGCAGGGTCGCGCTGAATCTCGTCGCCGATGAGCGCGACGACCACGGCTGGCTCATCCCCGTCCAAAGAAACCGGTACGGGAACCGACGAGCCCGAAGGTGGGGACGACCACTCGAAGACGCTCACCCCCAACTCTTCGATCGAATAGCGCTCTCTGGTGAAGTGCTCGATGAGATGGCGTGCGGCGACCTCCGAATCAGCGCACTGAGGGTGCCAGACTACGTGAAGGGTGACGTAGGGTTCTTCCCAAGACGGCGTATGAGCGGTCGGCGGTTTGGAGGCTGACACTGTTCCTCAAACGTGAATGTACGCGCCGGACGCCAATGAATCAAGGGGCGGTCACCGTTCGGTCGTGGCTGCCGTCTCGCCGTCGGCTACGATGATCGCGTTGGGTCCAACCGTAACGACGGGCACGGCGGCGGTCGACGGTGAACGCCGGCGCCCCGTCGCGCGTGCGTCGACCGCCGCTCGCTACGCTCACGCAAAAGCCGGGCTTGGTGCTCGCAGGCAGACGAGTGGACTACGGGCGGGCGGCAGCGCGGTCTGCCCCGCGGCCTTCATCCGCGAGGCGGTGGTGGTGATGCGTGGCGCAGACGGAGATTGCCGGGTTCGGCAACGGCGCCCGCTGCCCCGGTCCACGTAGCTGCAGCAGCCCCCATCGCGCTCCCAGACCTGCCGTTTGACTGCGCCGGGATGGTACGGCCGCGTACCTGCGGCTACGACGGCGCGGCGTGGCGTTGCCAGGCGCATTCCGCCTTCGGCGCCGAAGTGGCGGATCGGGCGGCCGTTGCGGGCCGCTTCGCTTCCACGGCGCGGGCCGTGCTTGATGTCCGCCTTCACCTTCGCTGGCGAAGTCGTGACCCTTGCCGGCATGACGTCCGTTCGCGCCGGCGGCGCCGGTTCCTTCGGAGCCGAAGGTTGGTCGCTACGCCGGGCCGCTTCGCTGCCGTTGCGTCACGGTGCTCGGAGTTGCCCGGCGCTTTCGCCGGCGAAGCCGTGACGCCTGCCGGCACGGGAGGCCGATGCGCCGACTCAGCCGCGTCCGGCCCAGGCGCGTCCTTCGGCACCGAAGTTTCGTTGGCGCCGCGCGGCGGTCGCGCCGGGTCGTGGCGCTCGACCGCTTCCGTCACCGCGCGCGCCACGATCTGCCCACGTCATGCGCGGATTGACGTGCGACAGCAGCCCCTTGAGCTGCTCCAACCGAAGCCGGCATTCTTCGGTCGATCACTGCCTTTGAGCTCCCGCCCGCCTCGCGCCCAGTGGCCGTATCCGGTCGACGGGTACCGTCAGCTCCGGGTCCACGCCGGCCAGCAGGTTCTCTACCTGCCGCGTGCTCTTGCCGGCCGCCTCCCCCACCAGCGCCTGCCGCTCCGCCGCCTGCGCCGGTGAGCTACCTCGTGTGGCGGCGCGCCGGGGCCGGGCCGATCCGTTGGGCACCGCGGCCGACCGGGCGCCAGCCTGTCCGCCGCGCCCGCCGCCAAGACCATAACGGTACCTGCTGATTGAAGACGGCCGAGACCGACCGGCCGGCACCGCAGTGGACGATGTAATGCGACGGTTGTATTCTCGGCGGCATGACAAAGGAAAAGCATCCGCTTCTACTGGCCGTCGCCGCCGTCTCGCTCGCGGCAGCGCTGGCCGCCTGTGACCAGGCCCCGGCAGCCGGAGCGCCTAGCCCCGTTGCGCCCGCCGCGCCGGCAGCCGAGGAGCCCGGGCTGCGCACCGAGACGCTGATCGTCGCTATCGTCGCTGAAGATGCGAGTCCGGCCGGGAGTCTGGCCGTCACTCCAGCCGGCCGCGATGCCGCCACGCAGACCACCGTCACCCCCACCACCACGCTCACCTTCCCGTCCGACTTCGGAACGCCGGTCCGCCACACCGACGAAAGAGTCCATTTGCACTACGAGTACTCCGCCGCGCTGCCGCACGGCGGCATCACGCGTCGCGTCATCGAGCGTGGCGGCGTCACCCCGTGGACGAGCATCAACGGCGGCGTCAGCTGGCGCACCGGCGGATTCGAGCTTGGTGGCGGCCTGGCGACGCTCGGCTTCGAGTACCGAGCGGGCGACGCCGAGGATGGGCTCGACGCCGCCGGCTCGATCACCATTCATCTGTCGGCGTCCGGAGTGGGACCAATCAGTCAGGGCGCAGCACCGGCGCCGAAATACGCCGCCGCCCGAATCCGGGACTACCTGCAGAGCAATTCGTTGCTGATTCGCTTCTTCATCGTCACCGACCAGGAGTAGCGGGCGCCGACGGCGGGCTGATGCACCGAGACGATAAAAGTCACCGTGCCGCAGTTCACGGCGCGCAGGCCACAGGATCCAGACCAATAGGACGCCGCATTGACACTGCCGGATTTCTTCAATAGGTTTCATTTGAAGGCGCTTCAGGATTTCGTGTGGCCGAGGTAGTCACGGGAGACGCCTGCGGGGTAGAGGTCAAGGCCGCCGAGGTGAAAGTAGATGGCGTTGCGGAACCGTTCCCGATTGCGGAATCCACGCGCCATGTACTTCAGCTTCTGCACGCCCCGCGTTGATCGACTCCGCCCGCGCGTTGCTCACCCCTGCACCATCGCCGTCACGATCCCGTCCAGATGCCGCTTGATCATCCGCGCTACCCGCTTGACCGGCTCCAGCCGACAGCGGATCGCCGACCGATACCACCCCAGCCATTCTTCGCGCGCCACTCGCGCGAGCCACCCGTCCACTGCATCATCGCCCATTCCTTGTAGCCCCAGGCGCGGGCGGTCTGTAGCCCGCGGCGGGCGCCCATCGCCTCCAGTCGCTGCCGGCGCTCGTCATCCAGGTGTTCGGGGTTGGTCAGCCACAGATAGCGGGTGCCCTTCAGCCGATCATCACCGATACGCGATAGCTTGCGGTGCTCGGCTCGCCGCACCCGGTCAACGGCGTCGCCGAGATGCTTGGCGACGTGGAACTTGTCGAACGCGATCTTGGTGTGCGCGTCCGGCACGTACTCGCCGGTGACCCGGATGTACGGCTCCCACATGTCCATGGCGACCGTCTCCACATCAGCAAGTCGTTGCCGGTCAAACTGTTGGAAGAACTGCTCCAACGTCTCCTTGCTGCGCCCATCAGCCACGTGCACCACGTGTCCGTCCAGATCGTTGATCACCGTCACGTACTCATGGCGCTTCTGAAACGACGTCTCGTCCACGCCGATCCACCGCGGAAGATGCACCTCACGCCGCTGTTTGCCGCGCTGCACCGCGCGCTTCATCACGCCGTCGACCTCGTCCCAACTCAGCCGCATCTGCTGGGCCACCGCCGCAATCGGGGCGGCCCGCAGCCAGTCGATCACCACCGCCTCGCACAGCGCCGTCAGCCGCGCGCGGTCTTCGGCCCACGGCACCTCGATCTGCAAGACGCGATGCTGCGGACACCGCACCCGAGGGACCTTGGCGGCCAGAAACGTGCGGTACTGGCAGGTGTCCAGATGCCGCCAGCGGCGCTGCCGGGTGTCGTACTGGCGAGCGGCGTGCCCGCACTGCGGGCAGCGCACCTCCCCGCCGCCGTGCTCCACGTGCACGACCACCTCGCCCCGTCGAAGGTTCAGATCGACGTCCGCCACTCGCCACGGCTCCTTGACGCCCAGAATCCTCGCGTACAGTTCCTTGTCACGCATGGCCCCAGCTTAGCCCTGGCGGGCACGCGCCGTCACCCCTCAGGTCGCCCGACCCACACGAAACCCGGAAGACCCCATTTGAATAGCGTCAAACTCGGTCCCCGATGGGCATCTCTCGAAGTCTCGTTCGACGAGGCTGACAGGAATGCTGCTTGGGAGTTGTATATCGAGATGCTGACCCGAATCGTTACGCAACCTCTCTCAACGGAAAGTGGAGACGAAAAGGCAGCACTGGACAGTGTCTATTCACTCTTCCCGACGACGCGTGACATTCTGCGCCGATACGGCCGGAAGACTATCCACTTCAGTAAGATAGCCATCCCGATACTGAACCAGGTGGTCCGACCGTTTACTGCAAAGTGGCATAGAAGACGCCTGTCAGGATCGTTCAAGAAACCACGCGGCCGCAAGGAGTTCCGTGACGAACTCGCCACTCTGCGCCAGTCGTTGCGAAACTACAACCGGATGCTGGCGGAGATCGCCGACGTCGAAGACTTGACGGACTTGGAAACCCCGTAGGAGGACGCCATGTACGAAACCCCCAGACACAAAGTGTTTATCAGCTTCCATCATGAAGATCAGAGCTACAAAGACTCCTTCGCTGAGTTGATGGAAAACGACATCGTGGATCGATCGGTCGAGGATGGAGACATCGACGACGACAACCTGGCCACTGAGACCATCCGCCAGAGAATTCGTGATGATTTCATTAGTGACGCAACCGTAACCGTTGTGCTCATTGGACCTTGTACGTGGCAGCGAAAACACGTCGATTGGGAGATAGGGTCAAGCTTAAGAGCTACGAAACGCAATCCACGATGCGGCTTGCTCGGTATTCTTCTACCGAATCATCCGGACTATATGCAAACGAGATGCTTTCTCAAGCGAATACCTCCTAGACTAGCGGATAATGTATCGGGGGGAGATCCATATGCGACTACCTGCAATTGGAGCTATAGTTCTTCCGATGTCCGCCGCTGGATACATAAGGCCTACGAGCGTAGGTCGGGAATGCCCCCTGACAACAACCGCCACCAGTTCAAGCGCAATAGGGGTGGCAGCTGCTCGGACGGTTGGGGTTGACTCAGCTTCGGCAAGGGGCCGGCTGATCGCAAGTGTGACGCTCCCCGTCGTGCCCATCCCGGAACCGTCTCACTCTCGCGGCGGGCCGGACCAGGCGACGCGGACGCGGCAGACGAATGCGGTCGGCCGTGCGCACGGGCGGCGGCCGATAGCGGCGGTTGTCGCTGGTCAGGGTCCAGACGCCGGGGCGGCCGCGCAGCCGCTTGACCACCAAGACGCGCCTGTCGATCGGTTCGGTCTTTTGGAATGGTCGAAGGCGGCCAAGCGCGCCGCACTCATCCAAAAGCCAGGCCTGCCGCTCGCAGGTAGACCGTGGACTACGGGCCGGCGCCAGCGCGGTCCGCCCAGTCGCCTTCGCCCGCGTGGCGGTGGCGGTGATGGGCGGCGCAGAGCAGACGGAGATTTCCGGGTCGGCGCTGCCGCCGAGCGCAAATGGAAGGACGTGATCCATCTGCACCACGTGCCGGGAGCCGCAACGGCGCCCGCTGTCCCGGTCCACGTAACTGCAGCAGCCCCATCGCGCTCCCAGACCTGCCGTTTGACGGCGGCCGGGATGGTACGGCGGCGTACCTGGGACTGCGACGGCGCGGCTTGGCCGTGCCGGGCACCCCCCGCCTTCGGCGCCGAAGTGGCGGATCGCGCGGCTGTTGCGGGCCGCTTCGCTTCCACGGCGCGGTCTTGCTCCGTGTCCGCCTTCACCTTCGCTGGCGAAGCCGTGACCCTTTGCCGGCACGGGCGGCCGTTGCGCCGACTCAGCCGCATCCGGCCCGGTCGAGACCTTCGGCGCCGAAGCGCCGGTCGCTACGACGGGACGTTTCGCTGCCGTTGCGCGACTATGTTCGCAGTCTGCGTCCTTCGGCGCCGAAGTTTCGTTGGCGCCGCTCGAAGCGGCCCGGCCGCCGGTGCGCCGGCCGCGCGGCGGGCGGGCCGGATCGTGGCGCTCGACCGCTTCCTTCACCGCGCGCGCCACGATCTGCCCAACGTCATGTGCGGATCGACGTGCGACAGCAGCCCCAGGCTCCGAGCGGCGAGCTGGCGCCGAGCTTGACGGCGCGCTCGGCCGGCGTCCCGCGCCCCGGGCGGCCCGGCCTCGGCAAGCTCCTCCCGCACGCGCGCCGAACGCGAGTGACCGACCACACGGCGCCTTGACTCCCAGCGCGGTAAAACTTAGTTTTACGCGATGACCAGAATGGTGCGGAAAATCGGCAACTCCCAGGGCATACTATTCGACGTTGCCCTGATGGACTTGGCCCGTCTCAAGGTGGGGGATCAGGTCGTGGTCACGGTTCACGAGGGCGGTTCGATCGTGCTCACGCCGGTGCGCCCCGTCATCGACGCCAAGCGGGCAGGCAACGTTGCCGAGCGCTTGATAAGGAAGAACCAGGATCTATTCCAGCGGCTTTCGTGACTGCGCCGCTGGCCCATCCAACCGTCTCCGCGGTGAAGGCAACTCACGCAGCGGTCCTTGCCGCTCATGGCGGGCGGGAAGGACTTCGCGCCGAAGCGCTATTGGAATCGGCGGTGGCGGCGCCCAAGGCGACGATGATGGGACAGCCGCTGATACCGGACGCGATCGAAGTCGCCGCTGCGTATCTGTTCTACCTGTGCCAGAACCACCCCTTCGTGGATGGCAACAAACGAACGGCGTTGGCCACCTGCTTGGTCTTTCTCAGTGAGAACGGCTTGCTTGTAGACGACACGTTGGACGCGGACGCCTGGGAGCGCCTGACGTTGGACGTTGCGGCCGGCCGGTTGGACCGGGTTGAAACCGCAACGCGTCTGCGCGAACTCCTGCCTCAATCCGATTGACGTTCACGGTGGCGGAGCGGATTGAACGACCTGTGCGCAGACCGGGGAAGTCGACGAGTTGCTCCCGTCGGCGGCTCAGGCAGTCCCTGCAGCGCGAGTGAGCCAGGCGGCGCCGGGGCGGGCCCAGGCGGACGCGACCACCACCGGCAGGGCTTGGCGGTCGATCACCGGCAGGCCGTCGGCCGAGCCGCCGGCGATGCACAGCACACGCGCCGCCGCCGCCGCGCCGCGCTGGCATTCGTCCTGCACGGCGGCGAGCAGGTCGAGCCGGCGGTAGCGCGCCAGCAGACCGGAACGGGTCAGCAGCAGCGGAGCTTCAGCGCCGGCGATCGCATCCTGCAAGCGGGCCGCCGCCCGCCCGACGAGCTGGTCGAGGCGGCGGTGATCGACGCTGCCCGAAGGCGCCGCGTCGGCGGCGAGCACCACGTTCCAGTCCGCGCCGAGCTCGGCGGCCAGCGCCCGCATGTGGCGGATCAGCTCGGCCTCCACGCGGAACGCCGCCAACGCGAAGCGGCCGGCCAGATAGCGCTCGACGTGCGCGAAGTAGCGCGCCGGCACCGACAGCGCCAGGAATCCCTGGGAGCCGATCGTGCGCCGCAGCCGGTCGTCCAGAGCGTCGGCGGCGTACGCCTCCTCCTCCCCGTCTCCGGCCGGTGAGGACGTGCTGCCGGTCGACCGAGTCGGATGCGGCGTCGGCGCGCGGTACGTCGCCCGCTCCCGGTCCCACACCAGCTTCAACCCGGCGGCATCCAGCAACGCGTCCAGCCGGGGGTGATCGGGCAGCGGCTCCGCTTCCGGGTAGCGGCCGGCCAGCCGCTCGCGGAGCTGCCGCGCGTTGAGCTCCTTGGGGCCGAGCAGCGAGCTGGCGCCGAGCTTGACCGCGCGCTCCGCCGGCATCCCGCGCGGGTACAGCTCGCCGCGCGAGGAGAGCGCCGCCCGCTCCGCCGCAAGCACCGCCACCCGAAGGCGCCGGTCCGGGGCGAGCGGCGCCATGCCCGGCGGCGGCCCGACCTCGGCGAGCTCCTCCCGCACCCGCGCCGGCGAGGCGAGCGGGTCGGCGCCGGCGAGCCGGTCGGCGGCCTGACCGAGCCGCCGCACGTAGTCCGCTTGCGCTTCCGGCGCCGCGGTGAGCGCCGGGTCGAGCGCCGGCGTCGCCAGGATCAGGGAGGCCGCGCCATCGGGATGCGCCACGAACCGGCAACCCCGGCGCTTCCGTTCCGCCTCCAGCGCCGCGGCGGCGACCACGCCGGCCCGCCGCAAGCGCTCGCTGCCCGACGCCGCCGAACCGCGCGCCGCAGCCAGCGCCGCGGCCAGCTCCTCCCGGGTCATCACGCCGCCGTGCTGCTCCACCAGCGCCGCGACGGAATCCCGCAACGGCGTCATCCATTTCCCGCCGGCCGGCGTTCCGCGCCCCAGACGCGACGCCAGCAGGTCGATGCTCCAAGCCGCCGGGTCGGCCGCGGTCCCGTACTCCGCGTCCCCTCCGGTCGTGGTCGAAACCGCCCGCCCGCGCTCGGCAAGGTGCTCGGCCAGCCGTTCCGACAGCGCGCGAATCCGTTTGACGATGCGCTGGCCGATGCCCTTGTTGCGGTACAGACGGATGCGCGGCAGCGCGATCAGCTCGGCGACCGTGTGCGCGCCGATCCGCTCCAGGGCGTTGAGCAGGCGCGGACTCACGCCGAGGTCGGCAAGCGAAGTCGCCTCCGTCACGCCGTCGAACTCCTCCGGCAGATCGCCGTTCTCATCGCCGGAAGCGGTCACGTCGATCGCCTCGAAACAGCGGAACCAGGCGCGGCGCATCTCCTCCGCGTTGTCGAAGCGGGCGCGATAATCGCGGGCCAGCGCGGTACGGAAGAACTCGGTCAGCGCCTCCCGCACCGACGGATCGAACGACTCGGCGTCCAGCGAGACCTCCTCGTCGAGCAGCGCCGGATCGCTCTGTCCGTCGCCCCAACCGGGGAGCTGCCCGGTCGCCATTTCGTGCAGGGTCATGGCCGCGCTGAAGCGTTCGGCGTAGGCGTCCCAGCGCGGCGGCGTGCGCAACGGCAGGAACGGGTCACGGTACTGCGGCGTGCCGGCGCGGATGTTGTCGGCCGGCGTATCGGCCAGGGAGAAGTCGAACACCACCAGGCTCAGCGGCGAGCCGGAGACGCCGATGTTGTCGGGCTTGAGGTCGCGGTGCGACACGCCGTGCTCCTCCAGCCACTGCACCACGTCCATCAGCTGGTCGCCGAAGCGCTGCAGCAGGTCGAGCGACAGCCGGCCTTCCTCGCGGATGCGGTCGGCCAGGGTGTAGGACCCGCCTCTGCTTTCGGCGCCGGTGCGCGCGCCGGCCAACGCCATGAAGACCGCGGCGTGGCCCGACAGATCGACCTCGCGGTACGCCTGCACGATGTTGGCGTGGCGCAACGAGCGGAGCAGCCGGCCCTCGCGCCGCACGTGGTCGTTGCGGGCCGGGTCGAGCGCCACCTTGAGGACGCCGCCGCCGTCCTCCTCATGCTCGACTTGCAGCGCCAGCGCGGTCGCGCCCCTGCCGAGCCGCCGCTTTACCTGGAATCCGCCTTCCAACCGGTCGTCCGGGCGGGCGTCGAGGGGACGGGCGGGCTTCTCGCGCGGCTCCCGCGCGGCGGCAAGCTCCCGTTCCGCTTTATCGAGATAGCTGCGGAACTCGGCCGAATCCGGCCGCGCGGAGGCGTCGGGGTCGGTGACGCATGCGACCACCAGCTGCAGCGCCTCGGGCGCGCCGTCGACCTGATCGGAAAGCATCAGGCCGCGGCTGCCGGCCAGACGGTCATGCAGGGCGGCGACGGTAGGCGCCGGCGGCGCGCCGGCGAAGATCCGATAGGCGATGGCGCCGAGCGAGAAGATGTCGAGCTTCTGCGGATCGTAGCCGCCCAGTCTCGACTCCGGGGCCAGGTAGACGCCGTCCGCGTCGTCGCCGGCCGGATGGAGCGTGCTGGCGCCGTTCGCGCCGTGCGCTGCCGTCTGCCAGTCGAAGATCTTCGCCCGCGGCCGTTCCGCGTCCGGGTCCATCACCAGCACGCGCCGCGGACTCAGCGCGCGGTGGTAGAGCCGGCGTTCGTGCGCGTACTGCACGGTCTCCGCCAACTGGCGCACCAGGCCGAGCCGGGTCTCCGGCGGCAAACCGGCGCCGCGGCGGTCCAGGAAGTGATCCAGCCGCTCCGCGGCCGGATCGTGCTCGAATACGATGGCCGGCCCCTGCTCCGCGACGGTGAGGAGCTCGGCGCGCAGGATGCCGTCGTGATTGACGCCGTCGAGCAGGCGGTACTCCCGCTCGGCGGCGGCGCGCCGTTCCGCGCGGCCGGCGGCGGACGGCGCCCCCGCCCACGGATAGATGCGGACGCGGCGCTTGGACTCCGGCACCGCGACGTGCTGCGCCTCCCAGTCCTGCCACGCGTCGGTCTCCAGCAACAGGCGGCGCAGCACGTAGTCGGAGACCTGCCGCTGGCGTTGCGAGGGGCGGATGCCGGCCTGCTCCATGGCGCGCGCAATCGCCCGCGACAACGGCGGGTCGATACGCGGCGGCGGACGCCGGGGGTCGAACCCGGCCGCGCCGCGCAGCACGTCGACGATGGCCGGCTCCCCGGCGGCATGATTCTCCGACAGATACACCCCGGTCCGCGCCAGCCCCTCCAGCTGGCGCCGCGCCTGCGACAGAAAGACCAGCGGCTCCAGGAACGGCGCGCGCAGCCTGGCGAGCGCGGGCTGCGCCTTGAGCAGAGCGGCCAGCTTCTTCGCCTTGCGGTTGGCCAGCAGCAGCGGGCTGTCGGTCAGGAACGTCCGGCCCTCCACGGTTCGGCGCCACGTGCTCTGATCGCCGGAGACCACGCCCCGCCAGCTCTTGATCTCCACCAGGAAGACGTAGTGCAGCGACACCACCAGCAGATCGACTTCGTTGATGCTGCCGTCGTGGGCGATGAACTCGAAGTTCGACCACGCGCGGAACGGATCGGCGTCCGGAAACCGGGTCTTGAGGTAGTCGAGCGCCTCCCGCTCCCACGCGTATTCCGACGGGGTGATCTCGATCCAGCGGCGGCCGCTCGCCTTGCGCATCGGACGCCCCAGTATAGCCCGGACCGGCGCTCCCGGCCGGCGCGCCCGGCCGGCATGGTAGGCTGGCGGCCATGAGCGGAGCGGAACCGCGCGCATGATCCAGTTCGACCACTTCTACACCTACCGGGAGATCGGCCAGGTGATGCGCGCGCTGGCCGACGCTCACCCCGCGCTCTGCCGGGCCGGCGCGATCGGCCGCACGGCCCAGGGCCGCGACATCCAGCTCCTGACGGTCACCGACTTCGACTCCGGCGAGCCGTCCGAGCGGCCCGCCTACCTGATCCACGGCGGCATCCACGCGCACGAGCCGGCCTCCGCGCACGGGCCGCTGTACACCGCCCATCGCCTGCTTGCCGACCACCGGCCCGGCGGGCTGCTGTCGCGCGTAGTCCTCTACCTGCTCCCTCGCCTCTGCCCGGACGCCTCCGAGTTCTGCGTGGCGACCACCGCCCGCATCCGCAGCCGCACCGACTTCGACAACCGCGCCCCCAACACCATCTACGCCGCCGACCTCGACGGCGACGGCGCGATCCTGACGATCCGCCAGGAGCACCCGGACGGGGATTACGTCTGCGACCCGGAGGAGCCGCGGCTGCTGGTCGACCGGCGTCCCGCCTCGCCGGGGCCGTACTACCGGGTCTTCCCGGAAGGGCTGATCGAGGACTGGGACGGCTCCGACGACATCCGCGTCGGCGGCCTGCACGCCTTCTATCCCGATGCGCCGGAACGGCACGCGGGGCGCAGCTTCGACTTCAACCGCAACTGGTCGCACGACTGGCGGCACGAAGGCGAACAGCAAGGGGCCGGCGACTACCCGTTCAGCGAACCGGAGATGCGGTCGCTGGCCGCGTTCATCAGCAAGCAGCCCAAGCTGTGCGGCATTCTGGGCTACCATTGCGGATCGGCGTCGATCATCCGGCCGCCCGCCTGGGGGCCGCGCGAGGACCTGGACGCCGGCGACGACGCGCTGCTCGAGGAGATCGCCCTGGAGGGGGCCGCGGCGATAGACAGCCCGGCGGTCGCCATGAGCGATCCGGACGGAACCGGCCGCCGCGGCGCCGGCAAGCGCGGCCACGCGCTCGGCTTTGCCTATCACCAGCTCGGCGTACCGGGTTTCGAGGTGGAGCTCGGCACCATCGTCAACGCCGCCGGCGTGTCGTCGCATGAGTGGCGGGAGCGGGCGCAGGACCCGGATCAGGTCGACGCCATCTACCGCCGGCTGCTCCGCTGGTGGGACGAAGGCGGGCGCCGGCGCGGGGTGTTCGAGCCGTGGCGGCCGTTCGACCACCCGCAGCTCGGCCCGGTCGAGCTTGGCGGTCTGCTGTTCACGGCGATCGACAATCCGCTGGTTGCGGCGCTGGAGCCGATGGTCGACGGCGCCTACCGCTTTACCCGTTCGTTCGCCGAGCGGCATCCGCAGGTGCGGGCCGAGTCGGTCGAGGCGGCCGGCGTGGGCGGCTGCGTCTACCGCATCCGCGCGCGCATAGCCAACCGCGGGCGGCTGCCGACCAACGTCACCAATCTGGGGCGCGGACTGCCGCGCCTGCAGCCGGTGCGGGCGAGCCTGCAGCCGGCCGGCGGGGTGGAGCTGCTCTCGGCGCGCGGACACCTCGACCTCGGCCACCTGCGCGCGCTCACCGGCAGCCGCATCGCGGAGTGGTTCGTGCGCGCCGCGGCGGTCCCGGCCGGGGCGGAGATCGCCGTGATCCGGGTGCTGGGCGGGACCGGCGGCGACACGCGCGTTCCGGTGCGGCGCCCGGACGCCGAAACGACCGAAACGGGGGCCGGGACCATGACGGAGGCACGACCATGACTGGGCAGGGACCATGAAGCCGGAACGGCTCGACCGGGAGCGCGACGTGACGTCGATCCGCCGCACGTGGCGGGAGGTAGGCTGGATCGACGAGGACGAGCAGGAGCAGGCGCTCGACGTCATGCTCCGGCGCTTCGACGGCTGGGTGGCGCGCATCGACGGCGACGCCGAGTGTTGCGTGCTCGCCTCCTCCGGCTCGATGCGCTACCGGGAAGAGGACCTGCGCTTCGGCGGCGTGATGGCGGTATCGACCAGCCGGGTCGCCCGCCGGCAGGGGTTGGCCGGCCGGGTCACGGCCGCGGCCCTGGCGGAGGCGGCCGGCAAGGGGATGGCGGTCGCCGGCCTGGGGATGTTCGAGCAGGGGTTCTACGACCGGCTCGGCTTTGGGAGCATGCCGTACGCCATCAACCTCAACTTCGACCCGGCCAAGCTGCGCGCGCCGGTCCGCTGCCGCCCGCCGCGCCGGCTGGGCGCCGACGAAGCCGCGCAGATGCACGCCAACCGCCGCGCGCGGATGCGCGGGCACGGCTCGGTCGTCTTTGACGATGCGGCGGTGACCGAGTCGGACGCGCGCATGGACAAGGCCGGCTTCGGGCTCGGCTATTTCGAGGACGGCCGGCTGACCCATCACCTCTACGGCCACGCCAAGGAGGAGAAGGGGCCGTGGTCGATCTGGTGGATGGCCTACCGGACCGGCGCCGAGCTGCAGGAGCTGCTGGCGCTGATCGCCGGCCTGTCGGATCAGTTCCACCAGGTGCGGATGACGGAGCCCGTGCACGTGCAGCTGCAGGACCTGCTCGACGCGCCGCTACGCGGCCTGATGGCCACCCGGAGCGCCCGGCACGAGCAGCGCTTCGACGTCGAGTCGTGGCAGCAGGTCCGCATCCTGGACCTGCCGCGGTGCATCGCCGCTGCCCGGACGCCGCGGCCGGTCCGCTTCAACCTGACCCTGTCCGATCCGGTGGAGCGCTATCTGGCCGCAGACGAGGCGGCGGCCGGCGGCTGGTGCGGGATCGCCGGCGAGTACGCGGTCGAGCTGGCGGAGGCGTCACGGGCCGAGCGCGGCCACCGCGCCGGACTGCCGGAGCTGCGCGCGTCGGCCGGCGCGTTTTCGCGCCTGTGGGCCGGCGTGCGGCCGGCCACCTCGCTGGCGCTCACCGACGACCTGACCGGGCCGGCGGAGCTGCTGACGGCCCTGGACCGGGCGGCCCCGCCGACGCCGCGGTTCGACTGGGGTTTCTGACCTCCGGCCGGCATACTCGGTCATGCCCGGACTCCCCGGCCGCTTGCGCAACGGTTCCCGGATCGGTACCATCGCGCAGGTTTTCTCGACCATCGTCCCCGCACGGACGAAACATCACAGGAGGCAGGTATGACCAAACATCGGCCAGGTATGGGTGTATACGCCGCCGCTCGACGAGTACCCGGCAGCCTTGACCGATCCTCGGTACATGGCCGACCTGAGCATTCATTACGGCGCGGACATCTTCCCGATATCGAGCCATCGGACCGGCATCACCACCAATGCGGAGCAGCCGGACCGGGCGTGGCGGGTGCTCGAAGCGTTCGCGTCCGATGAGCTGTGGGACATCATCGCCTGGGGCCGGGAAGGCAAGGAATACACGGTGGAGAGCGGCAACCGCATGGCGACCGACCGGCTCTATCTGCGCGACCTGGACGACGCCGATTCCCACTACTGGACGCTGCATCTGGGCGTCATCAGCGGCTTCTGGCCGACGCAGGTCAAGTACGCGGTGCAGGCCGCCCGCTACCCGGTGGAGTGGCGGCGAGCCTACGACAGCGCGCAGTGGCTGATGGACAAGGACCGGGAGGCCGGCCTCAACTACCTTTCGTTCATACCCACGGACCCGGAGGTGAGCAGGAAGGCCGGCGAGGTCAACCCGTTCATCAGCGCCGCCATCGCCAAGGCGATCTCCGGCCAGATCACCCTGGAGGAGTTCGATGACGAGGTGGCGAAGTTCCAGCAGGAGTTCGGCTTCATCTACGATTACCAGACCCGGTACGTGCAGGAGCACCGGGACGACCTGCGCGCCAAGAACGTCAGGATGGTCGATTGGTAGCGGTTGGTGAACCGGCCGGCCCGGAGGAGTAGCACCTAGACCGGGAGGGGCGCGCGCGCCCCTCCTCAACCGGCAGGAGAGGCAGCGAACGCGATGGCGGAAGCGGCAACGGCGGCGGCGATCCTGCCGGCGTCACGGCGGAAGATCACGAAGCGGACGCTTTCGCTGTTCGCGCTGTTCCTGCCGGCGGCGGTCATACTGTTCCTGTTCAACTACGTGCCGATCTACGGCATCATCATCTCGTTCAAGGACTTCACGCCGTACCGCGGCATCCTGGGCAGCGCCTGGGCCGGGCTCGACCACTTCCGGTTCTTCCTTGCCGATCCGCGGTTCTGGAACGTGGTCAGGAACACCCTCTACGTCAGCCTGTTCGACATCCTGATCGGCTTTCCCGCTCCCATCGTCTTCGCGTTGCTGGCCAACGAGATCTCGAACAAGGCGTTCAAGCGGGCCAGCCAGACCGTATCGTACCTGCCGCACTTCGTCTCATGGGTGGTGGTGTACGGCATCATGTATCAGCTGCTCTCCCCGCTGCACGGCATGCTGAACAAGCTGATCGTGCTGTTCGGCGCCGATCCCGTGCACTTCCTGGGGCGCGTCGACCTGTTTCGGCCGCTGGTGGTCACCCTGGAGGTGTGGAAGAACATGGGCTGGGGAGCGATCCTGTATTTCGCGGCCCTGACCAGCATCGACTCCGACCTGTACGAGGCGGCGTACATCGACGGCGCCAGCCGCCTGCGCATGGTCTTTTCCGTCACGCTTCCCGGGCTGCTGCCGGTGATCAGTTTGTTGTTGATCTTCCGCATCTCCCGCCTGTTCCTGGTCGAGTTCGAGCGCATCTTCGTCTTCGCCAACCCGCTCAACTACGAGGTCTCCGACGTGCTGGCCGTCTATATCTACCGGCTGGGGCTGGTGCAGCAGCAGTACGGCCTGACCGCGGCGATCGGCCTGGCGCAATCGGTCATCGCGTTCGCGTTGCTGTTCGCCGCGCACAAGGCGGCGCGCCGGCTCACCGGCGCCGGGCTCTGGTAAGGTCCGGTTCCATGGTCGGCTCGCTCCGCTATCGATCCGTTTCGCGGCGCATCTTCGAGGTGTTCCTCTACCTGGGGTTCATCCTGCTGTGTCTCTGCATCGTCCTGCCGTTCATGCACGTGGCGGCGGTCTCGTTGAGCAGCAAGAGCGCCATCCTCAAGAATCAGGTGACCATCTTCCCGGTCGAACTCTACACCAGAGCGTATGACATCATCCTGACCAGCCGGCTGTTTCTGACCAGTCTGACGAACACGGTCTTGCTGACCGTGATCAATACCCTGGTGGCCATACTGATCGCGGTGAGCGCCGCCTACGCGCTGGCCAACAAGCACTTCTTCGGCATGCGGGCGGCGCTGGTCTACACGTTGATCCCGTTGTACTTCTCCGGCGGTCTGATCCCCTTCTATCTGATCGTGAACTCCTACGGGCTCAACAACACCAGGCTGGCCCTCATGCTCCCGTATCTGGTCGACCCGTTTCTGATCATCGTCTTTCGCAACGCCATCGTGCGGTTGCCGCAGGAGATCACGGAATCGGCGGAAGTCGACGGCGCGTCCGAGTTCACCATCCTGTTCCGCATCGTCTTCGCGCTCATCGCGCCGATGGTGGCCGCCTTTACCATCTTCACGGCGGTGTTCTACTGGAACATGTGGTTTCCGGTGCTGATCTTCATCCGCGACAAGTGGAAGTGGACGCTGCAGTACATGCTCCGTGACATCTACACCAATCCGTTGATCGGCGGCGGGCAGCTGGACGTCGGCAACGTGGTCGAGGACCTCGACAACATCCTGCCGCAGAATCTGATCAACGCCGCCATCGTCTGCACGGTCGTGCCGGTCGTCATCATCTATCCGTTCCTGCAGCGGTTCTTCATCCACGGCGTCATCGTGGGCGCCGTCAAGGGTTAGCCGGAGGTCGGGGTCAACCGGCTTTGGGCCGGAACCAAAGCAACCGCCACGCGTACCGGTCGAGCGCGTCGCGCAACGGCGCAGGGTTTCGTTCGAAGGCGTCGACGATCGATACGCCGGACCGATCCAGACCCAGCAGCCGCCAGTCCACGCTGATGGCATACGGCGTCCGCGTGCGATTGAGGTTGGCGACCACGGCGAGCACGCCGTTCTGCGGATGCCGGTAGAGGCTCACGTAGATGCCGGCGGCGCCGGCGCGGACGTAGTCCCGATTCCGCCAGTACGGCAGCCACTCGGCCCCGCCGCGGTCGAAGTCGTCCATCAGCCGCCAGATGCGCGAGGCCAGGTCGAGCTCCGCCAGTCCGCTCCGATTGAGCGGCCGCACCGGCACGTCATGAATCAGGGTGATGGCCCACGCCTGCTCATAGGTGAATCCCTGACCGTAGCAGAGGAACTCTGCCGGCAGACCCCATTGGCGGCCCATGAACTCGGCGCGGAACGCGTCGAGCGGGAGCTCCTGCGCCGCGTCCTCGCTCCCCCGGACGTCCTGGAACTGCTCTCCGTCCCAGTACGAGGTGCCGAAGCCGAGCGTCGGCATCACCATGCACGTCGAGTTGTGCACGTTGATCTGCCCGTCGGGCTTGCGTTTCATGACCGCGTTGTGGATGCGGCGCATGGCGCTACGGACGCCGAAGATGGGATACGACTTGGCGATCGAGCCGTCCGGCCGTACGCTGCCGCATCCATGCAGCGTGTTGATGCATCCGGCCGGGAATTCGGTGCCGTCCAGGTACACGCCGTCGATCCCGAATTCGTCCATGGCCCGAGCGATGGAGTCGGCGACGAAGTCCTGCCACTCGCTGTTGAGGCAGACCACCCACGCCGACTGATCGGACTGCGGCCGCGTATGAAACACCGGGTAACCGTACCGGGGCATGGTGACGCAGCGATCGCCGAAGTCCCGCCACTCGGGCGCCGCGCCGGAGATGAGGAACCCGTAGTACAGCAGGATCTCCAGACCGCGTTCATGGCACGCCCGGACCAGGTCGCGCAGCAGCCGGCGGTCGACCGGAATGGTGTGTGACTCGACGTCGGTCCAGAACTCATGCAGCACCACGGTCCGTACGCCGGCGTCCGCGCACCGGTCCAGAAACCACGGCTCCAAGGTGAGGGGCGCGGTGAAGCCGGCGCCGGGCGGATCCGGTCCGATATGCAGGAAGCGCCGATCCCACGCGCCGTGCCGCGCCGCCTTGACCGGCGTAGCCTGCAGGCCGAAGGTGTACCGTAGGGGCTGGTAGCGCTCCGCGCGCCGGCCCGTCGCCGCCGCGTCCCTGACCGCGGCGTTTTCCAGTTCCGGGGCGGTGCTCCACGCCGCCGGACGTTGCGACTCCGGCGCCAACCGCAACGGCGAAGAGACCAGATGCAGGGTGAGCGCCACGGTATCACCGTCGCGAACGATCTCCGTACCGGGCGCACCCGGCGCTACGTGCCGGTCCCGGTCGGACTCGGCGAACCAGGCGAGCCCGCGTTCTTCGTCGCCCAACCAGACGTACGGCCGAAACCCCATCTTCACCGGATCGGCAGGCAACGCGCCGGCGTTGCGGGCGGTGCCCCATGCGCCCGGAAAGTGATACAGGTATGCGGCGTGCTCGGCGCGGATGCGGATGTCGATCGACAACGCATCCAGGTCGACGACGCCGGCCGGGGAGACTTCGACGTCGAAGCGGATCATGCCGTCGAATTCGATCTGCGCCCAAACGTGTACGCCGAGATTCGCCGCCGTCATTCGCTGTTCCAGCACCACCTCGCCGGCGCCGGCGGCTACCTGATCGATCCGCTCCGCGGTGAAACGGAGCGGCCCGGCGCCTGCGGCGCCCGCCAAACGCACCGGCGCAGCGAGCATCCGCCCTCCCGCCGCGGTCACCGATTCGAGCAGCGATCCCGGCGCGAACCGGTAGCTGCGGCCCCAACAGGAGACGGTGCGCCGCCCGCCGGCGTCCGCGGCGGTCTCAAGGGGTGTCCAGGACGCGGGCGCTTCCGCGTCGAGCCCGGCGCGGGAACGCCACCAGCCGGGTGCATGCGGCGGGGTGGCGCTCTGCAGGAGCTGCGTGGGACACTCGCGGCCCCACCGGTCCACGAACAGCGCCTGCAGCTCGCAGCTGCCGGCCGGGACGCGGTCCAGATCGAACACGACCTCGTCGTTCGAGGGGTCGCCAAGATCGTCGATGCGGGTCCGCAGAAACGATTCGCGCCGCTGGCGGTGCCAGACCCACAGATCGACCGCAGCCCCGCCGGCGGCGAACGCGTCGCCGACCGGCGCCACGGTCACGAGCAGTTTCCCGCCATCGAAGCGGGTGTGCGCGCGCAGGGTGATCGGGCGTGGGGAGTTCCGCGTAGCTTGCATGACGCCGCCGCTTTGGTATCAGATTGCCCGCGTAAGGGCAAGCTCATCACGTGGCGTACTTCAAGAAGATCGTCGGCGAACGGTGTTACCTGTCGCCGATAGACCCGGACGACGCGCCCCTGACGGCGGCGTGGATCAACGACCCGGAGGTGGCCGCCGGCGTCACCCTGGCGCGGAACATCATCAACGCCGCGCAGGAACGCGATACGCTGGTGTCGCTCGCCGCCCGGCCGTACCACTTCGCCATCGTCGCGCAGGACGGGGACGCGCTGCTCGGCATCTGCGGCATCGAGGACGTGAGCGCCATCGACCGCACCGGCGAGCTCGGCACCATGATCGGCGACAAGCGCTTCTGGGACCGCGGCTTCGGCGCCGAAGCCGTGCGGCTGCTGCTCCGCTTCGCGTTCCTGACGCTCAACCTCAACAACATCCGCCTTACCGTCCACGCGTTCAACGAGCGGGCGATCCGGTGCTACCGGAAGTGCGGCTTCAAGCGGTGCGGCTACTGGCCCGACTCCTGGTACCACGACGGCGCCCTGCACGGCACCGTCACCATGTATCTGCTCCGCGCGGACTTCCGGGAGGCGCCACCCTCCCCCGCGCCGCCCGGCTCGACCGGAGAGTGAGCGATGGCAACTGAAACGCTGACCGCCGCCGTGATCGGCTGCGGCCGCCTGGGCCAGCATTACGCGACCGTCTATGCGGCGCGGCCCGACACCAGGTTGGTGGCGATCGCCGACGCCAACCCGGAGCGGCGGCGCGTCGTGGGGGAGCGCTTCGGCGTATCCCGCGTGTTCGCCGATGCGCGCGCGCTGTTCGCCGACGTCACGCCGGACGTCGCCGCCGTGGTGCTGCCGGTGCGCTACGTCAAGGATGCGGTGCTGGCCGCGGCCGCCGGCGGCGTGCGCGGGGTCTCCACCGACAAGCCGATCGCCGCCACGCTGGCCGACGCCGACGCGATGGTGGATGCCTGCCGGGACGCCGGCGTGGTGTTCGCCGGCGGCAACCTGCAGCGCGCCCGCTCCGACGTGCAGGAGGCGGCGCGCTGGGTCCGGGCCGGCGAGTTCGGGCCGATCACCGGCGCGGCCGTCCACCGCTGGGGCACCGGCGAGATCTCAGGCGGCGGATGCCAGCACGTGTGCGTGCTGCGCCTGCTGACCGGTACCGAGGTCGCCGAGGTGACTGCCTGGGGCAAGCCGGAGCACAAGCTGGCCGACGACGAAGACGACGGCGGGCTGATCGTCAACGGCCGCTTCACGATGAGCGACGGCATGGCGGTGCCGGTGTTCGGCGAAGCCACGCCGCACACCGGGGTCGATCTGTTGACCGAACGGGCGCTGATCCGCTGGGAGTGGGACAGAACCGACGTCTACTGCGGGCAGGACGCCGCCGGCCGCCGCCTGCCGCTGGATCGACCGTTCACCCCGGTCGAGTATCCGGCGTACTCCTACCTGGGAACCTCCATCGCCTCCTTCCTGGATGCCGTCCGCACCGGCAGCCGGCCGTGGATCTCCGGGCACGACCTGCGGCAGGCGCTGGAAATGGCGATCGCCGCCAAGCGCTCCGCCGCCGCCGGCGCCGTGCCGATCACGTTGCCGCTGGCCGACCGCACCCTGACGTTGCGCCCGCGCCCCTACCGATGGCTCGGCGGCGACGCCACCGGACGCGAGCAGAGCGCCGCCGAAGCCGCCGCGCCGTGGGCCGGCTATGAATGATCGCTCCGGCCGTCGCCGGCGCGGAAGTCGACCGCCACCTTGAGGGCGCCGTCGGCGCGCGTGCGGGCCAGGGCGTAGGCGTCGGCGGTGCGGGACGGCGGCAGCCGGTGCGAGATCAGGCCGTCGACGTCGACGTCGCCGCGCACGATCAGGTTGAGCGCCTGCTGGTACAGCGCGTTGGGGTTGCCGTCCGCGACGGAGGAGGCGCGCAGGAGCGGGCGCTTGCGGTACCACGTCTTGTAGCGGAACTCGAAGGAGTCGACCCGCGGCACGCCGAACAACAGCACCGTGCCGTTCGGCCGGACCAGCTCCATCGCCAGGTTGATCGAATCCGGCTCCCCGGCGGCGTCGATGACGATCTGCGGCTCCACTCCGCCGGCCGCCTCCGCCACCGCCGCCGGCGCTCCGCCGCCGGCCGGGTCTATGGTGCGGTCGGCGCCGAAGCGCAAGCCGGCGGCGCGGCGCGCCTCGGTGAGATCGATGCCGATCACGGTGCGCGCGCCCATGCGGCGCAGCATGGCGTCGAACAGCAGACCGATGCCGCCCTGACCGATCACGGCGACCGTGGCGTCAGCCACGTCGCGCAGCTTGTTGCAGCCCGAAATCACCGTGCCGAGCGGTTGCGCGACCGCCAAACGCTCGGCCGGCAGGTCCTTGCGCACCCGCACCAGACCGTCGAAGGAGATGGCGAAGCGCTCGGCCATGCCGTGGTGCGGCGACGGCGCGGCCAGCACGCGCTCGCCCGGCTCGAACGGAAAGACCGTCCTGCCCTCGTACTCGACCGCCTCGACCACGCCGACCACCTCATGGCCGCTGTGGCCGGGGGCGAGCGGATAGGCGCCGGCCGGCTGGTCATAGACGGCGCGCAGATCGCTGCCGCAGATCGAAATCAGCTCCGGCCGGACGATGGCGTGGCCGGGCGTGAGCTCCGGCTCCGGGAAGCTCTCGAACTTCACCGTCCCCGGGGACGTGACGTGGGCCGCCTGCATCATCGATGCCTCCATCATGGACTCCTCTGTTCCTGAGTATGCCGGTGGTTCATGCGTTCACGCGCCGACCGGAAGACCCGCGCGGCCTCACCAGCCGCCTCCTGCGCCGGCGATCTCCAAGCCGCCGCTGAGCAGGTCGAGCTGCGCGTCGCCGTAGCGTTGCGCCTCTGCCGTGAGCAAGTCGAAGTAGCGGCGCCGCGCCCGGTCGTAACGCGGGTCGCCGGAGTCGTAGAACCGGTTGCGGAGCTCGCCCGGGTCGGCGCGCAGGTCGTACAGCTCGCATCGGTCGGTGAGATTCCACACCAGCTTCCAATCCCCGTCGGTCACCATCCGCGACGAATAGTGACCGTACCAGTCGCCGTGATATTGCGCGAAATGGACCGGACGTGGCCACGCCGCGCGCCCGTGCGCGAAGTCGACCAGCGATTCGCCGTGCAGCGGCCCCGACCCGAAGGTGGAGACCGGCCGCCCGGCGATCAGATGCGCGGCGGTCGCAGCGACGTCGGTCAGATTGACCGGCTCCCGCTCGGCGCGGCGGGGCGCGGCGCCGGGGACGCGCAGCAGCATCGGCACGCGGTATATCTCGTCGTACATGTAGGCGCCCTTGCTGGAAAAGCCGTGCGATCCGGCCATGTCACCGTGGTCGGCGGTGAAGACGATGGCCGTCCGCTCGTACAGTCCCAGCTCCCGCAACCGGGCGATCACCCGCCCCGCCAGATGGTCGATCAGCTCGACGTAGGAGAAGTTGCAGGCGAGCGCGCGGCGCAGCTCATCGTCGGTCCGCCGGCGGCCGGCGCCCCCCGGCCGCGCCTCCAGTGCGGCGAGTTTGCGCTGATAGATCGGCTTGCCGGCGAAGTCGTCGAAGCGGTTGGGCCACAGCGGCACGTCGTCCGGGTCGTAGCGCAGCCCGAACTCCTCCGGCACCAGCCACGGGCCGTGCGGGCCGGGAAAGGCGCAGAACAGCAGGAACGGGCGGTCCGGGTCGCGGCTGCCCAGGAAGTCGCACGCGTAGCGGGCGGCGACGGCGTCCGGAAACTCCTCGACCGGCGCGTCCACGGTGCCGGCGTGGCCCGGCTCGACGGTCCGCGCCATCGGCCAGTAGTCGGCCGACGGGTGCCACTGCGTGTCGGTCAGGAACGGCGGCTCCGGCCCCTCCTGCGTGCCCGGCCGTTGCGTCCGCTCGAACGCGCCGGCAAACAGGTCCTGGGCCGGCCCGACGTGCCACTTGCCGAAGTACGCGGTCTGGCAATCGGTCCGGGCGGCGGCCCAGTCCTGGATGGCGCGCACCGCCGGCGGCAGATGCCGGCAGTAGGAGTACTCTGGGGTCGTGTTGTTGAAGACGTGATGGCCGTGCGGGTAGAGACCGGTGAGCAGGCTGGCGCGCGCCGGCGAGCAGATCGCCACCGGCGTGTAGCCGCGGTCGAAGACGACCGACTCGGCCGCCAGCGCGTCGAGGTGGGGCGTGCGCACCAGCCGGTTGCCGTAGCAGCCGAGCAGGTCGCGGCGGAGCTGGTCGCAGAACATCACCAGCACGTTGGTCGCGCTCATGGGCCGTCCGGATCATAACGTCTTCACGCTTGGCGGCGCCGGCCGGCTTGACGGACGCTGACGGACGCGCCGCCGGAGGGGTAGCCTGAGCGCCGGAAGGGAGAGGCATGGCAGGAGATCACGACGGCAGAGTCGCGCTGGTGACCGGCGCGGCGCAGGGCATGGGGGCGGCGTGCGCGCGGCGGCTGGCGGCCGGCGGCGCCGCGGTGGTGCTGTTCGACCGGCAGGAGGAGCCGGTGCGGCGGCTCGCCGCCGAGCTCGGCGGGCTGCCGTGCGCGGGCGACGTGACCCGCGCCGCCGACGTCGAGCGGGCGGTCGCCGCCGCGGTCGAACGCCATGAGCGGCTCGACATCCTGGTCAACGCCGCCGGCATCATGCTGCGCACGCGCTTCTTCGATCTGGACGAGGAGGAGTTCGACCGCGTGGTGGCGGTCAGCCTCAAGGGGTCGTTCCTGACCAGCAGGGCGGCGGCGGAACCGATGCGCCGCACCGGCTACGGCCGCATCGTCCACTTCTCCTCCACCGCCGGCCGCACCGTGAGCACCCTGGGCGGCTGCCACTACACCGCCGCCAAGCACGCCGTGCTGGGGCTGACGCGCGCGCTGGCCAAGGAGCTGGCGCCGCACGGCATTACCGTCAACGCGGTCTGCCCCGGGCTCATCGACACGGAGATGGTGCGCGGTACCGTGACCCCGGAACGGATCGCCGAGTACCGGGCGAAGTTCCCGGTCTCACGGCTCGGCAGCCCGCAGGAGGTCGCCGAGACGGTCGCCTTCCTCACCGGCCCGCACGCCGGCTATATCACCGGCGCCCCGATCGACATCAACGGCGGCGACTTCATGGGCTGAGCCGGCGCGCGCGGGTGGCGTATACTGGCGCCATGTTGAGCGATTCCGACGTTCGAGCGTTCCACCGCCAGGGCTTCGTCCTGGGCGGCCGCGTGCTGACCGATGCGGCGGTGGACGAGCTGCGCGGCGAGATGGAACGGGTCCTGACCGCCACCGATTTCCCCGACGGCCGCCGCCCGGTGCGGTGCGTCGACCTGTCCGAGAGCGAAGGCCGGCCGGTGTGGCAGATCGTCAACATCTGGCAGGCGAGCGAGGCGTTCGCCCGGCTCACGCGCAACCCGGAGATCGTCACCGCGGTGGCGCGCCTCACCGGCGCCGCGGAGCTGCGCATCTGGCACGACCAGGTGCAGTACAAGCCGAAGGACGTCGGCGGCACCATCTCCTGGCATCAGGATTCGCCGGCGTGGCCGGTGCTCACACCGCCGGTGCAGGTGTCGGCGTGGGTGGCGCTGGACGACGTGGACCGCGGCAACGGCTGTCTGTGGATGGTCGAAGGCTCGCACCGGTGGGGGACCGCCCGCGATCTGCTGCGGGAGATGCGCCACGACTCGACGCTGCCGGAACAGTACGCCGGCCACCCGATCCGGCAGGCGCCGCGCCCCGTGCCCAAGGGACACGTCCACTTCCATCACGGCCTGACGTGGCACGCCTCGTTCCCCAACCGGTCCGGCCGGCAGCGGCGCGCCATCGCCGTCCATTACATGCCGGAGACCACGCGCTACGTCGCCGCCAACGACCACGTGATGAAGCCGTACATCACCGTCGCCGACGGGGCGCCGATGGCCGGCCCGGTATTCCCGCGGGTCTACCCGGTCGGCGCCGCCGAACCGGACGCCGCGGCGGCCGAACCCGCCCTGGCCGGGAGCGCCGTATGAAGCGGCGCATGAACGGCGGCCAGGCGCTGGTCCGATCACTCGCCGCGCAGGGGGTGGCGGTCACCTTTGGCGTGCCGGGCGCGGGCCAGTACGAGGCGGTCGACGCCTTCTTCGACACCGGCGGCATCCGCTACGTCTCCTGCCGCAACGAGCAACCGACCACGCACATGGCCGACGGCTACGCGCGCGCCGTCAACCGGCCCGCCGCCGCGCTGGTGGTGCCGGGCGCGGGCCTGTTCAACGCCTCCGGGGGCGTGTCGACCGCGCTCCGCTCCTCCTCCCCCATCATCGTGATCAGCGGCGCGCCCGAGGACCGGATCAAGGGCGCGGCCGGCGGCCACTGGCTTGCGCCGGTCACCAAGTGGGCCGCGCGCGCGTCCACTCCCGGCGAGGTGGCGGCCAAAGTGCCGGAGGCGGTGCGCGCGGCGTGCTCCGGCCGCCCGCGGCCGGTCTACCTGGAGGTGCCGGCCACGGTGCTGGCGCAGGAGGAAGATGTGGAGATCGCCCCGGCGGTCACGATCGAGCCGCCAGCCGGCGACCCGGCCGCCCTGGAGCGCGCCGCCGCCCTGCTGTCCGGTGCCGAGCGCCCGTTGATCCTGGCCGGAACCGGCGTCCACCGCTCCGGCGCCGCGGCGGCGCTTGCCAAGCTGGCCGAGCTGCTGCCGGCGGCGGTGGTGACGACGACCGCCGGCAAAGGCGCCATCTCCGACCGCAGCCCGTTGGCGCTGGGGCAGGCGCTGGCCGCCTACGCGCCGCTGGTGGAGTTCGCGCAGTCGCGCGACGTGGTGCTCGCCGTCGGCGCCCAGGCCGGGCCGGCGGCACTGCCGGGCGTCGATCCGTCGCGCGTGATCCGCATCGACGTGGACCCCGGCGCGCTGGCCGGCGATCAGGCGGTCGCCATCGAAGCGGACGCCCGCCGCGCTCTGGAGACGCTGGCCGAGCTGGTGCGTCCCGGGCGGGCCGAGGACCCGGCTGCGGCCATCGCGGCGCTCAACGCCGTCCGCTACGGAGACACCGAGCAGCTGCAGCCGCAGCGCTCCTACGTCGAGGCGTTGCGCGCGGCTATCCCGGATGACGGCGTGCACTCCTACGGCATGAACCAGATGGGCTACTACAGCCGCAACTATTACCGGGTGTACGCGCCCGATACGTATTTCGATCCGCGCGGCAACCTGGGCGCCGCGCTGCCGATCGCCATCGGCGCCAAGGTCGCCCGCCCGGACACGCCGGTGGTCGCCTGCTGCGGCGACGGCGGCGTCATGTACCACGTCCAGGAGCTGGCTACCGCGGTGCTGCACGGCATCGCCGTGACCGTGGTGGTCTTCAACGACGACGCGTACGGCAACGTCAAGCGCTCGCAGCAGGAGGACTTCGGCGGCCGGCTGGTCGGCGTCGACCTGCGCAACCCGGACTTCGTCCGGTTGAGCGAATCGTTCGGCGTGCGCGGGGCGCGGGCGCGCGACGCGGCGGCGCTCCGCCGGGAACTGGAGCGCGCGTTCGCGGGCAGCGAGCCGGTGCTGATAGAGGTCCCGGTCGGTCAGATGGAGCGGGTCTATTGAACCGCCCGGCCACCTACGCGGACCTGGGCGTGCGGCCGTTCATCAACTGCCGCGGCACCGGCACGGCCAGCGGCGGAAGCCTGATGCCGGAGCCGGTATTGGAGGCGATGCGGCAGGCGGCCGGCAGCTTCGTGGCGCTGGAGACGCTGCAGGAGCGGGTCGGCGAGCGGCTGGCGCGCCGCATCGGCGTGGAGGCGGCGTTGGTCACCTGCGGCGCGGCCAGCGGCGTGCAGCAGGCGGCGGCCGCCTGCCTGACCGGCGCGGACGCAGAGCGGGTGCAGCGGCTGCCGTTCACCACCGGGTGGCGCAACCGGTTCGTGATCCCGCAGGTCGACGCGCACGACTACCTGTTTCAGGTGATCGCCGCGGTCGGCGGCGTGCTGGTCAAGGTCGGCGGCAGGGAGTCGTGCCCCACCGCCGCGATCGAGGCGGCCCTCGACGACGACACGGCGGCGGTCGTGCATTACCTGGGAAAACAGACGCTGGCGCAGCTCGCCGAGGTGGTGGCGGTCGCCGCACCGCGCGGCATCCCGGTCATCGTCGACGCGGCGGCGCAGCTGCCGCCCCGCTCCAACCTCACCGAACCGGCGCGCCTGGGCGCGGGTCTGGTGGTGTTTTCCGGCGGCAAAGGCTTGCGCGGGCCGCAGTCGAGCGGCTTGGTGGTCGGCAAGGAGGAGCTGATCCGCGCCGCGCGCATGAACGGATCGCCGGCCAGCTCGGTCGGCCGCGGCATGAAGGTCGGCAAGGAGGAGCTGATGGGCCTGCTGGCCGCGGTGGAGCTGTTCCTGGAAGGGAGCGATGAGGAGGACTACCGCCGCTGGCGCGCCGACTCGGAGCTGATCGCGGACGCGCTGGCCGGCGTTGATGGCGTGAACGCTACGGTCGACGACGGCGACGAGCTCTTCTTCCCCGGCGGCGTGCCGCGCGTCCGCATCGAGCTCGCCGGCGCCCGCACGGCCGATGCCTGCGCCGCCCCGCTCCGCGACGGCGACCCCAGCATCAACATGGGAACCTGGGAGCGCGGCATGTTCGTCGACCCCATGACCCTGCAACCCGGCGAAGCCCCCCAGGTCGCCCGCCGCCTCCGAGAGGTGCTGACGGTGATGTATACTGCCCTGCCTAAAGGACCATCCGATGGCTGACACCGAAAACTCCCACCAGCTGCGCAACGGCCTCCCCCATTGCATCTCCCGCGATCAACAGGGCTTCGACCGCCTGAAACGCATACTCGGGCTCAGTCGCGACACATGCAGAAATCTCCTGGACATCGCCCGAAAAAACGTAACATCTTTTCCCAAGGCAAAGTTGAGTCGCCGCTTGAGCGCCAGTGAACGCGATCGGCTATTACTGCTTGAGCTCTACCAAGACAAGACTCGCCGATATAAATACTGGGCACACATCTTCTCTCTGTTTGAGTCGGGCAAAGACAAGGAGATTGCCCGGAAGCCTCCCTCGCTCGAGCATCGTCTCCTCACCCACCATCTCAACGACTTCTCTACTGAGAAACGCGACTCATTGCAAAGTCTCGATGTTTTTTCTTGCTGGCCCGACCTTGCGCAGCATCTGACCGACACCGTTCCCTGGGCCGACTTCTCCGCACATGCATGGGCCGCCACTCTAAAACGTTTGTCGGTTGATACCTGGGACGCTCTTGATCCCGACCAACGCGCCGAAGTTTCGATGACCGTCTTTTCCATCGCGACCATCGTCGATGACGACCGCATACTGCGTTCCGCCATCAGCGCCATACCCGACCTCGCGGCCGAATACGACGACATACTACAAACACCGCCGGTTTCCGACGACGTTACCGAAACCGGTGCGGCACCGGAAGACGATTCGGAAATCGCAAATATTGTAGAGATAGAAGAGGAAATCGAGAATAACGAAAGCAACGAACACGACGTCCTCGATAGGTGGACCGCCCTCTGCGAGTCGCTGGGATCGTTAGCCAACGACGCCAAGGGTCCACCCCTCATCGTCGACACCTTGCCCCAAATACGCGCCGTCGTCGATGAGTTGTCAAAGATCGCCCAACACGCCAAAGAACGGACCGCAGCCGCTGCTTTCGACCACCTGATTTCCCAAGTGCATGCCTATCTTGACGATTCTTCTCCGCAAGGTTTTTCCTGGATCGGGAACACCCAGCGCACGAACCTGAACGCCGCATGGGAAGCCGAACGGCCATCGCTATCCATGAAGCAAATTGGTGAAGAATTTATCCGACTGGAAGAAAGTGTTCCGACCGCTCTCAAGCACATCGACGACGTGACGGCCAACCTATCGACTGCCCAAGCGAAGCTCGACGCCTTCCCAACCGCACCCCCTGACTTCGCATCCTACGAACATTGGGCAAGCTCCAGTGTCACATTGAGCGAGGCCGTTACCGGGTTGCGGACTGACCTATATCGGGCGTTCCTTGATCTGCTTTCTCAGCTGTCACCTTTCGGTAGACCGTTCTCCCCGAATGCTCCTCAACACTCGCCTCCCGACCACGACACCCCATCGTCGCCACCGGCCTCCGCACCAGAAGGCGATCAGCCGTCGACCACCACCGAGTCAGCCCCCAGCGAACCCCACGAGCACGACCTTGACCCCCCAGACGCCGGGTCCGACGAAAAGCCCGAACCGACCGCCATTCCCGCCCCTAATGAGTCTTCCTCCCAATTGGCTGCGAATGAAGTACGCCCGGTTGAATCTACTGAAGCACCACTGACCCGTCGCGCCGCTGATACCGACCCAGCGGCAACGAAACACCCGCAATCCGATGACACCGACGGCGTCGCCGCTACACCCACTAGGCGACCCACACCAGCGCCAGACGCTGAGAAGCCGCCCATAGAGTCTGGGTCTCCCCCCGAAGCACCGCCAGCCCGCCTGATTGCAGACGCGCTAAGCGAATCTCCCCCTCGGCTTGCTTACGCCGCCCAGGTCAGCGCTCTGAGTGAGCGCCTTGCTTTTTCGACGGATGCTCCTTTAGCCGTTCTCCTCAAAGCCGCCGCGCTTGCTGACTATCTCACTTCGCCGGATGGTACAATAGCGTACGCTCTGAGTGGCCTCCTTGAAGGTTTTTCGTTGTCCGATTCCGTCGAAGATAAGGACGACTTGGTTCGTGACCAGTACAATATGCTTGCGCTCGCCGCGGCTTTACGGCCGACGTTGCTTTTGCCAGGGCCCGCTGCACTGAGTATCCTTTCATCGCTTTCCCCTAGCGAGCGATTGCAGGCGGTGTTTCGGTTTGCTAACGCCGTCGTAACGAGCCGTGCTGAGCTGCCGGGAGTTCGCGTCGACTCCACTATGTTGAGGGCAGCCCGTTCCGATGCTGCCTGGCGACAGGAACGCGATGGCCTTCGCGACGAACTTGCCGACTGGCGTCAGCGTGCGTCGAGGATGACCTTGATATATGCGCCCGCGACTGCGGTGTGGAAGCAGTGGCTTAGCTCGGAGGGAATCATCGGAAGATTAGTCGCATCAATCGCCTCGAATACTGAGGACGACGTATCCATCAAGGAATCACTTAGCGAATTACATACCCAAAGAGACTTCAATAAGCATGTCAAGGTAACCGACCGTAATCTCATTGGTCGTCAACGGGGCCCGGACATCGAAGCTCGCGCACTAAAACAACTCTACGAACACGCGCAGATTGCCGTAGACCTTGGTCGCCGGCACCTGAGTCTCCGCGCATCACAGCCAGCGAACCGAGCCCCCGAGACCATCGTCGCGCTCACGAGACTTCTAGATCGGGTCCAGCGGCTCGGTTCACTCGCCGCCGACGAGCTCCATACAATCTCCAATAACAGAGGGCCGACGCTTTTGGTCGCCGCCGCGAGCACCGCCGCATATGCAATTGATCGATTTCGTACCTTCCTACAGGCAGCGTCCGACCAAGAGCCTGATCCACAAGACATTCTCGCATCGGCGCTGTTCCCCTATCCAACGATCCCGATCGGCGCGGACGGCCTATCTGCCTGTGATGACCAGAGTGCGCTCGACACGTTAATTACGTCCGAGCCGCTCGATTTGGATTTCGCAGCGATGAAGCGATTGGAGTCCGGTGATTTCCGAACTACACGGCAGATGCTCCGATGGATTGAGTCAAACGATCTGGATCACTCAGACAACATTCGCCGTGTATTGACACAGGAGTTACAGCGACGCCGACGGGACTTGCGCCACGATATTGATGATACCAGAGCAAGGATCACCACAGCGTTTTCGCGCGAACACATTCAGGACGCCCAGAGAACCACGTACGAAGCCCAGCTTGTTGAAATGGAGCGACGCGCCGAACAGCCCGAATTTCTCGACTACGAGGCTGAATACGCTGTCCTTCGTAAAATCACTCACGACATCGACACGGCGCTCGATCAGCTAAGGACGAAAGCTCATTCCCATCTTAGGCGCTCAGGAATCGAGCCGGATAGTTCGCGCTATGCTGGGATTGTAGACGCCATCAAGCGCGGCGATATCATCACTGCTAACGAGGTGATCGGACGACCGGAAGCCATCAACTTCTTGGTCGATACGGCGCCACCAAATCCATTTGTTGATTTCTATCCCTCACGATCTGAGGCTATCAGGAAGGAAATAGAAGATCGGCCGGCCCCCCAGGTGATCCGTGAGGTAACAACCTCTGACGTGTTTGGAGGCATGGAGCTCACTTCTGTGTCTCGCGAGCAACGAGAATCAGCTGGACGCATGCTGACAGCATGGTACGCGCTAAGGCGTGCTGGCCGTTTATCCGATTCAGCAAAGGGTCACATTGAGACACTACTCTCCGAGATTAGATTCGTCGTACGCCAGATACGCCTTACGTCTCGGAGTCACCGCGATCTTGCCGAGGCGTTCGTCGAGACCGACCCGTTGGACACTAGGGAGCAGTGTCCGATTCCTGAGTTCGGCTCGTCCGTCAGCGGAAGGTACCGGATCGTATTCCTGTGGAGAAGCCCAACGGCGGAGGATATCCTTCAGCACGCAAACAGCGGGGACCGTCGGCAAGCAACGATTGTATTGTATTTCGCCGCGCTAGACGCTTCACGTCGAGCCGTGCTTGCTCGCCTCACTCGCGAACGCTCCCGCAGCCTGCTTATAGTCGATGACGTGTTGATTCTGTACCTGTGCGGCGCTGTTGGGTCCCGAATGCCAGTTCTGTTTGGCTGTTCACTACCCTTTACCTACGTCCAGCCGTACGTCACGAGCGCCGGTCTGGTGCCTCCTGAGATGTTCTACGGCCGTGAGCGGGAAATCGAAGAAATTGCGGCTCCGAATGAGTCTTGCTTTATCTATGGAGGCAGGCAACTGGGCAAGACCGCGCTTCTCCGTCAAGTTGAAAAAAAATACCACCGACCCGCTAATGATACCTACGCGATTTGGATCGATTTGAAGCGTGATGGTGTGGGCTATGATCGGGTCTACGAGCACGGGGTACGAGGTGTCTGGAGCACCATCTGGCGCGCGCTAAACGCCGCAATGGAAATGCCGGACGACGTTATGGACCCTAATCCTAACACACCTAACATCCGAAGGCGTATTGACGATTTCGTCAATTTTCTTGAAGGCTATTTTAGGCGAGAATCAGGACGGAGGCTCCTTCTGCTGCTAGACGAGGCCGACAAATTTCTAGAAGTAGACGCTCGACAAGTACAGGGCCGACCAGGTACCGAGTATCGGGAGTCGGCCCAGTTGAAAGGGCTCATGGATGCCACTGAGCGCTCGATCAAAGTTGTCTTCGCCGGCCTCCATAACGTGTTGCGGACAGCCGAGTCCTCGAATCATCCACTCGGTCACTTCGGCACACCGATCCAAATTCGTCCGCTTTGGCGCGACGCTCGTGCACTGATCCTCGAACCACTCACAGCTGCCGGTTATCGGCTCGACGAGAATCTTGTAGTCCGGGTTCTCGCCCGAACCAACTACTATCCGCACCTCATACAGCTCTACGGCTCGGACCTCGTTAAATCGATGGCTAATAGAGTAGTTGACGCACCTCCGTTTCCGATTCCGGAGTCGCTCGTTGACGACACCTATCTGAAGGATACGAATCTCCGCCAAGAGTTTCGTCAGAGGTTTCGTCTGACTTTGCAGCTCGATCCTCGCTACGAGGTGATCGCCTACACGGTGGCCTATGAATGCAATGAGCGACATTCCGCCCTTTCCGACGGGCTCGATTTCCGGCAGATAGACGAAAAGGCCCGGTCCTGTTGGCCCGAGGGCTTCGACGACTTCGAGCCGGGTACCGACCGCTTTCGGTCCCTTCTCGATGAAATGGACGGCCTTGGAGTGCTGCGTAAGGTTGACGACCATCGATATACGTTGCGCAACCCTAACGTGTTGATGCTTATGGGTTCATCGGAAGAGATTTTGGAGACTCTTCTTAGACCTCGTAACTTGCCGCAGGAGACTGATCCTGCTACGTTCAGGGCTCACGATCCTAGTGGCGGAGATTCTTCTCCGTCTCGTAACCCACTTACGTACCAGCAGGAGGGATCGCTTCGCGCGATGAAGAACGGTGTCTCAATAGTCTGTGGCTTACCGGCGTCCGGTTACGACGACGTTCCTCGCTTCCTAAGCCGTTCGGGATTTGTTGTTCAACTATTCGACGAGAAAGAATTTCGCGACCCGTTGGGCGTGGGATCGCTGACTCGCCGCCAGTTCGGTGATACGCTTGTGAGTCACTATGATGGACGATCCGAGGGTACGACCATTTACGTAGTCTCCAGCGCCGTTCCGTGGGATAAGGAGTGGGTAGGTGAGTCGTTGGAACGCGTTCACAATCTCAACGTTCGGGGGCGCAGAGACAAGAACGTCCGTGTGCTGTTTATGGCGAACGCTACGCGTCTCTTGAACCTCTACTCGGCACGCGAAGGACTCGACGATCTCAGTTTTCAGGGACGGCTTGAATGGGTTCCACTGCGTCCGTGGCGGGCGGGTTTTCTGCTACAATGGATGAACGATTTAGGTATTCCTGACGCGACCGAGAAGTGCCCGAAGATCATTCATCATACGGGCGGATGGTGGGCGTTACTCCAGCGCTTTTACCATCTGGTGATGAAAGAGGGGGACTTCGATGTCGGGCTTGAACGTCTCGACAGCTGGTTAGTGGATTCAAGTAATCGTCCGTTGATCGATGAGCAATTCGGCCTTGATTGCATTGGATCTCGGAGGGAAGTGTTACGCGATCTTACAGAATATGGTGCTGCTGATTTCACGGAGCTCCGGACGTTCGCTGAGGACCGGGGCGTGGGAGCTGATAATCTTAGGAACATATTGAGGTGGGCCGAACTACTTCACATAGTGCGCCGAGCCGGCGCTAAATGGGAGATTGACAGTGTGGTGGGTCGGCTACTCACTGGATCTGTTCTCTGATCCGGCGTGAAAATCTGGACCTTGCCGGGTCCTGCGTCTTTTGTCGAAGGCATCGAGAATGCGATTCGGGATGGATCGAACGTCGTAATCCGGTTTCCCTGCCCAGTGCCTCCCGGGCTGGAGACAGAGTTGCGAGAGCGCTTGTATCCGGTATGTAGTGCGTGGACCTCCATCGACGCCTCAGCGGCGTCTGACCCATTGGTGTTCCTGCGCGAGCGCGTGTGTCCTGATGTCGCCACACATAGGGTTCGGGGTATGGCGGAGTTAGCGGATACCGTTGCGTTTCAGGGGCGGCTTCTTTGGATAGAAAAGATTCGCCGGTGCAACTGGGCCCAGTGGGCTGTCGCTCTAGCGGCCTATGCCGATGCATGTCGTAGCGTGGACCTACTGAGTCGTACCCTGTTCATCGTCGTTCTGTCTGGCGCAACAGTTGAAGAAGGTGTCCCTGAAGAGGTCGCTCTCGTACGTCGGGACTTTCGCAATGTGGTAGATACGCTGGACCTATTCGTATTTGCGTTATTTCGGCTTTCGGGAAGGATTGAGCATCTTGAACATCGCTCACTGGTGGCACACACGGTGTCGCAGGTGGCTCAGTGGGATTGTCTGCTTGCAGAACGGCTTCTGATCGAGCCGCTAGAGGCATTGAGCCCGGATTCGGCGCTTAGGGACTACGCGCGCCGCCGAGGGTGGACTCCGGCTACGTTTCGATGCTGGGAGAACGGGACAGTGGATGGTCCGGCGAATCGGCCCATCGTGCACTCTGCGCTCCTGACGGTCTCGAACGATTCGGCCTCGGTGAGTCAGAGAATATGGGCGGGTCAATCGGCGGTCCTGCTACCGGTTGTCGAAGAACGGAGGATCGCCATTATACCTCGTTGTAGGCGCTATTTGAGACTACCTATTCGGACTCAAACAGGCGAATGTGTTTACGATCCCCGCGAGATGGAGATCGGTTCATTGGCGTGGCATCTCGACCGTACGAACGCTCCACGGGAGTTGAAGCAGCAAGCATGGTTTCTGAGTCGTATCCGTAACAAGCTAGCGCATATGGAGACCCTTCCACCCGAAGACGCTTTGAACCCTATGTTGCTACCAGAAGACGAATGACCGTTCGAGGGCGGCGCTTCAGGATTTCGTGTGGCCGAGGTAGTCACGGGAGACGCCTGCGGGGTAGAGGTCAAGGCCGCCGAAGTCCGGAGGTGTGGAAGTATGTGGTGTAGGGCAAGGTCGAGCGGTGCTCCGAGCATGACAGGCCCGCAGTTGCTTGTTCCGCCTTGGCGCCGCGCGGTGATTGCGCGTTTGTGCTGCTCGGAGAGACACATCACCGCGAGCTCTGCCCGACTGCTTGCCGGCGCGGCTTCGGCTGCTGCGCGGCTGCTTGGTGGCGCGGCTGCCCGGAACGCTGCGGGGGCTGGAACGGCCGTCGAGTCTGAGAAGGCCGTCGACGGGACGCGCACCGGTTGAGCGGCGCATACATACGGCGCAACCGCATCCCGACTGCGGGCGGGCACTGACCGCGCCACCAGCCGGGACGGCCCGCGGTAGACAATCCGGCCGGACGCCCGTACCATGACGCGAACGCGCTCCAAACCTGGGAGCAGATCGAAACACGGGGGGACTGTCATGGCGCGGAGCGACCTCCTCGTTTCGCTGGTGAAGGCCGGATCAAGCGGTGACGCAACGCGCGCCCGCTCCGTCACGGAAGCGATCATCGCTGAGGAACGTGCAAAACGTCACAACGTGCTCGCTGAACGCCTGACGGAGGCGATGCGCATGAATGGCGCCGGGCCCGCGACGGCGAAATTCGCAGGGCACGGCCAGCGGCACCGGGAGTTTCTTCTTGAGTTGACCCCACGCCGTCGGATTGAGGACCTGATCCTCTCCGATCTGGCGCGGCGGGCGTGCGGCGAGTTGATCGAGGAGCAGCACCGGGCCGCGTTGCTGCGGGCGCATTCGCTTGAACCGCGGCACCGTGTCCCGCTGGTGGGACCTCCCGGCAACGGCAAGACGTCCCTGGCCGAGGCCATCGCGGAGGCGCTGGCGGTGCCGTTCTTCGTGGTGCGCTACGAAGCGATGATCGGCAGCTTCCTCGGCGAAACCGCCACCCGCCTGAAGCGAGTCTTCGACTACGCCCGAACAACCCCGTGCGTACTGTTCTTCGACGAGTTCGACGCGGTAGGCAAGGAGCGTGGCGACGTTCACGAGACCGGCGAGATCAAACGGGTAGTTACGTCGTTGCTGATGCAGGTGGACGATCTGCCAAGCTACACCGTGGTCGTGGCGGCCACCAACCACGCCGAGCTGCTCGACCGGGCTGCGTGGCGCCGGTTCCAGGTGCGCCTTTTGCTCAACCCCCCGACGCGGCGAGATCTGACCGCCTATCTTGCGCGGTTCGCCGCCACTCTCGATGAACCGCTCGGCCGGACGCCCGACACGATCGCCAAGACGCTTGGCGCGATCAGCTACGCGGAGGCTGAGGAGTTCTGTCGCGACGTGCGGCGCCGCAACACCCTCGCTCTAGGCGAGCAGCCGCTCGAGACCATCGTTGCGGACCGATTGAAACTCTGGGCCGAGCGGTCGCGGGCATCCGTACGCGAGGAGAAAGCGGATGGCGGCGCAACATCGTAGGAGCGCGGAGATGGCGCCGCTTACCTATCTTGACACCGATGAGCAGGAGCTCATCGAGAGCATCGAGCAGGCGCCTCATCTCGGCGGGCGGCTCGATCCGGTGGAGGAAAGCAGGTTCCGGGAGCTGCTCAAGGGCGCCGCGCGCAGGAGACCCAAGGACACGGAGATCACCATGCGGATTTCTGCCGATGATCTGTTGGCCATCAAGGCGCTTGCCCGCCGGCTCGGCGTCGAGTATCAGCCGCTGATCGCGGAGGTGGTACACCAATATGCGCGGGGTCTGCTCAAGCGTTCCGGCTGACTGCGCGTCCCGCGTAGCTCAGCCTACCGGGAGCGTGCGTCCGGTATGGGCGCGGCCGATACGTGCGGTCTGTTCGCGGCCGCCGGAGATGATGCGCGCGCCCCGGTCGATCTGCGCCGCCACCGTGTCGGGCGTCGCCCCGTCCAGGAAGGTCACGCCGTTGGCGGCGCAGGCGGCGCGCACCCGCTCGTTGGCCGCCACGACGCGCGGATCATGCCGGTCCGGGAGGCGGGTTACGCCGTAGGACACGTGCAGGTCGCCGGGGCCGCATTCGGCAAAGCCGATGCCGGGCACCGCCAGCATCTGTTCGATGTGCGCCACCCCGCGCACCGACTCCACCTTGATGCCGAGCAGCAGCTCGCCGTCCGGGTTGAGCGGCCAGGGGTCGCACGCGGCGATGTACTCGGAGATGTCCAGACCCCAGATAGCGGCAGCCGACGGCTCGGAACCGACGCCGCGCGTGCCGCGTTCCAGTCCCCGGTCGACGCCGATCATGTTGCACGGGTACCGGCACGACTCGACGAACGCCCGCACGGCGTCCGGGGTCTCGGCTTGGCACAGCAGCACGCCGTGCGCCCCACGCCCCAGAATCTGGCGAAACTGCCAAGCGTTGTAGCGGACGATAGCTTCGCTCGCGCCTTCCACGGGCGCTTCGACGATCACGGCCGGCGTGCGGTGGCCGCCGTGGGTGGGACCGCCCGCGACCAAGCCCTCCAGATAGCGGTCCAGCCCGGCCATGTCGAAGGCGCCATGCTCCATGCCGACGTTGACATAGTCGGCCCAGGTGTAGGCGTCCCGCACTCCCTGTTCGCGGGTCAGGACGGCGCCGGTATGGCCGCCGGCGTAATAGACCGGCTGGCCGGCCGCCAGCAACTCGATCGCGCGGTTGACCCTCCTGGCTCCCATTCGTGCTCTCCTCGCGTCGCACCGGGCGTTGGCGCGGCTCAGGCCGACTCCGTCGTGTCCATTCGCTTGGTGAGATTGGCGAGATGATCCCGGCGCTTGCGCGCCAGAATGACCGCGCGGGCTACGTCGAACTCCGGACCGAGTTCGTCATAGGCAGCCCGGTATTCCGGATCGATGCTCCACTTCTCGTGAAGACTTTCTACGCTGCTTCCGCCTTCTCGCTTGCCGTGTGGAGTCAAGTCCGTTTCCAATGTCCGGCCCGCACGCATCATAGCACCCCTTGTTGCGACCAGGCAACCCGTCCCTGCCACGAGGATGCAAACACGTGAATGACGCCCGGTTTCTGCGCCGATTCACGCCTTCTTGACGTGATCGCGTGAATGCGGCACCGTCTGACGGCGTATGGCGACGCCGCAGCCGGTCAGAGCGCGCATCCGGGACCTGCGGCGGGAGTACGAGGCGTTGCGCGGCGGCAAGGAGTCGCTGCTGACCATGATCGACGACGCGGAGATACCGGAGGGCGTGTACAACTCGAACGCCATCGAGAACTCGACCCTCACGCTCGACGAAACCGAACGTATCCTGCTGCAGCAGACGCTGTCCCGCAACGTCACCGTGCGGGAGGTCTTCGAGGCCCGGAATCTGGCGCGGGTGGTCGAGTACAGCCGCGCCAAGGCGGCCGCCGGCGAGCTGACGCGAGACCTGATCGTCCTGTTGCACCGGATGCTGATCGGCGGCATCGACGACGACATCGCCGGCCGGTTCCGCCGCACCGGAGAATACGTGCGCGTCGGCGCTCACGTCGCCCCGGCGCCCGAGCGGGTGGAGCCGATGATGGCTGCCGCGCTACGGGACTACGCCAGCGACCTCGACGCCTACTTCCTGGACCGGATCGCCCTGTTCCACCTGCGTTTCGAGACCATCCATCCGTTCTGCGACGGCAACGGCCGCATGGGCCGCGTCATCGTCAACTTCCATCTCTCCCGGATCGGGCTGCCGCCGATCATCATCCGCGACAAGGAGAAAGACCGCTACTACCAGGCGTTCCGGGACTACCTGGACCGAAGCCGCAGCCAGACGATGGAACGCATCCTGGCGCTGGCGCTGCTGGAGTCGATGCACAAGCGCCTCGCTTACCTCAGGGGAGACTCCGTCGTCAGGTTGTCGGAGTACATCCGGCGGCGCGGCCTGTCGGCGCCGAGCGTGACCAACGCCGCGCGGCGCCAGACCATCCCGGCGTTCCGGGAGAAGGGGGTGTGGAAGATTGGCGATGAGTGACGACCCGGTTGCTACGACTCTGGACGGATCGAAGGCGCCGCGGCCGAGCGGGGGCGGACCTGCACGCCCGTCGCCACCGGCGTGCTGGGGCTGCCACCGGCCGAGGGCGTCCTGCAGCTGCGCCGCCGACAGCATCGCCACACGCAAGTCGCCGGTCCGGCCCGCCTGGCCTGTTGCCATAGAGCACACACCGCCACTATGATGGGCCGTGCGCCTGTTCGAGTGGAATGACGAGAGAAGGACGCATGGCTGGGATCGGAATGACGCTGACCGAAGATGAGCAGGACATACTCGATTCAGTCGAACGAGGCGAGTGGAAGACTATTCCCGATTTCGAGCAGGAAGCCGAGCGCTACCGCTTGGCCGCCCAAGCCACGCTACAGAAAAACAAGCGCGTCAACATTAGGATGTCGGAGCGCGACCTGAACCGGTTTCGGAAGGCAGCCCTACGCCAGGGGCTGCCGTATCAGACCCTCATTTCCAGCGTCCTGCACAAGTACATCAACGGGCGCATGGTCGACAAAGAAGCCACCTGAGTCGCTGATGCCACCAGAGACAAAGCGCCGCGAGCTCGATAAATCCGTGGGCTCGATGACGTATCCGGCGGTGCGGAAGAACATTCCGCCGGCGGGGCTGGCGGCGCAGGGGGAGGTGCGCGAGAAGAGGGCGGGCGGTATGAGTACAATCCGCATCTGCCGCCGGCTTTGCGGTCGGCGCCGGACGCGGCGGCGGCGGACCGGCTGCCGGCGTTGCTGGAGACCGCCCGGCACCGGGCGCTCACGGAGGATGAAGCCGCGGCGCTGGCGGAGGCGTTGCGGCGGCATGAGCCGTGGCTGGAGTGGACGGGCAAGCGCGAGCGGCCGTGGTTCGAGGTCGATCCGGTGGCGCTGCACATGCACGAGCGGGTCTCCACGCAGGCGATCCTGCGGGTGCTCGCGCGCGGCGACGTGCAGCGCGATCTGTTCGCCGATCCGCAGCTCGATTACGCGCGGGCGGTGCAGTTCTACCGCCACGACATCGACTGGACCAACCGCATGATCCTGGGCGACTCGCTGCAGGTGATGGCCAGCCTGGCCCACCGCGAGGACCTTGCCGGCAAGGTGCAGATGATCTACGTGGACCCGCCCTACGGGATCAAGTTCGCCTCCAACTTTCAGCCGCAGCTCGGCCAGCGCGACGTCAAGGACCGGCAGCAGGACCTGACCCGCGAGCCGGAGATGGTCAAGGCGTACCGCGACACCTGGACGCTCGGGGTCCACTCCTACCTCGCCTATCTGCGCGACCGACTGACGATGGCGCGCGAGCTGCTCAGCGACACCGGCAGCATCTTTGTGCAGATCAGCGACGAGAATCTGCACCGCGTCCGTTTGCTCATGGACGAGGTGTTCGGCGTCAGCAAATTCGTGGTGACCATCAAGTTCTCCAAGAACGTCGGGGCTGGGCGGCCGGTTTCTGGACGAGACGTTCGATCATCTCATCTGGTTCGCCAGGGACATCGAACGGATCAGGTTTCGCCGGCCGTTTATGGAGCGCGTCAGCGGTGAATCGGGGGCGACGCAGTACCGTTATTCGATGCGGCCCGACGGCTGGTTCAGCGAGTCCGACGACGAATCGGAAGGAAGGCGGTTTGCGCATGACAACCTTACGTCGCAGACGGGTAACGAGTCGACCGTGTTTCCGTTCGAGATCGACGGCTGGCCGATTTCCGCGCCGCGCAAGGGCGGCTGGAAATCCAACGCCGAAGGCATCCAGCGGCTGAAGCAGGCGCACCGCATCATTCGGGTCGGCAACACGCCGCGCTACGTACGGTACTTCGACGACGCGCCGAGCTTCCCGGTCGGATCTGGCTGGACGGACACCGGTATCAGCGGCTTCGGCGCGGAGAAAGAGTACGTCGTCCAAACCCATCCGCTGGTCGTGCAGCGCTGCATGTTGATGACGACCGATCCGGGCGACCTGGTGCTTGATCCGACCTGCGGGAGCGGCACCACGGCGTTCGTGGCCGAGCAGTGGGGGCGGCGGTGGATCACGATCGACACCAGCCGGGTGGCGCTGACGCTGGCCAAGCATAGGCTGTTGACCGCCCGCTTCGACTACTACCGGCTGCGCGCACTGAGCGCCGAGGACGTGGCGCGCAACCCGAACGGAACGTGGATCGAAGGAGCGGACGGCAACGGCGGGCCGAACGGCGAGCGGCTCACCCTCGACTGCCGCACCGTCCCGCATATCACGCTCAAGAGCATCGCCCGCAACACCGCGCTCGATCCGATCTTCGCCCGCCACGAACCGATACTGGCCACGGCGCTCGCGGCGCTGAACCGGCAACTCGTCACCATCACCCCGGAACAGAAACAAAAACTCGTTGAAAAGCTGATCGCCAAGCACCGCCGCGACGGCTCCAACGCCGTCACCAACGCGGACGTGCGGCGCTGGCTGCTGCCGGACACCTCGCCTGATCTGATCGTTCCGGTCGGCGCGCGCCGGCCGCTCAAGGCGGTCACCGCCCGGCAGGCCGCCAAGTACCGCGACCAGATTCCCGCCGGCGAATGGCGCGAGTGGGAGGCGCCGTTCGACGCCGACCCGGATTGGCCGCAGCCGCTGCAGGAAGCGCTGGCCGCCTACCGCGCCGCGTGGCGGGCGAAGATGGATGAGGTCAACGCCTGCATCGCCGCCAACGCCGAGACCGAGGAGCTGGTCGACAAGCCGGCCATCGTCAAGAACACCGTCCGCGTCGCCGGGCCGTTCACGATGGAAGGGGTGATCGCGCTCGAAGAAGGGCCGGGCACGCCGATCGGCGGCGCGCCGGAGGAGTTGGATAACTTCGGCGCCGAAGACGGGGCCGCCGCGGTCGCCAACGCCGAGGCGCACCTCGACAAGATGATCCGCCTGCTCAAGGCCAGCGGCGTGCAGTTTCCCGCCAACAAGAAGCAGCGCTTCGAGCGGCTCGACCCGGTCACCGGCGCCGCCCTGATCCACGCCGAAGGCGAGTGGCGCAACGGCGCCGGGGACGCGCGCCGGGTGGCCGTCAGCATCGGCCCGGAGGCCGGCAACGTGACGGCGTGGCAGGTCGAGGAGGTGGTGCGCGACGCCAACCGCGCCGGCTACGACGACGTGGTGTTCGCCGGCTTCGGCTTCGACGCCGCGGCGCAGGCCGCCATCGAACACTCCGCGCACCGCAACCTGCGCCTGCACATGGCGTTGATCAGCCCGGACGCGGCCCTCGACGACCTGCTCAAGACGCAGCCCGGCAGCCAGATATTCACCGTATTCTCGGCCCCGCGCGTGGCCGGCCCCACCCGCCGGGAGGACGGCGACTACGTGGTCGAGGTGGAGGGGATGGACGTGTACGATCCGGTATCCAACACGCTCGCGCCCACCGACGCGGCGGGCATCGCCGCCTGGTTCCTGGACACCGACTACGACGGGCGCACCTTCTGCATCTGCCAGGCGTTCTTCCCCGACAAGAGCAAGTGGAGCCGGCTGGCGCGGGCGCTCGGCCGCACCGGGTTGGTGGAGGAGGCGGCGTTCGACGACCTGAGCGGCCTGCGCAGCCTGCCGTTCGCGCCACCGCCGGACCGCCGCCTGGGCGAGCCGTGGCGCATCGCCGTCAAGGTGATCGACCCACGCGGCAACGAGGGCCTGCGCGTCCTCACCGTGGAGGAGCCGGCATGATCGACCGCATCGTCATCAAGAACTTCACGATACCGCGGGGTGCATCGACAACTTGCAGCCGAAGTGATACATTGCGCCAGGAGGACGACATGGCAATCACCGTCGAAGACTTCCACGATCTTGTGCAACTGCTTGAAGATCGCCCGCAATGGCGGGCCGAGATGCGCCGCCTGGTGATGGGCGAGGAATACTTGGCAGTGCCGGAGCAGATCGCCGACCTACAGCGCCAAACTGCCGACCTACAGCGCCAAACTGCCGACCTACAGCGCCAAACTGCCGAGCTACGGCGCCAAACTGCCGAGCTACAGCGCCAAACTGCCGAGCTACAGCGCCAAACCGCCGAGCTACGGCGCGAGACCGCGGAATTGGGCCACAAATTGGAGCAGCTGCGGCTCGACATGGAACGCCGCTTTGGCCACGTCCAGGTGCAGCTCGATCAACTAACGACCGATGTGGGGCAACTTAAGACCGACGTCGGGCAGCTCAAGGGAGAGAACCTGGAGCGCCGCTACCGGGAGAGGGCTCACGCCTATTTCGGCCGGCTGATCAGCAAGGGCCGCGTCGTCGGGTCGGAGCAACTGTCCGACCTTCTGGAGGAGGCCGTCCACGGGGGAGTTTTGACGCAGCGCGACCGGGACGAAGTGGGGTGGGCCGATCTGGTCATGCGCGGCAGGTGGATTGCCGACGGGAGGCAGGTCATGGTGCTCGCGGAGATCTCCTCACTGGTCGACCTTAACGACGTCCGGCGGGCCGTAGGCCGGGCGGCGCTGCTAGCCACGCTCGGCACACCCGTCGTGCCCGTAGTAGCGGGGGAGTCTGTGACCGAGCGCGCCGCCGACATGGCGCGGAGCCACAACGTATGGCAGATGCTCAACGGCCGCATCATCGAACCACCCAACGCCCCGACCATTTCCTGACCGATCGTCGTGCCACGGCGGGGGGCGTTGACCGCGAGCGGCAACGTGCTGAAAACGGATGGCAGCCATGGCCGAATGCGGGAGGTAGTAACCAAATGAAGGTTTTCGTCAGCTGGTCTGGAGAGCGCAGCAGGAAGATCGGTGAGCAGTTGCGAGAATGGCTCCCCACTGTCATTCAATCCATCGATCCCTACTTTACTCCTGAAGACACAGAAAAGGGAACGCGATGGCTTTCCGAAATATCTCAAGAACTGTCCGCTTCCGAGGTTGGGATATTTTGTGTCACACAAGACAACATAGACAGTAGTTGGCTTCTCTTCGAAGCCGGTGTCTTATCCAACAAGCTAGATAAATTCTGCGTCTGCCCGATACTATTTGCGGTGAACGCTGTCGATTTGGCTGCCCCGATGAGACAATTTCAGGCCACCGAGTTCACGAGAGAAGACTTCAAAAGACTAGTCGAGGTCATAAATGGACGTATATCAAATGGACATGGAAAGACCGGCGTCTGATCAACCGAAACGGGCAGATAGAGAGCTCTTGGAAGAGATACACCAAGCGACGAGCTTCATGCTCGGCACGCGTACCGTTTTACCGTCGCCGTTGGTAGCGTCGATAGTTGAACGATTCATCGATCTCCATGACGATCAAGCTATGAGTAAGGGAGGCTATCAAGAAGTTCTTGACAGCCTGCGAACTATGCGAGCGGACATTGTTCAGATAATTCATATAATTCATTATGGAGAAGTAACAGGTCGCATGCGTCCGTTAATGAAGAGGTTTGAGCGTCTGTCGTATCAGGTTAGACCCGTGCTATCCAAGCAGTCGCCAGAAGAATCCGAAGATGATATACCATTCTAAATGCTCGTTTAGGAGACTTGTTCGGGAATGACACGAAGAAAACACATTGAGCTCGATAATTCCGTGGGGTCGATGACGTATCCGGCGGTGCGGAAGAACATTCCGCCGGCGGGGCTGGCGGCGCAGGGGGAGGTGCGCGAGAAGAGGGCGGTGCGGTATGAGTACAATCCGCATCTGCCGCCGGCGTTGCGGTCGGCGCCGGACGCGGCGGCGGTGGACCGGCTGCCGGCGTTGCTGGAGGCCGCCCGGCACCGGGCGCTCACCGAGGATGAGGCAGCGGCGCTGGCGGAGGCGTTGCGGCGGCATGAGCCGTGGCTGGAGTGGACGGGCAAGCGCGAGCGGCCGTGGTTCAAGTCGATCCGGTGGCGCTGCACATGCACGAGCGGGTCTCCACGCAGGCGATCCTGCGCGTGCTCGCGCGCGGCGACGTGCAGCGCGATCTGTTCGCCGATCCGCAACTTGATTACGCGCGGGCGGTGCAGTTCTACCGCCACGACATCGACTGGACCAACCGCATGATCCTGGGCGACTCGCTGCAGGTGATGGCCAGCCTGGCGCACCGCGAGGACTTGGCCGGCAAGGTGCAGATGATCTACCTGGACCCGCCCTACGGGATCAAGTTTGCCTCCAACTTCCAGCCGCAGCTCGGCCAACGCGACGTCAAGGACCGGCAGCAGGACCTGACCCGCGAGCCGGAGATGGTCAAGGCGTACCGCGACACCTGGACGCTCGGCGTCCACTCCTACCTCGCCTATTTGCGCGACCGATTGACGATGGCCCGCGAGCTGCTCAGCGACACCGGCAGCATCTTCGTGCAGATCAGCGACGAGAATCTGCACCGCGTCCGCTTGCTCATGGACGAAGTGTTCGGCGTCAGCAACTTCGTGGTGACCATCAAGTTCTCCAAGACGTCGGGGCTGGGCGGCCGGTTTCTGGACGAGACGTTCGATCATCTCATCTGGTTCGCCAGGGACATCGAACGGATCAGGTTTCGCCGGCCGTTTATGGAGCGCGTCAGCGGTGAATCGGGGGCGACGCAGTACCGTTATTCGATGCGGCCCGACGGCTGGTTCAGCGAGTCCGACGACGAATCGGAAGGAAGGCGGTTTGCGCATGACAACCTTACGTCGCAGACGGGTAACGAGTCGACCGTGTTTCCGTTCGAGATCGACGGCTGGCCGATTTCCGCGCCGCGCAAGGGCGGCTGGAAATCCAACGCCGAAGGCATCGAGCGGCTGAAGCAGGCGCACCGCATCATTCGGGTCGGCAACACGCCGCGCTACGTGCGGTACTTCGACGACGCGCCGAGCTTCCCGGTCGGATCTGGCTGGACGGACACCGGTATCAGCGGCTTCGGCGCGGAGAAAGAGTACGTCGTCCAGACCCATCCGCTGGTCGTGCAGCGCTGCATGTTGATGACGACCGATCCGGGCGACCTGGTGCTCGATCCGACCTGCGGGAGCGGCACCACGGCGTTCGTGGCCGAGCAGTGGGGGCGGCGGTGGATCACGATCGACACCAGCCGGGTGGCGCTGACGCTGGCCAAGCATCGGCTGTTGACCGCGCGCTTCGACTACTACCGGTTGCGCGCACTGAGCGCCGAGGACGTGGCGCGCAACCCGAACGGAACCTGGATCGAAGGAACCGACGGCAACGGCGGCCCGAACGGCAAGCGGCTCACTCTCGACTGCCGCACCGTGCCGCATATCACGCTCAAGAGCATCGCCCGCAACACCGCGCTCGATCCGATCTTCGCCCGCCACGAACCGATACTGGCCGCGGCGCTCGCCGCGCTGAACCGCCACCTCGTCACCATCACCCCGGAACAGAAACAAAAACTCGTCGAAAAACTGATCGCCAAGCACCGCCGCGACGGCGCCAACGCCGTCACCAGCGCGGACGTGCGGCGCTGGCTGCTGCCGGACACGCCGCCCGACCTGATCGTTCCCGTCGGCGCGCGCCGGCCGCTCAAGGCGGTCACCGCCCGGCAGGCCGCCAAGTACCGCGACCAGATTCCCGCCGGCGAATGGCGCGAATGGGAAGCGCCGTTCGACGCCGACCCGGACTGGCCGCAGCCGCTCCGCGAAGCGCTGGCCGCCTACCGCGCCGCGTGGCGGGCGAAGATGGATGAGGTCAACGCCTGCATCGCCGCCAACGCCGAGACCGAGGAGCTGGTCGACAAGCCGGCCATCGTCAAGGGCACGGTCCGCGTCGCCGGGCCGTTCACGATGGAAGGGGTGATCGCGCTCGAAGAGGGGCCGGACACGCCGATCGGCGGCGCGCCGGAGGAGTTGGATAACTTCGGCGCCGAAGACGGGGCCGCCGCGGTCGCCAACGCCGAGGCGCACCTGGACAAGATGATCCGCCTGCTCAAGGCGAGCGGCGTACAGTTTCCGGCCAACAAGAAGCAGCGCTTCGAGCGGCTCGACCCGGTCACCGGCGCGGCCCTGATCCACGCCGAGGGCGAGTGGCGCAACGGCGCCGGGGACGCGCGCCGGGTGGCCGTCAGCATCGGCCCGGAGGCCGGCAACGTGACCGCGTGGCAGGTCGAGGAGGTGGTGCGCGACGCCAACCGCGCCGGCTACGACGACGTCGTGTTCGCCGGCTTCGGCTTCGACGCCGCGGCGCAGGCCGCCATCGAACATTCCGCGCACCGCAACCTGCGCCTGCACATGGCGTTGATCAGCCCGGACGCGGCGCTCGACGACCTGCTCAAGACGCAGCCCGGCAGCCAGATATTCACCGTGTTCTCGGCCCCGCGCGTGGCCGGCCCCACCCGCCGGGAGGAGGGCGATTACGTGGTCGAGGTGGAGGGGATGGACGTCTACGATCCGGTAACCAACACGCTCGCGCCCACCGACGCGGCGGGCATCGCCGCCTGGTTCCTGGATACCGACTACGACGGGCGCACGTTCTGCATCTGCCAGGCGTTCTTCCCCGACAAGAGCAAGTGGAGCCGGCTGGCGCGGGCGCTCGGGCGCACCGGGCTGGTGGAAGAGGCGGCGTTCGACGACCTGAGCGGCCTGCGCAGCCTGCCGTTCGCGCCGCCGCCCGACCGCCGGCGGGGCGAGCCGTGGGGCATCGCCGTCAAGGTGATCGACCCGCGCGGCAACGAGGGCCTGCGCGTCCTGGCCGCGGAGGATGGCACGGGCAGTTGACGAGCCACCGCGCGGCCATTACGTTGACGTACCGTGCTACACATCTCAGTCGCCGTATCAAGACCATGGAGCAAAGAGTCGATAGAGGACGGCAATCCAGTAGCCTGAATCGGACCGGTTCGACACGGAGGGAGGACGAGTGATGGAACATGCGGTGGTCGCTCTGACGACAACGGTCGGGGTGACATTTCTGTTCGTGATCTATTTCCTGTGGCGCCGACTGCGTCTGGACATATTCCGAGATCATCTGTTTCGTCTGCGGGAAAGGTGGTTCGATCTTGCTCTCGATCCCGATTCGACGCTACAGTTCGATAACCCGCTGTATCGATCCGTCGAGCAGTCGTTGTGCGGTATGCTACAATTTGCCCACCGGGTGTCGTTCTCATTCGTAGTACTGGTAAGGATCGGAGAGCGCATCCAGAATATCGAGACAGACGTAGAGCCCATTGAGCGGATCGCGAAAAACGTCAAGCGGATACCTGATGAATACACCCGCACGAGAGCCGTTGAAATATGGACCGGTATTCCCGTGGCGATACTCAAACACATGATGTTCACGTCACTGGTATTCCTTTTGTTGACCTCTATCCAGTTTGTATTGTTGTTGTTACGCGAACGACCTACACGGGCGGCAAAGGAGGGGCTTGTTAAGCAGAACGAGCCGGTACTCGAGAAGATAGAGACAACCGCATATCGGAATCTCGCGTCTGAACCGGTTTAGCGTGACCGGAAGACCGGAGAATCGGGATGTCGCGTAGAGACGCCGCGGCGACCGGCGGCCGCGCGGCGGACGGCGTCGCGTCGATTACGTATCCGGCGGTGCGGAAGAACATTCCGCCGGCGGGGCTGGCGGCGCAGGGGGAGGTGCGCGAGAAGAGGGCGGTGCGGTATGAGTACAATCCGCATCTGCCGCCGGCGTTGCGGTCGGCGCCGGACGCGGCGGCGGCGGACCGGCTTCCGGCGTTGCTGGAGGCCGCCCGGCACCGGGCGCTCACCGAGGATGAGGCCGCGGCGCTGGCGGAGGCGTTGCGGCGGCATGAGCCGTGGCTGGAGTGGACGGGCAAGCGCGAGCGGCCGTGGTTCGAGGTCGATCCGGTGGCGTTGCACATGCACGAGCGGGTCTCCACGCAGGCGATCTTGCGCGTGCTCGCGCGACAGGACGTGCAGCGCGATCTGTTCGCCGATCCGCAGCTCGATTACGCGCGTGCGGTGCAGTTCTACCGCCACGACATCGACTGGACCAACCGCATGATCCTGGGCGACTCGCTGCAGGTGATGGCCAGCCTGGCCCACCGCGAGGACCTTGCCGGCAAGGTGCAGATGATCTACGTGGACCCGCCCTACGGGATCAAGTTCGCCTCCAACTTTCAGCCGCAGCTCGGCCAGCGCGACGTCAAGGACCGGCAGCAGGACCTGACCCGCGAGCCGGAGATGGTCAAGGCGTACCGCGACACCTGGACGCTCGGCGTCCACTCCTACCTCGCCTATTTGCGCGACCGATTGACGATGGCGCGCGAGCTGCTCAGCGACACCGGCAGCATCTTCGTGCAGATCAATGACAGGAATCTTCATCTTGTCCGCTCTGTTATGGATGAAGTGTTCGGAGCAGATAACTTCATCACCATCGTAGCCTTCAAGAAGACAAGCGGATTGGGCACTTTTGGCGTCTCAAGCGTGCTGGATTTTCTGATTTGGTATGGCAAGGACCGGAACCAGACAAAGAAAAGGGAGCTACTCGACGACAAGAATCTCAGCACCTCGGGACGATTCTACGATCATGTGCTGTTCCCAAACGGAGAGTTGAGGCGGTACTCGGCGTCTGAGATAGAGAATATAGAAGAGAGACAGGGAGCGCTATTGCAGGGGAGCGTTCTTTACTCTGAGGGTGCTACCGAGACAGGAAGATTCGAGCTTCCAGTGGGGTCATCCAAATATCGCCCACCTGCCAATGCACACTGGAAGACAGATCAGGATGGGATGAATCGTCTACTGGCTGCCGAGCGCATCTTTATGAAAGGAAACACGCCCCGTTACGTTCGGTTTCTCGACGACTATCGGAGCTTCCCGTTCACCAACGCCTGGACGGACACCGGATTCGGAGGGTTCGTCGGCGATCAATCAAAGAGCTACGTGGTTCAGACCTCGTCACAGGTTGTCGAACGATGCATGGTGATGACGACCGACCCTGGCGACTTGGTGCTTGATCCGACCTGCGGGAGCGGCACCACGGCGTTCGTGGCCGAGCAGTGGGGGCGGCGGTGGATCACGATCGACACCAGCCGGGTGGCGCTGACGCTGGCCAAGCATCGGCTATTGACCGCCCGCTTCGACTACTACCGGTTGCGCGCACTGAGCGCCGAGGACGTGGCGCGCAACCCGAACGGAACCTGGATCGAAGGAACCGACGGCAACGGCGGCCCGAACGGCAAGCGGCTCACTCTCGACTGCCGCACCGTGCCGCATATCACGCTCAAGAGCATCGCCCGCAACACCGCGCTCGATCCGATCTTCGCCCGCCACGAACCGATACTGGCCGCGGCGCTCGCCGCGCTGAACCGCCACCTCGTCACCATCACCCCGGAACAGAAACAAAAACTCGTCGAAAAACTGATCGCCAAGCACCGCCGCGACGGCGCCAACGCCGTCACCAGCGCGGACGTGCGGCGCTGGCTGCTGCCGGACACCTCGCCTGATCTGATCGTTCCGGTCGGCGCGCGCCGGCCGCTCAAGGCGGTCACCGCCCGGCAGGCCGCCAAGTACCGCGACCAGATTCCCGCCGGCGAATGGCGCGAGTGGGAGGCGCCGTTCGACGCCGACCCGGACTGGCCGCAGCCGCTCCGCGAAGCGCTGGCCGCCTACCGCGCCGCGTGGCGGGCGAAGATGGATGAGGTCAACGCCTGCATCGCCGCCAACGCCGAGACCGAGGAGCTGGTCGACAAGCCGGCCATCGTCAAGGGCACGGTCCGCGTCGCCGGGCCGTTCACGATGGAAGGGGTGATCGCGCTCGAAGAGGGGCCGGACACGCCGATCGGCGGCGCGCCGGAGGAGTTGGATAACTTCGGCGCCGAAGACGGGGCCGCCGCGGTCGCCAACGCCGAGGCGCACCTGGACAAGATGATCCGCCTGCTCAAGGCGAGCGGCGTACAGTTTCCGGCCAACAAGAAGCAGCGCTTCGAGCGGCTCGACCCGGTCACCGGCGCGGCCCTGATCCACGCCGAGGGCGAGTGGCGCAACGGCGCCGGGGACGCGCGCCGGGTGGCCGTCAGCATCGGCCCGGAGGCCGGCAACGTGACCGCGTGGCAGGTCGAGGAGGTGGTGCGCGACGCCAACCGCGCCGGCTACGACGACGTCGTGTTCGCCGGCTTCGGCTTCGACGCCGCGGCGCAGGCCGCCATCGAACATTCCGCGCACCGCAACCTGCGCCTGCACATGGCGTTGATCAGCCCGGACGCGGCGCTCGACGACCTGCTCAAGACGCAGCCCGGCAGCCAGATATTCACCGTGTTCTCGGCCCCGCGCGTGGCCGGCCCCACCCGCCGGGAGGAGGGCGATTACGTGGTCGAGGTGGAGGGGATGGACGTCTACGATCCGGTAACCAACACGCTCGCGCCCACCGACGCGGCGGGCATCGCCGCCTGGTTCCTGGATACCGACTACGACGGGCGCACGTTCTGCATCTGCCAGGCGTTCTTCCCCGACAAGAGCAAGTGGAGCCGGCTGGCGCGGGCGCTCGGCCGCACCGGGCTGGTGGAGGAGGCGGCGTTCGACGACCTGAGCGGCCTGCGCAGCCTGCCGTTCGCGCCGCCGCCCGATCGCCGCCGGGGCGAACCGTGGCGCATCGCCGTCAAGGTGATCGACCCGCGCGGCAACGAGGGCCTGCGCGTCCTCACCGTGGAGGCGCCGGCATGATCGACCGCATCGTCATCAAGAACTTCAAGAGCTTCCGCAACGTCGATCTCAAGTTGGGCCGTATGAACCTGTTTATCGGCACCAACGCCAGCGGCAAGTCCAACTTCCTCGAAGCGCTCCGCGTCCTGCAAGGAATCGGCAACGGCTTCACCATCGGCGAGATTCTCGACGGTAAACCCAAGAGCGCCATCACCCAGGCGTGGCCCGGTATCCGAGGAGGAAGCCGCTACGCCCTCTTCACCGGCGCCGAAGACGGTGACGAAGTGACGATCGAGATTTCTGGAACGCTGCCCGGGATCCCTGAGCGGAACTGGGAGTATCGTATCTCGTTCGCGCCGGCGCAAGCGGAACTGAGGGAGGAGGTATTTTCCGTAGGGTCCGAGTGGTACATGTACTTGGGTAGCTCCAAGTCAATATCGTGGTGCGGCGCGCGCGACGACAGGACGATGGAAGCACTGCTACGTTCACCGGCCGTCGTACCGTTTCTTGCGACGCAACGTCCATTTCGGGAGTGCCGCCATCTCAACGAGCGCATATTCGCGGTGCGGCGCATGCTGGCGAACACGCAGCGCGTCGACGTGTCACGTCGGATGCTGGAGGGGTATTCGGAAGCCCCGCAGGTAATAAGCCTCGGTGAACGTGGGGAAGACTTTGCGGGACTGGTTCGGGAGATCTGCAAGGACAAGAAGAAAAAGGATGCGTATCTGTCGTGGCTCCAGGAGCTTCTACCGGAGCAAGTGAGCGGCGTTGGAACGCTGAGCGGCGCCGTCGGCGATTGCTTGTTCATGCTGCGCGAAAACAGCGGTGAGTTTGCCGCACCGGCGCTCAGCGAAGGTACGCTGCGCTTTGCGGCGATGGCGGCCACGTTCTTTCAACCCGAGTCGCCCAACGCTATGATCATCGAGGAGATAGAAAGCAGCATTCACCCAAGTGGCCTGCGCGTTCTGGTAGAGTTGGTGATGAAACTGGCCGAATCGGACGATACTCAAGTCTTCGCAACTACCTACTCTCCGACAGTGCTGGAGTGGCTGGACCACTACGATAACGGAAAGACCTTTTTCTGCCACCGTCACGAGGAGACCGGCGAATCGACGATCCGACCGCTAACTGAGGTCCCGCACTTCAACGAGGTCGTGCAGAATTCCCGGATCGGCGATTTGCTCGTTGAAGGCTGGCTGGAAATGGCTCTATGAGCGCTTGCGACCGGATCGCGGCGCACTTGGGGGAGGCATAGGGGCGATGGCCGAGGCGCAGGTTCCGCTGCAACCGGTGGAGGAGCCGATCATCTGCTCTCCGTACGGGGAGCCCGGGGCGTATTGGTTGTACGACACCGGCACCGGGCTGCCGTCGAAGATCGAGGGGCGGCGCGAGGCCGGCTACTGGTACAAGACGGAGCGGGCCGGGAGCGCGCAGCGCGGGCTGTTTGCGGAGGAGGAACGGGACGACCTGCCGCTGGTGAACGTGCTGCGCGGCGACGTGCGCCGCTGGCGGGAGGCGGGCTGGCCGGGCTCGTCGCCGACCACCAAGAAGCTGCTGCGCCACTGGTGGCGGGAGGACCGCTTGCGCCGCCTGTTCTTCTGCCAACTCGAAGCGGTGGAGACCGTCATCTACCTGCGCGAGATGCTGGCGCAGGGCCGCACGCCGCGCCGGAAACCGGGGCTTTCGCTAGCCGAGTTCGAGATGCTTGGCCAAGGCGTCAATCCGCGCCCCCAGGAGTGGGTGGCGAAGGTGGCGCAGCCGCCGCGGCTGGCCGACGCTCCCCACGGCAACGGCGGCAACGGTAGCGGCGCCGGCGCGCGGGCGCTCCCGATCCCCCGCTACGCCTGCAAGATGGCGACCGGCAGCGGCAAGACCGTGGTCATGGCCATGCTGATCGCCTGGACCTTCTGCAACCGCGGCGCCAACCCCGGCGACGCCCGCTTTCCGCGCCGCGTGCTGGTGGTCTGCCCCAACCTCACCATCAAGGAACGGCTGCAGGTGCTGCGCCCCGCCTCCGCCGGCAACTACTTTGAGGAGTTCGACCTGGTGCCGTCGCCGCTGCGCCCGGAGCTCGCCAAGGGCAAGGTGATGGTCACCAACTGGCACCGCCTCAGCCCCGACTCCGAGGAGATCCGCGTCGGCGCGGTGACGGTGGGCCGGATCGGTGAGGAGACCCCGGAGGCGTTCGCCCGCAACCGCCTGGGCGACCTGTACGACGGCGCGCCGCTGCTGGTGCTCAACGACGAGGGCCATCACGCCTACCGGCCGGCCCCGGCCGCCGAAGACCTGCCCCCGGCGGCGCGGGCGGAGCGCGAGGCGGCCACGGTGTGGGTGGACGGCCTGGACCGGATCAACGCCGCCTGCGGCATCGACGTCTGCATCGACCTGTCGGCCACGCCGTTCTACCTGGCCGGCAGCGGCTATCCCGAAGGGTCGCCGTTCCCTTGGATCGTGAGCGACTTCAGCCTGGTGGACGCCATCGAGTGCGGCATCACCAAGATTCCGCGCCTGCCCGCCGCCGACAACACCGGGCGGCCCGATCCCAAGTATTTCCGCCTGTGGGAGCACGTGGCCCGCGACCTGAAGCCGGGCGAACGGCTGAGCCGGGGGCGGCCGAAGCCGGAGGCGGTCTACCGCAGGGCCGAGGACGCGCTGCTGACGCTGGCCGGCGAGTGGAAGGAGCGGTTCGAGCAGGTGCGGGCGTCCGCTCCCGGCCAGGACCGCACCCCGCCGATGATGATCGTGGTGTGCGACAACACCGCCATCGCCACCCACTTCCACCGCATGATCGCCGGCGAGGAGGCGGACGCGGGCGAGCAGGCCGGCGGCGGCGAAGGCGCGGGCGGCGGGCTGCAGGCGGACGGCGGCGCCGGCCTCAAGGGCTTCCCCGAGCTGTGGAACGCCGGCGGCCGGGAGGTCACGCTGCGCATCGACTCCAAGCTGCTCGAAGCGGCCGAAAGCGGCGATCCCAACGCCACCCGGAAGGAGGCCGCCGAGGCGTTGCGCCGCGTCGTTTCCACCATCGGCCGGCCGGGCGAACCGGGGGCGCGCATCCGCTGCGTGATCAGCGTGAACATGCTGAGCGAGGGATGGGACGCCAACAACGTGACCCACATCCTGGGGCTGCGCGCGTTCCACAGTCAGTTGCTGTGCGAGCAGGTGGTGGGCCGCGGCCTGCGCCGCATGGACTACACGCCGGACCCGGAGACCGGCCTGCTCACCGCCGAGTACGTCGACGTCTTCGGCGTGCCGTTCTCGCTGATCCCGTTCAAGGGGCGCCAGCCGGGCGCCGAGCCGCCGCCCGACGAGCGGCCCAAGCACGAGGTGACGGCGCTCCCGGAGCGGCGGGAGATGGAGATTCGCTTCCCGGTGGTGGAGGGCTACGTCCTTCCCCTGAAGCGGAACCGGGTCGTCTGCGACGTGGCCGCAGTGGAACCGCTGGCGCTCGATCCGGCCAGCGTGCCGGTCGACACCTTCGTCCAGCCGCAGGTGAGCTACAAGGTCGGCGCGCCCGGCCACTTCGGCGGCTTCGGGTTCCAGAGCGTCGACCGGCAGGGGTACTACGCCGCCCACCATCCACAGACCATCGCCTTCGAGATCGCCCGCGACGTGGTGCGCCAGCTCACCGAAGCGGCGGAGGCAATCGGCGCCGCCGCCGGCACTGGCAATGGTGATGGGGGCGACCGTGATGGCGATGGCGGGAGTGACGACGGGCACGCCGCGAATGGCGCGAACGCCGCGAACGGCGCGAATGCTCTGAACGCCCGGCGCGTGGCGCGCCACGCCCTGTTTCCGCAGGTGCTGCGGATCGTGCAGGCGTACGTCCGCGAGCGGGTGGACCTGCGCGGCTGCCATCCGTGCGAGATCGGCCTGCAGACCTACGCCGAGCGCATCGCCGAGCGGTTGGCGGCGGCGATCCGGCCCGACGACGCGCAGGGCGAGCGGGCGCCGCTACCGCGCCTCAACCGCTACGAGCCGACCGGCAGCACCGCGCGCGTCCGCTTCAAGACCGTGCGCCCGGTGCAGGCCGCGCAGGCCAGCCACCTCAACTACGTGGCGTGCGACACCGGCAGTTGGGAGCAGGCGGCGGCGTTCCAACTCGAACGGCTGGCGGCGGCGGACCGGGGCGTCGTGGAGTGCTACGCGCGCAACGACCACCTCGACTTCACCATTCCCTACCAGCACCAGGGAGAAGCGCGCGCCTACGAGCCCGACTTCATCGTACGGCTGCGCGGCGGCGTGCAGGTGGTCGTGGAGATCAAGGGCCAGTCCCGCGACGAGACCGACGCCAAGCACGAAGCGGCCAAGCGCTGGGTGCGCGCCGTCAACCACTGGGGCGAGCTCGGCGCGTGGCGCTTCCTGGTGTGCCGCGACCCGCAGACGCTCGGCCCGATGCTGGAGGCATTGCTCGACCATCAAGCTCGCCACGTTCGCGGATTGACCGGCGGCGACCGAGTGAGCAATGCTGAAGTCGATGTCCACGACCACGACCGTCGAAGGCTTGGTTCGAGCAATGGATGAGAATCCCGAGTTGCTTGAGGCGATGCGCGCCCGCCTGCTGACCCGCGAGCTGCTGGAGATGCCGGCGACGTTGGCCGAGTTCATGGCGGTCACGAAGCGCCAGTTTGAAGCGATCGACCGACGCTTGCAGCGGATCGGGGATGACCTGACCCCGATCAAGGCCGCGCACGCCAGACACGCCGCCATGGCGGAAGCGGACCTGATCGCCGTCGAGAGCGGACTCCAGTACGTCCGCGTCGTGCCCTACGAAGAAAAGAAAGAACTTGCACGGAAAGGCGATACCGCCGGCATCCCGACCGATGAACTGCGCAGCTTCCGGCGGGCCGACCTGATCGTGGAAGCGAAAGACCGCGCCGGGCAACGCTGTTTCCTCGCCGCCGAAGTGTCGTACACGGTCGACGACCGGGACACGACGCGGGCGCTCCGCAACGCGGCTCTGCTGACTCGGTTCACCGGCCGGCCCGCCTACGCCGCCGTAGTTGGGTTGCGCTACGACCGGCGCATTCGCCACTGCATCGGAACCGGCGAGGTGGCTTGGTATCAACTCGACGCGTGCTCGCTGGAAGTCGACTGAAGCTCCCCGGTCAGCCCTCCTCGGGGAGCAGGACCAGGTGCACGTAACGGTCCATGTCCAGGTAGCGGCGCGCCGCCTCGGCGACGTCCTCCGGGGTGATCGAGTCGAGGCGTTGCTCGAAGCCGCCGATCGCGGCGAACGGCTCATCGCGCTCCACGACGGCGCGGATCTGGTCGAGCCAGAACCGGTTGGAAGTCCGTTGCTCCTGGCGGGCGGAGCGCTGCAGCTCCTTGGCCTTGTCCAGATAACTCTGCTCGCCGCCGGCGCGCAGCCACTCCACTTCGGCAAACACGGCTTCGGTCAGCTCCTCGGCGCGCGCCGGGTCGCTCTCGAAGAAGGCGAACACGTGGTACTCGGGGTCGGGCAGCGCCTGGGAGTTGCCGAACGCGCCGTAGTTGTAAGCGCCGCCGAGCCCCTCCCGGATCGATTCGCGCAGGCGCATCTCCAGCATCTGGCCCAGCAGCGTCAGCGTCAGCGCTTCCGTCCTGCTCCACTCCATGTCGCCCGCGAACGCCACGTAGGTCGTGCTGACCTGCTCCACGCCCCGGCGCACCGTCTCTTCCACGATGCCGGGCGGCGGGTCGATGCCGACGTCCCGCCACTGCTCCTGACGTCCCGCAGACGGGAGCGCCCCCAGGTAGGCCGCGCTCAACGCCCGCAGTTCCTGCGGATCGAACGCGCCGGTGAAGATGAAGGTGAAGTCGCCGAAGTCGGCGAAGCGGTCTTCGTACACCGCCCGCGAGCGCTCCAGGTCGAGCTCCGCCACCACCTCCGTGGTGATCGGCCGCGCGCGGAAGTGCTCCTGCGCCAGGACGCTCTGTATCCGGTCCCGGAACACGATCTGCGGCGACGCGTCGCGGTTCTCGACCTGGCTCCGCAACCGCGACCGGAACGACTCGAAATAGGTGGGATCGAAGCGCGGATCGGTCGCGTACAAGGTGACGAGCTGAAACAGGGTCTCCAGGTCGCGCGGTGAAGCGCTGCCCTGCATGCCTTCGAACAGCTCGCCGATGGAGGCGGAGACGTACACCTCCTTGCCGGCCAGCAGCTTTTCCAACGTGACCTGGTCGTGCACGCCGGCGCCGCTGCCGGCGGCGATCGACGCCGCGCTGAACGCGGGGATGTAGTCCGCGTCGGCCACCAGCGAGTCGCCGCCGGGGCTGGTGGCGGCCATCAGCACCTCGTCGTTGCGGAAGTCGGTCTGCTTGGCGATCACGGTGACGCCGTTGGACAGCGTCCACTCCGTCGCGTCGATCTCTTCCAGGCGCCGTTCGGCGGTGACCGCGCCCGGCGCCGGCATGCCGGCCAACAGCGGCGCGTCGCCGATCCGGTCCACGTAGGGTTCGACGCCGCGGTTGACGGCGGCGGCAAGCTGGCCGAGCAGCGCCGCGCCCAACGATGCGTTCGCCGCTTCCGGGTCGTTCGGGTCGGCGCCCGCAGCCGCGGCAGCGGCGGCGGCGATCCCCTCCGGGCCTGACGCCAGCAGCACCACGTTGCCCGGCTCCGCCCACAAGTCGGCCACCGCGTCGACCTCCGCCAAGCTGATGTCCGGCAGCAACCGCCGGTGCAGCTCGACCTCGCGCTCCAGGCCGGGCGTCATGGCGTCCGTCAGGAAATGGCGCAGGTACTCACCGGCCAGCCGCGCGGACGGCTGCTGGTCGCGTTCCTGATACGCGCTCTCCGCCCCCCGCATCAGGTTGGCCTTGGCCCGCGCCAGCTCGGTGGCGGTGAATCCGTGCAGCTGCGACCGGCGCAGCTCCTCCAGCACGGCGTCCAGCCCGCGCGCGATACCGTCCTGGCTCACCCAGGCTCTGGCGACCAGGGTCGCCGTGGCGCCGGCCAGATGGCCGCGCCCGGCGTTGGCGCCGGCGTACGGCGGATCGGCCACCTGCATGCGTTCGAACAGCCGGGCGTTGATCATCTCCCCGTACAGCGCGTCGACCAGCAGGCGCCGATAGGCGGCGGCGTCCCGTCCCGTGTCCGCCGGCATCTTGCGGTACAGGCTCAGCGAGGCAGTGCTGGCTTCCGGGTCGGTGACCACGCTGATGCGCGGCTCCCCGTGGTCGGGTATCGCGTAGCGGGGCTGCTCGGCCGGGGTTGCGGAGCGCCGCGCCCGCGCGTACTCCACCGTCCCCTGCGGCGGCGGCGCGAAGCGCCGGCGGATCGTGTCCTCGATCCGGTCGGCGTCGAAGTCGCCCACCGCGATCACCGCCATCAGCTCCGGCCGGTACCACGTGTCGGCGAATTCGCGCAGCTGGTCCGCGGTGGCGCCGGAAATCACCTCGGGCACGCCGATCGGCAGCCGGACCGAGTAGCGGGAGTCACCGAACAGCGTCGGCAGCTGCCGGTACAGCATGCGGGTGTCGGCGCCGCGCCCGGAGCGCCACTCCTCCATGATCACGCCCCGCTCCTGCACCACCTCCTCGGGCTCGAAGGCCATGGCGTAGGCCCATTCGCTCAGGATCTGAATGGCGGTGTCGAGCACCGCCGGGTTCTCGGTCGGGATCTCCAGCCGGTAGACGGTTTCGTCGAAGCTGGTGTAGGCGTTGAGGTCGGGTCCGAACCCGCTGCCGATCGACTCCAGGTAGCCGACGATCTCCTGCTTGGCGAAGCGTTCGGTGCCGTTGAACGCCATGTGCTCCACGAAGTGCGCCAGCCCGCTCTGCGACTCCTCCTCCATGGCCGATCCGGCCTTCACCGCCAGGCGGAGCTGCGCCCGGTCCGGCGGCTCGGCGTTGCTCCGCACGTAGTAGACCAAGCCGTTGCTCAGAGTGCCCCGCCGGACCTCCGGGTCGAACGGCAGCGCTTCGCCATCCTGGCCAAACGCCGCGGGGGCGGCCGCGGCCAGCGCGGCGGCCGCGAAGAGAGCGCGCCGGAGCGCGTATCGCAGGTTCACGTTCATCATTGCCTTGCGGCGGAATATAACGGGCGGATGTGGTACGGTCCAACCTGAGCGCGGGCCGCGCCCCCGGGCGCAGTGCGATCCGTCCGCGTCACCGTTACGGGAGGAATTTCGTTTGGATGTAAGGCGGAGCCGCGCAGCGTATGCCCGGGCGCTCGACCTGCTGCCCGGCGGCGTGAACAGCCCGGTGCGGGCGTTTCGCCGGGTCGGCGGGGAGCCGGTGTTCTTCCGCAGCGGGGCCGGCAGCCGGTGCACGGACCTGGACGGCAACCGGTACGTCGACTACTGCCTGTCGTGGGGGCCGCTGATCCACGGTCACGCCCCGCAGCCGGTGGTGGAGGCGGTGCGGCGCGCCGCCGCCGATGGGCTTTCGTTCGGCGCCTGTCACGAGCGCGAGCTGGAGCTTGCCGAGCTGGTGCTGGCCGCCTTTCCCGGCCGGCGGCGCCTGCGCGCGGTGAGCTCCGGGACCGAGGCGGTGATGACCGCGGTGCGGATAGCCCGCGCGGCGACCGGCCGGGACCTGGCCGTCAAGTTCGACGGCGGTTACCACGGTCACGCCGACGGCATGTTGGTCAAGGCCGGTTCCGGGCTGGCGACGCACGCGATCGCCGACTCGGCCGGCGTGCCGCGGCCGGTCGCCGCCACCACGGTGGTGGCGCCGTTCGACGACGACGCGGCGATCCGGGGCGTCTTTGCCGAGCTCGGCGAACGGATCGCCGCGGTGGTGCTGGAACCGCTGCCCGCCAACAACGGCCTGCTGGCGCAGCGGCCCGAGTGGCTGCGTTCGGTGGCGGCGCTGGCGCGGCGGGCCGGCGCGCTGCTGATCCTGGACGAGGTGATCAGCGGCTTCCGCCTGCGCTACGGCGGCTACGGCGGCGCGTTGGGGATCGACGCCGATCTGGTCACCCTGGGCAAGGTGATCGGCGGCGGCATGCCGCTCGGCGCGGTGGTCGGGCCGGCGGAACTGATGGACCGGCTCGCCCCGGACGGGGCGGTCTATCAGGCCGGCACGCTGAGCGGCAATCCGCTGTCGATGGCGGCCGGGATCGCGGCGTTGCGGTGTTTGCGCGACGACCCGCCGTACGAGCGGCTGGAGCGGCTCGGCGCCGTTCTGCAGGACGCGATCGCGCGGATCGGCCGCAGCGACGCGCAGGCGCAACGGTGCGGCTCGATCGTCTGGCCGTACTTGGCGGCCGGCGCGCTGCCCCGCCGCGCCGACGGCATCGATGCGGCGGCGGTCGACCGGTTCGGCGCCGTGCACCGGCCGCTGCTGGAACGGGGTCACTACCTGCCGCCGTCCGCCTACGAGGTGCTGTTTCTGAGCACCGCGCACACCGCGGCGGAGGTCGAGCGGCTAGCCGCCGACCTGGGCGCGGTGTTGGCGGCGGCCGACTCTTCCGTATCGGAGCGATGATGGACACCGATTCCCGCCAAGCGCTGCTCGCCGACGTCGAGGCGTTCTGTCAGGAGATCCGGCCGGTCGAGGATCTCTGCTACCTGGAGCACCGCTTCAACGACCGGGCGGTCGAGATCGCGCGCAAGCATGACGTCCTTGGCATCAACGTGCCGGCGACCTACGGCGGGCGGGGCGCGGACGTGCGCGCCTACGTCGACGCCCTGGCGCGCATCGGCCGCGAGGGGACCGGCGTGCGCACCCTGTTCTCCGGCCACTGCTCGATCGGCCAGACGACGGTGTTGGAGTGGGGGACCGAGGAGCAGCGCCGGCGCGTGCTGCCCGGTACCGCCGCCGGCCGCACGATCACGGCGTTCGGGCTGACCGAGCCGGAGGCCGGCTCCAATCCGCGCGAGATGCGGATGACCTATCGCCGCGACGGTGACCGGTTTCTCCTCAACGGGGTGAAGTACCTGATCTCCAACGGCAGCATCGCCGATCTGATCGTGGTGTTCGCCTATCCGGAAGCCGCCGGCGATCCGGCCGCCGGCCGGGACCGGCGGTTCAGCGCCTTCATGCTCGAAACCGGCGCCGACGGCATGGAGCGGGAGATGATGACCGCCAAGGTGGGGCTGCCGACCAGCGACACCTCCATGTTCGAGCTCACCGACTATCCGGTTCCGGTCGAAAACCTGCTCGGCGCCGAGGGGCAGGGGTTGGCCATAGCCATGCGGACGCTCCGCGCCGGCCGGCTCAGCGTCGCCGCCGGCTGCCTCGGCGTGATCGAGGACTGTCTGGAAGAGGCGTGCGCGTACGCCAAGGAGCGCGTGCAGCACGGCAAGGAGATCGCGCGCCACCAATTGGTGCAGGAGCACGTCGCCGCCATCGAGCTGGCCCGGCAGGCCAGCCAGAGCCTGATCCACACCGCCGCGGACGCAAAGCAGGCCGCCAACGACGATCCGGGCGACGCGGCCCTGGCGGCGCGGGCCGACCTGCTGGTGGCGGAAGCCAAGCTGTTCGCCTCCGACGCGGCGTTCCGCGCCGCCGACAGCGCCATGCAGGTGTTCGGCGGCCGCGGCTACTCGGAGTTGTTCCGCCCCGGACGCCACTGGAAGGACGTGCGCGTCTGCCGGATCTACGAGGGCACCGACGAGATACTCAAGCTCAAGATAGCCGCCGGCGTGCTCGGCAAGGAGTACGAGGCGTATCGCTGAGGCGCCTGGCCGCTGAGGCGCCTGGCCGCTGAGGCAGCCGCCGACCGGCTAACCCGCCGACCGGCTACGCTGCGCGGCGAGTTGCGCCCGGAAACCCTCCCAGGCGCTGGCGATCACCTTGCCGGCGGACGCTTTGATCAGACCGGCGCCGACCGGCTTGAGCAACCCGCCGAGCTCGTCCACGGCCGCGGTCCAATCGACGGCCGCGCCGCCGCCGGACTCGCGCAGGTCGAAGGTGGCGGTGACCGCCGCCGTCGAACCGATCCCCTTGCTGCGGATCGCCAGCACCAGCCGGGGCTCGTTGCGCTCCCGCACGTCGATGGTGGTCGACAGCGATCCGGTCAGAAACGACAGCGCCGGCTTTACCTTGCAGGTCAGACGGCCGCCGGCCGTGCTGGCGGCCGACGACAGGCCGGGAATCGCCTCCGCCAGGAACGACAGGTCGGACAGCCGCCGCCACACTTCCGCGGCCGGCTCGGCGAACTCCTCGCTCCCGGACAGCTCGATCATCGCGCCGCCCGCTCGACGACCACCCCGCACGCCTCGCCGCCGCCTATGCAGAGCGCCGCCACGCCGCGCGCCGGACGCCCGCGCGGCAACGCGGCGAGGGAATGCAGGAGGGTGGTGAGGACACGGGCGCCGCTGGCGCCGATCGGATGGCCGAGCGCCACCGCGCCGCCGTCGACGTTGGTCCGCTCGCCGTCGATACCCAGGTCGCGCTCCACCGCCAGGTTGCCGGCCGCGAACGCCTCGTTGATCTCGAACCGGTCGACGTCGTCGATCCGCAGGCCGGCCCGGTCGAGCATGGGGGGCACCACCAGCGCCGGCGCCACCAGGAACCGCGCCGGCTCGGCCGCAACGCTGCCGTGCGCGACCAGCGCCGCCAGCGGCGTGACGCCCAGATCGGCCGCGCGCCGTTCGGTCATCACCACGCAGGCGGCCGCGCCGTCGTTGAGTGAAGATGCGTTGGCCGCCGTGATCGTCCCGTCGGCGGCAAACGCCGGTCGCAAGCCGGCCATCCGGTCGAAGTCGGCGCGGCCCGGCTCCTCGTCGGCGGTCACCGGCGGCCGGCCGGCGCGCACGGTGACCGGCACGATCTCAGCGTCCCAGCGCCCGCTGCGCTGCGCGCCGAGCGCGCGGCGGTAGGAACGCTCCGCGTAGGCGTCCTGCGCCGTGCGGTCGATCCCGTACTCGTCGGCGATCAGCTCGGCGGCGGCGCCCATGTGGAAGTCGTTGTACACGTCCCACAGCCCGTCGACGATCATGCTGTCGTCGACCTGCCGGTGTCCGTAGCGGAAGCCGCGGCGGGCGCCGGAAAGCAGGTACGGCGCGTTGGACATGCTCTCCATGCCGCCGGCCACGACTACGTCCGCGTCGCCGGCCAGCACCGCCCGCGCCGCCAGGATCACCGCCTGCAAGCCCGATCCGCACACCTTGTTGACGGTCGTGCACGGCGCCGTCTCCGGCAGTCCGGCGCCGATCGCCGCCTGCCGGGCCGGCGCCTGACCCGCCCCGGCGGTGAGCACCTGGCCCATGAACACCTCATCCACGGTCTGCGGGTCCACGCCGGCGCGGCGCACCGCCGCGCGGATCGCCGCCGCACCCAGGCTCGGCGCCGGCGCCTCCGCCAGCGCGCCGCCGAGCGCGCCGATCGGCGTGCGGCAGGCGGAGGCGATCACGGCGCGTTCGACGGGCATATCCTGAGCCTGGGAGTCTGCCGGAACGCCGCTCCCGCGGCAAGCCCCGCGTGCCGCCGCCCGGCATCGAAGAAGACGCGCCGAACCAAACGACTTGACCAAGTGACCTGGAATAGGTCAGACTGGTCAACGAAGCCGGGAGGATAGTCGCATGATCGTCAACGTGTCCGAGGCCAAGGCGCACCTATCGAGCTTGCTCGACCGGGTGTATCACGGGGAGACGGTCACCGTCGCCAAGAACAATCTGCCGATCGCGGACTTGGTCAAGCACCGGCCCCGCGGCAAACGCCGGCTCGGGCTGCTGCGCGGTCAGATCGTCGTGCCGGACGACTTCACCAAGGACGATCCTGCGCTCAACGAGCTGTTCTATCCGACCGGCAGGTGAGACTGCTCCTCGACACGCACATCCTGCTCCATGCGCTCAACGAACCGGAGCGGCTCGGCCGCAAGCGCCGCGAGTCGATCGAGAACCCGGCGAACGCCGTATTCGTCAGCGCAGTTTCGATTGCCGAGATCGCCATCAAGGTCTCGACCGGCAAGCTGCGCGTCGACGTAGACCTGTTTTCGGCCGTGGAGAAGGCAGGCTTCGAGTGGCTCGACTTCAGCCCGCGGGAGGCGCTCCGGTTGGCCGACCTGCCGTTCCACCACCGAGATCCGTTCCACCGCATGCTGGTTGTCCAGAGTCAGGCCAACGGTCTCATTCTCGTGACCGACGACTCCCGGATCGCGGAGTACGACTGCCGCATCCTGTAGCGGCCTTCGAAGTGTTGACCGATCATGGCAGGCCGGCGGCCGTGCGGTTGTCAGGGCGGCGCCCGCTCGTTACGATGCGCGGCGACCCATGAGCGGCTATCGCCTGAGCGAAACGGTCCGCGCCCACTTCACGTACCGCGGCGCGCAACTCAACGAGATCTCGTTTCCGCTGGGCGGGATCGGGACCGGATCGATCGGGCTGGCCGGCAACGGCCGGCTGATCGACTGGGAGATCTTCAACCGGCCCAACAAGGGGAGCGTCAACGGCTTCAGCCACTTCGCCGTCAAGGCGGAACGCAGCAACGGCCAGGTCGTGGACGCCCGCGTGCTGCACGGCGACCTGACCGGGCCGCTGTCCGGCAGTCTGCGCACGACCTGGCTCAACAGCTACGGCTTCGGCCCGATGCGCGCTTCGCTGGGCGGACTGCCCCACTTCGGGAAGGTGGAGTTCGAAGGCACGTTTCCCGTGGCCACCCTCTCCTTTGCCGACGCGAAGTTTCCGGGCGCCGTGTCGCTCCGCGCCTTCAACCCCTTCATTCCCGGCAATGCGGACGACTCCGGCATCCCGGCCGCCTGCTTCGAGCTGCGGATCGTCAACCTCCGTGATGTCGGCCTGGACTACACCGTAGCGCTGGCGGTCACCAACCCCGCCGGCGCGGGCGCGGCGGTCAACCGCGCCCGCGCCGACGGCGGGCTCCGGCTGCTCACCCTGGGAACCACCGGCATCGACGCCGGCCACCCGCGCTATGGCGACCTCACCATCGCCACCGACGGCAGCGGCGTCAGCTACCAGGAGTACTGGTTCCGGGGCGCGTGGTTCGACGACCTGACCGTCTACTGGCGCGACTTCACCGCTTCCGGCCCCTTCCGCAACCGCAGCTACCCGGAGCCGAGCACGGACGGCGGCGGCGGCTTTGGCGGCGACGCCACCGGCGTGCTGGCGGCGCGCGTCCACGTGCCGGCGGGGGAGACCCGCGCCGTCCGCTTCGCGCTCACCTGGAGCTACCCCAACTGCGTCAACTACTGGCATCCGGTGGGAGTCGAGCACGAGCAGCGGGCCGACCCGGCGCCGGCGTTGGAGACCGCCGAGTGGCGCAACCACTACGCCACGCGGTTCGCCGACTCGGCGGCCAGCGCCGGCTACTGCCTGCGGGAGTGGGACCGGCTGCGGGAACGGACCATGACGTTCCGCGACGCGCTGTACGCCAGCACCGTTCCGCCGCCCGTACTCGACGCCGCCGCCGCCACGCTGTCCGTCCTCAAGAGCCCGACCGTGCTCCGTCTGGAGGACGGCACCTTCTACGGATTCGAAGGGGTGCGCGTCGACCAGGGCTGCTGCGAGGGGAGCTGCACGCACGTCTGGAACTACGCGTACGCGCTGCCGTTTCTGTTCCCGGACCTGGAGCGGTCGATGCGCGACGCCGACTTCCGCTACAACGCCGGCCCCGACGGCGGCATGACGTTCCGCCTGCAGCTCCCGTTGGGGCGCGAGCGCCTCGGCTTCCGGCCGTGCGTGGACGGCCAGTTCGGCGGGGTGATCAAGGCGTACCGCGACTGGAAGATCAGCGGCGACTCCGCGTGGCTGCGCGGCCATTGGGAGACGATCAAGAAGAACATCTCCTTCGCCTGGGCCGACGGCAACGCCGACCGTTGGGACGCCGACCGCGACGGCGTCCTGGAAGGGCGCCAGCACCACACGCTCGACATGGAGCTGTTCGGCCCGTGCTCCTGGCTCACCGGCTTCTACCTGGCGGCGCTCGCCGCGGGCGCCGAGATGGCCGACCACTTCGGCGAATCCGACACCGCGGCGGAGTACCGGCAGCTGTTTGCGCACGGCAAGGAGTGGACGGACCGCAACCTGTTCAACGGCGAGTACTACCAGCAGCGGATCGACGTCACCGACCGCTCCATCCTGCAGGCGTACGCGGCGAGCGATCCGCACGAGAGCTACCGCGGCGGGCGGAGTCAGGTGTGGCGCTACTGGGACGAGGAGCACGGCCAGATCAAGTACCAGGTGGCGGAAGGGTGCGCGATCGATCAGGTGCTGGCGCAGTGGCACGCCAACATCTGCGGACTCGGCGAAGTCTTCGACCGCAGCCGCACGCGCTCCGCGCTGGCGGCCATCTTCCGCCACAACTTCAAGCGCTCGTTCCGCGACCACTTCAACCCGGCGCGGCTGTACGCGGTCGATGACGAGGCCGGCGCCATCATCTGCTCCTACCCGCGCTCCACGCCGGTGGTGCCGATCACCTATGCGCAGGAGACCATGCACGGATTCGAGTACCAGGCGGCCGGCCACATGATTCAGGAGGGGATGCTGGGCGAGGGGCTGACCCTGGTGAAGGCGGTGCGCGACCGCTACGACGGCAGCCGGCGCAATCCCTGGAACGAGATCGAGTGCGGCAGCAACTACGCCCGGTCGATGGCCGCCTTCGCGCTGCTGTTGGCGTATGCCGGCTTCGAGTTCGACGCGGTGCGGGGCCACGTCGGGTTCAGCCCGAAGACGGCGGACACGCCGTTTACCGCCTTCTTCAGTCTCGGCTCCGGCTGGGGAACCTGTACGCTCGACGCGGCGTCCATCCGGCTCCGGGTCGAGTCGGGCCATCTGCGGCTGTCGAGCTTCACCTCCGACCGCCTGGCGGCAGCCGCCGGCGCCTCGGTGGTCGGCGTGCGCGCCGGGGACGCGCTGGCCGACGTTCGCCGGGACGGCGCAACGCTCACCTTTGCCGACCCGATCCTGGTCACCCCGGACGCGCCGCTCATCGTCGGTCTGGGCGCGCAGCCACGGTGACCGACGGCGTTGCGCCGCGCTGGCCGATCGGGCCCGCGCCCCCCGCGTTCGAGGCGCCCTCCGCGTTCGAGGTGACGGCCGGTATCGACATCCGGCAGAACCGCTACCGGGGGTGGCGCCCGGCGGCCGGCGCCTGGGACCCCCGCTCGGCGCCGTTCAACGTCCACGACACCGTCCAGGTGCGGCCCAACGGGACCGCGTTCGGCATGCAGCCGGCGCGCGGCGCGTTCCCGGGACAGGGGCCGGTGAGCGGCTACCAGGGACAGCGCCTGGTGAACAGCAAGAACCGCAACCTCGGCACCCTGATCGGCGAGCTGCAGTCGGACGTCTTCACCATCGCCGGCGACGGCATCGACTTCCTGATCGGCGGCGGCGACTTTACGGACGTCACCTGCCTCAACCTGTACGTGGACGACGGCGCCGGCGGCTGGCAACGGGTCCGCTCCGCCACCGGCGAACGCAACCTGGAGCTGGTCCGGCGCGGCTGGGACGTGACGGAGCGGCGCGGCCGGCAGGCGTACCTGCAGATACTCGACTACGCGCCGGTGGAACCGTGGGGCTGGCACGCCGCGCCCCGCTACCCGGAGGACGACTGGGGCTTCATCCTGGTCGACGACATCCGCCAGACCGTCGGCGCGCCGGACCCGCGGCGCGTCGACGAGGCGGGCGACCGGGCGCGCAACTTCGACTTCGAGACGCTGCAGCCGGAACGGTTCACCGTCACCGCCGCTCAGGGCGCCGGCGGCGCCGGCGTGTTCGAGATACGTGACCGTAGCGGGGACGCGGTGGGCCGGCTCTTCTGCGACGCGGCGGTGACGCAGTGCGCCCCGGACGCGTGGCGCGCGTCGTTCACGTGGCGGTACCGGGGGGCGGCGGTGAGCGGGGTCAAACTGCTCCTTACCAGCACGATGCCGATCAGCGCCGCGGATGCGTGTTACACCCTGCACCCTGGACTGCTGTACGACGGCAACCCCACCGCCGAGGCGTGCCACTACCTGGGCGAAGATTTCCCCGAGGCGGCCGCCACGGTCCCGGCCGGATTCAGCGTCGAGGACGAGGAGCGGGTCTGCGCCGGCTGGGCGGCGCCGCAACGCCGGGCCGCCGACCCGGCCGCCAGCGTGCGGCTGCAAGTCGATCCCGCAACGGGCCGGTACCAGGCGGTGCACCAGATACCGGAGTCCGCCGTGTTCGGCCGCCGGCTGCTGCTCGACAGCGACGAACGGCTCACCCTGGAGGACGGCGCCCGCTACGCCAAGACGCTCTACTTCTACGCCGCCGCACGCCGGCGCGGCGCCGCCGCCCGCCCAGCAGGCACCGCCGGCCAGAACGCCGCTCCCCAGGACGCCGTGTACCGCCCCGGCTACTGCGGCGCGCTTTCGGCCGCGTGGCGGCAGCTCTACCCCGAATCGCCGACCAACCCGCCGCACACCCTGCGCGCCGACTACGAGCTGCGCCTGCGCACCATGCTCGACGACCGCGGGCTGATCCGGGAGATCGAGCGCGGCGGGCGCACGTACCGGGTCTTCTACGTCGGGCGCTGGGTGTACGGCGACGCGCCGGCCGGCGGCGGGCGGTTCCTGCCCAAGGAGTACTTCCATCGGTTCGTCGGCTTCTCGTGGTCGGGCATGGCCGGGTTGGCGGCCCACGCGGCGCTCGACCACGGCCTGCGTCACGGCGACGGCGGCGCGGTGCGGGTCGCCGTCGACACGCTCGACCTGTTTGCCGAACACGGCCGGTCGCCGCTCGGCATCCTGTATCCCACCTACCATGAGGACCACGCCGGCATCACCGACGAGTTCGGCACCTACTACGACGCCGGCCGCATCGACATGGGTCCCCTGGGCGAAGGGTTGTACTGGTATCTGCGCTGCGCCGAGCTGCTCGGTGAACACGGGCGGCAGCCGCCGCCGAGCTGGGCCGCGGCGGTGCGCGGCTCCCTGGACCGCATCATGGCGCTGTTCCCGGACGCCGACGTGCCGGGGCGCATCGACGGCGCCACGGGGGAGCCGGCGGCGCGGCGCATCCGCCTCCTCTACTGGGAGCGTTCGCGCTGGACCGAGCGCCAGACCCGCGCGGCGGACATCCGCTTCACCAAGCCGAGCGAGCGCGGCGCCACCAACTTCATCTACCTGATCTGGGCGTACGTGCGCGCCGCCGCCTGTTTCGATGAACCGCGCTATCTGGAGTACGCCGTGCTGCTCGGCGAGCTGGCGCTCGAAGTGATGGAGCGGTTCGGGGTGTTCGCCGGCTCGGAGATGGACTTCTACAACATCGACAAACGCCAGGGGCACGCGCTGCTGGCCGCCCACAACGATCTGTACGCCGCCACCGGCGACCGGCGCTGGTTGGCCGCCGCCCAAGTGGCGGCGAGCTGGTTCGGCAGCTGGCAGTACCACTACAACGCCTGCACCGACGGCCTGGAGCACCTGCCGCTGGGCCGTTGGGACTACCGGACGGTCGGCGGCACGACCGTCGACGTCAAGTACTCGACCAACAATCTGGTCTACGCCCAGGGCGCTACGGAGCTCCTGCGGCTGTGGCGGCATACCGCCGAACCGGAATGGTTCGAGCGCGCCCGCGCGCTCCTGCATCAGGGGGTGCAGAGCTCGCTCACCGAAGAGAAGCGGCAGTGGCTCAACGAGCACTACCAGTCGGAAGCGCGCGTCCCGGCGCAGCATGCGTTCAATCCCGACACCCGGTTCGACCCCGCCTGCCTCGGCGGCGGGACGGAGGACGTGCTGCCGGCTTGGCCCTACCGCGGCAACTGGACCACCAAGTACGGCGCGATCCTCAGCATGTACATGCTGGCCGAGGCGTTGGACGTGGGCCCGATCCTGGCCTGCTACGGCGGCGTCACCTGCCGGCTGGGCGACGCGCCGCACCGGGACTGGGCCGGCGCGCTGGAGACCGTCGACCGGGTGCGCGCGTGGCGCGCCGGCGGCGCCGTCACCATGGAGGCGCGCAATCTGGCGCCGGCCGCCGCCCGCTACACGGCCCGCGTGCTCGACGCCGGCGGCGCGCCGGTGGCGGAAGCGTCCGCCGACTTCGGGCCGGGCGCCGTTGGGCGCATCCGCGTGCCGCTCCCCGGCTGACGCCGGCGGCGCGGGGCCGCCGAGCCGATCCGGACGGGCGCGCCTTGGCTTGCCACCTGCGGCCGGCGCCGGGTAAGGTCCGGGGCAGGCTGCACCGGCCGAACGACCGACACCGAGACGGAGGAAACACCGTGAATCGAGTTCTGATGACGTGCGCGCTGCTCCTGGCGGGCGGCGCCCTGGCCATGGCCAGCGCCCAGGAGGAGTCCGAGGGCGCGGCGCCCATGATGAGCACCGCCGCCGGCGGCTATCAGGAGGCGCCGGCGCTGGCGGAGCGGGTGGCGGCCGGCGAGCTGCCCCCGGTCGACGAGCGGCTCCCGGAGAACCCGCTGGAGCTCACGCTGGAGCGGAGCGCGGCGCCCGACGGCATGCTCGAACAGCTTGCGATCGGCTCCTACGGCGGCGCCGTGCGGCTGATCAACCTGGCGCCCAACTTCGCGCCGGAAATGTACTTCATGACGATAGAGACGCTGCTGGCGCGGCCCGGCTGGATCAGCATGGGGCATCCGCTCACCGGCAACATCTACGAGAGCTACGACATCAGCCCCGACGGCGCGACCTTCACGTTTCAGCTGCGCCGCGGCATGCGCTGGTCGGACGGCGAACCGCTCACCACGCGGGACGTGGAGTTCCATTACCGGGAGATACTGCTCAACGAGGAGCTCACCCCCAACGTCGGCTGGCAGTACCGCTCCGGGCTCCGCCCCACCGGCGACGTGTACGACCTGGAAGTGATCGACGACTACTCCTACCGCATCACCTTCTCCGAACCGACGCCAGGCTTCCTGGACGAGATCAACAAGCCGTGGATGGACTACACCTCCTTTCTGCAGCCTGCTCACTACCTGTCCCAGTTTCACGCCAACTTCGCCGACGCCGAGGAGCTGGCGGCCAAGGTGACGGCCGCCGATCTGCTGGCCGACGAGTGGCCGCGCCTGTTCCAGATCAAGATGCTCACGCCGTGGGAGGCGAAGACCCCGGACGTGGTCGACATTCCCGTGCTGCACCCGTGGGTGGTGACCAGCACCTCGCCGACGCAGACCGTGTTCGAGCGCAACCCGTACTACTTCAAGGTCGACGCGGCCGGCAACCAGCTCCCCTACATCGACCGCATCGTCAGCACCAAGGTGGAGGGGCCGGAGGGCGCCAGCCTCAAGATCATCGCCGGTGAGGTCGACCTGTCCGACGAGCTGGCGAAGATCTCGTCGCTGCCGCTGTACCGCGAAAACGAAGACAAGGGGTACCGCGCGCTCACCTCCGGGGTCGCCTACAACCCGGTCGTGCACGCCTTCAACTTCGGCTACGAGGATCCGGTGTGGCGTCAACTCGCCGGCGACCTGCGCTTCCGCCAAGCGTTGAACCTGGCGATCAACCGCGATGAGATCATCGACGCCGTGTACTACGGCTTCGCATCGCCGCCGGAGTGGATCCCGGCCACCTACGACCCGGACCAATCCAACCGGCTGCTCGACGCGGTCGGCCTGGATCAGCGCGACGCCGACGGCTGGCGTCTGGCGCCGGACGGGTCGCGCTTCGAGATCAACCTGGAGGTGACCGCGCACCTGCCGGACACCGTGCCGGCCAACGAGCTGATCGTCGAACATTACCGCGCGGTGGGGCTGTACACCACGCTGGAGGTAGTGGAGATCGGCCTGTTCATCCAGCGCCGCAACGCCAACCAGTATCAGATCGATACGTTGTGGAACGAGGCGACCACGCTGCACGCCTTCGGCCACGCCAAGGACCATCTGATCAACCACGTACCGCCGTGGCGGCAGTGGTACGGGTCGGGCGGCGAGGATGGAGAGGAGCCGCCGGCCTGGTTCCGGGAGCTGTACGACCTCGGCCTCGGCATCGGTCCGGGCATCCCGTGGGACCAGGAGGTCGTCGACGCCTACCGGCAGACGTTCTTCGACACGATCCCGCAGATCAACGTGACCTACAACCCGGCGACGGTGCTGATCGTCAACGACCGGCTCGGCAACCTGTTCACCGAGGGCGTGGCGCAGTGGGTGATCTACAGCTCGGAACAGCTCTATTACCGGAACTGACCGCGCCCAACCGGCATATGCCTTCCGGGGCTGAGCGCCGGAGGGCGTATGCTTGAGTACGTCGCACGGCGGGTGGCGGCGTTCGTGCCGCTCCTGTTCCTGATCTCGGCGGTGAGCTTTGCGATCATCGAGCTGCCGCCGGGAGATTATCTCACCTCGTACCGGATGCGGCTGGAGCTGCAGGGCAACCGGATCAGCGACCAGCAGTTGGCCAACCTCTCCGCATACTACGGGTTGGACCGGCCGGTCTATACCCGTTATCTGCTGTGGCTGCGCAACATCGTGCTGCGCGGCAACCTGGGCTGGTCCTTCGCCCACGACCGGCCGGTGTCGGCCGTGATCGGTGAACGGATCGGCCTGACGGTGGTGGTGGCCCTCTCCACGCTGGTCTTCACCTATCTGGCGGCGGTGCCGATCGGCATCTATTCGGCGGTGCGGCAGTATTCCTTCTTCGACTACGTCTGGAGCTTCGTGGGATTCGTGGGGTTGGCCATTCCCAACTTCCTGCTGGCGCTGGTGCTTTTGTGGATCGCGTTCCGGTACTTCGGCGTCGCCATCACCGGACTGTTCGCGCCCGAATACGTCGACGCGCCGTGGAGCCTGGCGCGGGTGTGGAGCATGCTGCAGCGGCTCTGGGCGCCGGTGCTGGTGGTCGGCACCGCGGGGATGGCCGGGCTGATCCGCGTCATGCGCGGCACCTTGCTGGACGAGCTGCGCAAACAGTACGTGGTGACCGCGCGCGCCAAGGGAATCGGCGAAGGGCGGCTGCTGTTCAAGTATCCGGTGCGGCTGGCCATCAACCCGATCGTCTCCGGCATCGGCTGGCTGCTGCCGGCCATCATCTCCGGCGCCACCATCACGTCGATCGTGCTCAACCTGCCCACCACCGGGCCGGTGCTGCTGGGCGCGCTGCAGGCGCAGGACATGTACCTGGCCGGCAGCTTCGTGATGATCCTCAGCGTGCTGGTGTTGATCGGCAACCTGATCTCCGACGTCGTGCTGGCCTGGGTCGATCCTCGTATCCGGTTCGGCCGCCTGGAATCGTGAGCGCGCGCGCCGCCGGCGACGACCGCTACTACGTCGCGTCGCAGTGGCGCATGATGTGGTGGAAGTTTCGCCGCCACCGGCTGGCGCTGGTGGCCGGCCCGGCGCTGGCGCTGCTATACGGGACGGCGTTGTTCGCGGACTTCGTCGCCCCGTACCGGGTGACCACCCGCTTTCCCGACTACCTGAACGCGCCGCCCAACCTGATACGTATCGGCGAAGGCGGCGCGTTCACGTACGGCCTGCGGCAGGAGCGCCACCCGTACACGATGCGCCGGGTGTACCAGCTCGACCGCGAGCGGCGGTACCCGGTCCGCTTCTTCGGCGCCGGCCAGGAATACCGGTTCCTGGGGCTGTTCAAGACCCGCGCGCACCTGTTCGTCCCGGCCGTCGAAGACGCGCCCCTGTTTCTGTTCGGCACCGACCGGTTGGGGCGCGACCTGTTCTCCCGCGTGCTGCACGCCGCCCGCATCTCGCTGTCGATCGGCATGGTGGGGGTGGCGGTCAGCACCGTTCTGGGGGTGCTGCTCGGCGGTCTGGCCGGCTACTTCGGCGGCTTCGTCGACCGGGTGGTGATGCGGCTGGTCGATCTGCTGTCGTCGATCCCGACCATTCCGCTGTGGATGGGGCTGGCCGCCGCGGTGCCCCGGCAGTGGAGCGTGATCACCACCTACTTCGCCATCACCCTGATCCTGTCGCTGGTCGGCTGGACGCAGCTGGCGCGCGTGGTGCGCGGCCGCTTCCTGTCGTTGCGGGAGGAAGACTTCGTGATGGCCGCGGTGGTGTCGGCGTCGACCGAGCGCGCCATCATCTTCGGGCATCTGCTGCCGTCGTTCCTGAGCTACGTCATCGTGTCGCTCACGCTGGCGATTCCGGCGATGATCCTGGGCGAAACCGCGCTCAGCTTTCTGGGCCTCGGCATCCAGCCGCCGGCGGTGAGCTGGGGCACGCTGCTGCAGGACGCGCAGAACTTCCAGGCGGTGGCGCGGCAGCCGTGGCTGCTCATACCCTGCCTGTTCGTGGTGGTGACGGTGCTGCTGTACAACTTCATCGGCGACGGCCTGCGCGACGCCGCCGATCCCTACTCCTGAGTGGCCCGCGGGCGCCCGGTTTCATCAAGCCGTGACTTGTCCAAACACGACTTGTCAAAACACGACTTGTCCAAACACGACTTGACAAAGACCCGGATGGCCGTCACGCTGGCCTGCGATGGGGCGTTTCATCGGCCGTTCCCGGGAGCTGAGCATGCTGGCCCGAGCGTACCGGTCGCCGCGTTCGGAGTTCATCCCGATCTACGGACGGCGCCGGGTCGGCAAGAGCGAGCTGATCCTGCGGTTCATGGCCGACCAGCCCGGCGTCTACTACCTGGGGCAGCAGTCGTCGGCGGCGCTGCAGGTGCGCGAGTTCCTGGAACAGGCCGCCGGCGCGCTCGGCATGCCGCTGCTGGCCGAGTTGCGCGCCGCCGGCTGGCGGCAGGCGCTGCTCACCGTGGCCGCGCAATGGACGGCGGCCAACCCGGCGTCGAAGCTGGTGGTGGCTCTCGACGAGTTCCAGTGGATCGCCGCTTCCAGCCCTGGCCTGCTCGCCGAGCTGCAGCATTGCTGGGATCGGCATTGGCGGGACGCAGGCAACGTCGTGCTGCTGGTGTGCGGTTCGTACCTGGGGTTCATGGAACGGGACGTACTGGGCCGCAACAGCCCGCTGTTCGGCCGCCGCACCGCGCAGATCCACCTGCAGCCGTTCGGGTTCCCGGACGCCGGCCGGTTCCACCCGCGCTGGTCGCCGGCCGACCGGGCGCGCGCCTACTTCCTGGTCGGCGGTCTGCCGCAGTATCTGCTCAGCCTGGACGACTCCCGGTCGATCGAACACAACGTCCGGGAGCGGCTGCTCGACGACTTCTCGCCGCTGTACCACGAACCGGTCTTTCTGCTCCGTGAGGAGTTGCGCGAGCTCGGCCCTTATCAGGCGATCCTGCACGCGATCGCCGCCGGCCACGGCGCGGCGCCGGCAATCGCCGCGGCCGCCGAGCTGCCGGAGCGCAACGTGCACTACTACCTGCAACAGCTCGTCAACCTCGGCTACGCGCGGCGCCGCTACCCGTTGGACCGCCGCCGCCCGAACCCCAAGCAGGTGCGGTTCGGCATCGACGATCCGCTGCTGCGCTTCTGGTTCCGCTTCGTGTTCCCGAACGTGAGCGCGCTGCGCGGCGCCGGACCGGCGCACGCCTTCCGCGACCGGATAGCTCCGGCGCTGGACGCCTGGTTCGGCGCCTGCTTCGAGGGGTTGTGCCGGGAGGCGTTGCCGCTCATCTACGCGCGCGAAGGCGTCAGCGCCGGGTTCAAGTCGGCGAGTACTGGAGCCCGTCCACGCAGATCGACGTAGTCGGCATGCGCGACGACGACTGGACCGATCTGGGCGAATGCAAGTGGGGCGCGGTCCGCTCACCGGCGGCCCTGGAAGCGGAGCTCGACCGGAAGGCGGAGCGGTACCCCAACAGCCGCGGCGCTACGCTCGGCCGCCGCTACTTCGTACGGCGCGCGCCGGCCGCCCGGCGCGGCCGGGCCGGCTGGTATTCGCTCGATGATCTCTACGAGCTGGCCGGCGGCGCGTCGTCGTAGAAGCGCGCGCCGGTTTCCGCCGCGCGGCGCAGCCGCCCGGCCGGCGCGAAGCGGTCGCCGCCGGCCGGGCCGTAGCGGTCGCGCAACGCCTCCAGCGTGGCGACGACTCGCGCCGCGCCGTAGTCGTCGGCGTGCGCCAGGACGCCGCCGCGGTCCTGCGGGAATCCGGCGCCCAGGATCATGGTCATGTCCAACGGCATCGGTTCGCTGACGATCCCTTCCTCCAGGCAGCGGCTCGCCTCGTTGACCATCAGCGCCAGGCAGCGGTGCAGGTCGCCGCCGGTCGCCGCGCGCCGCTCGCCGGCCGGCCCCAGCGCCGCCGGATTGGGCCGGGCGCCGCGGCCGGCGTACCGGTAGAACCCGGCGCCGCTCTTGCGGCCCAGCATCCCGGCGCCGGCCAGCTTCCGCGCCGGTTCCGGGCACCGGTAGCGGTCGCCGAACGAGCGCTGCAGGGAATCGGCGATGTCGACGGTGACGTCCAAGCCGATCTCGTCCATCAGCCGGTACGGCCCCATCGGCAGGCCGAACTCGCCGGCCAGCCGGTCCAGGCCGGCCGGGCCGTCGATCTCGGCGGCCAGGTGCAGCGCTTCCAGCAGGTACGGGAACAGCACCCGGTTGGAGACGAACCCCGGCCGCCCGCCCACCACGATCGGCGTCTTGCCCAGGCCGCGCGCCAGCGTCACGGCCGCGGCCAGCACCGCGTCGCCGGTTCCCGGCGCGCGGGCGATCTCCACCAGCGGCATACGGTTCACGGGGTTGAAGAAGTGCAGCGCCACGAACCGTTCCGGCCGCCGCAACACCGCCGCCAGCTCGTCGATCGGCAGCGACGACGTGTTGGTGGCGATGATGGCGTCCGGGCCGGCCACCGCTTCCACCTCCCGCAGGACCCGCTTCTTCAGGTCCGGCTCTTCGGTCACCGCCTCGATCACCAAGTCGGCCGCCGCCAGCGGCGCGGCGTCCAAGGTCGCCGCGATGCGGCCGAGCCGTTCCGCTGCCTCCGCCGCGGTCACGCTGCCGCGCCGCAACGGGTAGTCGTACATGGCGCGCGCCGCCCGCATACCCCGGTCGAGCCGGTCCTGATCGACGTCGCGCATGACGACCGGCAGGCCGGCGTCGGCGAGCGCCCACGCTATGCCTGCGCCCATCGTGCCGGCGCCCAGCACCGCCGGCCGCCGGACCGGCCGGGGCGCCGCCGCGATACCCCAGCGTTCCTTGCGCAGCCGGTCGCGGTTGAAGAACATCCGCATCAGGTTGCGCCCGGCGCGGCTGCGGACCCGGTCGACAAAGGCGGCCCGTTCCAGGTCGAGACCGGCGGCCATCGACGCGCCGGCCGAGGCGCGCACGACCTGCAGCGCCGCCCGCGGCGCTTCCCCGTGCAGCCGGCCGGCGGCGATGCGCCGCTCGGCCTGCGCCGCCTGCTCTGCGCTCACCGCCGGCGCCGGCGTACTCAGATCGCGCCAGACCGGCGCCGGCGCCGCGGCCAGCAGCTCATCCAGGGCGCGGTCCAGGCCGGCGCGCGCCGCGCACCGGGTGGCAAGGCCGAGCGCCGCGGCGCGCTGGCCGTCGACCGGCCGGCCGCCGCAGATCATCTCCAGGGCGGGCGCCGCCCCGATCAAGCGGGGCAGCCGTTGCGTCCCGCCCCAGCCGGGGATCAGCCCCAGCGTCACCTCCGGCAGACCGAGCAGGCAACGGCGGTCGCCGGAGACCAGCCGCCACGTGGCGGCCAGGGCGAACTCCAGCCCGCCGCCCAGGCAGGCGCCGTCGATCACGCTGACGGTCGGGGTCCGCAGCGCCTCCAGCCGGCTGAACAGACGCTGGCCGCGGGCGATGAAGGCGTCCGCCGTCTCCGGCCGGGCCAGCGTGCGCAGCTCGTTGATGTCGGCGCCGGCGATGAAGCAGCCCGGCTTGGCGCTGCGGAACACCACCGCGCGGATGCCGAAGTCGGCGTCGACGTCGTCGAGCAGGCGCTCCAGCTCGTCGAAAACCGGGGTGGAGAAGGTGTTCACCCTCGACCCCGGCTGATCGAAGAGCACCTCCAGCCGCCCGCCCGGGCGCCGCTGCGCGGTGATGGTCTGCATGGCGGCGCGCATTGTAGGCCGTCGCCGGGCTCCTTGACAGCAGCCCGCCGCGCGGCCAGTGTCGGGCCCCGTGGGGCGCATGACGTTCGCGCAATCGATCAACGCCGGCCTCCGGGAGGAGATGCTGCGGGACCCGGACGTGGTGATCATGGGCGAAGACGTCGGCCACTACGGCGGCGTGTTCGGCGTGACCCGCGGCCTGCAGGACGAGTTCGGCGCCGAGCGGGTGCGCGACGCGCCGTTGTGCGAGGCGGCGATCGTCGGCTTCTGCGTCGGGCTGGCGGTGGCCGGCAAGCCGGCGGTCGCCGAGCTGGAGTTCATGGACTTCGTCACCTTCGCCATGGACCCGATCGTCAACCAGGCGGCCAAGCTCCGCTACTTCTGGGGCGGGCAGGTGTCGGTGCCGCTGGTGGTGCGCGCCCCGGTGGCCGCCAACCTCGGCTTCGGCAGCCAGCACTCGCAGAGCCTGGAGGCGTGGTTCATGCACGTGCCCGGCCTGCGCATCGCCATGCCGTCCAACGGCCACGACGCCAAGGGCCTGATCAAGACCGCGATCCGCGACCCCAACCCGGTCCTGTTCATGGAGAACATCAGCCTGTACCCGAGCCGCGTCGAGATACCGGACCGGGAGTACCTGATCCCCTTCGGGCAGGCGCGGGTGGTCCGCGCCGGCAGCGACGTCACCGTGGTGGCGCTGGCGTCGATGGTGCCGCGCGCGCTGGAGGCGGCGGAGGCGCTGGCCGCCGACGGCGTCAGCGTGGAGGTGATCGACCCGCGCACGCTGGCGCCGCTCGACGTGGATACCATCGTGGCGTCGGTGCGGAAGACCGGCCGCGTGGTGATCGCGCACGTGGCGCACAAGACCGGCGGCGCCGGCGCGGAGATCGGGCAGCAGATCACGGAGATGGCCTTCGACCATCTGGAAGCTCCGGTGCGCCGGGTCGCGGCGCTCGACAACCCGATTCCGGCCAGCGGGCCGCTGGAGACGCATCTGTTCCCCGGCGCGGACGACGTGGCGGAGGCGTGCCGTGCCCTCGCCTGACCGAACCTCGGCGGGCCGGCCCCCGGCCGGGGAGCGGGCGGAGACGCTACGCCGCATGTGGCTGATCCGTCACTTCGAGGAGGCGGCGATCCGCCTGTACGGCGAAGGCCGTTACCGGGGCTCGACCCACCCGTACATCGCCCAGGAGGCGACCGCGCTGGCGGTGTGCGCGGCGTTGCGGCCGACCGATACGGTGCTGGCCACCTACCGCGGCCACGGCGCCGCGATCGCCGCCGGCTGCGGCGTGACCGCCATGATGGCGGAGCTGCTCGGCAAGGAGAGCGGACTGTGCAAGGGCAAGGGCGGCTCCATGCACTTCAGCCACGCCGGCGACCGTCTGTTCGGCTGCAACGCCATCGTCTCCGGGCAGATCCCGATGGCCGGCGGCATGGCCCTGGCCACGCGCATCGACGGCGGCGACGCGGTCACGGTCGCGTTCTTCGGGGACGGCGCCTCCTGCGAGGGGGTGTTCTACGAGACCCTCAACATGGCCGCGCTCTGGAAGCTGCCGCTGGTCCTGGTGTGCGAGAACAACGAGTACGCGATCTCCACCCACTACACGCAGGCGGTGAGCGTGCCCCGTATCTCCGACCGGGCGCTGGGATTCGGACTGCCGGGCGTGCACGTGGACGGCTGCGACTACGACGCCGTGCGCGGCGCGGCGGCGGCCGCGGTCGATCGGGCGCGGGCCGGCGGCGGCCCCACGCTGATCGAGGCCAAGACCGTCCGCTGGACCCGGCACAGCGCCGTGGCGGCCGGCGGTTCGAGCGAGGGCGCCGAGCGGTGGCGGGAGACCGATCCGATCCCGCGCTTCACGGCGCTGGCGATAGCCGAGGGGGCGCTGGACGAAGCGGCGGCCGAGCGCATCCGCGAAGAGGCGCAGGCCGAGGTGGAGCGCGCCGTCGAGGCGGCGATAGCCGCGCCGTATCCGCCGCTTGCGGCGTTGACCGCCGACGTGTACGCCTGAACGCCGCATGGTAGAGGTGGTGATCCCCAAGCTGGACGAAACGACGGAGGCCGTCACCGTCGAGCGCTGGCTGGTGCGGGAAGGGGAGCGAGTGGAGCAGGGGCAGGCTGTCTGCGAGGTGGAGACCGACAAGGCGCTGGTCCCGGTCGAGGCGCCGGCCGCCGGTACGTTGCGGCGTCAGCTGGTGGCGGCCGGGACCGAGGCGCCGCCGCTCACCGTGGTCGCGCTGGTGGGCGATCCGGGCGAACCGGCGCCGGAGGCCGGCTCGTTCGCCCGCGCCGGCGGCGGAGCGGAGTCCGCCATGCCGGCATCGGGCGCGCCGGCCGCAGTCGGGCCGCCATCGGGCGGGCCGCCGTCAGGCGCCCGGTCCGCCGCGACGCCGGCCGGCTCGTCACCGGCGCCGCCGGACTCGTCGCCCACTTCCTCCGCGCCGCCGGGGGCTTCCGTAGCGCCGGCGTCCGCGCCGCTGGCCTCTGAGCCGCTGGCTTCCGGGCCGCCGCCGTCCGCGGCGCCAACCGCTTCGCCGGCGCCGGCCTCGCCGCGCGCGCGGCGGCTGGCCGAGGAGCTCGGCGTCGACCTGCGGACCGTCGCCGGCACCGGGCCGGGCGGCAAGATCACCGATCGGGACGTGCAGCGGGTGGCCGGCGTATGAGCAGGGCGAGCTCACCGGTCTTCTTCGACGCGGACGCCACCGAATGGCAGGCGCATCCGCTGTTCCCGCAGATCGACATCAAGGACCTGCAGCCGGGCGCTGCCCATCCGGCCGGCGCGTTCAGCCTGATGCGCGTCCGGGTCGCGGCCGGCGGCCGCATCGACCCGCACACCCATCCCGTGGAGACCGAGACCGCCTGCGTGCTGCGCGGCTCCGCGCGGTTGCTGTGCGGCGGAACCGTGACCGAGCTGCGCGCCGGCGGCGGCGTCTCCATTCCGCCCGGCATGGAGCACTCGCTCGAAGCCGACTCGGAGGTGGAGCTGCTCGCCATCCACACCCCGCCGTTGCGCTAAACAGCGCGCGCCGCTCCGGGCGGGGTGCGCGCCGCCGCTACGTCGGGTACACTGCCGGCATCGAACTCAAGCTGGCCGGCGCGGACTTCACCTTCCCCCTGCTGTCGCACGACGATTCGTTGCGGCTGATCGCCATGCTGGGGCTGACCGGGGTCGACGTCGGGCTGTTCGAAGACCGGTCGCACCTGTACCCGAGCCGCGTGCTGGCCAACCCGGCGGCCGCATCGGCCGACCTCACCGCCCGCGCGGCCGACAAGGGACTCGCCATCGCCGACATCTTCCTGCAGACCGCCGGCTTCGACGTCATGACCGTGAATCATCCGGACGCGGCGCAACGGCGCGGCTCGCGCGACCTGTTCGAGCGGACGCTGGAGTTCACGCAGCTGTGCGGCGCCGGCCACCTGACGATCCTGCCGGGAATCGAGTTCCCGGGGGAGGCGGCGGAGACGTCGCTGGCGCGCGCCGCCGAGGAGCTGGCGTGGCGGCTGGATCGGGCGGCAAGCGCCGCGGACACCGGCGCCGCGGTCACCGTCAGCGTTGAGGCGCACGTCGGCTCGATCGTCCCCACTCCCGCCGCGGCGCTCCGGCTGCTGGAGATGACGCCGGGGCTCACCCTCACCCTCGACTACACCCACTTCACCCGCGACGGACTGCCCGACGTCGAGGCGGAGCGGCTGGTCCCGCACGCCTCCCACTTCCACGCCCGCGGCGCGGCGCGCGGACGGCTGCAGGTCAAGTTCACCGAGAACGTCATCGACTACGCGCGCGTACTGCGCGCGCTGGACGAAGCCGGCTACCGGGGGTGGATCGGCGTCGAGTACGTCTGGCAGGACTGGGAGCGCAACAATGAGGTCGACAACGTGTCGGAGACGATCCTGATGCGCGACTTTCTGCTGGCCAACGCGCCCTGAAGCCCGCCATGCGCCCCGAACCGGTCATGAGCGTCGACGGCAGGATCGCAATCGTGACCGGGGCGGCGCGCGGCATCGGCGCCGCCATCGCCGAGGAGCTGGCCGGCGCCGGCGCCGCGGTGGTGGTGAGCGACGTCGACGCCCAAGGCGGCCAAGCGCAGGCGTCCCGCATACGCGAAGGCGGCGGCCGCGCGGACGCGATCACCGCCGACGTCGCCCGGCCGTCCGAGTGCGACCGGCTGGCCGCGGAGACCGAACGCCGCCACGGCGCGGTCCACGTGCTGGTCAACTGCGCGGCCATCTGCCCGCGCATCGACATACCGGACATGACCGAACCCGACTACGACCGCATCATGGACACCAACCTCAAGTCCGTGTACTTCCTGAGCCGGGCCGCCGGCCGGGCGATGCGGCGCGCCGGCTGGGGCCGCATCGTCAACCTCGCCTCCGTGGGCGCGCGCACCGGCGGCCTGCACCGCGTCACCGTCTACGCGGCCAGCAAGGCGGCCATCATCTCCATGACCAAGGGGTTCGCCCGCCACCACGCCCCCGACGGCATCCTGGTCAATGCGGTGGCGCCGGGCGCCGTCGACACGCGGATGATCCGCATGTTGCCGCCGGACGACCAGCGGGCGACCATCGACGCCATCCCGCTCCGGCGGCTGGCCGCGCCGCAGGAGATCGCCAAGACGGTGCTGTTCCTGGCCTCCGACGCCAACACCTACATCACCGGAGCCACCACCGACGTCAACGGCGGCTCCTTCATGCCGGACTGACCGGCGAATCGGGGTGAGATTGAGATGAAGATCGTCGACGTGCGCGCCTATCCGCAACGCTATCGGGAGCCGAACGACCTGATGTCGTGGCGTCACGTCACGCTGGCGCGCGTCACCACCGACAGCGGTCACGTCGGCTGGGGCGAATGCATATCGCAGTGGCCGGAGGCCGCGTTGGCGGTCAAGGTGCTGATCGAGCAGGGGCTGGGCCGCGTACTGCTGGGCGGCAATCCGCTCGACAACGGCGCGCTGTTCGCGGCCATGAAGGCGCACGACTGGTGGTACGGCGACACCGGCATGGCCAACTTCGCGGTGAGCGCGCTGGACGTCGCCCTCTGGGACCTCAAGGGCAAGATACTGGGGCAGCCCGTGCACCGCCTGCTCGGCGGCAAGGTGCATGACCGCCTGCGCGCCTGCGCCAGCACTCACCCGTCCAAGGCCGGCCTGCAGGACCTGGCCGACGAGCTGGCCGCGCACGCCGGCGACGGCTACACGGCGGTGAAGGTCGGCTTCGGCAAAGCGGGAGACGCCGCGCTCGGCGTCGATCCCAAGCGCGACGTCGCCTACGTGCGCACCGTGCGGCGGACGATCGGCGATGACGTCGACTTCATCGTCGACGTCGGCCACAAGACCCGGTGGGACTACGCCGGCGGCGTGCGCATGGCGCAGGCGTTCGAGGAATACAGCCTGCGCTGGTTGGAGGACCCGTTCCAGCCGACCGACGTCGCCGCCTACCGCCATCTGCGGGAGTCGATCCGCACGCAGATCGGCGCCGGCGAACGCTCGTGGCAAGCCTCCGACTACCGCCGGCTGATCGATCTCGGCGTGGCCGACGTCTATCTGGTCGATCCGGGCCGCGCCGACGGCATTACCGGCTACAAGCAGGTGATGGACCTCACCGCGCAGGCGCACCTGTTCTTCAACGCCCACTCGTGGAGCAGCGCCATCAACACCGCGGCGTCCCTGCACGCGACCGCTACCGGCGCCAACTACATCGTCTTCGAGCTCAAGCCGGTACCCGGCCCGATGCAGCACGAGCTGGTGCGGGAGCCGTTCGAGCAGCGCGACGGGTGGGTGACGGTGCCGGACGGCCCCGGACTGGGGGTCGAGGTCGACGAGGAGGTGGTGGAACGGTATGGGTTCACGTCGGTGTAGGCGCAGGCCCGCGGCGGGCGCCGGTTCGGTCCGGTGAGCGCGGAACCGGGGGCCGGACCGCGCGCGACGGCGCAGGCGATCGAGCGCCTCGGCACGGAGACGGCGTTCGCGGTGTCGGCGGACGCCGCGCAGTGGGCGGCGCAGGGCCACCGCGTCTATCCGTTTCACCTGGGCGACGTAGACCTGCGCACACCGCAGAACGTGATCGAGGCCGCCGAACGGGCCATGCGGGACGGCAAGACCGGCTACACGCCGGCCGCGGGCATCCCGGAGCTGCGCGAGGCGCTCGCGCAGGAGGCCGGCGCGGCGCGCGGCGTCAGCTACGGGCCGGAGCACGTGTCGGTGCAGCCGGGGGCCAAGCCGGTGATCGGCAAGCTGCTGATGAGCGTGATGAACCCCGGCGACCGGGTGGCGTACCCCAACCCCGGATACCCGATCTACGAGTCGCAGGTCGACTACCTGGGCGGCCGGGGCCGTCCGTACGCGTACGTCGAAGAGGCGGACGGCTTTCGCATCGACCGCGATTCGCTGCAGGAGGCCCTCGGCGACGGGGCGCGCGTGCTGATCGTCAACGGCCAGCACAACCCGACCGGCGCGGACGCCTCCGCCGAAGAGATCGCGTGGTTGGCGCGGATCGCCTGTGAACGCGACCTGTGGGTGCTGGCGGATGAGCCGTACTTCGACATCCGTTACGGCGGCGCCAGCCGCAGCCTGGTCTCCGAGCCGGGAATGGCCGAACGCACCGTGGTCGGCTACACCTTCTCCAAGAAGTACGCCATGACCGGCTGGCGGCTGGGGGCCGCGATCGGACCGGCGCGCGTCATCGATCTGATCACCCGTCTCAACACCAATCACGAGTCGTGCACCTGCGGGTTTATCCAGCACGCCGGGGTGGAGGCGTTGCGGGGCGATCAATCCGGCGCGCGCGCCATCCTGGCCGCGTTGCGGCGGCGCCGGGACGCGGTGGTCGACGGTCTCAACGCCATCGACGGCGTCAGCGTCCACCGCGCCACCGCCACCTTCTACCTGTTCGTCGACGTCACCGGCGTGTATCGGCGGCTCGGCTACCGGGACCCGCAGGCGTTTCGCATCGACGCGTTGCGCCGGACCGGCGTCTCCTTCTGCTCGCGCACGCACTTCGGACGCGCGCTGCCCGGCGAACGGCGGACCTACGTCCGCTTTGCCTACTCCGGGATTGACGCGGCCGACGCCGAGCAGGGACTGGCGGCGCTCAAGGCGTACTGGGAGCGGTAGCCCGGAGTTCCGGGGCGCGGTCCGCCGCGCGGCGGACCGCCTTTACGTGATGACGCCGCGCCGCCGGCCGACGCGGGTGAACGCGTCGATCGCGCGGTCCAGATGCGCGCGCTCGTGCGCGGCGGAGAGCTGCACGCGGATACGCGCCTGCCCCTGCGGCACGACCGGAAAGGAAAAGCCGATCACGTAGATCCCCTCGGCCAGCAGATCGGCGGCCATCGCCTGCGCCAGCCGCGCGTCGTACAGCATGATCGGCACGATCGGATGGACGCCCGGCGTGATGTCGAAGCCGGCGGCGGTCATGGCGCGCCGAAAGTACGCGGTGTTCTCCGCCAGCCGGTCGCGCAGCGCCGTGGTCCGGTCCAGACGCTCCAGCACGGCCAGGCCGGCCGACGCCAGGGCCGGCGGCAACGAGTTGCTGAACAGGTACGGCCGCGACCGTTGCCGCAGCAGTTCCACGATCGGCGCGCGCGCCGCGGTAAACCCGCCGGAGGCGCCGCCGAGCGCCTTGCCGAGGGTGCTGGTGATGATGTCGATCTGTCCGTGCACGCCGCAGTGCTCGGGCGTCCCGCGGCCGGTGGCGCCGATGAAGCCGGTGGCGTGCGAGTCGTCCACCATCACCAGCGCGTCGTGTTCGCGCGCCAGCGGGACGATGCGGTCGAGCGGCGCGATGTCCCCGTCCATGGAGAAGACGCCGTCGGTGGCGATCAACCGCAGCCGCGCTCCGGCGGCCTCTTTCAGTTTGGCCGCAAGATCGTCCAGATCGGCGTGCGCGTAGCGGTACCGCGCCGCCTTGCACAGCCGGATGCCGTCGATGATCGAGGCGTGGTTGAGCGCGTCGGAGAACACGGCGTCGCCGTCCTGCAGCAGCGTCTCGAACAGGCCGCCGTTGGCGTCAAAGCAGGAGGTGTAGAGGATGGCGTCGTCGGCGCCCAGGAAGCGCGCCAGCGCCTGCTCCAGGCGCTTGTGCAGATCCTGGGTGCCGCAGATGAAGCGCACCGACGACAGCCCGAAGCCGTGCGTGCGCAACGCCGCCGCCGCCGCGTCGATCACCGCCGGATCGCTCGACAGTCCCAGGTAGTTGTTGGCGCAGAAGTTGAGGACGTCCCCGTCCGCGCCGGCGCCGGGTCCTACCCGGATCGTCACGCCTTGCGGCGAGGTGATGACCCGCTCGTCCTTGTACAGGCCGGCGTCCCGTATCCGCTCCAATGCCGGCCCGATCACGCGGTCGATGCCGGTCAGGTTCTCGGTGCCGGTCACGCTGTCGGTGGTTGCCATGCGCCGTTCACTCCTCCGTTACGGGGCTCAATCGTCGACGTCCATGACCACCTTGCCGCATCGGCCGGCGGCCATCGCCGCGAACCCCTCTTCGTAATCGCGTAGCGCCAGCCGGTGCGTCAGCACCGGCGACACGTCCAGGCCGCTGCGCAGCATCTGCGTCATCTTGTACCAGGTTTCGTACATCTCGCGTCCGTAGATTCCCTTGATGCGGAGGCTCTTGAGGATCACCTGGTTCCAGTCGATGGTGGTGGAGGCCGGCAGAAAGCCGAGCAGGGCGATGCGGCCGCCGTGGTACATGTTGGCCAACATGCTGCGGAACGCGTCGGGATTGCCGGAGACCTCGATGCCGCGGTCAAAGCCGTTCGACATGCCGAGGCGTTCGATCGCGCGCTCCACCGAGTCGTGGCGGACGTCGACGGCGAGCGACGCGCCCATGCGCCGCGCCAGGTCGAGCCGGTACTCGTTGACGTCGGTGACCACCACGTGCCGGGCGCCGAGATGGCGGCAGATCGCCGCCGCCATCACGCCGATCGGACCGGCGCCGGTGATCAGCACGTCCTCGGCTACCAGGTCGAACGACAGCGCGCAGTGCGCGGCGTTGCCGAGCGGGTCGAGGAAGGCGGCGATCTCGGTCGGAATGCTGTCGTGGATCGGCCACAGGTTGCTCTCCGGCATCACCACCAGCTCGGCGAAGGCGCCGTCGCGGTGGACGCCCACCCCCTTGGTGAGGTGACAGAGGTGCGGTGTGCCGGCGCGGCAGTTGCGGCACAACCCGCAGGTGATGTGCCCTTCGCCGGAGACCCGGTCACCCACCCGGTGCAGGGTGGCGCCGGGACCGAGGGCGCACACCTCTCCCACGAACTCGTGGCCCACGATCAGCGGCGGCTCGATGACGCTACGCGCCCATTCGTCCCATTGGTAGATGTGCAGATCGGTGCCGCACACCGCCGCCTTGCGGACGCGGACCAGCACCTCCTTCGGACCGGGCTCCGGCTCCGGCGCCTCGGCCAGCGTCAGCCCCGGCCCCGCCGCGCTTTTGATCAACGCCTTCATGGAATGCGCGGACAGTGTAGCGCAGCGCCGGTCCGAGCGCGCGCCGGCCCGGAGGGTATGATCAGGAAGCGTCGCCCGATCGCGGCGGCAGGGGGATCAGGCGATGAGGACGTATCTGACGGCGGAGCAGATCGAGCGGTACCGGGAACGGGGCTTTCTGAGCGTGGAGCGGTTTCTGGGGGAGGAGGAGCTGGCCGAGCTCACCGCCGCGGTGACCGGCGGGGTGAAGGAGATGGGGGGCGTCAAGCTGGCCGGCGTCGACCCGTCGGCCACCCAGGTCAGGGACAACCCCGGCTCCTGGTATGACCGGGTGTTCCTGCAGCGCGTCAACCTGTGGCGCATCAGCGCCGTGGTGCGCCGCTACGTGATGGCGCCGGAGCTCGGCCGCATGTTGTGCGATCTGGAGGGCATTGACGGCATCCGCGTCTGGCACGACCAGACGCTGCAGAAGCAGCCGTGGGCGAATCCCACCACTTGGCACGCCGACGGGCCGAACTGGTCGTTCCATTCCCGGCACGCGGTGTCGATCTGGATCGCGCTGGATCGGGCGACGATCCCGAACGGGTGCCTGTGGTTCATTCCGGGCTCGCACCGGGTGACGCGGTTCGCGCCGTTCCCGATCACGGAGAACATGGACCGGGTGTTCGGCGACTACCCGGAGCTGGCGGACCGGCCGGCGGAGGCGGTGGAGCTTGCGCCGGGTTCGGCCGCGGTCTTCAACGGCATGCTCGTGCACGGCGCCGGTCCCAACATGACGCCGGGCTGGCGCCGGGCCATGACCTGCGCCTACATGCCGGACGGCGCGACCTTCAACGGCCAGCGCAACATCCTCACCGACGAACAGATCGCCCGGCTCCGCATCGGCAGCCCGCTCGACGACGACGCGCAGAACCCGCTGGTCTGGTCGCGGACGCGCGCGCCGGCGCCGGCCTGACGGAGAGGGACCGCCGCGCGCGGTAGACTGGCGCCGGGAGCGCTGGAGCGGGAGCGGTTGCATGGCATTCGACACGTCCTTGAAGCGCCGCCGCCGGATCGTCCGTCTCTTGGGCAAGCACCCTTCTTGGGGATGGTTTGCATGGCCGGCCCCAGGAGGCGTAAGATCAGGAGAGCACAAATGGCGGTAGCGTTCGACACCCTGAAGGCAGCGTCGCGGCTGCGCAACCGCGGCGGCTTCACCGAGCGACAGGCAACCGAGCTGGTGGCGACGTTCGCGGACGGATTCGTCGCGAACCTGGCCACCAAGGCCGACGTGGCGGAGCTGCGCGGCGACTTCGCGGTCCTGCGCGGTGACGTGGAGCACATTCGTGAGGACATGGAGCATCTGCGCGGCGACGTGAAACATCTGCGCGGCGATGTCGGGAACATGGAAGGCTCGTTGCGCGGCGACGTGAACCAGCTGCGCGGCGATGTCGGGAACGTGGAGGGTTCGCTACGCGGCGAGACGGCGAAGATGGCGTTGCGCACGGACATGGAGAAGATGGAAGCCTCGCTCCGCGCTGAGATCGGGAAGATGGCGTTGCGGAGCGACGTGGAGAAGATGGAAGCCTCGCTCCGCGCCGAGATCGGGAAGATGGCGTTGCGGAGCGACGTGGAGAAGATGGAAGCGTCGCTCCGCGCTGAGATGGGCAAGATGGCGCTGCGCACCGATCTGCAGCGGACCGAGGCGTCGTTGCGTGGTGAGATCGCCAAGCTGGAGCAGCGCGTGACCTTGCGGCTGGGGGGCGCGATCGCCGCCGCGGTGGCCGTTCTGGTCGCCGTCGACAAGCTGCTCTGACCCGCCGGCGGCGCCCGCCTCGGCGCCGCCGGCACCGCTTGACACCGGCCGGCCGTACCGGTAGAGTTCGTGGCGTGCCCGCGTGGCTCTTCGGCCCCGGCAGGGTGCAATCATACCAACCCCACGTGAAAGGGAGGTTCGAAGAACGATGAGAAAACTGCTCATCATGCTCCTGACGCTGGGCTTCATCGCAGGCGCCGCCTTGGTGGCGACCGCGGAAGGCCAGGAGGAGTCGATGGCGGACGACGGTCCGATGGAGCTGAGCTGGCAGGGCATCTACGGCGAAGCGGTCACGCCCGGCAACGCGATTCAGCTCGCCATCGAAGAGAGATTCAACGTCAAGATCACCGATTCTCCGCTGGCCCGCCGCCCGCAGGAGCCGATCGACCTGATGATCAGCGCCAACGAGCATCCGGACGCCATGTACGCCTGGACGAATCACGACCAGCACTACGCTGCGGGCGCCTATCGCCCGATTCCGATCGAGATGATCCGTGAGCATGCGCCCAACCTGGCGCGCGACTGGGACACGATCGGTCCCGGCGCCTGGATGATGTCGGCGGTCCCCGGTGACCCGACCGCGTTGCGCGGCATCCCGCGCGGCTACGCGCACCAGGCCGGCGCCGGCGCGGCGGTCAACTTCCGCTACGACTGGCTCGGCCTGGTCGGCGCGCGGGAGTCGCTCGGCGTGTCGCAGGACATGGCGTCGAGCCCGGACAGCCCGGAGGGCGTCCTGGACTCCAATCCCGAATGGGACCCCGGCCACTGGTTCATCAGCTACAACACGCCCAACATCGTCGACGTCGAGGCTGCGCTGGAAGCGATCGTCGCGGCCGACCCGGTCGGTCAGGGGCGGACCATCGGCTACAGCGGTTGGCCGCGAGAAGGCCGCCCGTGTTACTGGTGGTCGTTCGGCGCGGTGTGCCAGGCGTACGGCGTCGCCTCCGAGTCGTGGTGGATTCACTCGCAACCCGACGGCAGCGCGACCGTGCACTACGGCTGGGACAACGTGAAGACCGCCATCAAGGTGCTGCAGCGCTGGTATCAGAAGGGCATCCTGGACAGCGAGATCCCGGCTTTCGACCGCGCCGCGTTCGATGACAAGGTCGGCGCCGGCTTGGTCGCCATGTATGGCCGCGGCGCTCAGGGATGCTGGAGCTCGCCCGAAGGCCCGGCAAATCCGGTCGTCGGCTGTCTGGCCCGTGTCAATGACGACGACTTCCAGGAGTTGATGGTGCACGCGGTGACCGCTCCGGACGGGACCTACGGGCTGCGCCACGAAAACACGGCGCTGCCGCTGGGCGGCCCCGGCGAGTGGTTCGTCGTCCGCCACGACGTCTCCGATGAGAAGCTGGCCAAGATCCTGCAGATCTACGACTTCACCACCAACACCTGTGAGGGCCTGCTGCTCTCCATTTTCGGACTCGAGGGTGTGCATTGGAACGTCCAGGGTGACGCGGCAATGTGTTCGCCGGACGGGATCGAAGCGATGCGCGCCGGCAGCATTGCGGTGCGCGCCACGCCGGACTGGGCGGCGCTCACGGCCGACGGCGTAGCCCACTACTTCACCCAGCAGGGGTACTACACGCGTCTGTACGGCGACGGGTTCCCCGGCAACGCGCAGTGGGAGCCGCTGAAGACCTACAACCAGTGGCGCGGTCCGGGCGGCGCCGGCACGACCCACCTGATCCGCATGTACAAAGAGGACGTGTTCAACGAGACCCGACACAATGAGCTGCGCGCGCAGTACAAAGGCTCTCTGGACACCATCCACGGCGAGTTCATGTACAAGGCCATGACCACCGACCTCGACATCGATGCCGAGTGGCCAAGGTACATCGCGCAGCTCAACGCTGCCGGCATGGCGCAGATCAACGCCGAGCTGGACAAGCTGCAGTACACGGTCGAAGAGCTCAACACCGTCGGCGTGACCTGCGGTGACTCCGGGTGCGTGGCCAACAGCTAGGCTAGAGCTTGGCTTGATCTGACGCGCACGCGCGTTCGGCGGGCGGCCCTTTCGGGTTGCCCGGCTATTCAGAGGGGACGGTCTTCCGGGCCGTCCCCTCTTTCTCTGTTCGGGGGATGGGGGCGAAGGCGAACACCGGGCCAATAGTCCGAGAGCCGGAGCGTCGCGTGTGTCATCGCGTCGCGTTGGCTCGGATGCGGCTCGAAGCGAGGCCCGTTCCCCGGTGGGAACGATTCGAGGGCCGGCGCGGGGGACGAGGAGTTAGGCTGGTTGCGGAACACACACGGGCGGACCGGCGACGCCGAGGGTGGCGCCTAAACGGGACGGCGGTCCGATGGAACCGGGATGCTATCCCTTCAGCGATCCGAGCATGACGCCCTTCACGAAGTACTTCTGCACGAAAGGGTAGAACAGTATGACCGGGCCGATGGTGATCAACGTGGTAGCGGCCTGGATCGAACGGTGCGGGATGCGGGCCCAGTCCGGTTCGACCCCCTGGGCGCGGAGCTCCTCCACCAGACGCTGCATCGACTCGTCGTTCTGAAAGCCCTGCAGACGCTCCACCAAGTCGCGGAGCAGGAGCTGCAGAATGCGCTTGTCCCGGTCGGTGATGTAGATCAGGCCGTCGAACCACGCGTTCCAGTGCTGCACGACCGTCCACAGAGCTATGACGGCCAGCACCGGCCGGGACAGCGGGATGAATATCTGAAACATGATGCGCCAATAGCTGGCGCCGTCGATCACCGCGGAGTCCTCCATCGCCTGGTCGATCGTCATGATGAAGTTGCGGGTGATGATGATCGAGAACGCGGCGACCGCCGGCGGGATGACCAGGACCCAGCGCGAGTTGATCATTCCGAGGTTGCGCACCAGCAGGTAGGTGGGAATGAGGCCGCCCTGAAAAAACAGGGTGAACACGAGCAGGAAGTTGATCACGGTACGGCCGGGCAGATTGCGTTTCGACAGCGCGTAGGCGGCGCAGAAGGTGACGAACAGGGTCAACGTGGTGCCGAACACGACGCGGTGCAGCGTATTGACGTACGCCGTGCCTATGTCGTTCTCCCTGAACATGAACATCCACGCCTCGGTGCGCCATTCGTCGTTCCAGATGTGCAGCCCCAGGCTGGGCAATGACGTCGGCGACGCCAGCGAGGTGGTGACCACGGTCCAGAACGGATACAGGACGGTCAGCGCGAACAGTCCAAGAACCAGATAGTTGAAGACGTCGAACACGCGGCCGGCCGGCGACACTCTGACCAGAGGATTAGCCATGGTTCCCTACCAGACCCCGTACTCGCTGTAGCGGCGCACGATCTGATTGGCGCCGACCAGCACGATCAAACCGACCAGGTTCTGAAAGAGCCCGACGGCGGTGGCGTAGGAGAACTTGGCGTCTTCGATGCCGTTTCGGAACTGCAGCGTCTCGAAGACGTCGACCACCTCGTAGACGTTGGAGTTGTACAGGTTGAAGATCACGTCAAAGCCGAACTCCAGTATGTTGCCGACGTTGAGCAGGAACAGGATGACGATCACCGGCACCAGCGCCGGAAGGGTGATGTGGATGGCGTTCTGCCAGCGGTTGGTCCCGTCGATCGCCGCGCTCTCATAGAGCTGGGGGTCCACCCCGGACAGCGCCGCCAAGTAGACGATCGTCCCCCAGCCGACCCCCTGCCAGATGGTGACCACGATGATCAGGCCCCGGAACGTCTCCGGGGTGGTCAGAAGGTTCGGGACGTTCTCCATCCCCAACTCCTGCAAAATGTAGGGGAGCACGCCGCGCTGCGGCGACAGCAGCTCCTTGATGATGCCGCCCAGCACGACCCAGGACATGAAGTGCGGCAGGTAGCTGATCGATTGCACGACCCGCTTGTAGGGGGCCGAGCGCACCTCGTTCAACAGCAAAGCCAGGATGATCGGCGCCGGGAAGGCAAAGATGGTGCGCAGCACGGCCAGGATCACGGTGTTGCGGAGTACGCGCCAGAAGAAGTAGTCGTTGAATATCCAGTCGAACCACTTGAAGTTGTTCCAGGTGCTGCCCAGGATGCCTCTGACGATGTTGTAGTCGACGAAGGCGATGCTGATCCCGTACATCGGGATGTACTTGAAGACGAACAGCAGCACCAGCGCCGGCGCCAGCAGCAGGTAGAAGTCCCGCATGCGCCACGCGCGCCGCGCGGTCTGCCGCCGGAGCACCCGCTTCAGGTAGGCGGCACGCTCCTCTTCGGTGCTGAAGCTGTCGTATCGGCTTACGCTCGGCGCCGCGGGCGCCGTCGACGGGTCGCGCGGCGCGGTCGTGGCGGGGGGGGGATCAGCCATGGATGGCTCCGTGTGAGTGGTAGATCGTCATTCTGGGGGCGAGCGTGACGGTGACCCTACCGGTACCTGCACTGCGCGTCAAGCGGACGCGGCGCGTCAAGCGGAAATGGCAGTCAAGCGACGCGGCGCCATGGCGTGCTGGCGCTGGCAGGCAGAGCTTGGTCACCAGATCGCGTACTCGTTGCGGCGGCGTACGATCTGGTTGCTCAGGATCAGCAGCGCGAGCCCCACGGCGTTCTGGAACAGGTTGATGGCGGTGGCGTAGGAGAACTTGGCGCCTTCGATGCCGGACCGGTACACCAGCGTCTCGAACACGTCGGAGACCGACACCACCACGTCGTTGTACAGGTTGAAGATCTGATCCCATCCCTGTTCCAGGATGTTGCCGAGCTGCAGCAGGAGCAGGATGGTCATGACCGGTGTGAGGGCCGGCAGGGTGACGCGCAGCGCCATCTGCAGCCGGTTGGCGCCGTCGACGGTCGCGCTCTCGTACAGCTCCGGGTCGATCCCGGACAGCGCCGCAAGATAGATCACCGAACCCCAGCCGACGCTCTGCCAGATGCCGGTCGCCACCAGCAGCGGCCGGAAGGTCGGGATGTTGGTGAGGAAGTTGATCGGCTCCAGGCCGACGGCGGCCATGAGGTAGGGCACCACGCCGCGCTGCACCGACAGCAGCTCCCGGATGATGCCGCCCAGCACTACCCAGGACAGGAAGTGCGGCAGGTAGCTGACCGACTGCACCGACCGCTTGAAGGAGGTGTTGCGCACCTCGTTGAGCAGCAACGCGAACAGGATCGGCGCGGGAAAGCCGAACGCCAGCCGCAGCAGGCTGAGGATCACGGTGTTGCGCAGCACGCGCCAGAAAAAGAAGTCGTTGAAGACCCACTCGAACCACTTGAAGTTGTTCCAGGCGCTGCCCAGGATGCCCTTGACGATGTTGTAGTCGACGAAGGCTATGCCGGCGCCGTACATCGGCACGTACTTGAAGACGATCAGCAGCACGCCGGCCGGCGCCAGCAGCAGGTAGAACTGCCGCATGCGCCACGCGCGCTCCAGGGTCTTCCGCCGTCCGGCGCCGGCGTCCGCGACCGTGTCGGCGGCCGGGACCGTCAGCGACCGGTCGGAGGCCATTCGCCGGGGAGCATACCCGTTACGCGCAGGGTTTGCACGGACCGCCCCCGGACGGCTACCGTGTTCCGCGCTCATGCGCTACCGGACGCTCGGCCGCAGCGGCATCGAGGTGAGCCTGCTCGGCTTCGGCACCGGGGGCCCCACCACCTTCACGGAGGCGGCGCTCTCCGACGCGGACAAGACCCGGCTGCTGCGCCGCTGCCTGGACCACGGCGTCAACCTGTTCGACACCTCGCAGGGCTACGGCGACAGCGAGTCGTTCCTGGGCGCGGCGCTGGCCGGCGTGCCGCGCGACCGGTACCTGCTCGCCACCAAGTGGGCCTGTTCGCAGGAAGGCGGCCTGAACGGCGATCCCGCCGCGTTGGAGCGGGCGGTGGCCGCCAGCCTGCGGCGGCTGCGGACTGACTACCTGGACGTGATGTTCATCCACGGGCTCAAGCCGGAAGACTACGATGCGGTGTATCAGCGCTACGGAGCGGCGATCGAACGGCTGAAAGCCAGCGGCCGGATACGGCTGGCCGGCTTCAGCGAACGGATGGGCGAGGACCCGGAGCACCGCGTCACGATCGACGCGCTCACCCGGCATCCGTCGTTCTGGGACGTGTCGATGTTGCGCTACGGCATCCTCAACCAGTGCGCGCGCGACCGGGCGCTACCGCTGGCCGCCCGCCACGGCATGGCGGTGATGAACATGTCGCCGGCGCGGTACCTGCTGCCGCATCCGCAGCAGCTGGCCGAACGGATCGCCGCCTGGAAGGCGGACGGCTCACTGCCGCCGGATGCGCTCCCCGGCCGTGATCCGCTCGGCTGGCTGGTCGGCGGCGCCGTCGAGTCGGTGGTGAGCGCCGGCCTCAAGTTCGCCGCCGATCATCCCGGCGTCTCCACGGTGCTGACCGGCACCCGCAGCTTCGAGCACCTGGACGCCAACGTCCGGGCGCTCGACGATCCGCGCCTGCCGGCCGCCGATCACGACCGGCTGGTGCGCCTGTTCAGCTTTGCCCGCGAGTGGCGCTGAGCCGGCGGCCCGGCGTCAGAGCTCGAACAGGCGGGCGGCGTTGCCCCAGAACACGTCTTCGATCTGCCGGTCGGTGAGCCGCTCCGCCCAGCACGCCCACTTCACCGAGCGCAGGTGCTCCAGGACGATGGAGACCGGTCTGATCGTGGTGTGCACCTCTTCCCAGATCGGCGCGTCGTCGTAGACCCAGAAGAAGGTGTCGGCGACCGCGGCGTGGCGGCCGTGACTGTGGCTGGCGGCGCCGAAGTCGGTGCCGAACATGAACCGGTCGTGGCCGAAGGTGCGGATGATCGCCGCGTGCGCCATCGGTTCGCAGTTGGCGCTGGAGTCGAAGTACAGGTTCGGCAGGCCGGCCAGTGTGGGCAGCCCCTCAAAGTTGTGCGACGGCTGAAAGCCGCGCGCCGAGTGCGCCAGTATCAGCTTCATGTCCGGGTACCGTTCGCAGTAGGTCCGTATCCAGTGCTGGTTGCCGGGATCGGCGACCGCCCGGTCCTTGACCATGTGCAGGGTCACGAACCATCCCTCCTGGTGCGCGACGCGCATCACCGCCTCCGGCAGGTACTCCGGTATCTCCGCCTGCAGCGTCGGCGTGCGTTGCGCGAAGGTGTGGTAGCACTTGAGTCCGCGCAGGCCGAGCCGGCGGACGTGCTGGCGCACCCACTCCGGGTCGTCTTCGGGCTTGACCAGGAACGCTCCCCTGCAGGTCGGCTTGCCGATGACCGAGGCGCCGACCCACTCGCTGACGCTGAGGGTCTGCTCCCGGTGCTTGACCAGCGGCTTCGGCAGGAACCAGGCGCCGAGCTCCCGGTTCGGGAACACCTCGCCGGTGAGGCGCAGAAAATCGTCGCTGTTCATGTCGGCCGGAAAGCCGGGCGGCAGCGGCGCGTCGTAGGCGTCGGCGCGCCACAGGTGGGCGTGGCAGTCGAACACCTTGTCGGGAACGAAGTGGGCGAGCTCCCGCTCGAAGAACTCCCGGTCGTGGTCCTGGTAGGCGTGGTCGCCGGTGTACGTGATCACGCGCCCGATGGTAGGGCGGGGGCGCGCGCGTGCCAAGCCGGCGGCCGGCCGGTGTCCGCCATACCCACGGGCGGCGCGGTGCCGTAAGCTACCGCCGATGGATGCCAGGATACGGATCGGTCTGATCGGGTACGGCGGCTGGGCGCGCACCGCCTACGTGCCGGCGCTCAAAGCCGACGGGCGCGCGCGCGTGGTGGCGGTGGCGGCGCCGAGCCAGGCGAGCCGCGACCGCGCCGCGCGCGAGCTGGGGACGGACGTGGCGTTGTACGCCGGCCCCAACGAGCTGCTGAACGGCGTTGCGGTCGACGGCGTGATGGTGGCCGTGTCGGAGGCCGCGCACCAGGCGGCGATCGGCGCGGCGTTCGACGCCGGGACGCCGGTCTGCTACGAGGGGCCGCTGGCGGCGATGCGGCGCGCGATTCCGGGGATGATCGAGCGGCTGCTGCACGCGCGCGCGCTCACCCACGCCGACATCGAGCTCGGCTTTCTGCCGGTGGTGCGGCGGGCGGCGGAGCTGGTCGCGGAAGGCGCCGCCGGCGTCCCGCAGCTCGCGGAGGTCCGGCTGGAGTCGGATTGGGGCGCGCTGCCGGAGGAAGACCTCTGCAAGGTCGGCCACTTGGCGCCGTGGTACGTCGACCCGCTCGACCGGGTGCTCGGTCGCACCGCCGCGCGCGTGCTCACCATGGACGGCGCCGGGTCGGCCGGCCGGGCGCAGGCGCAGGGGCTCCTGCAGCTCGACTACGGCGGCTGCTGGGGGACCTTTGCGGTCAACACCGGCGCCGTGGCCGGCCCCGACATGCGCATTGCGGTCACCGGCACGGCCGGCGACGTGCGCGTCGACCTGCTGGCCGGCACGGTCCGCTGGCGCAGCGCCGAGCGCCCGGAGTGGACGACCGAAACCTGGGCGCCGATCGAGCCGGTCGTCGGTCTGCCGGGCATGCACGAATGCGTGCGCGCCTTTCTGGACTGCATCGAATCCGGCGCGGAGGGCGAGGCCGCGGAAGGGGATGCGGGGCGGCATCGCGTCGCGCGCCTCCATCGGCTCGGCCTTGCCGCCGACCGGTCGCGCGACTCCGGCGCCTGGGAAGCGGTCGAGCCGGATTAGCTCCGGTCCGCTGAGCTCAGGCCGGCCGTCTCCAGCCGCGCGACGTCGCCGGGGCCGAGCTGCAGGTCGAGCGCCGCGGCGTTGTCCGCGAACTCGGCGGGGGTCGCCGAGGCGGCGACCGGGTAGACGTCCAGGCCGGTCTGCATGACGTAGGCCAGCGCTACGCGCGCCGCCGACACGCCGCGCTCGCGTCCGATCGCCCGGGCGGCCTCCAGCCGGGCGAAGTTGCCGTCCGAGCAGTAGGTGGCGGCGGTCAGCGCTTCCGGGCCGGCGTCCGGCCGGGGCGCGCTACGCCCGAACCGCCCGGAGAAAAAGCCGCCGGCCAGGCTGGACCAGGCGAAGACCGGCAGCTGCGTGCGGCGGTACCAGGCGCGCTCGGCGTCGGCGTCCGGTCCGCCGATCGACCGGCAGCCGGCCCAGGGCGCCTGCAGCTGCACGGCCAGGCTGTAGTTGGGACTGCTCGCCGCGAACGCCGGCAGGTCGCGCCGGGCGGCGTAGTCGTTCGCCTCCTCGATGCGCGCCACGCTCCAGTTGGAGCCGCCGTACGCGCGGATGCGCCCGGCGGCGTGATGCTCGGCCAGGGCGGCGACCATCCCGTCGACCGGGCGGCGCGGGTCGTCGCGGTGCAGCAGGTAGAGGTCGACGTAGCCGGTGCGCAGCCGCGCCAGCGAATCCATGAGGTCGGAGGTGAGGTCGTACGGGGTCACCCGGTCGCGGTCCGGGTTGTGGTGGCACCCCTTGGTGAGGATCACTACCCGTTCGCGGTTGCCGCGCCGCTCCATCCACTCGCCGAGCACCCGTTCGGACTCGCCGCCGGCGTAGCCGTGCGCCGTATCGAACGCGGTGCCGCCGGCCGCGAACACGCCGTCCAGCAGCTCCATGCCTGCCTGCGCGGCGCCCTCGCGCAGCATGGTCGTGCCGTGCACGATCCGCGCCACCGGCTTGCCGACGCCGGCCACCGTTCCGTACGTCATCCGGTCAACCCTCCAAGCGTCCGCCGGACCCGATTCCACCGGTTCGCAACGGCGCGCGTCGATCCGCTATCATGTCCCGTAGCGGAGGTGATCGTAGATGAGTGTATCGTGTTGCGAGTGGGCCGATCTGCTGGCCAGTTCGGTTCCGGGCGAGCCGGTGGGCGGTCCCCCGCATCCGGGGGCGCCGTACGACTTCGGGGTCGCTTATCCCGATCCCGGCTCGTTGCCGCTCGAAGCGCTGGTCGACTGCCTGCGCGCGGAGCTGGCGGTCGCCGGGCGCAGCTTGGCGCACTACCCGCATCCGCTCGGCTATCCGCCGTTGCGCGAGTGGTTGACGGCGCGGCTGGCTGAGACCCGCGGCTTCACGGTCGACGCCGACGGCATCCTGCTCGGCTCCGGGTCGAGCGAGCCGAACTTCCTGGTCGCGCAGGCGCTGATCGATCCCGGCGACGTGGTGCTGGTCGACGACTTCACGTACGCCGGCACGCTCGGCATCCTGCGCCGCTTCGGGGCGGACATCCGCGGCGTCGACTCGGACGGCGACGGCATGCTGCCCGACTCGCTGGAGTACCGCCTGCGGGAGGCGGAGGGGCAAGGCAAGCGCGTCAAGGCCGTCTACACGGTGCCGACCTTCCAGAATCCGCTCGGTTGGGTGGAGTCGGCGGCGCGCCGCGAAGCGGTGAACGACATCACCGCCCGCCGTGGCGTGCCGGTGTGGGAGGACGACTGCTATGTCGATCTGGCCTTCGACGGTCAGGACGTGCCGGCGGCGATCCGCTCGCTCGACGACAGCGGCCGGACGATCTACGTCGCTTCCTTTTCCAAGAACATCGGTCCGGGGATGCGGCTGGGGTACGTCGCCGCGCCGCCGGCGCTGATGGAGCGGATGGCCGCGGTCAAGGGGACCGGCGGCGTCAGTCAGTTCACGGCGATGGCCGTGCACGGGTTCGCGCGGAACGGGCTGGACGCCCATATCGGCCGCGTGCGCGGCGTGCTGCGCGCCAAGCGGGACGCCATGCTGGCCGCGCTCGACACGCACCTGGGCGGCCGCGCGCGCTGGACCGAACCGTCCGGCGGCCTGTTCGTGTTCGTGCAGATGCTCGACGGCTCCGACACCGTAGAAGCCGGCGAGCGCGCGGCGGCGGCGGGCGTGTTGTTCGCCCCCGGGCCGCGCACCGCCGCCGACGGCGTGTCGGGGCGGGACCGGATGCGGCTCTGCTTTGGCTGGAACCGGCCGGACGAGATGGACGCCGGCATCGCCGCGCTTGCCGCGGCGCTGCAGCCGGCCGAGGCGGCTGTCGCTTAGCTTAGCTCGCTTGGCGCGTCAGGAGCCCCGACAGGCGGTCAGCCAGACGTTGGCCGATCTCCAACATGCCGTAATCGCCGGGGTGGATCAGGTCCGCGCTGAGGCCGCTGATGTCGGTGAGCAGCTCCGGTCCTTCGACCAGATGCGCGTTCGCGCGTCCGGTCGCCGCCACCGCGTCACGCAGCGACTGCCGGTACTCCTCCGGCGCGCCGCCGTACTCGCCGGGCGGCTCCCACCCGAAGTCGCGGAAGTACGGGTAGAGCGTGATGCAGGCGACCGGCCGGCCGGCGTCCGCGCCGGCCACGCGGTCGACCAGGTACTGCACGCGCCGCCGGAACTCCGGCATCGGGAAGCTCTGCATGTTCACCGACAGGCCGAGGCTGGCGGCGTGCCAGTCGCTGCGATCGGCCATGTAATCGGCCAGTTCCGGCTCGCAGTGCGCTGAGCCGGCCACGCCCAGGTTGATCAGGTCGGCGCCCAGGCGCCGCGCCGCGTGCCCGACGTAGGAAAGGTGCGGCCCCTCGGCGAAGTAGCCGTGGGTGATCGAGGTGCCGTAGGTGAGCAGACGCAACGACGGCAGCTCGTCGGCCGCCGGCGGGCGGACGTCCGCGCCTTCGACGCCGTGCAGCAGCACCGGGTCGCGCTCCGGGCCGCCCAGCACCAGGCGCACCACGCGCGGCGAGAACGGCAGGCCGGCGACGTGGCGGCCGGCGATGGCGGCGAGCGCCTCGCTCGGTTCGATGCGGACGGTCTGCGGCTCCCGGCCCACGATGGCGCGCTGGAATGAGTCGAACGGGCCAAAGAAGACGCTGACGCGGGTCTGACCCTGTGAGGAGAGCGTCACCGACGAGGGACCCGAAGCGACGTAACGGATCTCGGCGTTGTCGGGCTGCAGCAGGCACTCTTGCGCCCCGGGGTTGAGCGCGGTGCGGACCGGCTCCGGCGCGCGCTGCAGCCGGTAGCCGCCCCGCTGCGGCTGGTAGCGGAGCTCGGCGACGTTGTGGAGCTCGACGTTGTCGTGAATCATCGTTCGATTATGCCGTATGACGCCCGCTACGACTCGGGCGCGGCGGCGGTCACCGCCAGCGGAGGACCTTGAGCCGGTTGTTGAGGTGATCGGCGAAGATCAGGTGGTCGCCGCCGTACCGGCGGACGCCGCCGAGCTGGTTGAAGCGGGCGCTGCCGGCCGGGCCGGAACCGGTCTCGCCCGCCTCGCCGCAGCCGGCCAGCGTGTGCAACGCGCCGCCGGGGGAAAGGCAGCGGAGCAAGTGGTTGCCGGAGTCGGTGAAGAACAGCGTGCCGTCCGGACTCACGTCGATCCCGCGCGGCGTGTCGATGCGCGCGCGCCGCGGGTCGCGGCCGTCCTCGCTGCGCCCGGCCGCGCCGTCGCCGATCACGGTGTCGATGATCCCGTTCGGCGCCACGCGGCGGATGACGTGCCGGGCGCTGTCGGCAAAGTAGAGGCTGCCGTCCGGGCCGAACGCCATAGCTTCCGGCGTGCCGATGCGGGCGGCCCTGGCTGCGCCGCCGTCGCCGGCGTAGCCGGGCAGGCCGGTACCGGCCACGGTGTCGATGATCCCGCTACGCGGATCGATGCGCCGGATGCGGCCGGCCGCGTCGCCCAGGTAGAGCGCGCCGTCCGGGCCGTACCGGACCGACGTGACCATGACCACGCCGGCGCTGATCGCCGGTCCGCCGTCGCCCTTGTCCCACGGTTGGCCGATACCGCAGACGGCGCGGATCACGCCGCCGGCGTCGACCACGCGGACGTGATGATGGCGGTTGTCGGCTATGGCGACCTGTCCGTGCGGCCCGATCGCCACGTCGGCGGGATTGCCCAGGTAGGCGCCGGGCGCCGGTCCGCCGTCGCCTCCGTAGGCGCGGGCGCCGTTGCCGGCCACGGTAGTGATCGCGCCGCCGGGGTCGATGCGGCGGACGCGCTGGTTCCAGCGGTCGGCAAAGTAGATCGAGCCGTCGGCCGCCACGTCGATGCCGGCCGGGCCGCGCAGGTAGGCGCCGGCCGCCGCCGCGCCGTCGCCGATGCCAGTCCCGCCCAACACGGTGGTGACGATCCCGGTGGCGCCGTCGTACCGGCGGAGCCGGCCGGAGCAGTCGCCCCACAGCACCGTGCCGTCCGGGTCGGCCCAGATGCCCGCCTCCACGGAGTTGCAGCCGGTCCGGCTGCCGTGCAGTCCCTCCTGTCCCCACGCCGGCACGCCGTCGCCGACCAGGGTGGTGACGATGCCGGTGGCGGCCTCCACCTTGCGGATGCGGAAACCGTACTTCTCGCCGACGTACAGGTTGTCGTGGACGTCAAGACAGATCGCGTCCGGCATCAGCGTGGATGCCGCCGCGGCCGGACCGCCGTCGCCGTTGGAGGCGCGCTGGCCGTTGCCGAGCACGGTGGTGACGATCCCGGTGCGCATGTCGATGCGGCGGACGCGGTCGTTGGAGTTGTCGCAGACGTACAGGTCGCCGCGCGAGTCGAAGGCCAGGTGCTCGGGGTGGTGGAAGGCGGCGTGCGATGCGGGGCCGCCGTCGCCGTGATAGCCCATCAGGCTGAGACCGGCGCCGGCGAACGGGCGGCTGGCGCCCCGTTCGGAGGGGTAGTGGCGGGCCGCGTAGCCGGCGAACAGGTCGATCACGCCGGTGCGCGCGTCGACGCGGCGGATGTTGCAGGCCCACTCGTCGGACAGGTAGACGTTGCCTCCGGCGTCGACCGCGACCCCGCAGGTGCAGTCGAGTTCGGCGTCGACCGCCGGGCCGCCGTCGCCGCCGCGGCCGATCCGGCCGCTGCCGGCCACCCGCGTGATGACGCCGGTGCGGTAGTCGATGCGGCGGATCGTGCGGTTGCCCAGGTCGGACAGGTACAGGTTGCCGTGCCGATCCTGGTGCAGGTCGTGCGGTTCCTTGAAGCGGGCGTCCGACACCGGGCCGCCGTCCCCCTCCATGCCGGGAACGCCGTCGCCGCCGAACCGGTGCAGGATGCCGCCGCGGTCGATGCGCCAGATGCGGTTGCCCCAGTAGTCTATGACGATCAGGTCGCCGTCGGGCCGCCGGGCCACCCCCATCGGCCACCCGGCGGGCGCCTCGCGGGCCGGCACGCCTTCCCGGAAGCCGGCGCCGGCCAGCACGGCGACGTGCCCTGCCGGTACGGAGTCGAGCGCGGCGCGGAGCGGCATGGGCCGATCATACCCCGCCGCGCGCGACGCGCTAAAGGTTCCGGAGCGGATGCCGATACTCATAGTGTCGGAAGGCCGCCGAGACGCACCTCAACACGGAGGGAGCTCTGCAGTCGAGATCACTAGGCAACCGCGGAGGTAGCTGAGCCGATGGACCGGTGAGCATGGCCGTTGACACCAGCGGCCCGCAACAGTTCAGCCGCACACGTGAGGTCCGGCGCCGCCGGGTCTCAGCTCAGACGGCTCGGCGACCTTCCGACTCGCTTCCCGCCTGAGCCCACCTAGCCAACCCGGCCCCAGCCAAGCGCCGGTGATTCTGACGCCCGTCACTCCTTGATCGCGCCGATCATGATGCCGCGCACGAAGTACCGCTGCAGAAACGGATACACCATCACGATCGGAACCACCGAGACGATGACGATGGCCGAGCGCATCTTGGCCAGCCAGCCGTTGCGGATGTAGGCGGCGCTGGCGTCCTCTTCCAACCCCTCGATGATGCTGTTGATGTTGCCGCCGAAGTCGCGCAGGATCAGGAAGCGGCGCAGCACGATGGTGAGCGGCATCTTCTCCGAGTCGTAGAGATAGACCAGCGGCCGATAGAACTCGTTCCACATGGAGACGGCGGCGAACAGGCCGATGGTGGCCAGGATGGGGGTGATCAGCGGCAGGACTATGCGGGTGTAGATGCGGAAGTCGCCGCCGCCGTCGATGTAGACCGAATCCTTCAGCGACTGATGGACCATCTGCCGGATCGACGTGCGGAAGATGAAGATGTAGAACGGGCTCACGGCGGTCGGCAGCACGATCGCCCACAGCGTGTTGGACATCCCCAGCGATCGTATCCACAGAAATTCCGGGATCAGACCGCCTCGGAAGAACAACATGGCCGCCAGGAAGAGCGCTACCGAACGCCGAAAGCGGAACCGTTCTTCGGCCAGCACGAAGCCGGCCATCGACGACAGCCACAACGTCAGCACCGCGAACAGCGCGGTGTAGATAACGGAGTTGAGAAAGGCGCGCAGCAGCACCCGTGTCTGGAACACGAAGCCGTAGATGCTGAAACTGACGTTCCGGGGCCAGAGGATGATCTTGCCCAGTCCCACCTCCTCATACCCGCTGATCGACACCGAGAAGATGTAGATGAACGGGTAGAGAAAGATCAGGCACGCGACCACGCCCATCGCGACGTTGGCGGCGTCGAAGACCCGGGACGGGACCGACTCCCGGTACCGGACCGCCACTACCAGAGCCCTTCGCCGCGAATGCGGACCGCCAGCTTGTTGACCGCCAGCACCACCGCGAACGACACCAAGTTGTTCAGCAGATCGATCGCCGTGCCATAGGAATACTCGCCGCCCAGTATGCCGCGGCGGTATACGTAGGTCGCTATGACGTCGGCGGTTTCATAGATGGCCGGGTTCCCCAACAGAAACGCCTTCTCGAAGCCGGTCTGCACGACGTTGCGGGTCGCCAGAATGAACAGCACCACCACCGTCGGCATGATGCCGGGTATGGTGATGAACCGGGCCTGCTGCAGGCGCCCGGCGCCGTCGATGGTGGCCGACTCGTACAGCTCGCTGCTGATCCCGGCCATCGCCGCCAGATAGATGATCGTCCCCCAGCCGACGTCCTGCCACACGCCGGAGGCGATGAACAGCGGGCGGAACCAGCCAGGATCGCCCAGGAAGTCGGCGTCGATTCCCAGTCCCTTGAGCGTAACCGTGACCACGCCGTCGAAGCTGAAGAACTGGTAGATCAGCCCTACCACGATCACCACGGCGATGAAGTGCGGCAGGTAGGAGATCGACTGCACCAGCCGCTTGAACCAGCGCTTGCGCAGCTCGTTGAGCAGCAGCGCAAAGATCACCGGCGCCGGAAAACCGAACGCCAGGGTGAGGAAGCCGATCAGCACGGTGTTGCGGATCAGCCGCCACAAGAACGGATCGTTCAGAAAGTCGTATATGTACTTGAGGCCGATCCACTCGCCGCCGAAGAAGCCGTCGAGCGCGGTGTACCGCTTGAAGGCGATGGTGATGCCGTAGATAGGCGCCCAGTGGAAGACCAGCGACCACAGGATGACTATGCCGATCATGACGTAGAGCGCCGGCGCCTGACGGATGGAGTTGCGGATACTCCTGCGGCGCGCGGCCGCCGGCAGGGCCGGCGCGGTCGCGTCGGACCGGCTCATCTGCCAGCTCCCGGAATCTGCGTGCCGCGGGCGGTACGGCTCACCGCGCCGGGCCGGCCCGCCTCATACGGGCCGGCCTGCGCATACGGCCGGCCGCACGTTCGCACCGGTGCGGCCGGCCGTTCAGTCATCTCATTGCATTCCCGGCGGGACGGTCTACAGCGACCGGTACCGCTCCAGCGCCGTGCGGTAAATCTCCTCGAGCCGCTGGTAACCCAGGCTCTCCAGGCGCTGCACGTAGTCGCCCCACTCCGACAGGGGCCGGTGGCCGTTGACGAACGCGACCACCTGCTCGTCTACGTAGGTGGCTAGCGCCGCCTCCAGCGAGTTCCGCTCCTCCTGCTCTTCGGGCGTGAAGGGGAAGCTCGGCTCCGGCATGGCGTTCCAGACGCCGGCGTTCTGAAACTGCTCGATCACCGGCACGTTCGGCATCTGCGCGCCGACGCCCGGCGCGGTGACGTCGTAGTAGCGTCCCAGGTTGTCCTTGCCCCAGGTGTCCGACGGGTGCATGACCGAAAACTGGCCGATGCCGAGCCCGCGCGTCTTGGAGCGGGCCGGGTCCGCCTCGACCTCGGCGGCCGGATAGAATCCGCTCCAGTTGAGGATCCAGCGGCGCCCCCAGTACGGGTTGTCGTCGCGTTCCCAGGCGTAGCCTTCCGGTCCGTAGTTGAGCAGCTCGGCGCCTTCGTCGCTGTACGCGTAATCCATCATGCGCACCGCGGCGTCGATCACGCCGCTGTTGGCGTCGATGACGATGGCCGAATCGGACACGCGCTTGGGGGCGCGTATCTTGGCCTGCATCCCTTCATAGACCGGCGGCAGCAGGTTCACCTCCTGCGAGAGCAGCAGGTCCAGGTGCTCGGCCGGCTTGTTGACCATGCGGTCGCCGAAGTTGCCGCCGATCGGGCCAAAGAAGACCGCGTAGCCGTCCTTCTCGTAGAGGGAGACCTGTTCCTCCTCGGTCATGGTGACCCAGGCGGGATGCAGCCAGCCGTTGGCGTAGGCGGTCGACAGAAACTCCATGGCGCCGCGGAAGCGGTTGGTCGCCGGGCCCCAGACGTAGGTGTCGCTGTCGTCGTACCACATGCGGATCCAGGTGCCCATCATGTGGGTCATGGGCCGCACCACCCAACCGCGAATCGCGCTGCCGCGTCGGTTGATGATCATGGGCTGCGGTTCGCGCCCCTGGTTGTAGCCGCGGTAGACGGCGGCGAACGCCTCTTCCCAGTCCTCCAGCGTGCGCACCGTGCCGGCTATGTCGTCGACGTCGCCGCCCCAGCCGCCGGCGGTGAGGTGGTCCTTGCGCACCTTGATGCCGACCATGGGGCCGTTGGCCCACATGTTGAACTGCGGCAACGCGTAGCTGTTGCCGTCCGGGGCGATCTTGAGCCCGTCGGGGGCGTGCGTCAGCACGTCCGTCAGGTTCGGCATGTTGCCGGCGTCGAGCTGCTCGGAGACGTTCACGAACGCGCCGCGCGGCCCGAAGTCGAAGTGGATGTTGCGGATGTCCGGGCTCGACAGGTGCATGACGTCCGGCACGTCGCGGGCGGCGATCATGGTCTGCACGCGCGTGGCCTGATCTTCGGTGGCGACGTTGATCGGCACGATGCGCGCCCCGACCGCCTCGCCCCACCACGCGAAGACCTCGGTGTCGGCGGTGGCGTCAGGGGTGAACTCGAAGAACCCCAGGAACTCGATCTCGGGCACGCCGCCCTCGGCGGCGGCCTCCTCTTCCCCACTGCCCCAGGCGAAGCCGGCGAGCAGCAGTAGCAGCATGCCGGACAATAAGCGTCGCATCATGGATGCCTCCTTGTAGCGGTCGGCGCCGGCGCCCCGCTCGGGCGCCCACGCGCTTGGTCGTGCCCGGCGACCGGGCCGACGTCAGGACGCAGGCTACCAGCGTTGCGGCTGCGATGCAAGGGGCATTCGGTCGCATCTCGGCCCACCTGACGTTTGGGCACAGCCTCGTCCGCGAGAGGTAGTGCGGCTGTTGCGGGCGTAGCCAGGCTGCTACGGGCGGCGCCGAACTTCGGCGCCGAAGGAACCAAACCATCCGCTCCGGATCGATCGACTTGGACGGCAGTGGGTTTGCGCGCTACACTCCACCTGTGAACCAAACGCAGTTGCTGGCTGAGGCGCTCCACCTCTCCGCCGAGGAACGTGGCGCGCTCGCCGGGCAGTTGATCGAGAGCCTCGACCAACAGATCGACGAAGATGTCGAAACGGCGTGGTCGGTTGAGATTCAGCGGCGCCTGCACCGGCTAGATGATGGGATAGCGAAAACGGTCCCGTGGGCGGAGGCGCGCCGCCGGATTCTGGCCGCCGCTGATGGTGACGCGGAAACTTGAGTATCTCGACGAAGCCCTGGTCGAGGCTGAGGAGGCGGCCCGCTGGTATGCGCAGCGCAGCCCCACGGCAGCGGCCGGCTTCGTTATCGAGCTCGAGGAGGCGGCGCAGGCGATCACGGAGAAGCCAGACACTTGGCCCGCCTACGGCCAGGGGACCCGGCGCTATCTGCTTCGCCGCTATCCCTACAGCCTCATCTACCGTGTCGAGGCCGCGCGACTGGTGATTGTCGCTGTAGCTCACGCCCACCGTCGACCCGGATACTGGAAAGCAACGGCCCGGGATGCGGGCGCGGGGCGTTGACGCGGGGGGCGGCGGGCGGTTCAATTGCGGCGGGAGGAAACATGCCAGCCTACGACTACCACTGCCCCACCAACGGTCAGACCGTGGAGGTCAACCACGCGATGGCCGTCGCCATTGCCAGTTGGCAGGATCTCTGCGACGCCGGCGGGTTCGACCCCGGCGACACGCCGGCCGACGCGCCGGTGAAGCGGGTCTTCAGCGCGCCGATGGTCGCCACCGGCGCCGAGGAGGCGTCCGACGTTTGCAAGGACAACCCGGCCGTCGCGCGCGGCGGGTGCGCGCACGGGGCCGCCTGCGGCTGCTTCTGAGGCCGGCCGTTCTTGAGGAACGGCCGGCGGAGCCGGTGCGCCGGCCCCCGGTCTGCTGACTTGCCCGCCGTGACCCTGGCGGGGCGGCGTCAGGGGAAGTCCGACCTCCACAGATGGGCGGCGCGGGCGGCCATGCGGTTCTGGCGGGCGTCCAGCAGCGCCGGCGTCCACTGCTCCGGCGCGTCTTCCGGGATCCGGCGGCTCAGCGCGTACCGGCTGCGGGCGTAGGCGGCGGCCTTGTCCGCGTATGCGGCGTTGCCGATCGTGCGGTTGGCGGTCCGCTCCAGCAGGGTGAGGTTGCCCAGGCGGTACGCCGTCTCTTCCCATCGGTCGGGGTCGAAGGCGTCCCGCCACAGATCGGTCGTGGTGAGCTCCAGGCGGCGAGAGTTGAGCGTCTCGAACACGGTGTAGGCGTTCAGCTCGTCGTCGACGGTGATCAGGATGAAGAGCAGCTGCCGCGCCACGGTTTCGGAAAGCAGCCGGGCCACGGCCTGCCCGTCCCGGCCGAGCTCCTGCAGATCGGCGATCCGGCCGCTGAAATACCGGAAGCACTCCCACAGCAGCGCGGTCGACCGCGGTAACCGCCGCGGGTTGAGCGGCTCTCTGAGCGGCGCCAGATAGTCCTGGTAGAAGCCGTTGTCGGTTTCGTTGAGGTACAGGCGGCTGCTCTCCGTGAGCGACGCCGGGTCCTTTTCGCCGATGAACCGGTTGCGCAGCTCCTGCGCCCGCTCCCGGTTCGCGTCCGGCTCCACGCCGCAGGACGCGATGCCGCGCAACCGCGCGATCACGGCGAGCGCCAGAATGCTGAGCGTGGCCAGCCGCTGCTGTCCGTCGATAATCAGAAACTCGCGGTCACTGCGCGCTTCGACCACCAGCGAGCCGAGGTAGTGGCGGTCGTCCGCCGCGGCGCGCAGGTCGACGATGTCGTTCCAGAGTTCCTCCCACAGTTCCTCGGTCCAGGAGTAATCCCGCTGGTAGGGGGCACCCGGTAGCGCCGGCCGTTGCCGATCAGCTCCAGGTAGTCGATCGTGCGCGCGCTCAGCACGTTGGCCTTGGCCATGGCGGGCCGGCGGTCAGCTCAGGCGTCCCGGCCGTAGTCGATGCTCACCTTGAGCGCGCCGCCGGCGCCGGCGCGGGCCGCCCGGAACGCCTCTGCCGCCTGCTCCAGCGGAAAGCGGTGCGTCAGCAGCGGCCGGGTGTCGACTTCGCCCCGCAGGACCAGGTTCATGGCCGCGCCGTACGGCGACCAGTACGGATTGGCGGCCTCGATGCCCGCGCCGGACGCCCGCACCTCGAAGCGCTTGCCGGCCAGCGCCGCCGCGTCCAGGTGGTACGGCGACTCGTTCGGGGCGCCGAACAGGTGGACCCGGCCGCCGGGACGGACCAGCTCGGTCGCCAGCCGCAGGCCGGCGGTGGTCCCGGCGGTCTCCACCACCACGTCGGCCAGAAATCCGCCGTTGGCGTCCCGGACCTGCCGCACCGGGTCGGCGTCCGGCGCCGGCGTCAGCGTGGCGCCGAAGCGGCCGGCGGCGGCGGCCCGTTCCGGCCGGGGATCGATGCCGGCGATCACGCCGGCCCCCATCCGCGCCAGCACCGCGTCGAACAGCAGGCCGGAGCACCCCTGGCCCACCACCGCCGCGCACGCCGTGGTGAGCGGCGGGAAGGTGTTGCACGCTTCGATCACCTGACCGAGCGGGCGCGCGGTCGGGACCGCCCGCAGGTCGGGGTCGTCGGCGGGCGGCAGCCAGTAGACGGCCGAGTGCGGGACGACCACGGTCTCCGCCAAGCCGGCCGCCTGCGCGCCGTAGAACATGACCAGCTCCCCCGGCTCGTACTCCCGCCACTCGCGGGCGGCGTACCGGGCCTCGACCACGCGCGCCACCAGCTCGTGGGCGCTCGCGCCGGCCGGCAGCGGGTAGCGGTCCGCGCCGCCTTCGTACACGCGGCGCACGTCGTCGCGCGCCAGCGTGGCGACGACCGGCCGCACCATCACTTCGCCGGGCGAAAGCGCCGGTTCGGGACTGTCGATCACCTCGATGCGGCCGGGGGCCGTTACCTGGACCGATTTCATATCCTCACTCTCTCCTAATTGCCGCTGCTGTGGCGCCGGCGGGTGGGCGGCGGCGGGGTGACCGCCGCGTATGAGCCTCCGGCCGCGGCGTCGCTCTCCGCGTCGGGCGACGTCAGCGCGTAGACGTTGGCCCCGCGCAGGTAGATGCGCACCCGGACCCGTTGGCCGGCCAGATCGCTGCCGTCCTTGCCGCGCCACCGCAGCGGATGCCGCAGCTGGTCGAGCGGACCCTGCAGCTGGCATCCCTCGCGGTCGTACCCGTCGATCACCGCGCCGGCGGCGTCGATCAGTTCGGCCAGCACGTAGTTCTCGTTGCTGTCGTTGGGGACGCCGTCGCCGGGGACCGCCACGTTGAGGAACAGGCCGCCGCGGCCCATCACCAGCGACGCGGTGGTGAAGTGGCTGTTGGCCCATCCGGTCACGTAGGTGAACCGGTCGACCGGCACGCCGCCGGCCGAATCCGGTCCGCGGAACACCACGCGGTCGCCGATCAGCATGGGGTCGTGCGCGCCGCCGACGCCGTGGCCGCCGTGCTGGTTGGGGCGGCTCCAGGTGAGGCCGTCGCGGCTGGTCCACAGCTCGTTGCCGAGCGCGCCGCCCGCGCCGTGGCCGTCGGCGCGCACCGGCGACCACGCCGGCTCCGTGAACGATCCGGCGTAGTTGTTCACCGCCATGAAGTAGCGGCCTTCGTACGCGAACGGGGAGCCGTTGTAGAACTCCAGGTCGGGCGGGTCCATCTCGTTCTGCTCCAGCTGATACTCGGCGGTCAGCAGCGGCGCGTGCAGGATGCGCATGCCGCGCACCACCTCCTTGTCCACCTTGTAGTCGCTGGCGATGCGCGGCGTCCACGTGAAGCCGTCCGGGCTGGTGCGCACGGTGAGCACGCGCCGCGCGTTGAGGAACAGCTCGTTGACCGCCTTGTGCCGGTACCGCTGGATGCCCTTGGGCGTGAGGATGAAGCGTTGCGCCGCCGTGCTCCACACGCCGCCCCAGGCGTCGCCCTCGTTGAAGACGGGGTTGCCCTCGTACGGGGTCCAGTGGTCGCCGTCTGTGCTGTGGAAGACGTGCATGGTGAACCCGGAGTCATCGGAGGTGTTCTTGGTGTAGACGTAGCGCCCCAGTTCCGGGCTGTAGAGGCAGCGCGCGTTGTAACCCCAGTGGTTGCCGGGTTCGTCGTGGACGATGCGGACGTTCTCCAGATGGATGCCGTCGCGGGTGGTGGCCCGGTAGATCTGCCACGGGATGCGGGTGCCGACCTTGTGGCCTATGACGTCGTACGACCCGTCGGCGAGCCGCCGGGTGTGGCTGACGTTGAACGGAATCGGCGGCGCGGGGGCGAAGACGCGGGCGGCGCCGGCGCCGAAGCGGACGCTGCCCCACGGTTCGAAGATATCGGAATGGTCGCAGAACAGGAACTTCATGCGGGCGTGTCTCCTCGATCCGGCGCGGGGTTCAAGCGAAGCCGCCGAAGCTGAAGGCCAGCGGCAGCACGCGGACGATCAGGTCGCCGGAATCGTCGACCTCCAACACCTCTTTCATGTACTCGTTCCACTTCGGGGTGATGGGATCGACGGTGGTGCGCCGGAAGTGCTCGGCGGTCGGCGCCGTGCCGTGCACGAACAGCCAGTCTTCATGCCGGTAGATCACCATGCTGACGCCCTGCGCGCTCATCATCCGCTCCATCTCCGGCCACAGCTCGTCGTGGCGCCGTTTGTACTCCGCGTACTTGCCGGGCTTGAGCTTGAGCGCCATGCCGATCGAATACATCGCCGTCCTCCCCATCTCCGCTTTACGGAGGCGTGCTGACCCGAAGGATACCACGCCGGCCGGCCGGGCGTGACAGACCGGCCGGCGGCCGTGCATGATGGCGGCGGCATGGGCGTTCTGGACACGTTCGGTTTGAGCGGCAAGACGGCGGTGGTCACCGCCGGCGCGGGGCCGCTGTTCGGCAGCAGCATCTCGGAGGCGTTGGCGGAGGCGGGCGCGCGCGTGATCACCGCCTCGCGGTCGCCGGATCGCAACCGCCGGTACGCGGAGGCGCTCTCCCGGCAGACCGGCGCCGAGGCGCACGGCATGGAGGTCGACATAGGCGACCCCGCATCGATCGCGCGCCTGCACCGGCAGGTGATCGACCGCTTCGGGCGCGTCGACGTCCTGGTCAACAGCGCGCTGGCCCGTGACGCCACCGCCGGCAGCTTCGAGACGCAGACCGTCGAGCAGTGGCAGCGGTCGGCGGCCGGCGACATGGTGGGGCTGTACGCCATCTGCAAGGCGTTCGTCGGTTCGATGGCCGCCGCCGGGGGCGGCAGCATCATCAACATCGCCAGCATCTACGGCGTGGTCGGCAACGATCCGTCGCTGTACGAGCAGACCGACATGGTGCAGCCACCGAGCTACCCCTTCGTCAAGGGCGGCATGATCAACTTCACCCGCTACGTGGCCAACTACTACGGCAAGCAGGGCGTGCGGGCCAACTGCATCTCGCCGGGCGGCTACTTCACCGGGCAGGCCGGGCCGTTCGTGGAACGCTACAACAAGCGGGTGCCGGCCGGCCGCATGATGGACAACCAGGACATCAAGGGCGCCGTGGTGTTCCTGGCCTCGGACGCCTCCGCGTACGTGACCGGCCACAATCTGATGGTAGACGGCGGCTTCACCACGATCTGACGCGCTTCCGGGGTCCGCCGGCGCCGTCAGGCGTCGCTGATCTCGGCGATCACCGGGGCGTGGTCGCTGGCGATCATGCCGTCCTTCTTCTTGCGGTAGTCGCGGTCGATCGTGACCCCGGCGGTCCGCTCCGCCACCGGCGCCGAGGCCAGCAGCAGGTCGATGCGCAGGCCGAGGTTCTTGTGGAAGTTGCCGGCGCGGTAGTCCCACCAGGAGAACCGGCGGACATCCGGGTTGCGGGCGCGAAACAGGTCGACCAGGCCGAGTTCGAGCAGCGCCTGGAAGCGCCGGCGCTCCTCCGCCGTGTGGAAGATCCGCTCGCGCCACGCCTCCTCGTCCCAGGTGTCGAGCGCGCCGGGACACAGATTGAAGTCGCCGCCGATAATCAGCGGCCGGTCCGGGCGCGCCTGCCGCTCCGCAAAGCTCACCAACCCGTCCAGGAAGGCCAGCTTGTGCCCGAATTCGGGATGATCGACGGCGCGCCCGTTCGGGACGTAGACCGACACGCAGTCGAGCGCGCCGAACCGGTCGCCCTCCACCCGCGCGGCGATCAGGCGCGCCCCCTGCGCCTCCAATCCCGGCAGACCGCGGTCGGACGCCTCCGCGCGGCGCACCGTCCGCTCCCGCGTCAGGATCGCCACGCCGTTCCAGCTCTTCTGCCCGTGCACCAGCGCCCGGTAGCCGGCGGCCCGCAGCTCGTCGTGCGGGAACCGTTCGCCGGGCAGCTTGATCTCCTGCAGCAGCGCCACGTCCGGGCCGCGCGCAGCAAGCCAGTGCAGGACGAAGCCGAGCCGCGCCTGCATGCCGTTGACGTTCCAGGTGGCGACGGTCATGGCGCGCCGCCGGCCGCCCGGCGCCACCCCGCGGCGTGAATGGTCATGGTGGGGCATAATGACGCCAATGCCATGCCGATGAGAACGCCATGTCGGGACACGTCATGACGATGCTTGAGGAGGACCGATGCTCACCCTGTTTGCCGAGCTCACCCGTGAAGAGGCGCGCGAGCGCGCCGCCGACTCGTTGGCGGTCGTGCCGACCGCGTCGATAGAACAACACGGCCCGCACCTGGCGGTGGTCACCGACACGCTGCTGGTGACCACGGTCGCCTGCCGCAGCGCCGAGGCGGCCGGTGTCCCCGTGGTGGTCACGCCGACCGTCTGCTACGGCAACTCGCACCATCACCGGCCCCATCCCGGCGTGCTGTCGTTGCGGTCCGACGCGTTCCTCGCCACCACCCGCGACGTGATCGAAGGGCTCAGCCTGTCCGGCTACCGGCGGATACTCCTGCTCAACGGCCACGGCGGCAACACCGCCCCCAACCAGGTCGCCGCGCAGGATGCGGTCAACCGCTACGGGCTGCCGGGCGCCGTGCACGCGGCCGCCTACTGGGACGTGGCGCGCGCGGCGCTGGTGGCCGGCGGCCTGCCGACCGAACGCCTGCCCGGCCACGCCGGCCACTTCGAGACCGCCATGATGATGGCGGTGCGGCCGGAGCTGGTGCGGCGGGAGGTGTTGACCGATCTGCCCGCCGTCGACCGCGAACGGATCGGCCTGCCGGCCGGCAAGCCCGGCGCCGCATCGCAACAGAGCGGCGACTGGGGGACCGGTCCCGGATACACCGACGACCCGGCGTCGGCCACGACGGAGGCCGGCAGGCGCTACCTGCAGACCATCATCGAAGAGGTGAGCCGGCTGTACGCCGGGCTCTAACGCGGCGCCGGGCTCTAAAGCGGCAACCGGCCGGGACGCGGCGTTGCGCGTTCCGGCCGGTGCGCGGGCGCGTCCGGGGCCCGTTACGCCTTGCCGTCCGAGGAGTCGTTCGCCGGCCGGCGCTCCGGGCGCTTGAACACCCCTTCCAGCGTCCCCTTGATCGAGTCGATGCCGTCCCACACCGTGGCCTTCGCCTTCTCGAACCCGTCCTGGTAGCTGCCGGCCGCTTCCTGGAAGTCGGCGGCGGCGTCGTCCGGCTCCTGGCCGCGGCGCACGTAGTCGCCGTCCAGGACCGCCCGGTAGGAACCGGCGTCGACCCAGGTCTTGAGCTCGGTCAGGCGGAGCACCGCGAAGGGGTGCCGCTGGCCGAGCAGATTGAGCACCTTGTAGACCTGATCCAGGAAGCCGGTGTCCTTGCGGTACTCCTCCGCCTGCTCGAAGAACGCGCCGATGTTGAGCTGCGTGGTGTCCCCGCCGCCGGCCAGCTTCATCAACAGGTCGTAGCTGCCGCCGGTCTCCTGACACACCAGCAGCCCGGCGCGGTCGGCGCTCAGTTCGCTCTTGCGGTCCCATTCCAGCAGCGCCAGCAGGATCGGCAGCACGATGAGCTGGCCGATCCGCACGTAGGAGAGCGACACCTGCAACAGCATGGCCAGCAGCGTCTTGTACAGGGCGTGCCCGCTCAGGCAGTGGCCGAGCTCGTGGCCGATCACGGCGATCAGCTCGTCGTCGCTCATGGTGTGGACGATGGAGCTGGTGAGGGTGACGAACGGCCGGTCGACGCCGACGATGGTGCCGTTGAGGATCGGGTGCTGGACGATATAGAGCTCCGGCGTGCGCTCGGCGTCCAGGCAGGCGGCGGCCTCCTGCAACAGGACGTTGATGCGCGGAAACTGCCGGTCGTTGACGCGGACCGCGGACGCCAGGTGCAGCAGGCGCAGCGAACGCTCGGTCGTCGAACCGATGAACTTGCGCAGCAGCTCGTCGAAGCCCGGGATCTTCTTGAGCGCGTTCAACGCGGCGCGGTCGGCCGGGTGCTCCCACGTGCGCGAGCTGATCTCCGGAAAGGTGCGCTTTCCCGCGCGGCCGCGCGTTGCGACTGCGGTGCTGCCCTGTTCGCTCATGCGTAATCCTCCCGCCGCCGGTCGGCTGCTTCCGCAAACGTACGCCGGGGCAGCGGGGCGGGCAAGCGCCCGGCGGTGTAGACTGCGGGGCGATGGCCCCCGAAGCAGCCGCCGGCCTCACCGGCGCCCGCAACCGCTACGGGGACTTCGTCATCGACGCCGGCAGCCTGCCGCGGTCGGCGGCCGACTTCCGGGCGCAGCTCGCCGGCGCGCTGCCGGGCTGGCGGGCCGGCCACAAGGTGCTGTGGCTGGAGGTGCCGCTGCAATCGGCCGCGCTGATCCCGGCCGCGGTCGCCGCCGGCTTCGTGTTCCACCACGCGCGGCCGCAGGCGGTCACCCTGACGCTGGCGCCGGCGCCCGACAGCTTTGTGTATCCCGGCGCGTCGCACTACGTCGGCGCGGGCGGCGTGGTGATCGACGACCGCCGCCGCGTGCTGGTGGTGAGCGAGCGGTACCGGCGCGACATGAGCCGGCCGTTCTACAAGCTGCCCGGCGGCCTGCTCCACCACCGCGAGGACTTGGCCACAGGGGTGGTGCGCGAGGTGCTGGAAGAGACCGGCGTGCGGACCCGCTTCGTGGCGATCAACTCGGTGCGGCACCGCCACTCCGGCGCCTTCGATCACTCCGATCTCTACGTCGTCTGCCGGCTGGCGCCGCTCAGCCGGGACATCGTCATCCAGGACAGCGAAATCGAGGAGTGCTTCTGGATGCCGGTCGACGACTACCTGCGCTCAAAGGACGTGCACGACTTCAACCGCCGGATCGTCCGCGACGCGCTGGTCAATCCCGGCCTGCCGTATTCGCGCACGACCCCGGACGCGGAAGTCTTCATGGCGGCAGAGGGCGCCGGGGCCGGCGGGACCGCCTGAGCGCGGCTCAGGACGGTTTGAGACCGCGGCGGCCCACGACGCTGCAGATCGGACAGTCGGCCGGCCGGTGGCCGCGCGCCGGACACCACGTGCGGCCGAAGATGATGATCTGCAGGTGCAGGCGGCTCCACGACCGTTGCGGAAAGGCGCGCTTCAGGTCGCGTTCGGTGCGCGCCACGCTACGGCCCGGCGACAGCCCCCACCGGTACGCCAGGCGGTGGATGTGGGTGTCGACCGGGAATGCGTCCGCGCCGAACGCCTGCGCCAGGACCACCTGCGCGGTCTTGGGTCCCACGCCCGGCAGCGCTTCCAGCTCGTCCTGCGTGCGCGGGACCTGTCCGCCGTGCCGGTCGAGCAGCAGCCGGGCGGTTGCGCGGATGTTGCGCGCCTTGCCCGGCGCCAGTCCGCACGGCCGGATGATCGCTTCTATGGCGACGGCCGGCAGGCCGGCCATCGCCGCCGGGGTGGCGGCCCGGTCGAACAGCGCGGGCGTGACCTGGTTCACCTTGGCGTCGGTGCTCTGACCGGACAGGATCACCGCCACCAGCAGCGTGAACGGGTCGCGGTGGCGGAGCGGGATCGGCACGTCGCCGATCATGTCGTCGAGCGCGGCGGCGATGAATCCGGCCTTGGCGGTCCGGCTGCGCCGGTCGACCGCCGGGGCTCCGCTCCGCCGCTCCGCTCTGGCCATCGCCGGCCGGAAGCCTATAGCATCAGCCGTCACGGCGGGGAGGGCGAACGGGTATGGAGACGGCGACTCTGGGCGGCGGATGTTTCTGGTGCGTGGAGGCGGTCTATCAGCGCGTCTCCGGGGTGCGGCGGGTCACCTCCGGCTACGCCGGCGGTACGCAGCCCAATCCCACCTACGAAGCGGTCTGCGCGGGCGGCACCGGCCACGCCGAGGTGGTGCAGGTCGAATTCGACCGGCAGGCCATCTCCTACGCGGACATCCTGGAGGTGTTCTGGCGCGCCCATGATCCGACCACGCCCGACCGGCAGGGCGCGGACGTCGGCACGCAGTACCGGTCGATCATCTGCTACCACGACGACCGTCAGCGGCATGCCGCGGTCCGCTCCCGGGAGCAGGCGCAGGAGCGGTTCCGCCGGCCGATCGTGACGCAGATCGCGCCGTTGCAGGCGTTCTATCCGGCCGAGCGCTACCACCGGAACTACTACAACCAAAACCCCCGCGCCGGCTACTGCCGCGTCGTCATAGCTCCCAAGCTGAGCAAGCTGGGCATGCCGTCGTAGCGGCCGGCGCCGGCGCGAGGGCGAAAAAGAAGGCCGGCGCGCGCCCGGTGCGCGCGCCGGCCGGTACGCCGGACGGCGTGAGCCGTCCGTAACTCAGTTGGCCGGCATCGGCAGCGCGCCGCTCATGATGTCCGCTACCAGCGGAGCCTTCTGCAGCTCGTCGATCACCTGCTGGCCGCCGTCGGCCAGCCACTGCTCGACGAATCCCGGCCATTCGGCGTCGATGTCGATCGAGTCGTCGGTCACCCACCGCCACCAGGTCTCCTCGCGGAACGCCTGCAGGTTGCCGCCGTAGCGGGCCCACAACTTGACGTAGTCGGTGCGGTTGAAGATGTCCTCGCGGTGATCGCGCACCGCGATCTCCATCAGGTACGGCTCGCGCATCAACATGGCCCAGTTGACGCCTTGCGCCTCATTGATGGTCGCCCCGCCGGCCGCCTCGATCGGCAGCCCGTTCTTCATCTGCGGGCACAACCAGAACAGGTCGTGCCAGCTGTAGGCGGTGTAGACCAGGCCGACGCCGCTGGTATTTCGCTCGAGCGTGGGAGTGCCCACCAGCTGGGAGACGCTGCAGTCGGCGGCCGTCCCGACCCACCGGTAGTTCTGATTCTCTTCGAATGGGCCGCCGACCCCGTAACCGGTCACCAGCGTACCCTCCGGGTCGTGGTTCACGTAGTCGTATATCTGCAGGATGCGGGCCAGCTTCTCGTCGGAGACGCCGGTCTTCACCCCAAAGCCTTCATGCGGATTGAGCACGGTGGCGCGGTTGTCCCACTGGCAGCGCATCTTTCCGGTCGGGCCGTACGCCGGCAGCATGTTGACGAAACGGGCGTCCGGGTCCGCGTCGTTGCGGATGAGCGTGCAGTCGTCGTCGCGGCCCACAAACGAATTGAGGCCGCACGGGCCGCGCGCCCACATGCCGACCAGTCCGGCCCGCACCTGCTGGCGCCATTCGCTGCGGCCCACCGCCGGCAGCGCCGGGTCCAGGATGCCGTCGGCAAACCAGCGCTGCAGGATCTTGAGCGCCTCGCGCGATTGAGAGGCTATGTCGACCTTGACGGTGAGTCCGGTCTCGTCATCCAGGTAGTTGTCGACGTCGTTGACGCCGTACGCCCAGAACGGGACCGCCGGGCCGGAGTGGTACAGCCACTCGCGTCCCTGGAATCCGCCGCTGTCGCCGATGGTCCCGTACGGGATCTCGTCGCGCTTGCCGTTGCCGTTGAAGTCGGCGTCGCGGAAGCCGTACATGGCGGTCTCCATCTCCTCCCAGTCGAAGTGGCCGCCCCACCAGAAGTAGGTGTCCGGCGCGGTCGGCGCGCCCAGATCGACCTTTTCGCCGGCGCGGTCCCAGCCGGGCGCCTTGGGATCGAGCGTGAACGGGTCCATGCCGATCCGCTCCAGCCAGTCCAGACGCATGATCAGGGCGGCGTCGCAGTGGTGCTGGTAGTGCTCGCCGCGCGGGATGTTCATGTACTCGTCGGTGGTCCCCGGCGCCAGGCTCACGCCCCACGCCAGCGGCCCCTGCCGGCTCCGGTATTCCGAGTGGAGCGGCGCGTAGGTCTCGATCATGTCGCGCGGGATGTTGCGAAAGGCGCCCTTGTGGTACCAGTCGACCATGTCGATCCAGGTGTAGAACGCCTCCGGATATTCGCCCGACGACATGAAGAGCTGCTTGGCCTCCTCGTCGGAGCGCGACACGCCCTTGGTGACGATGGTGACGTTGAACTGCTCCTCGATGTGCCTCTGAACCGGGTTTCCCTCCTCGGCGAGGTCGGAGGTGAGCCCGCCCCACGAGATGGTCATGTGCTCGTCGGTGGTGAATGAGAGCCGGTCGTCTTCGGTCTGGCCCTCCGCATACGCCCAGCCCGCTGCCAGGAACAGTCCGAGCGCGATGGCGAGTGACTTTCGTTGCACGTGTGTCTCCTGTTTTGATCGTGCGGCGCACGTCGGTGATCTCCGGCGGCGGTCCGGGCCGGGTCCGGTCTGAGCGGTCACGGTAACGGCGCGCGAACCTCCTTCCGTGACGCCGGGATCATCCCTTCAACGATCCGAGCATCACGCCTTTGGCGAAGTATTTCTGGATGAACGGATAGACAAAGATGATCGGCCCGATGGTGATGACGATGGTGGCCGCCTGCACCGCCTCCGGCGGGAACATGTCGATCGGCTGGCCGGCCTGCTCCTGTTGCCGGACGTAGTCGTCCAGGACCCGCACGTCAAGGTCGGCCAGCAGGTTGCGGATCATGAGCTGCAGCACGCGCAGGTCGCTGGCCGGCGCGTAGATCATGGAGTCGAACCAGCCATTCCAGTGCGCGACCGCCGCGAACAGGGCGATCACGGCGATCATCGGCTTGGACAACGGCGCGACGATCCGCCACAGCACCTGCCAGTAGGAGGCGCCGTCGATCATCGCCGAGTCCTCCAGCGCCTGGTCGATGGTCATAAGGAAGTTGCGGGCGATGATGATGTAGAAGGCTTGCACGCCGATCGCCGTCGCGCTGCCTACGGAGATGGTCAGGATCAGACGGGTGTTGATCAGCCCGAGCCCGCGCACCAGCAGGTATATCGGGATCAGACCGGCGCTGAGGAACAGCGTCAGTACGTAGATGAACGTGAGCACGCTCCGCCCCGGCAGGTCGCGCTTGGCCAGCGCGTAAGCGCCGGTGAAGGTGACGAAGAGTGCCCATGCCGTTCCGGTAGACACCCGGAAGATGGTGTTGAAGTACGCCAGAAAGACGCGCTCCTCTTCGACCGCATAGCGCCACGCATCGGTGCTGAACGTTCCCGGAAACAGGTGGAAGCCGAGCCGGTAGATGTCTTCCGCCGAGGAGAACGACTGCACGATGATCGTCCAGAACGGGTAGATGAAGGTGAGGCTGAGCAGAAAGAAGCCGCCGTAGTTGCAGACGTCGAAGATCAGCCCTCCGGCCGAGCGCTTGCCGAGTACCGCCGCCACGGACGCTCCCGCTCACCAGACCCCGTACGCGCCGTAGCCGAGGCGCCGGATCACCCAATTGGTCAGCAACAATGCCGCCAGTCCGGCCACGTTCTGGAACAGGTTCACCGCGATCGCATAGTCGTATTGCGCCTGCACGACGCCGGCGCGGTAGACGAACGTCTCGAATATGTCGACCTTGCTGATCACGGCCGAGTTCGCCATGTTGAAGACCTGATCGAACTGCCCTTCGAACAGGTTGCCGACCTGCAGCAGCAGCAGGATGGTGATCACCGGCACCAGCGCCGGCAGCGTGACGTGCAGGACCCGCTGCAAGCGGTTGGCGCCGTCGATCTCGGCCGCCTCGTACAGGTTCGGATCGACCGAAGCGAGCGCGGCCAAGTACAGGATCGTCCCCCAGCCGACGCTCTGCCAGATGCCGGTGACCACGATCAGGCCGCGAAAGGTCGGTTCGTGCGTCAGCCAGTTGATCGGCTCCAGGCCGAGCTGCACGAAGACCCAGGCGATCGGCCCCCGCTTGAGATTGAGGATCTGCGCGAAGATGCCGCCCAGGATCACCCAGGAGACGAAGTGCGGCAGGTAGCTCACGCTCTGCACCGTCCGCTTGTACCAGGTGGCCCGCATCTCGTTGAGCAGCAGCGCCATCAGGATCGGCGCGGGAAACACGAACAACAGGCGCAGGACGCTCAGCCAGATCGTGTTGAACAGCACGCGCCCGAAGAACGGGTCGGTGAACATCCGCCGGAAGTGGGCAAAGTCGTTCCACGGGCTGGCCAGCCAGCCGTTGCGCAGGCTGAAGTCCTTGAACGCCAGACTCAGCCCGTAGATCGGCACGTAGCGCCACAGGATCACCATGGACAGGGAGATCGACAGCAGCAGGTAGACCGGACGCATGCGGAGCGCCCGCGCGATGGTCTGCCGGCGCAGGATACGGCGGTAGTCGGCGCGGCCGGCGCCCGCCGCCGTTGGCTCGACCCGCGCCGCGCGCGCCATCGCTCAGCAACCGAGCTCGTTGGTCCGAATGAAGTCGAAGTCGATGTCGTCGCCCAGGCCGGGGCGCTCCGGCACGCGCACGCAGCCGTCGGCGTCCAGCGGGTCGTAATGCGTCTTCTGCCACGGGAAGGGGCGCTCGAAGTCGCGGAGCGGGTGGACCAGCCCGCGCTCGTAGTACTTGCCGTTGATCCCCATCGCGCACAGCACGTGCAGACTGTCCGGGCCGCCGCCGTGCACCTCCATGCGCATGCCGTACGCCTCCGCAAGGTGGATGGTCTTCATGATCTGGGTGACGCCGCCCGAGCCGGCCGCCGCCCGTAGCATGTCACAGCCGCCCCGTTCCGCCCACTGCACGCGCGTGAGCGGCCCGTTCTCGGCGTGCTCGGGGCCGCACACCGCCAGGTCGTCGAGCTTGCTCCGCAACCAGACGTAGCTCGACAGCCGCGCCTCGTTCATCGGCTCCTCGATCCAGACGTAGCCGAGGCGCTGGCACTCGCGGGCGAGGTAGAGCGCCTCCTGGCGGTCGTAGTGGTGGTGCGCGTCGAGCATCAGGTCGACGCCGGGGCCGACCGCCTCGCGCACCGCCGCGCACAGCGCCGCCTCGCGCTTGACGTCGGGCTCCGGGACGATCGGCGGCATCCAGGTGTGCAGCTTGATCGCGCGGTAGCCCTGCGCGGCCAGCTGCTCGGCGAACGCCGCGTACTCCTCGATCGTGCTGAGGCCGCCGGGAATGTCGTCGCCGGGCATGGTGCTGGCGTAGGCCAGCACCTTGGTGCGCGCGGCGCCCAGCAGCTTGTAGACCGGCGTATTGAGCATGCGGCCGGCAAGGTCCCACAGGGCGTTGTCGACCTGCCCGATCGCCATCTCGCTCAGGTTGGTGAGCTTGGCGATGCGCTGCATGCGCTGGTGCAGCATCTCGCGGAAGAAGGGGTCCTCGCCGATCAGCGCCGGCTTCAACAGGCCGTCCACCAATTCCGGCGTGCAGCCGCCGGAGATGAAGTGCCCCTCCGCCCCGTGGTCGGTGACCACCGTGAGCAGGCGGTTGACGGCCCAGTGCTCTGCGCCGGGGTGGGGATGGCCCTCGTAATCGCGGACCCTGGCGGATCGGTACCGGAAGGTGGTGAGCTTGAGATCGGCGATCTTCATGCCGGCAGGATACCCGTTCCGGCGCGCCGCTGCCCGCCGCGCGCCGGACGCGATAGGATGAGCGGCGAACGAACATGGCACTGCGCGCGCTGATCTTCGACTTCGACGGACTGATCGTCGACACGGAATCGTCGTCGCTGGCGGTGGACGGCTGGTTGGCCGCGGCGCGGGCGCCGTAGCCGCCCATGCCGGACGAAGGAGACGAGGGAGCCGCCCTGGCGGCGCTGGCCGTGCCGCCCCCGGTGCGGCCGATGCTGGCCAAGGCCATGCATGCCCTCCCCGCCGAGAATGGCGATGGCGGCGGCTGGATGTTCGAGCCGAAGTGGGACGGGTTCCGCACGCTGGTGTTCCGCTCCGGCAGGGAGCTGCTCCTGCAGAGCCGCGACCTCAAGCCGATGAACCGCTACTTCCCGGAACTGTTGGAGCCGTTGGCCGCGCAGCTGCCGGAGCGGTGCGTGCTGGACGGCGAGGTGGTGATCACCGCCGGTTCGCGCCTCGACTTCGAGGCGTTGCAGCAGCGCATCCATCCGGCCGCATCGCGCGTCGCCATGCTGGCGGAGCGCACGCCGGCGTCGTTCGTGGCGTTCGACCTGCTGGCCGCCGGCGGCGCCGATCTTTCCCCGGCCGGCTTTGCCGAGCGGCGGGAGGCGCTTGAGCGGTTGCTGTCCGGGTGCGCGCCGCCGCTGTACCTGACGCCGATGACGCGGGACCGGGCGGTCGCGCAGGACTGGTTCCGGCGGTTCGAGGGGGCGGGTCTGGACGGCGTGATGGCCAAGGAGCCGGCCGGGCCGTACCGGCCGGGCGCGCGCGCCATGATCAAGGTGAAGCCCAAGCGGACCGTCGACTGCGTGGTGGGCGGGCTGCGCTGGCACAAGAACGGTCCGGGCACGCTGGTCGGATCGCTGCTGTTGGGCCTCTACGACCGGCGGGGCCGGCTCCACCACGTCGGGGTGGCGGCCGGGTTCAGCGCGGTCCGCCGGCGGGAGCTGGCCGCCGAGCTGGCGCCGTTGCGCGACGGCGCAGACGCCGGCCATCCCTGGATCGAGTGGATGCGGGCCGCCCGTTCGGGAACGGCGGGGGGTTCGGGAGCGGAAGGCGGCGCGGCCGCTCGGGACGCGGACGGCCGGACGCCGGGCGGCCGCGTTCCCGGCGGCGTGAGCCGGTGGAGCCAGGGCAAGGATCAGAGCTGGGTGGCGTTGCGCGCCGAGCGCGTGGTGGAGGTGACGTATGACCACGTGCAGAGCGGGCGGTTCCGGCACACCGCGCACGTCGCGCGGTGGCGGCCCGACAAGGACCCGCGCGAGTGCACCTACGATCAGGTGGCGGTCATCCCGCCCGCGGAGCTGAGCGCCATCTTCCGCGCGTGAACGGGCCGGCGCGCGGGCGGCCTACGAACCTCCGGCCGCCGGCGTATCATCCCCGCCGCCCGGCGCGGACGGGCCGCCCGGGCGCGGAAACGCGCCACGCGGGAACGCGCCGCGCGGAAACGCGCCAGGCCACGGCTCGGCGCCGGTCTCCACCTCCTCGTATCCTTCCTCTTCCTTGAACGGCCGCATGCCGCGCGCCAGGTAGTTGGCCAGCGCGTGCGGGTGGTCGGCCGTGCAGGTGTGCAGCCAGACCCGGCCGCCGCCGGCCGCGCGTCCGCGCTCCACCGCGTCGCAGAGCAGGTGACCGCCCAGGCCGCGGCCCGTGAACGGCGGGAACACCCCGAACTGCCGGATCTCCACGCCGGCGGCGGCGTCAGCGGCCAGCTCGAAGTAACCGGCCGGGACGCCGTCCAGATAGGCGGCCCAGATCTCGATGGCGTCATCGGCCAGGTAGCGCTGCCACCGCGCGTAGCTCCAACCGACCCGCCGCGTCCAGTTCCAGGGGTAGCCGACCCCGCGGTAGAGGAAGCGGGCGTACTCCGGGGTGGCGGCGGCCGCGTGGCGCAGCTCGTAGCCGGGGCGCGCGCGCGCGGGAGGCCGTAGCGGCGCGCCGGCCGCCAGCTCCAGCCAAGTGGTGCGCACCAGCGTGCGGGTTACCGGCATGGGCTCCATCGTGCCGGTCAGGCCCGCCGCCGTCGAGTGCGGCGCGGTGGGCCGGCGTTGCGTTTGACCGCCGCGGCCGGCTCGCCTACCGTCGGTACGGGCGGCCGGCCCGCAAGGAGGGAGAGCGGTGGCAACGGATCTGGCGCAGCACGTCGAGGAGACGCCGTTGGTCGACACGCACGAGCACCTGAAGCGGGAGCCGGAGTGGCTGCGCGACGGGCCGGACATACTGGGTGACCTGTTCGGCAACTACGTGATCGCCGACCTGCGGACCGCCGGCGCGGCGCCGGACGCCATGCGGCGCCTGCTTGATGAGTCCGACCCGGACATCGCCGGCCGGTTCGCCGGGATCGAGCCGGCGTGGCAGGCGGCGCGGTTTACCGGATACGGGCAGGCGGTGCGCCTGATGGCCCGGCACGCCTACGGGCTGGAGGATCTGAGCGCCGAGGGGCTGGCCGCCGCGCAGGGCCGGACCGCCGAGCTGCGCCGGCCGGGCGAACGCTACCGCCTGTTGCGCGGCGTGGCGAACCTCGACCACGTGCAGACCGACGACTTCCGGTGGCCGTGCCCGCCCGACCACTCCGGGCTCGACTTCTTCCTGTACGACCTGTCGTGGTGCAGCTTCTGCTGCGGCGAAGTCGACGCGCCGGCGATCGCTCTGGAGACCGGCGTCGAGGTCGCCGATCTGCCGTCGCTCCGGCGCGCGATGGAGGCGATCTTCGCCAGGCACGCGCCGTGCGCGATCGCGGTCAAGTCCCAGCACGCCTACCACCGCACCCTGCAGTGGAGCGAGCGGAGCGACGCGGAGGCGGCCGCCGCCCTGCAGACGATCCTGCGCCGCCCGGCGGCGGAGATCGACACCGCCACCCGGCTCTGCCTGGGCGACTGGTGCTGGGCGCGCGGCGTCGAGCTCACCGTCGACCACAACCTGCCGTTCAAGATCCACACCGGCTACTACGCCGGCAACGACCGGATGCCGACGCCGTGGATTCCCGCCGGCAACATGTGCGCGCTGTTCGCCCGCTATCTGGACGCCACGTTCGTGCTGATGCACATAGCCTATCCGTACTGCGACGAGCTGGCGGCGCTGGCCAAGCACTATCCCAACATCTGGGTCGATCTGTGCTGGGCGTGGAGCATAGACCCGTACAGCGCCGGCGACTTCCTGCGGCGCTTCATCCACGCCGTGCCGGTCAACAAGCTGTTCGCGTTCGGCGGCGACACCGGCTGGCCGACCGCCGCAATGGCCTACGCCATGCAGGCGCGCCGGGGCATCCGCTCCGCGCTGGAAGCCGAGGTAGCGGACGGCGCCTTGACCGAGAAGGAGGCGATGGAGATCGCCTCCCGCATCATGCGGGGCAATCAGTACGCCTGTTTCGATCTGGACGCCACCCGGGCGAACATCCGCGCCGCGGCGTAGCGCCGCCTTCGTAAGGATCACACCATGCGGATAACCGACGTCGTCACCTATGCCGTGCAGCCGGCCGGCATCCCGTTGATCGCGGCCAAGGTCGTCACCGATCAGCCCGGACTGCACGGTTGGGGCTGCGGCGCCTTCACGCAGCGGTTCCGGGCGGTGCAGGCGGCGCTCGACCGCCACGTCAAACCGTTCGCCGTCGGCCGCGACGCGCACGCGATCGCCGACTTCTGGCACAGCGCCATGCACGACGGCTACTGGCGCAACGGTCCGGTGGTCAACAACGCGGTGAGCGCGGTGGAGATGGCGCTGTGGGACATCAAGGGCAAGGCGGCCGGCCTGCCGTGTTATCAGCTGTGGGGCGGCCGCAGCCGCGGCGCCGCGGCCGTGTACGTGCACGCCGATGGGCGTGAGCCGCAGGAGGTGCTCGATAGCGCGCTCGGCTTCTGGGAGCGGGGATTTCGTCATATCCGCTGTCAGCTCGGCGGTTACGAGGGCGTCGGCGCCGGCCGGATCGGGGCGGCGGCCCGCAGCATGGGCGATGCCGGCGGCGCCGGTTCGGCCTTCTTCGATCCGGGCCAGAAGCTGCGCCGCGTGCCGGAGCTGTTCGCCGCGGTGCGCGCCGGGCTGCCGCCGGAAGCCGAGTTGCTGTACGACGTTCACGAGCGGCTGGCGCCGATCGACGCGGTGCGGCTGGCCAAGGCGCTGGAGCCGTACCGCCTCTTCTTCCTGGAGGACCCGCTGGCGCCGGAGGACCTCGGCTACTTCCGTATGTTGCGCTCGCAGTGCGCGGTGCCGCTGGCGATGGGCGAGCTGTTCGTCCATCCCCTGGAGGTCGAACCGCTGGTGAGCGAGCGCCTGATCGACTTCGTGCGCGTGCACGTCTCCACGTTCGGCGGCGTCACCGCGGCGTTGCGGCTGGCGCACGTGTGCGCGGCGTTCGGCGTGCGCACCGCCTGGCACGGACCGCGCGACGTGTCGCCCATCGGCATGGCCGCCAACGTGCATCTCGACGTCCATACGCCGAACTTCGGCATCCAGGAATGGGCGTTCCGCGCGCCGGCCGAGGAGGACCTGTTCCCCGGCATCCCGCAGGTCCGGGACGGCGCCGTGCACGTGAGCGAGCGTCCGGGATGGGGAATCGAGATGGACGAGTCGCTTGCCGCCCGCTTCCCCTGCGACGACCGCGCCAGCCTGCGGCCCGTGCCCCGCCTTTCCGACGGAACCAGCCGCCCCTACTGACCGCTCACCGCCGCCCGGTCGGGGGTGGCGCCGTCGGTCGCCGATGCGGCACGGTGTTCGGGTCGAACCCCGGCTTCCGCACTTCCGCTTCGGCGCGGGTGATGGCTTGGTCGTACCACATCAGGAGCTTGGGGTCTTCCTGCAGCACGTCGTCGGGAATCTTGGCGGCGACCTCGACGATGGTGGCGTAGGCGCGCGTCTGCCACGCGCGCTTGAAGCCGGCGCGCACCGCCTCCATGCGGAACACCTTGAGACGGCGCTGCGGGGATTGCCGGTACTCCTCGAACTCCTTGAGCAGTCCGCGTTCGCGCAGCTTCTCCAGGTCGCTGGCCCGGTTCGGATCGGGGACGTACCAGCGGTCCTTGCCGTCGGCGCGCAGTTCGGCGTCGTCCTTGTCCCGGTTGCGCAGCTCCTTGAAGTTGCTCGACAGGTAGGCGTGAATTTGACCGGGCACGTCGCCCGCGCCGTCGTAGCGCAGGAAGTTCTGCGCCAGCAGCGCCGACAGGTCCAGCATTTCCTCGTGCTTGCGCCAGCCGGCGAGCTCGCGGATGAAGTGCGGGTGCACCTCCTGGAAGGTCTGCGGCTTTTTGGTGAGCGACTGCCGCAGCCACCGGATCGCGGAATCCTCGTCGTCGACGAAGATGGTGAGCTGCAGAAGCTCCTTGGTCTTGAGGCGGCGGCGGTCGTATTCCGCGACCTGCTCGGACAGGAAGAACATGCCGTCCCGTTCGGGAAAGCGCTGCGTCAGCCCGGCGGAGAACTCGGCGGCCGACAGCGGCACCAGCACGCCGCGCTGCACGTGAAAGGCGACCATGCGGTCGAACAGCAGATGATGCAGCCGCTCGGCGATCACTTCGGCGCGGTCTTCCTTGGCGACGAACACGGGCAGTTGGCGCAGGTGGGTCCGCACGAAGTCCCACACGCCATCCTCGGTGCCGGAGGTGAGCCGGAAGCGCGCTTCCAGGCCGTTGTTGGGCTTGTAGGCGGAGATTACCAGGTCCTGTTTGACGGCGGTGCTGGTCACCTGCCGGTAGGAGCCCTGCTGCTTGTCGAGGGTGCGCACGTCGGCGACCACGAAGCCGGCGGCGAGCATCGCTTCCTGGATGGCGTTCCAGACGGCGCTGCGCGAGTTATGGAAGACGACGGTCATCCAGCGTCCCGGCTTGAGGACGCGGCAGTACTCGGCGAAGCAGCGCTGCATGAGGCGTTGATAGTCGGTGATGGTCTTGCCCTTGGCGCGGTCGATGATTGCCTCCGGGCGGCTGGCGGTGAGGACGCGGTGCCACGATTCGACCAGGAAATTGAGGTCGGCGTAGTAGATGTTCTCCCCGAACGGCGGATCGGTGAACACGTAGTCGATGGAGTCGTTCGGCAGGGTCGTCTCGCCGCAATCGCCGGTGCCGATAGCCGCTACTCCGGACTGCGAATTCTGGAAGGAGCGCTCAAGCGATTTGAGCTTCCCTTCAAGGATGTACCAAGGGCTGATCTCGGAGACTTGCGACGGAACATAGTACACCCCCGTGAGATACTGATTGACCTGAGAATATCCGGTAGGCCGGAACCGATTCAGCAGCGACATACTCCACACGGCCTGCTCGACGAAGAACAACAGGACGTTTCGTAAACGATGATCGCCACACGCGGTAGCCCGCCGCCACAGCGCGGCCAGCGCGTGCGCGGCGCGTGGCAGGAAGAAGTGATGCAGATGCGTGATTCCGGCGCGGTTCATGCGCGCCCGCTCGTGCGTCATGTGCATGTACGGCAACTCGGTCGTGGGCACTTCGAGCGGGAAGTCCGACTCCTCAATGCGGCGCAACGCGGCCAAGTCCTCCTGATCGACCTGCTTCACGGAGCGCCCGGTTTCCGAGTCGTAATCGACGAACACGGGCGCCCGTTTGGGGGTGCTCACCGTCATACCGGTCGCGCGGTCGTAGCGGGATACGTAGGTCCGTTCGAGCCGTTTTCGCGTCAGGGTCGCGGCGCACGACGGACAAGGGAACTCCGTTTTCACTCGCTTCGTTTCCCGGTCCAAGGCCGCTTCCAGGAACACGATCTCGCCGGCGCACTCCGGGCACGAAAAAACTTCGCTCCACACTGTGTAGTTGATCCGGCCGATCCGGCCCTTGGTCTTTCCGTCGGTGTGCAGCGTCCGGTACATCCAGCCGATCTCGTCCTCCACCTCGTCCAGGAGCCGCCGGGCCGCTGCGGCGAAGGCGGCCACGTCGAACGGCGTGTTGTAGTTGCCGGCGATGAAGGTCGCCGCCGGCGACAGGTCGCCCAGAATCGCGCGGCGCGCGCCCCACTCCGGCGCGGGGCGGCCCTCGTCCCCCCACTGCCGCTCGATCTTCCGCCGGTAGTCGGCCGGGGCGGCGCCGCACCACTGCGCCGCCACCCCGGTCATGCCCGAACCGCAGAACCCGTCGAGCACCAGGTCACCGGGCTGCGTGTAATGCAGGATCGACGGCACGATCGCCCGGTGCGGCACCTTGGTGTGGTAGCCGTGCGCGCGGTAGAGCGGGTCGGTCTTCCCCTCGCTTACGTCGACCGCGAACGGCTCGCGGTGATACGGCTCGCCGGCGTCGTAGGGGCGGCCGTAGCGCCCCACGAAGTCGGCCAGAAACGGGTTGGGGCAGGCGGTGTACCAGGGCGGGTCGGAGAGGCGCAGGATGTCCGCGTCCTCGCCGGCGGGAAAGTCGGGCCGCTTGCGCAGCTCCGGCAGCCGCTCCCGCAGCCGATCCAGGAAGTACGCCCGCCGCGCATCGTCGGACGGGAACGTCATGCCCATACACTCGACCGGTTCGGCCGTCTTCCGCCGTTCCTCGAACAACCGCCCGCTGCCGGCCGTGGCGGGAACGACCTCGCTCCGCTCCTGCGCGCCGCTGGCCCGCTCAGCCATGCCGGCCGCCTGCCGGCGGCGTGACCAGTCTCGCCAGCGTCAATCGCGGCCGTGCCCGTCGCCGTCCGGGGACCCTCCGTTGCGTCGTTCCTCCGTGAGTTTCCGGTACTGCGTCTCGTCGATCCCGGTCGCCCGCTCAATCACCGACCAACCGACGCCGGTGCGCAGAAACCCGTCGATGGTCTCCAACTGTCCCTCGCGCTGGCCTTCCAACCGGCCTTCGCGCTGCCCTTCCAGACGACCTTCGCGCTGGCCTTCCAGACGCCCCTCGCTTCGTCCTTCCCGATGGCGCTGCTCAACGATAGCCAGCATCTCGTTGCGCCCCGCTTGGCGCCCTTCCTGGCGCAGCCGTTCGCCGCTCGTTCTCATCTCTCCTCCCGCCGCCGTGCGGCTCAGTAGCTCGCCCATCGCCTCGGGCGTGTCGTCAGGTCCCGTCTCCAGGATATACTGGACGAACATCCTCATGTCGTCCGGCCCGGCGCCTCCCTCCCGCTCCAACGCGTCCAGCAGCGGTTTCATCAGCTTGCGCGCCTCCGGCACCGCGTGGTCGTAGGCGTGCATCATCGCCAGCTGCAGCAGGCGCGTTCGGACCCTGCCGGCCGCCTGCGCCGGCGACACCTGGGTCTGGTCGAACAGCAGGTGCTCGAACCGGGGCAGCCACGGCCAGTCCCTGGCCGCCGCCGGATACAGGTCGGCGAAGTTCGAGGACGGCCGCCAGCCGCTTTTGCCCTGGTAGAAGACCAGCGGCACGATCGGGCGCAGGTAACGAGCACCGCCGTGTATCTGCAGGTCGCGCTCCCAGATGCGGCAGCAGTAGCCGAGCAAGCGGAGGCGCAGCCAGTGGTCGGGGCTGGACTGGTGCTCAAACAGCAGGTAGAGCCAGAGCCGGGCCTGGCCGGCGCCGGGCGCGGCGCGGGCGATCTCGAACAGCAGGTCGGACGCGGTACCGTGCAGGGCGGAGTCGATGAAGGATGAAGGATGGCGCTTGAGGGTGGACCAACGCAACGAACGGCGGAGCGGCGCCGGCAGCCATGCTTTCAGGAATGAGGCGACTTCCCTCGGGATGCCGAACACGCGCTTGAACAGATGATCGTGGGGCTGATGGATCGTCATGCCCCAGACAGCGCGCCGGCCTCCGCGGCGCTTCAACGCATGTCGGCGGCGGGAGTGACCAACCTCGGCATTGGGCGGCGCTGCTCACGGGTCGTTCGGATGGCCGGCGGCGGTTCGCCATGCTCTCAGAAGTTCAAGCCCGGCGGTGGTCGCCACGTACGCCTGGTCGGGGTGATTCGGCTCATCAGGATGGGTCGCGCGGATCAGGCCGGCTTGCACGAGCGGGTCCAAACGCTTGCGACGGAAGAATGTACGGTGTGATAGCCCGGTCTCTTGCATGAGATCTGCCTGCTTCCGGGGCGCCTGGCACAGGGCGATGAGATCTCTCTGTTCATCGGTCAGCGGTGGAGTGACCAAGCTGCCGGGTTGGTCAGTGACCAACCTCCCCGCCGGTCCCCGAGGTTGGTCACTCGAGGAGTGACCAACCTCCCCGCCGGCACGGCCGTACTGCAGGTGTTCGGCGAGACGGTACCGGTCCGCGCCCATCGGCGCCAGCAGCCTCTGGGCTACGAGCGTGCGTAGCAGCTTCCGCGCCTCCGGTCCCGTCTGACCGGTCACTGCTTTCGCGTCCGTAAGCGAGACGCCGCCCTGCCGGCCAGCGAAGGCGAAGATACGTGCTTGCGGCTCGCTGAGACTCACGCCGAGCTGGCGTTGGATCAGCCGCTGCTCCTCGGTGAGCAGCTCCTCGCGCAACAAGAGCAGCTCGAATGTCTTGCGCGCCTTGTCGCTGTCGATCACCGGCGGCACATGGCCCAGACGCTGCCAGCCCCGAAAGATCGCGCGCACGCCGGTTCCCGCCTGCTCGCTCAGCCCGATTCGCCGGAACGCGGCCACCACCGCGGGGTTGCGGACCTCCTTCTCCGTGGGGTCCAGCAACTCGTCGGGCGTGGCGAAGGCGTCACCGGGATTCCAGAACACCGTCCGGTCGCGGAAGAACCTGATCGACGCCTTGCGGCCGTGGTCGCCGTAGTCCTGGTGGATGAGCAGATTGATGGCGGCTTCCCGGAACGAAACGTAGTCGGGCGGGTCATCGTCCCGCCGTAGCGTCGCGGCATCCAGCCTGAATGGATGCTCGGCATGTCTCGCGTAGCGCTCGGACAGCATCAGCCACGCCTGAATGAGATTTTCCTCGACGACGACCCGGTCGTTCCAGCGTCGGTCCGACGACCAGGAGTCGAAAGGCGCGTCGATGAACTGGCAGTCGACCACCGGGCGCGGAAGTGTCCGGCGCACGTGACGCCCGCGCCCGAATACCAGGACCGCCGCCCGCGTCGGCGCCAGACGGTCGCCGTGTTCCACGACGAAGCCCCATTCGTTCAGGAACTCGACGTCGGTCAGCGTCTGATGTCTGCCGGGGTTGCGGTCGTCGAACACGCGCCGGTACCAACGGACCGACGCCGGATCGAAGAACTCCTCGGCATCCATCTCGACCAGCAATTCGCCGTCGTAGCGGTACGCCGACCGGGCCGCAGAGGCTCGTGCCTCCTTGATCACCTCGATCAGCCCCTCTCCTGGTCGATTTCTGCGACACTTTCATGCACGTAGTGGATGATCTCGTCTCGATTTGTGGTGAGACTGGAGAACTGTTTTTCACAGACGTCGCTGAACCTCGCCAGCACTTTCCGGCCGATTGACTCCTGATCTTCGAAGATAGCCAGAGAATGAAACGGGATAGCCCATTCCCGAAACTTGAGCAGCGATATCGTCGCATCTCTCGTCCGGCCATCACTGGTAAGAGCGTGAACGAAGATCGGACGCGGCATCCCGTTGATCCGGCAATCCACGGTATACCTACCTTGAGGATCCCGCTCGCTATCGTTCCAGTCGAAGGACCGCCGTTCTGCCGGTGCCGCTTCGCTCAATAACGATCGAAAGTCATCCATAAACGTGGATCGGACGTATTCTCTTCCAAGGTACGTGACGTCGGATATCTTGAGAAGCGCCTGAACGAATGAATAGAGCGCGTCCCCGTATCGCTCGTTTGGCACACATAGCGTCAACTCGCCATTTCGGTCCTCGACTCCAAACCTGGAAAGTGCATTAGTGATGATCTTATGGCGTGTACCGCTCAGAAGGTCCTTTTCGTCGATGTCATAGGTGAGGCGCATGAAGGTATGCGCCTCATCGGATAGCACCCACTGCGCCCCTTCTCTCTTCAAGACGATGACCAAGTGATCACTGTCCTCGAACAGAAACGGCGTGAGCACGCGGAAGCGATCCAATCCTTCAGGTTGTAACCATATCTGAGCTGATACTTTCTTGTGAAAATCGCGTTCTATCGTTTCTACGGTCATCACTGTCGCTCCTCGAATAGATCGCCTTGTAATGTCCGCGGAATTTCGACCCGTGCGTCATCAAGCAGACACTTCAAGGCACCATGAAAGTCGCTGTAGCGGTCGGTCAATTCTGCATAGTCGTCTTCTCTGTGCCCGGCTCGCTAGTATCGCTCCGTAGCCATATGGATATGAAATCCATCGATAGTGGCGTCCTCGATCGGGTTAGTGTGCCGGTGGCTTCTGCCGTTGTAACGTCGGAGTCGAAACACGACGTTCGATCGTGGATTACGCACCGACAATATGATTGAGAAGTCGAGAGAATAGACCATGTTCTGTCTGAAAATCAGTCGAAACGCACTTCCTGAGTCCCCGATAATATCGACCTGCCGCTCGCTGTGGCCTCGTTTGCGAATCAGGCGCGTCCGGTCATGCCAGTCAGTCGGTGCCCGCTTGCGCTCTTCAATCAGCGCCGTGATCTCCTGGTCCGTGTACGTGATAGCCATCATTCCTCCAGGACGATGCGGACCTTGGCGGGGTCGTGGCCGCGCGCCTGCTGGTCGACGTAGGCGGCGAAGCGGTCCTTGATGTCGTCGATGGTCGCCGGGGAGCCGGCGGAGCGGAGCGCGGCGCGCAGCTCCGTGGTGGTGACGGTGACCTTGGTGAGGCCGGAAAGAGCGTCGCGGAGCGCGGCGATGAAGTCTTGGCCAAGCTCCTCCGGCAGGGTTTGGGACGTGACGAATGCCTGGACCATCGACCGCTGACCCGGGCGGAGCAGCTCCAATTGGTCCTTGATGGTGGGGTCGTCGAGGTTGGAGAGCAGGGCGGCCGTCCAGTCGGCGAGGAGGGCGTCGAGTTCGGCGTCCAGAGCCGCGAGCACCTTGGCGGCGGGCGCCGCGGTCGGTTCGGCGGCGGGGCGGAAGCTGCAGTGCGGGCACTCCGCGGTCGCTTCGAGGTCGCGCTCGGTGAGGGTGAAGCAGGTCCGCACGTCGGCCAGACCGTGCTGCAAGTCGGCGAGGCGCTGCCGGGGCAGCAGGTCGATGGTGGCCAGCGCCGTGGCCTGTTTCAGGCGGTCGTCATTGAGGAGCTTGCGCTTGCGGGCGTCCTCGTTGGCGCCGAGGCGGGCGCGCGTGTGGAGGTCGAGGTAGGCGCGGACGTACTGCGCCTTGAGGTCGGCGAGCGTCCGTTGCGTCTCCGGCCGGAATGCTGACCGCGACCGCGCCTTGGGGTCGGTGACCCGTTCCAGGATCGCGGTCCGCGCTTGGTGCATCCGCTCCGTCCACTCGTGGCCGCTCGGTAGCACCGCCTCCGCCGTTGCCAGATAGTTGGCCGCGCCGCCCAACGCCGCGGCCAACCCCTGCACGGATTCCACTTCCCGCAGGGCGTCGATGCCGGCGCGCTGCCGCTCCACCTGCTGCGCGTCGTAGCGGAAGTTCTTGAGCCGGCCGGGGGTGGAGAACGCCTGCAGCGACTCCAGGAACTCCTTGGCAGCGTCCAACTCGGCGCGCGGGCCGCCGTCGGCCGCGTCCTCCACCAAGTTCCGGCCCCAGAAGTGGACGCCCTCCCGCAGCGCCTGCTGCGCGGTCACCAGACGGTCCACCCACGCCTCGACCGCCTTCTGCAGTTCCCGGACCGGCTCATCCTTGCCCTGCGCCACGAGCTGCGCCATGCCGGGGGTCAGTCCCAAGAGCTCGAACAGCGCGCCCAGCGCCGGGATGTTCCACTCCTTGGGGCGCTCGACGTGCTTGAAGTGGGCGAGCTCCTCCACCGGCGTGGCCGCCAGCACGGCGGCGTCCGCGGCGTCGAGCTTCTTGCCGGCGATGGCCAGCACCAGTTCGCCGGCGTAGACCAGGGCCGCCAGCAGCACCACCACCCACTCCGGCTCCAGCCGGTAGGTGTCCGGCGCCAGGTACTCCACGTCCCGCACCGCATGGATCAGCTCCGCCCGGTTGAGGACCTGCCCCGGTCCCTTGGCGCGCAACGCCTCGACCACGTGCCGGGCGTACCGGGAGCGGCCGGGGTCGAGCCGGTCGCCGTCGAGTAGATCCAGAGCGTCCAGGACCTTGGCGCCCTGCCGCGTCCGGGCGGCGCCGGCGATCCACCGCAGCGCGTCGCGCACCGCCTGCGGCCGGTTCGCCGCGGTCTGGTAGTCGGCGAAGGTCGGATATTGTGGCGCCTGCTCCTCGAAGTGAGCGGCCAGCGCCGCTGAACCGACTGCGTTCACGGCGTCGCGCACGTTGGCCCGCGCGCCCGCGCCGGCGCCCGTACCGGTGAACGCGCCGCCGCCGCCGACTCCCCGCACCCACCCCATCAGCGGCTTGGTGCGGCCCCGGCAGGTGACCCGGAACGCCGCGGCCATCCGCTCCTGCAGCCAGGTGGTCAGCGTCTGCAGGAAGCCGCGCGCCCGCCCCTCGTAGGCGTCCTTCGCCGGTCCCGACGTACGGGACGCCAGGTCGGCGGCGGCGGCGTGGCTCCTGAGCGCGTGCCGGAACGCATCACCCTGTTCGGCGAGCCGAAAAAACACCTCGTCCGGCTGCTTCCCGTCCCGGTAGGGCGGCGGCTCGTGCGGCTGGATGAAGTACAGGTAGAAGTCGCGCGGCGGGACCGCGGTGGAGCGCTCGTTGGGCGCCCCGAAGAACAGATAGCCGCGCCGGGCCGCGCGCCGTTCGCGCCACTCCAGCTCGTGCTCCCAGATCTGATAACCGGTGACGTAGGTCGCGTCGGTGCACTCCAGCACCTGCCGGAGCGCCGCATAGTAGTGGCGGTCGAGCTGGCCGTCGTCAAGCGTCTCGGCGCGCTGTTCGATCAGGGCGTCGTAATCGTCGGTCTTCTTGAGGTCGAGATAGTGCTGGCCGTTGTCGGGATTGGTCGAGATGAACTGGCCGCTCACCGTGCGCCGTATCTCGCGCAGCACGGTCTCCACCAGCGTGAGCAGATCGTCGGCCGGCTCGCCGCCCAGGTCCTCGATCTCCGGCTGATAGAGGCACAGGCCGTCGCGCAACTCCGCCGCGGTGGCGCCGAGCGGCGCGTGCACGTCCTGGTGCGTCAGGCGGTGCACGGACAGGCCGTGGATGACGCGCAGCGCCACCGGCCGGTAGGCGGGCCGGGTGTACGCCTGGCGGATGCGCGCTTCCAGCACGTCGCTGCAATCGATCACCGCCTTGATTTCGGGTTCGGCCCGGAAGACCGGGTTCGCGCGCAGCGTGCTCCAGTAGTCGTCGTAGGCGATCAGTCCGGGGCGGTCCGTCGGCAGCGCCTGGTCGATGATCCCCTTCATGGCGACGGAGAGCGCCTTGAGCACCTCGCGCTTCTCGATCACGGTGATCCGCTCGAAGGTGTCGATGAAGTCGGGATGCACGGGGAACAGCCGCACGAACTCGTCCATGCGCTCGTTCATGGCGCCGTAGAACCGGGTGAACGGCGTCAGATAGTCGTGGATTTGCGTCTGCTGGTGGCCGTTCTTCTTGAGGAGGCGTTCGGCGACCACGAACTTCACGTCGGCGCGGGCGATGAGGAGTTGATCGAAGCGATCCTTGACGCGGCGCAGGCTGGGAGCCACGTGGGCGAACCGGTGGCTGTCGAAGATCGCCTCCTGCACGCCGGCGATGAAGCGGAAGCGCAGGTCCTTGCACACCTCGCCCACTTCGCGCAGGAAGTTGAGGTCCAGCACCAGCTCCTGGTCGCGGCGGCTGCGCAGGTAGTCGAGCAGCTCGTCCACCACCAGCAGCAGCCCCCGGTCCGGGTACCGCCGGTGAAACGCCGCCATCATCTCCTCGAATGCGCCCTTGTGGTTCGGGATCACGTCCGTGGGCGGGAACCGGTACTCGACGCCCCAGGAGGCGAGCGCCGCTTCGAGCTGCGAGCAGACGAAGTCGCGGAAGTCCATGGTGGTGGCGCCCATCTCGGTGCGGGCGACCTTGAAGCGGCCGGCGATCCGGCCCGCCGCTTCGGCCACGGCGCGGTTGGTGAGCGCCTCGCGCAGCTCGCCGCGCTCGGCCACCGCGGAGATCACCGACATCAGGTGCGACTTGCCGGTGCCGTAGTTGCCGACCACCAGGAAGCCCTTGTTGTCGGCGGGTTGGTCGAACTGCAGCTGCGGGATCAGGACCGCGGTGAGCTTCTCCGCCATCTCGTCGCTCACCACGTAGGTGGCCACCAGCCGTTGGGCGGCCGACTCGTGATCGGCGTCGCGGAGCTGCACCACCGTCTCGATCGGCTCGAACCGGATCAGGTCGCGGTAGGTCATCATGCGTTGGCCGGGCTTCAGGTTACGCCGTTACGGCGACAATCGCCAGACCATCGCGCGGGTAGCGCCGGTATTCGGGATGGCCCGGCTCGGCGCAGGTGAGGTGGCGGTCGCCGGCCGCGCCGTTCCACGCCGCCACCAGCGTGCGGTTGCGCGACGCGCTCTGCAGCAGCGCCAGCGGATCAAGTTGCAGGGCCGGCTCGAACAGCAGCTCGGTGTTGTCCAGCAAGACGAGCGAGCGGCCGCGCCCGATCACCTCGTCCAGCAGGCGCGGGACTGCCAGCGCCCGCTCCCGCGCGGACCGGTCGAGCAGCCGCCGGGACAGTTCCAGGTTGAGATTCACCACGGGCGCGCCGGCGCGCCGCGCCACCGCCTGCAGCGCCGCGGTCTTCCCGGACCCGCCGGGGCCGACGACCAGGACCAGCCGATAGTACAGGTCCGCGGCGCCCTCGATCCGCTCAAGAGTCGCAGCAACGGGATCGTCACTCATAGCCAACCTTCCACCTCCTGTTCCCGGAAGTCGCCGGGGAGACACGGAGATCGAAGGGATAGAAGGCGGCGTGGCCGGCCAAGCTGTGGAGCGGATGGCCGGCGCGGGCGGCGGCGGCGATGCCGGCCTCCGGGAGCCAGGCGCCGATGCCGCCGCCGTGCACGGCGATCTTGGGCGCGGGGGCGAAGATGCCGCGCTCGCCGGTTTCGGCCAGGACGCCCCAGTCGACGAAGGAGCGGACGACGCGCTGAGCGGCGCGGGTCACCGTGCTGCGGGTTCCCCAGACCTCATTCACGCGCCGGACGATCTGGGAGAGCGCCGCACGGCCCTGCAGCGCCAGGAGGCGTCCGGTGGTGGCGGCCACGTCGTGGAAGAAGGGATAGGCCGCCAGGCACATGCCCCAGTGCACGGGCAGGCGGTGGCGGCCGGCGCAGCCCTGCAGCAGGGCGAGCCCGTCGTCGCGTAGCGGGGCGAGCGCGGGGGGCGCCAGCACCCAGACGTGCAGCAGCACGGTCATGGTCTTGCCGCGCGCGCTGTGCGAGCCGGCGCCGGCGACCTGTCCGTCGAGCAGGCGGTCGAGCCGTTCCCGAATCGCGGCGGGGGCCAGCCCCTGCGCCGCCCAGTCGGCGGTCGCGTCGAGCCAGCTCAACGCGATCTTCCGGTCAAAGCCGATGATCCTGCGCTCCGCCGCGGTCATTCGCGTTCGATTCGCACCAGAGGCACGATCACCTCTTCCAGGGTGACGCCGCCGTGTGACACGGGGTGTTCCTGCGGGCGGACGAACGCCGAGCGGCCCGGCGCGATCAGCGCCAGATAGTCGTCCGGCAGGCCGACGGGCGGCCACTCGACGGCGCCGGGGAACCGCGCCGCGACCCGCGCGCGTAGGGCCAGATCGGAAAAGACGCGCACCCGTTCGCCGCGCAGGTCGGCGGCGGCGCCCTCGCCGGGATTGCCGCAGCCGGCGGCGGAGACGTTGCCGTGGTCGGAGGTGAGCCATACCGTGAAGCCGCGGTCGAGCAGCAGGTCGATCAGCCCCGCCAGCATGCCGCGCCGCGCCCACTGGCGCACCTGGTTGTGCATGCCGGACTGGCCGAGCGTCATGCCGTGCATGATCCGGTCGACCGCGTCGACGATCAGCCCCGCGGCGCGCATCCGCGGATCCGACACGAGTTGCGCGGCGCGGTCCAGGTCGGCGCCAGCGCGCAGGTTCTTTGCGTAGCCGACCGCCGCCGGGGGCAGCCCCTCGTCCGCCCAGAACCGCTTCCATGAGACGGGCTCGCGGTCCGTGGTGCGAATGCTCGACGGGAAGTAGAGCGGCGGCCGGCCGCTGAAGCACGCCTGCCGCGACACCGTGGTGAGCGTGGGCGCCCACGCGAACAGTCTCTCCTCATGGTAGCGGAAGCCGGGCCGCTGCTCGGCAAGCACGCCGCGCACCGTAGCCCACTGGTCGAGCGACAGGCCGTCGATCAGCACCAGCGCCGCCTTCGCGCCGGCGGTTTCCCGAAGCGTCCGGGCGAGCACGCGCGGCACGTGGTGGATCATCACCGGCGGTCGTGGCGGCTGGTTGTGGAGCGCGCCGTAGTGCTGCGCCATCCAGGCCGCGAACGCCGCGTCGATCCGCTTGCGGGCGCGGTCGTACCGGGACCGGGTACCGGCTCCGGCGCTGCTGTCGCCGGAGCCGCCGTCGTGGCCGCCGTTCCGGCCGAACAGGAGGGCGTTTACCTGCGCCCAGCGGCGCGCGAACGCCAGCCAATCCCGGTGCGGGGCAGTGCCGACGGGGATTGAGTTCTCGTTCTCGATCGCGTGCAGCAGCCGGTTCAGCCGGCGCTGCCGGTCGGCTTCCGGGTCGGTTCTGACGCCGGCGGCCTCCCATGATCCGGCCAACCGGTCGGCGCGCGGATGCGTCACCGGCCGCAGAAACCCCTCCAGGAAGAGGTTGTCGACGTAGACCCGCACGTCGGCGTGGTCGAACGGGATGGCGGCCGGTCCGGCGTGGCTCAGGGCCGGCTCGCGGATGACGCGCCTGGCGGTGCGCCGGTCCAGGAAGGCCGGCCACCGCTCCTGCAGAAACGCCAGGAACGCCTCGCGGTCCGCGATTATGGCGCGCAACGGCCACGCCGCGAACGCCGGGTTGCGGGCCAGCAGCCGGAGCAGATGATCGTTGAGCGGCGCCGGAATGCGGAGCCCGCCGTAGTGCCGGCGCAGCAGGAAGCGGAGCAGATCGGACTCCTGCCCGATGGTCTCCGGCGCGATCCCGAAGACGTGCCGCAGCACGAAGCCGGCGGTCTGCGCGTCGCCGAGGGGGCGGGCCGGCGGCTCGCGGGTCTGCGCCTGAAACAGGGCGTCAAGGCCGCTCCGCTCCAGCGCCGAAAGGATTGAATGGCTCAGATTCGGGAACAGATCGCCCAGGCTGAACGAGACCCGCCGGCCGGCCTGCACCAAGTCGTACGGCAGCGCGCGCAGGCCGGCGTCGGCGGTGCGCAGCACGACGGCCCGCTCCGTCCGCTCGCCACGGTCCCAGCGCGACCGATAGCGCGATTCGTAGGCAAAGCGGCACGCGACGCGGTCCTCGACCGTCAGCAGCTCGAATCCGCGCTCCTCAATCGCTTCGAGGACCCGCGGTTCCAGCAGCAGCCCGTCGGGATCGGCGGCCACCGTGAGCCGCGCAGCGGGCGGCGCCGCGAACTCCCGCAGGATCGCGTCACGCCAACTCGCCATTGCGCCTGGCGGGTATTGTCAAGATAACCTCTTCTACTGAAGTGTCTTCAACACTCACAGAGTTTGAATCACGCTCTCCGCACGGCGCTGCAGAGCGTGCAGAAACGCTCGTTGCCGCACTCCCGTGTCGCCGCGCCTCGATGCCTGCTCCAGTTCCCAATAGATGGTCTCGACCTCGTTCCGGCGAACAATCGGTTCCTTGCCGCCTTCTTTCTGTCGTGATAGCCTCGCGTTCTTTCGCGAATGATCGACGTAAAACCGGGCCAAGTTGATGGCTTCTTCGACGTCCGTGAGCGGCGGCAACACGACGCGATTCTCCAGTCTGCTGCGCAGCGCCGGCAGTGCATACGAGTAGCGTTCCAATGCGTCAGGCGTGACCGCGATCATGAGAAACAGCCTCTTCGGTAAGGCGTCTACGACGGCTCGCACCGCGGACAGGTAACGCACGACTGCGCGCGGCCCGAGGACGCCGCCCTGCTTCTCGAACTCGTCGAGCAGAAGGAATATCCCTTTCAGAACCCCTGCGTTGCCGCTTACGTGCACCAAGTCTCTTAGCGCGCGCGTCTTGGACTCTACGGTTTCCAAACGAAAGTTCACGCTGAGAGCGAGCCGATGGGACTTCAGCAGGCGATGACCGAGCAACCATTGCATCATCAGAGTCACGATCCCTTCGCCGTCGGGTCCAGCCTTGGTCAAGCCACGTAGAGCACACTGCATGTCGTGGCTGCGGGCTTCTTCGATGGACGAATCGTCGGTCCGCAGGGCCGCCGCAAGAGTGGTCAGATGATCGGCGCCGAGCTCCGCGAACAGCCGCCGCGTAGCGCCCTCAAAGGAATCCTCCGGATCCGCAAGGTAGCGAACGACGTAGTAGCCTTCCAAATCCTGCCGAGCACTCTGAATCTCCGCTTCGCAGTGGTTCAGAAAGTTGGTCTTGCCAACGCCCTGCGTGCCTTCTACGACCACGACCTGGGACCGTTCGTTTCCAACGAACGCAAAGATGAGGTCTTCCACTTCCCTGTCGGCCGCTACGGCGCAATGAGGGTTGTCGTTGGTCTGATTGGAAGCCGGGAACGGATTGTCGAGAACGCCAAATCGTTCGTACAAACGACCGCTCGTATCCTGACGATTGGCTTCTCTCAGTCGATCGCGCAGATTCATGGCCGCTCCTCGATACGGAGGCTGACGCTTGCCTTCCCCGGAATCAGATAGTCCCCGCGATAAAGGCGCACCGGCAGGGAGACCGGCATGCCGTCGGAATCGGTGCGCAGCACATGCACAACGTGATCGTCGTGAGCGGTTTGCGTCGTCGATCCTTCGGTGGAGCGGCGCAGCAAACCGGCGTCGCTCGCCTGTTCCAGTGCTTGACGGGCGACTTCGGGGTGAATGCCGTCACGTCGGATCAGAGCCTCCAGCCAGCGGCCCGCGGAGACCAAGCCGTCGCCGCGGTCGAGCTCCCTGAACCGCCGCAATGCGATCCGCGCGAAGGATTCGAGAGCCGGCCTAGCCGGGGTACCGTACAAGTCACGACCGACCGATGAGCAAATCAGCGCCATTTCTCCCAACCTGCGATAGGTGGCCGCGCCGCGCGACAGATCCTCCAGGCTGATGGTGCGCCCGGGCTCGGTTTGCGTAACGCGGGCGTGAAACGACGCGAATGAGGGAGCGAGCAGGAGCGCCTCGCGGAATGCGGCGGCATTCTCGTTGCGAAGGTCGGCCGCAAGGACCTGTAGAGACGGTGCAGCTACCCAACGGCCATCCTCCATGCGCATCAACCCGGCGGAAGCCAGGAAGCGCCGGTAGTCGCCCGCGCCGCGATCGTGGCGGACGCCTAGGGCGCTGACTGCCTGGAGCAAGTCGAGCGCTCCGTTGTCGGCCAACGTGCAGATCAATCGCAACAGACGATTCACGTTCATTCGCTGGGGCGGTGCGTCGATCCCGGACACAGCGGACGATGTATCGTCAGCGGTCCTATTACTCGATCTGGCAGCGGTCGCGGGCCGGAGCGGCGGCGATGCGCCGTCGGCCGCGTCCGCTGAGCTGAACCACAGCAGATCGTCCAGGGATTGGAATGGCGACCACGGGGCGTCGCGGTTCATGGTGGAGACGGTGACGTGGCTGCGATCCTCCCATTGCAAACGCGCGGCTCCGAACCCGGTGGCCAGTTCCCAGAGCACCCGCGTCAGGGTGACGCTTTGAACGTCGCCGTTGAAGGGGTGGAAAGTGTGGCTTGAAAGTCGTGCGCCAAAGAAGTCACGGCTCGTCACCGCCTTGAAATAGATGGGCCTGATCCCTTCCGCCAAGGCCATTTTGCCGAGCCCATGATCGCTCGTCAGCAACCGCACGGCGTGCCCTGGTTGAGACTGGGCTTGATGATGCCGGGCGGCCTCCAGGATCAGCCGATCCGCGTAGGCGCGGATCGGGACGCTGAGGTTCAGATCGCTCACCGCGCTGTCCCGGTCGGGCTGAAAGGCGCTGCGCAACGGATCACCGAGCAGATAGGTGCGTTCGACCTCCGCGTCCGCCTGCAGTTCGAGCCGCAACAACACGCGCTGTCCGCCTTGACTCCGCAGATGCTCGATCAGTGCATCCGCATGTAGCAGCTTGCCGCCGCCCCTGCGGGCCCTTCTTTCGTTGCTTCTCCGAATGGCGAGAAAACGATCGGCGAAGTTGGCGATCTCCATATGGGCGATAGCGGGTATCTTCACTCTGGTGGCGGGATAGAGACACCGCACGACAAAATCCAAGGCGCCCTGCAGGACGCCCGAGGTATCCACAACCACGCTGGTCGCACGCGCGGCCGCCATCTCCTCGATGGCGTCCGGGTCGAACATGGGATGCAACAGTCCGGCACGGAACGCAATCGTAGCGATCTGATTCAATGCGCGATCGACCTTGGCGTAGTCGCTATGCTCCTGCGCGACGTCGAGCAGCGCAGCCAGTTCCGATTCCACCGATTGTTCGTCCGGTATGGTCCACTCGTAGGAATCCACGTTCGGCGGCCCGTTCCCGTCGTCGCTCGTGGGATTGGACGGTACCGAGATGGCGCCAAGGGGGAGCCACTCGCCGTCCTTGAAGGCCCGTTGCTCTTGCACCAGCAGGTTGCAGCATGACTTTTGCTTGAACGCGGCGGCGATGGGGTGCGCTGCTTGATCGGGCGTAACGAGGGTGGGGGTCATCGTATCGAAACCGAGATTCCCGGCCGATCCGCGAAGCATCGAATAAGCCACTTCAGGTGCAGTACCAACGCCAGCAACGGGTTCATCTCAATCGTCGTGTCTCCGACCTCAACGGGGACCAAACCGGCGTCACCGCTTGCGATTGCCCCTTCCGCGGCGGTGATGAAGTCGCTGAGCGCCGCCAGAGATCGCTCGGCTGGCGGAAGCGTGAAATCGAACCGCTCGAACAGCTGGTCACCAAGGCGGCGGCGAACTTCCTCGTTCGGAATGCCGGCCCAGACGTCGGTGCGCAACGGCCACGAGTAGACCTGCTTTTGCAGCGTCGGCGCCACCACTTGGCCCCCGGTCTGCTCGGCGTGCAGCGCAACGACGTGAGGCGGCGTGTAATTCCGCCAGATAGACAAGAACAACTGATCGTTCGAGTCCGGGCCTATCGTTGGCTTCGAGGTCATGGTTACTGCAGGACGATCCGCATCTATCAATACGGTTCGACCATACTCCGCAAGAGAGCGTATCAGGATTCCGCGGCACGGAGCAACCGAGCTGCCTTCCTTCCACTCGTCATGCGCCGCGCGCTCCCTCTATGCGGACCACGATCACCGGCGCAAGGTCGGGGGTGGCCTCGGTCTCGCGGTCGAGCGCGGCGCGCCACGTCCGCTCCTCGGCGGCGAGTTGCGTCAGGCGGTGGGTGCGCACTGCCGGCAGCCCCAGCCGCCCGATGGCGCGGCGCCGGGCGGCGAAGGAGTAGTCGCCCCGCTCGCGGCGGGCGGCGATCTCCGCGCGGTGGACGTGGACCAGCTCGCCGTAGAGCTGCCGGCCGTGTTCGCGGGCCGCCCGCTCGACGGCGGCGAACGCCGCGGCGGCATCGTCGCCGCTCAGGCAGCGCCCGGCGGCCGGCGCGCCGGCCAGCAGCCGCTCCCAGATGAAGCGCGCGGTCGGCGCCAGCACGCGCCCGTCATCGTGCCGGAACAGCGGCAGCAGGCGGTTCCGGTCCCGGTCCTGTTCAGTCGCGCGCAGGGTGATCTGCCACAGCGACCAGAGCCCCTCCACTTCGCCCGGCAGCCGTTCCAAGGCCAGGCACGGGATCGGCTGGCCGGGGGCGAACCGGGGCAGCCGCTCGGCCAGCGCGCGCACGCGCGGGTCTTCCAGCGTAATCGGGCCGGCCGCCGAGCTCCGTTCCCCGTCCGGCCACGTCAGGTCCCACGCCGCGTCGCTCCGGTCGGCCCGGCCGCCGTGCGCCCGCAGGTAGTTGACGGTCATCGTTTCGATCCAGTGCGGCAGCGGATGGGAGCGAAGCTGCCGCGCCTGCCCCGGATCGAGCGCGCCGGCGCTGCCGAAGACCGCGGCGCTCTCGCGGCCCGCCTGCCCCTGTTGTTCGACCTGGCGCACCACCTGCTCGACGCGGGCGGACAGATCGTGCGGGCTGACGATCGCCTCGACGTAGAGATCGTCGAACATCTGTCCGGCCTGCGCGGAATCGAGGATGTCCTCGGTCTTGTCGACGCCGAACTCCGCCAGAATGACCGCCAGCTTCTCCTCCAGCACCTCGCGGACGCGGTGCTCAACCGTATCCCGCACCACGAAGTTGACGGCGCGCACGGCGTGGTCCTGGCCGATGCGGTCGACCCGGCCGATCCGCTGCTCCAGCTTCATCGGGTTCCAGGGGATGTCGTAGTTGACCACCACGTGGCAGAACTGCAGGTTGAGACCCTCGCCGCCGGCGTCGGTCGACACCAGAAAGCGGGCGCCGCCGGCGAACGAGCGTTGCGCGGCGGCGCGCTCCTCCGGCGCCATCGATCCGTTGAGGCAGACGACCGGAAACCCGCGGTCGGCCAGAAACGCGCGCAGCATCTCCTGCGTCGCCACGAACTCGGTGAAGATCAACACCTTGAGATCGGGGTCGCTCTCCTCCTGCTGCAACCGGTAGATCCAGCCGAGCAGGGCTTCCGCCTTGGCGTCGGCCCCGGCGCGCTCGGTTCGCCGCGCCGCTTCGAGCAGCAGCTCCACCTCGGCGCGTTCGTTCTTGAGGGCGCTCAGGCGGCTGGAGAGTAAGGTATCGATCCGTTCCTGGCCGTCGAAGTCCGCCCACTCCTCGTCGGTCATCTCCGGGAACAACAGGAGCTGGTCGTCCGGCGCGTCGAGTGCGGCGAGGCGGCGTTCCAGGGTGACGCGGATGGCGCGGGTGGAGGAGGTGACCAGCCGCTGCATCAGGATCATCAGGAAACCGAGGTGGCCCTTGTGTTCGCGCAGCGCCCGGTTGTAGCCGTCGCGCGCGTACTCGGTGACCGCCTCGTAGAGGGCGCGCTGGCCGGCGTGCCGCTCCTCGCCGTAGGCGATCGGCTCCAGGCGGGTGTGGCGCGGCTTGAACAGAGGCCGGCCGTCGGCGTCGATCGCGCGCCGCTTCTCGGTGCGGATCACGAACGGCTGCACGCGCTCGCCGGTCAGGTCGCCGGCGTCCGGGAACGCGGTCTCGTCGACCAGCGACATGAGCCGGTGGAAGGCGTCGGTCTTGCCCTGATGCGGGGTTGCGGAGAGCAGGAGCAGGGAGGGGGCGGCGTCCGCCAGGCCGCGGCCGAGCTGGTGGCGGGCGACCTGATCGGTGCTGCCGCCCAGGCGGTGCGCCTCGTCGATGATGACCAGGTCCCAGCCGGCGGCGGTGAGGTCCTCGAACCGGTCGCGGTTGTGCTCAGCCACCCGCTCCCGCGACCAGCCGCGGCGCCCGTCGAGCGGCTTGACCGCGTCCATCGGGCAGACCACCTGATCGCAGGTGCGCCACACGTTGTCCGCTGGGGCGATGCGGCGAAACGCCGGAAAGTCGCTCGGAACCAGGGCGCGAAACTCCTCGCCGAAGTGGGTGCGCATCTCGGCCACCCACTGGTTGACCAGCCCCTTGGGCGCCACCACCAGCGTGCGCCGCACGCTGCCGCGCAACTTGAGTTCGCGCATGATGAGCCCGGCCTCGACCGTCTTGCCGAGGCCCACCTCGTCCGCCAGCAGAAAGCGCACGCGTCCGCCCGCCGTGGCCCGCGACAACGCCCGAATCTGATGCGGCAGCGGGATGACCTGCGACTCGATCGGCGCCAGCAGCGCATCGTCCTGCGCCAGCGCGGCGGCTACCCTGGCGGCGGCCGCCGCGTAGGTGAGCCACGCCTGGCCGGCGCTCTCCGCTTCGGCCACCGGGCGCAGCAGGTCCGCCGGCACGCGAACGAATTCCTCGGCAGCCGGCAGCCAGACCCGGCACAGCGCCGCCCCCCACAACTCCTGCGCTTCCACCACGCAGCACACCTGCCGGTGCTCAACGCTCCACGCCCAGTCGCCGCGCCGCACCGTCATCAGCCTGCGCCGGGGGGACGCCCGGTACTCGTCAAAGTCCTTGAGCAGAGTAGTGGCATAATGAATTCTCTCGAACAGCAAGCAGGTCCGATGCGATCACCGCAAGATCGGAGAAAAACTGTTGCCGGTCAGGACGTTCCCGCCAGCGGATCGTATCGAACAGAGGCTTGGGGAAGGAGCGCACCACGTCGGCCGCCGTCGCGGCGTCGAGCCCCGTTTCTTTCTGGGCTGCCTCCTCCATGACTTCCGACCACAGGAAGGTCTTATGATTGCAAATCACCCAGATATCAGCGATATCCTTGCTCTCCAATCGGTACAGAGCCGTAACCTTGTTCGAAACGATATTGCGTAAGGAATCGATACGGGGAAAGATACCGCCTCGCACCGGCGCACCAAATCGCGGCGCAACGTCATTGACCAGATCGATCTTGAGCAGCGCTTCGCGCTCGCTGACCAGCAGCCGCACGTACTGTTCGGAGCGGACGAAACCATCGCGGTCAAGGGCATAGCCACCCTCGCGCAACGCCCGTATCATCCGATCGACGAAGCGGTCGAACCCGGGCTCCTGATTTACGAACAGATCGAGGTCATCGGAGTACCGGTACCCGAAGTAGTGTCTATGGAGTGCGGTACCACCGGTCAGATAGAACGGTGTTTCGCAAGCGGCCAGCGTGTTCAGCACTCCATTCTGCAGGGGGTACAGCGTCTCCTCGTAGTAAGAGTCGGATTCGTTCATAGCGCTCCCGAGTGGATGGCGGCCAGAGCCGGGCTATCGTCTCCGGCGTCAACAGCCGCCTGACTTCCCCGATCGACAGCGCAGCGACGATGCGCTGCCACGGCAAGGTCTGCAGCATTCTGACAAACAAGGCCGGTTTGTCGAGGTGACCGATCCGCTCCCGCCGCCCGCGCAGCACAGCCACCACGTCCTTCGCGTCGTAGCGGTAATCCCACACGACGGCTCGCGCGATGCGGGTCAGATCACCTTCGTCCATGACCGTGAGTATAGTACAGCGGCACAGTCATGACAGCCCCGGCCGCTCCTTGGTGAGGGATACGCCGCCGGGGGGCGGCGCCGGCCACGGCGGCAGGGGGCAGCCCTCATGATTCCGCTTCGGCGCGGGTGACGGCCTGGTCGTACCACATCAGGAGCTTGGGGTCTTCCTGCAGCACGTCGTCGGGAATCTTGGCGGCGACCTCGACGATGACGCCGTAGGCGTGCTCCTGCCACGCGCGCTTGAAGCCGGCGCGCACCGCTTCCATGCGGAACACCTTGAGGCGGCGCTGCGGGGATTGCCGGTACTCCTCGAACTCCTTGAGCAGTCCGCGCGCGCGCAGCTTCTCCAGGTCGGTGGCCCGGTTCGGGTCAGGGACGTACCAGCAGTCCTTGGCCCTGGTGCGCAAGGCCCGATCGCCGCCAACGCCGTCGAGCCGGTCCCGAAGTTGCGCCGGCACTTCACCGGCGCCGTCGTAGCGCAGGAAGTTCTGATCCAGGATGGCCGAGAGCTCCATGTTTCGCTCATGTTTCTGCCAGCCTGCGATCTCGCGCAGGAAGCGCGGCTGAAGGTCCTGGAACCTCTGCGGCGCCGCGCTCAACTCCCGTCGCAGCCACCGGATGGCGGACGATTCATCGACGATGAAGATCTCGAGTTGCGGCGCCTCCGGCGCGCTTATCCGCGCCCGGTCGTATTCCGTAGCCTGACTCGGAAGAAAGTACATTCCGTCTCGCTCCGGAAAGCGCCGGGCCAAGCCGGAATAAAACTCGGTAGCGTCCATCGGCACGGCAACGCCCCGCAGTACGTGAAAGGCGACCATGCGATCGAAGAGGAGGAAGTTATGCCGCTCGCCGAGCGCTTCCAGCCCGCCATCCTTGAGCACCGACACGGGAAGCTGACTCAGATGCTCGCGGACGAAGTCCCAAACGCCCTCCTCGGTTCCGGCGTGCAGGGCAAATCGCTCCATCAGCGCGGTGTCCGGCCGGTAGGCCGATATGGCCAAGTCCTGCTTCACGGTGGCGCCGTAACTCAATTGCTTCGTGGTGCCCTTCTTCTTGTCGAGCACGCGGACGTCGGCGATCACGAATCCGGCTTCCGACAGCGCCTCCTGGATTGCCACCCACACCGCGTTGCGGGAGTTGTGAAACTCGACGGTGATCCAACGGCCGGGCTTCAGCACGCGATGGAACTCCGCGAACGCGCGCCGCATGGTTTCCTGATACTCGGACAGGTCCTTCTTGCGCACGTCGTTGATTACCGCTTCGAGCGCGGCGTCGGTGCGCGGCCCCAGCCACGCCTCGACCAACGTATTCAGCTCGGAGTAGTTGAGGTTGCCCCCAAAGGGTGGGTCGGTAAAGATGTAATCGACGCAAGCGTCCGGCATGTTGCGCAGATCGGTGGCGCTCTGGGTGCCGACAAGAACGCCGGCGCCGCGCGGGCCGCGCGCGCATCGGCGCAGGTCGCGGATGCGATCCGCCAGGTAGTTCGTGGCCGGAATCTCGACGGTGAGCGGAGCGACGTACAGAGTTCCCGACAGCGGCCCGACGTGGCGATCATGATTTGGCATGTAGCGGTTGAGACGACAGATCCGCTGGATCGCTCCGGTGAGCACGTACAGGCCGAAGAAGCGCGCCTCGGCGGCGTCGAGCCGGCCGACCGCTTGCCGAAAACTCGACAGGATGGCCAGGTTGCGCTTGGTGAAGAAGTGATGAACGTGAGAGTAGCCGTGCGAGCGGAGCGGCTGGGCGGTGTTGAAGCCGTCCGGCATCGGCACTGCGGGCGGGGCGGGATGGATCGCGGCCTGCTCCCATTCGGCGATGATGGCCAAGTCGCGATCGTCGGGCGTCTTCTCGAAGCGGCGCGTACCAACCGAGTAGTTGATCAGTACGGGCGCCTGCTCCGCCTGCCTGATGGTCAGTCCGAGCTCGGTGTCGAAGTGGCTGCGCCATGCCCGCTGCAGCGTCGCGATCGACTCGACCGAGCCGCAGGATGGACACGGCGCTCGTTTCGGCACGGCCTGTTTGGGGCCGCGGAATACCAAGTCCCAGTACACGATTCGCCGGCCGCAGGCGGAACAGAAGAACACGTCCGACCAGACGACGTACTCGATACGGCCACGGGCGGCGCCGCCCTCCGCCCCGTCGTTGATGCGTGATGCGGGGTCCTCGGCGCCGCGCGGCCATCCGACGTGGGCGGTATGCAGCGCCGCGTCGAATCGGGCGGCGGTCGCCCGCACGGCTGCTTCGATCTCATCGAGATAGTCGGCAAACAGGCCGATCGCGTTGGTCCCGGCGGCGATGAACGCCGCGGCCGGGCTCAGATCGCTGAGAATCGCCCGCCGCGGCCCGTAGTTGCGGCCGTCCACCCGGGCCGCATCGCCGCAGAGTTGTGCCGCCACGCCGGTCATGCCGGTGCCGCAGAAGCCGTCGAACACCACCTCGCCGGGCTCCGTGTAGTGAAGGATGTACGGAACGATGGCGTCGGGCGGCACCTTGGTGCTGTAGTAGTGCGCGAAGTAGAGCGGATCGTTCTTGCCGGCCGCGATGTCGGCGGCGAAACTGGCAACGTCGGCGCGGCGGTCGCGTTCCTGCGACTGGGAATCGAGCTCGCGGGTGATGAACGGATTCGGACACGCCGTAAAGAACGGCGCCAAGGACAGATCAAGGAGATCAGGGCGCGCGGATAGCGGCATGCCATCTATGTCCGCCATCCGTGCAAGTTCGTCCGGCAGTGAGCGTTGATCGCAGTCCTGCCGCAGACTACCGCGTGCGGCTTTCGCCATGCCGGCCTCGACAAAGTCCATGACGCGCTGACCGGGCACTAACCGGAAGCCCTCCGACGAAGGAAACGAGCGACGAGCGGCAGCATGCGCTTCAACGTGCTGCTGCCTCCGCCACCGCCGCTGCGGGTGCCGCCAAGGTTGGGCGGCAGAATACCGCGCAGGACCGCGTAATCCCAACCGTCGCCGAGCTCCGTAGCGTGCTCATCCAGATGGCGAATCCAATCCCGGCTTAGGTCGTCGTCCGGTTGATAGATGTCGTCACGCTGCGCCATCGAATCGAGCTCGCTCGCAAGAGGCTCAACGTGCTGCGGACGCTCGAACAGGAAACGCACAACGGCGTAGTAGCTCTGTCGAACGTGGCCGCTCAGGTTCTGGCCGCTCAGATTGCGCAGTCGATCCAGGACGACTTCGGCGCCGGGCAGGCGTTCGTCGAGGGCCAGCCAGGCAGCGTAATCCTCAATGTCGGGGATCTCTTCCGCAACCGCTCCGGCGCGGCCGTAACCGAGCAGGTCATCCAGACTGCGCTGGGCGTCCGCCAATCTCGTCGCGTCGGGCTCTTCCCTCCTGAGATCATTGATCCGCGATTCGTGAGCGGCAACCCACTGCCGAAGCGATGCCCGTGCAATCGACACGCCACTGCTGGAAGCCTCGCGCTCTATCATGCTATCAGCGTCAGCGGCTTCGGCTTCATCAAGATCAAGCATGATCTCGAAGTTCGGTCGAAGCCGCCGGACGACAGATTCGCCGATCCTACCAGTCCTCTGGCGCTATCCGCCAAGTACGCCTTGGCGTGCAGCCGTTGGTGGACGATCAACCGATGCTCGTCTCCCAGAGTCTCCAGGAGCGTCAGCATCGCCCGTGGATCGGCGACACCGCTGAGCCAATCGGACGGGCTCAGCCTGCTGACGACCGTCATTTGTGGTCCATCGGGATAGGGAAACGCATCGAACAACCGGCCCAGGCCCTCCTCGCTGTAGAACGGGCTGCAGGTCAGCAGCCGATTCCGCGCCGCGCCAACGATTCTGTCGAATGCATCCCATGATGCCCGGATCACTCGCGCCATTCTCTCACTATCTCCACCCCTGTCGCTTGGGAGTCACATCGTTAGCGATCGAACGGCGTAGGCGAAGCGCTTGGAATCGAAGTGGCGTTCCTGCCACGGTCCGGGAGGTAACTGACCGTGGAGAAAGATAAAGTACGGAGGGAGTGCAACGCCAATCAGGTCTCATAAAGGTAGTGCGCCATGAAGTTCGCGAACCCTATCTAAGAAGTCTTGATGCGCCTGGGTCGTGTCCTGTAATATGATCGCCCAGGTCTTGAGAGTAATGTCATCATCCCTTTCAATCGTATCCCCGTACAGACGATTGCTGAAAGACCGTTTGTCACAAATTATCGTAAGTCTGACTCTCGGAAATCGCATTGTCAGTTGCTCGCTCTCACTCAGGAAGTCCATAACGGTGTAGCGGTAGTCGAGCGCGCGCTGACAATCGTCGTCGGTAAGTGTATAGTCCGGTCTCTTGATCTCCAATATCTCGATACATCCGGCGTAGCTAAGCATCACGAAGTCAGGTCGCTTGGCGGAGTTGATGGAAGTAGTCACGATCTCCTGTGCGGTATTCCTGAAATACCAAGACTGAAACGCACATCTGAGAGACTCAAGCGTCTGATTCCGTGTAAGTGGAGTCCATTCGGGGTACAAGATCCACGGGGCACTCTCGATCAGTTGCTGTAACTGAAATTCGCTGGTCGAGGCAGACTCAATCAAGTCTCTCAGAGTCTCCACCGCATCGATGCGCTCACGGGCCACTTGGCCGAGCGAGTACATCTCCGCGACACTGGCCTTCTCGAATAACTCGATGACCGGTGCCACGGTTCCTGCGGACAGTTTGGCTGCCTCGTCAAGTGTCCGCAGAAGCGTTTCGTGTGGGCCAACTGGGTCGGCGTTTCGGGGCGCGGGCATCAGGTACGTTCTTACATCGATCCGCCGCGCGCTGTCAAGTACGTGCAAGGGAGGGAGGGAGGCTTCCGTGTTTGGCTCACCGGTTATACCTGTTCCGGCAAGACGACCGTCGGCCAGCGTGGAAGGCCACCTTTACGCCGCGGTCGGCCACCGCCACGCCGCGCGCAGCCGCTGCTCGAGAGACGCGGTAGAGCGCTCATCGTCTACGGAGTGCGGTACCACCGGTCAGATAGAACGGTGTTTCGCAAGCGGCCAGCGTGTTCAGCACTCCATTCTGCAGGGGGTACAGCGTCTCCTCGTAGTAAGAGTCGGATTCGTTCATAGCGCGCCCGAGTGGATGGCGGCCAGAGCCGGGCTATCGTCTCCGGCGTCAACAGCCGCCTGACTTCCCCGAGCGACAGCGCGGCGACGATGCGCTGCCACCGCAAGGTCTGGAGCATTCTGACAAACAGAGCCGGCTTGTCGAGGTGACCGATCCGCTCCCGCCGTCCGCGCAGCACAGCCACCACATCGCCCGCGTCGTACCGGTAATCCCACACCACGGCTCGCGCGATGCGGGCCAGAGCACCTTCGTCCATTACCGTAAGTATAGTACAGTGGGCACAGACATGACAGCCCCCAATCTCGCCTTGGTGGGGGATACGCCGCCGGGAGACGGCACCGGAGGGGCGGCGTGCCCGGGCCCCAGCCGGCGGCGGTGAGGTCCTCGAACCGGTCGCCGGTGTGTTCCACCCGCTCCCGGCACCACAGGATGCCGGTGACCGGCAGATCAGTGCCGGTTGACCACGGCGGCATATCGGGTGATACTTGACTGCGATGGAAAAGAAGCTCAAGCACCTCGAGTTCATTCAGGGTGTCGTCAACCGTCTCAGCGCCAACTCGTTCCGCGTGAAGGGGTGGGCCGTAGTTCTGGTCTCCGCTCTGTTCGTCCTGGCCGCGCGGGACGGACGGATCGTGTTCTCCTTCATCTCACTGCTCCCTTTGATATTCCTGTGGACGCTGGATGGCTACTTCCTCTGGCAGGAGCGGCTGTTCAGGGCGCTGTATGACCATGTACGCACTCTGGACGAGTCCAATATAGATTTCTCGATGGACGTCCGCCGGTTCATGGGTGACCGTCCACGACCATGGCGAGGCGCAACGTTCTCGAAGACGCTGCTCATATTCTATGTTGCGTTGAGCTCGACTGTCGTCCTTGCCGCTGGTTTATACTTGGTTTTCAATGGCGGGGAGTCGTGAAACGCCAAGTGTTCTTCAGCTTCCATTATCAACCTGACTCCTGGCGGGCATCTCAGGTGCGCAATATCGGCACACTCGACGGTAACGCACCGGTCTCCGACAACGATTGGGAACAAGTAAAGCGGGGTGGCGACCAGGCAATCGAACGATGGATTTCTGCACAGATGACCTACCGTTCCTGTACGGTAGTACTGGTCGGATCGAACACCGCCGGCCGCAAATGGATCAACTACGAGATCGTCACGTCATGGAACAACCGTATGGGAGTGGTAGGCATACACATTCACGGGCTGCAAGACCGCAACGGCTGGACGTCACCGAAAGGATACAACCCGTTCGATTGGGTTACCGGTCCATATGGAAGGCGCCTCTCATCGATCGTCCAGTGTTACGATCCACCTGGCCACAACAGCGGCCAACGCTACGCGTGGATCTCCAATAACCTTGCCACTGCGGTAGAAGAAGCCATTGCGATAAGGAAGGGCTACTCCTGAAGGGATACGCCGTCGGGGCGGCGGCGCCGGCCACGGCGGCAGGGGGCAGCCCTCATGATTCCGCCTCGGCGCGGGTGATCGCTTGGTCGTACCACATCAGGAGCTTGGGGTCTTCCTGCAGCACGTCGTCGGGAATCTTGGCGGCGACCTCGACGATGGTGGCGTAGGCGCGCGTCTGCCACGCGCGCTTGAAGCCGGCGCGCACCGCCTCCATGCGGAACACCTTGAGCCGGCGCTGCGGGGATTGCCGGTACTCCTCGAACTCCTTGAGCAGTCCGCGCTCGCGCAGCTTCTCCAGGTCGCTGGCCCGGTTCGGGTCGGGGACGTACCAGCGGTCCTTGCCGCCGGCGCGCAGCTCGGCGTCATCCTTGTCCCGGTTGCGCAGCTCCTTGAAGTTGCTCGACAGGTAGGCGTGAATCTGGCTCGGCACGTCGCCCGCGCCGTCGTAGCGCAGGAAGTTCTGCGCCAGCAGCGCCGACAGGTCCAGCATCTCCTCGTGCTTGCGCCAGCCGGCGAGCTCGCGGATGAAGTGCGGGTGCACCTCCTGGAAGGTCTGCGGCTTCTTGGTGAGCGACTGCCGCAGCCACCGGATCGCGGAATCCTCGTCGTCGACGAAGATGGAGAGCTGCAGGAGCTCCTTGGTCTTCAAGCGGCGGCGGTCGTATTCGGCGACCTGCTCGGACAGGAAAAACATGCCGTCCCGTTCGGGGAAGCGCTGCGTGAGCCCGGCGGAGAACTCGGCGGCCGACAGCGGCACCAGCACGCCGCGCTGCACGTGAAAGGCGACCATGCGGTCGAACAGCAGATGATGCAGCCGTTCGGCGATCACTTCGGCGCGCTCTTCCTTGGCGACGAACACCGGCAGTTGGCGCAGGTGCGTCCGCACGAAGTCCCACACGCCCTCCTCGGTGCCGGAGGTGAGACGGAAGCGCGCTTCCAGGCCGTTGTTGGGCTTGTAGGCGGAGATCACCAGGTCCTGCTTGACGGCGGTGCTGGTGACCTGCCGGTAGGAACCCTGTTGCTTGTCGAGGGTGCGCACGTCGGCGACCACGAAGCCGGCGGCGAGCATCGCTTCCTGGATGGCGTTCCAGACGGCGCTGCGCGAGTTGTGGAAGACGACGGTCATCCAGCGGCCGGGTTTGAGGACGCGGCAGTACTCGGCGAAGCAACGTTGCATGAGGCGTTGATAGTCGGTGATCGTCTTGCCCTTGGCGCGGTCGATGATCGCCTCCGGGCGGCTGGCGGTGAGGACGCGGTGCCACGACTCGACCAGGAAGTTGAGATCGGCGTAGTAGATGTTCTCCCCGAACGGCGGATCGGTAAACACGTAGTCGAGGGAGTCGTTCGGCAGGGTCGTCTCGCCGCAGTCGCCGGTCGAAACGGTTACGTCGTTTCCGAGGCGAACCTTGCCGAATGCCTTGTGGAGGCGGTCGAGTTTGCCGTCCAGGATGTACCAGGGCGAGACTTCGGCGATCTGGGAACCGACGTAGTAGACCCCCGACAACTGGCGATTCACTTGGGAGCCACCGACGCGACCATGTTGTATCGGCTGGTATCGGTTCAGAACGGACATGCCCGTGATCGCTTGTTCCACGAAGAACAACAGCATGTTCCGCAAACGGTGATCGTCACACGCCGTAGCCTGCCGCCATAGCGCGGCCAGAGCGTGCGCCGCACGCGGCAGGAACATTCGGTCGACGCGAGTAAATCCTTTCGGCGCCAGCCGTGAACCGTGGTACATCTCGTCGATCGGAAACAGATTCGTGGGAACTTCGAGCGGCGGGATAAGATCGTTGATCCGATCGATGATGGCAAGATCGTCACCGTCGGGCTCTTTCACGTACCGGCGGCGCCCGACGGAGTATCTGATCCGCGCGGGTCGGAGCCGTATGCGATTCCACGCGTCGCCGGAAACATGGTCGATGAACGTCTCAAAGGAGCGTTGCAGATTGGCCTTCGTGAGCTTCGCGGAGCAGTGTGGACAAGGGAACTCGGCGCGCGTTTGCCCGGTGGCCACGTCGAGCGCCTCGTCGAGGAACACGACCTCTCCCGTGCACTCCGGGCACGAAAAAACTTCGCTCCATACCGTGTAGTTGATCCGGCCCTTGGTCTTTCCGTCGGTGTGGAGCGTCTCGTACATCCAGCCGATCTCGGCTTCCACCGCGTCCAGGAGCTGGCGGGCCGCCGCGGCGAAGGCGCCCACGTCGAACGGCGTGTTGTAGTTGCCGGCGATGAACGTGGCGGCCGGCGACAGGTCGCCCAGGACCGCGCGGCGCGCTCCCCACTCCGGCGCGGGGCGGCCCTCGTCCCCCCACTGCCGCTCGATCTTCCGCCGGTAGTCGTCGGGCGCGGCGCCGCACCACTGCGCGGCCACCCCGGTCATGCCGGAGCCGCAGAACCCGTCGAGCACCAGGTCGCCGGGGCGGGTGTAGTGCAGGATCGACGGCACGATCGCCCGGTGCGGCACCTTGGTGTGGTAGCCGTGCGCGCGGTAGAGCGGATCGGTCTTCCCTTCGCTCACGTCGACCGCGAACGGCTCGCGGTGATACGCCTCGCCGGCGTCGTAGGGCCGGCCGTAGTGCCGTATGAAGTCGGCCAGGAACGGGTTGGGGCAGGCGGTGTACCAGGGCGGATCGGAGAGGCGCAGGATGTCCGCGTCCTCGCCGGCGGGGAAGTCGGGGCGCTTGCGCAGTTCCGGCAGCAGCTCGCGCAGCCGCCCCAGGAAGTGGGCGCGCCGCGCGCCCTCGGACGCGAACGTGATGCCCAGGCACTCGACCGGTGCCGGCGTCAGCGGCCGTTCGTCGAACAGCCGCCCGCTGCCGGCCGTGGCGGGGACCACCTCGCTCCGCTCCTGCCTGCCGGCGGCCTGCTCAGCCATGCCGGCCCCCGCCGGCGGCGTGAACAGTCTCGCCAGCGTCAATCGCGGCCGTGCCCGTCGCCGTCCGGGGACCCTCCGTTGCGTCGTTCCTCCGTGAGCTTCCGGTACTGCGTCTCGTCGATCCCGGTCGCCCGCTCGATCACCGACCAGCCGACGCCGGTGCGCAGAAACCCGTCGATGGTCTCCAGCCGTCCCTCGCTTCGTCCCTCGCGCTGTCCCTCGCTCCGGCCTTCGCGGTGCCGCTGTTCGGCAACCGCGCGCATCTGGTCGCGCCCTTCCTGGCGCAGCCGTTCGCCGCTCGTTCTCATCTCTCCTCCCGCCGCCGTGCGGCTCAGTATCTCGCCCATCGCCTCGGGCGTGTCGTCAGGTCCGGTCTCCAGGATATACCGGACGAACATCCTCACGTCGTCCGGCCCGGCGCCTCCTTCCCGCTCCAACGCGTCCGGCAGCGGTTTCATCAGCTTGCGCGCCTCCGGACCCCGCGGGATTGACACGAACCGGCGATCGGCCCATAACGTCGGCAGGAGGTAGCGCCATATGCACTACATCACGAGCATGACGGCCGGCGGCGCCGGCCGCGACGGACGGAGACGGGGCAGGGCGGCGTTGCGCGCGCTCGGCGTGGCGCTTGCGTTCCTGCTGGCCGGGACCGTGAGCTGGGCCGACGGCGAGGTCACCATCACCCACTACTTCGGCGGTGACCTGGGACGCGCCGGATTGGAGAAGATCTTCGGCGACTTCAACGCGGAGACCGGCATCACCGTGGTCGACAGCCCCATCGGGCACGAGGACTTCAAGGACGGCATCCTGATACGGGCCGCCGGCGGCAACCTGCCGGACGTGTTCAGCTACTGGGCCGGGGCGCGGACGCAGTTCGTGGCCGACGCCGGCAGCCTGGGCGCTATCGACGACCTGTGGACGGAGCGGGGTCTGGACCGGGTCGTGGCCCAGTCGGTGGCCGACGGCACCACCATGTACAACGGCGCGCGCTACTTGGTGCCGTTCGGCTATCACTACGCCGGCATGTTCTACAACGCCAAGGTGATGGCGGACGCCGGCGTGACCGAGTTCCCGGCCGACTGGGACGGATTCCTGGCCTTGTGCGAAACGCTCAAGTCGCAGGGCGTGGTGCCGATCGCGCTCGGCTCCAAGGCGCGCTGGCCCGCGCAGTTCTGGTTCGACTACCTGCTGCTGCGCACCGCCGGCCCGGAGTACCGCGCCAGCCTGATGGCCGGCGAAGCGTCCTACACCGACGCCGAAGTGCAACGGGCCATGCAGATCTGGAAGGACCTGGTCGACGCCGGCTACTTCGCTCCGAACGCCAACGCCGACGACTGGACCGACGCATCCGACCGGGTCGCGCGCGGCGATGCGGCCATGACGCTGATGGGCACCTGGATCACCGGCTACTGGAACGGCAACGGGCTGACGGCCGGCGAGGACTACGACTTCTTCGAGTTCCCGATGATCGACGCCGGCGTGCCGAACGCGGTGGTGGGGCCGGTCGACGGCTGGCTGATCTCCGCCAACGCCGAGAATCGCGCCAACGCCGAGGCGCTGGTGGCGTTCCTGGCCAGCGACGCCGATTCGCAGGCCGCGTGGGCGCAGGTGCAGGGCGCGCTGTCGCCCAACGTGAACGTCGACGAAAGCACCTATACGCCGGTGATGCTGCGGGCGCTGGAGGCGGTCGGCGCGGCCGACACCTTCGCGTTCAACTACGACCTGGCGACCACGCCGCCGGCGGCCGAGTACGGCCTGGACATGTTCCAGCGCTTCATGGCCGACCCGGCCGGCTACGGCCGGCACCTGGCCGACACGGAAGCGGGCGTCAGGACCGTGTTCGACAGTTAGGTTAGGCGGGTTCACGGAGGGGCGCGGACGATCGCGCCGGCGCCCCTCCGATCGGCCGGACCATGAAGCGACGGGCACTCTTCTGGCGGGTCGCGCTGCTGTTCCTGCCGGCGTCGGTCTTCGGCGTCTTCGTCGTCTGGCCGCTGCTCAACACCTTCTACTACAGCTTCACGGACTGGAACGGCTTCAACCCCGCGGTCCGCTTCGTGGGGCTGCGCAACTTCGCCGGCGTGGTGACCGACCGGCTGTTCACCAACGCCATCGTCAACACGCTGATCTGGACGCTGTTGGCGGTCGTCGTCCCGACCCTGGGCGGGCTGACGCTGGCGCTCATGCTCGACGTGCGCGTGCCCGGCGCCGGCGTCTTCAAGTCGATCTTCTACCTGCCGATCTGCCTGGCGGCGGTGGTGGTGGGGCAGATCTGGATCTGGATCTATCAGCCGGATTGGGGGCTGCTCAACGCGGCCGTCGGCGTCGTTACGGGCCGGCCGCCGGTCTTTGCCTGGTTGGCGGAGCCGCACACCGCGCTCTACTCGGTGATCGCCGCCTGGTCGTGGCAGCAGATGGGGTTGGCGATGGTGATCTTTCTGGCCGGCCTGACGTCGATTCCACCCCCGCTGCTGGAGGCCGCGGAGATCGAGGGGGCGAGCCGCGGTCAGCGCATCCGCCGCGTGGTGCTGGCGCTGCTGCGGCCGGCAACGGTGGTGGCGGTGGCGTTGTCGGTGATCAACTCCCTCAAGGCGTTCGACATCCTGGCCATCATGACCGGCGGCGGACCGTTCCACTCGTCGGACACGCTGGCCATGTTCATGTACAGCGAGTCGTTCAAGAAGTACCGGATGGGGTACGGCAGCTCGATCGCGGTCGTGCTGTTCCTCATGACGCTGGCCGTGATCGCCGTCTACTTCCGCCAGCTCAAGAAACTGGACGAGCTGTATGACTGAAGCGGGCGCCGCCGCGGCGCGGCGGCGGCTGCCGTGGCGCGCCGTCCTGTTCGTCTGTCTGGCGGCGCTGGCGGCGCTGTTTCTGGCGCCGACCATCGGCGTGGTGCTGAGCGCGCTGAAGAGCACCCGCGACATATCCTTCGGCACGTTGTGGACCATTCCGCGCAGCATCGACCTCGGCAACTTCGGCGTCGCCCTCGGCCATCCGTCGGTGGGCGGCTACTTCATCAACACGTTGCTGGTCACCGCGCCGGCCACGGCGGGTTCGATAGCGCTGGGCATCCTGGGCGGGTACGCGTTCGCCAAGCTGCCGTTTCGGGGCAGCGAGGCGTTGTTTCTGGTGATCGTGTCCGGGATGTTCTTTCCGCCGCAGGTCGTACTGGTCCCGCTGGTTCGCCTGTTCCGAACGCTCGGCCTGCTCGACACGCTGTGGCCGCTGATCATCGTCCACGTCGCCATGGGCATCCCGATCTGCACCCTCCTGATGCGCAACTTCTTCACCACGGTCCCCAACGCGCTGCGCGAGTCGGCGATCGTCGAAGGCGCCCACGAGGGGCAGGTGCTGCTCCGCGTGGCGCTGCCGATCAGCCTGCCGGCGCTGGCGGTGCTGGCCACGCTGCAGTTCACCTGGATATGGAACGACTACCTGTGGCCTCTGGTGTTCGTCAGCAGCGACGACAAACGGACCATCATGCTCGGCATCGTGTCGCTGCGGGGGCAGTACACCGTCGCCTGGGGCGTGCAAGGCGCGCTGTCGCTGTTGGCCAGCCTGCCGACGCTGCTGGTCTTTCTGTTCTTCCAGCGGTTCTTCATCAAGGGCATGGCGATGGGAGCGATCAAGGGGTAGCCGCGCGGTGAACCGAACCGAGCACGCGCGCCGCCTGGCCGACGAGTCGTTCGACGTGCTGGTGATCGGCGGCGGCGCCACCGGATGCGGGTGCGCGCTCGACGCCGCCACGCGCGGCCTGCGCGTGGCGCTGGTGGAGCGCGGCGACTTTTCCGGCGGCACCAGCAGCCGCAGCACCAAGCTCGTGCACGGCGGCGTCCGCTATCTGGAACAGGCGATCAAGCACGTGGACCGGACCCAGTTCCGGCTGGTCCGGGAGGCGCTCCGCGAGCGCCGTGCGCTCCTGGAGCTCGCTCCGCACCTGGTGCGGGAACTGCCGATCTTCGTGCCGCTCTACCAGCGGAGCGAGCTGCCGTACTACCGCTTCGGCCTCTCACTGTACGACCGCCTGGCCGGCAGGTACGCGCTGCGCCGCTCGGAGTTCATCCCGCGGGAGGAGGCGGCCGCGCGGTTTCCGCACCTGCGCGAGCGGACCGTCGGCGGTGGCCCGCGGCGGCAGCAGATCAACGGGGGAGTGGTCTATTGGGACGGCCAGTTCGACGACGCGCGGATGAACCTGGCGCTGGCGCTGACCGCGGCCGCGCACGGGGCGGCGGTGGCCAACTACGTCGAGGTGGAAGCGCTATGCAAGAACCGCGCGGGCCGGATCACCGGCGCCGCGGTGCGGGACGCGCTGTCCGGCGCCGCCTGGGAGGTCCGCGCCCGCGTGGTGATCAACGCGGCCGGGCCGTTCGTCGACGCGGTCCGGCGGCTGGACGCTCCGCACGGGCGGCGCCTGCTGCGGGTGAGCGCCGGCAGCCACGTGGTGCTGGGCCGGCGGTTCCCCGCCGGCGACACCGGATTGCTCATCCCGCGCACCGAGGACGGCCGCGTGCTGTTCGTGCTGCCGTGGCACGGCAGCACGCTGGCCGGCACCACCGAGGTGGCCGCGGAGGTGGCCGCCGACCCGGCGCCCGCCGCGGCGGAGTTGGCCTACCTGGCGCGCCACCTGCGCAGCTATCTCAACCTGCAGGTGACCGCGGACGACGTGACGGCCGCCTGGTCGGGGTTGCGGCCGCTGATCGCCGCGCCGGCCCGGCGCGAGTCCGGCGGCCGGCGCACGGTGAGCGGCCGGCCGGAGGCCAGCGGCCGATTGGCGGCCGGCGCCGGGCGGGCGCGCGGCACCGCGGCTCTGGCCCGCGACTATCTGCTTGCGCCGAGCGCCTCCGGGCTGCTCACCGTGGCCGGCGGCAAGTGGACGACGTACCGCGCCATGGCCGTGCAGGCCGTGAACCGCGCGGTGGAGCTCGGCGGTCTGGCGCCGGCGCGCGCCTCCCGCACGCGCCGCACGCCGCTGGCCGGCGGCGCCGGATACCGGCCCGACCCAGACCGCCTGCAGCGCCGGTACGGCCTGCCGCCCGACGTGGCCCGCCACCTGGACCGCGCGTACGGGACGGACGCCGGCCGCGTCGCCGCGCTGGCCGGCGCCGGGTACGGCGGGCGCCTTTCGCCGCGCCACCCGTATCTGGAAGCCGAGGTCGTGCATGCCGCGCGGTGCGAGGCGGCGCGCACGGTCGACGATGTGGTGGCGCGGCGCACGCGGCTCGCCTTCCTGGACGGCGATGCGGCGGTGCGCGCCGCGCCGCGCGTGGCAGCGCTGCTGGCGCGGGAGCTCGGTTTTAGCGCGGCGCAGGAACGGGAGCAGGCGAGCGCCGCCTCGGCCCGGCTCGCGGCGCGGCTGCAGACGGCCAGGGACGCGCTGGCCGGCGTGTAGGCCGCAGGGCCGCAGGGCCGGCGCGGGGCCTGCACGCTTGTGAGCCGGATGGCTGGCGGGGGTATGCTGCCGTCATGCGGTTGCGGGACAAGGTGGCGCTGGTCACCGGGGCGTCGGGCGGGCTGGGCGGCGCGATCTGCCGCGAGTTTGCGGCGGAGGGCGCGGACAGCATCGTGGTCTACCGCGGCGACGCGGACGGCGCGGAGCGGACCGCCGCCGCGGTGCGCGCGGCCGGCCGGCGGGCGGAGGTCGTCCGCGCCGACGTCGGGTGCGATGCGGAGGTGGCCGCGGCGGTGGCGGCGGCCGAAGAGCGCTTCGGCAGGCTGGACATTGCCGCCGCGGTGGCCGGGATCGGCGGCGCGCTCAAGCCGCTGCTCGACTTCGGCGCCGAGGAGTTCGAGCGCGTTTCGCGGGTCAACGTGACCGGCACGTTTCTGACGGTGCGCCACGCGGCGGCGCTCATGGCCCGCACCGGCGGCGGCGCGATCATCACCATGTCGTCCATCCACGGAGTCTCCGGCACGCACTACGCCGCTCCGTATGAGGCGACCAAGGCGGCGATCATCGGGTTCACGCGCGGCGCCGCGTTCGATCTGGCCGAGCACGGCATCCGCGTCAACGCGATCGCCCCCGGCGCGGTGCCGGTCCCGAACGATCCGCCGCCGGAGGAAGGGTCGGCGCTGCGCGCCGCGTGGATGCGTTACACGCCGCTCGGCCGTTTCGGGACGCCGCGCGACATAGCCCGCGCCGCGGTCTATCTGGCGTCGAGCGACGCCGAATGGGTGACCGGGCAGGTGCTGCACGTCGACGGCGGCATCAGCGCCGGCCGGTTGCTGCCGTCGTTCAAGCACTACGGCGCCAAACCCCGGATGAACCACTGACGCACGGGACGGGCGGACGCGGTTGACGGCGCGAGCGGCCAAGGCCACAGTGGTGGCGGCATGAGCGCGTCCCCCTGGGCCTCGACGGCGGCCGAACCGGCGGCAACTACCTCGCAGGAGGCGCCGTTGTCCTTGCTGGACGGCGCAGGCCCGCCGCAGGGGGCGTGGACCGCCGACGCCTATCTGCGCCTTACCGATCACGACAACCGGCTGATCGAGTTTACGGCCGGCTCCATACTGGAGCTTCCCATGCCCACGTCCGCCCATCAAGCCATCGTCGCGTTCCTGTATGACCTGTTCCGCGCCTATCTCAGGCCGCGCGGCGGCGTCGTGATGTTCGCCGCGTTGCGCCTGCGCGTCAGCGCGGACAAGTTCCGCGAGCCCGATCTGCTGATGCTGCGCGACCGCTCGGACCGCCGCTACCGGGATCGCTACTGGCTGGGCGCGGACCTGGTGGTCGAGGTGGTGAGCCCGGACTACCCGGCGCGCGATCTGATCGAAAAGCGCGCCGACTACGCCGCCGCGGGCATACCGGAGTACTGGATCGCCGACCCGCGCGACCGGACCATCACCGTCCTCACGTTGAGCGGCGACGCGTACGCCGCGCACGGCAGGTACGGCCGCGGCGAAGCGGCCACGTCGCCGTTACTCGCCGGCTTCGCCGCCGAAGTGGACGCCGTTTTCGGCGCCCCAGGCTCAGCCCCGTAACGCTGCTACGAGCCGTGCGTAGCGCGGCCGGCCGCCCAGCGGATGCCGCGGTGCAGCGTGGTCCGGTAGGTCGGGTGCGAGTACGCCTGATCGTCGTGGCCGGGGGTGAGGCAGAAGACCCGGGCGCGGTCCAGGCGGTGGCACCACGCCATCGCCGGGGTCCTGGTCACCTGGTTGTCGGTGGTCATGATGACCGACGCGTCTTCGCCGGGCGTCCACGCCATGGTCGGCCACGCCTCGTTCACCACGTCCCACGGCGCTATGCCGCGCCCGATCGGATGTTCGGGGTCGGTGACCGACACCCGCATGGTCTGCCCGAACTGGACGGTGAACTCGGAGCCTTCGCGCTGCTCGTGCGGAATGCCGAGCAGCGCCGACCACTTCGGCCACGCCATGTAGGAGCGGATGGCGTGGTGCAGCATCACCACCCCCTGCTCGGCTTGGCCGACCGCCTCCACCGCCGCCGCGGCGCCGGCGCCCCAGTCGGCGTCCAGGTCGGCGGCCGTGTCGCCGCCGGCGTTGTAGAACAGCAGCACGTCGTAGGCGTCGGGCGTCACGCCCCAGGCGCGCGACCAGTTGCCGACGTCCTGCGGATAGGCGGCGACGTCCGGGAACGAATCGAACAGCCGTTTGAACGCCGGCACGTCGTAGGCGTGGCCGCCGATGATGACGGCGACCGAAATGCGGTCGGGATCGAGCGGTTCGGGCATGTGGTCCTCCGTGCTCGGGCGGTATTGCCGCCTGCGGGCGGTATGCCGCCTGCGGCGGTCAGGTCAGTGGCGGCCGCCCGCGTGCAGTCCGTGCTGATATTCGCCGTGGCGAATGCGTGATTCGATGAAGGCGCGCGCCTGCTGCGGATCGAACCGATCCGGCGCGAAGGCGCTTATGTCGATGCCGGTGCGGCCGTCGACCGCCCACTCGGCCGCCAGCAGGCCGGCCGACGGGTTGTAGGCAAAGCCCCCGGAGTGGAAGCAGCCGGCGCAGATCAGACCGCGCACGCCGGGAACCGGCCCCAGGATCGGCTCGCCGTCCGCCGAGTAGGCGAGCAGCCCCACCTTTTCGATCTCCCACGACAGCGGCGCCACCCCCGGCACCACGTACTGCAGACGGTCGAGCTCGCGCCGCCGGATTTCCGGGTCGACGGACAGGCGGGACAGATGCAGATCGCGTTCCGGCGGCGGCTCCTCCGCGCGGTCCGGCGTCTCTATGCCGATCAGCACGCGGTTGCCGAACGCGGGCCGGTAGTAGCCGCGGCGCGGATGGTCGTTGACCGCCGGCAGGATGACCGGCTTCGGAACCGGCGTGGAGACGTAGCGCTGGTGCACGAACACCTTGGACGGCATGCGCCAGCCGAACTGCTCCAACAGGCGGATCGACCAGACGTGCGACGCGCAGACCACCACGTCGGCTTCGATGGCGCCGGCGGCGGTGCGGACGCCGGTCACGCGGTCGCCCCGCACCGGGAACTCCAGAACCGGCTCGAACTCCCGTATCTCCACGCCGAGCTTGCGCAGGTGAGCGGCCATGGCGGCCACGTACTCGTCGGGCTCGCTGTAACCGGCGATCGGGTCGTACAGGCCCCAGGCGTCGTCCGGGACCGCCATCAGCGGCCAGCGGCGCCGCATCTCGTCGGCGTCCAGGACATCGTAGGGGGCGTCCAGACGGTCATAGACCGGCAGCATCCGCGCCGTCCCGGCGCCCCGGTCAGCCGCCAGGTTGAGGGTGCCGACGTCGTGAAAGGTGTAGCCGTCGACCTCGCGGCTGAACCGTTGGAACAGCTCCAGGCTGATCTTGCGCGCGCGCACCGCGGTCTCCGTGCCCATCAGGCCGGTGATGATGCCGCCGGCGCGCGAGCTGGACCCGTCGCCGACCGGCCCCTTCTCCACCAGGATCACCGTACCGGCGTTGCGGTCGGCCAGATGGAACGCGGTACTCAAGCCGATCACGCCGCCGCCGACCACCACGAACCGCATGGGCCGGCAGTGTCGGGAGACGGCGGCGGGCGGTCAAGCCCGGCCCGTTCCTTGCCGCGCGGCCGGGCGCCCGGTACGCTCGCCACTCTCATGGACCAGGTACTGATCGACAGCCTCCGCGACTCGGAGACCGCCCTCGTCTGCAACGCGCTCTCGGCGCTCGGCCACTCCGAGCCGCACACCTACGCCATGGATGGGCGCATCCAATGCATGACGCCGGACCTGCCGCCGCTGGTGGGAGAGGCGATCACGATCAGGATCGATACCTGCACGCCGGAAGGCGGTCCGGCGAACGACGCCTACGTCGAGATGATGGACGCGATCGAGGCGAGCGCGCTGCCGCGCGTGATCGTGGTGGAGACGGTCGGCCCCGACCCGTACCGCGAATGCGTGATGGGCGACGGCATGGCCAAGGGGTTCATCGCCGCCGGCGCCATCGGCATGGTCACCTCCGGGGGCGTCCGCGACCTGCCCGGCATCATCGATCAGGGATTCGGCGTGTTCGCCATCGCCCGCGTCATTCAGCACGCGGCGCTGCGCTGGTCCGGCTACGGGGAGCCGGTGCGGGTCGGCGGCGTCACGGTGCGGACCGGCGACCTGATCCACGGCGACCACGGCGGCTGCATCGTCGTTCCGGAGCCCAATCACCGGCACCTGGTCGAGGCGTGCCGGCTGGTCAACGACTTCGAGAAACAGGCGCACGTGATGATCCGGCGCACCGACCTGGACGGGGCGCGCAAGCGCGCCGGCATGGACGACCTGAGCGGACGGTTCGACCGCGCGTTCGCGGCGCTCCGACAGGGCGGCGGGTGACGCTGGGCCGCGCCGTGCGGTAGTCTCAACCCCGGCAGCGCCGCGCGGCACCGGCGGCGCGCTCCGCAACCAATACGCACCGCGGCTCGGCGGCGACCGCCGCCGGGCCGGCAAAGAGAGAGATGAACATGGGTACTGGAACGGGTACTGACGGAACATCGGTCGTGGTTCGCACGGTGGCGCCGGCCGGCGCCACCGCCGAGCGCAGCGTGCGGCTCCCCGCCTACGACCGGCAGCGGCTGGAGGACGTCGGCTTCATGACCGCCATGACGCTCACCCTGCTCGGCAACTACGCGCAGACCGGCCACTTCGGCGGACCGCTCGCCTACACGCCGTACAACGTCGCCCTGCACCTGCTGGGGCCCGAACACGGCGGCCTGCGGTACGACTACCGCCGGCCCAAGCACCCGTTCGGCGACAAGCTGCTGCTGGCCGGCGGCCACAACATCCCGACCCTGTACGCGCTGTGGATGGTCATGGGTCAGGCGATGGCGAACCGCTACCAGGCGACCGGCCACGGCCGCTACCGGGTCGATCCGGAGGTCGCCATGCTGCCGATCGACTGCCTCGGCTTCCGGCGCGGCGCCGGAGCGCTCGCCACGCTGCTGGACGACCACGGACTGGCCGGCGACCCGCTGTTCGCGCAGGCCAGGCTGCGCGGCATCCGGTCGCTCGCCGGCCACTCGGAGACGACCGACCTGATCAACGACGTCAACGGCGGCCCGTCCGGCATCGGCATCGCCACCGCGGCCGGCAAGGCGGCCTTCTGGGACTTCATGGGGGCCGGCGACTCGCCCAAGATCGTCGCCCTGGAAGGCGAGTTCGCCATGACTTCCGGCCACTCGCAGGAGATGAAGACGCAGGCGGTGGCGCAGAAGGTGGGCAAGCGGCTCCGCATCCTGCTCTCCTACAACAACGCCGGCATCGACGATTCGCTGGTCGGCGGCGTGGTGTCGGAGTCGTTCGCCGGCTACCGGATCGCCGATCAGTGGTCGGCGTACGGCTGGAACGTGCTGACGCTCGACGACGGCAACGACTACGACCAGGTCCTGGGCGCGCTCAAGACCATGGAGGAGTGGGACCCGGACGACCGGCGGCCGATGATCGTGGTCGGCCGCACCACCAAGGGCTGGTGGCCGGCGGCGGCCGGCGGGGAGATCGCCGGCTTCGGCGAGCAGCTGGTCGGCTATCACAGCCACCCGTACGAGATGAAGATGAACGTGCCGTACTTCGTCGCGCTGGCCGGCACGTTCGAGCAACGGTTCGGCGTCACCTTCCAAGGGATCCACGACGGCCCGGTCACCGGCGAGGCGGAGCGGCTGCGCCAGTTCAAGACCAACGTCGACGTCGTCATGTCGGTGCTGGAGCAGGACGGCCTGGGCGAGTGGCTGAGCGACCGCCTGGTCGAGATCGGCGACCAGGTGAGCGACGACGGCGCGTTGCGCGTCAGCACCCGGACTGACCCGTTTCAGGACGAGCGTCTGCGCGTGGCGGCCATTCCGGTCGATCCGCAGACGGTGAGCGTGGAGCGCGCCGGCGGAAAGGTCGAGGAGGTCGGCGTCGAGCTGTTCAAGCAGCCGGGCGAGGTGCAGGGGACGCGGCGCGCCATTTCGGAGGTGGTCAAGTGGCTCAACCACGTCACCGGCAACCGGTTCCTCACCGTGTCGGCCGACCTGTCGGGATCGATCAACGTAGAGAAGGGGTCGCTCACCGGCCACTACGACCCGCTTGCCAATCGGAGCGGCACGCGCCTCAAGGCCGCGATTCAGGAGGCCGGCAACGCCTCCACCGCGGTGGGGCTGGTCGGGCAGAGCGCGTCGCTCGACCCCGGCGTGCACTCGGGCGTATGGGCGCTGAGCGGCAGCTACGGCGCGTTCACGCCGTTCATGTATCTGCCCGCGCGCGTGTGGAGTCAGCAGAGTCAGGACAGCCCGTTCCGGGTCGGCGTCCTCAACATCCTGGCCGGCCACTCCGGCCCGGAGACCGCCGCTGACGCGCGCACGCACTTCGGCATCTTCGCGCCGCAGGTGTGGAAGCTGTTCCCGCGCGGACAGGTGATCACGCTCAGTTTCTGGGACTACAACGACGTGGCGCCCGGCTACTTCGCCGCCGCGGAGATCGCCGCCCGCGACCCGCTGGTCGGCGTGATCGTGATCGAGGTGGCGCGCCCGGACTTCCCGGTGGCCGACCGCTCGACCTTCGCCGACACCGACCTCAAGGCGGCCGCCAAGGGGTTCTACGTGGTGCGCGACTTCCGGCCCGGCACGCCCCGGCACGGGTACGTGCTGGCGCAGGGCTCCAGCTCGACGTTCAACCTGCTGCAGGCGCTGCCGCGTCTGGAGGAGCAGGGGATCAACGTCAAGGTGGTGGCGGCGATCAGCGAGGAGCTGTTCGACCGGCAGCCGCAGGCGTACCGGGACGCGGTGCTGCCGGCCGCCGCCAAGTACGACCTGATGGTGGTCACCACCGGCACGCAACGGATGTGGCCGGTGCGCGACGTGGGTCCGCTCACCGGCGAGTACTCGCTGGTCTCCGACTGGCACGACCGCTGGCTCACCGGCGGCACCGAGTCCGACGTGATCGCCGAGGCGCGCCTCGACCGGGACTCGATCGCCGCCGGCATCGAACGCTTCGCCGCCGACCGCGACCGCCGCCTCGCCCGGCAACGGGAATCCCTGGCAGCCTTGTAGCGTTCCATCACCGCAGTGCGTTGAGGCGCCGCGGACGGCCGTCGCGAGGGACGATCGGAGACCATCGACGGATTCTCGCCTACCCGGCCTCGGCGGTCATGGCGGCGATCACGCGGTCGACCTGGGCGGGGGAGACGAAGTAGTGCGTGGAGATGCGCAACGCGTCGTGACCGTCGCGGACGTGGTCGTCGACGCGCAGGTTGTGACGCTGCTGCAGCCGCGTCCGCCAGCCGGCGGCGTCGCCTCCGGGGGGATCGACCAGCGTGGTGCCGGGCGCGACCAGCGCCCGCCGGGTGGAGTTGCCGATACGCATGCCGGGAATCGCAGCCAGTCCGTCACGGAGCCGCTCGGCGAGCTGGTGGTTGCGCTCCTCGATCGCCGCTATGCCGATCTGGTTCATCCACGCCACCGCCACGCCGATGCCGGCGCGCGTCGGCAGGTCGAAGGTGCCCTCCTCCTCGTACCGCTCGGCGGTCGGTCCGGGCGGCGTGGACTCGATGCCGAACCGCTCCTGGAACCCCTGCCGCACGTACAGCACGCCGGTCCCGGACGGGGCGAGCAGCCACTTGTGCAGGCTGGCCGCGTACAGGTCGCAGTCGTAGGCGGTGACGTCGACCGGCACGCGGCCGACCGCCTGCGCGCCGTCGATGGAGATGATCAGGCCGTGGTCGCGGCCCATCCGGCAGAGCTCCTCGACAGGATACCGGACGCCGCTGCGCGTGACGTGGCAGAACGACAGCACTCGCGTGCGATCGGTGATCGCGGCGCGCAACGGTTCGATCAGCTCCGCCGGGTCCTCGACCGGACTCGGCAGGGCGACCTCGCGCACCACCAGCCCCTCGCGGGCGGCCCGGTCGCGCCACGGTTGCACCCCGACCGGGTGCTCGTGGCTGGTGGTGAGGATCTCGTCGCCGGCGCGCAGCCCGCGCACGCCGTCGGCGGCCAGCGCCAGCCCCACGGAAGCGTTGCGGTTGATGGCGAGCTCCTCCGGCCGCGCTCCCATCAGCGCCGCCAGGTCCGGCACCGCCACCTCGGCGTTGTAGCGCCGGTAGTCGATCTTGGCGGCGTCCGGGTCCTGCGACAGGCGCAGGTAGCCTTCGTGCACGGCGGCGATCACGGGGTCGGGCGGCACGCCGAGCGCAGCGCTGTTCAAGTAGACCAGGTCGGGGTCGAGCGGAAACCGGGCGCGGAGGCGCTCCCAATACGACTCGTCGTCGACGGCTCCCGGCGCTCCCCGGGAGACGCTCATCGCGCGTTCGCTAGCTGCATGTGCCATGGCGTCACTATGGGTCTGCCGGGTGCCGCGCGCAACCGGCCGGCTTCCCGGGGAGCCGGCCCGGCGCCGCGTCAGCCCGCAGGGTTCCCGCCGGCCCGGTTTCCGGCGTAGGCTTGTCGCCGTGTCCGAAGTGAAGCTTCCCACGCTGGAGGAGATCGACAGCGCCGCCCCGATCGTCTACCGGGCCATGCCGCCGACCCCGCAGTATTGCTGGCCGCTGCTGGGCGAGCGGACCGGGTGCTCGGTCTGGGTGAAGCACGAGAACCACACCCCGATCGGGTCGTTCAAGCTGCGCGGCGCGCTGGTCGCCGTGGAACGGCTGCGCGCCGCCAGGCCGCAGGTGACCGAGGTGGTGGCCGCCACGCGCGGCAACTTCGGCCAGAGCGTCGCGTTTGCGGCGCGCCGCGCCGGCCTTGCCGCCACGGTGGTGATGCCGGCCGGCAACAGCCGTGAAAAGAACGAGGCGATGCGCGCCTTCGGCGCCCGCCTGGTCGAGTACGGCGCCGACTTCGACGAAGCGCGCGCGCACGCCGGCCGCATCGCCGGCGGCGACCGGGTCTATCTCATGCCGTCCTTCAGCACGGACCTGGTCGTCGGGGTGGCCAGCTACGGGGTCGAGCTGTTCCGGGCGGCGCCGGACCTGGACGCCGTCTACGTGCCGATCGGCCTCGGCTCCGGGATATGCGGGGTGATGGCCGCCCGCAACGCGCTGTCGCCGGCCACGGCCGTGATCGGGGTGGTGTCGGCGGCGTTGCCGGCCTACCGCCGCTCGTTCGACGCCGGCGAGGCGCGCGCGACCGGACCGGCGTCGACGATCGCCGACGGGATGGCCGTCCGCGTGCCCGACGAGGCGGCGCTCGCCTTGATCCTGTCCGGCGTGGACCGGGTGGTCGCGGTGTCGGAAGCGGAGCTGCGCGCGGCGATGCGCGTCTGCTACTCCGACACCCACAACGTCGCCGAGGGCGCCGGCGCCGGCCCGCTGGCGGCGCTGCTCCAGGAACGGTCGCGGATGCGCGGCGCCCGGGCGGCCCTGGTGCTCTCCGGCGGCAACGTCGACCGGCAGCTCTTCGCGGAGGTGCTCGCCGGCTCGTAGCCGCCCGGGCCCGGAGCCGCCGGGGCTTGCAGCCGGCAGTCGCGCCGTTTTCGCGCGACCGCGTATCACCGGCGGGTTCTGCGCTATCATCCCGCCGTATGGCATCCACTCGCACGGCCGGCGCCGCCGGCGCGATCCGCGTCGGTATCGTCGGCGCCGGCAACAACACCCGCAACCGCCACGTGCCGGGCCTGCAGGCGCAGCCCGACGTCGAACTGGCGAGCGTCGTCAACCGCTCGCGCGCGTCATCCGAGCGGGCGGCGGCCGACCTCGGCATCGGCCGCGTCCACGACCACTGGCGCGACCTGGTGGAGTCCGACGACATAGACGCGGTCCTGATCGGCACGTGGCCCTACCTGCACCGGCCGGTCACGCTGGCCGCGCTGGCGGCCGGCAAGCACGTGCTGACCGAGGCGCGCCTGGCCCTGGACTTGGCGGAGGCGCGCGAGATGCTGGCCGCCTCGCGCGCGCGTCCCGATCTGGTCACCCAGGTAGTGCCGGCGGCGATGACCCTGAGCATCGACGCCACGATCCGCCAACACGTCGCCGAAGGCTACGTGGGCGACGTGCTGGCGGTCGAGCACTTGGCCGGCGGCGGCGGCTTCATCGACCGCAACGCGCCGATGGTCTGGCGCGACGACGCCGTCTACAGCGGCCTCAACGTCGGCTCGCTCGGCATCACGTACGAAACGATCATGCGTTGGGTCGGACCGGCCGTCCGCGTGAGCGCCCTGGGCCGCACCTTCGTGCCGGTGCGGCGCGACCAGGCGGGCGCGGCGCACGTCATGCAGCTCCCCGATCACCTGGAGATCCTGGCCGATCTGGCGTGCGGCGCCACGCTCCACCTGCAGGTGTCCGCCGTGCTCGGCCACGGCGCGCCGGGCACGACCATCTACGGCTCCGAAGGGACGCTCCGAGTCGCCGGCGGGCAGCTGCTGGGCGGCCGGCGCGGCGACTACGCGCTCAAGCCGGTGCCGGTCTTTGCGGCCGCGCCCCGTCCGGGCCCGCTCATGCCGCCCGGTTGGCGAGTCGAGGAGGAGTTCTGCGCGGCCATCCGCGGCGAAGGGGTCGTCCAGCGCAACACCTTCGAGATCGGCGTGCAATACATGGCGTTCACGGAGGCCGTGCACCGCAGCCTGGGCGAAGGCCGCGCCGTACCGGTCGAGCGCTGAAGGAGGCTGAAATGGAATACCGAACGTTCGGCAAGACCGGCATCGAGGTCTCCCGCATCGGCCTGGGCTGCTACCAGATGGGCGGCGCCCACGGCGGCGGCGGATGGACCGGCATGGACGACGAGGAGTCGGTGCGCACCATCCACCACGCCGAGGCGCTCGGCGTGAACGTGCTCGACACCGCCGAAGGCTACGGCGCCGGCCATTCGGAGCGCATCATCGGCCGCGCGCTGGCCGGCCGCCGCGACCGCTACGTGGTGGCGACCAAGCTGGCGCCGCCCGTTGCGGGCGAAAGCGAAGCGGACGCGCGCACGCGCGTGCGGACCGCGTGCGCCGGCAGCCTGCGGCGCATGGGCACCGACTACATCGACGTCTACCAGCTCCACGGCGTGCCGCCGAGCGAGCTGATGCCGCCGGTGGTCGAGGAGCTCACCGCCCTGCAGCGGTCCGGGGCGATCCGCTGCTGGGGCATCTCGACCAACGACGCCGACGCCATGCGCGAGCTGCTGGCGCTGGGCGATCTGGCGATGGCGCAGGTGGGACTCAGCCTGGTCAATCCGACCGCCGACGAGGCGCTGGCGCTGGCGCTGGAGGCGAACCTGGGAACGCTGATCCGCGTGCCGCTCGGCCAGGGCGCCCTGACCGGCGCGTACTTCGATACGCAGCGGCTCGACGCCGGCGACCGGCGGTACGAGCGCTTCACCAATCCGCGCGCCCGCGCGGCGCTGGCCCGGCTGGCCGAGCTGCGCTTTCTGACCGAGCGCGGGCGCACGATGGTGCAGGCGGCGTTGCGCTTCGTGCTCGACACGCCGGGGGTGACGGCGGCGATCCCGGGCGCCAAGGACCGCGCGCAGCTGGAGCAGAACGCCGGCGCCGCGGCCGCGCCGCCGCTGTCGCCGGCGGAGCGGGAACGGGCCATGCGCATCGGCGCCGAGTCGGGCTGGCCGTTGCCGCCGTACGCAAAGAAGGCGTAGCGGCGGGCCGGCGCCGGAGTCGGGGCAGGAGCTAAGGCTAAGCGAATGGTGAGCGACAGCGTCTTTACCGCCGGCAAGAGCGAGGCGCGCGGCGAGCGCGCCATGGCGGCCACCAAGCACCGGTTGGCCAGCGACGCCGCCGTCCGTTCGTTGCGCGCCGGCGGCAACGTCATGGACGCCGCGGTGGCGGCCGCGTTCGCCGTCGGGGTAGTGGAGCCGGCGTCGAGCGGCATCGGCGGCGGCGGGTATCTGGTCTACCAGATCGGCGAGCGCGGCGGGGTGTTCGGCTTTCCCATGCGCGCGCCGCTGGCCGCCGCCCCGGACATGTACCGGCTGACCGGCGCCCCGGCGGTGGGGTCGTTCGGCTGGCCGGGCGTGGAGGACGACGCCAATCTGGAGGGGCCGCGCTCGGTCGCCACGCCCGGCGCGGTGGCCGGCCTCACGGCCGCGCACGCCGAGTTCGGGAAGCTGCCGCTCGACGCGGTGGTGGCGCCGGCCGCGGAGCTGGCGCAGTACGGCTATGCGCCGGAGTTCCACGACCTGATGGCGTTTGCCGGGCAGGCGGGAAAGCTCACCCGTTACGAGGAGCTGCGCCGCGTCTTCCTGCCGGCCGGCGAGTTGCCGTCCGGCATCGAGATCCCCGGCAACCGCTACGCGCGGGGCGATGCGTTGCGCGCCGAGCCGGTCCGCATCCGGCAACCCGATCTGGCCGACACGTTGACCGCCATCGGCGAGGAAGGGGCCGGCGCGTTCTACGGCGGCAAGATCGCCGGCCGGCTGGTCGACGCCGTGCGGGGTGAAGGCGGCGCGCTCGACCACGCCGACCTGGAGGGGTACCGGCCGTTCCATTGGCGGACCGGCGGTGAAACGGAACCGCTGGAGGTCGCCTACCGGGATGCGCGCGTGCGCGCGGCGCCGTTCGCGTCCGGCGGCATCACCAGCGCCATGACGCTGCAGCTGCTGTCCGGGACCGACCTGACCGCCTGCCGGCACAACGACGCGGAGGCGCTGCACCGCTACGTCTGCGCCGCGCGGCTGGCGTACGCCGACCGGTTCGCGTATCTGGCCGACCCGGAGAGCGCCGACGCGCCGTGGCGCGGCCTGGTCTCCCCCGCCTACGCGGCGCGCCGCCAAGCCGGCATCCGCAGCAAGGCGCCCGCCCGCTTCAAGCCGGGCAACCCGTGGCGGCAGGAGGGCCGGCGGGCGCCGAAGCGGCCGCCCGGCAGCGCGCCGGTCTACCAGGACGGCACCACCCACCTGTGCGTGATGGACGGCGACGGCAACGCCGTGTCGTTGACCAACACGCTGATGTCCGGCTTCGGCTCCGGGGTGGTGGCCGGCGGCACCGGCGTGATCCTCAACAACGGCATGATGTGGTTCGACCCCGTTCCGGGCCGCGTCAACTCGATCGCGCCCGGCAAGCTGCCGCTCAACAACATGTCGCCGCTGCTGGTGCTCGGCGCCGACGGCGTGCGCGCGGCGGTCGGCGCCTCCGGCGGCCGGCGGATCACCAACTGCGTCACCAGCCTGGTGGTCAAGATGGTCGACTTCGGGCTGGGGCCGCAGGCGGCGATCGACGCTCCCCGAATCGACTGCAGCACGCCGCTCACCGCCGTCGACGGCCGTCTGGACCCGGCCGTGGTCGACGAGCTGCGCGCGCGCCGGCACCGCGTGGCGGTGATCGATCCGATCTACGTCACCCAGGGGATGAGCCCGTTCGCCAGCCCGGTGGCGATAACGCGCGGACCCGACGGCCTGCGCGGCGGCGCCGACACCTTCCACTCCGCCCACGCCGCCGGGCTGTAGCAGTAGAGCGGGTCCGCCTCAGACCGTTCCGGTGCGCAGCGCGTAGCGCCGCTCGGCGTAGGCGGCGTCCTCCACCCACAGCCGGTGGGCGCGGCGCCGCATGCCCCTGCGCACCAGGCCGGCGGCGCGCCGGGCCAGCCGGAAGCCGAACCGGTCGGAGGTGGCCACGGTCGCCTCGATGATGGCCGAGCGGCCCGGCGCGACCGGCGTGGCGTGGGTCTCCACCACCGAGCCAGCGCCCTCGCCGTCGATGATCGTCATGACGATCGTGCGCGGGTCGGGGCAGTCGAAGCGCGCGTCGACCTCCACCCCCATGCGGCGCGTGGCGCGGTAGGTGACGCGCACCACGATGCTGTCGGCGTTCTGTTCGATCACGCGCAGGCGGCCGAACGAGTGCGGGTGGAAGTGCGCGCCGTGCCACGGGTCGAGGCGGTTGGCGATCACGTCCTCGGGCTCGCACGCCGCCTCCATGCGCACCACCGCGTCGATGCCGCCGGCCGGCCGCGCGCAGAGGAACGGCTGCGCCGACGGCCGCTCCACGCCGTCCAGCCGCACCCACAGCAGCACGCCGTCGTCGTGGCTCGGCAACACCCGCCAGCCGGCGTGGCCGCGTTCGTCGAGCGCCAGCCCGTGCCACGGGCAGACCAGGCAGCCGTCCCGCACCCATCCGTCGGCCAGCGACGCTCCCAGATGCGGGCAGGCGTTGGGAGCGGCCAGCAGCCGCCCGGCGCCGCGCCACACCACCAGCTCCCGGTCGTCGATCCGGTAGCGCCGCGGCCGCTCGCCGATCGCCCGGGTGGCGTCGACGACGTGCCAACCGCCGGCGGGAAGCGCCATCGCCCGCCGCACGGCCGCCTTGATCCACTTGGGATCGGACTGCTGCCAGTCGGGCAGCCGCTGCAGCGCGCGCGCGGATTCGGGGCCGGCCGGCCGGCGGCCGAACAGAAAGCCGCGCTCGCGGCGGTCGCCGCTCGCGCCGCTAACGTCGCTCACGCCGCTAACGCCGGCAGGATGCCGCTACGCGGGATCGACGCCACCGGCTCCGGCGTCATCCCCGCAGCGGTCAGGATGGCGTTGGCCGCCTCGATTCCCGACACCGCCGCGCGCTCCATGAGCGCGCTCGGCTGCTCCATGCGGACGAAGTCGCCGGCAAGGTAGACGCCGGCGTGCGGCGTGCCGGCGCCCGGCCGGCCGGCCCGCGATCCGGGCGGAAACGCGGGGCAGTCGCTCCGCACCAGGTACGCCTGGTCCAGGGGCCGGGCCGCCCGCGTTTCAGGATAGAGGCGGTGCAGACCGTCCAGCATCGCGCGGCGGAGCTGCCGCTCGGTCGTGCCTTCCGGCACCGCGTAGGCGTGCAGCTCGACGACCGAGCCGCCATGCGCGGCCGCCCAGTCGCGGCTTTCGTCCTCGAACAGGTGGAACAGAGAGATGTTGTCGAGCAGCGGGAAGCCGGCGGTGCCCGCGAACGGCGCCCGGCCACAGGCAGTGGGGCGGTCGAGCCACAGCCGCCACACCGCGAACGGCAGCGTCGTCTGCAGCGCGCGCACGCCGGCCGCCCACGCGCCATGATCGAACGGGGTGGCCGGCAGCAGCCGTTTCAGCCCGGCCACGTCGAGCGCCAGCACCACCGCGTCGGCCGTGACCGCGCCGGCGCCGCCGTTCGCGTCGATCGTCCACCGGCCGGCGCCGCGGCGGACGCCGCGCACCGCGGCGCCGGTGCGGACGGTGACGCCGCGCTCCTCCACGTAGCGGCGCAGCGGCTCCCAGATGCCGGTCGAGAACGGCTGCCGGGCCACGTCGAACGGCAGCCCCTCACGATTTCCCGTGAAGTAGAAGTGGAACATCATCAGCAGCTCGGCGGCGGACATGGCGCCTTCGGGATTGAAGAACGAATGCGCGAACACGTCGAACAGAAGCTGCCGGGCGGCCGGCGGAAAGCGGAGCGAGTCGAGGTATTCGGCCGCGGAGCGGCGGTCGTGGCGTTCGTAGGTGCGGCGCGCGTCGAAGGCCAGCATCGACAGCGCCGCCCGCAACCGCACCCGACGCAACGCCGGCAGCGTCAACGACGGGGTGCGGCGGGTGAGGGCGACGATGTTCCAGGGCGCCAGCCGAGGCAGCCGCGCAAACGACTGGCGCGCTCCGTCCGGGCCGAGGATGGGATAGTCGTCGAGCGGCTGCAGCAGGCCGAGATCGGGCGAGATGCGGCGCAGCAGCGCGCGCAGGTTGTAGTACTGGCGGAAGAAGGCGTGAAAGCCGCGGTCCATCTGCACCGTCTGACCGGTGGCCAGCCGCATCGGGAACGCCCCGGCGCGCCCGCCGAGCCACGGCTGCTGCTCCAGCACGGTGACGCGGATGCCGCGTTCGGCCAGCACCACCGCCGCCGCCATGCCGGCGATGCCGCCCCCCACCACCGCCACCTGCGGCGCGCCGTTCACGGGCCGGCGGCCGGCATGGCGTCCGCGGCCGGCGTGGCGTCCGCGGTTGGGCGGCGGGCCAGAAACGAGTGGACTATGCCGCGCTGCCAGCCGCCGGCCGGCAGCGTGCGCACCGCGGTGAAACCGGCCTGCCGCAGGCGGCGCTCGAAGCGGTCGACGCTGTCGAACGAAAGGACGCTGTCGCGCAGGTAGCGGAACAGCCGGTCGTCGCCGGTCACCATGCGGGCGGTGGGAATGATGATCGAAGCGGTCACGGCTTTCCACACGGCGGTGCTGAGGCGCGAACCGGTGACCGAGTACTCGTGGAAGCAGACCGGCGCGCCGCGCGCCAGCAGGCCGCGCACCCGTTGCAGGCAGGCGTCGGCGTCGGGGACGTTGCGGATGCCGTAGGCCATCAGGATGCCGTCGAACGGTCCGTCGACGCCGGCGGCGGCCGGGTCCATGGCGTCACCGTGGACGAGTTCCACGCCGGCCAGCTGCGGGCGGGCGCGGGCCACCTGCAGCATCCCGGCGGCGGCGTCCAGCCCGCACAACCGCGCCTGCGGGTAGACCGCGCGCAACGCCAGGGTCGATTGTCCGGTGCCGCAGCACAGGTCGAGGATACGCGCGTCGCCGGGCAACCCCAGGCGTTGCGCGCTCCGCAGCAGGCGCCGGCGGTAGCCGGGGTCAAGGCCGACCAGCAGGTCATACGCGGTGGCGACGCGGTCGAAGCCGGCGGCGACGCGGCCGCCCGGCCGTTCCGGCGCGCCGGCCGCGCGGCCGGTCATCCGCGGCCGGTCACTCGCCGGCCGGCCGGAATCGACAGGCCGGCCGGGGGACGCCCGCCCAGGATGCGCAGCTTGTCGACGGGACGCAGCCGCATGGCGTAGTAGCGGGCGATGGTCGCTTCGGGAAGGCGGTAGAAGCGCTCGAAGACGGCCCGGCGCGCGGCCGGCGGGTACCACCGGAACAGCAGCCGGTTGAGCAGGTGGCAGAAGCGGGCGCGCCGCCGCCGGTCGAGCGCCGCCGCGGCGACCGCCGCCGGCAGCTCGGCCGCCGGGGTGGCGGCGATCAGCTCGGCCAACGCGGCGGCGACCGGCAAGGAGTACCCGGTGCCGGGATGGAACCAGCCGCCGCGGTAGCCGCCCTGCGTGACGGCCGCGCCCCCGGCCGGCGCCGCCGGTTCCGCCGGCGCCTCGGCCAGCGGCATCGGCAGCACGCCGCGCTCGGTCCGCTCGACCCGGAGCGTCCGCCAGCCGCGCTCGCCGATCCACGCGGCGATCCGCCGCCGGCTTTCGTCCACGTCCAGGCCGGGACCGTCGGAGAAGGAGGTGTCCTCGACCAGCGCCCGCACGGCGGAAAGCGGCAGGACGTACATGAACCGGTAGCCGTCGCGCTGCTCGACCGTGGCGTCCATCACGATCGGCCGGGGCAGACCGTGTTCGCCCCGCAGGGTGATCTCTTCGCCGTAGAACTTCTGATACCCGCACGGGCCGGCCGCGCCGTCCGCGCCGCGCGCGTCGATCACCGTGCGCGCGGCGATGGCGCGCCCGTCCGCCAGCCGCACCGCGCCGGGGCCGATTGACGCGACCGGCGATCGCTCGTCTCCCGCCCACCCGGCGTGCTGCCCGACCATGCGCAGCACCGCCGACCGCAGCCGCTCGCTGGTGATCATGGCGTAGGGCGTCTCCAACACGCGCCGGTAGCCGGGAAAGCGGACTTCATAGGAGCTCCAGCGGCGCGCGACCAGCGGCTCGACGTGCCGGCGCATCGCCGGCGACAGGTCGCCGGCGTGGAAGCACCAGGTGTGGTTGCCGCCGATCCGGCCGCTCTCGGCCAGCGCCACGCGCCCGCCGTAGCCGGTCCCGTGCAGGGCGGCGACGATCAGGGCGCTCTGCAGGCCGCCGCCGCACAACGCCACGTCCACGTCCGGGTCCAGCGCGCCCTTCGCCATGCCGGTTGAGCATCATCCGCGGCGGTCCCCAGCGGCAAGTGCGCCGGCGCCGTTTGAAGAAAGCCGAGCCGGACGGCACCATCGGGGTCATGGACTACCGGGAACTGCACCGCGACGCGCTGGTCATCGACAGCCACAACGACTCGATCCCCGCCTGCGTGTCGGCCGGCCGCGGGCTGGGCGGGCCGCCGACGCGCCACGCCGGCGGCGGCACCATCGCGCAGCTGCGGGGGGCGTTCCCCGGCCCTCCCGAAGGGGCGCGCACGCAGCTCGACCTGCAGCGCATGCGCGAAGGCGGCATCGACGCGGCGTTCTTCGCCGTCTGCGTTACGCGCGCCTGGAACAACCACGCCGCCTACGCGCTGGACGGCTTCGGCATCCTGATCGCGGAGACGGCGGCCGACGACCGCTTCCGCATCGCGCGCACGGCCGGCGACCTCACCGCGGCCAAGCGGGACGGAGCGGCGGCGGCGATTATGGCCCTGGAGGACTCCGACGGTCTGGAGCGGAGCCTCAACATCCTGACCGCCCTGCACGCGCTCGGCCTGCGTTCGGTCGGCATCACGCACAACCCGGTGTCGTGGGCGGCCGGCGGCGCGGACGAACCGGCCGGCGGCGGCCTGACCAGCCACGGCGTGGCGCTGGTGCGCGAGTTGAACCGGCTCGGCATCCTGGTCGACGTCTCCCACCTCAACGAGGCGAGCTTCTGGGACGTGATGGTCCGGGCCGGCCAGCCGCTGATCGCATCGCACAGCAACTGCCGCGCGCTCTGCGACCACCGGCGCAACCTGGACGACCGGCAGATACGGGCGGTGGCCGACACCGGCGGCGTGGTGGCCATCACCTTCGTGCCCTCGTTCGTGTCCGCCGCGGACCCGAACCTCGACCGGGTGCTCGACCACGTCGATCACGCCATCGGGGTGGCGGGGCCGGAGCACGTCGGGCTCGGATCGGACTTCGACGGCGGCGGCACGTTGATTCCGCACGCCGGAGAATATCCGGCGATCACCGCCGGCATGGGCGCCCGCGGACACGGCGAGCGGACGATCCGCGGCGTGCTGGGCCTCAACTACCTGCGCGTGTTCGGCGCGGTGTGCGGGTAGCGCCGGTGAGCCGCCCGTTGCCTCTGTGGGGCATCATCGAAAGCGGGGACGCGGCGCACTACGTCGACCGCGCGCTCGCCGCCGGCGTCACCCGGCTGATCGGCCCGCGCGCGCCGGACGTGGTCGAGTTGGCGCGGAGCCGCGGCCTGGAGGTTCACCCGTACGTGGCGTGCACGCCGTTCCCGACCCACGGCCAGCGGCCGGTCTCCTACACGTGGTCGCTCAACTACCTCGACGTCGACCCGCACTCGCCGGCGGCGCGCGCGGTCCTGGACCGCCACCGGCCGGTCCTGGTCGGCCCGCACCGCGGCGAGCCGAGCATCGGCCCGTTCGCGGCCGCGCACCCCGAGTACCGCGCGCTCACCGCGTCCGGCGCCGACACCCTGAGCTACTGCGACCGGCTCTGCCTCAGCGCCGCGTTTGCCGAGGTGCGCGCGCGGCAGGCGGCGGAGATCGCCGGCGCGCTGGCCGACTCCGGCGCGGACGGCGTGCAGGTGGAGTTCGTCAACGGCATGGAGGACGCCGCCGGACTGGCGCCGGCCGGGTACGAGGAGCGCACGGTGGAGGAGTTCCGGCAGTCGTCCGGCCGCGACGCGCGGCAGCTGCCCGCCGACGACCCGGAGTGGCTGGCGTTCCGGGCCGGCTACGTGACCCGGACGCTGGCCGAGGCGCGCGCGCTGATCAAGGCGCGCTTCCCGGCGGCGGTCTTCTCGGCCACCATCATCGCCCGCGAGGCGGATCGGTACCTGCGCGCGCTGCTCGACTGGCCGTCCTGGGTGGAGCGGGGCGTGCTGGACGAGCTGTACCTGTGGTTCCGCACCGAGAGCGATCCGGACGCGGTCGAGCGCCGCGTCGGCCACGCCGCGCGCGTGACGGCCGGGCGCGTGCCGCTGTACGTCGAACTCTCCTGCTACCACGCCGGCAGCTTTCAGGAGCCGGACCTGCTGCTGGCCGGCGCGCGCCGCGCGCTGGCGGCGGGCGCGGACGGGGTGGGCGTCTACCGGCACCACGCGGTCGAGCAGCTCGGTCTGTGGGGGACGCTGGCCGACGTCGGCCGCCTGTAGCCTGATTTCGGGCGGGCCGGCCGGCGGGTGACGTCCGAGCGCAAACCGGCGTATGATCGCCGCAGCAGGGCTTGGGCCGGTCGCCGGCCCGGTCAATCGACGACAAGGAGTCACGATGAGAAAGCTATCGATAGTACTGCTCGGATTGCTGCTGCTGCCGGCAGCCGGCCTGTTCGCAGCCGGCGAGGGTGAGGCGGCAGCCGCGGCAGGACCCATGCCGATCACCTGGGCCGGGGTCGGCGGCGCCGCCGTCGGCGAGAACACCGTGATCGAGCAGCTGCTCGAGGAGAAGTTCAACGTCGACATCGAAACGATGCGGTTCCACCAGAACGACCGTGAGAAGCACAATCTGCTGGTGGCGTCCGGCGAGCATCCCGATGCCTGGTACGTCTGGAACTTCCACGATCAGAAGTACATGGAAGGCGCCTACCGCTCCATCCCGCGCGCCATGATCGAAGAGGAGATGCCGCACTACGTCGACGCCATGAACGAGATCGGCGCGGCCGGCTGGGTCTACTTCCTGGCGCCCGGCATGACCGACGAGTACTGGGCGATCCCGCGCTTCCAGCAGCAGTTCGGCAAAGAGGGCAACGGCGCGCAGCACTACCTGCGCTACGACTGGCTGGAGCGGGTCGGCATGACCGATTTCTTCGACACGGTCGACCAGAGCCCGGACAACAAGCCCGACACGTTCTACTGGGCCAAGGACGTCTACGACATCGACGAATTCGAGTCGGTGCTGGCGGCGTTCCGCGACCGGTTGAACTTCGGCGACGGCCGCGTGCGCGTCCCGTACGGGTTCACCGGCGACCAGACGCAGGCGTTCATGTTCCGCGCGTCGCTGGTCCTGTACGCCTACGGGCTCAACAACAAGGTGAGCTACGACTACGACGGCGACACGGTGCCCCCGTACGGCGGCGAGCTGGTGATGGACGGCAACTGCCCGTGCTTCCGGGACGCGACCAAGCGGCTGCAGAAGTGGTACTCGGAGGGTTACATCGACCAGGAGCTGCCGGCGGTGAACTTCCAGCAGTCCAAGGACCGCATCGCTTCCGGCGTCTACGGCGTCTGCAGCTCCTGCAGCGGCCCCGTCGGCTGGAACTGGCGCGACGGCAACACCCAGGGAGAGGCGTTCACCGCCATACGCGAAGACGGCGCCAAGTGGATGGCCTTTACCGGCCTGAGCCACAACGGCACCTACCGCACCAAGTACAACAACGCGGCGCTGCCGTTCGGCAGCCGGGTGGTAGCCTATACCGTCAACCGCAACGTGTCGGACGAGAAGCTGCGGCGTCTGCTGCAGATCTACGACTACGTCAACTTCGACCCGGAGGGCCGCATCCTGGCGTCGAGCCCGGGCGGCCTGGAGGGCGTGCATTGGGCGTGGGACGGTGAACCGGACCGCTCGGACCCGATCGCCCTGGCCAACTCGCCCCGGAAGGCGCTGGAAGGCTGGACGTTCGAGAACGTGGGCGGACACTACTTCACGCACCAGACCTTCCCGGCCCGGTACGCAGTCACGCGCGCGCAGAACGCCCACCATCAGGCGTGGATCGACCACTACTTCACCGGCCCCGGCCAGGAGTTTTCGCTGCCGCCGTACCGGGAGGACGTCTTCAACCAGACCGACTACACGGCGATCGCCGGCGAGGTGACCGCCGCGCTCTGGACGATCCGCGACGAGTTCTACTTCAAGGCCATGACCAACGCCGACTTCGACATCGACGCCGAGTGGGACGCCTACGTGGAGCGGTACCTCAACGCCGGCGCGCAGCGCCTGCTCGACGAGCTCAACAAGCTCACCTACAACGTTCCGGACTTCAAGGCCGGTCTGATCTCGGTCGAGGAGGCACTGGGCCAGTAAGCTGGCTGGCAGCCTGAGTCCGTAGCTCCGGGCGCCGGTCCCGCGGCCGTCGATCCGGATATGAAAAGAGAGCGGCGATTCGTTCGCCGCTCTCTTTTTCTGCGCCCGTTCGCTGTCTGCTACTGGACGCCTTTGAGCTTGAGCTCCTTGGCGAAGTGGCAGGCGGCGAAGTGGTTGGGCGCCACCTCCTCCCAGGCCGGCTCCTCGGTGCGGCAGGCATCCTTGGCGTACAGGCAGCGGGGGTGGAAGTAGCACCCGGACGGCGGATCGGCGGGATTGGCGACCTCACCCGGCAGGATGATGCGGTCCATGTGCGTCTCCGGGTCCGGTTGCGGCACGGCCGACAGCAGCGCTTCCGTATACGGATGCTTGGGGTTGCCGAACAGCTCCTCGGTGTCGGCCAGCTCCACCATCTTGCCGACGTACATCACGCCCACCCGGTCGGAGATGTGCTCGATGACGCTGAGGTCGTGGGCTATGAACAGATAGGTGAGGTTGAACTCCGCCTGCAGGTCCTCCAACAGGTTGAGTATCTGCGCCTGGATGGAGACGTCGAGCGCCGACACCGCCTCGTCGCACACTATGAACTCCGGCTGCGGAGCGAGCGCCCGGGCTATGCCGATACGCTGCCGCTGACCGCCCGAAAAAGCGTGCGGATAGCGTTTGAGGTGCTTCACCTCCAGGCCGACGATGCGCACCAGCTCCTTGACCCGATCCTCCAGCTCCCGGCCGCGCGCCATGCTGTTGGCGACCAGCGGTTCGGCGACGATGTCGAGCACGGTCATGCGCGGGTCCAGAGACGAATACGGGTCCTGAAAGACCATCTGCATGTGCCGGCGTATCTGCCGGAGCCGGCCCTTGTCGAGCTTGGTGATGTCGAGCGGCGCGTCGGCGGCCTGGAAGCGGAAGGTGATCGAGCCGTCGGTCGGCTCGATGGCGCGCAGGATGCACCGGCCGAGCGTCGTCTTGCCGCACCCGGATTCGCCCACCAGGCCGAGGGTCTCCCCCTCATTGATGAAGAGGTTGATCCGGTCCACCGCCTTGACGTGGCCGGTGACGCGGCGCAGAAACCCCTTCTCTATCGGGAAGTACTTGCGCAGCTGGTCGACCTGCAGAAGCCGCCGGGCGCCGTTCGCCGCCGCCGGACTGCCGGTTCGGTCGGAATCGCTCATCTGGCCGCTCCTGATGACCGCCGGGTCGGCGCCGGCGTGTCGACGTGGGGTTCGGTCTGCTCGCTGTGCAGGTAGCAGCGCACCTGGTGGCCGGGCGCAACCTCGACCAGGCCCGGCACGTCCCGGTCGCACGTCCCGGCAATGGCGTCGGGACACCGCCCGAAGAAGCCGCATTGGCGCGGCGGGTCGAGCGGGATCGGCACCGTGCCCTCGATCGCCTCCAGGCGCTGCTTGGCGTCCTTGCCGATCCGGGGGATCGACTTCAGCAGCAGCCGCGTGTAGGGATGGAGCGGATTGCGGAACAGCTCCTTGGTGTCGGCGTGCTCCACCACCCGTCCCAGGTACATCACCGCCACGTCGTCGGCGATCTCGGCAATGACGCCCAGATCGTGGGTGATGTACAGGATCGCCATGCCGAACTCCTCCTGCAGGTGGGCCATCAGATCGAGTATCTGCGCCTGCACGGTGACGTCGAGGGCGGTGGTCGGCTCGTCGGCGATCAGCAGCGTGGGATTGCAGGAGAGCGCCATGGCGATCATGGCGCGCTGGCGCAGGCCGCCGGACAGCTGGTGCGGATATTCGTTGATGCGCTGCGACGGGTTGGGAATGCCGACCTTGTCGAGCATGTCGACCGCCTGCGCGTGCGCCTCGCGCTTATCGTTGGTCTTGTGCAGGAGGATCGCCTCCTCGATCTGATTGCCGATCGTGTGCACGGGCGACAGGCTGGTCATCGGCTCCTGGAAGATCATCGAGATCTCCTTGCCGCGGATGGCGCGCACCGATTGGCCGAACGGGTCCATGGCGGCCAGGTCGACCGGCGTCCCGCCGCGGTGGAGCAGTATCTGCCCGGAGACTATGCGCCCCGGCGTGGGGACGATGCGCAGGACCGACTGCGCGGTCACGCTCTTGCCGCAGCCGCTTTCGCCGATGATGCCGAGCGTCTGGCCCTGGCGGACGCTCAGGGTGACCCCGTCGACCGCCTTGAGCGTCCCCTCATCAAGCGAGAAGTGGGTCCTGAGCTCCTTGAGCTCCAATACGGGCGGTTCGAGGTTGTTCACGTGACGGCCCAGTGTGCGCGCCCCGCGCGCCTTGGTCAACCCGCGTTATGATGGGGCCGCCGTGCTGCCGTTCATACTCGCCTTCGGCGCCGTGATCGCGCTGTTCACGCTCGGAGTCCGCTGGGGAGCGGTGGTCATCGGCAAGGTGTTGGGCCGGGTGATCGATGAGCGGCATCACCACGCCGAATACATCACCACCACCGGGCAGGTCCCGGAGGCGTGGACGGGGCCGTACTTCAAGCGGATCGCAACGCTGCAGGCCAGCGGCGAACTGCAGCCGGCCGCGCGCGAGCGGCGCATCGCGCGGCTGGAGTGGCAGGCCAAGCGGCGGTCCCTCAAGGGGATCGACGATCTGCTGCGCTACTTCGCCCGGGCGCCGGTGTTCGCCGACGACCACTCGCGCCGGGTGCTGATGGAGCAGCTGCAAGCGGCGCGCGAAACGTGGCGGGAGCACATGCGGAACCGGGGCTGAGCCGGAGGCCCGGTCAGCGCGGCTCCAGGTAGTCCATGCCGGCGGCGATCGGCCACACGAACCGCTCCGGCGCGCCGGTCCGGGCCGCCCACCGGGCTATCAGATCGGTGGCGCTGCGCCGTTCGGCCATCGCGCGCTCCACGGCGTCCGGGTCCCAGCCGTCCAGGACCGCGGCGGTGAGGTCCCTGACCAGCGCCGCGCACGCCGGGTCGCCGCTCCGGTCCGCCGCCTCGTCCGGGTCCTCGCGGAGATTGAAGAGCTGCGGCCGATGTCCGTGGTAGTAGACGAACTTCCAGTCGCCGCGGCGGACCATCCGGGTCGTCCACCCCTCGTACACGCAGTACTCGCACCAGGCCGTGTCGTCCCAGGCGGTCTGCGGGTCGGCGATCAGGCCGAGCAGGTTGCGCCCGCGCGAACCGGGCAGCGGATCGGCCCCCAGGGCGGCCAGCATGGTGGCGTTGAGGTCGAGCGCGCTGATCACCCGGCCGCAGCGGACGCCTTCGGGCAGCGCGCCGGGCCACGACATGATGGCGGGTATGCGCGCCGACGCCTCGTAGTGGCAGCGCTTCATCCACAGGTCGTGCTCGCCGGCCATGTCGCCGTGGTCGGAGTGGTAGACGATGAGCGTGTCGTCATCCAGCCCGTTGCGGCGCAGTGCGTGCAGAATGTCGCCGATCAGCGCGTCCATCCGGTCGATCAGCGCCCAGTAGGCCGCTCTGGTCCGCAGGATGGCGCCGTCGGTGACCGATTCGATCTTGCCCCAGGAGCGCCACCACGCCTCGAACGGGTGCAGCCGGTCGTCGAACGGCGTGCGCACGCGCGGCAGGGTGACGCGGTCGCGGTAGCGGTCGAAGTCGGCGCGGCGGGCGACGTAGGGCGCGTGCGGCAGGATGAATCCGACCGTCAGGCAGAACGGGTCGCCGGCCAGCCCGGCGCGCCGGCGGACCCCGAACCGGTTGAGGAAGTCGATGGCGGCGGCGGTCACGTCTTCGTCGTGGACCTGGTAGCTGCTCTGACCGGCGCCCGATGACTCAATCGATCCGCGCGCCTCGGCGGGGACCGACCCGTCGCCGGGATGGTTGGAGCCGTGGTCGCCGATCGGCCGCTCGGCGTAGCCGTGGAGCTGCTCGACGCCGACCGCGTGCATGCGCCCCATCAGGACCGGCCGGTAGCCGGCGGCGCCCAGGGCGTGCGCCAAGGTGGGGTGGTGGCCGCCCAGGATGTGGTGGTTGGTCCACACTTCGATCTCGTGCGGGTACTTGCCGGTGAGCGTCGCCATCCGTGACGGCACGCAGACCGGGGATGGGCAGTAGGCGTTGGTGAAGGTGACGCCGCGGCCGGCCAGCGCGTCGAGGTTGGGGGTCTGCGCCACCGGGTCCCCGTAGCACCCGGTCACGAACGGGTTGTGCTGATCGGAGTGGATGTACAGCAGGTTCGGCCGCCGGCCGGCGGGCGTAGATGCTCGGGACATGCGTACGGTACCGCGCCAAGCCTACTCCGCGGCGCCGCTCCGGGTACAGGCCGCTCCGGTACCGGCGGGCGCCATTTGTGCGACACTGCAGGGCATGGCAACGGGCACGCCGCGATTCCTTGCCGCGGACGAGGTCGCGCAGTTCGACGCGCTGGGGTTCGTGGTGCGCCGGGGCGCGTTGAGCCCGGCCGAGGTCGGCGCCGCGGCCGGCGCGCTGGAGGCGGTGTGCGCGGACTTCCTGGGCCGTGCGCCGGACGGCGCGGACGTGGTGTGGGAGTCGCACTTCGTGGAGCGGAGCGCGGCGCTGACCGACTTGATCGCCGACGACCGCATCTACCTTGGCGGTCTGCGACCTGCTCGGCGACGACGTGTTGTGGTCCGGCTCCGAAGGCATGTGGGGCTTCGCCGACAGCCTGGCCGACCACGACTGGCACGCCGACGGCGGTTGGCTCCCGGAGCAGATGACGCCGTATCGGCTCAAGGTCATGCTGTATCTCGACCCGTTGCGCCGCGACACCGGCGCGCTCCGCATCATCCCGGGCTCACATCGCGCGCTGCTGCACGAGTCGCTGCTGCCGTTCAACCAGGCGTCCCTGCCCGGCGGCAGCCGGCGGTACTTCGGCCAGCGCGGGCGGGACCTGCCCGCCTACGCCATAGAGACCGACCCGGGCGACGTGGTGTTCTTCAACAACTGGCTGTTCCACTCCGTCTACGGCAAGGTCCCGCCGCGGCGGTCGATCATCCTCAAGTTCGTCTCCATGCCCCGCAACGACCGCCACCGCGCCGCGCTGCGCCGCGAATCGTCGATCCGCGCCGGCAACCGGGCGCTGGCGCTCCGCCCCCACCCGCGGTTGCGCCGGCTGGCGGAGCGGCTGCCGGGCTTTGCCGGCGCGGACGCGCCGCCGCCGGCGAAGTAGCCGCGGCGTGTGTCCGGCTGCGGACACGCGCGGCCGATCCGATGCGCGCGGCGACGATCGGCGCCGCCAAGCGGTCCGGTCGGCTGGCCGCTGACGGTCAGTCTGCCGGCGGCGCCGGTGAGGGGACGCACCGCTCCGCGACCGCGAACGCCTCCTCCTGCGTGCGGCGCAGCTTTGCCTCAAGCGCCTCGAACCCGTCGCACTCCAGGGCGGACGCCAGTTTCAGGCGGAGCGTTGCCGGCGCGCCGTTCACCGGCGCGTCGCGGCGCCAGGTCAGGCGGAGCAGCGCCTGCAAGGTGCGCTGCATCCGCACCGCGGCAGCGAGCGTTCGCGCCTCCCGGTCGGTCACGACCTCGGCCCCGCCCAGCGCCTCGAAGCAGGCCGCGGTCGCCCGCGCCAGCACCTGCGGAGACTCATGCGCGCGCCGCAGCTGCAGGTATTGCGCGCAAACCTCCAGGTCGGTCAGGCCGCCCGGCGCGTGCTCCAGGTCGAACGGATCGCCGGACCGATGCGCGGCGGCCGAGGCGGCGCGCCGGCCGGCCGCGGCCTGCAGCAGCGGTTCAGGAGCTTGGGGACGGGCGAGCGCTCCGCCGATCGCTGCGGTGACCGCTTCGGCCGCGGGCGCGTCTCCGCACAGTACGCCGGCGCGCGTCAGCGCCATCAGGTCCGATGCGGACGCCGCCGCGTAGCGGTCGCGGAACTCGTCGAGCGTGAGCACTTCCGGTTCGCCGGCGCCTGCGGGCCGGCGGCGTTCGTCCACCTCGTAGAGCTGGCCGTAGGTCGAGCGGGTCCGCAGGTGGGCGATCAGCTCGCCGGCCGCGCGCCGGTAGAACCCCAGCGCGTCGATCGGCTCCGGGCCGGCGGTCTGCGCCGCAGTCTCCGCGTCGGCCACGAACAGCAGGTCCAGGTCGGACTCGAAGGTCATTTCGCCGGCGCCGAGCTTGCCCAGGGCCACGACCGCGCAGCCGCCGCCGGGCGCCGGTCCGTGCAGCTCCTGCAACCCGGCGACCGCGTCGCGGAACAGGGCGTCGATGACCACGGCGGCGACGTCCGACAGGGAAGTCGACGCCTCGTCCACGGTCACCAGCGCCTGCAGCGCCTGGACGCCGACCTGGAACCGGCGGTCACCTGCCCAGGCGGTCACCTGCTCGGCCCGTTCCGCCGGGTCTCCCCGGCCGTGCAGGCGCTCATCCAGGTCGTGCGCCAATCGCTCTCTGCCGGGTAGCGGCAAGAAGAACGACGGCTCCGGCACCGCCTGCAGGAGCCGCGGGTTGGCGCCCAGGATGTCGGCCATGCGCGGCGCGCTCCCCATCACCACCGCGATCAGGTTGAGCAGCCACGTGTTGGCGCGCAGCATGGAAAAGAAGGAGATGTCCTCCGGCAGGTTCGCAAGGAAGCGGTCCATGCGGGCCAGGGCGCGGTCCGGGTCGGGCGTCTTGCCGACCGAATCGACGATCTCGTGCAGGATGTCGCGGATGATGGCGCGCGCCCGTTCCGATCCGGTCGACGCGTGGCGGCCTTCGGCCCATCCCCTGAAGGTGGTGATCGCCGTGAGCGGTTCGGTGAAGCCGGCCGCCTCCAGCTTGGCGACCGCGTCCGGGTTCTCGTCCGGCCCCTCCAGGATCGAAGCGGTAATGTCCTGCTCGGTCTCCGGGACGTTGAAGCGCGCGCGGTACAGATCGTGCACCTCGCCGGCGACGCGCTCGACCCGGCTGACCAGCTCGGCCGCCGAGTCGAGGCCGAGGAAGGCGGCGATATGCTCCATGCCGTCGTCGGACTCCGGGAGCTTCTGGGTCTGCGCGTCGTTGATCATCTGCAGCCGGTGTTCGACCTGCCGCAGCCAGAGATAGTCGTCGCGCAGGATGGCGGTCTCGCGCGGCATGATGTGATGCAGGCGGTCGAGCGTCTCCAGCATCGCCAGCAGGCGCGGCCCGCGCAGCCGGCGGTTGCGCCCGCCGTACGCCAGCTGATGCATGTGCACGAAGAACTCGATCTCACGGATGCCGCCCCGGCCGAGCTTGACGTTGTGGCCGGGCGCCTTGACCGCTCCGTGGCCGTGAAAGTCGTGAATCTGCTGACTCATGGAGCGGATCTCCTCCACCGAGGTGAAGTCGAGCGCCTCGTCCCAGATGAACGGCGACAGCCGTTCCAGAAATGCCGCGCCGGCCGTCAGGTCGCCGGCGACCGGGCGCGCCTTGATCAACGCGGTCCGCTCCCAGGTGCGCCCGAAGCGGTCGTAGTAGTCCAGGGCGAAGTCGACGGTGATGGCGACCGGGGTCGATGACGGATCGGGGCGGAGCCGCAGGTCGGTGCGGAAGACGTAGCCGTCGCCGGTGCGCGTCTGCAGGATGCGGGCCAGGTCCTGGGTGACCCGCACGAAGCAGTCGCTCATGGTCCGGCGGCCGGTGTAGCGGACCGCTTCCGGGTCGTACATGACGATCAGGTCGATGTCGGATGAGTAGTTGAGCTCGCGCGAGCCGTGCTTGCCCATCGCCAGGACGAAGTAGCCCCACCGCTCGCCGTCCGGCGCTTGCAGGTCGCCGCGCCGGACCCGGTCGAGCAGCAGATGGCGGGCGGTGAGGCGCACGGCGTGATCTGCCATGTCGGAGAGCAGCTCCGCGCAGTCCATGACGCCGCTGATGCCGAAGCAGTCATACGCGGCGGCCATCACCGCCACGCGGTTGCGGCGGCGGCGCAGAAAGGTCATCAGGTCGTCGCGGTCCATGGCCGCGTCGGCGCCGGCCAGCTCGCTCCGCACGCGGTCGGCAAGGACGCCGGGCGCCTCCGTGACCAGCGACTCGGTGAACTCCGGGTCGCGCTGCAGCAGCAGGCTCAGGTGCGGGCTGTTGCCGCACAGGAAGGAGAAAAAGGTCCGGCCGGCGTCGGTGTCGAGCGCCGCGCCGAGCGCCTCCCGCCCCTGGCGGGCCGCCGCGGCGCGCAGCCGGTCGATGCCCGCTTCGGCCTGGTCCGGGTGGTGCGCTCGCAACGCGGCGAATCCGGGAGCCCGGGACGCGAGCGCCAGTACGGTGTCAGGGCCGGTTTCGGGGTCTGCCATCTTCACGCCTCCGTCGGCTGAAGCGCCGGAAGGCGCATCGCACGTGAGGCGGAGGATACCGGAATCGCCCGCCGGCGGCCACGCCGGGGCCGGCCGCGCCCTCTCCCTCTCCCTCGCATCGACAACGCGCGAGGAGCGGTGTACATTCCGGGGCAGGGATACGTCGATCAGCCGGAGAGCCGCGGCGGGTTCCATTCGGCGCTGGGGTCGTAGTCGGGGTCGGGCGGTTCCTGCGGCGGGCGTTCGGCTTCCGGGACGCGGCGCAGGTTGACGCGAATGCGGGTCCACACCGAGTGGCGGCCGCGCATCGCGTCGACCAGCACGTCGTCCGGTTCCAGTAGGGCCGCCGCCTTGGGGTGGCGGGCGCGCCAGCGGTCGAGGCCGGCGCGCGCCTCCTCCTCGGTCTTGCCGTGCGAGATCACGATCAGCGGCATGGTCGACCGCCGCCGGCCGGTGGGGGACGGGCCGCGGCGCCGGCGGGACGGGCTGACCCGCGGCGGCTCTCCGCGCTGCCGGCCGAAGTGCGGCGGCCACGGAGCATCGCCCAGCCCCGCCGCCTCGTGGCGCGCCGCCACCTCCAGCAACGGCTCCAGCGATCCCGGGTGCTCGTCCATTCCGGCGGCCGGATCGCCGCGCTCGCGCAGCCGCGCCGGCATGGTGCGCAGCGTGAAGTCGGCCGGGGCGCACGCCGGCACCTCGTCCCAGGTGAGCGGCGCCGACACCAGCGCCTGCTGGTTGGGGCGAACGGAGTAGGCGGCGGCGATGGTGCGGTCCTTGGCGTTCTGGTTGTAATCCAGGAACACGCCGACCCGTTCCTCCTTCCACCACTTGCTGGTCGCCAGGCCCGGCGCGCGCCGCTCCACCTCGCGGGAGACGGCGAGCGCCGCGCGGCGCACCTCGGTGAATCCCCAGCGCGGTTCGATCCGCGCGTAGACGTGCATCCCGCGCGAGCCGGTGGTCTTGGGCCACGGCGCCAGGCCGTTCTCCTCCAGCACCTCGCGAGTGACCGCGGCGATGCGCCGCACGTCACTCCACGGCACGCCCGGACACGGGTCCAGGTCGACGCGCAACTCGTCCGGCCGCTCCACGTCGGTGGTGCGGACCGCGTGCGGGTTGAGGTCGACGTTGCCCAGGTTGGTCATCCAGGCGAGCTGCGCCGGCTCGGTGACGACCAGCTCCCGGGCGGTGCGGCCCGACGGAAAGCGCAACTCCACCGTCCGCACCCACTCCGGCCGGTGCGACGGCGCCCGCTTCTGGAAGAATCCCTCGCCGGTGATGCCATCGACGTAGCGCTTCAGGACGATCGGCCGGTCGTAGACGGCGCGCACCGCTCCCTCCGCCACCTGCAGGTAGTAGCGGACCAGGTCCAGCTTGGTGATGCCGGCCTCCGGGAAGTAGACCTTTCCGGGGTTGGAGATGCGGACCTCGCGTCCGCCGACGTCCAGGGTCTCGGCCGGCGCCTTGCTCGCCACGACGGACACTATAGGGCGGAGTGGGTACTCTGTGCCGGTGCCTGAGACGCCTGCGCCGGCCGCCGCCGAGGCCGTGCTGGACGCGCTCGACGAGCTGCGCGCGCTGACGATCCTGGACGACGGCGGGCATTCGTTCCGCGCCCGCGCCTACGGGAAGGCGATCGCCGCCCTGCGCGAAGTCGATGCGGACCTGACGGCCATGACCGAGGGGGAGCTGGTGGCGCTGCCCGGCGTCGGGGAGACGATCGCGCGCAAGATTCGGGAGTTTGTCGACGTCGGCTCCATCGCCAAGCTGGAGCGGCTGCGGCGGCAGTATCCGCCCGCGTATCAGCGGCTGGTGCAGATGCCGGGCGTCGGGCCGCGGACGCTGGCCCGCCTGCGGCGCGAGTTGGGCGTCGATTCGCTGCCGCGGCTGCAGGAGGCGCTGGCGACCGGCGCGGTCGACGCGCTGCCGGGTCTGGGCAAGGGGATCAGGGCCGCGCTGGCGCGCGGCGAGCGGTATCTGGCCGCCATGGGGCGCGAGGCGTGGCCGATCGCGCGGGTCATGCCGGTCGCCGAGCGGATCGCCGCCGAGCTGGCGCAGGCCGGCGGCGTGGCGCGCGTGCAGGTCTCCGGGGAGCTCCGCCGCCTGCTGCCGATGGTGCGGGAAGCGCATCTGCTGGCCGCCGCGTCCGATCCGGAGCCGGTGTTGCGCCGGTTCGCCGCGTTGCGCGACGGGCGAGCGGTGCGCACCTCGGCCCGGTCGGCTGCGCTGACCACTCATCGCGGCGTGCCGGTGCGGCTCGACGTGGCGCCGGCCGAACGGTTCGCGGCCGCCCTGCTGCGCACCACCGGCCCGGCGCCGCATCTGCAGGCGCTGGCCGCGCGGGCGGCCGAGCGCGGGCTGCGGATCGACCGCGACGGCTTGACCGGCGGCGGCGCGCCGGTCGCCGTCACGCAGGAGGCGGACATCTACGAACGTCTGGCGCTGCAGTTCGTGCCGCCGCCGGCGCGCGACGGCGCGGACGCGGTGGCCGCCGCGGCGGACCGGCGGCTGCCGCAGCCGGTGGCTGTGGCGGACATCAAGGGCGACCTGCATCTGCACACCGGTCTGTCGGGTGACGGCGTATCGACCCTGACGCAGGTCGTCGAGTCGGCCCTGGCGCGCGGCTACCGCTACTTGGCGGTCACCGACCACGCGGAAGGGATCGGACCGAACGGCGTGAGCCGCGAGCGGTTTCTGGACCAGCGCCGGCGGCTGGCGCAGGCGCAGGAGCGGTACCCGGACATCCGCCTGCTGCACGGAGTCGAGCTCAACATCGCCGCCGACGGCAGCCTGGACTACGACGCCGCGTTCCGCGGCGGGTTCGACTGGTGCGTCGCCTCCGTCCACGCCGGGTTCGATCTGGACCGGCAGCGGCAGACCGACCGGATCATCGCCTCCATGCGCGATCCGGCCGTCAACGCCATCGGCCACCTGACCGCGCGCAAGATGGGCCAGCGGCCGGCGATCGACCTCGACTTCGAACGGATCTTCGCCGCCGCGGTCGCCACCGGCACGGCGATCGAGATCAACAGCGGCCTGCCCCGCCTCGACCCGGAGCCGGCGCTGCTGCGGCGCGCCGCTGAGGCGGGCGTCATCTTCGTAGTGAATACGGACGCCCACCACGTGCGGGAGTTCGACCGGATGCGCTGGGGGGTGCAGCTCGCCTGGGGCGGCCGGGTTCCTGCCGAAGCGATCGCCAATACCTGGCCGGCGGAGCGGTTTCTGGCGTGGGTACGGGCCGCCCGCGCCGGCTGACCGCGGCCATGCCGGCCGGATTCAACCGCGGCGAGCGGAGTTGGGTGCTGTACGACGTGGCCAACTCCGCCTATTCGCTGGCGGTCACCACCGCGGTGTTCCCGCTCTTTTTCAAGACCCGGATCGCCGCGGACCTGCCCGACGCCACGTCGACCGCCTGGCTGGCGTTCGCCAACAGCCTGTACACGCTGGTGGTGGCGGTGCTGGCGGTGGGCCTCGGCCCCATGGGCGATTACCAGGGCCGCAAGAAACGGTTCTTCGCGTCGTTCCTGGCGTTGGGGGTGGCGGCGACCGGCGCCATCGCGGTGGCGGCCACCGGCCGGCCGCTGGCCGCCCTGGCGCTGTACGTCGTGTCCGGCATCGGGTTCGCCGGGGCCAACGTCTTCTACGACGCATTCCTCACCGACGTCACGACGCCTGAGCGGATGGACCGGGTATCGGCGGCCGGCTACGCCTGGGGATACGTGGGCGGATCATTGCCGTTCGTGATGGCGTTGGGGGTGATGGCGGGCCTGCCGCTGATCGGGGTGGCGGTCGGCGGCTCCGGGATGCGGATGGCGTTCGTGATCGCGGCGGCGTGGTGGCTGCTGTTCGCCGTGCCGCTGCTGCGGCACGTGCGGCAGGTCCACTTTCTGCCGCCAGCCGGACGGGGCGCGGCCGGCGCCGTCCGCGACGCGGTGGGGCGGGTGGTGAGCGTCGTGCGCCAGATACGGCGCTACCGCACGGTGATGCTGTTTCTGCTCGCCTATTTCTTCTACATCGACGGAGTCGGCGCCGTCATCAGACTGGCGACCGCGTACGGTACCGACATCGGTTTGCCGGCCGGGACCGTGCTGGCGGTGCTGCTGGCGGTCCAGGTGGTGGCGTTCCCGTGCACGTTGCTGTACGGCAAGCTCGCCGCGCTCACCTCGCCGCGCACCATGCTGCTGGCCGGCATCGGCGTGTACGTAGTGGTGACCGCGCTGGCGTTCGTGATCCCGCGGCTGCCGGCCGCCGCGCAGACGCCGGCGTTCTGGGGAATCGCGCTGCTGGTAGGCACCTCCCAGGGCGGCATCCAGGCGTTGTCACGCTCCTATTACGCGCAGCTGATCCCCGCCGACTCGGCGGCCGAGTTCTTTGGCTTCTACAACATATTCGGCAAGTTCGCGGCGATTCTGGGACCGCTGCTGGTGGGCGTCTTCGCGCAGCTCACCGGCGACACCAGCACCGGCGTGCTCAGCCTGGTCGTGCTGTTCGTGATCGGCGGCGCGCTGCTGCTGCGCGTGCCGGCCGCGCCGAAACCCGTGCGTTGAGCTTGTAAAGCCGATAGCTGGCGTTCAGGAAACGCTGGCGTTCAGGAACGCCGGCGTAACAGCAGCGCGTAGACGGCGACCGATGCGGTGATCAGCAGCCCGTAGAGGAACTGCACGTAGAATCCGGTCAAGCCGATCGCCACGATGCCCGCTTCCAGCGATCCGATGATGAGCACGCCGACGAAGGTGCCGTAGATCGTGCCCTTGCCGCCGAACACCGAAGTACCGCCGATGAACACCGCGGCCAGGGCGGTAAGCAGCATCCCGTCGCCTTGGCTCGGCCAGAAATAGGTGACTTCGGCGGTCAGAAAGATGCCGGCGAACGCGGACAGTGCGCCGACCAGCACGAAGCAGGCGATCTTGATACGGTCCACCTTGATGCCCATCATCGCCGCCGAAGCGGCGTTGTCGCCGACGAACAGCACGTGGCTGCCGAAGCGGTGGCGGCGGTAGAGCAGGCCGAGCAGCACGGCGATTCCCACCATCCACACGAACTGCATGGGGATGGCGCCGCCGAACATGCGGCCCACGAACACCCCGTGCAACGGCGAGTCGCGGAGGGCGACCAGGGCTATGCCCTTGCCCTGCGCGGCGATGTTCACCAGCCCGCGCCACAGGAACATCGTGCCGATGGTCGCCACGATCGATGGAATGCCGACCTTGGCGACCAGCAAGCCGTTGCCCAGACCGGCGACAACCCCCACCAGCAGGCAGACGCCGACGGCCAGCGGGTAGCTGCCGGTCGCGACGTAGACGGTCCCGAACGTCCACGACGAAAAGCCGAGCACCGACGGAAAGGAGAGGTCGATTTCGCCCAGGGTGACCACGTAGGTGACCGCCAGCGCCAGGATGCCGAAGAACGGCATGGTCGACATGAACGACCGGTAGATGTCGTACCGCAGGAATACGTCCGGGTTGCTGGTGAGGAACAGCAGATAGAGCCCGGCGAGGATCGCCGTGATGGCGATCTGTATCTTGCAGGCGGACAGCCGGGCGGACCGGGCGCCGCTCATGTCTCGATGCTTCCCGTCGTCGCCAGCATCAGCATCTTTCCTGTCAGCTCGTCCTGACTCAGCTCCTCCTTCCGAAAGTCGCCGGCGATGCGGCCGCGGTCCAGGATCACGAATCGGTCGGAGACGTCGTAGACGTGAAAGATGTTGTGGTCGATGAAGATCGCCGACTTGCCGCGCGCCCGGATGTCCTTGACGAACTCCAGGACCCGCGTGGTCTCCTGCAGGGACAACCCCATCGTCGCTTCGTCAAGGATGATGAGGTCGGCGTCGAAGTAGAGCGCGCGGCCGATGGCGACGCCCTGTTTCTCCCCGCCGGACAGGCTGCGCACCTCCGAGTCGATGGTGAGGGCCGCGGAGGTGAACCCCATCTGGCCGCGCAGCAGCTGCTCGGTCTGCTCCTTCTGCCGCGCGACGTCGATGAATCCGAGGCGCGATGTGAGCTCGCGGCCGGCGAACATGTTGCGCCACAGCGCCTGTTGATCGGCCAGGGCGCGCTCCTGGTACACGGTCTCGATGCCCATCTCGCGGGAGCGCCGGACCGAGTGCTCGGTGCGGCGTTGGCCCTTGAACCAGATCTCGCCGGCGGTCGGGGCGTACAAGCCGACGATCACCTTGATCAAGGTCGACTTTCCCGCTCCGTTGTCTCCGACCAGCGCGACGATCTCGTTGCCGCCGATCTCCAGATCGACGCCGCGCACTACCGGGACGCCGCCGAATTCCTTGCTGACGCGGCGAAGCGACAGCAGGCTCGGCGCCGGGGCGTTCGGGGGCGCACCGGCCCCCGAACGGCGTTTGCTCAGCGGATCGCTTCCGCGGCGAGCGGGGCGACCATGCCGATGTTGCCGGCGGTGATGAGGGCGGCCCCGGTGTCGACGTGCAGCCCGGCGAATCCGAACTTGGTGGTGAGGTAGAGCTGGATGATCGGCAGATAGCCTTGCAGGAACGGCTGTTGATCCAGGACCACGTCGACGTAGCCTTCCTCGATCCCTTGCGCCGTGGCCGCCGACAGATCGAATCCCGCCCCGCATATCTGGTCCGGCTGTTTGCCGGCGGCCCGCAGGTAGGCGCCGAGCGTGGCGGTCAGGCCGCCGTGATCGGTCACCACCGCCTTCAGGTCGCGGTGGCTGGCGGCAAAGCTGGTGAATACCGGTATGCCGGTGGCCGCATCCTTGTTGGTGGCGTCGGAGATCTCCAGGTACTCGACCGTCACCCCGGCCGCCTCGAATGCGTCGATGACGCCCTGGGTGCGCTGGCCGCGCGCCTCCTGACCCAGGAGGCCCCACACCAGGGCCTTGTCCCCGGCGTTCAGGCCGCACTGCCGTATCGCGCCGCGACCCAGAAAGGCGCCTGCGTCGTAGAGCGTCGCGCCGACGTATCCCAACCCTTCGGCCTGGTACTTCGCCTGTGATTCCGGCAGATCGACGTTCTGGGTGGTGACGATGATGCCCAAGGCGCGCGCTTCGTCGACCAGGCTGCCGAGCGCCGCTTCGCCGGGATGGCCCATCAGGGCGATGCCGTCCGGGCGTCTGGCGATCGCTTCCTTGAACTGTTGCACGATCTTGGCCGGATTCCAGTCGGACCACACGTATTCGACGCGGCAGCCGGTGTGCTCCGCCGCCAGCACGGCGCCGTTGTACACGATCGACGCAAATGGCCCGCCCTCCGGTCCGCCCGGGAAGAACACGAACCGTTTGCCCTCACACGACAGGTCGGCTGCAGCGGCCGGCGCCGCCAACGCCAAGCCGACCGCCAGTGCGGCCACCGCCATCGGGAGCTTCCTTATTCGCATCGCGTCATCTCCTCCGTTTCGTCATGGATGATTCTCCCCCGTTGGGGGCTTGTCGGCTCCGAGTGTACCGCGGCTGCCGGTTGCGCGGCAGCCGGCTCGCCGGCCGGCAGGGGCGGCTTGAAGCGCCAGTCGAAAGGGCCGCCGCTCGCCTGCTCGGAGCGCGCCGCCGAGCGGGCCGCGTAGTCGGCGCACCGTTCGCAGGCGGCGGCCAGCGCTCGCGTGTCCACGCCGCGGCAGCGCGCCGGCGCGCCGTCCAGGTTGGCGATCGCCTTGGTCAGGTTCTTGCGGACGCCGGCCATGTTGCCCTGCTCGGCCTTGACCATCGCCGCCGCCACCTGGATCGCCGCGCGCAGGAAGGTCCGCTCGCCCGATTCCGCCATCGGCAGCCAGAGCGCCTCCCACGCCTCATGCGCCTTCCAGTGCTCACCGGCCGCGTAGAGATCACGGCCGCGCCGCCACAGGCCATCGCCGTTCGCAGGCGCGTTCATTCGCACGCGCCCGGCATGGTACCGTGCAGGCGATGACTACGGCACTCAACCATGTCGGCGGCGGATGGCAACGGTCCGGCGGCGCCGACTTCCTTGACGTACGCAACCCGGCGACGGCGGCGGCGATCGGCCGCGTAGCGCTGTCGACCGGCCGCGACCTCGATGCGGCGGTAGCGGCGGCCGCGGCGGCCTTGCGCGAGTGGCGCAACACGCCGGTGGAGGACCGCATCCAGCCGCTGTTCCGGCTCAAGGCGCTGCTCGACCGGCACGCCGGCGACTTGGCGCGCGTGATCACGGAGGAGAACGGCAAGACGCTGGCCGAGTCGGAGGGCGAGCTGAAGCGCGCGATAGAGAACGTCGAGGTCGCGTGCGGCACGCCGACGCTCATGCAGGGCGACTTCCTGGAGGACGTGGCCGCCGGCATCGACGAGCTGATGGTCCGGCAGCCGGTCGGCGTCTGCGCGATCGTCTGTCCGTTCAACTTCCCGGCGATGATCCCGTTCTGGTTCCTCCCGTACGCGCTGGCGTGCGGCAACACCTGCATCGTCAAGCCGTCGGAGCGGACGCCGCTCACCATGCGCGCCGTCTTCGAGCTCCTGGACCAAGCCGGGTTCCCGCCCGGCGTGGCCAATCTGGTCAACGGCGACCGTAGCGTGGTCGACGCGATCCTTGAGCACCCCGGCATCGCCGCGGTGAGCTTTGTCGGCTCGACGCCGGTCGCCCGCCACGTCTACGCCGCCGCGTCCGCGGCCGGCAAGCGCGTGCAGGCGCAGGGCGGCGCCAAGAACCCGATCGTGGTGCTGCCGGACGCCGACATCGGCATGACCGGCGCGATCGCCGCGGACAGCGCCTTCGGCTGCGCCGGGCAGCGCTGCCTGGCCGCCTCGCTCGCCATCACGGTGGGCGATGCCGCCGACCCGTTCGTCGAGGCGATGGGACAGATCGCCGAAGCGCGCGTGGTCGGCAACGGTCTGGGGGACGGCGTGGAGATGGGGCCGGTGATCACGCAGCAGAGCCGGGAACGGATAGAGGGGCTGATCGGCGCGGCGGCCGGCGAAGGGGCGCAGATCGTCGTGGACGGCCGCGGCCGTACCGTCGACGGCCACCCCGGCGGGTCGTTCGTGGGACCGACGCTGCTGCGCGGCGTGCCGCCGGCCGGCGAGACCGCCGCCACCGAGATCTTCGGGCCGGTGCTCGGCGTGATGGAGGCGCCGGACGTCGACGCCGCGATCAGTTTGGTGAACAGCGGCCGCTACGGCAACATGGCGTGCCTGTTTACCGGCAGCGGGGCGGCGGCCCGCCGCTTTCGCCATGAGGCGGACGTCGGCAACATCGGCATCAACCTGGGCGTAGCGGCGCCGATGGCGTTCTTTCCCTTCTCCGGCTGGCGCGACAGCTTCTTCGGCACGTTGCACGGCCAGGGCAAGCACGCCATCGAGTTCTTCACTCAGACCAAGGTCGTCGTCGAACGCTGGCCGGAGGCGTGGTCGCGCCGCTTCTGATCGTAAGCGTCCGGTGAAACCGAGCGGCGCGCAAGTGTGTTGAGATCATCGTCACTCTGCGCCCGGAACACCGAGAGCCCGTAGGTGGCGCGACAGCGTTCTGCATTTCACGGCTCGTTGAAGCCCGATGACATCGATGATCGTCTCCGCAAACTGCACCGGAACTCTCATGCGCCCGTTGTAAAGAGCGTTGAAATACGCTGGTGTCGGCGACAACGGGATTCGCAACTTCGTCAAGGCAGCTCTGGCCCACTCAACTCGCTCCGATCCGGGTCCCCATCGCCGAGCATCCTGCGCAAGTCCACTCTACTCACGTCCAAAAGACGGGAAAGCTGACCTTCGCTGACCAGCTGCTGCCGGAGCGCGGCCTCAGCCAGCAGACTGAGACGAACGTCAGTGGCCCCGTTTGCTACAACCGGAGCTACGGCATCGTCAGCCGACTCTCCCAGAACCTCCCGGACCTGGTCAGCGGTAATGCCCCCATTGTCTTGAAACCAATCCCAAGCACCACTTCGTATCAAACCAAGCTCCTCCAGTCTGCGTACCATAGCTTCGCGAGAAACGCCGAACGCGCGGGACAGGACGATCACGTGCCGTCGTGAAAAAGTTGGCGCGCCTGCAGTAACGTCTCGAAACCGGTGAGCGACGGTGTGCGCGGGGGTCAAGAACGCGCGAGCAAACAGATCGGCGTAGCGCTCTTCCCGAGTTGCGCCGATTCTTTCGACGCGAAACACTGCGGGCTTGCGCCGGTTGCAAACGAAGTGTCCCATCTCATGGGCGGCTGTTTGCGTCTGCCGATGGCGAGGATGATGGGCGTTCAGAAGCACAGCCGCGCCAATACCTTCATCGTACGCGAACAGTCCCGAAATCTTCGAGTCGAGTGGCCTGAAGTAGATGCGGATGCCGAAGTGCAGTTCCATAAGGCTTACCAAGTCATGAATCGGCGACAATCCTATCCCGAGCCACTGCCTGACCTCGGCGGCGTCTCGCTCAGCCTGAGTGCGAACGTCGCCAGGAAGGAGTGGCCTTTCCGGCGGATAGCTGCGAGTGTGATCGATGCCAAGGATCCGTTCCAGTTCGATATCAGCACTGACGAGCGTAGTCAGAACGCGCGACGCGTCGCGCGCCGGTTGACTGTCGGTAGCCATGAGTTTGCGGAATCTCGGTTCAAGATCTACGTGAACGGACTCGCCGCGCATCAGAGCGTTCGCCGACGTGCCGTAGAGTGCTGCCAATTGCCGGACTTCACGCAGGCGGATACGGCGTTGGTCCGCCTCCAACGCCACCAGCGTCGTGCGCGCGATTCCGACTCTGTCGGCGGCTTCCGCCTGCGTCATCTGCGCGCCTTCCCGGGCAGTGCGCAGCCGGGAGCCGATCCTGACGCGACTAACGTCTTCGGGCGCCATAATTCGGGCCTTTGACAGTGAGGGCCGCATTTGGCAGCGTTCTTTGGGGTCCGTCACTCATTCGTCGGTTCCGATGTCGGGAGTATGCAGGTTGAGGCATGACAAAGTCAAGAGAGGCCGAGGGCGGCATTCGGTGCGGTAGGAGCGACGTAACTAGCCGAGCTGTGCACCGCCATGCAGCGTGGCCCGACTCTGATCAAGACGCGGAGGCCGACTTCCAGTTCTCGTACCGTTCGAGGATCGCGCGGCAGACCCCTTCCGCCTGCAGTCGATCCGCTTTGGTGACCGCCTCTGCCCGGTTGTGGGCCAGCGGGTTCCTGACCTTGGCCAGCACCTTGAAGTTGGTGTCCCAGTCCTGCTTCGCGCTGCCCAGGAGCGGCTCCGCCAAGCGCTTCCAGTCGACCGTCATCAGCTGGAACAGGTCCGCCGGATAGGTGTAGGCGAGCAGCGACGCGGAAGCGCGGCCGATGGTTCGTCGCTCCCGATCGCGCTGTTTCCGCCATTCCTCAATCTTCGGCCTGAACTTCGAGCGGGCCTTGGCCAGCCCGTCCGGCCAGCGCGAACCGTAGAGCTGCTCCAGGTTCCGCTCCAAGACTTCCCGTAGCGCCCGCTCCGTCTCCCGCCACAGCGGCCAGATGTCGATTTCACGTCCCACCACGCGCAGGTGATCCTCGAACGCGCGTGAAAAGCCGCGCAGCTCGCCGTCGTCCTCATACAGAACGCCGAGTTCACAGAGAGCGGCGACGTCCTCCGTCGTGACGTCCCACTGTGGGCCGACCAGGACCTGGACCGCTTTGGACAACATCGGCCCGTCGCGCAGTATGGTGGTTACCTGCAGAAGATAGTCGCGGACCAGCTCTCCGCCGACGGTTCGGAGCCATTCGCTGTCGATCCGCTCACCCTGTTCCACGCGTTCCCAGGCATGGAAGGCGACCCCCTCCAACAGGTAGGGATTGCCGCCGCATAGCGCCAGCAGATCACGCCGCTCCGCCTCTCCAAGCGCTACGCCTTCCCCTTCGAGCGCCGCAAAGAACCGGTCCACCTCGCTGGCCAGAAATGGCTTCAGCGTGAGCGTCATGAGCACGTTTGCCCAATAATCGGACTCGTGCCCGGCGAGCCGGGCGACCTCCTGCAGACGCCGCTTGGCCACGATCACCAGTGCCGCCTTGAACGCCGGGTTGGACGACAACTCGCGCAGCCAGTGGAAGCACTGCGGTGTCTGTCTGAACAGGCGGCGGCCGGCGTCGAACTCGTCCAGCACACAAACCGGGCGGATGTCCGCCCGCCGGAGCGATCTGAACACCGCGCGTACCGCGCTGAAGTCGGTCTCGCTCTGTCCAAGAGGCTTGGCGGCGCGCCGGGCGATCTCGTCGTTACCCAACCCCTGGTCGTCAATACATTCTACGAGATCTTCTATCAAGCGACGAAACAGCTCACCGACGGTGAGAAACTCCCCTACGTTCACCCGGACCACTGCCGTCCGCTGTTCACCTGCACGCGCTTGCGCACGACGAATCGCTTCGGACACCAGACTGCTCTTGCCGACGCGGGGCAACCCGATCACTGCCACCGAACCGTAGCCCCCGGCACCGAACACCCGGCTAGCGATCAACGCAAGTTCGGCTTCTCTCCCGATGAACCGGGCGTCCGTCCGGGTTCCACCAAAATCAGCGTACGGATTGAAGCGTTTCGTGCCGGTCATCCGTGGCCCGCCACCAACCAATCCCTGAACAACCCAACCCGCAGACGATAGGCGTCTCTCTTGCGCTCGACGACGTCGCGCGTCTCAAGGTCCTGAAGAAGATGGTCGAGGCGGTCTTCCCCGATCCCCCGCAACGCTTGGCGCGAGCACCATACCTCCTGGCCGGGGCCACAGGCGATTTCTGCACACACCTTGTAGGTGTCGCCCGGATCGATGCCCGAGTCCTCCTCGCCGTCACCGGCAGTCAAAAGGTTGTTAAACTTATCCTTCTCAAGTCTGCGTTCCCCGCGCAGCATCTGCTCCTCCACACCCCGGATGTCCGCTTCCGTCACAATCACCGACCGGGTTGCGTTCATGTAGTCGACAAGCCGGGCGCAGAACATCATGGTGTAGTACGGGCTTCCAGCCGTCAGATCAAGTATCGTCCTGACCGCGCGCCCCGCGAAACGATCCTTGCCGATTGGTTTTTCGATCAGCGTGGCGGCGGCGGCGTCGTCAAGGTACGTAACCCTGATATCCTCGGTCACTCCGAATTCATTGGGAAATTGTTCCTTGAACGCCGGCATGATATCTTGGCCGACCAGCACCGACGAAAAATACTTCTTCTCTATGATTGCTTTCCACGCCTTCATGAACTGAGGAGGAATACACCCTCGCCTGATTTCCTTGAAAATGTCGGTAAACTCATCGATCAGAAAGACGAATTCGAGCGGATCAGGGCGACGCCTCATGGTCCGCACCAAAGGCGTCATAACGCTGTGGAATCGCACTATCGGATGAGACTCCATCTCGTCTATCGACGGAGGCGAAAACTCCGGCATGTCCCGGCCGTCAAACCGGAGATCTTCCATCTCGACGGCAGCGCTCTCCAGAATGCGATGGAGAAACGCCGGCACCGACAACTCCGCCGCGATGTCCTGAAGGCTGAAGGACACCGAGACGACCTGTTCGCTACGGGTCAAGCGGCGCCTAAGGTGCTCGATCAAGGACGACTTACCGGCACGTTTCTGCCCGAACATGACGATAGACTTGCTTGCGGAACCGGCCAGCAACTTCCGCTCGAGGTCGACCAGCTGCTCGTCACGTCCAACGAACATGCCCGGCTCGTCTACCGGCCCGCCTTCGGCAAACGGTGCGTACGGATTGTCAACGTGATGAAAAGCATCGTCAGCGTAGAGCCTCACCGTCCAGGAATGTTCTGCCGTGCTCAACGGCTCCCCGAGTGCGTTCTGATACTTGGCTACAGCCTTGATGGGAAATGCGCGATCCTGCAGGGCAGCCTCGCGCGGCTGGACGATCATTTGGGTCACCTCGTAGCCGCCTCCACGCAAAGTTGAAATGGGTGCTGACTCTCGGTTGTCTGCAACGAAGTACTCGGAGTCTTCGGGACCTAGGACTATTCGAACAGAGCTGGCGGGGCTACACCCGGCTTTGTTGGATACTTCAATCTGGAGCCTCAACTCGCCGTTTTTCCCCCGCGCGTATCTGCGCCCAAGATCCCGCAATCTCAACTCGGCACCGGATGTCTGTGCAATCGCAGCAAATTCTTCCTCGATCAGCGCTTTGAGGTGATCGGAAATCGGCAACAGGCCGTCGTGTGAATACTGCGTCGGAGCATCGACGACGGCTTTTCGAAAGTCATCTGCCTGTTGGTCGACGAGCCAGAAGTTTTGCCGCCGTTCCTCGAAATCAGAGGCACGGCAGAAGGCCAGTGTCGGCTCCACTATGTCAATGAGCGATGTCAAGCGCTGTCGATCGAGTCCGGATCTCGTGCTATCAAAGAAGCCGCCAAGTTGGGATAGAAGGTCCTCTATATCAGCAGCCGTTGCTCGGATATTCGTCATAGTTCGACATGTGGTCAGGCGCTTTCGCCAATTTCGCCCATACTCCCCGCATTGCTCCCTCCATTTCTTTTCAACGTTGGTGGCATTCGGGTTGGGCCTGCCGAATGCGGCCTGCAATGATCGGCTTGCCTGAACCGCTTGGCCAATGGTGTCTTCGGCGAAGCTGCTCTGCGATCCTACTGCTAGCATGCCATCCATCCAAATGGTTGGCGCGTCTGAGGTCACCAGCTCGAGTATTTTTCGAATAGCGTCTTTGCGTTTCTGACGGCCACTATCTCCGTTGTGAGACGCTCGCGGAAAACGCACGTTGCCTTTGTCGGGCAACCCACGAGAATAGGTCTCGAGATAACGAAACAGAATGCGCCATGCCTCGTAATCATCGTCGTTCTTGAAAACTAACGCGAGAGATTCGATGTAGTAGCAGCGGACTACGTCGGCCGGCTTCCTCTCGTCCCAGTATAGGTCGGCCATGGACGCGAAATATTTACGCAAACACTTGTAGATTTGCGTGGATTGGTCGCCGTCCGTATGATGCTTGAGAAGGGCCGCAGCAGAAAGGTAATACGCGGCTTGGTCGCGCGGGCGCTTTATCCCTACGTTTCTAGCAAGCTCCAAGACGTGTGAGGCCTCTTTGTGGCCAGCGGTCCCAGATTGGAGCTTCTTGCGGTCGACGCCTTCGTATGTGCATTGGTCGATAGCCGCATGAGCGAGCAAACTAAGTTCGACTCCTTCTTCGCCTAATGTTCCTCCGACGATACCTCTGATATGCGGCTCGGTACCGGAGTTGCGAGCGTCTTCCAGTTCAGCGCGCCAATATGCGGCGGTCCGATTTTGTGGGTCGATTGAGAGCAGGTCCTGGAGCGCGTGCTCGGCGTCTAAGTATCGTTTGCATCTTATATAGCAATTAGCCGCGCGCCTAAGCAGTGGAACTCGTTTTGCACCAGCGGTCGAGTCAAGGAGCTTGCTGAGCACCTCGAGGGCTTCTTCAATGTGGCCAGTGTGCTGAAACATAGTGGCGAGCGTATTATCGAATGACATGTCGTTCTTGAATTGTTCTGCGTGTTCACGCAGTACGGTAATAGCTTCTTTCGATCTCCCGTGTTGCTGCAATAGATGGGCCAAATCCTTGATGGCGCTCTCCTTCTTGTCATTCGTTCGGATGGCCTGCCGATAGAGTTGCTCCGCTTGGTCAGGATCGTGGTGTAGCAATTGAGCGCGTTTTGCACGTGCGTATGCACCTCGGCCGGGTGGTAGCCCCGTTCCGTGGCGCAGCTGCTTCTGGATACCTTTTCTGATTTCGGTCTCGAGTAGCAGAGCGGTGTTGTCGGCAGGGTCAACTTGGAGCGCGCGGCGAACGCAGCCCATTGCTTGCCCAAGCTGGCCGGTGTCGAGGTGCGATCGGGCGCGCTGCAGCAGTGAATCGGTACTGGTCCTTGCGATTTCGGTCGCGTGGCGGTACTTGTGGCCGGGAGATGGGTGAACCTTGAATTCGACTTCTCCGGACGTGCGCCAACTTTCGTTGAGGAGAGCTTCCTGTAAGCCTTGGTCGGTCACGTCGTTGATCCGGAAAAAAACGGCGTCACCGGCGTCTTCTTGAATGAAACCAAAACGTTGGTTACCAAAGGACTTGATGCGCCCGTGGCGGAAATCTGGGCGTCCGTAGCGAAAGCGTCGCTGGAGAGCTTGTAGTTGGTCGGTTGTAGGCGGCGCGACGGCAATTGCGGGAGATGTGCCGTGCGGGCGATCGGGCCGTGAGGGTGAATCGACGGGTGTTGGCGAGCGCGCCAAGCGGCGTTCCGCGGCGCGGAGTTCCTCTGAGGGGGCGTTTGCGCGGTCCAAAGCGTCCTGCCAACGTTCCGGTAGTCGCCCACTGTCATGGACAAGGTTGGCGGCGGCTTGCTGGGCGAGCTCCCGCGAACCGGAAGACAAGAGCAAGTGGACGAGAGATTCGGACAACAATTGGTCGGGGTAGGCATTCGCTTCTGAGACCGCGGACGACCAGCGGTTGATTACCTGGCCGGCGCCGGTGAGGTCGATGGGATTCGCGACGGCAAGGTATCGAAACCATGCCTCTTTCGCGTCGATCGGTGCCGTAAGGCCGAAGTACCTGCGAAGGGCGTAACATTCAGTGGCGGTGTCATCGGCCGTTGCGGCGGCGAGCGCAAGCCAGTGGTCGGGTGCTTCGGACAAAGCGGCGGCGGCTGCGAGGTGCTCCACCGCCTCCGACCGGCGACTCAGCTTTAGCAATACGCGGCCTAGGATAGACCTGGTTGCCGCAGACTCGGGGTGGGTCTGCGCCAGCGGCACCAGTAACTGGACGATGACGTCGTTCAATCGGGCCGGTTCATTCACCTTGAGCGCGTATTGGTACCTGTTCTGAGCGCGGTCCCAATCTCGCCGAATCGCGTCGATGTCGTGCTCGGGAAATTCGTCATCCGAGAAACGAAAGTCCGGTTCGGGCAATGCGAGTCGTGCGCGTTTGACCGCTTCCGAGAATTTGGCTTCAATGCGCGCCAACGCCGCTTCGACATCGGCTGCTCGTATGTCGTGTGTAGAAGTGGGGCGGCCGGAGTCCGTTGGTTGGGATTCGTGCGCCGGGTCCGTTCGGTCGTGCGGAGCGGGCTGACTGTCCTCTCCGTCATGCACGTCCCACCCCACCAGGATGTCGGGGTAGATGGTGACCGACTTGCCGTCCGCCTTGATCTTGACGCAGTCGCCGTCGAGCTGCGCGACGCGGCCGGAGACGTCTTCCCCACGGCTGAGGCGAAGCGTCACCTGGGCGCCTACTGACGCGTCTTTCCGAAAGTCCGCCAGCTTGTCCATGCGCTAGATGTTATATCCCTATGCGCGCCGCCGGCAAGCTAACGAGGCAACGGGGCCGGAGCCGGTCACTCGTGGCGGAGGGCTTCGACGGGGTCCATGCGGGCGGCGCGGGTGGCGGGGTAGAGGCCGGACGCCAGGCCGGTCCCGAGCGCCAGGAAGAACGCCAGGCGGACCGTAGCCGGCAGGATCAGGCCCGGCCAGTCGGTCGCCTGCGCGATGATGGCCAGGGCGGCGGCCGCCAAGCCGACGCCGGCCAGCCCGCCGCCGCCGCAGATGATCACCGCCTCGGCCACGAACTGGTTGAGGATCGACGCCTGCTGCGCGCCGATCGCCTTGCGCGTGCCGATCTCGCGCGTCCGCTCGCGCACGGAGACCAGCATGATGTTCATCACGCCGATGCCGGCCACCACCAGCGAGATCACGCCGAGCAGAGACACCAGCGTGGTGATGGTGCCGGTCGTCGATTCGATCGTCTGCAGGAGCTGGCCCATGTCCTCTACCCGGAACTTGCGCTGCCGGCCGTCGTGCCGGCCGTGATTGGCGTCCAGGATCGCCAGGATCTGCTGCTTGGCGGCGTCGACCTGGCTCACGCTGGCCGCCTGTCCCCACAGCATGCGGATGTCCCGGAACCCGGTGACGCGCGCCATGGTCGACACCGGCAGGAATACGCGGTTATCGACCGAGTCGTCGTTGTCGACGGACAGCAGGCCCCGCTCTTCCGGGGCCAGCACGCCGATCACTTCGAGCTCGAACCAGGAGCCGAAGGAGATGAGCTCGCCGAGCGGCGATTGATCCCGGAACAGCTCCTTGGCGACCTTGTCCCCCAGCACCGCCACCTTGCGCTGCAAGCGCTGGTCTTCGGCGCTCAGGAAGCGGCCCTGCGCCACCTGCACCGCGTTCGCCCCCAGGTAGTAGTGCAACGTGCCGTAGAGCTGCGCGTCGAAGCTGCGGCCGCCGTAGCTTGCGGCCATGCGTTCCGTCTGCTCCGGCGTCACCAATTGAACGGCGTCTGCCTGGGCGTTGATCTGGTCGATGTCTTCGATGGTGATCGCCTCGGAATCGTAGTAGTAGCCGTCGGCGTCGATCGCCCAGTAGTTGGGCATCACGATCAGGGAGCCGGCCCCGAAGCTGGAGATCGCCTCGCGCACCACGACTCTGGCGCCGTCGCCCACGCCCACGATCGCGATCACCGAGCCGACGCCGATGGTGATGCCGAGCAGCGCCAGGACCATACGAAACCGATTGGCGGCCACCGCGGCCACCGCCTCGATCACCAGCGATCCGATCCGCATGCCGGGAATGGCGCGCCTGCGGGCCGGCCGGGCGGGCCGGGAAGCGGAGGCGCTGAGCGAAGCCATGCGATCTGCCGGTTACTCGCGGCTCAACGCGACCACGGGCGGCAGCCGCGCCGCCTTGCTGGCGGGGTAGACCCCGAAGAACAGGCCGATCACGACCGACGTGCCCAGTCCGACCGCCGCCACCTGCGGCAGGACCAGGTTCCATTGCAGGATCAGCGCCGCGATCAGCGTACCCCCGAAGCCGAGCACCACGCCGGCGGTCCCGCCGAGCAGGCAGATCACCACCGACTCGATCAGAAACTGGCTCATGATGTCCCCGTCACGGGCGCCGACCGCCTTGCGCAGCCCGATCTCGCGGGTGCGCTCGGTGACGCTGACCAGCATGATGTTCATGATCCCCATGCCGCCGACCAGCAGCGAGATACCGGCTACCAGCGTCACCACCGTGGTGATGATGCGCAACACTTGGCCCTGCGTTTCGAAGCGCGCCTGGTCGGTGTTCACGGCGAACGGAAGCAGCGAATCGGAGCCCGGCAGCACGCGGTCCAGGAAGAACTGCACCCGCGTCATCGATTCGGGCAGCTGCGCGGCGTCGCGCGCGCGCATGGTCACCTCCGGGACGTGCGGCCCGTACGCCGGCCAGTCGTAGATCGCGCCGTAGACGTCGAACAGCAAGTACGAGGCGGCGTCGTCCGAGCCGTCGCCGGCGCCGAGGCCGCGCGCACCAAGCACGCCGATCACCTCCAGGCGGAGGCGGCCGACCTGCACGGCGGCGCCTACCGCGCTCGGTGGATCGCCGAACAGCGCGCGGGCCACGCGGACGCCCAGGACGATCACCCGGCGCTGCCGCCGCTCGTCTTCCTCGTCCAGAAAACGGCCGGCCAGCACCGGCGGCGACCAGATGTCGTCGTATTCGGGACCGACGCCGTACAGCCCGGCGTTCTCCGCCTTGTTGCGAAAACCGACCGCGCCGTTCCCGCGCAGCACCGGCGTGAGCCAACTGGTGTCGCGCACCAGATCATGGATGCCGGCGACGTGATAGTCGCGCAGGTACTGCGCCCGCCGCCCGTCTTCATCCCACCAGTTGCCGGCGGGCGCGATCCAGTAGACGCCGGCGCCGAGCGAACCGACGTCGTCCATCACCGCCCGGCTTCCCATGATGCCGATCGCCATGACCGCGATCACCGACGCCACGCCGATCACCAGGCTCAGCATGGTCAAGGCGGTGCGCAGCTTGTTGTGGCGAACGGTGTCGAACGCCTCGCGGATCCCCTCGGTCACCTTCACGCCGGCCGCCCCCCTGCCGCGGGCGCCGTCGCCAAAGGTCCGGACGCCGCCAAAGGCCCAGTCGCCATCGGCCCGGCCGGCGCGTATCCCGCGATCCGTTCGTCGCGGGTGATCTGTCCGTCCCGCAGGTAGATGGTGCGCTGGCTGTAGGCGGCTATGTCGGCGTCGTGCGTGACCAGGATGATGGTCGCGCCCGACCGGTTCAGGTCCGTCAGGAGCTGCATGATGTCGCGGCCGGTGGCCGAGTCGAGGTTGCCGGTCGGCTCGTCGGCGAACACCAGCGACGGGTCGTTGACCAGCGCGCGCGCGATGGCGACCCGTTGCCGCTGCCCGCCCGACATCTCGGTGGGGCGGTGGCGCGCGCGCTCCGCCAGACCGACGCGCTGCAGGGCGTCGGTGGCGCGGCGGCGGCGGTCGCGGCGTCCGAAGCCCGCGTAGATCATGGGCAGCTCCACGTTGCGCAACGCCGACATGCGCGGCAGCAGGTTGAACGTCTGGAAGATGAAGCCGATGCGGTCGTTGCGGACGCGCGCCAGATCGTGGTCGGACATCGCCGATACGTCCGTTCCGGCCAGCTCATAGGTCCCGGAACTCGGCCGATCCAGGCAGCCGATGATGTTCATCAACGTCGACTTGCCGGACCCGGACGGTCCCATGACCGCTACGAACTCGTGCTCTTCTATGAGCAGATCGATCCCGGCAAGGGCGGTGACCGTCACGTCGGCCCCCATCCGGTAGACCTTGGTGATGCCGGTCAGCCGGATCACGACGGTGCGGCGGGCGCTGCTTCGGCCGGCTGGTCGGCGTCCGGGGATTCGTCCGCGGCGCCGGACTCAGGTTCGGCCGGCTCGCCTTCCGTATCCGGCGGCGGTCCCGGCGGCCCCGGCCCGTCCGGCCCCAGCCCCGGCCCTTCCGGGGCCACGGTCACCGACAGGCCGTCGCGCAGCAGCGCCAGATTGCCGACCACGACCAGCTCGCCGGGTTCGATGCCGTTGGTCGCCTCGACCTGCGTCGGCGTGGAGGCGCCGATGCGGACCTCGCGGCGCTCCAGCAGGAAGCGGCCGTCCTGCCCTTCGACCGGGCCGGCTACGAACGCGACGGTCGCGCCGCTCCGTTCCAGCAACGCGGCATACGGGACGACGGTGGCGTCCTGTTTCAGCTCGGCGTCGATGCGCGCGCGGCAGGAGGCGCCGGCCAGCAGGTTCGCGCCTTCCGGCAGGCTCCCTTCGTCCACGTCGACGTCGATGGTGATCAGCGGTACGGAGCCGCCCGTCTCCATGCTGGGCGGCACCAGGGTGATGATCCCGGACAGCTCCGCGTCGCGCAGCGTTTCGGTGGTGAGGAGCACCTGCTGGCCGACGCGTATCTTGCCGATGTCGACTTCGTCGATCTGCACGCCGGCCATGATGTCGTCCAGGGTCGCCACCGTGGCGACGGCGCCGGCGGCGTGCGTGCGGTTGCCGAGCGTTGCCGCCAGCTTGGTCACGGTGCCGTCGAGCGGCGCCGTCACGGTCGACCGGCGCAGGTCTTCGGCGGCGTTCTCCGCCGCCAGCCGCGCCCGGATCACGGCCGGGTCGGCGGAGACGATCCCCGCGTCGCCGGCGCCGTCCATCGGCGGCTCGGCGTCGACCGGCAGGCCGGCCGTGCGATTCAGGTCGGTGCGGGCGGTCTGCAGCGCGTCGAACGCGTCCCGTTCGGCCTGCTCCGCGCGCGCCAGATCGTCGTCGGACACGGTGCCGCTGCGGTGCAGGGACCGGTTGCGCGACAAGGCGGCGACGCGGTCGTTCCAGGTCCGCTCCGACGACGTGATGGCGCCGCGCAGCTTGGCCAAGCTGTGAGCCAGACCGAGCTCCGTTTCATGCAACGACGCCTGCGCCTGCTCCAGCGCGTTCAGCAACGCGGTCTGCTCGAATTGGACCAGCGTCTGGCCGGCGGTGACCCGGTCGCCGACCCGGACCGGGATGGCGACCGCCCGGCCCCCCACGTCGTAGGTGACCTCGACGCTGCGCCGCGCCCGGAAGGTGCAGCTCCCGACGACGCGCGTCTGCAAGGTAGCGGTCACCGCCTCTTCGACCTCCACCCGGATGGCGTCGGCCAGCGGATCGCTGGCGAACAGGCGGGTGAGGGCGAAGGCGGCGACGATCAGCAGGACCACCGCGATTCCCATCAAGCGGAGCAGGCGGCCGGTTCGCCGCTTCACGCCCGAATCTCTTTCATGTTGTTGGACTCCTCATACCAGGCCGGACTCTCATGCCAGAATCGCCAGGCGGCCGCCGATCAAGCCGCCGACCAAGGCGTCGAGCGCCGCCCACACCGCGGCGATGCACGCGGTCTGCGCGATCGCGCGCCGCGCGGGAAGACGCATCAACACGGCCGCTCCGAACGCCAGCACCGCCAGCGCCCACAGCGCGAACGGATCGGACAGCAGCGCCGCGAAGCGGTCGACGACTCCCGGCAGGTTCCACGCGGTCAGCGACGCCACGTCGAAGCGCGCCACGGTCAACTCCCGGTACTCGGCGACGGTGATGGCGTTGGCGGCCGACGCCGGGTCGGTCGCCAGGGTGAGCGCCCCGGACAGCAGCCGCCGCAGGGCGAGCGGCGCGAACGCCACGCCGACCAGCCGGATCGACGCGCGCGGCCGATCCGGAGCGGTCGGCTCCTCGCCGCCGAAGAACAGCGCAAGCACCATCAACGCCACCCAGGTGAGGCCGAGGGCGGCCAGCAGGGTGGCCGACGCCAGCATGACCCGAAACGTCTTTGCGGTGGGGGTTGACGGCGCGATCAGCCGGCCGTAGATGCGGGCCTGCTGTACCCGGATGTCCTCTTCCTCGGTGAACACCGCGTTGCGTTCGGCGGTCTGACGCGATTCGACCAGCGCGATCTCGCGGATCACCGGCGACCGGGAATGCCACAGGATCAGCACCTCGCCGGCGGCGACGGCGGCGAACACCACCACCAGCAGCGCGAACATGGAGAACGTCGGCGTGTGGTCGGGGCGGAACGCCCGCCCCGGCCCGGTGGCCGCGCGCGCCAGCGCCGCGAGGAACCGCATGCCGTCATGTTATTACGCCGTAGGCCGGCTCGTCACCGGGTCAAGGCTACGCGTACGACACCCTGGGCTTGATCACCAGCTCGGTGATGCAGGCGCGGCCGGGCAGGGTGGCGGCCAGCAGCGCCGCGGCGGCGACGTCCTCCGGCTGCAGCATGGCCTGGCGCCGTTCGGCGCTGACCGGTTCCGGGCGCCGGTCCAGGATCGGCGTCTCCACTTCGCCGGGCAGGATGACCGTGCAGCGGATGCCGTTGCGGGACTCCTCGTCGTTGATCACCTGGGTCAGGCCGACCACGCCGTGCTTGGCGGCGCTGTAGGCGGCGCCGGCCAGGCTCGATCCCCACCGGCCGGCGGTGGACGCGATGTTGACGATGGTGCCGGCGCCAGCGGCGCGCATGGCCGGCAGCACGGCGCGGACGCCGTAGAAGACGCCCGACAGGTCGACCGCCACCGTCAGGTCCCAGTCGGGCAGGGAGACCTGCGCGACCGAGCGGGGATTGGTGTTGATGCCGGCGTTGTTGACCAGAATCGAGGCGGGGCCGTGCGCCTGCGCCGCGTCCCGGACCGCGGCCTGCACGGCGTTCCAGTCCGCCACGTCGCAGGGACAGACCAGCACGCGCTCGGCGCCGAGCCGGCCGGCGACCCGGGCGAGCGGCTCGGCGCGCCGGCCGATCAACGTGACCGCGGCGCCCGCGCCGTGCAGGGCGGCGGCGATGGCGGCGCCGATGCCGGTTCCGGCGCCGGTAACGATTGCGGCGGCGCCGTCGAGGGCCGCCATCACGATCTCCGTGCGGGGAGCGTACAGTGCTTCATTGCGGCGGCAGTGTAGAATGCCGGACGCGCCGATGGGAAACCCGCCGAGGCCGCCCCTGCGGCGCGCCGCGTTCATCGTCCTGACCGCCACCGCGGCGGTGGTCACCGCGGTGCTGGCGGCGGCGCTGGCGGCGCCCCCGTCCCCGGTGGAGGTGGCGGAACGGTTCCTGCGCGCCCGTTACGCGCGGCAGGCGGAGCGGCTGTACCGGCTCGCCTCGGCCGCCGACCGCGCCGAACGGACGCTGGATCAGTTCATCGCCCTCAACCCGCCGTACCCGGAGCCATTCCGGCCCGCCGTCGAGGCATTGGCGGCCGCGATACGGTTCCTGTCCGCCGACACGGAGGTGGCAGGCGATCAGGCGTTCGTGACGCTCCGCGCGGCGCTCCCCAACTCCGCGGACCGCGATCTCGACTCGCTGCTGCGCGTGGCGCAGGCGGACCGCGCGTTCGACGGCACCGGCCCGGACGGCGGCGCTGAGCCGCCGCGGGACGCGGCGCGGCGCATCCGCGCCGACGCGCGCGCCGGACGCCTGCCGGTGGTCGAGGTGACCGAGTCGGTAGACCTGATCCGCGAAGGCGGCCGCTGGCGCGTGATCATGGGCTGGGACGCCGATCTGCCGGTGACGTTGCGCGCGGAGGTGGCCGGCGGCGCGCCGCTTGAGTTCACCATCCTGACCGAACCGGAACTGCGCCTGCGGCCGGGCGAAACCGGGCGCGCCGCCTTCCTGGTGCGCAACACCGCCGATGAATCCCTGCGCGTGATGGCCGCGCACACCTACGCGCCGCCGGCCGCGCAACGCCACGTCGAGCTGATCGAGTGCTTCTGTTTCTTCGAGGAACGGCTCGACCCCGGCGAATCCCGCGAGCAGACGCTGGTGTTCCGGCTGAGCTGGGACCTGCCGGCCGCCATCGACGCGGTCGCCATCACCTACCGCTACGAACTGAGCGGCGCCGGCGGGTAGCCCCGCCCGTTCGTCGAACGGGACGTGGCGCGCGGCGGCCCGGTGCGGTGCCCGGCGCTACACCCGCACCGGCTGCCCGGTCCGCACCGATTCCATCGCCGCCTCGCTGATGACCGAACCGAACGCGCCGTGGCGGCCGGGCGATCCGTTCTGCGCAACGCCGCGCGCCGCGTCGATCAGGTTTGCGGAGGGCGCCCCCGTCGGGTAGGTCTCATCGGCCGGCAGCGGTTCGTAGTCGGTGCGGCCGCCCGTGCCGTCCACGCTCAACGTCCCCGTCCATAGCTCCTGCTCCAGGACGCCGCCGGAACCGTGCGCGCGCAGCTCGTAGTGCATCTTGGCGGCGGTGGCCGCGCCGTTGGAGGCCAGGCTCACCAGCGTCCCGTCGTCGAGCACGATCACGATGGCGTCGTAGACGTCGACCGCGGCGCCGTCGTTCTCGAAGCGGGCGAACACCTCGACCGGCCGGCGCTCGGTGAGATAGCTGACGTAGGCGGCCGGGTGCGAGACCTGGGTGTATATCTGGCCGCCGCCGGCGATGGCCGGGTCGCTGTAGGACGTGCGTCCGGGGACCAGATAGGGCCGCCGGAGTTCGGTGCGCGCCTCGTCCTGGGCGGGCATGGCCCGGTCCCAATCGAGGCCGCGGTACAGGCCCTCGGTGGTGTTGGTGAACAGGATGGTGATCATCCGCACCGCGCCGATGCCGCCGGACTGCAGCACGCGGCGCGCCTCCTGACAGTGGCGGGTAAAGTGATAGGTGGCGCCCACCATCAGCTGCAAGCCCTTGGCGTCGGCCAGGGCGACCAGCTCGCGGCCTTCGCCGCCGCGGATCGTGAACGGCTTTTCGATCAGCACGTGCAGGCCGCGTTCGAGCGCCGCCTTGCCCTGCGCGTAGTGGAGCGCAGGCACCGAGCTGATCACCACCGCTTGCAGGCCGTCGATGGCCAGCACCTCCGCGGCGGTCGCGCAGGCGTGCGGCACCCCGAAGTCGCGGGCGATGCGCTCCGCCGTCTCTCTGTCCTTATGCTGGACCGCCGCCAGGTCGGCGTGGGGGTTGTCCCGCAAGGCCGGCACGTGAGCGGTCGTCCCCCACCAGCCGGCGCCGATCACCGCGCACTTCACTCGTTCCATGCGCGCAAGCATAGGACCGCCGGGCGGCGCTGCTCAACCGCGCCGGCGCAAAGCTGCTATCGTAGGCGCCATGCAGACGATCAGGCGGGAACAGGCGATGCGCTACGAGTTCGCGGCGGGCGAACCGCTCATCACGGTGGCGCCGGGGGAGAGCTTCCGGGTGGAGACCGAGGATGCCGGATCGGGGCTGGTCACCGGCCCGGAGATGGCCGCCCGCATCCCGTCGCTGCCGCCGCGGCAGGCCACGCCGCCGAAGAGCAATCCGGTCGGCGGTCCGGTCGCCGTGGCCGGCGCGCAGCCGGGCGATCTGCTGGAGGTGGAGATCGAGTCGATCGACCTGCAGCCGACCGGCTACACCAGCTGGGGGCCGGACCGCACCAGGATCGGCGACGACTTCCGCTGGCCGGAGCTCAACCGGTGGACGGTGCGCGTGTTCGAGCACCGCGACGGCGGTACCTGGCTCGACGGCGAGCGGCTGTGGCCGACCCGGCCGATGGTCGGCTGCATCGGCGTCGCCCCGGAGCGGGAGGCGCTCAACACCTCCACCGGCCAGACCATCTCCGGCGGCAACCTCGACTCGCGCGACGTGACCGTGGGGACGCGCGTGCAGATCAACGTTTACCACCCCGGCGCGCTGCTGTTCCTGGGCGACGTGCACGCCAGCCAGGCCGACACCGAGTACTACGGCACCGCCGACGAGACGCGGGCGGTGGTGCAGGCGCGCTGCCGGGTGATCGCCGGCAAGCGCATCCCGTTCATCCGTCTGCTGAAGCGGGATTCGATCGTCGCCCTGCGCACCGGCGCGCCGCTGGCGGTGCTGGTCGACCAGGCGGTCGAGGACCTGATGCGTTGGCTGGTCGACGACTACGGCGTGAGCGCCGAACGGGCGTATCTGCACACCTGCGTCAACCCCGACTTCCGCATCAACGTCTACCAGTACACCTTGGGCCTGGCCACCGTGGGCGCCGAGCTGCCGGCCAGCTACCTGCCGTCATGACGCGGCGCCCGGCGCCGGGACGGCGGCCGCGTGCGCCAGTTCCCAGCCGCAGTACACCAGCGCCAGCCCCGTGAACTCCGAATCTGGGTGGCGTTGCGCCAGCCGGCCGTCCGCCAGATACCGGCGCACCTGTTCCTCCGCCGCGGCGGCCGTGGCCGCTACCCGCTCCTGCGTGGCGCCGCGGCGCAGGTACTTCAGCTCGATCACGTAGCCGTAGCGCATCCCCGGATAGCGCTCCGGGCGCGGCTCCAGCACCAAGTCCGCGTAACCCTTGGCCAACTCCATCTCCGGGTGCAGCACGAAGTAGTTGGAGAAGCTCAGGTAGGCGGCCACGAAGCTCTGCACCATCTTCTCGCCCTGCAGGTAGTCGCGGACGCTGGTCTGTTCCGCAATCGCCGCACTGAGCCGCTCGATCACCGGCCGCCACTCGCCTTCGAGCGCCATCCGCTCTGTCAGCTGGCCGAACTCCACCAGGTCCAACCGGAACGCCCGGACGTCCCGGTAGGCGTCGCGCAGAAAGCCGTACAGCAGCCGCCGCACCGTCTGGTTGGGTATGGCCAGCTGCGGAGTCTCGGCGGTCACGCCGCGGATGCTCAGCAGGCCGAAGTAGTAGAGCAGCGACAGGAAGTTCTCCCGCTCGGGCAGCCGCGCCAACGGAAAGCTGCTCACGATCTCGCTGGCGGCCCGCCCTTCGGCGATCACCTGGCGCAGCAGGTCGAAGTTGCCGTTCAGCTGCCGCTCGTTCATCTCCCGCTCCACGATGAGCAGATGGCGCAGCTTGCCGTAGTCGATGCGCACGTTGTCGTCTATCAGGTTGCGCGGCCCGGGCTTGTTGGGGAGCGAGTGCTTGAGGTAGTAGAGCACCATGTCTGTGTTGTAGACGACGCCGCCGGCGTCTTCGGCGAAGCGGTATCCGTCGTACCACTCGCGCATGGTGTTGAGCGCGGCTTCCGGGTCCTGGTCGAACACGCCGAGGTTCCGGTAGATCCTCACCATGCGGCGGACCTCGTCCTCCGTGAAGCCGAGCAGCTCGTTGAACTCGGGGCGCAGGCTGAGATTGGAGCCGATGTTGAAGCCGCTGGTGACGTCGTCCATGGTGACCGGCGAGACGCCGGTGACGAACAGCCGCTCGATGCTGCCGTTCTCGGTGCCCGCCTTGAGGGCGGCGAAGAAGTTGCGGTAGAAGCCGCCGCCGTGGGTGAACGAGTGATAGGCGTCAGGCCCCTGATGCGCCAGGATGGTGTTGGCGAAGTTGTCGTACTCGTCGATCAGCACGTAGAGCGGAATGCCGCGGTCTTGCGCGCACTGGAACAACTCGTCGAGCTGGCCGGTGATCGACGGCTGTTCGATGATGACGCGCACCGTCTCCTCGTCGAACAGATCGCGGTTGCGGCGTAGCGCGTAGCGCAGGTGGCGTTTGCAGTACGCCTCGAACTCGATCTCCAAGGTCTGCGGAGCGTCCTTGAAGGCGGAGAAGTTGAACCGCAGCACGACGTAGCGGCTGCGGTTGGGGGTCGGTTCGGCGCCGATGGCGGTGCCGGCGAACACCGCGTCGAAGTCGCCGGACTCGGTGCGGGAGTAGTAGCTCTCCAGCAGCGACAGCCAGCAGGTCTTGCCGAAGCGCCGGGGGCGGATGAGGAACGCGAACTGCTCGTGCTCCAGCGCGCGCAGGAAGCTGGTCTTGTCTATGTACAGACAACCGTTGCGGCGGAGGCCCTTGAAGTAGGCGTTTCCGTAGGGAATGGGCGGAAACGGCGCACGGTCGGGGGGCGCAGCAGGTGCGGACACATACGCATCCTAACACGGTTCACTCACGGCGTTCGCGTCCGGCGTGGGTTGGCCCCCTGACGGGAAGGAGGCCGGTCGCTGCCCGCGGCTACCGTCCCGTCGGTGTCATGGCGGCAGCCGCGTGCACCAGTTCCCAGCCGCAGAACACCAGCGCCAGCCCCGTGAACTCCGAATCCGGGTGGCGTTGCGCCAGCCGGCCGTCCGCCAGGTACCGGCGCACCTGTTCCTCCGCCGCGGCGGCCGTGGCCGCTATGCGGTCCTGCGTGGCGCCGCGGCGCAGGTACTTCAGCTCGATCACGTAGCCGTACCGCATGCCCGGATGACGCTCGGGGCGCGGCTCCAGCACCAAGTCCGCATACCCTTTGGCCAACTCCATCTCGGGGTACAACACGAAGTAGTTGGAGAAGCTCAGGTAGGCGGCCACGAAGCTCTGCACCATCTTCTCGCCCTGCAGGTAGTCGCGCACGCTGGTCTGTTCCGCAATCGCCGCACTGAGCCGCTCGATCACCGGCCGCCATTCGCCTTCGAGCGCCATCCGCTCTGTCAGCTGGCCGAACTCCACCAGGTCCAACCGGAACGCCCGGACGTCCCGGTAGGCGTCGCGCAGAAAGCCGTACAGCAGCCGCCGCACCGTCTGGTTGGGTATGGCCAGCTGCGGTGTCTCGGCCGTCACACCGCTGATGCTCAACAGGCCGAAGTAGTAGAGCAGCGACAGGAAGTTCTCCCGTTCCGGGAGCAGCTGCAGCGGAAAGCTGTCTACGATCTCGCTGGCGGCCCGCCCCTCGGCGATCACCTGGCGCAGGAGGTCGAAGTTGCCGTTCAACTGCCGCTCGTTCATTTCTCGCTCGACGATGAGCAGATGCCGCAGCTTGCCGTAGTCGATGCGCACGTTGGCGTCTATCAGGTTGCGCGGCCCGGGCTTGTTGGGGAGCGAGTGCTGCAGATAGTAGAGCACCATGTCGGTGTTGTAGACGACGCCGTCCGCGTCTTCGGCGAAGCGGTATCCGTCGTACCACTCGCGCATGGTGTTGATCGCGGCTTCCGGGTCCTGGTTGAAGATGCCCAGATCGCGGTAAGTTTCGACCATGCTGCGCACTTCATCCTCGGTGAAGCCGAGCAGCTCGTTGAACTCGGGGCGCAGACTGATGTTGGAGCCGATGTTGAAGCCGCTGGTGACGTCGTCCATGGTGACCGGCGAGACGCCGGTGACGAACAGCCGCTCGATGCTGCCGTTCCCGGCGCCGGCCTTGAGGGTGGCGAAAAAGTTGCGGTAGAAGCCGCCGCCGTGGGTGAACGAGCGGTACGCTTCGGCGCCCTGATGCGCCAGGATGGTGTTGGCGAAGTTGTCGTACTCGTCGATCAGCACATAGAGCGGAATCTGTCGCCGCCGGGCGTACAGGAACAGCGCGACCAGCTTGTCGTAGATGGTAGGTCTGGACCGAAACCGCGCCAACACGGATTCCGGGAACAGGTCCGGATTGGCCTCTACGGCGTCCATGAACACCATGTCACAGTAGTTCCCGAAGCTCTGCTCCAACGTCTGCAGCGCGTCGTTGAACGCGGAGAAGTCGAACCACAGCACGACGTAGCGGCTGCGGTTGGGCGTCGGGTCGGCGCCGATGGCGGTGTCGGCGAACACCGCGTCGAAGTCGCCGGCCTCGGTACGGTCGTAGTAACTCGAAAGCAGCGACAGCCAGCAGCTCTTGCCGAAGCGCCGCGGTCGGATGAGGAACGCGAACCGCTCCTGCTCCAAGGCGTGCAGGAAGCGCGTCTTGTCTATGTACAGGCATCCTTCCTGGCGGAGGCCCTTGAAGTAGGCCAAGCCGTAGGGGATGGCCGGAAACGGCGCACGGTCAGGTGACGCAGGGTCGTGTGACGCGGGGGGAACGGACACGCGCGTATCCTGACCTAACACGGTTCACTCACGGCGTTCGCGTCCGGCGTGGGGTTGGCCCCTGGCGGGTCGTCCCGGTAGGCATCGCGCAGAAAACCGTGCAGCAGCCGCCGTACCGTCTGGTTGGGAATGGTCAGCTGCGGCGTCTCGGCAGTCTCGCCGCGGATAGTCAACAGGCCGAAGTAGTAGAGCACCGACAGGAAGTTCTCCCGCGCGGCAAGCCGCTGCAGAGAAAAGCTGCCCACGATCTCGCTGTAGGCATGCCCTTCGGAAATCACCTCCTGCAGCAGGTCGAGGTTGCCCTTCGGGTGGCGCTCGCCGGTCTGGCTCTCGGCCGTGAGCACGTGGCTCAACGCGCCGTCGTCGATGCGCACGTCGTCGCCGATCATGTTGTCGGGACCCGGTAGGTTGGGTAGCGAGTGCTGCAGGTAGTAGAGCGCCATGTCGGTGTTGTAGACCACGTTGGGCGCACCCGTGGCGAAGCGGTAGCCGCCGTACCATTCGCGCATGGTGTCGAGGGCGGCCTCCGGGTCCCGGTCGAAGACGCCGAGATTCCGGTAGGTCGCAAGCGCGTCTCGCACTTCGTCCTCGGTGAAGCCGAGCAGCTCGTTGAACTCGGGGCGCAGGCTGATGTTGGAGCCGATGTTGAAACCGCTGGTGACGTCGTCCATGGCGATCGGCGAGACGCCGGTGGCAAAGATGCGCTCGACGCTGCCGCGCCCGGCGCCGGCCTTGAGTGTGGCGAAGAAGCTGCGGTAGATGCCGCCGTCGCGGGTGGACGAGTCATGGGCGCCGGCGCCTTGATGGGCCAGGATGGTGTTGGCGAAGTCGTCGTACTCGTCGATCAGGACGTAGAGCGGGATGCCGAGATCGCCGGCATGGAGGAACAGCGCATGGAGGCGGATGTTGATGCTCGACGGCTCCAGGATGTCTTCCAACTCCGTCGCCGGGAACAGGTCCGGGTGTCTCTCCAGAGCGCTCCTGAGCTGCGCGGTGCAGGATTCGTCGAACTCCCGATCCAAGGTGTCGAGGGAGCCGCTCAAGCCGGAGAAGTCGAACCGCAGCACGACGTAGCGGCTGCGGTCGGGGGTCGGGTCGGCCCCGACGGCGGTGCCGGCGAACACCGAATCGAAGTCGCCGGCCTCGGCGCGGTCGTAGTAGCTCGAAAGCAGCGACAGCCAGCAGCTCTTGCCGAAGCGCCGGGGGCGGTTGAAGAACACGAACCGCTCCCGCTCCAAGTCGTGCAGGAACCGGGTTTTGTCTACGTACAGACTACCGTTGCGGCGCAGGTCCTTGAAGTTGGTCACACCGCAGGGAATGGCCGGAAACGGCGCACGGTCGGGCGGCGCAGCAGGTGCGGGCACATGCGCATCCTACCATAAGTGGCTCGCGGTCATTCAAGCTGCCGTTGCTACCGGACGAGGCCGCCCTGCGCTGGTCCGGGACGCGCGACGGGCGGTCATCCTCTCGCTGCCGGCGCGGGAATCCCCGAACTTGACCGGAGCGGCGTTAGCCTGTAGCTTGATCGCGGACGTTGGATCACCATGACCGCTGAACGACAACTCAATCCGGAGTCGCTCGTAACCCGCATCATCGCCGAGCTGGAGGCCAATCCGCACGCACAACGGCTGCTGTTGCGCGCCATGCTCACCAATGAGTTCCTCGGTGTGCCTGCGCGTCTGGATCGCATCGAGAAGGACGTGGCGGAACTCAAGATCGACGTGGCGGCGCTCAAGACCGACGTCGAGGAGCTCAAGACCGACGTGGCGGTGCTCAAGACCGACGTGGCGGCGCTCAAGACCGACGTCGGCGCCTTGAAGGGCTCAGACCTGGAGATGAAAGTGCATCGCAGGATTCGGCCCCTGCTGAGTCAGAGCTTGCAGGTGCGCCGTACCCGCATCATTCAGAGCGCCGTGCACCAGGCGCCCGATGACTTCAGCGAAGCGATCGCCACGGCCGCCGACGAGGGTCGTATCAGCTCGGACCAAGAGCAACGGATCACCGCCACCGACATCATCGTGCGGGCGCAACGGCAGAGCGACCGCGCGCCGGTCTGGATTGCCGTGGACGCAGCCAATCGGCTCGACGTCGACGACCTGACCCGTAGCCGCACCAGTGCGGATACGCTCGCCGCCGTGTTCGGGGAGGATGGCGTGGCGGTGGTGGTCGGGCATCGGATCGACGCGGTCGACCAGGAACGAGCCGATGCCGCCGGCGTGGGGTACCTGGAAGTCCCCGAACGGTTCTGACCACCTGACGCGCGCCGCCGCGCCGCCGTAGCGTGCAGTTTGGGCATGCGCGCTCCGGCTGTGTCCCCGGCCGGCCGCCTCGCGCACTCTCACCTTGATCGGTGGCTTCCGATCGGTTGAACGCAGTTACGGGAGGTGGCGAGCCGGCGCGCGAAACACCTCGTTGCTGTGCCACTCTACGTACCTTTCATCGGGCCAGCCGGCACTGTTCTGCGGAGGGCGCACGGGAGCGCCGTGGTAGTCGAGGAGCCAGCTGATCGCCGGGCTCTCGCCATTGATGTCTTGCGACACCAACGAACGGTATCCGCCGTCGCCGGCAGTCTTCGCCAGACCGACCGCCCCGCGGTCGAACGCTCCGTGATGAAACGTGCACAGCGCCAAGCCGTTAGCGACGGAATCCGGGCCGCCGTGGGAGTGCCACTGGATGTGCGCGGCTTCGAGGCCCAGCAGGTCATCCTTGAGCCGCAGGTCGAAGCCGCAGATCGCGCACCGGCGCTCGTATGCCGTCAGGACCAACTCGCGGAAGTGGGGATCACGGCGTGGTCTGGCGTTGGCGTTCGATTCTTCCCGGACCGCGCCCTCCAAACCGACGGTCTCCAGGATGTGCTGGCGCATCGAAACCGGGAAATGGGCGTCGACGATCCATTCTGCCGCCGCCTGTGCGCTCGCAGGATCGCTGACAAGCAGTTGGTACAACGGTTCAGGCAATCCGCCGGTGACGCCGCGGGTCTGCAACTCGGTCTTGTACAGATCGCCGCTTCCGGTCCGGCGGAGCGAATCGGCGTCGGGAATCTCCCACAGCCCATCGGTAACCAGGCGGCCGAACGGAAACTCGGGGTGGTGCGCCTGTCGCGGCGGCCCGAAGTGCCGGAGCAGGCCGGTGAGGGTCTCCTCGATCTCGTTGAACGGGGCGAGGCGTTCTTCCCCGCGCGCGGCCCGGCCCATCGCCAGCAACAGCAGCAACGGCTTGTGGGGAGCGCGTTGCTTGCCCTGCTTCCAGACGTTGAGGTTGGTCAGCCTCCGCCGGAACTCATCCAGCGTCATGGGTTCTCAAAGCTACGCGGCTGATGTATCATCGAAATCGTGGGAAACGCCATGAATCGACCGAAGCGCACGGTAGCCGCGTCCATCCGAGAGCGGTTTGACCTTACGGGCGCCGAGATCGCGTACTGGGATTCGCTGACATCTGCGGAGCAGGAGCGCTACTACTCGGACGCGCTTGCCGATATACGATTCAGCGTAGTGCAAGAGAACGCGTACGGCAAGCGGGGACAGCGCGGGCGCTACGGCGCTGGCTGCACCTTGGCCGAGGCGGTCACCACCGCCTTCAGCAAGTCTCCTCCGGAGATTGCTCGGCGCCGTGCCGAAGACAAACGCAGACTCGTGGAGCGTGCCGCCACGCTCCACGAGTGCCGAACGTGCGGACAGCGCGTTCCGGAGCGGTATGCTCTGGGTTATGGCGGGGGGGCGTGGTGCTTCCCGTGCTGTCGGGGGTCCGGGATCGGGACCTTGTCCGGCCTGATACCCGCCGAGACCGCCGCCGAGCGCGAAGCTCTGAAGGCCGCGCGCGAGGTTACTGTCTGAGACGCTGGAGCTTAGCGCCAGTCGATCAGCAGGTTCGTCGATCCCGAGCCCCTGATGCGGCGTTTCTCGTCGCGGCTACACGCAGCCGGGGTGGGAGACGCCGTGGAGGAGCGGGTAGTCCGGCTTCTCCTCCGGGGGGCCGGTCCAGCGGGAGCGGGCGCTCATGTAGTGCACGGCCAGACCGCGCCGGCGGTGCGGCGTGCGGTTCGGTCCCGAGCGGTGCAGGAGCACGCTGTGATGGAACGAGCAGCTGCCGGCACGTAGCGTGATCGGCGCCTCGCGGGTCAGGTCGATCGCCTCGTCCGGCACCTGCTTGTCGGTCCGGTCGCCCACCACCCACGGCTGGCTGTGGTCGCGGATGCCGTGCCGGTGGCTGCCGGGGATGACCCACAGGCAGCCGTTGTCGAGCGTCACCTCGTCGAGCGCCACCCAGGCGGTGGCCAGATCGGCCGGCTCGACCTTGAAGTAGGCCGAATCCTGGTGATACGGCTTCTCCACGCCGCCGGGCGGCTTCAAGAAGGTCTGGTCGCCGAACAGCTTGACGTCGGGGCCGAGCAGCGCGGTCGCCGCCTGCAGGATGGCGGGCGTGCGCGCGAACGCCAGGAAGAACGGATCGTGCGACGCCGCCTCGTTGATCTTGCGCAGCGTGTCCAGGGACCGGCCGCGCTCCCGCGCGCCCGGCTCGTACTCCAGCCTCGACTCCGGGAACGGAATCCGCCCCTCGGCGATCGCCTCGATGTGCTCCCGCGTCCGCCGTAGCTCCTCCGCCGTCAGGACGTCCTCCACCACCGTGAAGCCGTCGCGGCGGTAGGCCGCCACCTGCTCGCTCGAAATGCTCATGCCCTGTACGCCTCCCCAGAGTGAGTATCGCAGATCGCCGGCAACGCCGCCACTGCCGGCCGGCGCCGACCGCGTTCACGACGTCGCGCACGTTGGCCCGCGCGCCCGCGCCGGCGCCCCGTTTGTCCGCCCTGCCGGAACGCCTGACCGATCCGGAACGCTTGGCGCAGGCTGGCGAATGGATCATCGACTGCGAGACGGAGGCTTTATGCCTCGCCCAAGTGCGCCGCGATCCGGTCGCGCAGCCGCTTCAGCTCCGGGCACAACCGAAACAGCAACGGCAGATTCCGCAGCGCCCGTGCGATCACCATACGCCGTCCCTCATCGGTCCGGTTGGCGGTCCCGATCCTGTCGAGAAGCGAAGCTCCCGGAGCCACGACAGAAAAGCGCCTTTTCTCGTTTCGTCCGTGCAAATGGTCTGCACCAGAGACGCGAAATCCTCTCCGCGTTCACCGAGGCGTACGACATTTGGAGTGTCCGAGTATTCCCTAAGCGTTCGAGGCTCGAGATCGATCTGTTGAATGCTCGCGAACATGCCTTTCATCTCGTCGATAACGCCGCGCAGCTTGCGGCACTTCGGGAAGGGTTTTTCCGTGCCAAGAATCGGCTGGTAGCATGGCCCATCCACGGACGATCGTTCCTTCTGGTCCGTTTGGTCGCCGGACCACCATACTGAATGGTCGTCACCCGAGTACGTGTACCACTCGGCCTCTACGCTGAGATGCTCATACGCCGCCGTACCTGATCCGGGCGAGAATACGATTCGGTACTCCCAGCGCCGCTCGCGCTCCTTCGCCAACCTTCCATTCACCGCGATGGTAATTTCCTCAGTGTCTTCGGCGCCGGCGAAACATGCGTAGCGGCTTCCGCCGCGGATGCCCCGCCAGACCTCCTGTATCGGGGTTCTCGGTCTGCCGTCGAGAATCTCGCTGATTTTCATGGAGTTTCAGTCCACCGTCGACTCCGCGATGGCGGTGCGGGTGATGGCCTACACCAGCCTGTTGTACCAGAAGCTGATCGACGACGGGGTCCTGAGCCGGTACGGCAAGCTCCCGCCGGTGCTGCCGATCGTGATCTACAACGGGAGCAGCCCCTGGACCGCAGCCGAGGACGTAGCCGAGATGGTCGCTGGCCGCGGGGAGACGCTGGCGCCGTATCAACCGTCGCAGCGGTACTATCTGCTTGACGAGCGGAGAATCGGCGCGCACGATCTTCCTGGCCGCAACTTGATGTCGGCCCTGATCGCGCTGGAGACCAATCGAGAGCGGGAGCGGACGCCGGCGCTGGTGGCTGCGCTGATCGAGCGGCTGCGGGAGCTGGGGAACACGGCGCTTACGCGCGTGTTTCAGGAATGGGTGACGCAGGTGCTGGCGCCGCGTCGGAAGTGGGACGCCGAAATGGAGTCCATGTCAATACTGGAGGAGGTACAGACGATGTTGGCCGAGACCGTGCGGGAATGGACCGCCGATTGGGTCGAGGAAGGCCGCGAGCAGGGCCTGAAGGAAGGTATCGAGCAGGGTATCGAGCAAGGCATCGAGCAAGAACGCCGGCACAGTATCGAGCAAGAACGCCGGCTCCTGTGCCGCCAGGCGGCGCGGAAGTTTCGGGCGGATACGGCGCCCCGTTTGTCCGCCCTGCTGGAGCGCCTGACCGATCCGGAGGGCTTGGCGCAGGTCGGCGAATGGATCATCGATTGCGAGACGGAGGAAGATTTGCTCGACCGCGTGCGGCGCGCAATCCCGTAGGCGGCGCCCCAAGACTGGCGGCGAAGTCACGTAAAGCGGTAGGGCTATTGACTCCCAGGAGAGAGAAGGACTCCGAGAACGACGTGCGGCCGGCCAAGACGCTAGTCGTCAGAGCGCGGCCAAAGCGGCGTCCGACGCGCGTTCGGAGGGTCGGGTAGAAGCTGCCCCCGGAAGTGGCTGGCCGCGCCAGCAGGCGAGCGCGTTCGGCTTGGTACGCGGCGCGAAAAGAGGCATCGTTCAAGGCTCCCATGTCGTGAATCCGCCGCAGCAGGACCAGCGTGCTCACCTTGAACCACCGCGCGAGACGCTCCAGCTCCGCTCGCCAGCCCGCATCCGCTCGAAACTCCTCGCGCAACAACCGGAGCGGCACGAGCAACTCGGCCGCGACTCGGTTGCACCAAGCCTCGACAGCCTGAAGCGGGACCGAGCTGGGGGCGGAATCGGAAAGCGCGGATTTGCCCAACCAGAGATGCGCCAGTTCGTGGGCCAACGTGAACATCTGAGCGGCCTTCGTATCGGCGCCGTTGATGAAGATGAGCGGCGCCAAGTCATCAGCCAACGCAAAACCACGAAACTCGTCCGGGTCGAGCTTGCGATGCGTGTTGTTGCCGACAACGCCGTTTACCATCACCAGAACACCGAGCTCGTCGGCCGCGTCGATGAAGTGACGGATCGTCTCCGTCCGGGTGGGGATCGCTGCTTGGGCAGCCAAGTCGAACTTCAGCGCAGCGCGAATACGGTCGGCGACCGTCTCAATACCGCTGGCGGAAGTCACCGATCCGATGAATGGAAGCGCGGACTCCCCCTCCGTGCGGGCGAACTCGCGGTACCACTCCTGGCGCTGCTGACACAGGTATATGGTGCTGAGCAGGTTGGGGCTGGGCCGACCCACGCGGACGCTGCCTACCGTGCGCAGGTCGGGTATCGGCAGCAGATCATCGGGTGGCGCGGGCAGAAAGAAGTACCCGACCGCGGCCTGGGTCGCCGTGGCGAGTTGCTCGACCTGCTTCAGCGTCGGCAACGCGGCGCCGCGTTCCCACTCCGGGTACCGGGGAAACCGCCGGGTCAAAGCGTCTACCTCAAGTCCGGCGCGCTCGCGCGCCCAGCGCAACAGCTCCGGCTTGACAGGGGCTCGGATCACCTCGGTCCTGCCGTGACGAGATGGCGAAGCGACGCCTTCAACTTGGTCCGCGTCGTGGGCCGTGCCAGTTCGGATGATTGTGCGCGTCGATCAGCATGGCGGCATGGTACCCGACCGCGCCGGCTTCGTCGAGAACGACGGTGGAAGCCGCTGGCAGGCCGGCGCTTCCGCCGGGTATGCTCCGGCTCGCCATGCATGACCCAGCCTACAAACGGTTGTTCTCGCGGCCGCACATGGTCAAGGACCTGCTGAGCGGCTTCGTCGCGCGCGGCTGGAGCGACGATCTCGACTTCTCCACCCTCGAGTCGGTTCCGGCCAGCTTCTCCAACGACCGCCTGCGCGAACGCCACGGTGACATCGTGTGGCAGGTTCACTTCCGCGGGGAACGCCTGTACCTGATGCTGCTGCTGGAGTTTCAGTCCACCGTCGACTCCGCGATGGCGGTGCGGGTGATGGCCTACACCAGCCTGTTGTACCAGAAGCTGATCGACGACGGGGTCCTGAGCCGGTACGGCAAGCTCCCGCCGGTGCTGCCGATCGTGATCTACAACGGGAGCAGCCCCTGGACCGCAGCCGAGGACGTAGCCGAGATGGTTGCTGGCCGCGGGGAGACGCTGGCGCCGTATCAACCGTCGCAGCGGTACTATCTGCTTGACGAGCGGAGAATCGGCGCGCACGATCTTCCTGGCCGCAACTTGATGTCGGCCCTGATCGCGCTGGAGACCAATCGAGAGCGGGAGCGGACGCCGGCGCTGGTGGCTGCGCTGATCGAGCGGCTGCGGGAGCTGGGGAACACGGCGCTTACGCGCGTGTTTCAGGAATGGGTGACGCAGGTGCTGGCGCCGCGTCGGAAGTGGGACGCCGAAATGGAGTCCATGGCAATACTGGAGGAGGTACAGACGATGTTGGCCGAGACCGTGCGGGAATGGACCGCCGATTGGGTCGAGGAAGGCCGCGAGCAGGGCCTGAAGGAAGGTATCGAGCAAGGTATCGAGCAGGGCATCGAGCAGGGTATCGAGCAGGGTATCGAGCAGGGTATCGAGCAAGAACGGCGGCTCCTGTGCCGCCAGGCGGCGCGGAAGTTTCGGGCGGATACGGCGCCCCGTTTGTCCGCCCTGCTGGAGCGCCTGACCGATCCGGAGGGCTTGGCGCAGGTCGGCGAATGGATCATCGATTGCGAGACGGAGGAAGAGCTGCTCGACCGCGTGCGGCGAGCAATCCCGTAGGCGGCGCCAAGACTGGCGGCGAAGTCACGTAAAGCGGCAGGGCTATTGATTCCCAGGAATTTGCGGCGCGACTCATTCCTGGCTACGTCGAGCAGGTGATCCGGGCGATGCGCGAGGCGGCTTGGCCCATGTTGACGCGCCAGATCGTGTCGAGCCGCCGGGAGCTGCCGAGCTGGGCGACCACCTTCTTGCCGTCCTTGGGGTCGATCAGCCTTGCTCATTGTTCGGCGATCGGCTTGAAGGTAACGGGATCTACCGCTCCCCGATCGTAGTCAGGCCATCCGTTTTTGCCTAGGTAGTAGTAACGGTCGTCGTGGCCTGCCACCAGCTCCGCGCCATCATCTGACATGAGCCCCTCGACATCGGCCAAGTCCTCGCGCCAATCGACGTCGTCGAGTTCCTCCGGCGCGGGTCGGTCGAGCGGCCGGCCCGAGTAGTCACTGTCTACGGGAGCTTTCTTCTTGCCCATCGCGGGATCGTTCCATTTGTTTTCGGGCGCCCGCTGTTCCGCCTTGGCCCGGTCGACCGCGTCCAGGCCATCGGCAGTAAACGGCGCCGGGCCGCTGTCGAGCCGACTCAGCAGTTCCGCGGCGGTGATGGTGTCCTCGGGCCAAGATGCGCGCATGATCACTTGCGTGAACGACTCGCTGGGGTACCGCCGCGCCCGGCTCAGCTTGTCGTAGGCGTCCAGGGTTACGGAGATCGTTCTGGTCGGCATATGCAGAAGCGTGTCCTTTCTGCGTATCAATGTCAAGCCGCCGCCGGCAGCGCGCCGGGGAGCGGGGTCAGGCGGGCCGGGGTGGGTGGCAGCGGCTTGGGTCGGCGGGGGGCGGGTCTAGGACGGTGGAGTATGGCGCGCCGGTGGCGATGGCGGTTTGCATGGCGTCGTAGCGGGCCAGAACTTCACGTTTGGTGCGGTATTCGCCGTGCTGCTTTTCGTCCCGGCGGCGGATGATGGGGAAGGTGTCCAGGATGTAGGCGACGGCGTCGCGCGGCGTGGGGAAGTGGGCGGTCAGGTCGGCGAGTTCCTCCTCGGATTCGTCGTGCGGACAGCCGTTGGCTTGCTGCGCACGGATCCAGTCGCCGCGATCGTCCGCTGGCAGGTAGAGGTGGAAGCAGGCGGCGTCGAGTTCGCAACGGAGCCGGAACCGGCGCTCGTCGTCCCAGCGGAACGGCGGGCCGTCGTGGCCGCAGTCGCGCGCGAAGGGTTGCAGGTCCCAAGCGGTGTACGTCAGTTCCAGGATTCGTGGGACGAACCAAGCCCGTAGCGACTCGTCTTTGTAGCCCCACGGCGCCTGGTCGGCGAACACGTCGGGAGGGATGACCGGAATCTGCTTGGCGATGAAGAAGTTGAGGTGGTTTCCTCCCACCTTGAGGCGGCCTGCGTAGTCACAAGCCAAGCTCGACAACAAGGCCGGCAGGACCGTTCGCGGTTCCCGCCCCGCCATCCACACCGGAAGGCTGTTGCCGACGGCAGAGGCCGAGAGCACGCCGCCCACGACTGTACGTTCGTTGATGGTGTTGGTGACGTCCCGAACGCCCAGCAGCCACTCTCGATCCCATTCCGCGCTTTCCAGCACCTCCTTTACGTCGCCAGAACGCACCCAGTAGCGACCACAGACGACGCCCTCCGGGTCCTGCTTCTCAGCCGGAGTAAGATCACGGGTGCGGCCATCGCCGTAGGCCGCCCAGCGATGGTCGTAGTGATGGACCATCTTTCCTTCGTACAGCGGCAGGTAATCCTCGGCGCCGGGCTTGCGGTAGGCGTTACCGTCGCGGCTGTAGCCCTGCCGCTCCATCTGTCTACCGGTACTGAACAAGTGTGAGTCGCTAGACATGTTGAACAATCCCTGGTGAAACCCTATAGGCCATGAGTCACCTGCCTGTCAGGCGGCGCGCGAAAGATGTTGCCATCCAGCTCGTAGCCCATCGCTTCCAGCTCCTCGCGCGTCCGAAAGCGCCACGAGTCGCCCGACATGTGAAACATCGTCAGAAACCTCACGTCCCAGGGGCTCACGGTCATGCGGCCGGCGCTCGGAAGACGTTGCCGTCGAGTCGGTATCCCAGCGCTTCCAACTGCTCCCGCGTTCGGAATCGGTGCGAGTCGCCGGACATGTCGAACATCCGGAAGAAGCGAATCGCCCATTCTCTCTCTCTCTCTCTCTCTCTCTCTCTCTCTCTCTCTCTCTCTCTCTCTCTCTCTCTCTCTCTCTCTAACAAGTCTCGTGCCAAGATCGGTACACGCCGATAGATCGCTTTGGCTAAGGCGGCGTCTCTGCCGGAACGAAATACCGGGCACGTTCGTGTGTTTGGGTTGAGCAGATCAATGTCTTCTTGCGAAAGCGTGAGCCGGCGCTCGGTGTCACGTAGGTCGTCGACCGCATTGGCCGAAAACACGAACTCGGCGCGGTCGCTGATGGGCCCGGCTCCTCCGCCCGTCGTAAACAGACAGAACTTCTTCTGGCTGTCGGGAAACAGGGGGCTGCGTTCGTCGAAATCGAAAAGACTGACCAGCGAGCGTTCCTTTACCACGTCTTGGAAGAAGAGCTTGGTTGTATCGTCGGTAGCAATGCCGGTCGGCAGCACGCAACCAACGCGGCCGCTTTCATTCAGAATGTTCCGCGTCAGCTCGGCGAACACCGCGTAGAGGTTGATCGTACCTCCGCCACAGAGTGGGTACCGGCCGCTGTCGCGCAGCAGGTGGCTGCGGCCGGCCGCAACCCGCAACGCAGCTTCGAACGCTTGGTGCAACTCGGGATCATCCTGGGCGAGAGCGGTGATCATGCGCTTGCGGGCCGCGGCGGTCGGGGCGGCCGCAATCTGCGGTTTTCGCTCCGAGAACCATTCCTTCTCCTGAAGCTTCGCCACCTCCCACGGCGGGTTGCCGAGTACGCAATCGAACCCGCCGGCATCGAACACCTCCGGGAATGCCAAATTCCAATGGAAGAATTGGTACCGGTTCGCCAAGCGCTCGGTTTCCGCGCGCTGCGCCACGGACAGGCCGTTGGCACTCTCCCCGAGTCGCCGTAACGTATCGGTCGTAACGGGTTCGACTGCGCCGGACCGCTTAGGCCAGACGAAGGCGGCGGTCCACGCATCCGCAGTCAACAGCTCCTTCCGATACTTCGGGGACCGCTCCAGATCGTGGAACGCCGCGTACTTGCGGCGTACTTCGTCCAGGGTGCCATCGGGCTCTTGGTCAATGCTGCGGCTGCGCGCGGCCAGCGAGTCGTACTCCGCCCGCGATTCGGCGACCAGACCCAGATCGAACTGGCGGTCGTCGCGCTCGGTCCTGTTCCGCTTCCGCCAGCGCGTGCAGGATGCCGCTTCGTCGCCGGGAATCCCCTTGAACGCGCCGTCCGGAAGCCCCGCAACGACCAGCTCCGGCGTGGCGCCGAGCAGACTGTCCCCCACCCGGACGTGATGATCCAGAAAGGACAAGGGCTTGCCGGGCGTCAGCGCCTCCAGCCACAAGCCCACGCGGCACAGCTCGGCGGCCATCGGGTTTACGTCCACCCCGTACAGGCACTTGCCGATCACTTCCCGCAATGCCTCCTGATACAGGAGCGGAGACGGTTCGCTGTCTCCGTCTGTATGGGCGCGAATACGCGCCAGATGACGGGCCAAGCGGTGCGCGGCGCCGACCAGGAAGTGCCCGGACCCGACGGCCGGATCGCACACCTTCAGGTCCAGGATCGCCTGCTCCGCCTCCGTGCCGGTCTTGCCGCGGACCGCCGCCTCGACCACGGGGTCGAGCGCCGAGTCGAGCAGGCACTGCACCAGCGCGTCGGGCGTGTAGTAGGAGCCGGACGCCTTGCGCCGGTTGCCGGCGAACTCCGCGAACGAGAAGTGCCCGCCGCCGCCGTTTATCTGCGGGGTGAGCGCCAGCAGGCTCTCGTACACGCCGCCCAACTCCTCGGCGCCGAGATTGTGGTAGTCGACCGGCCGCAGCATCTTGTCTTGGCGGGTAAAGGCCAAGTGGCGCAGCGCTTCCAGGAAGTCGAAGTTGGTGAGCTCCGCGTCGTTGAGGGCCGCGGTCGACGCCGGGTCCCAGAGCAGGCTGCCGAGCTTGGGCAGCGCGAGCTGCCGACGCGCCGTCTCGGCGCCGGGGTCCCCGGACAATGGGCGGACCAGGAACCGGAACTGGCGCCAGAGGTCGCCGTGGCGGGAGCCCTTGATCCGGCCGGCCAACCGGCGCAGCCGCGCCGTGCCGTACCAGGCGGCGTAGCGCTCACGGGCGGTCTGCGCGGCGGCGGATTCCTCCGGCGGATCCGGCGGATGCAGCAGAGAACGGCCGTCGAGCGTGCGGTCCTCGGCCACGAACAGAAAGATCAGCCGATACACTACGCGCAGGAGCTGCTCGTGCAGGCCGGCCGGGGTGAGCGTCCCCGCCCGTAGCGCCTCGCGCAAATCGGCGTTGCGGGGATGGCCGGTGAAGCCGGCGCCCAGCATCTCCAGCGCTCGCTCCACACCGCCGCGCAGGTCGCCGAGCGCGCGCGTTCCCTGCCGTTCCGCCTCCTGCGTCCACTCCTCGAGGCGGCAGGTTTCGGGCCGGCCGCCGTCGCGCGGCACGAACCGCGTCGCGTGCACGGTCAACCACAACAGGACGAAGTCGGAATACACCTCGCCCGCGAACATCGCCTCCAGATCGAACTCCAGGAACGACTGGCGGGACAGCGCCTGGCTGTCGCGCAATACGCGCAGGTGTTTGCCGTTCGACACCAGCGCCCACAAGTGGGAGTCGCTACGGTTGAGGAACTCCTGCACCAGCCCATGCGGATTCGCCGACGCGGCGCCGCGCTGCCCGGCGGAGCGTTTGTCGAGATCGAGATTCCAGCCGATCAGGTGAATCGGCACGGGACCGAAGAACCGGTTGATCGGGTACGCGCGCCCGCCCAGCTCAGGACCGGCGGTCGCCGGCAGGAACCCGAATCCGAGCTCGCGCGCAAGCGGCAGGCTCCATCGGTCGTTGGTGAGGCCGGTGCCGGCCACGTCTGACGCCAGGCTCGCCTTGCGGGCATCGAACTCGGCCCAGTGCCGGCGCAGGCGGTTCCAGGACTGGATGATGGTCTCGTTGAGGCGTTCGCCGGGCGGCACGCCGTAGTCCTCCGGCGCGGCGCCCGCCAAGCCCGAACGCGGATCGACCACGCGGCGCAGCACGTCGCGCGGCAGCAGCCCGCCCTCCGAGCGGACGGTCTGAAAGTCGGGCAGGTCGCGGCGCGCCACGTCAGTCCAGCGGCGGCAACAGGACGAAGGCGGCCAGCACGTCCACCGGCAGCACCGGCTCCACGGCGATGCGCCCCCGCGCCCGCGTTGCTGCGCGCACCCGCCGGTGCGCCTCCACCAACGCGGCGGCGCGCTCGGCCGCCACGCTCTGCAGGCTCTCCCGGAAGGCCGGCAGCGCGGGCAGCAACACGCCGAGCTGCTGATCGATCGCGGTGGGGAGCAGGTTGCGCTCGGGCCGGGCCGCCATGAGGCGCTCGCCCTCCTCGAACGGGAGCCAGTCGGGCGCCGCCGAAGGCCCCGTGCACGCCAGCGGCGCGATCTCCTCGCAGAGCAGCGTCTCCTCGCCCGCCCCGCCGCTCCCCAGGTGGTAGCGGAATCGCGTCACCAGCAGCGTCGTCCGCTCCTCTACGGCCGAGGTGAAGATCGCCCCGCAGCGCGCGGCCACCGCCCCGGCGTCGCGCGACTCCGCGTCCAGGGCCTGATCCAGGATCCAACTCGCCATGCCCTCCACCACCGGGCTGGTGCGTCCCAGGTAGACCTCGCCGGCCTGCAGCGGCAACTCGAAGCGGCCGGCGAACGGCTCCTCCCGGTCGATCGCCTGGCGCAGCGTGCGCGGCGTCTCGTTGCTCACGCGCACCTCGGCCCTGCCGTTGAGGCGGAACGGTACGTTGACGGTGCGCAGCACGTCGGCGAAGAACCGGCTCACGTCCGCGCTGCCGCCGATGGCCGCGCGCACGCCGGCCAGCTCCGCGGCGACCGCCTCCGGCTTGATGGCGTGTTGGGCAAAGCGGGAGCGGCTCGCCTTCTCGCGGTCGCGCGCGTTCTCCCATTCGCCGTGCAGCTCCTGTTTCTGCGCGTCGATCTGCTCGATGAAGTCGAGCGCGAGCTGCCCGGCTTCCTCCCGGTCGCGGAACAGCGCTCCCTCGAACAGCGCCTCGGCGATCTGCTCGCTGGAGCCGGGCACCGCCACCGCCACGCCCAGATCGCTCTTGATGCTCTTGTGCTTGCGGATCAGCACGTCCAGGATCACGCCGTCGATGGCGTTGTCGGCGCCGAACCAGGTGATCACCCGCACCTCCGGCGCGCGCTGCCCGAACCGGTCGACCCGGCCTTCGCGCTGCTCGTGGCGGGTCGGATTCCACGCCAGGTCGTAATGGAGCACCGCGTCGAAGTGCTCCTGCAGGTTGATGCCTTCGGAGAGGCAGTCGGTGCAGACCAGCACGAACGCGCCCGCGCCGGCGCCGAGCGACCGGATGCGCGCTTCCCGTTCGGCGGGCGGCAGGCGGCCGGTCACCGCCTCCACCGCCGTACCCGGCAGCGCTTCGCGCAGGTGGCGGGCCACGTAGTCGGCGGTGTCGATGAAGCGGCAGAAGACCACCGGATGGAACCCGTTCTTCAGGAGCGCCCTGATCTCGCGCGCGGCGCCCTGCAGCTTGCGGTCGGCGGCGTAGTCGATGGCGTCGGCGCGGCGGGCGAACTCCAGCAGCCGGCGGTGCGTCGCCGGCGGCGTCGTTTCCGTGTCCGATCCGGGGCTGAAGTCGAGCGCCACCGCGTCATCGTCGTCGGATTGATCCAGGACGGTACGGCGCCCCACCTCATCCGCATCTTCGCCTTCCGCCTCGTCGGCGGCGGCGCGGCTGCGCAGGGTCGCCGCGGCCGCGGCAGGACTGGACGAGACGCACCGCAGCAGCGCCAGCGCCGACCAGTAGCGCACGCGCCGGCGGCGGCGTTCGCCGCCGTCAGGATGGTCGGCATCGGCGGCGTGGGTGACGTACTCGCGGGCGAAGGCCAGGATGTCGTCGAACAGCGCGCGGTAGGTGGGGCTGAAGCCGTAGCTGGCCTCCCGGTCCTTGCGCTCCGGGAACGCCGTGTCGGTCTGCAGGTAGCGGCGGATGTCGCCGCGGCGGCGCTGCACCAGGTGGCGGGCGAGGCGGCGGCGGATGCCGGCGCGCTCGGCGCGGTCCGGGTCCGCCGGCAGATCGGCGAACTCCGGGGCGAGCAGGCTCAGCAACGAGCGGAAGGCGTCCTCGTTGCCGCTGTGCGGCGTGGCCGTGACCAGAACGACGTGCCGGGCCGGATGGGCGGTCACGCGCCGCAACAGCTCGTGGCGCTGCTGGCGGCCGCGGCCGGCCCCGCCGGCGAGCGTGCAGCCGTGCGCCTCGTCGACGATCACCAGTGCCGGGCAGCGGTGCGCGAAGTCCTCCGCGCGTTGCGGGCGCTTGATGAAGTCGGTGGAGACGACCGTGAACGGGTGGCGATCGAAGACCGATTCGCCGACGTGCAGGTCGCGCTCCAGCCGTTGGATGGTGCTCGACAGCACGACCTCCGCGTCGAGGTGGAACTTCTCCGCCAGCTCGCGCTGCCACTGCTCGGCCAGCGGCGGCGGGCAGAGTACGGTCATGCGGCGTATCTCGGCGCGGTCGAGCAACTCGCGGGCGATGAGACCGGCTTCGATCGTCTTGCCGATGCCGACGTCGTCGGCGATCAGCAGGCGCACCGGGTCGAGCTGCAGGGCCATCATCAGCGGCACGAGCTGGTAGGGCCGCGGCTCGACGGCGATGCGTCCAAAGCTGCGGAACGGCCCGGCGGCGGCGCGGGTGGAGAGGCGCGCCGCGTCGCGCAACAGGCGGCCGGCAGTGAAGTCGCCCAGGTCCGCGCGGCCGGGCAGGCGGAACGTGGCCGACTCGACCGGTTCCACCGCCGGCAGGATTCCGGTAACCTCCTCGTCGAGCCCGCCCACCGGGCGGAGCATCAACAGGTCGTCCGTCGAGTCGGGCAACACCACCCACTCCCGCCCGCGCGCCCGCACCAGGGCGCCGGACTCGGAGAGCATCAAGGTCTATTGTCGGCGGGTCAGCGCCTTCCTTTGACGAGCTCCGGCAGGAATGAGAACGAATAAGCAGTAATTAGAAGTAATTAGAAGTAACGATTTTAATTCGTTGTATGCGTGGTAGTTACCGTCGTTCGGTCCGGAATGCGAATAATGGAGCGGCGTTACGGGTATTAGATTTCAATTCCTTATAGACAAGTCACTTATAGAAAATGTGAGCAGACAATGAGAATGAATTGAAAGGGACCCGGCTTCCAAAAACTACTGCCGTATCCATCGCGCCCCTCGGCCACGTCCCTCCACCGTCGCCAAGCCAAGGGCTCGCAGAATGCTCAGGTCGTCTCGTATCTGCCACCAGTTAGATGAATTACCCACCCGTTGGACGATCTCCCCCAGGGCCAATCCCGTGCCTGATTCGGCCAGCAGGGTCAGTATCGCCCGCTGGCGCTCGGTCACCTCCCGCTCGACCCGCCGCGGCACGTACGTGCCGTGCCTGAAGCGCACCGTAACACCGCCGCCGGCGTCCTCGATCTCCGGCGCGGGCAGGCCGGCGCCGGTGGTCAGTTCCCGCATCTTGATCGTTCCACGTCCCCACTGCTCGATGATCCCCCGGAGGTAGAAGGCTTGCGCGATCAGCGGGTTCCAGGGCATCGACTCGTGGGGCTGGAACAACGCCTCCGCGGTGAACCCGAAGTGGAGGGGGCCTGAAGAAGTCACTTCCAGGCGGTCGTCGTAGATCGCCGCCCCCACCGACCCGCCGCCGATGGTGTAGTCGCGGTGGCAGATCGCGTTCGCCAGCGCCTCACGCAGAGCCGCCGGCGGATACAGCGGCTCGTCCACCCGTTGGAACCGGTCGGGCTCGACGCGGCCGGCGATCGGCAGGTTCTCACGGAAGAAGCGCTCCGCGCTCCTCAGGAGAGAAAATGCGTGGCCGTGGAACTGCCGGTTGTCCAGAAAATCGTCGGTACGCGAAGTGCCATCGAACTTGGCGACCCGCAGCATGCACTGCGGATACTCGGCGCTCACCCGATCCGACCGGCCGAACAACACGACGGCGGCGCGCAGCAGCCGGTCATCGTGGATCAGCCCGAATCCGCGCAGCAGTTCCGTCGTATCACGCGTTTCGGGCTCTTCCGCCCGCCCATGACGAATCGCCTCATCGAGCGTACGAACGATCTCGGTCCGATCCAGATCATCGACCGTCCACTCCGGGACCGGTTCGTTTTCCCACCGGAACCGACCATGCAGGCGCTCCAGCAACACGCGGTCGTACTCATCCCGCGACATGGCCCGGTTGGTACTGCCGACCCGGCGCCACGCCTGTCCCCGATGGCTGTAGGGTTGCTGTAGGCCAGCCGACGCCGTTACCACCAGGACCTCCCGCCTCCCGTTCGCAGTGACCCGATCGATGGAAGGGAAAGCCGGCGGATCGACTTCGTTCAGCTCCGCGGTGAGCTTTTCAACGGTGTCTTCTCCCACTGCCTGGCCGATCACTCGTCCATCCGGCTCCACGCCGAACAGCACCCGGCCGCCGCGGTGATTCAACATGGCGCACACGGCCCTCATGCCGGTACGGCGCTCGCCGGTGGAGCGCTTCAACTCCAGGGTCTCCGACTCGCCGGCCGCGGCCAGCGTCTTGATCTCGGCCAGCGTCATGTCCGGGGAGCTCCGAATACGTCGGCATGGCGGCGAAAGGTGGCGTCCCAGTCGTCAGCGTGGTGAAAGCGAATCACGATGTAGCCTCGTTCCATCAGAGCCTGGGTGGCACCGTCATCTTCGCGTATCTGCGCCGCTTTGTCATGCGGCGGGCCGTCCACATAAATCGCCGCGTTGGCGTCGCGGTAGAAGAAGTCGGGTTGGGTGAAGTAGCCGGGAATCTCGTACTGCGCGTCGCTCGGCAGCCGCACGCCGAGCGCGTCGGCGCGGTCGAGCCAGCGCCGTTCCAGTTGGCTGTCGCAACGCTCGCGCAGCGCGGCCATGCGCTCCGAGCGGGAGCCGGCGCCGCCGGCCGGCCGGCACTCGGAGCGCGCCAACTCCGCCAGCGTATCGCGGATCAGCGCGCGATCCAGCTCCTTGTGATCCGGCTGGTTGCCGTAGTCGAGCAGGCACTGGTAACACGCCCGGCCGCACCGGTCGGCGGCCTGGTCCGCAAGCGAATCGGGATCGTAGTGACAGATTTCCAGCGCGCGGCGGGCGAGCGCCGGGAGGATCGACGCGTCTTCGGCAATCTGACGCAGTACTCCGGCGCCGCCCTCCGTAGCTTCGTAGAACAGGATCTCACGGCGGTCGTCAGGCTCCGGCATCGCCTCGCAGGCGAGCTCACGCGGTTCGATCTGAAAGTGAAGTTGAACCGCCTGCTTGAAGGCGGCCTGCAGGCCGGCCATCTCCGCCTCGGAATGGGGCGCGTCGAACTTCATGACCAGCACGTTCTTGGTGTCGCTCACGAAGGGCACCACGCGCTCGGTCCGGCCGGTGGTAGCGGCATCGTCCCGGTCGCCAGTGTCGGCTTGGTTGCTCGACCAATAGCCGCGTTCCAGATCGAGGTTGAAGCCGCGCGGCTGGCTCTCGTCGTGGTTGGACCAGCCGAGATTGATGCGGTACAGGTCGGTGGCGTCTCCGTAGCTCAGCTTGAGCGCCCGTTCGCCGTCACAGTAGACCTCCGCGTCCTTGCGGTCGGTCCGGCCGTTGATCTCCGGGAACCGGTAGGCCGTGCGAAGCCGGTAGCCGAACCGCTGCCGTTCCTCCTCGTCGCAGGTGATCCGTTGAGCGAGCTTCAGGCTCACGTTCTGCATACGGACCAGGCCGTCGATGCGGGCCGGAGCATTGAGGGAGACGCCGCAACGATCACACACCTCGGTCAGGTTGGGCGCACCCGGCGCATAATGAGCGTAGCCGCACGCCGGGCACCGCTTCATGGTGTCGGTGGTGAGCTCCCTGCTCTCCTCTACGGAATCGGCGCCGAAGTCGAGATTGGCCTTGTACACGCGGTAGCGCGCGCCTTCGTGGTAGATCAGCGCCCGGGGGCCGAACTCCGAGACTGCCAGGAAGCGGGGACGCGAGATGTACTCATCGCGCCCGCGGCTCCCGCGCCGGCCCGGCACGTAGGCGGAGACCGGCAGCCGCGGAAAGTTGTAGCCGGGCAGAAATCCCTCGGTAGCGAAATAGCGGTAGGAATAGAAGTCGCCCTCGTAGACGCCCTCGGCTTCCGTAAGCAGCCGTATCTGGCTCTCGGCCTGCGCCCGCAGCCGGCGCGAGTGGTTGCGTTCCGCCTCTGAACGGGAGTGGTCGCCGATGATCTCGTGGTGGAGCTTGCGCTGACGGACCGCCACGCGGTAGAGGGCGCGCCAGCGATCGCACGCCGCGTCGAAGTCGCGCTCCATCTGACCGAGCACGTCCGTAACCCAGTCGGCATGGAACCAGGCCGCCCGCGCCAATTGGCCGTGCAACTCGGCCATCACGAGCTCGGCGCGTTGCCGCGCCGCATCCCGCCGATACGGATTGCGCAGTTCCTCCCTGATCGCGTCCAGGACCGGCAGCGGCAGCCTGCCTTCATCCGAGGCAAGGTCGAGGACCTGCGCCAACGTTTTCCCCATGTCCGGTTTCGCAGCTTCCATCCAGATCGCGTGGACGTGCGAGCGAACCAGGTCGCGATTGAGGAGGTCGATGCGGGGCGGCGTCACCGTTCCGGCGACCATCCGGGCCGGCTCGCGGTAGAAGTACTGGTCGTGCGGGCTGCGGCCCGCGCAGTAGGTGAACACCAGCGCCGGTTGCCCGCTACGGCCGGCACGCCCGCTGCGCTGCGCGTAGTTGGCCGGCGTGGGAGGGACGTTGCGCAGGTTGACCAGGTTCAGCTGCCTGATGTCGACGCCGAGTTCCATCGTCGGGGAGCAGAACAGCAGCGGAAGCGTTCCGTCCCGGAACCGGTTCTCCCGTTCCTGGCGGTCGCCGGCCGCCACCTGGGCGGTGTGTTCCCGCGCCTCCAGTACGTACTTGAGGTCTACGAAGGTGCGGTAACACTCGACGAAGTACCGGTTGACTTCTTGCGGAATGGAGCCTTCGTCGAGCAACCTGATCAGGTCCGGCGGCCGATCCTCGCCGTTGCCGGGAAGCCAGCGCAGGGCGTCCGCGTTGAGCTGATAGCCGCAGTCGTCGGCACCGCCTCCGGCCCGTACGTGCTCGACGATTCCGTAACGCTGCAGCGCCAGGAACAGGAAGCGAACCATCTGGTCGGTCTGCTCGCGGGTCAGGCGTTGGTTCGGCAGGTGCTCTCCGAGCCGACGGCGCAGGTACTGCCCGTAAGCGCTGTACGAAGACACGAACAGACCGCGCTGTTCGCCTCTGCGCCGGGAGCGCGGCCAGGCAACGACCGAAGTGGTGAGCTCCCGCTCGTCCTCCAGGTACCAGGCGGTACCTTCCAGGAGACGCGGTTTCGTCTGCTCGACCAAGTCGTGCTGCTTGCCCGGATCGAGTACGTCGACCTTTACGGCAAGCTGCCGGCGCAACAGATCGAGCAGGGTACGGACCAACTCCTCGCGCAAACCTGCCGGCGCCGCGCGGAGCGTCTCAGGGACCGCGTGCTCGGCAAACCCGGTCTCCCACAACCCGATCTCGCCGAGCAGCCCGTCTGCGCCGCTGAGCCCCTCGTAGTCGAACCGGAGCAGACCGCAATCCTCCAGGTTGGGAGCGGTGACGCGCCAGCCGCGTTCCAGGTCGCGGTACAGGAGATATTCCAGCACCCGGCGCACGGCGTCCTCGGTGCGCTGGCGGGCGGGTCCGCGCACCTCGGGATCGGCGGCGTAGTCGTCGAACCGCAACGCCATCGCGTCCAGGACGTAACGCGACAAGTCGCCGTGCCGCAGACCCGCCGCCGGCCCCTGCGCGCAGGCGCGGCACAGCGCGGAGCGCAGCAACGCCACCTGGACGAAGTCGTTGAAGTGACCGGCCTGCAGCGAGGCGTCCTGCCGGTTGTCGGTAAAGCTGAGCAGCTTGCGCGCCGCCGACTCCAGCTCCCGGCTGCCCTGCAGCTCGATGAGCGACCGCACCGCCAGAATCGTGGTGGCGGTGCTCCGGTTGTCGACGCCGAGGGTCGCCAGCTTGAACCGTTCCGACCGCTGGCTCCTGGCGTACGCGACTCCGCAGGACGGCTCCAGGCAGAACAGAAATCGGCGGCCGATCAGCGCGGCCGGGATGCCCTCCCCCTCCGGGACGATGCGGCCGTCCGCATGGACGAATACGGGCTCCGGCACGTCGCCGCGGGCGTCGGGGCGCACCCGTTCTCCGCCGCGGGCCGTCGTTTCCTTGAGCGAATCCGGCAGCCGTTCGAGAAGCTCAGGACTGCCGTCACGCGGCCAGGGCGACTCCTCGGAGAGATACAGGTATCCGTTCGCGTCGCCGGCGTCGCCGGGCCGACTGTCGTCTTCGCGCGCAATCAGCGTCCGCCCGTGATCGTCCGTGGCCACCCGCACGCGGTAGTAGGCGGTCCCGCAGTGCCGGCAGAAGACCAGCGGATACAGCGGCTTGTGCGGCTCACCCGGCTTCGCCGCCTGCTTGGACATCTCCAGGTGGCGGCTCCGCTCGGCCTCCAGCGACGCCCACACGGTGTCGCCGCGGGTCAGGAACTGGTGCAGGCGGAAGGCGAAGATCGGGAACCGGCTCGTGGAGTCCTTGCGTAGCGTCGATCCCTTGAGCAGCCAGCGGCGCAGCACCGCCGCGCACTGCTCGCGTCCCGCGCCGGTGAGCCCGGCGAGTTCCGCCGCGGCGCTCGGCTGGCCGCCGGTGCCTGCGCCGTCAAGTCTGCGGGGGGACTGACGGATGAGCCCGCCGGCGGCCTCCGCTTCGCGTACGCCGAAGGTCGATTCGATCCATGAGGTGAGCGGGTGGCTCCGAAACAGCTCGTACTCCTCCGGCGGCGCCTCGCCGGCGGCCGCGGCGCGGAGCGTGGCGCGCACCGCCGGGACGTCGGAATCGACTTCCGGCGTCGCCCGCTGCAGCGTTTCGCCGATCACCTGCTGCGGCGTGAACTCCACTCCGAACAGGAGCTGCGCCACCTCGGCGACGGCGCGCCGCTGCTCGTCGGCCGCGCCGTCGTTGGCCATGGTGGCGGAGGCGCCGACGCAGATCACGTCGTTGCCGACGGCGTGGCGGCAGCGGCGGATCAGCATCGCCACGTCGGCCCCCTGGCGGCCGCGGTAGGTGTGCAGCTCGTCGAACACCAGGAAGCGCAGCCCGTGCGCGGCCTTCACCAGTTGCCGGTCCTCGACGCGGGTGAGCATCAGCTCCAGCATCAGGTAGTTGGTCAGGAGCACGTCCGGCGGGTTGCTGCGCAGGGCTTCCCGCGCTTCGCGTCCTTCCTGTCCCGTGTACCGGGCGAACCGCACCGGCGCCTGACCCGGCGGATAGGCCGCGTCGATGAACTTGCCGAGCTCCTCGTGCTGGCTGTTGGCCAGCGCGTTCATGGGATAGACGATGATCGCCCGGATGCCGCGCCCGGAGCCGCGGCGCAGCACCCGGTCCACGATCGGCACGATGTAGCCCAGGCTCTTGCCGGAACCGGTGCCGGTGGTCAGGACGTAGGACTGCTCGGCGTGCGCCGCCAGGATCGCCTCACGCTGGTGGCGGTGCAGCGGCAGCTGCGACCCGCGGCGGTCTGCGCTCGACTCGCGGATTCGGAAGATGCGCGAGCATTCGTCGTGCAGGACTCCCTGCTCGACCAGATCGTCGATCGTGCCGCCGGGACTGAACGCCGGGTTGAGTTGCAGCAGCGGCTCCGGCCAGAACCCCTCGCCATCGAGGTGGGCGTCGACGAACGCCGCTATCCGCCGGTCCCTGATCTTGATGAAGCTGCGCGTGTAGCGCTGGTAGTCGTCGACCAAGCGCTGCCGCAGGCGGAAGACATCCATATCGCGTCCCTGTACGCGCGCCTGCGGGCCGGTTGCCGGCGCCGGCACGCGGCCGGCTTTGGTCAGACCGGGCCGGCGCTTCCGGGGCGGTCGGTCAGCTCCGGGAACTCGTAGGTGACCAGCCCGCCGTTGGAGACCTCCATGCGGACGCGCACGCCGTCGCAGAGCTGATCCAGGTACGCTTCGGTCTGCTCCAGCGTCATGCCGGTCTCCATCACGACCTGCGAGACCGTGACCCGCCCGCCGTTGCGGTGCGCCAGCCGGAACACGCGGCTGTCGAGCGACCGCCGGCCAAACGGGTTCTGCATGGCGAACGGCGAGCGCCGTTCGGCCGCCTCGACTTCATCCGCCGCGTAGCGATGGACGCCGCTGCCGCGCCCCCGCAGCCGGGGCCGGTCTTCTTCTTCCGTTTCGTCCTGGATGCGGCGAAAGATCGTCGTGCCGATCCGCAGGAAGGCGTACATCAGCACCACCGGCAGCAGCAGTGAGAGAAAGCCGAACGGTCCCCAGCCGAAGAACAACATGGCCCCGTCACCAACATACCACACCGGTCAACCGCAATCAAACCGTCCCGCGCGGCGGCGCGCGCGGACCGGCGCATGGTCGGCTACCATACCGAAATGATCTACCTGGACTGGGCGGCGACCGCGCCGCCGCTGCCGGAAGCGGTGCGCGCCGCCGCCGGCTGGCACGCCAACCCGTCGTCGCCGCACCCGCGCGGCCGGCAGGCGGCGGACGCGCTGGCCGCGGCGCGGGCGCGCTTGGCCGGCGCGCTCGGCGTCGACCCGGCGGAGATCGTCCTCACCTCCGGGGCGACCGAGTCCAACAACCTGATGCTGCAATCCGCGCTCACTCTGCTCCACCCCGAACGCGGGTTGCCGCGGCGCGACACGCTGGTGATCGGCGCCGTCGAGCACGACTCGATCGAAGGCGCGGCGGCGCTCCTGGCGCAGATCGGATTCCGCGTCCTCCGCGCGCCGGTAGACGGCGCCGGCGCGGTCGACGTCGAGCGCCTGAGCGCGCTGCTCGATGAGCGCACCTACCTGGTCTCGATCCAGACGGTCAACAATGAGACCGGCGTCATCCAGCCGGTCGCCGCGGCAGCCCAGGCGGTCGCCGGCGCGGCGCGGCGCTACGGCGCGCGGATGCTGTTCCATACCGACGCCGTGCAGGCGCTCGGCGCGGTCGAGCTGCCGCTCGGTCCGCACGTGCACGCCGCGTCGTTCAGCGCCCACAAGGCCGGCGGCCCGCGCGGCGTCGGCGCGCTCTGGGTGCGGACCGGCGCGCCGGTACGGTTCATGCAGGCCGGCGGCGCGCAGGAAGGGGGCCGGCGCGCCGGTACGGAACACGTGGCCGGCGCCGCCGGGTTCGCCGCCGCGGCGTGCGCCGCCACGCCGCCGGCCGAGCGGGCCGCCGCCGCGGCGCCGGTCATGGCCAAGCTGATCGACCGCCTGCGGGCGGTCCCGGAGGCGGCGACGATTCCGGCCGGCCGCCAGCCGTACGACCCAAGGTTCTCGCCGTTCATCCTCAAGCTCACCGTGCCCGCGCTCCCGTCCGAGGTGACCGTCCGCCTGCTCGGCGACCGCGGCTTTTGCGTGTCGCCGGGCTCCGCCTGCGCCACCCGCTCGCGGAAGCGGTTGCGGGTGCTGGAAGCGATGCGGGTCCCCGCCGAACAGGCCGCCGGGGCGCTGCGCGTGTCGATCGGGCCGGCCACCACCGCCGACGAGATCGATCGATTCGCTACGGCTCTGCAGACGGCCGTCCGGGACGCCGCCGGCCGGCTCGGCGTCCGGCCGGCGCCGGCGCCCGCGAGGGAGTTGGCGCGGACGTGAGCGCGGGCAGCCGGGCGTTCCTGGTCAAGTACGGCGAGATCTCGCTCAAGGGCGCCAACCGCCGGCAGTTCGAGGAACGGCTGATCGGCCAGATCCACCGCCAACTCACCGGCGTCCCGCACCGCGTGCGGCGCGTCTGGGGGCGGCTGTTCGTCGAAGACTACGCCGACTCGGCGGCGGTGGCGCGCGCCCTGGGCGACACGTTCGGGATCGTGTCCTACGCGGAGGCGGCGGTCGTCGCCCGCGACGCCGGCGCGCTGGACGCGGCCGCGGTGGCGCTGGCCGGCCGGTTGTCCGCCGCCGCGCCGTCCCCGACCTTCAAGGTCGACGCGCGCCGCAGCGACAAGGGGTATCCGCTCACCTCCTATCAAATCGCCTGCCGCCTGGGCGACCTGATCCGCGCCGCGCAGCCGGCGCTCCGCGTCGACCTGAGCGACCCCGGCTTCGTCCTGTCGGTGGAGGTGCGCGACCGCATCTACCTGTACGGGCCGCCGTCGCCGGGCCGCGGCGGACTGCCGGTCGGGGCGTCCGCCCGCGGGCTGCTGCTGCTCTCCGGCGGGATCGACTCGCCGGTCGCCGGCTACCTGATGGGCAAACGCGGCATGCCGCTCGACCACGTCTACTTCCACTCCTGGCCGTACACGTCGGACGACGCGCTGGCCAAGGTGGAACGCCTGGCCCAGCTCCTGGCGCGCTACGTGCCGGACGCGCGCCTCTGCTCACTCTCCTTCACGGCGCTCCACGAACGCATCCGGCAGCGCGCCCGCAACCGGTTCGCCACCCTGCTCCTGCGCGCGTGCATGATGCGGGCGGCGGTCCGGGTCGCGCGGCGCACCGGCGCCGTGGCGCTGATCACCGGCGAGAGTCTGGGGCAGGTGGCCAGCCAGACCGGCGAGGCGATCGCCTTCACCGACTCCACCAGCGAGCTGCCGGTGCTGCGGCCGCTGATCGGCATGGACAAGGAGGAGATCGTGCGCACGGCGCGCGCCATCGGCACCTTCGAGACGTCGATCCTGCCGTATCCGGACTGCTGCACGCTGTTCGCGGCGAAACACCCGGTGCTGCGCCCGGACGGGGCGCAGATGCACGCCGCCCTGCGGGAACTGGAAGCCGACGACCTGATCGCCGCCGCCGTGGACGGCAGCGCGCCCGGCGCCGAACGCCTCGGTCCCGCGCCGGGGACCCCTCCGGGGCCTACCGCTTCGACCCCGTAGCCGCGGCCGGCTCCTTCTTCGCCGCGCCTCCGCCGGACTTGGCATCCCCACCGGACTTCCCCTCGCCGCCGGCCTTGGCCGCGCCGGTCTTGGCGCCATCCTTGCCCTTGCCGGCCGAGCCGTCCTTGGCGCCCGGCCCGTCCTTGCCGTCGCCGTCGGACGATCCCTTGCCCGCGTTGCGCTTGTCGGTCGAGTAGAAGCCCGACCCCTTGAAGATGACGCCGGTCCCGCTGGAAATCAGCCGCCGCACCGCGCTGCCGCAACGGGGACAATCGGACAGCGGATCTTCCGTGATCCGCTGGAACTGCTCAAACGGCCCGCAGACGCCGCATTCATACTCATAGGTAGGCATGGTTGTCCGCCGCCAATGTAAAGCCGCGCGGCCGGAACGGGCAACCGGCCGGGGCCGTCGCGGCCCAAGTCAGTCGATGCGGACCGGCACGCCGCGCGCGCTCAGATGCTCCTTGATGTCGCCGACCGTGCAGGCGCCGAAGTGCACGATGGAGGCGACCAGCGCGGCGTCGGCGTGACCGTCGATCAGCACGTCGGCCACGTGCTCCACCCGCCCCGCCCCGCCGGAGGCGACCACCGGCACCGGCAGCCGGTCGGCCAGTATCCGCGTCACGGTCAACTCGTAGCCGGCCTGCGTGCCGTCGGTGTCGATCGCGTTGAGCACCACCTCTCCGGCGCCGAGCTCGACGGCGCGCCGCCCCCACTCCAGCGCGTCCAGGTCGGTCGCGGTGCGCAGACCGTCGACGTAGACCCGGTAACCGCTCGGCATGGCCGGGTCGCGCTTGGCGTCCATGCCGAGCACGATGCATTGGCGCCCGAACGCCGCCGCCCCCTCGGCCAGCAGCTGCGGGTTGCGCACCGCCTGGGAGTTGAGGCTCACCTTTTCCGCGCCGGCCAGGAGCACCGCCTGCATCTGCTGCAGCGAGCCGATGCCGCCGCCCACCGCGAACGGGATGAAGACCTGCGCGGCGACCGCGCGCACGATCTCCAACATGACGCCGCGCCGCTCCGCCGACGCCGTGATGTCGTAGAAGACCAGCTCGTCGACGCCCTGTTCGTAGTACGCGCGCGCCATGGCGACCGGATCGCCCACGTCCCGATTGTCCAGGAATCGCACGCCCTTGGTGGTCCGCCCGTCGCGCACGTCCAGGCAGACGATCACCCGCCGCTCAAGCACCGTCCCACGCCAGAAAGTTGGCCAGCAGCCGCAGGCCGTGCCGCCCCGACTTTTCCGCGTGGAACTGCACGGCGGCCAGGTTGCCGGCGGCGTACGCGGACGCAAAGCGGACCCCGTACTCGGTCGTGGCCAGGACGAGCGAGCGGTCGGCCGGCTGCGGGAAGAAGGAGTGCACGAAGTAGAACGAGCAGCCGTCGGGTATGCCGTCGAACAGCGGGTGGCCGCGGTTCCGGCGCACCTGATTCCACCCCATGTGCGGCACCTTCATCCCGTCGCCGGGCCGCGGCTGCGGAAACCCGACCGTCCGCCCGGACACCAGCCCCAGGCAGGCGGTGTCGCGCTCCGCCGAGTGCTGCAGCAGCACCTGCGCGCCGATGCAGATGCCGAGCACCGGCCGCCCGGCGGCGCTCACCTGCCGCAAGGCGTCGTCCATGCCGCGGCGCGCCAAGTCGTCCATGGCCGCGCGCGCTTCGCCCACGCCGGGAAAGATCACCCGTTCGGCCGCCAGCAGCGCGGCCGGTTCCGAAGCAACCGTGTAGTCAGCGCCCAGGAACCGCAGAGCGTTCTGCACGCTGGTGCGGTTGCCGGCCGCATAATCGACGATGGCGACGCTCACGCGCCGTCCTCCGCCGCGCCGTCCTGCTCGCCGCCCTGCACGTCGAGCAGGATGGCCGCCGCGTCGATCACGCGCTCGAACGGCATCTGTCCGTCGAGCCGGACCCACGTGCCGTCGGCCCGCAGCCGCACCCCGGTCAACGCCGGACTGCCGCCGGCCGCCGCCGCCAGCACCCGCGCCACCCCCGCGTGCGGGGTGCGGAGCGCGCCGGTGAGCTGCAGCCCGTCCGCCGCGGCCGTGCCGGCCACCCAGGTGAACTCCGGCTGCGACCGATCGGCCACCGGGGTCAACGGGGAGTCGGCGGCCAGCCCGCGGATCGCGGCGGCCAGGTCCGGTATGACCAGCAGCAGGTCGAGCCGGTCCTGCGCTATCGGGACGCCGGCCGGCAGCGCGAACTCCGCGGCGTCGAACGCGCGCTCCACGCGGTCGAGCGGCAGGTTGGTCATCACCATCGAGTCACGGCCGGTGAGCAGCACCGCCTGGCCCCCGGATCGATAGTGCGGATACGGCCGTTCGACGTAGAACCAGTCGGGATGGAGCAGCAGCAGCGCGCCCATGCCGGGATCGACGCGGACGCCGCGCATCCAGAACAGGTAGCCCGGTTCGGCGCCGCCGTAGACGCCGGCCACCACCACCACCAGCCGCTGCAGCAACCAGTCCGGCACCGGCAGGTCCGCCGCCCGCACCACGGCGGTCACCGGCGCGCGCAACGCCGCCACGTGCACGGCCGCCGCCACGTCGACGTCGGCCGGCATCGAGCTGAGATTGGCGCGCTCCAGGGAGGGCGGCCCGGTGGCGCAGGCGGCGGTCAGGAGCGCGGCGGCGGCAGCCGGCAGCCACCGCGTCCCTGCCGTTGACCGCAGCCGGCCGGCGATGCGCCGCACGACCAAGGGCTGATACAATGGCCCGGCGGGTTGGGACCCGGCTGCGTGGGACCCGACTGGCCGGACCACGGCTTCGGGCTGGGCGGCATTGGCTTCAGGCATGGCTCCGGGCAGGGCAGCAGCGTACACCGACAACGGCATGGGGGAGAACACGACGACGGCAAAGGCGGCGGCGGCCGGCTCGGTGGGGCTGGTCACGCCGCGCGACCACACCTTCGCCGAGCCTCCCGACGCCCTGACGCTCGACAGCGGCAAGCGCCTGGGACCGATCACGGTCCGGTACGAGACCTACGGGACCCTCAACGCCGACCGCTCCAACGCGATCCTGGTGTTCCACGCGCTGTCGGGCAGCCATCACGCGGCCGGCTACCACTCCCCGGACGACAAGCGGCCCGGCTGGTGGGACGACATGATCGGGCCGGGCAAGGGCTTCGACACCGACCGGTTCTTCGTCATCTGCACCAACTTCATCGGCGGCTGCAACGGCTCCACCGGGCCGTCGTCGCCGCGCGCGGACGGCGCGCGCTACGGGCTCGACTTCCCGCTGATCACGATCGGCGACATGGTGGAGGCGCAGCGCCGCCTGATCGACCACCTCGGCATAGAGACGCTGTACTGCGCCGCCGGCGGCTCCATGGGCGGCATGCAGGCGCTGGAGTGGGCGATCCGCTACCCCGAGCGGGTGCGGTCCGCGGTCGTGCTGGCGTCGACCGCCACGGTCACCGCGCAGGGCATAGCCTTTCACGCCGTAGGCCGCAACGCCATCATGTCCGATCCGGCCTGGAACCGGGGCGACTATTACGGCGGCGATCCGCCCGCCCACGGGCTTGCGATCGCGCGCATGATCGGCCACATCACCTATCTTTCGGAGATGTCTTTGGGCCGGCGGTTCGGACGGACGCTGCAGGACCGCGCCGCGTTCACCTACGAGATGTCCGGCGAGTTCCAGGTCGAGTCGTATCTGGAGCACCTGGGCAGCCGTTTCGTGGAGAGTTTCGACGCCAACTCGTATCTGTACATCACCAAGGCGATGGACTATTACGATCTGTCGGAATCGTACGGATCGCTGCCGGAGGCGTTGCGCCGCACCCGCGCCAAGTACCTGGTGGCGTCGTTCACGTCCGACTGGCTCTATCCGTCCAGTCAGTCCAAGGAGATCGTGAGCGCGCTGATGCAGGTCGGCCGCGACGTCTCCTACGTGGAGTTGGAGAGCGTCTACGGCCACGACGCGTTCCTGTTGGAGAGCGGCCGGTTGACCGGCATCGTCCGCTCGTTTCTGGACAACGTCGACGCCGGCCGGGCCGGCCGCTGACTGACATGTCGCCGAGCGAACGCCGACAACACCTCGACTACGACCTGATCGTCGACCTGGTCCGGCCGCGCAGCACGGTGTTGGACCTGGGCTGCGGCGACGGCGAGTTGCTGCACCGCCTGCGGGCCGCCAAGGCCGTGCACGGCCTGGGGGTCGATATCGAGGAGGCGATGATCGTCCGCTGCCTGGCGCGCGGCATCACCGTGTTCCAGGGCAACTTGAACGAGGGGCTGCGCGACCACGCCAGCGGCAGCTACGACTACGTGGTGCTCAACCAGACGCTGCAGGTGATCGAGCGGCCGGTCGACCTGCTGGCGGAGATGCTGCGCGTCGGCCGGCAGGTGATCGTCTCCTTTCCCAACTTCGGCTATCTAGGCATCCGCCTGGCGCTGCTGCTGCGCGGGCGGATGCCGGTGAGCCGCGAGTTGCCGTTCCAATGGCACGACACTCCGAACATCCACATGTGCACCCGCCGCGACTTCCTGGACTATTGCCGGGCGCACGGCGTGCAGGTGACGTCGATCATCGACATCAAGAACGGCCGCCGCATCCGCAGCACGGCCGCCAACCTGCGCAGCACGCAGGTCCTCTTCATCCTGCGCGGCGGCCGGTCCGCGCAGTAGGATGCGTCCGATGGTCACCGGCAAGAGCGCGCAGATCGCGTTTCCGCTGTTCCGCGGCGGGAAGCGGGCGGTCCTCAACGGCGCCGCCACCAACGATCTGGTGCTGAGCGCCTACGCGGACGGGAACGAGCACGTGTTCCCGCGCATCCTGGACCTGTACGTGAAGCCCGGCAGCGTGGTCGCCGACGTCACCTACGGCAAGGGCGTGTTCTGGCGCCGCATCGAGGACGGCGACTACGACCTGCGCGCTACCGACATCCTGACCGGGGTCGATTGCCGCGCGCTCCCCTACCCGGACGGCGCGATCGATTGCGTCGTCCTGGACCCTCCGTACATGCACTCACCGGGGGGGACCGCCCACTCCACCCACCGGCCGTTCGAGGAGCATTACCGCAACAACGAATCCGGCAACCGGACCGCCAGCAAGTATCACGAAGCGGTCCTCGACCTGTATCGGGACGCCGGCCGGGAGGCGCACCGCGTCCTGCGCGAACGCGGCGTGCTCATCGTCAAGTGCCAGGACGAGATCTGCTCCAATCGGCAGCGCTTCACGCACGTGGAGATCATGCGCGACTGCGAGCAGATGGGCTTCGTAGCCGAAGACCTGTTCGTCGTGATGCGGAACAATCGCCCCGGCGTCAGCCGCACGGTCCGCCAGGTCCACGCCAGAAAGAACCACTCCTATTTCCTGGTCTTCTGGAAGCGTGGCAGCACCGGCGCGCTGTGGGAACCGATTTGAGCCGTCGAAGCGATGGGTGCATTCAGGGTCGACTGCGAGCTGCAGGAACTGAGCGGGAACCGTCCGGCGGTCAGGGTGGCCGACGTCATGGTGGACACCGGGTCCGAGTACACGTGGCTGCCGGAGCGGACGCTTACCGCCGCCGGGGTTCGAGTGAGCAAGAGAGGCGTGGCGTTCGTGATGGCCAACGGCGCGACCATCACCCGCGACATCGGCTACGCCTACCTGCGCAGCAGCGGCTTCGAGACCGTCGACGAGGTGGTATTCGCGCGCCCCGGCGACCTGCGCCTGCTCGGCGCCCGCACGCTCGAAGGATTCGCGGCCATGGTCGACGCCCGCCGGAAACGGTTGGTGGCGTCAGGACCGCTGCCGGTAGCGCCCGGAGCGCCAATGCCCCGGCCTCGACGACCTTAGCTTAGCTTAGGCCCAGAGTAAGCGATTCGGGTAGGCGGGGTTGAAACGGGTCCTCCTAAGTGCTATAATCGGAAGTACCTAAACCCAACCGGTCAAGCACCGAAGAGGACCCGAAATGATTCAGTCACCACCAGAATACACGGCTGACGATGCTTGTCAACCCCAATTCTCCCATCCCCGCCTTCGGGCCGAGCCGCGCGGTGGCGCCCCGCTGGTGAGCTGGTCCGGCTTGGGCATCGTGCACGGGCTCGTCGAGCGGCTTGAAGTGGCGCCGGTGATCGACTCTGCGGTGCGCGTGCTGCGGCGGCACAAATGGTATACCGAGTCGGACCACGTGCTGACGCTGGCCTACAACATGCTCAGCGGCGGGAACACCCTCAGCGACATCAACTGGCTGCGCGCCGACGAAGGATTACGCCGGCTGTTGGGCGGCGCGCGGGTGCCGCATGCCACCACGGTCGGGGATTTTCTGGCTCGCTTCGACGGCAAGCGGGAGCAGTGCAGCGACCGGGATCAGCTGGCGGGGGAGCTGGCGCGGAGCGAGTTACGTGAGGCGGTCGAGGAGATACAGCAGCGGGCGTTCGGGTTGCTGCCGCGGTCGCGGCGGCGGGTGGCGACGCTGGACTGGGATTCGTCGATCCACGAAGTGTATGGGGAGCAGAAGGAAGGCGCGGACTTCAGCTACGACAGGCGGTGGAGCTACAGCAGTCTGTACGGGACGGTGGCGGAGACCGGAGACGTGCTGCATCTGGGACTGCACGAAGGCAGCCGGCATACCAGCTACGGGATCAAGGAGGTGTTGCCGAGAACGATCGAGCGGGTCCGGAAGCACTTTCGACAGGTGCGGATGCGCGCTGACAGTGGCTACTACGATCAGGAGATCGTGGACATCTGCGCGGAGCGCGGGGTGGAGTTCTACATCGTGGCGAAGCAGCGGCAGAATCTGCTGCGGGCCGTGCACGGGCTCCCGGAGAGCGCATGGCGTCCACTGGCGCCGATCAGGGAGCGGTCGGGCCGGCGCCGGCGGAAGCGGCGGGAGAACGTGAAGCGCAAGATCAGCCGGCAGCGCAAGCCTGACCAGTGGTACAAGGGGACGCCGGAAGTGGCCAGGATGATGTTCCGACCGACGAGTTGGAAGAAGGGCTATCGGTACGTGATCAAGCGGACGCCGATCCACGACGCGGACGGCAAGCAAGAGTACCTCGACGGGATGAGAAAGTATGCGTACTGGATCGTGGTGACGAACTCGAAACGGAGCAACACGGCGGTGCTGAGGACCGCGCAGGGGCGGGGCAATCAGGAGAATCTGATCAAGGACCTGAAGGAGGGGCTGGGACTGTCCCATGTTCCGACCGGGTTGCTGGGAGCCAATCAAGCGTACTTCGTGATCGCGGCGTTGGCGTGGAACCTGAAGACTTGGATGCTCAACCTGTTGGAGTTGGGAGATGGCGCGGTGCTGCGCTGCAAGCGGTTTCTGTACCTGTGGATATGCCGGGCCGGCGTGGTTGCCAAGACTGGCCGGGACGGCGTGCTGCTCAAGCTGTCGGCCGGCGAGTACCACCAGAGGTTCAGCGCCGCGCTGGCACGACTGGCGACGCTGTAGGGAAGTCTGGGACGGGTGTTGACGAGATGGCAGGGGTAGTCTGCCCTGATGGCGTCACCTGAAGTCCCACAGGCCGCCAAATCGCCACTGGCTTGGTCAACTCAAAGGGTTGACGCGGTTCTCACACTGCGGATGCCCAGAATGTCAGCGTCGGGACGCCTATAGATCCCAAGAGTCGCCGAAATCTCCCGACTTTCGTGATGCCTGTGGCCAATCTATCACCGAATCGCTTATTCTGCGCTTAGGCTAAAGTCCTCCGGCGGCTTGACACTCACCGGCCAGCGGAACACCATTACCGTTGCCTGCGGCGTTGCAGGCAAAGGGAGGGCGCGTGAAGAGGAAGACAACAACAGGACTCAGATCGACACGGTGGGCGCCGCTGCTCGCTCTGACCGCAATCCTGGCCGCCTGCGAGGCGGGGGTCACCCCCGGAGCCGACGACGCCGGCCCCCGGAGCGGCCCTGCCTCGACACCAACCGGGCGGCAGGCGACGTGCGCCGACTCGGCGATCCGGCTGTCCGACCGCGGCGCGGGAATCCACGGCGCGATCGTTGCCGACACCCTGCACATGGGCGGCGACACCGCGCCGGCCACCTGCCTGGAACCGGCGAATCAGTCGCTGCTGACCGGCTTGTCGATGCCGGACGGCCGAACGGAGCAGGCGCAGCAGTCGCGGTACTACCTGATCGTGATCCGCTACCCCGGCGGTAATCGTCTGTACGTCCTCAGCCGCCGCGCCGACGGCACGAGCTGCGTGGTCGACACCAACGACCAGTGCATAGCGCGAGTGACCGACCTGCCGGATGACTTCGACCTGAAAACCCTGCCGGACGACGTGGCGCCGACCATCCCCGCCGGGCGGCCCGCGCCGCCGACCGTGGGTCCGGCGCCGGGCGGCGACGATACGCCACCGGCCCCCGGTCCGGCGCCGGGCGGCGGTGACGCGCCGCCGGCCCCGGCTCCGCCGCCGGGCGACGGTGCGCCGCCGCCCGCAGCCGGCACGCCTCCCGAAGCCGCCGACACACCGCAGCCGAGTGACGGGGCGACCGGCGTGACGGTTGGCGGGCCGCTTTTGACGTGGGCCGCCGCGCCGCGCGCTCTCAGCTATGACGTGTACTGGGGCGCCACGAAGGACGCCCTCGGTACGCCGATCAACACCGCGTTCACCTTCTTGACCATCGCCGCCTCGGCGGACCTGGATGCCGATACGCTCTACTACTGGCGGGTGGACGCAAAGAACGAAGCCGGCACGACCCGCGGCAACGTGTGGTCGTTCACCACCGCCGCGACGCCGCCGGCCGCGACCGGCACGCCTCCCGGAGCCGTCAGCAACCCGTCGCCGAGCGACGGGGCGATCCACGTGCCGATTGATCTGCTTTTGAGCTGGGACGCCGCGCCCGGCGCTCGCAGCTACGACGTGTACTGGGGCCTCACGGAGGGCACGGTGACTGCGCTTACGCTGACGGACGGGGGCTCCGGCTACACGTCCGCGCCCGAGGTCTGGATTGAAGGTATCTCCGAAGCGACCAGGGCCACCGCGACAGCTACGGTGGCCGGCGGCGCCGTGACCGCGCTCACGGTGACGAACGGGGGCTCCTACACGTACAGGCCCTATGTTTCGATCCGAGGCGGCGGCGGGCGAGGGGCGCGCGCCACCGCCGTACTGAGCGTCGCGGACCCCGATGGAACGACGACCAATACGTCGTCCACCTCCCTGAAGATGGGCGACTCGGCGGGCTTGTCGTTCGGATGGCTCTACTCCTGGCGAGTGGACGCAAAGAACGAAGCCGGCGTCACCCGCGGCAAGGTGTGGTCGTTCACCGTAGAGTCATTCCGGCTCCGGCCGACCCCGAGGCCGGGGGCGCCACCCGCGCCGAGGCTCGTGCCAGTCGGGGTGGATATATTCAATTTGTCCCGCATCAGGGACGGCGTGCTCCGCGGCGAGCCGGATTATATACGTCTCCTCGCCAACCCCGGCACCTCCTTCCCCGACACGTATTATTACAGGATCGGGCAGGTTGTCATCGAAAAACACCGACTCGAGATCAGGGTCGAGAGCGTTCGTCGCATTCGAATCGGCGTCAATGATTGGGAGGTGACGCCGATCACGAGCGCGGATATTATGGGGCGGTACTATGCGCAGTTCGGCAATCGTTTCAATCAGTGCAGGTGTCACCAGCCGGAACCTGATAGCTGGTTGTTTGCGTTCTCCGAGGCGCGGTTCACGCCCGGTAACGCATCCAGCCCCGCCCGCTACGAGTGGTCGTCGTCGTCGGATACGTACTTTCCGTGGATTTCGTCGTCGACCGCCAGTAGCCGCGAGGAGCTGCATATCTGGAAAACGTGGCCGAACGACTAGGCGCCGCCTTACCGGAGACGGTCGGTCCTCAAGGCTTGGAGACCGGCCGCGAGGGGCCGGATGCCGATCCCGTCCGCGCTTTCCATTCGCCGTCGGCCCCTTACGGGAGCGCGTGGATGACCGCCCGCAGACCGGTCGCCGCATCTGCCCCCGTCGCCGCATCTGCCCCCGTCGCCGCATCCGCCCCGGCTGCTGAGCCGGCCTCGGCCGCCGAGTCCTCCGGTTCGCCGGAGCGGCGTTCGACGATGGCCAGCAGCCCGTCGAAGTGGGCGGCCGCAAAACCGCGCGGGTCGGCCGGATCGATCAGCACCGACTTGCGGTAGCCGTCCGGTTCGCCCCGCCCGCCGGCCGGATGGATCAGGGCGATCCGGTGGCGCCCCGTCCCGCCGCCGGCGGCGGCGTGCTCGTCGATCACGAAGCTGAAGCCGTCCCGGTGCGGCAGGAAATAGACCGACGTGGTGCCGACCGCCAGCGTCACCGCGGTCGTCGGTCCCAACCCGTCGCCGGCGAGCGGCGCGAACAGCACCTCGCTGGTGGCCGGTACGTGCCACAGGACGTGGGGCGTCCCGCCGGCGCACGCCGCGTAGTGGGCGCCGGCGCCGTCCAGCAGCGGCTGCGCCGTTCCGTCACCGCCGTACCGGGTGAGCGCGCCGCCGGCCGCCCGCGCGACGAACGACGCGGGGCCGGCGCACGGCAGCGGCCAGACGGCGCGCGGGCTCTCCCCCATGCCCTCCGGCCGGTGCCGGCCGGAACCTGAGAAGTCGTCGATCTCCACTACGGACGCGCCGTCCGGGGTCGCCGTGACCAGCAGCAGATCGCCTGACTCCTGCGGCAGCAACGCGCGGGGCGTCCCGTCGAACACCGGCGTGACGACCGACCACACGCGGTCGCCGGCGTCGCGGCGGATCCACTTCGGAATCAGCGCGTCCGGCTGCTGCTGATCGAGGTAGACCACGTGCTGCCGGCCGTCGCGCACGGCGTAGGCGTGCACGCCGAACGCGGTGAGGTCGACCGGGTAGATGCCGACCGCGTCGACGGTCTCCACGGTGCGCCGTTCGCCGCCGGGGTCGAGCCGCGCGAGCTGCAGGGTCAACGTGTCGAGGTTGGCGAACAGTACGTGCAGCTCGCCGTCGACCGCGGCCACCGTCATCGGCGCCGCGACCTGGTCCTCGCTCAGCACGGCGACGCGGCGGGGCGGCAGTCCGCCCGGCGGCTGCGGCCCGCAGGCGGTCAACAACGCGCACGCCGCCAACAGCGCGCCCGCCGCTCGGAGCGAGATCGCCGCTCGGAGCGAGATCGCCGCTCGGAGCGCCGGCAGCGCTCGACCGCCGGCCGCGTCCGGGGGGCATAGCCGAACGCCGCTACGGTGCGGCACACTGCGGGTATGCGCGTGGCGGTAGTCTTCTTCGCGGACCGCAACCGGCAGGGCCTGCTGGCGCTGGCCCGAGGGCTGCAGGCCGGCATCGAGTCGCAGGGCCATCAGGTCGAACTGATCGACGGCATCCGCGACGTCCACTCCAAGCTCACGGCCCATCAGTACGCCGTGGTCGGTACCGAGTCGCTGTCGATCACGGGCAAGATACCGGCGCGCGTGGCGCCGTTTCTGGCGTCCGCCGGTCTGATTCAGGGCAAGCGGTCCTACGCATTCGTGGCCAAGTCGTTTCTGGGGTCCAACCGCGCCCTGCTCCGGCTGATGCGGTCGATGGAGCACGAGGGCATGTACCTGAAGAACTCCGGCTTAGCCGGACACGATCCGGCGTAGCGAGTCGACGACCTCGTCGGGACGGCCGACGTCGACGGCGGCCACGTCGAGCGGGCGGCGGGCGCCGCGCATGGTCCAGTTGCGGACGACTCCGGCCGGACGGCCCGCCCCTTTGTGCCACGGATAGATCAGCACCACGCGCTTGGCGCGGTAGGCGTCGCCGTAGACCGCCATCTGGTAGATGTCGGACTGATCGATACCGAGCCTTTCGTCCCCGGAGGCGAGCCGTTTCCACTTGGTGTCGAGGATCACCGCGCCGTCCGGCGCGTCGATCACGACGTCGGGACGCAACAAGAACAGCGGTCCCGTATCGCCGTCGATGGCGTAGTGCTTCGGGTGTTGGAGATGGACGCGGTGGGCGGATACGGCGCGGACCACGCTGCGGCCGATGAACTCCTCGAACAGCTCGTTCATGGGGAACAGCAGCGCGAAGCCGGAATCGCCGCCGGAGGCCGTGTCCTGCCACTTCCGGGCGAGGAACCGGCGGGCCAGACGATAGACGTCGTGAAAGGCCGTGTTGGTGCGGTCCAGACGGACCGGCTCTCGCAACGGGTCCGCCGTATCGCCGGCGAACTCCAGGCGGGCGGACAGCTCGGCAAGCCGCCGCGCGGTGTCGGCCGAGCGCGTCAGACCGGCCAGCCGCGAAACCGCCGCCTTGAGCACGCGGTTGAGCGGCGTGTCCTCCGACCACTCCTCGAAGCGGCAGGCGAACAGATCGGGACGGGCGGCGAACCGCGTCACCTGCCGGGTGACGTCGAGACGCCCGCGCAGCAGGTTCAAGTCCTCCTGACGCTCGCGATAGCGGCGCGGCAACCCGCGCCGGACCACGGTGAGCAGGCGCCCGGCGAACAGCCGGATGAGGATTTCCAGGAGGTCGCGCGGTTGCGTGCGCATCGCCGCGAGTTCGCCGTCGGCTACGCGCAGGCGCCAAGCGACCGCAAGCATGCGCACCAGCGCCGCCCGCACGGCGCCGTCCTCCTGATCGATCTTGGGCAGGATTTCGAGCGTCGGCCCACCGGGGACGGACAGCACGCCGACGACCTGGGCCGCCTTGAGGCCGGACGCGGTGCGGGTCAGTACGTCGACCCGCGGCGTGAACCGCCGGCCGGCGCGTTCGGCGAGCGCGTGCAGCCTGGCGGCATCGCGCTCGCCAATGCCGTCACGGCCGACCGGCAGATGCTGCCACTCCCGGCACGTGATCGGCTCCCCGGCCGCGTTACTGGGCATCATCGTCCGCCGGTCGTCCTCCGATCAGGCGATCATAGGCGTTGTCTGCAAACACCTTGCGGACGGTCCAGCGGTTCCGCGCATCTTCCTCGTAGCCGCCGTCGTCAAGGCCCGGCGGCCGCTTGAGCGGTTCTCCCCGCACGAAGTCATCGCCGCCGCCAAGCACGGCGCGCACCTTCGCCCAGTCCTCGTAGAAGTACTCGGCCAGGAGCGGGATGATCTTGTGGCGCATCACGTCGTCCACCTCCGCTCGGCTGCCGGCGGTCATGAACCAGGCGTGGCCGATCAGGTGGTCGCGGTCGAGCAGCCATTCCAAGCGTTCGTTCATGGCGTGAAGTACGGCCGGCAGGTCGACGCCGGTGGCTTCGGCCGCCTTCTCCAGCAGATCGGGATCGGGCGCCAACTCCTCGAACCGGAACCGCCGGCGCAGCGCCGTGTCGAGCAGTGCGATCGAACGGTCGGCCGTGTTCATGGTGCCGAGCAGATGCAGGTTCGCCGGCAGCGTGAAGCGCTCACCGGAGTGCGGCAGCGTCACCGCGACCTCGTTCGCCGCGCCCTGGCGCTTGTCTTCTTCCAGCAGCGTGATCAGCTCGCCGAGCACCTTGGAGACGTTGGCGCGGTTGATCTCGTCGATCACCAGCACGTACGGCTCGCCATCGCTGGCCTCCCGCGCTCGCTCGGCCATGCGCTTGAGGACGCCATCGGTCGGCGTGAGGCTCATCTCGGCGTCGCTGCCGGTCTCCGGCCGCAGCCCTTCGACGAACTCCTCGTAGCCGTAGGACTGGTGGAAGGTGACGAACTCGATCCTCCCTTCCTCCGACAGCTCCCGGTAGCGATCGCGAACCTCGTCGGTCCGCGGCGGTGCTCCATCGCAAATCTCGACGCACCGGCTGGCGGTCTCGTAGGTCTTGCCGGTACCCGGCGGCCCGTACAGGATGACGTTCAGACTCCGTGAGCCGCCGGAGCGCTGCGCCCCCGGCTGGATCTCGCTCTCCTCCCCGTCCTCGTCCCGCCGCCATCGCCTCCACTTTTCCATCAGCGGTGGTTGAAAGAAATCCAGTTCCTTAGTCCCTTCGTCTTCCTCAAGACGCTTGCGTATCTCATACACCACTTCGTCTTCGGTCGCGGCATCGGTGTTGGTGTTCTTCTGACTTTGACTTCCAAGATCATCGATGATAAGGCGTTTTTGTTTTGAAGTCTCGACTCTCTCAACGTAGTCAGGGAACATCAAGTAGAGAACCGCCAGGCGCATCGGGCGCGTATCCGTCGGCCATTCCACCTTCTCCCGCAACCAGCGAATGAACTCCCAGGGGGGCTGCTGCAAGTCAATCGGTGGACGTTCCTCCTTCCAAAGGCGATTCATCGTCAGCAGATAGCGCAGTGACATCCAGACCTTCCAAAGTTGCCATGAAACGTTGGCTACGCCGTGCAACGCCTCGTCACTCCTCAGACGCGGCCGGCTGCGGTCAATGGGGTGCGAGGAGCCGCGATCTCCCACAACTCATTGAAGCGGTCGCGCTTCCAACTCGGCGGCTTTTCATTTTCATTGTGGTCAGGATATAGCGTCGTGAACCAGAATGCCTCCGCCGCCAGATGGGCCAGCTCCGGGCGCACGTTCAGTGTCTCCTTGAGTTGTGTCCATCCTTGGAGATTCCACTCCTCCTTCGCGCGTGGCGTTGCGAAACTCCGCACCAGTTGCTCGAGCTCTCCTACGTTCGCCGGTGTCCACAGAGATTCCTCCGTGAACACCGAGCCGTCAGCCAGCAAGCACCGCCGTTTCCACTCCTCGGCTGCGGCAAGAATGCTGTCGATGTACGCATATTCGGGTCGTGGTCCGATCCAACGAGCCATTCTCCTCTCCTCCCTCGTCTATTCGGCGTCGTCCGCCGGGCGTCCCCGGATCAGGCGATCATAAGCGTCTTCCGCAAACTCATCGCGCACGGTCCAGCGGAGACGCCTCTCTTCCGTGTAGCCGCCGTCGTCAAGGCCCGGCGGACGCTTGAGCGGTTCTCCCCGCACGAAGTCATCGCCGCCGCCCAGCACGGCGCGCACCTTGGCCCAGTCCTCGTAGAAGTACTCGGCCAGGAGCGGGATGATCCTATGGCGCATCACGTCGTCCACCTCCGCTCGGCTGCCGGCGGTCATGAACCAGGCGTGGCCGATCAGGTGGTCGCGGTCGAGCAGCCACTCCAAGCGTTCGTTCATGGCGTGAAGTACGGCCGGCAGGTCGACGCCGGTGGCCTCGGCCGCCTCCTCCAGCAGATCGGGATCGGGCGTCAACTCCTCGAACCGGAACCGCCGGCGCAACGCCGTGTCGAGCAGCGCGATCGAGCGGTCAGCGGTGTTCATGGTGCCGAGCAGGTGCAGGTTCGCCGGCAGCGTGAAGCGCTCACCGGAGTGCGGCAGCGTCACCGCGACCTCGTTCTCAGCGCCCTGGCGCTTGTCTTCTTCCAGCAGCGTGATCAGCTCGCCCAGCACCTTGGAGACGTTGGCGCGGTTGATCTCGTCGATCACCAGCACGTACGGCTCGCCCTCGCTCGCCTCTCGCGCCCGCTCGGCCATGCGCTTGAGGACGCCATCGGTCGGCGTGAGGCTCATCCCGGCGTCGCTGCCGGTCTCCGGCCGCAGCCCTTCGACGAACTCCTCGTAGCCGTAGGACTGGTGGAAGGTGACGAACTCGATCCGCCCCTCCGTCACCAGCTCCCGGTAGCGGTCCCGCACCTCCTCGCCGTCCGACGGCTCCATACCGTCACAAGTCTCGACACACATGTGGGCGGTCGCATACGTCTTTCCCGTCCCCGGCGGCCCGTACAGGATGACGTTGAGGCTCTGCCGATCGCTCCACCGCTCCTTTTCATCCGGTTCCTCCTGCCTTGCCGTGCGCGGCTTCCGAGGAGGACGCCATTTCTCGACGAGCGGTGATCGGTGGAAATCGAGTTCCTCCGTCCCTGCTTCCCGCTCCAGGCGCTTGCGTATCTCATAGATTACTTCGTCGGGCGAGGCCGTCCCTCGGTCCTCCTGACTCGAATCGCCAAATGCCTTGATGATCCGCGGTTTGTCCAGAACCACGGCCCGTTCCGTGAAATCAGGAAACAGCAGATAGAGAATGGCGTGGTACATCGGCCGCCGCCGATCTCCCCCGTTCTCGTCCAGCCACCGGATCAGGTCCCAGGGCGGATCCCACTTCATTCCGGCTGGCGGCGGCGCGGTTTTCCACCGGCGCACCACCTCCATGAGATGGAGCAGCGTCAAGTCGTACCTCCAGTGCACCGGACCAACGCTGCCGACGCCCCGCAGCGCTCGATCGCTCAGATGCGGACTCTCGGGTACGTCGGAGCCTGCCGCCATTGTCCAAATGTCGTAGAAATTTCGACGTTTGTGATTCGGCGACGTATAATCCTGGCGGTCCTTCGATTCGACGTACAGCCACGCGAACCAGTACGTTTCGGCTGCCAGACGGATCACCGAGGGCGGTTGATTTTCTACGCTCGCGACGAACTTCGGCCAATCCCTTGGGCGCACCCGCCGCAGTAGTTCCTCGAGCACTTCGATGTTCGCCAGCGTCCAGAGCGGTTCGTGCGTGAACACCGATCCGTCGGCCAGCAGGCACCGATCTCGCCAGGCGTCGGCCGCCGCCAGAACGTCGTCGATATGGTCGTACTCCGGCCGGGGACCGATCCAGCGAGCCATCGCCTATTCTCCCTTCTCTTTCGGCGGCCGGTAGATGCCGACGATGCGCCGCATCGGTTTCACGCCGGGGCCGACGACCTTGTTCCGTCGTCGTTCTTGCGCGTTCCTGACCCAGGTCTCCTTCGCTTCTTCCGTCCAGGTGTCCGGGAAGTGAACCAAGCCGTCTTCGTCGATCAGCAACATGTCGTCTTCGCCTCGTCTCATCGGTGTTCCTCTCCTGTGTTGAATCTCATGCCGACAGCCGCACGGGCGGCGCAGTTTTGGCGCGCATGGCGCGGACCCGTTTCGCCAACGCCGCCATGCGGTCGAGCAGCGCCGCCGGCGTCCCGGACAGGTCGAGCGCCGCGGCCTCCAGCAGCTTGCCCGCGTGGCGCACGCGGTGGGCGGCCGGTTCCTGCTCGCCTTGCGCGTAGATCAGCAGCCCGCCCGGCAGGTCGAGCGCCGTGGCGTAGGCCAGCAGCTGATACAGATCGGCGTTGGGGACGTTCGCGTCCTCGACGCGCTTGTACTTTACGTCGCCGGCGAACGCGCAGTCCCGGCCGTCCCACCACGTCAGATCCGGCTTGAGCCGCACCCGTCCGGCTACGTCCAGCGTGATCCGCCCGATCTGCTCGTCGGAGCGGAATACGCGGTCCGACACGCGCAGCTCGTCGCGGAGCGCCCTGGTGACGAACTCCTGGAAGATCACGTTCACGTCGATCAGGAAGCCCGACGCGCGGATGCCGCCGCGATCGGCTTCGAACGACCGCTGCCGCAGGATGAGGCGAGACAGCGCCACGACGTGCCGGTAGTGCCCGTTCAGCCGGTCGAATACGATCTCCGGGACCGCGTTTGCCGCGTACTCGACCGGCGACACGGTATCGAGGCGCGCGCCGATCCACGCCAGGCCGGCGCGGGAACCGGGCGCGCGGATGCGTATCCGCGCCAGCCGCGCCGCCGCCGCTTTCACCAACCGATTCGCCGTGACGTCGTCCGTGAACTCGTCGTACTGCACATCCAGCGGCAGGGGGACGCCGAACCGGCGTCGAATCTGCTCGTCGACGCGGATGCGGCCGCGGACGGTCGGCAGCGCCTCCTGTTCCGTCCGATACCCGTGCAGCAGACCGGCGGTGAACGCCCGGCGCGCGGCGGCGGCCAGCTGCAGCGCCAATACCTCTACGATGTCCCGCTCGTTCCGGTACTCGAAGCGGTCGTGCAGCGCAACGCTGCCGGCGGCGTAGGAGGCCAGGAACAGTACGCGCGATACCGGCAGCTTGGGCCGGATCGACACTGACAGGCCGCCGAGTTCGAGCGCGCCGATGGTGGAGCCCGGCGTCAAGTGGTAGACGCCTTCCGCGCCGGCCACAGGTTCCATGATGAGCGATCCGCGCAGGGCGCAGGCCAACGCGTCGCGCTCACCCGTGGAGAGCGCGACCGGTTCGCTCCGCTCGTATTCCCGCAGATCGATACGTCTCATTCGCCGGCGTCCTCATCCTCCGGCGCGTCGCCGCCGTCCCCGGCCGATCCCTTCCGCAGCGCGGCAAGATCGAAGTCGGCCAAGCGGTCCGGCTCCCCGTACAGATGCTCCTCGACGTACGGCAGCACGTTGTGCTCCCAGATCAGATCGACCATCTCGCCGTCGAGGCCGGGGTTCATGAAGTAGCTCGGCCCGACGGCGGCCGGTCTGTCGCCCAACAGCTCGTTCGCACGGTCGACGACGCCGGCCAGCCAGCCGTATTCGGGCGCGTTCCTCTCAAGCCAGCGCGCCAGCAGTCCCGCGACCGGCGGCTTGTCGGGATGGAACTCCACGAAGTGGAACCGCCGGCGCAACGCCAAGTCGACCAGCGCGATCGAGCGGTCGGCCGTGTTCATGGTGCCGATGATGAACAGATTCGCCGGCAGAGCGAACGGCGCGGAGGAGTACTGCAGTTGCATCTTCCGATCGCGGTATTCGAGCAGGTAGTAGAGCTCGCCGAACACCTTGGAGAGGTTGCCCCGGTTGATCTCGTCGATGACCAGGAAGTGCTTCCGGTCCGGTTCGGCGCGCGCCGCCTCCGCCGCGTCGAGCAGTGGGCCGTTCCTGAGCTCGAAGCCGGGTTGCCCGTCCCGCAGCACCGGACGGAAGCCTTGAACGAAGTCCTCGTAGGCATAGGACGGATGGAACTGAATCAGCCGCACCCGCTCCTCATCGCCTGCCAGGCACTCGGCCAACTTCCGCGCCACGTAGGTCTTGCCCGTTCCCGGCGGTCCCTGGAAGATCACCTGCCGCTTGTCGTCGAGCAGCTTCTCCACGCGGCGCAGCCACGACACGTCGAACAGCAACTCGCGCGCAAGAAGCTCCATCTGATCGGGCTCGGCTTCGTCGTTTTCGTCGTCATCTTCGAGCGGCTTACCGTCAGGTTTGTACACCAGTTTGTACCAGAGCTTGAACACCACCGATTGCGCTTCGAGACGGTTGCGCGGCCAGCCGAGTCGCCGCTCGGACGCTCCTTCGACCACCTCATCCAGAAACGTCAAAGCGTGTTCGTACAGAGATCCTTCGTCGACTCCTCTAGGTGGTGGAACGGGATACCCGGTCCGTTTGTACGCATCTTTCAGAACCGAAACCATGAACGGCGGGTAGTCGTCGGCGTCGACCGCAAGAAGCAGCGCGGCGATCGCCCGAAGCCGCGTCCCGGCGCCGACGATCAGATCCCGCGGCAGCTGCCCGGAGAAGTCGCGAATGCGCCCGACCACCTGGTCTTTCGCAAGCCGTCGATCTGATGGCAGATCGTCCCCGCCCCACAGACTTCGGAGCGCCTTCGACGCCTCCCCGGTGAAATCGTCAAACCATCCGGACAGCTTGATGTACGTCATCCGACTGCAAAGATTCGGCAGAGTCTTGTTGAGGGGAGACGCCTTGATGTCCTTGGGCCAATCATCGCGTCCTGCGAGTACCTTGTCGCGAACTGATCGCAGGTGTCGTTCGGTCACCCTCTTGTAGTCGAGTTCATCCTTCTCGATCGTGTCCCAGTCGAGGTGCTGCCCCACGAGTCTGAAGAAACCGTCCCATCGCCGCCGTTCACCGTCCATCTGCCCATCTGCGCTACACTCCTTACCCATCTGCGCTACACTCCTTCTCCCGCAGGATCGCGGTCGTTTCCTAACGATGGGTAGTATAGCACGGTCGTAAACCGTTTGTCAAGCGGCGCTCGCGCGGTCCTCGAAAAACAGCCGCAAGACTGACACATCTGTTTTCTATCATTACATTTGTACCATGAATCGCACCGCCCCCGGCGCGCCGTCCACCACCACTAGGCTTTCCGACCGGCAGCTGCCCGCATCGTGGTGCCCTGGGTGCGGGACGTGCGCGCCGCCACCGGCGACCCGATACCGGTGTTCGACGAGGCGACCGGGTTCGGCGTGGCGTTCCACCGCTCGGTCCTGCCCGCCTGGACGCGCCCCGACCGCCTGATCTGCATCCGCGCCGCCGGCGACTCATGGAGCCGGGCCTGCGCGACGTCGACCTGCAGGTCGATGCGGGCAGCAAGACCGCCCGGGAAGAGGAGCTGGTGGAGCTGTTGGTCGAAGTGCCGAACAGCGATGACCTGAACGCCTGCCGTGAGCTGGCCGCGACGCGGTTGCACGCGCAGCTGCTCAAGCTCGCCGCGCGGCTACGCCGGGCCGGCTGAGTCTTCGTCCTTCGGGTTTGGGGGAGCCGCCGCTGGACGCGGCTTGAGGCCTAGCGCCCGGGGGTCCACCGGCTGATCCCGGTCCGGCCATCCATCCTCGCCGACGATGAACCATTCACCCGGTGGGGGGCCGCCGACCAAAACGACCCGCCGGCCGTCGGGCAGTGCCATATAGATGCCGGTCTCGGGGGGTGGGATCGGGCGAGGGGCCGCGAAGAACTCCTCGACGGTCTGCAACCGGTAGGGGCGTCCCGAGTAGTCGGTGTCTACGTGTTCTTCGGTCTCGTCAGCCATCCCAAACTCTCGAACAGCGTATCGAAGCGCTCCACGAGCGGCAAGGACTGGGCGTAGGGCCACTGGCGGGGCCTGGAGGCCGGCCGCTGCTCCGCCGGCTGCGCAAGGCGCGGCAGGGGGACCGGCGTCTTGCCAGAGCCGACCCGTCACGGTGACACGGCGCGCGCCGAACCGGTAGGATGGCCGCGGAACGGATGGCGTTCGGAGAAGACGAGTGAACCGGGAGTTGATGGCGCTCATCGGGGCGACCGTCGGCGGGACGACTCCGCTCGGCGCCGTCATGTTCGCACCGGATGCCCGAACGCTGGGATAGTAGCGGTATGAACCCAGGGCGGCGGCCCGCCGGTCCGTGAGCGCTCCTTTGAAGATGATGACCGGGACGGCTCCCAGCCGATTGAACACGGTGCGGCCTGAAGACCGCGCCGTCCATGAGTGGTATCGATTCGTGTTGTCGTTTCCTCCGCACTTGGTTCAGGAGTATCTGGACCGGTTCGGAGTCAGCCGCGGAAAGACGGTCCTGGATCCGTTTGCGGGAACCGGTACGACGCTGGTCGAGTGCAAGAAGCGGGCAGTAGCGTGTTTCGGCATCGAGTCCAACCCGATGGCGCAGTTCGCCAGTTCCGTGAAGCTCGACTGGTCCGTAGATCCCGCCGCGTTGGCGGACTACGCCACCGGCGTGAGCGCCGAAGGGCGTCGGAACCTGGCGCGGGACGGTTACTCGGATTGGGGTGAGATGCCGTTGTTCGCTGCGGAGGAGAAGCCGCGCGCTCAGCTGCGAACACTAGCGCCGGAGCAGGCCAAGCTGTTGTTGAAGGATTCGATCAGTCCGCTGCCGTTGCACAAGGCGTTGGTATTGCTCGACTCCATCGCCGCGCGGGGCGATGGCCGGCAGCGGCGGTATGGGCGGCTCGCGCTGGCAAACGCACTGGTGCGGACCATCGGCAACCTGAAATTCGGCCCCGAAGTAGGAGTCGGCAAGATCAAACAGGATGCTCCGGTCGTCGACGCCTGGCGCCGCTGCATGGGGACGATGATCGACGAGGTGGCGCTCGTCCGGGATCGGGCGTCAGTCCCGGCGCACGTGTACCGAGGCGACTCCCGGCGCGTGGATCGGATTCTACCGCCCCGCTCCGTCGATGCCGTCATCACTTCACCGCCGTACCCGAATGAAAAGGACTACACCCGAACGACCCGGCTGGAGTCGGTGATCCTGGGACTGATCGATGATGCGGGCAAACTCCGCGCGCTCAAGAAGAATCTCATCCGGTCCAACACTCGCGGAGTGTACAAGAACGACACCGACGACCAGGAAGTCGCCGCCCACGGCGCCATACAGGAGATCGCGCGGAACATCGAGCGGCGCCGAGTCGAGTTGGGCAAGACTTCCGGGTTCGAGCGTCAGTATGCGCGGGTCACAAAGCTGTACTTCGGCGGGATGGCAAAGCATCTTGCCGGGCTGAGAACCGCTCTCAGACGCGGCGCCAAGCTCGCCTACGTCGTCGGCGACCAGGCGTCGTATCTGCGGGTGATGATTCGCACCGGCGCCCTGCTCGCCGACATCGCGCAATCGTTGGGTTATCGTGTAATCGACATCGATCTGTTTCGCACTCGCATGTCTACGGCGACGGGCGATCAACTCAGGGAAGAGGTCGTGATACTGGAATGGCCGCAATGAACCCGAACCGTTACTCCGCGATGATCGAGGCGATCTTCCATGCGAGCTATCGAAGTGGGGCCGAGGAGGTCGCCTTTGAGCGGGATGATTTCATAAGGTACGCGAGGGAATTGAAGATCGAGCTTCCGAGGAACCTGGGCGATATAATCTATAGTTTCCGGTATCGAACGACACTTCCGCAAAGCATACTTGACACGGCTCCGTCCGATAAGACCTGGATCATCCGGTCCACCGGACGCGGCAGGTACCGGTTTGTGTTGGTCGCCGATACGCCGCTGGCGCCGAATCCGAATCTCGCGGTTACGAAGGTGCCGGATGCGGCGCCGGGCATAATCGCGAAATATGCGTTCAGCGACGAGCAGGCGGTGCTCGCGCTGGCTCGTTACAACCGGCTTATCGACATCTTTCTGGGTATCGCGTGCTACTCTCTCCAGAATCACCTGAGAACGACGGTTCGAGGCCTGGGACAAGTGGAGACAGACGAGATTTACGTCGGCTTGGACAGGAGCGGAGCCCATTATGTTGTGCCGGTACAAGCCAAAGGCGGAAGCGATCGGCTGAGCAGAATTCAGATCGAGCAGGACATGGCGGTATGCGCCGAGAAACTCCCGGCGCTGATATGCCAGCCGGTAGGATTGCAGTTGATGAGACGGGATTTCATCGCGCTGTTCCTGTTCGAACAGGACGGCCAGGATATCAGGGTTGCTAAGGAAAGCCATTATCATCTTGTTCCTGCAAGTGCGATTACCGACGAAGACTTGGTGCGGTATCGACGCCGCCTCTCGGAGGCTGTCCCGTAACACGCATGTCGCCGGTCAAGAGGGATGCCATCAGGCCCCTCTTGACAATCTGCATCTCGCCCATGGCGGCTATGCTCTTCTCGATGAAATCGTCCATCGACGAAAGGACGGCGGCAATCTTGCGCTGTTCGGCGAGAGGCGGCAAAGATAGCCGATACGTTCCTACGTCACGGGCCGTGACGGCGGGATAGTTACTCCCGGCCATGCGTGTCTTCAGGTACTCGACGAAGCCGTCTGACAAAACGTGTTGATACAGAGCGGACCCGCGCAAGCATGGACCAAGAGACGGATGGTGTGTATACTGCGCGTATGGCATACACCGACTCGCGGGGGCGGCCGGTAAAGACCTCCTTCACCGACGCTGAGCTCGCGACATCCTCCGGGGACGTATGGGACATCGCCGACGATCTGTGTCAGCTCAAAGACGGTCGCGTGATCGTTCCTTTACCGGACGGATACTACGACATCAAGACGCGGCGCCCTGTACCTGTCGAAGAAATCCCGGGTTGGATCAGAACAGCAAACCCCGATACGGAGGCATTTCTCCGAACCAAGCGGCCGCCCGCTAGCTGAGACGAACCGCGGAGACCTACATCGTCTTCCTGTCTTCCTGTGCCCGGCTCAGGGCTTGACCTTCGACCTGAGCATGTATACCACCGACTGCGCCTCGAGGCGGTTGCGCGGGCGGTCGAGGCGCCGCGCGCGGGCTTTTTCGATCAATCGGTCGAGGAACGTCAACGCATGCCCGTACAACGTTCCTTCGTCGGCGTCAGCGGGAGGCGAACCTTGCCCGGTAAACTCATACGTATCGTCGAACATCGTCCTCATGAACGGGGGATATTGGTGGGCATCTATCCTGAGAAGCAGAGCCGCGATGACCGAAAGCCGCGACCCGGCGCCGCGGATCACGGATTTTGGCATCTGTGCCGAAAAGTGACGAATTCGGACGATTACCTGGTCCCAGAGTAAGCGATTCGGGTAGGCGGGGTTGAAACGGGTCCTCCTAAGTGCTATAATCGGAAGTACCTAAACCCAACCGGTCAAGCACCGAAGAGGACCCGAAATGATTCAGTCACCACCAGAATACACGGCTGACGATGCTTGTCAACCCCAATTCTCCCATCCCCGCCTTCGGGCCGAGCCGCGCGGTGGCGCCCCGCTGGTGAGCTGGTCCGGCTTGGGCATCGTGCACGGGCTCGTCGAGCGGCTTGAAGTGGCGCCGGTGATCGACTCTGCGGTGCGCGTGCTGCGGCGGCACAAATGGTATACCGAGTCGGACCACGTGCTGACGCTGGCCTACAACATGCTCAGCGGCGGGAACACCCTCAGCGACATCAACTGGCTGCGCGCCGACGAAGGATTACGCCGGCTGTTGGGCGGCGCGCGGGTGCCGCATGCCACCACGGTCGGGGATTTTCTGGCTCGCTTCGACGGCAAGCGGGAGCAGTGCAGCGACCGGGATCAGCTGGCGGGGGAGCTGGCGCGGAGCGAGTTACGTGAGGCGGTCGAGGAGATACAGCAGCGGGCGTTCGGGTTGCTGCCGCGGTCGCGGCGGCGGGTGGCGACGCTGGACTGGGATTCGTCGATCCACGAAGTGTATGGGGAGCAGAAGGAAGGCGCGGACTTCAGCTACGACAGGCGGTGGAGCTACAGCAGTCTGTACGGGACGGTGGCGGAGACCGGAGACGTGCTGCATCTGGGACTGCACGAAGGCAGCCGGCATACCAGCTACGGGATCAAGGAGGTGTTGCCGAGAACGATCGAGCGGGTCCGGAAGCACTTTCGACAGGTGCGGATGCGCGCTGACAGTGGCTACTACGATCAGGAGATCGTGGACATCTGCGCGGAGCGCGGGGTGGAGTTCTACATCGTGGCGAAGCAGCGGCAGAATCTGCTGCGGGCCGTGCACGGGCTCCCGGAGAGCGCATGGCGTCCACTGGCGCCGATCAGGGAGCGGTCGGGCCGGCGCCGGCGGAAGCGGCGGGAGAACGTGAAGCGCAAGATCAGCCGGCAGCGCAAGCCTGACCAGTGGTACAAGGGGACGCCGGAAGTGGCCAGGATGATGTTCCGACCGACGAGTTGGAAGAAGGGCTATCGGTACGTGATCAAGCGGACGCCGATCCACGACGCGGACGGCAAGCAAGAGTACCTCGACGGGATGAGAAAGTATGCGTACTGGATCGTGGTGACGAACTCGAAACGGAGCAACACGGCGGTGCTGAGGACCGCGCAGGGGCGGGGCAATCAGGAGAATCTGATCAAGGACCTGAAGGAGGGGCTGGGACTGTCCCATGTTCCGACCGGGTTGCTGGGAGCCAATCAAGCGTACTTCGTGATCGCGGCGTTGGCGTGGAACCTGAAGACTTGGATGCTCAACCTGTTGGAGTTGGGAGATGGCGCGGTGCTGCGCTGCAAGCGGTTTCTGTACCTGTGGATATGCCGGGCCGGCGTGGTTGCCAAGACTGGCCGGGACGGCGTGCTGCTCAAGCTGTCGGCCGGCGAGTACCACCAGAGGTTCAGCGCCGCGCTGGCACGACTGGCGACGCTGTAGGGAAGTCTGGGACGGGTGTTGACGAGATGGCAGGGGTAGTCTGCCCTGATGGCGTCACCTGAAGTCCCACAGGCCGCCAAATCGCCACTGGCTTGGTCAACTCAAAGGGTTGACGCGGTTCTCACACTGCGGATGCCCAGAATGTCAGCGTCGGGACGCCTATAGATCCCAAGAGTCGCCGAAATCTCCCGACTTTCGTGATGCCTGTGGCCAATCTATCACCGAATCGCTTATTCTGCGCCTGGTCTCTAGGCGGTATCCCCCCAGGCGATCCGACGTCCGGAGCCCAAAGAGCCCGTAGCGCCGCCGACACTGCTCGCGGGTCTCTGTCGTACCACTTGGATAGATTGTCGACGCCCATCCAATTGCCGCAGAGGTTTACCAAGTTCGCGTAGAGGTTTCCTTTGGACTCCTTGATCCAGTTTACGTGCGCGGCCAGCACGTCGTCTGACACTGCCCGCAAGTCGCGCTCAGTGTCGCGCTTGTGCGCCAGCTCCTCGATCTCCACCGTTTCCCATTCGATATGTCGTTTGATGAGCGCGAAGTATCCGTCCCATCCGTACCGGTCCCAGTCGTCAGCGTGGGCATCGTCCATTGCGCTATACTCCTCCTGCCGGGGATTGTCGTGGCGTTGTCGAACGGTGTCAAGTATAGCAGATCGTAAACCGAAGGTCAAGCGGCGGCGGGAAACCGGCCGGCGGCTGAAGCTGGCGCGCACGGAGGCGGGGCTGTCGTTGCGGGGGCTCTCCCGCGCCATCGGCGGTCTGGTCACGGCGCAGGCGCTCGGAAAGTACGAACGGGGCGAGTCGATGCCCCGCGCCGAGGTCCTGCAGGCGGTCGCCGACGCCATCCGCGTGCCGGTGAGCTACTTGGCCGGCGAACCCGAACAGACGCTGGCGCTGACCGCCGTAGCCTTCCGCAGCAGGGCGATCGCCGGCCGGCGCAAGGAGCGGCGGGTCGAGGCGCACGAGCTCCGCCTGCTGGAACGGTACGCCGCCGTCGAGGCCGTTCTGCGCCTGCCGGCCGCGGCATGGCGTGAATGGGACAAGCCCGACGGCGCGCCGTACCCGGTCACCCACCTCGACCATGCCGAACAGGGCGCGGCGGACCTGCGGGGCCACTGGGGACTCGGCGCCGAACCGGTCCCCGACCTGGGCGAGCTTCTGGAAGGACACGGCGTGAAGGTCGTGCCGATCGACCTCGGCATCGGCGTGGACGGCCTGCTGACCCACGTCGAAGGCGCGGACGGACAGAAGAAGACTCCGGCGATCCTGCTGCATCCCGACGCGTGGGGCGAGCGGCAGCGCTTCACCATGGCGCACGAACTGGCCCACCTGGCGCTACGGCCCGACGGCGTGGACGCCGAGGCGGCGGCGCACCGCTTTGCCGGTGCGTTTCTGATGCCGGCCGAGGCGTTGCGCGCCGAGGTGGGCGCGCGGCGCACTGCGATCGGCATGAGCGAGCTGTTCCATCTCAAGCGGCTGTTCGGCGCCAGCGCGCAAGCCATCACCTACCGGTGCCGGGTGCTCGGCATCTTCGGTCAGCCGCTCTATCGCCGGCTGTACGACCAGTTCCGGGACCGCGGCTGGCTCGACCCTCCCTACGAGGAACCGTTTTCCCTGCCGAAAGGGACCAAACCCCGGCGCTTCGAGCGGCTCTGCCTGCGCGCCCTGGCCGAAGGCGCGGTCACCCACGCCAAGGCCGCCGAGCTGCTCAGCGTGACGCTCGACGAGCTGCGCCGGCTCATGGAGGAGCCGCCGGACGCCGGGACACCCGCCTGACGCGGATGGGTCACGCGGGCGCGGCCGGCTTCCTCCGCAGCCATGCGGTCGTGGCCGCCACGCTCGTCTGAACGGCCGCGACCGCTTGCGACTTCAACGCTACGGCGCGCTTCATGTCCCGATCGATAGCGCGCACGGCGTCCAGGTCCGCCTCCTTGGCAGGGACGGGAACCAGCACGTTCCTCACCTGCTCATCGGTCAGTTCGTCGACCACCGCGCCGTGGACGTTGGCGCGCAACTGCGCCTGCCCCAGCGCCGACGTGAGGAACGAACAGAGGTAACCGGACGGGCACTTCGTCTCATCCGGGACGATGCGAATGATATGCTCCGACGCCGCCCAGCCATCCCACTCCGGCGGGCAGATCGCCACTCTGCCGACCGTGCCCGACCGCGTAACCAGCAACCAGCCCGCGCGAATTACGATCATATCCATGTTACGGTGCGCCGCCGGGGAGAGATACTTGAGGTCGGCCGGCTGGAAGTGCGCGACGTGGCTTCCCTGCAGGAACGGAAGCCCGGCCTCGGGCGCGACGTAGATCCGCTTCGAGATACGGTTTGGCAGGATGACGCGGGTTACGACGTCGCCAAGGCGCTCAAGTTTCAGCCCGGACCGCTCCAGGACGCGCCGCGCGTCGAGCAACGCAGGGCTGTAGTGCGCGGCGTCCAGCCGGATCTCGTCCGACTCCGCCAGCAACGCCGAGGACAAGAGGTAGCTCTTCGCCGCCTGAGCCGCTCCCGCGCGCCATCGCTCGAAGTCGGACACGACGCCGGGCAGGTCATCGTCCACCGACGGGTTGTTGTCCGCGTCCAACACCACCATTCCCTCGGCGGTCCGGGCGTAGGTGGGATTCCCGCGCTTGTCGATCCCGACCTTCTCCGGGATCGCCATGAGCACGTCAGACCCGTCCAACACACCCGCCTGCGCCAGCGTCCGCTCCTCCGGCGTGAGCTTCCGCATGATCAGCACGCTGGGGTTCGGGACGCCGCCGCCCTCGGCAAACGTCTCTTTGGGAAGATCAATCGACGCCACGATGCGGGCGTTCAGCAGCAGCCACGTGCGGATGAACTTCAGGCCGGGATTGTTGGCGATGCTCCGCGGCAGCACGATGGCCAGGCAGCCGCCGGGCTTGACGTACTTCAACGCGCCTTCGACAAACAACTGCTCGGCGGGCATGACGCGCCGGGCGTCCCCGGTCTCCAGCGCCGGCAGCTCGTAGCGCGAAAGCGTGTGCGGATCGTCCACGTGGGCCTGCCCGCCGAACGGCGGATTGGTCACCACGACGTCGAACGACTCCGGCGTGACGTTCCTGCGCGCCTCTTCGTCCTCCCACTCTCCCGGCGCGGCCAGCGAGTCTCCCTGAAACACGTTGGCGGAACCGTCTCCGTGCATGACCAGGTTCATCTGCGTGGTGCGCACCAGGAACGGGTTGATGTCCATCCCGAACAGGTTGCGCTCCGCCATCTCCTTGACGCGGGCGGCGATTCGGTGGCGTACATCGCCGGGGGACCCGCCTTTGGCCTGCTCGAAACCGGCCACCCGGTTGCGCAGCTGGTTGACCGCCGCGACCAGGAAGCCGCCGGTGCCGCAACAGCAGTCCAGCACCTTCAGGGACGCTATGCTCCGGTCCGGGTACAGCGCCAGCACCATGCGCACCGCCATGTCGCAGACGTTCCGGGGCGTGAAGAACTCGCCGCGGTCGCCGCGCAGATTCGCCCCTACCAGTTCCTCGTAGGCTTGGCCCTTTACGTCGGTCCGGGTGTCGAGCAGGGAATAGCGCTGCAGCTCCGAGACGACGTAGGCCAGTACTCTGAGATTGAGTCTGATCCGCTCGTCGGCGTCGAAAATATAGGGATAGCGCTGCTTGACGTCGTCGAACAGGGGAGCGATGCGCTCGTCTCGAAGTCTGCGCTGGCCGGCGATCGACGTGCGCTCCTCGCCGCGCACGAAGAACCGCAACTGGTCGACGAATTCGTGTTCGTCCAGCACCTTGCAGAACATCAGCTTCTGCAGCTCGTGAAACGCCTCGGCCTTCTGGATGCCCTGGTTGGCGTAGACGTAGTTGTGGCAGCGGCGCAGCGCGGCCTTGAGATCGACCGCCGGACGCAGTTCGTGGAATTGCGGAATCGGTGCCTGCGCTCCAAACCGGGGGATGTCGGCGGCGTCGGCCATGGCGCCGTCGCCGGTCTTTTCGTAGGCGCGTTTCTCGGCGCCGACCCAGAGACCGAACCTGCACGCCGAGCAGGCGCTCATATAGCTCTTGAGCTGGTCGACGCCTTCAGCCTGATCGCGCGGGGAAACGTCCTCGCGCTTCGCCTCGACGATCACGACCACCGTGTCCTGCCGCCGCGGCCCGCCCGGTCGGAACACCACGACGTCGGCGCGCTTGCGCACCGCGCCCATCTTCACGGAAAACTCGACGTCCAGGTCCGCGACGTCGTAGCCGTACTCGTCCACCAGGCTGCGCGCCCACCGCTGCCGGACGTTTTCTTCGGGCGTGTCCCGTCTCAGCTTCTGCGTGACGAAGCAGCGGATCCTGCCGGCCGGCGCCACGACCGCGCGGGTGCCCCGCTCGGGCTTGCCGGCGCCTAGTCCGGCCCCGTGCGCTCCGGGCGCAAGAGTCATCGTTTGCTCACCATACCTGACGAGGATACGATGAACCATGCCTGAGACGGCGATGCCCGGCGGCGCCGCGGACGATCCGGCGCGCGACCGGTGCCGCGGCGTCATGGTCGGCTTGGCCGCCGGCAATCTCCTGGGCGTGCCGATGGAAGGCGCGTCGCAGACCATCATTTGGAGCCACTACCCGGACGGCGTCCGGGACATCGAGGTCGGCCCGGACCAGCCCGATGACGACGACCTGGCGCAGGCCGTCATCCTGGCCGACGCCTGCCTTGAAGCCGACGCGATGGACGCCGAGGACCTGGGGCGGCGGTTCTGGGTATGGGCCGAGGAGAACGGCCTCGGCATCGGCCTGCTCACGGCCGACGTGCTGACCCGGTACGGCGGCGCCCACCCCCGCATCGCTCATGGAGCGGGCGTGACCGCGCGCGAACCCGCCGGCTGCCCGGCCTTGGAGGCGGCCCGCACCATGTGGGAGGATTCGGACCGGCAGCCCGCCGGCAACGGCGCGCTGATGCGGTGCGCGCCGCTCGCCATCCGCTGGCGGAACGACGACGCGGCGCTGGTGCGCGAAACCGTGGTGAGCGCCGCGGCCACCCACTTCGACCCGCGCTGTATCTGGTCTTCGGTGCTGGTGAACTTGGCCATCGCTTCCCTGCTGCGCGGCGCGGCGGTCGACACCGGCGATCTGGCCGTCCGCGCCACCGCGGCGGCGCGGACGCTCGGCGCCGCGCTGGCGCCGTTCGGGACCGGAGGAGCCGGCTTCGAGCTGCCGACCGAAGTGCTTGACGCCCTGCGCGCACCGCTGCCGCCGGTCCCGGCCGGCATCGAACTCGACGGCGCCGGCATGGGCTACACCCTGAAGGCGATGCAGGTGGCGCTGTGGTGCGCGCTCACGGCGTCCGGCTTCGAGGAGGCGCTCACCGCAGTGGTGAGCGCCGGCGGCGACACCGACACCAACGGCGCGGTGGCCGGCGCCGTGCTCGGCGCGCGCTTCGGCTGCCGCGCCATCCCGCAACGCTGGCGCGGCGCGGTCGCCGAACTCCGGCCGGGCCGGCCGTCGATGGAGTCGTGGGCCGACCGCCTGTTCCGCCGCGGCGCATCGGCAGGCGCATAACGCGCCCGACGCGCTCCCCTCGACAACCGCGCGGCATCCCGGTAGCGTGCGCCCCGGTGAAGATCAGGATGACGATGCGACGAACAGGACGAACAATTCCGCTGCCCGCCGCGGCGCTGCTGGCCGTGCTGCTGTGCGGCGCGCCGGCCGCGGCCGACGGCCCGCTCACCGTGGTCTCCTTCGGCGGTTCCTACGCCCTGGCCAGCCAGAAGGCGTACCACGAGCCGTTCACGGCCGAGACCGGGATCGAGGTGCGTCTGGAGGACTACAACGGCGGCCTGGCGCAGATACGCGCGCAGGTGGAGACCGGCAACGTCCACTGGGACGTCGTCGACCTCAACGTGGCCGACGCGGTGCGCGGCTGCGACGAGGGGCTGCTGGAGTTCATCGACGTCAAGGACCTGCCGCCGGCGGCGGACGGCACGCCGGCCGCCGACGACTTCTTTCCCGACACCCTGACCGACTGCGGCGTGGGCACCATCTTCTTCTCCTCCATCTACGCCTATCATCCCCGCAGCTTCCCGGACCGGCCCCCGCAGACCGTCGAGGACTTCTTCGACCTGGAGCGCTTCCCCGGCCGCCGCGGCATGCGCCGCACGCCGGAGGACAACCTGGAGTTCGCTCTGCTGGCCGACGGCGTGCCGCTGGATCAGGTGTACGCCACGCTCAGCACCCCCGCCGGCGTCGACCGCGCGTTCCGCAAGCTCGACACGATCAAGGATCAGATCGTGTGGTGGCAGACCGGCGCCCAGCCGCCGCAGATGCTGGCCGACGGCGCGGTGACCATGACCACCGCCTACAACGGCCGCATCTTCAACGCCCAGGTGCTGGAGGGTCAGCCGTTCGAGATCGTGTGGGACGGGCAGCTGTTCGACAACACCCAGCTGGTGATCGTGGCCGGCACCCGCAACTTGGAGGCGGCGCGCCGCTTCATAGCCTTCGCGGCGCGGCCCGAATCGATGGCCGCGGTCGGCCACTACATCTCCTACAGCCCCGTGCGCCGCTCCGGCACCGCGCTGATCTCCACCCACCTGGAGACCGGCATCGAGATGGCGCCGCACATGCCGACCACCCCCGCCAACATGCGCCGCGCGCTGCACAACGACTGGGAGTGGTGGAGCGACTACGGCGACGAGATGAACGAGCGCTTCAGCGCTTGGCTGGCGCGCTGAACCGGCCCGGCCGCCGCCGGGAATCCGGCCTGCGATCCTCCGAAGACTGGCGGCGCTACGGGGGCGCTATGAATACGGGCGGCCGGCCCGCTCGACGGTCGCGCGGTAGCGCTTGAGGATGGCGATCACGCGCGCCGCGCGCGGGCTGGCGCCGGCGGCCTCGTCCCAGAACGTGAGCGCTTCCTCCTCCACCCGCCGCCACTCCCGGTCGGGGATGGTGGTGAGCTGCAGCTTCGTCCCGGCGGTGCGCAGGTCCGCCTCGCCGCCCCAGTACCAGTGCTGGCGGTAGTAGTGCGAGCTGTCGATGCAGACGCGGAACAGCTCCTGCAGGTGAGCGGGCAGCGTGTTCCAGGAATCGGTGTTGGCGAAGAACGATCCGCACCACGCGCCGGAGATGTTGTTGGTGAGGAAGTACCGGGTCAGGTCCGCCCATCCGACCGCGTACGCTTCGGTGATGCCCGACCACGCCAGTCCGTCGAGCGCGCCGGCGCGCAACGCCGCGGCCACGCCGTCCCACGGCAGGGTGACCGGCTGCACGCCGAACCGGGTCAGGAACCGGCCGGCGGTCGGGATGGTGAACAGGCGCTTCCCGTCCAGGTCGGCCAGGCTGCGGATCGGATCGACGGTGATGAAGTGGCACGGGTCCCAGGCGCCGGCGCTCAACCACGTCACGCCGTCGATCTCGCCGTAGGACTCCGCCCAGATCTCGTTGAGGCCGAGCCGCTCGAACAGCACCGGCAGGTCCAGGCTGTGCCGGGTGGCGAACGGGAAGTAGCCGCCGAACACGGCGACGTCGGCGGGCGACGCCATCGAGTCGTCGTCGCTCTGCACCGCGTCCACGACGCCGGCCTGCAGCGCGCCGAACAGCTCGGACGTCGGGACCAGCTGGTCGGCGGTGTAGAGCTCGATCGTCATCTCGCCGTTGGCGATGCGGTTGAACGCGTCGACGGCCGGCTTCACCACGTGCTCGGCCAACGGCGCGCCCGCGTAGGTCTGCAGGCGCCACACGATCGGCGAACGGGCGCGCGCGATCGCCGGGGCGCCCGCCGTAACGGCCACCGCGCCGGCGGCGACCGCTCCCGCGCCGGCCTTCTTCAGGAACTCGCGACGGTCCACGGGGCCGCATCCTACACCGGCGCCGCCCCCTGCCGCACCGGGCGGCGCCGGGCCCGCGCCGGACCGGCCGAATCATCCTTTGCCGGCGGTAGCCACGGACCGACAACTGTAGTATGGTGCGGCGCAAAGGAGGCGATTTCGCCTAAGGAGGCTTATTGGCCAAGGACCTCAGGGTAAATGACATGATCCGGGTGCGGGAGGTGCGTCTGATCGGCGCCGACGGCGCCCAACTCGGTGTCGTCCCGACAGAAGAAGCGCTCAGTTCAGCGCGGCAGACGGGTATGGACCTGGTGGAGGTCTCCCCCATGGCCCGGCCCCCGGTCTGCAAGCTGCTCGACTACGGCAAGTTCAAGTTCGAGCAGGAAAAGCGCATTCGCGAGTCGAAGAAGCGGCAGCGGCTCACCAAGCTCAAGGAAATCCGCATGCAGCCCAAGATCGACTCCCACGACCTGGACTTCAAGTCCAGACACATCAAGACGTTTCTGGACCAGGGAAACAAGGTGAAGGTGACCGTTCGGTTCCGGGGCCGCGAGCTGGCGCACACGGAGATCGGCCGCGCCGTGCTCGACCGCGTGGTGGAACGCACGCGGGAGTACGCCGTGCTGACGCGGTCGGCGCAGATGGAGGGTCGCTTCATGTCGATGGTCCTGAGTCCGAAGTCGAGAAAGTGAGATGAAGACCAAGACCAAGACGCACCGCAGCTCCGCCAAGCGCTTCAGTACCACCGCCACCGGCAAGGTGAAGTACAAGAAGCAGGGGCTGCGCCACATACTGACCAAGAAGGCCAGCAAGCGTAAGCGGAAGCTGCGGCGCTCCGGGCTGCTCAGTCCGTCCGAGCACAAGCGCATCCGCCTCCTGCTGCCGAAAGGATAGAGGACGGATGTCACGAGCGACCAACACGCACAAGCATCACGCCAAGCGCCGCAAGATACTCAAGCAGGCGAAGGGCTACTGGGGACGGCGCAGCAAGCTGTACCGCACCGCCAAGGACGCGCTGGCCAAGGCCGGCATGTACGCGTACCGCGACCGCCGGCGGCGCAAGGGAGAGTTCCGGCGCCTCTGGATCGCGCGCATCTCGGCCGCCAGCCGCCAGCACGGCCTGCGCTACTCGCAGTTCATGCACGGGGCGTCGCGGGCCGGGATCGCCCTCAACCGCAAGGCGCTCTCCAACTTGGCGATCGAGGATCCGGCCGCCTTCGAAGCGGTCGTCGAACGCGCGCGGGCGGAACTGGCCGCCGCACGGTCATGATCCGCGTGCAGCAGATCGCCGACCTGGAGGCGCGGGTACTGCGCGCCGTCGACCTGATCGAACGCCTGCGCGCCGAGAACCGCACCCTGAGCGCGGAGCTGACCGAATCGCGCGGGCGGCTCACCGAATCGCAGGAGCGGCTCACCGAGTCGCAGGAGCGGTCGCGGCAGCTGGAGGAAAAGCTGACCGAGCTGCGCAGCGATCAGGAGAACGTGGAGCAGATCATCGTCCGCACGCTGGACAAGCTCGACGGGCTGGAGGACGCCTGGGCCGAGCAGCCGGATGAACCGCTGGAGGCGGAGCAGGACCCGGACGCGGGCGTTGCGGAGGCCCCTGTCGACGCGGCGCCGATCGACGAAGCGCCTGTGGACGTTGCGCCTGCCGATGAAGCGCCGGCGGTCGATGAGGCGTCTGCGGCCGTCTCGCCGGCCGACGAGGCGCCGGGCGACGTGCCGGCTGCCGGCGCGGCGTATCCGCCGCCCGGGCCGCCAGCTCCGCCGCCGAGTCCGCCCGGCGCAGGAGCGTCCGCGGCCGGCGAGCGTCCGTTCGGCCCCGGTGGTCCGTAACGCCGCCGGTTAGGGCCGCCGCCGCGCGGTGAGGAGTAGCCGGTGGCCAAGCACCTTGCGCACGTCGACATTCTCGGTTCGTCGTTCACGATCAAGTCGGACGAATCGACCGAGCATCTTGCCGAGCTGATCGAGCACTTCTCCAGCCGGGTCGCCGAGGCCCGGCGCGCGATGCCGCAGGCGGACTCCCTGCGCGTGGCGATCGTCTCCGGGCTCAACATCACCGACGAGCTGTTCAAGGCGCGCAAGGAGAACGCGGAGACGGTACGCGACGCGCACGCCGCCGGCGAGATCGCCAGCCGTCTGATCGGGATGATCGATCAGACGCTGGTCACCGGCGGCGACAGGTCCGCCGGCGGCGACGGGTCCGGCGGCGCGAAGCCCGGACCGCCGGCCGAGAACGCCGAGAAGTCGACCGCCCCATAGTCGCAGCCGTCGACCGCGACGATGGCGGCGGCCACGCGGTTGCCCAGCGCAGCCGCCTGCGCGGCGCTGCCGCCGGCCAGCATGGCGTGCAGGTAGCCGGCGGCGAACGAATCGCCGGCCCCGGTCGTGTCGAGCGGCTCGACCGGCGCGCCGGCTACGTGCGCCGCCGCCCTGCCGCCCTCCCACACCAGGCACCCCGCCGCCCCCAGCTTGACCACCACCACCGGCGCCAACCCGGCCAGCGGCGCGCACGCCGCGGCCGGATCGCCGCCGCCCCGCCCGCCGGAGCCACCGCCGCCGGAGCCACTGCCGCCGTCGGCCAGCGCGGCCAGCGCGCGCGCTTCCTGCTCGTTGGCGAACAGCAGATCGACCGACCCGGCGGCCCAGTCCAGGAGCTCTCGGCCGAACTCGCGCACCACCAGCACGTCGGCCACGTCGAAGGCGACCGGCGCGCCGGCGGCCCGCGCTTCGGCGGCGGCCGCCCGCAACGCCGCCTCCGGCCGGTCCGGCCCCCACAGATAGGCGGTGGCGTAGAAGCAGGCGCTGGCGGCGATCGCCGCCCGGTCGAGCTGATCGGCGGTGAGCGTCCGGCACGCCCCCAGCGATGTGAACATGGTGCGCTGGCCGTCAGGGGTGACCAGCACCACCGACGTGCCGGTCGGCTCGCGCGGATGCGCGCCGAGTCGGCAGGCGACCCCGGCCGCGGCCAGCCGCCGGGCCAGCTCGCGGCCCACGGCGTCAGCGCCGACCATGCCGGTCATCACCGGCGGCCGGGACGCGCCGCCGCCGGCCAGACCCGCCAGCCACGCCAACCCGCGCAACGTGTTGGCGCAGCTTCCCCCAGGCCGCCGCTGGTGCCGGCGGAGACCGCCGGCGACCTGCGCCGCCCGCTCGGCGTCGACCAGCGACATCGTGCCGGGCGCCGCGCCGATGCCCGCCAGCCGTTCGGCCGGCACGCGGCCGATCAGGTCCATGAGCGGATTGCCCATGCCGAACACGGAGTAGTTGGCCACCATCGTCTCCTGCTACGCTCGGCGTCATTCTAATGTCCGCACGCGACCCCTTGGAGCGCATCGTCTTCATCGACCTCCCCGACGCCCCCGGCCTGCGCGTCGCCGGCTTCGATCTCGATCCCGCGGTTCCCCTGCCGCTGGAGATCGACGGCCAGGCCGGCGACGTCGACCCGGAGGAGATCACCTGGGAGGCGATCCTGGCCGGCGTGCTCAAGGTGCTGGCGTACCGGCCCGGCCACCGCGACGCGGCGTACTTCCGCCGCTTCGTCGGCGCGGTGCGGCCGGAGATCAACGCCGAGCTCACCGAGGCGGCCATCTTCAAGGCGCGCAACGGCGACCTGGACCTGGCGGAGGAGCTGTTCCTGGCGCTGATCGGCCTGTTCCCGGAAGACCCGCAACCGGCCGTCAACCTGGCGCTCACCTACGAGGAGCGGGTGCGGGCCGCGTTGCGCGCCGAGGACCGCGCCGAGGCTGAGCGCCGCCGCGGCGAGACGCTGACCGCCTACCGGCGGGCGCTCGACATCGATCCGCTGTTCCCGGACGCGCACTTCAACCTCGCCTTCTTCCACTCCGAGATGGCCGACCACGCGAGCTGCCGCCGCCATCTCGACCTCTACCTCAAGTACGGGACCGATGCGGAGAAGCTGCAGCAGGCGCGGAAGCTGCGCGACCGGATCGAAGCCGAGGGATTGGGCGACGAGCTGTTCCGCGACGCGGTGGCGGCGATCCGCGACGGCCGCGAGCGGCAGGGGATCGAACACGCGCGCCGCTTCGTGATCGGCCACCCCGGCACGTGGAAGGGCTGGTTCGTGCTGGGCTGGGGCCTGCGCCGCGCCGGCGACTACGCGCTGGCGCGCGACGCGTTCCATACGGCGCTCGGCCTGGTCGAGCCGCAGGTCGACACGCTCAACGAGCTGTCGATCTGCAACCTGGAGCTGGGCGATCTGGCCGAATGCGAACGCTGCCTGCGCCTGGCGTTGGAGCTGGCGCCGGAGGATACGCGGGTCATCTCCAACATGGGGGTCCTGCAGCTGCGGCGCGGCGATACCGAGGGCGCGCTCGGCTATTTCCGCGCCGTCCGCGAGATCGATCCCAACGACCCGGTGGCGGCCCGCTACCTGGCGGAGATCGCCGGCTGAGGCGGGCGCCGATGGAGCAGGACGGCGGGCGGCAAGGCATCCGGCGGCGCCCCGGCCCCGGACGGCGCCGGGGCATCCGGCGGCGACGGGACCTGTGGCGGGGCTGGGACGCGGTAGACGCGCTCGACGAAGCCGACGCCGCGGTGCTGGACGGGCTGGCGCAGCGCTCCGGGGTCCCGGACCCGGCGACCCTGGTCGAAGACCGGGAGCTGTTCGGCCAGCTGGTGGCGCAGGCGGTGCGCGCCGTGGAACGTGCGCCGGAGCTGGCCCCGGAAGACCGCCATCTCCGGGTGGCGCGCTACCTCCGCCTCGAAGAACGGGTTGAGCGGCGCGCGGCCGGCGACCCGCGCCGCCGGAGCCGCCGGCGGCAGGTCGCTTGGCCGTGCACGATTACCCCGCTCCGCGCGCCGGCCGGCGCCGGTCCGCAGCCGGAGGCGCTGGCGCCGGAACCGCCGGTGATGGCGACGGTTCTGGACGTGTCGACCGGCGGTTGCGCGGTTCACCTCCTCGGTCCCTTCGCGGAAGGCAAGATGGCCGGGATCGACTTCGACCCGGACGGCCGCACGCCGGTGACCGCGATCGGCCGGGCGTGCGGCGTCCGTCCGCAACGGCCGGCCGGCACGATCGTGCACCTGCGGTTCGCCCGGCTTTCGCACGAACACCGCAACCGCATCTACCGCTTCGTCCACCACGCCGACCGGCGGAGAGCCGATGACGGGCGGGAGGGCGGCGATGGCCAATACCGCCGCTGACCGCCCCGCCGCTGACCGGCCGGCCGGCCAACCGCAACGCTACGTCACGGCGGCGGCGGCGGAGACCGAAGCGCTCGGCGAGCGCCTGGGCCGGAAGCTCGCCGCCGGCGACGTGGTCACCCTGTCGGGTCCGCTCGGCAGCGGCAAGACGACCTTCGCCAAGGGGCTGGCGCGCGGCCTGCAGGTCGCCGAGGAGGTGACCAGCCCCACCTACGCGCTGGTGAGCGAGTACGCCGGCCGGCTGCCGCTCTACCACGTCGACCTGTACCGGATCGCCGCGCCGGCGCAGTACCGTTCCCTGGCCATGGACGACATCCTGCACGGCCCGTGGGTCACGGTGGTGGAGTGGCCGGAGCACGCCGCGCCGCCGATCACTGGAGCGATCGAGGTCACCTTCGCGATCGCCGCCGGCGGCGGACGGACGGTGTGCGTACGGGGCGCGGCGTGACGGCGCTCGCCTTCGACACCGCCGCGCCGGCCATGGGCGTGTGCGTGGCCGCCCCCAACGCCACCTTGGTCTGTTCGGTGGCGGCCGGCCTGCAGCACGGCGCGCGGCTGGCGCCGCTGATCGACGACGCCCTGCGGCAGGCCGGCGTCACCGCCGCGGACCTGGAGCTGGTCGTGTGCGGCATCGGCCCCGGTTCGTTCACCGGCGTCCGCATCGGCATTGCCACCGCGCTCGGCATGACCGCCGGCGGCGGACGGTGCGGGCTGCTCGGCGTCTCCGCGCTCGACGCCGCCGGCCACCGCCTGCGCTTCTTTCCGGGCGTGGTGGCGCCGCTCATCGACGCCCGCAAGGGGCGGCTGTTCGCGGCCCTGTACCGTTCCGGGCGGCGCCTGACCGGCTTTCTGGACGAGAGCCCGGAACGCATCCGCGAACGGCTGCAAGGGTATCCGGCGGTCCTGCTGACCGGACCGGCGGCGCCCACGCTGCACGCGGCCTGGGCCGGCGGCAGGGCCTCGGGCGGCGGCAGGGCCTCGGGCGGCGGCAGGGCCGGGAGCGGCATCGCGCTCGACCCGAGCGCGGAGCAGGCCGACGCGGCCGCCCTGCTGGCCGTCGGCGCGCAACGCTACGCCCGCCAGGCGGTGCGGCGCGTGTTGCCCCGGCCCGCCTACCTGCGGCCGAGCGAAGCGGAGCTGGGACAGCCGGGTCCGGCGGCGCCGGGGGTACGAACGCTGCCCGCCCGCAGTCAACCCGCCGGCGATCAGCCCGCCGGCCGCGGCCCTACCAGTCGATGAGGTCGTCGACGCGCACGATCCGGCCGGTCCGCATCGACACGTTGCCGGCTATGCCGGTGAGGATGGCGTTGGCGCCGTCCACGTGCGTCGCCGCGCGGGAGAGCGGATCATCGTCCCCCTCGCCGAACAGATCGCGCAGGATGCGCGGGTCAGCGCCGCCATGAGCGCCGGCCGCCTCCTCCAACTCGACCTCCGCGGGATCGCCGAACATCGGCAGCACCCGCAGCCGGCGCGTCGCCGCCGCCGCTTCGCCGGCCTGATCGCCGCCGGCCGACACGTAGGACGTCTCCACCTGCTGCGCCTCGATCCGGCCGGCCGTGCCGGTGATCGCCAGGCGGAACCCCTCCCACGGGGCGTAGGCGGTGAGCGAGTAGGTCAACACCGCCCCGTTGCGCATCCGCACCAGCAGCCCGAGCGTGTCCTCAATGCTGATGCCGTCGCCAAAGACGCTCTGATCGCGCAGGTAGCCGTCTTCGTGCTCGGCGCGCAGGTACATGTCGCGCAACGAATCGCTGCCGGCAAGGTCGAGCGCGAACGGATCGCCGGCGGCCGCGGCGCTGCCGTGCGCGCGGGCGTAGAAGCGCGTCTCGCCCCGCTCCTCGGCGTTGGCGCGGCCGTAGAACGCCAGGCCGCCGAACGCCGCCACCTCCATCGGCGCGCTGGCCAGCCAGAAGTTGACCAGATCGAAGTGATGCGACGACAGGTGCACCAGCAGCCCGCCGCTGTTACGCTTGTCGCGGTGCCAGCGCCGGAAGTAGTCGGCGCCGTGCCGGGTGTCGAGCAGCCACTCGAAGTGCATGGCGGTCACCGTTCCCACCGTCCCTTCCGCTATGATGCGGCGCACCGCGCTGGCCAGCGGCGAGTACCGGTAGTTGTAGGCCACGCGCACCGAGCGCCCGCTCCGCTTGACGGCGTCCAGGATCGCCTGCAGCCGCTGCTGATCGATCGTCAACGGCTTTTCGCTGATGACGTCGCACCCCAGGTCGAGCGCGCGGATGATGTAGCGGTGGTGGGTCCGGTCGATGGTGGTGACGATGACGGCGTGCGGACGCTGTTCGGCGATCATGGCGTCGAACCGATCCGGGGCGTACAGCGCCGCCCCGCCGCCGCCCGGATGGCGGCGCATCACCCGGTTGGCGTACTCCATGCGGGTCCGGTTGAGGTCGCAGAGCGCCACCACCTGCGCCCGGCCGCCGAAGTCGCGCGCCAGCGCTTCGTAGAAGAACCGCCCGCGTCCGCCCGCGCCGACCAGCGCGTAGCGCCGCTTCGCGCCGCCGCCCATCAGCGCGGCAGTGTAGAGGCTCGGCCCGCCGGCGGCAAACGCCGGCCATGACCGGGATTGCCAACGGTGAACGGATCGACGGCGGACCGGTGCGCATGATCTGCCACGATCCGGCGGACGGCGCCTGGAACATGGCGGTCGACCAGGCGCTGGCCGACTCGGCGGCCGGCGCGGGCGGACGGCCGGCGATCCGGCTGTACGGGTTCCGCTCCCCTACCCTGTCGATCGGCCGGTTCCAGCCGGCGGCGGACGTGCGGCTCGACCGGCTGGCGGCGGACGGCATACCGCTGATCCGCCGGCCGACCGGCGGGCGCGCGGTCCTGCACGCCGCCGAGGTCACCTATGCGGTGGCGCTCGGCCGAACCCACCTGCGCCCGTTCACCAAGCGGGCCGTCTACCGCTTCGTGGGCGATCTGCTGAGCGCCGCCCTGGCCGACCTCGGCGTGGTCTGCCGGCGCGCCGACGCGCCGGCCGGCGACGCCGCCGACCCCGACTGCTTTGCCGTCACCGGTCAGTACGAGGTGGTGGGGCGGCACGGCAAGCTGGTCGGTAGCGCGCAGATGGTGACCCGGGACGGCGTGCTGCAGCACGGCTCCATCCCGCTCGATGATTCCTTCCGGCGGGTGGCGCGCTACCTGGCCGGCCGGCCCGCGGCGCCGCGCTCCGGCGCGTCCTGGCTGGCGCGCGAGACCGGCCGGCCGGCCGCGTTCGGCGAGGTGGCGGACCGGCTGCGGCGGAGCCTTGCCGAAGCCGCCGGAACGGTTGCGGCGTGCGGCCTGGATGCGGACGAGCGGCGGCGCGCCGCGGCGCTCCTGCCCCGCTTTGCCGGCGCGCCGTGGACGACGGCGGGCACGCCGTGACCGCGCGAAGGTCCGTGTCCGCACGAAGGTCCGTGAACGAAGTCCGGCCGGCCGGCCGGCCGGCGACGCACGGGTCTGACCGGTCGACTCCGGCGCTTCCGCTTCCCGCACCGCCGATTCGGGTGCTGGCGGCGCCGGGCGCGCCGACATGGGTCGTGGCGATGCTGGCCGTGGCGCTCTGCGCGCCGCTCGGCGCGGCGCCGCCGGACCCGGCCATCGTCTGCCGGCCGGGTGAGACGCCGCCCTGCGTGCCGAGGGACGGCTTCTGGAGGGACGCCCCGCCCGCGGAGCAGGCCGCCTACCTGGTGGAGCGGATGACCGGCGACGAGCTGCTCGGCCAGACGCTGGCGCTCGGCTACTCCGGGACCGGGTTCCCGGACGGCTTGCGCGAGTGGATCGCCGAACGTCACCTCGGCAGCGTCAAGATCTCCGGCCGTAACGTCGCCGGCCTGGCCGAGCTCGCCGCCGCCGTCGGAGCCATGCAGGAGGCGGCGCGCGCCACCCGCATGCAGACGCCGCTGCTGATCCTGACCGACCAGGAAGGCGGCTGGGTCCGCCACGTCAAGAGCGGCACGTCGCACACGCCCGGCAACTTGGCGCTCGGCGCGGCCGGCATCCCCGACGACGCCTATCGGACCGGCCGGTTCATCGGTCAGGAGCTGCGCGCCTTGGGCATCAACATGAACCTGGCGCCGACCGTCGACGTCTATTCCCATCCGGCGGCCGCGGTGATCGGCCCGCGCGCGTTCTCCTCCGACCCGGTGCAGACCGCGCTGCTGTCGGTGGCGTACTTCTACGGCCTCTCCTCGGCCGGCGTGGTCGCCACCGCCAAACACTTTCCCGGTCACGGGGGGGCCGTGGGCGACTCGCACCTGACGCTGGCGGTGGCGGACGCCGACCTGCCGACGCTCTGGGACCGCGACCTGCTGCCGTACCGGCTGCTGATCCGCGCGGGACTGCCGGCGATCATGAGCGCCCACGTCGGGTACCCGCGCCTCATCGATCCGGCTACGCCGGCGTCCCTGTCGCCGTTCTTCCTGCGCGATCTGCTGCGCGTCCGGCTCGGCTTCGACGGCGTCGTGATCAGCGACGATCTGGAGATGCAGGGCGCCGTGGGCGCCGCCATCGACGCGGCGGACGCCGCGGTGCGGGCGATGGAGGCGGGCACCGACCTGCTCCTGATCGGCCACACGTCCGCGTTGCAGGAACGCGCCTGGCGGGCGCTGCGGCGGCGCATGGCCGCCGATCCGGCGTTCCGCGAACGGATAGCGCAGGCGGCGCGCCGCGTGCTGCGGGTCAAGCTGGAGGCATTCGGATCATCGTCCGCGGTGCCGCTCTTTCCGGCCGACGACGCGGCGTCCGCAGTGCCGGCGCCCGGCGCCGCCGAGTTCTTCCGGGAGAGCGCGGAGCGGAGCGTCACCGCGGTCGGCGCCGACGCCATCCCGTTCCGCCCCGGCCCGTCCGCGCGGCTGCTGGTGGTCGGCCAGAGCGACGCGTTCCTGCAAGAGGCGCTGCTCCGCTTTCCGCAGGCCGACCGCTACCGGTTCCCGTACAGCCCGTTCTATTCGTCGCGCGCGCAGGACCGGGACGCGGTGCGCACCATGGCCGGCGCCTACGACGCCATCATCTTCCTGCTGATGAACTACAACAGCGCCGAGGTGCTGGCCGGGCTGGCGCCCTACGCCGGCCGGGTGCTGGTGGTGTCGGCGCTCACGCCGGTCTACCTGCTCGACCTGCCGTGGGTGCGGACCGCGGTGGCGGTGTACGGCGCGAACCGCGACTCCTACCGCGCCGGACTGGCCGCGTTGGCCGGGGAGTTGGCCGCCGAAGGCCGGCTCCCCATCGCATTCGAGACGGCCTCCGAGGCGCCGTGAGCGGCCGGCGGCCGGCCGACGACCGGTGGCCTGAAGGCGCGGGCTGGTTCGAGGCCGGCGCACGGCACCGCCGCGCGGTGCTCGACCGGCTGCTCGACCGGGAGTGGGCGTACGTGCCGATCACGGCGCTGTTGCGGGAACCGGCCTCGCCCTTGCTCGGCCGGCCGTTTCGGCTGTTCGCCACGCGCCGCGGCGGCGCCATCGCGGACGTCGCGCTGCGCGCCCGCGACGGGTTGCTGCTGGCGGCGTTGGGCGAACCGGAGGGGCAGGAAGGCGAAGGACGCGATCTGCAGGCACTGATCGGCGATCGGCGCGGCCGGATCGGCGCCGCCGCGGCGCCGCATTCGGCGATGGGGCCGACCGCCGAGGTGTCGCGCCTGGAGGCGCTGCTGGCGCTCCGCCCCCGCATCTCCGTCGACCACGTGCTGATGACGCTCGACCGCGGCGCGCAGCCGGCCGAACGCGCCGCCCCCGCCGGCGTGGTGACGCGCCGCGCGCGGGTCAGCGACACCGGGCGCCTGCTGGGGTTGCGCGAAGCGTACGAGCTGGAGGAAGTGGTCCTGGACCGGTCGCGGTTCGACCGGCAGGCGTGCCGCCGGCGTCTGCGGCGCGCACTGCGGCGCGAGCTGATCTACGTTGCCGAGCACCGCGGGAGCCCGGTGGCGACCGCCGCCACCAACCAGCGCGGCGTCCGCGTCGATCAGATCGGCGGCGTCTTCACGGCGCCGGGATGCCGCCGCGCCGGACTCGGCGCGGCGGTGATGCGGGCGCTGCTCCGCGATATATTTCGCGACAAGGAGCAGGCGTGCCTGTTCGTCAAGACCGGCAACCAGGCCGCGCTCCGTCTGTACGAACGGCTGGGGTTCGCGGCGCGCGGCGGCTACCGCATCAGCTACTACCGCTGACCGGCCCCGGTGCGGGCTGCGGGCGGCCCGTGGCCGGCGGCCCATGGCCGGCGGCCTGGGGCAGGCGGCCTGCCTTGCGGCGCAGACGCGCCACCCGGCGCAGCAGGTCGCAGTCGAGCGCCCCCGCCCCCTTGCGGACGCCGCCGAAGAACGGTTTCACGCACTCCAGCGCCGCGTCGTAGTCCTTGGCCCGGTGTTCGTAGTACTTGGCCAGCTCGACCGCCGCGCCGCGGTCCCGGTGGCGCACGGCCATGTCGCGCCACAGCTCGACCGCCTCCCGCCACTCGCCGGACCGCTTCAGCTCGCCGCCGAGCGCGGCGCCGCAGGTGAGCCGGCCGTCCCGGTAGCCGCGGCGCAGGTGGTCGAGCCCGCAACGGTCCCCCTGCCCCAGCAGCAGGTGGCCCACGCCGTGCGGGTCGACCGGCACGGCGTCGTCGCCGGACAGCGCCTGCTCGATCGTCGCCAGCAGCTGCGCCAGCGTGACCACGTCGCGGTGGTTGTGGTCGAACACCACCGGCAGCCTCCCCAGCTCGCCGCTACGCAGGAACTCGAAGTAGATGTCCGGCACCTCGAACCCGTCGACGTCCTCGCCTCGGTCGATGCCGAGGATCGCCTCCTCCAAGGTCTTGAGCCGGCAATTCGAGGTGAGCGACGCCCACAGACGCCGCGACGGATACAGCAGGTCGAGATGCTCCGGCATGTCGAGGCTGCGGCCGTCCAGCAGGAACCGCTCCGTCAGGATCGTCTTGTCGAACGACTTGCCGTTGAAGGAGACGAACAGCCGGTGGTCGGCCAGCAGGCCCTCGACGTGCTCCAGAAAGGCGGTCTCGCCCGGAAAGTCGCCCAGGAATACCTGCTCCACCACCATTCGGTCGCCGCGCACCGCGGCGATGCCGAACAGGAAGATCACCGCCCCGGCGCCGGCCAGGCCGGTCGTCTCCGTATCGAAAAAGCCGCACCGTTCAATCGGGACCGACGCCGGCAGCAGCCGCGGCCGCGCGGTGATCGGCGACGGGACGATGGCGACCCGCCGGTAGACGTACGGCGCCAGCCGTTGCCAGTCCGCGCCCAGGAGCGCCTGCAGGTCGTCGTCCTCGCCGTAGCCGTCAGCGACGCCCTCGTCGAAGTCGTGTTCGACGATGAAGGGAGCGGGCTCGGCCCCGCCGGCGCGCAGGTAGTCGAGGCGCCGGCGAATCGTGTCGCGCAGCGATCCGGTCGTCATCGCGCCGCCGCCAAAGCCGCCGATGCGCCAGCGGCCAGATCGACGGCGGCCGCCTCCACCGGGCCGGCATCCACCGGAACTCGGTCCACCGGCGCGGCCTCCACCGGGCGGACCTCCACCGGAAGAGGCTCCGCCGTACCGGGCTCGCCGCCGAGCCACCCGTCCAGAAACCCGAGCATCGACTCCTTGGCGTCGTGACTGCGGCCCTCGAACGGGCCGATGCAGGACGGGCAGCCCCACGTGCAGCCGCAGCCGGCCACCAGGTCGCGGCAGCCGCGCAGAATGCGGTCCGCATCGTCCCGGAACCCTTCGGCCAGCCCGGAACCGCCGGGATAGGCGTCATACAGATAGAGCGCCGGCGCGCCCAGATCGGGGTCGCGGACGCGTTGCGCCACGCCGAGGTCGCGCACGTCGCAGAGCAGGAAGACCGGCGCCACGTTGCGGATCAGATGCCCCAGACGGCTGAGCGCTTCGGGCCGCTGCCGTTCGGCAAGCGCCCCGAAGCTGCGGCCGGCCGCCGTGTCGCCGCCAAACAGGAGCGCCGCCGCCCGCGTATGCATCTCCTCGGCCGGCAAGTGTATGGCGCCGCGGCCGATCCGTTCGTGGGTGTGGTAGCGGAGCTTGCGGAACCCGGTCGGCTGCATCCGCACCAGGATGTCGCCCAGCGCCAGCCGGCAGCCGGCGCGCGTCTCCTGCTCCCCGTGCAGCAACCGGATGTCGGTCCGGGCGACCGCTTCGGTGAAGTAATCGCCGGCCGAGCGCGCCACGGCGCAGGACCCCGCCTGCAGGTCGAGGCGCTCGACCAAATACCGCTCGCCGCCGTGCAGGTAGACGGCCCCGTCGTGCAGCAAGGTCTTTGCCGACACCCGATCCATCCGGCCGATGACGCGGCCCCCGCCGCCAACGTCGACGATGGCGACGTGCTCGGCCGCGGCGGTGCGCAGCGATACCTGCTCGGCCGGATAGGCGCGGTTCGACCAGTACCACGCGCCGCCGGAATGATGGACGATTCCCTGCTCCTGCAGATAGCGGAGCGCCTCGCCGGCGCGCGCCGTCTCTGCGGCGCCGTCACGGTACGGCAGCTCGAACACCGCGCACTTGAGCTGATCCAGCAGGATATGGACGTTGTCGGGATCGACGCGCCCGGATTCCGGCGAGGCGCCGAACAGGTATTCGGGATGGCGGACGACGAACTGGTCGATCGGCGCAGGCGATGCGATCAGGACCGATAGCGACACGTCGCGGGCGCGCCCGGAGCGGCCGGCCTGCTGCCAGCAGGAGGCGATCGTGCCGGGAAAGCCGGCCATCACCGACGCATCCAGCCCGCCGATATCTATGCCGAGCTCCAGCGCGTTGGTCGACACCACGCCGCGCAGCGACCCGTCGCGCAGGCCGCGCTCGATCCGGCGGCGCTCCTGCGGCAGATAGCCGCCGCGATACGAGGCGACGGCGCCGGCCCCGTCCGATGCGCCGCCGTCCGGTGAGCCGCCGGCCAGGGATTGCCGCACATAGGCGGTGATCAGCTCGGTGCGCGACCGCGAGCGGGCAAACACGATCGTCTTTACGCGGCGGCGCAGCAGGCGGACCGCGGCGTCGTGCGCTTCGTGGACGACGCTCCGCCGGATGCCGCGGCGCGGGTCGAGCAGCGGCGGGTTGTACAGCACGAAGTGGCGCTCCCCGGCCGGCGCGCCGTTGCCGTCGATCAGCGCCGCGTCCTCTTCGATGATACGGCCGGCCAGCTCCTGCGGGTTGCCGATGGTCGCCGAGCAGCAGACAAAGCTCGGCCGCGCGCCGTAGAACGCCGCGATCCGTTTCAGCCGGCGGATGACGTTGGCGAGGTGCGATCCGAATACGCCGCGGTAGACGTGCAGCTCGTCGATCACCACGAAGCGCAAGCCGGCCAGAAACCGGCTCCACTTGGGGTGATGCGGCAGGATGCCCGCGTGCAGCATGTCGGGGTTGGTGATGACGATGCGCGCCCGTTCGCGGGCCGCGGCGCGGGCCGCCGCCGGCGTGTCGCCGTCGTAGGCGCAGGCGGGTACCGGCAGGCCGCCGTCCCGCGCCAACGCGTCGAGTTCCGCCTGCTGATCGCGGGCCAGCGCCTTGGTCGGAAAGAGATAGAGGGCGGTCGCGCCGGCGTCGCGCAGGAACCGCGCCAGGATCGGCAGGTTGTAGGCCAGCGTCTTGCCGGAGGCGGTCGGCGTGACCAGCACGGCGTTCTGGCCGGCGGCCACGCGCCGGTAGGCGTCCGCTTGGTGGCGGTAGAGCCGCTCGACGCCGCGGGCGCGCAGCGCGCGGAGCAGGGCGCCGTCCAGCTCTTCCGGGAACGGCGCGTAGTCGCCGGCGCGCGCCGGCATCACCTGCCAGTGGGCGACGTTGCGCATGAACGAACGGTCGCTCCGCAGCTCGGCCAGAGCCGCGCGCAGCGACGGGCGCACCACCAGTATTTCCCCTCCCCCCTACGGACGTTACCCTGGCGCGCCCTCGCTTGTCAATGGGCGGACGGCCGCTCCGTCATGGCAGGTTGCCGATCCGCTCCCAAAGTACTCTACCATGTCCACACGGATGCACCAGCAGCGGCGGCGCGCCCGGTATCTCGGCTTGGTCTGCTCGACCACCGAGTGCGGCTTGGCGGCTGCCGCCGAGGACGGGTCCGAAGGATACGCCAGCGTGCCGATGGCCGGCGCGGTTCGCTGGCGCGGGTGTCCGGCGTTCGACCTGCGCGCGCTGCCGGGCATGGCGCTGGCGCTGCTCGAACGGCTGGCCGGCGACGGCTGGGACTTCTCGGAACCGGGGTATCTGGGCCAGTCGTGGCGGCAGCACGACTTGGCGCTGATCGACGGCCGCGGCGAACCGCTCATCCCGGCGCTGAGCTGGCAGTGCAACCAAGCCGGCGCGCAGGCCGCCGCGCTCAACGCCGTGCCGGCGTACCGCGCCGCGGCCGGCGCCGTCGAAGCGCGCTTCATCGCCGCCAAGCTCCCCTGGGCGCTGGCGCAGGAGCCCGGCCTGCTCCCCCGCCTGCGCTCCGTGATGACCAGCGGCGACTGGTTCACCGGCCGGCTCACCGGCGGCGCATACCGTCTCGGTTCCTCCGACGCTCTGTCCAACGGACTGCTCGACCAGCGCAGCAAACGGCTGGCCGCCGCGCCGTTGCGTGCGGCCGGCCGGCGGCTCGGCGGCCACCTGCGCCCGGAGTGGTTCCCGCCGGTGATCGCCTCCGACGGAGTGGCCGGAGCGGTCGAGCCGGACGCCGCCGGGGCGTGCGCGGCGCCGCCCTGGCGGGAGCTGACCCGGCGGCTGCGCGGCTGGCGGGTGGCCGCGCCGCTCGGCGACAACCACGCCTCCGCCGCCGGCTGCGGCGCCGCCGAGTACGACACCGCGGTGCTGTCCCTGGGCACCAGCGGCACCGTCAACCTGCCCGCGCCGCACGCCCGCCAACCGGCCGGCGAGGCGCTCGGATTCGAGTACTGGGACGACCGTCTGTTCCTGGTGATGCTGGCGCAGTGCGGCGCGTGGTACGAGCGGTTCCGCGCCGAGGCCGCGCCCGGCATCGACCACGACGATCTCAACCGCATGGCGATGTCCTGCCCGCCGGACCGGATCGTCCGCGTGCCGGAGCCGGACGGCCCCGGCGCGGCGCTCACCGGTCTGACGGGGGCCGACCTGCCCGGGGCCGACCTGCCCACGCAGACCGCCAGCACGCAGTGCTCGATCGCCCTGGAGATGCTCGACCGGGTGCGGGCCATGCTGCCGTCGGCGGCCGAGCCGATCCGCTCCTTCGTGCTCACCGGCGGGCTGTCGCGGTCGCCGCTCATCAACGGCGTGCTGTACGCCGGGCTGCGGATGCTCGCCGAGCGCGACGGCCGGGTGGCGGCCGGCGCCCGCGTCCTCCTCAACGACCGCCCGGGGCCGCTCGCCTACAAGACCGACGCGCTCGGCGCGCTGGTCAACGCCCGCATCGCCGCCGGCAGCCACAGCGCCGCCGGCGGCCGCAGCGCCCGCGACGTGATCGCCGCCGACCGCAGATGGCGTCCGTGCGCTGCTCCGCGCCCGGAATACGAACGGCGCCTGCGCCGGCTGATCGACGACGCCGGCCGCGCATCCTCGCCTTCGCCCCCGTCGCCTTGACGGCGCGCGCCGCGCGCCGCACGCTGCCGCCGCAGCAGCCGTCCAGCGCATGAAGATCACCTCCGTCGAAACGCTCTGTCTGTCGCGCCGCCATGAACCGGAGCGCCAGTGGGTCACCGCGTCCTTCCGAACGGTCAAGGCCGACTGCGCGATCGTCATCATCGACACGGACGCCGGCGTGCGCGGTATCGCCGAGCCGAGCGCCTACGGCGAACCGCCCCGCATCCGCGAACGGGTCGCCGCGTTGGCGCGCCGGCTGATCGGCCGCGATCCGCTCGATCCCGATCTGACGCCGCGCCTCACCGGCGGCGACCGGGGCGACGACATCCCGCTGGCCGGCATCGACTGCGCCCTCTGGGACCTGCGCGCCCGCATCGCCGGCCGGCCGGTGAGCGCCCTGCTGGCCGCCGCCGGCGGCCCCGCCACCGACCCGCCGCTCACGCGCGTGCGGCTCTACGCCTCCGGCGGCGTCAGCTACGACTGGAATGACGATCCCGGTCAGCTCGTGCGCGAGGCGCTGGCTCACGCCGACGCCGGCTACACCGCGTTCAAGATGCGGGTCGGCACCGAATGGAGCCGATCCGGCGTGACCGTAGCGCGCATGATCGACCTGCTGCGGCGCGTGACCGACGCGGTGGAGGGGCGCATGGAGCTGATGCTGGACGGCAACTGCCGGCTCGGCGAAGCGGACGCGCACGCCATCGCCGGCGCGCTGGACGACCTGGGTTGGACGTGGTTCGAGGAGCCGATGCCGCGCGACCCGGCCGCCTACGCGCGGCTCAACCGCGCCTCGGACCTGCCGATCACCGGCGGCGAAGTCTTCACCCGCGCCGAGCAGTTCGACCCGTATCTGGAGGCGGGCGCGCTGGCGATCGCGCAGCCCGACGTCGGCGTCTGCGGCATCGGCGAGTGGCTGCGCATCGTCGAACGCGCCCATGCGTGCGGCGTCGACGTGTGCCCGCACTCCTGGCACAACGGCCTGATGGCGGTGGCGCACGCCCACGCGGTCGCCGCGCTGCCGCGGCCGCGCGTGCTGGAGCTCTGCATGGTGCAGGGCCCGCTGCAGTGGGGCATCCTGCGCGAGCCGCCGGCGATCGAAGACGGCCATCTGGCGCTGCCGGCCGGACCCGGCTGGGGAGTCGAGCTGGCCGATGGCCCGGAAGCGCGTTTCCCCTACCTCGACGGTCACTACTCGGTCCCGCTCGACGGCCCGGACCGGTAGCTCAGGGTCAGGTCAGCAGGTCACGTCCCGGCCGTCGGCGCCGAACACGGCCAGGCGAGCCTCCGGGCCGGAGGGCTGAGCGGAGGCGGGCCGGTAGTGGAACTGCACGGCGCGGCGGCGTCGATCGGTCCGGTTGGGCGCGGTGCCGTGATGGGTCAGGCTGGAGAACAGCAGGCAGCCGCCCGGCTCCAGCGGCACGGCCAACGACCCGCGCCGGTCTACGTGGTCGTCGCAGATCTGCCAGTCGCGGCGCTGAAAGTGGACCACCGGCCCGCGGCGGTGCGATCCCGGCTTGACCACCATGCAGCCGTTGTCGGTGGTCGACCGGTCCAGGGCGATCCAGACGCCGACTACCGGCGTCCGCAACGGCAGGTCGAAGTAGGCGTGGTCCTGGTGCCACGGCTTTTCGCGCCCGATGCGCGGCGGCTTGAGCAGCGCCATGTCCTGGAACAGCACCGGCTCCGCGCCGATCAGGCGGCGCACCGTCGCCAGCAGGCCGGCGTCCGCCGCCAGCGACCGCAGCCGCTCGTCGTGCCCGACGAACCACATGAACTTGCGCACGTAGTCCTGCCGCTCCTCGGCGGCCATGCCGGCGAGCGCGGCCGCGTCCACGCTCGGCTCGTACTGCACGTCGCACCGCCGGCCGCCGGACGCGGGCCGGTTCCCGGCCAGCAGGTCGAGCAGTCCGTCCACCGCGGCCCGCACCCGGTCGGCGCCGAACGCCCCGTGCACGACCAGCCAACCCTGCTCCCGGAAGCGGGCCGCCTCGGCGCCGGTCACCGCATCGAAACCGGTCACCCCGTCGGCCAGACCGTCGTAACGGTACAGATCGGCGCGCCCCGCCTCCGGCGCTACCGCCGCCTCCCGCACTGCCGCCATGACCCGGCAACCGTAGCACGGCCAACGGCACGGCGCGATATGAGCAGGACCGGCGCCGATGATGCTACCGTCGCGGCATGGACCGATTCCCCGACGCGCCGCCCATCCCCTACGAGGGCCCCGATTCCCGGAATCCGCTGGCGTTTCGCTGGTACGACGCCGACGAGCTGGTGGAGGGCCGCCCCATGCGCGAGCATCTGCGCTTCAGCACCGTCTACTGGCACACCTTTCGCGCCACCGGCGCGGACCCGTTCGGAGCGCCGACCCTGCAGCGGCCGTGGGACGACGGCAGCGACTCGGTCGAAAACGCCCGCGAGCGCGTGCACGCGGCGTTCGAGTTCATGGCCAAGCTCGGCGCGCCGTGGTACGCCTTTCACGACCGCGACGTGGCGCCGGAAGGAGCGTCGTTGCGCCAGACCAACCGCAACCTCGACGCGGTGGTGGAGGCGCTCAAGGCGGAGCAGGAGCGGACCGGCATCCGCCTGCTGTGGGGCACCGCCAATCTGTTCAGCCATCCGCGCTACGTGCACGGCGCCGCCACCAGCTGCAACGCCGACGCCTTTGCCTTCGCCGCCGCGCAGGTCAAGAAGTGCATGGAGGTGACGCGCGAGCTCGGCGGTCAAAACTACGTCTTCTGGGGCGGCCGCGAGGGATACCAGACCCTGCTCAACACCGACGTGGGGCGCGAGCTCGACCACCTGGGACGGTTCCTGCACCTGGCGGCCGATCATGCCGACCGCATCGGCTTCAGCGGCGCGCTGCTGATCGAACCGAAGCCGAAGGAGCCGACCAAGCACCAGTACGACTCCGACGCCGCCGCCTGCATCAACTTCCTGCGCGCCTACGGGTTGACCGGCCGCTTCAAACTCAATATCGAGACCAATCACGCCACCCTGGCCGGTCACGAGATGGCGCACGAGCTGGAATACGCCGCCCATCAGGGGCTGCTCGGCTCCATCGACGCCAACACCGGCGACCTGCTGCTCGGCTGGGACACCGACCAGTTCCCGACCAATGTCTATCTCACCGCGCAGGTCATGCTGATCCTGCTCAAGTACGGCGGCATAGCGCCCGGCGGCATCAACTTCGACGCCAAGGTGCGGCGCGAGAGCTTCGAGCCGATCGACCTGTTCCACGCCCACGTCGGCGGCATGGACGCGTTCGCGCGCGGGCTGAAGATCGCCGCAGCCATCCGCGCCGACGGGGACCTGCAGGCGTTCGTGCGGGAGCGCTACGCGAGCTGGAACACGGGAATCGGCGCGCGCATCGAGTCCGGGCAGGCCGACTTCGCCTCACTCGAAGCGTACATGTTGGAGAAGGGCGAGATCGCCCCCAACGCCAGCGGCCGGCAGGAGATGCTGGAGCACCTCTTCAACCGCTACCTGTAGCCGTCCGCTCGTCCGCTCCATAGGGCGACACGGTCGGCCAGGCGCCGCGGACGCTGCCGGTGTGGCGCTTGAGACGGCGTGATCCCGGCGCGGCGCCGGGCGTCTGCGGCCGCCCGTCAGGCCCCAGGTAGAGACTGCCGGCTTCCTCGGCGGGCAGCGCCGTCACCGTCTCGCGGGCGTCCGCGACCGCGGCCAGCCACCGCCGCTTCAGCACGCGAAGATCGAGCGGCGCCACCAAGTCGAGCCGATCGAGATCGTCCTGCGTATAGGCGACGTGCCGGCAGGCGTAGTCGAGGAGGAACTGCGGCGTGTAGCCCGGGTCCTTGCCGCAGGCCGCCCACGCCAAGGCGCCGAGCGACAGGTAGGTGGCGTGCAGGTGCAGGACATCCACGAAGTCGCGCACTTCGCTGCGCCCCGCCAGAGCGAGCACCTTGTTGGTCGCCGCGTCCGCGTCGTGCAGTCGATAGCCGCACAGATCGTCTCGCTGCACGGGAAAGAAGCGGAACGCGCTGTCCTGCGCCCACTCGACTTTCAGCTGCCGGCCGGCCGTCCTCACCACGGCGCGGTGAAACGACGGCGTCCGCAGCAACCACGAAATCTCGTATCCGGCGGCGCGGAGCGTCGCGGCGTCCGCCTCCGCGCTATGGGCGACGCTGTCCTCAAGGTCGTGAAAGAGATCGAGATCTTCCGAGAATCTCGGCGAGTCCGGCGCCAGATGCAGCACGGTCGCCCCCGCGACGTAGCTGTCGGGATTGCGATTGCCGGCGATCCGCGTGAGCAGATCTGCGTGTATGGGCGTCAGCGGCATAGCTGGTCGGCCAGCAGCAACCCGACACGGCCGCCGTTCTTCCGCAGCCCTTCGGCGATCATCGGGACCTCCGCCTGTGTAATCTCCAGATCGGCTCGCAGGTACCAGAAACACTGCGCATGAAACCTCCGGTACGCCTCGCGCGCCGCCCGCACCGAAGACTCCTCCTCCGCATTCATCGGAGCCCGGCCGGCCGTTGAGTCGCCAAGAGCTCCCCAATCATGCCGACGGCCAACGCTTCTTCTGGTAATCAAGAAGCGCCTGACCGGACAACTCCTCCGTCGAAGCACTGAGCCTGACGAAAAACGCGTCCCGCTTCGGCTGTATCGTAGTAGCCGCGAACACCGGTTGCGCGGCCGGAGTTACGTCTATCCGGGCGACCGTCTTTCCGTCGATCTCATGGCACCGTACCCTCAAGTCGGTAGCCGCGACCGTCCCTGCGGTTTTGGACACCACGTCCGTCATCCACAGCACCCAGCCGTCGCGGTTGCGTGACTTGACGAACGGATAGTCCTGCTCGATGCCGACAAGACTGCCGCTGTCGTCGACTCCGACCAGCAGCGTACCGCCATACGTGTTCAGAAACGCCACGACCGACTTGACCAACGACCACTCGATACGCGGGTCCTTCTGCCCGGTACGGAGATTCTTTCGTCCCGTCGACTTGAACTCCACCGTCTCGGTCTCGCCGGCCGATAGCAGCTCGTGAATCTCCCGGTCGAGTTCGGCGCCATCGTCTTTCCGCACGAACGGACTTTCGTCCCGGTCCGGGTTTCTGTTTACCGGCTTGCCCATCGCCATTCCGATGCGGTCGATCAACGCCTCGAACCGCCGATTGAAGAACCGCTCGAAGCTGTCCTCTCTGACAGCCGCAGGATCGATGTCGTGCGAGCGCAGAAACCCGTCCATCTGCGAGCGATCGATACGCTCGCAGATTTCGAGTCTCCGCAGGTATTCGCTCGGGGAGTTCCGTCCAATGACGCGGCCCGTCTTGAAGCCGAGCGCGGTCTTGTTGATCACGCTGTCCGCAGAGTCGACGGCGATACGGTTCTCTTTGCACCAGCTCATCGGAAACACGTGATGGATGTCCACAGCCAAGTCGAAGTATGCATCGACGTCGATCGGGACTCCCGTCCGAAAGTCCCGACTGCCGCGCTGCAGCTGGAGCGCGTGCACGGCCTTGTAGGCAGCGCTGCGCCGGGTGCGCAGCGTGAGCAGGCGGTCGGCCTGAAATTGGGCTGTCTGTACGGTACGCGGCACGTCGCCGTCGTCCTTGATCCACGCAACACAGTCCTGAACGTCGATAGCGAATCTGGTCTCGACCGACCCGCCGTACATTTCACCGAGCGCGCCGCACCAGAACCATCGCTTGAGCCGCTGCCGGCCGGAGTATCCGTCGGCCTTGTCTCCCAGCACTCCCAGTATCGCGCCCAACGGCACCAGTTGGGTCGCGTACGGCAGATTCTCCGGTCGAAAAATCCGTTCTTCGTGAAGAAACCGGACCGCACGTTTCAATCCTTCGACCGCGATGTCAGCCCACGTCCGGTAATCCCGCAGCGCCAGCCGCAGCACATCGCGCCGCTTGCATGATACCGCCGGCAGACTCTCATCCGTCGAGTTCTCCGACCGGCGCGCGCGGCGGCGGTCGTACGTGGCAAGGAGCGATACGATCTGCAGGAAGCTGGTCGCAGGAAACCGTCTCAGAAGCCCGTCTTTGTCGAGCTCGCGGGACCGCTTGTCCCAGTGTTTGCGTAGATTGAAATCGTCGGCGGCAAACGTAGCGGTGAGCAGTTCGAAGACCGTCAGGGTCACGCCGCCGGTGTTGACCTTCTCGAACACCTGGCAGACCGCTTCCTTCGGGGTTGCCTTGGCCAGTCGTATCGTCGGAATCTGGTAGTTGTTGAACGGCAAAATGATCTCTTCCTGAAAATGCATCCACTTTTGCAGGCGCTCCGGCGACAGCCCGACGTATTCCGTTTGCCAGACGAGCGTCGCGCTGCTGTCGAGTACGATCTCCAAAGGAAACATCTCCGCGTCGATCTCTTCCTTCCGGTTGGTCAGAGTCAGATCGACCTTGCGCCCGAAGTCGCTGCGCACGACGCGGTCGGCGGGAACGCTTACGATCGCTTCTTCCTCACGATCGGCGTCACCGGCGATCGCCTTGTTGATATCGACATAGTAGTGCCGGTGCAACTTCGCGCCGCGCGCATCGCGGGTCTCCACGGGCTTGGGCGACTTCAGCGCGAGGTACAGCGACGTCAATCGCTGCTGACCATCGAGGAGCAAGACTTCCGGGTCCGAGGGCTGGTCGCACTCCACTCCTTCCAGCAACCGCGGTTGGAAGCGAACCTCCGCGTTTCCGGTCTGCAGGGTCATCACCGCGCCGATCGGGTAGGACAACGAGATGGAAGCCAGCAGGCTCCTTATATGGTCGTCATCCCAAACCCAACTACGCTGGAAGTCCGGCAACTGCAATGCTCCCTGGCCAACGGCGGACAGCATGTCCGGCAGCCGCAGGTCGTCGCTCGTGAACCTCTTTTCCATCTATTTGCTCCCTTGCGGACCGGCCGAGTATGCATCCCCTCGCCGGATGCGTCAACCCCTCGCATTGACTCATCAGACACTAACACGAAACGACGAGATCCAGAAAAAACGGCCGATGGACTTGACCTAAATGTTTTGAGGCATTATATTTGTCCCATGAATCGCACCGCTTTCGGCGCGCCGGTCGCCACTACCGTTTCCCGGGCTTTCCGACCGGCAGCTGCAGCAACGGCTCAAGGAACTGACCGCCGTCGAACACCAGCTCGAAGTCGTCGTGATCGACCACCTGCGCGGAGCTTGAGCGGCGCCGTCTGTACCTGTCCTGGGGCTTCTCCAGCCTGTTCGATTACGCCACGCACGAACTTCGGCGCCGAAGGACGCGCCTGGGCCGGATGACACGCCGGGGCGCCACAACGCCGCGCCGGCGGGCGTGGCGACTTCGCCAGCGAAGGTGCACGCGGACTGCACATACCGCGCTACGGCAGCGGAGCGGCCCGGCGCAACGACCCGAGCTTCGGCTCCAAAGGACCCGGCCGGGCCGGACTCCGTAGCGGCGCCGGCGCGACGGGCCTCCATGCGGGCGGGCGTCACGACTTCGCCAGCGAAGGCGTCGGCAGACTCCGGGCACGGGCGCGCCGCTCCGGCGAAGCGGCCGGCCGGGGACGTCTGCACCGGCGCTTCGGCGCCGAAGGCGGAATGCGCCCGGCAACGTCACGGCGCGCCGCCGCTGTCCCAGGTACGCGGTCGCGCCATCCCGGCGGACGCCTTCGGCGACAAAGGTTGCCCGGCCGAGCCGCCGGGCGGAGCCAAACTTCGGCGGCGAAGTCTGCTCACCCTCGCCGGTAATCACGCTTCCGTATTGGGCAGAGCGGCCGCGGCCTGGCGCACGTCGAGTCGGCCGGTCACCAAGTCGGCGATGAGCCGGCTCCGGTAGTCGCTGAGCATCGTAACCTGACGGCGGGCGCCGTCAATCGCTGCGTCGATCATCCGGTTCTCGCGGTCGAGGAAGCGGACGATAGCCTCCTGCTCGGCAAGCGGTGGGAAGGGAAACCGGTGCGCCCGGAGCTTGTCGCCGGTCAGATGCGGGATGGTGGCGAACTGCCCGTCAGCGAAGGCGCGGCCGTCCGCGGCGCAACGCAGGGCGTAGTACAGGAACCGCGCCAGATCGCGCCGCGCGGACCGCGGCCGGAGCCGATGTAACGCCTTCTGGTATCCGCACACCGGTAGTTCATTCGCCCACAGCGCGGCGCGGCCCATCTCGCCGCCCTCGCACACCAGCAAGTCGCCGCGCCGCACCGTGTAGCGCTCGTATTCACTCGGCGCAATGTCCATCGTGGGCAGGTCTTCGACGTTGATGCGATCCCATTGCACGTCGGCGTTCCGCAGGTACGGGACCGGATCGCTGCCGGTGATCCGACTGGAATCGAGCATCTTGCCCAGACACTGATGGTACCGGTGCCGCAGGGACGCGACCGGCCAGTGGGCCGGCACGTCTCCTGCCCAGGACAACCTCGACGGCTTGCGGGCTGCGTAGGGCCGGCCGGTTCGCACGTCGATCTGCCCGGTGACGGCGTGGTGAATGATGACCCGCCGCTGTTCCGGCAGCAGGGAGATCAGCTTCAGTTTGGCGGCGAGGCACCGCCGGATACGGCGGTCGGCATAGTCGAGGAAGCGGGCGATGGCTGCCTGTTCGGCGAGCGGCGGAACGGGTATGGTCAAGTACCTCAGCTGCGCTCCATAGATGTGCATGATGGTGATCCCGCGGCCCATCGTCGCCTTTTGAACCGCAGACGGACGGCAGTCCAGCGCGTAACCCATGTACCGCGCGTCAACGGGCTGCGCAGGGCGAAACAACACGACGTCACCGCCGCAGACGGCATCCTGGCGCATCAGATTGACTGCTGACTTCCCGATGTCGGATAGAGTCTCGCCGGAGCCGGCGAACAGCACGTCACCGAACTTGATCGCCGTATAGCCGGCCGCCTTCTCCTTCGGCACGGATGATCTGCTTTCTCTGATGGAGACGTCGTGGGTCGTGTACAGGTCGCCGTATCGGACACACGGGATACCCGCGGATATTTCATCATCCTTGTTTCCGCCACTCCCCTTCGTGATGCTCCCGATCTGAGTCAGACTCCGTACCGGCCAGTGCGCAGGCACGCAACCCAGCCACGGCACGCCGGAATGCCGCATGTTCGGATAGGGCTTGAGGTTGGCGGTCACGGCTTCCTTCAGGCGCGCAGGTGCTTCATGTCGTAGCTTAGACCCTCGACGCCGGCCAGGAGGGCGTGAAAACTGCGTGAACGATTGCGATCGCGAGAGAGATACCGGGCCATGAGCCGTGCGCCGGACACTTTTTGGAATCCCGGCACCAACTCTCGAATCGCTGCTGAAGGCTGAGAAACAGCATCGGGATCGCGAAACCGGGCCTTTCGCCCCAGTCCGCGGAGTGATTCCCTGCCGAATGCATCAGCAAGCGCGTCGGGGTCGCCCAGGTACCACGCTTCGAGCTCCTGACACGCTATTCGTATCAGGCTGTCACCTCGGCTGCCGGCTTGGCACAGAGAATACAGGGAGTTCTTCAGCCGCCGGCAATCACCGTCGTCGTTGTCGCGGACGATTGCAAACCTGACTCCCGGCTCCCGCCACGCCCGGAGCTTGCGTGGAATGCTCTTCCCGAGGTCGTTCTTCCCGTCATGGGAGATGCAGAGGAATGCGAGGCCGGGATACAGGCGCGGCAGCAAGCCTTCCAGCAGAACCGCCATTGAATACTCCTCCAGCAGGAAGACGATCCGGTTCAATGCGGGTCGGCTCCTTCGAACAGGCCCTGCTTCCACAGTGCGCCCGGCCGGTCGCCCTCCTGCAGCAACCGCTGCAGCAGGTCGCTGTCAGCGGCGCGCCGAACGGTTGCGAATCCATCTTCCTTTACCAGCCAGTATATCTCGTCGAGCCTTGCGCCATTGAGGAACTCCGGCGAGTGAGTGGAGACGAACACCTGGCCCCCTCGCCGGGCGTAGTCGCGGAACTCCTCCGCCAGCTCGCTCAGCAATCGCGGATAGAGCTGGTTCTCCGGCTCCTCCACCGCCAGCACTGGGTGCGGCTTCGGGTCATGCAGCAGGATCAGGTAGGCGAACATCTTGATGGTGCCGTCCGACACGTAGCGGGCGATGAACGGATCCTGGAAGCTGCCGTCCCGGAAGCGCAGCACCAGGCGGCCGTCTTCCGTGGCCTTGGCCTGGACCCCGGCAACGCCCGGCACCCGCTGTCTCATCACTTCCAGGATACGCTCAAAGCGATCGCGGTGGTGCTCATACAGATACGCCGCTGCTTGCGCCACGTCGTCGCCGCGCGCGGACAGATGCTCCGACAATCCCGCGTCGCCGCTTTGCCGGGCGTTGCTGATCCGGAAGTCGGAAATGTGCCAGCGCTCCAGCACGCTACGGAACTCCGATACCACCGGGAACTCGCGGAACTGGCCGAGACCCTTGATCGCCAACGTGCTGGGATCGTCCAGCACGCGTTCCTCGCGCTCCGCGGTCGCTCCTTCCTGACCGTACGCGGACTCGTTCGTGATGGCGTAGCCGCTGCCGCCGGAGAAATCCAGGAAATGCCACGGGCGGCCGGCTTTCCCGCGTCTGCGGGTGTAGCGCAGGATCTCCCGGCTGACGATCGGCCGACCGTCCTGGCTGGCGATCTCCAGCAGGTAGGTCGCCAAGCGGCCGCCGCGTTCCCGGAACTTCACGGTGATACCGACCGGCCCGGACTGGCCGCGCGTGACCAGCTCGCGCAAGCCGCCGCGCCGCGCCACCGCCTGCGACACGTTTTCGATCAGGCACTCCTTGAGAAAACTCAGTGCATCGAAAAGCGTGGATTTCCCCGAGCCGTTGGCGCCTACGAGAACGGTGAACGGTGGGAGACCGCCCCACTTCGCGCGTTGAAACAGGCGATAGTTGCGCAGCTCAAGATACTCGATCCGCATGTCCGTCCTCCGCCAAGCGTAGTCGACTTCGGTCGAACACGCAAACGAACCTGGCCGGGTGTCTGCGCGGGCTGCCGGTCGGCGCCGCGGGCCGGGGATCGCATCAGGGACCCGCGCCGCGCTTGACGACCGGCCGCGGGCACTGCTACGTTCTTTCGCGGGAGGGGAGCTGACCCATGCTTTCATCAGCGTATCGAACAAGGAATGTGAGAACGCTCGCTCGACTGGGACTTCGAGCTGCAATGGTTCTGCTGCTCGCCGGCGTTGCCGCGCACGCCGCGACAGCCCAGGAAGCCGCCGCCGGCAGCCTTTACACGGCCACCGAACGGGTAGAGACCGACCAGGGAACGATCCTGCCGGCCGACTCCGTCGTCGAGGTTCTGGGCGTCATAGACGTCTCCACGGACGTAGCGGCCAGCGGCAAATTGCTGACGTTTCGCTTATTCGGCAACGTCTACACGGCGGACTTCGGGCACTTCGCACCCGCGGAACCGAAAGTGATCTTCAGAGCTTCGACCGTGCGGGTCGGCAGCGCCGCTGACCGCGCCGTACTGTGCGGCACGCTGTACACCAAGACGTCGGGCGTCATCGTCAACCTGCACGGCGCCGACCTGGCGGCCTTCCTGAGAGTCGAACGGGGCGGCCGGCTCATCACGGACTACTCGCTCTCATTGTCGTCGAGTGACGAGTTCTGCATCGGCGGCCTCGATTTCTCCACGCGATACGACGTGACCATTCTGCGCGGCCTGCAATTCCCCGGCCAACCGCACGCGGTCGGCGCCGATATCACGTTTACCGGCACGACGCCCGCGGCCCAGCCGAGCATAACGCTCAACGGCCCGAGCTACATCCTGCCGGTCGGCGAACGCAGCCTGCTGCCGGTGACGACCGTCAACCTGAACGAGTTCACGATCGAAATATTCCGCATCGATCCACGCACGCTGGTCAACTACCCGGATCTGTTTACCAATCTCGACCAGTACGACGTGCGGCGGGTTCGGAGTTTCTATGGGGAAAGCCTCGGCGAGCGCACCTTTCGGACGCCGCTTCCCATCGACCGCCAGTCGTTCAATCTCGACGTGGGCGAATTGATCCGGGACCACGATCCGGGGCTTTTCGCAGCCGTCTTCTCAGCGAAGGAACTCGAAGGAAGGCGCCAGCCGACGCAGTGGATCGTCCATTCGAACCTGGGAGTGATGACCTGGTCCGGCGTCGAAGAGACGCTGGCGGCGGTGGCCGACTTTCGCACGCTCGAACCGGCGCCGGCCGCGCTCATCCAGGTCCTGGCGCGCAACAACCGGATGCTCTTCTCCGCGGCCAGCGATGCCGACGGCCTCCTCCGCATCCCGCGTTCCTACCTGGCCGGCAGCGGCGGCAACGCCCCTGCGTTGATGGTCGTCACGACGGAGAACGGCGACTTCTCGCTGCTCGACATCTCGGACCTGGCGTCGAAACCGCGTTTCCTTTCGGGCGGAATCGAGAAACCCCACAAGGAGGACGTCTATCTCACGGTGCCGCGCGAGATGTTCCGCAACGGCGCCGACGTCGACTTCCACCTCGTGGCCAGAGACCTGCAACTCGCGCCCCTCGCCGACTTCGCCCTCGACGTCACCCTCACCGATCCGCAGGCCAAACAGGTCGCCGCCACCGCCGTCACCACCAATGCGCACGGCGTCGCCGCCGGCCGGTTCTCCATCGAACCGACCGGGCTGCTCGGCGCTTACACCCTGCAGGCGGCGCGCACGGACGGCCGTGTGCTCGCAGCACGGGAGATACGGGTCGATGACTTCGTCCCGTTGACGATCGAGCCTGCGGTGCGGGTCGACGACGGGCCGTGGGCCGCTGCCGGCCGCCACGACGTTTCGATCGAAGCGGCCTATTTTTCCGGCGGTCCCGCGCGCGGCATGACCGGCGACTACAGAACCGAGGTGTACGCGGTCCGAAGCCATGAGGCTGACCACTTGGCCGGCTACCTGTTCGGCCCGGTGCGGGACGCCGGCTACCGCTACGTGACCAGAGTGCAGGATTTTCAGCTCGACGACGCCGGCCGGTTCACCGGAGTCGTCGATCTTGACGAGATCGACCCGTTGCCGCCCGGCATGTATCGACTACGGATTCTGGCATCGGTCGAAGATGTCGGCGGCCGGCCCAACCGCACCGAAACGGCCGTCGCGCTCGACACGGCGGCCTCCTACGTCGGCGTTCGCCCGGAGTTTTCCGGACGCCTCGGCGCGGGGGCGACCGCAACGTTTTCCGTAGTGCGGGTCGACCGCACCGGCGCCGCCTTGCCGGCCGTCGACCTGCCCTATGAGCTGGTGCGGGTGCGCCACTCCTATGATTGGTACTACGATCGCGGATGGCGCTGGCGCCGGACCAGACAGGCGGACCAGCTGGTCGAAACCGGAGCCTCGCAGAACGGCAGGATCGTGGTGAGCACGCCGCTGGACTGGGGAAGCTACGATCTGATCGTCAAGGACGGGACCGCGTTTCGGACGGTGACGCCGTTTCGGGTCGGTTGGGGTTCGGACGGACTGCCGGCGTCGGAGCCGGAGCAGCTTTCCACGACCGTGGTGGCCGACGGCGGCGAGCCGGTACTCAGGGCATCCCTGCCGTTTGCCGGTATGCTCCGGGTGCAGATCGCTCATACGGACGTGATCGCTCAGAAGACGGTTCGCGTCTCCAAGGGCGACGTGGAGGTGCCCCTGGACATCGATATTCCCGATAACGCGGAGCCGGGGTATCACGTCCTTTCCACGCTGGTGCGGCCGGTGTCCGCGGGCGCGGAACATCAACCGCAGATCGCGTTGGGCAGCAACTGGGTTCCTTCGCTCGCCGCCGATCGCAACGTCGGCGTACTGATGGACGTCGCCGAGACGGTTCGCTCCACCGACAGCGTGCAGGTCGCCTTGCAGGCCGACGTGCTGACCGGCTCGGCCGTCCTGTATCTGGTCGATGAAGGCATTCACGCCCTCACCGGATTTCGGAACGAAGATCCCGGTGACTTCTTCTACGGGGAACGCGAGCTGCCGATCGGCTTTGCCTCCAACTATGGCCGCCTGATCCGGCAGGACCATGATCTTCCGTCCTTTCGCGTGGGCGGCGGCGAAGCCGCAAAGGAGCCGCTCAAGTCCACGTTCTTCACGACGGCGGCGGCCGTTTCGCCGATCCTGCCGATCAGTTACGGCCGGGTCCTCCACACCTTCGATCCGACGGACTTCGAAGGGCGCTTGCGTCTGGTGGCGTTGGTGGCGTCCGAACGGGGCGTCGGATTCAAGGAGAAAGCGGTGACGGTCGTCGACCCGGTGAGCCTGGACGTTTCCCTGCCCCGCTTTATCGGCACCGGGGACCGCGTGGAAGGAAGGCTTGCGCTTCGCGCCAACGAAGGAGCGGCCCGCTTGCGCCTCGAGGAACGGGTGGGAGCGGCGTTCGACTCCACGGATGCGATGCTCGCCGCCGGCCAGAGCCTGCGGTCGGCCATCGGCATCGCGGCGCCGGCGGCTGGACGATTGCCGATCGAGATCGCCGTTATCCACCACGACGGGGTTCGCGCGGAGCGTAGCTTCGAGCTGGTGGCGAGGCCGCCTTCCTACCCGCACACGGAACTCCGGGCGATACCGTTGCCGCCGCCCGCCCTGTTTCGAGGGGCGACCGACGTCCCGCCGCTTACGATTCCGGCGTTCGACCTGGCCGGGCGCACCGACTTGGAATTCCACGTCACGGTGGCCGATTCCCCCGGGGCAGCCCTGGCGCAATTGCTCGCCGCTCTCGACCGCTATCCCTATGGCTGCCTGGAGCAGGTCTCCAGCGCGACGCTGGGACTGATCTTGCGTGAGCGGCTCAAACCGGACAGGGACGAGTCGGCCGTAGACAGAATCAACCTGGGCGTCGAGCGGGTCATATCCATGCAAAAGGCCGATGGTTCGTTCGGCTACTGGAGCCGATTCGGGAGCGTGATGGAAGAGTTTCAGCCGTATGCCGTGGAACTCCTGGTGCAGGCCCTGCCCTACGTCGAGGACCGCGTCCGCGCGGGCGAGGCGATCGGACGGGCACTTTCGTATCTCAATCAGCAGCGCACGACCGACATCTGGACGAAACTCTACGCGTACGGCGTGCTGGCGCGCAGCGGTTACGACGTCACGAGCCGCGCGCGGTACTCGCTCGACACTGAGTTGTTCCACGGCGTGGAGGATGACGCCGTTCGCGAGCGCCTGGAGCGCATCAGCCTGGGGTACTGGCTGGCCGACATTCTGAACGACCAGCGCCGGATGACCGAGCTGCACGATTCGCTTGAGCAGCTGCTGGCGCGGCGGCGCGCTCCGAGAATACCGAGACGGAGCGACTGGGGCGAGGCGACGGAGCTGTTCGCAACCGGCACGCAGTGGAGCCACGTCGCGCCGAACCATGCTCACCTGCTGGCCCGGGTTTCCGCAGAGAGCCGGACGCCGCTCACCGCCGCCCTGGTGCGGGACACGGGGGCGTATCTCAGCACGTGGCGGTATCGATCGACTTACGCCAACCGCAAGCTGGCGGAGATAGTGCTTGGCAACGCGGCCAGCCTGACCGGGACGGAGGTGCAGATCGACGGCGCGACCCAACGGATCGCCGAGGATGGGAGTATCGAGGTAGCGCCGGACCTGATTCGCGCCGGATTCGAGGTGCGGCACACTCTGAGTCATGCGCTCTACCTCAACGTGGAGGTCGTCGGCCCGCGCCGCACGGTGGACCCGGAGGATAACGGTTTCGGTATCACCAAGACGTGGTACGACTCCTCCGGCCGAAAGGTCGAGATCGACGGGGAACCGTTGCGCGCTGATCAGGGCGACCTCTTCACCGTCGTCCTCGATATCCGGCCATCCACACGGCGCCTTACGGGGGAAGCGCTGCTGACCGATCTGTTGCCGTCCGGTTTCGAGATCGAAGCCGGGGCCGTGTCGCCTCCGTACCGCCTCGTTGGCCAGCAGCGGGTGAGAATCGATGCGGACGCCGGCAAGCGCCCCTCATTCGTGGAAGCGATGGACGACCGCTTCGTCGCCCACTACCGGAGATCGTGGCCGTCGAGCGTTTCCCGGGTGTCGTACACGGTGCGTGCCGTATATCCCGGCGAGATGACCATTCCCGACGCGCACGTCGAGATGATGTACCAGCCTGAGATCAACGGACGCAGCTCGGTTCACCGCGCCCGGATCGTCGCTGAATAGGGACACGCCGCCGCATGAGGACGCTCCTCAGAGCGCCGCTCGCGGTCTGGGGCGGCGCTCTGGCGGTCGTCGGCGCGGCTCTGTACGGCTACGTGTCGGCGCCGGTCGACACCGGCCGCCTGGACGATGCGGCCGTGACGGTGCTGGCCGCAGACGGCCGCCTGCTGGACATGCGCTTGAACTCCGAAGGCGCGTGGCGTGAGCCGATCTCGCTCGACTACGTCGACCCGGACTTCATCGAAGCACTGACCGCCTTCGAGGATCGACGGTTCTTTTCTCACTTCGGCGTCGATCCGTTGGCGATAGCACGGGCGGCGCTCAGCCTGGTGACCGAAGGGCGCATCGTGTCCGGCGGTTCATCGCTGACCATGCAGGTAGCCCGGTTGCTGCGGCCCGGTCTGCGTGAACGCTCGCTCGGCGCCAAGCTGCGCCAGGCGCTGTATGCGCTCCGCCTGGAGTACCACTGGAGCAAGCGCGAGATTCTGGAGGCGTACCTCACCCTTGCGCCGTACGGCGGGAACGTGGAAGGGATCAAGGCGGCCGCCATGGCGTGGCTGCTGAAGGCTCCGGCCGAGATGACCATGTCGGAGATCGGGTTGCTGGTCGCCCTGCCGCAGGCACCGGAGCGGCGCCGGCCCGACCGGTTCCCGCGCGCGGCCATCAGCGCCAAGAACCACGTTCTGAACAGCATCGCCGACGACTTGGTGTTCGACTCCGCGCAGCTGGACGAATATCTGGCGGAAGGACTCCCGCTCAACCGGTACTACGCGCCGTCGCTCGCGCCGCACCTTCTGGACCGCAACGCCGACGGAAGTGGCTATGCGTTCGGCATGCCTACGACCGTGTACGCGGACTGGCAGGAGACGACGGCGCGCGTGCTGGCCGATCGCGTGCGGCGCCTGGCTGCACCGATCAACGGCGCCGCCCTGGTCGTCGAACGCAACACCGGCGCCGTGCGCGCCTACGTTGGCTCGGGCGGCTACCTGGATGCCGCGCGCAAGGGCGGGGTGAACTACCTGCTCGCCAGCCGCAGCCCGGGATCTACGCTGAAGCCGCTTATCTACGCCGCAGCGCTCGACCGCCGCCTGATCGCCGGCGACCACGTCTTCCACGACCGTCCGCTGCAACGGGGCGGTTACGCGCCTGCCAACTTCGATGGCGGGTACTCCGGCGCGGTGACGTTGCGCGATGCGCTGGCGCACTCCCTGAACGTACCGGCCATCGAAGTACTCCACGCCGTCGGTGAGACGGCATTCGAGAACAAGCTCCGGTCGTTCATCGGCGCGCCGGCGGCGCGCACGCAACGCGCGGGACTCAGCTTGGCCGTCGGTGGGTTCTACCTGACCCCGGAGCATCTTGCCGAGCTGTACTTGAGCTTGGTCGACCCGGTTTCGTCGCCGCGCTTGAGCTTCACGGATGCGCAGGCCACCCGCGCCGTTCCGCCGCTCGTCTCTCAGACGGCCGCAGAGCGGATACGGGCATTGCTGGCCGTCACGCTCCCCAACGGGCGGACCCGCGTGGCAAAGACCGGTACGTCTCATAACCGCCAGGACGCGCTCACCGTGCTGGTTACCCGTGATCACGTGGTGGTGGTCTGGTTCGGCACCCCGGATGGCGAACCGACCCAGGTCCTGACCGGCGCGGGCGTCGCGCTGCCGGTTGCGGAACGGCTGCAGGCGGCGCTGGGATTGGCCGATCCGGTCGTCGCGCAGCCCCCGGCGGCGGAGCCGGCGGACGCGGCTTTGGCGTTGACCTGTCCGCCGCTCATCGACTTCCCGGAAGACGGTGAGTGGTTGCGCACCGAAGACAAGCGCGTGGCGGTGAGCGGCGCCACGCGCACGATCAGGTGGTTCCTGGACGGCGTTTCGGTAAGCGTCAGCAACGGCGCGATCGCGGTCCCGTCCGGCGGGGCCTTTCGGATCACCGCCGCCGACGGCGAGTGCCGTGAGACGTCGGAGGTGTTCGTCGAGCTCGTGCATTGAGGGCGCAGGGCCGAGCGTCCGCTTTGAGGACGGACCGGCGCGGATTATGGTAGGGCATGGCCGCTCCCGCATCCGACCGCTTCACTCCGCTGTCGCTGGCCGGCGCGTACAACGCGTACCGCGACGGGCTGCCCGACGAACTGGCGCCTCCGCCCGACTTGGCCGGCGCGTTCGGCCGGCAGGCGTTTCGCGGCGTGCCGTTCGACCTGGGCGCCGCCGGCGCCATGAACGCCGTGCTGGTCGATCGGAGGTGGACCGCCGCGGCGCCGGTGCCGGCCGGCGGGCTCACGGCGACTTACTTGGTCTTCCTGCACCACGTCGAGGACCGCGCCTCCGACTACCTGACCGGCTTCGCGGACGAAGCCGTGGACGGGAATGAGCTCGGCGACCACGCCGCCGACTACGTGCTGCGCTACGCCGACGGGTCCGAGCACGTCCATCCGATCCGGCGGCGCTTCGCCATCCAGCAGGCGCGCGTCGGCTGGGGGGCCAGCGCGTTCGCGGCCGTCCCGATGTACCCCGACCGGGTGTTCGCCTCGGCGGCCGAGGACCTGGCCGCCGGACGGCTGCCGGCCCACGGCTACGGCCGCGGCGAGACCCGGCACGGTTCCGGCCGCGACGGCGGCGCGCGGCTGGCGTGGCTCTACGCGCTGCCCAACCCTCACCCCGGCCGCCCTATCGAAGCGGTAGAGCTGCGGCCCGGCGGCGAGCGCTGCGTCGTGTACGGCATCGCCGCCACCGAGGTGGCCGAGCATCCGCTGCGGCCCGGCACGCGGCGCAAGCTGCTGCTCGACCTGCCGCCCGGCGCCGCCTTCGACGCCGGCGGCAACCTGCCCGGCGTGGAGATCGACCTGGGCACGGTCATCTCCGCGCGCCCCGCCCTCGACTACGACCATGCCGCATGGAACCGCGGCGACTCCGCCGCCGCGGATGCCGCCCCGCCCGCGCCGGACCTGCAGCCGGCGGTCTCCACCACCCGCGCCCTGGTCGAGTACGCCGCCCACCCGGACGCCCGCCTCTACGCCGGCGGACGCGGCTACGACCTGCGCGACCCGGAAGCGGGGCCGCTGGCGGTGGCCGCGGCCGCGCGCCCGGTGACCATCCGCATCGTGGAGCGAGGCTCAGCGCAACCGGTGGCGGCGCGCCTCCACCTGCACGGCGCGGCCGGCGAGTACCTGCCGCCCAAGGGCAACCACCGCACCGTCAACGGCAACTGGTTCGAGGACAACTACGGCGAGTTCGTCAACGGCGCCAACCAGTACGCCTACGTCCCCGGCGAGTGCGTGGCCGACCTGCCGCTCGGCGACGTCTACGTGGAGATCGCGCGCGGCTACGAGGTGCGCCCGCTCCGTACCCGCGTCACCGTCGCCGCCGACACCGCCGAGCTGGTGTTCGAGCTCGACCGGGTGCTGCGCTGGCGCGAGCGGGGCTGGGTCACCGCCGACACCCACGTGCACTTCCTGAGCCCGCAGACCGCGCTCCTGGAAGGCGCCGCCGAGGGCGTCAACGTCGTCAACCTGCTGGCCAGCCAGTGGGGGGAGATGTTCAGCAACGTCGCCGACTTCGACGGCGCTACCACGCTCGGCGCGCGTGACTTCGGCGGTTCCGGCGAGTTTCTGGTGCGCGTCGGCACCGAGAACCGGATGCAGGTGCTCGGCCACATCTCGCTCCTGGGATACTCCGGGCCGATGATCCATCCGCTGTGCTCCGGCGGGCCGTCGGAGTCGGCCATCGGCGACCCGCAGGAGGTGACCATGGCGCAGTGGGCCGCGCGCTGCATCGAACAGGGCGGCGTGGTAGTGATGCCGCACGGCCCCAATCCGCAGTGCGAACGCGCCGCCGACATAGTGCTGGGCGTGGTCGACGCGATGGAGATGATGACCTTCAACCCGTGCGACGCGCCGCTCAACCCGTACGGCATCGCCGACTGGTACCGCTATCTCAACCTCGGCTACCGGCTGCCGGTGGTGGGCGGCTCCGACAAGATGGCCGCCTCGTCGCAGCTCGGCGGGGTGCGCACCTACACCCAGCTCGGCGACCGCGACTTCACCTACGACGACTGGATGGCGGCGCTCAAGGCGGGCAACACCTTCGTGACGGTGGGACCGCTGGCGGAGATCACGGTCGAGGGCGCCGCGCCGGGGGGGGTGGTAGCGCTGCCGGCCGGCGGCGGCAGCGTGGCGGTGGAGTGGCGGGTCGAGTCGGTGGCGGTGCCGATCGCCGCGGTGGAGGTGATCTGCGGCGGGGATACCGTCGAGAAGTTCCATGTCGGCGGACAGCTCGCCGCGTCCGGCCGGGCGGCGGTGCGCGTGGAGTACTCGACCTGGATCGCGCTAAGGGTGCGCGGCGGCTACCGCGCCCACGCCGGCGCCGGCGGCGCCGCCGCCGACCACGGCGCCGACCACGTCGCCGCCCACACCAGCGCCGTGCAGGTGCGGGTCGACGGCAAGCGGCCGTTCCGGGCCGTCGACGCCGGGCTGATCCTGGACCAGATCGAAGGCGCCTTGGCCTACGTCGACACCCTGGCCCCGCGCCCCGACGCCGCGCGCTACCGGCAGCTCCGCGCTACCCTGGAAGGCGCCTGGAACCGCCTGCACCAAGCCATGCACCGGAGCGGCGTGTTCCACGACCACACTCCCTTGCACGACCACGCCGCCCATCACGAGCACTGAACCACGTGCGCTTCTTCAACACCAGCGGCCCGGTAGTGGCCGCCGGCCATTACCGCATCCCGCCGCTGCAACGCCTCGACCTTGAGGCGGTGCTGACGTTGATCCGCCAGCGCAAGTACTTCGTGGCCGCAGCTGCTGCTGCAGGCGTTCCTGCAGCGGATCGTGAACGGCGGCGGCCGCATCGATCGGGAATACGGGTTGGGGCGCGGGCGCACCGACCTCCTGATCACCTGGCCAAAGGGCGGCGCCGGCGGAGGGCCGGCGCGGTACGTGATCGAGTGCAAGGTGCGGCGCGGGAGCCTGGAGCGAGCCGTCGCCGAAGGCGTCGAGCAGACGGCGCGCTACGTCGACCGGTGTGAGGCGGCGGCCGGGCGCCTGGTCCTGTTCGACCGCAGCGACGACCGCAGATGGGAAGAAAAGCTGTTCCGGCGCCGGGAGGCGGCGGGCGCCGTAATCATCGAAATGTGGGGCATGTAAGCTTGATCGGACCCGCTTCGCCGTTTCAGCCGGCCCAGTTGGCGGACAGCGCCTCGGCCTGATCCAGGACGGTGCGGGTCGCCTTCTCCTGCTTGTCGGGCGGATAGCCGTGCTTGCGCAGCACGCGGCGCACCAGCCGCCGCAGGTGGGCGCGCACGTTCTCACGCAAGGTCCAGTCGATGGTGACGTTGCCGCGCACGGTATCGACCAGCTCGCGGGCGATGCCGCGCAGCGTTTCGTCGCCCAGCACCCGGACCGCGCTGTCGTTGGTCCCCAGCGCGTCGTAGAAGGCGAGCTCGTCGTCCGAGAGACCGAGCCGTTCGCCGCGGCCGTCGGCGGCGCGCAGGTCGCGCGCCAGCCCGATCAGTTCCTCGATCACCTGCGCGGCTTCGACGGCGCGGTTCCGGTAGCGGCGCAGGGTCTGTTCCAGCAGCTCCGCGAACGAGCGCGCCTGCACCACGTTCTTGCGCCGGCGCGCGGCGATCTCGCCGCGCAGCAGCTTCTGCAGCAGGTCGACCGCCAGGTTGCGGCGCGGCATGCCGCGCACCTCGGCCAGGAACTCCTCCGACAGGATCGAGATGTCCGGCTTCTCCAGGCCCGCGGCGCGGAACACGTCGAGCACCCCTTCCGGCGCCACCGCGAGGGAAATGAGTTGGCGCACCGCGTGATCCAGTTCCGCGTCCGGCCGCGCCGCCGCGCCGTCCGCGCGCTTGGCAAGCACCGATTGGACCGCCTGGAAGAACGCCAAGTCGTCGCGGATGCTGAGCGCCTGCTCGTGCGGCACGGCCAGCGCGAAGGCCCGCGTAAGGTCGCGCACCGCACCGATGCAGCGCTCCTTGCCGCGCTCCTGCGCCAGGACATGTTCCTGCGCCGCCGGCAGCAGCGCGATCCGTTGCCGGGCCGGGCCGGCGGTCCAACGGGAGCGGTCGAAGCCGTGGAACAGGCCGCAGCACACCTCGTACTTCTCCCGCATCACCGCCACCGCTTCGCGCTGGTCGAGCGCGGTACGGCCGGTGCCGCCGCTGGCGGTATAGGTCGCCAGCGCGCGCTTCAGCTCGTGGGCGAGGCCGAGATAGTCGACCACCAGTCCGCCCGGCTTGTCCCGGAACACGCGGTTGACGCGCGCGATCGCCTGCATCAATCCGTGGCCGCGCATCGGCTTGTCCAGGTACATGGTGTGCAGGCTCGGCGCGTCGAAGCCGGTCAACCACATGTCGCGCACCAGCACCACCTGCAGCGGGTCGGCCGGGTCGCGGAAGCGGGCGGCCAGCGCCTCGCGCCGCGGCTTGGTGCGGATGTGCGGCTGCCAGTCCGGCGGGTCGTCGGCGGCGCCGGTCATCACCACCTTGATGCGTCCCTGCGCGTCGTCCGGGTGATGCCATTCCGGGCGCAGGCGCGTGAGCTCGCGGTACAGGTCGATGCAGATGCGGCGGCTCATGCACACCACCATCGCCTTGCCCTCCATCGCCTCCAGACGCCGGTCGAAGTGGGCGATGACGTCGGCGGCGATGAGACCGAGGCGCCGGCCGGCGCCGACGACCGCTTCGAGTTGCGCCCAGCGGGTCTTGAGCCGCTCCTTGCGCTCGATTTCCTCTCCCTCGGTCGCCTCCTCGAAACCGGCGTCGAGCGTGGGCCGTTCGCGCTCGTCGAGCGCCAGCCGGGCGAGGCGGCTCTCGTAGTAGATCGGCACCGTCGCCTGATCCTCGACCGCGCGTTGGATGTCGTAGACGCTGACGTAGTCGCCGAACACCGCGCGCGTGTTGGCGTCCTGCAGCTCGATCGGCGTGCCGGTAAAGCCGATGAACGAGGCGTTCGGCAGCGCGTCGCGCAGGTGCCGGGCGAAGCCGTCGATAAAGTCGTACTGGCTGCGGTGCGCTTCGTCGGCGATGACCACCACGTTGCGCCGGTCCGACAGCAGCGGGTAGCGGTCGCCCGATTCTTCGGGAAAGAACTTCTGGATGGTGGTGAAGATCACCCCGCCGGACGCGACCGCCAGCTTGGCGCGCAGGTCGGCGCGGTTGGCGGCCTGCACGGGCGGTTGGCGCAGGAGATCGCGGCAGCGGGAGAACGTGCCGAAGAGCTGATCGTCCAGGTCGTTGCGGTCGGTCAGCACCACGACGGTCGGGTTGGCCAGCTTCGGTTCGCGGATGACGCGCCCGGCGTAGAACGCCATGGTGAGGCTCTTGCCGGATCCCTGGGTGTGCCACACCACGCCGACGCGCCGGTCGCCAAGGTCGCCGCCCCGCTGGCGGCCGGACTCGTAGCGGCCGCCCGGATGCTCGGCGATGCGGCGCGCCTCCTCCTGCAGGTCAGCGGCGCGCAACGTCTCGGTCACCGCCACCCGCACCGCGTGGAACTGGTGGTATCCGGCCATCTTCTTGACCGGCGCGCCGCCGTCGTCCTCGAACACGATGAAGTCGCGCACCAAGTCGAGGAAGCGGCGCTTCTCGAAGGCGCCCTCGATCGCCACCTGCAGCTCGGTGTAGAAGACCGGCGCCAGTTGCTGGCCGTCGATGGTGCGCCACGGCTTGAACCACTCGCGGCCGGCGGAGATGGTGCCGAGGCGCGCCTGCATCCCGTCCGACGCGGCCAGCACGGCGTTGCAGGCGAACAGCGACGGCAACTCCGCCTGGTAGGTCTGCAGCTGCCGGAACGCCGACCACACGGTGGCGGCGGGGTCGGCGGGATTCTTGAGCTCGATCACCGCCAGCGGCAGGCCGTTGACGAACACCACCAAGTCGGGCCGGCGGGTGTTGCCGTTCTCGATTACCGTGAACTGGTTGATCGCCCACCAGCTGTTGGCGCCGGGATCGTCGTAGTCGATGACGCGCGCCTGCGCGCCGCGGATGGCGCCGCCGGCGGCGCGGTACTCGACCATTACGCCGTTCACCAGCAGGTGGTGAAAGGAACGGTTGCGCGCCGCCAGGGTGGTCCCCGCCGGCCGCGTCAGCTTGCGAAAGGCGGCGTCAAGCGCTTCCTCCGGCAGATCGGGATTGAGGGAGCGCAGGGCGCCGCGCACGTCGCCTTCAAGCACCACCTCCGCATGGCTGGCGCGCATCCCGTGCGGTCCGGGCGCCACGTCCGCCGGCCCGCCGGCCACCTCGTAGCCGAGCGCCCGAAACCAGTCGAGCGCCGCATCCTCCACCACCGATTCGGTCAACACCGGCATCGCGCTACTCCCCCGCCAGGGCTTCTACGCGCGCCAGCCACGCCCCGAAGTGCCGGCATTCCGCCCGAATGCGATCCAGGCCGATACGGGCGGCCACCGCCAAGCCGTGCTGCACCTTGCGGTACCCCGGCAATTGCTGCTGCAGGCGCGCCGATGGGTGCGTGGTCGGGCCATCGTTGAGGTGCTCCGGGCTCTGTGCGCCGCGCCGGGCTGCTTCGAGCCTGCCGCTCGCTTGCTCCCATGCCGGCCGAAACTGTCCGAATTGAGCAGGGTCGGCAAACAGCAGCGCCTCGAACTCGTACGGCTGGACGTGCGGCAGAAACCGGTCCGGGCGGCACCGGGCCACGCGCACCACTTCCTCATGGAAAGACGCTTCGATGGCCGTTGCGCGCGCCAGCGGGTCGTTGGGCGTCCTCACGAGCCCGGGAAAATCGCCTGGCAGCCCATACAAGTCGAAGAACGTCGTAACGTAGGTGTCCCTCCGCTGCCGCAACGCATCACGAAGCGACCGCAACACTCGCTGACCGCTCAACGCGCCTCCTCGCGCACCCGCCGAGGTCGGGATCAGACGTGGCTCGACAAACAGATTACGATCCAGAAGCGCCCTGCTAAGAATTTCCGCTACGAATCCCTGCTCGGTGCGGCCCTCGCATACGACAATGACAAACCTCACTGAGCCGGGCCGCCACCGGTCACGTTCGCCCGCCACAGATCGCCTAATGAGTACTCCTTCAGCCAGTCTTGCAGATCGTCCGAGTCCAGCCTTTCGAAGACGGATTCTCCATCCCTGCGGTTGACCACGACGACGTCTTCCGGCCGGAACTCGCTCACCAAGTCCGCGGATTGCGTAGAGACGATTATCTGCCGCGTCTTGCTCACAGACTCCAGTATCTCCGCCAGCAGGGCAAGCCCGAACGGATGCAATCCCAACTCGGGTTCATCGATCAGGATCAGTCGCGGCTGCAGCGCGGTCGGCTGCAGCAGCAGGGTGGCCAGGCACATGAACCGAAGCGTGCCGTCCGAAAGCTGCATCGGCCTCAGCGGCGTATCGGCATCGTCCACGTGATACCACTCGAGCTCCATGTACTCGTCGACATCCCTGCGGTAGACGAAGCCGCCGAAAAACGGAGCGACCAGCCGCACGGCGTCAACGATCTCGCGATGTTCATACGGATGGCGTTCACGGAGAAGCCGCAGGAACGGCCCCAGGTTGGCGCCGTCCGGCTTCAGTCGCAGGTTATCGCGCACGGTTTGCGACGCACGCATTCCCGCCACCTCGCTCGTATCGTGGAAGTGATACACCCGCCAGTCCCGCATCGCCGGAAACACGTAGGCGGCGAACTCTCCGTCATCGATAGGCGCGCCACGCGCTTCCGGATGGCCGCCGTAAGGGATCGATGCCGCTTCTGCGATCGCGGAACCGGCGCCTGAAGCCGCCACACCAGCATAAGCCTGCTGCGGCACGCCGGACGACATCAGATCGCGCGCCAGCGCCAGCCCATCCGCCACGGGTTCGAGCGCAAGCGCGTACCGATGATCGGTCCCGCTGAAGGACAACTCCACCTCCATGCGTGAAGTCCGTCTGCGCCCGCCGAACAGCAGCGCGTCCGCGTTACCCTCTCGCCTGACGAAGAGCTCCAGCCGGTCCCGCGCGAACTCGGACAGCATCCGAAACACCCCGATCAAGTTGCTCTTGCCCGCCCCATTCGCGCCAAGGAGTACGTTCAGCCCCCGCAGCTCAAAGTCCTCCAGCGCGCGAATCGACTTGAACCCCCGCACGGTGACACCGTTTACCGCCATCTCACAGCTCCCAACGGGCACGTCACGCTGTTCAAACTCATGCCGCGAGAACCGCGCGCGCATTCCCCCGATCAGACCAGGGAATCGGCAGGACGTCGTAGCTGCGTAGCGCGTCCAGGACGTTTTGCGAGATTGGACGGTCCGAGTCGTTGACCATCGCGTACGCGCGGGCATCATCCGGCCGCGTTTCCCTGGTGTCCAGCCAGGCGAACGCCATCGCCTGCGCGTTATCCCGACTGGGACGATTGAACGCCCGTACGACTCGTTCCGGCTGCCTCTTCGACTTCGGTATAACGAAGTCGAATCTATGGTCGTAACCACTCCTGCCGGAAAACCGTACACTGGGCGTATATCGAATGTCGCACTCATCAAGCCAGTCGACAACGTTTTCGTAGAACAGGTTAGCCACCGTTGGCGACGCCAGGTAGAAAAGGTCATTGACGGCAAGCATCGCCTGCACAAGGTTGTGCTTTCTTAGGGCGAAATTCGCCTCCGACGCACGCACTTCAAGCGCCTTCGATGTCTCGTTCATATCCACGCCAAATCCATTGAGAGTGGTCGTTAGCAAGTCCTTACGCCGCGGGCTATCTACCGCGCACCCCGACTGCTCCAGATCGGTGACGGTATAGCCGTCATCCGTCAATACGAACACCCCGTCATCGCGCTTGGCGTAGATCTGAAGGAAATCGTTGTGGCGATCCAGATAGGGAGTCGTGATCTCCACCGACTGCTCCAACTCCCGCAGGCTGGTCTGATCCTTCAACCACTTCCAGTACCGATCCAGCAGCGATTGCAACTCCACGATCATGTAAACAGACTCCGACCGATAGAAGGTGGTTCGACGATGTTGCAGTAAGCCATGAAGTCGCCCAACGTCCGCCATGGATCGCTCAGGTCCATGAACCGTTCGGGAACCTGAAACGCCCACTTGTCATCGAATCCCTCCCGGTATAGATGCAGGTGCGGCGACTCCACCCGTTTGCCGTCCGGGTTGCGATGCGGACTGCCGCCGAAGTCAAGCCTCACCAGAATCACAACCTGCCGGGCGCGGTTCTGGTAGGTGCCCTTGGCAAGATTGATCTGAGACCGCCGCAGGTCAAGAATAAAGCGCTCACGACGGTCCGTGGAGATCAACGGAACCGTGATCGCTCCCCCGAAGTCGGGATAGTCCCACGTCTGCGAATCGACCCGGCGCTTCTCCAACGCGAGGAGCGCGTCGGCTTCCGCCTGCTTGAGAATCGCATCAGCCAATGCGCCCCTCCGTCATCGGCCGGTCGCCACCATACACCCGCCTGCTCCCTGCGTGCCGCCTTCCTGAGATCAGCTCCGGCAACAGAGCGTCCCGGAGGTCCAAAAGACGGCGCGACTCACGAGTGGCTGCGCTGACGCGCGCGATGAGTGGACCGGTCAGCTTCTCGAACGTGCGGACAACCGGCTCATCGGGGGCCGGCAACAAAAAACCGGAAAGCGCTTGTGGGGCCGCTCGCTGACGTCCGCTCGTCCCCGACATGTTCCGAATCAGAAACTGGCGGAAGCGAGGAGTGCGCGCAAGGCAGTAGGCGAATACGTTCGGAAGCGGCGCCTTTGGGCGCATGACGATGTACTCGGTGGAACCCCAACCGGTTACGCCGTGCTCCAGGAAATCGACGTAAGCGGTCTTGCCGTTTTCAAGGCAGGGTGTAATCCGTGCGACGAGCGTGTCTCCGTTGATAAACCGCGTCCCCGAACCAAACGGACGGTTGATCACCGCACTAGGCACGTGTCCCGTCGTGGGCATGTTTGCCATAGCGACGTACGGAGCGGCCTGCCTCTTGCGCAACGACCGCCTTGGGTTTATATCGAACAACTCGGACAGTGGCGCAACCTCCCACCCGTCGGGAGCGCCGCCGACGCCCGACTCCACGAGCCTATCGGGAAACAGGTCGGCGAGATGCTTGGGCAGGCCGGCGTCGCGGCCTTCTTGCTTGGCGCGCACGGGATCGAAGTCGACGAACCAGGACTTGAACAGCGCCCGCACCATCGCCTCCAGCGTATCGTTCATGCGCCGGTTCAGCTCGATCTTGTCGTCGAGCACTCCAAGGACCTGCGCAATCGTACGCTGGTGGGTGACACTGGTCGGAAACCTGATGGATGCCTGGTGCAGATCATGGCGATTCACCCCTGGCACCGCTGACTTATCTGAGTAGGCGCCGAAGTCTATCCTCCTGAGAAAGTAGCTTATGAATCTTGGATCGTTCCCCTTGAAGTCGCTGACGTACAGCGTAGTGTTGAGCGGCCAATAATCGCCCGGAACGAAAAAGACCTTACCGATGGTCCCGTATCGACCTGTCACTACTCCGGGACCGTCGACCCTGATCTCTGAATGGTAATCGGTGATGCCGGACGACGAGACGACGGGCACGGAGCCAGCCTGCCGCTGGTACTTGGGGAGGTTGTATCCACACTTCAACTCGATCACTTCCCCGAGTCGGGTCTCCATCCAATCGCCGCCAGGCGCCTCGGCGCCCGCTACCACCACCACATGGTCACGTTCGATCCCACGGTGAAAGGTCTCCGGGAGGCGGGCCCAGTCGTGGGCTTCCACCAGGAAGGGGATGGTCGACTCCCTCACTGCCTCCAAGAAGTCGGCGTACCGCATCGCGTCGATCTTGGCGAGGCCGGGACCGCGCAGCACGAGATCGAGGTCGCTGCCGTCGTGGCTCTGGCCGTTCACGCGGCTGCCGTAGACCCAGACCTCCGTGTCGGGCAGGTGCTCCCGCAGCAACGCTTCGAGGGTCGCGCGATGGCGGGCCGGCAGATGCAGGGTCCGGGCCACCCGTGCCTTGGCCAGTGGCGCGTCGTGCATCGCCCGCGCGGTCGATGACATGACATCGGCCAGCGCCATGGCGTCCGTGATGAAACCCGGCAGCAACGTCAAGGTCGCCGTGGCGAATCCGTCGCCGTCGTCATGGGCGGTGTCGTTACGGTTATCGCGGTACTCCAGCCAGCGCTCGCAGGCGTCCGCCGGCAGCAGGCCGTGCTTGGCGGCGTGCCGGAACAGGTCCCTGAAGGTGAGCCGGTCAGCCTGCCGGTTGCTGGCGAACCACGGGCGTAGGCGCTTCCTCAGCAGCTTACCGCTCTGTTCCAGCACCAGATCGAACTGCTTTACGCACACGGTGCGATAGAGGTCGTAGACCACGTCGTCACCGTCGCGACCGCCGAGGCCGTCGAGCGCCCGCTCCAGGGTGCCGATGCAGCGCTTCAGAAAGGTGGTATCGATCGCCGTCTGCTCCATCGCTCCGGTAAGTCCCGCCCGTGCGCCACAGCATACCACGACGCCCCGATTCGCGCTCTCGCGGCGGCGCGCTTGACGTACCGATCTCTGTAGGCACAGTATCACGTTTGGAACCGCTCAGACCAGGAGGCGCGCATGGCGGGTGAACGGATCGAAAACTACACTGAGGCCCATCAGAATCTCGAATCGTTGATGGACATCGTGATCGAGGATCGCGTGCCGGTTGTCATCACGCGGACCAAGGGCGACTCGGTTATCATGCTATCGAAGGCGGAGTATGACGCGACGATGGAGACCTTTCATTTGCTGCGCTCCCCACGAAACGCAGAACGCTTGCGCGATGCCATTGCCGATGTCGAAGCGGGTAACGTCGTACACGCCGACCTTGACGACGAGGAGATTGCAGCGCGGCCGTGAGCCAGCGTGCCAACCATCAGGATGTGGGAACGCTCCCGCGCCGATCGCCCGGCGGAAACTGCGGCCGGTAGGGGCAGCGGCCCCATTGTTGATGTGTGTGCGGGTTGTCCATCATCAGCTGAACGATCCGAGGTACGATACTCGCAAGCATTCGAGCTCCGTCCTTCACCTGGTCGCGGTTCAGGCTTCCGTTCCACGTTGCGCCGCCATGGACCAGCTGGTTTCGCAGAGTGTATAGGCGCTTCAGAACTGCGGATAGCAACGGAGTGGCATCACCTTGCCGGAACCGCATGGTAACGTCCTCGTTTTCGTCTCCGAGGATCTTCTCCCAGTTCCAGTTATGCCAGTATGGCTGAAACATGAACTTTCTCTCGAGAAGCTCCTGAATATTGGAGAATTCGGCACGCATCAGATCATGGAGTACACCTTCACCGTCCAATTCTGCGATCTGGTTTAGGAATGCGTCTAGCAACTTCATCTCTTTCGTACCATCCGGTCTTTCCTCCGTGGCATACGTAGCGTTGAGAGCAATCCAGTAGAAGATGAACCGGGAGTCGTGGTCATCAGTGCGCTCAGCGTGATCCAGCCAGCTGATGGCCCGACGCATGCGTAGGTTCAATCCGTCCGGGAACGATTCCCTATTCTCCTCGTGGATGTGTCGCAACTCTTGATGTCTAGACAGGGTTTCGCTCCTCATCTCGCCGTCGGGAAGCATCAATTGTCTCCGAAGCCGAGGCGGCGCAGGTTCTCGTCGATGGCGGCGTCGAGTTTGCGCCCTTCCGCCTGCTGAGCGCGCCACTCGGCGGTGAGGCGCTTCATCTTGTCCGCGAACGGCTCGCCGTCGTCCGGCGTCGCTTCGGCGCCGACGTAGCGGCCCGGCGTGAGCACGTAGCCGTTGCGGCGCACCTCCTCCGGCGCGGCGCTCTTGCAGAAGCCGGGAACGTCGGCGTACTCGCCTGCGCCACTCTCGCCGCGCCACGCGTGATACGCGCCGGCGATGCGGGCGATGTCTGCCGGGTCCAACTCGCGGTGGGTCCGGTCGACCATGCGGCCGAGCTTGCGCGCGTCGATGAACAGCAGCTCCCCGCGCCGGTCGCGCAGGGCACCGTTGCCGCGGTCGCGGGACAGGAACCACAAGCACGCAGGAATCTGCGTCGAATAGAACAGTTGCCCCGGCAGCGCCACCATGCAGTCGACCAGATCCGCGTCGATCAGGCCCCGGCGGATAGCGCCCTCCCCCGCCTGGTTCGTCGACATGGAGCCGTTGGCCAGCACGAATCCGGCTACGCCGGCCGGCGCCAGGTGGTGCAGGATGTGCTGCACCCAGGCGTAGTTGGCGTTGCCCTTGGGCGGCGCGCCGAAGCGCCAGCGCCGGTCATTGGCCAGCCGCTCGCCGCCCCAGTCGGAGACGTTGAACGGCGGATTGGCCAGAATGAAGTCCGCCTTCAGATCGGGGTGGCGATCATCGTGGAAGCTGTCGCCGTGTTCGATGCGCCCGTCGATGCCGCGGATCGCCAGGTTCATCTTGGCCAGCCGCCACGTCGTGTAGTTCGACTCCTGCCCGTAGATCGAGATGGCGGTCGCCGCGCCGCGCGGGGCCGCGCCGCCGTTCCCGTTGCCGGTGGCGTGCGCGTCGATGAACTCCACCGACTGCACGAACATGCCGGACGATCCACAGCACGGATCGTACACCCGGCCCCGGTACGGTTCGATCATCTCCACCAGCAGCTTGACGATGCAGCGCGGCGTGTAGAACTCGCCCCCCTTCTTGCCCTCGGCGCTGGCGAACTGAGACAGGAAGTACTCGTAGACCCGGCCCAGCACGTCCTTGGAGCGGGCGTCGCGGTCGCCGACCGTGACGTTGCTGATCAGGTCGATGAGCTGGCCGAGCCGCTGCTGGTCGAGGCCGGGGCGGGCGTAATCCTTGGGCAGCACCTCCTTGAGCGCGGCGTTGTCGCGCTCGATGCCGGCCATGGCGTCGTCGACCAGGCGGCCGACGTCGGCTTGCCGCGCCCGCGCCTGCAGGCGGCCCCAGCGCGACTCCGCCGGCACCCAGAAGATGTTCTCGGCCCGGTACTCGTCCGCGTCCTCCGGGTCGGCGCCGTCGGCCCGTTCCGTTTCGAGCCGCGCGCGCCGCTCCTCGAAGGCGTCGGAGATGTACTTGAGGAATATCAGGCCGAGGACGATGTGCTTGTACTCGGCGGCGTCCATCGAGCCGCGCAGGGTGTCGGCCATGCGCCACAGTTCGGCCTCGTGACCGGTGGTCGCGCCGTTTGCCGCCTGCCCGGCCCGGCGCGCCGCAGCTGCTGACCTTCCTCCCGTAACGTCATCCGGCCCATCCGGTACGATCAGTCGCGGCATTCCCCCTCATCGCCTCCATCGGCATCGTACCATGCCACGCGGCCGACCGCCCGCAACAGCCCGTCGCAACGCCTTGCGTCCGGCCCCGTAGGCGGTTATGTTTCTCATACGAGACGCGCACGGCCCGCCTGAGCGACGCTGAAAAGAACGAGATGCTGGCGGTAGCCCGGTCGCCGGAGCTGCGGGACGAATTGCGCGCCGTCGCAAAGCACGGGCCGATCAGCTTTGATGACTACGTCGCCTTCGCGACGGCGGTCGCCAAGCTGGCGAACCACCCGCGCCGCGCCGTCCGCCCGGTGTGCGACAGCGGCTTCAAGCTCTAGGCCCATCCGGCTCCGCGAAGCGCAGCAGCACGTACTCCTCACGCTGCACGCCGATCGCGTACTTGGCGAGCAGCGTTGCGAGCTGTTCGCCGTTCATCAACGCTACGGGGGCCGCGTAGAGACGCTGCGCCTCCTGACGGGCGCCTTTGCTGAAGTCGCTGGTCGTGATGATCAGGCCCGCTCATGGCACGCCGCGCCGCAGGGTAGCGGATGATTGGCGCGTTCGCCAATGCCGGTCTACGATACGGGATAGTGACACGTCGCAGAACCCGCGCGATCGCCGTTTCGGCTGCCCTGGTGTGGGCGGCGTCCGCCGCGCCGGCGGCGTCGCACGAGCTCCCGGACGCCGCGCCGCGCACCGCCGTGGTGTCCGCCTTCGCGCCGGAGTTGGCGGTGCTGCGGGCGGACCTGCACGACGCGGCGGCGCACCGGCTGAACGGCGTCGAGTTTACCACCGGGAGGCTGCAGGGACGGGACGTGGTGCTGTTCCTGAGCGGCATCAGCGTCGTCAACGCAGCCATGACGACGCAGTTGGCCTTGGACCACTTCAGCATCGAGCGGATCGTCTTCTCCGGTATCGCCGGCGGCGTCGATCCCGCCCTGGGCATTGGCGACATCGTGATCGCCGACCGGTGGGGCCAGTATCTGGAACTGGTCTTTGCCCGGCAGGTCGAAGACGGATGGAGCGCGGCGCCGTTCTTCGAGTATCCGTACCCGAACTTCGGCATGATGTTTCCGCGCTCGGTCACCGTGCAGCGGGCCGGCGTCGACGCGCCGGAGACCCGTTTCTGGTTCCCGGTCGATAGCGCGCTGCTTGCCGCCGCCCGCGCGGCCGCCGCGGAGGCGGCGCTTTCCCGCTGCACGCCGGACGACATCTGCCTGCGGACCGGGCCCCGCGTCGTGATCGGCGGCCCCGGCGTCTCCGGGGGCGCCTTCATCGACAACGCGTCGTTCCGGGACTATGCGTTCCGCACCTTCGGCGCGCGCGTGCTCGACATGGAAAGCGCCGCCGTTGCGCACGTGGCTTACGCCAACGACGTCCCGTTCATCGCCATCCGCAGCCTGTCCGACCTGGCGGGCGGCGGCGAAGGCGAGAACCAGATTGAGACGTTCCTCGATCTGGCCGCCGGCAACGCGGCGGCGGTCGTCAACGCGCTCCTGCGCGCGCTGCCCGAATAGGCCCGCCTACACGCCGAGATCACCATCCCGGAGCCACCGGATGAAGTCGGCGGCGTTGCGCGCACGAAAAAAGGCGCCGGGGCCGGCTCGGTCGAGCCGACTCCGGCGCCCTGTCGCGTCAGAGGCGGGTAAGTCCCGCCGGGAACGCTCTACCGGTCGCGGAACCAGACCTCCAGCCGGCCCAGGTCGCCGCAGTGCCAGCAGTTTTCGGGATCGTCGCCGGGCACGTTGGCCATGTCGTACGACGTGATGACCGTGTTGACCCCGCCGACGATGCCGATAGCCCACAGGTTGTCGGCGTGCAGGTCCGTGATCTGCTTCATGGTGGCGATCCGGTCGTCGATGTCGGCCTGCGTCGCCAGCAGCTGGCGAAGCGCCACGCCCTGCTTGATCACCTCCGGCGGCTCCTCGCCCTCGGCTCCGTCGCTGGCCACCCACTGCGTCCACTTCGGCCCGAAGTACGCATGGTTGCTGTACGGCGCTCCGAAGCTGGCGGTCTCCAGCACCGCGGTCGAGTAGGTCGACCACGCCGGTCCGATGTACGCCTGCAGCTCGCCGCTGTTGCGCACCGACTGCAGCCCGCCCCACCCGTCGGTCGAGCGGATGTTCATGTTGACGCCGACGTCGGCCAGGTTGAGCTTGACCAGGTCGGCCACCTCGGCGCTGTTGTACTGGATGCGGATCGTCGCCGTGAACTCGAGCGGACTGCCCTTCCACAGGCGGTTGCCGTCAGCGTCGCGTTCGTCCAAGCCGGCGGCGTCGAGCAGGCTGTTGGCGGTCGCCAAGTCGTAGTCACCGCACACCGCGGCAGCGCGCTCGTTGTAGTACGGGCTCCGTTCGGAGTACGCCAGCGGGCCGTACGGCACGGCGCCGTAGTAGATCAGCGTGGCGATCGCCTCGCGGTTGATGGCGTGCGACACGCCGCACCGGAAGTCGCGGTTGGAGACCAGCTCGCGCATGTCCGCGTCGTTGGTGGTCTGGTTGAACTCCAGCAGCTGCGCGCCGCCGACCAGGTGGGTGCCGCCCCAGCTCACCGCGCGGATCGTCTGCTCGTTCGCCTCGGCCGTCTTGGCGGCCGGGAAGATGTCCAGCCCCAGGAAGAGCGCCCAGTCGTATTCGCCGTTGAGCGCGCGCAGCTTGAGGACGGTCGGGTCGGTGGTCGAGTCCTGGCGCACCTCATCGAAGTACGGGAGCTGCTGGCCGATGGCGTCGACCGCCAGGTAGTACGGGTTGCGCTCGAACACGTACGTGGTGGCCGGCGCCCCGACCTTGAGGACCCACGGCGACATGGTCGGCAGATCGGGGTTGGCGCGCGGAAAGCCCTGTCCCTCGTCGATCCGGTCCTTGAAGAACTCGGCGGCGGTAGCGAAGCCGGCCTCCTTGGCCATGGCGTCGACCTTGTCCTGGCCGGCGTACTCGGGATGGAACTGACTCAGGTAGCCCTTGTGGAACCAGACCAGGTAATGCTCGGCCAGCCGCCCCACCTCGGCTATGTTGGTCTGCGGAAAGGTGAAGCTGAAGGTGTAGTCGTCGATCACCTCGAACTCCGCGTCCGCGATGTGGCGCGTTCCGCCGGTCACCGCCACGCCGAACGGCTCGTACTTGGCCACATCCTCGACGAAGAAGGCGACGTCTTCGGTGGTGACCGGGGAGCCGTCGGAGTACTTGGCGCCCTTGCGCAGCGTCATGGTCCAGGTGCGGCCGTCGTTGGACGACTCCATCGCCTGGCAGGTGCGCAGGAACTGGTTGACCTGCCCGCCGTATTCGTTGGAGCGGCACATGACCCGCGCGTGGTTGGCGGCGATCGCCTCCGGCCCGGTCCCCTGGATGCGGGCGACGTCCTGATAGGCGCCGATCTTCTTCACCTGGCTGGTGGGCAGCAGGACCAGCGGTTCGTCCGGCAGCCGCTGCTCCAACGGCGGCAGGTCCATGGCATCCAGCATCGGCGCCTGGGTGAGCGTCAGCATCTGCCCGGTGACCTGTTGCCATTCCGAGAGGTCCCAGGCGTTCTTGCCGTGGTTGTCGGCGATCACGGCCGCCGATCCGCCGTCGGCCATCATCGCTTCCTCGCCTTCCCCGGCAGCGAAGGCCGCGGCGGCCCCGGCCAACGTGAGCGCCGCCAGCAGGCCGTAGCGAACGATCTTCTTGGTCATTCGGTCCCTTCCTTGGTCGTTTGGTATGGAATGCGTCATGGTACGCGCCGCGCGGCCCGCCGCGCAAGGTGCGGCCGGCCGGCTACGACTTGTACGGGTCGGCGGCGTCGCGCATGCCGTCGCCGACGAAGTTGAACGCCAGGATGAAGATCACCACCGCCGCCACCGGCCAGAGCAGCCACGGGGCGAACAGGATGGTGCGGAGCTGCTGCGCGTCCTGCAGCATCACCCCCCAGCTCACGACCGGTTCGTGCAGGCCGAGCCCCAGGAAGCTCAAGGCGGTCTCGGCCAGGATCATGCCCGGGATCGACAAGGTGAGCGATGCGATCAGGTGGCTCATCACCCCCGGGATCACGTGCACGAACATCACGCGCCGGGTGGAGCCGTTGTCGAGCCGGGCGGCGATGGCGTAGTCGGTCTCACGCAACGCCAGCACTTTGCCGCGCACGGTCCGCGCCAGCCCCGGCCAGGAGAGGAGCGCCAGGATCAGGGTGATGGCGAAGAACACCCGCACCAGCGGCCAGCTCTGCGGAATCGCCACCGTCAGCACCATCCACAGCGGCAGCGTCGGCACGCTGGAGATCACCTCGATCACGCGCTGGATCAGCGTGTCGACCGGTCCCGAGTAGTAGCCGGAGACGGTACCCAGGATGATCGCCAGCACGAAGGTGATCAGCACGCCGAGCAGCCCGATGCTGAGCGAGATGCGCGTTCCCCACAGCACGCGCGAGAACACGTCGCGCGCCTTCTGATCGGTGCCGAGCAGGTTGAGGCGCGTGTCGCCGTCCACGCCCCACAGGTGCAGGTCGGCCCGGAACAGCCCCCACAGCTTGTACGGCTCGCCGCGCACCAGGAAGCGGATCGGGTAACTGACGCTGCGATCCTCCCGATAGGTGACCCGCAGCGTGACCGGGTCCCGCGTCTCCACCAGCGGATGGACGTAGGGCCCGCGCAACGCGCCGTCCGGGGAAATGATGCGCGGCAGCCGCGGCGGTATGAGCTGGTTGGACTGCTGCGGCGACACGTAGGCGCCGCGCGTCGGGTCGTAGGGCGCCAGGAACTCCGCGAACACCGCGCACAGATAGCCGAGCGCCACGATCACCGCCCCCGCCACCGCCAGCCGGTGCTTGAAGAAGGCGATCCGCATCAGCCGCCATTGACCGGCGTCGGTGACCGGCGGCCGTCTGGAGGCAGCCGGCTGCCGGGGAACCGCCTGCGGCAGGCCGGCGCCCGGCGCGATGGCGCCGCTACTCATAGCGGATGCGCGGGTCGGCCGCCGCCAGCAGCAGATCGGAGACCAGCGTGCCGATGACGGTGAGGATGGCGATGAGCAGCATGTAGGTCTGCACCAGCGCCATGTCCTCCGCCCGGATCGCGCGCAGGAAGACCGGCCCCATGGCCGGCAGGTCGAGCACGATCTCCGTGATCACCGCGCCGGAGATGAGCCCCGGCAGGATGCTGCCGGACCCGGACAGGAACGGGTTGATGGCTATGCGCAACGGGTACTTCACGATCAGCCGCCGTTCGGTCAGCCCCTTGGCGCGCGCCAGCTCCACGTAGGGGCGCTTGAGTTCGTCGAGCAGGTTGGCGCGCAGTATGCGGATCAGGCCGGCGGTCGACGCGGTGCCGACCACTATGACCGGTATCGCCAGGTTCTTGAGCAGATTGAGCACCCGGGGCACGCTCCACGCGGCGTCCTCGAACTCGCGGGAGAACAGGCCGCCGATGGCGCCGCCGAAGTACTTGGCGGAGAAGTACATCAGCACCAGCGCCAGCAGGAAGTTGGGGACCGACAGCCCGAAGAAGCCGACCACGCTCCAGAAGTAGTCGCCGAACGAGTATTGGCGCACCGCCGTGTAGAGGCCGATCGGGAACGCCACCGCCCAGGTGAACAGCATCGACGCGACCGACAGCAGGATGGTGATCGGAAAGCGGTCGGCGAACATCTCCCGGACCGGCATGCGGAACTCGATCGAGTAGCCAAGGTCGCCCCGCAGCAGGTTGCCCAACCAGCCGAAGAAGCGGACCACGGGCGGATCGTCGAGCCGGTGGAGCTCCCGGATCGCCTGGATCAGCTCGGGATCGACGTTCTCGCCCCGCCGCTCCATAGCCTCCGCGACGCGGCTGGCGTAGTCGCCGGGCGGCAACTCCACCACGATGAAGGTGAGCACCCCGATCAGCGCCACCGTCGGCACCATGATCAGCAGCCGCCGGACGATGTACGGGCCCATACCAGGAGCGGATGATGGCCGGCGGCTGCGCAGCCGGTCAAACCGGCCGGCCGGCAACTCGACGCGGCGGCGCCGCCGGTCTACCGTGGACACGGCCTTCAAACCGGAGGAGGGAGGACGGATGAGCAAGCCGAAGGGACGATTGCCGCGGCGGTACCGGATCATGTGGGACCAGAACCACGGCTTCGAGTCGGCCCACAATCCGCCGATGGCGCCGGAGACGGTGGCGGCCGCCCACCTCGGCTTCTTCGAGGGGACGCCGGTCGACGCCTGCGCGGAGGGGATCGGACCGGACGCCGGCTACGTCACCGCGTTCCCTTCGCAGAAGACGCGCATGGAGTACCTGGTCGACCGCTACGAACGGGGCGCCGCGCTCGGCGACGTGCGGTATTGGCGCCACGCCGAAAACCTGAAGCGGAACTGGGCGGCCGGCCACGATCCGCTGGCGCTGCAGGTCGATGAGGCGCGCCGCCTCGGCGTCGACTTCTGGTTCCGCCTCAGCATGAACGACTGGCACCACGTCGACAGCGCCGCCGGCGCCGTCTACCGGCTCGGCGGCAGCCGGTTCTACGAGGAACGCGCCGACCTGCTGATCGGCGCGGACGGCGCCGCCGGCTGGAAGGATCACCCGTCGCTGCAGGCGCCCCTCACCTGGATGCAGGACTTCGCGCATGACGAGGTGCGCGCCCTGCGTCGCGACATCGCCTTGGAGGTGTGCGAACGCTACGACTGCGCCGGCTTTCTGTTCGACTTCATGCGCGTGCCGGGCTACTTCAGGTTCGGGGAGGAGCGGCGCAACGCCCACCTGCTGACGCGGATGGTGCGTGAGACGCGCGCCGGCCTGGACCGGATCGGCCGCGCCAAGGGCAAGGCCCTGGGCTTGGCGGTGCGCCTGCCGCCCACCGTCGACGGCGCGCACCGGCTGGGAGTCGACGTCGAGGAGTGGATCGACGAGCACCTGGTCGACGTGGTGGTGACCTCGCCCTTCTTTCCCCAGGACACCGAGCACGACGCGGCCGAGTGGGTGGCGCTGGCGCAACGCTCGCCCGTGCACGTGCTGGCCGGCTTGGAGGAGGGGTACCTGGCCGGCCACACCGACGGCCACAACCGCTGGTTCTACAACGCGCCGCTGATGACGCCGATGTCGATAGAGATGGTGCGCGCCCTGGCTGCGCGCCACCACCGCGCCGGCGTCGACGGTCTGTACGTGTTCAACTGGTTCGGCACCACCCCGACCTACGACTACGATCTGGCGCCGGCCCTGGACGACATAGCCGACGCCGAGCGGCTGCGCTACCTGGACAAGCGCTACTTGGTGATGCGCTCGACGGAATCGTTCCCCAACTGCCTGGACGGCCGGCGCGCCCTGCCGTTGGCCGTCACCGGCGACCCGGCGACGCTGGCGTTCGACATCGTCGACGATCCGGCCGGCGCGCCCGACCTGATCCGTTCGGTGCGGCTCCTGCTGCACGTGGCCAACGCCACCGTGGCCGACGAGGTGGAGGTGCGGATGGAGGGCGCGGCCGGCGGCGCGCCGCTGCCGGCCGTCAACCCGATGGCGCCCGGCGCCCGCCAGGACCCGCTGTCGGCGTGGTTCATCTACGACCTGCGCGGCGCGCCGCCGCGCGCCGGCGTGAACCGCTATACGGTGCGCGCCCGCCGCAATCCGCGCACCGCCGGCGAGTTCCCGCTCACCGTCGAGGACGCGGAGCTGGAGATCGGGTACGAGGGCGTTCGCGGCGGCCGGCTGCCGCTGCACGGCGCCACCGCCGACGTCCCGTCGCTGGGGCTGCCGGTGAGCTAATCGGCCGACTCCGGCCGGACGTCCGGCGGCGTTTGGGCATCCGGGGCATCCGCCGGTTGGGTGCCCGGTGGCTGGGCGCGGGCCGCGGCGATCTCCGGCCAACCGGCCGCCGCCCAGCGTTCGCGGGCGGCGCGCAGCCGCTCGGCGGCGAACGCGCGCGTCTCACCCTGCATGATGACGCCGCGCTCCACCTGCGCGATCAGCCGGTCCAGCCGCTTGAGGACCAGCCGTTTCGCCGCTTCGTCCCGTCCGGGCGCGGCCCGCCGCCGCACCGCCCGCGTCACCTGTCGGCGCCAGCGGTCCGGCAGCGCCTGATCGTTGACGACGTCGGCTGCGTCGGCGATGGCGTCGTTGATCGTCCGCTCCACGCGGCGGAGCCCGCGGGTGAGCATGAACCTCAGCAGGAACGACACGGCGCCGACCGCGGCGGCCGCCATCAGCACGATCGGCAGGACCGACATTCGGCGCACCTTACCGCACCCGATCGGCTCGGGGCGGATCGGATAGACTGGCGCGCATGATCCGGCTCACCGACGCGCACTTGGCGGCGGTCGGGCGGCGGCGCCGCATCCTGGACCAGATGGACGGCATGACGCCGATCGACCTGCTCGGCATCCCGATGCGGGACTACGTCGACCTGCGCTTCCACCACGCCGACCTGGCGGGCAGCCAGATCGACGGCTTCATCTGGGACGTGGGCGACGGCGAGGACGCCTACGCGCTCTATCCCACCGACCGGCTGCCGTTGCTGGACGACCCCGGCCTCAACCGGTGGCGCGCGCAGGGGGAGGACTTCGTCGGTACCCTGGTTGAGGAGACCCGCCGCCGCGGGCTGGAGGTGTTCTGGAACAGCCGCGTGGCGCCGGTCGATCCGGCGCAGCCGTCGGCCGGGCAGCCGCTCACCGATCCGGCGCGCCGGAACTGGCTCAAGGAGGAACACCCCGACTGGGTGCAGCGCTGCTGGTGGTGGCAGGGGCTCTACGACCTCTCCTCACCCGGCCTGCGCGCGCACAAGGTCGAGGTGCTCCGCGACCTGCTTGCCCGCTACGCCTTCGAAGGCATCCAGCTCGACTTCTCCCGCCACCAGCCGACCTTGCCGATCGGCCGGCAGTGGCAGCACCGCCGGGACGCGACCGCCTACGTGCGCGGCGTGCGGGAGATGACCTTGCACGCGGAGCGGCAGACCGGCCGGCCGATTCTGCTGGCCGTCAAGATACCGGAGACGGTGGCCGGCTGCGCCGCCGACGGCCTGGACGCGGCGGCCTGGGCGCGCGAGCTGCTGGTCGACATATTCGTGATCGGGTCGCGCACGCTCACCGTCGACGTGGCCGGCTTCCGCGCCATCACCGCCGGCACGCCGATCCGCGTCGCCGCCACCCACGACGCCCATCACTCCACCGACGGCTACTGCAGCCCGCCGCTTCCGGTGTTTACCGGCGCGTTCGCCAACTTCTGGGCGCAGGGCGCCGACTTCGTCACCATCTTCAACTGGCCGACCGCCCCGGAGGAGCACTACGCGCGGCTCGGCTCACAGGGCGACGTGATGGCCGGCGCCTACGGCCAGCACACCGAGGCGATGTTCCTGATCGGCGAACCGGCCGCCCTGGCCGGGCGCGACGCCACCTACGTCGTCGAGCGGCGCGGCGGCTTTCCGTGGACGGACCGGGGCTGCTTCTACTGCTGCAACCACGACCGGCCGTTGCCGGCCGAGCTGCCCAACCACGGGGAGCCGGTCGACCTGCCGCTGTACGTCTGGCCGGACGTACAGGCCGGCGCGGTCGCCGATGCGCGCCTGCGCGTGATCCTGTGGGCGGCCGATCCCGGTGACCGGATCGACGTCTGGCTCGGCGGCCGGCGCCTGGTCGAAGTCGGCCGCGACGCCTCCGTCAAGGACCCGCAGATCTACGGCGGCGGGCCGCAGCTGCCGGCCGGCAGCATCCCGCAATACGTCGAAGACCCCGATCAACGGCTGCTGCAGGTCACCTTCGAGCTCCCGGCACGCGGCCTGATCGCCGGCCGGAACCGCATCTCCATCGCCGCCGGCGCCCGCGCGCCCTACCGCCCCGCCGCCTACGGCAACGGCATCGTCGTCGAAAAGGTGGAGGCCGACCTCCGCTACCGGTAGCGGTCGGAAATCTGACTTGGCGCAGGCTTGGGATACCACTACGGTATACTCGCCCAGGATCACCAGGCCGCCCTGAGCAGGAGGAGCATGGAGCCATGGCCACGTTGAAGACCGAGATCGCCGCCTACGAGCGGATGCGCGACGACCTGGAACTCGAACACTTCGGCGAGTGGGTCGTAGTGCACGATGAGAAGCTCGTCGGCGCCTACGAGTCGTTCGAGCACGCGGCGGATGACGCGGTGCAGCGCTTCGGCCGGGGGCCGTATCTGATCAGGCGCGTCGGCGCGCCGCCGTTGGTGCTGCCGGCTTCCTTGAAATATCGACCGGTCCATGCCGGGGGCTGATTGCGGATTCGCCGACCGGCCGGGACAGCCAGGTTGGGTTTACATGCCCGCCTTGGACTGGACGGTGCATGGCAGCTTTGCCGGCGTTCATCTGCGCGCCGGCGGAACGCCTCATTATGCGCTCATGGGCAGGACGTTTCTGCGGCACTTCACCATGGTCTACGACGGCAAGACGGGAGCGGTCACGCTTTCCTGAACGGTGGCTGACAAGGCGGTACCGGGCGCCGCGGCGGGCTCGGCGGCGCGGCCGCTCCTGGAGGTGTCCGGGCTGCGTACGTGGTTCTTTACCAATCTGGGGGTGGTGCGCGCCGTGGACGGGCTGTCGTTCCGGGTTCCGGAGCACCGCATCGTCGGCATCGTCGGCGAAAGCGGTTGCGGCAAGTCGGTGGCGGCGCGCTCCATTCTCGGCATCATCCCGCCGCCCGGCCGGATCGTCGCCGGCAGCATCCGCTTTCACGGCGCGACCGCCACCGCCGCCGCCGATCCGTCCGGCGTCATGGACCTGGCGCAGCTCGATCCGACGGGCGATGAGTTCCGGGCGTTGCGCGGCCGGGAGATCGCCATGATCTTCCAGGAGCCGATGAGCGCGCTGAGCCCCGTGCACACGGTCGGCAGCCAGATCGTCGAGGCGCTCCGCCTGTACGACGACGGCCTCACCAAGGAGGCGGGCCGCGGCCGTTGCGTCGACCTGCTGGCCGAGGTCGGCATCCCCTCCCCGCGCACCCTGATCGACTCCTACATCTTCGAGCTGTCCGGCGGCATGCGGCAGCGCGCGCTGGTCGCCATGGCGCTGGCCGGCAGCCCCCGCCTGCTGATGGCCGACGAGCCGACCACGGCGATCGACGTCACGATCCAGGCCAAGGTGCTCGACCTGCTCCGCCGGCTGCACCACGCCAACCGCATGTCGATGATCTTCATCACCCACAACATGGGGATCGTGGCCGAGCTGGCGCACGAGGTGGTGGTGATGTACCTGGGGACGGTGGTCGAGCAGGGCGAGGTGGCGGCGATCTTCGACGAGCCCCGGCACCCCTACACGCGGGCGCTGCTCAGTTCGATCCCCGGCATCGGCGTGGAGCCCAAGAGCCGCCTGGCGGCGATCGAGGGGACCGTGCCCGACCCCTACAGCCGCCCGCGCGGCTGCCCGTTCGGCAACCGATGCGGCGAGTTCATGGCCGGCACCTGCGACGCCAGTCTGCCGCCGCTCTACCGCACCGGCGGCGGCCACACGGTGCGCTGCTTCCTGTACGAGGGAAGCGAGGTGGTGGAGCCGGCCGTCGCCGAGGAGGCGGCCGTTGGCTGAACGCAACGGCGGCGCGGACGCAGCCGGCGACCGTCCGAGCGCAGCCGGCGGCGGCCCGAACGCGGTGGGTGCGGCCGACATACTCACGGCGCGCGGACTCAAGAAGCACTTCCCGATCAAGCGGGGCATCCTGAAGCGCACGGTCGGGTGGATCCGCGCCGTGGACGACGTCAGCTTCCACGTCCGCCGGGGCGAGACGCTCGGCCTGGTCGGCGAGAGCGGTTCCGGCAAGACCACGGTGCTCCGCCTGCTGGTGCGCGCCGTGGAGCCGACCGGCGGCCACGTCGTGTTCCGCCCCGGCGACGGCCCGCCGGTCGACCTGGTCGCGGCCGACCGGGAGACGCTCAAGGCGGTGCGGCGCCGCATCCGCGTCGTCTTCCAGGACCCGGAGTCGTCGCTCAATCCGCGCATGACCGTGCGCCGCATCATCGGCGAGCCGCTGATGGTGAACGACGGCCTGCGCGGCGGCCCGCTCGACGACGCGGTGAAGCGGCTGATGCGGACGGTGGGACTGAAGCCGGAGCAGCGGAGCCGCTACCCGTACGCCTTTTCCGGCGGACAGCGGCAACGGATCGGCGTGGCGCGGGCGCTGGCGCTCGATCCGCAGCTTCTCCTTGCAGACGAGCCGACCTCGGCCCTGGACGTCTCCGTGCAGGCGCAGATACTCAACCTGCTCCTCGACCTGCAGCGCGACCTGCATCTCACCGTGCTGTTCGTCACGCACGACCTGAGCGTAATCCGGCACATGACCGACCGCGTGGCGGTGATGTACCTGGGACACTTCGTGGAGGTGGGCGAACGGCAGGAGATCTTCCGCCGGCCCAAGCATCCCTACACGGAGGCGCTGTTCTCCGGTATCCCGCAGCCCGATCCGCACCGTCCGCTCAAGCGCATCATCCTGGAAGGCGACATACCGGACGTGGCCAAGGCGCCGGCCGGCTGCCCGTTCCACACGCGCTGCCCGTACCGGCAGCCGATCTGCGAGCAGGAGCTGCCGCCGCTCGCGCCGGTCGCCGGCGACGGACAGGTGTCCGCCGGACATCTGTCCGCCGGACATCTGTCCGCCTGTCACTTCGCCGAGGAGCTGCGCCTGAAGGGGGAGGACGACCTGCTCGGCGGCGCGTAGCCGCCTCCTTCCCTACGTTCGCGGATCGAAGCCGGGGGGACGGCGCCACGGGCCGTTCGGGTAGCGGTAGGAGACTTCGATCTCCACGTCGCTCAGCACCAGCGGCAGCTCCGCGGCCAGGCGCGGGTGGCGGTCGACCCGCACGCTGATCCGGTTGACGCCCCGGCGCGGCGGCGCCGGGGTGAGGTCATACACCGCCCAGGCGCGCTCACCGGGCGCCGCCCGGCCGGCGGTCATCGGGTTGGCGGCCGGCAGCGGCTCGCCGCCGTTGAGGCGCACCTCCAGCCGGTCCTCGTGACACGGCTCGACCAGCAGCAGCTTCAGGTGCACGGCCCGCACGCGCGCGCCGGCGGCGGCCAGGTCGTCCGCCACCTCGATGCGGACCTCGGTCGGTTCCGGCCCCAGTTGGGCCGGAATCTGCCGCTCCTGCGGGAAGCAGTTCGGGAACGATCCGTTGCGGCGCATGACCGCGTACCGCTTGTCCTTGAACCGCAGCCGTAGCGGCGAAGCGATGTCGTCGAGCGCGCGGCTGTTGTCGTACCCGTAGGTCCCCCAGGTGTTGGGAAAGTTGAACAGATACAGACCGTCCACGCCGGCGGCGTGGTGGCGGGCGGCCAGCGCGCGGATCATCTCGACCGTCAGCGGCTGCATCGGATCGGTCTTCACCTGGAAGTACGGGATGCCGTAACCGGTCCGCATACCGGTGATGAAGCCCTCCTCGATCGCGGGATGGACCAGCACCGGCGTGCCGGCCGCCAGCTCCACCCACTCGCGCATGTCCTCCTCCGTATCCTGGGCAAAGAAGGTCGAAGGGACCACGACGTCGATCAGGTGATCGGCGATCCACGCCTCCACGTCCAGGCCGAGCATGACCGCGCCGGCGATGGTGTTGGGCACCCGCACCGACAGGCCGAGCGTCTTGCCGCGCACGCGTCCCGCCTCGTCGAGCATCCGCCGGGTGTCGCGGATCAGATCGGTGATCAGATGCGCGTTGCGGCGCTCTTCGCCTTTCCGGAACAGGCCGGGGCAGCGCATGAAGTCGTACTCCCAGCCGGCCACGTCGTAGCGCTCGACCGCCTCGCACGCCGTTTCGAAGCGGATGCGGCGCACCTCGTCATGGGCGAAGTCCTGAAACCACGCCATCACCGCCCGCAGCCGCTCCGGCCAACCGGCCACCCCGTCCGCGCCGATCAGCAGCTCCGGGTGGCGCTCGTACCAGTCGCTGCCGATCAGCCGGTAGACCGAGCCCTGGCTGTCGACGTGGTGCCAGTCGTTCATGCGGAGCTGCAGCCAGAAGTCGATCCCCAGCCGCTGCGCTTCGTCCCGGACGATCCGCACCGGGTCGTGGCCGCCGGCCCAGAGGCGGCGCAGGTTCTCCGCCGCGCGCCAGTGCTCCGCGCCGCCCAGCACGGCGCCGGCTTCCAGGCGATCGACCAGAAACTCCATGCCGTCGACCTTGGTCGGATACGACAGCGTGTATCCGGCGGCCGAACCGACGGTACCCACAAAGGCGTCTACCGGCGTGCCGGCCAGCCCGCCGACCGTCCGGTGCGCCAGCCGCGCCGGGCTCAGCGGCGGGTTGATCGTCGCCGTCGTGAATCCCGCGTCCTCGACCCAGGTGAGCCGGTAGTTCCGCGCCAGCCGCCCGCGCGGCTTCTTGTCCGCCATCTTCACAACCCCGCGAAGAAGTCGCCGTCCGACGACAGCACGTGGACCGTGCACGCCGCAGGCTCGCCGCTCGTCCGATCGGTCACCGTCCCTCTGATCGTCGCCATTCGACTCCTCCTGCGAACCGCCGCCAAGTAGGGTTAGATTGACGTGCGAGCGGCCGGTGTCAAGCGGCGCGCTCCCGGGGAGGCTCAGGACGCACCACCGCCATCGGTTCGCACGGAGCGCGCCGCTCACCATCGCGCGTTGCGCGGCGCTGTGCGCGGCGTGCTACGCGGCGTTCTGCGCGGCGCCGGCCGCGGCGGCGCCGCCGCCGATGCGGTTCCGGGAGGTCGGCGTGCCGGCCGGCCTGGGCGGCGGCCATCCGGGCGCGGTCTCCGCGCCGCCGGTCGCCCCGGGCGGCGTTGCCGGCGACTTCGACGGCGACGGATGGCAGGACCTGTTCTACGCCACCGGCGGGGGCGCCCCCGACCGGCTGTTCATCAACCGTCGCGACGGGACGTTCGCCGACCGGGCCGGCGCTGCGGGGGTGGCGCGCGCGCACCGCGCGCACGGCGCGGCGGCGGCCGACTACGACGGCGACGGCGCGCTCGACCTGTTCATTCCGTCCGCCGGTCCCGATGAGCCGGGGCTGCCGCCGCCCGGACATCTGCTGCTGTACCGCGGCGACGGCCGCGGCGCCTTTACGTGCTGCGCGCCGTACCGCGACCCGGACGGCCGGCTCGACCGCGGCGCCGGCGGCATGGCGGCGGCCTTCGGCGACTACGACCTGGACGGCGACCTCGACCTGTTCGCCGGCGGCTGGGCGTCCGGCATCCGCGGCAACGTGCTGTTCCGCAACGACGGCGACGGCGGCTTCACGGAAGTGGGCGCGCGCGCCGGCGTAGCCGACGACCGGGTCATCGCCTTCGCCGCGCAGTTCGTCGACCTCAACGGCGACCGTTACCCGGAGCTGATCGTGGCCGGCGACTTCGGTTCGAGCCGCTACTACCGCAACGACGGCGACGGCACGTTCACCGATCTCACCTTCGCCGCCGGCGTCGGGCGCGAGGCGAACGGCATGGGCAGCGCGGTGGCCGACCTCAACGGCGACGGCCGCCCGGACTGGTACGTCACCAGCGTGTCGACGCGCTGGCCGATCCACCGCACGCCGGGGACCGGCAACGCGCTCTACCTCAACGCCGGCGGCGACCGGTTCCGGGAGGCGGCGGGCGTTGCGCAGGTGCGCGACGGCGGCTGGGGCTGGGGCGCGGCGGCGGTCGACCTGGACCACGACGGCCGACGCGACCTGGTCACCGCCACCGGCTGGATCGAACCGAACGGCGCCGGCCTCTACGAGTGGCGGGACCAGCCGGTGTTCCTGTTCCGCAACACCGGCGCCGACGCGGCCGGCGTGCCGGCGTTCGAGCGGATCGACGCCGCCCGCGCCGGGCTGCGGCACCGCCTGCAGGGCCGGGCGCTGCTCACGCTCGACTACGACCGGGACGGAGACCGCGACGTCGTCATCTTCAACTTCGACGCGCGTCCGTCGCTGTTCCGCAACGACCTGGGCGGACCGGCCGGGCCGAGCGCAGCCAGCAGCGCCGGCTGGCTGCGGGTGTTTCTGGAGCCGCCGCGCGGTTCGGGGGTGGCGCCGCACGGCTGGGGCGCGGTGGTGACGGTCACCGCCGCCGGACGCACGCAGGCCGCCGCGATCGGCGCCGGCGGATTCTTCGGCGCATCCGAGCTGTCCGCGCACTTCGGCCTGGGCGCCGCCGCGCGCGTGGACCAGCTCACCGTCGACTGGCCCGACGGCGCCCGCACCGTGCTGCGCGGCGTGGCCGCCGACCGGACCCTCACCATCCGCCCGTGAGCCCCGCCGGCGCCGTTGACTTCGCTCAATAGCGCGATCACACTCATGGCATCCTTGCGTAGCGGCCGGCGAGTTTCAGTATCAGGTAGGCGCACCATGGCGCGAACATCCGCGAGCGTCCGCTCATGTTGACCAGACTCCGCGTTTCCGGTTTCAAGAACTTGGTGGACGTGGACGTTCGCCTCGGTTCATTCACCTGCGTGGTAGGACCGAACGGCGCCGGCAAGTCGAACCTGTTCGACGCGATTCGATTTCTGAGCGCGCTGGCGAATCATACGCTCATGGAGGCCGCTTGCGAGGTGCGCGACCAGCAGAGCCGCACCGCGCACCTGCGCGACCTGTTCCACCACGTCGGCGACCGTTACAGCAGCCGCATGAGTTTCGTGGCGGATATGGTAGTTCCGAACCGCGCTGTCGACGACCTGGGACAAGAAGCCAAGGCCAGCATCACCTTTTTGCGCTATTCACTGGAACTTGGCTACGGAGAGTCCGATGGCGGCCTCGGGGATCGCGCCATCGTCATCATCAAAGAGGAACTGCTCAGTATCCCCCGGCGCCATGCCTCGCGGCATCTGTTGTTTCCGCATAGCGCGAAGAACTGGCGCACGTCCGTGATGGAAGGAAGGCGGGTCGTACCGTTCATTTCTACGGATGGAAAAGGCGATTTCCGGGTCATCAAGCTCCACCAGGATGGCGGCAGCAGCGGACGGCCACTGAGCCGACCCGCTGTCAATATGCCGCGCACCGTATTGTCCGTAGCCACGGCCGCAGAGAGCCCCACGGTGCTCGTCGCCCGCCGTGAAATGGAGTCATGGCAGCTCCTGCAGCTGGAGCCTTCGGCGTTGCGGCGGTCGGACGAATTCGTTTCTCCCTCCCGCCTGGGTGCGGACGGCAGCTATCTGGCGGCCACTTTGTATCGGCTGGGGCGTAACTCCGGGAACCGCCCGATCAACGGCGCCCGAGACACCGGTCCTCGACTCGAAGCCGCGTCGGCGAACGGCGGCGCCGAACGAGTGTACAGCCGGATAGCCAACCGTCTGGCGGAGCTCATCGACGACGTCCGTGGGATCGGCGTGGACCTCGACCGGAAACGGGAGCTGTTCACGCTGTGCGTGAAGGACCGGGGAGGCACGATTCATCCCGCGCGGGCGCTGTCGGACGGTACGCTGCGGTTCCTGGCGCTTGCCGTGTTGGAGACCGACCCGAGGATGCAGGGTGTCTTGTGTCTGGAGGAACCCGAAAACGGTATACACCCCGCCCGGATTCCCGCCATTCTGCAGCTGCTGCAGGACATCGCGGTGGACACTCAGGAGCCGGTGGCCGAGGACAATCCGCTACGTCAAGTGGTCGTCAATACCCACTCTCCGGCAGTGTTTCAGCAGGTCCCGGACGACAGCGTCGTGTTCGTAAAGCCGAGAGAGGCTATCGACGATGCCGGATGCCGCTTTCGCCACGCCCACTTTCTCTGCTTGTCCGATACGTGGCGAGCAACGGCCGCGGCAACCGAACACGCCGCCCGCGGTGATCTGCTGGAGTACTTGAATCCGGTGCTCCGCGCAGAACACGCCGAGCCGCCGCCCGCGCGCCGGCGCGTGATCGACAGGAAGGACTTCGGTCAGCTCGTCTTGGAGTTGCCGAATCAGCGCGGCAGCCCGTGCAACGGCTGACGTATACGCTGCTGGCCGACGGAGCTTCCGACCGCTCGCTCATCCCGATTCTCACGTGGCTGCTGCGACGGCACTGCGGACCGCCTGCCATTCAGGCGGAGTTCGCCGATCTGCGCCGCCTGCCGAGCCCTCCCAAGAAACTTTCCGAACGCATAGCGCAGGCAGTCGATCTGTATCCCTGCGATCTGCTATTTGTCCATCGAGACGCCGAGAACGCTGCTATCGAGCATCGTTTGAAGGAAGTATCAGATTCCGTAAGAGCGAGCGGAATACGCGCTTTTTCGATAGCCGTTATCCCGGTCCGGATGCAGGAAGCGTGGTTGCTCATCGACGAGTCCGCCTTGCGGTGCGCTGCCGGAAATCCAAACGGCGACCAGCGACTCGCCCTGCCGAGCATCCGGCAGATTGAGCACCTGCCTGATCCAAAGTCAGTGCTCCATCAATTGCTGAGTCAGGCAAGCGGCCTTCGCGGCCGTCGTCTGCGGCGCTTCAACCGCACGCTCCATGGGCGCCGCGTGGCTGACTACATCGACGACTTTGGACCGCTTTACCGGTTGCCGGCGTTTCGACGACTTGCGGCCGAGGTCGAGCGGGTGGCTACCGAACGGGGATGGCGACACTCGACTTGAGCCGCGTGCATTACGCCGCCGGTTCCGCGCGGTCGCGGGGGAGGTCCTCCGACCGCCAGCAGCGGACTTCGTGGCCCGGCGCGATGGCGCGCAGTTCCTGGGATTCCCGCCGGCAGCGCTCTTGGACGAACGGGCACCGGCCGGCCAGCCGGCAGCCGGCAGGCAGGGCACCCGCCGGCGCGCGCTCCTCCGCCGGCGCGCCGTCGCCGCCCGGCGCGGTCGAGGCGGCCCGCGCGCCGCGCCCGATCAGCGTGGCGGCCAGCAGGGCGCGGGTGTACGGGTGCCGCGGCCGGTCGAACACCGCCGCGCGGCCGCCCTGCTCCACCACCTGACCCCGGTACATCACGCAGATTCGGTCGGCCACGTAGCGCACCGCGCGCAGGTCGTGGGACACGAAGATCAGCGCCCGCTCATGCCGGCGCTGCAGGTCCCGCAGCAAGTTGACGATCTGCCCCTTGATCGACATGTCCAGGGCGGCCGTCGGTTCGTCCAGGAACAGGAAGTCGGGACCGGGCGCCAGCGCCCGCGCGATGGCGGCGCGCTGCAGCTGTCCGCCCGACAGCTCGTACGGATAGAGCGCCGCGAATCGTCGATCGAGTTGCACCTGTTCCAGCAGCAGCCGCGCATGGTCGCGCCGCGCCGCGGCCGCCAGCGTGGTGGTGTGGCGCAGGGCGTCCTGCAGCGACTGCTCGACGGTCATCATCGGATTGAACGAGGTGAGCGGATTCTGAAAGACCATCTGCAGGCGCCGGCGCAACGGCCGCCACTCGCGTTCGCCCAGCGCGTGGATCTCCCGCCCGCCGAAGATCATGCGTCCACCGTCGAGCGGCGTCAGGTTGAGGACGCACCGGCCCAGCGTCGACTTGCCGGACCCCGATTCGCCGACCAAGCCCACGCACTCCCCCGGCCGCACCGCCAGCGACACGTCGTCCAGGGCGGCCACGTGCCTGCGGCGCAGACCGCGCTGGCGCAACGCGTACCGCTTGACGGCATGCTCGACGCGCAACAGCGGCTGCCGGTCCACGCCGCCCTACCGCACTGCCGCGAAGTGGCATCGGGATTCGTGCCCGGCCGCGACCTGCACCAGCGGCGCCGGCCGCTGCCGGCAGATCCCCTCGGCGCGCGGACAGCGCTCGGCGAACCCGCATCCGGGCGCCGGCCGGCGCATGTCCGGGGCGCGTCCGGGGATGGTCGGCATGTCGCCGCCGCCGGCGTCCGCAAAGCACGCCAGCAACCCTTTCGTGTACGGGTTGGCCGGTTCCGCAAGCACCTGCGCGGCGGCGCCGCTCTCCATCACCTCGCCCGCGTACATCACCACCACGCGGTCGCAGAGCGCGCCCACCACCGCCAGGTCGTGGGAGATGAGCATCAACGTCGCATCGAGCCGCTCCACCGCGTCGGCGATCAGATCGAGCACCTGCACCTGGATGGTGAGGTCGAGTCCGGTCGTCGGCTCGTCGGCGATCAGCAACCGGGGCGAACACGCCAGCGCCATGGCGATCATCACCCGCTGCGCCATGCCGCCGGAAAACTGATGCGGATAGTCCCGCGCCCGCGCGCCGGCGTCGGGAATCCCCGTGGCGGCCAGCGCCTCGACCGCCCGCTGCCACGCCGCGCGGCGCGTTCCGCCGCGGTGGCGGCGGTAGACGTCCGCGATCTGACGCCCGACCCGCCACAGCGGGTTGAGGGCCGCCGAGGCGTGCTGGAAGATCATGGCCGCCTGCGAACCGCGTATCGCACCGAGCCCGGCGTCATCCAGTACGGTGAGGTTCCGGCCGGCAAAATCGATCCGCCCGGAGGTGACCCGCGCGGTGGGCGGCAGCAGCCCCAGCACGCTGAGCGCGGTCACGGTCTTGCCGGAGCCGCTTTCGCCGACCACCGCGGTGCGCGAACCGGCGGGCAGGCTCATGGTCACGCCGCGCACGGCGTGAATGGTGCGGCGGTCGACCAGAAAGTCGACGGCCAGGTCGCGGATCGACAGCAGCGGTACGGCGGCCATCGGCGCGTCAGGCTCGCCGGACCACCAGCGAACCGAGCAGGTCGCTGACGTTGTTGAGCACCCAGACCGACCCGAACAGCGCCAGTCCGGGAAACACCGACGCCCACCACTTGCCGAACACCAGCTGGTTGGCGCCGAGCTGGATCATCGACCCCCACTCCGGCGTCGGGATGGAGACGCCCAGACCGATAAAGCTGAGCCCGGCGATCATCTGCACGGCGTAGGCGCAGCTCAGCGGCAGCTGCGAAAAGACCGGCACCAGCGTATTGGGAATGACGTGCCGGAACACCACCGACAGCGGCGAGTTGCCGAACACCCGCGCCGCCAGCACGAAGTCCGCCTCGCGCAGCGGCGCGGCGGCGCTACGCACCATCTTGCTGTACACCGGAACGTTGTAGAAGGCGATGATCAGCACCAGATTGACCAGCGTGTTGCCGGCCGCGGCCAGCACCGCCATGCCGAACAGTATCTGCGGAAAGCCCTGAAACACCTCGGTGACGCGGGTCACCACGACGTCGAAGCCGCCGCCGAAGTAGCCGGCCAGCGCGCCGAGCGGCACGCCGACCAGGATGCCGATCAGCACCGAGCTGAGCGCCAGCGCGAAGTCGACGCGGATGGCGTGAATGGTGCGGGAGAAGACGTCCATGCCGTTGGCGTCGGTCCCCAGCCAGTGCTCCCGCGACGGCGGCGCGAACCGGGAGAGCGGATTCGGATCGACCGGATCCTGCAGCGGCAGCAGCGGCGCGACCGCGCCGAGCGCGACCAGCAGCGCCAGTACGGCAAGGTTGATCCGCACCCGGGCCGCGCCGTTGGCGTACTCCAGGCGCCGGAACAAGCCCGGCCGCGCGTCGGCCGGTACGTCGACGGCCGGGGCCGCGGCGGAAACGCTGTCGTCGGCGCCCATGCTCAGACGCGGCTGCGGACGCGCGGATCGAGGATGGCGTTCACGACGTCGGCGGCAAGGTAGATGGTCAGATAGAACGCTGCGGTGAGCAGCACCACGCCCATGATCGGCTCGTAGTCGGAGTGATTCATGGCGTCGACCGCGTACAGCCCCAGCCCCGGCCACGTGAACACGACCTCCACCAGCACCGTGCCGCTCAGCAGATAGCCGTAGGTCATGGCGATCATGGTGATCACCGGGCCGAGGATGTTGCGCAGCGCGTAGCGGTAGACCGTCGACGACGGCATGCCGAACGCCTTGGCGGTGCGGATGTAGTCGCTCTGCATCACTTCCCGCATCTTGTTGCGCGTGATCTGCAGGGTGCTGGGGCTGGTGGTGAGCGCCAGCGTCGCCGCCGGCAGGATCAGGTGCCGGACGCTCGACACAAACGCGCCGGCGTCGCCGGCCAGCAGCGCGTCGATGGTGTACCAGCCGGTGACGTACGGGGGCCGGGTAAAGTCGCGGTGCAGGCGGCCGAGCGGCGCCGGCAGCCAGTCGAGCTCCGCGAAGAAGACGAAGATCAGCAGCAGCCCGAGCCAGAAGCCGGGCATGGAGACACCGGCGCGCGCGGTCACGTCCGCGATTCGGGCAAACACGCCGCGGCGGCGGATGCCGGCGACCACGCCGGCGGGAACCGCCCACAGCACGCCGAGCAGCAGGGCGAAGGTCGACAGCTCCAGCGTGGCCGGCAACCGCGTACGGATGTCGGTGAGGACGGGATTGTAGGAGTAGCGGGACACCCCCAGGTTGCCGCGCGCCAGGTTGCCCAGGTAGTTGAGATAGCGCTCCGGCAGCGGCCGGTCCAGTCCCAGCTCCCGCGTCAGGTTGTCGAGCATCTCCTGGTTGTGCCGGGGACCGACCAGCAGATAAACCGGGTTGCCGATGGCGTGGGTCACCGCGAAGGTGATCATCGACACGCCGAGCAGCGAGACCGCCAGGATGCCGATCCGCTTGAGCAGAAACAGCGCCCACTCGCGCGCGGACTCAAGCATCGGTCAACGCCCCTTCTTCGGGCAGGCTGCGGGAAGGACGAGCGGGGCGGCGGGCGCTCAGCGCCCGCACCCCGCTGGTTCGAGCAGCGCAGCCGGCGCGGTTCGGCCGGCCGGCGCGCCGATCACCCGTCGCCGCGATACAGCGGCCAGTACCACAGCAGATTGTCGGGCAGCTGCACGTAGCCGTGAATGTCGCTCCGCATGGCGATCTCGAACGGCATCTCCGCTATGTAGAGCGCCGGCGCCGCCTCGATCAGTATCTCCTGGTAGCGTTGCGCCAACTCCGCCTTGCGTCCGGCGTCGAGCGTGACGGTGAGTTCGTCGATGATGCCGTCGAGTTCCTCGTCGCCGTAGCCCATCCAGTTGGCGACCGCGCCGGTGCGAAAGAACAGGTCGCCGGTGTAGCCGGCGTCGTCCACGTACCACAGCAGGTCCCGCATCCAGGCGTGATGTTCGAGCGTGCCGAGCTGCTCCGCAAACACCGCGGACGGCTGCGGATTGATGTTCATGGTGACCCCGACGTCGCCGAACGCGGCCTGCAGGACGACCGCGATCTGCTCCGTGGTCGGCAGGCCGGAGGCTATGTCGAGCGTGAACTCGAACCCGTCGCCGTAGCCGGCCTCGGCCAGCAGCTCGGCCGCCTTGTCCGGGTCGAACGAGTACGGCCACAGGGCGCCGTCGTGGTTCTGCCCGCCGACCGGAATGGGACCGGCCGACACCAGCGCGTTGCCGCCGAAGATGCCGTCCGCTATCGCCCGGGACGGCACCGCGTAGGAAAGCGCCTGACGTACGCGCACGTCGTCGAACGGCGCGCGCTGCACGTTGAAGCCAAAAATCATCTGGTTGCGCGTCGGGATCGACAGCACGGTGACGCCGTCCGAGCCGCGCACGGCGTTGAGCTCGTCCGTGGAGAGTCCGGTCGCTATGTCGACCTCTCCTTCGCGCAGCAGCAGCGCCCGGTCGGCCGAGTTGGGGACGATCTGCAGAATGATCGTCTCGAAGAAGGCCGGCCCGGCCCAGTAGTCGGGATTGGCGCGCAGCACCATCCGCACGCCGGCCTCCCAGCTCTCGACGTAGTACTCGCCGGAGCCTACGTCGTTCTTGGCCAGCCAGCGCGTGGCCCACGGATCGTCGGATTCGACGTGCGCCTGCGCCTCGACGTGGTCCATCGGACCCTGCGACTGGTCGCGGAACAGGTAGAAGAACCACGGGCTGGGATTCGAGAACTGCAGCGTCACCTGGTGATCGCCGGTCTTTTCGTAACCGGTGATGCCGGCGGTGTTGACGTTCCAGGCGGTGCCGGACTCCGTGCCGTGCGCCCGGTCGAACCAGTAGATGAAGTCGTCGGCGGTGAGCTCGCGGCCGGTCTGCGGAAAGGTGACGCCCTGCCGGATGTTGAGCACGATCGACGTCTGATCGTCCGACCACTCCCACGACTCGACGGCGGCCCCTTCGATCACGCCGGTATCGGCTATGGCGTAACCCTGACCGGTGTCGCGCCGCCCGTAGCGGAAGAACTGGTCGTAGACGTTGAGGTTGGTCTCGTTCGAGCGCTGAAAGCGCGAAAACGGCGGGTCCAGGGTCTCGACGTCGCCGGCAATCGCGATCACCAGCACGTCATCGTCGGCCGCGGCCGCGGCGGCGCCGCACAGCAACAGCGCCGCCGCCAGCGCAGCCACCAACAGGGGTTTGATACGGATGTTCACTCCTCTCCTCCTTTTCGTGAACGGGGAATCTATGAAACGGCAGCCGAAGCGGACTTCACCGCTGCCGGCCAAGATCGTACACCGCGGCGCGGGCCTCCGGTGACGCGTAGGTAGCGCGCTCGTCCGGCCGCCACTCCACCGGGTCGACCAGGGTCATCTCGTCCAGGCCAGCGAGCTGGAATCCGCGCGTCAGCAGCCCGTCGGCGATCTGCGGCAGCGCGGCGATCAACGGCAGCGGCCGGGCCAGACGGAGGCCGTCGTCGTCGGTCTCCCCGCTGTCGTGCAGGTCGATGATCGACCCGGCGGCGAGCGACGGATGCTGCAGCGTCGCGTCGACGATCTGTTGCGGATCGGTTTTCGCGTAGTCGGCCGGGTTGACGTCGGAGTCGACGATCGCCATCGAGCCGGCCATGGCCAGGGGTGAGTAGAGGCAGGTGAAGTAGTTGAAGTAGTGGGCGCGCAGGAACCGCGTCGGGCCGCCCAGGAGATTGCCGATCGCCGCCTCCGCGCGATCGAAGTCACCCAGATGCGCGTGGTGCAGGTGGCTGTGGTTGCCGATGCAGTGCCCGCGGCGCACGATCCGCTCGAACGCCTGCGGCCACCGCTCGACCCACTTGCCGAGCACGAAGAAGGTGCCGCGCGCCCCCTTCGCGTCCAGGATGTCCATGATCTGATCCGTACGCGGCGGATTCGGACCGTCGTCGAAGGTGAGCGCGACCTTGGGCTGGTCGCGCCGCGCGTGCGTGAAATAGGTCAACGGCATGGATGCTGCGGGCGGGGCCGCATGATACGACGCCGGCCGGCCCCGGTGTCTACCGCTGATCGGCGGCTTGATCGACGCCGTAGACCTCGCGGGCGCGCCGGGGGCTGATCAGGCCGGAGCGGACGTCGCGCTGCACGCGGTCGGGCTCGCGCTCGGCCGGCGCGCCCCAGCCGCCGCCGCCGGGCGTCCGGACGGTGAGCACGTCGCCGCGCCGCAGCTCCGTGAACGCCTTGGTCGGCAGTACCCGCACGCTGCCGTCGGCGGCGGTCACGGTGAGCATCGATCCGGCCGCATGCTTGCCGCCGGCGAATCCCCACGGGGTGAAGCGCCGCCGGTCGGCGCCGGCCGTGACCACCGTGCGTTCGCCCAGACAGCGGAGCTCGCGCACCATGCCGCAGCCGCCGCGCCGGCGGCCGGCGCCTTCGGTGTCGGGCAGCAGCCCGTAGCGGACCACCTCCAGCGGATAGGTGCGCTCGATCACCTCCACCGGCGCGTTGCGCGTATTGGTGAGATGGGTGTGCACGCCGTCCTCGCCGTCCAGGTCGTGCATGGCGCCCTGCCCGCCGGCGTAGGTCTCCACGTAGTTGTAGTAGCTGTCGGGCGCGCCCGGGCGGTCGTCGGCGCCGCCGATGTTGAGCAGGTTCATCTCGCCCGAGCAGGCGGCGCAGACCCGCTCCGGCACGCACTGCGCCAACGCCCCCATCAGCACGTCGACCACGCGCTGATCGGTCAGGATGTTGGCGTTGCCGATGGCGGCCGGGAAGCGGGCGTTCATCACCGTCCCCTCCGGGGCGGTCACGCGGATGGGCCGGTAGGCGCCGGCCGATGTCGGCAGGTCGGGGTCGATCACCGCCTTGCAGGTGTAGTAGACCGCCGCCCGCGCCGCGCTGAGCCGCGCGTTGAGGGGACCGGCCACCTGGGCGCCGGTGCCGGCGAAGTCTACGGTGAGCTCGTCGCCGTCGACCCGCACCGCCACCGCGATCGGCACCGGATCGTCGGTGACGCCGTCGTCGTCCAGATAATCCCGGAATCGATACGTCCCGTCGGGCAGGGCGCGGATGCCGGCGCGCATGCACGCCTCGGCGTGATCGAGGATCGCCGGGATGGCGTCGAGCGCCAGCCGTCCGCCGGCTGCGCCGAGCAGCTCGGTCACCCGCCGCTCTGCGGTCCGCGCGGTGGCGTACTGCGCCATCAGGTCGCCCCGCACCTCGATGCGGGTCCGCACGTTCTGTTCGATCAGCCGCAGGATCGGCTCCTGCAGCTCACCGCCGCGCACCAGCGCGATCGGCGGTATCTGCAGCCCCTCCTGGTATATCTCGGTCACGCCGAACGGCATGCTGCCGGGCGCATAGCCGCCCATGTCGACGTGATGGGCGGTGGAGGCCGACAGCGCAACCAGCTCGCCGCCGTGGAACACCGGCGCCACCAGCGACAGGTCCGGCAGATGGCCCGGCCCTTCGGGATACGGCAGGTTGCTGGCGTACATGTCGCCGGGCTGCATGGCATGGGGAGGGAACTCGGCCAGGATCGCGCCCAGGACCCCGGGCATGATGCCGAGGTGGAGCGGCGTGCCGACCTCCGCCTGCGCGACGATCACCCCGTCCGGCGTGGCCAGCGCCACCGAGCAGTCGCGACGGTCCTTGATGTTGGTGGAGTAGCTGGCGCGCACCAGGGCGGCGCAGCACTCCTCGGCGATGCCCAACCAGCGGTTGCGCATGATCTCCAGCGTGATCGAGTCGATCGCCGCGGCGCGGCCGGCCGCGGAGTCGTCAGCCATCGGTCCGTGTCAGCACCAGGTGGCCGAAGCGGTCGACCTCCAACCGGTGGCCCGGCGGCGCGACCGAGGTGGCGTCGAGCTGCTCGACCACCGCCGGCCCGCGCAGCACGCACCCCGCTCCCAGGTCATCGCGGACGTAGACCGGCGTCTCCCGCTCCACTCCGTCGAAGCGTACCCGCCGGACGTGGCGCGGGGCCGGCTCCCGCGCGCAAGCCGGGACCTCCGGCAGCTCCAGCGGATGCAGGCCGCGCTCCACCGCCACCCAGACGCTCGCCACCTCCACCGGATGGTCGTCGCGCCGGTAGCCGTACCGCCGGTCGTGCAGCCGGTGGAACCGCTCGCCGAGCTCGGCCGGCGCGGGCAGCGCGGCGCCGACCGGTACCGACAGCTCGTAGCGCTGCCCCAGGTAGCGCAGGCCGACCGCCCGGCTCACGGCCGGCTCGGCGCCGACCGGCGCCCGGAGCGCCTCCCGGCCGGCCGCTTCCAGCTCGCGTAGCGCCGCGCGCACCGCGTCCCCGGCCGCCGCGTCGAGCCGGCGCACCAGCGTCCTGGTGCGGTCCTCCCGCAGGTTGGTCATCAACAATCCCATCGCCGAGTGGACGCCGGGGGCGATCGGGATCACGGTCTGCGAGACGCCGAGCTCGGCGGCCAGCGCCGCGCCGTGCATGGGGCCGGCGCCGCCGAACGGGCAGAGCGCAAAGCCGCGCGGATCGTGACCGCGCTCGATGGTGAGCTTGCGGATCGCGGCGGTCATGGCGGCGTCGATCACGCGCACGATCCCCTCCGCCGCCTCGGCGGCGCCGATGCCGAGCGGCGCGGCTATCCGGTCACGGATCGCCCGCTCGGCCGCCTCCCGGTCGAGCGTCATGCCGCCGCCGAGCAGCGTGCGGGTCCCGAGCCGGCCCAGCAGCAGATCGGCGTCGGTGACGGTCGGCTCGACGCCGCCGGTTCCGTAGCAGGCCGGGCCCGGCGCCGCGCCGGCCGAGCGCGGCCCGACGCGCAGGGCGTTGCCGGCGTCGATCCAGGCGACGCTGCCGCCGCCGGCGCCCACGGTGTGCAGGTCGAGCATCGGTACGCCGATCGCCAGACCGCCCATCTCCGCGTCGCGCGCGAACGGGATGGCGCCGTCGCGGATCACGCCGACGTCGAAGCTGGTGCCGCCCATGTCGCAGGTGACCAAGCCGCCGGCCCCGCGCGCCCGCGCCACCGCCGCTCCGGCGACCACGCCGCCGGCCGGCCCGGACAGCACCGTCTCCACACAGCGCCGCGCGGCCGCCCCGGCGGTCATCACCCCGCCGTTCGACTTCATCACGTAGAGCGGCGCCGTGAAGCCGGCGCCGCGCAGGCCGGCGCTCAGGCGGGTGACGTACCGTTCGATACCCGGCTGCACGAAGGCGTTCATCACGCAGGTGCTGAAGCGCTCGTACTCGCCGTGCTCGCCCATCAGCTCGTGCGACAGGCTCACCGCCGCGCCCGGCAAGCGGCGCCGCAGCTCCTCCCCTATCTCCCGCTCGTGGCGGGGATTGGCGTAGCTGTGCAGCAGCCCCACGGCGACCGCCTGCACGCCGGCGGAGCGGATGGCGTCGATCGCCGCGGCCAGATCGGCGCGGTCGAGCGGGGTCCGCACGGCGCCGTCGAAGCGCATGCGCTCGCGCACCTCGAAGCGCAACTCGCGCGGGACCAGCGGTTCGGTGCGGCGTGCGCGCAGGTCGTACAGGCGCGGGCGCGCCTGCCGCTGGATGTGCAGCACGTCACGGAACCCGGCGGTGGTGATCAGCGCCACGCGCGCCCCGGCGCGCTGCAGCACCTGATTGGTGGCGACCGTGGTGCCGTGGATGAGCATGGCCGCCGCGGCCGGCTGCGCCCCGGCGCGTTCGGCCGCCGCCCGCGCGCCGCCGATTATGCCGGCCGCCGGGTCGTCCGGCGTGGACGGCACCTTGTGGAACACCAAGCGGCCCTGCGCCCGGTCGTGGACGACCACGTCCGTGAAGGTGCCGCCGGAGTCGATCCCTATGCGCATGAAAGGCGTCTCGCCGCCGGAATGCCGCGCCGCCGCCTACCGCGCGTAGGCGGGCGGCTCGTGGGTGTGCGCCTGCGCGGTCGCGTCGTCCAGCCGGCCGCCCCGCATGAAGTCGTCCTGGCGGCCCTGATCGACCAGCAGCGCCGTGAGCCGGTCCTCCAGCTCCCGCGCCCGAGGATCGGCGGCGTAGCGGTTGCGGCACTCGCCCGGGTCCTCCTGCAGGTCGTAATACTCCTTCACTCCCATCCGGTAGTGCCAGATGAACTTCTGCGTGTGATCGACCAGGAAGTGGCAGTACTCCAGGTGCTCGCCGTGCAGCGGGCCGCGGTCGAGCGCGTCTTTCTCGCCTCGGATCATCGGCATCAGCGATGAGCCGTCGCACCGCTCCGGGACCGGCAGGCCGCACGCATCGAGTACGGTCGGCATCAGATCGGCCAAGCCGACCGTAGTTTCGGGATAGGTGCGGCCGGCCGGCAGCGGCAGCTCCTTGGGAAAGCTGAGCACGAACGGCACGCGGATCGACCCCTGGTATCCCACCGACTTGGCCCACCAGTGGTGGTCGCCCAGCATCTCGCCGTGGTCGGCCACGAACGCGAAGATGGTGTTGCGCACCAACAGGTTGCGCCACAGGTGGTAGGCCAGGCGGGTGATCTGGGCGTCGATCTGGTCGATCAGCCCGTAGTAGCCGGCGCGCGCGCGGCGCAGGTCGCGAGCCTTGAGCTGAAAGACTTCGCCCTCCGGGATCGGCCCGCGCGTGCTCGATACGAACGGACGGGGCGGGCGGACGTAGCCGGCGGCGTCGCCCACCACCGGCATAGGCAGGTCGGGATCGCGGTAGTAGTGGTCGAAGAACTGCGCCGGCGGGTCCCAGGGAGGGTGCGGCTTGCTGAAGGAGACGTACAGAAAGAACGGCTGATCGCGGCCGTGCGCGCGGACGTGGTCCTCCATCACCCGGATCGCCTCGGTGGCGGTCCAGGTGGTGACGTGCAGCTCCGGCGGCAGCACCGCGGCGCGCGCGTGGTAGCTGTTGTTGGTGACGCCGGCGCCGAACAGGCCGAATTCGCCCCACCCCTTTTCGTCGAGCATCGCCAGGTAGTCGTCGCGGAAGCCGGGGCTGAGGAACCGCCCCTCCTCATGGGTGCGGAGCAGATCGAAGCCGTAGCGGGCGTCCTGCGGATAGACGTGGCGCTTGCCGACGGCGTAGGTGCGGTAGCCGTTGCGTTGGAAGACCCGGCACAGGGTGTCCGGCTCCGGCCACGGCTCCAGGTCGTCGAAGCCGGTCATGCCGTGGGTGACCGGCCACTGGCCGCTGAACAGCGTGCGCCGCGCCCCGACGCAGGAGGGGAGCTCGGTCACCGCGCGCGGAAAGTAGTGGCCGGTGGCGGCCATGGCGTCGATGCCCGGCGTGTGGATCACCGGATCGCCGGCGACGCCGAGCACGTCGCCGCGCCACTGATCCGCCGAGATCAGCACCAGGTTGGGGCTCGCCGGAGCGCTCATGCGGCCGGCGTCTCCGCCGGGCGGGCGGGCGGCGGGTCGGTGTACCGGCCGGCCTGCAGCCGGAACATCTCCGCGTAGCGGCCGTTCCGCTCCATCAGGCCGGCGTGATCGCCATCCTCGACGATCTCCCCTTCATGGAGCACCAGGATACGGTCGGCGCTGCGGACTGTCGAGAAACGGTGCGAGATGATGACGGTGGTGCGGCCGCGGCTGCCGGCCAGTATCCGGTCGAACAGCTCATGCTCGGCGCGCGCGTCGAGCGCCGCGGTCGGCTCGTCCAGGATCAGCACCTCGCCGGCGCGAAAGAAGGCGCGCGCCAGCGCCAGCTTCTGCCACTCGCCGCCCGACAGGTCGACGCCGTCGGCCAGCGTGCGGCCAAGCATGGTGTCGATTCCGTTCGGCAGCCGCTCGACCATCTCCTGCGCGGCGGCGCTGCGGACCGCCTCCATGACCGCCTCCGCATCGTCCATTCGATCCACGTCGCCGAACCCGACGTTCTCGCGGGCGGTGAAGTGAAACTGCACGTGATCCTGGAACGCCGCGGCGAACAACCTGCGCAGCTGGCCGACGTCGTAGTCGCGGTAGTCGACCCCGTCGAGCGCGATGCTGCCGGAGGTGGGGTCGTAGAGGCGGGTGAGCAGCTTGACCAGCGTCGTCTTGCCGGCGCCGTTTTCGCCCACGATCGCCACCCGTTCACCGGCGCGCAGACTGAGATCGAGCTTGCGCAGCACCGGCCGTTCGGTCCCGGGATATTGGAAGGAGACGCCGGTCAGGTCGATGCCGCGGGTCACGGCGCGCGGCGCCGCTATCCGCCGCTCCGCAGCGCCGAGCGAACCGGCGAAGTCGCCGGGGTCCAGGTCGATAAAGTCGAAATAGCTCTGCGCGAACAGCCGGCTCTGGATCAACATGCCCGCGCCCCGCGCGGCGTCCTGCAGCTGCGCGCGCGCCCGTTCGGCGGACTGGAACACCAGCACCAGCGTGCCGAGCGCCAGCGCGCCGCTCACCGCGTCGACCGCGGCCCAGGTCCAGATCGCCGCGGTGCCGGCCACCGACAGCACTCCCAACACGCTCACGCCGCGTATCTCGACGCCGGCGATGCGCCGTTCCTGCCGGTACATGTCGGTCTGCGCCTTGCGGAACCGGTCGAGCAGCGAGGATCGCAGCCCGAACAGGCGGGTCTCCTTGGCCGGCGCGCGTTCGGTGAGGAGCGACGCGACATAGGCGCACAGCCGGCGCACCGGCGCCTGCGCGTTCCACATCACGTACATGCGCCCGCTGATGCGGCCGTGGAACAGCAGCTCCGGCAGCACGCTGGCGCCCAGGATGACCACCGCCCACGGGGTGAAGGTCGCCAGCAGCCCGAGCACCGACGCCAGCGTGACCCAGGTGCGCACCGAATAGAGCAGCGCGACCGGCAGGTCGCCGGCGCGCCGGAAGTCCCGATTGGCGATCGACAGCTTGTCGTAGAAGCGCTGATCCTCGTACAGGGCCAGGTCGAGCGCCGACGCCTTGCGGAGGAGATGGCCCTGCACGTGCAGCTCCAACTTCGCGACGAACAGGCGGGAGAGCGAGTCGCCGACCGGCCCCATCATGCCGCCCAGCAGCCAGAGCGCGGCCATGCCGGCCAGCGGAACGGCGAGCGTCCGCAACGCCTCCCCGGCCGGGACGGCGCCGGCCACGCCGGAAACCAGATCGACGGTCGCGGCCAGCAGCAGAATCTGCAGCGGCACGATCGCCGCCGCCACCAGTGACGACAACGTGCTGGCAAGGAACAGCGTCTTGCCCGCGCCCAGGCACAGGGCGATCCCGCGCGCGACGAACCGCAGGAACGCCGGCGCCTTCATCGCCCGGGCCGGCGGTCCGTCCGGGTCAGCACGAGGCCGGGGGATCGGGATGCCACGCGATCACCTCCTGGCCCAGGCGGAGGTGGTCGAACAGCGGCTGCACGGCGTCCGGCAGCGCGCGAAACGCCGCGTCGTCGAGCGGTTGGAGCTCGGCCGGCCGGTAGCCCAGGCCCTCGGCGCGCGCCTCGTAGTCGGCCAGCCCCGGAATCATGCTGGTGAGGTCCAGCCACCACGGGACGTACTGGACGTCGAGCCAGAGTCGGTGCTCCCCGGCGCCGGGTTCGGCGGACAGGTGGCGGTGCCACAGGCGGCTGTCGAACGCCAGCACGCTGCCGGCGGGCACGGCCGGCAACATCTGCGAGGCGATGCGCGCGTCGGCGGCGTAGCCGGGCGCCACCGCGGGGTTGTCGTGCGTGCGGTGGCTGCCGGAGACGATCAGGGTGGCGCCCGGCTCGTCCGGGGCGCCGGTGAGCGTCCAGAGGGTGGTGACCGCCATGGCCAGGTCGCCGTACGGGACCGCCGCGCGGCGGCCGTCGCCGGCGCCCTGAGCGCTGGCGAACGGCCAATCGGCGTGCCAGCCGGTGCCGGCCGGGTGCGGGTGCGGGCCGGCGGCGCTACGGCCAGGCGCGTCTGGGGCCGGTCCGGTCACACCGCGGCCGGACCGGCAGGCGTCGGTGCGGGCGATGCGCCACGCGGGACCGAACACCCCTTCGGCGATGGCGGCCAGCCGTTCGTCGACCAGGTACGGAGCGAACGAGCGGTCGCGAGCGATCACGCCGTTCAGCTCGTCGCGGCCGTCCAGGGCGGCCGCGACGCCGGCGCGGACGGCCGGCAGATCGTCCGGCGGGATGACGTTGTCGATCACGCACCAGCCTTCGGTCCGCACCCGGCGGAGCGCCTCCGCGGGGCTTACGGCGCGGGCTGGTTCGGCATTCATGCCGCGTTCGGCATTCATGCCACGCGCACCTTCTGGCCGATGACGACGTGGCGGAGCAGCGGCTTCACAGCGTCGGGCAGCGCGGTGTATTGCTCCGGCGTGATCGGCATCACGTCGTCACCGCGCGTGCCGCGTTCGCCCATGGTCCGCTCGTACTGGCTGAGGCCGGGGGTGAGGACGTGGATGTTGAACCACCACGGCGCGTAGCGGACCGCCATGCCGACGCGGGTGCGGTCGCTGACGTTGTCGCCGTTGGTGTGCCACACGCGGCTGTCGATCATCAGCACGTCGCCGGGGTCCAGGTGCGGTTGGAGCTCCGACGGGGCCGGCGCGTGCTCGCCGTAGCCGTTGTCGCCCGACGGGTTGTTGCCGAAGCGGTGGCTGCCGGGAACGATGGCGGTGCCGCCGGTGGCGGCGCTGAACTCGGTGAGCGCCCAGAGGGTGGTTACGTGCATCGGCGCGTCGGCCGGGTACGGGTGCAGCACCTTCTGATCCTGCCGCAGGCTGAACGGCCAATCGCCGTGCCAATTGGCGCGGCCGTAGCCGGGCGCGGTGACGATGCCGTGCGTCATGGAGATGCGCACCGGCGCGCCGAGCCGGGCGTGCGCCACGCCGAGCAGCCGCTCCTCGGCGACGTAGGGGGCGAACGCCTGCGTCTTGGCGATCAGCCCGCCGATGCCGATGCGCGGCTTGCCGGCGTCCGGCTCGCGCCGGGACACGTCGAGCACCGCTTCGCGCACGCCGCCCACCTCCGCCGGCGGGATGACCGAGTCCAGGACGCACCACCCCTCGACCGTCACCCGTCGAATCGCCTCGTCGACGCTCACGTTCGGCATACGCTCCCCTCCCCGTTCCGCCCGCCGTTCTCCGGCGGGCGCCGCATCGTAGCACGGCCGGCCGCGTTCGGCGCTCCTCCGTTTGACGGCTTCCGGTCTACGCCGCACGATGCCGCACTCGGAAGCGCCGGGGTGGCCGGCCGGCGCTCGGACGAAACTCGGCCAAAAGGAAGGGCACATGTCCGACAACCAAGTCAGCGACCGCAGCCACGTCGTGCTGATCCTGCTGACGCTTTTCTTGGGAGGCCTTGGCATCCATCGCTTCTACGCCATCGGCGCGGGCCTCCTGATTGTGATGCGCACCAGACGTCTACCGGTTTGCGCGGGCGGCGCGCCGGATGGCGGTGATTTCTTCATAGTCCTCAATGAACACGCCGTCGGGCCAATCATCCAATTCACCGTGGTCGTCAATCCGTATCTTTCGGATGGCGGAGCCGCTGTGCGGCTCTGTGTGGACCCAGTAGATGAGGACGTTATCAGCCGGCAGCCGGCGTTCCGCCACCCAGCGCCTGGCGCGGAGCAGTACCATCGCGGAATGGGTTTCGACCACCAACGGCCGCGTCGGTCCGGCAAGGTTGTCGAGCAACAATTCGGCAAGGTCGGCGTGGGCGGCAGGATGCAGTTCGGCCTCCGGATGTTCGATGACGTCGACGCCTGGCCCGGCCGCCCGGGCGGTCAGCGCCATGACCGCGACCGGGAGAACGTGCGACAGGCCGCGTCCGGATTGCGTCAGCCGTACGCTCCCACTGGCAGGCGCTTCGGCCCACAGCTCAGAGGACCTCCCCTGAGACACCACGTCGATGGCCGCGCCAAAGGCGTCTCGAAACCACTTCCGTATGGACTCTCTCAATTCGTCGTTCGCTGCCAGCGCCAAAGGGGTTTTCAGTCCACGCGGTCCAAGGTCGGGCGGGGCGTTCTCCGGTGTGGCGAAAGGCGACGGTTCGAGGCTGCGGGGACACTGCAAATGACGAACGCGGTGCGCCCACGCCCGGATCGCGTCGACTCGCGACTGCGCCCAACCAGCAAGGTCGTCAGATTGCCTCGGTATCAAGCCGTGCCAGTGGACCGGTTGGCGGCGCGGCTCGGTTCCCGAAACCGAGATGTCATAGTCGGATGAGGGGTCGAAACCACGTCTATGCAACACGATCTCGTTACCGTCGTCGGCGAGGCGCCAGTCGGAAATCTGGCGCTCCGCCGGTCGGTCCGGCGCTACGACGTTCTGAACGGAAGCGGACAGGGACAGCTCGCCTGCGTCATCCACAAGGGTGGCGGACAGCCGCAGCTGACCGTGCACGGAGCGTCCGGTCACCAAGTCGGCGAATGTCTCGCCGTGCCGGATTCCACCGGACTCGAGCGGGAGCGGCTCCGACGTGCCGCCGCCCGTCGGCGCCAAGCCGCCCGCCAACAGCCGGATGGCCTGGGCGAGCGCTGTCTTGCCCGAGTTGTTGCCGCCTACCAGAATGGTCAACGGGGCAAATTCCACTTCCACCGGTTGAGCGTAACCCTTGTACCGCTCAGCGCTGAGCCTTCGGAGTTTCACGGGGAGACTATAGCAGCATTCCGGCGTCGCGTGGGACGCCGACCAGCGGGCGGTCCGGCGCGCACCGGCGCAGAGCCCGCCGAGTAGCGTTGCTGGGCCGCGGGTTGCCTCATTTCATCGTTTCCTTCGGCGCCGAAGTTTCGTTGGCGCCGCCCGCCCACGCTCGCCGGCCCGCCGCCGGCGCGGCGGCGGGCCGACCTTTGGACCATTCACCGGCCGGGCGCAGGTCTGATAGAATGCTCACGTGTCCGCGCCTGCTACGCCTGCGCCGCCGCCCGGCCATGCGCCGTTTCCGCCAATCCCCTACGGCTTGGCCTACTTCAAGGGCCTCCGCCGCGAAGGCTGTCTGTACATAGACAAGACCCGCTTCCTGCACGCGCTGGAGCAAGTGCGGTTCGCGTTCCTCATCCGCCCCCGGCGCTTCGGCAAGACCTGCTGGCTGTCGCTGCTGGAGAGCTACTACGCCCGCACCGAGGCCGGCGACTTCGACGCGGTATTCGCCGGCACCGCCATCGGCGCCGGCCCGACCCCCAACCGCAGCCGCTACGTCGTGCTGCGGTTCAACTTTTCGGCCTTCAACGACGCACCGCAGACCTTGGAGATCGAGTTCGAGGCGTACTGCAAACGCCACGTGCGGCACACGCTACGCCGCAACCGCGATCTGTTCGACGATGAGACGGCGCGCGACATCATCGAACAGCCGTCGATTACCGGCCAGCTCGACGAACTGTTCCAGTGCGCGCAAGACCGCGGCATCCCGCTCTACCTACTGATCGACGAGTACGACAACTTCGCCAATACCATTCTGGCTCATCAGGGGCCTGACGCCTATCACTCGTTCACCCACGGCGGCGGGTTCTATCGCAACTTCTTCGCCGCCCTCAAGGCCGGCACCGAGAACGGCAGCATCGAGCGGCTGTTCGTCACCGGCGTCTCTCCGGTGACCATGGACGACGTCACCAGCGGCTTCAACATCGGCTCCAATCTCAGCCTGCGCCCCGAGTTCAACGAGCTGCTCGGCTTTACCGAGGACGAAGTGCGGGACACGGTGGAGACCTACCGCGATCTCGGCGTCTTCGACCAGGACCCGGATCGAGCGCTCGCCACCATGCGCGAGTGGTACGACGGCTACCGCTTCGCCAAGGCGGCGCCCAACGTCGTCTACAACACCGACATGGTGCTCTACTACCTGGAGCACTCGCTGCCCAACAAGCCCGGTCCCGACAACCTGATCGACTCCAACGTGCGCATCGACTACGGCAAGCTGCGCCATCTGTTGATCGTGGAGCGGGAGATCAACGAGCGCCAGGTGAGCGATGGCAAGATCGACGCGCCGCAGCTGAACGGCAACTTCGACCTGCTGCGCCAGGTGATCGCCGAAGGACGGGCCGCCAGCGAGATCGTGGACAGCTTTCCGCTGGCGCGCCTGGTCGAACGGGAGAACTTCCTGTCGCTGCTGCACTACTTCGGCCTGTTGAGCATCCGCGGCGTGACGTCCGAGATACCGCAGCTGGCCATACCCAACCAGACGGTACGGCGGCTGCTGTACGGCTTTCTCCGCGACGCCTATCGGGACGTCCGGGCGTTCCGGTTGGACCTGGTGGAGTTTGACCAGCTGACCCAGCGCATGGCGCTCGAAGGCGAGTGGCGGCCGGTGATCAAGCGGCTGAGCGGCGCGATGGCGGAGCAGACCAGCGTGCGCGACTACCTGCAAGGCGAGAAGATGGTGCAGGGCTTCGTGGCCGCCTACCTGAGCTTCTCCAACTACTTCGTGTTGCACCCCGAGATGGAGTTGGCCAAAGGCTACGCGGATCTGGTGCTGGAGCCACGCCCGGACCGCTATCCGGGCATGCGCTACGGCTACGTGATCGAGCTGAAGTACCTGCGCCGCGGCGCCACGCAGGAGCGGGTAGCGGCCACGGCCGCGGCGGCCGAGACACAGGTGCGCCGGTATCTGGGGGACGGGCGGATGGCGCAACGGTACCCGGAAGCGGTGTTCACGGGGCTGGCGCTGGTGTTCTGCGGCTGGGAACTGGTGCACGCGGCCGCCGTCCCGGCGCCGGCGGCGCAGTAGCCGCGGCGGAGTCAATGCGCTGGGTTGACGTCTTTGGAAAAGACATTACCTTGTCTCCGTGGACGCTGGCTGGACCTTCTACGGACGGCAGGAGGAACTGGGCGCGCTCCTGGAACGGATGCGCGCCGGCCGCTGGTTCTTCGGCGCTGTCCGCGGCCGCCGGCGGATCGGCAAGACGGCGCTCATCCAGCAGGCGCTCGACACCCTGCAGGCCGACGGCCCGGACGGCCGCCGGGCGCTGCTGGTCCAGCTCCCCGACAGCAGCCCTGCGGACGCGGCGGCGGTCTTCCGCAACGGGGTCCGGGAAGCGGGCCTGGAGGATCGAATCGAGGGAGCCGACGCGATCCGCGGCCTGCCGGACGTGGCGGCGGCCGTCGGCTCGCTGTGCGCGGCGGGCACGGTCGTCGTCCTGGACGAATTCCAGCTTTGCCACCGGGGACCGTTGCGCGGCCTGCCGTCGCTCCTGCAGATGCAGGTCGACCGGCTCCGGGACCGGAACACGCCGGGCGGCCTGGTCCTGCTCGGCTCGGTCCAGACCGAGATGGAAGCCTTGCTCGACGACCGGCGGGCGCCTCTGTTCGGCCGCACGACCTTCGACCTGACGCTCGGTCCGTGGGACCTCCGCACGGTGTTCGAAGTGTGCGGCGATCACGGCGCGGCGGCCCCGGAGCGCACGCTCACCTTGTGGACGCTGTTCGGCGGCGTACCCAAGTACTGGCGTCACTTCGCGGAGACGACCGGACTGGCCGCCATCGCGGCCTGGGAACCGTGGGCGCGGCAGGTGTGCGAGCAGCTCTTTCTGCGCGCCGACTCACCGTTGCGCGAGGAAGGCGACAGCCTGCTTGGGCGGGAGTTGCACCGCAACTACCTGGCCGTACTCCGCGTCGTAGCGGAACGGAAGAGCTGTACGCACCGCGAACTGCGTGACGCGCTGCCCGAGCTGACGAGCGCCGGGCCCTACCTGAAGGCCCTGGCGCAGGACCTGCGGCTCATCGAACGGCAGCTCCCGGTATTCGCCGATGCGCGGCAGCGCCGCGCGCGCTACGTGGTCGCCGACCCCTTCCTGTGCGCGTGGCTCAGCGCATTGCAGCCGGCCTGCCAAGCGGCGCGGATCGAGCCATCCGGCCGCGTGGCGGAGCGCCTGCTGCCGCGGCTCAGCACGCTGGAAGGGCACGCGTTCGAACGGATGGTGCGGGACGCGAGCGAAGAGGCGTCCCGCGCCGGCAGCGCCGACTTCCCGATGACCGACCGCGCGCGCGGCTATTGGAACCGGCCGAGCAGCACGCCCGGTGCGGTGGAGATCGACTTCATCGCCTGGAACGATCAGGACCGGACCGTGCGCTTCGGGTCATGCAAGCGGAGCGCCGAAAAGCACGACTCCGCTTCCCTGCTGGCGTTTCGCGGCCACGTCGACCGCTTTCTCACCACCCGTGAGGGGAGCCGGTTTCGCGAATGGCGCCGGGAACTGGCGCTCTTTTCGCCGCGGTTCCCGGCGAAACGGCGCGCCGGCCTGCAAGCCGACGGTTGGATCTGCCGGGACATTTCCGACTTTCGCCACGTGCTGCGCCACGACGGAGGCGCCAACGGCGCGTTGGCCGCATCTCCCAAAGTTGCGGGAACGGAATGATGGCGGCCGCGGGCGCGCTGATGACCGTCGAGAACGGCAACTGGGGAGCGACCAGCCTGCGCGCGATACACGCGGTGCTGACGTCCGCCGCGGAGGTGCTGATCGACGCGTTCGGACGCATGCCGGACGCTCCCATCCGCGTAGCCCCGTGGAGCATGGACCCGCAGGTGTTCCCCGACCAACGCCCCTACCAGGTCCGACTCAGCGCGCGCGACCGGTACTGGAGCCAGTACGTCTACCAGTTTTCACACGAGCTCGGTCACGTAATGACCAACTTCGATACTCACAAAGAACACGAGCACCGATGGTTCGAGGAGAGTCTTTGCGCGCTCGCGTCGCTGTTCGTACTGCACCGATTGGCGGTGCTCTGGGCGGAGGAGCCGCCGGCCGGCATCCTGGACGCCGCCGGATTCGCGCCGAATCATCGCACCTACGCGCGCACCATGACCGACCGGTATCCCCGCATCGTCCGGGCCGACGGCCGGGACTGGTTTTCGGAGCACGTCAGCGAGATGGAAGCGCATCCCGACCGACGCGAGTTGACCGGGGCGGTGGCCGTCCTGCTGCTCGACGCGTTCCGGGCCGACCCCACCCTCTGGCAGGACTGCGCCCACCTCAACGGCTGGAACCCGGCGAGCGATCCGACGTTCGCCGACTACCTTGCATCGTGGACGGCGCATCTGCGCGAACGCGGCGTCGAGCCCCGTTCGCCCGCCGTCATCGGCGCCGCGCTCGGCCTTCGGCCTTGATCCGGTCAGTCGTCCCAGCCGGCCTCCGCCGACCGCCGACGGTGGCAAAGTCGATGAGTCAACGCGCTTCATGGACCAGCGCGAGCGGCTGGTGTAGCATGTAGCCTACGCCACACTCGGAGGGCCAATGGTGAGTCGAACCGCAGCTGCCGCCGCAAACGGTGATTATCGGATCGAGGTGACCGACTTCGGCCCGATCGAACACGCCGAGATCGACATGCGCCCGCTCACTGTGTTCGCCGGGCCGAGCAACACCGGCAAGTCCTACTTGGCGATGCTCGTTTACGCGCTTCATCGGCTTTTCGGCTCTGCTCGATCATCGGTGTTTCGCCGCCCTCCATATCCTTTCCGGCTCACCTATTGGCTGATCGACGCGGCTCCGAACAGCGCTGGACTAGCAGACCGAATCAGAGAGTGGTGGCCGACGACGGGTGATGCTAGTCGAGAACCTCTGCCTGACGACGTGGCCAATCACCTCCGGCTCACTCTGGAGCGAGGCGGCCGAGGCGGCTCCTTTTTGTCACAGGAGATCAGCCGCTGCTTCGGAGTCGATGAACTGCATGACCTTGTACGACGTGGGAGTGGCGAGCAGACGGCGAGAGTCTCCGGGAGCATCCCCGCCGCCGGCAAACCGGTGCGGTACCTCTTTCGTTTCGGTCAGGCAAGCCCAACGTTCTCCATCCAGGTTCCGCCGACACCGCTGTTCATCAGCCAGCCGGACGATGGCTACTCCGGTATTCCCGATCCGGACTGGTTCTCGCATGAAGAAGATCATTTCCTGCTGTCCGATGTGTTGGACCCTGTAGTAAGGAGATTGATCGGTCCCTTGACTCGTTCCGCCTATTACCTGCCGGCCGACCGGACCGGCGTCATGCACAGTCACCAAGTGGTGGTCAGCACACTGATCCAGAGCGCCACGACCGCCGGGCTGCGCCCGTCCACCAACGTCCCCATGTTGTCGGGGGTACTGGCCGACTTTCTGGATGGTCTGGTCAGGATGAGCTCAGGACGGCATAAACGGGCAGAAAGACTGTCGCGGATTCTGGAAAGAAACCTCTTTTCGGGAACCGTTCGGCTGCAGCAGTCGGAGACGGGTTATCCGTCGTTCACCTATCGGCCAGCCGGATGGGATGCGGATCTGCCGCTGATGCGCACGTCGTCGATGGTATCCGAGCTCGCACCCGTCGTGCTCTATCTGAGGTACTTCGTCCGCCCCGGAGACGTGCTGATCATCGAAGAGCCGGAGTCGCATCTGCATCCGGCAATGCAGGCGGCGTTCGCCCGCGAGCTGGCGCGGTTGGTCCATGCGGGCGTGCGAGTGATGCTGACCACGCACAGCGAGTGGATATTGGAGGCGCTTGCCAATCTGGTGCGCTTGGCAGAGATACCCGAACGCGAGCGCAAGAGCATCATCGGCGCAGACGTCGCGCTCGCAGCAAATCAAGTAGGTGCTTGGATGTTCACGCCGAATGCCGACGGCGCCGGCTCCACGGTCGAGGAGATTCCGCTTGACACGGAAGCGGGGACCTTTCCGGCCGGATACGGTGACATCACCGAATCGCTCTACAACGATTGGGCCAAGATTGCCAATCGAATAGAGGAGCTGCGGAGCGGCGGCGCGTGAGTCCGGCGCTCTCGGCGGTCGACCTACGAATCGACTCCCGCTGCCTGGTGAGCTCGTTGGACAAAGGCGGCTGCGCGGTCGGCACGGACGGTGTGCGCGAGCCGTTTCGGATCATCGACCTCGACCACCCAGCGGCGCCGGTGAGACCGACGGCCCGGAAGTGCGACTACCTGTTTCTGGCCGAGGCGGACAATGGGCATGATTTGCGACATGTCGTCCCGCTGGAGCTGAAGGCGACGGCCCTCAACGCCGGCACGGTCACCTCGCAACTGCAGGCCGGCGCCCGGATCGCCGAGCATCTGTTGGGCGGCAAATCGTCTGCGGGATTCATCCCCGTAGCCGCCCACGGCGGCAAGCCGCACCGACGGCAGTACCAGGCGCTGGCCAAAACTCGAATCACGTTCCGAGGTGGCCAATTCCCGATCATGACGACGGAATGTGGTGCATCTCTTTCCTGGACGCTCGGATAGCGCAGGTTGACAGCCGGCAGTGCTATTCGTCCGTGAGCCGGTAACTGGTGCTTCGTCCGCCGCCGGGGTTGCGGACGATGACGCCGCGCGCGAGCAGGTCCCGGATGTCACGTAGCGCGGTGTCGGTCGAGCACTTGGCGATCTTGGCGTATTTCGAGGTGGTGAGATGCCCCCGGAAGTCACCGAGCAGCCGGTTGATGATCGTGCGCTGGCGCTCGCTTACCGGCGGCAGGTCGATCCGGCGCCACAGGCGGGCCTTGTGGAGCACCGACTCGATCCGGTCGTCAGCGTCCCGGACGGCGTCGTCCAGGCAGCGCAGAAACCACGCGAGCCACGCCGTGACGTCGAGGCCGCCTCGCTGCGCGGCTTCGAGCTGGCGGTAGTATTCCTTGCGCTGCGCGGCGATCGCCGCCGACATGCCGTAGTACCGCTCCTTCACGCCGTCGGCCTGAGACAGCGCCAACTCGGCGATCGCGCGGGCGATGCGGCCGTTGCCGTCGTCAAACGGGTGAATCGTCACGAACCATAGGTGCGCCACGCCGGCTCTGAGCACGGGGTCGATCGTCGACGACGCGAACCACTCCAGGAACCGGTGCATCTCGCCATCGAGCCGGCGCGCGGCCGGCGCCTGGAAGTGGACCCGCTCCCTGCCCATCGGCCCCGACACGACCCGCATCGGCCCCGCTTGGTCCGTGCGCCACGCCCCGACCGTGATGCGCGTGATCCGGCTGAATCCGGTCGGAAACAGCGCCGCGTGCCAGCCAAACAGCCGCTCGGCGGTGAGCGGCCGGTCGAAGTTGCGCGCCGCATCGAGGGTCATGGCGACCACGCCTTCGACGGCATTGCCGCGTTCGGAAAGTCCGGCGGCGTCCAGACCGAGCTGCCGGGCGACCGACGATCGGACTTCGGCGGCATCCAGACGCTCGCCTTCGATGGCCGACGACCTCACCACCTCACCGGTGAGCACGGCGACGTTCGCCTCCGAGCGGAGATCGAACCCGAGCGCCTCCATGCGGCCAAGGTGTCGGCCCTGCCGGTGCCGCACGGCCGCCAGCGGGCGCGACAGCGCCGCATCGTCCCAGGTAAACGCCGGCCACCCCGGCCGCTCGTGTATCCACACCGTAATCACCGCATCCGTTGCGGCGATTATCCCTGGCGCCTACGCGTAGCGCAAGCCGACGGTCTCCTCAGTTCGCCGCAGTCGGTGCGGTGAATGCGCCGTCCATTCACCGCAAGCCACCCATGCCACCCAACTGCTCGACGATGCACGGCTCCAAGCGCCGGCCGGTGTTGACATCGCACAACACGAACGTCAGTGTTAGGAGCATAGAAACCGTATATGAAATCGCACCACTTTACTTTGGTCGTCGACGGCCTCGATTTACAGAGTGACGCGGTGTTTGACGCTCTTTTTGAGGCAGGCTGCGACGATGCTCTTGTCGGCCGCAGTGACGGAATTCAGTATATGTATATGGACTTTGATCGGGAGGCGGAGAGCGCCGTGACTGCCATCCTGTCGGCGATCGCCGACGTCGAGAGCGTGCCCGGTGTCGAAGTGATCCGATTGGCCGGGGACGGCCTCGTCTCCATGGCCGACATTGCCGTGCGCACCGGCCGCACCCGTGAGAGTGTTCGCTTGCTGGTGGCCAACGAACGGGGGCCGGGAGGATTTCCGGCCCCCGTAACCGATCGTCGAACCCGCTATCGATTCTGGCGTTGGTCGGAAGTCCGCGACTGGTTCGACATCAACTATGGCGCGCAGATTCAGGGAGAGGATCGGGGATACGACGAGGTTGTCGCCACGATCAACGCGGGCCTGGAGTTGCGCCGCTGGTGCCGCCGCGTGACGCCCCAACAACGGGCGCGGCTCAATCAGCTTATCGGGCTTGTTCCCGGCTGATGCGCGGTCAAGGTGGCCGGTTACCGTCTCTCATGGTACGATGGAGCCATGATCAGCCGCGGCATTCGGGACTACGTGGACCGCGAGTGGGGAGCGGCGCGCGCCGCGAAAGATGCGTACTGGGCTGAGCGCATCGCCCGCTACGGACCGCTGGAAGGGTTCCGCATCGCGGACGAGCTGCGGCGGCAAGCGCTCCTGCGCGATCCCGACTGGCCCGGCGACGCCGCCCGGCGGCAGGACCTTCTGGATCACGTGCGCTTGGCCGAGTTGCTGAGGCGTGCTTCCCCCCGTCGCGGTTGAGCTCCTGACCGCGAGACGAACAACGCGGCCCCCACGGCGGATGCGAACCGTTGCGGGTCGTGGGGGCGCGGCACGGCCACCAACCAAACGGTCCGACGGCCGGTTGACACGGCCGGCCGTACGTGTTTCATTCATCACGCGGCCGTTCCGGCGCACAGGAGGTCCGATCATGGCGCGACGCAAGGCATCGTCAGGCAACAGCCCGGCCAAGCCCAAGGTCTACGTAACCCACACCGGTGGTAGGTACGTCCACGCGGACGAGTTACTGCGCACGCCGGAAGTCAGGAAAGTGATCAATCAGATGGCGCAGATTGCCGAAGACGCCGACAAGCGAGCATCCGAGCAGTCTTCCGGAGGCCCGGAACACCGGAGAAGTAGCGGTCGGCGCTGAGCGGCGTTAGCGGCAGGATCACATCGCCGCAAGCGCCTAATCGGCTACGACGGCGGCGGGGTCGCCGGCGGACAGGGCGTTCACGTAGGCGAGGATGAGGTCGCGGGTGCGGTAGCGGCCGAAGGCGGCTTCGTCGTGGCGGCGGACGATTGGGAAGGTGTCGAGGACGTAGGCGGCGTCATCGCGGGACAGGCCGTAGAGGAGGAAGTAGAGGGCGTCGAGGCGGGCGCGCAGGTGGCGGCGCGCTTCCGGGTCCCACGGGAACGGCGGGCCGTCGAAGCCGAGGTCACGGGCGAAGGGCGCCACGTCGTGCGCGGTGTACGTGAGGCGCAGGATGTGGCCGCGCACCAGCTCGCGCGCGGTCGTATCGCCGAAGCGGCGGTCGTAGTCGGCGGGGGCGATGACCGGCAGCTGCTCGACGATGTACAGATTCAGGGTCTGACCGTGGACCTTCTGCCGGGCGATGAAGTCGAAGGCGATCGCGTTGAGGTTGGCGGCCAGCAACGGCGCTGCCCTCTTGTAGGCGTCCGTCACGCCGGCGCCGGCGCCCGCGAGCGGCAGGAATACGGGCGTCTTGTTGCCGAACGCCGCCTTGGGAAAGACCGACGCGATCACGGTGCGGACGTTGGTGACGGCGGTGATCTCCTTGAATCCGACGACCCACTCCAGCGGCCACTCCCACGGACATGCATCGGCGGGCACCCAGAATTGCGGCTTCGGCAGCCAGCACGGATCGGCGTGCTGCTCGGCGGTCGCTTCCCGGGGTTGGGCCGGCCGGTTGAGGTTTTCGGGATTGACCACGACGCCGGCGGCGCGGTGGTCGAACGCCTGCGCCATCTTGCCCTCGTACAGCGGCAGGCAGAGCTCGGCGCCTTTTTTCCAACGGTTGCCGGCGACCGGATAGAACCCGTCGGCGTCGAGTTCCGCGGCGGTGCGGAACAAGCCGGAGTCGTTGGTCATGTCGAACATGCGGTGGTAGCGGACCGGCCAGGCGCGCCGTTCCTCCGCGCCGGAGCGGTCGACCAGCACCGGATGGCGTTCGTAGATGCGGCGGGTGAGATCGGCGTCGCGGCGGCTGCGGAACACCGGCGCGGTGCCGGTGTTGGGATTGACGCGGGCAAAGTCCTCCGGCGCCAGCGGAAAGCACCGCTCCGGATCGTCGACCGAACGGGTGTCGCGCAGGAAGAACGCGCACCACGTCCGCTCGAAGCGCCGTTCTTCGCCGCCGAAGATCAGGGCGCAGAACTTGAACCGTGAGTGTACGTCCTTGAAGAAGACCTTGCGGTTCTCGAAGTCGAACAGGCCGCCGATCCTCCCCTCGCCGGCCAGCTTCTTGAAGAACCGGGAGGCGGTCTTGTCGGCGTAGATGCCGGACGGCGTGAGCAGCCCCACCAAGCCGCCGGGCTTGACCAGGCTCATGGCGCGCTCCACGAACAGCGAGTAGACGTTGACGTCACCGCCGCCGAGCAGCGGGAACATGCCCGACGCCCGCACCACGCGGCCGAGCTGATCGGCGCGCTCCTTGGCGGCGTCGAAGCCGGCCGCCAGCGGACCGCCCCGCTCCCGCAACCGCCGGATCGCGGCCCTGCGCGCGGCCGCGGTCGGCGCGCGGGCGATCTCGGGAGCGCGGTAAGCGAACCACTCCACCTCTTGCAGCTTGATCCGGTCCCACGGCGGATTGCCGATCACGGCGTCGAAGCCGCCCTCCGGCCGCACGTTCCGCCATTCCCGCCACACGCCCGGAAAGGCCGCCTCCCAGTGCAGGAAGCCCTCCCGCCGGGCGATGGCGGCGGCCTGCCGCCAGAAATCGCTCAGCGCCGCCCGGTCATCGCCGCCCGCATCGGCATCGTCCGCCGGGCCTCCGGCATCGTCCGCCGGGCCGTCCGGACCGCGGGCGAGCAGCCGGTACGCCGCGTCCGGCTGCCGGCTGAGCGCTACGATCACGGGCGCCTCGAACGCCGCGCGCGCCGCGGCGTTCATGCCGGCGGTCATCCACTGCAGCCCGCACAGCGCGTCGAGCAGACCGCGCAGATCGGCCGTCCGCTCCTCGACCGCCCGAAACGCCTGCGCCGATTCGCGTACCTCGGCCACGTCCGCGTCGGACATCTCCTCGACGTGCTCCATCCCCGCCGCGGCCATCTCCGCGCCGGTGACGGCCGTCCCGGTAAAGAGCGCGCCGAGCCGGCTCAGCTCCCGAATCGCGTCCCGCACGCGGACGCCGATCAGCGAGTCACCGCGCCGCAGGTGATGGTCCAGGAACGACAGCGGCGCGCCGGCCGTAAAGCTGTGCAACCACAGCGACACCTTGGCCAGCTCCACGGTGAGGCCGTTCTTGTCCACCCCGTAGATGCACCGCTTGAGCACCATGCGGCGGATGATCGCCAAGTCGGTGAGCTGCGCCGCGTCGATCGTCCAGCCGGACTCCTGCGCGCGGCGGATGATCCCGCCCCGTATCGCGGCGATCCGCTCGACCAGCGGCGATTCGTAGGCGCCGTCCAGCCACGCCGGCGCGCCGGGCGCGTGTTCGATCAGTTCCGCGATCGCGTCGGCCAGGAAGTCGACCGCGGTCACCAGGAAGTGGCCGCTCCCCATGGCCGGGTCGAGCACCTTGAGCTGCAGGATCGCCTCCGCCGGATCGGCGCGGCAGAGCACCGCCCGCCGCGCCGCCTTCGGGCGGCGGTCGCCGGCCAGCGTATCCGCCAAGTCCCGGAACGCCCGTACGCGCTGCTCCACCAGCGGCCGCAGGGTCCGGTCCGTGATCAGGTCGACCAGCTCCTGCGGCGTGTAGAAGCTGCCCGAATCCTTGCGGGCGTAGGAGTCGAGGCGGATCTCCACGCCGCCGTCCGGGGTGCGCGCCGGTTCGCGTTCGAGCAGGCGCTCGTAGATGGAGCCGAGCTGCTGCACGGACAGGTCACGGTAGTTGACGAAGCGCCGCGCGCCGCCGCCGTCCCGGCCGGCCGCGGTGTGGCTGAGGTCGTAGACCACGGCCGCGATCACGGCGTCCGGCACGCGGATCCGCTCCAGGATCGGCGCGGCGCCGGCCGCGAACAGCCCGCCGTTGTAGGGCGGCAGGCCGATCGACCGGTCGCCGCGGTCGATCTGGCGGAACAGCTCGGTCAGATGGTGGTAGTACTGGCAGGCGGTGGCGGAGAAGGCGTCGCCGTCGGCCATGCGGCGCGCCACGTCGTCGCGCACGCGCTTGCGCAGGCCGTAGTCGTCGTAGCGGGCATCGTTGACCGGCAGCAGGCCGCGGTCCTCGGCGTACAGGACGAACAGCAGCCGGTACAGAAAGATCAGCGCCGCGGCGCGCGCCTCGGCCAGACTGGCGGCGCCGGCCGCGCCGGCGATCGCGCCGACCAGCTGCGGAAAGACGCGGCGGAACACCACGGCCGACAGGTCGTGCGCGACCGACTCCTCGTAGCGCCGGCCCTCGACGACCGCGGATTCCAGGAAGGAGGCGGCCGCCTCCCCCTGCCGGGTAAAGGATTCGCGGCCGAACAGCAGCAGAAAGACGCGCAGCCCGTCGCCGCCGCCGGATTCGAGCAGCCCGGCCACGTCGGACTCGAAGAACCCGGCCGCGCGCGGGCGGGCGCGCCGGTCGTACAGGCGCCACACGGCGCCGTTGGTGAGTATTCCCCACCGGATGCGGCCGTCGGAGGCCAGGTCGGCGGTCGCCAGATAGCGGAGCATCTGGCCGTGCGGCGACCCGCTCCGCAGTCCCGCACCCGGCCCGGCGGCCGCCGCACCCCGGGCGCGGCGGTCGAGCGGCAGGCCGAACCGCTTGCTCTCCGCCACCACCAGCGCGTCCCGGTAGCGGCCGTCGGCGTCGCTCCGTGCGGCGGCGCGCGCCTTGGAGGCGGCGTCAGCGAACAGCAGATGGTCGGGTACGTCCTGGCCCCCGGCGGCGCCCTGTTGCGGCAGGTAATCCGTCCACCCCAACAGCTCCAGCACCGGGCGGATGAGGTCCTGTTCGGTCGCCGCCTCGTTGGGAGACTGCCGGCCGGCGAACCGCCGGTAGATGCCGTCCAGGCGGCCGCGCGCGGCGTCGAGCTTCGCCGCCGCCGCTTGCCATTCGGCGGTCGCGCGGATGCCGTCGGTCAGAAAGTACTGGGTGAACAACAACCGGTTGCTACTATACCGGCATGACCCTGCATCTGGTCGGCGGCTTCCTGGGCAGCGGCAAGACCACGGCGATCGGCAGCGCGTGCGCGCTGCTGCGCCGGCGCGGCCGGGCGGCGGCCGTGATCACCAACGACCAGGGCACGCTGCTGGTCGACACGGCGTTCCTGCGCGGCGCCCACCCGACGCGGGAGGTGACCGGCGGCTGCTTCTGTTGCCGGTACGACCGGCTGGTCGACCTGCTGGCCGCCACGCGCCGCGGCGGCGCGCAGCACGTGTTTGCCGAGGCGGTCGGCTCGTGCGCCGATCTGGCCGCCACGGTGGTGCGGCCGCTGCTCCGCTCCGCCGCCGGCCCGGTGGAGCGCGTGTCGTTCACGGCGATGGTCGACGCGCGGCTGCTGGCGCGGCTGCAGGCCGGCGAGCCGCTGCCGTGGTCGGGCAACGTCGCCTACCTGTTCGGCGAGCAGCTCCGCGAGGCGCCGCTGCTGGTGGCCAGCAAGTGGGACCTGGTGACCGATCCGCGCGCCGCGGCGGTCTCCGCGCACGGCTGCGGCATTCCCGCCGCCGGCCAGACGGTGCTGCGCCAGGACGGCCGCACGCCGGCCGGCGTCGCCGCATGGGTCGACGCGCTGACCGACGCCGGCCATCCGGCGACGGCCGCCGCCGGCGACTGCGATCTCGGCATCGACTACGCCCGCTACGGCGCGGGGGAAGAGGCGCTCGCCTGGCTCGACGCCGAAGTGCGGATCGACGCCGGCGCCCCAGACGCCGGCGCCCCGGACGCCAGCGCCGCGGACGCCAGCGCCGCGGACGGCGGCGGCGCCCGCGCGGCCGCCGGCCGCCTGGTGCGGGCGGTGATCGCCGGCGTGAGCCGGGAAGCGGACGCGACCGGTCACGTCAAGTTTCTGATCCGCGACCATCTGCATGACGTCAAGGTGAGCCACACCGCCGCCGACCAACCGCCGGACGCCGGCGCCGCAACGGAGCTGCGCGGACTCGACCGGCTCAGCGACCGGCAGCTCTACGTGGTGGTCAACGCGCGCGCCGAGATCGGCGCGCAACGCCTGCAGCGGCTCCTGGACCGCGCCGCGGCGGCGCCCGGCGGCGGCGCCGCCGTCACCGTCATCCGTTCGGCGGCGTTTCACCCGGCCGCGCCGCAACCGCCGGCACACCGTGTTCACGCAGCAGGTCCGCGAACGCCGGCAACCGGCGGTCCAGCGCCTCCGTAAGCCGTTCCAGCTGCCGGTCGATCGCGCCGGCCAGGTAGTCGTACACCTCGCGCGCCTGCCGGGTCGGGGCCGCCTCGGCGCCGGTCACCACGCCGGTCAGGGCGGCCAGCTTGAAGACCAGCTTGACCGGATGGTTGAGCCGGTTGAGCGCGCCGTCGGCGCGCGGCTCGACCAGCTCCTGCTCGACCGCCTGCAGCTCCTCCTTGAGCTCGCGGGCCGCGTCCGCCACCGCCTGCTCGCCGGGTCCGCCCTGCGCCCGGCCGGCCCACTCGTCTGCCTGCCGGCACACGCTGCGCAGCCGGTCGACCGCCACGTGCGCTGCCGTGATCTTGTTGCGGACGTGGATAGCCAGATCGAACTGCGCCTGCAGGTCCTCCTGCGTCGCCGCGATGCGCGGGTCCTTGCGGATCTCGAACGGCTGCCGGTGGGTTTCGCCGGCTACGGAAAGGCGGGCCTCGTAGCGGCCCGGCGGGGCGGCCGGACCGGCCGGCCGGTCGGTGCTGTCGGCGAGCGGGCGCGATCCGGGGTAGCGCATGTCCCACACGAAGCGGTTCATGCCGGCCTTGGCCGGCACCACCGGATCGGCCGGCGGCCGGGCCTTGCCGGCGGCGTCCGCCGGCGGGGCCGGCGGCTGCGCGCTGGAAAAGCTGCGTATCTCCTCCCCGCGCGGGCCGTGGAACGCCAGCGTGAGTTCGCCTTGCGGCGCCTCCGCCAAGAAGTAGTGCAGGACCACGCCGGCGCGCGGGTTGGCGCCGGCGTCGAGCATACGGCGCTCGAAGCCGCCGTCGGCGGTCCTGGCGACGTACTGGGCGGCCGGCAGGCCGAGCCCGGTCGCGTACTGCTTGCCGGTCGCCGCCGCAGGGTCGTAGTCGCCGGCCATGCGCAGCGCCGGCGCCGGCCCGAACACGCGCACGGGGGCGGGCGGGCCGGCCGCCAGCTGGCGCAGCAATCCCAAGCCGTCGGTGATCCAGAACGACCGGCCGTGGGTGGCGGCGATCAGGTCGTCGCCGCGGATCGCCAGATCGTGGATCGGCGCCACCGGCAGGTTGCGGTTGAACGGCTGCCAGGACGCGCCGTCGTCGCAGGAGAGGTGGACGCCGCGCTCGCCGCCGGCGTAGAGCAGGCCCGGACGCACCGGATCGGCGCGGATCACGCGCATGAAGTCGTCACCCGGCAGGCCGCCGGTGATCGGCGTCCAGGTAGCGCCGTAATCGGCGGTCTTGAACAGGTACGGCCGGTAGTCGTCGAGCTTGTAGCGGAACGCGGCCAGATACGCGGCGGCCGGGTCGTGCGGGGAGAGCTCAATGGTGGCCACGGTCGCCCACTCCGGCAGGCCGGGCGGCGTGATCTCCCGCCACTCCCCGCCGCCGTCGCGGGACAGATGGACCAGCCCGTCGTCCGATCCGGCCCAGAACAGCCCCTGCCGGTGCGGCGACTCCACGAAGGAGAAGATGGTGCAGTAGTGCTCGGCGCCGGTGGTGTCCTTGGTGATCGGCCCGCCGGACGCCTCCTGCTTGCTCTTGTCGTCGCGGGTCAGGTCGGGGCTGATCGGCGTCCAGCTGGCGCCTTCGTCCGCGGAGCGGAACACCAGGTTGCCGGCGACGTACAGCACGCCGGGATCGTGCGGCGAGATCAGGATCGGGTAGGTCCACTGAAAGCGGTAGCGGAGGTCCTTCGGCCCCCACCCGCCATACTCTTCCGGCCAGACGGTGATGATCCGCACCTGCGCGGTCGCGTGGTCGTAGCGGAGCAGCACGCCGCCGCCGCCGGGCGCGCTGCCGATGGCACCGGAGTAGACGATGTCCGGGTTGTCGGGGCGCACCTGTATGTGGCCGCTCTCCGAGTTGCCGACCGTGTAGCAGTCGCCCACGCGGATGGCGCCCTTGTCCGAGCGGCTCGGCACGCTGATCGCCGAGTTGTCCTGTTGCGTGCCGTACACCCGGTACGGGAAGCGCGTGTCGGTGGTGAGGTGGTAGAACTGCGCGGTCGGCTGGTTGTAGATCGTCGACCAGGTCTGGCCGCCGGTGAAGGAGACGCAGGCGCCGCCGTCGTTGCCTTCGATCATGCGGCACGGATCGGCCGGATCGATCCACAGGTCGTGGTTGTCGCCGTGCGGCGTCGATACCGCGGTGAAGGTCGCGCCGGCGTCGGTCGACTTCCACGCCTGCAGGTTGAGCACCCAGACGGTGTCGGCGTCCTGCGGGTCGGCGAACACGTGGTGGTAGTACCAGGGGCGCTGGCGCAGGTCGCGCTCCGCGCTCGCCACCTCCCAGGTCGCGCCGCCGTCCTCGGAACGGAACAGGGCGCCCTGCTCCGCCTCGACGATCGCCCACACCCGGCCGGCCTTGGCCGGGGAGCAGGCTACGCCGATGCGCCCCTTGACGCCGGCCGGCAGCCCCGGGTTGCCGGACAGCTCGGTCCAGGTGTCGCCGCCGTCGGTCGACTTGAAGATGCCGCTGCCGGGGCCGCCCGACTCCAGGATCCACGGCCGGCGGATCACCTGCCAGAGCGCGGCGTACAGCACGCGCGGGTTGGCGGGGTCGATGCAGAGGTCGATGGCGCCGGTCTCCGCGTTGCGGAACAGCACGTGCTCCCAGGTCGCGCCGCCGTCCTGCGAGCGGAACACGCCGCGCTCCCGGTTCGGCCCGAAGGCGTGGCCGAGCGCGGCCACGTAGACCCGATCCGGGTCGTGCGGATCGACGCGGATGCGGCCGACGTGGCGCGTGTCGGTCAGCCCGGCGTTGCGCCAGGTCGCGCCGCCGTCGGTCGACCGGTAGACCCCGTCGCCGTGCGACACGTCGACGCGGATGCACGCCTCACCCGTGCCGGCGTAGATGACGTTGGGGTCGGAGGGAGCGACGGCGATCGCGCCCACCGCGGCGGTCCCGAAGAAGCCGTCGGAGACGTTCTCCCAGTAGGTTCCGCCGTCGGTGGTCTTCCAGACGCCGCCGGCGCAGGCGCCGAAGTAGAAGGTCTGGGCGTCCGCCGGGTCGCCGGCGACCGCCACCACGCGCCCGCCGCGGTGCGGACCGATGCAGCGCCATTCGATCGTGTCGAGGAGTCGAGGTGCGATTTCGGAGCTTGCCATGACTGCCGGCATCATACGACGGATCGCCTCCGGGCCGGCACGACCGTCACCGCCCCGACCATATCCTCCCCGACCGCCAGGAGCTGCGCGAACAGGTCGCCGCGGTCGAGCTTGCGCCGGCGCAGCAGCCCGTCCAGCATCTCGCCCTCCGGCAGCAACCCCTCGAAAAAGGGCGGAAAGCGATCGAACGCATGCTCGCGCCTGGACACCGGCATCGACAGGGAGACCGGCGGGCCGCGGTAGGTTTCCAGGTAGCGAAACACGAAGCGCCCCGCCGCGCGTTCCTCCAGCAGCCCCGCCGATTCTCCCATCACCCGGACCGCCGCCCGTCTCATCGATCCTGCTCCGCGTCAGACGCCGATGCGGGGGTTGAAGCGGACGCGGTCGAGGCCGGCGGTGGCGACCACGGCGTTGTCGTCCGGCGGCAGGTAGTGGTCGACCCAGAGCCGCTGCGCGACGGCGCTTTCGAGCTGCAGGCGGACCAGCCAGTGCATGGTGTCCCAGCGGCTCAGGCCGGTGGCGCCCCGCCGGTAGCAGCCGTCGGCGCGCACGCGCACTTCCCGGACCGTCATGCCGCCGTCGGCGAAGCTGCCGAGTGACGGCAGCAGCTGGACGTCCGTCCCGTCGAGCGCCCGCGCGTACTGCTCCACTCCCTCGGCCATGATCTGCGTCAGGTCCTCCCGCCGCTCGACGCCGCGCGGGTACGGCGTGACGACGTCGATCAGTCCGGCGCGGGCCCAGGCGCCGACGTCGATCCCGTAGCGCAGGCACCACTCGACGTCCGGGCCGGCGATCAGCGCCAGCTTGCGCCGCTCATACCGGGCCGACGGGCCGAACTCGTCGAGCAGCGCGCGGATTTCGCGGATCCATTCGGTGGTGAACTCCACCCACACGCTGCGCAACCGCCGGTCCCGGTCGTCGACCTGCCGCGCGTCGCCGCCGAAGCGCTCCCGGTAGCGTTCGCGCACCGGCTGCTCGTAGCGGACCAGCGGAAAGCCGCGCGCAAAGCAGAGACACACCCCGTCGGCGCCGCGCTCCAGACACTCCCGCATGATGCCGTTGAGCTGCCGGCGCACCGCCGGATAGGCGACGCTCAGCTTGCTGGCGTCGGCCACGCCGTCGGCCTCCACGCAGCAGTATTCGGGGTGCGCAGCATAGAAGCGGGAGCGGAACTGATGGTCGAGCGGCGGCTCGCAGGTCCAGAGCTGCACGCGCAGATACGCGATCAGCCCGAGCCCCATGCGGTGCGCGCTGTCGATCGCCGCCCGCATCGGGTCGATCCCCATGGCGATCATCCGGGTGACGACGTCGTAGCTCCCCAGGTAGCCCTGCTCGCCGTCCCAGGCGTCCTGGCCGATGACGTTGCCCACCTTGGTGTCGTAGTGGACGCAGTCGGCGCCGCCCACGCCGTAGCAGCCGAACGTCCACGGACTGCCCGCGAACGGCCGGAACACGCGCTCCACCACCTCCATGCCCGGCTCGGCGCCGCCGAACATGTTGCCGTCGTGGGTGAACATGAGCGGGCGCGGCCGCTCGGCTTGGAGCTCCCTGACGTGTTCGGCGCGCACCGGCGCGGCCCGCACGGAGCAGAGGCGCGCCAGTACCGGCCCGCTCCCCTGCCGGGGAAAGCGGACCTGCAGCGACCGTCCGGTCAGGTCGGCGATGATCCACGGCTCCTCCGCGAAGTGCGTCCAGCCGGAGGCGCGCAGGTGCTGCCAGTGCTCATCGCCCTCCAACCGCACCTCGATGGAGGCCGGCCCCTGCTTGACGCCGGTGGCGGCTATGCCGATCGACACCGCGTGCCAGCCGCGGCAGTCAAGCGGCACGGTCAACTCGGCGGCGGCCGGGTCGGACGCCTGCAGAAACCGGCCGCTGAACAGCTCGGTCCGGTAGTCGATGATGCGCCACGCGCCGCGCTTCGGCCGGGAGATCGGGCCGAACGTGGTCGGGTCGTCGACGATCAGCGCGTCGCCCGGAAGGGCGACGGAGAGATCGGTGATCAGGGTCATGGTCCGTTCCTGCAATGTGATAGGAGGATCGGGCGGCCGATGCGGAACCGGCAAGCGCCGGCCCGCATCGGCGTCCCGTGGTGACCGGCGCTACGGCGCCAAGGTCGTGCGGCCCGACTTGCCGGGCACAGGTTCGATGATATGACTGTCCATGCGCACCAGCGTGTCGGCGCGCAATGCCAGCAGATCCTGCAGGCCGGCGCGGTCGAGCGCGGCCAGGTAGTCGTCCCAATCGTCATCCACGTCCAGCCGGCCCAGGATGAACCGTTCCTCATACTCCTTCACGACCGGATCGATCTGCGCGGCCAGGGTCGCCTGCCGCTCGATCTGATCGTCGCTCAGGTCGAACACGTCGACGCGGCGCACGGCGATCTTGCCGCTGTGCTCCATGACCGCCGGCAGGGTCGGGAACTCGTGGTTGAACTTGCGGAACAACAGGAACGCCCGTTCGTACGTGCTGTACGAAGCGTCCAGCTCGGCCGCCGTGGCCGCCCGCCGCTCGACCTGCGCGGCGCCGAACGACGGCCACGAGATGTCGGCGCCGGCTGCGGTGTTGACCCACTTGACGCCCTCCGGCGAGGCGAGTCCGGACCATGCGGCGCCGTACTCGGAGTAGAAGAAGTCCAGCCACTTGGCGGCCACCTCCGGCATTTCGATGTCGGCGCTGAAGCCGATGCCGAAGCCGGACACGTTGCTGGCCGGCGGGCTGACGCGCCGCGCGCCGGCGTGCGTGGGGACGCTCATGAACGCGAAGCGCGCGCTCAGTTTGTCCATCACCTGCTCGCCGGGCGGTCCGAACGGATCGGCGCCCGCCGCCGCCAGCTCGTCGCCGGAAATGCCGAGCAGCCCCGGCGCGTTGCCGTGGAAGGAATAGCCGTGCGTCCCCTCCATGAAGGTGGACGCCTCCTCGTTGAGCGCCTTGTTCCACTCCGCGTACTGGCGGGTCGGCCACTCCTGGTCGATGGCGCCGGCCGCGTACAACCCGGCTATGTAGCGCAGCGCGTCCCGGTAGGCGGGCTGGTGGTAGTAGTCCTCTCCCTGCGGATAATCGTACACGCCGAACATCACGTAGAACGGCCGCCACCAGTCGCGGAACGTCATGTACGGCACGCTGTCCGGATAGCGCTCCTTGAGCGTGATCAGCGCGTCGGCCAGCTCTTCGCTGGTGGCCGGCGCGTCCAGGCCCTCCTTGGCGAAGACGTCGCTCCGGTAGATGATCGCCTCCTTGATGTTCTTGTACCAGCCGCTCAGCGTGGGCGACACGAAGTAGTCGCCGTCCGCAGTGCCGTAGCGGGCCAGGAACGTGTCGAAGTCGAACCGGTACCGCTCTATGGTGTCGACGAAGTTGGGCCGGTACGCCTCCAGTCCGCGCAGCCCCGTCAGCAGCCCTTCCTGCCCGAACTGCAGGGCCAGGTTGCCCGGCAGCCGCGCCGCCAGGTCCGGCATGTCGTCAGCGGCGGCCATCAGCGCGTAGTGCCGGGGAACGTCGTTCTCCGGAAACAGCCGCGGCTCCAGGCGGACGCCGGTGATCTCCTCGAGCTCGGCGAACATCGGCTCTTGGAAGGTCTTTTCGATACTGTCGCTGACGATCGTGTAGGTCACGATCTGCGCGGCGGCCGGCGCCGCCAGCAGCGCGGCCAGCGCGACGGCCGGCAGCAGTCGTCTCATTGTCGTTCTCATCGTTGCTCCTCGTAATGTCCGGTGCGGATCGGAACCGCCGATCCGCCGATCGTATGGGTCTTGCCGTCGATTCTGATGCTATTTCAGTGCCCCGATGATGACCCCCTTGGCGAAGTATCGCTGTATGAACGGATAGACCAGCAGCATCGGCACGATCGATACGAACAGCGCCGTCACTTCAGCTTTTCGAGCTGCAGCATGATCGACATGTCGAGCAGCTCGTCGGCGAACGGGTTGTTGTTGGCGACCGCCCGCTGCCGCATGACGTCGCCGAAGACCATGTCCCGGACGACGATCTGCAGCGGCATCTTGTCCATGTCGCGCAGATAGACCAGTGGCGGAAAGTACTGATTCCACATGCCGATGGCGTAGAACAGGCCGATGGTGGCCAGCGCCGCCTTCGACAACGGCAGGATCACGGTGCGCAGGGCGCGCAGCACGCCGGCGCCGTCGATGACGGCAGCCTCCTCCATCTCCTCCGGCAGGTTCTGAAAGAAGGTGCGCAGGATGATCAGGTTCCAGACCGCGATAGCCGGCGGCAGCACCAGCGCCCACATCGTGTTGAGCAGCCCCAGTCCGCGGATCAACAGATAGGTCGGGATCAGGCCGCCGGTGAAGTAGAGGGTGAAGACCATCATGAACGTGATCGGCGTCCGGGCGAACAGCCGGCGTTTCGACAGCGGATAGGCGGTGATGGCGGTCATGGCCACGCTGATCAGGGTGCCGGTTGCGGTATACAGGATGGTGTTGGCGTAACCGCTCAGGATGCGCGGATGGGTGAGCATGTACTTGTAGGAGATCAGGTCGACGTCGCGCGGATACCAGGTGATGCCGTCGCGAATCGCCCGTTCGCTGCTGAGGGAGATCGACAGGACGTGCGCCAGCGGATAGAGGCAGACCAGTCCGATCACCACCAGCAGCAGGTGGTTGAACACGTCCGGCGCCTGCACGCGCCGCAGTCCGGCGGGCGCTACCACAGGCCGGACCCGGCTATGCGTCTGACCACCGCGTTGGCGATGACCAGCAGCGTGAAGTTGACCACCGTATTGAACAGGCCGACCGCGGTGGCGAGCTCGAAGTCGAGCGCTTCCTGCAGGCCGACGCGATAGATGAAGGTGCCGATCACGTCGGAGACCACCATGTTGGTGCCGTGCTGCATCAGCAGCACTTTCTCGAAGCCGGTGGTGAGCAGGCGGCCCATGTTGAAGATGAACAGGATGGCCGCCACCGGCATGACGCCGGGGACGGAGACGTGCCGGATGCGCCCGATGCGCCCGGCGCCGTCGATCACCGCCGCCTCGTACAGCTCGGGATTGATCGAGGCGAGCGCGGCCAGGTAGACGATCGCCCCGAAGCCGGCGTCCTGCCAGATGCCGGAGATCACGTACAGCGGCCGAAACCAGCCCGGTTCTATCATGAAGTAGATCGGCTCGACGCCGAGCAGACCGAGCAGACGGTTGACGCTGCCGGAGCCCGGCGACAGCATCATCCGCATGATGCCGATCACGGCGACGATGGATATGAAGTGCGGCAGATAGGTGGCCGTCTGGATGCCGCGCCGGAACGACGAGCTCGGCGACTCGGTCAGCATGATCGCCAGCAGGATCGGCACGGGAAAGGCGAATATGAGCGCATAGAGGTTGAGCAGGAAGGTGTTGGCGATCAGCCGGCCGACGTTGTAGACCGAAAAGAAGCGGATGAAGTGGGCCAGCCCGAACGAGTCAGCCCACGGGCTGCCGGCTATGCCGGCGCGCGGCGAGAAGTCCTTGAAGGCGATCTGCAGCCCGTACATCGGCAGATAGTGGAACATGACGAAATAGGCCATGCCGGGCAGCAGCAGCGCCAGGTAATGGCGGTCCCGGTAGATGCGCCGGTACGCGGATACGGACAGCGCCCGCAGCCTGGCCGCGCGCGGCAGCGCCGCTGCGGAACCGCCTGCCATACTCCTGCCTCCTGAAACGGGACGAATCGGTCGGAGCCGCTATGATACCCGGCGGGAGCGGGGCGCCGCAACGGGCCGGCGGCGGCCGGCGGCCGGCGCGCAGGGGTTCCGGCGCGCAGGGTTCCGGCGCGGGAAGCGGGGCGCCGCGCGGCGCTGTACGCCGCTGCCGCGATCGCGTAAGCTGCCGAACCATGCCGAACCCGCCGGTCATCGACGCCCACATCCATCTCATCAAGCCATTCGACTCGGCCGGCGCGCCGCAACGCTACAGCCGCCGGCGGAGCGACGGCGCCGCCAACCCCACCAGCGCCGAGGACTTCATCGCGCTGATGGACGCCTCCGGCATCGACCACGCCTTCTACATCAGCTGGAGCCCGGAAGACATCCCGTCGGACCTGTCCGGGAAGGGTGTGGACCCCGCCACCGTGCGGGAGACGATGAGCCCGGCCTACGCGCTCGACGTCATGCGGCGGTGCGGGGAGCGGTTCTACTGGTTCCCGTGTCACCTGGGGCCGGCGGTGCCGGACCACATGGAGATGGCGCGCCGGCATCTGGAGGCCGGCGCCACCGGTCTCAAGCTGGTCACCTCCTTCTGGGGCGAGATCTCCGACGATCCGCGCTGCCGGCGGATCATCTCCCTGGCCGCCTCCTTCGAGGCGCCGGTCATCATCGACACCTCGTTCTGGTACCTGGGGATCGATGAGCCCGCCCCCCTGGAGACGATAGCGCCCGGACACCGGGAGGTTGCGCCCCGGGTCCGGGATTGGCGCGACTACGCCGGCCACCTGCGCCGGACGTTCGAGTCGTTTCCGGCGATCAACTTCGAGCTGGCGCACGCCGGCGCGCGCACCTTCACGCCCGAGCACGCGGCCGAGACCGGCGCCCTGATCCGCGAGTACCCGCACGTGTACACCGACCTGGGAGCGCTCGACCCCGGGTCGGAAGCCCTGGAGGCGCTGGTCGAGGCGGCCGGACCGGACCGCGTCATGTTCGGCACCGACTGGCCGCACTTCGCGCAGGGCAAGGACATGGCGGACCGGATCGCCGCGGTGCGGGCGCCCGGCCGGTTCAGCGGCGAAACGGCGGGCCGCATCCTGGGCGGCAACGCGCGCGACTTCGTGAAGGGCCGCCGGCCGGGGCTGATCCCGCGGCGATGAGCGGCGCGGCGCGGGCGGAGGCGCTGCACCGGTCCGCGCCGGTCTTCGTCGGCCACGACCACTACTGCGACGAGCGGCATCTGCTGGCCATGCGCCGGGCCGGCCTGGCCGGCAAGGTGACGCTGGCGTCGGTGGACGCCCGCATCTGGGCGTCCACCGAGGACCGGGAGCGATCCCTGCACGAGTACACCGGCTTTACGGAACCGGCGTGGCGGGAGATGCGGAGCATTCGGGCGATCGTCGACGCGCACCCCGAATCGCTCCTGCTGGCGCGGACCGGCGGTGACGTCGTGCGCGCCCACGACACGGGGCGGTCGGCGGTGGTGCTGGGGTTCGAGGGGGCCAAGCCGATCGAACGGGACCTGGGGCTGCTGCACCAAGCCTACGGAATGGGCCTGCGCGTGATGCAGCTCACGTGGGCCGGCGGCAACGACGTCTGCGACCGGCGCGACCCGCCCGCCCACCGGGGACTCACCGACTTCGGCCGGGAGGCGGTGCGGGAGATGAACCGCATCGGCATCCTGATCGATCCCGGACACTGCAGCCGGAAGACGTTCTTTCAGGTCGTGGAGCTCAGCTCCCGGCCGGTGGCGTTTCTGCACGGAACCCCGCGCGGGGCGATTCCGGGAGCGGGCGATCTTGACGACGATCAGCTGCGGGCGGTCGCCGACTCCGGCGGGGTGATCGGACTCCACTTCTTCAGCCATTACCTGCACCCGGCCCGCACCGCGACCGCCGCCGATCTGGTCACCCACGTCGAGTATCTGGCCGATGCGGTCGGCGTCGACCGCATTGCGCTCGGCTGCGACTACCTCGACCTGAGCGACGACTTTCGCCGCGCCCACGGCCTGCCGGCGTGCGGCTTTCTCGGCATCCCGGAGGAGCTCGACAGCTACGACAAGCTTATCAACGTCACCCGCGAGCTCTGCCGGCGCGGATTCGGCGGCGACGACGTCGGCAAGATCCTGGGCGGCAACCTGATCCGGCTCTTCCGCGCCGTCATCGGCGATTGACGCGCCCGGAGCGGCCCTGGCAACTCACGATCGACCGTTCACGGCCGGCCGCGCTCGCGCAGGCGGCGGCAGACCGCGGCCGCCGCTTGCTCCGGCGACAGGTCCGGCGGCAGCGCCAGATCGGCTTCCACGCCGTGCCGGTCGCCGCCCACGCGGATCACCAGCATCGGGTTCGGCTGGTTGAGGATGCGTAGCGTCTCCGCCTCGTACCCGTCGATGTCGGCCACCGTGGTGAGCACGATCTGGCCCGAATCGGTGAGGAAGTGGGCGATCTCGCCCAGATGGCGAATGTTCTCGTCCCGCGTCTCGCCGCTCGACGACTGGTGCTCGCGCGCGACGTCGGCGTCCAGTCCGCCGGCCAGGTTGGCCAGCCCGAAGTAATAGACGTTGGCGCCGCGCCCGAACAGCTCGCGCTCCGCGTCGCGCGCGACCCGCACCAGCAACGGGTGCAGGGCGCCGGTCAGCACGACCAGGCACGGGCGCTGACCGTACCGCTCGGCCCGTTCGCCGCCGTTCACCGCGCCGTTCATCCAGGCGTAGTCGCGGCGCCGGACGTGCTCGCGCAGCGATTCGCTCAGGTCCGAAACGAACTCGGTGATGATGCCGCCGCCGGCGATCTCGTACTGATCGACCAGCACGAACCGGCCGGTGGCGACCAGACCGGCGTCGACCCCCAGGTCGAAGGCGATCGGCTTGTGGGTCTCCAACACGCATTCGGCGACCTCGTGGCGGCCGACGTGCTGCTTGGCCTGCGTCCGCTCCAGGGTGTCCGCGTCGAGCGCCTGCACGATCTCCTTGACGTGCACGGGCGCCCGCGTGGTGGCCAGCTTGAGCAGATAGCGCCGGCCGCGCACCAGCGGGTTGCGGTCGAGCCAGAACAGGTTGGCCCGGAACGTCGTGCCGACCTGGGGCGCCGCCTCGCCGACCCGGTACATCACCTCGCCCGGCCGCACGTACAGCTCCTCGGACAGGGTGACGCCGGTGGCGGCGCCGGCCGCCGCCGTGCGCGCCGGGGCGGTGTTGAAGCCCTCTATGCTCCGCACCCGCGACCGCTTGCGCGACGGCAGAAACTCCACCCGGTCGCCGACCGCCACGCGCCCGGCAGTGACGGTGCCGGCGATGATGCGCGCGTCGTCGCCGCGCACCGGAAACTTGTAGACGTCCTGCACCGGCAGCCGCAACGCCCGCTCGGTCGGGGGCCCGGCGCCGGCAAGGGCGTCGATCTGTTCGAGCAACGGCCGGCCGCCGTACCACGGGGTGCGGGGCGATGCGGTCACCAGGTTGTCGCCGAAGCGTCCGCTCACCGGTATGAAGGCGATCGGCGCGACCTGCACCTCCTCCAGAAACGCCGCGTACTCCCGGTGAATGGCGGTGAAGACCGCTTGGTCGAAGTCGACCAGGTCGATCTTGTTGACCGCCACCACGATCTGCCGGATGCCCAACATGGCGGCCATGAACCCGTGGCGGCGCGAGTTTTCGCGCACGCCTTCGCGGGCGTCGATCACCAGGATGGCCGCCTCGGCGCGGGCGGCGCCGGAGATCATGTTCTTGAGGAACTCGACGTGGCCGGGCGCGTCGATGATGATGTAGTGCCGACGCTTCGACCGGAAGAAGACCCGCGCGGCGTCGATGGTGATGCCCTGCGCCTGCTCGTCGCGCAGGGCGTCGATCAGGAACGCGTACTCGAACGGCTTGCCGGCGCGTTCGCAGTTGCGCCGCACCTGTTCGATCCGGCCGTGCGGGAGCGCGCCGGTGTCGTGCAGCAACCGGCCCACCACCGTGCTCTTGCCGTGGTCGACGTGGCCGACGATGACGACGTTCATGGCCGCCGTCCCGGCCGCCGCCGGTTCGGGTGGGGCTCCGCCCATCACATGTACCCCTCGCGGCGCAGCGTTTCGAGCGTGCCGTCCCCCTCCTTGTCCTGCTGGCGGCCGGACCGTTCGGCGACGTGCGAAAACTTGCCGGTGCGGAGCTCCTCGACGATCTCGGCCACGGTGGAGGCGGTCGACTCGACCGGCGTGGTGCAGGGATAGCAGCCGAGCGAGCGGTAGCGGGTCCCTTCCCCCTGATCGAAGTAGAGCGGCACGACCGGTATCCGCTCGGCGTCGATGTACTCCCAGATGTTGAGCTCGGTCCAGTCGAGCAGCGGATGGACGCGGACGTGAGTGCCGGGCGCGAAGTCGGTCTTGAACTGGTTCCACAGCTCCGGCGGCTGGTCGCCGACGTCCCAGTCGCTGTGCTGATCGCGCGGCGAGAAGTAGCGCTCCTTGGAGCGGCTCCCCTCCTCGTCGGCGCGCGCGCCCACGATTACGCCGGTGTACGGTTCGGTGTTGGCGTCGACGACGTAGCGGTCCTGCGCGTGATCGAACCGGTAGCGCGGCCAGGCGCCGGACAGGGTGTTGACCAGCGCGTCGGTCTTGAGCGCCTTGCAGCACTCGATGCGCGACAGCGCGCCGGCCGGAAAGGTGCGCCGGGCGTCGAGGGCGGCGCGGTTCTGGCCGTAGATCATGTTGAGCCGCCATGAGCGCACCAACCGGTCGCGGTAGGCGATCATCTCCGGGATCTTGAACGAGGTGTCGATGTGGACGAGCGGGAACGGAACCTCGCCGAAGAACGCCTTGCGGGTGAGCCACAGCAGCACGGTGCTGTCCTTGCCGATCGACCAGAGCATGCAGAGGCGGGAGAACTCGCGATACGCCTCGCGCAGGACGTAGACGCTCTGCGCCTCCAGGCGCTCGAGCGCGGTCACGGGCCGCCCGCCGGGGTGTCCGCCGGGGCGTGCAGCCCGCACTCCTTGGCCGCGTCCCGCTCCCACCACCAGCGCCCGGCGCGAGGGTCCTCCCCCGGTTCGACCGCCCGCGTGCACGGCGCGCAGCCGATGCTGGCGAAGCCGCGGTCGTGCAGCAGGTTGTGCGGCACGCGGTGGGCGCGCAGGTAGTCCCACACCCGATCGTGCGTCCAGTCCGCCAGCGGATTCGCCTTGATCGCGCCGTGCGCGGCGTCCCACTCCACGAACGGCGTGCGCGACCGCCCCGGGCTCTGCTCCCGCCGCAGCCCGGTGACCCACGCGGCCGCGCCCCGTAGCGCGCGGCGCAGCGGCTCCACCTTGCGGACCGCGCAGCACCGCTTGCGCTGCTCGACGCCGGCGTAGAACAGGTTGGGGCCGGCCTCGCTCACCATCTCCTGCACCGCGCCGGCGTCCGGAAACAGCACCTGGTAGCGCATCCCGTAGCGGCTCATCATGCGCGCCATCAGGTCGTAGGTCTCCTGGTGCAGGCGCCCGGTGTCGAGCACGAAGACCGCCGCCTGCGGATCGATGGCCAGCAGCATGTGGGTGAGCACCTGATCCTCCGCCCCCAGCGACGACGCCAGCTTCACCGCCCGGCCGTGCCGCTCGGTCAGGGCGCGCAGCAGCGCCTCAGCCCCGCCGGCCGCCGCGGCGTTCAACCGCTCGATCTCCGCGCCGTCCGCCTCCATCGTTCCTCTCTCCCGCATCGGCTTCGTGTCGAATCCGCAGTATAGCCGCCGCGTCACCGCTCCTGCGGGAAGGCCGCGGTATAGCACGTCACGGCGCTACGGTTCCAGCGCGCTACGTCCCGCGGGCGGCCGACCACGCGACCCGAATCCCTGCGCGATGCAGCGTCATCCGGTAGTTCGGCTTCTCTTCGACACGGTACACGCCGCCGGGCGTCTTGACCTTCGTGCCGGTCTCCTCGAACGCCGACTGCCACGACGGCTCGAAGAACGCCTCCACGGCGGGTCCTCCCGCCAACCGCACGCCCATGGCGATCTCCGGCCGCCACGGTAACTGAGCTCGATGCCGCCAACCCCTACGAGAGCGTCCCAGCTCAGCCGGCTCAGGTACTGCGCCGCGTGTGCCGGGCGCGCTTCGACAATCTCTTCCGTGTTCGCCCAGGCAACGCCGGCCTCGATACCCACCGTCCACCCCGGCGTCGCGTCGCAGCAGGTCCGGGGCGAAGGCGCATCCGCACCCGCCGCCGCACCGGCAAGTACGGCGAGCAGGGCGAACGTGACGCGCCGCTTTCCACTCACCCACTCACGCCATGCCCGGCCGCCCATCCGCAGGCCGCTCGCCCGGACTCATTCCGGCGCACCCGTAGAGCCCGACTCCGCGGTCGGCACGAAGGTAATCACTATCCGTGCCAGGTCCGGTTCTTCTCCGTCCCGTTCGAGGTAGAATGGACGATCCGGCGACTCCACGAAGAGATTCTCCCAGGTCCCGTCGGACGACCGGTGCATGACGTTGCTGCACATGGCGTCCGCACATCTGGCGGTAGGGTAAGCATAACACTTGTACGGATCATTGGAACGCTGATCGAAAAAGCAAATCTCTGCAAAAGCTGACACATACTCATTGTTGCTTTCCGGCACAGCCTCACATCCAATCAGTCCAAAGGTCACCATGAACGTCCGTTTCGCTTCGCTCTCCAACGTAACAATGCCGCTATTGAATGTCCCGGTAGAATAAAACACCCCCCCCCCTACATCTAGCCGTATTCTGACGCCATCGCCGGCATTATTGGCGACTTCAAGTGAGTAGCGGACCGAGCAATCCTCCGTCGGCTTGACGACGCCGCCGTATCCCACTGGGCACCCAGCAAGGCCGACCGTCCAGAGTGCGGCAGCCACGCCGAGCGCGGCAACCCGCAGGCGGCGGCCGGCCATGCGGATGCGACGGTTCATCAGTACGGGTACGCCGGGCGCGGGGTATAGGTCGGCCTAGGGTATGGTATTAGGCCGTAACGGCGCTTGACCGTGTAGATATCCCATTATCCTCCCCGATGATATCTGGTCGTGAATCGTCAGGCAGGGTCCTGCCCGCGATCTGATCGATGCCGTGCAAAAGGTCACGCAGGGGCGCGTGGCGCGGACGGTGTGCTCAGGATGCGTCTGAAGGCGGCGCGCCGGTCGCATCGCGCGCGTCGGCATACGGAGCAACGCTGAAACCGGGATCGCCGGTGGTCGCTCCGTCATCGCCAACCTCCTCCCCGGCGCAACGCCGGGATGTTGGACCGCTACCCTTACCGCAAGACCGTTTCAACCTACCGCATCGCTACGGAGCTGTCAACACCCCGTCGCAGGCGGATCAAGCTCCGCTTGGAGAACGCTCCAGGGCCGCCGGGCGGCGACTGGCCGTTCGCGGCCCGCTTCGCGTCCGGCCGGCGGCGGCGGAGCGACGGCGGCGGCCGGCCACTGCGGCGGCCGGCCACTGCGGCGGCCGGCCACTGCGGCGGCTGGACACCTCGACCGCCGTCGGCTATACTGCCACCGGCCGTGGTTCCACGGCCTGACCTACTTCCCCACAAACAACGGAGGAGAAAAGAAATATGAAAAGGATGGCGATGTACGCCGCGGTAGCCGCGGCGCTGGCCCTGCCCTGGGCCGCCATCGGGCAGCAGTACTCGGAGTCGCCGATGCTGCAGGCCATGGTCGCGGCCGGCGACCTGCCGCCGGTCGAAGAACGGCTGCCGGACGATCCCTACGTCAACGCCGAAGCGCCGGAGATCGGCAGCTACACGACCACGGTGATGACGCTGCCGCACGAGTCCGACCTCGATCTGCCGGTCAACTACTGGGTCACCGGGCAATACGCCCGCAGCGTGCTCCACTGGCAGGAGCAGCTGGTGCAGTGGAAGGTGGATGAGACGATCGGCCACCCGGCCGGCATCCACCCCGGAATCAGCATCGAGCCCAACCTGGCCGAAAGCTGGGAGATCTCCGACGACGGCCGCGAAGTGACCTTCCACCTGCGCAAGGGCGTGAAGTGGTCGGACGGCATGCCGTTCACGGTCGACGACATCATGTTCACCTGGAACGACGTGGTGCGCGGCGGCGTGATCGCCAGCACGCAGATCCCGAACATCGAAGGGTTCCACTTCGCCGAGGGCGGCCGGCTGGCCGGCGCCGGCGGGGTTCCCGAGTTCGAGAAGATCGACCTGTACACCTTCAAGGTGACGATGAAGAACTCGTTCCCGGAGATCGTGCCGATGTTCTTCTCGCCGGCCATCTGGCCGTCGGTCTCCATCCCCTGGCTGCCCAAGCACCAGATGGAGAAGCTGCATCCCGCGTACAACGCGGACGCGACCATGGAGGACTGGAACTCGGCCCGCTTCCCGCGTGACCGCCCGCCGGTGCTCAGCGCGTTTCAGCCGACCGGCGTGGTCGGCGACAAGCTGATCTTCGAGCGCAACCCCTACTACTGGAAGGTCGACAGCGAAGGACAGCAGCTGCCCTACTTCGACACCGTGGTGATGAAGTACCAGACCAACGGTTCCGAGATCGCGTTGGGGCTGGCGTCCGACGAGCTGTGGGGCGACTTTACCAAGGCCAGCACCCAGGAGGCGGGCGTCATCCGCCAGAATGAGGAGCGCGGCAACTATTCGTTGCTGCCGCTCAGCAAGGTCGGCGTCTACCAGGGTCTGCGCATCAACCTGGATACCCCGCACGACAGCCTGCGCGATCTGTTTCAGAACCGCGACTTCGCAATGGCGTTGAGCATGGGCCTCGATACCGACGCGATGGGCATGCACACCTGCATAGTCTGTCCGGCCCACAAGCAGCTCCATTCGACGGCCATGACCACCGCCTATCCGCAATACGCGGACAGCTACGTGGAGACCTTCGACCGCGGCGCCGCCAACGCCGTGTTCGACGAACTCGGCCTGATGGACTCCAACGGCGACGGCTTCCGCGAATATCCGGCCGGCTCCGCCCACGCGGGCGACAACATCGGCTGGTCGATCGTCGCGCCGTCGCACGACTGGATGCGCGTCCGCTGGATCGAAGGCGCCGGCGAGCAGCTCAACCAGATGGGCTTCGAGGTGGCGGTCCGGCCGATGAACGAGGTGGTGATGAACAACACCCTGGTCGCCACCGGCGAGTACGAGATGCGCGGCAACAGTTCGTTCCTGTGGGGCGGCTGGACCGACCAGGCCGGCTTCGAGTCGACCTTGCGCAACGGCGGCGGGCTGTTCCCCGAGAACGAGGGCGATCCCAACCCGATGCTGCCGCGCACGCAGTCGACGGAGCTGTTCGACTGGCAGATCGAGGGCATGGAGATCCGCGACGCCTACCTGGCCGGCGATCTGGACCTGGAGACGGCGATGGACCGGTTCGTAGCCTGGGGCGCGGAAAACGCGCCGCGGCAGGCGTTCGCCCGCGGCGGCGTGACCGAAACCGTGGTCGTGGACAACTCCCTCGGCAACGTGCCGTACTTCTACGTGCCGGAGCTCAAGTCCGGCGGCATCATGCGGCAGAGCTGGGATCAGTACATCGCGATGCGCATGTGGCAGTGGTTCGAGAAGTAGCAGCGATCGGCTAGAGCAAAACTCTACGCGGTGGGGGCGTCACGCGCCCCCGCCGCTTCTTTGAAACCCCATGGCCCGCTACATCGTCCAGCGCCTGCTCTACATGCTGCCGGTGACGCTGGTGCTGTCGTTCGTCTGTTTCCTGGTGATCGACTTGGCGCCCGGCGACTTCGTCAGCGTCTGGGAGTCGAACATCCGCTCCAACCTCAACATGACGGAGCAGGAGAAGCAGGTGGCGCTCGAGTCGTTGGGGGAGCTGCGAGTCCAGTACGGGCTCGACCGCCGGGTGCTGGTGCGCTACGGCGCATGGATGTACAACATCGTCACCCGCGGCGACTTCGGCTACTCGTTCCAGGTGGCGCGGCCGGTCCATACCCTGATCCTGGAGCGCCTGGGCTGGACGGTCTTGCTGAGCCTGTTGGGTCTGATGGTCGGTCTGACCGCCAGCTTTACCCTGGGCATCTACTCCGCCCGCCACCAGTACTCGCTGTTCGATTACGTCACCAACGTCGTGGCGTTTCTGGGGATGGCGACGCCCGGGTTCTTCCTGGCGCTGATCTTCATGACGGTCATGGTGTTCGTGTTCAACGAGCACGTAGGCGGCCTGTTTTCGTCCGATTACGTCAACGCTCCGTGGAGCTGGGGCAAACTGATCGACCTGTTGAAGCACCTCAGCATTCCGCTGGCGGTCGGGCTGGTCACCGGCGCCGGCGCCGGTCTGCGCATCATCCGCGGCAACCTGCTCGACAAGCTCAACCAGCCCTACGTGCAGACCGCCCGCGCCAAGGGGCTGCCGGAGAACCTGGTCGTGTACCGCCACGCGCTCAGAAACGCCCTGCATCCGTGGGTGATGGGGATGAGCAACACCCTGTCGGAGCTGATCAGCGGCGACACCATCCTCAGCATCGTCCTGGGGTTGCCGACCGTCGGCTTCATGTTCTACACCGCGCTGACCCATCAGGACAGCTACGTGGCCGGCACCTTCCTGCTGATGGCCACGCTGCTGCTGCAGGCGGGCACGCTGATAGCCGACATCGTGCTGGCCTGGCTCGACCCCACGGTCCGGTTCGAGTAGACCGGATACCCGATCATGAGCAGCGCGTCGCCGCAGACGGTCGAGCAGGCGCCGGTCCGGCGCCGCGCGCGGCGGGTGACCGGACGCACCCTGGCGTGGCGCAAGTTTCGCCAACACAAGCTGGCGCTGGTCGCGCTGGCGTTCCTGATCACCAGTTACACCGTCTACGTCTTCGCCGGCTTCTTCGCCCCCTACCCGCCGGCGGAGTCGTCGCCGCGCGTGTACATGCGGCCGCAGACGATCCAGTTCTTCGATCCCGACGGCCGGCTGACGCGCCCGTTCGTCTACGGCATGAAGCAGACCGCCAACCAGGACTTTCAGCTCATCTATACGCGGGATGAATCGGCCCGCTACCCGATCCGTCTATTCGTGCGGCGCCCGCGCGCCCAGTTCGGACCCGGCGCGCAGCGCCTGCGCACCAAGCTGTTCGGCGTCGAGGAAGAGGGCGCCTACGTCAACCTGCTCGGCACCGATTACCGCGGCCGCGACATGCTGAGCCGCATCATCCACGGCGGGCGCATCACCTTGAGCGTCGGCGTGTTCGGCGTGGCCGTGAGCACCCTGCTCGGCCTGATCATCGGCACCATCTCCGGGTACTACGGCGGCCGCGTCGACATGCTGATCCAGCGCCTGATCGAGATGATCAGCTCCATCCCGACGCTGCCGCTCTGGCTGGCGCTGGCCGCCATCCTGCCCCGCGACTGGCCGTCGACCTGGACGTTTTTCGGCATCGTGACGGTGCTGGCGCTGATCGGCTGGACCGGGCTGGCGCGCCAGATACGGGGCATGGTGCTGAGCATCCGCGAACGCGACTACATCCGCGCCTCGGTGGCCGGCGGCGCGGACGCCCGCTTCATCATGGGCAAGCACGTGGTTCCCAACGTGATGAGCCATCTGATCGTGGTCAGCACCATCGCCCTGCCGGGTATGATCCTGGGCGAGAGCGCGATCAGCTTTCTGGGCCTCGGCATCCAGCCGCCGCTCACCAGTTGGGGCCTGCTGATCCGGGACGCGCAGAATCTCAACGCCATCCTGTTGTCGTCCTGGATCATGATCCCGGGATTGGCGATCATCCTGACCGTATCCGCCTTCAACTTTCTGGGGGACGGATTGCGGGACGCCGCAGACCCGTACAAGTGACAACTGAAGCGGCGCCGCTGCTGGAAGTGCGGAACCTGCACGTGGAGTTCAGCACCCACCTGGGCGCCGTGCGCGCCGTGCGCGGGGTGGACTTCACCGTGGCCCGCGGCGAGACGGTGGGCGTAGTGGGAGAAAGCGGCTGCGGCAAGAGCGTGACGGCGCTGGCCATCATGCGCCTGGTGTCGCGGCCCGCCGGGCGCATCAGCGCCGGCCACATCTGGTTGCACGACGAGCGCGGCAAGGCGACGGACGTCACCACCCTGGGGTTCGACAGCCGCGAGATGCGGTCGATCCGCGGCGGCGACGTGACCATGGTGTTCCAGGAGCCGATGACATCGCTCAATCCTTCCTACTCGGTCGGCTTCCAGATCATGGAGACGGTCCTGCATCACCAGGCGATCTCCAAGCCGCGCGCCCGCGAGCTGGCGGTCGAGGCGTTGCGCGGAGTCAACATGCCGGACCCCGGCGACGTGGTCGACCGCTACCCGCATCAGCTCTCCGGCGGCATGCGCCAGCGGGTCATGCTGGCCATGGCGATGGTGTGCAACCCGCGCCTGCTGATCGCCGACGAACCGACGACCGCGCTGGACGTCACGGTGCAGGCGCAGATCCTCAACCTGGTGGAACAGGGACGCGACAAGCTCGGGATGGCGATTCTGTGGATCACCCACGATCTGGGCGTGGTGGGCGAACTGTGCGACCGCGTGCTGGTGATGTACCTGGGCCAAGTCGTCGAAGACGCCCCGGTGGCCGCCATCTTCGAGGAGCCCAAGCATCCCTATACCCAGGGCCTGCTGGCGTGCTCGTTCATCATAGGCGAAGGCGCGGGCCAGGACGTCGATCCGATAGCCGGCAGCGTTCCGGGGCCGTTCGAACCGGTTTCCGGCTGCCCCTACGCGGCGCGCTGCCCGAAAGCGTGGGAGCGGTGCCGGGAAGAGCCGCCGCTGGTGACCGACGGCCGCAGCGCGGTGCGGTGCTGGCTCTATGCCTGAGTCGGCGGAGCGGCCGGCCGCGGCGAACCTGCTGGAGACGCAGGATCTGCGCACCTGGTTTCCGATCAAGCGCGGGTTCCTGCAGCGCGTGGGGGGCCAGATCAAGGCGGTCGACGGCGTCGACCTGGCGATCCGCCAAGGCGAGACGCTCGGCATGGTGGGCGAAAGCGGCTGCGGCAAGAGCACCCTGGGACGCACGCTCATCCGGCTGGACCGGGCCACCGGCGGGAGCGTCCGCTACCGGGTGGACGGATCGATGGTCGACCTGCTGGCGCTGCCGCGCGAGCGCCTGTTCGAGATGCGGCGCCGGGTGCAGATGATCTTCCAGGACCCGTTTTCGTCGTTGAACCCGCGTATGCCGGTCGGCGAGGTGGTGGGCGAGTACCTGCTGATCCACCAGGTCGCCGACCGCCAGCACCGCATCGAGGCGCTGCTGGAGTCGGTCGGCCTCAGCAGCGAGTACCTGTACCGCTACCCGCACGAGTTCTCCGGCGGCCAGCGGCAACGCATCGGCATAGCGCGGGCGCTCAGCCTGGAGCCGGAGTTCGTGGTGTGCGACGAACCGGTCTCCGCGCTCGACGTCTCGGTGCAGGCGCAGATCATCCGCCTGCTGCGCACCCTGCAGCAGCGGATGGGGCTCACGTTCCTGTTCATCTCGCACGATCTGACGGTCGTGCACCACCTGAGCGACCGGGTGGCGGTGATGTACGTCGGCAAGCTGGTCGAATACGGCCCGGCCGACAGCGTGTACCGGCGCCCCCGCCACCCTTACAGCGAGGCGCTGCTGGCGGCGATTCCGCGCTACCGCCCGGCGGCGGCCGCCCAGGAACGGGTGCTGCTGGAGGGGGACGTGCCGTCGCCGGCCAACCCGGCGCCGGGCTGCCGCTTTCACCCGCGCTGCCGATACGCGGAAGACGTCTGCCGCCGTCAGAACCCGCCGCTGGTTCCCGTAGGCGGCGACGACACCCACTACGCGGCGTGCCACTTTGCCGAGCAGCTGAAGCTGGAAGGGGTGAGACCGCCGCAACCGGCGCCGCAATCCGCGCCGCAACAAAGGAGAAGATGAAATGGTACGCGACCTGCAGCACGTGACCGTCTACCGCGACCCCGCCGGCGAGTGGAACGCCGCGTTCCCGGAGATCGCGCGTCTGGCCAACGGCGACCTGCTGGTCTCGTTCCGGGAGGCGCGCTACGGGCCGCCGGAGACCGGCGCCGGCCACAACCACAGCGAGCCGCTCTGCCGCGGATCGCTGATCCGTTCGACCGACGGCGGACGGACCTGGCCGCCGGACGGCTACCAGCGACTCACCGGCACGTTCCCGATGGAGCAGTGCTCGGTGAGCGCCGCCGGCGGCGATCTGGTGCTGTTCATCTACGCACTCAACGTCCTCAAGACCCCGCCCCTCACCGCCTCCCTGCGCGGCGGCCCGGACTGGTCCGCGCAGCACACCTACATCGACCTGGCGCGGCGTTCCCGCGACGGCGGCCGGACCTGGGATCAGGCGACGCCGCTCACCCCGTCGCCGCTCAGCCACGCGGCGATCCACGCGCCGATGATCGAGCTGCCGGACGGCACGCTGCTGGCCCCGCTGTGCGGCAGCCTCGGCTCCGATCCGGCGGCGCCGCAGCAGCATCCGCAGTGCGTGGTGCGCTCCCACGACCGCGGACTGACGTGGGGCGACGGATCGATCGTCGCCCTCGACCCGCGCGGCCGGCGCCGCTATCACCAGGCGTCGTTGGCGCCGCTGCCCGGCGGCGAGATCGTGGCCGTGATGCACAGCGAGGAGACCATCGACCTGCCGGACGGCCGCCAAGCGCGGGAGGTGAACGCCTGGCTGGCCCGGTCGCACGACGCGGGGCGCACGTGGAGTGAGCTGGAGTCGCTGCCGTTCCGGGTGACCGGCTCCGCCACCAGCACCATCCGGCTGCAGGACGGACGCTTGCTGTTCACCTGGAGCGACCGTCATATTCCCGGCATCCGCGTCGCGGTGAGCGGCGACGGCGGGCGCAGCTGGAGCGACCCGGAGGGCTGGCCGGTGCGCGACGGCCAGCACGTCCCCGGCTCGCGAGACATGCTGCAGGCGTGGACGCACGACGGCTCCGTGTTCGGCGGCGTCTACTCCGACATAGGCGAGCCGTGCACGGTCCAGATGGCGGACGGACGCATCATCACCGTCTACTACTGGGGCGATCCGGGAGACCCGCTCCGCTACGTCGAAGCGGCGATCTTCCGCCTCGACTGACTACCGTGGAGGCCGCGTGATGCTGCGCCGGCACCCCGCCAATCCGGTCATTCCCGTCGCGCCGGGCACGTGGCGCAACTTCGTCACCGCCAACGCCGACGTGCTCCGCATCGGCGACGAATGGCGGCTCTACTTTCGCGGCAACGCCAAGCGGGACGACGGCGTGGTCACAGCGGCGATCGGACTGCTCACCTGCCCGGCGGACCGGTTCGACGGGGTGACGTGGCGGGAGTACGCCGGCAATCCGGTGACCCGGCCCGGCGCGCCCGGCAGCATCGACGACCTGGGCGCCATCGATCCTGCCGTGGTGGCCGCCGACGGCCGGTTCCTGCTGTACTACACCGCGGTCCCGCAGGAGCGGCCCGGTACGGTGGGACGCGGGTGGGGGCACTCGGTCAAGAGCATCGCGCTGGCGGTTTCCGGCGACGGGTTGCGCTTTGAACGGTACGGCGATGAGCCGCTGATCCCGGCGTTCGCCGCCGCGCCGGAGGTGGTGTTCCACGCCGGCGAGTACTGGCTGTTCTACTCCGGGCTCGACGCCCGCGGCGGCACCGACATCTACGTGGTGCGGTCGCCCGACCCCTACCGCTTCGACCACACGCGCCGGCGGATGGTGATGGGCGCCGGCGCCGCGGGAAGCTGGGAGGGGTTGTCGGTGACGACTCACCGGATCTTCCGCGACAACGGCCTCTGGTACATGGTCTACGCCGGCAGCGACCGGCACGAGGACACCCCGTGGCACTTCGGCGTCGCCGCCTCGCGCGATCTGGTCACCTGGACCCGCTACCCCGGCAATCCGATCTTCGAACGCGGGCCGGAGGGCGCCTGGGACGACTGCGGCATCTGGTACGGCACCACGGTCAAGGTCGATGGGGTCTACCATATGTGGTATGAGGGACGGAGCAGCGGCGAACCGCGCCGCATTGCCGACGTCCGGCCGGGCGGGCGCGGCCGCGGCGGCATCTCGCAGATCGGCTTGGCCGTCATGCGGTCCGACACGTTCTTCTTCACCCTTCCCTGAGGTTATTCGTCATGTCCATGGCCGACTCCGATCCGTACGATCTGCTGATCAGCGCCGGCCGCGCGCTGTGCTCCGCGACCGGCCTGGACGCGCCCGGCGCGGTCGCCGTGCGCGGCGACCGCATCGTTGCGGCGGGTCCGCAGGTGAGCGGGCCGGCGCGGGCCCGGTTCGACTTCCCCGGCGGGTTGCTGCTGCCCGGTCTGGTCGACCTGCACGCCCATCCGGCGCGCGGCGGCTCCCGCTACGGCATCGACCCTGATCGGCATCTGCTGCCGCGAGGCGTGACGACCGCGGCGTCGCAGGGCGACGCCGGCGCCGGCAACTGGCCCGCCTACCGCGACCGGGTGATCGGTGCCGCCCGCACGCGGGTGCGGTTGGCGATCCACCTGTCGCGCCGCGGCGAATCCGATCCCGACTGGCCGTACGGCTCGCTCGCCGACGCCGACGTGGACGCATGCGCGGCGGCCATCCGGGACGGCGGCGGCCTGATCTGGGCCATCGCCGTAAACACCGGCGCCTCGATCGGGTTGGACCCGCACGCCGTGCTGGACCGCGCGCTGCAGGCCGCCGAACGGACCGGCCGCCCGCTGTTGTTCGGTTCCCGTATGCGGAGCGACTGGCCGCTCGACCGGCAGCTGCCGTTGCTGCGCGCCGGCGACGTGGTCACCTACTGCTTCAACGCGCTGCCCGAAGGGATGGTCAGCGACGGCCGCGTGCGCGAATGCGTCCGGGAGGCGCGGCGGCGCGGCGTGCTGTTCGACGTCGGCCACGGCATGGTCTCGTTCAGCTTTCCGGTCGCAGAAGCGGCCATCGGCTCAGGCTTCTGGCCCGACACCATTTCCAGCGATCAGTACCGGCGCCACGTCGGTTCGCGCCCGCAGCACGATCTGGCGCTCACCGTCTCCAAGGTGATAGCGGCCGGAATGCCGGAGGCCGAGGCGTTCCGGCGGGCGACCCTGCGCCCCGCCGAGCTGCTGGGACTGGACGGCGAGATCGGCGCGCTCCGCCCCGGCGCGTGCGCGGACCTCACCGTGCTGCAGCCGGCGGACGATGAGGCCGGCCGGCTGCGCGATTGCGACGGCGCGGAGCGGCCCGGCGTGCGCTGGACGCCGCGCCTCACCGTGCGCGGCGGGCAGGTGGTGGCCGGCCCGGCGCCGGAACGGCTATGATCGCCGGGGAGTCAGGAACGGAGCAAACGTACCGAGCCGCCGTCGTCGGGCTCACCGGGATCGGCGCCCGCCGCCCGCCGGCCGGCGCCGGCGGACTGCGGAGCCCGATGGGGCGTTCCCACGTGTCGTGCTACGTCGAGCACCCGCGCACCGACCTGGTCGCGGTGTGCGACCTGCGCGCCGAGGCGCTCGACGAGTTCCGGGAGACGTGGCCGGAACTGGCCGGCGCCGCCGTCCATGCCGGCTTCGGCGAGATGCTGGCCGCCGCGCGGCCGGACATCGTCAGCGTCGTCACCGGCGACCACGTCCACGCCGACCTCACCGTGGCCGCCGCCGAAGGGGGCGCCCGCGCGGTCTTCTGCGAGAAGCCGATCGCCACCACGCTGGAGGACGCTGACCGCATGATCGCGGCGTGCCAACGGAACGGGGTGCTGCTGTCGATCGACCACACCCGCCGCTGGGCGCCGGTGTTCTCCGAAGCGCAGCGCATGGTGGCGAACGGCGCGCTGGGCGCGGTGCGGACGCTGTCGGTCGAACACTACGGACCGCGGGCGATGATGTTCCGCAACGGGACTCACCTGATCGACCTGTTGTGCTTCTTCTCCGGCGCCGAGCCGCGCTGGGTGACCGCCAAGCTGGAGCCCGGCTTCGATCACTTTGACCGCTACCGGGGCGACGGCGGCAAGGACCCGGCCCAGGACCCGTACGCCTCCGCCCTGATCGGTTTCGAGCACGACGTCCGCGCCACCTACAACGCGTACAAGACGGAGTTCAACACCGGGATTCTCACCGTCACCTGTGACCGCGGCCGGCTGGAGTTCCACAACGAGCAGGGCCGGCTGCTCACCAGCGACAGCGGCGGAGGACACCGCGAGCTGCACTCGTCGCGGCTGTCGAGCGGCGACTACCTGTACGCGCATCAGCTCGGCGCCATCGACGAGCTGGTGGGAGTTCTGGACGGCGGCGGCCCGCTGGTCTCGCCGGGGACCGACGCGCGATGGACGCTGGAGATCATCCTGGGCGTCCTTGCCTCGCAACGGAACGGCCACAACCGCGTCGATCTGCCCCTGCCGCGCGCCGGAGCCTGAACCGCCGCTCCGGCGGAACGCTCAGTACCGCCTGAACGCCGCGGTCGCTTTCACCCAGGCGCGTTCGTCGGCCCGTAGCTTGGCGTCCCAGGCGTCCCATGAGTCGTCGGCGGCGTCATCGACCCAGCGGCGCAGGGCCGGACCGCCGGCGATCACGTCGATCGGCAGGCGCTCGTACTCGTATTCGTAGGGTCCGCTTCGCCAGAGCGGCAGCGCCGGATGCAGCGCGCGAACGATCTTGAGGATGGCGGCGATCAGACAATACGGCCGGCACCGGCCGGGGTCGTAGACCGGATCGGCGGTCACCAGCTCGAAGCCGGGACACGGCCGGCCGGCGTGCTTGTGAAAGGTCGGCTCGAAAGTGACGTCGCGCAGGAACAGACCGGTGAGCAGCTCCGGGCAGCGTTCCCGAAGACCGCGCCGCACCGCCGGCCAGTCGACCTGCGGGTGGCCCACCAGCGACAGCGGACGCGTGGTGCCGCGGCCTTCGCTCAGCGTCGTTCCCTCAAGCAGCACCGTGCCGGGATAGGCGCGCGCCGTCGCTACGGCCGGCATGTTGGGGCTCGGCTGCAGCCAGACCCGCACGGCCGGCCACGGCGCCTGCGGGTTCCATCCGACCATCGGCACGACCGTCAGCCGCACGTCCAAGCCGGCGAAGCGCCGGTACCAGTCCGCGCACTCGCCCAGAGTCATGCCGTGCTGCATGGGCGTGGCCGCCAAGCCGACAAAGCTCTCCCGGCCCGGCTGCAGCGTCAGCCCCTCCACGCAACGGCCGGCCGGGTTCGGGCGGTCCAGCACCCACAGCTCGCGGTCGCTGCCGGCCAAGTCCTCAAGCAGGTAGCCCAGGGTGGTGAGAAAGGTGTAGACGCGAACGCCCACGTCCTGGAGGTCGAACAGCAGCACGTCGAACAGGTCCAGCCACTCCGGCCGCAGGCGCCGCGTATCTCCGTACAGGCTGTAAATCGGCGCGCCGAGCCCGGCGTGATAGCCGTGCGCGCTCTCCACCATGTCGTCCTGCTTCTCTCCGGCAAAGCCGTGTTGGGGCGACAACAGCGCGGTGATCCGCACGTCCGGGAGCTCGCCCAGCCGCTCCCAGACCGGCCGCAGGCGGGCGTCGACGCTGGCCGGATGCGCGAGCAGCGCCACGCGCCGCCCCCGCAGCCGCTTCCGGTACGGCGCGCCTTCGGGGCGGTCCGGCAGCATGTCGGCGCCGAACCATACCGCCGCGTTCATCGAATCGCTCCCGCCGACAACCCGCGCACTATGTGCCTCTGGAACAGGATGACCATCACGACCGGCGGCGCGATGGCTATGACGGTGGCCGCCGACATCAGATCCCAGTGCACGAAGTACTGCCCGACGAATTCCGTGATGGTGACGGTGAGCGGTTTGGAACGGAGCGTATACGCCATGATCAGCGGCACCAGAAAGAAGTTCCAGGAATGCAGAAACGAGATGATGGAGACCGCGACGATGCCGGGCCGGACCATCCGGATGGTGACCCGGTAGAGCGCTTGCAGGCGGGTGCATCCGTCGACGCGGGCCGCGTCCTCGATCTCGCCCGGCACGGCGCGGAAGTAGCCGGTCATGAACCACATCTCGAACGGGATGCGATAGGTGAACAACAGCAGGATCAGACCCAGGCGCGTATCCAGCAGCTGCAGGGAAGCCATCATCGGAAACAGCCCGATGATGATGGGCCAGCCCGGCAGCGCGATCAGCGCCAACACGAAGTAGAACAGGGCGCGGCGGCCGGGAAACTCGATGCGTCCGAACACGTAGCCCAACAGCGGCGCCAGCGCCATCACCAGCAGCGTGGTCGCCGTGCTGATGATGAGCGAGTTGATCAGCCCCGCGCGGATCAGCTCCGCCGCCGCCTGCCCGCCGGCGCCGCGAAACCCTTCGCCTTCGACCAGCACCGTGCGATACGGCGCCAACGTCGGCTGCCGCGGGATCCAGTGCGGCGGCACCGAGTAGAGCTCGGCCCGGACCGAGATCGAGGAGATCGCTATCCAGACGATCGGCCCCAGGCTCCAGGCGGCCATCAGCGCCGCCAGCGTCCAGAGCAGCCCCCGTGACAGCAGGCGGCGAACCGGCGACGCCCCGGCGATAGCGAGTTCGGAGCCGGCCACCCTTCCCTACACCTCCCGCTCGCGCAGCGACAGCCGCATGTAGAGCAGAGACATCAGAAAGAGCAGCAGCCCGGTGAGATACGCCATCGCCGCCCCGCGTCCGAAGCGGCCGCCGACGAAGGTCACCTCGTAGTTGTAGATCATCGGCGTGCGGGTGATCTCCTGCGCGCCGGTGAGCGCGTAGATCTCGTCGAATACGTTGAAGGCCGTGATGCCGGTGAGCACCAGGGCGATCGCGGCGATGGCGGCCACGGCGGGAACGGTGACGTGCCGAAAGCGCCGCAACGCGCCGGCGCCGTCGACGGCCGCGCTCTCGTACAGCTCGCCCGGCACGGCCTGCAGCGCTCCCAGGAACAGCACGGCCACGAACGGGACGAAGCGCCACGTGAACACCAGCACCGCGGCTCCCATCGCGGTGAGCGGATCGGACAGCCAGAACCGGTACTCGCCGATCATGCCGAGCTGCAACAGCAGCCCGTTCAACGCGCCGTACTCGCCGTTGAAAATCCAGCGCCACGCATGGCCGGACACCACCGGCGGGATCGCCCACGGGACGATGATGACGGTGCGCAGCAGCCCCCGCCCCCGGAAGTCGCGATTGAGCACCAGCGCGAAGGCGAGCCCGATGCCGATCACCAGCACGATCGCCGCAGCCACGAACCACGCCACCCGCGCCACAGCGGCGTGAAAGGCGCCGTCGGTCAGCACGTGGATGAAGTTGTCCAGGCCGACGAAGCCGCGCCGGGCCGGCTGCTTGACGTTGTAGCGCGTGAATGCCAGCCGCAGTGAGGAAAGCGCCGGGACGTGGCCGAACACGACCACCAGGGTCAGGGTCGGCGCCAGCACCGCGGCGGCCAGCGTGCGCGGCCGGTCCAGAGCCGCAGAAAGCCGCGGCCGCCACTTCCGAAAGCCGGCCCACGGCTGCCGGCGCGACGGGCCGGCAGCCGTGCGTGAAAGCTCTATTCGTACTCCGCCTTCAGCTCGCGGGCAAAGTCCGCCAGCTCGGCCAACGCATCCTGCGGGCTCTGCTCACCGCGCGCCGCGCGCAGCATGAGCTGCTCGGCCTGCTTCTCGAACTCGATGTACCACGGCCGGTCATACGGGATCGTGACGATGTAGTCGGCCTGTTCATTCATCGCGTCGAACCCGTCGATGGCGTCGGCGTCGCCGAGCGCCCGGAATACCGACGTGCTGGCCGGGAACAAGCCGTTGGCGTCGAACAGAAAACGCTGCATGTCCGGGCCGGCGAAGAATTCGATCAGTTCCATCGCCGCCTGCGGATAGTCCGTGAACGCGCTGACGGTAAGGCCGGCCGGCAGCAGCCAGGTGAAGTGCTGTTCCGGCAGCAGCAGATAGTCGGCGTTCGGGGCGACCTGGGAGCGTTCGGCGTCGTTGGCGATCCCCAAGGCGCCCTGCCACGCCTGGTGAAACGCGGCTTGACCCGCCCAGAAACTGGGGTGCGGATTGGCGGAGCTGAGCCGCTCCGGCGAGATGAGTCCCTGCTCGAACCAGTCGATCACGCGCACGAACGCCGCGTACGCCGGGTCCGCCGGATCGTCGAACACCGGGTTGCCGGCCGCGTCGAACAGCTCGGAACCGGAGGACAGGGCGGTCAGGTACCACGTCCACGGACGGATGCCGGCCGCGTACGGATACTCGTACAGTCCCTGTTCCTTCATGGCCAGCATGGCCGCTTCGAAGTCGTCCCAGGTGGCGATGTCGGCGGCGGTGAGCCCGACCGCGTCGAGCGCGGTGGTGTCGTAGTCCGGGCATCATAATACCCAAAACTTGCAAGTTTTGGGTATTATGGTGTCCGTGGTGCGAGGCAACGCCGACTTCCCGACCCTCCGCGACGCCGTTGAGCTGCAGAGGCGGGAACTCCATTCCCGGCTGAGCGAGCGGTACGTCGAACGGCAGCTCGGCGCCGAGTACGGCGACGACGCCATGATCAAGGTGATCCTGGGCCCGCGGCGCTGCGGAAAGTCGTTTCTGGCCATGCACATGTTGGCGCAGACCCGATCGCGCGGGTATCTCAACTTCGACGATGAGCGCCTGGTCGAGGTGGAGGACTACGACCGGCTCGTGGCCGCGGTCAACGCCGTGTACGGGAATCCCCGTCACCTGCTGCTCGACGAGATACAGAACCTGCCGAAGTGGGAGCTGTTCGTGAACCGCCTGCAGCGGCAGGGATACCGGCTGCTGTTGACCGGCAGCAACGCCCACCTGCTGAGCGGCGAGCTGGCCACCCACCTGACCGGGCGGCACCTTCCCATCGTCCTGTTCCCCTTCTCGTTCACCGAATCCGTCAGCGCCTTCCCGGCCGAGCGCACCGCGCCGGAGTGGACGGCAGCCCTGCACCGCTACGCCCGGGACGGCGGCTACCCGGAGCCGCTGCTGCGCGACGTCGACCGCGGCTTCTACCTGCGCACGCTGTGGGACTCCATCCTCTACAAGGACATCGTCCGCCGCCGCCGCATCCGCTCGGTCGCCGGGATCGAGGACCTGGCCGGCTACCTGCTGGCCAACGTCGGCCGGGAGTACTCCCTGCACCGTCTGACGGCGATCACGCGGTGCCGGAGCGTGCGGACGGTGGCCCGGTACATCGCCCACCTGGAGGAGGCGTTCCTGTTCTTCTCGCTGCCGCGCTTCTCGTTCAAGATACGGGAGCAGGCCGCCGCCAACCGCAAGATCTACTGCATCGACAACGGTCTGGTGACCGCCCGCGCGGTGCGGTTCAGTCCCGACCTGGGCCGGCTGGTGGAGAACCTGGTGGCGGTCGCGCTCCGCAAGCGGGCGCTGGACGGCGCGTGTCAGGTCTTCTACTGGAAGGACGCCCGGCAGCGGGAGGTCGACTTCGTCGTGAAGGAGGGGCTGCGGGTCACGCAGCTCATCCAGGTCTGCTGGGACATGACCGACCCGAGCACCCGGCGCCGCGAGATCCGCGCCCTGCTCCAGGCGGGACGGGAGCTCGACTGCGACCGGCTGCTGGTGCTCACCGCCGACACCGACGCCGAGGATGAGGTGACGTGGTACGGGATGCGCGGACGGATACGGCGGTTGCCGGTCTGGCGCTGGCTGTCCGAGCCGCCCGGCGGCGTCTGATCGTCAGTCGTCGAGCCGTACGCCGACCCACTCGGCGCGGTTGGCGGTGACGTCGATCACGTTGCCGTCCGGGTCGAGCACCTTGAAGGAGATCGGCGGCGGCTGGCTGGGGTCGATCGGGTTGCGCTCCTTGACGCTCTCTTTGGAGAACGACACGCCGAGCTCGTGCAGCCGCCGCCACACGGCGTCCAGGTCATCGACGACGATCCCGAAGTGGATGAACTCGTCCCCCTCGTCGTACTGGCGGCGGTCGGACGGCGGCTGGTCGATCAGGGTGACGTTGAGCACGCCGTCGGTGAGGTCCAACGCCTGCCCGCTGCCGCGGTAGCCCAGGAACTCCCAGCCGAACACGGTCTGGTAGAAGGTCCGCGAGCGTTCCAGGTCGCCGCAACGGAGCGCCAAGTGCCGGAGTTGTGCCATGCCGCGCATGGTACCGCCGGTCCGCACTCTCCGCAAGTGGCGGGCGGCGGCGGACGAGGTGCGGGCCGGCATGGTAGTCTTGGGCCATGCCCACGGACACGGCGGCCGGCCTGCAGGCTCTGAAGACCGACCCGGCGATGCGCAAGCACTTCAAGGCGCTGGACGAACACGGCTACACGATCCTGGAAGGCGTGCTGACCGCGCGTCAGATCGACGAAGCGATCCGGGAGATCGCGCTCACCTACCGGGAGGATCGCGCCGCCGAGCATGAGCCCGGCACGTTGCGCACCCACAACCTGTCGGCGCGCGCCGAGGTGTTCCGGGAGATGCTTGAGATACCGCAGGTGATGGCGTGTCTGGCCTACCTGCTCGGCGACGACTACGTCCTGTGCGACTCGGGCGCGCGGTCGCCGCTGCCGGGCATGAAGGCGCAGGGTCTGCACCGCGACGGGGACGACTTCATGCCGAACCCGCCGTACAACGTGCACGCGGTGGTGCCCACGTTCGCGCAGTCGTTGTTCGCGCTCTCGGAGTTCACGGCGGAGAGCGGCGCCACCCGCTTCGTGCCGGGATCGCACAACCGGGACCTGGACCCGGCCACGATCCCGCCCGAAGAGGAGCGCCAGTTCATCTGCAAGCCGGGCGCCTGCCTGGTGTACGACGGACGCCTGCTGCACGGCGGCGCGCCCAACGCCACGGACCGGATTCGCTACGCCGTGCTCAACTTCCACTGCCGGGCGCGGATGAAGCCGTTCTGCGACCACACCCGCTCCATCCCGCGCGGCGTCGTGGATGCGGCGTCCCCCACGCTACGCCGGCTGTGGGGATTCGAGTGTCAGTCAGCGTGGGAGGCGTCACCGCGCGACTACCGGATCATCGAGGTGACCGGCGCCAAGCCGCGCTTCGAGTACCGGGGCGCCGCCGCGCAGCAGGAAGCGGCAGCGCGGCCGGAGACTCGGACCGAGGTGACCGGATGAACCTTACGAACTGCGGCGCGATGCAGGACTCAGTCTGAAGCGGCCGGCCTGATCCCCGGCGCGGCCGGGTGACGCCTTACAACAACGACAGGCTCTGCAGGCCGGCGCGCAAGCGCTCCATCTCCGCATCGGTGAGATCGGACAGCGGCGGCCGGCGCCAGCGGCCGGAAATCCCGGCCAGCTCCATCATGCCGTGGCAGGCGGCGTCGATGCCGGCCGGCGACACGGCGTCCAGCAGATCGAACATCGGCATGTCGTAGTCGCGGATGATCCGCGCGGCCGCCGCCACGTCACCGCCCTCGACGGCGCGCCAGTAGGCGCGGGTGATCTCCGGCTTGAAGGCGACCAGCACGGACATGTAGCCGTCGCAGCCGTACGGCAGCATGTCCAGGTGGGTCTGCTTCTGTCCGCCGGCAAAGTTGCTCCACGCCCCCTGCGTCAGCACGCACGCCGGCCGCGCGAACTCCGGGCCGTAGTCCTCCTTGAAGCCGACGATGCGGTCGCCTTCGGCCAGCAGCAGGCGCACGGCGTCGAGCGCGCCGCGCACGCCGAGCGGCGCCAGCGTGGCGCTCAGGATCACGGCCGGCAGCTCGCGTGAGACCGCCAGGAAGTAATCCGCCGCGTCGCGCACCGTGACCCCTCGGAACGGCATGGAGGCCATCACGCCGTCGGCGCCCGCCTCGCGCGCGAACCGGGCGAAGTCGACCGCCTGACCCTGCCACCACGGCGCCGCGGCGGCCAGAAACATCGCCCGGCCGCCGACGTGCTCGCGCGTCGCCGTGGTCAACTCGGCGATCTCCCGCTCAGTGAGCACCGCGTACAGGCTGTCGCCCGGCGTGAACAGCACCGTGCGCGCCCCGCCGTCGATGGCCGCGTCCACGAACCCGCGCAGGCCGTCGTAGTCGACCGCTCCGTCCGACCGAAACGGCGTGTTGATCGAACTGAGCGGCCCCGTGAAGTGATGCTTGAAACGTTCCCGGTCCATGACGGCCGAGGATACACCAAACGCAACCCGCGCGCGTCGTCCCGCCGCCCCCGCGATTGGGCGATGGCGAACTCGCCGCATCCGCATCCGTATGCCTGTTTCAAGACTCCCAGTCCGGAGAATCCGGACCCGGCCAGTACTCCGACAACCACTCTGCCATCTGCCTGCTGCGGGCCCGGATACTGTCCTCGTTCCAGCAAGCCGATTCGTTCAGCGCGCTATTGAGCAAGAGAATGCTGTGCTTCTGAAGTTCGGAGCGCTTGTCTTCCCACGGAGCGTTCGACATTGAGCTGTTGAGGCTGTGAGTCGTCAGGGTAAGGTTGCCGATCGAATGAATCAGTTTGCTGCGTTCATAATCCGCAGCCTCCTGATCTTCGGCGTCCGGTGGCGACCAACTTCCCTGCCAACGCTGTGGCATCAGGTGCTCCATGGTCAAGTCCTTTGGCACACCCTGCTGCTCGGTCTTGTTCGAGAGTCGCAGCCGATGTTCGATTCCTTCGAGGACCAATCTCAATCTCCCGCGCGTCAACAGACGATAGAGCGGCGAAGACTCCAGCGACTCCGATACTTCCTGGTCGCTTGGCCATCTGCGTGCATATGCCGTCTGCCTCCGTAGAAACCCTGCCACCACTCGATCCGCGCTATCCAGGTCGTGCTGCCGTAGCTCCGAGGCCATTTCGAGTATCAAGCGATTGTAATCCTTCGTAGTCTGCCGACAAACCATTCGGCGAATCAGAAAGCTCTCCAGGATATGAAATGACCGTGATCGAGCACACTGGTTGATGCCATCCGACAGTAGCAGCAAGAGTACCGGCGTGATGACACCGACCTGCATTACGCTTGTCCGGTAGTGAAACAGCTCTTCCTCGGCGTTCCGGCCTTGCATCTCTTCGTATTGCCGATAATGCGCCAGATCACTCTTGACGTCGGACATCACATCTTCGATCCGGTTACTTTCAAAGTACCTCCTGTACAAATCGAATACCCGCGAAGGCGCAACATCCGACCCGGTGCGCATCGCCAGCCAGTAGTTGAGGAGCATGTCGACCCGCGGCCTGAACAGGCGACCCTGCCTCACCTCTGCTCGCCACCACTTCCCATCAAGATCGCCCCACAGGTTGCTGTCCCGATTACCGGATAGGACGAAATTCTTGATGAGATCTGACTGCTGAAGCGGGGTTCCGCGCGCATTCAGCGTCTCGAATATGATGTTGGGATCATCCTGCTGACCGAGGTCGATGACGACCATTTGAAGCAGCCTGGTTGCGGCGGTCTCCAGCGCCTTCAGCGTTGGCGTAATATCATGTAAGCGTCCTTCAACCCAACTCCGAACCTGCGTCTTGAAGAAATCGTGGGCCTGGAAGAGCAAGGTGCCTTGAACAGCCCGGTCGGCAGGGCGGTTGTACATAACGCATCTGAATGCTTCCTGGTCGCTTCTCGTGGGCCAAAGTTTGAAAATGTGGTCGCGGTCCGCCTCGACCAGCTCTTCGTCGTTAGTGACGAGCTTGGACACCCGTTTGGCTACCTGTTTATGGTCCAGCTCCAAGCAAACCCGGTGAACGGCGTCCAGCAGGAGCTGCAGTGTCGTAACTCGCTGTTGGCCATCTATCACTTCCCGTTGTTCGAAATCTCCGGTCGCAGTCTGGACGAGCCTGATCACGACTGCGCCTAGAAAATGCCGGCGCGTTTTCTCTAACGCAGAGATGTCGCCGGCTGTCTCCGATGCTTCCAAATAATCCTCGGCCAAGTTCCGCACGTCATTCCAGAGAGGTTCCCATTGCTCGTCCTGGTTCCAGACGTAGGGGCGCTGAAACGGAGGGATCATGTAGCGTATGTCCTTTTGGAAGAGCTCCCTGGGAGTGAGAATGTTCGTTTCCATGCGACCTCATCCTACCAGACCAGATGCGGCGATGCAACCGCCCGACTCGTTGACGACGCCGCGGGCGTCCTTCCGCGCACGAGTCGCCCGGGGGTCGTCGCGCCGCCACGGAGAGCAGCCCCGCTCCTCGGTCAGTAGAGATCGGGCGCGTGCTCTCGGGCGACGCGGCCCTTGTTCACCAACTGAGTCCAGATCGCCATCGGCGAGACCTGAAAGTGTTCGGCAACCTCGGTCTGTCGTTCCTCCGAAGTGTCGGCGCCCAGCATGTCGTCCACCGCCTCGTACGGACTCAGCAGCGTCGTCCGTTGTGGCATCGAAACCGTGATGCATGGAGATTCGCCGCAGTTCCGACGCGGACACCATGCCGGTCCCCATGTCCAGAAGTGCGGCGTGCGCAGCCAATTCTTCAACCGCATTATCGCCGAGTTCGGTTGCATCGTCGAGATGACTTCTGATCGCCCGCTCGTCGATCTCGTCCGGGTCAAAGCCGAGCCGCGCTTCCAATCGGCGAAAACGTGATGTGTCCGCGTCTGTCCGCTCCATTCGAAGATCGTTCCACAGTCGATGAAGATTGGTGTCGCGGGCGTTGCCCTTGTCGATCGCATGCAGAACCTGAAGCGCGAACCGGTCGATCTCCGCTTCAAGGTCCCCGGCCGAAACTACTTCCATCCTCGCGGCGCCCGAAGTACCGAAACGGCGCCGTCCCGATCTCTCGCGACGATTCGGCGGCCAGCGCGCAGCGAAATCCGTCCGAAGAAATCATGATATTGGGCCACACGTAGCCTTCGCCAATCGTGGCAGTGCGATGAGCTGCTTCCCATCGTCGCAGTATTTCCGGGCGGAGCTTCTCCGGAGGCCCGGGCTCCCACCGAAGGCGCCACCAGTTCCAGACGAGCCATTCGGCGAAGTGGTAGCCGGAAACCCGCGGGCCCGGAGCATATCCGCCGACATGCTCATCGAAGCCTTCGGTCATCAGCTGGCCGTTCACGCTGATCTCAAGCTGGCCGAACCCCGCACGTTCTTCCACCGGTCCGTGGTCCAGCGGCTGCGTGGTCAGGCGAAACGTCACGGCTTCCTGCTTCTTGTCCGCCACTCCCGAATCACCTCGTCGCGGGATACGGGCAATCTGGCGTCGTGTCAAGCCGCTGGGCCGGCGAAGTCGGCCTCAGCGACCGCCTGCGCTAGCGGCAGGCGCCGGTTGACAGCGCGCGGCGCGCCCGGCATCCTTGCGGACTGAGTCTATCGAGGAGGATCACACATGAATCGGGCACGCATGTTGCTCATCGCCGCGGCCGTCTGCGCCATCGCAACCGCGCCGCTGTTCGCTACCGGGGAGGAAGAGGCCCCGATGGCAGCGGCCACCGCCGACAACCCCTGGACCGGCGGGCAGGACCTGTCCGGCGCCACGGTCAACGTCTTCGGCGCGTTCATCGACGTGGACGCCGAGCGCTTCAACGCCAGCATGGCGACGTTCGAGGAGCAGACCGGCATCGACATCGTCTACGAAGGCTCCGGCGACTTCGAATCGCTGGTGGTAGTCCGCGCCGAGGGCGGCGACCCGCCCGACATCGCGGCGTTCCCGCAGCCCGGCCTGATGACCGACCTGGTGCGGCGCGGGTTCATCACCGACCTGTCCGGGTCGTTCAGCATGGACTACCTGCGGCAGCAGTACTCCGACGCCTGGATCGACCTGTCCCGCGTTGACGACGCGATCGCCGGCGTCTGGTATCGAGCGTCCCTGAAGAGCCTGGTGTGGTACGCCAAGCCGGTGTTCGAGGAGGAAGGCTACGCCATCCCGGAAACGTGGGACGAACTGGTCGCGCTCTCCGAGCAGATGGTGAGCGACGGCTACGTACCCTGGTCGATCGGCATCGAGAGCTCCGGGGCGACCGGCTGGGTCGCCACCGACTGGATTGAGGACATCCTGTTGCGCACCGCGACCCCCGCGCAGTACGACGCCTGGACGCGCGGCGAACTGCCGTTCGATTCGCCGGAGGTGCGCCGCGCCATCGAGATCATGGGCGACATCTGGTTCCGCGACGGCTTCGTCCTGGGCGGCCGTAGCGCCATCCTGACGGTGCCGTTCGGCGACGCGGCGACGCCGCTGGTGCTCGATCCGCCGCGCGCGCTGATGCACCGTCAAGCCACCTTCATCGCCGGCTTCCTGCCGGAGAGCGCGCAGGAGCAGCTCGGCGAGGTGATCGACGTCTTCTACCTGCCGCCCATCGACGCCGAGGAAGGCCGCGCCGCGCTCGGCGCCGGCGACATCTTCAGCGCCTTCAACGACGATCCGGCGACCCTGGCGGTGATGCGCTACCTGTCGTCGGGCGAGTCGACCCGCGTGTGGGCCGGCTTCGGCGGCTTCGTGGCGCCGCACAAGGACGCCATGATCGAGTGGCACGGTTCCTACATCGACCAGAAGGCGGCGGAGATCATCCAGAACGCCGACACCTTCCGCTTCGACGGCTCGGACCTGATGCCGGGCGCGGTGGGAGCCGGCACCTTCTGGACCGGCATGGTCGACTACGTCAGCGGCGAGGACCTCGGGTCGGTGCTCGGCAAGATCGACGCGTCGTTCCCGCGCTGAGCGGAATTGCCAGTACGCGCCCGGCGCGCCGTGACGGCGCCGGGCGCACACCGGTATGGCAGAGCATGCACGGTCGGAGCAGGGCGCGGCCGGGTCACTGATCCGCGCCGCCGGGCTGTTCGCCGGCGTGGCGGCGGTGATCGTCGCGGCGTTCCTGTTCATGCGGGACAGCGGGGCGCCGAAGGCGCTGATCGCCGTGGTCGCCCTGATCGTCGGCATCGGCGGGGCGTGGGGGCTGTTCTTCGCCGGCAACGGCGTGGTCGAGTCGCTCCCCCGCCGCCTGCGGGACGCGGTGCGGCCGTGGCTGTTCGTCGGTCCCGCACTCCTGATCGCCGGCATCTACATCGTCTTTCCGGCGGTGCGCACGATCTGGATCAGCTTCTTCGACCGCACCTCGCGCGTGTTCGTGGGGTTCGCCAACTACGCCTTCATCGCCACCGACGCGGAGATGCTGCTGGTGCTCCGCAACACCCTGCTCTGGGTGTTGCTGGTCCCGTTCTTCGCGGTGGTGCTGGGACTGCTGATCGCGGTACTGATCGACCGCCTGAGCCGGGTGGCCGAGCGCGTCATCAAGGCGCTGGTCTTCCTGCCGATGGCGATTTCGTTCGTCGGCGCCAGCGTGATCTGGCGCTTCGTCTACTACTTTCAGCCGGCCGGCTACGACCAGGTCGGCCTGCTCAACGCCATCGTCACCGCCCTGGGCGGTGAGCCGCAGGCGTGGCTGACGCAGCTTCCCTGGAACGCGCTCGGCATTCCCTGGATGAACAACCTGTTCCTGATCTTCATCGTGATCTGGCTGCAAACCGGATTCGCCATGGTGATTCTGTCGGCCGCGGTCAAGGGCGTGCCGAAGGAGCTGTTGGAGGCCGCCCGCATCGACGGCGCCGGCGAGATCAGGGTCTTCTTCCACATCACCATCCCGCGCGTCCGCGCCACCGTCATCACCGTGTCGACCACGATCCTGTTCCTGGTGCTCAAGGTCTTCGACGTGGTGTTCGTGATGACCAGCGGCAACTTCGACACCGACGTGGTCGCGTCGCGCATGTACGCGGAGGCGTTCCGGTTCTTCGACTTCGGACGCGGCAGCGCGCTGGCGGTGCTGCTGTTCATCATCGTCATACCCTTCATGATGCGGACCGTGCGCCGTATGCGGAAGGAAGCGGCATGAGACGACCGGCGCGGCTGCTGATCTGGGCATTTCTGGGGGCGCTGGTAGTCGTCTGGACGGCGCCGACGCTGGGGCTGCTCACCAGCTCGTTCCGGCCCGCGGACGCGATAGCGAACAGCGGTTGGTGGACGGCGCTCACCGAACCGTTCGCGGCCGGCCAGTGGACCTTGCGCAACTACCAGCGGGTGATCCTGGCCGACAACATGGGCAACGCCTTTCTCAACAGCCTGCTGGTGACGATCCCCTCCACGGTGATCCCGATCACGATCGCCGCGTTCGCCGCCTACGCCATCGCCTGGATCGACTTTCCGGGGCGCCATCTGATCTTCATCCTGATCGTCAGCCTGCTGATCGTGCCGCTGCAGATGGCGCTGATCCCGGTGCTGCGGCTCTACACCGGCCTGCGGCTCAACGGCACCTTTCTGGGCATCTGGTTGGCGCACACCGGGTTCGGACTGCCGCTCGCCACCTATCTGCTGTACGGGTACATCGCCACCTCCATTTCCGGCGAGATCATCGAGTCGGCGCACACCGACGGCGCGACCCCGTGGATCACCTTCACGCGGCTGGTGCTGCCGCTGTCCACGCCGGTGGTGGCGTCGTTCGCGATCTTTCAGTTCCTGTGGGTGTGGAACGATCTGCTGGTGGCGCTGGTGTTCCTGGGGACCAAGGCCGAGTTCGCGCTGGTCACCACCCGCCTGGCCGAGCTGGTCGGCTCCCGCGGGCAGGACTGGCACGTGCTCACCTCCGGCGCGTTCGTCACCATGGTGATGCCGCTGATCATCTTCTTCGCGCTGCAGCGCTACTTCGTGCGCGGCCTGATGGCCGGATCGGTCAAGGGATAGACCGGCCTGTTCACGCCGCCAGCAGACCGTCGAAGTAGTCGATCGTACGCCACAGGCCGTCTTCGAGCGGGGTGCTCGACGTCCAGCCCAACGTGTCACGGGCCAGGGTCACGTCCGGCCGGCGGCGATTTGGGTCGTCCGCCGGCCGATCGCTACGGACGATGGGAGACTTCGACCCGGTCAGCCGGACCACCGTCTCCGCCAAGTCGCCGATGGTGACCTCCCGGTCGTTGCCCAGGTTGATCGGCCCCGTGACGCCGTCCGCGCTGTCCATCAGCCGGATCAGCCCCTCCACCAGGTCGTCCACGTAGCAGAACGAGCGCGTCTGCCCGCCGTCGCCGTGCAAGGTGATCGGATGGTTGCGGAGCGCCTGCACGATGAAGGTAGAGACCACCCGGCCGTCGTGCATGGCCATGCGCGGACCGTACGTATTGAAGATGCGCGCCACCTTGACGGTCAGACGATGCTGGCGGTGATAGTCGAAGAACAGCGTCTCCGCGCAGCGCTTGCCTTCGTCGTAGCAGGATCGCGGGCCGATCGGGTTGACGTGGCCCCAATAGTCTTCGGTCTGCGGATGGACCGCCGGGTCGCCGTACACCTCGCTGGTGGATGCCTGCAGAATCGGCGCCCGCAGCCGTTTGGCAAGGCCGAGCATGTTGATGGCGCCGTGCACGCAGGTCTTTACGGTCTGCACCGGGTCGTGTTGATAGTGCCGCGGGGACGCCGGGCACGCCAAGTTGAAGATCCGGTCGGTCTCCACGTAGAGCGGAAAGGTGACGTCGTGGCGTATCGCCTCGAACCGGGGGTCGGCCAGCGCCGTCGTCAGGTTGCCGCGCTGGCCGGTGTAGTAGTTGTCCACGCACAGCACTTCCCGGTTCGGGTCCTGCAGCAGCCGATCGCACAGATGCGAGCCCACGAAGCCGGCGCCGCCGGTCACCAGTACGCGTTGCGGTCCTGTCATCACCCACACGGTACCATGATACCATGCCCGGCGCCATGCAACGCAGGAAGCTGCCGACCGGCATCCAGACCTTCCGTGAGATCCGCGAGGACGACTGCTACTACGTCGACAAGACCGCCTTCATCGATCGTCTGGTGCGGGACGGCAAGCACTACTTCCTGTCCCGGCCCCGCCGCTTCGGCAAGAGCCTGCTGGTCGACACCATCAAGGAGCTGTTCGAGGGGAGCGAGGAGCTGTTTCGCGGCCTGCGCGTCCACGACCGCTGGGATTGGTCGGTGCGCCATCCGGTGGTGCGGCTCGACTTCGCGGCCGGCCGCTACCGGGAGCCGGGCCTGCTGGACGACACCGTCATGGAACAGCTCGCCGCGATCGAGCGGCGCGCGGGCGTGGCCGGCCAGTACCGGACGGCCCCGGGGCGGCTGGGACACCTGTTGGAAACACTGCACGCGCAGTCCGGGCAGCGGGTGGCGGTGCTGGTCGACGAATACGACAAGCCGATCCTGGACACGCTGGAGCGGAAGGAGCTGGCGCGCGCCAACCGCGGCTACCTGCAGGAACTCTACTCGACCATCAAGTCGTGCGACGCCCACGTGACGTTCGCGTTGCTCACCGGCGTGAGCAAGTTCTCCAAGGTGAGTCTGTTCTCCGGCCCCAACAACCTCACCGACATCACGCTCGATCCGCGCTACTCGGCGATCTGCGGCTACACGGAAGCCGACCTGGACACCGTGTTCGCGCCGGAGCTGCCGGGCCTGGACCGGGACGAGATCCGCGACTGGTACAACGGATACAACTGGCGCGGCGACGACCGCGTCTACAACCCGTTCGACATCCTCCTGCTGTTCAACAGCCGGGAGTTCGCCGCGCACTGGTTCGAGACCGGCACGCCGACCTTTCTGATCGACACGTTGATTGAGCGCGGCGTCGCCTCGCCGGCGCTGGACGGGATGATGGCCGGCGCCGATTTGCTGTCCGCGTTCGACGTGGACGAGATGGAACCGGAGGCGCTGCTGTTTCAGACCGGCTATCTGACCATCCTGGACGTCGAACGTTCGGCGCGCGGGCCGCGCTACCGGTTGGGCTATCCGAACCGCGAAGTGCGGCTCGGCCTGAACGAACGCCTGTTGCGGGCGCTGGCGCCCAACGCGGCGCGCCGGATGGCGCAGGACAGCGCGTTGGAGCGGGTGTTGGCGGCGAACGACTTTGCCGGACTGGAAAAGCTGTTCCGCGCATTCTTCGCCGGCATCCCCTACGAGTGGCACACCCGCAACGACGTGGCGCGGTACGAAGGCTACTACGCCAGCGTCTGCTATTCCTGGTTCGCGGCCCTGGGACTGGACGTCACGGTGGAGGATTCGAGCAGCCGCGGGCTGGTCGACCTGGCGGTGCGTCACGGCGGCAACGTCTACCTGTTCGAGTTCAAGGTGGTGGAAATGGAGCCGGAGGGCGGCGCGCTGGAGCAGCTGCAGGCGCGCGGCTACGCCGACAAGTACCGCGCCGGCGGCGAGCCGATCCACCTGATCGGCGTGGAGTTCAGCCGCGCGGAGCGCAACATCGCCGCCTTCGAGGTGGCCGCCGGCTGACGGCGGCGCCGGACCGGCGACCCGTTATCGACACGCAGCGCGCAGCCGGGCTACCCTGCGGCCGGAACCGAGGCGCGGCCGACAGGGGCCGGCGTGGTCGACCAAACCGGCCCCCGCGCCTCCGCGGACCAACCCAAGAAGGTGGATGACTGAACGATGAAGATCGAACGATACGTTCCCGGCGCGCCGTGCTGGGTCGACCTGGCGACGACCGATCAGGAGGCGGCCAAGGCATTCTACGGCGAACTGCTGGGCTGGACTTACGAGGACAGGCCGATGGACCAGGAGGGAAAGCAGCTCTACAGCATGGCGCTCCTCGGAGACCGCTACGCCGCGGCCATTTACACCCAGCAGGAAGAGCAACGGCAGGGGGGCATGCCCCCGTACTGGGGCGTGCACCTGAGCGTGGAGGACGTCGCCGCCACCGGGGGGCGCGTCAGCGAGCTCGGCGGCAAGCTCCTCATGGGGCCGGTCGACGTGTTCGAGTCGGGACGCTCGGCGGCCATCAATGACTCCACCGGCGCCGCGGTCATGCTCTGGCAGCCGCGCACGCACGTCGGCGCGGGCGTGAAGTACGAACCCGGCGCCATCTGCTGGTGCGAACTGATGACCACCGATCCCGGCGCCGCCACCGGCTTCTACACCGCCCTGTTCGGGATGGAGAGCGAGCGCACCACCATGGAGAACGGAGTGGAGTACACGGTGCTGAAGGCCGGCGATGACTTCGCCGCCGGGATCATGGCGCTGCCGGAGGAGCTGCGCGCCATGCAGGTGCCGCCGCACTGGGCCGTCTATTTTCAAGTCGCCGACGTGGATGCCGCGGTCGCCGCGGTCACCGCCAAGGGCGGCGGCGTCAACCTGCCCCCGACCGACATACCGACCGTCGGCCGCATCGCCGCGGTGCGCGACCCGCAGGGCGCCAGCTTCAGTTTGATGTCGCCTGAGACCACGTAGCGGTGCGCCGCAGTCTACTCTACCGACCGGCGATTTCACCCATGCGGGGAGGATAGCCAACGGGCCAGCGCCTTGCCGGGGTCGGCGATGTCCGCCACCGACTCATACCAGTAGTCCTTCCAGCCCTGCTCCGGCAGTCCGGTGAAGAGCATCAGGTTGAGCGGATACTCCTCGCTGTCGGTGCAGCGCCGGAAGTCGTCACGGAACAGGAACACCGCCTTCTTCCAGGCGATCGCCAGCCCGAGCTCGACCATGACCCCCTCGTCCGGCGGACAGCCGTTGACCACCGCGAACAGCCCGTCGGCGTCGCGCACGTCGCGCAGGTCGGCCTGCCCGATGCGGTAGGCCCAGCCGGCCGCGGAGCGGTCGACCTGGTTGTTGCGCGCGAACGGTTCCCACACCTCCGCCCCCGCGGCGGTCAGCGCCCGGACCAGCGCGGGCAGCGGCCCGTCGCGCTGCTGCGCCGAGAACCCGTACGGATTGGCCAGATAGAGGCGCTTGCGCTTCATGTCCATCCTCCTTGTCACGTCACGTCCCGGAATAGCGGCAGTTGCCCGGCGCCGGCCGATTCGGCCGGCCGGGGGCGGGGCGCCGCCGCGCTGGCGGCGCGGAGCGCGGCCTCTATGTCCCGGACGAACCCGGACAGGCGGTGCTCCGCGGTGCGGCCGAACAACAGGCGGCGCGCCGCGTGGGTCAGGATCAGCCGCCGCCGGGCGCGGGTCATGCCGACGTAGAAGAGCCGCCGCTCCTCGGCCGGGTCGGTGTCCCGATGCGGCGTCCGGTACGGCAGCAGCCCCTCTTCGCAGCCGACGATGAACACCACCGGAAACTCCAGGCCCTTGGACGCATGCAGGCTCATCAGGGTCACCCGGTCGGCGCGCCGGTCGTACCGGTCGGTTTCGCTCTGCAACGCCATCGCGGTCAGGAAGTCCCGCAGGCGGCAGCCGAAGGGACCGGCGGCGCGCTGCAGACCGGCGATCCGGTCCTGTTCGGCGGCGCCGCCGGCCGCGCCTGACAGCTCGGCCCAACCGGCGGCCGCAGCCCGGACGCGCTCGGCGACCGGCGCTGCGGTCCCGGCCGCGGCGCGGAGTCGGGCCGCCGCGCCGGTCACCGCCGCCTCGCGCGCGCCGGCGCCGTGCACGACCCGCAGGCGGTGCAGCGCGCTGCCGGGCGTGAGCGTCAGCCACAGCAGGGAGAGGACTTCCCGCACCGGCCGCTCCTCCGCCGCGGCGGCCCCACCGGTGGTCTGGTACGGGATGCCGGAACGGTCGAACGCCTCCTGCAGCGGCTCCGCCTGGGCGTTGAGCCGGTACAGCACGGCGAAGTCCCCGAACGCCAAGTGCTCGGCCGCCTGGTCGTCGTCGACGCGGCCGGAGTCGAGCGAGAAGTAGCTGGTGCCGCCCACCAACCGCTCCACCTGATGGACCACGAACTCGGCTTCCGCCCGGTCGGTGGGGGCGCGGTGGACGTCGACCTTCACCGGCGCGGCCGCCCGTTCGGCAAGGTCGGCGATCAGCGCCGCCTCGCCGGGCTCTGCCCCGCGCGCGATCACCTGCGCGGCGGCGTCCAGGATCGCCTGCGGCGAGCGGTAGTTGCGATCCAGCCGGAGCTGCCGGGCGCCGGGAAAGTCGCCCGCGAACGACAGGAAGTAGCGGTGATCGGCGCCGCGAAAGCCGTAGATCGCCTGGTTCGGGTCGCCGATGACGCAGATATTTGCGCCGCCTGCGGCCAGCAGCTGCAGCAGGCGGTGCTGCGCGGCGTTCACGTCCTGGTATTCGTCGACCGAGATCCATCGGAACCGTCCCTGCAGGGCGCGCAGGACGCCGGGCTCGGCTTCCAGCAGCCGCACCGTGCGAAAGATCAGGTCATCGAGGTCGAGCGCGCCGGCCGCCGCCAGCGCGGCGTCGTACCGGTCCCGTATGTCGGCGAGATCCGGCGCCCCCGGCTCCTCCGGCGCGTCGGCCAGCAGGTTCTTGCCGGCCGAGATCGCGTCCAGCGCCCGGCGGACGCCGGCGGCCGACAGCTCCGGCGCACTCCGCTTCAGCAGGTCGCGCCGGTCCCGGTCGTCGGCGATGGCGAACGCCGCGTCGATGCCGGCCGCCGCCCCGAATTCGCGGAGCACGGCGGCGCCGAGCTGATGGAACGTGCCGGCGGTGATCCCGTCCGCCCGGCCGCCGCCGAGCATCCCGGCCAGCCGTTCGCGCATCTCCCGGGCCGCCGTATTGGTAAAGGTGAGCGCCAGCACCGACGCCGGCGGCGCTCCCAGATGATCGATCAGATACGCGATCCGGGCCGTGAGCGTGCGCGTCTTGCCGGTGCCGGGTCCGGCGACGATCGCCAACGGGCGGCCGGTCTCCAGCACCGCCTCCCGTTGCGACGGGTTGAGGCCGGCGGCCCATGCGTCCGTCCCCCGCGGCGCGGCGGCCCGGTGACCGGGCGCCCGGTCACCGGCGGCCGGGACGGCGCCGCCGGGAGCGGACCGGCCCCGGTGGCCCGATCCGCCGGCAGCCCCGTCAGTGACGGCGCTGGCCCGGCCGCCGGGCACGGGCGGCAAGGAAACCGGCGGCGCCGGATCGGCGAGCCCGGTATCCGTGTGCTCCGAATCGGCGTGCGCTGGCGTTTCGCCGGCGAACATGCCGAGTTGGAACGCCGACGCCCGGTCCGCCTCTCTGTCGAACAGGCGGATGACGCCGTATTCGCCGTCATAACCCGCCTGGGTCCGCACCTCGCCGGCGCGCATCCGCCGGACGCCTTCCGCCAGCAGCTCGCCGCCGCCGGCGGCGAGCTCCTCCGGCGGCGCGTCCTGCAGGATCGTCAGCTCCGGACCGAGCCGCTGCAGCAGGCGGTGGTACTCCGCCTGCACGCGCTTGCTGTTGGGGCCGGCGCCCATCATCTCGGAAAGCGCTTCCGGCAGCGGTATGAGCCGAGCGAACGGGCCGGCCGAATCCGGACGCGCGCCGGGCGGGCGGTCGGCCAGCTCCTCGGTCCGGTGGGAGACGCCGACCGTCACCGCCTTGCCGCACGCCGGGCAGCGTCCGCCGCGTGCGATCGTGGTGCCCGGCTCCCAGCGCACCCCGCACTTGCGATGCCCGTCCAGGTGGTACTTGCCCTCCTCCGGAAAGAACTCGATCGTGCCGCGATACCCGGCGGCGGCGCCGCCGGCGAGCGCGCCGAACAGCGCGTCATAACTCAACTCGGTGTCGAACGCGGTCGCCTCCCGCGCCAGTTTGGGCGGCGAGTGCGCGTCGGAACTGGAGATCAGCGTGTAGCGGTCGAGCCAGGAGACGCGCCAATTCATCGGCGGATCGGAGGAGAGGCCGGTCTCCACCGCAAAGACGTGCGGCGTCAGGTCGGCGAAGCACTCCTCCACCGAATCGAAGCCGGACCGGGAGCCGAGGACGGAGAACCACGGCGTCCAGATGTGGGCGGGGATCAGATGGCAGCGGTCATCCGCCCCCAGCACGATCTCAAGCAGATCGCGGCTGTCCAGACCCAGGATCGGCCGCCCGTCCGAGCGGATGTTGCCGATCTTTTCGAGCGCCGCCTGCAGGTTCGCGGTCGTCTCGAACGAGGGGCAGAAGACGATGTTGTGCACCTTGCGGGTGCGGTCGCGCTTCTTGTAGATGTTGCTGATCTCGCCGCCGATCAGGAAGCGGACCGTGCCTCGGCAGGAGCCGGGCACTTCCGCCGCCATCGCCTCCGCGAACTGCGGCCGCAACCGGAACAGGCCCGCTTCGGCGGGTTCGAGCTTGTCGCGCATCTCGGCCAGCCAGCCGGGATGGGCGACGTCGCCGGTGGCGACCACCTGCACCCCCTTGAGCTGCGCCCACTTCCACAGGTGCTCAAGCGTCAGGTCGCGGCTGGTGGCGCGCGAATAGTGCGAGTGCAGGTGCAGGTCGGCGACCAGCCGCATGGCGGCAGTATGGCAAAAGCGCCGCGTCCCTGCCGATTACTTCCCGGGGAGGACTCGAACCCCCACAACAAGAGCCAGAATCTTGGGTGCTACCAATTACACAACCGGGAACCGCGGTACCGAAAGCTATCAGGTTCCGGCCGGCCGGTCAACGTATTCGGCAGCGCCATCCGGCAGCGGCGCGGCGCCGCCCCAGCGGAGCACGCTCCGATGCTCGGCGCGCCCGCCGCCGGCCGTCCCCGCGTCCCCGCCGCCAGGGACGCCATAGAGCGCGAGCAGCGCTCCGGGCAGGTCATCGTCGATCGAGCACAGCACCGCGTCGGCCAGCGGCCGCGCCGTCCCGTCGCCGGCAAGCCCCCAGTTCGTCACGATCGCCCGCATCCCGCGGCCGCGCATGGCTTTCAGCCCGTCGGCGGTGAGCGGGCCGGCGCGCAACAGCACGGTGGTGACCCCTCCGCGGCCGAGCTCCTCGACCAGCCGGCGCACCTCGCCCCCGTCGCGCGTGGAAAGCAGCCGGCGGTGGTCGATCAAGGCGCGCCCGCCGCCTGCGGCGTACCCTTCGCGGAACGCGGCGATCTCCCGTTCGTTGCGCCCGCCGGCGCTGATGATCCCGACCGCGCCGTCCGGTTCGATCAGCGCCAGCACCCGGCCGGCGCGCCGGTGACCGTCGCCGCGCGCAAAGCGGAGCTCGGTCACGTTTGGCGGCAACGGCGGCGATGCCGCGCCATCCGCGCCGGCGTCGTCGAGCCGGAACGCCACGAACTCCACGCCGGCGAACGCCGGCGCGATCCGGTCGATTTCGAGCGCCAGCAGCGGCCCCACCACCACGCCCCGATAGGTACGCTCGGTCAGCAGTTCCTCCAGCTCGCGCACCGGCGCCCGTTCGGACCGCGCCTGCCGCACCTCGAAGCGGCGGTCCGCCTGCCGCCCGGCCGGCGCTAGCCGCTCGGCCAGCGATTCGCCGTCGAGCGCGCCCCAGAGCGGCGCCTCCAGGAAGACCAGATCGGTGGCCGGCCGGGCGCATCCGGCCAGCCCCCCCGCCGCGGCCGTCAACGCAGCCACGGCAAGCGCCGCCGCCCGGGCGCGACGCCCGTTCACGCGCGGCCGCGCATGGTGAGCAGCGCTGCCGCGCCGGCGACGGCCGCGGCGCCGGCCAGTACGCCGACCGGCGCGTGCGCGCCGACCGCGTGCAGCCAGGAGGCCGCCCCCGGCGTCAGCACCGCCATGGCGGCGATCCCCGCCGCCGCCAGCGGGCGCGCCCGTTGCGTCCACGCCAGGACCAGCACGACCAGCGTGGCCGCGCGCAACGTCGGAGCGATCAGGAGCTGCATGACGTTCGGCGGTTGCGTGGCGGCGGCCAGCTCGGCGGCGGCGTAGATCGAGCCGTAGCCGGCCATGGCGGCCAGTACGCCGAGCGGGCCGGCCGGCGCGCCGCGGCGCCGCCACGCGCCCGCCAGCAGCCCGGCCACGACCGCCGCGGCGGCCGCCGTGACGGCCGGCAGCGCGTGTTCGATCGCCGTCAACCGGACGAACAACTCCGCCGGCTGATAGGAGGCTCTGAACCGGTCGGCCGCAGCGCCGGCGGCCAGGCCGACCGCCAGGTAACCGGGGAGCGCCAGCAGCCCGCCGAGCGCAAACCGCCGCCACAGATCGGACGGCATGACCGGCGGCCGGTCGCGCAGCACCGCGCACGCGGCGTAGAAGGTGAGCGGCGTCACCGCCAACAGGTACAGACTCATGCCGGCTCGATACGGCTCATTCCCACTCGATGGTGGCCGGCGGCTTGCTGGAGACGTCGTACACGACCCGGCCCACCTCCGGCACCGCGTTGGTGATCCGTGACGAGATCGCCAGCAGATCGGCCGGCGCCATCGGGTAGACGTCGGCGGTCATGCCGTCCTGGGACGTGATCGCGCGGATGGCGACTACCGATCCGTAGCGGCGCACGTCGCCGGCCACGCCTACCGACTGCACCGGCAGCAGTACGCAAAACGCCTGCCAGATCGCGTCGTACAGGCCGCGGCGGCGCAACTCTTCGATCAGGATACGGTCGGCGGCGCGGAGCGTCCGGCACCGCTGAGGGGTCACTTCGCCGATGACCCGCACCGACAGCCCCGGTCCGGGGAACGGATGGCGGCCGACCACGCGGTCGGGCAGGCCGAGCCGCCGGCCCAGCCGGCGCACCTCGTCCTTGTACAGATCGGCCAGCGGCTCCACCAACGCGCCGGATGCGCGCTTCGCCTCGATCAAGGGAGACCGGACGTTGTGGTGCGACTTGATCACGTCGGCGCGCGCCCCGACCCCTTTGCCCGATTCGATCAGGTCGGTGTAGAGCGTTCCCTGCGCCAGACAGGCGCCGGCTATGCCGAGCCGGTCGAGCTGGTCGACCGCAACGCGGACGAACTCGTCGCCGACCACCGCCCGCTTCCGCTCCGGGTCGGTGACGCCGGCCAGCGCGGCGAAGAAGCGTTGCGAGGCGTCGACCGCGTGCAGGTTGGCGGCGCCGAGCGAGCGGAGGCCGGCGAGCACCTCTTCGGTCTCCGCGTCGCGCATCAGCCCGGTGTCCACGTACAGCAGGTGGACCTGACCGGGATCGAGCGAGCGCAGCAGCAGCGCGGCGACCACCGCCGAATCGACCCCGCCGGAGATCAGCGTCACCACCGGCGCGGCGCCGACCTGCCGGCGCGCGCGGGCGGCGGTCGATTCCAGGAACCGCTCCAGGTTCCAGTCGCGCCGCGCGCCGCAGACGCCGGCGGCGAAGTTGCGCAGGATGCGCGCGCCGAACTCGCAGTGCGACACCTCCGGATGGAACTGCAGGCCGTAGGTTCCCGCGCCGTCCTGCATGGCGGCCGGATGGCCGTTCTCCGACACCGCCACCGTGGCGAGCCCGGCCGGCCGTTCGATCACGTCGCTGTGGCTCATCCACGATACGAACCCGTCGTCCACCCCGGCGAACAGCGGGCTCGGCGCGCGGAAGTGAATCCGCGACCGCCCATACTCGCGGGTGGCGCCCGCCGCCACCCGGCCGCCGGCATCGGTGACCAGCCGCTGCAGCCCGTAGCAGATCCCCAGGATCGGCACGCCCGCCGCGCGCAACGCCGGGTCCGGCCGCGGCGCCGCCGGCTCGTACACCGAATGCGGCGACCCGGACAGCACGATTCCCTTGACGCCGCGCAACACCTCCCGGTCGAGCCGCGCGTCGCCCGGCAGCACGGTGCTGTACACGCCGGAGTCGCGGATGCGGCGGCAGATGAGCTGCGCGGTCTGCCCGCCGAAGTCGAGCACCAGAATGGTGTCCATGGCCACTCAGCCGGACCGGCCGGCCAGCGCGCGCCGGAGCGCGGCCGACCGTTCGCGGTGCATGGCGGCCACCGCCCGCGCCCGTTCGGCCGCCCGTCCGCAGTAACGGCCCGGATCGCGCAACAGGTCGGCCGCGCTCGATCCGCCGGGCGTTGCGTTCGATCCGTCGGACGCCGCGCCTTCCAGCAGCGCCCAGCGCGCCGCGTCGCGCCGGAGCACGGCGGCCAGCGTCTGCCCGCCGGCGGTCGCCGCGGCCGACGCCTGCCGCACCACCTCGTGCGCGTCGGCCACCCCCGCGCGGGCCAGCGCGACGTAGGCGGCCTCCGCGGCGACCTGGTCACCGCTCCGGCGGACGGCCGCGGCCATGCGCGCGCGGTCGACGCGCAGCGACCCGACCACGCGCAGCATCCGGTTCACGGCGGCGGTGAAGCCGGCCAGATACTCGGCTGCGAACCGGGCCGACGCGGAGTTGGTGAGGTCGCGCTGGTGTTCTGAGATCTGGTCCATGAAGAAGGTGACGGCCCGCGGACAGAACGCCTTCCACAAGCTCTTGACGTGCTCGCAGTTCCAGGGATTCCGCTTCTGCGGCATGGTCGAGGAGCCGACCTGGGCCGCGCCGAACGACTCGGCCACCTCGCCGATCTCCGTCCGCTGCAGGTTGCGCAGGTCGTCGGCCAGGTTGGCGACCACGCCGAACGCCAGGTTGATCTCCAGGAACAGCCGGACCAGCGGCTCCGCCGGCACGATCTGGGTGGCGTGCGCGGCCGGCGCCAAGCCGAGATCGGCCAGCACGCGCCGCTCCAGGTCGAGCGGATCGGCGACCAGGAGCGCGGTGGCGTTGTAGGCGCCGACCGCGCCGGACAGCTTGCCGGGCAGCCGGTCGGCGGCCTGCAGGATGCGGGGCAGCACGTCGTCGAGGCGCGCCACGAACGACGCGACCGCGAACCCGAAGGTGATCGGCACCGCGTGTTGGCCGTGGGTGCGTCCGACCTGCAGCGTCGCCGCCTCCCGCTCCGCCAGGTCGGCCAGGCGGTCGGCGAGATCCAGCAGCAGCGGCAGCGCCACGGCGCGCACGGCGCCGCCGACGCGCAGCGCGGTCGCGGTGTCCTGGATGTCGAACGAGGTGGCGCCCAGATGGACCAGATGCCGGACCGGCGCCGGCAGCCGCCGCTGCAGCACGCGCACCACCGCGCGCAGGTTGTGGCGGGTGATCTCCTCCTCGGCCCGGACCTCGGCGGGGTCGATCTCCTCTACTGCGGCGTCGAGCGCCTGCTCCGCGGCCTTGCGATCGACCGCTACGGGGCGCGCGGCGGCGGGCAGCATACCGATGAGCCGGCGCAGCAGCGCAGCCTCTACGCGCGCGTAGTAGCGGACGGCCGCCTCCTCACTCAGAAAGTCGGCCAGCCGGTCGAACGGCTCACGGTTTTCCAGGTAGTAGCGGTGATCGAGCGGCGACAGGTTGCGGAACAGGCTCCTTCCCTGACCGCTCCCGGCGCTCATGCCTCAAATGTGCCGGCCGTTCCGCCGGTCTGTCAAAACGGAGCTTCGAGCGGATGGTGTCTCACCGGCCGGCGTCAGGAGGGTACGGAATGACGTCGCCGTCGTAGCCGATCGTCCGCAGCCGCGAAAGCAGCGACTCGGCCGCCTGCCGGGTGGCCGCCGCGCCGACCAGCACCCTGTGGAAGTGACCGAACGTCCGGGAGCGGGCCGGAAAACCGGCGTCCGTGAGCGCCTCGACCATGTGCTGCGCGTTGGCCGCGTCGCGGAACGAACCGAGCCGGAGGGTGAACTGCGCGTCGGCGCCAGCCGCGGCGCCGGCCGTAGCGGACGCCGGCTGCAACCCCCGTTGCGGCGCCGCCGGCGCGGCGCTCGGATCCTGCGGCGCGGCGGCGGGAGCTGCCGTCGGCGGCGGCTCCCCATCCGGCGATGCGCCGGCGAGGGCCGGCGCGATCGGCCGCAGCCCGGCGCCGGCCGGTGCGGTCGGTCGCGCCCCGCCAGCGCCCGCGGATGCGATCCGTTGCGCTCCGGCGGACGACGGTGCGCCAGCGCCCGCCGATGCGACCGGTTGTGCCCTGTCAGCAGACGGCGTGGCACCGGCGCCCGCCGATGCGACCGGGTGCGCCCTTCCAACGGACGGCGCTACGCCGGCGCCCGCCGATGCGATCCGTTGCGCCCCGCCAACGGACGACAGTGCGTCGTCGCCAGCCGGCGAGATCGGTTGCAACCCGGCAGACGGCGTTGCACCGGCGCCAGCTGGTGCGGTCGGGTGCGCCCCGTCAGCAGACGACCGTGCGCCAGCGCCCGCCGACGTGATCCGCTGCGCCCCGCCGGACGGCGTTGCGCCGGCACCCGCCGATGCGGTCGGGTGCGCCTCGCCAACGGACGGCGGTGCGCCGACGCTCGCCGATATGATCCGCTGAGCCCCGCCAACGGCCGGCGGCTCACCGGCGCCGGCCGGGGTGATCGGTTGCAACCCGGCAACGGACTGCGGTACGGCGCCGCTCGGCTCCTGGGCGCCGCCGGGCGGCAGGAGCGTCGGCGCTGCCGCTCCCGCCGACAGCCGCGCAGCCGCAAACAGGGCGACCGGCGACGGAAACGGCCGGACCGGACCGGACGCGCCGTCCGCGCGCAACAGCCCCGCGGCGATCTCCGCCTCGGGTGAGGGGCCCATCTCGGCCAGTCGGCGCAACCGCTCACCGGCGTCGTCTACCGCGCCGGCGTGCAGGTCGAGGCGGATGAGCGCCAAGTGGGCGGCCGCCGCATACGGCCCCTCGGCCGACCGTTCCAGAGAGGCGACGAACGCCCGGCGCGCGGCGCCGTCTCTGCCGGCGGCCAAGTGCAGGCGGCCGAGCAGCAGCGCCGCGCGCGGAAAGTCCGGGTGAGCGGCGTCGCCGGCCAGCGGCTCCAAGGCCGCCTGCGCGCCGTCCAGGTCGCCCAACTCCAGGGCGACGCCGGCCAGCGCGAACCGATGCTCCGGGCCGGCCGGCCCGTCGGCTTCAAGCAGGGTGTGCGCCTGCGGCAGCAGGCCGCGCAGCTGCGCGTCCCACGCCGCTTCCAGGTCGGCCGCGACGGCGGTCCCTGCGCCCGCGACCGCCGCCAGCGCCGCGGCGAACGCCCGCCGAACGAGCGCCCACCGTGTGCCTGCCGCCCCGCGTTGCGCCACCCTGTCCTCCCGAGGAGGGCCAGGATGGTTTACCGCACGGCCCCCTCCCTTTTAGTGTCGGCGGTCAGGGAGCGGCCCTACATCCTGGACTTGATGCCGCGGAAGAACCGCCAGATCGACAGCCCGCCGAAGGCGATCAGACCGGTGCCGGCCAGCCGCAACAGGAGGTCCGGAAAGCCGGCGATCGCCGCGGAGAGGATGCCGAGCACGCCGGCCCCGGCGATCACCAGACCGGGCTTGCGATCCTCCTTGTGCATACTGACCGCCACGCCGGCTACGGTAAGCACACCGCCGATGACGAAACCGAGCCATCCGAACATCGACATGGCCCAGAGCCCTATACCGCCGCCGACCGCCGTGAAGCCGGCCATGCCCTGCTTCGACAGCGTTTCGCGCGGGACGATGTCATTCATGCGCGTACCTCATGCACGACAATATACCAACGGCGGGCCGGCGGGGCTATGACGGCGGCGGCGCGCGCCCCTGCCCGGCGGGCTGGATGCGCCGGCCGCGCCGCGCTATACTGGTCGCAGCCTTGAAACGGTTCATCGTCGCGTCGCTCGTCAGCTTGGCCGCCATCGTCCACGCGGTTCCGCAGGAACCGGGGGCGGCTCCACAGGGACCGCCGGCGGCGTCAGCGGAGCCGCAGCCGCTCCCCGACGCCTACGGCCAGGGAGATCAGATGCTGGCGCTGGGGGCCAGCCTGATGCTGCCGCTGTTCACCTACCTGCCGGCCGCGCCGGTCGACGGCAACGCGATCACCGGCCCGAATCTTTCGCCGGGAGGCAAGCTGTCCCTGCGGTGGACGTTCTTTCTCGACCCCCGGCTGACGATCGGCCCGGAGGTGGGCGGCATGTTCGCCATCGACCGGCACGGCGAGCCGTTGCTGATGGTTCCGGTGACGGCGCGGCTCAGCTACCTGTTCAACGCCGACCTGTTCGGCCTGGGCCGGTTCGACATACCGGTCTTCGTCAACGCCGGCATCGGCTTCATGAAGTTGGCCGATCTGTTCAACGTCAACCTGACCCTGCGGCCCGGCGCGGCGGTCCGCTACCGGTACGACCGCAACTGGTCGTTCGGCGCGTCGGTGAGCGCCTGGCTGATGTTCGAACCGATCTGGGGTACGCCGGCGGCCGGGTCGGGCGCCGGCCTTACCACGTTTCTCGATATTTCGCCGGAGATCGTCTACCACTTCTGATGCGTTTGGCACTTCTGATGCGTTTGGCACTTCTGATGCGCTTGGCGCTTCTGACGCGCGTGACGGGGCAGCGGCAGCGAACGGCCGGCGCACGGCGGCGCGGGATCGGCGCCGGGCCGATCGCGGCCGCGGCGCTGGCGTTGGCGCTCACCGGTTGTCAGGAGCCGGTCACCGGCATCTTCCACCACCTGGCGGCGCAGAAGCCGCCGATCGACCGCAACCTGCCGAACGACCTGACGATCGGCGGCGTGGTGCGCTGGGGCGACCGCTACGTGGTCGCCGCCGGCAAGACGTGGTCGCGGGCCGTCGCCGCGGCGGAGGCGGGCGACACCTGGACGTCGATGACGTCGACCTATGACGGCCAGTCCAAGAACGCCGTACTGCTGCCGCTGGTCCGGTGGCGGCCGGCCGACGGCGCGCCGTCGCTGCTGGCCGGCGCCCTGTTCGTCGATGACGACTCGTTCGCGTTGCTCCGCGCCGCTGACGTCAAGGCCGGCTCGGTAGCATGGAGCTCGGTCCGCGATCCGGCGGTGCGCGACGCCGACGGCAACGGCCGTGAGGTGATCGGTCTGTTCACCCCCGACGAGGACGAGTCGGTGCTGTTCGCCGTCGTCGCCGAGAAGCGGGGCGCGGGCGCCACCTACACCCTGCTCAGCGCGGTGAGCCGAGCCTCCGGCGCTCCGCAGTTCACCGTCGAAGTGACGGGGCTGTCCCGCCCGGTCGACGCGATGGCCGCCGACGGCGCGGGCGCATACTGGGCCGTAGCCGGCGCCGATCTCCATACCGGCCCTCTCGGCGGCTTGGAGAAGTCGACCACCCCGCCCGCCTTGACCGGCAGCGAACAGTTCCGCGGCGTGGTGTACGCGCCGCCGGACCGGCTGCTGGTGTCCGGCAGCGCCGGCACGCTCTGGCGCTCACCGGACCGGGGCGGCGCGTGGGAAGATCCGGTCACCATCACGGTCTCCGACCAGGCGGAGGTCCCGCTGGCCGGCATGGCCGCCGTGGGCGCCACCGTGCTGATCGGCACCGACGGCTACGGTTACTACACGTCCGTGCTGAGCGGCGAGGCCCTGACGGTGAACCGGCTGCCGATCACGACCGAGGCGATCTACCGGTCATCCATCCGGGGCTTCCGGGTCGACCGTGAGACCGGCGGCCCGGTCAATGAGGCGGACGGGACGGCAGCTACGGTGTTCGCCATCACCACCCGCGACGGCCTGTGGACGGCCGCGGTGTCGCCCGGCGAACTGCCGGGACGCTGGCAGCTGGAATGAGCCGGGCCGGATCGGCCTGGCCTGCGTCTCAGCGCTCCAGGCGTCCGGTCACCTCGCCGCCGCCGCGCACCGCCCGCACGACGAAGACGCCGGCCGGCTTGGCGTTGATGAGCCGGTAGAAGTCCCGCAGGCCGGCGACCGGGGCGCCGTCGATGCCGACGATCGTGTCGCCCGGCAGCAACTCGGAGTCCTCCGGCGCCATCGTCACGTACACGCCGGCGTCCGGGCGCACGGCCCGCCTTGATTCGGTGAGCGCCTGCAAGGGCTGCACGCGCACGTTGGGCCACGTCGTGGCCAGATCGGGAGGATCGCCGCGGACGCCCGGGCGGACCACCACCGTGCGCTCCGCGCCGTCCCGCACCAACCGGAACTCGGCCGGCGCCTCCGGCGTCAGCGCGGCGATGGCCCGGATCAGCGCGTCGCTGTCGCCGATCGGCCGGTCTCCGGCGGAAAGCACCACGTCGCCGGGCCGTATGCCGGCCGCCGCCGCCGGCTGCCCGTCGAAGACGTCGAAGATCACGGCGCCGCCGGCGCGCCCCGGCGCCAGGTCCTCCAGGATGTCCGGTCCGCCGACCGACACCCCCAACCAGGCGTACCGGACGGCGCCGGTCTCTATGAGCTGGTCGATCACGGGCTTGGCGTTGTTGATCGGCAGCGCGAAACCGATTCCGGTCGACGCGAAGCGCGGGCTGGTCGACCGGTACTCCTCGGTCTGAATCCAGGTGTTGATCCCGACGACCCGCCCGGCGACGTCGACCAGGGCGCCGCCGGAGTTGCCGGGGTTCATGGTGGCGTCGGTCTGGATGAAGTCGCTGATGCTGCGGACGCGGACGCCGGACCGGCCGACGGCGCTCACCACGCCGAGGGTGAGCGTGGCGTCGAGTCCGAACGGACTGCCGGCGGCCAGCACCAGATCGCCCGGACGCACGCCGTCGGAGTCGCCGAGCACGGCGACCGGCAGGTCGCCGTTCGCGTCGATCGCCAGCACCGCCAGGTCCGCGTGGACGTCCGTCCCCACCACCTCGGCCGGAAAGGCGCGGCGGTCGTTGAGCGTCACCGTGATCCGCTCCTTGTCCTGCACCACGTGGTTGTTGGTGAGCACGTAGTACCGGCCGGCGTCACGGCGCACCAGCACCCCGGAACCGACTCCCGGAATCGGCAACGGCGGGTCCTGCTCCGGATCGGGCAGCAGGGAGGGGTCCCACTCCGGTCCGGCCGGCGCGTCGTCCGGCGCGCTCGACTCCGTTTCGACCTTGACCACGACCGGCAGTACGGCGTCGGCCAGCCGGCGCAGGGCGGTCTGCAGGTCGAGCAACGCGGTCTGCGTACCGCTGCCGCCCGCCGGCGCCGCAACGGGGTCCTCCTGCGCATGCAGCCCCGCAGCCGCCACAAGCAGGAACGCGCCGCACGTCAGCGCCCGCAGAGCCCGGAGCGCCCGCGGGCGGGATGCGGCCGGCGCGGCGTTCGCCGATGCGCCGTTGGCGGCCGGGCCGTTGGCGGCTGCGCCGCTCGTGGAAGCGCCGCTCGTAGAAGCGCCGTTCACAGATGCGTCGTCAGCACTTCGGAGCGGTCGCTCAGGACCGCCACCGTGTGCTCGAAGTGGGCGGCGCGCTTGCGGTCGGCGGTGACCACGGTCCAGCCGTCGTCGAGAATCTCCACCTGCCACGTGCCTTCGGTGATCATCGGTTCGATGGCCAGCACCATACCCGGTTTGATACGGGGATTCTTCCCCGGCGAAGGATAGTTGGGCACCTGCGGGTCCTCGTGAGGTGAGAACCCGACGCCGTGCCCGCAGAACTGACGCACCACGCCGTACCCCTTGGTGCTGGCGTAGCGGTACACGGCGTTGGCCACGTCGCGCAGGCGGTTGCCGGGCACCGCCGCGGCGACCGCCAACGCCAGGCACTCGCGGGTCACCTGCAGCAGCGTCGCCATCTTCGGCGCGACGCTGCCGACCGGCATGGTGAACGCGGCGTCGCTGAAGCAGCCGCCGCGGTCGACCCCGCAGTCGATGCCGACGATATCTCCGTCGGCCAGCCGGCGCCGGCCGGGAATGCCGTGGATCACCTCTTCGTTGATGGAGATGCAGAGCGTCGCCGGGTAGTCCAGGTAGCCCAGGAAGGCGGGCCGGGCGCCGAGCGATTCGATACGCGCGCGCGCGAGCCGGTCGAGCTCGGCGGTGGTGACGCCGGGTTCGACGCTGCCGGCGACGGCTCGCAGGGTCTCCGACAGGATGCGCGCCGATTCGCGGATACCGCTGATCTCCCCGTCGCTCTTGAGGGTGAGCCCCGGCGCATCGCCGCCCGGCTGCCCGTCGTCGGCGCGGCGCCCGCGGCCCGGCAGCCGCAAGCCGCGGCCGGACGCCGCGCGGCGGCGCCGGCGACTCCGCGCGGTCACGCGAGCGCCGGGGCCGGCGCGCTCTCCACCCGCTTGCGTACGCCGTCGAGCACGCCGTTGACGAACCGGTAGGAATCGTCGGTGCCGTACCGTTTGGCGATCTCCACCGCCTCGTCGATGACGACCGACGCCGGCACGTCCCGTTGGTGCAGCAGGCAGTAGACGCTCATCCGCAGAATCGCCAGGTCGACGCGAGACAGCCGCTCCAGGTCCCAGTGCTCCAGCTGCCGGTCGATGCAGCCGTCGACCGCCGGCAGGTGCTCTATGCTGCCGGCCACCAGCAGCCGCGCGAAGGCGTGCGCCTCGTCGCTCACCGCGTCGCGGTGGGCGGCGTCCATCCACGACAGCTCGACCACGTCGGCGGCCGATCCCCCGCACGCGTCGTACCGGTACAGCGACTGCATGGCCAGCACGCGGCCGTCACGCCGTGACGACCTGCGTCCGTCTTTCAGGACGTCCCGGCCCGGCACGTCGCTTCCAGGTTCGCCTCGAAGACTTCGATCTGCGCCCGGCCGCGCAGCTCGCCGGCCACCTCCTGCACCGCCTGCTGATAGGCGCGGCCTTGGCGTTCGCTGGTGATCAGGGCGGTGATCTGCCCGCGAACCGTTTGCGGCGACCGCGGCGTCACCGGATCGTCCAGCGCGAGCAGACGGGCATCCAGGCGGTCGGCCATCCTGAGGATGTGGAAGCCGACGTTCGACTCCACCACGCCGCTCACTTCGCCGACGCCGATGGTGAACACCTCCTGCAGAAACGTCTCCCCCAGCGTCTCCAGCACCGCCGCATCGTCCCGGCGCAGATAGCGGTTCCCCAACTCCCCGCCCCGGTAGCGGGAGGCGCTGTCGTCCGAGTACTTGGACACCAGATCGTCGAATGACGCCCCGCCGCGCAGCTCCTGCAGCACCGCTTCGCCGCGCTCCCGCGCCTGCCGCACGCCGGTCTCGTCCTGGCCGATCGTGCTGAAGTGGATGTGGATCACCAGCGCCATCTCCGGCTGCACGAACTGCCGGATGTTCGCGTTGTAGAACTGCTGCAGGTCCTCGGCCGACGGGTCCGGCGCCGCCTGCAACCAGTCGGGCCGCGCCTGCGCGACCAGGCGTTGCGTGATGAGTCCGGCGGTGAACCGCTCCCGGTACTCCTCCAGCGTCAGCCCGGTTTCGCGCATGATCACCGCCCGCCATTCGTCGTCGGCCAGCTGCCGGTCCACGCCGAGCTGCTGTTCCGCCTCCCGGCGCTGGGCGACCATCTGCGCGTCGACTTCCGCCTCGGTGGGGATCAGCCGCCGCCGTTCGGACTCCTGCTCGACCAGGTACTGGTCGATGAGCGTGTCGAGCACCGGCCGGCAGTCCTCCGGGGCGATCGAGTCGGCGCCGCTGAGACGCGCCACCACGCCGGCGAACGCCGTGAACTGCGGTGAGGAGATGATCTGCGGGTCGTGCAGACGCACCGTGGCGACCGGGCGGGCGATCGATTGCGGCGCGGCCGTGCCGGCCGCCGCCAGCATCAGGCCGGCCGCGGCGGCGATCCGGCATCCTCGCGCCCCAAGCCCGCGGCGGCCGGCCGATTTCAAGATGTGCACCATGTCTCAAGATACTATGTCGGTTGTCTTTCAGGCGCGCATGACCGGATCGCGCAGTCCCACCCGTTCCTTGAGCTTGCGGACGCCGGCGAGCGCCCCGTCCAGGTTGATCGCCCGCCGCAGGTAGCGGCGCGCCGCCTCCAGGTCGCCGGCGTCGGTGTAGATCTCGGCGATGCGCTTGCAGAAGAACGCCGACTCCCGGTCCGACAGGTCCAGGTCGATCAGCTCCTCGATGCGGCGGACCGAGTCGACCGCCGCAGCGGCGCCGGCCATCTTGAAGCACGCCACGTCGCGCATCCGCTCCACCACCTCCGCTATGAAGTGGCGGAAGTAGGGGCGCGCCGCCTCCGCGTGGTAGACGCGGAGGTAGTACTCGCACGCCTTGTCGTACCGGCCGTCGCGCTCCAACGCTTCCGCCAGCAGATAGGCGCAGTCCATGAAGTCGTCGTAGTCGAGCAACGACGCCAGATCGGAGCCGATGCGCGCCTCCAGCTGACCGAAGGTGGCCAGCGCCTCCCGGTCGCGGGAACGCATCAGGTCGTAGAGCACCAGCTTGGCCAGGCTGACCGGGTCGGCTCGGGAGCGGAGGAACGAACGGTAGTCGAAGCGGCGCCGGCGCGGGCGGAGCCGGTCGTACTCGCTACGCCGGTCCCGGTCGCCGAGCACGCGGTAGGCGTCGAGCAGCCGCCGCATGCGCTCCGCCGCCTGGTCGCCGTCAAGCGCGGTCAGGTCCGGGTGCAGCTCCTTGGCGCGCTGCCGGAAACAGCGCTTGATCCGTTCCGGTGAGTCTTTCGGGTCGGCCCCCAGAACCTGGTAGTAGTCGTCCACCCGCTCGGCCCGCGCCAGGGTAGCCGCGCGCCGCCCGTTTGGTCAAACGGAGCGCGGCAGGCTGACCGCGGCAAATTTGAGCTTGGCGCCGCCGGCGGGTAGACTGCGCGCGCATGTTCCCGTTTCTGATCAAGAAGGCGTTCTTCGACATGTGGGACAACCTGTTCCGCATCTTCGCCCTCAACCTGGGGTACGTGCTGATCATCAGCGGCACCGGCTTTCTGATCAGCGCGGTGGCGCAGACGCAGCTCGCCTACTTCGCCGTCCTGATCGTCGGCTGCGCGGCGCTGTCGGTCTTCACCATGGGCACGGCGGCGATCACCAGCGCGCTTGCCGACTACAAGACCCCGGAATGGCGGGAGTTCGTCGACGCGATCCGCGCGCGCTGGCTGCCGGCGGTGGTGCTGGTGGCGATCAACGCGGCGGTGTTCCTGTTCCTGACCATGATCGCGCTGCCGGTCTACACCCAGTCGACGCTCGGACTGGTGGCGCTCGGCCTGCTGGGCTGGACGGCGGTGTTCTGGCTGCTGGCCACGCAGGCGTTCTTCCCGCTCATCACGCGGATGGCCGACCCGTTCGGCAAGACGGTCCGCAAGTGCTTGACGCTGCTGTTCGACAACACCGGCTTCATGGTCGGCCTGTTCATCACCCTCAACGTCACCGCCCCGTACCTGATCGCCCTGTTCCTGCTGCTGTTCCTGTCGGTCCCGACCCGCCTGCTGGCGTTCGGATCGCCCATGCTGCTGCTGCCCGGACCGGCCACCGCGGTGCTGCTGCTCACGGTCGCCTTCAAGCTGCGCATGTACAAGTACGACTACCTGGAGGAACGGCAGGCGGACGCCGGCGAGGATGGCGCGCCGGACGGCGATCCGCCGGAGGAAGGCGGGCGGCCGGGCCGCCGGCGGCGCCGGGTGCGCATACCGTGGGACGCGCTGCTGGCCGAGGACCGGGAGCAAGTCGGGGTGCGCACGTTGCGCGGGATGATCTTTCCCTGGAAGGAATGACAGCGGCGCCCGGCCGGTCAGCCGACGCGCAGGTGCGCGCCGATCGCCCGCGCCTCTTCCGCTGACTTGAGCACCCCGGAGTTCTTCAGGTACATGCCCTCATGCTCCATCGACCGCATCAGCCGGAGCAGGGCGCGGTTGGACCCCAGAAACGACTTGGCCACGAATGCGTAGGACCGCTTGCCCTGAATCAGACCGGCGGACGCCAGAAACGGCGCCACGCGCGCCGGTATCTTGCCCGTGATCGACAGCGACTCGGTACCGACCACGGCGTACTGATGGGCCGTGAGCTTGGAGTGGACGTCCCGGATGCCGTCGATCAGTTCGACCTGATGGCCCTGCGACTCGATGCCGGCCTGCAGCCCGCGGGCCAGCGCCAGCAGGCCCTGCCGGTTGCGGTCCGCGAAGAAGACTACCGCCACGCGCATACCCGCAGTGTGCCGCACCGCAACGGCGTTCGGCTACGCCCCCCGGACGCGGCCGGCGGTCGAGCGCTGCCGGCGCTCCGAGCGGCGATCTCGCTCCGAGCGGCGATCTCGCTCCGAGCGGCGGGCGCGCTGTTGGCGGCGTGCGCGTTGTTGACCGCCTGCGGGCCGCAGCCGCCGGGCGGACTGCCGCCCCGCCGCGTCGCCGTGCTGAGCGAGGACCAGGTCGCGGCGCCGATGACGGTGGCCGCGGTCGACGGCGAGCTGCACGTACTGTTCGCCAACCTCGACACGTTGACCCTGCAGCTCGCGCGGCTCGACCCCGGCGGCGAACGGCGCACCGTGGAGACCGTCGACGCGGTCGGCATCTACCCGGTCGACCTCACCGCGTTCGGCGTGCACGCCTACGCCGTGCGCGACGGCCGGCAGCACGTGGTCTACCTCGATCAGCAGCAGCCGGACGCGCTGATTCCGAAGTGGATCCGCCGCGACGCCGGCGACCGCGTGTGGTCGGTCGTCACGCCGGTGTTCGACGGGACGCCCCGCGCGTTGCTGCCGCAGGAGTCAGGCGATCTGCTGCTGGTCACGGCGACCCCGGACGGCGCGTCCGTAGTGGAGATCGACGACTTCTCAGGTTCCGGCCGGCACCGGCCGGAGGGCATGGGGGAGAGCCCGCGCGCCGTCTGGCCGCTGCCGTGCGCCGGCCCCGCGTCGTTCGTCGCGCGGGCGGCCGGCGGCGCGCTCACCCGGTACGGCGGTGACGGAACGGCGCAGCCGCTGCTGGACGGCGCCGGCGCCCACTACGCGGCGTGCGCCGGCGGGACGCCCCACGTCCTGTGGCACGTACCGGCCACCAGCGAGGTGCTGTTCGCGCCGCTCGCCGGCGACGGGTTGGGACCGACGACCGCGGTGACGCTGGCGGTCGGCACCACGTCGGTCTATTTCCTGCCGCACCGGGACGGCTTCAGCTTCGTGATCGACGAGCACGCCGCCGCCGGCGGCGGGACGGGGCGCCACCGGATCGCCCTGATCCATCCGGCCGGCGGGCGGGGCGAACCGGACGGCTACCGCAAGTCGGTGCTGATCGATCCGGCCGACCCGCGCGGTTTTGCGGCCGCCCACTTCGACGGGCTGCTGGCCATCGTCGAACGCCGCTCCGGCGAACCGGAGGACTCGGCGGCCGAGGCCGGCTCAGCAGCCGGGGCGGATGCGGCGACGGGGGCAGATGCGGCGACGGGGGCAGATGCGGCGACCGGTCTGCGGGCGGTCATCCACGCGCTCCCGTAAGGGGCCGACGGCGAATGGAAAGCGCGGACGGGATCGGCATCCGGCCCCTCGCGGCCGGTCTCCAAGCCTTGAGGACCGACCGTCTCCGGTAAGGCGGCGCCTAGTCGTTCGGCCACGTTTTCCAGATATGCAGCTCCTCGCGGCTACTGGCGGTCGACGACGAAATCCACGGAAAGTACGTATCCGACGACGACGACCACTCGTAGCGGGCGGGGCTGGATGCGTTACCGGGCGTGAACCGCGCCTCGGAGAACGCAAACAACCAGCTATCAGGTTCCGGCTGGTGACACCTGCACTGATTGAAACGATTGCCGAACTGCGCATAGTACCGCCCCATAATATCCGCGCTCGTGATCGGCGTCACCTCCCAATCATTGACGCCGATTCGAATGCGACGAACGCTCTCGACCCTGATCTCGAGTCGGTGTTTTTCGATGACAACCTGCCCGATCCTGTAATAATACGTGTCGGGGAAGGAGGTGCCGGGGTTGGCGAGGAGACGTATATAATCCGGCTCGCCGCGGAGCACGCCGTCCCTGATGCGGGACAAATTGAATATATCCACCCCGACTGGCACGAGCCTCGGCGCGGGTGGCGCCCCCGGCCTCGGGGTCGGCCGGAGCCGGAATGACTCTACGGTGAACGACCACACCTTGCCGCGGGTGACGCCGGCTTCGTTCTTTGCGTCCACTCGCCAGGAGTAGAGCCATCCGAACGACAAGCCCGCCGAGTCGCCCATCTTCAGGGAGGTGGACGACGTATTGGTCGTCGTTCCATCGGGGTCCGCGACGCTCAGTACGGCGGTGGCGCGCGCCCCTCGCCCGCCGCCGCCTCGGATCGAAACATAGGGCCTGTACGTGTAGGAGCCCCCGTTCGTCACCGTGAGCGCGGTCACGGCGCCGCCGGCCACCGTAGCTGTCGCGGTGGCCCTGGTCGCTTCGGAGATACCTTCAATCCAGACCTCGGGCGCGGACGTGTAGCCGGAGCCCCCGTCCGTCAGCGTAAGCGCAGTCACCGTGCCCTCCGTGAGGCCCCAGTACACGTCGTAGCTGCGAGCGCCGGGCGCGGCGTCCCAGCTCAAAAGCAGATCAATCGGCACGTGGATCGCCCCGTCGCTCGGCGACGGGTTGCTGACGGCTCCGGGAGGCGTGCCGGTCGCGGCCGGCGGCGTCGCGGCGGTGGTGAACGACCACACGTTGCCGCGGGTCGTGCCGGCTTCGTTCTTTGCGTCCACCCGCCAGTAGTAGAGCGTATCGGCATCCAGGTCCGCCGAGGCGGCGATGGTCAAGAAGGTGAACGCGGTGTTGATCGGCGTACCGAGGGCGTCCTTCGTGGCGCCCCAGTACACGTCATAGCTGAGAGCGCGCGGCGCGGCGGCCCACGTCAAAAGCGGCCCGCCAACCGTCACGCCGGTCGCCCCGTCACTCGGCTGCGGTGTGTCGGCGGCTTCGGGAGGCGTGCCGGCTGCGGGCGGCGGCGCACCGTCGCCCGGCGGCGGAGCCGGGGCCGGCGGCGCGTCACCGCCGCCCGGCGCCGGACCGGGGGCCGGTGGCGTATCGTCGCCGCCCGGCGCCGGACCCACGGTCGGCGGCGCGGGCCGCCCGGCGGGGATGGTCGGCGCCACGTCGTCCGGCAGGGTTTTCAGGTCGAAGTCATCCGGCAGGTCGGTCACTCGCGCTATGCACTGGTCGTTGGTGTCGACCACGCAGCTCGTGCCGTCGGCGCGGCGGCTGAGGACGTACAGACGATTACCGCCGGGGTAGCGGATCACGATCAGGTAGTACCGCGACTGCTGCGCCTGCTCCGTTCGGCCGTCCGGCATCGACAAGCCGGTCAGCAGCGACTGATTCGCCGGTTCCAGGCAGGTGGCCGGCGCGGTGTCGCCGCCCATGTGCAGGGTGTCGGCAACGATCGCGCCGTGGATTCCCGCGCCGCGGTCGGACAGCCGGATCGCCGAGTCGGCGCACGTCGCCTGCCGCCCGGTTGGTGTCGAGGCAGGGCTGCTCCGGGGGCCGGCGTCGTCGGCTCCGGGGGTGACCCCCGCCTCGCAGGCGGCCAGGATTGCGGTCAGCGTGAGCAACGGCGCCCACCGTGTCGATCTGAGTCCTGTTGTCTTCACGCGCACACTCCTTGCCCGCAACGTCGTCAGCAGACTACGGGTAATGATGTTCCGCCGGCCGGAGGACTGCAGCCCGTCTGCGCGGGCGGCGCGCGGTGGCCGAGCTGCCGCACGGCGCTGCAGCCCTGCCGTGTTATGATGCCGTCATAAAACGGCGCAAAATGACGACGAACGTAGCAATCCGTATGCGCGCCCGCCGGTGGGCGCGCGCATGATCCCCTACCGGCCGCGAGATCTGACCGCGCCGCGTTCCTCCTTCTTTCTGTTCGGACCGCGCGGCACCGGCAAGACCACCTGGGCGCGGCACGAATTTCCGCACGCCCATCGCGTCGATCTGCTCGACGAGGCGCTGTATCAGAGCTACTTGGCCGACGCCGGGCGTTTCGCCGGTGAGCTGCGCGCGGTCGATCCCGGCGGCTGGGTGTTCGTGGATGAGATTCAGCGCCTGCCCGGTCTGCTCAACGAAGTGCACCGCCACGTCGAAGAGCGCGGCCTGCGCTTCATCCTCAGCGGATCGTCGGCGCGCAAGCTGCGGCGCGCGGGAGTCAACCTGCTGGCCGGGCGCGCGGCCCACACCCGCATGTATCCGTTCCTGCCGCACGAACTGGGCGCCGACTTCGATCTCGAGACCGTGCTCCGGTACGGCAGCCTGCCGGTGATCTGGAACGCCGACGACCGGGCGGCGGCGCTGCGCTCCTACGCGCAGCTCTATCTGAAGGAAGAGATCAAGGGCGAGGCGCTGGTGCGGAACCTGGCCGGCTTCGCGCGCTTCCTGCCGGTTGCGGCGCTGTTCCACGGCCAGACGCTCAACGTCGCCTCCGCGGCGCGCGACGCCGGAGTGAGCCGCACCACGGTGGCCGGCTACGTCGAAATCCTGGAGGACACGCTGGTAGCGTTCCGGCTGCCGGCGTTCGACTCGCAGTTGCGGGTGCGGGAGCGCCGGCATCCCAAGCTGTATTGGATCGACCCCGGATTGGCGCGGGCGGCGGCGGGACGCTTTCGAGAGCTCGACCCGCGCGAACGCGGCCCGCTGTTCGAGGGCTGGATCGCCACGGTGCTGGCCGCCTGCCGCGACTACCGCGGAGCATTCGACGACGTGTACTACTGGGCGCCGGCCGGAGCGCGCGCCACCGAGGTCGACTTCCTGCTACGCCGCGACGGCGACTTCGCGGCCATCGAGGTCAAGGCGTCGGACCGGCCCCACGACCGCCATCTGGCCGGCCTGCGCGCGGTCGCGCCGCTGCCGGGCTTGCGGCGCCGGATCCTGATCTACACCGGCCGGCGGCGAATGAAAAGCGCCGACGGGATCGACATCTGGCCCCTCGCGGAGTTTCTCCAAGCCTTGGAGACCGACCGCCTCTGGTAGCGCGCTTTCGCCAACCAACTAACGGATGGCGGCCCCTGTGGTGAACGACCACACCTCGCTGCTGGTGCGGCCCCAAATGTTGTGTGCGTCCACCCGCCAGTAGTAGACCGTTTCGGGCGCCAGATCCGACGAGGCGGCGATCGACTCGCGGGTGCGCGACGTGGTGATGATGTTATCCGAGGGGATGTCCTCCAAATCGTTCGTGGCGCCCCACCACAACTCGTAGATGCTGACATTGCCGGACGCGGCGGTCCAACTCAAGACCGGCCCGCGAACCGACACGCCGGTCGCCCCGTCGCGCGGCTGCGGGTTGCCGGCAGCGCCGGGAGGCGCGCCGATATCGGGAACACGGGGCGGCGGCGGACTCGGGGCCGGTGGCGGGCTCACGGGCGGCGGCTCCTCGGCCGGCGGCGGGTCTTCGGCCGGCGGCGCCGCCGGGGCGGCCGCAGTGGTGAACGACCACACGGCGCCACGGGTCGTGCTGGCCGCGTTTTTTGCGTCCACCCGCCAGTAGTAGAGCGTTTCCGCCGCCAGACTCACTTCAAGAAGATAAGTGGACGTCGAGGAGGTGTTGATCGGCGTACCCTTGTCGCTGTCCGCGGCCAGAGCCTTCGTGGTGCCGTAGTACACGTCGTAGCTGAGCGCGCCGGACGCGGCAGCCCAACTCAGGAGCGTCGAGCCAATCACGCCGGTCGCCCCGTCGCGCGGCTGCGGACTGCTGGCAGCTCCGGGAGGTCCGGTTGCGGGCGGCGGCGCCCCCGGGGCGGCAGTGGTGAACGACCACACGGCGCCGCGGGTCGTGCCGGCCGCGTTTTTTGCGTCCACCCGCCAGTAGTAGAGCGTTTCCGCCGCCAGACTCACTTCAAGAAGATAAGTGGACGTCGAGGAGGTGTTGATCGGCGTACCCTTGTCGCTGTCCGCGGCCAGAGCCTTCGTGGCGCCGTAGTACACGTCGTAGCTGAGCGCGCCCGGCGCGGCGGCCCAACTCAAGAGCGTCGAGCCAATCACGCCGGTCGCCCCGTCGCGCGGCTGCGGACTGCTGGCAGCTCCGGGAGGCGTGCCGGCCGCGGGCGGCGGAGCACCGTCGCCCGGCGGCGGACCCGGGGCCGGCGGGCTATCGTCGCCCGGCGGCGGATTCACGGTCGGCGGCGCGGGCCGGCCGGCGGGGATGGTCGGCGCGATGTCGTCCGGCAGGTCGCCGAGGTCGAAGTCGTCCGGCAGGTCGGTCACTAGCGCTATGCACTGGTCGTTGGTGTCAACCACGCAGCTCGTTCCGTCGCTACGGCGGCTGAGGACGTACAGACGATTGCCGCCGGGGTAGCGGATCACGATCAGGTAGTACTGCGACTGCCGCACCTGCGCCGTCCGGTCGTCCGGCATCGACAAGCCGGCCTCAAGCGACCGGTTCGCCGGTTCCATGCAGGTCGCCGGCGCGGTCTCGCCGCCCAGGTGTAGCGTGTCGTCGACGATCGCGCCATGGATTCCCGCGCCGCGGTCGGGCAGCCGGATCGCCGAGTCGTCGCACGTGACCTGCGGCTCGGCCGGCGCCGGGGCAGGGAGCTCCGGGGTGACCGTCGGCGAACAGGCGGCCAGGATTGCGGTCAGCGTGAGCAGGATCGGCGCCCACCGTGCCCATCTGAGTCTCATCGTCGCCGTCATACGCCGCACGATACCATTTGAGAGCCGGAGAGGCTACCGCCCCGGCGTCCCGGAGGCCGCCCGCCGGTGACTCTGCGCGACCTGCAGCCGCGCGTCCGAGTGCATGAACGCGTGGAGAGCGGCCTCGAACGCGGCCGTCTCCCCGGTGCGTTCGCGCTCCACGTGCTCCTGCGCCTTCTGCCGGGCGTCCCGCGCCAGCTCCAGATCGATCTCGTGCGCGTGTTCGGCCGCATCGGCCAACACCACCACGTGGTCGGGCTGCACCTCGATCAGTCCGCCGCCGATGGCGATGAAGCGCGGCTCCTGCCCCGCGATCCGCACTTCCAGCGCGCCGGGTTTGAGCTTGGACATGAGCGGCGCGTGGTCGGGCAGGATACCCAGGACACCGTCGGCGCCCGGCGCTATCACCATCTCCACCGCCGCGTCGAACGCGCGGCGTTCGGTGGTGATCACCTCCAAGCGCATCGGCACGCTACGCCGCCCCCGCGCCGTTCGACCGGTCCTTGCCGGCCCGCTCGATCACCTCGTCGACCGCGCCGGCCATGTAGAAGTGCTGTTCGGCAATGTCGTCGAGCTCGCCGTCGAGCAGGCGCTTGAACCCGGCGATGGTGTCGGCGACCTGCACGTAGCGGCCCGGCTGGCCCGTGAACTGCTCCGCGACCGACATGGGTTGCGAGAAGAAGCGCTCCATCTTGCGGGCGCGCGCCACCACCTGCTTGTCGTCCTCGGCCAGCTCGTCGACGCCGAGGATGGCGATGATGTCCTGCAGATCGTTGTGGCGCTGCAGGACCTGCTGCACGCCGCGCGCCACCTGATAATGTTCGTCGCCCACCACCAGCGGATCGAGCGCGCGGCTGGTCGACTCCAGCGGATCGACCGCCGGGTAGATGCCCTTCTGGGCTATCGCGCGCTCCAGCGCGATGGTCGCGTCCAGGTGGGCGAAGGTGGCGACCGGCGCCGGGTCGGTGTAGTCGTCGGCCGGTACGTACACCGCCTGCATACTGGTGATCGATCCCGCCGTGGTGGAGGTGATCCGCTCCTGCAGCTCGCCCATCTCGGTGCCGAGGGTCGGTTGATAGCCGACCGCGCTCGGCATGCGGCCGAGCAGCGCCGACACCTCGGCGCCGCTCATGACGAAGCGGAAGATGTTGTCGATGAACAGCAGCACGTCGCGCCCTTCGTCGCGGAAGTGCTCGGCCATGGTGAGTCCGGTCAGCGCCACCCGCAGCCGGACGCCGGGCGGCTCGTTCATCTGGCCGAACACCATGGCCAGTTTGTCCAGCACGCCCGCCTCCTGCATCTCCTTGTAGAGCTGCGTGCCTTCGCGCGTCCGCTCGCCGACGCCGGCGAACACGGAGTAGCCGCCGTGCTCGCGCGCCAGCGAGGCGATCAGCTCCAGGATGATGATGGTCTTGCCGACCCCGGCGCCGCCGATCACGCCGATCTTGCCGCCGCGGGTAAACGGGGCGATCAGATCGATCACCTTGATGCCGGTCTCGAAGATCGCCTGCTCGGTCACCTGTTCGCTGAACCGCGGCGGCGGCCGGTGAATGGGCAGCCGCTCGGCGTCGGCGGCGATCGCCGCTCCGCCGTCGATCGGCCGGCCCAGCACGTTGAAGATGCGGCCCAGCACCGGCGGGCCGACCGGCGTGGTGATCGCGCCGCCGGAGTCCCGCACCGGCTGGCCGCGGCGCAGCCCGTCGGTGGCGTCCATCGCCACGCACCGCACCTGATCGCCGCTGAGGTGCTGCTGCACCTCCATGACCAGCGGCTCGCCGTCTTCGCCGCCGCCGGCCTGCGCCTGCAGGGCGTTGTGTATCTCCGGCAGCTCGCCGGACGGGAACTCGACGTCGACGACCGCGCCCATGACCTGGGTGATGGTCCCAGTAGCGCCCTCTGCCATGCTCTCCTCCGCTCCGTTTTCCGTTATGCCGGCGCCTCGGCCAGCGCTTCGGCCCCGCCGACGATGTCGAGTATCTCGGTGGTGATCGCTTCCTGGCGCGCCTTGTTGTAGGCGCGCGTCAGGTCCTCCACCAGCTCGCCGGCGCTCTGGGTGGCGTTGCGCATGGCCACCATGCGCGCCGAGTGCTCGCTGGCCAGACTCTCCAGGATCGCCTGATACACCTGCAGCTCCGTGAAGCGCGGCACGATCGTGTTGACCAGCTCGTCGTAGCCCTGCTCGTAGATGTATGGGTTGGTGCGCTCGGGCGAGTCGCAGTGCAGGAACTCGGCCAGCACGCGGCTGCCCGGATCGCCGGTGCGGACCGGCAGGAGCTGCCGCACCACCGGCTCCTGGCGCAGCACGTTGAGGTAGTCGCTGTAGGCTATGTAGACGCAATCGACCTCTCTGCTCAGAAAGGCGTCGATCGCCACGCGGGCGATCGGCGCCACGTCCGACTCGCCGGGCCGTCCGGGCAGGTGGGTGAACTCGGCCAGCAGGTCGTAGCCGCCGCGCAGCAGCTGGTCACGGCCCTTGCGGCCGACCGCTATCGCCTTGACCTGAAACGAGTGGTCCCTTATGAAGCGGGTCGCCGCGCGCACCACGTTGGCGTTGTAGGCGCCGGCCAGTCCGCGGTCGCCGGTGACCAGCACCAGCCCCGCGGTGCGGGTGGCCGCCGGCTCGGCCAGCAGCGGGTGATGGTCGCCGCCCACCATCGCCGTCAGGTGGATCAGCACCTCCCACGCCTTGGCGGCATACGGGCGCGACGCCATGGCCTGATCCTGCGCGCGCTTCATGCGCGACGCCGCCACCAGCTCCATGGCGCGGGTCACCTGCGCGATGTTGCGGACGCTACGGATACGGCGCCGGATCTCGCGGACCGATGCCACGCCGCTCAGGCCCCGTCCGTCGCTGAGGCCCCGTCCTTGGCTGGGGCGGCCCGCGGCGCGGCCGCCTGAAAGCGTCCGCCGAACTCCTCCAGGGCGGCCCGCAGCGCCGGCTCCGCGTCGTCGGTGATGTCGCGGCGGGCGCCGATGGCGGCGCGCACCTGCGGATGGGCGCCGGCCACGTAGCCGGCCAGCTCGCGCGCGTAGCGCTGGATGTCGGCGATCGGCACCTGCGCGGCGAAGCCCTCCGTCAGCGCGTAGATGGCGATCACCTGGTCCTCCAGCGGCGCCGGTTCGTACTGGGGCTGCTTGAGCAGCTCGGTGAGGCGCAGGCCGCGCTCCAGCTGGTCGCGGGTCTCCGCGTCGAGGTCGGAGCCGAACTGGGCGAACTTGGCCAGCTCCTCCAGCTGCGCCAGCTCCAAGCGCATCCGGCCGGCCACCTTCTTCATGGCCTTGGTCTGCGCGTCGCCGCCCACCCGCGACACCGACAGGCCGGCGTTGATCGCCGGCCGCTGGCCCGCGTGGAACCGCTCGCTCTCCAGGTAGATCTGCCCGTCGGTGATCGAGATCACGTTGGTCGGCACGTACGCGGAGACGTCGCCGGCCAGGGTCTCGATGATCGGCAGCGCGGTGAGCGACCCGCCGCCCCGCTCCTCCGACAGACGCGCGGCGCGCTCCAGCAGCCGCGAGTGGAGGTAGAAGACGTCGCCCGGGTACGCCTCGCGGCCGGGCGGACGGCGCAGCAGCAGCGACACCTGCCGGTACGCCCAGGCGTGTTTGCTCAGGTCGTCGTAGATCACCAGCGCGTCGCGCCCCCGCTCCATGAAGTACTCGCCGATCGCGCAGCCGGCGTAGGGGGCTATGTACTGCAGCGGCGCCGGGTCGGCCGCCGACGCGGCGACCACCACGGTGTGCTCCAGCGCGCCGCGCTCCGCCAGCGCGCCGACCACCTGCGCGATCTGCCCCTGGCGCTGGCCGATGGCGACGTAGATGCAGATCAGATCGCCGTCCCGCTGGTTGAGGATGGTGTCGATGGCGATGGCGGTCTTGCCGGTCTGCCGGTCGCCGATGATCAGCTCGCGCTGGCCGCGGCCGATCGGGATCATGGCGTCGATCGCCTTGATGCCGGTCTGCACCGGCGTATCGACGTTTTCCCGCTCCACCACGCCGGCCGCGATGCGCTCGACCGGATACCGCTCGGTCAGCTGCAGGTCGCCTTTGCCGTCGATCGGCGCGCCGACCGCGTCGACCACCCGGCCGATCAGGTCGTCGCCGACCGGCACGGAAGCGATCTGCCCGGTGCTCTTGACCGTGTCGCCTTCTTCGATGTGGTCGTACGATCCCATGATCACCGCGCCGACGACTTCGCGCTCCAGGTTGAGCGCTATGCCGGTCACCCCCTGCGGGAACTCCAGCAGCTCGGTCGCCATGGCGCCGCTCAGCCCGGAGATGCGGGCGATGCCGTCGCCGACGCTCAGCACCGTACCGATCTCGCGCCGCTCCAGCGGCGGCTCGAAGTCCTCGATCTGGCGGCGCAGCTGCCGCGTTATGTCATCGACTCGTATCGCCATCGGCTCGATCTATCCCCGTCCGTTTTCAGCCGGTCGTTCAGTTGGCCCGCCGCAACGCGCCGTCGAGTCCGCGCAACCGCGCGGCGACGGTGCCGTCGATCACCTCGTCCCCGACGCGGATGAGCAGCCCGCCGATCACCTGCGGATCGACCTCGTAGCTCACCTGCAGGTCGCCGCCGTACCGTCCCCGGATCGACCGCTCCACCCGCTGCCGCGTCTCTTCATCAAGGCCGGCGGCGCTGGTCACGGTCGCCAGCCGCGCCGACGGCCCGGCGGTCGCCAGCCGCTCCAGGCCGGCCAGCACGCGCGGCAGGAGCGCCACGTCGCGGTTGGAGACCAGCGTGCCGAAGAAGCGCCGCACCGCCGGCGGCGTGTCGGCGGGGATCATCCGCTCCATGCGCCGCTGGCGGTCCGCGAACGGCGCGCCCCGGTCGTCGAGCGCCGCCGCGGCCGCAGCATCCTCGGCAAGCGCCCGGCTCACCGTTCGCAACGAGCCGATCCACTCCTCCAGCGCGATGCCGAAGCACGCGCTGGCGTAGCGCTCGGCCAGCTCACCGGGATTCACTCATCACCGCCGACGTCGGCCAGCACGCGGTCGACCAGCGCCCGATGCGCCGCCGGGTCGACCGCTTCGGCGATCACCTTGCGGGCGATCAGCAGCCCCAGCTCGCCCGCCTCACGCCGCAGGGCTGCGGTGACCTGTTCGCGTTCGCGCTCCGCGTCTTCACGCGCGCGCGCCTTGATCCGCTCCGCCTCCTCGCGGGCGGCCTGCAGCACCTCGCCGCGCATCCGTTCGGTCGCCTCGGCGGCGACGCGCGCCTGCTGCTGCGCCTCTTCCCGGGCGGCGGCGAGCTCCCGCTCGAAGTCGGCGCGCTGGCCCTGCGCTTCCTGCTGCGCGCGGTCGGCGGCCTCCAGCCCGTCGGCGATCTTCCGCCGCCGGCGGTCGAGCACGGCCAGGACCGGCTTGTACAGGAACAGCCGCAACAGCACGACCAGAATGATGAAGTTGAGCGCGTAGACGACCATTCCCCACGGCGCGATTCCGAGCGCTTTCATCCGCTACGACCCCACTGTCCTATCGTCCCCTGTCCTATCGTCCCGCCGTGTCCTGCGACCCATCGCCTGCCGGCCGCCCTACACGACGAACAGGATGATGAGCGCGACGACCAGGGCGTAGATCGCCACGGACTCCGCGAACGCCATGCCGACCAGCATGTTGGTGCGAATGATGCCCTGCGCTTCCGGGTTGCGGCCCAGCGACTGCAGGGCTCCGAGTGCGGCGAGACCGATGGCGATCCCGGGGCCGATGGCGCCGACCGCGATCGCCAGAGCGGCGGCCAGAAATCTGAATGTCTCTGCTGTGAGCTCCATGGACGCCAACGTTACCCGAAACGGACCGGGATGCCAAGACGCCGCCGGGCGGCCGGGCGCCGATCAGTGCTCATGTTCGCCGGCGGCGCTCGAAAAGAACACCAGCGCCAACAGGAAGAACACGACCGCCTGGATCAGTCCCACGAAGATTTCCAGACCGAAGAAGACGACCAGCAGGCCGAGCGGCACCAGGCCGGAGATCACGATCAGCACCACCTCGCCGGCGAACACGTTGCCGAACAGCCGGAAGGAGAAGGAGATGATCCGCGCCAGCTCGCTGATCCCCTCCAACACGCCCACGAACAGGTCGAGCGCCCAGGTGCCGAACCCCTTGCGGCGCAGGCCGCCGAGCGGCGCGAAGTTGCTCAAGTAGCGGGCGCCGTGCGAGCGGAGGCCGAACCACTGCGTCAGGATCACCGTGATCAACGCCAGCGCCAGGGTCATGTTGAGATCGGAGGAGGGGGCGCGCAGAAACGGCACGATCACCACCTGATCGTCATGATGCTCGGCGTCGCCGGCGTGGGCGCCGAGGTGCAGGGGCGTCAGGTCGTCGAATTCGCCGCCGACCAGCAGCATGCGCGGGATGCCGAAGCGCTCGGCGTCGGGCGCGATGCCCCCCGACGACGTCGAGTGGGCCGGCCCGATCCACCCCAGGAACGGGGTGAGCAGGCTGAACATGTTGACCACGATCAGGTAGAGGAAGATGGTGGCGACGATCGGAAAGAAGGTCTTTACCCAGCGCGCCGGGGCGGCGTCCCTGACCATGTTGTGCAGCCCCTCTATGACGCTCTCCACCACGTTCTGCACGGCGCCCGGCCGTTCCTTGAGCCGCCGGCCCAGGACGAAGGCGAATATCAGGAACGCCGCCGACAACACCAGGGAGGTGACCACGGCGTTGGTGAAGACATCGCCGAGCCCGATCGGTTCCGCCTTCACCTCTATGACGGCTTGGTCCGCAGGGAAGATCACGAACCCGACGGCGACCACGGCGGCGACCGCCAGGACGATCAGGAGCGCCTTCACGGACCGGACCCGCTGCCGCCGGCGGAACCGGCGTCCTCGGCTTGGCCGACCGCGCCGCCGGACGCATCCTGGCCGCCGTCAGCCGGCGCGGCGTCGGTCCCTTCGGCCGGCGCCTCGCCGGCGTCGTCGGCCGCCGGCCGCACCCACCAGCGGCCTTCCTCCGCCTCCAGCGTCTGCAGCCGCGCCCGCTCCAGGAAGTCGTCCCGGTCGGGCGTGCGGTTGATCCACGCCAGCGCGAACGCGGCGATGAGAAACACCGCCCCCAGGACCGAGGTGAACCTGGTCAGCACGTTGCCGGTCCGGGAGCCGAACGGCGAGGAGCCCTCCCCGCCGCCGAACATGCCGCCGATGCCCTGTCCCTGGTCGTCCTGAATCAGCACGACCAGCACCAGCAGCAACGCGCTGGCTATGAAGAGGGCCAGTATCAGTATGCCTGCGAGCGCCATTCCACGACCATTATAAGGGAAGGACCGCCGTCAAGGCACGACCGCCGCGAACGAATCCGCAGCGAGCGACGCGCCGCCGACCAGGAGGCCGTCGACGTCCTCCTGCGCCAGCAGCGCGGCGGCGTTGTCCGGGTTCACCGATCCGCCGTACTGGATGACCAGCGCCTGCGCGGCGTCGCCGCCGGCGGCGGCCGCCACCGCCGCGCGGACGCGCGCGTGCATCCGGCGCGCGTCGTCCGGCGTGGCGGTGCGCCCGGTGCCGATCGCCCACACCGGTTCGTAGGCGATCCGCAGCGACTCCGGGCGGAAGTCGACGTGCGGCGCCACCGCATCGACCTGCCGGGCGACCACCTGTTCGGCGAGGCCGGCGTCCCGCTCCGCGCCGGTCTCCCCCACGCACAGGGTTACCTGCAGGCCGGCCTCCAAGGCGCGTTGCGCCTTTTCCAGCACGATGGCGTCGGTCTCTCCCAGGCCGTGGCGCCGCTCCGAGTGGCCGACCAGGACCAGCTCCACGCCCGCGTCGGCCAGCATCGCCGCCGACACCTCGCCGGTGTGCGCCCCGCCGCGGGCGGCGGCCACGTCCTGCGCGGCCAGCAGCACGCCGGACCCGCGAATCGCGTCGCGCACCACGTCGATCGCCGTGAACGGCGGCGCCAGCGCTACCTGAGCGCCCGCGCCGGGCGGTCCGTCCGCTGCCGGACGCCGCGCAGCCAGCGCCCGCACCACGCCTTCGGCCAGCGCGCGCGCGTCGGCGCGCAACAGGTTCATCTTCCAGTTGCCGGTGATCAGCGCGCCGCGGCGCGCGCCGGACTCACCCACTGAGCGCCGCCACGCCCGGAAGGGTACGGCCTTCGAGCAGCTCCAGGGAAGCGCCGCCGCCGGTGGAGACGTGATCGATGCCGCCGGCGCCGGCGCCGGCCCCGGCCATGCCGAGCGCCTGCAGGGCGGCGACCGAGTCGCCGCCGCCGACCACGGTGTGAGCGGCGCTGCCGGCGACCGCCTGCGCGACCGCCTGCGTGCCGCCCCGAAACCGTTCGACCTCGGTCACCCCCATCGGACCGTTCCACAGCACGGTGCCGGCCGACGCGATCCGTTCCCCGAACGCGCGCGCGGTGCGCGGGCCTATGTCGACGCCGGCCAGCCCGTCCGGGACGTCCCGCCCGGCGACCGCAACCGCTCCGCGCGCGGCCGCCGCCGCGTCGACCGGCGGGACGGCGGCCAGGTGATCGGCCGGCAGCAGCACCGGCAGGCGGCGCGCCGCGGCGGCGGTCAGCAGCTTCGCGGCGGTCGCCGCCGCGTCCCCGTCCATGAGCGACGCGCCGACCGCCGCTCCCTGCGCGGCCAGGAACGGATACGCCATGCCGCCGCCGATCAGGATGGCGTCGACCCGCTCCAGCAGATTGCGCAGGACGCCGATCTTGGAGGAGACCTTGGCGCCGCCCACGACCAGCACGAACGGCGCCGCCGGCCGGGCCAGCAGGCCGCCGAGCTCCTCCACTTCGCGCTGCAACAGCAGCCCCGCGGCCGTAGCGCGCGCCGGCAGGAGCGCCGGCACGCCGACCGTGGAGGCGTGCGCGCGGTGGGCGGCGCCGAACGCGTCGTTGACGTAGACCTGCCCCAGCTTGGCCAGCCGGGCGGCGAAGCGCGGGTCGTTGGCCTGCTCGCCGGGGTGGAACCGCAGGTTCTCTAGCATCAGCACCTGGCCCGCGCTCAACTGCGCGGCTGCCGCCTCCGCAGCCGGCCCGACGCATTCGCCGGCGGTCCGCACCGGCGCGCCGAACACGGCCGCCAGCCGTTGCGCCACCACCCCCATGCGGAGTCCCGCCTCCGGCGCCCCGGCGGGACGGCCCAGGTGGCTCATCAGCACCAGCCGCGCCCCGGGCCGGCCGAGCACCGCGCGGATGGTCGGCAGCGTGGCGCGGATGCGCGCGTCGTCGGCGACCTGTCCGCCGGCCAGCGGCACGTTGAAGTCGACCCGCATCAGCACCGTCCGGCCGCGCAGGTCGAGCTCCGCCAGGGTGCGGAGCCGCGGCGCCCCGCCGCTCATAAGGACCCGCCGCTCATGAGGAGCGGTCCTGCGGCGCGCCGTCCGGTTCCCGGCGCAGGACGATCTTGACGCGGGTGATGCGGTGGCCGTCCATCCCCTGGATCACGAAGTCGGCGTCCCGGTAGCGCTTGGTTTCGTAGATCACCGGGATCTTGCCGAACAGGTCGAAGACAAAGCCGCCGAGCGTGTCGAACCGGTCGGCCGGCAGCTCAAGCGCCAACCCCTGGTCGGCCAGCTGGTCAAGACGGACCCGCGCGTCGCACAGGTACACCTCGGCGCCGAGCTTGAGGACCGTCTCGTTCTCATTGTCGAACTCGTCCTGTATGTCGCCGACGATCACCTCCAGCACGTCCTCCATGCAGGCGATGCCGGAGGTGCCGCCGTACTCGTCGACGACGATCGCCAGGTGGACCCTGCGGCGCTGAAACTCGTGCAGCAGCTCGTCGACGCGCTTGCCCTCCGGGACGAAGTACGGTTTGCGCATCGCCGCGCCGGCGTTGACGGTCCGGCCGTTGCGGACGACCTGACCGAGCAGGTCCTTGGCGTACAGCACGCCGATCACCTCGTCGACCGTCTTGTGGTAGACCGGCAGCCGCGAGTGGCCGCTCTCGGCGATGGTGTCGAGCAGCTCCTGCGGCTTGGCGTCGACCGACACGAACACCACGTCCGGCCGCGGCACCATGATCTCCCTGACCGACGTCGACGAGAGCTGCGCCACGCCGTCGATCATCTCCCGCGCGTGCGGGCCGAGTTCCTGCAGCCGCCGTTCCTTTTCGGTCGGCTTGCGGAGCCACCGGTCCAGGATGTTCACGCCGCGCCCTCCGGCGGCGCCAGGCGCTCCAACAGGCGCTGCTGTTCCTGCAGCATCGGCTCTTCGGTGACGCCGCCGTCCCCGTGGTCGCGGCCCAGCAGGTGCAGGATGCCGTGCAGGAGCAGCTCGCGCAGCTCGGCGGACTCCGGGACCTGCCGGCGGCGCGCCTGCCGGCGGGCGGTGTCGAGGGAGATCACCACGTCGCCGAGCGTCGCGGGGCCGGAATTCGAGTAGCCGGCATTCGGGAGGCCGGACGCCGGTCCGTCCTGCTCGAACGACAGCACGTCGGTCGGCGCGTCGACGCCGCGGAAGCGGCGGTTGAGGCCGCGCATGAACCGGTCGCCGCACAGCAGCACCGACAGCTCGGCGGCGGGGTGGTCCAGCGCGCCGAGCGCCGCCTGCGCGAACCGCGCCAGCGCCGCGCGGTCGCCGGCGGCCGGGGCGCGGACGCGGTCGGCCACGCCCACCTCGACGCGAGCGCTCGGGCGGTCTTCGACGCCGGCGGCCGACGCGCAGCCGGCGGGCGTCGAGCCGGTACTCGGAGGTTGCTCGGGGTCTTCCATCATCGCGGCGGCATCATCAGGACTCGCGTCGGTCCGCATCGACCGGCGCCTGTTCGTAGGCCTGCACGATCTTGCGCACCAACGGATGCCGCACCACATCCTCCCTGTCGAAGTAAATGAACCCTATTTCGCCGACGTGCGCCAGCAGCTCCGTGATCTGCAGCAGGCCGCTGTCGCGGCGGCGGGGCAGGTCGATCTGCGTGACGTCGCCGGTGATCACCACGCGCGAGCCTTCGCCCATGCGCGTCAGGAACATCTTCATCTGCTCACGGGTCGTGTTCTGCGCCTCGTCCAGCACGACGTAGGCGTCGGCCAGCGTGCGGCCGCGCATGTAGGCGAGCGGCGCCACCTCGATCGTGCCGGCCTGCTCCATGCGGCGCAGCACGTCGGCCGGCAGCAGCGCCTGCATGGCGTCGTACAGCGGGCGCAGATACGGCTCGATCTTGTGCTCCAGGTCACCGGGAAGATACCCCAGACTCTCGCCGGCCTCGACCACCGGGCGGGTGATGACCATGCGGCGCCGTTGGCGGCAGCTCACCGCGCGCAGCGCGTCGGCCACCGCCAGATAGGTCTTGCCGGTGCCGGCCGGCCCGACCGCGATCACCAGGTCGCGCTTGGCCAGCAGGTCGAGATAGCGCGCCTGGTTGGCGCCGCGCGGCGCCACCTGCCGCAGCCCCTTCGGGATCGACAGCAGCCGGTCCCGGCCGGCCGCGGCGGCCGGCTCCTCCATCCGCCGGTAGATCGACCGGATCACCTCCGGCCCCGGCTCCAGGCCGAGCCTGGCGCGGTCGCGCAGCTCGCCGAGCAGCGCGGCGAACGTCTTGCGGGTTGCGGTGTCGCCGGTGGCCAGCATGATGCGGTTGCCCTGCGAGTAGACGGGGCTCCTGAGCAGCTCCTCCATCACCCGCAGGTTGCGGTCGTTCGCTCCGCACACGTCGCTCAGGACACCGGCGTCCTCCAGGACGACTGCGAGCGGATTCCCCATATGGCGGTAGCGTGATGGTAGCGTCAGCGGTCCCCGATGTCGATAGCCCCCTCCCGGTCGACGCGGAAGCTGGCGTACAGCTCCGGGATCGGGACCCAGCGCACCTCGATCGACAGGTCCGAAGTCCAGGCGATCCGCCGCGCTGCCTGGCCGGTGACGGTGCGCTGCTCCGGCCGGCCCTGGTAGGCGAGGGTGAGGTTCCAGTCGCCCAGCCGGTGCACGGCCGCCACGCGCAACGATTCGAGCTTGAACGACGACTCCCGCCGGTCGTCGTCGTTGAAGAAGTTGAATGACCGCGCCAGGTCGACGATCGGGTTGACCCACGGCTGGCCGGACCGGGCGGCCGTGCCGGGAAGATAGCGGTACAGGCGCCGGTTGACCGAGGACGAGGTGAATTGCAGCTCCAGGAACCGGTAGATCTGCAGGTCGAGCCGCAGATCGAAGGCGAAGGAGTTGTCGCTCACGTACGCCTCCGGGTCGAACGCCAGCCGGGTTTGCACCCCTGCGTCGAGCCGGATGCGGTTCTTCCAGTAGGTGAGCGCTCCGGTGTCGAGCCGGTAGCCGAGCGCCACCTCGGTCGCCCGCAGGCTTTCCGGGGCGCCCCGGATCGGAACCTTGAACGGGTCGAGCGGCTGCCGCATCTCCGCGCTCACGCTGCCGGTCAACCCGAACGCGCTCGCCTCCGTGCGCAGAGAGTCGAGGCGCTGCTCCTCGTCGAGGCGGAACGACTGAGAGACCGACGCGTCCTCTGTGATCCGTAACGTGGCGCGGCCGTCGATTCTCTCGATCGGTTGCAGCGTCTCCGCGTCGTCTTCCTCCTTGGGGACCGCCGTGCGGCCGTCGAGCGTGAGGGAGAACGGTCCGGCGGTCGTCTCCAGGCGCGCGTCGGCGACCAGCTTACGCGGCGGCAGATCGAGCCCGGCGCCGAGCTGCACGCGCAGTTCGTCGCCGGTCAGCACCGCCGCCGCCGCCGTGCGGTGCGACGGCACCCGGTCCCGGTCCCAGGCCGGACCCCGCTCGACCGGATCGCCGGTGGCGGAGTCGAGTTTCAGTTCGTGGAGCTGGACGTCGACCCGGTAGGAGACGTTCGACTCCGCCAGACTCGCCACGGAGACCAGCGGGCGCAGGGTGAGCGTGTTGTCGAGCCGCAGCAGCGCGTTGGTCGCGTTGCGATCCAACTTCTGCTGATCGGTCACCTCCTTCGGGGTCGCGTCGACGTGGCGGGTATGCGCCTGGTAGCGGGCCTGCTCCACCAGCGCGCCGTCCAGGCCGATCAGCCGGTCGAAGGCGGACGCCGCATAGGTGACCCGGCCGGTGGCGCGGGTATCCGTGCGGCTGTAACGGACGTCGAGGTCGACCTGGTCCCGCCGCTTCACCTCTTTATGGTCGAAGCGGTGATCGACCGTCACCGACGGACGCACCTCATAGCCGACGTCGGCGGTGAACGCGCCGCCGTCCGACTGCCAGCCGAAGATCGATCCGGCGGCGACCGCGGCCGCTTGCGGCAGCGTCAACGTCTCCGGGTAGTAGAAGCAGCGCGTCGGCGACGCCGCCTCCAACCGGTCGGCCGCCGGGCCGGAAGTTCGACTCCGGTGTTCCGTGCCGCTGCACGCGCTGCCGTTGCCCTGTTCGTCACGGCTCCGCCACTGCCACCGGGCGGAGAGCGTCGGCAACGTCAGCGTGGACAGCGCCGGCGGCGCGCCGATCAGCGGGTGGAGCGCAAGGTCGCCGCCGAGCCGCCACTCCGGCCCGGTGCGGGGAGACGGCGCGGTGCGCGGCCCCTGCGGCAGGCCGACCAACCCGCCGGTCGGCAGGTCGTGGTCGCGGCCCAGGAAGTCGGCGCTGAACGCCGGATCGGAGAACAACGCAAAGCTGCCCTGGTACGACCCCAGATCGCCGCGGCCGTCGACGTCGAGCGTCAGCCCGTAGCGGAGCGGTACCGACAGCCCCAGGATCGAAGTGCGGTCCCAGCGCGACGCCACCCCGCCGCCTCCGTCCGGCAGGTACGGCGTGTAGCCGGCCGGTTCCCTGTTGACCGTCTCCGTGGCCGCCAGCGCCCGCGACGCGGCGACGCCGCCGAACATCGACAGGCCGCCGACCCGGCCCCCCAGCCCCGCGAACACGCCGAGACGGGTGTAGAGGTCGACCAGCACCGCCAGCGCGCCGGACGGCACCGCCGGCGGGCCGCCGGGCTCCGTCGGCAGCAGGAACAGACCGCGGCTCTCGACGTCGTCCCGGCCGGCGTCGTTCCGCTGCATGAGCGACAGCGACTCGCCGTCCGGCGGCCGGCCGCCGGTCAGGTAGGTGGTCGTCTGCAGATACGTGCCTTCGCGGCTCCGCTGGCCGATCGCCGGATGGAACACCAGCTGGCCGCCCGGCCGCAGGAAGTACGGCAGATACAGCACCGGCACGTCGCCGACGTGGACGAACGCGCCCCGCACCGCCCACTCCTCCGGCGCCAGGACCCACAGCCGCTCCGCTTCTATCCGGTACCCGGGAGCCGACGGGTCCTCCGACGAGGTCACGGTCGCCTGCTCCAGCACCACCGTGTCATCGCCGCGGCGGGTGATCGCCTGCCCGGTGTAGGTGTAGGTGAGTTCGGTCTCTTCCACCTGCTGGTCCTGGCGGCTCTCGCCGTCGTAGAAGATGCCCTCCCACGTCTCCGTGTCGACCGACAGACTCTCGCCGCGGAATACCTCCACGCCGTCCTCGGTCTCCACCGTGTAGACCACCGCGCCGGCCGCGGTGAGGCTGCGCCGCGCGTCGTGATAGGTGATCCGGTCGGCGCGGATGGCGTGGCGCGCGCCGGTGTCGCGGTCGACGGCCGCCACCGCGACTTCGCCCTCCAGCACCAGCGTGGTGTTACCGAGCGCGTCGGACGCCGAGCGCGCCGAACGCGCCGACTCGACCGTGATGGCGTCAGCGGCATCGGCCGGTGTCTCGCCGGCCGCAGGCGGAAGCCGGTAGTGGTCGCGCAGCCGCTGCTGCAGGGCCGGCCGGTCGCCGCCGTCCGGCAGGCCGAGCTGGCGCAGCCACGCGCGCAGTTCGGCGGCGCCGGCGGTGTCGATGTCGGCCGGCAGGGTCTGCGCGAACAGAGGATCGTCGCTCACCGGCGGCGGGGTGGGCCCGGCCGGCCGGGTCTGCCCGAACGCCGCGGTCGCCAGCAGCAGCGCGGCCCCCAGCACGGCCGCGCCCGGCAGCGCCGATGGCGGTCGGGCCGGCCGGCGCCGCGCGGTCACAGCACCTCCCGCAGGTAGCGGCCGGTGTGGCTGGCGGCGTGGCCGGCCACCTGCTCCGGGGTGCCGCAGACGACCAGCGCCCCGCCGCCGGCGCCGCCTTCCGGTCCCAGGTCGATCACGTGGTCGGCCTGCTTGATGACGTCCAGGTGATGCTCGATCACCAGCACCGTGTTGCCCTTGTCGACCAGCCGCTGCAGCACCGCCAGCAGCTGGCGCACGTCGACGAAGTGGAGCCCGGTGGTCGGCTCGTCGAGCAGGTAGACGGTGCGGCCGGTGTCGCGGCGCGACAGCTCCAGGGAGAGCTTGACGCGCTGCGCCTCGCCGCCGGACAGGGTGAGCGCCGACTGGCCGAGCCGCAGATACCCGAGCCCCACGTCCTTGAGCGTGCCGAGCCGGCGCGCCACCTGCGGGACGTGTTTGAAGAACTCGGCCGCCTCCGTGATCGACATGCCGAGCACCTCGTCGACGTTGCGCCCCTTGTAACGGACGTCGAGCGTTTCGCGGTTGTAGCGGCGGCCGGCGCAGACGTCGCAGGTGACGAATACGTCGGGCAGAAAGTGCATTTCGATCTTGAGCTGACCGTCGCCGGAGCAGTTCTCGCACCGTCCGCCGGCGACGTTGAACGAGAACCGGCCCGGCCGGTAGCCGAGCGCGCGCGATTCCGGCAAGCCCGCGAACAGTTCCCGGATCGGGGTGAAGAGCCCGACGTAGGTGGCCGGATTGGAGCGCGGCGTGCGGCCGATCGGCCCCTGGTCGATCTCTATCACCTTGTCGACCTGCCGGCTGCCGGCCATGCCGCCGACGCCGGCCGGCAGGCGCCGGCGGGCCAGCCGCGCGCGTAGCGCCGGGCCCAGCAGGTCACGCACCAGAGTCGACTTGCCGGACCCGGAGACGCCGGTCACCACCGTCAGCGTGCCGAGCGGCACGCTCACGTCGATGCCGCGCAGGTTGTTGGCGGCCGCCCCGCGCAGCGTCACCGTGCCGGACGGCGTCCGCCGGCGCGCCGGCGTGGCTATCGACTCCCGGCCGGCCAGGTAGCGGCCGGTCACCGATCCGTCCTGCGTCTCGACCGCCTTCGGCGCGCCGCACGCGACCACCCGGCCGCCGTACTCGCCTGCGCCGGGGCCGAGATCGACCAGGTAGTCGGCGCTGCGCAGCGTCTGCTCGTCGTGCTCCACCACCAGCAGCGTGTTGCCGCGGTCGCGCAGCCGGAACAGCGTGCGCAACAACCGGTCGTTGTCGCGCTGGTGCAGGCCGATGGTCGGCTCGTCCAGCACGTACAGCACCCCCACCAGCGCGGAGCCGATCTGCGTGGCCAGCCGGATGCGCTGCGCCTCGCCGCCGGACAGCGTGGAGGCGCGGCGGTCGAGGGTGAGGTACGACAGGCCGACGCCGGCCATGAACTCCAGGCGGTCGCCGATCTCCTTGACGATCCGGCCCGCCACCTTGGCCCACTCGCCGCCGCGGTCGGCGGCGACCCGGCGGACGTAGTCGATCGCCGCCTCCACCGACAGGGCGGTGACCTGATCGATGCTGCTGCCGGCCACCTCCACGGCCAGCGCCTCCGGCCGCAACCGCCGGCCCGCGCACGCCCGGCACGGCTGCTCGCGCATGAAGCCTTCCAGCCACCGCTTGACGTGATCGGAGGTGGTCTGCACGTAGCGGCGCTTGAGCTCCGGGATCACGCCGGGATGGGTCGTCGCGTAGCGATAGCTCGCCTTGGTCGCCGTCCGGTGCACGACCTGAATCCGGTCGCCGCCGCCGAACAGGATCGCGTCCAGGACGCCCGGGGGCAGATCGCCGAGCGGCGTGTCGAGCCGGAAGCCCCAGTGGCGGGCGAGCGCCCGGAACAGCGACCGCGTCCACTTGGCGCGCGGATTGTGCGTGACGATGCCGCCGTCGTCGAACGACTTGCTGAGGTCGGGGACGATCAGATCGCGGTCGAAGTCCTGGCTCACCCCCAGTCCGGAGCACGTGGGGCAGGCGCCCTGCGGAGCGTTGAACGAGAACAGACGCGGCTCCAGATCGGGAAACGGCGCGCCGCAGTCGGCGCACGAGCTGTTCTGCGAAAAGCGCTGCTCGACCGGGCCGGCGCCTTCGTCCCGTTGCACGATCAGCCGGCCCTCCCCCACCTGCAGCGCCGTCTCCACCGATCCGGCCAGGCGCTGGCGGAGGTCCGGCTTTGCGATCAGCCGGTCGATCACGATTTCGATGGTGTGCGCGGTGTTCCGGTCGAGGTCGGGGACCTCGTCGAGCGACCGGATGCCGCCGTCGACCCGGACGCGCACGAATCCCGCCTTGATGGCGTCATCGAACACCGCGCGGTGCTTGCCCTTGCGGGCGCTCACCACCGGCGCCAGCAGGATGATGCGGGAACCGTCCGGCAGCGCGGCGATGGCGTCGACGATCTGGTCGGTCGACCGTTCGCTGATCGCCGCCCCGCACTCCGCGCAGTGCGGCCGGCCGACGCGGGCGAACAGCAGCCGCAGGTAGTCGTAGATCTCGGTCACGGTGCCGACCGTCGACCGGGGATTGCGCTGCGCGGTCCGCTGCTCGATGGAGATGGCCGGCGACAGACCTTCGATCAGGTCGACGGCCGGCTTGTCCAGCCTGCCCAGGAACTGCCGGGCATACGCCGACAGCGACTCCACGTAGCGCCGCTGCCCCTCCGCGAACACGGTGTCGAACGCCAGCGACGACTTGCCCGAACCGCTCGGCCCCGACACCACGATCAGCCGGTTGCGCGGCAGGTCCAGGTCGACTCCCTTGAGGTTGTGCTCGCGGGCGCCGCGGATGACGATGCGGCCGGCGTCCTCACTCATGGAGCCGGACGATCGTCTTGCCGTGTCCGCCTTCGTCGGCCGGGGCGTCCTGCACGTCGCTCACCGCGGCGCTGTCGCGCAGGTACTGGCGGATGGCGTGGCGCAGCACGCCGTGCCCGCGGCCGTGCACGACCGCGAACTGCGACCAGCCGCGCATGACCGCCGCGTCGAGCTGGCGCTCGACCTGCCGGATCGCCTGCTCCATGCGCAAGCCGCGCACGTGCAGCTCCAGCACCGGCTGCGCGGCGGTGAACAGCTCCACGCGCGCGGCGGCGGTACCGGTACCGCCGCCGGCGCTGCGCGGCGGCTGCGGGTCGCCGGCCGGCTGCAGCTCGGCGGCGCGGAACTCGCCGCGGATGGTGGCGGTCTGCACGACGTAGCGGTCCGGATACCGGTCCGGGCGGTGGCGGCGCACCACTTGGCCGGCCGCGCCGGTGCTGCGGATGCGTACGCTGCTGCCGGGAGTCAAGAGCGCGGCGAGCGCGGCGCCATCCACGGCACCGTCGGCGGCGTCCAGCGCCGCTACCGCCGCCCGTTCGGCCTGCAGGCGCTGCTCGACCACGTCCGGCGCGGCCCGCGCGGCCTGCGCGGCCGCCGCGGCCGCCTCGACCGATGCGACCGCCTCCGCCGCCGGCGCGTCGGCGGGCCGGCCGGTCTGCGGGGCAGCCCCCGCGGTCGCGCGCACGGCGCGGATGGCGCGTTCCACGTCGCGGCGCGCGCCGGTCAGAAAACGGTCGAGCTCGCGCGCGGCCTGCCGGTGGTGTTCCCGTTCACGCGCCTTGAGCGCCGCCCGGCCGGCCGCCAGCTCGGCCGCGCCCCTGGCCAGCTCCTCGGCGCGCGCGCGCAACGCGCGTTCCTGCCGCTCCTGGTCCTGCTGCCGGCGCGTCAGCTCGTTGACGATGCGGCCGGACTCGGTCCTGCCGGCGTCGAGCAGCTGCGCCGCCCGTTCGATCACGGCGGCCGGCATGCGGTGGCGGCGGGCGATGTCGATGGCGTGGCTCTCCCCCGGCGCGCCTTCGATGACCCGGAAGGTGGGCCGCAACGTCCGCGCGTCGAACTCCATCGAAGCGTTGGTGACCCCTTCTTCGGTGTACGCATACACCTTGAGCGCGCCGTGATGGGTGGTGGCGATCACGGTGACGCCGGCGGCGCGGAACCGGTCGAGCAGCGCCCGCGACAGGGCTATGCCTTCCTCCGGGTCGGTACCGGTGCCGAGCTCGTCGATCAGCACCAGCGAGCGTTCGTCCGCGCCGCGCATGATGGCGGCCAGGTTCTCCACGTGCGCGGAGAAGGTCGACAGCGACTCCGTGATCGACTGCTGATCGCCGATGTCGGCGTGGACGGCGCGGTAGACCGGCAACGTCGAGTCGGCCGCGGCCGGTATCTCCATGCCCGCCTGGTTCATCAGACAGAGCAGCCCCACCGTCTTGAGGCAGACGGTCTTGCCGCCGGTGTTGGGGCCGGTGATGATCATGACGCGCGCGCCGGCAGCCATGCTTACGTCCAGCGGAACCGCCGCGGCGCCGAGTTCGGGATGGCGCGCCCGGCGCAGCGCCAGCGGTCCGGCCGGGACGGCGACCGCATCCTGCGCCCGCGCGTACCGCGCCCGCGCCTGCACGCAGTCGAAGCGGGCCGTCACCGCCTCCGCGCGCTCCAGCGCCGGCAGCTCCCCGGCCGCGGCGGCGGTGAGCTCGCGGAGCACGCGGCGCACCTCCGCGGCGTAGCGGTCGCGGGCGGCGGCCACGGCGTTGTTCCCCTCCACGTCGCGCAGCGGTTCGACGAAGACGGTGGCGCCGCTCGCCGACACCTCGTGCACGACGCCGGGCACGCGGGCGCGGTGGGTCACCTTGACCGGCACCACGGTGCGGCCGCCGCGTTGGGTCGGCACCGCGCCGTTGAAGCAGCCGCGCAACGCCGGGTCCGCCATCAGGTCGCCGGCCGCCGTCTCCACCTGCAGCTGCAGGCGGCGCAGGGCGCGCTTTGCGCCGGCCAGCTCCGGGACCGCCTGCTCCCGGATGGCGCCGTCGGCGCTCAGCACGCGGCCCAGGGCCTGCGCCAGCGCGCCGAGCGGCGGCAGCTCCGCGCCGAGCGCGCTCAACGCCGGCCGCTCGACCGGATCGGCCGCCTCCGCAAGGCATCCGCGGATCGCCTCCGCCGTGGACGCCAGCCGGCCCACGGCGGCAAGCTCCCCGGGCTCCAGCACCGCGGCGCCGCGCCGCAGCCGGCCGAGCGGCGCGGCGACCTCCGGCAGGTCGAGCGGCGGCGGCGAAAAGCCGGCGTCGAGCAGGCGGCGCAGCTCCACTCCGGGCGCGCGTTCGGCCAGCACCGCCTGCGGATCGGCGTACACGCGGCTGGCCAGCACCTGCCGCCGCCCCGCCTCTCCCGCGCAGTACCCGGCGGCCTGCGCAAGCACCCCCGGCAGGCCGAGCAGGGCCGCGGCGCGGCCCCCCGGCGGCGGGTCCGCGCTCACGCGTGCGCCCGCTCGCGGTCGCGGGCCTGCACCTCGCGCAGCAGGCGCAGGTAGCTGTCGTACCGGTCGGGATGGATGCGCCGGGCGCTCACCGCCGCCTGCACGGCGCAGCCCGGCTCGCCGTCACACAGGCAGGCGCTGTACTCGCACCGCAGCAACCAGCGCTGAAAGTCGCGGAACCGGTGCCGAATGTCGCGCGCTTCGATCGCGCCGAGCTCCAGCTCGCGGATGCCGGGGCTGTCGATCAGGCGTCCGCCGTCGCCGAGCTCCAGGAGCTCCGCGTGGATGGTGGTGTGCACGCCGCGGTCGTACTTGCGGGAGACGGCGCCGGTGCGCAGCCGCAGACCGGGATCCCAGGCGTTGAGCAAGCTCGACTTGCCGACGCCGGACTGTCCGCAGATCAGCGTCACCGCGCCGCCGATCGCCGCGCGCGCCGCAGCGACGCCGTCTCCGGTCGCGGCCGAACAGTCGATCACGCGGTAGCCGATGCGGCGGTAGTCGGCGACCCGATCGGCGACCGCCGCCGGTATCCCCAGATCGACCTTGTTGAGGATGATCAGGCTGTCGACGCCGGCGTGCTCGGCGGCCACCAGCAGGCGGTCGATGAACCGCGGCCGGAAGGGGGGCGACGCCGGCGCGGTCACGCAGGCGACCTGGTCGACGTTGGCGGCCAGCACCTGCATGGCGCGGTGCTTGCGGCTCCAGCGGTCGATCTGCGTGGCGCGGTCCAGCCGGCGCAGGATCCAGCCGTCGTTCCGCTGGTAGCGGTCGGCCTCCATCTCCACGAAGTCGCCCACCGCGATCGGCGCGTGCACGCGATCTTCGATCTGCAGCGTCTTGCCCTTGATCCGGCAGCGCATGCTGGTCCCGCCGTCCACGGTCACGTCGTAGACGCTGCCGGCGCTACGGCGCACTTGGCCCGTCAGGGTGCTCACCCGCGCGACTGTCGCCCGTGCGCCGTCAACGGCGCAAGAAGCCGGCGGCCGGGCGGCCCGTGATAGGGTGGCGCGCATGACCACCCCGGCGCCGTGCGCCGCCCCCGCCTGCCGCGCGCCGGCGGTGCACGGCGAACGCCGCTGCTATGCCCACGTCGAGGACGCGGCCGCCTACCGGCGGCGCGCCGCGCGCCTGCTGGCCGGCGGCGCCGACCTGACCCATCTTGATCTGAGCGGGGCGGAGCTGCGCGATCGGACGCTCCGCGAACGGCGGCTCACCGGCACCCGCCTGGCGGGCGCGGTCCTGGAGCGGGTGACGTTCGAAGGCTGCCGCATGAGCCTGGTGTTCGCGCACGACGCGGCGCTTTCGCACTGCCGCTTCGTCGGCTGCCGCCTGTCGGCGGTGATCCTGGCCGGCAGCGATCTGCGTGACTGCGAGTTCGACGATTGCGAGGTGCAGCGCTGCAACTTCGTGGCGGCGGCCATCTCCCGCACGCTCTTTCGGAGCTGCGACCTCACCTCGTCGCGGTTCATCGGCGGCACGTTTCGGCAGGTGACCATGGACGACTGCAACCTGTATCACGCCCATCTGGAGCTGGCCGACCTGGGCGACCTGGCGACGCCCGGCTCCAACCCGGCGGAAGCGCACCGCTGGTAGGCGCGCGCCGGCCATGACGATCTCCACCCACTTCGCGGTGGGCGGCTTCTGCACCTGCTACTTGGTGGGACCGGACGGGGGCGGGTACGGCGTCCTGATCGACCCCGGCCACTTCAACAAGGCCATGCTCCACCACATAGAGCAGCGCGGCCTGCCGCCGCGGGCGGTGCTGCTGACGCACCATCACTCCGGGCACTGCGCCGGCGCCGCCGTGATCCACAAGGTGTTCGGCGCGGAGATCCACGCCGCCGCGCCGTTGGCCGAGCTGCCGACCACCCGGGTCGCCGGCGGGCAGGAGGTGCGCGTCGGCGCGCTTTCCTTCACGGTGTTGGCGACGCCCGGCCACTCCGACGATTCGGTCTGCTACGCGGCGCCGCCGGTGATCTTTACCGGCGACACGCTGGCCGCCGGCGCCGTCGGCCACACGGCGACGCCGGAAGCGCGCGCGGCCCTGCGCCGTTCCATCCGCGAACGGCTGCTCAGCCGCGCCGACCATGAGGTGGTGCTGCCCGGCCACGGGCCGCCGACCACGATCGGCGTCGAGCGGCGCTTCAACGTCCACCTGCAGGATTGAGCGCCCGCAGGCAGTCGACCACCCCCGGCGCCGCGCGGAACCGCGCCGGCAGCGGCGCGCGGAACCGCGCCGGCGCATCACCGCCCGGCAGCCGCAGACGCAGTGACGCGGCGTGCAACAGCATCGACGGCCGGGCGGACCGCGCGGCGCGGCCGTAGACCCGGTCCCCGGCCACCGGGCAACCGAGCGCGGCCAGGTGCACCCGCAGCTGGTGGGTGCGGCCGGTGACCGGCGCCAGCAGCATCAACGACCGTTCGCCGGGCAGCTCGCCGATCACGCGGTACCGCGTGATCGACGCCCGGCCGCCGGGCGCGACGGCGAAACGGGTGCGGTCGCGATCGGAGCGGCCGATCGGCAGGTCGACCGTCCCCTCCGCCGCCGGCGGACGGCCATCGAGCACCGCCAGGTAGCGCTTGCGCGCGCGGCGGGATGCGAACTGCCGGGTGAGCGCCGCGTGCGCGTCCGGCGACTTGGCAAAGACGATCACCCCGGAGGTCTCCTTGTCGAGCCGGTGCACGACGCCCGGCCGCACCGGTTCGTCCGGGAACGCCCCGCGCAGGCGCCGGCAGTGGCCGAGCACGCCGTTGAGCAGGGTGCCGGTGCGGTTGCCGGCCCCCGGGTGGGTGACCACGCCGGCCGGCTTGTCGAGCACGATGGCGTCGGCGTCCTCGTACAGGATCGTCAGCGCCATCATCTCCGGCAGCGCCGCCAGCGGCTCCGGTTCGCGGTAGGTGACCGTGACCCGGTCGCCGCAGGACAGGCGCGTCGCCAACTTGGCCGGGCGGCCGTTGACGACCAGCGCATCGACCCGGGAGCGCGCCTGGCTGCGCGGAAACAGCCCCAGGCCGGCCGCCAGGTAGCGGTCCAGGCGCAACCCCGCAAAGCGGTCGTCGCCGACGACGGTCCGTGACGACCTCACCGATCGGGCGCGGCCGCAGGGCGGTCGGGCGCGGCCGCAGGGCGGTCGCGCTGCAGGTCGGCGTCGATCAGCGCGATGGTGAGGGACAACGCCACCGCGCCGATGATGATGCCGATCTCCTCCGTGTCGGTGAGACCGCTGCCGCCGATCGGCCCAAACGGAAACGGCCGTACGTCCCGCGGCGTCACTTCCGGTGATCCGGCGGAGGCAAAGCCGTGCGCGGCGTAGCGCGCGAAGCCGTAGATCAGCCGCACGCCGAACAGGGTGAGCGGCAGCGAGCCGATCGCCGTCACTTCCGCGCGGCGGAGCGCGTGCGCCCATTCCGGAAACTCCGATCGCTCGTACGGAACCGGCTCGCCCGGCGCGCCTTCCGGCGCCTCCCCGGCGGGCGCGCCGCCTTGCTGGCCGTACGCGCCGCCGGCCGCGGCGCCGATCAGCATCAGCGCCAGCAATCCCATCGCGGCGGACCGCCGCAACGGCTGACGTCTCGGCCTGCGGCCGATCATGGCGCGGGGCGCGGCCCGAACAGCGCCGAGCCCACGCGGATCAACGTCGCCCCCTCCTCGATCGCCAGCTCGAAGTCTCCGGACATGCCCATCGACAGCACCGCGGCGCCGGGATGGGCGGACAGCAGCCGCTCGTGCGCGGCGCGCAGCCGCGCGAACGAAGCGCGCACTACCGCCGGGTCGCCGCTGTGGGCGCCGATCGTCATGACCCCGGCGATCGGCAGATGCGGGCAGCCGGCGGCGATTTCGTCCGCCGCTTCAAGCAGCGCGCCGGCGGTCGGGAAGCCGGCCTTGGCCGGCTCGCCGGAGGCGTTGAGCTCCAGCAGGATCGCCACGGTGCGGTCGAGCGCCGCGCAACGCCGCTCCAGGGCGGCGGCGGTGCGAACCGCGTCGATCGACTGCACCGCGTCGAACAGGCGCGCGGCATCCGCGGCCTTGTTGCGCTGCAGGTGACCGATCAGATGTAACTGGTACGGCCGCGGCGGGAGGTCGTGCTTGCCGGCGGCCTCCCGCACCCGGTTTTCGCCCAGCAGATCGACGCCGGCGGCGACCGCCGCCAGCGCGTCGCCGCGGGGCGCGTTCTTGGTCACCGCCATCATCCGCACCGCGCCGGCCGTCCGCCCGGCGCGCAAAGCGGCCCGCGCCGCCCGCTCCCGCACCGCGTCGACGTTGCCGCGGATCCGGTCGATCCGCTGCCGGCCGGCCGCCGGCTGGGCCGCGCCGCCCCTCTCAGCGGCCATCCTCACCGCCGCCGCCCGGACGGAACGAGCAGAAGTAGCGATGGAACCGATGATCCCCGGCGAGCTCGGGATGGAACGCCGTGGCCAGCATGGCGCCCTGGCGGACGGCGACCGGCCGCCCGTCGGGCAGCGCGGCCAGCACCCGCACGCCGCGGCCGACCCGCTCCACCGCCGGCGCGCGGATGAAGATGCCGCGAAACGGCGCCGGGCCGAGCTCCTCCACCTGCAGATCCGCCTCGAAACTGGCGACCTGACGGCCGTACGCATTGCGCCGCACCGCAATGTCGAGCAGCCGCAACGGCGCCGGCCGCGGGTCGAGCACCTCCGCAGCCAGCACGATCATGCCGGCGCAGGTCCCCCACACCGGCAGACCGCCGCGCAGCAGCGCCGTCAACCGCTCGGCCATGCCGAAGGCGTGCAGCAGGTTGATGATGGTGGTGCTCTCGCCGCCGGGGATGATCAGCGCGTCGACTTCATCGAGCTGCGCCGCGGTGCGGACCGGCGCCGCCTGCCGGCCGGCGGCGGCCAGGGCGCGGAGGTGCTCCCGCACGTCGCCTTGCAGCGCCAGCACCCCCACCGCCATCGGTCGTTACCAGCCGCGCACGGCGAGCTGCTCGCCCTCCGGGATCGCCGTCATCTCCAGGCCGCGCATCGGCTCACCCAGTCCGCGCGACACCTCCGCCAGGATGCCGGGGTCTTCGTAGTTGGTGGTCGCCTTGACGATCGCCTCCGCCATCCGCTGCGGGTTTTCGGACTTGAAGATGCCGGAGCCGACGAACACGCCGTCGACGCCGATCTGCATCATCAACGCCGCGTCGGCCGGGGTCGCTATGCCGCCGGCGGCGAAGTTGACCACCGGCAGCGTTCCGTCGGCGCGCAGCTGCGCCACCAGCTCCAGCGGCGCCTGGATCTCCTTGGCGAACGCCGACAGCTCGCCGTCGTCGAGCCCGCGCACGCGCCGCACCGCGTGCAGCACGCTGCGCGCGTGGCGCACCGCTTCGACCACGTTGCCGGTGCCGGCCTCGCCCTTGGTGCGGATCATGGCGGCGCCTTCGCGGATGCGGCGCAACGCCTCTCCCAGGTTACGGCAGCCGCACACGAACGGCACCGTGAAGTCGTGCTTCCAGACGTGGTTGACCTCGTCGGCCGGCGTCAGCACCTCCGACTCGTCGATGTAGTCGATCTCCAGCGCCTGCAGGACCTGCGCTTCCACGAAGTGTCCGATGCGGCACTTGGCCATGACCGGAATGGTGACCGCGCGCTTGATCTGTTCGATGACGGTCGGATCGGCCATGCGCGCCACGCCGCCCGCCTTGCGGATGTCGGCCGGAACCCGCTCCAGCGCCATGACCGAAACCGCGCCGGCGTCTTCGGCGATCCTGGCCTGATCGGCGGTCACCACGTCCATGATCACCCCGCCCTTGAGCATCTGCGCCAGTCCGGTCTTGACCGTCCACGTACCGGTATCCTGCACCTCACCTGCCATGTCCCACTCCTCTCCGGCCGGGCCGTCTCGCCCCCCGGCCGCTCGCCGACAGTATACGGCCAAGCGCCGCGCCGGCCTACTGCCCGCCTGCCCCATCTACGCGGCGCCCGTTCAGGTTGCCTGAAAGCTCCACCTCCCAGAGCGCCTCCCAGAGACCGTCGGCCTGGCGGAACTGGCCGGTGCGGACGCGGGCGATCCGGTAATCGGGAAGTGTGGCGGCCGCAACACAAATCCCGTCCAGAACCACGCCCTGATCAAGGAAGACGACATTCACAGACTCCGACGGACCCTGTGAAGGGTAGACCCGGAGAAAGAATTGCTCCCTCATGTCCGCGGCCTGGCACGGCTCCTTGACGTAGACCAGACGGGAGCCGTCGAGGTATACGTCGAAGGTCGATCCGGCCGCCGGCTCGCCCGCCACCGCCTCTCGATAGGTCCGGCGGATCGCGGCGCTGTCCATGGCCCATGTTGCCGCCCAATTCGGGATCGGCATCCGACCCAGGACCGAGCCGGCGCGCCGCTCGACGATATGGATTTTGCGTTCGCGCATGGCGAGCAGATACAGGCGATCTCCGCGCTCGAGAATCGACGTTATGAACGTTCGAGGCTGACTGAAGAACCGTTCCGGAGTAAACGTATCGTAATCGAATCGGTCGACTACCACGGGTCCGGTGTGATGGAGATACGCCACGTAGACGCCGTCCGCCGCCGCATACGCTACGGTCGATCCGGCCCCCGGCAGCACCGCCACCGGCTCGGTCACGCCGTGCTCGGAAGTCGCCTGGTTGGTCCCGAACGACGGATATCCGTAGTACCCTCCCTCCACGATAGCATTCAGCTCTTCCTTGTGACGAAACTCCTCCGGGGGACCATTGTTGTCCGCCCCATAGATCGTTCCATCCGGCGCAATCGAGATGCCGTATACGTTGCGCAGTCCGCTGGCGTAGACTTCGACGCGCGGCTCTTCGTCAGCCGGCCGAAAGCGACCTATCGTTCCCATCAGATCGTCCCGGCCGTGGAACCGTTGGGCGTTCTCCGTGAAGTAACCCGCTCCGTTATAATCGGGATGTCCTATACTCACGTATACGTATTCCCCGTCGTTGGTGAGCCCGTTCGCGCTGTGGTCGCGGTCCCAGCTCAAGATCCGGTCCTCGATCACCCGCTGATCGCTGAGTCCGCCGGTCGAATCGATCCGATACGAGAGGATTCTGGCGCCGGTGGCCCGCAGGAACTCCACTCTCTTCCGGTCCGGCCAGGCTTTGAAGTCGTCCCGACGACAGCGCCCTTGGCTGACGGTCTCGTCTTCCAGCATCCGGTGACAGACGCCGCCCATGTCGGTGACGTAAAGGCGCCCGTCCAGCACCGTCAACCCTTGCGGAATGCTCAGGCCTTCGAGCACCTTTATCCGCTTGCCTGACTCGACGTCGATGAGCTCTATGGTGCCCCCGTAATAGGCCACGTACATGCGGTCGTCATCGAGCCACGCAGCCGCGGTCGGCAACACGTAAGTCGTGATTTGCCCGCAATAACCGTCGTCTCCGCAGGCCGGCTCCGAGCGCCCGCCGGCCGCCAACGGGAAGACCGCGAACGCGAACACCGGAAGGACCAATAGTACTCGGTATCGGGTCATCATCTCACCACCTTGACCTGATAGGGGCGTCGCGCTGCTCGATGACGTGCACGTTGCCGGCCAGGTCGATCAGATACAGCAGACCGCGGCGCTCCAGGATTCCCGTCACGTAATTCGGAGCGTCCGTGAACACGCGCGCCGGAGCGCCGTTCCGGTAATCGAACCGGTCGATTACGTTTCCGTGAAGCTCGTCCGCGTACGCGACGTAGATTCCCCACTCGGTCGCGCAGGCCGCGGTCGACGCAACGCCGCTCAGCACCGCCACCGGTTCGGTGACCCCCGCGTCCGGCGGCGCTTCGTTCGTGCCCCAGTACGGGAACCCGTAGAATCCGCCCGCTACGATAGCGTTCAGTTCTTCCCGATGCCGCCAGCTCCGCTCGTCGTTGTCCACTCCATACATCGTACCATCGGCGGCGATCGATATCCCGTACACGTTGCGGAAGCCGGTGGCCCAAGCATCGATCCGCACCTGCTCATCGGCAGGCCGAAAGCGGGCTATCACGCCCATGAGGTCGGCCCTGCCTCCCGCCGCCCCGAGCTGCTCCGCGTTCGCGGCGTAGAATCCTTCGGGATCGACCGTATCCTGCGGATGACCGATACTGACGTACACGTATTCTCCGTCGGTGGCAAGCCCGTGCGGCCCGTAGTCGCGGTGGCGGCTCAGAATCCGGTCTTCGATAATGCGCCGGTCGCTCACGCCCCCGTCCGGATCGATGCGAAAGGAGAGGATGCGCGCCCCGGCGGCGCGATGGAACTCGATCGCACGGCCGGTGACGTCGCGCATGCAGGACTCCAACAGCTCGCCGGGCTTTGGGAGCACGTCACAGACGTTGCCCATGTCGGTGGCGTAGAGCCGGCCGTCGAGCACGGTCAGCCCTTGAGGGATGCTGAGTCCGTCGCGCAGCACGGTCCTGATCTCGCCCGATTCTACGTTCAGGAGGTGTATGGAGCCGCCGTAACCGGCCAGATACATCCGGGCGTCGTCGAGCCATGCCGCGGCGGTGAGGCCGGCGTCCAGCTTGAACAGCGCGCAGTACCCGTCCGCGCCGCACGTCACCTGCTGCGGAGACCGCTCGCTCTGCTGTTGCGCCTCTGCCGCGGCGCTGCCGGCCGCCGCGACCAGCGTGACCGCAACCACAAATAAGAAGCGGGCCGCCAAGCCGGCCGGCAGCGAGCGATTCGCCGGTTTCCGTGCGGATGGCAGACCGGGCTTAGCCGGCGAATCTCCCACAAAGACACCATAAATGCGTAAGGGGAGCGCGGTCAAGCCGGCGTCGAAGGACGCGGCCGGACCGGTCGCCGCGACGGCCGGCGCTACGACTTCGGCGGCCAGGAAACGCAGAGCCCGATCGGTCAGGATGCCCGATCAGTCGAGCACCGCGTGCGGCCGGCGGCCGTTGGCCGGCAGCGGGCACGATTCGACGCTGCCGAACCAGGCGCGGCGCCGGCTGGCGATGAAGCGGTACGCCGCATCGCGCACCGGGCGCGGAGCGGCGCGGAGTATCCGCGCCAGCGCGCCGAACCGGCCGCCCAGCAGCTCGAGCGTGCGCAGCATGGCGTCGGCGGCGCGCAACATGCGCGGCCCGTCGACCAACACCACCCAGTCGCCTTGCGTCCGGTCCGCGGGCGTCAGCAGCCGGCGCGCGGTCACCCCGGCGAGCGGCGCCACCCGCAGCCGCCCGGCGGCATCCGCGTCGACCACCAGCCGCGACAGCCGCCGGCAGAGCACGCAGCCGCCGTCGACGAACAGGACCGCCGCGCCGCCGGCCGGAGACGGACGCCCGGTCACGGCAGCCAGCGCGGCATCTCCGCGCCGGCGATGGTCATGACTACCCGCCCGGTGAGATCGAACACCACCACCTCCGGCTGCGGATACGGCACGTCGAGCCGCGAGCGCTGCACCGCCATCAGGTCTCCGCCGGGGGAAAACACGATCTCCCGATAGGTAAAGCTCGGCGCCGTGATCAGCGGCTCGGCCGAGAACGGCGCGGCCCCCGCGGCCTGCTGACCGCCTGCGGCGCCTGCGCCGGCCGCGCCGCCTGTGCCGGTGGCCGCGGCCATCCACACCTGCTCGCCCCGATCGGCCATGCGTATGAAGGCGAAGCGTGCCCCGTCGGGCGCCCACGCCGGCGAACGGCCGCCGCGGTGCTCCGCGCCGAGCGGCGTCCGCACCGACAGATCGGCCAGGTCGATCGAAATGATTATGTCATTGAACTGTCCGTCGGGACCTTCGCGCAGATCGGAGGTGAGCAACGTGAGCGCGCCCGGCCGCCACGCCGCCGGAGCGGCGGACCGGGTCGCCGCCAGCACCGTGCGGCCGCCGTCCACGCCGGCGATCCGCAATCCGCCCTCCAGCGGAGAGACGAACGCCACCCACGCGCCGTCCGACGACCACCGGGGGTCGAAGCCGATCACCTCCTCCTCCAGCACCGGCCGGTTGTCACCGGTGCGCGGATCGACCAGCCAGGGACGCGGCGGCAACGGCAGGCGGCGCTGCGAAAAGACCACGGCGGTCCCGTCCGGCGCCCAGCGGGCGTTGCTGCACTCCGCGCCGCCGCAGTCGAGCAGCTCGCGCGCGCCGCCGTCCCGGAGGTCAATCAACCACAGATCCGCGGCGAACCCGTCGGTGCCGAGCGTGGCGACCAGCGAGCCGCCGTCCGGCGCGCGGTGGAAGTCACGCACCGGCCGCTCGAAGGACGCCAGCGTCCCTTCGCCGGATTCCGGTCCGGCGGCCGGTCCTGAGCGCACGGTGCGGGCGGCGATGCGGGTGCGCGCCGACGCTACGTCCCGCGCGGCGGCCGGGCCGGTCACGTAGGCTATCTGCAGCGCCCCCGTCTCAAAGCTCCACTCCACCGGGCCGCGCAGGCGGCGCCCGGAGACGGCCCGTAGCGCTCCGTCCAGACGGACCGTGTAGCGGGTGCGCGCGGCCAGCGGCCGGTCCGGGTCGAAGATCAGCGTCCGCGCCCCCCACCGCGCCTCACCGTCGACCGGCGGCTCGATCGCCAGCTGCGCCGAACGCCCGTCCGCCTCGACCGACTCGGAGAACCGCACTTCGATCCCGGCCAACGTCGATACCGGACCGGCGCCGCGCGCCGGCGTCACGGCAACGACCTGCAGACCGACTCGGTCGCCGACCGCCACCGCGGCCGCCGCAACGGCGGCGACCGCCCCGATCGCGACGAGCGCGGTGCGGTCGAGCGGCCGCATCGGCTCAGTAGTACAGGTACGGAACCGGCGGCGGCTCGATCTGCGCGACGTCTTCGGCGACCAGCACCGGCGTCTGCGCGCCGTCGATCTCTCCCACCGCGAAACGCCCGGTCACCGTCAGCCACTGGTCGTCCGGCGCCGCGGCCAGCTCCGGCGCCTGCACGACGATGCCGATGGCGGTCGCGTCGGCGACGCAACAGCTCATCAGGAACCGGCTGAGCTGCACCTGATCAGGGCCGAGGTTTGCGCCGCGGTGGACGAAGCCGGTGATCTCCGCTTCCTGCCCCACGAACTGCCGCGCGTCGTCGGCCAGGTGAAACTCCACCAGCCAGTCGAGCATCGACCGGCGCGCCGGCGCCAAGGCGGCGGTCCGGGTGACGCTCCGTTCGGCGGTCGGCGGCAGGCTGGCGACCGCGACCTGCCGGTTGTCGAGCGCCGCCGAACCGAGCGGCTGCTGCGGCGCCAACCCCAGCGCGACCGGCAGGGCCAGCACCGCCAAGGAGCTCCATGCCGCCCGCGCGCCGGGCCGCGCGGCGCCGGGGCGCGCAGAACGGCGCCACGCGGCGGCCGACAACGCCAGCGCCATGGCGCCGAGCCCCGCCACCGCCGCCCACGTCAGCCACTCGTACCGGCGATTGATGTAGTAGACCAGCGTGCCGGAGAGCAGACGGTGCAGCAGGATGGCCACGATGCCGTACAGCACCGCCGCCGCCGCCAACCGCGAACCGTCGAGCCGGCGGACGCCGCCGCCGTTCCCAGCCCCGCCGCCGCTTCCAGCCCCGCCGTTCATGCCCATGGCAACAAATTGTGCAGGATCACGGCCGCCGTAAAGGTGAAGACCAGCGGCAGCGCTATCAGGTAGACCACCGCGCCGGGCCGGAAGACGCTCAGAAACAGCAGCGTGCTCTTGACGTCGACCATCGGGCCGAACACCAGGAACGCCAGTATCGACGCCGGCGCGAAGGTGTTGGTGAACGCCAGCGCCAGGAACGCATCGACCGACGAGCAGACCGACAGCAGGTACCCCAGCCCCAGCATGGTCGTCACCGACCCCACGGCGCCGCTGCCGACTTCCAGCAGCACCGACTGCGGCATCACGGTCTGCAACAGGGCCGCCAGGACGCACCCGATCACCAAGTATCGGCCCATGTCGAACAGATCGGCGGCGCCGTGCAGCAGCGCGTCGACCGCGAACGCGCCGGCGCGGCGCCCGCGCGGCGCCGGACCGCCGCGCCCATGCTCGTGATCGCGCCCATGCCCGTGATCGTGATCGTGATCGTGCCCGTGATCGTGGTCGTGCCCATGTCCGTGATCGGCGCCGTACTCATCCCCGTCGTCGGCGCTGCCGCCGGCCGGCAGAATGTCGCTCCGGCGAGCCGTGCGGAACACGGCCGCCGTGGCGACCGCCACGATCAGGGTGAGCCCCAGGCGCGCGGCCAGCATCCGGCCGAACCCGAACGCCGTGCCCGTGCTGGCTACCACCACAGGATTGAGGACCGGCGCGCCGAGCAGAAAGGCGATAGCCACCGGCGGCGGGAGCCCCTTGCGCAACAGGCGCCGGACGACGATCACCACCCCGCACTCACAGACCGGAAAGACCAGCCCCAACGCCGCGCCGGCCAGCACGCCGACGAAGGGCCGGTCCGGCACCCAACGCGCCAGCGTCCGAGCGCTCACGCCGGTCTCGATCACGCCGGACAGCAGGGCGCCGGCCGCCACGAACGGCGCCGCTTCGATGAAGATGCCCAGAAAGATCGTCGTGAACGCCTGCAGCCGGTCGGCCGCGGTGACCGGGTCGAACGCCTGCTCGGCGGTCGGCGTCCGCAACGCGCGGCCGGCGAGCGCCGCGCCGGCCACCACCGCGGCGACGCCGGCCCCGAACAGAATCCAACCCCGCGCCGACCGCGCCGGCGCGGCGCGCGCACATCCCCGGATCGCCGTACTACTGGTCATGATGGGCGGTGACGGGCTCGAACCGCCGGCCTCCTGAGTGTAAACCAGGCGCTCTTCCAACTGAGCTAACCGCCCCTGCCGGCCGCGGACATAATGATACGGCCGGCCGGCCGGCGGCAATCTTGACCATGCATACCGGCCGTGGTACAGCATCGGGAATGGCCTATCAATCGCGGGTGCTCGACGGCAGCGTGCTGGTCCTCAACAGCTCGTACTCCGTCCTGCGCCTGGTGAGCGCGCGGCGGGCGTTCGTGCTGCTGGTCCGGCAGGCGGCCGAAGTGGTCGCCATCGACGGCGGCCGGTACGAATCGTTCGACTTCGCCGGATGGACCGACCGTTCCGGCCTGCTGGCGGCCGGCGGCGGCGACCACCTCGACTGGGTTCACACGGCTACGCTCACCCTGGCGGTGCCGCGCATCATCCGGTTGACCGGTTATCACGGCTTTCCGCGCGAGCGGGTGGCGTTGACGCGCCGCAACGTCCACGCCCGCGACGGCAACGCCTGTCAGTACTGCGGGACGCGCCTGGCGGCCCGCCAGCTCACGATCGATCACGTGATCCCGCGTTCGCGCGGCGGGGCGGAGTCGTGGTCGAACCTGGTCACCGCCTGCATGCCGTGCAACACCCGCAAAGGCGGCCTGACGCCGCGGGCGGCCGGTATGCGGCTGGTCCGCCGGCCGGTGGAGCCGCGGCGCAACCCGCTGATGCTGCTGCGGCTGCAGAGCCCCAAGTACGACTCCTGGCGCGTCTTCCTCAACGAGCCGGCCCGCAACCGGCCGGCCGGCCGGCGCGCGCCGGTCGCCGCCAACACGTGACCGCCGCCGCCTGATCAGTAGGTGAACTGACCGACGCCGAACACCATGCCGGCGCTGGCCGGCACCAACGCCACCCGGTCGCCCCGCTTGAGCCGGCCTTCCGCTTCCGCCAGCACCATCGCCGCCGGAATGCTGGCCGACACCAGGTTCCCCAACCGCGGGAACACCGTGCTGTACACCTTGCCGCTCCTGACCCCCGCCGCCCGGCCGGCGCGCAGGTAGGCGACGCTGGAGGCGGCGTGCGGAAAGTAGATGTCCGGGCCGTTGAGGTCCCCGACCGTGCGGCGGATCAGCGGCATCAGGTACTGCTCCGCCCGCGCGAAAAGATCATGTCCGTACGCCACGAAGTTGTTCACGCCGTTGAGCGCGATCCGCGCCGACGGCTCGACGAAGTCCTGGTAGCCCTCCAGCGGGATGTTGCACAGGGCGCACAGCTCCGGCTCCGTGTGATAGTCGAACCGCCACTCCGCGTCCGAGGCGGTGACGACGGTGGCGGTGGCCGCCTCGCCGATCGTGTAGGTGGGAAAGGTGTATTCGAGCTGTTCGATGCTCTTCACCGCGAAGTTGGCGGGGTATCCGTGTTCCTTGTAGTTGAACTCGCCGTTGATCACCATCGCCGTGCGGTGCGTGCCCGCGCGCAGGAAGCGGTAGCAGATCTCCAACGCGCGCATCCAGCTCATGCAGGCGTCGGAAACGTCAAAGCACGAGCAGGTGAGGCCGGCGGCCTGCGCGTAGAAGTAGGCGTTGGCGGGCTCCAGGAACCCCTTGCCGACCCCGCAGTAGATGAGCAGATCGACGTCGGCCGGCCGCAGCTCCGCGTGCTGCAGCGCCTGCAGCATGGCCGCCTTGACGAAGTCGCTGGCCCGTTCGCCGCGCCGTTCGTCCCGGACGTAGCGGGTGACCGATCCGGTCCGTTTCAGCAGCCCGCGCACCAGGCGCTGGTACTTGCGCAACGTGCGCGGCTCGACGCCGTTGCTGCAGGTCTCCAGGAGCGCGACGATCTCTTCATTGGTGACCACCCGCGTGGGGTGTTTGAGGGCGACCGACGCTATGCGCATGGAGAGGTTCAACCGGCCGCCGCAAGGGTGCGCCGCGCGCCGTGAGCCACACCCTACCACGCAACGCCGGGTTGGCAAACCCGCCGGGCTGCAAAACCGCGCGCCGCCCCTGACGGCGCCGGCGCCGGCCGGGTAGACTGCGCGCCGGCCGCCGCCGCGCCCTTGATGAAGACGACGGCAGCCGCTTGAGAGTACACAGCCTGATGGACCCGTCACCGAGCGCCGAGCAGGTCGGCGCGGCGTTCGCGCGTCTCTACCGGACCGTCCGCCGCCTGCGTGAGCCGGACGGCTGTCCCTGGGATCGGGAACAGACGCCGGAGTCGATGCGCGCCATGCTGCTGGAGGAGGCGTTCGAGGCGATCGCGGCGATAGACACCGGCGATGACGCCAACCTCCGGGAGGAGCTGGGGGACGTGCTGCTGATCGTCACCATGATCGCCCGCATGAAGGAGCAGGAGGCGGCGTTCGGCGCCGACGAGGTGCTGGCCGAGGTGGTCGACAAGCTGCGCCGCCGTCACCCGCACGTGTTTCCGCCGGCCAGCCACTCCGGATCGGCCAGCGACTCCGGAGCGGGCAGCCCCGGAACGCCGGCGCCGGCCGGCGGCTATCCCACCGACGCCGGCGGCGTGCTGCAACAATGGGAGCGGATCAAGCGGAGCGAACGGGGCGAGCGCGGCCGGCAGCCGTCCGCGCTCGATGCGGCCGGCCGGACCCCGGATCAGCTGCGCCGCGCCGCCGAGCTGCAGACCGCCGCCGCCGCGGCCGGCTTTGACTGGGACGACCCGCGCCCGGTCTTCGCCAAGGTCGCCGAGGAGCTGGCCGAGGTCGAACAGGCGGCCGCGGCCGGTCCGCAACGCTCCGAGGAAGAGGCCGGCGACCTGCTGTTTGCGGCGGTCAACTTGGCCCGCCACCTCAAGGTCGATCCGCTGCTGGCCCTGCGCGGGGCGAATGAGCGGTTCCGGCGGCGGTTTCAGGAAGTGGAGCGGCGCGTGCGGGAGGCCGGCGCCACCCCGGAGGAGCTGCCGTTGGCGGAACTGGACCGCCACTGGGAAGCGGTCAAGCGCGACGAGAAACGCAATCCGCCGGCCGCGCCGGGGCGCGCCAGCGCCAGCAGCACGCCGACCGCCAGCAGCCCCGTCCAGAGCGCGGAGCCGCCGTAGGAGACGAACGTGAGCGGGATGCCGGTGATCGGCATGATGCCGCTGGCCACGCCGATGTTGACCAGCGCGTGGGTGCCGAACATGCCGGCGATGCCGGCCGCCGCCGCGGCGCCGAAGTCGTCCCGGGCGCGCCGGCAGACGGCGACCGACCGCAGCAGGATCACGGCGAACAGCCCCAGCACCAGCAGCGAGCCGCGGAACCCCCACTCCTCGGCCAGGATCGAAAAGATGAAGTCCGTGCTCTGCTGCGGCAGGTACTGGTAGTGACTCTGCGTGCCCCGCAGGTACCCTTTGCCGGTCAGCCCGCCGGAGCCGACCGCGGTCATCGACTGGATGATGTTCCAGCCGGCGCCGCGCGGATCCGACCACGGGTCCAGGAACGCCGCCAGCCGGACGATCTGGTACGGCTTGAGCACCGACCGGACCAGCGCCGCGCCGGTCACGCCGCCGAGTCCGATGGCGCTGAGGTAGCCGATCCAGTAGAGCGGCCGGCTGCCGCTGAGCCGGTACCCGGCGAACGCCAGACCGACGATGGCGAGCAGCGCTCCGGCGGCAAGGCGCACCGTGCCCGGATCGAGCAGCGCGGCGGCCGCCGCGCCGGCGCCGCCGCCGCCGCTCAGTTCCGGCGCCACCGCCATGGCGAAGATGACGACGCCGGCGCCCATGATGAACGCCAGATGCCGAAGCTCGGCGCCCGCGACCAGCGCCGCAACCAGGAACATCGGCACGTAGACCATGGCCGTCCCCATGTCCGGCTGCAGCAGGATCAGCCCTACCGGCAGCAGCGCGATCACCAGGCCGAGCGCAAAGCGCGGCAGCTCCTTGACGCCGTTGCCGATCCCGGCGAAGTAGGACGCCAGAAACACGATGGTGGTGAGTTTGGCGAACTCCGAAGGCTGCACTCCCAGGTCGTTCACGCCGATCCAGGAACGGGCGCCGTTCACCTCCCGCCCGAACACGGCGGTCACCGCCAGCAGCAGCAGTCCGCCGGCGTACAGGTAGGGCGCCGCCGCGCGCAGCCAGCCGGCGCCCGCGGCGGCCACCACCGCCAGCAACGCAAAGCCGGTCACCGCCCACACGATCTGCTTGACCCACTCCCGCGACAGCGACTCGCCGGTCGAGTCGACCCCGCTCGAGTAGATGAACAGGACGCCGATCGCCACCAGCGCGGCCGCAGCGCCGACCAGCGGCAGCGCGCGCGCGCCCTCACCCCCGGTCATCGGTCCTCCCCGGACGGCGCATCGTCACCGGACGGCTCGTCCTCGCCGGGCGGCTCCTCTTCTTCACGCGGCTCGCCGAGCAGGTTGTACATCGGGGTGTGCCGCTGCAGGTCGGGAATCACCCGGTCGTAGTCGAGTCCGGCGAACATCCCGTGCAGCAGGACGTTGGTCGCCTTCGGCGCCCACCATTCCCACCGGTCGGACGCCTCCGCCATGACGACGACCACCACCTGCTCCTCCGGCGGAGCGCCGGCCGGGGCGAAGGCGACGAACCACGAATGCTGCCGCTTCGGCCCTCCGGCGTCCGCCGAGCGGGTCTGCGCGGTGCCGGTCTTGCCGGCCACCGCCACCGCCGGCGTGGTGATGGCGTCCTTCGGGGTGCCGTCGGTGACCGTGAAGCGCATGGCCTCGCGCAGGAACGCCAGGGTTTCCGGCTGCACGTCGACTTCCAGCAGCCGCACCGGCTCCGTGCGCCGAATCAGCGAACCGTCGGCGCCGCTGCGCACCTCCTTGACCAGGAACGGCCGGTAGACCACGCCGCCGTTGACGATCGCCGCCGCGGCGTTGGCGACCTGCATCGGGGTGGCGGTGACGAACCCCTGCCCGATCGACATGTTGATGGTGTCGCCGCCGACCCACGGCTCCCCCAGCCGGCGCTGCTTCCAGGCCGGGGTCGGCAGAAAGCCGGCCTGCTCGCGGGGCAGCTCGATGCCGGTCGGGCTGCCGAGCCCGAACGCCCGCGCGTAGTGGACTATGCGCTCGACGCCGAGCCGGTGACCGACCGTGTAGTAGTAGATGTTGCACGACTCGGCCAAGCCTTCGCGCAGGTCGAGGGGGCCGTGTTTGTCCGGGTAGACGTGGTCCTGCCACCGGCCTCTGCCGAGACGGAACAGGCCGTCGCACCGGATCTTCTGCTCCGGCGGAATCAGCCGCTCCTCCAACACCGCCACGGTCATGATCAGCTTGAAGACCGACGCCGGCGGATAGGCTTGCAGCGCCCGGTTGACGAACGGAAACGACGGATCTTCGAGCGCCCTGCGCAGCTCCCGCGCGCCGCCGCCGCCGCGGAACGCTTCCGGATCGAACCAGGGGTAGGAGGCCATCGCCAGGATCGCGCCGGTGGCCGGCCGCAGCACGACCACCGATCCGACGCGGCCGGCCAACGCGTCCTCGGCCAGGCGCTGCGTGCGGGAGTCGATGGTGAGCACCAGATCGTGGCCGGGGGTGGGCGCCCGCCCCTCACGGGTGCCCAGGTCCCGTTCGCGGGCGTCGACGGTCCGGTAGCTGACGCCGGGGCTGCCGCGCAGGAGCCGGTCGTGCACCTGCTCCAGACCGCTCTTGCCTATGGTGTCGCCGCGGCGGTAGCCCTGGTTGTACAGGACCTGCAGCTCCTCGACGCTGATCGCGCCCACGTAGCCGATCACGTGCGCCAGGGCGCCCAGGTCGCGATAGTCGCGCGTCGGTTCGTTGCGCCAGCTCACCCCGGGGTAGCGGTCGATGTGCTCGCCCAGGTAGGCGACCGCGGCGAAGTCGGCGCCGCCCATGACCTCGATCGGCTGGAACAGGTGGCGTTCGCTCGGCGGCACCCGGCCGGCCAGATACTGCGGACTCACCTGCAGGACTTCGCCGAGCGCCGCGAACAGGCCGGACATGGCGCCGCCGGGCACGTGCGCGGGGGTGACGTCGATCGAAAACGCCGGCCGGTTGGCTACCAGCGGACGGGTATAGGACGCATCGTAGATGCGGCCGCGCCGCGCCGGCACCACGGTTTCGCGCCGGGCGACCTGTTCGGCCAGCCGCTCGAACTCGCCGCCGTTGATGACCTGCAGCACGAACAGGTAGCAGCCCATGCCGCCCATCACGCACAGCACCGCCACCCGCAACGCCGCCAGCCGGAAGACGCCGGCGGTTTCCGCGGCCGGGGCGCCGTTCACGGGCGCAGCTTGGCGCCCAACGTCCGGCGGGCGGGGCGCTCCTTGAGCCGTGGCACCAGGCTCAGCAGCACGTACAACGCCGGGGCGGCCACGCCGTTCAATGCCGCTTCGATCAGAAAGGCGGGCGCCGCGATCCCGTAGCCGGGGATCCAGGGGATGGCCAGCGCCAACACGGTGACGGTGAGCGCCTTGAGCACGGTGGCGGCGACCGCCACCAGGGTGGGCAGCAACACCCAGTCGGCGGACACCAGACCCGCCATCCGGCCGATCAGGTAGCCGGCCACCGTGCGCACCATGGCGGTCATGCCGAGCGGCCCGACGCTGATGGTGTCGGCCAGCAGGCCGGAGGCGAAGCCGGCGACCTGGCCCGGCATGCTGCCCCGGCGCATGGCGATCAGCGCCACCACCACCAGCGCCAGGTCCGGCTTCACGCCGGCGACCGCAACCCACGACAGCAGCGTCGACGACAGCACGGACGCCGCGACGGCGATCAGCGTGGTCACCGCGATCACGCGGAACTCACTCATCCGGCCGCTCCGCGGTGGCCAGCACCGCCAGGTAGTCGAGGCGGCCGAAGTCGATGAGCGGCTCCACGATCAGCACGATCGACGACCGGTCCTCGCCGGCGCGCTGCTCGACCGTGCGGCCGACGTAGACCCCGCGCGGATACAGACTCCGCAAGCCGGAGGTGATCACCAGATCGCCGGCCTGCAGGTCGTCCGCGGCTATGGCGTCGACCCAGCGCATGATCAGCCGCCGCCCGGCCGGGTCTCCCTCGATCAGCCCGTCGTGCTCGGTCCGCTCCAGGCGGGCCGCGACGTAGGAGGAACTGTCCAGAATCGGCCGCACCATCGCCGTGACGGATGAAACCGATTCGATCTTGCCGACCAGCGCCCGGAACCCGTCCGCGCTGGCCACCACGGTGTCATCGGCCCGCACGCCGTGCCGGCGGCCGCGGTTGATCGTCACCGTGCGGAACAGATTGCCGGGGTCCCGCCCGATCACCTCGGCCGGAATCGACGCGGGCGCGGTCCGCGCCAGGTCGAGCAGCGCGCGCAGGCGCAGGTTCTCCGCTTCGAGCCGCGCGGCGCGGCGCAGGCGCTGCTCGACCTGCTCCAGCTCGGCGCGCAGCGCCTGCGCATCGGCCCGGCTGCGCCGCAGCTCGCCGACCGCGGCGACCGAGTCGACCACCCAACCGCTTGCCGAGCCGATGCCCGCCTGCACCAGCGCCAGCAGCCCGACGTTCCCGGCGGCGGGATTGAGCCCCATCAGCACCAGGGAGCTCACCATCAGCACCGCGAAAGTGACGCCGGAACGGCGGCGGCTGACGAAGGGGCCGACGTTGGTCACGGCCGCGGTCCGGATCGATGCCCTTGGCGCCTGACGGTCCGCTCAGCGGAGTGATCGGCGTTGGCTGACGCGCATGGTGTCGAAGTACTTGCCGGCCCCCAGCGCCACGCACAGCAGCGGTTGCTCGGCGACCGACACGGGCACCCCGGTCTCCCGTCCTATCAGGCGCGACAGTCCGCGCAGGAGTGAGCCGCCGCCGGTCATGACGATGCCGCGCTCCACGATGTCGGACGCCAGCTCGGCGGGCGTCTGGCCCAACGCGCGCTTGATCTCTTCGAGGATCTGGCGCGTCGGCTCCTGCAGCGCCTCGCACACCTCGATCGAGTCGACCTCCAGCCGGCGCGGCAGGCCGGTGATCGCGTCCCGGCCTTTGATCTCCATGCGCACGATGTTCTGGTCGGGGTCGGCGTTGCCGATCTCGATCTTGATCTTTTCGGCGGTCTCCAGCCCGATCACCAAGTTGTGGACGGTGCGCACGTGCCGGATGATCGCTTCGTCGAACTCGTCGCCGCCGATGCGGATGGCGCTCGACACCACCATGCCGCCGAGCGAGATCACCGACACCTCGGTGGTGCCGCCGCCGATGTCGCAGATCATGTGCCCGGCCGGCTCCAGGATCGGCAGATCGGCGCCCACCGCCGCCACGATCGACTCTTCGATCACGAACACCTCGCGCGCGCCGGCCTGCTCGGCGCTCTCCTGCACCGCCCGTTTTTCCACTTCGGTGGCCCCGGACGGGATGCCGATCACCACGCGCGGCTTGACGAACCAGCGCCGCGGCACCACCTGCATGATGAAGTAGCGGATCATCTGCTCGGTCATGTCGAAGTCGGCTATGACGCCGTCACGCAACGGGCGCACCGCCTTGATGCTGCTCGGCGTCTTCCACAGCATGCGCTTGGCTTCCGTGCCGACCGCGACCACCTGTTTGGTCTCCTGATCGATGGCGACCACCGACGGCTCCGACAGCACGATGCCCTTGCCCTTGACGTGCACCAGCGTATTGCAGGTGCCCAGATCGATGCCGATGTCTGACGAAAGACTGTTGAACATAGCCATCAGATGACGTGTACCTCCGCGTTCATGGTGCGATTCCCGGACTAGCCGCCGCGCAGACGTTCGATCGCGCGGCGATGGCGCGGCTCCAGCCGTTGCGCCGCGCTCCACGCCGCGCGGGCGCGGTCGGCGTCCCCCTGCTGAGCGTAGATCTCGCCCAGATAGAAGTGCGCGTCGGCGGCGCGATCATCGGCGGCGATGATCGCCAGATATTGCTCTTCGGCGGCCGCCGGCTGGTCCAGCGTCCGATAGACCGCGCCGAGCTCGTACCGGGCCCGTTGCTCGACCGCCGGATCGCCGGCAAGCCGAATCGCCCGGATCAGGTTGTCGCGCGCTCCCTGCGGATCGTCCCGGTCGGCCAGCATGGCGGCCATCCGCAGGTGCAGCAGGTCGTACGGCCGGCGCGCCAGCGCGTGCCGGAAGTACTCCGGGCCGCGCGGGTCGCCGAGCTCCGTGTACGCCAGCCCCAGGTATTCGTAGGTGTCGGCGCCGTCGTAGCCGAGCGCCAGCGACCCCTCCAGATACCGCACGGCCAGATCGTAGTAGAAGTAGCCCTTGTGAAAATAGGCCTTGCCGAGCGCGTACTGCGCAGCCGGTTCCGCCGCGGCGATCCTGGCGTCCAGCAGCGCGCGGCGGAGCGCCGTCACCGCCGTCGCCAGCAGCGCCCCGTCGGTCTGCGCGGCGCGGCCGGCGCCCGGCGCCGCGCCGTCGAACCCGGCGCCCGCGAGCCCGGCCGCGGCCGGCTGCCGGTCGACCGGACCGGCGGCGATCGACCGGTAGAGGGCCGCCACGCCGCTGATCAGGTTGGCCTCCGGGTCGAGCGGCCGGTTGGCCAGCGTGACCGCCGCGGCGGCCGCCGCCTCCCCGAAGCGGCGTTCGGCTATGAGCGCGCGCATGTTGGCCTCCCGGTCGCGCCGCAGCCATGCGGCGGCGGCCCGGTCGGCGCGCAGCAACGCCCCGGCGGCGACGGCGGCCGTGAGCAGCAGCAGCGCGATCGCCGCTCGCCGCATCCTGCCGCGCCGTTCGCGCCGCCGGCCGGATGAAAGAGGAGGCGGGCCGATAAGCCGGGTTCTGTTCGCCCCGGCGCGCGCCGACCCGCCGGTGCGGACCGGCCGCCAACGGGGCGGGCCATCATTCATCTGGCGCGCGCGGCGGCGCCTCACGGCGCCGGCGCCGCGCTCGAGCAGCCTACCCGCGGGATCGACGGCCGCGGCCCATCGGGCCGCGGTGTCACGCGGCGAGCAACCGAACCCGCTGCTTGGCTTTGCTCCGGGCGAGGTTTTCCGTACCTCCGGCGTCGCCGCCGGAGTGGTGGGCTCTTACCCCACCGTTTCACCCTTACCGAACGGTCCACGCCGTAGCGGCGCAACCGTCCGGCGGTCTGTTCTCTGCTGCACTCTCTGTCGTCCGCGCCGTAGCGCGGACGCCCGGGCGTTACCCGGCGCCCTGCTCTGTGGAGCCCGGACTTTCCTCCGCGCCCATTGATGTTCGCGGCGATGGCCGGCCCGCCTCCTTTGGGCGCCTATGATAACCGATCGTGCGCAACGGCGCCACCGGCCCGCGCCTCAGCCGCCGGTCGATCCATCGTCGTCGTCATCATCATTATCGTCGTCATCGTCATCGTCATCGTCGTGGTCATGGCCGCCGTCGTGGCCGCCGTCACCTTCACCGGCGGCCTCGTCGTCGAGGAGGTCCTCCTCATCGACGTCGTCGTCCCCGTCGGCATCGGCGAAGAACCCGGGCTCGTCGTCGAACACGTCGATCTGCGCCTCGGTCTCTTCCGCGGTCGGCGCGTCCTCGTAGAAGACGATCCGGCCGTGCGTGCAGAACAGCACTTCATCCGCCCGGCGGACGCGGTTGACGAAGTGAGCGGGCAGCGTCATGTAGCATCCGGTGCAGACTTGGCCCTGCAGCGGCACGATCCCGTAGCCGTCGGTCGACCGGACGATGCGCTCGAACTTGAACAGCAGCTCCTCGTCGAGGCCGGAGGCGATTTCGGACTCCTCCGCCTGCAGGCCGGCGAGCCGTTCCCGGCGGTCGGCCATCTCCACCTTGATGCGCGACTCCTCCTCTCGGACCACGCCTTCCTGCTGTTCGATCATCTCCGCTTCGCGGGCCAGCTGCTCGGAAACCTGCTCGAGTCGCTCCTCCTGCTCCTGCAGCTGCCGCCGGAAGTCCATCTCCCGTTCCGACGCGTCGCGGATCTGCTTGTCGAGCGCTTCGTACTCCCGCTGCGTGCGGATCTGGTCCATCTGCTGCTCGTACTGCTCGCGCACCCGTTCGGATTCGATCGCATCGCCGCGCAGGCTCTCGATCCGCGTGGTGGTGGACGCCTGTTCCTCGTTCCGGTCCACGTAGGTGCGCTTGAGCCGGCTGAGCAGCTCGGTCTTGGTGGCCAGCGACCGGGGCAGCTCCTCGATCTGCGCCTCTACCGCGTGCTTCTTGTGCAACACGTCCTGCAGGGCGCGCAGCTTGTCCAGTACGCCCTGCTCCGCCGGCGCGCGGTGCTCGATCTCCATGGTTGCCGATTCGCTACTCAACGCTCCCTCCGTCATTCGTCGTGATAACCTTTGAGCCGCTCTGCCCGCTTGGGGTGGCGGAGCCGCCGGAGCGCTTTCGCCTCGATCTGGCGGATGCGCTCGCGGGTCACGTTGAAGTGCAGGCCGACCTCCTCCAACGTGAGCGAGTACCCGTCGTCCAGTCCGAAGCGCATGCGCACGACCTCCTGCTCGCGCTCCGGCAGCGTACCCAGAACCTGCTCGATCTGCTCCTTGAGCAGCTGAAACGCGCTGGTGGCGGACGGGTTCTCCGCGTCCTTGTCCTCAATGAAGTCGCCCAGGATCGAGTCCTCTTCCTCGCCGATCGGCGTCTCCAGGGAGATCGGTTCGCGCGCGACTCCCTTGACCGCCTTGATGCGCGCCGCCGACCAGCGCAGGCGTTCGGCGACCTCCTCATCGGTCGGCTCGCGGCCGAGCTCCTGCATGAGCTGCCGCGACTCGCGGACCACCTTGTTGATCTGTTCGATCATGTGAACGGGTACGCGGATGGTGCGCGCCTGATCGGAGATCGACCGCGTGATCGCCTGGCGGATCCACCACGTCGCGTAGGTGGAGAACTTGTAGCCCTTGCGGTACTCGAACTTCTCCACCGCCTTGATCAGGCCGATGTTGCCTTCCTGCACCAGATCGAAGAAGTGCAGGCCGCGGTTGGTGTACTTCTTGGCGATGCTCACCACCAGCCGGAGATTGGCCTGGGTCAGGTGGTCCTTGGCCCGCTTGAGCTCGTACTTGCCCTCTTCCAGGCGGCGGTGCATGTCGAGCACCTCGTCGGCGGGGTGCTCGAACGCCACCTCGATCGCCCGGACCGCGGCGTGATGGCGTTCGTAGTCGGCCACCAACACGCGGATGTCGGCCGCCTGCATACGGATGGCGCGCTCCAGCTTGGCGCGCTCGGCGGCGCGCGACAGCTTGCGCTTGACCGACTTCAGCTCGCGGGGCGTGCTGATGCGCAGCCGGCGCTCGATCCGCTCGCGCTTGCGCTGCAGCGAACCGAGCCGCCGAGCGGCGTCGGCAAGCCGCGCCGACAGCAGCGTCACCTCTTTCTGGTCGAGCTTCACCTTGGCCAGCGACGCCTGCAGGGTGCGGCGCAGAGCGGCCAGGCGCTGATCTTCGAAAATGCAGCCGTCGTCGCCGGCCAGCGACTCCTTGTGCTCCACGTACTCCTTGAGCAGCGGGTACATCTCCTGCACCGCTTCCCGGTACCAGGCGTTGAGCCGGCGCCGGTCGGCCATCAGCTCGGACACTTCCTGCTTGGTGCGGTTGAGCTCGCGGGGGTCGCTGGTGTCACGGGCGCGCTCGGCGATGTGGTAGAACTCCGGCAGGGTGGCGCCGCAGCCCTTGATGACGTCCAGGATCACGTTTTCGCCGTTCTCCATCTTCTTCGACCACATCACCTCCTGCTCGGCGGTGAGCAGGTTTTCCCGGCCGATTTCGCGCAGGTAGAGGCGGATCGGGTCGTCCACCGCGCTCTCCCGGTCGTTGTTGTAGACCAGCCGGCGCTTGGCGGCCGCGGCGGCCTGCCGCAGGTCGTCCTCGGTCACGTCGTCGCCGGCCTCTACGTCCTCCAGCTTGACGTCGTTCTGCTCCAGCAGCGCCGCCACCTCGTCGATCCGGTCCGAATTGACGATGTGGTCGGGGAGGCGGTCGTTCACCTCCTCATAGCTGATGCTCTTCTTCTGCCGGGCGTACTCCAGCAGCTGAACGACCGCAGGTTCAGCCAATAGATCCGACATCCACCCTCACCTTCTTCAACTTCTCCAGCTCCGAATCGAGGAATATCTTCTCTTCCAGCAGGTCCCGCATCGCCGAGCCGGGCGCCGGGTCGCCGCCGTGCTCCAGCCGGCGCATGCGCGCCTCTACCTCGCGGCGCCGGCGGTCGAGCGACTGCGACTTGAGCTTGCGCGCCCCGTCGTCGAGCACTTCCTCCGGGTTCACGGTGAACTCCCGTTGCGACAGGTTGCGCACCACCAGCGCGCGCAGCTCGCCGGTCGAAAGCCGGCCGAGCAGCCCGTCCGGGGACCGGTCGCCCAGCCGGACGCACTCATCCAGGGCGCCGAACAGCTCCCGCGCCATCGGGTCCTGCAGGTCGTTGGACAGGAGCCGCCGCCGCACCAGGTCGAACCGGTCGCGGTTGGCGGCCGCCGCCAGCATGTAGGTCATCTCCAACGAACGCCCCAGCCGGCCGCCCGGCGGCGCGGTGCGCCCAGCCCGAGCGGAGCGGGCCGCCCCGCCGTCAGCCAGCCGTACCGAACCGCGGCGGTAGTCGCGCAGAATGCTGTCGTGTCCGACCCCCAGCACGTCCGCCAAGTCGCGCAACAGCGTCTCACGCTTCAACTCCGAGCGCACGTGGGTAAGATAGGGGAGCAACTCCCGGAATACCTGTTCCTTCGCGTCCGCCCGCCGCAGATCAAGCGGAGACGCTGCCAGCTTGAGAAGATACTCAAAGACCAGTATAGGGGATTCCAGCGCGGCGAGCAACCGGCCGCCGGCCCCCTGTTCGATATAATCGGCGGGGTCCTTGCCGCTCTCAAGCGGCACTACCGAGGTGCGCAGCTCCGCGTCCTCCAGCACCGCGGCGGCGCGGCGGGTGGCGTTGGCCCCGGCGGCGTCCGCGTCCATCACCAAGCGCACGTCATCGGTGTAGCGCGCCAGCAGCCGCGCGTGCTCGGCGCGCAACGCCGTGCCGAGCGGCGCCACCGCCGGGTGACCGGCCGCGTCGAGCGCGATCACGTCGAGGTACCCCTCCGCCACGTGCACGGTCCCGGCGCGCTTGACGCCATCGCGCGCTTCGGCCAGACCGTAGAGCAGCTCGCCCTTGCGGAAGTGGGCGGTCTCCGGCGTGTTGAGATACTTGGGGCCGCCGTCGCCCATGGCGCGCCCGCCGAAGGCGACCACCTCGCCCCGCGGGGTGGCGATTGGAAACACGATGCGGTCGCGGAACAGCGCCAGCATGCCGCCGCCCGTCCGCGTGAACAGGCCGGAGCGGACCAGGAAGTCGTCGCCGTAGCTGTGGGAGCGCAGGAAGCGGTGCAGCCAGTCGCCGGCGCCCGGCGCGTAGCCGACGCGGTAGCGGGCCAGCGACTCCTGCCGGAACCCGCGGCCGGCCAGATGCTCGCGCGCCGGCGCCGCGGCGTCCGTGTTCCGCAGGATGTGGTGGAAGCTGTCGGCGAGCCGGCGGTAGAGCTCCAGGTAGGTCTGCCGTTCGGTCCCTTCCGAGCCGCCCGTATGCTGCACGGTCATGCCGGCCCGCTCGGCCAGCAGCGTGAACGCTTCCGGAAAGGTGAGCTTCTCCATCTCCATCACGAAGTCGATCATGGTGCCGCCCTTCTGGCAGCCGAAGCAGTAGAACAGGTTCCGGTCCGGGGTGACCGTGAACGACGGGGTCTTTTCGGTATGAAAGGGACAGAGCCCGACCGACCGGTTGCCGCGGCGCTGCAGGCGCACGTAGTCGCCGGCCACCGCGTCGATCCGCAGCCGGTCGTAGAGTTCGGCGATCTGGTGGGACGGGATCACGCGCTCACCGCCGCCGCATGGCCGGCGCCCGTCAACCGGCCACGCCCTTGAGATAGAAGAACTTGGCGTCGTTGTGTTCGTCGAGCTCGCGGGAGAAGTGGTGCGCGCCGGTCTCCGGGTCCTTCAGGACGAAGTACCAGTAGTCGCTTTCCGCCGGATGAAAGGCGGCCTGCAGCGCGACCGCGCCGGGATTGGAGATCGGCGCCGGCGGCAGTCCGCGCCGCCGGTAGGTGTTGAACGCGGAGTCGACCGCCAGCTCGGCGTGGGTGATCACGCGCGGATGCTCCAGGCCCTGCACCTCGGTCAGCACGTAGGCGACGGTGGCGCACGACTGCAGGCGGGCGTCGACCGCCAAGCGGTTGGCGAACACGGACGCGATCAACCCCGCCTCCTCCGGGCGCTGGTACTCGCGCTCCACAATGGAGGCAAGGATCACCGTGTCGTGCAGCCGATCCGGGTCCATGCTGCGAAAGTCCGGCCGCACCTCGGCGACCTTGCGGAAGAAGTTGCCGACCATGTGGCGCGCCACCCCGGCGGCCGGATAATCGCGCGGAAAGCGGTAGGTGTCCGGGAACAGGTACCCCTCCATGCTGGCCGCCCGGATGCCGAGCTCGTCGAGCAGCGCCGGGTCGGCGACCGCGTCCTTGAACGCGCCGGCGCCGGTCACCCCCTGTTCTTCGAGCCGTTCGGCGATCCGGCGCACCGTCCACCCCTCCGGGAAGGTGACGGCGATCTCTTCCTGGCGGCCCTCCAGCAGCAGCGCCAGCACCTGCCCGGCGCGCAACGACCGGGGCAGCGAGTAGTGGCCGGCGCGGACGCGGCTGTCGGCGCCCTGCAGGTAGGCCAGCGCGCGCAACGTCAGCTCGGAGCGGACCAGCCGCGCGTCGGCCAGGCGGCGGGCGACCGAGCCGAACGGCTCCCCCGGCCGGACCGAGAAGCTGACCGCCGGGCTGCCGGGCTCCTGTGGCGGACCGCTCAGGTACGACGCCGCCACCGCGGCGCCGGCGGCGAGCGCGCAACACCCGGCGACCGCTCCGATCGCGATGCGGTTCACGCGGTACTCCACACAACCCCGATTGAGTAATGTACGCCGTTTGCCGGCAGAGGCAAGAGACGCCGCGGGCGCGCCGCGCGGCCGGCGGCGCTACGGCGGCGCGGCCAGCGGTTCGTCATGGCGCCGTTCAAGCCAGTAGTCGATCTCCGCCGCGCGGCGCACCGGCCCCTGACCGATGCCCGGACACGAGGCGGCCGCCTCCGACCACGCCTCCGGGGAGGCGAGATTCGCGTCCCAGAACGGGAAGCTCCGGCACTGCAGCGGCCGCGACTCGTACACCGTGCAGGCGCCATCGGTCCAGAGCACGCAGTCGTAATCGGCCGTTTCGGCAAGGCTGAGCCGGCGGACGCCGCCCAGGTCGACGATCCTGCAGTACCGCGCCGTAAATTCGCCGACCGTGAGCGACTTGGCCTGCGCCATCGCCTCCAGGTCGCGTTGCGACAGAAACACGTAGCCGGGTTCGAGCCGGCAGCACCGCTGGCAGCGGGTGCATTCGAAGCGCAGGCCGTCCCCGGCGGAGTGGCCGTCTCCGGCGGATGATCGATAGAACGGCTCAGACACGGAAGATGGGGAGAGAAGGATTCGAACCTTCGAAGGCAACGCCAACAGATTTACAGTCTGCCCCCTTTGGCCACTCGGGAACCTCCCCGTCGTCGTAGCGCCGCATGATCGCCCGGCCGTCCGCCGCTGTCAACCCTCAGCCACCTGTCGGAGTCGAACCGACAACCCCGAGATTACAAATCTCGTGCTCTGCCGATTGAGCTAAGGTGGCGGGGCGCCCGCGCCGGCGCCGCTGTCCTACCATGAGACGGGCCGGCCGGTCACCCGCCCGGCTGCCCCAGGTCGGGACGGAGCGCCTGCGCGCCGTCCAGGTAGACCGGCGCCGGCTTGCGGTCGCCGGCGCCGCGATAGGTGAGGAGCAGCCGGATGATCCGGCCCGGCTGTCCCTCCACGGCCGCCTCCTGCACGCAGAACAGCGGCGCGTCCGCGTAGCCGCCGGTCCGCACCGCGGTCGCCGGATTGGCGCGGGTCAGGTCCGGCGTCATGGAAAAGATGATGCTGACGATCCGGCCGGGATCGACGCCGTTGCCGCGCAGCACCGCCTCCAGCAGCCGCAGGCCGGCCGCCCGAATCGCGTCGGCGTCGTTGGCGCGCACCTGGATGGCGCCCCGCACCGCTACCGTCACGGCCTTCAGAAGCCCGCGCCCGGCGGGGGCGACCCGCCGAGCACGGCCGACACCATGCGCAGGGACGCCAGCAGCACCAGCGCCACGGCGGCGGCCAACAGCGACAGCACGGCCGGCACGGCCGCCATGCGCCAACGCCCGGTGACCGCGTGCAGGACGTACAGGCCGCACGCGCAGAGCGCGATCGACGCGGTCGGCGCCAGCGAGATCTCCAACATGCGCAGCAGCCACCGCATGGTCGCGTCGACGAACGACTGCACGCCGCCGAGCACGTACAGGGCCAGCAGCAACAGCGAGATGCAGAACGACAACGCGGCGGCCCTGCCTACCACCGGAGCGATCGTCGGGCGATCCTCCATCTGCTGCACGTCCGCCACGGTATCGCCGGTACGATATACTGAGCGGCGTGAAGTTCGCCATCACCCTGTTGCTGATCGTGGCGCTGGCCGCCGTTGCGTTCTTCGTCGGCTGGTCGGAGCTGGCGTTGCCGGCCGGCTCCTACGGCGTCGCCTTCACCAGGTCGGGCGGCTGGGACACCGAGGTGACCGTCCCCGGCGGCGTCACCTGGCGGTGGGGGCGACTGATCCCGACCAACATGACGCTGTACGTCTTCGACCTCACGCCGCAGACCGTGCGGCGCCGCGCCGCCGCGCGCCTGCCGTCGGCGGAGCTGTACGCGGCGGAAATCGAAATCGAACCCGCCGAGCTCTCCTATGACGTCGGCATCACCGTGCGGCTGCGGCTGCGGCCCGACTCCCTGCCGCGGCTGGCGGCCGAGGAGGACCTGCGCCCGGAGACGCTGACGGCCTGGTACGAACAGGCCGCCGCCGCCGCCGGCGATGCGGCCACCGCCGCCCTGTTGTCGCAGGACGCCGCCGCGCTGGTGACCGACCCGCAGGCGCTGGCGGAGCGGACCCGGCGCTGGCTCGCCGGGCGGCGCCCGGAGCTGGAGATCACGGCGGTCGAGCTGACGCCGCACTCGATTCCCGACCCTGACCTGTACGCGCGCGCGAAAGCCGCCATGGCGGAGCGCATCGACACGCAGCAACGCGCCCGGCTGGCGGTCATGGAAGACTTGGCGCTGGCCTCGGAGCAGGCCCGCCAGCACGCCGACATGCTCGGCGAACTCGGCGAAACGCTGGCCGCGTACCCGGAACTGGCCGACCTGTTGAGCCGTTCGCCGGCCGACCTGCTCGGTCCGGTGCTCGGCGTGCCGCTGCCCGCCGCCGGCACGGACGCGCCTCAGGAGCCGCCAGCCGGGCCGTGACCGGGCTGCCACAGGTCGAACGACCGGATCATCAGCAGCGCGCCGGCCGCCACCTTCACCCGCATGGGCGATGCGGTGATGACGTTGCTGACGCCCCCTGCGCCGGGGCGCCAGCGCAGCCCGTCGAGCGGCCAGCGCAGCCCTTCCGAACGGTCGATGACCGCGCCCTGCGACAGCGGCAGGAACGACACCGTCCGCCCCACGCAGCCGCGCACAGCCGCCGCGCCGCGAACCGCCTGCACGTGCTCATGCGCGGTGATCCAGCAGAGCGGCACCGTGTCCCGCTCGAACAGCGCGGCGATGAACAGCAGGTGGTCGAGCCGGCCGCCGCCGCCGCCGGCTATGACGATCCGGCCGCAGCCGAGATCGGCAAGCGCCTGCAGGCCGAGCTCGGTGTCGGTGCGCTCCTTGTCACGCGGATAGCGGCGCACGCGCTCTTCCGGCAGGCGGGCGGCGCGCACCGAATCCATGTCGCCGACGATCAGGTCGGGGCGCAGGCCGAGCGCCAGCGCCAGATCGTAGCCGGAATCGGCGGCGACGATCGGCCCCACGCCGGCCAGGAACGGCTCCAGGTCGGCGCGGCGCGGGCCGTCCCCGCCGGTGAGCAGCAGACCGGTCAGCGACATGCCATTGGGCCAGGATACCCGCATCCGGCGTAGCGGTAGAATCCGGCCGCGGATGGACGCCCACGAATCACCCGAATCGCCCCTGGCAGCGGTCCCGGCCGCCGTACGCCGCTTCGCGCGCGTCCTGACGGACGCCGGGCACGCCGCCTGGCTGGTCGGCGGAGCGGTCCGCGGCCTTCTGCTGGGGCGGCCGCCCGGCGACTGGGATTGGGACATAGCGACCGAAGCTACGCCGGACCGGGTGCAGCGGCTGTACCGCCGCACCATACCGACCGGCATCCGCCACGGCACGGTGACCGTGCTGTTCGGCCGCGAACGGTTCGAGGTGACGACCTTTCGCACCGACTCCGGGTACTCCGACGGGCGCCGCCCGGACGCGGTGCGCTTTGCCGGGACCATCGACCAGGACTTGGCGCGGCGCGACTTCACGATCAACGCGATCGCCGTCGATCTGGCGACCGGCGCCGTGCGAGACCCGCACGGCGGACGCGCCGACCTTGCCGCGCGGCGCCTGCACACCGTAGGCAGCGCGCAGGAACGCTTTGCCGAGGACGGACTGCGGCCGTTTCGCGGCTGCCGGCTGGCCGCGGAGCTGAGCCTTTCGGTCGACGCGGACACGGTGCGGGCCATGCGCGACGCCGTGCCCACCGCGCGGCGGGTGGCGGCCGAGCGCGTGTGCCAGGAGTTGCGGCGTCTGCTGGCGGCGGCGGCGCCGTCGGCCGGACTCCGCCTGCTGGAGCGGGCGGAACTGATGGCGCTCTGCTTTCCCGGGTTGAGCGTTCCGGGGCTGGCCGCTCCTGCGGCGGCCGGCGGGGCGGCGCGCTACGCCCGCATCGACGCCGCGCCGCCCGACCCGCCGCAGCGCTTGGCGATGCTGCTGACGGTGTTGCTCACGCCGGCCGCCGACGCCGCCGCGTCGGCGGCCGGCCGCGCGCGGGCGGCGCTGATGCGGCTGCGCTTTCCGAACGCGGTGGTGCAGCGGGTGACGGCCGCCATCGGCGGCCTTGCGGTCCCGATCACGGCGGACAGCTCCGACGCCGACATCCGCCGGCTGCTGGCGGCCGTGGGGCGGAACGCCGCCGAGGACGCCATAGCCGTCCGCCGGGCGGCCGGAACGATCGGAACGCCGCTCGCCCGGCGCGTGCGCCTGCAGGCCGGCGGCGGCCACGCGCTGTCGATCCGGGAGCTGGCCGTGGGCGGCGCGGACCTGCAGCGCGAGCTCGGCCTGCGGCCCGGGCCGCAGATCGGCCGGCTGCTGAACGGCCTGCTGCAGGAGGTGCTGGCCGACCCCGCCGCCAATCAGCGCGCCCGGCTGCTGGAAGCGGCCCGATCCCTTCAGCCGGCGGCGGCGCTTGCGCCTTGCTCCCGCTCCGGGAGGCCATCCCCTTCAGCCGGAGCGTCGCCACCCGCGAGTTCCGAGTAGGCGATGCGCGCCACGCGCTGCTCGGCCTGCTTCTTGCTCCTGCCCTCCGCGGGGCCGTACGGCCGGCCGTCGACCACCACGTCGATGGAGAAGACCCGTTCGTGGTCGGGGCCGCGGCGGTCGTTGACGCGGTACTTGGGAAACGCGCGAAAGCGCTTCTGACACAGCTCCTGCAGCAGCGTCTTGTAGTCCTGGCGGTGGCGGCCGGCGATCACGTCTTCGATCTCCGCGGCGAAGGCGCGCCGGACGAACCGTTCGGCGGCGTCGAGCCCGGAGTCGAGAAAGCAGGCGCCGATGACCGCCTCCATCGCGTCCGCCAGCAGCCCGTTCTTGCCTCGGCCGCCGGAGCGGTCCTCACCGCGCCCCAACAGCAGATACCGGTCGACGGCGATCTGCCGGGCGGCCTGCGCCAAGCTCTCCTCGCTCACCACCACCGACTTGACGCGCGCCAAGTCTCCCTCCGGCCGGCCTTCGAGCCGGTCGTACAGCCTGCGGCTCACCACCAGCCCCAGGACCGCGTCGCCCAGAAACTCGAGCCGCTCGTTGCTTGCCGCGCCGGTTTCGGCCGTATGGGAACGGTGACAGAGCGCCATGTCGAGCAGGCGCTCATCACGGAAGCTCACGCCCATGCGGCGCTGCAAGGCGCGCAGCTCGGCGCGGCGCGCCGGCTCCCGCTCCGCGCGGAGGGCCGCTACTACCGGAAGCCCCCTACTTGACCTGTGACTCGATGAATGCCAGCGCGTCCTTGACGGTCTCGAACTCGTTGGCCTTCTCATCAGGGATGGTGATGCCGAGCTCTTCCTCGATCGCGTAGACGAGCTCATAGGTGTCCAGGCTGTCGGCGCCCAGATCCTGCCGGAAGGAAGACTCAAGGGTGATCTTGTCCTCCTCGATCTCGAGCCGGTCCGCGATCAGTTTCTTCATCTTGTCGAAGAGTTCAGCATCCATGTTTTGCAGAGCCTCCAGGGAGGGGGGTTTTGGGTGTCAGGCGATCTCCGCCGTTTCCAGCACCTGCTTTGCGCGATAGTGTCCGCACTTGCGGCACACCCGGTGCAGCAGGACCCGATTGCCGCAGGCGCTGCACTCGACGACGGACGGGGCCTTCACCCGCATGTTGCCGGCGCGCCGCCGGCGGCTGCGGGCTTTGGAAGTCTTGCGTGCGGGAACAGCCATCTCAGTCCTGTGCGGGTAACCTATGGCGAATCGGGCGCGGGTGTCAAACGCCGCGCAGCGCCCCGCAGGCGGGCCCCGTCACGGTTGGCCCAGGCGGCGGATCTGCTCGTTGCGCCACTGCGGCGCCCCGCGCTCCGGCTCGTACGGAATGCGCTTGCGGATGCGGACGCCGCGGCGCCGGCGGCCGGCGCGCGCCACGATGCCGAACACGCCGCCGCCCACGTAGCAGACCTGCTCGCCCGGCTCCAGGCGCTCCCCGGCGCGGATCTCGCGCAGCACGCAATCGAAGTGGGCCGGCGACTCGGTGTCCGGGTGGACCACCGCAAGCAGCAGGTCCTCCACCGATTCCGAGCAGAGCGGGCAGATCGGCACGGGACCGGCCGCCTGCGCCGGCCCGTCCACGTCCGCCGGCCCCGGTACGGCCCCGGTCACTTGCGGCGCGCCTGCAGCGCGCCGTCGATCAGGATCTGCGCCAGCGAGCGGATGGCGCGCTCCAGGTAGCGCGCGTCGCGGAGCTTGCCGCGCAGCCCGGCGAGCCGCCCGGCGCGGCGCAGGCGGTGGGGAACGCTGCGGCGGGGCCGCCGGCCGGGGCGCCTCACGACAGCCGGCCGTCGGCGCCGAACGCCGACTCCAGGTGCAGCGGCGGCTGCCCCGCGCGCAGCAACAGGACGTCGAAACGCGGCCGCAACCGGCCGTAGCGACGGTTGCCGGTCAGGAACGCCGCCGCCGCGCGCGCGATCCGCAGGCGCTTGCGTCCGTTCACGACCGCCGCCAGGTCGGAAGCGCCAAAGCTGCCCCACGCCTTGACCTCGACGAACACGATGCGGCCGCCGCCGCTGACCACCAAGTCGATCTCGCCGGCGGGCGTGCGGACGTTGCGCTCGACGATGCGATAGCCGCGTTCCTCCAGGAACGCGGCGGCCCGTTGCTCCCCGATCCGGCCCTTCTCCACGCTGCTCGGTCGTTCCGGTCGATCTCCGCTGCTCGGTACGTGCTGACGTCGGACATTCCGCATACAGTATCGTCACAAACGGAGCGCGGGTTTCGCCGCGGCGTGGCGCCGGCGAGCCGTCTACCGCTTGCGAACGCGGCGTTCCGGCACCTTGGCCGCCTTGCCGACCCGGTCGCGCAGGTAGAAGAGCTTGGCGCGGCGGACGCGGCCGCGGCGCGAGACCTCGATCTTGGCGATCTTGGGGGAGTGCAGGGGAAAGACCCGCTCCACGCCCACGCCGTAGGAGATCTTGCGGACCGTAAAGGTCGCGCTGATGCCCGCCCCCTTGCGGGAAATGCAGGTTCCCTCGAACACCTGCGTCCGCTCGGTCTTGCCCTCGATGATCTTGAAGTGGATGCGGACCGAGTCACCGATCCCGAACTCCGTCGCGTGAGACCGCGTCTGCTCGGCCTCAATCTCCCGTATCAGTTGCTGCATGTGTTTCGCTCCTTCGCTACCAGGTCCGGCCGCAGGCGGGCCGTTCGCTCCGCCGCCTGGCCGCGGCGCCACTCCCGGATGCGCGCGTGGTCGCCCGACAGCAGCACCGGCGGCACCGGCTCGCCGCGGAAGACCGCAGGTCGAGTGTACTGCGGATATTCGAGCACGTCGCCCTCGAAACTCTCCTCGGCCAGCGACGCGGCCCGGATCACCCCCGGCACCAGCCGCGCCACCGCCTCCATCACCACCATCGCCGCCACTTCACCCCCGATCAGCACGTAGTCGCCGATCGACACCTCGTCGTCCACGAACAGATCGACGACCCGCTGATCGACCCCTTCGTACCGGCCGGCCAGCATCAGCAGCTCCCGCCCTTCCGCCGCCCAGCGCCGCGCGCGGTCGCGGTCGAACGGCGCGCCGCCGGCGGTGAGGTAGACGGTGCGCGGCTTGGCAGCGCGCCGGCGCAACACCGATTCGATCGCGGCGCCGACCGGCTCCGCCTTCATCACCAAGCCGGCCCCGCCCCCGTACGGGCTGTCGTCGCAGGCGTGGTGCGGACCGTCGGCGAAGTCGCGGATGTCGACGGTCTCGACCGTGATCAGCCCGCGCTCGACGGCGCGGCCGATGATCGACGTCGCCGCGAACGGGGTCAACAGCTCGGGAAAGAGCGTCAGTACCGTGAACGTCATTCCACCACCGCGTCGCCGGCGAGCTCGATGATCCCGGCGTCGACGTCCGCGGAGCGGACGTACCGGCGGCGAAACGGGATCAGCACGGTGCGTCCGCCGTCGCCGACCGCTTCCAGCACGTCGCCGGCGCCCGCCTCCAGCACGGCGCGCACCGTGCCGACGGCGCGGCCATCCTGGCGCACTTCGCAGCCGGTCAGGTCGGCCAGGTAGTACTCGTCGGGGCCGAGCGGCGCCGCATGGCGGCGGTCGACCCAGATCTCCCGTCCGGCGAGCGCCGCGGCGGCGTCCCGGTCATCGACCCCGTCCAGTTTCATCAGCAGCGTCGGCGCGCCGAGCCGGAACGATTCGACGTGGTAGCGCCGCGCCGGCCGGCCGCAACCGCGCAGCTCCACCTCCCGCATCGACGGGAAGTGGTCGATCTCTCCGGACAAGCTGTCGAAGCGCACGTAGCCGTGCACGCCGTGCGCGCGCCGGACGCGGCCCACGGCGATCCGGTCCTCCTGCCGCGCGCGGCGCGCGGCGTCGCCGCTCATGGGATCAGTCGATGATTTCGAGCACCACGCGCTTGCCGGTCTTGGTGCCGGCGGCGCTGAGGATGGTGCGAATCGCCTTGGCGATCCGGCCCTGCTTGCCTATGACCTTGCCCAGGTCGCCGTCGGCGACCTTCAACTCCACGATGGTCGACTTTTCGCCTTCGACCACGGTGACCTCGACGCCGTCCGGCTCATCCACCAGGGCGCGCGCGACGTACTCGACCAGCTCCTTTTCCATCGTTCACCTCCACCGCTCTCCCTTGGGACCGGTCACGCCTTGGATTCGGCCTCGCCGGACCCGGTATCGCCGGACTCGGTCCGGCCGGACTCCGGCTCGGCCGGCTCGGTCTGGCCGGACTCGGCCGCCGATCCGCCGTCGACCGCCGCGCCGGCGGCCTGCCGGCTCCGTATCTGCCTGTTGAGGATGCGCCGCACGGTCGGCGACGGCCGGGCGCCGTTGCCGATCCATTCGCGCAGGCGCGCTTCGTCGAGGGCCGCCTGCGCGCCGTCGGGTTCGGTCGGCTGATACCGGCCCACCTCTTCGATCACGCGGCCATCGCGCGGCCGGCGCGAATCGATCACGACGACCCGGTAGTACGGACGGTTCCTGGTCCCATGTCGCTTGAGTCGGATCGCTACGCTCATCTGTTCGCTCCTGTCGTGGTATCGGGGTCAGCGGAGGCGCCGTCTGCGGACGCGGGCGGCGCGGGCGGGCATCAACCCGCCGCCGGCGCCGCCGCGCGCCATCTTCCGCATGGCCGCCGACGTCTTGTCGAATTTCTTGAGGAATCGGCTGACCGCCGACACGGTCGTCCCGCTTCCCCGCGCCACCCTGCGCCGCCGTGACGGGCCGAGTATGCGATGGTTGTCCCGTTCGGCCGGGGTCATCGATAGTATCATGGCTTCCTCGGCGCGCAGCTCCTGCTCGTCGATCGCGCTGTCCGCCATCGCCGCGCGCGCGCCAGGTATCTTGTCGATCACGGCTTCCAGGTTGCCCATCTTACGCAAGCCGCGCATCTGCTCAAGGTAGTCGGCCAGCGTCAGCGTGTTCGACCGCACGCGCCGCAACGTCCGCTCCGCCTGCCGCCGGTCGATCACCTGCTCGGCCTTCTCCACCAGGCTGACGACGTCGCCCATGCCGAGGATCTGGCTGGCGAAGCGCTCGGCGTGAAACGGCTCCAGGTCCTCCGGCCGCTCCCCGGTGCCGATGAAGCAGAGCGGCTTGCCGGTCACGCCCTTCATCGACAGGGCCGCGCCGCCGCGGGCGTCCGAGTCGGTCTTGGACAGGATGGCGCCGGTTATGCCGATGCGCTCCTCGAAGCCGCGCGCGACCGCCGCCGCCGCCTGTCCGGTCATGGCGTCGGCGACCAGCAAGGTGCGGTCGGGGCGGAGCGCCGACCGCACCTGCTCCAGCTCCCGCATCAACGCGTCGTCGGCCTGGCTGCGGCCCGAGGTGTCGACGATGACGACGTCGTGGCCGCTGCGCCGCGCGTGCTCCAACCCCTCCCGGGTCACCCGCGCCGCTCCGTCCGCTCCGCGCAGACCGGCGGCGGTGAAGACGTCGACGCCGATGGCGCGGCCGAGCAGCGCCAACTGCTCGACCGCCGCCGGCCGCGCGCGGTCGGCGGCGACCAGCAGCGGCTTGCGGCCGCCGGCCGCCAGCCTGCGCGCCAACTTGGCCGCGGTAGTGGTCTTGCCGGAACCCTGCAAGCCGACCATGAGAATCCTGACCGGCGAACGGAGGCCGCGCAGGTCGAGTCCGGGATCGTCGCCGCCGAGCATCTCCGTGAGGCGCCGGTGGACGGTCCGGGTGAACTGATCGGCGGCCGAGACCCCCGACGTGCGCTGGTCGCCGACCGCCTCTTCCACGGTCCGATTGACGAAACGGCGCACCACGCGGACGTTCACGTCCGCTTCGAGCAGGGCGTTCCTGATCTCCGCGACCGCGTCCCGGATGTTCCGTTCGGTGAGCTGTTTGCGCCCGGTGACGTTGCGCAGCACGTCGATCAGGCGGGAGCTGAGGCTGTTGCGCACGTTCACGTGATCGAGCGGCCGGTCAACGACGCGGCGCGGCCATGGCCGGGGCTAGGGGCCTGGGGGCCTTCATCGGACCGACCACACGCCGAGGTCGCCGCGGGTGACGAAGCGGGGCTTGAGGTTGCCGGACGCCGACCCCAGGAAAATGCCCGGAAAGCCGCCGCGCGCGACCGCGGAAAAGACCAGCCAGTTGCCGTCCGGCGACCAGATGCTCCCCGAGCGCGCGTACTGGTCGAAGAACCGCAGGCCGTTCAGGCTGCCGCTGGTGATCGGAAAAGTGGCGACCGCCCAGGAGTCGCCGGAGCGGGCGTGCATCACCCGCAGGTGCACGTAGAACTGTTCCGGGTCGGCGGCGAAGTCCGGTTCCACCTCCAGTGCCTGATCGGTGGGCCGCACCGGTATCAGATACGCGATGCGCCGGCTGTCGGGCGCCCAGAAGAAGGCGATCACCGACGGATCGTCCAGCTCCACGGCGCGCTCCGGCCGGCGCGGCTCCAGCACGCGCAACCTCCCGTCGGCCGACAGCTGCGGAGACGCCGACTCCATGACCGCAACGCGCCGGCCGTCGCGCGAGAAGCTGAAGAACGCGCTGCCGGAGACCGGCTTGAGCACGTCCAGGCCCGGTCCTTCAATGTCGCGCAGCACCAGCTGGGCAGCGCCCGACCCGCTGTCGACGTACAGCATGCGCCGGCCGTCCGGGGAAACGGCCGGCGACTGGAACCGGGTCGGCCGCACGTTGAAGTTGCGCTTTTGCGTTCCCGCGCCGATGTCGAGCAGCGTGAGCCGTCCTCCCGACGTGACGCCGCCGCCCACGTGCGCCAGCATGAAGCGGTTGCCGGGGTCCCACGCCCAGTAGAGCGGCAGCCCCGTATCGAGCGGCTTGTAGCTGAGCCGGCCGGCGGCGTCTACCAGGCCGAGCTCCATGCCTTCCTGCGCGTCGGCGCCGCCGGCCTGACCGCCGGTCCGCTGCGACAGCACGCTGATCCAGCGCCCGTCAGGGGACCAGTAGAGATAGACCGGCGCGAGCCCGTCGTCTTCCCACACCGCCTGCGGATTGCCCGCGGCGGTGTCGGTGGCGAGCACCGCCCCGCTGACGCTGCCGTCCCGCAACTGGTCGAAGCGGGCGAAGGCGAGGCGGCGGCCGCGCGCCGACCACGTGGGGGATGCGTACCAGCGGCGCACCCCTTCGCGGCTGCCGGCGTCGTCGGTGAGCTGGGTGAGCCGGCCGCCGGTCTGGTCGATGGTCGCCACGTTGCCGTCGAGCGCGATGAAGGCGATCAGCCCGGACCGGCGCTCGAAGCGCTCCAGCAGCGAACTCTGCGTCATCTGCGCGCCGCGCACCGAGCAGGAGATCAGCAGGGCGGCGGCCGGCAGGAGCAGCGGGAGGAACCGAATCACCCGCAACGCGCGCCGCGCCGTCACTGCCATGACCAGAATCCTATCAGCCCCGGCGCCATCTTGCGCGGCACCAGGTTGCCGGCCGCGCGCGCCACCATGACGTAGGGACCTTCTTCGGTGATCGCGGCGTACACGACGTTGCGGCTGTCCGGCGACCAGATGCGCGCGGCCTGACCGTACTGGTCGAAGGCGCGAATCACCGCCGCGAATTGCGGCGTGGGCGCGAACGTCTCTATGTCGACCGACGACCGACGTTCGCGGTCGTACACCCGCAACGTGAGCACCAGCGCCTGGTCGGCCCCCTCGGCCCGGGAGATCACCGACGGCACGAAGTAGGCGACCGATGCGGAGTCCGGCGACCAGAAGAAGGCGATCACGCCGTCCTCCTCAAGCGTCGTCTCCGCGCCGGTCGCCACCTCGCGCAGGTGCAGCCGGCTCACGGTCAACTCGCCCTCCTCACGGCGGGTCAGATAGCCTATCGACCCGCTGTCCGGCGACCAGAGAAAGGCGACCGCGCCGCGCGTGGCGGCGACTACCTGGCCGCGGCCGCGCTGCTCCGGCTGGACCACCACCAGGTCGGTCCCGCCGTCGTCCGCGGCGGTGGCCAGCAGCACTCCCGAACCGTCCGGCAGCCACGCCGGGGTCTGAAACTCGCCCGGCAGCGCCCGCGCACCGGCGGCGCGCGCCTGCCCCAGCAATCCGCTCTCCATTACCGGCACGCCTACCTGCACAAAGGCGACCCGCCGGCCGGAGGAGCGGACCGAACCGGCGTGCACGGCCACCCCGCTGCTGTCGGGCGCCCAGGACCAGAAGAGCGGCCGGCCGGCGTCGAGTATCTGCACCGGCGCGGCGGCGCCCGGCTGCCAACTCAACAGCAGAAAACCACCCTGTTCCGTGCCGGCGGTGAGCACGCTGAGCCGCCGGCTGTCCGGCGACCAGGCGAGGTTGACCGGCAGGCGGCCGCCGGTCGAGTACGCCTGCGCCTGGCTGCCGTCCGCGCGCGCGGTGAGCACCCGGCCGACGGTGACGCCCTGGAACTGGTCGATCCCGACGAACGCCACCTGCGCGCCGTCCGGCGACCAGATCGGCATCTGGTAGATGCGCGCGGCGTTCTCCGCCCGGCCCGCGTCCTCGGTGATCGGTACGCGCGCGCCGCCGGCCTGATTCGCCACCCAGATGTTGGCGTCGGTTCCCATGTAGACGATCTTGCCGGACTTCCGCTCCAGGGCGCCCATCAGCGCGCTCTGCTCGCTGGTGTCGGGCAGCCGGCAGCCGGGCAGCAGCGCCGCGGCCAGGGCGACGGCGATCAGGAATGCGCCGCCGGGGCCCGTCCGCCTCATCGGAACCACCCTACCCCGCGGCGCGCCGGAGCACGGAGACCGCCGTGTCGCGGACCGCGTCGGTCAGGTCGGACACCTGGTCCCAGTCCAGAGACACCGGCACGTCCGGGCGCACGCCGTCCACGCCGATCTCGCGTCCGTCCGCCGATCGGTAGGACCGGGTCATGACCGTGAGCTGCGAGCCGTCGGGAAGCGTGTAGTCGACAAAACTCTCCACGTTGCCGGGCGTCCCGAGTCCGACCAACGCAGCGCGCCCGCGCGCCTGCAGGGCGGCGGCCAGCACCTCCGGCACGCCCTCCGTGTCGGGTCCGATCAGCACCACCAGCGGCGCCGCCTGCGATCCGTTCCGGTCCAGCCCCTCGATCGAGATACGTTGCATGCCGGTGGCGGTGTAGATCTCGCCGTGGTCACCGTCGGAGAAGAGCGACAGCAGCGGAAACAGCGGCCACCGCTGCCCGCTGGCGATGCGCAGGTCCAGGATGAGGCCGCTCAGCTCGCCTTCGTCCGCAAACGCCTCCAGGCCGCGGACCACGTCCGTGACCAGGCTGTCGGCGGCGACGCGGGGAAACAGCAGATAGCCGACGCGGCCGGGCGCCGGCAGCAAACCGCCGCTGATGGTCATGTCCTGCGGCTGCAGGCGCTTTCTCACGACGATGACGTCGCGCGTCGCGCGATCGACGGCGCTCACTCGCAACTTCACCTCCTCATCGGCCGGGCCGCGGATGCGGAGCGCGGCGTCCGCTCCCTCCTCCAGCCGGACCGGGATGCCGTTGACCGCGGTCACCGCTTCGTGCGCGCGCAGGCCCGACCGCTCCGCCGGCGAGCCGGGCATCACCGAAAGCAGCACGATGCGCGGTTGGGGAACCGCCCGGAACGCGACGTAGGCGCCGATGCCCTCATAGGAGGAAGGATCGTCGAGCTCCAGACGGATACGCTCGTCGCGGGTCTCCCAGCGGGCGGCAAGCGGCGGCAGCTCGTCGAGCATCTGCCGCACCGTGTCGGGAAAATCCGCCCGCGACAGCAGGTTGACCACCAGCGGCCGGTAGCGCTCCCGCAGCTCCGTCCACGCGACCCCGTGCAGATCGCCGTAGACGTAGTTTTCGCTCAGCAGCGTCCACATCTCATCGAAGACGCGGATCTGCAGCGAGGTGATCCGTTCCCGCTGCTCGGCCGGCGTCAGCTCCGGCGCCGCGGTGACTTCACCTTCATCGGCCGACTCGCGGGCGCAGGAGGCGGTCAGCGCCGCGGCGGCGGCGATCGCCGCAACAGCGCCGGCGCGGATCAGGACCTTCCGCAACCGGAATGGCGGCAACCGGGATGGCATGGAAGGCTCGTTACGTCACCACCGCGTTCCGCCCGGCCGGCCGCCATTGGCGCCGTTGTGGCCGTTCGGCCCCAGGATCGCCAGAACCTCCCGGGTGTTGAGCTCATTGTGCTCAAGCAGCGCGTCGGTAAGGGCCATCAGCTCGTCGCGGTGGTCGCGGAGCAGCCGCTCGGTCCGGTCCTCCAGATCCTGCCAGAGCCGGTTCACCTCCGGCGGCGGGGCGCCCGGTTGGGAGCCCAACCCGTCGTTCAGGTTGGCTACCCAGCCGGTCGGCGGTCCGAAGAAACCGAGCGTGTAGAGGTGCCGGAAGCGCGCCCGCGCCTGCCGGTAGTCGCTGTAGGCGCCGGTCCATTCCTCGCCGTAGACAATGCGCACGGCGGCATGGCCGCCCAGGGCGACCATGATGTCGGCGGTGATGCGCCGCAACGGATACGAGTACTGTTCCACCTCGTCGAGCGGCAGCATGAAGCCGAGCGCCTGGCCGCGCGCCAGGATGGTGAGGTGGCCGATCCGCTTCTCCGGCAGCACGTAGTGGACGACCACGGCGTGGCCGGCTTCGTGCACGGCGATCGAGCGGCGCTGCTCCGGGTCCATCTCTTCGATGGGATTTTCCATGCCGGCCATCTGATGGATCAGCGCGCGGTCGATGTCGCGCTGGGTGACCACGTTGCGGTGCTCGAACAGGGCTATGCGCACCGTGTCCTTGGTGAGCGCGGCCATCATCTGCGCCGGCGAAGCGCCCGGCGTGTTGGCGACGATCGCCTCCACGTCGACCGAGTCGTCGTGGCGGATCGTCGACAGATACCCCTCGACGATGGCGCGCCGGCCGGAGCGGTCGGGGAGCGCCACCTCGATCATCTGGTCGAAGCGGCCGGGGCGGGTGAGCGCCGGGTCCAGCACGTCGGGTCGGTTGGTGGAGCCCATGTACAGGACGTGCCAGTTGCGCGCCGGCGGCTTCTTGCCGCGCAGCTGATAGAACTTGGCGATCAGACGCTCCTTGAGCGAGCGCTGATCGACGCCGTCCATCTCGTACAGCAGGCGGGTGAGCGCGCCGGTGCCGCCGCCCATCATGCCGCCCATGCCGCCGCCGGCCATGCCGTTGGTCCCCTGCACGCCGCCCCGCGACTGGCCCACCGCGTCGATCTCGTCGATGTAGGCTATGCAGGCGCCGTAGCGGCGGGCGTACTTGCGCGCCTTGCGCACGAACCAGATCATCTTGAGGACGTCGACGCCCCAGAACATCGCCCGGAAGCCGGAGCCTTCGATGGAGATGAACGCGACCCCGGCTTCGCCCGCCATCGCCTTGGCCAGCATGGTCTTGCCGGTGCCGGGCGGCCCGTACAGGAGCAGGCCGTTGATGTAGCGGCCGCCCATGCGAACGAACTCGTGGCGGTCGGCCAGCAGCCCCAGCCACTGCCGCACCAGCGCCTTGAGGTTGGGCTGGCCCCAGTAGTCGTCAAAGCTGATCGACTTGGGGTCGGTGGGCCGCACCTTCTCTACCTTGGAGCGGGCCATGAACCAGAAAATCGCCACGAACTGGATGATCGCGTAGGCGATGGCGAACAGGAGCTGCGCCAGGAACGACACCAGCTGCGTCACCACGTTCAGGAAGGTGGGATTGGTGAGGAGGAAGTAGACGAAGACGGCGACCGGCACGATCGCGTAGAACTTGCGCAACGCCATGAGCAGCTTGCGGCCGAAGCTCTGCTGCTGCTTGATGACGTCGATACGCTGCTTGACCAGGTCCGGCACGCCCACGCCCTGCCAGAACCGCTCGCGGGAGCGCCCCTGCTCCTGCCCGCCTTGCTCGCCCTGCCCGCCTTGGCCGCCCTGCCCGCCCCGGTCGCTCGGATACGGCGTCCGCGGTCCGCTCAGGTTCCCGTCACTCATCGGCGTCGCCACTGATCCGCATCACTCATCCATCCGTTTGGTTCTTCCGCATGGTCGATGATAGGGCGGCCGGCCGCCGCTGGCAATTCCGCTGCCCCGGCGCCGGCGTGAGGCGCCGGCCGGCGCCTCACGCCGGCGCCGGCTCGCGCTCGGCGCGGTCCGGCAGGCGCAGGGTCACCAGCTTGGAGACGCCGGGCTCCTCCATGGTGACGCCGTACAGGTTGGCGGCGGCGGCGATGGTGCGCTTGTTGTGGGTCACGATCAGGAACTGCGAGTCGTGCGCGAACTCCTCCAACAGCCCCACGAAACGGCCGATGTTTTCATCGTCCAAGGCGGCGTCGAGCTCGTCGAGCACGCAGAACGGCGACGGCTTCACCGAATACATGGCGAACAGCAGCGCCACCGCGGTGAGCGAGCGTTCGCCGCCGGAGAGCAGCCCCACGTTCTCCATCTTGCGGCCGGGCGGCTGCGCCAGGATTTCGACGCCCGCCTCCAGCACGTCCCGGCCGCCGAGCCGCAGCTCGGCGCGTCCGCCGCCGAACAGCCGGCGGAAGATGTCGCCGAACGCGTCCGCCACCGCCTTGAACGACGCGCCGAACCGCTCCGCCGACTCGCGCTGGATCTCGGCGGTGACCCGTTCCAGGTCCGCGCGCGCCTGACTCAGGTCCTGCAGCTGATCGGTCAGAAACCGGTACCGCTCCGCCACCTCCTTGAACTCCTCCGGCGCCAGCAGGTTGACTTGGCCCAGCCCGCGAATCCGCTCCCGCAGCCGGGCCAGGCGGTCGCGCAGCTCGCGCGGCGTCGCCTCGATGCCGGTGAGCCGCTCGGCGTGCTCCTCCAGGTCCTGCGAGTGGGTCTGCTCGAAGGTGTGGCGGATCGCGCGGTCGTCCGCCTCTACCTCGGCCAGCTCGACGCGCACCCGCTCCAGCGTCTCCTGCGCCTGCCGCAGCCGGCCGGCGCGCTGCTGCGCCCCCTGCTCGATGCGGTCGAGCTCGCGCCGGTGGCCGGCGATCTGCGCCGCCCGGCGTCCCAGGTCCTGTTGCAGCCGGTCGTGCTCCCGGTCGAGATACGCCTTCTCCCGCTCGCGGTCGGAGGTGGTGGAAGCGAGCGCCCGGATCGCCTCGGCGGTCTGATGCTCCTCCGCCGCCAGGGCGCCGCGCAGCTGCCGCTGCTCGTCGAGCTGCCGTTGCGCGGCGGCCAGCTGCGTGCGGAGCGCCGCCGCCTGTTCCTGCGCGCGGGCGGCCGCCACCTGGCTCTCCTGGACCGCGTCGCGCAGCTCGCCCTGCCGGACCGCGCGGTCGCGGTTGGCGCGCCGCAGCTCCTCGGTCTCTTTGCGCAGCTCCGCGATCGCCCAGAACGTCTCGCCCATGTCGCGGTCGATGGCGCGCTTGTGGGTGACGATTCCTTCCGAGGAGATCAGCTCGTCGAGCAGCGATCCGGTCGTCTCCCGGTAGCGGGCGAACCGCTCCATCAACCCGTCGGCGGCCTGCACCGCGGCGCCGAGCCGGCGCGCCAGCTCGGCGCGCTCCATCCCGGCCGCGGTCGCCGCCAGCCGGTCGAGGTCGCGGCGGAGCGCGGCCAGCGCCTCCGCCACGTCGTTGCCGAGCGCCGCCGACGGGGTCGACTGCATCCCCTGGCCGAGGCGCTGATCGAGTTCGGTGACGATCTCGTCGGTGACTTTGCGGAGTTGCTCGCGCAGCCCTTCCAGGCGCTGCTCGTGAGACGCCATCCCGGCGGCCGCGCCGGCGATGCGGCGCTCCGTTTCGGCGATCTGCGCGCCGAGCGCCGCCGCGTCCCCGCGCGCGCCGGCCGCCGTGCGCTCCGCGCTTTCCGCGCCGCGTTCGGCCTCGGCCAGCCCCGCGCGCATCGACTCGACCTCGGCCTGCAGCGACCCGATCCGGTCGGCGAACGCCTGATCGCGGCTCTGGTACGAATGCATGCTCGCTTCCAGCTCGTCGACGCGCTCGCGGCCGAGCCGTATCTCGCTGCCGGCGCCGCTCATGGCGGTCGCCAACTCGTACAGGCGTTGCTGGGACTCGGCGCGCTCGCCCTCCAGACGCTCGATGGCGCCGCGATGCTCCCGCGTTCCGGCCGCCGCCGCGTCGATCTCCTGCTGAACGCCGTCCCGCTTCTCGGTCTCGCGGGTCAACCGGTCGCGGATGCGCCGGCCGCGGTCGCGCAACGACCGCAGGCGGAGCAGCTCCGCGTCGCGCTCCACCTCGAACGCCTGCGCGCGCAACGACCGGTAGCGGTCGGCCGCCTGCGCCTGCCGGCGCAGCGTCTCGTAGCGGCGCTGCACCTCGCGCCGCACGTTCTCTACCTGCGTCACGTTGGCGGCCGCCTGCCGCAGCTCCCGTTCCGCTTCGACGGCGCGGGTCCGGTAGGACAGGATGCCGGCCGCCTCCTCGAAGACCGCGCGCCGCTCCTCCGGCTTCTCGGAGAGGATGCGGTCGATCCTGCCCTGCTCCAGCGCGGCGTAGCCGGAGGTGGCCAGGCCGGTGTCGGCGAGCAGCTCGCGCACGTCGCGCAGGCGGCTCTGCGCGCCGTTGACGAAGTACTGGCTTTCGCCGGAACGGTACAGCCGGCGCTTGACGGCGACCTCGGCGGACGCGATCGGCAGCCGGTCGTCCTCATTGGAAAATACCAGCGTCACCTCGGACACGCTCATCGACCGGCGGCTGCCGGCGCCGTCGAAGATCACGTCCTCCATCCGCTCGGCGCGCAACGAGCGGGGCGCCTGCTCGCCCAGCGCCCAGCGGATGGCGTCGACGACGTTGCTCTTGCCGCAACCGTTGGGACCGACCAGCGCCGACACGCGCGGGCCGAACTCCAGCGCCGTCCGGTCGGCAAAGGACTTGAAGCCGAGCAGCTCGACCCTCTTGAGCACCTGCCCGCTCATGGCGTGAGCATAGCGCCCGCGTTGCCGGCGCGCCTTGGCGGGGCTACCATCGCCGGAGACGGAGAGAGATCAGATCGTCTGCGGAATCGACGAGGCCGGACGCGGACCGCTGGCCGGACCGGTCACCGCGGCGGCCGTGATCCTGCCGCCGCGTTTTCCCACCGGCCGTCTGGACGACTCCAAGGCGCTGCAGCCGGACGTCCGCGAAGAGCTGGCGCCGCTGATCCGCGCGCGCGCCCGCGCCTGGGCGGTCGGCTGGGCGTGGCCGGCGGAGATCGACCGCGTCAACATCCATCACGCGACGTTGCTGGCGATGCTGCGCGCCTTTCGCGGCCTTGCCATCACGCCCGATCTGGTGCTGGTGGACGGCCGGTTCACGCCGGCGGTGGACCGTCCGTGCCGCGCCGAGATCGACGGCGACGCGCGGTTCCCGGCGATCATGGCGGCGTCGATCCTGGCCAAGACCGCGCGCGACCGCTGGATGGTCCGGTACGCCGGCATCGACGGCCGCTACGGCTTCGAGCGCCACTTCGGCTATGCGACGCGCCGCCACCGATGCCGGCTGCGGCGGCACGGACCGTCGCCGATCCACCGGCGCAGCTTCAAGTTGTAAGGCCGCGGCAGCGGTGGAGATGGGCGTGCGCAGGGTCAACCGCGGCGGTTCTGCTCGCGGGAGCGGATGAAGCGGATCGCCTTGTCGAAGGCGGCCAGAAAAGCGCCCATGTCCTCTTCGAAGACGATGATCGAGTGGCGTTCGAAGTCGGTGTCGGCGCCGCGCTTCTTGCTCTCCACCACGTTGAGGTAGACGTCGCCGGCCCGGTTCTCCTTCACGTTGAAGAAGTACGTACGATTGCCGACCGTCATTCGGCTGGAAAACAGTTCGCCTCGTTGACCCACGAGGCGCAGGGTAGCACGCCGGGCGCGGCGTTGACAGCCCGGCCCGGCCGGCCGTACCGTGAGCGGACCGCGCGCCTGTCGTATAACGGCAATACCCAAGCCTTCCAAGCTTGAGATGGCGGTTCGATTCCGCTCAGGCGCTTTGGCGCCGGCGGCCGGGCGCCGGCGACCGGGCGCTGACGCCGCGCGGAGGCCGCCGTGAGCCGAAGGTCGGAGAATACGCCGTTCCAGTGCGTGCGTTGCGGCGCCGACGTGCAGCCGTCGACCGACGGCAGTTACCGCAACCACTGCCCGTTCTGCCTGTACTCCCTGCACGTCGACGCGGAGCCCGGCGACCGCCGCAACCGGTGCCGGGGCCTGATGAGGCCGGTCGGGTTGCGCCTGGCCGGCCGCCGGCCGCAGATCGTGCACCGCTGCCTGGACTGCGGCCAGGTCAAGGTCAACCGCGTGGTCGAGATCGGCCGCCAACCGGACGACGTCGACGTGATCGTCACCCTGCCGCCCGACGACGGACCCGAGCCGCGCTGACGTGAGACGCCGGCCGCGGCCGATCGGGGCCGGCCGTTGACGCGGCCAGCGGGCGGGCTGCTATGTTCAGGTGAGGCGTGACGTGGCTGGCAAGGAGAAGGCCCGGAGGGTGACGAAGCCCACGCCGGCGGCCGGCGCGAAGCCGGTGCTGCTGTCGGGCGGCAACCCGCAGATCGCCAAGGGCGACGGAGACGAGCCGGTGCAGGCGTACGTCGCGGCCATGCCGGGGTGGAAGAGCGGCCTGGGCCGCCGCCTGGACGCGCTGATCGTGAGCAACGCGCCGGAGATACGGAAGGGGGTGCGGTGGAACTCGCCCTTCTACGGTATCGACGGCAGGGGCTGGATCGTGTCGTTTCACGTCTTTACCCGCTACGTCAAGGTGACCTTTTTTCAGGGCGCGCTGCTTTCGCCCGCGCCGCCCGGCGGCGGCAAGGACCCGGACGCGCGCTGGATCGACGTCTACGAGGGCCAACTCGACGAAGAGCGGATGGCGGCGTGGATCCGACAAGCCGCGGCGCTGCCCGGCTGGCGCTGGGGCAACGCGCCGTGACCAAGAACGTTCATCCGGGCGAGGTACTCAAGCAGCAGGAGTTCCTTGAACCGCTCAACGTCAGTGCCGGAAGACTCGCACGGGCCACCGTCAACCTTGCCTGCCGCGCGGAACACGCCGAGCGGCGCGCCTCCTGACCGCCCGCATCCGCGACTGGCAGCGCGCCACCGGCGGCACTATGCTGTCGGCATGAGCACTCCTCCGGTTCGGTTCGCACAGTTCGGCGTCGGTCACTCGCACGCGGCCGGCAAGGCGCAGGTGATGGCCGACAACCCCGACGTGGAGCTGATCGGCGTATGGGAGCCGGACGCCGAACGGCGCGCCGTAGCCGGCCAGCACGCCGCGTACGACGGCGCGCGCTGGCTGGACGACGCCGGCGACGCGCTGTCCGACCCGGCAGTCTCGGCGGTCGCGGTGGAAGGGGACGTCTTCCAGAGCGTCGCGTGGGCGCAGCGCGCGGTCGATGCCGGCAAGCACGTGTGGCTGGACAAACCGGCCGGCCTCGACATGGAGGCGTTCCGGCGGGTGGTGGAAACCGCCCGCGAACGCAACCTGCTGGTGCAGCTCGGCTACATGTTTCGCTACAACCGGGGCGCGCGGTTCCTGCTCGACTGGGCGCTCTCCGGCCGGTTGGGAGACATCCACGCCGTGCAGGGACACATCTCGCTGACCGGAAGCCAGTCCGCGCGGGGCATGCTAGCGCGGCTTCCCGGCGGCCCGGCGTTCGAGATCCTGTGCCACGTGATCGATCTGGTGATCGCGCTGCTCGGCCGGCCGCAGCACGTCACCGGCATCCTGCGCGACCACGCCACGCCGATGGCCGGCGCCGTGAACAACACGGCGGTGATCCTGGAGTACCCGCGGGCGCTGGCGGTGCTGCAGTCGACCGCCTTCGAGGTCGATCACGGCGCGCGGCGGCTGGAGGTGCACGGCACGCGCGGCTCGGTCGCGCTTGCCCCGATCGAGCCGCCGGCGGTCCGGCTCAACCTGGACGCCGATCGCGACGGATTCCGCAAGGGCCCGCAGCAGGTCCCGGTCGCGCACGAGCCGCGCTACGTGGCCAGCCTGCAGGCGATCGTCGAGGTGATCCGCGGCCAGCGCGTCCCCGACCGCTCGCTCGACCATGAGCTCGCCGTGCAGGAGACGATCCTGCGCGCCGTGCGCGTGCTGCCCGAAGGGTAAACCGGAGCGCAGAGCGGCGGCGCCGGGATGGACGATGAACCCGATGCCGGCGGCCGATGAGATCACCGCCGCCGTCGGCGCGGAGTTGGCGCGCTTTCCGAAGCTCACGTTCGGCGTGCTGTTCGGATCGGCGGCCGCCGGCCGGTTGCGGCCGGACTCGGACGTCGACGTAGCGGTCTACGGCGCATCGGCCGGCCGCCTCGAATTGGAGCAGGAACGGGAGATCGACCGGGAGACCGAAATCCAGATCGCCCTGGAGCGGGCGACGCAACGGAACGTGGATCTCCTGGTTCTGAACCGGGCGCCGGCGACCGTGTGCGCTGCGGCGCTCACGACCGGCCGGACCGTCCTGGTGCGGGACCGGGCGTTCTATACGCGCTATCTGCTCGCGGTCACCTCGGTTGCCGCCGACTTCCTGCAGACCGAACGTGAATACCGCGTGATACGCGGCCACAGCCGATCGCTCTCACCGGTCGACCGCAGCCGGCTCGAACGGATCACGGACTTCATCGACACCGAGATGGAGGACCGCGCGCGGTTCGGCGGGATCACGCACCATCGCTTTCGATCCGACCGCGACCTGCGGCGCAACGTCGAACGGTGGGCGGAGACGCTGATCAACGCCGCGATCGACGTCGGCAAGATCGTGCTGTCCGCCAGCGGCCGGCCGGTTCCGTACACCTACGGTCAGCTGCTCGCGGACCTTGAAGCCGCGCCCGGCTTCACCGCGCTGGCCGGACGCCTGCAGCCGCTGGCAGCGGTGCGCAACCTGCTGGCGCACGAGTATCTCGACCTGCGCTTCGGCCGCATAGCGCGATTCGTGGACGAAGGAGCCGCCGCCGTCGGCGAGCTGTCGAGACTCACTCGCGCCTGGACCCGTCGCGACGACTTGGCCCGCCGACCGGGGCCGGCAGCGCGGGGGCATTCGCATGGACCGTAAGCCGAAGTACGCGCAGGCGATCGCGCCCGGGCTGAGCTTGCCGGGCTGCCGACGTCCCCGACACGACACGCCCATCGTAGCGTACCACAAGTATTGCGCCACCGCTGTGGACATGGTACAATGTGCGTCGACCGACTTCCCGCGCAAGCATCCGCATGATCACGAACGAGGATGACCACCAGCAAGGAGCGTGCAACCGTGGCCGTCGATAGTCGCCCGCCACCTCGATCTCTCAACAGACTCCGTACCGGCGTTGCGACGACCCCGATGCGTAGCTACCGCCGTGGGCCAAGTGGACCTCCGTCGGAACGCCAGCGATGACCTATGCGATCGAATTACACGCCCACTCCATAGTCGCCGTAGGGTGTCTCAATCCTGTGATTTTCCAACCCGCATGGTTCGCCTCCGAAAAGATCATCAGCCGTAGTGAGGCCCAGGCCGCCGCGGTCCATGCCATCACCCCCCAAGCCGCGTTGTTCCAAACCGATTGGCTGAGGGTTCGGGTATTGCCCGGTCGTTTTACCGTTACGACCGAGAACGAAGCATACTATCGACACCTGAGCGATCTCGTTGTCTCAACCTTCACGAAACTATCTCAAACACCTATCACGGCCCTCGGAATCAACTACAGTTGCCATTGTCGCCTCGCCGACGAGACACGCTGGCCTAAGCTCAGTAGGAAGTTTGCACCATCCGAGCCTTGGTCGGATCTACTCCACAAACCACGTATGCGCAGGCTGACGATGCAAGGCGACCGACTCTCCGGGCATAGAGGATATCTCGAAGTCTCGGTGGAACCATCGTTTCAGGTCAAGAACGGACTGTTTGTCCACATGAACAATCACTATGATGTGACTAACGAAAGCGTTGGATGCCACGCAATGCTCAACGTCTTACGGTCAGAGTGGAACGAGACATACCAAAGATCAAAGGATTTCATCCAGAGGCTACTGCAGTATGTATGAACATGAAAGTGAACCGCCGATTACGTCGACACCTCATCAGGCACCTAGCACAGGGAACACGGATCTCAACGCTCGGAGCGTCGATTCGTCCGAGGAGAATGCTCAGACCGCGATTGAAATCGGTCTCCCTTACGTTCAGCAAGACATCCCGCTTCCACGACCGCGTAACAGCTTTGACACGCTTCAAACCCGTGAGGGAGTCGTAACGGCGGTGGAGGGACAGTCGTTCTCGGTCAAGCTTGTCGATCTGTCAGGCGATGAACCAGACGAAGAAGCTGAAATAGGTTTTGAAGACGTAAGCGTTGATGAACGTCATCTCGTGGCAATCGGCGCTGTTTTTCTACTACATGTCGGCTACGCTACCAGTGAAGGCGGCCAACGAATCCGCATGTCGATTCTGCGATTTCGACGCCTCCCCGTGTGGACGGAGGCGGAGCTGTCGACCGCCAGGAGAATTGCCCAGGAACAGGCGGAAACGATACGTTGGACGTAGCGCCGCCTGCTTCGGACGAGTTCGAGTTTACGCTCTTGGGACCCGGCTACGGGGAATGTTCCCTCCTGCATCTTGGGCAAGGCGAGTGGGTCATCGTCGATTCGTGTGTAGATGGATCGGGCAGGCCCGCGGCGCTTGGCTACCTGAAACAGATTGGTGTCGATGCCGATGCGGCCGTCCGGATGGTCATCGTTACCCACTGGCATGACGATCATATCCGCGGTGTCGCACGGGTCGTCGACGTCTGTCGGCATGCAGAGCTTGTGTGCCCGGCCGCATTTCGTTCGGCGGAGTTCTTGGAGCTGACCGCGGCGTATGCGGACGGCGCCATGATGCGGCAGACCGGCATTCGCGAGATGGCCGAGACCCTTGCCATCCTGCAGGAAAGGCGAACGACTGTCCGGTTGGCTACGGAGAACAAGCTGCTACTACGACACAACGGTTGCGAACTGTGGGCGCTGTCGCCGTCGGACGCGTCGACCGTGACAGCGATGCTACATCTTGATGAACGGATGCCTCGACCGATGAGGTCGAAGACGGCCTTGTCGCCGCCAACGCCAAATCACCTGTCCATCGCGCTGCTTTTCGTACTCGGAAAAACGGCGGTCCTTCTTGGCGGAGACGTGGTACGATTCGATGACCGTGACCGGGGATGGCTGCGAATCGTCGAACTCTATGCCAAATATGGTCACCCTGTTTCGGATGTAGTGAAGGTACCTCATCATGGCTCGGCCGGGGCCGACTGCGACGAAATGTGGAATGATCTGCTTTGTAAACAACCGGTCGCTGCCTTGACCGCATTCTGTCGAGGCGCGGTGGCACTGCCCACTGATGAGGACATCAAACGAATTTGCGAGAGGTCTGCAGACGCATACGCCACTTCACCGCCGAGTCGGCGTAAACCGGCGAGACGAGAATCGGCCGTAGAAAAATCGGTTGCTGGCCTGCTACGGAACCGACGACTTCGGTTACCGAATATTGGCCGGGTAACCCTGCGTTCGACGTCGGATCAACCCACGAAATGGACCGCGCAGCTCGCCGGCCTCGCGTACCGGATGAATCCCCGCCCGAATGACCGCGGAGAGACCCACAGCGCGTGATCTACGGAATCGACTTCGCCAGGTGAGGTATGCGTGCGGCCGGCAGTACGGTGATCCGGTCGTCCAGAGGGTAAGTCTCGTCACCCGGATACAGGACCCAGAGATGGTCCAGCCGGAGGTCGGCCAGAGCGACGCGCATCGAACGGGTAACGCCGGGCGCGTCGGCGAGCTTGCACTCGAATCCGTGTCGCTCGCCGCGCCGTTCGATCAGCAGGTCGATCTCAGCGCCGCCGTGCGTGGCCCAGTAGTGGGCCTGGCCGGCGTCCAGCGCGGCGAGCACCTGTTCGATGGCGAACCCTTCGAATGACGCGCCGACCTTGGGATGGCCGGCAAGCTCGTCCTCCTCGGTCAGACCCAGCAGCGTGTGCAGCAATCCGGTGTCGCGCAGATAGACCTTCGGCGCCTTCACCTGCCGCTTCTTGAGGTTCACGAACCACGGCGGCAGCACCCGCACCATGAACACGCCGGCCAGAATGTCGAGATAACGGCGCGCCGTCGCCTGCGTGCCGCCGATCGCCCGGGCAAACTCCGCGGCGTTCCAGACTTGGCCGTGATAGTGGGCGATCATGGTCCAGAAACGGCGCAACGTCTCCGCGGGGATCGAGATACCGAGCTGCGGAATGTCCCGCTCCAGGAAGGTACGCACGAAGTTGCCGCGCCACAGCGCCGACGTCGCGCGGTCGGGGGCCAGATAGGCGCGCGGAAAGCCGCCGCGCAGCCAGAGCTCCCGCCATGCACCGCACCCCACTTCGCCCAGCTCGAAGCCGGCAAGATCGACCAGTCCCACGCGTCCGGCAAGCGACTCGGATACCCCCTTCACCAGCGCCGGCGAGGCGCTGCCGAGCAGCAGGAAGCGCGCTTGGTTGCGCGGCCGGTCCGCCAGCACCCGCAACGTCTCGAAGAGCGCCGGGACGCGCTGGACTTCATCGACCACGACCAAGCCGGTCAAGCGTCCCATGGCCTGCTCCGGCGCCGTCAGGCGCCGGCGGTCGACGGCGGCCTCCAGGTCGAAGTACGTGCTGCGCGGCGCTTGCTCGGCCATGTGCCGGGCCAGCGTCGTCTTCCCGCACTGCCGCGGGCCGGTCAGAGCGGCGATCGGATGGACCGAGAACGCGGCGCGCACGCGGGCGATCGGGCCGGGACGGGAGATCATCGCCCCAGGATGATCCTTGAAAATCGATAGGTCAACTACCGATTTTCAAGGATGTCTGCGTCTACCGTACCGTGTAGATGCCCGGCGCGTTCGCGTTCGCCAGCGCTTGGGGGAACTCGGCTTCGCTGAAGATCAGGCGGAAGGTTCCTTTCGCGGGACCGTCGCGGACCTTCAGCCGGCCCGCGTTGAAGAACTGCTCCAGCGTCTCCAGCACCCTGCGCTTGTACTCGGTGTCCGGGTTGCCGCGCAGGTGCTGGCCCTTGGTCTCGAACACCAGCAGATGCGGCTTGCCGGCGCTCTGCCCCGCCATGGCGATGAAGTCGGGGTAGATGCGCTCGCGCCGCCAGCCGCGCAGGTGGTATTCGCCCTGCTGCCGCACCGCTACCCGGTGCCACCAGCGCAGCGCCTGCTGTTCGTCCAGGTAGTACGCGAAGCGCCGCTCCAGCTCGCTGTCGAACTGGCGCTCGAACACCGGCTCGAACAGGTTGAGCTGCACCGGTTGGCCGAGCCGCTGCAGGATACGGTCCGACTCCGCCACCGGCAGCTCGTAGCTCTGGCGCATCCGGTAGCGCGGCGCGTCCGCCTCCAGGTCGAAGCGGATCTCCCCTCGTTGCAGCTTGCCGCAGAACAGCCGTTCCGCCATCCGTTCGACGCCGTCGATCACGGCTTCGCGCAAGGCGTCGGCCAGATGGGAGCGGCGGTCGTAGATGCCGGCTTCCCCGGCGCCGGTCTCCCGCAGCCGCTCCAGGAGGCGGCCGGCGATGCCGGCGGCGTGCCACGGGTTGGGCACCACGTCGGCCAATCGCCGCACGAAGTAGGTGAGCCGCACGCGCTTGTCGACCGGCAGGTCTTCGGCGGCCTCGCGCGCGGCGACCGCTTCCCGCGCGCCCACGTCCACGGTCGCCGTCTGCCGCCGGGCGGCGATCGGCAGGGAGCCGGCCGGGTCGGGCGGTTCGATTTCCTCCCAGGCGATGGCCGGCAGGATGTCGCGGTGGTAGTCCAGGTCGCGCCAGCCGGCACCGTCCCTGTGCAGCACCTTCGGCAGGAAGATGTCGTCGCCGCGAAACCGCTTCCGCCGCCGCACCTCCACGAGCTGCAGCGGATCGCCGGCGCCGGCGGTCACGTCATCGCCCAGGCCGGTCAGCCCCTCCTGCTCCAGCCCCCGCTTGATCCGCTGCACCGCGTCGGACACCTCCATGTTGAGGCAGTAGACCGCGCACCGGTCCAGCCGCTCCCGCCCGGTGCGGCGCGCGTGCGGCTGGCGCATCACCCGCCCCACCAACTGGGTGAGCGCCCGTTGCGCGCTGGTCGTGTCGAGCATCACCAGCAGATAGGCGAACGGGCAGTCCCAGCCCTCCATCAGCGCCGCGCGGGTGATGATCCAGCGCACCGGCGAATACGGGGAGAGCAGGTCCTCCTTGCCGATTTCGTCGCTCTCGGCGGACTTGACCCGCACCGCTTCGGCGGGCGCGCCGAGATTGCGGGTCAGGTACTCGCGCACGTCCTCGGCGTGGATGCGTTCGCCGTCGCGTTGCGCCTTGCCGGTGCGCTCCACCCGCACCACGGCGATGGGCCGCAGGTAGCGGCCCTCGCTCATCTGCAGCGACTCGGCCTCCGCGTGGAGCCGGTCGAGTTCCTCCGCCGCCTCGCCGAGCACGTGCTGCCATTCGGCGTTGGTGAACGACTCCACCCGCACCGGCAGCTTGATCATTTCCTCCTGCTTCAGATCGACGCCGGAAATATCGACCAGCAGGTTGCTGACGCCGGGGGTAGGGGTGGCCGACAGCTCGATCACCAGGCTGGGGTCGAGGCGGTTGATCGAGCGCACGAACTCCTGCGCTGCGGCCGGCTTGCCGTACGCCTTGTGCGCTTCGTCGAGCACCACCACCGGGCGCAGCATCTTGAACACGTTGAACAGGCTGTGCTTGACCGGTCCGCGCTCGGAGGTTCGCTCCAGGTCCGGATAGTCGTGCAGCAGGCGGCCGTCGCCGAGCAGGTCGTCGCTGTCGGGAAACAGCGTGGGATAGCGCCCGGAGTCGCGGAACATGCGCAGGAACTCGCGGCCCTTCTGCCGGTTGGCGGCCGGCAGCATGAGCAGCATCACGCACAGGTAGTGGGCGACGTCGGCGGCCGTGAACGGGTCGTCCTTTTCCAGCATCTTGACGCGCCCGCCGCTGGCCCGCTCCAGCATCTGGCGGTAGGGATGCTCCCGGTTCCAAAGCGCCGTCCTGGTCTGCTGATAGATTGCGCGCGTGGGCGTGATCCACAGGGTGAGGCCGCCGGGCCGGTTCATCCGCTCCAACGCCGCCGCGGCCAGCAGCGTCTTGCCGCCACCCGTCGGCACCTTGAAGCAGGCGTGCGGTATGGGAAACCCGGCGTCCGCGCTGCGGTCGGCGTGCCGGGCGCCCGCGGTACCGCCAGCCACACCGCCGGCCTGCGCCAGCTTTGCCCACGCCGTCTTGGGGTAGTTGCGCAGGTCTGCGGGAACCTCCACCCCGGCGTTCCGCAGCGCTTCGATCCCGTCCGCAGCCGCGCGGCGGGCGGCGTCCAGGGCGGCCAGCCAGCGGCTGAACGCCTCCAGCGCTCGCGCCTGATACTCCTTCAGCTCCATCCGCCCTCACTCTTCAACGCAACTGACCCGGCCAGAACGGTTCGCCGACCGACGGCACGCTAGCGCATCCTTGGCTGATTCGGTGGAAACAAAGCCACCAGGATACTCGAATTCTCGTGCGTCCCCATATAGCCACCTCATAAAGTTACCTGCAGTCGCGTCCGCCAGCTCTTGGCGCAGCGCGCACTCCCAGACTACGCCAACTCGCCAACCACCTTTCAATAGCTCCCGCCGTATGCAACGATCACGTTCCACGTTGGCTATAAATTTCGTCTGCCACATCGCTCGGCGCGTAGCCGGATGGGTGGTGCGCGCGCAACCGGTATGCCGATGCCAGAAACAGCCGTGAACGAAACAGATTGCTCCGAACCGCCGAAACACAAGGTCCGGCGTGCCCGGCAGCTGCCGAACATGGAGCCGATATCTGATGCCACGCCGGTGCAGCGCGCGTCGTAGCGCCATCTCCGGTCTCGTGTCTTGCTGCGGCACCCGGGCCATGATTCGTGTCCGCGTCTTCTGATCGACCGTGTCAGGCACGATCAGCTCCCGCTCCATCCGAACTGCCCGATCGCGTGCCGATTGGAGAACACTCACTTACTAAGCCGTGATCGACTAGATGACACGCTATCGAACGCCCGATGACCTGTCCCAGCAGCACCGGAACAGCGTTACCGATCATCCGCCCGATCGCCTTGAATTGTATCCTCTCCCCGGGCGCGGAAAATCTATAGTCGATTGGAAAGGATTGCAGTATGGCACCCTCGCGTAACGACAACGCCCGGTGCTGTTCAGGATGACCGAAACGACCGTTGCCGAATCCGAAAAACTGCGTCGTAATGGTTGGCGAAGGCTCGTCCGCCCTCATTCTCCCATAGACTGACGTGTAGCCCCTGCCCGACATCACCCTGTGACACGGCGCCACCAGATCCTCGTCCCACTCCGTCCAACTGCCCCCCGGTCTCGACGCTCTGATACGTCTTAGGTTAGTCGCCGACAAACGGCTTGCGGTATGCAATGCATCGTGCTTGTCGGTCTCTCCAGCGGCAAGGGCGGGGAGCGTACCGATTGCCTGCTCGACGGTACGATAGCTACCGGCTGTGTGAGTCGGTCCGTCAATTCGTATTTCTCCGTGCAACGAAGCCATCACGACCAACCGCGACCGACGCTGGGGAAGACCGTAGTCAGGAAGGAATACTACGCTGTGGTCTACGGCGTAGCCCGCTCGCCGTAACGAGCGCACAAAGGCATCGAATACCTCACCGCCCCGATAATCAATCAAGCGCGGAACGTTTTCCATCGATATCACATCAGGCCGGATCTCTTTGGCAAGTTCACAGAATCGTCCGACCAACCGCCAATTCGGATCATCATTCTTCTGATTGTATCGCGAAAACGGCTGACAAGGAGCACAACCGACCAAGACTCGCGGCCTGTTGGCGGTAAACCAATCCAACACCTCGTCAGTCTCGAGACTGTCTACATCACGTAAAACGAACGTCGTGTCGTTGTTGTATTCGAACGGATAGCGGCATTGGCTATCAACATCCACGCCGGCACTTATGTGGAATCCTTCTTTCAACAGACCATGTGCTAGCCCACCGGCGCCACAGAACACATCCACCACGGATCCAAGCCGACTGGATATTTTATCCTTGGACCGAATATCGATCACCTATTACAACCTTCGCTACCTGACCGAGCGACGACCTTCTTGAACGACCGTAGTGATTGCAGAAGAAGCGTGTTCCGTCTTGTCGTATACCCTGCCAACAGGTCAGCTTCTAGTTGACGTAGCCCTCTCACTCCATAGATTGATATAACAAGGCACAGCAACAGTTCCAATGAGGACGTTGCCAAGAGCGGGAATGTTGGATAACGAACAGAAATAGGCAGCGAGTTCGTTACTGGCAAACGATCGAAGCCCATCGATCTACATGGCTGTGCGTGATAGTAGTCGTGATTGTCTCCCATCTCGGGCGTCTCATACCGAAAGCCTACAAATGCGACGTCGTCGCGACCGACGGCCTGCTGTCTAGACCAGTTACCGTAGTAGAAGCCGCAACTCGAAATCGGCGCTTCGAAATCCCATCGACACCAGACTGCCGCAACTGCCGCCTTCTCCTGGGGTGGGGGCCTGAGGTAGATCGCGCGACCTTCTGGCAATTGCCCTCTCGTCCTATACAGTAGCGAACTGTCAAGTTCATTCTTCTTGATAGGCACGCACTGTCCACGTGCGGCTTCGAGCACTGAGATGGTAGCCAGGTTATCACGTCGCGTCGATAAATCGCCACCGTCCAACAGCAAACTGAGTACCGAGTGAATCGCCTTATGCTCGTCGTTCGCCATGGTCACATCTCCAAGGCGAAGGCAAAGCGCCTCTGCGGTCCGTACCGTACCCCCTGATACTCCTTCACCAGCCGTCGGTCGAAGAAATTGTGAAACCCAGCACGAAATTGCCGTCCTTCAGAAAATGGAAGGAAACAGGAAGCATCTTCCATGAAAACGAAATCCGGCACCGTCGAGTAGTTGAAGTCAAACCGCGCCTTGTTGAAGTCCTTGTCCGCCTCCAGCCTTCGACACCATACAGCCCGTCTCGAGAGACAAGTAGCCGGTTCGAACCAGTAACTGCTATCGAACTTACCTTCGAGGAATTTCGGTTCGTGTATGGCCAAGTTCCACGCCTCGACGCTGGACACATCGTTCCCTAGCAAGAAGGGGAACCGCTGTAATAGATGGGGTACGTCCGTGAGCACATCCTGTGGGCCAAGAACCTCCCTCTCTAGCCACTTGCCTATCCTAGCCGCCCCGAATCTGACGGCTGCGGGTACGTCCGACAACAACAGTGATTGCGTATCACGAACATATTCCTGTGTCGAAATGAACGATCGAAATGTGACTTCTTGAAGCCCGTCGAATTCCTCCGCCTTCGGTCCAAGGAATCCGAATGCCGTATCGGACAGTCCCATAGCGTCATCGTCACACATGTCCAACGTATCGACAATGGATCTATCCAGGTCGCACCCGAAAGCGGCCTCCCGAGCTTTTTGGCTTGCAACGGCCCTCGAAAACACTTGCCAGGACCAAGGGCGGAAACCCGACCACGGTGGATCATTCCAAAGTCCTGCGGTCGCAAGGAAATCGTCATTCAGATTCAGGTCCGCGTGGCTCGTGAGGTGCCCCCGAAGACTGAGGTCGAAATCGAACTGGGCGAATTGGTTGAAAACCACCACCACTGCGCAATCGGAATAGATGCGCGCCAGTCTTCCTATGCCCTCCCCGGTGTGGCGCGCGTTCTCATCGTCGACATGGATAAGGTCGTAGTCAACTATCAAGATGTCGGTATTGTCGAACACACACTCTCGTCGGTCGAGTGGCCTATGTGCGCGTACCAATTTCTGGCGCCGTAGCAACTCGGTCACGGATTCACGCACGGCCCCCATACTCGGTGCACGTTGAAAGGTGTATTCGCCTCGCGCAATTTTCTGAATCTGCTCAACGTAATCCGCCGCTACTTGAGGATCGTCGTCACATATGAGAACGGAATAGCTCATTTTGATGAACTCCACGATAACTGAAACGCCGTCTCCCATCCAGGCGAGGGTTTGACGAACGCTACTCGTGCACGCCGCTGGCTGGCTATCATCCGCACAATCGTCAATCCGAGCCCGGTTCCACCGAGGCCCAGCGCCCGCCGCTCCTCAGAGACGGTGACCTGTCGAGCGAACGGCTCGAATAACTCAGTGGAGTCAGCGTAGTCAACACCCACTCCGTTGTCTTCGACTCGTATCCAAGTCCCACGGCCGGTCCTCCCTCCGGAACATAGCACCCGCCGGTCGGCCGAGTCAAGCGTAGCGTTGGACGCGTTGAAAATCACGTTCTGGAACAACGAATTCCACTCTACGAAAGTAGCCGGCGGTAAGTAAATATCGGGAGGAATCGATAACGAGAATCGTATTCCGGGAACTAGTGGACGAACGTTAATGATCACTTGGCGCAGCACGGGGTCCGCTAACAGCGCCTCGACCTCCTCTCGGTCGTCGAGATCCAATAGCGGTCCGAACAACTTGCGGGTCTCCTCCAGCCTATCAATCCAAGCGTCAATCTGCTGGCCGATCTCAATGACCCGCGGCACATCGGAGCTCTCTCCGATACGGATCAACCGGCTGACCATCCGACGTGCGCTTCGCATCTCCTTGCGACTCTCGTGCTCCAGCGCCAGTGCAGCCATACCCGCGGCCGCGAGCGGCCCCAGCAACATCCGAGCCCTCTCGTTGGCCCTACGCTCATCGCCCAAGACACCTGAGAGACCGTCAACTTCCTTTTTTAGCGCTGCAAGCGTATCGTCCTGCGGATACGATTCATGAGCCTCCACAATAAGCGTCCGAACCTTGTCGACCTTCTCGGTAGCTTTCTCCTTTTGTGGCGCCGTATCGGCCCGCCGTTGCTCCTTCAGGCGCTGACGCGTCGCGTAATAGTCCAACGACCATCGTACCGCTCGGCGCAGCTCTCGATACGCTTCATTCGAAACAAGGCGATCTCTGGTAACCTGAATCTTGAGAAATTCTCCGCGCTCCTTCTGCTCGTCATTAGCCTCTTGCGCTTCGAGTCCTGTGTTGATGGCTACTACGCCGAACAGCCGCCCCTGAGTCGGAAGGTCGTTCAAGGCGCGGGGTACATGAAGCCGATCTGGAAGCAGCGCCGACCTACTCCGCCGGTGTGAATGGTCAAATTCGATCTGCAACCAATCTTGTTCCGCGCCGTAGTAGGGAAGCCGAAATCTGGAGTCATAAACCATTACTCCGCCGAATCGTGCGAAATATTCGCGAGCGGCGGCGACATCCACTCCGCCGGCCTGCCTGCCGGACAGTTTGAATATTCTGATCACCCACTTCGCAGATGTAATGAGTGGTTCGATGTCGAATCTCTCGGAATATCGCTCGCCCGTCCGAAACGTTACCTGGACCTGCGCTATTGTCTTGTCTCCGTCTCGCTTCAACTCTCCCGATATCTCTGCCATGTGGTTTCGTAGCATCGCCTTCATCTGCTGATCGAATGTATCCTTGACTGCGCTCAGCGCCGAGTTCAACGTTACGCGGAAGTCGTCGGGGTCGGTAGCGTGGGTTACCAACGAGCCGTAGCGGGACAGCGGGGGCTGAAGCATCCAAAGCTGACGACCGAGATTGCGCGTCGTATCGACCTCCCATTGCTGCTTTAATTCGGTCATTATGACGCGTGTTCCGTGTGGTTTACGCTTTGGAAACAACGAGCTACGGGGTTCGGTCCTGTAGTGTGCTTCGGCTTCCGTAAGTGTACCGGATTGTACTGCTGCATCCCAATCGACTATCGCTCGTAACTGTTGGCTGTCGTTCGATTTTGGAGATGTCACAATCTCCAGTTTATGAGCAAGGAACTGAGCGGACAAACGACCCACCCCTTTCGAACCGGTAACTCTGCGGTGTAGCTCGGGACTGGTCGCTCGATCCTGCTTGTTCTGGGTGCCGATAGTCATCCAATACTTGATGAACTCATCTTCGGTCATGCCATGACCGTTGTCGGCTACCGTGATTTGATCGGCGGCGATCGAGACGGTACAGAGCGTAGCGTCCGCGTCGTATGCATTCTTTATCAACTCGGCAAGTGCGATGTGAGGTTGACCGACAAGCCGCTCGCCGAGTTCCCGTAACAGTGCTGAGTCCGCGCGGAACCTAACAGCCTTGAATTCGGGAAGTGTTGTGTGGTCGTGAGTAGCCGTATCAGACATGGCCGCGCCGCTCCGCTGCCGTTCACTCCACGCGACTGCACAGCTCGTAAGGGAGCTGACAGAAGGTGATGCCCCAGGCTGACAGTTCGCGCTGGCCGATGTACTTGGCGGCGGCGAACACCACCGCCTGGCGGTTGTGGGCGCAGGCCGCGGCGCTGATTCGCTTGGCGCGCTCCTCGTTGAGGACCGCGTCGTTGCTGCGCAGAAATTCCAGGTCGGGCGCGTAGAGCAGGTGGTAGTTGAGCTTGTCGGAATAGTGAAAGAGACCGTCGCCGTCTTGCGGCTCAAGGTCGCCGGCGCCTGCCGACACGCCGGACGCGGTATGAAGCAGGTAAGCAGCCAACGCGGCGTATGGCGGTAGCCCCTCGCCGGAAAGCATGCCTTCCAGCTCAATCGGCTTGCCGAGCGTGGCAAACGTGAATGAGCCGCCCAGACCGTCGCGTAACGCAGGGTCGCGCGCGCTCGAAACACCGTCGATCACGCGCCGCACCCGCTCGGCCGTGATCGAGTCCGCATAATCCTCGCATTCGACCATGATGAACCGGCGGTTGCCCCCGTCCTCCCGGTTGAGCGCCAGGACCGCGTGCGCCGTCGTGCCGCTGCCGGCAAAAGAGTCGAGCACAAGAGCGTCGCGGTCCGCACCTATATGGAAAACACGCTTTAGCAGTGTGTGCGGTTTGGGATTCGAAAATTCAATCCCGATCTCATTCAACCGCTGTGTACCACTCTGAGTATGTCCGACATCGCTATGTGACCATACGGTAAGAGGCGTAATCCCTTGTTTTACTTCAGACAGGAATCTCTTGACGCTCGGAACGTTATTGCCAAGGCGACCGAACCATATCCGATTGTCTTCGACCAGTTCATTGAATCTATCCTTGCTGTAGCGCCAGCACTTTCCTATAGGTGGATTCACAACTCTACCCGAGGGCGTAGTGATCGGATAATCGTAATCGCTTTGGTATGTTTTTACATCCAAGCCACTCGATTTCCAAGGACCTCTGCGATCATCATCAGGATTCTGGTATCGCTCGTCGTGTCGCGCCTGGCGTGGTAGCAGACGCGGACGCCAAACCTCTCTTGTTCTCGCATAGCACAGTATGAAGTCGTGATTATCAGAAAAGTATGTTGCATCGTTTGATGGACTGTACTTCTTCTCCCAAACGATGTTCGTAACGAAGTTCGACTCGCCGAAAATATCATCCATCAATAGGCGTAATCGATGCTGCTCGTTATCGTCGATGGACACGAAGATCGCGCCGTCCTCAGACAGCAGTTCGCGGAGGAGGTGCAGGCGGGGCCACATCATGCAGAGCCACTTGTCGTGCCGTTCCAGGTCCTCGTTGTCGACCGGGCCGTGCGCCCGCAGCCACTCTTTCAGGAGCGGACTGTTCACGTTGTCGTTGTAGACCCACCCCTCGTTGCCGGTGTTGTAGGGCGGATCGATGTAAATGCAGTTGACGCGCCCGGCGTAGCGCGGCAGCAACGCCTTCAGGGCGTGCAGGTTGTCGCCGTGGATGATCAGGTTGTCGTCAGCGCCGTGCGGATGACAGGAGCGCGCCGGGTCGGGCAGCAGCGGGCGGTACGGCACGGTGAGATGGTGCGCGTAGACGTGCTGCTTGCCCTTGAACTCCAGTACCGGCATCGTCGCTACCGCCGCTACGCGGTGCCCTCCTTGGGGGTGTCATGCGACGGGTGGCGGGCGCGCCAGACCACTCCTTCAATGGCCCCCTCCACCTTCGAAAGCCGGTCCCCGACGTTGGTCAGCCGATCGGCGACTTCTCTGAAGCCCGCCGTCGTTTCGTCACGGAGCCCGTCGATTCGGGCTTTGATGTCCGTCTCCCGTGTGAACCGGCTGTCGTTCTCCCTGTTGCCGGCGCTGAACCCGCTGCCGAACGATCTTATCCGGGCGACGAGCCGACACTCGAACTTGGCCATGTCTGCGCGTAGCCCCTCCAGAGCCTTGTGGATCGACCACGTCGAGACGAACATCCCGACTCCCAGGGCGGCGGCCGCCGCGATGGTCGCGATCATGTCCGCGGTCACCTCCACCACCATGACCGTCATCGTCCCCGATCCTACACCATCGACCGCCGGGGCGTCACCGCGCCCGTCATCCCCAGTAACGCGCCGGCGGTCGGCGGCGCTTCAAGCGCGGCGCTGCCTCTCGACAGCGCCGGCATCCGCCGGCTACCGTTGGCTGGCGGTGGACCGGGAACGGAGGCGCTTCCTGCGCGGCGTGGCCGATGGCCTCATGGCGCGCGAGCGGCACAGAGCCGAGCACGCTCCCCGCCTGCGCGCCGAACGGCGAGCGGCCGGCCTGGCCGAGGCGCGCCGGCTGGCGAAGCGCTTTGCGGAGATCGATCCCGGTCTCCGCAAGGTTGTGCTGTTCGGTTCGCTGGCCACCGGCGACCTGCGCGGCCGGCAGCCCGACGTCGATCTGGCCGTGGAGTCCCCACACTACCTTCGCCTGGTCGCGGTAGCGCTGGACAGCCCGTTCAAGGTCGACGTCATCGATCTGCCGAACGCCAGTCCCGTTATCCTCCGCGCCATCGAACAACACGGCAGGGTCCTGTATGAACGAGAAAACGCGCGTCGCAACGTTGATCGCGGAACTGAACGGTGACGTCGAAAGCCTGAGCCCGCTGGCCTCCACCAACCTGAAGGCCGACGGCCGCATCCGGCACGGCGCGCACGACGAGCTCGACTGGGCGGCGCTCGGCTATACCATTCACAACCTCTACTGCGCCCTGGAATCGTACTTTCTCAGAGTCGCCAAGCACTTCGAGAACGACCTGCCGCCGGCCGAATGGCATCGCGCGCTGGTGGAACGGATGACGATCCAGATCGAGGGCCTGCGGCCGCGGCTCCTGGACCGATCGCTGGCGCAGGACATCCACGACCTCCGTGCGTTTCGCCGCGTGTTCCGCAACATGTACGGCACGCGGCTCGACCCGGAACGCATTCGGATCGTACAGAACCGCGTTCCCGACACGCTGGCGGCGTTTCGCTCCGCGCACGCGCGCTTCGTCGCGGCGCTTGACGCCGCCGCGGCGATGATCGAATGACGCCCCGCCGGCGGCGCAGGCGCGCGCCCTGCCGTCTACCGTCCCGGGACGGCGACGTCCAGCCGCTTTACGTCGAGCGCGCAGGGGCCGCGGTCGTTGCGGCCGAGCGTGTATTCGACCATCTCTCCGATCTGCAGGTCGTTGAACTCGCCGGCGTCCATCGACGTGTAGTGAAAGAACAGATTGTCGCCGCCGGTATCCGGGGTGATGAATCCGTAGCCGTCCTTGACCGTCTGTATCACCCCTTCCTGCCGCTCTTCCGACACCACCGTGGGCTTTGACGCAGGCGGGCGGCTCACGGTTGGTTGCGACGGGACGACGAACAGGTTGTTCACGATCGGGTGGTTGGCGCGCGACCGGTCGTCGATGATGCGGTCCATCATCACCGCGTAGGTCACCTCGTTGATCAGGAACTGCGACGTCCTGGTCTCCCGCTCCAGCCCGTTGCCGTCGCTCACCTTGAAGTCCCACGCGGTCACCATGGTGCGCGCGCCGAGCGCGTTCAGCTTGCGGACCAGCGGCACGTAGTCGCCGTCCCCGGCGACCAGCACGACCACGTTGAACTGCTTGTAGACGGCCAGCTCGAACGCTTCGAGCGCCAGCCATACGTCGATCCCCTTTTCGCCGCGGGACGACGACGGCAGGAAGTGGGTGGTCACCCCTTCGCTGATCAGCACGTCCTCGAAGACCCGTTCGCGGTACAGGACGTCCCGCTCCTGCGCGTCGGCGGCGGACGCCCTGCCGCGAAAGTAGTGGGCGTCCACGATCCGGCAGTAGCGGGCGTCGGCCTGCTCGTTCTGGGCGACCTCGTCGCGTATGAAGTCGTGCAGGCCGGAGATGCTGATGCGCGCCTTGCGCCGATGATCGTAGCAGTAGTAGTTGCTCACGTGCGAAAAGAAACTCCCGTCATAGAACACGCCGATTCGCGTAAGCTTGTTTTCCGGGATATGCTGCATCACGGTAATTCTCCTAGGCGGTCGTATGGGATGGCGGCTATCGCCGATGCCGCCGAACGGCTATTCGCGTTGATCGGCCGGCGACGGCGCCGCCGCCGCACGCGAATATGCCGCATCGGCGGCCCGTCGTCAAGCGCCGCGCCGCGCGGTCAGCGGGCGTAGATCGCGTACAGCTGCGCGTCCTCCGGGCGGACGCCGGCGAATGTCGCCTGCAGCCGGAGCGGGCCGGCGCCGGTGGGGACCGGGCTCCGCCACCGGATCGGCTCCCGCAGGCCGGCCACCGCCACGGCATCCCGCCGGCTCCGCTGACCCGGGACCAGGTCCTCCGGCCCTTCCGACGCTCCCTGCAGCGCGGTCAGCACGGCCGCGCCGGCGCCGCTGAAGCCCGGCAGGGGACGGAAACGCTCGTCCAGCAGCTCGAAGCGGAGTTCCGTGTGCGGACCCAGACCGCCCACGTTGGCGCTGAACTCGGTGGCGCCGGCCAGCGGGCAGGTGACCAGATGGCCGCCGTCGCCGCGCATCGCCTCGAAATAGCCGATCCGGTCGCGGTCCCAGGAGGCGAGCCGCACCTGCACCGGCAGGCTGCCCCAGTTCTCGTACCACAGCAGGGTCTTTTCGCCCCAGTTGACCATGCCCTGACCGTGGCTGACCGCCGGCCGCTTGCCGACCACGGCGCCGGTCTCCTCGTAGCCCGGCAGGAACGGGAAGTCCTTGATCGGCTCGTGGAAGTGCAGGGCGTCGTGGCTCACCAGCAGGCCGAGGTCCATGGTGATGAGCGACCGGTCGCTGGTCGGGGTGCCGTGCCAGATGTCGTAGACGCCCAGGATCACGTTGCCGCGGTCCCACAGGCCGGCCCCCAGGTGGACCTCCTCACTCTGGTTCCACTTGGCCCGCGGCGCCGAGGAGAGCGGGTCGAACGGCAGCGGCGCCGGCGGCACCGGGTCGCGCCGGAAGCCGATGCACGACGCCTGCGTCCAGTGCTCGAAGTCGTAGGAGGCGAAGGTCGCCAGCACCCGCCCGGTCGTGTAGTGCGATCCGCCCTGGCCGTTGACGTAGTAGCAGCCGTTGTGGCGGATCAGCCCGGTCTGCTCCAGGCCGGGGCCGACCGGGTTGTTCGGCGACTCGGTCCAGTTGAGTCCGTCCGCGCTGTAGGCGGCGGCGAACCGGTTGCCGTACGCCTCGCTCTCGAAGATGCACTTGAAACGCCGCGACGGGTCCGGATCGTCGGGCTCGTAGATCACCGGCAGGGCGGCGAAGTCGCACCGTCCGCCGCGAAGGTTGACGATGTTGTTGCGCGTGGAGCCTTCGAACTCGACCAGGCCGAGGTCGGGCTTGTCCCACCGCACGCCGTCGGCGCTGGTGGCGTAACAGCAGCGGAGCTGACCGCCGTTGCGCCCGTCCGCGTCCCGCGTGCTGCGGGCCAGGTACCACATGCGGAGCTCGCCGTCGATCGGGATCACCGTGCCGTAGAAGCGGGTGCAGTAGTCGTCGTGCGCCCCCGGTTCGCCGGCCGCCACCACGATCGGGTTGGAGCGGCCCGGCGTCTTGCCGGGGATGAGGTGCAGCCGCAGCCCGGCGCTGAACGGGCAGCTGTAGCTGTCGAACGGAAACAGGACCGCCTCTTCGACGACGGGGTTGGGGACGCTGTTCTGCACGGTGATCATCGGGCGCTCCTTTGGCCGGGTTCCGCGCGGCCGGCGGCTGGTTGCGTCATTGTAGCCAATAGCTGTACAGGCGCGCGTTGGCCAAGTGGAAGCGGATGCGCGCCGGCGCGCCGATCGCCGACAACGGCCGGCCGGCCGCCGGTCCGCGCCAGCGGATCACCTGATCGGTCGAGTCCGCGGCGGCGGCTACGCAGTCGCCGGCCGCATAGCCGGGGATCGGCCGGTAGCCCTCGTCGAGCAGTTCGGCGGTGATGCGGCCGTAGTCGCACTTGGCGTTGACGCGCAGCTCGGCGCCGGCCAGCTCGAACGGCGCCGTGGTGACGGAGCCGCCGTCGTAGCTGGCGTCGATGGAGGCAAAGCCGTCGAGCCGCAACGTGGCCAGGCCGATCGACATCGAGCCGCGCTCCTGGTCCGGGTCGATCCCGGGCTCGAACTCGCCCACCACCTTGTTGTGGCGGCGCGAGGTGCCGCGGTAGTAGACGTGCAGCCGGTCGCCGACCGGGATCGGCGGCCCGCCGGTGAGCATGATCTGGAACCGGTCCCAGTCGCCCACCTCGCCCAGATCGACCAGCGGTTCGGCCGCCGGCGCGCGCATCCAGACGTCGCCGTCGCGGCTGGTGAGCAGCCGCAAGGTCTGCGACTGGTGCTCGGCGCGGCGGTCGAAGTGCGTCAGGAAGCCGAGGTACTGCGCGCCGTAGACGAAGCCGTTGTTGTTGTACAGCGACTCCTCGTGATTGAGCTGAAACAGAAAGCGCTCCGGCCGGGTCCAGGTGATGAAGTCCCGGCTCACCGACATGACCCGCCACCCCGGCCGATCCACGCCGCTTCGCAGCATGGCGACGTAACGGCCGCGGCGGGTGTCGATCATCATGGCCTGCGCGTCGCCGATCGGCCCCAGGTCGGCCGTGCCGGGCCGCGGGTGGTAACGGATGATCGGCTCCGGGGTGAAGGTCCAGCGCGCGCCGTCGGGCGACGTACCGGTGTAGATGCCGCTCAGCGGCCCGTCCCAGTCGTAGCTCGACCAGCCGATCGCCTTGTAGCGGCGCGCGGGGTCGGGGTCCATCGGGTCCTTGAGCATGGTCTCGAAGTGATCCCGGCCGTCGTGGTACTCGGCCGGCACCACGATGTTGTTGTCGGTGTTGCCGAGCGCCCGGTGCAGGCCGAGCACCGGCCGGGTCCAGGTGACGCCGTCGTCCGACAGCGCCAGGCACTGCACGTGCTCCTTTCCCGGCGCGTAGAAGCCGGCCATGTACCACGCCTTGAAGACGCCCTCCTCGTCGTCGTAGATGACCGAGGCGGTCATGCCGCCCATCCGCTCCCACGGCGCATCCTGGGTTATGACCGGCGGGCCGTGCTTGCGCGCCTGGTGAAAGGCGCGGCGCACGTTGTCGCGGCGGTCGACGTCGATCATGTCGACGAACAGACGCCGTTCGGCGTCCAGGCGTGCGGGTGGGGTGGCGTTGCTCACGGACCGCAGGGTAGCACGCCGGGCCGTCCGCGCGCCGGGGGCCGCGGCGCCGGGGTGCGCAACGGCCGGATACGTGTTATCCTGTGAGTCCTATGGCTGAGGCGGATACGGGCGTTCGCGACGCGAAGGGCGAGTGGCGGCCGGCGGCGCTGCCGCAACCGTCCCCGATGTGGGAGCGGCCGGTGCGGCTGCGGGTGATTCTCAAGGCGGTCTTCGGCCACGACGGCCTGCTGTGGCCCAAGAACCTGATCTACATGGGCATCGCGGTGGTCGCGTGGTTCTTCCTCACCCCGTCGCCGGAGCGCGCCGCCACCATTCAGGCCGGCTGGATCGCGGAGATCTACCTGCGCAACGTCGCGCTGCTGATCCTGATCGCCGGCGGGCTGCACCTGCGGCTGTACGTCAAGCGCGCGCAGGGGCTGCGGTTCAAGTTCAACGGCCGCTGGCTGGCGACCCGGAACCGGGCGTTCCTGTTCGGCAACCAGACCTGGGACAACGTGTTCTGGTCGCTGGTGTCGGGGGCCGGCATCTGGACGGCGTATGAGGCGGTCACCCTGTGGATGTACGGCAACGGGTGGTTGCCGCGCGTCGAGTGGCGCACGCCGGCCGGCATAGCCTACTGCTCGCTGATGATGGTCGCCGTACTGGTCATGCGGCAGGCCCACTTCTACTGGAGCCACCGGTGGACGCACTGGAAGCCGCTGTACAAGGCGGCCCATTACCTGCACCACCGGAACGTCAACGTCGGCCCGTGGTCGGGGTTGTCGATGCATCCGATCGAGCATCTGATCTACTTTTCGGGCGTGCTGCTCCACTGGGTGATCCCCTCCCATCCCATCCACGCGATCTTTCACCTGATGCACGCCGGGTTGAGCCCGGCGGCCGGCCACGCCGGCTTTTCGGAGTTCGTGGTCAAGGACGGCAAGACCTTCAGTAACGGCGGCTACTTCCATTACCTGCACCACCGTTACTTCGAGTGCAACTACGGCAACGAAGGCGTGCCGCTCGACAAGTGGTTCGGCAGCTTCCACGACGGGTCGCCGGAAGCGCACGCCGCCATGCGGGCGCGCCGCAAGGGGTTCGCCGATGATGGCCGGGCCGCGCCCGGAACGGAGTAGCGCCACCATGGAGCAGACGGCCGATTCCGGCCTGCGCGCGCGGATAACCGACGCGCTGGCGCCGGCGGAGGAGAACGACGGCAACGTGTACGCCGGCGCGCACGGCGCCATGGCGATCGGCCTGCAAAAGGGGCCGCGCCCGGAGCAACAGGACTGCGGCGCGGCGCTCGCCTGGGTCCGGGGCCCCAGCAGCTACCTGACGCCGTGGTGCGCGGCCGTGATCGCGGACGGCATGGGAGGGATGGAGAACGGCGGCTGGGCCAGCCGCGAGACGGTGCGCATCTTCGTAGAGGCGTGCCTGTTCAGCTACCACGGCGCGCCGCGAGACGTGCTGGCGCAAGCGCTGCTGCACGCGCAGCAGGAGGTGCTGAAGAAGCTCCGCGGCGGGGGCGGGACGACCTTGACCGCGGCCGTGTGGAAACGCCGGAACGGCATGCTCATCCATGCCGGGGACACGCGGGCGCACCTGATCGAACCGGGGCGTCCGTTTCGGTGCATCACCACCGATCACACGCAGGCCGGATTCGTCGAAACGCTCGAACGCCTGACCGCCGGATCGCCGGACCAGCCGTACCGGCCGACCGCGCCGGACAGCAACCTGCTCGACGCCATCGGCATTGAGGACGGGGTGTTGGCCGAACGCCACGTCCTGCACAACCCGCGCGACGGCCTGTGCGTCATGACCACCGACGGCGCGCACGATCCGATCCGGGAGGCGGGCGCAGCCGCCTTCGAACCGGCCGAGGATCAGTGGACGGCGCAGCGGAGCGTCCGGGCGATCTGGGACCGGCTGACCGGCGAGGAGCTCACCGACAATGCCTCGGTCGTGGCGATCGAGCCGGCGCGGGCGCTGCGCTGGACGGAGCGCGAGTTGCAGTCCGACGAAGTGCTCCTGGTCACGCCGAACGGCACGCTACGCGAGCAACGGGACCGGTGAGCCCGCCCCCGGCGGCGTTCAATCGGCGGACATGGAACACGGCGCCGGTCTGACCCCCTCGCAACGCGCGGAGCTCCGGGAGCGGGGCTTTCTGATCGCTCCCGCGCTGCTGCCGCCGGCGGCGATCGCGCCGCTTATCGACGACCTGACCGCAGCCGTCGAGCAGGCGGTCGAGCAGCTGGTCATCTGGGAGCGCCTGCCGCCGGCCGCCACCTTCCCGGACGAACCCTTCGACCGCCGCCTGGCCGCGGTGGCCGCCGATCTCGACGAAGAGTCGCTCGCCTGGATCTGGAGGCGGCTGCACGGCAAGCAGCACAAGACCGCCGGCATGTACGCGTTGCGCACCCATCCGGCCCTGCTCGACGCGGTGGAGACCGTGATCGGCCCGGAGATCCTGGCCCATCCGCAGACGGTGTTGCGCGTCAAGCTGCCCGAACACGATCCCGGCGTCGTGCCATGGCACCAGGATGAGGCGTACCTGAGCGAGGAGATCGGCGACACCGTGATCGTCAACGCCTGGATACCGCTGGCCGCGGCCGGCCGGGAGAACGGCTGCATGGAGGTGATCGCCGGCTCTCACCTGCGCAGCATCCCGCACCGGCTCGAAACCGGCCTCTACCACGGCATCTACGACGAGGACCTGCCGGACGGCGAGCGGGTCACCTGCGAGATGCAACCCGGCGACGCGCTGCTCACCTTGGAGCGGGTCGCGCACCGCTCGCTGCCGAACACCTCCTCGACGGTGCGGTGGAGCCTGGACACCCGCTACTGCCGCATCGGCGTGCCGACCGGGCGGAGCTACGTACCCGGCTTCGTGGCCCGCAGCCGCGCCGATCCGCAGTCGGTGACCCGCAATCACCGGCAGTGGGCGGCATTGCTGCGCGCCGCCGGCCGCAACCCGATCGAGCACGTCGAGCCGCCGCCGCTGCCGGACGCCGACCGCCTGCGCGGCGAGTGGCGGACCGGCGCTCCCCGCCCGGACCTGGCGCCGCACTCCCGGATCGACACCGGGCCGGACGGGGAGCGGGAGCTGATCCTGGAAGGGACCGGCGACCCGCACGCCTTCGGCTGCTGGCATCGTCCCGTCAGCCTGGTCCCCGGCTGCTGGTACCGCGCGACCGCGCAGGCCCGCATCACCGGCATAGAACGGCCCGGCCTGTCGGTCTTCGCCCAGGTCGCCGGCCACTTTCTGGCGCCGCAGCCGGCGTTGATCGCCAGGCGCGAACCGGCGGCGGCCGACACCCTGCGCCTGCAGTGCATCTTCCGGCACGATCCGCACCCGTCGGAGCCGGAGCGGATGGAGCTCTATCTGCGCGCCGCCGCCGGCGGCCGGATCGCGTGGTCGCAGGCGGTGGTGACGCAGGTCCCGCGGCCGCCGGCGCGCATGGCGCGCGTCGCCGCGGTCCGCTTTGGCGAACCGCGCGCGCCGTTGACTATGGCCGAACAACGGCGGCGCATCGCCGCCAGGCTCGACCAGGCCGGCGCGATGGGCGCCGACGTCGCCGCCCTCACCGAGTTCTGCCCCGCGCAGGGCGTCCCGGAGCGGGCGTACGGATCGTGGGCCGCCGCCGCGGAGCCGGTCCCCGGCGGCCCGACGTGCCGGGTGCTGGCCGGCGCCGCGCGCCGCCACGGCATGTACGTGGTCGCCGGCGTGCTGCGCCGGAGCGGCGGGCGCGTGTTCAACACCGCGGTGCTGTTCGACCGTTCGGGCGAGCTGCTCGGCTGCTACGACAAGACCCACCTCACCTTCGGCGAGCTGCGGGCCGGCATCTCCTGCGGCGCCGATTACCCGGTGTTCGACCTGGACGTCGGCCGGGCCGCCATCCACGTCTGTTACGACGAGTGGTTCCCGGAGGTGGCCCGCTACTACGCGCACCGCGGCGCGGAGCTCCTGTTCCTGCCGGTCGCCGGCGGCAAACCGATCACGTGGCGCACGCGCGCGCTCGACAACCGCCTCTACTTCGTCGCCGCCGCGACCGGACCGCCCAGCATGATCATCGACTCCTCCGGGGCGGTGATCGCCGAAGTCCACGGCGACGGCGTGGCGTGCGCGGACATCGATCTGGCCGACCGGCAGACCAACTGGTACCGCGACCCGACGCTGGCGCGCGGCATGCCCGGCATCGCGCCGCAGATGCGCATGACGACCGACGACCGGCTGCTCACGGACCTGCACCGCCTGATGTACGACGGCTTGGCGGACCCGGCCGCCGGCGCGCCGTATCCGCCGCGGTGAGCGCCGGCGAACTCCGCTTCGGCCTGATCGGCTGCGGCGCCCTGGGCGCCGTGCACGCCGATTGCGTCAGCCAGGTCGACGGAGCGCGCTTCACCGCCTACGCCGACACCAGGCCGGCCGCCGCCGAGCGTTTGCTGGCCAAGTACGGCGGGGACTACGCGACCGCCGACGTGTCACGGCTGCTCGACGACCCCGCCCTGGACGCCGTCTACGTCTGCACCCACCACGACTCGCACGCGCCGCTGGCGGTAGCGGCGGCGCAGGCCGGCAAGCACGTCCTGGTCGAGAAGCCGCTGTCGCTGTCGGTGGAGGAGTGCCGGGCGGTCGCCGCCGCGGTCGAGGAGGCCGGCGTGCGGCTGATGCCGGCGTTCAAGATGCGCTACTACCCGCTGCTGCAGGAGGCGCGGGAGTTCGTCCCGGAGCCGCAGGTGATCGTCGGCCAGATGATGGACGACCGTTGGCGTGACGACGCCTGGGCGCAGGACCCGGTGCGCGGCGGCGCCAACGTCTACAGCCAGGGTTGCCACACCACCGACGTGATCCGCTGGATGGCGCGCAGCGAGCCGGAACAGATGTGGGCGGCCGGCGGCGCCATGACCCATCCGGGTCATCCCCGCATCGACCAGTGCGTAGCGTCGATCCGGTTTGCCTCCGGCGCGGTCGCCAGCTGGATTCAGGGCGACGCGGCGATGGGCCGCATGACCGGCAAGTTCTTTCTGGAGCTGTTCGGCGGCGGCCGCAGCGTGCAGCTCTACGACCGCTTCAAGGCGGCCACCTTCTCCGACGGCAGGCGCGAGTGGACGGAGCGGGTCGACCGGGAGGAAGGCTTTCTGTTGGAGAACCGCGAGTTCGTCGCCGCGCTCCGCGACGGGCGGGCGCCGGAGGTGAACGCCGCCGACGGCATCCAGGCGACGCGCATGGTGCTGGCCGCCGACCGCGCGATCCGCACCGGACAGGCGCAGCGCCTGTGAGCGGGAGCGCGCCGCGGCTGGTGCAGTACCGGACCGCCGCCGGTGAGCGGCGCGTCGGCGTTGCCGTCGACCGCGACCGGATCGAGGAGCTTGCCGGCGGCCGGTCGGTCTACGATCTGGCGGTCGCCGCGGACGCGACAGGCCGGCCGCTGTCCGCCGTGGTGGCCGGCTGGGAACGGGGCGCCGCGGCCGACTACCAGGCGCTGGTCGACGAGCGGCGCCTGCTGCCGCCGATCGATCATCCCGATCCCGCCCGTCTGATCGTGTCGGGAACCGGCCTCAACCACACCGGCAGCGCCCTGGCGCGCGACGCCATGCACGGCGGGCCGGGTTCCGGCGGCGATGCCAGCGGCGATGCCAGCGGCGATGCCGGCGCCGGGGTGACCGATTCGATCCGCATGTTCCGGTTGGGCGCCGCCGCCGGCAAACCGCCGCCCGGCCGCATCGGCGCGGCCCCGGAGTGGTTCTACAAGGGCGACGGCCGGTGCATGGTGCCGCCCGAGCACGAGCTGCCGCTGCCCGGGTTCGCCGGCGACGGCGGCGAGGAGGCCGAGGCGGCGGCGGTCTACCTGATCGGACGCGGCGGCCGCCCGCGCCGCATAGGCTTTGCGCTCGGCAACGAGTTCGCCGATCACGTCACCGAGCGGCGGAACTATCTCTATCTGGCCCACTCGAAACTGCGCGCCTGCGCGATCGGCCCGGAGCTGCTGCTCGGCCCGCTGCCCGCTCACGTCGACGGCCAAGTACGGGTGCGCCGCGGCGCAGCCGTGCTGTGGCAGGCCGCCTTTGAGACCGGCGAAGCCAACATGACCCACAGCCTGGCCAACCTGGAGCATCACCTGTTCAAGTACGACCTGTTCCGCCGGGCCGGCGACGTCCACTGCCACTTCCTGGGCGCGCCGGTGCTGAGCTGCGCCGACGGGATCGAGCCGCAAGCCGGCGACCGGTTCGAGATCGAGTCGCCGCACTTCGGCCGTCCGTTGCGCAACCCGCTGGCCGCGCGGGGCGCAGATCGCCTGATCACCGCGGAGCCGCTCTGAGATGACGATTTCCCGCATTCGCACGCACGTGCTGAGCGCCGACCTGCCGGACGGCGAAGTGTTCGCCTATGCGCAGGGGTGGTGCCGGCAACGGCGCTCGCTGATCCTGGAGATCGAGACCGCCGGCGGCGAGACCGGCTTCGGCGAGGCGTTCGGCCCGCCCGCCGCCAACGCGGCGCTGATAGAAGAGGTGTACGCCCCGCTCCTGATGGGCCGTGACGCCGGCGACCGGGAGGCGCTGTGGCTGACCCTGTATAACGCCATGCGCGACCACGGCCGCAAGGGCACGGCGATGGAGGCGCTCAGCGCGGTCGACATAGCGCTGTGGGACCTTGCCGGGAAACGCTTCGGGGTGGCGTGCCACCGGTTGGCCGGCCGCGCCTTCCGGCGGCGGGTCGCCGCCTACGCCACCGGCTTCTACCGCAAGCGCGCCGCCTCCGGCCTGACCGGTCAGGCGCCGCTGCTGGCGGACGAGGCGCGGCGCTACGCCGCCGCCGGCTTCGGCGCGCTCAAGGTCAAGATCGGGTTCGGCGTCGCCGACGACGTGGCCGCGGTCGCCGCGGTGCGCGACGCGGTGGGGCCGGAGGTGCGCATCATGGTCGACGCCAACCACGCCTACGACCGCGCCGCGGCGCGGGACGTGGCGGTCCGGCTGTACCCGCTCGGCATCGACTGGTTCGAGGAGCCGCTGGTGCCGGAAGATCAGCGCGGGTTGGGCCGGTTCCGGCTGGAGTCGCCGATCCCGGTGGCGACCGGCGAAGCGGAGTTCGGGCGCTGGGGGTTCGCCGAGCTGTTGCGGCGCGACGGCGCCGACATCGTGCAACCGGACTGCTGCGCGGCCGGCGGACTGACCGAGGCGCTCAAGGTGGCCGACTTGGCGGACGCCGCTCACGTGCGCTGTATTCCGCACGTCTGGGGCGCCGGCGTCGCGGTCGCCGCGGCACTGCAGATGCTGGCGATGATCGCGCCGTGCCCGCCCAGCCTGACGCCCCGCGAGCCGCTATTGGAGCTCGACCGGACCTGGAACCCGCTCCGGGAGGAGCTCAACCTCACCCCGCCGGAGGTCGGTCCCGGCATGGTGTTCACCGTACCGGCCGCTCCCGGAATCGGCTTCGAGCCGAACCGCGCGGTGCTGGACCGCTACCGGCAATGACGGGCCGGACTCACCGCCGCAGCTCCGCGCGGACGGCCGCCACCACGCGGCGGGCGGTGTCCACCGCCTCCGCCGCCTGTTCCCGGGTGTACACGTCTGAGGGAATGCCGCCCGGCAGCCCGTTCGGATACCGGGTCGGCACGTAGTACTGATCCAGCACCGACAAGCGCTGGCGAAACCTCGCCATCACCTCCAGGGACGCCGCCAGCTCTACCAGCGCGTGTCCGATAACGATTCGCTCGCCGCGGCCGTAGCGCAGCGCCTTGATCGCTTTCTCACACACCTGTTGGCACTGAAAACAGGTCTGCGCGAAGAACCCTTCGCGCAGCCCGAGCTCGGCGTAGCCCAGGTCACTTTCGGCTTGTCTGAGCCAGCGGCCGGCTTCTCTGTTGGGTTCCTTCAATTCGGTATCCTGTTCGGACCGCCTGCTTGACGAAGTAGCGGCCCTCCTCCGCCAGCATCTCGGCCAGCTCGCCGGGCGTATAGATCAACAGGTCGGCCGCGCCGAACTCCATCCGCAGGTCCATGATCTCAAGCACGCGGTCGAAGAACGGCTGGTCGGTTTCGCGCACCAGAATGACGTCGACGTCGCTGTGTTCGTCGGCCGTGCCGGCGGCGACCGAGCCGAACACGTAGGCGGTGACGAACCGGTGCGCGTGCCGGGCAAAGACCGCCTTGACCGTGTCCAGCTCCACGCCGTTACGATAGCACGATCCCGTGCCCGGCGCTATTGCGCCATACGGCCCTCATCGTCAATCAACGCGACGCGGCTCGGCAGACGATCGCCCCAACGCCATAACACCAAGTTGAGGTCGTGCGCGCCTGCTCCGGGGGCAAAGCTGCGAACCTGCATTCCGACGTAACCGGCCGCCATCAACCGATCGGCGAACGCCTGGGACGGCGGGACGGATCCCTGACGCATCTCCCACTCCCAGCCGCTACTGCTCAGATCGGATTCGTTCACCGCGTGGATGCTCCGCGCCCGCGGGTCCAGGCTGTCGAAAACCGGTTCGGCATCGATCCGGTAAGCGCACAGCAGCAACGGTTGCAGCGGCTGGCCGAGCGCCCCCGCCTCCCGAAGGGCGATGGCCGGCGACAGCGAAGTATACAGCGCCGCAATACCTTTGCGATTGAAGCGCCCGCCGTGCAGGCGCGCTCCTTCGCCCGATACCGCCGGCCACGCCCATTGCGGATTGTGCGCGCGGTAGACGATGCCCCGAAACCGCACCGACCGTCACACGCTCATGCGTATCCGCCATCCATGACTCGGTCGAGGTACGCATGGACGTACCGGGCGTTGCCTTCACGGACCAGCCGATCGGGTGTCCGGCCGGCGAAGCCCGTCACGGCCTGGGAGCGGAACCACGCATATGCCACCAGGGCGGAGCACCCGGTGTAATCCTCGACACGGCGAAGTATCTCCATCATTTCCCGGAGCCGGGTCTGCGTCTTCCGCGACCGCACTCGCGTGCTCCGCGAAAGCGCATCCTGGCTGATCCCGAGCGTACCGGCGATCTCAGCCTTCGTGGTCCGCAAGGCGCCCGCGATCAGCGCAGGTGAGAACGCCTGGTCCTCAGTGACATCCTGAAGCTGCATGGCCATCGCTCCTCACCTACGGACGGTATCACGCCAATCAGCGTCATTTCAAGCGAGCGAAACGTCAGGTCTCCGCCGCGCTCATGCGCCGACCCCGCCCGGTTTGACGCTTCCGCGGCTGCCGGCCGGACGTGGTATGCTGCGGTTCCGATGAGCAGCGCAACGTGGGGGCGGTCGGCGTTCCGCGCCCGCGCCGCCGGACGGAGCCGGACGCGGCGCATCGTCAACACGATCGGTCTGGCGGCGCTCACCGCCGGCTTGGCGCTGCTGGTCACGCTCACATCCGGCGTCCAGGACCTGGACGAGGTGATCCTGGCGGTCGGCGCCGCGGTCGCGTCGCTGGCCGCGGTGGTGGCGGTCCGCACCGTGCAGAGCGAGCTGGCCTTTCACGAGGCGCCGCGGCTGGAACGGCTGCTGCGCGATCAGGAAGCGCGCCGGGGCCGGCCGGCGGTGCCGTCGCCGCTGGCCAAGATAGCCTCTGAGCTGGAGCTGGCGCAGACCAGCAAGCGCTACTACGGCCGGGTGCTGGGTCCGCGTCTGGCGGCGCTGGCCGCCGGGGTGGTCGACCGCGCCGCCCGCGACCGGCTCCTGGCCCGCATCGAGGCGCTCGGCCGGCCCGGCGGCGCGCTGGCCGACCGGCTGCCGGAGCGGATCACGCGCCGCGGCGTCCCGTTGGCGCAGCTGGCCGGGGTGGTGGGCGATCTGGAGCAGGCCGACGCCGCCGCCGGCGCCGACCGATAACCAACAGGCGAACGAGGAGCGATCATGGAACTGACACGGGTCAGCGAGACGACACGCCGGGCGGTCGACGAGGTCGGCCGCTTCATCGTCGGCAAGGACGGCGTCCTGCAGCAGATACTGATGGGGCTGATGGCCGACGGGCACATCCTGCTGCAGGACTTCCCCGGCTTGGCCAAGACGATGATCGCGCAGTCGTTCGCGCAGGTGCTCGACATCCGCTTCACCCGCATCCAGTTCACCCCCGACCTGCTGCCCGGCGAGATCACCGGCGGTTACGTCTACAACCAGCGCGACGCCGCGTTCGAGTTCCGCAAGGGCCCGGTGTTCGCCAACCTGCTGCTCGGCGACGAGATCAACCGCGCCACGCCCAAGACCCAGTCGGCGCTGCTGGAGGCGATGCAGGAACGGCAGGTGACGGTCGAGGGCGAGCGCTTTGCGCTCGACAAGCCGTTCGTGGTCATCGCCACGCAGAACCCGGTCGAGTTCGAAGGCACCTATCCGCTGCCGGAAGCGCAGCTCGACCGGTTCATCATGCGCACCAGCATCGGCTACCCGTCCGCCGACGACGAATACGAGATACTGCGGCGCCGCCAGGAGCGGAAGGCGGACACGGTCGCGCTGAAGCCGATCGTCTCCAAGGAGGAGCTGCTGGCCATGCAGCTGGCGTTGGAGGACGTGCACGTCTCCGAGTCGATCGGCAAGTACATCGTCGACCTGACGCGCGCCACGCGTGAGGACTCCAAGGTGCAGGTCGGCGCTTCGCCGCGCGGCGTCTACGCCCTGTTCAAGCTGGCGCGCGCGCACGCGGTGATCGACGACCGTGACTTCGTGACCCCGGAGGACGTCAAGGCGGTGGCGGTGATCGCCTTGGCCCACCGCATCGTGATGAAGCCGGAGTACTGGGTGCGCGGCATCTCCGACCAGTCGATCGTCCAGGACGCGATGAACGAGGTGCCCACGCCGCAAGCCGACGCGTGACCAAGCACTTCGGCGCGCGCTTCGCCGCCTACTTGGCGCTGACCCTGGTCAGCCTGGTGTTCGCCGCGCTGTTGCGCCGCATCGAGCTGGTGATGATCGGCGCGACCTTCGCGGTCGCCATCGTCGCCGCGCTGCTCGGCGAACGCGCGCCGCGCCTTCGGTTCAGCCACAGCATCTCGCGGCTCACCATGTTCGAAGGTGATGAGGTCGACGTCGAGTTCACCGTCCACGCCGGTACCGCGGCGCCGATCGCGGAGGTGATCGATCCGCTGCCGGCCGGCGCGTCGCTGATCTCCGGGAGCAACGACGTCGTGGTCTCCCTCGCCCCCGGCCAGACCGAAACGTGCCGGTACCGCCTGCGCATCGACCGGCGCTCCCGCTTCACGCAGGGCCGTCTGTTCCACCGCGCCTACGCCGGCTCCGGCATGATCCTGTGGGAGGCGGAGTGGAGCGATCCCAAGATCTGCACCGCCTATCCGCGCGTCGATTCGGTGACCCGCCCGATCCGGCCGTTCCACACGCAGGTGAACGTCGGCAACTACCCCTCGCGCGAAGCGTCGGAGGGATTGGAGTTCGCCAGCCTGCGCGAATACGTGCCGGGCGACCGGCTGCGCACCGTCAACTGGCGCGCGACGCAACGCACCGGCCGCATGTTCGTCAACGAATACACGCGCGAGCGCAACGCCGACGTCGTGCTGCTGCTCGATGCGTTCGAGGACGCCGGCCCGTTCGGCGCGACCGTGCTGGACCAGGCGACCCGCATCGTCGCGTCGCTGGCGCGCTACTTCCTGACCGGCAACAACCGCGTCGGCTGTATCGAGCTGTCCGGGCTCCTGCGCTGGGTGAGCCCCAACCTCGGCGCGCGCCAGCAGTACCGGATATTGGAGTTCCTGACCGACGTGCGCGCGCATGAGAGCGACGTCGACCGCGACATCACCAAGGTGCCGCGCCAGATCCTGCCGGCGCAGGCGTTGATCGCCGCGTTCACGCCGCTGATCGACGTGCGGTTCACGGACACGCTGCTCAACCTGGCCAGCCGCCGGTACGACGTCGCCGCGGTGGTGATCAATCCCGCGCTGGCGCTGGCCCCGGTCTACGGCGCGACGCCGAGCGAAGCGGCGGCGGTGGCGCTGTGGCGCATGGAGACCGACAGCGCGTCGCGTCAGCTGGCCGCGGCCGGCGTGCCGATCATCCGGCTGGAGCCGGACGAGCCGGTCGAGCTGCTCGCCTCCCGAATCGACGCGCTGCGGCGCCGCCGGCTGTTGCTGCAATGACCCGGCTGATCCTGGTCGGCGCGCCGCTGGCGCTCGGCGCGTGGAACGTGGCGCTGGCCGGCGTTTCGCTCGGCGCGGTGCTGGCGTCCCTGGCCGGGGTGGCGGCGGTCGTCTACGGCGCTCAACGGCGCCGGTCCGGCTACGTCACCGCCGGCGTGTTCGCGTTGCTGGTGGCGCACGCCGGCGCGCTGGTGACCGCCGGCGCTTCGGTGCAGGTGTGGCCGGGTCTGGCCTACGGTCTTGGCCTGTTCGTGATCATGGAGGCGGCCTACGATCACGTCACCATCCTGCACGGCCGCGCCGCCGGCCGCCGCTACGCGGTGCGGCGCAGGTATCTGCTCCGGGTCGCCGTAGCGACGGTCGCCGCCGGCTTTGTGGTCGCCGTGCTCGGCGTCGGCTACGCGCCGCGGCTGGCGGGCCAGTCGGCGCCGGCGATCTTCTGGATCGGCGGCCTGAGCGTGGTCGCCCTGTCGGTGGCGGCGCTCATGCTGCTCCGTTTCTGGCTGAAAGAGCGCTCCACTCAGGACGCCGACAGCGGCGGCAAAACGTAGTAGACTCTCACCCGTTCCGCGGGTCCTGACGCACGCGGGACAGGGAGGGGAACGATCATGCGGAGGATCATACACAGGCGTAGAGCCTGGTTGGCAGCGGTGGCACTGCCGCTGACGTCGGCGTTGGCGATGGCGCAGGAAAGCCCGCAACAGGAACTGCTGGCGGCGTTCTACGGACCGCCCGACCTGACCATGCTCACCTATTACAGCGCCGGCTGGACGCACCTGTTGTTCGACCGGGAATACCCGGATCTTCTGGGCAGACTGGGGCAGAGCAAGACTCCGGAACGGAACAGCTTCTCGCACGGTTGGGGCGCTCTGGTCACCTATGGGCGATTCGTCGCCATGTTGGAGAGCAGCCACGCGGGGAGCTCCAGCACCGCCAACATGCGGTCGGTGGACCTCACTACCGACGACCTGTCGGTGCAGCTCGGCTACGCGCCGATCAAGCTGCCGGCGGCGATCGGCTTTGTCACCGCCGGAGCCGGCATGCAGACGGTCGGCCTGCGCGGCTACCCGAAGGCGCCGGGCGACTTCAACGCCGTGGTCGTCGACCGCGCTTCCGACTCCTTCTCCATCAGCGCCAATACGCTGGTGCTCAGGGCTTCGGCCGGATTCGAGCTCGCCGTCCTGCCGCCCGGTGACCCGTGGGGCGTGCACGCCGGGATCATCGCCGGGGTGGCGTACGCTCCGCTCAAGCCGCAGTACCGGCTGTTCGGGGGCGCCGGCCTGCTCGACAGCGCCCCGGCGCTCACCGGTACGCCGCACCCCAACCTCACCCCCTGGTCATTCAGCGTCAGCCTGCTCCTGGGGGTCGGCGGCGGCCTGTAGGCGTCAGGCGACGGCCCGTGAATCGGCGCAGCCCCATGATCGGCGCGACCCTATGATTGGCGCGGCCCGGTGATCGACGCGGTCGCCGGCTGGATCGGCGGTCTGGCGGAGTCGATCCGCGAGCGGCACGCGGTCGATCCGTACGTGTTCCTGGCGCTGTCGGTGGTGTGCGGGCCGCTGTTCTACTATTCGCTGTACCGGATGGCGCGCGCGTTCCGGGGCGACCGCCGGTCGGTCGCCCGCTGGAGCCTGATCTTCCTGGCGGCCACGGTGATCCCCTACCTGTACGTGCTGGTCTTCGGGCGCAACCTGCCGTGGTGGGTGTACGTGGTGCTGGCGGCGGCGATCGGCTGGGGCGTCTATCAGCTCGCCGGCAAGCTGCGCGCCGGCCGGAGCGGATCGACGCCAACGCCCTGAACGCCCACAGCCGGGCCGCCGGTCATACGCTGAGCAGCCGGGCCGCGTTTTCGCCGAGCACCTTGCGCTTGGCGGTCGCGCCGATTTCGGCGGTGAGCACCTTGGCGATCTGGCTGCGCGGGTCCATGAGCGGGATGTCGGAGCCGAACAGCACCCGGTCCTCGCCTCCCTTGGCGACCAGCTCTTCGATCGCCCCCGGCGTGCGGAAGGTGGAGCAGGTCTCCAGGTAGACGTTCGGACACTTCCGCGCGGCGGCGAGCGCCTGGTCGCGGTACGTCTGTGCGTTGCCGGAGTGGCCGGCGACGAAGCGCGCGCCGGGAAACAGCGGCGCGACGGCCGACAGGTGGCGGGGCTCGGCCTGCCACTCCCGGCCGGTGTGGCTGATCACCGCCAGCCCGCGTTGATCCGCGAAGCGGTAGATCGGCCAGTAGCGCTCGTGGTCGAGCGGCCACGGCGCGTACGGCGGGTAGATCTTGATGGCGGCCATGCCCAGATCGTCGACCGCGCGGCGCAGCTCGGCGGTGATCGCCGCGGCCGGAAGGTGCGGCGAAATGAACGCGAACCCCAGAAAGCGGTCCGGGTGGGCGGCGCAGAACGCGGCGGTCTGGTCGTTGGCGCGGACGCCGGTCGGATGAAAGATGTTGAACACGCACGAACGGTCGATGCCGGCGCCGTCCATGGCGCGCAGCATCTCCGCGGCGGAGGCGTCCATGCCGGTATGGCCGTGGAAGTCGATGATCACGCGCCAAGCCCCAGCAGTCCGCGCAACGTGCCGCCGAGCACGGCCGCGCGGTCGGCGTCCGACAGGTCGATCGCGCGCAGGTAATGGACCATCGGCCCCATCGCGTAGCGCGGGTACCACGATCCGTACAGCAGCCGCGATGAGCCGAACTCCCCGCGCAGCGCCTCCACCCCGCCCAGCGGCTCGTAGCGGCTCAGCTCCAGGTGGAGCCCTTCGACCGCCCGCAGCATGGCGGGCACGAAGATCGCGTGCGTGGGGTGGGCGCCGACCAGGACGCTGCGCAGGCGCGGAAACGCCTGCAGCGTGCGGACGATCACGTCAGGGTCGATCTCCGGCAGCTCGATCACCGCCGGCGCGCCGATCTCCGCCAGCCACGTCAACAGCTCGCCGTACAGCCACGGGTGGAACGGCGAAAACACGCGCTCGCCGGCGCAGATGCGCACGCTGGTCAGGTCGCCGGCCGCATGGCGCTGCTGCAGGCGTTCGATCGACGTCGGCGTCGGCCACCCCGTCCACTGCGGGAGCAGCCGCTCGCCACGCCACTCGTCCAGCTCGTCGTCGGTCACCGCGCCGTCGACCAGCTGCTGGTGGCTGGTGACGTGGTGGATCAGCGCCCGGTCCACGCCGTGGCGGTCCATCTCCGCCAGGAGCTGCGCGCGGGTGCGCAACGGCGACAGGCTGTCCCGCGGGTCGCCGACCGCGACGTTGGCGTCGAAGACCGCCGGGCTGGTGTGGTGCTGCACGGTTCACCCCGCACGGTAGCAGATCGACGCGATGCTGTCCGCCGGCCGGCGGGTCCGTGGTACGATTCGGCCCAGGAGGCCCGCCGATGAAGTGCGTGATGCTGATGTTCGACTCGCTCAACCGCCACCGGTTGCCGCCGTACGGCGGCGCCGGTTCGCCGCCGATCCACGCCCCCAACTTCGCCCGTCTGGCCGAGCGGACCGCCGTGTTCGACCGCTCCTACATCTGCTCCATGCCGTGCATGCCGGCGCGGCGCGATCTGCACACCGGCCGGCCCAACTTCCTGCACCGGAGCTGGGGTCCGATCGAGCCGTTCGACGACTCCGTACCGGAGTATCTGCGGCAGAACGGCGTCTACACGCACCTGTCGTCCGATCACTACCACTACTGGGAGGAGGGCGGCGCCAACTACCACGCCCGCTACCGGAGCTGGGAGTTCTTTCGCGGCCAGGAGGGCGATCCCTGGATCGGCATGGTCACCCCGCCGCCGGCCGGCAACGCCCTGGGCCAGACCGCCTTGGACGACCCGACGCGGGCGCAGGACCGGACCAACCGCCTGTTCATGCGCACCACCGCGGACCTGCCGCAGTCGCAGACGGTGGCGGCCGGCATCGACTTCATGCGCCGCAACCGCGGCGAAGACAACTGGTTCCTGCACATGGAGACCTTCGATCCGCACGAGCCGTTCTACAGCAGCCGCGAGTTCAAGGACCGCTACGCCGGCCACTACGCGGAGTGGCGCGCCAAGAACGGGCCGCTGTTCGACTGGCCGATCTACGACTACGTCCGCGAAGACGCGGCGCTGGTCGATCACGCGCGTCACGAGTACGCGGCCCTGGTGTCGATGTGCGACGCGCGGCTCGGCGACGTGCTCGACGCCATGGACGAGCTGTCGCTGTGGGACGACACGATGTTGATCGTCTGGACCGACCACGGCTTCCTGCTCGGCGAGCACGAGTGCTGGGCCAAGGTGTGGGCGCCCTACTACGAGGAGGTTTCGCACACGCCGTTCTTCGTGTGGGACCCGCGCGCCGGCGCGCGCGGCGAGCGGCGCCAGGCGCTGGTCCAGCCGTCGATCGACCTGGGGCCGACGCTGCTGTCGTGGTTCGGGTTCGAACGGTTCGACGACATGCTCGGCTGCGACCTCGGCCCGGTGCTGGAAGCGGACCGGCCGGTGCGGGACGCGGCGATCTTCGGACAGCACGGCGCGCACGTGAACGTCACCGACGGCCGTTACGTGTACTGGCGCGGCCCCGAAGAGGTCGACGACCAGGAGCTGTACGACTACACGCTGATGCCGGCGCGGATGCGCGCCCGCTTCGGCCCCGACGAGCTGCGGGACGCGGCGTTGGCCGAGCCGTTCTCCTTCACCAAGGGGATGAGCACCCTGCGCATCCCGACCCGCGTCCGTTTCGGGGCGGAACGGGCCCGGCACGCCGACCGGAACCGCTCACGGTTGTTCGACCTGGCAAACGACCCCGGCCAGACCTCGCCGCTTGAGGACCAGGCGGTCGAAGCGCGGATGATCGACCACCTGGTGCGGCTGATGGCCGAAGCGGACGCGCCGCCGGAGCAGTACCGGCGGCTCGGGCTGCCGCAGCCGTCCGCCGGCGGGTCGGGCTGACGGCCGGCTCACCACGGCCGCGGCGAATCGGGCCACACGCCGTCCGGAAACTCGTAGCGGACCTGCAACTCGATGTCCTCTACGGTGATGGCGAACTCGTCGGCCAGCCGTTCGTTGCGCGCCGCCATGCGCAACGTCACCCGGTTGACGCCGCGCCGCGGCAGGTGCCCGGCCAGGTCGTACTCGAACCAGTCGAGCCCGGTCCAGCGCATGCAGTAGGCGCCCGGCAGCATCGGCGTGGCGCATTCCAGCAGCTCGCCGTTGAGCCGCACCTCCAGCCGGTCGTAGACGGTCATGTTGCGGAGATGAACGCGCAGACGGCACCCGCTGACGCGATCGGCCTTGCCGCGCGCGTCGTCGGCCACCGCTATGGTCACCTCCAGCGGATCGGCGCCGAGCGCCGCCGGTATCCGCCGCTCTGTCCGCAGGCAGTTGGGGAACGCGTCGTGCGAGCGCATGACCACGTAGGTCTTGTCCTTGAACTCCAGCCGCAACGGATCGGCTATGTCGTCGACGGCGTCGCGATTGTCGTAGTTGTAGGTCGGGGCCGTGCCGAAGTAGTTGAACACGTACAGGCCCGGAACCCCGCGCGCCCAGTGGCGCGCCGCGATCGCGCGCGTCATCTCGTTGGTCATGCGCGTCATGATCGGCGTGCGGATGAACCAGCGTTTGTCGTCGGCGTCGCCGGCCAGATAGCCCTCCTCGATCGCGGGGTAGACCCGCACGTCGGTCCGGGCGGTCAGATCGACCCATTCGCCGGCGTCCTCCTCGGTGTCCTGTCCGAAGAAGCAGGACGGGACCAGCACGTCGACCAGCCCGTCGCGTACCCACGCGCGCACGTCCAGGCCAAGGCGTTCGCTGCCGGCGATGGTGGAAGGCACGCGCGCGGCAAAACCGATCGGCCGGCCGCGCACGTCGCCGATGCGGTCGAGCCCGGCGCGCATCTGCCGCATCAGGTCGGTCATCAGCGGCATGCCGTCCCGTTCCGCGCCGCGCTTGAAGTATCCCGGGCAGCGCATGAAGTCGCACAGGAAGCCGTCGACGTCGTAGCGCTCGCACGCCTCGAACGCCAGGTCGCGCCGCAGGTCGCGGACCTGCCGGTGGGCGTAGTCCTGGAAGAAGCGGAGCACGTTCCACAGCTTCTTCGGCCAGCCGGCCGCGCCGTCCTCGCCGATCCAGTATTCGGGATGTTCGGCGAAGAAGTCGCCCGACCAGAGGTTGGCGTCGTCGGCGTCGGCGCCGAGGTGGTGCCAGTCGTTCATGGCCAGCCGGAACCAGAAGTCGACGCCGATGCGCTTGGCCTCCCGCACCTTCACCTCCTCCGGGTCGATGCCGGCCGCGAACGCCAGGCGCAGGTGCTCGGCGGCGCGCCACAGCTTGACGCTGCCGATGCGGGCGTTGCGCTGCATCCGGTCGACGATGAACTCCGCGCCCGGTACGTCGGTCGGCCACCCCACCGTGAAGCCGGCGTTGGAGCCCATGGCGCCGACGTAGGCGTCGACCGGACGGCCCTGAAAGAAGCCGAAGTGCGCCTGCGCGATCCGTTCCGCCGAGATCGGCGGGTGGTAGTACATCTCCTGACCGGCGTTCTGGTCCCACATGACCCGGTAGCGCCGCACGCGCCGGTCCTTCCGCGATTCCCCCGATTCGTCAGCCATGTTCTCCGCCCCCTTCGCCGCCCGCGCGATTGTGGCATGATAGCAGGACCGTGACGACGACGCAGGCTGCTCCCGCGACCGGCGACCGGGCCGTGCGCACCGGACCGCTCCCATTGGAGAACGGCGACCGGCTGACGCGCGCGGAGTTCGAACGGCGGTACGCCGCCCGTCCCGACCTCAAGAAGGCGGAACTGATCGAGGGGGTCGTCTACATGCCGTCACCAGTTCGCTCCGCAAGCCATTCCGAGCCACACGCGACGATCATGGGGTGGCTGGTCACCTATTGCGCCGCCACGCCGGGCGTGAAGGCGGGGGACAACGCTACCGTCCGGCTCGATCTCGATAACGAGCCGCAGCCCGACGCGCTCCTGCGCATCGCGGCCGAGGCGGGCGGCAGTGCTCACCTGAGCGCCGACGACTACGTCCAGGGCGCCCCTGAGCTGATCGTCGAGATCGCGGCCAGCAGCGCCGCGATCGACCTGCATGACAAGCTGCGCGCCTACCGGCGCAACGGCGTGCGGGAGTACGTGGTGTGGCGGGCGCGGGACCGGCGGATCGACTGGTTCGTGCTGGAGGACGGAGAGTATCGGCCGCTCGCCGCCGGCCGGGACGGGATGCTCGAGAGCCGGGTGTTCCCCGGACTCCGCTTGGCCGTCGACGCGCTGCTGCGGGGAGACACCGCCCGGGTGCTGGCCGAGCTGCAGCGCGGCGTGCGGACGCCGCGGCATGCTACGTTCGTCGAGCGCCTGCGTGGCGCCGGGCGGACCGCCAGGGAGGGATGATGACCGCTACACAGAAGTACCTGTTCGATCTGCAGGGGTTCCTGATCGTCGAGGACGTGCTGTCGGACCGGGAGTGCGAACTGGCCAAGCGCAAGATACGCGAGCGCATGGAGCCGCTCGAAAAGACGCCGGACGGCTACGACGCGCGCGGCACCTGGCACCGGGTATCGGGGCTGGTGAATGCCGGCGAGCCGTTCACCACGTTGATCGATCACCCCAAGCTGGTGTCGGTCCTGACCGAGATCATCGGCCCCAAGCTCCGTCTGGAGGCCAACTACAGCTTCGTCCGGTCGAAGGGCTGCCCGCACTTCGAGATGCACGGCGGCCACCGCGGCGGCCGCGTCAACTTTCGCTATTTCGTGCAGGGCGACCAGATCTTCACCGGGCTCACGGTCGTGTCGTTTACCCTGCAGGACATAGCGGAGGAGGACGGCGGCTTTGCCTGCATCCCCGGATCGCACAAGTCGGACTTTCACGTCCCGCGTGAAGATCACAAGCGCCTGTTCGCCATCGACGGCCCGCTGGTGCGCAACATCGCGGCGCCCAAGGGATCGGCGATCATCTTTACGGAGACGCTCGCCCACGGCGCCGCGTCGTGGCAGGGGGATGAGCCCCGCTACGGCGTGTTCTACAAGTACAACGACCGCGCGGCGACCTACGGCTACCGGCCGTACCGGATCCCGAGCAAGGAGACCCTGGCCACGCTCACGCCGGAGCGGCGCGTCTTCTTCAACGGCGCGTGGGAGGCGTTCGGCCCGGACGACAACCCCCACAACGAGCACGCGGAGACCTGACCGTCCCGTCCATCCCGATGCGGTCCAGCCGGCGAATCACGTTAGCCTCATGACGGAACCCGCGTTCAAGCGTTCGCCCAGCGCGCGTATCGTTCGATCCGCGCACGACGAGATCAAAGCGATTCGGACCCTTCTCGCGGATGTTTACCGGGACGCCGGTGATGGACGAACGCTCCTGCGCGAGCTCGTGCAGAATGCCGACGACGCGCAGGCGTCGCGGCTGGCGTTCGCCGTGGTCGATAAGGGGTTGCCCGCTCCCCAAAACACTCTGCTTGAGGGCCCTGGGCTACTGGTCGTGAACGACGGGCCGTTTCGCGAGGAAGACCAACGCGCCCTGCATCAAGCTCTAGGCGACGCCAAGGCCGCCGACACTGAGAAGGTCGGCCGGTTCGGAGTGGGTCTCAAGAGCGTGTTCCACGTCTGCGAGGCGTTCGTCTATCTCGGAGCCGAACCAGACCCGCTCACCTTGAGGCCGGGCTCCCTGAACCCATGGGCCGGCACCGGACGGGTTGGCGTCCAGGACCCGCTCCATCCCGACTGGGACACTGTTGAAGTCGATGATGCACAGGCTCTGTTGAAGGCGGCCCGAGACATGCTCGGTTCCTTCGATTGCGGGCTGTTGTTGTGGTTTCCGCTACGACTCCCGAAGCATCTCAACCGAGGGGCCCCTGGAGAGAAGTACGGGGTGGGACTGAGCCCTGTGGCACTCGAGCGCATCGTCGCCTGGTTTGAGCAGCCGGATTCCCTGGCGCTGCTCCTCGCCCAGTGCGGTCACCTGCGCTCCGTCGAGGCGCTTCGTTCCGCCACGTTGTTGAGCAGCCGCACCACCCTTATGCGCGTCGAACGGCCCTGCTTCGGCAAGCCTCGCTCATGGGTTGGACGGCACAGCGATGACACGCCCGCTCTCACGAGCCTCTTCCGCGGTACGATCGTCGCCACTGGCCAAGAGTGGTCCCGAGAGTGGTCGGTGGCCGGCGTCGACGCCGTTGGTCACGAAGGCCTGCGCGAAACCAGAGGTGCGCCGGACTGGCCAAGAGATCGAGTAGGACGCGCCGACGGGCACACTGTTCTGAAGCGACGCAAGGCGTTAGCTCACGCCGCTATAACCGTGCTGCGCGAGCCGGCCGCAACCGGTGAAGTACGCTTACGCTGGGCCGCCTTTCTGCCGCTTGATGACGCTCCCGCACCTCGTTCCGGGACTCTTGTCGAGTCCGCAGAATGCGCCGCCAGCTCGGATCGGTGGGACATCGTCATGCACGGCTACTACTGGCCGTCCCACGACCGACGATCGATCCCCGGCGTCACGGACGACTCCGTTGGTGATGGCGACCGCGTCCGAGCCCGGTGGAACCGCGGAATCCGTGACGAGCTCATGTTGCCGCTGCTTCCGCGAGCGATCGAGTATGCGTTCCGCAATGTTCCGCCGGATGCCGCGCAGAGTCTGCTGGCCGCGGTCGCCGGTACCAAGATCATAAAGAAACACCCTTCGGCAGTAACCAAAAACCACGTGCTCCTTCCCGTGGTCACGGAACACGGGATTCGCTGGAACGCCCGCCGCACCGGTGAGACCCGCCTGCTGCCCATTCCGTCCTGGAATGACGCGCCGGGCACCGTCCGCAAGGCGTTCATGCGGCAAATTGCGGAAGGCGCCGACGTCACCTTCATCGACGCCGACTCACCGCGAGTCGGGGGGACGCCGAGTGCGTGGACTTCGGACTGGATCAGGTCTTTGTTGAAATGCGTGTCCGTTGACCTGCTGCAAGAGCCGCAGGGGTTAGCCTGGGTAGAACAGTGCGTTGGGTGCGTCCTTGAGCGACGCGACGATGGAGGCGTCGAGCATTCGACCGTCGTTGCGAACTGGCTCGCACAGAAAATCGGTGAAGGAGCGCTAACCGCCACCACCGACAGCCCGCCCGACACCCGGCAACAACTGAAGGATACATGGGGCCGCCTGTGCGGACATCTCCCGCATGAGTGGATTGTACACACTCCCGTCGGGAGCCAGCGCGCGGTTGCCGAAATCGCGGCCGATGGAGCGGTGGGCGCTGGACTGATGCCGATTCCATTCGGACCGGACGCGGATGCGGCGCCAAGTCCGGCTCCCGAGCGACTGGTCAGCGCTTTGCGTGCCGTGGGGGGGCGTCTCTTGGATGGACATGGGACGCAAAGCGCGCGTGACGCCCGGCTGATTCTGGCTGAGGCTCTCCTCGCCATCCGTGGCGAACCGATCGGGGGCGATCTTGCCCGGCTCCCGCTGATTCGGGCTCTTCGCCTTCCCGAAGGAGTGTACAACGCGTGGTCCGCCAGTGAACTGCGCCGGCAGGCGGCAGAACATCGTGTATTCTCCCGCAGAGACGAAGCACCATCCGAACAAGGGGACACCGGACGTGTGGACGGCGTGGCGCCCGCCGGGGGACCTATCGCACAAGCTATGCGAGCGGCCGGCAACCGTCGGCGGGCGGTCACGGAACTCGCCGGCGCAACCGACACCAGCTTCTGGCTTGTCCGTAGCATGGCCCTAGCGACGAACGCGGATGTGCCTCTCGTCACCAATGATGCGCTTGCAGACGCGCTGCTTCATGGCACCGAGATAGCAAACGCACCGGATTCGCGGATTCCGCTCTTGAAGCGCTTGGCCGCGGAAGAGATGAACGCGCGAGTCGGGCGCGCCATACGCGTGCTGCTCACCGGCATGACCGCGAACGTCTTAGGGGAGTCCGAAATCTACCACGTTCGTAGCGGGGACACCCAGCGAGACCCGAATCGGAGAACGCTCGACATCCTTCTTCGTCTCCGGGGCCAGCCGTGGCGCGCCGCCGATCCGACACTGGTCAATGCCCTTCACCCCGATCGCTTCGAGAGGTTGAAAATACTCGAAGTTGATCCTGGCGTGCTGCAGCTGCTGCTCCAGGAAACGCTGGATGCGTCCTCCGCCGACGACTGGCTTGGTCTCGAGCATCCCCACATGCTGCACCTGCTCAAGCATCTGCACGGGACCGCGGAGGACGATCTCAAACGGTGGCGCGCACTGCCTTTGCACCGACGAGTCAACGGTGACCGCGGGCCTCTCGAAGACCGGCCGCTGCGTGCATCGAGCGACGGTCGGCTGCCGCCCGCACTTGAAACAGAGGTACCCCTGCTTGAGCCTGACGCCGAAGTCGAGGCCCTATACCGCGACATCCCACTCCTCGACGACGACGGCATACTCCGCCGGATGTTGGAGAGTGATCTCCCAGATCGCTTCTTCGATGAAATCATCAGGCAACTGCGCGCCGAGTACCACGAACGAGACCGCGTCATCCTGCCGAATGACCCGGAGCTGCGTGTTCTGCTCAAAGATCGCCCGTGGCTCCCGGGTTCTGGCGCAGGTCCCGGTATTGCCCCGGGGCGACTCCTGTGTCTTCCGGAGGAGCTACTGGACTTGGTGGTGCCTCTAGCCGCGACGCTTGGCGAGCGCCGGCTTTCCTCACAGGTAGCGCCAGATTGCTGGTCCGTTGCCAAGGACGTCGTACACGAGATAATCGGGCGACCAAGTTCCGGCAGGCAGATTGAACGCTTGGCTGACGGTATGGATACGAACGCCGTCACCGGAGTCGATGCAGGCTCCTACGTCACTCTGCCTAGCGCCGAATGTGTTGACGAACCGTTGATCGAAGATGTACTTCGGTCGCCCCTCGCCGACTCTCATCCCGGATGGAATGTCATACGAACCGCGGCGGCTATCGCGCAGCCGACGGGTCGCGACGTACCGCGCGCTGTCTTGCTCTTGGCACGTGCTCTCTGCGCACCGGTCCCCGCCGACCGCCAGTTGTCCACACTGATGGACATTTCCTCGTCGCGTCCTGTCAAGGACTCGCCCACCGGCCGTCTGTTCCGCCGCTTTGTCCATGCGTACGCCAATACCGATGGTTTCTTTGAACACGTATTGCCGGACATCATTTTGCCGACTCAGGACGGCCAATGGCGACCGGCTTCCGAGATAGCTCGGTCGTCGTTCGGCGTGGCTCGGCGCCACCGGGTCTTGGAGGATTACCGACGCGCTCTTCGACTCGATGACGACGATGCAGGCCGGGCGACCCCCGGTGCAGGCAAAATCCGGTCGGGACGGAGATCGGACTCCGTGTTCGCTCCGTACTTCAAGCCGTGGGAGAATCGTCTCAAACACAGCGCCGTCGGGGCATTGTTGAGTATGTTCGGGAATGGAAACGACAACGCTACGTTACAGCTTGCCCAGAAGTGGTTGGGCGACACGGAAGTTGCATATGTACGGAGAAAATTGACTGGCGCCGGCGAAGAACCTTGTTCGAACGTCCGCGTGTTCGTCTCAGGGAGCCAAGAGGAGAAACGAGTCACGGCCGTCAATATCCTGGACGCGCCGGTGATGATGGATGCTGACCGGGACAACGAGACCATCTTCGCCACCGACCCCGAGTGGGACAGAGCCAGTTCCGGTTTCTGGAACGTCAGGCTCCGCCACGTGGAACCACTAAAGCACAACGCGCGGGAACTTGGCGATCTGCTTGCCAAGACCGTCGAACGGTGGGCGGTAAAGCACTTGAAAATGGACCGCCACCTCGTGGCGGAGTGGTGGGAGCGATGGGGGACCGGCTCGCAGGCTCAGGTGGAACCGGTGAGAGCATCGATTCTGGCTCATCTACCCCTCACGCTTCGGCAACTTGACGTGCATGATTGCCCCGCGTTGCAGAGCGCCGTTTCAGCCGCGGGGCAGGCGCGGAGAAAGCGTGAACAGGCTGCCGCTCCCGAACTACAGGCCGAGGCGACACACGAGAAGCAGGCGTTCGACCATCTTGCGTCACTCATAGAAACGCCGGAGCACAGCGATTTTGTGACGAGCCGAGTCCGGCAGCGGATGGAAGGTTCCGGCTACACGGCCGAAAGTACGTTGCTGGAGCTGGTGCAGAATGCTGATGATGCACTGGTGCAGGCGCGCGAGATCGCAGGAGGCGAACTATCGGAGGCCGCGCGCCGCGTTGTAGTTCGCGTCGATGAACTTGTTGGGCAACCGACGGCGGTCGAACTTAGTCATTTCGGGCGCCCGATCAACGACACAGGAGGCGCAGGGTTCCCGGCCGGGCAAGAGCGGGGATGGGATCAGGACCTCTATAACATGATGCTGATGAATCTAACGGCAAAGCCGGGCGAATCCTCGGAGCCGGAGGTCGCGCCATCGACGACCGGTTGCTTCGGTCTCGGGTTCAAGTCGGTGCATCTGATCTCAGACGCCCCTTCGGTGGTCAGCGGGTTCATCGCTTTCTCCATCGCCGGCGGCCTGTTGCCGAAAGAGGAGCAGGTGCCGGGCGATCCGGATCTGGAGCCGGTCGACGGCCAGCACGTAACGCGATTCCGGCTGCCATTGCGCAGCGACGTGGAGCGTGATGAGCTGCTCACCCGAATGTTCCGGCGATTCCGCTTCACGCGACCCTTGTTGCCCGCGTTTACTCGTGAAATCCGTGAGATCGTTGTCGACGGGTGGCAATACGCCGGAGTCAGCATCTTCGACGGCGCCCCGATTGTCGGGGCGCTGGGATGGTCAGTCGCCAGGACGCCGACCGAGCTACCGAACTTCGGGCCGTGTCGAGTATTGCGCTTCCGTTTACGCGAGGACGGCACCGCGGCACTGGTCCTGGGTATCCGTGACGGGAAGGCGGCGCCGTTTCCAAACGACATTCCGTTTCTTTGGAACGTAACGCCGACAAGTGAGCATTGGGGCTGTGGGTACGCCGTCAACGGACCATTCAAGCTCGACCACGGCAGGACGCATGTCGCGCTGGATCACGAGGACACCCGGCGGGTGGCCCGTCAACTCGGCCAAGCGCTTGGAAAGGGGCTTGTGGCGCTGCACGACGCGCTCGCCAATAATGCCGGGCCGGCATGTGGCCTGCCTGGAAGAGAGGGAGTCGCGACCTTCACCGCGTCCCTCTGGAAAGTGCTTTCTTCCGGGATCGACACCACAGATGACCTTCGCCGTGCCTTTCTCGACTGCCTTCATGGTCACGGCAGAGGAATATCGGCATGGATGGCCGCCTGTTCAGTCGTGCCATCCGAACTCCCGGCACCCTTCCGCGAACAGCTGCCGGCGTTGGTCCCCAACATCCGGATCGCGCGTGTGCCGCCGCAGGACCGTACCCTGTGGCGCGCGGTCGCCGAGATCGGGGACTTGGCCCAACTGGCCCTGGGCCATCGGGTTGTTTCAGACGCGGTAGCGGAGCTTCTGCGGCAGTTGCCCAACGATATTCGCGAGATCAGCCGGCTCGAACCCACGGACCTTTTCTCCGAGCTCGCGGAGACCTGGGACCACCGTCTCACCCCACCTCGATTGCATGCACTGCGGCCACTGGCGCCGGAACACTGGAAGCTGATCAGCGCCGACGCCAGCGGTCACCTTTGGTCCGCTAAGCTTGTGGCCCGATCGGTTGCCGGGGAATTCGTGTCGTTGCGCGAGTTGCTTCTTCCGGGGGACCTGAACCTGAACGATGCGGCACATGCCGACCAACCGGAGGCGGAGGAGTCGAAACGGGCGGCGTTCGCTCCCGATACGCACGTCCTTGACCGCGCCTACATCGCCGCGCCCGAGGACGCCGCGGTGTTTCGGCACATCCGGACGCGTCTCCAAATCGATGCTGCGACGATGGCCGCTTGGTTCACCGATCTCGCCGACGCCAAGCGCGCTGGCGCGCTGCGCTACCTGTTACACGGCAGCCTGAAGTCCGAAGTCCTGGAGAAGCTCGTCCCGTCCGACGCCCGGCCGTCGTGGCTGAATGATCGTGAAGACGTAAGGCGTATGGTCAACGGCCTCGGGGACGACTGGCAGTGTCAATCGCTCCTCTCCGCACTGTTCCCGGAACACGGACGGAATGGACCGGAAACCCCATCCACCGCCTTGGATGGCCCTGACCCTGACGCTGGCTTCGAGGTCAGCCGGCACCCGTCGCCAGAGGACTTCTTTGAACGGCTCCAGGATTGGTGGGACGATCCAGACAACCGAAGAAACGTGTTCGACCACTACGAGGGAGACGCTTGGCCCGGCTGGCTCAGAGAGGCCGGGATCGCGGAGAGTCTCCGGACGGACTCAGACGACCACTGGCTTGCGCTGTTCGTTTTGGGGGCCTGCCGCGGTCTCGGCCGATCGACGCCAAAACAGCACCAAGGTTTTCTCGAAGCCGCCAACCGAGAAGGATGGTGGAAGGTGTTCAAGCGTCCCAACGAACCGTCAGACTGGATGGAGGTGCTTCGCTCCTGGCAAGACAGCGCAGTGGACCACCTCGAGTACTCATACTGGATGTCACTCTTTCCCACCATCTACCTGATCAGTCGCTATCTGAGGGAATACCGAGGCCTGTTGCGCTCGGCAGATCGACGGCCGGATCTCGACGACCTGACACGGCTTCTAGCCCCCCGAAGCGACCCGGCGCTGAGCGGCGCCGGCCGCCACTTCGACGCGCCTCCGGCGCCGCTCAACATGGGGCTACACTGGATCCTGCGCGAACTCGTGCGGCTGAAGGTCCTTGCTCCCGCATTGCATCTATTGCCCCACTGTTGGGTCCCGTCCGAGCAAGTGTTTCGCTTCCTCGCCCCGTTTGGAATTGAGTCTCCCGATGGCAATGTCTCCAACTCCGACAAAGCGCGGGCAGTGTACAATTTTCTTGAGCGATGGCTCAGGACGCCGCACCTACATTACGCCTTCGACATTCCGCTGTGTCACGTTGATAGCAACGAACACCTGCAGCGATATTTCGGTTTGCAGGACTGAATCATGCGATTGCCGCAGAATTCCGTCGTCCGGCATACACGTTTCGGCAGGGGTCACGTCATCATGGACGATGGCCGGAGCGTGGTGGTCCGCTTCGAACACGGTATCGAGGATTGCCTTCGGACCGACTTGGAGCCGCTGGCAGGCTTACCGGAGCGGGCGGCTACCGCTCGATTCGACCCCGCCGTCAACGTGGTGACCCGCATCCTGGCCAACTGCATCCTGTCGGTGAACGACTCGTGGGGCGTCTTTTCCTGTTCCCGAATCACGCTGCTTCCGCACCAGCTCTGGGTGTGCAAGCGCGTGCTGGAGTCGTGGCCCACGCGCTGGCTCGTAGCCGACGACGTCGGCCTCGGCAAGACCATCGAGGCCGGCCTGATTCTCACCCCTCTGCTTTCTTCCGGCCGCGTGCGCCGGCTTCTCATCCTCGCGCCGGCAAGTCTGGTGGAGCAGTGGCAGATGCGTCTGCGGGAGATGTTCGACATCCGCATCCCGATGTACGCCGCGGCGGCCGACACGCCACGGTCCGACTACTGGAACACGACCGACAAGGTGATCGCCTCTGCGCACACGCTGCGCATAAACACCGGCAACCGGTGGGAGCGGCTTACGGAAGCGGCGCCTTGGGACTTGATCCTGGTAGACGAGGCGCATCACATGAACGTCGACGACCAGCATGGACGTACGCTTTCCTTTCAGCTCATGGAACGTCTTCAACGGCGAGGCCGCATCGGGTCACTGGTGCTGTTCACGGGTACGCCACACCGCGGCAAAGACTACGGCTTTCTCTCTTTGCTCAAGCTGCTGCGCCCGGACGACTTCGACCCGCAGAAACCTCTCGAAGCTCAGGTGGAAAAACTTCGCAGTGTGATGATCCGCAACAACAAGCAGCGGGTCACGGACATGGAGGGCCGGCCGGTCTTCACGGCGGTCCGGCCACGCAGCGAAACCTACTCCTATTCGCGGGAGGAGGAGCGGTTCTACGTCATGCTCACCAACTTCATCATGACAGGAAAGGCATATGCTGCCGGCCTTGGTCAACGTCAGCGGCGCATGGCGATCCTGGTTTTGATCACGATGCAGAAACTGGCCTCCAGCTCGATCGCCGCCGTCCGGCGCGCCCTCGCCCGGCGCCTCGCGCGCCTCCGAGGCACCAAGTCAAAGCTGGAGAATGCCGTTCGATACCGGCAACGGATCGAGGAGCTGGAGGCCGAGGACGACGCCGCCAATCAGGACGAAATTTCCTGGCTCGAGGAGATGTTCCTCGACAGCGTTAGCGCTGCGATCAAACTGAACCCGGACGAGATTCCGGCTCTGGAGGAACTTCTTGGCGCTGCCGACGCCGTAGACCGGGAGACGAAGATCGAGCACATCATGAGTGTGGTTGACCGGCATTTCTCCGGCCGCTCAGTGTTGTTCTTTACCGAATACAAGACGACGCAGGCGCTTCTCATGAGCGCCTTGCAGGCCCGATACGGCGACGGCTGCGTTACTTTCATCAACGGCGATGGGTTTATCGACGGCGTAAAGGGCGCGAAGGGACGTGAATCGAAGATCACCGAGGACCGCGGTTGGGCGGCTCACCGGTTTAACCGAGGGGATGTCCGCTTTCTCGTCTCTACCGAGGCCGCTGGCGAGGGAATTGACTTGCAGGAGCACTGCAGCGCACTGGTCCACGTCGACCTGCCCTGGAACCCGATGCGTCTGCATCAGCGAGTCGGGCGACTGAGCCGCTACGGGCAGACCGAGCCGGTCGACGTCGTAACGGTACGCAACCCTGAGACAGTTGAGAGCAAGGTCTGGGATTGCCTGGACCGGAAGCTCGATCGGATCACGCTTGCGTTTCAAGGAAGCATGGACGACCCGGAAGACATGCGCCAACTCGTGATCGGCATGGCGTCGCCGAGGATGTACACGGACGTGTTTGCCGATGCCCCCGATCTGCGCGGCGCGCGGCTGGAAGAGTGGTTTGATTCGAAGACCGCGACCTTCGGCGGCGAAGACGCGGTAAAGGCCGTCGCCACCATGTTCGGGAACGTAGCCCGGTTTGACTTCGGGGAAGCGGCCGCTCGGATTCCGAAAGTGGACCTCCCCGACCTGATCCCGTTCTTCAAGTCACTGCTGGCAATGATGCATAGACGGCCCACGCGGATCGACGATGTTCGCTTGGGATTCCAAACTCCGCCGGAATGGACACGGGACGACTTTACGATCGCCGATCACTACGCGCTGCTGTTCGCCCGGGAGTCCCGCCCTCGGGAAGGGGAAGACGTCGCCGGGATCGGGCTTCGGGTAGTGGACCGGGCGCTGGGCGCTGCCGTCGACGCGACGGAGTCGCTGGCCGCCATGCGAGATTTGGCCGGCCCCTTGGCGGTGTTCTCCCTTCGGGATCGGATCACCGGTTTGGAGGGCACGGTGCGCAAAATTGTCGTTGGCCTGCAGCGCGATCACGATGGAGCATGGAGATTACTGAGAGACTGGGAAGTGCTGAGACTCTTGAACCCGGCTGCCGACAAACCCCGCAGCACCGTGTTCGATGCCAAACCCTCGGAGCAGGTGGACATAGCCGCGCTTCTTACGGAGGCCGAGCAGCACCTGGAGTCGAGACTGGGCGACCTCGACCTACCGTTCAAGCTGCCTGTGACGGAGCAGCTCGCATGTCTGATTCCCGGAAGCTGATCGGTCATGGATAGATGAGCAGCGCGCATCCGCACCCACCCGACGGCTGGCCAGAGGGACGCGCACCGGCGGCGGCACCGGCCCCGGCGCCGGTGCGCGCGTTCAACACGGCGGGGCCCGTGGTGGCCGCGGACCATTACTGCATCCCGCCGCTGGAACGGATCAAACTCGCCGCGGTGCTCGGCTTGATCCGCGACCGGAAGTACTTCGTGCTGCACGCGCCGCGGCAGACCGGCAAAACCTCGTCGCTGCTGGCGCTGCGCGATCTGCTGAACAGCGGCCGGCACGGCGATTTTCGGTGCGTGTACGCCAACATCGAACCCGCCCAGGCGATGCGGGAGAACGTGGCGGAAGGCATGCGCATCGTGCTTGCCGAGCTGGCGCTGCAGGCGAGCGTCACGCTGGGCGACGAGAGGCTGGAAGACCTCTGGCCGAGGATCCTGGAGCGCGTGGGGCCGGGCGCGGCTTTGCGGCAGGCGCTGCTGCGTTGGAGCATGGCCGACCGGCGGCCGCTGGTGCTGCTGATCGACGAGATCGACGCGCTGGTGGGCGACACCCTGCTGTCGGTATTGCGGCAGCTGCGCGCCGGCTACGCCGACCGCCCGGCGCGCTTCCCGCACAGCATCATCCTGTGCGGGGTGCGCGACGTGCGCGACTACCGCATCCACTCGGCCGCCGAGGACCGGCTGGTGCTCGGCGGCAGCGCCTTCAACATCAAGTCCGAGTCGCTGCGCCTGGGCGACTTCTCGGAGCATGAGATACGGGCGCTGCTGGCGCAGCACACCGCGGCGACCGGGCAGGAATTCACGGAAGAAGCGCACGCGCTGATCGGCGCGCGCACCGCCGGGCAGCCGTGGCTGGTGAACGCGCTCTGCTACGACGCCTGCTTCCGCCATGAGCCGGGCCTCGACCGTGCGCGCCCGATCACGGCGGACGCCATACTGGAGGCGCAGGAGCGGCTGATCCTGCGCCGCGACACCCACATCGACGATCTGGCGCACAAACTCCGCGAGGATCGCGTGCGGCGCGTGGTGGAGCCGATTCTGACCGGCGCAGACGAGCAGACGTGGTCGACTGAAGACGTCGCCTACGTCCGCGATCTGGGTCTGGTGGCGCAGGACGCCGCCGGCACGCCGCGCATCGCCAACCCGATCTACGCCGAGGTGGTGCCGCGGCATCTCAACTACGCGGTGCAGACGGGGCTGCCGCAACAGATGGCGTGGTACGTGGACGCGGCCGGCGGCCTGGACGTGCCCGGCCTGATCGCGGCGTTCCAGGAGTTCTTCCGCGAGCACTCCGAGCACTGGATACAGCGCTTCGAGCAGTATCACGAGGCCGGCCCGCAGCTGCTGCTGCAGGCGTTCCTGCAGCGCATCGTCAACGGCGGCGGGCGGATCGAGCGGGAATACGCGCTGGGGCGCGGGCGCACCGATCTGCTGATCGTCTGGCCGCAGGGCGGGCGCGAACGCCGCTTCGTGGTGGAGTGCAAGGTGCTGCGTGAAGACGTAGAGCGGACCATCGCCAAAGGGCTTGAGCAGACGCGCGGCTACCTGGATCGCTGCGGCGCCGAGGCCGGCCACCTGATCGTGTTCGACCGCGCGCCGGACCGAACCTGGGCGGAGAAGCTCTTCCGCCGCGCGCCGGCGGGCGATGGCGCGCCGGTCACCGTCTGGGGAATGTAGCGCGTAACCTGCCGCCTCCGCCTTCCCAGCAAGTGCCGCGTCGTCGCGAACCGCACCAGGAATCCAACCGCCAGCGTGGTGAGGAGTGATACGCGTCCGGCCCGTGGCAGGCCAGCACCGTGTTGGCGAAGTTGCCGTACTCGTCGATCAGCAGGTAGAGCGGGATGTCGTAGTCGCCCGACCGGAAACAGCGCGGCCTGCTTAGTGGCGATGGAGGGCGGCGTTGACCATCAAGACGGTTCGGCGCGCGCGGCCCATCTTCACATCCCCCAGACATCGATGCGAACGCCGCCGCGCGCCTGCCTCCGGTCGTGGAACACCTTCCGGTCCCAACTCCGGCCGGCGTCGCGGTCGAAGATCACCAAGTGGCCGGCCTCCGCGGCGCAACGGTCCAGGTAGCCGGCGGTTTGCGCCACCCCCTCGGCGATGGTCCGCTGCAGGTCCCCGCGCCGCACCTTGCACTCGACTACGTAGCGCGCCGCGCCGCCGTCCGCACCGCCATGAGGCCACTCGATCAGCAGGTCGGTGCGCCCGCGGCCGAGCCCGTACTCCCGGTCGATCCTCCCGCCGCCGTTGACGATCCGCTGCAGGAACGCCTGCAGCAGAAGCTGCGGCCACGCCTCCTGGTACTGGAAACGCTGCCGCCAGTGTTCGGAGTGCTCGCGGAAGAACTGCTGAAACTTCGCCATCAGAGCGTTCACCTGCAGGCCGCCGGCGGCATCCACGTACCACGCCGCTTCCTCCGTCAACTCCTCCTGGGTGATCCGGGTCAACTCCCGCGGCACCACTTCGGCGTAGATCGGGTTGGCCACGCGCACCGGCGGATCGGGCGCCACCAGCCCCAGATCGCGCACGTACTCCAGATCGTGCGCGTGCGCCCGGCCGCCGCCGCCGCTCAGCAGCGGTTCCACCACCCGCCGCACCCGCTCTTCCTGCAGCTTGTCCGCCAACTGGTCCAAGTGCGTCTCGCGGCGCAGTATCAGTTGCTCCCGCGCCGCGCGGATGGCCGCCGCGGTGATCGGCCGGCTCCGGTCGCGCCCTGCCTTGCTGCGGAAGCACGCCTGGTACGCCAGCGCGTTCACCAGCCACGGCTGCCCGCGCGTCTGCTCCCAGACCGCCGCCACCGCCTCCGGCGTGAATGCCTGCCCGGTCTCCGCGCCGTGCTGGCCGAGCAGCGCGCGCACGTCCCGTTCCGTAAAGTCGCCCAGCCGTAACGACTCGGCCTTGACGTTGAAGGGGCTGCCGACCACCCGGTTCTCGGAACGCGAGTGGATGCGGTAGTCGCGCACGTCACGGACGCCGCACAGGATCACGTTCTGCGGAAACTGCCGCGGGCGCAGCACGTAGCCGGCGCGCAGCTGCCGCAGCACGGCCAGCAGCGAGTCCCCGACCAGCGCGTCGATCTCGTCGATCAACAGCACCAGCGGCTTTGCGTCGGCAGCCGCCCATCGCGTCAGCACCCTTCGCAATGCGCTGCCGGAACCGGATCGCTCCAGGATGGCGGGCCACACTTCATCCGGGAGCCCGTCGCCGAGCGTCGCTTCCGCCCAGCCGGCCATCTCGTCCAGCACCGTCCGCATTGCCCGGTCGACGTCGTCGCCCATCGCGCCGGCGCCTTCCACGTTGAAGTACACGCAGCGAAAGGCGCCCTCCGCCCCGCCGTTCAACAGATCGCGTAGCGCCAGCAGCGCCGAGGTCTTGCCGCTCTGCCGCGGCGCGTGCAGCACGAAGTACTTTTTCTGCCGGATCAGTGTCAGCACCTCGGCCAAGTCGAACCGTTGCAGCGGCGGGATGCCGTAGTGGTCGGCGGCCACGACCGGGCCGGCGGTGTTGAAGTACCGCATCACTTTGGCCACTCTACCCGCGCGCCGCGCAGCCTGGAAGCTTTATTCGCCCGGATCGGGCTACCGCCGCGGCGCTGGACAGCATTGGCTTGCCGGGGGACACTTGCGTACGGCCTCGCGGGCCGGCAGGAGGACTTGTCTGACATGAAACGGGCATCATCAACCTTGGCGCTCATCGCCGTCGCCCTGGCCGCGCTGGCGGCGGCGCCGCTGGCGGCGCAGGACAAGGTCACCGTCGCCTACTTCCTGGAGTGGCCGACCCCCAACCTGATCGCGCAGGTGGACAAGACCTATGACCGGGAGCTCGGCGTCGAGGTCGAGTGGCGGGCGTTCGGCAACGGCAACGAGATGAGCCTGGCGATGGCCTCGGGCGACGTGGACATAGCCTACTCGCAGGGGCTGGTCCCGTGGGTGGTGGCGGTCTCCAACGGCCTGCCGCTCCGGCTGGTCGGCATAGCCGTAACCTACGGCGCGTCCGACAACTGCGTGGTGCGCGACGGGGCCGGCATCACGCAGGCCAACGCGCGCGAGCTGGAAGGCAAGCGGGTCGCCACGCCGATCGGCAACGTCACCCACTACAAGCTGCTCCGCATGCTCGACCACCTGGGCGTCGACGCCTCCCGCGTCAACCTGGTGCAGATGAACAGCGCCGACGGCGCGGTCGCGCTGGCGCGCGGCGACGTTACCATGGCGTGCGGCTTTGCCGGTCCGCTGCAGCGGATGCTGGAGTACGGCGAGGTGCTGATGACCGCCGCCGAGCAGGCGGCGATCGGCATCCACGTCTTCGACGTGGTCTCGGTGACCGAGCGCTTCGCCGAACGGCATCCCGACTTGGTGCGCGCGTTCATGGAGGTCACCGCGCAGGCCAACGCCGCCTACGCCGCGGCGGCCGGCGACGACCGGCAGGCGCTCGACCGGGACCTGGCCCGCGCCGCCGGCATGGACCCGGAGCCCGCGCAGCGGTTTCTGACCGACTCCGCGTTCCCGACGCCGGAGGAACAGCAGTCCGCGGTCTGGATGGGCGGCGGGCTGCAAGCCTTCATCCGGGAAGTGGCCGACTTCTTCGCCGAGCAAGGGCAACTGGAGCGGGCGCTCAAGAGCTACGACTTCGCGATAGACCCCAGTTTTCTGTGAACCGGGCGCGCGGACTCCTGCTCGACCGCGTGTCGATGGTCTTTACCACGCCGCACGGCGGCCGGGTGGAGGCGGTCCGCGACGTCTCCCTGCGCATGGGGCCGGGCGAGTTGCTGGCGGTGCTCGGCCCCTCCGGCTGCGGCAAGACTACCCTGCTCAACATCATCGCCGGGTTCCTGGCGCCCACCGCCGGGCAGGCGCTGCTCAACGGCAACCCGATTACCGGGCCGCACCGCGAACGCGGCATGGTGTTTCAGCAAGGGGCGCTGTTCGAGTGGATGACCGTGGCGCAGAACGTCGGCTTCGGGCCGCGCATGGCCGGCGCGGCGCGCGCGGAGATCGAGCAAACGGTCGCGCGGCTGTTGGGCAGCATGGCGTTGCGGGAGTTCGCCGACAAGCCGGTCTACCAGCTCTCCGGCGGCATGCAGCAGCGGGTGGCGCTGGCGCGCTGCCTGGCGAACGACCCGGACGTGATTCTGATGGACGAGCCGCTCGGCGCCCTAGACGCGCTCACGCGCGAGAAGATGCAGGGGCTGGTGCTGCGGTTGTGGCGCGAGACCGGCAAGACGATCTTGCTGATCACCCACGCGGTGGAGGAAGCGCTGTTCCTGGGCCAGCGGGTGGTGGTGATGGCGCCGCGGCCGGGCCGCATCCACCGGGAGTACCGCCTGCCGTTCGCGGCGCAGGGCGTGGAGGGAAACGCGCGCGAGATCAAGGCGCAGACCGACTTCGTCGGCGCGCGCGAGGAGATACTGTCCATGATCTGGGAGATGGAGGAGGAGATCATGGGAGGCGAGGAAAGATGAAACAGCGCCGGCAGCCGTCGCGGCTGGCCGCCTGGCTCGGCATCGCCGACAACTCGCTGAATCGGCAGAAGCGGGTCCGGTTCGGCGACGCCTCGGCGGTCAACTCCGGCCGCCTGTGGTCGATCCTGACCGTGGCCGCGCTACTGATCGCGTGGGCCGCGGCGACCGCGCAGGCTTTGCTGGACCCGCTGTTCTGGCCGGCGCTGCACGGCGGCCTGTTTCCGTGGGACGACCCCGACCGCGCCAAGCCCGGCGTGATCGACCGCTTCGTCAGCCTGGTAACGGAGGGCTACCGCAACGTGTCGCTGTGGACGCACGTCTGGACCTCGGTCCGGAGGGTGGTGCTGGGGGTGATGTTCGGCGCGCTGCTCGGCGTGCCGCTCGGCTTCGCCATGGGCCTCAACTCGGTGGCGCGCGGCATCCTGGACCCGATCGTGGAGTTCGTGCGGCCGATCCCGCCGCTCGCGCTGATCCCGCTGGTGATCCTGTGGCTGGGGATCGACGAGGCGGCCAAGACCTTTCTGCTGTTCCTGGCGGCGCTGTTCATCATGCTGATCGCGGCGCGCTCCGGCGTCGGTTCGGTGCGCATCTCCAAGGTGCACGCGGCGTACTCGCTCGGCGCCTCCAAGGCGCAGGTGCTGCGTTACGTGATCCTGCCCAACGCGCTGCCGGAGATCTTCACCGGGCTGCGCACCTCGATGGGGGTGTGCTGGGGGACGCTGGTCGCCGCCGAGCTGGTGGCCGCCGACCGGGGCGTCGGTTCGATGATGATGATCGCCAAGAACTTCCTGCAGACCGAAGTGGTGGTGATCGGCATCATCCTGATCGGCGCCATCGGCTTCGCCATCGAAATGCTGATGCGCTCCCTGGAATCCTGGCTGGTCCCGTGGAAGGGCAAAGGCTGAATCGTGACGGGTCCGGCGCGCGCGGCCGGTGCGCCCTCGCTCCGGTTGCTCCGGCCGAGATCGAGTACCATGTGCTCCCTGCCTGAGAGGCGTCCGTCATTGTCGACAGAAGAGCGGGTACTAGGTAAGATCGACCGGCTCAAGCATGATCTCGACGCATTGCGCCCGCTGCCGCCGGAGTTGGTCGCCCGGGTCGAACAGAAGCTGCGGATCGAATCCAACTACCACTCCAACGCCGTCGAGGGGAACTCGCTCACCCTGGGAGAAACGCGGAGCCTGATCCTCCATGGACTCACCGCCCGCGGGAAGCCGATGCGCGATCACCTGGACATCCAGGGGCACGATCAGGCGGTCAAGGCGATCGAGCAGGCGGTCAGAAATGAGGATCATCTCACCGAGGTCTTCATCCGCAACCTCCATCGCGTGTTGCTGAAGGAGCCGTACGAAAACGAGGCGATCACGCCGGACGGCCGCCGTACGATGCGGCCGATCACGCCCGGCGAGTACAAAACCACGCCGAACAACGTGCGCACCTCGACCGGCGAGACCTACCACTTCACGCCGCCGGAACAGGTCAAGCCGGCGATGAGCGACCTGCTCGACCGGTATCGAGCGCAGGAGGCCGCCGGCGAACACCCGGTCATCGTCGCCGCCACCGTCCACTACCGGTTCGTGCGCATTCACCCGTTCGACGACGGCAACGGACGCATGGCGCGCCTGCTGATGAATCTGATCCTGATCCGGCACGGCTACACGGTAGCGATAGTCCCGATCGATCAGCGCGACCGCTACCTGCAGGAGCTCGAACGGGCCGACCGGACCGAAGACTTGGCGCAGTTCATCGATTACGTCGCCTCCTGCTGCGAGTATGCTCTGACCCTGTACCTGAAAGCCGCGCGCGGCGAGCCGATCGATGATCCCGCAGACATCGATCGCGCAATAGCACGCTTCAAGACGCTCCAAAGCGCGCGCCGCTGACAATGAATATCGCGTCCTGACCCGGTACCGAACCCGGCCGGTGACCGGCGCGCCGGATCAGGGGCCGGCCACCACCTGCGACACCCGTTCCGGCAGGTCCTCGGCCAGGAACCAGCCCCGTTCGGCGTAACAGCGGCGCGCCGCCGCGGCGTGGATCAGCACGCCGGCGCAGGCGGCCCGGTACGGGTCGAGCCGGCCGTCGGCGAGCAGTGCGCCGATCACCCCGGCCAGCACGTCGCCGGCGCCGCCGGTCGCCAGCCACGGCTGCATGCCGTCGATCACGCTGAGCGGGGGCGTTGCGCGACCGCTCCCGCCGGCGGGTGCGCCGGAGGCGGCGACGTAGGTGACGTGGCCCTTCAGCACCACGACCGCGCCGAACCGCTCGGCGGCGGCGGCGGCCGCCGCCGCCGGGTCGGCCAGCACATCGGCGGCGGTTCCGCCGGACAGGCGCGCCAGCTCGCCCGGATGCGGCGTCAGCACCCAGCGGCCGGCCAGCGCCTGCACGCGGTCGCCGGCGCGGCCGAGCAGCGTGATGGCGTCGGCGTCGAGCACGCCGCGCGCCGGCGCCGCCAGCAGCCGCGCAAGCCACTCCGCGCGGGCCGGCCCGGCGCCCCACCCCGGCCCGACCACCAGGCTGTCGAAGCGGGCGGCGAGCGCGGCCGGATCGGCGGCCTCCGACCACGGAGCGACCATCACCGACGTCAGCGCCGCCGCCTGCATCGGGTAGGTGCCGGCGTCGGCGTGCAGCGTCACCAGCCCGGCGCGGCTGCTGGCCGCGGCGGTCGCGGCCAGCCGCGCGGCGCCGGCGGTGCCGGCCGCGCCGGCCAGCACCGCCACGTGCCCGCGCGTACCCTTGTGCGCGTCGGGGCGCACCGCCGGCAGCATCCGCGGCAGGGCCGCCGGCCCGAGCAGGCGGGCGGTCGCGTCCGCGCCGTCGGCGCCGGTCAGGGCGGCCGGAAACCCGATCGGGACCACGATGACGTTGCCGCACGACGGCCGGGCGGCCGGCAGGAACAGCGCCCGCTTGGGCAGCTCCAGCGCCACGGTCCAATCGGCGCGAACCGTCGGCATACCGGCCCGGAAGCGGTCGCCCACCCCGCTCGGCGCATCGACGGCTATGACCTGCGCCTCGCTCCGGCCGATGCGCTCGGCCAGCGCCGCGGCCGGACCGCGCAGCGCGCCGCGCAGGCCGGTGCCGGCCATGCCGTCGATCACCCACCCGCACGCCAGCGCGCGCGCCGCCGCGTCCGCATCCGGCTCGTCCGGGACCGGGATGCCGAGCGCCCGGCAGATGGCCAGATTGACCGCGCACGCGCCGCCCGCCTGCGGTTCGCCGTGGCTCAGCAGCACCGTGAGGCGCCGCGCGCCGGCGGCGCGCAGCTGGCGGGCGATCACCAGCGCGTCGCCGCCGTTGTTGCCGCGGCCGGCCACGACCGTGACCGGCTGCTCCGGGACCGGCCGGCCCCAGATGCGCCGCTGCATGGCGGCCAACGCCTTGATGCCGGCGTTCTCCATCAGGATCGGCGCCGGGATGCCGAAGCGCTCGATCGCCGCGCGGTCGATCGCCGTCATCTGCGCGGAGTCGACCAGCCGGACCTCGTCGATCTCCGTTGCGCTCAGCGCCGCTACGTCAACAGGTCGGTTCTCCACCAGAATACCCTCTACCTGTTCCGGCCCGATCCGGCACCGTACAGTACGCCGTCAACCGCCACCTGCAGCTCCGAAAACTGCAGCGGCCGATCCTGCCGGTCCGCATCCTGCAAGGATAACTCGACCTGCGCCACCGTCCCGCCCTGCCGGCAAGCTGAACGGCTGCCGGCGCGCCACCTGCGGCGCGCGGTCCGCGCATCCCGCCGCGGTCACCGCCGCCGCCATGACGGCCGCCAGCACCCGGGGCGCCAGCACCCCGGCCGCCGGCCCGGCGGCCCGCCTCTTGTTGACCCGGGATCGCAACCGTCGATACATTCCCGACATGCGGGGTATCGTGTCCCGCGTACTCGGCTCGAAGTCCAACCGCGACCTGAAGGCCCTGGTTCCGCTGGTGAACCGGATCAACGAGCTGGAGTCGCGGATGGTCGCCTTGTCCGACGCCGATTTCCCGGCTTGGACCGGCAAGCTGGCGTCGCGTCTCCGTTCCGGGGAGTCGCGCGACCGCGTCCTGCCGGAAGCGTTCGCGTTGGCGCGGGAGGCAGCGCGCCGGCAGCTCGGCGAGCGCATCTTCGACGTCCAGCTCATGGGCGGGATCATCCTGGACCGCGGCGCCATCGTCGAGATGAAGACCGGAGAGGGCAAGACCCTGGCCAGCGTGCCGGCCGCCTATCTCAACGCGCTGACCGGCGACGGCGTGCACGTCGTCACGGTCAACGACTACCTGGCCGAGCGCGACGCCGAGTGGATGGGCCGCGTGCACCGCTACCTGGGTCTGAGCGTGGGAGTGGTGCTGGCGCGCATGGAGCCGTACGAGCGCAAAGCCGCCTACGCCTGCGACATCACCTACGGCACCAACAACGAGTTGGGCTTCGACTACCTGCGCGACAACATGCGCTGGGACGCCGACGCCGGCGTGCAGCGCGGTCACCGGTACTGCATCGTCGACGAAATCGATTCGATCCTGATCGACGAGGCGCGCACGCCGCTGATCATCTCCGGCGCGGCCGAGGACGACACCCAACGGTTCGCGCAGGTCGACCGGCTGGTCGGCGCGTTGCGCGAGTGCGCCAAGGACCCGGAGACCGACGACTATCCGGAGGAGCCGAGCGGCGACTACAAGATCGACGAGAAGGGCAAGCGCGTCTCCTTCACCGACGAGGGACTGGCGCACGCCGAGGAGGTGCTGCGCAGCAAGCGCCTGATGCGCGGATCGCTGGTCGATGACGAGAATTTCGAGTTCATCCACTACCTGACGCAAGCGTTGCGCGCCCACAGGCTGTTCCAGCGCGACGTCGACTACGTGGTCGAAGACGGAACGGTCCAGATCGTCGACGAGTTCACCGGCCGCATACTGCACGGCCGCCGCTATTCCGACGGCCTGCATCAGGCGATCGAGGCGAAAGAGCGCATCTCGATCCTGCGGCGCAACCGGACCCTCGCCTCCATCTCCTTTCAGAACTACTTCAAGCTGTACGACAAGCTGTCCGGCATGACCGGCACCGCCGACACCGAAGCGACCGAGTTCAGCCGCATCTACGGCATGGACGTGGTGGTGATTCCCACCAATCGACCGTTGGTGCGGGCCGATCACGACGACGTGATCTTTCTCAATGAGCGGGACAAGCTGGCGGCGATCTGCGACGAGCTGGCCGCCTGTCAGAAGGCCGGCCAGCCGGTGCTGGTCGGCACCGTCTCCATCGAAAAGTCGGAGCAGCTCTCCACGCTGCTGCGCAGCCGCGGCGTCGACCACGAAGTGCTCAACGCCAAGGCGCACGCGCGCGAAGCGCTGATCATCGCGCAGGCCGGCGCCTCCGGCGCGGTGACCATAGCCACCAACATGGCCGGCCGCGGCACCGACATCAAGCTCGGCGGCAATCCGGAGTATGCGGCCCGCCGGCGCCATGCCGCCAGCGCCGCCGCCGATGGCTCCGACGCCGGCGCGAAGGACGGCGGCGCCAAGGACGGCGGCGCTGACGGCCGCGCCAGCGAGGAACGGTTCCGGTCGATCTACCGGCGCGAGCTCGACGCGTGGCGCGGCCGGTACGACACGGTGCGCGGCGCCGGCGGACTGCACGTGCTGGGCACGGAACGCCACGAATCGCGCCGTATCGACAACCAGTTTCGCGGCCGCTCCGGCCGGCAGGGCGACCCCGGATCGTCCCGCTTCTACATCTCGCTTGACGACGACCTGATGCGGCTGTTCGGCGAAAACCTGCGTTCCATGATGTCGAAGGTCGGCATGAAGGACGGCGAACCGCTGGCCCACCCGTGGCTCAACAAGTCGATCGCGCGCGCCCAGAAACGGGTGGAGGAGCGCAACTTCGAGCTGCGCAAGCACCTGCTCGACTTCGACAACGTCCTCAACGAGCAGCGCAAGTACATCTACGGCAAGCGCGATGAGATCATGGCGGACCGGGACCTGCGGCAGCGGGTGCTGGAGACCGCCGCCGACGCGGTCGAAGCTCTGACCCGCGACGCCGACTATTCCGCGCCGGGCACGCTGTCGACGTTGCGCTCCCGGTTCGGCTTCTTCCTGCCGGACGGGGACGCGGCGCTGGCCGATCTGCGCGGGGGCGCGGCGCGCGATCTGGTGACGGAGGCGATGGACCGTCATCTGGCCGAAAAGGCGGAGGCGGTCGGCGCTGACAACTTCAACCTGTTCATCCGGTACGAGTACCTGCGCCTGATCGACGCGCGCTGGCAGGACCATCTGGAGAATCTCGACGCGTTGCGCGACGCCGTGTACCTGCGCACCTACAGCCAGAAGAATCCCCTGTTGGAGTACAAGCTGGAGGGTTTCCAGATATTCGACGAGATGCTGGCCGGCATCCGCAACGCGGTCGCGGAAAAGGTGTTCCGGGTGACGATCCGGTTCGGCGACGGGCCGGCCGGCGCCGGACACCCGGCGCGCAGACCGCAGCCGCTGGGAATGGCTACCGTGCACCGCGAACTCGGCCAGTTCGCCGCGATGCGGCAGCAGGGCGACGGCGCTACGGCCGCGGCCGCTACGGCCGCGCCGGCCCGCAGGCGGGTAGCGCCGGCGGCCGGCGCGGTGGTAACGGCGGCGGCGCCTGCCGGGGCCGGGCCGGCCGTGCCGGCGCCACAGGGTCCGCAGGCGGCGCCGAAGCTGGGCCGTAACGATCCGTGTTACTGCGGCAGCGGCAGAAAGTTCAAGTTCTGCCACGGCCGCTGACGCGCCGCCCGAACCCCCAAAGACGGATACGACCGCCGTGCGCATTCTGGTAACCAACGACGACGGCCCGGAGTCCCCGTTCGTCGCCCCGCTGATCCGGGCGGCAGCGGCGATAGGGTCGGTGACGGTGGTCCTGCCCGACACGGAACGGAGCTGGACCGCAAAGGCGATGACCCGCTTTGCCGACGCGCCGTTGACGCGCCGCGACCTGCAGGACGGCGGCGGCAACGCCGTGACCGGCTATACCCTGGGCGGCACGCCGGCCGACTGCGTCAACGCCGGCTGCTACCTGCTCGGTCCCGGGCTGCCTGACCTGGTGCTGTCCGGCGTGAACGCAGGTCAGAACACCGGCGTCTCCTACGCCTTGGGCTCCGGCACCATCGGCGCCTGTCTGGAGGCCAACATCGCGCTGGTCCCGGCGATCGCCTTCTCGCAACAGCTCACGCCGGCCGGATTCGCCAGCTGGGCCGCGCGCGCGCCGGCGGCGCCCGGCGCCGAACTCGGAGACGCGGCGGCGACGCTCGAACGCCTGCTGCCGGCGCTGCTGGCCGATCTGCTGCCGAAGGTGACCGGGCTCGCGGACGCGGACCGCGCGCTCCCGGTCACCTGGAGCGTGAACGTCCCGACTCGGCTGGCAGCCGACTGGCGGCTGGTGCCGTGCGCGCTCGAACGGGCGCGCTACGGCTGCTGTTTCGAGCGGCGGGGCGGCGTGTTGCGACACGTGGGGGCGGCCGCCATTCGCGGCTCCGGCGGCGGCGCCGACAACGACGTGCTTGCCGGCGGATGCGTCAGCGTGACCCGCATCGACCCGTGGGCCGTGGGACAGGCAGTCCCGCCGTGGTAACTTTCGTCCCGGCAACGCTCGGCGGGCTGGCCCAGGCCGCCGAGATGACGGCGTCAGGCCGGCGGCTTGGCGCCGTCGGACGGCGGGCGCAGCATGGTTTCGCCCATGATCGCCTCGATTACGCCGAAGGTCCCGAGGGAGCGGTCGGCCGGCGGCGTCGCGTCGAAGGTCTCTACCCGGAACACCTCGACGCCTGCGGCGTTCACCTCCACCGCGATCAGCGGCGAGTCGGTGAAGTGGTCCTCGACCGTGGAGAAGTTGACCAGCGTATTGCCGTTGCCGAGCCGGTAGGCGCTGCCCCCGCGCGGTGAGTAGACGTCGGGGGTGTGCCGGTACTCCCACACCTTGACCGCCGTGCCCGCCGCGGCGTCCAGCCGCAGCTCCAGGGCGCGCGAGTAAGGGCCGCCCTCGGCCTCCGGCCGCCCGTGGCCGTTGTCGAACACCAGGACGTTGCCGTTGGCAAGCTGCGTCGCCGTGTGCTGTCCGTAGAACCGGTCGGCCGGGTTGGGAAACTCGTAATCGCTGTCCGGCCCGCTCAGTTGCCACGCTATCGTGCGGAAGTCCGGGCTGAGAGAGACGACCTGGTGACGCCCGCGCGCCGACAGGATGACGTTGCCGCGCGGTCCTATCGTTACTGAGTTGACGTGCGTCCAACTGAATCTGCCGTCGCGGGTGGGCCCCGGAACGCGCTGGCCCGGGTCCCGTACGTCCCAGGTCTCCTTGGCGTCCCACACCTGCTCGATGCGTCCGGCCGCCGGGTCCCAGATGCGCAGGTTGTCGACCAGGAACGTGGCCCGTTCGGGGCCGCCGTTCGCCGAGTCGTCAAAGATCAGGACCTCCCGCCCCGGATAGAGCGCGCGGCCGTCGTCGAGCACGGTGAGCGCGTGGTGCGGAGTCCCCGCGTCGCCGGTCATCTTGACCACCTCACCCAGCGGGGTGATCTTGATGAGGTTGCCGCGATCCGCAAAGACGAAGTTGCCGGAGGCAAGCTGCCTGATCGGGCCGGCCGGGGCTATCCGGTGATGGTACCAGACGGTTGCGCCGGTTTCGTCCCACAGGACGTAGTATCCCGGCATCCTGGGATACCGGTAGAGCGACTGGATGAGGGACTGGGTGCTTCTCCCGGTCGCCTGCACGCGCAGGTCCGCAACGGGCGGCGGCAGCGCTCCGGTGGTGAAGGTGCCGCCCGGCCCGGCGGCCGCGTCCTGAGCGTCGGGATCGTCGACGGCGAAGATGGTGTAGTCGTAGGTCGTCTGCGGGCGCAGCCGGACGATCGGGATGACGTGCTCGGCACCCGGCTCGCTCAGCGGGGTGCGGTAGCGGCCGGCCTGCGGGTTGTCGTACTCGACGAACACCCGCGCCGCGCGGTTCAGCGACACCCGTACCTCGGCGACGAGCGCGTTGGCGTCGCTGACCGCGGCGCCGTGACGCACTACCGCGGCGCCGGTGTCCGCCGCCGCCGGTGAAGCCGCGCCGAGGAGCGCGCCGGCCGCGGCCAGCAGACCGAGGAGCAACGGCGGTAATCGGTTCTTCTTCATGGCTGACGAAATCTACTAACGCAGGCGCGCGCCGCGCAACGCAACACGGCCGGCCACGCCGTCAGGCCGGCGGGCGCAACACGGTTTCGCCCATGATCGCCCGCATACCGCCGGTGGCCCGGCCCCGCGAGCGGTCGACCGGACGCAACGCATCGAGCGTGTCTACCCGAAACACCTCGTTGCCGGCGGCGTCCACCTCCACCACGGTCATCGGCACGTCGCGCAGGCGAGCCGGAACGCTGGAGAAGTTGATCAGCGTGTTGCCGTTGCCGAGCCGGTACGCGCTGCCCCCGCGCGCGGAGTAAAGATCGGGGATGAGCCGGTATTCCCACACCTTGACCGCCGTACCGGCGTCAGCGTCCAGCCGCAGCTCCAGGGCGCGCGAGTAGCGCCCGCCCTCGGCGTCCGGCCGCAGCAGGCCGTTGTCGAACAGCAGGACGTTGCCGTTGGCAAGCTGCGCCGCCGTGTGCTGCCCGTAGAACCGGTCGCGCGGGTCGGGAAACTCGAAGTCGCTGTCCGGCCCGCTCAGTTGCCACTCTATGGTCCGGAAGTCCGGGCTGAGGGAGATCACCTGGTGGCGCCCGCGCACCGACACGATGACGTTGCCGCGCGGACCGACGGCCACCGAGTTGACGTGCGTCCAACTGAAGCTGCCGTCGTCGCGCAGGCGCCCCGGCCTGCGCTGGTCCGGGTCCCGGACGTCCCATGCCTCCTTGGCGTCCCACATCTGCTCGATGCGTCCGCTCGCCGGGTCCCAGACGCGCAGGTTGTCGACGCGGAACGTCGTGTCCTCGGCGCCGCCGTTCGCCGAGTCGTCGAACACGTAGATCTCGCTGCTCGGATAGAGCACGCGGCCGTCGTCGAGCACGCTGAGCTCATGGTGCGGAATCCCCGCTTCGCCGTCCCGCTCGAACCGGTTGAGCACTTCACCCAACGGCGTGATCTCGGTGAGGCTGGCGCGTTCCAGGAAGATGAAGTTGCCGTTGGCAAGCTGCGTGATCGGGCCGGGCTGAGCTACGCCGGCGCGGTACCACACCGTTGCGCCGGTTTCGTCCCACAGGACGAAGTATCCCGGCAAGTCGCCACGCCGGTAGTTGGAGAGGATGAGGGGCTGGGAGCTGCGGCCGTACGCCGTCACCTCCAGGTCGGCAAGCGGCGGCGGCAGCGCCCCGGTGGTAAAGCGGCCGCCCGGCCCGGCGGCCGCATCCGGTTCGCCGGCACCGGAGCCGGCGGTGACGAAGATCGTGTAGTCGTAGGTCGTCTGCGGGCGCAGCCGGACGATTGGGATGACGTGCTCGGCGCCCGGCTCGCTCAGCGCGGTGCGGTAGCGGCCGGCCTGCGGGTTGTCGTACTCGACGAACACCCGCGCTGCGCCGGTCAGCGACACCCGCACCTCGGCGACGAGCGCGTTGGCCGCGCTGACCGCCGCGCCGTGCCGCGCGACTTCGGGGATGGGCGCGGCCACCAGAGACGGCGCGCCGAGGAGCGCGCCGGCCGCGGCCAGCAGGCCAAGTATCGACCGAGCGCGAAACGCCGCGGCGAACGACCGTAATCGGTTCTTCATGTGCCTGATGAATCTACTAACGCAACGCCTACGATGGCCAATTCTACGAGGCGCAGACGGCGGCGTGAATCGGGCCGGCGCCGTCACTGTTACCGGGAGCGCTACTCCAGCAGGGCCTTGAACAGGGCGTCGGGGGCGTCGCCGTAGAACTGCAGGTTGACGCGCGTGGCCATGTCGTCGGAGAGGTCGAACAGGTGGCGGCGCGCCGACACGGGGACCAGCACCGCGCCGGCGCCCTTCTCGACCGCGGCTTCGACCACTCCCACCGCGTTGGCGAGCGGCTCCACCGATCCGCCCAGGTTGAGGCCGCCGGCCACGATCAGGCCGCCCTTGAGGCTCTGCTCCAGCAGCGCGCCGCACAGCGCCAGCAGCGCCGGCAGGCCGAGCGCGGCGCCGGTGCGGTCGTGGTCCATGGCGCGGAGTTGCACCGAGAACTCGTGCGCGCGCGGGTCGCGGCCGCCCACCAGCTCGCGCGCGCGGGCGTACAGGTTCTGCTCGGCGTAGCGCACGCTCTCGCGGAACGCCGGCGGGACCGGGGCGTTGAGGATGCGCACGCCGCTGCCGGGGCCGGCGGTGACCTCGATGCGGTAGAGTGACGGGCCGGTCTCCGGCGCGACGGGGCCGATGCCCCACACCTGACCCGGCGGCAGGGGATCGGGGTCGATGGCGTCGCCGCTGCCGAGCTCCGGCGTCGACACGAAGCGCTCGATCCCGTCCTCGCCGATGGCGTAACTGAAGTGGGTGTTGCGGAATTCACTCTTGAAGACCCGCTTCTGCTGCTCCTTGACCCGCCGCCGCATCTCCAGCGCGGCGCGCACCAGCTCCTCCAGCTCAGCGTCCGGCACCGGCATCGCCGGGTCCGGGTAGAGCAGCTTGAGCAACCCGCTCACCGTCTTGTTGACCGCGGTGAGGTCGCGTCCGCTCAGCGCGCCGCCGAAGTTGACGCGGCCCTGCAGCGCCGAAACGCGGCTGCCGGCGCGCAGCCGGCTCCAGCACTCCGACAGGAAGTCGCTTACCAGCCCGAAGTGATCGGTAAAGTGCTCGCGCGGGCTCAGCTTGGGAAAGTCCCAGCCCGGCGCGTAGGCGTGAATGCGGTCCATGAACGCGGTGTCGTCGCGCAGGTCGGCGGACAGTGGACCGAACAGGTGGCCGGCGCGCTGCTGGTCGGCGACCGCGGCGTCCAAGTTGCCGACCATCACGATGCCGCCGTCGGCGCGGATGCTCTCCTTGCCGCGCGAAAACTCGCCCGACTCCATGTAGCCCTTGAGGATGTTCACGCCGTCCTTCTGATCAAAGGAGACGCCGGAAATCTCGTCGAAACAGACCACGTCGTAGTGGCAGACCAGCCCGCGCTGGCCGTTGGCGTTGTTGACGAACATCTTGGCCACCGTCGCCTTGCCCCCGGAAATCAGATGGGCGTAGGGGGAGATCTGCTGGAACAGATGGCTCTTGCCGGTGCCGCGCGGCCCGAGCTCCACCAAGTTGTAGTTGCGCTCCACGAACGGCGTCATGCGCACCAGCGCCACCAGTTGCGCGCGCTCGCTGAGGGCGGCCGGCTCTAGGCCGACGCTGCGCAACAGGAGGCGCCGCCACTCGTCGCTGCCGAGCTGGTTCCGCGCCCGCTGCAGGGTTTTTAGGACGTCGGCCTGCGAAAGCTGGATGGCGCGCACGGCGTCGATGGCGAACGGCCGTCCGTTCTGTTCCTGGGCGATGGCGGCGTCGTAACTCAGGGTCACCTCGGCGTAGCAGCCGTCGGTGAGCATGCGCTCGTGCCGTTTGACCAGGTCGTCATCGATGCGGGCGTCCCGAATCGCCAGACTGGGAAGTTCGGCGATCAGCGAGTCGGTGCGCGCGTCGAGCCGGGCCTTGACCAGATCGATCAGCTTGATGGCGCCGCGGTCGCGCGCCCGCGCCTTGACCAGCTCCTCCTCGCCGGTGCGCACGGTGCGGTCGGCAAGCTGCCGCTCGACGATCGCCAGCCCCTCCTCGATCTCCTGCTCGTCGGTGGTGGCGCAGTAGCGCCCCAGCAGAAACTCGACCACGTAGGTCGGCACCGGATATTGGCGGCTGTACTTGCGCACCAGGTCCTTGCGGACCAGGTAGCCGTCGAACACCTGCGCGGCGCGCCGGTCCAGGTCGTCGAGCGTGAGACTCACTCCTCAGCCCCCTACGATGGTGGATTGCCGCGCGGCGACGCGGCCATCCGTGTCCAGGACCACGACCACGGCGGAGGCCCCCACCAACTCGTCGTCGGCGACGAGCAGACTCGCCGCGCCGCGGGCGTCGAGCGGTCGCGCGCGGGCGATGCTCGAAGCGGCGTCGGCCACCCGCGTGCGCAGGTCCACGGAGGCCGCCGGCGGCGCGGTGACGCGCACCCGGCAGCGCAGCCCCGCCCATGATAGCGCGGTGATGACGGCGGGCGCAGGCGCGGCGCCTGCGGCGCCTGTGGCGGCTGCCCCGGCGGTGACCCGCAGCACGGGAATCACGCTCTCCTGGAGACTCACCCCGCCGTGCGCGTATTCCTTGCCGGCGGCGAAGCAGGCGGCGCCGGGCGGCACCGCGATCCGCTCGCCGGCGTTCCAGTGCCACGCCACCACCGGCGTCTCGACGGCGGAGGAACCGGCGACGGTCGCGCACCGCGCCCAGCGGGTTTCGGTGAGGTAGCGCGGCAGCTCGACCTTGGGCAGGCCGCCGGGCAGCCACAGCCAGCCGTGATCGGTCACCACGCGCACCACGCGCCAGCCCGCGTCAAGCAGCGCCGCGGCGCGCTCGCGCAGCAGACCGAGTTGCGCGTCGATGCCGGAGGCGAACGCCGCCGGCAGCGCGTGACCGAGCCGGTCGATCAGTCCGTGCTCGGTCCAGGCGCGGCCCGCCGGGTCGCCGGTCTCGCCGCCGGCCAGGTACTGGTAGCCGGCCTCCGCCAGCAGCTTGCGGAACCGCTCGGTGGTCAACGGCCGGCCGTCACTCGCGGCGCCGGGCCGGAACTCGTCGTCCGGGTTTGCGCCGGCGATCTGTCCGGTGACCGGCGAGACCGCCGGCTTGGCGGTGGCGGTGACGGTCGGCAACGCCGCCCAGCGGGTGGCAAGGGCAACCGCCAGGCCGTCGGCTCGCAGGAGGGCGGCCAGCCGCTGCGCCACGTCGAACCGCAGGCCGTCGGCGAACAGGATGGCCGTACCGGGTTCGTCGCCGGCGGCGTAGCCCGCCGGCGACTCGCGGATCGCGGCCGGCTCCTGCCGCATCAGCTCCTGCAGGCGGCGCGCCGCGGACTCCAGCCACGGCAGATAGAGGGCGTGCAGCGCCGCGCCGACCGCCCGCTGGTCGGCGGCGGAGGTGACCGCGGCCATCGCGGCGAGCGCCGCGGCGTCGACCCGCCACGCCCCGTCCGCGTAGCGGCGGGCCAGGTCGGCCGCCGCCGCGCCGCCGAGTTGCTCGGCCGCGCGCTCCGCGATGACGGCCAGGTGCTCCAGAGCGCGCGCCAGCGGCGCCTGCCCGAGTTCCGCCCACACCCAGCCGCGGCGTTGGCCGTGCTTCGCTTCGAGCGCGCGGATCTCGTCACGGGCGGCAGCCGGCGCTTTGCCTGTGCAAGCGGCGAGGCGGCGGCGCAGGTCCGACTCGTCGGCTTCGTTCTCCTGCGGCCATGACGAGCGTTCCGCGAACAGATCTTCGGTAAGGTCGTGCGGGCGCGCGCGGCGCAGCAGTTCCGGGACGCCGGGATAGCGCGCCGGCGCCTCGGCGAACCGGCTCCAGACCGGCCGCCACGCCCCTTCGCGCCGGCCCAGCCGCTCCGCGGCGACCAGCTCGCCGTCGGCGGCCGGATCGAAGCCGAAGTCCGCCCGGCAGCGGGAGGCAAAGGCGTCCCGGCGCGCGGCGTCCCAGCCGGCCGCGGCGGCGCGCGGGTCATTCAGCCACGACAGCAGGTCCTTGACCGGATCATCGGACAGCAGCGCGTCGAAGTCCTCCGCTTCCAGGCGCCGCCCGCGCAGCGATTGCACCGGGGCGGCCGCCACCTTCGGCAGCGCACGCAGCAGCGCCTGCCGGGTGGCGGCATCGCGCGCCACGTCCAGCCCCAGGCCGCCGGCTTTGGAGGCGAGGAACGCCTCCACCGTCCAGTCTTTGCCGTTCTTCTGCGTCCAGCAGACGCCGCGGTACTGCAGCTCCACCAGCGGCTGCAGGCGCCGGGGGCAGGTCTGCGCCGCGCCGAGCTCCTGCCGGCTCACGCCCGGCAGGTAGAGGACCGGCGCCGCGCCGTCCGGCATGGCGGGCGCATCCAGCGTCCGATCGACCATGCAGCGCAACCAGATCGCCGGTCCGGTCCGCTCGGCGGGAGCGTAATCGCCGAGCACCAGCAGGTGCGGCATGAGCCCGCGCAGGTGCGGAATGACCGGCTCCCACTGCGCGGGGTGGTCGGCCCACAGCACCGCCGCCGGCGCCGCCGCGTCGTCGGGATTGAAGCTGGCCGCCGCCCGGAGCGCCGCCGCCAGCTCCTCGATCACTGTCCCGCCCATATAGGTAATGACGGGCGCTTCATTACCCATATATTAGGTAACGTACCCATTCCGTTGTCCTTCTTGACCGCCGCCGATGGGATGTCCTGCCGTTCGGTGAGTACGAGGGCGACCATATAGGTAAGATGGGGCGCTCCATTACCCATATAATAGGTAACGTTACCCAATTCTCCGCCATTGGGCACGTGGGCCACGTCCCAGGCACTCGACTTCACCCAGGTCCCGCTGCTGGCGCAGCACCAGCCGAATCATGTCGACGCTCACCTTTGGACAGCGTTCCTGCAAGTCGGAGACCGAGAACTCGCCTATCGTATGCGCGATCACGTCCAGCACCATCGCCGTCTTGGACCCTCTCGCTCCTTGGACGAGTCCAACCCGGCGATCCAGCTCCCGCCAGGCGCTGAGGACTACCACGCCGAGTACCCAGAGTAAGCGATTCGGGTAGGCGGGGTTGAAACGGGTCCTCCTAAGTGCTATAATCGGAAGTATCTAAACCCAACCGGTCAAGCACCAAAGAGGACCCGAAATGATTCAATCACCACCAGGATACACGGCTGACGATGCTTGTCAACCCCAATTCTCCCATCCCCGCCTTCTGACCGAGCCGCGCGGTGGCGCTCCGCTGGTGAGCTGGTCCGGCTTGGGCATCGTGCACGGGCTCGTCGAGCGGCTTGAAGTGGCGCCGGTGATCGACTCTGCGGTGCGCGTGCTGCGGCGGCACAAATGGTATACCGAGTCGGACCACGTGCTGACGCTGACCTACAACATGCTCAGCGGCGGGAACACGCTCAGCGACATCAACTGGCTGCGCGCCGACGAAGGATTGCGCCGGCTGTTGGGCGGCGCGCGGGTGCCGCATGCCACCACGGTCGGGGACTTTCTGGCTCGCTTCGACGGCAAGCGGGAGCAGTGCAGCGATCGGGATCAGCAGGCTGGGAAGCTGGCGCGGAGCGAGTTACGGGAGGCGGTCGAGGAGATACAGCAGCGGGCGTTCGGGTTGCTGCCGCGGTCGCGGCGGCGTGTAGCGACGCTGGACTGGGATTCGTCGATCCACGAAGTGTATGGAGAGCAGAAGGAAGGCGCGGACTTCAGCTACGACAGACGGTGGAGCTACAGCAGTCTGTACGGGACGGTGGCGGAGACCGGAGACGTGCTGCATCTGGGACTGCATGAAGGCAGCCGGCATACCAGCTACGGGATCAAGGAGGTGTTGCCGAGAACGATCGAGCGGGTGCGGAAGCACTTTCGACAGGTGCGGATGCGCGCTGACAGTGGCTACTACGATCAGGAGATCGTGGACATTTGCGCCGAGCGCGGGGTGGAGTTCTACATCGTGGCGAAGCAGCGGCAGAATCTGCTGCGGGCCGTGCACGGGCTTCCGGAGTGCGCATGGCGTCCGCTGGCGCCGATCAGGGAGCGGTCGGGCCGGCGCCGGCGGAAGCGGCGGGAGAACGTGAAGCGCAAGATCAGCCGGCAGCGCAAGCCTGACCAGTGGTACAAGGGGACGCCGGAAGTGGCCAGGATGATGTTCCGACCGACGAGTTGGAAGAAGGGCTATCGGTATGTGATCAAGCGGACGCCGATCCACGACGCGGACGGCAAGCAAGAGTACCTCGACGGGATGAGAAAGTATGCGTACTGGATCGTGGTGACGAACTCGAAACGGAGCAACACGGCGGTGCTGAGGACCGCGCAGGGGCGGGGCAATCAGGAGAATCTGATCAAGGACCTGAAGGAGGGGCTGGGACTGTCCCATGTGCGCGCGCCGCTCGGAAATTGAGCACTTTGCCGGTCGGTTTTTGACCCACCCTCGGCAGTGGGGAATGTAGCGGAGGTGGCGGCCAAAGGGAAGGGGGCCGGGGAGTCGATCGGCGCTTGGGCAGCTGGCGGCGGTGCGGCGCTTGGTATGGCGGCGCGGGACGGCGGGACGGCCGCCGGCAGGATCGGGCGGGAAGTCAGGAGAGCGGGTGCCGCAACGTCAGTCGCGTCCGTATCCGAGCGGCGGTTCCACGCTGTCCAGTTCGTCAAGGTCCAGCTCACAGATCGCCTCCAGCTTGTCGGCGAGCGCGGACTCCCGGAGGGAGTCCGGCAGATGATCGAGCCACTCCCGGTACTCATCCTGCAGGTCGAGCAGGGTGCGCACCGCGCCCTGCCAGCGCTGCGGCCGGGAACGCCGATCACGCGGCCGGCGCATCCGCGCCTGCGGCTGGCGCGCCTTGCGCCGCTCTCGATAGCGCCGTTGGCGCTCGGCGTTGGTCAGCGCCACGTCAACTGCGCACCGTTACGTAACGGGCGCCGATTCATCGGCCGCTGCACGCGGCGCGCCAGGGCTGCGGCGGCGCGGCGAGGTGCGGAACGACTCTCCGGTGGTCGTGATGATGTGCGCGTGGTGGCCGAGGCGGTCCAACAGCGCCGTGGTGAGCTTCTCGTCCCGGAACGTTCTGACCCACTCCCCGAACGCCAGATTGGTGGTCACGATCGTGGCCCGGCGCTCATAGCGGTCAGAGATCAGATGGAACAGCAACTCGCCGCCAGCGCGTTCGAACGCGATGAAGCCGAGTTCGTCGATGATCAGCAGGTCGACTCGGCGCAGCCGCATCTGCAGCCGCCCCAGTTCGCGGTCATCGCGCGCCTCCAGCAGTTGCCGCGCCAGATCGTGGGCTTTGACGAACCGGACCCGGAATCGGCGTCTGGCAGCTTCCACGCCGAGCGCGATAGCCAGATGCGACTTGCCGGTGCCGATGGGACCGGCGATCACCACGTCTTCGGGGCGGTCGATGAACCGGCAGGACGCCAGTTCGATGATCTGCTGCTTGCTGACCCCCTGCATCTGATCCCAGTCGATCTGCGCCAAGGTCTTCACGTCCGGGAAGTGCGCCTCGCGCAGCCGCCGCGCAGCGGCGCTCGCATCGCGGGCGCGCACCTCGTGTTCCAGCAGTTCCCGCAAGAAGTCCTCGAAGGTCCAGGAGTCGGCTCCGGCTTGGCGAGCCAGTTGCCGGTACTCGCGCCGCATCGTCGGCAACTTGAGCGCCTTGAGGTGCTGCTCGATCACCGCGTCTGTCAGATCGCTCATCGGTCGCCGCCCGCCAGCAGCGCGTCGTAGGCCGCCGCCGGCGTCGCCTCCACGCGGTAGCGCTGCAACGCGGCCGGCACCGGCACCGTCGCCGGCGGTTGGCGCGGCGCGCTCGGCGCCGCCGGCGGCGTGGTCAGCGCCGCGCTGAGCGTCTCGGCCACCAGCTGCTCGCCATGCTCGACGATGGCGCCGACCAGCTTGGCCACCACCCGCGCCGCCTCCAACTCCCCGTACCGGGTGCTCAGCAGCCGCCACAACTGCTCGTAGGGCGCGCCCAACTCGGCCATCAGTTCCGGGCGCCCTTGTCATGCCCCTCGCCGGGACGCGCAAAGCACGGCTCGATCACATAATGCGAGCACAGCGCCAGGAACCGATCACTCAGTTCCCGCTCCTGCCCCAACCCCAGGCGCCGCTTCACGGCCGCCTTCAAGTTGTCGTAGATGCAACGCCGCACCACCCCGCCCAGATGACCGAAGGCGCGCACATGGCCGTCCAGGAACGCGACCTGGTTGCACCGTTCGTACAGCCACGCGAAGTCCCGGCCCGAATACATCAGGTGCAGCATGAACATCCACGCCGCGCGGCGCTCGCCAGCCACCTCCACGGTCACCTCGAAGAAGTCCACCTGCGCCGCGTCCCCTGGGCGCCACACCAGCGGCACGTACACCTCCTGCCGCGCGCGCCGCTGCTCAGCCAGGTAGGCGCGCACCGTGGTGCTGCCCACCTGGTAGCCCTCCGCCCGCAACCGCTGGTGTACCAGCGTCCCGGTCACGCGCTGCTTCGGCGTCGTGCGCTGCCCCCATTCCCGCAGGAGCTCGTCGATCCGCACGCGCACCGCGTCCAGCACCGGCTGCGGGCGCTTGCCGGCTTCCCGCCGGTGCGGCTCGCCGTCGCCGTCGAGGTACTTGCGCACCGTGTTCCGGCTCACCCCCAGATCACGGGCGATCTCGCGGATCGGCAGCCCTTCGTTCTCTCGCTTGTGTCTGATAATGTGTACGCGACCCATCCCCAGCATCCTTCCCTCCGGTCAGCTTGATGTTTGAGCAACACCAAACTACCCCGGAGGCCGACTGCCGGGGGTGGGTCAATTTCTGAGCGGCAAAAGGGTCAATTTCCGAGCGGCGCATGCACCATGTTCCGACCGGGTTGCTGGGAGCCAATCAAGCGTACTTCATGATCGCGGCGTTGGCGTGGAACCTGAAGACTTGGATGCTCAACCTGTTGGAGTTGGGAGATGGCGCGGTGCTGCGCTGCAAGCGGTTTCTGTACCTGTGGATATGCCGGGCCGGCGTGGTCGCCAAGACTGGCCGGGACGGCGTGCTGCTCAAGCTGTCGGCCGGCGAGTACCACCAGAGGTTCAGCGCCGCGCTAGCACGACTGGCGGCGCTGTAAGGAAGTCTGGGACGGGTGTTGATGACGAGATGGCAGGGGGTAGTCTGTCCTGATGGGGGCACCTGAAGTCCCACATGCCGCCAAATCGCCACTGGCTTGGTCAACTCAAAGGGTTGACGCGGTTCTCACACTGCGGATGCCCAGAATGTCAGCGTCGGGACGCCTATCGATCCCAAGAGTCGCCGAAATCTCCCGACTTTCGCGATGCTTGTGGCCAATCTGTCGCCGAATCGCTTATTCTGCGTAGGTACTCGACCCAAGGACTCAGGTCGTGGACGCCGCCATGCCAGTCGACGGAAGACGCGCGCAAGGTATCGTAGTAGCTCTCCTTGGTGCGCTCGACGATCTGCTCAAGGCTGACGTACCGGCCTACGTCATAGCCCGCATGATACAGCAGCAGCGTGGTGATCAGTCGCGCCATACGGCCATTGCCGTCGTGGAACGGATGGATGCAAAGAAAGTCCAGTACGTAAGCGGCGATGAGGACCAACCGGTCAATCTCGCCAGCGTCCCATCGATCCTTGAAACGCTCATGCAGCAGGTTCATCCCATCCGCGGTGAGGTGCGCGTCGCCCGGTTGAAAACGCACCACGTTCGTACCGTCCGGGCCGATCTCCACGATCTGATTGTTCCTTCGCTTCCAGTGCCCGCCTTCGCCGGGGATGAACTGGTATAGATCCCGATGCAGCCGGAGCACCGTGTCCGTGGTAAACGGAATGTCCGCGGCGCTGGCGTGGATGGTGCTCAGTACGTCGCGGTAGCCGGCAATCTCCTGCTCCGAGCGGTTCCGCGGCGTGGTCTTCCGCTCCATGAGTGACCGAATGCGATGCGCCGGCGCGGTAACGCCTTCGATGCGGTTGGATGACTCGGTACTCTGAATCAGCGCGACTTGGCGTAGCGTCTCCATGACTTGCGGTGACTGGCGCTGGTACAAGTCCTGCTTGCCCTTGTATTCGCTGATGTTCCGAACGATACCGAGCAGTCTATGGTGGATCGGCATGTCTTCGAGCACGCCGGATTCAAACGACTTCACGTCAGGCTACGTCCTGCGTCGTCGAGCGGGTCCGGGCGCAGGTCGAAGGTTACGCGGACCATGCGGTTGCGCGCGTCGTTGAGCAGCGCCGGCTCGGTGCCGTTGAAGCGGCGCATGGCGTGGCGCATCATCAGCCAGCCGCGTCCGCGCCGAATCCAGAAGCGGCCGTCGTAGGAGAACGGCTCGTAGCCGCGCTGATGGCGGTGCACGGCGACCCAGTGCACCCCCAGCCGGCGCCGGTCTCGTGGCGCCCGCAACGCGCGGTCACCGGCTTGCCACAGGCGGTGTGCAACAGGTTGGTCAGCCGCTCCTGCACCCCTTCCGCATCCGCCGGCACTCCGGCGACCGCGCCGCGGTCATTGACCCCGATCACGAGCAACCCGCCGGTGCCGTTTGGCGAACGCGCACAGCGTCCTGGCGACCGCGCGCACGTCCCCGATCCGCGCTTGAACTCGGTGCGGTCGTCCTCTCCGGCAGCGATGCGCCGCTCGACCTCCGGCCACTCCAACGTCATCGCATTACCGGTCGGTCAACCCACCCTCGCAAACGAATAGCGATCCTTGATATAGGTGTTGAAGAACTGTCCCTTCGATGGCGCCTGCATGATCTCATCGTGCAGATTGGCCGGAACGTCGTAGTACTGGTATACACGGCCGCTTCCGAACTCGATCTCAAGAGTCTCCGTCTTTGGATCGTATCCTATGGATACTATCGTAGAAGATGAAACGCCGCGCTTGTCCATTGTCATCCTCCGGTTCCGTCCGATTTGTCGTAGTCTAGTTCGCTTATCGTCTCACTTACCATGAACCCCGCCGGCTTCTTCGACGTCCACCGGAGCTTCCCATCGTTCTCGGCGCGATTCAACCATGCCCGTACTTGGCTCGGTACGAGCCCTAGCCGCTTTTCAACGTCACGACGCTTCAGTTGGTCTCCCTTCCCGATGATCACCAGTTGGCGGCAGAACTCCGTATAGAGTACGTCTTTCTGCTGTTCACCGTATTGTCCACGGCGTTCGGCGATCATTCCGACCGATGCAGCGGGTCGATTTGTCGGTCGATCGGTTGCCCCGGCGATCTCTTCCGACGACAGACGGCGGACATGCGTGACGTACATGGTCTGCCCAACGGAGGTATTGAGTCGCCATGCACGAACCGAGATCGACTTGGCTATGGGTCGCGGGTCCGGTAAGGCGGTCGCTCGCGCCCGTAGCGCATCGCTCAGCAGCACTTCCCGCTCGCTTCCCGCCCACAGATCAGGCGAGATCGACCGAGACCGCAGGGGCGCTACCGGGAGCTGGCGTGCTTCCTTCGGCCCAGCCGTCACCTTAGTAGCCAAGCTGCGAAGGTAGGCCGCGTCCTGAACCTGTAACCACGGCCGGGGAAGCCACTCGACGCCTGCGACACAGCCCATCAGACCGCCAGCCATGGCCGCGAGAGTATCGGTGTCGGCCCCCTTCTCGAATGCAGCGATGAGAATGCCCTGTACCGGTTGCGCCGCATGACGCGCTACAAGATAGGCCGCGGCCGCCGCGCTGCTAGTTCCAGCGCCCTTCGTCTTACCGAAGCATCCAAGATCGCTCAAGACGGCGTGATCGTCGGCCAGAGCTCCCCTCTCGACTCCTTTCCGCGCCACCTCCAACAGCTTCGTCATTTCGTCCACGGTACGCTGCCACATCACGTCGTACGGTACCTCAGCCGCCGTGTTCGCCGCATCGAACCAAGCCCTCGACTCCTGGTCTGACCTCGGAAACCGGCTCCACTGTGGCGCCCCTTCGATCAACGCCTCCAACAGTGCACCGAACGGAAGCGTGCCGTTTCTGCGCGCCAACCACCAAGCAGCGTACGCGTATACCGCCGCGCCGACGAGCGCCCGTGGATGACCGTGAGTAGCGGAACCGTCCAGAACCACGTCGTGAACCAAAGAAGAAGGATTCTCCTCTCCCGCAAGAAACAGCGCGTGAGGCAAAACGCGCATGGCCGCGCCATTGCCGCCGGCCGCGAAGTACCGGCGTACATCTTCACTCTTGCTAGACAACCAAGGAGCGCAACCCTTGGCCCACAACGCCGCGGATCGCTTGGTCGCCGCGCCTCCGCCCCGCTCGTACAGCATCCACAGAGGAAGCTCTACCCGTGTTAATGCCTTCCACCATTCCGTCCCGTGGCTGGTTCTGGTGGGCGCTACAGCAAGCGTGAGTTGCGTGTCGTCGCTGTACTCTCCCGCGCGCACTATCTCCTCGTATGGATGAAACCGCCCACCGCTACGCCGCGTCCACTCTCTGAATTCGACATGCGCTACCTGCTCGCCGGACGCTGCCGTACTTCGCCGTAGCTCCTGCGGCCAGCCCAACGCATCGCCCGCAGCAAACGCAAGAAGCGCGCCCTCCGCCTTGGCGCCTGAAACCACGAACGGCCTTACTTTTCCACTACCGCTGTCAACCATACGCACCTCCCGGATCGTATTCGTGTTCCTCCGGAATGCTTCCCGAGCGTAGCATCCCGCTGAGTACGCTAGCGTTGAAAAACTCGCTAACGATCCGTAGCCGAGGAATTTCAAGACCCTGCAGACGCAGGCGAACTACTTCACGATCCGCCTGCCCCCTGTCTTTTACCCCGACGCCGATGATATCCTTGATTGCGATGTGCCCCGAAATCAGCACTTCGGCCTGCTCGTCAGTCGGAACGAACGGAGGATGTCGCGGACCGCGGTAAAATCGATCGACGTTCTCCGCAAACAACCTGACGAACCCTGCAACACCCTCAGCTATCAACGCTCCTCCTTTAGTGGCGGCGTTTCCCGGACTGAACTTCGTGCCATGCTGCCATAGATATTTTGCGTCTATCATAAGGACTACCCAATCATCGAATAGCATTTCCTTGAGCCTCGCTTTACTAAAGTACCATGCGTTGGGATATTGAATCGAGCAACACACGTGGTCCGAGCGTCCATCCAAACGAGCCTTATCAGTAGGATTATACACTGCCAAATCGTCGTCTCTGAGACTGCTAGCAGAGATGATTCCGCCCCGTCCGCTGAGGATATGCGCGAGATTGCGTGACGGCGAAAAATGGCACAGCCGGGTTATGCCTCGCCGTGTTACGCTCTCCCGTATCAACTCCAGTTCCTTCATTTCTGATACAGTCCCGGTTCGACGGGGAGTAATCGCGTCAATCGACCGACGTACGTCATAATCAAGTTCGATCTCGCTCGTGTGATCCCCACATAGAGAAGCCGCGCGCATCGTGCTGCCGACTCCGCCTCGTCAATCTCGTCAGCGCCAGTGGGATGAAGCCATTGAGCGTCGGACAGCAACGGAAGAAACACCGTGTCAAACTCAAGTCCCTTTGCGGAGTGATACGTCCCGTAGAATAACCCGGGTCCCGGCGGCCAATTGAGGAGCTCGCGATGGAGTCGGGTTACACCAGGAAGCCGTTCGAAACGCGGACTCCTGGTGACGCGTCTGAAACAGAACGGCGACCGTCCCTGTTTTTGCCAATCGCTGTGCGTGCTCGACGACGAACGCAAGCTCCTCCGAATCGCTCGGAAATGCGCGCTTGTAGGGTAGTGGACCATCGGCCGCTGGCGCCTTCGGCTCTACGAGGTCCGGATTGTCCGGGAAATGTGGCATATTCGCAAGGGCGATGGCAAGCCTTGAGACTTGCTTCGTATTTCGATAATTTTCTTCGAAGCGCCAGATCCGGCGAGCGGGATAGACCGGCGCTACGCCAAGACATCCGGTGACCGTATATCTGTTGGGCTATGTCGCCAAAGAAGGTAAGACTACCGTCTCTCGGGACGGCGAGGGCAAGTGATCTCAGCATCTCCGGTGAAAAATCCTGGCCCTCATCGATGATGATGTGGCGATAACGGCGTTCTCCGCGATCGGAGTTCATCTCGGTACGGACAGCGCTCGCCAAGTCGCACCAATCGTACAGCTTGTTCACGCGGCGGCGCTCATCGAGGTATCGTCTATAGAGCTCGAACATAACGCGACGATCATTTCGCGTTACTCGTGTGGTGGCCTGCCCGGCGCGAGTCTCGTCGACGTAGGCATTCTCGTCCGCGCGCACATGCTGCTGAATCCACTCGAATTCCTCGTCAATGAATGTTTTCGAGCGTTCAAGTATGGGACTCTGTAGATCGCTGTTTCTGGCGCGACTCAGTATCGTATTGATCAGTTTCGTGCGTTCACCGATGGAGTTGATACACTTCCACAGTACTGTCCGGTTTGGAGACCGTCGCGTGATTGTAACTGATTACACACATAAAGGTTACAGGCAAAATCGGGTGGTGGCGACTTGAACTTGATTCGGCCGTCTCACGCGATCCGCTGGCCCACAGCCGTCCGGCGTACCGGTCGGTTCGCCACAGCCGACCGGCGGCTCGGTGCAGCACCCCTCGGCCGCATTCGCCTAACCTGCTGGCATGTATTTCGGCCAGACCCTGTTCTCCCAGGTAATGAACTACCTGCCGTGGACGACTTTCGCTCGCATCGTCGATCGCTACGCCGGCGACCGCAAGGTCCGTACGTTACGCTGCACCGAGCACTATCGTGCGCTCGCCTTCGCGCAACTCACGCACCGCGAGAGTCTGCGCGACATCGAAGCCTGCCTGGCGGCTCGTTCTACCAAGCTCTATCACTGTGGATTCCGGACACCGGTGCGCCGCTCTACCTTGGCCGATGCCAACGAGCGGCGCGATTGGCGGATCTACGCGGACTTCGCCCAACGGTTGATCGTGCAGGCGCGCGCACTGTACGCCGACGAGATGTTGGCCACCAAGTTGAACGAGACCGCCTACGCACTGGACTCCACGACCGTCGATCTCTGCCTGTCGATCTTCCCCTGGGCGGCGTTCCGAGCCACCAAGGCGGCGGTCAAGATGCATACCCTGTTGGATTTACGAGGTTCGATCCCAAGTTTCATTCACATCTCCGACGGCAGGTTACACGACGTCAACGTGCTTGATTTGCTGGTGCCGGAGGCTGGCGCGACGTACGTCATGGACCGCGCCTACATCGACTTTCAACGCCTGTACGCGCTGGACCAGGCCGGCGCCTTCTTCGTGACTCGTGCCAAGAAGAACATCCGCTACCGGCGCCTGTACTCCACGCCGACGGACCGAACGCTAGGAGTCATCTCGGATCAGATCATCGCTTTGGGTGGGGCGCAGGCCAAGCTGAGGTACCGGGACCGTCTGCGGCGTGTCCGCTACAGGGACCCACAATCCGGCCAAACACTGGTGTTTCTCACCAACCGGACCGGACTTGATGCGGTGACGATCTGTGGTTTGTACAAGAGTCGGTGGCAGGTCGAGTTGTTCTTCAAGTGGGTCAAACAGCACCTGCGGGTGAAGCGTTTTCTGGGAGTTTCGGAGAATGCCGTGAAATCGCAACTGTGGATAGCGGTGTCGGTCTACGTGCTGGTCGCGATTATCCGCAAGCGGCTGGGGATCGACACGCCGCTCTACACAATGCTACAGATCTTATCGGTCATGCCATTCGAGCAAGTACCGCTACATGAAGCACTTACGATGGAAGATTACAGTTCGGAACCGGACCCGTCCGCTAAACAGTTGCGATTGCTTGATTTATGACCGGACACTACTGACACTTCCATGGAAATTTGCCGCGATTGGCGAGATAGCCGCGCGCAAAGTGATGATAGTTGCGGACGTCGACCGAATACTGCGTCGTGCCCGACATCAGTGCCTCCATATAGGTAACGAGACACCGATTGAAGGTTACGAGCAGCGTTCGCCCACTGTGGTCGGTTGAGCTGTCCGAAAGGAATAGCGACCGGAGAATCGCGAGCGTAGTCTTACCGCTGCCAGCAGTGCCGAGTACTACGACATGACCTTGGGACGGCAGGTACAGGACCTCTCGTTGGCGGCCCACGGGTGTGGGCAGTGACGTGGCGGTCATCGTTCAGGCACCGGAGTATAACATGACCGTGCGATGTGTTTCTCGGCAACGGTGAGGTGCTGGTCGTTTACGCGGTCGCCGGTGAACTGGCCGTTGGGCCAGAACCAAGGAAAGTCGTCTTGTGGGCGGAGGTCGCGGTCCTCGTGTGGGTCGGGCTGGTCCTGTCGCTGGGGCGAGGGCTTGCGGCCGGCGGGCAGCGTTCGGGGTTCCTTGCCGCGGTCCTTGCGCCAGTGGACGTTGGGCTTGGCGCGGAGGATGCCGGCGCCGGCCTTGCCGCCGGGGAGGTCCGCGGCCATGAACGGGCGGATGTTGAGGCGCACGCCGTCGTTGACGTCCGGCTCCCAGCCGATGGGCTGTTCGGCGAGCGGCTTCCAGCGGACGAAGATGTCGAACGGCGGCTCGCCCACAGTAATTGCGTCAAGGCGCTGTTGCAGCCGCAGCGCGGCGGCGAGCCGATCTTCGGCGCCGGTTACGCCGCGTTCGATACCGTCCTTCTGGCGCGTGATCCAGTCGCCCAGGTAGCTGTAGGTGAGGGATTCCAGGAGCCGCCGGCCGTCGCCGCCGACGGCGGCCAGCTTGTGGTAGTTGACCAGGGCGTGAAAGCCGTCGCGGCGGCCGTCCCAGATATGCCAGACGAACGGGCGGTGGTGAAACAGCTTGCAGTGTTGCTCGAAGAAGCGGTCGCGCAGCCAGTCGTGGAGGCTTCGGCCGCCGGCGGAGGCGAGCAGGCGCGGGAGACTTGCGTCGCTCCACGCCGCGCCGTAGGCAGCGGACAGCAACCGCAGCAGGCGTTGATCCGCCGACATCTCGCCGCGCACCGCCGGCAGACAGACGATGCCGTCCGCGTCCGCGAAGTCGTGCAACGCCGCGCAGCGGGCGACCCACTCGCGCTGCTCGGCGGCCAGTTCCATCGCCTCGTCCCGTTCCGCCGGCCAGCGGTAGCCGAGCAGACGGGCAACGGCGACGTGCAACACACTGGCATCCTCGCGCAACGGGCCGTGGGCGGTGCGTTTGGCGTCCTCGTCCCAGACCACCGATCCGCACGGATGGCCGTGGAATATCCATTGCGTAGGATCGTCGGTGTACGGAAGCGGGAGGCCGTGCGGGTACTGTTCTTCGGCAACGCGGGTCCAATGGTCGAGATCGAACGGAACCGTCGTCAGCGTGCCGGCGGTAACCTTCAGGGCTTGGTCAACTGAACGTACGTCATCGTGATAGTGGGGTGACTGAACATAGGACCATACGGACGGAATCAGCGCGGCATCTTTCGGAGCGATCGGGCATACGTTGTCGTCGAACACTTCCCCGGAATAGAGAAACGGCTCCAAACGCTGCATCTTGTTGACGGCGACTCCGGCGCGTCCAAAAACACGCTGCCCGCATATCCAGCATCCCTTCTGGGCCTTCAGGTCGCGATCGTCGAGTGGAACCTTGCAGACATGGGTCCGTCCCGACCATGCATGTTTGCTTGGTGAGTTGAGCCACATTACGTGATATGGTTCGATCACAGGAAACTCCCAGAACCTCGCGAGGAATCGGTGGCTGTCTCCGGTCGTGCTCCCTTTGCCGTAGTCAGCGATCTCTGACAGCAGCATACCGCGTGCAGGACGACCGGAGGAAACGACTGCCTGCGCAGCTTCCAGGTAGTCATGCTGCGGAACCCCGACTGTCGGCGCCGCCAATAACCGTGCAGCTTTGCCGGCGGACGTTGCCTGTGCGGAAACGTCGAGGCCGTACATGTTTTGCTCGGGATGCGGGTCCCCACGGCTGGCCGTCAGCAGTATCGCCTTGACGACTTCGCCGCTGATCGTCTCGAACGCTCCGGGACCCAGTCGGGCGAGCAGACGCCACGACTCGGCCTTGAGCAGCTTCTCCCGAAGTCGCCGGTAACTGGCGAGGAACAGCCAGTTCTGCGGCAGGACCAGGCTGGCGGTTCCGCCTTCTTCGCACAGATTGAGGCAGCGCTTCAGGAACACGGTAGCCAAGTCGTTCTTGGAGGCACTGAAGTGCCGTTCGCAGAACTCGCGCAGCTTCTCGTGCTGCTTGCGCCGTACAAGATAGGGAACGTTGGTGACGACCAGGTGGTAGCGGCCGGCCAGAAACTCGGCGGCGCGGGCCATGCCTTGCGCCGCTACGGCGCGCTCGGTCTGTTCGACGTCGATACCTTCCTGCGCGGCGACGGCGGCGAACAGCGCTCTGACCGATTCGTAGTCGCCTTGGAACAGCTCGGTTTTCAGCGAATGCGGATCGATCAGTGAGCCCAGCAGCGGCGCCTGCCGGAACAGATCGTGCAGCGCATCCAGGCTGCCGCGAAGTTGCGCGGAGAGCCGGGGATCATCGGCGGCGGCCTGCTCAGCCAGCGCGCTCCACTCCGCCTTGGTCGAGTTGGGAGCGAGCCCGGAGCAGGCCAAATTGAGTTCCGGCAGCGGCCGATAGCCGCCGGCGCCGGGCCAGCGCCAGGCGGCCAACGCCAGCGCGAACGCGGCCAACGCCACACAGCGCTGGTCCAATTCAAGGCCGTGCAGATTGTCGCGCAGCACCGCATCGACGGCGGCGCGCGCCGCAAGGCCCTCACGCGCCATCCGCATCGGCGCCAGCATCGCCAGGGCGGCGACCAGGAAGTGACCCGATCCGCAACACGGGTCCAGCACCTTCAAGTCGGCCAGCCGCTCGGGCCAAGCGTCAAAGGCGCCCGCTGCGGGACGCCACCGAGCCGGCCCATCCGCTACGTCACCTGCTACGAAGCGCAGGTAGTCGAGCGGCACGCCGGGCAGGGCCGCGGCCCGGCGCAGGTCAGCTTCCGACACGGCGTTGGTCAGGTCGGCGCCGGTGAGGCGGCGCGCCGCCCACCACGCGCCGAGCGAGTTGTCGAGCAGGAAGCTCACCATGTAGGGCTCGGTGAAAAGCTGCGTCACCGCGGGCAGCTCGTCCGCTCCGATCTTGACCTCGGAGCGGTTCACCTCGCCTTTCCTGCTCGACTGCCAGAACTGGTAGACCCAGCCGAGCGAGTCCGCCGCCGCGAACACCTCGGGCGGCAGGCTCTCGACCAGTTCCTCCAACTTCAGCCGGTGCTCGTGCGCCAGCCGGACCTCGAAGGCCGGGTGATCGGGCCGGAACACCTGCGGCAGCATCCGGTGGGCGAACCGCGCCGCCAGCGCCCAACGGTCGATGCCCTCCTCCCGCGTCAGTTCCTCACATTCCTGCAGGGTGACCGGGACGCCGTGCTCCGGCTCGATCAGCAGCTCGCTTTCGGCCAGGAAGCGGGCAAACAACATGCCGTGCCAGTGTTCGTAAGCGCACTCCTGCGTCAGGCGGCCAATCGCCTGCGCTCCCGAATCGGCGTCGCGCCGGTCGCCGAGCTGGCGGGCATGGGCGCGCAGCCGCCGACGCATGGCGCGCTGTTCCGCGGTCATGTGCTCGTAGGGCGTGCCCTCCCGAACCGCGAGCGATTCCAGCGCCTCACGGGAGCCGGTCTCGGCGACATCGCGGGCGCTTACCACGGCGCGCTCCAGTTGCCGCCGCAGCTCCGGCGCCAACGGCATCATCGCGATCACCAGCGGTTACCCCCGATCAGAGGGTCCGAATGCGTGGCGACGATCAACTGGCAGCCGGTTCTCGACAGGGTAGCCTCTCAGGCGTCTACGCGGTGTCGTCGCCGCCGTTTGGGGAGGTGGAAGCCGTGAGCCGCTGCTTGAGTGCCCGCAGCCCGGCCTCGTCCACGCCGGTGGCCGACTCGATGAGCGGCCACGGCGCCCCGGCGCGCAGCAAACTTTCGATAGTACGTACCTGGCCCTCCAGGCGGCCTTCCTCAAGGCCATCCTGACGGCCCTCGACGCGGCCCTCGACGCGGCCCTCGACACGGCCCTCGACCCGCCCCTCTTCGATGCCTGCTACACGGCCTTCTTTGCGGCCTTCCAGACGGCCCTGCTGCTTGATCTCCTCGACGTAGGTCATAATATCTCCTTCCGGTCCCGGCACCTGCCGTTGAAACTCCTTCGCAAATCGCCGGCGCATCTGCTCCTCCTGCGTCGCCAGCGCGTACAGCACGAACGCGCGCACCTGCTCCCGCCCGCCGCGGCGCGCCACCTCGGCCAGCAGCGGCAGCGCGCGCCGCAACGCCGGCCACCGTGCGACGCGGCACGCCGCCATCATCATGAGCTGCGCCGCGCGCCCCTTCATCGCACCGCGCACCCCCGCCAGCGGCGTCTCCGAGTGGTCGATCAGCAGATGCTCGAACCGCGGCAGCCACGGCCACGCCCGCACCTTGGCGGGCAACAACTCGGAGAACTCGGTGGCATGGCCCCACGGGCCGTTCCCCAGATAGAACACCACCGGCAGGATAGGGCGCAACTCGGTCTCGTCGGGATAGTCACGCCGGTCGCGCTCCCAGATCCGGCAGCAGTGCTGCAACATCCGCAGCCGCATCCAGCGGTCGCGGCTCCGGGAGGTGGATTGGTGCTCCAGCACCACATAAATCCAAACGCGATCTTCGCTATCGCGGCGCTTGATCGAGTAGAGCAGATCGGACTCGGCGGCGCGCAACTCCGGCGGGAAGAAGTCGCTTTCGTGGACGGTGAGCGTCGACCAGTCCAAGCCCTCGGCGACGGCCGGCGGCAGATGCGCGCGCAACAGGCCGGCCGCCTCGGCAGGCTCGCCGAACACGGCGCGAAACAGGTTGTCGTGGGGTTGCGGCAGCTCCTCCGGCATCAGCGCTTGATGGCAGTTACCTTAGAAGCCGCGCTGCGGCAAGTCAACTCCCCGGTAGCCGAGTTGGCGGGCATGGGCGCGCAGCCGCCGGCGCATGGAGCGCTGTGCCCCGGTCATGTGCTCGTAGCGTGTGCCCTCCCGCACCGCGAGCGATTCCAGCGCCTCACGGGAGCCGGTCTCGGCAACATCGCGGGCGCTCACGACAGCGCGCTCCAGTTGCCGCCGCAGCTCCGGCGCCAGCGGCATCATCACGCTCACCAGCGGTTGCCCCCGATCGCTTCCTTGGACCAGAGCTGGCCGAGTCGGTAGCGTTGCAACCAATGGGTCAGCGCGTCCGGCTCCGGGCGCCGCAGGGTCGTCCGTGCGTCGTTCTTTTCGCAGACGATCACGCTCTCCGGGGTCTCGGTCAACGCATCGACGATAACCTCGGAATGCGTCGTAACGATCAACTGGCAGCGCTCGGACGCTTCCTGCAGCAGTTGGGCCAGTTCAGGGAGTATGTCGGGATGCAGACCGAGTTCCGGTTCCTCCAGGCAGATAAGCGGCGCCGGTGCGGGGTCGCAGAGGATCACCAGCAGGCAGAGATAACGGAGCGCTCCGTCGGACAAACGGGAGGCGGGGACGGTCAGGTGACCCTCTTCAAGGAACGCCTGGACGGTCCCGTACTCGACGTTTACGTGATAGTCGGTCAGTCCCTCGTAGAGTTGCCGCAGCGCATCCAGGAACCGGCTCTTGATCCGCGGATCGCGTCCCAGACGGCTCAACATCAAGCCCAGGTTCATACCGTCTTCCGATAGATGGCTGTTGGGAAGATCGGCGGGCTGTGGTTGTCGGGCCGGCGTGGACCGGCCGAATGACCATTCGGCGTAGCAGAGAATCCGTCGCAGCGCTTTTCCCAGGTAGGTCAGCTCGGGATAATGATCCGGATCCCGGCGTTGCGCCAGGATCGACTGGTTGACTTCAATGTCTTCGGGAAGCAATTCACGTTGCGCTACGCCTTTGTAGTTCAGCGTGGCTCTACCGTCTCGAAACTCGTAATAAGAGTATGGCCGAGGATGTCCGGGACATGCTTGGTCGTTGGCGACGACTTCTTCAATCAGTGCGAAACGCTGGCCGCGCTCGGCGAACTCAAGTGAATATCGAAGCGGTTGTTGGCCGTGCGCGTGTTCGACGACGGCCTCCAGGCGAGCGGACGATGCCGGCGGGGTCCCTCGCCAGAGCCAGTTTCCTGCGCCGCCGGAGCGGATCGGTTCTACGAGGTCCGCGGGCGCCGCCTGCAGGAGCCGGATTGCTTCGATGACGTTCGACTTGCCGGAGCCGTTGGGGCCAATCAGCACGTTGAGCGGCCCGAGTTCCAGGTCCTGAGCCTCGGGGCCGAATGAGAGCAAGTTCTGCAGCTTGATTCGACGTATGAGCATGCGCGCTATCCGATGGGACGGTACTCTATCAGGGACGCGCGGCCAACGACGTCGACGATGCGCGCCAGGCGCTCGCGGCCGTCGTCGCCGGTCGTCGCCTGCCGCCAGGACTCGTTCGGCATCAGCGCCAGTAGATCGACTCCCGGCACGGGGGCGCCGCGGCTGCGCACCGTAATGGTGGCCCGGGCCGGGGAGGGCACGGTCTCAGCCGCCGGAATCGTGAGGAACAGATCGGAGCCGCCGATGAGCCGATACTCGGGGAGCCTCCCGCTCAATGCGCGGGTCTCGCGCAGGATCGTGGGCACGCCGTCGCCGCGCCGCTCCATGAAGTAGCGCCGGTCGCCGGCCCCGCGCACCGTTCCCACCGGCAGGCGTCCGAGCGCCGACGCAAGCGCTTCGTTGCGCCGGCGTCAGCCGATGGACACCGGGCCGTGCTCTACCTGGTCGAGCAGGCGCCGTTCGGTGGTCCGGATCCAGGCGCGGACCTCTTCCGGGGTGCGCAGGGTGGCGCCGGTGAGTTGCACGTGGCGGATCTTAGGTTCGACCAGGCGGTCGGCCTCCGCGCGCGCCTCCGCGAACAGTTGCGGGAGGGCCGCGGTGCACGTGCGCCAGTCACTCAGGGAGATACGGTCGAGCGACTCCAGCACTTCCTGCTCGGTGCCGGTCGCGCCGGCCGATACCCGCTCGATGCGCAGGCGGGCGAGAATTTCGCCGCGCCGGGTCTGATCGATCTGCCGCCAGCTTGCGGCTTGCTCCAGGCGCCGCCACTCCGCGTCGTAGGTGTGGTCGTAGCGCCCCTGCGCCTGCGTCAACGCGCCCCGTAGCGCATCGGTGAGGCCCGCGGCGAGCGGCGGCGCCGGGTCGGTCGCGTCCAGCAGCCGCCGCTGCTCGACGATGGCGTCGATCTGAGGCTGCGCTTCGCGCGCCGCGTCGAGCCCGGCCGCGTGGCCCGCCAGCGCCTGCAGCCGCCGGAACGCCGGCAGGCGCGCGGCGGCCACCTGCCCCGCCTCGGTCCAGGCGGCCAGGTTCGCGGCCAGCTCGTCGTGCCGGTCGAGCAGGGCCAGGAGCTGCTCGTTGCCGGCGCGGGACTGCAACTCCGTCACGTGGCCGGTTTCGGGCGGGGCGGGTAGCGGCGCGTCGCCTCCCGCACTGCCGGCCAGCTCCAGCAGCCGGTCCAGAAAGCGGCCCGCCGCCGCCACTTCCTCGGTCGGCTTGCACTCCACGCCCGCGCTCCGGAACAGCGTGCGCGCCTGCAGGCGGCGGCGGGTGTCGACGGTCGCGCTCTCCACTCGGAAGTCGGCGCCGGAAACCTTGGCCTGATCGAGGCCGCGCGGCGGCAGCGTCACGCCGTTAGCGGTCGCGCGCAGACGCCCGCTCCCGAACAGGCTGATCAGCGCCCCGTCGATCGCGTCGCGCGGCCAGCCGAACGGCGGCGCCGAGAAGTGGTTGCGCACCTCCCGGCCGCGCTTGCCGGAACCGACCCAGGCGAGCACCGCCGCGCACACCGGATGCTCCTCGGTCTTGCCGGCGTACTCGACCGCCTCCAGCGGATGTTCCGCGCCGTCCCGGGCGCGCCGGATCACCTCCGGCCAACGGGCGTGGTCGGCATCGTGGAACTGGAAAAACATCCGGTGCAGCGCGGCGTCGGCGGCGGCCCGCACCTTGGCGGCCACGCTCGCCTCCGGCCGCTCGTTGCCGCCGCCCTGCCACACCTTGGCGCCGACGGCGATGGCGGCGGCCGCCGCCCGCAGGTTGTTCTCCGCCTCGGCCAGCCGCGTCTCCATGCCCTGGCGCGCCTCGATACCTTCCGGCGCGGTGGGGACGCCCTTGTAGGCGAGCGTCTCCTGCGCGGCCCCGCGCGCGGCGATCAGCCGCGCCAGCGCGTCGGCGCGGGTCCTGGGCAGGAACAGGTGGATTACCGGGTCGTCCGCGCCCGCGGCGCGCGCCGCGGCGAGCACGGCGCGCTCCTCGACGGCCCAGCCGTCGCGAATCCACACCGGGACCTCGGCGCCGGCCGGCGGCGCGTCGGAACCGAAGTGCAGCGCCAGCTTGCGCGGTTCCTTGCACGCTCCGTGCGTGACCCGCGGCCGCCCGATCGCCTCCTGCGCCGCCGCGCCGAACAGCTCGGAGCGAGCGCTGCTCATGGCGGCCGGGTCGTTGGCAAGCCGGCGCTGGCGGGTGCGGAACTCCGCTTCCCACTCGCTGCTCTCGCGGGTCTGCAGGCCGTACTCCCGGTCGAGCTTGAGCAGCGTGCCCGCCGTAACCAGCTCATCCAGCAGCGCCGGCAGCCGGGCGCGCAGCGCCGCGCCGTCGGTCACAAGGTCGCGCACCAGCAGGTCGGCCAGCGTCTCCGCGTCCGCGCGCACGCCGGCATCGGCCCCGGCGTCGCGCGGCAGCTTGCGGATCAGATACACCAGCGCGCACGACCGCGACTTGAGGACGCCGCCGGCGCTGCCGTCCGCCTTCTGCTTGGCGATGGTCTCGTGCAACTCGCGCAGCAGCACGCCAGACTGCAGCAGACTGTCCGCCTGGGCGTCGTACAGGAAGTCGGCCGGCACCACGCTGCCGAGCGGGGCGTCGGCGGTGTGGCGGATGGCGTCGTAGACGATGCGCAGTTGCGTGCGGAGCTGCCCGGCCATGCCGGCGCGGTCGACCGCGCGCAGGGTGTGCTCCCAGAAGCGGCGGCGGACCGGCAGCAGCGGATAGTCGTCGACCAGGACCGCCTTGTCCCCGGCGCGCGGGCCGATGGCCGTGCCGGTCAGGTGGCGGGCGATCTCGCCGGCGTTCACATCCAGAGTCGCGCGCACCGCGGCGGCGCGGTCCGGGCGCTTGGCCAGCACGACGCGCCGGATCACCGTTTCGACGTCGGCGTCGGACAGCTCCACGTTGACCGCGAAGCGGCCCTGCAGGCGGTGCAGCGCCGCGGTGCCGGACAGCGCGGTCTGACCGGTGCCGACGAAGATCAGGCGGTCGCCGAATCGCTTGCTGCACGCCTCGACCACTTCCTGCACCACGTAGGAGCGGCCCGTGTCCTCGCCGACGTACTGCTGCACCTCGTCGAGGATGACGGCGGTCGCCGGCAGCGCGCCGCCGGGCGCCAGCGTCTCCTGCAGCGCGTCGACGAACTGGTCGGTGGTGATGTCTTCGGGCCGGGGGAACTGTTCGCGTAGCGCCGCGCGGACGCCGCGTTCGTCGCCCGCGAGGCCGGCGTCGGCGGCGAGCAGCGCGCGGGCGATCACCGGGCTCACGTACAGGTCGCGCAACTCGCGCCGAAACTCCCGCCCCGCCGCCTGCACCGCGCTCCGCACCCGGTCGTACGTGCCGTTCTTGCGCAGCCAGAGGCAGAACTGCGCCAGCGGGTAGCTCTCGGGCAGGTCCGCGGACTTGAAGACGACGCCGAGCAGCGCCAGCCGCACGCTCCCGCCGGGGCCGGCGCCCAGGGTTCCGGCGGCGGCGTGCAGTCCGCCGCCGCGGCGGCCCAGGGTGGAGACCTCGGCGAACAAGGCCCGCAGGTCGTCCGGCAGCCGCGCTACGCCGCGCGCGGCGGCGCCGTCCGGGAACTTGAAGTCCGTCCACAGGAAGCGCAGCATCTTTGCCAGATGCGACTTGCCGCTGCCGAAGAAGCCGCTGATCCACGCCGCCGGCTGCTCCGGCTGCCCCTGGTGCGCGAGGTAGGATTCCAGGATTCGCACCAGGCCGCGGTGATACTGGCCCTCGCACACGAAGTGGTCCAACTCGAACCGCAGCGTGCGGCGCTCGTTCTCGGTCGCGGCGTCTGTCATGGCGGCGACGCCGTTGTTCAGCAAGGAGATCGCGTCCGGGTCGCGCCGGTAGACGTCCCGGTTTTTCAGGTGCGTAGTGCTCGTATTGCTCGTAGTAGTGCTCACTGTTCGTCCTGCGCGGTGATCGGCACGGCCAGGTAGTTCCAGCCGTCGCGGGCGTCCAGCAGCCGGTATTGGCTCTCCTCGTGCTCGCCCGGAAAGAACACGGCGATGCGGCCCCGGACGTCCGGCTCCACCGCCCGCAGCAGCGCGGACAGGCGGAGGAACCCGAACAGTGACGCCACGCCGAACACGCCGGTCACCGAGTCCGCGCCGGCTTCCGGCCGCTGCAGCACCGCGCGCACGCGCCCGGCCGCGTACTCCGCAAAGTCATCTTCAAGTTTGAGGTCGAGGTCTTCAGGCGCTTCAAAATAGCTTTCGCGGTAATCGATGCCGGCCATCCACTCCGCGAACGCCGCGGTCAGATCGCACTCCAGCCAGCCGTGCCCCGCTTCGGTGGTGGCCAGATCGAACAGGCCCTTGCGCGCCCGCAGCCGCCGTTCGTCGCTCTTGTCGTAGACCACGAAGATCGCGCGCTCGGCGCCGGCCAGGTCCTGCGCCCACGGCAGCGCGATAAAGCGACCGTAGCGCTCAGCCAGCTTGTCGATACGTCCCATGGCCAAGTTTCCCGCCGGCGTCCGCGAACATGGCGCCAAACGACACGTCGATCATCGGCCCGGACTGCTTGAGGTCGAGCAGCCCCAGGCGGTGCGCGGCCGTCGCCGGCGCCGCCAGCTCGCCGGGTCCGGCGTCGAGGACGGCGCACCACGGGGTCTCGAACAAGAGCGCGCCGCGCCGGCCGGCGGCGTAGCCGAGCAGCAGCGCGTACGCCGCGGCGGCGGGCGTTGCCGGCACGCGCTGCCTGATTTTGCTGCCGCGCCCGCGCAGATGCCCGGACTGGGTCCAGGAGGAGAGGGCGTAGCGCGCGACCTGGTCCGTGGTGCGCGGGTTGAGCCGGTCGCCAGTGGCAGCGGACACCGCGGCGGTCACCGCCTGCCGGGAGAGCCGCTCACCGCAGGGGCAGCCGAGCACCGCGCCGGCGGTCGCGCGCAGCAGGGGGTCGCGCGCCAAGGCCAGCAGCAGCGCCAGCCGAGGCCGGCTCGACTCGTGGTGCTCCCACAGGCCGCGCATGACCCGAAACAGCGGCAGCCGGCAGTCGAGGCCGTAGAGCTCGGTCAGCCGCTGCAGCGCCGCCCGGCGGGTGGCCGCGGTGCGCTTGCCCAGGCAGTTGTCGTGGATGATCAAGTGAGCGTAGTCGTCACGCGACGCGGCGGCGGGCGCGTCTTCAAGGAGGATCGCGAGCTCCCGGAGCATGATGGTGCGGCTGGTGTGCGTCCCGCGCGCGCCGCCACGGAATCCCCAACGCTCCGCCTGCGCGGCCGGCAGACCGGCGATGCAGCTCTCAAAGGACGCAAAGGTCATTGCGTTGCGGGCGCCAGCGTATCACAACGCGCGACTGAGCGGCCGACCTGCGTTGCGTTGCGTTGCGGGCGTCAGTCGGGGGCGAATGCTGCGGTGGCCGCGCGGAGCCGCGCCGGGTCCTGTTCCTCGCGGCGCAGGAAGCAGTCGCCGATGGCCAGGCAGTCGATGCGGGTACCCATGAAGCAGCGCACGGCGTCGGCCGGCGTGCAGACGATCGGCTCGCCGCGCACGTTGAAACTGGTGTTCACCAGCACCGCGCAACCGGTCTTGGCCTTGAACGCGGTGAGCAGCGCGTGGAAGCGCGGGTTCGTTGCCGCGCGCACGGTCTGCACGCGGGCGGAACCGTCCACGTGCGTCACCGCGGGAATCTCCGACCGCGGCGCGCGCAGGCGGTCCAGGCCGGTCAGCGACCGCTCGGCTTGGCTCAGGCGGACGCGCCGCCGCGGGTGCGCGCCGGCGACCAGCAGCATGTAGGGGCTGTCGCGGTCGAGGTCGAACCAGTCCGCCAGGTCCTCGCGCAGCACGCTCGGCGCGAACGGGCGGAACGACTCCCGCCCCTTGACCTTGAGGTTGAGCGTCCGCTGCATGGCTGGCGAGCGCGGATCCGCCAGGATCGAACGGTTGCCCAGGGCGCGCGGCCCGAACTCCATCCGGCCCTGGAACCAGCCCACCACTAGGCCGGCGGCCAGCGCCGCGGCCGCGGCGTCGATCAACTCCGCTTCTTCCAGCGTCTCGAAGCGCGCGCCGGCCGCGGCCAGCGCGCGGGCGACCGCGGCCGGCCCGTACGCCGGGCCGAGGAAGGCGCCGCGCATCGCGTCGCCGGGCGGCCGCGGCGGCGCGGCGCGCGGCGCGCCGCACAGGCGGTGCGCGGCCAGCAGCGCCGCCCCCAGCGCGCCGCCGGCGTCACCGGCGGCCGGCTGAATCCACATGCCGTCGAAGCGGCCGTCGCGCAGCACCTTGCCGTTGGCTACGCAGTTGAGCGCCACGCCGCCGGCCAGACACAGGTTGGCAATGCCGGTTTCGGCGCGCAACGAGCGGGTCAGGCGCAGCACCGCCTCCTCCGCCACTGCCTGCACCGACGCCGCCAGGTCCGCATGCCGGCGGGTGAGCGGCTCGTCCGGCGCCCGCGCCGGGCCGCCGAACAGGGCGTCGAAGCGGTCGTTGGTCATGGTCAGCCCGGTGCAGTAGTCGAAGTGGTCGAGCGCCAGGCGGAACGTGCCGTCCGGCTTGAGGTCGATCAGGTGATCGAGTATGACGCGCGCGTACTTCGGTTCACCGTAGGGTGCCAGTCCCATCACCTTGTACTCGCCGGAGTTGACGGTGAAGCCGGTATAGAAGGTAAACGCCGAGTAGAGCAGACCGAGCGAGTGCGGAAAGTGGAGCTCGCGCAGCAGGTCCAGGTCGTTGCCGCGGCCGACCGCCGCCGAGGTGGTGGCCCACTCGCCCACGCCGTCCATGGTGAGCACCACCGCTTCGCGGAACGGCGAGGGGTAGAACGCGCTCGCCGCGTGCGACTGGTGGTGCTCGGCGAACAGGAGCCGGCGGTCCCAGTCCCGTTTCGGGATGGCCGGCGCGTGCGCCGCCAGCTTGCGGCGCAGCAGACCCTTCTGAAACAGCTTTTCCCGAATCCACACCGGAACCGCCGCCGCAAAGGAGCGGTAGCCGCGCGGCGCGAACGCCACGGCGGTCTCCAGCAGCCGTTCGAACTTCAGGAACGGCTTGTCGTAAAACACGATCCGATCGACCGCGTCGAGACCGATGCCGGCCTCGGCCAGGCAATAGTCGACGGCGTGGCGCGGATAGCTCGCGTCGTGCTTGCGGCGGGTGAAGCGTTCCTCCTGCGCCGCGGCGACGATGCGTCCGCCGTCGACCAGAGCGGCGGCGGCGTCGTGATAGAAGGCCGCCAGTCCGAGGATGCGCATGAGCAGGCGCTACCGTTCAGATCAGAACAGGGTGTAGATCATCGGCGCCACCGCGCTGCTCTGGCCGAGCACGATCAGGCCGCCCAACAGCAGCAGCGTGACGATGGCCGGCAGCAGCCAGTACTTCTTGCGCACCCGCAGGAAGCGCCAGAACTCACCCGCGAAGGCCACTAGAACTGGTCCCGCATCGTGGCGGGTTCCGGTCCCGGCGGGTCGCGTGGAATCCAGTAACTCTTCGCGCGCGGGTCGCGCCGCAGCCGCAACGGATCGCGGCCGAGCGCGCGGATGACCAGCCCGGTCGGCGTTACCACCCCGTAATAGAGCAGCGCCAGAATGATCTGACTGACGATCCGGTGCAGCAGCCGTCCGATTCGGAACCAGACGCGGTTGACCGGCGCCAGCCATCCCGGCCGAAGCAGCGCCGCCGTCAGGATCACGCCGGCCGCGGCCAGCGCCCACCACCGCGGCGCGCCGCCGCGCAGCAGCGGAATCAGCGCGAGCACCGTAAACGCCGCCGTGAACACCACGCCGAAGCTCCGGTCGGAACCGATACCCGGCAACGGTTCGGAGGCGACCGTCCACACGCCGCCCAGGCGGATGTCGACTCACGGGCCATCGACCAATCTTAGGGAGATGCGCCGCGCGCGTCCACCAGGCAGCAGCCGCCGGCGGCGGCGAGGTCACATGCCCCACACGTATCACGGTACTATTTGCGGAGCGTCATGCGAGCTTTCGGCCGGACACCGCGCCGCCGGCGCTTTCCGCGCCTGGCGGTGATCGGTTGCGGCGGGGTTGCGGCCGACCGCCATCTGCCGGCGTTGGCGCAACTCGGCTGGCGGCCGCACGTGCTGGTCGACCACCGGACCGAGCGGGCGGCGGCGCTGGCGCGGCGCTACCGCGTGCCCGGCGTGGCCGCCGACGCCGCCCAACTCGGCGCGGGCGAGATTGAGGCGGCGCTGGTGGCGACCAACGCGGCGTCCCACGCGCGCGTGGCCCTGCCCCTGCTGGAGCGCGTCATCCACGTATTCGTGGAGAAACCGCTGGCGGCCTCGCGGGAGGACGCCGAGGCGATGGTGCGGGCGGCGGCGGAACGGTCGGTGCGGCTGGCGGTCGGCCACATGCGCCGCTTCCTGTTCGTCAACCGCTGGGTCAAGGCGCTGCTTGAGCGCGGCGCCTTGGGCGGCGTCACCGGTTTCGACGTCCGGGAGGGGGCAAACTACCACCTGCCGACCGGCGGGCGCCTGGCCGCGGTCCGGGCGGCCGCCGGCACCGGCCCCTATTCGCCGGCGTTCTGGGACGCGCGGCCGGCCGGCGGCGGCGTGCTGCTCGACCTCGGCTCGCACGCGCTCGATCTGCTCCTCTGGTGGCTCGGCGAGGCGCGGCTGGTGAGCTACCGGGACGATTCGGCCGGCGGCGTCGAAAGCGAGGCGCTGCTCGAACTCGCGCTGCCGAACGGCGGCGCCGGCACGCTGGAGGTGAGCCGCGCGCGCACGCTCCGCAACACCGCCATCATTACCGGCAGCCGCGGCCGCATCGAGGTGGCGCTGCACCGCAACGCCATCGTCTCCGCCGACCCGCCGAGCCTCACCGCGTTCGAGCTCGGCGGGCGCTCCGGCGCCGCGATGCCCGCCGAACGCCTGCACGAGGAGATGTTCGCCCGAGAGTTGGCCGACTGGTTGCGCGCCATCCGTAGCGGCCGGGAGCCGTTCGTCACCGGCGCTTCGGCCGTGCCGGCGACCGCCATGGTGGCCGACGCCTACCGGAACCGCCGCCCCCTGCGCCGGTCGTGGACGGCGGGCGGCGGCCGGACGGCCGGCCGGCCAGGCGGCGGCCCGCTACGCGGCCGGCGGGTGCTGGTGACCGGGGCGAGCGGGTTCATCGGCGGGCGCCTGGTCGAACGGCTGGTCCTGGAGGAAGGGGCGCAGGTCCGGGCCGCGCTGCGCACGTTCCGGCGCGCCGCCCGCGTGGCGCGCTTTGCGGCCGCGGCGGTCGACCTGCGCCGCTTTGACCTGGCCGGCTGCCGCGGCGCCGCCGGCGACGCCGCAGCCGACCGCCTGGTGGAGGGGTGCGACACGGTGTTCCACCTGGCTCGCGACCTCCGGGCGCCGCAGGCCAACGACGCCGGGGTCAGGGCGATCGCCGGCGCCTGCATTCGGGCCGGCGTGCGCCGCCTGGTCCACGTCAGTTCGCTGGCGGTCTACGAGCCGCTGCCGGACGCCCCGCTCACCGAAGCGAGCGCGAGCGGACGCCGCCCGCGGAACGACAAGTTCACGGCGCAACGCGAGCTCATGCACGTGGTCGGCGACGGCGGCCTCGACGCGGTGATCATCCAACCGGCGATCGTGTACGGTCCCTTCAGCGGATATTGGACCGATCGGCCGGCCGCCATGCTGCGCGCCGGCGAAGTGGTGCTGCCGGCGCCGGGCGACGGGATCTGCAACGCCGTTTACGTCGACGACGTGGTGCGGGCGCTCATCCTGGCCGCGTTGCGCGGCGAAGCGGCCGGCGAGACCTTCCTCATCTCCGGCGCCGAACACCCGACCTGGTACGAATTCTATCGCGGCTACGCGCGCGCGCTGGCCCGCGATGATGCCGTCCGCCTGCTCCCCTACGACGAAATAGCGCGCCGCAACCGCCGCCGGGAGCGGCTGGCGGCGCTGCCCACGCCCAAGCGCGTGCTCGGCTGGCGCCCGTTGCGGCCGCTGCGAGACGCCCTGCACGGCGCCGTCTCCCGCCGCCTGGGCGAACGCGGCCGGGCCGCGGTCAAGCCGTTCTACGCGGGACCGGCGGCGCCCGCGGCTGACGCATTTCTGCCGCCGCCGCGGCTGCTCGACCTGTACGCGGCCCGCTGCCCGGTGCGCATCGACAAGGCGCGCCGCCTGCTCGGCTACGAACCTGAATACGACCTGGAGCGCGGCATGGAGGTCGCCCTGCGGTATCTGGAGTGGGCGCGCGGCCGGTAGCGGCTCAGGCTTGGAATCGGTATCCGAATGCGGCGATGATCGGGGCGAGCTCGCGGGCGACGTGGGCGCGCGACCAGTCGGTGTAGTAATTGCGGTAATCGTCGCCGCCTTCGCGCAGCCGGCTCTTGGTGCGCGGCAGGCGCTGGCGGGGAAGTTGCAGCCGGCGGCAGACCTCGTCGAAGTCCCGCTGCAGGTGCTCGAAGCGGATGTAATAGTCGGCGTAGCGTTGGCCGTCCAGGAAATAGAACCCCGGCAGGTCGCTCATGAAGCGGGCGAACCAGCCGCGCTTCAAGATCATCTCGACGTTCCGGCGATGGCGGCCGAGCGCGTAGTTGGGCCACGACCGGTACAGGCGGTAGTGCGTGCGCAGAAAGGCGCGCAACGAGCGGTGACCGGATTGGCCGCCTCCCTGCCGGTACCGCGGCCAATCGCCGCGCACCTTCCAGCAGTACATCGACACGAACCAGTCCCACGGATTTCTGACCACGGTAAACTTGAAGTAGTCGTCCCACACGCCGGCTTCCACGGTCTGCCGAATCGTCGCCGGCAGGAGGTGACGCTGCCCTCCGCGCAGGCCGGCGATGCCGGGAAAGAGGTGCGCGTTGCGCGACTGCGGCATACGGAACTCGTCATCGTCCACCTCGGGGACGGACACGGTCCAGGGATCGCCGACTATGACGTCCGCGGCGGCGCAGCGCGGCGCCAGTGACGCCAGGATGCTGGTGGTGGCGACCTTGCGCGGGCACACGAATATGAACTTGTGACGATGCGAAATGATGCTCAAGCTCGTTGCTCCCCCGCCACCGGCGCCGCCTCCACCCCTGCCTCGGTCGGGTATTATACCATCCAGCGTCATGCAGCCGTGCAATCGCCGGCGGCGCGCGGCGGTCCCCCAGCCGGCGCGCGTGCGCCATAACGACTGGCGCCAGGTGGCGCTGCCGCCGCCGGAGGAGTTCACCCCGTCGTTGCCGGTGAGCGTGGTCATGCCGAGCTACCGGACGCCGGCGGCGGTGCTGGCGCGGACCCTGGCGGCGCTGGAGGGGCAGACCTACCCGCGCGACCTGTTCGAGGTGGTGATCGTGGACGACGGCTCGGAGCCGCCGCTGGCCGCGCCGCGGTCGCCGCTCGACGTGCGCGTGGTGCGGCGGGAACGGCGCGGCTACCGGGTCGGCACCCCGCGCGCGCGCAACACCGGCGTGGCCGCCGCCGCGCACGGCATCATCCTGTGCCTGGAGAGCGACATGCTGGCCGAGGCGGGCTGGATGGCCGCGCACGCGCGCTGGCACCACGCCGTCTCCGACGCGGTCACGGTCGGGTTGCGCGCCCACGTGGCGGTCGACGACGTCGACGCGCGGACCATTCGGCGCCGGCCCGGCACGTTGCGGGAGCTGTTCGCGGACCGCCCGTGCGACCCGCCCTGGGTCGAAGAGCACCTGCGGCGCACGCGCGAGTTGACGGCGCCGACCGACGACCTGTTCCACGTCCTGGTCGGAGGCAACTTCGGCATCAGCCGGGAGTTCTACCGGACGCTCGGCGGCAGCGAGGAATCGTTCGTGCACTGGGGAATCGAGGATCAGGAACTCGCCTACCGGGCCGCTACCCGCGGCGGGTTGCTGGTGCCGGTGCGCGCGGCGTTCGCCTGGCATCAGGGCCGCTGGGCCGAAGACCGGGCGGAGAAGGAGCGCAGCCTCCGCTTCCAGCGCGAGAAGGCGGCCCACCTGATCGCCCATCCCCGCTTCCGCCGCCCGGCGCGCGGGCGCAGCTACGCGGTGCCCCGCTACGTGGTCACCATCGAGGCCGGGCGCGGTCCGGTCGAGCAGGCGGCCGCGTCGGCGGCGAGCATACTGGCCGGCCGCGAGCATGATCTGGTGGTGCGGATCGAAGTCGACGGGGGCGGCAGTGGGGGTGCGGAGCGGCTGGAATGGCTGCGGGACGCCTTCGGTCCGGAGCCGCGGGTACTGATCGCGCCGGCCCGTTCCGCCTTGGACCAGTTTCCGGCGGCGCCGTTTCACGTCACGCTCTCCGCCGGGGTGGTGGCCAGGGACCTGGCGCCGCGCCTGCACGCGCGCCTCGGCAGCGCGGTGCTTGCCGCCGCAACCCTGCCGGACGGGGGGCGCGTGTCGATCGCGCGCGCGTGGGCGCTGCATCGAGCGCGGCGGGCGGGCGGCGCTCCGGCCGACTACGGCGACGTCCGGGAGATCACGCCCGCGTGGCTGGGGCGGTCCGCCCGCCGGCCGGGCGGCGCGTTCGTAGCGCGCTGGCGCCGCCTGTTGGCGCGGGTGCGCCGGTGAGCTCGGCCGCCGCCGCCGCGCGGGACCGGCTGCGGTCGTGGTGCGCCGCGGCCGGCGCGCTCCCCTGGGGCGGGCTGGCGCGGCGCGCCGCCGTGTCCGCGGCCCTGCTGGCCGCGTGGCTGGCGTTCTCCTGGGCGCTCCGCGCCGCCGGGGAGAGTGGCGGCGCGGCAATCGGCGGCGGCGGGCTGGCCGGCAAGCTGCTGCGATTCTACCTGCACAATTGGGAGCGCTGGACGCTGCTGGGGGCCCTCTGGTGCGCGGCGTTCCACGGCGTCATGCCGCTCTGGCGCGCACTGCAGGCGCCGAAGTTCAGGGAGCGGGTGGTGGGCGCCGCCACGCCGGGGGCCCTGGGCGCGATCCGCGCCTGGACCTGCGCGATCCTGCTGGTCATGACCCTCCGGGAAGACCTGATGAGCGCGGCGCTGCTGCCGCGCGCCATGGTCCACCGGGAGGGCCTGATGGCGGCGCTGCATCTGCTGCCGATCGGCTTCGACGCCTTGCTGGCCGACGCCGCGGCGTTGCGGGCGGTGCAGTACGTGACGGCCGCGCTGCTGGCGCTTGGCGTGGTCGGGTTGGCCACGCGCGCCGCGGTGCCGGCCGCGGCGGCCGGCTATTTCCTGCTGGGAGGGATAATCCGCGAGCACACGTTCTTCTACCACGCGGGGCTCCTGCCGTGGTACGCGCTGGTGGTGCTGTCGTTCACGCGCTGCGGCGAAGGGTGGTCGGTGGACCGGCTGTGGCGGGCGGCGCGCGGCAAGGCGGCGTCCGGCGCGGCTGCGCAGCGGCCGGCCGCCTACTTCGGCTGGGCGCGCTACGCGGTATGGACCGCCATCGCGCTGCCCTACGTGGCGGCCGGCTGCAGCAAGCTCTACTACATGGGCTTGGACTGGGTGTCGGCGGACAGCGTGCGGTGGATGCTGCTGCGCGGGACGCTGGACCCGCGCACGTTCTCCTTCGAGGTGTCGTTGCGGCTCATGCCGCTGCCCGACGCGCTGTTCGTGCTGTTGGGGATCATCGCCCTCGGCACCGAGCTGGCGTTCGGCCTGGTGCTGGTCTCGCGGCGCGCGCGGGCGGTGCTGCCGGCCGCCATGATCGCCGTCCACGCCGGCATCCTGTTCCTGCAGAACATCCTGTTCTTGGACCTGCTGCTGTTGCTGTGGGTGTACTACGACTGGGGCCCGTTGCGGCGGCGCCTGACCGCGCGGTTCGGTGGACGGCGGGCGGCGCGGCCAGCCGCGGACGGCGGACAGCACGGCGCCGGCAGCGGGGAGGGCGGCGCGGCAGCCGCGGAAGAGGCGGCGCCCCTGCGCCTGGCGCTGACCCACCGGCGGGGGGCGCTGGCGGCCCTGGCGATCGCGCTGTTTCTGGCCTCCTGGTGGGTGACCAAGATCGAGTGGTACCCGCTGACGGCGATGCAGATGTTTACCGGTCACGGCGGGCGGGAAGCCGGCGTCGTTTCCTACGTGGCGGCGATCGCTCACTACGAGGACGGCAGCAGCGGCCCGGCGCGGTTCGGGCGCTGGATCGGCGCGCTACGGGCGGTGCGCGCCGGGCCGGTCATCCGGCGCACGCTGCAGGACACCGCCGGCCGGGAAGTGGGCGCGCAGCTCCTGGACGCCGCGATCCGGGCCGCCAACGCGCGGGGTGACGGGCCGCGCGTAACGAGTGTGGAGCTGCAGCGCCGGCGCTGGAACTACGCCGCTGCTCCGGACGATCCGCGCCGCGGCGTGGTGACCCACCGCTACGTGCACGCGGCCCCGGCGCCGGAGCGGCGCGATGGCGCCCGCTAGCCCGACCGCCGAAGCGCCGGCGCGGCCGCAGCCGGACGGGCGGCGGCGCGGCTTCCGCGGCGCGGGCGCGTTGGCGCGGGCGCTCGCCGCCTACCGGCCGCGCACCGCGGCGCTGGCGGTGCTGCTGCAGCTTGCGGCGAACGCCACCGAAGCGTTCGGCTTCCTGCTGCTCATCCCGCTGCTGCACGCGGCCGACGCCGGCCGCGGCGCCGCGGGTGACCGGCAGGACCGGGTCACGGAGCTGCTGGCCGGCTTGGCTGACGCGGTGGGGGCGGAGCCGGCCCTGCCGGTGGCGCTCGGCGGCTTCGTCGCGCTGGCCGCGGTGCGGGCGGCGACCGTCTGGCAGCGCGACGTGCTGCTCGCCAGGACCCGGCTCGACTTCGTGCAACGCTTCCGCGCGGCGTTGCACGACGCGGTGGCGCGGGCTCGGTGGGGCTTCCTGGCCGGCTGCCGGCAGTCGGACATCCAGCACGTGCTGACCGGCGAGGTGTACCGCATGGGGCAGGCGGCCGCGCACCTGGTGCGGGTGACCGTGGCCGGCGTGCTGGCGGTGACGCAGTTGGCGGTCGCCGTGCTCATCTCGCCGCCGGTCTCGGCGGTGGCGCTGGCCGCCGGCGCCCTGTTCCTGCTGCTCACGGCGCCGCTGCTGCGGCGGTCGCGCACCCTGGGTGATCAGCTCACCGGCGTAAACCGCGTCATCTTCGGACACGTGGTGGATTTCCTTGCCGGCCTCAAGCTGGCCAAGAGCTTCACCGCGGAACCGGTCCACGTGCGCCGCATCGACGCCGCGGTGGAGGCCGCGCAGCGGCGGCAACTGGCGGCCACTACCGCCGGCGCGACGGCGCGGGCAACGCTCAACCTGGGCGCCGCGGCCGCGCTGGCCGGCGTGGCGTGGGTTACCGTGGTCGAGGTCGGCTTGCCGCTGCCCGAGCTGGCCGTCCTGGTGGCGATCTTCGCGCGGGTGATGTTCGCGCTGGTGAATCTGCAGCAGAGCGCGCACGAGCTGGCCAACACGCTGCCGGCCTATCACCACGCCCAGGGGATGCTGCAGGAGCTGCGCGGCGCCGCCGAAGCGGCCGGCCCCGGCGCCGGCGCAGCCGCGGACGAGCGCCCGCTGGCGCTCAACACGGGACTGGCGGTGCGCGCCGTTTCTTTCGACTACGGCCGGCAGGGCGGCCGCCCGGCGCTGACCGGCGTGACCCTCGACGTACCCGCCGGCGAGCTCACGGTGCTCGCCGGGCCGTCGGGGGCCGGCAAGAGCACGCTGGCGGACGTCCTGCTCGGCCTGCTGGAACCGACCGGTGGCGCGGTGCTGGTCGACGGCGTCCCGCTTGACGGCGCGAACCGGCGCCGCTGGAGACGCTCCGCCGCCTACGTGCCGCAGGAGCCATACCTGTTTCACGACACTATTCGGGCGAATCTGGCGTGGGCGCGGCCGGGCGCCGCCGACGCCGACCTGTGGCAGGCGTTGCGCGCGGCCGCGGCGGCGGAGTTCGTCACGGCGCTGCGGCACGGCCTCGACACCGTGGTGGGCGACCGCGGCGGGCGCCTGTCGGGCGGCGAACGGCAGCGCATCGCCTTGGCGCGCGCCCTGCTGGCCGAACCGGCGCTGCTGGTGCTGGACGAAGCGACCAGTCAACTCGACGCGCAGACCGAACGGCGGGTGCTCATGGCGCTGCGGGCGTTGCGCGGGCGCATGACGATTATCGCCGCGGCGCACGGCCGGGCATGGCTGGCGGCGGCGGACCGGATCGTGCGGCTCAACGCCGGCCGGGTCGCCGCCGGCGGGTGAGCGCCCACCGCAGCAGAACGCGGGACCAGGCGACCGTCTGCACCGCCGCGTGCGTGCTGAGCGGCAGCCGGCGCCACTGCCGTTCGCTCACCAGCCAGACGTGCATGGGGGGCGCGTGCGGGCGGTTGCGCGGCAACGTGCCGACGCGCAGGAAGGCGCTGCGCATCACTTCCAGCGACGCCAGGTAGACCAGGTGGACGTCCGGCAGCGGCTCGCCGGACGGCGACAGCAGGGCGGCCAACGGCGGAAAGTCGACTTCGCGGAACACGCGGTAGTGGCGTTGCAGCGGCCGCCAGAACGCCGGGTCGCGCTCGTCGGAGAGCAGGAACACCACGGCGCCGTCGCGGACGCCGGAAGCCTGCAGAACGGTGCGAACGTGCGCCGGCTCGGTCAGCCGGCCCGGGTACTGCCGGCCGTCCCTCCGGTAGAGGCGCGGATACTCGCGCACCCGATCGCCGCGGCGCACGTGCACGGCGGCGAAGCGGCCGCCGTCGAGAGAACGCAGCCGTGCGGCCACGGGCCGCGCCAGCGCCAACACCCGCGCCGCGGCGCGCAATTCCGGGGTGACCGCGGGCCGCGCCGCGGCCGGCACGTCGCGCGCGAACTGGTGGCTTTCGATGCGGCGCACCACCAGCCCGTACGCGCCGGCGTCAGGCGGCGGCATTGCGCCCGGCGCCAGGCGCAAGACCCGCCCGCCGGCGGGCGGGCGGGCGGCGGCGATCGGCAGCGGATGCCGGCGTCCGGCAGCGTCGATCAGACGGCTGCCGGGAAAGTCGAAGAGCGACTCCCAGCGCCACTCGCGGCAGATGTCGTAGTTGTGCTCCGCGTGCAGCAGCAACGGCGGCAGCACCGCCCGCCGGCCGGCGGCGTGCGCCTCGCTCAGCAGGCAGGTCAGATTGGCGACCTGGTGGTCGACGCCCGCCACCGCGGCGACCGGTTGCTCGTAGCGCAGATAGCGAACCGGCCCGTCCTCCGTCACCGCGCGGCCGGGCCTCCGCGTTCCGGCAGCGCCGACGGAACCGGGAACTCCACGCTCCACCCCACGTCGCCGCCGGGAATCCATTGTCCGGTGCGAACGTAGGTCAACTCATAGTCCGGGAACGGGACGACCGCCAGGCAGCGGCCATCCAGGATCACGCCGTACTCGCGAAAGTCGAAGCCGATGTTCTCGAACTGGTACCGATTGCTGTAAAAGGTATATGCTGGAAACAAATGCACTGCGAAGCGCCCCCGCGTGTCCTGCGCCGTGCACGGCTCCTTGACGAAGGTGACTCTGCCGGGATCGAGATAGACGTCCCAGGTCGACCGCGCCGCCGGCTCGCGCGCGACCGTCGCTCGATACAGGGCGTGAATCAGATTGCGCATCGATTCGCGTTCGGACCAGGAGGTCCAGAAATAGTCGTCCGAGGTGCGTTCCCTCCAATCGTCATGGAGGGCGAGGAGGCGCGCCGCGGTGTCCGCTTGCGCCGCGCTCACGTCGCGCTCCTCTCCGGGGTCGGCGCGCAAGTCGAACAGCTCCACCTTCTCCGGCGTACCGTGCAGTTTGGCGCCGGCCGCGCGCACCGCGAACCGGCGGTTCGGGCTCCCGTCTCCGCCCGCCTGCCAGAACAGCGCCTGATGCGGAACGCCGGGCGCCGCCCCGCGCAGGTAAGGATCGAGATTCACCCCGTCGAGCGGCACGTGGGGTTCGGCATCGGCGCCGGCCACCGCGAGCGCGGTGGCGGCGACGTCGAGGCTGATCACCATCGGCTCGAAGGTCGTTCCGCCGGCCCAGCGGGCCGGCCAGGAAGCGGCGAACGGTACCCGTATGCCGCCCTCGAACAGACTGCCCTTGCCGGCCCGCAACGGCCCATTGTCTGCCCAGGCCCCGCCGCCGCCGTTGTCGCTCAGGAAAAAGGTGAGCGTGTTTTCCCACCGGTCCGCGGCCTGCAGCGCAGCCACGACGCGGCCGACGTTGGCGTCCAGCGCGTCGATCATCGCCAGGTAGGTGCGCCGCTGCTCGTCCTCGACGTGGCGGTACTTGTGCACCGTTTCGGCGGGCGCCTGCAGCGGCGTGTGCGGCGCGTTGTAGGCGAGGTACAGGAAGAACGGTTCGTCGCCGCGGTCAGCGGCGACGAATTCGACCGCCCGGTCGGTGAGGGCGTCGGTGAGGTAGCCGGAAAACCCGGAGGCGCCACGGCCGTCGTTGAGCGGCAGCAGGTACTCCCGGAGCGGGGATTCGGTGACGTCGATGCGGTAGTAGTCGTGGCCGCCGCCGGTGAAGCCGTAGAAGTAGTCGAAGCCGAGGTTGAGCGGATGGTGTATCGGCGCCGTGCCGAGATGCCACTTCCCCACGATGCCGGTGCGGTAACCGGCTTCCTGCAGGTAGCGCGCTATGGTCGGTACCTCCCCCAGCAGTTCGGCGCCGAATCGCGCCGGGTAGCGGCCGGTCATGAGCGCCGCGCGCGACGGAACGCAGAGCGGGTACGCCACGTACCCGTTGCTGAAGACGACGCCGGCTTCCGCGATCCGGTCGAGATGAGGCGTCTCGATCTCGGTCGCGCCCCGGAAGCTCACGTCGCGGTAGCCCAGATCGTCGGCCAGGATCACCAGGATGTTCGGACGCTCGTCGGCCGTCCGCGCCGCCCGTACCTGCGCTGACGCCGGCGGCCGTCCGGTCAGCAGAAAGACACACGCCAGAAAGAACGGCAGCGCCAGCCGGCGTATGCGTGATCTCATCGCCTGCCCCCTCCTCCGCCGGCACCATACCACGGCGCGGCGGCCGCGTGCTAGACTGACGGCGACGTGGGGGCTGCTTCCACCTCGGGCCGCAGCCGGCATGGCTGCGACCGGCGCCTGGCGTATGGCGCGCTCGCGGCGGTGACCCTGATCGGCCTTGTCCTGCGGTGGTCGTACCTGGACGAGCCGATCCGGGTCGACGAGGGGAAGATCGCGGCGTGGGTTCAGGCGTGGACCTTCGGCGAAGTGGCGTCGTCTTACGAAAACGTCGGCAACCACGTCCTCCATACGCTGGCCGTGGAGCTCTGCCACACGTTGTTCGGGCTGCAACCGTGGAGCATTCGCCTGCCCGCTCTGCTGCCGGGCGTGGCCTTGATCCCGGTGACCTGGCTGGCCGCGGCGGCGTTGTTCTCGCGGAGGACGGCGCTGGTGGCCGCGGGACTGGTGGCCGGGGCTCCCTATCTGACCTACTATTCGGTGATTTCGCGTGGCTATCTGTTGCAGAGCGTGCTGCTCATGGCGCTGGCGTGGCTGCTGCTGCGGCGCGCCGAATCCGCCTCGCGGCGCCTGACGCTCGCCGCCGGCGCGGCCGGAGCGCTCGCCCTCTACACCGTGCCGAGCGCGTTGTTCGTGCTCCCCGGTCTCTACGCCGGCGCGGCGGCGTGGGCCGCCGCCTGGGGCGTGAACCCGTCCGCCGCCCGCTGGGCGGCGGTGCGCGGCTGGGCCGACCGGGCCGGCCGGCTGCTCCCGGCGCTGGCCGTCACCGCCGGCCTGACGCTGCTCCTGTACCTGCCGGTGTTCCTGGCGACCGATTGGGGGCAGATCGCCGTGAACCAATACACGGCGGCGCAGCCGGGCGCATTGCTGTGGGAACGACTATGGGCCCGGCTGGCTGGGACCGCGTCAAAGTGGTCTTTTGACCTTCCCTTTCCGGCGCCGGCGGCGTGCGCGGTGCTTGCCGGCGCCGGCCTGCTCGCCGCGGCGCGCCGGGGGCAGGCTGCGTCCGCGCTCCTGATAATGCTTACCATCACGTCGACCGTGGCCTTCTCGGTGCTGCTGCGGCGGGTGCCGCCGGTGCGCGGCTACCTGCCGCTCATGCCGTTGTTTCTGATGCTGCCGGCGGCCGGTATCGACGCCGCGCTGCAGGCCGTGCTGCGCCGGCTGCCGGCGCGCCGCGCGCCGCCGGCGCACCGGAGGCCGGCGGACGGCCGGTCTCCGGCGACGGGCGCGGCAGCCGCGCGCGCGCCCGTCACGCGGGCGCCGGACGCTGCCGCGAGGCCGGAAACCGGGATTGCGTGCGCGCTGCTCGCGGTGCTGCTGGCCGCGGCCGGCGCGCTCTGGACCTGGTCGGGCGGCTGGACGGAGACCGAGCGCGGCGTGCTGCGGGGGCGCTACGCCGCGGCCGAGAGCGCCATGCTCGCGCTGGCGGAGGTGGTGGGCGAGCGCGACACGGTACTGTCGGCGGCGCCGTCGTGGCCGTACCGCTACTACGTCGCGTTGCACGGCCTGCCGATCCGCTTCGCAGACGCCAGGTACGGCGGCCGCCCCGAGGACCTCGTGACCGACAAGGCCGCCGCCGACCACGTCTACGTGCTGATCCTGAACGGCGACGACGTGCCCGGCGCACTCGCCGAATACGGACTCGTCGAAGGGTTCGGAGAGCCGCGCCCGTTCGGCGTGTTCGGGGACATCCGGGTCATCGTCGTTGCCAACGAACGGCGCCAATCCGAGCGCGGAGCGGACGGCCCATAAGCGGCCGCCAAGCTGCGGCTATTCGGCCCGCGCCGGGAACTCCGCGACCCAGAGCTGGCCCTGCCCGCGAATCCATTGGCCGGTGCGGATGCGCTCGATACCCTTGGGATAGCCGGGGAGCGGCGCCACCGCCAGGCAGGCGCCCGCGGCCGTGAACACGCCGTGTTCCGGGAAGTCGAAGTCGAGATTGTCGAAGCCGTGCTGCCGGCGGTGCGCCGGCAGGTCCGCCGCGTCGACCGGGAACAGGTGCAGGAAGAAGCGCGCGTGAGTATCATCGGGGTTGCAGGACTCCCTCCGGTAGACCAGCTCCGCGCCGCCGAGATAGAGGTCGTAGACGGCGCGGGCGGCCGGCTCGCCGAGCGCGCCCGCCGCGAGCGCCTCCTGCGCCGCCAGATGCGCGTTGGCGGGCGGCCGGTACGCGGCGTTCACCATCAAGATGGCGCCGTCGGCCAGCACCGCCGCCGGTTGCAGGCCGGGGTGCGCGAGTAGCTGCGCAACGCCGTAGTCGTAGGGGAGCGGGTCCCACACGGCGTCGGCCCGGCGGGCGTCGAACCACACCACGTACGCGCCGTCGGGCGCGGCCGCGAGCAACGCTTCCATCCGCGGCCATTGCTTCGGGAGCGAGTGCCAGGTACCGGTTCCGCCGCCATACAGATACGCCACGCCGCGCACGTTGCTGTACACCTTGCCGCCGATCGGGTGCTCGCGGAGGCGCCGCACGACCGCCGAATCCGCCCAGGGCAGCGACAGGTAGCTCAGGTACGGCGCGTCGGAGTTGAGGCGGCGGATCTCGCCGGCGCCGCGCACGACCTGCCCGGCGGTCCAGAGCGCAAGCACCGCCATCAGAACCGCGGCCGCCGCGCTCCGCGCCGCGGCCGGTTTGTATGCGGCGGAGCGCCGGGGCTTGGCGCCGAGCAACCAGTCGAGCGCGAACGCCGCGCTCACCAGCAGCGGCGGGTAGACGGGAGCCAGTAACCGGGAACTCCAGGGTTGTCGCACGGCGGTGATCGCAACGACGGTCACTGCCACGTAGAGCAGGGCGAAGCCGCCGAACAACAGGACGGCCTGACCCGCGAACGGCGTTCGCTCGCGCCGCTGACCTGCGGCGCGCAGGCGGCTCGTCAGCAATGCCGCGGCGGCCAGCGCCAGCAGCGCAAGCAGCATCCGGGTGACTCCGGGCGGAAGGAAATCGAGGTATGACCATGCCCACAGCGTCTCGCCCACGCCGGCAAGAGCCCCCCCCACCGCTAGCCGGAGCGTGCGCATGGTGGTGAAGTACCGCACGGAGTAGCCTGCGTTCAGGTAGTTGTGGAGCATCCACGCGGCCATGGGAACGGCGGCGGCCAGCGCCACGCAGGCGATGCGCGCGGCGCGCTGCCGCAACGGCGCGCGCGGTTGGCACAGCAGCGCCAGCCCAACGGTGAACGGCGCGGCAATGCCCGGGTAGCGGATCAGGAACGTCAGAGAGCCGAAGATCGCCGCCCACGCCAGCGCCGGGGTCCTGCCCGTGGTCAGGAACCGATCGGTCTGAATCAGGGTGGCCGCAAGCAGCAGGATGAAGGTCGCCTCGGTCATCGCCGCCCATGCCGACGTGGCCAGCGGAATCGACAAGGCGAGCGCCGCCGCAGCCCACGCCGCCAGGAACCGCGAGCTCAGGCGCCGGTGCAGGTAGCCGCCCACGACGAAGACCGTGAGCCCGAACACGGCGGCATTGAGCGGGCCGGCGACGTCTAGCGGGTCGAGTACCCCGCCCAGGCTGGCGGCGGCCAGCAGCAACGGGTAGAGTGGCGGCCAGTTCGTGTGCGAACGGCCGCTGAGAAAGGTAAGGCCCTCGCCGGCCAGCAGATTGCGCGCCAGTCCTATGTAGCCGACGGCGTCGGCCCGCAGCCCCGGCCCCCAGGTGACTTCCCGCGCCAGCACGAGACCGGCCGCCAGCACCGACAGCGCGATCAGAAACAGCAGAAACCAGGACGGGCGAGCGCGCGACACGGCCTGCGGGGTCAGAACCCGTGCAAGCGCCGGAGACTGCGACCTACGCCGCCGGCACGGGGTCGGCTGACCGGGCGGCGGCGGCATCGGAGTTCGCCGGCTTCAGACGCCGGTCTATCGCCCCTTCGATCCAGGCCAGACGCTCTGCGCTGGTATGTACGGTGTCGCGCATGCCGTGCATGGTGGCGCGCAGGTCGGACAGCTCAGTGACGGTCGCTTCCTGCGCCGCCTCGATCCGCCCCAGGCGTTCGCCGTGGCCGCTCAACGTCTCCTTCACCGTGCCGAGTTCGGTGTGCACGCCGTCGATCCGGGCGCCCAGTTCCGTGCGCAGGTCGTCGAACCGGGCGCCGAGTTCGGTGCGCAGGCTGCCGGTCTCGGCGCGCAGGTCGCCCGTCGCAGTGCCGAGTTCGGTGTGCACGCTGTCGATCCGGGCGCCCAGTTCCGTGCGCAGGTCGTCGAACCGGGCGCCGAGTTCGGTGCGCAGGCTGCCGGTCTCGGTGCGCAGGTCGCCCGTCGCAGTGCCGAGTTCGGTGCGCAGGCTGCCGGTCTCGGCGCGCAGGTCGCCCGTCGCAGTGCCGAGTTCGGTGCGCAGGCTGCCGGTCTCGGCGCGCAGGTCGCCCGTCGCAGTGCCGAGTTCGGTGTGCACGCCGTCGATCCGGGCGCTGAGTTCGGTGCGCAGGCTGCCGGTCTCGGCGCGCAGGTCGGCGAGCTCAGCGGCGAACGCTTCCTGGGCCGCCTCGATTCGCCCCAGCCGTTCGCCGTGAGCGCTCAACGTCTCCTTCACCGTGCCAAGTTCGGCGCGCAGATCACGCAGGTCAGCGGCCTGCGCTGCAACAGCCGCCTCGAGCCGGCCCAGGCGTTCGCCGTGAGACTTCAAGGTCTTCGTTACCGTGCGGAGTTCAGTGCGCAACTCCGTCAGGCCCTTGTGCAGGAACCGGAGCGCCAGCAACACGAAGGCCAGCACGACGCCGTTCGTCGCGAACATCTCCCATGCCACCCGGGAGCTTCCGTCCTGCGCCCAGGCGCCGCCCGCGATCGTCAGGAACAGCAGCGCCAACGGCAGCGCCCGCGGCCGCAACGCTTCCCGCACTACCGTCGGTGCAAGACGCCCGAACTGTCCCGCCTGCTTACCCGTACTTGGCACTTTTCCGCACTCGCCAAGCCCCATGATCGCCTGTTGCGGCCGTGCGCGTCAAGAGTAGCCGCCCAGCTCGAAGTCGCGCGCGTACCGCGCGCGCAGCAACGCCGTGTTGCGGCCGGTAAGGTGCGGAGTCATGGCCGCCCGGGCCGCCTGCACGGCGGCCGGCGCCGCCCGCCAGCCGGCCATGGTGTGCAGCAAGGGCAGCGCCGCCGCCGGCAAGCCGAGTTGCGCGGCGACGTCGGCGAAGTCGGCGTCAAGGTGCTCGAAGCGGCCGACGAAGTCGGGCCGGCGACCGCCGTCCATGCGGATCTGCAGGTACTGCGACAGAAAGTGGCGGTCGGCGACCGCATCCGCAGCCCACGGCGTGTTCAGCCAGCGGCAGAAGTCGTCGAACCGGCCGGTCTCGGCCAGCCCGTAGAAGCGCTTGAAGAAGCGGGCGGCGTTCTCCTGCTTGCGGCGGCGCGCCGCGGCGTCCGCATAACGGTGAAGCGCGAAGTGCAGGTCGGCGTAAAACGAGAGCGCCCGCGTGTACGGATGCCTGACGAAGGCAAAGCTGAAGTAATCGCGCGCTTCCGGCCGCAGCGCCAGAAGTTCGGCGGCGCTCTTGCCGGTGAACAGCTCGCTGTCCGGCGCGCTGCCCTGCAGCGCCGCCATGATGCTGCGCGACGCCGCCTTGGGGACGCACAGCCACATAAATCGATAGGTCTGGGAGATGATTTTCTCCGCCCCCAGGTCGGGAGAGCGGGCCGCGGTGACGGTCATGCGCGCCGCCGCGGCAAAACGCCCGCGCGCCGCGGCCCCGGCGATCGCCCGGGCCAGCTCCGGCTTGGCGGCGATGGCGAGCGCCTGCCGGCAGCCGCGCAGCAGAGGGAGCGCGGTCATGCGTCCGGCGCGCCAAAGCCGGCCGCCTCGTCAGAGCCGGCCGCCTCACTGATGCCGGCCGCGGCGGCGGCCCAGCCGGGAATGACGCGGTCCGCCTTGGCCAGGAACCATTCGTCCGCGACGCGCCAGGTGTGGCGGTCGCCGTGGCGCACCAGGGCGAAGCCGGCGCCGTGGGTCCGGTATACGCCGCCGCCGCCGCGCAGCACGTCGCCGATCAGCGCCTGATCGACACCGCGGCGCAGAGCCCTCCAGCCGCCGACCCGCTGCAAGTCGCGCCGCGAGATCAGCAGCGTGCCCCCCGCCAACCCGCGCGAACCGTACACTTCCGGGCGCCAGCTTGCCGCGTCGCGTACCGTCCGGTTCAACGCGGCGAGGTAGACGAACTCCGCTCCCTTGCCGACCAACGCCGCGCCCGAGTAGGCGCGCGCCAGCACCAGGTCCCAGACGTGGTCGGCGCCGTAGCGGTCGTCGTCGTCCATCTTGGTGAGCAGCTCGCCGCCCGCCGCCGCCGCCGCCGCGTTGAGCGCCGCGCCCAGGGACGCGCCGCCCGGCACCGGCACGACCGTAGCCGGCAGCGGCAACCCGGCAACGCGCCGCCGTACCGCCGGCAGCGCGGATTCGTTGCCGTGCAGCGCCAGCACCAGCTCCAGCCGCGGATACCGCTGCCGCGCCACCGCGGCGAGCGCCTGCGGCAGCAGCGCCGGCCGGCGCGTGGCCAACAGCACCGAGACCGGCGGCAGGTGGGCGGTTTCGCGCGCCCACGTCGAGTGGCTGCGCAGGGCCGCGCGCCGCATGGCGATGCTGCGCAACTCGCGCGCGCCAGGGTCGAGTCCGGCCACACCGGCGGTCATCAGGCGCCAGAGCTCGCCGCCGAGCAGTGCCCGCAGCCGCGGGCCGGCGTCCGCGCCGCCACCGGCGCCGGCGTCCGCCACGTGCACGACCACGCCGGCGGCGGCTAGGCGGACCAGCTCGCCGGCGCGCGCGACGGGGTCGGCGTGGAACGCCCCGACGTCCTCCAGGTGGTGGAAGCGGCGCAGCCGCAACGGGTCGCGGCGCCGCACGGCGCGATCGGCCTCCACCTCCGCCGGCAGCCGCCCGATCGGCCCCAACGCCGCCACCAGGGCGCTGTCATGGCGCGGCCAGTGGATGGGGTTGTACACGCGCAGATCAAAGGCGGGCGCCGACTCGCCGGTGCGCGGGCGCCCGCCGGGAAGCGCCCGCCCGCCCGCGGCGCCGCGCCGCCTTCTTCCGGGCAGCGCCGCGCGACCCCACGCGCGCAGGAACCAGCAGACCGTCCGCCGCTTGTTGAACGCCCGCCACAGGTCCGCGCGCAGCCGGCGGAGGCTCAAGCCCCTCCGTCGCGCCACGTCGACCGCGACCCGGGCAGCAGGCGCCGCAGGCGCCGCCGGCACGACCACGCCAACGAGCGGAAAAACCACCACGCCTCCCGCAGATCGTACACCTCCCGCGCCCGCTCGCGTAGCGCCCGCCACCCGGTGGGGATACCGGTCGCCTCGCGCGCCGCGTTGCGCGAGGCGTTCCCGCGCCGCGCCGCCGCGCTCAGCCCCAGCCGGGCGGGTGCGATTTCCCGTACGTCGCCGAAGTCCGCGGGCCGCCTGCCGGTCCGTTCCGCCCGCCGTAGCGCCCAGGTGCGGGCGATCCACACGGTCGCGCCGCCGGGGAGGCGCGAGATGGCCATGACCGCGCCCCGCAGGCGGGAATGCAGGGCGTGCACCAGGTTCCTCGCCGCCGCCGCGGCCGGCAGCCGGACGTGGAACGGTGACGCCGGAAACTCGTCCAAGGCGGAGCCGGCCGCCGCCACCCGCACGCGCGGGTCCGGACCGAACACTTCACGGAGCCACGCCGTCCGTTGCGGGTCGCGGCCGGCGTCCAGTTCGACGCGCACCACCAGATCATGCACCCGGTCGGTCAGGAGATGCACCACCGCCGCCGCCACCTGCTCGCCCGAACAGCGGCCCGCGTCGATGGTTACCACGTAGCGCGGCACCGCGTAGATGCGCCCGGGCGCGACGCTGCGGTAGCGGGGATGGGCGATCAGATGGGCCACCTTGCCCCATTGCAGGCGGCGGCTACGCTCCTTCTCCTCCCTTCCCTCGGCCTCGCGCCCCTGATGCCACACCATCGCGGCGCGCACCGGCACGAACAGCCCGCCGCGGACGTACGCCCGGTAGGCGAGTTCGGTGTCCTCCATTCCCCACCGCGCGAACGACTCGTCGCTGCCGCCCACCTCCCGGTAAAAGTCCCGGCCGATACCGAAGTTGCCGCCGACTATCACGTGGAACAGGTCGGCGGCGCGGGTGGTCATGTCGGCCATCCGCAGCAGGTGGCCGTCGATCCAGGGCCGGTCGACCGGCCGTTGCCCGAACAGCTCCCGTAGCGCGCCGGGCCGGCGCCGGATCGTCTGCGCGGAAACGTCGTCCACCGCGACGCTGGCGCGAAACCCGATGGTCACGACGTCGGAAACGGCGTGGTGCCAGCGGGCGTGCGCGGCCAGCCATCCCGCCTCCGGCAGCGAATCGCCGTCCAGGAACAGGATAATGCCGTGCGCGGCCGCCCGCACGCCGGTGTTGCGCGCCCGCGCGATGCCGAACCCGCGGCGTTGCTGGCGCACCACCCGGACGGTCAGCGCCGACGGAGGCGGCGCCAGCGGCGGCTCGGAGCCGTCGTCGACGATCACCACCTCGAACAGCTCACGCGGCCACGTCTGCCCCTCCAGGGCCGCCAGGGTCCGCTCCAGCACCGCCGCCGGCGTTCGGTAGCAGGGCATTATCACGCTCACCGGCAGCGCGGGGATGAACTCCTCCGGCGGCGGCAGCGCCACTTGGCGCCAATCATTGTAGCGCACCTGCGCCGGTTGCGGAGACGCCGCTTGCGCCACGCGCGGCAAACGGGGTTAATCGGCCGCCGGCGGCGGAACGGCGGCGCCGGCTCCGGCCGCAGCTTCGGCCGCGTGCACCAGTTCCCAGCCGCAGAACACCAGCGCCAAGCCCTTGAACGCCGTCTCCGGGTGGCGTTGCGCCAGCCGGCCGTCCGCCAGATAGCGGCGCGCCTGCGCCTCCGAGGCGCCGCGGCGCAGGTACTTCAACTCGATCACGTAGCCGTAGCGCATCCCCGGCGAGCGCGTGCGGAGCGGCTCCAGCACCAAGTCCGCGTAGCCCTTGGCCAACTCCATCTCGGTGTGAATCACGAAGTAGCGCGAGATGCTCAGGTAGGAGGCCACGAAGCCCTGCACCATCTTCTCGCCCTGCAGGTAGTCGCGCACGCTCGTCTGCTCCGCCATCACGGCGCTCAGCCGCTCGATCGCCGGCCGCCAGGCGCCTTCCAACGCCATGTCCTGCGTCAGCAGACGGAACTCCACCAGGTCCAACGAGAACACCCGGACGTCCCGGTAGGCGTCGCGCAGAAAGCCGTACAGCAGCCGCCGCACCGTCTGGTTCGGTATGGCCAGCCGCGGCGTCTCGGCGGTCACGCCGCGGATGCTCAGCAGGCCGAAGTAGTGGAGCAGCGACAGAAAGTTCTCCCGTTCGGCCAGCCGCGCCAGCGGAAAGCTGTCCACGATCTCGCTGTCCTCCCGCCCTTCGGCGATCACTCCGCGCAGCAGGTCGAAGTTGCCATTCAATTGGCGCTCGTTTATCTCCTGTTCGACGGTGAGCAGGTGGCGCAGCTTGCCGTAGTCGATGCGCACGTTGGGGTCGATCAGTTTGTCGGGTCCCGGCTTGTTGGGCAGCGAGTGCTGCAGGTAGTAGAGCACCATGTCGGTGTTGTAGACGAAGTTCGGCGCCGTCTCGGCGAAGCGGTAGCCGTCGTACCATTCGCGCATGGTGGCGAGCGCGGCCTCCGGGTCCCGGTCGAACACGCCGAGGTCGCGGTAGGTCCCGATCATGCCGCGCACCTCGTCCTCGGTGAAGCCGAGCATCTCGTTGAACTCGGGACGCAGGCTGAGGTTGGAGCCGATGTTGAAGCCGCTGGTGACGTCGTCCATGGTTATCGGCGAGACGCCGGTGACGAACAGCCGCTCAATGGCCCCGGTCTCGGTGGTGCCGGCCTTGAGCGTACCGAAGAAGTTGCGATAGAAGCCGTCGCCGTGGGTGAACAGGTGATAGGCGTCGGCCCCCCGATGCGCCAGGACGGTGTTGGCGAAGTTGTCGTACTCGTCGATCAGGACGTAGAGCGGGATGCCCTGGTCGCTCACGTACAGGAACAATTCGTCCAATTGGCCGCTGATCGACCGCTGGCGGACGATGACGCGCGCAGTCTCCTCGTCGAACAGGTCGCGGTTGCGGCGCAGCATGTGCCGCAGATGACGGGTACAGTACTCCTCGAAGTGTATCTCGAGCGTGGGCAGCGCCTGCTTGAACGCCGAGAAGTCAAAGTACAGCGTTACGTAACGGCTGCGGTTGGGCGTCGGGTTGGCGCCGACTTCGGTGCCGGCGAAGACGGCGTCGTAGCAGGAAGCCTGCACGCGGTTGTAGTAAGCGTTGAGCATGGTGAGCCACAGCGACTTGCCGAACCTCCGCGGGCGGATGAAGAACGCGTAGCGCCCCTCCTGCTCCAAGGTGCGGATGAAGCGGGTCTTGTCTACGTACAGGCAGCCGTCAAGGCGGATGGCGCGGAAGTTGCCCCGCCCGTAGGGAATGGCCGGAAACGGCGCAGGGTCGCCGGGCGCAGGGACAGGCGGCGCGGTCGCGGATGCGGACACGCGAACACTCTACCACGTCACGGCGCGTTCGAACCACGCCGCCGGCCCCCCTCCCCCGCGGCGGCACGCGCCCGGAGGGCGGCGCGAGGCGGTTGCACGTACTATACTGCCGCGCATGGCCTCCTTGCGTATGCATCGGGTGGGGAAACACGTGATTCCCGGCTTCCTGATCGTCTACGTGCTGATCGCGGGAACCAATCTCCTCTTTGGATTCCGCGCCGGTGAGATCTTTCCGTTCTTCGCCTGGACGCTGTTCTCGCATACCCCGGAGCGGATCAAGCTGCAGCCCGCCATTCTGCTGCACACGATCGACGGCGCCCCGGCGGCCGGAGCGCGCTACCTGCTGCCCGGCGCAAGCGGCGGTGATCGCGCGTCCCTGCAGCGGGTGTACCGCGAGTGCGGCTTCGGCCAACAGCGCCGCGCGCGGGTGACGGGGGCGGGCGGCGCGCGGAACCCGGCCCGCCCCGGCACGCTGCCCGGCCGTTGCGACGCGCTGGTACGGCGGATCGTCTTTCCGATCGTGGAGCGGCTGGCGGGAGCGCGCGCGGAGTTCAGTATCGTCCTGTTGCGCGTCGACCTGCATGAGGTTCGCGCCGACCTCGACGGGCTCGCGGCGGGCACGTCGACGCGCGCCGACCATTACCGGCTCGACCGGACTTTGGGCCGCTGGACTACGGCCGGCCTCTGATGCGGGGCGGCCTCTGATGCGGGGCGGCATCGTGCGCCGGTGGGCGGTCGTGCGCCGGTTCCGCCTGCGGCTGCGGTTCGATCCCGGGCCGCGGCGCCGGCCGGCGGACCTGCGGCGCGCCGCCGGCGGCGTGATCTGGCAGGCCCGTTGTTTCTATCTGTTCGTCGTATTCCTCTCCTGGAGCGACTTGTCGACCGCCGCGGTCGCGCGGGCGGGAACGCCTGCCGCGCCGCTGTGGCCGGTCGTCATACTCAACGAGCTGCTCCCGGCCGGGGAGGGGCTGGCCGGCATCGCGATCGCCGGCTCGCTGATCGCTCTGCTGGCGGCGGTGTTCCCGGGCAGCCGCCTCTGGCGCCTCGCGGTCTTGCTCTATCTCCTGGTGGTGGTGGCGTTGCGCAACTCCTACGGCGGCATCACTCACGGCAGTCACTTCCTGATCTACGCCGGGTTCGCGTTCCTGTTTCTGCCGCCCGGCCGCCGGACGGGGATGTCGCGCGGCGACGTGCTTGACTGCGTCATGGTGCTCTGGTTCGCCCAGAGCATCGTGTTGCTGGCCTACTCCCTGGCCGGCTTCTGGAAGCTCTGGGCCAGCGGTCCGGAGCTGCTGGCCGCGGACGGCTTCGTGCGGATACTGCTCCACCACCTGATGGATACGACGCGCCCCGTACCCCCGCTGATGCCGTTCCTGGCGCGGCACGGCCGGCTGGCGCAGCTCCTGTTTCTGGGCGTCGTCTACGTCGAGCTCTGCTCCCTGGCGGTGCTGTTCAGGCCGCACCTGCACCGGCCGTGGGGCATCGCGTTGATGCTGGCCCACTTCGGCGCAGCCTGGGCGCTGGGAGTCGCGTTTCCCGCGCAACAGTTCATCGTCGGGCTGCTGCTGGTCTGCTCGCCGTTGGCGCCGGCCCGGTTCTCGCTGCCCGGCATGGCGCGGTCATTACCGGTCCTGGGACTCGCTTTTCGGTACGCCGGAAGAAACCCCGGCAGGCCGGCTATTCGCCGGCCGGGAACTCCACCCACCAGCCGTTGAACTGGCCGGTACGGATGCGGGCGATGCCGCGCTCGTAGGCGGGGAGCGGCGCCAGCGCCACGCAGGCGCCGCTCCGCAGCACGCCGTGCTCGTCAAAGCGAAAGCTGCGGCGGTAGAAGCCGGACTGCCTGCGGCCGGCGGCAAGCTCCGCCGGGTCCGCCGGGAACGCGTCCAGATAGAAGCGTTCCTGCAGGTCCTCGGACGCGCACGGCTCCTTGTGGTAGGTCAACTCCGTGCCGGCCACGTCGACATAGAGGTCGAAGGCGGCGCTTGCAACCGGCGCGCCCCGCTCGCCGGCCGCAAGCGCCCGGAGCGCGGACCAATACCGGACTATCGGCGGTTGCGCCAGGGTCAGGTCGATCGCCGCTCCGGCGTTCGGAGCGCCGGGCGTGGGGCTGGCAACGGTCCGGAAGGGACCGGTGAGGTCGGGCACGCGGGCGTAGCTCATGCCCCGGCCGGAGTCGCCCTCCCGCCAGTCGACCTGCGCCACCGGGCGCCCGTACCAGGTCCAGATGCCGAGTTCCTCGTCCCGGCCGAGCGCGAAGCCCGGCCAGCGGTCCGAGTCGAGCTCGACGCGCAGGTAGGCGCCCGGCTCGATGCGCAGGTCAGGCAGGAACGGGATGCGCCGGCTGCGGTCGGTCAGGTCGTCGGCCAGCACGAAGTCGGCGAGCGCCAGCGGCGCGCCGGAGGCGTTGTAGAGCTCGAACCAGTCGCGCGGTTCGCCGCGGGCAGCCACCTCGTTGATGATCAGACCAGGGGCTTGCGGCTGGCCGTCCGGCCCGACGCCCGCGGGCGCATCCGCTTCGGCGCTGCCCCAGAGTACGCCCTCGAAGCGGCCGGAGACGGCCGCCCCGGGTTGCAAGCCGGCTGCGTGCAACTCCAGGGTGAAGGTCCTGAACGGGGTTATGTTCTCCGGCTTGGTCGCTCCGGGCCGCACCGACCACGTGAAGGCGCTGAGCTGCCTCTCCCGCGTCGCCGGAGCCGGAGGACGCCGGTCGACGCGGTGACGAGCGCCGCCGTAGAAGTAGCGCGGTTCCAGCCACACCGTGACTCCGCGGATAGTCGAGTCCACTTCCATCGCCATGAGGGTGACCACGACGAGGTTCTCTCTTCCTCCCGGCAGCGCCGGTTCTTCGGGCCCCGCCAAGGCGGTGGTAACGCTCGATAGGCCGACTCCCTGCTCCGTTCCATCCAGCAGGTAACGGGTCACGGTCCCGGTTGCGAACGGATCGGACTGCCCCGCCCGGCCCAGGCGGTCTCGAACCGCAACTCGAAGGAGGTCGGCTCGCCCCAGCACCACCGCCCGACCTCGGCCGGCGGGCGCAAGCGTATCCCATCCGCCGGCTCGGACTCCGGGGCCGCCGGGAGCCCGGCGCGGCGTTCGCGAATGAAGCGGCGCACGCGGTCGGCGCCGCGCGCCGCTGCGGCGCGCCGGTCAGGCCGCGCATGGGCCTGCACGATCGCCGCCATCCGTTCGCTACGGCGCAGCAGTTCGGTTTCGTCCCACACCGTGTCGAGCAGTTCCGAAAGCCGCGTGGCATATGCCTCGCGCCACCGGCGTTCACCGTACAGACGGTGGGCGACGGCGCCGCGCGCATCGATCACCCACTGAGCCAACGTGAACGTGCCATCCGGGCCCCATGGAATGAACACGAAGCGCCCGCCCGGCTCGCGGTAGACGTGGTAGTTGTTGTTGCTGAGGACATAACCGTCCCCTTGCCGAACCAGAACCTCGGCCGCCCAGAAGGTGAGGAACCGGTCCAGGTCGACGGCCGCGGCCAGGGCTTCCAGGCCGGCCGGTGACGGGTCCTGCAGCGCGGCGACGACGGCGTCCACGTCCGACCAGTCGCCGGCGTCCCTGTTGGTCTCCTTTTCGAAGGTGCCGCGGAACTCGGGCCGGAAGTCGCTGAGCGTTCCTTCGTACAGATTGCCGCCGGCATCGGCGAAGACGCGCCCCAGGAGCGATCGCTTGATGTCCTCGACGTGCACGTAGAGACCCAAATCCTGGCCGTTCACGGCGACCCGGGCGTAGTTGCAGCGCGGCGCCGGCAGCCCGGCGGCGGCGAACACGTGGTACGCCAGGCAGGTGCTGAGCAGCGAATCGTCCTGCACGCTGTTGTTCAAGTTGATGCGCCGGAGCACGCCGCCGAGAGCCTGGTCGTCCACGAACTTGTCGAAGCCGAGCTTGAGCGACGGCTTTCCCCAACTGACCGAGCCGATGAATCCTCTCTTGCGCACGCCGACCTCGCCGTACCGCTGGCCGTCCACGGTGACGTCCGCCGCAAACCAGGAGTAAGCCTCGGCGAACGGCTGCGCGCGGCAGTCGGCGCCCCCGTACGTCCCCGCGTTGGTCGGCCCCTGGGCGCGCAGGCGGCGCCAGTCGACGGGCGCCATCTCGATGGCGACGTCGAGCACGTGATCGAGGGCAAACCAGGGATCGCCGGGATGGCCGCCGCCATCCGCCTGGGCCGCAGCCGGTTGGTTCGGCGCAAACAGCAACGCCGCCGCCAGCAGCGTAAACGGCGCGCTAGGTGGGTTCAGGCGGCGCCGTAGACCCACGTCGTTTCGCTCCGCAATACTTCGGCGAAGCGATCCCGGCGCAGGAGGCGAGCCTGCCACTCCGCTTCCGCGAATACCATGACGTCGGCGGGCACCGGCAGCGCGGCGGTATCGATGCGCGCGTCGGCGGCCGCCGCGGCGTCGTCGAGCACCAGAATCAGATCGACGTCGCTGCCGACGCCCCAGTCGCCGCGCGCGCAGGAGCCGAAGTACCCGATGCGGCGGATCGACCGATTCCGGCCGGCTGCCTCCTGCGCCCAGCGGACGACGGCGGCCCGGACCGCTTCGCGGCTAGGCCAGCGCAGTAGCGGCGAAGTCAATGATCGCACCGGCATGCGCGACCGCCTCCTTGCTCTGGAGTGGACCGTAGTGCTCGAACGGAGGTCCTTCCGCGTGGCCGTTCGGGTACCGCGTCGGTACGTAGTAGTTGTCCAGCACGCGCGCCCGTTCGATCAGCGCAGGCTCGACCGGCTGCGGCAGGTCGGCCAGCAACCGGGTCAGGACGTGCCCCCACGCCTCCTGCCCGCAGGACAGATGGAGCGCCTTGAGCGCCAGCTCGGCGGCCTGATGCGCGGCGAAGCACGCCCATTCGTCCCGCCCGTCTTCGCGCGACGCCTGCGCCTGCTCGAGATTGCGTTTCGCCTGCAGGAACCAGTCGCGGGAACGATCAGACATCGGCCCGGAGTATAACGCATGGCGGCGAGCAGTCACTACCGGTCCTGGGTGGGACTCGCTTTTCGGTACGCCGGAAGACGCTCCGGCGCGCCGTCCAAGTAACCGGGTCGGCGTCTCGTGATTACATACCCCACACTTCCACGGCCGCCGCGCCGGCGCCGCGCCGGTGGTGGAAGACCTTGTGCTCCCAACTCCGGTTCTCCCGGCAGTCGATCACCACCAGGTGCCCGGCCTCCGCCCCGCACCGCTCCACGTAGCGCGCGGTCTGCGCCACGCCCTCTTCGATGACCCGCTCCAACCGGTCGCGCTCCCGCACCACCTTGCACTCCACCGCCACCTCCTGCACCCGCTCCGCCGGCGCGCGGTCGGGCAACGGCCACACGATGAGCAGGTCGACCCGTCCGCTGCCGAGCGCGTACTCCCGCTCGATGCGCCCGCCGCCGTTCACCACCCGCTGCAGAAACGCCTGCAGCAGCAGCTGCGGCCACGCCTCCTCATAGTCAAACCGGTTCCGCCAGTGCTCGGAGTGACGGCGGAAGAAGCTCTGAAACTCCGTCAGCAGCAGCGCTACGTTCAGGCTGCCGTCCGCCTGCACGAACGGCGCCGCGTCCTGGTCCAGGTCTTCCTGGGCGTCCCAGGTCAATTCGCGCGGAATCACCTCGGCGTAAATCGGGTTGGCGACGCGCACCGGCGCGTCGCGGGCAATCAGGCCGAGGTCGCGGGCGTACTCGACGTCGCGCCTCGCGGCGCGGCGTTCCCGACCGGTGAGCAGCGGCTCGATCACGAGCCGCACCCGCTCCTCGCGCAGCTTGCCGGCCAGATAGGTCAGGTGCGTCACCCGGTTGATGATCAGCTCCTCGCGCACCGCGGCGATGGCGTCGGCGGTGACCGGAAGGGAGCGGTCGGCGTACAGCGCCTCGTTGTCGAAGCAGGCGCCGTAAGCGAGCGCGTTGACCAGCCACGGCTGGCCGAGAGTCTGAGTCCACACCGCCTCTTGCGCGTCCGGGGTGAACGGCTGGCCGGTCTCGGCGGTGTGCTGGGCCAGCAGGGCGAGCGTCTGGTCACGCGAGAAGCCGCCGAGCCGCAACGACTCGGCGGCGATGTTGAAGGGGCTGCCGGGAGCGCCCATGCGGTAGTCGGCCACGTCGCGCAGGCCGCACAGCACGACGCTGTGCGGCCTGCGCGCGGGGCGGGTGGGGTAGCCGGCTCGGAGTTGCTGCAGCACCGACAGCAGCGAGTCGCCGGTCAGCGTGTCGATCTCGTCGATCAACAGCACCAGCGGCCGCGGCGCCGCCTGCGCCCAGCGCTCCAGGGCTACGCTCAATGCCAACTCCGGCCCGACCTCGGCGAGGGTATCCGCCCAGACGCCCTGCAGGAACCGGTCGCCAAGGGTCGAGTGCGCCGCCTGCGCCAGCGCGGCAAGCACCACGCGCATCGCCTGCGCCACGTCGTCGCGGGCGGTGCGGGCGGTCTCCAGAGTGACGTAGAGGCAGTGGTAGCCGCGCTTGTTCAGCAGGTCGGCCAGCGCCAGCAGCGCCGAGGTCTTGCCGGTCTGCCGCGGCGCGCGCAGCACGAAGTATTTCTTTTCGCGGACCAGCCGGAGGGCGCCGTCCAGGTCGATCCGCGACAGCGGCGGAATCAGGTAGTGATCGGCCGCATCGACGGGACCGGCGGTGTTGAACCAGCGCATCGCGGTCAACTATACCACACCGGTCCTGCGGCGGGACGAACGATGAGGTCGGGCGCGAGCGGCTACTTTCCGGCCGGGAATTCCGCGCGCCAGCCCTTGTTGGATTGGCTGGTGCGGATGCCGGCGACGCCGCCCTCGTAGGCGGGGAGCGGGACCGGCGCCACGCACGCCGCGCCGAACAGCGTTCCATGCTCCCCCCACGCGAAGCTCCGGTTGTAGAAGCCGGACTGCCGCTCGGCGGCGGCAAGCTCCGCCGGGTCCGCCGGGAACACGTGCAGATAGAACCGCTCCCGCAGGTCCTCCGGCGCGCACGGCTGCTTGTGGTACGTCAGCACGGCGCCGGCGGCGTCGAGATAGAGGTCGAACTCCCCACGCCAGGCCGGCGCGCCCCGTTCGCCGGCGGCGATCGCTGCGTGCGCCTGCCAGTGCGGGGTCTCCGACCAGTAGGGGTCCTCCGCCCAATACGTGGTATCCGCCCCCAGCAGCAGCCGCGCCGCCGGTGCCGCCGCGCTCAAGTCGACGACCGCTTCGATCACGCGGCCGGCCCCGGGAAAGTAGCGGCCAACCTCGAACGCGCGGACCGAGGAGCCGGGAAGGCTGGTCCGAATCAGGCAGCGGCCGTCGAAACGCACGCCGGAGGCGGCGAATCGGAAGTCGGTGCCCCTTGGCCTTAGTCTTAGTAGCCGCGGCGGCGGCAGATCTTCGGCCGCGGCGGGAACGAACTGCAGCGCGAACCTGAGCGAGGTATCCTCCGGGCGGCACGGCTCCTTGACGCCGGTCAGCGTCCGGCCATCCAGGTAGAGGTCGAACTCCCACCGCAGCACCGGCTCGCCGGCGCGCGCCGCGCGGTAGACTGCGCGGTAGTGGCCGGCGGCGGCGGTGTCGACCAGCGCAAGATCGACGGCAACGACCTCGAGCACGGTATTGGCATAGACGCGGCGCGCGTAGATGACCGGTCCGAAGGTCGGTCCGGCGAACGTCTTGACGTGGAAGTCGGCCGGGCTCTCGCCGGCGATTCTGCGCCGGGCGGCCGCCGGCAGGATGAGCATCGAATTGTCGCCGAGGTGAGTCTCCACGGAGAGCTCCGAATCGGGATAGCGTTTGAGCAGGAACTTCAGCCCTTCCAGCGTCGCGAAACGCCCGTATAACTGATACCTCGTGAGCAGGCGCTGCGGCGTCCGGCGGTCGACCAGGAAGTTGAAGTACGCCTGCTGAAAGGGATGCAGCCGCACCATTTCGATTGCAGTCCCGGCCAGCGCCAGCGCCGCCAGCGCCGCTACCGCGTAGCGCCGGGGGCGGCCGGCCGGGCTGCGGGCGGCCGCCGCGCCAGCCAGCGCGCGCAAGCCGTAGACCGCCAGCAGACACAGCGGCGCGTAGAGAAAGTACAGGTGCCGCCAGCCGTTGGAGACGTTGGCGCGCAGCACGACGATGGCCGCGGGCGGCAGCGCCAGGCAGACGACCAGCAGCAACGCAAAGCGCAGCCGGGTATTGCCGGCCGCGCTGCGCGGTCGCGCGGCGCCGCGCCGGAGCACCGCCGCGGCGCCGGTCAGGCACAGCAGGAGCGTAGCCGGCGGCGTAGTAATCGCTATCCAGGTGGGGACGTAGTGCGCCGGAATCGACGGCCACTTGACCCATTCACCCTGAAAGAACGTACGGACGTGGACCGGATGCCGGGCCAAGGTCGTGACCGTGTCGACGAAGGCGAGCGGATCGCTGCGGAGATACGGGGAGAGCGCGTACACGGTCCCGCAGGCGGTCAGTACGAACGCGGCCGTAGTGGCCAGCACGCGCCCGCGCGCCGCGCCGCCGCGCGCCTGCAGCAGATCGAGCGCCCGCAGCCCCACCGCCGCCGCGAACAGCGTCAACCCCATGACGCGCAAATTGACCAGCACGCCCACGCCGGCGCCGCACAGGGCGAACGCCCCCGCGGCGCCGCGCCGGAAGGCGCGTTCGAGCAGGTAGAGGGCGATCATGAACTGCGCCAGAAAGGGGAGGTCCTTGCTGTTGAAGAACGAGTGCGCGTAGAGGCGGGGATGGAGCAGGAACAGCAGCAGCGCGAACAGCGCCAGCCAGCGGTCGCCGAACAGGCGGTACACCAGCAGGTAGCAGAACAAGCCGCCGGTGAGGAAGAACAGATGCGTCAGCAGGTGGCGGGTCAGAAAGACGGCGCGGCTGTCGCTTAAGCGCAGCAGCCGTTCGACCAGGACCAGCGGCGCTTCGAACGCGGCGCCGTAGTGCTCAGTCGGGCCGCCAGGAGGCAAGCCCACGCCGGGGATCGTCCGGTCTGCGGGCAGGTCGCCGGCTCCCGGCAGCACGGAGTTGAGCGCAATCTTTCCGACGTGGCGCTGATTGCGCGCGTCCACCCACGGGCCGTAGTCGTCGAGCACGGCCACGCCCACCACCGCGAACACCGCCAGCGCAAGCGCCGCCGGCGCCCACGCCAACCGGTCTCGGGAACGATCCGCCGCCGACACCGGTCCAGTATAGCGCAGGCGCGCGCGCATCATCACTCACCGACCGGGAACTCCGCGCTCAGCCTTTGCTATACTGGGGGAAACAAGGGTATGCGGTCATGAAGGTCGATCCGGTAGACACGCCAGCGTTTCTGCGGCAGCGCGAGGCGGCGCGGCAACGCGAGCTGGCCGCGCGCTTCGAGGCGGCGTGGGCGGCGCGGGAGGCGCGGGAGGCGCGGTGAAGACTGCCCACGACCGCTCCTTGGTCAGCGACGCGCAACGCGAGCAATACCGGGAAGAGGGAACGTGCATCCTGGAGCGCGTGATCGATGCCGATACGTTGACCATGCTGCGCGAGGAATGCTCCTACTTCCTGGGGTTCATGGACGGCGTCATGGAGCAACGGGGCGTCACCGGCATCGGCATCACGCAGCGCGACAGCCGCTACTTCGTCGCCTACCGCTACCGCGCCAGCCGGCGCCTGCGCGGCTTTCTGTTCGGCGAGCTGATGGCCCGGATCACGCGCCGGCTGCTCGGCGGCGAGGCGTACCTGTTCAACGAGCGCTGGGTGGTCAAGGCAGGCGCCGGCGCCGAGACGAAGTTCGCCTGGCACCAGGACTCCGGCTACGTCCTGCACCGCGACCCGACCGCCGCGCATCGGCCCTATCTGACCTGTTGGTGCGCGCTTGACGACGTGGACGAGTCCAACGGCACCGTCTACCTGCTGCCGCACTCCCGCGGCGGCACGCGCGCCACCGTCTACCCGCACCGGCGCGCGGAGCGCGGCTACGACCTGATCGGCTACGACGGCGGCGACCCGGGCGATCCGGTGGTGGCGCCGGCGGGCAGCATCGCCGTGTTCAGCAGCTACAACCTGCACCGCAGCGGCGCCAACACCGGCGCGGCTCTGCGGCGCGTCTACCTGCCCCAGTACAGCAGCGCGCCGGTCCGCGGCCAGGGCGGTGAGTTTCCGGGCATGGCGGTGCCGTTTCTGCAGGGCGGCAGCGTGGTGTACGACGCGGCGCAGGACACCGCCGCCCGCTACGGGCCGCAGCCGCGCGACTGACCGGCTGCCGAGCGCGCCGCCATCATTGCGGCGACCTTGCGAATACCGTCCGCAAGCGGCGTTACCGGGCGCCAGAACTCCAGCACGTAGCGGTCCGGTTCGTTGCGCACGCCGCGCTGCATGGCGTCCGCCTGCGGGCTGGCGGTGACCGGACAGTTGCCGAACAGGCCGCTCACCAGCGCGGCGACCTGGCCGATGGTCGTCCACTCGAACCCGGCGACGTGCACGGGGCGGTCGCGGGGCAGGGCGCCGTACCGCCGGGCGAGCTCGAGCAGACAGTCGGCGCAATCATCGGCATAGACGAATTGGCGCTCTTCCGCGCCGTCGGTCCGCATGGCTATCCTGCCGTGATCGCGCGCCATGCGGATGAAGTCGGTAATGCAGTGCGAGCGGCCCGCGTCCGGCTCCCACCCGTAGATGCTCCAGTATTGCACGGTCACGCCGCCGAGCGCGCGCGTGTACGCCTCGCCGACCGCCTTGAGCCGGCCGTAGGCGGAGAACGGCATGTTCACCATCTGGCTGCTCGCAAAGAAGAACGGCTTGCCGGTGCGCTGCAGCGCGTCGAATACCGCGTCCATGATCTTGACGTTGTTGGAGATGAACGGAAACGTGTGCTGCCGCTCCTCCAGATAGGCGGCGCCGCCGGCGTCGAACGCCAGGAAGTGGACGACGTCGCACCATTCCAGCTCCGCGGCCAGTAGCCGGTTGCCGCGCCGCCGCAGGTCGTGCGCGCCGCCGAGCGCCAAGTCCACCGCCCGCGCCGCGTGCCCGCGGCTGCGCAGGCGTTCGATCAGATGCCTCCCAATTTGACCGCAGCCGCCGAGCACCAGATGTTTCACGCGCGTCCATCCTACCGGGACCGGCGGTGTTGAACCAGCGCATCGCGGTCAACTATAACACGCGTCCTGCGGCGGGACGAACGATGAGATCGGCCGGCCGCGAGCGGCTACTTTTTCGGCCGGGAAGTCGGCGCGCCAGCTCTTTTTGGATTGGCTGGTGCGGATGCGGGCGACGCCGCGCTCGTAGGCGGGGAGCGGGACCGGCGCCACGCACGCCGCGCCGAACAGCGCTCCATGCTCCGACCAGGCGAAGCTCCGGTTGTAGAAGCCGGACTGCCGCTCGGCGTCGGCAAGCTCCGCCGGGTCCGCCGGGAACACGTGCAGGTAGAACCGCTCCCGCAGGTCCGCCGGCGCGCACGGCTCCTTGTGGTACGTCAGCACGGCGCCGGCGGCATCGAGATAGAGGTCGAACTCCCCGCGCCAGGCCGGCGCGCCCCGTTCGCCGCCGGGGCCTCGTAGCCGCCACGACGGCAGATCTTCGGCCGCGGCGGGAACGAACTGCAGCGCGAACCTGAGCGAGGTATCCTCCGGGCGGCACGGCTCCTTGACCCCGGTCAGCGTCCGGCCATCCAGGTAGAGGTCGAACTCCCACCGCAGCACCGGCTCGCCGGCTCGCGCCGCGCGGTAGACTGCGCGGTAGTGGCCGGCGGCGGCTTCGTCGACCAGCGCCAGATCAACGGCAATGACCTCGATCACGGGATTGTCATAGACGTGGCGCGCGTAGATGACCGGTCCGAAGGTCGGTCCGGCGCGCCGCTTGAGATAGAAGTCGGGCGGTCTCTCGCCGGTGATTCTGCGCCGGGCGGCCGCCGGCAGCATGAGCAGCGACTCATTGGCGACGTATGGCTCCACGGAGAGCTTCGAATCGAACGCGACGCCGTAGTACCGTTCAGTCGGGTCGGTAGAAGGCAAGCCCACGCCGGGAATCGCCTGATCCGCGGGCAGATCGCCGGCTCCCGGCAGCACGAAGTTGAGCGCTGTCTTTGCGGCGTGGCGCTGAGCGCGCGTGTCCACCCACGGGTCGTAGTCGTCGAGCACGGCCACGCCCACCACCGCGAACACCGCCAGCGCGAGCGCCGCCGGCGCCCACGCCAACCGGTCTCGGGAACGATCCGCCACCAAGACTAGGCGGACGGCGCCTCGCCGCCCCTGATCTCCACGCTCCAGAGCGCGTCCCGGCCGCTGCCGAACTGGCCGGTGCGAATACGGCCGGACGGGTAGTCCGGGAGCGTCACGGCCGCCAGGCAGGCGCCGCGCCAGCGCACGCCGTGCTCCACGAACCAGAAGTCGAGGTTGTCGAAGCCTCCTCCCGTGGCCGCCGAATCGTCCGCGCCGGCCGGGAATACGTGCAGGAAGAAGCGCTCGGCGACGTCTTCATCCGCGCACTCCCGGTTCGCGTACACCAAGCGGCCGTCGATCAGATACAGGTCGAACGGCCCGCCGGCGGCGCTGCGCCGCGCTCCTTCCACGGCTGCCGCAAGCGCCTGGAACCGGGCCGGGTCGACCGCCACGGTGAAACCGTCCGCGACCGTCTCCACGTGCGCGGGTAGGTGCGCGGCGGCCGGCGGGCGCAGCATGGTTTCGCCCATGATCGCGGTGATGCCGCCGTATGCGCGGTAGCGGGCGGCGTCCTGCGGGCGCGGTTCATACGCCGGCAGGTTCTCGAAGCGGAACACCTCGTTGCCGGCGGCGTCCACCTCCACGACCGGCAGCGGGGCGCCGGCGGGTTCCCGCACCGAGAAGTTGACCAGCGTATTGCCGTTGCTCAACCGGTACGCGCTGCCGAATCGCGGGGTGTACAGGTCCGGTTGCGGGCGGTACTCCCACACCTTGCGCGCGGTTCCGGCCGCGTCGTCGAGCCGCAGCTCCAACGCGCGCGAATAGCGGCCGCCCTCGGAGTCGGGCCGCGTCGAGCCGTTGTCGAACACCAGCACGTTGCCGTTGGCAAGTTGCGACGCGGTGTGCTGCCGGTAGAACCGGTCGCCCGGGTTCGGGAACTCGTAGTCGCTGTCCGGCCCGCCGAGCTGCCACGCCAGCGTGCGGAAGTCGGGGCTGAGAGCGACCACTTGGTTGCGCGTGTGAGAGGAGAGGATGACGTTGCCGCGCGGGCCGATGCTGACCGAATTGACGTGCGTCCACCCGTAGCCGCCCGCGACCGGCGGCCGCGGCACGCGCTGCTCCGGGTCCAGAATGTCCCACGCTTCCTTGGCGTCCCAGACCTGCTCGACGCGCCCGCTGCGCGGGTCCCAGACGCGCAGATTGTCGACCAGAAACGCGGTCCGCGCCGACCCGCCGTTTACCGAGTCGTCAAAGACGTAGACCTCCCGGCTCGGATAGATCACGCGGCCATCGTCGAGCGCCGTGACGTCGTGGTGCGGAATGCCCCATTGACCGCCGCGCCGGAACCGGTTGACCTCCTCGCCCAACGGCGTGATCTCGGTCAGGTGACTGCGGTTTCGAAAGAGGAAGTTGCCGCCGGGCAAGCGGGTGACCGGGCCGGCGCGAAACGGCGGCGGTTCATGGTGGTACCAGACGACGGCGCCCGTTTCATCCCAGAACACGAAGTACGACAGACCGTCGCCGCGGCGGTAATCGGACAGGATCAGGGGCTGCGAGCTGCGGCCGGTCACCCGCGCCGGCATGGCGGCGAGCGCCGGCGGCAGCCGGCCGGTAGTGAAGCGGCCGCCCGGCCCGGCGGCCGCTTCCCGGCCGTCGATGACGATCGTGTACTCATACATCGTCTCCGGGCGCAGCCGGACGATCGGAATGACGTGTTCGGCGCCCGGCTCGCTCGGCGCGGTCCGGTAGCGGCCGGCCAGCGGGTTGTCGTATTCGACCAACACCCGCGCCGCGCGGTTCAGCGACACCCGCACCTCGGCGATGAGCGCGTTGGCCGCGCTGACCGAAGCGCCGTGCCGTACCACGGCGGCGCCGGCGTCCGCGGCCGCCGGTGAGGCGGCGCCGAGGAACACGCTCGATACGGACACGCCCAGCACGCAATACCACCGGAATCGATGCCTCATGCCTGACCGAGTATACCAATGCGCGGCTGGCCGTTGGCGCGCCGGCGCTAGTCGCCGGCGCGGAACTCCGCGCTCCAGAGTTGACCCTGCCCGCTCCTGAACTGGCCGGTGCGGACGCGGGCGATGCCGCGCTCCCACGCGGGCAGCGGCGCCAGCGCCACGCAGGACCCGTCCAGCAGCACGCCGTGGTCGGCAAAGTCGAAGTCGCGGTTGGCAAAGCCGTACTGCCCGCCGTCGGCGGCGAGCTCCGCCGCGTCCGCCGGGAACAGGTGCAGAAAGAACCGCTCCCGCAGGTCCTCGGCGGCGCACGGTTCCTTGTGGTACGTGAGCACGGCGCCGGCGGGGTCGAGGTAGAGGTCGAACGCGGGGTGTCCGGCCGGCGCGGCGCTCGCGGCCGGCGCGCCGCGCTCGCCGGCCGCGATTGCGGCCAGCTCCCGCCGGTAGCGGCTCACCCACGGCCCGGCGGCGGGCAGCTCGATGGTCGCTTCCAGCATGCTGCCCGCTCCGGGGGCCCAGCGGCCGACGTGCAGCGCCTGGATCGGGTAGTCGGGCAACGGGCGCCGGATCAGGCAGCGGCCGTCGAAACGCACGCCGTAGTGGCCGAACCGGAAGCCGAGCGGCTCCCAGCCTTCCTCCCGCAGCCACGCGGGAAGATCGTCGACCGCGGCGGGAACGGCCCGCACCAGGAACGGATGCACGGTATCTTCCGGGCGGCACGCTTCCTTGACCCAGGTGAGCGTCCCGCCGTCGAGGTAAAGGTCGAACTCGGACCGCAGCACCGGCTCTCCGGCCAGCGTTGCGCGGTAGGCGGCGCGGTAGCGGTCCGCGGTCGCCCCGTCCACCAGCGAGAGGTCGACCGCGGTGACCGCGAGCACCGTGTTGCGGTAAATGCGGCGCGCGTGGATGACCGGCCCGAACGGCGGTTGCGTGCGTCCAAAGATCCGGTGATCGATAGCGCTCCGGGAATTGCCGGCGAGGAAGAAGTCGGCCGCCGTTCCGGCCTCATCGGCGATGACGATCCGGTCCCGCGCCGCCGCCGGGAGGATGGATCGACTCAGCCACAGCCGTGGATTGGCGCTGTCCACGGAGAGCGTGGAATCGGGAAAGCGCTCCAGCAGATACTCCAGCCCCTCGCGGTACTCGGTCGTCCAATACAGCATCTGATACTGCGCGCGCAAGCGCTCCGGGGTGCGGCGGTCGACCAGGAAGTTGAAGTACGCATGTTGATGCGGATGCAGGCGGACGAGGTCGACCGCCATGCCGGCCAGCGCCGCCCCCGCCAGTACGTAAAGGCCGCGCCGCAGCAGGCGGCCGTGCCTCAGGCTCCGGCGTTGCGCCTCGGCCAGCAGCGTCCGCAATCCGTACACCGCCAGCAGGCACGCCGGCGCGAACGTGAAGTACAGGTGCCGCCAGTCGTGATACACGTTGGAACGTAGCGCCGCGACGGCCGCGGCCGGCAGCGTCAGGCAGGCGAGCAGCAGCAACGCATACCGCAGCCCGGTGTTGCCGATCGCGCTGCGGGGGCAGGCGATGCCGCGCCGGACCGCCGCCGCGGCGCCGATCAGGCACAGCAGGAGCGTGGCCGGCGGCGTGGTGACCGCCATCCAGGTCGGAAGGAAGTGCGGCGGTATCCGCGGCCGGCGGACCAGCTCGCCCTGAAAAAGGGTGATGACCGGTTGCGACACCCGGACGAGTGTCGCAAACGCCTCGGCGACGGCGAACGGATCGCCCCAAAGGTAGGGAGAGACCGCGTACAGCGTTCCCGCGGCGGCCAGTACGAACGCCGCCGTCGTGGCCGCGGCGCGCCGGCGCGCCGCCCCTCCGCGCGCCTGCAGCAGGTCCAGGGCCCGTAGCGCCGCCACCGCCGCGAACAGCATGACCCCCATGAAGCGCAAGCTGACCAGCACGCCCACGCCGGCCCCGCACGCCGCGAAGGCGGCCGCCGCGCCGCGGCGGAAGGCGCGTTCGAGCAGGTAGAGGGCGACCATGAACAGCACCAGAAAGGGGAGGTCCTTGCTGTTGAAGAAAGAGTGGGCGTAGAGGCGGGGATGGAGCAGGAACAGCAGCAGGGCGAACAGCGCCAGCCGGCGGTCGCCGAACAGCCGGCAGGCCAGCAGGTAGCAGAACAGCCCGCCGGTGAGGAACAACAGGTGGGTGAGCAGGTGGCGGCTGAGATGGACGGCGCGGCTGTCGGTGAGGCCCAGCCCGCGCTCGGCCAGGAGCAGCGGCACTTCGATTACCACGCCGAAGTACTCTTCCCAGGGCTGCCTCGCCGGGGCGTACAGGTCCTGGTTGGTAAACGGGCCGCCGTCTCCCAGCACGGAGCGGAGCGCCGTGATTCCATAACTGCGCGACCTGGCTTCGTCCCACGACACGCCGTAGTCGTCGACAACGGCGGCGCCCGCCACCGCGAACGCCGCCAGCACGAGAGCCGCCGGCGCGTACTGCCGGCGTGCGCCGGCCGGCGCGGATGCGGGCGTCACTTCGGTGCGAACTCCACGCTCCAGCCGTTGAACTGGCTGGCGCGGACGCGGGCGATGCCGCCTTCGTAGGCGGGCAGCGGGACCAGCGCCACGCAGGCGCCGCCCGGCAGCATGACGCCGTGCTTGGGAAAGAAAAAACCGTGGTTGTAGAAGCCGTCCGCTTGCTCGCGCGCGGCCAGCTCCGCCGGGTCGGCCGGAAACACGTGCAGGTAGAAGCGCTCCCGCAGATCCTCGGGCGCGCACGGCTCCTTGTGGTAGGTGAGCGCGGCGCCGGCGGCGTCGAGGTAGAGGTCAAAGGCTGCGCGTCCGGCGGGCGCGCCGCGCGCGTCCGGCGGGCCGCGCTCGCCGGACACGATCGCGGCATGCGCGGACCAATAGCGGCTTGCCGGCGGTACCGGCGGTTGCCCCGGGGCCAGGTCGATGACCGCTTCCAACAGCCGCAAGCCGCGGACGCCGGGGGCCGGCCGTCCGACCTCGAGCGCCCGGAGGGGGTAGTCCGGCAACGGGCGCCGGATCACGCAACGGCCGTCGAAGCGCACGCCGAAGCGGCCGAACCAGAAGTCGAGCGGTTGCCAGCCGTCAGCGCGGTAGACCGCCGGCAGGTCGCGGACCGCCGCCGGAACGGCCCGCAAGGTGAATCGGTGCGCGGTGTCCTCGTGGCGGCACGACTCTTTGACGTACGTGAGCGTCCCGCCGTCCAGGTAGAGGTCGAACTGCGACCGAACCAGCGGCTCCGCGGCTGCCGCCGGATACGCGGCGCGGTACGCGGCGGCGGCGCCGTCGATCAGGGAAAGGTCGACGGCGGTGACCGCGAGCACAGTGTTGCGGTAGACGCGCCGCGCGTAGAGGACCGGTACGAATCGATCTTCAGGGAGCTTCCTGGCGATGAAGAACTGCGGGCTGCGCTCGGCATCGCCGGCAATCACGATGCGGCGGCGCGCCTCCGCCGGGAGGATGAGCCGATCGCGCCACAGGCGCCGGCGATTGCCCGCGTCCACGCGGAGCGTGGCATCGGGAAAGCGTGCGAGCAGATACTCCAGTCCTTCCCGGGCCCCGGTCCCCCAGTGCAGCAGGCGGTACTGCGTGCGCAGGTACTCCGGGGTGCGGCGGTCCGTCAGCGCGTTGAAGTACCCCTGCTGATAGGGATGCAGGCGTACGACGTCGACCGCCATGCCGGCCAGCGCCGCCGCCGCCAGGGCGCTGAGGCCGCGGCGCAGCCGGATGCCCCACTGCGGCGGCGCGCCCCTCCGTAGCGAGATGGCCCGCGCCGCGGTCAGCAGCGCGCGCAGGCCGTAGACCGCCAGCAGGCACGCCGGCGCGTAGAGGAAGTACATGTGCCGCCAACCGTCGTAGAGGTTGGCCCGCAACGCCACGACGGCCGCAGCCGGCAGCGCCAGGCAGGCGGCCAGCAGCAACGCGAAGCGCTGCGCGGTGTTGCCGGCGGCGCTGCGGGGGCGGGCGATGCCGCGTCCGATTGCCGCCGCCACGCCGGCCAGGCACAGCAGGAGCGTCGCCGGCGGCGTGGTGATCGCCATCCAGACCGGCAGGTAAAGCGGCGGAAGCGCCGGCCAGCGCACCAGCTCGCCCCGGAAGATTTGCCTGGGGTAGGACGGATACCCTCCCGCGAGCGCCGTGAACCGATCGACGACGGCGAGCGGATCGCGCCAGAGATACGGAGAGAGCGCGTACAGCGTCCCGCAGGCGGCCAGCGCGAAGGCGCCCGCGGTGGTCAATACGCGCCGGCGCTCCGCGCCGTCGCGCGCTTGCAGCAGGTCGAGCGCCCGCAGCCCCACCACCGCCGCGAACAGCATGACCCCCATGATGCGCAGATCGACCAGTACGCCCACGCCGGCCCCGCACAGGGCGAACGCTGCCGCCGTATCGCGGCGGAACGCGCGCTGAATCAGGTAAAGGGCGATCATGAACGCCGTCATGAACGGGAGGTCCTTGGTGTTGAAGAAGGAGTGCGCGTAGAGGCGCGGATGGAGCAGGAACAGCAGCAGCGCGAACAGCGCCAGACAGCGGTCGCCGAACAGGCGGTAGACCAGCAGGTAGCAGAAGAAGCCGCCGGTGAGAAAGAACAGATGGGTCAACAGGTGGCGGCTCAGAAAGACGGCGCGGCTGTCGGCAAGGCCGAGCAGCCGCTCGATCAGGATCAGCGGCGCTTCGAACGCGACGCCGTAGTACCGGTCGTACGGCTCCAGCACCGGGCCGTAGTCCGGGTCGGCAATCATCCGGTCGGCGGGCAGGTCGGCGGCGCCCGGCAGCGCGGAGTTGACCGCCGCCTGCCCGATGAGGCGTTGCGTGTCCGCGTCCGCAGCCACGCCGTAGTCGTCGAGGACGAGCACGCCCGCCAACGCGAACACTGCCAGCGCGACCGCGGCCGGCGCGAACGGCGCACGCCATGCCGCCGCCAAACGCCCCGCGACCGTGCGGCCCGCGACCGTGCGGCTAGTCACCGGCCGGGAACTCCACGCTCCAGCCGTTGCCCTGGCTGGTGCGGATGCGGGCGATGCCGCGCTCGTAGGCGGGCAGCGGGACCAGCGCCACGCAGGCGCCGCCGGGCAGCAGCACGCCGTGCTCGGCAAAGAAAAAACCGTAGTTGTGGAAGCCGGACTGCCGCTCGCGCGCGGCCAGCTCCGCCGGGTCCGCCGGAAACACGTGCAGGTAGAAGCGATCCCGCAGCTCCTCGGGCGCGCACGGTTCCTTGTGGTAGGCGAGCTCGGCGCCGGCAGCGTCGAGATAGAGTTCGAAGGCTGCGCGTCCGGTTGGCGCGGCGCGTCCGGTTGGCGCGGCGCGGGCCGCCGGCGCACCCCGTTCCCCGGCGGAGATCGCCGCATGCGCCCGCCAGTGCGGGCTCGCCGGCCAGCGCCGGCGCACCGACGGTGTTCCTGCGCGCAGGTCGATGGCCGCTTCCATCTGCCGCAGGTTGCGGACGACGCGGAGCCAGCGTCCGACTTCGAGCGTGCGGATGGGGTAATCCGGCAACGGGCGCCGGATCATGCAGCGGCCGTGGAAACGGACGCCGTAGCGGCCGAACCGGAAGTCGAGCGGTTGCCAGCCGCGCGCGCGGTGGATCACCGGGAGATCTTCGACTGTTTCGGGAACGGCCCGCAACAGGAACCGATGCTCGATATCCTCCGGGCCGCACGGCTCTTTGACGTAGGTGAGCGCGGCGCCGTCGAAGTAGAGGTCGAATTGCGACCGCACCAGCGGCTCCCCGGCCACCGCGGCGCGGTACGCGGCATGGTAGCCGTCCGCGGCCGCCGCGTCGTCCGCCAGCGACAAGTCGACCGCGGTGACCGCGAGCACGGTGTTGCGGTAGATACGGCGCGCGTAGAGGACCGGCGCCAATGCATCATCGGGGAACCGCCGGGTGACGTAGAAGTGCGGGCTGCGCTCGGCGGCGTCGGCGATGACGATGCGGCGGCGAGACTCCGCCGGGAGGACGAGCGAATTGTACCGCACGTTGCGGCGATTGTTGCTGTCCACGTGGAGCGTGGCGTCGGGATAGCGTGCGAGCAGATACTCCAGTCCGTCCCGCACTTCGGCCCCATAGTGCAGCATCCGGTACTGCGTGCGCAGGTGCTCGGGCGTCCGGCGGTCCACCAGAAGGTTGAAGTATCCATACTGAAAGGGATGCAGGCGCACCACCACGACCACCATGCCGGCCAGCGCCGCCGCCGCCAGGACGCAGACGCCGCGGCGCAGCCGGACGCGCCTCCGCGGCGGGACGGCCCGCGCCGCAGCCAGCAGCGCGCGCAGGCCGTAGACCGCCAGCAGGCATGCCGGCGCGTAGAGAAAGTACAGGTGCCGCCAGTCGCTGTGCAGGTTGGGTTGCAGCGCCGCGACGGCGGCCACCGGCAGCGCCAGGCAGGCGGCCAGCAGCAACGCGAAGCGCAGCTCCGTGTTGGCGGCGGCGCTGCGGGGCCGGACGGCGGCGCGCCGGATCACCGCCGCCGCGCCGGTCAGGCACAGCAGGAGCGTGGCCGGCGGGGTGGTGATCGCCATCCAGGTGGGAAGGTAGTGCGGCGGGACCCACCGCGCGGGTAGCAACTCGCCCCGGAACAGCGTGGGTACGTACGTCGGATGCCTGGCCAGCGTGGTGACCGCGTCGACGATGGCGAGCGGATCGCGCCAGAGATACGGGGAGAGCGCGTACAGCGTTCCCGCCGCGGCCACAATGAACACTCCCGCCGCGCCCAGCACGCGCCGCCGCTCCGCCCGGCCGCGCGCCTGCAGCAGGTCGAGCGCCCGCAGACCGGCCACCGCCGCGAACAGCATGACCCCCATGACGCGCAGATTGACCAGCACGCCCACGCCGGCGCCGCACAGGGCGAACCCCGCCGCCGTGCCGCGGCGGAACGCGCGTTCGATCAGGTAGAGGGCGATCATGAACATCGCCAGGAACGGGAGGTCCTTGGTGTTGAAGAACGAGTGCGCGTACAGCCGGGGATGGAGCAGGAACAGCAGCAGCGCGAACAGCGCCAGCCGGCGGTCGCCGAACAGGCGGCAGGCAAGCAGATAGCAGAACCAGCCGCCGGTGAGGAAGAACAGGTGGGTCAGCAGGCGGCGGCTGAGAAAGACGGCGCGGCTGTCGGCAAGCCCCAGCACGCGCTCGACCATGATCAGCGGCGCCTCGAACGCGACGCCGTAGTAGCGGACGGGCGGCTGGATCAGGGGGCCGTACTCCGGGTGGTGAATCATTCGATCGGCGGGCAGGTCGGCGGCGCCCGGCAGCAGGGAGTTGATCACCTCCTGCGCGAGCAGTCGCTGATCGGGCTCGTCCGCGGCCACCCCGTAGTCGCCGCCGACGGCCGCGCCCACGGCCGCGAACGCCGCCAGCACCAGCGCCGCCGGCGCACTGCGAACGGCGCCGGTCCACGCCGGTGAACGGTTTCCGCCCGCGACCGTGCGCCCCGCGACCGTGCGTCTACTCACCGGCCGGAAACTCCACGCTCCAGCCGTTCGACTGGCTGGCGCGGACGCGGGCGATGCCGTGCTCCCAGGCGGGCAGCGGGACCAGCGCCACGCAGGCGCCGCCGCGCAGCAGCACGCCGTGGTCGCCGAAAAAAAAGCTGTGGTTGTAGAAGCCGGACTGCCGCTCGGCGGCGGCAAGCTCGCGTGCGTCCGCCGGGAACACGTGCAGGTAGAAGCGCTCCCGCAGGTCCTCGGGCGCGCACGGCTCCTTGTGGTAGACGAGCTCGGCGCCGGCTTCGTCGAGATAGAGGTCGAAGCCGGCGCTTGCGTCCGGCGCGCCGCGCTCGCCGGACGCAAGCGCGGCATGGGCGGACCAATACGCGCCGGCGCGCACCGGCGGTTGCTCCGGGTTCAGGTCGATGACCGCTTCCAGCAGCCGCAGGTTGGGGGCTTCGGGGACCCACCGTCCCACCTCGAGCGCCCGGATGGGGTAGCCGGGCAACGGGCGCCGGATCAGGCAGCGGCCGCCGGCCCGGCCGTTGAACCGGACCCCGTAGCGGGCGAACCGGAAGCCGAGCGGTTGCCAGCCGTCTTCGCGAAAGGTTACCGGGAGGTCTTCGACCGCGGCGGGGAACGACCGCAACAGGAACGGATGCACGGTGTCCTCCGGCCGGCACGGCTCCTTGACGTAGGTGAGCTCAGCGCCGTCGAGGTAGAGGTCGAACTGCGACCGGAGCAGCGGCGCTCCGGCCACCGCGGCGTGGAACGCGGCGTGATAGTCGGCGGCGGCCGCGTCGATCAGGGACAGGTCGACCGCGGTGACCGTGAGGACGGTGTTGCGGTAGATGCGGCGCGCGTGGAGGACCGGTCCGACCGGACCGTCGGGATGCCGCCGGCCCGCGGGCAGTGAAGCGGCGGCCGCCCTGTCCCCGGTAATGTAGAACTGCGGACTGCGCTCGGCGTCATCGGCGATCACGACGCGGCGGCGCGCCTCCGCCGGGAGGATGAGCCGATTGCGCCACAGGTTCCGGCGGCTGTCGCCGTCCACGCGGAGCGTGGCATCGGGAAAGCGTGCGAGCAGATACTCCAGCCCTTCCCGGAACTGCGTTCCAAAATACAGCACCTGGTACTGCGTGCGCAAGCGCTCGGGAATGCGGCGGTCCGCCAGAACGTTGAAATATGCTTGGCTGTAGGGATGCAGACGCGCGACGTCGACCGCCATGCCGATCAGCGCCGCCGCCGCCAGGGCCCACAGCCCCCGGCGTAACCAGGCGCCCCTCCGCAACGAGCTGGCCGGCACGCGCCGCGCCGCGGCCAGCAGCGCGCGCAGGCCGTAGGCCGCCAGCAGGCACGCCGGCGCGTAGAGAAAGTACACGTGCCGCCAGTCGCTGTAGACGTTGGCCTGCAGCGCCGCGACGGCCACCGGCGGCAGCGCCAGGCAGGCCAGCAGCAGCCACGCGAACCGCACCGGGCCATTGCGCACGATGCCGCCGGGCCGGGAGGCGCCGCGCCTGACCACCGCCGCAGCGCCGGTCAGGCACAGCAGGAGCGTGGCCGGCGGCGTGGTAATCGCCATCCAGGTGGGAATGAAGTGCGGCGGAATCGACGGCCAGCGCACCAGCTCGCCCCGGAACAGCGTGGGTTGGTGAACCGGATGCCGGGTAAGCGTGGTGAACGCGTCGACGATGGCGGACGGGTCGCGCCAGAGATAGGGTGAGATCGCGTACAGCGTCCCGCAGGCGGCCAGCGCGAACGCTCCCGCCGCAGCCAGCACGCGGCGGCGCTCCGCCCAGCCGCGCGCCTGCAGCAGGTCGAGCGCCCGCAGGCCCGCCACCGCCGCGAACAGCATGATCCCCATGATGCGCAGATTGACCAGCACGCCGACGCCCGCCCCGCACAGGGCGAACGCCGCCGCCGTGTCACGGCGGAACGCGCGCTGCAGCAGGTAGAGGGCGATCATGAACATTGCCAGGAACGGAATGTCCTTGGTGTTGTAGAACGAGTGGGCGTAGATGCGGGGATGGAGCAGGAACAGCAGCAGGGCGAACAGCGCCAGCCGGCGGTCGCCGAGCAGTCGGCAGGCCAGCAGATAGCAGAAGCAGGCGCCGGTGAGGAAGAACAGGTGGGTCAGCAGGCGGCGGCTCAGAAACACGGCGCGGCTGTCGGTGAGGCCGAGCAGCCGCTCGACCAGGACCAGCGGCGCCTCGAACGCGGCGCCGTAGTAGAGGTCGAAGTGCTTGAACACCGGGCCATAACCCGGGTGGGCGAACGTCCGGTCTGCGGGCAGGTCGGCGACGCCCGGCAGCACGGAGTTGAGCACTGTCTTACCGATGAGGCGCTGGTAGTCCTCGTCGAACGCCACGCCGTAGTCGCCGGCGACGGCGACGGCGACCGCCGCGAACGCCGCCAGCGCGACAGCCGCCGGCGCGAAGGGGGCGCGGCACACCGCGGCCAAGCGCCCGGCCACGAAGCCGAGCGCCGCGACCGTGCGCCTACTCACCGGCCGTGAACTCCGAGTCGGCGCTCCGCCCAACCGCGCGCCCTCAGCAGGTCGAGCGCCCGCAGCCCCACCACCGCCGCGAACAGCATGAGCCCCATGACGCGCAGATTGACCAGTACCCCCACGCCTGCCCCGCAGGTAGCGAACGCGATCACCGTGTGGCGGCGGAACGCGCGTTCAATCAGGTAGACCGAGATCATGAACGCCAAACGCCGCCGCCGCCGGTGTTACTCGGCGACGTACCATTGTTCCGGCTTGTAGGGGGCGTAGAAGTTGGTGCTGGAGCCCCAGAAGACGTTGTCCGACGGGACGTTCTTCAGGCGGTTGTGGACGATCACCGGATGCGGCGCCAACCCGACGATCGGGATGATCGGCAGCTCGTCGGCGAAGAAGGCGAAGTACGCCTTGCCCAGTGCAACGGCTTGCGGCGTGCTGGCGGCGGCCTGCTTGAACGCCTGCCAGCGCTCGTTGAGCGCCTTGATCCTGGCCGGAGGCTCCACCCCGTCGGCGCCGCCGGAGGCGAACCAGAAGCACCACTGGCGGCCCCAGTTGTTGGCGCTGCAGCGCTCGAACGCGAACTGGCCGGGCCGGTTGCGCCCGCGCATGGTGGCGCGGCCCAGTGGCCGCGCCGAAATGGCGGTCCGGTTGGCGTCCAGGCGTTCGTTGAGCAACGCGCCGTCGATCACTCGACAGGCGCCCTCAATTCCCGCCTGCCGCCAGTCGTTGGCGATCATCTCGCAGATCGCTTCCCTGTGCCCCTCCAAATCCTCGATTTCGATCGCCAAGCTGAGCCGCCGGCCGTCATCGGGGCGCACGCGGAAACCGTCGCCGTCGCGTCGGGACAGGCCGGCGGCGTCGAGCAGCCGATTGGCGCGGTCGGGATCGTACGCCAGATGGTCGTTGTACCAGCGCTGATCGAAGAACTCCATGGTGTAAAGCGGCGTCGCCGGATGCGGGTCGCCGAGGCCGAAGAAGGCGATCCGGTTCATCCGGTCGCGGTTCAGGGCGACCGACAGGGCAACGCGGAAGTCACGGTCGTTGAACAGGCCGCGCAGCACCGGGTCTTCGACGTTGTGATTGACGAACAACGCCAGCTCGGCGGAGCGTATCGACTGCGCGATCACGGTGCGGTAGTTACCCCGCGTCTCGCCGGCCCGGTAGGCGGGCAGGTTGCCGGGGGCGGTGTGGAGGGCGGCGAAGTCGACTTCGCCCGCCATCACCTTCAGGTCGTAGAGCTGCGTGCCGGCGACGTGGGTAACCTCCAGCCGGTCCACGTAGGGGAGCTGGTTGCCGGCGGTGTCGACGTGGTGATAGTAGGGGTTGCGCACCAGCAGCACGCGTTCGCTCGCCACCACCTCCGGCACGTGCGTGTCCACGTAGGGGCGGCCGATAATGACCGACGACTGGTCGTAACCCTGCGCCCGGCGGTCGTTGAACATCGTCCGCCAGTGCGCGTAGCCGAGCTCCGCGGCCAGCGCGGCGGCGCCGTCGTTGTAGTCGGCGTGGAACTGCTTGAGGTAGTGCGCGGGCAGGAACAGAGAGTTGTCGGCGGAGTAATGCGTGCGGCCGAACGCGTCCATGGCCGCCGGGTTGGGAGCCGCCCAGGTGATGCGGAGCGTAACGTCGTCGAGCGGCTCCCACGTGGCGCGCTCACCCCAGAAGGGATAGCCGCTACGGTGCGGCGCTTTGCCGGTGACGTAGTCTTTCCACTTGAACATCATGTCGGCGGTGGTGAACGGCGCCCCGTCCGACCAGCGCAGCCCGTCGCGCAGCGTCAGGGTGAGGGTGCGGTAGTCGCCGGACCAGGCGTACCCCGCGGCCAAGTCCGCCTCGAACCGGCTGGCGCTCTGGTCATAGCGGAACAGGCCGGTCTGGCGTACGCGCAGGCCGATCGACATCCAGTCCGACGTGTCCGCCATCCGTAGCGTGCCGCCGTAGGAGCCGGTCGCGGCGACCGGCTCCACCACCAGCGGGTTGGACGGCAGCCGCTCGGCGACCGGCGGCAGTTCGCCGGCGCCGACCAGCGCCGCCAGCATCGGCGCCTCCCGGTAGGTCTGCGCCCCGGCCACGGCCGCGGCGAGCGCCACCGCCGGCAGCGCCAGGCTCACGGCGCGCCGCGATCTCGTAATCAACGTCAGGATGCCGGGAACTCTACGCTCCACCGTTGGCCCTGTCCGCTGACGAATTGGCCGGTGCGGATGCGGGCGATCGCGTAGTCCGGCAGCGTCACTGCCGCCAGGCAGGCGCCTTGCCAGCGCTGTCCGTGATCCGTGAACCAGAAGTCGAGGTTTTCGAAGCCCTCCCAGGACGCCGAATCCTCGCGGCCGGCCGGGAGGACGTGCAGGAAAAAGCGCTCCGCGACGTCTTCGTACGCGCACGGCTCCTTGGCGTACAGCAGCCGCCCGTCCGCCAGAAACAGGTCGATCCCCCCGCCGCCGGCAATGCGCTGCGCCCCGTCCACGGCCGCTTCCAGCTCCCGGAACCGGTCCGGATCGAGCGCCAGGGTGAAACTGCCGGCGACCATCTCGGCATGCTCCGGCGCCGGCGCGGCGCCCGGCGGGCGCAGCATGGTTTCGCCCATGATCGCCGACATGCCGCCGGCTGCCCGGTAGCGCATCGGCGAGTGCGCCGCGGCATGCGGCCACGGCAGATTGTCGAACCGAAACACCTCGTTGCCGGCGGGGTCGACCTCGGCGACGGTCAGCGGCGCGTGATGGAAGCGAGTCTGAACGCTGGAGGTGGAAAAGGTGACCAGCGTATTGCCGTTGCTGAGCCGGTACGCGCTGCCGCCGCCCGGGGAGAAAAGGTCGGGGGTGAGCCGGTACTCCCACACCTTGGCTGCAGTTCCGGCCGCAGTGTCCAGCCGCAGCTCCAACGCGCGCGAGTATTCGCCGCCCTCGGCCTCGGGCCGCTGCAGGCCGTTGTCGAACAGCAGGACGTTGCCGTTGGCAAGCTGCGCCGCCGTGTGCTGTCCGTAGAACCGGTCGGCCGGGTTCGGGAACTCGAAGTCGCTGTCCGGCCCGTGCAGTTGCCACTCTATGGTGCGGAAGCCGGGACTGAGCGAGACCACCTGGTTCCGCCCGCGGGACGACAGGATGGCGTTGCCGCGCGGCCCGATGCTCACCGAGTTGACGAGCGTCCAGCGGAACAGGCCGTCGTTCCGCGCGGGGCGCGCCACGCGCTGGTCCGGGTCCCGCATGTCCCATGCCTCCCTGGCGTCCCAGACCTTCTCGATGCGCCCGCTTTCCGGGTCCCGGACGCGCAGGTCGTCGACCACGAAGGTGCTCTCTGCGGCGCCGCCGTTCGCCGTGTCGTCGATGACGACGTGTTCCCAGCTCGGATAGATCATGCGGCCGTCGCCGAGAAAGGCAAAGTCATGGTGCGGAGTGCCCCAGGCGCCGCCGGGTCGGTACCGGTTGACTACCTCCCCCAACGGCGTGATCTCGGTCAGGCGGCCGCGCTGCAGATGCAGCAGGTTGCCGCCGGGCAGTTGCTTGATTGCGAAGGCGCGAAACGGCGGCGGCTCATGGTAGTACCAGACCACGGCGCCGGTTTCGTCCCAGAAGACGAAGTACGACTCCAGATCGCCGCGCAGGTAGTCGGACAGGATAAGGGGCTGCGAACTGCGGCCGCGCACCCGCACCGGCATGGCGGCGAGCAGCGGCGGCAGCGCGCCGGTGGTGAAGCTGCCGCCCGGCCCGGCGGCCGCTCCTTCGGCGTCTGCGGCGCCGTCGACGACGAAGATGGTGTAGTCGTAGGTCGTCTGCGGGCGCAACCGGACGATCGGGATGACGTGCTCGGCGCCCGGCCCGCTCAGCGCGGTGCGGTAGCGGCCGGCCTGCGGGTTGTCGTATTCGACGTACACGCGCGCCGCGCGGTCCAGCGCCACCCGCACCTCGGCGATGAGCGCGTTGGCCGCGCTGACCGCCGCGCCGTGCCGCGCGACGCCGGCGTCCGCGGCCGCTTCGGAGGCCGCGCCGAGCATGCACCACGCGGCCAGCACGCCCAGGAGCGGACGCGCGGGGAACGACCGAACCCAGCGGCTCATGCTCCTTGAACCTTACCTAAACCCGTGCTGTGGCGCAACACGCGCGGCGCCGCCGCCGGCGTCCCCGGCCCGGCGGCTACTCGGCCGCCGCCGCGGTGAACCCGTCCGCGGCGGCCGGCGGGCGCAGCATGGTCTCGCCCATGATCGAAGTGATGCCGCCGTATGCCCGGTAGCCCCAAAGCGGAGGCTCATCCCGCGGCAGGTGCTCCAACCGGAACACTTCGTTGCCGGCGGCGTCCACCTCCGTGATCAGCAGCGGGTCGGTCAAGCGTTCTCGCTTGGGGAAGCTGATCAGCGTATTGCCGTTTGCGAGCCGGTACGCGCTGCCGCGCCCGCGGCTGTAAACGTCCGGAGACGGCCGGTATTCCCACACCTTGACCGCCGTGCCGGCGTGGTCGTCCAGCCGCAGCTCCAGCGCGCGCGAGTATTCGCCGCCTTCGGCCGCAGGCCGCGTCCAGCCGTTGTCGAACAGCAGTACGTTGCCGTTGGCAAGCTGCGCCGCCGTGTGCTGCCCGTAGAACCGGTCGGCCGGGTCGGGAAACTCATAATCGCTGTCCGGCCCGTTCAGTTGCCACTCTATCGTGCGAAAGTCGGCGCTGAGGGAGATCACCTGGTTCCGCCCGCGGAACGACAGGATGAAGTTGCCGCGCGGACCGATGCTCACCGAGTTGAGGTGCACCCAAGAGGTGGCGAACCCGTCGGCGCGGTGGCGCAGGCGGCCCGGCGCCAACTGGTACGGGTCCAGAATGTCCCATGCCTCCTTGGCGTCCCACACCTGTTCGACGCGTCCACTCTCCCGGTCCCAGACGCGCAGGTTGTCGACTCTGAACCTGGCCTCCGCGGGGCCGCCGTTCGCCGAGTCGTCGAAGACGACAAGCGTCCTACTCGCGTAGATCACGCGGCCATCGTCGAGCACGGTAACGTCGTGGTGCGGTTCCTGACCCCCCGCCTTGAACCGGTTGATTACCTCGCCCAACGGGGTTATCTCGGTAAGGTAATCGTCATTTCGGAAGATCAGGTTGCCGCCGGGCAGGCGATCGATGGGGACGGCGCGGGTATACGGCTCAGGTTCAAGGTAGTACCAGACTACGCCGCCCGTTTCGTCATGGATGGCGAAGTACGCTGATTCGGGGTAGCGGCGGTAATCGGCCAGGATCAAGGGCTGGGAGCTGCGGCCGGTCACCCGCACCGGTACGCGGGCGAACGGCGGCGGCAGCGGTCCGGTGGTGAAGCTGCCCCCCCCCCCCCCCCCCGGCCGGCCCAGCGGCGGAGCGGAGGAGGAGGAGGAGGTTTCCTGGCCCGCGCCGGCGACGAAGATGGTATAGTCGTAGGTCGTCTGCGGGCGCAACCGGACGATCGGGATGACGTGCTCGGCGCCCGGCCCGCTCAGCGCGGTGCGGTAGCGGCCGGCCTGCGGGTTGTCGTATTCGACGTACACGCGCGCCGCGCGGTCCAGCGCCACCCGCACCTCGGCGATGAGCGCGTTGGCCGCGCTGACCGCCGCGCCGTGCCGCGCGACGCCGGCGTCCGCGGCCGCTTCGGAGGCCGCGCCGAGCATGCACCACGCGGCCAGCACGCCCAGGAGCGGACGCGCGGGGAACGACGGAAGCCGGCGGCGGCTCATACCCTTGAACCTTACCTGAACCCACGCTGCGGCGCTACTCATCGGCCGTGAACTGCACCAACCAGCCGGTGCGGTCGGCGTTGCTCACAATCTCCGCCTGCCAGAGCGTGGCCTGCCCACGGTACTGACCGGTGCGGATTCGGCCGATCTCATAGTCCGGCAGCGCTACGGCCGCCAGGCAGCCGCCTTGCCAGTGCAGTCCCTTCTCCCCAAACCGGAAGTGGAGGTTGTCGCCGGCGCCCGCGGCGGCCGGGAAGACCTGCAGGAAGAAGCGCTCCGCGACGTCTTCTTGCGCGCACGTCTCCTTCGCGTACACCAGTTCTCCGTCCACCAGATACAGGTCGAACGGCGCGCCGGCAGCAAGGGGCGGCGCGCCGTCCACGGTTGCCGAAAGCTCCCGGAATCTGGCCGGACGAGCCGTCACGGTGAACCCGTCCGCGACGGTCTCCGCGTGCGCCGGCACGTGCCCGGCGGCCGGCGGGCGCAGCATGGTCTCGTCCATGATCGAGGTGATGCCGCCGGTCGCCCGGTAGCCCTCCAGTCCGGGTGCATACCATGGCAAGTGCTCCAGCCGGAACACTTCGTTGCCGGCGGCGTCCACCTCCACGACCAGCAGCGGGCCGGCGGTCAAGCTTCGTCGTATGGGGAAGCTGACCAGCGTATTACCGTTGCTCAACCGGTACGCGCTGCCAAATGAGCGGGAGTAGATGTCCGGATCGGGCCGGTATTCCCACACCTTGACTGCAGTTCCGGCCGTAGCGTCCAGCCGCAGCTCCAGCGCGCGCGAATACTCGCCGCCCTCGGCCTCGGGCCGAGTTACGCCATTGTCGAACAGCAGGATGTTGCCGTTGGCAAGCTGCGACGGCGTGTGCGGAAAGTAGAACCGATCGGCCGGATTCGGGAACTCATAGTCGCTGTCCGGCCCGTTCAGTTGCCACTCGATCATGCGGAAGTCCGGGCTGAGCAAGACCACCTGGTTGCGCCCGGCGAACGACAGGATGGCGTTGCCGCGCGGACCGATGGTCACCGAGTTGAGGTGCGTCCAACGCCGGCGGCCGCGGCGGTCGGCGGACGAGTGGCGGCGCTGGCTCGGGTCCCGAACGTCCCATGCCGCCGTGGCGTCCCAGACCCGCTCGGCGCGTCCGTTCTCCGGGTCCCAGACGCGCAGATGGTCGACCAGGAACGTGGTCTCCTCGGCGCCCCCGCTCGCCAAGTCGTCGACGACGAGGATCTCGCGGCTCGGATAGATCACGCGGCCATCATCGAGCACGGTAACGTCGTGGTGTGGGTGCCCCCACTGGCCGCCCCGCTCAATCCGGTTGACTACCTCGTCCAACGGGGTCATCTCGGTAAGGTATCCGCCATCAAGGAAGATCAAGTTGCCGCCGGGGCGCCGGTCGACGGGGGCGACGAGATACGGCTGAGGTTCAAGACTGTACCAGACTACGCTGCCCGTTTCGTCTCGGAAGACCAGGTGCGCCGATTCGCCGGGGCGGCGGTAATCGGCCAGGATCAAGGGCTGGGAGCTGCGGCCGGTCACCCGCACCGGTACGGTGGCGAGTGGCGGCGGCAGCCTTCCGGTGGTGAACCGCCCGCGGGCGGCGGACGTACCCCGGCCGGCGACGAAGATGGTGTAGTCGTAGGTCGTTTCCGGGCGCAACCGGACGATCGGGATGACGTGCTCGGTACCCGGCTCGCTCAGCGGCGTACGGTAGCGGCCGGCCTGCGGGTTGTCGTACTCGACGAAGACCCGCGCCGCGCCGGTCAGCGACACCCGCACCTCGGCGATGAGCGCGTTGGCGTCGCTGACCGCCGCGCGGTGCCGCACGACGCCCGCCCCGTCGTCCGCGGCCACCGGGAAGGCCGCGACAAGGAGCACGCTTGCCGCGGCCAGCACGCCGAGGAGCAGACGGGTGGATAACGGCCGAAGTCGATTCCTCATACCGCTGATACCGCTGATACTACGCAAACCCGGCGCGCGGCGCACCGCCGCCAAGCGCGCCGTGCGTTCCATCACCGATCGCAAGCCCGGAGTGACCGGCCGGGGACGTTGGCGACTCCATGCGAAAGTGTAGCACGGAACCGCCGGCCGCGCGCTACCGGCCACGCCGCCCGCCGCGGCGCTCCTCATCCCCGGCCACGCGCACTGCCCGAATCACGAATGGCGGTATTGCGCGGCGCGTGCGGCCCCGGCGCCAGGCGCCCGTGCGTCCCGCTTCCGAACGTCTACTCACCGGCCGCGAACTCCACGCTCCAGCCGCCGGCTTGGCTGGTGCGGATGCGGGCGATGCCGCCCTCGTAGGCGGGCAGAGGGACCAGCGCCGCGCATACGCCGCCGAGCAGAGCCCCGTACTCGGCAAAGAAAAAGCCGCGGTTGAAGAATCCGGACTGCCGTTCGTCGGCGGCAAGTTCGGCGGAGTCCACCGGGAACACGTGCAGGTAGAAGCGCCCCCGCGTCTCCTCGGGCGCGCACGGCGCCTTGTGGTAGATGAGCTCGGTACCGGCAGCGTCGAGATAGAGGTCAAAGGCGCCGCGGGCCGCCGGCGCGCCGCGCTTCCCGGCAGCGATCGCCGCGTGCGCCTGCCAATAGGGGTTGTCCGGCCACTGCCTGCGCACCGCCGCTCCTGCGGCGCGCAGGTCGATAGCCGCTTCCAGCACGCTGCCGGCTCCGGCAACCCCGCGGCCGACGTCCAGGGTCAGAATCGGGTAGTCCGGCAACGGCTGCCGGATCAGGCAGCGGCCGTCGAAGCGCACGCCGTAGCGGCCGAAGTGGAAGTCCAGAATTCCCGCCCGCCTGTCCCGTTGTCTCGGCGGCAGGTCATCGACCGCGGCGGGAACGGCGCGCACCACGAACGACGGCGCGGTGTCTTCCGGGCGGCACGACTCCTTTGCCCAGGTGAGCGTCCTGCCGTCGAGGTACAGGTCGAAGCCGAACTGCGACCGCAGCAGCGGCTCGCCGGCCACCGCGGCGCGGTAGGTTGCGCGGTATTCGTTCGCGGTCGCCTGGTCAACCGGCGCCAGGTCGACGGCGATGACTTCGACGATGGTGTTGTGGTAAATGCGGCGCGCGTAGAGGACCGGTCCGAACGGCGGCTGTCTGCGGAATCTCGTATTGACGTAGAAGTCGGCCGGTTTCGCGGCAGCCTGGTCGGCGATGACGACGCGGCGCCGCGTCGCCGCCGGGAGGATGGCCCGATTGTGCTCCAGATGCAGGAGGTTGCCGGCTTGTAGGGAGAGCGTCGAATTCGGAAAGCGAGCGAGCAGATACTCCAGCGCTTCCCGGTAGTGCACGTGGGAGTAGCTCAGCGCGTACTTGGTGCGTAGGTGCTCCGGGGTGCGGCGGTCGACCAGGAAGTTGAAGTACGCCTGCTGATAGGGATGCAGGCGTACGCCGGCGGCGGCCATGGCGACCAGCGCCGCCCCGGCCAGCACGACGCCGCCGCGCGGCAACAGGCGACCGTGCCGCAGGCGAGCGCCATGCCGGAGCCGCGCCGCAGCCAGCAGCGCGCGCAGGCCGTAGACCGCCAGCAGGGACGCCGGCGCGTAGAGGAAGTACATCTGCCGCCAGCCGTTGTAAAGGTTGGGGCGCAACGCGGCGACCGCCGCGACCGGCAGCGCCAGGCAGGCGACCAGCAGCCACGCGAAGCGCAGGCCGGTATTGCCGGCCACGCTGCCGGGCCGGGCGATGCCGCGCCGGACCACCGCCGCAACGCCGATCAGGCACAGCAGCAGCGTGACCGGCGGCGTGGTGATCGCCATCCAGGTGGGAAGGTAGTGCGGGGGAATCCCCGGCCAGCGCACCGGTTCGCCCTGAAAGAGCGTGACGACCCGGGACGGCGCCACGGCCAGCGTGGCGAACGCGTCCACGATGGCGAGCGGATCGAGCCAGAGCCAGGGAGAGACCGCGTACAGCGTCCCCGCCGCCGCCAGCACGAACGCCCCCGCAGTCGCCAGCGCGCGGCGGCGCTGCGTCCGGCCGCGCGCCAGCGCCAGGTCCAGCGCCCGCAGCCCCACCGCCGCGGCGAACAGCATCACTCCCATGACGCGCACGTTGATCAGCACGCCCACGCTCACGCCGCACGCCGCGAACGCCGCCGCCGTGCCGCGGCGGAAGGCGCGCTCGAGCAGATAGAGCGCGATCATGAACAGCGTCAGAAAGGGAATGTCCTTGGTGTTGAAGAAGGAATGGGCGTACAGCCGGGGATGGAGCAGGAACAGCAGCAGCGCGAACAGCGCCAGCCGGCGGTCGCCGAACAACCGGAACGCCAGCAGATAGCAGAAGAACCCGCCGGTGAGAAAGAACAGGTGGGTGAGCAGGCGGCGGCTCAGGAACACGGCGCGGCTGTCGGTGAGGCCGAGCAGACGCTCGACCAGCACCAGCGGCGCCTCGAACGCGGCGCCGTAGTAGCGATCGTGCGGAAAGAGGTAGCGGTCGGCCCGCAGGGCGGCGGCGTCTCCGAGTACGTATTCGATCGCCGCCAGCCCGATCTCTCGTTGCGGAAGCTCGTCCGACTGCACGCCGTAGTCGTCGAGGGCGGCTACCCCCACGACCGCGAACACCGCCAGCGTGACCGCTGCCGGTACATCGATCGGCCGCGTGCTATTCACGCGGCGCGGTCTCCTCGTTCCGGAGTCGGCCCTGCCCGCTGTCGTCGATAACGGTCGGCGTCGCCCTGAACTCGGCCTGCCAGAGCGCCTCCTGGCCGATGACGCCCTGGCTAGTGCGAATGCGGGCGATGCCGTGCTCCCAGACGGGGAGCGGCGCCAGCGCCACGCAGGCGCCGCCGCGCAGCAGCACCCCGAATTCGGAGAAGTAAAAGCCGCGGTTGTAGAAGCCGGAGTGCCGCTCGTGCGCTGCCAGTTCCGCCGGGTCCGCCGGGAACACGTGCAAGTAGAAGCGCCCCCGCACGTCTTCCAGCGCGCACGGCTCCTTGTGGTAGGTGAGCTCGGCGCCGGCGGCGTCGAGGTAGAGGTCGAAGCCTGCGCGTCCGTCAGGCGCGCCGCGAGCGTCAGGCGCGCCGCGCTCGCCGGACGCGATCGCGGCGTGCGCGGACCAATGCCCGCCTGCCGGCGGTTGCTCCGGCGACAGGTCGATGACCGCGTCCAGCAGCCGCAGGGAGCGGGCCTCGGGGAGCAGCCGTCCCACCTTGAGAGCCCGGATGGGATAGTCCGGCAACGGGCGCCGGATCAGGCAGCGGCCGTCGAAACGGACGCCGTAGCGCCCGAACCGGAAGTCGAGCGGTTCCCAGCCGGCTTCGCGGTAGATCAGCGGGAGATCTGCGATCGCGGCCGGAGCGACCCGCAGCAGGAACCGATGCGCGATGTCCTCCGGGCCGCACGGCTCCTTGACGTAGCTGAGCGCGCCGCCGTCGAGGTAGAGGTCGAAATCCGACCGCGCCAGCGGCTCGCCGGCCACTAGCGCGCGGAACGCGGCGCGGTAGCCGTCCGCGGCCGCCTGCCCGTCCACCAGCGACAGGTCGAGCGCGGTGACTGCGAGCAGGGTGCTGCGGTAGATACGGCGCGCGTGAAGCACCGGCGCCAGCGGATCATCGGGGAGCTTTCGGGTAACGAAGAAGTGCGGATTGCGCTCGGCGGTATCGCCGATGACGATGCGGCGGCGCGCCGCCGCCGGGAGGATGAGCCGATTGCGGTACACGTGCCCCTGATTGTCACTGTCCACGTGGAGCGTGGCGCCGGGAAAGCGGGCGAGCAGGTATTCCAGCGCTTCCCGGAACTCGGTCCCCCAGTACAGCATGCGGTACTGCGTGCGCAGGTGCTCCGGGGTGCGGCGGTCGACCAGGAAGTTGAAGTACGCCATTTGATGGGGGTGCAGGCGTACGACGTCGGCCGCCATGCCGGCCAGCGCCGCCGCCGCCAGGAAGCAGACGCCCCTGCGCGGCCAAGCGTTGCGGCGCAGCCGGATACGCTGCCGCACCGGGATGCCCCGCGGCGCCGCAGCAGCCAAGCGCCGCGCCCCGGCCAGCAGCGCGCGCAGGCCGTAGACCGCCAGCAGGCACGCCGGCGCGTAGAGAAAGTACATCTGCCGCCAACCGTTGTAGAGGTTGGCGTTTGCCGCCGCGGCGGCCGCAGGAGGCAGCGCCAGACAGGCGGCGAGCAGCAACGCGAAGCGCAGCTCCGTATTGCCTGCGGCGTAGCGGGGGCGGGCGGCGGCGCGCCGGATGACGGCCGCCGCGCCGGCCAGGCACAGCAGCAGCGTGGCCGGCGGCGTGGTGATCGCCATCCAGGTGGGAACGTAGTGCGGCGGGAGCCACGGCCAGCGCACCGGCTCGCCCCGGAAGAGCCCGCCGATGGTGGACGGATGCCGGGCAATCGCCGTGACCGCGTCGACGATGGCGAGCGGATCGCCCCACAGATAGGGAGAGAGCGCGTACAGCGTCCCGGCGGCGGCCAGCACGAACGCTCCCGCCCCGGCCAGTACGCGCCGGCGCTCCGCCGGTCCGCGCGCCTGCAGCAGGTCGAGCGCCCGCAGCCCCGCCCCCGCCGCGAACAGCGTCAGCCCCATGATCCGCAGGTTGACCAGCACGCCGGCGCCGGCGCCGCACAGTGCGAACGCCGCCGCCGTGCCGCGGCGGAACGCGCGCTGAAGCAGATAGAGGACGATCATGAACATTGCCAGGAACGGAATGTCCTTGGTGTTGACGAACGAGTGGCCGTAGAGGCGGGGATGGAGCAGGAACAACAGCAGGGCGAACAGCGCCAGCCGGCGGTCGCCGAACAGGCGGTAGACCAGCAGATAGCAGAAGAAGCCGCCGGCGAGGAAGAACAGATGGGTCAGCAGGTGGCGGCTCAGAAGGACGGCGCGGGTGTCGGTGAAGCCCAGCAGGCGCTCGGCCAGAACCAGCGACCCCTCGAACGCGGCGCCGTAGTAGCGTTCTACGACCGGCTTGATCAAGGAGTCATAGTCCGGGCCGGCAAGCACCGGAACTGCGGGCAGGCCGGCGGCGCCCGGCGGCACGGAGTTGACCGCGGTCTGCCCGATGCGGCCCAAGTAGTCGACCGCCACCTGCCCGATGCGGCGCTGAGCCTCCACGTCCCCGGTCACGCCGTAGTCGTCGAGGAGGGCCACGCCCGCCGCCGCGAACGCCGCCAGCACGAGCGCCGCAGGCGCGAAGGGCGCCCGGCGGCCCGCGACCGTGCGGCTCCTCACCGGCCGACGTCGGCCCGGAACTCCGCCAGCCAGCGGCCTTGCACGCTCAGCTGCGTCCGGTTTACGAATGGCGGTAGCGCGCGGCGCTCGCGGCACGGCCCGGCGCGGTCAAGACGGCGGGCGCAGCACGGTTTCGCCCATGATCGCCGTGACGCCGCCGTATGTCCGGTAGCGGGAGCGGTCGCCCGGCGGCCTCGCGTCAAAAGTCTCTACCCGGAACACCTCGGCGCCGGCGGCGTCCACCTCCACCGTGATCAGCGGTGCGTCTACGTAGTGGTCCTCGACCGTAGAGAAGTTGACCAGCGTATTGCCGTTGCGGAGCCGGTACGCGCTGCCCGCGCGGTGTGAGTAGACGTCCGGGGTGTGCCGGTACTCCCACACCTTGACCGCCGTACCCGCCGCGGCGTCCAGCCGCAGCTCCAAGGCTCGCGAGTACTCGCCGCCTTCGGCTTCCGGCCGCCGGCGGCCGTTGTCGAAGACGAGGACGTTGCCGTTGGCAAGCTGCGTCGCCGTGTGCTGCGCGTAAAAACGGTCGGCCGGGTTGGGGAACTCGAAATCGCTGTCCGGCCCGCTCAGTTGCCACGCTATCGTGCGAAAGTCCGGGCTGAGGGAGACGACCTGGCCGCGCGTGCGGGAGGACAGAATGAAGTTGCCGCGCGGTCCGATGGTCACTGAGTTGATGCGCGTCCAGAGCACACGCTCCGGGTCCCGTACGTCCCATGCCTCATTGGCGTCCCACACCTGCTCAATGCGTCCGGTCGCCGGGTCCCAGATGCGCAGGTTGTCGACCTGGTCGGTCCGCCCCGGATAGATCAAGCGGCCGTCGTCGAGCACGGTGAGCTCGTGGTGCGGCCCCCCCGCCTCCTCGACCACGTTGACCACCTCACCTAGCGGAGTGATCTCGGTGAGGTTCTTGCGGGGCTCAAAAAAGACGAAGTTGCCGGAGGTAAGCTGCCTGATCGGGCCGGCTGGGGCTATCCCGTGATGGTACCAGACGGTTGCGCCGGTGGCGTCCCATATGACGTATTCCCCCCCGGGGGGGGTATGCCGCCGGTATATCGACAGGATGAGCGGCTGGGAGCTTCTGCCGGTCGCCCGCACGCGCCGTTCGGTCATTGACGGCGGCAGCGCTCCGGTGGTGAAGCGGCCGCCCGGCCCGGCGGCCGCTTCCTCGCCGCCGGCGACGAAGACGGTGTAGTCGTAGGTTGTCTCCGGGCGCAACCGGACGATCGGGATGACGTGCTCGGCGCTTGGCCCGCTCAGCGCGGTGCGGTAGCGGCCGGCCACGGGGTTGTCGTACTCGACGAACATCCGCGCCGCGCGATCCAGCGATACCCGCACCTCGGCGATCAGCGCGTTGGCCGCGCTGACCGTCGCGCCATGCTGCAGGACGCTGGCCCTTTCGTCCGCGGCCGCCGGCAACGGCGCGCCGAGCACCGATGCGGCGGCCAGCACGCAGAGGAACAGACGGATGCCAGCCGTTGGCTGCCGCCAGCCGGAGAAGGGTAAGCAGGTCATCGACTCTATGACGAAAGGTAGCCCGGACTGCCGGCCGGGCGCCAGCGCGCAGCTTCGCGTTCCGGAGTTGGCCCGGCCCGCTGAGGACCTGGCCGGTGCGCGACCGCCCCGGCGCGAACGGGCGTGCGGCATGCCGTGGCTATCGAAGCTCGCCTAATCTAATCATCCGTCGCCGGGCAACCGAGGCCCGCGCGGAGCTCGCCGCGGCGCAAGTCGGCCGCCGCCAGCGAGCAGGCGCGGGCGGTCACGGCCATGATCGTCAGCGTCGGCGCCTGCCACCCGGAGGTGGGCCAACAGGCGCCGTCGGTGACCAGCACGTTGGGCATTCCCCAGCAGCGGTTGCGCGCGTCGACCACCGACGTTCCCGGATCAATGCCCATGCGCGCGCCTCCCACCTCGTGCGCGAGCGCCCCCGGCCACGGCGCCAACCAGAACCGCTCCAGCCGAGCCGGCAGCCCAAGCAGCCCCGGCAGGCCGGTGAGCGCGCCGAACCTCCTGACCGTGCGCCCGCCGCCGGCGCGCACCATCTCTTCGACCGCCGCGCCCATACCGGCGTGCATGGCCCGCTCGTTGTCGCCCCACGCGCAACTGATGCGCAAGCCGCGCAGGCCGTCGCCGCCGCGGCTTCCGTCGAGTTCCACGCGGTTGCCGCGTTCCGGCAGCATCTCTCCAAACGCCATCAGCAGACCACGCGCCGGCCGGCCGCGGCGGCCGGCGAAGCCGCGGCGCTGGATTGCGCCGCGCAGGCCGAAGCCGCGCAGATACGGTTCGGCTCCGGTCCGGGCCAAGTTCTGAAACCGCGGCACCAGGAACGAGTCGGCGCCCGTAAACGGCGCCGGCCGCTCATAGGGAACGCCGTCCATCTCGATCATCGTTCCCAGCGTCACGTGGTCCATCAGGTAGCGGCCCAGGCAGTCCGACTCGCTCACCGGCAGCTCGGGATGCTCCTGCCGGGTGGTGAGCAGAATGCGCACCGTCTCGATGGTGGAGGCGCACAGCACGATCAGACCGGCCCGCGCCGCCTGCGCCGTCCCCGTGGCGGCATCCAGGTACAGCACTCCGCCGGCGGCCCCCGCCCGGCCGCCGGGGATCAAGTGGCTGACCGTAGCGCCGGTGCGGACGCGCAACCGCCCGGTCGCCTGCGCCGCCCGGATGCTGGTGGCGACGCTGGTCATCTGCGCGTCGCCGGCGCCGCGCCACTCCAAAGCCAACCCACGCGACGGGATCAAGCGCCGGTCCGGCCACTCCGCCGCCACCCGGTCGCCGAGCCGGCGCTCGGCCCGCGTGAGCGGGCGCGGCCCGACGAAGCGGCCGTCCGGCAGCTGCGGCAGACCTTCGCGCGTGCCGTGGATACCCAGAAAGCGCTCGACCCGGTCGTACCAGGGCGCCAGATCGCGGTACCGGAGCGGCCACGACGGCTCGCGGCCGTCGCGCTCGGCAGCCGCCAGCTCATGGTCGGATAGCCGCGGCGTTGCCCCGCCCCACAGCAGCGTGCGCCCGCCGAGCTGGCGGCTGCGGATCCAAGCGAACGGCCGTTCCGGCGGCGTGGAGTACTCCTGCTCCGCGTCGGTCACGAACAGGTTGGGATCCTTGACCCAGTACTTCGGCTGCAACTCCTGCACCCGCTGGGCGCCGCGGGCGTGACGCCACAGCCGCGCCGCCCAGGCGCGGCCGGCGCCGGCCGGCGTGCGCTCCGGCCCCGCTTCCAGGAGCAGCACGCGCAGCCCCGCTTCGGTCAGCTCCTTGGCCGCCCAGCCGCCGGCCGCGCCGGAGCCGACCACGATCACGTCATCCGGCGGTTGCATCCAGCGCCGCCCAGGTTCGGGCGGCGTCGCGGCCGTCCCGGATCGCATGGTTGGTGCCCCGGTCTTCGGGATACACCTGCGCCATAGTCGCCAGCAGCAGGTTCGGCAACGGTGTCCGGGTCGCGGGGATCAACCGGCTGTAGCCGCGCACCACCACCGGCTGCGCGTAGCGGGCGCGCCAGAGGTGGACGGCGAGGATGCGGTCGTCGGTCAGGTCCGGGAACATCCGCCGCAGATGCTCGAGCGTGAACGCCACCGCTTCCGGCTCCGGCATCCGGTAGAACGCGTCGTCCGCGGGCAGATACCGGGACAGATACACGACGTGCCGCCCCGCATAGGTGGACGCCGGCTCGAAGTTGGTGTGCTCGATGACCGCTACGAAGGGGAAACTGGGGTCGTTGACGTTGAGCCAGTAGAGTTCCGACAGACTCCGGTCCAACTCCAGCACGACGCAGACGTTGGCCAGATAGCGGATGCGCCGCAGTTCCCACACGTACTCGTCCGGCGCGTGCGGCGCCAGCAGGTCGGCGACGATCGGCAGGGCGGGGGTGGCGATGACGCCGTCGGCGGCAATGGTATCCTGCGGCGTGACCACGCCGGTCACCCGCCCGCCGGCCACGCGCAACCCGGTGGCCGGGGTTCCGGTGCGGACCGCCCCGCCCCGGGCGCGAATCGCGTCGGCGAGCGCGTCGCCCAGGGCGGCGAATCCGCCCCGGTAATAGGCCAACTGTTCCGCGCCGGTCTTGCCGCGGGTGCCGCCCCGCAGCTTGAGCTTGCTCCAGAACCAGGCCGCCGACACCTCCTCCGACAAGTCGCCGAACTTGCCCTGCAGCAGCGGCTCCCAGACGACCCGGTAGACCCGCTCGCCGCCGATGGACTGCAGCCATTCGGCCGCGGTGCGGTCTTCGAGGGCGCGCCAGTCCCGCACCCGGCGCGCCCGCATCAGCAGCAGCCCAAGCCGGAGTCGGTCACGGAACGGCAGCGGCGAGAAGCGCAGCAGATCGGCGGGCGTTGCGAGCTTGAAGAAGCGGTCGGCGTAGTAGATGCCGGTGCCGGTCGAGCGCAGCAGCACGCGGTCCGACTGGCCCAGTTCCTCGATGAGTTGCCACACGTGACTGTCGTGGCTGAACCAGTGGTGGTAGAACTTCTCGAGGCGCGCGCCGCCGGCGGTGAAACTGCCGGCGAGCCCGCCGATGGCGTCGTCCCGCTCCAGCACCGTGGCGCGGATGCCGCGCCGGCCGAGCTCGTAGGCCGCGGCGAGGCCGCCGAACCCGCCGCCAATCACCACCACGTGGCGCGCGGATGAGTCGTTCAACGGTCCGCCGCCAGCAGCGGCGCGGCTCTGCCGCCGGGATCCGGCGGCGTTCGTGGTAGACGGGAAATGATGACGGGGAGCTGCACGGGCGCCTGCTCACCTAGAATAGGGCGAGTCGGCAGCGCCAGGCAACGGCTCGAGGCGTCGTTATTCACCGGTCCGGAACCGGGAACTCCACGCTCCAGCCGTTGGACTGGCTGGTGTGGACGCGGGCGATGCCGCGTTCCCAGGCGGGCAATGGGACCAGCGCCACGCACGCCCCGCCGCGCAGCAACACGCCGTGTTCGGCAAAGAAGAAGCCGTGGTTGTGGAAGCCGGACTGCTCTCGCGCATCCGCCGGGAACACGTGCAGGTAGAAACGATTCCGCAGGTCGTCGGGCGCGCACGGCTCCTTGTGATAGATGAGCTCGGCGCCGGCTTCGTCGAGATAGAGGTCGAAGGCGCCGCGCGCGGCCGGCGGGCCGCGCGCGCCGGCCGCGATCGCGGCGTGCGCGCGCCAATACCGGCTTGCCGGCGGTACCGGCAGGTGCGCCGGCTCCAGGTCGATGACCGCTTCCAGCAGCCGCAGGTTGGGAACTTCGGGGAGCCACCGTCCGACCTCGAGCGCTCGGATGGGGTAGTCCGGCAATGGACGCCGGATCAGGCAGCGGCCGTTGAAACGGACGCCGTAGCCGGCGAATTGGAAGCCGAGCGGTTGCCAGCCGTCGTCGCGGTAGAGCACCGGCATGTCTTCGACCGAGGCGGGGAACGACCGCAACAGGAACGGATGCACGATGTCCTCCGGGCGGCACGGCTCTTTGACGTAGGTGAGCGCGGCGCCGTTGAGGTAGAGGTCGAACTGTGACCGGAGCAGCGGCTCCCCGGCCAGCGCGGCGCGGAACGCGGCATGGTAGCCGTCCACGGCCGCCGCGTCGTCCGTCAACGACAGGTCGACTGCGGTGACCGCGAGCACCGTGTTGCGGTAGCTGCGGCGCGTGTGGAGGATCGGTGCGACCGGATTATCAGGGAGCTTCCTGGTTATGAAGAACTGCGGGCTGCGCCTGGCGTCGGCCATGACGATGCGGCGGCGCGCCTCCGCCGGAAGGATGAGCCTGTTGGGCCACAGGCGGTTCCGACTGTCGCCTTCCACGCGGAGCGTGGAATCGGGATAGCGTGCGAGCAGATACTCCAGCCCTTCCCGGAACGCGGTGCCCCAATGCAGCATCGAGTACTGCGTGCGCAAGTGCTCGGGGGTGCGGCGGTCCGCCAGAACGTTGAAGTACCCGTGCTGATAGGGATGCAGGCGTACGCCGTCGACCGCCATGCCGGCCAGCGCCGCCGCCGCCAGGGCGCAGACCCCGCGGCGCAGCCGGATGCCGCGCCGGCCCGGCCGAGCCGCGGCTAGGCGCCGCGCCCCGGCCAGGAGCGCGCGCAGGCCGTAGACCGCCAGCAGGCACAACGGCGCGTAGAGGAAGTACAGGTGCCGCCAACCGCCGTAGAGGTTGGATCGCAGCGCCACCACGGCCGCCGGCGGCAGCGCCAGGCAGGCGACCAGCAGCCACGCGAACCGCACCGGGCCATTGCGCACGATGCCGGCGGGCCGCCCGGCGCCGCGCCGGATCAGGGCCGCGGCGCCGGCCAGGCACAGCAGGAGCGTGGCCGCGGGCGTAGTAATCGCCATCCAGGTGGGAAGGTAGTGCGGCGGAATCGACGGCCAGCGCACCGGCTCGCCCTGAAAAAGCGTGGTGACGTGGTTCGGATGCCGGCTCAGCGTCGCCAACGCGTCGATGATGGCGAACGGATCGCGCCAGAGATAGGGCGAGAGTGCGTACAGCGTCCCCGCCGCCGCCAGCGCGAACGCGCCCGCGGTGGCCAGTACGCGCCGGCGCTCCGCCCGGCCGCGCGCCTGCAGCAGATCGAGTGCCCGCAGCCCCGCCGCCGCGGCGAACAGCATGACTCCCATGACGCGCAGATTGATCAGCACGCCCACGCCGGCCCCGCACGCCGCAAACGCCGCCGCCGTGTCGCGGCGGAAGGCGCGCTCAAGCAGGTAGAGGGCGATCATGAACATCGCCACGAAGGGGAGGTCCTTGCTGTTGAAGAACGAGTGCGCGTAGAGCCGGGGATGGAGCAGAAACAGCAGCAGGGCGAATAGCGCCAACCAGCGGTCGCCGAACAGGCGAAAGACCAGGAGCCAGCAGAAAAAGCCGCCGGTGAGGAAGAACAGATGCGTCAACAGGTGGCGGGTCAGCAAGACGGCGCGGCTGTCGGCGAGGCCGAACAGCCGTTCGGCCAGGAGCAGCGGCGCCTCGAACGCGGCGCCGTAGTACCGGTCGTGGGGCAGCAGCCGATAGCGATAGTCCGGGGGGCTGATTATGCGATCGGCGGGCAGGTCGGCGGCGCCCGGCAGTATGGAGTTGACCACTGCCTGTCCGATGAAGCGCTGGGCGATCTCGTCCACCGCCACGCCGTAGTCGTCGAGGACGGCCACGCCCACCGCCGCGAACGCCGCCAGCGCGAGCGCCGCCGGCGCGAACGGCGCGCGGCGCACCGCCGCCAGGCGCCCGGCGCCGGCCGCGCCGCTACGCGGGTCCGCGCGGCCCGCATCGGGGCGGTTACTCACCGGCCGGGAACTCCACGATCCAGCCGTTGAACTGGCCGGTGCGGACGCGAGCGAGGCCGCCGGCGTAGGAGGGCAGCGGGACCAGCGCCGTGCACGCGCCGCCGAGCAGCGCCCCGTGCTCCCGCCATTCGAAGCTCCGGTTGTAGAAGCCGGACTGCCGCTCGGCGGCGGCCAACTCCGCCGGGTCCGCCGGGAACAGGTGCAGGAAGAAGCGCTCTCGCAGGTCCTCGGGCGAGCACGGCTGCTTGTGGTAGGCGAGCTCGGTTTCGGCGGCGTCCAGATAGAGGTCGAAGGCGGCGCGTCCGGTTGGCGCGCCGCGGGCCGCCGGCGCGCCCCGTTCCCCGGCGGCGATCGCCGCGTGCGCCTGCCAGTGCGGGCTCGCCGGCCATTCCCGGCGCACGGACGGTTCGCCGGCGCGCAGGTCGATGGCCGCTTCCCACGCGTCGCCCGCGCCGCCCGGCCCCCGGCGGCCCACCTCGAAGGTCCGGATCGGGTAGTCCGGCAGGCGGTGGCGGATCAGGCAGCGGCCGTCGAAGCGCACGCCATGGTGGCCGAACCTGAACTTGAGCGGTTGCCAGCCGTCCGCGCGGTAGATCACCGGGAGGTCTTCGAACGCTGCAGGAACGACCCGCAACAGGAACAGTGCCTGATAATCCTCCGGGCGGCACGGCTCTTTGGCCCAGGTGAGCGTCGCGCCGTCGAGGTAGAGGTCGAACAGCGACCGGAGCAACGGCTCCCCGGCCACCGCGGCGCGGTACGCCACGTGGTAGCCGTCCGCGGCCGCCGCGTCGTCCACCAGCGGCAGGTCGACTGCGGTAACGGCGAGCACGGTGTTGCGGTAGATGCGGCGCGTATGGAGAACCGGTACGAAGGGATCATCGGGAAGTTCCATGGTGATGAAGAACTGCGGGCTGCGCTCGGCGGCATCGGCGACGACGATGCGGCGGCGCTCCTCCGCGGGCAGGATGAGCCGATTGAGCCGCACGGACGCGCGCGTGCCGCTGTCCACGCGGAGCGTGGAATCGGGAAAGCGCGTCAGCAGATACTCCAGTCCTTCCCGGACCGCGGTCCCCCAATACAGCATCAGGTACTGCGTGCGCAAGTACTCCGGGGTCCGCCGGTCGACCAGGAAATTGAAGTACGCTTGCTGCAGGGGATGCAGGCGTACGGCGTCCACCGCCATGCCGGCCAGCGCCGCCGCCGCCAGCACGCAGACCCCCGCGGCGCAGCCGGATGCCCCCCGCCGGCTGCGCCGCGCCCCGGCCAGAAGCGCGCGCAGGCCGTAGACCGCCAACAGGCACGCCGGCGCGTAGAGAAAGTACAGGTGCCGCCAATCGTTGTAGACGTTGGCTTGCAGCGCCGCTACGGCCGCGGGCGGGAGCGCCAGACAGGCGAGCAGCAGCCACGCGAACCGCACCGGGGTGTTGCGCAGGATGCTGCCGGGCCGGGCGATGCCGCGCCTGACCACCGCCGCGGCGCCGGTCAGGCACAGCAGGAGCGTGGCCGGCGGCGTGGTGATCGCCATCCAGGTGGGAAAGTAGTGCGGCGGACTCCACGGCCAGCGCACCGGCTCGCCTTGGAATAACGTGACGTACCGGAACGGCGCCCGAGCGAGCGCCGCGATCGCGTCGGCGGTGGCAAACGGATCGCGCCACAGATAGGGAGAAGTCGCGTACAGCGTCACCAGCGCGGCGGCGGCGAACGCTCCCGCCGCGGCCAGCACGCGCCGCCGCTCCGCCCGGCCGCGCGCCTGCAGCAGGTCGAGCGCCCGCAGCGCCGCGACCACTGCGAACAGCATGACCCCCATGACGCGCAAATTGACCAGCACGCCCACGCCCGCCCCGCACGCGGCGAACGCCGCCGCGCCGCCGCGGCGGAACGCGCGTTCCAGCAGGTAGAGGACGATCATGAACATCGCCAGGAACGGGATGTCCTTGCTGTTGTAGTACGAGTGGCCGTAGATGCGGGGATGGAGCAGGAACAGCAGCAGGGCGAACAGCGCCAGCCGGCGGTCGCCGAACAGGCGGTAGACCAGCAGATAGCAGAAGACGGCGCCGGTGAGGAAGAACAGATGCGTCAGCAGGCGGCGGCTCAGATAGACGGCGCGGCTGTCGGTGAGCCCGAGCAGGCGCTCGGCCAGGACCAGCGGCGCCTCGAACGCGGCGCCGAAGTAGGCGTCGTAATTCTGCAGGTTGGCCAGCCCGGCGCCGCCGTCGCCCAGCACGTAATCGATCGCCGCCTGCCCGACGGCGCGCGCCGTCTGCTCGTCCCGCCCGACGCCGAAGTCGTCGAACACGGCCACGCCCACCGCCGCGAACGCCGCCAGCGCGAGCGCCGCCGGCGCGAACGGCGCGCGGAACACCGCCGCCAGGCGCCCGGCGCCGGCCGCGGCGCGGTTACTCACCGGCACGGAAGTCCGCGGACCAGATGGCCGCGCCGTCGATGACCTGGCTGGTGCGGACGCGGGCGATGCCGCGTTCGTAAGCCGGCAATGGGACCAGCGCGACGCAGGCGCCTCCGGGCAACAGCACGCCGTGCTGGGGAAAAAGAAAGGAGCTGTAGTTGTGGAAGCCGGATTGCCGTTCGGCGCCGGCCAGCTCCGCGGGGTCCGCCGGGAACAGATGCAGGTAGAAGCGCCCCCGCAGGTCGCCGGGCGCGCACGGTTCCTTGTGGTAGATGAGCTCGGCGCCGGCTTCGTCGAGATAGAGTTCGAAACCTGCGCGTCCGGCGGGCGCGGCGCGTCCGGCAGGCGTGGCGCGGGCCGCCGGCGCGCCGCGCCCGCCGGCGGCGATTTCCGCGTGCGAGCGCCAATACGCACTGGCGCTCACCGGAGGTTGCTCCGGGGATAGATCGATGACCGCTTCCAGCAGCCGCGGGTAGGGGAAGCCGGAGATCCCCCGTCCCACCTCGAGCGCCCGTACGGGGTAGTCCGGCAACGGGCGGCGGATCAGGCAGCGGCCGCCGAACCGGACGCCGTAGCGGGCGAACCGGAAGTCGAGGGGCTGCCAGCCGTCTTCGCGGTAGGTCACCGGGAGGTCTTCGACCGCGACCGGAACGGCCCGCAACCGGAACGGACGCGCGGTATCCTCCGGGCGGCACGGCTCTTTGGCGTAGATGAGCGCCGCGCCGTCGAGGGAGAGGTCGAACTGCGGCCCGACCAGCGGTTCCCGCGCGGCCACCGCGGCGCGGAACGCGGCATGGTAGCCGTCCGCGGCCGCCTTGTCGTCCACCAGCAGCGAAAGGTCGACTGCGGTGACCGCGAGCACGGTGTTGCGGTAGATGCGGTGCACGTGGAGGACCGGTGCGAATAGATCATCAGGGTTGTGCCCGGTTATGAAGAACTGCGGGTTGCGCCCGGCATCGACGACGATGCGGCGGCGCGCCTCCGCCGGGAGTATGAGCCGACTGCGCCACACGTCCCAGGTACTGTCGGCGGCCACGCGGAGCGTGGCATCGGGAAAGCGTGCGAGCAGATACTCCAGTCCTTCCCGGAATTCGGTGTTCCAGTACAGCATTACGTACTGCGCGCGCAAGCGCTCGGGGGTCCGGCGGTCCACCAGAACATTGAAGTATCCATGCTGATAGGGATGCAGACGTACGATTTCGATCGCGCTGCCGGCCAGCGCCGCCGCCGCCAGGGCGCAGACCGCGCGGCGCAGGCGGCCCCCCCCCCCCCCCGGCCGAGCCGCGGCCGGACGCCGCGTCCCGGCTAGCAGCGCGCGCAGGCCGTAGACCGCCAGCAGGCACAACGGCGCGTAGAGGAAGTACAGGTGCCGCCCGTCGTGGAAGGCGTTGGCCTGCAGCGCCGCGACGGCCGCAGGGGGCAACGTCAGGCAGGCGAGCAGCAGCCACGCAAACCGCATCGGCGTGTTGCGTATGCATGCGCAGCGCAGGATAGCGCCGGGCCGCGCCAGGCCGCGCCGCACTACCGCTACGGCGCCGATCAGGCACAGCAGGAGCGTGGCCGCGGGCGTGGTGATCGCCATCCAGGTGGGAATGAAGTGCGGCGGAATCGACGGCCAGCGCACCAGCTCACCCTGAAAGAGCGTGGCGTGGTGGTTCGGATGCCGGCTCAGCGTCGCCAACGCGTCGATGATGGCGAACGGATCGCGCCAGAGATAGGGCGAGAGCGCGTACAGCGTCCCCGCCGCAGCCAGCGCGAACGCGCCCGCGGCGGCCAGTACGCGCCGGCGCTCCGCCCGGCCGCGCGCCTGCAGCAGGTCGAGCGCCCGCAACCCCAACACCGCCGCAAACAGCATCACCCCCATGACGCGCAGATTGATCAGCACGCCGACGCCGGCCCCGCACGCCGCGAACGCCGCCGCCGTGTCGCGGCGGAAGGCGCGCTGCAGCAGGTAGAGGGCGATCATGAACATCGCCACGAAGGAGAGGTCCTTGCTGTTGAAGAAGGAGTGCGCGTAGAGGCGGGGATGGAGCAGGAACAGCAGCAGGGCGAACAGCGCCAGATAGCGGTCGCCGAACAGGCGGTAGACCAGCAGATAGCAGAAGAAGCCGCCGGTGAGGAAGAACAGATGCGTCAGCAGGCGGCGGGCCAGCAACACGGCGCGGCTGTCGGTAAGGCCGAGTATTCGCTCGACCAGGAGCAGCGGCGCCTCGAACGCGGCGCCGTAGTACCGGTCGTGGGGCAGCAGCCGATAGCGATAGTCCGGGGGGCTGATTATGCGATCGGCGGGCAGGTCGGCGGCGCCCGGCAGTGCGGAGTTGACCACTGCCTGCCCGATGGGGCGCGCGGCGGTCTCGTCCTCCGCCACGCCGTAGTCGTCGAGGACGGCCACGCCCACCGCCGCGAACGCCGCCAGCACGAGCGCCGCCGGCGCGAACGGCGCGCGGCGCACCGCCGCCAGGCGCCCGGCGCCGGCCGCGCCGCTACGCGGGTCCGCGCGGCCCGCATCGGGGCGGTTACTCACCGGCCGGGAACTCCACGATCCAGCCGTTGAACTGGCCGGTGCGGACGCGAGCGAGGCCGCCGGCGTAGGAGGGCAGCGGGACCAGCGCCGTGCACGCGCCGCCGAGCAGCGCCCCGTGCTCCCGCCATTCGAAGCTCCGGTTGTAGAAGCCGGACTGCCGCTCGGCGGCGGCCAACTCCGCCGGGTCCGCCGGGAACAGGTGCAGGAAGAAGCGCTCTCGCAGGTCCTCGGGCGAGCACGGCTGCTTGTGGTAGGCGAGCTCGGTTTCGGCGGCGTCCAGATAGAGGTCGAAGGCGGCGCGTCCGGCTGGCGCGGCGCGTCCGGCTGGCGCGGCGCGTCCGGTTGGCGCGGCGCGTCCGGTTGGCGCGCCGCGGGCCGCCGGCGCGCCCCGTTCCCCGGCGGCGATCGCCGCATGCGCCTGCCAGTGCGGGCTCGCCGGCCATTCCCGGCGCACGGACGGTTCGCCGGCGCGCAGGTCGATGGCCGCTTCCCACGCGTCGCCCGCGCCGCCCGGCCCCCGGCGGCCCACCTCGAAGGTCCGGATCGGGTAGTCCGGCAGGCGGCGGCGGATCAGGCAACGGCCGTCGAACCGGACGCCGTAGCGGGCGAACCGGAAGCTGAGCGGTTGCCAGCCGCCCGCGCGGTAGATCACCGGGAGATCTTCGACCGCCGCAGGAACGACCCGCAACAGGAACAGTGCCTGATAATCCTCCGGGCGGCACGGCTGTTTGGCCCAGGTGAGCGTCGCGCCGTCGAAGTAGAGGTCGAACTGCGACCGGAGCAGCGGCTCTCCGGCCACCGCGGCGCGGTACGCGGCGTGGTAGCCGTCCGCGGCCGCCGCGTCGTCCACCCGCGACAGGTCGACTGCGGTGACCGCGAGCAGGGTGTTGTGGTAGATGCGGCGCGCGTGGAGGATCGGTCCGAAGGGATCGTCACGGAGCCTCCCGGTGATGAAGAACTGCGGGCTGCGCGCGGCGTCATCATCGGCAATGACGATGCGGCGGCGCGCCTCCGCCGGGAGGATGAGCCGGCTGCGCCGCAGGTTGCGGTGATTGTCGGTGTCCACGCGGAGCGTGGCATCGGGAAAGCGCGCGAGCAGATACTCCAGCCCTCCCCGGAACTCGGTTCTCCAGTACAGCATCGCGTACTGCGTGCGCAGGTACTCTGGAGTGCGGCGGTCGACCAGGAAGTTGAAGTACGCCTGCTGATCGGGATGCAGGCGCACGGCGTCAACCGCCATGCCGGCCAGCGCCGCCGCCGTCAGGGCGCAGACCCCGCGGCGCAGCCCCCCCCCGCCCGGCCCCGGCTGAGCCGCGGTCAGGCGCCGTGCCCGGGCCAGGAGCGCGCGCAGGCCGTAGACCGCCAGCAGGCACGCCGGCGCGTAGAGAAAGTACATCTGCCGCCAGCCGTTGTAGAGGTTGGCGTTTGCCGCCGCGGCGGCCGCAGGCGGCAGCGCCAGGCAGGCGGCGAGCAGCAACGCAAAGCGCAGCTCCGTATTGCCTGCCGCGCAGCGGGGGCGGGAGGCGGCGCGCCGGATGACGGCGGCCGCGCCGGCCAGGCACAACAGGAGCGTGGCCGGCGGCGTGGTGATCGCCAGCCAGGCCGGAACGTAGTGCGGCGGGATCCGCGGCCAACGCACCGGCTCGCCCCGGAAGAGCGTGCTGACGTCGGTTGGATGCCGGGCAATCGTCGTGACCGCGTCGACGATGGCGAACGGATCGCGCCAGAGCCAGGGAGAAGTCGCGTACAGCGTGCCCGCGGCGGCTAGCACGAACGCCGCCGCCGTGACCGAAGCGCGCCGGCGCTGCGCGGGTCCGCGCGCCTGCAGCAGGTCGAGCGCCCGCAGCCCCGCCCCCGCCGCGAACAGCGTCAGCCCCATGATCCGCAGGTTGACCAGCACGCCGACGCCGGCTCCGCTCAGGGCGAACGCCGCCGCCGTGTCACGGCGGAACGCGCGCTGAAGCAGGTAGAGGGCGATCATGAACATCGCCAGGAACGGGATGTCCTTGGTGTTGACGAACGAGTGGGCGTAGATGCGGGGATGGAGCAGGAACAGCAGCAGGGCGAACAGCGCCAGCCGGCGGTCGCCGAACAGGCGGTAGACCAGCAGATAGCAGAACAATCCGCCGGTGAGGAAGAACAGGTGGGTCAGCAGGTGGCGGCTCAGAAAGACGGCGCGGCTGTCGGCGAGGCCCAGCAGCCGCTCGACCAGGACCAGCGGCCCCTCGAACGCGGCGCCGTAGTAGCGGTCTACGACCGGCTTGACCAGGGAGTCGTAGTCCGGGCCGGCACGCACCGGAACCGCGGGAAGGGCGGCGGCGCCCGGCAGCACGGCGTTGACCGCGGTCTGCCCGACGCGGCCCCAGTAGTCGACTGCCACCTGCCCGATGCGGCGCTGAGCCTCGGTGTCTCCGGTCACGCCGTAGTCGTCGAAGACGGCCATGCCCACCGCCGCGAACGCCGCCAGCGCGAGCGCCGCCGGTGCGAACGCCGCGCGGCGCACCGCCGCCATGCGCCCGGCGCTACTCGGTTCCGTCAAAGCTCGGCGCGGCGCAGGTCGGCCGCCGCCAGCGAGCAGGCTCGGGCGGTCAGAGCCATGATCGTCAGCGTCGGCGGCTGCCAGCCGGAGGTGGGCCAACAGGCGCCGTCGGTCACCAGCACGTTGGGCATCCCCCAGCAGCGGTTGCGCGCGTCGACCACCGACGCCCCCGGATCGCTGCCCATACGCGCGCCGCCCACCTCGTGCACGACCGCCCCCGGCGGCGGCGCCAACCAGAACGTCTCCAGCCGCGCTGGCAGGCCCAGCAGACCCGGCAGGCGCGCGAGCGCGCCGAACCGCCTGACCGTGCGCCCGCCGCCGGCGCGCATCATCTCCTCGACCGCCGCGCACATGGCGGCGTGCATGGCCCGTTCGTTGCCGCCCCACGCGCAACTGACGCGCACGCCGCGGTCCCCGTCGAGCTCCACGCGATTGTCGCGCCGCGGCAGCATCTCACCCTGCACCAGCACCATGCCGCGCGCCGGCCGGCCGCGGCGGCCGGCGAAGCCGCGGCGCTGGATCACTCCCCGCATGCCGAAGCCGCGCAGATACGGTTCGGCGCCGGCTCGCGCCAGGTTTTGATAGCGCGGCACCATGAACGAGTCGGCGCCCGTGTACGGCCCCGGCGGATCGTAGGGGGCGCCGTCCAGCTCCACCGACGTCCCCACGGCCACCTGATCCATCAGGTAGCGGCCCAGGCAGTCCGACTCGCTCACCGGCAGCTCGGGATGCTCCCGCCGGGTCGTGAGCAGAATGCGCACCGTCTCGATCGTGGAGGCGCACAGCACGATCAGATCGGCCCGCGCCGCGTGCGCCGCGCCGGTGGCGGCATCCGTGAACAGCACGCCGCCGGCGCCGCCGGCGCGGCCGCCGGGAAGCAGGTGGCTGACCGCCGCGCCGGTGCGCACGCGCAGGCGCCCGGTCGCCCGCGCCGCGGCGATGGTGGTGGCCACGCTGGTCAAGCCCGGCTCGCGCCCGCCGTGGCGCTCCAGGGCCAGACCGCGCGACGGGATTACCCGCCGCTCCGGCCAGACCGCCGCCACCCGGTCGCCGAGCCGGCGTTCCGCCCGGGTCAGCGGCCGCGCCCCCACGTAGCGCCCGTCCGGGAGCTGCGGCAGGCCCTCGCGCGTGCCGTGAACACCCAGGAAGCGCTCGACCCGGTCGTAATGGGGCGCCAGATCGCGGTAGCGGAGCGGCCACGACGGCCCGTAGCCGTCGCGCTCGGCCGCCGCCAGCTCATAGTCCGACATACGTAGCGTCACCCCGCGCCAGAGCAGCGTGCGGCCGCCGAGCTGGCGCCCGCGAAACCAGACGAACGGGCGCTCCGGCGGCGTGGAGTATGGCTGTTCCACGTCGTTCACGAAGAGGTTGGGATCCTTGATCCAGTACTCGGCGTGCCGCTCCTGCACCGGCTGGACGCCGCGGGCGTGGCGCCACAGGCGCGTCGCCCAGGCGCGGCCGGCGCCGGCCGGCGTGCGCTCCGGCCCCGCCTCCAGGAGCAACACGCGCAACCCCGCCTCAGTCAGCTCCTTGGCCGCCCAGCCGCCGGCGGCGCCGGAACCGACCACGATCGCGTCCGTGGGGCCGTCGGCGACTCCATGCGGAGATTGTAGCACGGAACTGCCGGCTACGATTACCTGCCCCACACTTCCACGGCCGCCGCGGCGGCGCCGCGCCGGCGGTGTCTAGGCATCGGCATAGGCGGCGTCGAACCGGCGCGCGGCGCCGGCCAAACGAGCGTCGAACGTCCAGAGACGCGCGCCGGCCAGGAGCGCGGACGTCAAGAGATGCGCATCGATCCAGCCCAGGCCGCGTCCGTACAACTGGTGATCTTCCAGGATGCCCAGCACCTCTCCATGCGTCGCCGCCGGGGGCCGGTCGAGGACGCCGAGCAGCGCCAATACTTCACTGCGGTTGGCTAGGCTGCCGCAGGCCAACTCGCCAATGACGAACGGATGACAGAGGACTTCTCCCGCGTCGAGCAGGGCGGCGAGGCGGTCGTGCCGGTTACGCAGGTGGGCTATCCACACCGAGGTATCGACGAGGATGGCGCTCATGACGGCGGCGGCCGGCGCCGCGGAATCGGCTTCAACCGCTTTTCGCTTCCGCCGAGAGCTGCCAGCCGGCGGGCGCTCGCCTGCGCGATCAGCGCTTCCAGCCCACGCCTCACCAGCGCGGTCTTCTGCGTCGTGCCGGTCAGCCGCGCGGCCTGCTCAAGGAGCGCGTCGTCGATGTTGATGGTCGTTCTCATATGCATCAGTATGCATGGAACATGCGCGCTCTGTCAAGCCGGCGCCGGCTCCCGCGCGTCCGCTTCCGCACGGCTACTCACCGGCCCGCGAACTCCACGCTCCAGCGGTTGGCCTGGCTGGTGCGGATGCGGGCGATGCCGCCCTCGTAGGCGGGCAGCGGGACCAGCGCCACGCACACGCCGCCGAGCACCGCCCCGTACTCGGCAAAGAAAAAGCCGAGGTTGTGGAAGCCGGCCTGACGGTGTTCGGCGGCAAGTTCGGCGGCAAGTTCGGCGGCGTCCGCCGGGAACACGTGCAGGTAGAAGCGCTCCCGCAGGTCCTCGGGCGCGCAGGGCTGCTTGTGGTACGTGAGCTCGGCGCCGGAGTCGTCGAGATAGAGGTCGAAGACGCCGCGTGCCGCCGGCAGTCCGCGCTCGCCGGCGGTGATCGCCGCATGCGCCTGCCAGTAGGGGTTGTCCGGCCACTGCCGGCGCACCGCCACTCCTGCAGGGCGCAGGTCGATAGCCGCTTCCAGCACGTTGCCGGCTCCGGCAACCCGGCGGCCGACGTCGAGCGTCAGGATCGGGTAGTCCGGCAACGGCCGCCGCATCAGGCAGCGGCCGTCGAAGCGCACGCCGTAGCGGCCGAAGTTGAAGTCCAGAATCCCCCCCCCCCCCCCCCCCCCGGTTTTCTTGGCGGCAGATCATCGATCGCGGCGGGAACGGCGCGCACCACGAACCGCGGCGCGATGTCTTCCGAGCGGCACGACTCCTTGGCCCAGGTGAGCGTCCTGCCGTCGAAGTACAGGTCGAAGCCGGACTGCGACCGCAGCAGCGGCGCGCCGGCCACCGCGGCGCGGTAGGCGGCGCGGTACTCGCCGGCGGTCGCCTCGTCAACCAGCGCCAAGTCGACGGCGATGACTTCGATTATGGTGCTGCGGTAGAGGCGGCGCGCGTAGATGACCGGTCCGAACGGCGGCTGTCTGCGGAGTCTCGTATTGACGTAGAAGTTGACCAGTTTCGCGGCCGCCTCATCGGCGATGATGACGCGGCGCCGCGCCGCCGCCGGGAGGATGGCCCGATTGTGCTCCAGGTGCAGGAGATTTCCGGCTTGCAGGTAGAGCGCCGAATTCGGATAGCGAGCGAGCAGATACTCCAGCGCTTCCCGATACTCCATGTGGGAATAGCTCAGCGCGTACCGGGTACGCAAGTGCTCCGGGGTGCGGCGGTCGACCAGGAAGTTGAAGTACGCCTGCTGATGGGGATGCAGGCGTACGCCGGCGGCGGCCATGGCGACCAGCGCCGCCGCCGCCGCCAGCGCGAACGTGCCGCGTCGCAGAAGGAGACCGTGCCGCAGCCGACCGCCATGCCGGCGCCGCGCCGCCGCCAGCAGCGCGCGCAGGCCGTAGACCGCCAGCAGGCACGCCGGCGCGTAGAGAAAGTACATCTGCCGCCAGCCGTCGTAGAGGTTGGAGCGCAACGCGGCGACCGCCGCGACCGGCAGCGCCAGGCAGGCGACCAGCAGCCACGCGAAGCGCAGGCCGGTATTGCCGGCCACGCTGCCGGGCCGGGCGATGCCGCGCCGGACCACCGCCGCAACGCCGATCAGGCACAGCAGCAGCGTGACCGGCGGCGTGGTGATCGCCATCCAGGTGGGAAGGTAGTGCGGGGGAATCCCCGGCCAGCGCACCGGTTCGCCCTGAAAGAGCGTAACGACCCGGGACGGCGCCACGGCCAGCGTGGCGAACGCGTCCACGATGGCGAGCGGATCGAGCCAGAGCCAGGGAGAGACCGCGTACAGCGTCCCCGCCGCCGCCAGCACGAACGCCCCCGCAGTCGCCAGCGCGCGGCGGCGCTGCGTCCGGCCGCGCGCCAGCGCCAGGTCCAGCGCCCGCAGCCCCACCGCCGCGGCGAACAGCATCACTCCCATGACGCGCACGTTGATCAGCACGCCCACGCTCACGCCGCACGCCGCGAACGCCGCCGCCGTGCCGCGGCGGAAGGCGCGCTCGAGCAGATAGAGCGCGATCATGAACAGCGTCAGAAAGGGAATGTCCTTGGTGTTGAAGAAGGAATGGGCGTACAGCCGGGGATGGAGCAGGAACAGCAGCAGCGCGAACAGCGCCAGCCGGCGGTCGCCGAACAACCGGAACGCCAGCAGATAGCAGAAGAACCCGCCGGTGAGAAAGAACAGGTGGGTGAGCAGGCGGCGGCTCAGGAACACGGCGCGGCTGTCGGTGAGGCCGAGCAGACGCTCGACCAGCACCAGCGGCGCCTCGAACGCGGCGCCGTAGTAGCGTTCGTGCGGAAAGAGGTAGCGGTCGGCCCGCAGGGCGGCGGCGTCTCCGAGCACGTATTCGATCGCCGCCAGCCCGATCTCTCGTTGCGGGAGCTCGTCCGACTGCACGCCGTAGTCGTCGAGGACGGCTACCCCCACCACCGCGAACACCGCCAGCGTGATCGCCGCCGGCGCCCACGCCGCCGGCGACTCCTTATCCAAGCCACTCCATCTGACGTACGTAGCGGCGGGCGGCGCCGCGCTCACATACCCCACACTTCCACGGCGGCCGCACCGGCGCCGCGCCGGTGGTGAAAGACCTTCTGCTCCCAACTCCGGTTCTCCCGGCAGTCGATCACCACCAGGTGCCCGGCCTCCGCCCCGCACCGCTCCACGTAGCGCGCGGTCTGCGCCACGCCCTCATCGATGACCCGCTCCAGCCGGTCGCGCTCCCGCACCACCTTGCACTCCACCGCCACCTCCTGCGCCCGCTCCGCCGGCGCGCGGTCGGGCAACGGCCACACGATGAGCAGGTCGACCCGTCCGCTGCCGAGCGCGTACTCCCGCTCGATGCGCCCGCCGCCGTTCACCACCCGCTGCAGAAACGCCTGCAGCAGCAACTGCGGCCACGCCTCCTCATAGTCAAACCGGTTCCGCCAGTGCTCGGAGTGGCGGCGGAAGAAGCTCTGAAACTCCGTCAGCAGCAGCGCTACGTTCAGGCTGCCGTCCGCCTGCACGAACGGCGCCGCGTCCTGATCCAGGTCTTCCTGGGCATCCCACGTCAATTCACGCGGGATCACCTCCGCGTAAATCGGGTTGGCAACGCGCACCGGCGCGTCGCGAGCAATCAGGCCGAGGTCGCGGGCGTACTCGACGTCGCGCCTCGCGGCGCGGCGTTCCCGGCCGGTGAGCAGCGGCTCGATCACGAGCCGCACCCGCTCCTCGCGCAGCTTGTCGGCCAGATACGTCAGGTGCGTCACCCGGTTGATGATCAGCTCCTCGCGCACCGCGGCGATGGCGTCGGCGGTGACCGGACGGGAGCGGTCGTCGCGTAGCGCCTGGTTGTCGAAGCAGGCGCCGTTGGCGAGGGCGTTGACCAGCCACGGCTGGCCGCGGGTCTGGGTCCACACCGCCTCCTGCGCGTCCGGGGTGAACGGCTGGCCGGTCTCTGCGGTGTGCTGGGCCAGCAGGGCGAACGTCTCGTCACGCGAGAAGCCGCCGAGCCGCAACGACTTGGCGGCGATGTTGAAGGGGCTGCCGGGAGCGCCCATGCGGTAGTCGGCCACGTCGCGCATGCCGCACAGCACGACGCTGTGCGGGAAGCGCGCGGGGCGGGTGGGGTAGCCGGCGCGGAGCTGCTGCAGCACCGACAGCAGCGAGTCGCCGGTCAGCGTGTCGATCTCGTCGATCAACAGCACCAGCGGCCGCGGCGCCGCCTGCGCCCAGCGCCTCAGGGCGGCGCCCAATGCCATGGCCGGGCCGAAGTCGGCCAGGATCCGGGCCCGCGCGCCCGCCAGGAAGAGATCGCCCAGTGCGGCGTCGGCGGCCTCCGCCAGGGCGGCGAGCACCGTCTGCATCGCCTGCGCCACGTCGTCGCCGGCGGTGCGGGCGGTTTCCACGGTGACGTAGACGCAGTGGTAGCCGCGCTCGTTCAGCAGGTCGGCCAGCGCAAGCAGCGCCGAGGTCTTGCCGGTCTGCCGCGGCGCGCGCAGCACGAAGTATTTCTTTTCGCGGACCAACCGGAGGGCGCCGTCCAGGTCGATGCGCGACAGCGGCGGAATCAGGTAGTGATCGGCCGCATCGACGGGACCGGCGGTGTTGAACCAGCGCATGGCAGTCAAGGCTATCGTACCGTATCGCGCCGCCATGCGCTGAGGTGAGCGGTCCTCGCTCGCGCCGCGCGGCCGCGACCGTGCAGCCCGCGCTCACCCGGCCCGCGCCCAAGCGGCAGGCCGATCTCTCGTTGCGGGAGCTCGTCCGACTGCACTACTCACCGGTGCGGAACTCCGCGCTCCAGAGTTGGCCCTGTCCGCTGACGAACTGGCCGGTGCGGACGCGGGCGATGCCGCGTTCCCAGGCGGGCAGCGGAACCAGCGCCACGCAGGCGTCGCCGAGCAGCACGCCGTGCTCGGCGTAGTCGAAGTCGCGGTTCTCGAAACCGGACTGCCGGCGGCCGGCGGGCAGCGCTGCCGGGTCCGCCGGGAACAGGTGCAGAAAGAAGCGCGCCCGCAGGTCCTCCGCCGGCCGACACGGCTCCCGGTGGTAGGTGAGCTCGGTACGGGCCGCGTCGAGATAGAGGTCGAACGCTCCGGCCGCGGCCGGCGCGCCGCGCTCGCCGGCGGAGATCTCCGCGTGCGCCCGCCAGAACGGGCTCACCGACGTTCCCGCCGCCGGCAACTCGATGGCCGCCTCCATCAGGTAGCCGGTTTCGCGCAGCCAGCGTCCGACCCTGATCTCGCGGAGCGGGAAGTCGGGAAGGATGCGCCGTATCAGGCAGCGGCCGTCGAAGCGCACGCCGTAGTTGCCGAAGCGGAAGCCGAGCGGTTCCGACCCGTTGCGCCGGTGCATCGCCGGGAGTACGCCGGTGTCGACGGGCACGGCGCGCAGCACGAACGGCTGCACGGTGTCCTGCGGGCGGCACGACTCCTTGACGTAGATGAGGGTCCGCCCGTCCAGGTAGAGGTCGAACTCCGAGCGGAACAGCGGCTCCGCGGCCAGCGCGGCGCGGTAGGTTTCCCGGTAGCGGTCCGCGGCGGCGGCGTCGACCCGCGACAGGTCGACTGCGGTGACGGTGAGCACGGTGTTGCGGTAGATGCGGCGCGCGTGCAGAACCGGTCCGAACGGCGGTTCGGTTCCGCCGAAGCGCCGGAGCTGGGCGTCGATGAAGAAGTCGGCGGCGGTCCCCGCTTCGTCGTCGGCTATGACGATCCGGCGGCGCGCCGCGGCGGGCAGGATGAGACGACTGTGCCGCACGTTGGCGCTGAGGAAGTGATCGCGCTCCACGTAGAGCGGGGAATCATCGGGATAGCGTTCGAGCAGGTGCTCAAACCCTTCGCGGTACTCGGTGCCCCAGTACAGGAGTTGGTACTGCGTGCGCAGGTATTCCGGCGTCCGGCGGTCGACCAGGAAATTGAAGTACGCCTGCTGATAGGGATGCAGGCGCACCATGGCGATCGCCGCGGCGGCCAGCGCCGCCGCCGCCAGAGCGCCCAGGCTGCGCCGTCGCCAGCCGCCGCCCCGCCGGCAGCCCGCCGCCGGACGCCGCGCCGCGTTCGGGCGCCGCGCCGCGTCCAGCAGCGCGCGCAGGCCGTAGACCGCCAGCAGGCACGCCGGCGCGTAGAGGAAGTACATGATCCGCCAACCGTTGTAGATGTTGGATCGGCGCGCGGCGACGGCCGTGACCGACAGCGCCAGGCAGGCGAGCAGCAGCAGCGTGAAGCGCAGCTCGGTATTGCCGGCGGCGCGGTTCGGGCGGGCGATGGCGCGCGCGACTGCCGCCGCGGCGCCGACCAGGCACAGCAGCAGCGCGGCCGGCGGGGTGGTGATCGCCATCCAGGTCGGGAGGTAGTGGGGCGGGATCCACGGATAGCGCATCCACTCGCCTTGAAACAGCACCGGGATACGGATCTGAGGGTCGACCAGCATCGTAACCGCGTCGACAATGGCCAACGGATCGCCCCACAGGAAGGGAGAGACCGCATAGTACGTCCCCGCGGCGACCGCCGCGAACGCCGCAGCAGCGGCCAGCAGGCGCCGGCGCGCCGGCCAGCCGTCCGCCTGCGCCGCGTCCAACGCCAGCAGCGCCGCCACCGCCGGGAACAGCATCAGACCCATGACGCGCAGGTTGACCAACACGCCCACGCCCGCGCCGCACGCCGCGAACGCCGTGACCGTGCCGCGTCGAAAGGCGCGTTGCACCAGATAGAGCGCGATCATGAACATCGCCGCGAACGCCAGGTCCTTGCTGTTGAAGAAAGAGTGGGCGTACAGGCGGGGATGGAGCAGGAACAGCAGCAGGGCGAACAGCGCCAGCCAGCGGTCGCCGAACAGGCGGTAGGTGAGCAGCCAGCAGAAGAATCCGCCGGCGAGGAAGAACAGGTGCGTCAGCAGGTGACGGCTGAGATAGATGGCCCGGCTGTCGGTAAGGCCGAGCGCGCGCTCGACCAGGACCAGCGGCACTTCGAACGCGGCGCCGTAGTACCGGACCCTCCCTTCGGGTGGGCGCCGGGCGTCGGCGTCTCCCAGCGCGACGTCGATCACGTAAGACGCGAAGTCGCGCATGACCACCTCGTCGTGGGCCACGCCGTGATCGTCGAGGACGGCAATGCCCGCCACCGCGAACGCCACCAGCACGACCGCGGCCGGCGCGAAGGGCATGCGGCACGCCGCCGCCAGGCGCCGGGTCACGCGGTCTGCCGTAGCGCGCCGCGGCGCGGGGCTACTCACCGGCCACCGGCCGCGATCTCCGCGCTCCAGAGTTGGCCCTGTCCGCTGACGAACTGGCCGGTGCGGACGCGGGCGATGCCGCGTTCCCAGGCGGGCAGCGGAACCAGCGCCACGCAGGCGTCGCCGAGCAGCACGCCGTGCTCGGCGTAGTCGAAGTCGCGGTTCTCGAAACCGGACTGCCGGCGGCCGGCGGGCAGCGCTGCCGGGTCCGCCGGGAACAGGTGCAGAAAGAAGCGCGTCCGCAGGTCCTCCGCCGGCCGACACGGCTCCCGGTGGTAGGTGAGCTCGGTACGGGCCGCGTCGAGATAAAGATCGAACACTCCGGCCGCGGCCGGCGCGCCGCGCTCGCCGGCGGAGATCTCCGCGTGCGCCCGCCAGAACGGGCTCACCGACGTTCCCGCCGCCGGCAACTCGATGGCCGCCTCCATCAGGTAGCCGGTTTCGCGCAGCCAGCGTCCGACCCTGATCTCGCGGAGCGGGAAGTCGGGAAGGATGCGCCGTATCAGGCAGCGGCCGTCGAAGCGCACGCCGTAGTTGCCGAAGCGGAAGCCGAGCGGTTCCGACCCGTTGCGCCGGTGCATCGCCGGGAGTACGCCGGTGTCGACGGGCACGGCGCGCAGCACGAACGGCTGCACGGTGTCCTGCGGGCGGCACGACTCCTTGACGTAGATGAGGGTCCGCCCGTCCAGGTAGAGGTCGAACTCCGAGCGGAACAGCGGCTCCGCGGCCAGCGCGGCGCGGTAGGTTTCCCGGTAGCGGTCCGCGGCGGCGGCGTCGACCCGCGACAGGTCGACTGCGGTGACGGTGAGCACGGTGTTGCGGTAGATGCGGCGCGCGTGCAGAACCGGTCCGAACGGCGGTTCGGCTCCGCCGAAGCGCCGGAGCTGGGCGTCGATGAAGAAGTCGGCCGCGGTCCCCGCTTCTTCGTCGGCTATGATGATCCGGCGGCGCGCCGCGGCGGGCAGGATGAGACGATTGTGCCGCACGTTGGCGCTGAGGAAGTGATCGCGCTCCACGTAGAGCGGGGAATCATCGGGATAGCGTTCGAGCAGGTGCTCAAACCCCTCGCGGTACTCGGTGCCCCAGTACAGGAGTTGGTACTGCGTGCGCAGGTATTCCGGCGTCCGGCGGTCGACCAGGAAGTTGAAGTACGCCTGCTGATAGGGATGCAGGCGCACCATGGCGATCGCCGCGGCGGCCAGCGCCGCCGCCGCCAGAGCGCCCAGGCTGCGCCACCGCCAGCCGCCGCCCCGCCGGCGGCCCGCCGCCGGGCGCCGCGCCGCGTTCGGGCGCCGCGCCGCGTCCAGCAGCGCGCGCAGGCCGTAGACCGCCAGCAGACACGCCGGCGCGTAGAGGAAGTACATGATCCGCCAACCGTTGTAGATGTTGGACCGGCGCGCGGCGACGGCCGTGACCGACAGCGCCAGGCAGGCGAGCAGCAGCAGCGCGAAGCGCAGCTCGGTATTGCCGGCGGCGCGGTTCGGGCGGGCGATGGCGCGCGCGACTGCCGCCGCGGCGCCGACCAGGCACAGCAGCAGCGTGGCCGGCGGGGTGGTGATCGCCATCCAGACCGGGAGGTAGTGCGGCGGGATCCACGGATAGCGCATCCACTCGCCTTGAAACAGCACCGCGGGACGGTCATGAGGGGTGGCGAGCATCGTAACCGCGTCGACGATGACCAGCGGATCGCCCCACAGGAAGGGAGAGACCGCATAGTACGCCGCCGCGGCGGCCGCCGCGAACGCCGCAGCAGCGGCCAGCAGGCGCCGGCGCGCCGGCCAGCCGTCCGCCTGCGCCGCGTCCAACGCCAGCAGCGCCGCCACCGCCGGGAACAGCATCAGACCCATGACGCGCAGGTTGACCAACACGCCCACGCCCGCGCCGCACGCCGCGAACGCCGTGACGGTGCCGCGGCGAAAGGCGCGCTGCGCCAGGTAGAGCGCGATCATGAACATCGCCGCGAACGGCAGGTCCTTGCTGTTGAAGAAGGAGTGGGCGTACAGGCGGGGATGGAGCAGGAACAGCAGCAGGGCGAACAACGCCAGCCAGCGGTCGCCGAACAGGCGGTAGGTGAGCAGCCAGCAGACGAATCCGCCGGCGAGAAAGAACAGGTGCGTGAGCAGGTGGCGGATGAGATGGATGGCGCGGCTGTCGGTAAGGCCGAGCGCGCGCTCGACCAGAATCAGCGGCACTTCGAACGCGGAGCCGTAGTACGGTTTGTGTCCGGCCCCAAGCCCGCGGGTGTCGGCGTCTCCCAGCATGACGTCGATCGCCGTGGACCCGACGCCGCGCTGGAACACCTCGTCGGCGGCCACGCCGTGGTCGTCGAGGACGGCAATGCCCACCACCGCGAACGCCGCCAGCGCGACCGCGGCCGGCGCGAAGGGCATGCGGCGCGCCGCCGCCAGGCGCCGGGTCACGGAGCCTGCCGCAGCCCGCCGCGGCGCGGGGCTACGGGCCACCGGCCGCGATCTCCGCGCTCCAGAGTTGGCCCTGCCCGCTGATGAACTGGCCGGTGCGGATGCGCGCGACGCCGCCCTCGTACGCGGGCAGAGGGACCAGCGCCACGCAGGCGGCGCCGAGCAGCGCGCCGTGCTCGGCGTAGTCGAAGTCACGGTTCTCGAAACCGGACTGCCGGCGGTCGGCGGGCAGCGCCGCCGGGTCCGCCGGCAACAGGTGCAGAAAGAAGCGCGCCCGCAGGTCCGCCGGCAGGCACGGCTCCCGGTGGTAGGTGAGGGTGCCGGCGGTGTCGTCGAGATAGATGTCGAAGCGCGCGCGGGCGGCCGCTGCGCCGCGCTCGCCGGCGGCAAGCGCCCGGTGTTCCTGCCAGAATCGGCTCGCCGGCGGTTCCGCCGCGCGCAGGTCGATGGTCGCTTCGAGCAGATTGCCGGTTTCCGGGAGCCAGCGGCCGACCCCGAGCGCCCGGATCGGGTAGTCGGGCAGGATACGCCGGATCAGGCAGCGGCCGTCGAAGCGCACGCCGTAATGGCCGAACCGGAAGCTGAGCGGGTCCCATCCGCCTTGCCGGCGGATCACCGGCAGATCGCCGGCGGCGACCGGGGCCGCCCGCAACAGGAACTTATGCATGGTGTCCTCCGGCGCGCACGACTCCTTGACGTAGGTGAGCGTGCGGCCGTCGAGGTACAGGTCGAAGTCCGACCGGAACAGCGGCTCCCCGGCGACCGTCTCGCGGTACGCCGCGCGGTAGCGGTCGGCGGTCGCCCGGTCCACCAGGGAGAGGTCGACCGCGGTGACCGCCATCACGGTGTTGCGATAGATGCGGCGCGCGTGCAGGACCGGTCCGAACGGCAGTTCCGCGCGTCCGAAGTGCCGGTAGTTGGTGGCGATGAAGAAGTCGGCCGCCCGCCCGGCTTCGTCGGCAATGACGATTCTGCGCCGCTCCGCCGCCGGGAGGGCGGCCCGGTTGCGCAGCGCGTTCAGACCCAGGTAGAAGGTCCGGTCCACGTAGAGAGTGTCATCGGGGTAGCGGTCGAGCAGAAACTCCAGCGCTTCCCGGTACTCGGCTCCCCAATACAGTACCTGATACTGCGTGTTCAAGCGCTCCGGCGTACGCCGGTCGACCAGGAAGTTGAAGTACGCCTGCTGGTGGGGATGCAGGCGGACGCCGTCGACCGCCATGGCGGCCAGCGCCGCCGCCGCCAGCGCCCAGCCCCCGCGCGTCAGCCACGCGCTCCGCCCCCGCCGCGTCGCGGAAAGCAGCGCGCGCAGGCCGTAGACGGCCAGCAGGCACCACGGCGCGTACAGGAAGTACATGTGCCGCCAGCCGTTGTAGATGTTGGAGCGCAACGCGGCGACCGCAACGACCGGCAGCGCCAGGCAGGCGATCAGCAGCCACGCGAAGCGCGCGCCGGTGTTGGCGGCCGCGTCGCGGGGGCGGGTGATGCCGTTGCGGATGACCGCGGCAACGCCGATGAGACTCAGCAGAAGCGTGGCCGGCGGCGTGGTGATCGCCATCCAGGTGGGAAGGTAGTGCGGCGGAATCCAGGGCCAGCGCACCGGCTCGCCCTGAAAGAGCGTGATGACGGCGGCCTGATGTCTGCCGGCCGTCGCGACCGCCTCGACGATGCCGAGCGGATCGCGCCAGAGATGGGGGGAGACGGCGTACAGCGTCCCCGCGGCGGCCAGCACGAACGCTCCCGCCGAGGCCAGTACGCGCCGGCGCTCCGCCCAGCCGCGCGCCCGCAGCAGGTCCGGCGCCCGCAGCCCCACCGCCGCCGCGAACAGCATCAGCCCCATGACGCGCAGGTTGACCAGCAGGCCCACGCCGACCCCGCACAGCGCGAACGCCGCCGCCGTGTCGCGGCGGAACGCGCGCTGCAGCAGGTAGAGGGCGATCATGAACTGCACCAGGAACGGCATGTCCTTGCTGTTGTAGAAGGAGTGGACGTAGAGGCGGGGATGGAGCAGGAACAGCAGCAGCGCGAACAGCGCCAGCCGGCGGTCGCCGAACAGGCGGTAGACCAGCAGGTAGCAGAAGAAGCCGCCGGCGAGGAAGAACAGATGCGTCAGCAGATGGCGCATGAGGTAGACGGCGCGGCTGTCGGTCAGACCGAGCAGGCGCTCGACCCAGAGCAGCGGCATTTGGAACACGACGCCGTAGTACCAGTCCTCCGGGTCGAAATCGGTCACGTCGAGGACGCCCCGCACGTAGTCGATCACCCGGGGCGCAAAGGTGCGGGTCCGTACCTCGTCCCACGACACGCCGAAGTCGTCGACGACGGCGATGGCCGCCAGCGCGAACACCGCCAGCGCGACCGCCGCCGGCGCGAAGGGCGACCGGAGCCGGTTCCTCATACCGTGATCGTCTACGCAACCCCGCGCCGCGCAACACCCGGCCGCCGGAGCCGGGCGCTCGTCGCGGAGCGAACTCGGGGTGCTCGATCGGGCGCGCGCCGCCGGGGATGAAGCTGCCGGCGATGAAGCTGCCGACGGGCCCGCCGATGGCGTCGTCCCGCCGTACCGGCTCCCATCAGCGGCGCGAATCTTCCGCTGCGGGGAATCCCAGCCGCTCCCTGACCACGTAGAGGGGCCGCCGCTGCACCTCCCCGTAGACGCGCCCCAGGTACTCGCCCAGGATGCCGACCGCCATCAGTTGCGCGCCGCCCAGCAACAGGACGGCGAGCGCCAGCCCCACCGTGCCGCTCACCCAGGCGCCGCCGAAGACGCGGGCGGCGAGCGCGGAGACTGCGCCGGCCACGGCCAGCCCGGCGGCGCCCAGGCCGAGCCAGGTCGCAGCGCGCAACGGCCGGAGCGAGAACGACAGGATGGCGTCCGCGGCCAGGCCGACCAGCATCTTCACCGTGAACTTGGTCTCGCCGGCGGCGCGGGCGGCACGGTGGAAGGGAACCGCTTCCTGCCGGAAGCCCGTCCACCCCACCATGCCGGATACGTACCGGTAGCGCTCCGGCATGGCGCGAAAGGCGTCCACCACCGCGCGGTCCATCAACCGGAAGTAACCCGCGTCGAGCGGGATGGAGGAGTCGGCCAGGCGCGCCAGAATCCGGTAGAACGCCTTGGAGGTCCAGAGCTTGAAGGCGGTCTCCCCGGCGCGGTCCGCGCGCACGCCGTAGGCGACGTCGACGCCGTGCCGCCAGCGCTCCAGCATGTCGGCGATCACCTCCGGCGGGTCCTGCAGATCGGCGTCGATGATGACCACGGCGTCGCCGGCGGCGGCGGTCATGCCGGCCGTCAGAGCCATCCCCTGGCCGAAGTTGCGGGCCAGCCCGACCACCCGCACCCGCGCGTCGGCGGCCTGCAGTCCGCGCAGCAGGTCCAAGGTGGCGTCCCGGCTGCCGTCGTCGACGTAGATGATCTCGAACCCGGCCGCGGGGACGCGCTCCAGGGCGGCCACCAGCCGGCGGTGCGTCTCCGGCAGGACCGCCTCCTCGTCGAAGCAGGGCACCACCACCGACAGCAGGCCGCACGCCCGCAACGGCCGCTCCGTCAACCCGTTACCCGGAGTGCTTCGCAAACCGCAGTCTCACCAGCGTCCACGCCACCGACACCAGACTCAGCGCCCGCATCTTCTTGCCCTCGGCGTAGGTCCGGGGCGCATACGAAACCGGCACCTCCACGATCCGCAGCCCTTTGCGCAATACTCTTGCCGTCAGTTCCGGTTCGATGTCGAAGCCGTCCGACTCGATGTCGATGCCGGCGATCACGTCCCGCGCAAAGAGCTTGTAGCAGGTCATCAGGTCGGTCAACGACGCCCCGTAGAGGCAGTTCGTGAGCCCGGTGAGTACGACGTTGCCGAGCCACTGCCGGAAGAACATGCGCTTCCGGTTGGCCGGTAACCGCGTCCCGTAGACGACTTGGCCGGCGCCCTCGGCGAACGGCTGCAACAGCCGCCGGTAGTCGTTCGGATCGTACTCCAGGTCGCCGTCCTGCAGCAGGACGCAGGCGCCGGTAGCCCGCGCCAGGCCGGTGCGGACCGCCGCGGCCTTGCCCCGGTTGGACGGGTGCCGGAGCACCGTGATCCACTCCGGCTGGCCGGCCTGCCACTCCGCAAGCCATTCCGCGGTGCCGTCCGTCGAGCCGTCGTCGACCACCACCACCTGCTTGTCGACGTCGACCGCCAGCACCCGCGCCAACACCTCGGCAATCCAGCGGCGTTCGTTGTAGACCGGAATGATGACGGATAGCTGCACGGCGCCTGCCCGCCCAGAATAAGCGAGCCGGCAGCTCCATGCAACGGGGAACACCGACTGCCTAGCGCAGCCCGCGGATCTCGGCGGCGGGATTGATCGGCTGCCGCAGGCTCCACAGCTCGAAGTGGAGGTGCGGGCCGGTCGACAGGCCGGTCGATCCGACGCGGCCGACGGTGTTTGCCGCCGCCACCCGCTGACCCTGCCGGACGTTCACGGCCGACAGGTGCGCGTACAGCGACTGGTGGCGCCCGCTCATGTGGTTGAGCACCACGTAGTTCCCGAATACGGAGTTGTACCCGACCCGCTCCACGACGGCGTCGGCGGTGGCGATCACCCGCGTTCCGGTCGGCGCGGCGATGTCGATGCCGCGGTGCATGCGCCACCGTCCGCTGAACGGATCGGTGCGCATGCCGAACCGGGAGGTGATGCGCCCGCCGTGCAGCGGCCGATAGAAGCCGAGCCCCATCGCCAGCCGGCGCTCCCAGCCGGACAGCTGCGCCCCCGGAAAGAACAGCGGACCGCTCACCGGCCCCTCTTCGACGCCGGGATTGGCGGCCAGCACGTCGCTGCCGGCCAGACCGTGGCCGGCAGCCACGGTGTCGAGATGGCCGCGGCTCTCCACGTCGATATAGAGGCCGTCCTGATTCGGAATCGACAGCACTTCGCCGATGTCCAGGTCATGCACGCCCGATCCGCCGTCGCGATTGAGGCTGGACAGCGTGTTGAGCGTCAGCGCGAACCGCGCCTTGACCGTCCACAGATTGTCGCCGGGCTGCGCGGCGTAGCGCATGGTGGCGATCGGCAGCGGCCAGGCGGCCGACGCCGCTCCGCCGGCGGGAAGGACGTCCGCCGGCGCGGCCGGCGGCTCGTGCAGGACCTCGAACCACCGCTCCGGCAGATGCAGGTAGTCGCGCTCCAGGGTGGCGACTTTCGTCAGGTAGAGTCCGCCGGACTGCGCGGCGATCAGGATCGCCGCCAGGATCACGATCCCGACCGGCAGGATACGATCAGCGTGCCGTTCCACGAACGGCCATCATCAGTGCATGTAGCGGCTCGGGTCAACCGGCTGTCCGTCCTTGAAGATCGCGAAGTGAAGATGGCTGCCGCTGCCGAAGCCGGATGCGCCCATCGCGCCGATCGTCTGGCCCTGGGCGACGTAGCTGCCGGCCGTCACCTGCGCGCCGGACAGCTGCGCGTACAGGGTCTGATAGCCGTCCGCGTGCACCAGGACGACGTAACGGCCGTAGGCGCCGCTCACCCCGACGCGGCCGACGCGGCCGGCCAGGGAGGCGACGATCGGCGTGCCGGCGGCGTGCTCGATGTCGACGCCGTCATGGAAGCGGCGTATGCCGGTGACCGGATCGGGCTGATAGCCGAAGGGAGAAGTGACGGCGCCGGGCGCCGGCTTGAGGAACAGCCGGCCGAGCACCGCGTTCCGCTCCTGCTCCGGCAGCGGAACGCCGGGAATGAACAGCCGCTGACCGGCGGCGACCGCGGCCGATCCCAGGTCGTTCCAGGCGCGCAGCGCGTCGGCCCGGACGCCGTGGCGGCCGGCTATGCCGGTGACCGTTTCGCCCTGGCGCACCACGTAGGACAAGCCCGATGCGTTCGGTATCGACAGCTCGACGCCTTCGCGCAGATCTCCCACGTCACGGATGCCGTTGAAGCTGATCAGCGTATCGAGGTCGATGTCGAAGGTGTGCGCGATCTCCGATAGCGAGTCGCCGGCCCGCACCCGGTACGAACGCACGGAGAGATCGCCCGGGACCGGGGCCGGCTGGCCGGACTCCCGGGCGCCCGCTTCCGGAGCGGCGGCGCCGGCGGCCGTATCCTGCCGGACGGGATCTGGCCGGACGGGATCCGGCCGGACCGTATCTGCCTGGCCGGCGATGTCGACGTCCCCATACGCGGCCGGCTGCGGCGCCGCGGACGTCCACGCCCCGGCCACCGCCAGTCCGGCGGGAACCGCCGCCGCGCTGGCGGCGACTGCCAGCACGCCGATCACGGCAGGCCGCGGCAGGCCGCGCAGCAGGCGCCACAGCCGCGCGGCAGGACGCTCTCCGCGCCGCGTGCGGGCGGCGATCGCCGGCTGCAAGGCGATCAGCGCGAACGGCGCTCCGCGGCCGGAGCCGGCGCCAACGCGCACGCCGGCCGGCGCGGTCCGCGCCCGGCGAACCCGGCGCCGGTCGACTCGATCCCGTCGCGCCCGCGTGCGGCCGGCCGGCGTCACGCGCCGCCCACGGCCGGCAAGCGCGCCGCGTGACGGACCGCCCGCGCCAGCCGTCTGCCTGCCCGCGGCGGCGTTTCGCCGGCGCGCGGCGACGTGCTGCCGGCGCAGTGATCGTACCATCCGTCACCCTCTGTATCGACAAAAACCGCGACGTCTGTTACCGTATGGGCGGGAATCCGGCGGCACGATGTTGGAAGCGCGCGAACGCTACCGCATGTGGACGGTGATCATTGGCCTGGGCGCGTTTGCCGCGGTGATCGCGTTGCGGTTCATCTGGCTGATGGCCGTGCAGCCGATGCCGGATCCGCGCTCCGCCGTGCGCGTCGCGGAGGTCGAACGGGGGCCGATCCTGGACCGCAACGGGCGCCTGCTGGCTATCGCCACGCGGCTCGATTCGGTAGCCGTGTGGAAGCCGCACGTGACCGATCCGGCCGGCGCCGCCGCGACGCTGGCCGAGGTGTTGGGACTCGACGCCGCAGGGCTGGAAGACCGGTTGCGCAGCGGGTCCCACTACGCCCTGCTCAAGCGCAGAATTTCGCCCACCCAATCGGCGCGCCTGCGGGAGCGCATCCAGGCGGGCGATCTGCGCGGCGTATCGCTCAACCCGGAGTTCGGGCGCACCTATCCGGAGCAGGAGCTGGCCAGTCACGTGCTCGGCTTCGTGGGCGTGGACAACGTCGGACTGGCCGGTATCGAAAACACCTTCGACCACGTCCTGTCGCCGGCGGTCGTGCAGCCGAGCCGGCAATTGGTGCGCGGCCACCGGGTGGTGCTCACCATCGACCTCAACGTGCAGCACGCGATCGAGCGGATCGCGGTGCGCGCGCGCACCGAGCACCGCGCCGACTGGGTGACGATACTGGTGATCGCGCCGAAGACCGGCGAGCTGCTGGCGTACGTCACGGCGCCGCGCTATGACCCCAACTCCTTCGGCCGGACCTCGGCGGCGACCCGCGTCAATCGTCCCGTCGAGGTCGCCTACGAGCCCGGGTCGGTGTTCAAGGTGTTCTCCATCGCGTCGATGCTGGAGCTCGGCGCCGTGCAGCCGGACGACACCTTCTACTGCGGCGGCCACTACACGCGCCGCACGCCCGGCGGCGGCGCCGTCCGCATCACCGATCTGCGCGCGCACGGCACGGTCACGACCGCGGACATCATCAAGTACTCGTGCAACGCCGGCACCGGCTACGCGTCCGACCGGATCGGCGACGCCGACCTGCACGCCGCGCTCAGCTCGTTCGGATTCGGCGCCGCGGTCGACCTGCCCTTTACCGGTGAGACCGCCGGCATCTTCCACGACGTCGACCGATGGTCGCTGCGCTCCAAGCCGACCGTGGCGATGGGCCAGGAAGTGGCGGTGTCAGCCGTGCAGATCGCGCGGGCGGCCACCGCCATCGCCAATGACGGGCTGATGATGCGGCCGCAGATCGTCCGCCGGGTGACCGCCGACGACGGCGCCGTCATCAAGGACTTTCCGCCGGAACCGCTCCGGCAGGTCGTCAAGCCGGAGGTCGCCCGCACCGTTCTGGGAATGATGGAGGGGGCGACCGAGCCGGGCGGGACCTCGGTGCTGGCGCGCGTGCCCGGTCTGCGCGTGTCCGGCAAGACCGGCACCGCGGAAATACTGGACGAACGGACGGGGGCCTATTCCGACGACGCGGTCATGGCGTCGTTCCTGGCCATAGCCCCGACCGACGATCCGCAGGTGGTCTTCTACGTGGCCATCTACAACCCGCGCGGGGCCAGCCGGCTGGCCGGTCTGATCGCCGCGCCGCTGTTCGCGGAGGCCGCCGCGTTCCTGGCGCCGTATCTGTCGCTGCCGACCGCCGATTCCCGCCGCGTGCAGTACGCGGGCGGCGCCGCGCCGCAGGCGCCGCCGGTCCCGGCCGCCGCGGCGGCGATCGGCGACTACCGGGGCCTGCCCAAGCGGAGCCTGCTGCCGTTGCTGAGCGACAGCCGGTTGCGGGTCCGCCTGATCGGCAACGGCTTCGTGCACGAGCAGAGTCCTCCGCCGGGTACGCCGATCACCGACGGCTTGGCGGTGCGCATCTCCCTGCGCTGACCCGCCTCTGGGTCAGATGCCGCGCTTGGCGTTGGTGAGCTTGGTGCGCAGGCGCAGACGCGCCTTGGTGTGGAGCTGCGACACGCGCGACTCGGTCACTTCGAGCACCTGACCGATCTCCTTGAGCGTGAGCTCCTCGTAGTAGTAGAGCACCAGCACCTGCTGCTCGTTCTCCGGCAGCTCCTTGATCGCCTCCACGATCACCCGCTTTATCTCTTCCTTCTCCACGATGGTCGCCGGCCCCGATTCGCTCGGCGACTCGATGTTGTCCTCGATGGAGACGCGGTCCTCGTCTTCGCTGCCGTGCCACACTTCGTTCAGCGACACCACCGCGGTGCCGGCGATCCGCACCAGGACGCGGTGAAACTCCTTCACGGTGATCGCCATGCCGCCGGCTATCTCCTCGTCGGTCGCCGTCCGTCCCAGGCTGGCCTCCAGGTCGCGGACCGTGTCCTCCACCTCGCGCGCCTTCTGCCGCACCGAACGGGGTATCCAGTCGATGGCGCGCAGCTCGTCGAAGATCGCGCCCCGGATGCGGGTAACCGCATAGGTCTTGAACTTCACGTGCTTGGTCGGATCGAACTTGCTGATGGCGTCGAACAGCCCGAACATCCCGCACTGCACCAGGTCGTCGAAGTCGACGGCGGCCGGCATGCCGATCGCCACCCGGCCCGCCACGTACTTCACCAGCGGCGCGTACTGATGCACGAAGTACTCCCGGATCTCCGGCTCCCGCTGCGTGCGGTACCGCTGCCACAGGTCGTTCTCCGGCAGCTGCCGCCACCGCGTGTCGGTCTCGGTCATCATCATCGGTCTTCCACCATCAGCCGCCGCCAGCATGTTCGCATGTATACATCATAGTACGCTATTCATCGTCGGCGCGTCCACCTGCCCCAGCTCGACCACTTCGAGGTCGGGGTCGACCTCGAGCCGTGAGAGCACCGCCAGCCGCGGCAACGACGGCGCCACGCCGCCGCGCACCGCAGCGCGGGCGCCGGGCGAACAGAGGAGCACCGGCGACCGGCCGGCCCGGCGCGCTGCCGCGACGCGCGCGGCGACCGCGGCGGTCCACTCAGCCGCGAAGGACGGCGCCGGCGCGCTGCCGTTCCCTGGCGCCGCGCTGGCCCGTGCCGCCGCGCTGGCCCCTGGCGCCGCCGCCGCGATCCGCCGCTCCAGGTCCGGGTGAACGGTGATCACCTGCAGGATGCGGCCGCCGGCGGCGTGCTGCTCGCAGATCTGCCGGCCCAGCGCGCGCCGCGCGTGCTCGGTCAGCTGCCGCGGGTCGGTCGACTCGGCCGCGTGGTCGGCCAACGTCTCCAGGATCGAGGCCAGGTCGCGGATCGACACCCGTTCGGCGAGCAGCGCTTGCAGCACCTGCCGTATCCGGCCGACGGAGAGCGCCGCGGTCGCCTCCTGCACCGCGGTCGGGTGAGCGGCGCGCGCCTCCTCCAGGAGCGCCCTGACCGTTTCGCGGTCGAGCAGGTCGGCGGCGCGCCGCCTGATCACCCGGCGCAGATGGCCGGCGATCAGCGCCTGCGGCTCCGCCACCGCATAGCCGAGCCGCTCGGCGTGCGCCAGGTCCTCATCCGCGATCCACCACACCGGCCGGCCGTAGGCCGGATGCGTGACCGGCGTTCCCGGCAGCGCAGCCGACCCGCGCGCGGGCGGCACGGCCGCGTAGCAGCCGACCCGGATCGTTCCGCCGCCGGCCGGCGCGCCGCGGATGCGGAACCGGTACTCGGCCGGCCGCAGGGCGCCGTCGTCGCGCACGCCGACCTTGGGGACGACCAGGCCGAGCTCGTCCGCGATCCGGCGCCGCACCGCGCCGATCCGTTCCAGGAGCTCGGCCCCGCGCTGCGCGTCCGCCAACGGAATCAGCGCGTACCCGAGGTCGAGGGAGAGCGGGTCCAACGGCGGCGGCGATACCGGCGGCCCGGCGGCCGGCGGCCCGTGCCCGTGGGCCGGCGGCGACGGCCGCGCAGCCCGCCCGCCCGCCGGACGCGGCCCTGCGGCCGCCGGACGCGGCCCTGCGGCCACCGGATGCGGCGCTGCGGCCGCATCGCTGGCGGCGCGCACGGCCCCGTGAACGGGCGCGCCGCGGACAGAGGCCCCGTGGGCCGGGTTGGCGTAGACGGCGCCGGCCGCCGCTGCCGCCTGCGGCCCCCCGTCCGGCGCGTCCGGGCCGGCCCCGGCGCGCGCGCGGCGCAGCTTGGCGGCCAGCGCCGCCAGCCCGGCCGCCACCGGCATCAGTACGTACCACGGGAACCCCGGCAGGAGCCCCAGCACGGCAAGCGCCGCGGCGGCGATCCAGTAGGGCCGGTCCTGCTGCGTGAACTGACGCGCCACTTCGGCGCCCAGGGAGGTGCGCGCCGCGCTGCGCGTGACGATGACGCCGGTCGCGGTGGAGATGAGCAGCGCCGGCAGCTGCGTCACCAGGCCGTCGCCGATGGTGAGGGCTACGTAGGTGTCGACGGCGGCCCGCCACGGCTCACCGTGGATGGCGGTTCCGACGATCAGCCCGCCCGCCATGTTGACCGCGGTGATCAGGATGCCGACCCGCACGTTGCCGGAGACGAACTTGCAGGCGCCGTCCATGGCGCCGTAGAAGTCCGACTGCCGCCGCAGATCAGCCCGCGCGGCGGCGGCCTGCCCGGCGTCGATCAGACCGGCGCCGTACTCGGCGTCGATCGCCATCTGCCGGCCCGGCAGCGCTTCCAGCGTGAAGCGGGCGGCCACCTCGGCGACGCGGGCCGCCCCCTTGGTGATGACCACGAACTGCACGGCGATGATGAGGATGAAGATCAGCAGGCCGATCACGTGTCCGGCCGCGCCCGGCGACCCGACCACGAACGCGCCGAACGCGCGGACGATCCGGCCGTCGAAGCGTGCGCCTTCGGTCAGGATCAGCCGGGTGGAGGAGACGTTGAGCGCCAGACCGAACACCGCCGCGAACAGCAGCAGGGTCGGAAACGCCGCGAAGTCCAAGGCGTTGCGGTGGTACAGCACGGTCAGGACCATCACCAGGCTGGCGGCGATGTTGACCGCCATGAGGACGTCCAGCGCAAACGCCGGCAACGGAATCACCAGCATGCCGACGCACGCGATCACGAACAGCGCCACCAGCGCCTCGCCGCGTTGCCGCCAGCCGCGCGGGGTCACGTCGGCCATCCCCGTTCCTCCCACGCCTGCCGGCTGCGCTCGGCGAACCGGCGCCGCGCGCGCGGATCGCCGTCGCGTTGCCGCCGCTCCTCGGCCACTTCGCGCCACGTCATGCGCAGCGCCCGCCGGTGACGGCGGCGCCGCCACCACAGATCGGCGGCGCCGATCAGCAACAGCGCAGCCGCACTCTGCCAGGCGATGCGAAACGCAAGGTGCGCGATCAGCGCCAGCGACGGCGCGAGCGGCGCGCCGGCCATGCCGAGCAGCGACCCCAAGGCGGCGCGGACGTTGAGGAAGGCGGCGCCGCCGATGGCGGCGACCCGCACGATCGCCAGGGCCGCCTCATATCCGGCGTCCGCCGAACACAAGGTGCGCAGGAACCGGCCCGGACGCGGAGTCAGGCGGCGCAGGGCCGGCAGGACCGGCCGCACGCTCCACCGGACGCCGGCCTGCAGCAGGTTGGCGCCGAGCGCGGCGAGAAAGGCGACCGCCGCCACCGGAGCGATCATGGCGATCATGGCGCGCAGCGCCGAGGCGGTGACGGTCCGGTCCTGCGTGACGTCGAGCGCCGCCGCGTCCAGCAGAAACCGGCGCAGCAGGTCGACCGCGCCGGACAGCAGCGGACGCGCGGTCGCCGCCACCGCCGCCGCGCCGAACAGCAGCACGCAAGCGGCCGACAGCTCGGCCGACCGCGCGGCCATCCCCTCCGCGCGCGCCCGGCGCAGCCGTTCGGCGGTCGGCTCCTCGGTCCGCTCCTCGCCGCCGGCTGCCGGCGGCCGCGGGCCGATGCCGGACGGCGGAACGGCCGGTCGCCGCCGCTCCCCGCGCCCGTTCATGGGCCCGTCCTTTCGCCGCCGATCGCATCCAGGAAGGAACCGATCCGCGCGAAGCCGGCGTCCAGGACCGCCGCGAACGCATCGAGCAGAAACGGTATGGCGACCGCCAGCACCAGCAGGCCGGCGCCGGTCGAAACCGGCAGCCCCAGCGCGAATCCGCTCAGGGCCGGCGCCGTCCTGGTCAGGAGCCCCAGCGCTACCGACACCAGCACCATCGTCCCCAGGATCGGCAACGCGATCGTGAGGGCGGACTCGAGCAAGCGGCCCACGGCGTAGGCCAACAGCTCCGGCAGCTCCGTCTGCGCCTGCGCCAGATCGACGGGGCGCACCCATCCGAACGACCGGGACACGCCGATCAGAAACGGCCGGTGCAACGCGCCGGTGACCAGGAACACGAACACCGCCATCAGGTGGAAGAACTGTCCCAGCGGCGGCGCCGGTTCCTGCGCCAACGGGTCGAAGCCGTGCGCGGCGCCGAGGTGCAGCGACGCCAGATGGCCGGCCGCCCGCATGGCGGTGAAGGTGACGGTGACGAACAGGCCGATCACTACGCCGATCAGCGCCTCGCCGGCCGCCGTGAGCAGAAAGCGCACGTCGTCGGCCGGTACCGGATAGCCGGCGCCGGCCACCGCCGGCGCCGCGGCCGCGGTGACGAAGGCGGCGAGCCCGACTCTGGCCGCTACCGGTACCGCCCGCGAGGAGACGACCGGCAAGGTGAACACCATGCCCGCAACGCGGGCGAACACCAGAGCGCTGAGCCGCAGGTCCTCGACCGCCAGGCCGATCACGGACACCGGGTCGATCACAGGGTGGAAATGCTCCCGAACAGCGCGCGCGTGTAGTCGACCATCGAGGCCGCCAGCCACGGGCCGAGCAACAGCAGCAGCCCCAACACCGCCGCGATCTTCGGAACGAACGACAGGGTAGGTTCCTGAATCGAGGTGGCCGCCTGCAGGATCGACACGATCAGGCCGACCGCCAGGCTCACCAGCAGGATCGGCGCCGCGATGGTCCCGAGCTCCATGACCGCCGACCGCAGAATGGCGGCGGCGCTGCCGAGCGTCATCGATCACGCCTCCCGGTCATGCGAAGCTCCGCACGATCTCCATGGTGAGCAGTCCCCAACCGTCGACCAGTACGAAGAGCATCAACTTGAACGGCAGCGAGATCAGCATGGGCGGCAGCACGATGATCCCCATCGACACCAGCGTGGCGGCCACCACCATGTCGATCACCACGAACGGGATGAAGATCAGGATGCCGATCTTGAAGGCGGTGGTGAGCTCGTGCAGGATGAACGCCGGCACCAGCACGTAGGTCGGCACGTCCGCGCGGGTGGCCGGACGCGGCAGCCGGCGCATGTTCATGAACAGCCGCACGTCGTCCAGATCGTCGCCGAGCTGCTGAAACATGAAGTGGCGCAACGGCCCCTCGGCGCGTTCGAACAGCTGCGCGGTGTCGAGCTCGCCGGCGGTGAACGGCTGCAGCGCGTCGCGATTGATGCGGTCGAAGGTCGGCCACATGATGAACAGCGTCAGGATCAGCGCTATGCCCATCAGCACCTGATTGGGCGGTACCTGCTGGAGCGAAAGCGCCCGCTTGATGAAGTCGAACACGATGGCGATGCGGAGGAACGAGGTGGTGAGGATCAGCAGCGACGGCGCCAGCGCCAGCACCGACAACAGCAGCACCAGCTGCAGCGACTGCGCGATCTCCTGATTCGACTCCGCGCCGCGTATCGACAGATCGACCAGCGGCAGGGCGATCGCGCCGCCGGCCTCCTGCGCCGCCGCCGGCGCCGGCAGCAGCACGGCGGCCGCGGCCGACGTCAGGATCAGGAGCACGCCGCGGCGCCGCACTCAGGTATCCCGCGCGGCCGCCAGCCGATCCGGCGCCTGCCGCCAGTTCGGCGCCGGCCGCCGCCCCGGTTCGCCGGCGCCTCGGCGCTCCGGCGCGCCGTCCGCCGGCCCTTGCGCGGGAATTGAGGCCACCATGCTGACGGCGCTCTCGCTGCATCCGACCAGATAGGTCCGGCCGGACACGTCGACCAGGTGCAGCGACCGGCCCGGCGCCAGGGTCTTGGAGTCGAGGACGCGGATCAGGCCGCGTTCCTCCGCGCGGTGACCGGTCACCTTGCGCAGCACCAGAAACAGCAGGTAGATGACGGCCACCACCGCAGCCAGGATCAGCACCATGCGCACGAAGTCCCAGGTGGAGACCACCGCGCCCGGCGCGGCGCCGCCGTCTGCGCCGGCCGCAGGCAAGGGCGTGGCCTCTTCGACCGGCAGCGAGTCGGGGGTCCGGGCGCCGGCAGCTTGGCCGCCGGCCGCCTGGGCGCCGACGGTCTGGGCGGCGTACGCCCACGCCGCCAACGCCAACAGAGGCAGGAGCCGCGGACCGGGTCCGCGCGCCGCCCGCGATCGACCGTAGTTCAGAGTCCCCTCCCAGTGACGCCGAAAAAACGAAGGTTCAGAGTACCCTGGGGCCGGCGCCCCCGTCAACGCGCCGACGCGGTGCGGGCGGCGCCACTCACCGTTGCGCCAGCCACGCGCGCAGGACGCGCGCCACCTCTGCGGGATGCTCGCGCGCCAGCGCGGCGGCCTGACGGACCAGCGCCCCGCTCCGCTCGGCGCCGGCGGGGCCGGCAGCGGCGCGGGCCGCGCGGCCGGGCGCCGGCCCCGCCGGGCGCGGGGCGCGCCGGCGGCGCCGGAACAGCCCGGACCGGCCAGCCAGCACGGCCAGCAGCGCCGCGGCGGCGCCGCCGCCGCCGAGCGCCAGCGCCCGCCCCCGCGCGCGCTGCCGGAGGAAGGCGGCGTCCTCCTCCCCGAATTGCTCGCTGCGGTCGAACTGCAGATGCTCGACGGTCACCGAGTCGCCGCGGTCCGCATCGAAGCCAACCGCGTCGGCGATGAGCCGGTGCGCCGCAGTCAGCTCCCGGCCGCTCACCGGCGTGTACTCGCGGCGAATGCGTCCATCGGAACCGATCACGACGTTGCCGAGCCGGTCGTAGCGCCGGCGCCACACCCCGTCGATCACGACCGCCGCGGTGACGCGCCCGCCGTCGACGTCGAGCCGCACGACCTGCACCCGGCCGCGCGCGAATATGCGCGCCAGCGCATCGACGACCGCGCGTTCGTAGGCGGTCTCCGCGGCGGTCCGCGTCTGCCGGCGCCGGTCTTCGGCGGCGGCTGCGGCGAGCTGATCGCCGCGGTTGTCGACGATGACGATGTTGTCCGCCGCAAGCCCCTCGACCGCGAAAGCGATCAGCCGCCGGATGCCGGCGATCTTCCGGGCGTCCTGCGCCAGGTCGGAGCCCGGGTGCGGGGTGAGCACGATCGAAGCGGTGACCGGCTGCTGTTCCTCGCTGAACAGACGCCGCTCGGGCACGACGATCGTGACGCTGGCCGCATCGATGTCGTCCATCGACCGCAGATGCTGCTCCAGGTTGGCGGTCACCGCCCGCTGCAGGTTGACGTTGCGCTCGAAGTCGGTGCGGGAGAACCGGTCGACGTCGAAGAACGACCAGGGATCGGTCTGCGCGGGCACCAGGTCCTCGCGCACCAGCAGGGCGCGCACGCGCCGGGCGGTCTGGTCGTCGGCGACGTAGATGCGCTGATCGTCGCCGATCCGGTAGCCGACCGCCTCCACGTCGAGCCGCGCGGCGATCCGGTGCAGCTCCTGCCGGTCCGCGATCGGTATGCCGAACAGCGGCGCCTCAACGGATTGCCGGCCGCCGGCGGCCAGCAGCACCACCGCCGCCGTCACCGCCGCGGCGGCAACGGCCGGCAACACCCTGCCGCCCGGAAACGCCCTGCCGGCCGGAGCGCTACGGGCCCACAACGCCCGCAGGCGCGCGGCCAGCTGGCCGGACCATTCGTTCATATCGATCCCCTCCCCGAGTCGATAGACGCGCGCGCTACGTTACAGGATGAATCGCGTCAGGTCCCGGTCTTCGATGACGCCGGCCAGCCGCTCGTCCACGTACTGGGCGGTCACCGTGATCTTCTGCCCCTTGGCGTCGGGCGCATGGAACGACACCTCTTCCAGGATGTGCTCCAGGATGGTGTGCAGCCGGCGCGCGCCGATGTTCTCGGTATTGGCGTTCACCTCGGTCGCCACCTGAGAGATGCGCACGATAGCCTCCGGCGCGAATTGCAGGTCGACGCCCTCGGTGCCGAGCAGCTGACAGTACTGCTTTATCAATGCGTTTTCCGGTTGCGTGAGGATGCGTTCAAAGTCCTCCTGGGTGAGCTGCTGCAGCTCGACGCGGATCGGGAAGCGGCCCTGCAGCTCGGGAATCAGGTCCGACGGCTTGGACATGTGGAACGCGCCGGCGGCGATGAACAGCACGTGCGTGGTGTCGACCACCCCGTGGCGGGTAGTCACCTTGCTCCCTTCGACGATCGGCAGAATGTCGCGCTGCACGCCTTCGCGGGAGACGTCGATGCCGTTTCGCCCCTCCCGCGAGGCGATCTTGTCGAGCTCGTCCAGGAAGATGATCCCCATCTCCTGCACGCGCTCGATAGCCAGCTCCGACACCCGCTCCATGTCGACCAGGCGGTCGATCTCCTCGTTCATCAACAGCTGCCGCGCCCGCTTGATCGACGCCTTGCGCTTCTTCACGGTCTTGCCGCCCAGGATGTTCGGCAGGTTGAAGTTGAGGTCCATCTCCTCGACGCCTTGCCCGGAGAGGATCGATACGGCGGGCGGCTGCTGGGAGCTGAGGGTCACCTCCACCGGGCGGTCGTCGAGCTCGCCGGCTCGCAGCTTGGCGCGCAGCTTTTCGGCCGTGCTGCCGGACGGGGGCGCCGCGGGCGGACCTTCCGGCGCCGGGACGCCGCCGAGCCGCACCACGCCGCCGCCCGGCCGCTCCGCGCTGCCGCCTGGGCGCTCGGCGCCGCCGCCCGGGCGTTCCACGGCGCCGCCCGCCGGCCGCGGCAGCAGCAGCTCCAACAGCTGATCTTCGACCCGGCGCTCGGCCTCTTCCTGCACGCCGGCCTGCTGCTCCGCCTTGACCATGGCGACCGCCACGGACGTCAGATCGCGGACCATCGACTCGACGTCGCGGCCGACGTAGCCGACCTCCGTGTACTTGGTCGCCTCCACCTTGAGGAACGGCGCGCCGCACAGCTTGGCGAGCCGGCGCGCGATCTCCGTCTTGCCGACGCCGGTCGGCCCGATCATCACGATGTTCTTGGGCGAAACCTCGTCGCGCAGATCGCTCGGCAACCGGCGCCGGCGCAACCGGTTGCGCAGCGCGATGGCGACCGCCCGCTTGGCCTTGTTCTGGCCGACGATGTAGCGGTCGAGCTGCTCGACGATCTGCGCCGGCGTCAGCCGGTCCAGGTCAACTCTCACCGGCGGCCTCCTCACTCGAACCCTGCGAACTCGTGATCTCCTCGATCACGATCCGCTCATTGGTGTATACGCAGATGTCCGCCGCGATCGTCATGGCGCGCCGCGCGATTTCGCGCGCCGAAAGGTCGGAGGCGTCGAGGTACGCCCGCGCCGCGGCGGCGGCGTACGCGCCGCCCGAACCGATCCCGATGACCGGATAGTCCGGCTCCAGGACGTCGCCGTTGCCGCCGATCAGAAACGTGGCGTGCGCGTCCCCGGCCACCAGCAACGCCTCCAGGCGCCGCAAGACGCGGTCCGAACGCCACTCCTTGGCCAGCTCCACCGAGGAACGCATCAAGTCTCCGCCGTACTCCTTTACCTTCGCTTCGAACCGCTCGAACAGCGTGAAGGCGTCGGCCGTGCCGCCTGCGAAGCCGACGGCGATCCGGCCGCCCATCAGCGTGCGCACCTTGCGCGCGGTGCTCTTGAGCACGGTCGAGTCGAGCGTCACCTGACCGTCGGCGGCCATGGCCAGCACGCCGTCCCGCCGGACCGCGACGACCGTGGTCGCGTGCTGCTTCACGTCGCGGCTCCCGTCCGGCCGCGCGCCGCGTGCGGGTGGGCGTCCGCGTAGACGTCGCGGAGCCGGTCGACGCTGGTGTGCGTATACACCTGCGTGGTGGACAGGCTGGCGTGGCCGAGCAGCTCCTGCACGGTGCGGATGTCGGCCCCGCCGTTGAGCAGGTGGGTGGCGAAGCTGTGCCGGAAGGTGTGCGGCGAGACCGGCTTGCCGGCGAACGGGCGGTAGCGGGCGACCACCCGGCGCATGCTGCGGTCGGTCAAGGCGCCGCCACGCCGGTTGAGAAAGACCGCCGGCTGTGACCGGGACGCCGGCAGCGCCGCAAACCGGCGGCGCAGGTACGCCTGCAGCGAGCGGGCCGCCGAATCGTTGAGGTAGACCATCCGTTGCTTGCCGCCCTTGCCGGTGACGCGGGCGGTGCGCGCCTCAATCGCGACGTCGCGCAGGCGCAACGCCGCCGCCTCGGCCACGCGGCACCCGGTCGCGTACAGGAACTCCATCAGCGCCGCGTCGCGCGCCGCGGCAAGGCCGTCCTCCGGCAGGACGCCCTCCGGCGCGGCGTCCTTCGCCGGCGAGCCGTCCTCGGCGGGGGCGGCGTCCTTAGCCGGCGCCTCCACCACGGCGGCCGCCTCGTCCTCAAACAGGAAGATCGGCAGCCGGGAATCGGCGCGCAGCCCGCGCAGCCCGGCGGTCGGATCCGCCACGTCGGCGCCGTGGTAGCGCCGCAGGAACCGGTAGAAGGTGCGCACCGCGCTCATGGCCCGGTTCACCGACCGGGGTCCCAGACCGTCCCGCGCCAGCGAGGCGACGTAGCGCCGCACCGCGGCGGTGTCGACCGCGCGCGGATCGTCGGTACCGGCCGATTGCAGGAACCGTTCCACCTCCCGCCGGTAGGCGGCCGCGGTCGCCGGGGAGCTGCGGCGCACCGCGGTGAGGTAGGCGATGAAGTTGTCAACCATCCGGCCCTCCGTAGCGCGCCGAGACGCCGGCCAGCTCCGACTGCAGCGAACGCGACAGCCGCCGGCCGGCCGTTCCGCCCGCGTCCGCAGGACCGGCCGGCGCCGCCGGCGCCGGGGCGGCGGTCGCCAGGATCGGCGCGCCGTCGGCGGCCAGCGCCGCGCTACCGGCCGAACAGGCCGCGCCGCCGAGCCCGGCCGGATGCACCAGTACGTCGCGTCCCTGGTCGAGGGCGTGGTCGACGGTGATCAGCGCTCCCGACCAGGCCGGCGCCTGGATCACGATCAGCGCGGTCGCCAAGCCGCTGATGATCCGGTTGCGGCACGGAAAGTGGTACCGGCGCGGCTCCGTTCCCAACCGGTACTCCGACAGCAGCAGGCCGCCGCCGGCGAGCAGCGCGCCGGCCAGGGAGGCGCTCGACCGCGGGTAGATGGTGTCGACGCCGGTCCCCAGCACCGCCACCGTGCGTCCGCCGGCGGCCACGCACCCGCGGTGCGCCTCCGCGTCGACGCCGCGCGCCAGCCCCGACACTACGGTCGCACCCCGCCGGGCCGCGTGAAAGCCGACCTCGAACGCGGCGCGCCGGCCCGCGCCCGACGGGCGGCGGGTGCCGACGACCGACAGGTGATCGGCGGACGAAAGGGCGTCAGGGTCGTTACCACGGTAATACAGCAGGAACGGCGGGTCGTGGATCGCCGTCAGCAACGGCGGATAGCGCCCGCTACCGTACAAAATGCAGCCTCCGCCGAGTTGCGTCAAGCGGCAGCACTCCCGCTCCGCCGCCGCCAGCAGCCGGCCCGGCTCCGCCGGAATGGCGCGCAGGCGGCGTGACGACACCGCCTGCACCGCCTGCGGCGTGAGACGCGCCGCCGCCCCCGCGTCGGCGGTGCGGTCGAGCAGCCGCAGCTTCTCCGCGGCGGTGAGGCAGTCGATGCGATCGATGGCCAGCGCGGCGATGAGGAGCTCCGGGAACGGCTCCCCGCTCCGTTCGCCGCCGGCGGCGGCGCGTCTTTGCACGTGCAACGGTACGATCCTCCCGAACAGAGAAAACGGCGGAACGTCCGCGCCGCTTTACCGGCGCCGGCCGCGCCGGGCCGCGCGCGGGGGCGATCCGCGATCCGGTCAGTCGCGCGGGTGGTGCTTCCGGTGCGCGGCGCGCAGATCGGGCTCTTCGACGTGGGTGTATATCTGGGTGGTGGAGATGTCGGCGTGGCCGAGCAGCTCCTGCACCGAGCGGAGATCGGCGCCGCCGGCCAGCAGGTGGGTGGCGAAGGAGTGGCGGAGCGCGTGCAGCTTGCCCGGTATGCCGGCGCGCGCGGCGGCGGCCTGGAACCGCTTCCACATGCCGGCGCGCGTCAGCCGACCGCCGGAGCGGTTGAGGAACAGCGCCGCCTCGCCGGCGTTCCGCGCCAGCGCCGGCCGGCCGCCGGTCAGGTAGCGCCGCATCCAGTCGAGCGCCGGCCCCATCAGCGGGACCAGCCGCTGCCGGCCGCCCTTGCCGGACACGGTCACGAACCCCTGTTCGAGATGGAGCGAGGTGACCTGCAGCGCCACCGCTTCGCTCACCCGCAGCCCGCAGGAATAGATCATCTCGAACAACGCCCGGTCGCGCAGCCCGGACGGGGTGCGTACGTCGACCTGGTCGAGCATCCGGTCGACGTCGGACGCTCCGACCGCCGCCGGCAGCCGCCGGACCGGGCGCGGCGGCTCGATCAGCGCGGCCGGGTTGGCGGCGGCGCGCCCATCCGCTTGCAGGAAGCGGTAGAGGGCGCGGAGCGCGCTCACCGACTTGGCGACGGTGCGGGCGTCGGTCCCGTCCCGCCGCCGCTCGACCAGGTAGTCGATGAGGTCGGCCGTGCCGGCGCCCTCCGGGGCGATGCCCCGCTCACGGCAGAAGCGCGCGAAGGCGCGGCACTCCTGCCGGTAGGTGGCGACGCTGGTAGCCGCCAGAGCGAGCTCCGCGCTGAGGTGGACGCCGAACTCGGCATCCAGGCCGCTCAGCGGCCGCCCTGCGCGGTCCGCTGCCGCCGCACCACCGCCGGGACGTCGAGGTCCTCACCATCGCCCGAGCGGTCGAACCGCGAGGAGCGCCCCTTGCGCCCGTGCACCTCCATGAACTCCTCGTAGGTGAACACTTTGGCCAGATCCTCGGCCTCCGCCTTCTCCGGCTCCGCCTCCGCCTCGGGCTCCGGTTCCGCGGCCGCAGCCTCGCGATTGAAGCCGGTGGCGACCACGGTGACGCGTAGCTCGTCGTTGAGATCGGGATTGGTCGCCATGCCGGAGATCACCAGCGCCTCGTTGGACGCGGTGGTGATCAGGTCGCACACCTCCTCGAACTCGGCGAGGCCCATGTCTTCGCCGCCGGTCACGTTGACCAGGATCGCCTCCGCCCCCTCGATGCGTTCGTGCTCCAGCAGCGGATTGTTGATGGCGGCGGTCGCCGCATCGACGGCGCGGTTTTCGCCGGCGCCGACGCCGACCCCCATCAGCGCGTCGCCCTTCGCCTCCATGACCGTGCGGACGTCGGCGAAGTCTATGTTGATCTCGCCCGGTTCGGTGATCAGGTCGGAAATCCCCTGCACCCCCTGCCGCAGCACGTCGTCGGCGAGATAGAACGCTTCCCTCACGGTCGCCTTCTTCTCCACTGTCCGCAGCAGCTGCTGATTGGGGATGATGATGAGCGTGTCGACCTCCTTGCGCAGGCGCTCGATGCCCGCTTCGGCCAGCTCCCGCTTCCTTGCGCGTTCGAAGTCGAACGGCTTGGTCACCACGGCCACGGTGAGTATCTCCGCCTCCCGCGCCGTGCGCGCGATCACCGGCGCGGCGCCGGTGCCGGTGCCGCCCCCCATGCCGGCGGCTATGAAGATCATGTTGGCGTCGCGCATCACCTCTTCAAGACGCTGCTGATCCTCCAACGCCGCCTTCTCGCCGATCTCCGGGTCGCCGCCGGCGCCCAGCCCCTGGGTCAGGCGCGACCCGATCGGCACCTTCATCTCCGCCCTGCTCAGCTCCAGCGCCTGCAGGTCGGTGTTGACCGCCAGGAAGCGCACGTTGCGCAACCCGGACGCGATCATGCGGTTGACCGCGTTGCTGCCGCCTCCTCCCACCCCCAGGACTTTGATCTCCGTGAGCGGTCGTGGCTCCCCGTCGTGCATCTCGATCGTCATCGATCCCCCTCCTCTTTTCGACGTGGTCGATGTTCTCTTCAAATGAATTCGCGGAACCAGCGCTTCATGCGATCCCTGACGCTGGCGTATCCGCTTTCGCTGGTGTTCATGTCGAAGTGCTCCGGCCCCCGCTTGCCGCGGCCGTACAGGACCAGGCCGACCCCGGTGGCGAACTGCGGGCTGCGGTACTCTTCGACCAGTCCGCCGAGCGCCGCCGGATAGCCGATGCGGGCCGGCAGCCCCAGCACCTCGGTCGCCAACTCCGCGGCGCCGGGCAGCAGCGCGCCGCCGCCGGTGAGCACGGCGCCGCCGTTGAGCAGCTTGTGGTAGCCGGAGCGGTCGAGCTGGTCCTTCACCATGCCGAACACCTCCGCCATGCGCGGCCGGATGATCTCGGTCAGGCGGCGCCGCTTGATCGGCCGGGCGGGCCGGCCGCCGACGCCGGGAATGCTCGCTTCGATCTCCCGGTCCTGCGGATCGTCCGCCTGACAGCTTCCGGCTTCGTGCTTGAGACGCTCCGCCACCTCCAGCGGCGTCTTGAGCATGATGGAGACGTCGCTGGTGACCTGGTCGCCGCCCAGGGCCAGCACGTCGGTGTGATACGGCGCGCCGTCCAGATAGACCAGGATGTCGGTGGTGCCGCCGCCGATGTCGACCAGCAGCACGCCCAACTCCTGCTCATCCTTGCTCAGCACCGCCTCTGCGGCGGCCAGCGGCTCCAGGACGATGTCGTCGGCCTTGAAGCCGGCGCGATTGATGCAGCGGATGATGTTCTGCGCCGACGAAACCGCGCCGGTGATGATGTGGACCTCCGCCTCCAACCGCACGCCGACCATGCCGAGCGGATCACGCACGCCGTCCTGCTGGTCGACCGTGTACTCCTGCGGTATGACGTGGACGACCTCCCGGTCCATCGGTATGACGATCGCCTTGGCGGCGTCGATCACCCGGTCGACGTCCTCGCGGGTGATCTCCCGATCCTTGCCGGTGACCGCCACCACGCCCCGCGAGTTGATCCCCTCGATGTGCCCGCCGGCGATGCCGGCGAAGACGCCGGTGACTTCGCGGCCGGACATCATCTCGGCGGCCTCCACGGCGTTGAGGACCGAACGGACGGTCGCGTCGATGTTGATCACCACGCCGCGCCGGAGTCCCCGCGACGGGGTGTTGCCGACGCCGACGATTTCGGTGCGGCCGTCGGGGCCGACCTGCGCGATGATCGCGCACACCTTGCTGGTGCCTATGTCCAGGCCGACGATCAGATCGTCTCGTGCCACGGTTATCCTCCTCCACTCAGGCGCCCGGTGACCGCGCGCGGCGCGGCCATCGGCGACCGGCCGCCGGCCGACTCGACGTAGACCGCCTCGCCGGCGCGAAAGTCGATCTCCGGCGGCATCTGCGCGCCGCCGCCGCCGGCTCCGCCGCTGGCTCCGCCACTGAGCACGTCGAGCGCCACGAACGCGTGCCGGATCGATTCGACGTCCAGGCGCGGCCCCAACCGGACCGCGACCGGATAGCTGCTGGGATAGAACGACAGGTCGAGCGCGCCGGCGTCGCCGGTCGTCACCACCAGCTCGGAAATCATGCCGAACAGCCGCGCGTCGCCGTCGCGGATCGACGCCAGCGCGGCGACCGCCGGCAACACGCCGGCCGGCAGGACCAGGCCCGGCTGCGGCCGCCGGGCGAACTGCAGTCCCGACACGAACGGCAGCTCCGGGATCGGCGCCGGATCGACCTGCATGATGACCCCGGACGCGTCGAACACCACCGGGACGCTGCGGTCGTCGATCATGGCCAGCGCCATCGCCAGCGGCCGGCGCCGCACGGCGTTGATCTCCAACGTACCGGGAATCCGCGCGCGCGCCGTCGCCGACTCCACCAGGGGATGCGCGGCGATCCGTTCGGCGACCGCCTGCGTGTCGACGCGGAGCAGATGATCGCTGCCGTCGATCCCGGCCAGGCGGCGGAGTTCGACCGTCGACAGCGGCAGGTCGCCGTGCACGACGATCTGGCGGATGCGGAGTTGCGGGGCGACCACGCGGCTGAACACGACCTGCAACAGGAGTCCCACCACCACCACGCCGCCGGCCAGCAGCACCAGGCGAGCGGCCCTACGCACGGCGCGCCCCCAGCGGCCGGAACCGGACGGGCCGGGCGGCGCCGTCGCCGGTGACCGTCCGGTCGGCCGAGCGCCGGCTGATGCCGCACAGCACGCCGGCCATCGCCAGCGTCAGCACCATGGCCGAGCCGCCGGAAGAAAACAGCGGCAACGGAATTCCGGTGGCCGGCAGCAAGCCGGCGACCACGGCGATGTTGGCGAACGCCTGCACCGTTACCGAGGTCGTGATGCCGCACGCCAGGTAGGCGTCGAACCGGTTGCGCGCCGTTCCCGCTATCCGGTAACCGCGCGAGGCGAGCGCCACGAACAGCGCCAGCACGATCACCACGCCGATCAGGCCCGCCTCCTCGCCGACCACGGCGAACACGAAGTCGGAGTGAATCTCCGGCACGTCGCCGAGCTTGCGGACGCCCTGCCCCAGGCCGAGGCCGGTGAGCCCGCCGGAGGTGAGCGCGTTGCGCGCCTGCAGCACCTGATACCCGGAACCGGTCGGGTCGGATTCCGGATTGAAGAACGCGATCACCCGCTGCACGCGATGGACGCGGGTGAAGATCATTACCACCGCCAGCGGGATGCTCACCAGCGCCAGGGCGGCGAAGTAGCGGAACTGCACGCGCGCCACGAAGAAGATGATGCCGGTCACCAGCATCAGCAGCGCAGCCGTGGAAAAGTCGTTCTGCAGGTAGATCAGCGCCGCGAAGACGCAGACTACGATGACCGGCGGCAGCAGCGAGTTGACGGCGTCGTTGCGCGCCTCGTACTTGCGCGACAGCATCGACGCCAGGTAGAGCACCAACACGAACTTGACCAGCTCCGACGGCTCGAACGACATGCCCGCCACCAGCAGCCAGCGGCGCGCCCCCATGATCGGCCGGCTGACGCCGGGAATCAGCGTCAGCACCATCAGCACGGCGGCCAGCGCCAGCAGCGGTATCGACAGGCGCTTGAGCACCTCGCCGTCGAGCCGCGAGCCGACCACCGCGGCGATCGTGCCGATCACGATGAACAGCGCCTGCCGCCGCACGAAGTAGAGCGAGTCGCCGAACACCCGCTGCGCGTAGGAGTGCGACGCCGACAACAGGACGCCCAACCCTATGCCGGTGAGCGTGATCAGGATCACGATCAACGTCAGGTCGGTGCGGCGCCGCGCAGCCGCGCCATCACCGTTTGCCAGGCCCATGCGCTACGCTCCCGCGTCCGCGCCGGCGCCTGCCGCCGGCAGCAGTCGTTCGATGCGAAAGGCGCGCGACGCCTTGAGCAGCACCACGTCGCCGTCCCGGACGGCGGCGCGCAGCCGGCCGTCGATCTCTTCCAGGGTCTCCGTCCAGATGGCGCGGTCCGCCGCGCCGCCGGACGCATCGCCGCCGCCGGACGCCCTGCCGCCGCCGGACGCACTGCCGCCGCCGGCCGCGGCGAACGCCCGGCAGAGCGGACGGGTGGCCGCGCCGAAGCAGCACAGCAGATCGATCCCGGCGTCGATCAACGGCGTCACCAGGTCGAGGTGCGCGCGCGGACCGTAGCGGCCGAGCTCCAGCATCGGCCCCAGCACCGCCACCCGGCGGCCGGTCCGCCGGCCGGATGCCTGCCGGTCCGGCGTGGGCGTTTCCGCGCCGCGCAGCACCGTCAGAGCGGCCCGCACCGACTCCGGGTTGGCGTTGTAGCCGTCGTGAATGACCGTGCACCGGCCGCGGTGCACGCACAGCCGGCCCGGCGCCGGCCGCACCGCCTCGACGCCGGCGGCGACCGCGCGCGGATCGCACCGCAGTTCCGCCGCCACCGCCAGCGCCGCCAGGGCGTTGTCCAGGTTATGACGGCCGGGTAGAGCGAAGCGGATCCGGAGGCCCTCCCAGTTGATGACCCATCCGTCCAGCCCCCGATTCTCGCTCCCCTCATACCCGGCCGTGGAATCCGTTCCAAACCGCACGACCCGAGCGCGCACGCCGGCGAGCAACCGCTCCGCTTCCGGCTCACGCTCGCGCACGTAGACGCGCCCGGACGGCGCGACCGCCCGCAGCAGCGCGCCCTTCTCTTGGGCGATTTCGCGCCGGCTGCCGATGCGGCCGACGTGCGCGCTGCCGACGTTGGTGATCACGGCGTGATCCGGCCGCGCGAGCGCCGCGTAGCGCTCCATCTCGCCGACGGAGTTGATGCCGACCTCGAACACCGCGTACCGCTCGCCGCCGGTCAGGCGCAGCACCGACAGCGGCAGCCCGATTTCGGCGTTGAACGACGCCTCCGAAACCAGGCTGCGGCCGTGCCGGCGCAGAATCGAACCGAGTATCTCTTTGGTGGTGGTCTTGCCGCTGCTGCCGGTGACGGCTACGCGGACCGCCGCTCCGCCGGCGGCAGCGCCGTCGGCGGTAGCGCCGTGGACGGCGGCGCCGTGCTTGCGCGCCAAGTCGTAGAGCGCGGTCAGCGGGTCGTCGACCGCGATCAGCGCGCCGTCCGCGCGCGGCTCGACCTGACGGTCCGCGCGCACCAGCGCCGCCGCGGCGCCCCGCCGGAAGGCGTCGTCCACGAAGTCGTGGCCGTCGGCGCGCTCCCCCGGCAGCGCGACGAACAGCGACCCGGAGCGCGCCTGGCGGGAGTCGTTGGTGACCGCGCGCACGCGCGCGTCCGCGCGTCCGCGCAGGCCGGCGCTGAGGATGCCGGCGATCTCCTCGACGGTGTAGTTCACCGCGGCGCCTCCTCCGGCCCGTCGCCGGCCGCGGCCGGCGGCTCGACGATGATCAGGCGCTCGGCGTCGATCGGCGCCAAGCCGAGATCGCGCTCGGCCAGCTCCGCGATGCGCTGCGGCGAGCGATAGATCGCGATCGACGTCAGCAGCCGCTTGTTCTGCTCCAGCCACGCGGCCTGCTCGTGCTCCAGCGCCTGCAGCTCCTCGGCCAGCAGGTGACGGTGCAGCCCGCTCCAGGTGGTCATCAACACCGCCACCGGTATCATCAGCGCCACCAGGATCGTCAGCAGCCGTTGGCGGCCGTCGGCGCCGGTCACGGCAGCCGCTCCAGCACGCGCAGGCGGGCGCTGCGCGAAGCGGGGTTGGCCCGCACTTCGGCGTCGGCCGGCGCGTCCGGCCGCGCGGTCACCGCCGTCATCCGGGGATGTTCGGCCGGATACCGCTTGACGATGCGGTCGTCGAGCGAATGAAAGGCGATCACGGCCAGCCGGCCGCCCGCACGGAGCGCCGCGGCGGCCGCGTCGAGCGAGCGCCGCAGCCGTCCCGCCTCGTCATTGACGGCCATGCGCAACGCCTGAAAGACCGGGGCGGCCGGATGCCGGCGTCCGCCGCGCCACGGGGTGCGGGCCAGGATGGCGCGCGCCAGCTGGTAGGTGGTCTCGATCGGCTGCCGCCGGCGCGCGTGGTCGATCGCCAGCGCATGCGCCCGCGCGTTGCGGCCGCCGCCGCGGGTCAACAGCTCGCACAGCTCGGAACGGGAGCTGCGGTTGACCAGATCGGCGGCGGACGCGCCGCGGCGCGGGTCGAAGCGCATGTCGAGCGGTTCGTCACGCAGGAAGGAAAACCCGCGCGCGCCGCGCTCGACGTGATACCGGCACATGCCGAGGTCCATCAGGATCAGCTCCGCGCCGCCGGGAGCGATCGCCCCCAGCGCCTCATCCGACCACGCCTGCCGCAGCCGGAACCGTCCGGCGTACGGGGCGAGCCGCGCGCGGCTGCGGGCCAGCAGCGTAGCGTCGGCGTCGGAGCCGAGCAGCGTGAGGTCCCGGTAGCGGTCCAGCATGGCCGCGGCGTGGCCGGCTTCGCCCAGGGTGACGTCGACCAGGACGCCGTTCGGGCGCTGCGGCCGGAGCCGGCCGACCACCGCCTGCAGCAGCACCGGGACGTGGATCGCTTCACCTGCGCCGTCATCAGAACCGGATGCGTTCGCCGATGTCATCGACGGCCTCCTCGTAGAGCTCGTCGGTGTCCGATTCGTGGGAGCGGAAGGTCTCCTCGTCCCACACCTCCAGGTAGGTGCTGATTCCCAGGACGACGCAGTTCTTGTCCAGGCCCGCGTATTCTCGCAGCAAGTTCGGCACCACGATCCGCCCGGTCCGGTCGATCTCCACCGCGTGCGCGCGCCCCAGGAGCCGCCGCCGAATCAGTCGGTCCGGCTTCCGGGCCGTCGACGTGGCCTCCAACACCTTCTTCTCAAACTCCTGCCACTCGTCGGACGGAAACAGCATGAGGCACCGCTCGAAGCCGCGCGTCACGACGATCACGTTGCCGGCGATCGCCTTGCGGATCGGCGCCGGCACCATGAGGCGCGCCTTGTCGTCCATGGCGTAGCGGTATTCGCCGGAGATCACGCCGTCCGCTCCGCTGCCCGATCGCTATGGGATTGACTCCCGATTGTTCCCACCAAGCTGCTCATTTTCGGGACGGCTTCCCCGCGTGTCAACACCCGCATCGCTGCCGGATGCGGAAACCCGCGCGCCTTGCTCGATGACTTTGGTAAACAATTGTTTGGTATATCCGGTGCGGCGCCGCGGCCGCCCGCCGGCCGGCCGGCGATTTGACAGAGCGAACGGGCGCCCTTACCCTTGAAGAATCGCGGCGTAAGAGAGGCCAGTGACCCTATATCGAGTACATTTCAAGTGGCGGAACAAAGAGGTGCAGCTGGTCGCCGAGAGCCTGGACCTCACCCATCCCTACTTCGTGTCGATCAGGGGAATCATCTTCAAGGAGAGCGAGAAGCTGATCATCAACCCCTCCGAGGAGGAGATCCGCCGCACCTTCGGCGAAGCGTCGCACCTGATGATCCCGTTCCAGACCGTATCGCTGATCGAGGAGTTCGCCGCCGAATCCGGTTCCCGCATCCGCCCCTTCACGCTGGTGGAGGACCCGAACGCAGAAGCGGACGGGCGGTCCGACGGCGGCGGCAAGCAGAGACGGTAACCGGTCCTCACCTATCCGGGGACGGATCGTCCGGGGACGGACGGCGCCGCGCGGTCTCAAGCAGCAGCGACGCGTGCCGTTGCGTGACCCGGTCGACCTGAGCGCCGGCCAGCATACGGGCGATCTCGTCGACCCGGGCCGCGTCTTCGACCGGCGCCGCCGCCACCGTGTTGCGCTCCCCGGCGGTCCGCTTCTCCACCTTGAGGTGCGCGTCGGCCCGGGCGGCGACGGTAGCCAGATGCGTGATGCACAGCACCTGCCGCCGCTCGGCGATGCGGCGCAGGCGCTCGCCGATCGCCACGCCGATCTGTCCGCCGACGCCGGCGTCGATCTCGTCGAACACGGCGGTCGGCGCGGCGCCGGCGCGGGCCGGGACCGCGTTGAGCGCCAGCATCACCCGCGATAGCTCGCCGCCGGCGGCGACCGAGCGGAGCGGCGCCAGCTCCTCGCCGGGATTGGCCTGGAACAGGAACTCCACGGCGTCCGCGCCGGCCGCGCCGCGCCCTTCCGGCCGCGGCGTGACGCTGACGGCGAATCGCGCCTGCGGCATCCCGAGACGGCGCAGCTCCGCCTGCACCGACTGCGCCAGCGCGTCCGCCGCGCGCGCGCGAGCGGCGCTGAGCGCGGTGGCCGCGGCGCGGAGCGACCGCTCCAGCGCCGCCGCGCGCTCGGCGTGGCCGGCGATCTCGTCACCGGCCGACTGCAGGCCGTCGAGCCGGCGCCGGCAGTCGCCGGCGTGCGCCAACGCCGCCGACTCCGTCCCCCCGTACCGGCGCGTCACGGCGCGCACCGCCGCCAGTCGATCCTCGACCACCAGCAGCTCGCCGGGGTCGACGGCGCCGCCGGCCGCCCGGGCGAGCGCGTCGGTGATGTCCTCCACCTCATACAACGCGGTCTCCACCTGCCGGGCGAGCGCGTCGAAGCGGCCGTCGATGGATGCGAGCTCGCCGATCGCGGTGAGCGCAGCGCGCAGACCGGCGCCGGCGCCCCCCTGCGCCTCCGCGGTGGCGGCCCGGGCCGCGGCCAGCAGCCGTTCGATCCGTTCCGCGTTGCGCAGCACGCGCTGCCGGGCCTCCAGCTCCTGCTCCTCGCCGTCGCGGAGGCCGGCCCGCTCGATCTCCGCCACCGCGTGCTCCAGGAGCTCGCGGTCATGCGCGGCCCGCTCCATACCGCTCCGCAGGCGGTCCAGCAGCCGCTCCACCGCGGCCAGGCTGCGCGTCTCGGCGGCGATGGCGGCCACCTGTTCCTCCACGTCGGCGAACCGGTCGAGCAAGCGCCGCTGTTCGGCCGCCGACAACAACGCCTGGTGCCGGTGCTGTCCGTGGATGGCCAGCAACATGCGGCCCAGTTCGGTGTAGTCGGCCAGCGGCACCGGCGCCGACTGGACGAACGCCGATCCGCGGCCGCCCCGGCGGGCCACGCGCCGCAGGTGGAGCGGCTCCCCGTCGAGGTCGATCGAGCGGGCGCGCAGCCACCGGTCGACCTCCGGGGTATCCGGCGCGTCGAACACGGCGGTCACCTCGCACCGGTCGGCGCCGGAACGGATCTCGTCACCGGTGACGCGCGCGCCGAGGGCGGCGCCGAGCGCGCCGATGATGATCGACTTGCCGGAGCCGGTCTCGCCGGTGATGGCGGTGAGTCCCGGACCGAACACAAGGTCGACGGCGTCGATCAGGGCGTAGCCGCGGACGTGGAGCGCTTCAAGCACCCGGCTCCCCCGCCCAGTGCAGCTTGTGGCGCAGCACCTCGTAGAAGTTCCGCCGGTCGGACTGGATGATCAGCGCCGAGTGCTCGTAGCGCCGCAGCACCACCCGGTCGCCGGGCTGCAGCGGCACCGACCGCTGGCCGTCGACGGTCAGGACGACCTCCGTGCGCTGCGGCTTCTCCACCGTGATCTCCACCACCTCGTCGGCCGGCACCACCAGCGGCCGGTTGGAGAGCGTGAACGGGCAGGCCGGGTTGAGGACCAGCGCCTGCATCTCCGGGTGCAGGATCGGGCCGCCGGCGGCCATGGAATAGGCGGTGGAGCCGGTCGGCGTCGACACGATCACCCCGTCGGCGCGGTAGCGCCCCACCGCCGTGCCGGACAGCGCCACCTGCAGGCGCGTGATCTTGGGCGCGCCGCCGGTCGACACCACGGCGTCGTTGAGCCCCGGCAGCCGCGCCACCTCACGGCCGCCGCGCGTCACGCCGGCCACCACCATCACGCGCGGGCTCACCGCCAGCCGCCCGCTCAGGTAGCGCTCGAACGCTTCTTTCCACTCCGGTTGCGCGACCTCGGTGATGAAGCCGAGCGTGCCGAGATTGACCGGCAGGATCGGCGTCTCCTGCTCGGCCACGATCCGGGCGCAGTTGAGCAGCGTGCCGTCGCCGCCCAGCGACAGGGCGACGTCGGACCGGTCGCCGCACCGCGCCGGCGCGTCGGCCGCAAGCCGGCGCACGTCGATCGAGCGGCCGCGCAGGTAGCCGGCGACCTGGTCGACGAACGCCGCGTCCGGGTTGCCCGGCTTGTGCACCAGCAATGCGCGGGCCACCCGCACGCCGCCGGCCACCGCTCCTCCCTGCACGCTGTTTGAGCGACCGCTACGGCAGGGTCGCCAGGATGCGGGCGACGGCCCCCACGCGCGCGTCGCCGAGCAGCGGGTAGAGCGGAAACAGGACGCAGCGGCGCGCCAGCGAATCGGCCGCCGGACAGGCGCCGCCGTTGCCGCCGCCGCGGCCGGGCGCGCCGGCCGCCGGGGCGGCGGAGTCCGGCGCCCCGGCGGCCGCGGCGGGACCGCCGGCCGATGCGTCCGCCGCGCTTCCGGCCTGGGCCGCCTGTTCCGCCGCGCGGAGCGCGCTCGCCGCGATGGAGCGTTCGTAGGCCGGGCGAGTCTCGATCCGGGCGCGGGCGGCGTACCGCTGCACCTCGCGCGCGCCGTCGGCGACCACCACCGGGTACGAGAACGGCACCTGCACGCCGCCCTCCGCGCGGTGCGGCAGGCTCAACGTGCGGTGGCGGGTGCGGGTGATCGCCGCGTGGTAGGCGTCGCGGATGCTCCGCCGCGTCCGCATGTCGGCGTCATACCGCTTGAGCTGCGCCAACGCCAGGGCGGCGTTGAGATCCGCCAGCGGCTCGGCGCGGCTCTCGGCGGCCCGCCGCGCCGACGCCAGCGCGGCGCGCGTCCGGCACAGCAGCAGGGCGCCGGCCGCCGCGGTCACCAGACCGGAATGGCCCAACCAGACGACCGCCAGGTCGCCGCGCGGCCCGGGCGCCGTCTCGCCGTCGTAGCCTCCGAGCGAACAGGTGACGTCCTCGATCACCGGCAGGTCCCACGAACGGACGCGCGCCAGGTCGGGGACGAATCCCAGGGTGTGGTCGATCACGGCGGCGTGCGCGCGGCCGCGCGCCTCCTCCGCCGCGTCCAGGTCGATCACGCCGGAATCGGCGTCTACGTCGACCACCAGCGGCTCCAGACCGGCCGCCTCGACGGCGTCGCGGTGCGCCTGTGGCGCGAGCGCCGAGCAGAGCACCCCCGCGCCGCGCGCAAGGCCGAGCGTTGCGAGCGCGCAGGCGAGCGCCTGCCGGTAGTCGGCCAACGCGATACCGCCGGCCATGCCGAGAGCGGCGGCCACCGCCGCAGTGAGCTCGCGCGCGCGGTCGCCCGGTCCGATCCGGTCGGCGACCAGACAGCCCAACACGCTGTCCATCTCCCCGCGCCGCACCGTCGGGCGGAAGACCGGCACCCGCTTCACCGCAGCTCCCCGCGCGCGCCCGTCTCTTCGGCCGCCGACGACGGCGTGCGCAACGGCACGAACCGGCAGTCGACGCCGCGGGCGAACCGCGTGTCGCCGCCGCAACGCCGGATGGAGGTCATCACCTGGTACCCGGGCTCGGCGCCGATCGGGATCAGCATGACGCCGCCGTCGGCCAGCTGCTCGACCAGCGGAGGCGGCGCCGCCGCCGACGCGGCGGCGACCAGTATCCGGTCGAACGGCGCGTGGTCCGGCCAGCCCTGCGCGCCGTCGCCGATACGGAAGTCGACGTTGGCGTATCCCAGGTCGGCCAACACGCGCCTGGCCCGGTCCTGGAGGGCCGGGATGATCTCCATCGACCAGACGTGACCGGCCAGCTCGGCCAGGATGGCGGTCTGATAGCCGCTGCCGGTCCCCACTTCCAGCACCCGCTCGCCGCCTTCAAGCGACAGCAGCTCGGTCATCAGGCCGACCATGAACGGTTGCGACATCGTCTGCCCATAGCCGATCGCCACCGGGTGATCCCCGTAGCACCAGGCGGGGAATGCCCCCGCGGCGAACCGGTGGCGCGGCACCCGGCTCATCACCCCGAGCACGCGCCGGTCGGTGATGCCCCGGCTCTGCAGCTGGCTCCGCACCATGCGGCCGGCATCCCGCGGGCCGCCGCCGGCCGCGTCCGCCCGCCGGTCAGCCGCTGACTGCCGGTCAGCCGCTGACCGCTGGTCCGCCATCGATCAGAGGACGGCTCCTTCGACGCGGCGCTCGTCCTTTACGTGCAGCTTGGACAGTTTGTACGCCTTCAACAACTGCTGAATGGCGTCGTTCACCGCCTCGGTGCGGTCATGGTAGAAGCCGTCCTTGACCATACGGTCGATGCCGGCCAACAGGTCGGATGAGGTCTCCACGTACGTTTTCGACACCGCGCCCTCCCTCGGGGTTCGGCCGGCCGGCGCGGCGCGCCGGCCGCGCTACGGGTCCGGTCTCTGGGCCTGGCTAGACTCGAACTAGCGACCTCACGCTTATCAGGCGTGCGCTCTAACCACCTGAGCTACAGGCCCGGCTCCTCGCCTCCCCCCAATGATACCGCAGATCGGCGCCGGTGCGAAGTACCATCCATCATAATCGAAAGGACGCCGCCCATGAACCCCGCCCGAGCTACCGCCAACGCACTCACCCTGAGCCGCGCGTTGCTGGCGCCGATGATCCTGTTCGCGCTGATCGGAACCGCCGGCCGCGGAGTCGCGGCGGCGCTGGCCCTGACCGGCGTAGCGCTTGCGACCGACTACCTGGACGGCGCGATCGCGCGGCGCTTCCGCGCCGAATCGCGGTTCGGCAAGGTGGCCGACGCCTTCACCGACGCGCTGGTGTTCGTGGCGATCTTCGCCGGACTGGCCGCCCGAGGCGTGCTGCCGGTCTGGTTGCCCGTCCTGTTCGCGGCCCGCGAAACGGTGATGCACGCGGTCATACGGCCGGCGCTGCTGCGTCTGGACGTCGACGCCGGGGCGCGGCCGGTCGGCAAGCTCAAGACCGTGCTGCAAGCGGTGGCGGCGATCGCCGCGCTGGCGCTGCTGTGGGCTGTTCCAGAGGTGGCGCCGGGAGCGGCGCCCGGCCTTGCCCGCGCGGTCGCGCTGCCGTTGGCCGCGGCCGCCGCCGTGGTCTCCATCGCGTCCCTGTACTGGTACGTCGAACCGATCGCCGCGCGCCGCGGCTGGGACCGGCTGACCGTGAGCATAGCCGCCACCTGCGTCAGCCTGTGGCTGCTGCAGCTCGCCGTCGTAGCGGTCGCCGCCGAGCTCGGCGCGGCGTCCGGCGCAGCCGGCTACGCGCTGCTCCATACGCTGGTCGCCGGCGGACTGGCCGCCGTGCTGTTGCAGCGGCGGCGCGACTTCGCGATCGTCGGCGGGCCGCCGCTGTCACGCGTCAACCCGTCCAACGTGTTGACGTTGGCGCGGCTCACCTCGATCCCGTCGGTGGTCATGCTGATCACCGCCGCGGCCGACCGGACCGCGCCGGTGTGGCCGGTGCTGGCGCTGCTGTCGGCGGTGCTGCTGACCGACCTGGCGGACGGCGCGCTGGCGCGGCGGCGGGGGCAGGTGACGCGCATCGGGTCGTACCTCGACTCCTCCACCGACTACCTGTTGTTGGGGGCGGGAGCGATCCTGTCACTGGTCTACGGGATCGGCACGCCGTGGGTGTTCGCGGTCCTGGTGGGGCGGCTCGCCCTGCAGGCGGGGGCGGTGCTCTGGATCGCCGCCGCCGGGCGGCCGCTGCCGTCGGCGACCCGGCTCGGCAAGGCGTCGATCGCGGCCGGCATGGTGCTGCTGGCGGTGGAGCTGGCGGCGGCGGTCGGCACGCGGTTTCTGTCCGCGCCGGGAACCGCCCCGCTGCCGCTCACCCTGCTGGAGGCGGCGCTTGCCGGCGTGCTGGCCGCGTCCGCGGTCGAAAAGCTCGTGCTGCTGGCCGGCGCGGTCCGTCAAGAGCGGTCCGCCGGGTCAGGTCCGGGGGGGCCCTGACGCGCTCAGCCGCCCTTGCGCTTCTTGCTGCGGCGCTTGCTGACCGGCTGCACGCGCGGACCGGCGGGGCGCGGCGTTGCCGGCTGCCCCGCCGCGGCCGTCCCAGGCTGGCCGGTGCGCGCTTGGCCGGTTGCCGGCTGCCCGGCTTTGGGCTGAACGGCGCCGGATGCGGCCGGCGGACGCGCATCGCCCGCCTCCGGCGTGGCGGCTGACGCAGCCGGCGCCTGGGCGGCGCGGCGGCCTGCTGCCGAACGGCTGCGGCGCTGCAGGAGCAGCACGATCGGCGATGCGATGTACATGGACGAATAGGTGCCCACGATCACGCCGATGATCACGGCCAGCGCGAAGGTACGGATCGGGCCGGCGGCGAACACGTAGATGGCGACCACCGCCAGCAGCGTCGTGAGCGAGGTGATGATCGTCCGCGACAGCGACTGCGTGATGCTGGCGTCGATCACCCGGCGCAGGTCGGAGTCGCGCATGAGCGACACGTTTTCGCGCACGCGGTCGAAGATGACGATGGTGTCGTTGAGCGAGTAGCCGACGATCGTCAGCAGGGCGGCGATGGTCGCGGTGGAGACCTCGATACGGAACGTGCCGAGTACGCCGATCAGCACCAGCACGTCGTGGGCGACCGCCACCAGCGCGGCCACCGAGTACTCCGGGCGAAAGCGGAAGCCGACGTACACCATGATGAGCAGCAGCGCCACCACGATCAGCCAGACCGCTTGCTGGCTGAGGATCTGGGAGAACCGGCGGCCGACGAAGTCGGTGGAGCGGACGATCAGGCTGTCGTCGCCGAACCGGTCGGCCAGCAGCGCGCGCACCTGCTGCTGAGCGGTCCGCATCTCCGTGTCGTCGTCTGAGGCCACCTCGACGCGGATCACGAACTGCTGGTCGGCGCGCGCGCCGATGGTGCGGATGCTCACCTTGTCGAGGGGTTCGAGAGCGGCGCGCACCGCATCGATCGACAGCGGCTCGGCGCCGGCCGCGCCGGCATGCAGGACCAGGCGGCCGCCGCGCGGCTGCGGGCTTTCGGCCAGCAGCTCGGCGGACGCCAACGCCGGCTCCGGGGCGGTCGCCGCGGCCACTCCCGGCGCCTGCGCGATCGCGTCGGCCATGGCGCCGAGCGACGGATAATCGGCAAAGCCGAGCACGGTCTGGCCCAGCACGCCGGCGGCGCGCAGGACGATCCGGTCGGCGGTCCGCTGCACCGCCACCTCCATCTCGGTCCCTTCCTGCAGCTCCACGATCAGGGCCGGCCGGGCTATTTGAATTTGCTGCGACAGACCGCCGGCCAGGTCGACCGACAGATTGAACCCGCCGCGCTGAATGGTCATGGCCAGTCCGGCCGCGATGACCACCACGGACAGGATCAGCATGGGCAGCCGGAAACGGGTGAACTCTATCGTCGCGCGCATTTACGCCAGCCTCCGCTGGCGCCCGGCCAGCGCCCGCTCAGGCCTGCCGCCCCGCTGGTCCCCGCCGCCCCAACCCAGGCTGAGGCGCTCCACGCGCAGCACCTCGATCATGAAGTCGAAGATCAACCGCGACACCACCAGCGCCGTGAACATCGATGACAGGATGCCGACCGACAGGGTCACGGCAAATCCCTGGATCGGACCGCTGCCGATCTGCGACAACACCACCGCGGCGATGAAGGTGGTGATGTTGGCGTCCAGCACCGCGCGGAACGCCTTGGCGAATCCGGTGCGCACCGCGGCGGCGGCCGACTTGCCGGCGCGCAGCTCCTCTTTGATGCGCTCGAAGATGATCACGTTGGCGTCCACCGCCATGCCGACCGTCAGGATCACTCCGGCGATGCTCGGCAGCGTCAGCGTGAAGCCGAGCACCGACAGGGTCGACACGACGAAGAACAGGTTGAGCGCCAGCACCAGATCGGCGATCAACCCCGCGCCGCGGTAGTACGCGGCCATGAACACGAACACCAGCATGGCGCCCACCCCCACGGCGCGCAGACTGGCGCGGATCGAATCTTCGCCCAGACCGGCGCCGATCTGCTGCTGGCTGACGATGTCGAGCGGCACCGGCAGCGATCCGGTGCGAAGCACCAGCGCCAGGTCCTCCGCCTCGCTCTGCGTGAAGCCGGTGACCCGCACCTGATTGCGGATCGCCTGCGAGATCTGGGCGCGCGCCTTGACCCGGTCGTCGAGCACCACCGCCAGGATCTCGCCGACGTTCTCCTGGGTGAGCTTGAAGAAGATCTCGCCCCCCTCCGGGCTGAGGAAGAACAGCACCTCCGGCCGGCCCGTGAGGGGGTCGCGGTCGACCCGCGAGTCGTTGACGTAGGCTCCGGACAGCCCTTCTTCCGCCTTGATCACCGCGTAGCCCAGGAGCTGATCGACCCCGTAGGTGTCTTTCTCATAGACGCCGCGCACCACCGTACCCGCCGGCAGGACGTCCGGATCGCGCAGGCCGCCGCCGGCGGCCAGGAAGTTGCCCGGGTTGGCGTCCCGGTAGTCGTCGAACGCCTGCTGTCCCTCCGCGTCGACCAGATGGAAGCCCAACCGCCCTTTGCCGACGATGAAGTTGCGCATCCGTTCCGGGTCGGGCGCGCCCGGCAGCTCGACGACGATCCGGCCGTCGCCCTGCCGGTTGATCGACGGCTCGGTCAATCCGAACTGGTCGACGCGGTTGTTGAGTATCTCGAGCGAACGGTCGATCGCGTCCTGCCGGTCGGCGTCAGTGAGCGCGCCGATCTCCGCCGCCAGCGCGTCGAAGTCGGGCTCGATCAGCACGTACATGCCGCCCTGCAGGTCGAGTCCGAGCTGCAGGCTGCGCGTGGTCAAGCCCTTGAGGTCGAGGAGCCGTTGGCGGTGGTCGGACTCCAGTTCGCCGAGCAGCGTCGCCTCGCTGCCAAACCCGTCGAGGAGCGCCTGCACCGTCCACGGCGACGGCAGCGGCCGCTGCTCGAACCGGTACCGGTCCCGCGCCGGAGCGCGCAGGAAGCGGAGGTCTTCCGGAATCGGCGCATCGGGTTCGCCCTCCGCCAGCGTCAGCAGCCGCTGCAGGTCGTCGCCGGCGCGCTGCTGCGACACGATCCGTATCTGATCGCGCGACGACGTGGCGATCTGCCGCTCCGCTTCCGGCAGGAGCAGGTGCCACCGGATGGTGGGCGTCAGGAACGCCGCGGCGATTCCCAGAGACGCCACGATGATCCCGAGCCGCAGGCGCTTACTCATCGGCGCCGCCCGTCAAGCGCGGGCCGCCCCGTCCGGCGCGGGCGCCGGCAACGATCCGGCGGCACTACCTTGAATCGGTACTGTCCGGTGATCGGACGGCAGCCTTGTCGAATTCGATCTTGGTGTCGTCGTCCACCTTCAGCGTGAGCGTGCCGGCGTCTTCGCGGATGCCGGTGATCACCCCGTGCATCCCGCCGATGGTGACCACTTTGTCGCCCTTCTTGAGGCCGTCCAGGTACAGCTTGGTCTCTTTGCGCTTTTTGCTCTGCGGGCGGAGCACCAGGAAATAGAAGATCAGGAAGATGGCCGCGAACGGCAGTAGCAGCGTGACTAGCGGATCGTTGGGTGTCATTGGTCGTTGCCTGACGTTAGCACGGGCAGCGCTCCGGGGCAAACGCAGGGCCGCGCAAACGCAGGGCCGCGCAAACGCAGGGCCGCGCAGGAACGCCGGGCCGCGCCGGCGCCGCCCGGCCGTTGCTGGCGTGTTCTCATACCCGTTCGACCCCGGTCACGGCGTCCGGCACGCCGAACACGCCGAAACGGGCGCGCAGCTCATCCACGTCCGGGAGCGGCGCGACCGCGTCCGCGTTGTAGGACGCCAGCACCGCTTGCTGCGCCCGGTCGTCGCCATCGAACTCGGCGGCGCACAGGGCCGCCTTGTAGAGGCCGCGCTCCAGCAGCTGCGGGCACGGCAGCCGGGCGTAGCGCCGCCGGGCGGCGCGGTCGACGATGGCGACGCTGCCGCGGTAGCCGATGGTGAACATGAAGTCGCCGCGCGACAGTCCGCGCGGCCGGTTTCGGAAGGGTAGTTTCATGGGCCGGACGGACCGGACCTCACGCCCGCGCGGGGCGCGCATGAGGTCCGGCGTGACCCGTTGGCGTACATGCCGGGAATGGCAGGGACGATCAGTAGCCCATGCCGCCCATGTCACCGCCCGGACCGCCCGGAGGGCCTGCGGCGGCCTCCTTCTTCTCCGGCAGATCGGTGATGGTGCATTCGGTGGTGAGCAGCAGACCGGCGATCGACGCGGCGTTGGTGAGCGCCGAGCGGGTGACCTTGGCCGGATCGATGATGCCGGCGCTCGACATGTCCCGCCACTCCATGCTCTGCGCGTCGTAGCCGATGCCGGCCTCTTCCTTCTTGGCGCGGTCGACCACGATCGAGCCGTCCAGACCGGCGTTGGTGGCGATCTGGCGGATCGGCTCCTCCAGGGCGCGCTGCACCAGCTTGTAGCCGACGCGCTGCGCCTCATTGATGTCGTCCAGGTCGCGGTCGCCGAGCTTGCCGGCCGCCTGCACCAGGGTGGAGCCGCCGCCCGGGATGACGCCTTCCTCGATGGCGGCGCGGGTCGCCGACAGGCCGTCCTCGACCCGGTGCTTCTTTTCCTTCAGCTCGACCTCGGTGGCCGCGCCGACGTTGACCACGGCGACGCCGCCGGCCAGCTTGGCCAGCCGCTCCTGCAGCTTCTCGCGGTCGTAGTCGGAGGTGGTCTCTTCGATCTGGACCTTGATCTGCGCGATGCGGTCGGTGATGTCCTGCTGCTTGCCGCCGCCCTCGATCACGGTGGTGTTCTCTTTCTCCACCTTGACGCTCTTGGCGGTGCCGAGCTGCTCCAGCTCGGTGTTCTCGAGCTTGAGGCCGAGCTCCTCGGCCACCACCTGCCCGCCGGACAGGATGGCGATGTCTTCGAGCATGGCCTTGCGGCGGTCGCCGAAGCCGGGCGCCTTGACCGCGCACGCCTTGAGCGTGCCGCGCAGGTTGTTGACCACCAGCGTGGCCAGCGCCTCTCCCTCGACGTCCTCGGCGATCAGCAGCAGCGGGCGGCCCGACTGCGCCAGCTTCTCAAGCAGCGGGAGCAGGTCCTTCATGCTGGAGATCTTCTTGTCGTGGATCAGCACGTACGGGTTTTCGAGCACCGCCGTCTGGGTGTCGCGGTTGGTGACGAAGTACGGGGACAGGAAGCCGCGGTCGAACTGCATGCCCTCCACCACTTCGAGGTTGGTCTCCATCGACTTCGACTCCTCGACCGTGATGACGCCGTCCTTGCCGACCTTCTCCATCGCGTCGGCGATCAGCTCACCGACCGCCGGGTCGTTGTTGGCGGAGATGGCGGCGACCTGCGAGATCTCCTCCTTCTCGTTGATGTCCTTGGCGGCGCCCTTGATGTGGTCGACCGCCAGGTCGACCGCCACGGAGATGCCGCGCTTGATGTCCATCGGGTTGATGCCGGCGGCTACCGACTTGAGCCCTTCCCGGATCATCGAGTAGGCCAGGACGGTGGCGGTGGTGGTGCCGTCGCCGGCTACGTCGTCGGTCTTGGTCGCCGCTTCCTTGAGGAGTTGCGCGCCCATGTTCTCGAACGGGTCTTCGAGCTCGATCTCCTTGGCGATCGTGACCCCGTCGTTGGTCATGGTCGGAGCGCCGAACTTCTTGTCCAGCACGACGTTGCGGCCCTTGGGGCCCAACGTCACCTTGACGGCGTTGGAGAGCTTCGTCACGCCTGCAAGAAGCTCCTTGCGCGCCGATTCGTCGAACTGCAGTTGCTTAGCCATGGATCACCCTTTCCAGAGTTAGGTAGTTGGGATGTTTGGTGGAGTCAAGATAGCGATTCCCGCCGCCATCGCCAACATCCGCGGGCAAAATTTTCTGCGGCGGCGCCGGACGGCGCCGGCCCGAGCGTCAGGCGGCCGCTCAGCACGCTGACCGCGGCGCCGCCGGCGGTGCGCAGCCGGAGCGCGCCGCCGCCGTCGACGCCGAGCACCACGCCGGCGACCGCGCGGCCGTCTTGCTCCACCCGCGCCGGCCGGCCGACGCCGGCCAGCCGGCCGCGCAACCGGGTCAGCCAGTCGCCGGCCCGCAGCAGCCGGTGCATGGCCGCCAGCACGTCGCGCTCGACCCGGAGGCGGTCGACGTCGCGCCGCAAGCACAGCGCGAGCGAGGTCGCCGCGCCGGCGTCCGGCGGAAACGACCGCTGGTTGCAGTTGACGCCGACCCCCACCAGCAGCCAGCCGCCGGTGGCGGCGCAGAGCACGCCGGCCAGCTTGCGGCCGCCGACCAGCACGTCGTTCGGCCACTTGATCGACGGCGTCAGGCCGAGCGCCGCGGCGACCTCGGCCAGCGCGCAGCCTACGCGCAACGGCACGGTGGCCGGCGCCGCGGCGGTGTCGGCGCGGCGCAGCATGACCGTCAGCAGCAGGTTGGCGCCGGCCGCCGACCGCCAGCGGCTGCCCGGCGCGCGGCCGCGGCCGGCGGTCTGGCGGTCGGCCGTGATCGCGGTCCCGTGCGGCGGCGACGCCGCGATCAGCCGCGCCGCCTCGTCCATGGTGGAGGTGGTCGCGCGCAGGCGGTGGATCGGCGCGCCCCACGGGCTGGCCGAGCGGGGCGGCGGACCGGTCACGGGCGCCGTGGCCGCCGGCGCCCGCCTACATCGAAACCAGCAGCTCCTGCGGCGAGCACAAGAGCTCCAGAAACCGCGATACGAAGGTGGCGGCCGGGACGCCGTCGACCACGCGGTGATCGAACGCCAGCGACACGGGCAGGACGACGCGAGCCTCGATCGCCCCGCCGGCGGTCACGCGCGGCGCCCGGTGGATGCGGCCTATGCCGAGAATCGCCACCTGCGGCGGATAGATCATCGGCGCCGCCCACAGACCGCCGAACGGCCCGAAGTTGGTGAGCGCGAAGGTGCCGCCGCGCAGGTCGTCGGCGGACAGCGAGCGGCTGCGGGCCGCGTCCACCAGCTGCTTCATCTGCCGGTCGATGGCCAGGATGGTGTTTGCGTCGACGTTGCGGATCACCGGCAGCAGCACGCCCGCCTCCGTATTGACGGCGAAGCCGACGTTGACCTCCCGGTACGCGGTCACCTCCTGGGAGACCGCGTCGTAAGTGGCGTTGAGGACCGGCACGTCGCGCAGCGCGGTGGCCAGCGCCTTCATGAAGAACGGCTGGTAGCTGATGTGCGCGGAGCGGTTGCGGTTGGCCTTGGCGCGCACCTCCGCCAGCTCGTCGACCTCTCCCAGGTCGTGGACGATGGCGGTCGGTATCCGGCGGCTCAGCTCCATGTTGCGGGCGATGGTCTTGCGCAGGATGGTGAGCTCCACCCGCTGCCCGGCCGGCAGGTCGACCGGCCGGGCCAGCGGGTCGTCGATCAGCGGAAAGCCGAACGCGCTGCCGGCCGGAGGGCCGTGCGCGGGCGGCGCGGCGGCCGGGACGCCGGTCTGCGCCTCGGCGGCCTTGAAGATGTCCTCTTTGCGGATGCGGCCGCCCTCGCCGGCGCCGGGCACCGAGCGGATGTCGACGTCGAGGTCGCGCGCCAGACGGCGCGCGGCCGGGGTGGCCAGCACCGGCCCGGCGGGGGCCGCCGGCTCGGCAGGGGAGGCGGACTCGGCCGGGAGGGCCGGTTCGGCCCCAGGCTCGCGCTGCGGTTGCGCCGGCGGCAGGCCGCCTCCGTCCGGCGCGGTCTGCTCGTCGCTCGGGTCGAGCAGATCGCCGCCCGCTTCGAGCCGGCCGACCACGGTCGCGCCGTCGCCGGGCTGCGCCCGGTCCTGCCCGGCGCGGCCATCGGCGCCGTCCGGCGCCGCGTCCGGTTCGCGCTCCTCATCGCCTTCGACCTCGATGTAGGCGAACGGATCGCCCACCTTGATGATCTGGCCGGCCGCCGATCCGAAGCGGCGCAGCACCCCGGTCTTGGGCGACGGGATCTCCGCCACCACCTTGTCGGTCTCGACGATGGCCAGGATGTCGCCCTCTTCGACCGCATCGCCCGGCCGCAGCTTCAGCTCCAGTATCTTCCCTTCGTGCAGTCCCTCGCCGATGTCCGGGAACCTGAACTCATACATCCCTACAACCTCACGCGTCCTGACCGTACACCGGCTCGGCCGCCCACCGGGTTCAATAGCTCAGCAGCCGCCGGGCCGCGGCGACCACGTCGGCCACGCCGATCAGGTAATGGCGCTCGTGCCGCGGCAACGGCACCACGATGTCGCTGCCGGTGAGGCGCGTGGGCGGCGCCTCCAGGCGCAGGAACGCCTGTTCGGCCACGGCCGCGGTGAGCTCCGCGCCGACGCCGTAGGACCGCGGCCCTTCGTGCACGACCAGCAGGCGCCCGGTGCGGCGCACCGACTCTACCACCGTGGTCAGGTCGGGCGGGTAGATGGTGCGGAGGTCGATCACCTCCACCGACGCCTCCTCGCCGAGCTGCCGCGCGGCGGCGGTCACCTCTTTCATCTGCGCGCCGTAGGAGACGATGGTGAGGTCGCTGCCCGCCGCCGCCACCCGCGCCGCGCCGAGCGGGATGACGAAGTCGCCGGCGGGGACCTGCTGCCGCGGCGCCTGATAGACGCGCTTGGGCTCCATGAAGATGACCGGATCGGGGTCGCGGATCGCGGCGATCAGCAACCCCTTGGCGTCGTGCGGGGTGGACGGGATCACCACCTTGACGCCGGGCACGTGCGCCAGGATCGCCTCCATGCTTTCGCTATGGTGCTCCAGCGCGCGGACGCCGCCGCCGTACGGCATGCGGATCACCAGCGGCGCCGTGAACGCGCCCTGCGTGCGGGTCCGTATCCGCGCCACGTGGTTGATGATCTGGTTGAACGCCGTCCAGATGAACCCGCTGAACTGTATCTCCACCACCGGCCGCAGGCCCGCCGCCGCCATGCCGAGCGCGCCGCCGACCGCGGCGCTCTCCGCCAGGGGGGTGTCGAAGCACCGCGACGGACCGAACTCCTGCTGCAGTCCGGTGGTGGCGCGGAACACGCCGCCGTTGACGCCTATGTCCTCGCCGAAGGCGATCACCCGCTCGTCGATCCGCATCTCCGTGCGCAGCCCGTCGTTGATGGAGGCGACCAGGTTGACCGGCTTCACCGCGGTCATGGCGAGCGGCCGTCCTGCGGGCGGCCGGCGCGCAGGTCGCGCAACCGCGCGAGCTGCTCTTGCAGCACCGGCGGCATCTCCGCGTAGGTGTGGCGGAAGCCGGCCTCCAGGTCCGGGTCGGCCGCCGACTCCACCTGCGCGAACGCCTGCCGCGCCTTGGCGCGCGCTTCGGTCACCAGCGACCGGGTGTCTTCCTCGGTGAGCAGCCCGCGGCCGGTCAGCAACCGCTGCAGCCGCCGGATCGGATCGCGCCGCTCCCACGCGCGCTCCTCCGCGCGGGTGCGGTACCGGGTCGGATCGTCGGTGGTGGTGTGCGCCCCCACCCGGTAGGTGATGCCTTCGATCAGGGTCGGCCCGCCGCCCGCCCGCGCCCGGCGCACCGCTTCACGCACCACCTGATAGACGGCGGTGACGTCGTTGCCGTCGACCTGCACGCCTGCGAAGCCGTAGCCGTCGGCCTTGGCGGCCAGCGACGGCGCCGCGCACTGGGCGGCGCGCGGCGTCGACAGCGCGTACTGGTTGTTCTGCACGTAGAACACGGTCGGCGTCTTCCAGACCCCGGCAAAGGTGAGCGACTCGTGGAAGTCCCCTTGCGAGGTGGCGCCGTCCCCGCAGTAGCAGAGCACCACGCGGTCGCGCCCCTGGTGACGCTCGGCGAAGGCGAGTCCGACCGCGTGCGGGAGCTGCGATCCGATCGGGATCGACACCGGCGCCAAGTGGTAGCGCTCGACGTCGAGGCGGCTGCCGTCCTCCACGCCGTACCAGTACTGGAAGTGGGTGGTGATCGGCAGGCCGCGCACCAGCAGCGCGCCGAGCTCGCGGTAGGCGTGGACGATCCAGTCGTCCTGACGCAACGCCATGGCGCCGCCGACGCTGTTGGCCTCCTGGCCCACGGCGGGCGGATACGGGAGCAGCCGCCCCTGCCGGGTCAGGCTGACCGCCCACTCGTCGATGGCGCGCGACTGGATCATCACGCCGAACGCATACCGCAGCTGCTGGTCGGTCATGCCGGGATCGTCCTGACAATCGGCCGCCAACGCCCCGTCGGGGAGGAGGCGCTGCACCATGGTCCGGCCGGCCGGCGTCACGGCTCGCCCTCGTGCCATGCGCCGCACAGGGTAACGGTCACGCGGGGCGGCAGGCAACCGGGCGGCGCGGGCCGCCGGAGCGGTCAGGCGGCGTCGTCCTGCCGCGGCGGAAGCTGAAGCGGCGACGCTGGTGCTCAGCGTGCCGGGAATGTCGTAGTCGGTGCGCGCCTTCGCGCGCAACTGCTCGCCGATCCCGGCCGCGGGCGGCTGGTAGGCCAGGTCGGCGATCAAGCGGTAGCGAAACAGCGCCACGGCAGCGCGATTGTACCCCGCGGCCCACTCGTCACAGGCCGGCGACGACCGTTGACGCGAGCGGCGCGCCAAACGATACTTCACCGCCGTGAGGGTCACCATCGACCGTGCAGGACGCATTCCGGTTCCGAAGCAACTCCTTGACCGCTTCAATCTCGCGGCCGGCGCAGAGATGGAGATTGAAGCGACCGGCGACGGGCTGAAGCTTCGCAAGATCGTCAGCGAGCCCACGCTCATTCGCAAGAAGGGATTTCTGGTGCATCACGGTACCACCCGAGCCGACATCGACATCGTCGACTTCGTCCGCGCCGAGCGTGACGCTCGCAGTCGCCACACTGTGACGGACCTCGGGGCCCCTCGCATAGGAAGTCTCAGGGGGGAATCTGATGGGAGATCGATCCAGAATCGAATGGACCGACGCAACATGGAACCCCGTGACGGGTTGTACGAAGGTCTCACGCGGTTGCGACAACTGCTATGCCGAGCGGTTTGCCGAACGCTTTCGCGGCGTACCCGGGCATCCGTTCGAGAGCGGATTTGACCTCAGGCTTCATCGCGACAGGCTCCGGCAGCCATTCGCTTGGAAGCGACCACGTCGGATATTCGTAAATTCAGTAGTGTCCGGTCATAAATCAAGCAATCGCAACTGTTTATCGGACGGGTCCGGTTCCGAACTGTAATCTTCCATCGTAAGTGCTTCATGTAGCGGTACTTGCTCGAATGGCATGACCGATAAGATCTGTAGCATTGTGTAGAGCGGCGTGTCGATCCCCAGCCGCTTGCGGATAATCGCGACCAGCACGTAGACCGACACCGCTATCCACAGTTGCGATTTCACGGCATTCTCCGAAACTCCCAGAAAACGCTTCACCCGCAGGTGCTGTTTGACCCACTTGAAGAACAACTCGACCTGCCACCGACTCTTGTACAAACCACAGATCGTCACCGCATCAAGTCCGGTCCGGTTGGTGAGAAACACCAGTGTTTGGCCGGATTGTGGGTCCCTGTAGCGGACACGCCGCAGACGGTCCCGGTACCTCAGCTTGGCCTGCGCCCCACCCAAAGCGATGATCTGATCCGAGATGACTCCTAGCGTTCGGTCCGTCGGCGTGGAGTACAGGCGCCGGTAGCGGATGTTCTTCTTGGCACGAGTCACGAAGAAGGCGCCGGCCTGGTCCAGCGCGTACAGGCGTTGAAAGTCGATGTAGGCGCGGTCCATGACGTACGTCGCGCCAGCCTCCGGCACCAGCAAATCAAGCACGTTGACGTCGTGTAACCTGCCGTCGGAGATGTGAATGAAACTTGGGATCGAACCTCGTAAATCCAACAGGGTATGCATCTTGACCGCCGCCTTGGTGGCTCGGAACGCCGCCCAGGGGAAGATCGACAGGCAGAGATCGACGGTCGTGGAGTCCAGTGCGTAGGCGGTCTCGTTCAACTTGGTGGCCAACATCTCGTCGGCGTACAGTGCGCGCGCCTGCACGATCAACCGTTGGGCGAAGTCCGCGTAGATCCGCCAATCGCGCCGCTCGTTGGCATCGGCCAAGGTAGAGCGGCGCACCGGTGTCCGGAATCCACAGTGATAGAGCTTGGTAGAACGAGCCGCCAGGCAGGCTTCGATGTCGCGCAGACTCTCGCGGTGCGTGAGTTGCGCGAAGGCGAGCGCACGATAGTGCTCGGTGCAGCGTAACGTACGGACCTTGCGGTCGCCGGCGTAGCGATCGACGATGCGAGCGAAAGTCGTCCACGGCAGGTAGTTCATTACCTGGGAGAACAGGGTCTGGCCGAAATACATGCCAGCAGGTTAGGCGAATGCGGCCGAGGGGTGCTGCACCGAGCCGCCGGTCGGCTGTGGCGAACCGACCGGTACGCCGGACGGCTGTGGGCCAGCGGATCGCGTGAGACGGCCGAATCAAGTTCAAGTCGCCACCACCCGATTTTGCCTGTAACCTTTATGTGTGTAATCAGTTACAATCACGCGACGGTCTCCAAACCGGACAGTACTGTCGTAAATTCGATGAGCGACCTGTTCCATAAGGACGTAGATGCAGGCTTTATTGATCTTGTATTTGATACCATGGAAGCTGCCGATCGCCATGTATACCAGATACTCACAAAGCGCAGCTCTCTAATGACGAGCTACCTGACAGGTCGATACGCCAGCGGTTTAGCACCGTCGCATATATGGTGCGGAGTTTCAGTCGAAGATCGTAAAGCAGCCGCAAGAATACGGCATCTTAGAGGCGCTCCAGTGCACGTCCGATTTCTTTCCCTTGAGCCCCTCCTTGGCCCCTTAGAGGATATTGACCTAGACGGAATATCATGGGTTATTGTTGGCGGCGAGAGCGGACCCAGAGCCCGCCCAATGGAGCAGCGGTGGGTTCTTGACATTAGAGATCAATGCAAGAAGAGCGGCGTCTATTTCTTCTTCAAGCAGTGGGGAGGACCAACACCGAAGTCTCGCGGACGTCGCCTTGAAGGTGTGGAATACAACGCCATACCAGATCATAATACGAGCATATCATGAACTTTCAGTGGCATCCTAATGAAGCACCACCGTTGATAGAACCGGCTAGCAAGGCAAAGCTCGCCGTCTTTCGTGCCTACTTACGGTCCTATTTTGACCGATTGAACGTGAATCCGCATCGTGATACGTTCAGAATTGATCTTGTAGATGGGTTTGCAGGTGGCGGCATCTTTCGGGACGGCAATACAGTAGTTGACGGCACTCCCTTGATCATGCTCCAGGAGACAGAATCTGCAGTAGACAGACTCAACCGGAAGCGTAGAAAACCGCTACGTTTTAGTTGCGCGTATCACTTCGTAGATAAGGAGAGGGAGCATACCGATTACCTCCGAAGAGTTCTCACTGAACCTGGTTACCAAGTGAATGGTGGAAACATCCAGATTCATACCAATTCGTTTGCAAATGTCGAAGGGCGGGTCATTGAGGAGGTGAAGATACGTCATCCGATATCTGGACGTGCGATTTTCCTTCTCGACCAAACCGGATACTCGCAGGCCAGTCTCTCGATGGTTGGGCGAATCTTCCGTGATCTCCCGGCGGCCGAAGTGATACTTACATTCGCGGCCGAAGCGCTAGTGAACTATCTCCCGAAGACGCCGGAAGACCTCAGAGCGGTTAGTTCGCTGGAATTGCCTGTATCAAGGCTACGTGAATTGATTGAGTACAGAGACGGATTTGGCGGACGACCACTTATTCAGAGAGTGCTGCGGGATAGTGCTCGTTTGATCACTGGCGCTCGATTCGATACCCCCTTCTTTATTCGACCGAGGCAGTCGAGGCGGGCGCTTTGGTTCTTTCATCTCTCCCAACATCCGACCGCTCGGGACGTGATGATACAGCGGCATTGGGACCTCTCCAACACGTTTGAGCATTACGGTCACGGCGGTATTGGTATGCTAGGATGGGACGAATTTCGAGCTTCCGAGACGTTGCCTATATTTCGCTTCGGTGGCCGTCCACAGCTGCGAGTGCTCCGGAATCCAGCGCTCCACGATCTCCTGCAGCAAAGCGTACTGAAGCCGGGTATGCAGGTGCGCGTCCAGCTCGTCGATGAAATAGATGGCGTTGGTAAAGTGCTCGCGCCGAACAAACAGGTTGAGCAGGATGTTGAATATCTCTTTTTCGCCGTTGCTGAGCAAGTCGTAGTGGATGTTCGACCGCCCTTTTCTGAACCGAATGTCCGGCGGCGTTCCTTCCAGCGCCGGAATCATGCCGGTCAGGCGCAGGGCGGTCGCTCCGCCGTTGCCGAAGACTCTGACCATCGCGTCGTTGATCGGCTCCAGGAAACGAGCCTTCATCTGCTCGGAGTCGAAGCGCTCGCCCCACACCACGCGCAGGATCTGCGCGGTGACGTGGGAGACGTCGGCCTCGAAGCGAGTATCCCACTCTATCGATCGCTGCGGGCGGTCGGCGTCGGCCGGCAGGTCGGCGGCAAGGCCGCTACGGCGCCGGAGCTCAGGGACGGTGCGGAGCGAACTTCTGCCGTAAAACGCATCCCGCAGGTTCAGCTCCCGGCAGCACGTCGTCTCCCGCCGGTTTGACCGCCGAAGGGTGTATCCGCCGCCGAGTAAACAGGTTACCGAAACGTCTTGGTCCCGATCCTTCTTGATGAAGCTCATGTGCGGATCCGCCGTGCCTTTTGATGGACCGGAGAGATACTCCAAGGCGTCGAATATGGATGATTTTCCGCTTCCGTTCGCTCCGATCAGCAACACCAGCTTTGCCGGAGCCGCCGATAGATCGATCTTGAGGTCGGTGAACCGCTTGAAGTTCCGGAGACGGAGTTCGCTGACGTTCATACGCGGAAGACCTTCATCACTTCGTCGCCGAGGTGGTTGATCACCTTGACGGCGATGCGGCCGGAGGCGGGGCGCTCGAAGGGGCGGGACGTGTCGCTGCGTAGCGTCTCCCAGGCGTCGCGGTCGATCTCGGCCTTGAGGGTGGTCTTGAGCGCCTTGTAGGGATCGTTGGCGCCCAGGAAGTAGGCGTGGCGGACGAAGAAGCTCTCCTCGTTGTAGTCGGTGTCGATGAACCAGCAGGCGATGCCTTCGGGGCCGTCGCTGCGGATTTCGCCGGTGCCGGGATGGAATACGTCCACGCCGTTCACCTTGACTCGGAAGCGGCCGTCGCCGTCCGGCAGGATGTCGACGTCGGGCTCGCCGAAGATCACGAACAGGTTGCCGGCGCCGGTGTTCTTCAGGGCGCCGGCCATGTGCAGGTCGGCGTTCATGCGCGCCTTGAGCACCGGGACGCGGGCGAGGCGGCGGAACTCCGAGGCGTGCGCTTCGTAGCTGAACGCGCAGGCGATCAGCACGTCGAATTCGGAGTCGGCGGCTTCGCGGGCGGCAACGACCAGCTCGGCGCGGGTGACGGTGCCGAACTCGGGGCCGATGAAGATGCCGGCGCGGCGTTCGGCGCCGGAGTCGCCCTCGACGTACCGGCCCTCGGCGCAGATCAGTTCGCCGGGCCACGGGGAGAGCGCGGTGAAGTCGATGCGGTCTTCCTTGTGCGCCTGCTGCACGCCGGCGGTCGTGAGGTGCTCCAGGATCGTGGCGGCGAAATCCTGCGGCGCGTCGTAGCCGGTACGGCTTTCGGCCAGGTGGTCGATCGGCTCGTCGTTTTCGTCTACGCCAAGGGTGCGGTGCGGGGCCAGGCTGTCGACCGTGAACGGGCCGGCGACGCGGACAATGCCGCGGTCCTCGTAGGGCTTGTCGTAGAGGTATTCGTAGTCGGCCTTAGCGGCGATACAGGAGTCGATCTCCCGCTGCCGGGCGATGCGCGCTTCCCACCAGCGGCGGTGCAGGCCGGCGGCGTTGGCGGCCCACCGGTCGTCCGCTTCGCGCGGGAGTTCCCACTCCTCCCAGGCGCGGCCCAGGGCGGCGTTCAGTTGCGCACGTAGCGGCTCCAGCTTCTCCTGCCAGCGGTCGTAGACCACGTCGATCTCGGCATTGTTGGCGATTGACCTGAGAGTGATGTGCGGCACCCGTTCGTACACGAACCCTTGCCGGATATCGCCGCGCGTCGGGCTCTCTGACGGCACCGTCTGCGAAAGTTCCGCTTCCTTGGCGCGTCCTTCCACGCTGTCGGCGAGCAGATAGTACGGATACCGCGCCCCCATCACGCGGGAGCGTGCCAAGGCGAGCGCGACGCGCGAGGTGTCAATGGTGATCCAGCGTCGCCCCCACTGTTCGGCGACAAAGGCCGTGGTGCCGGACCCGCAGGTTGGGTCCAGCACAAGGTCGCCGGGGTCGGTGGTCATGAGGATGCAGCGTTGAATCAGCCGAGTGCTCGTCTGAACGACGTAGGACTTCACGACTTCCGGGCCGGTGTCCGTCCACAGGTTACTGAGCTCAGCGGCAGGATAGTCGCCATGGTAGTAAACAGATCTTAGAACGGTCTTGTCTGGCTGAACACGACTCGCCGCCAGCAGCCGTCGGAATCCAGTGAGCGAATACCGCCAACTTCGCATTGGCGGTATTCGCCATGTGGAACCGAAGCACTGCCGCGGCTCGTGATCGCCAGCATTCATCGAGTGCAGCGGCAGTTTCTGAAATGCTCGGGTGCCGAAAGGAAGGGTGGAAGTGTCCCGCTTTTCGTTGCGCGACATCGGCCTTCGGTGTCCGTCGACGCCCTCAACCTGGTTGTACATACCAGTCTCTATCTCACGCTCCTGGAGGAGCCGGCGGAACTTGTTGGATCCCGAGTCCTTGCAATACCAGCAAAGATAGTCAGTTACCGCCTTCGGCGACCGCTCCCTTGTCGTACCGCTACTCACGCGGCACGCAATCAAGCTCACGCAATTCTCAGCGCCGAGAATCTCATCCATCACTGCCCGCACGCGGTGGACGTTTTGGTCGCCGATCTGCACGAAGATGCTGCCGCTCTCGGTGAGCAGGTCGCGCGCCACCAGCAGCCGGTCGCGCAGATACGTCAGGTACGAGTGAATCCCGTCGCGCCACGTGTCGCGGAACGCTTTGACCTGCTCCGGCTCGCGGGTGACGTGCTCGGCCTTGCCGTCCTGTACCTCGCGGCTGGTCGTGGACCACTGGAAGTTGGAGTTGAACTTGATGCCGTAGGGCGGATCGAGATAGATGCACTGCACCTTGCCGCGCAGCCCCTCGCGCTCGGCCAGCGACGCCATCACCTGCAGGCTGTCGCCCAGGATCATGCGGTTCGACCAGTTGGCGTCGTGGCGGTAGAACTCGGTGCGGGCGTCGCCGTCCGGCAGGCCGTTGAAGTCCGCGAACAGGTCGGGCTGCTCGTCCGCCTCCCGCTCCGCCGCCTTGCTGCGGCGCAGCAGGTCGTCGATCAGCGCCTTGGGGTGGACCTTCTCCTGGATGAACAGCGGCGGCGCCTGCACGACCAGATCGGACGAATCCTGCTCATCCTTGCCGCGCCACACGAGTTGCGGATCGAGGTCGCGGTTGCGCCGCTCGTAGGCGACGCGCACCGGCGCTTGGTCCGCCTTCTCCATCATCGACCGATACTCGGCGGTCGGGATATTCCTTCGCGACGCCTCATCGTGCGTAATCGTCTCTACTGCCTTGGGCTGCTTTCGCCTTGTCTTTGCCATCTATCGGTAATCTCCTCCGTCATCAAACAACGATTGCGTCTCTCTTTACGTAGTCGCGTATCTCGGCGAACGTCCGCGTCGAAGGGACGCCAGGTCGTAAATCCTGGTGAGCGCCTGCCCGAACCGGAATGCGGCGTCGGTCAGCTGCTCAGGGGTAGTGTCGAGGCAGAAAGCGCCACCGTCCCACTGTAATCCGCATTCGCCCATGATGCGTTCGAGCAGCATCCCGGGGCTTCCCTCCATGAACGAGTCGACGTCGTGCTCGTAGCTGGCGTGCATGAGCGTATGGCCGCGATCCGACAGCCGCAGGCCGCCTGCCGGCGCTTCGGAAACGTGGATGGGATAACCGTCCCCGTCGGGAAAGCGGAACGGCGTCCGCAGCATCAGTGCCCCGTCCGGGCGGCGCTGCAGCTTTACGTCCTCACAGAGACGCTCGCACAGGAGCTTCTGCAGCGCGCTGGCGTCGTGGTCCCTGTACATGCGCGAGCCTGTCTCCGTCGCCATCAGTCGGGACCGATCCAGTGGCCTGCCAAGTCAGCTACCGTGCGCCACATCTTGCGGAATGATGGCGCGCCTCGTCTTGCCTGATCGAGATCGAAAAGGCTACTGAACGCCGGTTGGTCCCGCGTCTCCTCGTATGCTCTACCGGACGGCATACGATTGGCAAGCCATCCCTTCGCATTGCGGATCGACTCTGGCCTGTCTGGGGCGGTTGCATTGGCATTCAGATCGCGGAGGCCGGCGAGCGAGTCGGCGGCGGCAAGGAACCACGCCTCGTATTCTTGGCACGCCAGCACCACCCCTATACGCCGGTCGCTACGAGCGTCGGTGGCACGTCGGAGGATAACAGGTGCCAACTCGCGAGGACAGTCGTCGTCAGCGTCGAGCATGATCAGTATGCCGCCGTCCGGGCCGGATTGACGTGCGGCGAGCTCGACGTACTGCTCCAGTACGCGCTCTTTGAGTAAGCGCTTTCGGTTCACCCTGATCGGTTTGGGCACCTCAACAGTATTGCCGGGAGCGACGGCGGCGGCGATGCGCCGGATAAGAATTGGCGCCGCTTGCACTTCCCCGGCTCCTTCGACGATCGCGATGATCTTGGGAGTCGTCATCCCTTGTCTGCCGTCTCGAACAGATCGAGTCGAAACTGCGATGACTGGTTGGGGTCGGGGCGCAACTGGTCGATTCTCAGTAGTTCGCCGGCGGTGAAGAGGTGATCTCGGAGCGAGGAGCGGCCTGCTTCATCCAGGGGGCCGATCCAGGTTTCGGCGTGTTCCGAGAGTACGGCGAGGATCGACGTATCAGAGATGGTGTCGTTGTCGAGCAGATCGGCGCTGTGGCTGGTGACGATTACCTGCGCCGACCGGCTGGCTTCCCTCAGGCTGTCGATGAGCACGCCCGCGGCAGCCGGATGCAGCGCATTTTCCGGCTCCTCAATCCCGACCAGGGTTGTCCCGGCCGCGTTGCGGCCGTCTTCCTGGAACAGCGCGACCAGGACGCCGAGCGCACGCAAGGTGCCGTCGGACATGTTGATGGGCGTGAAACGCCACGGATGCTGCGCGCCGCGCACTTCCTGACGAAAGTCGAGGGTGAGCCAGGTTCCCATCGTTCGGGGCGCTACGCCGGTGATTCCGGGCGTGATCGCGGCCAGGTATTCCTCGACGGTCGTCTTGCCCCTGCTGCCGAGATTGGATAGGACGCTCGCCAAGTTGCCGCCGTCCCGCTTCAGCAGATCGCCGGGGTCGGGCGCATGTAGATTGCGGATCGCCTCCGGGTTCAGATTGTAGAAACCCATCCCGGACAGGGCGTCGTAGACGGGGCGGAACGCAGGGAACCCCGACATGGCGACCAGATAGAGGCGGTCGTTCGCGCAGGCAGGCGGATTGGCAATCGTCCCGCGGACCACGGCCCCGTCCTCGACCCGGTAATGGTCGTGACCGTCCGCGCCGGCCACAAAGCACTCCTCCTGCTGTACGCCGTAGCCGCCGCGCGGCTTTGCGCCGACCCGGAACGCATACCAGGCTTCGGCGCGCGGAAGTTGAAGATCGAGCCGGATGCCGAAGTGGTTGGGGTGACCTCCGGAACGGCGGCGCACTTCCTGTACGCCGCCGCGCTCGCGTAGCGCGTGGTCCAGCGAGAAACGCAAAGCCTCGGCCACGAAGCGTAACGCGTCCAGGAAGTTGCTCTTGCCGCTGCCGTTCGGCCCGACCAGAAAGGAGAGCGGTCCCGGCCGCACGTCACAGGCGGCAATGCTTTTGTAGTTCCTCAGGCGAACGCGGGTCACCAGCCGGGAATCGCCAGCCTCGGCGCCGTTCACGGCACTGTCCGCCACCCGTACGGCCTTCACGGCATTCCCCTGATGTCGAAGTCCAGAGCTCTGTGCAGGCGCTTGAGCTTCTGGCCGTCGAAGCGCCGTACCCCAACGCCGTCCTGCCTGCGGCCGATCGCATAGGCCGCGAGGTCGTCCGGGGCGTACTCGCTCAGGACGAACGCATCAACGGCCTCCTTGCTCTGCGTCGTCAGGAACACCTGCACGTTGTGTTCGCGGGCGAGCTCCTGCACGACGGGGGTGAACGTCGTGAGCAATTGCGGGTGAATGGCGCTCTCGAATTCGTCGATCAACAGCACGCCGCCCCGAACGTTGGCAAACAACAGGCCAATCTCGAAGACCCGCCGCATGCCGTCGCCGAACGACGACAGATCGGGCGCCCGCTCGAAATCGACGTGGCTCACCAGGAAGCGGCGCTGTTCGTCCGCCAACTCGATGTTGGTGATTCCCGAATCGAGGTGCCTCCGGATGAAGTCGATCACCTTGGCTTTGGCGCCGGCCTCCAGAGCCGCTTCGTTGGCCTTCACCAGTGCGTCCGGACGGTTGGCGCCGAAGGAGCTGGTCAGCGCGGCGCGGCACAGCCAGTTACGCCCCTCGAATCGCGTCCGATGCGGCCGGTCGGAGAACAGCGACACCTCGGCGCTATGCGCCTGCCCGCCGTAGCGCGACTCGATCAAAAGCCGTGCGAGAAACGACGTGTGGTCCTTTATGTCGTTGCCGGGATCGTCCACGCGCCGGATCGTGAGCCGTGCGGCGTTTTCCGGCAGCCGATCGAAGTTCCCGGCAACGTCGATGCGGAGCTGCATCTGGTCCACTAGCCACTTCGGGCCGGGCTCGCCATCGAATCGACCGCGCCAGCGCAGGGCATCCAGCAGGGCCATTTCGTCGTTCTGGTGGGCCAGCAGGTGAATCGCCTCCAAGACGGAAGTCTTGCCTGCGTTGTTGACGCCGGCGATCACGTTGATGCGGCGCAGGTCTTCGAGAACCAAACCGTCTACGCCGCGGTACTCGCCAATGCGAACGGTCGAGAACTGGCATTGGGGCCACTCGTTGAAGGGTTGCCACGGCAGCCGCTCGCCGGAGGCGGCGGGCCGGCGCTTGTGGGAGAAGGCGATGCCATGCAACTGACCGATAAGCTGCTCCACGTGGTCCAGGTCGTCATCGTCCAGGTCGCGTATCTGCTTGTTCAGGCGTTGTATGCCATCGTCGCACGCGCCGAATGCGCGTTTGACCTCGGCCTCGGTCGAGAGGCCGCTCGAAAGCGTCGCCTCTTGCATGCTGCGCGTGTCGTCAAGGCGTTCGAGGGCCTTGGGGTCTTCGATCAGCTTAGCCAGCTCGCGCACGTGGCCGAGGGTGGTGATGACGGGGCCGCCGTCCGCGCCCACCTGCACGCCGTCATCGCCTTCGTCACCGCTAGCGACGTTCGACATCCAGTTGAACAAGCGATCGAGGTTGTCCTGGTCGCCGGCTTTGCCGGCTGCGTCGTCCCATCCCAACCATCGACGGATAGGCGGCTTGCCGAGCACTTCGCGGAACAGCGTGTATTGCTCGGATTGGAACTGATCGCCGTAGTCGCTCTCCCGATAGGCGTCGACCAGCGCCAGTGTCCTGATGGAGCGGTTGAAGTCCTGCTTGGTCACCCCGAGTGCTCGGCAAACGGCGTTGTCATCGCCATCGAACTGCACGAATAAGCGCTTCATTGCCAAGGCGCGGTTCACCGCCGGCCAGCGCCGCTTGCCGCTGATGTGGTGCAGGCCCATCATCACCAAGTGATGGCGCTCGTCCGCCGCGTCGTACCGGACCGCCGGTAGCTGCGTGAAGATAGCCGGATCCAAGCTGCCCAGGTCGATGGAGTCCGCGTCGTACCGCGCCCGCAGGTGCTTGAGCGTTGCGACGCGCCGATTGCCCTCGACCACGACGAAGCGCCGGTCGTCGCGCCGTTGCACGAGGATCGGGTCGAGGTCGAGCCAACCGTTCTCCTTGATGCTGGCAGCGAGGTCGTCGACGTTCGCCAGGTTTTCTCCCAACACGAGCCTCATGGTGCGGCGCTGGACGTCAGGCTTGAAAACGTCGCCGGGCGCCACGGGGCCGTAGTCCGCGTGGTTGGCAAACCGAAAGTTGTTCGGGTCCAGGTAAAGGCTCGAAAGCGCCAAGCGCGGGCGCCTGCCCCGCGTCTGTTCCGGCTGCGCGTCAATCATCGATCACGTTCTCCAGGCGCGCGGGTCCTCAGCCGTGAGTCGGCGCCTCCGGCGCGGCTCCCGCCCCGCGTCCTGCCTATCGCCGGGTTGCGGCAATCGCCCAGACCCATTTCGACGAGGAACTGCGACGGGCGCTTGGGATACCCGTAGTACTGTCGCGCCCTGGTCAGCGTGAGCGTTTCACTAGCGCGAGTTACCGCCACGAAACAGTTCCTGCGCTCCTCTTCCACCGCGGCGCTATGCAGTCCCCTGCGAAGTGCCTGAAACGACGGCAGCACTTCCTGCGCCAAGCCGATCAGATAGACGTGCTTGAATTCCAGGCCCTTCGCCCGGTGCACCGTCATGCAGCGCACCGCATCCTTCGCAGGCCGCCGTTCTTTCGATGCCAGATCGAGTTGCAGAAGATAGACGTGCAGCATGATGCCGCTGCCGTGCTCGCGCATGATTTCGTCGTGAAGGGTCCGCCACGTCTCGACCTCCTCTTTAGTGATCTCGCAGTCACCGTCGCTGCACCACTCCTTCCATCGGCTGTCGAGGAAGGAGTCAACAACGGCCGGAAACGCTAAGGAGTCGACCAAGTCGGACCGAACGGTTTCCAGCATGTCGGCTGATCGCCGGGCGCCGACCGTGCGCGCCGCTGCCTCAGCCCATGCACGCAAAAAGTCTCCGCCGACCAGCGCGGCAGCCGCCGCTATACCTTCCGGTTCGAGGGTCGTTCCACTCAGAGCTTTCCATGCGAGACACAGCCGGCGCAGGATCGCCCTGTCGTGGCGCGCACTGGCCAGCCGTAGCGCGTGCAAGATCGTACATACGGCGGGAGACTCGAATTCACCTATCCTCTGGGGCAGGTGCACATCAAAGCCGGCCTTGCGCAGCGAGGCAGCGGAGCCTTCGATCAGGCTTACCGTACGCGCAAGGACCACACAATCGCCAGCAGGTAATTTGCGGTCTATCAGGTCTTGCGCAACGAACGCAGACTCCATTTCAGGCGACTTGAGTACCTTGCACCGTACGACGTCGCTTTGCAGCGCGCCGGTCGAGTGAGCGCTGATCGGTTCCTTGTGGGCTGTCCGTAGCGTGTTATGCGCAATCAACCGGTTGGCGAGAGCGACGATGGGCGGCGGGCAGCGGTAGCATTCCGGCAACTGCACGATCGTCGGCTGATAGTCCCGCCGCAACACGTCGAGACGCCTCGGGCTGGCGCCGTTCCACTGGTAAATGATCTGATCGTCGTCGGCAACCACAAAGATGTTGCGCCGCGGCGCCGGTGCTATGAGGCGTAGCAGTTCGTACTGCGCCCGGTTCGTGTCTTGAAACTCGTCGACGCAGACGTATGGCCAACTAAGGCGTAGTACGCGCGCGACGCCGGGCTGTTCCGCGAGGAGGCGACGGGCGAAGTACAGAAGGCTACCGAAATCCGCCCGATTCGCGGCGATCAGAGACTCGCAGTAGCACTGGTACAGAGGTGGGACCCAGGTTGGTGTAGTTGGCAAGGATGGCGCTTGAGTCTCCCCGTCGTATGATTCAGCGAACAGTCGATCGACCATGTTCAGGAGGTTTTTGCGGTCGGCGGGCGGGGAGTCCGTCCCGTCCGGAAGGCTCTCGATCGCCTCTTCAAGTACGGGGATACGGTCGTGGTCTTGGCTGAGCAGGCTGAAATCGGGCCTCAGACCCAGATGGCTGCCGTGCTGGCGCAGGAGGTCCGCCGCGAACGCGTGGATGGTGCACAGCCGCGCGCGGTCCGCCCGCTGGCCCAGTAGCGAATCGACCCGCTCCCGCATCTCGGCAGCCGCCCGGTTGGTGAACGTAAGTGCCAGCACCGAGGCGTGCTCGTCTGCTTCAATCAGTCTGGCAACGCGCATCGTCAGCACTCTGGTCTTGCCCGAACCTGGCCCTGCCAAAACGAGCAGCGACCCGTCGTCCCAGCGCACGGCCTTGCGCTGGGACGCATTCAACGTATCGACGCCGGTCATCCGGAGCCGTCTCCCGCCAACCGAACCACTTTCTGAACGACATCACGGATCGCCTGGCTCACTCCCGACTCCCCGCGAGCTTCCATCTCAATGGCAACCTCGGTCGCCGCTTGAGTCTTGGCGCGGCCGGGAAGTTGCTTGGCGTATTCCTGCCAGTAGTTCGGATCGGTCGGCTGGGACGTGACTTTATCGAGGTTCTGCTTCGGCATGTGTTTGCAATATACGGCGTCGTAGCCATTGGTGAGCAAGTGGGTCTCAATATCGCGGTAGGGGAACACGCACCGCGATTCGTATTGGCCGTGCTCGTAGAGATCTCTCAGTCTGCGCTCCGTCTTCGCCCGTTGGGTATCATCGTCGCCGACGCAGTACCAGTCGATACCCAGCGCATCAGCGACTTTGGTGAGCATCCCGACATCCGTTTGCCGGTATTCTACAGCCCTGATTCCCTCGCGGTGCAGATTGATGCCAAGCGCCCGCGCCGCCGCCGAGTAGACCCAGACTTCGGTCTCGCCTTCCACCAACAGCCAGCAGCGGGCAAACAGCAGCTCGCCTCGGGCATGGCGCACGTTGTAATTGAACTTCCTGGCCTCTTCCGTAGTGAGCAGATTGTCGGGAACTCGAAATGACCTGATGCCTTCGGAGGTACGAGCAAACCGCCGCACGTTATGGACGTCGATCTCGGCGATGAGGTCGCCGCTGTGCGTGGAAACCAGTTTCTGGCCGTCAAATCCGCTGACGATCTGCCACAGCGCTCGTACGGCCGACGGGTGGAGATGGGCCTCCGGCTCTTCGAGTGCCAGGATCGGCGTTCCTTCCGGCCACGAATTGAGAAAGGCAGAGAACAGCATCAGTACCGCAAGACTCTGTGTACCCTCGCCATGACGGCCAACAGGAATCTTCGCACCGGTCGTAGTCCCAAGATGGACCTGCGCTTTCGCCAGCATGTCGAACATGCGCCCGGGTACGGCTTCGATGGATACGATGTCGGTGGTAGCCAACGCAACCACTTCCTGGACCCGACGCAGCCCGCTCTGCACCTGTTCAAAGCTGGCGTGTGACGCCACCACCAAGTCGTTCACCTCGCGCAGCTTCCGTTCGATTTCCGTCCTCTTGTCGACAGAGAGCTGCGAATCCCGTAAAAAAGGGCCCCAGAACGGTCCTCTTACGTCGAAATGATGGGCGGCGTCGCGAAGAGCCGTCAGGTAGAAGTACGAAACTTCCCGTTGCAACAGGGTGAGGGCGCCGGAGCCGGCGCCGGGCAGACGATCTCCGTTGAGGTCCAGGAAGCGCCAGTCCTGGGCAAAGTCTCTGCTTTCGCGATCATAGGAACACGTGACGTGCAAATGGACGTGACAACGATCATCCGTGTCAACCTGGAGAATGCCGGAGCGGCCGAGACGTCCGGTCAGCTCGTCGCCCCACTGACGACTCGCCTGCTCGGAGAACGTTACGTCGATCCGGATCGGATCAACGGAGGAAGGGTCGGCATGGTCGTCAGGAAGATGGAAATCGAGCGCGTCGAAGACTACGCGGCGCCGCGGACCAAGATTGCGCAGACAGAGCCTGAGCGCATCGAGAACGGACGTCTTGCCCGAGTTGTTTTCTCCGATCAGAACGGTTACGTCATCCAGATCGAGGCTCAAGTCCCTGATGCCGCGGAAGTTGCGGATTCGGACCGAGGAGATCGTCATGGGTTGGCCGGGGACTGGGCGGCGATTGCGGCGTCGAGGTTTTCGAGCATGGTGTAGGCGTCGGTGAACTCGGTGAAGGCCCAGCGGCCGTAGCCGCCGAGGCGGTTGACGGCCGGCACCCACAGCTTGTCCATCGCCTCTTTCTTCTGCTTGGCGTCCTCGCGGCGGTAGCCCTTGATCTCGACTATCAGATGCAGCGGGTCGTCATCGCCGCGGCCGTCATCCACCATCACGATGAAGTCGGGGACGTAGGCGCGCGCTTCGGAACCGGCGCGGTACGGGACTTCCAAACCGAGGCCCTGGTTCTTGACGTAGGCGCGCACGCGCGGATGCGACTCGGCAACGCGACACAACTCCGCTTCCCAGTCGCTGTCACACACCGCCCAGTCGACGTGGCAGCGGCGCGCGTCGGTCCGATAGCGCGTCTTCTTCGAGGTGGTAAAGTTGACGTGCGCGGTGGAACCGGACGGGTTGTAGGGGTCGAGCACGGCGGTGATCGCGCGCTCGCCGAGGTTGCGGGCCACGATCCCGTGCGTAATGCGCTGGCAGGCGTTGTCCGCCAGCTCACGATAGATCAACTGCGCCGGAAAGGTGCCGCCCTCGCACTTCAGATGATCGTCGAGCCAGCGGCGGGTGATGCGCTTGAGCTGCCCGAACAGGTACAGCTTCGGCTCGTCGTTCGCGTCGCGCCAGTGGCGCTCGATCAGCTCCTTGGTCAGGTGGTAGACGATGGTCGAAGGCCGCTCCTCCCCAAGGTGTTTGAGCGACAGGTCGGCGCCCTCGCCGATGATGCCCTCGTTGCGGGTGACCGACGGCCCGACCAGCTCCGGCGTGAGCACCAGCGTCGAGTCTTCGTTGAACGTCGCGTCCAGGTGCTCGTCCGGCAACTCCACCCGGTAGCCCCGCACGCGCGGAAAGCGGATCTCGCAGGCGTCGCGGTCCGGGGTGACGGCGGTCACCTGCACCGTCTCGCGCGGCGGCTGCGGCGCCACCACCACCGGCTTGGCGGTAAAGTCGAACGGCACGCCGAGCACGTCGGCGTACTCGACGTCGAACAACCCCTCCTCGTTGAGGTCGTAGCTCTGCCGGCGTAGCGCGCGGCCCACCACCTGCTCGCACAGGAGCTGCGTCCCGAACGCGCGCACGCCGAGCACGTGGGTGACGGTGCGCGCGTCCCAGCCCTCGGTAAGCATGGCGACCGACACCACGCAACGCGTCTCGCCTCCGAGCCGGCCCGGCGCCCCCACCGTGTTCATCACCTCGCGCAGCAGGTCCTGGTCGGTCAGGCCCTCCGCCCGGCGGCGGTCCCCGGTGCGCTCGACGATCTCGCGGCGGTAGCGCTCGATCTCGTCGCCGGCGGCGGCCCGGAAGTCGGCGCCGAGCGCCTCCCCGGAGTCGAGTTGCTGGCTGTCGATCAGCAGCGTGCGCGGGCGCGCCAGCGGCTTGCCGTGCTCGTCGAAGTTGCGGAACAGCGGCAGCCGCCCGTTCTCCAGCGTGGTCGAACCGTCGTCGTGGCGGCGCTCGAAACCGGAGACGTAGTCGTACACCAGCTTCGAGGTGGAGGTGTTGTTGCACACCACGATAAAACAGGGCGGCGCCTCGATGCCCGCCTCCCGCCACTGCTCGAAGGTCGTGGCGTAGTGGCCGTAGAGCGCGTCCAGCGCGGTCTGCAGCTCCACCGGGATGCTGAGCGGGTCGAGGCCGCCCGCCTTGCCGCGGCCCTTGCGCGGCATGCGCTTGCCGATGTGCTCCCACAGGTTGCGGAAGCGGGGCACGTCGGCGCCGGGGATGTTGTCGGCCACCGGCACGCGCGGCAGCTTGACGATGCCGCACTCGATGGCGTCGAGCAGCGAGAAGTCGCTCATCGTCCACGGGAACAGCGTCCCCTCGGCGTAGCCGGAACCGCGCAGGAAGAACGGCGTCGCCGACAGGTCGATCACCCGCTCCAGGCCGAGCCGCCGCTGCACCGCCTCCAGGCCGGTCAGCCAGACGCGCGCCGCCTCCCGGTTGCGCTCCGCCTCCTTGCGGTCGTCGCCGGTCAGGTCGCCCTCCGCGCTCTCCTCCGGCGGGCGCTCGCGGTAGCAGTGGTGCGCCTCGTCGTTGAACGCCATGAGGTTCTTCATGCCCATCAGTTCCGGCATCACGCGCTGCATCATCTGGCCCTCGGTCTCGGCCGTGCTCAGCTCCGGGCCGCGGCCCTGCAGCAGGTCGCGCCCGCCTTTCGACACGTCCAGGGTCTCGCGCCGCATCAGGGCGTGGTAGTTGGTGATGACGATGCGCGCCCGGTCCATGGCGCCGAGCAGGTCGTTCGGCACCAGCCCGCGGCTGCGGTAGTAGCTGTCCGGGTCGTTGGGCAGGAGCACGCGCAGCCGGTCGCGGATGGTGAGGCCGGGCGTGACGATCAGGAAGCCGCGCGTGAACCGGCGGCTGCCGGGGCGGCGCGCGGCGTTGACGGTCTGCCAGGCGATCAGCATGGCCATGACCGTGGTCTTGCCGGCGCCGGTGGCGAGCTTCAGGGCGAGGCGGGGGAGGCCGGAGTTGGCCTGCTCGTTGGCCGCCCGCAGGTGCTCCAGGAAGCGGCGCCCGGCCGCCGAGTGGCGAGCAGCCTCGGTGAGCCAGATCACGGTCTCCGCCGCCTCCACCTGGCAGAAGAACGGGCGGATGCCGGCGGTCGCGCGGCGGCGCCAGTGGCGCAGCAGGCGGGCGGTCTCGGGCGTGACGCGCCAGCGGGCGGGCGGCAGCGCGCGCCAGGCGTCGACCTGCAGCCGCAGGCCGTTGATCACCGGCGTCGGATCGTATTGCTGGCCATCGGTCTCCAGCCGCTCCGCCTCTGGGTCAAACACGATGCGGCGCTGGCTGCGCTGCTTGCGCGGAGCCGGGATCGGCGTGATGAGCGCCACCGGCCGCCGTGAGTCGACGATCCGGTTGGTCGGCTGGTTGTCGCCGTCCAGTTCCCAGTGCCGCTCGGGATACTCGTACGGCGAGTTCAGAACCGGCTTGCGAAAGAAATCATCCATCGGAGACCCCGGTCATCGCCGTCCGCGGTCGGCCAACAGCGCCTCCAGCGCCGGGATCGCGCGGCCGGACGGCAGGGGTTCGATATTACGGACCGCTTCCGGTGGGGAAGTCGGCGCCTCGATCAGCGGTTCTTCTTCGTCGGATGTTGGCACCAAGCGGGCTATGCTCCGGCGATAACAGATGATGTCAATCGTCTCGCCCGCTCGCACCAGAGCGAGATACGCGCCAAGCCGCGCCTTCAGTTCCGCCGTACCAACCTGAATCATGCCGATAGAATGACCATTCCGCGACCATGATTCAAGCGTAGCGGCGCGTAGCGTTCCCGTGCGCTTTACGTGCGGGCGATCTCAGCGAGGCGGGCGCGGTCGGGTTTGCCGGCCGGGGTGACGGCGCCGGCCGGCATCGGCAGGTAGCGGACCGGGTGCCTGAAGCGCGGCAGGCGCGCCGCTACCAGCGCCTGCAGCTCGTCTACCGGCAGCGGAACACCGGCCGTCTCCACGAACGCCACCGGGCGGAAGCCGAACTCGGGGTCGGGCGCCGGGACCACGACGGCGAGCGTTACCGCCGGGTGCGCGCCGAGCGTCTCTTCGATCTCCTGCGGAGCGACGTTTTCGCCGCCCGACACGAACATGCCGTCGGCGCGGCCGGTGACGGTCAGCACGCCGCCGGCGTCGAGATGCCCGCAGTCGCCGGTGCGGAACCATCCGCCGGGGGCGAGCGGCGGCGGCTCCACGCCGCCGGCGGTCAGGTAGCCGGAAAACAGCGTGCCGCCACCCACCTCGATCCGTCCGCCGCGGATGCGGAGCCGCCGATGCGGCAGCGCCGCGCCGCTGGCGCCGGGCGGCGGTACGGCGCCCGGCGCGGCGGTCGCCACCTGCGACGCCATCTCCGTGCAGCCGTAGGTCGGCAGCACCGGGATGCCGGCGTCCCGCGCGCGCGCAAGGAGCGCCGGCGGCGCCGCCTGGCCGCCGACCAGCACGCTACGCAGACCGCAACGCAACTCCGCCGGCGCCTCGATCAGCCGCCGCAGCTGCGCCGGCACCACGGAGAGCCGGGTCGCCTGCGGCAGCAGCTCCCACGCGTCGTCCGCGCCGCGTTCGTCGCTGCGAAAGGAGCCGGAGCGGGCGATGAGCGCCGTCGCGCCGGCCAGCAGGCACCGGAACAGGATCGACAACCCGGACACGTGGCTCAGCGGCAGCGCCACCAGCCAGCGGTCATCACGGTCGAGCGGCAGGTTGACGGCGGAGCCGGCGGCGCTGTACAGGTGGTTGGCCAGCGAGTGGACCACCGCGCGCGGACTGCCGGTGCTGCCGGAGGTGAGCAGCGCGGTCGCCGGCGCCCCGGGGTCGAGCGGTTCGCCGCGCGCGCTGCCGCTCGGCAGGTCGAGGTCGGCGTCCGTGAACGGCGGGCCGCACCGCAGCTCGGCGACCATGGCGCGCGCCCGCGGTACCGGCAGCAGCGGACTCTGCAGCAGCGGGAACAGGCCCGCGCACCACACCCCGTACAGGAACGCGGCCAGCACGGCGCTGTTCTCCGCCTGCACGGCGATCCGCGACCCCGGCGTCAGCCCGTATTCCCGGAACCGCTCCACCCAGCCGCCGGCCGCGTCGGTCAGCCGGCGGTAACTGATGCCTTCGCCGGCGCGGTGCTCGGCGCCGGCCAGCGCGATCGACGCTCCGCGCGCGCCGATCGACCTCATCAAGTCGAGGCGCTCGGGCAGGTCGAGCCGCCCCGACCGGTCGAGGCGCCCGATGCTCAGGCGGCCCACCATCCGATGCAGAACAGCAGCGCGTGGATCAGCATGGTGCGGGCGGTGCCGGCCAGGGCGTGATTGAGATCGGCCGGAGCGTTCGGCCGCAGCACGACCACCATCCACGGCGCGGCGGCCACGACCGTCATGAACGGCAACGCGCGCGGCCAGTGACCGGGCCCCAACGCCAGCGCGATCGGCGCCGCGGCTGCGCCAACGACGCAGACCACGTACTCCGCCCGTGCGAAGCCGGCGCCCATCCGCACCGCCAGGGTGCGCTTGCCGGCGGCGCGGTCGGTGTCGACGTCACGCAGGTTGTTGACGGCCAGGATCGCCGCCGCCAGCAAGCCGGGACCGATCCCGGCGACGATGGCGTCCGACGGCAGGGCGCGCGCGTGCAGGTAGTAGGTGGCCGCGGTCGCCACCGGTCCGAAGAAGAGGAACGCCAGCAGATCGCCGAAGCCGAGGTAGCCGAGCGGCCGCCGGCCGCCGGTGTACGCCAGGCCGGCGGCGACCGACGCCGCCGCCACGGCCAGGATGGGCCAGCCGCCGATCACGGCGGCGGCGGCGGCCAGCGCGCCCGCCACGCCGAACGTCACCGCCACGCCGCGGCGCAGTTGCGCCGGCTGCAGCAGGCCGGCCTGCGCGGCCCGCCGCGGCCCGACCCGTTGATCGGTATCGGCGCCGCGCGCGTGGTCGGCGTAGTCGTTGTGCAGGTTGGTGCCGATCTGGATGGCCAGCGCGCCGAGCAGCGCCAGCACGCCGGCCGCCCACGCAAAGCGGTCGTCCGCCGCCGCCATCACCGATCCGATCAGGACCGGCGCCACCGCCACCGGCAGCGTGCGGGGGCGCGCCGCCTCCAGCCAGACGCCGACCGCCGGCCGCGCGCCGCGCGCCATGGCGGCCGGCGTTACGGGCGGCGCGGAAACCGGCCGAAGTCCGGCTGCCGCTTCTGCACGAAGGCGTCGCGGCCTTCCTGCGCCTCCTCGGTCTGGTAGTAGAGCATGGTCGCGGCGCCGGCCAGCTCCTGGAGGCCGGCCTGCCCGTCGCAGTCGGCGTTGAACGCCGCCTTCAAACAACGGATGGCGGTGGGAGAGTGGCGCAGTATCCGCCGGCACCAGCGCACCGTCTCCGCCTCCAGCTCGGCCAGCGGCACCACCGTGTTGACCAAGCCCATCGCCTGCGCCTCCTGGGCGTCGTAGCGTTCGCACAGGTACCAGAGCTCGCGCGCCTTCTTTTGGCCGACGATGCGCGCCAGGTAGCTGGCGCCGAAGCCGCCGTCGAACGATCCGACCCGCGGGCCGGTCTGGCCGAACACGGCGTTGTCGGCGGCGATGGTGAGGTCGCACATCACGTGCAGCACGTGCCCGCCGCCGATCGCAAAACCGGCCACCATGGCGATGATCGGCAGCGGACAGCGGCGCATCTGCCGCTGGAACTCCAGCACGTTGAGCCGGTCGACGCCGCCCTGGTCTCGGTAGCCGGCGTGGCCGCGCACCTTCTGGTCGCCGCCGGAACAAAACGCCGCGTCACCGGCGCCGGTCAGGATCACCACGCCGATGCCGCCGTCGTGGGTGGCGTCGCGCAGGGCGTCCGCCATCTCCTCCACGGTCAGCGGCGTGAAGGCGTTGCGGACGTGCGGCCGGTTGATGGTGATCTTGGCGATGCCATCGCCTTTGTGAAACAGGATCTCGTCGTACGTTCCGCACGCCGTCCATGCGATCTGGCTCATCGGTGTTGGAGCTCCTCGTCAAGGAAAGTAGCTATCTGTGTAGCAAATTCGGCCGGTTTTTCACAGAGCACGGCGTGGCCGCAGTCCGGCAGCACGGCGGCGCGCACCGCCGGGCTCCGCTCGGCCATGCGCGCGGCGATGGCGACGTAGCGGGCGTCGTTCCGGCCGGCCAGCGCCAGGGCGGGCCGCCGCAGCCCCGGCAGCGCGTCCCACAGCGACGGCAGCGCGCCCGCGTCGAGGTGGGTGAGCGCCGCCGCCCACGCGCCGGGGTCGATCAGCAGGCGGCGCGCCAGCATGGCGGGGTAGCACGGGTGACGGCGGACCGCGGCGAAGATCGGCTGCGCGTACCAGTCGTCCAGGAAGCCGCGCAGCGCGCCGGCGCCGGCGCCGGCCAGTCCGCGCAGGCGGGCGGCCAGACGCGCGTCGGCGCGGCGCCGCTCGGCCCGCTCCCCGGCGGCGGCCAGTCCGGGCGATCCGCACGCCAGCACGCCGGCGCGATAACGCTCCGGGTCTCGCACCAGCAGATGGAGCGCCAGCCGCGCGCCCATCGAGTAGCCGATCAGCACGGCCGGTGCCGGCACGGCCCGGCGGAGCGCCGTCTCCAGCGATGCGAGCGTCGGATGGTCGACCAGCGCCGGCGCGACGTGCGGCAGGCGTCCGGCGAGCGCCGCCGTGATCGGGTCCCAGTCGGCCGGGCTGCCCAGGAAGCCGTGCAGCAACACCGCCGTGGGCGTCCGGGGAGCGCTCACCGGCCGGCCCCGGTCCGCGCGGTAGTGTCACGCCGCGTCGATACGCCACTCCGCGCCGTGATGCCATTCCGCGCCGTGATGGCTGCGTCCGCGGCCGCGCGGAGGCGCCGGTGCAGGGCCAGGTTCCGCTCGCGGCCGGTGATGACTTCGACCAGCGCCGGCCGGCCGGCGGCGAAGCACCGCCGCAACGCCTCCCGCAGCTGCGCGCGCGACGCCGGCAGGTGGTAGTCCAGCCCGAACATCCGGCAGGCGTGCTCGAACCGGAAGCCGTGCGGCGTGCCGAAGCAGCGCTCGAATACGTCGGCCTGCGCGGTGAGGGCCGGCAGGAAGCTGAAGATGCCGCCGCCGTCGTTGTTGATCACCACCAGCACCACCGGCTGCGGCGCGCGCGCCAGCACCGCCAGCGATCCCAGGTCGTGCAGCGCCGCCAGGTCGCCGATCAGCGCGCCGACCGGCGACCGCAGGCCGGCGGCGTATCCGGCCGCCGAGGCGACCGCGCCGTCGATACCGCTGGCCCCGCGGTTCGCCCCCACGGCCAGCGGGCCGGCGCGGGGCAGGGCCGACTCCGCGAAGGTGTCGAGGTCGCGGATCGGCATGCTGCCGCCGCCGAAGGCGCCCCAGCCGGCCGGCAGCAGCGCGATCAGGTCGGCGGCGGCGGCCGGCTCGCTCACCGCCGGCTCCGCGTCGAGCGCGGCGGTCACCGCCGCGGCCGCCGCGGCGCCGGCGTCGATCAGGCCGGCGCCGCCGTCACCGCCGCGGCCGGCGCCCGCCGGGCCGCCGCTTTGCAGTTCGGCTTCCAGCGCGGCGCAGAAACGGTCGGGCGCCGCCTGCGCGCGGTCGGTCACCACGTGCTGGGGGTCGATGCGGCGCGGGTGCTCGGCAACGTGGACGTAGCGGGCCGGCGGGTTTGCGCCGAGCAACGCCAGGTACGCCTTGGAGGTGAGCCGGCCGCCCAGGTGCAGCACCACGTCCGGGGCCGGCAGCGCCGCGCCGGCGTGGCCGAGCACCAGATCGTGATGGCGAACGGCCGGCGGCGCCGGCCGGCCGCCCCACGCAAAGCGGAGCCCGGACTGGACGTCGGCGATCATCGGCCAACCGAGCGCCGCCGCCAGCGACGCGACCGCGGTCGGGTCGGCCGGCGCCGGCAGCGGCCCCACCGCCAGCAGGCCGGCGGCGGCGCCGCGCACCGCGGCGGCCGCTGCCGTTACCGCTTCCGGGGACGGCTCGGCCGGCGCCGGGGCGTAGGCCGTGTACGGGCGGCCGTCCGGCCGCAGGCCGCCTTCGGTCCGCCGTTCGCCGCCGGCGCTTCGGTCGCCGCGGTCCGGCGGCGGGTCGTCCAGGAGCGGTTCGGCGAACATGCAGTTGAGATGCACGGGCGCGGCCGCGCTGCGGGCGCGGTACACGGCCTGGTCGACGGTGGTGAGCACCGCGGCCGGGGCGATCCGCGCGTCCGGCGCCGGCAGGTCGAAGCGCCACGCGGCGGCGCGTCCGAACAGGTCCGACTGGTCGATCGTCTGGTTGGCCCCGGCATCGCGCAGCTCCGGCGGCCGGTCGGCGGTCAGCACCACCAGCGGCACGCCGCTCAGCGCCGCCTCCACCACGGCCGGCAACAGGTTGGCGGCCGCCGTGCCGGAGGTGCAGATCACCGCCGCCGGCCGGCCGGCGGCGCGCGCCGCGTTGACCGCCTGGTAGCCGGCCGCCCGTTCGTCCATGCAGACCGATACGGTCAAGCGCGGCGAACGGGCGGCGGCTGCCGCCAGCGGCGCGGAGCGGGCGCCGGGACAGACCCAGGCGGCGCGGCAGCCGCACCGGGTCAGCTCGTCGATGATCAGCTCGCCCCACAGCCGGTTCCGCGCTGCCGGATGCCGCATCGCCGCGGTCGTGGGAATCTCAGGCGCCGGGGGCGAAGTAGCCGCTCACCTTGGCTTCCAGCTCCGCCCACTCGGCGTCAGGGGTCGAGCCGGTCACCACGCCGTTACCGGTGTAGAACGACACCGCTCCGCCGTCGATCAGCGCGGAGCGAATCGCCACCGCGAAGGCCGCTTCGCCGTGGCCGATCCAGCCGACCGGCGCCGCGTACCAACCGCGGTCGAACGGCTCATGCCGGGCCAGGAAGCCGCGCGCCGCCGCGGCCGGCTCACCGCCGACCGCAGGGGTGGGGTGCAGGGCGTCGATCAGGTCGGCTGCGCCCACGCCCGGCGCCAGCTGCCCGGAAAGCCGGCTCACCAGGTGTTGCACGGCCGGCAGGGCCAGCACCCCGGCCGGGCCGGCCGTGGTGCGCGCGCAGAGGCCGTCGAGCGCGCAGGCGAGCGCGTCGTGCACGATGCGGTGCTCCAGCACGTCCTTGGCGGACGCCGCCAACTCGCGCCGCAGACGCCGGTCGTCCGCCGCCGTGGCGCCGCGCCGCCGCGTGCCGGCGATCGCTTCCGTCTCCACCGAGCGGCCGCGCAGGGAGAACAGCCGTTCCGGGGTGACGCTGACGAAGGCGGCGCCGGGCCGGGGCTGCATCAGAAAGCGAAACGAGCGGTCGCCGGCGCGAGTCATCGCCTGCAGCAGCGCCGGCGGCGAAATCGGCGCAGGCGCTTCCGCCGGCGCCGATGCGGTCGCGCCGGTGCGGCGGGCCACCACCACCTTGGTAAGCGGGTCGGCGGGATCGTCGATGGCGCGGAGCGCGGCGCGCACCAGCGCCTCCCAGCCGGCGCGGTCCGGCGTATCGGCGCCGCGCCGCAGCAGGAGCGGCGCCGGCGCCGCCGGGCCGGAATTGGCGGCTGGCGGCCCGTGCAGTTCGGCCAGCAGCGCCGGCAGGCGGTCCCGCTCCGAGGGCCGGAAGTTGCAGGCCAGCAGCGTACGGCCGCCGCGCCGGACCGCCTCGAAGCGGGGGGCTACGAACCGGTACGCGCCGAACGCCCGCCACTCGGCAGCCGGCGGCGCCGACGGATCGAAGCGCGCGCCGCCATAGAAGCGGACGCCCCGGTCGGCGGCGTCCAGGTGGTCGGTGACGCGCTCCACCCACGGCGCCGCCCCGGACGCGCCGGACCCGGCGACCCGGACCAGGACGCCGGCGCCGGCGCTCTGATCCTCCGTGTCGCGGTCGGCCCAGTAACAGAGCTCCCGTTCCGGGCGGCCGGCCAGCCACGCCCGCGGCTCGACGCCGGCGGCGACCTCGACGCGGCGGATGCCGCCTGCGTCCCGGATGGAGGCGCGGCCGTTGGCGGCGCCGGCGCGCGGCAGGGGTGGGCGGGGCAGGGGCGGAGAGGCGACGTCGCTCATGCGGTCGGCGTCAGTATAGCGCGGGCGGCCCTGGTCACTTGCGCGCCAGGTAGAGGGTCGCCACTCCGAACGTGAGACGCCGGATCGCGACCTCGGCGAAGCCGGCCCGGCGAAGCGCCGCGGCGAAGCGCGGCGCGGACGGGAACGCCTCGACCGACGCGTTGAGATAGCGGTAGGCGTCGGCGTCGCCCGACAGCAGCCGGCCGATCGCCGGCAGCACGTGGCGGAAGTAGGTGAGGTAGGCGGCGCGCAGCCGCGGCGATGCGGGGAGCGAGAACTCCAGCACCGCCAGCGTGCCGCCGCCGCCGAGCACGCGGTGCATCTCCGCCAGGGCGCGCTGCCGGTCGGTCATGTTGCGGATACCGAAGGCAACCGTGACCGCATCGAAAGAGCGGTCCGCGAACGGCAGCCGATGGGCGTCGCCCAACGCGACCTGCGCCGCGCAGCCGGCCCGCGCCAGCTTGCCGCGGGCGATGCGGAGCATGTCCCCGGCCACGTCGACTCCCACCGCGCGGGACATGCCGGGCACGCGCCGGTCGACCGCCAGCAGCAGGTCGCCGGTGCCGGTCGCCACGTCCAGGACGCTGCGGACGCGGCGGGCGGCGAGCGCGCGGGCCACGCAGTCGCGCCAGCGGACGTCGGCGCGCAACGACAGCAGCCGATTGAGACGGTCGTAGGTCGGCGCGATGCGGTCGAACATCGCCCCCACGTCCGCGCCGGGCGCCATGCCGCTCAATATGAAGCGGCCGGGCAGCGCCGACAACCGCGGCGCGCGGCGGTCAAACGGCGGTCGCCGGGATCAGGCACGCGCCGCGGCGCGGGTCTACGGCGCAGGTGACCGCCGATCCGGGCGGCGGCAGGGCCTGATCGGCAGCCACCCGGAAGCGGAGCTCGACCCCCCGGACCGTGATCCGCACGCGCTGCGCCGCGCCTCGAAACGAACGTCCGGTCAGCTCGCCGCGCAGGACCCAGCGGCCGTCGCTCGAAGCGGGGCCGGCGCTGGTAGCGGGGCCGGCGGCGTCGAGTATGGAGACGCCGTTGGGCCGCAGCAGCAGGAGCGCCGCCTCCTGCCCATCCGAAGGGCGCGGCAGCGCGCCGGCCGGCAACGCGCCGAGCCGGGTGCGGAGCACCGGGCGGCCGCCGGCTCGCTCCCACCGGGCGGGAATCAGGTTGTCCATCCCCAGGAAGCGGGCTACGTATTCGCTGCCGGGTTCGCGGTAGATCGCCTCCGGCGCGCCGATGCGGACGATGCGGCCGGGCGCCATGACCGCCGCGCGGTCGGCGACCGCCAACGCCTCTTCGACGTCGTGGGTGACGTAGATGGCCGGCAGGTCGAGCCGGCTCAGGATGGCTCCCAGGTCCTCGGCAAGCCGGTCGCGCAGGTTGCGGTCCAGCGCGGCGAGCGGCTCGTCAAGCATCAGCAGGAGCGGGTCGGGCGCCAGCGCCCGCGCCAGCGCCACCCGTTGCCGCTCGCCGCCGGACAGCGTGGTGACGTCGCGGTCCCGCATGTCATCCAGATCGACCAGGGACAGCACCTCCCCCACCCGCTCGCGCAGCCGCGCAGCCGGCGCGCGGCGGACGCGCAGCCCGAAGGCGACGTTCTCGAAGACGTTCAGATGCGGAAACAGCGCGTAGTCCTGAAACACCATCCCGAATCGGCGCGATTCGGGCGCCATGCCGGCCAAGTCCCGGCCCCGCCACCGGATCGTGCCGTCGTGCGGCTCCAGCCCGGCCACCACCGCCAGCAGCGTGCTCTTGCCGCAGCCGCTGGGACCGAGCAGCGCCACCGTCTCGCCGCGCTCCACCCGCAGGTCGACCCGATCCAGCGCCAGCGTCCGGCCGTACCGCTTGCTGACCCCGCGCACCTCCAGACCGGCGGCGCCCGGGTCAGCGTTCATCGGGACACCATAGTACGCTGCCGGGGATGGAGGCGGACACGGGGCTGCGGGACTCGATTCGGGCGGCGCTGGCGCCGCTCGGAGCAGCCGAAGCCGCCGCCCTGGCGGAACGAATCGACCGCTGCCTGACCGAGCCGACCGGCGAGCGGCGCTGGCAGCGGCTGGTGAACGAGGCGCTACGCGAGCCGCTGCCGTACGGCGGCATTCCGTTCACCGTGCACCGGCTCTGCTTTGCGGCGGCGTATACCGGCCGCGACGCCCGGTCGCCGCCGGCGCCGGCGTGGCTGCCGGCCATGGAGTCGGCAGGCGAAAGCAACGCGCGGCGGCTGGCGCGCGCCGTGGGCGTCGACGGCGTCGCGGCCCTGCACCGCTGGTCGGTCGAGCGCCGCGCCGACTTCTGGCAGCGAATGTGCGACCGGCTGGCGATCGACTTTGGCGGACGGCCCGGGCCGCCGCTACGTGACGGGCGCTGGTTTCCCGACGCGCGGCTCAACATAGCCGAGCACTGCCTGCGCGGCCTGCGCCCTGACCGGGCAGGCGACCGGCCGGCCGTGGTCTATCGCGCTCGCGAGGACGGGCCGCTCACGGCGGTGAGCCGCGCCGAGCTGGCGCGGATGGCGCGCGCCGCGGCCAGCCATTGCCGGGCGCGCGGACTGCGGCCGGGGGCGCGCGTGGCGCTGTATCTGCCGATGACGGTGGAGGCGGTAGCCGCCTATCTGGGCGTGATCCTGGCCGGCTGCGCGGTGGTCTCCATCGCCGACAGCTTTGCCGCCCCGCAGGTGGCGGTCCGCCTCCGCATCACCGGAGCGTCGTTGGCGATCGTCGGCACGGCGACCTACGGGCGGCTGCTGGACGCCGCTCCCGACCTGCCGGCGGTCGTCATTGGCGATCTTCCCGACGGCCGCCCGCCGCGCGGCGCCGACACCCCTTGGCAGCAGGTCGTGGCCGGCGGCCCGGACTCTGGCGGCACGGTGATCCGCCCGGCCGGCGCCCACACCAACATCCTGTTCTCGTCCGGCACCACCGGCGACCCCAAGGCGATCCCGTGGACGCATCTGACGCCGATCAAGTGCGCGGCGGACGCCCTGCTGCTGCAGGACGTGCGGCCGGACGACGTGCTGGCGTGGCCGACCAGCCTGGGATGGATGATGGGCCCGTGGCTGATCTACGCCGCGCTCCTCAACGGCGCCGCCCTGGCCCTGTACTACCCCGGACCGAAGGGAGCGGACTTCGGCCGGTTCGTGCGCGACGCCGGCGTCACGATGCTCGGCCTGGTGCCGACGCTGGTCCGCATCTGGCGCCGCTCCCGCTGCATGGAGGGCATCGACTGGAGCCGCATACGGCGCTTCAGCTCGACCGGCGAGTGTTCCGACCCCGACGACCAGCTCTACCTGATGGGGCTGGCCGGCTACCGCCCGGTCATCGAGTACTGCGGCGGCACCGAAATCGGCGGCGGCTACCTGTCGGCGACCATGGATCAGCCGGCCGCGCCGGCGGCCTTCGCCACGCCGGCGTTCGGAATCGACGTGGCAATCCGCGACGAGCAGGGCCGGCCGGCCGCCAACGGCGAACTGTTCCTGGTCCCGCCGTCGATCGGCCTGTCGACCGAGTTGCTCAACCAGGATCACCACGACGTCTACTTGGCCGGCACGCCGGCCGCCGGCGGCGCGCCGCTACGCCGCCACGGCGACCACGCGGAGCGGCTGCCCGGCGGCTACTACCGGGCGCACGGGCGCGTCGACGACACCATGAACCTGTCCGGGATCAAGGTGTCGGCCGCCGAGATCGAGCGCGCCTTGGCGGGCGTGGCCGGCGTAGGCGAGTGCGCGGCGGTGGCGGTACCGGACCGCGGCGGAGGGCCGGACCGGCTGATCGTCTTTGCGGCGCCGGCGCGGCCGATGCCCGACCCGCTCCCCGCGCTGCAGCGCGCCTTGGCCGAACGGCTCAACCCGTTGTTCAAGATCGCGGAGGTGCGGTTGGTCGACGCCCTGCCGCGCACCGCGTCCAACAAGGTGATGCGCCGCGAACTGCGCGCGGCATACGCCGAACCGTGAACCGGCAAGCGCCGGCGTGGCCGGCGGCGCGGTGGCCGGCAGCGCGCCGATGTGGTATGGTATTGCACAGGGATTCGACACCCTCCGCCGCGGCGCCGTACCCAAGAGGTAAGGGAGAGGTCTGCAAAACCTTTATGCACCGGTTCGATTCCGGTCGGCGCCTTTGCGCACGGTCGCCGAACGGTTCGGTGACCGTACCGCTCACCGGAACCGTTCGGTCACGGTGAGCTCCCGCCAGCGCGCGCGGTACCCGTGCAGGGCGCCAACCGCATCCTCATGCGCGGTCTGCAACCCGGTGACGTGGGCGTGCCGCACGCGCCGGGCGCGCGCGATCGGCGGCGGGTCGACCACCCCTTTGGCCAGCACGATCCTGCGGCTGTCGACGGCGCCGAAGAAGGAACGGCCGGCCGCGCCGTCGGGCGGCGGCAGCAGGGCGGCGCCGTCGCCGGCCGCCGGGTCGACCGGCGCCCAGCCGAAGTCCTGCAGGTAGAACTCCGCCCAGTAGTGCGGCGCCGCGCGTCCGTCCTCGCCGATCAGGTAGCCGGCTACCGGCCGCGCCGGAACGCCGGCGGCGCGGGCGACGGCGCTGAACGTGACCGCGTACTCGTAAGCCGCGCCGCGCCGCGCGTCGATCGTGGCCATGACCACGTCCATCGGCTCGGCGTCCGCGGGAGCGGCCCGCGCGCCCTCCGCGGCGGCCGGCTGCAGACGGGCGACCACGTAATCGAACACCATCAGCGCCCGCCACCACGGGTTGACGTAGCCGCGCACCGCCCGCTCGGCGACCTCCGGCAAGGGTCCCCCGGACGGGACCAGCGCGTCGCCGCCGGTGAAGCGCGCGTAGAACCGGTCGCCGGTCCGGTATGCGCGCACGTTGGCAGGATCGACGTCGGTCCGGATCGCATAACGGCGCACCCGGTACCGGCGCCGCACCTCATGGCTGACGCCGGGCGCCGGATCGTCCAGATGGAACAGCTCGACCCCCGCCGGCAGGCGGTGGATCGGCCCCGCGTCGGCGGACGGCTCGGATTCGCGCCGTTGCGCCGGCGTCGCCGGAATCGCCGGAATCCACAGGTAGAGACCGGCGCCGGCGGCGGCGTTCACCTGGTCCACCTCCACCGCGTAGGTCACCGCGTAGCCGCGCGGGTCGGTGTAATGGATCGTCCCCACCGCGGCGCGCACCAGGAAGCCGCGCGGGGCGCTCACCCCGTCGGCAGTGCGGACCGACACCGTGCCCGACCGGGCGCCGGCCGGCACCCGCACCACGATCCGCCGGTCGGTCCAGCGGACGTGATCCAGATCGACGCCGGACGACTCCACCACCGCATCGGGATCGGCGGCGGCCGTGAACCGCACCGCGGCGCCGTCCGCAACGGCGCCGAAGCCGCCGCCACTGATCGTGACCGGCTGGCCGACGGCGGCGGCGGCCGGGCGAATCGACGTGATGACCGGCGGCCCGCCGGGCAACCGCTCGCCGGCGACCGGCAGCGGCAGGTCGCCGCGGTGGGTGAGCAGCAGCCCGCCGCTGACGCCGGCACGGGTCACCACGCGCACCAGCCCGCTTTCGAACGACGCCGGGGCGACCACCACGATGCGCCGGTCGGACCAGGAGCGGTAGGCGCCGGTGTGCGGCTGCCGGCCGGCGAAGGTCACCGCGCCGGTACCGCGGTCGTCGCCGAAGAAGCGGCCGTGCAGAGTGAGGACCCGCCCGGGCGCGGTCACCCGGGGCGCCGCGTCATGCAGCTGCGGGGGCGGCGCCGCCAGCGTGGAGATCGCCGCCACCGCCGCCACCACGGCAGCCAGCGCGCCGACCGCGCGGGCGGCGTTCAGGAAACGACGTTCCGCCGTCCGGCCGCTCCGTCCTGCAGGACCACCTGCACCGCCATCACGATCAGCACCGTCACCGGTCCGTCGTCCGCCTGGCCCGGCGCGGGCGGATCGACCGGCAGCGCGCCGCTCTGGAAGTGGAACCGTTCGGTGCTTCCCCGCAACGCGCGCTCGCCGCCGAGCGGGAAGAACAGCACGGTGTCGCCGAGCGACACCGGCATGGCCCGATAGGTGCTGGCCACCGGGGTCTCGCCGTACCCGCCGTCCGCGTCGCCGACCCAGATCTGCCCCTGGGCGTGCAGGGTCATTTCGGTCGAGGTTCGCCACACCGGCGTGAACAGCGCCTCGATCCGCAGCTGGTTGGCCTGCTCCAGCTTCACGCCGACTCCCTGGCCGGCTACGGTCGGCTGCAGCTGGTCGAGCTTCATGAAGACGTGGCCGTCCTGCGTCACCACGTTGATCGACAGGCGGAGCTCCAACGGCCGGTCTTGCGCGTCGACCTGGGCGCCGAGCGAACCGCCGGCGGCCACGGCCAGCAGCGCCGCGGCCAGCGCACGCACCCGGAGCTTACGGACCCGTCTGCTCAAGTTCGGCTTCATGCACTATGACCGGCGTCCCGACCAGCCGATAGCGCGCGGGAGGGAGCTGCACCTTCATCGTCACGGGGTCGCCGAGCGCGGCGGCCGCCAACGGCTGCACCTCTACCTCATGCAGGATGGCGGGCGGACTGAAGAGTTGGAACCGGCCGTCGGCCGGCAGCGACAACTCCAGCACCGCCGACCCGTCCGCGCCGGCCGGCAGCGCCGCCGGAGCGCCCGGTGCGGGGGTTGGGCTCCGCTCCGGGAGCCCGCCCCACTCGCCGAGGCCGCTCCATTCCTGGAGCCGCCCCCACAGGCCGAGCTCGCCCGGCTGCCGGTCGAGCGCCGCCGGACGCTCCCCGAGCGCCGCCGTGAACGCCACGGCGAGCGCCGCCGCCATCGACGCCGCGGCGATCGGCAGCCGCAACGACCGGCGGCGCGGAGCGGCGGCGACCGGCATCTGCGAGGCGATCCGTTCCCGGACACGGGCGCCGGCCTGCTCCACGTCCGGTTCGTCGCACTCCAGCAGGCGGTGCGCCACCGACTGGTAGCGCCGCAGGCGGATGCGGCAGTCGTCGCAGTCGTGCAGGTGGGCCTCTACCCGGGCGGAACCGCGCGCAGAGAGCTGGTGGTCGAGGTAGCTCGACAGAACGGGGTCGTCAGGACACATGCAGGCTACTCGGATCGAGGATCTTCGCCAGGCGCTGACGGGCGCGGAACACCCGCACCTTGACGTTGCCTTCGCTGATGCGCAGCACGGCCGCGATTTCCCGATAGCTGAGGCCGCCGTACTCCCGCATCACGAGCGCGGTTCGCAGGTTGATCGGCAGACTGCCGAGGGCGGCTTGCACCGTCGACCGGGTCTCCGTGCGCAGCAGATCGCCTTCGGCGGTCTCTTCCCGGCCCGTGGCGGGCGCGCGCGTGACGTCGCGGTTGGCGCGGAGCTCCCGCTTCCTGCGCTTCTCCACGTTGAGCGACAGGTTACGGACCACGCGCAAAAGCCAGAACCGGGTCTGGTCGAGGTCGGGGAGCGGGGCGGGGCGCCGCAGGTAGCGCATGAACGCCTCCTGACAGATGTCCTCCGCCAGCCCCTGGTCAAGGCAGATGCGGTACGCCACCCGGAACAGCGTCGGGAAGAGGCTTCGGTAGACCCGGTCAAAATCGCGTCGCGCTCCAACGTTAGACAACAACATCGACGTACGCCTGGTTACAGCTTCGGTGAGCTTTTCCGGTCAATCAAGCGCCACCGCACCCCGTCGGGCCGATCTTCGAGCAACACGCCGCGCGTGGCAAGCTCCGCGCGAAGCCGGTCGGCGGTGGCGAAGTCCCGCTCGGCGCGCGCGGCCGTTCGGCGTTCGATCAGCGCGCGCGCGTCCTCGGTGAGCTCCGGCTGGCGGGGGCCGGCGTCTTCAATGCCGACGGCCAGGATGCGGTCCATGCGCCGCAGCACGTCGAGCTTGGCGGCCGCCCCCACGCGCGGGTCCTTCACCAGCCCCCACAGCACCGCCAGGCAGCGCGGCATGTGCAGGTCGTTGCGGGCATGCCGGCGGAACTCCCGCCACGCCTCCTCGGCCAGATCCTCCGGGCCGGGCGGCTCCCCGCCGGCGGCCAGCTCGGCGAACTCGGCGACGCGGTCGAGCAGACGGCGGCGCGCGCTGCGGGCGGCCGCCAGAGCCTGCTCGGAGAAGGTGTGCTGGTCCCGGTAATGGGCTCCCAGGCAGAAGAAGCGGTAATCGAGCGGATCGAAGCCGCGCTCGACCAGCTGCGACAGGGTGGCCAGGTTGCCGCCCGACTTGGCCATGCGCGCACCGTCGATCACCAGGAACTCGCCGTGCACCCAGTAGCGCACGCACGGCTCCCCGGTCGCGCCGTCCGATTGCGCGATCTCATTGGTGTGATGGACGGGGACGTGATCGATCCCGCCGCAGTGGATGTCGAAGCGTTCGCCCAGGTAGCGCATCGACATGGCGCTGCACTCGATGTGCCATCCGGGGTAGCCGCGACCCCAGGGCGAATCCCACAACATGGCCTGCCGCTCGAACTTCGACTTGGTGAACCACAGGCCGAAGTCGTGCGGGCCGCGCTTGTGGGCGTCGACCTCGATGCGCGCCCCGGCCTGCTGCTCATCCAGATCGAGACGCGCCATCCGGCCGTAGTCCGGGAACGTGGAGATGTCGTAGAAAAGGTTGCCGCCGGCCGCGTAGGTGTGCCCGCGCTCGGCCAGCCGTTCGATCAGCGCGATCATGTCCGGGACGTGCTCGGTCGCCTTGCACACCACCGTGGGCCGGGTGATCCGCAACGCCCGGCAGTCCCGGAAGAACTGATCGGTGTACCGCTCGGCGATCTGCTCGACGGAGAGGCCGGCGGCGCGGGCGCTCTTGATCATCTTGTCCTCGCCCTCGTCGCCGTCGTCGGTGAGGTGGCCGACGTCGGTGACGTTCATGACGTGGCGCACCCGGTAGCCGCAGTCCTCCAGGGTGCGCCGCAGCACGTCCTCGAACAGGTAGGTGCGCAGGTTGCCGAGATGCTGATCGAGATAGACGGTCGGCCCGCAGCAGTACATGCCGACCTGGCCGTCGACCAGGGGCACGAACGGCTCCACCTCGCCGGTCATGGTGTTGTAGAGAGAGAGCGTCGGTTCTTCGATTCCCCCGATTCTACCGGCCGCCGGCGGTCCGGGCAATCGGCCCGTCACCCGCCGCGGCCGCCGCGCAGCCGCAGGCCGAGCCCCCAATCGCCGTCGTCGTCGGCGTCCCACTCGACCTGATGGCCGGCCGCCTGCAGCACCCACTCGATCCGCGCGTTCCACTCGCCCGCCCAGCCGGCGGCGATGGTGAGACGCAGGTCCGGCGCCGGCTGCAGCCGCGTCCCCACCTCGACGCGGTGGGTCGCGCGGCCGCCGGTCGTCGCGCTCACCGCCCCGGACAGCCAGCCGCGCGCGCCCTGCTCGCGCGCCTCCACCCGAGCGGACAGGCGCACCCGTTGCGATGAACGGGTCGTGCGGTGCGACACCTCGGCGCGGCCGGAGAACCCCGCCGCGGCGCCGCCGGCGGATGCCAAGCGGGCGGACACCACCCGTTCCGGCGACGCGTCGTACCGCCAGTGCGATCGCACGTCCAGCGTCCCGCCGCGGCCGCCGGCGACGCGCATACGGACCGCCGCGCTGCCCCCGGTCGCGCGCTTCGCGTCGCCGGTGAAGTACCGCCGGTCGGCGAACGCCAGCGAGCCGTCGACCGCCAGCCACCCCCAGTCGAGTCCGGCGCTGACGATGCCGGCGCCGGCCGGCGGCTGCCGGTCCGCCGCCATCACGATCGGCACGGCACGGATCTGCAGCAGATCGCCGACGCCGCCGACGCGGGCGGCTGCGTGGATCATCTGCGACCGGGGCGCAGGCGGCGCCGAGCCCGCGGCCGGTGCGCCGGGTTTGGCCGACAGGCGGGTGAAGACCGCGGCCAGATCGGCGGCCAGGCCGGCATCGTGCGCAAAGCGCCCGCCGGCGCCGAACCGGGCCGCCGTAGCCGAACGGCGCATGGCGTAGACGTAGAACCCGCCGCCGGCGCGGAGCGCCGCCCCGAACCGGCCGGACGGGGACTGCGAGCGGTCGAGCAGCGGAGCGCCGGCGCCGGTGAGCGCCGAGCTCCACGGATACCGGTCGAGCGGCGAGGCGGTGACGAGGCCCGCCAACCCGGCGAGCCGCAACGGCCCCACGGTGAACGGTTCGGTGTCGATGCCGACGACCGAGCGGCCCGTGCCGCGGTGGGTGCGGGCGACCAGCAGAACCCGGTCGAGGTCGAGATCGACCGACGCGGCGGCGATCCGCCCGCCGTTGCCCTTGAGATCGACGCGCAGGTCGGGGACGAGGTCCTCCGGGGCCGGGGCCTGGGCCCAGGCGGAGACGGCGGCGCAGAGCGCGAATGCGGCTACACGGATGATGTGGCGTGTCATGCCGATGGGTAGAGCAAGAACGGTGCCAGCGCGGAGCGGCGCTACGGCGGGCGCGGGCCGCATTCGGCTTACGTTCATTTACCGATCGCGCGCGGCCCGATTCGGTTATGATGCGGCCGACGTGGAACGGCCACTGCGGCTCGATCTGGAAGGAGAGGCGCTGCTCGCCATTCCGGCGGGGCCCCGGCACAACCAGTACAGCCTTGCCCAGCTCGGCGCGGTGGCGAAGTCGGATGGCTGGATCGTCTCCGGCTTCGGCGCCGGACATTCGCCGACGGTCGGCATCTGGCGCTTCACCGGTTACCGCCACCACCGGGATCAGGTCTACGTGGTCGGCTCCTGGGTCGACGGCGTCACGCTGGACGCCGCGTTGGCGGCGCCGCCGTCGCCGGCGCGGAGCCGGCGCCTGCACCGGCTGGCGCTGGCGCTCGAAGCGCTGGCCAAGCGGGTCGGCTTCACCGGCCCGATCCAGGGCGACGCCGTGATCTTCACGGACGACGACCGGGTGTTGCTGTTGCCGCCGGCGGTGATGGAGCGGCTCAACGGCGTCAAGACGCCCGCCGAGCGGCTGGCGAGCGTCGACCGCTACCGGCACCCGCACCGCACCGGCCCGCAGCAGCTGGCGTTCGCGCTCGGCGTCGCCGTCTACCGCGCGCTGTGCGGCCGTTACCCGTTCGACGGCGCGTCCGAAGAGGAGGTGCACGACCGGGTGCGCGGGCTGCAGCTCGTGCCGCCCCGCACCTTCCAACCGTCGGCGCCGGCCGAGTTGAGCGACGCCGTGGCGGCGTCGCTCGGTCAGGACGCGCAGGCCGTCCCGGCCCTCTCCGCGTGGGGCGCCCTGCTCGGCGGACGGGCGGCGGCCGGCGCGCTGGCGGAGATCGGCGATCCGCCGCCGGCCGCGCTGACCGCGGCAGAGGCGGAAGCCGAACAGGCCGAGCGCCGCTACGCGCGCAGCCGCTTCCTGCACCGCAACTGGCGCCGTCTGGCCGGTTGGGGCGCCGGCGCGGCGGTGGCGCTGGCGATCCTGGTCCCGATCATCGGACGGGCGCTGGCCCCGCCGGTCACCCGCGGGCTTGAGCCGGCGGAAGTGGTGGAGCTCTTCTACGACTCGATCAACACGCTCGACACCGAGCCGATGGAGGACGCGGTCACCGGCGACGCCGGCCGCGCGCTGATCAACGAGACCCTGCACATGTTCCTGGAGTCCCGCATGGCGATGGCCGGCCGCGGCCCCAGGCGGGTGGTGCCCGCGCCGGAGTGGGACGCGATGGGCCGCCCGGCGGCGCCGCCGTTCCGGGTGTACGGGATCACGGATCTGGAGGTGGTCACCGAGCAGGCCGGCGCCGAGCCGGTGTTCGCGGTCCGCTACTACTTCTGGACGCCGAACGTCGAGGACATGATCGTCGCCGTCAGACCGCCCGGGCTGGCGGTGACCGAACGGGTCCGGCTCCGGTGGAACGGCAAGGACTGGGCGATCGAGGCGCTGGAGTCCCTGCGGCGTGAAGCGGCGCCAGCCGACGCCGTGCCGGCGGCCGGCACCGCCGCGGACGGTTCTGAGGCGGACGGTTCGCCGGCAGCCGGCGGGGGCGGGGGGACCTCCAACTGACCGGGCGGCGGCGGTCCGCAGACTTGCGCGGGCTGCGCGCGACCGTCATGGGGCTCGGCATAGCCGGCGGCGGCCTGGGCGCCGCCCGCTTCCTGTGCGCGCGCGGCGCGCAGGTGACCGTGACCGATCTCAAGACCGCCACCGAGCTGCGCCCCGCCGTCGAGGCGTTGCCGCCTGGCGTGCGGCTGGCGCTCGGCGGCCATCGGCGCAGCGACTTTACCGACGCCGACCTGGTGATCAAGAACCCCGGCGCGCCGCCCGACTCGCCGTTTCTGGAGGCCGCCCGCGCCGCCGGGGCGGACGTGCAGACCGACCTGTCGCTGTTCCTGGCCCGCTGCCCGGCGCCGGTGCTGGCGGTGACCGGCAGCAAGGGGAAGTCGACCACCGCCGCCGCGCTGGCCGCCGTGCTGCGCGCCGATTACCCAGGCGCGCGGCTCGGCGGCAACATCGGCGGTTCGCCCCTCGACTTCCTGGATGAGCTGACCGCCGGCGCCCCGGTGGTGCTGGAGCTGTCGTCGTGGCAGCTCGGCGACCTGCGCGGCCGCGGCCTGCTGGCGCCGGCGGTGGCGGTGGTCACCAACCTGCTGCGCGACCACCAGAACCGGTACGCATCCATGGAGGAGTATCTGCAGGACAAGCGGGTCATCGCCGCCGGGCAGCCGCCGGACGCCGCGCTGGTCCTCAACGCCGACGATCCGTGGCGCCGGCGGTTCGCCGCCGGCGCCGCCGCCCGCATCATGCACTTCTCCACCCGGCGGCGGCCGGACGGCGACGGCGCCTGGCTCGAAGACGGCGTGGGCCGCGTGTCGGTCGGCGGCGTGCGCGGCGCGGTGTTCGACGCCGCGCCGGGCGCGGCCGCCGGTCTGGGCGGACACGCCATCGCCGCCAATCTGTTGGCGGCGGCGGCGGCCGCGGCCGCCTTCGGCTGTGGCTCGGCAACGATACGCGGCGCTCTGAACCGATTCGAAGGACTGCCGCACCGGCTGGAGCCGGTCGGGGAGGCGGCCGGCGTGCGGTTCGTCAACGACTCCGCGGCGACCATCCCGGAGGCGGTGGTCGCGGCGCTGGCCGCTGCGCCGGGACCGGTGGTGCTGCTGGCCGGGGGCGCCGACAAGGAGCTCGACTTCTCCATGCTGGCCGCCTCGGCCGGCGCCGTGCGGCGTTGCGTGCTGCTGGCCGGCAGCGCTACGGCCAAGCTCGGCGGCGCGCTACGGGCCGCCGGCGTGCGGTGCGACGGGCCGTTCGACTCCCTGGAGCGCGCCTTCGGCGCCGCGCTGCAGGCGGCCGAACCGGGCGTTACGGTGCTGCTGTCGCCCGGCTGCGCGTCGTTCGGGATGTTCCGCAACGAGTTCGACCGCGGCGACCGGTTCCGCGCGCTGGTCCGGCGGCACGCCGCGGCGCGTTGATGCCGGCCCCGCCGGCCCTTATGGTACCGGCGTGTACACGACGCTGCTGATCGCCCACTCCTGGCTGCGCTGGCCGCTGCTGGCGCTGTTTCTGCTGCTGCTGGCGCGCGCCGGAACCGGCTGGGCGCGGCGGGCGCCGTGGCGGCCGGCCGACACCGCGCTGCTGCAGGCGGCGGCCCACCTGCTGTCCCTGCAGTTCCTGATCGGGCTCCTGCTGTACGTGGCGTTGAGCCCCGTGGTCCGCGCCGCGTTCGAGGACATCGGGGCAGCTATGCGCGACGCGCAACTCCGCTACTTCCTGGTCGAGCACACGCTGCCGATGGTGGTCGCCGTCACCTTCCTGCACGTCGCCGCCGGCCGCATCAAACGCGCGGCGGTCGACTGCCGCTTCCGCCGCACCACCATCGCCGTGCTCATCACGCTGCTCCTGATCGGCGCCGGCATACCCTGGCCCGGCATGAGCGCCGGCCGGCCGCTTTTCCGCACCGAAGGCGCCGCTCCCGCGTTCTTCTAGCATCTTCGATTGCCGAAGCGCTTATGCAGTTTTCTTTTCTCTGTTCCCTGAGCCCCCTCGCTACAAAGAGAGCACGTTGGGCAGCTTCGTCGGCAACATGGACCTGCCGGTGCACCGATGGTTTCGCTACAGCGCCGGCTTCAGCGGCGCGTGGGCTGAAGAGGTAATCGCCCGGGAGTCGAAGGAACGCGAGATACGGGTCTTCGACCCATTCGCCGGATGCGCCACGACGCTCGTCGCCGCAGAGCGGTGCGGCGTGGCGTCGTGCGGCATCGACGCGCACCCGTTCGTGGCCAGAGTCGCCCGCGCCAAACTCGCCTACCGTTCGTCCGCATCCGCCTACCTCGATCTTGCCGGAAGCGTCGTGACCCGTGCGAACCGGCTGACGCCTAACCTTGACATTTACGCGCCTCTGATCCGTAAATGCTACCGAGACGACAGTCTCGCTGAACTCGATTGCTTGCGACAAGCCGTGCGCGACTTAGACGACGGCTCCGAAGCCGCGCGTCTCGTGTGGTTGACGCTGGTTTCCGTACTTCGCTCCACGTCCCACGTCGGCACGGCAAACTGCCAGTACCTGTTGCCCGATAGGAGGAAAGCTCGGGTTCAGCAGCCGTTCTTCGCCTTTCGCGCTATGGCTGATACGATTGCGGAAGACATGCGCGGCGCGGCCGCGCTCGCCGGTCCGCGGGCGGCGTTTGCGCAGGACGACGCCCGCACCTGCGATTCCGTTTCCGCCGAAGACTTCGATCTGGTGTTGACGTCACCTCCCTATCCGAACAACTACGACTACGCCGATGCGACTCGTCTGGAGCTCATGTTTTTCGGAGAGATCACGGGCTGGGGAGACCTGCCGAACGCTATCCGCCGGCATTTGCTGCGTTCGTGCACCCAGCACGTTCCGGCGCGATCGGTGGACATTGCGCGGATTATCGACGATTCTTCTTTGACGCCGATAAGCGGGGAACTGCGCTCTGTCTGCGACGTCCTTGCCACGCGCCGATTGACCCGCGGCGGCAAGAAAACCTACCATAACATGATCGCATGCTACTTTCTTGACTTGGCGCAGGTGTGGCGCGCGCTTCGCAGAGTGTGCCGATCCCCGTCGCGCGTGTGCTTCGTGATCGGTGACTCCGCGCCGTATGGAGTCTACGTGCCGGTGGTTGAGTGGCTAGGAGCGTTGGCCGTGGCGGCCGGTTTCACGTCCTTCTCCTTTGAAAAGACGCGCGATCGGAACGTAAAGTGGAAGAACAGAAAGCACCGAGTGCCCCTGTGCGAAGGGCGCCTTTGGGTCGAAGGATAGACCTTGGCGGAGTCCCCAGCCCACAAGCTCGGACAGATCATCGGCGATTCGCTCGAACAAGCGGTCCGTACCGAGCTGATTCGAATAGCCAAAGACTTCGGCCTCTATTTGGACTTCCAACGCCCGCGGAAGCCAACCGGATGCCGGTCCTCATCATCGACGATGCGCAGTTCCTGCGCACCGACGTGCTCGACGACCTGCACCTGTTGACCAACTACTCCATGGACTCCGAACACCGGCTGTGCCTGCTGCTGGTCGGCCTCACCGAGTTGCGCCGCAGGCTGTCCATGACCGTCCACGAATCGGTTGCCCAGCGCATGATCGTGCGCCATCACTTGGGCGGCCTGCAGCGCGGGGAACTCGACGGCTACCTCGCGCACCGCCTGCATCTGGCCGGCTGCGAGGTGCCGCTGTTCGAGCCGGCCGCCGCAGAGACGCTGTTTCAGGCCTCCCGCGGGCTGCCTCGGCAGATCAACCGCATCGCCCACTACGCCTTGTCGGCCACCGCGCTCGACGATGCGCGCACCGTCACCGCCGAGCATCTGCAGACGGCCGTCGAAGAACTGCGCCTCTGATGCAGGCGCCGCCGACCGCCATGGCTACCGAGGCGCTGTCCCGCAGTCGTTCACCTGACGGGAGAATCCGGGACATCCCGAGGCTTCTCCGGACGATTTATTCCGGGATTCCATCGGCGAGATTATGTGGGATCCAACACTAACGCTGAACCCGGTGACTCAGTAGGTCAGCAGCAGACGATCCGCTACGACCTCGGACTCCAACGTCCGGCCATCCATCTGAAAGCGCCGAAGCATCGATCTGCCGGTGCTGACCAGTATCTGCCGCTCGAACAGCCCCTCCGGCATCGGCACGGCGCAGTGTTTCTTTCCCGATTTCTTGGTGCCATCGATGCTCAACGCGACGCGGACGCCCCGTTCCTTGCAGCGCCGGATCGACTCGAACAGCCGAGTGATGTCGAAGTCCTGCGCGCCGTACAGTATAGCCTGACTGTGCGTATACGGCGGGTCGCAGTATACCATGTCGCCGTCGACGCATCGATCCATGACCTCGGCGTAATCAGCGTGAAGGAAATCGGTTCCTTGTATTCTCGAGTGCCACTCGTCCACCCTTTTTGCAAAGCTGCCGGGAGCGATGGGCCGGTGGATGCCCACGGGTGTTGACATGTAGCCGTCGGCCTTCCGGAACCTGATGACGCCGCCGTAACAAGCCCGCGTCAGGTACAGGAAGTCCGCTCCATTGGCCCTGGCGTTGTAAGCCGCCTTGATCTCCTCATATCTCTCCCGCTTGTCACCGGACATCGCGTATCGCCAGCGCTGTTCGTACCACCCTTTGACCGTGTCGGGCGCCGATCGAACCATGTTCCATATTTCGATCAAGGGAGCGAACGAGTCCGAGCCCACGCCGCGAGCCGGCGCCACTGTGGCGAGGATCGAACCGCCTCCGACAAACACGTCGTAAAAGGCTCCGACTTCAGTCGGGAAAAAAGACGTGATCTCTTCGGCAACGTTGAACTTGTTGCCGATCCATTTGAGCAGTGACCCGTTCGGGCGGGCGTACGCCGGTCGGCCGAACAGGTCAGTCGTCGTCTTCTGTGGGTCCATACGGAGTCTCGCCGCGAGTATATCCGATAATGGGATATACGTCAACCAAGCGTATGCTCGTCACAGATCGTGGACAAGTCAATCTACTCGCGCCGACAGTACATCGTACAAAGGCTTCTGCGGGACATTCGCATCGATGCCGGTTTGCGTCAAGTCGACCTCGCAGAGAAGCTCGGTCAGCCTCAGTCCTTCGTGAGCAAGTGTGAGAGCGGAGAGCGGCGGCTGGATCTGCTCGAGCTGGAGCAGGTATGCGTCTGTTGCGGCGTCACGCTCATCGACTTCGTGGTCCGCCTCGACAGCGCCGAGGATCGACGATGACCGCCGACATCAGATTTCGTGATTTGCCCAGGTCATTCTGGGCGGACGTTCGTACCATCAGCGAATCCGTCGGCTATTCAAAGCGTCGCACGAAAGAGATTCTCGTCCCTGCCATCCGTGACGTTCAGCGATCATACGGAGAAATGGGTTTCGACTGTGGGCATCTTCTCGACGACGACAGGACGACGGCTCACGGCGCAGCCGTTCTCGATTACTTCGCCTACCGAGCGACGATTCTGAACGAGTACGTCGAGCCGCGCTTGATGGACGTGGATCGCGCGAAGTCTGAGTTTGAACGACACTTCGCCGAGTTGCGTCCGACGTGCCCCATTCCGATGAACAAGCAGAAAGGGGAGAAGAAGGCGCCCGCGTATTTTACCGGGTTGGTGAACATGCTCGTCGAATCGCATGCTTGCGGGATTTCGTGCGACTACGATCCGAGGAGACTCACCACGGTCACCAGAGACAGAGCGCCGTTGCGGACTCTGTCGCGCCGTGTTGACGGGGCCTTTCCGTCGGTGGTCGATCCGGTCGCCGTATGGGAAATAAAGGAGTATTACTACACGACGACCTTCGGCAGCCGAGTTGCCGGCGGCGTGTACGAGACCCTGCTCGATGGAATGGAGCTCGAAGAGTTGGCGCATAGCGAGGATGTGCGTATTCGCCACTACCTGATGATCGACTCCCATTATACCTGGTGGACGTGCGGCCGTTCGTACCTGTGCCGGATGATCGACCTGATCCACATGGGATACGTAGATGAAGTGCTCTTCGGGTATGAGATCGTCGAGCGTCTGCCTCAGTTGGTGGAGGAATGGGTGAGCGAGTTACGTCTTCGAGATGGACCATCTGGTTGAATCCGGAAAGAGGATGGGTCCACACGGGAGTCGGCGACCGTCTCATCGGTGAGCCCGTGTCGGGCCGGACTCCCCGGCCGGGCCGGCTACTTGGCGGCGGCCGGCGGGTTTTCCGAGGCGCCGTTGCCCAGGCCGCGCATCTCCCGCTTGATGCCTTCGATCCGGTCGAACCCTTGCTGAATCTTGTCGAGCAGGTCGGCGCTCACCCGGAGCCCTTCCTTGACCAGGTACGCGACCGCCGCGGCGCGGTCGGGAACGACCTCGGCGCGCACCATCTCATCCACGCACCGGAGGCTGTCGGCGTCCAGGCGCACCGTCACCGCGTGGGCGCGCGAATCGAGAGCGTCGCTCACGGCCTCCCGCGCTCCGGACACGGCGTCCCGCGCTCCGGAGACGACCTTCTCTACCTTGGTTTCCATCTTCTTCAACATGACCAACCTCCTGGGATACGGAAAGAAGGTACCCCGGCCGGCCGGCGCGGACAAGCGCGCCGGGCCGTTTCAGTCCTGTCGAGCGATGGCGTCTTCGGCGCGGTCGGCCGGTTGGAAGCCGAGCACGCGGCGGGTGTGCTCGGCGTCGAGCCACCGGTACCGGTTGTCCGACACCCCATAGAAGATGCCGAAGCGCAACTCCGCCGGCGCGTTGACCGCCAGCTCCGTGACGGCGGCGATGTCGCGCTGGCTGCACCACAGCGCCCCGCCGGCCGCGCTCGGCGCGTCCTCGGCATTCACGCCGCCGATGCGCAGGCACAGACAGGAGAGGCCGTGACCGTCGGCGTAGGCGCGGCACAGACCTTCGCCCCACACCTTGCTGGCCGAGTACGGCTCGGTCGGCCGCGTCGGGTCCAGGTGCGTGATCCGGCGGAAGCCGTCCGGCACGTCGTCGAAACGCCCTTCGCCGATCGCCTTGTACGGCTCGTCGAACTGGTAGCCCCAGTCGGTCATGACCGTGCTGGCGTAGACGATGCGGCGCACCCCTTGGCGGCGGCACGCCTCCAGCGCGTTGTAGGCGCCGGTCACGTTGCTGGGGACGATCACGTCTATCGGCGCCGCCGGGTCGGGAATCGCCCCCATGTGGACCACCACCTCCGCCCCGGCGAAGGCCCGCTCCAGCGCATCCGGGTCGGCAAGGTCGGCGCGCGTGAATCGTTCCGGCGGGCACGCGAGCGTCCGCCCGGGCGCCACCCGCGCCGACGCATCGTAGCGCCGGCCGCTCCCGGTCACGTAGTACCGCTCCGGCTGCGCGGCCAGATGCCGGTACACCACGTCCCCGATCAGGCCGCTGACTCCGGTCACGTGTACCTTGAGCGCCATAGCTCCAAGCCTCTCTTTCAGTGCGTGATCGCGCCCAGGCTGGCCGATGAGACCAGCCGCGCGTACTTGGCCAGCACGCCGCGCTGATACGGGATCGGCCGTTCGGCCGGCCGCAGATCGCGCAGCCGCGACTCGATCTCCTGCTGCGTCAGGTCGACGTCGATCGTCTTGGCGTCCAGGTCGATGGTGATGGCGTCGCCCTCCCGCACCGCGGCGATCGGTCCGCCGGTCTGCGCCTCCGGGGCGACGTGGCCCACCACGATGCCGTGACTGCCGCCGGAGAAGCGGCCGTCGGTGATCAGCGCCACGTCGCCGATCAGCCCGGCGCCGGCGATCGCCGAGGTGGGGGCCAGCATCTCGCGCATACCCGGTCCGCCGCGCGGCCCTTCGTAGCGGATCACCACCGTGTCGCCGGCGACGATCAAGCCGTCCAGGATGGCGCGCAGGGCGCTCTCCTCCTCGTCGAAGACCCGCGCCGGCCCGGTGTGGCGCCGCACGGAAACGCCGGAGCTCTTCAGCACCGCTCCCTCCGGCGCCAGGTTGCCCTTGATCACGCTGATCGGCCCGGTCGGCTTGACCGGCGCCGACAGCGGATAGATGACGTCCTGGCCGTCGAGATCGGCCCGCACCCCGGCCAGGTTCTCCGCCACCGTGCGTCCGTTCACGGTCAGGCAGCCGCCGTGCAGCAGTCCGGCGTCGAGCAGCAGCTTCATCACCGTCTGCACGCCGCCGGCGCGGTCCAGGTCGCGCATCACGTAGCGGCCCGCCGGCTTGAGGTCGGCGATGGTCGGCGTTGTGTCCGAAATGGCGTTGAACTCGTCGATCGACAGCGGCACCTCCGCCTCGTGCGCCAGCGCCAGCAGGTGCAGCACGGCGTTGGTCGACCCGCCGAGCGCCATCACCACCCGCATCGAGTTCTCAAACGCTTCGTGGGTCATGATCTGCCGCGGCGTGCGCCCGGCGCGCACCGCGTCCATCAGCGCCCGGCCGGCGCGCTCCATCTCCGCCGCCTTGCGGTCGTCGACCGCCGGGATCGACGCGTTGCCGGGCAGCGTCATGCCGATCGCCTCCATGGCCGACGCCATGGTGTTGGCGGTGTACATGCCGCCGCAGGCGCCGGGCCCCGGGCAGGCGGCGCACTCGATGCCGTGCCGCTCCTCCTCGTCGATGCGGCCGGCGCTGTAGGCGCCGACCGACTCGAACGCGGAGATGATGTCGACGTCGCGGCCGCGGTAGTTGCCCGGCAGGATGGTGCCGCCGTAGACGAAGATGCTCGGCACGTCCAGACGGGCCATCGGCATGACCGTGCCGGGGATGGTCTTGTCGCAACCGGCGACGCCCAGGATGGCGTCGAGCTGGTGGCCGCGGGTGACCAGCTCGATCGTGTCGGCGATCGTTTCGCGGCTCACCAACGAGCACTTCATCCCTTCGTGGCCCATCGCCTCGCCGTCGGTGACCACGAAGGTGTTGTAGCGCACCGGTACGCCGCCGCCGGCGCGCACCCCGGCCCGCGCCCGGTCGGCCAGGCCGTCCAGGTGCACGTTGCACGGCGTCACGTCGCTGCCGGCGCTGGCTATGCCGATGATCGGCTTGTCGAAGTCCCGGTCGGTAAAGCCGACCGCGCGCAGCATGGCCCGGTTGGGCGTGCGCTCCACGCCGGCGGTCATCGCCCGGCTGCGGACGTTCAGATCGCTCATTCGCTCTCTCCGGTCGCCTGCCGCCGCCACCCCAGGTAGGGGATGCGCGCCGCGGCGGCGCCGATCCGTTCGCCGCCGGCCAGCAGCGCCGCCATCGAATCCCAGGTCCCGGAGACCAGCGACCGGCGCGCCGCCGCCGGTATCTCGAGCGGATACTCATCGCCGCCCAGCGTGATCGAGGCGGCCTGCACGTCGACCCGCACCGGCGTTTCGGGGGCCGCCTCCAGACGGTCCTGCCACTCGCCGACCCGCTCGGAGGTGACCGCCGGCAGGCCGATCATCAGGCAGTTGCCGGCGAAGATCTCCGCGAACGAAGCGCCGACGATGGCCCGGATGCCGTACCGGTAGAGCGCCTGCGGCGCGTGCTCCCGCGACGACCCGCAGCCGAAGTTGCGGTTCACGAACAGCACCGAGGCGCCGGCGTAGCGCGCATCGTCGAGCGGATGGGCGGCGCCCGATTCGCCGGCGGCGATCCGTTCGTCCCGGAAGGCGTGTTCGCCCAGCCCCTCGAAGGTGACCGCCTTGAGGTACCGCGCCGGGATGATGCGGTCGGTGTCCACGTCGTCGCCGCGCACCGGCACGCCGGTTCCGCTGACCGCGGTGACGCGGGCGTCGGCGGCCATCAGGCAGCCCCCAGCAGCTCGCGCACGTCGGTCACCCGGCCGTTGACCGCGGCGGCCGCCACCATGGCCGGACTCATCAGCAACGTCCGCCCCTGCGGCGATCCCTGCCGGCCGACGAAGTTGCGGTTCGACGACGAGGCCGACATCTGCGCGCCTTCCAGCTTGTCGGGATTCATTGCCAGGCACATCGAGCAGCCGGCGCCGCGCCACTCGAACCCGGCCGACTCGAACACCTCGCGCAACCCCTCGTCGGCCGCCTGCCGGGCGATGCGGCGCGATCCGGGCACTACCAGCGCCTTGACGCCGGACTTGACCCGCCGCCCCTCCACCACGCGCGCCGCCTCGCGCAGGTCGGACAGGCGGCTGTTGGTGCAGGAGCCGATGAAGGCTACGTCGATCGGCGTGCCGGCCACCGGCGCGCCGGGGCGCAGCCGCATGTGGCCGAGCGCCGCCGCCATGCCGGCCCGCCGCTCTCCGGGAGCGCGCTCCGGGTCGGGGATGGTGTCGGTGACCGCGGCCGACTGGCCGGGGTTGGTGCCCCAGGTGACGACCGGTTCGATGTCCTCCGCCCGCAACGCCACCTGATCGTCGTAGACGGTGTCCGGGTCCGACGCGCACGACCGCCAGAACGCCGCCGCCCGCTGCCAGTCTTCCCCCGCCGGCGCCTCCGGGCGCCCGCGCAGGTAGTCGAACGTGGTCCGGTCGGGGTTGACGTAGCCGACCCGCGCGCCGCCCTCAATACTCATGTTGCAGATCGACATGCGGCCTTCCACGTCGAGCGCGTCGATGGTGGAGCCGGCGTACTCATAGGCGTAGCCGATGCCGCCCTTCACCCCCAGGGCGGCGATGATCGACAGGATCACGTCCTTGGCGTAGACGCCGGGGCCCAGATCGCCGTCGACGGTGATGCGGCGCAGCTTGGGCTTGCGCAAGGCCAGCGTCTGCGTGGCCAGCACGTCGCGCACCTGCGAGGTGCCGATGCCGAAGGCGATCGCCCCGAACGCGCCGTGGGTGGAGGTGTGCGAGTCGCCGCAGGCTATGGTCATGCCGGGCTGGGTGAGCCCGAGCTGCGGCCCGATCACGTGCACGATTCCCTGGTCGTCGTGGCCGAGCCCGTAGTAGCGGATGCCGTGCTCGGCCACGTTGCGCTCCAGGTGCTGCAGCATCTGCTCCGCCATCGGGTCGGCGAACGGCCGCTGCGCCGTGTCGGTCGGCACGATGTGGTCGACGGTGGCCACCGTGAGCTCCGGGTGACGGACGCGCAGGCCGCGCTCGCGCAGCATGGCGAACGCCTGCGGCGAGGTCACCTCGTGCACGAGATGGAGGCCGACGAAGACCTGCGTCTCGCCCGACGGCAGCTCCGCCACGCGGTGCAGGTCCCAGACCTTGTCCAGAAGGCTCCTTCCCATTCCGCAACGCTCCTTGGCGCCGTTCGTCAGTAGCTCGGCTGGTCGGGATCGATCTCCTCGACCCAGGCGTCGATGCCGCCGGCCAAGTTGACCACGTCGGCGAACCCGCGCGAGCGCATCAGCTCGACCGCCTTGGCGCTACGGCCGCCCATCTTGCAGTGGATGACGTAGGAGTCGGCCGGCGACAGGTCGGCCAGCCGGTCCGGCAGGTCGCCGAGCGGGATGAGCTGCGCCGGTTCGATCCGGTTGATCTCATGCTCGAACGGCTCCCGCACGTCGATCAGGACCGTCTTCGATCCGTTCGAAAGGCGGCGCTCCAGCTCCCGCACGTCGATCTCCGGCACGCCGTCCTGCTCGGCGCCGCCGGACGGGATGCCGCAGAATTGCTCATAATCGATCAGCTCGGTGACCGTTGGCGCATCGCCGCAGACCGGGCAGTCCGCGTTGCGGCGCAGGCGCAGCTCCCGGAACGACAGTTTGAGCGCGTCGAACAACAGGTACCGGCCGCTGGCCGGGTCGCCGACGCCGAGCAACAGCTTGATCACCTCGTTCGCCTGCATGGCGCCGACGATGCCGGGCAGCACCCCGAACACGCCGCCCTCGGCGCACGACGGGACCAGCCCCGGCGGCGGCGGCTCCGCGTACAGGCAGCGGTAGCACGGTCCGCCGTCGTGGTTGAAGACCGACACCTGCCCCTCGAACCGGAAGATCGACCCGTAGACGTTGGGCTTGCCGGTGAGCACGCAGGCGTCGTTGACCAGGTAACGGGTGGGGAAGTTGTCGGTGCCGTCGGCGACGACGTCGTAGTCGCCGAAGATCGCCAGCGCGTTCTGCGAGGAGAGCTGCTGCGAGATGCGTTCGATGCGGACGTGCGGGTTGAGGTCGCGCAGGCGCTCGGCGGCGGCGTCGAGCTTGGGCCGGCCCACGGCCGCCTCTCCGTACAGGATCTGCCGCTGCAGGTTGGTGCGGTCGACGACGTCGAACTCGACGATGCCGATGCGGCCCACGCCGGCGGCGGTGAGGTAGAGCGCCAGCGGCGAACCGAGGCCGCCGGCGCCGATCAGCAGCGCCGAGCCGTCCTTGAGGCGCTGCTGCCCCTCCTGCCCCACCTCCGGCATGACGATATGGCGGCTGTAGCGCGCCAGCTCGTCGGTGGTGAGCGGTCCGGCGGCGGCGCCGCCTGCGATCGCCGGCACGATGGAGACTTTGTCCCCGTCGGCGACCGGCGTCGCCTCACCGTCGCGGTCGCGGATGCTGTCGTGGTTCACGTACACGTTGACGTAGCCCGGCACCGCGCCATCCGGGTTGAGCAGGTACTGCTTCAAGTCGGCGCTACGGGCGGCGACCTGGCCGAGCAGGTCGGCCACGTCGCGCGCGGCGCCGATGGTGACGGTCGTCTCCCCGTTCAGGAACTGGCGCAACGGCGTGGGAATGTCGACGGTTATGGCCATGTATCAATCCTTGAGGACGCGTATCGGCTCGCGGCGAAACGCGCTGCCGTCGCCGGCGAGCGCGAAGCAGCCGATCCCGCCGCGGTATTCCGCCCTCTCAATAGATACAATGATATACAAGAACAGCGGCTGGGCAAAACGCAGATCGGTGGCGCTCGGCTCGGCCGGATGGTCGGGATGCGAGTGGTAGAAGCCGAGCAGCTCCACGCCGGCGGCGAGGGCATGCCGCTCGCACGCCAGGTAGTCGCGGTCGGCTACGTGGAAGCGCCGGCGGCGGTCCTGGTCCGAGTCGTTGTCGAGCGGCATGACCTGGGTCACGACCGGCCCGGACGGCGGGCGGTCGCCGAACAGCGCGCCCACGCACTCGTACGGGTAGGCGCGCTCGCCGGCGCGCGCCATCTCACGCAAAAGGGTCTGCGGGATCGTCGTCGTCATGGCGGGTCCAGAAGTCGTCGGCCAGGTACTTGAGCGAGTTGTCGGGGAAGACGGTCACCACCACCGCCCCCGGCCCCGCGGCGCGCGCGGTGCGGAGCGCGGCGGCCAGGTTGGCCGCCGACGACGGGCTGAGCGGAAAGCCGAGGCGGCGGCCGGCCGCCGCAGCATACCGGTACGCCTCCGGGGTCGGGATCTCGATCGGGTCGGCGCAGAGCTCGGCGTCGTAGATCGCCGGCACGCGTTCAACCGTGGGCATGTGCTTCCAGCCTTCCAGGCCGTGCAGCGGCGAGTCGGGCTGCACGGCCGTGCAGCGCACTCCCTTGCCGCTCAGGAAGCGGGAGGCGCCCACGAACGTGCCGGCGGTGCCGAGGCCGGCGACGAAGTGGGTGACGCGCCGGCGGCTCTGCTCCCAGATCTCGGGGCCGGTGCCGTGGTAGTGCGCCTGCCAATTGGCAGGGTTGGCGTACTGGTCGGGGTGGTAGTAGCGCTCCGGGGCGGCGGCCACCAGGCGCTGCGCCTCCGCCTGCGCCCCGTCGGTCCCTTCCAGCGGGTCGGTGTAGGTGACCGCGGCGCCGAGCGTCGCCAGCAGCCGCTTCCGCTCCGGGGACGCGTTGGCCGGCATGATCACGTGCACGGGGACGCGCAACGCGGCGCCGATCGCGGCCAGCGCGATGCCGGTGTTGCCGCTGGTCGCCTCGATCAGGGTGCGGCCGGTCAGCAGGCCGGCGGTCAGCGCGTGCTCGATCATCCCCTTGGCGGCGCGGTCCTTCACCGACCCGGTCGGATTGAAGTATTCGAGCTTGGCGTACACCTCCACGCCCGGAATGGCGTGCCGGACCGGCGCCAGCGGCGTGTTGCCGACCAGGTCGAGGGTCGCGCGGCCCGCATCCACGCGGCCCGGCGCCGCGCGCCCGGGATTCACCATGCTGGCAGGGCTCACAGGGCCAACAGCACGTCGAGCTCGGCGATGCGGGCGCAGAGCGTCTGCAGGAACCGCGCGGCCGGCGCGCCGTCGATCAGGCGGTGGTCGATGGTGAGCGACAGCGCGATCTGCCGCCCGACCGTCCGTTCGCCGGTGGGACGCCACGCCACGGCGCCGACGCCGAGGATGGCGGCCTGCGGCGGGTTGAGGATCGGCGTGAACGACTCCACGCCGAAGCTGCCCAGATTGCTCACCGTGAACGTGCCGCCGGTCAGCTCCGCCGGCGTGATCGATCCGTCGCGGCAGCGTTCGGCCAAGCCGGCCGCGCACGCCGACAGCTCGCGGACGCGCAGGCCGGCGGCGTCGCGGATCACCGGCACCATCAGCACGCGCGGCGTGTCGACCGCGAACGCCAGGTGCACGGCGGCCGAACGGACGATCTCCAAGCCCCGCTCGCCGTCCCGGCAGGTGGCGTTGAGCTCCGGGTGCTCGGTGAGGGTCCGGGCCGCGGCGAACAGCAGCAGGTCGTTGAGCGTCACGTCGGCCATCTCGAACTGCGGATCGGCGCTCTTGAAGGCGGCGCGGAGCTGCAGCAGCCGGGTCGCGTCCGCGTACGCGGTCATGGTGAGCTGCGCCGTGTCGCGCAACGACGCGTGCATCCGCTCGGCGACCAGCCGGCGCGCGCCGCGCACCGGAATCACCTGATCGGCGGCCGCCGGAGCGGGCGCGCCCCGCTCCGGGGTGGCCGCCGGCGCGGGCCGAGGCGCCGGCGCGGACCGGGGGGCCGGCTCGGCGACCGTCTGCGCCCCGGCGCCGGCGGCCACCACGTCGCGCTCGATGACGCGGCCGCCCGGCCCGGTGCCGGTCAGGCCGGCCAGCGGCACCGACAGCTGCGCGGCCCGTTTGCGCGCGCGCGGCGAGACCGCCGCGCGGCGCCGGCCGGCTTGGTCCGAGACGGCGGCCTGCGCCTCGGTTCCGGCGTCCGGGGCCTCCGGACCTGCGCCGGGCGCCTTGACGGCGGCCGGCGCCGGCGGGGCGGCCTGGGTTACCGGGGCGGCCGGTGCGGCCGGCCCGGCAGGCGCCGCGGGATCGGCAGCGTCCCGGCCGGCCGGGGCGCGCGGATCGGCGGCGGCATCGGCCGCGCCGGTCTCCTCAGCCTCAATCTCGTCCGGGCTGCCGACCAGGGCGATCGGTCCGTCCTCGGGTATCTCCGCCCCGGCGTCGAACAGCTTGGCCACCAGCACGCCGCCGGCCGGCGATTCGATCTCCACGGTCGCCTTGTCGGTCTCTACTTCGCAGATCGGCTGACCGGCGCTGACCGGATCGCCGATCTCCTTGCTCCAGGAGATGATGGTGCGGGTCTCGCCGGGCTGGGCGAGCGGCGGGCGGACCGGGACGGCCATCAGGCGTGCTCCAGCGATCCCTTGCTGAAGGCAAGGTCGATCGCCAGGATCGCCGCGTCGGCGTGGGCGCCGAGGTCGCCGGTGATCTCCTCTATGCCGGCGATCAGCCGGTCGAAGTCGCCGGCCGGGACGACCGCCATGATGGTCCTGCTCACGTCGCTCTTCTCACCTAGAAAATTGAGGAAGTCCCCGAAGATCGGCACGCTGGTAAGATGCCCGCGGATGCCCTTGGTGTCGAACACCGCGGCGCCGCGGATGCCGCGCTCCAGGAACAGCGTGACGATGTCATCAAAGTAGCGGTGCTGGTATACCACCACGAACAGCAGCCGGTCGCCAGTCTGCGAGCTGCCGGCCGAAGGGCGAGCGACCGCCGGCAGCAGGTGCGCGGCGAACGCGTCGGCCAGCTGCTGGCGGGTCGGCGCCGCCAGCAGCTCCTCGTGCAGGCGGCGGTTGAGCCCGGTGCGGGAGATCTGCGCCAGCAGCTGCAGGTAGTGCTGCGGGTCCTCATCCGGCCCCACCAGCACGAAGAAGAGCCGCGTCCGCTTGCCGTCCACGCTGTCGTAGTCGATCCCGCGCTTCGACACGGCGATGCCGAACACGAACTCCGACGCCTGCGCCAGGCGCGCGTGCGGAATGGCTACGCCGTCCTCGAATCCGGTCGATCCCGCCTCCTCGCGCTCCACCAGCGCCCGGTGCAGATCGTCGGCGGTCACCCCCTCCAACCCGGCGGCCACCAGCTCGGCCAGCTCCCGCACGCACTGCTCCTTGGTGGTCGAGTCGAGCGCCACGGTACAGGCGCGCGCATCGATGATCTCGCGTAGCTCCGCCATGTTTCTCAACCTCCCATCGTGACCGCAACGCCCGGTGACCGGCCGCCTGCGGCTCCCACCCGCCGGCCGTGCAACCGCGCGGTACGGAGTCTGTCGGAAATGCCGCGGCCGCGACAATCCGGCCCGGTCTACCCCCGCGTGGCGACGCCGCGGGTCAACCCGAAGCGCGAAATCGACGGGCCGATCAGCTCGTTGATGAATACGCTCAGCAGCACGACGTTGACGATCTGCGTGACCAGCCGCTGCACGTCGGCGGCCGCGGCGGCAAAGATGCTCGACCCCTGCAGGACCAGCGCCAGACCGATCGCCACGCCCGCCTGCGGAAACAGGCAGAAGCCGAGGAACCGGCGCACGCCGTCCGGTGCGCGCATCACCAGCGCGCCGGCGTAGGCGCCGGCGAACTTCCCGGCGAAGCGGGCGGCCAGATAGACCAGGCCGTAGATCACCACCGTCACCTCGGCGAACACCGAGAGCTGCAGCTCGGCGCCGGCCAGGATGAAGAACAGGGCGAAGACCGGCGGCGTCACCGGCTCCACCACCGCGAACAGCCGCCGGTTGACCGGGCTCAGGTTGATCAGCACCGCGCCGAACATCATGTTGGCCAGCAGCGGCGACAGCTCCAGGGCGAGCGCGCCGGCGGTCACGATGAACACCACCGCCACGGTGACGACCAGCCGCGCGCCGTCCGACGGGGCGCGCCGGGCGATCAGGTGCAGCACCGCGCCGCCGGCGGCGCCGATCAGCAGCGAAAGCCCGATCTCCGTCCCGGCTTCGGCAGCCGCGAACAGGACGCCGCCGTGCTCCGCGACCGCTCCGAACTGCGGCGCCACCACCGCCAGGATGACGCTGAACAGCAGCACCGCTATGGCGTCGTCAAAGGCGACCACGCCGTACAGGTAGTCGACGAACCCGCCGTGCATCTTCAGCTCGCGCACGATCACGACCGTCGCCGCCGGCGCGGTGGCCGCGGCGATGCCGCCGAGCAGCAACGCGAACCGCGAGTCGAGTCCCAGCAGGCTGAGCGCGGCGCTCACCACCGCGAACGCCAGGAACGCCTCCAGCAACGTGATCACCAGGATCTTGGCGCCGGAGCTGCGGAGTTTGCGGAGCTGGAACTCGCCGCCGATGGTGATGGCTATGAACGCCAGCGCCACCTCCGTCACCGACTGCAGCCGCTCGGCGGCATGATGGGAGATGACGCCGGCGACCGAGTCGCTCAGCACCAGGCCGGCGACGATGTAGCCCGTGATCGACGGCAGCCCGATCCGGCCGGCCAGTCGGCCGGCGAAGTAGCCGCAGAGCAGCAGCACGCCAAGGCTCAGCACCGGGCTGGCGTCCGCGGCGGCCGCGGCCCGCTCCAACGCCGTTGCGAGCCCCTGCACGCGCTGAGCGTAGGTTTCGCCGGCCGTAGCGTCAATTGCCGGACGCGCGCACGGTCCTGACAGGCCGGCCGCCGGCGGTGTACCCTGCCGGCGCCGTCATGACGTACAAGCCGACTCTGCGCGTTGCGCTGATCGCGGTGGCCGGGGCGCTGCTCCTGGCCGGCTGCTTCCCGTCCATACCCACGCAAGCCAGCCGGCCGCCGGTCGCCGTCGACGCGTCATTCTCTCCGGACGGGTCGAGGATTCTGTTCACCGCCAACCATGACGGCGACATGGAGATCTACGTGGTGGGCGTCGACGGCGCCGGCCTGCGCGCGCTGACCGACAACGACGGAGAGGACTACTTCCCCAACTGGTCGCCGGACGGCTCCGCCATCGTGTTCAGCTCGGACCGCGGCGGTTCCGTGGAGATCTACGTGATGGACGCCGACGGCGCGAACCAGCGCCGCATCATCGACGCAGAGAGCATCAGACAGCTGGAGCGCTGAGTCAGGAAGAACGGCCGCGGCCTCTGCCGCCGCCCCAGCCGTCGGCCGCCACGCGGTCCGGGCCGTTGATGGCCACCACCAGCGTGGCGATCAGCACCCCGAAGTCGCGCACCGCGATGGCCGGGCCGGCCAGCGTGTAGACCGCCACCACGATCACGGCCAGCTGCGCGGCCAGCAGCAGCGCCACCGCCCGCGTGAACAGCCCCACGATCAGCGCGCTGGCGAGCGCCACCTCGATGGCGCCGTGGATGACCGTAAAGAGCCGGTCGAAGTCGACCACGCCGATGGAGTCGCCCACCGTATGGACGATCTGCGGCAGGTAGGCGGCCCCGAAGTCCGGGTTACGGAGCTGAGCGACGCCGAACCACAGAAACACCACGCCGACGCCGAGCCGTAGCAGCACCATGCCGGCATTGTGCGGTCCGCCCCCGCGTGGCATCCCCGACAGGCTAGCCGGCGCCCGCCCCGTGCGTCAAGGAACGCCAATTGACTCTACGCGCAGTCCGGTCGACCATACCGGAGTGAGCGCTGAGTGGATCGCCGTCGTCATCGCTCTCGTCGCAGTCGGCGTCAGCGTTACGGTCGCCGTGGTGTCCGGTTTCCGCCGCATGGATGATCGCTTGGCCCGCCTGGATGATCGCCTGCGGGATACCGAAACCCGCCTGGACGAACGCCTGCGCAACGTCGAGGGCCGCCTGGACGAACGCCTCCTCGTTTTGGACGCCCGGCTGCGCAACGTCGAAACCGGACTCGCTTTTCTGCGCGGACGCCTGCAGGAGGATGACCCGGAGATCGAACCGGAACCGCCGCCGGCCGAGCCGGCCCCGGAACGCGTCCGCCAAACCGCCCGGGCCTAAGGACGCCCCGCAGGCGGCGGCTCCGAACCTACGCCGGGTCCCCGGCCAGGGCGATCCGCGTTTCGGCGGGCGCCGGCCACCCGCGGGCGGCCAGCACCGTGACGCCGGCCGGCTCCACCGCCAGCAACGCCGCCGCGGCGCCGAACAGCAGCGATTCCCCGACCGCACTGAGCACCGCCATGCCGGCCAGCCGGTCCGGCGCGAACGCCACGAAGGCGCCGCCGCCGCCGCCGCCGCTGATCTTGCCGCCGGTGGCGCCGGCGGACCGCGCCACCGCCAGCGCGCCGGCCACCGCCGGCGAGCCGACGCCGATGCCGGTCAGCAGTGCGTCCGCCTCGTCGGCCAGTGCGCCCAGGCGGACCGCCCGATCGGCGGCCGAGGCGGCCGGCGCGGCCAGCGCCTCGCAGGCCGGGGCCACGATCTCGCCCAACCGGTCGATCGCCGTTCGCACCGCAACGTCGCCGGCCTGCCGCCGCCGCCGCACGGCCGCCACCAAGGCGGCGGTGTCGCCGCGGCGCGGCACGAATCCGGCGATCAGGTGGAGCCTCGGCACGGCTATCGCCTGCGCGGCCGGCAGCTGCCCGGGCGCCGGCGGCGTGAACCGCTGCACGCCGCCGAGCAGCGCCAGACCGGTGTCGATGCCGGACGGCGACCCGTGAAATGCGTGCTCGGCGCGGTGCGCCGCACGCCATAGCGATAGATCGCCGCCATCCGGGAACGCCGCGCGCGCCAGGGCGGCGCAGAGCGCCGCCGATGAGCCCAACCCCACCCCGAACGGAATCTCCGAGCGCACCGCGGCCGTGCCGCCCGGCAGTGCGCCGGCGCCGATCCGGCGCCACGCCGCGCGCAACCGCGGGGCCTCCGCATGGGACTGATCGCCGGGGCTCAGGGGCGCCAACCGCAGCCGCAGACGCCACGGCAGGCCGATGCCGACCGCCGGCCGGCCGTACACGGCGGCGTGTTCGCCGAACAGCAGCAGCTTGCCGCCCGCGTCGCCGGTCATGGCCTGATCTTACCGGTCACGGCGCGCCTTTGCCCGCGGCGTCGCGCACGCCGGCGGCGCTGACGGAGAGCCGGCGCGCCCAACGAGCATTCGGCGCCGGGCCGGCCGGCGCCGGCTCGGCGGCCGCCGGGACGCAGACCGCCAGCTCGCCGCCGGCGCCGGCCGGCTTGCCGGCGAAACCGGCGGCCGCGGCGCGCTCCAGGCGAACGCGCAGGCTGGCCGGCTCCACCGGCACGCCGATCGCCTCTCCCAGCCACCGCGTCACCCGCCGGCCGGCACGGAACGCCTCCGCCCAGCGTCCGGTGCGCAGCGCGCGGCGGACGATGGCGTCGGAGAGCCGGCGATGGCGCGCGCATTCGGCCGGGCGCCGCCGCGCCCAGTCCAGATAACGGGCCACCGCCGGCGGCGTCGCCAGCGGCCGATCGCCCAGGATCACGAACAGCTCAGCCGGCGGCGCCGCCACACCGGTCACGCGCCTGTACCGCGGCTCTGCGCCGCCGTGGAACAGGCCAGCGCCGCCGTAGGTCGATGCGGCCACGTCGTAGCCGCTGCCGCGTCCGCCCTGCGCGGCGCGGTGCGCGCGCAGCGCCGTCCGGAACACGGTGTCGAGCGGCGCCGCGCCGCGCGGCCCGCCGAGCAGCGCATGGGTCACCGCCACCGCCACCGCTGCGCTCGACCCCAGACCGAGCTTGCGTCCGCCGCCGGTCAGCGCGGAGGAGTCGACCGTCACGAGCGCGGGATCGGGGGCCGAGCCGATGGTGCGGGCGCAGGCGCCGACCACGGCGTCGAGCAGTCCGCCCGGCGCGCCCGCCGTCCCGGCGGCCGATGCGCCGGCGTCCGATGCGCCGGCGGCGTTCGACGGCCACGCGAAGCGGTCGATGCCGTCGGTCCCCTCGATGCGCAGGGCGCGCGCGGCGCGCACGCGCACCCGCACGCGCGGCTCGACCGCAACCGCCACCCCCAAGCCGCCCGGCCACAGCACCGCGTACTCGCCCAGCAGCAGCACGCTGCCGGGCGCGCTGCACCCGCGCGGCTCAACCGTCACCGTGCACGCCCGCCCCGACCGCCGAAATGATCGGCGGGCGCGCCGCCGGGCAGGCGGCGGCCAGCGCAGCGGCTACCCGTCCCGCATCGCGGTCCGCGCACACCACCTTGACCTGCGGCCCCGCGTCCATCGTCTCCCACGCGGCCACGCCCTGCGCTCGCAACGCCTCCACCGCCGCCAGCAGGGTCAGCGTCTCCGGCAGCCAATAGCGGATCGGCGGGTCGGCCGCCAGCATGGTGGCGAACATGCGGCAATAACTCTTCCGCATCGCGCCGCCCAGCCGCTCCAGGTCACGGCCGCGCACCGCCGCGACCGCTTCCGCGTAGAGACGCGGGCTGTCGCGCACCCATCCGTCGTACGCCGGCGACGTGCGCCGCACGCGTTCCATCGCCTCGCGCGATCCGATCGGCTTGGCTGCGGCGGTCACCACCGCTATCACCACCCGCAGCTCCGGCCACGCCGCGGCCGGCGCCAGCGGCACCGCGCGCTCGGCCCCTGCCGGCAGCGCCGCAAAGCCGCCGAACACGGCGCGCGCCGCCGACGCCGACCCCACGCGCGCCAGCGCGGAAAGCTCGGCGTCTTCAAGGCTCGCCCCGCACGCCGCCGCGCACGCCGCGGCGAGCGCGGCGAACCCGGAAGAGGAGCTGGCCAGACCGGCCGCGCTCGGAAAATCGTTGCGCGCGCGGATGCGGAAGCCGCTCCGCGTCCCGCACCGCCGGCGCACCGCCTCCAGAAACGGCCGGTACCGCGCCGGGGGGACTGGGCGGCCGTCGAGCTCCACCGAATCGCCGGCGTCGAGCCACACCTCGGCGCGGCTGCGGAGGGCGTCGAGCGAGACGCCGAGGCTCGGCGTAGCCGGCAGGTTGCGCTCCGCATCCGCCTTGCCCCAGTACTTGACCAGCGCCAGGTTCGGGTGCGCGGCGGCGGCGCTCACCGTGCGGGGCGCCGCAGATCGGCGAGCGCCGCCGCGGCCGCGTCCTGATCGACCCGCCCGGCGGCGATGCGCGCGGCGACCCGCTCGACCTCCGCGCCGCGCGCGCCGGCCCGGAACGCCAGCCGGCGCGCGTGCAGGCGCAGGTGGCCGCGCTGGATGCCTTCGCCCACCAGCGCCATGAGCGCCGCCAAATTCTGGGCAAGCCCCACCGCGCAGGCAATGCGGGCGAGCGCCCGCGCCCCCGGGTTGCCGAGCACCTGCAGGCCGAACCGGGCGCCGGGGTGGACGCTCACCGCGCCGCCGGCCGAGCCGAGCGGGATCGGCACCGTCAGCTCGCCGGCCAGCCGCCCGTCCCGGCGCCGGTAGGCCGTCAGCGGCCGGTAGCTCCCCGACCGGCCGGCGTGCAGGTGCGCCGCCGCCTCGACCGCGCGCGTGTCGTTGCCGGTCGCCAGCGCCACCGCGGCGATGCCGTTCATGATCCCCTTGTTGTGGGTGACCGCTCGGTCGGGATCTGCGACCGCTACCGCGTTCGCCCGCACGACCCGTCCGGCCATCTCCGCCCCGCTCCGGCCGGCGCGCGCCAGCCGGCTTTCCGGGCACGTGAACCGGGCGGTGCAGAGGTTGTGCCGCGACGCGTTGGTGACGATCGACATCAGCGCTTCGCCGCCGCCGATCCGTTCCAGCAGCGGCCGGAGCGCCTCGCCGGCGGTATTGACCTTGTTGGCGCCCATCGCGTCGCGGACGTCCAGGTCGACCTCGACCTTGAGCACGCCGGCCGCCGGCAGGCCCAGCACGCGCAGGCCGCGGTAGCCGCCGCCGCGCGCCACCAGCGCCGGCACCGCGGCGTCGACCCGTTCGCGAATGGCCGGCTCGGCGGACGCCACCCGCCCGGCGGCGCCGGCGGCGCCGTCCACGAAGATCTGCACGGTCGCCAACGGCAGCCCGCCTTCGGTCGTGAACCCGCCGCCGCCGCGCACCAGCCGCGCGGCATGGGTGGCGGCGGCGACCACCGACGGCTCCTCGGTGGCCATCGGCACGGCGGCCTCCCGCCCGTCGATCAGAAAGCCGGCGGCGATACCGACCGGCATGGCCAGCGCGCCGACCGCCGACTCCACCATCAGGTCGGCCAGCTCCAGCGCCTCGCCCGGCTGACCGGTAGCCGCCAACTCGGCTTCGCCGAGCGGATGGCCGGCGGCGGCGGCGGCGGCCCGCAGCAGGTCACGCCGCTCCGCGACCGCCGCGTAGCGAAAGCGTTCGGGAAGCGTCATGCGCCGGCCCGCTACCGCGAGCGCGGCGCTCTCCGGTAGTCGTACAGGCGGTAGCCGTCCTCGCGGACGCCGCGCAGAAAGAACCGGTCGCCCGGAACGGCTTCGCCGTCCGGGCCGGGCGCCTCGTCGCGGCTGCCGATCCACCGGTCGTACTGGCCGAACGTCGCCGGCACCGAATGGTCGAGCACCTTGTCGAGCGCCCACGACCGGATCACGTCCGGCGCGCCGGCCGCCACCCGGCCGGCCACCACCAGCGCGGTATTGCCGGAGCCGTAGGAAAACAGCAGCACTTGCCGGCCGACGATGTCGTCGCCCAGCTTTTGATAGCGCCGGAAGAGCACCGAGGCGAGTCCCAGGAACAGCGCTCCAGAGTAGATGTTGCCGATCAGCGCCACCGGTTCGACGGCCGCTTCCAGATCGCGCTCGGCCAGGAACGCCCGGCTGGCGGCGTCGTCGAGCCCCAGATGGCGGCTGACCAATTCGGTCATGGCCTCTATCGGCAGCGTCACGAACGGGCTGTGCAGGGCGAACGCGTCGGCGCCGGCCAGCGCCTCGCCCGGTTCCCGGCCGGCGCGCCGGCAGTGATCGAGCAGCGCCTGGCTCACCGCATGCTTGTAGCAGCGGACCGAGTAGCCCCCCTTGACGCGGGCGGTTTCGGAGCCGAGCGGCCGGAAGAAGTCGTCGACGTCGCTCGACGAGTAGCCGGCGGTCGCCACGTCGATCTCCAGCAGCTGCGGGTCGGCGCAGGCGCTCATGGCCACGGCGCCCGCCCCCTGCGTGATCTCCGCGGTCGACGCCGCGTCGTAGCGGGCGATGTCCGAACAGACCACCACGCCGCTTTCGGCGGGGCGGTTGGAGACGGTCAACAGCGCCAGCACGGCCAGCAGCGAGATCATGCCGCCGGCGCAGGCGTGCTGGACCTGAAAGGTGGAGATGCCCTCCGGCACCGGGCAGCCGGCCTCCTGCAGCATCCCCTCGACGTAGGCGGAGACCGGCTTGCTGTGGTCGACGGCCGTCTCCGTGCCGACCGCCAGATAGCGCAGGTCGGCCAGCGACAACGTGCCGCGCGTCAGCAGCCGCAGGGCAGCCTGCGCGGCCATCGTCACGCAGTCCTCCCACCACGCCGGAAACCGGACCTTCTTCTGCTGCGTGTATTCGAACGCGCGCTTGAGCGCGGTGCGGAGCAACGGATTCTCCTTGATCCGGCGGCGGATCAGCGCGCTCATGTCGATCTCCAGCGACGGCAGGTAGAGGGCGATGTCGCCGATGCCGACGACGGTCGTCGCGGCGCCCGCGCTCACGACGCCATCTCCACGGCCGGCGCCTCGGCGATCGCCTCGGCGACCTCTCCTTCGACGGAGAGCGGCGCGGCGCCGGTGACGCGCACGGGGACGATGCGGCCCGGCGTCAGGTCCGGCTGCGCCGGGAACCGCACGATCACCCGGCCCTCGGTCCTGCCGGTCAGATAGCCGGCGCGGCGCGCCGGCCCCTCGACCAGCACCGGTTGCGTGGTTCCGACCAGAGCCGCGTTGTGCGCGCCGGCCGACCGCTGCAGCTCCTCCGACAGGATACGCACCCGTTCCTTCTTCACCGCGGCCGGCACGTCGTCCGCCCAGCGCGAGCTGGCGGCGCCCGGACGCGGCGAGTAGGCGGCGACGTAGGCCATGTTGAACCGGAACTCGCGCATGGCCCGGCGGGTCCGCTCGAACTGCTCGCCGGTCTCTCCCGTGAAGCCGACGATGACGTCGGTCGACAACGTGGCCTGCGGCAGGATCTGCCGGATCTGTTCGACGATGCGGCGGTAGCGGTCGAGCCGGTAGTTGCGGTTCATGCGGATCAGCACCTTGTCGTCCCCGGACTGCAGCGGCAGGTGGACCTGCTTGGCGAGCGAGGGGTGAGCGGCCATCGTCCGCAGCACCTCGACCGACATGTCCTGCGGATGCGGCGAGGTGAAGTATACCCAAATCGTGCGGCCGGCCTTCTCGCACACTTCGGCTACCCGGTGGAGCAGCTCGGCGAAGCTGCATTCGCCGGATGCGTCGGCGCCGTAGGAGTTGACGTTCTGGCCGAGCAGCGTGATCGAACGGTAGCCGGCGGCGGCCAACCGGGCCACCTCGTCGACGATGCCGGCCGACGGCCGCGACACCTCCCGCCCGCGGGTGTACGGGACGGCGCAGAAGGTGCAGAACTTGTCGCAGCCGTTCTGGATCGGCACGAACGCCGCGAACGGTGAGGAGTAGCGCGGCGCGATCTTCCAGAAGGCGTCGTCGGCGCTGAGATACCCGCCGCCGCTGAGATGCCCGCCGCCGGAGGCGGCCGTCATGACTCCGTCCTGGCGGATCAGGTCGGGCAGCGACGGCACGTCGGCGGTGCGGACCAGGAAGTCGAACTTGCCGGCCAGCCGCGGTTCGTCGTGCGGCAGCACGCACCCGGAGACGAAGGTGAGCAGCGGCCGCTCCCGCTTCCAGGCGTTCCAGCGCTCGATGCGGGCGTCGACCCGGTCGATCGCCCGCTGACGCACCGAGCAGGCGACCGCGCCGATCAGCTCCGCGTCTTCCTCACGCTCGGTCCTCTCGAACCCCGCGGAGTCCAGCACCGCGGCGATCCGTTCGGTGTCGGACAGGTTCATCTGGCAGCCGAACGACACCAGATGGTACGTCATGGCGATGCCGAGCATACTGTCTGCCGCCGCTATCGACAACCGCCGCGCACGGGCCGCCTCAGAAGTAGACCTCCGCGAACAGGCGTTCGCTCGGCACGCCCTGTTCCTTGAGGAGATCGAAGGCGGCGAAGATCATGGCGCTGTTGCCGCACAGGAAGCACGGGGTGGAGGCGGCTACCGGATGGCGGCGCAGGTAATCGGTGACGCGGCCTGAAAATCCGCCGGTCCCGCGGCTCACGCACGGGACGTACCGGTCCGGCCGATACGCCGCCGAATCGTAGCAGTCGTCGAGCGTGCGCACGCCGTGCAGCAGCAGGTAATCGAGTCCGGGATCGCTCCGCACCATGGCGTGGAACGGCGCGATGCCGGTCCCGGAGGCCACGAACAGCAGCGGCCCGCGCGCCTGTTCGGCAGCGACGGTGAAGAAGCCGAACGGCCCCTCCACGTCGAGCGGACTGCCGGCCGGCAGGCGCCGCAGACGGCAGGAGACCGAGCCGTCCGTCACCTCCTTGACGAGCACCTCCAGGTAGGGGTCGCCGGCGCCGGAGTAGACGGAGTACTCGCGCGTTTCGACGTCGCCGGCCGCCCCCACGGTGACGTACTGCCCCGGCGTGAACCGGAGCGCCCCGCGTTCGACGCGCAACACGTAGGCGCTCGGTGACAGGTCGCGGCGGCCGAGCAGCGTGTGGCGGGGCACGATCGGGCTCGATTCAGCGGTGCAGCGCGACGCGCAGCACGTTGAGATCGGCCGGGGTGACGCCGGCCACGCGCGTCGCCTGGCCGAAGCTCGCCGGGCGGATGCGGGCCAGCGTCTCGGCCGCCTCCGCGGACAACGACCGCACCGCCGCGTAGTCGAACGCCGCCGGAATCGGCAGCGCCTCATGCCTGGCCTGCCGCTCGATGAGCTGCCGTTCGCGCCGGACGTAGCCGGCGTACCGCACCTCGGCGGCCACCTGGGCGCAGAGCGGACCGTCGGCAAGGAGCGGGCGGAGCGCGGGCACGCCGGCCGCGCCGGCGGCGGCCAGCAGATCGCCGAACGGCACCTCCGGGCGGCGGGCCAGGTTGGCGATCGGCGCCGGCGCGTCGATCGGCGCGGCGCCGGCGGAGCGCAGCAGCGCCGCCACCGCGCGCGGCGCCGCGCGGACCGTTTCCAGGGCGCGCAGAGCGTCCGCTACCGCCGCCGCGCGCGCGGCCACGCGCCGGTAGCCGGCGTCGGAGACCAGCCCCAGCCGGTGGCCGTGGCGCGCCAGGCGGCGTTCGGCGTTGTCCTGCCGCAACACCAGCCGGTGCTCGGCGCGCGAGGTGAACATGCGGTACGGCTCGCGCCATTCGCGGGTGGTCAGGTCGTCGATCATCACGCCGATGTACGCCTCGCTACGGGCGAGCGTGAACGGCGGCCGGCCGTGCGCCCGGCACGCGGCGTTGACGCCGGCCATCAGACCGAGCGCCGCCGCCTCCTCGTACCCGGAGGTGCCGCACACCTGTCCGGCCAGAAACAGCCCGGGCACCGCGCGCGTCTCGAGCGTCGGCCCCAGCTGGTGCGCCGGCACGCTTTCGTACTCGACGGCGTAGCCGGGCCGCGCCATGCGCGCCCGTTCCAGCCCCGGAATGGTGGCCAGCGCCGCCGCCTGCACCTCGCGCGGCAACGACGTCGAGAAGCCGTTGAGGTAGATCAGGCCGCTGTGCAGGCCGTCCGGCTCAATGAAGAGCTGATGCCGGTCCCGGTCCGCAAAGCGGACCAGCTTGTCTTCTATCGACGGGCAGTAGCGCGGTCCGCGGCCGGCGATCGCGCCGGTAAAGATCGGCGACCGGCCGAAGCCGGTGCGGAGCGCCGCGTGCGTGGCGGCGGTGGTGTGCGTGATATGGCAGCTCACCTGCGGCATGACCGGAAAGGATGCGCGGGGCGTGCGCCCGGAGAACGGCTGCGGGTCGGCGTCTCCGGCCTGTTCCCGGCACGCCGACAGGTCGACCGAGTCGCGATAGAGGCGCGGCGGCGTGCCGGTCTTGAGCCGGTGGGTCGCCAGGCCGGCGCGCGCCAGCCACCCGCCCAGGCCGACCGCCGCCGGCTCGCCGGCGCGTCCGCCGACGGTCGGCTGCAGACCGGTGTACATGACCGCGTCCAGGAAGGTGCCGGACGCTATCACCAGCGCCCGGCAGGCGATTCGCCGGCCGTCGCCGAGCGTCACCGCGGACACCCCGCCGCCGGCGCGCTCGGCCGCGACGATGGTGCCGGTGACGATGCGGATGCCGTCGAGCGACTCGACGTGCTCCCGCGCGCAACGCGCATACGATTCGCGGTCCGACTGGCAGCGCGTCGACCAGACGGCCGGCCCCTTGGAGCGGTTGAGGATACGGAACTGGATGCCGGTGCGGTCGGCCAGCTCGCCCATCACGCCGCCGAGCGCGTCGACCTCATGGACCAGATGCGCCTTGGCGGTCCCGCCGATCGCCGGGTTGCACGACATGCGGCCGATCGCCGCCGGGTCCATGGTGACCAGCGCCACCGAGCAGCCCATGCGCGCCGCGGCGCTGGCCGCCTCGATGCCGGCGTGGCCGCCGCCGAGCACGACCACGTCGGCAGTTTCGATCGCCGCGGCTCCGTCCCGACCCGTTCCGCTCACCGGCCGCTCACTTGCCTATGCAGAACCGCTCGAAGATGCGGTTGAGCAGATCGTCGGTGGTCACCACGCCCAGAATCTCGTCCAGACAGGCGGTCGCCTTGCGCAGGTGGACGGCGACCACCTCCGCCCCCGCGCCGCCGCCGGCGCCGGCGCCGAGCAGCCCGACGGCCGCTTCGACCTCGGCCAGCGCGTCGCGGAACGCCCGGCGGTGGCGGGCGCCGGCGACCGCGGCGCCGTGCTCGGTGTAGTCGACCCCGGCCGCCCGCGAGCGGAGGGCCGCGGCCAGCTCGGTGATGCCGGCGCCGGTGCGCGCCGACACCAGCAGCGCGCCGTCCGGCGGCGCGGCCGGCGCCCCGTGGAGCAGGTCGGCCTTGTTGAGCACCGGCAGCAGCCGGTCCGGGGCGATCATCTCCTCCACCTCCGCGCGCACGGGCGCGGCAAAGCCGGTCCGGGCGTCGCCGACCAGGATCGCCACGTCGGCCTGCGCAGCCGCCTCGCGCGTGCGCTCGATGCCGGCCCGCTCGACGCCGCCGGTCCCGGGCCGGATGCCGGCGGTGTCGCACAGCCGCACGCGCATGCCGGCGATCGACAGGTCCTCCCGGATCACGTCGCGGGTGGTGCCCGGCGCCGCGTCGACGATGGCCCGGTCGGCGCCGGCCAGCCGGTTGAGGATCGACGACTTGCCGACGTTGGGGGGCCCGACGATGGCGGCGTTGACGCCGTCGTAGGGCTGCTCGGCGTAGAGCGGGTCGGACGCCGCTTGCGTCAGCAGCTCGGCCACCGCCGCCAGCCGCGCGCGCACGGCGCCACGGTCGGCAAGATCGCCCTCCTCCTCGGCAAAGTCGAGCTCGACTTCCAGCTCGCTGCGCGCGTCGAGCAACCCTTCGCGGATCGGCTCCACCAGGGCGGCGACGGCGCCGTCCAGGCGCGCCCGCGCGCCGCGCAGGGCGGTGTCCGCGGAGCCGCGGATCAGGTCGGCCACCGCTTCCGCCTGCGACAGGTCGAGGCGGCCGGCCAGGAACGCGCGCTTGGTGAACTCGCCCGGGCTGGCGGCGGCCACCGGCGGATCGCCAGCCAGGAGCGTGTCGACGATGCGCGCCGCCAGCAGCGGGTTGCCGTGACAGGTGATCTCCACGCAGTCCTCGCCGGTGTAGGAGCGGGGCGCGCGGAACACCGTCACCACCACGTCGTCGACCGGCTCCGCGGCCGGCTCCGCGCCGGCCATCAGGTAGCCGTAGTGGGCGGTGTGCGAGGCGGCGCGGCGCAGGTCCGCGCCGCGGAAGCGCGCCGCCACCGCCGCCACCGCCTGCGGGCCGGACAGCCGCACGATGGCCAGCGCCCCGGTTCCCGGCGGGGTGGCGACCGCCACGACCGTCTCCGCCTCCGGCGCGCCGCTCATGGAGCGGCCCCGGCGCGCGCGGGCGCCGCGTCCTCGGCCAGCCCGGCCTCAACGGGCGCCGCCTCGGCAGACACTGCCCCGGCGGGGGCGCTCAGCCGGTCGCACGCCCAGCGGGCGTGCTCGGCGACCACCGGGTCCCGGTCGGCAGTGAGCGCCCGCAGGGCGCCCAACAGGTGGTGCGCCCGCACGTTGGCGGCGACCACACAGGCGTTGCGCACCAGCCCCCGGCGGCCGGCGCGCATCAGCGGGGTGCCGGCAAAACGCGCGGCCAGCTGTTCGTGATCGCGGATCGCCAGCACCTCGGCAAGGCCGACCGCCGGCCCCGCCCGGTCGGCCAGGAAGTCCCGCTCGCCGGCCGGCGCGGCGCGCACGTTCCAGGGGCACACCTCCTGGCAGAGGTCGCAGCCGAACAGCCAGTCGCCGATCAGCGGGCGCAGATCGACCGGGATGGCGCCCTTGTGCTCGATGGTGAGGTAGGAGATGCAGCGCCGCGCGTCGATCCGCCACTCATCGTCCAGCGCTCCGGTGGGGCAGACGTCGCGGCAGTGGTTGCACGCCGCGCCGCAACGCGGGCCGGCGCCGGCCGCCTGCGGTGGGGGCGTCGCCGGCAGCGGCGCCGTGGTGAGCACTTCGCCGATCACGAACCAGCTCCCGAGCCGGCGGTGGATCAGCAGGGTGTGCTTGCCCTGAAAGCCGAGTCCGGCGCGGGCGGCGAAGTGGGTTTCCAGCAGCGGCGTGGCGTCCGCGCCCCAGCGGAACCGTTCGTCCGGCAGCGCCCCGGCCAGCGCGCCGATCAGATCGCGCAGCTTGCGCCGCAGCACGCGGTGGTAGTCGCGGCCCCATGCATACATGGCGATGCGGCCGGCCGCCGCGCTCCTGCCGGCCGCGGCGGGCGGCCCGGACCGCCGCGCCGCGTCCGCCGCCCGCACCGCGGCCAGCGCCGCCGGGTGCGACGCGCCTACCGGCCGGCGGTTGTAGCTCAGGCCGACCACGATCACCGCCGCGCAGCCCGGCAGGAGCGCGGCGGCGTCGGTCTTCGCCGGCGCGTGGCGCTCCAGATAGCGCATCTCCCCGTGCCGCCCGCTCGCGATCCACCGCTCAAAGCCGCGCTGGGCGGCCGGCGCGCCGCGCGGCGGCGTGACGCCGAGCAGGTCCAGGCCGGTCCGCGCGGCGGCGCGGCGGATCAGGGAGAGCCCGCCCACGGCGGCGCGCCGGCGGCGGCTACAAGGAGCAGCGGCAGCCGCCGCAGGAGGTGATCCGTTCGGCGACGACGCTGATGGCGATCTCTCCGGCCAGCCGGGTGCCGTGCCGGTCATGTTCCAGTTCATGCAGGTCGAACGCCTGCGGACCGTCGTCCCCCGGCAGGCCGTACATGACCGCGATCGCCCCCTGCAGGGCAACGAGCTGCTTGGTCAGCATGAACGCCTGCACGTCGTCGAGCCGGGGATCGATCAGGTCGCCGGCGGGCGCCGCCAGCAGCGAGCGCGCCGGCATGTCCCGGATCACGGGGAGCAACTCCGAGCCGCCGACCGGCTGCCGGCAGGTGAGCTTGTGGACGGAGAAGCCGCGGATCCGGTCCCGGTCATCGAGCTCCAGCGTCAGCCGCTCGGTCTGGTCGCTGCACGGCACGGCGGGCTCAGTCCGCGTCCGGGGCGTACTCCGGCCGCATCGGCGAGAAGCACTCCACCGCCTCGGTGTCCTCCAGTACCTCGCAGCCGTGAAACTCCTCCGACGCAAAGAAGTAGCTGGAGCCGGCCGCGGCGATGAAGGTGTCGCCGTCCTGCCCCTTGCGGAACTTCAGCTTGCCGGAGATGACGTAGCCGTTCTGCACGGCGGCGTGGTTGTGCAGCGGGATGCGGGCGCCCTTGGTCATGCGGAAGTGACAGAGCATCGACTCCTCGCCGAACGACAGGGTGGTGCGGAAGATGCCCTCCGGGTTCTCGACCGTCTTGGCGGCGGCCAGGTCTGCGTTGCTGATCATCGGGTTACCTCACGGTGAACGGTATACGGGGTGCGCGGCCTATCTTACGCATACGCGGGCGCGGCGGAAAGCGGCGCGCGGCGGCGGCGGGTAGCGTTGCGCGGCCCGCCCGGAGTATGGTCGGCGCCGGAGGACCACGGATGGTACGCATGGCAGGTACGGCGCTTGCTCCGGTCGCCCCGGCCGAGATCGAGTATCCCAGTTCGGACGGTGAGCCGGTGGCGGAGAGCGGTTTTCAACTCATTCCTCTGGTCTATGCGTTCGACGCGCTACGGCGGCGCTATGCCGGCCGGCAGGACGTGTTCGTGGCGGCCGACCTGCTGATCTACTACAAGGAGGGGAGCTTTACGTCGGTGGCGCCGGACGTGTTCGTGGTGATGGGAGCGGCGAATCATCTGCGGCACTCCTACCAGTTGTGGAAGGAACCCAAGGGGCCGGACTTCGTGCTGGAGATCACGTCGGCGAGCACCAAGGACAAGGATCAGGGACCGAAGCGAGATGTCTACCGGGAGTTGGGCGTGCGGGAGTACTGGCAGTACGACCCGACGGGCGACTATCTGGAACCGCCGTTGCAAGGGTTGGAGCTGGTCCGGGGACGGTACCAGCGGTTGCCCATGGATGAGCTGGCCGACGGGACGTTGCGGCTGGTGAGCCGGGTGCTGGAGCTGGAAGTGCGGGAGGAGTCAGAAGGGCTGCGGTTCTACGATCCGGCAACGGAGAGCTATCTGCTGTCATCGGACGAAGAACAGGAGCGTCGGCAGCGCGCCGAGCAGGACTCGCAGTTGGAAGCCGCAGCCCACCGGCAGACGAAAACGCGGCTCCACGACGAAGCCGTAGCGCGCCGGGCGGCGGAAGCGCGCTTGGCCGACGAAGCCGCAGCCCATCGGCAGACCGAAGCGCGCCTCGCCGAACTCGAGGCGCTGCTCCGCGAACGGGGCCGGAACGACCCCACAAGCAGATAGCCCCCGGACGAATGCTGCATTTGCAATCTCCTTGCCCGGGGCGTACCATGAAGGCGTGAGTGAAGCGACGGCGACCGCGCCCTACTCGGTCTCCATCAGCGACCGGGCCCGGCAGGAAATACGGAGATTGGCGCCGGACAGGGGCTTCCTGCGCCTCTGGGTCACGGAGGGCGGCTGCTCCGGCATGACCTATCAGGCGTCCATGGACGAAACCCGCACGCCGTTCGACGTGGTGGTGTACGACCGGGGCGGGGTCACCCTGCTGGCCGACCGCGACAGCGCCCGGTACCTGCGCCACCTGGACGTCGACTACTCCGACGACCTGGTGAGCATGGGCTTCCGCTTCAGCAATCCGCACGCCACCAAGGCGTGCGGCTGCGGGGCCAGCTTCGCCCTGTAACGGGCGGCGGGGGAGCGGCGCGGGATGGCGGTGCAGCCGGCCGACCTGACCGGCGGCGAATCGGTCTACTGCATCAACCAGGCGCAGCTGGCGCGCGCGTTCGAGCTGGCCGATGGCGACGGCGATGACGGCGCGCGGATACGGGCCGCCCTTGCCGAGCTGGAGCAGGGCCTGTCGCGCAACCAGCGCGCCGCGCTCGCCTTCGTGCTGATCGACCGGCTGCTCAAGACGGCGCCGCGGGGATAGCGGCGCGCCGGGTCACGCCGGGCAGGCGGCCGCCGTCGCCTGTTCCTCCGCGTGGTAGCTGGAGCGGACGAACGGCCCGGCGTCGCAGGCGCGGAACCCCCGGTCCAGGGCGATGCGGCGCAGCCGGGCGAATTCGTCCGGGCGCCAGAAGCGCTTGACGCGGAGCTGCGTGCGGCCTGGCTGCAGGTACTGGCCCAGGTTGAGGATGTCGACGCCGGCGGCGCGCAGGTCGGCCATCGCCGCGACCACCTCGCCTTCTTCCTCGCCGAGCCCCAGCATCAGGCTCGACTTGGTCACGGCCGGCGCGTGCAGCTCCTTGACGGCGCGCAGGAAGCCGAGCGAACGGTCGTAGTCGGAGTGCGACCGCACCGCCGGCGTCAGCCGGCGTACCGTCTCCAGGTTGTGGGCGACGATGTCGGGGCGGCTGTCGACCAGCGCGGCAACGGAGGAGCGGCGCACGACCAGATCCGGGCCGGCCAGATCGGAGGGGAGCACCTCGATCCGGCAGGCGGGAGCGGCGGCGCGGATCGCGCCGACCGTGCGCGCCATGGCGCCGGCGCCGCCGTCGCGCAGGTCGTCGCGCGCCACCATGGTGACCACGACGTGGCGGAGCCCCATCCGCACCACCGACTCCGCCACGCGGCGCGGCTCGTCGCCGTCGACGGCGCCGGGCAGGCCGGTCTCCACCGAGCAGAACCGGCACCGCCGGGTGCAGACGTTGCCGAGTATCATGAAAGTAGCGGTGCCGTGCGTGCCCCAGCACTCATGGATGTTGGGGCAACGCGCCTCCTCGCATACGGTGTGGAGTCTCTGTGAACGGACGATGTTGCGTATCTGGAAGTAGCGCGGGTCGGAGGAGAGGCGCACCCGCAGCCACTCCGGCTTCGGCGCCATGAGCGGCACCATACTACGGACAGGGCGCCGGCGTTCCTTCTGGGACGACCTGCCGCGTCCGTTCTTCCTGCTGGCGCCGATGGCCAACGCCACCGACACCGCCTTCCGCCGGATCGTGACGGCGTGCAGCCGCCCGCACGCCGTCTACACGGAGTTCGTGTCGGTGGCCGGCCTCTGCTCGCCGGGGGCGCCGCGGCTGATGGTCGACCTGGAGTTCGCCGCCTGCGAGCGGCCGGTGATCGCGCAGTTCTTCGGATCGGTCCCGGAGCAGTTCCGGCGCTGCGCGGCGCTGGCCGCCGAGTTGGGGTTCGACGGGGTGGACGTCAACATGGGCTGCCCGGACCGCGCCGTGCTGCGCCAGAAGGCGGGCGCGGCGCTGATCCGCGATCCCGATCTGGCGGTGGAGATCATCGACGCCGCCCGCGCCGGGGCCGGCGGCCTGCCGGTCTCCGTGAAAACCCGCATCGGCCACGCCGCCGACACCACGGAGGAGTGGATCGGGCGGCTGTTGACCGCGCGCCCGGCGGCGATCGCCCTGCACGCCCGCACGGTCAAGGAACGGTCCGACGTACCGGCGCACTGGGACGCGGTGCGGCGGGCGTGCGACTTGGCTCGCGGCACGGGGGTGCCGATCGCCGGCAACGGCGACGTGCGCTCACTGCCGCACGGCCGCGCGCTGGCCGCCCGCGCCGGCGCCGACGGGGTCATGATCGGCCGCGGCGTGTTCGGCAACCCGTGGCTGTTCTCCGCCGCCGGCAAGCCGGCCGGCCTGGCCGCGGCGCTTGAGACCATGCTGGCGCACGCGGTGCTGTACGACCTGCTGTTCGCGGGCCGCAAGAACTTCGTCGACCTGCGGCGCCACTTCAAGGCGTACGTGGGCGGCTTCGCCGGCGCCAAACGGCTGCGCATGGAGCTGATGGAGACGCGCTCGGTCACCGACGTAGAGCGGACCGTCGCCCCCGTCATCGGCGCCGATTCGGTGCGCCGGGCGCGCGGCCGGGCGCATGACCTTGCCCGCGGGCCGGAGGGTCTGGACGATGAAGCGCCGGCTCGGTTACCCTCTGACCAACCTCAGACCGCATAACAGGAGAGTCACATGGCCTTCGAGGTCCCGCCTCTGACCTACGCATACGACGCCCTTGAGCCGCACGTCGACGAGCAGACGATGCGCATTCACCACGACAAGCACCACGACGCCTACGTCGGCAAGCTGAACGACGCCGTGGCCGGCACCGATCTGGCCGATCGGTCGATCGAATCGATCCTCGCCGACCTCGACTCGGTGCCCGAAGCGAAGCGCGCCGCGGTGCGGAACCAGGGCGGCGGCCACGCCAACCACACCCTGTTCTGGACCGTGATCGGCCCCAACGGCGGCGGCGCCCCCACCGGCGCGTTGGCCGGCGCCATCGACAGCGCCTTCGGCAGTTTCGACGGGTTCAAGGCGGCGTTCACCGACGCGGCCACCACCCGCTTCGGTTCGGGATGGGCGTGGCTGGTGGTCAAGAGCGGCGGCGGCTTGGCCGTCTGCAGCACCGCCAATCAGGACAGCCCGCTGTCGCAGGGCGACACGCCGATCCTGGGCATCGACGTCTGGGAGCACGCCTATTACCTGAAGTACCAGAATCGGCGCCCCGACTACATCACCGCGTTCTACAACGTGATCGACTGGGCTGCGGTTGCCGAGCGCTACGCCGCGGCGACCGGCTGAGGCGACCCTGAGCCCTGCCGACGGAACCTCGGCCGACGGCGCCTCGGCAGCCGGCGATGAACGCACGGAAAACGTCGTCATCGTCGGCTCCGGGCCGGCCGGGCACACGGCGGCGATCTACGCCGGCCGCGCCCTGCTGGAGCCGGTGCTGTACGAAGGGTTCATGGCCGGCGGCGTGGCGGCCGGCGGCCAGCTCACCACCACCACCGACGTCGAGAACTACCCCGGTTTCCCGACCGGCGTCGGCGGCATCGAGCTGACCGAGCTCTACCGCCAACAGTCGCTCAACTGCGGCGCCCGCATCGAAACGCTCACCGTCGACCGCGTCGATCTGCGCGAACGCCCGTTCACCGTGGCCGCCGGGGACCGGCGCGTGCGGGCGCGCACGCTCATCATCGCCACCGGCGCCATCGCCAAGCGGCTGGAGGTACCCGGCGCGGACCGGCTGTGGCAGAAGGGAATCTCCGCGTGCGCGGTCTGTGACGGCGCGCTGCCGGTGTTCCGCAACAAGCCGCTGGCGGTGATCGGCGGCGGCGACACCGCCTGCGAGGAGTCGCTGTTCCTGACCCGGTACGGATCGTCGGTGACCATGCTGGTGCGCCGCGACGTGCTGCGCGCGTCCAAGACCATGCAGCAGCGGGTGCTGGCCAACGACAAGATCACCATCGCCTGGCGAACCGAGCTGGTCGAGGTGCTCGGCGAGCAGCTGGTCGGCGGCCTGCGCGTGCGCGACAACGCCGCCGGCCGGGAGCGGCAGATGGAGGCCGGCGGCCTGTTCTTCGCCATCGGTCACCAGCCCAACACCGCGTTCCTGGACGGCCAGCTCGACACCGACGACGCCGGCTACGTCCGCACCGCCGCCGACAGCACCGCGACCAACGTGCCCGGCGTCTTCGCGTGCGGCGACGTCCAGGACAAGATCTACCGCCAAGCGGTCACCGCCGCCGGCACCGGCTGCATGGCCGCCCTGGAAGCCGAGCGCTTCCTGGACCAACACGGATAACGCTTGGCGCGCCGGTGTTCCGAACGTGACTGAGGGGAAGCGTTACAAGAACCCACCGATAGAGGAAGCGCTTTGCGAGTTCCGATTCAAGCCGAGTCGCGAGTGGGACCTCACCATCCCTGGCAAGCTCCAGACCGAGTTGGGGCAGGAATATACCGGGCGGACCAGGCAGCAAACGGTCTTTGAATTGGGGTTGGAAGCGCAGGAAGGACAGCGTTCCAACTTTCGATACGGACAACTGGCAAAAATCCATCTGTTATCAAAGGATGAGACGCGATCGGTCGGGGTGGGACCCGACGTGCTCAGCATCCACATGCTGCGTCCGTATCAATCCGCCAAACATCCCGGACCTACCGGATGGGACGAGTTCCGCACACGGATCGCAGCCGCGCTCGATGCCTATTGGAAGGTGTCGGCGCCCGTGGGTGTCAGCCGGATCAGCATGCGGTACATCAACAAGATCGTTGTCCCCCAGAAGGCGGCGAGCGCCGAGAACTATCTTCGAAGCGCATTACCCAGAGTCGACGGACTGCCCGATCGTATGAGCAACTTCGTAAGCCGCGTCGAGTACTCCGACGACGACCGCCGCCTTGTCTTGTCTCAGGGATCGATCGATGCGCCACCCGGCTTCCTTCTCGATCTCGACGTCATATGGGAGCATACCGATCCGGTTTCTCGAGACGCGGCCTTGACAAAAGTGGATGACTTGCGTGCCCAGGAACGAGTCGCATTCGAAGCCGTGATTACCGATGCCTCAAGGCGGCTCTTCGATGCAGATTGACGTACCCACCCGTGCGCCTCCGATGGCGTCGACTTCCTTTGTCAGTCCACTCGATCCGAAGGAATGGCCGGGCGCTTCCTGGGGCACTCCTTGCCGGCCTGCCCCAGGAAGCCCATCGCTCGTGATTTCTCGCGACGCCGCATCCTTGTATCATCGGACGGTCGAGGCTGCTCGGCGTCTCTATGAAACGACTGCCGTAGTTTCGGTGTCCACGCCTCTAAAAGAAAACGTGTTTACGCTTCTAGACATAGATTGGTTTGCTACATCAGTACCATCGTCGACGATTGCAAGGCTTGAACGAGGGCGGCTTGAAGCGTTGCTCCGAAGCGCATTCGAAACAGACGCTCTCGAAAATGGCGTCGATCATCCGGCTGAATCGGTCCTCACAGACGCGCTTTCTACGCCGACTGCTGGCGTACTTGATTCGATAAGGCAGTATACTCTGGATGCCACCGACCCAGCCTTTGCCGCTTCCACACTACGCTGCCTCGGCCGCCTGACGAGCCCGGGCACACACACATGGAGGACCCGCCTGATCCAGGATGCACTACGTCTGGATGTGGTGGAGATCAGAGACGCGGCGGCCCAGGCGGTCGATTCGTGGGCGGATCGGAGTCTGGCCCCGATGCTAGCAGCGCATCGAGAACCAACGCAATGGCTACGTAACTACATTCAAGATGTCATAGATGATCTACGGACGTCATCTGGTGTTTCTGGTTCGTAAGATTACTCGCGCCAAGTGGCACTCTCGCCTCGGCCTCGGCGCGATACCAGCTGATGCCGTGAATGCGGATCTGCGTACCACCAACAACACATTGTCGTTCTGGCAGTGCGGAGATGGAACGAATGACGAGATCAATGAAGCGGTGCTCGCCCTTGCGGCCGGAGGTCAAAGGATCGACAACATCGACATCGTGTGGATGTCTGACCGCGACCTGCGTGCGGACGGTCATAGCCTACGTTGTACTGCCGGACGCACGCCCGTCGCCGAGATGCTCGATCGACACGTCGATCTCTGTTTTCTCGACTACGCCCGGCTTGGCAAAGTGGCCGGTCGCGTCATGTCCGCTATCGAACAGGGTCGTCATCGTCGGCTCACAAAGAAGCGTGTTACGGCGATCATTGCGGAAGCCATTCAACGAGGGCGGCTCGATCCGTCGGACCTGCAAGACAACGTTCGGAAAGCCGTGAAAGCATGATGAGGAGGACAGACATGCCGATGGAGATCGTTCGCGGAACGCTGGCGTGGAGCGGTGAGCACTGGATCTGCATGTTGCGGGAGCCGGGTTCGGAGAACACGGCCGTGGTGAGCCATTACCACCTGCGCCATTCGCCGGCCGGGCCCGGCAACGTGGCGGTGATCCACGTGCCGGGAGCGGCCGGCGTGCGCGTGCTGGCCACCGACAACGAACCGGTCGCCGCGTTCGCCAAGGAGCGATTTTTCGCCGCGCGGGCCGATTACCTGCACGGCGACCTGCCGGTGCGGCCCGCTACCTTCGCCCGCATCGGCGAGGGCCAGCCGGGGACCGGCTGGCGCTACCGGTTCGACGGCGCTGAGATGGCGGCGCGCTGGTTCGTGCGGGAGCCGCCGGTCATCGCGCACGGCAACCCGCGGCCGGGCGACTGGTGCTTCACGGTGCTGTTCTTCGCGGAAGAGGCGGATCTCAGCCTGAACGGCGCCCGCGTACCGGGCGCCCCGTTCACCCGCGAGATCTGGCGGCCCACCATCGGCGGCGACCGCAGCTCCTGCGTGTACGCGCTGGCAGAGACCTTCCTGGAACCCGAGTAGGGCGCCGCCGCCGCGCCGTTGATCGGCAGCTCCGCCAGCAGCGGCATGGCTCGGGACGCCATCTCGAAATAGCGATGGTCCCGTTCGACGCCCACGGACGCATAGCCGACCGCCTGCGCCGCCGCTAGCGTCGAACCGGCGCCGGCGAAGGGATCGGCCACCACGCCCTCGCCGAGCGGCAGTACGCTCCGCACCAGCTGGCGGAGAAACGCCTGCGGCTTCAGACTGGGATGGGGAGCGATCGACCGCTCCTTCGCGCCGGTCGGGGCCGAGCCGATGACGTCGCCGAACGGCGACCGGTCCGACCGCCGGCGAAATCCGCCGGTGCGCCACTTCCGCAGGTTGTCCTGCACCCGGCCTTCGACCGGTTTGCGGAACAGGACCCACGGTTCCCACTTCGATCTCGGCAGCACGCTTACGCCGCTGAACTCCTGGTGGGCGCCCTTGGGCCGGTCGCCGCCGCGCATGGTCATGACCAGCCGGATGATCTCTCCCCGCCGCTGCAGACCGCCGTCCGCCGGGGCAGCGGACACGATGTGCGACAACAACGGATTGGAGGCGACCACGACGTTCGCTCCCGGCACCAGCTTCGGGAGCAGGAGCCGCGCCCAGACGAAGAAATACTCGTAGAGGTCCTTTCTCTGCGAGTCGTTCAGCGTCGTGAATCGCGGCAGCGGCGACCGCACGTGACCGTCGAACGACGGCGGCAATCTCCACACGCCGCCCCGGCCGTTTCGCAGCTTCGACTGCTCCTTCGGCGTGTACTCCTGCAGCCCGTACGGCGGGTCGGTGACCACCGCCTGGATCGAATCGTCCGCGCGGTCCTCCAGCCAGTCGAAGCAGTCGCCGTGGACCAGCGTAGCCGCGCCGTAACGGTACGGTTCCCGCCACCGCGAAACCCCGTTCAGCGGGCGTTGGACGCCGTTCGCCGAGATCGCGCACGGCCGGCGCTCACTCATCCCGGACAAGGTTAGGCCGGCCGGCCGCCGCCGTTCAAGGATTGCCCGGCGCCGGCCGCGGCTCGGCGAAGGCTTCCGCCACGAAGCTCCACACCCGTTCCTTGTAGTAGCGGTGCCCGCCGTCGCCGACGTAGAGCTGGCACCGGCCGGCGGCGGAGGCGGCCCGGTAGATGTCGGCGAGCCGCGCGAAGGCGGATCGGGTGTGCGCGATCGGAAAGATCGGGTCGTCGCGGCCGGCGACCGCCAGGAAGTGGCGGGGGGCGATGAGGCCGGCGACGTCGTGCATCTCGCCCAGGCGCAGGATGCCCGGCACGTAGTTGCAGTCGCAGTGGCGGATCGATCCGATGCTGCCGGCGAAGGTGTTGAAGTAGCAGCCGGGGACCGCAACGGCGATGCGCGTGTCGCAGGCGGCGGCGAACAGCGACACCGTGCCGCCGCCGGAGTTGCCGGTGATGGCGATGCGGTCACCGTCGGCGCCCTGGTGCGCGATGGCCCAGTCGATCAGCCGCGACGCGTCCCACACGCGGTCGCCGATCGGCGTGCGCCCGACCAGCAGGTCGTGCATGAGCTGCAGCCGGCAGGAGGAGACGGCGCCCCGCTCCGCGTCCGCCGGCGACCGGGTCTGGCCGAAGGCGCGCGCGGTCGGCGCGATCACCAGGTATCCCTGCTCGACCGCCTGCACCGCTATGTCGCGCTCGCCTTCGCGGATGTGCTCCCGTTCCCGGGGGCTGTGATACAGCCCGACGTAGACGTGCGGATGGCCGTGGCCGTGCGGGGTGAGCACCAGCGGCAGCCGCCCGGCCGCCGCCTTGGGCCGCAACAGGTAACACGGCAACGGCGCCGTCGGTTCGGTGCGCACCAGCCACGACTCCCGCGTATACGATCCCAGGTCCTCGGCGGCGATCAGCTCCCCGGCCGGGACGAAGCCGGCCAGGTCGCGCTCGACGTTCGTCAGTCCCAGAGCGTCGCGCAACCGCTCCCGGAACGGGGGTTGCCACCGCCGCACGTCGGCCTCCGTCCGGCCGCGGAAGCGAAACTCCCCGTCGCAGGCGCGCATGAGCGTTCCGAAGTGATCATCGAAGTCGAACCGTCCGGTTCCGTCTGCCATGCTATGACTATCGCAGACGTGAGGAGGCGAGCGCGATGGCGGCGATGATGTGGCGGGCGGCGAAGGGCGAGGGCGTAGGCAACGTCTTCCTGGAACAGGTACCGGTTCCCGAACCGGGACCGGAGGAGGTGCTGACGCGCACGCGCGTCAGTCTGATCAGCCGCGGCTCGGAGTTGTGGCGGCGGTACGCGATGGAGGGGCCGGTGAGCCCCGACAGGATGGGGTATTCCACCACCGGCGCCGTGGCGGCGGCCGGCGAGCGGGTCACCGGCTTCGCTCCCGGCGATCCGGTCGTGGCCGGCGCGCCGCACGCCGAGTACTCCCTGCGCTCGGCCGCCGCCGGTGCGCCGCAGCCCGGCCTGTACCCGCTGCATCCGGCGGTCTCATTCGAGCAGGGGACGTTCCACCCGCTCGCCACCAGCAGCGCGGGGTGGGCGCAGGCGCTCCGCATCACGCCCGACGACCGGGTCGCCGTGCTGGGCCAGGGCCTGGTGGGCAATCTGGTCATGCAGTTCGCCAAGCGCTACCGGCCGGCCGAGCTGATGGCCGTGGACGCGCTCGAGCTGCGTTGCCGGATCGCCCGCGAAGTCGGCGCGCCGCACGTCGTGCACGCCGGCGCCGAGGATCCGGTGGCGGCGGTGCGGCGCCTGACCGGCGGCGAGGGCGCCACCATCGTGGTCGATTGCGTCGGCGGGCCGGCCGGCATCGACTCGTTCCGGCAGGCGCAGCGGATGCTCGCCGCCGGGGGCCTGATCCAGGTGAACGCCAAGTACCAGAACGCGCCTCTGCCGCTCGACGTCGACGACTTCCAGGGCAAGCGCGTACTGGTGAGTTACCCCCCCACCGCCGACCGGGCATGGATGGCCCGCACCGCCATGCAGGCCATGGCGTCCGGCGAGGTGCGGGTGCAACCGCTGATCACCCACCCCTTCGACGGCAGGGACCTCAAGGCCGGGTACGACCTGCTCTACGAGCACCCGGAGCACGCGCTGGGGGTCCTGTTCCTCTGGCAGTGACCGGTGACCGCGGTCAGGCCATCTGCCGGCGGGCCAGGTCCCGGAAGGGACCGTCGGTGTCGATCAGTTCGTCGAAGGAGCCGGACTGCGCCACCTGCCCGTCCTGCAGCACGTAGATGGTGTCGGCATGGCGGATGGTCGACAGGCGGTGGGCTATCACGAACCGGGTGATGGCCAGGTCCGAAATGCTTTGCATCACCTGCGCCTGACTCCGGTTGTCGAGCCAGTTGGTCGCCTCGTCCAGAAACAGCACGCTGGGATCGCGGACCAGCGCCGCCGCCAGCATGATCCGCTGGACCTGCCCGCCGGAGAAGATCGCCGACCGGTCGCCGGAGACCGTCTGCATCTGCATCGGCATGGCGGCTATGTCCTCGTCGATGGCAGCCAGGCTGGCGGCTCGCCACGCGTCATCCTCGGTGAGGTCGCCCGACAGTCCGATGATGTTGTCGAGCACGGTGCCGGGCTGAATCGACGCATCCTGCACCACCACGCTGACCCTGCTGCGCACCGCCCGCACGTTGAGGCGCGCCAGATCGTGTCCGTCGTAATAGACGGCGCCCGATTGCGGCGTCTCCAGCCCGAGCGCCAAGCGGACCAGGGTGCTCTTGCCGGCGCCGGATTCCCCCACGATCGCCACGAACTCGCCCGCGCGGGCGTGCATGGAGACGCCGCGCAGGACCGGGGGACCGTCCTTGGCGTAGCGGAAGGTGACGTGATCGATGCGCACGTCGCCGCTCATCTCGGGCGGCGATTCGCCCTCCGGGCCGGTCTCCGGCACCGCGTCCAGGATGGGGGTCATCTGCTGGTATGCGGGCAGGATGGCGGCGACGGCGGAGAACGTGCTGCCGAGCCGGGCGACCGCCGCATAGAACACCATGAAGGCGGCGTAGATGACCAGGAAGTCCCCGGTGCCAAGGCCGCCGCCATACGCGGCGACCGCGAACACCGACGCCACCGCCACCGCCGGGGCGGCGGAGAGGTAGGCGACCAGAAACTCGTTCAGCCGGCCCAGGCGCATCTCCGTGTGCTTCTGATCCCGGTACGCCTTCGCCCACTCCGCAAAGCCGATCCCTTCCGATCCGGTCGACCGGAGTTTGCTGATGCCGTTGAGCAGCTGCAGCAGCTTCCCCGCCACCGTTCGGGACACTTCCAGCAGGCGCCGGTACAGCGGGAACTGCAGGAGGCCGAGGACGGACGTCACCCCCAGCGAGACCAAGCCGAGCACCAGACCGAGCCAGCCGATCCGGGTGTCGTAGAGGAACAGCAGGGCGAACGTCGGCAGCAGGAAGATCACCGACAACACCGCGCTGGCGACCACGCCCGATATCTGATCGCGCAACGCCTGGTACGCCATGGCGCGCATGGTGAGATCGCCGGCGGAAAAGCGGCGGAAGAACCGTTGCGTCAGGCCGAGCATCCGGTCCCAGAGCGCCGCTCCAACCCGTGCGGATCCCACCGCCTCCATCCGCATCAGCGTGGTTCCCTGCAGGATCTGCATGAGCGCCGCAAGGATCGCCAGCAAGACCACGGACAAGGCGAGCTGCACGATCTGCCAGCGGGATCCGCTCGGAATCACCCGGTCGACCAGCACGCCGAGCAGAACGGGCGGCACCAGCATCAGCAGCCCGACCAGCACCCCGGTCAGGGTGAAGCGCGCCGCCTCCTTGCCGAGCCCCCGTAACGCAAAGCGGAACAACGTACCGGAGCGGACCGGTTCGTCCTGCGGCAGCGCGCGGTAGAAGAAGCGCCCCTCGGAAGCGAGATCGCGGGCGGCGCGCGCGTCGACCCGCACCGCGCCGCCGGTGGCCGGATCGATCATGCGGTACCGCCCCCACACACGGCCCGGAATCAGCGCGACCGGGGCCCCGGACTCGCGCCGGAACGCCAGCAGCGCGCCCGAGTCGCCGCGCCACCAGCGATCGTCGGGGGCCAGCTTGATCTTGCGCGCCCGGACCTTCGACTCGCGCAGTATCTCCCGCAGATCGACCTCGCCTTCATCCGCGCCCCTGTTGCGGGACGGCTCGCGGAACCGGATGCCCTCGTGGCCGCCGATCAGCTTGAGAGCTTCCATCAGGGACGCCCCACGGTCCGCGGCCGGCGCCCGGCGGGCGTCCAGCACGCCGAACAGACTGTCGCGCGCCCGCTCCTCGCTGCGGCGGCGGTGCTGGACCTGCGATCTCTGCAAGTTGGCCATGTCGGCCATCAGCAGCCGCCGGTTCATCTCGTCGGCGGACATGGCCAGCTGGTGGAACTCGGCCAGGGCGGCGAACAGCATGCCTTCGGCTTGAAGCGCCCGGGTCGAGGTGACGGTGAGCGGGGACGGACGGAACAGCCGAATCCAGCTCAGGGCCGTGACCGGTATGAAGCCGGGACCGTCCCCGAGCGGGTCGCCGGTATCCAGGAACGCAGCGTTCCCGACCGGGCCGGATACCCAGACCACGCCCTGCCGGGTCGCCAGCACGCTTTCGCGTGCGCTCTCCACTTCCTCGCCCGCGGTCAGGAAGCGCTCCGGGCGCGGGCGCGGCGCCACCTCGCGGGCCATGGCGGCGGCGATGTCCGAAATCCAGGCTTCGACCTGCTCGGCCAGCAGTGCGGCGGCATCCGGGTCGGCGGCCTTGGGGTCGGTGAACGCGGTGAGCGGGACGCGGCGCAGATGGGTATCGACCAGCCCTTTGGCGATGTGGATGGAGGAGGTGCTGTCCGCCTCCGCGGCGCCGAAGAGCAGCCGGCCCGGTCCGGCGCGGAGGAGCTGCTTGAAGTCCGACGCCGATTCGTCTTCGGAGCGCTCGGCGACGAATACGTCGACCGCGCCCTCGACCACGTACCACACCGTCTCCGGGTCGGAGAGGTGGATCGGCCGGTTGCCGCCCCCAATGAACTCCTCGCCGTGCGCGAATGCTATTTCGCCCAGCCGGTCCGTCGGCGGTTTCCCCATCTTCCTGTCGCTCCGTACGTCCGGTCAGCTCGAATCGACGAGCTGGCGATACAGTCCGTCGGTCTCCCGCATCAGCTCCGTATGGGCGCCCCGCTGCACCTCGCGCCCGTGTTCCAGGACCACGATCAGGTCGCAATCGCGGATGGTGCTGAGCCGATGGGCCACGATCAGGCAGCTGCACCCGCGTCGCCGCAGAGCGTCGTCGATGCGGACCTCCGTGATCGTGTCGAGCGAGCTGGTCGCCTCGTCCAGGACCAGCACCGACGGTTCGTTGACCAGCGCGCGCGCTATCTCCAGCCGCTGGCGCTGGCCGCCGCTGAAGTTGCTCCCTCCTTCATCTACCGGTCCGTCATACCCGCTCGGCCGGGAGATGATCACGTCATGGACGATCGCATCCTGCGCAGCCGCCATCAGGGCGTGGTCCGGCACGTTCGGCAACCACATGGTGAGGTTCTCGCGCACCGTGCCCGCGAACAGAAAGATGTGCTGGTCGACCAGCGACACCGAGCTGGTCAGCAGCTCGCGCGGGATCGCGGTGCGCGGATGCCCGTCGATCAGAATCTCCCCCGACCACGGCCGATAGATGCCGGCGACCAGCGCCGACAGCGTCGACTTGCCGGAGCCGCTGGGACCGACGATCGCCACGCGCTGACCGGGTTCGATGGTGAGGCTGAAGTCCTTGAGCAACGGTTCGCGGTTCTGCTGGTAGCCGAAGGTGACGTCGCGCAACTCGACCCGGCCTTTCAGCCGCAGCCGCCCGCCCAGGGTCGATACCTGATCTCCGGAGCCGGCGCCATCGCCGCCGGATTCGAAGTCGGAGTCCTCGGCCGCGTCGAACACGTCATCCAGGCGCTGCAGGTCAGCTTCCAGAATCTGAAACAGATCCGCAAACTGGATGAAGCGCCCGACCGGCATCATGAAGCTGGAGGCGGCCATGTAGAACGCCGTCAGCATACCGGCGGTCATGTCCCCGGACATCACGCGCCAGCCGCCGATGCCGAGCACGGCGGCGTTGGCCAGGACCAGGAACAGCACCGGCAGGGACGCGTTGACGTAGCCCAACTCCGCGAACCGTTGCCGGGCCAGCAGTTCCCGCGCCTGGTAGCCGGTCCAGCGCGCGTAGAACTCGTCCTCGGCGCCGGTCGCCTGCAGGGTGTCGATCTTGGAGACGCCGAACATGCCGATTCCGTAGAGCATGCCCTGCTCGCGCCTGAGCCGGCGGTTTTCGTCCACGCGCACGCGGGCCAAGGCGCGCATGGCCATCGCGCTGAGCACGCTCAGCGCCACGACCACGGCGGCGAGCAACGGGTCGAAGGCCAGCATCAGTCCCAGGAACGCCAAGCTGGTGACGATCTCGATGCCGATGCCGAGCAGATGGCGCGTGGCCACGTTCGACACCGAATCGAGCAGCTGGATGCGGGACGTGAGGTCGCCGGCGAAACGTTGCGAGAAGAACCGCATGGGAAGCCGGAACAGCCGCGCCATGAAGCGCGATGCGTGGTCGACCGACAGGCGCACGGAGAGCAGCCGGAGACACCGTTCCCGGAGCCAGGTGAGCAGGAAGAGCAGACCGGCGGCGGCAAGGAGGACTCCGACCAGAACTTCGCCCAAGGACGGTTCGCGCCCGGAGAGCACGAAGTCGACGAACAGGTTGACCAACAGCGGCATGGCCAGCGACGGCACGGTCAGCAGCAGCCCGCAGCACGCGGCGAACGCCAGCGGCTTCTTGACGTCGCGCAGCCACGGCACGATGCGGTACAGAAGGCCGGGCCGGACGCCGCCGGGCTCGAACACGGGCCGCGGTTTGAATGTCAGCGTCACCCCCGTGAACGCCTGGTCGAACTCCTCCGCGCTCACCGTTCGATGGCCGTTGGCCGGATCGTTGATCAGGAACCGGTCGCCGCTGAAACCCTCCAGAACCACGAAGTGGTGGAACTCCCAGAACAGGATCATCGGCAACGGCATCGCGCGGAGCTGGTGCGGCTGCCTGCGCCATCCTTTCGTATCCAGGCCGTACCGCCGTGCGGCGCGAAAGATGTCGGCTGCGCTGCAGCCGTCCCGGCCGACCGAGCACGCCTCCCGTAGCTCCTCGATGGAGACCCAGCGCCCGAAGTGGGAGAGCACGATCCCCAGGCACGCGGCCCCGCACTCGGTCTCGGTGAGCTGCAACAGCACCGAGGTGCGCACCCGGCGCCGGGCAGGGTGCTTGTTGGCCGCGCGCGTGCGCTTCAGCGCCGTATCGAGCGCGGGATTGGCGGACCTGCGTCCGCCGCCGGAACCGGCCGCGCGCATCAGGAGCCGCGGCCCGCCAGCAGCGCCGCCGGAGACTGCCGCCCCACCGTGATCAGCACCCGCCCCGCCATCCCGTCGGCCAGCGTCTCGGGCAGCGGTTCGTTCAGGGTGACTCGCAGCAGATACGCGGGGGCCGGCGTCGTCAGACCAAGGTCGGCAAGCCATGCCGGGGCGGTTTCCGGCCGGGAGGAAACGTCGAGCACGCGGGCTTCCAATCGCTGTTCGCCCGGCTGCCCGGCCTGCGTCCGCACCTCCGCGTCCATGCCCGGCTCGATCCGTTCGGCGTCCTGCGGCGACACGAAGGCGAATGCCTGCCAGGCATCGGCGGAGCTGCCGCGAACCCGGGCGACCGTCTCGCCGACGCTGACCGGCTGCCCGGCGGTCAGGCTGAGCGCGATCAGCGCTCCCGCGCGCGGAGCGACGATCCACTCCCCGGCGCGGAGCTCGACGGCCGCCAGCTCGTCGCGCAGCTCGTCGCGCGCCGCCGCCAGCAACGGCCCTCGGACCTCGTCGGCCGACTCGACGCCGCGCATGCCTTCCTCGACCGCGCTCACGATGGTCCGCGTGATCCGCGCCTGGCGCTCCGCCTCCGGCAGCCGCACGCGGGCGATCCGCTGCCCCTGCTCGACAGGGTCGCCCACCTCGGCCAGCGTCTCGATGACGCTGCCGGACACCGGGGACACCACGGCGTCGCGCTCGCCCGGTTGGACCAGCACGGCCGCGGCCGTCAGGTTGCGATCCACCGTCGCGAACACCGCCCACGCCAGGAAGACGATCAGCGCCACGCCGAGCGCGGCCAGGACGATCCACTCGTGAGGGGCCGTGACCTGCAGCCGCTCGTCGAGAGGCTCCGGGCGCGACCGGCGGGCGACCGCCTCCTCCCTGAATACTTTGTTAAATGAAAACAACCGCGCCGCTCCCCTTCACCCGCACCGGCGGGCTGTGGGCCGCAGTATACACGCTTGGCGCGCGCGTTGGTAGTGCGGCGTTTGCCGCCTCCCGGCGGAGCGGGTACGGTGGGCGCATCCGGCGGGCCGGCGCCCCACCGCCCGGCCGCCGAGCGCCGGAGGTGACCTGAGCCCATGCCTGCCCTGCCCGTGTTCCGCCGCCGCACGATCTACCGGGGAGCGCCGGCCGAACGCATGGCGTGTCTGGTCGGCGACCTGGACGGCGACGGCGCGGCCGAGTTCGTCATCTCCTCCCGCCGGCCGGCGCAGATCCTCTGGTTCGGCAGAACCGACGGCGGCGCCTGGCGGCCGCACGTGATCGACGACGCGTTTCCGAGCATCAGCGTCGGCGGCGCGCTGGCCGACCTGACCGGTAGCGGCCGGCTCGACCTGATCGCCGGCACCAGTGACCGGGGCAGCTGCGTCTACTGGTGGGAGTGCCCGGCCGATCCGTCCCGACGGTGGGTGCGCCGGGAGGCGTTCCCGCTGCCGGCAAGCCGCACCCACGACCTGTTGCTGGCCGACGTCGACGGCGACGGGCGGCCGGAGCTGTACGTCTGGAATCAGGACGCCCGGACGCTCTGGACGGTCCCGCTCCCCGACGATCCGTACGTCACGCCGTGGCCGGGCGTCCGGCCCGTCGTCACCGGCGTGGACGAGCAGGCGCTGGCGGCTGCCGACGTCGACGGCGACGGCCGGTTGGAGCTGATCGCCGGCTGTTCCTGGTACCGCCTGCTGCCGAATGGCGAGTGGGAGCGGCACGTCTACACGCGGGAGTACGGCGGCGTGCGGGTGGCGGCCGCCGACTTCGACGGCGACGGCCGGCCGGAGATCGCCCTGTGCGAGGTCGCCCTCGACGTCGGGCGCACCTACGGACGCCTCGCGCTGCTGCGGCCGGGGCCGGACGTCGAGGACCTGTGGCAGGACGAGGTGTTGGACGACCGGCTGCTGGACGCGCACTCGCTGCAGGCGGCCGACTTCGACGGCGACGGACGCCCGGACCTGTACGTGGGCGAGATGGGGCGCGGCGACTGGACCGCCCCGCACGCGCCCGCGCACCTGCTGTTCCTCAACCGCGGCGGCGGCCGGATGGAGCGGATGGTCATAGACTCCGGGATCGGGACCCACGAAGCGCAGGTCATCCGGATCGACGGGCGCCCCGGCATACTGAGCAAGCCGTACCGGGCGCTCGACGATCCCGCGCCGCGCCCTGCCGGAATCGACGACATCCACCTGTATCTGCAGGAGTGAGCCGTTCCGACGCGCGCGCATGATCAAGTACATCGGCTCCAAGCGCACGCTGGCGCCGGCCATCCTGCAGGCCATCGGCTCGCTCGGCCGCGTCCGGTCGGTCCTGGATCTGTTTGCCGGCACGTCGCGGGTCGGCCACGCGCTCAAGGGAGCCGGCTATCAGGTGCACGCGAACGACCACAATGCGTACGCGGCCACGCTGGCCGCCTGTTACGTGCAGGCCGACTACGAAGATCATTGCCTGGCGGCCGCGCAACTCATCGCCGAGTTCAACTCGCTGCGCGGCTCGCCCGGCTACTTTACCGAGACGTTTTGCGAACGGTCGCGGTTCTTTCAGCCCAGGAACGGCGCCCGCATCGACGCCATCCGCGACGCGATCGCCGCCAAGTCACTCGACCCGGAGCTCGAAGCCATCGTCCTGGCCGCATTGATGGAAGCGGCCGACCGCGTCGATTCGACCACCGGCGTGCAGATGGCGTATCTGAAACGGTGGGCGCCGCGCTCGTACAACGACCTGGCGTTGCGGGTTCCGAACATCCTGCCCCGCCCGCCGGCCGGCAAGTGCTCGGCGCGCCGGATGGAGGCGCACGACGCGGCGGAGGCGGTGGATGCCGACGTCACCTACGTAGACCCGCCGTACAACCAGCACTCGTACCTCGGCAACTACCACGTCTGGGAGTCGCTGGTGCTGTGGGACAAGCCGGAGGTGTACGGCGTCGCCTGCAAGCGCATCGATTGCCGCTGGCGAAAGAGCGTCTTCAACTCCCGCCGGCGCTGCAAGGCCGCGCTGCGCGATCTGCTGCGGGCGGTGCGCTCGCGATACGTGGTGGTCTCATTCAACAACGAGGGCTACCTTGCGCGGGAGGAAGTGGAGCTGCTCCTTGCCGACTGTTATGGCGGGGATGCGCAGGTCGCCGTGGTCGAACACGATCACAAGCGGTACGTGGGCGCGCAGATCGGCATATACGATCCCGCCGGCAACAAGGTCGGAAAGGTAAGCCACGTACGCAACAAGGAGTACCTGTATGTCGTATCGAAGGAACCGGACGCGCGGGTTGCGCCGGTAATCCGCCAGGAGGCAGGGGTGAGGTGAGAACCAACCACGTCAGAAAGAAGCTCAAGGCCGGACAGCCGACGGTCGGCTGCTTCCTGGGCATGGGGAGCCCGAACGTCGCCGAGCAGATGGCCTGCGCCGGCTTCGATTACGTCGTGATCGAAACGGAGCACAACGGCCTGGACGTGGCCGAAGTGCAGCACATGCTCATGGCGGTCAACGGCTCCGGCGCGGTCCCGATGGTGCGCATTCCCAGTGCCGACCCGGTGTTCATCCAGCGCTCCCTGGACATCGGCGCCCTGGGGATCGTCGTGCCGCTGCTGCGCAGCGCGGAACAAGCCCGTCACGTCGTGCGGGCGACCCGCTATCCGCCCGAAGGGAGCCGCGGGTTCGGCCCGTTGCGCGCGTCGCAGTACACGCTCGACTACCCGGACTACCTGGCCCGCGCCAACGACAACATCCTGGTCGCGTTTCTGCTGGAGACGCGGGAGGCTATGGAGAGCCTGGAGGAGATCACCGCGGTGCCCGGCGTCGACGCGCTCTACCTCGGCCTGTGGGACCTCTACCTCAACTACGGGGTGAGCCCGTTCGAGATGCCGCACCCGGAGATGGACAAGCTGGTCGAGCGGGCGATCCGGGTGTGCGCGGCGAGCGGGGTCGCCCTGGGGGCCGGCGCCGACACGCCGGCAGACCTGGTGCGCTGGCGGGACCGCGGACTCACCTTCCTGGGCTACGGGCCGGACTTCATGCTGCTGGCCAACGCGGCCCGCGCCGGTATCGATGCGTTTCGCGCCAAGCAATGAACAGTCGCATTTTGGGCCTCCTCTACCAGCGCGCGCACGATCGTATGCGCGACCATGAAGGGCTCTTGCCTCAAGAAGCGTTCGATGAGTTGATGAAATTCCTATTCTACAAGGATTGTTCGGAGACCTCCCACGAACTTGGTGATCCGTCAGTGCACACCACCGAAGTGACTCCCGCGGCGATGCGGGACACGTTCAGGACCGAACTGCAACGCCGCGCTCCCTGGGCCCTTCATCTCTGGCCCGGATGCGATTTCCAACTTTCGGATCGCACCCTGTCCGATCTCCACCACCTGTTTGCGGATATCGAGTTGACGAAACTTCCGCTTGATCTCCGTAGTACTGCCCTTTCGACGTTCCTCACTTCCGACGTTCGCAGAGGCCTCGGAATATTCCCTACTCCCATCGAGGTCGTCCGCTCAATGATCGAGATCGTAGCACCGTCTCCTCATGACGTCGTTATGGACCCGGCGTGCGGTACCGGCACCTTCCTGATCGAAGCCGCCCGGTTCATCGCCGCCCGCCGGCCATCTCCGGTCCGAACCACCGTGTACGGCATCGACAAGAATCCTCGCGTCCTTCTTCTTGCTGATTTCAACCTCCGCCATATTCCCGACGTCGTGTTCGAGCGAGAATGCCTTGACTCCCTGAAACAGCTCCGACACCCTCCCGCCGCGCTCTCCGGCCTTGGCCCCAACTCGGTCGACGTCATCCTCACAAACCCACCATTCGGCGTAACGGTCACCCAGGACGCCAATCTCAGTCTCTTCGACATACATGCGGACAGCTCCCCTCGTGAGCGCACCAGAACATCCAGCGAGGTTCTTTTCGTCCAACTCTGCCTGGATCTGCTTCGCCCCGGCGGCCGTCTCGGAATCGTCCTCCCCCGAAGTGTCATTACCAATGAGAGCATCGGCGAACAGCGAGGCGCGATAGACCGGATGGGATACCTGACGGATCTCATCGATCTGCCCCCGGAGACCTTCGTTTCGACAGGAACGCAAACCACTACTGTCGCTGCCTTTTTCCGAAAGCACTCCGTAGAAGACACCCGCGAGTCGAAAACGGTCCGAGTTTGCCACGTGACCAATGTCGGCTTCGATACAACGGGGCGACATAGAAACGGAAACGAGTTACCGAGAGTAGCAGCGAATCTCGCGAAACCCGACCCGTCAGGTCATCCGACCGTAACGGCCTACACCGATATCGCGCCGACCGAGACATTACAGCGAGCAGCGCAGTTTCTCTTTAACCGCAACGGACACCGCGTCGGTAAAGCGCTGAGAGAATATGTCGAGTCCGCCCACACCGGCCGGACCCCGGCGCGGAGCGCGTACACCGATCACGGCGTGTTCATTCTCAAAGTCGGCAACCTGACGGGCCGCGGCATTGATTGGGCGCCTCGCGACCGGAATTTCATCGCCGATGCCGAAGGTGTGCGGCGGTTACGTAACCCTGATCTTGGCCTGCGAAAAGGCGACGTCGTCCTGACGTCGTCAGCGCATGCGGCACGCTACATCGCAAAGAAGGTCGATTTGGTGGCGCACATTCCCGAAGAATACGACACCGTAACGTTTGTCGGCGAGATGATCCGGCTCAGGGCGGCGCCAGGCGTCGATCCGTTTGTCCTGCTTGCCGCTCTCAGGCACCCACGAGTCCGTGGCGACCTTCAAGCAAGCGTGCGTGGACAAACGGCGCATCTCAACCCATGTGACCTGATCGATGTCAGAATACCTTACGATCTGCGAGTCCCGGACCGTCATCTAACCCCAAGTTCCAGAGGGAAATGACCGGTAACTTGTTGACTGACAGATAGTTGACGTGAATTTCGCTGGTGATGTTCTGGCTACATCTTGGGCGTCACGCCGAGTAACTCGAAGCAGCGCTGCTGCACCGCCGTCGGCTCGCTCTGCATCGTGAACGTAGCGCCGCTGTCCGCCATCCGCATCTGGTTGGCGGTCAGCGTCCCCAACTCCGCCAGCAAGCCCCGAAAGCTGTGCACCGGCAGATCGTCGGCCGTCCGCTTGCGCGCCGCCTTCGCCCGCGCCGCAGGCGACCGCTGCGCCGCCTGCACCACCGACTCCCGCTGCTCCCGCGCCGCCTCCGGGTCGTGGTCATCGAACAGCACCGGCGCCAGCTTGCCGCGCATGTGCCACTCCACGTAGTAGGCCAGCATGCAGAGCAACACATGGGCGCGGACCCGCTGCGGGCGCCGGTGGTAGATCGGGCGCACCTTCAAGTCGACCGTCTTCATGCTGCGGAACGCGCGCTCCACCTTCGACAGGCCCTTGTAGGCGCCGACCGTCTGCGCCGCATCGAACAACTCGGGCTCCACGTTGGCGCGCACGATGTACAGCCCGTCCAGGGCTTCCTCTGCGGCGATCTTCTCCTGATCGCGGCGAAAGCTGAACGAATCGTCGCTGATCTCGGTGATGAAGTGCTTGGCCATCTTGCGCCGATTGACCACCTTGCCGACCCGCACGCCGATCTGTCCGGCGTCGCGCAGCGGCCGGTTGGCGCGCTGCGTGGCCTGCACGATCGGCGCCAGCAACTGCTCGGTGTCAGCCAACAGCTCCCGCCGCTTGCGGCGCCGCTGCTCGGCCAGCACCGGGTTGCGGCACACGATCAGCCGCTCGCCGGGGAAATCGGGGCTGCTGATCTCCGCCAGGTCGCGCTCATCGAACAGCGACCGCTTCACCCGGCCGGCATCCACCAGCTTGCGGATGGTGGGCGCGCGCAAGGTGGTGATCCAGCGCAGACCGTCGATGCCTTGCAGGTCTTCGCGGATGCGCGCCCCGGTCAGCGTGCCGCGGTCGCCGACCAGCACCACCCGGTTGAGCCCGAAACGGCCGCGAATCTTGTCCACCTGCGCGGCGACCGTTCCGGGATCGCTGGTGGAGCCCGGAAACACTTCGACCGCCACCGGACACCCGGCGGCCGGCGAAGTAGCTGGACGTCAGATCGTAGAGGACCAGCGTGTTGTCGCGCAGATGGCGTTGCGCCAGGCGCTGTTCGATTTCGTGTTGGCGTCCGCCAGCCAGTCCATGGCCGCGTACAACTCGTTCTCATCGACGGCGCCGAGGTCGAGCAACTGGCCGAGGGAGGAGACGGCGGTCTGCGAGGTAAGGCCGCGGGCGGTGGCGAGCTTGGAACGGGCGTCGATGACGCGGGCGACGATCATGGCGACGACCAGGGAGCGCAGGCGGTCGGCGCGGCGTGCGATGAGGGTATGCAGGCCGAGTTGCTTGAGGCAGCCGAGCACGGCGGCGACGTGGCCGTGGGGGAAGCTGCGGACGATGGACCAGAGGTCGTGTGCGGAGCGGAGGGCGATACCGCCCTTGAGGAGGATGCGCAGGCCGTCGATGACGTGTGGCGGGCACTTGGAGAGGTTGGCGAGGGTGCGCTTTTTGACCTTGCCGTTCAGGCGGTAGGACTCGCGGAGGAGGATGGCTGGGGGCGAGTTGCGGTTGGGCACGCAGTCGATGTACATGGATACGTCTACCGGAGGAGAAGATAGACAATAAGCGAATGAAAGTCAAATAGTTATGAAGCATGTTTTCGGATGGAAGCGCGTTATTTACATGGACACGATTCAACGGCCCGTCAGATACATAAGGACATATCACATAACTATTTAGGTCGAATTATCGCCCGAAATCCGCTGGAACTTGGGTCTAACCGAAGTTGCTGCGATGTTGCGTAATGAAGCCGATCTTGCGTTCGAGCTATGCAAAATCGCCGCAAGGGCGGCGCAGCTTTTAACGTCAGCGAAATCCGCGCCGGTATGACCTCCGCTGCGGAGAAGCATGGTCGGTATCACGCAGATCCAGGGCGAGTCTCTGTGCCCCATCCAATCCGCTCTCCTCGGCCAAACGATATCCGTAATCACCGGCTCGCGATCTCAGAATGTCTCGCTCCTCTCGGTTTAGCTTGGATAGAGGCATCGGCACCGGCTTGAGGGTTCGGCGATCTGTCATAGGTTCGACGTACTCCAATATGTCGACATGAGGATCGCTTGTCGCATTGCTCGCGATACAATGGAACGTGCGCACCGGATTGCACATGTAGAACTGGAACGAATCAGGCCAAAGATTCTTTGGAGCCGGCGTTCGCGTCGGAGATCGCTCAATATGCGGATAATAGATATTGAGAAGGTAGTTTTTCATTATCGTCCTAAAGTGTTCGTGGCGCTGATGCTGCGGCCAAATCTCGAATACCTGGAACCGCAGGGCGGTCCAATCTTCCTTGTCAAAATACGGATAATCGCTTAGAATGAGGACAATCCTCGGTACGTTATCAAGCAGCGTCGCAAGCTCTTCGTCGCTTCTCACCGTGAATAACCACTTTGAGTCATTGTTGCGTGTGATGCTCCTGGATCTGCATTCAGGGCAGATGGTCTCTAAACGGGCAACCGCGGCCTTGCAAGTCATGCACTTGTCGAGCTGGTCGACCCGAGAACATGACTTCACTTCGGAACCGTCGATGAGGTCGTGCCCGCGCGCGCCCGTTCGGGCACCTTCAACGCCGGTGTTGGATCCCGCATTGATTCGTAGAAGAGGGGCGGGATTTGCTCAGATTGATTCGTAGACGAATCGTGTGGGACGGGGGGCGAATGCGGGACAGGGGCCGGTAGCCGGAGAGGCCGTGGAGTGCGGGCCAGGGGCTGCGCCGGTGCTTGAAGTCGGGTATCCTGGGAGGATCAACCCGTAAGGAGAAAAGGCCCGCGCGGGAGACCACCCGCCGGGCCGTGACCGGTGCAGCTTCGCTACCAAACGGGGCTCACCGGCGAGCAGTACGTTAGCACCAGGGCATGGCGCGACGCAAGGCTCGACCGGTGCCCGAATCATGAGTCCGGCAGTTGCTCGTTCGCCCGGCACGGGACCTACCGGCGCAAGTGGCCGCGCGGGGCGCTGATCGCGCGCTGGTACTGCCCGGAGAGCCAGACCACCTTCAGCCTGCTGCCCGACTGCCTGGCGGCGCAGCTGCCCGGAACGCTGGAGGAACTGGAAGAGGCGGTCACCCACGCCGAGCAGTCGCCGAGTCTGATGAAGGCGGTCGCCAAGGCGCGCACCGACTACGTGGGGCTGCCCGGCGCGATGCGCTGGCTGGACCGCCGCGTGAAGCTGGTGCGGGCGGCGCTACGGGCGGTGATCCTCTCGCTGCCTGACGAACTGGCCGGCTGCCGCCCCGAACTGAGCGCCTGCCGCAAACGGTTGGGGACCAAGGCGGTGTTGGTGAGGCTGCGGACGCTGGCCGCCTCGTCGTTGCCGTCGCTGCCGGCGCCGCTCGGATTGCGCCCCCGCCTCGACGGGGCTGGGAATCCCACTTTTGGCCGGCAACAGCAGATGGGGGGTTCGCGCCGTCGGCAGCCTCCGTAGTGTGTCGTCATCACCGGGTCGACGGACCCGAACAGCAAGGATCGACCGACATGAATGACGACGAAGAAGCTCAGCGCCGCGAAGTGGCGCTGTTCCGCTACCGCTTGATCGCCGACTTGGCCCACCAGCCGCCCGGCGCGGTCGGGATCGGCGAGCAGTTGCGCGCGAAGGCCGCGCAGACCTACGACATTCCCGGCACGCCGCGCACCAGCGTGGCCGCCGAGACGCTGCGCGACTGGCTGCACGCCTATCGCTGCGGCGGCTTCGATGCGCTGTACCCCAAGCCGCGGGCTGACCGAGGCCAGCCGCGGCGGCTGCCGCCGCAGGCGGCCGAGTTGCTGATAGCGCTCAAGACCGAGCACCCATCCTGGTCGGTGCGGCAGGTCATCAAGGAGGCGGCCAACGGCGGCCAACTCCCCGACGGCGTGCGCTTGGCGCGCTCCACCGTGCACCGGCTGCTGCGCGCCGAGGGGCTGATGAGCAGGCCGCAAGCCGCCGCCGACGGCGTCGACCGCCGCCGCTTCAGCTTCCGCTACCCCGGCCAGTTGTGGATGAGCGACGTCATGCACGGCCCGGCAGTCGCCGACGGCGGGCGCCGCCGCAAGACCTACCTCATCGCCTTCCTTGACGACGCCACCCGCCTGTGTCCGTTCGCCGCCTTCGCCCACGCCGAGAACACCGCCGCCTTCCTGCCGGTCTTCAAGCAGGCGCTCATCCGCCGCGGCGTGCCGCAACGGCTGTACGTCGACAACGGCGCCAACTATCGCTCCCAGCAACTGGCGCTGGTCTGCGCCAAGCTGCGCATCGCGCTGATCCACGCCCGCCCCTATCAGCCGCAGGGCAAGGGCAAGATCGAACGCTTCTTCCGCACCGTGCGCGACCAGTTGCTCGCCTTCCTCACCGCCGGCGACGGCGCCAGCCTCGATGCGCTCAACGGCCGCCTGGGCGCCTACCTGGAAGGCGAATATCACCGCGCCCCCCACAGCGGCCTGCGCGGCAGCACCCCGCATGAGCAGTGGGCGTTGAACACCGAGGAGGTGCGCTGCGTCGATGCGTGCTGCGACCTGGACGACCTGTTCCTGTTCGAGGCCAGGCGCCGCGTCATGAACGACCGCATCATCAGCCTCCACGGCCGCGTCTACGAACATGACCGTCCACGAGTCGCTTGCCCAGCGCATGGTCGTGCGCCATCACTTGGGCGGCCTGCAGCGCGAGGAACTCGACGGCTACCTCGCGCACCGTCTGCATCTGGCCGGCTGCGAGGTGCCGCTGTTCGAGCCGGCCGCCGCAGAGGCGCTGTTTCAGGCCTCCCGCGGGCTGCCTCGGCAGATCAACCGCATCGCCCACTACGCCTTGTCGGCCACCGCGCTCGACGATGCGCGCACGGTCACCGCCGAGCATCTGCAGACGGCCGTCGAAGAACTGCGCCTCTGATGCCGACGCCGCCGACCGCCATGGCTACCGAGGCGCTGTCCCGCAGTCTTTCGCCTGACGGGAGAATCCGGGACATCCCGAGACTTCTCCAGACGATTTATTCCGGGATTCCATCGGCGAGATTATGTGGGATCTAACACCGGTCACCAAAGAAGCAAGATGTTGACCCGGATACCCTATTCTGATGTTGGGCGTCTGTTTCGTAAACTTGGCCACTTCACAAGATCTCTGCGCGGGAGCAGGATCAACTCCATCAACATCTTCGTGATGTGCGAAGGATTGTCCCCGAGGGTAACATGAGCGCGGTCGGGTGTCATCGGTCGTCGCCACAAATCCGGCTGAACCAGTCGATCCGCTTTCCGAGCGCCTGGGCTATATCTTCCAGTTCAATGATGTCCACACGACGCTCGCCAAGCTCGCACTTGGACACCCAGCTCTGAGAGCGGCCGATGGCGCGCGCGAGTTCGCTTTGGGTCAAGCCGGCTTCGGTCCGTGCCTGGAGCAGACGATTACGGAATTCTCTATAACGAGGCGAGTGCAGCGCTCTTGAGGAACCCACGATTCGGAGGTATGTAGCCAAGCTTCGCATACCCCATAACGGAATATGGAAGCGCGTCAGGTGTTTCAGGAGGGCCAATCGAAGTCCGTGCCCTTCAGGAAGGATTCATGGCATGCTTGACTGGCAGGGCCATGCGGGAGTCGGTCGGCTCTCGCCGGCGTCGCGCATTCGGCGCGAGCTTTGATCGTGACCGAACAGGGGAATGGACGTATGGAGATCGTGACCGACGAGCTGGCGCTCAACTACCATCTGATGCATCCGGGCGGCGACAGCGCGCCGGGCGATCCGAACGCCGCCTACTACCTGGACGGCGTCTACCACCTCCACTACATCCTGCGGCATCCCTGGCGCGGCTCGGCGTCGTTCTCGTTCATCCACGTCACCAGCCCGGACATGCTGCACTGGACGTGGCGGACCACGAAGCTGCAGCCGTCCTTCACCGGGCACGGGATGTTCAGCGGCACCGGATTCATCACCAAGGAGGGGAAGCCGGCGGCGATCTACGCCGGTGTCTGCGAACCGCGCCGCACCTTCCTGGCGATCGCCGACGACAACGACCTCAGTTCCTGGCAGAAGCCGTACGCGGTCGCGCCGGCCAGCGGGCGCGCGCAGCTGCTGGGCGATCCCGACCTGTTCCGGGTCGGCGGCACGTACTACGCCTACGCGGCGGCCGGCAATCTGCCGCTCTGCAAGTCGACCGACCTGGTCGACTGGACCTGGGTCGGCCGGCTCATGCAGCGCGAGATGCCGGACGTCGCCCTGGGCGAGGACACCTCCTGCGCCAATCTGTTTCCGATCGGCGAACGCTGGATGCTGCTCTGCATCAGCCACCAGCTCGGCTGCCGGTACTACCTGGGCGACTGGGACGCGGAGGCCGAGCAGTTCGTTCCGGACCGGCACGGACGCATGAACTGGCGGCGCGCCGTCCAGCCGCTTGCCGATCCGGTCTGCCGCGACTTCTTCGCGCCGGAGAGCGTGCTGACGCCGGACGGCCGGCGGGTGATGTGGGCGTGGCTGGCGACCGCCGACCCGGCGATCGACCGGCGCACCGTGCAGTCCCTTCCGCGCGAGCTGAGCCTGCACGACGACGGCAGCCTGCGCATCGAGCCGCTCCGGGAGCTGGCGTCGCTGCGCCGCGATCCCGTCACGATCCGCGGCGCGACCGTTGCGCCCCCGGACGCGGCGCGGGATGCTGCCTCCGGCGCCGGCGCCCGCATCGCCGACCTGGACGGCGACTCGTTCGAGATACGCATAACCGTCGACCGCGCGCAGGCGGAGCGGAAACGATTCGGCGTCCGGTTGTTTGCCGATGACCGCCACGACGGGCTGCTCGTGCTGCTGCGGCCGGAGACCGGCACGCTCTGCGTCGGCGACACCGAGGCGCCGTTCGCCGTGGCCGACCTGCCGGCGGGCGAGGACCTGGAACTGCGCATCTTTGTCGACAAGTACTTGGTGGAGGTATTCGCCAACGGCCGCCAAGCCGCGCTGAGCGCGTTCATGGGGTACCGCGGCGGCGGCGCGCAGCTGCGCGGCTACGTCTTTGGCGGCAGCGGCGCGGCCGCCCCGGCTACCTTTCGCAGCGTGGAGACGTGGCGGCTGCAGCCGGCAAACCAGGGGTTCTTGGCGGCGCGCGACAACCGCATCTGGCAGCCGGACACCGGGTAGACCGCGCGGCTGCGGCGCGCGGCCGTCAGCACTACCGTATCAGAACAGCATCTCTTCCTGGCCGCGGCGCTGCCGGTAGCCGGACACCAGGATGCCGGGCCGGCCGGCGGCGCCGTCACTCGGCCGGTTGTGCGGGTGCCGGTAGCCGACGCGGACCATGCGCCGCGACCGGTCGGTCCGGTTGATGTAGGAGCCGTGCACGGTGTAGTAGCTGAACACGACCACGTCGCCCCGTTTGGCCGGCGCCGCCACCGAATCGGCCAGCCGGTACCGGTCGGTCGGCAGGTGCGGCGCCGACGGCTCCTCCTCCGTGCCGCGCAGATGTTCAAGCGGTCCCTGCTTGTGCGATCCGGGCAGGAAGCGTATCTCCCCGTTGTCGTGGCAGGTGTCGTCCAGGTGAACCAGCACGTCGAGGTAGCGGCCGTCGTCGTGCGGGTAGAACGGATGGTCCTGGTGCATGGGAAAGACCTGTCCGCCGGGCGGCTTGGTGTGCATGACCGAGTGGTGCAGCTCGATGTCGGGGCCGAGGAGCGGCGCCAGGCACGCCATCAGCCGGGGACTGGTCACCGCGTCCAGCCACGCCCGGGAGTAGAAGTGGACCTCGTGCATCGCCTCCAGGCGCGCGCCCTTCTCCTCCTCCTCGTCCATGTAGACCTTGCGCCAGGGGCCTGACCAGCGCCGGTCGACGGTCGCCCACTCGCGCGCCAAGCGGTCCAGGTCGTCCGCCTGCGCCCGGCTCTCTTCGGGCGTGAACACGGAAGGGACCCGCAGATAACCGTTCCGGTGAAAGAAGTCGACGTCGGCCTGAACGACCGGAGCGGCGCCGTTCGGCGCCGCGCGAACCAGCGTTTCCGTTGCCATGCCGTGACGGTGACCGGTTTCCGCAACTTGGTCAATCAGACCGGCCGCGCGGCGGCGCGGGCGAGCTCCGGCCACTTCACGCTTGAATTGACGTACCGTGACGTCCGACACTATTGAGAGAGTCAGCAATTTCCGTGTATCGCCGTTGCTGCGCGGGAGAGGGGTTAGCGTGACGACGACACTGGCAACACCACGAATCGCAGTTCTGGCGTTGGTGCTCGCCGGCGGCGCCTTGATGGGGTGTGGCGAGATGGCCTCGCCGGCCGGCACGCCCGCCGACGGCGAAGAGCCGGCGGCCACGCCAGCCGGCGGCGAGGAGCCGGCGACCGCCGGCGCCGCGGGGGCCGGCATCCGGGGCGGCGGAACCGGTACCGGCGGCAGCGGAACCGATCCTGGCGGCAGCCCGGGCGGCGGTACCGGAGGTGGTACGGGCGGCGGAACCGGACCCAGCGGCGGAACCGGCGGCGGCACGGGCGGTGGCGGCTCCGGCGGCGGTTCCGGCTCCGACCCCGGCTCTCCGGCGGCGCAGGAGGCAGCCGAGAAGACCTGGACGATCAGTTCGGCACAGATTGGCGCGACGGCCACCCGCTCCGAACCGTATGCGTGGGACCGGATCACCGCCGCCAACGCCGGCGCCGTTCGGGTGTCGATCGGCGGGAAGACGCTGCCTTTCACCAGCACGGCGTCTGCGCCGGCCTTCCCGCCGGACGCGACCGGCCTGGAGTGGATGGTGGCGGCGGAGGTGAGCGCGGGCGCCGTGGTGCTGGCGCTCTCCGCGCCGAGCGTGCGGGTGGGCGGAGTTGCCTCCGTCACGGTCACGGACGGAGGGGAAGACTACTACCTCGCGGTGCCTACGGTCACGTTTTCGCCGCCGCCGCCCGGCGGCGTCAGGGCAGCCGGAGTGGCGGCCGGGCCCGGCCAAGTCAGGCGCGTCACGGTCGCAAATCACGGAACTGGCTACACGTCTGCCGCTACCGCGCAGATATTTCTTTCACACAGGGGGCAACCGCGGCTACCCGCAGCCGGTAGCGGCGCGACCTTCCGAGTGAATATGAGGAATTACGTTTCAGGTCTTGGTCTGGTCCTCCAAGACGTAGGCAGCGTGACGGTCACGAATCCTGGGAGCGGCTACTTCCCGAGCAGTTCGCATTACCTGCAGTTTTCGGAGCCGCCACTCGGCATCAGAGCTTTGGGCACCCTCGGAGTTTGGGAAGAGGTACGGAACGTGAGGGTCACGGAGCAGGGAGCGGGTTACATGTCCGCTCCGACCGTGGTGTTCAACAACGACGGAACCGGCGGCAGCCGTGCGGCCGCCAGGGCGGTGATGAGGTGGGCTCGCGGCACGACCGACGTCTACAACCTGAACGCGGCGCGCGCGGCCCTGTACGGCAAGGAGCTTCGGGTCCGGATCGAGGGGTGACGACGCCGGCGGCCCGCGAAGGCGCGGCGGCCGGCTGCGCCGTTACCGGGGCGCGGCGGCGCGGGCCAACTCCGCCACTTCACGGGCCGAGGCGGCGCCGGTCCGGTGCAGCTTGGTGACGGTGACGCCGGCCGCCAAGCTCCCGAAGGCGGCCGCCTGCGCCGGGGCGCGGCCGGCCGCCAGAGCGGCGGCAAGGCCGGCCAGGAACGCATCGCCGGCGCCGACCGGATCGACCTCGGCCGGGAAGGTGAGCGCCGGCAGCTCGATCACCCCGGCTGCGTCGCAGGCGACGCAGCCGCGCTCCCCGCAGGTGACGAACGCCGGCATGACCCGGCGCCGGAACAGCTCGCGCGCGGCCGCGCACGCCGTCCGGGGCCGCGCCGGGCCGCCGGCGGCGAACGCGCCCCACGCTTCGGCTGCGGCCTCCGCCTCGTTGAGCTTGAGGACCGTGCCCGGGAAGTCACCCGCGAAGTCACGGCTGTCGGTCACCCACAAGGGGTCCGGATGCCGTCGGATCAGGTCCTGCAGGCGGCGGCGCAGGCGTCCGGCGTGCACGCCGCGCCGCACCTGCTGGTTGATGATCACCGCCTCGACGCGCCGGTCCGCCAGCGCGCCGGCGAGCCGCGCGGCCAGCCGGTCCGCGGTCTCCGGCCGCAGCCGGTTGAAGACGCCGTAATCGATGCGGTTGGATTCGCGCCGCCCGGCGGCGCCGGTCTCCAGCACCTTGGCGTACGCGCACGTGTCCCACGCCGCGCCCTGGGTGAGCATGCCGTCCGCGTCGATGCCGGCGCGGCGCAGGATGCGCGCCAGCTCCGCCCCGTACGGATCTTCACCGATCACGCCGAAGGCGAGCACCTGCGCGCAGCCGAGGGCGCGCAGGTTGGCCGCCACGTTGCCGGCGCCGCCGAGCGAGTAGCGCTGCTCGGCGACCGGCCGGGTCGGCAGGCCGGTCTCGACCGAGGTCTCGGCCGCGGCCGGGTCGAGCGTCAGGTAGACGTCGAGGCAGAAGTCACCGATCACCGCCACGCGCAACGGACGGATCGCCCTCAGCAGGTCGTCGACCTCGTCCGGCCCGATCGGCCACGGATACGGCCGGTCGATCGACGCGCCCGCGCCGGCGCTCACGGCATCTATCCCCGCCTGAGCCTATCCGTCCGCGGAAACGCGCGCGCGCAGCTCCTGCAGATGCCGGGCTTCGCCGCCGGTGATGCGCGGCAGACCGCCGTCCGGGCGCACCGCGCGGGCGGCCAGCCACGTGCGGCAGAGCGCCTCTACGTTCTCCATCCGCCAGTAGGCGATCTCCAGGTGCTTGCCGCGGGTCATCACGCCGTGGTTGCGCATCAACACGCACAGATGCCGGGCGGCGGCGTCGCCCACCGACCGGCCGTTGGCCGCGCTGCCGGGATTCCGGTAGTCGGCCAAGCCGACTTCGCCCAGGAAGACCTCCGCCTCCGGGGTGAGGAATCGCTCCGGGGCGACGCCGGCGACGGCGCATCCGGTGGCGGTCGGCGGATGCGCGTGACAGCACGCCTTGGCGTCGGGTTGCCGCTCCATGACGCCGAGGTGGGTCAGAATCTCGCTGGTGCGCACGCGGGCGCCGGCGACCTGCCGGCCCCGCAGGTCGACCAGACACATCATGTCCGGGGTCATGAACCCCTTGCTGTGCCCGGTCGGCGTGCACAACACCAGATCGTCGCCCACGCGGATCGTCAGGTTGCCGCCGTTGCCGTCGACGTACTCCCGCCGCCACAGGCGGCGGCCGACGTCGCACATCAGCTCCTTGAGCCGCTCGATCGCCGGTGAATGAAAGAACCGGTCGATCTCCGCCGGAGTGCGCGGATCGCCTCCCGGCGTCCACCGGTACTGCGGAGCCGGCGTCGACGGAACCTGGCCGCGCATCGGGCCTCCGCCGGTCATTGCGCGGGCGAATCCCGGTTCGCACCGGCGAGCTCCCGGCGCGCGCGGAGCGTAGCCTGATGGTCGACGGCCAAGGTTTCGGGATCGAGCGCCACGCCGTAGTCGGCGCGCGCGGAGCGGAGCGACACCTTGTCATTGCGGACGTCCTGCGCCACCGCCTCCGGGTCGCGCTGCAGCGGATCGCCCCAGCCGCCGCCGGCGGCCTGGCGGTGATAGAGGCGCTCGCCGGCCTCCATCGACGTGGAAACCATGGTGATCAAGGTCTCCTCCTCCCCGGACTCCCGGCGCAGCACGTTGGTGGAGCCGGTCCCCGGCCGCCCGCCGGCCAGTCCGTACGGCAGGTGATCGCGCCGGTCGGAGCGGATCGCCAGATGGGCGCGGCCGTCCAGGAGCCGCCACTCCCGCTCCACGCCCATCCCGCCGCGGAACTTCCCCGGTCCGCCGCTGTCGCGCACCAGGCCGTAGCGCTCGATCCGCACCGGATAATCGCTTTCGGCCTCCTCCACGGGTATGTTGCTGGCGACGTTGGCCGGGTTGCACAGCCCGTCGTTGCCGTCACGGTCCGGGCGTCCGCCCCAGGTGCCGGTCATCAGCTCGTAGTAGACGTAGTGCGACCGGTCGGGGCGCTGGCCGCCGATCACGACCAGCGAGTTGCCCCCCTCGCCGGCCGCCTGGATGCGGTGCGGGACAAACTGCGCGAGCGCCCCGAACATCAGATCGGCAAGCCGGAAGCCAGTGATCCCGCGCATCGACGACGCGCCGGGCATCACCACGTTGAGCACCGTTCCGGCGGGAGCGATCACGGTGATCGGCCGGAAGATGCCGGCGGTGTTGGGCAGATCCTGGCGTAACGCCGCCCGCACGCACAGGGCGGCGACCGAAAAGGTGAAGGAGAAGGTGTTGTTGATCGCGCCCGGCGCCTGCGGCGAGGTGCCGGTGAAGTCGGCGGTGAGGCTGTCGCCCTGCACGGTCAGGGCCACGTGCAGCTTCACCGGCGGGCCGCCCATCCCGTCGGAGTCGAGGTAATCGGTAAAGGTGCGCGTGCCGTCCGGCCAGCGCGCGATCTCGGCGCGGACCAGCCGCTCGGTGTAGTCGATCAGGTCGGCCGCGCACGCGCGGAAGGTCTCCGGTCCGTAGCGGCGCACCAGCTCATGCACGGCGCGCTCGCCGGTGTGGCAGGCGGCGACCTGCGCGCGCACGTCGCCCAACGTCATCTCCGGCACGCGGACGTTCACCCGCAGCATGGCGAACAGCGACTCGTCCGGCTCGCCTCGGCGGTACAGCGGGAGCCACGGAATGCGCAATCCTTCCTGGAAGATCTCGGTGTTGTCGCACGCCGAGCTGCCCGGCAGCCGCCCGCCCAGGTCGAGATGGTGCGCGGTGGCCACGGAGAACGCGATGCGCGCTCCCTCCCAGAAGATCGGCTTGATGATGAAGATGTCCGGTATGTGCATGCCGCCATCGAAGGGGTCGTTGAGGATGAAGACGTCGCCCTGTTCCATGCGGTCGCCGTACTTGGCCAGCAGCGTCCGCATGGCGAACGGCACCGAGCCGAGGTGGAGCGGGATGGTCACGCCCTGCGCGATCATCCGGCCGTCGCCGTCGCAGAGGGAGGTGGAGTAGTCGAGGCAGTCGCGCACGATCGTCGAGTAGGCGGTCCGGTAGAGGGCGACCGCCATCTCGTCGGCGGCCGCGGCCAGCGCGTTCCTGACGACCTCGCGCGTGATCGGATCCGCCGCCATCTACTCCCCCGCCGCCGCATCGATTTCGAGGTGGACGTTGAGATCGTCGTCCGCGCGCACCCGCACACCGGGCGGCGCCACGATCGTCGTGTCGTACTCGTCGATCAGCAGCGGGCCCCGCCCGCCGCGCCGCAGGTCCCCCCGGCTGCACACCGGCGTGTCGATGCGGCCCCAGGACGGGCCGAACCAGGCGGGGCGGTCGCGTGACCGCCCCGCGGCCGGCTCGCCGGGCCGCAACCGGCCGCTGGCGTCCGGGACCTCGGCGCGGCCGACCGCGCGCAGGGCCGTCACCTCGACCGGATTGTCGGGATCGGAACGGTGCCCGTACAGGCGCTCGTGCTCGTCCGCGAACGCCTCTTGCAGCGCCGCCAGCTCGTCCGGCCCCCACGGTCCCGGCGCCATCGGCACGTTGACCTCCGACGTCTGGCCGCGGAAGCGGACGTCCGCGGCGTAGCGGAACGCGACCCGGTCCGGCGCGTGTCCCTCCTCGGCAAACGTCTCCAGCAGGCCCCGGCGCAGGTCGACGCGGATCGCCTCCAGCGCTTCCGCCGTCAGCGACTGCCGCGACAACCGGCAGCTGCGCACCGCGTGGTGCTCGATGCCGGAGAACAGCAACCCCATCGCGCTGAACAGGCCGGGCAACGGCGGGATGACCACCCGGCGGATCGCCATCTCTTCGGCCAGCCCGGCGGCGTGGATCGGCCCGGCGCCGCCGAAGGCGACCAGCGTGAAGTCGCGCGGGTCCCGGCCCCGCTCGGTCGACACTTGCCGGAGCGCGCGCATGGTGGTGGCGTTGGCGATCCGGTGGATGCCGAACGCGGCGGCCGGCAGGTCGAGTCCGAGCGGGCCGGCGACGTGGTCGGCCACGCTGCGCCGGGCCAGATCGGCGTCGACCGCCACGTCGCCGTCCGCCAGGGGACCGGGTCGGATGTAGCCGAGCACGGCGTTGGCGTCGGTGAGCGTCGGTTCCGCGCCGCCGCGGCCGTAACACGCCGGCCCCGGCCGCGCCCCGGCCGAGCGCGGACCGACGCGCAGACCGCCGGCCGCGTCGACGTACGCCACGCTGCCCCCGCCGGCGCCGACCTCGGCTATGTCGATGGTGGGAGCGCGGATCAGCTCGCCCCCGCCTCCCACCAGACGGCTGCCCGACGACAGCGACGCTCCCACCTCGTACTGGGACGAGTAGTTGACCCGGCCGCCTTCGACCATCGAAGCCTTGGCGGTGGTGCCGCCCATGTCGAGGGTGATGACGTTGGCGGCGCCGATCCGCCGGGCGGTCAGGTTGGCGGCCAGCACGCCGGCGGCCGGCCCCGATTCGAGCATGAAGACCGGCCGCCGGGCGGTGCGCGCCTCCGACGCCAGACCGCCGGACGACTGCATGATGAGCAGCGGAGCATCGATGCCGAGCCGGTCGAGTCCGCGCCGCATCGCCAGCAGGTACGCGGCCATGGTCGGGCGCACGTAGGCGTTGACCGCGGTCGTGGCGGTGCGTTCGTACTCGCGCCGCTCCGGCAGTACGTCGCACGACAGCGACACCGCAAGCCGCGGCAACGCCCTGCGCAGGTACTCGCCGACCTGCCGCTCGTGGCGCGGATAGGCGTAGGCGTGCAGCAGACAGACGGCGACCGACTCGACCCGCTCCCGCTCAAGCGCGGCGGCGATGCGCGCAAGCTCCTCTTCGCGCACCGGGCTCAGCGCCTCGCCTGCTGCGGTGACCCGCTCGCCGATCTCGAACCGCAGGTGGCGTTCGATCAGGGCCGGCGGCTTTTGGAAGAACAGGTCGTAGAGCTGCGGGGCGCGGATGCGGCGCAGCTCCAGCACGTCGCGGAACCCGGCGGTGGTGATCAGCGCCGTGCGCGCGCCGCGCCCTTCCAGGACGGCGTTGGTCGCCACCGTGGTGCCGTGGGATACCAGGGCCACGGCGCCGCCGGCGACGCCTGCGGCGCTCAGCGTGCGCCGGATGCCGCTCAGGGCCGCCTGCTCGAAGTCCGGCGGCGTGGACGGCAGTTTGTGCGTGCGGATGCGCCCGTCGGCGCCGGTGAGCACCACGTCGGTAAAGGTGCCGCCGACGTCGGCGCTGACGCGGACCGGACGGGCGTTTGGTTGGCTCATGCGGCGACGGTAGCCATCATGCCCGATTGTTCACGCCGACGCCTGGGAAGCGAACAGGCCCCGGTAGGCGGCGCTGTCCGCCATGAGCCGGTCGTGGGCGCCGCGCGCCGTCACCCGTCCGTCCTCGATCACGAAGATGGCGTCCGCAGCCTGCGCGGACGCCAGGCGATGGGCGACCGTGATCACGGTCGTGCCGCCGCTCAGACCGCGCAGACGGTTCTGGATTTCCTGATCGGCGCGCGGGTCGACCTGCGAGGTCGCCTCGTCGAGCAGCAGGCCCGCGCGGTCGAGCAGCAGCGCGCGCGCCACCAGCAGCCGCTGCCGCTGGCCGCCGGACAGCTTCATGCCGCGCTCGCCGATCAGCGTGTCGAGTCCGTCGGGCAGCGATCGGATCTCCCGGTCGAACGAGGCCGCAGCCAGCGCCGTCCACAGGTCCGCGTCGGAGGCGCCGGGCGCGGCCAGCAACAGATTGTCGCGAATGGAGACGTTGAGCACCGCGCTGTCGTCGCCGACGCGGGCGAAGGCGTCGCGCAACGCGCGCGGCGGCATGTCCGCCGCCGGTACGCCGTCAAGCAGGACGCTCTCGGCGGCGGGCCGCAGGTCGCCGGCGATGAGCCGGGTCAGCGTCGTCTTGCCGCTGCCGCTCGGTCCGGTCATGCAGACGAACGCGCCGGCCGGAATCCGCAACGTCGCCCGGTCGACGACCGGCGCACCGTGTTCACCCAGGTACGTCGCGTCCGACACCGCTACGCTCACCGGCCGCGCCGGGCGGCGGGCGCCCCATTCGCGCGCGCGTATCCGGTCGAGCGGCTGCTCGGCGTGCAGGGCGAGCGCCCGTTCGACCGCGGCGGCCGCCTCGTGAAAGGCCATGTTGTTCTCCCGCAACGCCTGGACGTCCTCGACGAAGGCGGCGTAGTACCGCACGAACGCGATCAGTACGCCGGCGGTGATCGCGCCCGCGAAGATCAGCACCGCGCCGACGAAGTAGAGCACGGCGCGGGTCGCCAACTCGTCGACCGCCGTGCCCATCGCCCGGTTGCTCCACCGCATCAGGTTGAGCCGGCCGGCCGCCTGCTGAGCGGGTATGCGCACCCGCGACACCGCCTCGGTCTCCCGCCGCTCCAGCTGCAGCGTCTTGATCTCCATCCAGCCGCGCAGCGAGCGGGTGAGCCAGTTGTCCCACACGCCGTCCGCGCGGCGCATGGCGATTCCGGTCGCCCGCGCCCCTTTGGCGAGACGCCCGGAGATCAGGCTGATGGCCGCCGCGAACGCGAACCCGATCAACGCCAGCTGCCAGCTCATCGCGGTCAGGATCGCGGCCAGCGCCAGCAGCCGGATGCCGGCCAGCAATGCGCCCAGAACGTGTTCCTGCAGCATCCCTTCGACGTGGGTTACGTCCTCCTCCACTGCGCGCTTGAGGTCGCCGGCGCCGGCCGCCGCCCCGGTCATCAGCGCGGCCTCCAGGTTCCGGTGCCGAATGCGCAGCGCGATCCGGCCGGCGGCCCGGTTGCGCGCCGCAAGCTCCACGCACTGCAGGGCGGTCTCCGCGGCGAACACGGCCAGAAAGCCGAGCAGCAGCCACGCCACCAGGCCGAAGCGGTGTCCGACGATCACGTCGTCGACGAACGAGCGGAGCAGCAGCGGCGGCGCCAGGACGACCGCCAACCGGCCCGCTCGACCGGCCAGCGACGCGGCAAGCGGCCAGCGAGCCGAGGTGACGACCGGCGCCAGGCGCCGCAGGAGGCTCAAGCGAAGCGCGAAGTAGCGCGGCATCAGGTCACGGCCCCGGCGCCCGGCTCGGCGCCGCCGGATGCCGCGCCGCCGGCCATCAGCGAGCGATACCCCGCGTGGCCGCGCAGCAGCTCCCGATGAGACCCGACCGCGGCGATCTCGCCAGCGTCCAGGAACGCCACCCGCTCGGCGCGGCGAACCGTCGACGGACGGTGCGAGACGATCAGCGCCGTGCGCCCGCGCAGGTCATCGAAGATCGCGTCGTAGACGGCCGACTCGCGCGCGTCGTCGATACCGGACGTCGCCTCGTCCAGAATCAGCACCTCCGGCCGGCGCAGCATGGTGCGCGCGATGGCGAGCCGTTGCCGTTCACCGCGCGAGATCGCCGCGTCCGTCATCCGGGTGTCGAGACCGTGCCGCAGGGAGCCGAGCCAGTCGCCCAGGCCGACCCGTTCGCAGGCCGACGACACCGGGCCGTCGCCGCCATCGTACCAGGGAGGTATCAGGTTGGCGCGCACGGTGTCGGCGAACAGCAGCGGGTTCTGATACGCCACCCCCACGACGCGCCGCAGCTCGGCGAGCGGGAATGCGCGCACGTCCCGGCCGCCGACGAAGAGCCGCCCGCCGGTCGGCCGGTACAGGCGGAGCAGCAACTGAATCAGCGAGGTCTTGCCGGCCCCACTGCGCCCTACCAGCGCCAAGCGCTCCCCGCGCGCCACCCGCAACGAAACCCCGCGCAGCACCTCCGGGCCGTCCGGCCGGTAGCGGAACCGCACCGTGTCGAGAGAGATACCGTCCCCGTCCCGGTCCGGGGCGGCGTCAGGGCGGGGTGCGGCAGCGGGCGCGATGACCGGTCCGGCCGCCTCGGCGGGCCGTTGCCAGGCGGCACGGACGCGGATGATGCCGGCAACGTCGTGCTGCAGCTGCACGTGGCCCCAGCCCATGCGGGCGATGGCCAGGCGGCCGATCACGAAGTACTCGACCAGCGCCAGGAAGGTGCCGAGCGTCATCGACTCGGCCGCCGCCAGCACCGCGGTGAGTCCGTACAGGACCAGCGTCGCCGCCAGCGCGACCAGCTCCACCGCACGCTCGCCCGCCACGTCGGTCCAAAGCGCGCGGAACAGCGCGCGGAGCGCGGCGTTGTGCTTCCGCAGCACCCACCGGACCGCGGTCGCGCGGGAGCCGAGCCGCCGCACCTCGGCGCGCGCGTTGACGAACTCCAGCAGCAGCGCCACGTAGTCGCCGTACACGGAGCGATGATGGAGACGGCGCGCGCGTGACCGCGCTCCGCCGGACGCGCCGGCGATCAACGTGGCGACGCCGGACGCGGCCAACACCCCGGCAGCCAGGACGTCGATGGTCGCCACCACCGCCACGGCGATGGCGAACTGCAGCGCGGAGTTGACCACCGTCCGCAACGTATAGAGCGCCAGATTGGAGAAGCCGGTGACGTTGGAATTGATGGTCGTGATCAGGTCGCCGGTCCTGATGTCGTCGAGCACCGACGCCTCGGTGCGGATGATCCGCTCGAAGGCGCGCTGCTTCAGTTCGTGGTGAAAGTCGACCTTGAGCGTCCCCCACGCCGCCGACGCGCACGCCGACAGGAGTTGAATGGCGGCGAACAGGATCAGAAAGGCGATGCCCAGATACGGGACCAGGGCGATCTGCCGGTAGTGGATCACTTCATCGACCACCAGCGCGAACAGGTACGGCAGCGCCATCTCCAGGACCGCCACGGCCGATGAGGCGATCGCCATGTTGACGAACGTCGCGCGATAGCCGCGCGTCATGCGCCACGAAAAGGCGGCGAGCTCGCGCATGCTCATGGAGGGCCGGGCGCTCATCGCTCCACGATGCGGCCCAGCACGCGCGCGCTGAGCCGCTGCGCGATCGTCTCCACCCCGGCCGGAAAGTCGACCGTGACGCCCCCGCCCCGATCCCCGGCCCAGCCCCGGTCCTCCGCCGCGATCCGCGCGACGAACGCCGCCGATTCCCCGCCGCTACGTCGCCAGCCGATCAGCCGCGCCGTTCGCGGCGGCCCCCGGCCATCGACCGGCCGCCAGAGCACTTCGCCGTCCCGGCCGGCCGACTCGACCGCGGCCAGCGGCGCGGTACCGCGCAGCTCGTCCCCCTGCACGGTCGCGGCCGCCGTGGTGAACCGGGTCAACTCGACCTCCACCGCCAGCAGCCACAGACCGGCGGCCGTGGCCGCGATGATCGCCAGCGACACGAGCGGCGTCCGCGTCACCAGCCGCCCGTACCAGCGATTCCGCGCCGCGAATACCCACCCCGACATCCGCTATACGGTAGCCACCATGCCGATTGTAGTACGTTATCCGGCGCGATGAGAGGATCACCCGTGATCGACGCGCACGTCCACGTCTTCGCCAAGGCGTCGCGGGAGTTCCCGCGCGACGACGGCATGCCGGCGGACCGGGAGGAGAGCGTGGAGACGCTCCTGCAGCTCATGGAGACGCACGGCGTCGACCGGGCGGTGCTGGTGCAGATCGGCGGGACGGCGATGGAGACGCACGCCTACCTCCGGCACTGCCTGCGGAGCTACCCGCACCGGTTCCGGGGGATCGGCCTGGTTCCGGACCCGCGCCGCCCGCAGGAGCACATGGACCGCCTGGCCGGGGACGGCGGCGTGGTCGGCTTCCGGCTGTTCCGCATCGGCGGGCCGCCGGATCCGCAGGCGGCGGTCGACGTGCGCGCCCTGTCCACCTATCCGGTCTGGAAGCACGCCGCCGAACGGGATTACGTCATCTGGCTCTATCCGCGGGCGGCGGAGGCTCACCTCTGCCGCCCGCTGCTGGAGGCGTTCCCGGACCTGACGGTCGTGTTCAACCACCTGATGGTCTGTCCGGCCGACGGCGCCATGACGTCCGACGCGCACGGCAGGCCGAGGATGGCGCGCGCCTTCCCGGACGGCATGCCGCTCACCGGCCGCCACACGCTCGGCCTGGCCCGGTACCCGAACGTGTGCGTCAAGCTGTCCGGTCAGTACGCGTTCAGCGAGGAGCCGTACCCGTACCGGGACCTGCAACGCTGGCACCGGACGCTGGTGGCGGAGCTGGGGGCCGGCCGCTGCATGTGGGCGACCGACTTTCCGTGGATCCGGGAGAATCCCGGCTACGGCGCGCTCACCCGCGTGCTCGACCGGCTGCTGCCGGACCTGGACGACGCGGACCGCGCGCTGATCATGGGCGGCGCGGCGCGGCGCGTGATCTGGCGCGAGTCTGCGGAGGCAGCCGATGGCCGGTCCTGAAGCCCCCGCCTGCGAGCTGACGCCGGAGCAGCGGTACGAGTTTCGACCTGCGCGGCTATATCGTGCTCCGCGGGCACTTCGACGCGGAAGCGGTAGCGGAGTTCCACGCCGGGATCGATGAGCTGCAGGCTATCCCGATCGGACGCGACAACCTGCCGTTTCAGCGCATGTCGATCTACCCCGACCACGTGCTGCGGCGCCTTTCCGACGCGGCCGGTCTGCTCACCGCAGCCGGCTACGTCTGAGCAAACCGCGCCGCGGGGACGATCGCCGCGCGGAGGTCGATGCCGGTTCTGGTGAACCGTTCCGGCGCGCGGTCCTCGACGTGCAGGTAGGTCACCACCGCGTCGCCGGCGGAGGTGAAGGTACAGCCGACGTTGGTGAGCTCCAGCTCGCCGTCGGCGATGTCGCCGATGCGCCGCCAGGTCCGGCAGCGGTCGGTTGAGACGGCCATCGATAGCGGACGCCGGCGGCCGTAGTGATGGTGCGCCGGCTCGTATCTGCCGTCGTTCCAGATCAGGAGCAACGTGTCCGAATCCGGGATGCGGCGCAGGCACGAGCCCGATTCGGGCGCCTTGAGCCCGGTCGTCTGCGGCAGGGACCACGTGTCGCCGCCGTCGCCGGAACGCGACAGGAAGACCGACCCGAGCTGCGTCCGCAGGGACATGAAGAGCGTGCCGCCGATCTCCGCTACGGACGCTTCCATGGCGCCGCGCATCGGCAGGTCCACCACGCTCCGCGACCGCGCCCAGCTGCCGCCGCCGTCATCGCTCAGCCAACACCACGCGGTGTTGTGCTGCCGGAACTGGCCGCCGGTCCCTCCGTGGCACGGCACGAGCAGCCGGCCGGACGAAAGCGCCACGACGCTCGCCGCGCCGCCCTGCAGCCATTGGCCCGGCGACCGTTCCCAGATGGTTCCGGTCTGCGTGAAGCTGCGCCCTTCGTCTTCGGAGACGTAGGTGCACATGGTGGTGCTGCTCTCCGAATGAGCGCGCAGACAGACCATGAACAGGCCGCCGCCGGGCAGGCGCGCCAGCGCCGGCGCCTGCACGTTCCGGTCACCCGGCGCGGCGTCGACGATCATGCGCTCGCCGCCCCAGGTCATTCCCCGGTCGGCGGAGGTCTTGGCGTGGATGCGACAGCGGGCCAAGTCGTGCCCGGGCTCCGCCGACGCCTCGTACTTGTGCCAGACCGCCAGCAGGCGGCCGTCGGTCAACTCGACCACGCTGGCCGTATCGTTGCGCGGATTGCCCGGCCCCGACTTGGCTATCGTCGCGTACCGGATGTACTGATGTTCCATTTCGTCCCCCGTTCTCCTTGCGCCAGCACTCTCAATGCCGCGCATCACCAATCTCACTCATCTGGGTGTATGGCGGTCTTCGTGCCGCCGCCGTGCTGCGTCACGCGCGGGCGGCATCGGATCTTGACGGCCTCCCGAGTAACCGTATCATCCGTCGCCTTGCTACTCCATACGTATGCCTCGCCCGGACCCAGGGCAGCGAGCTTGGCGGGTGTGAGGGCGTCGAGAGCCGTGTTCGCCTTCTGAATATGTTTCAGCCACCCCGGTGAATTGAACTTGTGCAGGATGATCTGCGTGGACAGCTCGATGAGCGAAGTGGGAACCGACGGCGGGTCCTGAGATGCGACCAGGATGCTGGTGCCTTTGTGGCGCATCTCGCGCACGACCTCGATCAATCCCGCAACCAGGTCGGGACTGCCGATGTACTTGTGGGCCTCGTCGAAGACGACCAGCTTGTTGAACCGGCGTCCCCGATAGGTAGTGTCGGCAAATATCTGCAGGAGAACGACGAACAGCCCGAGCGCTTCATCCTTGTCGATCAACTCGTCTCGAAGGTCTACGATGACAAGCCGCCCGGGACGTAGTATTTCAGTCAGGCGGCAAGTGTCGTCGATGTATTCCTCGGCGAAGTCCAGCCGAAGCCCGGCAAGTTCTTTCAGCGAGTCGGAGAGCGTCGACTCCGCAACTCCGCGGCGAAGCGTTTCCAGGGTCAAATCCCCGCGCAGCCGCTTCATTATGAGCGCAATCTGTCGAATGTACATGCTCTGGCTGCCGACTGCGCCCATCAGAAACTTCCAGTGCGAAGCGCTCAGCTCCGCGGCGGCAAAAGAGATCGGCAGCACTTTGACACCCGGGTACTCTGCGCGGCGCTCGCGGACTTTCCCCGCCGGCGTCAGAATCACCAAGTCCTGCAGTGCCTTGGGCGTTGCGCCGTACTGGGTATCCAACGCAGTCACCTCCGCATCTCGCGCGTTGGGCAAGACCATTGAGGTGAACTCCGGCATATAGTCGAGCGTCGAGCTGTAATGGAAAATGACGCCGGCCAGCGGAGTCGGTAGCGCGTTGATTCCCGGGATCGCCATGCACGCCATCTCAACGACGCTACCCAACGTGTAACTCTTGCCTCCCCCTTGCACACCGAACAGGCTGATCGTATGCGTTTCGTTCAGATCCAGAGCCACCTTGCGTCCGGCGATGTCGCCGAGCAGTCCAAACTGTGGTGAAGCGCTCGTCACCCCCAGGGTCGCGCCAGGTTCGGGTTCGTCCTCGGGAGCAGGCGTAACTCCATCGCGGGGCGATTCCGGGGCGCTCGGATCGTCAACCGGTTCTTCGGCGAACGAACTGTTTGTCTCCTCTTGATGTTCGTCCCGGTCTTCTTTGGATGGCGCCGCGGAAGCATCGAGCGCGCCGACCGGCAAGCCGTCCAGCGCCCGGCCTGATGGGTCGTCTCCGACGGACACATGGATCCCGAGATCGGTCGTTGTACGTACACGCTCCGGGACCAGAAACGCCGCGCTGTCGAGCAGCGGGATGATCGGTTTCGCTGCTTCCGCTTCGCGGGGCTGATCGTGAGCGGTCTCGCTGTCGCCGGTCCTGTCAAGGAGCTCGGTGTCAGGCGGCTGCGCAGTCGCTCCTTCCACGAGGTTGCGGATCAGATCGCGTCCGACGCGGTGAAACTCAATGGCAAGCTCATGCTCCACCGGTTGCGTACCGGGGGTGTCGAAGTCGAATACCAGACCGCTCCGCGAGAACCTTAGCGCGTAGCCTTCTTCAAGCCGGGCGAGCAACTGACGCGCCTCGTTCGCCGCGTCCGCATCCATCAGTTCATACCGGATACTGCGCTCCAGGTAGAACTGCAGCAACGTGACGAACTCGCACGTCTTGAGCGGGCGGTCAGGGCGATCGGGAGTGACTCGATGCGGATCGAAGTGTTGCCGGACAATTCGCTCGCTTTGGTTGAGCTGCTCCGCGATACGCTCCTTGAGCTGTCCGTATCCACCCGAGCTCAAGCGTTGCGCATAGCACTTTACTTCGATGAGATTACACGATATGGTTCGCTGCCCGAAGTCGAGGTCGTACAAGGCGAGATCGGTGCGCCGCAACACTATCTCATCGCCAATCGCATCTGCCTGGTCCCTCGCAGCGTGGAACAGATCGAGGTGTGAATCGAGCGGCACGACGATCTGATTGCGCAATGCACCCTGGTATTCGAGGAACAGGCGAGCCAACGCGATGCCAAGCGCTTCGGCCCGCGCCGTCGGCGCGGAAACCAGCTTGAGCGCCAACCGCCCGGAGAGTGAACGCAGTTGATTGAGGATGAGCACCGCGTGGCGTTCGGTAGAGTCGAGACCGTACTCCTGCAGTACCGGACCCAGAAGCGCCTTCAGCTCGACCAGTGACCGGGAACTGATGATGAGGCGGTGGCCGTGGCCGGCCACCATCGGCGGTGTATAGTCGATCAGATAATCGGGGCGATCTCGTTTGCCGCCGTGGTCGAAGAACTCGATGCCCATGTTCCGGTCAATAATGAACACCCAGTCGCTGACGTCGTGAACGTCGCTGATGAGCGCTCGTTCCGCCGGACTCAGTTCCAGACGGATGATCGGCCGCGCCGAGAAGTCGGGCGTCGATCGGGCAACGGTGGCCGTCGCCGACGACATGAGCTCTGAGAGCTCACCGAGGAGCATCGTTGCTTCCTCACCACCGTCTATCGGCACAGGGGTACCGTGCCGCGGCTGCCGTTCCCACCCGACGCCGCTGTCGTCGTCGTGAAATCTCGTGGCAAAGCCTTGGACGATCCCATGCAACGTAGCCGTCTCCTCCGCCTCGATGGGCGGACCAGCCGCCACTTCCTCCGGCGGGAACGGGTCGAACAGCACACTGACGTGGCAGCGGAATCGATCAGGATCAGCTCCGAAGTCACCCGTTGCGCGTATGGCTACGGTGAGCTTTGGAAAGATGTGGCTACGCTTGGGGATGGCGAACGCATCACTCGCCGTTACGTCACCGGACAGTAGCGCCCCGATCGACTCGCCGACACCGGGAGCGTTGGGATCGGGTACGAACAACCGCACGTCATAGCTCAAGTCCCGGAACGCATCCTTCCGTTGCAGGACGATCAGCGCGTCGGCAAGGACGCTGGCGCGTCCCGCGTTGAACGCGTTGAGCGCCAGCGTCCGTACGTACGGATGCTGGATCACGTAGCGTTCGATGCGTGATGCTAGAATTTCCCCGGTTATCGCGGCACCGCCGATGGAAGGCTCCGGCACCCCGAGTGCGGCGCACACGTCACCGATCAGCCCGCGGGGGTCGCCCACGCCGGCGGGAGCGTACAGCGGCCAGAATGGATGAATGTTGTCTACTGCGGTGAACACGCGACCGTCGCTCACCGGGAGCGTCGCCGGAAAGTTGACGGAGGATACGCCCCGCAGCAGTGCGACTCGCGCCGGCGCGAGGTGCTCACGGGGTGACTTGCGGGCTTTCCGCACCCAATCCGCTCCAAGCTGAGCCCAGGCCAGCTGCCAGAGCGCGCGCAACGGGTGCGTGGGCGCGACCAACGCTGCTTCGCGCGGCTGGCCGCGGTAATCCTCGATGATCAGCCGGATGGTGTCGACCGCCAGCGCTTCGCGCAACGAGAGTATCATGGCCTGCCGGTCGGCGTTCTTGTACTCGATCTTGGCTACGAGGTCCTTGAGGAGGTCGACGTAAGCAGCCGCGTACGCGAGTACCAGCCGCGCGCTACCCAGGACGTCCAGACCTTGAGAGACCATATCTCCGGCATCGTTCGAAACGCACCGGAAGTAATCCGAACGGGCATCGAGGAACCCACGCACGGCGGCAGAGGTCGTCCACTCTCCGATGTCGGCGGTCGGCATCTGCGGTTCGCCCGCGTGGATCTGCATCCGCCAGTTCACGGGACGCTCCGGCGCCTCCAAAATCCGTTGCTCGATATGTTTCGGCCAGCCGGCAACCGGAATGTGGAACGAGCCCTCCTTGCCGAACTTGGCGTCAATCGTCCGTTGCGCGGCAGCACGCCGCTTGGTCGCACGCTCGGTCCAGCGGACGCTCTTCGGGGCGATCTCCGCGGCTTCGCGGTTCTGCGCAAGCGCCGTAAACTGGCGATCGAGCCTGGCATGCTCTACGCTGCCCATCCTCGGCACGGATCGCTGCGGTGGATCCTCGTCGAGCTCCCCACTCGGCAGCACGAAGAACGGCTCGCTCTCGTTCGCGCGCTTGCCGGCATGATCCCCGGGATCATTGATCGGGATCGGATCGCCGTCCGCCGTCCAGGGCAGTATGCGAACGAAGTGCCAGCCCTCCTCGAAGTCGACGCTGTTCAGTTTCGGCAACGAGACCCTGGCATGAGACCTGGCCGGCTTCCAGACCCTTACCTTGCGCGCGGCGCCGACCGGGCCGGACTCCTGCGCGACGATCTGTACGGTAAAGTGCTCCAACCCCCGCACTTGTCCCGGATGTGGAGTCACTTCGACGAATACGTCCAGCTTCTTCCGCTCACTCGGTGTCAGCACCTGCTGCCCAATGAGATCGAGCAGCCGATCGTCGTCGTGCTGCTCATCGGTGACCACGGGCAGGTCGGTCTCCACCCGCACGAACGTGATTCTCTCAGGCGCAATCTCGGAAGTGAACTCCCACTTGTCGAATGACAGATCCCAATGCTTGCGGTCGAGGACGACGGACCGCGTCCAGGCCACCGGATCCTCTACGCCGGCATCTTCGAGAAACTCCGACAACCGTCGTTGAAGACCCTTGTTGGCGATACCCAAATTGAACACCCGGGCGAGTACCGACGAATCTCCGTTGGTCAATCGATTGACGCATTCGTGATTCTTGCGCACCCGCCCGTAGGCCGCGGTCGGATCGTCGAACAGCTTGAAGTCCGGGATCAGTCCCAGCTCGTAGAGGGCGCCTCCAAACGCTTCACCGTCGCTGCCGTTCGCGTGCGCGCACAGCAGGAAGCGAACCTGAGCCGCGGCGTCCCCCCAGCGCCAGCGCCGCTCACGGAGAAGCTGAAGCAAGTCCCGCACGTATCCCTGCAGCGTCGACGGTACGCGCTCCAACAATCGCCTCCGCAGCTCCTCATAGGCGCCGCCTGTTGGAAACTCCTCGAAGGTCGCGCGTCCGAACGAGTCCTCGGCACTCGTCCGCAGGTTTGCCGGCAGAAACACACACAGGGGCGGACGCAACGATCCGTCCGGCAGCGGGTTACGCAGCTCGACCAGCTTCGTCGAGGAAATAAAGAGATCGTCATCGGCAGCGCCCGGCGCGTCAGTGAGCACGAATACGTTGGCCTGCGGCACCTGCTTGCGAACGGCTCTGGCGAGCGCGGCCATCAGCTCCGCATCGAGGTCGAGCACGCTCATACAGTGCCCCGGCCCCCGGGCATTCAACGACGCCTTCAAGCGCGGCGTAAGAAGCTCTTCCAGACTGTGCGCCAGATCGGAGGCCGGCAGATCGCGAAATGCTAAGCTCACTCCGTGCCTCCTCCGGTCTTGGAGATCGTATAACGGGGCGTAATCGTCTGCGTCACGAATGCATCTGACAGGTCGCGAAAGAACCCTATCTCCCGAAGCCGTGCCTTGAAGTCATCCGAGTTACTTCGTAGCGCTGTGAGATCGTCGATTCCCGGCGTGTCAAATCCGTCCCCCGGTGGCAGCCGGTCCACGTATATGCCGTAACGCTCGCGCAGGAAAACCAGCAACTCATCGATCTGGAGTTCGCGTGTTGCAAATCCTGACCCCGAGGCTTCCAGGACCGCGATTTGGAGCAGCACTTCAAGCAGGTGGCTGCTAAGGGCGAATCGTCGCGCTCCGCCCTTAGGCTGCTGCATCAACCCGGCGCCGCGGCGCTTGAAGACGGAATCAAGAAATTCGGTAATATACCGCCTGTGGTATGGCCCTCGCAACGTCATCAATACCTCGACGAACAGATCGAGATCGCTCAATCCCATTTCCGAGACCTGCCTGATTTCGGGGTCTACGTTGTCGCCGACCGTACCGCCAGCGTCCTCGATAAGGCCGGCCAATCGCATCCTGAAGTAACTGTCCCGCTCGCCCGCGTGCGACGGCTCCAGAAGAGCCAGCAGATCGCCTACCCCGAAATAGCCGGCGGCGGGCATCGCTGCCTTACCTACTTTGCGGCTCAAATAATCACCGAACTCGTCGAGTTTACGCAGCAGGTAGTGGGACTGCACGTACCTAGGAATGCGCCGGTAGTGGATATCGGCGCTGTGCTCGGCGAGCCTGGCCATAGGGCTGTCGGGATCGCCGCCAAGGTCGGCCAGCAGATACACCCGGTAGGGACAGCATCCGTGAGCGTGCATCTGCTCCGGGACGACAGGACAGTTGCCCGGCGCGCAGGTCGGGTCGGAGCTGCGGCGCCTCACAAGCGCCGGAAGCACCTTCATCAGACGCAGGAAGTAGAGACCGAGGTGGAACGCGAACAGCGTCTTCAGATACTCTACCAACACGGTGCGCGGTACGTATCGCTCGTAAGCGAGCAACCGCAGCACGTCGTCGGCCAGCAGATCGACCTGCCCGACGCAGACCGGAGGAAATCGTGTCGGCTCCTGAGAGTCCCTCATGTCCACGCTGACTTGACGGTCGAAGTGCAGCAGTGCCTGCGTCTCGACGTCCACGGTCGCCGACGCGTCGTAGCGATCGGTATGCGGATCCAAGCCCGGGAAAAAGAACCGAGCGAGGCTATCGCGGGCGGCCTGCCCGCGCCCGCCACGCGCGTGGTAGAGCATCCAGTAGAGTTGCTCCGAGGCGCCGTAATCACGGGCGTGCCGGGCATTACGAAACTTGTAGGTGTTGCCGTGGAGCGGGCGCGGCGCCGCCAGGGCTTGATTCGGCTTACCGCGATTCACCACGTCCATCAAGTCGGTCTCTATCCAGCGCTCCACTACGTCAGGGTAGTCGTCAAATCCAACGAACGCGCTCGGATCTTTGGTGTACTCGCCCGCAAAATCGCCGATCGTGAGATCGTTTTTTCGCGGCGGCCGACGCGTACCATAGCCGTCGAAACGAAGGCGGGGGAACAACATGGTCAGAACCCGGTCCATGTTGAGAGGCTTGAAGTCGACGTAGAATAGCTTCTCCAGGCGGAACTCCCGGTCACGCCCCTTCAACGCCATCAGCTCGTCTCCCCGTCAAGTCTGTGGAGCTGCAGCACGCCTTCCGGCGTGCGCTCGATCTGGTAGAAGTCATGGCCGTTCGGGGTCATCAGAACCTCCTGATAGGGCGCGGAAGACAGCACGTTCTTGAACACGGTAAGCGCGAAATAGTGGCCTTGCCGTTCCTCGAGGCTAGGATAGTAGCCGTCCGCGAGCCGCAGCAACATCTCGAAGATGTCGAGGTCTACGACCAGCTCGGCCGTCTGGCCTCCGGCAGGTGCGTAGGTAAGCCGTAGCGCTTGCGGAACATGCTCCACGAAGCGGTCGCCCGATGAATCGGGTAGAAGCAATTCAAAGCGCTCGCCGGGAAAGAGCCGGTAGCTCCGCACGGTGCCTCGTTCGACTTCCCGGACGCGCAGTGCCAGCGCGTCACCGAGGCACGTGGGGTCGCTCAGGCCCTCTCCGCGGTTGATCGCCCGAATCAGTCGATCCCGATAGATGGCAGCGGGGGTCTGTGCAGTCACCAGCTTCCAGAACTCCTCGTACGTGCGGTATGGAAGCATCTCCTTCCAATTCTCGTCCCGCCGCTCGAAGAATTGCCGCCGGCGCAGCATCGCCACGTAGGTGCGATGATCATCCATACAGCGATAGGCGGTCGTCTCCGACATGTCACGCGATAGTTCTCCGAAGTGCCGTTCGAGTAGCTGCGTGTCGTAGTCCCCGCGCTCCTCGAAGGAAAATCGCTCGGCATCGCGGGCGCCACGCGGCAGGTAGTCGAGGGAACGATCAAGAGCCGGGTTGGTCGCCCTGCCTACGTCGATCTGCCGTAGCAGTTCCAGCAGGCGGTCTGCCGACCCCGCGCCTCCCTGCCAAGCGTTGAAGTAGAACCCACTCATGATAGCATGGCGGCTGTCGGCGCGCGTGGACGCATACAGCTCGTGGATCTGGTCGCAGTCGCGGGTACCCACGAGCGTAAACGCAAGCGCCGATCGCAGATCTCGCATCGTGACGTGCATTCGCTCGCGCAGGTGCGTGATGGTATACATGGCTCGAAGCCGCTCCGCCACCTTCGGACCGGCAACCGGATCCATGAACGTGCGAGCGTTGTGGTGCACGTAGCAACGATCCCGGAGATCGCAGTCGGCGCACGCCTCCCAATACTTATCGGCGGTGAGTCGTCGCAGCAGACGGTCGAAAATCGCTTCCGGCCCGGCGGCATGCGGCGGCGATGCGACCACGGAACGCAGGTTGAGGTTGACGGCCGCCACACCCGCCTGGGGAGCCTGCCCGGTCAGGCCGCTCAGCACGATCTGACGCAAGCGGCGATAGCGCGTCTCATGCTCGGTGAGAAAGTCCACCAGCCGACCCTCGTTTATGGCGATGACCCGCGTTTCGTCCTGCGGCCATCCGGCGCTGTCGTCGCCCTCGAACGGCTCGAAGAACGCTCTCAACACGTCCTCGTTGACAGTGCCCTCCTCATCCTGGCTCCCGTCATGGTTGGTGATGAAGCGCCGGCCCGCCCAAGAGAACGTTGCCCCGTTCGCCTTTTTCACCAGTGTGGCTGACGCTTCCGTCGCCCGCTCGATCTGCTGAATGAACGCGGTTTTACCGTCACCTGCGTTGCCGGTCACCACCACCAACCGAAACTCGCCGGCAAGCAGCGCCGTGCGAAGCTGCTCATCGAGCAGCGTACGGACGTACGTCTCGCGACCGATGTCGTCGAGGCCGCGCGTGCCGGTGTTGCTACTCACGCTCTGGCTGTACATCGTCAGCAGGTGGCTGACGTAGGGATTGAAGTTGGGCTTCGAGGAGCGCAACAGGGGCAATTCGTCAACCGTCTCCGATTCTTCCATCACTACGGAAGTCCGTGGTGTCACGCGTGTCGCGGAGGCCCCCTCCAGCGCCTTCTGAAACTCGGCGGCGGATGCGAACCGATCGGTGCGGCGCGGCGCGATCGCGCGTAGCAACACCTGCGCGAACTCAGGAGCCAAGCCATTGTATGCCGCTGGCCCCCGAGGCGGCGTGACCGGCGCAGGTCTGTTTCCTTCCCACGGATAGCTTCCCGTGGCGCACTCGTACAGCGTGACGCCGAGAGCAAACAGATCCCAGTCGGTCTTCTCGTCGGCTGACATCTCCGCTCCGATGTCCAGATCCGGCGGGAGGTAACGGCGTGTACCAGCCGGGCGCGATTCATCGTCCTCGATGTGCGCCGCGACGTTGAAGTCGATGATCCGGATACCCTGATCGGTCCACAGCAGATTCGACGGCTTGATGTCGCGATGGTAGATACCGTGGGCGTGCAGGTGCCGGATCCCGGCGAGGGTTTCCCTTCCGACGCGCTTGCTGTCCTCCGGCGAAAGCGAGCCGTTGTCGATCAACACCGACAATGGAGTCCCGGGGATATATTCGAACACTATGAATGGCGTGTCGTCCGCCAGCTTGTCCGCCCACACCACGCGCACGACGTTGGGGTGCGGTGGAAGCTGCTCCAGAATGCTGAACTCCTGCTTCAGGCGCTCGAACGTCGACCGACGGTCCTTGATGATGATCTTGAGGACACGGCTGGTGTCTGCAAACGAGTCGAACACGCGATACACCACCGCGAAGGCACCCCTGCCCAGGTTTTCCTCCACACGGAACCGGTTGGCGAGGTCCTCGCCACGCTGCAACGTTGCATAGTCCAATTCCGGGTGCTTGGGAACCGGTACGACCGGCTGGCGGGGATTGGCGGCGGCGGTGCGCGGGTCGGGGCCGACGATGGTGTTGAACTGTGTCAGCGCCACCGCCGCGGAGGCCGGTCTGTCCTCAATGTCAAACGCGCACAGCGCCTGCAGCCAAGCATCGAATTCCTGCTTCAATTCTTGTTTCAACTCGGACGGCTTCACGGGAAATACGGCATCCTTTTCCATCATGTCGTCGACCGACGACCACGCGGGCTCGCCCACCAGCAGTTCATAGAATACGAGTCCGGCGGCATAGAGATCGGAAGCAACGCTCGCCTGGGACGGATCGCTGTCGCACTCCGGCGCTTGATACATCGGATCCAGCTCGTCGACGATCTCCTCGGCGATGGTGCTGGCGCGATCCTTACCGGCGCGGGCATAATCAAAACCGCACAGCAGCGCGCGGCCGGATGCACTGACGATTACCGCATCCGGCGTCAGGTTGCGATGCACGACCTGCGGTTCATTCCGGTGGGCATGGTCGAGCGCGGCCAGGGTGTCACGCACGACTGCTATCTTCTGGTCGAAGGTGAGCGCCAACGCGCTTTTCTTGATGTGCTGCCGCAAAGCGTGGCCTGCCACGTCTTCGGTGACCAGCACCAGCCGGTCCTCGGATTCGTTTGCGAAGAAGTCGCGCACCGTAAGGATATGGGCATGACCGGGCAATGACGCCACCGCTTGGAATGCGTTCTCGATCCGTCGGCGCTCGCGCTGTCGTTCGTCCGCCGGAAGATACGGATCGACCGGGTACACCCGGAGGCGAGCGGTACCGCCCCGCCTTGCGCCGAGCAGCGTGTGTCGAGCCCGGTACTCCGTGTAGCCGTCGGTGCCCCCGAGCTTTTCGTCGATCTGCCAGTTGCCGTAGCAGGGCGGCGCACTCTTTGGCCGGGCACGCCCGACGATCGTTCGGCGTATCTTGCCGAAGTGGTTGCGGATGTCGGCGGTCCTGTTGGGCGGAATGCGCTTCGTCGACTTGAAGAACGCCGTGCACTTCTGAAGATAAGCGACCGCCGGGGCGTCGTGACCGCCCGGATCCTGCCCGTGAGCCCCGGGGGCGGTCATCAACACCGCGGCTTCAATATGGATGCTACGGAGCTCCCGGTCGGTCGGATGCTGGTCGCAGATGAGCGACTTCAGGGCTTTCGCGTGGCCGCGCAGAATAGCCAGTGGCGAATGGTATGGCGCGCGCCCTTCCGGGTACCACTTGCTGCCGTAGACGTCGATCAGACCGTGGGTGCCCTTGACGTCGATCACGTGGACGCAGTGCGGCCCGAGCAGTGCCAGGTCGATCTCGAAGACCTCCCGCCCCTGCCTGAGCTCGAAGTTGTGGATGACGGTAAAGCCGTCGGGCAAGTGGTCACGCAGGTAGGCTACCGCCTCCCGCTCGGACTCGTTGACCGGCTGGCCGATGGCGATCACCCTTGCCATTCAGGCCGCCCCCTGCTCCTCGATCCACCGTTCCAGGACGGAGCGGGCTTCACGCTCCTTGATAACCGCTTCATGGCGAGCGGTGCGAACCGCGAACGCCCGGCTACCGAGATCCTCCATCCGTTTGGTTGAAAACATCGGTAGCACTACTCCGCTCACCGATGCCTCGTCGAGTGACGGAATGGATGAACCGTACGCGCGAGCCTTGAGCTGCCGCCGCGAATACTCAGACGACAGCGCCGCAAAGAGAAAGCCGGCGGTCTCTTCATTTGAGCAGAACAACCTGATGGCGTGGTTGTTTACCGCGCCGCCCACGACGTCTCCTATTGGAAGTATCGGATGCCCGATGATACCGTTGAGCTGACCGTCGCCCGGTACCAGCACCGTCGTATCGTTCACGATCAGTCCGTCAAGCCCTTTTGTGCGCGATGACAGGTAGTCAGAAGTATCCGGATCGGCACGCATGATCGAAGCGGTATTGAACAAAGGCAATCCAAACTCCGGATCGGCGAGGACTTTCTTGAACAGCGGCGGCTTGAACACTTTGTCTGCGATCTGCCCCACGAGCATATGGTTTCCGCGAAGACCAAGCAATCTTTCCAACGCCGCCCGATGGTATCGGCTATGGAACATGCCATCCATCCGGCTGCCTATTGCGCTGGCTTGCGCCAGTGACGTATCCAACCCGTCTCGTTTGGTATCTGGCGTCCAGAGGCGGAAGGCCGGCGGCATTCTCAATATCTCGAATAATCGAGCTCAACACGGCCGACGCCTCCGTCCTCAGTTCCGCTGCTTCCGTTACCAGACGATGCACTTCTTTCTGAACCGCCGCCGGCGCAAGCGGAACCGGTAGGTCGGTAAGGTGTTTCGGTTCAATGTGCTGAACGATGGCGCCGTAGGTAGAACCGGTAACCAGCGGGATTCCGAATCGACTGCTCAGAAAGGCATAGAGGTACCCGGGGCGAACAAACGTTGGGTCCGGTACGACCTTCATGACATGCTGAGACGACCACATCCCTGCCATCTCCCGCCGTGTGTACGCCATGCGACCGATCGTCCCGGAGCATGAGATCAACGTCGTACCGTCCTCAAGCCGCAAGTGTGCCAAGCGGGACGATTGAGCGTCGGACTTGCGCAGCAGGGCCACGTTGCTGAACTCCGCATGCAACATGCTACCGCTCGACAAAAATGGGATACCATACCTCTGATCCTGGACGTAGTTCCGTACGAACTGTGGGCCATTGTAGATACCGCCTGCAGGTCCTCTCGTGACGGCGCTTAGATTCGCTCGCCGCACCGGCAGCGCTCCAAGGAGTTCTTTCGCCTCGATCGCGCCCGACAGATATGGCCCACAGTCGAGGCGGCGACCTTGCCGCTCCAACCATGCGCTTCGGACCACTTTCTCCTTCATGGTCCGTTGCGTGCCACCATCGACAACGTTGGCCTCTCATCGTCGTTGCCGGCGATCGGCCGTCGAACGTTCATCGCCTACGCTGAGCGCCGACTGGTTTCGTCGGCAGCAGCAGCGACGGCCCGCCGCCCCTTCTCCGTCAGCCGGTACCTCTGCGCCGGGCTACGCGGCTTGTCGGGTACCGTCATTTCCAGCAATCCCTCACGCTGCAGCCGTTCGAGGCACCTGCGGAAGTGACCGGTGCGGTGGGCGTAGCCGCCGGCCGCCAACAGCGCTTCGCCGGGAACGGGGCCGTCAATGCAGGCGCAAAGCAGAGCCCTGTCTTTCCCTGCGGTGGTGGCTTGGCCCCCGTGCTCCCGAGCATGGCCCCCATCATGGCCCTCGGCATGGCCCCTGTGGTGCATCACGGGCCCCGTTCCTGCCGCACGTGCCGACGGAATCCGCCGCCCGTCGCCGCCGCGAGGCTCCTCGCTGGCCGTCGCCCGCCAAACGGTCGTAACGAATCCGTCCGTTACGGCGAACTCCGGTTCCGGGAGTCCGTGGGCAACGCAGCGCCGGATCATGTCGAGCGTTCCCGTACCCATGCGTTCGATGTAGTCCATCAGATACAAGGACTCTGCGAGCAACGGGTTAGCCGGCACAGATCGGTGGGCTTCGCGCAGCTTGTCCAGCGTCAGCGGCGGCGGCAGCCGGCCGGGATTCCGAACCTCCAGGCGGTCTGAGAACAGCATGACCTGTACGCTGCCCTTGTCCGCGTAGTCGCGGTGAGCTACGGCGTTGACCACGGCTTCGGTCACCACTTCCACCGGAATTTCGTACGTTCTGGGCGCCCGTGCGCTCGTCGCCCTGGTGCCGATCGACCGGTTGATCTTGCTGAGCACGAAGTCGGTCGCCTGATCGACCAGATCGAAGGCGGTACCCTTGTACACCTGGTACGAAGGAATCGGCTTGGCGACCTCGGTTCCGTGAAAATGAGCGCACCTGATTTCGGAGGAAATCAAGTATCGTTGCGGCTTCTTGCCGAACAGCAACACCGCGGCGTTGGTGACTCGATCTCCATTCAGCAGATTCAGGTGCTCCAACAGTTGCGGCGGCGGCGTCCCCTCCGGGAGCGGGAATTGCCGAACTCGGCGCGCCGTGCGAATGAACTGCGCCATCCGCTCCGAGTCGAGATCGTTCATCCCGGCGTTGCCGCACGGAGCCGCGTCGAACGGACCCCAGCGGATCATCTCCTTGGTTTCCAGGTGCTCCACCAACGCCGCGTACACGCCCGCCGTCAGCTCTGCGGTGGCATTGAACCGCTTCCTGATCAAACTCGCCTGCGCCTTGGCGATCAGCTCCCGCATCTTCGGATGCCGCGCCCGATCGTCTACACTCTTCACGAAGATGAGACGGTGTGAGCCGACGCGCGTAGCGTGGTCGAACTCCCGTTCCGTCGGTGATACTCCTGCGTCGTCCTCATTTCCGTACTCGTTCCCAAACAAACCCAGGTAGATGTCCGACCGCTCGACCTCGGACAAATAGAGATGATCGGGCGACCGGTCCACCGCGGGCGCATCTTCAAACAGAAACACGTCGAAAAACCGGCGCAAGAGAACGTCATCACGGACGTAATCGCGTAACGTGGCCCGCTCCTCGGCAAACTCCCCCTGCACGCTGCTCACGAAAATACGGATCGGTATCACGAGCGGAGACCTGCGCTGGTGTCGCAATCGCCGCTCATGCGCGAGGTTCCGGGTGCTCTTGGCGGAACGCGTGATAGCGCTCGGCGATCGTGGGCAGATCATTGTCCACTACCGATGTCTTGCGCCGCAGCCGGCGGGACACCTTGCGTTCTCCGACTTTGATAGTCTCGACGTACTCTTCTTCTCGAGTTATTTCCTGTCCGTCCGGTGAACGCTTGTAGAGGGTGTTTCCTCGCCGGTCGAAGCCAACTCTCTCGGCCATCGCCATGAATACCGGATAGTCGGCCGCCCCAACCATCGCTTCGCGCTTGACGACATCCGCTGGCTTCTTCTTGAGGAACAGAAGGCTTGTCAAAATGTTGACGTTGGCCTCGACGATGAATGTCTCCACCGGCAGGTCGACGCTGGCAAGGACCCAGGTATGCCTCAGTATCCACCAGCGGATGTATTCGTCCGCGGGGTTGCCGAGAATGCCGTCGGGCAGAACTATGCCCATCCGGCCGCCGGGTCTGAGCCAATCGACGCAACGCTCGATGAACAGTATTTCGGGCGCTACGCTACCTCGCAGGCGCCCGGTGCTGCGGAAGCTCCCGTCCTCCGTCCTTTCCCAGATGCGCGCAAGATCAAACTCCCTGAGTATATGCTCGTCGGTTATTGGAATACTTGACCCGAACGGAGGATTGGTCATAACGACGTCCATGGACCCCATTATCGCCTCTTTACGGGCCGATTCGACGCCCGAGAGATGTCCGGCTGGGAACTCCAGTGAGTTGAGATGGTAGAGGTGGCCCTTTCCGTCTCCCGCCATCACCATGTTCATCTGACTTGCGCGGATGAGGAACGGATCGAAGTCACAGCCGAAAATCTGTTCATGCGCGTAGCGTCGTAAACGCTGGTTCAGCGACTCGAACTCCTCGGTTGTCTCATTGAAGGCGCTGATCTGCTCCTCGTCACGAAACCTGCTCATGAGGTGGGCGAGTGTTTTGACCAGGAATCCGCCGGTGCCACACGCAGGATCAAGAAGCCGCTCGTCCTCTTTGGGGTCAAGTATCCGGACTACAAGCCGGGTCACGCCGCCCGGAGTAAAGTACTGCCCGCGGTCTCCGCGAAGGTTAGTGCCGACAATTTCCTGGTACGCGGCCCCCTTGGCATCCACATCCGTGCGGGAGAAATCGTACTTCGACAGCTCCGAGATCATGAAGGCGAGAGCAGGGTCCGACAGATCAATCTCCTCACCCCCGCTGAATATGCTCTGATATTCCTGCTTCACCTCGCTGAAGAGTGGTGCTATGCGCTGTCTGATTATCTTGCGCCCGGCGTCGTCGAATTGTTCTGTCGGACCGGCCCAGAAGCGACGGCTTTCTCGTCTGGGTGTTCGCTCGTCATGCATCTTGCAGAAGATCAGGTAGAGGAACTGCCGGAACGCGGCGTCTTTCGGCATGCCTTCGTTTCCGTGGATGTAATTGTGACAGCGGCGGAACGCGGTACGCAGCATCTCCGGGTCGGCACGGCGCGCACGCGCGCGAGATAGCACGTCGCGATCGCCGATGGATTCATCCGCGGGAGGCCAGTCGCCTATCGGCTCCGCTTCGACCTGGAACTTCGTAGCCCGTTTCCGCAGGAAGAAGAACTCCAGGCCGTTGGTCCACAAGGCGTACCTGCAGCCGTCGATCTCCTCGAAGAACGGTTTGACTTCGGCGAGGTCCTGCTCTGCTTGCTCATAGTCCCGCAACTTCACGGCGCCGCGCTTATTCTGCTTCGGCTCGGGGCGGCAGATCACGATACGCTGGACGTTCTCCTGTGTATGGGCATTTTCGGCGCCGAACACCGCGATGTCGGCGCGACGGCGCTTGCCGTCGAGCAAAACGGGGTAGTCGGCCTCCATGTCCTCCACGGAGATCGCGTACTCATGGAAGAGTGCGCGGGCTATGCGCTGGCGGACAGACTCTTTCGCCGTCTCCTTGATCTCGTTCGCGCCGGAGATGAAGTCGAGGACGTACCCGTCGCGGACGGTGCCCGCGGGTGCGGTCGGCTCGGTCTCCGGCGCAGTGGTGACCGCGACGCCGTCAGCGCCGGGCGCTTGGCCATTGCGTTTGGTCGGCTTTGGCCCGGATCGTCGCTTGACCCGGCGGCCGGTCGATCCGGCCGTTGGTGTTGCCTTCGCGCGGCTCCGAGGCCTGCCGACCGTGAACTTGGGCATCTCCTCAATCCTGGCGCATGGTGTCGAACGGTGATCGTGCCAGCGACACCAGTTGTGCTGACGGTACATCGTGCGCGCGCCTGGCTACAACCGCAGGGCCGAACACTACGGCTTGACCGTCATGCCGGTGTGTTGCATGTTGCGCAACAGTAAACTTGGAGGAATGCATGGGCAGGAGTTTCGGCGAGACGATTCGGGAGATGCGCACGTCGCAGGAGATGGGCTTGCGCGCGGCGGCGGAGCGGCTTGGAATCTCGCCCGCGTATCTCAGTCGCGTCGAACGGGGGAAGGAACGTCCCCCCAAGCCGGAGCTCGTCAAGCGGATGGCAACGCTGCTCGGCGGAGACGCTGACCTGCTGTTCCGGCTCGCCGAGAGGACCGACCCGGACTTGGCCGAGTACCTCCATCACCTGCCGAGCGTCCCGGAGTTCCTCCGCGTGGCGAAGACGATGGCGTTGACTGACGAAGACTTCAGAATCCTTACGGAGGAGGTCAGGCGCCGACGGCCGTCGGAAACGCTTACCGCAGGCGGCGGGTAGGGCTCGCCGGCAATCATCTCCACGTGGGGGCAGACTATGCGCGAGGCGGGGCGGGGCCGGCGGTGCGGTCGATCAGCCGGACGCCGATGAAGGCGGCCAGCTGCGCGCCGACGGTCACCATGCGGTCGGCGGTGGCGCCGCCGGCGTGATCGATCCGGATGGTCCGCTCCCCGGCGATCAGGCTGAGCGTCACGAAGGTGCGGGGCTTGAGGCGGCCGAGCGGCAGCCGGCCCGCGGCGTACCGGGTGCGGTCGAGCGGCGCGCTGTCGACCGGTCCGCCGCGCAGATACTCGCTCACCTCCACGCCGCTGATCGAGGCGAGCGGGATGTCCGTCCGCTTGCAGAGAAACGCCAGACCGACGTGCCGCTCGCAGGCGCCGGCGGCCGGCCGGAATACCCAGCAGTCGCGGTACGCGGCGCCGAGCAGGCAGAGCGCGACGATGCCGAGCGGCACCGCGTCACCCGGCAGCGTGACCGGACGGCCGTCACCGGCAGCCACCGCCATGCCGGAGATCAGGATCGCCGCCATCGCCGCCATCATCACGCGGTACGCGATCGACAGCCCCAATACCAGCTCCTGCGACTCCGCCCCGTCCGGGCCGCGGCGCCGGCGGGTGCGGAGCGCCAGACGCGACGCGCTGAGCAACATGCTACGGCGGCGCGTCGGGCCGCTTGGACGAATCGTCCAGCTCCCGCTCCTGCCGGATCAGGTCGAGCAGGTCGGCCGCCCGGGCCGGCGCCTCCCGGAAGAGGTTGCGCCGCTCACCGGGATCGACGGCCAAGTCGAACAGCTCGGTCCGCTCCGGCCGTAGCGCGCCGTCGGTGCGGAGCTTCAGGTCGCCGATGCGGGCGCCGAACTCGTTGCCGCGGAAGTTCCAGAACAGGGTCCGGTCCGGTTCGGCCGACGCCGCGCCGGTGAGCAGGGGCCATACGTCGCGCCCGTCCCAGCGCGGGTCGGAGGCGGTGGCCGCGCCGGTCAGGCCGGCGAAGGTCGGCATCCAGTCGACGACCTGAATCGGCTGCCGCACCACGGCCGGCCGCAGCGTGCCCGGCCAACTCACCACCGCCGGCGTGCGGATGCCGCCTTCGTAGAGCTGCGCCTTCTGGCCGCGCAACGGCAGATTGCTGCCCAGACGCGGCAGTTCCTCCTGGCGGCCGGGGTATTGGTGGATGGTGTCGGTCTTTGCATCGGGAATCGCCCCGTTGTCGGACGCGAACACCACGATCGTGTCGTCGACCTGCAGCGTCCGGTGCAGCGACTCGATCAGCCGCCCGATCGCGTGGTCCATGTGGCTGGCGTAGGCCGCGTACAACTTGAACGAGCGGTCGCGCGCCGGGTCGGGGTCAAAGATCCGATCGCAGTAGGCGTCGATCCATTCCTCCGGCGCCTTGATCGGCAGGTGCACGGCCGTGAACGGCACGTAGCAAAACCAGGGTTGCGCCTGCGCCTCCATCCACTGCAATGCCTCCTCCACGATCAGATCGGTCACGTGTCCGCGCTCCCGGATCAGCTGGCCGTTGCGATGCCAGGTATGCGAATACTCGCCTTCCTTGTAGCGGTGGCTGTAGGGGTCAACGCCGCCGGCCAGGCTGCCGTAGGCGTAGTCGAACCCGTACCGGTTCGGACCGAAGCGCGGGTGCGATCCAAGGTGCCACTTGCCGAACAGCCCGGTCGCGTAGCCGGCGTTGCGTAGCGCCGATGCCAGCGTCCCGTACCCGTCGGGGAGCACCGGCGCGTTCGACGGCTCCGTCGCGTGCCGGCCGAAGCGTCCCGGATGGCGGCCGGTCAACAGCGACGCGCGCGTCGGCGTGCACATCGGGCAGACGTAGTGCTGGTCGAGCTCGACGCCGTCCCGCGCCAGGCGGTCGAGATTGGGCGTGCGTATCTCCGATCCGTGGTAGCCGACGTCCGCCCACCCCAGGTCGTCGGCGAGCAGATAGAGGATGTTGGGCCGGCGCGCCTGCCCGGCGGCGGTCACACCTCGACCCAGCCGCCGGCGTCCGAGGCGCGGTACACGGCTTCGAACAGCGCCACCGAGCGCCGCGCCTCGCGGCCGTCGCACTGCAGCGCGGCGCCGGTGCGGATCGCCCCCACCACGTCGGCAAAGATGTTGTCCGGCAGGTCGGGCGGGGCGGACCAAGCGTCCAGGTCGGCGGAGACCACCGGAGGCGCGCCGTCGACCCGGAACGCGTCGGCAGCCGTCCGGGAGCCTTCCGGCACGTGGTCGAGCGCCGCCTGATCGGCGCTGGCCCAGGTGAGGGTGCCCCAGGTGCCGCACAGAGTGATCTCGTGCCCCCGGTTGGGGACCGCGCAGGTGGTGGTGAGGAGCGAGCCGACGGCGCCGTCACGGAATTGGACGACCGCCGTCGCGCCGTCCTCGGTCGCTATGTCGTGGCCGTACGTGCCGCGGCAGCCGACCACGCGTTGCGGCGCGCCGGCCCACCAAAGCAGCAGATCGACGAAGTGGACGGCCTGGTTGGCCAGCGACCCTCCTTCGGTATCGAGCCGGCTGCGCCAGCGCTGCGGCATGCCGGCGTCGTAATAGGACTGCGCGCGAAACCAGTACGTGCGCAGGTCGGCGCGCAGCAGCCGGCCGACGGCGCCGGCGTCGAGCGCCCTCTTGACCCGGTGGTTGACGGCAAGATAGCGCTGCTCGAAGTCGATCCCCAGCAGCAGGCCGCGGCGGTCCGCCTCGTCGATGGCCCGGTCGCAGGCGGCGGTGGTGATGTCCATCGGCTTGGTCATGCAGACGTGCTTGCCGGCCTGCAGCGCCCGCACGGCCATCGCCGCGTGGCTGCCGCTCGGCGTCCACAGGCCGATCACGTCGACGTCGCCGCGCGCCAGCAGCTCGCCGTAGTCGCGCACCCACGGCACGCCGAGCTCGCGGGCGGCGGCTGCGCCGCGCTCTTCCGACAGGTCGCAGACCGCCGCCAGCTCCGCCCCTTCGGTCTCCCGGCACCGGTCCGCGCGCGGGCGCCCCATGCCCAGCCCCACGATCGCGAACCTCACGGCGTCCGCCATGCGTACCTCCTCACCCGCCGATCGATTCGATAACACGCTCACCCGAGCGTGTTGCGCACGCGTCCATGATGCGGCTCCGGTTCTCAATCTGATTCGTGATGACGCAGGTTGAAACGCCGAATTCATCCGCTATGGTCTCCATGTCCCGGTCGTCATTCCACATCTCGATTACGCTCTCGACCGGCGCCAGAAATTCCGCGGCAAAAGCCCGGCCGGTCGCTTGCCGTTCAGCGTGGTGAAGTCCGTTTACCACCGACCGCCGCGTACTACGAAAACACACCGCGTCACCGACGGCCCGTGCAAAGGCAAAGTTGTTTGACTTCGCCGCGGCGCTCGCCGGTCTGTCTCCACCATGATCGTGCAAATGAATGCTGGCTTTTCCGTCTGGTCTCGAAACCAATGCTCGGACGCCATCGACCAGCTCAATCGGCTCGAACTGCGCGGCCCCCAGCTTCTTCGCAAGTTTCACGTGAGATGCGAATCGGTCATCCATCGAGGCCCCCAGGGCTTGGCGAAACGCCCACGCCGCCCGGTACCCAATCTCCCACGGACGATCGCTTTGATCCGGCCGAATCACGCGCTCGATCTGGCTGGCGACGCAGCCAAGCTCCGGCAGGCGCGCCGCCGCCTCCGGTCGCGACTCCATCTGACGCACACGCTCCAAGATCGACGCTGCCCGTTGCTCCTTTCCGATTCCCGCCAGAAACTCGATCAGCGACTCATCCGAGAATACGTTATTGGCATCTTCGATGAACTGCGCGTCGTCGTCCGAAATCGCATACGGATCCAGTCCCAAAGCACCGGCCGCTTCGCAAAATGCCTGTTCCTGCGGATCGCATCGAGATTCGCCAACCCGAGCCCAATGCGTGGCAACTTCACTATTCCCGACTCCTCTGCTGGTAAGTCGGTCTACCACGGCATCGACAAAGCGCGACAGTTCCGCTTCCGCCGTGGCGCGCGGCAACGTCTCTCGTCCATCAACCGGAAATCGAAGATGTGGGTTCTCACTGGTGAAAGCCCGACTCATCACCTCGAACGTGGCGCCGTCCGTCCGGAAGACCAGAGCGGGCAGCGCGAACCCGGTTCGATAACGCCTGATTCCGCGGTTGCGGTCACGGCCACCGAAAATGACCCACCAGTCGGCCGCGATACCTTCGGCAAGATGCACCGCAGGAACGACCAGAGATTCGGCGTCTTCGTTGGACACGCAGTCGATGAGCCGGCATACGTTCCGGCCATCGACGTAGATCGCCAGATCGCAGAGCGTCGCGCGCTCCTCGGCTGCGCGATTCGCCGCGCCGTCAATCCAATCTACCGAAAATCTCATCGCGTTCGCTCTTTTCGATCGGCCATCCCTTATATGCCGTCCCTCCGGCAGTCCTCCCCACCAGCGCTGCGCCTTGTGTTCGGCGCTTCCTACGTATCGAGCGCGAACGGCCAGCGCACGCCGCTGCGCCGGAGTCAGCGTCCTGCGCACCCGCCGTTGGACCGGACGTTTCATTCAACCAACGCCTCTGGTGGAGACTGTAGACTTGACGGAAACGAGGATCAAGTCTTGCGTCCGGCGGCGCCAGCGCAGCAGCTCGTCGACCGCGAGGGCCGCCAGGCGGCGCAGTGCGGCGCGCAGCACGGCCGGGCTCCCGGACCGAGACCCCGCGGGTTGCAAGTGAGCGGCCACCCGCGTGGAGCACATCGAACATCCGGCGGCCGTGTTCCAAGGCGCATGCGCGGTCCTGCACGGCCGCCGGCATGGTGTAGTAGTGGTCAGTGGCGATCTGATACTATCGTGACCGGTTCGCCGTATGCCTGACGTGGTAGACAACGCGCTCACCAAGCTAGCGGTTCTGATCGCGGAGGATCGCTTCGAGGAGCTGGAGACGGAAGGGCTGGAGATCAAACCGGTCCCGGCGGCGGCCGGGGAGTGGCGGGAGCGGCACGTGTCGGTCAACGCCTTTCTCAATACGCGGGGCGGGATTCTGCTGCTCGGCTTCAAGGAACAGGGGCGGGGAACGGAGAAGCGCTGGCGCTTCACCGGTTATCGGGAGGAGGCCGAGAACAAGCTGAAGGAGTTCCCGCGCCTCTTCGCGGACCGCAGCGGAACGCCGCTCGATCTCCGGGACGCCTTTCCGCCGCCGCGGATTCTCGATTTCCGGGGAGGCCGCGTAGCGGTCATTTACGTAGACGAGCTACCCGCCGACCGGAAGTACGTCTTCTACCGCGGCAGTGCGTGGAAGCGTCTGCTGACCGGAGATCACCGGCTGACGGGGGCGGAGATCGAACGCCAGGAGGAGTACCGGCAGGAGTCGTGGCACGCCCGTGAACTGCGCCCGGTTCCGGGTACGACTGTCGATGACGTGAACCTGGATTCGCTCAACGACTATATCCAGCAACTCAACCGTCCGGTGCGGGTGGAGACGATCAAGCCGGACCTGGAAGCGGCGCACGGCTTCCTGGAGCGCAAGCGATTTGTCCAAAATGGCGCCGTCACCACGCTTGGCATGTTGGCGTGCGGACGGCATCCCGGCGACCGCCTCGGCTTTCGCTGCCACGTGCACGGATACGTGGAGGCGCCGCAAGAAGTGGCGCAGGACAAACAGGACCTGATCGGCAACATCCTGCCGCTGATGCGGGACAGCCTCTCCTACGTCCTGCGAAACATCCAGGTCGGGATTTCCGTCGAAGACGGCGGAAGCTCCGTACCGCAGTACCCTGAGGAAGTGTTGCGGGAGACGGTGAACAACGCCTTGGCCCACCGCGACTATTCCATCGACCGGCAGGCGATCATCTCGATCAGACCCGGCGTCCACGTCTCCATCCGCAATCCCGGATCGTTCCGCCCGCACCTGCTGATCGAGCACCCGGACGATCCGATCCCGCTGCGCCGCATCATCCCGGAAGCCAAGGCGCGCAACCCGAAGCTGGCGGACGTGCTACGGGTCTACCGGAAATGGGAAGGCCGTGGCATCGGCATGGCGACGTTGGTGAACCTGTGCCTGGAGAACCGGATCGATCTACCCACCTACCGCTTGTACGGCGAAGAGGTGCGCCTGTTCCTCAACCCCGGCCCGCTGCTCGGCCGGCGCGTCGAAACGTTGCTCGATTCGTTCGACGCCTACGTCGCCGGCAAGCTGCCGGGCGGTCTGTCCGGCGAACAGAAGGCGGTGCTGGCGTATCTGATGAAGGCGCAATGGGCCGATGAACGGTACCGGTACACCATTCTGCTCACGCCGGACAACAATCACTTTGAACAGCTTCTGACGATGGAGCGGGCCGGGCTGATCGTCAGGCACCCTCGAAGCACGGCTTCGCGCCCGGTATTCGTGGTCGACCAGGTGCTGATGCAGTCCGACTACCGCGCGGAATTGGAGCCGATGTTCGGCGACCTGTCGGCCGTCGATCCGCTTTCGGGAAGGTGCCTCAACGTCCTGTGGCGCTACGGGCGGTTCGCGTCGGCCGGGGCGGCGACGGCGAAGAAGGCTGCCTTCTCACTCTGGTACGAGGATCATGGCGAGACGCAGGACATCCGGGCGTTCGACCGCTTCTACCGCCAGGTCCGCTACGCCTTCAACAAGCTGGAGCGGGGCGGCTACATCGCGCGCAACGGCGCCCGCGGCTTCGTGCTCAATCGAGTCGTGAAACGCGCATGATCGACGCCCAATCCGGTCGTGGAGGTATGATGGAGGCGGGAGGAGCGCCATGAGGTTGTACGTCACCGGTGGGACCGGCTTCGTCGGCAGCAACATCGTCAAGGTCGCCGTCGAGGAGTACGGCGCAACGGTATTCACCACCGTGCACCGGTGGCGGCCTGCGGCTCCCGTCCCCTACCAATACGGCAGCGTCGACGTGGCCGACCGGCGCCAGGTGCTCGACAGCGTGCGCGCCTTCCGCCCGGACGCCATCATCCACGCGGCGATCCTCAACGACTTCAACCTCATGTACCGCGACCGGGAGCGGTCGTGGCGGGCCAACGTCGACTCCACCCGCCATCTCACCGAAGCCGCCAACCAGGCAGGCGCCAAGATGATCCTGGTCTCCTCCGACTGGGTGTTCGACGGCGCGCGGAGCGGCTCCGACGAGCGGACGCCGCCCAACCCGCTCAACCTGTACGGCGTCCACAAGGTGGTCGGCGAGACGGTGGTGCTGTCGGGCGCCCGTGACGGCGCGGTCGCGCGCGTATCGGGGGTCAGCGGCGCGCACTGGACGCGGCCGGATGCGCCGCTCACGCAGAACGTCGGGTTCGGGAACCTGATCGCCGCCGCGGTCGACGCGCTGACCGCCGGCCGGCCCTTCGTGGTCTGGCACGGGGCGATCAACATGCGCGCCACCCTCAGCCTGGCCAGCGAGAGCGCACGGATGCTGATGCGGATCATCGAACGCGGCGCGCGCGGAACGTTCCATTGCTGCTCCGGCGCCAGCCTGTCGCGGATGGAGGCGGCGCGGGCGGCGGCGCGGGCGTTCGACCTGGACGCCGGCCTGATTCGGAACGGGCCGCCGGACTGGTCGGCGACCGCCGGCGCGACCGTCCCGCACGACACCACCATGTCGGCCGCCGCGACCGCCGAACGGCTCGGCTACCGGCTGCCGTCGACGGAGGAGCTGCTGCTGACCTACCGCCGGGAGCGGGAAACCGGAACGCTGACCACGCGCTTGTAGTCGAACCGGCCTTCCTCAAGCGATGCCGGCAAGCTGCCTGCTTTCTCTTGCAAGGTGCTCCACCAAGCCAGGAAAATCGCTGCTCTTGAACAACGTCTTCACGGGCACGTCGTACTCGTTGCGAAGTCTGTCGATACCTCCCTGCTCGCGGTCGATCAAGCCTACGATACCGACTACCTTGTTGCCAGCGTCCGTCAGTTTGTCACAGGCATGAAGCGTCGAGCTTCCCGTCGTAAACACGTCGTCGACAACCATCACGCTGGTGCCGGGAGGCTGTTCATTCTCAATGTAGTTCCGCGTACCGTGTTGCTTTTGCTCTTTCCGGACCACGCATCCGTTGACCATCCGATGGCCTCGTTGCGCTGCGAGCTGAATCACGGAGGCGACCAGAAAGTCGGCGCCTATCGAAAGCCCTCCTACTGCGGTCGGCTGCCGCGGCAAGTCATCCGCTTCAAGAAGCAGCAATTCAGCGATCGATCTGAGCACGCCGCCTTGGAGCACTGCGCGTTTACAGTCAAAATAGAAGCTGGACTCCCGCCCCGTGCTCAAGATAAACGGACCGCCGGTCTGCAGGAGACATAGCTCCTCGATCCGGCGGCGGAGCTCATCCTTCTCCATCGGCATGGTCCCGGCGCCCGGCGGTTCCGGCGTGTCTGGCCTCCCTGAGTATGTCATGGTAGGCTTGTAGCATGGATGGCGCGTTTATGCCAACAGGGGCGGTGAGCCATTACAACCTTGCTTGAGCGCGAAGGCGCGTCGATCCGGGCCGCCTGACACCGGCGCATGATCGACGCCAATCCGGTCGTGGAGGCTCTGGGCCGGCGGTTGCGGCTGGCGGTGATCGGCGGCGGCCCCGGCTCCTTCATCGGCGAGGTCCACCGCGCGGCGGCGCGGCTCGACGACCGCTACCGGATCGTCGCCGCGGCGCTGTCTTCGGACGCCGCGCGCGGGCGCGCCGCGGCGGTGCGGATCGGCGTGCCGGCCGGGCGCGCCTACGGCTCCGGGGCCGAGCTGATCGACCGGGAGGCGGCCCGCGCGGACGGCGCGGACGCCGTCGCCATCATGACGCCCAACGACACGCACCGGCAGTACGCGGTCGCCGCGCTGGAGCGCGGCTTCGACGTCATCTGCGACAAGCCGCTCGCCAACTCGCTCGACGACGCCCTGGCGGTGGTGCGCGCAGTGCGGGACACGGGGCGGGTCTTCGCCCTCACCCACAACTACACCGGGTATCCGATGGTGCGGCAGGCGCGCGCCATGGCCGCGGCCGGGCAGCTGGGCGACGTCCGGCTGGTGCAGGTCGAATACGTCCAGGGCGGCAACGCGGCCGGCGACGGCCGCGCGGACGAGACGGGCGGTGCGGCCGGACCCGTGCGGTGGCGCTTCGATCCGGCGCGGAGCGGACCGTCGCTGATCCTGGGCGACATAGGCACGCACGCGCACCACCTGGTCTGCTACGTGGCCGGCGTGGAGCTGGCGGCGGTCTGCGCCGACGTCGGCGCGATCGTGCCGGGACGGCGCGTGGACGACTACGCGGGCGTGCTGTTGCGGTTCACGGGCGGCGCGCGCGGCTGCCTGTGGGCGACGCAGGCGGCCGCCGGCATGGAAAGCAGCCTGGGATTCCGCATCTCCGGCGCTCTGGGGACGGTGGAATGGCATCAGGACCGGGCCAACGAGCTCCGCTTTCTGCCGCTGGACGGTCCGGCGCAGGTGCTGACGCGCAACGGTCCGGGCGCCCTGCCGCTGGCGGCGCGCGGCAGCCGCGTCGGCAAAGGCCACCCGGAGGGCTTTCACGAGGGATTCGCCAACGTCTACGCGGACGCCGCCGAGGCGATCGCCGCCCGCCGGTCCGGGCGCGCGGCCGATCCGCTGGCGCTGCATTTTCCTACCGTCGAGGACGGCGCGCGCGGCGTCCGCTTCGTGGAGGCGGCGCTCGCCTCCTCCCGCGCCGGCGGCCAGTGGGTCGACTGCCGGCTGGCCCTGCCGTGACCGGCGGCGTAGCATGACCGGTCAGGCCGAGCTACTCCGTGGCGACTGAAGCCGACGAAATGGACTACGACTGGGCGCGGCTCGACTATCTGTGCGGCGTCTACCGGCGCGCGCTGCCGCTGGTGCGGCGCGATCTGGACCGGTTCCGCGGCTTCCTGGCGCGAACGCTGCCGTAGGCGGCAGGTCAGAAGAAGCTGGCCGGCCCCGCTTCCTGCGCTTCCCGGGAACGCTCCGCCAACCACTGCTCGAATTCGGCCGGCTCCATCAGGGTGACGAAGCCGCGCATCTGCGCGTGGGCTATGCCGCACAGCTGCGCGCACGCGATTTCGTGCCGGCCGGTTGCGGTGGCGGTGAAGGTGAGCGGTATCACCAGACCGGGGACCGCGTCCTGTTTCACGCGCAGCACCGGCACGAAGAAGCTGTGCACCACGTCGAGGCTGGAGAGCTCGATCACCACCGGCTGGTCGATCGGCAGGTTGAGCTGATTGTTGGTCATCACGTCGTCCTTGCCGAACAGATCGTCGCGGTCCAGGCCGATGTGATTGTTCTCCTGCGGGCGCACCAACTCCGGATCGGTGCGGCCGAACACGCCGTCGGGCCCGGCGTAATGGACGTTCCACTGGAACTGCTGCGCGATCACCCGCACCCGCATCGCCTCCGACGGCTCCGGCACCCGCGCTACCGAGCCGGCCCAGAACGGCACCGACAACGCGAACAGCAGCACCAGCTCGACCACGACCACGGCGCCTTCCAGATAACTGGTGGCGTGGCTCCGCACCCCCTTCGGGTCCGCCTGCGGATTGTTGCGCCGCCGGAAGCGGATCATCGTGTAGATGAAGAACACGCCCCAGCCGACGAACAGCACGAACATCAGCACGTGCACCCAGCCGATGATCTGGTCGATCCGGTAGCCGTGGGCGGAGATGTCGACCGGCAGGCCGAGCGCCCGCGCAAACTCAACCATCGATTCCCCCCGTCGCCGTCGGCGCGGCGCTCGGCGAGCCCGGCCCGTGCCCGGGCTGACGCTCGGACCGGCGCAGCATGACGATGGCGAACAGCGCCACCCCGGCCAGCACCGCGACGATCACCCCGACCAGAAACAGCACGGCCGCGGTCAACCCCTTGGTGGCCGGCGAGTCCGGATCGCCAAAACAGACCGCGCAGGCGCCGGCCGCGCGCGGCGCCAACAGCAGCGCCGCGGCCGCCAACGCCGGCTGCAGCCGCGCCGCGTACCGGCGCATCACCGCGGCCTCCGCGGCAGGCTGGCGAGCACGCGCCGCTCGGCCACGATCAGCGCCGCCAGCGCGGCGGCCGCGGCCACGCCGAGCGCGACGGCCGGCCCGCGGTCGAGCCCCGGGGCGAACAGAAAGGCCCAGAGCGCGAACAGCGCCAGGAACAGCCCCGCGACGCTGACGAAGATCAGATGGAACACCTTGAGCGACACGGCGTTACCCGGAATCCCCTGCCCCGAGGTCGAGCGAATCGCCAAAGCTGAGCGCCGTGAGCAGAAACAGCGCCAGCAGGAAGATGCCGGTGTAGATCAACACCACGTAGATCAGCTTGCGCCTGTCGCTGAACAGATGCATGAACACGCCGGCCACCAGCGTGCCCTTCACGCCGGCGATGATCATGGCCAGGACGACGCCGCCGGTGATCCCCAGATCGATGCGGCTGGCCAGCACCGTGAACACGGTGAGCACCAGCAACGCGCCGAACACCAGCAGATACTGGCGGACGTGCTTCTCGACGTGCTGATCGGCCATCATCGGCTCCTTGCGGCGCTCATCGTCAGATCAGGTACAGGACCGGGAACAGGAAGATCCAGATCAGGTCGACGAAGTGCCAGTACAGTCCGGCGATCTCGATACGGTTGGCCAGCCGCTCCGGGTCGTCCCGGTACCAGCGGCGCGCGGTGGCCAGATGATAGCCGTTGACCACCACGCCAGCCAGGATGTGCACGCCGTGCAGGCCGGTCATGGTGAAGTAGATACCCAGAAAGGTGTTGGTGCTGGGATAGCGGTGATGGGAGAACTCCGCCGCGTACTCGAATCCCTTGATGACCAGAAAGACGAGCGCCAGGACGATGGTGGCGGCGAAGTACACGACGAAGCGGTTGAACCGCTCCATCTTCAGCGACGCCCACGCCATCACCATCGTCACGCTGGAGGAGATCAGGATCACCGTGTTGACGGTAGCCAGCGGTATGTTGAGCAACTCCGCCTGCACCGGCCAGTCGGCGCCGGCGCCGACGCGGAGCAGGATGTAGGTGGAGAAGAACGCGCCGAACAGCAGCACCTCGGAGGCCAGAAACAGCCAGATGCCGAGCTTGCCGTTGTAGAGGCGGGTCTCCGGATGTTCGGCCGACGTATACGGGATATCCATGGCGGCGCCGCGATCAGTGCCCGCGGTCGGCGGCGGCGGGCGCAGGCCCGGCTCCGGCCGGATCGCTCTGCGGCAGGAACCCCGCGTCGCTGCCGGCCGGGCTGTAGTCGTACGGATGGCGGGAGACGGTCACCGGCTCCCGGAAGTTGACGTGCGGCAGCGGCGGCGACGGCGCCGACCACTCCAGAGTGGTCGCCTGCCACGGATTGTCCTCCGCCGTCTTGGGCTTCCGCAGGCTGACGATGAAGTTGACGATGAAGAAGATCTGCGCAAGGCCGAGCCCCCACGAGGAGATCGACATGACCTCATTGAGCCAGAGCACCTCCTGCGCGTGCGCGTACAGGGCGCCGCCGTCGTACAGCCGCCGCGACACGCCGGCCATGCCCTGGATGAACATGGGGAAGAACACGCCGTTCATGAAGATCAGCGACGGCCAGAAGTGCCAGCTTGCCAGGCGTTCGCTCAGGCGCCGGCCGGTCACCTTGGGGAACCAGTAGTAGATGCCGGCGAACAGCCCGAACAGCGAGCCGGGCGCCACGACGTAGTGGAAGTGGCCGATCACGTAGTAGGTGTCGTGCAGGTAGATGTCGGCGGTGGCCAGTCCGAGCGGCAGGCCGGTCAGCCCGCCGATGCCGAACATGGGGATGAACGCCAGGGCGAACTTCATGGGCGCGGTGAAGCGGATGGAGCCGCCCCACAGAGACAGCATCAGCGCCGTGAGAATGACGATCGACGGCACCGAGATGATCATGGTGGTGAGCTGAAAGAAGGAACTGATCACGGTGCCCATGCCGGTCAGGAACATGTGATGCGCCCAGACCAGAAACGACATGAATCCCATGAACAGCGCCGCGTAGACCAGCGACTTGTAGCCCCACAGCGGCTTGCGCGTGTTGTTGGCGATCACTTCGGCGATGATCCCGAACGCCGGCAGGATCAGGACGTACACCTCCGGGTGGGCCAGAAACCAGAACAGATGCTGCCACAGCAGCACGCTGCCGCCGCCGGCCACTTCCAGCGGCTCGCCGGAGACGACCAGTCCGCTCGGCAGGAAAAAGCTGGTCCCCGCCACCCGGTCCAGCAGCTGCAGCACGCCGGCCGCCTCCAGCGGCGGGAACGCCAGCAGCAGCAGGAACGAGGTGATGAGCTGCGCCCAGACGAAGAACGGCAGCCGCATCCAGGAGAGCCCGGGCGCGCGGAGCTGCACGATGGTGGTGATGATGTTGATCGAGCCGAGCAGCGAGGAGGTGATCAGGAACACCATGCCGATCAGCCACCACGTCTGCCCCACCGTCTCTATCACCGACAGCGGCGCGTACGAGGTCCAGCCGGACTTGGCGGCGCCGCCGGGCACGAAGAAGCTGATCAGCATGATCACGCCGCCGGCGAAGTAGACCCAGTAGCTGGCCATGTTGAGCTTGGGGAACGCCATGTCCGGGGCGCCGACCTGCAGCGGCACGAAGTAGTTGCCGAACGCGCCGACCGCCAGCGGCACGACGCCCAGGAAGACCATGATCGTGCCGTGCATGGCGCCGAGCTGGTTGTAGAACTCCGGCGGGATGGCGCCCGGCTCCGGCAGGCCGAGCAGGCCGCCCAGCAGCGGCACCGGCCGGCCGGGGTACGCCAAGCTGTAGCGCATCAGCATGACCAGGCAGAAGCCGAAGAACAGGAACACCAGGGAGGTGATGCCGTACTGGATGCCGATCGTCTTGTGATCGACGGAAAAGACGTACTTCCGCCAGAACGGCTCCGGCGGATGGCCGCCGTGCGCGTGGTCGGCGTGGTCGGCGGTGCCGGCGTGCGCCACTACGTCAGCTCGTTACGTCAGCCCGGCGGCAGCAGCGTCACGTCGAGCGTGGCCGCGCCGCCATCGGTGACGGTCACCTCGCGGGTCTGCGAGCCGAGCAGCTCGTGCCATATCTCCACCTGATAGGTGCCGGCCGGCAGGTTCGGGATGGTGAAGCTGCCGTCGGCGGCGGTGACCGCCGCGTACGGATGGTCGAGCACCACGCCGAAGGCGTTCATCCACGGATGCACGTCGCACTTGATGGCGAACGGTTCGGTCTCCACCTGATCGAACACGCGCTCGATCTCGGTCTGGTACGCCGGCATGGCCTGGTTGAATTCGTCATTCACCTTGCCGAACACGTGCACGTTGTGCAGCGTGCCGTCGGGGTTGAGAATCCTGACCGTCTGGCCGACGCGCGCGATCAGGACGTGCGGGTCGTAGATGCAGCGAGACTGCGTAAAGACGATCTCCGGCGCTGCCGGGGGAAACTCCACGTCGGGGAGCCCGGACGTGACCTGGATCAGCACGTTGGCGATCCCCTTCGATTCGTCGAGCAGGAACGCCTGCTCGGTCGCGGGATCCTCGGCGTTCTTCTCCACGCAGACCGGATCGGCCTCCATGTTGAGCACTCCCGGCTCACGCGTGGGATCGGCGCCGAAGGTGATGGTTCCGCTGATGGTGGCGTTGAGCGCGACGGGGGCGGCCGCGGTCTGCGACTCGGCGCTCGGCGTGGTCGCGGCCGGCTGCTCGGGTTGGGCCTCGGCGGAGCCGCCGTCGCCGGAATCGCCGCCGCAGGCGGCCAGCGTCAATGCCAGCAAGGCTGCCAAGATCGGCAGCGCGGCGGCTGTCAGCGGCCGGCGGCGCGGCCGGGCCGGGGCCGTGGTGAGAAAAGCGTCTTCGCGTACGTGCACGTAGTTCCTCCGAAGGATGTGGGAGCCGTGAAGCGGCTCGACGTAACGGTCGCAGGTTGCGGCCGATCTGTCAAATTGCATCCACCGGCGGAAGCGGGAATCACCAGTGCACGGCGCCGGCGAGTTCAAGCCGGTAGCCGGCGGAGCCCTCGGCGCGTTCCTGCCGGTCGACCGACAGGTCCAGGTCGAGTCCGCCCAGGTTCATGCGGCTGCCGACCCGGTAGACGGGGCGGTCGGTCAGCGCCTGCGACAGCCCGCCGTAGAACGTCACCAGCCCCTCGCCGCCCGCAACGATCCCGTAGCTCACCTCCGCGGCCAGGTGGTCCGGCCGGAGCCCGATTGGTTTCGGCGATCCCGGCCCCGCGCCCGTCCCGCCGACAAGCGGTACGCCGGCCCAGACGCTCGCCGCCTGACTGCCGGCCGCGCCCCATTCCGGCGCCACCGCTACCGCCACGCCGCGCCCCGGCGCGCCGGGATCGAACCGCACCGCCGCGCTGGCGCCCCAGTCCCGGAACTCCCGGTCTTCGTGCGCCACCAGGTACCGCCCGTTCGCCCGCACCTCCAGCCCGATCCCGGCATGGGCGTACCCCACGCCGCCGCCCACCTCCGCTCCGAACCCGGACGCGGCGTCGCCCGCGTCCCAGCGGCCGCCCACCTCCACGTTGAGCCCCAGGAGCGACTCCGCGCTCACCTGCCAGTCGTACCGCGCGTCGGCCAGCAGCCGCACACGCCCCACCGCGGCGCCGGCGTCTTTCGTCAGCCACGGCGCCTGTTCGGAGTCCGCGCCCAGCCACGCGTAGTACCCATCGGTCCCCACCGACAGGTTGAGCCCTGTCGCCGACGACACCGCCGCGTAGCGCGCCCCGGCCGCGCCCAGCCACAGCAGGTTGGCCGTCTCCAGGCGGCGCTGCCGCCAGATCACCCCGCTGCCGCCGAAACCGACGCCGCCGATCGCCCACACGTCCAGGTCCGCCAGCGGCTCGACCAGCACGTACGGCAGCACGCTGGTCATGCCGGTCTCCACCTGCGCCTTGAAGTCGCCGTCCCCGCTCTCCCGGTAGGCCGTCGCGCCCACCTTGTGCGACAACGCCAGCCCCACCAGCAGCGGCTCCGCCACGCGCAGGTCCGCGCCCAGGTAGCCGCCGGTCACCGTCCCATCCCACGCCGCGCCACCGGCGGCCGCTCCCGAATGGCCGCCCAGCGTCCCCGTCCCCCAGATGCTCCAGGCCGGGCCGCCGACTTCGTGGTTGTCCGACAACCCATGATTTGGCACTCCGTGATCTGGCGCGCCTCCATGCGGCGCGGCGGTGCGCAGGTCGATCGAGCTCTGCCCCAGAAATTCCACCAGCGACACCCGCCGCAACGGGTCGGCCTCCGGTTCCGGCGCCGCTGCCGGAACCGCTTCCGGGCCCGCCGCCAGCGCGTCCAGCGACAGCGTCCGGCCGTGCAGCGTCACCTGCGAACCGGCCGGGCCGTCCCGCAGCCGCCCGCCGATCACCGCCACCGCGTCAGTCGCCACCACCCGCGCGAACTCGGCGTGGGCGCGCCGCAGCGCCCGCTGCAACCGCGCCCGGTCGTCATCTTCGATCGTCCCCTCGGCGGCCAGCCCGGCGCTCGCGTCGCGCTGCTCGGCGTCGTACAGGGTCACGCCGAACGTCTCGTGCTCCTCCGGCTCGGTGTCGCCCAGCACCGTCACCGCAAACCGCTTGGCGGCCTCGCCCGGCGCGAACACCAGCACGCCGCCGGCCGCCCGGTAGTCCTGGCCCGCGCGCGCCGTCCCGTCCATCGTCGCGTAGCGGAGCGGCACCGGCCGCTCGGTCTTGGAGATCATCCGCACCTCGAACCACGCCGCCGCCGCGCCGCGGTCGCCCTCCTTGACCCGGGTGTCGTCGATCGCCAGCAGCGCCACGTCGTTGTCGCCGATCCGGCCGCGGGCGACCTCCCGCTCCAGCAGGACGTGCTCCTCCCCGGCCAGCGCCACCATGAACTCCTCGTTCGCCTCCACGGTCGTGTCGGGCAGCACCGGCACGGTGATCATCTGGCTGGTCTGGCCGGGCGCGAAGGTCACGACGCCGTCGCAGTGCTCGTAGTCGGCCCCGGCGATGGCGGTGTCGTCCTTGGTTATGAACGACACCGTGACCGGAACCGGGCTCTCCCGGTTCAACGTCACCGTGAACTCGGCTTCGACCGTGGCCCCGTCGCCCTCCATGATCGACGCGTCGCCGATCGACACCGTGACCGGAACCGCTGCCGCGGCCGGCGGCGCCGATCCCCCCGGCGGCGGTGGCCTGCGCGGCGGGGTATCGGTCTGGCCGGAACTGGCGGCGACCTCGATCGTGAACGTGACGCTCACCGTAGCGCCCACGCTGTCGGTGGCGGTCCAGGTGTATTCGGTCTCCGCACGGGCCGCCGCCGGCGCGCCCGTTACCTCGCGGGTGTCAGCGTCTCTGCTCACCCCGGACGGCAGCGCCGGCGCCAGCGCGTAGCTCACGCCGCCGTTGCCGCCGACCGCGGCCGGCAACGTGAACGGCGTGATCGCCTGGCCCTGGGTCCACTGCTGATCTTCCACCCAGCCGTTCAGCGCGAATCCGGTCCCGCCGTCGTCGTCGCGGATGGTGAGCTCGGCGCCGGTCATGGTCCCCGCGCCCATGCTGTTCTCCACCGTCCCCATCACCATCACCGTGCGGTCGCCGCTGCGCACGTCGTTGTCCATGGCCGTGATCGTCACGCCGTCCGCGGCGTTCGCCGTCTCGCCCGCGGCGATGGTGATCGTGGCGTCCGTCCCCACCGTGTAGGCCCGCTCCATCGCCGGGACCGTGATCGTCGTGGCCGCGCCGGAGGGGTGGCTCAGCGTGGCGGTGACCGTCGTCGCGCCGCCGCTCTCGTCGATGGCGCTTTGGGATAGCGCCAGCGTTACGGTCGGCGCCGCCTCGTCGTCCTTGATCGTGAGCGTCACGTCCGCCGGGGCCGCCACGCCGCTGTCGCCGCTCACCGTTGCCGAGACGGTCACCTGCTTGTCCGGCGCGTCCACCGTGTTGTCGACCGCGGTCACCGTCACCGTGCCGGTGCTGGTCGTCTCGCCTGCCGCGATGGTGAGCGTCTTCGTGCTCGACAGACTGAAGTCGGTCGCCGCCGCGTTCGTGCCGGCGGTCGCCTCCACCGTCAGCGTCACCGCCTCCGTCGATGCACGGTTCAGCGCCGCCGTCACCGTCGCCGCTCCGGGGTTGGTCCCGTCGTGTTCGTCAATCGCCGCCGGGCTCAGCGCCAACGTCACCTCCGGCGCTCCCTCGTCGTCGGTCAAGGTGAGCGCCGCGCCGGTCACCGACACCGTCGCCGACTCGGCGGCAGCCTGGGCGTTGGCCGCCGTTCCCGTCACCGTCACGGCGCGGTCGCCCACGTTGTCGATCGCGTCGTCTACCGCCGTGATCGTCACGCTGTCGGTCGCGTTCGTCGTCTCGCCCGCAGCGATCGTGATCGTGGCGTCCGCGTCCACCGTGTAAGCGCCGGCCTCCGGCTGCACGGTGACCGTGGTCGCCGCGCTCGATGCATGGCTCAAGGTCGCAGTCACCGTCGTCGCGCCGCCGTTCTCGGAGATCGAGGCGTCCGCCACCGCCAGGGCGACCGTCGGCGCCGCTTCGTCGTCCTCGATGGTCAGGGTCACGCTCGCCGGGGCGGCCACCCCGCTGTTCCCGCTCACCGTTGCCGAGACGGTCACCTGCTTGTCCGGCGCGTCCACCGTGTTGTCGACCGCGGTCACCGTCACCGTGCCGGTGCTGGTCGTATCCCCCGCCGCGATCGTGAGCGTCTTCGCGCTCGACAGACTGAAGTCGCCCGACGCCGCGTTCGTCCCGGCCGTCGCCTCCACGGTCAGGGTCACCGCCTCGGTCGAGGCCCGGCTCAGCGTCGCCGTCACCGTACTCGCCCCAGGATTCGTCCCGTCGTGCTCGTCAATCGCCGCCGGGCTCAGCGCCAGCGTCGCCGTCGGCGCTCCCTCGTCGTCGGTCAAGGTGAGCGCCGCGCCGGTCACCGACACCGTCTGCGATTCGGCGGCAGCCTGGGCGTTGGCCGCCGTGCCTGTCACCGTCGTCGAGCGGTTGACCACGTTGTCGATGGCGTCGTTGACCGCCGTGATCGTGACCGTGTCCGCCGCGTTTGAGGTTGCGCCCGCCGCAATCGTGATCGTCGCGTCCGCGTCCACCGTGTAGGCCCCCGACACCGCCGTCACGGTGACCGTGGTCGCCGCGCTTGACGCATGGCTCAAGGTCGCAGTCACCGTCGTCGCGCCGCCGTTCTCGGAGATCGCGCTGTCCGCCACCGCCAGGGCGACCGTCGGCGCGGCTTCGTCGTCCTCGATCGTCAGCGTCACGCTCGACGGGGCGGCCACGCCGCTGATCCCGCTCACCACCGCCGAGACCGTCACTTCCTTGTCCGGCGCGTCCACCGTGTTGTCGACCGCCGTCACGGATACCGTGCCGGTGCTGCTCGTGTCCCCCGCTGCGATGGTGAGCGTATTCGCGCTCGACAGACTGAAGTCGCCCGCCGCCGCGTTCGTCCCCGCGGCGGCGGCTACCGTCAGCGTTACCGCCTCGCTCGACGCGCGGTTCAGCGTGGCGGTCACCGTCGCCGACCCCGCGTTCGTCCCGTCGTGCTCGTCGATCGCCGCGTCGCTCAGCGCCAGGGTCGCCTCCGGCGTGGCTTCGTCGTCGGTCAGCGTCAGCGCCGCGCCGGTCACGGTCATCGTCGCCGACTCGGCGGCAGCCTGGGCGTTGGCCGCCGTGCCCGTCACCGTCACGGACCGATCTCCGACGTTGTCGATGGCGTCGTTCACGGCCGTCACCGTTGCCGTGTCCGAAGCGTTCGACGTGGCGCCAGCCGCAATCGTGATGGTCGCGTCCGCCCCCACCGTATAGGCGCCCGACACCGCCGTCACGGTGATCGTGGTCGCCGCGCTCGATGCATGGCTCAGCGTCGCGGTTACCGTCGTCGTGCCGCCGTTCTCGGAGATCGCGCTGTCCGCCACCGCCAGCGTCACCGTCGGCGCCGCGTCGTCGTCCTCGATCGTTCCGGTTCCCGTCGCGGCGCTCACCGGGAGTCTCGCGTTCACCGGCTCGCTCAGCGACACCTTCACCGTCTCGTTCGGCTCGTCCACTCCGTCACCGGTCACGGTCACCGTCACCGTCTTGCTCGTCTCACCGGGCGCAAACGTCAGCGTCCCGCCACTGAGCGCCGCGTAGTCGGTCCCGGAGGTCGCCGTCCCCGTGCCCGCGTCCGCGTACTTCACCGTCACCTGCGCGGTGCTCGTCTTGCTCAACGTCACCGTCCACGTCAGGGCCGACGTCGTACCCGACGCCCCTTCCGTCACTCGCGGCGACGACAGCGACGGCGCCGGCAGGTCGCCCGTGTTCACCACGATCCCCGGCGGGTTGACCAACAGAGGCGGATCGCCCGGACGAATCACCGCCGCCAGGAACTTCACCGAATCCTCGTCCCCGTCCTCGTCCTCCACCGTCCAGGTGTATTCCACCTGGTTCGTCGGATCGTCCGGCGTCGTGCCCGTCACCAGGAACCCGTTCCGTGACAGCCACGAAGGCAACGCCGGCGACAACGTGTAGGTGAGCGTCCCATCTCCCCCCGTCGCCCGCGGCAGCACCAGGCGCGGAATCACGGTGGCGGTCGGCCACAGCCGGCTGGCGACCTGCGCGCCGCCAAACGTCGGCTTCAGGTCCACGTCGTCGTCGGTGATCGTCAGGGTCACCGCGTTCGGGTTACCGGCGCCGTGGCTGTTGGCCGCCGTCGCCGACACGCTCACGGTCTTGTCGTTGGGGGCGTCCGCGTCGTCGTCCACCGCCGAAATCGTCACCGCGCCGGTGCTCGTCGTCGTCCCCGCCGCGATGGTCAGCACCTTGTTCGCGCTCAAGCTGAAGTCCGCCGCCACCGTGTGCGCCCCCGCCGTGGCCGCCACGGTCACCGTCGTCGCCACGCTCGATGCGTGCGAGAGCGTCGCCGTTACCGTCGCCTGGCCGCCGTCCTCCGAAATGGACGACGGGGACAGAACCAGCGTCACCTTCGGCGCCGCTTCGTCGTCCTCGATGGTGAGCGTCACGTCCGCCGGCGTGGCAACGCCGCTGCCGCCGCTCACCGTTGCCGAGACGGTCACCTGCTTGTCGGGCGCGTCCGCCGTGTTGTCAACCGCCGTCACGGTTACCGTTCCGGTGCTGGTCGTATCCCCCGCCGCGATGGTCAAGGTCTTTGCGGACGACAGGCTGAAGTCGCCCGACGCCGCGTTCGTGCCGGCTGCCGCCGCTACTGTCAGTGTGACCGCCTCACTCGACGCCCGATTCAGCGTCGCCGTCACCGTCGCCGAGCCGGGGCTGGTCCCGTCGTGCTCGTCGATCGTCGCGGCGCTCAGCGCCAGCGTCGCCGTCGGCGTAGTTTCGTCGTCGGTCAGCGTCAACGCCGCTCCGGTCACCGCGCCCACGTCGTGACTGTTCTGCGCCGTCGCGGTGACCGTCGCTGAGCGATTGACTACGTTGTCAATCGCGTCATCGACCGCCGTGATCGTCGCCGTGTCCGCGGCGTTCGACGTCTCGCCGGCGGCTATCGTGATCGTCGCGTCCGCGCCCACCGTGTACGCCCCGGCCTCCGGCTGCACGGTGATCGTAGTCGAGGCGCTCGACGGATGGCTCAACGTTGCGGTCACGGTGGTTGAGCCGCCGTTCTCGGAAATTGAGGAGTCCGCCAGCGCCAGTGCGACCGTCGGCGTAGCTTCGTCATCCTCGATCGTCAGCGTGACGCTCGAAGGGTCGGCCACGCCGCTGTTCCCGCTCACCGTTGCTGAGACGGTCACCTGCTTGTCGGGCGCGTCCGCCGTGTTGTCCACCGCCGTCACCGTCACCGTACCGGTGCTGCTCGTGTCCCCCGCCGCGATGGTGAGCGTCTTCGCGCTCGACAGGCTGAAGTCGCCCGACGCCGCGTTCGTCCCCGCTGCCGCCGCCACGGTCAGCGTGACCGCCTCACTCGACGCCCGGTCCAAGGTGGCCGTCACTGTCGCCGACCCGGGGTTGGTCCCGTCGTGTTCGTCGACCGTCGCCCGGCTCAACGCCAGCGTCGCCTCCGGCGTGGCTTCGTCGTCGGTCAAGGTGAGCGCCGCGCCGGTCACGGACACCGTCGCCGAATCGGCGGCAGCCTGCGCGTTGGCCGCCGTGCCCGTCACCGTCGTCGAGCGGTTGCCCACGTTGTCGATGGCGTCGTTGACCGCCGTGATCGTTACTGTGTCCGCCGTGTTCGCCGTCTCGCCCGCCGCAATCGTGATGGTCGTGTCCGCTCCCACCGTGTAGGCGCCCGACGCCGGCTGCACGGTCACCGTCGTCGCCGCGCTCGACGCGTGGCTCAAGGTCGCGGTCACCGTTGTCGCGCCGCCGTTCTCGGAGATCAAGGCGTCCGCCACCGCCAGCGCGACCGTCGGCGCCGCTTCGTCGTCCTCAATGGTCAGCGTCACGCTTGCCGGGTCAGCCACGCCGCTGTTCCCGCTCACCGTTGCTGAGACGGTCACTTCCTTGTCCGGCGCGTCCGCCGTGTTGTCGACCGCCGTCACCGTCACCGTACCGGTGCTGCTCGTGTCCCCCGCCGCGATGGTGAGCGTGGTGGTGCTCGACAGACTGAAGTCGCCCGACGCCGCGTTCGTCCCCGCTGCCGCCGCCACGGTCAGCGTCACCGCCTCACTGGAAGTGCGGTTCAACGTGGCCGTCACCGTCGCCGACCCGGGATTCGTCCCATCGTGCTCGTCGACCGTCGCCGGGCTCAACGCCAGCGTCGCCTCCGGCGTGGCTTCGTCGTCGGTCAGCGTCAGCGCCGCGCCGGTCACCACCACCGTCGCCGACTCGGCGGCAGCCTGGGCGTTGACCGCCGTCCCCGTCACCGTCGTCGAGCGGTTCACCACGTTGTCGATCGCGTCGTCTACCGCCGTGATCGTCGCCGTGTCCGCCGCGCTGGAGGTCTCGCCGGCGGCAATCGTGATCGTCGCATCCGCGCCCACCGTGTAAGCGCCGGCCTCCGGCTGCACGGTGATCGTCGTCGTGGCGCTCGACGGATGGCTCAGCGTTGCGGTCACGGTGGTTGAGCCGCCGTTCTCGGAAATTGAGGAGTCCGCCAGCGCCAATGCGACCGTCGGCGCCGCTTCGTCGTCCTCAACGGTGAGCGTCACGCTCGCCGGGTCCGCCACGCCGCTGTTCCCGCTCACCGTTGCCGACACGGTCACTTGCTTGTCCGGCGCGTCCGCCGTGTTGTCGACCGCCGTCACCGTCACCGTCCCGGTGCTGCTGATCTCCCCCGCCGCGATGGTGAGCGTCTTCGCGCTCGACAGACTGAAGTCGCCCGATGCCGCGTTCGTTCCCGCGGTCGCGCCTACCGTCAGGGTCACCGCCTCGCTCGAAGCCCGGTTCAGCGTCGCCGTCACCGTCGCCGACCCGGGGTTGGTCCCGTCGTGCTCGTCGATCGTCGCGTCGCTCAGCGCCAGCGTCGCCGTCGGCGTAGTTTCGTCGTCGGTCAGCGTCAACGCCGCCCCGGTCACCGCGCCCACGTTGTAACTGTTCTGCGCCGTCGCGGTGACCGTCGCTGAGCGGTTGACCACATTGTCGATCGAGTCGTCTGCCGCCGTGATCGTCGCCGTGTCCGCGGCGTTCGCCGTCTCGCCCGCCACGATCGTGATGGTCGTGTCCGAGCCCACCGTGTAAGCGCCGGCCTCCGGCTGCACGGTGATCGTCGTCGCGGCGCTCGACGGATGGCTCAGCGTTGCGGTCACGGTGGTTGAGCCGCCGTTCTCGGAGATTGAGGAGTCCGCCAGCGCCAACGCGACCGTCGGCGCGGCTTCGTCATCTTCGATCGTCAGCGTCACGCTCGCCGGGTCAGCCACGCCGCTGGCCCCGCTCACCGTTGCCGAGACCGTCACTTCCTTGTCCGGCGCGTCCACCGTGTTGTCGACCGCGGTCACCGTCACTGTGCCGGTGCTGCTCGTCTCCCCCGCCGCGATAGTGAGGGTCTTCGCGCTCGACAGGCTGAAGTCGCCCGCCGCCGCGTTCGTCCCCGCTGCTGCCGCCACCGTCAGGGTCACCGACTCGCTCGACGCGCGATTCAACGTGGCCGTCACCGTGCTCGAACCCGGATTCGTCCCGTCGTGCTCGTCGACCGTCGCCGGGCTCAACGCCAGCGTCGCCTCCGGCGTGTCTTCGTCGTCGGTCAAGGTGAGCGCCGCGCCGGTCACGGTCACCGTCGCCGACTCGGCGGCAGCCTGGGCGTTGACCGCCGTCCCCGTCACGGTCGTCGAGCGGTTGACCACGTTGTCGATCGAGTCGTCTACCGCCGTGATGGTCACGCTGTCCGCCGCGTTCGACGTTTCGCCCGCCGCGATCGTGATGGTCGTGTCCGAGCCCACCGTGTAGGCCCCCGACACCGCCGTCACGGTGATCGTGGTCGCCGCGCTGGACGCATGGCTCAGCGTTGCGGTCACGGTGGTTGTGCCGCCGTTCTCGGAGATCGAGGCGTCCGCTACCGCCAACGCGACAGTCGGCGCTGCTTCGTCGTCCTCGATCGTGAGCGTCACGTCCGCCGGCGCGGCAACGCCGCTGTTCCCGCTCACCGTTGCTGAGACAGTCACTTCCTTGTCCGGCGCGTCCACCGTGTTGTCGACCGCCGTCACCGTCACCGTGCCGGTGCTGCTGGTGTCTCCCGCCGCGATGGTGAGCGTCTTCGCGCTCGACAGACTGAAGTCGCCCGACGCCGCGTTCGTCCCAGCGGACGCGGCCACGGTCAGCGTTACCGCCTCGGTCGAGGCCCGGTTCAGCGTCGCCGTCACCGTAGCCGACCCGGGGTTGGTCCCGTCGTGTTCGTCGATTGTCGCATCGCTCAGCGCCAGCGTCGCCGTCGGCGCTCCCTCGTCGTCGGTCAAAGTGAGGCTCGCGCCCGTGACCGTACCCACGTCGTGGCTGTTCTGCGCCGTCCCGCTTACCGTCGTCGAGCGGTTGGCCACGTTGTCGATCGAGTCGTCGACGGCCGTGATCGTCACGCTGTCGGTCGCGTTCGACGTCTCGCCAGCGGCAATCGTGATCGTCGCGTCCGCGCCCACTGTGTAGGCGCCGGCCTCCGGCTGCACGGTGACCGTGGTGGCCGCGCTCGACGCGTGGCTCAGCGTGGCCGTCACCGTGCTCGTGCCGCCGTTCTCGGAGATTGCGGCGTCCGCCACCGCCAGGGCGACCGTCGGCGCGGCTTCGTCGTCCTCGATCGTCAGCGTCACGCTCGCCGGGTCCGCCACGCCGCTGTTGCCGCTCACCGTTGCCGAGACGGTCACCTGCTTGTCCGGCGCGTCGACCGTGTTGTCGACCGCCGTCACCGTCACCGTGCCGGTGCTGGTCGTGTCCCCGGCGGCGATGGTGAGCGTCTTCGCGCTCGACAGGCTGAAGTCTCCCGACGCCGCGTTCGTCCCGGCCGTCGCCACCACGGTCAGCGTCACCGCCTCAGTCGACGCACGATTCAGCGTCGCCGTGACCGTGCTTGCCCCCGGATTCGTCCCGTCGTGTTCGTCGATCGTCGCATCGCTCAGCGCCAGCGTCGCCGTCGGCGTGGTCTCGTCGTCGGTCAACGTCAGCGCCACGCCGGTCACGGTCACCGTCTGCGACTCGGCGGCAGCCTGCGCGTTGGCCGCCGTTCCCGTCACCGTCACGGCCCGGTCGCCCACGTTGTCTACGGCGTCGTTCACCGCCGTGATCGTCACGCTGTCGGTCGCGTTCGTCGTCTCGCCCGCCGCAATCGTGATCGTCGCGTCCGCGCCCACCGTGTAGGCGCCGGCTACGGCCGTCACCGTCACCGTCGTGGCTGCGCTTGACGCGTGGCTCAGCGTGGCCGTCACCGTCGTCGCGCCGCCGTTCTCGGAGATCGAGGCGTCCGCCACCGCCAGGGTGACCGTCGGCGCGGCTTCGTCGTCCTCAATTGTCAGGGTCACGCTCGACGGGTCAGCCACGCCGCTGTTCCCGCTTGCCGTTGCCGAGACGGTCACCTGCTTGTCCGGCGCGTCCACCGTGTTGTTAACCGCCGTCACCGTCACCGTGCCGGTGCTGCTCGTGTCCCCCGCCGCGATCGTGAGCGTCTTCGCGCTCGACAGGTTGTAGTCGGTCGCCGCCGCATTGGTTCCGGCCGCTACGGCCACGGTCAGTGTCACCGCCTCGCTTGATGCTCGGTTCAGCGTCGCGGTCACCGTCGCCGACCCGGGGTTGGTCCCGTCGTGCTCGTCGATCGTCGCATCGCTCAGCGCCAGCGTCGCCGTCGGCGTAGTTTCGTCGTCGGTCAGCGTCAACGCCGCTCCGGTCACCGCGCCCACGTCGTGACTGTTCTGCGCCGTCCCGGTGACCGTCGCTGAGCGGTTAACTACGTTGTCAGTCGCGTCATCCACCGCCGTGATCGTCGCCGTGTCCGCGGCGTTGGAGGTCTCGCCGGCAGCAATCGTGATCGTCGCGTCCGCCCCCACGGTGTAAGCGCCGGCCTCCGGCTGCACGGTGATCGTCGTCGCGGCGCTCGACGGATGGCTCAGCGTTGCGGTCACGGTGGTTGAGCCGCCGTTCTCGGAGATTGAGGAGTCCGCCAGCGCCAGTGCGACCGTCGGCGCGGCTTCGTCGTCCTCGATCGTCAGCGTCACGCTCGCCGGGTCCGCCACGCCGCTGTTGCCGCTCACCGTTGCCGAGACGGTCACCTGCTTGTCGGGCGCGTCCGCCGTGTTGTCGACCGCGGTCACCGTCACCGTGCCGGTGCTGCTGGTGTCCCCAGCCGCGATGGTGAGCGTCTTCGCGCTCGACAGACTGAAGTCTGACGCGACCGCGTTCGTTCCCGCGGTGGTGGCTACCGTCAGCGTTACCGCTTCCGTAGACGCGCGGTTCAGCGTGGCGGTCACCGTCGCCGATCCCGGGTTGGTCCCGTCGTGTTCGTCGATCGTCGCATCGCTCAGCGCCAGAGTCGCCGTCGGCGCCCCCTCGTCGTCGGTCAAGGTAAGCGCCGCGCCGGTTACGGACACCGTCGCCGACTCGGCGGCAGCCTGCGCGTTGGCCGCCGTCCCCGTCACCGTCGCCGTGCGGTTCGCCACGTTGTCGATCGCGTCGTCTACCGCCGTGATCGTCGCCGTGTCCGGGGCGTTCGAGGTCTCGCCAGCGGCAATCGTGATCGTGGCGTCCGCGCCCACCGTGTAGGCGCCGGCCTCCGGCTGCACGGTGATCGTCGTGGCTGCGCTTGAAGCATGGCTCAGCGTTGCGGTCACCGTCGTGGTACCGCCGTTCTCGGAGATTGAGGAGTCCGCCAGCGCCAACGCGACCGTCGGCGCAGCTTCGTCATCTTCGATCGTCAGCGTCACGCTCGCCGGGTCAGCCACGCCGCTGTTCCCGCTCACCGTTGCCGAGACGGTCACCTGCTTGTCCGGCGCGTCGACCGTGTTGTCGACCGACGTCACGGTCACCGTGCCGGTGCTGCTCGTGTCCCCTGCCGCGATCGTGAGCGTCTCTGCGCTCGACAAGCTGAAGTCGCCCGATGCCGCGTTCGTCCCTGCGGCCGCGGCGACCGTCAGGGTCACCGCCTCCGTAGACGCGCGGTTCAGCGTGGCAGTCACCGTCGCCGACCCGGGGTTGGTCCCGTCGTACTCGTCGATCGTCGCGTCGCTCAGCGCCAGCGTCGCCGTCGGCGTGGTCTCATCGTCGGTCAGCGTCAGCGCCGCGCCGGTCACGGACACCGTCTGCGACTCGGAGGCAGCCTGGGCGTTGGCGGCCGTTCCCGTCACCGTCACGGCCCGGTTGCCCACGTTGTCCACGGCGTCGTTTACCGCCGTGATCGTCACGCTGCCGGTCGCGTTCGTCGTCTCGCCCGCCGCGATCGTGATGGTCGCGTCCGAGCCCACGGTGTAGGCGCCGTCCACCGCCGTCACCGTGATGGTCGTCGGCGCGCTCGACGCGTGGCTCAGCGTGGCCGTCACCGTGGTCGTGCCGCCGTTCTCGGAGATTGAGGCGTCCGCCACCGCCAGGGCGACCGTCGGCGCGGCTTCGTCATCTTCGATCGTCAGCGTCACGCTCGCCGGGTCAGCCACGCCGCTGTCGCCGCTCACCGTTGCCGAGACGGTCACCTGCTTGTCGGGCGCGCTCACCGTGTTGTCGACCGCCGTCACGGTCACCGTACCGGTGCTGGTCGTCTCCCCCGCCGCGATGGTCAGGGTTTTCGCGCTCGACAGGCTGAAGTCGCCCGACGCCGCGTTCGTCCCCGCAGCCGCCCCCACCGTCAGGGTCACCGCCTCGCTCGACGCGCGATTCAACGTGGCCGTCACCGTGCTCGAACCCGGATTCGTCCCGTCGTGCTCGTCGACCGTCGCCGGGCTCAACGCCAGCGTCGCCGTCGGTGTGGTCTCGTCGTCAGTCAGGGTCAGCGCCGCGCCGGTTACGGACACCGTCTGCGACTCGGCGGCAGCCTGAGCGTTGGCTGCCGTGCCCGTCACCGTCACGGCTCGGTCGTCCACGTTGTCGATGGCGTCGTCGACGGCCGTGATCGTCACGCTGCCGGTCGTGTTCGACGTCTCGCCCGCCGCAATCGTGATCGTCGCGTCCGCGCCCACCGTGTAGGCCCCCGACACCGCCGTCACGGTGATCGTGGTCGCCGCACTGGACGCATGGCTCAGCGTTGCGGTCACGGTGGTTGAGCCGCCGTTCTCGGAGATTGAGGCGTCCGCCACCGCCAGGGCGACCGTCGGCGCCGCTTCGTCGTCCTCAATGGTGAGCGTCACGTCCGCTGGCGTGGCAACGCCGCTGTTCCCGCTCACCGTTGCGGAGACGGTTACTTCCTTGTCCGGCGCGTCAACCGTGTTGTCGACCGCGGTCACCGTCACCGTGCCGGTGCTGCTGGTCGTCCCCGCCGTGATGGTGAGCGTATTCGTGTTCGACAAGCTGAAGTCGCCGTCCGCCGCGTTCGTGCCCGCGGTCGCTGCCACGGTCAGCGTTACCGCCTCGCTCGACGCCCGGTTGAGCGTCGCCGTCACCGTGCTCGCCCCCGGATTCGTCCCGTCGTGCTCGTCGATGGCCGCGTCGCTCAGCGCCAGGGTCGCCTCCGGCGTGGCCTCGTCGTCGGTCAAGGTGAGCGCCGCGCCGGTCACGTGGGCCGATTCGGTGGCGGTTCCCGTCACCGTCACCGCCCGGTCGCCGACGTTGTCGACGGCGTCGTCCACCGCCGTGATCGTCACGCTGTCGGCCGCGTTTGCCGTCTGGCCCGCCGCAATCGTGATCGTCGCGTCCGCGCCGACCGTGTAAGCGCCCGCCACCGCCGTCACCGTCACCGTGGTCGCCGCGCTCCACGCCCGTTTCAGCGTGGCCGTCACCGTCGTGGTCCCGCCGTTCTCGGCGATCGCGGCGTCCGCCACCGCCAGCGTCACCGCCGGCGCGTCGTCGTCCAGGATCGTGCCGGTTCCGGTCGCGTTGCCGAGCGAGGCGTTGGACGGGTTGCTCAGCTCCATCACCACGGTCTCGTCCGGTTCCGGCGTCGCGTCGCCGTACACGGTCACGGGGACGGTCTGCGTGGTCACCCCCGCCGCAAAGACCAGCGTCGGCTCCGGCGGAAAGCCGTGATCGGCTCCCGTCTGCGCCCGCGTCCGTAGCGTCCCCACGGTCGCGGTGCCGGTCGAGTTGACGGCGACGCCGACCTGCACCCGCTGCGTGCTCGCCGGCAGCAGCGTCACCGTCCACTCCAGCGTATTCGCATCTCCCGTCCCGCCCTCGGTGACGCTCGGCGCGTCGATGAACAGCGTCGGCGTGGACGGGCGGTCGTCGTCGGTAATCGTCAAGGTCACGTCGTCCGGGGCGTCCACCTCGGCGTTGCTCACGCTGCCCGACACGGTGACCGACTTGTCGAGCTCGGCGTCCGCGTTGTTCACCGCCGTGATCGTCACCGCGCCGGTGCTGGTGGTGTCGCCCGCCGCTATGGTGAGCGTCTTGTTGGCGCTCAGGGTGAAGTCCCCGGCCTCCGCGTTGGTCCCCGCGGCGGCGGCCACCGTCACCGTGGTGGCCGCGCTCACCGCCCGGTCCAGCGTTGCCGTCACCGTGGCCGCGTTGCCGGTCCCGCTCTCGGCGATGGTCGAAGGCGTCAGGATCAGGGTCGCCTGCGGCCGGTCCGCCACGGTCACGTCGAACGTGAGCGACGCCTGGTCGCCGTCCCCGTCGGTGGCGGTCCAGGTGTACTCGGTCTGCGCCAGCGCCGCAGTCGGCGCGCCGCTCACCCGGTGGCCGGCGTCCTTGGTCACCCCGCCCGGCAATGCAGGCGAGAGGGCATAGGAGACGCTCCCGTCGCCGCCGGTGGCGGCCGGCAACGTGAACGCCGTGATCGCCCTGCGCCGCGTCCACGACTGGTCCGGGATCGTCGCCGCCCCGAAGTCGGGCCGCCCGTTGTCCAGCACCGTGATGGTGAAGTTCCACGCCGCCCGGTCGCCGTCCGCGTCGGTGACGGTCCAGGCATACGAGGACTGGGCCATGGCCGCAGTAGGCGCGCCGGCGAGCGTGCGGTTGTGGGAGTCCACCACCGGCTCATCGGGTTCCGCGCCGGCGCGCGGGCTGGCGGCGCGCGCCACGCCGGCCGGCAGCGCGGGCGCCAGCGCGTAGCTCAACGGCGGGTCGCCGCCCAACGCCACCGGCAGAATGCCGCTGACGGACTTGTACCGCGTCCACGCGTAGCTGGTTGGCGCAAGGCCGGTGAATGCCGGCAGGCTGTTGTCCGCCACGGTGATGGTAAAGGTGAGCTCCGCGCGGTCGCCGTCGCGGTCCGTGGCCCTCCAGGTGTAGGTGGTGGCGCCCATCGCTACCGTCGGCGCGCCGCTGATCCGGTGGCTGGCGTCCTTGGCCGCCCCCGCCGGCAGGGCGGGCGAGAGGGTGTAGGTGAGGGTCCCGTTGCCGCCGGTAGCGGCCGGCAGCGTGAACGCCGTGAGCGCCTTGTACCGCCGCCACGACTGGTTGGCCACGCTGGCGGCGCCGAAGGTGGGCGCCGCGTCGTCCTGCACCTCCAGCGTAAAGGTGAGCGTGGCCTGGTCGTCGTCGGCGTCGGTGGCGGTGAGCGTGTAGCTGGCCTGCGCCGCTACCGCGGTGGGGGTGCCGGAGATGGTGCCGCCGGTGTTGGCGCCGGTGGGCGCCGTATAGGCCACCCCGGCCGGCAGGGTGAGGGTGGTGGCGGCGCCCGGCCCGGTAAGCGCGTAGCTCAGCGCGCCGTTGCCGCCGGTGGCGGCCGGCAGCGCCACCGGGGAGATCGCTTCGTCCTTGACGTACACCTGCGCGGCGAAGGTGGCGGGTATGAACACCGGGGCGGCGTTGGCCGTGATCTCGATGGAAAAGTTGAGCGCGCCCTTGGCGCCGGTCACGCCGTCGGTCGCCTCCAGCGTGTAGGTGGCCGCTGCGGTCACGGTGGTCGGCGTCCCGGAAATGGTGCGCGACGCGGCGGAGAACTGCAGGCCGTCCGGCAACGCCGGCCGCAACGCGTAGCTGATGGCGCCGCGGGCGCCGGCGGCCGCGGGCAGCGCGTAACTGACGGCGGAGCCGACCACCCAGGTCCGCGCAGACACCGTTCCGGTAAAGGCCGGCTGCATCAACACCCGTCCGTCCACCCGCCGATTGGCGTCCGCGGCCACGGCCGGCAGCGTCAGGCTGGCGGTGGTGCCGCCGGGGCCGGTGATGGTGGCGCCGTTGAGGGTGAGCGCGCCGCTGCCGAAGCCGATGCCGTCGCCGTCGCGGTCGTCCGCCACCACCAGGTAACGGAACCGGGTATAGCGCTGGCTCCCGCTGTGGCGCCCGGCCTGGCGGGTGCCGGAGCCGACGTCGAGCGCAAGCTGCGGCGTGCCGGTAACGGTCACCGGCTTGCCCCAGTTGACCACCACGTCGATCGCGTCGCCCTTGCCGTACACGCCGCCCGCCGGCCGGCCGGCGAACCCCGCGCTCACCACGACCGGCGGGTGGTTGGCCGCGCCGTTGACGTTCGGCGTACTGGCGTTGGTGACGTAGTTCCGTATCGACCCGTGGCCGAGCGCCGCGTTCACGCCGTACTGGTTGCGTATGGTGGCGCCGTTGAGCGCCAGCGAGTTGGCCGGCACGTCGACGCCGTTGCCGTCCGCGTCGCCGGCCTGCACCTCGTACTCGAACCGGAGCTGGGACCCGGAGGCGGAAGCGAGGTCCAGCGTCTTGGTCGAGGAACCGATGACCAGGGACAGGCGCGGCGTGCCGGTCACCGTCACGCTCTGGCTGAACCTGACGTTGATGCCGATCACCTCGTAGCGGTCGAAGGTCGATCCGCGCTGCGGCGCGCCGATCGAAAGCGATCGCACCACCGGCGGGCGGATGGAGCCGTCCACCTTGTGGCCGGCGCCGCCCTGCACGGAGAAACCGCTGAGGCCGGTCACCGCCGGGTTGCCGTTGGCCGCGGTTTCGATCACGGCGCCGTTCAGACTCGGCCCGCTGCTCACCATGCTCACCCCGTCGGCGTCGCGGTCGGCCGCCTGCACGGCGTAGCTGAAGGCGATGCTGTTGGCGCCGGCGCCGGCGTACGCCATCTGCCGCGTGGTGGAACCGACCAGCAAGCCGAGCGCCGGCAGGTTGGGCGCCGTGGCCGTGACGCGGACCGGCAGGTTGAACGTAACCGCCACGCGGATCACTTCTCCGGCGGCGTAAGTGTTGTCGGCGCCGGGCCGTGACGTGATGCTCACCCTGGACACGGCGGCCCGCCGTCCGTCCACCTTGTACGCCGCGGCGGAGACGGCGTGGCTGCCGAGGCTCAGGGTCGCCGCCACGCCATCGCGGCTGACGCCGCCCAGGTTCACGTCCAGCGCGCCGTGCGCGATGCCGAAGCCGTCGCCGTCGTAGTCGCCGGCCGGCACCGTGTAGCCGAACTCCAGGGTCGTGCTGGCCGGCGCCCGCTCGGTGTACTGAGTGCTCACCTTCAAGGCGGCGTGGCGCGTGTGGCTGCCGACGGTGAGCGCCAGCCGCGGCCAGCCCGGATTCCCCTGCCGGTAGGTCCGCCGGGACGCCACCACCGCCTTGCTGAACGTCACCCGCACCCGGATCTCCTCGCCGATGCGGAAGGTGTCGCCGGTGGCCGGGCGCGAGGTGACGGCGACGCCGGTCACGATCGCCGGCGAGTTGAGGGCGCCGTTCACCTTGGCGTTGGAGGCGTTGGTGATGGCGTGGCTGCCCAGGGCGAGCGCCGCGTTGGCGCCGGCGTTGCTGCGGATGGCGCCGTTGTTGAGGGTGAGGGCGCCGCTCCTGATGCTGAGCCCGTCGGCGTCCACGTCGGCCTGCTGCACCACGTAGCGGAAGTACTGCGTGGCCGAGGTGGCGCCGGCGCGGTCGTAGGCCGCCTGGCGGGTGGCGCTGCCGATGCTCAAGGCGAGCCGCGGCGATCCGGTCACGCCCACGCCCTGGCTGAAGCGCACCGCCACTTCCACCGTCTCGCCGCGGCTGTAGGTGTCGCCGGTCGCCGGGCGGGAGGTGATGGTCACGCCGGCCACGCTCGGCGCGCGCGTCACGCCGCCGTCCACCTTGTGCGCCGCTTGGCTGGAAAGGGCGTGGCGGCCGAGGCCGAGCACCGCGGCGTTGCCGGCGGCGTCGCGGATGGCGCCGCCGTTGAGGGTCAGGGCGCCGGCGGCGACGGCAACGCCGTCGGCGTCGCGGTCCGCGGCCTGCACGGTGTAGCGGAAGCGCACTTCGTCGCCGCTGACGCCGTAGTAGGCGGCCTGCCGCGCCGCGCGGCCCACCTGCAGCGCCAGACGGGGCGCTCCGGTCACCGCCAGGGCGGCGGCGCCTTGCCGCCGGAAGCGGACCGCCACCCGGATCTCCTCGTTGCGGGCGTAGGTGCTGTCCGCCGCCGGGCTGGACAGGAAGCTGACGCCGCGCACCGTGGGTCGGGCGCCGACCACCGCCAGGGTAAAGGTCACGGCGTCGGTATCGCCGTTGGCGTCGGTCACCGTGAGCGTGTGGCGGGTGGACGGCGCCGCGACGGTGGCGGCGCCGGTCAGGACCGCGGTGGCGCGGTTGAGGGACAGGCCGGCCGGCAGCGCCGGTGAGACCGTGTAGACCAGCGGCGCGTCGCCGGTGGCGGAGGTGGGCAGCGCGCACCCGACGTGCAACGGGCCGCACGACGAGTGCAGCGAGTAGTTCACCACCCGGTTGGTGAGCATCGACAGGTCCGGGCCGGTGGCGCTTCCGAAGTCCGGCCACAGGCCGGTGCGGCTGCCGTCCACCTTGGCGGCGGCGTAGCGGGTCGCGGCGTAACGGCTCAGGTCGAGCGCCGCGTCGGTGGCGCCGGCGTCGCGGATGGTCGCGCCGGTCGGCAACGTGAGCGCCCCGCCGGTGATGCCGAGGCCGTCGGCGTCGGTGTCCCCGGCCGCCACCGTATAGTTGAAGTCGACGTAGGCGTTGCCACTGCCGGCGGCGGCCGTAGCGGCGCGGCTCTGGCCGCCGATGGTGAGGGCGAGCCGGGGGCTGCCGGCCACGGTGACCGCCTGATCGTAACTCACCCGCGCGGTGACGACCCCGCCGCGGGTGTAGGTGCCGGCCTGCTGCGGCGTGGAGACGATGGACAGCCCGGTGACCTTGGGCGGCGTGTGGACCTTGTGTTCCAACTGATTGGCCAACGCCCGCGTGCCCAGACCGAGCGCGGCGTCAGCGCCGTGGGCGTCCCGCACCGTGGCGCCGGACGGCAGGGTGAGAGCGTCGGCGGCCACGCTGATGCCGTCGGCGTCGTCGTCGGACACCAGCACCGTGTAGCGGAAGTGCAGACGCTTGAGCTCGGCCCGGTCGAAGGTCGCCTGCCGCGTGGTGGCGCCGATGCGGATGGCCAGGCGCGGCGCGCCGGTCACCGTCAACGCCTCCGTGAAGCCGACGCTGAGGCGGATCACGTCGCCGGCGGCGTAGCCGCTGGCGGCCACCGGCCGCGACTGGATGCCGACCGCGCGCACCGCGGGCGCTGCGTTGGCGCCGCCGTCCACCTTGTGGCTGCCGGCCGCGGCGACCGCGTGGCTGCCGAGCGCCAACGAGGCGGCGACGCCGGCGTCGCTCGACTGCGTGATGCTGCCGCCGTTGAGCTCCAGGGCGCTGGCGCCGATGGCGATGCCGTCGGCGTCCCGGTCGGCCCCCTGCACGGTGTAGCTGAACACGTGGTGGTACCCGGTGAGCGAGGAGGGTGACGCGAAATAGTTGGCGTAACGGGTGCGGGCGCCGATCGCCAGCGCCAGCCGCGGCGTGCCGGTCTTGGTGATGTTCTTGTCGAACTTGATGCCGACCGCAATCGTCTCGCCGGGGCCGTAGGTGTCGCCGGTCCGCGGCGTGGAGAGAAAGGTCAATGCCGACACCTTCGGCGCGGTGGCGGACGCCACGGTGATGGTGAATGTGAGGGCCGTTTCGTCGCCGTCGCCGTCGGTGGCGACCCAGGTCTGCTCACTGGCGGCGCCGGCGGCCTGCGGCGTTCCGCTGACCGCGCGGGTGGCGCTGCCGTAGGCAAGCCCGCCCGGCAGCCCGCTGGTGAGTTCATACGAAATGCTGCCGTCGCCGGTCGCCGTGGGCAGGGTGAGCGAGGCGGCCGTGCCGGCCACGTAGTGCTGCGCCGGCACCGTGGCGCTGAACGCCGGCGCGGTGTCGCGCACGCGGTGATCGTCGTCGTCGGTGACCGCGTGGCTACCGAGCCCCACCAGCGCCTGGCGATACGGATCGTCGCTGCCGGAGTAGGTCAGGAAGCCGCCGTTGGCGGTCACCGCGCCGGCGGCGATGCTGATGCCGTCGCCGTCGAAGTCGGACGCCTGCACGGTGTAGGTGAAGGTATGGCTGGGCGGCGCACTCGTGCCGCTGTGCCAAGTCGCGGTGCGCGTGTCGGCGCCGATGGTGAGCGCCACGGTCGGCTCATCGCTGCGCACGTACACCGACTCCGTGAAGGTGAGGCGCACCGAGATCACGTCGCCGGCGGCGTAGTTGCCGCCCGCCGGGCTGGAGGTGATGGCGACGCCGGAGATGATCGGCGGCGTATCGACCTGGTGGCCGGCGGCGGCCGCGATGGCGTGGCTGCCGAGCGCCAGGTTGGCATTGCGGGTGCCGGTGGCGTCGCGCAGCGTGCCGGCGCCGGTGAGCGAGAGCGCGCCGGCGGCGATGCCGATGCCGTCGTCGTCATCGTCGTCGGCCTGCACCCGGTAGCTGAAGCGGAGGGTGCTGGCGTTGGGCTTGCTGGCGAACGCCGCGCTGCGCGCGTTGCTGCCGACGGTGAGCTCCAGGCTGGGGTTGGGAGTGGTGACCGTCACCGCTTGGTCGAAGCGCACCTCCACGCTGATGGTCTCCGCCACGCCGTAGGCGTTGCCGCTCGCCGGGCTGGAACTGACGGTCACCCCGCTCACCGTGGGGACGCTGGTCACCGCCAGGCGGAAGGTGAGCGCCGCGCCGTCGCCGTCGCCGTCGGTGGCTCGGTAGGTGTAGTCCGCGCCCGCGGCCTGGGCGGTCGGCGTGCCGTGGATGCGGCGCCGGCCGGCGTCGAAGGCCAAGCCGGCCGGCAGGGCCGGCGTCAGGGAGTAGCGGACGGTTCCGTCGCCGCCGGTGGCCGCCGGCAGCGACTCGTTCACCGCCGTGCCGGTGGGGTAGGTCTTGTTCCCTATCGAGGCGGACCCGAAGCTCGGCTGCGTGTCGCGCACCGTGTAGCGGCCGTCGTTGGTCAGGTCATAGGCGCTCAGGTCGCGCGCCGCGGCCACGGCGGCGTCGCCGGCGCCGGTGATGCCGCCGCCGTTGAGGGTGAGCGCCGCGGAGTCGATGCTGATGCCGTCGCCGTCGAAGTCCGCCGCGGTCACCGTGTACTTGAAGGAGATGTCGTCGGGGTCGCTGCTGATGCTGCTGTAGGCCGCCTGGCGGACGTGGGCGCCGATGGTCAGCGCGAGCTGCGGCGCGCCGGTGATGGTGACCGCCCGGTCGAACGTGACGATCGCCCAGATCACTTCGCCGGCGGCGTAGTCACCGTCGAAGCCGACCGGCGGAACGATGGTGAGCGCGCTCGGCTTCGGCGCGTTGGCCGCGGCCACGGTAATGGTGAACGGGCCGAGCGCGGCGCGGTCGCCGTCGGCGTCCGCGGCGGTAAGCGTGTGCGTGGTCGCGCCCGACGCCGCGGGCGTGCCGGTGATGGCGGCGGTGGCGCTGCCGAGCGCCAAGCCGCGCGGCAGCGCCGGGGAGATGGTGTAGGTGAGCGCGCCGTCGCCGCCGGTGGCCCGCGGCAGCGTGGTGGAGGTCGCCACGCCCCGCGCCAGTGATCGGTCGGCGGCGGACGCGGCCTGCGAAAAGGAGGGCGCCGTGTCGCGCACCCGCATCTTGGCGCTCACCGTGCCGCCGCTCGCCACCGCGTGGCTGCCCAGGCTGAGCTTGACGTCGGTGGCGGCGGCCACCGTGCGGATGGTCCCGCCGTTGAGGCGGAGCGCGTCCGCAGCCACGGCGGCGCCGTCGCCGTCGAAGTCGTCCGCCCGCACCGTGTAAGTGAAGACCAGTACGTCGGCGGTATCGGCGGCCCACGCCTGCCGGAGCTCCGCGGTCTCGGCGGCGTCGTAGCCGGCCGTGCGCGTGCGGCCGCCGACGTCCAGGGCGAGCTGCGGCGTCCCGGTGACCGCCACCTTCTCGGGATATTGGAGCAGCAGCTTGATGGTTTCCCCGGACTGGTAGTTGGACTTGGTGACCCCGTTCACCGTCCACTCCAACACGTCGACGCCGTTGATCGCCGGCCCCGCCGGGGCCCAGACCTGCAGGGAGAAGGTGAGCGCCACGGCAACGCCGCCCGCGTCGGTGGCGGTCCAGGTGTAGTCGGTGGCGGCGGTGACATGGCTCGGCGTGCCGGCGATGGTGCGGGTGGAGGCGGTCCAGGTGAGCCCGCGCGGCAGCGTGGCCGGCGTCAGCGCGTAGCTCACCGCGCCGGTTCCGCCGGCCGCCTCCGGCAGCACGATCGGGGTAATCGCCGTGCCGGTGTCGTACAGCCTGCTATCGACGGTGGCCGACCCGAAGGAGAGGGGGTCGGACTGCGCCGCGGCCGGGACCGCCACACCGAACAGCGCCGCCAGCACGGCCACAGCCAGCATGGCCGCTGCTACGCCTGCGGTGCGTGACCGGGCCGCGGAGCTACCCCCCCCCCCCCCCCCCCCCCCCCCCGGAAAACCGAGCAAACATCGTGCCAACTTTTGACCGCCCTGTTTCGGGTTTCATTTCCAAACCCTTCATTGACAAGGTATCAGTATACCGATTACGTCACGGCCGGTCCAGTGGTCTACCGCCGGCCGGAACCCGGCCCCGCCTGCTCCAGCCACCGTTCGCGCCGCTTCTCGTAGCCGGCCGCCAAGTGGTGGCGGAACGGCAGGATACGCGCCGGGACCTCGACGCCCCGATACTCGGCGCGGCAGAGGTAGCAGACCGCCATCTCGGCCACGCGCCGGTACAGGATCAAGTCGATCAGGAACACCACCGGCAGGCTGATCCCGTAGGTGAGCGGCACCAGCGCCGCGCCGGCGGCGACCACCGCCAGTCCTAGAAAACGGTTGAAGTCGCGCTGCCGGTAGAGGCGCGTCGACGGACAGACCGCGCACCGTTGCAACCGGCGGTGCGGCTCCTCGACCGCCACCGCCGCCCCGCACCGGTCGCACGCCACGCCGCCATCCGCCGCCGGCCGCGACCGGTTGGCCCAGCCGCAGGCGGCGCACGTCCACGCCAGCGCCAAGTCCCGCGCCGGCCCCATCCCGCCGCCGCTCGGTTGGCCGCTCACAGCGGCAGACCGTAGGACAACAGATCGAACCGGTAGCTCGCCTCGCCGATGATGGCGGCGGTCACCGCCACGTACAGCAATCCGGTCGCCGCCTGCGTCGACTTGGCGCGCACCGCGGCGCCGGCCAGGAAGCAGACCACCAGCGGCAGCACCGTCCCGAACAGCAGCGCGATCCAGACGAACAGGCCGTCGATGCTCAACGCAAAGTCGCGCACCGGGCGCGCGATGCCGTCTATGGTCATCTCGCCGGCGGCGATCACCGCCGCGTCCCAGATCAGACGCACCGCCAGCACGGCCGCGTAGACGGTTATCGCCTTGCCGAGATACCGGGTCGGCATCTTCTCCGCGTTGAGATAGTGGTGGCCCAGCACCATCGTGTACATGGAGCCGGCCAGCGCGATCCCGCCGATCACGGTGGTCACCGCCGCCGCCGCCAAGCCGCCGGTGACCGCGGCCGGAACGTCGGCAAGGCCATCGACCAGCACCGGCACGCCGACCGCCGGCGGAACCGCGCACGCGACGGCCGACCACGGCCGCGGGCGCCATGCGTAGGCGGTCGCGCCGAGCGCGGCGCCGAGCCAGACGGCGGCCAGCCACGGCCGGCCCATCACGCCGCCCGGCAGACCTTGGCCCACGGGCGGACTTTGACCCGGAATCAGGATGACCAGCAGCACCCCCAGGCCCAACACCACCGCGCCCAGGCCCAGGTTGAAACGGGTGAAGCCGTGGTCGATGGCGTCGCGCCGGTTGACCCACAGCCACAGCGGGTAGAGACCGCCGAACGACAGAAAGACCAGGGCGGACAGGCGAAGCAGCAAACGCCGCCGGTCCCTTATCCGCCGGCGGCGTCCCGGCCGATCGTCAGAATGTAGTCGCGCAACACCCGGATCTGGTGGTCGGCGTCGCCGCCCAGTATCTGCGGAGGCGTCGCGTGCGGATAGAAGGACGGCATCCTGGTGCCGGGCAGCAACGCCTGCGGATCGGCGATCCAGTCGATGATCCACTGCGGCTTGAGCCGCTCGGCGGCGAGCGCGAAGTCGGGCGCCCACCGCTCCTCACCGCCCGCCGGCGTGACGCCGGCCTGGATGTGACAGGTGGTGCAGTTGAAGAAGCGGGGCGAGAAGAGCTCCTGCGCCGCGGCCAGCTCCTCCGGAGTGAGCGCCGGCTCGACCCGTTCCGTGAACGGAAACTCCTGCCCGTCGAGCGCGCTGAAGTAGCGGGCCAGATCGTTGATCTCACCGGCCGTGAAGCCGAAGGTCGGCATGCGCGCCGCCAACCAGGGGCGTATCTCGGACGGATCGTGCAGGAACTCGAACAGCCAGTCGGTCCGCACCTTGGCGCCCTCGCCGATCAGGTTGGGCGGTACGTAGCCGTCGGTGGCCGCCTGGGCGGCCGCGGCTCCCTGGCCGCGGTAGCGCTGCAGCCAGTCGGTGACGGTCGGGGCGATGGAACCGCCTTCGCCCTCTATGACGTGGCACGCCTGGCAGTTGTTGGTCCGCACCAGCTGCTGGCCGCGTTCGATCGCCAAGTTCTCCGGCGTGCGCGGCACGATCCGCGTCAGATCGGCGTCGGCCTCCGTGAAGCCGGCCAGCGCGGTGACCACCGCCTCGACCTGCTGGTCGGTGAAGTCGAAGTTCGGCATGCGCAACAGCGCGTCCGGCGCCAGCTCCTTGTGCCGGTCGAACGAGCGCGGGTCGCTCATCTTCTGCGTCCACCACGCGTAGCGCGAGTGTTCGATATGCAGGAAGCCAAAGTCGAACTGGTGCAGCGGTTTGGCGCCGATCGCCGTCAGCTCGGTGCCGATCGGCTTGGCTCCCTCGAATCCGGGTATCTCGTGGCACCCGAAGCAGCCGTACTGGCGGATCAGCCGCTCGCCGGCGTAGTTGAGCTGGGCGCCCAGGTCCATGGCCGCCGCCTGTTCGCGGGCCACGCTGGGCGGCGCGGTCTTGGCCAGGAAGTCGAACACGATCTGCCCGACCAGCTCCTCGTCCACGGGCGGCGGCGGCGGGTACGCGTCGTTGCGGAAGCTGACCAGGTAGGCGGTGACGTCGGCCGCCTCCTGCTCGGTCAGACGCATGTCCGGCATGCGCGTTTCGGCGTGATAGCTGGCCGGATCGAGCAGCCAGTTGTATATCCAGCGCGCGGTCGTCTTGGAACCGATGCCGGCCAGGTTGGGACCGAATTGACGCCGCAACGCGTCGCGGTCGGCGGCCGGCTCCTGACTGTCGGGAAGCTGGTGGCAGGCCAGGCAGCCGACCGACGCGACCAGCTCCTCGCCGCGCGCCGCGTTTCCCCCGGCCGGCGCCGCCGCCATCCGGTACCCGTCGGAGCGGTCCCACAGATAGGAGACCATGGCGTGGATTTCCTGCTCGGAACGCGCCAGCAGCTCGGGCGTGCTGTTGTTGGACTGGCCGAAGAAGGACGGCATCCACGCGGTGGCGCGGAACTCCTTGGGATCCTCAATCCAGCGGAAGGCCCAGTCTTCGGTCAGCTTGTCCTTGACGCGCGCCAGCGACGGGCCGCGCGCGCCCAGGTCCTGATAGGCGTCGATCTCGTGGCACCCGTAGCAGCCGGCGCGCTCGATCAGCGACAGCCCGAGGTTGAGCTTCTCCGCCCCTTTGATCGTGGTCTGGCCGGCGTGGCACTGGAAGCAGCCCGCCTCCGCGTAGCGCAGCGGGTGCATCGGCTCCTCCCACAGGTGGAACTCCCGCCACCGCCGGTCGGAGACCCAGGTGGCGCGCTGCTCTTCGCCGTCCGGCGTGTGCACGCTCCCGTAGAAGTCGGTGGCGCGGCCGCGGCCGCCGTGACAGCTGGTGCAGCCGAACTCCTCCAGCGGATGGGGAGAGTCGCTGGCCAGGAACAGATCGAGCTGCGGATGCGTGCGGTGCGGGTTGGGCGCCTGCGCCAAGTCCTCCCGCGATACGCCCTGGTGGCAGGTGACGCACCGGTCCACGCGCGGCACCGTCTCGAAGTTGAGGTCTTCGCGGATGTCGCTCAGCACGACTTGGTCGATCCTGAGCGACGGCTGCGCCAGGTCGATGATCGGCAGGTTGCGGACCGCCGTGCCGAGCCGGTTCCAGAAGTCCATGGCCGACGGATCGATGCGCTCCAGTTTGCCGCGCAGGACGTCGGCGTCGCGCTCCAGGCCGGTCACCGTCCGTTCGGCTTGGCGCAGATCTTCGCGGTAGACGGCCAGCTGCGCCTCCACGTCCTCCAGCAGCAGCGACGCCTGCTCGTGCTCGACGGTCGATTCCCGGTACCGCTCGAACAGCCGGTCCTTGCGGGAACGCTCCCGCTCCGCGTCGCCGCGCTGCTCCTCCTCGACACGGGCCTGCGCCTGCTCGAAGCGGTAGAGCGCCTCTTCATAGCGCGCCTTGTCCGTGAGGAAGCGCTGGTTGACCGCCTGGAAGTCGGTCTCCGCGCGGCGCACCTGCCGCTCGGCGGCGCGGATCTCGGCCTGGGCGTCGTTCTGGCGGTCGCGCGCGGCGCCGGCGGCGTCGACCGCCTGCCGGTACTCCGTCTCGCCTTCCAGCCGGGCGAGCTCCGTCTGGTACTGGCCGCGCGTTATCTGCCGGTCGATGTCGCGGAACTCGCGCTGATGGCGCTTCCATTCGCGGTTGTAGTCCTGCAGAAAGGCGCCGGCCACCGCGGCGAGCAGCAGTATGGCGCTGACCGCAAACCAGCGGTTGAGGCCCGCCGGCTTGTAGTGTCTCTCCCGGTCTCGATCAGCCATCGCTACGCCCTATCCATCCGCCTATATGTTGAAGAAGACCTCGGGGATCGAGATCACGTACTTGAGGTTGAACAGCCACCGCGAATACATCTTCAACGGCAGCGACAGCATGGACAGGAACAGGATGATCATCACGCCGTACTTGGCCTGGCCGAACCGCTCGTACAGGTCCTTGAAGGCGGTCTTCGCCAACAGGCCGGGCAGGATGAGGAAGTAGCCGAGCACGATCGCGAAGCCGAACGCCTCGCGCACGATCGGCGTGCGCGGCAGACCGATGCCGAGCACGCGCACGTAGATGATCTCCGACAGGTTTATGTTGTTGAGCACCACCCGCTTGTTGACGTCCCAGGTCTCGAACGGGCCGAAGAAGTTCCAGTTGGGGCCGCGCAGGAAGGTCCCGGTGTAGATCAGAAAGACCCACAGCGCCAGCCAGCCGAACATGAACACGGACATGACGCGGCCGCGCTCGGCGAAGCTGTAGTAACCCTGACCGCCCTGCCGCTCGTCCAGGTACGGGATAGCCATCAGCCCGACGATGATGAGCGTGGGAAACACCACCCCGGCCAGCCACGGGTCGAAGTAGACCAGCATCTCCTGCAGCCCCAGGAAGTACCACGGCGCCTTGGACGGATTGGGCGATACGGTCGGGTTGGCCGGCTCCTCCAGCGGCGCCTTGAGTCCGATCGACCAGAACACCAGCAGCACGCTGATCAGGATGAGCGAGATGAACTCCACGTAGACCAGGTCCGGCCACACCAGCACCTTGCCGCCTTCCGCCTCGGCCGGCTTCTTGCCGTCGGCGACGCGCCGGTCGTTGGCGCGCGCCTGCTTCATGGCGAACCAGAGGAAGAAGACGACCACGAACATCAGGGCGGTGATCGGGATGTTGTCCGGCTTGGTGGCGATCGCGCGGAAGTCGGGATCGGTGAGCCCCAGCCCGAAGAAGGCGAGCAGGATGACCAGCAGGACCACGCCGCCGCCGTTGGTCCACAGGCGGTCGACGCGCAGGGCGTCGTGCACCTTGCGGAGCCCCCGGGTCGGCGGAAACACCACCAGGGCAAGCACCAGCGTAATGCTGAACAGGATTGCCGGATCCGAGATCCGGTCGATGATCGAAGCGATGGTACCCACGTTTCCGCCGTTTCCCGCCGTGTTCCCTGCAGGCCCTTAGGTGGGACCCGATATGCCGCCGTCCTTACGGACGCGCCAGAAGTGCACGATCATGAAGATCATCACGATGAACGGTACGCCTATGCAGTGCAGGACGTAGAAGCGGAGCAGGGTCGCCTCGCCCACGAAGCGGCCGCCGGCCAGCGCGAACTTGGCGTCCGCGCCGGCGTGCACGAAGTTGACGTCGCCGAGCTGGAGCAGCGCCGCGCCGGGCCCCTCGTGGCCCAGGAACGGGGCCGCGCGCGCCATGTTGAGCCCCACAGTGACCGCCCAGATGGCCAGCTGGTCCCACGGCAGCAGATAGCCGGTGTAGCTGAGGAACATGGTGAGCGTCAGCAACAGCACGCCGATCGCCCAGTTGAATTCGCGCGGCGGCTTGTAGGAGCCGGTCATGAAGACGCGGAACATGTGCAGCCAGACGGTGATCACCATCAGATGGGCGCCCCAGCGGTGGATCTCCCGCATGATGCCGAGCGGCACCTGCGATCCCAGATCGATGATGTCGCCGTAGGCGTGCTGGGACGTCGGCCGGTAGTAGAACATCAGCAGGATGCCGGTGACGGTGAGCACCAGAAACACGAAGAACGACAGGCCGCCCATGCACCACGTGTACCGGACCTTGACCGCGTGCTTGGGCAGGCGCACCGGATGCAGGTGCAGAAAGACGTTGTTGAGCACCGACATCATGCGCTGCCGGCGCGAGACCGGGACGCCGGTGCGGAAGATCGACTTCCATACCTGCGTCTCGCCGATCGCCTTCACGGCGCCGGGGGCGCCCTTGCCGGCCCCCTGCTTGCCGTTCGACTGACTGCTGCCGTTCCGTTTGGCCATTCAGGTGACTCCGTTACCGGTCAAAGGTGTCATGGGAAGTGGACGGTCAGACGGCGAGAAAGGACGACGGATCGCTCCATTCGCCCTTCTCCCACTGATACTTCCGGGTCTTGTCGACCACGATCTGGCCGTCGTCGCCGAGCGAGATGCTGTAGCGCTCCAGCGGGCGCGGGGCCGGACCCTCGAAGTTGATGCCGGTGATGCGAAAACCGCTGCCGTGGCACGGGCACTTGAACTTGGCGTCGGCCTCCAGCCAGTTGGGGGTGCAGCCGAGGTGGGTGCAGACGGTCGACAGCGCGTACACCGACTCCTCGTCGCGGATGATCCAGACCCCGAACTGATCCTTCCAGCGGGTCGACACCTCGCCGATCGTGTATTCGTCCACGAAGCCGGCGCGGAAGGTCTGGGGCGGCTCGAACAGCACGTTCGGGAACAGGAAGCGCACCAAGCCGGCCACCGAGCCGAGCACGATCCCGGTGAAGGCGATCCACGCCACGGCGAGCGTGGACAGGAACGACCGCCGCGTCATGCCGCCCCCAGACTCCGCCCGGGAGCCGGGAGAGGCTGCTGCGGCGTCTCCGGTCTTGCCCATCAGCGTACCTGCATCCCCATATCGTCGATCACGGTCGGATTCTTCACCATTCCCCGGTCTCTGTCCACTGGCTCCGGTCTCCGTCCACTAGCGCAACGCCTCCGCTGCCGCGCGGCGGACCCGCGGGTCGACGTCGCCGGACGCCAGCCCGCGCACGCGCTCGATCAGCTGCGGCCCGCCCAGGCCGGCCGCGACGTTCACCGCCACCTCCATTATGTCACTCTGCTCGTCCGCGTCAACATTGGGGAAGCCGGCCAGGTACTCGCGGTCCAGCAGCTGCATCAGCACCTCGGCGCCGGCGCCGCTGCCGAGCCCGGCCAGCGCGATGGCGGCGAACCAGCGGACGTTCGGCTCCTCGTCGAACAGCAGCGGCTCCAGCGCCGGGACCGTCGACGGGTCGCCCACGGCGCCGATCGTGCGCACCGCGGAGGTGCGGACGCGCGCCGATCCGTGCCGCAGGTACGGCAGCAGCGCCGGCAGCTCGTCCGCGCCGGCCAGGAAGCCGAGCGCGTGCATGAAGAAGGAGGCGGACAGCTCGCTCTCTTCGGCGGCCAGCGCGTCGAGCAGCGGGCCGACGAAGCGGCGGTCGCCGGTCAGCGCCATCGCCTGCGACAGGTACTGCCGCACGCGCGCGTCGTCGCCGGCCGCCTCCGTGAACGCCAGGTTCATCTGGTCGACGAACCGCTGGTCGGTCGGCACGTCGCCGGTGCGCTGCAGGTCGTACAGCAGCGTGCTCAGGTCGAACGCCGCCTGCCAGCGGCGCGTCTGGCCGCCGACCCGCACGTCAGCCAGGTAGTCGAGCGCGTCCGCCGGCTCGGAGGAGAGGATGGAGACGCCGGCGATCACCAGCACGGCCAGCACCGCGATCAGCAGCGGGATGACGAAGAACGAATGGATGATGACGCCGAGCCCGGAGCGCTTGGGCGGGCCGGCCGCGCCGTTCCCGGGGGCGTTGCCGCCGGGGGTGCTGCTGGCGGCGTCGACCTCCGACGCCCCTTCCGGGCCGGCCACGCCGGCAGTGTACGGATGCCGGCCGGCGCCGTCAAACGGCCGCGCCGACCGGGCCAACGGTGGCGGTCTGGCGGTCTCCGTGCGGACCGGGTACGATCAGATGGGTGGTGAACGACCAGCGCGCGTTGCCGGAGGCCGACCCGGCGGAGGACTTCAAGCTGGTAGACGCCCCCCAGGAGGAGCAGTCGAAGATGGCCGATAACGACATGCAGGCGGAGCTGGCGCGGCTCAAGGCGGAGAACGCCGCGCTCAAGGCGCGCGCGTCCGGTCCGCTGACGCTCAAGGTGAGCCAGAAGGGCGCCGTGTCCGTGTACGGGATGGGGCGGTTCCCGGTGACGCTGTACAAGGAGCAGTGGGAACGGCTGCTCGACATGGCGGACGACATTCGCGCCTTCATCGAACAGAACGCCGCCAAGCTGAAGACGCTCGACGGCTGACGGCCGCCGATTTCGTAGCCCTTCCGGCCGAAGTCTCACGCCAAGCGCCGGTCAGTCAACCTCCAGGTCTTCGGCGTCGAGTTGATACCAGGCGACCTCTCCCGAATCCACGGCAGGGCGAATGCGGTTGTCCAACCGCAGACTGACCACCACGGCGGAGGCGCGCAGACCGGTAAAGCGGGTCAGAAGTTGCGCGTTGCGGATCGCACGCTCGGTATCGCGCCCGTTGGCGGTGTAGGACACCTCCACCGCCAAGTAGCACTCCGTCCCGGCAGCGTCGGCGCCGCGCAGCACCATGTCGGCCCTGCGGAAACTGCGCAGATCGTGTTTGGAGACGTCGCCGGCGTCGGCGCGTTGCGCCAGGGACCGGAGATCGTCCCGGCTGAGGATGCCGACCAAGGAGAGGCCGAGGTCGTCAGCTATCATGCCGGCCTCCTCCATGGCGGCGTTTCTGGCGTGAGCGGCCTTGAGCGGTCCGATGTCGGCGCGGAGTTGATTCATCTCGCGCTGCAGGTCGTTGCGCTGTGCCAACAGCTGGCGCTCCAGGTCGGCCCGCTGTTCCAACAGCTGGCGCTCCAGGTCGGCGCGTAGCGCCAACAGCTGGCGCTCCAGGTCGGCGCGCTGTTCAAACAGCTGGCGCTCCAGGTCGGCGCGCAGATCAACCATCTGGCGCTCGAGCACGTCGAACCGGCGGTCAGTGGCGGCGATGAAGTCCGCCACGGTCTGCGGCAGATCGAGCAGCTCGCGCGTCAGCAGCCGCGCGCGCAACGCTTCCAGCCACTGCGGATGCTCATCGAGCACGCGGACCATGTCCTCGACCGTCGCGATCTCCGGCGCCTGCACCTGATGCCTCACCGCCATACTATGCCGGCGCGCCGGCCGGGCGGTCAAGAATGCGCCGATCACGGCGCGGCCGGCCGCCGAGGGGGGATTCGGGGCGTTCAGTCCAGGACGGCGAGCATCTCCTCGATGCGGGTGAACTTCTCTCGCGGCTTGCCGGCGGCGCGGCCGGCCGCCACCTCGGCGGCGTCTATGGCCCGCCAGTCCCGGTAGCTCACCGGCCGCACGCCCCGGCCGCGGAGCTGCGCGAGCAACGCTCCGGTATCGGGCGTGGAGCACGCGGCCAGTCCGTCGAGGTCGGCCAGCAGATTGCGGGCGGTCTCCGTGCTGTCCGGCTTGTTGGTGCCGATCACCCCGGAGGGGCCGCGCTTGATCCAGCCGGCGGCGTACAGACCCGGCAGCACCGCGCCGTCCTCGGTGACGCGCCCGCCCCGGTTGGGAAACACGCCGCGGCGGTCGTCGAACGGCACCCCTGCGATCGGCACGCCGCGGTAACCGACGCTACGGAAGAACAGTCCGCACGGCATCTCCACCGTCCGGCCGGTGCCCTCCGCCCACTGGCCGCCGGCGTCGCCGGCCAGGCGGTTCTTCTCCAGGGTGAGCCGCTGCACGCGGCCGTCGCCGGCCAGCTCCTTGGGGCTGCGGAAGAAATGGACGACGATCCGCTTGGCGCAGCCGCTGGCCGGTCCGGCTTCGCGCAGCTCGCCGAGCGCCTTCCAGTTGCGCTGCGCGTCGGTGTTGCCGGCGTCGTCGAGCTCCGCCCGGCAGGCGGGGCCGAGCTCGAAGTCGGCCTGGTCGTTGAAGTGCAGCGCGCAGTCGCCAAGCTCGCCGAGCTCGCGGATCTCCTTGCTGGTGAAGGCGGCCTGCACGGGGCCGCGGCGGCCCACCATGTGCACCTCGCGCACCTTGCTTTCCGCCAGCGCGTCCAGGGCGTGGGCGGCTATGTCGGTGCCGGCCAGCTCGTCGACGGTCTTGGCCAGGATGCGGGTCACGTCGACGGCCACGTTGCCCTGGCCGATCACGACCGCGGCTTCCGCTGACAGGTCGAAGCTGAGGTCGCGGTAGTCGGGATGGCCGTTGTACCAGCCCACGAACGCGGTGGCGGTGTGGCTGCCGGGCAGGTCGATGCCGGGGATGGCGAGCGTGCGGTCGGTCTCCGCCCCGCAGGTGAACACGACCGCGTCGTAGCAACGCTGCAGGTCGGCGACGCTCACGTCGCGGCCGACCATCACGTTGCCGATGAAGCTGCAGCGGTCGTTGGCGGCGGTCCGCTCGTACACGCGGATCACGTTCTTGATCTTCTGGTGGTCGGGGGCGACGCCGCCGCGCACCAGCCCGAACGGGGTCGGCAGGCGGTCGATGACGTCGACCTGCAGGTTCCGCTCATCCTTCAGCAGCACGTCGGCGGCGTAGAAGCCGCTGGGGCCGCTGCCCACGATCGCTACGCGCCGTCCTTTGTCGCTCATCGGTTCCTCCGTATGATACCGGGCCTATGCTCATCGCGGCCAAGATCGTGCAGGCGCTCGGTCTGAGCTTCCTGGCGGTCAGTTTCGCGCTCACCCTGCCCGAGCCGTTGCGCGGCCGGGACGTGGCGATCGCCGCCGCCATCTTCATGGCCGGCTGGCTCATGCAGCGGCTCAAGCGATGACCGGGACGCAAGCATGACCGAGCGGCGCACCGTGCTCAAGTTCGACGCCGGGGCGAGCGGCTTTCGCCGCATCGCGCTGGTCACCGCGGCGTTCGCGCTACTGCTGCTCGGCGCCGGCGCCGTGGTCGTCATCTCCGTCCTGACCCTCTGAGCGCGCCAACTCCGCCATCCGCACGATGATGCCGGTCTGCGCGCGGAACGCGCGGTGCTGCATGACCACCACATCAGGAAGTGCGCGTAGGTGACCGCCACCGCCGCCAGGTGCAGCCAGCGCGGTATGGCGGCGGCGGCGAACGCCCCGCCGGAGACCGCCGCGCCGATCACCAGCAGCAGGCTGAGCGTGGTCTGTCCCGACACCGGTCCGTGGGCGCGGCGCGAGCGCGTGATCAGGTCCGGGGCGAGTCCCCGCTCGCGCACGAAGTCGCGCACGCTCACGCCGGTCGCCACGAAGAAGAAGATCACCGCCGTCTGCGTCAGCAGGAAGACGATGGTCGTGAAGAACCCGAACGCCGGATGCCCGGCGCCGAGCACGGAAATGCCGGTGAACCCCTGCGCCACCGCGGCGGTGAGCAGGGTCCCGGTGACGGCGATCAGGGCGTAGCAGGTGTAGAGGAAGAGCCACATCGGGGCATCCTCGGCCGCCGGCCGGCGGTCCGGGAATCAATCGGCGGTCCTGGGGTCAATCGGCGGTCTGGCCGATCGGGACTTGGTAGATCTTCTCGAACTCCGCGATCGGCAGCATGCGGATCGCGTCCCAGGTGAGCTGCGTGCAGACGCGCGCGCAGATCTGGCAGCCGATGCATTCGTTGAAGCGTATCTGCACCGGCGGGATCGGCACGTCGTACTTGTCGTCCGCCACCGGGCTGATGCAGTCGACCGGGCAGAACGGCACGCACACCTGGCAGCCGGTGCAGTTGTCCTCGTCGACCACCGCCATGAGCTTGGGCTTGCGCTTCTTGGTCTGCATGGCCTTGGGAAGCTCCGGGATCGACTTGTAGAACTCCGCCCGGCGTCGTTTGGCCATGCCGCTACCCGCTCACTCCGTTCACCGGCCGGCTACTTGAAGTAGTCGGCGTTGATCTGGATGTACTTCTGCCACTCGTCGGGGACTTCGCTCTCCTCGAAGATGGCGTCGACCGGGCACTCCGGCACGCAGGCGGCGCAGTCGATGCACTCGTCGGGGTCGATGTACAGCATCTTGCCTTCCGGGTCGTCGTGCCCCTCCGAGGGGTGGATGCAGTCGACCGGGCAGACTTCGACGCAGGAGGTGTCGCAGGTGCCGATGCAGGGTTCGGTGATGATGTAGGCCATGGGTTCCTCGCGCTTGGTTGGCAGCAAGATAGGCAGCCGCACGCAGGCGCGTCAAGATGGGGGCGGGGCGATGCGGAACCACGGCGCGACGGGGAGGGAAGGCCCGCTGCTGGTGCTCACCGACGCGCGGTGCGCCCTGCACGACGCCGGCGCCGGCCATCCCGAGCGCCCCGAACGGCTGCGGTTCGCCATGGACGCGGTGTCGGCCGCGCGTGCGGGCGCGGGCGCCGGGGCCGCGGAGCTGCGCGTGGTCGACCGGCTGGAGCCGGCCGGCCGGTCCGCGCTGACGCTGGCGCACGCGCCGCGCTACGTGGACCGTCTGCTGCAGCTGTCCGGCCGCAGCGCCGTCCTGGACCCGGACACCCGCATCGGCCCGCGCAGTATCGACGCCGCGCGGCTGGCGGCGCAGGCGGCGCCGGAGGCGGTGCGCGCCGTACTGGCCGGCGCCGCGCGGGGCGCGGTCTGCCTGACCCGGCCGCCCGGCCACCACGCCGAATCGGCGCGCGCCATGGGCTTCTGCGTGTTCAACAGCGCCGCGGTGGCGGCGGCCTCGGCGGTCGCCGAACACGGCTGCCGCCGGGTGCTGATCTTCGACCCCGACGTCCACCACGGCAACGGCACGCAGGAGATCTTCTACGCGCGCTCCGACGTGCTCTACCTGTCGCTGCACCAGTACCCGTGGTACCCGTGGTCGACCGGCGCCGCCGGTGAAACCGGCGCGGAGGAGGGGCGCGGGTACACCGTGAACGCGCCGCTGCCGGCCGGCTGCGGGGACGCCGAGTACGCGCTGGCGATGGAGCGGGTGGCGCTGCCGCTGGTGCGCGCCTGGCGTCCCGACCTGGTGATCGTGTCGGCCGGCTTCGACGCGCACGCGGCCGATCCGCTCGGCGGCATGCGGCTCAGCGCCGCCGGGCTGCGCGGGCTGTTCGGCCGGCTGTTCGCAGTCCTGGGCCATCTGGGCATTCCGTGGGCGGCGACCCTGGAGGGCGGCTACGCGCCGGCGGCGGTGCGCGACGGCGTGGCCGCGCTGCTGGCGCCGCCCGCGGCCGAGCCGCCCGGGGCGGTGCCGTATGCGGACGAGCCGCCCGCGCCGCAACGGGTCATGCCGGAAGCCGCCGCCGCCATTTCCGCAGCGCGCCAAGCCTGCCCGCTCCTCGCGGATGCGGGATAGCCGCACCGCCGGCCGTCACGCGGCCGGCGCCGGCCCAGGAAGCGCGCTACGCGCTCAAGCCGAGCCGGGTCAGCAACGCGCGCATCTTGGCCGGGTCCATGTCGGTGTACACCACGCCGTCGTAGACGACGTTCGGCCCCTCGTCGCAGTGGCCCAGGCAGCCGCACCGCCGGACCGCCGCGGTCCGGGCGGCGTGCCGGTAGCCGGCCTCCAGCACGTCTTCACAGAACGCCAGGGAGCAGCTCGTTCCGTGGCAGACGCCCACGCTGGCCGAGCCGGCCGGCAGCTCCCGCAGCGGGTTCAGGCCGCCTCCGCCGCCAGCGACTTGATGGTCCGGTACGGGTAGAGCCCGGTCGAGTGGCCGTCGCTCCACGTCACCGCCAACGCGTAGTTGCCGACCACCCGCACCTCCTCCGCGCGGATGTCGGCGGGGATGCGCGCAACGTCCAGGAGCTGCGCGCCGGAAAACTCGTCGATGCAGCGCGCGCACCGGCAGTTGGCGCGCAGCTCGCGGTTGGCGACGCGGTCGATCGTTCCGTCCTCCCAGCTCACGGTGATGGCGCGCTCGTCGAACGCCACCTCCGGCTTCGCTTGCGCGCCGGCCTTGCTCCGTCCCAGCGCCCGCACCACCGCGTCGGACGCGCCGGCCAGACCGTCGTCCCCGTCGTAGGCGTCGAAACTGCCGCCGTACACGCCCGGATCGAGCGGCAGCTGATACAGCAGCGGCACGCCGAACCGCTCGGCCAGCGACCGGCCCCCGCCTGCGCCGAACACCTCATGCCGCTTGCCGCCGCCGTCGGTGAACCAGGCCATGTTTTCGATCACGCCGAGCACCGGCACCTCCACCTTGTCGAACATCACGATGCCCTTGCCGACGTCGGTGAGCGCCAGCGCCTGCGGAGTGGTGACGATCAGCGCGCCGTCGAGCTGGATGGCCTGCGTGATGGTGAGATGGATGTCGCCGGTGCCCGGCGGCAGATCGATCAGCAGGTAGTCCAGGGCGCCCCAGGCCACGCCGTGCAGGAACTGCTGCACGTAGTTGGTCACCATCGGCCCGCGCATCACCGCCGGCGCGTCGCCGAGCCAGAAGCCGAACGACATGATCCGCAACGGACCGGAGGCGACCGGCGCCAGCAGGTTGCCGCGTCCGGCGGTGAGCGGCTGATCGTGGCGGTTGAACAGCGTCGGCACCGACGGGCCGAAGATGTCGGCGTCGAGCAGGCCGACCCGGTGGCCGCGGCGCGCCAGCTCGCAGGCGATTCCGGCGGCGACCGTCGACTTGCCGACCCCGCCCTTGCAGGAGGCGACGGCGATGATCGCCGACACCTCCTCCAGGCCCGACTCCTTGACCGGCGAGGTGCGCCGCTGTTCCGGCGCGGTGATCCGCACCGTGACCGACTTGACGCCGGGCAGGCCGCCGATCAGCCGTTCGGCCTGCGCCTTGAACTCGTCCCGCACCGGACAGGCGGGCGTGGTGATGTGGATCTGCGCCATGACGTGCCCGTCCTCGATCTCCACCGCCTTCAGGAATCCCAGGCTGACGATGTCCCGGTGCAGGTCGGGATCGACGATCGCGCGCAGGGCGTCGGTGACGTCCGCTTTCGAAGCCATGCCGTATGATACCGCCCCGGCGGCGCCGGGGGCAGCGAATCCCCGGAACCTCCGAATCCCCGACGCGAGAGAGGCCATGGACGCATCCCCTGCCGAATCGGCCGCGGCGGTCCGCTGGGACCTGGGCGACCTGTACGCCGCCACCGACGACCCGGCGATCGACCGGGACCTGGAAACGGCCGGCCGGGAGGCCGCCGACCTGGCCGACGGCTACCGCGGCCGCATCGCCAGCCTCGACGCCGCCGAGCTAGCCGTCTTGACCGCCCGGTACGAAGGCTGCCTGGAGCGGGCCGGCAAGGCGTCCACCTACGCGCATCTGGGATGGTCGGCCGACACCGGCGACGCGCAGCGCGGAGCGCTGTTGCAGAAGCTCACCGAGCGGTCGGCGCGGCTCCACCAGACCTTGCTGTTCTTCGAGCTGGAGTGGGCGGCCGTGGACGACCGGCAGGCCGAGGCGCTCCTGGCCGACCGGCGGTCAGCCCGCTACCGCCACTTTCTGCGGGTCACGCGCCGCGCCCGGCCGCACCTGCTGACCGAACCGGAGGAGCGCGTGCTGAGCGAGAAGTCGGTCACCGGCCGGCGCGCCTGGGCACGCTACTTCGACCAGGCGCACGCGGCGGCGCCGTTCACGCTCGACGGCGCCGCCGCGCAGCGCGAGGAGCTGCTCAACAAGCTCCACGAAGCCGACCGCCCGCTCCGCCGGCGGGCGGCGGCCGCGGTGACCGCAGGGCTGCGCGCGCTCCTGCCCACCTCGACCTTCGTGCTCAACACGCTCCTGGCCGACAAGGCGTCCGAGGACCGGCTGCGCCGCTACCCCACCTGGATCAGCGACCGCAACCTCGACAACCAGGTCGACGACCGCATCGTCGACGCGCTGGTCGCGGCGGTGGTGGGCCGGTACGACATCGTCGAGCGCTACTACCGGCTCAAGCGCCGCCTGCTGGCGGTCGGCGAGCTGTTCGACTACGACCGCTACGCGCCGCTGGCCGCCGGATCGCGCCGCTACCGGTGGGATGAGGCGGTAGAGATCGTGCTGTCGGCCTACCGGCGGTTCAGCGGCCGGCTGGGCGAGCAGGGCGAGCGCTTCTTCGACAACGCCTGGATCGACGCGCCGATCCGGCCGGGCAAGCGGGGCGGCGCCTTCTGCCACCCGTCGGTCCCCTCCCATCACCCGTACCTGCTGCTCAACTACCAGGGGCAGCCGCGCGACGTGATGACCCTGGCGCACGAGCTCGGCCACGGCGTGCACGCCCTGCTGGCCGCGCCGCGCGGGTACCTGCAGTTCCACACGCCGCTCACCACCGCGGAGACCGCCTCCGTGTTCGGCGAGACGCTGGTCTTCCGGGACCTGATCGACCGGGAAGGGGACCGGCGCGAGCGGTTGGCCATGCTGGTGCGCCGCATTGAGGACACCTTCGCCACCGTCTTCCGCCAGACGGCGATGAACCGGTTCGAGCAGGCGATCCACCGGGAGCGCCGCTCCGGCGGCGAGCTCACCGCCGAACGCTTCGGGGAGCTGTGGCTGTCGACGCAACGGGCGATGTTCGGCGGCAGCGTCACCCTGACCGACGACTACGGCGCGTGGTGGAGCTACGTCCCGCACTTCGTCCACACGCCCGGCTACGTCTATGCGTACTCCTTCGGGGAGCTGCTGGTGCTGGCCCTCTACGCCCGCTACCGGGAGACCGGCGACTCGTTCGCCGACGCATACGTGCGGATGCTGGCGGCCGGCGGGTCGGACTGGCCGCACCGGATCATGGCGCCGTTGGGCGTCGACCTCACCGATCCCCGCTTTTGGGACCTCGGCCTGGCCATGATCGAGGGGATGGTCGAGCAGGCCGAGGAGCTGGCGGCCGGCTGAGGCGCGGCGGGGGCCGGCCCGCAGGTAGCGCCGGGCGCCGGTCTTCCCGTACAGTCGGCAGCGCGTGATTCGCTGGTGTTTCGAGCTGCTGACCTCGTCGGTCGGCAAGAAGGCGCTGATGGGCGCCACCGGGCTGTTCCTGTGCTCGTTTCTGGTCGCGCACCTGTACGGCAACCTGCTGCTCTACGCGGGGGCGGAGCGGTTCGAGGAGCACGCGCACGAGCTCACCGCCAACATCGTCATCCGCATCGTGGAGGTGCTGCTGTTCCTGTCGATCGCCCTGCACGCGGCCAGCGGCGTGTGGATCACGGCGCAGAACCGCCGGGCGCGGCCGGTGCGGTACGTCAGGAACCGCCGCGCCGGCGCCGGCACGACGGCGTCCCGGACCATGGTGATCACCGGCAGCGCCATCTTCATCTTCCTGGTGATCCATCTGCGCAACTTCTTCTACGAGTCGCGCCTCGGCCCGCGGGCGGGCGACGTCTCTCTGTACGAGCTGGTGGTCACCACCTTCCGCGATCCGCTGTACGCGGCGCTGTACGTGGCGGCGATGATCCTGCTGGCCGGCCACCTGCTGCACGGCTTTCAGTCCGGCTTCAAGTCGCTGGGGCTGCACCAGGTGCGGTACGCGCGCCTGATCCGCGCGGCCGGCACGGTCTTCGCGGTGGCGGTGCCGGCCGGCTTCGCGTCGCTGCCGATCTACTTCCTGGCCTCCGGGGGCGGCGGATGAGCCGTGATGGCGCCGGGAGACTCGACGGCGCGGCCCCGTCGGGTGACCTTGCCGGGCGCTGGACCCGGCATCGCTTCGACCTGCAGCTGGTCAACCCGGCCAACCGGCGCCGCTATTCCGTGATCGTGGTCGGCTCCGGGCTGGCCGGCGCCTCGGCCGCCGCGTCGCTGGCCGAGATGGGTTACCGGGTCACCTGCCTGTGCCTGCAGGACAGCCCGCGGCGGGCGCACAGCATAGCCGCGCAGGGCGGCATCAACGCCGCCAAGAACTACCCCAACGACGGCGACAGCGTGTTCCGGCTCTTCTACGACACCATCAAGGGCGGCGACTACCGCGCGCGCGAGTCCAACGTCTACCGGCTGGCGGAGATATCGAACCTGATCATCGACCAGTGCGCGGCGCAGGGGGTGCCGTTCGCGCGGGAGTACGGCGGACTGCTGGCCAACCGGTCGTTCGGCGGCGCGCAGGTGTCGCGCACCTTTTACGCGCGCGGCCAGACCGGCCAGCAGCTCCTGCTCGGCGCCTACGGAGCGCTGAGCCGGCAGATCGCCGCCGGCCAGGTGCGCATGCTGACCCGGCGGGAGATGCTGGACGTGGTGACGGTGGACGGCGTTGCGCGCGGCATCGTCTCCCGCAACCTGCTCGACGGCTCGATCGAGACTCACGCCGCGCACGCGGTGCTGCTGGCCACCGGCGGCTACGGCAACGCGTACTACCTGTCGACCAACGCCAAGTCGAGCAACGTCACCGCCACGTGGCGCGCCCACAAGCGCGGCGCGCTGTTCGCCAACCCGTGCTTCGTGCAGATTCACCCGACCTGCATCCCGGTGTCCGGCGAACATCAGGCCAAGCTGACCCTGATGAGCGAGAGCCTGCGCAACGACGGCCGCGTCTGGGTGCCGCGCGCCGCCGGGGACGACCGCCCGCCCGCGGAGATACCGGACGCCGACCGCTCCTACTTCCTGGAGGAGCGCTACCCGGCGTTCGGCAACCTGGTGCCGCGCGACGTGGCGTCGCGGGCCGCCAAGGAGGTGTGCGACGCCGGCCGCGGGGTCGGCGCCACCGGCCAGGCGGTCTACCTGGACCTGCGCGACGCCATCGCCCGGCTCGGCGTGGAGCCGATCCGCGAACGGTACGGCAACCTGTTCCAGATGTACGGGATGATCACGGGGGAGGACGCCTACCGCGGACCGATGCGCATCTATCCGGCCGTTCACTACACGATGGGCGGCCTGTGGGTCGACTACAACCTGATGACCACCATCCCCGGTCTGTTCGCGCTGGGAGAGGCCAACTTCTCCGATCACGGCGCCAATCGCCTGGGCGCCAGCGCGCTGATGCAGGGGCTGGCCGACGGCTACTTCATCATCCCCTACACGCTGGGCGGGTATCTGGCCGCCGCTCCGCTGCCGGACGTCGACACCGGGCACGCGGCGTTCACGGACGCGGAGCGGCAGGCGGCGCAACGGATCGAGCGCCTGGCCGCCCTGGACGGCGGCGCGCCGGTGGAGGACTTCCACCGCCGCCTGGGGCGCGTGCTGTGGGACAATGCCGGCATGGCGCGGAGCGCAAAGGGGCTGACCGAGGCGCGCGGCCGGGTCGCCGAGCTGCGCGACCGCTTCTGGGCGGAGGCGTCGGTACCGGGCAGCGCCGCCGACCTCAACGACGTCGTGGAGCGCGCCGGCCGCGTGGCCGACTTCCTGGAGTTCGGCGACCTGATCGCGCAGGACGCCCTGCACCGCGAGGAGTCGTGCGGTTCGCACTTCCGCGTCGAGCACCAGACCGCCGACAACGAGGCGTTGCGCGACGACGAGCGCTTCTCCTACGTGGCCGGATGGGAGCATCGCGGCGTGGGCGATGAGGCGGCGCTGCACCGCGAGGACCTGGAGTTCGAGGTGGCGCACCCCACGGCAAGGAGTTACAAGTGAGGAGGAGCGGCCGCTCATGACGATCCGGTTGCGCGTCTGGCGGCAGGGGCGCGGGGAGCGGCGCGGCCGGCTGGTCGACTACGAGGCGCCGGACGTCTCGCCCGACATGTCGTTCCTGGAGATGCTGGACGTGCTCAACGACTCCCTGGAGCGGCGCGGCGAGGAGCCTATCGCCTTCGAGCACGACTGCCGGGAGGGCATCTGCGGTTCGTGCGGCTTCATGATCGACGGCCGCGCGCACGGCCCGCTGCCGGGGGTGACGGTCTGCCAGCTCCACCTGCGCCACTTCGCCGACGGCGATACGCTGGTGGTCGAGCCGTGGCGGGCGCGCGCCTTTCCGGTGATCAAGGACCTGGTCGTCGACCGCAGCGCCTTCGACCGCATCATCCAGTCTGGCGGCTACGTCTCCGTCAACACCGGCAGCGCGCCGGAGGCGAATGCGGTGCCGGTCGCCAAAGAGGCGGCCGAGCAGTCGCTCGACGCGGCGGCGTGCATCGGCTGCGGGGCGTGCGTTGCGGCCTGCAAGAACGCCTCCGCCATGCTCTTCACCGGCGCCAAGCTCACCCATCTGGGGCGGCTGCCGCAGGGGCAGCCGGAGCGCCGCCGGCGCGCCCGCGCCATGGTGCGCGCCATGGACGCGGAGGGGTTCGGCAACTGCACCAACGAAGCGGAGTGCGAGGCGGAGTGCCCCAAGGGCATCTCCTTCGACGCCATCGCGCGCCTCAACCGCGACTTCCTGGCCGCCGAGTTCCGCGACCCCGGCGGCGGCCCTGCGGCCGGCGGCGGTTGAGCCGCCGCAGGACCTACGCCTTTCCGTTGAGGATTTCCAGCAGATCGCCGCGCCGGAACGTCGCCGCCAACTGTTGCGGCGAAACCGCCCGGTCGCCGTAGCAGTACCGCAGCGCCTGCTCCACGCCGTCCGCGGCGTTGCGGTACCGGGCGGCCTGCCCCGCTCGGAACGAGGCGCGGAGCTCAGCGAAGTTTCGGTGCGACACCTGCTCCACCGTCACCTGCCGGTCGCGCAGCAGCGCGCGTCCGATCAGGAGCGCAAGGTGGTGTGACGCGTACGGCAGAAAGTCCGGCGGCCGCAGCATCTGCGGATGGCGTCTGGCCTGCTCCACCGCTCTGAAGATCAGCACCGCAAGCACCGCCTGGGCGGCGTTGAGATCGGCAAAGATGTCGTCGTAGAGCTTGCCGAAGTGTTCCTTGCGGAGGAACCGGGCCTGATGCGGACGGGCGCGCCAGACGGCGAGCACCGCCTCCGCGACGGTGGCGCTGGTGACTTGGTTCTGCGTGCCGTTCCCGGCCTGGCGTTGGCGTTGGTAGACGTAGCCCAACTGCGACATGCCGATCTCCAGGCGGCGCTGCTGCGCGTCGTTGGAACGAAGATCGCGCAGTCCGATCGGGTTCTGGCTGTTGGTGGCGTAGGTGATGGCCCGGACCAGCTCGCCGTCGTCGTCGGCAAGCTGATAGACCCGCACCAGCACGTACGCCGACTCGGCTGCCGAATCGGCGTCGTGTCCGCCACTCAGCGTGCGCTGAATCGTCATACAGGTCTGACCGCCATTGATCACCTGCAGGTTGTGAATTCGCACCTGGTAGTCAGCCCGCTGAAAGGCGTTGTAATCGAACTTGTCGCAGACGATCGTGATCCCGTTGTTGTAGAAGTAGAACTTGTCGGCCTTCGCGGGATCGGAGAGCGTGTCGTGAATCGCGGCGTTCACGCGGTTGCTGCGCAGGCCGAGATAGCGGCGCACGTTGCGGTCGAGGATCCGGTCGCCGTGCTGCTCGAACAGGCGCCCGATCTCGCGCACGGCCGCGCGCCCGATCAGGACGCGCTGGTAGTTCATGTCTTCCACAATCGCCTGGCCGCTGAGCGTCAGTATTGCGTCGACTTTCCGGGGCCGCTGCAGGATGCCGACGATCGAGTCGTGATTGTAGTGGACGATCCGTACCTTGTCGCGGTATTGCCGCTCGGCGTCGGCGATCAGGCGGCCGGCATTGGCGGTCCATATCGCCCCATTGTTACACAGAACGAAGCGCACGGACGGGATATACCCGTCGCCGATCAGAGAATGAATCTCCGCGATCTTCGGCTCGATCTTTTCGTTCAGAGCCGTCGTGCGCGAGGGATCGAAGAGTACGTCAACGGTGTTGAGCGCCTGCCGGACGCTGTTTTCCGGGAAGTTGGCGGCGCCGCTCAGGTCCTTTACCTTGTACTTGCCCTGGAACAGGGTGACCAGGAATCCATCATCCTCCACGTCGCTGACGTGCAGACCGTCCACGCCGGCGTCGTTCCCGCCGTCGGTGATCAGATCGGCGCTCTCGTCAAGCGAAATACCCAGGTAGGTCGACGTGCAAAGCAGCACGAACGCGGCAGCCTTCCGCCGGTTGGGGTCCGCGCTGTCGGCGAACCACTCGGGGCGGCTTTCGATCAGCCCGGTCACGCGGTGATCGATGATGCTGGCATTGAGGTTCATGGCGCGCGCCGGCCGATCATACCATCGGCAACCGGACTGCGCCGCGCCGGGTGGAGCGGCTGGACTTGGGGGCCGGGAATGTCGTTGAATGGGGCCGCCATGCGGAACCACCCGCCGGGGAGCTACGAATGAGCGGCACCCCATACGGGCGATGAGCGTGGCGATTGCGATCGGTAGCGCGGCCGGGGCCGCGGCGGAGCCGCCGTTTCTTCTGAGCGAGGCGCAGCCGCCGGTCGCGGCAGCGCCGGCCGCGATCAAGGCGGTGCCGCTGACGGACGAACAACTGCAGCCGCTGCTGGCCCGACTGGGGCCAGTCGCAGATGACAAGACGGCCGCGGCCGAGTACCGGTTGCCGGCCCGAAGTCCGGCGCCGCCCGCGCCGGGGCAGGCGGTTGCGCTACTGTTCCCGCCGCCCGCCGGCGAGGAGCCGGCCGCACCGGCGGACCGCGCGGGCGGGGAGGTTCTCCCGCTGGCCGTGGCGCGCGCCTACCCGCGCGGCGAGATAGCCGTGGCGCCGCACGTGGGGGTGACCTTCAACCAGCCGTTGGTGGCGTTGGGCAGCCCGCGCGTGCCGGCGCCGGCGGACAACCCGGTCACGCTCACCCCGGCGGTGCCGGGCCGCTGGCGCTGGGTGGGTACCGACACGCTCCTGTTCGAGCCGGACGCCGGCCGGCTGCCGATGGCCACCGAGTTCCGCGTGCGGGTGGCCGCGGGAACCACCTCCGCCGCCGGCAACGTGCTGCCGGAGGCGGAGGAATGGACCTTCCGCACTCCCGCGCCGACGGTGACCACCGTGTATCCGGAAGAGGGCAGCCGGGCCGGTTTGCAGCCGATCCTGTTCGCCGCTTTCGACCAGCCGATCGACCCGGCGGCGGTATTGGAGCACGTGCACGTGACCGCCGCGGGGCAGGCGCAGCCGGTGCGCCTTGCCGGCGCGGCCGAGATAGAGGCGGACGCCGAGGTGCGCTCCCTGGCCGAGGAGGCGCGCGCCGGCCGCTGGCTTGCCTTCGTCCCGGTCGAGCCGTTGCCGCCCGCCACCGCCGTGACCGTCGTAGTCGCGGCTGGTACGCCCGCAGTTGAAGGACCGCTTGCCACCGAGAGCCCGCGGCGCTTTCGGTTTCGAACGATGGCGCCGTTGCGCCTCCGCGGCCACCGTTGCGGGTGGCGGGGTAGCGACTGCGGGCCCGCCGATCCCTGGGAGCTCACCTTCAACAACCCGCTCGACGACGAGCGGTTCGATCCCGGACTGATCTCGATTCGGCCGGAGCTGGCCAGCGCCAGCATTACCGTGGTCGACAACGAAGTGCAGATAGGGGGCGCGTCTCGCGCAGGCGCCACGTACACGGTCACGGTCGCCGCCGGGCTGACCGATGCCTTCGGCCAGCAGCTCGGCCACGAAGCGGCGGTGCGGTTCGACGTCGGGCGGGCGGCGCCGCTGCTGGCCGTCCCGGCGGAGGATCCGGCGACCCTGCTGTCCGGCGACGCCGTCTTTCCCGTGCGCACGGTCAACGTCGACCGGTTGCGGGTGCGCGCCTTTCGCGTCACGCCGGAGCAATTTCGGGTTTATTGGCAGCGAGAGCACCGGTACCGCGGAGAGGTGCCGGAAGGACTCGGCGACTTGGTGATGGATCGGACCGTTAGTATCGGCGGCGCGGATGACGCGTGGGCCGAAATCGGCATCGACTTGGCCGGCGCGCTGAGCGGCGCCGCCGGTCACCTGATCCTGCACCTGACACCCTCCGCGGCCGTCCGCGACCAGGGCTGGGAGAACGGTCGCGCGGCGGTGCGTTGGGTGCAGGTGACCGGGCTGGGACTGACGACGTACGCCGACCAGCGCGGGCTGCTGGCATGGGTCAGCCGGCTGGCCGACGGCGCGCCGCTCGTCGGGGTTGAGGTGAAGCTGCAGCGCGCCCGATCGCGCGCCATCACTGCCAGCACCGACGGCTCCGGCACGGCGCGGCTGCCGCTGCCCTCCTACGACGGCGAGTTCGTGCTGATCGCCCGCGCCGGCGATGACGCGGCGTTCCTTCCGGTGGAGCATTCCAGAGACTCGGTCACTGGCGAAGCGACGATGTCGGTGTTCGACGACCGCTGGCTCTACCGTCCGGGTGAGACCGCCGCCATCAAGGGTTGGCTGCGGCGGGCGCGGCGTGGCCCGACCGGAGACCTGGATCTGTTCCGCCCGCGGGCGGCCGACCGCATCTCCTATCGCGTGCAGGACGCGAGACACAACGAAGTAGCAGTCGGCGATGCGCCGTTGAGCCCTCTGGGCGGTTTCCACTTCCAAATCGAGCTGCCCCAGCAGATCGACCTGGGAATGGCATGGATCCGGCTGCGGCCCGCCGGCGGCACCCTTGAGGCGAAAGACGAGGAGGAGTTGCACCTGATCGACGTGCGGGAGTTCCGCCGGCCCGAGTTCGAGGTGCAGGCCGCCGTCAGTGGCGGCGCGGACGGCGGCTTTCACGTGGGCGGCGGCCACGCGGTGCTGACCGCGGCGGCGCGCTACTTCGCCGGCGGTCCGCTGCCCGGCGCGGCCGTGGAGTGGCGCGTGAACGCGGAACCTGCCTCCTACGCGCCGCCGCGTTGGTCCTCCTTCACTTTCGGCACCTGGGTCCCGTGGTGGCGGCGCGCCGCCGCGGGCCGGGGCCTGGAGGACCGGCTGGACTTCGGCGCGGACGGCCCGGACGGCCCGGACGGCCCGGATGGCCGAGATGGCGACGCTCCGGGGAGCGCTACGTTCCGCGCCGCCACCGGGGCCAACGGCGCGCATCACCTGCGCGTCGACTTCGTACCGGGCGCCGCGGTCACGCCGGTCCGCATCGACGCGACCGCCACCGTGCTGGACGTGAATCGCCAGGCATGGAGCGGCGGCGCCGGCCTGCTGGTGCATCCCGCCGACCGCTACGTGGGGCTGCGCGCCGGCCGCTACTTCGTTGAGCAGGGCGAGCCACTGACGGTCGAGGCCGCGGTGACCGACGTCGACGGCGCCGCGGTCGCCGGCCACGAAGTGGCCGTGCGGGCGGCGCTGATCGGCTGGGAGCAACGCGGCGGGGAGTGGCAGGAGGTGGAGCGGGAGGTGCAGGAGTGCGTCCTCCGCACCACCGCCGCCGATGCCGACTCCGCCGCGGACCCGCGTACGCCACCGGGCTCGTTCGCCTCCTGCAGCTTCGGGACGCCGCACGGCGGCGAGTACCGCGTTACCGCCACCGTGACCGACGCCGCCGGGCGGCGCAACCGCACCGAGCTGACGCGCTGGGTGAGCGGCGGCGGCGCCTACCGGCCCGCCGGCGAGGGCGTAACCCGTCAGGAGCTGCGGCTGGTCCCGGATCGTGACTCCTACCAGCCCGGCGACCGCGCCCGCGTCCTGGTGCAGGGGCCGTTCTTCCCGGCCGAAGGGATGCTCACGCTGGGCCGGAACGGGTTGGCCGGCGCCGAGCGCTTCTCGCTCACCGGGCCGACCCACACCCTGGAGGTGCCGGTCACCGAGCAGTTCATCCCCAACGTGCACCTGCAGGTCGACCTGCTCGGCGCGGCTGCCGGCCGGCCCGCCTACGCTACGGGCAGCCTGGACCTGCCGGCGCCGCCGGCGAGCCGTACCCTGCGGGTGGAGGTGGCGCCGCGCGCGGCGCGCCTCGCGCCCGGCGGCCGCACCACCATCGACGTGACCGTGCGGGACGCCGCCGGCGCTCCGGTGGCGGACGCGGAAGTGGCGGTGGTCGTGGTCGACGAGGCGGTGCTGTCGCTGGCCGGCTATCGGCCGCCCAACCCGATCCGCGACTTCTACCCGGAGCGCGAGGCGGGCGTCGAGGACCATGACAGCCGCGCCTCGCTGGCGCTGTCGGCGCCGGAGGAAAGGCGCTCCGGGCGGACGGCCGGCGCGCGGTTTGCGATCGCCGAACATGCATTCGAAAGGGATGGCGAGGTCTATTCCGCGCGTGAGCGGCGTGCCCCGTTGGAGCGCGGCGCGCGGCCGCTGGCCGTGCGGCAGGACCTGGCCCCGCGCGCCCTGTTCGCTCCGGAGGTGCGGACCGGCGCCGGTGGCGCCGCCGCGGTTCCGGTCACGCTGCCGGACAACCTGACCCGCTACCGGATCATCGCCGTGGCCGCGGCCGGCGCCCGTCAGTTCGGGACCGGGGAATCTGCGCTCACGGCCCGCCTGCCGCTGATGGTGCGGCCGTCGGCGCCCCGCTTCCTCAACTACGGCGACCGCTTCGAGCTGCCGGTCGTGGTGCAGAATCAGACCGAGACCGCGTTGCCGGTTCACGTCGCCGTCCGCGCCGGCAACGCCGCGGTGGCCGTCGGCGCCGCCGCCGGGCCGGGGGAGGACGCCGGCACCGCCGCCGGCTACGCGGTGACCGTGCCCGCCGGTGACCGCACGGAGGTGCGCTTTCCGGCGGCGGCCGCCCGCGCCGGCACCGGCCGCTTCCGCGTCACCGCCGTAGCCGCTACGGATCCGGCCATCGCCGACGCCGCGGCCGTGGAACTGCCGGTGTTCACGCCGGCGGTCAGCGAAGCATTCGCCGCCTACGGGCAACTGGACGCGCTGACCGGCGGCGGGGCCGCGGCGCTGCATCACGTACAGCTCCCGGAAAAATCGCTCCCCGGCTACGGCGGCCTGCACGTATCGCTGTCGTCCACGCTGCTGCAGAGCCTCACCGACGCCTTTCTCTACTTGGTGCGCTACCCGTACGCGTGCTCGGAGCAGATCGCCTCGTCCATCCTCGGCGTGGCGGCGTTGCGGCCCGTGCTCGCCGCCTTCGCCGCCGCCGGCCTGCCGGAGCCGGCCGCCATTGACCGGACGATGGCGGATAACCTGAAGACGCTGCAGTCACTTCAGGACCGGGACGGCGGCTTTCCGATCTGGCGTCACGGCGAGCGTACGTGGCCGTACCACAGCGTGCATGCCGCGCACGCCCTGGCGCGCGCCCGCGAGCAGGGCTACGCGGTGCGCGGGGAGGTGCTCGACCGGTCGCGCGCCTACCTGCGGAACATCGAGAAGCACGTCCCCGGCGACTACGACCGCTCCGCCCGCCGCGCGCTGCAGGCCTACGCGCTGTACGTGCGCGCGCTGCTCGGCGACCGCGATCCGGCCGCGGCGCGCCGGTTGGCGACGCGCGCCGGGCTGCGGAATCTCTCCGCGGAGAGCATCGGCTGGCTGCTTTCGGTGCTGGCCGGCGATCCCGACTCCGCGCCCGCGGTAGGCGAGATCGTCCGCTTCGTGAACGACCGGGTTACCGAGACCGCCGGCGCGGCCACCATCGCCACCGGCTACGAGGATGGCGCCTACCTGCTGCTCCACTCTAGCCGGCGCTCGGACGCGGTGCTGCTGGAGGCGCTGATCGCCGCGCAGCCGGACCGCGGCGGCGTCGGCGACGGGCTGATCGTCAAGCTGGTGCGCGGCTTGCTGGGCCACCGCGTCAAGGGGCGCTGGGCCAACACGCAGGAGAACGTGTGGGTGCTGCTGGCGCTGGAACGTTACTTCAGGACCTTCGAGTCGCGCCGGCCAGACTTCAGCGCCGGCGTCTGGCTGGGCGGGCGCTACGCCGGCGGGCGCGAGTTCCGCGGCCGTTCGGCGGAGCAGGCGAGCCTGGAGGTGCCGCTGGAGGCGGTGCGTTCCGGGGCCGGGGAGGGCGAGGCGGCGCCGCTGATCGTCGGCGCCGAAGGCGCGGGCCGGCTGTACTACCGCCTGGGCCTGCGCTACGCAGCCGCCGGCCTGCTCGGGGAGGCGGCCGCGCACGGCTTCAGTGTGGAACGCCGCTACGCCGCAGTCGACGACCCGGCGGACGTGCGCCGGGACGCGGACGGGGCGTGGCGCATCCGCGCGGGCAGCCGCGTGCGGGTGGAGTTGACCCTGGCGGTCCCGGCGCGGCGCGTGCACGTGGCGCTGGTCGACCCGCTGCCGGCGGGCATGGAAATCCTCGACCCGGCCCTTTCCGAGGACGCCGGCGGCGAGCCGGAGGCTTCACCGCGGCGCTGGTGGAGGTGGGGGACTTGGTACGAGCACCGCAACTTGCGCGACGACCGCGCGGAGGCGTTCGCCTCCTACCTGAGCGCCGGCGTCTACCGGTTCCGGTACACGGCGCGCGCTACCACCCCCGGCGCGTTCGTGGTCCCGGCGGCAACGGCGGAGGAGATGTACGCCCCCGAGACCTTCGCCCGCACCGCCGGCGACCGCGTTCTGATCGTCACCGGCGACTGACGCCGAGGACTTCGAGCAGTTCGGCGACCACGGCGACGGGGCTCTCGTCCTCGCCATCGTCGTCGGCGGTGAGGGTGATCGGGGCGTAGCCGGGGTTGAGCGGTTCCAGGACGATGGCGCGGTGGCGCCAGCCGTCTTCGTTGACCATCTTGGCGCTGCGGTAGCGCTTGACGGTGAAGCGCTGGCCGGTGTCCGGGTCGACGGCGTCGAGCAGCCGGGCCAGCACGATGCGCCCCTGGCGGCTGCCGGTCACCGGGCCGGCGAACAGACAGTAGGCGCCGTCCGGGATGCGCGGCTCCATCGACCGGCCCTCCACGCGCGCCACGAACATGCCGGGCCGCAACGCGCGGGCGGTGTCGAACTCGACCCATTGCCACTCGGGGTCGTCGTCCGGGATCGTGTCGGCGCCGCCGAACCGGCCGGCGGCGGCCTGCAGCGGCACCAGCGGCACGCAGGTCACGTAGCGGCGGCCGGGCGCCGGCTGCACCAGCCGCAGCGGGCCGGGTCCCGGCGCCGGCCCCGGCTCGGGCGCCTGGCCGGATGCCGGGAACCACGACGGGTCGTCGCGCAGCCGGCCGCGCGCCTCCGGCAGGGAGAGATAGCGCGCCAGCCGGCGAAAGTGGCGGGTCATCGCCTCCCGGTCGTCCAGGTCGTGGACGGCGATCTCGATCACCTCGTAGCCGCGGTTGCGCAGCCAGGCGCGGATGTCGCGGTCGCGCGCCGCGGTGTCGGGGTTGCCGTGCAGGTGCGCGCTCAGCCCGTCCAGGTAGAGGCAGACGCCCTCGTCCGGCTCATGGTCGGCGGCGCGGTAGATCACGTCCGGCGTGGTGGCGCCCAGCGCGCGGCTCAAGCGGATCTGTTCGCCGCGCGCGCCCTCGGCGAAGCCCGCGGCGCGCAGCAGGTGGCGCAGCCGGGTCTCCGCCTCGTTGGCCGGCAGCGCCTCCCCGCCCGGCGCCGCGGCCGGCTGGCGCGGCGGAATCTCGTGCTCGAACGCGACCTGCGCGCCCCATTCGTCCAACCGCTCGCGCGCCGCGGCGCGATCCAGGTCGCGGTGGTAGTAGGCGTTGCGAAAGGTCTGCAGGCAGTCGATGCACGACGATCCGCACGCCGCCGGGCAGTCGGCGACGACCGCGCGGGCGGCCGCAACGACCTCGGCGAAGCGTTCGAGGAGCCGGTCCAGCAGACCGGAACCGCCCGGCATCGGGTCCCACAGCAACCCGTCCACCGCCTCGCGGTCGACGTGGCCGATCACCAGTACCTGCAAGTCCTCGCCGTGCATGTCGAGCACGCCGGCGGCGCCGATCCGCAACGCCTCCAGGACGCTGTACGCGGTGCGGGCGCTATCGCAGGCGGGCAGGGAGAGCGCGTCGGCCACCACGTCGGCGTAGAAGCCGACCGGCTGCGGCGCGCGGCCGCAGCGCTGCCGGTGGCCCTGGTCGAACCGTTGCCGCTGCTGATCGGAGGCGAGCGGGGAGATGCTCTGGCCGCACACCGTGCAGACCGGATAGCCGAGCTGCTCGTCGGCGATGGCGGCCGACGCGCCGACGTTGACCAGCCGCAGGCGCACTCCGCGGCGGAGCTGCAGCGGCTGCCCGCCCCAGCGGCAGGCGGCGCCGCCGTTGTGCTGGCCGGTCTCCAGGCCGTGGATGGCGACGCCCATCCGGAAGCGCAACTCCTCCTCGTCGGAGATGTGCGAGGCGTGGATCAGGTCGGCGTCGCACACCGCCATGGTCTGCAGCAGGCGCCCGCCGAGCGCGGAGCCGGCCCCCGGCGCCGCTTCCCGGACCGCCTTGCGGTCGGCCGCCACCTCGTACCACGGCATCTCGGCGCGCTGCTCGTCGACGCCGCGGTGAAAGCGCCGCGCCACGAAGCGGTGGCCGTTGGCGTAGATCAGGTTGCCGGGCACGTACTCCCGCAACGCCGCCGCCGGCGGGCGCGGCAGGGAGAAGTCCATGGCCCCCGCGCGCCAGAACGGGATCTCCGCCCAGCCGGCCACCGATCCGGTTTCCAGGCCGTACCCCGGCAGAAACCCCTCGGCGGCCAGCACGTTGAAGGTGTTGAAGTCGTCGTGGCCCTCCGCTTCGCTGCGCCGCCGGGCGGTTCCCTTGAGGCGTTTGACGAGCTGGTCGCAGCGCCGGAACAGCGCCTCGTCGTCGGCGTCGAGCGTCCCCTGCTGCTCGCGGCGCCGGTCGAGGCGGCGGATCTGGTCGAGCGCCCAGCGCAGGCGGCGCCGCAGCCGCGCCACCACCTGCTCCAGGTCGCCGGCGAAGGCGTCGACCCGCGCGCGCAGCGCCGGCGGGGCGGTCACCGCCGCGTCCGCTTCCGGCCAGCCCTGGGCGAACACCCGCAGCACGTCGTCCGTGAGCGCCGCGGCGTGCTCGGCGATCAGCGCGCGCAGGGGGCGGAAGTCGAACGGCGCCGCGCGCACCTCGCCGCCGTCGAACAGATAGGGCGCCACCTGCCGCGGCAGGCAGGCGTCCAGGACCGCCCGCATCGCGTCGCGGTCCGGCTGCGGCCGGGAGTCGTCGCGGCCGGCGCGGTGCAGGCCGGCGATCACGGTCGCGCGCACGTGTTTGGCGACCATCACTTCGTTGCGCAGGTTGAACGCCGGCGGATCGATCCTGCCGCCGAGCAGCTTGCGCGGGTCCCGGAAGTAGGCGCGGTCGTGCGAGGTGGGCCGGCAGTAGGTGAGGTCGACCGCCATGCGGTGGCGGCGCCCGGCGCGGCCGGCGCGCTGCCAATAGTTGGCCGGCAGCGGCGGCACATTGCGCATCAGCACCGAGTCGAGCTGGCCGATGTCGATCCCGAGCTCCAGGGTCGGCGTGCAGACCAGGCAGTTCACGGCGTCGGAGGCGCCCTTGAACAGGTTTTCCAGTCGTTCGCGCTCGTCGTGCGGCACCATGGCGGTGTGCTCTTCGGGGCGCAGCATCAGGTAGGCGCCGTCCAGGAGCTGCAGGTCGTAGTCGTCGTCGTCTTCCCGCACCCACTCCAGTTCGCCGCCGCAACGCCACGCGGGGCAGCGCCCGCGAGGCAGGTTGCGGGTGGTGGTGCGGCGGCAGCGGCGGCAACGGCGCACGCCCCGGTGCGGGGTGAGCCGCAACCGGTCGGCGTTGACCTGATACACGCCGCTCACGTTCGGCAACGGCCGCCCGCGGGCGCCCTTGAGGCGCACCGACGCCAGCAGCCCGTGTTCGACCAGCAGCGCGAACAGGTTTTCCAAGAGTGGTTCGACCGCCGCAGCGGCGGCGCCCCAGGCGCGGGCGATCTGCCGGATCGGGGTGTCGCCGCCGTCGCTCAGCCACTGCGTGATCGGCACCCGCTTTTCCGCCGCCTCGCGGCGCAGCTTGGTGGCGGCGGGGCGCAGGAAGCCGGGCAGATATCCCTGCTGTATTTCCCGGTCGCCCTCCAGCCAGTACTTGGTGAAGACCTCGTGCTCCGGGTCGTACAGCGCGCCCCGGCGGCGCAGGTAATCGAGGATGCCGGCCACGCCTTCGCGCAGCTCTTCCGGCGCTATCCCCAGGGAATGGGCGTGCTCCTGCATCCACGGCAGGGAGGCGTCGAGGCCGGCGTACTCCACCTTCATCCGCCCCCACGGCTCCAGGCCGAGCGCCTGCCGGGCGGACATCGTCACCTCCCGCAACACCTGAAACCGCAGAAACTTGCGGCGTTCCTGCTGATGCCGCCCGCCGCCGCTCTCGCGGCGCGCCACCTGCCACACCTCCGGCGCCAGCGCCCGCGACAGCGTGGCGTCGGCTTCCAGCGCGTCGTCCAGGTAGCCGGTCAGGTCGCCTATTGACCGCGGGCTCGCCTTGATGCCGTCGGCCATCAGCGCCCGCAGCCGGAAGCGGCGCGCGTGATCCTTCATCCACCCGGCTTGAAACGCCGCGTCCTGGCGGTTGTCGCAGAACACCAGCAGGCGTTGGCGCTGCGCGTGGTGCACCATGTCCTGCGTCAGCACGTGCACGTCGGCCACGTTGATGGCGCGCACCGGCCGCGCCGGCTCGCGGTAGTGGCCGCTCAGGCGGCGGCCGTGGGCGCCGCAGGACAGACAACTCGTCAGGCGGCCGCGGTTCTTTGGGTCCTGGCGCACGGCCAGCAGCGTCACCGGATCGCCGGCGGCGCCGCACGCCCGGCAGCGCGGGGCGGGCTCCGGGTGCGCGGCCCCGCAACGGCGGCAGAAGTGGAGCGGCGCCGTGCGGGCGTGGCGCGGCGCCTCGCCCTCCTCATCCTGCGCGCCGATCAGGGTGTCTACCAGAACGGCGCGCTTGCCGCCCTGGGCATCCTCCAGCGGCGGCCAGTAGCAGCCGCCGGCGCCGACTCGCCCGCCGCCGGGGCGGGCGCGGGTGTGGCTGAAGTCCTCCAGGAACGTGACGTAGTAGTGCTGCCCGCAGGTGGTGCAGGTGGTCACCGGGAAGTGCGCGTGGCCGTCGCCGGGCGCGCCGCCGTCCGGGTGGTCTTCGGCGGCCAGCCACAGGCGCGGCCCGGCGCGGTCCGCCGGGAAGGTCGCCACGGCGCCGCCGATGCCGCGCACGAAGCCGTGCACCACCGGGCGCAGCAGCGGCCGGTCGTGGCTGCGCGCCGCGGCGCCGAGCGTCAACCAAGCGAGGATCTCCGCCTCGGAAACGGGGCGGCCGAGGCGCCGCTCCAGGGCGGGCGGCAGCTCGTCGAGCGCGCGCGGCGCGCCCAGTTCCTCGTTCAGCAGGAACACGACTTCATTGCGGGACAGCGCGGCGTGGAGCGCGGCCGGCCACGCGCCGGGCGGCAGGTCGGCGCCGGCCAGGTCGCGGTAGGCGGCGCGCACCGCGGCCGGCTGATCGTCCGCGGCGTCGACGGCCTGCACGCACCGCTCCAGGATCGCCGCGGCGTCCTGCCGCGGCGGCGGGGGCGTGCGCCGCGGCGCGGCCCACACTTCCGCCTCGTAGTCCTCGCCGACGGTGTGCACCGCGGCGGCGGGAACGCCGAAGAAGCGCGCCGCGAACGCGCGCGCCGTCTCCGGCTCGCGCTCGTCGACGATGGTGGCCGAGGTGGCGACGCAGGTGGTGCGGTCGGCGCCGGCGCCGCAGTACGCGCGCAGGCGGCGGATCAGGCAGGCGGTCTCCGCGCCGAGCGCGCCGGTAAAGGTGTGCGCTTCGTCGAACACCAGGAAGTCGAGGCGCGCGCCGGCGAACAGCTCGACGTCCTGTTGGCGCGTCAGCAGCAGCTCAAGCTGCTTGACGTTGGTGAGCAGGACGCGGGGCTGCCGGCCCGGCGTGCGCATCATCTGCCGCGAGCAGACTTCCTCGGCGGGATAGACGGTCTCGCCGCGGCCTTCCTGCTGCGCCCGCCGCAGCCGCGCCTGGTAGCCGGCCTGCGAGGCGCCGGGCGGCAGCCGCACGCCGGCCACGTCGGCCTCGCCCTCCGGCGTCTTGCCGACGTAGATGCCGAACGGAATGCCGCTGCCGGCCAGCAGGCCGCGCAGGCGCATGAGCTGATCCTCGGCCAGCGCGTTCATGGGATAGACGATCACGGCGCTGACGCCGGGCGCGGCCTGCTCGTCCCGGAGCTGCAGGCAGCGGCTGAGGATCGGGTAGAGAAAGCACTCGGTCTTGCCGGAGCCGGTGCCGGTGGAGATCAGCGTGGCGCGGCCGGCGGCGATGGCGCGGATCGCCTGTTCCTGATGGCTGCGGAGGTGGGTGACGTGCTGCGGAATCCGCTCGCGCAGGTGCGGGTGGAGCAGCCCTTCGGTCACCAGGGAGTCAACCGTGCCGCCCTCCCGGAACGGCCGCGACAGGCTGACGTACGGCCCCTTGAGCAGCGGCGAACGGCGCGTGCGGTCGAGCGACAGCAGCTCCCGCATCTGCGCGTGCAGCCCCGGGTCGGCGAACGGGTACGCCGTGAGCTGATAGCGCAGAAAACTGCGGACGACGTTTTCGGTATAGGCGACCGGATTCAGCGCCAGGGCTCAGGCTCTCGCTTCGACGACCGCCACCCGCTCGCCGAGCCCGAGCATGTCCCGGTGCAGCGCGTCAATGCGCTTGGTCTGCTCCTCGATGCGGCCGGTCAAGCGCACCTCGGTCTCCCTGATGTTGTTCTCGATCCGGGCGTGCGCCTTCTCCGACCGCGCCTCCGAATCGGCGATCCGTTGCGCCAAGTTGGCGATCTGACCGCCCAAGTCGGTCCTGACGGCGCCGATCTGCCCTTCCAGGTCTGTCCTGAGAGCGCCGATCTGGCCCTCCAGGTCCGTCCTGAGAGCGCCGATCTGACCGCTCAAGTCGGTCCTGACGGCGCCGATCTGCTTCTCCACGGCGCGCCACGTGAAGCCTTGAACCGCTACCATCAGCGCAATGCCCGCCCCGAACAGGGCGAGGATCGCTTCCGCACTCATACCGCTGACCCCACCTCTGCCATACCGTAGCATACCTCGCCTGCCCGCGGATTGCCAGCGCACCGCGGCGGAGGTAGTATGCGGCGGTGGCGATGGCAGTGGTCAGCCGGCAGTTGGACCAGTCGGACGTTGCGCAGCCGGCAACGGCGCGGCTCGTGCTGCGCTTACGCCCCGCGATCGACGTCACGCGAGACCAGTTCTTTCATTTCTGCCAGTTGAACCGTGAGGTGGCGATTGAGCGCAACGACGCCGGAGACATTGAGATAATGCCGCCCGCCGGGGGCGAGACGAGCGGCCGGAACGCTCGGCTGACCGCGGAGCTGGTCCGCTGGGCGGACCGGGATGGCTCCGGCGTCGCGTTCGATTCATCCGCCGGCTTCGAGCTTCCCAACGGCGCCGTCCGGTCGCCGGACGCGGCCTGGGTAGCGCACTCCCGCCTCGCCGCGGTCACCGCGGAGCAGGGGAGGAGATTCCTGCCGCTGTGCCCGGACTTCGTGGTGGAGCTCGCCTCACCGTCCGATTCCGTGCCTGCCCTGCAACGCAAGATGGAAGAGTACCGGACCAACGGCGCGCGTCTTGGCTGGCTGCTTCTCGCTGACCGGGGGCTGCTTCTCGTCTACCACGCCGACGGCGCGGTGGAGCGCCTCACCGAACCGGCAGCCGTCGCCGGCGACCCGGTGCTTCCCGGCTTCGTCCTGGACCTCGCGCAAATCTGGGCATCGCCGTTCGACATCTGATCCGCCGGGCAGGTCCGAACCGCCGCCAGCGGCCCGCTCATGGCGCGTAGCGCCTTGTGGACGCGGTAAGACGATGCGCCAGGCTCAGGCTCTCGCTTCGACGACCGCCACCCGCTCGCCGAGCCCGAGCATGTCCCGGTGCAGCGCGTCAATGCGCTTGGTCTGCTCCTCGATGCGGCCGGTCAAGCGCACCTCGGTCTCCCTGATGTTGCTCTCGATCGGGCGGCACTGATCTGACGCTCCAGGTGGGCGTGTCGCAACGGCCGACCCGCGCACTTGTCAGCGCCGCAGTTGACAACATTCTTGCTGACAACCATATCGATGAGTATGCAAGTCCTGCTTCCTTATGGAACTATGTCGGCGGAGCGCCTGCCGCGGCTCTGAGTACAGACTCTTCTCGCGCGCGGCATCACTCGCTTGGGCACGCCGGTCATTCGCAGTCGCCAGTCGATGAGTGCGCGACTTACGCCGAAGTGTTCGGCGAGTCGCTCGGCGGAAGACGTCCTCCGGTATGCGCGAAGCAGACCGTCCGCCGGCGCCAGGAGGCAGCCGGCCAGCCAGTCGGCTTCTTCTTCCTGTTCGTTGTTGAAACTGGCGCGAAACAGGAATCCTTGGCGAGACAACTGCGTTTCGTCGGATCGATGATTGAGGAGTATGTGCGCAAGCTCGTGGCACAAGCTGTTGGCGCGACGTTGAACGGGCTGGCCCGAGTTGAGAATCACCAAGCGGACGCCGCCCTGCGAGATGGTCACCGCTGACCAGCTATCCGGTTCAGTCACCGTGAGTTGCGTGATACTGGCCACAGACAGCCCGGGAAGCTGCTCGGGCGTCGCTACCCGGACGCCGAGGGACTCTGCTAACGCGTTCGCGTCGAGTGGCGCATCCGGGGGGATGCCGAGGGCCTGCCGGTACTCGCCGGCCACCCGTTCGCACCAAGCCTTGAACCCACGACGCATCAACCGGAGCCTTGCTCCTGCGACAGCATCCGCTGCGCGGCCAGAATGAGGTCCTGAAGGGCAGCGGCCGTCTCCACCGACATCGTCTGGCGGCTGCGGAAGTGAACTGCGGCCGTGGGTCTCTGGCCTTCCGTACTGAAGCCCAGCACCGTAGAGGGGTCTATTTCTAACCACTGGCATAGCTTGGTGAAGTTTTCCAGGTCTGGAAGCTGACCGTTTTCGACTCGGGACAACGTGGCCGCGGACACGCCGATCTCCCGTGCGGCAGCTCGAATCCCCACCTTGCCGCGCTTCCGGGCGACCAATCTGCCGAGGGACCGCAGAGAGGACGACTCCGCCATCATCCTTCCTTCGCGTGAAGTGCTTGACATGTGAAACAGTCGGCAGTACCCTGGACGTGTATCATCGGTAGGTCACTTTGACAGAACCCGATGGTGCGTATCAATACGGGTGCGCCGGAGGGCGTTCACCGAAGGAGGTTGCCATGCAGACATCGACAAACGTCCGTCAGGAAGGTCCCCAGGGACCGGTAGATCAGGGGACGACCATTCTGATCGACCGCAAGGAGTACCCCGTGCCGTGGCCGGTTCACGGCAAGAACGTATTGACTGGTTTGGAGATACGCAACATCGCTACCCCGCCGATCGACATGACCCGGGACCTGTTCGAGATCGTGCCCGGCGGTTCCGACACGAAGATCGACGACGAGACCGAGGTGGAGATCCGCGACAGGATGCGCTTTTTTACGGCGCCCCGGAATATCAACCCCGGTTCGTGAGCGAACGGCAGTAGCATCGCGGCGTGAGGAGGCAGGCCATGTTGCCACGTGAAGACCGGGAGTGCCTGGAAGAACGGCATTTGCAGTACAGCGAAGTAATTGAGGACCGTATGGTCTGCCTCGTGCTGCGGGAGTTCCCGCTGCCGGACGGGTTGCGGCCCACCCGGTCGGATCTGCTGCTCAGGCTCGCGCCGGGTTATCCGGACGTGGCGCCCGACATGTGGTGGTTCGATCCGCCGATACTGCGGCCGGACGGTCATCCGATTCCCCAGACCGAAATAACGGAGTCACACCTCGGTAGAAGGTGGCAGCGCTGGTCCCGCCACTTCAACCCGGGCCAGTGGCGGCCCGGCGTCGACTCCCTCAAGAGCTTCCTCGCGCTCGTGGACCAGGAGTTGGCCAGAAGCTAGCTGCCGCATGAGTGTGACGCTGGTTCTGCCGGGACCGATCACCGACGACCTGACCCGGACCGCCGCCCTGCCCGACGAGACTGCGGGAGTCCTGCTCGCGCGCCGCCACCGGACGGCGAACGGTGATACCCGTCTGTTGGGGCGTGCGCTGCACTGGGCTCCGCCGACGGCATACCGGCGCCGCTCCCCGTCGGAAATGTCGATCACGCCCGAAGGTTACGTCCCTGCCCTCGGTCTGGCCGAACAGGACGGCGCAGTGCCGATCTGGGTCCACACCCATCCCGGCGGTACTCCCGTGCCAAGTAAACGCGACCGCGTAGTCGACAGCGCCATTGCCGACGTGTTTCGCCTGCGTAGCGGTTCGGATTGCTACGGAACGGTAATCGCCGCGCCGAATGGCTCAAGCCTCCACCTCACCGGGACCTTGCAGGAGGAGGGAGTGAGAACCAAATCCATCGACCGTTTCTGGGCGGTGGGCGACCGGTGGCATCTGCAGCCGGCCTACGACCGGAAACCCCACGTCCTTGACCTTGCCATGTTCGATCGCAGTGTTCGCGCGTTCGGCAATGCCGTGCAGCGGACCATCGGGATGCTCAAGATCGCAATCGTGGGCGCCGGCGGCACCGGTTCGGCCGTGGCCGAGCAGGTCGTGCGGCTGGGCGCCCGTGATCTGCTCCTGGTGGACGCCGACACGTTGAGCGCCAGCAACGTTACCCGCGTGTACGGTTCGACTCCGGCACAGGTCCGCGAGCCCAAAGTAAAGGTGCTGCGCCAACACTTGCAAGCGATTGCGCCGGACCTCCGGTGCCGGGCAATCAACGGCATGTGCACCAGCGAACCCGTCGCGCGCGAACTGGCCGGCGTCGATCTTATTTTCGGTTGCACCGACGACAACGCCGGCCGCTTGGTTCTGTCCCGACTCTCTACCTACTATCTGGTTCCCGTGATCGACATCGGCGTGTTACTCAGCAGCGACGAAGATAGCGAATTGACCGGCATCGACGGCCGCGTCACGATTCTTTCGCCTGGCAACGCATGCCTGCTGTGCCGCAATCGCATCGACACAAGCCGCGCCGCCGCGGAGATGCGGACCCCGCAGGAGCGGAAGCGGCTTGCGGACGAGGGTTATGCGCCTGCGCTTGGCGGCGTGGAGCCGGCAGTGATCACCTTTACGACCATGATAGCGTCAGCCGCCGTCAATGAGTTGCTTGAACGTCTGGTCGGATACGGCCACCCGGCCAGACCCACCGAGATACTGCTTCGGATACACGACCGGGAAACGTCTACAAACGTCGTAGCCCCCAACCCGGGCCACTACTGTCACCAGGGGCACAACAAGTGGGGAGCCGGCGACACGACCCCGTTCATGGAACAGGTCTGGATGGACTGACCATCGTGAATAGGCGGACAGACAACCGATCGACACGTCCCGCTCTCGCTGGTCGTATCGGGCATTTGCTCTCGAATTTGCTTGGACCCATACCTATCATGCGTTGGCGGGTAGAGCACAGCACGGCTGACGTGGACGATGTTCCCGAAAAAATACCAAAACGGCGCGCCTATCTCGTTACGACGACGATCTTGAATAAGTGGTTGGTATTCGACTGCCCGTGTGGCGCCGGGCACCGGATCATACTTAACCTTGACGATTCACGTGTCCCGCATTGGACGCTGACATTGTCGGTCACTCGCCGTATCACGCTTTCCCCAAGCGTAGATCTTCATGATGGTTCCCGGCATTGTCACTATTCGATGCGCAAGGGCCGAGTGATCTGGGCGAAGCCGCCACACAACTTTGCGACGCGGAGTAGTTGAAGTGCGCACACGGAAATCGATCGGACGTGACCAGATACCGAAAGCCAACAGGGAGCCGGATACGGCACCGACTACGGAGTCGCTGATGCTCGCCCGAGAGGTACGTCAGGAGCTCTTTCGGAAGATCCAAGACTGCACCGGTAGACCGCTGCTATGCTACGTGGGACGGTACGAAATCAGTGAGGAGGACGTTCGCCATCTGCAGGAACTGCTGAATGCAGCAGAAACTGTGGCGCCGCGCGATCTTCTGCTGAACTCGCCAGGCGGCGACATCGGGACGGCCGAGAAACTGATCCGCATGCTTTGGAATGCGTCTTCAACGGAAACCGAGAGTTTACGGTCCGGCGAGTATCGAGTGATCGTACCGGACAAAGCGAAGAGCGCAGCGACCCTGATAGCGTTGGGGGCAAGCGAAATAGTCATGAGCACCACATCGGAATTGGGGCCGATCGACCCGCAAGTGCAACTTGAGGACCAGGACGGGTATGGAATTTGGCAATCGGCGTTCGACTATACCGAAGCCTACGAGGTAGCGGAGGAGAATTTCAGAAAGAATCCAGAGGACGCAGCCTACAGAGCGGTGTTCGGGCAACTTGATTCCGTGCGCTTCCGCGGTATGGAGAAGTTGATCGAGTATACACGGATGTGCGCTGAGAATGCGCTCAAGAGACATGGTGGCAGTTATACGTTGACGCCGACGAGATTGATGGACAGAGGCCGGTTCCCGGTTCACGCACAGGTAATCGACTGGGAAACGGCTCGACATTATTTGCGACTCAATGTCAAGTTCTTGGACCACCGCGACTGGCTGTGGACGCTATATTGGCGACTGTACGGCCACCTGCAGAACGCAGTTGATGGGAGTAAGAAGATATTCGAGTCGGTGGACGTGTCGCTGCTTGTCGAGTAGATTACCGCGGTGCGCGCGCCCAGAGGGTGAGGCGGAGTTCGGGGCCGAACAGGGCGTATTCGGGGCGGCGGCCGGAGTGGGCCTCGCCGGCGTCGAGGATTTTGCGGACGCCTTCGCCGCGGGACTCCAGGAACACCTGGCCGGTGCGCTTGCTGCGGATGCGCGACAGGAAGTTCACCAGGAGCTGGTTGCGGGTGAAGGTGCGGTAGGGCATTTCTTCGAGCGTGATGGTGTTGGGCAGCGCGCCCGGACTGTAGAGCTCCAGCCGGTCGGCGAACAGGAACAGGCGGATCTTCGAGCCGGAGATGGCGTAGTCGCGGTGCGCGACCGCGTTGACGATCGCCTCGTCGACGACGTCGAGATCGTACTGCGCGGCGGTCTCCCCGCCCGCGCGCCGCATGAACTGGGCCGCGAACGCGATGCCGGCGTCGATCTGGTCCGGCGCCGGGCCGGCGAGGCGCTCGGCGTGGATGAGGTCGTCGGAAGCGAGACGCGTTCCCCGGTAGCGGGCGGCCTCGATCGAGCCGGAGGCGAGGAAGTCGGTCGGTTCGCGCCGAACGTCAGCAGGCCGGCCACGGTGGGGCGGTCGATGTCGTCCCGGTCGCGGACGGTCACCCGCGTGTTGCGCAGCAGGTCGAGCCAGGGAATGGTCGGCGAGCGTCCGAAGTACGCTTCGAGCCGGTTGCGGTTGAGGTGTTCCACGGTGGCGGCGAGCACGGGTTGCTCGTCGAAGACGTACTCGCGCCCCCGGTCTTGAAAGAGCCGGGCGAGCTCCGGGGGCTCAAGGTCCCGTTTTATGGAACCGACGCGAACGTAGTAACGCCCGCCCGAGGTGCGGTGGACGTAGAGCCCGCGCGGGACCTCCGCCAGCAGCACGCGCCGCTCCTCGCCGCCTGCCGCGGGCAGCAGCACCTTGCGGACGAGCGGCCGGATCGACGGCTTGCAGTTGTGCGTGGCGACGTTGACCAGCCATTGCTCGGCCAGGTCCAGCCGGTCCGGCGGAATGCCGGTCACCGTTCCGGTATCGTCCACCCCCAGGAACACTGCGCCGCCGTCGGCGTTGGCGAACGCCACCAACTCGGAGGCCAGGTCCTCGGTGTTGGGGGAGATCACCCGCCGGTCGCGCAGGCGCAGCTCCTTGAATTCGGCGCGCCCGTCCTCGCCGGCGCGAATCTGTTCGAGCATCTGCTCGGCGGTGTCGAACATCGACGTTACTCCTTTATCGCTTGGCAAGCGCGGCTTCGAGCCGCGCCGCCAGCGCCGTATCGCCCAGTTCCCGAAGCTGGCCGGGCAGCTCCGGCCGCGACGCCGGGTGGATTCCGGCGGCGGCCAACGCGGCGCGGGCGTGGTGGCTCAGATAGGAGAGGTTGAGCTCGTTGAAGGCGTCCCGGTCGCCGGCGGCGCGCATGGTTTCCATATGCGGACGAAGCGCGTTGGCGCGCTCCAAAGATACCGCAGGGTCCGGGACGGGCAAGCGATTCCTCCAACGCCGCACGACGGATTGCCATCCGCCGGCCTTGTCCAGGAGCGGCTTTCCGAAGCGCACCGCCCAGATCAGAAGGTCGCCGCCGTTTTCAATCTCATGGTCAACGTCGGGCAGGTTCCTGGATCGCATGTCGATTTCGATGGGAGCTCGTTCCTTCAAGAGTGCCGTGTCATGGCAGCATACGATCAGGTCGAGATCATCGGAATCGACGCCCGGCCGGACGGCCGATCCGATGGCGACCACGGCGGCGATATTGGGGTCGCGCCGGGCGCGCTCCAGGAACGCGGTGACCCAGTTCGTGACGCCCGCCGCGGGCCACCGGCATATGGCGTCCGGCGGCGGAGGATCGCGTCGAGCGAGCGCCGGATCGCCTGGTGCGGACGTCACGCGCCGCTCCGCGTGTCGTTCGGCGCGAACAGGTCGGGTTGGCGGTCTTGCGGGCCGGAATCGGTCGAGTATGTTGCGCGGCTTTCGGCTACGCGCTGGGCGGGTTGTTCATCGGGTACGGCGTAATGGTCGCCGCGGCGCAGCGATTCGTAGCGGAAGGCGCCGAGCAGGTTGCGGGCGTGCAGACGGCTTTCGCGCTGCGCTTCTTCGGCGGTCTGGGCGAGTTGCCAGTCGTAGAATCGGGGGCCGAGGCGGCCGGCGACGGGCTGCGGGTGGCGGGCGCGGTCATCGCGGCCGAGGCCGTGGTCGGCGAGGCGCAGGGTCTCCGGGAGCAGCCAGCCTTCGCCGTTATTTTGCGTAAGAAATGCGCCGATGCCGCGCTCGCGGTCGCCGCCGGCGGACTCAATGCGGGCTTCGAGGTCGCGGAGGGCGATGAAGGTGAGCACGGGGTGGCGGCGTTCGGGGGGCGCGTCCTGATCGACGCGCCAGAAGCCTTTGGGGTCCAAGCCGGTGCCGTGGGTGCGGCGCTTGAGGTGCTCGGTCGGGAGGTCGCAGTCGGCGATGATGCGGCGCAGGTCGGCGGAGGTGATCCGGTACTGATCCGCTATCAGCGCGTTGAGGATGGCGAGATGGCGCGCGCGTTCGGCGCCGATTGACGACGCCGGCGCCGTGCCGTTCGTGAGGCACGAATACCACGGCGGGTTTGCGCTCAGGCGCGCGGAAAGGTCGGCAATGACCTGATAGAGATCGGGATGTTCGATGACCGGTAGCGGGCTCTGATCCATCACGTGATAGTCGAGATGCAGCCCGATGAGACGCGAGCGGGTGACGAAGTCGGACACCAGCGTGTTCAGAATCGCCGCGAGTACGAGCGTGTGCCGCAAGCTCCCGGTGTAGAACGCCGCTGCAGTATCGCCCGACGGCATGCCAACCGCGAACGCCGCAATGGCGGTGCGGATGTTGGTGGCGGACCCGATCCGCATGTGCAGCACCTTGGGTTGGTCCGGCGCGTCGATTGCCGATCGGTAGTCGTCGATCGCCATGAGAAACTGGGGTTCGATCTGTTTGCGAGACCAGGGGACGTCGCGCCAGACGGCGGCGCGGCCCTTGCCGCTGACCCAGCCTTTCTGGCTGTAGTCGAACTGGCCGATCATGCGGCCTTCGTACAGCGGCAGGGCGACGTCGCGGATGGCGTCTTCGGGGAGCCAGGCGTCGGCCTCTCTGGAAAGAATGACGCCGGGCGGGAGGGCGGCGCGGGGGACGGGGAGGCGGTCACAGGGGGGCGCGGCGCAGCGGAGGCGCCAGCCGGAGCGGGCGGCGTCGCCGGGCTTGAGCAGGTGGCCGTGGACGAAGCGGGCTTCGGCGGCGCGGCGGGCGGGGCCGGCGGCGGCGTCGAACAGCCAGCTGGCGAGCTCCACCTCCGCCGGTTGCGGGCGGGCGGGATCGACGCCGAGCTCAGCCCACAGTTCGCCGATGGGGCGCCAGTCGCCGAGCAGCCAGCGGCTGTATTCGTCGGGGCGGTAGCCCTTGGCCTCCCACTGCGGGCGGGGCGGGAACAGACGGGAGTCGCCGGTCATGTGAAACTCGGTGGCGTAGCGGATGCCCCAACCGCCGGGGCCGTCGTCACCGAGCAGCACGGAGTTGGCGTAGATCTTCTCCAGGATGTCGAGGTCGCGCTGCGACTGGATTTCGAGGATGGCGCGGCTGCGCGGGCTGAAGCGGGCGATCTGCGCGCGCGAGTAGCGGGTGGCGAGCTCCTCGGCGCGCTCCCAATCATCCAGGTTGCGGCGCATGAAGGCGGTGCGAATCGCCTCGGTCGCTCCTCCCTTCTCCACCACGACGGGATTGAATTTGTAGCTCCGATGAATCGGAAATATCAGGTCGCGGTTCTCGATCCCGAACAGCCACTCCCACCGACAGTTTTCAAGTAAGAGGGTACGGAGCGCGCGCGTGCCGTGATCTGAGTACAGGCCGGAGGGGACGATGAAGCCGAGCCGGCCGCCGGGCCGCAGCAAGCCGTGGGCGGCCTCCAAAAAGAGCTTGTAGAGGTTGAGGTCGGCGGCGCCCTGGTGGCGGAACGGATGCGCGGGATCGCCGTACCCCGCGCCGGCGCGGCGCGCCTCCCGCCAGCGGTCGTGCAGGGCGCCGTTTTCGTTGCCGCGCGCGGCGGCGAAGCGGTCCTGACTCTTGGCGGTCTCCTTGGGGTCGCTGAACGGGTGGGCGGCGTGGCCGACGAAGTTGGATTGGGCGCGAAAGCGGGCGTTGTAGTCGAGCCAGCCGCGCTCCAGATCGCGGTCGACAAAGTAACCGGCCTGCCGGCGCAACGCCTCCTGCTTGCCGTAGGAGCGGTAGAGCGGGTCGACGTTACTGAAAAACTCCTGCGACACCGGCTTGGCGATGTCCCACGGCGGGTTGCCGAGGATGGCGTCGAAGCCGTCTCCCGGGGCGCGGAACACGTCCGGGAACTCAAGCTCCCAGTGGAAGAAGCGGAGCTCGGCGGCCACGCGCGCGGCGACCGCCTGCGTCTTCGGGGGCGGGGCGGTGAAGGTGGTCGGCAGCGGGGCGCAGTCGATCTGATCGGGCGGCCAGAACCAGCAGGCGCACCAGCGGTCGAGCGCCGCCTTGAGCGACTGCCACGCCGGCGAACCGAGCAGGTCGTCCCGGTAGCGGCGCGCCCGCTCGGCGGCGTCCTGCACCGGCAGGGCGTGCATGGCCTCCAGCACCGCCACCGCCTCCCCGTGCGCGGCGGCGGCTTTTTTCAGTAAGTCTTCTTGCTGAAACAGATCGGGGCCGCGCAGGAACTGGCGGAGGTCGGGGGTGAGCTTCTCCTTGACGAAGCCCTTGATCGCCTTGGTGCGGGCGTCCTTGGCGAAGTGGACGCCGCCCAGGTGGGTGCGGTCGCCGCCGTCGCGGTTCTTCCAGGCCATCACCGGGTAGTGGCGGAAGCGGTCGAACCAGGCGCCGAGCAGGGCGTTGCCGCACTTGACCTTGTGATCGAGGAAGCCGAACGGGAGGGTGCGGTCCATGGTCTCGATCCACAGCGCCAGCCGGCACAGCTCCACGGCCAGCGGATCGAGATCGACGGCGTAGAGGCAGCGCTCCACCACGTGGCGGCGCAGCACCGCCTTGAGGCGGGGTTCGAACTCGGCGTCGTCCGGGCGGCACGGGATCAGCTCGTCGATCAGGCGCTCGGGGCCGCCGGTGGGCTGCGTGCCGTCGTCGATGCCGAGCAGGCGCACCAGGGAGCGCGCGCCGTCGGCGGGGTCGGGGGTGATGCGGCGATGGTGGAGCAGGGAGGCGTACAGCGCGTCGGTGAGGAAGCGGAGGGCGGCGAGCGGGAAGGTGCCGGAGCCGCAGGCGGGATCGCAGACCGTGAGCGCCAGGATGTGTTCCGGGGGCTTGGGGGTCCAGCGCGCGGGGGGCGCGTCGCGGTCCGGGGCGCCGCCGGCGGTGGCGGGCGGATCGTAGGCGAGGGGGCGCAAGGCGCGCTGCACGGTGGGGACGGCCAAGCCGGGGCGGGTGTAGAAGCTGCCCGACCCCTTGCGGGTGCCGCCCCAGCGCACCAGGTACCACTCGCCGGGCAGCACCACGCGGGCGACCAGACGGCGGGCGGTGAGCGCCAGCTCCCGATCGTGGGCCAGCCGGCGCTCCGGCGTACCGCGCCCGCGCCGCCGCCGCACCAGGCCGGCCACCTGCGCCGCGCGGCGCGCCCAGGTCTCCGCGCGGGTGCGGTGGCGGCGCCGGTCGTCGGACGGGAGGGCGGCCGCAGCTTCGGCATCGTCCGCAGCATCGCCCGCCGCGTCCGCATCCGCCGCCGGGCCATCCTCCTCCCCGGCGTCCGCATCCGCCTCATCCGCCGGTTCCGGCGCCGCTTCCTCGGCCCCGCCCCCCGCGCTGCCCTTGAGACTCTCGAACAGCGCGCGCAGGGCGGCGTCGTCCATCGCCTCCAGCCGCGGCAGCGGCAGCGCCGGCTGGTCGCCGACCGCCAGGAAGATCACCGGGTCGCCTTCCGCGGTCTTCAACTCGTAGTCGAGCAGCCCCTCGTAGAGGACGCCGAGGTACTCGGAGGAGAGGTCGGCGAAGTCGACCGGCGTGACGGTGCGCGTCCCGGCGCGGCCCTGGCGGATGCGGACGGTGGTGCGGGTGAGCAGGCGCAGCATCTCGCGGACGTCCCGGTCCGGGAGCACGTGGTCATCGAAGCAGGCGCCCTCGAACACGGCGAGCGCCCGCGCCACGCCGTCGGGTGCGTCCTCGGCCCCGGCGGCGAACAGCGCGCCGCCGTAGGCGGTGACCGGCAGGCTGGGGTGATGGGAGCCGTCGCGCACCAGCCGGAACAGCGCCTGCACGCGCGGCCAGGCGGAGTAGGCGTCCGGTGCCGGGCCGCCGCCGCGTTCGAGCTGGTGCAGCAACCCTTCGAGCCCGTAGCTGTCGCGATAGACGGTGTTGCCGCGCGGCAGCAGATCGCGCGCCTCGGCGAACAGGATCACCACCAACCGCATCGCCACCCGGCACGCCGCGCGATAGATTTCTTCAGGGGTTGCAGAGGTAGAGCCGGCCAGCAGCGGGCGCAACGCCTCGCCGTGGGCGTGGATCAGGAGCTCGACCGCCTCGCGCACGCGCTCGCCGAGCGCCTCGGAGAGCTCCGCCTGCCCCTTGCGCGCGTCGCGCACCGCCTGCAACAACGGCGGCGGCGCGCCTTCGGCCGGCGGCGTCCACAACCTGTTACTGAAAAGCGTGCGGAGGGCGGTGACCTGGGGGGACAACTCGCCCTCGTCGAACCAGAGGTCGAGGTCCCACTCGCACCAGGCGTCGTAGTCGAGGCCGGCGAACAGCAGCCGCCACTGGCGGCCGTTGGTGATGAGCGCCAGGTGCTCGCTGCCGGCGCGCAGCCAGCCGAGCGCCAGGCTGACGCTACGGCGACCGCGGCCGACGCCGAGGCGCCGCTCGCGGTCCAGGAACACCGGCAGCACGGCGCCGCGGCGCCCGCGCCAGAGGTGCTGCGGCTTGACGAGCTGGCCGGTGACGGCGCGCCGTCCCCAGGCGGGAGCCACGCGGCTGCCGCGCGTCCAGGTCCCGGTCGCCTCGTCCAGGCCGCAGACCCGCTCCAGGACGAAGGCGGCGAAGCGCGCGCGGTCGCCGCCGCCCTCGCCGCTGCCGCCGTTGTCGGCGAGGAGGGCGGTCGCGCGCTGGCGGAGCTGGCCGGCGGCGTACGGGTTGAGTGGGGGAGGGGTGAAGGCCGCCAGCGCGGCCAGGCGCGGGCCGTCGAACAGCAGGCCGCCGTGGTTGAGCCGCTCCCAGCCGGGCAGGACGGCGGTCGCCGGGGCGGGGCGTTGGCTGCGCCTCACGCCGCGCGCTCCGGGCGGCCGGGAAGGCCGGAGAGGCCGGGGAGGCGAATCTCCACCGCGACCGGGAACACGCGCGCGGCGCCGGCCATGGCGTACCGCTTGGGCAGCACGTGGTCGAGGATGCGGCCGCGCTCCTCCTGCAACTGGGCGCGAATCTCCCGGAAGTGGCGGGCGCGGCGGGCGATCTCCTCCTGCTTCTCGGCGATCGAGCGGCCGAGGGCGGCGCCGCGCTCCTGCGGGTCGAACAACTCGCCCTGCCGCGCCCGCTCCTGCAGCGCCTCGATCTCGCGCGTGAGGCGGGCGACGGTCGACTCGCCGATCAGCGCCGACAACTCGCCCTGGCGCTGGCGGTAGCGCGCTTCCTCCCGGCGGCGCGCGCCGGCGCCGTCCTCTTCGAGCTGCGCGCGCAGCGCTTCGCTGAGGCGGTCGGCGTGGCGGCGCAGCCAGCGCCGCAGGGCGGCGTCCGCTTCCTCCAGGAGCTCGCCGGCGCGCTCCCGCTCAGGCGCGGTCACCGCCGCGGCGTCCGGGGCGGCGCGCAGCGCCTGCGGCGCCCGGTGGGTGAGCGGTTCGCTCAAGCTCCCGTCCGGCCGCACGGCAAACACCACCGTGCGGGTCCAGCGGTGGAAGGTCTCGCGCAGCTCGTTCACGGCCAGCTCCTCGATGCTGAGCAGGAGCAGGGCGGCGGCGCCCGCAGGCGCCTCGCCGCGGCGCACCGTCCAGCGCGACACCTGGTTGGCGCCGGGGTAGCGGCGCCGCGCCAGCACGGTGAGCGCGCGCTGGATCAGCGGATGGGCCAGGTGCAGGAGCACCGCGTCCCGGCGCGGCAGGAACACGCTGAGCGCGCCGAGCCGCCGGATGAACGGCTCGGTGCCGAACGCCAGCTTCGGCACCGGCCCCGGCTCCCCGGTCGGCGTGGGGCGGCGCAGGGCGGCGTCGATCACCTCCCGCCAGCCGGCCAGGCCGGGATCGGCGACCGCGTAGCAGCCCGGTTCCTCCGGCAGGGGGCGGAGTTGCCGGCGTCCGCCGGCGGTGGCGGCCAGCGCCGCGTCGAGGGTGGCGCCGAGCGCCGGCGGGTCGAGGTCGATCTCGGCGGCCAGCGCGTCGAGCAGCGCGGCTTGCACCGCCCGGTTGTCCGGGGCCGGGGCCGGGTCGGCGGGAATGGCGGCGCGCCCGCGCGCGGCGGCGAGCCCCCGGTCCAGGTCGCGCTGCACGCCGGCGGCGGCCTCGCCCAGGATCAGGCGGCGGTGCGCGGCGCGGTCGAACACCTCGTTGACCGAACCGAGGTCCTCGCGGATTTCGTCGGCCTTGCGGATCACGTGCGCCAGGAAGCGCAGGTCGTGGTCGGCGGCGCTGACGAAGTGATGGACGGTCACGTCGCGGGACTGGCCGTAGCGGTCGAGGCGGCCGGCGCGCTGCTCCAACCGCGACGGGTTCCACGGGCAGTCGTAGTGGAGCAGGTAGCGGGCGGTGCGGTGCAGGTTGAGGCCCTCGGAGGCGGCGTCGGTCGCCACCAGCACGCGCGCCGGCGCCGCCGGTGAGTTGAAGGCGGCCTTGACCTGCTCGCGGTCCAGGTCGTTCATCCCTTCCGGGCCGCCCGCCCCGAACAGCGTCAGGACGCGCTCGGCGGGGTAGCGCCGCCGCAGGCGCCGCGCCAGGTAGTCGAGCGTGGTCTTGTACTCGGTAAAGACGATCAGGCGCTCGTCGTCGCGGAAGGTGCCGCCGCGGCGCAGCAGCCGCTCGATCAGGGCGGTCAGGGTGTCGAAGCGCGCGTCCGTTGCCGGCGTCTGCTCGGTGAGCGGCGCGCCGCCGAGGTCGAAGCCGAGGGCGGCGATGGCGCGCTCGATGGCGCCGATCTCGGCTTCCAGCGCGGCGCCGAAGTTCTTGAGCCAGGCGCCGGCGACGGTGGCCGCGGTCGCCTCGCGCTCCTGCGTCTCGCGGTCGTCGCCGGTCTCCTGGCGCAGGGCGCGCTCGGCGGCGGCCAGGTCGCGTTCGCCGGCCGCCTCCGGTTCGGCCAGCCCCTGCCGGGCGCGGCGCCACGATTCCGCGAACGCGGTGGGGCACGACAGCAGCCGTTTCCCAAGGATTTCCACCGCGAACGCGCCGGCCCGCGCGCGCCGTCCGCCAGCGCCTGGGCCGCCGGCGGCATTGCCCGCGGGGCCGGCGTCCGCCGCGGCCAGCCGGCGCACCGCGCTGCGGAAGGCGTCGAAGGCGTCGCTGAGGGCCGCCTCGCGCCGGTCGAAGTCGAGCGCCAGGGCGGCCGGCGGCAGGCGGCGGCAGAAGCGGGGCGCGCCGCCGGCGGCGTTGAGCTCGCGCTTGAGGCGGCGCACCACGACTTCCGGGACGCGCGCGCGCAACGCCGGGGTGAGCTCGGCGGTGCGGGTAAAGCGCACCGGATCGAGCATCTCCAGCAGGCCGGTGAACGACCGGGTGTGGCCGTTGTGTGGCGTGGCCGACAGGAACAGGCGGTGCTCGAAGCGCGGCGCCACCAGGCTGAGGGTGCGGCACAGCTCGCTGTCCTCGCCGAACGGGGCGGGCATCAGGTGATGGCACTCGTCGACGATCAGCAGGTCCCACGGCAGGTGCGGCGATCCCGGCGGGGTGCGGCAAGCGGCCAGAAACTGCTCGCGCACGTCCGGCTGGCGCAGGTAGTGATAGGAGGCGACGATGCGGTCGAAGGTGCGCCACGGGTTGGCGTCCATGCCGAGGCGGCGGCGGGTGAACTCGGTGAGGTGGCGGTCCACCACCTCGAAGCGGAGCGAGAATTTTTCCCACAGCTCGTCGCGCCACTGCCAGCGCAGGGCGGCGGGGGCCAGCACCAGGACGCGGCGGATGCGGCGCCGGAGCAGCAGCTCGGTGAGGATCAGGCCGGCCTCGATGGTCTTGCCGAGGCCGACGTCGTCGGCGATCAGCAGGCTGACGCGCGGCGTGCGGAGCGCCTTGAGCAGCGGCACGAGCTGGTAGTCCTCCGGGCGCACCGCGCCGTGGAAGGGGCTGGCCAGCGCCTCCCGGCGGGGCGGGCCGGCGCCGCCGGGGTCGATGTACGGGGCCAGCGCCGTCCAGCGGGCGGCGCGCAGCAGCGCGTCGTAGTCGTCCGCCGGCATGGCCTCCGCGGCGCCGGCGTCGGGCAGGGCGGTCGGTTCCAGCAGCGTGCAGCCCGGCTCCAGCTCCCACAGCAGGCGCTCGCTGGCCGGCGCGCCGCCGTCGTTGTACTCGACGTCCACCAGGTGCAGCCGCCCGCCCGCGCCGTCGAACGGATGCACCGCCGCCACCACCCCACTCCGGTTGCGCACCGTAGCCAGCATCCCGGCGCGCGGCGCCGTTCCGGCGTCCGCCGCACCGGCGCCCGCCTCGCTCAAGAAGCGCCGCGCAAGGTCCGCAACGGCGCGCCGATCCGTCGCGGCGTCTCACCCGCCATCCCGCTGATTTTAGCTTAGCGGACGACGCTTCACTTTGACATCACGGAGGTAAATGGGACACGTTGTGCACGTGGAGCGAGTCAGCATTCGAGATTTACATCTCAAGACCGGCGAGTTGGTCCGGCGCGCGGCGCTGGGCGAAGGGGTGGTCGTCACCGAGCGCGGACTCCCGCTGGCTTCGATCATCCCGGTTCGTCCCGGTGACCTGGGCACGCCGTTCGGCGAACGCCGGACTCTGCCCGAGTTCGATGCGCTACCGGCCACCACCGGCGATTCCACCGAATACGTGGCCGAAGACCGCGACCGCGGATGACCAACTCCCGGTCAGATGCGGCCGGTGCGGCGCAGCAGGGTGAGGCGGTTGCGGACGTTGTCGTGCTCGAAGTAGGCGTCCTGCAGGTGGCGCCGGCCGCGTGACCGGAGCGCCGTGCGGCCGTGCAGCACGCGGTGCGCGGCGGTCATCAGCATCTGCCCCGCTTCCAGCCGAAAGCGGGCTTGGGCGGCGTCCGCGTTGATGCGCGCCGACAGGTCGTGGTAGGCGGCGTAGAAGTCGCGCAGGCGCGGCTGCCACAACGGGATCGGCTGCATCTGCTGGGTGTTGAAGCGGACCATCCTGACGTTGCCGTCGACGTCCGGATCGACCATGGGGCCGGCCGCCAGGCTCTCATCCTCCTCGCTGAACAGACGGAACGGCACCGGCACGGCGCACAGCGCCTCGAACCGCTCGGGACGCTCGCGGCGCAGCCGGTCGACCACGGCGAAGGCGTCCACGATCGCCGAGTCGCCGCCGTCGCACTCGTTGGCCAGCATGTGCAGCACCTGCACGCTCGGCGGCCAATGGTAGCTGGTGAAGTCGTTGTGCGGGGCGATCGCCAAGTCGGTGTGCGCAATGCTGTATCCGCCAGGATCGACGCTGACGTTGTGGATGCGCTCGAACACCACTTCGCGGATCGGCCCCAACCGGGGCGCCAGCCGCTCGGCCGCATCGGGCGCGGTCGGCGCGCCGGTCAGCACGCACGCGCCGGTGCGCAGGAACTCCCCGATCAGGTCGGCCGCCGTCCGGTCGTCGGCCAGGAACCGGCCGAAGTCGAACCGGCGCGGCCGGAAGCGGTGGTCCCAGTACTCGATCCCGGGCCGCGGGCGGGCGGTGAGCGCTGCCAGGTCGCTGGTCCGGTAGCGGGTCCGGTGGCCGTCCGGCCAGGTGAGGGCGATCGCTTCATCGCCGCTCCCGGCGCCCTTGACGGCCGCGCGCTGCGGCCGCAGGTCCGCGGCGACCCGGAAGACGTGAAACCGCTTCTCCGTGGTCTGCTCGACCCGGCACTCCCCGCAGCCGCAGTTGTCCCGCAACCACAGGTACGGAAGGGTGGTCCGCTCCCCGCCGCGCCAGACCGCGGTCAGGGCGTCGCCATCATCGACGATGCTGCCGATCGACTGCTTCATGTTGATCCCCTCTGCTCGAACGGATCGACGCGTTTTTGCGCGTCCAGGTTATTGACCCGGCTATAAAGCTGCCTACAGAATACGCACGACGCACCGGGAAGTGAACAGGCGCGCCGGGGGGTGAACATGCCGAGTACCGCACGGGCGACGGATGGGCCGACGGTCAGCTTTACCAGCATGGCCGACGGCACGCGCGAAGATTACGAGCTGCTGGCGCGGTTCGAGGAGGAGTTCGCCGCCGGCACCGCCGACCGGGTGCTCGCGCAGCTCCGCCAGCTGTCCGGATCGCTGGCCGGCTACCAGGTCGACCGGCTGGAGCATTCGCTGCAGACCGCCACCCGCGCCCACCGCGACGGCGCCGAGGAAGAGATGGTGGTGGCCGCGCTGCTCCACGACATCGACGACCTGCTGGCCCCGCACAGCCACGGCGAGCTCTCCGCGATGGTGCTGCGCCCCTACGTGACCGAGCGGACGTGGTGGATCGTCCGGCACCACGGGCTGTTTCAGTTTCACTACTACGCCCACCACGTCGGCGGCGACCGCGGCGCGCGCGACAAGTACCGCGGCCACCGCTGGTACCGGGACGCCGTAGACTTCTGTCACCGCTGGGATCAATGCTCGTTCGATCCCGGCTACGATACGCTGCCGCTTTCGTTCTTCGAGCCGATGGTGCGCCGGGTGTTCGCGCGTAAGCCGTTCAGCCTGGCGCCAAGGAGGTGAGCATGACCGGCCAACCGCTGAGCGTCGACCAGTCCGACCGCATCGTTCCGATCAACCTGCGCCAGAGCGGGCGCACCCCCACGGAGCTGCTCATCTCCACGCGGGTGCGCAAGTCGCCCTACTGGCACCTGTCGCACGCGGCCGGCTGCTGGCGGGCGACGGTGTACAACCGCGTCTACCATCCGCGCGGCTACGTGCGGCCCAAGGACGGCGGCGCCGCCGCCGAGCACGAGGCGCTGACCCATCACGTCACGCTCTGGAACGTCGCGGTCGAGCGTCAGATCCGCGTCAAGGGCCCGGACGCGGAGCGGTTCACCAACTACGTCATTACCCGCAACGCCGCCCGCATCAAGCCCATGCACGGCAAGTACGTCATTCTCTGCAACGAGCGGGGCGGAATTCTCAACGATCCGGTGCTGCTGCGCCTGGCTACGGACGAGTTCTGGTTCTCGCTGGCCGACTCCGACCTGCTCTACTGGCTGCAGGGGGTCAACGTCGGCGCGCGCATGGACGTCCGGATCGACGAGATCGACGTCTGCCCGGTGCAGATACAGGGGCCGAAGTCGGAGGCGCTGATGGCCGATCTGGTCGGCGACGGCATCCGCTCCATCCCGTATTACGGCGTCATGGAAGCCGTGATCGCCGGCTGCGGCGTCGTGATCTCCCAATCCGGCTTCTCGGGAGAGAAGGGCTACGAGATCTATCTGCGCGACGCCACCCTGCACGCCGAGCGGCTCTGGAACGCGGTGCTGGAAGCCGGCAAGGCGCACCGGCTCATGGTGATCGCGCCCGGCCACCAGCGCCGCATCCAGGCCGGCATCATGTCGTGGGGCCAGGACATCGACCACGAGGTGGTGCCGTTTCAGTGCAACCTGGCCTATCAGGTGCCGCGCAAGAAGAAGGCCGACTACATCGGCAAGGCGGCCCTGGAGCGCATCCGCGAACAGGTCGACGCCGGCAACCCGCCGTTCCGCATGACCATGGTCGGCATGACCATCGGCGGCCGGCCGATCGACGACTACGCTCCCGACTTCTGGCTGGTGTCGGACGCCGACGGCGGCGATCCGATCGGCTACCTCACCTCGCCGTGGTACGCGCCGGAGCTCGGCTGCAACATCGGCCTGGGGCACGTGCCGGTCGGCCGTTCGGCGGTCGGCACCGAGCTCACCGTGTGGCTGCCGGACGAGTACGCCGGCGAGCCGGGCAAGCCCGACCGCGCGCAGGTGTGCGAGGTGCCGTTCCGGCCGTCGGTCAACCCCAGCGCGCGCGAGCTGGCGCACGCCCGCGGCGAAGACGCCGCGATCTGACCGGCCGGCGCGGCCCGGGACGGTGGCGCGGACGTGACCGCGGCGATGGCGGCGGGGGGGACCGCCGGGATCGTCGACGGCGAGCCGCCCTTGGACCGGGAGCGGCTGTTCGGCGGCGCGTTGCTGGCGTTCCGGCGGATGCCGGCGATGGCCGCGCTGGCCGGGCGGGCGCGGGAGATGGCGTGCGCCGCCTTCGCCCCGTATGCGCCGACGGCCGCCCAGGCGTCGCTCGGCCGCGCGGAGTTCCTGGCCCGAGCGGGGCGCCTGCGGCGGGCCTTCATGGGTGACGGGGAGGTGCGCGCCGCGTATCGGGCGGTGCTGGACGCGCTCGGCCCGGACCCGGCCTCCACCTGCTCCGACCGCCTGATCCTGCGCCTGCAGCCGAGCGGCGATACGCACCGCGGGCGGCGCGTGCGCGACCTGCCGGCGCACCGCGACACCTGGGGCTCCAACGTCATGGCGCAGATCAACCTGTGGGGGCCGGTCTTTCCGGTCGAGGCGGGCGCGACCCTGGTGATCTGGCCCGACCTGTTCGGCCGGCCGGTGGCCAACACCAGCGCCGAGTGGGACCTGGAGCGGCTGCGTGAAGCGCCGGGGCGTTATCCGCTGCTGCCTGAGTGCCGGGCGCCGCTCGACCACGCCGAGGCGGTTCCGGTGCTGATCGAGCCGGGTGACCTGCTGTGCTTCTCCGGGGCGCATCTGCACGCCAGCCGGCCCAACGCCACGGGACGGACGCGCCTCAGCATCGACAGCCGCATCGTCGACCGCGGCGACGCGCGGGCCGGCCGCGGGGCGGTCAACGTCGACGGCCGCGCGCCGCGGGCCGCCGGCGAGTGGTTCCGCGGCGTGGCCGACGGGCGGCCGCTCACACCGGCGCCGGCGCGCGAGGACGGCGGCGGGCCGCCGGGTGACGGATAGCGGCGGTTCGGGCGACCATGCGTAGCGCAACGGGCGCAGGGGGATGACATGACCAGTTATCAGATCGTCGAGTGGGGCGCGCCGCTTGCCGCCAACCGCTACCCAACGCCGGAGCCGAAAGGGACCGAGGTGCTGTTGCGCGTCACCTGTTGCGGCGTCTGTCACAGCGACCTGCACATCCGCGCCGGCTACTTCGACCTCGGCCACGGCAAGCAGCGCCGCCTGCGCGACGTCGGCGTCGCGCTGCCGCTGACGCTCGGGCACGAACCGGTCGGCGAGGTGGCGGCGCTCGGACCCGACGCCGCCGGCGTGGCGGTCGGCGACCGGCGGGTGTGCTGGCCGTGGGTCGGCTGCCGGAGCTGCTCCGCCTGTGTGCGCGAGGAGGACATCCTGTGCGAGCGGGGCCGGTATCTGGGCGCGCGGGTCGACGGCGGCTACAGCGACTACCTGCTGGCGCCGCACCCGCGCTACCTGCTCCCCTACGACGGCGTGGAGGAGGCGGTCGCCGCCACCTACGCCTGCGCGGGCATCACCGCGTACGCGGCGCTGAAGCGGGCGGTCGGCGGACTGACCCGTGACGACACGCTGCTGCTGGTGGGGGCCGGCGGACTCGGGACCAGCGGCCTGCGCATCGTCCCGGCCATGACCGAGGCGACGGTCGTCGTGGCCGACACCGATCCGGCCAAGCGGGCGTTGGCCGAACGGCTCGGCGCGGCGCAGACGATCGACAACGCCGATCCCGGCGCCGCCGCCCGGCTGCGGGAGCGGACCGGCGGGGTGGCCGCCTCGGTCGACTTTGTCGGCATGCCGCAGACCACCCTGTTCGCCATCGACACGTTGCGCCGCGGCTGCACGCACGTGGTGGTCGGCCTGTACGGCGGCGCGCTCGACTTTCCCATGCCCAACATCATCTACAAGCTGCTGTCGTTGCGCGGATCGCACGTCGGCACCCCGCAGGACCTGGCCGAGCTGATCGCGTTGCGCCGCGCCGGCCGGATCGAGCCGCCGCCGATCGCCGAGCGGCCGCTCGCCGACGCCGACGACGTGCTCACCGAGCTCACCGAAGGCCGGATCGAAGGCCGGGTGGTGCTGCGGCCGTAGCAGCCGTCCCAAGCCCGGCCGTAGCGCGCAATCGCCGTTCGTTGCTACCGTTCGGACCCATGACACTCACACAGATGCGGCAGCGCATGTACGTGGACGGCTGGTGCCTGATCGAAGACGTGATCCCGCCCGACCGGATCGGTGCCGTGCATGACAGCGTGCTGCGCACCGTCGACGCCTGGAAGCATACGCGCCGGAACGCTCCGGCCAACATCGGCGCGGTGTCCGGCATGGTCGTCTACGATCAGTCGTTCGCGCCCTATCTGGCCGAGCCGCGCCTGTTGGGGTTGGCCGAGTCGCTGCTCGGCCCCGGCCTGCGCATCTCGTTCAACACCAGCATCGTCAACTACCCGGGCAACGAGCGCTCCAAGTGGCACGCCGACTGGCCGTTCAATCAGCACAACGCCGGCCACGTCCGCGCCCCCTACCCGGACGCGGTCTGCCATCTCACCACGCTGTGGATGCTCACCGACTTCACCGCCGAGAACGGCGGCACGCTGATCGTGAGCGGCAGCCACCGGTCCGCCGACAACCCGACCGGCGGCGCCCCGGTGCCGGAGTTCGAGCCGTACCCGACGGAGCTGTGCGTGACCGGGCGGGCCGGCTCCGTGGCGGTGTGCGACAGCAGGTTGTGGCACTCCGCCGGCGCCAATCGGTCCGGCGCGGCGCGCGTCGGGCTGGCGGTCCGCTACGCGCCGTGGTGGCTCAACCTGGAGACGTTGCGCCCCGGTTCGCCTGAGCGCCAGCGGATCCTCGACGTCAACCCCGGCCTGACCGAAAACGAGGTGCCGGAGGTGCCGCGCGACGTGTTCGAGCGGCTGCCGGACGCGGTGCGGCCGCTCTTCCGGCACTGGGTCGCGGCGTGACCGGGGCGGCGGCGTGACGGCGGCCGAACAGGCGGCCCTCAAGGCCGGCTTCCGCCGCGACGGCTACGCGGTGGCGCGCGGCTTCATGGACCGGGCGGAGGTGGCGGACGTCAACCGGCGCATCGACGCCCTGATCGCTCGGCTGCCGGACCTGGACGAGCGGACCGCGTTCTACGAGGCGCCGGGCGATCCCGAAACGATCATGCGCCTGCAGAACTTCGGCCGGTACGACCGCGGCCTGCAGGCGCTCTACGAAAGCGGCCGGCTGACCGGGTTGGCCGCCGACCTGCTGGACGACGCGGCGGTGCCGACCACGCTCCAGTGGTTCGCCAAGCCGCCGCGCGTCGGCAAGGTGACGCCGCCGCACCAGGACGGCTTCTACTTCAAGCTGGAGCCGAGCGAGGCGCTCACCTTCTGGATCGCCCTGGACGCCGTCGATCAGGAGAACGGCTGCATCCGCTACCTGCCGGGCTCCCACCGCCGCGGCTACCGGCCGCACGCCATGTCGAACGTGATGGGCTTCTCACGCGGGGTGACCGACTACGGCCCGGACGACCTGGCCGCCGAGCGGGCGATCGTCGCCGCCCCCGGCGACCTGGTCATCCATCACTGCATGATCGTGCACCGCGCCGACCCCAACCCGAGCGACCGGTGGCGGCGCGCCCTGGGACTGGTCTACTACGCGGGCCGCGCCCGGGTCACCGAGCAGTCCGAGGCGTACGTCGAAGAGCTGATCCGCACCTGGGTCGCCGAGGGCAGGGCCTGAACGGCGGCAGGGCCTGAACGGCGGCAGGGCCTGAACGGCGGGCGGGCCTGAAAAAAGCGGGCGCGCCCGAAGGCCGGGCGCGCCGTGCGAGCGGTTCCGCCTACTGTTGGATGAACTCCGCGTCGATCTCGATGCGGACCTCCGCGCCGACGATCAGGCCGCCGTTGTCGAGCGTGTTGTTCCAGGAGACGCCAAAGTCGTGGCGGTCGATCTCCGCGCGCCCCTCGATGCCGACGACGACCGCTCCGCGCGGACCGGCGACCGGACCGACCACGGTGACCGGCATCTCGATCGACCTGGTGACGCCGCGAATCGTCAGATCGCCGATCACCACCAGACCGTCAGCGTCCATTCGCAGGCCGGTGCTGGCAAAGGTGATCGTGGGATGGCTGGCCGCGTCCAGGAAGTCGGGGCTGCGCAGGTGGTTGTCGCGCCGGCCGTTGTTGGTGTCGACGCTGGCCGTCTGGATGGTGGCGGTGAGCGAAAACGAACTCATGTCCGCCGGATCGTAGGAGAAGGAGGCGTCGAACTCGTTGAACGAGCCGGTGGTCTTGGCGACCACCAGGTGCGCGACCCGGAAGCCGACGTTGGTATGGGCCGTGTCGACCTTGAATTCGGCGGCGAACGCGCCGTAGCTCAGCGCGAACAGTCCGGCCAGGACGAGCGGAAGTCTGCGGATCATGGTGAAGTATCCCTCGTAAACGGTGAGATGACGCGCGCCGATTCGCGCGCGGATCGAACTATACGGACGCGCCGCTCCGCTGTCGAGAGCGGCGGGATCAGTGGTAGTAGGGCTCGCGCAGCAGCGCCGCCTTGATCGGGTCGGCCGCCGCCCGCTCCCGCAACGCGGCCGAAGGGGTGCAGTCCGGCCAGTCGAGCATGTAAGACGGCCCGTACTGGTAGAGCAGCCAGCGTTTGTCGGCTGCCTGCGGCGCGGTCAGGGCGCAGGAGAGCGCTTCGGTGTACAGCAGCGCGTGGCCGGCGGCGAGCGGCAGCGGACGGAGCGCCGGCACGTCTTCGGCCGGCCGGTCCGCGTACGGGTGGGCGAAGTTGGCCTTGTGGCTTGCCGGAATCACGCCGAAGGCGCCGTCGCCGGGGGCGGTGTCGTCCAGGGCGATCAGCACCGTCACCAGCAGACACCGGAACTCGCCCTCCACGAACGCCCGGTAGCGCCCGAAGCGGCGCCGGTCGGCGCGCCCTCCCTGCGTCACGCGGCCGCTCACGCCGGCCCGGCGCACCAGCGCGCGCGAGGAGATCAACCGCACCTGCTCGCCCCACACCAGCTCCACCATGCGGGCGTGCAGGTCCGGCCGCGCGAACACCTCCTCGAACACGCCGCCGAGCTCCGCGACGTTGCGGAGCTCCCGCTCCAGCCCGTTGCCGGCCGCGGTGACGCCGGCCGGCAGGCCGTCCGCGGCGGGCCGGGCGGCATGGTCCGCGACCGCGCGCCGCGCGGCGGCCGCCCCGGAGCGGTCGAGCAGCGCGCCGAGCGGCAGGAAACCGGTGACGTCGAACCGGAAGCGCTCGCCGTCGGTGAGCCGCCGCTGACCGGTGCCGGTCTGCAGTACGGAGGTGTTGCTGGCGGTGCGGCGCGGCCGGTCCGCGCCGTTCACGCGACGCGGACCGGATCGACGCTGAAGGCGGTCCGCTCCCCGAACGGCGCCGGACCCAGGACCAGCTCGCGCTGGCGCGGGGTGGCCCGGTCCCGGAATCCGGGGGCCGGCGCCGTCTGCCCGTACCAGGCGGAGTGGAACGCCGGCGCGTAGGAGACGAAGATGGTGCGCCGCACGCGGTCGCCGCGGTTCATCAACGCGCCGTGGGTCAGGTCCTCGGAGAACAGCACCGCGTCCCCGGCCCGCGCCGGGATCGGCTCCGCCAGCGGGTCGTCCGCCTGCGGCAGCTCCCGGTTGCCGGGGACGGCGAAGTTGCTCTTGTGGCTGCCCGGTATCACCGTGAACGGCCCGTCATCGAGTCCGGCGTCGGACAGGGCGTAGCCGATCTTGACGCTGACGCACTCGAACCGGCCGCGGTTGAGCGCGTATTCGCTGTACGCCAGCAGCTCCGAGTAGCCGTGGTGCAGGACGGTGCCGCGGCCGGTGGTGCGCGCCATGAAGTGCATGGCGTCCAGGCGCAACGGCCCGCCGATCATCTCCTCCACCAGCGGCACGGTGGCCGGCGGGTCGATCAGGGACTCGAACACGCCGCCGTACGGCAACAGGACGCGGGTGTGCTCCAGGCGGCCGTACCGGTCGCGGTCGCCGTTGGTCTGGCGGGCCGCGCCGGCCGCCGTTGCCTCCTCCTCGCTCATGGCGTCGATCAGGTCGAGCTCGGCGTTGAGCCGCCGGACCAGCTCGTCCGGCAGCGCACCGCGCACGGTGAGATAGCCGTTGAGATCGAATAGATAGCGCTGCTCTTCGGTCATGCCGATAACCTTACCATGCCGGTACCGCAGCACGGCCACGCCGGGTTACCGTCGCCGGACACGCCATGAGTATCGACCCGGCGCTGAGCGCCCGCCTGGAGGAAGCCGCCGCCCGCTACGAGTCGCTTGAGCGTCTGGCCGCCGACCCGGCCCAGGCCCGCGATCAGCGCGCCTACCGCGAACTGATGCAGGAGTACGCTCACCTCGCCGCGCTGATGCGGGAGCGCGACCGGCTGCGGAGTCTGACCGCGCAGATCGAGGAGGCGGCGGAGCTGGCCGCCGCCGAGGAGGATCAGGCGATGCGCGAGCTGGCGGACGAAGAGGCCGGCCAGCTGCGGCGGACGCTGGCCGAGTCGGCGGCGCGCGCCGCCGAGCTGCTGGTGCCGCCCGACCCGAACGCGTCGCGCAACATCATCATGGAGATACGCGCCGGGACCGGCGGCGACGAGGCGGCGCTCTTCACCGCCGACCTGTACCGCATGTACCACCGCTACGCCGAAGGCAAACGGTGGAAGGTCGAGTTGATCTCCTCCAGCCCGACCGAGATCGGCGGCTTTCGCGAGCTGTCGTTTTCGGTCGCCGGGACCGACGTGTTCGACCACCTGCGCTGGGAGAGCGGCGTCCACCGCGTGCAGCGCGTCCCGGTGACCGAGTCGCAGGGCCGCATCCACACCTCGGCGGTGACCGTCGCCGTGCTCCCCGAGGTGAAGGAGACGGAGGTGGCGCTCCGCCCGGAGGAGGTGCGGGTCGACGTCTACCGGTCGTCCGGGCCGGGCGGCCAGAGCGTCAACACCACCGACTCCGCGGTCCGCCTGACCCACCTGCCGACCGGCCTGGTGGTCACCTGCCAGGACGAGAAGTCCCAGCACAAGAACCGCGCCAAGGCGCAGCGGGTGCTGCGGGCGCGTCTGTACGAAGCCGAGCAGGCCAAGCGCGCCGCCGAGCGCGCCGAGCACCGGCGGTCGCAGATCGGATCGGGTGACCGCTCGGAGCGCATCCGCACCTACAACGTGCCGCAGAACCGCGTCACCGACCACCGCATCAACCTCACGCTCTACCGCCTGGAGGCGGTGCTGCTAGGCGAGCTGGAGGAGGTGATCGCCGCGTTGCGCGAGCACGCGCGGGAGGCGGCCTTGCGGACGGTGCTGGCGTGACGGTAGCCGCCGCGTTCCGCACCGGGGCCGCCGCGCTGGCCGGCGCGCCGACCGATACGCCGGCTCTGGAGGCGGCGGTGCTGCTGGCCGACGCGCTCGGCGTGAGCAAGGAGCGCCTGTTCGCGCGCATGGCCGAGCCGGTCGGCGCGCGCGGCATGGCGAGTTTCCGGCGGGCGGTCGACCTGCGGCGCCGGGCGGTGCCGGTCGCCTACATCCGCGGCGCCAAGGAGTTCTACGGGCTCACCTTCAGCGTCGACCGGCGCGTGCTGATCCCGCGCCCCGACACCGAGTGCCTGGTGGAGGCGGCCCTGGAAGTGATCGACGCCGATCCGTCGGTGCGGCGGGTGCACGACGTCGGCGCCGGCTCCGGCTGCATCGCCATAGCGCTGCTGGCCGCGCGCCCGGCGCTGACGGTGTCGGTATCCGACCGCGACGCCGGCTGCCTGGAGGTGTGCCGCGTCAACCAGCGGCGGCTGCTCGGCCGGGAGCGGATGCGCGCGCAGGCGGCCGATCTGCTGGCCGGCGTTTCCGGTCCGTTCGACCTGATCGTGGCCAATCCGCCGTACCTGGCCGCCGCCGACTGCGCGCGGATGGCCGCCGGGGGTTGGCCGGAGCCGATCGGCGCCTTGCAGGGCGGCCGGACCGGCGCCGAGGTGACGCTCCGCCTGATCGCCCAGGCGGGCGGCCGGCTGCGGCCCGGCGGCCGCCTGCTGCTGGAGACCGCCGCCGAGCACGTGTCCGCGCTGCGGGCGGCGCTGGCCGCCGCCGGGTTTGCGGACGTGACCGTGCGCCCCGACCTGGCCGGCCGGCCGCGCGTCGTGGGCGCCCGGCGGCTTGAGCGGCGGCCGCTGGCGACGGGGGCAGCCGATGGCTGAACGCGGGCCGCTGGCTGAGCGGCCGGTGGAGGAGCGGCCGGTGGAGGAGCGGGGGCCGCTGGTGCTGACCGACGAGGCGTTCGACGCCGGGGTGGTCGAGCTCGACCCGGACGGCGGCGGCGCGCCGCCGCTTGCCGGCGCGGAGCTTTCCCGCTACCGGCCGGATGAGGCGCGCCGCATCCGCACGGCCGCCGAGCTCGCCGCCGCCGCGCACGACGGACAGCGCCGCGCCAGCGGCGAACCGTACATAGCCCATCCGCTCACCGTCGGCCGCATCCTGATAGCGATCCGCATGGACGCCGATGCGGTCTGCGCCGGTCTGCTGCACGACGCGATCGAGGACACCGGCGTGAGCGAGCATGAGCTGCGCAAGCGCTTCGGCGCGGTGGTGGCCGAGCTGGTGCAGGGCGTCACCAAGATCTCGCAGCTGCGCGGCCAGAGCCGCACCGTGCAGAAGGCGGAGACGATCCGCAAGATGCTGCTGGCCATGGCGCGCGACGTGCGCGTCATCATCATCAAGCTGGCCGACAAGCTCCACAACATGCGCACGCTCGAGTACCTGGTCCCGGAGCGGCGCAAGCGGATCGCCGAGGAGTGCCTGGAGATATACGGGCCGCTGGCTGGCCGGCTCGGCATGTACCGCATCAAGTCGGAGCTGGAGGACCTGGCGTTGCGCGTGCTGCAGCCGGCCGTCTACGAGCAGCTGCGTCAATTCGTGACGCAACGGCGCGGCGACCGCCACGGCTACCTGCTGCGCATTCGCGACCTGCTGGCCGAGCGGGCGGCCGAACGCGGGCTCGACCTGCAGGTGCGGAGCCGCGTCAAGCACTTCTACTCCATCTACCGCAAGCAGCGCGACCGGGGAAAGGGGATCGACGAAATACACGACCTGTTCGGCATCCGCGTGCTGTGCGCCGACGCCGGCCGGTGCTACGAGGCGCTGGGGCTGATCCACAGCTTGTGGCCGCCGATGGAGGGCCGCTTCAAGGACTTCATCGCCATGCCCAAGTCGAACGGTTACCAGAGCCTGCACACCACCGTGATGGGCCCGGAGGGGCGGGTGGTCGACGTGCAGATACGGACGCGCGACATGGACCGCACCGCCGAGAACGGGATCGCCGCGCACTGGCTGTACAAACAGCGCCAGCGCCGCGGCGCCGAGCCGTCGATCATCACCAAACTGCGCGAGTGGGGCGCCGCCGGCGACGCGCCGGCCACCCCCGACCCCAACACCCCGGAGTTCTTCGAACACGTCAAGCGCGAGATCCTGCGCGACTCCATCTACGTGTTCACGCCGCGCGGGGACGTGATCGAGCTGCCGCGCGGCGCGACGCCGATCGACTTTGCCTACCACATCCATACCGAGGTGGGGCATCGCTGCCGCGGCGCCAAGGCGGACGGGGCGATCGTGCCGCTCGGCTCGGAGCTGGCCAACACCCAGGTGGTGGAGATACTCACCGCCTCGAACGCCCGCCCCACCCTGCGCTGGCTGCAGTTCGCGCGCACCTCGCGGGCGCGGACCAAGATCCGGCAGTGGCTGACCCAGAACGACCCGGACCTGATCCTGGACCGGGCGATCGTGGCCAAGAAGTCGGCCGCAGCGCAGGCCGCCGAACCCGCGCCGCCCCCGGCCGGCGCCGCCCCCGGCCGCCGCCGCCCCCGGCCGGCCGGCGACGCGCAGACCGTCATGGACCCCGACAAGATGGCGGTCCGCGCCGGCGGCTTCGACGGTCTGATGATCAACTTCGCCGGTTGCTGCTCGCCGGCGTCCGGCGATCCGATCGTCGGCTACGTGTCGCGCGGCAAGGGCATCACCGTGCACCGCGCCGACTGCCGCAACATGCTGGCGATCCGCGACCTGGACGAACGCCGCATCGACGTGGCGTGGGAGTCGGTCTCTCCCAAACAGACCTTCGACTTCCGCGTCGTCGCCGGCGAAACCGCGCACCTGTTCTCGGAGATAGAGAGCGGTTTGCGCAAGATCGGCGCCCACCTGATCGCCGGCAAGCTGGAGGAGGGAGCGGAGGCGGCGGCCCGGCGCGGCACGTTTACGGTCGAGGTGGAGCCCGGCACCGACCGCGCCGCGGTGATCAAGAACATCAACGCCATTCCCGCGGTCCATCGCATCGACGTCGCCTGAGTTGCGGAGCGGACAGTGACGGCGCTCCCGGCCCGGCGCGCGGCGGCGGCGCGCGCCGCCGCCGACCGGGGCCTCGGCTACCTTGAAACCGCCATCCGCGCCGACGGCGCCTGGCTGGCGCGCAAGTACCGCACCCTCGACCTGACGGGGCCGGGCGTCGACGAGTACCCGCCGTTCGTGGCCGGACTGGGCGCGCTCACGCTGGAGGCGTGCGGAGGCCCCCGATCCCGGGCGCTCCGGGACCGGTCCCGGACGTTCGTGGCCCGCTCCATGAGTTATCCGGGGACGTGGCGCTACGGTCCGAGTTTCCCGCCCGATCTGGACAGCCTGAGCGTCTGCTCGCAGGCGGTCCGGTCGCACCCCTGCATGTTGTTCGGGACCAACCTGGGGCTCCTGGCGGCCCTGCGGGACGAACGGGGCAGGTTCAGGACCTGGATCGCGCCGCCCGGCCCGTCGAACGTCGCCGACAGCGTGGTGAACGCCAACGTCGCCGGCTACCTGGCGCTGCTGGGACGGAACGACGTCGGCCGGCGGGCCGCCGCCTGGATCGCCGGTCTGATCCGGGACGGTGAGGCGGCGGGGAGCTCGCATTTCTATCCTGACGCCATCGACCTGTACGACGCCGCGGTCCGCGCCCGCGCGCGGGGCGTACCCGCGTTTGCGGACGTGGCGGCCCTGCTCGCCGACCGGATACGCGCGCGGCGGGGCGCGGACGGCGGGTACGGCGACACGTTGCGGACCGCGCGCGCCCTCTCCGCGCTGCACGTGTTGGGCGCGCCGCCGGCCGGCGAGGAGCTGTGGGTCACGTGTGAGCGGATATTGAGCCGCCAGCGGGCCGACGGGAGCTGGCCCGAGCACCGCTACTGGCAGGGACCGTGGCCGCCGATGCCGCCGACCGTGGGATTCGGCTGCGCCATGCTCGACACCGCGTCGTGCGTGGAGGCGCTGGTGCGGTCCGCCTCACCACGGAAATAACGGATAACGCAATAAACGGCGCGGTCGCGTTGACATCGGTTTCCCCGCGGCGATACCGTCGCCATACCGTTTGAGGAGGCGGATAAGCCATGGAAACGCGTAAGGAGATGGAGGCCCGGATCATCGCCAAGGCGAGCCGGGACGACGATTTTCGCGCCCGGTTGCGGAGCGATCCGAAGGGAACGATCGGGCAGGAGCTGGGCGTCACCATTCCGGAGGCGCTGTCGATCGACGTGCACGAGGAGAACGCTACGAGCGCCCATCTGGTGCTTCCCATGTCGGAAAAGCTGACCGAACGCGATCTGCAGACGGTCGCGGGCGGCAGTGGTCCGATGGGCGACATCGGCATCATCTGGAGAGTGCAGGATTGGTAGTCCTGCGGCGGGGATAGCGGGGGCGGAGAGCGGCGGCGTCGCGGCGCTGCTCCGCCCGCTGATACCGCGCGCGCTGCTCGACGGCGCCGGATGGGACCGTGTGCTGGCCGCGGTTACGGCGTTGCCGGACGCCGGATCAGGGACGTTCTTCGGATGCGAGTTTCGGCTCGGCGAGGAGACTCCCGCCGCGGACCTGGGCGTCGTAGTCCGGCCGGGCAGCGCGCTCATCCGGCGCTTTATCCGCCGGGGAGAGGCTGCGCCGCCCGGCGCTCCGGCGGCCGCGCTGGGCCGCCTTTTCGCCCGGATCGGGCAAGCCGGCTCGGCGTTACGCGCCGCCGTCGCCGGGACGATGCTCGAATACGACGTGGCTGCGCCGGCCGGCCCGGACCCCGGCCTGTTTCTGAAGCTGCCCGCCGCGACGGCATCCGCGCCGCATGAGCATCCGCAACGTTTACCGATTGCGGCCCTCACCGGCGCGGTCGGCTGGACCGGCGCCGGCGCCGAGCAACGGGCGGTGGCGCGGGCGCTGGCGGCGTTGCCGCCGCGCGCGGCGGTCGCTCAGATCGGAGCGTTGCCGAGCCGGCAGCAGCGCGCGGTGCGCCTGGTGATCCAGGACATCGGGCGCGGCGATCTGGCCGGCGTGCTGGAGCGGTGGGGCCGGCGCGAGGCGCTCGGGCCGGCGGCCGACGTTCTGCGCCATTTCGAGGAGGCGTTGCCCCGGTTCCGGCTGGCGGTCGACGTGGCCGCCGCCGGGCTGCTGCCCCGGATAGGCGTGGAGCTCTACCCCGCCGGATCGTGGAGCGGCAGCCCGGACAGTTGGCTCACTACGGGACGGAGCGACTGGCGCCCGGTCACGGAGCGGCTGACGCAGCGCGGCTGGTGCCTGCCGGCGAAGGCGCAGGGCTTGTTGGACTGGTGCGCGTTCGACCGGATGTACGACCGTAGCGGCGTGTTCCTGGTCTACAAGGGGATGAATCACGTCAAGCTCACCATCACGGCCGCCGGAGTCGGCGCCAAGGCGTACGCCGGCTTGACCTTTCACCGCGTGAGCGACCCGCACCACGGAAATAGCGGATAGCTCGACTTGTCGGACGCCCTCGTTGACAGGCGGAGCGCCCGCCGGGATGCTGCCATCGTTCCACCTGATGCGGAGGATTCCATGAAGCAACGTGAGGAGCTGCAGGCTCAGGTCGTCGCCAAGGCTGCAAAGGACGCGGACTTTCGCGCCCGGCTGCGGACCGATCCGAAAGGAGCGATCGAGCAGGAGTTGGGCGTCACCATTCCGGCGGGGTTGTCGATCCGCGTGCACGAAGAGAGCGCTACGACCGCGCATCTGGTGCTGCCTCCGGCAGCGAACTTGAGCGCCGGCGACATGCGGACGGTCGCCGGCGGCCAGCCGAGCGCCGAGTACTTGGCGTTCAAGGCCCAGAGGCGCGCGGAGCAGGGCTTGCCCGATCCCGCGTAGTCCCCGCCGCGCCGCTGAAGTGTCGGCGCACCCCTGCGGGCGAAATTAACGATCATAGACGACGACTAGCATTACGGTGGTATGGTTGACGGCCATGCGCTGGTTCAACACCGCCGGTCCCGTCGATGCGGCCGATCACTACCTGATTCCGCCGCTGTCGCGTATCGACCTGGACGGAGCCCTCCGGCTGGTCCGCGAAAAGAAGTACTTCGTGCTGCGCGCGCCGCGGCAGACCGGCAAGACCTCGGCGCTGCTGGCGCTGGCCGACCTGCTGAACGAGCGCAGCTACCACTGTCTCTACGTCACCGTGGAGACCGCCCGCACCGCCGGCGACGACGTGGCGCAGGCGATGCAGACCGTGCTCGCCGCCCTGGCGGAGGCCGCCGACGCCGCACTGGGCGACCGCTTCCTGGCGGGCGCGCGGGCTCGGATCTTGGCCGAGTTCGGCCCGGCCATGGCATTGGGCGCGGCCTTGCGGCGATGGGCGCAGGCGGCGCCGCGGCCGCTGGTGCTGCTGATCGACGAGATCGACACGCTGACCGGCGACTCGCTGCTGTCGGTGCTGCAGCAGCTCCGCGCCGGCTACCCCACCCGCCCTGCGCGCTTCCCGCACAGCGTCGTGCTGTGCGGCCTGCGCGACGTGGCCGACTACCGCATGGGCGCTCCCGGCAGCCCCTTCAACATCGCCGCCGAGTCGTTGCGGCTCGACGGCTTCTCGCGTGACCAGACGCTCGCCCTGCTGGCCCAGCACACCGCCGAGACCGGCCAGCCATTCACTCCGGACGCGCAGGAGGCGGTGTGGACGCAGACCCGCGGCCAGCCGTGGCTGGTCAACGCCCTCGCCTACGGCGCCTGCTTCAAGAACGAGGCGTTGCGCGCCGACCGCTCCCTTCCGGTCACCGCCGACGCCATCGCCGCGGTGCGCGAGGATCTGATCATCAACCGGGTGACGCACCTGACGTATCTGGCCGGCAAGCTGCGCGAGGAGCGGGTGCGGCTCGTGATCGAGCCGCTGCTCACCGGCCGGGAACGCCGCGCCGCGAGGCGTGACGTCGAGTACGCCCGCGACCTCGGCCTGATCGCCCGCGACGCGCCGGTGCGCGTCGCCAACCCGATCTACGCCGAGGTGATTCCGCGCGAATTGACCTGGGATGCCCAGGAAGATCTGGATCAGGACGCGGCGCCGTTCGTGCGGGCGGACGGCAGCCTGAACGTAGCGCTGCTGCTGACGGAGTTTCAGAGCTTCTTTCGCCGCCACTCCGAGCACTGGCGGAACCGGTTTGACTATGAGGAGGCGTGGCCGCAGTTGCTGCTGCAGGCGTTTCTGCAGCGCGTGGTGAACGGCGGCGGGCGCATCGAGCGGGAGTACGCGCTCGGCAGCGGACGGGTCGACCTGCTGATCGTGTGGCCGTTGCCGGACCGCGCGCCGGCGCAGCGGGCGCAGGAGGTGGCGGTCGAGTGCAAGGTGGTGCGGGAGCGCGACCGGCTGGAGCGGATCATCGAAGAGGGCGTGGCGCAGACCGCGCGCTACGTGGAGCGGTGCGCGGCGGAGGCCGGGCACCTGGTGGTCATCGACTGCCGGGAGAACCGGAGTTGGGAGCACAAGGTCTTCCACCAGCGGCGTGGCGCCGGCGCGGCGGCCGTGGAAGTGTGGGGTATGTGATAGCCGCCCTAGCCGGCCGACAGGTATTCGCGCAGCTTGCCGGCGTACTGGGCCAGGACGGCGTCCGCGTCGGGCGCGCTGCCGCGGCGGTGGATGACCTCGACCGAGTAGTAGCCGTCGTAGCCGGCCTGCGTCAGCAGGCGCATCGGCGGGGCGTGGTCGTAGCGGCCGGCGCCGAGCGCGACGGTCCGGGAGCTGCCGTCCGGGCCGTAGTCGGCGTCGTGCACGTGCACGTGGCGGACCAGGCCCCACAGGTTCCGGATGGTCGCCTCCGGCCGTTCGAGCAGGCGCATGGGGTGCAGCAGGTCCCACAGCACCGCGCACCGCCGGTGCCCGACGCGCTCGGCCACGGCGCGCACCGGCGCCGACGCGCTCCAGTGGTCGTGCGTCTCCATCAGCACGGTCACCGAACGCGCCTCCGCCTGTTCCATCACCGCGCGGTAGCCGTCCGCCACGTAGTCGACGATCAGGAGCAGGTCGCGCCGGGCGTGCTCGCCTCCGAAGGTGCGCACGTACGGCGCGCCGAGGTCGCCGGCCAGATCGACGTAGCGCCGCAGGTCGTCGACCTGCCGGGCGCGCTCGGCGGGGTCGGCCGCCGCCATCCGCACGCCGGTCGCCACGCAGCAGAACTCCAGCCCGTCGCCGGCAAGCCGGTCACGCGCCGCGCGGCGCTCGGCCGCCGTCATCGACGCTTCGATCCCGGCGGCGTGATCCCACTCCACGCGGGGCTCCAGCCCCCGGTAGCCGTGCCGCCGCATGGCCGTCGCGATCCGGTCGAGCGTCCAGTCCGGGCAGACGCTGGTCATGGTTGCCAACTGCATCACGGCGGCAGTGTAGCGCGCCGATGCAGACGGCGCACCGCCTCGACGGTGTCGGCTTGGCCGGCGCTCTTGTCGGGCCGGTACCGGCGCAGGCGGGCGAAGCGCAGCGCCATGCCGCCCGGGTAGCGGCGGCTGGTCTGGATGCCGTCAAAGGCGATCTCCGCCACCAGCTCCGGCCGCACGTGGACGACGTGTCCCTCACGCCGCGTCGCCAACGCCTGCAGCCGTTCGGTCTGCCAGCGCAACACCTGGTCGGTCATGCCCTTGAAGGTCTTGCCGAGCATCACGAAGCCGCCGGCGGGATCGCGCGCTCCCAGATGCAGGTTGCTGAGGCTGCCGGCGCGGCGCCCGGAACCCCATTCGGCGGCCAGCACCACCAGGTCGAGCGTCAGCGCCGGTTTGACCTTGACCCAGGCGTGCCCGCGGCGGCCCGCTTCGTAGGCGCCGCCGGCCGCCTTGACCACCACGCCCTCATGGCCCGCCTGCAGCGTCCGGTCGGCGAACCGTTGCGCTTCCTCCGGGTCGCCGGTCCGGACGGCGTCGACCAGCAGCTCCGCCGGGCAGATCGCGGCAAGCGCCTGCCGCCGCTCCGTCCAGGGCCGATCGGTCAGGTCGCGGCCGTCCAGGAACAGACAATCGAACAGGAAAACGGTGACCGGATCGGCCGGCGCCCCTTCGTCCCGGCCGGCGGCGCTCATGGTCTCCCGGAACGGACGAGGGCGCCCGCCGGCGCCCATGACCAGCGCTTCGCCGTCGACCACGGCGGAGCGCGCCCGCAGCCGCCTGCCGGCCGCCACCGCCGCCGGCAGGCCGGCGGTGGCGTCGCGCAAGGTGCGCGTGAAGACGCGCACCGCGTCTCCGTCGCGGTGGATCTGCACCCGCATGCCGTCCAGCTTGGCCTCCACCGCGGCGCCGCCGGTCCGCTCCGGGGCGCCGGTCCGCTCCGGGGCGCCAGTCCGCTCCGGGGTGCCGGCCCGCTCCAGGGCCGCGGCCACGGTAGGGGCCGACTGCGCCAGCATCGGCTCCACCGGCCGGAACACCTGCAGCCGAAACGCCTCCAGGCCGCCGCCGCGCAGGGCGGTCCGGGTCACCGCCGGCAGGTCGCCCGACACCATCAGCGCGCGGCGGACGCGGTCGAGCGGCGCGCCGGCGGCGGCGGCGACCGCATCGACCAGCAGACCGTCCAGGGCGCCTTGGCGCACCTCGCCGATCAGCAGCCGCACCAGGTAGTCGCGCTCGGCGGCGGACGCGCGCTCGAACAGCGGCCGCAGCCGCTCCGTGCGGCGCGGCCGTTGGCGCTGAAAGCCGCCGAGCGCGCGGTCGACCTCACCGACGGTGAGCGGGCCGGCGGCAGCGGCAGGGTCCACCGTCTCGGCCAAGTCTGTCGACGTGGTCGGGTCCACCGTCATGGCCGGGCCTGCTGAGGCGTCTGCGTCCGCCGGCGCGGCCGGGTCCGCCGGCGCAACCGTGGCCGCCGGCTCAACCGGGACCGCTGAGGCGGCCGGCGCGCCGCGCAGCCGGATGGCCGCGGCGCGGCCGACTCCCAGCCGGCCTTGGCGCAGCCGGCCCGCCAGGAAGCAGACGCCGGCGGCCAACGCCGCCGGATCGTCGCCATCCGCCAGCGCCCGCAGACACGCGGCCATCGTCTCCACCTTGGCGCTCCGGCTGCGGGTGGCGCCGACCTTCGCCGACGCCGCGGCCAACTCGGCAAAGCGCATGGCCGGATCGTAGCCGATCCGGTCCGCGCAAGCCCCCGGCGCGCCGCCCGCGCCCGCTCCGTTTGACCATCCGGCGCCGGCGCGGCTATCTTTCGTCCCGGTCCGAACCGTGCACGACGATCCGCTCCGGGAAGTCGACTCGTCGGTCGACGCAGAAGTCGACGCGCTACCCCCGTTCCGGGTGCTGATGCACAACGACGACTACACCACCATGGACTTCGTCGTCGCCGTGCTGGAACGGGTCTTCTTCAAGAGCGCGTCGGAGGCGACCGCCGTCATGCTGCAGATACACCGGCGCGGGGTCGGCGTCTGCGGCGAGTACCCGGAGCAGATCGCGGAATCGAAGGCGAGCGCCGTGCACCGCATGGCGCGGGAACGCGGCTTTCCGTTGCGCTGCACGGTGGCGCCGGCGTGAGTCTGCTCTCCCGGGACGTCGAGTTGACGCTGCAGGCCGCGTTTCGGGAAGCCGAAAGCCGCCGCCACCAGTTCGTCACCCTGGAGCACCTGCTGTTCGCCCTGCTGCACGGCGAGGTCGCGTCCGCGATCGTGCGCGGCTGCGGCGGCGACGTCACGGCCGTCCTCCGCCAACTGGAGCGCCACTTCGGCGAAACGCTGGAGTCGGTACCGGGCGAGGCGCCCTACGAGATCGACCTCACCGACGCCCTGCACCGCGTGATCGACCACGTGCACGTCCACGCGCAGTCGGCCGAACAGGGGACCGCCGGCGCGGGCGACGTGCTGGCGGCGCTGCTGCTGGAGGAGCGGTCGCACGCCGCCTGGTTCCTCCGCCGGCAGGGCGTCTCACGCCTCGACGTGCTGGAGTTCATCTCCCACCGGCAGGATGAGCCGGACGCGGCGGCCGATCCAACCAAGGAGGCCGGCGGCGGCCGCGAGCCGGCGGCGCTCAGCCGCTTCGCCGCCGACCTCAACCTCCGCGCCGGCCGGGGAGAGATCGATCCGTTGATCGGCCGCGCCGAGGAGCTGGCGCGCGTGCAGCAGATCCTGGGCCGGCGCTACAAGAACAACCCGCTCCTGGTCGGCGACGCCGGCGTCGGCAAGACCGCCATCGCCGAGGGTTTGGCGCGTCTGATCGCGCTGGGAGAGGCACCGCCGGCGTTCGCGGACGTGCGTATCTTCGCCCTGGACATGGGCGCGCTGCTGGCCGGCACCCGGTTCCGGGGCGACTTCGAGGCGCGCCTCAAGGCGGTCATGGCCGATCTGGCGGCGATCCCGGAGGCGGTGCTGTTCATCGACGAGATACACACCATCGTCGGCGCCGGCGCCACCGGCGGCGGCTCCATGGACGCCTCCAACATCCTCAAGCCGCAGCTCGCCTCCGGAGGTCTGCGCTGCATCGGCGCCACCACCCACGGCGAGTACCGCCGCGCGTTCGAGAAGGACCACGCCCTGTCGCGGCGCTTTCAGAAGGTGGTGATAGACGAACCCTCCCGCCGGGAGGCGGCGGCGATCCTGCGCGGCGTGGCGCCGGGCTACGAGCGGTTCCACGGCGTCCGCTACAGCCCGCGCGCGTTGCGGGCGGCGGTCGAGCTGTCCGATCTGCACGTAGCCGACCGCCGCCTGCCGGACAAGGCGATCGACGTGCTTGACGAAGCCGGCTCGGAGGCCAAGCACCGGGCCGGCGCCCGACGGGCCGGCGCCCGACGGACTGGCGGCGAAGGCGGGGCCGGCGCGCGCGCCATCGACCGCCGCGACGTCCAGCGCGTGATCGCGCGCATGACCAGGCGCCCGCTGGAGTCGCTGTCCGGCGCGACGCGGGATCAGCCGGCGCGGGTGGAGGCGGCCCTGCGCGCCGGCGTGTTCGGCCAGGACGCGGCGATCGAGCAGGTGATGCGCGCCGTCAAGCGGGACGTCGCCGGTATGCGCGAACCGCAACGGCCGATCGGATCGTTCCTGTTCGTGGGGCCGAGCGGGGTGGGCAAGACCGAGCTGGCGCGCCGCCTGGCCGCCGCCCTCGGCGTGCCGCTCCACCGCTTCGACATGAGCGAGTACCTGGAGAAGCACACCGCCTCACGGCTGATCGGCGCGCCGCCCGGCTACGTCGGGCACGAGTCCGGCGGGCTGCTCACCGGCGCGGTGATCAAGGCTCCGCACAGCGTGGTCCTGCTCGACGAGGTGGAGAAGGCGCATCCCGACATCTTCGACCTGTTGCTGCAGATCATGGACTACGGGGCGCTCACCGATGCGGAGGGCCGTAGCGCGCGCTTTCAGCACACCGTGCTGCTCATGACCTCCAACGCCGGCTCCCGCGAGATGACCGAGCCGGCGGTCGGCTTTGCCGCCGGCGGCGACGGCGGCCCGCGCCCGCCCGCAGCCGAGGGCGAAAAGGCGGTCAAACGGCTCTTTCGCCCGGAGTTCATCAATCGGCTCGACGCGATCGTCACCTTCGACCCGCTCGGCCGTCAGGTGGTCGAGCGGATCGTCGACCGCCTGCTGGCCGATCTGGCCGGCCGGCTGCGCGCGCGCCGGGTGACCGTGACGCTGACCGCCGCCGCGCGCGCTTCGCTGGCCGAACGCGGCCATGATCCTGCGGCCGGCGCCCGCCCGCTCATCGCGCTGTTCCAGCGCGAGGTGGAGGACCGGCTCACCGACGACCTGCTGGCCGCCAAGCTGCCGGCCGGCGCCGCGGTATCGATCGGGCTGGACGACGCCGGCGCCCTCGCGCTTACAGTTCGCCCTCCATCGCGATCAGCAGCCGCTTCCGCCACACGCCGCTCGTAAAGCCTCCCAGACTGCCGTCGGCGGCGACCGCGCGGTGGCACGGGATCAGCAGCGGCACCGGGTTGGCGCCGCAGGCGTTCCCGACCGCGCGCGCCGCGCCGGGCCGGCCGATCCGCGCGGCGATCTGGCCGTAGGTGGCGGTGGTCCCGTACGGGATGCGCGTCAGCTGTCCCCAGACCGCCTGCTGAAACGGCGTGCCGTGCGCGCGGTAGCGCAGCCGCATGGCTATGATCTGGCCGGCAAGATAGCGATGTATCTCGCGCTCTATGTCGGTCATGGGCGGCGGGCCGTGCCGCCCGTTGGTCCCGGCGCCGCCGATCGGCTCGTCGCTGAAGGCGATCCGGCTGATCACGTCGTCGTCGTCGACGGTGACGATGAGGGTGCCGAGCGTCTCCAGGTCGATCAGGAGTTGCACGTTACCCGGTGGACGGGCTGCAGCCGGGGAACTCGGGCGCGGGCTGCGGCTGCGCGGCGTCCGCGCCGGGGCGGCGCGGCTTGGCAGCGGTCTTGGCGTTGCGCATGCCGGCCAGCGTATGCGGGCGGCGCCGGTCCCGCAATCGCCGCGCGGACGCCGAGCGCGGATGTCCGCGGCGCAGGCCGGCGGCGCAGGCCGGCGGCGCCGGCGAGCGGCCCGCGTAGCCGCGCTCGGCAGTCTGCGGTAGGCTCACCGGCATGGCATGGATCGTCACCGATCACGTCACCATCTACCGGGAAGCGGGCTGGTACGGCGCGCATCCCGCCGTGATCCGCACGCCCGCCGGGGACCTGCTGGCCCTGTTCCACCGGTCGCCGGACCTGGGGCACGCGCACCACGGCCATCCTCTGTTCGACGTGCGCGCCTGCCGCTCGCAGGATGACGGCGCCGCCTGGGGGCCGGCGGAGTTCGTCACCGGCGACCCGCTCGGCGGGGTGATCGACTTCGGCGCGCACACCCTGCGCGACGGCAGCATTTTCCTGCACGCATCGACCGTGGAGCTGGTCCCGCAGGGCGCCACCACGCCCGGCCACACCGCGTGGTCGTCCCGGCCCGGCATCCCGTTCCGGACCCGCTCCCGCGACGACGGCGGCTCCTGGAGCGAGCCGGTCCGGTTTCCGCCGTTGCCGGAAGGGGTGTGGGGCGCGCCGGCGGAGCACTCCGGGGTATCGCGCAGCCAGCTGGTCGAGCTGGACGACGGCCGCATCCTGCTGCCGAGCAAGGCGACGGCGCAGCCGGACGGCGGTCAGCCGTTCTTCGGCATGATGCGCGTGTCGCGCGACGGCGGCGACACCTGGGAGTACGGCGGCCGCATCGCCGAAGACGCGGTGGCCCACTTCAGCGAGCCGGCGATCCACCGCACGCCCGGCGGCCGCATCCTGGTGCTGCTGCGCTGCCATCCGCGCCGGCCTGACGACACCCAGTGCCGGCTGGCGCTGGTCACCTCCGACGACGACGGCGCCACCTGGTCGCCGTGGCGCTTCACCTCGATGCAGGGGTGTCCCGGCCACCTGCTGGGGCTGCGCGACGGCCGCATCTTCGCCACCGTCGGCACCCGCTGGGAAGGACAGCGCGGCTGTCTGGCGCGCGTGCTGGAGCCGGAGGGCGGCGACCTCGACGACGCCGCCGACATCCGGGTGCGCAGCGACTCGGCCGACAGCGACTGCGGCTATCCCTGGTCGGTGGAGCTGCGCGACGGCCGGGTGCTGGTCGTCTACTACTACACCTACGCCGACGGCGTCCGCGGGATCGAAGGTTCGATCCTGGAGGAGCGCCCGTAGCCGCCCGCGCAGCGCCGTTGACATGCTTGAACTGCGCGGGGCACCATTCGCGATTGGCGCGGCTGCGGGACCGACGCCGCGGTCGCGCACCAAGGAGAAGACGGTGGTAACACGAAGTCTCTGGTCTCTCGCAACGCTCTCAACGGGGCTGATGCTCCTTGCCGCGTCGCACGGCGCGGCCCAGTATCAGGAAGCGCCAATGCTGGCGGCGATGGTGGCGCGGGGCGATCTGCCCCCTGTGGAGGAACGCGTCTCGAACAACCCGTTCGTGCGCGAAGTCTACGGCGAGATCGGCGCGTACGGCGGCACGCTGCGCGGCGTCGACCTCGGCAAGCCGAGCATCGGCTGGCTCAACCTGGCCGGCTACAACACCGAAGGAGGCGGCATAGCCTTCGACATTCCGTTCGACGTCCATCAGTGGGTCGAGGACGGGATGCACCTGGGCGAGAACACGCTCAATCCGTTCTATTTCGAGAGCTTTACGCTCAATGACGACTTCACGGTGTTCGAAGGGACGATCCGTGAGAACGCGCGCTGGTCGGACGGCGAGCCGTTCACGGCCGAGGACATCGCCTGGGTCTACAACATGGTCCACGTCCACCCGGAGGTGAACCAGATACCGCGATGGTTCGCGCAGATCGGCGAGGACGTCGTCCGGGTCGAGGCGATCAGCGAGCGGACGGTGCGCTTCACGTCGCCGGTGCCGCACCCGCTCATGCACATGTGGATACTGGCCGAGAGCACGCATGCCAAGCACTGGCTTGCGGACTACCACCCGGAAGTGAACTCCGACCGCACCTACGAGGAGCTGCATCGCCGGATGAACCGGGAGGAACACCCGGAACAACCCTGGCTCGGTCCGTGGGTGCTGGAAAGCTACGACCCGGCCAGCAAGCTGGTGGCGGTGCGCAATCCGTACTATCCGGTGGTCGACGCGGCCGGCAATCAGCTCCCCTACATCGATCGCATCGAACGGCGGGCGGTGGCCAACAAGGAGGCGGCCATCCTGGCGATGGTGCAGGGTGAAGTGGACGCGCAGCAGGAACTGATCGCGCTCTCCGACCTGCAGGTTCTGCGCAACGGTCAGCAGCGGGGCGACTACAACATCGACATGTGGACGGGGGGCTCGCGGCAGGGTTGGGTCAACCTCATCGTCGAGCCGACCGACGAGAAGCTGGCCGGATACATCCGCCGGATCGACTTCCGCCGGGCGCTCTCGCTGGCGCTGAACCGCGACGAGATGAACGACACCCTGTACTTCGGACTGGGCGAGACGTCCGGCACGGTCGTGTCGCCGAACTCGGTCTTCTACGACCCGCGCATGGACGCGTACGCCGACTACGATCCCGAACGCGCGCGCGGTCTGTTGACGGGGCTCGGCCTTGAGGACACCAACGGCGACGGCTTGCTTGAGTATCCGGACGGCGGGAACGTGACGATCGTGCTGGACGTGCACTCTGGCGTCCCGGATACGATTCCTCCGTCGGAGCTGATCGTCGACTACTGGCGGGACATCGGTATCGACGCCACCATGGACGTGCTGGCCGGTTCGGCCTGGGCCGCGCGCTGCGGCGGCGACGGAGAGGCGATCATGTGGGTCGGCCCGTCGTTTGAGCCGTACCTGCCGCACACCTTCCTGGGCCGCCAGTTCAGCCCGCTTTCGCACATGTGCGGGCACGGCCTGGTCGATCCGCCGCAGGAGTACAAGGACATCTGGGAGCTCGAGCAGGAGTTGACGTCGGAGCTCGACCCCGAGCGGTTCATTGAGCTGGTCGAGCAGTTCTACGTCATGATGGGCCAGGACGTGCTGTTTCAGATCGCCCACATAGCCGAAGTTCCGATCCCGGTGCTGCGCAGCAACCGGATCGGCAACATGCCGGAAACCGGCGTGAAGCTGAAGGGGATCATGTCCGCGCACCTGGACCAGTTCTACTTCAAGTAGGATCGTGAGAGGCTGACGCAGGGACTGGCGGGCACGTTCCCGTCAGTCCCCTTTTTGGCGCCGTTGTGACGACGTTCATCATCCGCAGGGTGCTGACCATGATCGTGTCGTTCTTCCTGATCTCGATCGTGGTCTTCGTGACCATCCAGTTGCCGCCGGGGGACTACGCGTCGAATCTGATCGCGCTGGCCGCCGGCACCGACGCGCGTGTCATCAACGCGCAGGCCGCTCAGGAGCTGGCGGAAAACATCCGGGCGCGGTTCGGGCTGGACAGGCCGCAGTGGCAGCAATACCTGTTCTGGATCGGCAACTTCATGCGCGGCGACTTCGGCCTCTCCTTGGAGACGTTCCTGCCGGTGCGGGAGATGCTGGAGGACCGGCTGCTGATCAGCTTCGGCCTGTCGCTGGTCACCCTGCTGTTCACGTGGGGCATCGGCATTCCGATCGGCATCTTCACCGCCACCCACAAGAACAGCCTGGGAGACCACGCCGCGACGTTCGCCGGCTTCGTCGGCCTGTCGATACCCAACTTCTTTCTGGCTCTGGTGCTGATGGTGTTCGCGCTGTACGCGCTCGACGTTCCGGTGGGGCGCCTGTTCTCCGCGGCATACGAAGATGCGCCGTGGAGCCTGGGCAAGTTGTGGGACTTGGCCAAGAACCTGTGGATTCCGGTGATCGTCATAGGCACCGCCGGCACGGCAAGCACCATTCGCATCATGCGCGGCAACCTGCTGGAGGTGCTGCAGCAGCCGCACGTAACGACCGCGCGCTCCAAGGGCATCGCGGAACCGGTCGTGATCCGGCGCCACAGCGTCCGCATCGCGTTCAACCCGTTCATCAGCGCCCTGGGTCTGTCACTGCCGGCCATGCTGTCGGGAGAGACGATCACCTCGATCGTGCTCAATCTTCCCACTGCCGGACCGCTTCTGTTTCGGGCTCTCCTGCAAGAGGACGTCTATCTGGCGGGGAGCATCCTGCAGTTCTTCGGCGTCTTCCTGCTGGTGGGGAACCTGCTTGCGGATATCGCTCTGGCGTGGCTCGACCCGCGTATCCGCTATGACTGACCGGCGCAGGCTGGCATGAGCAACGGCTCGCCATCGACGTCACCGGCTTCGCACCCGCCGCCGGCGGCCGCGGCGCACGCGGTCGGGATCGAAGACCGCGCTGCGCTCGAAACCGAACGCCGAACTCCGCGGCAGCTCGCCTGGCGGCGGTTCCGCAAGAATCGGCTGGCGGTGGCCAGCGCCGTCGTCGTCGCCCTGTTCTACCTGATGGCGGTGTTGGCGCCGTTCCTGAGCCCGTACGACCACGACGAGAAGTACACCAAGCTGCGCTTCGCCCCGCCTCAACGGGTCCATTTCTTCGACGAGGACGGCCGCCTGAGCAGGCCGTTCACGTACGCGCTCAAGCAGGAACTCGACCTGGAGACGTTCGCGCTCACCTACCGGGAGGTGAAGGAGACCAAGTACTACGTGCGCTTCTTCGTTCCCGGGACGCCCTACCGTCTGCTCGGTTTCATCCCGATGGAGCGCCGCCTGTTCGGCGTCGAAGAGGGCGGTTCGATCTTTCTGTTCGGGACCGACACCTTGGGCCGGGACCTGTTGTCCCGCATCCTGATCGGATCGCAGGTGAGCTTGACCGTGCCGCTGGTGGGAACCCTGGTGACGATCGTCATCGGTACCATTCTCGGCATCGCCTCGGGCTACTTCGGCCGCATGGTCGATCACGCGCTGCAGCGATTCATCGAAGTGCTGATCTCGTTCCCGAGGGTCCCGCTGTGGCTGGCGTTCTCGGCTGCGATCCCCGCTACCTGGCCTTCGGGTTGGGTGTACATGGGCATCGTCGTGGCGATTTCGCTGATCGGCTGGGGCGGTCTGGCGCGCGTCGTGCGCGGGAAGGTCCTGGCGTACCGCAACGAGGAATACGTTCTGGCCGCCGAGGGCGTCGGCGCCGGCACGTGGCGCATCATCACCAAGCACCTGTTGCCGGGCTCGCTGAGTCACATCATCGTCGTGGCGACACTGTCGGTCCCGGAGCTCATCCTGGCGGAGAGCAGTCTGAGCTTTCTGGGCGTGGGCGTTACGCCGCCCATGACGAGCTGGGGTATCCTGTTGCAGGGGGCGCAGAGCGTGCAGGCGCTGCTGCATCAGCCGTGGCTTGGCATGCCGGCGCTATTCATCATCGTCATCGTGCTGGCCTTCAACTTTCTCGGTGACGGCGTGCGCGACGCCGCAGATCCCTTTGCGGCGTGAGCGCGTGAGCCAGCCCCTGCTCGAGGTGAGTGACCTGCGGACCTGGTTCCACACCGACGACGGCGTCGTGCGGGCCGTAGACGGCGTGAGCTTCCGCGTCGAGCCGAATCGGACGCTCGGCGTGGTGGGAGAGAGCGGCTGCGGCAAGAGCGTTACGGCGCTGAGCGTGTTGCGTCTGGTCAGGGACCCGCCCGGCCGGCTGGAAAGCGGCTCCATGGTGCTGGCCACCGACCGCGGACTGGTCGACCTGGCGAAGCTGCGGCAGCGCGGCAGGCGGATACGGGAGATACGCGGCCGTGACGTGTCGATGATCTTCCAGGAGCCGATGCGGGCGTTGACGCCGGTCTACACCATCGGGTTTCAGATACGGGAGGCGCTGCGCGAGCACACCGCCATGGATGCCGACGCCGCAACAGCCGCGGCGGTCGAGATGCTGCGCGCGGTCGGGATGCCGGACGCGGAGCGGCAGATGAATACGTACCCGCACCAGCTCTCCGGCGGCATGCGGCAGCGCGTCATGATCGCGATGGCCCTGGTGTGCAGGCCGAAGCTGCTGATCGCCGACGAGCCGACCACCGCTCTCGACGTCACTATCGAAGCGCAGATACTGGCGCTGCTGAAGCGGCTGCAGGAACGGTTCCGCATGGCCATCCTGTTCATCACCCATGACCTGGGGGTGATCGCCAAGATGGCCGACGCCGTGATGGTGATGTATCTGGGTCAGGTGATGGAGCGCGCGCCGGTGCGCGATCTCTTCCACGATCCGCGGCATCCCTACACACAGGCGCTGTTTCGGTCGATCCCGGCGATGGCCGAAGAGCCCAAGCAGCGGCTGGCGGTGATCCGGGGGTCGGTTCCTCACCCGTTGACGCACAGCGCCGGATGCCCCTTTGCGCCGCGCTGCGATCACGCCGGCGACCGATGCGCGGAGAAGCCGCCGGAGTTCCCGGCCGGTCCGGGCCGCACCGTCGCGTGCTGGCTCCATGAGTCGGAGTCGGCATGAGCGCTGACGAAGGAGCGGGCGCGGCCGAAGGAGCCGAGCTGCTGGTCGTGGAGAATCTTCGCAAGCACTTCCCGGTCGAGAAGGGGTTGTTGCGGCGCACGGTCGGACACGTCAGGGCCGTGGACGGCGTCAGCTTCACCGTTCGGCAGGGTGAGACCCTGGGACTGGTCGGCGAGAGCGGATGCGGCAAGACCACCGCCGGAAGGGTCGCCGCCGGGCTCGCCAAGCCGTCCGGCGGCAGGGTGTTCTTTCACGCCGGCGGCCGGCGTATCGACGTGCACGCTCTGAGCCGCCGGGAATTGAAGGCGTTCCGGCGTCACGTGCAAGTGGTGTTCCAGGATCCCTACTCATCGCTCAATCCGTACCTGCGGGTCATCGAAATCGTCGGCGAACCACTCGAGGTGCAGGCAGGTCTGCGCGGCGCCGCGTTGCGCAACGAGGTGGAGCCGCTCCTGGAGGCGGTCGGATTGCGGCCCGCGTACGCCGACCGGTTTCCGCACGAGTTCTCGGGCGGTCAACGGCAGCGGATCAGCCTTGCGCGGGCGCTGGCGCTCAAGCCGCAGCTCGTCATAGCCGACGAGCCGGTCTCCGCCCTCGACGTGTCGGTGCAGGCGCAGATCCTCAATCTGATGATCGAGCTGCAGCGCCGGTTCGGCCTGAGCTATCTGTTCATCGCCCATGACCTCAGCGTGGTCCGCTACCTCAGCGACCGGGTCGCCGTGATGTATCTGGGACGCATCGTCGAGACCGGCGCATCGGAGGAGGTGTTCCGCAACCCGTATCATCCGTATACGGAGGCGCTCCTTTCGGCCTTTCCGGCGCCCGATCCCGATGATACGGATGAGCGCATCATGCTGGAAGGAGACGTGCCGAGCGCGGCCAGACCGCCCGCCGGCTGCGCGTTCCACACGCGGTGTCCGTACGCGGTCGACGCCTGCAGCCAGGAGGCGCCCGGGCTCGGAGAGGCCGCAGCCGGACGGATGAGCGCGTGCATCCGCGCCGGCGAGCTGACGCTGCAGGGGCGATCCGTTTCCCGGCCGCCGTGGGCGGCCGCGGCAGCCGGCGGGCCGCCCGCCGGCGCAACAACCGGACAATCGAGATGAGACTGGAGGATGAAGCGATGACGGGACCGCGCGAAGTGGCGTTGACGGATCGTATCGAGACCGTTCCGGTGGTCACCACCGGACACCGGTGGCCCTGCGGCAAGGAGGAGGTCGCGCCGGCCGTGCAGGACTATTTTCTGTTCTACCCGCAATGCCGAAGCGATCCGCGGCGCTCCTCCTACGGATCGGTCACCGAACCCGTGCCGCCCTTCTCGCGCGGCGGCGGCCTCATCCCGGTACTGCTGAAGATGGACGACGGCCGGCTCGCCTGCCTCACGCGGACCGGCGCGCCGCACGTAGGAACCGGCAGCGAGATCAGCATCTCCTTCTCGTCGGACCGCGGCGCATCCTGGTCCGATTACCGGCTGGTGGCCCGCGGTGAGCCGGACGATGACCTGGACTATCGCGATCACTCGCTGGGACAGGCGGCCGACGGCGCGCTGGTGGCGGTGTACGGCATCCTGTTCGGCGGCGTCGAGACATCGCGGGAGGATGACCGCGACCCGCGGGCGCGGCGGGAGCGGCACATGGAGGTGGTCCGCTCGACGGACGGCGGCGCTACCTGGTCGGAGCCGCGCCTGATCGACATGCCGCGGGACGGCGTGTTCGTCCGCCCGCACGGGCAGATGGCGCGGCTGGCCGGCGGCGCCCTGGTGTTCATGGCGCGCGGCCATCAGAGCGAAGAGATTCACCAAGCCGATCCCGGCGCGCATGAGCGGGTCAACTTCCTGTACCGGTCACACGATGGAGGGCTCACCTGGGAGCGGCCGACCGAGATACGCAGCGGCTTCAGCGAGACCGGCTTCCTGCCGCTGACCGGCGACCGCTGGGTCGCCTACGTGCGGCACAATCACCAGCCGAACCGAATCGCCTACTCCGACGACGGCGGCATGACCTGGACGCGCTGGGAACCGGGCGCCCTGAGCGCCGGCGCGCCGCCCGCGCGGCTCCGCACCCGTGACCGCATCGGGCACTGGAGGATGGTCAACGGCAAGCCTCAGAAGCCGTCGCCCGGCAGCGTCGCGCGGCTCGCCAACGGCCTGGTGCTGATCACCTATGGCTATCGCGCCTATCCGTTCGGCGTGCGCGCCATCGTCAGCCGCGACGGCGGCGAGCGCTTCGATCTGCGGACCGAATACGTCATTTCCGACTCGGCGTTCAGTTGGGACTGCGGCTACCCGAGCACCGTCTGTTATGACGACGGGCTGGTCGTCACCGCCGCGTATTCCCTGCTCGATCTCGACCACGAAGACTGGGGCACGTGCTGCCTGGCCTACCGATACTCACAGGACCTGTTCACGGCGTAGCCGCCGCTCGCTATACGTCCTCCAGGATCGCGCCTTCGATGCCGCGCAGGTCGTCCCGGTAGTGGTGCCAGTAGGCGACCAGCACCCGCCCGTCGCGCAACTCGACCGACCAGGGATAGCCGCAGTCCGGGCTGCGCGCGTCATCGCGAATGACGATCTCCGGCGCCGTATCGATATCGGAGCCCTCCGGTTCAAGCACCCGCGCCGAACAGCCGAGCCGGCCGGCCCAACGCGTGCCGACAGTGAGGAAGATACGTCCGTCGCGCAGCCCCAGCAGGTGCCCGGGACTGCCGTGGACGGTCGTCGGCCGCCACGGCGACCAGGTGCGGCCGCCGTCATCGGATTCGATCAGCCCCAGAAACCGGCCTTCGAAGCCGGGGTCGGTGACGTGCGCGCCGGTGAGTCCCTGCCGGCGAACGACCTCCGGGCCCAGAGCTCCGGCGTGACACCGGTACAGCACCAGGATACGCCCCTTCGGGGTGCGGTGAATGGCCGGCTCACTGAAGTGAACGATCGGATCCTCGCAGATGCGGCCGCCGTACTCCCAGGTTTCGCCCATGTCCCGGGAGACGCGCAGCATGCCGAAGTACCGGAACTCGTCCGTGACGTCGGTCGCCTTGCTCGGCAGCAACAGGCGGCCGTCAGGCAGCGCCAGCAGCCCGCTGCGGCTCACGCCGGAGTGGGTGGCCGGATCGCCGTTGATGGCGTCCGGGACCGGCGGAAATCGAACGGGATCGGTCCAGGTGTATCCGTCGTCGGTCGACCTTACCCAGAACGGCATGCCGAACCGCACGGTCCAATCCCGGCCGTGCGCCTTGGCCGGGTCCGCCGGCGCCAACTCCGTGCAGGACGCGTGCAGAAAGATGCTCCCGTCCGGCAGCGTATGGCAGCTGCGGTCCATCACGCCGCCGAGCGGATCGATGGTCACCAGGCGAGGAGCGCTCCAGGTCCGCCCTTCGTCGCCGGAGCGGCACGCCTGCACGTTGAACAGCGGATGATTGTGATTGGCGACGCCGACGTGGGTGGCGCGCTGGAACGTCACCAGCAGGTCGCCGCCGGGGGTCCTGTTCACGTTGGGAGCGAGCGCGTAGAAGCCCTTCTCCCGATAGATGGTCATGCGTTCGGTCACCTGCCAACCCATGGCGAACCATGATACGGGATACGCGCGGAACGCGCGTCAATCGGGGCGGGCCGGCGATCCGAGCGCGGCCAGGGAGCGGTCGACGACGGAGGCGCTGGCCGTCGCTTCCGCGGTGACGACCTCAGTCGCGCCGGCGGCGCGCAACGGGCGGCGGTCGAGCTCGTACGGGGCGCGGACGATGACGTCGACGTCGGGAGCGGCGGCGCGGATCCGGCGCACCGCCAGCTCGGCGGCGCGGGTGTCGTTGATGGTCAACACCACCAGCCGCGCCTCCCGGCAGCCGAGTTCGTCCAGCACCTCCTTTTGCGTCACGTCGCCCAGCACCGCCCGGTCGCCGATGGCGCGCGCGGCCCGCACGTTGTCCGGGTTGGCGTCGATGGCGACGTAGGCGAAGCCCGCCGCCCGCACGGCGCGGCACACCTCGCGGCCGGCCAGCCCGTAGCCGGCGACGATCACGTGGTCGCTGTGCGGCTCCTGATCGTCGATGCCGGGCGGTTCGGCGCGCAGCAGCCGATTGAGCCACGGGATGCGCGCCGCGCCGCCGGCCAGGTGGGGGCCGAAGGCAATGACCAGCGGCGTGAGCAGCATCGACAGGATGATCGCCACCATCAGGTTCCGGGAGAGCGATGCGCCGAGCAGCTCCGTGCCGGCAGCGACGTTGAGCAGCACGAACGAAAACTCCCCGACCTGACAGAGCGCGGCGGCCGACAGGATGCCGACCCGGAGCGGCAGGCGCAGGACCAGCGCTGCCGCCAGAATGATCGCGAACTTGCCGGCCAGGATGGCGCCGAGCAGCCCGGCGGTCGACGGCAGCTGCCCGACCACGTCGGAGAGGTCGAGCAGCATGCCGACCGAGACGAAGAACAGGCTGGCCAGAATGTCGCGGGCCGGGATCAGGTCCGCCATCGCCTGATGGCGGAACTCGCTCCCGGCCACGATCAGCCCGGCCAGGAACGCCCCCAAGGCCAGCGAGACGCCGGCCAGCGACAGCGCCCAGGTGGTGCCGAAGCAGACCAGAAAGACGGTCAGAATGAACAGCTCGCGCTCCCGGGTCTTGGCCACGAAGGCGAGCAGGCGCGGCACCACGAAGCTGGCCGCCACCAGCACGCCGGCCAGGATCACGACCGCGGTGCCGACCGCCAGCACGATCTCCTGCGGGGAGCTGCCGCCGCCGGCCAGCAACGGCACCGCCAGGATCATCGGCACCACGCACAGGTCCTGGAACACCAGGATGCCGACCGCAAGGCGGCCGTGCGGCGCGTCCAGCTCGCCGCGCGCGGACAGCGCGCGCAGCACCACCGCCGTGCTGGAGACCGCCACCACGCATCCCAGGAAGATCGCCGGCCCCGGCGCCAGCCCGAACGCCCGCGCCAGCGCCGCCGCGCACGCCAGCGTGACCGCGACCTGTATGCCGCCGCCAAGGAGCACCGCCTTCCAGAGGCGCCGCAGGCGGTCGACCGCCAGCTCCAGCCCGATGCCAAACAGCAGCAGCACGACGCCGACTTCGGCCAGCAGCTCGACCTGATGCGTGTCGTCGACCAGGCCGAGCGCGGTGGGGCCGGCCAGCACGCCGGTCAGGATGAACCCCGCGATCGACGGCACGCCGATGCGGCGCAGCAGCGCCACCACCACCACCGCCGCCCCCAGCACGATGACGAGGTCCCGGAGGAACCCGAGCTCAGGCACGCGCCGATCCCTGCCAGCGCGGCGGCGCCGTCAGCCGTTCACGCCGGCCGGCTCCAGCCGGTAGATCGAGCCGCGGCGGGCGTCCTCCAGCAGCCACAGCATCCCGTCCGGCCCCTGCCGGACGTCCCGGACACGGCCGACGCGATTCTGCAGGAGCACCTCCTGCCCGACCGCCCGCTCCCCGTCGAGCCGCACGCGGCGCAGGTGCCGGCCGGCCAGCGCGCCGGCGAACAGGTCGCCCCGCCAGCCGGGAAAGCGGTCGCCGTCGTAGAAGGTCATGCCCGACGGGGCGATCGACGGCGTCCAGTGCAGCACCGGCTGCGCCATGCCGGGCGCGTCCGTCCCGGCGCCGATCGCCCTGCCACTGCCGTACTCGACGCCGTAGGTGATCACCGGCCAGCCGTAGTTCACGCCGGCCTCCAGCACGTTGATCTCATCACCGCCCCGCGGGCCGTGCTCGTGCGACCAGAGCCGGCCGGTGACCGGATGGACGGCCAGCCCCTGCGGATTGCGGTGCCCGAAGGAGAACACCTCGGCGGCTCCACCGCCGGCGGCGAACGGGTTGCCGGGCGCCGGCGCGCCGTCGTCGCGCAGGCGGATGATGGCGCCGGCGTGGTCGGCCGGGTCCTGGGCGCGATGCCGCTCGCCCCGGTCGCCGGTCGATGCGTACAGCAGGCCGTCGACGCCGAACGCCAGACGCGATCCGAAGTGCCGGTTGCCGCCGGACGGCCGGTTCATGGTGAACAGCACTTCGACCGCTTCGAGCCCGGATTCGGTGAGCCGGCCGCGGGCGATGCGGGTCACGTACCGGCCGCGGCTGCCGGCGGCGTAGGAGAGATAGACCAGCCGGTTGTCGGCGAACGCCGGATGCGGCGCCACGTCCATCAGACCGCCCTGACCGACCGCGGCGACCTGCGGCGCGCCGGACAGGGTGCGCAACGCGCCGGTCCGCGTATCCAGGCGGAGCAGACCGCCGGGCCGTTCGGTCACCAGCGCGCCGCCGTCCGGCAGGAAGGCGATAGCCCACGGATAGTCGAGGCCGTCCGCCACGCGCACGACGCGGAAGGCGGCGGCCTCCGACTCGACCCGCTCCGCGACCACGGCCGGCTCCGCGCCGGCTCCGGCGGCGGACCCGAACGCGAACAGCGCAGCCACGAGCGCCGGCAGAGCGGCGGAAGCGCGCGTCATCCGCCCGCCTCCGCGAACGGAAACACGTCGCCGCCGGCCAACCGGCGGTAGTCGGCGGCCGCCATGACGATGGAGTCGGTCAGCGATCCGGCGTTGAAGGCTATGCGGTCGTTGGCCAGCACCGACGGGTCGACGTTGAGCGGCAATGGCAGGATCGGCGGGCCGAACGGCGGCACGCTGCCGGGGACCAGCCCGGTGAGCTCCAGCAGCTCCTGCGCGCTGGCAAAGCGGATGCGGCGCGTGCCGAACCGGTCGCGCACCGCCGCGGAGTCGAGCCGCAGGGCCGCGCTCAGCACGAACAACCGGAACCCGTCCCCCAGCTTGACCACCAGCGCCTTGCCGCCGATCGACAACGGCTCGCCGCGCACGCGCGCCGCCTGCTCGGAGGTGCGCACCGCCTCATGGCGGACGTGGCGGTAGTCGATCCCCGCCTCATCAAGCATCGCCCGAATCCGTTCGCTCATCGCCGGCGCGCCATCAGGCGGCTCTTTCATGCCGGAAGCATACCCGACCGGCCGCCCTTTGTGGACGCCGCGCGCCCGGCCGAAGCATAGTCGGCAGCGGAACGACCGAAATGACGTCTGACCTGGAGCTCGTCCCGGACGGTTACCTGCGCGAGGTGCGCCGGCTCACCGGCACCGAGTCGCGCCTGGCCGCCGAGGTCCGCTTCGACGACCGGCGCTTCGCCGGGCTGCGCGACTTCCGCACCATCCTGGAGCTGGCCGCCGTGCGCCTGGAGATCGCCGCGCTGGCGGTGGAGGGCGGACGGGACGCGGACTTGGCGCGCGGCAAGGCGCTGGCCGCGCTGCACGCCCTGGACGATCTGCGCGAGCTGTCGCTGTCCGACGATCAGTCCGGCGTGATTCGCGGCTCGGCGGAGTTCGCCGCCGCGCAGGCGCAGCTCGAGCGCTTCCTGATGGCCGGCGGCGGGCCGCTGCTGGAGGACCGCGTCGCCGACGCCGAACGGGGGCGCGCGCTGGCCCGGATCGTGGCGTCGGCGGTGAGCAAGCACGCGCGCCGCGACGACACCTACCGCCCCCTGCTCAGGACCGAGAAGCTGCCCGAGCCGCTCCGCTCGCTCCTCCGGGTACTGCTGCCGGTGTCGGCGCGGGAACACCAGGCCGAGCCGCCCTACGGCTTGGAGGAGGGCCAGGAGGAGGTGCGGCGCGCGCCGCGCATGACGGTGCCGCTGCCGCAGGCCGTGCACTACCTGTCGGAGGAAGTGCTGCCGGCCTACCGGGAGGCGCTGGAAGCCGATCCGGGCGACGCCGGCCTGCAGGCGTCGATCGCCGCGCTGGAGCAGCGCATAACGCGCTTGCAGGCGTTGCGCGTCTATCCCCGCTCCACGCCGCTGCCGATCGAGCCGGGCGTGCAGACCGAAACGCTAGCCGGGTTCACGGCCGACGGCGTGCCGCTGGTGACGATCGGCATAGGCGTCGACGTCCGCTCCGGCACCAACCTGGACCGGATGCGGGAGCTGATCCAGTCGGAAGTGGTGCGGCGCTGCGCGGGCGGCGGGTTCGCCGTCGAAGTCGACCGGGAATACCGGCGGCTGGCGCCGGGCGGCCGGCGGCGGGCGTTCGGCACCATCCCGCACAGTCTCCGGCTCGACCACCGCCGGCTGTTTCCGGCGCTGCGCCGCGCCTATCCGGTGCTGCGCCACCTGGAGGACCGCGCGCAGCTCCGCTCGCTGCTCGACCACTGCCGCCGCTACGGCGAGTCGGCCACCCGCCGGCTGATCGAAATGGAGCTGCTGGCGCTGCCGGCGCGGGACGCCGACCACGTTACGAAGCCGTAACGCAATGCTATCGGCTTTGCAAAACGGGCCTGCGATTATCCGTAGGATCATCAGGGGGAAGATGCAATGAAGAACCGACCAGACGCGTACCGGCCGCTCGCCCGCTCCCTTCGCCGGGCGGCGCCGCTGGCAATTCTGAGCGCGCTCCTGGCTGCGTGCGCGGCGACGGACGGCGGCCAGCCCGCCAGCCGGGAGGCCGCCGGTCAGCAGACCGGGCGGACGGCGCTCCTGCCCGATACGACCGCGCCGCAGCCGGCCGGCAACGGGGCGCAGGAGGCGGCCTCCGAGGATGCCACCGGCTTCCTGACCCGCACCGTCTCCACGGAGTCGGCTACCCGATCGGATCTGCTGAACGCCGCGTTCGCCCTGCAGCAGGTGTTCCGCGACGTGGCCAGCGCGTCGGTGCCCACCGTGGTGCAGATCGACACCAACCGCACCGCCGCCAACCGCCGCGGCTTCCAGTTCGAGCAACCCGGCGGCACCGGCTCCGGCGTGATCTACGACCGCGACCGCACCACCTATTACGTGCTCACCAACGCCCACGTGATCGTCAATAACGACGACATCCGGCTCACCCTGCACGACGGCATGGAGGTCGAAGGCGTCCGCCTGATCGGTTCCGACCGCACCCGCGACATCGCGGTGCTGAGCTTTGAATGGCCGCAGGAGCTGGCGGTAGCCACGCTGGGCGATTCGGACGCGCTGGTGGTGGGCGATCAGGTGCTGGCGGTCGGCAGCCCGTTCGGGTTTCAGTCGTCGGTCACCTCCGGGATCGTCAGCGCCGTGGGACGCGAGCAGGCGCGGAACCCGTGGGCTGAATACGTCCAGACCGACGCGTCGATCAACCCCGGCAACTCCGGCGGCGCGCTGGTGGCGCTGGACGGCTCGGTCATCGGCATCAACACCTGGATCGCGTCCCGTACCGGCGCCAGTTCCGGCATAGGCTTTGCGCTGCCGATCAACACCGCCCTGAGCGTCGCCGACCAGCTGCGCGGCGGCGGCGTGCGCTACGGGTATCTCGGCATCATGCCGACCGACTTCGGTCAGCCGGGCCGGCCGGCCGAAGGCGCCCTGGTCTTCAGCGTGGTGGAGCGTTCTCCGGCCGACCGGGCGGGACTGCTGGCCGGCGACGTGATCGTGGCGATCGGCGGCCGGCCGATCACCGACAGAGGCGAGCTGATGCGCGCCGTGGCCGAGGCCGGTCCCGGCGCCCGGTTGGGGTTGGTCGTCGAGCGGGATGGCGCGGAGCGGGACATAGACGTGCGGCTGGCGCAGCGGCCGGCGACGCAGGATTCGGCCGGGACCGACTGGCCGGGGGTCCACGTCACCGAACACGCCGGGGGACCGGGCGTTGCGGTGCTCACCGTGTCGGAGTCTTCGGCCGCGTGGCGCGCCGGCATACGCGCCGGGGACCTGATCACCCGCGTCGACAACCGCTCGGTCCGCGACGCGGACGCCTTCTATGATGCGTTGCGTGAGGCGGATTCGGCGCGGCTCACGGTGTCGCGCGCCGGTTCGAGCCGTTCGCGCACCTTCACCGCGACGATCAACCGCTGACCGTCCCGGGCGGGCCGGCCGGCCGGTAACCGGGCGGTCAGTAGCCGAAGTCGGCGGCGACGCTCGACAGACTGCGGGGGCCGGTGCGGATCAGCCGGCGCCCCTCGTCCGCGATCCACTCAAGCGCATGCCACCACGGCCGGCTGCGCGCCGTGGCCAGCTCCCGCATCTGGCGCACGCGCGGCACGGCTATGCGCTCGAAGGCGGCCGTCAGCCCATCCCAGGTGGTGGCGGATTCGGCGGTGAACGCCTCCTTGAAGTAGGCGCGGCCGCACATCGGCGCCGCCACCAGGTCGGCTGCCAGCGCGTATTGCGCGGCGTACTGCGCAAAGTCGACCCCGGCGCTGAGCAGGAACAGCGGCCGCGGGCACGCCCGTGCCATGCGTTGGCAGGTCCGGCGGACCTCCTCCGGGCCGGAGGCGGGCTGCACGTTGCCGGCGGCGTCTTCGACCCAGAGCAACGGCGCCTGCGTCTTGTAGAACGTGCCGAACGCTCCGAAGTCCTCGGCCATGCGCACCAGCGCCTCCGGCAGCCGCGCGGCGAAGGCGGCGCGGTCCTCGGTCGGGTCCGGCAGCAGCAGCGTCTCCGAAAAGAGCGGTTTGCCCAACCGCTCGCACCGCTCGGCCACGTCGGCCAGCCAGTCGCGGTTGCGTTTCCAGCTCTCCGGGTGATCGGGGTTGAGGTTGACCAGCGTCTTGAAGCCGTCGACCCACTCCGCCGCCTCCTCGGGCGGCAGCTCCAGCACCGCCAGCTTGCCGGCGCCGCCGTCGACCGTCTGCGCGGCGGACGACTCCAGCCGGCCGATCAGGTAGGTGTCGCCGAGCCGCTCTCGGAAACCGGGGGAGGTGTAGGCCAGGCGGTTGAACAGCGCCGCGCTGGCCGCTCCGCCGAGCGCCGCCGCAAACCGGTGCGCGGCGCGGCGCACGTCGTCGTCGACGGCCGGCCGCGGCGCTTCCGTGTTCTCCAGAAACGAGGTGAGCAGCGCAAGGTAGGAGCCGTGCTGATCGGAGGCGAACACGTCGAGCACGCCGCCGGGCGCCGCCGCGGCCAGGCGCTCGAACGCGTCCTTGGAGATCGTATGCCCGTCCGCATAACGGGCCCACGGTTCGTTCATGGCAACAGTCCCCTCATCGCTCGGTGATCAACAACACCTGCAGATCGCCCACGTTCGTGCGCGTCGGTCCGGTGCGGAGCAGCCCGCCGGCGCGGTCGAAGAAGGTGTACGAGTCGTTGCGATCCAGGTAGTGACGGGGAGTCAACCCCAGCCGTCGGGCGGCATCATACACCGCCGGGTCGGCAAAGGCACCGGTGGCGTCGGTGGGGCCGTCCGTGCCGTCGGTGGAAGCGGCCAGGAAGTGGAGCCGGCCGCGTTCGGAGTGGCCGGCCGCATCGATCAGGAACGCCAGCGCCATCTCCTGGTTGCGTCCGCCCCGGCCGTCCCCGCGCACCGTGACCGTCGTCTCGCCGCCGCCGATCACGCAGCACGGAGCGGCCGCCGCCACGCCGGAGCGGGCGACGTCGGCGCCGATCGCCAGGTAGACCTTGGCCACTTCCCGCGCTTCGCCCACGATCTGCGAGGAGAGCGCCAGCGTCGGCCAGCCGAGCGCCTGCGCCTTTGAGCGGGCGGCGGCAAGCGCGGCCAGGTTGCTTCCGAGCAGCACGTTGTGGACGCCGGCCAGCTGCGCGGCGCCCGGCTTGGGCGTCTCCGCCAGGCGGCCGTCACGGCCGGCTTCGAGCAGGCGGCGGGCCGCCGCCGGCAGCGCCGCGGTCACCCCGTAGCGGCCGGTGATCTCCAGGGCGTCCGCGTAGGTGGTGGGGTCGGCGGCGGTGAGGCCGGAGGCGATCGTGTCCATGCGGTCGCCGACCACGTCGGACAGGATCAGGTTGAGGGAGCGGGCGGGATGGATCAGCGCCGCCAGCCGGCCGCCCTTCGCCTGCGACAGGTGCTTGCGCACGCAGTTCATCTCTTGGATGGTGGCGCCGGAGGCGAGGAGCAGCTCCGTCACCCGCCGTTTGTCGTCCAGGCCGAGGCGAGGGCCGCGGCCGGCGGCGTCGAGGGGCGCGGCCAGCAGCGCCGATCCGCCGCCGGAGATCAGGCCGATCACCAGCGTGCCGGCGTCCGCGTCCCGGCAGTGGCGGATGACCGCGCGGGCGGCGCGCTGGCTCGCCTGGTCGGGGACCGGATGGCCGGCCTCGATCACCTCGATGCGGTCGAGCGGTTCGCCGTGGCCGGCCTTGGTGGCGATGGCGCCGCCGTCGATCCGGTCGCCCAACACCTCCTGCAGCGCCAGCGCCATGCCGGCCGACGCCTTGCCGGCGCCGATCACCACGATCCGCCGCACGCCGCGCAGGTCGACCCGGCCCGGCCAGCCCCGGACCCGCAGGGTGTCGCCGGCGACCGACACCGCCGACCGGATCAGCCGGCCCGGCCGCACCGGGTCCAGGCCGGCGCGGTAGATCCGCTCCAGCGTCTCCCTCACCGCGCGCTCCGGTCGACCGGCGAGCGCCGGTCCATCCACGAGCGCAGGGCGTCGGCGGTGCTCGGAAAGGCGAGCTCCGCCCACGGGATGGCAGCCGGTTCGACCCAGGCGGCCTCCTGGCACTCCGGCCCGGCCGCCAGAGCGCCGCCGGTGACCGCCGCGGTGTAGACGACCAGCACCACCGTCACGCCGGGATAGGAGAAGACGCCGTGCAGCCGGTCGACGCGCACGCGCAGACCGGTCTCCTCCCAGGTTTCGCGCACCGCGGCCCGGTCGACCGGCTCGCCGCGGTCGACGTAGCCGCCGGGAAACGTCCACTTGCCGCGCGCCGGGCTGATCGCCCGCCGGACCAGGGCCAGGCGGCCGCCCCCGTCGACGACGATGGCGCCGGCGGCGACCTTGGGGTCCAGGTAGACCACGGCGCCGCACCGACCGCACGCCGGCCGCTCCCGGCCGTCGACGCAACGCGTCGTCAGCGGCGCCGCGCACGCCGCGCAGAACCGCGTTGCCGGTCCGTCAGCGTGAACGTGGTCGTGGTCGGCCGCGTCAGCCATGTCGTCCCGGTCTACCCCATGACCGCCCCGCTGTCGAGCGGTTGCCGCGGCCGCCGGCGGATCGCGTATGATTGGCCGGCGCTGACGACGGGCCGTGTGAGCGGTTGACCATGCCTGACCATAGCTACTTCGCCAACCTGATCTGGCAGATCGCCGACCTGCTGCGCGGACCGTACCGGCCGCCGCAGTACGAGCGGGTGGTGTTGCCGATGACGGTGCTGCGCCGCTTCGACTGCGTGCTGGCGCCGACCAAGCAGGCGGTGCTGGCCGAGTACCGCCGCCGCAAAGGCCGGTTGCGGGGCGAGGCGCTGGACCACCGGCTCAACACGGTCGCCGGCCAGCGCTTCCACAACCATTCCGACCTCGACTTCGAGAAACTGCAGGGCGATCCTGACAACATCGCGCAGCACCTGGTCAGCTATATCCACGGCTTCTCGGCGGAAGTGCGCCGCATCTTCGAGTACTTCGAGTTCCAGGCCGAGATCGAAAAGATGAACGAGGCGCACGTCCTCTACATGATCGTGTCGCAGTTTCGCTCCGTCGATCTGCACCCGGAAACGGTGCCGAACGAGCGGATGGGCATGATCTTCGAGCACCTGATCCGGCGTTTCAACGAGCTGGCCAACGAGACCGCGGGCGATCACTTCACCCCGCGCGAGGTGATCCGGCTGATGGTGAGCGTGCTGTTCATCCACGACGACGACCTGCTGGCCACGCCGGGAGCGGTGCGCAAACTGCTCGACCCCGCCTGCGGCACCGGCGGCATGTTGGCCGAGGCGCAAAGCTATCTGCGCGACCACCACGCCGGCGCCCGCCTGTTCGTGTACGGGCAGGACTACAACAAGCGCGCCTACGCCACCGCCGCCTCCGACATGCTGATGAAGGAGGTGAGTCACAACGGCGCGGCCGGCAACGTGCGCTTCGGCGACAGCCTGATCGCCGACCGGTTCGTGGGTGAGACGTTCGACTATTTCCTGATCAATCCGCCGTTCGGGGTCGACTGGAAGCGGCAGCAGCGGGAGATCAAGCGCGAGCACGAACAACAGAGCTACGCCGGCCGGTTCGGCGCCGGGCTGCCGCGGATCAACGACGGATCGCTCCTGTTTCTGCAGCACTTGGTCGCCAAGTTCGAGCCGGTGCGCCCGGCCGAACACCGGTACGGTTCGCGCCTCGCCATCGTCTTCAGCGGATCGCCGCTGTTCGCGGGCGGGGCCGGTTCCGGGGAGAGCAACATCCGCCGCTGGCTCATCGAGAACGACTGGCTGGAAACGATCATCGCCCTGCCGGAGCAGATGTTCTACAACACCGGCATCGGCGCCTACGTGTGGATCGTGACCAACCGCAAGGAGGAGCGGCGCCGGGGCCGGGTGCAGCTTCTGGACGCGCGCGAGCTGTGGACCGCCGGCGGCAGCGCGGAGAGCCGGCGCAGCCTGGGCGACAAGCGCCGCCACCTGGCCGACGCTCAGATCGACGAGGTGGTCCGGATGTACGGCCGCTTCGCGGAGGATGAGCGCTGCAAGCTGTTCCGCAACGTCGACTTCGGGTTTACGCGGATCACGGTCGAGCGGCCGCTGCGGCTGCGCTACCGGATGACGATGGAGCGCAAGGAGCTGTTTCTGGACGCCTGCCCGGAGCTGCTCGACGACGTGCTGGCCATCGACGCGGCCCTCGGCTCCGAACCCGCGAACGACTGGAACACCGTGCAGCGGCGCATCGTCGACGTTCTGAGCGAACGCCGGTCACGCTGGAAGGGACCGCAGCGCAAACTGTTCCTGCAGGCGTTCACCGAAAAGGACCCGCAGGCCGCGCCGGTCCGCAACCAGCGCGGCGGCGGCTTCGAGCCCGACCCCGCGTTGCGCGACTTCGAGAACGTACCCCTTGCCGAGGACGTGGACGCCTACTTCGGGCGGGAGGTGCTGCCCCACGTCCCCGACGCCTGGATCGACCGCAGCAAGGACCGGGTAGGCTACGCCATCAACTTCAACCGCCACTTCTACCGCCCCGCCCCGCCTCGGCCCCTCGCCGAGATCGACGCCGACCTGAAGCGCTCCGAGGCCCGCATCGTCCGTCTCCTCAAAGAGGTAACGTCATGAACCGCCGTATGGTATATTGTCCGGATCGCTCGCGAGGCGCTATCATATGTACGGGGGAATTACATGAAGACAGGTGACTTTCTTCATCTTCGCTTGACCGGTGGACGATTCGACGACCACACGATTCCGTTGGCGCTCATCAAGAACATCGCAGTGTTGGAAGAAATAATCGTCGACATGGCCAAGTACGGGTTTCTATCCGACCATCCCGGAAGACGACGGACTCCGCGTGGATTCACAAAGAATATAGATCTGAGACTGGCGGCCGTAAGTTCCGGTAGTGCTGTTTTGGATATTCGACTTACGCTTGACTCTATGGCCTTCAATGAGCCAATCAACCAGCGGTACGTCGAACGAGCGCGTGATGCGATCATGGAGGCCGTCACGGCGACTGAGCAAGGACGCCGATTCGAAGGCAATGGTCTTCCCGACGCAATATTGAGCCATTTCGGTAGGCTATGCCGCGGCCTTGGAGAGGACGAGGCTGTCGCGTTCATCCACCCGGACCGCGAGAAACGCGCAACGCTGACGCCGGACGTCCGTCGCCGGCTGGTACTTTCATCAAGTAAGAAAGACGGGTATACCGAGCGAACATCCATTCGCGGCACTATTTCAGCGGTGGACCAAAATGACAATACGTTCAAGACTCAGCTTTCCAGTGGGCGTACGATAGCAGCTCCGATCCCACGCCAGCACCTTGAAATCACACTCGAAGCACTCACGGGCTACAGCTCTGGCGCGCGCGTGCTGTTGCGGGGCATTGGGCGCTTCAGTGGCGCCAGCCAACTGGTGGGATTTGATTCGATTGAGCATGTAAGCATCCTCGATCCTCTGGACATCGGCGTGCAAATCGACGACCTGCGTCTGCTCAACGACGGTTGGCTGGATGGAGACGGACGGGCGCCGTCACCGGAAGGGCTCAGTTGGCTGCTTGATGTCTTCGAAAAATTCTATCCTGACGGCGCCCCGCTGCCGTATCTCTATCCGACCGTCGCGGGAGGAGTGCAGGCTGAGTGGCCTCTGGGTTCACGGGAAGCTGAGCTTGAGGTGGATCTCGTCACACACTCGGCTTTGTGGCACGTGCTCGACCTGCATTCGAACGAGTCCCAAGAGCGTACTCTGAACTGCGATAGTGATAGTGACTGGATGTGGCTGGTCGGACAGCTCGGCAAAGTGGATTGAGGTAGTACTTGACGGTTGACTCATTGCTCTACAGGCAGGTACATCCGAGTTGGATAAGGGACGGACGTATTACGTCTCAAGTGTTCAAGCCAACGCCGAAAGACGACGGGAGACTATCGGTGTACGACGGAGATAAGGTGTCTTCGGAAGGCTCCTTTCGTCACTACACGGAGACGCTACGATTCCGGTCGGTTGGCGTGGTGGCGGTTACCGTTGGAGAGTGTCGGCAGGAGCAGCTTCCGATTACTCCCGACCCGGCGCCCTTTCCCGAACATGTAGTGATCGACTTCCGCTCATGCTCGAATTCTGAGATCAGAAACAAGGCAAGACGCTTGGTGACCTTCGCCGAGGACCGTGGCTGGCAGTATGGCGGCCCCTAGGTTTGACGGCGGCCCGTGGCACCGACTCGATGGGATTCCAGAAGTGAGGAAGGAGTGGCGGTATCCTTGACATGAGTAGTGGTGGAATCGTATCGTTGCGTCGTATTTTCTCAGTTATAAGCGGGGCTACCCCGGCAAGCGATCGGCCGGAGTTCTGGAATGGCGAAATCCTCTGGGTTACCCCGGAGGATTTGAGTAGTCTAGACGGATATTGGCTACGTACGACCAATCGCAAGATCACTGCCCGAGGTTATGAGTCATGTGGCACCACGATCGTGCCGGCCGAGTCGATCGTCCTGTCGAAACGGGCACCCATCGGTCAGCTTGCTTTGCTCGCGAAACCTGCATGTTCCAATCAGGGATGCTTCTTGCTTTCGCCAAGAGATGGCGTGGACCCAAGATTCTTCTATTTCTGGCTGAGTAGTAGAGTTGACCATTTGCGTCACCTGGGACAAGGATCGACATTTATGGAACTCAGCGGGGACGACCTTAAAGCAATTCGCATGCCGTACCCACCAATTCAAATTCAGCGGCGCATCGCGGACTATCTCGACCGGGAGACGGCCCGGCTGGATGGTTTGACGAAGGAAGCTGAAGGCACGATAAGGCTTGTCAAAGAACGCCGATCATCCTTGATCTCTGCGACGGTCGCCGAAGGGATCGATTTGGAAGATGTTCCATGAGGATCGCACGTCTCAAGCTGACGAACGTTCGCTCCATCAGGGCGGCGGAGCTTCGCTTCGAGCCGGGGTTCAACTTGATAGTCGGGGACAACGGCGCCGGAAAGACTACGATCCTTGAGGCTCTGGCGGTCTGCATCTCAGAATACGTGCGCTCCCGCACGGGGGATACGAAGGCCAGGCCGTTCGGTGACGAGGCGATACGGGTGGGTGCGGAGTCCTTGGACGTGGAGTGCCGGTTCGAGCACCGAGGATCGCCGGCTCGGTTCGTGATACACAAGCCCCGTGAGCGGCGAGCAGGACGGCAGGCAAGGCGGGAGTTCGTCGGGAGCCCGACGCCAAGTATTCCGCACGCTCACGAGGTGCGAGAGGGCGGCGCGGGTTATGCAGCCGATCTGCCGGAGCCGACAGGGCGCCCGTTGGGAGTGCTGTACTCGACGGCCCGGGCGGTGCCGAAGGAACGGACGCCGCGGTCCCTTGGTGGCCGGTCGGCCGCGTATGAAGACGCCCTTCGTGATCGGGAGGTCGGGTTGGGCTACTTTGCGAGTTGGATGAACGTGAAGCAAAGCCTCGACGTTAAGGGTAGCCGGCAGGCGTTGGCCGGTGTTCAGAAGTCTGTGCGGCGGTTTCTTCCGGGTTACAGCGATCTGCGTTTGGGCGGAGCCGACGGTCGCACCCTCCTGATCGACAGACACGGGGAGACAATAGCCGTCCGCCACCTTTCCCACGGGGAGCGGGGCATTCTGGCCGTCGTCCTGGATCTCACCTGGCGATTGGCCCAGCTCAACGTCGAGTCGGCCGATCCAGCTAGCGAGGCTAGCGCGGTTGTGCTGATCGACGAGATCGATCTGCATCTGCACCCAAAGTGGCAGCGAGAGATCGTACGCAAACTCACCGAGACCTTTCCCCGTTGCCAGTTCATCGCAACGACGCATTCGCCACAAGTCATCGGTGAAGCGGAGCCAGATCGTATTCAGATCATTGCTGAGGACGGCGCGTACCCGCCAAGCCACTCCTTCGGCATGGATTCCAGCCGCGTGCTGGAAGAGATCATGGATGCTGACCCGCGTACGAGGACGGTGTTGGACCTGCTTACCCAAATCAAGAAGCGGATTGATGGCGATGATTTCGCCGCGGCCCGTAGCTCACTGCAGCAGTTGATCGGCAAGGTCGGCGAAGACGATCCGGAGGTGACGCGGATTTATACACTCCTTGAGTTTCTGGACGAATAGTCAATGAGGATGATCGCCAAAGGAGCGGAGCCGGTGAGTCTGACGACGCATCGCAGTACGCCGCACTGCGACTACGACAACTACCCGGACAAAGACACCTTGCGGACGGCGCTGGTTGCGGAACAGCGGGGGCTCTGCTGCTATTGCATGTGCAGGATCGAAGAACGGCCGGCTTCGATGAAGATCGAGCACTGGCGCTGCCGAGCCAACTACCCGGAGAGGGAGCTTGACTACCGGAACCTGCTTGCCTCGTGTCGCGGAGGTGAAGGCATGGCCCGGGATCGGCAACACTGCGATACGAGCAAGGCCGACGATGACCTGCTGTGGAATCCGGCAGATTCGCAACGCCGCGTGGAGAATCGAATCCGCTACGGGACCGACGGCGCGATTCAATCGGATGATCCGCGGTTCGACCGGCAACTGAACGACGTGCTGAACTTGAACCTGCCGCGCATCAGGAATCAGCGGAAGGCAAGCCTCGACTCGGTCCTCCAGTGGTGGCGGAGACAACGAAGGCCGGTATCGAGGCAGCGCGTGGAACGCGAGATCGTGCGCCGGCAATCGTTGCCGATCCTCGCTCCATACGTACAGGTCGGGATTTGGTGGCTGGAGCGCAGGCTGTCGTGACGGTCATTTCTGTGCGCGGCCGGGCGGTTCGGTCAGAGCCGTTCGAAGACGAAGGTGCCCACGGCGGGCTTGCCGGCGGAGAAGTTGGTATCGCCTGGGTCGCTGGTCAACGCAGTGATCGGTTGCGCCGGGTTGGAGTCGGCGTTGGCGGCGGTGAAGCGCGCGCCGTCGTCGGTGCCGGCGTCATAGAGGATGAGCGGCACCTCGACGCGCGCTTTCCATGCGCCGTCCTCCAGCAGCGCCAGCGCGGACACTCCCACGAACCAGTCGGGGCTGGGCGCCAGCATGCTGACCAGGGTCACGAACGGATGCGAGGAGACGGCGGTGAACTCCAGCCTGACGGTCCCCGGAGAGGTCGACAGCCCGCCGCCGGAGAGCCGGGAGTGCGCGGAACCGTCGGCGATGAGTCGATCTATCTCGCTCAGCAGCGTGCTCTTGCCGCCGGTCTCCGCCATCAGCTCCATGCCGCCGGAGGCAGCCTCGCCCGACTGCCAGATGCGGAGGTCACCGTGTGTTGCGCCGACCAGACCGGAGAAGTGGGGATTGCGCGGGAAGTTCCGCGGGTGGGTCCGTGCGCTCCAAGTGGAGGTGAAGGTGACCCGGTAGCGAGCTTCGGCCGGCGGCGCGGCCGGGTCCGTCTCCGCGCCGGGGTTCGGCGGCGTGGCCGGGTCGGTGGGCGTGGGCGTGGCCGGCTCCTCGGCTGGGGCCGGGTCCGCGGCCGGGGCGGCTGGCGCCGCCATCGCGCAGGCGGAGAGGAACAGCGCGGCGGCCAGACCCGCCGCAAGTGGCGCAATCTTCATAACCGGAAGTACACCGGAACGCCCGCCCGGCGTCAACGCCGCGCGCCGGGCGACTTCCGCGCCCACCTGGCTCTGCCCGCGCGGTGGCGGTGATGAAGCGGACCGGCGAGGCGGCGTTCGAGACGGTGATCGAAGCGCACCTGCTGGCGAACGGCTACGTGTCGATTCCTGGCGGCGGCTTCGACCGGGAACGGGCGATCTTTCCGGCTACGGCGCTCGACTTCATCCGCGAGACGCAGCCGCAGGAGTGGGCGCGGCTCGAAGCGCTGCTGGGGCCGCAGACCGGCGCGCAGATTCTGGCCGATCTGTGCGCGTGGATGGACGCGCACGGCGCCCTGGCGACGCTCCGGCACGGGTTCAAGTGCTACGGCAGGACGCTGCGCGCGGCGTTCTTCAAGGCGGCGCACGGGCTCAACCCGGAGTTGGAGACGCGCTACGCCGCCAACCGGGTCGGCGTCACGCGCCAGCTCCGCTTCTCGCCGCAGTCGGAGCAATCGCTCGACGTCGTGCTGAGCGTCAACGGCATCCCGGTCGCCACCGTGGAACTGAAGAACCCGCTCACCGGGCAGACGGTGCGGGACGCCCGCCGGCAGTACTGCCGGGACCGCGACCCGCGGGCGCCGATCTTCGCCTTCAAGCGGCGCGCCCTCGTCCACTTCGCCGCCGACACCGAATCGGTGCTGATGACCACGCGGCTCGCCGGGGACGCCACCCGCTTCCTGCCCTTCGACCGGGGCTGCGGCGGGGCCGCCGGCAATCCTCCCGACCCCGCCGGCCGCGCCTACCGCACCGCGTACCTGTGGGAGGAGGTGCTGCAGCGCGACAGCCTGCTCGATCTGACCGCGCGCTTCATCCACTTGCAGGCGGACGAAAAGCGCGACGACCGCGGCCGCAGGGTGAAGGTCGAGACGATGATCTTTCCCCGCTACCACCAACTCGAAGCGGTGCGCCTGCTGACGGACGCCGCGCGCCGCGAAGGCGTGGGCCACAACGCTCTGGTCGAGCACTCGGCGGGCAGCGGCAAGAGCAACACCATCGCCTGGCTCGCGCATCGCCTCGCTTCTTTGCACGACGCGGACGACGAGCGCGTGTTCGACAGCGTGATCGTGGCGACCGACCGCGTGGTACTCGATCAACAGCTTCAGGACACTATCTATCAGTTCGAGCACAAGCTCGGCGTGGTCCGGAAAGTGGACGAGGATTCGAGGCAGCTCGCGGAGGCGTTGGAGCAGGCGGTTCCGGTCATCATCACCACCATGCAGAAGTTCCCGCACGTGTCGCGCCAGCTTCTGCGCATGGCCGAAGAACGGGGCGACGACGCGACCGGCGTGCTGCCGGCCCGGCGCTGCGCGGTGATCATCGACGAAGCGCACAGCTCCCAGGGAGGCGAGACCGCGACCGCGCTCAAGGAGGTGCTCGGCGGCGAGGAATTGCGCGCGCAGGCGAGCGCGCGCGCCGCGGAAGAGGGGCTGGAAGGCGATCACGCGCAGGCGTTGTTTCTCAGCATGGCCAAGCGCGGCCGGCAGCCCAACTTGAGCTTCTTTGCCTTTACGGCGACGCCGAAGCACAAGACCCTCAAGGTGTTCGGCCGCGGCGGCGAGCCCGCGCACCGCTACACCATGCGGCAGGCGATCGAGGAGGGGTTCATCCTCGACGTGCTGCGCCATTACACCACCTACGCCACCTATTACCGGCTGCTCAAGGAGTGCGCGGACGATCCGCACGTGGAACGCAAGAACGCGGCGCGGGCGCTGGCCCGCTTTCTGCGGCTGCATCCCCACAACGTCGCGCAGAAGACGGAGGTAATGGTCGAGCACTTCAACGCCGTGACCCGCCACAAGATCGGCGGGCGCGCCAAGGCGATGGTGGTAACCGGATCGCGGTTGGAGGCGGTGCGCTTCAAGCAGAGCTTCGACCGCTACATCGCGCGCAAGGGTTATCCGATCAGGTCGCTGGTGGCGTTTTCCGGCGTCGTCGAAGACGACCGGGCCGCCGGCGTCACCTATACCGAGGAGCGGATGAACGCCGGCGTGCGGGAAAAGGAGCTGCCGGAACGCTTTGCCGCGCCCGACTATCAGGTGCTGCTGGTCGCCGAGAAGTACCAGACCGGCTTCGATCAGCCGCTGCTGCACACCATGTACGTCGACAAGCGGCTCGCCGGCATCCGGGCGGTGCAGACGCTGTCCCGGCTCAATCGCACCCACCCGCTCAAGGAGGACACCTTCGTCCTCGACTTCGTCAATGACCGCGACGAGATCCGCGCAGCGTTCGCAAACTATTACGAAGGCGCGGAGATGGGCGCCGAAGTCGATCCGGCGCGGATGTACGCGATCAAGGGCGAACTCGATGCCTCCGGCGTGTACCTGCCGGAGGAAGTCGAACGGTTCTGCGCCGTGTACTTCAAGCCCAGGCAGCGGCGGAGCGCAGCCGATCATCAGGCGATGAGCGCCTCGTTGGACCCGGCGGCGGCGCGCTTCGCCGCGCTGCAGCGGGAGGATGAAGCGGAGGCGGAGTCGTGGCGCGGCAAGCTCGGCGCGCTGCGCAATCTGTACGGGTTTCTGAGTCAGGTGATCCCGTATCAGGACTCCGACTTGGAGCGGCTCTACGTCTACCTGCGGCACCTTGCCGCCAAGCTGCCGCGGCGGCGGCCGGGGCCGGCCTACGACTTTGACGACGACGTGCGGTTGGAGTATTACCGCCTGCAGAAGATCAGCGAGGGCTCGATAGCGCTCGGTTCCGGGGACGGCGCGGCGCTCGATGGGCCGACCGAGGTCGGCAGCGGCGCCGTTCACGAGGAGGAAGTCCCGCTGTCGCGGCTCATCGACATCGTCAACCGGCGGTTCGGCGCCGACTTCAACGAGGCCGACCAGCTCTTCTTCGATCAGATCGTGGAGGCGGCGGTCGCCGACGACGAGCTTCAGCAGACTGCGGCGGTCAATCCCGAAAGCAAGTTCGAGCTGGTGTTCCGGGATCTGATCGAACGCCTGTTCACCGAGCGGATGGACCAGAACGAGGAGATTTTCGTGCGCTACATGAACGAGGCGCCGTTCAAGGAGGTGGTGACCGAGTGGCTGGCGTCGCAGGCGTTCCGGCGGCTGCGGGGTGCGGAACGGGCCGATGCGGAAGCGCAACCGGAACAACCGCAACCGGAATCGCAGCCGGGCGGCTTGCGGATCGTCGCCGGCCGGCCCGAGGAGCGCTACGTCACCTGCGTTCCGCTGGTGCCGCTGGCGGTGGCCGCCGGCGCGTTCGGCGGTCAGCAGCCGGTGGTGGCGGAGGATGATTGGGAGTGGGTGGCGGTCGATACCGCGCGCCGGCTGCGGCCGGGCATGTTCGTCGCGCAGGTGACCGGCCGCTCCATGGAGCCGCTGGTCCCCGACGGCGCGTACGCCTTGTTCCGGTCGCCGGTGGAGGGCACGCGGCAGGGCAAAACCGTGCTGGTGCAGCTCCGCGGCGCCGTCGACCCCGAAACCGGCGCCCGCTACACCCTCAAGCGCTACGACAGCGAGCGGGTCGCCGCCGGCGATTCCTGGCGCCACGAACGGATCACCCTGAAGCCGGCCAACCTGGACTTCGCCCCCATCGTACTCACCCCCGCCGACGAAGGCGAGTTGGACGTCGTGGCCGAGCTGGTGGAGGTGCTCACCGCCGCCACTCCGGCGGAGGCGCACGGTTGACCACATGAGACTGCTGCACTACCTGGAGATTCGGAACTTCAAGCACTTCGGCGACCGGCAGCGGATCGAGCTCGACCACCCGGCCGTGTTGATCGGGCCGAACAACTGCGGCAAGACGACGGCGATTCAGGCGATTGCGCTGTGGTCGCAGGCGGTCAGGACCTGGTTCGAGGCGAAAGGACGATCCCGGCCCAAGGAACGGACCGCGACGGCGCTCAACCGACTCAACATCGTCTCCGTTCCCGTTCAGCGCACGCGCTACTTCTGGCACAACACCGCCGTTCGGACCGGCAACCGCGACATTCCGATCCTGATCACCGTGGGCGTGCAGCACGGGCAAACAGTCGAGCCGGTGACCATGCGGTTTCGCAATCAAGGCGAGGACCTGGTCTATTGTACCCCGGATGAAGCCACGCAGGGTAACCCCGACGTACTCAGAACGGCGGCGGAAGTGTCCGTACACCTGCTCTATCCCATGTCGGGCATGGAGACCGAGGAGCCGATCCTCCAGCCGGGGCGCATCGACGTGCTGCTGGGGCAGGGCCAGACCGCCCAGGTATTGCGGAATCTGTGTCTGCTGGTCTTTCAGAACTCCCGAGGCGACTGGCAGGAGATCGTCGCACTGATGCACAGGCTGTTTTCGATTGACTTGGGCGATCCCACCGAGACGGCGCGCGGCAGCATCGACCTGTTCTACCGCCAACCCGACGTAAAGGAGCCGCTTGAAATATCCGCTGCCGGGCGCGGACTCCAGCAGCTGCTCCTGATCTTCGCCTACCTTTACTCCCACAGAGACGCGGTGCTCCTGATCGACGAGCCGGACGCCCATCTCGAAATCCTTCGGCAGCGGCAAGTGTACGTCCTGCTGCGAAACATCGCCGCCCGGAACGGGTCCCAGGTCGTCCTGGTCACGCATTCGGAGGTCGTACTCGAAGAAGCGCTCGGCCATAACGTCACGTTGTTGCTCGGCGGCAAAGCGGACGACCTTGCCGGCAGACCGGAGATACGCAACGCCCTTGCGTACTTCGGCGCCGAACACTACGTGCGCGCGATGCAGCGCCGCTACGTGCTCTACGTCGAAGGCGCGACCGACCTCGACATCCTGAGAGAATTCGCCGTCAGACTCGAACATCCGGTGGCAGCGACGTGGGATGAACGGATCAACGCGTTCTACGTCGCCGACAGCCACCCGCACCCCGATCTCGATACCGAGATGGAGCGCGTCGAACGCGGCGGGTACGGCCGGAAACCGAAGCAGCACTTCTTCGCGTTGCGCGATCTGGTTCCGGGACTGCGCGGCCTCGCCATCCTCGACAGCGACGGACAGAAACGGCAAGACTCCGACGAGGGCGGGTTTCACACCGTCTACTGGAAGCGCTACGAGGCGGAGAACTACTTCATCACCCCCGACCTGCTCCGGCGCCACGTCGCCGAGCACTACGGGACCGGACTGTTCTCGGAAGCGGCCGATGGAGTCCTCGACGAGCTGATCGGCGAACGCATCTTCGATGAGCGCCAGTTCCGCACCTGGAAACGCGCCGACGCCGAAACGGCGCAGGTGTTATGGGATACCGGAACGGAAAGCTTGAAACTGAGCGACTTCGCCGAGGAGTTCTTCCGCCGCCTCAGCCGGCGCCTCGACCACCCGATGCTGCTCCGAAAGAGCGAGCTGCACCGCCTCATCCGTAGCGTAGACTCCGCATCCATACCGGCGGAAGTAGGAGAGAAAATAAATCTCATCCAGGCCCTACTGTATCCCCTATAGTACGCTATGATGCGTTCCATTGAGTGGAAAAGTTGAGCTCGCGTAGATACTGGAACGTGTCGCGGCAGCATATGCCAAGGCTTTGGCATACATCGGGAACATGGCGGTTGGCGCGTTCGCTCCGAGGACGGGAGACCTCAGTCGTGACGACACATCGACGGTCCCGGTCAGCGTACGCGTATGCGATGAGAAACGGATCGCGTCCCATCTTCTCCACCTCCTCGTCATCCAGGTCGGTCGCGTAACCGCGAGTCGTCACTTCCGCTACCAAGTCTTCACGGACCGGTTCCTGGAGAAGCAAGGGCTGCCGATTATCCTTCACCCATCGGGCGAGCGTATCAGTGCCACCGATCAATTCTTCATAAATTTCGAGAGGAACTCTCGTCCGCCCCCGAGCAGCCTGATAAAGAAGCCATTCCCAGAACTCGGGAACCCGTGCGAACGGATAGTAGTCCCGGTTCGCGTCTATGAGAACGTTCGCATCAAGGAGGTAGAGCAACGAATCGGAGTCAGGAACGGTCGCCATCGATCAATGCAGGTACGCGCGTCGGCTTGACGCCGAGTATTCTTGCGGCCTTGGTGGTCGTCAGCGCCCCGGTGTCCATCATCCGCCTGGTGAGTTGAATCAAGGCGTCCCCCAGGCGATGCCGCCGCACCACGTAGTAGCTCGGTCCCGTTCCTTCCATCCTTTCCGCCCGTCGATTACGTCTTTCCCAAACCCATTGACCGCGAAACAGAGCTGCCAAATGGCGGTACAATTCGGTATCGATCAGACCATGACGCAGCGCGACATAGGCGACCATCGCCCGGCTCAGGTGTCGATGGAGCGCGAATTCTCCAATCAGATTGGCCGCCTTCTTGACGTCACCGGCCTTGCGAAGATCAAGGCCGTCGAGCTCATCTGCCGCCAGAAGGAACTCGCCCGCGATGTCGTTGCAGAAGCGCTCGACCGGGGTGTCGGCGGGAGCGCCGCTGATACCGGTCTGGCCGTGCAGCAGGTGAACCATCTCGTGAAGCAGCGTGAACGACCACGCGGGCTTGGCGTCGCCGTCATTGATGACGATCAGCGGAGCCACCTTATCGGCTATGACGAATCCCCGAAACGCCTGGACGTCGATGGCGGTGTGATAGCTGCCCAGGTCCCCTTTGAGCAGCACGAAGATACCCGCCGCTTCGGCCTGAGTTCGTAACAGGCGGAACGCCGCGCCTGCGTCGCTCCGAGCTCGAAAGTGCGAGCGATCTACGCCAAGCAGTGCATGCAGACTCGCCAGCGCCACTTTCTTCCCGGCCGCCATCGTCGCCGCGCCGACGAACGGAAGCGGCTGCGCCTCGTCTTCATCCTCCAGAACGGCTCGGATCATGCTCTGCCGCGCCCTCACGTCGCGGAGCAACGCATCGACGCCAGCCGAATCGTCGAACCGGGAGTTGTCCGGCCGGCCGCGGAAATCGACGCCGCGCTTGTTGCTCCGCGGCGGGACGGGAAGAAAGAACGTGAGCAATGGGCGCCGGTAGTGCTGCGCCATCCGTACCAGCATCGGACGTGTGGGCGCGGCCCCGCCCGTCTCATACTCGGTCAGACGCTGCACGGCCGGAACCCCGCGTGCGTCGCGTATCCTGAGCCCTTCGACCGCCTGCTCACGGGTCAGGCCGGCCGTCGTGCGCGCCCAGAGGAGTATGTCGGGATTCACGTTCGGCATATCCGGCGCCAGTCTACCATGACGGCGGAGCGCCAGGTCGTCAAAAGCCGGCCGGCTCGGCGCCCCGTGACAATCACGGACGGTTCGTGCTATGACGCGCGCGCGGAACGATGAGTGAGGTGACGCGCCGTGGTTGAAGTTCGTTCGCCCGTGCGGCAGGGATCGCGGCTCGACGCGCACGACTGGGCGTCCGAGGCGCTGCTGTGCATCTCCTGCCGGGAGGAGGTGACCGGCGACCGGGCGCGCATCGACGTCGCCGGCGCGCACCGGCACCGGTTCTTCAACCCGCAGCGCGTGCGCTACGCCGTGGCGTGCTTCGCGCCGGCGCACGGCTGCCGCGCGGTGGGCCAACAGACCGACCGCTTCACGTGGTTCGCCGGCTACTCGTGGGCAGTCGCGCTGTGCCGGCGGTGCGGCATGCACCTGGGCTGGCGGTTCGTGTCGCCCGGCGGCGGGCACCGCTTCTTCGGGCTGATCGAGTCGCGGCTGGTCCGATTGGACCAGGGCTGGGCGAACTGACGGCAGGATCGTTCGCCGAGCGGCGAGCGCGGGCGCAACGGCGCCGCTACTGCGGTGCGGCCGCGCGCCGATAGAGCCGGTAGACGACGATCGCCGTGACGCAGGCGGCGCATGCGGCGATGAAGACCGGGTCGTAGCCCCAGGCGTCGATCACGGAACCGCCGCCGAAGCCGGCGGCGATGAAGGCGAGCGCGGCGGCCGTCTCGGTGACGCCGGCCATGGTGGTCCGCCAACGGGCGGAGACGCTGCTCATGGCGATCAGCACCAGCGCGGTGCGCGCGATGTGGGTCACGCCGTTGAAGCCGATCAGGGTGACCAGCGCGCCGAGCCGCGAGTCGAACAGCGCGATCGGCAGCATCAGCAGCGCCACCGCGGCCATGCCGCCGATCAGCGTGCGGTCGGCGCCGAAGCGGCGGATCAGCTCCGCGGAGGCGAGCACCAGCGGAATGGCCAGCGCCATCGACGCCGACCACGCGGCGCCGATCTGCTCCGCGGCGGCGCCCTGCACCTGATCGAGGAAGACGCTGCCGTAGGTGTACATGACGGCGCCCGGCGTCACCCGCAGCCACATCACCAGGAACATCACCGCGAATGCCGCCACCGGCGCCCGGTCGGCCGGCTGCGGCGCCGGTTTGGCCCCGCGCGCCGCCGGCTGCGGGCCGACGTCCGCCGCGCGCAGGATCAGCGCCGGCGCCGGCATGGTGAGCACGCCGACCAGCGCCAGCGTCAGGGCGAACGGCTCGGCGTGCTGCTGGGTGAGCTGCAGCACGCCGGCCGACGCGGCCGACAGGAAGCCGCCGACCAGACTGCCGATCAGACCGCCGCCCATGCCGGACGCCGCCCACGCGGCGTAGGCGCTGCCGTGCATGGCGGGCGTCGACGCCGCCATGAGGTAGGGCTGCAGGGCCACCGTGTACAGGCCGAGCCCCAGCGAGCGGAGCAGCAGCGTGGCCAGGATGAACGGCGTCCGCGCCGCCGGCGGCGCGAACAGCGCAAGCGGCACCAGCAGGTTGCTCGCCTGCGCCAGGACCGCGCCCAGCGCCATCGCCGCCCGCGGCCGCAGCCGCAGCGGCAGGCCGCCGGCGCCCACCGCCACGGCGCAGGCCGCGTACATGACCACGCTGATCGCGTGCAGGCGGCCGACGTCGGCCACGCCGTAGCCCAGGCGCAGCAGGAACAGGTTCATCACCGCGCTCTGCACGCCGAACACGGTGGTGGAAATCATCAGGTCGGCACCGAGCACCCACAGGACGTCCCGGCCCAGCCCGGCGACCAGCCGCCCGGCGCCGCGCCCGGAGGCGTCCGCCGCCGGCGAACGAGCGCTCAGCGGGGTGCGCTGACGACGTTGCGCGGCTCACCGCGCAGAAACGCCAGGATGTTGTCGACCGCGCCGCCGTTGAGCAGGTCGACCCCTTCGGGGGTGGTGTCCGCGCAGTGCGGGGTGAGCACCACCTGCTCGCAGGAGAGCAGCGGATCGTCCGGGGCGGTCGGCTCCTCCGCGAACACGTCCAGGCCGGCCCCGCCCAGGTGGCCGGAGTCGAGCGCGTCCGCCAACGCTGCGGCGTCGACGATCGGGCCGCGCGCGGTGTTGACCAGCAGCGCGCCGGGCCGCATCCGCGCCAGCTCGCGGGCGCCGATCAGGCCGCGCGTCCGGTCGGTGAGCTTGACGTGGATGCTCACCGCGTCGGCGGCGGCCAGCAGCTCGTCCAGCTCCAGAAAACGGACCCCCAGCCGCTCCGCGCGCTCCGCCGACGGATGCGGGGTCCATGCGACCACCTCCATGCCGAGCGCGCGGCCCAGCCGCGCCACCGCGCCGCCGATGTCGCCGGCGCCGATCACGCCCAGGGTCTTGCCGTGCAGATAGACCGTGTCCCGCCGTTCCCACCGGCCGGCGCGCATCGACTCCGTAAAGAAAGCCGCGCGCTTGGCCGCGGCCAGCAGCAGCGCCACCGCGTGCTCGGCGACGATCGGGGCGGTGCGGCCCGGCTGGTTGCAGACCAGGATGCCGAGCTTGCGCGCCGCCGGCAGGTCGATGTTGTCGACGCCGATCGAGCAGGTGGCGATCAGCGCCAGCCGCGGCAGCCGGCGGAGCGTCTCTCCCGGCCAGTCGACCTGCGCCCGCGAGTTGAGGATGACGTCGGCGTCGCGGGCGCGCTCCGTCAGCGCGTCCGGCCCGGCGGGCAGGTCGGTGAAGACGGTGACCCGGTGCGGGGCCAGCCGGCGCAGGTGCGGGGAGTCGGCTATGTGCGGCGGATGGTCGCCGGGGATCACCACGTGCGCCCGCTCCGGCACAGCGCGCATCGGTGCAGGGCGCATCTGACCAGGCCGCACCGGATCGGGGCTCATCGCGGCGACAACGTAGGGGTTTTGGCGGATGCGCGACAAGCTCCCGTCTGCGTCGTTCGGGCGCCCTGTCAGGGGCGCATTTCCATTCCGTGTAGGCGTGCAGGTCCTTGGATGGAGTGGAGTCCGGCTGCCGTCCGCGCGCAAGCGGCATCAATCGGAAATGCGCCCCTGTTTCAGGACCAGCGGGGCGGCCGCGCATCCTCCGCGTTCACGCCGAGCGCGGCGCGCAGGCGCTCGAACCGCTGGCGCGGCGCTCCGCGCCAGCGCAGGTCGTCAAGAGACTCGGCGATCGGCGCGTCGGTCACCAGGGTCGCCAGCCGCTTGTACAGCAGCGCCCGGTCCCGCTCGCGGTTCAGGTTGCCTGCCAGCGCCGCCGCCCCGCGCGGCCGCACCGCCCACCGTTCGTGATCGGCCGGGATCGCCTCGATGCTGCCGTAGTGGGACAGCATGGCGGCCGCCGAACGGGCGCCCCAGCGCGGCACTCCGGGCAGCCCGTCCGCGCCGTCGCCGACCAGCGCCAGGTAGTCGGGGACGGCGGCCGGCGCCACCCCGAAGCGCTCCCGCACGCCAGCCTCGTCGCGGCTCAGGCGCCGGATGCGGTCGAAGGTGACGATCCGCTCGCCTTCCACCACCTGCGCCAAGTCCTTGTCCGGCGAGCAGATCACCACCTGCTCGACGGCCGGCAGCGCCGCGTAGCGCACCGCCGCGGTGGCCAGCGCGTCGTCGGCCTCGTACTCGACCATCGGCCAGGTGACGATGCCGAGCGCCCGCGCGGCGTCCTCGGCCAAGCCGAACTGCGCCAGCAGGTCGGCCGGCACGCCGGCGCTCGATTTGTACGGCGGGAACAGGCGGTTGCGGAACGATTCGATGACGTGGTCGAACGCGCAGGCGACGTGGGTCACCTCGCGCTGCCGCAGCAGGCCGGCGAGCGAGCGGAGCAGTCCCACCGCCGCGCCGACCTCCTGGCCCGACGGCGCGCGCCGGGACGGAGCGCCGTGGTAGGCGCGGAACAGCTCGAACGTGCCGTCGACCAGGTGGACCCGCACCGGCGTGCCGGAGTCAGCCCCGCCGGATCGACCCCGGCCGGACCGGCGCCGGCCGGATCGCGAGCGGCGCCCTTACCACCACCCCATCTTGTTGCGCAACGCGTTGACGTGGGCGATGTGGTGTTCGCCGTGCCAGGAGTAGATCTGCACGATCCAGCTGATGGTGACCACGCCGTGTTCCGGGTGGTTGAGCGTGCGCTTGAACGCCTCCGCGTCCAGGGCGCGCAACGCCACCACCCAGCGGGAGTGCAGCGCCTCCAGCAGGCTCATGGACGATTCGATCGGCGCCGCCGAGGCGTCGGGCAGATCGGCCCACAGGTCCTGGTCGTAGGGCTTGATGGTCGGTTCGTCCTCCGTCAGGGCCAGCTTGGTCCGCACGTAGGCGTTGAGGTGGCTGTCGGCCAGATGGTGCACGAGCTGCCGCACGGTCCAGCCGTCCGGCCGGTACGGGGTGTCGAGCTGGCGCTCGGACAGGTCCTGCACCAGGGCGCGCAGCTCGCCGGGAACCGCGCCGATCTTGTCGACCCATCCCTTGTGTTTGGCGCGCGAGGGTTGCGGGTCCGCCTGGAACCGGCCGATCGGAAACCGGGCCTGCTCCAACCGCGCGTCGTCGGGCGCCGGGCCTTCGGTCGTAGTCGTGTCGTCTTCGTAGTCTTCCACTGCTGAGCGTTATACCGCCGCAACGGCGTCTTCGTCGAGTCATGCTATCGTCGGGCCGTCATGGCACACCTGTTTGGACGCACCTACACGCGGGACGAGTTGCTCGATCTGGTCGGCGACATGAGTCAGGTCGCGGGCGTGCGGCGCGCGGAGCTGGTCGAAGGGAACGAGCGCGGCGCCGGGTTGATCGAGATCACCAACGCCTCCGGCCTCTCCTGCTCGCTGCTGCCAGGCCGCGCCCTCGACATCGCCTCCGCCTCGTACCGGGGCATGTCGCTCTGCTTCCGCGGCAACACCGGCGACGTCGGGCCGGCCTTCTACGAGCCGCCGGGGTACGGGTGGATGCGCGGCTTCTTCGGCGGGCTGCTCACCACCTGCGGCATGACCTTCGTCGGCCATCCGGAGGTCGACCCGGAGGAGGAGGACGAGGAGCTCGGCCTGCACGGGCGCCTGTCGTTCCTGCCCGCCAAGCAGGTGCGGGCCGGCGGCCGTTGGCAGGGCGATGACTACGTGCTGGAAGCCGAGGGACGCATCCGCGAGGCGGTGGTGTTCGGCGCCTGCCTGGAGATGTCCCGCACCGTGTCGACCACGTTGGGGGAGCGGAGCATCCGCATCCACGACCGCGTGGAGAACCTGGCGGCGGAGCGGTCGCCGTTGATGATCCTGTACCACATGAACCCCGGCTTCCCGCTCCTGGACGCCGGCGCCCGCCTGCTGGTCCGCAGCGAGCGCTCCACGCGGTGGCGGGACGACCGGGAGGTCGGGCCGGAGGCGTACTCGACCGCCGCGCCGCCGCGGCGGGGCGTCGAGGACATGGTGTACGTGCACCGGCCGGTCGCCGACGCCGCCGGCATGGCGACCGCGGCGTTCGTCAACGAACGGCTCGGCCTGGGACTCCGCTTCCGGTTCCCGGTTGCGGAGATTCCGCTGCTGACGCAGTGGCAGCGCTTCGCCACCCGCACCTACGTCACCGGCGTCGAACCGGGCAACTGCAGCCCGCTCGGCCGCGCCTGGAACCGCGCCAACGGCTACCTCCAATACATCGAGCCGGGCGAGGTCCGGCAGTTCCACATGGAGATCGCCGTCCTGGACGGCGCCGACGAGCTGGCCGCCGCCGAGCGCGACGTCACCGGCTGACGCCTTCAGGTACCCAGCGGCGGTCCCGTGAGCGGCGGGGGTACGCGCCTCCCGAGCCGTTGACCGGGCTTGACAAGCTCCCGCGCACATGCAACCGTGTGATCGGGGAGGCCCCGCCGTGAACGGATTCACCGCGTCACGTCATGTCGCCCAGGGCGCTCACGGGCGACGATCCGACAGGCCGAGCACCGCGCCTGCGCTGTGGCGGCGCCATAATTCCCGCCGGCCCGGCGCCCATCCCACCGAATCCCCCCATCCGACAGCCGCCGCAGGCGGCGTACGACGCCCAAGCCGCCGGTCCTGCATCAGGGACCCGTTGAACAACCACGCAGTACGGTTGCTGGCGCCCCGCCCGTGCGGCTCGCTCAGCGAAGAAATTCCGGTTTCAGGAGGTCGATGAAATGAAAGGGAAACACTCCGTTCCATTTCTGTGTGTCGCCGCTCTCGGAGCTCTGAGCATCGTTTCCTGTGAGATGGTGACCCTGGATGACGAGCCGGTCGCGGTCGCCGGCGACACCGGCGGCTATCCGTCCATTCAGGGAATCATAAACGAGTCTCTGGATGCGGCGATACTCGTCGTAACCAACGCCGCCGCGCGCAGCGCGACACCGGACCCGAGGCACGCGACCCTTGAAGGCGTGTTGCGGCGGGCCAGGGACGCCGATATGGCCACCGCGCGCGCGTTCGGCCTGCCAGGTCCTGCGGACGTGACAGAGGAAGAGCTGCGTAAGATAGAGGACCTTCTCACGAGCAATCCGCAGCTCGACGCGCAGTTCGAACCCCTGGTGAAGAAACTCGAAGCCAAGTACGCCGCCATACCTCCAATCGAGATCGGCTTGCAGAAGTACGGCGCGAACGACAAGCCCATCGGGATTCGCTCTACGATCAGGTCGGTGGATGGCGTGATCAACTTTGGTGATCAAGTCCTCACGTCCCAGGAGTTCCTGCTGCTCGTACAGGCAACCCGCAATTCCGCCGGCCGCGGCTTCGTCATGGGACCATACTACTGGGACGGCACGAGGCACAGGATTTGGCCGATAGATACGGTCAATTATTTCTTCGATCGCGCCGTCTCCTCCGCCAACAAGAGCTGGATGAGAGGATCGATCGCCAGGATGAGCAACGGCACGGGAATGCGTTTCCGTGAAGGCACGTGGCTCTGGTGGCACGAGTTCTGGTGGAACCTCGGCAGCAGCAACTACCTGCGAATCAGCATAAGAACCGTAAGTGGCGCTTCCGGCCAAGCGTCCGTCGGCAAGGTAGGAGCGTCGTTTCTGTACATCGACCGTAACTTTGTCAGCAACGAACGCGTCTTCAACCACGAAATGGGGCATGTCTTCGGACTCCTCCACGAGCACCAGCGTCCCGACCGGAACAACTACATACGCGTCTCGAACAACGCTGGCTCGAATTACGACATAATCGCCCGTGGCATGCGATGGTGCTGGTTCTTTCTCGGCATGCCGCATTCGTGTAGAACGCGAAGCAATTCTAACACCTATGGCACCCCGTACGACTATAACTCGGTGATGCACTATTCGTCGGGAAGCGAGACCGGAATCAAGCTCCGGTCCCATCTAACGTGGCCGGTGTACCGCGACAACCGAACCCGTTGGGGCCGCGTCAATGGCGATACCTACTTCACGCCGTGGGACATCTACGTGATCAAGCGGCTCTATGGTATCAGCCCCAACCCAAGGCCGGCGTATACACCCGCGCCACGATAGACTCTGCCTGTGCAGTACATCTGATGAGTCAGACGAGGACACTGATCGCCGTCAGCGCCATGGCAGCATGCCTTCTTTCGGGAGCTTGCGGGCTCTCGAAGGCTTACATAATTGCTCAATCGGAGGAACCAATCGGACAATACCGGTTGGAGCTTTTGAATAACGCCGACGACAACGTGCGGGTACAAGTCGCCATGTGGGCACAGTTCCGTTGGAACACCGAGGAAGGTCTGCGCTATACCGATAACAGCGGAATAATCGATCTGTCCTCCGGCGAGAAGAAGACGTTTTCTATGGTTGATGGTTTTGGCGGTTCGGGTCGAGAAAACAACCGTTTGGTAAGCGGATTTTCCGCGATCAGGTTCTACGACAAGGAGAGCGTCGTTCCTTACGCGAGCTACGCGTACCAAGGGACATATGGTTGTGGCGAAGGCACGGACTGTGCCGATCTCGACGGCGACGAGCTCGATCGTGCACTGATCCATTTTCGTAGTACGGACGGACAAGAGGAGCGGCTCTTCGTGCGGGACCCGGATCGCCCGTTCTATCTCGAACGGGACCGGGAGGATCGGGGGCTGGGCAGAATCGCGATCACGTTCGTTCCGGCGGAGGACGCGGATGCGGGCCGGCAAGAATGACGCCCGGACGGCTTTGGCGGGACCAGCCGTCCGGGCCGTTGGTTCTTGCTCTGTTGCTGACATCGTTCACCGGCAGTCTGTCGGCGGAATCGACTGCCCCGGCCTCCGATGGCTGCTGCGGGCGGGTTCCCGGTGTGGCCGTCGGTCTGGACGTAGGAGTCGTCTGGGCCCGGACGGACGAAATCGTCGAATCGCTGCCGGGACGGCCCTCGGCGTACCTGAGCCATCTTGCGTGGACGGCGCGCCCCGGAGCCGCTGGGATGAGCGTGAGTTTCCGTCCGTGGGATGCGTTGCGAATGAACGGCGGAGTACGGTATTTGATCGACACCCGGGGCGGGAGACTGGTAAACCTGGACTATCTCGATCCTTCGAGCGACCAAGCTACCCACCGTTCGGTCAGCGCATCGGACTTCCGGGGTTATGGTTGGAGCGCGTCGATCGACCTGATGGTGGTGGAGCGGGCGATCGGCGGTTCGTTCATCCGGGCGTACGGCCGCGTGGCGTATCTCGGCAACTACCACTTCTGGAACGCGCGCGGCGGAGAGTACCAGTATCCGGGGCGGCGCGGACGGTTCGATGATGACGAAGTGTTCGTCCGGTATGTCGTCGTGCGCCAAGCGGTGGGAATCGGCGGCTTCCTGGAACTCGGAAACGCGGAGCTCGGGCTCTACGGCCGGGTGGGCGGAGTCGTATCGCCGTTGTCATGGGTCGACGACCGGGACACGCACTTTCGGCGAGAGACCGACTACTACAATACCTATCGGTGGGGATGGCACGCGCAGCCCGAGATCGCGGTGGGTGTCGGAGCAGGAAAGCAGGCTGCCGTGGAGGCGTTCTACCAGCCCACAGTCCAGTTCGGTTTCGGTGAGACGAGGACCAGGATCAAGACGCCGCACGGCGTGTCCGCTGCGGCAGAGAAGCCGAATTACGGGATGACGCTCCATCGGTTCGGGATGCGGGTCGTCTGGTCGGTACTCTGACGTGGGGCCGATCACGCTGCTGGCGGGATGCTTTCTGTTGGCGGCTTGCAGCTATGGCCCCGTCGATCTCCCTCCAGCTCAAAGCGTAGGATATTACCGCCTTGAAGTCTTGAACGCCGCCGACGACAGTGTAAGGGTGCAGGTCGTGATGTGGGCTCGTTTCCGCCGCACCGCAGACGGGGAGGAGGGCAGACACTCCAGCGGTATTTTCGACTTGTCCGCAGATGAGAAGAAGACGTTCTTTCTGGATATCAAGAACGATCGCGGAACGGCAACCCCCGACGACAATCGTCAGATGCGGGGCTTCTCCGAGATACAGTTCTACGACGAGACGAGTGACGAGCCGTACGAGAGCTACCGGTACGAGATGGTATTATACTGCGGATTGACTGCGGGTTGTTGGGTCATCTATGGCGACTATCCCGATGAAGATGTCGCCTATGTTCGCGCGGACGGACTGCGTGAACGGCTCTTCGTAAAGGATCCGGATCGTCCGTTCTACCTGGAACGGGACCGAGAGGACTGGGGACTGGGCAGGGTGGTGATCACGTTCGTACCGCCCTTGGGGCGCGGGGAGCAAGGCGGATGAAGCGGACGAACTGCCAAGTGTTCAGCTTTTGCTTGGTGGCGTGGTGTCTTCTGGTTGCGGGGTGTGGGAGACCGGACCTCTCATTTGACAGAGGGGGAGATTACCGCCTTGAAATCTTGAATGAAACCGACGATGACGCAAGGGTGCAAATCGTGATGTGGGCGAGCTTTCAGCCGACCGAGGACAGATCAGAACTCAACCGCGATAGCGTGGCTGTCGATAGGACCTCGGTCGGAGAGCCCCAACACAGCAGCGGGATTTTCGATCTGTCCGCAGATGAGAAGAGGACATTTTATTTGGTGATCGGGCCGGGAGCCGGAACCCCGAACGACAGCCGGCAGATGAGAGGCTTTTCCGAGATCGCGTTCTATGACAAGGAGAGTGACGTTCCGTACGAGAGGTGCGCGTATGATCTGGTATTGTACTGCGGCGGGGACGAGGATTGCCTACACACTCATGACATTTATGGGGATGAGCCTGACCGATCGGTCGTCTATCGCCGCAGCGACGGTGTGGAGGAGCGGCTCTTTGCGCAGGACCCGGATCGTCCGTTCTACCTCGAACGGGACCGGGAGGATCGGGGGCTGGGCAGAATCGTGATCACGTTCGTTCCGGCGGCGGCGGCGGAGGCCGGATAGCGGCGCGTGGGTTGCCGGCCGGGTGCGGCCCGGTTACTCTGACCGGCATGGCCAAATCCAAGATCACCGACAGGCCGCTTTACCCAGGCGCCGATGCGGCGCCCGCGCCGGCGCCGGAGTTCCCCGGTTGCAAGGCCGTTCACCTGCCGGCCGAGGAGATCGCTGACAGCGACCAGCGCTTGGAGTACTGGGACGGCCGCACCCAGACGGCCTACATCTGCGAGCCGGCCACTCCCTATCACGAGCGGCCGAGCGGCCGCCTCACCCGGCTGACCGAGCGCATCGCCCAGGTGCGCGGCGCGCCGATCGAAAGCTACGGGTCGATGGACCTGCGCCAGCGCAACGGACCGCGCAGCATCATGCAAGCCGACGAATCGGTGTACCTGCATCCGGGAACCGCCCGGCTGCCGGGGCCGTCAGCCATGGTGATCGGCGTGGACGACTATCCCGACGTGGTGCTGGAGGTCGATCACACCACCGACGTGCGCCGCGGCAAGCTGGGGTTGTACGAGTCGTGGGGCTTTCCGGAGGTGTGGGTGGAGGTGCCGGACGAACCGGCGCCGAGCCGCCCGCGGGGCCGCAAGCCGGGCCTCACCATCCACCTGTTGGAGGATGGCGTCTACCGGGTGGCGCCGGCGAGCCGGGCGTTTCCGGGCTGGACGGCGGAGGAGATCCATGCCGCGTTCAACGAACCGGCGCTGTCGGCGCAGACCAATGCGGTATTGGAGCGGGTGGGGACCGTTCTGGGCGAGCGCGAGGGCGCCGGCCCGGACGACGATCCGCTGCTGCGGTCGCAACGGCGCCGCGGCGCTCAGATCGGCATGGAGCGGGGCATCGAGATCGGCATGGAGCGGGGTATCAAGCAGGGCATCGAACAGGCGCGGGCGGAAGAACGCGCGCGCCTGTGCCGGCTGGCGGCGCTGAGGTTCGACGACGGCACGGCGCGGCGTCTGGCCGTACTCCTGGAGCAAGCCGCCGGGCCGGAGCGCCTGGAGCGGGCCGGTCCGGCCATCTTCGAGTGCAAGACGGCCGGCGAACTCCTCGCCCGGGTAGCCGGGCAGGGCGCAGCCCGGGGTTGACCTGACCGCCGGCCGCAGCCGGGCCGGCGGATGGCGGTCCGCCGGCCCTATCGCTCAGAGGCGGGCGCCGGCGTCGACCGGCAGGCCGGCCGCGCTGAGGGCGTAGCCGTTGCGGCGGTGGCCGTTGCGTCCGCCCACCTTTTCGATCTCCGCGCCGAGCGAGCGGTATACGGTGAGGACGTCCGGGTAGCGGCGGCGCAGGATGTCGGTGCCGTGGATGACGGTCTCCGCCGGATCGGCCAGCGCGGCCAGGAACAGCGCCTTGACCGACTGGATCACCTCCGGCGGCGTGACTTCGCCTCCGTGGAACAGCGCCGGCGTCTCCGGCACCACGACCCGTTGCGAGTCGAGCACCTCGATGTCGGCGCCGAGCTGGTTGAGCTGGTGGACGAAGCTGAGTCCGTGCTCATACATCCAGTTCTGGAACAGGATGCGGCCGTGCATCTTGCACGCCAGCGAAACCATCACCGGCAGCACGTCGGTGGGGAATCCCGGCCACGGGCGGACGGCCAGCTTCGGCAGCCCGTCCGCGGCCGACGGCAGCAGCTCCGCGTTGAGGAACAGCTCGCCGGTTCCGTCGGCGATCAGGTCGGGGCCGTCCGGCGTGATGTCGATGCCGAACCGCTCGAACCAGTCGATCAGCCCGGTCATGATGTCGGGCAGGTTGGCGCCGCGAATGCGGATGCGGCCGCCGGTCATGCCGGCGGCGACGATGAACCCGGAGATGTCGACGTGGTCCGGGGACGGCCGGAAGTCGACGGTCGCCGCGCGGCCGTCGATGCCGCCGGTCACGGTCACCCGGTTGGTGTTGACGCCGGCGATCTTCGCCCCCAGGTCGCACAGCAGGTCGAGCAGGTCGCGCACGTGCGGCTCGCAGGCGGCGTCGATGATCTCCACGGTCGTGCCGGTGCCGGCCGCGTACATGGCGACGTTCTCGGTCGCGGTGACGCTGGCCTCCGGGAGCCAGACGCTGCGGTTGATGCGTCCGCCGCGCGGCGCGGTGAAGCGCAGGTAGCCGCCGGCCTCTTCGACCGCAACGCCGAGCGTGCGGAACGCCGCGATGTGGGTTTCCAGCGCGCGCTGGCCGAGCCGGCAGCCGCCCGGCATCGGCAGCTCGGCCACGCCGAAGCGCGCCAGCAGCGGGCCGGCAAACAGCACCGGCGCCCGGAACCGGGCGCCGAGGCCGGCGTCGACCCGGTACGAGGTGACCGGCCGGCAGTCGATCGTCACGTCGCTGCCGTCCTCTTCGACCACGGCGCCCCAGTGGCGGTAGATCGACAGAAAGGTCTCCACGTCGCTGGTCGCCGGCAGATCGCGAAAGCGCACCGGTCCGGGGCACATCACGGCGGCCGGCAGCGCCGCCATCAAAGAGTTCTTGTTCTGGATCGGCAGTACGGTCCCGCTCAGCCGGTGGCCGCCCGCGATCCGGTAGGTCCCGTTCATCGCGCTCCCCCCCGCAGGGTAAGCTGCCATCGTTCCATGAGTTGCGTAGATGGCGCAACGGGCGTGCGATAGTCCGGCGGCGGCGGCCTCCGGCGCGGTCGGTCGTGAATGCAGTAGCATGTCCCCCCCTTGGATTCGATTATCGGCATCATGCGCTGCAAGCTGTTGCCCGCCGCCCGCGTCCCGCCGACCGACCGAGCCGCGCGTAAGGAGCGCCCGCTCCCATGCGTCCATACCTCAATGTGCAAACATCAGCCGTTCCGGGCCAGCGCGCCGCTCGCCTTCGTTTTCGCCCTGATCCTGGCGGTCGCCGGGACCACGACCGCCGGCGCCGGCGGCGAGCCGGAGGCGGCCATGCCGGCGCCGGCCGGCAGCGTCGCGCTCCTGCCGGAAGAATCGCCGCCGGCGGGCGCGGCGCGCCAGTTCAGCACCGACTTCAGCCGGCACACGGTGCCGTACGCGCAGATACTCGCAGGCGGCCCGCCCAAGGACGGCATCCCGGCGGTCGACGCGCCGCAGTACCTGTCGGTCGCCCAGGCCGACGAGTGGCTGGAGCCGCGCGAGCCGGTTGCCGTGATCGAGGCCGGCGGCCTGGTGCGCGCCTACCCGATCCAGGTGCTCACCTGGCACGAGATCGTCAACGACCAGCTCGGCGATCTGCCGGTGACCGTCACCTTCTGTCCGCTCTGCAACACCGCGATCGCCTTTGACCGGCGGTTCGACGACCGCGTGCTCGACTTCGGCACCACCGGGCGGCTGCACTACAGCAATCTCATCATGTACGACCGGCAGACCGAGACGTGGTGGCAACAGGCGACCGGAGAGGCGATCGCCGGCGAATACGCCGGCAGCCGGCTACGCTTCGTGCCGTTGGCCATGATCGCCTGGGAGGACTTCACGGCCGCGTTCCCCGACGGCGACGTGGTGTCCAGCCAGACCGGCCACCGCCGGCAGTACGGCGTCACCCCGTATACCGGCTACGACCGGCTCGACAACGTCCCGTTCCTGTATCGCGGGCCGGTCGTCCCGGCGACGCTGCCGCAGATGGCGCGCGTGCTGACGATCGAGCTCGGCGGCGAGGCGGTCGCCTATCCCTACGGCCTGCTGCGGGAGCGGCGCGTCGTGAACGACCGGGTGGGCGGCGCGCCGGTTGCGGTGCTGTGGGCGGCCGGCGCCGCGTCGGCGCTCGACCAGCGGGTGATCGCCACCGGCCGCGACGTCGGCGCCGCCGTGCCCTTTTCCCGTCAGGTCGGCGACCGGGTGCTGGAGTTCGAGCTGCGCGGCGGACAGATCGTCGACACCGCCACCGGCTCGGTCTGGAACCACCTGGGCCGGGCGACGGCCGGCGAGCTTGCCGGCGCGCAACTCACCCCGGTCGTGGGCGTGAACCACTTCTGGTTCTCCTGGGCCGCCTTCCGCCCGGAGACCCGCGTCTTCGACGGCTGACCGCGTCTTCGACGGCTGACGCCCCGCCGTTGACGCCGGCCGGCCGGCCGGGTATGTTGGCGTCCTGCACGGCCCCGGCGCAGCCGCGGCGCCGTTGCGGGACAGAGGTGGCAGGGTGAAGGCGAGCAACGACCGTTGGCGAGCGGCGCTGGCCGGCAGGATGCCGGCCGAGATGGCCGCGGAGATCGACGTCTTCGAGAGCGAGATCGCGCTCCGCAAGCAGGACCGGATAGAGGAGCGCGTGTTCGCGGAGACGCGGCTGCGCCGCGGCGTCTACGGGCAGCGCTACGACAACGGCCACCGCCACGACGGGCGGACCGAACGGACGCTCGACTACCCGTCGGGCGATCTCACCAAAGGCCCGGACACCGCCTGGGACGCGCCCGGCATGCAGCGCATCAAAATCCCGTACGGCGGCATGAACGCCCGGCAGCTGGAGGTGATGGCCGATCTGGCCGAGGAGTACTCGGACGGCATAGCCCACGTCACCACGCGGCAGGACTTCCAGCTCCACTTCGTGCACGTCGACGACACGCCGGCGCTGATGCGCCGGCTGGCGGCCGTCGGCATTACCACGCGGGAGGCGTGCGGCAACTCGGTGCGCAACGTCACCGCCTGCCCGATCGCCGGCGTCTGCCGCGATCAGGTCTTTGACGTCACCCCTTACGCGGCGGCCTGCGCCCGGTTCCTGCTCGGCCACCCCGACGTGCAGGACTTCGGGCGGAAGTTCAAGATCGCCTTCTCCGGCTGCAAGGACCAGCCGTGCGGCTTGGTGATGATGCACGACATGGGCGCCATAGCCGTGCAGCGCACCCGCGGCGACGGCGCGGTCGAGCGCGGTTTCGAGCTCTACGTGGGCGGCGGACTCGGCAGCGTCCCGTTCCAGGCCAAGCTGTTCGACCCCTTCGTGCCGCCGGACGAGCTGCTGCCGCTGGCGCAGGCGATCTCCCGCGTGTACGCCCGCCTGGGCGAAAAGAAGAACCGCGCCGCGGCGCGCATCAAGTTCCTGGTCAAGAAGCTCGGCATCGACGAGTTCCGGCGCTTGGTGCGGCAGGAGCGCGCGCAGCTCCCGGACGATCCGCGCTGGCGGCAGTACGTCGAAGAGGCCGAACGGTACCGGGAGCGGCCGCTCAAGCCGGCGGCGCCCACCAACGGCGGGCCGGCCGATGCGGCGCACGCCAACGGGGCGCCCACCAACGGCGGGCCCGATGGGGGACCGGCGGACGGCTTTGCCGCGTGGCGCGACACGAACGTCTACCGGCAGCGGCAGCCGGGTTACGCCACGGTGACGGTCACGCTGCCGCTCGGCGACGTCACCGCCCGCCAGCTCCGCAAGCTGGCCGACGTCTCCCGCACCTACGTGCGGGAGACGGTGCGCACCACGGTGGAGCAGAACATGGTGCTGCGCTGGGTGAGCGACGCGGACCTGCCGGCGCTCTACCGCGAACTGGCCGAAGTCGACCTGCACGCCCCCGGCGCCGGCGCCATCGTCGACCTCACCGCCTGCCCGGGCACCGACACCTGCAAACTCGGCATCGCCTCCTCGCGCGGGCTGGCCGGCGAGATACGCGAACGGCTGCTGCGCCGCTCGATGGAGCTGGACGAGGTGATCCGCGGCCTGCGCATCAAGGTGTCGGGCTGCTTCAACTCCTGCGGCCAGCACCACGTCGCCGACCTCGGCTTCTACGGGGTGAGCCGCAAGCGCAACGACTACACGGTGCCGCACTTCCAGGTCGTGCTGGGCGGGCAGTGGGGCGACAACGCCGGTTCCTACGGCCTGGCGATCGGCGCCGTGCCGTCGCGCAACATCCCGCAGGCGGTCGACCTGATCACCGGCCGCTATCTGGCCGAGCATCGGGCGGGCGAATCGTTCCAGGACTTCATACGGCGCATCGGCAAGGCGGCGTGCCGGAAGATGCTCGACGACCTGACGGCGGTGCCGACCTATGAGGAGGACGCCGCCTTCTACAGCGACTGGGGCGACCCGCGCGTGTTCACCATGGGCGACCACGGCGTGGGCGAGTGCGCGGGCGAGGTGGTGGCGCCGATCGACTTTCAGCTGGCGGCGATCGAGCGGGAAGCGTTCGAGGCGCAGCTCCACCTGGAGGCCGGCCACCCGGAGAAAGGCGCGCGCGCCGCCTACCTGGCCATGGTGCACGGCGCCGAGGCGCTGCTCCGCTACAAGCTCGGCAGCTTTGCCGGCGGTGAGGACGACGCGGTCGACGCGTTCCGCCGCGAGCTGTACGACACCGAGGTCTTTTTCGACCCCTACGCCAGGGGCAAGTTCGGCGCCTATCTGCTGCGCGCGCGGGGCCGGTCGCCGGCCGACTACGACGCGGAGGGTGCCCGCCAGCTCGCCGAAGAGGCGTCCCTGTTCGTGGAGGCGACGCACGCCTGCTACCAGCGCATGGCCTCCGAGCGCGAGAAGCAGACCGCCTGACGGCAGCCGGATTTACCCACGTGGACCTCAACTCCCTGCAGCACGTCAACGTCAAAGTCGCCGCGGTCGACGCCGGCGGCTTCGATCTGGCCCGCGTCATCCCCGTGTTCCATCGCTGGATACAGGACGGGGTCCTGACCGGCGAGCTTGCCATCGACGTGGCCGACTACCGTCACGTGCCGGATGGGCCGGGCGTGATACTGGTCGCCCACCAGGCGATCTACGGACTCGATCAGGGGGACGGGTCGCTCGGCCTGCTCTACGACCGGCGCGCGGTGGTCGGCGGGACGCCGCAGGAGCGGTTGCGGCAGGCGGCGCGGGCCGCGTTGCGGGCGTGCCGGCTGCTGGAGGAAGACGCGGCGCTCGGCGGAGCGCTCCGCTTCGACGGCGGCCGGCTGCAGGTGAGCGTCAACGACCGCGCCCTGGCGCCCAATACGGACGCGACCGACCGCGCGTTGCGCCCGGAGGTGGAGCGGCTGCTCGAATCGCTCTGGGGCGCCGGCGCCCACGCCGTCGAACGGCTGGGCGAACCGCGCGAGCGGTACCGCCTGGGCGCCGCGGCCGGCCGGCAGATCCCCGTTGCGGAGATACTGCCCCGCCTCTGACGCCGCTCCGTTACTCGCGCCGTTACCGGCGCCCGGCTACCAGGTCGTCGACCACGGCCGGTTCGGCCAGCGTGGAGGTGTCGCCGAGCGCGGCCGGCGACGTTTCGCCCTCGGCGATCTTGCGCAGGATGCGGCGCATGATCTTGCCGGAGCGGGTCTTGGGCAGCGACGGCGCGAACTGAATCTTGTCCGGCGAAGCGTGCGGCCCGATGTGGGAGCGCACTGCGCGGACGATCCCCCGTTCGACGTCGGCCGACGGTTCCCGCCCGCTCATCAAGGTCACGTAGGCGTAGATGCCCTGGCCCTTGATGTCGTGCGGATAGCCGACCACGGCCGCCTCCGCGACCGCCTCATGCTGGCCGATCGCGCCTTCCACCTCGGCCGTGCCGATGCGGTGGCCGGAGACGTTGAGCACGTCGTCGATCCGGCCGGTGATCCAGTAGTAGCCGTCCCGGTCGCGGCGCGCGCCGTCGCCGGTGAGGTAGTAGCCGGGATAGGTGTCGAAATAGGTTTGCCGGAACCGTTCGTGATCGCCGTAGACCGTGCGCATGATGCCCGGCCACGCCGCGCGGATGCACAGCGCCCCGGCGGCGGGATTGCCTTCGACCTCGTTGCCCTGCTGGTCGAGCAGCACCGGTTCGATGCCGAAGAACGGTAGCGTGGCGGAGCCGGGCTTGAGCGGCGTCACCGCCGGCAGCGGCGTGATCAGGATGCCGCCGGTCTCGGTCTGCCACCAGGTGTCGACGATCGGACAGCGGCCCTCGCCCACCACCTCGTAATACCAGCGCCACTCCGGTTCCTTGATCGGTTCGCCCACCGTGCCGAGCAGCTGCACGGAGGAACGGTCGTACTTCCTCACCCATGCGTCGCCCTCCTTCATCAGCGCGCGCAGGGCGGTCGGCGCGGTGTAGAACTGCTTGACGCGGTGTTTCTGGCACACCTGCCAGAAGCGGCCGTTGTCGGGATAGTTGGGCACGCCCTCGAACATGATCGTGGTCGCCCGGTTGGAGAGCGGCCCGTAGATGATGTAGGAGTGGCCGGTGATCCAGCCGATGTCGGCCGTGCACCAGTAGATGTCGCCGGCGTGGTAGTCGAAGACCGTGCCGTGGGTGAAGGAGGCGTAGACCAGGTAGCCGCCGGTGGTGTGCAGCACGCCCTTGGGCTTGCCGGTCGACCCGGACGTGTACAGGATGAAGAGCGGGTCCTCGGCCCCCATCTCCGCCGGCGCGCACCGGGCGGAGGCGCCGGCCATCTCTTCGTGCCACCAGACGTCGCGGCCGGCGGTCATGGACACGTGGTCGCCGGTGCGGCGCACCACGAACACGCGCTCGATCGACGGGGTCTGGGCGACCGCGGCGTCGGCGTTGGCCTTCATCGGCAGGCCGCTGCGCGGGCCGCGCAACGCGGTGTCCTGGGTGACCAGCGCCCGGCACTGCGAGTCGTTGATGCGGTCGCGCAACGATTCGGCGGAGAAGGCGCCGAACACGATGGAGTGGACGGCGCCGATGCGGGTGCAGGCCAGCATGGCGACCGCCAGTTCCGGCACCATCTGCAGATAGATGCAGACGCGGTCGCCCTTGCCGATGCCGTGCGAGAGGAGGACGTTGGCGAAGCGGCTCACCTCGGCCAGCAGCTCGTCGAAGGTGTAGCGCCGGTCCTCGCTCGGGTCGTTGCCTTCCCAGATGATCGCGGTCCGGCCGCCGTGCCCGGCCTCCACGTGCCGGTCGATGCAGTTGTAGCAGGCGTTGAGGGTGGCGCCCTCGAACCAGCGGATGTCGGCCTTGACGAAGTCGTACCGGCGGACGCGGTCCCAGCGGCGCGTCCAGGAGATGCGCTCGGCTACCTCTTCCCAGAACCCTTCCGGGTCCTCGATGGAGCGCCGATAGCGGCTGCGGTACTGGTCCATCGACCGGACGTGGGCGCGGTCGATCGGAAAGCGGGTCTGTTCCGGCGGGTAGAGCTTGGCCATGGGCGCAAGCATACCAAGGAAGGAGCGGCCCTGCGACCGGCGCGGCGCCCCGGTGCGGGCGCCGGTCAGGCCGGCGCGGCGCGGCCGTTCGGTTGCGGCAGCGGGTAGCGGGTTCCGGTGATGGCTATGCGGAAGCGGTCGTCCGGGCCGGGCAGGGGATTCATGACCACGTGCAGCGCCTGGTCCGGCGGCCGCATCTCCACGTGGAAGTGGCGGAACAGCACCGCGGTGACGACCAGGTAGAGCAGATCGGCGGCCGACGCGCCCAGGCAGGTGTGCGGCCCGAGTCCGTAGGGGCAGTAGACGTTCGGCTGCAGGTGTTCTTTGCGGTCGGGCGCGTAGCGGCCGGCGTTGAAGCGCTCCGGGTCCGGGAAGTATTGCGGCAGGTGATGGGTCACCGTGTTGGCGATGATGCAGTATTCGCCGCGCGGGATGCGGTAGCCCTGGAACTCGAAGTCGGCGATCGAGGTGCGGGGCAGCGCCGGCGCCGGCGGGTGCAGGCGCAGTATCTCCATGGCCGCGTGGCGGATGCGGACCATGCCGCGCAGCGATTCGCGGTCGGGAAAACCGGCGGCGAACGCCTGGTCGGCTTCCGCCACGGCCGCCCGGTGCAGGTCAGGATCGCGCAGGATGTAATACAGCAGGAACGAGGTGGCGCTGGCCGCCGTATCCATGCCGGCTATGAACGGGCCGACCAGAGCGGCCACCGCGTCCCGTTCGTTCATCAGCCGCGGGTGCTCGGCGTGGAACTTGCGCACCAGGTCGACGAAGTCGCCGCCGCGCTCCAGGTAGTTGCGGACGTGATGCTGGTCCCAGATGCGGCGCGCCATGGCGTGCACGGACCGCTTGGACGCCACGTAGCGGGGCAGATACTTCATGGCCGCCGGCCGCACCTTCTGGATGTGTATCTGCACCAGCGCGCGGAAGAAATAGATCAGGTCGTCCATGATCTCGGCCGGTTCCCGGTTGGTGGCCATGTATCCGAGCATGGACGAGACCAGCCGCTTGACGTGCGGGAAGGCGGCTATGGGAGTCCGCATCGGCCAGCTCCGCAGCAGGTGGAACTGGCTCACCACCAGCTTCTCCATCTGCGCGTACAGCGTCTTGCCGGAGTAGCCCTCCTTGAGGCCGGCGCGCAGGGTGCGATGGTCGGGGCCGTCGAGCTCGATCATGGTCGGGTTGTCGCCGCCCAGGACTTGGTGGATGTCCTGCATCACCGCGCCGGAGGTGAACAGGCGGTGGCCCTGCTGCTTCATCAGCGCGTTCGCTTCCGGGCCGGCCAGCACCAGCAGGCGGTGGTTGAGGATCCGCACGCGGAATACCGGCCCCAGGCGCAGATACTGCTTGGTGAGGAATTCACCCATCGCCGTCAGCATCGGCAGCATGTTGCCGACGATCGGGGGGCCGGGCGCCACCGGTATGGTCATGGTAGAAGACACCGTCATCCGAACCGATAGTACGCACGCCCCGGCGCAGGGACAAGCGCGGAGGCGCGTTCTTTCAGCCGGCCGGTTCCGCGGCGCCGGCGGCCGCCTCCGCCGCGCGCAGCAGGTCGGCGTCGGTGTCGACGTCCAGGTCTCCGCCCGGAAAGTCGACCACCGCGACCGCCCCGCATCCGCGCAGCACGCGCTTTGCGCCGCGGTCGCCGGTGAGCGCCGACAGCCGGTCGAACAGCGCCGCCCCGAACAGCGCCGGCGGGCCGGTCGTTCCGCCGTACCGGCACACCACCGCCGCGGCGGCGCCGGCCGCGAACCGCCTTGTCAGCGCCGTCAGCACGCCGGCGGTCACGAGCGGCTGATCGCAGGGAAGCACGATGCAGCCGGCCGGGCGGCCGGCCGGTTGGCCGCCCGCGACGGCGCGCACCCCGCACGCGATGGAGGCGCCCACGCCGTCCCGCCAGAGCGGGTTGGACACGCGCCGGACCGGCAGATCGGTGAGCGCGCCGCCCACCGCCTGCTCCGCCGCGCCGAGCACCACGATCACCGGCCGGCAGCCGGCGGCGAGCGCCGCCCGAGCCGCGCGGCGCACCAACGGCTGGCCGCCGACGCGAGCCAGCTGCTTGGGCCGGCCGAGCCGCTTTGAGGCGCCGGCGGCCAGCACCACCGCGGCGACCGGCCCCGGAGCCGGCGCGCCGCTCACGGCGGCCGGTCGTGGATGGGACCGGCGCGGTCGCGCAGGTGGCCGGCGGTGCGCGCGGACAGCGCGCCGAGGATCTCCGCCACCACCGACAGGGCGATCTCCGCCGGCGTCTGCGCGCCGACGTCGAGTCCGGCCGGGCAGTAGAGGCGGTCCGCGTCGCCGGCGTCCCAACCCGACTCGGCGATCAGCCGTTCGGCGCGCGAGCGGGGGCCGATCACCCCGACGTAACCGGCCGGGGTCTCCTTGAGCGCCGCCAGGATCGCCGCGTCGCGCAGGTAGTCGTGCGTCGCCAGCACGCACGCGGTGCGCGGTCCCGGCGCGATGCGGCGGACCGCGCCGGCCGGGTCGGCGTCCAGCAGTACTGCCGCCGCGGCCGGATGGCGCTGCGGGTCGGCGTAGGCAGGGCGGTGGTCGATCACGGTCACGGTCAAACCGGCCTGGGCGCCGATCGCCGCCAGCGGAACGGCGTCGTCGCCCGCTCCGAACACCGCCAGGCGGCGCGGCGGGGCGAGCCCTTCGATCATCACCTGCGCCGTACCGGCGCCGGCCGGATAGCGGCCGACGGTGACCCGCTCGGAGCCCAACAGCGAGCGCGCGTCGCGCTCGACCGCCGCATCCAGGCCGGCGCCGCCCAGCGAACCGGTCACCGGGCCGTCCGCGGTCACCAGCAGGCGAGCGCCGAGCGGCGCGCGGGCGGGATCTGCGTCAGGCGGCTCGACCACCGTCGCCAGGGCTGCCGGCCGGCCGTGCCGGAGCGGCGGCTCCAGGCACTCCCGCAACGTCGGCCGGTGTCCGTCGTCGATGGGCGCGATCAGGACGTCGATCACCCCCTGGCAGCCGCTGCCGGAGCCGATCACCGCGTCGGCGGGCGCGGTGGTGTCGTAGCGGTGGCGGGAGGCGCGGCCGGTGCGCATGGCGGCCCGCGCCCGGTCGTCCAGGTCGAAGCAGCCGGCGGACAGCATTCCGACCCGCTCCCCGTCCGCGCCGAACAGCATGCGCGCGCCGGCCTGCCGGTAGCTTGATCCGGCGACCCGCACCACCGTGGCCACGGCGCCCGGCCGCCCGCCGCGCTCCGGGGCGGCCAACCGGTCGAGCAGCCGCTCCCGTTCCGTCACCGGGGACCGGTCCTGCGGCGCCGTCACGCGGACCGCGCCGCGCGCCTACGCGGCGGGACCGTGCAGCAGCGCATAGATCAGCACGCCGGTGACCGACACGTACAGCCAGATCGGGAGCGTGACGCGGGCCAGCGGGCGGTGGCGGGGATCGCGCGTCCAGCCCCGGCGCAACGTCATCAGGGCCAGCGGTATGATGGTGATCGCCAGGGTGATGTGGGACACCAGTATCGGGTAGTAGAGCCAGGGTACCGGCCCCGCGTAGGGCCGCGCGCCGCCGCTGGCGCCGTGATAGATCAGGTAGCCGGTGAGAAACAGCGTCGAGGCGGCGAACGCGGTGAGCACCAGCGCCCGATGGGCGGCGACCGCGTTGCGCCGAATGGCGACGTACGCGGCGATCAGGCAGACGGCGGCGACCGAGTTCCAGGCGACGTTGACGACCGGCAGCGCCGACACGTCGAGCTCGCCGGACGCCGGGCGCGGGTTGGTCAGCACAAAGACGATGGCGGCCACGGCGGCCACGCTGAAGATGGCGATGACCGTGAACCAGAACCGGTCGGCGGCGGCGCGCTCGGCCGCGGTGCGCGGCATGGCGAGTCGAGTATACCGACGGCCGGCCCCGGCGGCGACGAAAGCGCCGTGCGCGCCGGGAACGGCGTTCTCGCCGGGAACGGCGTGCGACGCGCGGTGGTGTTCACCGAACCGGCGCTGGCCGCCGCCGGCGGCGCGCCGGCGGTGCGCCGCCTCTGCGCGGAGCGCGCCCTGGACGCGGAGTTCGAGCTGCGCGCCGGCGGCGACCGGGGCGGGCTGGACCTGCACGCCTCGTGGCTGATCGACCGCCGGGACGGAGGCTTTGCGGCGGCGCTCGGCGCCGGCCGGCAGACGGCGGACGGGTTCCATGCGGCGGTGCGCGCATCGGCCGCCGCCGCGCTCGACCACGTCCGCGCGGTGTGGGACCGACGGCCCACCTTCTCCTCGTACCGCGCCGCGTCGGCCGCCGTGGAGCGACTGCGGCGCCGCGGCCGGCTGGTCTTCACCAACGGGGTGTTCGATCTGCTCCACCTCGGCCATCTGCGCTCGCTGGAATACGCGCGCGGTCTGGGGGCGGCGCTGGTGGTCGGCGTCAACGGCGACGCCTCGGCGCGCGCGCTGCGGCCGGCCGGTCGGCCGGTGATCGGCCAGTTCGCGCGCGCCGAGCTGCTGGCTGCGCTGCGGTGCGTCGATGCGGTCATCATCTTCGACGAACCCGATCCGTTGCGGCTGATCCGGGCGGTGCGCCCGGACGTGCTGGTCAAGGGCGGCGCCTACGCGCCGGAGCAGGTGATCGGCAGCGCGGCGGTGCGCGCCGCCGGCGGCGTGGTGGCGTTGTCGCCGGTGCTGGCCGGCGCCTCCACCTCCGCCATCGTGCGGCGGATCATCCAAGGAGCCGCCGGCACGCGTCGATCACCGGATCGACCGCGATCGACGCCATCGCCGCGCCCGCCGCCGGCGCCGGCAGGGACGAGCAGCGGTGCGCCGGGACCGTCGAGCTCGGCGTGACCACCAGCACCGGGGCGGCGGCGGAGGCCGGCGCCCACACCGCCGCGTCGGTCACCGCGAACAGCGCCACCACCGGAACCGACAGCGCCGCGGCCAGATGGGCCAAGCCGGAGTCGTTGGCCAGCAGCAGCGCGCAGCCGGCGATCGCCTGCGCCGTGCGGACGATCGGCTGGCCGCGCACGATCAGATCCTCACGCGCGGCCGGCGGGCGCAGGTCAGCTTCCGCCGGCCCGAGCACCCAGGTGACGGCCGCCTCCCGGCGGAGCGCGCCGGCCGCGGCGGCAAAGCGGTCGAGCGGCCAGTTCTTGCGGGCGCTGCCCGATCCCGGGGCGATGGCGACCCGCCGGCCCCGGCGCTCAGGTGCGGGCGGCGTCCGGCCGGGCAGCTCCAGAACCGGAGCGCGATGGTGCGCCGGACCGGCGCCGGCCGCCCGCAGGTGGCGGCGCACGATCGGCTGCCGGTCCGGGGAGGCCGGGGGCGCCGCGCGCACTTGGCCCGCGACCGCCCCGGCCAGCGCCCGTTCGACCGGGCCGCCCGGTTCGGTAAAGGCCAGCGCCTCGTCGACCGGCGCCGGCAACACCGGCGGCGCGCCGCGGTAGGCGCGCGCGAACCACGCGCCGCCGGCGTCCCACCGGTCGGCCACCACGCCGGCGGCGCGCAGCAGCTCGCCCGGATGGCCGCGGCCGAGCAGCGCCACCCGCTCGACGCGCCGCTCCGCCGCCCAGTACTCGATCGCCGGGATGGCGACGATCAGGTCGCCGAGCGCGCCCGTGTGGTAGACCAGACCGGTTCGGGCGCCGCGCACACGGGTATACTACGCGCATCATGGAGCACGCAGAGGCCGCCGCGGACGGCCGCGATCGCCGGCCGCGCGCGGCCGGCGCAGCCGTCACCCTCGCCCGCGGCGCGGCGATGGGCGTCGTGGAGCTGGTGCCGGGGGTGAGCGGCGGCACGATGGCGCTGGTGTTGGGCATCTACGGGAAACTGATCGACGCGATCGACGCCACCTTCGCCTGGATCGGCCGGTCGCTGCGGCGGTTGGCGCCGGGCGGCGGCGGCGCGCCGGCGCCGAATCCGGCCCCGCCGGTGCTGTTCCTGGCGTTGCTGGCGGCCGGCATGGCGGCGGCGCTGCTGGCCGGCAGCCATCTGGTGACGGAGCTGCTCCGTACCGCGCGCGGCCCGACGTACGCGTTCTTCTGCGGGCTGGTGCTGGCGTCGGTCGCCACGCCGTGGCGGCTGATGGAGCGCCGCGGACCGGTCGAGCTCACCGTGATCGTGTGCGCGGCGGCGGTCAGTTTCCTCGCCTCCGGGCTGCGCGCTACGGAAGCGGGCGCGCCCGGCCTCCCGTTCCTGCTGATCTCGGGAGCGTTGGCGATGGCGGTGCTGGTGCTGCCGGGGGTGAGCGGCTCGTACGTGCTGCTGGCGCTCGGCTCCTACGGCTACGTGATCGAGCGGGTGCGCGGCCTTACCGCCGGCGAGATCGGTGAGTCGGCGCTGCCGCTGGCCGTGTTCGGGATCGGGCTGCTCGCGGGTCTGGTGACCGCCACGCGGCTCATCTCCTGGCTGCTGGCTCGCCACCGGTCCGTGACCCTGGCAGCGCTCACCGGGTTGATGCTCGGTTCGGTGCGGGCGCTTGCGCCGTTCTTCCGGGACGGGCAGGCGGTGCCGTTACGCGAGGTGGGGACCCTGGGGGGCGACCTGCTGCCGCTGGCCGCGGCCGCCGTAGCCGGCGCCGGCATCGTGATCCTGATGTCGCGGGCGGCGCGCCGTAGCGGAACGCCGGCGATCTCCCAGGCCGGCGCCCGGTAACCTGGCGCCCCGCCGGTCAGGCGCCGACGGCCTCGAACGCGGTGAGGGTGCGCGGTCGTGCGGCTGAACTCCACGCCGGTCAGGTGAATCGGCTCGCCCCGGTCCCGGTACTTGGCCGCGCAGTCACGCGGGGGCATCAGCTCAACGGCAGGCTCACGCGCGTTCCGGTGCGCGCCGACCGGTGCGCGGCCTCAATCACGCGCAGCGTGCCGGCGGCGAACTCGGCGTCGAGCGGCGGCCCCTCCGCCGCCAGGCGGTCCTGGAAATGGGCGATGGCCGGCGCGAACGGCGGCCCGCCGTTGTCGAGCGTAATGGTTTCGCGGCGGCCGGCGGCAACGACGTGGATGGTGCTTTCCGGCGGCGGGTGGAACGGGTCCGGCACGTGGATGGCGCCGCCGCTGCCGGTGATGGTGAGGCCGCGGTTGCTGAAGTCGTCGAAGCCGCCCATGGCGACCGCCTGCACGCCGCCGGGCAGCTCCATCAGCACGCCGGCCGCGCCGTCTATCCCGCGGCCGGCGCCGCCGCCGTCGCCGCCTCCGGCGTCGTAGCGCACCGCCGCCTGCACGGTGAGCGGTTCGGCGCCGAGCAGGTGGCGGATGCAGGCGATCGGGTAGCAGACGACGTCGAGCAGTCCGCCGCCGCCCATCGCCGGCGCCAGCCGGTAGTCGCCGGCGCGCTGCCGGCGGTCGAGATGGAAGCTCATGTGGCCGGTGATCTGGCTCACCGCGCCGATGCGGCCGGCGGCGAGCAGATCGCCCACCACCCGCGTCTGCGGGTGGTAGCGGAAGACGAACGCCTCCACCAGCGGCACGCCGAGCTGCCGGCAGCGCGCCGCCACGCGCGCGGCGCTGCCGGCGGCGTCGGTGAGCGGCTTTTCGCAGAAGACGGCGATGCGGCGCCCGGCCGCCTCCAGGATCCAGCGCTCGTGCCGGGAGTTGGGCAGCGGCACGTAGACGGCGTCGACCGCGCCGCTGTCGAGCAGCTCCCGGTAGGAGCCGAACGCTTGCGCCGCGCCGTGCACGGCCGCGAACGCCTGAGCCCGCTCCGGGCTGCGGCTGGCCACCGCGGCCAGTTCGGCGCCGCGCACCGTGCGCAACGCCGGGATGAAGGCGTCGGCGGCGATCCTCGCCGTACCCAGGATTCCCCAGCGCACCGTGGTCATGACTGCTCCCTCCCGCCGCCGTGTTCGGCGCTCCGTCCGGGGCGCAGCGACCGCAGCCGCGGCCGCAGCGCCTGCACCCGGCTGCGGTACCAGGTGCGCCGCACCTGCGCGGCGCCCTCCGCGGCGGCGGCGACTTCCGCCGCGGTCGGCCGGTAGCCGGCGTAGGCGACGCGCACGAACAGGCCGGTAAAGCCGCTCAGCAGGTCGGCGGCCTGCGGCAGCCGGGCGCCGAACGACCGTTCCCACGACAGCCAGCCGGTCGTCTCCGGCTGCGGTACGCCGGCGCGCGCGGCCAGCTTGACGTAGCGTTGCGCGACGCGGCCGATCGGACTGGCGCGCAGGCGCGCGCGCGCGGTGAGGATCATGCGCGCGGCCGCCCACAAGACCGCCGCCAGCAGCAGCGCCGCGGCGCCGGCCAGCAACGGGCGCGCGTCGAGCTCGCGCCGTTCGGCGCGGATGTCCCGCCCCAGCATGGCGGAGAGCTGCCGCGCGGTGGCCGGGTCGAGGGCCGGGTCCAGGGCCTGCTCCCCGGCCGCCGCCGGCTGCTCGGCCTCCGCGCCCAGGTTGGGCGTAAAGCCGGGATTGACGGCCGGTGTCGCCTCCCAGGTCGTCCAGCCGTGCGGCGGAAGCCACACCTCCGCCCAGGTGTGCGCGGCCAGGCCGGTCACCACCGCTTCCGTGGAGACCACCGTCACGGGGTCGAGGTCCGGGTCGTCCAGCTCGTCGATGCCGGTGAGGATGGCGTCGAGCGTGGTGACCGGAAAATGGACCAGATAGCCGGACACGTAGCGCGCCGGGATGCCGTTGAGGCGGGCGAAGATGGTGAAGGCGGTGGCGAAGTGGACGCAGTAGCCGCGCTGCTCGCCCAACAGGAAGTGGCCGATGAAGTCCTGGCCGCGGCCGGGCGTGGGCGGCGTCAGCGAGTAGACGCCGGTCGACTTGAGGTACCGCTCGATGGAGCGGAGCCGGCCGGTGGGGCCGGCCGCCCCCCGGGTCGCGCCGGCGGCCAGCGCCCGCACCTCATCCGGCAGGGAGGCGGGCACCTGCAGGTAGCGGTGGCCGTCCGGCGGCGCCTCGGCCACGCGTATCACCGGGTCGCGCCGCAGGCCGATCGACGCGCCGCGCAGGATCGGCTCCAGCGGAAAGAAGCCGCGGCCGTAGTCGGCCACGGCGAGCTGCGGCCGGTACGGCGTGACCGAGAAGTCGACCGTGTCGACGGTGTGCGGCAACCGGTCGTAGGCGTCCGCCACCAGCTCGACGCGCACGTCCGGGGCGAATGCGACCGGCGGCGGAAAGCGGATGAAGCGCTCGGTGGCGCCGGGGCCGGCCGGCTGCTCCTGCGTGAACGCCCAGGTGGCGCCGTCGTAGTGATCGAACACCTCGGTGCGGAGGTAGAGCGTGCGGGCGTCCGGCGAGTGGACGCGCAACAGCGGCCGCGGCGACAGGACCGGCGTGCCGCCCAGGCGGCGTTCGTCGTGCTGAGTGCCGAAGCCGGGAATGGAGTAGAGCAGCGGGAAGCGCGGAAAGGCGGAGGAGATCGCCGCCCGCATACGGGGATGCAGGATCAGATCGACGAAGTAGTTGCCGCCGCCGGGGGCCGGGAACAGCAGACCGGCGCCGGCGGCCAGCAGCACGATGGCGGCCGCGAACACCACGCCGCCGCCGGCGCGCTCCGGTACGCCGCGGCGGGCCAGCACCGCCACCGCCAGCGCCACTGCCCCCAGGGTGAGCGGATAGAGCACCGGCGACTGGACGATCACCGCCGCCAGCCCCAGACCGATCACCGCCAGCACCGCCGCCGCCACCGCAAAGCCGCTCGACAGCACCACCCCGGCCGCCGAAGAGAACGCCCAGCCGGCGATCAGCGCGAACAGGTTGGAGACCGCTCCCTGCTGCGCGCCCTGCGCCACCTCCAGGAACCACAGCCGGTACGAAGAGAACGGCGTGATCACAATGCCGACCAGGATCGACGCGCCGAACAGCGCCGAGGCGCCGGCCGCCGCCCACCGCAACGGCCGGGCCGCCGGCGCCGGCGCGAACGCCGCGGCGATCTGCAGCGCCGCCACTCCGCCGGTCAGGCCGAGCAGGAGCGCCACCGGCAGATCGGCGCGCAGCAGCCAGCGGACCGCCACCGGCAGCGCCAGCGCGGTCGCCGCCGCTACGGCCGCCGCCAGTTCAGGCCGAACGGCGGAGCGCCGCGGCATCGGTAGCGCTGACGCCGCCACCGGCCAAGTCCTCCTCTATCGTGTCGGGTCCGCGCAGCAGCATGACGCGGCCGCCGCGGTTGCGGACCGTGTTGAAGTACTGCTCGGCGTCGCGCAGCGCGCGCGGGCCGCGCCCCGTGCCGTTGAAGATCACCCCGGTCACCTGCTTGGAGCTCACCGACGCCTCGATGATCGTGAACAGTTCCGGGTCCAGATGGTGGGTGAGGAACATGACCGACTCCGCATCGTCGGCGCGCGCCTCCCAATCGGCCCAGAACAGGCGCGCGGGAGAGACGCTCTGCTTGAACGCCAGCCGGAAGTTCTCCCGGTACAGCCGGTCGAACTCGTCGAGATGCCGGCCCGCGAAGGCGTACACCTGCTGGCCGACCGCCGCGCGCACCGCGGTCGGCACGCCGGACGCCAGGAAGTAACGCGCCACCGCCAACAGCGCCTCTATCGTGACGTCCTCCACGGCCAGCACCGGCGCGCCGGCCGCCTCCGCGGGCGGCATGCGCAGGTCGGCGTAGATCGTCACCGCCGGCTCCGAGCTCGCCTGGTACTGGCGGACGAACGGCTTGCCGACCGCGGCGAACTTGCGCCAGGCGATGTGGCGCGCCGGTTCGCCGTGGCGCGCCTCGCGCAGCTGGGTGAACATGGCGTAGTCGGGCTCGCCGATCATCGACTCGCGCCGGCCGGCGTGCGGCTGCGCCTGATCCCCGGCCGCCAGGCGGGCGATCTTGAGCACGCGCGGAAAGACCCGGAACTCGCGGAAGCCGACCTGCGGACGGACCGCGAACAGGCGCAACGGGTCGCGCAGGGTGACGCGGCGGATGCCGATGGTGTAGATGCCGCGGTAGGGCAGCCGGATCGGGTAGTCGCGGTCGATCACGGCGCTGCCGCCCAGGTAGATCGACAGGTCGGGGAGCGCCGTTTCACCGAGCGGGCGGACGATCTTGAACTCCACGTGGAGCTGCGAGACCGGGATCACCGACCGGTTCTCGATCCGCAACGAGTAGACGATCCGGTCGCCCTTGACCGGGTGGGCGCTGGAGAAGCGCTGCCCGTAGCCGACCGCCGCGGTGGCCGCCAGCAGCGCGGTGACCGAGAAGATCGGGATCAGCAGCAGGGTGACCGCCAGCACCACGAAGAAACCGCCCAGGTAGGCGGCCGCCAGGTAGGCGATGACCAGGGCGCCGGCGTAGAAGCCGAGCGCCCGCGCCCGTTGGCCGAGCGTGAAGGACCGGCTGCTCCGGCTCATCGGGCCGAATCCTACCACGCGCCCGGATGAACGCTGACGCACCGCCCGTTCGGTGTTACGATGGCTCGGCATGGAGCACTCCACCCCCGCGCTGGCGGGCCGGTCGTTCGTGGTCACCGGCGGCGCGCTCGGCATAGGCGGCGGCATAGCCGACGCGGTGGCGGCGGCCGGCGCCCGGGTGCTGGTGGTCGACCGGGACGGGGACGCCGGCCGGGCGCGCGTGGAACGGATCGCGGCGGCCGGCGGCGATGCCGCGTTCCTGCAGGCCGACCTTGCCACGCACGCCGGCTGCCGCGCCGCGGTCGAGCGGGCGGTGGCCGCCTTCGGAGGCGTGGATGTGCTGTGCAACAACGTCGGCATCCAGCCGCCGGCATCCTACGCCACCGCGGAGGATACCACCGAGGAGATGTGGGACCTGATCATGGCGGTCAACGTCAAGAGCTACTTCCTGACCGCCAAGTACGCCATCCCGCACCTGCGGCGCCGCGGCGGCGGCGTGATCATCAACGTGGCCAGCGTGCAGGGTCTGCAGTCGGCGCCGCTGGTGCCGGCCTACGCGGCCAGCAAGGGCGCGGTGCTGTCGCTCACCCGCCAGCTCGCCATCGACTACGCGCGCGAAAACATCCGCGCGCTGGCGGTCTGCCCCGGCAGCATCGACACGCCGCTGCTGCGCGCCGCGGCGGCCATGCAGGACGGCGACGTCGACGGGACGGTGCGGGAGTGGGGCCGCGCCCATCCGATCGGCCGCACCGGGCAGCCGGCGGACATAGCCTCCGTGGTGGTGTTTCTGGCCGGACCGGGCGCGTCGTTCATGACCGGCGAGTACGTCTGCGTCGACGGCGGCTACAACGCGCTCGGCGCCTGGGCCGCCCCGCGCGAACCGGCGCCGGCCGGCGCGTGAGCGACCGCCTGGACGGCCGCGCGGCGGTCGTCACCGGAGGAGCCGGCGGCATCGGGCGCGCGGTGTGCCGGCGCTTCGCGGAGCGGGGCGCGCGCGTGGCGGTCGCCGACCTGGACGCCGGCCGCGCCGAGCAGACCGCCGCCGAATGCGGCGCCGGGCAGGCGATCGGCGCGCCGGTCGACGTGGTCGATCCCGATTCGGCCGCCCGGTGCGTGGCGGCCGCAGTGGAGCGCTTCGGCCGCGTCGACTACCTGGCGTACTGCGCCGGCAACAACATCAAGGCGCCCGCCCTGGAGCTGACGCTGGCCGACTGGCGCAGCCAGCTCGACACCCACCTGACCGGCGCCTTCGTGTGCTGTCAGGCGGTGGGCCGGCGGCTGGTCGAGCAGGGGGAAGGGGGCCGCATCGTGCTGCTCTCCTCGGTGGCGGCGTGGGCGCCGATACCGCAGCGGGGCGCCTACAGCCCGTCCAAGGCGGGGCTGGTGAGCCTGGCGCAGGTGTTGTCGGTGGAGTGGGCGGAGTACGGGATCAACGTCAACGCGGTCTGCCCCGGCGTGGCCAAGACACCCATGACCGATCTGGTGTATGCACGTGACCCGGACCTGAAGCGGATCCGCCGGAGCCGGATGCCGATTCCCCGTGAGGTGCTGCCGGAGGAGATAGCCGACCTGGTGGTCTTTCTGTGCGGCGCCGGCTCGACCTACGTCAACGGGGCGGCCATACCGATCGACGGCGGCTTTCTCAACTCCGGGTTCATGCCGGAGCGGAATCTCGACCGGGCCTGACGAGGGGCCAATTCACAACGAAGGAGCATGAGAGAACATGGCTGATACGGAGAAACGGGACCTGGACAAGCGGAAGGTCGGGGTGGGCATCGGCGCCATCGGTCTGGTGGCGTTCCTGTTGGGCGTGCTGGGCGTGGTCAACATCACCTTTCTGGGGGTGATCGGCGTGATCGTCGGCGTCATCGTCCTGTTCGTCGGCATCAACGACAAGAAGAAGTGGGAAGAGGTGAAGAAGGACCTTTACCCGGAAGGGGAAGACGCCGGCGGCGAAAACCGATAGCGGCGCAGCGCCCGCTGTCCGTCCGCCCGGCGCGGCGCGCGGACATGCGCGCCTTCATCCGGTTCCCGCGGACGGTCTACCGGGACGACCCGCTGTGGGTGGCGCCGCTGATCGGGCGCGAACGGCGGCGCTTGGACGCCGCCGCCAATCCGTTCTTTCAGCACGCGGCGATGCAGCCGTTCGCGGCCTTCCGGGACGGCCGCATGGCCGGCCGCATCGCCGCCATCACCGACGACCGGTATAACCGGCACCACGGCGAATCGACCGGCTTCTTCGGCTTCTTCGAGTGCGCGGACGACGCGGAGACCGCCGCGGCGCTGCTCGACGCCGCCGCCGGCTGGCTGCGCGGCCGCGGCATGACCGCCATGCGCGGGCCGTTCAACCCGTCGACCAGCGACTCGCTCGGCATCCTGGTCGACGGCTTCGACCGCCCGCCGGCGTTCCTGATGGCCTACAACCCGCGCTACTACCCGCATCTGCTGGAGCGGGCGGGACTGGTCAAGGCGCGCGACCTGTACGCCTACTACATGCACTCCTCGGAATCGGAGATTCCGCCCAAGATCGCCCGCGTGGCGGCGGCGGTGCGCAAGCGCCACGGGGTGACGGTCCGGTCCGGGGACCTGCGCCGGCTGCGCGAAGACCTCGACCTGATCAAGCTGATCCACAACGAGGCGTCGGGCCGCAACTGGGGGTTCGTGCCGAAGACGGACGCGGAGCTCGACCGCATTGCCCACGACCTGCGGCGGCTGGTCGATCCGGAGCTGGCGCTGTTCGCCTTCGTGCACGGCGAGCCGGCCGGCTTTTCGCTGGCGCTGCCGGACTGGAACCAGGTGCTGCGCGGTCTGAACGGCCGCCTGTTCCCGTTCGGGTTCCTGCGGATGCTGCGCGGCCGGCGCCGCATCGACCTGCTGCGGGTGTACACGACCGGCGTGCGCCCGCGCTTCCGCAACCTGGGGCTGGACGCGATCTTCTATTACGAGACGTGGGTGCGCGGCGTGGGCCGGGGGCTGCTGGGCGGCGAGTTTTCCTGGGTGCTGGAGGACAACGTCAACATGCGCAACACCCTGGAGAACATGGGCGCGCGCCGGCACAAGACCTACCGGATTTACGAACGCGCGCTGTAGCGTGGGGCGCGGCGCGGGCGGCCCGGCCCGGGCGATTGACCCGGAAGGGGGCGGCCGGTACCATTCCGGCCCCATGTCCGTACTCGAAACCATCGCCGCACGGCGTTCGATATTCGACTTCCGGCCCACCGCGGTACCGCGCCCGCAGATCGAACGCGCGTTGCAAGCGGCCGTCTGGGCCCCGAACCACAAGCTGACCGAACCGTGGCGGTTCATTGTCGTCGGACCGGAAGGCAAGCGCCGGCTGAGCGAAGTCTACGCCCGCATCAAGCAGGATGCGGTGCCGGTCGACATCACGCCGGCGGCGCGCGCCGAGCTCGGCCGCAAGGCGGCCGCCAAGCTGATGGGCAAGCCGGCCGTGATGGCGGTCACCTGCTCGGTGTCCGGCGATCCGTTCCGGGACCGGGAGGATTACGCCGCCACCTGCTGCGCGATCCAGAACATCATGCTGGCGGCGTGGGAGGACGGCGTCGGCATGCAGTGGAGCACCAGCGGCCTGATCGAAGACGCGGAGGCGCTGCAGGTGCTCGGCGTCGACGCCGGCCGGGAGCGGGTGGCCGGCCTGCTGTACGCCGGCTATGCCGAGCGGGTGCCGCAATCGTCCAGGAAGCCGGCCGCCGAGCTCACCACGTGGCTGGCGTGAGGGCGGCCGGCGTGAGGGTGGGCCGGTGAGCGCCTCCTCCCCGGTCGGACTGCCGGCCGCCGAGCTCGACACCCCCGCGCTGGTGGTCGACCTCGACCTGCTCGACCGCAACGTCGAGCGCATGGCCCGCGTGGTGATCGACGACGCCGGCATCGGCTGGCGCCCGCACACCAAGGCGCTCAAGACGCCGGCGCTGGCGCACCGGCTGATCGCCCGCGGCGCGCTGGGGGTGACCTGCGCCAAGCTCGGCGAGGCGGAAGTGATGGCCGCCGGCGGCGTGCGCGACGTACTGGTCGCCAACCAGGTGGTGGGGCCGGCCAAGGTGCGGCGGCTGGCTCACCTGCAGCGGAGCGCGGACGTGGCGGTCGCCGTCGATTCGGAGGTCGGCGTGCGGCAGATCGGCGCCGCGGCGGCCGCCGCCGGCGTGGAGGTGCGGGTGCTGGTCGAACTCAACGTCGGCATGGACCGCGCCGGGGTCGCCCCCGGCGAGGAGACGGTGCGTTTGGCGCGCGTGGCCGCCGGCACGCCCGGCGTGCGGCTGGCCGGGCTGATGGCGTGGGAAGGGCACACGCTCGACGTCGAGCCGGCCGACGCCAAGCGCCGCGCGATAGAGACGGCGGTCGGCCGGTTGACCGGCAGCGCCGACCGGTGCCGCGCGGCCGGGCTGCCGATCGACATAGTGAGCTGCGGCGGCACCGGCAGCTACCGGGTGACCGCCCGCCAGCCGGGCGTGACCGAAATCCAGGCCGGCGGCGGCGTGCTCGGCGACGTCATGTACCGGCAGCGGTTCGGCGTCGATCACGACTGCGCGCTGCGCATCATCGCCACGGTCACCAGCCGGCCCACGCCGGAGCGGGTCATCTGCGACGCCGGCCGCAAGACCATGAGCGCGGATTCGGCGACGCCGGAGGTGCAGGGGCTGGCGGTGACGTCGGCCAGGTTCTCCGCCGAACACGGCGCGCTCACCCTGGCGGAGCCGTCGGACGCGCCGGCCGTGGGCGACCGGCTGGAGTTCCTGGCCGGCTACTCGGATACGACCGTCGTTCTGCACGACGCCATCTACGCCACCCGCAACGGCGTGGTAGAGGCGGTCTGGCCGCTGCTCGGCCGCGGCCGGTTGACCTGAACTCGACTACCTCACTCGGCGAAAAGCGCGCGGATCGTATCCCTTGGTGACTAGGGGGCGGCCTTTCTACCCTCCTCCCGGGCATTGCGGTCCGGTCCACCCATCCCAAACCTTTGTGGTGAACGACCACACGTTGCCCTGAGTGATACCGGCTTCGTTCTTTGCATCCACCCGCCAGTAGTAGGTCGTTCCCAGCGAAAAGTCCGCATCTTCGTTAAAGCTGATGCCATTATTGGGCGGAGCTGCGGCGACGACGGAGAACGGACTACCCCGGATGTTGTCCGAGGCGAGATCCGTCGAGGTGCCCACGTACACGAAGTAGCCGACACCACCCGGCGCGGCGTCCCAAAACAAAGACAGTCTGCCAACCGACGTGCAGCTGTAACCTTTCCAGCCCCTCACGTCGGCCGCTCCGTCGCTCGGCTGCGGGTTGCTGGCAACTCCGGGAAGCGTGCCGGTCGCCCTGCCGGTGGTGAACGACCACACGTCGCCGCGGGTGGTGCCGGCGGCGTTCTTTGCGTCCACCCGCCAGTAGTAGGTCGTTTCCTCCGCCAGACTCTCATACCAATAGAAACTCCAACCGGTGCCTTGGTAGTCGGCGCTCCTGAAACGGTCGTCCCCGGAGAGATCCCGCGAGGTGCCAAAGTACCTGACGTACGAGCGGGCGCGAGGCGCGGCGTCCCAATTGAATGCCGTCTTCCAAACCGTCACGCCGGTCGCCCCGTCGCGCGGCTGCGGGTTTGTGGCAACTCCGGGCGGTGGTTCGTCGGGCGGTGGTTCCTCGGCCGGCGGAGGCGGCGGGGCGGCCTTCATGGTGAACCTCCACACCTTGCCCTGAGTGATGATGGGGTCATGGCCGGTTTTGACCACTACGTCCACCCGCCAGTAGTAGGTCGTTCCGGGCGAAAAAAATCCGTCTCCTCATAGTAATACGTTTTGCCACTATACGGAGCCCAGGACGCCACGGTGTCGTCCGAGGCGAGATCCCGCGAGGTGCCCACGTACAGGTGGTAGCCGTCAGCGCCGTACACGGGCCTCCAACCCAAATGAAACCAGGGATGGACCGAATCTAGGGTTTCCAACTCCACGTTGGTCGCCCAGTTGTGCGGCTGCGGGCCGTCGGCCCTGCGAGCTTTTGTGGGAAGTGGTGCCGGCGGCGGTGCCGAGGCGGTCCTTGTGGTGAACGACCACACGTTGCCGCGGGTGGCGCCGGCGGCGTTGTTCGCGTCGACCCGCCAGTAGTAGGTCGTGCCAAACGCCAGCGGCCGAATGCCCACCATGAGCGTTGTGGTCCGGATCGGCGTACCGAGATCAGCGTCGGCGGCGAGACTCTGCGTGGTTCCCCAGTACACGTCGTAGCTGGTGGCGGGGGGGCCGCCGCGGCCGCCGGAGTCCCCGGGTTCCCAAATCAGGTTCACACCGTTCGAGTGGACGGCCACGTTGGTCGCCTCGTCGCTGGGCTCCGGGAGCCAAGCCGCTCGGGGAGCGGCTGCGGCCGGGGCTGCCGGCTCGGACGGAGTCGCCGGCTCGGACGGCGCCGGCGGCGGGCTCACGGTCGGTGGCGCGGGCCGGCCGCCGGGGATGGCCGGCGGCGCGTCATCCGGCAGTTCTTCGAGGTCGAAGTCATCCGGCAGGTCGGTCACTTGCGCTATGCACTCGTCGTTGAGGTCGACCACGCAGTTCGTGCCGTCGCCGCGGCGGGTGACGATGTACAGACGATTGCTGCCGGGGTAGCGGATCACGATCAGGTAATACCTCGACTGCTGCGCCTGCTCCGTTCGGCCGTCCGGCAGCGGCAAGCCGGCCTCAAGCGACTCATTCGTCGGCTCCGTGCAGGTGGCCGGCGCGGTGGCCCCGCCCATGTGCAGGGTGTCGGCAACGATCGCGCCGTGGACTCCCGCGCCGCGGTCGGGCAGCCGGATCGCCGCGTCGTCGCACGATGCCTGCGGCGCGGCCGGCTCCGGAGTGGCCGCCGGCTCCGGGGGTGAGACCGCCGCCCCGCAGGCGGACAGGAGTGCGGTCAGGGCGAGCAACGGCGCCCACCGTGTCGATCCGAGTCTCGTCGTCATCACGTCAGTCTCCTTCTCCGGCGCCGCCAGCCTGGGCTTGCCCGGCGCATCCTTTCCTTACCCTACATAACTTGGGGGGGGGGGGGGGGGGGGGGGGTCAAGTCTTGTGGATTGAACGGCAACAGCTCGCGACGCCGGCGCGCCGCACGCCAGACGGTAGGCGTCGGCCGCCTCAACGCGGTCACCGTGCGCGCCGTGCGGCTGAACTCCACGCCGATCTCGTTTCGTCGGCGCTGCCCGCATTGGCTCGGCTGGCCTGCGCCGGCCACGCGGCGGGGCTAGGGCGTGGCGCTCGACCGCTCTCCGCACCACCGTTCTGCAGCAGCGCCGCCGAGTGGTGAGTCAATGCGGGGCTTGCGCGCCAAGTCTTTTCGTGTCAGCCTTCAAGATGAAGCCAGACGTCCTGGATCGCTATGGATAGGAAAGGACAGCCATGGCGCTGACATTCGAATGGGATGACGCGAAAGCCGGGGCCAACGCGCGCAAGCACGGTGTACGATTCGAGGAGGCGGCAACGGCTTTCGGCGACGCTCTGTCGGTCACCGTCTCCGATCCCGATCATTCGCTTGGTGAGGCACGGTTCATTCTATTGGGTATGACCAAACGGGGCCGGCTCGTGGTCGTTGCCCACACGGAACGTGGCGACACCATTCGGCTGATCAGCGCCAGGCTGGCAACGGCCAAGGAACGGAATGGATATGAGGAAGGAACCCGACACAGAGCGCGTTGATGAGTTACGGGATGAGTACGACTTTTCGCAAGGAGTGCGTGGCAAGTACGCCGCCCGGTATTCCGACGGCGCCAACGTCGTCATCCTCGATCCCGATATCGCCAAGGTCTTTCCTGACTCGGCGGCCGTAAACAAAGCACTGCGAGCCCTGATGGACGTAGCAAACCAATCGACTGCTCAGCGGCGGTGAACCGGTCGCGCCGTCAGCGCGGCGCGCGGACGCGCACCGTGCTCATCACCGCCACGCCGCGGACGACGATCCCGTTGCCGGCCGCTCGCTCCCTGGCGACGTTGCGGTGCACCGACGCGTCCGCCATGACGCCGGTCACGTCCATCGAGACCGGCATGCCGGCCGGCGCGGTCACGGTGACGTTGCTCATCATGGCGTACACCTCGACCACGACCGGGCGGTCGCCGGGCCGCACTTCGGTGAAATCCAGGTCGACTGACCCCATTATCGCGTAGACCGCCACCGCGTCGGCGCGCAGCCAGTCGCCGCGCTGGGTCCGGGAACCCATTATCGACACGATCTGATGCTTCACCGCCGGGACGGCCGTTCCGTCCGGGACCGCCGGGTGCGGCGCCGCGCTACGGCTCAGGTCGCTCACCAAAGCGGCCAGCTCGCCGGCCCGCCGCGCATCGGCGGCGGCGGTTACCCGCCGCTCGTACTCGGCCATCTCGATCTCGCCGCGCGCGAACCGATCCTTGAGCACCTCGATCACCGCCTGCCGGCGCGGCTCCAGGCCGGCCTCTTCCGGCATCGCGGGCGGCGATTCCATCGGGCCTGTCGTACCACGCGGGCCGGCGCTACGGCTGACAGACATCCCGCACCATGCGCCGGTAGACGTCGACGGCGCGGCGCAGCTGCGCCACCTCGATCCACTCGCCGTCGGTGTGCGCCTGCGCTATGTCGCCGGGACCCATCACCACCAGCTGCACGCGTTCCTTGAAGGCGTGCGCGTCGGTGCCGTATGGCACGGTGCGGGCCCGTTCGGCGCCGGAGGCGGCCAGCGCGACGCGCACCACCTCCGCGTTCGGATCGACGCGGAACGGGGTGCCGGCCCGCGACTCGACCTGCAGGCCGTGCGCGCGGGCGCGCTCGCTCACCATATCGATCACGTCCGGCGTGCGGTCGCCGGGCATCGGCCGGAACGCCACCGTGCAGACCGCCTTGGCCGCGGAGACGTTGGGCCGCGTGCCGAAGTCGGTGAAGACCATGTTGAAGCCGATGGTGGGCGGGTCGAAGTCGTGGTTCCGGAAGCTCGGGTCGGTGCGGAAGGTCTTTGCCAGCTCGGCGACGTCGGCCAGAAACGGAGCGATCAGCAGATTGGCCGACACGCCGCGGTCGGTGGAGGTGTGCGCCGCCCGGCCGTGCGCGGTGACGGTGACGCGCGCTCCGCCCTTGTGGGCGTAGACCGGCGTCAGCCCGGTCGGTTCGGCTATCACGCCGCACCGCGGCAACTCGGCGTTGTAGAGCTGCGACTCCCGGTCGATCTGCCGCGCGCCGGCGCCGGAAATCTCCTCGTCCGCGGTGGCCGCCACGTACACGGCGCGGTCCAGCCCATCGTGCCGCAACGCGGCGGCCGCGCACAGGGTGGCGGCCAGCGGCCCCTTCATGTCGCAGCTGCCGAGCCCGATCAGGCGGTCGTCCCGGACCACCGGGTCGTGCGGATCGGTCGACCAGCTGTCGCCGGGGACGGTGTCGACGTGCGAGTAGAACGCCAGCCCGCCGGCGCCGCGCCCTTTCTTGCCGATCACGCTGTCCTTGCGCACCCCGTCGTCGTCCAGATAGGAAAGCCGCTCGATCTCGAAGTCGTGCCGCTCCATGAAGCGCTCCACCACGTCACAGACCGGGGCGCTGCTCACGCGGCTGACCGAGTCGACCGCCACCAGCTCCTTGGCCAGGGCGACCGGATCGGCCGCCGCCGGATCGGTCCCTTGCATCGAATCAGCCATCGGCTTGCGCCCCCGCCGGCGTCACCGGCCGCCCAAGGCGCGCCGATTCGTACAGGGCGTCCATCAGCTCGCTGTGGCGGACGCCGTCGGTGGGGCCGGTGGCCGGCTCCTCCGTTCCCCGGATCGCCGCCAGGAAGTTGAGCGCGGTGGGCGTCGCCTCGCCGGCGCAGCTCAGCTCGTCGATCTCGCCGTCGCCGTCGTAGGCGCGCATTTGGCGCCCCGACCAGCCGTCGATGGAGACGCGGCCGCCGGCAAAGATGAACTCCATGCCGGACGCGGACGCCGGGCAGTTGCCGGAGATGACGATGGTGGCCAGCACGCCGCTGCCGAAGCGGGCGACCAGCGCGGAGTTGATGTCGACCGGCTGCCCCTTGCAGTCGACCATGGCGTACACCTCGGTCGGGCTCGCCTCCAGCGTCCAGATCAGGCTGTTGAGCAGGTGCGCGCCGGAGTCGTACGCTTGGCCGCCGCCGGACAGCGCCGGGTCGCGCCGCCAGCCGCGGGACGTGTTCTCCATCCACGGCTGCGTCAGGTAGCCGGTGACCAGCTCCAGCGGCCCTAGGCGCTCCTCGCGCACGATGGCGCGCAGCCGTTGGAAGGCCGGCGTGCACGGCGTGTTGTAGCCGATCACCAGCAGCTTGCCAGCCGCCACGGCGCGGTCGCGCAACGCGTACGCGTCGGCAACGGTGGTGACCATCGGCTTTTCCAGCAGCACGTGGCAGCCGGCGGCCAGCGCGCGCGAGGCGTGGTCGAAGTGCATGGTATGCGGGGTGGCGATGACGGCGGCGTCGAGGTTCGATCCGGCGTAGAGCGCCTCCTGATCGGTGAACAGGGCCGGCCGCGGCGCGTCCGGGACGTTGTCGGCTATGAAGCGCTCCATGGTCGGGACGTCGACGTCGCACACAGCGGCCAGCTCGGCGCCTCCGTCGGCGGCCACCGTTTCGGCGTGCCGGCGGGCGATGCCGCCGCAGCCGACCAAGCCGATGCGCAGGGGTGAGTCGGGTGTCATGGCCCCGCATGGTAAACGGACCGGGCCGGGCCGGCCAGTCCGCCGAAGCATGACAATCAGGAATTGGAATCCGGGATTGCATGGTATTGGATGATCCGGTACGGTAGCGGCCAGCCGATCCCGAACGCTGGTACAACGCCTACCTCATCACCTACGTCGAGCGCGACGTTCGGCAACTGCGCAACGTGCAGGACTTGGCGACCTTCCAACGGATGCTGCGGCTGTGCGCGGCGGCGGTCGGCCAACTCGCTGACCTGACCCGCATCGGCAACGACGCCGGCGTCGATCAGAAGACGGTGCGCGCGTGGCTCAACGTGTTGGAGGCGTCGTTCATTCTGTTCCGCCTGCCGCCACCATCACTGCGGGCCTGCGCCCGGCCTGTTCATGACCGGCCTGCGGATCGAACGTCAGCCACACCACGTCTCCACGCTCGGGGACGTAGGCGGCGTCCATTACCACGCCTCGCGTCCGACCGGTGGGCCGGAGTCGGTCTCTCCATGCAGATTGGCGCAGTCGATCCCGGCAAGAAGGCCGTCGAGGTCGTAGTGCGGTCCCCGGACCGGTTCGATGATGAGCCGGCCCTGCTGACCCTGTATGTCCACGGCGGTGCCCGCCGCGACGTTGGCGTATGCGGCGAGCGCCTTCGGAATACGCAAAGCCAAGCTATTGCCCCACTTCTGGACCTTCGTGGTCATCTTCTTCACCCTCCTGAATATACATTGAGTATACATCGCGGCTGCCGGCAGTCAACCCCTGACGGGCCCGGCGCGCGAGGGATGGACGGCCGGGGAGAATGCTCTATACTGCTGCCTCCGAACCAGAGGAGGATTCCATGAAGCTCTACGCGCGGCTCGGGACGACGGCGCCTAGCGCCATCATCTTTACCGCTCTGCTCGTGGCGGGCCCGTTGACGGCGCTCGCATCGCCCGACGCGGACGCCAACAAGGCGGTCATCGTGCGCCTGTACGACGAAGCGCTCAACGGCCGTGACCTCGACGTACTGGAGGCCATCTATGCGGAGGAATACGTCGAACACAGCCCGTCGCTGGCCGGCGGCGTGGCGGTATTGAAGCAGACGTTCCAAGGCAACTTCGACCAGTTCCCGCAGGCCATCTGGGAGATCAAGCGCATGGCCGCCGAAGACGATCTGGTCTGGGTCCATGCCCAGATCAATCCGACCGGCGAGCGCGGCAACGAGCTGGTCGGCTTGGCGCTGATCGAGATCTACCGCCTGCAAGATGGCCGCGTCGTCGAACATTGGGAGGTCCAGCAGGCGATTCCGGAGCAGACCGGCGACGGCCCCACCATGTTCTGAGAGTGGCGCACACCGTCGTCCCGTCCCGCTCCGCCGCCGCTCCGTAATGCCTGACCGCAGTCCCCCGCCCGCCGGCGCCATCGTCGACAACGTGCGCCGCCGGGTCGGGGACGTGCTGAGCGAGCGCATCGACGACGGGGCGCGGCTGTCGATCGTGTCCGCCTACTTCACCATTTACGCCTTTGCCGAGCTGCGCGGCGCGCTGGCGCGGGCGGCGCATACGCGCTTCCTCTACGGCGAGCCGCGCGGCGTGGGCGTGGTCGATCCCTCCGCCGACCACGCCAGGGCGTTCCGCCTCACCGCCGACGGCGGCATCGACCTCAAGCACGCGCTGGCGCAAACGCCGCTGGCCCGCGCCTGCGCCGAGTGGATCGAACGCGCCGTCGACGTCCGCGCCATCACCCGGGCCAACTTCCTGCACGGCAAGCTCTACCACGTGGCGCGCGGCGACGGCGGCAGCGCGGCCATCGCCGGCAGCTCCAACTTCACCCGCCGCGGCCTGGGCTACGGGGCGGCGCCCAACGTCGAACTCAACCTGGACGTCACGCCGCCCGCCGACCGCGACGCGTTGCGCGCCTGGTTCGACGAGCTGTGGCGCGACCGGGAGCGCACCCGCGACGCCAAGCAGGAGGTACTGGAAGCGCTGCGCCGGATCGGCCGCCCCTACGCGCCCCAGTTCGTCTATTACAAGACCCTGTTCCACGTGTTCGAGGAGTGGCTGGCCGAACGCGGCGCCGGCGCCGGCCTGCTGCGCGACGCCCACCTCCACGACACCGAAATCTGGAACCGCCTCTACCAGTTCCAGAAGGACGGAGCGACCAGCGCCGTCAACCGCCTGCTGCGCCACAACGGCTGCATCGTCGCCGACAGCGTCGGCCTGGGTAAAACCTGGACCGCGCTGGCGGTGATCAAGTTCTTCGAGCTGCGCAACGAGCGCGTGCTGGTGCTCTGCCCCAAGCGGCTGGAGGACAACTGGCTGCGCTACGCCGCCTGGGCGGGCCGGGCCAACAACCCGTTCGCGCAGGACCGCTTCAACTACACCGTGCTCGCGCACACCGACTTGAGCCGCTATTCCGGGCGCTCCGGGCCGATCGACCTGGCCAACTTCAACTGGAGCGCGTTCGATCTGGTGGTGATCGACGAGTCGCACAACTTCCGCAACGAGGGCCGCGACCGCACCGACGACGCCGGCGAAATCCGGCGCAGCCGCTACAACCGCCTGTTGGAGGAGGTGCTCAAGGATCGCGTGCGCAGCAAGGTGCTGATGCTGTCGGCCACGCCGGTCAACACCTCCCTGCGCGACCTGCGCAACCAGATCTATCTGATGACCGAGCGGCGCCAGGACGCGTTTCAACAGACGCTCGGCATCGGCGACCTGCAGAGTCTGTTCGGCGTCGCGCAGCGCGCATTCCAGCAATGGGAGCAGCAACGCCGCGGCGACAACGTGGGGAAACCCGACAAGCATGACCTGATCGCGCGCCTGGGGACCGACCTGTTGACGCTGCTCGACGCGGTCACCATCGCCCGTTCGCGCGCCCACGTGCGCCGCTTCTATCCCGAGGTCGACGCCGCGATCGGCGGCTTTCCGCGGCGCGCCAAACCGGAAAATCTGCATCCGCGGAGTGACCGCGACGGCGAACTCTCCTACGACGCTCTGCACGAACGGATCGGCGACTTCCGCCTGGCGGTGTACAACCCCTCGTTCTACCTGAAGGATACCTCCGATCTGGACCGCGAGAAGGCGAAGACCCAATTCGATCAGCGCGACCGCGAGCGCTGGTTGATCGGCATGATGCGGGTCAATCTGTTGAAGCGGCTGGAGAGTTCCGTGCGCGCCTTCACGCTTTCGATGGGGCGCATCATCGACAAGATGGAGGAGCTCGACCGGCGCCTCGCCGCCTGGCTGCAACGGCAATCGCCGGACGCGGGAGTCGAGGTCGAAGCGGCGCCCGAACACGACGAGGAAGATGAGGAGTTCGCGGTCGGCAAGACACGCCGCTACCGCTTGGCCAATCTCGACGTCAAGCGCTGGCGGTGCGACCTGCAGGACGATTACGTCATCTTTGCCGGCCTGCACCGCCTGGCGCAGCGGGTGACGGTGGAACGGGACGCCAAACTGGCCGAGTTGCGCCGCGTGCTGTCCCGCAAGCTGGCCCATCCCACCACCGACAAGGATGGCCGGCGCAACCGCAAGGCGCTGGTGTTCACCTCCTTCGCCGACACCGCGCGCTACCTGCACGAACACCTGGACGGTAGCCTGGACGGCGCGCGGCTGGCGTTGGTGACGGGCGGCGGCAACAACCGCAGCGGCGCGGCGGCGGCGTCATTCGACGACATCCTGGAGCGGTTCGCGCCGCGGGCGCAGGAGCGGCCGGGCGGCGGCGAGGAGATCGACGTGCTGATCGCCACCGATTGCCTGTCGGAGGGGCAGAACCTGCAGGACTGCGACTTGGTGGTGAACTACGACATCCACTGGAACCCGGTGCGGCTGATGCAGCGCTTCGGGCGGATCGACCGCCTGGGCAGCCGCAACGAGCAGGTGGCGATGATCAACTTCTGGCCGACGGAGAACCTGGACCGCTACCTCGACCTCAAGAACCGGGTGGAGGCGCGCATGGTGCTGGCCGACGCCGCGGCCACCGGCCTGGATGATCCGTTGGCGGATGAACCAGCGGCGGGAGGGGCGAAAGGCGCGGCGGGCGCCGGGCGGGAGGCGGCGGTGCAGGGCGAGTTGGCGTTCCGGGACGAGCAGCTCCTGCGCTTGCGGGACGAAATTCTGGACATTGAGCAGGCCGGCGACGGCGTGGCGCTGAGCGACTTGACGCTCGACGACTTCGTGGCCGACCTGCTCCGTTACGTGCAGCGCAACCGTGAGGAGCTGGAAGCCGCGCCGGCCGGCATCCATGCCGTGGTCGCCGCCGAGCCGGGCGGGCCGGCGCAGCAGGGCGTGCTGTTCTGCCTCAAGCAGCGGACGGAGCCGGCCGAACGGACGCCCAACCTCCTGCAGCCCTACTACTTGGTGCACGTGCGCGGCGACGGCGCGGTGCGCCATTCGTTCCGGCAGGCGGCGCAGTGCCTGACCCTGTTCCGGGAGCTCGCCGCCGAGCGGACGCAGCCTTCCGCGGCGCTGGAGGCCGCTTTCGACCGGGAGACCGGGCAGGGCCAGCGCATGGCCAAGTACGAATATCTGCTCGCCGCCGCGCTACGCGATATCGCCGCGCAGTTCGGCGGCGCGCAGCGGCGTTCGCTCACCCAGGGCCGGGGCGCCCGGCTCACCGGCCGCTCGCAACGGCCGCGCGTTGCCGGCGGCTTCGAGCTGATCACGTGGCTGGTGATCGCCGATTCCGCGCCGGAGGCCAACGCCAAGGCGGACGCTGATGGCTGAGCTGCGGGAGGCGTTGCGCGCCGCGCTGGCCGGCTTCGCCGGCGCCACGCCGCTGCACGAGTCCGCCGCCGCGCTGCTCGGCGCGCTCGGCTATCGCAGCGATCGAACCGGGGAAGACGATGAGCTCGCCGGGATCCGCGCCGACATGGAGGCGGCGCGGGCGCTGACCGGCCGGGAGCGCGGGCTGCTCGACGATTGGCGGTCCGCGCAGATCGTGTTCCAGATCACCGAGGACGAGATCACCGGCCAGCCGGGCCTCATCGGCCACTTCGACCGGGGCCGCATCGAGTCGTTTCTGTTCATCGCCGTCGAGCTCAACGCCGAGGCCGGCAGGCGTTACTCCCGCACGCAGCTCGCCGACATGACGCGCGTGGTCAACCGCCGCTACCTGATGCCCTCCATCATGCTGTTCCGGCACGGCGCGACCGTGACGCTGGCGGCCGTCGGGCGCCACGCCCACCGGCTCGACGCCGAACGCGACGTGCTGGAGAAGGTGACGCTGATCAAGGACATCCGCGCCGCCGACCCGCACCGCGCGCATCTCGACGCGCTCGCCGAGCTCGCCCTGCCGGCGATACGGGATCGCTTGGACGTCCGCAGCTTCGATGAGTTGCATCGGGCGTGGGAGCGGGCGCTCGACGCCGACGCGCTCAACCGGCGCTTCTACCGCGATCTGTTCGCCTGGTTCGAGTTCGCCGTCGCAGCCTGCGGCTTTCCCGATGACGGCGCGGGGCCGGGCAATGCCGAACGCCACGTGATCCGGTTGATCACCCGGCTGCTGTTCATCTGGTTCCTCAGAGAGAAGGACTTGGTGCCGGACAATCTGTTCGACGAGGAGTTCACCCGCGCCGCGCTCAGGGATTACGCGCCCGAGCGCACCGACTACTACCGCGCCGTGCTGCAAAACCTGTTCTTTGCCACCCTCAATACCGAGATCGGCAAGCGCGCGTTCAGCGCCCGCGACCGCGACAGCCACCGCGACTTCAACAAGTACCGCTACCGCGATCTGTTGAGCGATCCCGACGCCTTTCTGCGCCTGCTCGCCGCAGTGCCGTTCGTCGACGGCGGTCTGTTCGACTGCCTGGACGACTACGAAGCGCGCGGTGAAGGCGGCCGTCGCATCGACGCCTTCACCGACAATATCGATACGCAAGGCCGCGATCTGAACGTGCCGGCGGCGATCTTCTTTGACGGACACAAGGGCCTGTTCCCGCTGTTCCGCCGCTACAAGTTCACGGTGGAGGAGAACACGCCGCTCGATCAGGACGTGGCGCTCGACCCGGAGCTGCTGGGGCGCGTGTTCGAGAATCTGCTGGCCGCCTACAACCCGGAAACGCGCGACACCGCGCGCAAGCAGACCGGCTCCTACTACACGCCGCGCCACGTGGTCGACTACATGGTCGACGAGTCGCTGGCGACGGCGCTGGCCAGGCGCACGGCGCCGGCGGACGGGGACGCGGAGTGGTGGCGCGAGCGGCTCGGCTATCTGCTCGACTACGCGGACTCGGCCGCGGATGCCGGCGAGCTGTTCGAGCCGGAGGAGCGGCGCACCGTGGTGCGCGCCATCGCGGAGCTGCGGATTCTGGACCCTGCGGTCGGTTCCGGCGCCTTTCCGATGGGCGTGCTGCACAAGCTGACGCTGGCGTTGCGCCGCCTCGATCCCGACAACCGCCACTGGGAGGAGTACCAGAAGGAGCGCGCAGCCGGCCGTGCGGGAGCGGCGTTCGACGTGGACGACGAGCAGACGCGCAACCGCGAGTTGCAGGAGATCAGCCACACCTTCGAGGCTTACCGGGACTCCGACTTCGGGCGCAAGCTCTACCTGATCCAGAACGGTATCTTCGGCGTGGACGTGCAGCCGGTCGCCTGCCAGATCGCCAAGCTGCGCTTCTTCATCTCGCTGGTGGTCGAGCAGCGCGCCAACGCCGACGCCGCCGACAACTACGGTATCCGCCCGCTGCCCAATCTGGAGACCCGCTTCGTCGCCGCAGACACTCTGATCGGGCTGCCAGCCGACGGCGCCGCCAACGGAGAACTGGGAACGGACCTGATCAAGCCGATCGAGTCCCACTTGCGCCGCGTCCGCGAGGGGTACTTCAACGCTCGCACCCGGCAGGAGAAGCTCGCCCTGCGCAAGCGCGACGACGAGCTCCGGGCGGCGCTGGCAGAGGTGCTCAAGGACCTTGGCTTCCCTCAGGAGACCGCCGCGGCGGTAGCCCACTGGGACCCGTACCACCAGAACGCGAGCGCTACGTGGTTCGACGCCGAGTGGATGTTCGGGATCGCCGACGGCTTCGACGTGGTGATCGGCAATCCGCCCTACGTGCGCGGCGAGAAGATTCCCGGCAAGGCGCGGCTGCGCGCCGCCTACGGCGAGTTCTTTCGCGGCACTGCGGACCTGTATACCTACTTCTTTCGCCGCGGCGCCGACCTGCTGCGGGCCGGCGGCCTGCTCTGCTTCATCACCTCCAACAAGTTCATGCGCGCCGATTACGGCCTGCCGTTACGGGCGTTCTTGAAGGAACACGCCTCCCCGCGCCTGCTCCTGGACCTGGGCCGCACCGGCGCCTTCGACGCCACCGTGCGCCCCTGCATCGTGCTGGCCGACCGCGTGCGGCAGGGCACGTTCCGGGCGGCGACCGTGCGCGGCGCTGCCGGCGCGGAGACCGTCGATCCCGCCGGCTACCTGAACCGCCACGGCTTTGTCATGCGGGTGACTGACCTGGCCGACGCCGGTTGGTCCCTGGCGCCGCCGGAATGGCAGCGCATCCGCGCCAAGATCGAAGCCGCCGGCCAACCGCTCGGCGAGTACGTGAATGGCCGAATCTACTCCGGCATCAAGACCGGCTTGAACGACGCCTTCGTCATAGACGCCGCCACTCGAAACCGCCTGATCGCCGCCGACCCCAAGAGCGCCGAACTGATCCGCCCGTGGCTGCGTGGCAAGGACGTGCGTCGCTGGCGGCCAAGACCGGACGGCTTATACGCGATCACCATTCCGAGCGGCGCCAACACCAATTGGCCGTGGTCCTCCGCGCCGAACGAGGCCGCCGCCAGCGCCCTCTTCAAGAAGACTTACCCCGCCATACACGCCCATATGACGCCCTTCGCCGCGCGCCTCCGGCGTCGGCAGGACCAAGGGCAATACTTTTGGGAACTACGTCCGTGCGCCTACTACCGCGCCTTCGACCAACCCAAAATCATCTATCCCGCTATGGGGCAGCAAATGAGAGCACTGCTCGACCTGGAACGTCGCCTGACGAACAACAAGTGCTTCCTGGTTCCCGGCGACGACTGCTACCTGCTCGCCTTGCTGAACTCAAAGGCGCTCGACTTCTACTTTCGCCTCGCCATGCCGTGCCTCGACGATCCCTTCGGCGGCGGCGACATGGAGTTTAGCGCCGTCTTCATGGAACACACCCCCATCGCCTCGGCAGCCGAGCCCACCAAGCAGCGCCTCGCCGCCCTCGCCGAGCAAATCCAGACCGCCACGCAAGCCGACCCCGCCGCCGACACCGCCGCCCTCCAACACCGCATCGACCAGGCCGTCTACTCCCTCTACGACCTCACCTTCCAAGAAATCACCACCCTCGAATCCGCCCTCCCCGATCCCGCCGCGTGATCACCGCGCCGCGCTGACGGCGCGGCCGATTTACGGCAGGCCGAACACGACGATCAGGTAGTAGCCGGCGATCGCCAGCATGGCCGCGCCGGCGAACCGGTTGATGACGCTCTTGTGGCGGCCCAGGAAGCGGACGACCGCCTGGCTGAACGCTCCGGACGCCAGCGCCAGGACCAGCAGCGGCGTGCCGATGCCGGCGGCGAAGATCACGAAGTTGAGCAGGTTGAGCCCGAAGTCGCCCACCGACACCGCCAGCTGCTTGGAAAAGAACGCGCCGATGAATCCGGGATTGCACGGCAGCACGATGAGTCCGAAGAAAGCGCCGTAGCCGAACGCCGTCGGCAGCGGCCGGCCGCCGGTCGGCGCGCGCACGGACGGCAGCAGGCGGCCGAAGTCGACGTCCAGGACCAGCAGCGCGCCGATCACCGCCAGCACCGCAAAGGCGATCGGTGACGCGACGGCGATGACGGCGGTGAGCGACAGCTCCAGCAGCGTGGAGAAGACCAGCCCGACGGCGGCCATGGTGGCGGTGACGCCGGCCACCACGGCCAAGCCGAGCGCCAGCGGCGCGCCGCGCGCGCCTTCCCGCCGTCCGGCCAGGAAGGCGATGAACCCCGGATAGAGCGGCAGCACGCACGCCGCCGTGAGCGGAGTGGCCAGCCCCAGCAGAAAGCTGGTGGCCAAGTTACCGAGCGTAGGCCCCTCTCACGCCGCCGCGCCGCCGCCAGCGGCCGGACACGCAGCGATCTGCTCCTGCAGGTCGTCGGCCCGCTTGACGCCCCGGCGCAGCAACCGCCGCTCGGTCTGACCGGGACAGATCAGGATCACCGGCGCCGACGGCGGGTGCAGCACCGAAACGCCGAAGTCGTTGCGCAGGGCGCGCGACAGCTCGGCCGGCGACACCGCATAGCGCCAATCGAAGCCGTGGCGGTCGAGGTGGCGGACGATCTGCGTCTCCGTCTCGTTCGGGTCGGTGTTGACGGCGACGGAGACTACCGTGTCGCCGACCTCCTCGTGCAGGGCGGCGATCTGCCGCTGCTGGTTGGTGCACGTCCCGCACCACACCGCAAACGCCTCCAGCAGGACCGGTTTCTCCGTGAACTCGGCCAGCGTGAACGCCGCGCCGGTGCGGACGTCGGTGAGCTCGACCCCCAGCCAGGCGACCGCCGGCGCCGCCTCCGGCGTCTCCGCCGCGTCCGCCGACTGCCCGCCGGCCGACTGGGCGAACGCGCCGGCCGCGCCGGCCGCCAGAAGCGCGGCGGCCATGAGGCGCGCCGCCAGCCTGCCCCCGAACCCCGGCGTGTCCCCGAACCTCGGCATCCGTTGCATCCTCATTTCCTTCACCTGCCTTGCGTCCCCGGCACTGTTGACCGCCTTGGACGCGCCGATCTTACCGCGCCGCGCCGCGGAGCGCTTGAGTGGTCGCCGCCGACCGTTCATCCTGTGCGTCAAAGGAGCGGATTCCATGACGGAAGTGGCGGAGATCAAGATCACGATCAGCGACAACGGACCCTACCTGGTGAGCGGTCCGGCGCCGCTGCTGGACGCGCGCGGCAACCCGGTCGAAGGAGCGTCGGAGAAGATGGCGCTCTGCCGGTGCGGCGCGTCGAACAACAAGCCGTTCTGCGACGGCACCCACCGCGAGATCGGCTTCACCGGAACGTAACGGCGCGGAGCCGGGCCGGCCGCCTACCCGGCCACCGCGGCCAGCGCCTGCCGCGCATCGATCGACAGCTCGATCGCCAGCGCCAAGTAGGCGCGTCCCAGCGCGTGGACGGCCGCGGCCGCCGCGTCCCGGGCTTCCTGCAAGGGCAGCGCCGCGTCGGCCAGCGCCGCGTCGCTGATGGCGCCGGCAGCGTGGCGGCGCGCCGCCTGCTCGGCCTGCAGGCCGGCGCGCTCGTGGCGCAGGACGGCCACCCGGTCGGCGGCGATGGCCCGCTGCAGGTCGAGCCGGACCTGTTCCCGGCCGCTCCGCGCCGTGCTTTGCGCCGCGGTCACCGCCCGTTGCGCGGCGGCGACCTGTTCCTCGGCCTGCCGGATCGCGGTTTCCCGCCGGCCGCTGTCGAACAACGTGTAGCTGCCGGTCAGAGAGATGCTCAACCCCCCCAGGCCCGGCGCCCCCGAGCCCTTGCCGTATTCCAGGCTCACCGCCAGCGACGGCAGCCAGCCGCGCCGCGACTGCTCCAACCGCAGCTCGGCGGCGGCGAGTTGCGCCTGCGCCTCCAGCACCGCCAGCGCGTCCTCGGCGCCGCCGGCCGCCGCCGGGGCGTCCAGCAACGCCTGCGCCGCGCGGCGCAACGCGTCCGCGTCGACCGCCGGAGCGGCCAGCGCCGTCAGCGGCAGGTCCAGATCGGCGAAGAACGCCGCGCTGTCCAGGGCCAGCGACGCGCGCGCGTCAGCCACCGCGTTGCCGCGTTCGACCGCGGCGATGCGGGCGTCCAGCACGGCGATCCGGTCGGCCGCCTGCCGGTCGGCGAGCGCCCGGGTGTCGGCCAGCTGGCGCTCGGCGGCCGCCAGCCGCTCCTCGGCCACGGCCAGCGCGGCGGTCCGTTCGACCAGGCTCAGAAAGGTCCGCGCCACTTGCTGAGTCACGTCGCTGTGCGCGCGCAGCAGACGGAGCTGCGCCAGCCGCAGGTCGTCCTGGCGGCCGGCCAGGGCCGCGGCCGACGGGGCCGCCGGTCCGGCCGGCAGCAGGTCCTGCGAGATCGACACGCTGTGCGCGTCGGTGTAGCGCTCCTCCTCGCCCACCCCCCGCCGGTCCAGGTCGTCTAGCTCGACGCCGGCGGTGTAGGAGCCGGCGATGGTCATGCCCCACGGCAGTCCGACCTGCGCGGACAGCGTGGCGCCGGAGTCGGCGTCGAAAGTGTCGACCACGTCACTGAACTCACCGTCTTCCCACGGCGCCAGGTTCACCGACGCGGTCGCCGGCGTGGCCCGCACCGACACGGTCACGTCGCCGTGGTCGATCTCCGCCATGCGGAGCGAGAGCGCCGCCGACTGCACGGCCGCCTGCGCCCGCACCACCGACGGATGCGCGGTGAGCGCGGCGTCGATGGCCGCCGCCAGGTCGAGCGGCTCCTGCGCCGCGGCCGGCAACGGCGCGATCGCCAGGACGGCGGTCAGCGCCGACGCCAGCGCCGGCAGCCGGAGGCGTCCGGTCACTGCGCCTCCCAGATCGCCAACAGGTCGATCCCCGCCGCGTCCTGCAATCGGATCCACGCGAAGTAGGCGGACCAGCGCGCCGCGCGCAACGAGTCGTGCGCGCCGATCAGGTCGGCTTCCGACGAGGCGAGCTGCGATTCGGTGAGCAGGCCGGCGTCGAACTGCTCGCGGGCGCGGCGGGTGTTTTCCTCCTGCAGCTCCATCTGCAGCTCGCGCAACGCCGCCGTCCCCAACGCCTGCTGGGCGTTCGCATACGCGCTGGCGGTGGCGGTCTGCAGGTCGGACGCGGTGGTGGCCGCGGTGGCGCGGCTGGCGGTCACGGTGTTGGTGGCGGCCTGCAGGTCGAGGCTGGAGGTGTTCTGCATGGTCTTGATCTGCAGGTCGAGCTCGTCGATTTCGAGCTGCCGGGCCGCAAAGTCGTGCTCGGCCCGCTCCGCGGTGGTCGCCAGGTATTCGTCGAGCGCGGGCAGCTCGACCATCGTCTCCGGCGGCTGCGTGATGAGCGCCTGGGCGGCCAGCATGGCTACGTCGATGCCGGTGGTCTCCGCAAGGCTGGGAACCGTGGTGAACTGCCGCCGGTTGACCGCGGCGGACAGGTTGAGATCGGCGCTGAGCTCCGCCACCTGCGCCTGCAGCTCGGTGACCGGACTGGCGGCGCCGATGGCGACCCGTTCGGCCGCCTGCCGCAGGTCGATCTGCGCCAGAAACAGACGCTCCTCCAGCAAGCTCACGTTCTCGTTCGCCTGCTGCAGCCCGACGTACGCCTCCGCGACCGACAGCAGCTCGCGCACCGTACCCTGACGAAAGTTGAGTTGCGCGCGGTCCCACTGCAGGTCGGCTCTCATCCGGTCGATGCGCGCGTCCGACGACGCCATCGATCGGTCGTGCGCGACGCGCGCGTTCTCGAGCGTCAGCGCCAGCGACTGCAGCGTGGGGTTGGCCGCCTCGGCGGCGTCCAGCGTCTCGAAGATGCCAAGGCCGCCGGCCGGCCCATCCTGAGCGGCGGCGGGCAGCGCAAGCGCGGCCAGCAGGGCGATGAGGACCGGTAGCAGGGTGCGAGTGTTCATGTTTCCTCCAACAAAGGTCGTCCGCGGTTTCCTGGTCCACGTCCCGCGGCCGTGGTCGATGCGAGATCGGCCGCCTGCGGTGCGGCGCGCCGATCCTTCGATGCCGCGGCTGGCGCCAGCCGCGGCGGGTCGTGTTGCAAGTGAGTGCCGATCACGTCCGCGCCCATTATACGGCTAGGGCCGGGTTGCGCGCGGCCGGCCATCGAGCCGGCCGGAATCGTGATCACGAACGTGGTCCCCGGCGCGGCGTCCGGGTCGACGTCGAGCCGGAAGCCGTGCGCGTCGGTGATGCTGCGGGCGATCGACAGGCCGAGCCCGAAGCCGGACGCGGCGCCGGCGCCGCGGTAGAACGGATCGAACAGGTGGGGCAGGTCGGCGGCGGCGACGCCGGGCCCGGAGTCGGTGATGCGGATGCGCAGGCCGCCGCCGGCGGCGATCGCGGCGGAGACGGTCACCACGCCGCCTTCGGGGGTGAAGCGCAGCGCGTTGTCCAGGATGTTCTCATACGCGCGCGACATGAGCGGGCCGTCGATGGCCGCGGTGAGCCGTTCCGGGATGCGCAGGTCGCACCGCAGCCGGCGCTTGCGCACCGCCGCGTCGCCGGCCGCGCCGGCGCACAGCTCCCGGTGGAACGCGGCCAGGCCGGCCGGCGCCGGATCGATGTTCCAGTGGCTGGACGACAGCCGCACGTACTCGATCAGCTCCGAGACGCGCGCGCCGAGCAGATCGGCCTTTTCGGCGATGATCGCCAGATACCGGTCGCGCGTCTGGCGGTCTTCGGCCAGGCCGTCGGCGATCGCCTCCAGGTAGCCCTTGATGGCGGTGAGCGGCGTCTTGACGTCGTGCGACACCGCCGCCAGCAGCCGCGAGCGCCGTTCCGATTCGTCCTTGAGGGCGCCGCGCATGGCGTCGAACGACCGCGCCAGCGACGCCAGCTCCGACGTGCCGCGCGCCGGGAGCTCGAAGTCCAGGTCGCCGCCGGCGACCCTGCGCGTGGCGTGCTGCAGGCGGGTCACCGACCGGTTGACCGCGGCGGCGATGATCCACGCCACCGCGGCCGCCACGATGGCGATCGGCAGGAAGATCGTCAGCCCGCCGCGCAGCATCCAGCTGAGGCGCGGACGCGCCAGGTACGGGACCGTGCGGACCGGCATGGTGAGCAGAAAGGTCCCGGTCAGCTCGCCGTCCCGGAACAGCGGCTCCAGCATGGTGCGCGTATCGTCGCGGCCGCGGGAGGCGCGCAGCAGCTCGGTGGGATCGACCGCGGTCCCGGCCGGCATGCCGGGCAGGCTGGAGAACAGCACCCGGTTGCCGGTGTCCAGCGCGGTCAGGTCGACCCCGTCGGGGAGCTCAATGGTCGGCTGCTCGCCGGCCAGGTAGCGGGGCAGCTCCTCCCGTATCCAGCGCACCGCCGGCGGAAGGTCGCGCTGCGCCACGTCGGTGCGCTGGCGCAGCACGGACTGGGCGCCCAGGTAGATGGCGGCGACCAGCACCGGCGACAGGGCGACCGCCGCCGCCAGCAGCACCAGCTGGGTGCGCAGCCTCACGGCGGCGCTTCCGGGTCCGGGTTGAACCGGTAGCCGACGCCGCGCACGGTCTGCACCCAGCGGGCGCCGCGCGGGCCGAGCTTCTTGCGGATGCGCTGCACGTGCACGGTCACCGTCGACAGGTCGCCGAAGCGGTTGCCCCACACCCGGTCGTAGAGCTGCTCGGCGGTGAACACCTGCCGCGGCGCGGCGGCCAGCATGGCCAGCACCTCGAACTCCTTGCGCGCCAGGTTGAGGGGGCGGCCGTCCACGGCGGCCAGGTACGCGTCGCGGTCGATCGACAGCGGGCCGTACCGCAGGCCGGGCTCGCCCGGACCGGCCGACGCCCGCCGGCGGCGCAGGTGGGCGCGGACGCGGGCGGTGAGCACCTTGGGTGAGAACGGCTTGGTGACGTAGTCGTCGGCGCCGCCGCCGAAGGCAAAGATGCTGTCCTCCTCGGCGTCGCGGGCGGTCAGCACCACCACCGGCAGATCGTGCCGGCGGCGCAGGTCGGCCAGCAGCTCGAACCCGTCCCGGCCGGGCAGGTTGAGGTCGAGCAGCATCAGGTCGAAGCCGGTGCGCTCGATGGCCGGCAGCGCCTGCTCGGCGGAGTCGGTCACGGTCACCTCCACCCCCTCCTTCTCCAGGTAGACGCGCAGCAGATCGCTGATGGCGCGATCATCCTCCACTACCAGCACCTTTCCCCGCACGCCGCCGATTCCGTGCGTATCAGTGTAGCCCCGGCGATAAACCGGAGGTAAACGGGCGCTGAAAGCCGGCGGAACCGGAGCGCGGAACGGGCGGCGCCGGGCGCGGGTGGGCGGGCTGACAGCGGCGGCGTTCGGCGGTAGCATGGAGGCGAGGCAAGCTCCAAGCTCCATGACCCAACCCGTGCGGACCGCCCTCCACGCCGTCTACGTACTGGCCCTGCCGGTGCTGCTGATCGGCGTCTTCGCCGGCGGCTTCGCGGCGCTGGCGGAGATTGAGGAATGGGACGGTGAACGGATGCTCACCGTGTACGGATCGCCGATCACGGCGCTGTTCGCCGGAGCCACCGCCGGCCCCGTGCTGCTGCTGGCCTACTTGGCCTACTGGCTGGTCCGCCATCTCTCCCGGCCGCGCAAGCGGCAGCAGCGGCGCCGGCGCTGAGCGCGGGCCGGCGCACTGAGCGCAGGCCCGGCGGAAGCGGTCCGCCTGCTCTGATCGAAGCGCCCGGTCTACCGCGGCCGGCGCGCGGGCCTGCGGAAGCGCCAGTCTTACTACGGCAGCGGGCCGGTGCGCTCGGCCGGCCACCCGTGCTTGGCGGCCTGCACGGCCAGCCATTCGCGGTAGGGCCGCGGAGCGGGGTCGGGATCGCCCAGGCCGGCCTCGCGGCGCAGGCGCAGCAGCGGATGACCGCGTTCGGTCTGCGGCAGCTCGACCGGCCGGCGGTAGGCGCCGGACTCGAAGATCGCCTGAATGATCTCCATGACGTGGCGGCCGCGGCGGCCGTCGCAGGGGTGGCTGCCGCCGGCGTCCAGCGCGGTGACGTAGTCGTCGACGTACCAGTACTCGCCGGCGCTCACCCCGTCCGGCAGCGGTTCGGGCGGCTGCCGCTCCGGCAGCGCCTGCCAGCGCGCGCGGTCCGGCAACGCCCACGGCGCCGGCTGCAGCCAGGCGCCGTCGTAGTGCCAGCGCAGCCGGCCTTCGGTGCCGGCGATCTCGAAGCCGAGCGCGGCGCGCTCGATGCCGGGGAACAGGTGCTGGTGCAGCGTGCCGGTCAGCATCCGGTCGAACTCCAGGGTGGCGGTGATCTGCTGTCCGGCGATGGCGCCCATGCCGGACGGCGCCTGCACCACGTCGTCGGCTTCTATCGGCCGGCCGGCGGTGAGCACGCTGGCGGTCACCCGCCGGCACGGCCCGGTCACCGTCAGCAGCGCGTTGAGCATGTGCGTGCCCATGTTCATCAGCTCGTAGCCGCCGTAGTAGCCCTTGCCGTTGACGGTGACGTGCAGGGGGACGCCGATGCGCCCCTCGGCCAACGCCTGCCGGACCGCGCCGAGCGAGCGGAGAGAGCTCCCCTGATGGTGCACGGCGATCCGCACGCCGAGTTCCTCGGCGCGCGCGAGCAGCGCGTCGGCCTGCGCCAGATCGACCGTGATCGGCTTCTCGACGTCGAGGTGGCAGGCGCGCGCGGCCAGCACGCGCATGGCCAGCGGGAAGTGCAGATCGGTCTGCACCGGCGCCATGACGATGTCCGGCTCCACGGCCGCCAGCATTGTCTCCACCTCGTCGAAGCGGTCGGCCACGCCGAGCTCATCCCCCAGGGCGTCGAGCCGCGCGCGGTCCAGGTCGCAGAGGCCCACCACCTCCGTGCGCGGGTGGCAGCGGTACGCGCGCGAGGCGTGCGCCCCGCGGTTGCCGCAGCCGAGCAGCGCCGCGCGCCAAGTCCGGGCCATGCGCACCGATCCTGGCCGCCCGCCGCCGGCTGGTCAACCGCAGGGCCGCATCCGTCTTCTCTTGCACGGCGGCGACCGGGTAGGCTGGCGGGACATGGGTAGCCCGGACGCGCAGCCGGCGGTCGAGCCGAGTTTCAACCAGGGGCTGTCGATGTCGGTCGACCGGGCGTTGCGGCACCTCGATCTGCCGCCGGGGCTAGCGGAGCAGATCAAGGCGTGCGACTCGGTGCTGCAGCTCCACTTTCCGGTGCGGCTGGACGACGGCGTGTACCACATCTTTCGCGGCTGGCGCGCCACGCACAGCTCACATCTGCTGCCGGCCAAGGGCGGCATTCGCTACGCGGTGTGCGTCGACCAGGACGAGGTGGAGGCGCTGGCGGCGCTGATGACCTACAAGTGCGCGCTGGTCGACGTGCCGTTCGGCGGCTCCAAGGGCGGCGTGCGGATGGAGCCGGCCCAGCACTCCGAGCGGGAGCTGGAAGCGATCACGCGCCGGTTCGCCCGCGAGCTGGTGGCGCGAGGCTACCTGAGCCCAGGCGGCAACGTGCCGGCGCCCGACATGGGCACCGGCGCCCGCGAGATGGGCTGGATCGCCGACGTCTACCGGACCCTGCACCCGGAGGAGATCAACGCGCTGGCGTGCGTGACCGGCAAGCCGGTCACCTCCGGCGGCATCCCCGGCCGCATCGAGGCGACCGGACGCGGAGCGCAGTTCGCGTTGCGCGAGCTGTTCCGCCGCCCGGAGGACATGGCGCTGGCCGGCCTGGACGGCGGCCTGGCCGGCAAGCGGATCGTCGTCCAAGGGCTGGGCAACGTCGGCTACCACCTGGCCAAGTACCTGTCCGAGGAGGACGGCGCGCTGATCGTCGGCGTGATGACGCGCGAGGGAGTGGTGCTGGACGACGGCGGCATCGCGGTCGCCGCGTTGCGCGACCATCTGGACCGCAACGGCGGCGTCGACGGGTATCCGGGCGGCAGGACGGACGTCACGGCCGACCAGTTTCTGGCCACCCCGTGCGACCTGCTGATCCCGGCCGCGATCGAGGGGCAGATACATCGCGGCAACGCCGCCTCCATCCGGACCAAGCTGGTGGTGGAGGCGGCCAACGGCCCGGTCACCTTCGGCGGAGACGCGATCCTGCGGCAGCGCGGCATCCCGGTGCTGCCGGACCTGTACGTCAACGCGGGCGGGGTGACCGTCTCCTACTTCGAGTGGATCAAGAACCTGTCACACATCCGCTTCGGCCGGCTGGACCGGCGCCTGGACGAGGGGCGTGGCGAGCGCATCGTCAGCGCCATGGAGCAGTTGACCGGCCGCTCCGCGGACGCGGCGTTGCGCGCCGAGCTGGTCACCGGCGCCGACGAGCTGGCGCTGGTCCGCTCCGGCCTGGACGACACCATGCGGCAGGCGTATGACGAGATCAGCGAGACGTTCCATCGGCACGACCGGATCGACGACTACCGCACCGCCGCCTTCGTGGTCGCCCTGCGCAATATCGCCAACACCTACCTCGACCTCGGCGTGTAGTTACAGGAAGCGGCGCAGGCCGGCCAGGGTCTCGCGGGTCGACTCCGGGCCGGTGTCGCCCGGCTTGCGCCAGTGGGTTTCGACGCTCACCACGCCGGCGTAGCCGTCGCTGCGGAGCGCGGCGATCTGGCCGGCGTAGTCGACGGCGCCGCTGCCGATCGGCGCCCAGCGCGTCAGGCCGGTGGCGTCATCGACCACCTCCGCGTCCTTTACGTGCACGTGGAGCAGGTACGGGAGCACGGCGCGGTAGCCGTCCGGGTAGGGCCGCCGGAGACGAAGTCGTTGCCGGGGTCCCAGATGGCGCGCAGGCGCGGGTGGCCGGCGGCGGCCAGGATGCGGGCCGCGTTGCGCCCGGAGTTGCCCCAGCAGGAGCGCACGTTCTCCAGACCGAGCGTGACCTGATGCTCCTCGGCGATGGCGGCGGCGGCGCGCAGGCCGGCGGCGATCTTGGGCAGCAAGGCGTCCGGGATGGCGCCGCCGCCCGGCTCGCGCGGGGAGGGGTTGCCGGCGCCGGTCAGGTAGCCGCGCCGGAACGAGAAGACGCGCACGATGCCGGCCCCCAGCTCGCCGGCCGCGCGGCAGCTCCGCCGCACCTGCTCCAGGTGCTCGACCACCGCCGGGTGGCCGGTCACCTCCGCCGCCGGCACGTCGTCCAGCTCGATCGCCTTGAAGGCGGGCGGATCGACCGCCACCACCTGCAGCCCCTCGCCGGCGATCATCCGCCGGAGCTCGGCGACCTCGGCATCCGCCATCTCGTGGACGCCGCGCCCGCCGACCCGGTTGAGCTCGACGTGCGAAAAGCCCATCTCCCGCGCCGCCGGCAGGGCCAGCGCAGGATCGTCTGCGATCTCGTCCGTAACGACGCCGAGGGAGAAACTCATGCCGGCAGCGTACACTATCTTGCCGGCGGGTGTGGGCCGGCTGTGGGCCGACTGAAGCGCGGCTGACGGCGTAGCATTGTCTATTGCGAGAGGTATGATGTGAGTGAGGTACGCATGGCGCTCAACGACACCGATCTGCAGCGAATCGGCGACTACGTGAAGGTCAACATGTACGGCTGGCTCCTGGAGGGAGCCCGAACGTCGCTGCCGTGCCGCAGATACTCGAACGCCTTGAGCGGATCGAGCAGGAACTGGTCGTTCAGCGGCACGAGCTCAAGGCGCAACGCGAGTTGATGGAGGCGCGTTTCACGGCCGTAGACAAGCGGTTCGAGGACATGAACGAGCGGTTCGGAGACATGAACAAGCGCTTCACCGGGATGCAATGGATGGTCGGCGGCGGCTTCACACTGCTCGGCGCCGCTATGACGGCCTTCAAGTTCCTGGTCTGACCGGCTGACGGCTGGCGCCGCGGTGACGGACAGCGGCGGTAGCGCGGGAGCGCGTTCCCTGTTAGCCTTGCGAAACAGGAACTGGCTCCCGTTATGCCTGCCACCGCCCGAGTGCTCGACATCGATCTGCCGCCGCGCCAGTCCGCGTTTCTGTGGGGCGCGCGCAAGACCGGCAAGTCGACCTACCTGCAGCAGCGGTTCCCGGACAGCATCCGCTTCGACCTGCTCGACTCCGACCTGGCCATCGACCTGCTCCGCCGGCCGGCGCTGCTGCGGGAGCGGCTGCTGAGCCAGCCCGCGCGCCGGCTGGACGAGCCGGTGATCATCGACGAGGTGCAGAAGGCGCCGGAGGTGCTGGACGAGGTGCACCGGCTGATCGAGGAGCGCGGCCTGCGGTTCATCCTGTGCGGTTCGAGCGCGCGCAAGCTCAAGCGCGGCCGCGCCAACCTGCTCGGCGGGCGGGCGTGGCGGTACGAGATGTTCCCGTTCGTCAGCGCGGAGCTGGGGAGCGCGGACCTGCTGCGGGTGTTGAACCGGGGCCTGATCCCGTCCCACTACCTGTCCCCCGGCTACCGGAAGTCTCTCGCCGCATACGTCCGCGACTACCTGTCGGAGGAGGTCTTCGCCGAGGGCCTGACGCGCAACGTGGCCGCCTTCGCGCGCTTCTTCGACGCCGTGGGCTACTCGCACGGCCAGCTCACCAACTACGCGAACATCGCGCGCGACTGCGGCGTGGACGCCAAGACGGTGCGCGAGTATTACCAGATTCTGTGCGACACGCTGCTGGGGAGGATGGTGCTGCCGTACCGCCGGCGGCAGGACCGGCGCGTGCTGTCGCGCACCCCCAAGTTCTATCTGTTCGACGTCGGCGTGGCCGGCGCCCTGGCCAGGCGGCGCATCGCCGAACCGCGCGGCGAGCAGTTCGGCCACGCCCTGGAGCACTTCATCCTGATGGAGCTGGCCGCGCATGCCTCGTACCGCGACCTGCACTACGACGTCCACTATTGGCGCACCCGCTCCGGGCTGGAGGTCGACTTCATCCTGGGCGCCGGCGAGGTTGCGGTCGAGGTGAAGGGTTCGGCGCACGTCCGCGACCGGGAGCTGCGTCCATTGCGCGCCTTCATGGAGGAGCACCGCCCGCGCGCCGCGTTGGTGGTGAGCGCCGAGCCGGCCGAGCGCGTCGTCGGCGGCATCCGCATCATGCCGTGGGAGCGCTTCCTGCGCGCCCTCTGGGCCGGCGACGTCATCGCCTGACCGCAGGAAGCCTGAACCGGGTGGCGCGGCGCGCGGGGCCCGAAGGCCGCTCAGCAACAACGTCATAATGACCAGAGGATGAGGCGCGCGGCGGACCGGAGCGCCCCGGAAACCCCGGAGGCGCGGGTGGCGCAGTGGCGGGCGCACCTGCTGCGCCGCGCGGCGGTCGACGGCGCCGACGCGGAGGCGTTGGAGCGCCACCTGCGCGAGCAGGTTGCCGCACTGCGGGGCGCGGGCCTGGCGGTGGATGAAGCCTTTCTGATCGCGGTCAAGCGGCTCGGCAACCTCGACGCGGTATGGCGCGAGTTCGCGCGCGTCCACGCCGAGCCGTTGTGGAAGCAGTTGGCCTCCGAACCGGCCGAGGCGGGCGCCGGCGCGTGCGCCGGGGCGGGCGCCCGCCGCGTCGAGACCGCGGTGGTAATCGGGCTGGCGCTGACCGCGGCGGCGGCGATCAAGGTCCCGGAGCTGTTCGGCCAGCCGTTCGGCAGCGCCGGCGGCATGGGGTTCTACGCCCGTAACGCCGCCTTGTTCGTGCTGCCCTTGCTGACCGGTTACTTCCTCTGGAAGCGGGGCTGGAACCGCGTCCGCGGCGCGTGGCTGGCCGGGGCGTTCGCCGCCGGCGCCGTGCTCGCCAACGTCTTCCCGTTCGCGCCCCAGGGAATGACCGAGCTCCTGGCCGCGCTGCATCTGCCGATCGCGTTGTGGCTGGCCGTAGGCATAGCCTACGCGGGCGGTCGTTGGAGCACCGCCGCCGGGCGCATGGACTTCGTGCGCTTTTCCGGCGAGTTCGCCATCTACTACGTGCTGTTCGCGCTCGGCGGAGGCGCGCTGGCGCTCTTCATCGAGCTCATGTTCGGCGCCATCGGCGTGCAGGCGGCGCGACTGCTGCAGACGTGGCTGCTGCCGTGCGGAGCGCTGAGCGCGGTGATGGTGGGCGCCGCCCTGGCGGAGCGGAAGAAGAGCGTGATCGAGAACCTGGCGCCGGTGCTCACGCGCGTGTTTACGCCGCTGTTCGCGGCCGTGCTGCTGGCGTTTCTGGTGGCCATGGTGTGGACCGGCCGCGGCATCGACGTCGATCGGGACGTGCTGATCGGACTCGATCTGCTGCTGGCGGTGGTCGTCTGCCTGCTGCTCTACGCGGTGTCGGCGCGCGACCCGCAGGCGCCGCCCGGCGCGTTCGACGCGCTGCAGCTGCTGCTGGTGGCGTTGGCGCTGGCGGTCGACGCGATGGCCCTGGCGGCGATCGCGGCGCGCATCTCCGAGTTCGGCTTCAGCGCCAACAAGGTCGCGGCGCTGGGCGAGAATCTCATCTTGCTGATCAATCTGGCCGGCTCGGCCTGGCTGTACGCGCGGTTCCTGCGCGGCGCCGGCACGGTGGCCGCCCTGGAGCGCTGGCAGACCGCCTACCTGCCGGTGTACGCGGTGTGGGCCGGCCTGGTCGTGGCCGTGTTCCCGCCCCTGTTCGGCTACCGCTGACGGCATTGCGTTGTCTATTGCGAGAGGTATGATGTGAGCGAGGTACGCATGGCGCTCAACGACACCGATCTGCAGCGAATCGGCGACTACGTGAAGGTCAACATGTACGGCTGGCTCCTGGAGGTAGCCCCGCACGTCGTTGCCGTGCCGCAGATCCTCGAACGCCTTGAGCGGATTGAGCAGAGGCTCGCCGCCCACCAAGATGAGCTGATCGCACAGCGCCACGAGCTCAAGGCGCAACGCGAGTTGATGGAGGCGCGCTTCACGGCCGTAGACAAGCGGTTCGAGGACATGAACAAGCGCTTCGAGGACATGAACGAGCGGTTCGGAGACATGAACAAGCGCTTCACCGGGATGCAGTGGATGGTCGGCGGCGGCTTCACACTGCTCGGCGTCACCATGACGGTCTTCAAGTTCCTGGTCTGACCCTCCGGGCCGGCGGCGTCATCGCCTGACCGTGAACCGGAGGGCGCAGTGCGCGTTGCCCCGAAGGCCGCTCAGCAACGTCATGAGAACCAGTTTCGCCCGCACGTACCAAGGAGAACCTCGCCGGAGGAGACGTGGCCGGTCCGCGGCGGGCAGCGCTGTAGCCACGGACTCCACGATGTCAAGGATACGCGGTGGCGGCCACACCCGCCACGACGCCGGCTGGGTCCTGCGCATGTGGCAAGACCAGATTCTGTTTCATCCCGGGGAAGGCGAAGTCGCGGTCGAGGTGAAGGGTCGGCGCAGGTCCGCGACCGGAAGATGCGCCCGTTGCGCGCCTTCACGGAGAAGCACGCCCGCGCGTCGCGCTGGTGGTGGAGCACCGGCCGAGCGTGGTCGGCGGCATCCGCATCATGCCGTGCCCTCCGGGCCGGCGGCATCATCGCCTGACCGTCGCCGTCCCGTACCAACGGGCGCTCGCACCATGTGTTGCGCTTGGCGGGGCCGGCGGAGCGCAAGGTGGCCGAAGACGCACCGGAATTGCCCTCTTGACAACTGCTCGCACATTCGGTACAGTATCGGTATACACTGCGATGAATCCCGTTTCGAGCGGCTCTCGGCCGCTCTGACCAATCCCTGGAGGTGGCCTGATGGCCTGTGCAATCAATCTCGAGTCCCTTCTCGCCGGCTGCGCGGACGACTCATTCGATGCTGGCATACGCATCGACACCGATCTCGAGCCTCTGGCAGGGCCCGGCGGTCCGGTCAAGCCTGCCGTATACGAAGGCGGAACGTATCAGATGGACCGCCGATGGGCTTCCTCGGACGACCAGGAGCCGACGCCGGTGATCGTGATCGACAACGTGCCGTCCCAAGCGAACCGCCTCGAGGAGGCACTCCGGCGTCATCGGGAGACCATCCAGGTGCCTGAGATGGTACTCGACCTTGCGGACATGGACAATCTCCCGGCGCATCTCCCGCGGCAGCTTTCCAGCCTGGAGTTCCCGCACCGAAACGCGGATGCCTATCTCCGGGACGCCGTGCTCGGCGACGGCGAGGACTTTATGAAGACCGACCTGGGTAAGTCGATCTTCGGAGCCACGGCGCAGACGTGCGGGCCGCTGATTGCGTGGTTTCCGCAGGCGCTCCTGTACGGATTCTGGCAATCACACCTCGGAAAGAAACGCCAGAACACCAAGCACGCACGGGCATGGGTGTCGGAGATCATCGGCTGGAAGCCGGCCGCAACCGATACCCGGGTGCTCGGACTGAAGGGCGACTCGCTCAATCTCAACATCGATGAGCCTATAACGTCGAATCCTGACGATCGTTTGCAGTGGGGCTTTGGCACGGCCGACAAGGTCGAAGGTGGTAAGAAGGACAAGCTCTCTGAGATTGGTCACGGACAAGTGCCGTTCATGGGTGCCGACGCGACGGCCGCGGCGGTGTCGTTTTCCCGGGTGACGCAACGGGCGACGGTATCGTTTGCCCAACTGCGGCGTGTCACGCTTGGGCCGAGCCTTTCCGAAGCTGACGCGGCCGCACGCGCCGTCCTGGTGGCGCTTGGGCTGCACGCCCACGTGCTCGCCTTCGGCCGCGGATTCGCGCTACGCTCGGGTGCGGATCTCCGGCCAAGCAGCAGCGCGGTTACGTGGCTCGGCAGTGATGGAGACTCACCCTGTTCGACGGAAGGAAGCAAGAACACCGCAGCATTGCTTGAGGAAGCCGTCACCCACGCCACGTCGACCGGCGTACCGCTGGACGGTTGGGGCAAGCCGCCGTTGATGCTCAAGCCTAAGAACAATCTGCGGAATGCTATCCTGAAGTCGTGGCCTGAGTTCACGGACTGATGCTGGCGATTTCCGTAGAGTTATTACACGGAACGTTCCGCGCCGACCCCGAGGGAACTGCCGGAGCGGGCGGACTGACCCGAGGGGAGTGGCCGCCCTCCCCTTCACGTCTCCTGGCGGCGATGACCGCGGCGGACGGCACGGGCGAGAGATGCCGGGTGACGGACGGCTCCGAGTTGGAGTGGTTTGAGCAGCTTCCGGCGCCCGTCATCCACGCTCACGGGACACCCTGGCATCAGCCGCTGCAACCTCGCTACGTCGTTCTCCACAAAGGAACGGCGGAGACCGGCACGCATCAGGAATACGTCGCGAGAAAGGGGATTCAGATACGCCCAGGTGTTCGAGTTACGCCTCGTTATGCTCACGTGGTCTACTCGTGGAACAACGAACCTCCACCGCCCGTTTTCGACGCCCTCCGTCGCCGCGCCGCGCGTATCGGCTACTTGGGAGCTGCCGACTCTCCGGTACGCGTGCGCGTTGACTCGCAAGTGCCGGAGTCGGCGGGCGCCGGGGAAACGTTTCTCCCGGACCCGCACGGGGACGTGATGGTCGGCGTACCCGCAGCAGGGGATGTCCGCCTTCTCGACGCGATGTACGCAGAGTGGGTCGACCGCGGAGCCAACGTTGCTCGCGCCCACTATCCGGCGCTTCGCCATCAGGCGTCCTACCGTTCTCCAACGGCTGCCGCACCCGACGATACTACCGGGACAGTAGTCGCATGGCTTCGTTTGGGCGTTGCGGTTTCGGGACGGCGCATCACCGCGGTCACCTCGCTGTTCAAGGACGCCGTCCTCAGTCAGCACCAGAGACTTCACGGAGAACCGCCGGCGGTACTTCACGGGCACGGCTTCACCAGGACCGGTTACGAGATCGCCCGTTTTTTGGCCCTGCCCGATGTCGGCCACCGGCGATCACGCGGGAGGATCCACGGGTTGGCCCTGTGGATGCCGCCGGGATGTGACGCGGTAGTGCGCAGCCGCGTTCGGGATGCTTCGTTCGCAATACGGCGGCTTACCGGTCGCGGCGTGGACGTCTCCGTCCAACCGCGGGACGACGAGGAGCGGCCGTTCGCAGCGAACCCAGCCCAGTGGACTCGGTCGTCACGTTGTTGGGTGACGGCGTTTCCGGCGATCCACGAGCGTCGCGGACGACCGGACTTGGCGGAGGTCTCGCGGTGGTGCGGACACGCCGGTCTGCCCCGCCCCGTAGCGTTCCGGTCGGCACGCTCGCCGTTGGTTCACGGCGCGGTCGATCTTGCTCCCGTGGAAGTAAATCGTCCCGGCAGACCCGGTCTGCCATACTCCCATGTCAAACTCTGGTTCGAGACTCCGGTTGCCGGGCCGGTCGTGATCGGCTCCGGCCGACAGCGTGGTTTCGGATTGTGCGTACCGGAAAAGGAGCAAGAATGAACCTGACTCCACCGTTCCCTGATTTCTATCGGGCAATCAACGGGCGGGATCCGTTTCCGTGGCAGTCACGCTTGGCCGAACAGGTAGCCAAGAACGACGCGTGGCCGCAGGAAGTCGGCGTCCCCACGGGTCTGGGAAAGACAGCCTGTCTGGAGGTCGCAATCTGGTGGCTGGCGTCGCAGGCGGATCGTTCGCCGCCGGACCGAACGGCGCCGACCCGGATCTGGTGGCTCGTCAACCGGCGGCTGCTCGTAGACTCGACGACCGAACACGCCGAAGCGATCGCCAAGGCGCTCAGCAACCCGAGTGCAACCGGCGCGATCTCCGCAATCGCCGAGCGGCTGCGCTCCCTTTCCGCAGACCGGACTTCCGAACCGCTCGAAGTCATCCGCCTTCGCGGCGGGGTCCCCGCGCGTAGTCCGACCGACCCCTCACGGCCAGCCGTCATCCTGTCTACTTTGCCGATGTACGGGTCTCGGCTGCTGTTCCGCGGCCATGGGGCTACGCGATCGATGCGGCCGATCGAGGCTGCCATGTCCGGAACCGACAGTCTGGTCCTTCTGGACGAGGCCCATCTCGCCCCTCATTTGGCGGCGCTGCTGCCGGCCCTGTCGGCCTGCCATCCGGACGCACAGCCGGTCCTCCACCCGCGTCGCTCACGGCCCACTATGGTGGCTCTGACGGCAACCGGTAACGCCGCCAGCAAAGACCGCTTTGATCTTGACGACGACGATGAAGCGCACCCGATCGTGCGGCGCCGACTGGATGCCGTCAAGTCGATGGAGGTGCGAGTGCAATCGGGCGATTTCGCGCGGCGGCTCGCAGAGGCAACGCAGTCCCTGATCTCGGATGCAGCAGCGCCGGCGGCATTCATCGTGTTTGTCAACACTCCTACAGCCGCCCGGCTGGTCTATGGCCGTTTGAAAAAGGTGACGACGGACGAAACGGCCGAAGTCCTGCTCTTGACGGGTCGGGCGCGGGAACGCGAAGCGGGGCGCACGCGGCAACGGATTCTTGATCCGGTTGCAGGTATGGCGTCGGCCCGCGATCCGGCGGCGGGCCGCCAGCGACACTTGATCGTCGTGGCGACGCAGACCCTTGAGGTCGGCGCCGACATCGACGCCGAGTTTCTCGTAACGGAGGCATGCGGGGTCCGGGCGCTGACGCAGCGCCTGGGCCGTTTGAACCGACTGGGACGCTATCCTCATGCTCGCGCAATCTACGTGCACCTGCCGCCGCCGAAGAACAAGGGCCGGAAGGGCCAACAGGGCGAAGAATGGCCGGTGTACGGCGGCGAACCGGCGGAGGTTCTGCGCCGACTCGAGGCGGCGCTCGCCCACGGCAGTACCGGCGCTGTGGAACTATCGCCGCGACTCGTAGCCGGAACCCTTGGAGCTCCCGAAGACGACCCCGGCCGGGCGCCCGAGATATTGAACGGCCTTCTGTGGGAGTGGGTGAAGACGACTACTCCCCCGGATGATGAAGCACCGGTTGAGCCCTACTTCTCCGGTATCGTGGCGCGGGATTATTCGGTTTCTCTCATCTGGCGCGTCTACCTTCCCGATAATGGAAAGCTGCTGTGGCCGCGCGCGACCGATCGGGAGTCCGTCGAGGTGCCGATAGCCGACGCGCGGGACGCATTCGCCGATGACGAGACCTTGCGGCGTCTTGGCCACGACGGTGTAACGATCGAGACCATCTCGAAGGACGACCTTCGGCCCGGTGACGTAATCGTGTTGGCAACCGAACGTGGTTTGCTGGATCGGTTCGGATGGGATCCGGAGTCCACTGCCCCCGTAGCTGATGCATCGATCGCGGATTACGGCGTGCCGCTGGATAGCGACGCGCTCCGCAGGCTAAGCGGGATTCCCATGAAGGACCTGATCGACAGAGCGCTGGGGGCCATCGCTGACGACGAGGACGTTGACGAGCGCGATCAAGCCGAGGCGATTGCGGAGATTCTGGACAAGCTGCGCAACGTGACCCCACCGGCGTGGGAAGACGTCGAGTGGGCCGAGATCATGGACTCCCTGGACCCGAGGGTGATTGAGCGCGACGGCGTAGCTCGTCTGGTCAGGAGGAGCCCGGCCGCGGAGCCGCTTAGCGACGAATTCGATGAAATGTCTCGTGCCGAGAGCGCCGTCGAACTGAAGCGTCACGGCGAGGCGGTAGCCGCGCGGTCGCGCTCGATTGCCGAACGGCTCGGTGTTGCGGCCGACTTGGCGACCGTGATTGAATGGGCCGGCCGGTTCCATGACTTGGGCAAGGCGGACCGGCGCTTCCAGCGGTGGCTTGATCCCAATGGGCGGCAGCAGGTCATGGTAGCCAAATCCGATATGCCGCGCAGTCGTTGGACTGCCGCACGAATCGCCGCCGGCTGGCCGCGTGGCGGGCGTCACGAGGAACTGTCGGCGCGCTTGGTGCGTCGCTGGCTGGACGGACACCCGGATCGGATGGAGCCGTCGCTGGCCGACATGCTCGTCCATCTCGTCACGAGCCATCACGGTCAGGGGCGGCCACTTCTGCTCCCGGTGGACGACGACTCGACGGAGCAGGTTTCCGAGGATATTGACGGAACCATCGTCAGTGCATCGTCCGACCTGTCGAAAATAGATTGGGGCCAGCCGACTCGATTCCGCCGTCTCGATGGCTTGTATGGGCCGTGGGGACTCGCTCTGTTGGAGGCAATCGTGCGCCGCGCCGATCACTCGGTTTCGGCCGGAGCGCGAGTGGAGATTCGCTGATGTACGAAGTGACTTGTCCGGGACTGCCAGCGTCCTGGCTCAACGCATGGTTGGCTGCCGTGGGAGCTACGGTGCTTGACTCCCGCACCCGCCTGCGTTGGACAACGGATACCACGCCGACGGCCGTACTCTCCGCCGAGGAGATCGATCCCGTAGCGGCATTGGCTGGTTCATGGCCGGACAACGACGAACTTGCGGACATGCCGATCGCCGAACGCTGGGAGGGTACGCCCTCGCTGCCGAGAAAGGTGTCCGTGGAGGCATTCGCCGCACGAGCCCGGGCTACCCGGGGCCACGGCCGCTCGTGGACGTTGTCATCGACCATGACGGACCTTGACGTAGACAAGGACGGCGAGGTCGCCCATGCCCCGTTGGACCCGGCGGGTCCCGGTACGATCAAGTGGCTGCATCATCGCCTGCTGAAAGTTAACCGCCACGTCGAACCTTCCGTAGAGCGCCTTCTGGAGTCGCTCATGGGGCGCGCTGCCCGGGTCAATGACAACGGCCTGGGATTCGACTTGACCCGGATGGGGTCACAGTCGGATGCGTCCGACCCGGCCGTGGATCCGGTTATCGAGGTACTCGCCTTTTTCGCCCTTGCGTTGTTGCCGGTGCGCGGCTCCGGGATCGACCGGAGTACCGACAGTACTTCATATTCATACCCTGCTGCGATTCAACGGGGCTGGCGCAGGATGCCGGGGCGCAGACAGGAACGCCGCTTCACGTGGCCTGTGTGGACCGATGCACTGGACCACGCGGGTGTAGACGCGCTTCTCGACGCATGGAAACCCGAAAGCGGCGGTTGGCAGCGCATTGGCGTACATGGCGCTTGGCGGAGCGTACGCTTTCAGCCCCGAGCAACGGCCGACGCTACGCGAGCGTTCGGCTCGGAACGCCTGTAGCGATGGACTCGGACCCCGTTGTAGCGATTTCGGCCATCGAGCACTTCGCCTACTGTCCCCGCCAGTGCGCGCTGATCCATTGCGACGGGGTGTGGACCGACAACGCTCACACGGTTACGGGGTCGAGGGCGCACCGCCGAGTCGACAGCGGCGTCCGCCGCCGCGAACGGGGTCGGCTTGTGTTACGAGCGATCCCGCTTTGGTCCGAGACGCTCGGGCTGTCCGGTCGCGCGGACGCGGTGGAGATCGAGGCAGGGATCGTGCGGCCTGTCGAATACAAGTCCGGCACGCGTCATGGGACCGCTGCCGATCTTCAGCTCTGCGCTCAAGCACTGTGCCTCGAAGAGATGCTCGACGTCGAAATCTCGGACGGCTGCGTATGGTATGGCGGACCGCGGCGTCGAGTGAGCGTTGCTTTCACACCGACACTGCGGCGTGACGTTGGCGAGATCGTTCGTGAGATCCGCGCGCAGTTGGTAAGCGCCGTGCTGCCGGACGCGCCCAACGATCAACGGTGCGGGGAATGCCAGTTACTTCATCACTGTCTGCCTCACGTCGCCAGCAGCCCGCAACGAGTGACCCGCTACATGCGGTCCGTCGTGTTTCAGTGCGCTACCTGAGCACGGTATACGTTCGCGATCATCGGGCCCGCGTTACTCACCGTCGAGGCTCGCTTCTGGTGTCACGGCCTGACGGAAGCCAAAGAGTCCCGCTGGAAGCGATCGACGCGGTCGTCATGTTGGGCGGCTGCCAGATCACGACACAGGCGCTGGAGGCGTGTGTCCGGCACGGGGTTCGCGTCACCGCGCTGAAGATGAGCGGTGCGGTGCGGTTCGTCGTCGGCGACTCGACCGATGGTAACGTGCACCTGCGACTCGCGTTATACCAAGCCGTCACCGACATCGAGCATTCGTTGGCGCTGGCCAAGGCGATCGTGGCGGCGAAACTTCAGAACAGCAGGAAGGTGGTTGACCGATGGGCGCGCGACGAAAGGGAGCCGGATCATGCCTCCTTTCTCGCCGAACGGGCGGCTCAGATCGCGGCGCGAATCTCTCGTCTGTCCGATGCTCATACGGGAGATCACGTTCGGGGAGTGGAAGGCGATGCGGCCAGAGCGTACTTCGGCGCGGTCGGCCGCGCCCTGTCGAAGAGCGAACTCCGGTTTGAGGCGCGCAGCAAGCGACCGCCACGTGATCCGGTCAACGCGATGCTTGGATTCTGTTACGGGTTGCTGGTAACGGAGTTCGTCGGCGCCCTGGAAAGCGTCGGTCTCGACTACCAGATGGGGTTCTTCCATCGTCCGCGCTCCGGCAGGCCATCGCTCGCCCTTGATCTCGCCGAAGAACTGCGGCCTCTGACGGATCGGTTCGTGGTGTCGTTGGTGCGCCGACGGCAAGTAGGGCCGGACAGTTTCGTGAAGATGCCCGGAGGCGCGGTCTATCTGAGCGACGAAGGGAGGACCAACCTGATCCGAGAATGGGAAGCACATAAGGAAGTGGAGAATCGTCATCCCATATCGGGTCGGTCGATAGGCCGCTGGGCACTTCCATCGGTACAGGCAACGTTGCTCGCGCGTCATCTGCGCGGTGATCTCCCTGCATATCCGCCGTTCGTCATGGCCTGACCCATGGATGTTGTCGTAGCGTACGACATCGCCGATACCGAGGGAGCGGGCTCGGCAAGGCTCCGACGAGTCGCCAAAGTGTGTGAGAGATACGGTCAACGCGTGCAGTGCTCGGTGTTCGAGTTTCGGTTGTCCCCGGAGCGCATGGCGCGGATGCTCGGCGAAATCCAGGACGTGATCGACCGTGACCAAGACTCCGTGCTCGTGTATCGTCTCCCGGGCCGCCTGGAGGATGCCAGAATCCGATACGGCCGAGATGGGGTCCACGAACTCGGTCATCCCTGGGTACTCTGACAACCGTGCGAACCGTCAGTGATCCGGCGGATCTCCGGTCCCGTGCAGTCGTGGACGCCGGTTTCGGTTGAAACGCGTCGGATTCGCCGCTACGATAAGCCGTGAATCGAGTGATTGCGGAGAACTCACATTCGGATCGGTGGCCCGCGGTCGCAGAAACGCCCATGTTTGCCGCAGAAACGCGCGTTCCGCCTGATTAGCAGTGTCGCCGGGGTTTATGCTCCGGCCTTCGTTGAGCGGTCGGTCACTTGATGTTGTTTCACCCCAGTTCTCAGCTGTGTCGCCGGGGTTTATGCTCCGGCCTTCGTTGAGCGGTGACCAAGCTCCCGCGGGCGTCGCGTGGCGGCTCAAATGTGTCGCCGGGGTTTATGCTCCGGCCTTCGTTGAGCGCCCGGACCGTTCCGGCGTATCCCGGCCGCGGGGGACGCGGTGTCGCCGGGGTTTATGCTCCGGCCTTCGTTGAGCGTTGAAAACGAGGGAATCGAAGTACCGAAAACGGCAAGTGTCGCCGGGGTTTATGCTCCGGCCTTCGTTGAGCGTCTCTATCAGGTGATCCTCCTGACGACTATGAACACTGTGTCGCCGGGGTTTATGCTCCGGCCTTCGTTGAGCGGGCTTGATCGCCTGCGCAATCGCGTCATCGCTGGCCGGCGTGTCGCCGGGGTTTATGCTCCGGCCTTCGTTGAGCGACGGCGGCGGCCGGTGCGGGCACGCTCGACGCCAACACGGTGTCGCCGGGGTTTATGCTCCGGCCTTCGTTGAGCGCTGGTCCAGCGGGACGCGCTGCGCGTGGAAAAAGATGTGTCGCCGGGGTTTATGCTCCGGCCTTCGTTGAGCGCTGTCGGCTATGGCGCGGGACGACCACTCCTGGTCTCGTGTCGCCGGGGTTTATGCTCCGGCCTTCGTTGAGCGCGAGCGTTCAAAATCGTTAGGGTCGCGTCAGGTTGGAGTGTCGCCGGGGTTTATGCTCCGGCCTTCGTTGAGCGTTCATCGCCAAGGACTCGGCTGGCCGTCTCATCGCGTGTCGCCGGGGTTTATGCTCCGGCCTTCGTTGAGCGGGGAAGGGCGTCCCCAAGCGTCCGTTCTTCCGCCAGGGTGTCGCCGGGGTTTATGCTCCGGCCTTCGTTGAGCGTGCATGACGACCGGGGACGCGACACACACACACCACAGTGTCGCCGGGGTTTATGCTCCGGCCTTCGTTGAGCGGTGCACCCGCGCGTCTACCTGCGCCTGCGTCAGACCGAGTGTCGCCGGGGTTTATGCTCCGGCCTTCGTTGAGCGGCGCGCTTGCGGTCGTACTCGACGGTCCCCGCGCGCGGGTGTCGCCGGGGTTTATGCTCCGGCCTTCGTTGAGCGTCCGCGACTTTCTTCGGGTCCCTGGACGGCCCCATCGAGTGTCGCCGGGGTTTATGCTCCGGCCTTCGTTGAGCGTCCGGCGCCCTCCAATCCCGCACCTCGTTCCGGAGCACGAGTGTCGCCGGGGTTTATGCTCCGGCCTTCGTTGAGCGCTGGTGGCCTTGGCGTAGGTGCGCCGGTCGATCCAGCCGAGTGTCGCCGGGGTTTATGCTCCGGCCTTCGTTGAGCGGGCTGCGCCGCCAAGACCGTCGCCGTTGAGCCGGCCGCATGTGTCGCCGGGGTTTATGCTCCGGCCTTCGTTGAGCGTCCGTGCCCCTGCTACAGCAAGCGCATGACACGGCGGAGGTGTCGCCGGGGTTTATGCTCCGGCCTTCGTTGAGCGCTGACGCCGGAGGGCGAGGCGCTGCGGACGGCGGCCAAGGTGTCGCCGGGGTTTATGCTCCGGCCTTCGTTGAGCGCAACACAAATGCCTTCACTGATGCTGACCATACGAAACTGTGTCGCCGGGGTTTATGCTCCGGCCTTCGTTGAGCGCGGTGCCGACTCGGCCGGTGCCGCCGCACGTGGGGCAGAGTGTCGCCGGGGTTTATGCTCCGGCCTTCGTTGAGCGAATCGCGTCCGCAGCGTCCGGCCCTACCACGTCCGCGTGTCGCCGGGGTTTATGCTCCGGCCTTCGTTGAGCGGGCCACGCGCGCAACCGCGCTTGCGCTCATACCATGAGTGTCGCCGGGGTTTATGCTCCGGCCTTCGTTGAGCGCTGACGGGCCGGGCACTGGGCACTGACCTGTCCATCACGTACAGGTGTCGCCGGGGTTTATGCTCCGGCCTTCGTTGAGCGTGCAGCTGGTGCAGCCGGCGTGGAAGCTACGAAGACGTGTCGCCGGGGTTTATGCTCCGGCCTTCGTTGAGCGAGCTTCTTTTCGTCCGGGTCACGCGCTATCTTTGACTGGTGTCGCCGGGGTTTATGCTCCGGCCTTCGTTGAGCGTTGACAGCATAGTTTTTCTGTGCTACTGTGTTATGCAGTGTCGCCGGGGTTTATGCTCCGGCCTTCGTTGAGCGAGGCTCTGCTGCTACTCTGTTTGCAATCTGTGGCACCAGTGTCGCCGGGGTTTATGCTCCGGCCTTCGTTGAGCGGGGCAGAGTCTACGGTTAGCCTCGATGGCGGCCGGAGAGTGTCGCCGGGGTTTATGCTCCGGCCTTCGTTGAGCGTATGCGAGCACAGAAGACCAGCTGCGACTCGCACCCCACGTGTCGCCGGGGTTTATGCTCCGGCCTTCGTTGAGCGTGGTCGGAACTCTGGGGTGTGTCCGGGGAATCTCCGAGTGTCGCCGGGGTTTATGCTCCGGCCTTCGTTGAGCGATACGGCGCCTGCTCCGTGGGCAATACCGCCACTGCCGGTGTCGCCGGGGTTTATGCTCCGGCCTTCGTTGAGCGCGCGACCACATGACCACCACCTTCGAGCGCATCGAGAGAGTGTCGCCGGGGTTTATGCTCCGGCCTTCGTTGAGCGTCCGACAATCCGCAGTTGCGGCGCTTGGCTGCGGCGCGTGTCGCCGGGGTTTATGCTCCGGCCTTCGTTGAGCGTGGGTCGGTCACCAGCGCGGCGGCGTCCTGCGACAAGTGTCGCCGGGGTTTATGCTCCGGCCTTCGTTGAGCGACGCTGGAAGCGCCGATCACGATTCCGAGCGAGCCGACGGTGTCGCCGGGGTTTATGCTCCGGCCTTCGTTGAGCGGACCAAGCACTGGGAGAAGTACGTTGATGGAAAGGTGTGTCGCCGGGGTTTATGCTCCGGCCTTCGTTGAGCGTAAACCTTCTCGACCACGTAATACACGAGACGACATCAGTGTCGCCGGGGTTTATGCTCCGGCCTTCGTTGAGCGTGGTATCTGCGGGAATATGCCGGTACGCAAGCCGCCAGTGTCGCCGGGGTTTATGCTCCGGCCTTCGTTGAGCGCCGCCAGCCGAGTACTGACGCCACCGCGCCTTGCCGGTGTCGCCGGGGTTTATGCTCCGGCCTTCGTTGAGCGATGCGCGAGGTGCAGGGCTACCCCGACGCCGCCATCAACCAGTGTCGCCGGGGTTTATGCTCCGGCCTTCGTTGAGCGACATTGATCTGAGCGACCTGGACCCGATTCAAGCCGTGTCGCCGGGGTTTATGCTCCGGCCTTCGTTGAGCGGGCTACCTGGAGCCGCCCAGGTCCGGGGAGTCGGAGCACGTGTCGCCGGGGTTTATGCTCCGGCCTTCGTTGAGCGAGGTACGTGCCGTCGCCCGTGATGCCGCCGGGGCCGGCGTGTCGCCGGGGTTTATGCTCCGGCCTTCGTTGAGCGATGGGCGCTCCGCTGATGCTATGCACAGACGGCGTGTTGTGTCGCCGGGGTTTATGCTCCGGCCTTCGTTGAGCGCTGCTCAAGTTGCGGGTCCAAGGTGATGTTCGACGTGTCGCCGGGGTTTATGCTCCGGCCTTCGTTGAGCGATCAAGGAGATGCAGCGCGTGGTCAAGAGGCCCTCCGAGTGTCGCCGGGGTTTATGCTCCGGCCTTCGTTGAGCGGTGTTGCGCCAAGCTGTCCGGCGGCTTGGGCGCGCGTGGAACGTGTCGCCGGGGTTTATGCTCCGGCCTTCGTTGAGCGGTTCTCGGCGCACCAAGCGCGGCCGGAAGCGGCCGGGGGGTGTCGCCGGGGTTTATGCTCCGGCCTTCGTTGAGCGGCCGCGGCCGGTGCGCAAGCGCGGCCGGTGCGTCCGGTGTGTCGCCGGGGTTTATGCTCCGGCCTTCGTTGAGCGGTCCGCGCGGGCGAAGACCGGCCAAGCATCGGCACGTGTCGCCGGGGTTTATGCTCCGGCCTTCGTTGAGCGGTCCGACCTGCAGACTGACCGGTGCGCTGCGGAGGCAGGTGTCGCCGGGGTTTATGCTCCGGCCTTCGTTGAGCGTACCCCCGGCCGCCCAAGAGCGCGTGCCTGGGTTGCCCAGGTGTCGCCGGGGTTTATGCTCCGGCCTTCGTTGAGCGCAGGTGTACGGGCAGACCGGGGCGGATCGGCGGTCGATTCGTGTCGCCGGGGTTTATGCTCCGGCCTTCGTTGAGCGATCGACGAGGCTGGTACCGACCACCAGCAGTACCGGTGTGTCGCCGGGGTTTATGCTCCGGCCTTCGTTGAGCGTTCGAGCGGGGCCTGAACCGGGACGGCGTGATCCTGCGAGTGTCGCCGGGGTTTATGCTCCGGCCTTCGTTGAGCGGTGACCCGCCTGCCGGCCGCCCTGGTCCCGCCGGCGCTTGTGTCGCCGGGGTTTATGCTCCGGCCTTCGTTGAGCGGTGCTGGCGTCCGGGCTCCACGGCCCGTCTGGCATGTGTCGCCGGGGTTTATGCTCCGGCCTTCGTTGAGCGAGGGTGATCGGCTGGCTGACGTCCAGGATGCCGGCGGCGTGTCGCCGGGGTTTATGCTCCGGCCTTCGTTGAGCGATGGCAGTACGGCCAATGCTTGCGGTTTCTGGCGGGCGTGTGTCGCCGGGGTTTATGCTCCGGCCTTCGTTGAGCGAGGATGAGTAAACCTTTTGCACTGATCTACTACGAAGACGTGTCGCCGGGGTTTATGCTCCGGCCTTCGTTGAGCGGGGCCAAAGGCCGAGGAGACAAACGATGAGTGAGTCAGTGTGTCGCCGGGGTTTATGCTCCGGCCTTCGTTGAGCGCAGCATGTGGGCGAATGCCCAGGTCTTGGAGCTGGCCCGGGTGTCGCCGGGGTTTATGCTCCGGCCTTCGTTGAGCAAGCCGATTTCGCATAGGCACCCGGCCAAGATTTCCGGGCGTGTCGCCGGGGTTTATGCTCCGGCCTTCGTTGAGCGGTCGAGATCGAGCGCGGTAGCATGGGGCAGCCGGAGAAGTGTCGCCGGGGTTTATGCTCCGGCCTTCGTTGAGCGACGCCAGGCTACGGCAGCCGGACGCCAAGCGGCCGGGTGTCGCCGGGGTTTATGCTCCGGCCTTCGTTGAGCGACGCCAGGCTACGGCAGCCGGACGCCAAGCGGCCGGGTGTCGCCGGGGTTTATGCTCCGGCCTTCGTTGAGCGACGCCAGGCTACGGCAGCCGGACGCCAAGCGGCCGGGTGTCGCCGGGGTTTATGCTCCGGCCTTCGTTGAGCGACGCCAGGCTACGGCAGCCGGACGCCAAGCGGCCGGGTGTCGCCGGGGTTTATGCTCCGGCCTTCGTTGAGCGCGCCGTCCTGCGGTTTGACCGGCTCGACTTCCCACCGGTGTCGCCGGGGTTTATGCTCCGGCCTTCGTTGAGCGAGCCCGATCAAGCCCGGCATCTACGACGTCGAGCGGGTGTCGCCGGGGTTTATGCTCCGGCCTTCGTTGAGCGTAGCCGAGGCGATAGCGACCGACATAGAGTGTCACGTGTCGCCGGGGTTTATGCTCCGGCCTTCGTTGAGCGCCGGCCGCCCAGTGCCATCGACGCAGCCTGGTCAGCGCGCGTGTCGCCGGGGTTTATGCTCCGGCCTTCGTTGAGCGGGGCCGGTGTCCGGATTTCTGACGGAGCGCGACGCGCTGCATGTGTCGCCGGGGTTTATGCTCCGGCCTTCGTTGAGCGGTGAGATCGCCGGCGTCGATCGCCTCGACGACGAAGCGTGTCGCCGGGGTTTATGCTCCGGCCTTCGTTGAGCGTACGACCCGATTGAGCTTCTCAACACGCCGGAAGCGCGGGAGGTGGTGTCGCCGGGGTTTATGCTCCGGCCTTCGTTGAGCGGTCCACGTCGAGCGGCCAGAGCGGCCCGGCGCCGGTGCGAGTGTCGCCGGGGTTTATGCTCCGGCCTTCGTTGAGCGCGCGTCCCGCCAACCGCGCAACGTCCCCTCCGCGGCCGGGTGTCGCCGGGGTTTATGCTCCGGCCTTCGTTGAGCGAACCAGGCGTCTGCGGCGGCCAGCAGGTTCGTGCTGGGTGTCGCCGGGGTTTATGCTCCGGCCTTCGTTGAGCGCGATCACGTGCTGGTCGCGCGGGCTCAGCGGCGCCGTGTCGCCGGGGTTTATGCTCCGGCCTTCGTTGAGCGAGACGTGGTACCTATGCGTCAACCCCCGTAGGTACGATGTGTCGCCGGGGTTTATGCTCCGGCCTTCGTTGAGCGGACGTGCACGAGCACGCCGCCGCCGGCTACTGCGTGACGTGTCGCCGGGGTTTATGCTCCGGCCTTCGTTGAGCGGTTGATAGCCTGCGCTATCATCTTGAGACGCTGAACCGTGTGTCGCCGGGGTTTATGCTCCGGCCTTCGTTGAGCGGTATGGCTATCCTGGTGACGAACATTACCTGGTGCGTGGTGTCGCCGGGGTTTATGCTCCGGCCTTCGTTGAGCGTCAGACAACCCGCAATGGCGGCGCTTCGCGGCGGCGCGCCAACGGGTGTCGCCGGGGTTTATGCTCCGGCCTTCGTTGAGCGTCCATCTCGGCGCACTACTCGCCGCTCGCTGTCGGGGTGTCGCCGGGGTTTATGCTCCGGCCTTCGTTGAGCGTCCGAACGCAGCCGACGCACAATCGCGTCCGCAGCGCGTGTCGCCGGGGTTTATGCTCCGGCCTTCGTTTGAGCGTGGACGCTCGTCGGCGCCTCCGACGGAGACCGTGTGTCGCCGGAGTCATACTCCGGCTTTTGTTGAGCGAGCATGGGTATGGGGCGATGATGCACCTGCCTTGCGGCTGTGTCGCCGGAGCTGGCGCTCCGGCCTTCGTTTGACCGGACTGGATGTCGGATGCCGCATCTGTCCGCAGATGGAAGGCCGAAGTCGCGGTATGGGCACCACGAGGCACACCGACTACGGGGCGTTCCCGTCAGGAGGACGGCGACGGGGTGCGCTTTTTCCGCACGGCGTCGGCGTTGAGCACCTGCATGGTGGACTCGCCCATGGCGACCGCGTAGATGCCGTTCTTCGTCAGATAGGTGACTACGTTGGCCGGCAGCTTCAGCGAGGAGAATACCGGTACTACCGGCAGCTCCCGGTGCTCGGGGAAGTAGAGCGCGAACTCGCCGCTCTTCAGAAACTGGACGAAGGCGGTCGCGTACTCGCTCAGCGCCGTCGACTTGGTCTCGTTCAGCAACACGGCCTGCGACCCGACGTAGAGCGCGTCGAACTCGCGGCGGTAGTGCCGGTCGTCGCTACGGACGCGGGAAGTAGTGGTGGTAAAGGCGATCTCCTCGCCGCAGCCCAGTTCCTCACGCGCTATACGCCGCAGGCTGGGAGCGGCGATGTCCTGCACGATGGTACCCATCCTGTTGGCCAACTCGCCCCAGCGCCGGTTCATCTCTTTTCGGTCTCTGGCGGCTTCCTGCCGGTCCTCCTCCCGCGCTCTGTCAGCTTCTTCCCGGTACCTGGCCGCTTCCTGCCGGTCTTCCTCCCGCGCTCTGGCCGCTTCCTGCCGGTCCTCCTCCCGCACTCGGGCCGCTTCCTGCCGGTCCTCCTCCCGTGCTCTGGCCGCTTCCTGCCGGCCCTCCTCCCGCGCTCTGGCCGCTTCCTGCCGGTCCTTCTCCCGCGCTCTGGCCGCTTCCTGCCGGTCCTCCTCCCGCGCTCTGTCAGCTTCCTGCCGGTCCTCCTCCCGCGCTCTGGCCGCTTCCTGCCGGTCCTCCTCCCGCACTCTGGCCGCTTCCTGCCGGTCTTCCTGGCGAGCTCTGGCAGCCTCTTCCCGGTCCCGGGCAGCTTCTTCCTTCAACTCCTGGATGGCATGCTCAATGCTGCGCAGTGAGGTCGTGGTCTGCTCCATGAACCGTTCGAGCGCCATTTCCAGTCGACCGGTCCTGAACCTCAGCTCCGCCGTCTGCTCTTGGAGAGTACTCATAGCCTGCGCGCCTGCTTGAGCGCAGAATACCGGCTCAGGCGATGCATGGCAAACGCAGGCCGCGGCTGACTGCGGCGCGCGGAGCGTTCCGGTACCCGGCGTTTCGGCGCGTGTGGGCGGCCGGGGCGTTGATCGCGCTGGCCGCCTGGACCGAGCGTCTGGCCGTCGGCTGGCTGATTCTGACCGAGACCGATTCCGTATTCCTGACCGCCGCGTCGCTCGCCGCGCGGCAGGCGCCGGGACTGATCGCGGCGCCGCTGGCCGGAGCGATCAGCGATCGGCTGCCGCGCTGGCGGCTGCTCGGCATCGCCGCCACGTTTCGGGCGCTGCTGCTGGCGCTGCTCGCCATCTTCGCGCTGTCCGGCCTGGAACCGCTCTGGGTGGCGTTCGTGCTGGTCGCGCTCGCCGGCGTCGGTCATTCGTTCGAGATGCCGGCCACGCAGGCCCTGGTGACCGACACCGTACCGCCCCGGTCGGCCATGAATGCGGTCGCGCTGCAGTCGGCCGGCGCCCGCGGCGTCGGAGCGTTGGGAGGGCTGGCCGGCGGAGTGGTGATCGCCGCCTACGGCGTGCCCGCCGCTCTGCTGGCCGGCGCAATCGTCTCCCTGACCGGCGGGCTGGTGGTGGGCACGATGCGCCGCGCGGCGCCGCGGCGGCCCCCGCTGGCCGGCGCCCGCAACGCCTCGGTCGTGCGGGACGTCATCGACGGCTTGCGCGTGATGTTCGCCATCCCGCTGGTGAGGACGCTGCTGGGGCTGGCCGTACTGGTCGAGATGTTCGGGTTCGCCTACCAGTCGGTGCTGCCCGCGGTGGCCCGCGGCGTGCTGCAGGTGGGCGAGGTGGGGCTCGGCCTGCTGAGCACGATGGCCGGCTTCGGTTCGTTGGCCGGCGTGATCGCGCTCACCGCGGCCGGCAACGTGCGGCGCCGTGGTCCGTTGCTGATCGGCATCATCCTGGGCTACGGCGCGTTCCTGTCGGCGTTCGCCGCCTCCGGCGTGTTCCCGCTGTCGCTGGTCCTGATCGCGGGCGTGGGGGCGATGGCCGCCGCCTTCGACGCGATGCAGTGGATCCTGCTGCAGCAGCACGTACCGGACCACATGCGCGGCCGGGCCATCGGCGGGTGGGTGTTCGCAATCGGCTTCGGGTGGATCGGTCACCTGGCCCTGGGCGGCGCTGCCGCGGCGTTCGGCGTGCAATGGGCGCTGGCCGCCACCGGCGCGATGGTGGTGCTCACGGGCTTCGCCGCCGCCGCGGCCCCGAAGCTGCGCGCCGCGTAGGAGGCGCCCAGGCTGGCATTACCCGGCTCGTGTCACTCCTTGAACACGACCGTGAAGCGGAGGCCGGCGTCCGCGGTCAGCGTCAGCCTGTAGCTGCCCGACAGGCGGCCGAGCGCGGCGTACTTGTTGGAGTGCGGCGGCTGCGCGCGCGCGGTGAAGTCGCTCAGGCCGCGCAGGTACGGCCCCATGCCCCCGCCCGGGCGCCGGTAGTGGTACAGGTTGATCGACCCCAACCGGTAGTCCGTGCCGCCCGCGCTCGACGCGCTCCACGTCCCTGGGTTGTAGCGGTACGGGACCGGAGCCCGGGTGTCGTCCGACAGCAGGCCGGCCACCGCCCAGTCGGCAAGAACCTGCGGGAACGAGACCTGATGGCCCAACTCGCGCAGCGCCCCTTCGATCGCGTCGACGCCCGCGCGCTCGCTCCGCACGATGCGGCTGAACAGCTCGGCGCCGCCGTACGTGCGCGCCAAGTACGCGCCTAGCGCATAGTTGATCGAGTAGTTGGCCAGGCTGCCCTGCCAAGCGGTCACCTGGATGTCGTTGTAGCGGTTGTACACCGGCAGGCGGCCGAAGCGGATGCCCGGTTGCCCGGCGGTCGGGTCGTCGTAGGCCACCCCGCGCGGTCCGTCCACCCGGGCTTTGTCGGCGATCAGGTCTTCCGCCATCTCGGAGGACATCTCGTTGAGCCACGTCTCGCTTTTGGCGCCGCGCAGCACCGGTTTTTGATAGAAGTGGATCATGTGCTGGAACTCGTGCGCCAAGGCGCTGATGGCGATATCCATGTCCAGCGTCATCAGCGGCGAATCCAGGGTGACGGCCAGCCATTCACTCGATCTTCGGTACAAGGGGGGATTGCCCTCCCGGAGGTAGTTGTGCACGGCGCTGAAGTAGCCTACGACTCGCGCATCCCCCGGCGACGGAAGACCGTCCCCGTCAATGTCGTACAGCACGATGTTGATCGTATCGGCGGCCGACGGCGGAATGATGTTGGCGTACTTGTGCGGACCCCACGGGGCTCCGTAGATGGCCGTGACCCAGTCGTAGATGTCGTTGGCCGGACCGGCGCTGAGAAACCGGTTCGCGATCTCGTCGACCTGCGACTGGTTGACGCATTGCCGGGCCCCGCATCCCCATGCCCGGTTGTCTACCCACACCTTCGCGGTGGTCACGCCGTCGGTGGCTTCCGCGCGGTTAACGACCGTGATGGTCTGATAATGGCCGCCGGCGTCGAGCACCTCGGTGAACGTCTCACTACTGCCGACCGCGCGTTGCGGCCGCGTCCCCTGCGCGCTCTGTGATCGGGAAGGGGCCCCGCGCACCAGCAGCGGCGGGTTGTTGTTGTGCTCGGTAATCCACGGCAGGTCGGGCGCCGGCTCGCTCGGCGGCCGCGGCTCCGCCCGCAGTGATGAGGTGAGCGCCCGGTCCGCCGCCGCGGGGCCGGCCGCAGTATCGACGAGTTCCACGGCCTTGCCGCGCGGCTCCGGCGCGCCCCCGTCGCCGCCGTTGGTGGCGATCAGGTACACGTCCGCCGGGACTTCGCCTAGGTGCAGGGTGTACTCGACCTGGTCGATCGCCTCCCCGGCCGGATTGAGGAAGAACACCTGATCCCCCGCGCTACGCCGCAAGGCGTTCTCGACCGTGATGGTGAAGGTGAGCTGGTCGGCGGCCCCCGTCTGGTCCCGCGCCGCGTAGGTCATGGCGAATTCGTCGATCTGCGTCGGCGCGCCGGTCAGCGTGCGGGCGCCGGCGTCAAACGTCAGTCCGGGCACCTCCGGGCTGAGGGAGTAGGTGAGCGGCCCGCTGCCGCCGGCTGCGGCCGGCAGAGCGAGGGGTTGGATGGCGCGGTCCGGCAGGTAGCTCCGGTCCGCCACCGTCGCCGCGGCCGGGAAGGCCAGAGGGTCCGGTTTGGGGACGGCCGGCATGGCGGGGGCGGCCTCCGCGCAGGCGCTCAATACGACGGCCGCCGCGGCCAGCGCGCCCGCAACGGCGTAAAGCGATAGACCCTGATACCTGCGGTACCGGCGGCGGTCGCCCGGTGACCGTGATGGCGTTTCCATGAGGCACCGTAGCACGGCGGTCGAGCACCGGCAAGACGGACTACGTATCACTCCCTGAACATCACCGTGAAGCGGAGGCCGGCGGGCGCGGTAACCGTCAGGGTACGGTTGCCCGACAGGCGGCCGAGCGCGGCGTATTTGTTGGAGTGGAGCGGCTGCGTGCGCGCGCTGAATTCGCTCAGGTCGAGCAGGTACGGCCCCGCCTGGTCCCCGCCCGGTCGCAGGTAGTTATACAGGTTGATCGACCCCAACCGGTAGGACGAGCCGCCCACGCCGGAGGTGCTCCACGTCCCTGAGTTGTAGCGGTACGGGACCGGGGCCAGGGTGTTGTCCGACAGCAGGCCGGCCACCGCCCAGTTGGCAAGAATCCGCGAAAACGAGACCTGATGGCCCAACTCCCGCAGCGCCCCTTCGATCGCGTCGACGCCCGCGCGCTCGCTCCGCACGATGCGGCTGAACAGCTCGGCGCCGCCGTAGTTGCGGGCCAGGTAAGCGCCCAGCGCATAGTTGATCGCGTAATTGGCCAGCAAACCGTCCCAGGCGGTCACCTGGATGTCGTTGTAGAGATTGTACCACGGCAGGCTGCCGGATCGGTTGCCCGGCCGCCCCGCGGTGGGGTCGTCGTAGTCCACCCCGCGCGGTCCGTTCACCCGGGATTGGCTGGCGACCAGGTCTTCCGCCACGTCGGACGCCATCTCGTTGAGCCACTTCTCGCTGGTGGCGCCGCGCAGCACCGGTTTCTGATAGAAGTGGATCATGTGCTGGAGCTCATGCGCCAAGGTGCTGATGGAGATCTCCAAGTCCAGCGTCAATACCGGCGAATCCAGGAAGATGGCAAGCCGTTCAAACGAGTTCCGGTAGGAGGGGGGATTGCCCGCCCGGGGGTAGTTGTGATAACTGTGGAAGAGGCCACTCACGCGGGCCGTGTCGTCCGGCCCCGTCGGATAACCGTCCCCATTGATGTCGTACAGCATGATATTTATCGTGTCGGCTGCCGACGGCGGAATGAGATTGGCGTGCTCGTGCGGACCCCACGGGGCGCCATAGATGGCCGTTACCCAGTCGTAGATGTCGTTGGCGGGACCGGGGCGGAGAAACCGATTCGCGATTGCGTAAACCATCGCCCGGTTGACGCACTGCGGGGCCCCGCACCCCCACGCCCCCCGGTCCACGTACACCTTGACGGTCGTCACGCCGTCGGTGGCCTCCGCGCGGCGGTCGAAAGTGATGGTCTGATGATCGCCGCCGGCATCGAGCACCTCGGTGATCGTCACGCCGCTGCCGACCGGGTCCTGCGGCTGCGTCCCCTGCGCGCTCGGCGATCGGGAAGCGGACCCGCGCACCAGCAGCGGCGGGTTGTTGTTGTGCTCGGTAACCCACGGCAGGTCCGGCGCCGGCTCGCTCGGCGGCCGGGGCTGCGCCCGGAGCGAAGAGGTGCGCGCCCGTTCCGCCGCTACGGGACCGGCGGCAGTATCGACGAGTTTCACGACCTTGCCGAGCGGCTCCGGCGTGTCGCCGCCGTGGGTGGCGATCAGGTACACATCCGCGGGGGATTCGCCCAGGCGCAGGGTGTATTCCACCTGGTCGATCGCCTTTCCGGCCGGGTTGAGAAAGAACACCTGATCCCCGGCGCCGCGCCGCAGGGCGTTCTCGACGGTGATGGTAAAGGTGAGCTGGTCGGCGGCCCCCGCCTGGTCCCGCGCCGCGTAGGTCATGGCGTACCGGCCGATCTCTGTCGGCGCGCCGGTCAGGGTGCGGGCGCCGGCGTCAAACGTCAGTCCGGGCACCTGCGGGCTGAGGGAATAGGTGAGCGCCCCGCTGCCGCCGGCCGCGGCCGGCAGAACGAGGGGTTGGATGGCGCGGTCCGGCCGGAAGTGCTGCGGCGCCACCGTCGCCGTCGCCTGGAAGCCCAAGGGAGCCGGTGTGCCGGCCGGCGCGGCGCCGGGACCGGCCGCCCGCTCGCAGGCGCTCAGTACGACCGTCGCCGCGGTCAGCGCGCACGCAACGGCGCGCAGAGATCGGACCCTGGTACCTGCGGACCGGCGGCGGTCGCCGGACGGCGGCGGCCGTACCGGCGTTTCCATGAGGAGGCACCGTAGCACGGCGGTTGAGCAGCGGCCAGCCGGACTAATAGGCGTTCGTCCAAGCGGGTTTCGACCTCGCGCAGGCGCGCCTCCATGCGGGTTTCGACGGCGCGCAGCCGATCATCCAGGCGGCGGAAGCCGGACACGACGGCGACCGTGACCGTGACGCCGACCGCGACTAGACTAGAGCGATAGCGACGGTGATCCACTCGGCGCTCAAGGCTGGTCGGTCTCCGGGGTCGGGTTGGAGAGCCGATAAGGGCCGCTCAGCGCGCCCTCAATGCGGGCGACGCGCTCGCCGAGGTGCGCGACACGGTCGCTCAGCGCGGCGACGCCGGCGCGGATCGCGGAGACTTCGCCGCGCAGGTCCCGTACGTCGGCGCGCAACGGGGCGAGCAATGCGGCCAAGGCGATCAGCAGCGACGCGCCCACGGCCACGATTGCGGTCGCTTCGGCGCTCCATCGACGCGGGGTGGCGGTGGCGCTCATGCCGGTATGGTCGACCGTATCGCGCGCACCGTGCAAGTACCCGGGCGCCGGGATGGGGTGCGGCGCATGGCCGGCGTCACTCCTGCGTGATCCGTACCAGAAGCTCCGCGCCCTGCAGGACTTGGCGTGCCCAGAACAGGTTCTCGGAGCCGGAGTAGCCGGGCGGCCGCAGGCGCGCCTCGGCCATCGCGCCGGAGCCGACGCCGGTAATGGTGACGTCCGGGGCGGTGTCGTAGCCGCGCCCCCGGAACGTGAGCCGCACCGCCGCTACCTGATCGTAGACCAGACTGGCGTCGCCGGCGGCCCTGGTCCCGCCGGCCGGCGCGGCGGCAAATGACACTGTGGGCGGCGAAACATAGCCGCTGCCTCCCTCTGTGATCGTGACCGAGTCGACGCCGTATTCCAATGCCGCCGTGGCCGTGGCGCCGGTGCCGCCGGTAAATCCCGCGGCGAAGGCTACGGCCGGCGGCGAGGCGTAGCCGCTGCCCCCGTCGGTCACCATCACCGACCCGACGCCTTTGGTCACGAAGGCCGTGCCACGGGCCCTCCCCATGCCGAACGGGGACGGGGGACTGGCAAACGTCACGGTCGGGACGGAGGTGTAGCCGCTGCCCCCGTCGGCCATCGTCACCGAGGCTACGTCGTAGACCAGCGCCGCGGTGGCGGTGGCGCCGCTGCCGGCGCCCGAAAACGAAACGGTCGGCGCGGAGGTGTAGTTGTCTCCCCCGTTGTTCATCGTCACCGCGGTTACCTCGCCGCCGCTCACGGTTACCGTGCCGGCCGCATGGGCGCCGCCGCCGCCGGCAAACGCAACCGTGGTCGAGGAGGTGTAACCGCTCCCCCCGTTCGTGATCGTGATGATGCCGACGCGGCCGACCGTTTTCAGCGCCGCGGTGGCGCGGGCGCCGCTTCCGCCGCCGCCGGTAAACGTGATGGCGGGGGCTGTCGTGTAGCCGTACCCCGCCCGCGTGAGGTTCACGCGCTGTACGAATCCGCTTCCGAGCACCGCATGGGCGGCGGCGCTGCGGCCGCCCATGCGGCCGCCCGTAAACGAGACGGTGGGGGCAAAGCTGTAGCCGCTCCCCGGGTCGGTGACTCTGACTGACGCGACGCTGCCGTCCAGCGACACGCTGGCGGCGGCGCCGCTGCCGCCCCCGCCGGTAAACCTCACGGCCGGAGGCGCCGCCGCCGTGTAGCCGCTGCCGGGCTCGGTGACCGTGACCGCGTCGACCTCGCCCGCCAGCACCGCAGTCCCGGTGGCGGGCGCGGCGTTCCCGCCGGCCGGCGGCGCCGAAAAGGTGACGTCCGGGGCGGAGGTGTAACCGCTGCCCGGCTCGGTAACCGTGACGCGCGCCACCCGGTCGGTGCCTTCGGCGCTCCGGTCCGGGGCGGTGAGCACCAGCGTCAACGTTCCGGCGGCGACTTCGGCCGCGGCCGTCCACTCGGCGCCGCTGAAGTCGTCGGAGAAGCGCGGCTCGTGCGGCAGGTTGGTGAAGGGCAACTCGTGCCCGTCGAGCGTGACGCGCACCGCGGCGGTGGAGTCGGCGGCCAGCAGGTCCCAGGCGAACGGCGCCGAGCGGCTGCTGGTCTCGCCGGTCGGGCTCACGCGGTCATCGCCGAAGGCGTCGCCGCTCAGCGTCCAGCGTTGCTCGGCGTCCTGTGGCGGCGCCGGCGGAGCCGGTTCCGGCGTGGGCGGAGTGGGCGCCGCCGGGGGCACGTCACCGTTCCCTGCGCCGCCGCCGGCCGTTGCGCGCGGCGTTGCCGCCGGCGCGCAGGCCGCAACGACGAGGCTAGCGGCCAGCGCCAGCGCCAACAGCGGCGCCCGGCTCCTGCGCCACCGCCCGCTCCCGTTTCCGGGACGCGCCAATCCGCCGGGGGGGGGGGACTCTCCACCTTTCGTCAAGGGTGAGAAGCCATCGGTTTTGGTCCGTTGAACCGCCGGGGTTGGCCGAGCGTGTTGTAACGTCTCGGGCCGATCTGCACGCCCGGTGCGCAGCTGGCGAGCGCGGCGGGTCACGCCGGGGCTCCGCTGTACTGGGGATCGAACAGAGTGCCGTCTCGGAGCATCGCGCAGGCAACTTTGAGCAGGCGGTCTGCCACCGACCGCAACGCCCGAGCATGGCCGTGACCGCGTGCGCGCAACTCCTGGTACTTGGTCTTACTGCGCGGATCGCGTTGCGCCGCCACCCGCGCCCAGTGGTACACGGCGTCGCGCAACCGGTTATGCGCCGCCAGCCGCCGCACGACGATCAGGCTCTTGCCCGAACGCCGCGTCACCGGCGCAGTCCCGCATAGGCAGCGTAGCGCGTGGTAGTCCCGGCCTTGCACCGCATCCGGCGCTTCGGCGAGCAGCGTCGTGGCGACCGTCGTTCCCACTCCGGGTACCGACAGCAGCACCGTCGCGTCCGGGGCCGCCACCTCTGCATCCGACCCGGCGTCGTCCGCCGACGCCGCCGAGCGTTCCAACAGTTCATCAAGCTGGGCGCGCGACTCCGCCAGTTGCTCGTTGACCACCCCCAGGCGCTTGACCAGCAAGCGCACGTGCGCCTCGGCAGCCTTAGCGGAACCCGGCGCCAGCGGTGCGGTCGGTTCCCGCAGCCGAGCGTGCAACTCCGCCGCATCAAGGCGCCGTATCCGGTGCTGCTGCAGCAGCTTGGCAAGCGTGTTGGTATGGCAGTTCGCCGCCATCTTCGGATTCGGCAGCCGCTGCCACAGCGCCAGCGCGAACCGCGACGTCACCTCGTCCTTGCCCACCGCAGCCAGAAACTGAGGATAGTAGCGCCACAACTGGTCCCGCATCCGGTTCGCCAGTCGCATCAGCTCGCGCGTCAGATCGTCCTTGATGCGCGACCACTCTCGCATCTCGACCTGCTCCGCGTTAGTCGGCTGCAGCCGCCGCAGGCAGTGCGGGTCCGTGCACAGCGCCGCCGCCAGCACCCGCGCATCGCGCCGGTCGTCCTTGGCCCCGGCCGGCGACAGCCGATCACGGAACCGGTCCAACTGCTTCGGATTGATCGAGTGCACGGCGAAGCCGCGCTCCATCAGGCTCTCCACTACCGGCCCGCGCGGCGTCTCGATGGCCACCGCCACTGCCTCAACAGTGCCCGCCACCGACACCAGCCAATCAGCAAGCGCCGCCAGCCCCGCGCCGCCGTGCGTGAACGCACGCTGGCCGGCCACCTGCCCGGCGGCATCCACCACGCACACCTGGTGCGATTCCGAACCCCAGTCCACCCCCGCGAACCATTTATCTGTGTCCCGAGTCAAGACATCCTCCCCGTCATCCAGTTTCCGAGCCACTCGGGCCTGCCAACGATACCTGCCGGTCCCTGTACTGGCGCTCGTAGCGCAAACTCTCCACGGGGCATCTATCGTCGGCCGACCGCCGGAGCGCTGGTCCCCCCCAGGTGCTTCGGAGCGCAAGGGGTGTTTGGCTGCTTCCGGCGTCCTGCCCGGCTCACAAGAACCAGTTGCCTTGTGACCCTGGCAAGAAAGGTACAGGGGGTAGATGCCGTTTTCTGATCTGAAGTCATCTGCCAGCTCCCGCGTGCGTGGTGGAGTTGAGCTTCACTCTCCGCAACCTATCCGCTGGCGCGCCGGGCTGTCAACGGAGATCCGGCCGGTACGGTCCTTATCCCTTTACGCCGCCGGCGGACAGGCCCTGCGTCATGTACTTCTGCACCACCATGAACAGCGCCACCACCGGCGCCGCGGTGAGCATCGATCCGGCCATGATCCGGTCCCAGATCGCGTTTTTGGAGGTGAACAGCGCGCGCAGACCGAGCGGCAGGGTATACAGATCGCTGTACGACTTGAGGAACACCGACGCGAACAGATATTCGTTCCAGGCGATCATGAACGAATAGATGAAGACCGCGGCCAGCGCCGCAGCGCCAGCGGAATGATGATGCGCACGATGGTCGCCGCCCGGCTGCAGCCGTCGATCATGGCCGCCTCCTCGAGCGAGAACGAAATGGTGCGGAAGTAGTTGCCGAGCATGTACAGTGATACCGGCAGGGTCTGCACCAGATAGATCACCAGCACCGCGGCGAAGGTGCCGGCGGCGGTGGCGGCCAACCCCGACCGCACGGTGAGCTGGAACAGCGGGATCACCAGCAGGATGCCGCCGAACATGTACACGAACAGCACGCCGCGCTGCATCACCGTCCGCCCCCGGTAACGGACGCGGCTGAACGAATAGGCGCCGAGCGTGGCCAGCGCCAGCGAGGCGAGCGCCGCCACCCCGGACAGCGCCAGCGAGTTGCGAAAGTAACGCAGGAACGGAAACACGTCGCCGGAATCGCGGAAGCGGTCGATGATCGCCTGCCGCTGCGCGGCGGAAAGGTCCGGGTTGTCGAGCAGCCGCCGCGCCGACTCCGGCACGTCGCGCAGGTCCTGGCCGATCGCCAGCAGCTCCTTGTACGCGTCCCAGTTGACCCGGGTCGGCAGCAGCGACGGGTTGCCCCAATCGGGCTGATACTTGAGCGACAGCGACAGCATCTGCACGAACGGGAACAGGGCGAACACCAGGATCGCCGCCACCGCCGCCGCCAGGCCGGCGCGCCGCGCCAGGCGCGCGCCGCTCACCACTTGAGCACCCGCTTGACGTAGAACAGGATGAATCCCACCAGCAGCAGGAACTGGATCACGGCCAGCGCCGCGCCCTGTCCCTGGTCCAGCGCGCCGGTGAACGCCTTGAAGTAGGTGAACACCGACAGCACGCGCACGTTGTCGGTGAGCAGAAACACCTCCTCGAACTTGTTGAAGTTCCAGATCACCCGCAGCACCACCAGCGCGCCCAGCACGAAAAATATCTCCGGCATGGTGATGAAGCGGAACCGCTGCCAGCCGGACGCGCCGTCGATCTGCGCCGCTTCGTACAGGCTGCCGTCAATCGCCTGCAGCGACGACAACAGCATCAGGTAACTGAACGGAAAGTTCTTCCAGACGTTGAACAGGATCGCCACCACGATGGCGTTGCGCGGCGCGCCGATCAGGTTGAAGCGCTCCCGGAACAGGCCGAGCAGCTCGACCGTGACGTGCATGAAGACGCCGTTGACCGGGTCGAAGATGAACTGCCAGCCGTACACGACGGCGATGACCGGCGCGATATACGGCAGCAGGATCAGGGAGCGCGCCAGCCCGCGCAACGGGAAGCGCTTGTTCATGACCACGGCCACGCCCAGCCCCACCAGCGTCGTGCCGGCGGTGGTGCCGGCCACGTAGACGACGGTGGTGACCACCGATCGCCAGAAGGCGGGATCGGCGAGCACCCCGGTGTAGTTGCGGACGCCGACGTAGACGTTGGCCCCCTGCAGCCGCACGTCGAACAAGCTGAGAAAGACGTTGTAGCCGATGGGGTAAAGGATGAGAAGCGCGATGACGGCGGCCGCCGGAGCGATCAGCCGCCAGCCAAAGCGCGCTTCCTGAGCCCGGATGCTCCGGGCGTGACCGGTCAAGGGGCGGGATTACCCGTCGATCACCTTTTGCATTTCCGCCTCGGCCCAGGCCATGGCGGTGTCGATCTCCTCACCCTCCTGGGTGATGCGGAAGATCATCTGCGGGATGATCTGCTGGGCGAAGATCGCGCCGTAGTCCTCGATCAGGTTGCCCTCCACGATGCCGAAGCGCTGGATGTTCTCCAACCCCTCGACGATCTCGCCCATCTTTTCGGCGCCGTAGCGGGCGTGCACGCCCTTCGGATCGTCGACGAACGCGGCGCTGGAGGCGACTCCCTTGAGCACCGGATTCATGCCGCCGGGCGCCATGTGCAGATAGGTGACGTAGGCGTCCTCGGTATAGAGGTACTCCACCCAGTCCTGCGCCGCGGCGAGCTGGGCGGCGTCGTCATTCTTGAACACGCCGAGCGCCACCACCACGCCGTAGGAGGCCGGCTCGGTGCCGGTGATGATCGGTACGAACCCGGTCTTGTTGGCCAGTTCCGGGTCGAAGTCGCCGCCGGCCAGATCGGCGAAGTTGTCGCCGGTGAGCGAGCCGGCGGCCACCTCCTGCAGCGCCAGGTCGTCCATGATGTAGGTCGAGTAGAAGAACATCGCCATCTTGCCCTGCAGGTAGTAGTCGCGGGCGCGCCACGTCTGCGGACCGGGCGGGTTGTATTGCGCTACCTCCAGGTAGTATTCGAGCGCTTCCTTCATCTCCGGCGAGTTGAACACCAGGTTGCCGCCGGCGTCGAACAGGCGCGCGCCGTTGGAGATGGCGAACTGGGTGAAGACCTGCTCGGCGTACGGCTCCGACTTGGTGCCGACCAGGATGCCGTACTGGTTGGCGGCCGGATCGTAGAAGTGCTCGGCGGCGGCGCGGATGTTGTCCCAGGAGTCGGGCGGCTCCAGACCGGCTTCCTCGAACCAGTCGGTGCGGTACCAGATGCCCTGGATCCAGCCGTGGAACGGCAGCGCGTAGTAGTCGTCCATGCCGGTGGGCGCGCGCAGCAGGTGGAGCGCGCCGGCGTAGAAACGGTCGCGGCCGATGCTGTCGATGAGCGCGCGGTGCGCGTCGGCGTCGAGCAGACCCTGCGCGCCGAACGCGATGGCGTTCTCCGACCCGAACTCGATGACGTCGGGCAGGCTGCCGGCGGCGGCCGCGGCGGAGAGCTGGGCGGGTACCTCCGGCTCGGCCACCGGCACGACGTTGACCGTGACGTGCGGGTTGAGCGCCATGAAGGTGTCGGCGATCAGGCGGATCGTCGCCTGCCGGTCCGACTGATCCTGGGTCGTCCAGTATTCGATGGTGGCCGGTTCGGCCATCTCCGGGGCGGCTTCCATCGCTTCTTCGGCGGGGGCCGCAAATGCGGCGGCGCCGGCGACGGTGGCCGCAAGCACCAGCAAGAGAACCTTTCCAAGTTGCATGTGAACCTCCGCCCGACAGGGTACCGGCGGCGGCGCCGCCGGACAAGCGGACCGCCCCGGAGGGGTCAGCCGCCGGCGTCCGCGTCGGCGCGGCGGCGCTGCTCGGCCGGCTCCGGCAGGAGCGCGAACGCCACGCCGCCGGCCACCCCCAGCAGGCCGGCGGCGAGCGCGCTGCCGCCCAGGCTCAACACGGCCGCCAGCGCCCCGGCGATGGTCGGTCCCAGCACGCTGCCGGCGTCGCTGATCAGCCGCCAGAGGCCGAGGAACGGGCCGGTGCGGCCGGCCGGCGCCAGATCGGCGCCGTAGGTCATGTTGATGCCGCTGCCCAGGCCGTTGCCGACCGCGCCGATCAGTCCGGCCACCAGCAGCGCCGCGAACGACTGCGTCAGCGGCGTCGCCGCCAACCCCACGGCCAGCAGCACGGTGGCGGGGGCGGCGGCGTAGCGGCGGCCCAGGCGGTCCATGACCAGCCCCGCCGGCGCGAACATCACGATCTCCATGCCCGCGGTGAGCCCCGCCACCAGACCGATCTCCACCACGTTGAGGCCGATGTGGACGCCCCACAGCGGCACGATCACCCGCCGCGCCGAGCGCATGACCGCCAGCGCCACCATCGGCGCGCCGGCCGCGGCCAGGATGCGGCGATTGCCGCGCAGCTCGCGCCAGATCTCGCCGGCCGCGCCGCCGCTCCGCGCGCCGTCCGGCCGCGCGCCGCCATCCGGTGCGCCGTCCGGCCGCGCGCGGGCCGGCTCGGTTCGTTGCGGCGCGAAGGCCGGCATCAGATACAGCGTCAGCCCGGCCGCGGCCAGCGCCAGCACGACCGGCAGGACGAAGATCGCTTGCAGGCCGAAGCGGTCACCGATGAAGCCGGCGGCGATCGGTCCGATCAGCCCGCCGATGCGGGTGACGCCGCCGGTGGTGGCGAGCGCCCGGCCCCGCAGCCGGTGCGGGGCGGCCCGGCTCATCCACGTCAGGCGCGCTAGCAGCCACGCCCCGTGACAGCAGCCGATGCCGAGCAGCAGCGCCGCGAACGCCGGCGCGGCGGGAACCAGCGCGGCGCCGGCGCAGCAGCCGGCCAGCGCCACGCCGGCGGCGACCTGGATGCCCTTTTCGCCCAGGCGGGTGCAGGCGAGGCCGGCCGGCACGGCGATCATCATGCCGCCCAGGCCGTGCAGGGCGATGGTGGCGCCGGCGCCCGCGAATCCGGCGCCGAGCTCGACCGCCAGCAACGGGATGAACGGGAATATCGCGGCGACGCCGGCCGACTCCAGCAGGGCCGGCAGGAACACCGGCAGCACCAGTCCGCGCAGGGTGGCGCCGCCCGCGACCGCCGGCCCGCGGGCCGCCCTCAGCGGAGGACCCCGTCCGCCCGCATCCGCCGCAGCGCGTCCTCCACCGCATCGGCGGTGCGGTCGATCTGCGCGTCGGTGTGTACGGCGCTGACGATGAACGTGCCGCCGAGCGCGTCGACGCCCCGGTTGAGCAGCGCCCGCTTGAACGGCTCCGCGTAGCGCGGCGCGCGCCCCTCGGCAAGCGCCTGCCGCGGCGCCGCGCAGAGCTCGGCGTCTCCCTCCCAGGCGCTGCCGAACACGATCCAGACGATCGACGCGCGCTGGTGGCAGAAGGCGGTTACGCCGGCGGCGGCGATGGCCGCGGAAATGCCGTGCCGCAGGCGGCGGGCGGCCCGCTCGGCCGCGTCGTTGACCGCGCCGTCGGCCAGCAGCTGCAGGCAGCGGGCACCGGCGGCGGCGCTCAGCGGGTTGGCGTTGAAGGTGCCGGGGTGGCCGACGCGCCGGCCGGGGTCGACGTCGGGCGGAAAGGACAGGACGTTGAGCAGGTCGGCGCGGCCGCCGGTGGCGCCGCCCGGCAGGCCGCCGGCCAGGATCTTGGCCAGCGTGGTGAGGTCGGGGCGGACGCCGTAGCGCTCCTGCGCGCCGCCTTTGGAGACGCGGAAGCCGGTGACCACCTCGTCGAAGATGAGCAGCGCGCCGCGGCGCGTGGTGACGTCGCGCAGCCGGTGCAGGAACGCCGGATCGACGGCGTAGTAGCCCATCGCGCCGCCGGTCGGCTCCAGCATCACCGCGGCCGTGTCGCCGGCGGCCAGCGCGCGGTCGACGGCGTCCGGGTCGCCGGCCGGCAGCGTGGTGACCGTGGCGCGGGCCGCGCCGGGGACGCCGGTCGCCGGATACCGGCCGGAGCCGCCGGCCACGTAGTCGTGCCAGCCGTGGAAGTGGTCGGCGAACGTGACGATGCGGTCGCGGCCGGTGCAGGCGCGGGCGATGCGGATCGCCATCATGGTCGCCTCGGTGCCGGAGCTGTGGAAGCGGATGCGCTCCACCGACGGCATCAGCGCGCGCACCGCCCGCGCCCAGGCGATCTCCTGCTCGGTGTTGGCGCCGAGCTGCGTGCCGTGCGGGAGCTGCGCCGCCGCCGCCGCGACCAGCTCCGGGTGGCCGTGGCCGAGTAGCAGCGCGCCGTGGCCCATCACGTAATCGACGTACTCGTGACCGTCGGCGTCCCACTTCAGGGCGCCGCTACCGCGCGTCATGAAGACCGGGAACGGCAGGACGCGGCGCACCTCGTGCGTGGCGCCGCCCGGAAACACGTCGAGCGCCTCCCGATAGAGCGCCGCCGAGCGCGGGTGGCGCGCCACGTATTCGCGCGTGATCGAGTCGTCCGGGGTGGGCGTCGAGCCGGTCACGCCGTCACCGTAGGCGATTCGCCGGCCGCCGGACAACCGGCCCCAGGGCCGTGGCAGTGTAACCTATTGCGGCCGATCTCGGCCGTCGCCGGCGAGCTCCACCCAGCCGATCAGCTTGGCGGTGTAGCCGCCGGTGGCGGTGACCAGGCCGCGGTGGTCGAGTTCGCGGCGGATCATCGGCTCCAGGGCGTCGCGCAGCAGGCCGCGCCGTTGCGCCGGCGACAGGGCCGGCGGGCCGGGTTGCCGGCGGAGCAGGTCGACGCCTTCGCGCTCCAGCGGCGGCAGGCGCCGGCCGCCGGCGCTCACCGCGAGCGGCTGCACCAGGGAGCGGCGCTCCCCGTCCTTGCCGTCGGCGTGGATCAGCCACCAGGAGACGACCGCGGCGCCCTCCCCGTTCAGCGCGGCCCCGCCGGCGACCGCCCCCGCCCCGTCGCCGCCCGCGCCCTCGATGCCCGCGCGCCCGGCGCCCGCCATGCCGCGGCCCGCCACCGCGCCCCCCGCCACGCCGCCGCCGGCGCCCGCGCCGCCCGCAACCGCCACGCCGAGCAGCTCCGGCTCGACGCTTTGCCAACGGCGCAGGGCCTCCACCAGTAGCGGATGGTCCAGGCCCATCAGCTCCAACCCCTCCTGCGCGCGGGCCAACTCGCGGTCGGTGGTGAATCGGAGCGCCGCGCCGCCGTCCCAGTCTACGACGGCGAAGGTGGCCCCATCCAGCCGCTGCACCGACCGGCCCTGCTCCGCCAGCGCGGCGCCGAGGAAGCGGACGATGCGGTCGAGGCCGGCGTCCACGTTGGCGAACGGCCGGTAGTCCTCAAGCGAGAATCGGTCCAGGTCCTGGAACAGCTCGAACACCACCTTGCGCGCTTCGCTGGCGTTGGCCATCGCCGCGTCCAGTTCCTGGCGGGTGCGCCGCAACTCCGGGTCGGACAGCGCCTCCCGGTAGAGCGCGTCGTAGGTGAGGCGCTCGGCGAGCTGGCCCAGAATCTGCGTGCGCAGGTCCTCGGCGACGTTGCCCTGCTCGTCGAGCTTGCCGACGGCGCGCGCGATCTCCTCCAGTTTGTCCCGGAGCAGCAGGAAGATGCGGCCCTCGATGGTGTCCGACAGCACCAGGTTGTACACCTGCGCGGTGTGCCGCTGCCCGTAGCGGTGGATGCGCCCGATGCGCTGCTCGACGTCCATCGGATTCCACGGCAGATCGAAGTTGAACAGCACGCGCGCCACCTGCAGGTTGATGCCTTCGCGCCCGGCGGCCGTGCACACCAGCGCGCGCGGCCCGTGCGCGCGCCGGAAGCGGCGCTCGGCGGCCAGCTTGGCGCCGTGATCCCCGCCCCGCAGCACCACCACGCCCTGGCCGGGATAGGCGCGCTCGATCTCGCCGCCGAGCAGCTCCACGGTGCCGAGATAGGTCGCGAAGATCACCACCTTTTCGCGCGGATTCTGCTCCCACAGCGCGCCGAGTCCGCGCAGCAGTTTGGCGACCTTCGTTTCGCGGCCCGCCGGAAAACGCGCCAGCAGATCGCGGATGCGCAAGCGTTCCTCCGGCAGCGCCAGATCGACCGCCAGGGCGGCGGCGTCCTCGCCGGCGGCGGCGCTCTCCTCGCCCGCCGCGGCGTCCGACGCGCGCGCCAATTCCTCCTCGTCCAGGCGCCGCAGCAGGCGCACCTTGAGGTCGGCCAGGATGGCGTCCGCGCGGCCGCGGGACACCGGATCATCGCGCGGGATGCGCTGCTCTTCGTGAATCAGATCGCGCGCCTCGTCGGTAAGATCGTTGCGCGCGTCGAGGTCGAGTTCCCGGTCCTTGACGATCGCTTCATGCAGCGTGAGCATCAGCAGCCGGCGGCGCAGGGTGCGGCGCACCGCGGCGAAGCTGGAGGCGGCGATCTTCTGAAAGATGGTCATGACGAAGCCGAGCGCGCGCCCCCGGTTGCCGTGCCGTTCGGCCAGCGCGAACCCCTCCTCCAGATATTCGCGCAACGCGCCGTAGAAGGAGCGCTCGGCGCCGGTCATGGTGAACGACTCGGTGTGCACCCCGCGGCGCGCGAACAGCGGCGAACCGTCCGGGCGGCAGGCGTCGGCTTTGGTGCGGCGCAGCACCACGGTATTGAGGCGATAGCGGCGCCGCACCATCTCCGCGGGGTTGGCGAACAGCGTCGGATCGAGGAGCTGCACCAGCATCCAGAAACGGAAGTGATCTCCCTGATGCGGCGTCGCCGACAGCAGGATCAGGTCGCGCGCGTGCGTCTTCAACGCCTCGGCCAGCTTGTAGTTTTCGGTCTTGCGCACCGTGCGGCCCGACCGGTGCGCGGTCAGGTGATGCGCTTCGTCGAACACCACCAGGTCCCAGCGCGGCGCCTCCAACAGGCGGCGCACGCGGGCGCGGCGCTTGAGGGTGTCGATGCTTGCGATGAGCCGGTCGTGCCGGGCGAACGCGTTCGACTTGCGGTCGGTGACGTCGCCTTCGCTGCCGAATACCTCGAAGTCGAGATGGAATACCTCGTTGAGTTCCCGGTGCCAGTTGTTCACCAGCCCGGCGGGCACCACCATCAAGGCGCGCCGCAACTCGCCGCGGCTGGCCAGCTCGCGCAGCACCAGCGCCACCTCGATCGTCTTGCCGAGCCCCACTTCGTCGGCGATCAGGTAGCGGCGCGGGGATGCGGTGGCGATCCGATGGGTGAGGACGATCTGATGCGGCAGCAGATCGATCGGCGCCGCGGTCAGCGCCGCGGCGCTCTCCACCAGCGGCAGCGCGTGCGCCTCGCACGCCAACCACGCCTGCCGGAGCCGCGCTTCGCTCCCCTCGACCCGCGCCACCACACGCTCGGCCCACGACAGGAGCGGGCGCACCGCGGCGGCCGGAATCTGCCGCTCGCCGTCGCTGAAAAATATCCGCAGGTACCCGTCGCGCGCCGCGGCGACCACCACCCCCGCGCCGTACTCGGGGTGCCGGACGCGCTGCCCGGGCGCGAACTGCGGCGGGGCTTCGACGGCGGCCGTCACGACAGGCGCGGGTGATAGAGCCCGGCCCACGCCGGGCCGTCGACGTTGGGCTGCGGCGCGGCGGAGACGATGATGCGGGCGGCGTCCGACTCGGCGCCGGCCCAGAGGCAGCGCCCGATCGGCAGGCCGCCGGCGCTCGCCGCGCGGCCGTCCTTCCAGACGTATTCTTCGGTCGCGGTGACCATGCTGATGCGGCTGCGGCCCGACGGAAGCCACAGGATCAGCGCGGCCTGACCCTCGTACTCGTCCTGAAAGCGCAGCACGGCGGGCTTGAGGTCGGTCTCCAGCCACGCTTGGCCGTCGGCGCCGCTCAGGGCGTCCAGGCACCCCTCGACCCCGGCCACCACCAGCGCCGTGCCGCCGGCGCCGGGCAACTCCGCCGGCCAGGAGCGGGCCAGGGCGAAGAACTGCCGGATCGAGATCACCTCCGCCGGCGCCGCCACTTGCGCCAGCGCGGCGGCGTCCCACAGCAGGGAGCAGCCGCGCCGTTTCCACGCATCGCTCCGTTGCAGGTTCACGACGCCGCCTCCTCTTCGAAGAACAGGTCGAGCTGCGGGTCGGGGCGCTCGTTTCGGGCCTTCCAATTACGCAGCAGGTGGCCGGCGCGCGCCGCCGCGGTGCGCGTCTCCGTCGCCGCGCCGCGGCGCGCAAAATAGTCGAGGAGCGCCTCCAGGGCGGGATGCGGCGAGAAGTTGTCGTTGCCGAGCGTGCGCAGAACGTTGATGCCGCTGTTGTCGTAGCAGGCGCCGATCAGGAATCCCGCCTGGTCGTAGTCGCTCACCATGCCGCGGCGGTGTTTGCCGGTCCACGCGCGCGCGAGTTCCGGCGGCGGCGTCAGGTGGTACACCTTGCTCTCCTGCCGGCACCAGCCGCGCTCCTCGAAGTCGTCCGGCGCGCTGCCGGTGCCGCGCAGAAACTTCTGCATCTGGTCGCGCGGTACCGCGGCGCGGCCGTCGAACAGGCGCAGAAACTGGCGCGTGAACGGCTCGGCGGTGACCGGCGGCGGATCGCTCACCCCGCCCAGTTCCTCGTCGAGGAGCTGATTGATGCCGAGCAGCGCCTCCCGCACCGACATCGGCTTGCCGACGTCGACGTACACCTTACCGTAGTGGCGGCTGAAGTATTCCAGCGCCTTGCCGCGGCGGATCACCTGCAGGTCGGCCTCCGGCAGTCCGTCGCGCTGGTGCAGCTCCAGCAGGGTCTGCAGGTGGCGCACGTCGGCCAGCACCTGGCGGCGCATGCGCGCCCAACTCACCGGCTGCGGCTGCTCCCGGCGCGCGCGGCAGACGTGGATGATGTCGTACTCGATCTTCTTGGAGCCGAACTCGCCCGCGCCCTTGGTCTCGTCGCTGCGGATGGGGTAGGTCGCCTCCAGATAGAAGCCGGCGTCGAACAGGCTTTCCAGGACGGCGACCCACGGCGCGTCTTCGCTGTGATGGAAGGTGAAGGCGAGCAGCCCGGCGGGCTTGAGGATGCGCTGCGCCTCGCCCCAACAGGCGGTGAGCAGGCGCTGATAGAACGCGTCGGGATCGTCCGGTTGCCGCGCCCGGTTGGCGACCGCTTCCAGGCTCTTGGGAGTGTGTTCCGCCGAGAATAGATCGGGGTAGCGGTCGCGGAGCGCGAGCCTCAGCCAGACGTAGAAGAAGTCGGACAGCTCGGAATAGTGGAGCAGCCCGCCGAACGGCGGATCGGTGATTACCAGATCGAAGGCGCCGTCGGCGACGCCGGCCAGGTCGGTCGCCGACGTGCACGCCAACTCCGCCCGCCCGCGCACCGGGTCGGCGGGAAATACTTTTTCACTTTTGCCGGTGAGCTCGTCCGCCAGCGCCGGCGCCTGCTGCCGCAGCCGGACGCTGGCTACCACCTCCCACGGCTTATTCGACCACGCCAATCCTTTCCGAATCTGATCCGCGCACGAAGCCCAGTTTCCTCGGCCTAACGATGGAAAGACGCTGTTCTCTACGACGGTCGATTTGGGATGAAAATTGGCATTGCTGAGGAGGGGGACCTGCTTGTCGTAAACCGGATCCCAGAAACAAACTGGTTTTGGTTGCGCAGGTACTGTTGGAATGCGCCGAGCACGTATTCGCGCGCCTCCCACCGATGGGACGCGGAACCGCCCGCGACGATGGCGCGCAGCAACTGCGTATGCACCAGAAGCTGGCGCGGGTTGAACATCGTCCACCAGTGGGTAAAGCCGTGCCCCTGCCGGATGTCGCCGTTGGCCATGCCGGTCATGAAGCCGAACGGCACCGCCTGCCGCGGCCACCAGGAAGCGAGGTCCCCGCCCCGGCGCCGTTCCCATTCATGCGCCGCGGCGTCGAAGCGGCGCGGATCGTCGACCGCGGCGAAGAAGCGGCCGCGGTAGGGGCGGCGCTCCTCGGCGCAGGTGGGGCAGTATCCCTGCACCGCGTAGGCGGCGACCGGGCCGGTCGTTCCCGACGCCTTGATCGCGGTCAACACGTCCTGCACCGTGCCGCAGGCGCCGCACGCAAAGCGCGACTTGGCCGGCACCGTGCCCCCGGCTTTTCCAGTGAGGAGGCGCGCGCCGGTCTCCGGGCAGGTCACCTCATCCGGCAGCGCGCCGCGCACTTCGAGCAGCCGCAGGCGCGCGGCGCGGGCGCCGTTCCAGCGGACCGTCGCCGCCGCGTCGTCGGAAACCGACCCGCCGTAGCGCGCGCCGTCCGCCGCCCGCCCGGCCTCCCCGGCCAGCCAGTGCGGATGAATCAGCAGAGACAACTCGACCTTCTTGCGCCGCGGCTTCCCGGCCGCGGGGGCGAACACGCGCTCGCGATTACCGCAGTGCGGGCACCGCACTGAAAAATCGTCCTGCCGCACCGCGTAGGCGGCCTCCGACTCGGCCACGGTCAGCGGCGCGCCCGGCGCCATGCGCGCGTCCTGCTCCTCCACCTCGAACTCGCGCCGGCAGCGGGGACAGCGGTGCGGCCACGCGCTCACCGTGAGCGTCTTCACCGCCATCACCGCACTGGAAACGATCGGCGTGCGGTGGCCGCAGCCGGTCACCTGGCAGGGGCCGTGCTTGGCCCAGAACACGTACACCGTCTCCGGGCCGTGGTAGCGGTAGTCGGCGCGCCGCTCCGGGGGCAGCGCCAGCGGGTCGAAGTCCGCGCCCATCGCCTCGCCGGTGGCGCGCCGCGTCCAGGTTCCCGTGTGGCCGCGCGGACACTCGCAGGCGTAGAACGGCATGATCTGCGGGCGGACTTCGGCCTCGACGTCGACGAGCAGCGCCTCCACCTCGGCGCGCTCGATGTCCGCGAGCTCGTTCTTCACCACGAACCAGGCGACCGGGTTGAGATCGGCGCCGTACATCTCCATGCCGAGGCGGGCGCCCTCGACGATGGTGGTGCCGCCGCCCATGAACAGGTCGGCGACCTTGAGACGCGCGAACGCGCCCTGCTCCCGATGATTGCCGTAGTAGGCGTCCCACACCCGCTTGGCCGCGTCCGCCGGATCGTCGGGCGCGCGCGCCGCGGCGGCGATCAGCAGCGCCCGGAACACGCTCGACCGGCGCCGCGCCCACCACTTCGACATCTGGTAGATCGGCTTGCCGGCGTTCCCTTCGATGGCGGCGACCTGATTGACCGGCAGGATCGGAAAGTCGACCTCCAGGCAGGTCCGCGCCCGGCCGGGATCGGCAAAGTCGACCGTCGGCAGCGCCGTGGGCCGGCCGGCCCGCACCGCCGCCGCGACCTCGGCGGCCAGCCGTTGCGCTTTCGTAGCTCCGCCGCGCGCCATTTTTTCAGTGCCCGGAGGGGCGGGACAGCTCGATGAACGGAACCGCGACCTCCAGCAGCGACAACCCGCCGTGGGCGAGCGTCGGGTAGCCGCCCTGGCTCCGCCACTTGCGCCGCCCCAGCACAAACCCGTGCCGGCCGTGCGGCGTCTCCGTAACCAGGTCCAACGGCGGCGTCCACGCGCCCGGCCCTGAGTCCTCCCGCGCCGCAGTCTCCCCCGCGGCCGGGGCCGGCGCGGATCGCCCGCTCTTGTAGCGCGCCTTCAGGTACGCGCTCTGCTCGCGGTCGCCGGTGTCGGGGAACAGGCCGGTGGCCGCGTAGCCGTGGTCGCCGGTCACGATCAGGCGCCGCCCGGTCGTGAGGCGCTCCACCAGCGCCCAGAAGTCGTCATCGCCAAGCCGCGCCGCCGTTTCCGCGGCCAGCGCGGCCAGTCCCCGCCCCGGCGCGTTCAGCTTGTGGATGCGCTCATCCGGCCAGTGATGCCACAGCACCCAGTCGCGCGCCGCGCCGATCAGATCGACGCACTCCCGCCACGGCAGATCGACGCTGTCGGTGCGCGCGCCCGGCAGCCGGTGAGCGCCGCCCGCCCCGTCGTTTTCGAGCGCCGAGCGCTGCCCGAACCCCAGGGCGCGCGCGAACGGGACGGTGTCCGCCGGCAGCTCGGTGCCCGTCACCTCGGCGGCGTGCACGGTATAGCCCCGCTCGGCGGCGCCGCGGAGCAACCACGGCGCTTCGCGCAGCGACAGCCATCGAGAATCAACACCGCGCGGCCCGGCGGGGCCGCCGCCCACCACGCCGCCAACCGCTCCGCGGTGCGCGGCACGCTGGCGTAATAGTCCGCCCACAAGTCCCACCCCGCCGTAGCCAGGAACAGGTCCGCCGGCGCAACCGCGCGGTCGCGCCGCGTCACCTCGGCCGCGGCCCCCGACAACGCCGGGAAGCAGATCTCCCGCACGAACCCGAACAGCTCGCCCCACGCCTCCGCCGGCGCCGCCGTCTGCACCCTCCGCAACACGTCGAGCGGCAGTGCGGTCACTTCTTCTCCCTCCTGCGGCTCAAATGGTGCGGTGTCCCCCAGGCATCGCGACGGGACACTACCCCCTGTTCTCCATTCGCCGGAGCCACTCTGATTTGTCCAAGGCAATGCGCAACAGCGTGGATGCGAGCGTCTGCCCGACGCTGTGGGCAACCTCCGCCTTCAATTCCCCGATCCACTCGTATCGCTGTTTGTCCACAGCCGTAAAGGTAAACCCGTCCGCCCCCTTCTGTGCGACGATCGACTCCGCCTCACGGGGATCGAACTCGATCATCTTCGCCCCTGACATGTCTGTTCCCACACCCACCCGACGGTACTCCGGATCACTCGACATCGATCGTACCACAAGTTGACACTCTCCCGTCGGCGGCTCGGTAAGCGGTAGAAAGAGAAACGATCCCGGACCCCTCATCCGCACACAGTCGCACCGCGGCTTCATGCAAAGAAGAAGCTCCGTCCTATCCGAATCTGTGAGTCTCCGTACGGCCGTACCCATCCACAGCTTCTTGACCGGAGGATCAATCGCTCGGAAGCACATCATCCATGCCAGCCGTAGGTCGAGATCGTGTGTCTCGCTATCCTCCTCGCAGGCCAACCCGTCTGTCAGCAACTTGTGTGCCCCCGCCTTACGGAGTACGCCCGCTTCGTCTACTCCCTTACAAAGCATCTTGAGAACGCACCCGTGGGATACGGACCTATCCCCGAATGAAACGTCTCCGCTACCCTTGAATTTCTTGATCCATGACCTAATCGCTTCCATCCCTGACGGCCGCTCCAACCCCACTCGCTCCTCCATGATGGCGCCCAATTCACTCGCGATCTGAGCCGTCATGTGCTGCTCGGAATCGTCCGGGATCGGGAGGCAGGCCCGATGCGTTAGGAACGCCGCATCGAGATTCCGGTCGAACGTGCCAAGCACTCGATGCGCGTTTTCCCGAACCGCAGTCAGCGCGACCAGAGCGATACTCGGCAGCAGTCCCACGGTCATCCCCGCGAAGTCATCGATCAGCCGCCTCGGTAGTTCTTCCTCGCTCACCGACCGGTGCCTCAATTCGGGACTCAGCGGTGTATCGGACTTCGCATAGATTTCGATTTGGCAATGTCCGCAGGACAGCGTAACGGAATCACGCTTGCTCACGAAGCTTTGTCCGCTCTGACCAAGCTCATGACGTATTCGCTCTCCGATCTGGCCGATCATCGACTCCCCGGTGTATACGGCGATCAAACGCAGTCGATTGCCGTGGTCACTATTCAAGATCGACTTAATCAAGTCCAAAGCTCGTTCGCCACCATCACGGTGCAATTGCCAGTCGATCACCACCAAATCCGCACGCTGGACGGCTTCGACCGCAACTCTGCCATCTTGTGGTTGCTTGACGACTCCACAGATGAGACCGACTCTGGAAAACGCCCCCGTTATCGCACCCGCGTCCAGGCTCTGACCGCGGCCAAGCACCGCCGGACTTTCGTCGTCAACCGTCGCGTCAGCGCGGGTCGGTGTTGTCGCCGACTCGGCCGGCTTCGGTTCGCCATAATACGGTTCGTCGTCTACCACGGCCGCGCTGACGAGGAACTGCCGGGCTATCTCCCGGAACCGTCTATCAAGATGATCACTCGGCACCGTTGCTTCCTTCCCCTTCCGGATCACGCGGGCCGATCAGGAACGTCGCTCCGCCGTCGCTCGCGGGTTCCGCCAGCGTGAGATCATAGCCGACCCGCCGCAGGGTCTCGCGGGACACGGACAGGCCCATCCCACGTCCGCCCGGCTTCCGGGTGAAACCGTATTCGAAGATGGCCTCCTGGTCACGTCGTTGCACCCCCGGCCCGGAATCACGTATGCGAAACACCCCTTGCTCCGTATCGAGTACGATGGTGCGCTCCAGCGCCGGGTTGCGCTGCGACAGCCAGAAGATCGCGTTATCGACCAGATTGACGAACACCGGGTAAAAGGATGATGGATATCCCGTCGTTGTTGATTCCGCGAAAGCATCGGTGCGTGACATGGCCACATGATGCCGGGTGAGCCTCTCGTTGAACAGATCATTCAGAAAGGTATAGATCTCCGAGCCGCGAATCTCGACCGCCTTCCGGTAGAGGCGTCGATGAAGCGGCGTGAACAGCGTAAGGTAGCCGTCAAGATGGTCGAAACTCGCCCGTATGTTTCGATAGAGCACTTCGAGGTCCTTGTTCACGTCGGCCCACGCTTTGAGTCCGCGCAGGTTGTTGCGTAGAGACCCGACGGTCGCCCGAAACTCGTGGTTTATGATCTCAACCGCCATGCCAAGCTGAGCAAGCTGGAGATCGACCGCGGCCTCCTCCTCCAGCAGGACGTTTCGTTGCTCCACGGCAACGAGCTGATCCTCCAGAGTCGATGTCTCACCCCTCAGATCTATCGCCTCGAGCTGCGACCTAATCGACTCGAGCCGCTGCGACCGTCGCTCCCACACCTCGCGTATTTTTGACTCCAAACCGTCCCGCATACCCCGGAACTCGTCACTTTCTACCGCAGACGAATCCGTACGTTGGAAGTCGGCGATAACGGACCGTAGCGCCGCTTCTACATCCCTGACACAAGCCGCCGCCGCCGCCCGGACGTCGTCCGCCAACGCGTTAGCCCGGCGTCGCGCGTCGGCGCCGCGGTCCCGCATTGCCTTTCGTGCGCGCTCCGCAAGGTCGTTGAGAGATTCTTCGATCCGTAGCCGGTAATCAAGGTCCAACTTGGCCTTCGCCGCCTCGTCGCTGATCAGTTCCTCTATGGACTTCCGCATCGTGCGAAACACGTTCGTCTCAAGCTCGGCCGAAGTAGCGCTGTACGCACGCCATTCCCTCTGCATCGCCTTGCTCAGACCGATCCTCGGTCGCGGCACCCGATAACGCGACTCGAGGTCCCGCAGCGCTTCCCCGGCCTCTTGTTCGATCCGTATGATCTCCTGAGCCGCCTTCTGTCGATCTTCCATGCGAAGCGCCTTTTGCAGCTGATCCTCGACGTCTTGGCTCAACTTCAGTGCCTTCTCCTCCGGTTCCCTCCGCTCCACTCTCTCGAAAAATGTTCCGAGATCTTCCGCCAACTGGCGGCGCTTTACTGAAACGAGTCGTTCGCGCCTGCGCCGATCCATCTCCGTCTTCTCCAGATCAGCCTTGCGCGTCTCGAAATGGTCGGTGTGCGGTCCTTCTTTCCGAAAAAAGTCGGATGCCATTTGCGCGAAAAAGTTGCGCAGTATACCTCGAAACTGGCGGTATGCCTTGTTTTCCTGGAAGCCTTCTCTGCCGGCCTTCTCGCGGAGACCGCCATTGTGTCTGGCATCAACTACCAGCACGCCGAACATCTTCCGGTGAGAAAAGTAATAGAACGAGGCGCTTTTCGTCCGCCGGAACTCGATGTCGAGCCAGTCGTAGTCCGTGTCTCCGTACGGGAGAATACGAATGCCGTCCCGGTAAATATAGAGCCCACCCAACCGATTGGTCTTGTCCAACAAGACGGCATGCTCCTCCGGCGGGAGCGTGGAATATCTGGCTTCGCCTTCGATCGCGGCGAAACTGATTTCGAACGGGCCGCACGCGGTCTGACGCCCGTCCGGGTTACTCCACGGAATCACGTGATCCTTGATCGTTTCTCCGTATATCGCTACTTGGCCGGTAAACTGCCCATACTCGTCAAACCTGCCAATGACCTGATGATCGGCGTTGCGAAACTCGTCGCGGGTGAAGAACTCGCGGTCACGGATTAGGTCATCAGCGATCAAATCCGATTTGTGATCTCTAAATGCCGTACGAATGACGGGCTTCGTCATCTCCGACGAAATCGTGTTCGCGAAGCCCAGCAGAGCCTTCATCAGTGGGGGTTCCTTGCTCACATCCGACTCGCCGTCTATGTCGTCAGCAAGTAGCACCGAAGCGGGAAGTATGATGAAGTGTGTGCCGGTTCCCGACCCACGGAGCGTCGGCTCCCTTAAGTAACGGTATATCTCCTGCGGATCGACCCTGAAATGATCCAATTCTGCGTTGATGCGCTCGAAATCCGCGCCGCCGATCCGTGCTTTCAGTTGCTTGGCGCCGCTCCTGAAATCCTCGACCATCTCGGCCACGTCGTCACCGTTGGGCAAGTCGCCACCCAGAAAACGGCGAACCGGTATGCGGATGTCGTCGAGGTCTATTCCCGGGCACTCGAACATGGTCCAATTTATGTACGCCGCCGTCAGGTCCGACAACGTGTCGCCGCGTTTGGCCCGAGTCAGTACCAGCACCTGCGGTCCGATCGTAGCGATGGCCAAGCGCCCGATTCCCTTTTCGCCCAGGATCGCCCGTCGTGGCCGGCCCGCATGTTGTTGGGACCGGCTCGCCTCCCGGGGATCGACTTTGCTGTCGGTCCCAAGCGTAAGCCATCGCTCGGTGAACTCGGCCTCGGTCATACCGATACCGTCGTCACGAAGCACGAACAGTCCGTCGCTACGGTAGTAGTCGATCTCTACCCTCTCGGCGTACGCGTCGTGGGCGTTCTTGAACAGCTCGCTGATCGCGGTCGGAATTCCAGCTATCTGTTGGCGGCCGAGCATGTCGAGCGTTCTGGCCCTGGTCTTGAAGGTCGCCATTACGTCAGCACTCCGTTGTCGCGCAGGTGTCCGTTGACATGTCTCCCGACTGTCGCCGCCACTTGGACCGGAACCGCGTTGCCGATCTGTCGGGCGATCGATCCGTAGCACCCCGCGAATTCGAAATCGGTCGGAAACGTTTGCAGGGATGCGGCTTCGCGCATGCTGATCGCACGGTCCTGATCCGGGTGTCCGAAGCGCCCATTGGAGTAGCTGGTGCAGCGAGTTGTCAAAGCCGAGGCGGGACGATCCCACGACATCCGGCCGTAGACGTCGCTGTATCCTCCGCTCTTTTTGTGGCAAGGAAGTTTCAGATGCTTTGGCCAGCATCGATGGCCTCCGCCTTCGGGCGTTGCGCGTATCCGTTTGAGATTCAGATTCGACAAGTGCGCCGCCCGATGGTCGGGTATCCGTGGGTGGCTTTCGCCTGCAGCAATCGGCGGAAGGCGGCCGATCCAATCACGAACCGTAGCGTACTGCGGAGTCTCCGTCCCGGGTCCATGGGTCGCCGGAGGCAGTTCTATCGGTCCATGGCGACTCGCCAGGAGTACCAATCTGCGGCGGCTTTGAGGGACACCGTACTTCATGAGCGGCACCACCCCGTACGCCGGTGGATGATAACCGGATGCGGAGAGTGTCTCCAGGAATCCGGTAAAGGGCTGCGACCCGTCGTTCAGGCGCTGCAGGCCGGGAACGTTCTCGACAAACACGACGTCAGGCTTACATGCGTTGATGAATCGCGCAAACTCGGATAGCAAGGGAACGCGGTCGTCGTCATCGGGCGCCGGTTGAATAGTGTTCTGTTGAGTGAAAGGCTGACATGGCGCGCACCCGCAGAACAGGATCGGCGCCGGTACTTGGTCGTTAGCCAAGCGGCGCACTTCGTCTACGGATGCATCCCGAATGTCGGTCCGGTCAAATGACGAGGACGGGAAGTTCTTCGTGAATGTACTTTCGGCGTCGGCGTCGCGGTCAAGCGCGTACACGATCTCCATCCCGGCGGCACGGAACCCGCAGCTTGCCCCTCCGCAGCCGGAGAAAAAGTCAAAGACCTTGACGTTGAGACTCATCTGTCACGCCTCGTGGCCGCGCGCCGAGAAACGCGCGGATACCGGCGGCGAGCGTATCAAGGTCCTTGGTCTCGCACTCCCAGACCACCAGCACCTGCCAGCCGGTCCGGCGCAATGCGGCGACGTTCTCTCGGTCTCGCTCCATGTTTCCGGACAGCTTAGCCTCCCAGAAGGCGTTGTTGGAAGCCGGGATCGTTGCCTTGGAGCAGCCTCCGTGCTGATGCCAGAAGCAACCGTGGACCAATATCACCTTACGGTGACGAGGGAACACCAAGTCCGGTTTTCCGGGAAGGTTCTCACGATGCAGACGAAAACGGTACCCCATGCCATGCGTAAGTTGGCGAACGAGCATCTCCGGCTTGGTGTCGGTGGACCGCACCCGGCTCATGATCTCGCTTCGCTTCGACTTACTGTATATGTCAGGCACCGCAACCTCCGCAACACGCCGCGGTCACTTCTTCTCCCGGTTGAGCTTGAGCTCGTAGGTCATGCCGTCGGGCAGGGCCTTGAGCAGTGCCTCCAGTTGCGCGCCGGTGAGGCTGCCGATCTTCAGCGCCAGGTCCTGCACCTGGGTCCCCGCGCCGATGCCCCACGACTCGATCTTGCCGAGCAGGTTGAGCGCCGAGGTAGCGCCGGCCGCGTGCTCGACCAGCTCGGCCTCCTCGCCGCCGAATATCTTGCCCGGTTCGGTCTGTTGCGAGTCGTACTCCGGCTCTGTCTCCCTGATGGTGCGGCCGTCATCCGGTTCCGGCGTCGGTTCCGGCTTGCCGCCGGAGTGCGGCGCGGCCTGCGGCGGCAGCAGGTAGGTCTCGTCGAGGTGCTTGCCCGTGCCGAGCTTGCCGCGCAGCCGCATCCAGGCGGCATCCTCCGTCTCCCCGGCGGCGGCCTGCAGATGCTCCATGCCGCGCAGGTTGATGGCGATCCGGCCGCGCGCGCAGAGGCGGATCAGCCGCTCCTTCATCTCCGTTTCGCCCAGCCAGGGGATGCACGGCTGCCCCGTCGGGCGCGGTTCCTGCAGCTCGCGCAGCAGCTTGCCGACCGACTCGTTACGACCCGCCGCGGCGCGCGCCAGCGCCTCGAACTCCTCGGGAACGAACAGATTGGTGCGCACGTGCTGGTCGACCGCCTCCGGTATGTGCGCGCCTTCGGCTCTATGGGCTTCCACGTGGAACGTACACGACGCCGGCTCCCGGTAGTTCCAGGTGTCGAGGATGGCGAAGCGGTCGAAGCGTTTGGCCAGAACCTCGCGGAGTTCGCGCTGGTACTTGCCGAGCAGGGGGCGATACTCCGGCCCCTGCGCCCGCCACCGGTCGGCCAGGACCACGGCGCGCGCCAGCACCAGCAGATCGCGGTCGTGAAACAGGTTGCCGCTACCGGCGCGGGGCAACAGGAAGCGCACGGCGTTGCGGCGCGCCTGCAGATGGTCGCGGAGCCACGGCCCCAACTCCGCGCCAATCTCGTCGAGACTGACGGGGAGAACCAGCAGCGGCAGCCGCTCGTCCCACGCCGGCGGCCGCTCGCTGTCATCGAAAGGATCCCACGGCGCGGACGCCCAGCGCTCCGGCAGCATCACGACCCGAAACGTCGTCGAGACTCCCGCCTGGCCGCCGATCACGTAGCGCACTTCCCCGGCCAGGCGCGCGCGGTCGGCGCCGTCGGTAAAGAGCCGGTCGTTGCGCGCGCTTGCAATCAGTTTGGCTTGCGGATTCTCCTCCTCACGGAACACCAGCCGCGACCCTGCCTGGTGGATGTTGAAGCTGTTCTCCTCGATCACGGACAGCTCGACCCGGAAGGCGTTGTCGTCGAGCGCCTCTCCGCGCGTAAGGTCGATCTGCAGCATCGCCGGTTCGGCGCCGGCCAAATTGCCGACCGCCAGCGATCGCAACCAGAGCGCGCCCACGATTTCCGCCAAGTGCGGCACATCCTCGTGCACGTCACTCACCGCGTCCTTCACGGCGGACAGGTTGCGCTGCGCCTTCTCGCGGAGGGTCGCGTGGTGCCGGTTAGACACCGAATCGAGAAGAGCGGCGATACCGCTCCGATCGTCGTCGAGGCGGAAGTCGGCGGCGGTGAGAACCGAGCGGTTGGCATGGCGCTTGAACAGGTCCGCGAGGATGCGGATCAGGTCTCGAGTTTCCTGTGCCTGGGTGGCGATCAGCACCTGGTCTTCAAGGAGCTGCATGAGATGGGGCGCGAACGGCCAGCAGCGCACGAAGTCGCTACGGAGGCGGTCGTGGTCGGCGGGCGGCGCCTGCGACAGCCGCAGGTACTCCGCCACGTGGACGCGGATGAGCGGTTCGATCTGCGCGTCCACGACCTGCATTCGATTCTCGAACAGCCGATGGAGGAGCAGCTTCTGCCGGTCCTGCCGGGCGGTCGGCCCCTTGAAGTCGACCAGGACCGGCCCGACCCGCTGGATCTGTTGGAAGGCGTCGGTGCCGCCGTTGCGCACCGACACCACCAGCACCAAACGGTCCGGGTGTTCCTGGGCGATCTCGGAGAGGAGCTGCACGAAGTTGAACGCCCAGGTCCGCAACCGGGCCTGCCGGGTATTGGTGAGGCCGTCGTACCAGGTCTGGAACTCATCCAGCACCAGCGCCGTGGGCGTGTGCGTGACCAGCTCCAGCAGCAGGTCGTAGCCGGGCACGTCGGTCTTGCGGTCGCCGCGCCCCTTCCACATGCCGCGCACCTCCGCCCCGTGCGGGTGACGGTCGAACAGCAGGTCCCACAGAACGCGGTAGCTCTGGCGGTGCAGGCTCTCGCTGATCACGTGCATCCCGCCGCGTAGCGCCAAATCGGCCAGTTTCCGGTTGCCCAGGCGGTCAGCCCAGGCGGCCAGCCAGTGCCGCGCCGCGCCCGGATCGGTGAGGCCGTGGTACAGCAGCCCCATCAGGTGCGACTTGCCCTGGCCGCGCTCGCCGATCAGCACCAGTGGCCGGCCGCGCCCGGAGCAGGCGGCTTCGAGCGCCGCCAGTGCGTCGGCCGACGGATAGGTGATCTCCAGGAAGTCCGTCGCCGCCATCTGCGTGGCGCCGGTGTTGTTGGCGTTCGCGAGCTCAATGGCCGTCCCCTTGAGGAAGCGGCCCTGAAACTCTTTGCGCAGCGTCAATTGCAGCATATTGGTCAGTTCGGGCCGGCATGGGGTCGGTCCATCCCCGCTGCTTAGGCGTCGCCAAGCAGGTTACCGAGTTCCGCACGGACCTGCAACACGTCCGCGCCCGCACCGGTCCCTACCCCCACGCCGTTGCGGCCCGATCCACTCAGCGACACGGGACACGGAGAACTCGCGAACCGGACCCGGAGCTGCCGCTCGCAGCTCGCCTGCTCGCGCAACACCAACCCCCATCTCAATGGGCCTGTCCCCCCACCGCACGCCGTCCGTGCCTGCCGGAGACCGCCTCCCCTCGGTGCCCTCGCCCTGCGTACTGATACTATTCAGGCATCGATCGTTCCTCGAAGGCCGTCTCGGTCGCGAGAACCAGCGGGACGTTTGGGACGGCCACGGCCGCCAGCGCGACGGTGTCCCACAGCACGGAGCAGCCGCGCCGCTTCCACGCATCGCCGCGCTGCAGGTTTCACGACGCCGCCTCCTCGTCGAAGAGGTCGAGCTGCGGGTCGGTGCGCTCGTTTCTGGACGCCCAGTCGCGCAGAAGGTGGCCGGCGCGCGCCGCCGCGGTGCGCGTCTCCGTCGCCGCCCCGCGGCGCGCAAACCAGTCGAGGAGCGGCCCCAAGGCGGGGTGCGGCGAGAAGTTATCGTTGCCGAGCGTGCGCAGAACATTGATGCCGCTGTTGTCGTAGCAGGCGCCGATCAGGAACCCCGCCTGGTCGTAGTCGCTCACCATGCCGCGGCGGTGTCTGCCGGTCCACGCGCGCGCCAGTTCCGGCGGCGGGACCAAGTGGTACACCTTGCTCTTCTGCCGGCACCAGCCGCGCTCCTCGAAGTCGTCCGGCGCGCTGCCGGTGCCGCGCAGAAACTTCTGCATCTGGTCGCGCGGCACCGCGGCGCGGCCGTCGAACAGGCGCAGAAACTGGCGCGTGAACGGCTCGGCGGTGACCGGCGGCGGATCGCTCACGCCGCCCAGTTCCTCGTCGAGGAGCTGATTGATGCCGAGCAGCGCCTCCCGCACCGACATCGGCTTGCCGACGTCGACGTACACCTTGCCGTAGTGGCGGCTGAAGTACTCCAGCGCCTTGCCGCGGCGGATCACCTGCAGGTCGGCCTCCGGCAGCCCATCGCGCTGGTGCAGCTCCAGCAGGGTCTGCAAGTGGCGCACGTCGGCCAGCACCTGGCGGCGCATCCGCGCCCAGCTCACCGGCTGCGGCTGCTCGCGGCGCGCGCGGCAGACGTGGATGATGTCGTACTCGATCTTCTTGGAGCCGAACTCGCCCGCGCCCTTGGTCTCGTCGCTGCGGATCGGGTAGGTCGCCTCCAGATAGAAGCCGGCGTCGAACAGGCTTTCCAGGACGGCGACCCACGGCGCGTCTTCGCTGTGGTGGAAGGTGAAGGCGAGCAGCCCGGCGGGCTTGAGGATGCGCTGCGCCTCGCCCCAACAGGCGGTGAGCAGGCGCTGATAGAACGCGTCGGGATCGTCCGGTTGGCGCGCCTTGTTGGCGACCGCTTCCAGGCTTTTCGGGGTGTGTTCTGCGGTGAACAGCTCCAGGTAGCGGTCGCGCAGCGCCAGCCGCAGCCAGACGTAGAAGAAGTCGGACAGCTCGGAATAGTGGAGCAGCCCGCCGAACGGCGGATCGGTGACCACTATATCATATGTTGCGTCGCTGATTTCGGACAGATCGGTCGCCGAAATGCATTGCAGTACTACGGGTGATAGGATAGGGTCAGATGGAAATACTTTCTCGCTTTTGCCCGTGACAAGCCGTTCCAAAGACGGCACAGTCGCGAGATGCTCGTTACTCGCCAAGTCCCAAGGATTCGACATCCAGTCGGCATTCGCGCCTAAGAAATTAGAGCAAGCTATCCAATTGCCGCGACCGTACTTCCCGAACACACAGTTCTCAACAACCGTCGCTTTCGGATGATAGTTATTGTTGGCGAACATCGGCTCCAACTGATCGGCCTGCAAATTCCAAATCGTGAACATGTTCTGATTGCGTAGGTATTGTTGGAACGCGCCGAGCACGTACTCGCGCGTCTCCCACCGGTAGTGGGCGGACCCGCCCTCGACGATGGCGCGCAACAACTGCGTGTGAACCAGAAGCTGGCGCGGGTTGAACATCGTCCACCAGTGGGTGTAGCCGTGTCCTTTCCGAATGTCACCGTTCGCGATAGCGGTCATGAAGCCGAACGGGACCGCCTGTCGCGGCCACCAGGAAGCCAAGTCCCGCTCCCGGCGCCGCTCCCATTCATGCGCCGCGGCGTCGAAGCGGCGCGGATCGTCGACCGCGGCGAAGAAGCGGCCGCGGTAAGGGCGGCGCTCCTCGGCGCAGGTAGGGCAATAGCCCTGCACCGCGTAGGCGGCGACCGGGCCGGTCGTTCCCGACGCCTTGATCGCGGTCAACACGTCCTGCACCTTGCCGCAGGCGCCGCACGCAAAGCGCGACTTGGCCGGCACCGTGCCCCCGGCTTTTCCAGTGACGAGGCGCGCGCCGGTCTCCGGGCAGGTCACCTCGTCCGGCAGCGCGCCGCGCACTTCCAGCAGCCGCAGGCGCGCGGCGCGGGCGCCGTTCCAGCGGACCGTCGCCGCCGCGTCGTCGGAAACCGACCCGCCGTAGCGCGCGCCGTCCGCCGCCCGCCCGGCCTCCCCGGCCAGCCAGTGCGGATGGATCAGCAGAGACAACTCGACCTTCTTGCGCCGCGGCTTCCCGGCCGGCGGCGCGAAGACCGGCTGGCGCTCACCGCAGTGCGGGCACCGCACTGAAAAGTCGTCCTGCCGCACCGCGTAGGCGGCCTCCGACTCGGCCACGGTCAGCGGCGCGCCCGGCGCCATGCGCGCGTCCTGCTCCTCCACCTCGAACTCGCGCCGGCAGCGGGGACAGCGGTGCGGCCACGCGCTCACCGTGAGCGTCTTCACCGCCATCACCGCACTGGAAACGATCGGCGTGCGGTGGCCGCAGCCGGTCACCTGGCAGGGGCCGTGCTTGGCCCAGAAGACGTACACCGTCTCCGGGCCGTGGTAGCGGTAGTCGGCGCGCTGCTCCGGGGGCAGCGCCAGCGGGTCGAAGTCCGCGCCCATCGCCTCGCCGGTGGCGCGCCGCGTCCAGGTTCCCTTGTGGCCGCGCGGACACTCGCAGGCGTAGAACGGCATGATCTGCGGGCGGACTTCGGCCTCGACGTCGACGAGCAGCGCCTCCACCTCGGCGCGCTCGATGTCCGCGAGCTCGTTCTTCACCACGAACCAAGCGACCGGGTTGAGATCGGTACCGTACATCTCCATGCCGAGGCGGGCGCCCTCGACGATGGTGGTGCCGCCGCCCATGAACGGGTCGGCTACCTTGAGATGCGCGAACGCGCCCCGCTCCTGGTGATTGCCATAGTAGGCGTCCCACACACACTTGGCCGCAGCCGCCGGATCGTCGGGCGCCTTGGCCGCAGCGGCGATCAGCATGCAACGAAATACGCTGCTGTTTCTACGAGCCCACCACTTTGTAATTTGGTAGACCGGTTTGCGGGTAGCCCCTGAACTACCCTCGATGGAGGCGACCTGATTCACCGGCAGAATCGGAAAGTCGACCTCCAGGCAGGTCGGTGGACGGTCGGGATCGGCAAAGTCGACCGTCGGCAGCGCCGTGGGCCGGCCGGCGCCCACCGCCGCCGCGACCTCGGCGGCCAGCCGTTGCGCTTTCGTAGCTCCGCCGCGCACCATCGTCTTCAGCGCCCGGACGGCCGCGACAGCTCAACGAACGCCACTGCCACCTCGGTGGCCGTCACGTCTGCGGCGTGGTGACATAGCTTCGAGACTGGACGTTGACTAAAGGCGTTCAGCCGCATCATGTCTGCCCTGCTATCCGGTCCAGGAGATCGGCGCTGTTCGCGGACTGAGTGATCCAGATGCCGGCCTCCGCCAGCCGGCCCGGATCGGTGACGTCCTCCAATAATACTGCGAGCTGCCGCGCCGTATCGTCGCCGAACCTCCGCGCCGCCATCCGCCGCAGCAGCGTGCGTTCGGCATCCGCCCGTTGCGAGCGCAGCAGCGGATCGTCGTCCGGGCCGGTGCCTTCGCGCTCGCCGAGCACGGTTCCCACCCGCTCCAGCACCGCAACGGTGCACTTCGACAGCATCAGTTCGTTCAGCGCAACGTGAATCTCCACCGCCGTCCAGCCTGGGAACGCCTTGCTCTCCGGCGCCGGCCGGTACCGGCCATCCTCCAGCAGATGGATGGTGAGCCCGGCCCGCCGGATGCGAGGGCTGCTCGCCGCGCGCTGGTCGGGAACCTCCACCCACACCTCCGGGAAGCCCCACGACTCGTACAGCCCGAGCTTGCCGCGGCGCACGTCGGTGGTGTGGTCGACCTCCAGCACGACGTCAGGGTAGTCGTCCACGCCGATCACCATCGCTGACGGTCCCGGCAGCCGGGCGGTTCCCGGATGCAGATACACCGACTCGTCGGCCTGCATGATGCTCCGCGTCCCGCCGCTCTGCCGCAGGTCCATCGATCCGTAGCTCTCGATAGGCGCGCCGCGCACCTGGGCGATGCGCTCGGTCAACCTGGTGAGCCGGCCACCGGGCAGCTCGTGATACGGACTGACCGGCTCGCAGATCCAGGCGGTCTGGGTGGCGCCGTCCCAGTACTCCAAGCGCTGGTCGCTGTCTTCCAGCTCCTCGCGCGGCAGGTGGACGGGCTTGCAGCCGGGGAACTCGGGCGCGGGCCGGGGCTGCGCGGCGTCCGCGCCGGGGCGGCGCGGCTTGGCACCGGTCTTGGCGTTGTACATGCCGGCCAGCGTATGCGGGCCGCCCCGGTCCTGCAACGGCGGCGGCCCGCCGGTCAGCGACGCGGCGCCGCGGGCAAATGCTTCTGCGGGATCACGTCTCGCGCGTGCTCCGCCCTGCTACCCGATCCAGAAGCTCGGCGCTGTTCGCGGACTGAGTGATCCACGTGCCGGCCTCCGCCAGCCGGTCCGGATCGGCGACGTCCTCCAGCAGCAGCGCGAGCTGCCGCGCCGTATCTTCGCCGAACCTCCGCGCCGCGATCCGCCGCAGCAGCGCGCGTTCGCCCTCGGCCCGGCCGCGTTCAATACCTCGCTCCATGCCGCGTTGCATGCCGCGCTCGAACCCCTGGCGCCGGTGCGAGCGCAGCAGCGGATCGTCGTCCGGGCCGGTGCCTTCGCGCTCGCCGAGCACGGTTCCCACACGCTCCAGCACCGCAACGGTGCGTTCCGTCAGCATCGGTTCATTCAGCGCCTCGTGGATCTCCTCCGCCGTCCAGCTGGGGAACGCCTTGCTTTCGGGCGCCGGCCGGTACCGGCCATCCTCCAGCAGATGGATGGTCAGCCCCGACCGCCGCCTTCGCCGGCTGCTCGCCGCGCGCTGGTCCGGCACCTCGACCCAGATCTCCGGGAAGCCCCACGATTCGTACAGCCCCAGCTTGCCGCGGCGCACGTCTGTGGTGTGGTCGACCTCCAGCACCACGTCGGGGTAATCGTCGACACCGATCACCATGGCTGATGGTCCCGGCAGTCGGGCCGTTCGCGGATGCAGGTACACCGACTCGTCGGCCTGCATCATGCTCTGCGGTCCGCCGCTCTGCCGCAGGTCCATCGATCCGTAGTTGTGGATGGGGGCGCCGCGCACCTGGGCGATGCGTTCGACCAGCGCGGCCAAGCTGCGGGAACGCCGCTCGTGATACGGGCTCGTCGGTTCGCAGATCCATGCGGTCTGTTTGGCGCCGTCCCAGTACTCAAAGCGCTGGTCGCTGTCTTCCAGCTCCTCGCGCGGCAGGTGGACGGGCTTGCAGCCGGGGAACTCGGGCGCGGGCTGCGGCTGCGCGGCGTCCGCGCCGGGGCGGCGCGGCTTGGCAGCGGTCTTGGCGTTGTACATGCCGGCCAGCGTATGCGGGCCGCCCCGGTCCTGCAAACGGCGGCGGCGCGCCGGTGAGCGACGCGGCGCGTAAGCGTCAGTATCCGGCTTGCCGCAGAATGGCGCGCAACAGGCGCGCCATCTGGCGTTCGTGATACGGCGCGAACGCGGCGAACTCGCGCAGGTTGCGGGCCGCTTCCTCGCGCGGGTCGAAGCGGTCTCCCATGAGCGCGTAGTCGCCGGCGAGCTCGCGGTTCCAGACGCGCAACTCGGCGAGGGTGAGCTGAGGCTCGAACTGAAAGCCGTAACTGACGCCGTAGCGGAACGCCATTGGTATGCGGAGATACGTCCCGTCGCGCCGCAGCATGGTCCCGGTCGCCAGCAGCGCGCTGCCCGGCGGCGCCGTGAACCGCTCGCCGTGCAGCGTCGGCGCCAGCGGCACGGCGACCTCCCGAAACGCCGGGTCGGCGGCCCCCGCCGCGGTCACGTCGATCTTGCGCAGTCCGAACTGATAGCCGCCGGTGGGCGACACCGCGCCGCCGAGCGCCCGCGCCAGCAGCTGCGCGCCCAGGCACACGCCCACCACCGGGACCGGCGGTCGCCCGGTAGCGGCGGCGCGCAGATAGTCGATCTCCCGCTGCAACGCCGGATTCGGATCGTTGGCCGACTGCGGGCCGCCGAGCGAGACGATCAAATCGATCTCCTCCAGCGCCGGCGCCGTGAACTCGCCCGCGCCGCCGGTCAGCGGGATCAGATCGAAGCCGGCGTCCGTCAGCACCGCGCCGAAGTTGGCGCCCAGGGTCTCCACCGCTATGTGCCGGATGATCAGCGCGCGCCGGTTCACGGCCGGCCCGCCCGCCGGCTCATGGCCGGCCGTCCATCGCTTGCCAACGCGGTCACGTTAAGCGCGTTCCGTAGAGGCTGCAACCGGCCGCCCCTGCCGACGCGCGGCGCGCGACCGGCGGCGGCCGTGGCGGTTCAGACCGCCACGCAAATACCGGATAAGCTGTTTTCTTGGCATTCCTTCTTGATGCCCGGAGCATCCGGCGTCGATACTGTCATCGATGGCTGGGCCGTGCGCGAAGCGCGGCGGCGGCCCACGGATTTTCTCAAGGGAGGGGACTGAAGAATGGGTTCCAACATGATGCCGGTCGAAACGATGCGGCAGCAGCTGATCGACAAGGCGACTACCGACAAGGCGTTCCGCGAGCGCCTGATCGCCGATCCCAAGGGCACGATCTCGGACGAGTTGAAGGTGACGATTCCGGACGCCCTCGACGTCGAGGTGCTGGAGGACGGCGCCACCAAGGCCCATCTGGTGCTGCCGCCGAGCGCGGAACTGAACGAGGCCGATCTGCAGCAGGCGGCCGGCGGCTACCAGGAAGCGTACCAGTATTTCTGGCGCCTGCTCAGGGATACGTTGCAGAATTAGCCGCACCGACGGACAGCGTCCGCGCGGGCCGATTGCGGTGAACGTCACGTTCGCCTCGTTCCTGGAGGGCTGCCGTACGCTGTTCCCGGCCTCGCTCATCGACGCGGACGGCTGGGAACGGCTCATGGCGCCGGCGCGGGCGCTGCCCGGTTCCGTGACCGGCGCGCCGTTCGGATTCGAGTTCCATCTGGCGCAGCCGGAGGCGGCGGCCGACCTGTGCGTGGCCGTACCGCCGGGGTCGGACTTGGCGCGGCACATTATCGGCGCCGGGAGGGACGCCGAACCGGGGTCGGCGGCCGCGGCGCTGACCGCCGCGTTGCGGGAGCAGAGCCGGAATCCGGCGTCGTATCTTGCCCACTCCGTGGGCGGCGTGGTGCTGGAATACGATCTGGTCGGCCGCCCGCCGGGCAGCAGCCCGCCGCCCGGGATCTTCTTCGCGCCGCAGGAGTATGCTCCCGGAACCCGCGACGGGTTGGTCGAGCACGGCGACCCCGCGGCGCTCCTCACCGCGCTGACCGCCGCCGCCGGTTGGAGCGGCGGCGCGCACGGCCACCCGGAAGCGCTCCCCGCGGTCGAGCGCATCATCGCCGCGCTGCCGGACGGGGGCTTCCTGTTCCAGGCCGGGGCGCTGCCGGCGCGCTCCCCGCAGAGCTTCCGGCTGGTCATTGCCGGCGTGCCGCAGACGCAGGTTCCCGCGCTGCTGGAGCGGCTGCGGTGGCCGGGCCCGGCCGCCGCCGCGGCGGAGGTGATCACCGCGGTGGGCGGCCTGACCGCCTACGTGTTCGTGAGCCTGGACGTGACCGCGCACGGCCCGGGCGCCCGCCTGGGGCTGGAGCTGTTCCACGCCGAGAGCTGGATGACCAACGACCGCACGGCGTGGCATCCCCTCATCGACCGGATCGAGGAGCGCGGCTGGTGCCTGCCCGCCAAGGCGGAAGGTCTGCGCCACTGGACGCGCAGCGAGCGCCTGATCGGCGGCGCGATCTTCCTGGTCCGCCAAGGCGTCAACCACGTCAAGGTGGTCATCGAGCGGGGCGCCCCGACCACCGCGAAAGCCTACGGCGCCATGACCGTGCAGCCGTATACTGCGCGCTGAAGGCTGAATGATCAGAGCGGGCCGGCGCGCCGGCCCGGCTCACTGCCGGCCGTCCGAAGGAGGTCTGCAATCAAGCAGCGCAGGCTCCACTGAAATACCGGATAAGCTGTCTTTTTGGCACTTCTTCTTGACCGGCGAGCGTCCGGCGTGGATTCTGAACGTTGAATGGCTCGCCGGAGCGAAGCGCGGCGGCGGCCAACGATTTCTCAAACGGGAGAGGACTGAGAATGGGTTCCAAGATGGTTCCGGCCGAAACGATGCGGCAGCAGCTGATCGACAAGGCGACTACCGACAAGGCGTTCCGCGAGCGCCTGATCGCCGACCCCAAGGGCGCGATCCGGGACGAGTTGCAGGTGACGATTCCGGACGCCTTCGACGTCGAGGTACTGGAGGACGGCGCCACCAAGGCCCATCTGGTGCTGCCGCCGAGCGCGGAGCTCAATGAGGCCGAACTGCAGCAGGTGGCCGGCGCCAATCTCTGGCGGTTGTTCACCGAGCCGCACAGGAAGCCGTACTGAGGGTATACTGCGGGCCTGGAATGATTGACGGATGAAGATCGAACACGTCGCCTTGAACGTTCCCGACCCGGCGGCCATCGCCGCGTGGTACGCCGCCAACCTGGACATGCGGGTCGTGCGCCGGAGCGGGGCGCCGACGTACACCACCTTTCTGGCCGACGCCGACGGCGCAACGGTGCTGGAGCTGTACCGCTTCGAGGGCGCGCCGATGCCGGACTACGCCGCGCAGGACCCGATGGTGCTGCACTTGGCGTTCACCGCCGGCAACGCCGTCGAGCAGGCCAAGGCGCTGGCCGCGGCCGGCGCGCAGATCGTGGGCGAACCGCGCGCGACCGGCGGCGGCGACACGCTGATCTTCCTGCGCGACCCGTGGGGGATCGCCCTGCAGCTGGTGGAGCGGAGCGAGCCGTTGCTGGGGTGACGGCGGGCAGTTTCGAGCCGATGCGGTGAGCCGCCGGCCGATCGCGCTGGGGGCGGTCGGACACCTGCTGCTGGAGATCACCAACAACTTCCTGCCGGTCACCTACCCGCTGCTGATGCCCCTGTTGGGGCTGTCGTTCACGCAGATCGGGTTGATCGCGCTGGTCCACTCCACGTGCGCCGCCCTGCCGCAGCCGCTGCTCGGCGCCGCGGCGCAGCGCTGGGGGCCGGAGCGGATCATCGTGATCAGCCTGGCGTGGACGGGCGTGTTCATGGGCGGCATCGGCCTGGCCGGATCGTTCGGGGCGGCGCTGGCGCTGGCCGGGTTGGGCGGCATCGGCGCCGCGGCGTTCCACCCGGCCGGCTCGATGAGCGTGGCCGCCGCCATGACGGCCGGCGGCGACGGCCGGCCGCGGCGCGGGGCGGCCATGTCGCTCTTTTCGGTCGGCGGCAACGCGGGGTCGGCGTTGAGCCCGGCGCTGATGGCGGTCGCGATGGGCCTGTTCGGCCTGCCCGGCACCGCCGCCGCGGCGGTGGTCGGCGTCGGCTCTGCGCTGCTGGTCTGGCGTCTGCTGGTCGCCGGCGCGCCCGCTGCGGAGGCGCCCGGCCGCCGGGGAGCATCTGGCGGCGGGGATGCGGCCGGCGGCGAAACAGCGGCCGGCGGCGAGAGAGCGGTCCGCGGCCGGGGAACGGCCGGCCTGGGCCGGACTCGCCGCCGCGGCCGACGGGTCCGGCAAGGCCGGGTCGACGTCGAGCGCGAGCTGCGCACCGGCCGGGAAGCGGCCGGCCGCGCCGTGCCGGGCGCCACCCGGAGCGCCGCGCCAGTACCGCGCGCCGCGCCGGGCCGGCGCGGCTATCCGGTGCTGCCGTTGGCGCTGATCGTGTTCTTCGCCATGGCGCGCGGCTGGTTCCAGCTCTCGATCGCCAGCTTCCTGCCGGCCTGGACCGCGGCGTCGCTCGGCTCGGCGGCGTGGCCGCTGGTGCTGTTGATGGGCTGCGTGGGCGCCGGCAGTCTGTCCGGCGGCCGGCTGTCGGACCGCATCGGCCGCACCCGCACGGTGTTGGGCGCCACGCTGCTGATGATCCCGGCGCACCTGGTGTTCGTCCACGCGCCGCCGGCGGCGCAGATCGCGGCGGTGGCGGTGCTCGGCGCCGCCCTGGGAGCGACCCTGCCGGTCACCATCGTCATGGCGCAGGAGCGCCGGCCGCACGCCACCGGCGTCGCCGCCGGCCTGGTGATCGGCCTGGGCGGCCTGCCGGCCGGCATCGGCGCGTCGGTGACCGGGGTGCTGGCGGACGCCCTGTCGCTCCGCGCCGCGCTGCAGTGGACGGTGCTGGCCCCTGCGCTCGGCGCGCTGGCGGTCATGGCCCTGGCGATTCTGGAACGGGACGGCGGCCTTCCAGCACCTCCGCGCACGCCTCGCCGAACACGGCCAGCGACTCCCGCAGCGCCGCCTCCGTGATCACCAGCGGCGGGGCGATCTTGACGCACTCGCCGGCCACCCCCACCGGCGCGAACAGCAGCAGCCCCTTGCGGAAGCACGCCTGGGTGATCGCCGCCGCGGTCGCCGCGTCGGGCGTGCGCGTGCCCGGCTCCATCACCCGGATGCCGGCCACCAGCCCGCGGCCGTGCAGACAGGCGAGCGCCGCCGCGTAGGGACGGACGATCCGGCCGAGCTCGGTCATCAGCGTGCGGCCGAGCGCCTCCGCCCGCTCGACCAGACGCTCCCGCTCGATCAGGTCGAGGTTGGCCAGCGCCGCGGCCACGCCGGCCGGATAGCCGGAGTGCGTGGAGGTCATCGACCCCGGCGGGTACAGGTCCATCACGTCGCGCCGCCCGATCACGGCCGCCAGCGGCAGGCTGGAGGTGAGCCCCTTGCCGCAGGTGATCAGGTCGGGAGCGACGCCGTAGTGCTCGTAGGCGAACATCCGCCCGGTGCGCCCGAAGCCGGACTGCACCTCGTCGAAGATGGTGATCACGTCGTGCTCGGCCGCGTAGGCGCACAGCGCCTGCGCGTACTCGCGGGGCAGGAAGTCCGGCCCCACCCCCTGGTAGGACTCGGTGATGATGGCGGCTACCTGGCCGGGCGCCACGCCGGCCCGCGCCAGCGCGGCCGGAAAGGCGTCGAACGAGGTGTCCGGGTTGATGAAACCGTCCGGGAACGGTACGCGGACGAAGGTCGCCCCCTCGCCGGCCAGCCATTCGTGCTGAGCGTCCATGCCGCCGGCCAGCTGCGCTCCCATCGTGCGGCCGTGAAAGGCGTTGCGGAAGGAGACCACCACCCGCTTGGCCGGGCCGTGCTTCCGCACCCCGTAGGTCTTGGCCAGCTTGATGGCCGCCTCGACCGCTTCGCTGCCGGTGGTGAGCACGAAGACGGTGTAGTTGTCCGGGTCGGGAGCCAGCGCCTGCAGGCGCGCGGCCAGGGCGGCGCGCCGTTCGTGCGGAAAGACGTAGGCCGACAGCAGCGGGCGCTCCACCGTCCCGGTCACCGCGGCGCGGATCTCCGCGCGGCCGTGGCCGGCGTTGGTGATCAGCACGCCCGACGACCAGTCGATCCAGGTGTTGCCCCAGCGGTCAAAGACCCGGAAGCCGTCGGCGCGGTCCCAGACGATCGGCGGCTGGCCGGCCATGGCGCGCGGCTCGGCGGCGCGGAGCCGCCGCAGCACCGGCAGCGACTCCGGGACCGGCAGCGGCGTGCGGATGCGGCGGTGCGGGGTGTCGACCGCCGGCACCTCGACCGGCTGCAGCGAGTACTCAGCCATCGGTCCGGCCGGCGTCGACGGGAATCGGCGCGCCTCCCTCCGCCAGCGAACGGCGCGCCGCCTCCACCACCTGTTCGTTGATGGCGCTGTTGCGCGGCGTGGCGATCAGGCCCTGCCGGTCGATCTCCGCAAGCCGGGCGCGCCGCTCGTCGAGCGGCAGCCCGCGCAGGGCGGCCGCGGCGCGCACGCCGGCGGCCATCGACTCGAAGCCGTAGCCGATCGCGTCGGCGCCCGCTCCGTCCTCGCCGGCGCCCGCTCCGGCGCCCGCTCCTGCGGCCTGCCGCGGCGCCAGCCGGAAGAAGTCGGGGTTGACGAAGTTGAAGCGGCTGCCGCCGGGGCCGGCCGCCGCAACGTAGGCGTATTCGACGCCGCGGTGCTGATCGTCGTGGTCGATCAGCCCGGTGCGGCCGTCCCCCTCGCAATACAGGGTCATGCCCTGATCGTTGGAGCCGGCGCCGTCATCCGGGTAGCCGAGGCCGGCGCTCACCGACAGGATCGCGCCGTTTTCCCAGTGGACCCGTCCGTGCCCCCACAGATAGCCGGCGTTGCCGTTGGGAAAGGCGCCGGTGACGCCGGCCGCGCTCACCAGCGCCGGCCGCAGGCCGGTGATGAAGTGGACGAGATCGACGTAGTGGCAGCCGACGTAGGTGAACGGGTCGCTGTGTTCGCACGTGAACCAGTTTTGGAAGTTCGAGTCGCGGTAGAAGCGCGGCTCCACCATGCGCGCCTCGCCGTAGGCGAACGTCCCGAAGTCGCCGCGGCGGTACTGGCGGCGGGCGACCAGCGATCGCCGGTCGAAGCGCTTGTGGTAGTCGACGCCGACGAACAGACCCCGCTCGGCGGCCAGCCGGCCGAGCCGGCGGCCGTGCTCGCACCGCTGCGCCAGCGGCTTGACGCTGTAGACGTGCTGATCGCGCTGCAGGGCGTCGGCGATGACGCCGAAGTGCAGATGGTCGGGGACCGCCACGAACACCACCTGATGCGGCGGCAGCGCGTCCAGCGCGCGCCGGTAGGCGTCCGGGTCACGGACGCCCGCCGCCGGATCGGGCCAGGCCGCCGGATCGGGCCAGGCTGCAAAGCCCTGGCCGGGAAACGCTTCGGCCAGCTCCGCATCGGCGGCCAGCGGCCCGATCCGCGCGGCGCTGGTGGCCGCCACGTGGATGGCGCCGACCTCCCCGCGCCGCTGCAGGTGGTAGAGCGACGGCAGGATCACGTCGCGCGTGAACATGCCGGCGCCCACCACGGCGGCGTCGATGGGGCCGGCCTGCGGAGCGCCGCCCGGGAAACTGCTCATCGGTCGCGCGCTCAGTATCGGCCCCGCACGGGCCGGCTGTCCAACGCGCCGCCGGCGCGCCGCCCCGCGGCCCGTGCACGGGTGCGGCGATTCAAGGTAGAGTCGGCGCATCCTCGATCTCACAGGAGGTTGCGAAATCGACGATGAAGACCAAGAGCATCCTTGCCGTACTGATCGCCTGCGCACTCGCCGCCGGCGCCTGGGCGTCTCCCGTCCGGGAAGAAGGGGCCATGGCCGCGGAGATGAGCCCGATCGACCTGTTGGCGCCGGTCGACCACACCGCGTGGGAGCGCGGCAGCCGCGGCGGCCGGTTCGTCATTACCAGCACGTCCGACCCCAAGACCTTCAACCCGGTGCTGGCCAAGGAGACGTCGACCACCGACATCACCGACCGCATGTTCCTGGGCGCCGTGCGCCGCAACCAGCTCACGCTGGAATGGGAGCCGAGCCTCGCGGAGAGCTGGGAGATCTCCGATGACCAGATGAGCATCACGCTGCGCCTGCGCAGCGGCCTGACCTGGTCCGACGGCGACCCGCTCACCGCCGACGAGGTGGTCTGGACCGTCAACGAGATCATCCTCAACGAAGAGGTGGAGACCGACGACCGCGACGCCCTGCTGATCGGCGGCGAGTTGGCCCAGTTCGAGGTGATCGACGATCTGACCTACCGCATCACCTTGCCGTCGGTCTACGCGGGCATCTTCGAGGTCGCCTCGATGGGGGCGCTTCCCCGCCACATCTTCGAGCCGCTGATCGAGGCGGAAGGCGCCGCCGCGGTCAACTCCTTCTGGGGCGTCGACACCGACGTCACCGCCATCGTCGGCAACGGCCCGTTCGTGATCGCCGACTACCTGCCGAGCCAGCGGGTGGTGATGACCCCCAACCCCAACTACTACGAGCGGGACGAGTGGGGCCAGCAGCTCCCGTACCTGGACGAGTTCGTGATCAACTTCGTCGAGGATCAGGACACCGGCCTGGCCCGGTTCATCGCCGGCGAGGCGGACGCCTGGGGACTGCGCGGCGAGGACTACGGCGTCCTGGTCGACCTGCAGGAGTCGGACGACTTCCTGATCTACAACGTCGGGCCGGCCTCCAGCACGCAGTTCATCACCTTCAATCAGAACCCGATCGAAGGCGAGGAGGATGGCGGCATCGAGCCGCCGGCGCTCACCTGGCTGTCGAACAAGACCTTCCGGCAGGCGATGGCGCACCTGATCGACCGGCAGACGATCATCAACAACATCGCCTTCGGCTTCGGCTACCCGCAGTACTCGTTCGTCTGGACCGTCTCTCCCTATTATTGGGAGGGCGCCGCGGACGCCGCCCTCAAGTACGACCCGGAGCGCGCCGCGCAGCTGCTCGACTCGATCGGCTACGTCGACCGCGACGGCGACGGCGTGCGCGAGGACCCGGACGGCAACAAGATCTCGCTCATCCTCAACACCAACTCCGGCAACACCGTGCGCGAGCAGATCGGCGAGCTGTTCAGCCAGGAGGCCCGCAACGCCGGCATCGACGTCACCTTCAAGCCGGAGGCGTTCAACGAGCTGGTCGTCCGGCTGACCTCCTCCTTCGACTGGGAGATGATCCTGATCGGCCTGACCGGATCGGTCGATCCGGTGTCGGGCGCCAACGTCTATCCCTCGCACGGCGGCCTGCACATGATCGAGCCGAACCAGGAGTCGCCGCGCCGCGACTGGGAGGAGGCGGTCGACGCCGCCTGGAACGAGGCCAACCTCACCACCGACGAGGAGCAGCGCATGCGCGGCTTCCGCACGCTGCAGGAGCTCTGGATCGACGAGGTGCCGTGGGCGTACACCTTCGCCCCGGCCGTGATGCACGCCTACCGCAACACGGTGGGCAACGTCAAACCGCACCCGCTCAACGGGTACGGGCTGACCGGCATCGTCGACCGGCTGTTCGTCAAGTAGCCGCGAACGGACGAGCCCGGGACGCGCGTCCCGGGCTCCATTTCGAGGTGCGGGAATGATCGAGTAAGGGGCGGCCGTGAGCCTGTCGCTGTTGCGCGTGGTCGGCCGGCGGCTGCTGAACGCGGTGCCGATCCTGGTCGTGACGCTGGCCATCGCCTTCTGGCTGATTCAGCTGGCGCCGGGTGACGTCTACACCGAATACGCGCTCAACCCGGACATCCGGCCCGAGGACCTGGAGCGGTTCCGCGCCAACTTCGGCCTGGACCAGCCGTGGTACGTGCAGTTCGGACGCTACCTGTGGAACGCCGCGCAGGGCGACTTCGGCTATTCGCAGACCTTCAAGGCGCCGGTGTTCGTGCTGGTGCAGCAGCGCGCCGCCAACACGCTGCTGCTGGCGGTGGTGTCGCTGCTGCTGGCGTGGGGATTCTCGGTGCCGGCCGGGATCATCGCCGCCGCCCTGCAGTACCGGTGGCAGGACCAGGCGATCTCGGTGCTGGCGTTCTTCGGGCTGTCGATCCCCAACTTCTTCCTGGCGTCGGTACTGCTGTACGTGATCTCCGCCACCGGCAGCTGGCTGCCGATCGGCGGCATGACGTCGATCGATCACGACCAGCTCTCTACGGCCGGCAAGGCGTGGGACCTGGCCAAGCACCTGGTGGTGCCGGCGCTGGTGATCTCGACCGCCATCACCGCGTCGCTCACCCGCATCATGCGCGCCAACATGCTGGAGGTGCTCGGCCGGCAGTACGTCACCACCGCCCGCGCCAAGGGGCTGGCGGAACGGGTGGTGATCCTCAAGCACGCGCTGCGCAACGCGGTCAATCCCATGATCACCATCCTCGGCTTCACCATCGGCGACATACTGGGCGGCGCCGCGCTGGTGGAGATCGTCACCGGCTGGCCCGGCCTCGGCAAACTGATCCTGTCCGCGCTGCTCAACCAGGACCCGTACCTGGTGTCCGGCAGCCTGATCTACGGCGTGGTCCTGCTGATCCTGGGCAACCTGCTGGCCGACGTGCTGCTGGCGGTCACCGACCCGCGGATCAGGGTGACGTGAGCGGACCGGCGCCGGCCGTCGACGCCGGCCGCGCCACGCAGGATCTGGGCGAGTCGCTGGCCCAGATCTACTGGCGGCGGTTCCGCAAGCACCGGCTCGGCAAGATCGGCGCCGCGGCGCTGCTGGCGCTGTACGCCCTGGCGCTGCTGGCCGACCCGTTGTCGCCGGCCACCATGCGCTGGGCCGACAAGACCAAGTCGTACCAGCCGCCGACGCGCGTCCACTTCAGCTACGCCGACGGCGGCCGCGCGGTGGTGCGGCCGTTCGTGTTCGAGATGCGGATCGTCAATCAGGCGCTCCGCACCTACGGCCGCGTGCCGCGCCACACCATCCGCGTGATCTCGCAGGAGACGGTGCCCCGCCGGGGCGAGCTGCGCGCCGTCGCCATGCAGGAGACCGCGGCCGCGCGCGCCGACGCCGCGGTCACCGCGTTCCGGCGCCACTACGGGCTGCCGCCCGAACACCCGGCGGCGGCCGAGCTGCGCGTCCTGATCGCCGAGGTGGAGCGCGACCCGCGCCGCGATCTGCACCGCGCCGTCCGCGTGGCGGTCGACCGGCCGTCGGCGCCGACCGCGGAGCTGATCATAGCCAAGGGCAACAAGAACTTCGTGGGATTCTTCGTACGCGCCGCGCCGTACCGGCTGCTCGGTCTGTTCACCGCCCGCACGCACCTGTTCGCGTCACCGACCGGCGGTTTCTATCCGCTCGGCAGCGACCACGCCGGCCGCGACCTGTTGTCGCGGCTGCTGCACGGCGCGCGCGTGTCGCTCACCGTGGGGCTGATCGGCGCCTCGATCACGCTGGTGATCGGCCTGGCGATCGGCGGCGCGGCCGGCTACTTCGGGGGCGCGGTCGACAACCTGCTGATGCGGTTCACGGAAGTCCTGCTCGCCTTCCCCTCGTTCTATCTGCTGCTGGCGCTGCGCGGCACCTTTCCGCCCACCCTGGACAGCGTGCAGGTCTATCTGCTGATCATCCTGATCGTCTCCTTCGTCGTGTGGGGCAGCCTGGCGCGCATCGTGCGCGGCATGGTGCTGTCGCTGCGGTCGGACGACTACGTGCTGGCCGCCCGCGCGCTCGGCCTTGGCCCTTTCAAGATCATCCGGCGCCACGTGCTGCCCAACACGCTGTCGTACGTGATCGTGCACGTCACGCTCACCATCCCCGGATTCATCCTGGGCGAATCGACCTTGAGCTTCCTGGGCCTCGGCATAACCGAACCGCAGTCGAGCTGGGGGCTGATGCTGTCGGTGTCGCGCGGCTACCGCATCTTCCAGGACTTCCCGTGGATACTGACGCCGGGCATCTTCATCTTCATCGCCATCATGGCGTGGAACTTCGTCGGCGACGGCCTGCGCGACGCGGTCGACCCCCGGAGCAGCAATTGAACGGCGAGCCGGCCGCGTCCGCCGCCCCGGTGCTGGCCGTGGAGGGTCTGCACGTCCGCTTTCACCTGCACGACCACATGGTGCGCGCCGTGGACGGGCTCGACCTGCAGGTGGATGAGGGTGAGACGGTGGGGTTGGTCGGCGAGTCCGGCTGCGGCAAGTCGGTCACCTCCCTGGCGGTCATGCGGCTGCTGCCGGACCCGCCCGGCCGCATCGAGCGCGGATCGATCCGGCTGCGCGGGCGCGAGCTCACCACGCTGGACGACCGCTCCATGCGCGCGGTGCGGGGCAACGACGTCTCCATGATCTTCCAGGAGCCGATGACGTCGCTCAACCCGGTCTTTTCTATCGGCGACCAGATCGGCGAGGCGCTCACCCTGCACCGCGGCATGAACCGGCGCCGGGCGCGGCAGGAGTCGGTGCGCCTGCTCCGCATGGTCGGCATGTCCGATCCGGAGTCGCGGGTCCGCGACTATCCGTTTCAGCTCTCCGGCGGATTGCGGCAGCGGGCCATGATCGCCATAGCGCTGGCGTGCGAGCCGGCGCTGCTGATCGCCGACGAGCCGACCACGGCGCTCGACGTGACGATCCAGGCGCAGATACTGCGGCTGATGCGGTCACTCAAGGAGCGGGTCCGCACCTCCATCATCTTCATCACCCACGACCTGGCGGTGGTGGCCGGCTTCGCCGACCGGGTGGTGGTGATGTACGCCGGGGTGGTCGTCGAATCGGCCCCGGTGCGGCGGCTGTTCCGGGAACCGCTGCACCCGTACACGCAGGGGCTGCTGGCGTCGGTCCCGTCGCTGACGCAGGCGGGCGGCCGGCAGCCGCTGCGCGCCATTCCCGGGCAGCTGCCCGACCCGCGGCGCCGGCTGCCGGGGTGCCGCTTTGCCGACCGGTGTCCGCAGGCGATGCCGCGGTGCGCGCGCGCGGAGCCGGCGCTCACCTCGGCCGGCCCGTCCCACCGGGTGCGCTGCTTTCTGCACGGGTTCGAGGAGCGGGCGGTGGAGGAGCGGCTGCCGTGAGCGGCGCGCCGCCGCTGGTGCAGGTCGCGGACCTGCGCAAGGAGTTCGCGGTCAAGGCGGGCGGACTGAGCCGGTCGCGCGGGACGCTCACCGCCGTCGACGACCTGTCGCTGGCGATCGACCGCGGCGAGACGCTCGGCATGGTGGGAGAATCCGGGTGCGGCAAGACCACGGTCGGGCGCTGCCTGCTGCGGCTCTACGAACCGGAGCGGGGCCGGGTCTTCCTGGACGCCGATCCGCAGCGGGCGGCGCAGGTGGTGGCGCTCGACCGGGAGGCGCGGGCGGCGGGCCGCTCGCCGCAGGCGATGCGGCGGACGCGGAGCATTCGCGAGCGCGCCGACTCGCTGGCCGCCGGACTCGATCTGCTCAGCATGGACCGCGCGCAGGTGAAGCAGGCGCGGCGCAAGCTGCAGATCGTGTTTCAGGACCCGTGGTCGTCGCTCAATCCGCGTATGCTGGTAGGCGATATTCTGACCGAAGGGCCGCGCGAGTTCGGCCTGAGCGGCGCGGACGCTCTGCGCGATCTGACCGCCAAACTGCTCGACATGGTCGGTATGCCCCGGCACGCGGCCGGCCGCTATCCGCACCAGTTCTCCGGCGGCCAGCGGCAGCGTATCGGCATAGCGCGCGCGCTCGCCTTGGAGCCGGAGCTGGTGGTCGCCGACGAGCCGGTGTCGGCGCTCGACGTGTCTATTCAGGCGCAGATCGTCAATCTGCTGCTGGAGCTGCAGCGGGAGATGGGGTTGGCGTATCTGTTCATCGCGCACGATCTGAGCATCGTCCGCTACGTCTCCGACCGCATCGCGGTGATGTATCTGGGCCATCTGGTCGAAGTCGGCGACGCGCAGGCGGTGTGCGAGCGCCCGCGCCACCCGTACACGATCTCGCTGATGTCGGCGGTCCCGGTAGCCGACCCGGACGCCCCTCCCGCCGACCGGCCGCTGGAAGGCGACGTGCCGAGTCCGGTCAACCCGCCGTCCGGCTGCCCGTTCCATCCCCGCTGCCCGCAGGCTATCGACGTCTGCCGCGCGTCGATGCCGGCGCTCACCACCTCCGCCGGCGGCCACGCCTTCGCCTGCCACAACCCGCCGGCGGCCTGATGGGCAACGACGTGCGCCACGATTTGTGGCCAAGTCGTTCGTGTGGTGTTCGGTGAGTCATACGGCCGGTTGCCGGCCGCGGCGTCGTCGATTACCGTAGCCATCCGGTGAAGATCGGGGCAATCATCGGCGCGGCCGGTCTGTTCGCGTCCACGCTGGGCGTGCTGGGCGTGGTCAACATCACTCTTCTTGGCGGGCTCGGCATGATCGTCGGCGTCATCGTACTGTTCGCCGGCAGAGCAAAGAAGAAGCGGGAAGCGGCGAAGACGGCGCTTCACCCGGCGCCCGGTGAAGCCGGATCGCAGCCCCTTCCGAACGCCACCCGGAACGCGACGCCGGACGATGGCGCCCCACGCCGCGTACCGGCCGGCGCCCGCGCGCCGAGTCTTGAGGCCGCGATCCTGCGCGCGGCTGAGGCCAACGGAGGAACCATCACCCCGACCGTGATCGCGGCCGACGGTGAGTACTCCCTGGAGGCGTGCGAAGCGCATCTGAAGACACTGGTCGACAAAGGATTCGCCGAGCTGCGGTGGCGGGATGCCGGCGGGGTCTTCTACGAGTTTCCCGACTTGGCGGCGCCCGCAGCAGCTGACGCGACCGAAGCGCCGGCCACGCCGCCGGTAGGGCCGCCGCAGCCCGACCCGCCGGCTGCGGACGAACCGCCGCGTTCCAAACCGGACGCCGTAGCGGCATCCGCCCCGCGCGAGCGGCCGCGTCTCAGGCTCAGGCGATCCGTACATTCGGCCGGCAGACGTACCATCCGCCCCGCGCGAGCGGCGCGTCCCCCGCGCGCGACCCGCGAGCCGCGATGGATTCCGGCCGGCGAGTCCGTGATCGTCGCCGGCCGCGAGATCGGCGGCATGGTGTACGTGGGCCGCGGTCCCGTGGTCGACGGAGAACCCGACAACGCGTTCATCGACCCCGCCCGGCGGGTCGCCAAGGAGGGCGACGACCTCGACGCCGAAGGCATGTCCTACTGGCCCAACTATTCGTCGATCCATCCTCGATCACGCGCCACGTACCTGGCGTGGCTGGCGGGCGGGCGCTCCGATCCCATCCACGTCGGTTACGTGTTTCTCTACTTCTACGGTCTGGAGAGACGGTTCTTCGTACACGACGACCTCGACGAGCGCGCGGCGATCGTGGCGGAAGTCGAACGCCTGCGGAGCATCTACGGATCGGACCGAGCGGTGCGCAGCTATCTCGGTGCGTTGCTGGAAGCAGCGCCGGTCGTCATGGAGGACGCCAAGGAATGGGCGCCGGTGTTCGAACGATCCGGGCACGAACTCCCGATCCCTGTTCGGTTGGCGGTCGGCTGCATGCTGCGCGACTCCGAACCGATCCCCGCGCGATGGATGCTTTCCTGGCTGATGACCCACCCGGAGAGGCGGCTGCGGACACCGGCGGTGCGCGCATTCCCGGAATTCAAGGCGTTGTTCGAGCTCCGGTTTCAGGAACGCTTTCCCGGCGGCCTCAAGGTCACCGCGCCGCGCCGTACGTTGTCGCTCCGCTATCAGGCCGCATCCGTGAACTTCGAAATGAAAATCACGCCAGGGATCGAAGGCGGCGGCATTCCCGACATCGCCGACTTGGCGAAACCGGTCGCGCGGGTCTGGCCGATCGCCGGCCTTGACGCCCGGCATCGCGGCTTGACCGAGGAGTTGCTGCGGCAGCCGTCGTGGACTCCGCAGGAATTCGAGAAACTGGCGCGCCGGTTCCGATTGATGCCGGCCGGCGCGTTGAAGACCATCAACGAATGGGCGTCCGAGCGCTACGACGCGGGCTTGATCGACGACGACGGAAACCTGTCGGTGAACCGTGATCTCCTCCACGCTCCGGCCGCCTGAAGCACAGAGGCAAGTCTCCAGCAAGCTGACACCCGGCGCCGTCTCCGAAATGGCACAGGTGCTCGGCGGTGACGGTGCGCGTTGTCGAGAAGTTACGATGCGGCGGCGCGCGGGATGACGAGCGAAGTGTTCCTGCTTTCGTATACTCTGGCAGCATTCAGCACGGCGTACTTTGCCCACAGACGCCAGATCGCTTGCCACTGTGGCTCAGCCGTATTCGCCTCCCGGACCGGAAGCCCTAATTCTTTGGCATGTTGGGCGGAGATAGTTGCGCCGTGACTCTGAGTCTCCGCAATTAGAGGCGCATGCAGCTTGCTTGCCAGCTCCTTTATTTCTGCGTCTCGACGGCCAGAGGCGCTGGCCAACGCTTCCCGGAGCTGGTCATTGGCGCGAGCGAGCGCATTGCGTGCCTGCTGCACCATCAGTGCGGTGACATCGCCGAGCATCGAAACATGCAAGGGGTACGTCTCCGGATGAGCTTGGATGCGACGCTCTGCCTCATCTACCGCAGCGATGATCGCCTTCGCCGCCGCCGACTGTCTGTTGGGAAGCTGAAGCTGCGGATCGACGGGACCGAGGTCGCTCGTCGGTCCGAGGTAGATATGGTCTGCTCCAAGCACAAAAAGGGTGCCGGCGCTCTTCGCCTGAACCGGTACGATCACGGTCAACTCGGCGCAACGAGACTGCGCTTGACGCACCAGCCGCAACGCCGTTTCACCGTCACCGCCCGGGGTCGCCAGCATCACGTGGAGGTCGTCGTTGGGATCAGCGTCATAAAGGGTTTCTTCAAACAGAGTGACGCTGGACGCGAACAGCCTGTCAATCAGGACGACGAGACGGCACCCTTGCGCCTTCTCGTATTCCTGGATCAGGGTTTGCCGCTCGTACCACGTCGCATGCTGCGCTTCGTAGAGCGGACTCCGACGAGATTGGGAGGAGTCCGGGGTAGATCGGTCGGCGTTCAAGTCAGAGGCCGCGGGTCTTCGATCGAAAAGACTATCGGTTTGCCCTGCCGTGCCTTGCGGCCGTCTTCCCATGCGCTCCTAGCGCGTTCGATCCGTTCCCGCCAATGAGGATCATACGGCTGCGGAGGCTCAACCGCAGGGACCGTGTCCTTGGTCGGGGTCTCGGAATCGGGCAAGTCTGCCGCATCCTGGCCGTCGGGCATCAAACCGTCGAACTGTGCGTGTGCCATGCCTAAACATAACCACAAATCACCCGAACTGCCAAGCGGCGTACATGCGTGTGCTTCCCATTCGGCGTCGGCGGCCAGCCGTCGGCTTTTCGTTGGCCGGGGCACCGGTTCAAAGCGGCTCACTCCGCGGCAACTCCGGTCCCGCTCCCAGATCTGCCGCTGGACCGCTACCGGGATGGCGTGGTTGCGTGCCTGGGACTGCGGCTGCGTGGCTTGAAGTTGCCGGCCGCATTCCGCTTTCGACGCCGAAGTTTCGTTGGCGCCGCCTGCCGCTCCCCGGCTGCCGGTGCGCCGCCCGCTCGGCGGGCGGGCCCGGGTCATGGCGCTCGACCGCTTCCCGCACCGCGCGCTCCACGATCTGGCCTAACGTCATGTGCGGGTCGACGTGCGACAGCAGCCCCTTGAGCTGTTCCAAGCCGCGCCGGCAGTCGTCGTCGATCACCGCCTTGAGCTCCCACCGCCCCGCGCCCAACGGCCGCATCCGGTCGGCGGGCGCCGTCAGCTCCGGGTCCACTCCAGCCAACAGATTCTCGACCTGCCGCGTGCTCTTGCCGGCCGCCTCCTCCACCGCGCCTGCCGCGCCGACGAGTCGAGCACCGGCACCGCGTTCGGTTCCTCCGCCCGTTCCCCCGTCTTCGCCGATCCGTTGGACGCCGCGGGCGGCCGGACGCCTCCCCGCGCGCCGCGTCCGCCGCCGGACTGCTTGCGCTTGCGCTCCTGCCGGTCGAAGGCGTTCTGCAACAGCGCCGCCGCGTTGAGCGTCAATGAGCCGTCCTGCATCCGCTCGCGCGCTCCTTCGACATCCCCGCACAGCCGCATCGCCTTGATGCGGCGCCAAGCGGCGGCCTCGCTGTAGCCGAGTTCGCGCGTGACGTAATCGAACAGGCTGGAGACCATCCGCTCCTGCGGCCCTCCGCCACCTGTGGTGGCCGGGCCGTTCGTGCGGATGTTCGATGAGTCAATGCGGCGGTTGCCGGCCGCGTCACCGTTCGATACCGTAGCCGCCCAGTGAAGATCGGGCAGATCATCGCCGCGGCCGGTCTGGCCGCGTTCGTGCTGAGCGTGCTGGGCGTGGTAAACGTCTCTGTGCTGGGCCTGCTCGGCGTGATCGCCGGCGTCATCGTACTGGCGGCCGGCAAAGGCAAGAAGCGGGAAGAGGCGAAGACGGCGTTGCGCCCGGCGCCCGGCCACGCCGGACCGGCGCGCCTTCCGAGCGCCTCCCGGAGCGCGGCGCCCGGCGGCAGCCCCGGTCCGGCCGGCGCGCCGGGTCTTGAGACCGTGATCCTGCGCGCGGCTACGGCCAACGGAGGAACGATCACCCCGGCCGTGATCGCGGCCGACGGCGAGTACTCCCTGGAGGAGTGCAAAGCGCACCTGCAGACACTGGTCGACAAAGGATTCGCCGAGCTGCGGATGCGGGATTCCGGCGCCGTCTTCTACGCGTTCCCCGACTTGGCGGCGACCGCAGCAACCGAAGCGGCCGGAGCAACTGAAGCACCGGCCACGCCGCCGGCTGCGCCGCCGAAGCCCGACCCGCCGGCTGCGGACGAACCGCCGCCGTCCAGATCGGAAGCCGCAACGGCATCCGCCCGGCCATTCGCCCCGCGCGAGCGGCCGCGTCCCGTGCGCGCGACCCGCACGCCGCGCTGGATTTCGGCCGGCGAGTCGGCGATCGTCGCCGGCCGCGAAATCGGCGGCATGGTGTACGTGGGCCGCGGTCCGATGATCCACGGAACGCCAGACAATGCGTTCATCGACCCTACCCGGCCGGTCGCCGTGAAGGGAGGCGACTTCAGCGGCGAGGGCATGTCCTACTGGCCCAACTATTCGTTGATCCATCCTCAATCACGCGCCACGTACCTGGCGTGGCTGGCTGGCAGGCGCTCCGATCCCATCCACGTCGGTTACGTGTTTCTCTACTTCTACGGTCTGGAGAGACGGTTCTTCGTACACGACGTCAACCCCGACGAGCGCGCGGCGATCGTGGCGGAAGTCGACCGTCTGCGGAGTATCTACGGATCGAACCGATCGGTGCGCAGCTATTTCGGCGCGTTTCTGGAAGCAGCGCCGGTCGTCATGGGCGACGCCAAGGAATGGGCGCCGGTGTTCGAACGATCCCGGCACGAACTCCCGATCCCCGTCCGGTTGGCGGTCGGCTGCATGGTGCGCGACTCCCAACCGATCCCCGCGGCGTGGATGCTTTCCTGGCTGATGACTCACCCGGAGACCCGTCTACGAACGCCGGCGGTGCGCGCGTTCCCGGAATTCAAGGCGTTGTTCGAGCTCCGATTTCGGAAACGCTTCCCCGGCGGCCTCAAGGTCACCGCGCCGCGCCGTACGCTTTCGCTCGCCTACCAGGCCGCATCCGCGAATTTCGACGTGGAGATCACGCCACGCATCGAGGGCGGCGCCATTCCCGACATAGCCGGCCTCTCCAAACCGGTCGCGCGGGTCACCCCGATCGCCGAGACGGCCACCGATGACCTGCTCAATTTCAGCCGTTACCTCGCACGCAATCCCGAAGGACGCGGCACTATCAAGGCGCATGCCGTGTTGCCGGACGACCTGCACGAGCTGTTTCCCTGTCCCGAGCTCGACGGGTTGAAGGAGTGGGCGCAGCAACGGATGGCGGCGGGAGGCTTGGCGCCGGTCGCGGAACTGGTCGAACGGCTGGCGGGATCTCCGCCCGAAAAGATCGGCAAGCGCCAACTGACGCGGGCGGCCGACGCGCTGGCCCATCTATCGATCGGCATGGCGCCGGACCCCCGATTCGCCTTGCGCAGCCCGAAGTTGGGCGAGCCGGTCATGCTCTTTCCGCTGCCGGCCGGCATCACTCGCCTGGAGGCGGTGAGCGCGCATTACCCGCCGGCGCTGCTCTCCCTGGTCATGGGGACCTTCGTCGCCCATGCCGACGGCGCCGTCTCCGACCCAGAGCGGCGGCATCTGATCGAGCGGTTCCGGTCTTCGAGCGTTCTGACCGATGCCGAGAAGGCGCGCCTGCAGGCGAATCTCGACTGGATGATGGCGGTGCCGCCCGACCTCGCTCCGATTCGCCGGCGGGTCAAGGACATGGGCGCTGAAGTCCGCCACGGACTCGGCCGCCTTGCGCTTGCGGTGGTGGGCGCCGACGGCGTCGTCGATCCCGCCGAAGTGAAGGCGATCGAGAAGCTGTACCGCGTCCTGGGCATCGAAGCGGCCGACGTCTACCGCGATCTGCACGCGCTGGCGGCGGCGGACGAGCCGGTCACGGTGTTCCGGCCCACCGCCGCCGAACTCGAACACGCCATTCCTGCTCCGCAGCCGGCCGACGCCGCCGCGGACAGCGCGCCGATCGTGCTGGATCAGGAGCGGGTGGCGGCGGTCATGGCTGACACCGCCCAAGTGTCGAACGTCCTGCACACGGTCTTTGCGGACGACGGCGCGGACGACGCCCCGGAAGAACAGCCGGAGGCGGCGGACACCGACGACGGCAACGACCGGTTCGCCGGCCTGGACGCCCGGCATCGCGGCTTAGCCGAGGAGTTGCTGCGGCAGCCGTCGTGGACTCCACAGGAGTTCGAGAAGCTGGCGCGTCAGTTCCGGCTGATGCCGGCCGGCGCGTTGGAGACCATCAACGAATGGGCGTTCGAGCGCTACGGCGCCGGCCTGATCGACGACGACGGGAACCTGTCGGTAAACCGCGAAGTCCTCGAAGTCCCGGCCGCCTGACGCACGGAGGCATCGATTGCAGCGGCCGAAACTGACGCAACGCGACCGGGATACCGTCATCCAGGCGCTACGGGCCGGCGTGGTGCCGAAGCGCGGACTGCCGCACATCCAGGTCGGCCGCGTCCGCGAAACCGAAGAAATGCTCAAGGACGTCGCGCGCGTAAGCGGCGGCGGTTCGGCGATCCGCTTCGTGATCGGCGAGTACGGTTCCGGCAAGACCTTCTTCCTCAACCTGGTCCGCCTGATCGCACTGGAGCGCGGCCTGGTCGTCATGTCGGCCGACCTGGCGCCCGACCGGCGTCTGTACGCCACCGGCGGACAAGCCCGCTCGCTCTTTTCGGAGCTCACCAGCAACACCGCGACGCGGAGCAGTCCCGACGGCGGCGCGCTCACCAGCGTCATGGAACGGTTTGCAACGCGGGCGATCGGCGAGGCCGAGGAACGGAACACGACCGCCGGCCAGGTGATCCGCGCCACGCTCGGCCCCCTGGAGGAGCTGACCGGCGGCTACGACTTCGCCACCGTGATCGGCCGCTATTGGCAAGGTTATGAACAGGGCAACGACGTGCTGCAAGCGGATGCGGTGCGGTGGCTGCGCGCGGAATTCGCCACGCGGACCGACGCCCGCGCCGCTCTTGGCGTGCGCACCATCATCGACGACGCCGGCATCTACGACCACTTGAAGCTCTTTTCCCTGTTCGTGCGGGAGGCCGGCTACAAGGGGCTGCTGGTCGTCCTGGACGAGATGGTAAACCTGTACAAGCTGGCGAACAGCCAGGCCCGAAACCGCAACTACGAGCAGATCCTGCGCATTCTGAACGACGTGCTGCAGGGCGGCGTGTCCGGATTCGCCGTGCTGATGGGCGGCACGCCCGAGTTTCTGATGGATGGCCGCCGCGGCCTGTACAGCTACGAAGCGCTGCAGACGCGGCTGGCCGAGAACACCTTTGCGCGCGACGGGCTGGTCGATCTGTCCGGGCCGATTCTCCGGCTCGCCAATCTCACCCCGGAGGATCTGTTCGTGCTGCTGACGAACATTCGCCGCGTATTCCGCAACGGCGACGCGGAGCCGCTGCCCGACGACGCGCTGCATGCCTTCATGCAGCACTGTTCGAATCGGGTCGGCGACGCGTACTTTCGGACGCCGCGCAACACGGTCACCGCGTTCGTCAATCTGCTCGCCGTGATCGAACAGAACCCGGACGCCGACTGGCGCGCGCTGGTCGGCGCCACCGACGTCGCGGCCGACCCCGGTGACGGCGCTCCCGTCGCGGGCGGCGCCGGCCAGGGAACCGATGCCGATGACGACGAACTCGCCGGCTTCAAGCTCTGAGGAGCGTCCGTCCTCCAGCTTCGATCTGCTTGCAAAGCCCGTGCAGCGCTGGATATGGCGTAAGGCGTGGACTGCCCTTCACGACATTCAGGAGCGTTCGATCCCGCTGCTGATGAACGGTGACGGCGACGTCGTGATCGCCGCCGCCACCGCCGGCGGCAAGACCGAAGCCGCGCTCCTTCCCCTGTTTTCGCGCATCCACCGGACCAAAGCGACCAAGGCGGACGGCCCCGGATTCGACCTGCTGTACGTCAGTCCGTTGCGGGCACTGATCAACGACCAGATGCGCCGGCTCCGGGATCTGTGTGAGGAGGTCGGGTTTCCCGCGTACCCGTGGCACGGCGACGTATCGGCGGCGGTCAAGACCAAGGCCCGCAAGAATCCCGGCGGCATCCTGCTCATCACCCCGGAGTCTCTGGAAGCGATGTTCGTGCTGCGCGGACTGGAGATTCCCCGCCTGTTCGGCACGCTCGACTGCATCGTCATCGACGAGCTGCATGCGCTGCTCGACTCGGAGCGCGGCGTGCACGTCCGCTCGCTGCTGTGCCGCCTGGAGGCGGCGACGGGGCGCCGCATCCGCCGGGTCGGGCTGTCGGCGACGCTCGGCGACATGGCGCTCACCAGACACTACGTGCGGCCGGAGGAGCCGGACGCCGTTTCCGTTCTGGAGAGCACGGCGGACGGCGCTGAGTTGCGTCTGCTGTTGCGCGGGTACCGGGCGGTTCGCAGCGGCGCGCGATCCGAGACGGACGATAGTGAACCCGACGACGCGACCGGCATGCGCAGCGTAGACGCGGCGATCACGGCCAACCTGTTCGGCAAGCTGCGCGGCGCCACCAACCTGCTATTCGCCGGTTCCCGCCAGAGCGTGGAGACGTTCGCCGACCTGTTGCGCCGCAGTTCCGAGCGAGAGCGCCTGCCGAACGAGTTCTTTCCGCATCACGCCAATCTGTCGCGCGAGCACCGGACCTTCGTCGAGGCGCGGCTCAAGGCGGGACGAGCCCCCACCACGGCGGTGTGCACGTCGACGCTGGAGCTCGGCATCGACATCGGCGACGTCGAGTGCGTCGCCCACGTCGGCGCTCCGCCGTCGGTCGCGTCGCTGCGCCAGCGTCTGGGGCGATCCGGGCGCCGCGGCCAGCCGGCGGTCCTGCGCATGTACGAAACGGAACGCGGCATCGACGCGAAGACCCACCCCGTCGATGCGTTGCGCCTGCGCCTGGTTCGTTCCATCGCCATGGTGGAACTGCTGCTGGATCGATGGTGCGAGCGCCCCCGGCCCGACGCCCTGCACCTGTCGACCCTGCTCCACCAGGTGCTGTCCGTGATCGCCGAACGCGGCGGCGCGCGCGCTCCGCAGCTCTTTGACGTGCTCTGCGGCCGCGGCCCGTTTCGGCGCGTTGACAAGGCGCTGTTCGGCCGGCTGCTGCGCCGTATGGGAGACCCCGAAGTCGCGCTGATCGAGCAATCGCCGGACGGCACGCTGCTGCTGGGACGGGAAGGCGAGCGGATCGTCGAGCACTACGGCTTCTACGCCGTCTTCGAGACCCCGGACGAATACCGGGTGACGTTCAACGGCCGGCCGCTCGGCGCCATCCCCATCACCGTGCCGCTGGCGCCGGAGATGACGATCGTCTTTTCCGGGCGGCGGTGGAGCGTGGTGGCCGTCCACGACCGCGAAAAGGTGGTGCTGGTCAAACCGAGCGCCGGCGGCCGGCCGCCGCCCTTCACCGGCGACTTCGGCCTCATCGACGACCGGATCGTCCGGCGGATGCGGGCCGTATTGGAACGGAATGACACGCCGCGCTATCTCGATGCGGCGGCGGCCGAGCTGCTCGAAGAAGGGCGCGCCACCTTTCGCCGCCTTGGGCTAGCGCGCCGCCGCATCGTCGATCTGGGGGAGGGTCACTACCTGCTCGCCACCTGGGACGGAACGGTGCGGACCGCGACCCTGGCGCTCGCGCTGCGCTCGCACGGATTGCGCGTAGCGCCGTACGACGGATTTCTCGACGTGGAGGACCGGATCGAGGACGGCCAGCTGTTGGACGTCCTGAGCCTGCTCGCCTCCGAGCCGCCGCCGGACGGCGCCGATCTTGCCGCAGACGCGGCCGTCCTGGAAACGGAGAAGTTTCACCCGTACCTGTCGCGCGACTTGCTGGTGCTGGACGCCGTCAGCAGCAGGCTGACACCCGGCGCCGTCCCCGAAATGGCGCGGCAGCTCCTCGAGGAATCGTAGTCAGCCGGATGGCCATACGGGATTCGCGATCTCGGCGATGCGGTGGTTTTGTATCTGATGGCGGACCACCGAGCTCGATACGCCCAACTCAGCCGCAAACTCGTCCACCGCCTCTCCATCCACCGACTCGGCGCTTCCGACTTGGTTCCGCAGCCATGCGGCGGGCGCAAGGAATTCGGCGGCGAACGCGCGCGACCGAGCCTGCCGGGCGGTGTCGAGCGACGCCAGGATAGCCGGAGCGAGTTCTTCGCGTCCGACGTAGTCCCCAAGAGCCCGCGCGACCAGGAACCGCTTGCCCGGTTCCGGCTTGCGGACCACCACGCACGAAGGAGACTCGGAGGCCACGACTCCGTGGATTCGGAGCGCCGGAGCTTGGTCTTCCCGAATCCATATCCCCAATTGGCCGCTCCGCTCGAAATCAAATGCGCCCGGATGGGCGGCCAGTTCCTTACGAACCGCGCGAGCGTCTTCGTATCCGCGCTGCCACGGCAGGTGGCTACTTGCTCCCGTGCGCCGCGCGGCCTGCCGGATGGTCCGCCAACTCTCCCCGCTCTGGCCCTGTTCCGCGGATTCCAGACAGCGATCCGACCAATCCCGGATCGCATCCAACGAGTGTTCCGGGGCGGCGCCGAGAGTGTCTTCTCGAATAGCCGGATCGAGCTGATTCCACGCCCGCGCAATCCGATCAGCCGTTTGCGCATCGACGTCGAACGGATCGAGTCCCGTGATCGCGACGGCTTGGCAGAACTCTCGTTCTTCCTGATCGAGCGATTCGATGGCTCGCCACTCGGAATCCAGGGAGTCGAACGGAGTCCGCTTCGCTCTCAACCGCTCGATTACGTCGCCGATCAGAGACCGGAACTCCTGCTCCAGGTCGTCGCGATGGAGCATGACGTCGCACTCCGCTCGAAACTCCAGCGGCGCGTGCATCGGACTCCAGCGACGCGCTCTCACTCGGACTCGATCCCCGACGGGAACGAACGTGACGCGAGGAAGCACGAACCCGTTTCCCGCTTCGGCAAGATCGTGCCTTGCAACGAATCCGGGCCGTTGCTCCCCGGACACGTCCGCGGGCTCGTACCATAAATGCCACCAGTTGGCGGCCATCCATTCGGTGACGTGGGCGAGCGGAACGAACACTTCGTCGCGATTGTCCTTCAGATAGCGGTCATACAACGAAGTAACGATCTGGCCGCCGGCTTCGATGCGAACGCGCGCCATCGTGTACTGCGACACGCGGTCCGAAGAGGGTTCCGCGTCGCACCATTCGTAATCGAATACCGCCATCTCTACATGGCGATGCGGCTCACGCGCCGGCGTAGGCGGGGGCGTCGAGCATGATGCGGTGGTAGACGTCGGCCGCTTGGCGGACCTGGGCGCAGTCGACCCACTCGACGGCGGCGTGGGCCTGGTCGATGCTGCCGGGGCCGAGGACGATGGAGGGGATGCCGGCGGCGCTCAGCTTGGCGGCGTCGGTGCCGTACGGTTCGCCGTCGACGGACGCGCCGCCGGTTACCGCCCGCACCGCGGCGGCGGCGCTGGCGACGATCGGCGCGGCGGCCGGCGTCTCCATCGGTTCGATCGACAGGTTCGGCCGCACGTCGATGGCTATGCCCGGCCGCTCGCCGGCCACCCGCGTGGCGATCCGCCGGTACGGTTCCAGCACGGCGGCGAAGTCTTCGCTCGGCAGCACGCGGCGGTCGAGCTCGAACCGGCAGCGGTCCGGCACGAAGTTGACCTGCAGTCCGCCGCTGATGGTGCCGACGTTGTGGGTCGGCGCGCCGGTGACGCCGTCGTCCTGCGCGGCGAAGGCGCCGGCCACCTCGTCGTCGTACGCGGCGATCAACCGGGCGGCGGCGCCGATCGCGTTGGCGCCCAGGTGCGGCTTGGAGCTGTGCGCAGCCGCGCCGCTCACCTCCACCACCGCGCGGATGATCCCCTTGTGCGCGCGGACAATGCGCAGCTCGGTCGGCTCGGCGACCACCGCCGCCACGACGCGCGCGCCGCACGACGCCAGCCGGTCCGCCAGCGCGGCCGCCCCCCGCATCCGGTACTCCTCGTCCACCACGCCGGCGTACATGACGCTGATCGGCGGCGGCTGGCCGGACCGGGCGATGCGCAGCATGGCGTGCAGCATCGCCGCGCCGCCGGCCTTGGTGTCGCACGAGCCGCGGCCGTACACCCGGCCGTCCTTTACCACCGGCCGGAACGGCTCTATCGTCATGCCCTCGGCGGTGGCGGTATCCATGTGGCACTCGAACACGACCGCGCGGCTGCGGTCCCGGCCGGGCAGCGTGGCGACGACGTTGGGGCGCCGCGGCAGCGCGTCCCACCGCTCGTACGCAATGCCGGCGTCGGCGAAGAACCGGCTCAGGTAGCCGGCCATGCCGCGCTCTCCGTCCGCGCCGCCGGGCAGGTCCGGGTTGACGCTCGGGGTCGCCACCACGTCCTGAAGCGTGCTGATGATCGGGTCCGTGTTGCGCTCATGAGCCACCGTGCCGCCTCCGCGCCGCATCATAGGACGCCGCCGGCCGCGCCGCCATCACCGAGCGAGCATCCGCCGGCCCGCGCGCTCGCCTTCGTAGGGTTGCTGGCGCTGCTGTGGGGCGGCAACTCGGTCGGGCTCAAGATCGGCCTGGAGTCGCTGCCGCCGATCACCCTGTCGACGGTCCGCTTCGCGCTCGGCTGGGCGCTGGTCGGCGGCTGGGCGCTGCTGCGCGGCCACCCGCTGGCGGTGCCCCGGTCGCAGATCGGCTCCATCGCCGCCCTGGCGGCGCTCTTCACCGTGCAGACGATCGCGCTCACGGTCGGCACCCATCACACGTCGGCGGCGCACTCGACCATCATCATGAGCGCGTTCCCGTTCTTCACCGCGCTGTTCGCGCACCTGCTGGTGCCGGGCGACCGTCTCTCCGCGCCGGTGATCGCCGGCATCCTGGTCGCCTTCGGCGGCGTGGCGGTCACCTTTGCCGGGCGCGACCTCTCCACCGGCGCCACCGCGCTGGGCGACCTGGTGCTGATCGGCAGCTCCATCGGGCTGGCGTTCCGCACGGTGACCGCCAAGCGGCTGTTCGGGCGGACCGACGCGCTGCAGCTGCTGTTCTGGATGATGACGTTGAGCCTGCCGCCGTACGCGGCGCTGGCGCTGATCTTCGAGACGCCGTTCGCAACGCCGCTGAGCGGGCGTTCGGCGGCGGCGCTCGCCTACGTGGGGCTGGTGGTGGCCGGCTTCTGCTTCCTGTCCTGGTTCTCGGTGCTGCAGCGCTACAGCCCGAGCCGGCTGTCGGTGCTGTTCTTCCTGCAGCCGCTGGCCGGGCTGGCCGGCAGCCGACTGCTGGTGGGCGAGCCGCTCGGCGCGCCGCTGATCGCCGGCGGCGTCCTGGTCGCCGTCGGGATCGCGGTGGTCAACCGGCCGGCGCGGCCGGCGCCTGAACGCCGGTGAGCATTCCGGTAAGATGGCGGCGATGAGATTCATACAGGACCGGGTGATGGCCGGCGAGGTGCTGACCGGCTGCTTCTGCAACATGGGATCGACGGTGTCGGTGGAGATCGCCGGTCACGCCGGGTTCGACTTTCTGCTGCTCGACCTGGAGCACGGCGCCGGCGATCTGGAGACGCTCTACCGGCAGCTGCAGGCGGCCGCCGCCACGCCGGCGTCGGCGCTGGTGCGCATAGCCTGGAACGAGCCGCCGCGCTTCAAGCGCGCCCTGGACGCCGGCGCCGACGGGATCATGGTCCCGTACGTCAGCACGCCGGAGGAGGCGGCCGCGGCGGTGGCGGCGATGCGCTATCCGCCGGCCGGCGTGCGCGGCGTCGCCTCCTCGGTGCGCGCCGCGCGGTTCGGGGCGCAGTTCGCCGAGTACCGCGCCGCCTCCGACGAAGGGTTGCTCACCGTCCTGCAGATAGAGACCGCCGGCGGCGTCGACGCCGCGCGGGAGATCGCGGCGGTCGACGGCGTCGACGTGCTGTTCGTCGGTCCCAACGACCTCAGCTTCAGCATGGGCCTGCCGCAGCAGTTCGACCATCCCGACTTCACCGGCGCGCTCGAACGGGTCGCCGCCGGCGCACGGGCGGCCGGCAAGGCGGCCGGCATCCTGCTGCAGACGCCCGATCAGGTCCCCGCCGCGGTCGGGCGGGGCTACACCTTCATCGCGGTCGGTTCCGACGGGAGCTACGTGGCCGGCGGCGCGCGGGCGGCCCTGGCCGCCCTGCAGCCCTACCGGACCGGCGGAAACGGATAGGCATGGCGCGGTTCATCGCCACCGCGGCGGTCCCGGACGTGACCGGCCGGATTCTGGCCCCGCACGGACCGATCGAGGTCACCGCCGAAAACACGCAGGCGGCGTTGGAGGCGGCGATCGACGATCAGGTGATCGGGCTGATCCTGCGCGGCTCGGCCGGCGCGCCCGGCGCCCTGATCCGGGGCGCGCGCGGGTTGCGCGTGATCGGCCGCACCGGGGTCGGCTACGACTCGATCGACGTCGACGCCGCCACCGAATGCGGGGTGGCGTTGATCACCACGCCCGGCGCAAACGCCGCCACCGTGGCCGAGGCGTCGGTCGCCTACCTGCTGGCGCTCAACAAGCGGATCCCCTACTGGGACCGGCAGATGAAGGAGCGCAACTGGGCGTCGCGGGAGCGGTTTCTGGCCCGCGACATAGCCGGGCTCACGGTCGGCATCGTCGGCTTCGGCCACATCGGCCGGGAGCTCGCGCGGATGCTCGGTCCGTTCGAGGTGACGCTGCTGGCGCACGACCCGTACGCCGACCGCGCGGCGGCCGAGGCGCTCGGCGTCGAGCTGACCGGCCTCGACTCCTTGCTGCGGCGCGCCGACACGGTGTGCCTGCATACCGCGCTCACCGATCAGACCCGCGGCATGATCGACCGCCGCCGGATCGCGGCCATGAAGCCGGGATCGTTCCTGATCAACCTGGCGCGCGGCGGCGTGGTGGAGAGCCTGGACGCCGTGCTGGCCGGGATCGACGACGGCCCGCTGGCCGGCGCCGCGCTCGACGTGTTCGACCCGGAGCCGCCGGACTTCGAACATCCGATCTTCCGGCATCCGGCGGTGCTCACCGCGCCGCACGCCATGGCCATGACCCGCGGCGCCATGGACCGCATGGCGGAGATGATGGCGCACGGGATGGCGGCGGTCCTGAACGGGGAACGGCCGCCCCGCGTGGTGGTCAATCCGGAGGCGCTCGGCCGCGGCCGGGCGGCGGCGGCCCGTGGCTGAGCGGGCCGGCCCGCAACCGGCCGTTCCGGTCCGGTCAAGTCCGGTCCGTCTGGTCTTTCTGGACGATGCGATGTATTCGCTCGACGGCGACGTCGACTTCAGCGGCATAGCCGATCAGGGCGACTACGCGCGGTACGCCAACTCGACCCCGAAGGAGGCGGTGGAGCGCGCGCGCGGCGCGCACGTGCTGATCGCCAACAAGGCCAAGGTGACCGCCGCGGCGATAGCGGCGGGCGCGGACCTGCGGCTGGTGGCGGCGGCGGCCACCGGCTACGACAACGTCGACGTGCAGGCGGCCGGCGCGCGCGGCATCCCGGTCTGCAACGTGCCCGGCTACGCCGAGCACACCGTTCCCCAGCACGCTTTCGCGCTGATCCTCAACTTGGCCACGCAGGCGCACCGGTACGCCGCCGACGTGCGGGCCGGCGACTGGGCGGCGGCGGACGGCTTTACCCTGCTCCGCTACCCGACCTTCGAGCTGCACGGCAAGGCGATCGGCGTCATCGGCTTCGGGGCGATCGGGCGCGGCGTGGCGCGCATCGCGGAAGGGTTCGGGATGCGGGTGATCGCGCACGACGCGCTCGGCATCCCGGACGGCGCCTATCCCAACACGCCGATGGAAGCGCTGTTGCGCGCCGCGGACGTCGTCACCGTGCACGTGCCGCTCACCCCGGCGACCCGCAACCTGATCGACGTCGGCGCGATCGCGTTGATGAAGCGCTCGGCGCTGCTGATCAACACCGCGCGCGGCGGCATCGTCGACGAGGCGGCGCTGGCGGATGCGCTCAACCGGGGCCGGCTGGCCGGCGCCGGCTTCGACGTGCTGACCGCGGAGCCGCCGCGGGCCGGCAACCCGCTGCTCACCGCGCGCAACGCGCTGATCACCCCGCACTCGGCGTGGTCGACGCGGGAAGCGCGCCAGAACCTGATCACCCGCACGGCGGAAAACATCCGCGCCTTCCTGGCCGGCGCGCCGCGCAACCTGGTCGGCTGAAGGCGTGGCCGGCTGACGTTCACGCCGGCTGACGTCAGGGCCGGCTGACGGGCCGGGCTTCAAGGACCTCTTGTTCCGGCGAATCCACTGATCCCATTCATTGATCGGACCCCGGGACGTGCAAGAAGCGGCGCCGGCGGGGGCCGCTTCTTGCGTCGCGGATGCCTTCGGCGATCGGCGCCGCCAGCGCGGAGAAGACCGGCAGCGGCCCCAGCAGGCCGCCGATCCCGACGGCCGCCGCCACGCCCGCGGCGATGGCCGCCGGCGTGACCACCGGGCCGGTCAGGTCGATGTCCGCCGCGTCCCGGAAGACCGCGGTCACCAGTTCGGTGAGCGGCGCCGACAGGAACAGGCTCAGGACCACGCCGAGCGCCGCCGCCGCTGCCGCCATGACCACCGACCATACCAGGAACTCGGCGGCGATGGACCGCTTGGATGCGCCGAAGGCGCGCGACAGCGCGATCTGCCGGGATCGGCTCAACACCTCCACCATCATCAGGCTGAGCAGCCCCACACCCCCGGTGACCAGGATCAGCGCGGCCAGCAGGTTCAGGATCAGCGACAGCGTGCGCACGGTGGAGCGAGGGTCCATGCGATGAAAGGCTGACAAGTCGTCCTCCTGCTCAACGGCTACGGCGGCCTCATAGCCATACAGCCGGGCGAGGGCGCCGCGGACCTGAAACCGGATGGCGCCGATGCGGGCGCCGGTCACGCGCAGCTTGATCGAGTACCGGTGGCGATCGGGGTTCGCATCGAGCCCGACCACCAAGTCGGCGATCCCGTAGACGCGGCGCCGCAGTTCATCCGGGTCCCGGAAGACGCCGCGCACGGTGTAGGCCGGCATGAACGCCCGGCGCATGGCCGCCGCTTGTTCCCGTGTCCTGTTGCCGAACGTCATGCGCGGGGCCGCAGCGGAGGCTTCGCATCGTCCGGCGGATCCTGGCCGTAGTGCTCGGCAGGGCGTCGATAGGCGGGGCGAACGCCTGGGAGTCCGCGCTGGTGCGGCTCTCCTCCAGCACCCCGACGATACGGTAGAGCCGGCCGGCCGACCAGACCGTCCGGCCGACCGCTAAGCCGTCCTCAAACAAGGTGGCGCCCAGCCATGAGCCCATCACCATCACGGACTCCTCGTCCGCCGGGTCTGCGTCCGTGAACAGGCGGCCGACGTCGGGCGCCAAGCCCATCGCGGGAAAGAAATCGGGGGTGACCACCATGCCGTTCAGGGACCGGTGCTGCGGATGCGGTCCCGCCGGTGGTCTGGTCAGCAGCCACCATTCGTTTTCGGCGAGATACGCGTATTGGACGGCAGTGTTCACCGAGCGCGCCCGGTACAGGTCCTCGGCCGTGAGGACGATGTCGCTCGGCAGCTTGGGACGCGCGGGCAGCTTCATGTCTCGGGCCTTGTTCCAATACTCGATTCCATTGGAGACCGCGATCTCACGGTAATGAAGCGATGACAGCAAACGCTCGGAGATCGTCGCTCCCGCGCCCGCCAGCGTGATGCCGGCCGAGGCAGCGCTCACCGCCAGGGCGACGCTGACGATGAGCAGCAGCGACTCGGCCGGCCGCCACGTCAACGATCGGACGCTCAGGCGCAACGCTTCACGACGCATCATGGCCGTTCCCCGGAAGGGCTTCGCTCCAACTCCACACGCGCCGCCCTCGCTCCGCGTGGATGCCGGTCACGGCCTGCATCGTGGCCCGGTCACGGCGCCAGGTCAACCCGGCGGGCTCCATCCGGTCCAACTTTGGCGCCGAAGGACGCGCCCGGGCCGGATGCGGCTGAGTCGGCGCAACGGCCTTAAGCGCCGGCAGGCATCATGGCTGTTGTACGTTCGCCCAGGGTGTGCTATGAAACTTCCAGTTCCGCAATGAATATCGGTGGAGGTGGTCACATGACGAATGCGAAGTCTGCCGATGGCTCTCAGTGGAATGCCGAGACGGTCAGCATCGACGTGTTCCGTTCCCGGCTTGCGGAAATGATCGGCCGTGCGGAGCGGGGCGAGGAAGTCGTGATCACGCGCGGGCGGGAACCGGTAGCAAAGCTGGTTCCCTTGCGTGTGAAGCGTCCACGTAGACTGGGAGTGCTCAAGGAACGGATGAGCGCTCAGGAACTAGCGGCGCTCACGGAAGCAGTGGAGGCGCCGTTGTCGCCGGCCGATCAAGCGGCCCTTGAGGGCCGGCACACCGACTCGCTTGGAATCAGCAGGTTATAGCGATAGTTTCATGCGACTGCTGCTCGACAGAGCATTCGACCGGCAAACCGATAGGCGGTTGTGGTGACTGCCGGTGATCGGCCGGTTTTCAGCCACTATCGGCGCCGAGCGCTGGCCGTTCCCGCCCGGGATCAGCGACGACTCCACGCCGCTGGTGACTCATCAAATTCCATACGAACGACTTGGCGAATGAGAGCGTTTTTCAAAAAAGCAGCCGGCAAACTTGACTCATTTGTTTTCTGGCAGTATACTTGCACCATGAATCGCACCGCTCCCGAAGCGCCGGTCACCACTACCGTTTCCGGCCTTTCCGACCGGCATCTGGTGCAGCGGCTCAAGGAACTGGCCGCAGTCGAACACCAGCTCGAAGTCGTGGTCATCGATCACCTGCGCGAGCTTGAACGCCGCCGTCTGTATCTGCCCCAAGGTTTCTCCAGCCTGTTCGATTACGCCACGCGCGAACTCGGCTACAGCGAAGCCGCCGCGTGGCGCCGCATCAAGGCGATGCGGCTGTGCGGGGAGGTCGAAGGAGCGCGCGAGCGGATGCGGGACGGCTCGCTGACGCTCAACTCGGCGGCGCTGCTGCAGCACGCCTTTGATCGGCAGGAACGCAAGCGCAAGCAGTCGGGCAGCGGACGCGGGGCGCGAGCCGGTGATCGGTCTCCCGCGCCGTCCAACGGATCGGCGCCGGGCCCCGACGCGCAGGCCGACGCCCGGTCGGCTGTGGCGTCCAACGGATCGGCACCCGGTCCCGGCGCGCCGCCACGCGAGCCCAGCGCACCGGCGCAAGCGGAGGAACCGCCGACGGCGCCGGTGCTCGACTCGTCGGCGCGGCGGGCGCTGGTGGAGGAGGCGGCCGGCAAGAGCACGCGGCAGGTGAAGAACCTGCTGGCCGGCGTGGACCCCGATCTGACCGTACCCGCCGACCGGATACGGCCGCTGGGCGCGGGGCGGTGGGAGCTCAAGGCGGTGATCGACGACGAATGCCGGCTTGGGTTGGACCAGCTCAAGGGGCTGCTGTCGCACGTCGATCCGCACATGACGTTGGGGCAGATCGTGGCGCGCGCGGTGAAGGAAGCGGTCGAGCGCCACGATCCGGCCCGCCCGCCGCGCGGCCGGCGCACCGGCAGCCGGGCGGCTTCGAGCGGCGCCAACGAAACTTCGGCGCCGAAGGACGCATCCGGTCCAGACGAGGCCGCGCATAGGCGCGTCGCGCCGGTAGGCGGCGCAACTTCGGCAGCGAAGGTGCCGGCGGACTTCGACCAACGCCGCGCTGTGGCAGCGAAGCGGGCCAGCGTGGCGACCCAACCTTCGGCGCCGAAGGTCTCGACCGGGCCGAATGCCGTTGTGGCTGAGCCGGCCCAACGGAAGACCGCGCCGGCAGGCGTCACGGCTTCGGCGGCGAAGGAACCGGGCAACCCCGGGCGCGGCGACGCTGCAACAGCGAAGCGGCCCGGCGCAGCGACACCACCTTCGGCGCCGAAGGAACCGGGCGGGCCGGACTCCGTAGCGCCGCCGGCGCGGCCGGCCGCCATGCCGGCAAGGGTCGCGACTTCGCCAGCGAAGGTGAAGGCGGACTCCGAGCACGGCCGCGCCGCGGCAGCGAAGCGGCCCGCAACGGCCGCCCGATCCGCCACTTCGGCGCCGAAAGCGGAATGCGCCCGGCAAGGCCAAGCCGCGCCGCCGCAGCCCCAGGTGCGCGGCCGTACCATCCCGGCCGCAATCAAACGGCAGGTCTGGGAGCGCGATGGGGGCTGCTGCAGTTACGTGGACCGGCGTAGCGGGCGCCGTTGCGGCTCCCGGCATGTGGTGCAGATGGATCACGTCCTGCCATTCGCGCTCGGCGGCAGCGCCGAACCCGGCAATCTCCGTCTGCTCTGCGCCGCCCATCACCGCCACCGCCATGCGGACGAAGGCGGCTGGGCGGACCGCGCTGCCGCCCGCCCGTAGTCCACGGTCTATTGCGAGCGGCAGGCCCGGCTTTGCGTGAGCGCGGCGCTCCTGTCGGCGTGCGTGCCCACGCACGTAACGGAACCGCACCGCACGACGTGGCGCCGGCGGGTATGCTGCCGGCATCCCCGCATCCCCGATGCGGCGTTCGAACAGCAGCCATCGGGCGGCCCGCCGGTGATCGACGTTTCGGCGCGCGGCGGCCCTGGCGCGCGAGCGCGGCTACGAGCTGTGCGGCGAAGAGGAGACTTCGTCAGCCGTTTCGTGGGGGCGTCCCGACTCTCAAGGGCCTCACGGGCATCTCGCTGGCCATGAACGATGACCAAGCCCGGAAAGAACGCCGCCGGCAGGCCGACCTCGGCGCGGACCGGTTGTCACAGTGGCCGATGGAGGAGTTCTTGCCGATCGCCGCGGCGACGGATAAGCTATTCGAGAAAGCAGGATGGCTGACCATACGGTAGGGACCGACTCCCAGGGCCGGCCGGTCGACCGGTCGATCCCCGACGCCGAACTCGAAAGCTTCGACGACTACGACGGCCCCGAGGACCTCGAGATACTCATTCTCAGTGACGGCCGCAACGTAGCAGAGTTCGGCGAGGGCGAATGGTACGAAGTCGACGAGAGAGGCGCCGTGCTGTCGGATCAGCCCGTGGATCGCGCCATCGTCGAGAACGACTTCCACGACGACGTCGACTGACCGCGCCTGGCTTAATCGCGCGGCGCGGGCGGTCCGCGACGGAGGGGCCGGATGACCGATCGTAGCGGCGGCGGGGACGGGACGTGATCGATCGGCAAGCGCTGTTGAGCGACCTGCGGGGGCAGCTGCGGCTGCTGGAGCGGGACTTGGCCGAGCGCGCGGAGAGCGCGCCGGAGATGGCCGCCGCGCTGGAGGCGGAGTACCGGGCGGCGCGCGAGGCGGAGCGCACCGCGGCGACGTTCGGGGTCTGGCGGGCCGGTGAGCTGACTCAGGCGGCGGTGGCGTGGCTGCTCGCCTGCGTGTTCGTCCGCTTCATTGAGGACAACGGGCTGATCGACGAGCCGCTGATCGGCGGCCCGCGCAGGGCCAACGACCGCGCGGCGGACCGGCAGATGAGCTACTTCCGCGCGCGTCCCACCGATACCGACCGCGACTACCTGCTCGACGTGTTCGCCGCGGTCTCCCGCCTGCCGGCGATGGCTCCGCTCTACGACCGGGAGCGCAACCCGGTGTGGCGCCTCGGCATCTCCGGCGACGCGGCGCGCGACCTGCTGGCGTTCTGGCGCGCGACCGACCCGGACACCGGCGTGCTCGGCCACGACTTCACCGATCCGGCGTGGGACACCCGCTTTCTGGGCGACCTGTACCAGGACCTCTCCGACGACGCCAAGAAGCGGTACGCCTTGTTGCAGACGCCGGAGTTCGTGGAGGAGTTCATCCTGGACCGCACGCTCATCCCGGCGCTCGGCGACTTCGGGCTGGCCGCCGTCCGTCTCATCGACCCGGCGTGCGGGTCCGGTCACTTCCTGCTCGGCGCGTTCCGGCGGCTGCTGTGCCAGTGGCGCGACCGCGAACCGGACACGCCGGCGCGGGTGCTGGCGCAACGCGCGCTGGACGCCGTCTACGGCGTGGACGTCAACCCGTTCGCTGCGGCGATCGCCCGCTTCCGGCTGCTGGTGGCGGCGCTACGGGCCAGCGGCGTCGAGCGCCTGCAGGACGCGCCCGCGTTCCGTATCAACGTAGCCGCGGGCGACAGCCTGCTGCACGGCCGCCGCTTCGGCGAGCTCGACCTGGGCAGCGGCGCGGAACAGCACGCGCTCACCGGCCAGGCCGAGTTCTCGCACGCCTTCCAGGCGGAGGACCTCGAAGCTCTGAACCGCATTCTCGGCCAGCAATACCACGCCGTAGTAGGGAACCCGCCGTACATCACGCCGAAGGACAAGGCGCTCAGCCAATTGTACCGGGCGCGCTACTCGACGTGCCACATGAAGTACGCCATGAGCGTCCCATTCGCCGAGCGACTGTTCGAGTTGGCGGTCCGAGGAAGCAAGACCCGCGCCGCCGGTTACGTTGGCCAGATCACGTCAAACTCGTTCATGAAGCGCGAGTTCGGGCGGAAGCTCATCGAGCGTTTCATGCCGTCCGTTGACCTGACTCACGTAATAGATACGTCGGGCGCGTACATTCCCGGACACGGGACTCCGACGGTAATCCTCATCGGTCGCAACCGGGAGCCTGCCTCCGATTCCGTTCATGCGGTGCTTGGCATTCGAGGTGAACCGGAGCCGCCGACCGATCCTGCGAGCGGGAAGGTCTGGACGGCGATTCGCCGTCAGATCGGCTACTCGGGGAGCGAATCGGCGTGGATCACCGTGTCTGACGTGTCACGTACGACATTCTACGATCATCCGTGGTCGATCAGGGGCGGGATCAGTCGAGACCTGCAGACGTCGCTGGAGTCGAAGTCTTTTCAAGTACTCGATGAGGTTGCGACCGACGTAGGCATAACCGCGGTCACGGGAGAGGACGGATTATTCGTCATCGGCGACGCCGCAACGGCGCGGCGTCTTGGAGTGGAGCATCTGCGATCTCTGGTAATCGGAGATAGCATTCGTGACTGGACGCTATCCGGTCCGGTCGCCGTCTGGCTCTATGGCGACGACTTCGGGCTTCTTGACTTGGAGAACATACCCAATACCGCCCGATTGTTTTGGCCGTACCGAACGGCTATTTCATCGCGCAAACGATTCGGCACCCCGATGATAGAGAGAGGTCTCTCATGGTACGAGTACCAGGAGCTGTATACCAGGAAGCTGCGTTTTCGCCTTTCCATAACATTCGCCGAGGTGGCTACGCACAATCACTTCGCGTTCGATCGCGACGGCAGAGTCTTCTCGAGAACGGCGCCTGTGATAAAGCTGCCGAAGAACGCCGGCGAGACCGATCATATTGAACTCGTCGGCATTCTCAACAGTTCCGTGACGTGCTTCTGGCTGAAGCAAGTATCTCACAATAAGGGAAGTACGGTCGATGCGAAGGGCGCGCGGCAGACAACCGACACATTCGAAAATTTCTATCAGTTCAATTCGACCCGGTTGAAGAGGCTTCCGCTTCCGGCGGAAAGGCCAATTGGGTTATCGGAAGCAGTCGATCGGCTCGGCGCCGAGCGGCAGGCCCATCTGCCGGCGCAACTGGCCGACCGGTTACCCATGACGCGGGCTGAGCTTGACGAACATCAGGACGCGGCCGCCGATCTCCTGGCGCGCATGATCGCGCTGCAGGAGGAACTCGATTGGGAGTGCTACCGGCTCTACGGCGTCATCGACGAAGATTGCCGCTACGCGGACGGCGGCGGCGGCCGTCCCGAACCGCCGCCGCTGGCGCTCGGCGAGCGGGCGTTCGAGATCGTGATGGCGCGGCGGATGGCGGCCGGCGAACTGGAGACCCGGTGGTTCGAGCGCCACGGCTCCACGCCGGTCACGGACCTGCCCGCCCACTGGCCGGAAGACTACCGCTCACTCGTCGCGCGGCGCATCGCGCTGATCGAATCCGACCGCTTCATCGGGCTGCTCGAACGGCCGGAGTACAAACGGCGATGGAACGTCGAGTCATGGCAAGACCAGGAGCGGCGCGCGATCCGCACGTGGCTGCTCGACCGGTTGGAGTCGCCGGCCTACTGGCCGGAACCGGGCCTCACCACCGTCCGCGACCTCGCCGGCCGGGCCGCCGCCGATGCGGACTTCCAGCAGACCGCCGCCCGCCTCTCGGAAGGCGCCTACGCCGACCTCGAACTGCTGATCGCCGAACTGGTCGCCGCCGAAAGCGTGCCGGCGCTGCCGGCGCAACGCTACAAGCCGTCCGGCCTCGCCAAGCGCGCCGACTGGGAGGCGGTCTGGGCCGCGCAACGGCGCGAAGACGAAATCGACGCCGAGACCGCCGCGACCACTCCGCGCGAACCCGACGAGACCGCGGACGACTACGCCGCCCGCCTCCAAGCCGAGCAGCGCCGCCGCAAGCGGGATGCGCTCGGCGACGTGGCGCGGCCGCCCAAGTACCGCTCCGCCGACTTCCTGAAGGCCGGCTACTGGCGTCTGCGCGGCGCGCTCGACGTGCCGAAGGAGCGCTTCGTCAGCTTCCCGGACATGAGCTTCGACGACGATCCCACCCTCCTGGTCGGCTGGGCCGGCTGGGACGCCCTGACCCTGTGCCAAGCGGTCGCCGCGTACTACACGTGCGCCTACGAGCGGGAAGGCTGGAACGCGGCACGGCTCACGCCGCTGCTGGCGGTCATCCGGGAATACGTGCCGTGGCTCAAGCAGTGGCACAACGACGTGGACCCGGACTACCACGAACGCCTCGGCGACTTCTACGCAGGCTTCGTCGGGCAGCAACTCGCGTATCTCGGCCTGACACAGGACGATCTGCGGCAGTGGGGATGCGGACCGGGGTGAGCGCCGAGTATATCATGCCGCAGCCTCCGTCGTGCCGGCATCGAACGTCGGCGACAGCCGATGGCCGGTTGCGGGGTTACTCCTCGGCTGCGATCTCGATCAGCAGCTCCTTGCCGTACAGCGCTTGGCGGCCCCAGAACAGGTTTTCGACCTGGCTGTTGCCGGTCGGCCCTCGCAGCACGGCCCTGGCCGCCGCATTCTCGCCATTCGACCCGACGGGGGTGATCGTGACGCTCGGGGGGGCCTTGTAGCCGCGCCCCCGGTCCGTGAGCTCGATCGCCGTGATCGAGTCGCGTACGGTTACCGAGCAGTTCGCATTTTGCCGCGGTTCGAACCAACAGGAAACACCTGTTCCCCAGTAGCCGCTCCCGCCGTCTATGACGTCCACTCCCGTTATTGAACCGCCGCTGATCCGTACTTGCAACACTGCAGAGCCCGCTCCCGGGCCTACCTGGCCGGACCCGTGCACGTACGGGACCAGGACCACCGGCGGTGTCGTGTAGCCGTTCCCGACCACGCCGCCGTGAGTACCGGCGGCTATGATCACACCGGGCCCCACCGAGACTGCGGTTGCCCTGCGGCCGCCCTGCAGCGGGGCCGCAAACGTTATGATCGGGAGACCGTGCCAGTACTGGCGCCCTCCGTTGGTGACGATGACGTGGCTGAGGTCGCCCCGGTCGATCCGCTGGTTGGGGGCGGTGAGCACCAGCGCCACGGCGCCTGGAGTCACTTCCGCCGAGATCGTCCACTCGGCGCCGCTGTAGTCGCCCTCGAAGGCCGGCTCGAACAAGGTGCTGGTGAAGGAGCGGCTTTCCCCGGCCAGGGCTACGCCGCCGATCGACACGCGCACGTCGTCGACGTTGTCGGCGGTGATCGCGTCCCAGGCAAACGGTTGGGAGCGGTTGCTGGTTTCGATCCAGATGTTGGCGCCGTCGTCGCCGAACTGGGCCGCCTCGAGCGTCCACTTCATGGGCTCCGGCGGCGGCGGGGCCGGGGTCGGCTCCGGTGCGGGCGTGGTCGGCGGCTCAGCGCCGCCCGAACCTCCGCCGCCGCTGTCCGGCGTTGCGGGGGTCGGCGTGACCGGCGCGCAGGCCGTCATGGTCACGGTGAAGGCGGCGACCGCCAGCGCCAGCGCTGCGGTCAGCGCGGCCCGCATTTGTCCGAACCTCGTGTTGCCGCCGGGGGGGGGGGGGGGGGGGGAGGGGTAGAAGCGGTCGGTCGCGGTAGTTCTGCCGGTTTGAAGGACATAGACAACTCCTGTAGCGGTTTCCGAGAAGGTATCGACTGCCCCGCCGTCGTGTCAATACGCCGGCGCGGGCGTTGTTGGCGTGCGGCGACCCGTAAAAGGCGGTGATCGACGACGACTGCCGGCGCGGGTTGGAGCAGCTCAAGGGGCTGCTGTCGCACGTCGATCCGCACATGACGTTGGGGCAGATCGTGGCGCGCGCGGTGCGGGAAGAGGTCGAGCGCCACGCCCCGGCCCGTCCGCCGCGCGGCCGGCGCACCGGAAGCCGCGCCACGGCCAGCGGCGCCGACGAAACTTCGGCGCCGAAGGATGCGCCGGGGCCGGAATGTCGCATGGCTGAGCCGGCCCGATGGAAGGCCGCGTCGGCAAGCGGCGCGACCTCGCCCAGCGGAGGCGGAGGAGATGCTGGCCTGCACCACGCTCACCGACGTCGATGAGGTGATGGGCGAACGGCTCAGGGCGCGCCACGAGGAAGCCGAGCGGCCTGAACGTCCAAAAATGCTGAGATGCCCTCAGTGGAGGGCGGCGGTCTCACGCTTCGAGCGGCACCAGCCCTTCGCGGATCGCTATGCGGGTGAGCTCGGCGACGCTTTCGACGCGGAGCTTCTCCATCACGTGATGGCGGTGGGTGTCGATGGTCTTGGCGCTGACGCCGAGCGCGCCGGCCATCTCCTTGGCGGTGCTGCCTTCGGCCACCATCTGCATCACCTCCCGTTCGCGGTCGGTCAGCGCGTCCAGGGCCGATCCGGGCTGGTCGATGCCGTGCACCAGGTCGACCATGGTGCCGGCGATGCCGGCGCCCAGGAACTTGCGGCCGCGCATCACCGTGTCGATCGCGTCGGTGAGCTCCTCGAACGCGCACTCCTTGATCAGGTAGGCGGCGGCGCCCGCTTGCAGCATCCGCGCCACGAAGCGCCGGTCGTGGTGCTTGGAGAGCGCCACGACGCGCGTGCGCGGTAGCTCGGCGGATATGCGCGTGGCCACTTCGATGCCGCTCAGGTGGGGCAGGCCGATGTCCAGGATCACTAAGTCGGGGCGCAGCCGGCGCGCCTGCTCCAGCGCCGACGGGCCGTCGGCCGCCTCGCCCACCACGGTGACGCCGGCCTGCCGGCTCAGGAGCGCGCAGGCCCTCGCGCATGATCCGGTGGTCGTCGGCCAGCAGGACGTTGGCGCGGACCGGCCGCCTCATGCGTCTCGGATCCCTTCGGCGATCGGCGCCGCCAGCGCGGAGAAGACCGGCAGCGGCCCCAGCAGGCCGCCGATCCCGACGGCCGACGCCACGCCCGCGGCGATGGCCGCCGGCGTGACCACCGGGCCGGTCAGGTCGATCTCCGCCGTGTCCCGGAAGACTGCGGTCACCAGCTCGGTGAGCGGAGCGGACAGGAACAGGCTCAGGACCACGCCGAGCGCCGCCGCCGCTGCCGCCATGACGACCGACCATACCAGGAACTCGGCGGCGATCGACCGCTTCGATGCGCCGAAGGCGCGCGACAGCGCGATCTGCCGGGATCGGCTCAGCACCTCCACCATCATCAGGCTGAGCAACCCCACGCCGCCGGTGACCAGGATCAGAACGGCCAGCAGGTTCAGGATCAGCGACAGCGTGCGCACGGTGGAGCGAGGGTCCATGCGATGAAAGGCTGACAAGTCGTCCTCCTGCTCAACGTCTACGGCGGCCTCATAGCCATACAGCCGGGCGAGGGCGTCGCGGACCTGAAACCGGATGGCGCCGAGGCGGGCGCCGGTCACGCGCAGCTTGATCGAGTACCGGTGGCGATCGGGGTTCGCATCGAGCCCGACCACCAAGTCGGCGATCCCGTAGACGTGGCGCCGCAGTTCATCCGGGTCCCGGAAGACGCCGCGCACGGTGTAGGCCGGCATGAACGCCCGGCGCATGGCCGCCGCCTGTTCCCGTGTCCTGTTGCCGAACGTCATGCGCGGGGCCGCAGTCTGCAGGGTCTGCCCGAGCGCAGCGGCCGCGGACCCGTACAGGACCTCCGCCAGGGTGGCGCTGATCACGGCGTGATCGGGCGTCTCGACGTTGGAACCGGCGGCCATCTACAGGCCCATAACCTGCAGGTACGTATCGGATGCGGCCACGACGGTGCGTACTTGGTAGATCGTGCCGCCCAACACGTACTCGTCCGAGTCGAGCGGCCGGACCAGGCTGGCCGCCGTAGCGCCGCTCACGTCGCTCAACAGAGTGTCGACGGCGCTCTGGCGCAACGAATATGAAGGCGCGTCGGGACCGGCGCTGCCACTGCTGCCATAGATCGCCACGACCAAACCGTCGCGTTCCAGGCGTTCGACCATCAAGCGGCTGAGGGCGCTGCTGATCGACAGCGCGGAGATCGTCGCAGCGACGCCGAGCGCGATCGTCGCCAGCAACAGGGCGGCCTTGAGCGGTGAACGCCCCAGACCGGTCGGCGCCGCGCGCAACGTCCGCATCGTTCCCGCCGGCGTCATTCGCGGCGGATCGCCTCGGCCGCCGGGGCGCGCGCTGCTGCGGCGGCCGGCAACAGACTGCAGGCGGCCACGATCGTCAACGACAGCCCCAAGCCGGCCAGGAGCGGACCGGCAGCCGACACGTCGACGCCGATGCTGAGCGAGACCGTGCTTGCCACCAGGGCTGCCACGCCCAGTCCGGCGGCGCCGCCGATAGCGGCGATCACCGCCGCCTCCGCGGCGAAGACGGCGAACACCCCGCCGGCGGTCGCCCCCATCGCCTTGAGGATGCCGGCCGACCGCCGCTTGCGGAGCGCGCGGCCGGCAAAGATGTTCGCCAAGTACAACGTGCTGATCGCCAGCAGTGATACCGACAGGAACAGAACGACCCGCACCACGCCGCGGAAGCGGCCGGCAATCAGCCGCGCCTGCGCCCGTGGATCACTCACGTGCAGCAGCCCCTCGCCGTAGGCCGCGTCGAAGTACTCGGTCAGCTGCTCGCGCGCCACGTCCAAGGACCGGCGGTCCGCCACCGTAAAGCGGAGGCTTCGCATCGTCCGGCGGATCCTGGCCGTAGTGCTCGGCAGGGCGTCGATAGGCGGGGCGAACGCCTGGGAGTCCGCGCTGGTGCGGCTCTCCTCCAGCACCCCGACGATACGGTAGAGCCGGCCGGCCGACCAGACCGTCCGGCCGACCGCTAAGCCGTCCTCAAACAAGGTGGCGCCCAGCCATGAGCCCATCACCATCACGGACTCCTCGTCCGCCGGGTCTGCGTCCGTGAACAGGCGGCCGACGTCGGGCGCCAAGCCCATCGCGGGAAAGAAATCGGGGGTGACCACCATGCCGTTCAGGGACCGGTGCTGCGGATGCGGTCCCGCCGGTGGTCTGGTCAGCAGCCACCATTCGTTTTCGGCGAGATACGCGTATTGGACGGCAGTGTTCACCGAGCGCGCCCGGTACAGGTCCTCGGCCGTGAGGACGATGTCGCTCGGCAGCTTGGGACGCGCGGGCAGCTTCATGTCTCGGGCCTTGTCCCAGTACTCGATTCCGGTGGAGACGGCAATCTCGCGGTATTGAAGCAGAGACAGCAACTGCCGGAAGATGGTCGCCCCCGCGCCCGCCAGCGTGATGCCGGCCGAGGCAGCGGCCACCGCAAGGGCGACGCTGACGATGAGCAGCAGCGACTCCGCCGGACGCCACGTCAACGATCGGACGCTCAGGCGCAACGCTTCACGACGCATCATGGCCGTTCCCTGGAAGGGCACCCACTCCAACTCCACACGCGCCGCCATAGCTCCGCGTGGATGCCGATCATGGCCCGGCATCGTAGCCCCGACGCCGAACCGGGTCAACACGGCGGGCTCCATCCGGTGCATTCCGATCGCTGACGCCGCATCTCAGCAATTTTGAAGTCCAAATTCAGGAAACGGCTGATATGCCGACCACCGGCCGCCACGGTACAGGTATGCCATGACGACGAACGACCTTGAATCCGGATCGGAGGAGGTGATGCCGAGTGAGACTGAACGGGAACATCGCCCCGAGGCGCGCCCGCAGAGGGCGCAACTTCGTAAGGAGAGAGACATGAAGCAGTTGATCGCATTCGGGATGGCGCTTGTCCTGCTGTTCGTAGCGGGCGCGCCGGCGTATACCCAGGAAGGCGCCACCCCAGCGGAGGCCCAGCCTTTCGTTGCTCCGTCGGAGAACGACATCGATCCCATCGCCGAGCAGCGACGCATGGAGGATCCATTTGATCTCAACGGCGTCGTCGCGCCTCACCGACCCTGGTGCAGAAACAGCTGCTCCGCTCGTCAGTATCGGGACATTCTGGTGCCTGGCGATGCGAGTGAGGGTTGCAGCATGTACCAGAGATCACAAAGCAGGTGCTTGATAAAGCAGCGAGCTTGGCCGTCTTGCGCCTGCGTGTACACGGACTGGTATGGCGATTCCGACGTTTGCATCGGCTAGCCGTGTCCGCCTGTTGTGAGCCGGCCTGTGGCGCGCAAGTGAAGCGAGTCGTGAGGCTGGTTCGTGGGAGCCTTGGGTGGCGTTACCCGAGGCTCCCATTCCTGTGTCTTGGCCTAAGCGCCGATGGCGATACATGAGGAGTGAGAGATGAAGATGATGATGCCGTTCGGCATGGCGGTTGCGCTGATGATCGGCGGCGCGGCCGTGTACGCGATGACCGAGGAGCAGCGCACCACGTATCCGGCGTGCCCGGTAATCGACCCGGAACGGGAGGCGGTGTACGACCGGCGCACGGCGGAGATCGTCGCTGACATCGATGAGCTGCCGGTGTACGGGAACGCGGAGCCGAGGTCCTGGTGCGCTGCGGAGTGCGCGCGCCGCGACTACCTGTCCGTCCTGTACCAGGAGGCCGTCACCGATCCGAGCGAAGAGTGCCCGAAGGTCCGGGCAACCCGCGAATGGCCGGCGGTCGCCTGGGTGGAGTACTACGTCCGGGCCCTTGAACGGCAACGGCCGTGGCCTCTGTGCAGCTGCGAATACGGATGGGCGCTGGTCGAGCGGTCGTGCGCGTCCACGCTCACGGCAGCCTCCGCGGCGGCCGGCGGGAGCGCCGCAGATGCGTTCTGAGACGCGCCGCCCGCCGCCGTCACGCCGGCCGGCCCGCTTGCTCGGCCGGCGCCTGGGCGGCCGGCGCCTGGGCGCCCGGCAGCCGCAGGGTGAGCCGGCTGCCCGCCCCGATGGTGGAGCGGACCAGGAGCTGCCCGCCCAGATGGCGCAGGCGTTCGCGGATGCTGAACAGCCCGAAGCCGGCGGTCTCCGCGTGCGACGCCGCCCGGTCCGCGTCGAAGCCGCGGCCGTCGTCGAGCACCTCGACCTCGAAGAATCCGGCGCGCATCCGCGCGGTGACCGTGGCCGACCGCGCGCCGGCGTGCTTGATCACGTTGCGCAACAGCTCGCGCACCGACCGGTAACACAGGATGCGCTCCGCCTCCGTCCAGCCGGCCGGCTCCGGCGGGCCGGCAAAGCTCACGTGCACGCCGGAGTTGGCGTTCATGCGCTCGACCAGCCAGTCGAGCGCGGCGTGCAGGCCGAGCTCGTGCAGGACCGGCGGCGCCAGCGCAAAGGTGAGCGTGCGCGCCGAGCCGATGCAGCGGTCCAGGATGCCGGTCAGCTCCGCCACGCGCCGGTCGGCCGGATGCGCGGCGGCCAGCTCGGCCGCCTTGATGCGCGCCAGGCTCAGCTCGTCGCCCAGTCCGTCGTGGATGTCGTTGGCGATCCTGCGGCGCTCCCGCTCCTCGGCCACGACCAGCTCCGACGCCAGGCGCCGCAGCCGGTCCAGGTACTCGTCCTCGCGCCGCCCGGCGGCCGCCCGGTCCCCGGCCGGATCCATCCCCGCTACCGTGCGCTGCCCGCGCCGTCCGGGGCAATCGCCAAGGCCGGTCTCAGCCTGCGGCTGATGCCGCGCCGCCGTTCAACCGGTACATTGACCGCAGGAACCATGCGGGAGGGAACCATGCAGGAGGGAGGAAACGCGATGAATCTGGACATTCGGAGCGTGCACATGCCGTTGGCCGACGACACCCGGCAGTACCTGGAGAAGAAGCTGCGGCACCGGCTCCGCCACCTGATCGACCGGATCGTCGACCTGCGCGTCACGCTCACCGCCGATCACGGCTCGATCCTGTTCGGGGCCAACCTGCACCTGCGCTGGGGCCACGACCTGCACGTGGAGATCGAATCGTACGATGAGCACGAAGGGATCGACCGGCTCATCGACAAGCTGGAATCCGCGGCGACCAAGGACAAGGTGCGGGTTCAGGAAAAACGGCCAAAGAGGTAGAGCGATGGGTGTCATCACGATTTCCCGGCAGTTCGGCTCCGGCGCCTCCGACATCGTCGAGCAGGTGGCCGAGGAGCTCGGTTACGACGTGGTCGACAAGCAGCTCATCAGCGAGGTGGCGCGCGCCACCGGCGTCCCCGAGGACCGCGTGAGCGAGCTCGACGAGCAGGACGAGACCGGCCTGCGCGGCATCCTGGAGCGCTGGTTCGAGGCGGCCGCCGCCACCGGCGCCTATCGGGCGTCCGGGTTCGGGGACGCGGCGATCCCGCCGGGCGCGCTGATCGACGAGCTGGGCGAGACCACGCACGTGCTGGACCGCGAGGTGTATCACGAGGTCGTCCGCCAGACCATCACCAAACTGGCGGAGCGGGGCGACGTCGTCATCGTCGGACGCGGCGGCATGATGGTCCTGCAGAGCCTGCCGGGCGTGCTGCGCGTGCGGATCACCGCGTCCGAGCAGTCGCGCGCGGAACGGGTCGGCGCGCTGCAGGGGCTGAGCGCCCGCGAGGCGCTGCAGCTGGTCCGCGACAGCGACCGGCGGCGGGCGGCGTTCATCGCCCGCAACTACCACGCGGACTGGGACGACGCCTCGCTGTATCACCTGGTGATCAATACCGAGATCGTGCCGGCCACGACCGCCGCCAAGGTGGTGGCCGCCGCCGCCCGCGAGCTGGCCAAGCCGCAGGCGGGCGCGGCGCGCACGCGCAAACGCTGGTTCCGGCGCCGGGCGGCCCGCGCCGAGGGCTGATCGGCGCGCGTCGGCGGGTTGACGTCAGGGCCCGCCGCGTCACAGGTCGCGGATGCCTTCGGCGATGGGGGCCGCCAGAGCGGAGAACACCGGCAGCGGACCCAACAGCGCTCCCACCCCGAGCGCGGCCGCGACGCTCGCGGCCACGGCCGCCGGCGTGATCACCGGGCCGGTCAGGTCGATCTCCACGGCGTTCCGCAGGACCGGCGTCACCGCCTCGGTGAGCGGCCCTGCCAGGAACAGACTCAACGCGGCGCCGAGCGCCGACGCGACCCCCACCGTGATGAGCGATCGCGCCAGGAACTCGCGGAGAATGGTCCCTTTGGTGGCGCCGAAGGCGCGGGACAGTGCGATCTGCCGGGCGCGGCTCAGCACCTCGATCATCGTGAGGCTCATAAGCCCGACGGCGCCGACCGCCAGCGCCAGGACGGCCAGCACGTTCAAGATCAGCGAGAGGGTCCGCACCGTAGAGCGGGGGTCCGATTCCATGGCGGCGAACGACCCTCCGTTCGGCCGTACCGCTATGGCGGCATCGTAGCCGTACTGCCGCGCCAGAGCGGCGCGGACGAAACTTTCGACGGTAGCCAACCGGCTGCCGCTCACGCGAAGCACGATCAACCGGACCGAGGGGTCGGACCCCAAGGAGACCACCAGGTCGGCGATTTCGTACACGCGGCGCCGCAGCTCATCCGGATCTGCGAAGACGCCGCGCACCGTGTACGAAGGCGTCCGCGATCTCCGTATCCGATCGACCTCCGCCGCCGGTACTTCGCCTCTGATCACGATACGCGGCGGCGCGGCCCGCAGGGTCTGTCCGAGCGCCGCCGCCGCGGACCCGAACAGTACTTCCGCGAGCGTGGCGCTGATCACCGCCTGATTCGGTGCGTCGACGTTGGCTCCCGCGATGACTTCCAGTCCCATTACCCGCACGTACGACTCGGACGCCGCTACGGCCGCGCGGACCTGGTAGATCGTGCCTTCCACGGCGTATTCTTCCGATACGCTGCTGACTAGGCTCGCAGCCGCAGCGCCCGTGACTTCGCTCATCAGCGTGTCCACCGCCTGCCGGTTCAAGCGATACCAGGGTTGCCCCGGATCACTGTGATCGAAAATCGTCACCACCAGACCGTCGCGCTCCAGCCGGTCGGTGATCGCGCGGGACATGGCGCCACTGATCGACAGGGAGAAGATCATGGCGACGACGCCCATCGCGATCGTCGCCAGCAGGAGTGAGAACTTGACCGGCGAACGGCCCAGAGCGGTGAGGACCGAACGCAGGGTACTCATCGTTGCTCACTTACTCGTAGCGCATCGCCTCGGCGGCGGGTGCGCGCACGGCGGCGGCCGCCGGCAGCAGGCTGCACGCGGCGAAGATCAGCCATGCCAGCGCCAACGGGGTGACCGGGTCGAAACCGACCGGAGCCTCCGCGCGGATCGTGTAGAGGACGATGCCGACCAGCGCCACCGCCAATTGCAGCCCGGCGACGGCGCCGGCCGCGCCGATCGCCATCGCTTCCACCAGAAACACGACGAACACCTCGGCGCCGGTGGCGCCCAGGGCTTTGAGAATACCGACGGAACGCCGTTTGCGCAGAGCGCGGGCGGCGAAGACGTTGGCCATGTACAGGGACGCCACCGACGCCACCAATGCCGACAGGAACAGGACGATCCGCACCACGCCGCGGAAGCGGCCGGACAGCAGGCGCGCCTCCGCCTGCGGATCGCTGACGTGCACCAAGCCGGCGCCATAGGCCGCGTCGAAGTAGCTGATCAGCTGCTCGCGCGCGGCATCCAGTGACTCCCGGTCCGCGACGGCGAAACGGAGGCTGCGCCAGTCGCGGAACCGAATCGATACGACTGCGGATTCGCTTGCGCTGTCGCTGTCTGCTCCGGGCGGCGTCGTGAACGCATAGTCGTCCTCGATGGCGCCGCCCGGTTCCAGCACGCCGATGACGCGGTACCGCCGGTCTTCCGTCGTGATCGTCCGGCCGACCGCCACTCCGTCCTCAAACAGGGCGGCTCCCAGCCGGGCGCCAAGCACCATCACGGGCTCTCCGCGCTTCACGTCGGCGGCCGTGAACAGGCTGCCGGCGGCGGGAACGAGGTTTCGCGCAGCGAAGAAATCAGGGGTGACCGTCATTCCGCTCAGGAACTCGCGCTGCGGTTTCGGAGACGTCTGGGGTGTTCTTAGTGACCACCCTGTCGTTTCCGTGACGTAGGCGTATTGGACGGCCGGAACCATCGAGCGCGCGCGCTGCAGGTCCTCGGCGGTGAGCACCGCGCTGGTCGCCAGCCTCGGTCTCGCCGGCAGTTTCATGGTCGAACGTTCCGCTCCGGTCGATACGACGATCTCGCGATAGCGAAGCCAGGACGGAAGCTGCTCGGAGATGGCGGCCCCGGCGTTGGCCAGGGTGACGCCGGTGACCGTCGCTCCCACCGCAAGCGCGACGCTCACCGTCAACAGCAGCGACTCGGCCGGCCGACGGACCAGCGAACGGAAGCTCAGGCGCAACGCTTCACGATGGACGTGCATATCGCCTGCCGCTTGTCGAAGTAGCATCACGAAGCTCGCTCACCGAGTCCTCCTCTGCTCGCCGAATCCGGGTCCGCGCATCTTACAGGACGCCTACCCCCGCCGTTTCTGTCGCTCGTAGCGCTCGCCGGTAAACGAGCGGACTACGGGCCGGCGGCAGCGCGGTCGGTCCCGCCGCCCCCGTCCGCATGGCGGTGGCGGTGATGGGCGGCGCCGCCGATCACGACGTGGGGCATGTAATCGGAACGAGCCGGCCATCGGCCGACTCCCGGCGATCGCGTGGTACATTGAACCTGTCATGCGTTCATTCAGCACCGCCGGTCCGGTCAAGCCGGCCAAGCACTACTGCATTCCGCCGCTGTCGCGGATCGACCCGGACGCCGTGCTCGGCTTGGTGCGGGACGAGAAGTACTTCGTGCTGCACGCGCCGCGGCAGACCGGCAAGACCTCGGCGCTGCTGGCGCTGGCCGACCTGCTGAACGAGCGCGGCTATCACTGCCTCTACGTCACCGTGGAGACCGCCCGCACGACTCGGGACGTGGCGCAGGCGGTGCGCGTGGTGCTTGCCGCGCTGGCGCGGGCGGCGAGATCTACCTTGGACGACCGGTTTCTGCAGAGCGCCCGGGCGGAAATTCTGGCCGACGTCGGGCCGGAACTGGCGCTGAGCGAAGCGCTCACACAGTGGGCCGAGGCGGCGCCTCGGCCGCTGGTGCTGCTGATCGACGAGATCGACACGCTGACCGGCGACTCGCTGCTGTCGGTGCTGCAGCAGCTCCGCGCCGGCTACCCCGACCGCCCCGAACGCTTCCCGCAGAGCGTGGTGCTGTGCGGCCTGCGCGACGTGCGCGACTACCGCATGGGCGCCACTGGCAGCCCTTTCAACATCGCCGCCAAGTCACTGCGGCTCGGCGACTTCTCGCGCGATGAGACCCTTGCCCTGCTGGCCCAGCACACCGCCGAGACCGGCCAGCCGTTCGCCCCGGAAGCGCAGGAGGCGGTGTGGACGCAGACCCGCGGCCAGCCGTGGCTGGTCAACGCGCTGGCCTACGGCGCCTGCTTTGACAACAAGGCGCTGCGCAACGACCGCTCGCGCCCGGTCACCGCCGCCGACGTAGCCGCCGTCCGCGAGGACCTGATCCTCCAGCGGGTGACCCACCTCGACTATCTGGCCGACAAGCTGCGCGAGGAGCGCGTGCGGCGCGTGATCGAGCCGCTGCTGATCGGCGCCGATCGCTACGAGCTCACCGAGCACGACGTCGGCTACGCGCGCGACCTTGGCCTGATCGCCCGCGATGCGCCGGTGCGCATAGCCAACCCGATCTACGCCGAAGTGCTGCCGCGCGAACTGTCGTGGGCGGCGCAGGAGACGCTCGACCTGTCACCGCCGCGATACGTGCAGGCGGACCGGCGTCTGAACGTACCGCTGCTGTTGGAGGAGTTTCAGAGCTTCTTCCGCCGCCACTCCGAGCATTGGCGGAACCGGTTCGCCTATGAGGAAGCGTGGCCGCAGTTGCTGCTGCAGGCGTTTCTGCAGCGGGTGGTGAACGGCGGGGGGCGCATCGAGCGGGAGTACGCGCTCGGCAGCGGGCGGGTCGACCTGCTGATCGTGTGGCCGGTGGCGGAGCGGGTGCAGGAGGTGGCGGTCGAGTGCAAGGTGGTGCGCGACCGCGACGGACTTGAGCGGACCATAACCGAAGGCGTGGAGCAGACCGCGCGCTACGTGGAGCGGTGCGGGGCGGAGGCCGGGCACCTGGTGGTCATAGACTGCCGCGACAACCGGACCTGGGAGCAGAAGGTGTTCCACGAACGGCGCGGCGAACGTCCGGCGCCGGTCGACGTGTGGGGCATGTAGACGGTTCGCGGTTGCCGGACCGGTGCGGCGCTCGACGCGCTGCCCGCGGATTCGGCAACCCTGCCGAAGGCCCGTCAGGTCATGCGCCGATTGCGCCGATATAAAAAGCGGGCAGGCCGCGCCCGCGTGTTGACACGCCGCCGGGGCAGTCGGTACCTTTTCGCCCGGAAACCGCTGCAGGAGTTGTCTATGTCCTTCAAACCGGCAGAACTACCGCGACCGACCGCTTCTACCCCCCCCCCCCCCCCCCCCCCCCCCGGCGGCAACACCAGGTTCGGAAGCATGCGGGCCGCGATGACCGCAGCGCTGGCGCTGGCGGTCGCCGCCTTCACCGTGACCATGACCGCCTGCGCGCCGGTCACGCCGACCTCCTCAACGCCGGGCAGCGGCGGCGGAGGTTCGGGCGGCGCTGAGCCGCCGACCGCGCCCACGCCCGCACCGGAGCCGACTCCGCCGCCGCCGGAGCCCATGAAGTGGACGCTCGAGGCGGCCCAGTTCGGCGATGACGGCGCCAACATCTGGATCGAAACCAGCAACCGCTCCCAACCGTTTGCCTGGGACGCGATCACCGCGGACAACGCCGACGCCGTGCGCGTGTCGATCGGCGGCGTGGCGCTGGCCGGGGAAAGCCGCTCCTTCACCAGCACCGAGTACGAGCCGGCCTTCGAGGGCGACTACAGCGGCGCCGAGTGGACGATCTCGGCGGAAGTGAGTCCGGGCGCCGTGGCGCTGGTGCTCACCGCCCCGCATCAACGGATCGACCGGGGCGACCTCAGGCACGTCGAAGTCACCAACGGAGGGAACGGCTACGGGGAGGGTAACCCGATCATAACGTTTGCGGATCCGCCGGAGGGCGGCCGTAGGGCGGAAGGAGTCGCGGTGGGTCCCGGTGTGATCGTGGCCGCCGGTACTCACGGCGGCCAAGTCGGGCACAGCTACCCGACACCGCCGGTGGTCCTAGTCCCGCAGCCGGCTTGGCTACCGGGGAGCGGCGCAGAGTTCCGAGTGAGGCTCGGCAGTGGCGGTCAAATAGTGGGAGTGGACGTCCTGAACGGCGGGAGCGGCTACTGGGGAACGAGCCTTTCCTGTCGGTTCGATCCGCGAACACCCGCGTACGGTAACGCGAACTGCTCGGTGACTAGGCGCACGTCGATTACGGGGATCGAGCTCACGGACCGGGGGCGCGGCTACGAGGCCCCCCCGGACATCACGATCACCAGGGTCGGCGCCAATGGCGGCGGGGCGGCCGCCAGGGCAGTGCTGAGGGGGCCGACCGGCAACACCGACGTCGAAAACCTGTTCTGGGGCCGCCAGGCGCTGTACGGCAAGGAGCTGCTGATCGAGATAGTGGCCGAGGAGTGACCACCGCATCCGCTCCACCAGGGACAACGCCATCGTGACCGGCGGCAGCGCCTTCAACGTCAAGGCCGAGTCGCTACGGATAGGCGACTTTTCGGCGGCCGAAGTGCGCGCGCTGCTGAGCCAGCACACTGCGGAGACCGGCCAAGAGTGGACGGAGGACGCGCAGCAGACGGTATGGGAACTCACCGCCGGCCAACCGTGGCTGGTGAATGCCTTGGCTCGTCAGGCTAGCGAACGCGATCCGGCCGGTCGCCGACCGCAGCCGGCCGCTCACCGCGGAGGCGGTCCGGCGGGCGTGCGAGCAACTCATCCTGCGCCGCGACACGCACCTCGATCAACTCACCGACAAGCTGCAGGAGGAGCGCGTGCACGGAATCATCGCCCCGCTGCTGAGCGGCGCCGACACCCCGACGGCGTTCCGCTCTGACGACCTGCAGGCGTTCCTGCAGCGCATCGTCAACAGCGGCGGGCGGATCGAACGGGAATACGGCCTGGGCCGGATGCGCACCGACCTGCTGATCGTGTGGCCGGCCTCCGCGCCGCCGGACGGCCGGCAACGCAAGATGGTGATCGAGTGCAAGGTGCTGCACCGCAGCCTGGAGCGGACCATCAGCGACGGGCTCAAACAGACCCGCGCCTACCTGGACCGCTGCGGCGCAGCCGAAGGGCACCTGGTGATCTTTGACCGCACCCCGGACCGGCCGTGGGAGCAGAAGTTGTTCCGCCGCGAACCGGCCGGCGCCGGTCCGCCGATCACGACGTGGGGCATGTAATCGGACGAGCAGGCCGGCCGACTCCCGGCGATCGCGTGGTACATTGAACCTGTCATGCGTTCATTCAGTACCGCCGGTCCGGTCAAGCCGGCCAAGCACTACTGCATTCCGCCGCTGTCGCGGATCGACCTGGACGACGTGCTCGGCTTGGTGCGGGACGAGAAGTACTTCGTGCTGCACGCGCCGCGGCAGACCGGCAAGACCTCGGCGCTGCTGGCGCTGGCCGACCTGCTGAACGAGCGCGGCTACCACTGCCTCTACGCCACGGTGGAGACCGCCCGCACCGCGCGTGACGACGTGCCGCGGGCCATGCGTTCGGTGCTCGGCAGCATGGCGTCCGAGGCGCGCGCCCTGGGTGACGGCTTCCTGGACGACATCTGGCCCGACCTGCTGGCGCGGGAGGGCGCGGACCAGGCGTTGCGCGTGGCGCTGTCACGATGGGCCGAGGCGGCGCCGCGGCCGCTGGTGCTGCTGATCGACGAGATCGACACGCTGACCGGCGACTCGCTGCTGTCGGTGCTGCAGCAGCTCCGCGCCGGCTACCCCAGCCGTCCTGAACGCTTCCCGCAGAGCGTCGTGCTGTGCGGTCTGCGCGACGTGCGTGACTACCGCATGGGCGCCACGGGCAGCCCCTTCAACATCGCCGCCAAGTCGTTGCGGCTCGGCGACTTCTCGCGCGGCGAGACGCTGGCCCTGCTGGCCCAGCACACCGCCGAGACCGGCCAGCCGTTTGCCCCGGAAGCGCAGGAGGCGGTGTGGACGCAGACCCGCGGCCAACCGTGGCTGGTCAACGCGCTGGCCTACGGCGCCTGCTTTGACAACAAGGCGTTGCGCAACGACCGCTCGCTCCCGGTCACCGCCGCCGACGTGGCCGCCGTCCGGGAGGACCTGATCCTCCGGCGGGTGACCCACCTCGACTATCTGGCCGACAAGCTGCGCGAAGAGCGCGTGCGGCGCGTGATCGAACCGCTGCTGACCGGCGGTCAACGCCGCGCGTCGGCGCGCGACGTCGAGTACACGCGCGACCTCGGCCTGATCGCCCGCGATGCGCCGCGCGTCGCCAACCCGATCTACGCGGAGGTGATTCCGCGCGAACTGACGTGGGTGGCGCAGGACGAGCTGAATCAGGACCCGGCGCCGTTCGTGCAGGCGGACGGCAGACTGGACGTGGCGCTGCTGCTTGCGGAGTTTCAGAGCTTCTTCCGCCGCCACTCCGAGCACTGGCGGAACCGGTTCGCGTATGAGGAAGCGTGGCCGCAGTTGCTGCTGCAGGCGTTTCTGCAGCGGGTGGTGAACGGCGGCGGGCGCATCGAGCGGGAGTACGCGCTCGGCAGCGGGCGCGTCGACCTGCTGATCGTGTGGCCGGTGGCGGACCGCGGGCCGGCGCAACGGGTGCAGGAGGTGGCGGTCGAGTGCAAGGTGGTGCGCGACCGGGACGGGCTTGAGCGGACCATAACCGAAGGCGTGGAGCAGACCGCGCGGTACGTCGAGCGGTGCGGGGCGGAGGCCGGGCACTTGGTGGTCATAGACTGCCGGGAGAACCGGACCTGGGAGCAGAAGGTGTTCCACGAACGGCGCGGCGAAGGTCCGGCGCCGGTCGACGTGTGGGGCATGTAGACGGTTCGCGGTTGCCGGACCGGTGCGGCGCTCTGCGCCAAGTAGAGACGACGAGCGCCACGTCACCCGCAGGCGGGCCGCCGTTGCGGTGGGTGCGCGCCTAGTGTAACCGTAGATCGGAATAGCGAGGAGTGACCCCGCAGCCGGCTATCGGCCGACTCCCGGCGATCGCGTGGTACATTGAACCTGTCATGCGTTCATTCAGTACCGCCGGTCCGGTCAAGCCGGCCAAGCACTACTGCATTCCGCCGCTGTCACGAATCGACCCGGACGACGTGCTCGGCTTGGTGCGGGACGAGAAGTACTTCGTGCTGCACGCGCCGCGGCAGACCGGCAAGACCTCGGCTCTGCTGGCGCTGGCCGACCTGCTGAACGAGCGCGGCTACCACTGCCTCTACGTCACTCTGGAGACCGCTCGCACCGCCCGCGACGACGTGGCGCGGGCCATGCGCTCGGTGCTCGGCAGGCTGGCTTCCGGGGCGCGCGCCAAGCTGGGTGACGGCTTCCTGTACGACGTGTGGCCCGACCTGCTGGCGCGAATGGGCGCGGACGAGGCGCTGAGCGAAGCGCTCACACAGTGGGCCGAGGCGGCGCCGCGGCCGCTGGTGCTGCTGATCGACGAGATCGACACGCTGACCGGCGACTCGCTGCTGTCGGTGCTGCAGCAGCTCCGCGCCGGTTACCCCGACCGCCCCGAACGCTTCCCGCAGAGCGTGGTGCTGTGCGGCCTGCGCGACGTGCGCGACTACCGCATGGGCGCCACTGGCAGCCCTTTCAACATCGCCGCCAAGTCACTGCGGCTCGGCGACTTCACGCGCGACCAGACCCTTGCCCTGCTGGCCCAGCACACCGCCGAGACCGGCCAGCGGTTCCTCCCGGAAGCGCAGGAGGCGGTGTGGACGCAGACCCGCGGCCAGCCGTGGCTGGTCAACGCGCTGGCCTACGGCGCCTGCTTCAAGAACAAGGCGTTGCACAACGACCGCTCGCTCCCGGTCACCGCCGCCGACGTCGCCGCCGTCCGGGAGGACCTGATCCTCCAGCGGGTGACCCACCTCGACTATCTGGCCGACAAGCTGCGCGAGGAGCGCGTGCGGCGCGTGATCGAGCCGCTGCTGATCGGCGCCGATCGCTACGAGCTCACCGAGCACGACGTCGGCTACGCGCGCGACCTCGGCCTGATCGCCCGCGATGCGCCGGTGCGCATAGCCAACCCGATCTACGCCGAAGTGCTGCCGCGCGAACTGACGTGGGTGGCGCAGGAGACGCTCGACCTGTCACCGCCGCGGTACGTGAACGCGGACCGGCGCCTGAACGTGGCGCTGCTGTTGGAGGAGTTTCAGAGCTTCTTCCGCCGCCACTCCGAGCACTGGCGGCACCGGTTCGCGTATGAGGAAGCGTGGCCGCAGTTGCTGCTGCAGGCGTTTCTGCAGCGGGTGGTGAACGGCGGCGGGCGCATCGAGCGGGAGTACGCGCTCGGCAGCGGGCGGGTCGACCTGCTGATCGTGTGGCCGGTGGCGGACCGCGGGCCGGCGCAACGGGTGCAGGAGGTGGCGGTCGAGTGCAAGGTAGTGCGCGACCGGGACGGGCTTGAGCGGACCATATCCGAAGGCGTGGAGCAGACCGCGCGCTACGTGGAGCGGTGCGGGGCGGAGGCCGGGCACCTGGTGGTCATAGACTGCCGGGAGAATCGGACCTGGGAGCAGAAGGTGTTCCACGAACGGCGCGGCGAAGGTCCGGCGCCGGTCGACGTGTGGGGCATGTAGACGGCCGGCGGTTGCCGGACCGGTGCGGCGCTCTACGCGCTGCCTGCGGATTCGGCAACCCTGCCGAAGGCTCGTCAGGTCATGCGCCGATAAAACGACTATCGGCGCATGACCGCCGACACCGCGCGATGCCGCTTGGAGCGCCTTCGCCTGTCACGGCGGTTACTCAAGCACGGCGTGAACCGGGTGTCAACCCCCCGAACGCGCCCGGCAAGACCGGCAGGCGGCGCAGGGCGCCGAGGGCGCGGGCGCCATCCCCGCCGGCGCCTCCACCCCGTACCGGAGCCGGGCCACGGCGCCCTGCGCCGCAAGTTGATGCCGGGCGTAGTGACTCGCCATGCGCGGCGACCGCCAATCCCCAGCCTGCTGCAGCTGCGCCAGCGTCGCCCCGGCGGCCACCAGAGACTGCGCCGAGCCGACCCGTAGCGAGTGACCGGACACCCGGCCGCGCACGCCGGCGCGGGCGGCGCGGCGGGTGATGATCCTCCGAATCGACCGCACGCCGAGCGAGCCGCCGACAGTGCCCCACTTGTCGACGCGCCGCAACAGCCAACCGTCGGCAACGCCGGCCGCCAGCTGGTAGCGCCGGATCGCCGCCACCGTCGGGGCGCCGACGTAGCGCACTTGGCCGCGTCCCGCCTGATCCGTCTTGGACCGCCGGATGGTGATGGTGCCGGACCCGTCCGGCTGCACCTCCAGGTCGTCCACGGTGAGCGCCTCAAGCTCTGAGACACGCAGCAGCGCATCGCTGCCGAGGCGGATCATCGATCACGGCGATCGAGCTCACGTACCCGGGGCGCGGCTACAAGGCCCCCCGGACATCACGATCACCAGGGTCGGCTCCAATGGCGGCGGGGCGGCCGCCAGGGCCGTGCTGAGGGGGCCGACCGGCAACAGCCAGGAAGGAAACCTGTTCTGGGGCCGCCAGGCGCTGTACGGCAAGGAGCTGCTGATCGAGATAGCGGCCGAGGAGTGACCACGCGGCCGGCGCGCCGCCGGCCATTGCCCCCCGGGGGAGCGCGGTGACCGGCGGCAGCGCCAGCTCCGCCCGCGCGTTGACACGCAGCCGGCCGGCTCGTCGCGGCCCGGTCTGTTCTGTGAGGAGCGACGACTACGCCCGCTTGGTGATCCGGCGCATCCGCCGGTATGCTCTCACCATGCGCGACCCGGCCGGAGCGGCGCGTTTCTTCAACACCGCCGGTCCCATGGACCCGGAGGAGCACTATTGCATTCCGCCGCTACGCCGAATGAAACGGGGCGAACTGCTCACCCTCATTCGGAAAAAGCGCTACTTCGTGCTGCACGCGCCGCGGCAGACCGGCAAGACCTCGGCTCTGCTGGCGCTCCGCGACCTGCTCAACGGCGGCGCCGAAGGCGCCTACCGGTGTGTCTACGTGAACCTGGAGCACGGCCAGGCGTCGCGCGAGAACACGGAGCGGGCGATGCGAGCCATTCTGGGCACACTGGCGCGCCGGGCGCGCACCACGCTGGGCGACGCGTCGCTGGCCGGCCTCTGGCCGGACGTGCTGGATACGTTCGGCCCTGACGGAGCGCTGTACGAGGTGCTCGCGCGCTGGGCGGAGGCGAACCCCACGCCGCTGGTGCTGCTGATCGACGAGATCGACGCCCTGATCGGCGACACGCTGCTGTCGGTGCTGCGCCAACTCCGCGCCGGCTACGACGAACGGCCGGCCGGGTTCCCGCAGAGCGTGATCCTGTGCGGGGTGCGCGACGTGCGCGACTACCGCATCCGCTCGACCAGGGACAACGCCATCGTCACCGGCGGCAGCGCCTTCAACGTCAAGGCCAAGTCGCTGCGGTTGGGCGATTTTTCCGAATCCGAAGTGCGCGCGCTGCTGAACCAGCACACCGTGGAGACCGGCCAACGGTGGACTGCGGAGGCGTTGGATCAGGTGTGGGAGCTGACGCAGGGGCAGCCGTGGCTGGTGAACGCGCTCGCTGACCAAGCATGCTTCGAAGACCCGGCCGGCCACGACCGCAGCCGCGCGCTCGCCGCGGAGGCGGTCCAGCGGGCGCGCGAGCAGCTCATCCTGCGCCGCGACACGCACCTGGATCAGCTCACCGACAAGCTGCAGGAGGAGCGCGTGCACCGGGTGATCGCCCCGCTGCTGAGCGGCAGCGCCGACCCCGAAGTACGCCCCGATGACATACAGTACGTGCGCGACCTGGGCCTGGTGGCGCGCGACGCGCCGGTGCGCATCGCCAACCCGATCTACCGCGAGGTGATCCCGCGCGACCTCACCTTGGACCGGCAGGAGACGCTGCCGCACGACCCAGCCTGGTACGTGGACGACGCTGGCAACCTAGTATTGGCCGACCTGCTGGCCGCGTTCCAAGAGTTCTTTCGCGAACACTCCGAGCACTGGATCGAACGGTTCCAATACCGGGAAGCAGGTCCGCAGCTGCTGCTGCAGGCGTTCCTGCAGCGCATCGTCAACAGCGGCGGGCGGATCGAACGGGAATACGGCCTGGGCCGGATGCGCACCGACCTGCTGATCGTCTGGCCGGCCTCCGCGCCGCCGGACGGCCGGCAGCGCAAGATGGTGATCGAGTGCAAGGTCCTGCACCACAGCCTGGACCGGACCATCAGCGAAGGGCTCAAACAGACCCGCGCCTACCTGGACCGTTGCGGCGCCGCCGAGGGGCACCTGGTGATCTTTGACCGCACCCCGGACCGGCCGTGGGAACAGAAACTGTTCCGCCGCGAACCGGCCGGCGCCGGCCCGCCGATCACGACGTGGGGCATGTAACCGGAACGAGCCGGCCGCGCCGGCGTATTGACAGGCCGCCGGGGCAGTCGGTACCTTTCGCCCAGAAACCGCTACAGGAGTTGTCTATGTCCTTCAAACCGGCAGAACTACCGCGACCGACCGCTTCTACCCCCCCCCCCCCCCCCGGCGGCAACACCAAGTTCGGAAGCATGCGGGCCGCGCTGACCGCAGCGCTGGCGCTGGCGGTCGCCGCCTTCACCGTGACCATGACCGCCTGCGCGCCGGTCACGCCGACCTCCTCAACGCCGGGCAGCGGCGGCGGAGGTTCGGGCGGCGCTGAACCGACCACGCCCGCACCGGAGCCGACACCGACCCCGGCCCCGCCGCCGCCGGAGCCCATGAAGTGGACGCTCGATGCGGAGCAGTTCGGCGACGACGGCGCCAACATCTGGATCGAAACCAGCAACCGCTCCCAACCGTTCGCCTGGGACGCGATCACCGCCGGCAACGTCGACGACGTGCGCGTGTCGATCGGCGGGGTAGCGCTGGCCGGGGAAAGCCGCTCCTTCACCAGCACCTTGTACGAACCGGCCTTCGAGGGCGACTACAGCGGCGCCGAGTGGACGATCTCCGCGGAAGTGACTCCGGGCGCCGTGGCGCTGGTGCTCACCGCCCCGCACCAACGGATCGACCGGGGCGACCTCAGCCACGTCGAAGTCACCAGCGGAGGGAGCGCTTACTGGTCGGGTAACCCGATCATAACGTTTGCGGCCCCGCCGGCGGGCGGCCGCCGGGCGGAAGGAGTCGCGGTGGGTCCCGGTGTGATCGTGGCCGCCGGCACTCACGGCGGCCAAGTCGGGCACAGCTACCCGACACCTCCGGTGGTCAGAGTCCCGTGGCCGGCTTGGCATCCCGGGAGCGGCGCAGAGTTCCGAGTGAGGCTCGGCAGCGGCGGCCAAATAGTGGGAGTGGACGTCCTGAACGGCGGGAGCGGCTACTGGGGAACGAGCCTTTCCTGTCGGTTCGACCCGCGAGAAGCCCAGTACGGTAACGCGAACTGCTCGGTGACTAAGCGCTCATCGATCACGGCGATCGAGCTCACGGACCGGGGGCGCGGCTACGAGGCCCCCCCGGACATCACGATCACCAGGGTCGGCTCCAATGGCGGCGGGGCGGTGGCCAGGGCAGTGCTGCGAGGGCCGACCGGCAACAGCCAGGTCGAAAACCTGTTCTGGGGCCGCCAGACGCTGTACGGCAAGGAGCTGCTGATAGAGATCGCGCCCGAGGAGTGACCCCGCAGCCCGCCGGCGCGCGCCGCGGCGCAGGTCGACACGGCGCGCGCCGGCGGGCTACCGTGCATCCGCAATGTTGACGGCAGAACAGGTCGAAGCGTACCGCGGCGACGGCTACCTCCGCGTATCCGGCATCTTTACGGACGCCGAGCTCGCCGAGCTGGAGCGCGAGATGGACTTCATCGTCGACGAGTGGTGGGGAGAGGACAGCATCGGCTGGAAGGGGCCGTGGCGCGACCACTACCTGCCGGCCGGCGAGCAGGAGAACACGCGCGCCGTGTTCATAGCCAACCCGCAGTTCTACTCGGCCGCCTGGGGGCGGATCATCTTCCACCGGCGGCTCACCGACTGCGTGCGCGCGCTGGTCGGCCCGGCGGTGCAGTGGCACGGCACCATCCTGCACGCCAAGCCGCCCGAACGCGGCACCCCGTTCCCCATGCACCAGGACTACCCGTTCTACCCCCACGACGGACCGGACTTCGTCGATTGCCTGCTCCACCTGGACGACGCGCCGTTGGCCAGCGGCTGCCTGCAGGTCGTTCCCGGCAGCCACAAGGACGGCCCCCTGGAGCACGTCACCGGCGACCACACCCGGCCCTACCTGCCGCCGGATCGGTACCACCCCGACAAGGTGGCGTCCGTGCCGGTGCCGGCCAAGGCCGGCGACGTGATCTTCTTCAGCTACCTCACCATCCACTGGTCGGACATGAACCGCACCGCCGGCTGGCGCCGCTCGGTGCGGATCGGCTATCACGACGCCGCCATGCGGCCGGTCTTCGTCAAGCCGGCCGACCCCTACCCCAACTTTGTGGTCGCCGGTCTGAAGCGCCGCGGCGCGCAGTCCCGCCTCACCTACAAAGTGACCGGCCAGGGGCAGGAGCAGCACCTCAAGCAGCCGGCGCGCCCCTGAGCGCCCCGCCGGTCCCGGAGCGCCGCCGCTTGCCCGGTCCGCGCGGGGCGGGATAGGCTGCCGCCATTCCAGCCGCGCGGGCTCACCGGCCCGCCCACATGAAGGAGTGACCACACCATGATGACGATCACCGCAGCCCGGCGGGCGCTTGCCGCGCTGCTCCCGCTGGCCATGCTCGCCGGCGTCACCGCCTGGGCGCAGACCTACCAGGAGGCGCCGATGCTCAGGGCGATGGTCGAGGCCGGCGATCTGCCGCCCGTCGACGAGCGCCTGCCGTCCAACCCGCTGGTGGTCGAACCGTTCGACTCGATCGGGACCTACGGCGCCGGCCCGGTGCGGATGATGGACGTGTCCGACCGCATGTCGATCGGCCTGCGCGTGCGCCACACCGGCCTGTTCCGCTACAACCAGACCGCCAGCGCGTTCGAGGCCGACCTGGCCGAAAGCCACGCCTGGTCGAACGGGAACCGCACCCTCACCCTCAAGCTGCGCGAAGGACTGCGCTGGTCGGACGGCGAGCCGTTCACGACCGCCGACATGCTGTTCAAGTGGGAGCACGACATCCTCAACACGGAGCTCTCCACGCGCGGCATCGACGCGTTCTTCACGCTCGGCGGAGCGCCGGCCGTCTGGGAGGCGCTTGACGACTACACCCTGCGCATCACCTGGGCCGCCCCCAACCCGGTGGCGATGGACCGCTTCGGCCGCACCCACTTCTCCGGCGACAACGTGCTGTTCCTGCCCGCGCACTACCTGCAGCGGTTCCACGCCGGCTTCAACGAGGACGCGCCCGCGCTGGCCGCCGAGCTCGGCTACGAGGACTGGACGGCGATGTTCCGGGCGCACGGCACGCAGGGCTACACCCAGTCGGCGGTGATCATCGGCCGCCCCTACCTGGACATGCACGTCCCGGAGGTGGTGGAGAGCGACCGCGTGCTGCTGGTCCGCAACCCCTACTACCACCACGTCGACACGGCCGGCAACCAGCTGCCGTACGTCGACCGGCTGGAGGTGCGGCACGTCGGCGACAAGGACCTGTACGACCTGAAGGTCCAGGCCGGCGAGGTCGACTTCGCCGCCTATTACACCGGCGCGCCCAGCCTGCCGACCTACCGCGCGGGCGAGGCGCAGGGCGACTACAAGACGATCATCGCGCAGTCGCTGCGCACCGCCGAGCTGGTGCTGTTCGTCAACCACAACATCGACGAGCCGGTGCTGCACGACCTGTTCAACACCCGCGACTTCCGCGTCGCCCTGTCGGTCGCGCTCAACCGCGATCAGATGAACCAGATCGTGTTCTTCGGGCTCGGCGACCCGCACCCGGCGACGCCGCTCAACACCATGGAGTTCTTCGATCAGGGCTGGTACAACGACAACCTGGCCTACGATCCGGCGCGCGCCAACCGGCTGCTCGACGCCGTGGGGCTGGCCGAGCGCGACGGCGACGGCTTCCGCCTGCGCCCCGACGGCGAACGGCTCAATCTGGTGATTGAGATCGGCGTCCTGGAGGGACCGAAGCAGGCGATCTGCGAGCTGATCTCCAACGACTGGCGCCAGGTCGGCGTCGAAGGCGCCTGCAAGGTGATCGACGGGGCGCTGCTCCGCGAACGCCTGGACACCGGCCAGACGGCGATCGCCGCTTGGCATCTGGGACGCACGACGCTGCTGGGACGCGGCACGCCGGACGAGTTCGCCTTCGAGCGCTGCACGGCCAACAGCTGGGGCCGCCAGTGGTGCCTGTGGTTCGTCACCGGCGGCGATCTCGGCGTCGAGCCGCCCGACCACATCAAGGCGCTCAACGAGCGCTGGCAGTCGTTCAAGCAGGCGGCCACCGGCACGCCGGAAGCGGTCGAACGCGGCATGGCCTACTTCTCCTACTTTGCGGACGAGATGCCGATCATCCCGACCGTCGGGCTGGCGCCGCATCCGGTGATCATCCACAACCGCATGGGCAACGTGCCCTCGCAGAACATCTTCTGGGGCTCCGACACCAACTTCTACGCCCCGTACAAGCCGGAACAGTGGTACATAGCGGAGTGAGCCCGCTCCGCGGCTGACGGACGTTTAGGAGAATGGACGGCACGCCGCGCCGTTCATTCTCCTTTTGCTTGTAACGGATGAACTACACGGCCTACCTGCTGCGCCGCCTGCTCTACATGGCGGTCACCCTGGTGATCATCAGCATGGTGATCTACCTGGTGATCCAGCTGCCGCCGGGCGACGCCGTCGACACGATCGTGGCGCAGCGCGAGGCGGAAGGCGACGTGATCTCGGAGGCGGAGGAGCTTGCGTTGCGCCGCCAATACGGCCTGGACCGGCCGCTAGCGGTGCAGTACGCCGACTGGATGGTCCGCTTCCTGTCCGGCGACATGGGGCGCTCCATCCGCGGCGTGCCGGTGAGCGACCTGATCGCCGAACGGCTCGGCGCCACCATCATGCTGTCGGCTATCAGCATCCTGTTCACCTACTTGGTCGCCATTCCGATCGGCATCTACAGCGCCACCCACCAATACAGTCTGCCCGACTACGGTCTGACCACGCTCGGATTCATCGGGCTGGCCACTCCCAACTTCCTGCTCGGGCTGATCCTGCTGTACGTCTTCTACAAGTACTTCGGGCTCAGCATCGGCGGCTTCTATTCGCCCGGCATGGAGGAGCAGCCGTGGAGCGCGGCCAAGCTCCTGGACCTGATCAGCCACCTGTGGATACCGGTCATCGTGATCGGCACCGCGGCCACCGCCGGCACCATCCGGGTCATGCGCGGCACGCTGCTCGACGAGCTCGGCAAGCAGTACGTGATCACGGCGCGCGCCAAGGGGGTGGCGGAGGGCCGCGTGATCATCAAGTACCCGGTGCGGCTGGCGCTCAACCCGATGGTGAGCGGGGTGGGCGGCGTGCTGCCGGAGCTGATCAGCGGCGAGACGATCGTCGCCATCGTGCTCGGTCTGCCGACGCTCGGCCCGCTCATGTACACGGCGGTGCGGGCGCAGGACATCAACCTGTCGGGGAGCGTGCTGATGGTGATCAGCGCGCTGGCCGTGATCGGCGTGCTGATCTCCGACATCCTGTTGATGGTGGTCGATCCGCGCATCACCTACGCGCGCAAGGGCTGACGGGCCGGCATGGCGGAACGCCGGAGCGCAGCCGTGCACGCCGCCGCCGAGGAGCGCTATTTCATCGCATCGCAGCGGCAGCTGATGTGGCGCAAGTTCCGCAAGCACCGCATGGCGGTGATCGCCGGCGTCATCCTGCTGATCGCCTATCTGGTCGCCTTCACCTACGAGTTCTGCGCCCCGTACGGATCGCTCACCCAGCACGAAGGGTTCGTCAACGCGCCGCCGACCCGCATCCGCGTGATCGACGCCGACGGCCGCCTGCGCGCCCCGTTCGTGTACGGGCTCACCGGCACGGTCAACCTGGAGACCTTCCAGCGCGAGTTCGTCGAGGACCGGTCGGCGGTCCATCCGGTGCGGCTGCTGACGCGGGGTGAGCCGTACCGTTTCTGGGGCGTGATCGACGCCGACGCGCACCTGTTCGACGCCGGGCGGGGGCGCCTGTTCCTGCTCGGCACCGACGAGCTCGGCCGCGACGTCTTTTCGCGCATCCTGGCCGGCAGCCGGGTCAGCCTCACCATCGGCCTGGCCGGGGTGTTGATCAGCTTCGTGCTCGGCTGCCTGCTCGGCGGCGTCTCCGGCTACTTCGGCGGCGCGCCCGACCTGATCATCCAGCGCCTGATCGAGGTCTTCAACTCCATTCCCGCCATCCCGCTGTGGATGGCGCTGAGCGCGGTCATTCCGGTCAACTGGCCGGTGCTGCGCACCTACTTCGCAATCACCATCATCCTGTCGGTGCTCAACTGGACCGGCGTGGCGCGGGTGGTGCGCGGCAAGCTGCTGGAGCTGCGCGAATACGAGTACGTCACCGCCGCCCGGCTGGCCGGCGCGCGGGCGGGGAAGATCATCACCAGCCACCTGCTGCCCGGCTTTCTGAGCTATCTGATCGTGCGCCTCACCCTGGCGATCCCCGGCATGATCCTGGGAGAGACGGCGCTCAGCTTTCTGGGGCTGGGGATTCAGCCGCCGGCGGTGAGCTGGGGGACGCTGCTGCAGGGGGCGCAGAACGTCACCAGCATAGCGATCTACCCGTGGCTGCTGACGCCGGCGCTGTTTGTGGTGGCGGCCGTTTTGCTGTATAACTTCGTCGGCGACGGGGTGCGCGACGCCGCAGATCCCTACGCCATGAGCGGCAAGGGGTAAGCGGAATGGAGCGACCGGTTCGGTTGGGTCTGATCGGCTGCGGCGGCATCGTGCGGCTCAAGCACGCGCCGGCCTACCGGCGCATCCCGGAACTGGTGCGGGTGACGGCGCTGGCCGATCCGGCCGGCGGCAACCTGGCGCGGATCGGGGAGCTGTTCGGCGTGCCGCCGGAGCGGCGCTACGCCGATTACCGGGACATGCTTGCGCGCGCCGATCTCGACGCGGTCACCATCGCCACGCCGCACCACCTGCACGCGGAGCAGGCGATCGACGCGGCGGCGGCCGGCGTGGCGGTCGTCTCCGAGAAGCCGATGGCGACCTCGGTAGAGCAGGCGCAGGAGGTGCTGGCCGCGGCGCGGCGCTACGGCGCGCCGTACGCGGTGGTGCACAACTTCCTGTTTACGCCGGGCATGGAGCGGGCGCGGGCGTTGCTGGCCGAAGGCGCCGCCGGCGCGCCGTTCTTCGGGCGCGCCAAGTCGCTGTTCAACAAGACCGACGACCAGGCGGACCCCGCCACGGTGTGGCGCGCGTCGCGCGCCGCCGGCGGCGGCGCCATCAACGACACCGCCTATCACGAGATCTACCTGCTGGAGTCGCTGGTCGGCTCACCGGTCCGCTACGTGGAGGCGCGGGTGGCCACGCAGCACTTCGCTTTCGACGTGGACGACCTGGCGCTGCTGCTGCTGGAGCACGTCGGCGGCGCGCTCTCCACGGTCGCCACCTCCTGGTGCGTGCCGGGCGGCGACGCCGGCGAGAGCGCCAACCTGGCCGAAGCGCACGGACCGGCCGGCGGCGTGCGCGTCAAGCGCCGCGGCCGCGGGCTGTGGCGCTACGCGCGCAGCACCCGCCAGTGGCGGGAGGTGGCGCTGCACCCGCGGCCGACCGAGGAGGAGAGCGGCCACGGCGGTTACTTCGCCGCCACCTTCGACGCCCTGGCGCGCGGCGCGCCGCCGCCGATCGGCGGGCAGGCGGCCCTGCGCAACCTGCGCATCGTCGCCGCCGCGCGCCGGGCCACCGCCGAACGGCGCGCCGTGGAGCTGCCGGCCGACGACGAACGCTGATCACCCCCGACCAAAGGAGCAACCCGATGAGACCGTACCTCGACTGCCACAACCACATCGGCCGCACCCTCAACCGGCTGCCGCCGACCGGGCAGAACACCGCCATGTGCCTGGCCCGCTTCGCGCAGACCGGCGTCTACGGCTGCCTGTCGATGCCGACCGCCACCGGCGGCCTGATCCTGCGCGGGCTGGAAGACATCCGCGACCAGAACCGGGTGATCGCCCGCGCGCTCCGCGACTTCCCGCAGCACGCGCCGCTCGGCCTGGCGCTGATCGAGCCGTGCCTGGGACCGGTCGCCGTGGACGAGGCGGAGTGGGCGATGAGCGAGCTCGGCCTGCACGGCGTCGTCTCCCATCCGCCGGTGCGGGAGGCGTGCATCCCGTTCCTGGAGATGGCCGCGGCGCGGGGCGGCCTGTGCAACATCCACGTGCACGACGCGCTGTTCGGCACGATCGCGCGCATGTTTCCCGGCGCGACCTTCATCACGCACGCCAGCAGCCACGCCGCCGAGCACTTCGCCGGCATGGACAACGTCTGGTTCGAGGTGGTGCAGTATCCCGACGGACGCGGCAGCCGCTGGGACTTCGCCCGGCTGGCCGGCCAAGTGGGCCGCGAGCGGATCATCTTCGGCGCCGACCTGCCGTATTACGACTACCGGCTGCTGCAGCGGATCATCGAAGAGGCGCCGGTCGACGACGACCTCAAGGACCGCATCGCCTACCGCAACATGCAGGAGCTGATCCGCCGCTACAACCCGGACTGGCGGCTCCCGGACGCCCCCCCGCAGGCCCCGCGCGTCTACCGCGACGAAGACCTATGGGCCGTCGACCCGGAGAAACCGGACCGCCTCACCGTCCTGGGCTGACTCTCCGGTTCTGTGGCCGGCGGCGAACGACTGATGTAGAATGCATCCGCCATGGCCGAATCAGAATCGCCGACGACCGACTACCACGGGATAGAGCAGGAAGGCGAGGACGAGTCCCTCCGAATCACACGACCGTTCGACCCGGAAAAGATTCGAGTGCGCACGGTCAACGTCGTGGTCGATCAGATCGTTACGCGTATCCGGTACAAGGAGATCGACCTCGCGCCCGACTTTCAGCGTATGGCGGGTGTTTGGAGCGATCAGCAAAAGAGCCGGCTCATCGAATCTCTGCTGCTGCGGATTCCGATACCGGTCTTCTACGTTGCGGCCGACCAGGATGAAGTATGGTCCGTAGTCGACGGTCTCCAGAGAACCTCGACGATATTCGACTACGTGACGGACACGTTCGCCTTGCAAAAACTGGAGTATCTCACGAATCTGAACGGCTGCTCGTTCACCCAGCTTCCCCATCGTATGCAGAGGCGCATTCGGGAGACGCAGCTCGTGGTCAACGTCATCGATCCCGGCACCCCGGAAGAGGTGATGTTCAACATCTTTCGGCGCATCAACACCGGCGGCGTGACGCTCAACGGCCAGGAGATTCGGCACGCCCTGCATCCCGGGCCGGTGCGCAACTATCTGAAAAAGCTGGCCGCATCCGATGAGTTCAAGACGGCTACCGACCACTCGGTCAGAGACAGGCGTATGGAAGATCGGGAGTGCGTATTGCGATTCATCGCATTCCACATCGATCCGTGGGAACACTATGCGGCCAACGACCTCGACGGCTATCTCGGAACAGCGATGAAGCGCGTCAATTCCATGGATGAAGCAGCGCGCGACGTCCTTGCCGGTGACTTCATGCGCGCCATGCGCGGCGCATACCGCATTTTCGAGACGTATGCGTTCCGCAAGCGCTTCTACAGAGAAGAAGGCCGGTACCGTATCAACAAGGCGCTGTTCGATGCGTGGAGCGTCGGGTTGGCGCGGCTGAAAGACGAGGACGTCGAGGTCCTGGTAAAAAACCGCGAGCGGATCATCGATGAATTCATGTCGCTGATGAACTCCGATCCGGACTTCGTCGAGTCGATCTCGGCATCCACCGGCGATCCCGCCCGGGTACGAAAGCGGTTTCGGGCGACTCATCAACTGATCGAGAGGTGTCTCCATGCTTGACCGGATGGTGCTCCGAAACTTCAAGTGCTTCGATACCCTGGATTTGGCTTGCTCCCCGCTGACCATGTTGTGCGGCGTGAACGGCATGGGCAAGAGCAGCGTCATACAGGCGCTGCTGGTGCTGCGGCAGTCCGCCGCCTCCGGGGAGCTGAATCGCGGTAAATTGGTTCTGGGCGGGGAACTCACCGACATAGGCGCCGGTCAGGACGTGCTCTTCGAAGACGCCGAGGAGAACGTCATCGCCTTCGAGTTGTATCATCAGGCGGCGCGTGCCCCGCTCGCCTTGACGTTCCGCTACTCTCGGGAAGCCGACCGGCTGGTCGCGGACGATGAGGACTTGGTGGGCTTGGACCACTGGAACGGCCACCCGCCGTTCGGCGGCACGCTCATGTACGTCAGCGCCGAACGTCTCGGCCCGCGCAAGCTCTACAGCCAGTCGGAGACGTTCGCCCGCAGCGGGCATATCGGCGCGCGCGGAGAGTACGCGCTGAACTACCTTGCGTCGCGACAGAATGAAGCCATGACGCCGGACGATCCTCGTCAGGTCAACCAGTCCGGCCGGCGGCTGCTCGACGTCGTCGATCACTGGTTGCAGGAGGTGACGCCGGGCGCGCACCTGCAACTGGAAGCCGTCCGGGACGCCGACGCCATCATCGCGGGCTTCTCGTTCGACCGCCCCGGTGACGTGACCACCAGACGCTTTCGGGCGACCAACGTCGGGTTTGGCCTGTCGTACGCGCTGCCGGTGTTGACAGCCCTCCTTGCGCCGCCCGGTTCGCTGTGCCTGATAGAGAATCCCGAGGCCCACCTGCATCCGCGCGGTCAGACCAGATTGGCGGAGTTCACCGTTCGCGCCGCACTGGCCGGAGTGCAGGTGATCGTGGAAACCCACAGCGATCACTTCATCGATGGCATACGGATCGCCGTGCGCGACAGGCTGATCGAGCCGGACCATACCGCATTCCACTACTTCGACCGCCATGCCGGCAAGACGGTGGTTTCCTCACCAAAGGTGGACGGGGACGGCCGGCTCTCGTCGTGGCCGCCCGGTTTCTTCGATCAACACGAAGAAAATCTCGTCAGACTGCTGGCTCCCCGGTCCTGACATGCGAGAACTGGTCGTCAACCACGCCAGCCTTTATGCCCCCGGCTCCGACCGGCATTCGATTACCGAGTGGCTCAAGGACCTGGCGGCCGGCATGATCCACCTCGTCAGCGCGAAAGTGGTCCGGTTTGGGTTGCGGATGGCCCAAAGCGCTTACGAGACCAGATGTCTGGCCGATTTTTCGTACTTCGACGCCTGTCAAGCACTGAGACAGTCCGGCCACCGGGACGAGTACCGCTTCCTTATGAGATTGGCCGCAAAGCATCCGCTTCTGATCGACCTCGGAGAGGACGTGCGCGCCAGGTTCCTGGCGTGCCAGGAGCGGAAACTGCCCGACGGGGACGGCGACCCGCTGGTGTTGTGCGCTATCAACGACTGGATAGCGGTCGGATTCCCATCGGAGCCGACCTGGGACCGCGACCGGCTGACGGTCGCCTTCGAAGAGCTGCTCTCCGAAGGGACTATCGAGCAGGCGGCGGAAGATATCGACCAGCTCACGCGATCCGGCCACGCCCACCGGATCGCAGATCGACACCGCGCTCGAATCCCGGTGCCAAAGGATCCGGAGACCCTGTGGGAGAGTCGCCGGGAACTGTTCCCCTCCCTCACATTCGGTCCGGGCGTCGAGGAGAATCTCCTCGAGAACGCCTCCTGGTTATCGACGATCACGGGGAAGCTGGTCGATCTGGACCGTTCCGTTGGACACTGGCGCGAATCGGGCGGCCCCGCTCCCGCTTGGCGAACGAAGGTGACGCCGGAGAGCTCGCGGGTAAAGAATGATCCCAAGCTCCTGAACGCACGTAGATTCCGGTCTCAAACCGGCGCCATCGAACTATTCGAGTGGCACGCCCGCTTCGGGCGCGGAGGTCGTATTCATCTCCGATTCGATCCGGCATCCCGTGATCTCGAAATCGGATACATCGGCAATCATCTGCCCCTCGCATGACTGGCGCCAGATACATATTCGACCCGATCGTTACGTCCGACCGATCCCGGTCCCGGAGCTCGGCTAGAGCTAGGCTAGAGGGCACGTTCACGCGGTTCCGCCAGGGAGCGGTTCGGGAACCGTGACACTGCGGAGCGGGTGGTTGCAATATGCTGAACGTGGCGGCACGATGATGGCATGAGCCGGTCTATCACCATCCGCGATGTTCCGGACGCGACGTGCGACGAACTGAGAGCCCGGGCCGCAGCGCAGGGACGCTCCCTGCAGGCGTATCTGCGGCGGCGCCTGATCGATCTGGCCGACCGTCCGGATGCCGAGGAGTTGCTGCGAAAGATCGCCCAAAGGAAGGCGCAAGCCGGCAGTCGACTGTCGGCCGCGGACATCCTGGGCTTTCGGGACGCTGACCGCCGATGATGGTGATGGTCGACGCGAGCGCCGTGGTCGCGACGCTCATCGACGATGGCATGCCGGCCATCTTGCGGACCGCCTCCGGCAGGCTCAGCAGTCCGCGTTCGCGCACGAACTCGGCCAGCACGCGGGCAAAGATGAACGTGCCGCCGAGCGCGTCGACGCCCCGGTTGAGCAGCGCCCGCTTGAACGGCTCCGCGTAGCGCGGCGCCCGCCCCTCGGCAAGCGCCTGCCGCGGCGCCGCGCACAGCTCGGCGTCTCCCTCCCAGGCGCTGCCGAACACGATCCAGACGATCGACGCGCGTTGGTGGCAGAAGGCGGTCACGCCGGCGGCGGCGATGGCCGCGGAAATGCCGTGCCGCAGGCGGCGCGCGGCCCGCTCGGCGGCGTCGTTGACCGCGCCGTCGGCCAGCAGCTGCAGGCAGCGCGCGCCGGCGGCGGCGCTCAGCGGGTTGGCGTTGAAGGTACCGGGGTGGGCGCCGAGCCGGCCATGCCGTCACCGTAGGAGATTCCCCGGCCGCCGGACAACCGGCCCCCGGGTCCATGCCGTTGACAAACGGCCGTCCGCGCGCCATACGTAGGACCCGGATGCGCACCGCTCCGGCCACGTCAAGGAGCTCCCACTGATGGCGGCCCTCCGCGCCGCGCGCCGCCCCGTCCGATACGCCGGCGTCAGCCGGCGCAAGTCAGGCGGCGCGACCTACACCCCCAAGCCGCTCGCCGACTTCGTCGCCCGCCACATCGTTCGGACCATGGGCGCGCCGCGCGGCGACCGCCCACTGCGCATCCTGGACCCCGCTATCGGCGATGGCGAGCTCCTCGTGAGCTTGCTTGAGAACCTGCGCAACCACTCGGATGCCAACCTTGAAGTGCATGGCTTCGAGACCGATCCGGAGGCTCTTCAACGAGCGCGACAGCGAATATGCCGCCGGTTCCCCGCATTTTCCACCGATCTCCGGCACGGCGATTTCCTCGCGTTCGCCCTCGCCTGTCTGGGGACCGACGACCAGAGCGATCTCTTTCGCGGCGCTCGCCACGAGCGCTACGACGTCATCATCGCCAACCCGCCGTACGTGCGAAATCAGATCATGGGCGCCAGCCAGACCCAGGCGCTCGCCAGGCAGTTCGGCCTCTCCGGGAGATCGGACCTCTACTACGCCTTCGTGTTCGCCATCGCGCGCGCCCTCAAGTCCGACGGCACGGCAGGCCTGATCGTCTCCAATCGGTTTATGACCGTACGGTCGGGCGCGGTCGTAAGGAAAACCCTTATGGAACGGCTCAGTGTCCGTAGCGCATGGGACCTGGGTGACACCAAGCTGTTCGACGCCGCCGTTCTTCCCGCCGTTCTGATCCTCGAAGGTAAGGATCGCCGCAGGACTTCGCCTCCCACCTTCAGCGCGATCTACGAAACCGAAAAGCCGGCGAGCCGACGGGCCGCGGACCCTATCTCCGCGCTCGGTCACGATGGCGTCGTCGGCACCGACGACGGCCGCCGGTTTCACGTCCGGCACGGCGCCCTCGACACGAACGGCGCCGTCGATGGGGTGTGGCGCCTCGCCAACGGCGCAGCTGACGCGTGGTTGTCGCGCGTCGCGGAGCACAGCTGGTCGACGTTCGGGGGAATCGGAAAGATTCGGGTCGGCGTCAAGACGTGCGCCGATAGCGTCTTCATTCGGGATGACTGGGACGCCGTTACCACGTCGGGACTCCCGGAGCTGCTGCGGCCTCTGACGACCCATCACGCGGCGCGCCGATTCAAGCCGCGCGTTGCGCCGCGCCCTCCCCTGATTCTCTATCCGCACCGGAACGTGCGGGGGCGGCGCGAAGCCGTAGCCCTGACCAACTATCCGCGCAGCCGGGCCTACCTGCAAAGACATCGCGCGGCGCTCGAAACTCGCCATTACGTGACGGCCTCGGGCCGCAAGTGGTATGAGATCTGGGTGCCGCAGAACCCGGACCTGTGGCCGCGTCCCAAGTTGATATTCCGCGACATCGTCGAGCAGCCTGCCTTCTGGCTCGATCTTGACGGCTCGGTCGTCAACGGGGATTGCTATTGGTTGACCTGTGACGCCCCCGAACATTCGGACCTGCTGTGGCTGGCCGCGGCGGTGGGCAACTCCACCTTCATCGAACGCTTCTACGACTATCGCTTCAACAACAAGCTCTATTCGGGCCGCCGGCGTTTTATGACCCAGTACGTAGAACGGTTCCCGATACCGGACCCGCACAGGGACGTGGGCAAGCAGATCATCGCCAAGGCAAGGGCGCTGTACGACGCTATACCGTCGGCGGCCGACGGTTCCCTCCTCGCGGAACTCAACGCCCTGGTGTGGCAGGCGTTCGGCCTAGTCGAAGAACGTGACGGGTAGATTTATCTGGAGCTTCTTGTTCAAGACGTTCCCGAGAAAGGGTTGAAACCGGTCGAAGAAGCGCTCGCCAGTCGTTACAAAGAGGTGGGTTAGCGTGACGTTCTCAGCTTCCTTGAGACCGCAAAAGAGCACGTACCGAACGTCACATACACGAATCGTGGCGCCGTCTACAAGAGGCATCCCCGGAAGTGGCTCGGTACTGGTCGGAAGGGTGAGTCCGAGGTCGATGGTCGGGGAAAGCTGGAGCTTGAGTTCGATGAGCTGGTGACGGATGTCCGGGAACCGGCCGTCGTCCTTGAAGTCGTCGTAGCCGAGGCGTTGGCTTGCCAGAGCATGTAAGGCCCCGCCGCGGTTACGTTCCTGATCCGATCCCAAGTGGTAGAATTGCTTGCCGATGAGTGGTCGGAGTCTATCGAACACGTCCCGGACCGTCATCAATTGACCGACCTTCGGAGCATCAAGAGAATCGGCATTGGCGGGAACGTGGATGCGCGGGGCGACGAGTCTCCGTATGTTGGCGGTGTCATGGCCGGATACGAGCATGGCCGTATCGGCTCCGGCAACGACTCGAGCCTGGTACTTCTGCGTGCGTGTTCCCGTCGTGTCAAGCGTCAAAAGAGTGGCGCCCGTGACTACTTTCACGTTGGTGACGACATCGCCGGGATCGACTCGGACGATTACATAGCGGCGCGCCGGCGCCAGTTCCTCATTCCAGATCTGCAGATTGTTCGACTTCTGAACGTAGACGTCGAAGTGCTGACAAGGAAAGCGAGGCTGGGTTCGTCGGAAGCTCGACGGAACCGGATAACCGAGCGCTTTACAGATGTGTTCTTTGACAAACTTGGATCGCGTTCGCGAAGGCAACCCGGCGAGGGAAAGCCCGCCGAGCCGGGAGCTGAGCAGCGATTCAAGATCGGCCGTGGGAATCCAGAGATGATGATCGGGGTCAATACGATCATAGATGGTAAGCCCGCTAAGCCTTATGAGATCGTCGTAGCGATTGGCGGGTTGGCTGTTGGAATGCACGTTCACGCGGTTCTGTCAGTGAGCGGGTCGGAACCGTGACACTGCGGAACGCGCGGTCAGGCGCGCGCTAATACGCGGCCGGGCAGGGCGCCGGTAGGCCGGCCGTCGGCGATCACCGGCTGGCCGTTGACCAGCACCCAGCGCATGCCGGCCGCTTCCTGACGGGGGGCGTCCCAGGTGGAGCGGGCCGTGACCCGGCCGGCGTCGAACACCGCCAGGTCGGCCGCGGCGCCGGCGCGGATTACGCCTCGGCCGGGCACGCGGAAGCGCTCGGCCGGCAGGCCGGCCATCTTGCGGACCGCCTCCGGCAGGCTCAGCAGTCCGCGCTCGCGGACGAACTCGCCGAGCACGCGGGCAAAACAGCCGAAGCTGCGCGGATGCGGGTGCGGCACGTCGTAGACGCCGTCGCTGGCCACCATCATGCGCGGATGCGCGGCGGTGGCGGCGATCACCCGGTCGTGCTCCCGTACCGGCGTCTGCCACGGGAACACCAGCGTCGCGGCGCCTTCCTCCTCCAGGATCAGGTCGAAGGCGAAGTCGCCGATCGGCGTGCCGGCAGCCTTCGCCAACGCGCCCAGGCGCTCGCCGACGCGGCGGCCGGAGCGCGTGTAGCCGACGATCTGGTCGCCCCGGCCCAGAAAGGCGTCCAGCCACGCCACCGCGCGGCGGCGCACGCCGTCCCGCCGCAGCCGCTTCACCATGGCCGGCCAGCCGCCGGGGTGCAGGTCGATCGGCAACGCCATCTCCAGATGGGTCATGCCGGCCGGGTAGAGGTACGACTCGAACGTCAGGTCGACCCCTTCGCGGTCCGCCTGCTCCAGGGCCGGTCCCGACACTTCGTCGACGCGCTCGTGGCTGACGTGCACGGGACAGCCGGACTCCTTGGCCAGCTCGATCGTCTCCCGCCACGCGACCGGGCGGCCCAGGTGCGCGTACCGCTGGTGGGCGGCGTAGATGCCGCCGTGCGCGGCGGTCAGCCGACACAGGCGCACCAGCTCGTCGAAAGAGGCGTTGGCGCTCGGCTGGTAGTCGAGTCCCAGGCAGAGCGCGCCGGCGCCGGCGTCAAGCCACGCGCGGACGCCGTCCTCCATCGCCGCCAGCTCGCCGGCGGTGGCGTGGCGGGCGTCCCAGCCCATCGCCCGCAGGCGTACGGCGCAGTGCGGCACCTGCGGCAGGACGTTGAGCGGCGTGGCGCCGGTGAACCGGTCCAGGTAGGAGTCGATGGTCGGCCAACGCGCCTCGAGCGGCGGGCCGCCGTACAGCGTTGCGGTGTAGTCGAACAGCTCCTGGCCGGCCGGCTGGTCGAGCGGCGCCCAGCCGAAGCCGTCGGGCGCTAGCAGGTTGGTGGTGATCCCCTGCCGGGCGCCCGCCAGCCGGTCGGGGCCGCCCAGCAGCGCCAGCTCGCTGTGGACGTGCGCGTCGATGAACCCCGGCGTGACCGTGAGACCGGCGGCGTCGATGGTGGCGTCGGCCGACGCGGCGCCCAGGTCGCCGATGGCGGCGATCGTATCGCCGCGCACGCCGACGTCGGCCCGGTACGCGGGGCCGCCGGTGCCGTCGACGACCGTGCCGCCGGCGATGAGCACGGAAAATGCCGGCGCGGCGCTCACGCTCATGGCGCGACTATGAATCCGGCGGCCGGCCGGCGCAAGGGCACGCATTGACTCATCGAAACATCCACACGAAACGCAGAGCTGGCGCATCACCGAACATCCACGAAACGACCTGTCCGTCGGCGCGGAGATCGAAGGCGCAGATCGTCCGCAATATTCGGCCAGAACTTGACGCATTTGTTTTCTATCATTATATTTGTACCATGAATCGCACCGCTCCCGAAGCGCCGGTCACCACCACCGTTTCCGGCCTTTCCGACCGCCATCTGGTGCAACGGCTCAAGGAACTGACCGCCGTCGAACACCAGCTCGAAGTCGTGGTCATCGACCATCTGCGCGAGCTTGAGCGCCGCCGCCTGTATCTCTCCTGGGGCTTCTCCAGCCTGTTCGATTACGCCATGCGCGAACTCGGCTACAGCGAGGCCGCCGCTTGGCGCCGCCTCAAGGCGATGCGTCTGTGCGGGGAGGTCGAAGGAGCGCGCGAGCGGATGCGGGACGGCTCACTGACGCTCAACGCGGCGGCGCTGTTGCAGCACGCCTTCGATCGGCAGGAGCGTCGGCGCAAGCAGTCCCGCGGCGCGCGGGCCGGCGTCCGGACGGCGGTTGCGCCCACCGGGGCGCCGGGCGCCGGCGCTCCGACAGGCGCGCCCAGCGCACTGGCGCAGGCGGGGGAGCGGGCGGAGGAACCAAGCGCGGCGCCGGTGCTCGACTCGTCGGCGCGGCAGGCGCTGGTGGAGGAGGCGGCCGGTAAGAGCACGCGGCAGGTTGAGAATCTGCTGGCCGGGGTGGACCCGGAGCTGACGATGCCCGTCGACCGGATACGGCCGCTTGGCGCGGGGCGATGGGAGCTCATGGCGGTGATCGGCGACGAACGCCGGCGTGGCATGGAGCAACTCAAGGGGCTGCTGTCACACGTCGACCCGCACATGACGCTGGGGCAGCTCCTGGGGCGGGTGGTGCGGGAAGCGGTCGAGCGCCACGACCCGGCCCGCCCGCCGCGCGGCCGGCGCACCGACAGCCGGGCGCCTGCGAGCGGCGCCGACCAGACTTCGGCGCCGAAGGACACATCCGGGCCGGACGCCACAGCGGCGCATGGGAACGCCACGCCGGCGGGCGCTACGGGCGAAACTTCGGCGCCGAAGGACGCATCCGAGCCGGACGCTACGGCGGCGCATGGGAACGCCACGCCGGCCGACCGTGCGGGTGAAACTTCGGCGCCGAAGGACTCGGCCGGGTCACACGCTACGGCGGCGCAACCGAACGCCGCGCCGGCAGGCTGCGTAACTTCGCCAGCGAAGGCGCAGGCGGACTCTGAGCACGGCCGTGACGCGGCCCGCGGTAGCGCCCGGCCTTCGGCGCCGAAGGCGGAATGCAGCCGGCAACGTCAAGCCGCGCCGCCGCAGTCCCAGGTGCGCAGCCGCGCCATCCCGATGGCAGTCAAGCGGTACGTCTGGGAGCGCGATCGGGGTTGCTGTAGCTATGTGGACCGGGCCAGCGGGCGCCGCTGCCGCTCCCGGCGGTTCCTCCAGATCGATCACATCCTTCCGTTCGCGTTCGGCGGAAGCGCCGAACCCGATAATCTCCGTCTGCTGTACGCGGCCCATCACCGCCACCGCCACGCGGACCAAGGCAGCGGGGCGGACCGCGCTGCCGCGCGCCCGTAGAATCAGTCGTCGGGCTACGTACCGGTCGCGCGGAGCACGAACAGGCGAAGCATGATCGGATTATCCTGTGCTTCCGCCTGCACAAGGCCGGCAAGCGCATCTCTGGACATGCCGCCGCCGCTGAACCCTTCAACGCTGATCTTGATTGCGCCCACCCGGGCGGTAACCGCTATCGACCACAGGTGAAAGCTGAATGACGAGGCGATCCATGAGGCGCCGCCGTCGAGCGACAACCACGGCACGATGCCGCCCCGGTCGAGTACTTCCTGAGTGATGTCGGGCCGGTCGAACTCATGCGCCCAACGATGGGTGTAGTTGCTCGTTGAGTAGGTGAAGTCGCTGGGAAAGCTGAGCGTTTTGTCGATTCTCTGTCCATGCTGCACGACGTTCTCCTGTCTCGCGGCCGGAGCCGTATCGTCGGCCTTGATGGCGATGACGATGGTATCGCCGACGATACCAGGTTGCGGCTCGGCTGCCGGCGTGGCGGGCGCACCGGGCGCGGGCGCGGCGCCAAGCGCTCCGGCTGCCGGGGCTTGGTCACAGGCGGCCAGCGCTGCCGCGAGCGAGACGGCGGCGACGGCCAGTAGAAGCGGATGCTTTTCCTTTGTCATGCCGCCGAGAATACAACCCGTGTACTACATCGTCCACCGCACACCGCCGCCAGCACCGCCCAGAACACCCACGCCGGAATCGCCGATTCATCATCGGCTTGACCGGTGCGGCCGGGGCCGGCGGCTTCGGGTAGTCCTGGAAGGGTCGTCGCCGGCGAATCTGCTCCTTGGTACGCCGTTTACGTCTGCGCCGGGGGGCGGCCCTGCGGCTGGCCCAGCTCGGCGGCGCGCTTGGCGAGCAGCCGGCCGCCCAGGGTCGAGGGGGAGATCACCTCGTCCACGCCCAGGAGGCGCACTTTCTCGACGTTCTCCTCGTCCTCTATGCGCACCAGAATGGCGAACCGCGCGCGCGGCAGGGAGTCGCGCAGGTGCTTGGCGTTGACCGCCACCAGCGTGTTCATGGAATCGCTGTCGAAGGTGGCGATCAGCGCCCGCGCCCGGCCGGCGCTGGCGTCGACCAGCGTCTCCCGCAACGTCGGGTCGCCCTCCAGGACTTCGTAGCCCTTGTCGCGCAGCTGCTGCACCACCTTTTCGCGGTCGTCGACGATCACCGCCACCTCGCCGCGGTCGCGCAGATCGTCGATGACGCTGGCGGCGACGCCGCTGTACCCGCACACCACGACGTGATCGCTCATCTGCTGGAATCGCTTCACCAAGTACATCACCCCCTTGACGCGGCCTTCGACGATCGGGCCGAGCGCTACCGACACGGCCGTGATGAATAGCGTAATGCCGATCAGATACATCGACACCGCGAACCACCGCGCGTTGGCGGTGACCGGATAGACCTGCGCTACGTCGAAATCGTAGCCCAGGGTCACGAACGCCACCATCGCGAAGTAGGTGGCGTCGGACCAGCCGTCGACGCCGTGGAACTGATCCCGCAGCAGGTAGGTGCCGACGATGCCGTAGGTGAGCGCCAGCGCGATGGCGATGGCCGCCACCACCTGTCCGTAGCTGATGCGGCGCGGGGCGCGCACGGAGAACTGCCGGTGGAACGCCAGCAGCGCGGCGATCACCAGCAGCGTCGGCAGGTGAAAGAGGATGTTCTCGCCCTGGATGACGCGCAGCGCGGTCGACGGCAAGGTTGACGCGGCCAGCAGCAGGGCGCCGCCCCACGCGCGGCGGCGGCGCTGCAGCAGACCGCGGGCCAGCAGCATGGTGAGCACGCCGAAGCAGGCGAACAGGATGCCGATGACCTGGGCGCCGTTGTCCTCACCGTCCCCCAGGGCGTCCGGGACCAGAAACAGCCCGACGCCCAGGAACAGGAGCAGCAGGCCGTAGATTCCGACGACCACCGCGATCACGGTCGCGGCTCGCGGCGCGCGCAACGCCATTTACGCCGCCGGCGCCCGGAGAACACGGCGCGCGCCGCGCGGAACGGTCGCGGCGCAGGGTGTCGTCAACGTCGGGAGGCTCCGCGCAAATCCTACCCTGCCGCGGAGCCGTTGGCATCCGGCGCCGCCGCGGCTACCTTTCGGAAGTGACCATGTCGACGCGGCTGGCGGTTCCGTGAAGCAGGCGGCGAAGGAAGCGCCAAGCCGCTGGACGGGCGCGATTCCGGGTTACGTGGCCAACGTCCAGCGCGTCGTGGTCGTGGCGGTGCTGGTGCTGGTGCTGGCGCTGCTCGGCTTCATGATCGTGCGGCTGGGGTGGCTGCTCGGCGTCGAGCTGTTGGGAACGCCGATCGCCGAGCTGTCGGCCGATCAGATCCTCGGCCTGTTCAGCTTCGTGCTCCTGGTGCTGATCGGCGTGGAGCTGGTCGAGGCGGTGCAGCTGTTCCTGACCGACGCGCACGTGCACGTCGAGTTCCTGATCCTGATCGCGCTGACCGCGGTGTGCCGGAAGATCATCATCCTCGACGTCGCCGGCGCGTCGGCGACCACCCTGATCGGCTTGGCCGCCCTGGTGGTGACGCTGGCCGGCGCCTACTTCCTGATCAAGGGCCGCCCGACGGCCGGCGCCGGGTAGGGCGTCAAGGATCACGTTTCGGCTATGGCAATGACTACGCTCCCGCGCGCCATGCTGATCGACCTGGACGACACGCTGCTGGCTTCCAGCGCGGCCGGCCGCCAGGCGATGACGGTCGTGGCCGATCGGCTGGCCGCCGGCGCCGGACTCCCGCCGGCCCCGGTGCGCGCGGCGCTGCAGGAGGCCGGAACGTGGTTCTGGTCGGACCCGGAACGCCGCGCGCAGGCGCGCATGGACCAGGCCGGGGCGCGGGCGCGGATCGTCGAGCGCGCGCTGGCCGCGCTGGGGGTGACCGCGCCGGTCGACGCGGAGGCGCTCGGCCGGCTGTTCGTATCCGAGCGGCTGCGCGTCCTGGAGCCGATCCCGGGCGCGATGGAGGCGGTCGCCGAGCTGCGGCGCCGCGGCGTCAGGCTGGCGCTGGTCACCAACGGCAGCGCCGCCGATCAACGCGCCAAGATCGGCCGGCACGCCGTGGACGGCCGCTTCGACGCGGTGCTGGTCGAAGGCGAAGTCGGCTTCGGCAAGCCCGACCCGCGCATCTTCCGCATGGCCCTGGAGCGGTTGGGAGTGAGCGCCGCAGACGCCTGGATGGTCGGCGACGACGTGCCGTGGGACATCGCCGGCGCGCAGGCGGCCGGCATCTACGCGGTCTGGGCGCGCGGCCACGCAACGTCGGGCGCCGCCGGCGACGGGACCGTGCGGCCGGACCGGACCGTCGCCACCATCGCCGAGCTGCTGGCCTGACCGGGATGGGGTAGCCGGCCGCCGGCCGCAGTATTATCTTGCCGTCGGTCCCATGGTCGAAGTCACGGCACTGGGTAAGTCGTACGGTTCGGTGCGCGCGCTTGACGACGTGCGCTTCTCCATCGCGTCTGGGGAGATAGTGGGCCTGCTCGGCCCCAACGGCGCCGGCAAGACGACTGTGCTCAAGATACTCACCGGCTACCTGCAGCCGGATCACGGCGCCGTCACGGTCGACGGTCTGGACGTGCTCACCGACACCCTGGCGGTCCGGCAGCGCATCGGCTACCTGCCGGAAAACGCGCCGCTCTACCCGGAGCTCACCGTCCAGTCGTACCTGCGCCACGTCGCCGAGCTGCGGCGGTTGGCCCCCGCGGAAGCGCGCGAGCGCATAGCCGCGGCCCTGGCGGAGACCGGACTGCTCGACCAGATGACCCGGCCGATCGGCGAGCTGAGCAAGGGCTACCGGCAGCGCGTCGGGCTGGCGCAGGCGATCCTTCATCGGCCCCGGCTGCTGATCCTGGATGAGCCGAGCGTGGGGCTCGACCCCACGCAGATCGTGCAGATGCGCCGCCTCATCCGCGAACTGGCCCGGCAGAGCACGGTGCTGTTCTCCACCCACATCCTGTCGGAGGTGGAGGCGCTCTGCGACCGCGCGGTGATCATCATGCAGGGACGCATCCGCGCCGACGCCGACCTGGAGACGCTCGCCGCCGGCAGCGCGGTGCTGCTGACGCTGGCCGCCCCGGCGCCGGACGCGCGTGAGCGGCTGCTGGCGCTTCCCGAAGTGGCGGCGGTGGAGCGGGAGCCGGGCCGCCGGGAAGGCGTCCAATACCGGATCACGGCCGCGCGGACCCGGATGCGGTCCGGCCGCACCGCATCCGGGTCCGCGGGCGAGGCGCCGGTCGAAGCGCTCGGCCGCGCGGTGTTCGACGCGGCCGCCGCCGGCCGCTGGCCGGTGACCGAGCTCCGCCACGAGCGGCGCACGCTGGAGATGGTGTTCGACGCGCTCGCCAGCGGCGCCGACTCCGGCGCGGACGCCGGCGCTGACGGGGAGGACGGCCCATGACGCCGACGCTGTCGGTCGCGCGCAAGGAGGTGGTGAGCTACTTCAGCTCGCCGCTCGCCTTCATCGCCGTGGGCGCGTTCCTGGCGGCGGTGCTGTTCACGTTCTTCTGGGTAGAGGCGTTCTTCGCCCGCGGCGTCGCCGACGTGCGCCCGCTGTTCGCCTGGATGCCGCTGCTGGTGATGCTGCTGGCGGCGGCGCTCGGCATGCGGCAGTGGAGCGAGGAGCAGCGCTCCGGAACGTTGGAGATACTGCTCACCCTGCCGGTGCGGCCGTTCGCGCTGGTGTTCGGCAAGTTCCTGGCGATCCAGGCGCTGGTCGCCACGGCGCTGCTGCTCACCGCGCCGCTACCGGTCACCGCGGCGCTGCTGGGCGACCTGGACCCCGGACCGGTGATCGGCGGCTACCTGGCGTCGCTGCTGATGGCCGGCGCGTACGCGGCGCTCGCCCTGTTCCTGTCGTCGCGCACCTCCAACCAGATCGTCGCCTTCCTCTCCACCGCCGTGGTCGGCGGCGCGCTCTACCTGATCGGCACGCCGGGGGTCACCGACTTCGCCGGCCCGGCCGGCGGCCTGCTGCGCCAGATCGGCACCGGCAGCCGCTTCGCCTCCATCGAACGGGGCGTGCTCGACCTCCGCGACCTGATCTACTACCTGTCGCTCACCGCCGGATTCCTGGGCGCCTGCGTGCTGGCGCTCGACGCCAAGCGCTGGAGCCGCGGCGCGGTGACCGCCCGCTACCGGCGGCGCGCGCTGGCCGCCGCGGCGCTGGCCGCCGCCAACCTGATCGTGCTCAACGTGTGGCTGGGGCCGCTCACGCGCCTGCGCGCCGATCTCACCGCCGACCGCGCCTACTCGCTGTCGCCGGCGACCACCTCGCTCCTCACCGGACTGGGCGAGCCGCTGCTGATCCGCGCCTACCTGAGCGACCGCACGCATCCGCTGCTCGCCCCGCTGGCGCCGCAGATCGCCGGCCTGCTGGAGGAATACCGCATCGCCGGCCGCGGCGCGGTCACCGCGCAGGTGATCGACCCGGGCACCGACCCGGAAGCCGAGGAAGAGGCCGTGCAGCGCTACGGCATCCGCCCCACGCCGTTCCAGGTCGAGGACCGCTTCGAGCAGGGAATCGTCAACTCCTACTTCGACGTGCTGGTGAGCTACGGCGATCAGTACGAGGTGCTCGGGTTTCAGGACCTGATCCGCGTAGACGGCGGCCGCGGCGGCGTCACCGAGGTGCGCCTGCGCAACTTCGAGTACGACCTGACGCGCGCCATCAAGAAGGCGTCGTCCGGGTTCCGCAGCATCGAATCGCTGTTCGCGGCGCTCGGCGGTCCGGCGGGGGGCGGGCCGGCGGAGCTGGCGCTGTACGTGACGCCGGCCACCCTGCCGGCCGAGCTGGGCGAGCCGCGCGCGACGGTGGCGGAGGCCGCGCGCGCGTTGGCCGAGCGGTCCGGCGGCGCGCTGACGTTCCGGGAGGCCGATCCCGGTCCGGAGGGATCGGAGGGCCGGCAGGAGCTGGCCGACCGCTACGGCTTGCAGCCGATCGCGGTGTCGCTGTTCTCCACGGAGACCTACTACTTCGACCTGATCCTCACCGCCGGCGACCAGGCGTTCATCGTCCGGCCCGAAGACGAATACAGCGCCGCGTCGGTCACCGCGGCGGTGGAGTCGGCGCTGACGCGGGCCGCCCCCGGCTTCCTGCGCACCGTCGGCGTCCGCCTGCCGCCGGCCGGCCCCGCCCGGGACCCGTTCGGCCAGCCGCAGCAGCCGTTCGCCTCGTGGCAGCTGCTGCAGCAGCAACTCGCCGGCGACTACGGCGTGCGGCAGGTCGACCTGAGCGCCGGCGAGGTGCCGCCGCAGGTCGACGCGCTGCTGGTGGTGGCGCCGCAAGCGCTGAGCGACCGGGAGCGCTACGCCATCGACCAGTACCTGATGCGCGGCGGCGCGCTGCTGGTGGCGTCCGGCAGCCACCGCGCCGACGCCGACCAGTTCACCGGCGGGCTCACCCTCAACCGCGCCGGGGAGGGGATGGCGGCGCTGCTCGAAGCCTACGGCGTGACCGTGGCGCCGACCGTCGTGATGGACCCGCAGAACGAGTCGTTTCCCACCGCGGTGCAGACCGGTTTCATCCGGCAGATACAGGCCATCGACTATCCGTACTTCGTCGACGTGCGCCGCGACGGCATGTCGCGCACCCATCCGATCACCGCGTCGCTGGAGGCGGTCACCCTCAACTGGGCGTCGCCGCTGGCCGTGGACGGCGCCCTGGCCGCCGGGCGGGAGGTGGAGGTGCTGCTGCGCTCCACGGTCGGGGCGTGGACGGTGGTGCAGCCGGACCCGCAGCCGGACGTCGACCGCTTTCCCGACACCGGCGGCTTCGCGCCGGGCGGCGACCGCCAGGAGCGGACGCTGGCGGTGGCGGTGCGGGGGCGGTTCGACAGCGCCTTCGCGGAGTCCGGGCCGCCCGCGGCGGCGGAGGGGGAAGAGGACGCCGCCGGCCGGCGCGCCACGATCGCCGCCTCGCCGGACGATACCCGGCTGGTGGTGTTCGGCAGCGGCGATTTCCTCAACGACTCGGTCATGGGCATATCGGCCAGTCTGCACGGGGAGCGGTACCGCAACAGCCTGCAGGCGCTGCAGAACGCCGTGGATTGGGCGGTGGAGGACCTCGACCTGCTCAGCATCCGCGCGGAGGGAGCGGTGACCCGGCTGCTGCTGCCGATCGCCGAATCGGCCCAGCGCGCCTGGGAGGTGATCAACTACGTGGCGGTGGCGCTGCTGCTGGCCGGCGTCGGCGCCGTGTGGTGGATGCGCCGGCGCGGCGAGCGGCCGATGTACGGCGCCGGGGCCGGCGGCCAGGCCGGCGGCGGAGCCGGCGGGGAGATCGAGCCGTGATCGCGGCCCTGCTCCGGGAACGCGGCCCGGCGGTGCTGGCGGCGCTGCTGGCCGTGCAGGTCGTCATCCTGGTCGTCACGCGGCTGCCCGGCCGCTCGGCGGCGCCGGAACCGCTGCTGGCCGGCCTGACCGCCGAGGCGGCCGAGCGGATCGAGATCGACGACGGCGCGGACGGCCGCCTCACGCTGGCCCGCCGGGAGTCCGGTTGGGTGGTGACCGACGCCGGCGGCTACCCGGCCGACGATACGCGCGTGACCGAGCTGCTCGACCGGCTGACCGCCGCCCGGCAGGACCGCCTGGTGGCCCGCACCGACGCGGGCCGGCGCGAGCTGCGCGTGCTGCCGGACGACTACGAGCGCCGCGTGCGCGTCGACGCCGGGGACCAAGCGTTCCTGCTCTACGTCGGCGCCGACGTCGGCGCCAACGGCGCGCACGTGCGCGTCGACGGCCGGGACGAGGTGTGGAGCGTGGACGGGCTGGCGTCGTGGCAGGTGTCGACCGACAGCGCCTACTGGGTCGATCCGATCTACGTCCGCGCGGAGCCGGACCGGGTCGCCGCCTTCGAGCTGCAAAACGCGGCCGGAACGTTCCGCTTCGAGCGTACCGAAGAAGGGTGGACGGCGCCCGATCTGGGCGAAGGCGAGGTGGTGGACCAGGAGCGGTTGACCGACTTCGCGGACCGCTTCAGCGCGTTGCGGCTGCAGCAGCCGCTCGGCGCCGCGCCGCCTGAAACCGGGTTCGACCCGGTGGCGATGGTGAGGATCGCCCTGCGCCCGGCTGAGGACGGCGCGGCGGAGACCCCGGAGGCCGAGGGCGGCGCGGATGACCCTGCCAGCGCGGAAGGCGCCGCCAGCGTGGAGATTGCCATCGGCGCCGGCGGCGGCGACGGCGTCTACGTCGTAAAGAGCGCCGATTCGGAGTACTATGTCGAGGTGTCGAGCTTCACCCTGGCCGATCTGGTCGACGCCGACCGGTCGGCGTTCGTGACGGCCGGCGACGCAGGCGGACCGCCATCCGGCGATCCGTCCCAATGAGCGTCCCGGCCGGCGCGGGTTCGTAACGCAACTCGGAGGTAAGGAACGAAATGAAGATGCACGTAGGCGGCTCCTGGGTCGATGCCGCCGACACCATTGACGTACTCAACCCGTTCGACGGATCGGTCGTGGACACGGTGCCGCGCGCGACCCTCGACGACGTAGAGACCGCGCTGACGACCGCGCAGCGGGCCGCCAAGCAGGTGGCGGCCATGACCGGCTACGAGCGGTACGAGATCCTGCACCGCGCGTCGGAACTGATGGCCGAGCGCGCCGGCGAGCTGTCCCGCATCATCACCCTGGAGGAGGGCAAGCCGGTCAGCGAGGCGGACCTGGAGGTGACGCGCGCCACCGAGATCATCGCCCTGTCGGCCGAGGAGGCGAAGCGCCTGGGCGGCGAGGTGCTGCCGCTCGACGGAGCGCCGGGCGTGCGCGACAAGGTCGGCTTCACGCTGCGCGTGCCGTGCGGCGTCGTGGTCGGCGTCAGCCCGTTCAACTTCCCGCTGCACTTGGTGTGCCACAAGGTCGGCCCCGCCTTCGCGGCCGGCAACGCCATCATCCTCAAGCCGGCCACCGACACCCCGCTGTCGGGGCTCAAGGTGGTGGAGCTGCTGGTGGAAGCCGGCGCCCCGCCGGAGGCGGTGCAGTGCCTGACCGGTCCGGGCGGCGGGATCGGCGACGCGCTGTGCGCGGACCCGCGCGTGCGCAAGATCACCTTCACCGGCAGCCGCGACGTCGGCGAACACATCTGCAAGACCGCCGGCCTCAAGAAGGTGACCATGGAGCTCGGCTCCAACGCGCCGTTCGTGGTGATGCCCGACGCCGATCCGGTCAAGGTCGCCAAGGCGGCGGCCATGTCCGGCTACTCCAACGCCGGGCAGGTCTGCATCTCCACGCAGCGCGTGCTGGCTCACAAGGACGTGTACGGCGACTTCCTGGACGCCTTCAAGGCGGAGGTGGAGTCGATCAGCACCGGCGATCCGCTGCGCGCCGACAGCGGCATGGGGCCGATGATCCGCCGGTCCGACGCGGAGCGCGTGCAGGGCTGGGTGAACGAGGCGGTCACCGGCGGCGCCACCCTGGTCACCGGCGGCGGCCGCGACGGCCAGATCATGCAGCCGACCGTGGTGGAGGGGGTGAGCCCGCAGATGCGCATCTCCTGCGACGAGGTGTTCGGCCCGGTGGTCGGGATCACCCGGGTGGACGGCATCGACCAGGCGATCGCGCTGGCCAACGACACCAACTACGGTCTCAGCGCGGCCATCTTCACCGAGAACGTCAACTGGGCCATGCAGTACGTGCGGCAGGTCGAGTCCGGCAACATCCACGTCAACTGGGGCACCCAGTGGCGCGCCGACCTGATGCCGTACGGCGGGCTCAAGGATTCCGGCATGGGCAAGGAAGGGCCGAAGTACGCGGTCGAGGAGATGACCGAGACGAAGATGTGCGTCTTTCACCTGTAGAACGCGCGCTTCAAGGAGTCAGGCGATGGCGGTGCGGATGTACACGACGCCGAGCTGCGGCTACTGCACGCAGCTGAAGCGGTACCTGCGCGAGCGGCAGGTGAAGTTCACGGAGTACGACGTGAGCCGCGACGAACGGAAGGCGGCCGAAATGGCGCACCGGTCCGGCCAACAAGGCGTGCCGGTGCTCGACTACAACGGCGCCATCGTCGTCGGCTTCGACCGCGACCGCATCGACCGCCTGATCGCCCGCGGCTGACGTCGGGCTTGCCTGGAATCTGCCGGGTCGGCGCCGTCGCAGAGCGCCGACCCCGACAGGCTCAGGGGGACTCTCCATCGAGCGTTTTGACGAGAGATTCATAGAACGCTCGAATCTGTTCGTCTTTCGAGTTCTCGGTCAGGATGTCCTTCGCCCGTCGGACGTGTACGAGTTCCGTTCCCTTGCCGGACACCGACTTCCTGCCGCGCCGCACCAAGTCATGGGATTCCAGAAGACCGAGTAGCTGACTCCACCGCGGATATTCGACGTAGTCCTGAAAGCCGGCCTTCTTGACCAGAGGAATCCAATACGGTTTGCCGCGGCACACGCGGCCCAGCAGCGTCAGCAGCGGGTGGTCTCGCAACTCGGCGGGCACCAGACCGTAGTCTTCATGGTCGCCTTGGCCGCTACGCCCGTGTCTGTCGAGCCACTCGGCAATTTTGCCCGGATCCGCGATCACGGAGCTCGACTGCTCGCCAAATCCCGCATATTGGAGTCGCGCGGGATCAGGAATCGACGCCGGTACGCGCGTCGCGTCATCGACTACGAGTGTCACGATCGTGCTCCCGGCGAACGTCAACTCCCGAATGTCCGAGCCGCGAATGTCGAGTTGATTCATCACTACCTTGTGAATCTCGGCTGGCGGCGCGGTGCCCGGTATGGTCGCTTCGTCGAGGTCGATCCCCTGTATCGTAAGGTTGTCCACTCCCTCCATAGCTGGGAGCGACGCCAACAGAAACGCGCCGAGATTACGGACGCCCTGATCCACCCAGGCATACGCCTTCACGAGACGAGATGCCGATCTGAAGAACACTCTGACTCGCTCTCGGTTGCGCCCGGCCATCTCCGCCACCACCTCGCCGAACGTAGCCAGGAACTCGGCGCCCATGATGTTCCGCCTGACGTATTTCGGAATCTCTTCATGGACGATCGTTGCGATCGTCTCCAACCCCAGAAAGTAGTGGTATATCTGCGAATGAGAGAATCGCCGGTAGTTCGGCGCGTCGTCCTTTTCCATGAAGGCCGTGACCGCGGCGCGGTGTTTCAGCACTTCGACGATCTCCGAAGGCGTACCGTCCGGCGCCGCTACCTCGACCAGCCACGCCAGCATGTGCTCATCGATCGCTTCCGTGCCGTCGTCCGCAATCGAACGCGCGACCTCGCGCAGCAGGCGCCACAGATAGTCACGGCGCCTGTCTACGTCCAGGACATCGTCGACCGCGCCGCCGAGCTTGTTCGCTTCGCGGTCGATCATCGACCGGACGAGGAAGCCGAGCAGACTGCCGGTCGACGGCTCCTCGATGCTCGATGCCGTGCCGGAATCGGCGAGCTGCGACAGGAAGAAGGGACGAAGCGCATAAGAGTCGGGCTCCAACAGCGATTCGGCGGATCGCAGGCGTTCGTCGGTCCAATTCTTCTTTCTCAACCAGCCCTTCGCGGTTGCGGGGTCGGGAGGCTGCAGGGAGAGCACTTCGACGGCGTCCCGTTTGGTCAGCGACGTGACGCGTTCTTTGATGCGCTCCAGGCCGATGAACGTCTCGCGCCCGGCCAGGATGAGCGTGCCTCGGCCGCGAACCTGGCCGACGAGCTCGTTGATCTGACCCCAGGCCAGATCGTATCCGTTGGGGTCCGCCAACTCGTCGAATCCGTCGATGGCCAAGGTCACCAATCCGTGCCGCACCAGCACCGGAAGTTGATCGAACGTGACCGCCAAGCGGAGTTGTTGCAGGCTGAACGCGATCATGTCCTGCAAGTAGGTGAGCACGCGGCCGCGGCTCTGTACGTGCAGGACGAGCGGCCGCCGGCGGGTCGGGTGTATTTTTTCGGCGCGAGAAAGCGCAAGCGACGATATGAACGTGGTCTTGCCGATGCCCGCCGGGCCGTCGATCAGCACGACGTGGACCGATCCATCTCCGTGATCGTGAGTTGCCAGACGGTCGTCCAGTTCCCGGAGATCGATCGAAGCGTTACCCGGAAGCGCTCCGGTTACCGGGATGAGCGGGTTAATGTCTTTCAGGGACTCCCGCAGAGCTGCCTTCTGTTGGTCGGGCCACTTCCTCAGGTTGCCCCATCGTTCCGATGCGAGCAGCGCCCGGTATGAGGCGTGATGCCGCTGCTCTTTCGTGTCTACCGAGTGCTCGGTCACCTTTCCGGAGCCGTCGTGGAACCGCAATTCCAGCTGTTCTCCGTGGCGGAACATCCGCACGACCAGGGGATCGCCGTGATGCACCCGCACCGGCTCGGTCCCCAGGTCGGCGAACACGAGCACGTCATCGAGGATCTGCGAGCGGTCGATATTCATCGGTTCATCTCCATCATCAATCCGTCCAATCTCAGGAACGGTCCCTGCGCACGGGACCGGACGATATACACCCGCCCGCCGTGCGGCTTGGTCCACGCCTCGGCTGCGAAGGCCGAGGGTACGACGTCGTCGTCCTCGGAGAGGATCAGCGCCCATTGACCGGGATCGCTGCGCGCCCAGCTCAACAGGTCGGCGGCAAGGGCGGTATCGACCATCTTTTCGGTCGGCTCCTCATCCCGGCTCTGTTGGCGCAACGTATTCGGCAGGTGAATGGGAGGCTGCGCGTGCTGTCGGCCGCGCAGGGCGGATAACAGCGTGTGGCCATACCGTACGTCCGGGGAAAAGACAACGTTTGGTGATGGCGACAGCCGGAGGAAGTCGGTTTGCGAGACGGTCGTCGTGATCGCCCGATAGTTCTCGGTACGCTCCCATCCCTTGTACCAGCCGTGGTAAAGGCGGAACGCGACCTCGAATCGATCGGTCGGCCGTTCTTGCGCCAACGCCCGGCCGATGACCCGCGCGGTCTGCTCCAGCGTGCGCCGCGCCCGGTCGTCCGGCTTGGCGTCCGGCACGTTTGCCTTGTGTATCTGGGTGTTCCAATCGACGAACGCCGTAACGGCAATCGGTAATGAAGCGGCCATACCCGCTCACCGGTGCTGACGGGGGCGCGTGGCCCGGGGCGTTTGCAGGTAGTGGCGGCGCCGCTCCGGGTCGAAGCGCTCGATGGCGTAGCGGAGCATGGTGCGCGGCATGCGCGCGGCGTGGCGGTCCAGGAAGCGCTCCTCGACCGCCTGGTCGCGCTTACCGACCTCGCGCAGCATCCAGCCGACCGCCTTGTGGATCAGGTCGTGCGGATGGTCGCGCAGCAGCTCGGCCAGCCGGAGCGTGTCGTCGAACTGGCCGGCGCGGATGAACCGAAAGGTCGCCACCACCGCGACCCGCTGGCGCCACAGATGGCCGGAGCGCGCCAGCTCGTAGAGCACCGCCCGGCCGCGGCTCAGGAGATGCTCGCCCAGGAGCTGCGGCGCCGAACCGTCGACCAGGTCCCAGCTGTTCACCGCGTCGAGGTGGTCCAGGTAGAAGCGGACGACCGTCTCCCGTTCCTCCGCCGCGCGCCGGTAGCGGTCGACCAGCGCGAACAGCGCCGCCTGCCGGTGCTCGTGCCAGGGGCTCTGCAGCACGCCGGCAAGATCGGCCAGCGGCAGGCCGCCATGGCGCCGGACGATGTCCCGCACCTGCGGGACGCGCAGACCCAGGAAGCGGTCCCCCTCCCCGTACTCACCGGGGCCGGTGCGGAAGAACCGCTGCAGGTGACGCGCCCGCTCCGGGTCGCCGGCCGCGTCCAGTTCCGCGCAGAGCGCCCGCGCCGCGTCCGTCATCGTCCGCCGATCATAGTATCCGGCCAGCAGGCCGCTACAGCAGGCTGAGCGCTCGGGCCGCGGCGGCGCTGCCGACGCCGACCAGCAGGCCGACGGTCACCTCCGGGATCGAGTGACCGACGTCGTGCGGGATCGCCGGCCGGCTCGCTTCCGGCATCGGCGCGACCACCTCGCGCAGCGCGTCCGAGTTGATCTGGATTGCGCCGCGTACCCGGATCGTGTCGTAGATGATGATCGCGCTGAACGCGCAGGCGACCGCAAACAGGTCGGAGGCGACGCCGGCGCGCAGGGCGATGGCGGTGCTGAGCGCCGCCACGAAGGCGGTGTGGGACGACGGCATGCCGCCGGCCGCGAACAGCCGCCGCCACGCGAAGGAACGCGACCGCGCCGAGCCGGCGATCACCTTGAAGACTTGGCATCCCAACTGGACCACGACGGCCACCAGAAGGGATGCGCTCACGCCGGCCGCCATCAGTGAAACGCCATGATACCATGAACGCATGCGTACGCCGGTAGCGCTCATCTCCCATGACGCCTACCCGGTCCCGGCCGACCTGCCGGAGCGGATCGCGGCGGTGGGGGGCGATCTGCGCCGGCGCGACTGCGCCGACGGCGCGGAGGTGATCGACGCGGCGCGCGGCGCCGCCGTGGTCTGGGTATTCGGCGGCGGGCGCCTGCTGACCGGTGCCGTGCTGGCGGAGCTCCCCGACTGCCGCATGATCCTGCGCAGCGGCAGCGGCGCCGACAACGTTCCGGTCGCCGCGGCGCGCGCGCGCGGCATTGCGGTCGGCAACACGCCGGAGGGGACGCGCGACATCGTGGCCGACCACACCCTGGGCCTGCTCCTGGCCCGGCACCGCCGCATCGTCCGCAAGGATCGGGACATCCGGCGCGGGTGCTACTCGACGGAGCATCCGCAATCGGGGCCGGCGCTGGCCGGCATGACGCTGGGACTGATTGGGTTCGGGCGCATCGGCGCCGCGGTCGCCGCGCGGGCCGCTCCGTTCGGGTTGCGGGTGCTGGCCACCGACCCGGGCCGGAGCGGCGCCGAGATACGGGCCGGCGGCGCGGAGCCGGTCGAGATGGATCAGCTCCTGCGCGCCAGCGACTTCGTGTCGATTCACGTCCCGCTGTCGGCGAACACCGCGGCGTTGATCGGCGCGCGCGAGCTCGCCGCCATGCAGCCGCACGCCATCCTGATCAACACCGCGCGCGGCAAGGTGGTCGATCAGGAGGCGTTGATCGCCGCGCTCCGGTCGGGACGGATCGCCGGCGCCGCGCTCGACGTGTTCGACCCGGAGCCGTTGCCGGCCGGCAGCCCGCTGACCGGTATGGAGCAGGTGGTGCTCACCCCGCATTCCGCCGGCTCCGGCGACGAGCTGCTGCGCCGGTTCTGGGCCGACTCGGTCACCACGATCGGCCACTTCCTGCGCACCGGCCGGCCGCTCTGGGAAGTGACCGGGTGACCGGCGTGCGGTCGCTCCGCAAGCGGGAGGCGTAATCGTGGCCGCGCCGACGATCTTCGACGCCTGCCGGCCTCGCCCCGACGTGCTCACCGGCAGCGTGGCCGAGGCCGACTTCGCCGCCGACCTGGCCGCGGTGATCAGCGGCCGCGGCAGCCCGGAGTACTGCGATCCGGCGCGCTTCTTCGCCAACACCTACCCGACGCGCGGGCTGCGCAACCTGCTGGCCAACGTCAGCCGGCGGCTGAGCGGGGCCGGCGGCGAGGCGGCGGCGATCTTCCGCCTCGACACCTCCTACGGCGGCGGCAAGACGCACGCGCTGATCGCCCTGGTGCACGCGGTCCGGGCGCGGGAGCACGCCGGGGCCGCCGCGCGCATCGGCGAGTTCACGGACCCCGCGTTGCTGCCCGCGGAAGCGGTGCGCGTGGCCGCGTTCGACGGCGAGAACGCCGACCCGGCCAACGGCCGCGCGATGGGCGACGGGGTGCTGGCGCACACGCCGTGGGGCGAGATCGCCTACGCGCTGGCCGGCGCGGAGGGGTACGCGCGGGTGAGCCGCAGCGACCGCGAGGGGGCCGCGCCCGGCGCCGAGACCCTGCGCGAGCTGTTCGGCGGCGCGCCGACCCTGATCCTGCTCGACGAGCTGTCGGTCTACCTGCGCAAGGTGCGGCGCTTGGCCGGCGCCCGCGATCAGCTGACCGCCTTCCTCACCTCGCTGTTCAAGGCGGTGGAGGGAGCGCCGCGCGCGGCCCTGGTCTACACGTTGGCGATCGGCAAGGACGGGCGCGCGGCCGACGCCTACGGCGAGGAGAACCAATTCATCGGCGACCGCATGGCGGAGGCGGAGAGCGTCTCCGCGCGCAAGGCTACCCTGCTCGACCCCACCGCCGAGGACGAGACCGTGCAGGTGCTCCGCCGGCGCCTGTTTGAGCAGGTCGACGACGCGCAGGCGGCGGCCGCGGTCGACGCCTACTGCGACAAGTGGGCGCACTACGGCGGCGTGCTGCCCGCCGACGCCGCCCGCCCGGAGACCGCGCAGGCGTTCCGCGTCAGCTATCCGCTGCATCCCGAGGTGCTGGCCACGCTCACCGGCAAGACCGCCACGCTCGGCAACTTCCAGCGCGTGCGCGGCATGCTGCGGCTGCTGGCGCGCACCATCGCGCAGCTGTGGCGGGAGCGGCCCGCGGACGCCACCGCCGTGCACCTGCATCACGTCGACCTCGGCCACGAGCCGATCCGGCAGGAGATCGTCACCCGCCTGGGACAGGCCGCCTACCTGCCGGCGATCGCCAACGACATCGCCGCCCCCGGCGACGGAGCGCCCGCGCTGGCGCAGCAGATCGACGCCGCCAATCACGGCGGCCTGCCGCCCTACGGCGCCTACGTAGCGCGCACCATCTTCATGCACACGCTGGCGTTCAACGAGCCGCTCAAGGGCCTGCCGGCGGAGCGGCTGCGCTACTCTGTGCTCGGGCCGGCCACCGAGGTGACCTTTATCGACGACGCGCGCGCCAAGTTCACGACTGATTCGGCCTACCTCGACGACCGTCCGGGGGCGCCGTTGCGGTTCCTGGCGGAGGCCAACCTGAGCCTGATCATCCGCCGCCAGGAGCAGAACGTGGACTCCGGCGACGCCCGCGCCGAGCTGAATGACCGCATCAAGCGGGTGTTCGAGGGGCGCACCTTCGAGATGATCCCCTTTCCCGGCGGCCCGTTCGACGTTCCCGACGAGGTGGGCGACGGCCGCCCGCGGCTGGTCGTGCTGCACTTTGACGCGGCGCGGATCGGCGCGACCGTGGAAGCGCCGCCGGAGCTGGCCGTGCGCGTCTACGCGCGCACGGGGGCGGAGGGGTCGGCGCTGCGCATGCTGCGCAACAGCCTGGCGTTCGTGGTCGCGGACGAGGAGCGGCTGAAGGAGATGCAGCGCGCCTCGGTGCGCCGGCTGGCGCTGCAGGCGTTGCTGCGCCCCGAGCGGCTGGCGGAGCTGGCCGACCATCAGCAAGCGACGGTGCGCGAGCAGGCGGCGCGCTCGGAGCAGGCGTTGGCGGTCACCATCCAGCAGTGCTACCGCCACCTGTTCTATCCGTCGCGCCATCGCTTGGGCGGCGCCGGCGTCGATCTGGCGCACACCGCGGTCGACCTGCCGGCGGCGTCCGATCAGCCCGGCGCCGGCCAGCAGCAGGTGGTGCGCGCGCTGCGCGACCTGGGGAAGCTGCGCCTGCCCGAGGATCAACCCGACTCGCCCGCCTTCGTGCGCGACCACACGCCGCTCAAGCGCGGCCAGATCACGACCCTGGCGTTGCGCCACGAGTTTCGTTGCGCCCCGGCCCTGCCGATGCTGAGCGGCGACGACATCTTCCTGCGCGGTATCCGCCGCGGTGTCGAGCAGGGCGATTACGTCTACCGGCGCGGCGATCTGCTCTACGGCGCAGGCGATCCGCCCGCCGACCTGCTGATCGACGAGCGGGCGCTGGTGCTGACCATGATCTACGCCCGCAACGTGGGCATCTGGCCCCGTCCCGCGCCGTCCGCGCCGGCGCCGCCCCCGCCCCCGCCGATCGGGTTGGAGGGGGAGGTTCGCGGCGGCAACGACGGTTCTGTGACGCCGTCACCACCACCGCCGCCACCGCCCCCCGGCGCGTTCACGGCCGAGGGGGTGCTGCGGGAGGCGCTGCTGCAGCTCTGGGAGCAGGCGCGGGCCGGCGGCGCGGAACGGATCGCGGAGCTGAAGATTCGGATGTTCGAGGCGGGTGACGGCTTCCGGCTGCTCGGCGCGGTCGGCGGGGTGGGCGAAGCGGAGACGGTCGTGACCATCAGCGGCGGCTACGGAACCCGCACGGGCGGTTCCTTGCAGTTGGAGTTCAGCGGTCCGGTGGCGGACGCCTATCCGGTGCGGGAGTTCCTCGGATCGCAGTTGTCGGCCGCCGCAGAGCGCAGCCTGGAGGTCGCCTTCGAGTGCACCTTTACCGGCGGGTTGCCGCTGGCGGGCGATGCCGCCGAGCAGTTCACCCGGCGGCTGGCGCGGTCAGCCGGCGGGGCGGCCTACGTGGCGGCGACCGCCGCGGCGCAGCAGGGCTGATGGCGCGCGCGGAGCCGGCGTTTCGCTTGGAGCCGGCCGCGGCCGCGCCGCGCTACGAGCTGCGCGTGCTCCTCCACGCGCCGGGCGACGCCGAATACGCGGTCTGGCAGCTGCCGGCGCCGGCCACCCCGCAGGTAAAGACGGCGCAGCGCATCGCCCGGCTGCGCGGCGCCAACCTCGACCTGATCGAACACCGCGTGTTGCGCCGGCTGGCGCGGGCGGGGGTGCGGCTCGGCCCGCGCGCCGGCGGCCCGGACCGCGGCTATGCGCTGGCCGAAGACGCGGCGCTGCTGCTGGGCCTGCTGTTCCGCGCGCTGGCGCCGATGCGCAACCGCGCCCACATGCGCGCGGTGGCCGCCGGCATCGAGGAAATGGAACCGGAGGAGGCCGCCTACTGGGCGGGCATGGCGATCCACCGCCCGCATCCCCGCCGCGTGCTGATGGCGCTCCGCATCCTGCTCACCGACGCCGATCCCGCCTCCGCCTGACCCCCGCCGGTTACCGATCCGGCGCAACGAATCTAGGAACCGGCGGCGGGCGCCCGCGCGCGGCCTCGACGCGGCGCACGATCTCGTTCGCGAGCGCCTCGAAGTCTCCGAACGCGTCGCGGGCGGCCGTCGCGTGGCTGCCGATGGCGCCGTCCGCCGGGGCGAGCGCGAAGATCGGTTTGCGCGCCTCCTGCGCCAGCGGAACCAGGCTCCGGTAGTGTCTGACCGTCGCTATCGCATGGTCCTCTGCCCCCGGATCGTTCGCGTTTGCGCCTGGCTCCTCCCCCAAGACGCAGGCCGAGTACTCCGCCGGCATCTGCTTGGCATAGCGGTCATACGCCTGCACCGGACGTCTCAGGCGTACGCCATGCTGTTGCATGATATAGCCGATGGGGCGCATGTCACCCGGCGGTAGCGGGAAGGCCGGTTCTTGCCAGTTTCGGCGCCGCTTTTGCCAATCAGTTCGCCAACGCCGCAAGGTCGGGCCGAGGTTGCGCAGCCCCTGCCGCGAAAACAGATCGGCCGCCAGCGGTACGACCACGAAGTCGGTGGCGATGAGCGCGGAGCGATTCACCGCTCCCAGACTGGGGCCTACGTCGACCAGTACGGCCTGCGCCTGACACGCTCGCGCACCAGCCTGAATGACTTGCCAGAAGGAGGTGACTACCCGGAACGACCGGTACAGGTTCGCGCTGCCCAGACAATTGGGCCATTCCGCGGAGAGGGTCTCTTCGAATCCCGAAAGCGCAAGATCACCGGGAAGGACGTGCAGGGAAGGCGCGGCCCGGCGCAACGCCGGTTCGCGTACGTCGCCTACCTGGGTGAGCGGCTCGACGCACCGATAGATCGTCTTGCCGCGGCCATGATCGCCGGCCTCCCACAGCTCCTCGAGCGCACTCTCATCGAAGAACGCCGCGGTCAGATTGGCCTGGGGATCGAGATCGACCGCCAATACGTTGAATCCCAGCTCGGACAGCATCCAAGAGAGGTGGTAGACCAGTGACGTCTTCCCCACCCCTCCCTTGTTGTTGAAGAAGGTGACCACCGGCGGGCTCATGGGCTGGCTCATTGACGGGCTCTGACCGTACAGTGAATCCAGTTCTCCTCTACGCGAAACTCCGGCTCCGTCTGTCCGTTGTCACGGAGGAGCCGCCTTGCATTCGGTATTCCGGCGCCGTAGCGCTGCACCAGGCCCAACACCCGCATCGATTCCGCCAAGCTTGGGTTGCGGTAATCGACCAACCCGGGGCTGCCGAAGTTGGTGCGGGTAACGGCGCCGTACGGCCCGCCGGGGCTGTTGATCTCGATCCGGTCATCGAACCAATAGACGTGGACGGGACTGTTCGTCCCCTCGTACGTTCGATGCATGATGGCGTTCAGCGTGAGCTGCTGCAGCGCGCCGCGGGCGTAGGTCCAGGTACGCAGCTCGCGCGGCCCGGAAGTGAAGTCGACGGCAACGCGGTTGTGGGCGTCGAGCTTGGCATCGAGCCGGTCTATCAGACCCATAAGCGGACCGTCACAGAGGGTCGCGTCCGCGACCGGGTCGCTCAAGTCGGATCCGGCAATGCGGAGAAATTGGACGTATGCGCCCGGCAGAAAGTCGCGGGGATTCTTGCCCAACACGATGAGCCCGGCGATGGTGGGCGTAGGTTTGTCCGCGGAGCCCACCATCTTCATGGCGGCAAGGCGCTGCTCGATGCTGCGATCGTTCTGTCTGAGGGTGGCTGCGTCGACAGCCAGCGGCAGATACTCCTCCTCGAAGCGGCGGAGATCGAGATCGCCGATGGTGGCCGTGGGAACCGGAATCGCATCGAAGTGCATCGCTTCGAGTACGCTGTCGCTGTATCGGGACGTCACTCCGGTCTCCCAAGCCCACGCTCACGGATTCGACAAGCGGCGTTTGCCGGCGGCGCCGACAGTGTGCCCCGAACCTGCCGCCGCGTCCAGGACGCGCCGCCGGCATCGAGGCGATGGAGCCGGAGGAAGCAGTAGGCGCCAAACGTGAAGCGTGGCGGACGGCGCGTCGTCTATCTCAGCGATGGCACGCCGCACCCGCACCCGCACCCGTCAGCGTCACGACAAGCTGTTCCGCCTGGTCTTCTCCGACCGGAGGGAGGCCGCCGCCTTCCTCCGCGCCCGCCTGCCGGATTCCCTCGGTCAGCGCTTCCGGTGGTCCACCCTGCGCCGAATCCCGGGCTCGTTCGTCAATCAGGAGTTGCGCGGCCTGGTCACCGACCTGCTGTTCGAGGTACGCGCCGCCGCCGGCGGCGGCAACGCGGCGCGGCAGCGGTTGTGCCTGCTGTTCGAACACCAGTCCCGCCCCGACCGCTGGATGGCGCTGCGGGTGATGCGGTACTGCTGCGGCATCTGGGAGGCGGGCCGCCAGAGTCACCCCAAGGAGCGGTTCCTGCGCCCGGTGCTGCCGGTGGTATTCTACCAGGGAAGGCGCCCCTGGCGCTACGCGCAGGAGCTGGCGGAGTCGTTCCCGCCGGAGTTTCGCGGCGAGCCGTGGGTGCCGCGCCTCCGGTACTTGGTGTTCGACCAGACCCGCGTCGCGCCGGAGCAGGTCGTGGGGGCGCTACGGGGACGGCTGCTCCAACTGGCCATGATGCACGCCTTCAAGCAGGCGCCGGCGGAAACGCGGGAACGCTGCGTGGAGCTGCTGGCCGAGTTGAAGCGAGAGCCGGTGCGCGGCGGGGTGGACTACGTTCAGGCGTTTCTGGGGTATATTCTGAAGACTGGGGCGCGGGGCACGATGCAAGCGCTGGATGACGTCGTGGACCGCCGGGCCCCGGAACTGAGAGGTGACTTGATGACCAGTGGTGAGGAGTTGCGCCGCGAGGGCCTGTTGCGAGGCCGGCGGCAGGGGCGCCGCGAAGGGCGCCAGCAAGGCCGACAGGAAGGCCGGCAGCAAGGCCGCCAGGAAGGGCGTCAGCAAGGCCGGCTGGAGACGATCGAAGGGCTCCTGCGGGCAGGGGTCGATTGGCCGGTGATCGAATCGGCCACCGGAATCGACGAGCAGACCTTTCGCGGCCACAAAGCCGACTTGGCCAGCGGCAAGAACGGATCGGCGCTGTAGTCGCGTCGAGAAGCAGTTTACCGTTCTCGACGGCGAATCTACCCGTGACCCGACTGTGAGGTGAACTGAATGACCGCGGCCGAGGCGATGCACCGGGAGGGCCGGCGGCAAGGGTTCCGCAAGGGCCGCGCAGCAGGCGTGCGCGAAGGGCGCCGCGACGCCCGAGTGGAGGCGGTCGACGAACTCCTGGGGGCCGGGTTCGGTTGGCCGGTGATCGAATCCGCTATCGGGATCGACGCCCCGACCTACCGCGGCCACAAGCGCGGCAGTGCCGCCGCGAACGGCAAAGCCAAGCTGGCGGACGCGCCGCGTGAGGAGCCCTCGGCGGCCGCCCCGGAGCGAACGCTTAGAGACGTGTTTGAATCGGTCACCGAGGAGTTGCGCCAGGAAGGCCGGATCGAAGGGTACCGCGACGGACGCCAAAAAGGCCGGATCGAAGGCCGCCGGGCGGGCCGGCTGGAAGCGGCCGAGGGGCTTCTGCAAGCGGGACTCCACTGGCCGGTAATCGAATCCGCCACCGGCATCGACGTGGAGGCTTACCGAGGCCAAGCGCGGCGCGCAACTTCGAATGCCTCCGAGCCGAAGCCCGAGCCCGCTGACCCACACAGGACGCCGGCGCGCGACGGCGCTGCTTCCCCGTCCTTCCGTACCACGAGCCTTCGGGAACGATTGCTCGGCGCGGCCCCCGACGCCCGCCAACTGCGCACGTATCGGCGGTATGGCGTGCTCGACAATCCCTTTCCGTCCGTCGGACATCGGGCGGGTCCTCCGCGCCTGGAAGATGCCGCCGACGCCGCGGTTGCCGATCGTTTCCGGCGGTTCGAGAGATGCGGCTACGTTTCGCAGGCAATCATGATCGAGGGCGCGCCTGGCGTGGGAAAGGCGACCTTGCTCGATCACTATGAAGAACAGTTCCGCGACTATTGTCGAGGGAGAGGCGCATACTACGTAATCAGGTACCAGCCGGCCCCGTCTGTCGGTTGGTTGGCGCACACGATTCTCCGAAGCATCGTCCCCCTTGAGAAGATCGGCCGCACGCTCGCGCGCCGCAGTAAAGCCGCGAACCACGCGGTGAAGGAATGCGCTCAGTCGCCTGAGGTCAGGACCTTACTCAACAGGTTGGCGCAGGCCGCCGAAAGTGACGCGCGGCTGGCCGAGTGCGCTCGGCTGGCCCGGGCGTGGATTGTGGGACGCCCCATAACAAAGCGTCACCGCGCAGCGCTCGGAGTGAGCTCCCGCCTCTACCAGCTTACCGGACGAATGCAGGCGCTGCGCGACGTCGTGTACGTGAGCGAGCGGTTGCGGCTTCTGGACGGTGTCGTCCTGCTTATTGACGAGCTGGAGAAACCCGATTATTCGCTCGGCAGGATGCAGGTGCTCCGCTTTCTAGTCCCCATGATAGCGTTGATTGAAGCGTTGCCGGAGCGGCTGTTCCTGATGGTGGCGATGACACCTCAGGCCCGCGAGCGTTATTTCACGTTTCTTTCTGAGACGGAGCATTTGTTGCAAGACAGCATTTCGTTGTCGCCGATCATGTACCCGCGGGAGGCTGACCGGTTATTCGAGTTCTACGTGTCCCGAGCGCGCGAAGCGGCGCAATCCAGCCCGATGGTGGCGGGTGAAGACCCGGGGACCTCTGAGATGTTCGGGGCCGCCGAGGTGAAGAGCATGTTTCGGCGTATGCGCGACCGGTCCGAAGAACGCGGAATCGAAGGCGTCACGCCTCGAGACTTTCTGCATACGCTTCACGGGGAATGGGAGAGTCGGATAATACCGGACAAACCGGACAACGTTCGCGGATGAGTGATACGCGGCTGATCGAGCGGTGGCTGCCGATAGGGGCGCTCGGTATCGAGAGTATCCGCGAGCGGACGCCGATGACGCCGTTTCCGGCGCCGAACCGGTTGCACGTGTGGTGGGCGCGGCGCCCGCTGGTGGCGGCGCGTGCGGCGGTGCTGGCATCGCTGCTGCCGGCGGACGCGGACCGGGAGCGGTTTCTGCGCGTGCTCGGCATCCACGGCGATCCGGTGGCGGCGCGAATGGTGGTCGGTCGTGCGCGGAGGGCCGGGAACCGGGTGGACAACCCCTACGGCTACAGCCGCGCCTTCAGCTACTCCCCGGACCGGGGCGACCTCGAGTGGGCGAATCTGCAGTCGTCGGGGGTGTCGGTGCTCGACCCGACCGCCGGGGGAGGAAGTATCCCCTTCGAGACGGCGCGCTTGGGGTTGGCGTGCTTGGCGAACGATCTCAATCCGGTGGCCGCACTGATCTTGAGCGCCACGGCGGAGTGGCCACTGCAGTTTGCGGAGGACCTTGAGCGGACGTTCGATGGCTTGGCAGCGGAGTGGCGCCGGCGAATGGAGGAGCGGCTCGCGGGTTTCTTCCCGCAGCGTGATCTACCCGACCGCGTGGACCATACCTACCTGTGGGCGCGGACGATTACCTGCCCGTACTGCGAGGGGCGGGTGCCGCTGGCGCCGAATTGGCGGCTGGCGCCGGACGGAACCGGCGTGCGGTTGGAGCCGCAGGCGGGCGGCGGTCCGGGGACGGAGGAACGGGTGTGCCGGTTCCGCATCGTGCGGGAGGCGCGGGAGCAGTCGGAAGGGACGGTGGCGCGCGGGCGGGCGGCCTGCCCGTGGCCGGATTGCGGGCGGGTGATCGGCGGGGAGGAGATCAAGGCGCAGGCGCAGGCGGGGCGGATGGGCGAGCAACTGTACGCCGTGGTCTACAAGGAGCGGGTGGTCTCGGAAACGAAGACCGGCCGCCGGCGCGAGAAGTGGGTGCGCCGCTACCGCGCTCCGCGCCCGGAGGATGATAACTCAGCGGCCATAGCGGAACGGCTGGAGGAGAAGCTCCCCGAGTGGGAAGCGTATAACCTGATCCCCACCGAGCAGTTTCCAGCCGACAGCAACGACGATCGCCCGATTCAGTATGGGATGCCGCTTTGGCGGGACCTGTTCTCACCGCGGCAGTTGCTGTGCCACTGCACCGGGGTGGAAGTGTACCGGGAGTTGCTCGAAGCCGACCGCGCGGCCGGCGCGCTGTCTCCGCTACGGCAGGCGGCCTACGGCTACCTGGCCCTGATGCTGGACAAGACCCGTGACTACAACTCCCGCATGACCCGCTGGCACGTCGGGCGGGAGGTTATGGCCAATACGTTCGATCGGCACGATTTCTCCTTCAAGTGGTCCTATGCTGAGATGGCGCCGCTCATCACCGGACTCGGCTACGACTGGGCGATCCGCCAGACCGCCAAGTGCATCGGCGAGCTGGTGGCGCTGGTGCGCCCCGGCGCGGACAGCGGCGCCCTCTTCGCCGACACCGCGCCCCGTCCGCCGGTCACCATCACCTGCAAGTCCGGGGACGCCCTCGACCATATCGCCGCCGGCAGCATCGACGCGGTGGTGATGGACCCGCCCTACTACGACAACGTGATGTACGCCGAGTTGTCGGACTTCTTCTACGTGTGGCTCAAGCGCACCGCCGGCCAGGTCTTTCCCGAGCTGTTCCGCCTTCGCCTCACCGACAAGGAGAGCGAAGCGGTCGCCAACCCGGCGCGGTTCCGCGGCGAAGCGGGGGCCGGTGGCGCCGGCGCGCGGGCGCTCGCCGGGCGCGACTACCAGGAGCGGATGCAGTGGATCTTCGAGGAGATGCGGCGGGTGCTGAAGCCGAACGGGGTGATGACCTTGATGTTCACGCACAAGGCGACCGGCGCCTGGGACGCACTCACCGGCGGGTTGATGGAGGCAGGCTTCGCCATCACCGCGTCATGGCCGATCAACACCGAGGCGGAGGGGAGCCTGCACGTGCGCAACAAGGCGGCGGCCAACAGCACCATCTTCCTGGCCTGCCGCCCGCGCACCGCCGAGCGCCAACCGGACGCAGAAAACGTCTACTGGGAAGACATCGAGCCCCGCGTAGCCGACGCGGTGCGGCAGCGGGTAGCCGAGTACCAGGCCGCCGGCATCCGCGGCGTCGATCTGTACCTGGCGTGCTTCGGCCCGGCCCTGGAAGAATTCTCCCGGCATTGGCCGTTGACGCGCGGCCGGCCGCGCCCGAAGCCGCAGGAGGAAGGCCGGCGGCGGGGCCGGCAGCCGGAGTTGCCGGAGGCTGAGCCCGGCCTCTACGAGGTCACCCCGGAGGACGTGCTGGACACCGCGCGGCGGGAGGTGAAGCGCTGGCGCCTTGAGCAACTGACGCACCGGCGGGCGAACGCCGATCTCGATCCGCCTACGGCGTTCTTCGTGCTGGCGTGGGACGCCTTCGACGCGCCGGCGTTCGCCTACGACGAGGCGCTACGGCTGGCGCGGGCGGTGGGAGTGGACCTGGACCGCGAAGTGGTGGGCCGGCTGGCGGAGAAGAAGGGCAGCGAGCTGCGGTTGTGGGACTCGGCGCGGCGCGCGGCAGCCGGCACGCTCGGGCCGAAGGACGGCTCGCGCGGGATGATCGACGTTCTGCACCGCGCCGCCGACCTGGGGCGCACCGGCACGCTGGGGGACGCGCGCGACATGCTGAACGACCATCTCGGAGCGCGGGAGCGGTCATTTCTGGCGGCGTTGGAAGCGGTGCTGGAGGTGCTGCCGGTGACCAGCCACTGGACCAGGATCGAGCTGCCGAGCGAGGCCGCGCCTGCCGGCGACGACTTCGAGGCGCTGTACCATCTGATGCGGCTGGCGTACAGCGACCGGATCGACGAACCGGAGCAACTCAAGCTGTGGCAGACCGACGCCGCCTGACCGCGCTGACTTCGCCGCCGCAAAGTCCGCAAGCGGTCCGTTACGACCACCGCGCGGGCGGGGTCGAACCCCTACCGCTGGTCGCCACCCCGGCCGTTGGACTGTTCCCGCCGCAGGAGTTGGGCTACGTCGGCCTTCCCGGACTCCTCCAAGAACTGGATGGTCTCCCGGATGGCTTCCGCGCGCCCTTCCAGGCGCCCCTTCTTGCGTCCTTCCTCCACGGCCCTCTCGCGATTGAGTTTCAGCAGCAACGCTGTGCCTCCCATGATTCCTCCCTCCACGGCGATCAGTAGCGTGACGACCGCCGGCATGTACTTGTTCAACAAGTCGGGGTAGTACCCGAATATCTCCCCGATGCTATCCCAGGACCTGACGATGGCAACCACCAGCAGGACGATTGCCGCTATCGTGAATACGAACAGGTATCCCGGAAGCCGCTGCTTCGCCACCCCCAGGATGGATGCCCTATCGTCCTCCCCGGCCTGCCGTACATGATCTTCCTGCCCGTCGGCGTCCGACATTGGCGCCTCCCCGGACGCCATCCCTCACCGCGAGCCCTTGAGATTGCCGATACCGATGTTACCGGATCGGAGGGCTGGGTGTCGCCTCGCGGCAGGCGTGCCTGCCGCCGCCGTCCACCGGCCATGCCACGTAGGTGGCCGCCGGCGTGGTCTGGCGTCGGATGAAGCGTCCACTGACACCTGAGACAACGCCCGCGCGTCACTGGCGCTTTAGTCCGTGCGCGAAAACTGAAAGGGGGTGGGCGGCGCGGTGCAGAACGTCGATGATCCCGCGCGGGACATGTTGAAGACCATCTCGGAGCGCGGGAGCGGCAATTTCTGGCGGCGCTGGAAGCGGTGCTGGAGGTGCTGCCGGTGACCAGCCACTGGACCAGGATCGAGCTGCCGAGCGAGGCGGCGCCCGCCGGCGACGACTTCGATGCGCTGTACCATCTGATGCGGCTGGAGTACGGCGACCGGATCGACGAACCGGAGCAACTCAAGCTGTGGCAGGATGACGCGGCGGACCACGAGAACTGACGTGCTCGCCGATCATCCCTGGCAACTCAAGTACACCCCCGACGACGGCGACCTGATCGGCCTGTTCTACGTGCCGGCGCTGGCGGAAGCGGAACGCTATGACCGGCTGACCGGCTACTTCGACGCCGGCGCGTTGGCGCTGGCCGCGCGCGGGGTGGAGGGGCTGGTGCGCAACCGGGGGCGGATGCGGCTGATCGTCGGCTGCACCCTCGGCGCGGACGAAATCGAGGCGATCGCGCGCGGCGAGACGCTGCGCGAGCAGGTGGAGCGGCGCCTGGCGCGGCTGCCGCTGGCGCCGCCGGACGCGGAGGCGGAAGGAGCGCTGGCGCTGCTCGCCTGGATGGTGGCGGGCGGCCATCTGGAGGTGAAGGCGGCGGTGCCGTGCGACGCCGCGCGGCGGCCGGTCGCCGACGGCGCCATCTTCCACGAGAAGTCGGGGGTGATCGAGGACCGCGGCGGCGACCGCATCGCCTGGACCGGCAGCCTCAACGAGACCGCTGCCGGCTGGCAGCGCAACTGGGAGACGATCAACGTCGCCACGAGCTGGGGGCCGGAACCGGGCCGGGTGGCCGAGGAGGAACGCAACTTCGCGCGCCTGTGGGCGGACCGCGCGCTCCGCGCCGTGGTGCTCGACGTGCCGGAGGCGGCGCGCCGCGATCTGCTCCGCTTCCTGCCCGCGGACGGCGGCCTGCCGGCGCGGCTCGAAGCGGCGGACGGCGATGGCGCTGAGGCAGGCGCGGCGGATGGGAGGCCGGCTTCGCCGCCGGAACCGCCACCGCCTGCGCCGCCGCCGGAGCACGACCGGCGCGCGCTGGTGTGGACCTTCATTCGGGAAGCGCCGCGGCGGGCCGCCGGCGGCGAACGGGTGGGCGAGGCGACCGCCGCGGTGACGCCGTGGCCGCATCAGGTGCGCGCCTTCGAGCGCCTCTACCGGCAGTGGCCGCCCAAGCTGCTGATCGCCGACGAGGTGGGGCTCGGCAAGACGATCCAGGCCGGCTTGCTGCTGCGGCAGGCATGGCTGGCCGGGCACGCGCGCCGCATCCTGATCCTGGCGCCGCGCGCGGTGCTGCCGCAGTGGCAGTTGGAGCTGCGCGAGAAGTTCAACCTCAACTGGCCGATCTACGACGGGCGCCGGCTGCTGCGCTATCCCTCCCCGGCGCTGCGCGGCAGTGCGGAGCGCGCGGTCGACGCCGACCGCTGGCACGCCGAGCCGGCGGTGATCGCCTCCAGCCAGCTCCTGCGGCGGCGCGACCGGGCGGCGGCGTTGCTGGACGCGGAGCCGTGGGACCTGGTGGTGGTCGATGAGGCCCACCACGCGCGGCGGCGGGCGGCGGGGTCGGCGCGCGACCGCGGCCCCAACGAACTGCTGCGGCTGCTGCGCGCGCTCCGGGAGCGGACCGGCGGACTGGTGCTGCTCACCGCGACGCCGATGCAGGTGGATCGAGTCGAGGTGTGGGATCTGCTGAGCCTGCTGGGGCTGCCGCCGGAGTGGACGGAGGAGGCGTTTCTGCAGTTCTTCGACGACCTGGCCGAACCGAGCCCGTCAGCGGCGGCGCTGGAGCGGATGGCGCAGTTGTTCCAGGCGGCCGAACGCGCCTGGGGCTGCGCCGCGACCGCCGCCGGGGTGCGGCGGCTCACCGGGCTGACGCCGCTCAAGGCCAATCAGGTGCTGCGCGCGCTGCGCGACGCGGCGACCATTCCGCGCCGCCAACTGGATGCCCCGGAGCGGCGCGCGGCGCTGGCCGTGCTGCGGGCGCACACGCCGTTGCGGCACTTGGTGTCGCGCCACACGCGGGCGTTGCTGCGCCGCTACTTCCGGGCCGGCCTGCTGGCCACCCCGATCGCCGAGCGGCGGGTGGAGGACCGCTTCATCGACCTGAGCGCCGCCGAGCGGGAGGTGTACGAGGCGGTGGAGAGCTACATCGGCGCCGCCTACGCGCGGGCGGGCGCCGCCGAGCGGTCCGCGGTCGGGTTTGTGATGACCATCTACCGCCGCCGGCTGGCCAGCAGCTTCCGGGCGTTGCGCGCCACCCTGGAGCGCCACCGCGCCGCGGTCTACGGCGGCGGCGCCAGCGGGCCGCGCGCGGGCGGCGAACCGCGTCCGCGCGGCGAACCGCGTCCGCGCGGCGAACCGCGTCCGCGCGGCGGGCCGCAGTCGGCCGGCCCGGCGGCGCTGGAGGAGGACCTGCCCGACGACGAAGCCGGCGACGAGCTGCTCGATGCCGACGAGGCGGGCGACCGCGAACGGCGCGCGCTGGCCGCCGCGCAACGCGCCGAGATCGACCTGCTGCTGGCCGCCATCGCGCGGCTGCCGCCCGACGGCAAGCTGGCGCACCTGCGCCGGGTCTGCGCCGATCTGCGCGCCGCCGGCTACCGGCAGGCGATGGTCTTTACCCAGTACACGGCGACCATGGACTTTCTGCGCGAGGCGCTGAGCGGAAACGCCGGCCTGCGCCTGCTCTGCTTCTCCGGCCGCGGCGGCGAGGCGCCGGCCGCCGACGGGAGCTGGCGCGCCATCGGCCGCGACGAGGCGCGGCGCCGCTTCCGCGACGGCGAAGCCGACCTGCTGCTGTGCACGGACGCCGCCGCCGAGGGGCTCAACTTCCAGTTCTGCGGCGCGCTGATCAACTACGACATGCCGTGGAACCCGATGCGGGTGGAGCAGCGCATCGGCCGCATCGACCGCCTGGGGCAGGCCCACCCGCTCATCCGCATCGTCAACCTGCACTACGAGGACACGGTGGAGACCGACGTGTACCGCGCGCTGCGCGACCGCATCGGCCTGTTCGAGAACGTGGTGGGCCGCCTGCAGCCGATCCTGGCGCAGATGCCGCAGGCAATCTCCGCCGCCGTGCTCGGAGCGGGAGCGGGCGGCGGCGGAACGGGCGGCGGCGCAGCCGGCAGCGGAGCGCGTGAGGCCCGCCGCGCGGCCGCGGTGGCGGCGCTGGAACGGGAGGCCGCGGCCGCCGAGGCCGGCGGCTTCGACCTGGACGCCGCGCTGGAACAGGACGCCGCGCCCGGCGTAGCGCCGGACACCCCGCTCACCCTGCCGCCGCGCGAAGCCCCGGCCCTCACCCTGGACGACCTGGAGCGGGTGATCGCCGACCCCGCCCTGCTGCCGCCGGGCAGCGAGGCGCAACCGCTCGCCCCGCGCGAGTACGGCCTGCTGGCCCCCGGCATGGCCGGGCGGCTCCGCGTCACCACCGACCCCGCCTACTACGCCGAGCACGCAGAAAGCGTCGAGCTCTGGTCGCCCGGCAACCCGCTGTTCCGCTCCCCCGAACACCTGCCGCCCGCCGCCGCCCTGCCATCCGCCGCCGCCGCCCTCTCCGACCTGTTGGAACGCCGAACCGCCAGCCTCCCGGATGGCGAACCGCCCTCTTCCCTTCGGGGCGGCGTTGGGGCATACTAGGCGGCATGTCACGAAGATGTGCGCTGACCGGCAAGGGGCCGCTCAGCGGTAACAACGTATCGCACGCGCACAACAAGACGCGGCGCGTGCAGCGGCCCAACATCCAGGAGAAGCGGTTGTACGTGCCGGAGCTGGGCCGCGTGGTGCGCCTCAAGCTGTCGGCGCGGGCGTTGCGCACGGTGACCAAGAAGGGGCTGATGCGGTTCCTCAAGGACCGGGGGCTCACCCTCAAGGACGTGGCGCGCCCGGTGAGCGGCCGATGAAGCCGGACATCCATCCCGACTACCGGCTGGTCGTGTTCAAGGACGCGGCCAGCGACTTCCAGTTCCTGACCCGCTCCACCGTGCGGACCAAAGAGAAGGTGACCTGGGAGGACGGCAACGAGTACCCGCTGGTGACCCTGGAAATCTCCAGCGCGTCCCATCCGTTCTTTACCGGCAAGCAGAAACTCGTCGACACCGCCGGACGCATCGAACGGTTCCGGCGCCGGTACGGCCTGCCCGACGACAGCTGACCGCCGCGGCACGGGACCGAATGCCGGTGAGTGACCGGCCGCCCGGCATCTTTGCCCGCCTGGGCGTGCCCACCATCATCAACGCCGCGGGGCCGGCGACCCGGCTCGGCGGCGGGCGCGCCGATCCGGAGGTGGCCGCCGCGGTGGCGGAGGCGATGGGAGAGTGCGTGGCGATCGACGCGCTGCAGGAGCGCGCCAGCCGGATCATCGCCCGGCACACCGGGGCGGAGGCCGGCCTGGTCACCAGCGGCGCGGCGGCGGCGCTGCTGCTCGGCGCCGCCGCCTGCCTGACCGGACTCGATCCCGGCCGCATGAGCAGGCTGCCGCACGTGGCCGGCCGCAACCGCATCCTGATCCCCCGCAGCCACCGCAACCTCTATGACCACGCCATCCGCACCGCCGGCGCCGAGCTGGTCGAAGTCGGCATAGCCGACCGGTTCTCCGGGGCCGGCGTCCGCGACACCGAAGCGTGGGAGCTCGGCGCCGCCATCGACGAGCGGACCGCCGCCATCGCCTACGTCGCCCAGCCGTACTCGCAACCGCCCCTGGAACGGGTGATCGCCGAAGCGCACGCGCGCGGCGTTCCGGTGATCGTCGATGCCGCCGGCCGGCTGCCGCCGCAGGCCAACCTGCGGGCGTTCGTGGCGGCCGGCGCCGATCTGGTCTGCTTCTCCGGCGGCAAGGCGATCGGCGGACCGCAGGGGACGGGCATCCTGTGCGGCCGCCGCCGGCTGGTCGGCGCCGCGGCGCTGCAGCTCTTCGACCAGGACGTGCTGCCGGAGCTATGGCGGCCGCCGTCCTGGCTGACGGACGAGCCGCCGATGGCCGGCGCCCCGCACCACGGCATCGGCCGCCCCTGCAAGGTGGGCAAGGAGCAGATCGCCGGCCTGCTGGTCGCCCTGCAACGGTTCGTGGCGGTTCCCGACCGGGAACGGACCGCCGGCTGGCGGCGCCGTTCCGAGCGGCTGGCGCAGTCGTTGAGCGGCGCGCCGTGCGGCGTGCGGGTGGACGACGCGGGCGACGGCGTGCCGACCGTGGAGGTGCGCCCGCGCAGGCGGAGCGCTCTGGAAGTGACCGCCGCCCTGCAGCGCGGCGACCCGGCCATCTACGTCAACGCCGGCGGCGTGCGCGAAGGCGCGTTGCGCGTCAACCCGACCTGCCTGTCCGACGCCGAAGTTGAGGTGATCGCCGACCGGCTCAAAGCGCTGCTGTAAGCCGGCCGCCGGAGTGTCCCGGCGCGGCCGGATTTGCTACGCTACGCCGGATGACGCCCCGCATCGGAATCATCAACGTCTCCGACCGGGCCAGCGCCGGCGTCTACGAAGACACGCCCGGCAAGGCGGTCGCCACGCTGCTGGAACGGTACCTGACCACGCCGTTCGAGCCGGTCTACCGCGTGCTGCCCGATGAGCGGGAGCAGCTCGAAGCGGCGTTGCGCGCCATGGCCGACCGCGACGGCTGCTGTCTGATCGTCACCACCGGCGGCACCGGCCCCGCCCGGCGCGACGTGACGCCGGAGGCGACCGAGGCGGTGTGCGCCAAGATGCTGCCCGGCTTCGGCGAGCTGATGCGGCGGGTGTCGCTCCGCTACGTGCCGACCGCGATCCTGTCGCGGCAGACCGCCGGCGTGCGCGGCGGCGCGCTGATCCTCAACCTGCCCGGCCGGCCGCGCGCCATCGAGCAGTGCCTGGAGGCGGTCTTTCCCGCCATCCCGTACTGCATCGACCTGCTAGGCGGCCCGCGCCTGGAGTGCGACCCGGCCGAGATCAGCGCCTTCCGGCCGAAAGGGGCGTGAGGGGGACCGCGCGACCGATGGAGCCAGCCACCCTGCCGACCATCGCCGACGTGCGCGCGGCGGCCGAGCGCATCCGCCCGCACGTGCACCGGACGCCGGTGCTCACCTGCCGGCACTTCGACCGCGCGGCCGGCGCCGCCGTCTTCTTCAAGTGCGAAAACCTGCAGAAGGTCGGCGCGTTCAAGAGCCGCGGCGCCTGCAACGCGGTGTTCAGCCTGTCCGAGGAACGCGCGGCGGCCGGCGTGGCCACCCACTCCTCCGGCAACCACGGGCAGGCGGTGGCGTTCGCCGCCGGGTTGCGCGGCATCCCCGCGACCGTAGTGATGCCGCGCGGCACCACGGAGATCAAGCGCCGCGCCGTGCAGGGCTACGGCGCCCGCACGGTGGAGAGCGGACCGACGCTGGCCGACCGGGAAGGGACCACGCAACGGATCGCGGACGCCGAAGGCGCGCACGTGATCCACCCGTACGACGACGCCGACGTGGTGGCCGGACAGGGGACGGCGGCGCTGGAGCTGCTGCAGCAGGCCGGGCCGCTCGACGCCATGCTGACGCCGATCGGCGGCGGCGGACTCGCCTCCGGCGCCGCGCTGGTGGCCGCCGGCAGCGCCTACACCGCCGGCGCCAACGGCATTATCCGGTCGGCGGAGGCGCCGGCGCCGGTCGTGTACGCAGCCGAGCCAAAGCTGGCCGACGACGCCTACGAGTCGTTGCGCACCGGCGCGCGGCAGCCGGAACGGCCGCCCCGCACCGTGGCGGAGGGGCTGCGCACCAGCCTGGGCGACGTCACCTTTGCGCTGATCCGCGGCGGCGTCCGCGAAGTCCTGCTGGTCGAAGAACGGGAGATCATCGCCGCCACGCTGGCGTTCATCACGCGCGCCAAGCTCCTGATCGAGCCGTCGGCCGGCGTCGCGGTCGCCGCGCTGCTCCGCTACCGCGAACGCTTTGCCGGCGGCCGCGTCGGCGTGATCCTGACCGGCGGCAACGTCGATCCGGCCGCCCTGGGCGCGCTGGCCGAACGGATCGATGGCTGAGGCGGCGGTGGCTGAGGCGGTGGCGGTCCGGCCGCCGGCGGCGCCGCCCCCGCGGCAGGCGGTGCAGGGGGTGGCCGACTTTCTGGCGGAGCTGGCCGGCCGGGTGCGCGGCGAGCTGCGCACCGACACCTACACCCGCATCCTGTACAGCACCGACGCCAGCATCTATCAGGTCATGCCGCACGGCGTGCTGATCGCCCGCGACGAAGAGGACGTGCACGCCGCAGTGGAGGCGGCCGCCCGCCACCGCGTGCCGATCCTGCCGCGCGCGTCCGGCAGCAGCCTGGCCGGGCAGGCGGTCAACGAGGCGCTGGTGATCGACACGTCGCGGTTCCTGGACCGGGTGGTGGAGCTCGACGCGGAAGAGCGCCGGGTGCGGCTGCAGCCCGGCATCGTCCTGGACGCGCTCAACGGTTACCTGCGCCCGCACGGTCTGCAGTTCGGCCCCGACCCCGCCTCCAGCAACCGGGCGGCGATGGGCGGCATCGTCGGCAACAACTCGACCGGCTCCCACTCGATCCGGTACGGCATGACCGCCGACCACGTGATCGGCATGCAGGCGATCCTCAGCGACGGCAGCCGCTGCCGGTTCGGGCCGCTCGACGCCGACGGGCTGGCCGCGCATCAGGCCCGGCCGGGGCTGGAAGGGGCGCTCTACCGCGGCGTGGCCGGCATAGCGGCCGGCGGCCGGCAGGCGATCCTGGACGGCACGCCCGCGCACTGGCGGCGCTGCGGCGGCTACAACCTGGACCGGTTCGTCGACGGCGCCAGCTTTGCCTATCCGCAGGATCCGCGCTTCAACCTGGCCAAGCTGATCTGCGGGTCGGAGGGGACGCTGGCGGTGATGACCGAGCTCACCCTCAACCTGGTGCCGGTACCGGCGCACACCGCCCTGGCGGTCGTCCACTTCGACGAGCTGGCCGCGGCGCTGGAGGCGGTGCCGGCCATCCTGGAGACCGATCCGACGGCGGTGGAGCTGCTCGACAACCTGGGGCTGACGCTCGCCCGCGAAGTGCCGCAGTACGCGCGGCTGATGACCGGCTTCATCGCCGGCGAGCCGAACTGCGTGCTGATCACCGAGTACGCCGGCGACGATCCGCCGGCGCTGAGGCGGCGGATCGATGCGCTTGCCGGCCACCTGCGCCGCCGCGGCGTGCGCGCCACGGTGGCGCCGGCGCTCGACCCCGCGCTGCAGGCGGACGTCTGGACGGTGCGCAAGGTCGGGCTCGGCCTGATGATGAGCATCAAGGGCGACTTCAAGCCGATCCCGTTCATAGAGGACGCGGCGGTGCCGGTCGAGCGCCTGGCCGAATACGTGACCGGCATCGAACGGTTCTGCAACGAGATCGGCACGCGCGTCGCCTACTACGCCCACGCCAGCGCCGGCTGCATCCACATCCGGCCGCTGATCAACGCCAAGATCGCCGCCGAGGTCGACAAGCTGCCGGTGATCTCCGGCTTCGCGCTCGACCTGCTGGGCCGCTTCGGGGGCAGCCTGTCGAGCGAGCACGGCGACGGCCGCGCCCGCAGCTGGCAGAACGAACGCTTCTTCGGGCCGGACCTGTACCGGCTCTACCGGCAGGTGAAGGGCGCCTTCGACCCGCACGGCATCCTCAACCCCGGCAACGTGGTCGACGCGCCGCCCATGACCGAGTCGTTGCGCTACGGCGCCGGCTACCGCACGCAGCCGCACCGCGAGCATCTCTCCTTCCGCAGCGACCACGGCTTCGCGCGCGCAGTGGAGATGTGCAACGGCGCCGGCATCTGCCGCAAGCGGACCGAAGGGACCATGTGTCCCAGCTTCATGGCCACCCGCGAAGAGGAGCACTCCACGCGCGGCCGAGCCAACGCGCTGCGCGCGGCGCTGTCGGGCGCGCTGCCGCACGACGAGCTCACCAGCGAACGGATGTTCGAAGTGATGGACCTCTGCATCGAGTGCAAGGCGTGCAAGGCCGAGTGCCCGTCGTCGGTCGACATGGCCAAGATCAAGATCGAGTTCATGGCCGCCTATTACGACCGCCACCGGCTGCCGCTCCGCTCCCGGCTGTTCGCCGACATCGGCCGCGCCAGCCGGCTGCTGGCCGGGCCGCTGGCCGGCGCGGTCAACCGGGCGCTGGCCGCCCCGGCGGTGCGGCGGCTGCTGGAACGGTTCGCGGGCATCGGCGCCCGGCGCGCGCTGCCGCCGTTCAGCGGCAGTCCATTCCCGGCGTGGGCGCGCCGCCGCGGGTTGGATCGGCCGCCGTCCGCGCGCGCCGGCGGCGCCGCCGGCCGGCCGCTGGCGCTGTTCGCCGACACCTTCAACAGCTTCAACACGCCGGAGGTGGCGCGCGCCGCCGTCGAGGTGCTGGAGCAGGCCGGCTGGACAGTGACCGTGCCGCCGTACGGCTGCTGCGGGCGGCCGATGCTCTCCAAGGGGCTGGTGCGGCGCGCGCGCGCCGCCGCCCGCGCCGCCGTTGAGCGGCTGGCGCCGCTGGCGCGCGCCGGCGTGCCGATCGTCGGCCTGGAGCCGAGCTGCGTGTCGGCCATGCGCGACGAGTACCCGTCGCTGCTGCCGCACGACCCGGACGCGGCTCTGCTGGCCGAGCGCGTGGAGACCTTCGAGGAGCTGGTGGCGCGCGCGCACGCGGCCGGCGAGTTCGACGCCGCCCCGGACCTGAACGGCGGCGGCCGGCTGCTGCTGCACGGCCACTGCCACCAGAAGGCGTTGATCGGCACCGGGCCGAGCGTGGCCGCGCTCCGCCTGACCGGCGCCGAGGTGACCGAGGTCGACTCCGGCTGCTGCGGCATGGCCGGCTCCTTCGGCTACGAGGCCGAGCACTACGACCTGTCGATGAGCATGGCCGAGCGGCGCCTGCTGCCGGCGGTGCGGTCGTTCGACGACGGCGGCGCGGTGGTGGCGGCGGGGACCAGCTGCCGGCACCAGATCATGCACGGCGCCGGGCGCCGCGCGCTGCATCCCGCGCAGGTGCTGCGCGGCGCGTTGCGCGGCGCGCAATGCGCCACGGACCGGGCCGCCCGGAAACCGGCCCAGGCCGGGCGCCCGCCCGGCGAACCCAACCACGGAGGCTGACGCAGATGAGCGATCACTTCGACGCCCCGGATGAGCTGCAGGCCGGCTCCCGGCGGCTGCGCTACTACCGCCTGGCGGCCCTGGAGGAAGCCGGACTGACCCGGCTGGCCGAGCTGCCGTACACCATCCGCATCCTGCTCGAATCGGTGCTGCGTCACAGCGCTTCGAGCGGAAAGGGGGCCGGCGGCGCGGGCGGGCGGGCGGTCACGCGCGAGCACCTGGAAGCGGTGGCCGGCTGGCGGCCGCAGGCGGACGACCGCCCCGGCGTGCCGTTCATGCCGGCGCGCGTGGTGATGCAGGACTTCACCGGCGTGCCGGCGGTCGTCGACCTGGCGGCGATGCGCGACGCGCTGGCGCGCGCCGGCGGCGACCCGCAACGGGTCAACCCGTCGATCCCGGTCGACCTGGTGATCGACCATTCGGTGCAGGTCGACCGCTACGGCTCGCCGGCGGCGCTTGAACGCAACGCCGAGATCGAGTTCGAGCGCAACGCCGAGCGCTACCGGTTCCTGCGCTGGGGGCAGCAGGCGTTCGCCAACTTCCGGGTGGTGCCGCCGGCCACCGGCATCGTCCATCAGGTCAACCTGGAGCACCTGGCGCCGGTGGTGATGGTGGATGACCCGGCCGGCGGCGCGCCGGCGACCGCCTACCCGGACACCGTGGTCGGCACCGACTCGCACACCACCATGATCAACGCCCTCGGCGTGCTCGGCTGGGGCGTGGGCGGGATCGAGGCGGAGGCGGCGCTGCTCGGGCAGCCGTCCGACCTGGTGCTTCCCGACGTGGTCGGCATGCGCCTGACCGGCCGGCCGGCCGAAGGGGTCACCGCGACCGACGTGACCCTGACGGTGACGGAGATGCTGCGCGCGCACGGCGTGGTGGGCCGCTTCGTCGAGTTCTTCGGCCCCGGGCTGGCCGGCTTGTCGCTGCCGGACCGCGCCACCATAGCCAACATGGCGCCGGAGTACGGAGCGACGGTCGGCTTCTTCCCGGTCGATGAGGAGACGCTGCGGTACCTGCGCATGACCGGGCGCAGCGCCGAGGACGTGGAGCGGGTCTCCGCCTACTGCCGCGCGCAGCGGCTGTTCCGCTCCGAGGGCGACCCGGACCCGTGCTACAGCGCCGTGGTGGAGCTCGACCTCGGCTCCGTGCAGGCGGTGCTGGCCGGCCCCAAGCGGCCGCAGGACCGCGTGCCGCTCGGCCAGATGAAGCGCCGCTTCGCCGCGTCGCTGGCCGCCCCGGTAGCCGAGCGCGGCTACGGACTCGACGCCGCCGCGCGGCAGGCCGCCGTCGAGTTCGGCGCGAACGGCGACGGCGCCGACCTCCGGCACGGCGCCGTGGTGATCGCCGCCATCACCTCCTGCACCAACACCTCCAACCCGAGCGTGATGATCGCCGCCGGGCTGCTGGCGCGCAACGCGCGGCGGCGCGGACTGCAGGCGCCGCCCTGGGTCAAGACCAGCCTGGCGCCCGGCTCCCGCGTGGTGACCGACTACCTGCAGGCCGCCGGACTGCTGGAGCCGCTGGCGGAGCTCGGCTTCGACGTGGTCGGCTACGGCTGCACCACCTGCATCGGCAACTCCGGACCGCTGCCGGAGGCGGTGACCGCAGCGGTCGAGTCGGGCGACCTGGTGGCGGCGGCGGTGCTGTCCGGCAACCGCAACTTCGAAGGGCGCGTGCACGCCGCGGTGCGCGCCAACTACCTGGCGTCGCCGCCGCTGGTGGTCGCCTACGCGCTGGCCGGCACGGTCGACGTCGACCTCACCACCGAGCCGATCGGGCGCGGCGCGGACGGCGCGGCCGTCTACCTGCGCGACGTCTGGCCCGGCAACCAAGAGATCGCCGCGGTCGCGGCCGGCTCGGTCACCGCCGGCCAGTTCGCGGCGCGCTACCGCGACGTCTTTGCCGGCAATCCCGCCTGGAACGCCATATCCGGCGCCGGCGGCACGCGCTACGCCTGGGAGGAGGAGTCGACCTACATCCGGGAGCCGCCGTTCTTTACCGGCTTGGCCCGGCAGGGGCCGCCGGCCGACGTGACCGGCGCCCGCGCGCTGCTGGTGCTGGGGGACTCGATCACCACCGACCACATCTCGCCGGCCGGCTCCATTCCCGCCGACAGCCCGGCCGGGCGCTACCTGCTTGCGCACGGGGTGGCGCGCGCCGACTTCAACTCCTACGGCTCGCGCCGCGGCAACCACGAGGTGATGATGCGCGGCGCGTTCGCCAACATCCGCATCAAGAACCTGCTGGCGCCCGGTACCGAGGGCGGCGTGACCGAGCACCGGCCGTCCGGCCGGCGCATGTCCGTGTACGACGCGGCGGTCCGCTACCGCGGCGAGGGGACGCCGCTGATCGTGCTGGCCGGCCAGGAGTACGGGTCCGGCTCCAGCCGTGACTGGGCGGCCAAGGGGCCGGCCCTGCTCGGCGTGCGGGCCGTGATCGCGCAGAGCTATGAGCGCATCCACCGCTCCAACCTGGTCGGCATGGGGGTGCTGCCGCTGCAGTTCCGGGACGGCGAGTCGGCCGCGGCGCTGGGGCTGTCGGGCCGCGAACGGTTCGACCTGAGCGGATTGGCCGGCGGCCTGACGCCCGGCCGGCAGGTGGCGGTGACGGCGACGGCCGACGACGGCGCGGTGACCCGGTTTACCGCCGCCGCGCGGATCGACACCGCCCCGGAGGTCGAATACCTGGCCGCCGGCGGCATCCTGTCCAAGGTCCTGCTGGACCTTGGCGCAACGGCCGGATGAAGCGGCGCCGCCGGTGAGGACGCGGGTGAAGGCGCTGATGGGAAGCGCGGCCGTTCGACCGGTGCGCCGTTCGTCGCCTATGGTGAGTGACTGATGGGTGAGTCACCGGCGGAGAGCGCCGCGACCGGCCGCGACCGGCCCCTGCCATCGACCTTGGGCCAGCTCAAGGCGGAAGGATACCGTCCGCGTTCGGTCAAGGAGGAGATGCGCATCAACCTGCTGACCCGTCTGCATCTCGACCTGCCGCTCTTTCCCGGCATCATCGGCTACGACAAGACCGTGTTGCCGGGGATCGTCAACGCCATCCTGTCGCGCCACGACTTCATCCTGCTCGGCCTGCGCGGCCAGGCGAAGTCGCGCATCCTGCGCGCTCTGGCCGGCTTTCTGGACGAACTCACGCCGATCATCGCCGGCAGCGACCTCAACGAGAGCCCGTTCGCGCCGATCCTGGCGGCGTCCCGGCAGCGGGTGGAGGAACTCGGCGACGACCTGCCGATCGAATGGCTGCGCCGCGACCAGCGCTACCACGAGAAGCTGGCCACCCCGGACGTGACCGTGGCCGACCTGGTCGGCGACGTCGACCCGATCAAGGCGGCGACCAAGCGGCTCTCCTACGCCGACGAGGGGGTCATTCACTACGGGATCATCCCCCGCACCAACCGCGGCATCTTTGCCATCAACGAGCTGCCGGACCTGCCGCCGCGCATCCAGGTGGCGCTGCTCAACGTGCTGGAGGAGGAGGACATCCAGATCCGCGGCTTTCCGGTCCGCATCCCGCTCGACGTCCAGCTCGTCTTCTCCGCCAATCCCGAGGACTACACCAACCGCGGCAACATCATCACGCCGCTCAAGGACCGCATCGATTCGCAGATCATCACCCACTACCCCGACCGCCTCGACCACGCCATGGCGATCACGGCGCAGGAGGCGTGGACGGAGCGCGACGCCCTCTGCGACCTGCGCGTGCCGGGCTACTTCCGGGAGCTGATCGAGGAGGTCACCTTCGAGGCGCGCAAGAGCGAGTTCGTCGACCAGAAGTCCGGCGTGTCGGCGCGCATGCCGATCGCCCTGCTGGAGAACGTGCTGAGCAACATGGAGCGGCGCGCCGCCCGCCTGCGCGAAGCGGCCATCTACCCGCGGCTCACCGACCTGCACACCGCGCTGACCGCCATGACCGGCAAGATGGAGCTGGTCTACGAAGGCGAGCAGGAGGGCCCGGTGCTGGTCGCCCGCAAGATCATCGGCCAGGCGGTCAAACGGACCTTCCTCCGCTATCTGCCGGCGCCCGACGTGCGCTCGCGCGATGGCGGCGAACGGCGGCAGCCGGGCCGGGGCGGGCAGCAGGCGGGCCGGGCGCAGGCGGGACGGGGAGCACAGGCCGAGCGCGCCGCGGCGCCGGAGCAGGATGAGGCGGACTCCTTCTATCAACCGATCGTGAGCTGGTTCGCCGAAGGGCGGACCGTCGACACCTCGGACGATCTGACCTCCGACGAGTACCTCCGCCGCTTCGCGCAGGTCGCCGGCCTGCGGGAGATGGCCGCCGAGCGGTTCCGCATCGCGGAGCCGCAGGAGCTGGGGCTCGGGATGGAGCTGGTGCTTGAGGGCCTGCACCAGCACTCCATGCTGTCCAAGCGCGACCTGGAGAGCTCCACCTCCTACCGGGACATGCTCAAGGCGATGTTCGACCAGATGACCGACGACGGCTGATGCACTGGCGCTACCTGCGGTGGGACGACTCGCTGGCCGCGGCGGTGGCGGCGTTCGAGGACCTGCTCAACCTGTTCAACTTCCTGCTGCTGCAGGCGGCCGGCGACGTCGACCGGGCGCTGCGGTGGATGCGCTACCTGCAGGAGCGCGGGATGATCGGCGCCGACGTCGACCTGGAGCAGTTCCGGGAGCGGTTGGAGGCGGAGAACCTGATCGAGCGCGACGGCGAGGGCGGCTACGGCCTGACCGCGCGCGGCGAGCAGCGCATCCGCAAGGAGTCGCTGGCGCTGGTCTTCCGCGACCTGGCCAAGGGCGGCTTTGGGCAGCACCGCGTGCCGCACACCGGCGAAGGCGGCGAGCGCACCACGGAGACGCGCGCCTACCGGCCCGGCGATCCGATCACGCAGATCGACGCGCTGGGAACGATCAGCAACGCCGTCAAGCGCGGCGGACTGGACGACATAACCCTGCGGGAGCAGGACTTCGAGGTGTACGAAAGCGAGCACCTGTCGTCGTGCGCCACCGTGCTGCTGATCGACATCAGCCACAGCATGATCCTGTACGGCGAGGACCGGATCACCCCGGCCAAACAGGTGGCGTTGGCGCTGGCGGAACTGATCATGACGCAGTATCCGCGCGACAGCCTGCACGTCGCCTGCTTCGGCGACGACGCCCGGCTGATCGACGTCGGCCGCATCCCCTATCTGCAGGTGGGGCCGTTCCACACCAACACCAAGGCCGGGCTGCAGCTGGCGCAATCGGTGCTGCGCGCCGAGCGGCACGCCAACAAGCAGGTCTTCATGATCACCGACGGCAAGCCGTCGGCGATCTTCGAAGACGGGCGCATCTACAAGAACTCCTTCGGGCTCGACCCCAGGATCGTCAACCGGACCCTGGACGAGGCGGCCGAATGCAAGCGCTGCGGCATCGTCATCACCACCTTCATGGTGACCGAAGACCCGTACCTGGTGGAGTTCGTGGAGCAGCTGTCGCAGATCAACCGCGGCCGCGCCTACTACGCGGCGCCCGGCGAGCTGGGCGAATACATCTTTGCCGACTACGTACGGAACCGCCGCCGCGGCGTGCGGTGACTTCGGGCCGTTCCGGGAAGTCGGAAATGCGCCGGCCTATCGGTCTGCGGGCGCCGTCTCATCGGACGGTCCGGCGCGGAAGACCACGCCGTCGGCCAGTTCGGCGACCGGCTCCAGGCCGGGCGTTGCGCGCAGAGCGGCGATGCCGTAATCGAGATGTCGAGTGAGCCATTCGTCGTCGAACCATACGACGTAGTACGTATCGCCCGAGGCATGCCATCCATGCAGGAGCGCCACCATGTCTTCTTCTACGCCGGGCAGATAGCGATACTCCTGGTCAGGGACGGCTCTGGCGTAATTGTGGATGGACACGACCAGCGCCTCGTTGCTGAGAATCCGGCCCTCCAGCTGATTCCGCCGGGTCCACTCCAGGGTCTGGGAGCGAGCCCAAAACGGGGATGCATAGTCGGATCCTCTGGAATTCGCTCGCCGTATTTCGCGGACGTTCGGCTCGATCTGCCCGGCCGTCCAGGTGGCCAGCACCGCCGTCACCACGACGGCCGCCGCTTGCGCTCGCGGCATGGTCCAACGCCGCTTCCAGAGGCGCCGGAAACGGCGCCTTCGGGGAGCGAAGCCAAGCACTCGGTCCAGCGCAAACGCCGCGCAGAGCAGGAGCGGAACGTACAGCGGAGCCAGGTGCCGCTCCTGCACGCCGTGAAAGGTAGCGCCCAGTAACAGGGCGGCCGTTACGGACGTTACGTGCGCCAACGCAAAGCCGCCGAACACGTAGCAGGGCAGCCACTCGGATGGTATCCGCCGCCTTCGCCATCGTTCCCGGATCAGAACGCCGCACGCCGCCGCCAGGACGGCAGCCGCCAGGAGTCCAAGCGATGCAATCGCTTGCCTCTCGATCAACGGAAAGTCCAAGGCTGCCCAAGATCGCAGCACCTCGCCGATGCCGCTGAGGGTCGCCGGCCACGAGAGCATCCCCTGCCCGCGCGTACCTGTGGGCGTGCCGGCGACCAGCCGATTCCTCACCAGCCACAATGCCATCGGCGCACCCGCCAGCAACGCGAAGCCGGCCGCGCGCCGCACCCGCTGCGCCGGCCGCGCGCCGCGCTGCAACAGCACCATGACGGCCACGGCCGCCGCTAACGCTGCGCCGATGAAGCGGGTCTGCCAGGCAAGCGCCGCCCACACCCCGGCCCGCACCAAAGCGGAAGTCCTGCCCTTGGCCAGAAACGCATCCGTGTTGATCAGCGTGAGCGTAACCAGCAGGATGAACGCGGCGCCGGTCAGTGCATACGCTGCCAGTCCGGCCAGCGGCCATGCCAGGGCGATGGCGAGCGTGGCCCATACCACCAGGAAGCGCGATTCGAGGTGCCGCCGCAGATACCGCCCGACGACGAAGATGGTGAGCGCGAAGAGCGCCGCATTGACCGGTCCGGCGACTGCCAGCGGATCCAGAACGTCGAGGCTGAGGACGGCCAGCGCCAGCGGATAGAGCGGCGGCCAAGCGACGTAGACGCCGCGCCCGTAGTCGCGGAAGCCGGCGCCGTCCAGCAGGTTACGGGCGACGGCCAGGTAGACGCCGGAATCCCAGTGCAGCCCGACGCCGTAGGTCGCTTGGCGCGCCAGCACCAGCACGGCGCCCGACGCGGCGACGGCCAGCAGCATGAGGTCGTGATTCCGCGATCCGCGCTCAGGTATCTCCACTTCGATGCCTGTTCGCTATGGTCGCACCGGTACGCCGGGCAACCTAATCTGCTTTTGGCGCTGACTTGAAGACCGCTCCGTCGGCCAGCTCCGCGACCAGCTCCAGGTCGGGTGCCGCGCGCAGGGCGGCTATGCCATAATCGAGATGCCGCTTGAACCAGTCGTCGGCGAACCATACGACGTAGTACCTATGGCCCTCGGCATGCCATCCTTGCAGGAGCGCCACCATGTCTTCCTCCGCGCCGGGCAGATGGCGATTCACTTCGCCAGGGATAGCGCTAGCGTAGTTGTGGATAGACACGACCATCGCCTCGTTGCTGAGAATCCGGCCCTCCATCTGATTCCCGCGGATCCACTGCAGGGTCTCGGATGGAGCCCAAAATGGTGAGGCGTAACCATAGGCTCCCTCGGCATTCGCTCGCCGTATTTCGCGGGCGTTCGGCTCGATCTGCCCGGCCGTCCACAGGCACAGCGCCGCCGTCACCACGCCGGCCGCGGCTCGCGGCGCCCCCCGGCCCAGCGATCGATCCAGCGCACATGCCGCGGTAACCACAAGTGGGACGTACAACGGAGCCAGGAATCTTACCGCCCTGGTACTGAATGCCGGCGGAAGGGTGATCACGAGAACCGCGAGATAGATCAACGCAAACCCGCCGAACACGCAGCAGGGAAGCCAGTCGGACGGCCTTCGCCATTGCCGGCGGATGAGCACGCCGCCGACCGCGGCTGCGGCCGGCAGGAGTCCGAGCCAGGCGACCGCCGGCCACTCGACCAGGGGAAGGTCGAAGGAGGCCGCCCAAGCTCCCAGCGCCTCGCCGGCGCCGCGCACGAGTGCCGGCAGCGAAATGCCCGCTCCTCCGCGCGGACCGGTAAAGGTTCCGGATGCCAACCGATTCCGCACCAGCCACCATGCCATCGGCGCCGCCGCCAGCAGCGCAAAGCCGGCCGCGCGCAGCACCCGCTGCACCGGCTGCGCGCCGCGCTGCAACAGCAGCAGCATGATGATCACGGCCGCCAGCAGCGCAACGCCGGCGTAGCGGGTCTGCCAGGCAAGAGCCGCGCACACTCCGGCCCAGACCAGCGAGGAGGTCCGGCCGTCGGCCAGGTACGCATCCGTGTTGATCAGCGTGAGCGTAACCAGCAGGATGAACGCGGAGCCGGCCAGCGCAATCGCCGCCTGGCCGGCCAATGGCCACGCCAGTGCGACCGCGAGCGTGGCCCACACTACCAGAAAGCGCGATTCCAGACGCCGCCGCAGATACTGCCCGACTACGAAAACGGTGAGCCCGAAGAGCGCCGCGTTGACCGGTCCGGCGACGCTGAGCGGGTCCAGTACGTCGAAGCTGAGGGCGGCCAGCAGCAACGGATAGAGCGGCGGCGAGCTGACGTAGATGGCGCCGGCGTAATCGCGGAAGCCGGCGCCGGCCAGCAGGTAGCGAGCTGCCGCCAGGTAGCTTCCGGAGTCCCAGTCCAGCCCCACGCCGTAGGGGACGTGCCGCGCCAGCACCAGCACGGCGCCCAGCGCGGCGGCGGCCAGCAGCATGAGGTCGAGGTCCTGCGACCTGCGCTCAGGCATCAGCGTATCCCCCGCCCGCTCATTCGTGCAGACGATAGCCAATCGGGTTACGATAGCGCAACCCGATGGCGGATAGCGCCCGTAAGCCGGCGGCGGTCAGTGCCCCGGCGGCCGGTTCGTGAACCGCGGGCGCGACGCCGACGCGATCGTAGTCGGCTCCGGCGCCGCAGGCGGCTGGGCGGCCAAGGAGCTGACAGAGGCGGGACTGCGCGTGCTGCTCCTGGAAGCGGGGCCGGAGCGGAAGCCGGCCGGCGCCGGCCGGGCTTGGGCGACGCGCCTGTGGCGTCACGCCCGCGGCGCCCAGCCGGTGCAGGCGACGCAGCCGAAGTACTGGATCCGGGATCCCGACCTGTTCGTGAAGGACGCGGAGCAGCCATACTCCACGCCGCCGGAACAGCCGTTCACGTGGATACGCGGCCGCCAGCTCGGCGGGCGCACCCTGCTGTGGGGCGGGGGTACGCTACGGCTGTCCGACTACGAGTTTGCGGCAGCGGAGCGCGACGGCTACGGGCCGTCGTGGCCGATCCGCTACCGTGATCTGGCGCCCCATTACGACCGCGTCGAGCGCTTTCTGGGCATCCACGGCACGCAGGAGGGCTTGCCGCAACTCCCTGACGGTTGCTACGTGGGGGCGCGGCCACTCACGCGCGCGGAGCGCCGGTTCGGCGACCGCGTGGCGGCCGTCTGGCCGGAGCGGCGTCCGATCCCGTCGCGCGGGTTGGCCCTGGAGTGGCGCGACGCGCGGATGAGCAGCGTGGCCACGACCATTGAGGCGGCGCGGGCGACCGGGCGCCTGCAGGTGCGCACCGGCGCGGCGGTCAGCCACCTGCTCCCCGGCGGCCGCGCGGGGGGCGCCGCCGGCGTGCTGTACCTGGATGCCGCCACCGGCGCGGAGCAGACGGCGCGGGCGCCTCTGATCGTGCTGTGCGCCTCCACGATCGAGACGGTCCGCATTCTGCTCACCACCCGGCAGGAACATCCCGCGTTGCCGGTGAGCGAGTCGGACTGCCTGGGCGGCTACCTGATGGACCACGTGATCCTGGGAATGGCGATGGAGCTGGAGGGCGCGCCCTACGAACCGCCGGCGGCGCTCACGGGCGCCGACTCCTTCCTGGTGCCGCGCTTTCAGAACCTGACCCGGAGCGGCGCGGAACCGTATCTGCGCGGCTTCAGCGTACGGGGGATGATCCAGCGCCGCGGCTTCGCCGGCCGGCGAGGCCGCCCGGCGCGCGGCGCGTTGCTGGCGCATGGGGAGATGCTGCCGCGGCCCGACGCCCGGGTGGAGCTCGACGGGAACCGCGGCGGCGACGGCCTGCCGGGCGTGCGCATCAGCTGCGCGTGGGGCGACAACGAGCGGATGATGCACGCCGCCATGGGCGCGGCGATGGAGGAGATGGTGCGCGCCGGCGGCGGGCGCACGGTCAGAAAATACGGGGCGTTTGCGCGCCTGCCGGGTCTGCCGGGTCTGCTGGGGCTGCCGGCGCGGCTGGAGTCGTTCTGGTTGGCGGCGCCGCCGGGAGCGGCCGTGCACGAGCTGGGCGGCGCGCGTATGGGCAGCGACCCGCGCGTGTCGGTGGTCGACGCGCGCAACCGCTGCTGGAATATCCCCAACGTGCTGGTCACCGACGGCGCCTGCTGGCCCACCTCCGGCTGGCAGCTCCCGGCGCTCACGATCATGGCGCTCACCGCCCGCGCGTGCAGCTTGGCGGTGGCGGACTTGCGCCGCGGCGAACTCCGCTAGTCTGGCGGCGCTGACTTGAAGACCGCGCCGTCGGCCAGTTCCGCGACCGGCTCCAGGTGGGGCGATGCGCGCAGGGCGGCGCGGCTGTAATCGTATCTGGTGTTTGCCCATACGTTGTCGAACCATACGACGTAGTAGGTATCGACGTAGGTACGCCATCGTCGCAGGAGTTCCGCCACGTCGTCCTCCGCGCGGGACAGATAGCGATACTCGGCGCCGGGGTCATTGTGGAGATACACGGCGATCGCTTCGTTGCTGAAAACCAGGCCCGGCAGCGGATTCCTGCTGAGCCACTCCCGGGTCTCGGACAGCGTCCACCATCGACTTGCGTAGCCATCCGGGCCTTCGGAGTTCACTCGCCGTATTTCGCGGACATTCGGCTCGATCTGCCCGGCTGTCCAGAAACACAGTACCGTCGTCACGACGGCGGCCGCCGCTCGCGCTCGCGGCATGGCCCAACGCCGCTTCCAGAGCCGCCGGAAACGGCGCCGCCGGGGAGCGAAGCCAAGCACTCGATCCAACGCGAACGCCGCGGCGACCAGCGATGGAACGTACAGCGGAGCCAGGAATCTCGTCTGAACGTGGTGTTCGGTAGCGCCCAGCGCCAGGGAGACCGTTACCGCCGCGAAATAGGCTGCCGCAAAGCCGCCGAACACGTAGCAGGGCAGCCAGCCGGCTGGCGATGACCGCGTGCGCCGTCGGCTGCGGATGAGGAGGCCGCACGCCGCCGCCAGCGCAACAGCCAGCAGGAGTCCAAGCAGTGCGGTCGTCCGCCGCTCGACCAGCGGCAGATTGAAAGACGTCACCCACGACCACAGCACCTCGCCGGCGCCGCTCAGGGTCGCCGGCAATGAAAGGGTCCCGGCTCCGAATCTACCGGTGGACGTTCCGGTAAGCAACCGATTTCGCACCAGCCACAGCGCCATCGGCGCTCCCGCCAGCAGCGAGAAGCCCGCCGCGCGCCGCACGCGCTGCGCCGGCCGTGCGCCGCGCTGGCACAGCAGCATGACGGCGACGGCTGCCGGCAACGCGGCGCCGACGTAGCGGGTCTGCCAGGCGAGCGCCGCCCACGCACCGGCCCAGACCAGCGACGAAGTCCTGCCTTCGGCCAAGTACGCTTCCGCGCGGATCAGCGTGAGCGCAACCAGCAGGATGAACGCGGCGCCGGCAAGCGCATACCCCGCCAGTCCGGCCATCGGCGTCGCCAAGGCGATGGCGAGCGCGGCCCATAGTACCAGGAAGCGCGACTCCAGGCGCCGCCGCAGATACTGCCCGACGACGAAAATGGTGATACCGAACAGCGCCGCGTTGACCGGCCCGGCGACTTGCAGCGGGTCCAGTACGTCGACGCTGAAGACGGCCAGCAACAGCGGGTAGAGCGGCGGCCAACTGGCATAGGGGACGCCGGAGTACTGACGGAAGCCGTCGCCGGCCAACAGGTTGCGGGCTACGGCTACGTAGTTGACGGAGTCCCAGTGCAGCCCCGCTCCGTAGGTGGCCTGCCGCGCCAGCACCAGCGCGGCGCCCAGCGCGGCGGCGGCAGCCAGCAGCAGCGTGAGGTCGAAGCGTTGCGCCGGCCCCTCGAAACGACGCGCGCTCATTCGGCGCCCGGCAGGCCGACCGCCATGAAGACCGCGCCGTCGGCCAGGTCCGCGACCGGTTCCAGGCCGGACAAAGCGCGCAGGGCGGCTCGGCCATAGTCGAAATGCCGATTGCCCCATACGTCGTCGAACCATACGACGTACGTATCGTCCGGCAGACGGGCAAGCCATCGTTGCAGGTCCGCGTGGGGCAGGTCGCCGTACTCGGCGCTCGGGTCATTGTGGAGATACGCCGCGACAGGCTCGTTGCTGAGAATCCGGCCCGGCAGCGGATTCCGGCTGAGCCACGCCCGGGTCTCGGACCGAGTCCACCATGCATTGGCGTAGCCATCCACACCGCCGGTGTTGGCGCGCCGTATTTCGCGCGCATGCGGCTCGATCTGCCCGGCCGTCCAGAAGCACAGTACCGCCGTCACGACGGCGGCCGCCGCTCGCGCCCCCGGCGCCCCCAAACGCCGCTGCCACCGCCTCCGGAAACGGCGCCTCCCGGGAGCAAAGCCAAGCACTCGATCCAGCGCGAAGGCGCGGCGATCAGAAGTGGAACGTACAGCGGAGCGAGGAATCTGGGCTGCACGCCGTGAAAGGTAACGCCTAGCAATACGGACGCCACCGGCACCGTGAAATAGGCCAGCGCAAAGCCGCCGAACACGTAGCACGGCAGCCAGTCGCATGACGTTCCCCGTCTTCGTGATCGCTCTCGGATCAGAACTCCGCATGCCGCCGCCAGCGCAGCGGCCGGCAGGAGTCCAAGCAATGCGACCGCTCGCCACTCGACCAGCGGCAGATCGAAGGCCGTCCAAGGCTCCAGCGCCTCGACGACGCCGCTCAGCGCCTCCGTCCACGACAGGCTTCCGCGGCCACGCGCGCCGGTGAACGTCCCTGAGGCCAGCCGATTCCGCACCAGCCATACCGCCATCGGCGCGCCCGCCAGCAGCGCGAAGCCGGCCGCGCGCCGCACCCGTTGCGCCGGCCGCGCACCGCGCCGCACCAGCAGCATGACGGCCACGGCCGCCAGTAACGCGGCGCCGACGTAGCGGGTCTGCCACGCGAGCGCCGCCCACACGCAGGCCCGGACCAAAGAGGAGAGCTTGCCCGCGGCCAGGTACGCTTCCGCGTGGACCAGCGTGAGCGTAACCAGCAGGATGAACGCGGTCCCGGTGAGCGCATACCCAGCCAATCCGGCCAACGGCGCCGCCAGGGCGATGGCGAGCGCGGCCCACACCACCAGGAAGCGGGATTCCAGGCGCCGCCCCAGATACTGCCCGACCACGAAAATGGTGACCCCGAAGAGCGCCGCGTTGAGCGGTCCGGCGATGTCGAGCGGGTCGAGTACGTCGAGGCTGACGACGGCCAGCAACAGCGGATAGAGCGGCGGCCAACTGACGTAGGGGTAGCCGTTGTACTTGAGGAAGCCGTCGCCGTCCAGCAGGTTACGGGCTACGCTTACGTAGATGATGGAGTCCCAGTGCAGCCCCACTCCGTAGGTGGCCTGCCGCGCCAACACCATGACCGCGCCCAGCGCGGCGGCGGCGGCCAGCAGCAGCGTGAGGTTGAGACGCCCCGGCTCACGCTCGGGTATCAACGTCTCCTCGAAACGCCGGAAGGCGGTCCACGTGGCCCATGAACACCCGACGATAGCACGGAAACATGCGGTCGACCGCCTGGCGCTTTACTGCGGGGGCGCCGGCGGCGCACACTGGGGCGGACGATGAGCCGGATCGACCGCGTGCGGATTCGCGAGTTCTCCTTCGACGTGCCCGACGTCGGCTTGGAGCAGGCCGCCGCCGGCGTGGGCAACATGGCCTACGTCAAGGGCGCCACCCTCACCGCCCGCCGCTTCGCGGTGCGCGTCTGCAGCGACGACGGCGCCTGCGGGGAGTACGTCACCCACTGGGTCGGCACGCCGGCGTCGCTGGCGCAGGCGGCCATGCTGGCGCCGCTGCTGCTGAGGCGCGATCCCGACCGGCGCGAGCAGATCTACGACGACATGAAGCGCGAGCTGCGCGCCTACGACCACATGGGCCACGGCGCGCTCGACATAGCCCTCTGGGACCTGGCCGGCAAACGGCTCGGCGCATCGGTGTCGCGGCTCCTGGGCGGCTTCCGCGAGCGGCTGCCGGCCTACGCCAGCACCTACCACGGCCAGACCGGACCCGGCGGGTTGAACAGCCCGCAGGCGTTCGCGGACTTCGCCGCCGACTGCCAGGCGGCCGGCTTCCGCGGCTTCAAGATCCACGGCTGGAACGACGGCGACGTATCGCGCGAGATCGACAACCTGCGCGCGGTGCGCGCCCGCGTCGGCGACCGGTTCCGCCTCATGCTCGATCCGGCCTGCCAGCTCCGCACCTGGAACGACGCGCTGGCGGTCGGCCGCGTCTGCGACGAGGTCGGCTGCTTCTGGTACGAGGACCCGTACCGGGACGCCGGCATAGCCGCCGAGGGGCACCGCCGCCTGCGCGAACGGTTGTCGACGCCGCTGCTGGTCACCGAGCACGTGCGCACGCTGGAGCAGAAGGCGGCGTTCCTCACCGCCGGCGGTTGCGACATGATCCACGCCGATCCCGAATACGACCTGGGCATCACCGGCGTCATGAAGATCGCCCATCTCAGCGAGGCGTTCGGACTCGACCTGCAGATACACGCCTGCGGCCCCGCCCACCGCGCCGTGATGTCGGCGTTGCGCAACACCCACCTGTACGAGCTGGCGCTGATGGGCCCCGGCATGCCGAACGTGATCCCGCCGGTGTACGACCGGTACGGCGACCAGCCGGACGCGGTCGGCGGCGACGGCTGCGTGCCGGTCCCCGACGGCCCCGGCCTCGGCGTCTCCTACGACTGGGACTTCATCGAGCGCAACACCACCGCCGGGTACGACTTCATCATCGAATGACGGCGCGCGGGGCGCGCGTGGTAACGTGCGGCATGGAACTGCGCAAGAACCGCATCAAGCAGCAGCTGGCCGACGGCCGCGTCGCCGCCGTCGTCAGCGGCATCACCCACGCCGACGACATCGACGCGTTCGGGCCGATCGCGGAGGCCGCGGAGATCGACGGCGTCTGGTTGGAAGGCGAGCACGGGCCGGTCGACGCCGCCGACCTGGGCAACCTGACGCGCGCCTGCGACCTGTGGGGGCTCACCTCCGTGGTGCGCGTCAACGACAACCATCAGGGACTGATCTACCGCACCCTGGACCGCGGCGCCCAGTCGGTCGTGGTCCCGCACGTCAACACCCGCGCCGAGGCGGAGAACGTCGTAGCCGGCGGCAAGTTCGCGCCGGTCGGCGCGCGCGGCATGTACGTGAGCCGGCAGTATCACGGCGTCGCCGACTACACCGCGCGCGGCAATGACGAGACCTGCCTGATCGTCCTGATCGAAGACATCGCCGCCTACCGCAACCTCGACGAGATCCTGGAGGTCGACCACGTCGACGTGTTCTTCGTAGCGCCGTCCGACTTCGCGTCGTCGATGGGGCACGTCGGCAACCACGGGCATCCGGAGGTGCAGGCCAAGATCGACGACTCGATCCGCCGGATCACGGCGGCGGGCCGCACGGCCGGCACGCTGGCCGCCACCGACGACGTCGCCGCCTGGATCGACAAGGGCGCCCGCTTCGTGCTGACCGGCGTGCAGGCGTGGATGCGGGCCGGCGCCGCGGAGTTCATGCGCCGCGTGCGCGGCTGACCGTTCGGGCCGCCGCGCTACTCGCGCATCCCCTCGGCGATCGGCACCCGTAGCGCGGAGAAGACCGGCAGTACGCCGAACAGGCCGCCGACGCCGACCGCCGCCCCGACGCCGATCGCGATCGCGGCCGGATTGATCACCGCGCCGCCGAGCTCGGCCTGCGTGGCGCCGCGAAAGATCGGCACGACCAGCTCGGTGAGCGGCCCGGACAGCGCCAGGCTCAGCGCCACGCCGATCACCGCCGCCGCGCTCACCATGATCAGCGAACGGGCGAAGAACTCGCGGGCTATCATGCCCCGCGACGCGCCGACCGCCCGTTCCACCGCGATCTCGCGCGTGCGGCCGAGCACCTCCACCAGCATGATGCTGAGGATGCCGATGCAGCCGGTCACCAGCAGCACGAAGCCGAGCAAGTTGACCACCAGAGAGAAGGTGGCGACCGTGGAGCGCGCCTCCTGCAGCGCCGCGGTCTGGCCGTCCGGCCGGCCTTCCCAGACCTCGACCGTCAGGCCGCCGCCGTACTGCTGCGCCAGGGCGCCGCGCGCCTGACTCTCGATGGTCGCCACGCCGCTGCCCTGCGCGCGCAAGGCGATGCGGGAGTTGAGGAAGCCGGCCCGGGCCGCGGCGGCGGCGTTGGCCCCGGCGGCGGCGTTGCCGGTGGCCGGAAACGCCGACGTGATCGGCACGATCATGTCGCCGACGCCGTAGGCGCGGCGCTGCAGCTCGCTCGGGTCGCCATACACCCCCCGCACCGTGTAGGTCGGCGGCGTGAAGCGGCGGCCGAACCCGCCGCCGCCGCCTCCCCCTCCCTGCGTCGACGCGGGTGGCCGGATGATCTGGCCGAGCGCCTCCACCGGCGATCCGAACAGCACCTGGGCCATCGTCTCCGACACCAGCGCCTCGCGCACCCCCTCGGCCACGTCGGCGGCGGTGAACGCCGATCCCGCGACCACCTGCAGGCCCATCACGTCGAGGTAGTCCTCGTTCACGCCGACGACGCTGCGGAACCGGTAGTTGTCGCCGCCGACCACGTACTCCGTCCACGGCGTAAACGCGACCGGGCTGGCGGCCACCGCCCCGGAGACGCCGGCGCGCAACGCGTCGATCGCGGCGCCGTCGAACTGCGGCGGCCGCACCTGCTGCAGATCGCCGTTTTCGTCCCGCTCGACGTTGGCGACCATCACCACCACGCCGTCCCGCTCCAGCTGATCGGATACCAGGCGGCTGAAGGCGCCGCTGATCGACAGCGCGAATATCAGCACGCCGACGCCGAGCCCGACGGTGGCCAGCGTGACGAACGACTTGACCGGCGACCGCGCCAGGCCGGTGAGTACGGAACGGATCGTACGCATGTTTGTTGCTCCTTCCTTTCGCCCGCGCTACTCGTAGCGGATCGCCTCGGCGGCCGGCACCCGCGCCGCCGCCTGCGCCGGCACCACGTTGAACACCGCCACGATCGCCCACGACGCCAGCACGCCGATCACGATCAGGCCGATCTGCAGCGCCCCGAAGCCGATGGTCTGTTCCATGAGGCGCGACAGCAGCGCCGACAGCCCGAAGCCGGCCGCCGCCCCGGCGGCGCCGATCGCCAGCGCCTCCACGAAGAAGACGGTGAACACCTGCCGGATGCTCGCCCCGACCGCCTTGAGGATGCCGACTTGGCGCCGTTTGCGGACGGCGCGGCTGAAGAAGATGTTGGTGACGTTGACCGCCGCGATCAGCAGCGCCGACAGCGCCAGGAACAGGATCACCGTAGCCAGCCGGCCGTTGCGGTCGGCGGTCGCCTCCGCCTCCGCGCGCGGCACGCTGATCGCCACCGCGCCGGCCCCGTGCGAGGTGTCGAACCAGCTGGCCAGCTGCGCCTGCGCCCGGTCCAGGTCGCCGGGGTCTTCGACCATGAACCGCAGGTTGGTCAGCAGCGCCTGGAACCGGCCGCGAAACCCCTGGAACTGCTGCGCGGCGATGCGCGCCGGCGTGAAGGCAAGGCCGTCCATCTCGCCGCCGGTCGGCTCCAGGACACCGATGATCCGGTACAGCTGGTTGCGCGCCAGCACCTGCCGGCCGACCGCCTGCCCGTCCTCGAACAGCGCCGCGCCCAGGTCCGAGCCGAGCACCAGCACCGGCTCGGACCGCTCCAGGTCGGCCGCCTGGAACACGTCGCCCTCGGCCGCGGTGAGCTCCCAGGCGGTGAAGAACTCGGGCGTGACCTCCATGCCTTCGACAAACTCGATCTGCGGCTGCGGTCCCGCCGGCGGCGCCACGCGCTCGAACTGGCCCCCCTGACCGCCTTGACCGGCCTGACCGCCTTGAGCCGCCTGCCCGCCTTGAGCCGCCTGTCCGCCGCCGGCCCCTCGGCCGCCCTGTCCCGCTTGGCCCCCCTGCGCCGCTTGGCCGCCTGGCGCCTGGCCTGCCGGTCCTGCTTGGCCGCCCTGCGCCGTCTGTCCGCCTTGGCCCCCCGGACCGCCGAAACCGGTCTCGCCAAACCGGAAGCCGATGCGGTTGGCCAGATAGGCGTAGCGGATCGCCTGCGTGGCCGAGCGCGCTTCCAGATCGGCGGCGGTGAGCATGACCACCTCGGTGGAGGTCCGCATCTGCGCGGGCAGCGCCATCTCATCCGCATCCTCGCGCGCGGCCACCACGATTTCCCGAAAGCGGGGCGACGACAGCAGCTCGCGCGACTGTTCGGCGGTGCGTCCCGCCAGCGCGATGCCGGCGGCGGTCGCGCCGACCGCCAGCGCCACGCCGAGCGACAGCAGCAGCGACTCGGCCGGCCGGCCGACGACCGAGCGGACGCTCATGCGGAGATCTTCGCGGTAGTTCACGCCGTCTCTCCGGAGGTCTCGGTATCTCCGTCCCCGGCGACGCGGCCGTCGCGGACGCGGATGCAGCGGCGCGCGCGCCGCCCCAGCTCGTCGTCGTGCGTGACCATGACGATGGTCACGCCCTCGCGGTTGAGGCCCTCCAGGATCGCCATGATCTCCGCGCCGCGGTCGCTCGGCAGGTTGCCGGTCGGTTCGTCGGCCAGGATCAGGTCCGGCTTCAGCGCCAGCGAGCGAGCTATCGCCACGCGCTGCTGCTCGCCGCCGCTCATCATGGTCGGCAGGTGGTACGCGCGTTCGCTCAAGCCGACCTGCTCCAACAGCTCGGCGGCGCGCGCGCGCCGCGCGCTACGCCCCATGCCGGCGTACCCCATCGGCAGCATCACGTTCTCCATGGCCGACAGCTCGCTGAACAGGTTGAAGCTCTGGAAGATGAAGCCGAAGTGCCGGTTGCGGATGCGCGCCTGCTCCTTGTCCGGGAGCTGCGTGATCTCCACGTCCTCCAGGAAATAGCTCCCCTCGGTCGGCACGTCGAGCAGGCCGACGACGTGCATGAAGGTCGACTTGCCCGACCCGGACGGCCCCATGACGGAGATGTACTCGCCGCGCTCGATGCGCAGGCTGACGTCGGTGAGCGCCGCCACCTGCACCTCGCCCAGATCGTAGCGCTTGCCGATCTTTTCCAGTCGTATCATGCGTCGCTCCCCTTGTTCACGACCCGCCGATGACGACGATGTCGTGCTCGATGAAATTCTGATAGCCGCTCACGATGATCCGGTCGCCGGCCTCCACGCCGGTCAGCACCTCGACCACGTTGCCTTCCACCTGTCCGAAGGTGACGGCGATCTTGGCGGCGCGGTCACCGTCGATCCGGTACAGGTACCGCTGGCTGCCGGTGGTGAGATACGGACCGCGCGGCAGCAGCAACGCCCCCTCGGTCACGCCCACCTCCATCACGCCGACCGCGGTGGCGCCGGACAACAGCGGCCCGGAGCCGGGCGCGGGCCGGACGCGGACCAGCACCGTGGCGCCCAGGCCGTCCGCGGACTGCTGCGCGACCCGGCCGACCGCCGCCACCGTCCCCGTGACGCCGACCGAGCCGATGCTGAGATCGACCGGCTGATCGATCTGCAGCGCTCCCGCGTATTGTTCCAGCACCTCCAGCTCAATGACCGCGCTGCCGGGATCGGCGATCGTGAACAGCGCCTGGTTGTCGTCGATCACGCTGCCGGGGACGCCGAGCGCCGCCTCCATCGACAGCACTTCACCGTCGATCGGCGCGGCGATCACCATCGCCGCGATCCGGTCCTGCTGGCGGCGGATGTCGACCTGCTGCGCGGCGATCGCCGCCAGCGACACCTGATCGTCGAGCGCCGCGACCTCCCGGTCCTCGGCGAGCTGCAGGCTCCGCTCCCGGCGGTCGTCGATCAGCGCCTGCAGGGCGCGCTCGGCCGCCTCCAGGTCGCTCCGCGCCGATACGCCGGACGCCACCAGCGACCGCGCCTCGTCCCGCTCCTCGGCCGCTTCTTCGATGTCCCGACCCAGGTCGTCGATCTGGCGCTGCTTGCGCTCCAGGTCGACCCGGCTCAGCAGCCGCTGCCGGGCCAGCGACCGTTCCGCGTCGGCCAGATCGGCGCGCAGGTCGTCGAGCGTCTCCGTCAGGTCGGCCGCGGCCAACTCCGCCAGCGGCTGTCCGGCGCTCACCCGGTCGCCTTCCTGCACGTGCACGGTCTTGGCCGACCCCGCCTCCGGGCTCACCACCGTCATCCGCACCGGGAAGACCACGGCGCCGCTGGCCTGGGTGGTCTGCACCAGGCGGCCGCGGGTCACTTCCGCCGCGTCGTACGAACGCAGCGTGTAGCTCTCCCGCCGCGGCCCCAACAGCAGGTACGCCGCCGCCGCCAGCCCCACCACCAGCGCGCCGACCAGCAGCACCAGCCGCCACTGCCGCCGCTGGCCCGGCGGGCGGTACGCCTTGACCTTGTCGGTGTCTACGATTCTGCTCTCAGCCATGCGGTGGTCGCCGCCCGGCGCGCGGGCGTGCGGTAATCATAGTCGGGGCCGGCGCTAAACGTCCGCGCAAGCCACGCTAAACGGCTGCGGAACCGCGCGCGCGCGCCGCCAGTTCGGCTCTGATCCGGGTGGAGGAGCGGTCCAGGCAGAACCGTTCGGGCGGCAGCTCGCCGAACAGCGGGCGGAGCGCCGCCGGCACGCGCAGCCGGCGGAGCGTCAGCAGACCGTCCGGCTGCGGCCGGGCCGCCACCAGAAACCGGCAGCCGGCGGCGCCGATGGCGGCCAACGCCCGGCGCATTTGCTGCTCGCCGCCGTAGTAGCCGGGCTGCAGTACGCGCTCGGCGGTGTCGGCGCCGACCACGAACACCGTCCCCGGAAACAGCGCCGCCTTGTCGGCGTAGAGCGGGGCGCGCGTCAGCCACAGGTCCGCCCGCCCCAGGAACTGCGCCGCGCGGCGGTGCGCTTCGGCCGCGTCGAGCGGCGACTTGTCGGCGTTGAGCACCGGCAGCTCGAACGCCACCTCCGTACCCAGGAAGCCGGCGGCGGCGGCGGCCATGCCGCGGTGGCCGTCGTGCGCGGGATCGAACGCCCCGGACAGGAGCGCGCCGGCCCGGCCCCGGCCCGGCCCCGGCGGATCGGCCAGCACCGCGCCGTCGGCGCGGCGGCGCACGGCGCGGGCGCGGCCGGCCAGCAGCGCGGCCAGCTCCGGCACGGCGTCGAAGGCGGTCCCCACCGGCTCCGGTTCCGGCCACGGCGGCGCGGCGGCCGGATCGACGCCGGCGGCGGCGGCCAGCGCCAGCAGCACCAGCCGGCCGGCGACCGCCTCTTCACCGGCGCGGTCGCGCGCCCCCTTGGCGAGCCGCACCGTGAACCGGCGCGCCCCCAGGCCGTCGCGCACGGCGGCGTGGCAGAGGTGCTCGCCGCGCCGCGGCCGGCCGGTGACCAGCGCCGCCGTGCAGCCGAGGCCGACCACGGCGCCGCCAGCCGCGGGGCCGGCAGCGGGGCCGGGGCCGGTCAGCCGCTTGGCGCGCTCCCATGCCGCCGCCGCCAGCGCCGACGCCACCGCCGGATCGGTGGCGCGGTCCGGCCGCGCTCCGAGCGCCGCGGCCAGCGCGGCCGGGTGGTAGCGGTCATGCGCCTCCAGGACGGTCGCCGACGACCCGGCGACCGCGTGCAGCCACGCCAGCGCCTGCGCGCCGGCGCCGGCCAGCTCCAGCACGGCGGCGACCGGCGCGCCGTGCACGGCCCGCACCAGCCGCGTCCACGGCGCCCCCGATGGCCCCGCCGCCGCTGATGGCCCCGCCGCCGCTGATGGCCCCGCCGCCGCTGATGGCCCCGCCGCCGCTGATGGCCCCGCCGCCGTGTCTTCAATCCCGCGCGCTAACATCTGCTACCCTTGGCGGCGCCGTGCCGCGCATCACCACCGTCCTGTTCGTAGCCGACGTCGTCGGCAAGGCGGGCGTGTTCTGCGTCAAGAGCCTGCTGGCCGATCTGCGCCGCACCCATCAGGTCGACCTGACGATCGCCAACTGCGACGGCGCGACCGGCGGTTTCGGGCTCGGCAAGCGGCATGCCGCCTACCTCCGCAAGCTCGGCGTGGACGTGATCACGTCCGGTGAGTGTATCTACTACAAGCGCGACATGACGCCGTACCTGCAGGAAGTCCGCTACGTGCTGCGGCCGCTCAACTACCCGCGCGCCAACCCGGGGCGCGGCTGGGTGACCGTCACCGCGCGCGGCGGCGCCCGCGTTACGGTGACGTGCCTGCTCGGCCAGTCCGGCTACGACCGCGTGCACGCCGCCAATCCGTTCGCCGCCGCCGACCGGCTGGCCGCCGAGCGGCGCGCGGAGACGCCGATCATGATCGTCGACTTTCACGCGCAGACCACCGCGGAGAAGCGGAACATGGCGATCTGGATGGACGGCAAGGTGAGCGCCGTGTTCGGCACGCACGTGCGGGTACAGTCGGCGGACGCGGCGATCAGCGCCAAGGGAACGGCCACGCTCACCCACTGCGGGCGGACCGGCAGCATCGATTCGGTCGGAGGGCTCGACCCGGAGATCGAGATCCGCAAGTGGCGGACGCAGATCTTCGAGCGGTCGGCCGACGCGTGGCGGAACCTGCAGCTGCAGGGGGCGCTGGCGCGCTTCGATGACGACGGCCGCGCCGTGGCGCTGGAGCCGCTGCAGGTTCGGTGCGCCGCTCCGCCGACGGAAACCGATGGGCCGGCCCGTTGACCGGCGCCGGCCGGCCCGGACGCCGGCGGCGTCGCGGATACGGGCGGCAGCGCTGGGGGCGGCGGCGTGGGCGCTGGGGGCGGGGCTGCTGGCCGGCTGCTCCTTCGACTACCGCCCCACCTCGCTCGACGAGGAGCTTGCCGAGCAGCTGCCCGACACGGTGCTGCGCGGCGTGGAACACACCGTGGTGCGCGCCGGCCGGATCGCCGCCGTGCTGCGCGTCGATCGCGTCGAGAGCTACGACGAACGGGACCTGGTGCGCCTGTTCGGCATCCACTTCACGGAGTTCGACGGCGCCGGCGCCGTGTTGACCGAAGCGTGGGCGGACCACGCCGCGTACCACGTCGATACCGGCGACGCGCGCGCCGACGGTTCGGTGGTGGTGGAGTCGCGGCGCGACGACGCCCGGATCGCCGCCGACGCGTTGCTGTGGCGCGAGTCGGGGCGGACGCTGGTGAGCGGCGGCGGCGCGGAGGTGGTGATCGAACGCGCCGACGGATCGCGCGTCACCGCCGCCGGATTCGAGGCCGACGTGGCGCGCCGCGTGATCCGCTTCCTGGGGCCGATCTCCGGCCGCCTGGCGGCCGGCCGATGACGGCTCCGCCCGGGGCAGCGCGGCGGCCGTCCCTGCCAAGCCGCCGCCTGCCAAGCCGCCGCCGGCCGGCCCGCTGCCCGTTGGCCGGCGTCCTGTTGGCCGGCGTCCTGTTGGCCGGCGCGGCGGCCGCCGCCGCCGAGGACGTGACGTTCCGCGCCGCCGACAGCGCGGAGACGGTGCTTGCCGGCGGGCGGGAACGGACCGTGTTGACCGGCGCGGTGGAGATCGTCGTGGGCGACGACACCGTCGTCCGCGCCGACGTCGTCGAGCTGCTCGGCGAAGACTCCGAAATCATCCTGGCCAGCGGCAGGGTGCGGGTGATCGACCGGGAGACGGACGTCGAGATCGCCTGCGAGAACCTGCTGTTCGACCGCGAGCGGTCGGTGCTCCGCATCCAGGGCAGCACGCTGCTGATCGACCGCGACAACGAGGTGGTGGTGAAGGGCGGGTTCATGGAGTACCACCAGGAGTCCGGCGAGGCGACCGTGCAGATCGGCGTCCGCATCCTCAAGCCCGATCTGGTGGCCCGCTCCGAGTTCGCCCGCTACCGGCGGGAGGAGAACACCGTCGACCTGTCCGGCATGCCGGTGGTGACGCAGAACGGCGACGAGTACCGCGCCATGCGCATCTTCGTCGACCTTAACCGGGACTCGGTCCGCATGGAAGGACAGATTCAGGGCGCCATCACCGTGTCGTGAACGATCCGGTGCTGGCGGTGCGCGGGCTGCGCAAGCGCTTCGGCCGCAAGACGGCGGTGCGGGAGGTCTCCTTCCGCATGGAGGTGAGCGAGGTGGTCGGCCTGCTCGGCCCCAACGGGGCCGGCAAGACGACCGTGTTCTTCATGATCGCCGGCTTCATCCCGCCGTCGGCGGGCGCGATCTCCCTGGGGAACCACGACATCACGCGGCTGCCGATGTACCGCCGGGCGCGCAGCGGCATAGCGTACCTGCCGCAGGAGCCGTCGGTGTTTCGCCGGCTCACCGTGCGCCAGAACGTCCTGGCGGTCCTGGAGACCCGCCGCCTGCGCCGCCGCCAGCGGCACGAACGGTGCGACCAGCTGCTTGAGGAGCTCGGCATCCTGGAGCTGGCCGCGCAGAAGGCGCACACCCTGTCCGGCGGCGAGCGGCGCCGCACCGAGATAGCCCGGGCGCTCGCCGGCGATCCCCGCTTCCTGCTGCTGGACGAGCCGTTCGCCGGCATCGACCCGATCGCCGTCCATCACCTCAAGCGCGTGGTCCGCTCGCTCGCCGGCAAGGGGATCGGCATCCTGCTCACCGATCACAACGTCCGCGACGCCCTGGAGATCACCGACCGCTCCTACATCATCGACGGCGGGCGGATCATCGCCGCAGGCTCCCGCGAAGCGCTGCTGGCCGACCCGGAGGCGCGCCGCGCCTATCTGGGAGACGAGTTCCGCATGTAGCGGAACGGCGGGCCGGCCGCATCCCCCGGATTTGACACCCCGGCCGCCGCGCGCCAGACTCCACCGGCGAGCACGGCCCGCGTGGCCGGCGGGGTCCGGCCGCGCTCGCCGTGGAACCAGACACCCACGATGCAAGCCCAGCAACCGGTCCTCCGGCAGGAGCAACGCCTGCGGATGACGCCGCAGCTCTACCAGGCGATCCGCATCATGGCGCTGCCGCTGGCCGACCTGCAGCTCACCATCGACCAGGAGCTGCAGCGCAACCCGGCGCTGGAGGTGGTCTCCGAGGACGCCACCGACTCCCTGGACGAGCTGGAGGAACGGCCGGAGGAAGAGCTGTTCGCGGACTCCTCCGATCCGGGCTTCCCGAACCTGCGCGCCGGCGGGGACGCGGACGCCAAGCAGCGCTTTCTGGAGGGCGCGTTGCAACGTCCGGAGACGCTGCGCGAACATCTGCTGTGGCAGCTGCGGCTGCAGCCGGTCGGCCCCGAGGTGGTGCGCACCGCCGAGAGCCTGATCCACAACCTGGACGACAACGGGTTCTTTCGGGAACCGCTGGCCGCGGCGCTCCCCGACGCCGACCCGCGCACGCTCGACCGGGCGCAGCGGCTGGTGCAGGGGCTCGACCCGGTCGGCGCCTGCGTCGCCGATTACCGCGAGTCGCTGATCGTCCAGATCCGGCGCCACGAGGCGCCGGCTGCGCACGCCGCGGCGGTGGTCGAAGGCCATCTGGACCGGCTGGAGCGCGGCCGGTTCGACGAGATCGCGCGCGCGCTCGGCATCTCGGCCGCCGACGTGCGCGCCGTGCTCGCCTTCGTGCGGACGCTGGAGCCGCTGCCGGGGCGCAACTTCGAGTCGGAGCCGGTCCGCTACGTGGTCCCCGACCTGATCGTCCGCATGGACGACGGCGAGCTGGTGATCGTCCTCAACGACGAGGTGATCCCGGTGCTGGGGGTCGACCGCTTCTTCGAGCGGCTCGGCGGCAACGGATCGAACGGCAGCGCGGCCGTCGGGCCGGGAGGCGGCGCGTCCGCCGGCGCGGCCGCCAGGGACGCGCGCCGATTCGCCCGGGCGAACCTGCAGGAAGCGCGGTCGTTCATCCGCAACGTGGCCGCCCGCAACCGGTCGCTGGTGCGGGTGGCGCGGTCGGTGGTCGATCAGCAGCGCGAGTTCTTCCGGCGCGGGCCGAAGCACCTGCGTCCGCTGACGCTCCGCGACGTTGCGGACCAGGTCGAGTTGCACGAGACGACCGTGTCGCGGATCGTCAACGGCAAGTACGCGCAGACCGAGTGGGGGGTCTTCGAGCTCCGCCACTTCTTCACCAACTCGATCTCCGGCGCCGGGTCGAGCGGATCGCAGTACTCCAAGGCCGGCGTCAAGGAGATGGTGCGCGAGATCATCCAGGCCGAACCGCCCGGCGGCAAACGGTTGTCGGACAGCCGCATAGCCGCCGCGCTGGCCGAACGCGGCGTCAAGATCGCCCGCCGCACGGTTGCCAAGTACCGCGGCGAGCTCGACATAGAGAGCTCCCTGGAGCGCTGACGGACCCCGATGGCGTTCACCACCCTCGACCTGCTGCAGCTCGACTTGCGCGAGAACGAAGCGCTGCACCTGTCGTGCATCGGCGGGCGGTCCGGTATCATGCGCGAAATCAACGCCCCGGAGTTGAACCGGCCCGGCTTGGCGCTGGCCGGATTCTACGAGCGGTTCGCCTTCCAGCGCATCCAGGTGTTCGGCCGGGGAGAGCACGCCTTTCTGCAGAAGCTGTCCGCGGAAGGCAAGACCGACACCTTGCGGCGGCTGTTCGACCACGCGGTCCCGTGCTGCGTGTTCACCGACCTGCAACAGCCGACCGACGACTTCCGCCAGCTGTGCGAGGCGGCCGGATGCCCGCTCCTGCAGACCTCGCTGTCGTCGTCGGTGTTCACGGCGCGCGTGGTGAGCGCGCTCAACACCATCTTCGCGCCGTCCTGCAGCGTGCACGGCGTGCTGCTGGAGGTGTTCGGTCTGGGCGTCCTGCTGCAGGGCCCCAGCGGGGTGGGCAAGAGCGAGGCGGCGCTGGCCCTGATCGAGCGCGGCCACCGCTTCGTGGCCGACGACCTGGTGGAGATCAGCCGGGTCGGCAACACCCTGATCGGCAAAGGGGTGGAGGTGACCAGCCGCCATCTGGAGATCCGCGGCATAGGCATCATCAACATCGCCTATCTGTTCGGGGTCGGCGCCATCCGCGAATCCAAGCAGATCCAGCTGGCGGTGCAGCTCGAGGAGTGGGACAACTCGCGCGAATATGATCGAATCGGTGACCAGGACATGCAGGTGGAGATTATCGGCACGCACGTCCGCCAGATCGTCGTACCGGTGCGGCCCGGCCGGCCGGTGCCGATCCTGATCGAGACGGCGGCCATGAACGAACGGGTCAAGCACATGGGGTACAACTCCGCGCAGGAGTTCAACAGCAGCGCCATGGCGTGGATGACGGTCCGCAATCCGCAGACCGCCGTGATCGAAGAGTGGTAGATTCGGTCCCGATGGTGGAGCGTGAGGTGAAGATAGCCAACCGGGCCGGCGTGCACGCGCGCCCGGCGGCGCTGCTGGTGCGGGCCGCCAACCGCTTTCAGGCCGACATCTACCTGGAAAAGGACGGCGAACGGGTCAACGGCAAGTCGATCATGGGGATCATCGCCCTGGGCGCCGCCTATCGAACCTCGTTGCGGGTCATAGCCACCGGCGCGGACGAGGCGGAGGCGGTGGAAGCGCTGGTCCGCCTGGTGGAAAGCAAGTTCCAGGCGACGGACGACGCGCCGTGAACGACCTGACGCAGCGCCAACGGCAGGCGTACCGGTTCATCGTGAGCTACCTGGAGGACCACGGCTTCGCGCCGTCGGTCCGCGAGTTGGCGGCTCATCTCGGCGTCACCGCCAAGGGCGGGCTCGACTACCTGCGGGCGCTCGAACGCCTGGGCTACATCGGCCGGGGCGCGCGGCAGTCGCGGGCGATCAGGATCACGCGGCGCGCTGCGGAGGAGCCGGACGTCGTCGAGATACCGGTGCTCGGCGCCGTGGTCGCCGGGCTGCCGCTGCTCGCCGAGGAGAACCTGGACGGCACCTACCCGCTGGCGCGGTCCGGCCTCCGCGCCGGCGAGTACTTCGCGCTGCGCGTGCGGGGCGACAGCATGATCGACGCCGGCATCAACGACGGCGACCTGGCCGTGATCCGGCGGCAGCCGACCGCCGCCGACGGCGACGTCGTGGTGGCCATGATCGACGACGCCGCAACCCTCAAGCGGTTCTACAGGGAGAGCCAGCGCGTGCGCCTGCAGGCGGCGAACCCCGCCTACCCGCCGATCTACGTCACCGCCGACCTCCGCATCCTGGGCAAGCTGGCGCGCCTGGTGCGCGACTACCGCTGAGCGGGCGCGCGGGGCGAGGAGAGCGCGGCGGGCGCGCGCGGCCGGGCGGCCGGGCCGCGGCCGGCCGAACGCGGGCGGCGGCCGGCGGCGAGGCGGCGCCCACCTATCTGTTCTGCGGGCCGGATACCGGCGAGAAGCGCCGGGCGGTCGAGCGGCTGCGCGCGCAGCTGAAGCGGAGCGGCGGCGGCGGCCTGCCGGCGATCGAGCGCCACTATCCGTTCGACACCGTCATCGTCGACGTGATCGCGTCGTTGCGCACGCCGAGCCTGTTCGCGCCGCGGCGGCTGGTGGTGATGGGCCAGGCGGAGTCGCTCAAGGCGGCCGACGCGGCGGCGCTGGCCGACTACTGCGGCGACCCCGCCGCCGGCACCACGCTGGTGATCGAGACCGAGGAGCTGCGCGTGGCCAAGCGGCTGCAGGACGCGGTCCCGGCCTCCTGCCGCCGGGTGTTCTGGGAACGCTTTCCCGATCAGCGGCGGCGCGCCATCAACGCCTTCTTCCGCGAGCGGGGGATCGACGTCGACGACGACGCGGTGGAGACCATCAACGAGGTGGTCGGCGCTTCATCGGCGGCGCTGGAAAGCGAGTGCGCGGCGTTGGCCGCCATGCATCGGGCCGCCGCCGGCGAAGGGACCGCGCTGACCGTCGAGCACGTCGACCGCTGGGTCCATCACAGCCGCGCCGAGACGGTGTTCACCCTGTTCGACCACCTGGGAGGCCGCGACCTGGCGGCCGGCATCCGCGCCCTGCAGGCGATCATGCTGACCCGCCAGTCCAGCCCGTCGCAGCTCCTGGGCGCGCTGGCTTCCCAGTTCCGCAAGGCGGCCGACCTGCAGCAGCTGCTGCGGCGCATGGACCGGCAGCAGGCGTGGCGGGAGCTCAAGGTGACCGGCAAGCGGGCGCAGGCCAGCCTGGCCCGCGCGGCCGAGCGCTACCGCGCCGCGGAGCTGCGCGCCATCCTGCTGGCGCTGGCCGAGTTCGACGTGCGCATCCGCTCCGCGGCGCAGCACATGCAGCTCAGCCTGCTCCGCCTTGCCCTCTACTACGTCGTCGCGCGAGGTGGGCGAGGAGCGTGGCGGCTGTTTCCGGACTGACGCCGGCGCACCGGCCGATCTCCTGCGGGGTGGCCCGCGCCACCCCGGCCAGCGACGCGAACCGTTGCAGCAGGCGCCGGCTGCGCGCCGGGCCTATGCCGGGCGCCTCTTCCAGCACGGAGCGCGCCGCCCGTTTGCTGCGCAGGCGCTTGTGGTAGCTGGTCGCAAACCGGTGCGATTCGTCCCGCACCGCCTGCATGAGCCGCAGCGCGGCGCTCCCTTCCGGCAGCACCACCGGCGCGCTGCGGCCCGGCAGGTAGATCGCCTCCTGGCGCTTGGCCAGGCCGGCCAGCGGCAGATCGGTGAGCCCCAGGCCGTCGAGGATCCCCTTGGCGGCGCTCACCTGCCCGGCGCCGCCGTCGACCAGCACCAGGTCCGGCCGCGGCAGGCGGTCGTTGAGGACGCGGGCGTAGCGCCGCGCCACCACCTCGCGCATCGCCTCGAAGTCATCGACCCGGCCGCCGAGGGAGCGGACCCGGAAGTGCCGGTAGTCACCCTTCGCCGGCCTGCCCGCGTCGAACACCACCAGCGACGCCACCGTATCGCGCCCGCCCAGGTGGGATATGTCGAACCCCTCGATCCGCTGCGGCTCAGCCGGCAGGCCGAGCTCCCGGCGCAGCTCCCGGACGCCGCGCTCGGCGTCGATGCCCGGATGCGCGCGCTCGGCGTCCTGCCAGGCGTTGGATTCGGCCAGGCGGAGTATCTGCGCGTGCCGGCCGCGCTTGGGGACCCGCAGGCGCGGCGCCGCCTGCCGCGGCGGCGCGTCGGCCGGCAGCAGCTTGCCCAACGCCGCGGCCAGCGCGTCCGGCTCCTCCACGGCGCGGGTAAAGATCGACAACCCGGCCAGCGCCGCGGCGCGTCCGCCGTAGTAGCTGAGCAGAAAGCGGGCGCGCGCCGCTTCCGCGCCGGAGCGCGGCCCCGGGTCCCGCACGTGGAACCGCTCCCGGCCGACCAGGTTGCCGCCGCGGAACTGCAGCACCAGGAACCGGTGCCAGTCTTCGCCGGCGTAGTGGCCGACGTAGTCGCGGGCGTCGGCGTCGACGCCGGCGACGTGCTGCTGTTCGGTGACGCCGCGGATCGCCTGCAGCTGGTCGCGGAGCGCGGCGGCGCGCTCGAAGCGCTGTTCGGCCGCCGCCTGCCGCATCTGCCGCGTCAGGTCGCGGCTCAGGTCGCCGGCCCGCCCGGAGACCAGCTTGCGGACCGCCTGCACGCGTTCGGCGTACCGCTCGGCGCCGATGGCGCCGATGCAGGGCGCGGCGCACCGGTTGATGTAATGGTTGAGGCAGGGGGCGGGGCGGCGCTTGAAGACCTCGCCGCGCTTGCGCAGCGGGAACAGGCGGTCGATCAGGTCGAGGTAGACGTCGATCTGGTTGGCCTTGGCGAACGGACCGAAGTACTCGGAGCCGTCGAAGACGATGGTGCGCGTCCGGTAGACGCGCGGGAACTCCTCGGCAGTGAGCCGGATCACCGGATAGGACTTGCCGTCCTTGAGGTTGATGTTGTAGCGCGGCGCGAAGCGCTTGATCAGGGAGTTTTCGAGCAGGAACGCCTCCGACTCGCTGGCGGTGAGCACCGTCTCGATGGCGGCGGTGCGGGCGGCCAGCAGCAGCGTTCGGGGATCGCGCGGCCCCCGGTTGAAGTAGCTGGCCACGCGCGAGCGGAGCTTCTTGGCCTTGCCGACGTAGAGGACGGCGCCGGGCGCGTCCTTGAAGAGGTAGACGCCCGGCGCCTGCGGCAGCCGCGCGGCGGCGGCGCGAAGATCGTCATCAGGCATGGGTCGCGCTGTGCTCAGGGTACCGTCGTGCCGATGGAGAGGGTAGGGCCGGCGCGCCCGGCCAAGCGGGCCGCCCGCGCGGCGGTTTGTCTAGGGAGTCGCATCCTTGCTACGTTGTGACAGCGCCCGGCGGGGGATTAGCTCAGATGGTAGAGCGATAGGTTCGCAATCTATAGGTCAGGGGTTCGAGTCCCCTATCCTCCACTCGCAGTCATGATCGTATCCGACGCCACCATGCGGGAGCTGCTGGCGGCCGGCACGGTGCGGATTGAGCCGCTGGAGCCGTACCAGCTGCAGCCCGCCTCCGTCGACCTGCGCCTCGGCGACCACTTCCTCAAGGTCGACGAGAACACCGCCGACAGCATCTCGCTCACCGAACCGGTCCGCTACATCGACCTGCGCGCGCAACAGATCGTGATCCCGCCTCAGTCGTTTCTGCTGGCGGTCACCCGCGAGCGCATCCGGCTGCCGGACGACCTGACCGCCTTCGTCGAAGGCCGCAGCTCGATCGGCCGCATCGGCCTGTTCATCCAGAACGCCGGCTGGGTCGACCCCGGCTTCGACGGGACCATCACGCTGGAGCTGTTCAACGCCAACCGGCTGCCGATCCGCCTCACCGCCGGGCGGCGCATCTGTCAGATCGTGTTCGCCCGCATGGACCGGCCGGCGTCGCGGCCGTACCGGGGCAAGTACCAGCACCAGCGCGACGCGGTCGGCAGCCGCGTCTTCCGGGACACCGCCTGAGAGGCCGGCCTACCGGTCGTCGATCGCTACGTAGTCGCGTTGCGTCGGCCCGGTGTAGATCTGCCGCGGGCGCGCCAGGCGCGCGTCCGGGTCGCGGATCATCTCATGCCAGTGCGCGATCCAGCCCGGCAGCCGGCCGATCGTGAACAGCGTCGGGAACATGTCGACCGGGATCCCCAACGCCTGCAGGATGATCCCGGAGTAGAAGTCGACGTTCGGATACAGCTTGCGCGCGACGAAGTACTCGTCGCGCAACGCGATCTCCTCCAGCTCCACCGCCAGGTCCAGCAGCGGCGTGGAGGCGTGCACGCGGTCCAGGACCTCGAAACAGAGCTTCTTGAGGATCTTGGCGCGCGGATCGAAGTTCTTGTAGACGCGGTGCCCGAAGCCCATCAGCCGCACGCCGGCGGCCCGGTTCTTGACCTTGTCCAGGAAGTCGGAGCCGCGGTCCCCGGTTTCCAGGATCTGGGAAAGCATCTCCACCACCGCCTGGTTGGCGCCGCCGTGCAGCGGGCCCCACAACGCGTGCACGCCGGCGGCGATGGAGGCGAACAGGTTGGCCATGGAGCTGCCGACCATGCGCACCGTGCTGGCCGAGCAGTTCTGTTCGTGGTCGGCGTGCAGCAGAAAGATCGTGTCCATGGTGCGGGCGATCTGCTGATCGACGACGTAGTCCTCGCACGGGGTGGCGAACATCATGTGCAGGAAGTTGGCGGCGTACCCCAGATCGTTGCGCGGGTACATGAACGGCTGGCCGATCGAGTGCTTGTAGGAGTAGGCGACGATGGTCGGCAGCTTGGCGATCAGCCGGTGGATGGAGATCTCCACCTGCCGCTCGTCGTGCATGTCGAGCGCATCGGAGTAGAACGTGGAGAGCGCCCCCACCACCGTGCTGCAGATCGCCATGGGGTGCGCGCGCTTGGGGAACCCCGCGTAGAAGCTCCTCACGTCTTCGTGCACCATGGTGTGGTAGGTGATGTGGCTCCGGAACGAGTCGAGCGCCGCGCGGGTCGGCAGCTCGCCGTCCAGGAGCAGCATGGCGGTCTCCAGGAAGTTGCTGCGCTCGGCGAGCTGTTCGATCGGGATGCCGCGGTAGCGCAGCACGCCCCGTTCGCCGTCGATGAAGGTGATCGCGCTCCGGCAGGAGCCGGTGTTGGCGTACCCGGGATCGACGGTGATGGCGCCGCTGTCGCGGCGCAACGCGCCGATGTCGATGCCGACCTCTCCCTCGGAACCGCGTACCACCGGCACCTCGAGTGCCGTGCCGTCCACCGCAATGCGGGCCGTGTCGGCCATCTCCTGTTAAGCCTCCGAACCTGACGTGGCGCCCATCTTAGGAGTATGCCGGCCCGCCGGCAAGCGGCGCCGCTACGCGGGGAGTCCGATCAGGCGGCGCAGCCGGGCGCCCGGCCGCACGCCGAGTCCGGGGCCGGCGGGGAGCCGGTACGCGCCGTCGACGCAGTCCGGCATACCCTCCAGCAGGTCCCGATGCGCCCCCAGCACCGAGTGTTGAAACTCGTGCAATCCCAGGCCGGCGACCGTCGCGCTGGCGTGCAGGCTGGCGGCCAGGAAGATGCCGGCGCCGATGGTGGCGTGCGGGGCGACCGTGATCCCGCGCCGGGCCGCCAGGGCGGCGATGCGCATGAACTCGGTCGGCCCGGTATGCCCCATCTCCGGCTGTACGATGGCCGGCACGCCCCGCTCGAAGCGGAGCTTGGCGTCGTGGACGGTGCGCCACTCTTCGCCGAGCGCGATCGGCGTGTTCACGCCGCGCGCGACCGCGGCCTGCGCGGCCGGGTCCTCCGGCATCACCGGCGCTTCGGCGAACCAGGGGTCGTGCGGCTCCATGGCGCGGATCACGCGGATCGCCTCCTCCGGCCGGTACCGCCAGTGCAGGTCTACGCCGATCCGCGCGCCGGCGCCGAGCGCGCGGCGCAGGGCGGCGATCTCGGCCACCGGCCCGCCGTCGGCCACCGCGTCGGCGAACTTCACCGCATCGAATCCGCGCCCGCGCCAGGTGACCGCCAGGGCGACCCGTTCGTCCAGCGTGGCCGCCGGCAGACCGCTCACGTAGGCCGGGATCTCGGTGCGCCGTTGCTCGCCGAGCAGCTGCGCCAGCGGCCGCCCGCTCAGCCGGCCGGCCAGATCCCACAGGGCTATGTCGATGGCGGCCAGCGCGTCGAGGTAGAAGCCGCCGGTGTAACCCCGGACGCGCATCAGGTCGTACAGGTCGTCGTGGATGGCCTCCGCGTCGAACGGGTTGCGACCCACGACGAAGCCGGCCAACAGGTCGTCGATGATGGCGACGGTGGCGCCGGGCGCCGCCAGCCCGTAGGTTTCGCCCCACCCCTCGGTCCCGTCTTCGGCGGTGATCCGCACCAGCACCGAGCGGTCGACCACCGGGTAGACGGTCCGATTGCGCGCGCGCACGAAGTAGCCCTTGGCGTTCACCCGCTCCCCGGCGCCCAGGGGGCCCAGGTACGGCTGGCTGCGGGGCAGCGTGAGCACGAACGACTCGACGCCGGCCACCGCCGCGGTCCGGCCGGCGGTCACGCCGCCGGTGTCCGCACCGCCGGTGTCCGCACCGCCGGTGTCCGCACCGCCGGTCACGGCGCCGGCCGCGGCGGCGCGATCAGCAGATCGCGCAGCTCGTCGAGCAGGAAAGCGGCTTCGGCGCGGTCCCGGCCGTCGAGCGCCGGCGCCGCCGCGCGCACCGCCTCGCAGTCGATCAGGCCGCGCCGGCGCAGCACGGCCTTGGTGAGGCTCATGCGGAACACCGCCTGCATGTTGAGCAGCGGCAGCACCCGCCCGAACAGCGCGCGCAGGCGCCGTTCGTCGCCGCCGCGGTGCGCGGCGACCATCGCCGCATGCACCTCCGACACCTCGCACGCCGGCATGGTCCCGCCGGCGCCGCGCAGCAGCTCGTCGACCAGATGGCGTCCGCCGGCGCCGCCGATCACGCTTTCGACCGTCGGCGGCGCCTGCGCCAGCAAGGCGGTGATGCGCTGCCCCGAAGGCAGCGTCTCTTCCTTCACCATCCGCACCGCCGGCGCCGCCCGCGCCACGGCGATCACCTCGGCGACCGCCAGCCCGGCGCCGACCGGCGGCGGCGCGTTCTGCAGCACCAGCGGCAGGCCGCCGTCCGCGGCCACCAGCGTGAAGAACGCGATCAACCGCTCGGTGGCGCCGCCGAGCGCGCGCGGCGCCATCACCATGGCGGCGGCGGCGCCGACCTGCCGGGCGTGGCGCGCCAGCTCCGCCGCCACGCGCGGATCGTCGCTGCTGGCGCCGGCGATCACCGGCAGCCGGCCGGCCGCCGCGTCCATCACCGTCTCCAGAGCGGAGGTCCGTTCCGCGGCGCTCATCAGGTCGCACTCGCTGGCGACGCCGGGGTAGACCAGCCCGTCGGCGCCGGCCGCCGCGGCGTAGTCGACCAGCCGCCGCAACGAACGCCGGTCGACCGCGGCGCCGTCCGCCGTGAATGGCGTGGCCACCACCGGCAGCGCGCCGGCGATCATGACGGGCCGGTCTTGCCGCGCCGGCCGCGCGCCCGCCGCCACCACGCCGCCGCCTGGTCGATCATGTCCGTAATCGTATACCGCGGTTCGTAGCCGAGCCGGTGGTGCTCACCTTCCGCGCCAGCGCCGGAATGCGGGTGTTGTCGGACCTGAATCAGCAACGTCAGCTGCATGTCAAGCCGACCTGTACACATTACGACGATGGTCGACGAACCTGACGACGATGCGGCGTTCGTGATCTTGAATCTGGTAGATCACTCTGTAGGGACCCGCGCGGATGCGATAGAGATCGTCGCGGCCCTTCAGCTTAGCACACTGCGGTGGTCGAGGATTCGCGGCAAGCCGGGCGATTGCCGCGAGAATTCGCCGAACAGTGGGCTTCGGTACGCCACGAAGGTCCTTTCGGACCGACGGCTGGAAGTGAATCTCAAATCGTGCCGTCGGCTTCAAGTTGCTTGAGAAACTCTTCGTACGGCGTTCGCTCCGGGGTCAGGGCGCGATCCAGCGCCTCCATAGCCTGTGCGCGCTTCGCTGGGTCGGTAATGCTTTCGATGACGGCGGCGAGTTCGTCTCGAGGTTTCTTCTGCTCATCCCGGACGGAGTTTTCATATCGGTCGATATCCGTCGAGTCTTCGGCAAGGAGGCCACGAACCGCATCGTTTATCAGCGCTGAAACGGACTCGTGTGTCTCATCCGCCTTCAGATGGAGGGCGCGGTGCAGGTCATCGTCCAAGTCTACCGTCGTCGCCTTGCTCATAGCGGACATCGTGGTGTCCTGACGGGGACACGTCAACCCGCCGGCCGGCCCGGTCGCCGTGCTGGCGAGGCACTGACAGCCGGGCCAGCGGCAGGCGGCAAACCTTCGACGCCGCAGGATGCGCCGGGCGGATGCCGACCGGAGTCAAGCGGAAATCGTCTCATCGCCGACGCGGTTACCGGAAAACTGAACGTCCGCCGGTGATCGAAGCCGTCATGTGCGTCGGCTACCTCCGCATGGAGACTGGCCGGCGCGGTCACTACGCCGGCAGGCGTATCGTAAAGGTGCTTCCCGAACCGGCTTCGCTGGCAACGCTGACGGCGCCGCCGTGCGCCTGCGCCACGTGCTTGACGATCGCCAGCCCCAAGCCCGATCCGGGGACGCGCCCGTCGCGGTCGACGCGGTAGAAGCGCTCGAACAACCGGTCAAGGTGCTCGGCGGGAATGCCGGGGCCGTCGTCGGCCACGTCGATGCGCGCGCCGTCCCCGGAGCGGGCGGTCACGCGCACCGCCACGCCGTCGCCGCCGTACAGCAGCGCGTTCTCCAGCAGGTTGACCAGCGCCCGTTCCAGCAGCGGGGCGTTGGCGCGCACCCGCACGCCGTCGACGCCGCCGGCGTCGACGCGAACGCGCCGGGCGCCGAACCGCGCCCGGCACGCGTCGATCGCCCGTTTCACGATCGGCGTCAGCGGCTGCGGCGCGGCGTCGATTCCGTGCGGATCGCCCTGCTCGATGCGGGACAGGCTGAGCAGGTCCTCGACCAGCGCGCGCAACCGCTCGGCCTGCGCGCCGGTGATGCGCAGGAACCGCTTGCCGTTGGAGCCGCGGTAGAGCCGCCGGTCCAGCATGGTCTCCACGAATCCCTTGATGGCGGTGATCGGCGTCCGCAGCTCGTGCGAGACGTTGGCGACGAAGTCGTGCCGCAGCCGCTCCAGCCGGCGCAGCCGCGTGGCGTCGGCCGCGCAGAGCAGCGCCAGCCACCCGCCGCCGCCGGCGCCTGCAGCTTCCGGCACGCGGCGGACGCGGACCTGGATCACCGCGCCCGGCGCCACGTCGACCAGATCGCCGCCGCCGTGATCGGCGGCGCCGTCCAGGACCGGGGCCAGGACGGCGCGCAACGACGGCGCGGACAGGGACTCCGCGTAGGGGCGTCCGACGTGTTCGGCGCGCACGCCCAACAGGCTGCCGGCCGCCGCGTTGGCGCACCGGACCACGCCGCGCTGGTCGACCGCCACCACCGCGTCCGGCAGCCCGGCCAGCAGGCGCTCGGCGCGGCGGGCTTCGCGCGCCGCCAAGGTTGCGCTGCCGGCGTCCCGGCGGGCCTGCGCGGCCGCCGCCCGCGCGCGGCTCAGACGCCACGCCAGCGCGCCGGCCGCAACGCCGAACAGGACGATCGACAGGCGCCCCGCCTCGCCCGCCAGCAGCTCCGCGGGCAGCAGCAGCGCGACCGCCACGCCCGCCGCCGCCACCGCGGCGGCGCCCGCCGCCGCCGGCAGCTGGACCCGCGGCGCCCCGGACGCCGGCCGTCCCCGCATACCTCCGCCCATCACTCCCGCATACGGAATCCCACGCCGCGCACCGTCTCCAGCCGCCACGCCTCTTCGCCGAGCTTCTTGCGCAGAGAGGCGATGATGACGTCGACCGACCGGTCGGTCACCGGATAGTCGGCGCCGTGCACGCCGGTGACGATGCGGGACCGGGACGACACCCAGCCGGCCCGCTCGGTCAGGAACCGCAACGTCCGAAACTCGGTGGCGGTGAGCCGTAGCGGCCGGCCGTCCACGGTCGCCTCGTGGCGTTGCGGGTCGACGCGGATCGGGCCGGCGACCGCCTCCGCCGGCTCGCCGCCGGCGTCGTCGGCCGGGTCGTCCGCGTCGTCGGCGCCGCCGAACGGTTCGCCGCGCCGCAGCAGCGCGCGCGCGCGCGCCACCAGCACGCGCGGGCTGAACGGCTTGGTGACGTAGTCGTCGGCGCCGATCTCCAGGCCGGCGATCACGTCCTCCTCCTCGCCGCGCGCCGACACGATCAGGATCGGGATGGCGCGGGTCTGCGCGTCGTCCTTGAGCCGCCGGCAGACGGTGAGTCCGTCGATCCCCGGCAGCGCCAGGTCGAGCACGATCAGCTCGGTCGGCTCGCGGACCACCGAGTGCAGTCCCTCCTCACCGGAGGTGACCCGCCGCGGCTCGAAGCCGGCGCCGCTCAGATTGAAGTCGATCAGTTTGGCGATGGCGCGGTCATCTTCGATGATCAGCGCGTGCGGCAGCCGGCCCCGTTTGCTCCGCTTCTTCGCGCCGCCCCGCTTCTTCATGCCGCTTCGTTACGCCAGCTCGTACATGCGGATGAACGCGCGCGGCAACGTCCAGCACAGCAGCCGCACCAGACGGGCGGCGGCAAGGGTGATCAGCCGGTGCGAACGGCCCGGCCGGGACGCCGCCGCCCGCTGCAGGATGGCGGCCAGCCGTTCGTGCTCGGCGCCGCCGAAGCGCGCGGCGACGTCCCGCGCGCCGCGCTCGGCGACCCGCGCAGCCTGCGCCGGGCGCGCCAGCGCGTGATGCACCCGGCGCACGTACTCCGCCCGGCCGGCGGCCAGATAGCCGCCGACCGCGCCGTCGACGATCTGCGCCGACACGCCGGCGGCGTCGGCCAGCGCCACGATCGGCAGCCGGCACAGCTTGCCTTCCGTGATCACCAGCCCGAAGGTGTCGCCAAGGCTGGCGTACAGCATCAGGTCCGCCTCCACCATCTCGCGCAGCATCCGCCCGTGGCTCACCGCGCCGAGCAGGCGCACGCGGCCGGCGGCGCGCACCGAACGGCGCACCCACTCGGTGAGCGGCCCCGGTCCGGCCAGCCGCCATTCGGCGCGCGGGTAGCGGTCGGCCAGCTCCTCGTTCCAGATCGACACCAGCAGCTCGACGTTCTTTTCCGCGGACAGCCGTCCCGGCGTGAGCAGGCGGACCGCCGCGCCGGCGGCCGGGCGCGGACGGGTGCGCGCCGGCGGCGTGACGCGTAGGGGCAACCGGTTCTCCACCACCCGTTCGGGCCGCACACGCAGGACCTCCACCAAGTAGCGGCGCATCTTCTCACAGACGATGCTGAGGAGCACGCGGTGCATGCGCCGCTGCGTCATGCCGAGCAGCCGGGTGAGCATGAAGCGGATCGCCGCCTGCGCCGCCGGCCCCGAGCCCGGCGGATAGGCGTAGACCATGTAGTCCGGCGCGTAGGTGGTGAAGCGGTTGACCATCGGCACGCCGAAGCGCGCCGACAGGTAGAGCAGAAAGAACAACCCTTGCGGGGCCACGCAGTGCCCGTAGGCGACGTCGAACCGGTGTCCGCGCAGCCGCCGCGCCAGCCGGCGCGGGTCGGCGTCGAACACGCGGTAGAAGTCGCGGTAGGCGGCCAGCTTGTAGGTGCGCGTGTACGCGGTGTTGGTGGAGACCACCACCACCGTGTCGCCCCGCGCCCGGAAGAACGCCAGCTCGGACTCGACGCTGCGGCTGACGCCGTCGATCAGACCGTACGAGTCGCTGACGAGCAGTATGCGCACGTCAGGTCAGCGCGCGCTCCATGACCCGGTTGAGACGCTTGGCGAACGCGATCGGGTCTTCCGGCCGCACGCCTTCGATGAGCAGCGCCTGTTCCAGCAGCAGCCGGCTGGCGTCGTCGAGCAGCGCGTCGTCGCCCCGTTCGGCAAGGCCGGCGATGATCGGGTGTCCGGGGTTGACCTCCAGGATCGGCTTGCTGTCCGGCAGGCCGCGCTGGCCGAGCTGCTTGAGCACGTTCTGCAAGGCGAGCGTGGGGTCGCTACCGTCGGCGACCACGCAGGACGGCGATTCGCTGAGCCGGACGCTCGGCCTCACGTCCTTGACCTGATCGGACAGCACCTTCTTCATCCGGTCGAGCAACGGCGCGATCTTCTTTTCGCTCTCCGCGTCCCGTTCCTGGTCCAGATCGTCGGCAGTATCCGCGCGGTTGACCGACTTGAAGGCAAGGTCGCCGTAGGTTCCGATGGCCGGCGCCACCATCTCGTCGATCTCGTCCTCCATGAGCAGCACTTCGAAGCCCTTGGCGCGGTACGCCTCCAGCAGCGGCGAGCGCTTCAGGTCGGCCGAGCGGTCGCCGGTGACGTAGTAGATCGCCTTCTGGGCGGCCGGCATCCGCTCCCGGTAGCGGTCCAGGCTCACCAGCCCCTCTTCGGAGCTCGACCGGTAGCGCACCAGCTCCAGGAGCTGCTCCCGGTTGCCGGGGTCCTGGTAGAGTCCCTCCTTGAGCACGCGGCCCATCTCGGTGAAGAACCGGTCGTAGACGGCCGGGTTGTTCTTGGCCAGGGAGGCGAGCTCGGAGAGTATCTTCTTCACCGACGCCTGCCGGATCGCCGCCATGGTGCGGTTCTGCTGCAAGATCTCGCGCGAGACGTTGAGCGGCAGGTCCTCCGAATCGATCACCCCGCGAACGAAGCGCAGGTAGACCGGCAGCAGATCGCGGTCGTCATCGGTGATGAACACGCGCCGCACGTACAGCTTCACGCCCGGCCGGTAGTCGGCGTAGTAGACGTCGGGCGGCGCCGCGGCCGGCAGGTAGAACAGCGTGGTGTACTCGAGCGTCCCTTCCGCGTGGGTGTGCACCCAGTGCAGCGGGTCATCGGCGTCCACGGTCAGGGTCTTGTAGAACTCCTTGTAGTCGTCGTCCGACAGCTCGGACTTGGGACGCTTCCAGAGGGCGGAGGCGGCGTTGATCTGCTCCACCTTCTCCGCGGCCGTGCCGGCGGCCGTGTCCGCGGCGCCTTCCCCGGCATCGGCCGGCTGGTCCGCGGCGGCCGGCTCCGCGTAGTGCAGGTGGATGGGGTGCGGGATGTGGTTGGAGTAGCGCTTGACGATCCCCTCGATCCGGTAGCGGGAGGCGAACTCCTTGCCGTCGTCGTTGAGGCGCAACGTCACGGTGGTGCCGGACTGCGCCCGTTCGGCCGGCTCCACCCGGAAACTGCCGCGCCCGTCGCTCACCCAGCGGTGCGCCCGGTCGTCGCCGGCGCGCCGGCTCACCACCTCGACCCGATCGGCGACCATGAACGACGCGTAGAAGCCGACCCCGAACTGCCCGATCAGGTTGGCGTCGGCGGCGGCGCTGCCCTTGGCGTCGTGCAGGAAGCGGCGCGTGCCGGAACGGGCTATCGTGCCGAGATTGTCCTGCAGCTCCTGCGCGTCCATGCCGATCCCGGAGTCGGCGACCGACAGGGTCGGGTGCTCGCCGGCGTCGAACTCGACGTCGATGCGCGGCACGAACGGGAAGCCCTTGTAGTCGTCTTCGGTCAGGGTGAGGTACTTGAGCTTGTCGAGCGCGTCGGACGCGTTGGAGACCAGCTCGCGCAGGAAGATCTCCCGCTGCGAGTAGAGCGAGTGGGTGATGAGATGAAGAAGCTCGGTTACCTCGGTCTTGAACTGCTGCTCGGCCATCGGTCGATAAGGTAGTACCGCGGCTCAAGCGCCGGCCAGTGCGGCGGCCGCCTCGGCGAACCGCAGGCCCATGGCCGCGCGCACCCGCGCCATCGTCTCCCGCGCTTCGCGCCTCATGCGGGTGTTGCCGGCGTCGATGATCTCCTCCACCCGGCGCGGATCGGCCGCGTACGCCGCGCGGCGCTCCCGGATCGGCTCCAGGAACCGGTTGAGCGCCGCCGCCAGCTTGCGCTTCACCTCGACGTCGCCCACCGCGCCGCGGCGGTAGCGGTCCTTGAGGTCGGCGACCTCGGCCGCGTCGGGGTTGAAGGCGTCGTGGTACTGAAAGACCGGGTTGCCCTCCACCGTGCCGGGTATGTCGGCCCGCACCCGCTTGGGGTCGGTGTACATGCCCATCACGCGGCGCTGCACGGTGGCCGGGTCGTCGGCCAGGTAGATGGTGTTGTCCAGGCTCTTGCTCATCTTGCCCTGCCCGTCGGTGCCGAGCAGCGACGGCACGTCGCCGAGCAGCGTGCCGGGCTCCGGGAAGACCGGTCCGTACAGCTTGTTGAAGCGGCGGCAGAGCTCGCGGGTCACCTCCAGGTGCGACTCGTTGTCCTTGCCGACCGGCACCAAGTGGGCGCGCGGCAGCAGGATGTCGGCGGCCTGCAGCACGGCGTAGCCGAGCAGGCCGAACGGCAGGGCGTCCAGATGCTCGTTCTGCGCCATCTCCTTGACCGTCGGCACGCGCTCCAGGCGCGGCACGGTCACCAGCATGCCGAGCAGCGTGCTGAGCTCGAAGGTCTCCGGGATCGCGCTCTGCACGAAGATGGTCGAACGCTCCGGGTCTATGCCGACCGCCAGGTAGTCGAGCACCACCTGCCGGATGTTGTCTTGGAGCGCGTCCAGGTGGCGCTTTTCCGGGCGCGTGGTCATGGTGTGCACGTCGGCGACGATGAAGAAGCAGTCGTAGTCGTCCTGCAGCTGCAAGCGGTTGCTCAGGCTGCCGACGTAGTGGCCGACGTGCAGCGGGCCGGTCGGCCGGTCGCCGGTGAGGATGCGCTTCCTGGCTACCATCAAGGCGCACCGTAGAGGCGCGGCGCGGTTCGGGTCAACACCGCCCGGCGCGGCGCGCTTGAGCCGGGCGCCCGGTGTGTGGAACGCTCGGGGCCGGCCGGCCGCATCCCATGACCTTCAACACCGCCAACACCACCTTTCGCCAGTTGATGGGCAACGGCTTGAGCTATTGCGTGCCGCGCTTCCAGCGCGACTACTCGTGGGGACCGGACGAGTGGGACGACCTGTGGCAGGACATCGCCGCGCTGTTCCGGGAGGGCGCCGAACCGGCCCACTACCTCGGTTTCCTGGTGCTGCAATCGACCGACAACCGCTCGTTCGACATCATCGACGGACAGCAGCGCATGACGACGCTCAGCCTGCTGATGCTGGCCGCCGTCGCGCGCCTGACCGAGCTGGCCGCGCCGGGTAACCGGGAAGACCCGGAGCTGCGCCGGGCCGCGCAGCTGCGGACGAACTACCTCGGCTACCTCGACCCGGTGAGCCTGGTCCCGCGCGCCAAGCTTACGCTCAACCGCCATGACGACGGCTTCTATCGGGACTACCTGCTGCCGCTGCAGCGCCTGCCGCAACGGGGCCTGCACGCATCCGAACACCTGCTGCGCAGTGCGTTTCTGTGGTTCAAGTCCCGGCTCGGCGAACGGCCGGGAGCCGACGGCCGGGCGGTGGCCGGCTTCGTCGACACCGCGGTCGACAAGCTGTTCTTCACGGTGATCACGGTCACGGACCAACTGAACGCGTTCGGAGTCTTCGAGACGCTCAATGCGCGCGGGGTGCGCCTGTCGTCCACCGACCTGCTGAAGAACTACCTGTTCTCCGTGGTCTCACGCGGCGGCTGCCGCGATGCCGACGTCACGGCGTTGGAGAGCCGCTGGGAAGCGATCGTCGGACGCCTTGGCAGCGAGGGGTTTCCCGAGTTCCTGCGCGTGTTCTGGAACAGCCGCAACCGGCTGGTGCGCAAAGCCGACCTGTTCAAGACGATCCGCGGCAGGATCGGCGACCGGTCGGGAGCGTTCGCCCTGATCCGCGAACTCGACCGCAACGCGCGGACGTACGCGGCGTTGCGCAGCCCGCACGATCCCCTGTGGTCGAAGGAGGAGCGCGACAGTCTGTCCTGGCTGCGGATGTTCGACGCCCGCCAACCGCTGGCGTTGCTGCTGGCGGCGTTCGAGCGGATGGGCGACGACGACCGCGCCGGATTCAGCCGGCTGCTGCGCGCGGTCGCCGTCGTGTCGTTTCGGTACAACGTGATCTGCGGCCGGCAGAGCAACCGGCAGGAGCGGGAGTACAACCGCATAGCCTGCGCGCTGGCGAATGACCGGATCGACGGCGCCGCCGGCGCGGTCCGGGAGCTGCGGAGCGTCTATCCGGACGACGGCGAGCTCCGGGCGGCGTTCGCCGACAAGGAGCTGCGCACCACAGGCAGCCGCGATCGGCGGGTGGCGCGGTTCGTGCTGTTCCGGCTGGAGCGGCGCGTGTCGGGCCAGGACTTCGACTTCGAGAGCGCGCAGTACGACGTCGAGCACGTGCTGCCGGAACGTCCCGGCGGCGGCTGGGATCAGTTCGATGACCGGCAGCGCGCGGCCTTCACCTATCGGCTCGGCAACCTCACGCTGCTGTCGTCGAGCGCCAACCGCGGCGTGGGCAACGCCGGGTTCGCCGAAAAACGGACCGTATACGGGACCAGCCGATTCGCCATCACGCGCAAGATCGCGGACGATTACGATGCCTGGACGGTCGACAAGATCGCCGCGCGGCAGCGCTGGATGGCGCGGCAGGCGACCAGCGTATGGCGCATCGATTTCTGAGCGGCGCAGGCGCCGCCGGGCACTTCAGGAGAGCCGATGTTCACACCGCATGAACGGGAGAAGCTGCTGCTGGCGGTAGCCGGCATGGTGGCGCGCGACCGCCTGCAACGGGGCGTCAAGCTCAACCACCCGGAGGCGACCGCCATCATAGCCACTCAGATCATGGAATGGGCGCGAGAGGGCCGGTCGCTGACCGACATCGTCGAGCGGGGCGGCGCCATCCTGTCCGCGCGGCAGGTGATGAGCGGCGTGCCGGCCATGATCCCGAGCGTGCAGGTCGAGGCGACCTTTCCGGACGGGACCAAGCTGGTGACCGTGCACCATCCGATCCAGTGATGGGCCATCCGGTGAGCGCGCCGGCGGGGACGCCGGACGGCTGGGCGCCGGGGCAGACCTGGATCGCGCGCGACTCCTGGCGCAGCCTGCCTGAACGGCCGGTGGTGCGGATCGACGTGGCCAACACCGGCGACCGCCCGATCCAGGTCGGCAGTCACTTCCATTTCTTCGAGGTGAACCGCGCCCTGCGGTTCGACCGCCGGCGGGCGTGGGGCATGAAGCTGGCCATCCCCGCCGGCACGGCGGTCCGCTTCGAGCCCGGGCAGCGCCACCGGGTCGTTCTGGCGCCGTTCGGCGGCGAACGGGTCTGCCACGGCCTCAACGGGCTGGCCAACGGCCGGCTGGACGACGACTCGGTGCGCGCCGCCGCGCTCGCCGCGGCGCGCGAAGGAGGGTTCCGTGGCGCCTGACGCCGCGTTCGGGTTCACGACCGGCGGCGCCGGCCACGCCGGCATGTTCGGACCGACGACCGGCGACCGCCTGCGCCTTGGCGACACGGACCTGGTGCTGGCCGTGGAGCGCGACCTGACCGTCTCCGGCGACGAAGTGAAGTTCGGCGGCGGCAAGGTGATCCGCGACGGCATGGGCCAGGACGCGCGCGCCTCGCGCGCCGCCGGCGCGCCCGACCTGGTGATCACCAACGCGCTGATCGTCGATTACACCGGAATCTACAAGGCCGACGTCGGCGTCCGCGACGGGCTGATCTGCGGCATCGGCAAGGCCGGCAATCCCGGCCTGCAGGACGGCGTCGATCCCGCCCTGGCGATCGGTCCCGGCACCGAGGCGCTGGCCGGCGAGGGGATGATCTGCACGGCCGGCGGCATCGACAGCCACGTCCACTTCATCTGCCCGCAGCTGGTCACCACCGCGCTCACCGGCGGCGTCACCACCCTGCTCGGCGGCGGGACCGGACCGGCCACCGGCACCCTGGCGACGACCTGCACGCCGGGGGCGTGGAACCTGCGGCGGATGCTGGAGGCGGCCGAGGAGTACCCGGTCAACCTGGGGTTCTTCGGCAAAGGCAACAGCGCGCTGCCGGAACCGTTGCGGGAACAGGTCGCGGCCGGCGCGTGCGGGCTCAAGCTGCACGAGGATTGGGGCACCACGCCGGCGGCGATCGACTGCTGCCTGGGCGTCGCCGACCAGGCCGACGTGCAGGTCGCCATCCACACCGACACGCTCAACGAGGCCGGCTTCGTCGAGGACACGATCCGCGCGTTCGGCGGGCGCACCATCCACACCTTCCACTCCGAAGGCGCCGGCGGCGGCCACGCGCCCGACATACTGCGGGTGTGCGGCGAGCCCAACGTGCTGCCGAGCTCCACCAATCCCACCCGCCCCTTCACGGTCAACACGGTCGCCGAGCACCGGGACATGCTGATGGTCTGCCACCACCTGGACCCATCGATCCGGGAGGACGTCGCCTTCGCCGACAGCCGCATCCGGCCGCAGACGATCGCGGCCGAGGACATGCTCCACGACCTGGGCGCCATCAGCATCATGGCCAGCGACAGTCAGGCGATGGGGCGCGTGGGCGAGGTGATCACCCGCACCTGGCAGACCGCGCACAAGATGAAGGCGCAGCGCGGCGCCTTGGCCGGGGACCCGGCGGCGCACGACAACGGCCGCATCAAGCGGTACGTGGCCAAGTACACGATCTGCCCGGCGGTCGCGCACGGCGTCGGCTCCCTGATCGGATCGGTGGAGACCGGCAAGCTGGCCGACCTGACGTTGTGGAAGCCGGCGTTCTTCGGCGTCCACCCGGAGGTCGTGCTCAAGGGCGGGTTCATCGCCTTCGCCGCCATGGGCGACGCCAACGCCTCAATCCCCACGCCGCAGCCGGTGTGGGGGCGGCCGATGTTCGGCGCGCACGGCGGCGCGCGGGCTTCCACCTGCGTCACCTTCGTGAGCGCGGAAGCGCGCGGCGCGGTGCAGGCCGACGGCGGCATCCGGCGGCGGGTGGAGGCGGTGCGCGGCACGCGCGCGCTGTCCAAGCGCGATCTGCCGCTCAACGACGCGCTGCCGGCCATGGAGGTCGACCCCGATTCCTATGAGGTGCGCGCCGACGGCGAGCTGCTGGCCTGCGAACCGCTGGCCGAGCTTCCCCTGGCGCAACGCTATTTCCTGTTCTGAGCGCCGCCCGGCCGGGCTTCCTGATGGATGACGCGGCCGGCGGCGAGGTGCTGGAGCAGGCGCGGCTGCTGCTGCTGGCCGACAGCGGCTTTCCGACCGGCGCGTTTGCGCACTCCTGGGGGCTGGAGTGGGCGGTGCGCGCCGGGCAGGTGACCGACGCCGCCGGCTTGGCCGGCTGGGTGCGCGATGCGCTCCGCTACGGGGTCGCGCCGCTGGCCGGCCGGGCGGTGGCGCGCGCCGCCGGGGCGGCCGGGGCGGCCCGGGTGACCACGGCGGAGGGGGAGTCGGCGGCGCGTGCGCTGATCCGCCTCAGCGACGAGGTGGCGAGCTTCCAGCCGTCGCGGGACGCGCGGGCGGCCGGCGGCCAGCTCGGCCGGTCGCTGCTCCGCGCCGCCGTCGACGCGCTGCCCGTCCTGCCGCGCCACCCGGCGTACGCTGCCGTGACCGGGGCGGCCGCCGGCCGCGGCGACCGGCTCCAGCACCCGGTGGCGTGGGGATTCCTGGGCGGAGCGCTCGGCATCGGCACCGAGGCGCTCCTGCAGGCGTTCCTGTTGGGAACGGTGCGCCAGTGGGCGCAGGTGGCGGTGCGCGCCATCCCCATCGGCCAGTCGGACGCGCTGGCCGTCACCGGCGCGTTGCTCGCCGACGTGGTCGCCTTGGCGCACGGCATCGGCCGGCGCGCGCGCCCGTTGGCCAGCGCCGCGCCCGGTTGGGATGTTGCCGTGCTCGGCCACGGCGAGTTGGCCGCGCGCTACTTCCGCAGCTGATCCGCGGCGCTCCCGGCGCCATGTGGTACAACCTCGGCCAGGAACGGCGGATGGAACAAGAACACGGAACAGGCGCCCGGCCGGTGCGGTTCGGAATCGGCGGCCCGGTCGGTTCCGGCAAGAGCCACCTGCTGCTCCGCCTGTGCCAGCGGCTCGGCGGCGAGCATTCGATCATCGCCATCACCAACGACATCTACTCGCGGGAGGACGAGCGGTTCCTGATCCGCGCCGGCGCGCTGGCCGCCGGCCGCATAGTCGGGGTCGAGACCGGCGGCTGCCCGCACGCCGCGATCCGCGACGACATCTCCGTCAACGCCGACGCCCTGGCGCGGTTGCAGGACCGCTTCGGCGACGCCGGCGTGGCCTTCATCGAGAGCGGCGGCGACAACTTGGCCGCCAGCTTCAGCCCCGACCTGGTCGACTACCAGCTCTACGTGATCGATGTGGCGCAGGGCGGCGACATACCGCGCAAGGGCGGCCTCGGCATCTCGCGCAGCGACCTGCTGGTGGTCAACAAGGTCGACCTGGCCCCGTACGTCGGCGTCGACCTGGAGCGGATGGCGGACGACGTGCGGGCCGCGCGCGGGGACCTGCCGTTCGTGATGACCAACCTCAGGACCGGTTCCGGCGTGGAGGACGTCGCCGCCTGGGTGACGGCCGCGCTCGGCGCCCCCCGGCGCGGCCGGCCGGCCTGGGGGGCCGGCGGGCATCACTATCACCACGATCACGACGGCCGGCATGTTCATGCCCGGCACGTTTGACGCCCGGCACGGCCATCCCGACCATCGCCGCGCGTCCGGCGCCCGATAACGGACGGCGCGGCGCGTTACGGCTCACCGCGGCCGGCCGCCGCTGGCGGACCCGGTGCCGCGCGCCGCTGTTCGTCAACGTGCTGCCGGCCGCCGGCGGCCTGCTGGCCATGCCGGTCGATCAGGGCGGCGGTCTGCGCAACGGCGAGCGCCACCTGCAGCGGATCGAGCTCGACGGCGGCGCGGCGGCGACCTGGGCGCCGCCGGCCGGTACGCTGTGTCTGCCGGGAGCGGCAGGCGCTCCCGCCCATCTGCAGCTCGCCGCCCGCGTGCGCGGCGCCAGCTACCTGCGGCTGGCGGGCCGGCCGCTGATCCCGTTCGCCGGCGCTGCGGTGATCCAGTCGACGGTGGTGAGCGTCGCCGCCGGCGCCGGCTGCCTGCTGCTGGAGTGCGGCTGTCCCGGACGCACGCAGATGGGCGAAGCGTGGGCGTTCGGGTCGCTCGCCTACCATCTGACCGTGGTCCGCGACGGCGCCGTGCTCTACCGGGAGCGCTACCGCCTCTGCCCGCCGGCGGTACCGTCCGGACCGAGCGGGTTCTTCGGCAGCCTGGGATGGGCGACCTGCGTCGCCGTGGGCGCCCGCGCCGTGGCGGAGCTCGACGCGTTGCGTCCCGCGCTCACCGGCGCCGGCGTGGTGAGCGCGCACGGGCGCATCGCCGACGACGCGGCGGTGGCGCGCGTCCTGGACCGCGACGGCGCCCTCATCACCCGCCTTGCCGACTTGACCGGTTGACGGGTGGTTGTACACTGCTATACGCACAAGAAGAAAAGGAAGAGAAACATGGAAGATGCGATGCTGCCCAACTGGGATCCACCCGGAGAGGCATGGCCGTTGACGTTCAGCTACGCGAACGTGGTCGATGCCGAATCGTTCCGGGCGGCGGTAGAGATCAAGGGCGCCCTGGTCGCCACCATCGACCCGGCGGACGGAAGCTGCTGGCTCGACGGCGTGTACCCGGGAGGCGCAGCCGCCGGCGGCGCAAGCCTTGAAGATGCGCACGCCAACTTCCGGGAGTTCCTGACCGGGATCATCGAGGACATGGCCGCGGACTGCGGCGAGTTCGGGGCATTCCGGGACTGGTTGCGCACGTTCGTCAAGAGCACCGACCAGGCCACTCTCGATAGCTGGAACGCCGGCGTGCGGAAGGTTCGCAGCAACGCACCCGGGGCGCCGGACATCGAGCGGTGTGACTCCGAAGGATGGTCCCCCCACGTAAGCGTCCGCGTAGTCTCCGGCGCCGACTCCGTGAACCGGATCGACCAACCGCATTCGACTCAGATAGCGGCCTGATTTCCCGGCCTATGCAGGTCGTTTTCAGGAAGGTCGTGGCCGTCCTCGAGAAGTGCGCCCCCGGCTACAAGTTGAAGCGACTGCCTCATTTCATCGCCGTCTTGTACGACAACAAGACGGCGTACCTTCCGAAAGGCGGCCACGGCAGGACCGGGAATCATCAGATCGAAGTCGGTCACGTCCGCAAGATGGCCAGGACGCTCGGCATCGTCGAGTGCGCCCAAGCCTACGTGCGCCTGCGCTGATCGACTACGTCAGGCCGGCGCGCCGAACAGACGCAGCCGGCTGATGCCGCCGTCGGGGATCATGTTGACGCGCACGTGCGACACCGGGCCGGTGCCGGTCACGTCGCCGGCGGCGAAGGTGTGCTCCCGGCCGGCGCGCAGCGGCTGCTCGGGCAGCAGCACCGGCCAGAACATCGACTGCGCGACTACTGACGCGCGCGCGGCGCCTACGTCCGCCGGCAGCAAGGCGCCCTGCAGGGAGCACCGGTCGGGGTAGTTGCCCTTGAAGTGGGCGGTGTCGACCACCACCCGGTCGATCGCGCCGGGATGCGCCAGGGCGATGATGCACCAGTCGTAGCCCGGCTCGCGGCGCCGGCGGGTCTCCCAGCCGTCGCCCATGTCGCGGCCGCGGTCCGGCCGCAGCATGTTGCCCGGATTGCCGTAATGGGCGTCGTTCCACGCCACCGCCACCGCGCCGTGCACGGCCGACGCCAGGTCGACCGGTCCGCCGGCCGCCAGCGCGCTCCAGTCCGGCCGCGGCCGGCCATACACGCGCAGGCGCGCCACGCCGCCGTCCGGCAGCAGGTTGAGCCGCACGTGGCTCCAAGTGCGCCGGTCGGCGACCGGAAACAGGTGATGAGCGTCGGGGCCGAGCGGCGCCGGCGGCGCCAGCATGACCCAGGCGGCCCCGTCGCCCGGATCGCCGTCAGCGTGGCTCAGGCACGCTTCCAGCGAGGCGGCCGGCGGGTAGTTGCCGGTGAAGTGGCGGGTGTCGACGTCGACCGCGTGGATCTCCCCCGGCGCGGCCAGACGGACCACGCAACGGTCGTGGCCGCCGCCGCGGCGGCGGCGCGACTCCCACCCGTCCATCCACTTGCCGTGGTCGTCGTACTTGCCGGGGATGAATACCGGCTCGGCCGGCTGAAGCATGCGCGCCAGCGGCGCGAAGAACTCGTCCGTGCACGACACGCCGGCCGCGCCGAGCCGGGCGTCCGCCAAGTTGATGGTGAGCGGCGGAGGGGCCCCGGCTCCGCCCGTGCCCGGTCCGTCAGCCACGGCGGTCGCCCCTGTGCGGATGGTGCGCGCGCCAGTGGCGGGCGACGTCGACGCGGCGGCAGCACCAGACCGCGTCATGTGCCAGCACGTGGTCGACGAACCGCTGCAGCGAGGCGAAGCGGCCGGGCCGCCCGATCAGCCGGCAGTGCAGGCCGATCGACATCATGCGCGGCGTGCGCGCCCCCTCCGCGTACAGCACGTCGAACGCGTCGCGCAGGTAGGAGAAGAACTGGCCGCCGGCGTTGAAGCCCTGCGGCAGGGCGAAGCGCATGTCGTTGGCGTCGATGGTATACGGCACCACCAGGTGGGACCGGCCGGCGACCGCGGTCCAGAACGGCAGATCGTCGCTGTAGTCGTCGCTGTCGTAGAGGAAGCCTCCCTCCTCCACCACCAGCCGTCGGGTGTTGGGCCCGCTACGCCCGGTGTACCAGCCGAGCGGCCGCTCGCCGGTGAGCCGGCGGATGCTCTCTACGGTGCGCCGCACGTGCTCCCGCTCGACCGCCTCCGGCACCGACTGGTAGTCGATCCAGCGGTAGCCGTGAGCGCAGACCTCGAAGCCGGCGGCCATGGCGGCGTCGGCGACCGCCGGGTTCCGTTCCAGCGCCATTCCCACCGCGAATATCGTAATCGGTATCTCCCGCTCCCGGAACAGGCGAAACAGGCGCCACACGCCGACGCGGCTGCCGTACTCGAAGACCGACTCCATGCCCGGTTGGCGGTCGGGCACCGAACGCGCGCCGACCACCTCCGGCAGGTACGATTCGGATTCGGCGTCGCCGTGCAGCACGGACCGCTCGGCGCCCTCCTCGTAGTTGACCACGAACTGCACCGCTACCCGCGCGCCGGCCGGCCAGCGCGCCTGCGGCGGATCGTCGCCGTACCCGTACAGGTCGCGGGGATAGGTCGGGGTGGCGGGCGCTTCGTTGCGGGCCGGCATAGGCAGCGTGACTATGCTGGCATACGACGCCGGGCGCAACATAGACTGCCTGCCGTATGGCGATACGGCTGGCGATCGTGGGCTGCGGCGGCATGGGTCACCGCCACCTGCGCGGTCTGGCCGAGCTGCGCGCGGCCGGCATCTCGTCCCTGCAGCTGGTCGCCGCCTGCGACCCGGTGGAGGCCAACGCCGCATCGCTCGCCGCCCACGCGGAGGCGGCCCTCGGCGCGCGCCCGGCGGTCGCCGCCGGCCTGGACGACTTGCGCGGCCACGGCGTGCAGGCGGTCGACATCACCAGCACGCCGCGCACCCATCACCTGCTCGCGGTCGAAGCCCTGCAGCGCGGCCTGCACGTGCTGATCGAAAAGCCGCTGGCGCTCACCGTGGCCGCCTGCCGGCGCATCGGCGAGGCGGCGGCGGCATCGCCGGCGATCCTCAGTGTTGCCGAGAACTACCGTCGCGACCCGGCGTGCCGGTTGGCCAAGGCGCTGCTCGACGCAGGCGTGATCGGCGCGCCGCGCTTGGTCGTCCAGCACGGCGTGGGCGGCGGCGACCGGATGACGATCAGCGTGTGGCGGCACCTCCGCGAGCACGGCGGCATCCTGCTCGACGTCGGCGTCCACTTCGCCGACGTGTTGGAGTACCTGCTCGGCCGCATCGACACCGCCTACGCGGTGACGCGCCTGCACGAACCGGTCCGCCGCAACCCGGCCGCCGGCGCCGGCGGCGGCGCGGTCGATCCCGCCAACGCCTACGCGCAGTGGCAGCGCGCCGCGCCCGCCGAGTTCCGGGCGACCGCCGAAGACGCGCTGTACGGAACCCTCACCTTTGCCAGCGGCGCGGTCGGCTCCGTGATTCAGGATCACGCCGGCCGCGGCGCCGCACTGGGCGGCGGCGCCGGACTGGGCGGAAGGGCGGTGTTCGGGTCGGCGGGATCGATGACGCTGCCGGGCGACCGCAGCGGCGGCGCCATCGTCGTCCACCGGGACGGCGGCGAGCCGCTGACCGGCGACGCGCTGCTGGAGCGGGTGCCGGCGTTTCGGCTGGATGCGAACACCGCGGCGCTGTTCGGCGCGGACCGGCTGGCCGGCTACGACCATCCGTTCCCGGTCACCGACGCCAAGCTGCTGGCGGTCGAGTACGCGGAGCTGGCGGACGCCATCCGGGGCGGAGCGGCGCCGGAGATCGGCGCCGAACAGGGGACGCGCGCCGTGGCGGCCTGGTACGCGCTGCTCGAATCGGCCGCGTGCGGCGCTCCGGTCCGCGTCGAGGAGGTCCTGGACGGCCGCGTCGACGCATTCCAGCGCGCGCTCGACGACGACCTGCGGGTGACGGCCTGAGCGGCGTGAGCGTCATGCGCCTGACGCCGCAACCGCTCACGCGGGCGGCGTTCGCGCCGTTCGGGGACGTGATCGAGACGGCCGGCGCCGAGCAGCGGATCATCAACGAAGGGACGACGGTGCGCTATCACGACTTGGCGGCGATCGACGTGGCCGACCGCGGCGGCCGGCCGCTGGTCAACGTGTTCCGCGCGCGGCCGCTCTCCCTGCCGCTCACCGTCACGGTGATGGAGCAGCATCCGCTCGGTTCGCAGGCGTTCATCCCGCTCGACCGGGCGCCGTTCCTGATCGTGGCGGCGCCGGCCGGCCCGGCGCCGCACGCCGCCGGCCTGCGCGCGTTCGTGACCGACGGCCGGCAGGGTGTCAACTACGCCAAGGGCGTCTGGCACCATGCGGTGATCGCGTGGCGCCGCAGCACCGACTTCCTGGTGGTCGACCGCGGCGGCCCGGGCGACAATCTGGTGGAGCATCGCCTGACCGGCGGCCGGCCGCTGCTGACCGCTCCCGAGGCGCGCTGAACCGGCCGCCGCGCGGATCACCGAGCGCCGCGGCGCCGTTCCGCCGGCGCCTGCACGGCGCGGGCCCACCGCAGGCACTCCTCTATCAGCTCGCCGCTGCGCGCGTGGAGCGCCGCCACGGCCGCTTCGATGTGGGCGGCCAGCCGCGGCGGCAGGCCGCCCGGCACCTCCTCCCGGTCAAGGGTGACCGGCGTCCGCGCCGGCAGCGCCAGCACGTCGACCCACAGATCGCGCCAGCGCAGCTCCGCCGGCCCCAGCCGCACCTGGTCGCAGACGTTGAAGTAGGCGCCGAGCACGGCGTCCCGCCGAGGGCCGCGCCGCCGCATCCAGAGATACAGGTTGTACGGCCGGCCGGCCCAGAAGCACCCGTAGGAGCGCGTCCCCGCCGGCAGGAACACGCCGGCCACGTTCGAGTGCCGGCGGCGGATCGTATAGCCCAGGAGCTGCCGGCCCGGTTCGATCGCCAGCAGTTCGCAGTCGAAGGTGACCTGCCGGCCGCCGGGATAGCGTTTCACTTCCAGACAACGGGCGGCGCGGGCCGCAGGGCGGATCATCAGGCTGCGGAGTCTACCGGACGGGGGCGCGGACCGGCGTATGCCCGCTCACGGCCGCACCGTCCGGTGGCGCCGGCATGGGGGCGCCCACCGTTTGCCGGTTCCGGCGCCCCCGGTTCGACTCTGCGGCGCGGATCAGCTCGACGGCCGGATCAGCTCCACGCCGTCGCCCACGGCGACGGCGCCGCCGGTCAGCACCGCGCAGGTGGCGCCGCCGCGCCAGTCGGCTTCCAGAGCGCGCCGCAGGCCGGCGCGCTGCCGGTCCATGATCCGGCACGGTAGCGTCTCTCCGGTCACCCGCAGGCGCGCCGCGCCGATGCGCAGCTCGCACCCGGCGGCGTCGCGCAGATCGATCCCGGTGATCAGCAGGTTGGCGCGCCGCGCCGTCCACGGCACCTCCTGACCGAGCTCCGCGCACGCCGACCGCCACGCGGCGCTGTCGACCACGGTCACCTCCCGCGCCGGCGCGCGGCCCGGCACGTCGCCGACCACGCCGACCCCGGGCCGCAGCTCGGCGTCGCCCCGCTCGACCATCCGCGCTCCCGGAGTGGCGTGCGTGGCGATCGCGTCCAGCGTGCCGGACGACGCCGCCACGTCTCCCGTCGTCGCCGCTCCGGCAACCGCCTCCGCCGCCGCCATCAATCCGCGTCCGCTGAGGCCAGACGCACGGTGACGCTGTTGTTTTCGCGGTCGCGCCGCATACGGAACGCCTCCGTGTGCGACTCGATCAGCTTGGAGAGCCGGCGGTTGCCGTAGGTGCGCGGATCGAAGTCCGGGTACAGCTTCTTGAGGTTGTTGGCGATCGTGCCGAGGTCGACCCAGTCATCGTCGCCCTCCGCGGTCTCGATGGCGTCCGTGATCACCGTGATCAGGTCGAGGGAACCGCGCTCCGCGTCGTCGGTCTCCACCACCGGTTGCTTGCGGCCGGACCGCCGCCGGCTGCGCTCCTCGGCGATGGTGAGGTTCTCCACGAAGCGGAACTCATTGCAGGCGCTGACGAACGAGCGCGGCGTGTGGTCGCGGCCGATGCCGATCACCATGCGCCCCGACTCCCGGATGCGCAGGGCCAGGCGCGTGTAGTCGCTGTCGCTGGAGACGATCACGAAGCCGTCCACGGCGCCCCCGAACAGGATGTCCATGGCGTCGATGATCATGGCCGAGTCGGTGGCGTTCTTGCCGACGGTGTTGCGGAACTGCTGGATCGGCGAGATGGCGTGCGTGGCGAGCTGCCGCTTCCAGCCCTCCATCTGACGATTGGTGAAGTCGGCGTAGATGCGCTTGATGGTGACCACGCCGTAGCGGATGCTCTCCTTGAGCACCGCGCCGATGTGCCCGGGCTGCGCGTTATCGCCGTCGATGAGTACGGCGATCCGCCGCTCGATGAGTTCGGCCACGTTGTGCCGTTCAATATACCGCATCTGCGCCGGAACGGCTACCGGCCGCCTGCGGCGGACGCCGCCGGCTTACGCGAAGGTGATGAGCGGCACCAGCCGGTCGCCGATCCGCATCAGGACGCTGAACACCGGCACGCCGACGATGCTGAGCAGGATCAGGCCGAGCAGCGCGTAGGCGCCGTAGCGGGCGTTGTAGTACCGGTACCAGCGGGCCGCCGCCTCCGGCAGCACGTGCGGCAGGATGTAGTGGCCGTCCAGCGGGCCGAGCGGGATCAGGTTGAACAGCATCAGCAGCAGGTTGACCCGCACCAGCAGCGCCACGAAGGTCTCCGGCCCCGGCAGGAAGACAAAGCCGACGCCTGCGCCCCGTAGCGCCAGAAAACCGTTCCAGACCACCACCGCCAGCAGCAGGTTGACGATCGGGCCGGCCGCGGCGACCCACAGATCGGCGCGCGGCGACCGCAGGTTGCGCGGGTCGACCGGCACCGGCCGGGCGTAGCCAAAGCCGACCAGCATGACCATGAGCAGCCCCATCGGGTCGACGTGCGCCAGCGGGTTGAGGGTGAGGCGGCCGGCCAGCTCGGCGGTGCGGTCGCCGAACAGCTTGGCGACGGCGGCGTGCGCGTACTCGTGGAACGTCAGCGACACGATCAGCGCGATCGCCACCAGCAGGAACAGCACCACCTCGCCGCGCAGGAGCAGGGAAAGCATCGACCAACCATACCCTGCCGGCCGCGCCCGGTGGACGGCGTCCCGATGGACGGCGTCCCGGTGGACGGCGCGCCGGCCCCGCACTACGGTACCGGCATGAGTGACCGTGGCGGCCGGCCCCGGCGGCCGGGGCCCGAAGGCGGACCGTCATCGTTGGCCGCCATGCTGCTCGGCGCGCTCACCTTCGTGTTCGGGCTGCAGTTCCTGCGCCTGCTGGTCGTGGCGCTGTCGGTCAATCTCGTGCAGATCAACGAGATGAGCTCGATGGTGGTGGGCGGCTTGGGCCTGATCGTGTTCGGCGCCGGGTTTCTGGCGCCGGCCGTGCACCGGGCGCTCGGCCGGCGCGCCGCGGCGCCGGCGGTGTTCGGCGGGCTCGGCCTGCTGCGGATCGCCGAGCAGTTCAACACGTCGCTGTCCGTCGACCTGGCGCTGTCGATCGCCGGCACGGTGCTGTTCCTGTGGGCGTTGCCGCTGCTGTTGCGGTCGCTCCGTGCCGACGGCGACGGCGGCGGCCCGCACGCTGCGGTCGCGCTGCTGCTGGCGCTGTCGATCGATACGGCGGTCAAGTCGGCGTTCGGCACCGTCGAGCTCTCCTGGGCCGGCGGCGCCGCCGCGCACGCGGTCACCGCCGTACTGGTGGCGGCGCAGTGGGTCCTGCTGGCGGTAGCGCGGCCGGCAGGCCGGCCGTCCGCGCGCGCAGCCTGGGGCGCGCCGTACCTGATCGTCGGCCCGGTGCTGGTGCTCGAGTTCCTGACGTTTCAGAACGTCGCCATGCACACGGTGCTCACCGGCTGGGGGCAACCGGCCGCGCTCCTCTCCATCCTGACCGCCAACGCGATCGCGGTGGCGGTCGCGGCGTCGCTGGCGCGGAATGGCCGCGCCGTGCACGGCGGAGTGCGGGCGCTCCTGGGCGCCGTGCTGATCGCCGCGGTCGCCGCGGAATGGACGGGGGCGGCGGCGGCGCTGGCGGTGCTCGCCGGGCAGACGGCGACCGCCGTGCTGCTGGTCTCGGTCATCGGCTCCGCTCCGGCAACGGACCGCCGGCCGAGCGGCGGAGCGGTGTCGGCGTGGACGACCGCCGGCATGCTGGCGCTGCTGGTGCTGTTGTTCATCTTCTACGCTCACTACGACATCGCGCTGCCGTTTCCGCAGGAGGCGGTCCGCCCCTTCGCCGCCCTGCTGGTGGCGCTGGCGGCGTTGCGCGCCGCCCTGAACGGCGCCCCGGCGCGGGCGACGGTGACGCGCTTCGCCGCCGCGCCGGCCCTGCTGGCGCTGGCCGTGCCGGCCGCGCTGGCCGCCTCCTGGAACCGGATCGAGCCCGCCGCCGGCAACGGATTCCCCGTTCGGGTAATGACCTACAACATCCACCAGGGGTTCGACGCGCGCGGCCGCCACGGCCTGGAGGCGATCGCGCAGGTCATCGAAGCGGAAGCCCCCGACGTCGTGGCCCTGCAGGAGATCACGCGCGGCTGGCTGATCAACGGATCGGTCGACACGCTGGTCTGGCTGTCGCAACGGCTCGGCATGGACTACGTGTTCGGACCGGCGGGCGACGCGGTGTGGGGCAACGCCGTGTTGAGCCGCTATCCGGTCAGGGCGGTGCGCAACCGCTTCATGCCCAACAACGACCAGCTGGTCATGGACCGCGCCTTTCTGACGCTGGAGGTCGACCTGGGCGGCGGCGAGTCGTTGGAGGTGCTGGCCACCCACTTCCACAACGGCGAAGAAGAGGAGGACACCGCCCTCCGCATGCCGCAGGCGATGGAGGTGTTGGAGGCGGTCGACAGCACGCGCACGGTGGTGCTGCTGGGAGACCTCAACGCTTCCCCCGGCCACCCGGAGATGCTGCGGATCGCCGGCGCCGGCTTCGTCGACGCGTTCGCCGCCGCCGGACTGGGCGGCGACGGCTTCACGTGGCCGGCCGGCGCGCTCGACCAGCGCATCGACTACGTGTGGACCAGCCGCGACCTCCGTATCTCGGACTTCTCCAGGCCGGTGAGCACCGCCTCCGACCACTTGGCGGTCGCCGTCACGGTCGACCGTTGAGCGGCGCTCCGGCCGGCGGCGCTGACGCCGGGGCCGGCGAACGGCGGCTCGACCAGCAGATTGAGTTTCTGTGCGCGATCGACGCGCTGAAGGGCGTGCAACGGCAGTCCGAGCTCCTGGACGGCAGCCGGCGGGAGAACTCGGCCGAGCACTCCTGGCACTTGGCGCTGTACGTGATGGTGCTGGCCGAATACGCCGGCGGCCTCGACGTGAACCGGGTGCTCCGCATGGTGCTGGTGCACGACATCGTCGAGATCGACGCCGGCGACACCTTCATCTACGACGAAGCGGGGCAGGCGTCCCGGCAGGACCGTGAGCGCCAAGCGGCCGACCGGCTGTTCGCGTTGCTGCCGGCCGATCAGGCCCGCTGCCTGCGCGCCGCCTGGGACGAATTCGAGGAGCGCGAGACGCCGGAAGCGCGCTTCGCCTACGCCATCGACCGGCTGCAACCGTTGCTGCACAACCACCGCACCGGCGGCGCCGCGTGGCGTCGGCACGGCGTCACCGCCGGCCAGGTGCGCGCCAAGAACGCCCCCATCGCCGCCGGCGCGTCCCGGCTCTGGGAGCTCGCGCGCTCCCTGATCGCCGAGTCGGTGCGGCGCGGCGACCTGCCTCCGTAGAGCTGGCGGCGCCGCGGCCTACGTCCGCCGCAGGTTGTCCCGGTTGAGGTAGTCGGGCAGACCGTCCCCGTCGCCGTCAGCGGCTTCGGCGTCGCGGTTGAGGTAGTCGGGCAGACCGTCGCCATCGCCGTCGCCGTCCGCGCGCCGGTAGTTGCGGTCGCCTTCGTTCGGGGCCGCCGCGGCGCCCGCGCCGGCGGCGCCGCCGCCCAGGTCGAGGTCGCCGTGATAGCGGCGCAGCACCATGTCGGCGGTGACGCCGGCGTCGGCCGTGACGATCTGCGCCACGCTGTACTTGGGCTTCACCGTCGTGATGCGGACCACGCCGACCGGCATCTCCAGCCGGCCCAGGCTCTCGCCGGTATCCGGGTCGATCAGCACGGGACCTAAGGCGAACACCTCGAACAGATCGCCGGCGGCGACCGTGTTGCCGCCCCGGTTGACGGCCACGTTACCGCCGCCCATCACCTGCAGGACCATCGGCGGGTAGATGTTCTCCGTCAACTCGTCGACGATGCGGGCGGCGGCGTCATCCAGCACCGCTTCGGCCAGCTGCTCCGGCCACAGTTCCTCATCGGCGTCGTGCTCCAGGTCGACCGCCGACGACCACTTGATCTGCCGGGTGGCGACCGCCAGGACCGAGAAGCGGACCTGCGCCGCCGCCAGCACGCTGGTCCGGCTCTCGCCGGTGAGCTGAATGTTCGTCCGCCGCTCCTCCACCGCTATGCGGTCGACCGTGCCGTACAGCAGGTAGTCGGCGCCGAGCACCTTGCCGAGCCGCGCGCCTTCGGCCGCGTCGACGTCGGCCGACTGCAGCAATCGCTTCTCCTGCTCGTAGAGGTCGCCGGCGCGGCGGTCGAGCACCGCGAAGCGCCGCCCCTGCGTCAGCAGCGACTCGATCCGCGCGCGGAAGCGTTCCTGCAGGTTGCGGATCAGGTCGAAGTCGACGTCCACGCCGCTCTGCGCCGTCTGCCCGCCGCTCCGCTGCTCGCGCTGGCCGCCGGCGCCGTACAGGTGCACCTCGTCGATCTCGAAGTCGAGCACCGCCAGCCGGCGGCGGTCGACGTCCGGCCCCGGCACCCGGTAGGACGCATGGCTCACCCGCACCCGGACCTGCACGCCGCCGCCGTCCCGGGTCGAGCTCAGCACCTCGTAGCCGGTGAAGCGGCAGGCGTCGCTGCCCAGCGAGATGCGGATGTGCTCGTTGAGACTCTCGACGACCTCCATGCCCTCCGTCCCGACGGCCAGCGAGACCGCCGAGGCGGTGTCCGACTCCAAGGTGACGCCGCACACCTGAAACGCGGCCTGCTGCAGCGCCTTGCCGATCGCCTCCGACCGGTCCGACCCGAAGCCGGTCGTTTCGTGCATCTCCGCGGCGACCTGCGCGTGGGCGCCGGCCGCGAGCAGCGCCCAGCCGAGCGCCGCTCCCGCAATCGTCAACGCGGCGCGGCGCGCGGCCGGCCGCCGGGGTCCGTCACGTTCAGAAATCGCTGGCATCCATCAGCTCCTTGCTCTGCACCGTACCGCTCACGGCCGGTTGCTCCTCCGGTTCCGCGGCCGCCTCAGCCGCAGGCTCCGGTTCGGGATGCTTGGCGTCCAGCCCAAGGCTGGCGCGCACCGCATTTTCCTGCGCCGGCGACCAGTAGGCGACGGCGCCGGTCAGTTCCTGATGCTCCGCTACCGGATGCTGCGACGACCACGTGCGCAGGGTGCTTAGACCGGTGAGCTGCACCGTCGATTCGGTCCTGGCTTCCTCGACCATCCGGTCCATGATCTCCGTGCCGGAGACGTACTCATTGAACCCGTCGCCGCTGACCCGGACCGCCTCTTCGATGGTGGCGCCGACGAAGCTCGATGACGTGAACTGCGCGTTAGCCTGGATGAACTCCGCCAGATAACTCTTGGCCTGGATCGCCGCCTGGTTCCTGGCAAAGCGGTAGCGCCGGTCCCGTTGCGCGGAGGTGAGCGCTTTGGTCGACCAGCCCCACTGGCCGAATGCGACGAGGACCGGGTAACCGTCCTGGTCCCACCAGATGCGCACGCCGAACTGCGTTGCCAAGTCTTCGTCCGTCAGGGCGGCGATCCGGTCGCGGAGCGACGTGCCGGCCCGGTCCGGGTTGGGCCGGATCGGCTCACCGTTGTGGACCTGCTCCGCCAACGCCCGCATCCGCGTCGAGAAGGCCGCGACCACGCCGACCGACGAGTTGCCGTCGCAGTCTATGGCCTCGAACGTCTTGAGGGGGACCAAGCCGGCGGCCTGTCCGAACGCGAGGGAGGTGACCTCGCGCACCAGGGCGTCGCGGTACCGGGGGATCTTTTGCGCGCCGGAGAGCTCGGCGAGCTCCTCATCGCTCATGCCGGCCTCCTTGAGCTCCTGGTCGAGCTGCGTCTCCAATAGCGCCTTCGCTTTCCGGTCGATCCGGTCGAGATAGGAGGCCGCATCCTCATCCGCGCCGACGGGGATCGACGTCGCGTCATAAAGGAAGTCGCGGACCGTCTGCGTGGTGATCTCCTCATTGGTCCGCCGCACGAACGCGCCGATCGCGTCGAGGTACGCCCTGGTGTAGGCCAGGGAGCGCGCCTTTCCCCAATCGGCGTGGTTGGCGTGCAGGCCGACGTCGGCCAGTCCCTCGATCACGCTGACGCCGCGCTGCTCCAGCGAGCGGAAGGTCGCGTCCCGTACCTTCCACTCTTGGATCAGCCGGTCGACGATCTGGTTGGCGCCTTCCCGGCTGTCGCACACGTCCGGGGCCGCAGCCTCTTGCGCCGCGGCCGTGGGGGCGGCCCACACCAGCAGCACGGCCGCCGCGACCGCGGCGAGCACGGCGCCGGGCCGCATCGCGCCCCGTGATTGGCGGGTCCTCACCGCCATGAGAAGCTCCGGTTGCTGCCGAGCTTGGCGATCACCTGCTCGAACTCCCAGTAGGCCAGGCCGGTTTCGATGTTGGTGATGGTGAGCTGGAAGTAGTAGTCGACCTGCTGGCCGTCGCCGACGCGGTTGGCGCGCTGGATGATCTTGCCCGACAGGCTCAGCTCGGGGGCGACCATGGTGCCGTCCTGCGCCACGGTCTCCTGATTGAAGAGCTCCGAGTTCTGCAGCTCGCGCGTGCGCGCGCTCAACGGGTCCTCCGGGCCTTCCAGACCGACGGCGGTGGTGACCATGACCCGCCCGCTGTTGAGCAGGTCGACCCGGATCTTCTTGACCAGCTGATCGGTGTCGATGTCGAGCGTCGTGTCGTTGATCATGCGGCTGATCGCCATCACCCACGGGGCGGTGCTGCCCGGCTTGCGGGACAACGGGCTGCTGAGGAAGGAGGCGACCGCCTGCTCCGCCGCGAACTCGAAGTCGCGGTAGTCCAGACCGAGCGTGGTCCGCTCACCGGGCTGCGGCGCCGGCGCCGGCGCGCTGGACGGCGACCGGGTGTCGAGGTAGACGGTGCCTGGGTCGGTGGCGCATCCCACCAGCGCCAGCAGCGCGATGGCTATCGCGATCTGCGCGGACGGTTTCATCTTCATGCGGCAAATATAGCGATGCCGGCCGGCATCATCCACCGATCGCGGCGGCGTGCACGGCCGGCGGCGCGTTGCGGACGATGGTCTTGACCTGCACCAGGACGAAGCGCCCGTCCGGCAGCGCCACGTCGACCTCGGCGCCGCCGGCCGCCACGCGCATCCGGCCGTCGGACGGCCGCGGCAGGCTGGCTATGCCGATCGTGTGCGGCAACGCCCGCCAGATGCGGGTGTCGGCCTGGGTGACGGCCGCAGAGGCGACCGGCGCGACCACGCCGATGATGTCCCCCAACACGCCGGTGTCCCGCGTCTCCTCCCGGATCGCCACCTGCAACAGGGTGCGGATCACCGCGCCGGCCACCGCCTTGCCGACCACGGCGTCGTAGCCGGCGCGAAACTCGGTGGCGGCGTACCGGTCGACGTCGAGCAGCGTCTCGGTCCGGTACTCCTGCCCGCCGGCGCGCACGCGCAACGGCGTCGACGCCGGCCGGCCCGGCCGCAGGTCGGGCACCGCCAGGGAGACCAGCAGGAAGCTGTCGCGGTCCGGGAAGACCGGCAGATCGAAGCGGAACTGCTCCAGATGCGGCCCCGCGCCGTCCTCGTGTACGACCCACACGCGGTCGCCGGCGGCGCCCGTCCCGCCGGCCGCCTGCTCGGCCGCGACCAGATCGGCCAGCATGTGGCGGTTGCGCCGGCCGTCCAGCGTGGCGGCGTTGCGAAACAGGTCGGACGCCCGGTTCGCTTCTCCGGTCGCCAGCCGGAACGCGCCGTGCAGCCAGTCGGTGAAGGGATTGCGCAGGTCGCGGTACGCCCCCAGCGACTCGACCGCCCGCAGCCGCCGGGCGACCGGTCCTTCCGGGTCCATCGCCTCGTCGAGCGAGCGGTCGATGCTCTCGCGGTACTCCTCCTCATCCTCCTGCGTGCGCAACGCCTGCACCTTGGCGGCGAGCTGGTCGACGGCGTTCGCCTGCCGCTGGTTGGCCCGATTCAGCTCGACGCGGGCGCGCGCGGTGTCGCCGATCAGCAGCGCGTTGGCGGCCTTGTAGGTGTTGACCATCACGCCCTCATAGATCGTCCCCCGATAGGCGACCATCAGGTCGTTGCCGACCAGGGTGAGCCCCGCGGCGAGCAGGTCGTCGACGCCGGTGATCGAGTCCGACTTCCAGAGCAGCTGCGACTCGGCGCGGTCGAACGCGGTCTGCGAGGGCGGAAAGCGGCCCGCCGCGCGCAACGCCATGCCGGCGTGCAGGGAGGTGAGGAGCTGATCCTGGGGGTAGTCGAGTCCGGTCGGGCCGCCGATCGCGGCGCTGGCCGCGTCGTAGTCGCCGGCGGCGTAGCGTTCCAGGAACGTCTCGGTCTGTTGGATGTCGGAGAACCCGGCGCAGCCCCACAGCAGCGCCGCGGCGATCCCGGCGGCCAGCGTAGCCGGGGCGCGCAGGGGCGGTCCCGGTTGGCGCCGCGGTCGGTTCAGTGCGTTCATCCCGCGCAGTGTGCGCCGCGCGCGCCGCGGCCGGCTACCGGCCCCCACGGCTACCGGCGCGGCGCGTGCAGCTCATCCAGCTCCCGCAGGTTTCGCGGCCAGTCGCCCTTGAGCAGCCTCGACAGGGCGCGGTCGGCCAGCAGCCGGCCGCCGGTCTGGCACTCCGGGCAGTAGTTGCACTCGTTGTCGGCGTACACGATGCGTTGCACCGGCGTAGCGCAACGCGGGCACGGCCGGCCGTACTTGCCGTGCACGGCCATCTCCGGGCGGAACGCGGTGACCCGTTCGGGAAAGCGGTCGCCGGCCTGTGCGCGCAGCCGCTCGATCCAGAGGGCCAGCACGCTCCGCGCCGCCCGATACAGCGCGGACAGCTCCTGCTCGGTGAGGCGGCTGGTCCACTTGAGCGGCGACAGCCGCGCGTCGTGCAGGATTTCGTCCGAGTAGGCGTTGCCGATCCCGGAGCAGATGCGCGGATCGGTGAGCGCGCGTTTGACGGTGTGATTCTCGGCCAGCAGCGCGCGGCGAAACGCCGGTTCGCCGGCGGTCAGCACGTCGATGCCGCCGCGGTCGAGCGCCCGCAGCGCCGGCGCGCCGCGCAGCAGGTGCAGGGCGGCGCGCCGCTTGGCCCCCTGCTCGGTCAGGATCAGCGCGCCGGCGGCGAAGCGGAACGCCGCCAGCCCCACGCGGCGCGGAATCGGCGCGGCGGCGGCCCCCTCCTTCCAGCGCAGGCGCCCGGCGATCATCAGATGCAGGAGCAGATGCAGTCCGCCCTCCAGCGTGAAGGCTATGCGCTTGCCGACCAGGTCGATCGACTCGACGCGCGCGCCCTCCGCCGCCGCCAGCGGCGGATCGACGGTCTTGAGCAGGCTGGGGCCGGCTACCGTGACCCGTTGCAGCCGCTCGCCGGTCAGCCGCCGCGCCAGATGGTCGCGGTACAGGATCAGGTCCGGCAGTTCCGGCATCGGCAGTGTCCGGGCGCGGGCGTCACACGATGCGGTCGTAGACGGTCATCAGCAGAGCGAGGGCCACGAAGCAGCCGCCGACCAGCCACTGCATCCCGTTGAACCGTTTGTTCATGTCCTCGAACCGCCTGTTCATGTTCGTGTTCAGTTCCTCGAACCGCCTGTTCATGTCCTCGAACCGGACGTCGACCGCCTTGAAGCGCGCCTCCATCAGTTCGCGCTGCGCCTTGAGCTCGTGCCGCTGCACGACCAGCTCCTGCCGTTGCGCGACCAGCTCCTTCTGCAGCGCGACCATTTTCTCCTCGATGCGCTCGATGCGCTCCAGGATCTGCGGCCCGGACACGACCTGCGGCGCGACCTCCACCAGCCAGCCGTACATGTTGGTCTTCACGTAGTCGCCGATGCGGCGGAGATCGGTTTCGCCAAGCGCCATGAGTGCCTCGTTCATGAGCATACCTTCATACCGCAGAAATGCGAACGGCGTCCGCCGCGCTTCACTCAGGCGGCCGGCGCCCTTTGGCGGAGCGCGCGGGGGCGCTATGCTGCGGTCCATGAAAGCGGTCCTGTTCGAGAAGCCGTGGAGCATGCGGGTGGTCGACCTGCCGCAGCCGCAGCCGCGCGCCGGCGAGGTGCTGCTGGCGGTCGAGGCGGTCGGCATCTGCGGCAGCGACGTGCACGGATTCACCGGCGAGAGCGGCCGCCGCGCGCCGGACATGGTCATGGGTCACGAGGTGGGCGCCCGCGTCGCCGCGCTCGGTCCCGGCGCCGAGGGGCCGCCGGTCGGCACGCCGGTCGCCGTGTACAACGTGATCGCCGACCATGCGCCGAGCCCGGCGGAAGGCGACCCGAGCTTCCTCAACAAGCAGGTGATCGGCGTCAATCTGGCGCGCCGCGGCGCCATGGCCGAATACGTCGCCGTGCCGGCCGCCAACGCCATCCCCACCGCGCCGCAGGTCGGTTCCGACGTCGCCGCGCTGGCCGAGCCGGCGGCGGTGGCCGGTCACGCCTTCGACCGCCTGGCGGCGCACGGACGCGCGCCGGGGCCGCTGGCCATCCTGGGCGCCGGCACCATCGGCCTGTGCGCGGCCGCCGCCGGCCGGCGGCGCGGTTTCGCGCCGATCGTGGTGCTCGACACGGTGGCGGCCAAGGCGGCCTCCGCCGCCGGCTTCGACGCCATCCCCTACCACCTTCCGGCCGGTGAGGCGCCGGCGGCTACCGGGCAGGCGGTGGAGGCGGCGCTCGGCGGGCGGCCGGCGGCGGTGGTCGACGCCGTCGGCACCGCGCCGTCGTTCGCTCTGGCCTTTCAGCTCTGCCGGCCGGACGCGGCGCTGCTGGCGATCGGCAACCTGGCCAAGGCGGTGAGCCTGCCGCTGCAGGACATGGTCTCCGATGAGGTGTCCGTGATCGGCAGCTACGGGTTCGACCGCGCCTCCTTTCAGGCCAGCGTGGACGCCCTGCCGGAGCTGGCCGGCGGGTTGGCGACGTTCATCGAAGGGCGTTGTACGCTGGACGAGGTGCCGGCGGTGATGACCGCGTTGGCGCGCGGCGAGCGGCAGGAACGGAAGGTGATCATCGACGTCGCCGCGGAGGGTTGAAGGAACATGGATGAACTACGCGTAGCCCTGATCGGGTGCGGCGGCCGCGGGCGCGGCCACGCGCGCCACTTCGCCGCGATCGACGGAGCGGCGATGGCGGCGGTGTGCGATCCGGACAACGAGCGGAGCAGCGCGGCGGCCGCCGAGCTGGGCGGCGTGGCCGCCTACGCGTCGCCGGAGCGGATGCTGGAAGCGGAGTCCCCGGATGCGGTGGTGGTCGCCGTGCCGCCGGAGTTCAACGCCCCGGTGGCGCACGTCTGCCTGGAGGCGGGCGTCGCCACCCTGCTGGAGAAGCCGCCGGGGTTGCACGTCGCGGAGACCCGCCGCCTGTTGGAGGCGTCCGAGCGCTCGGGCGCGCCGTGCATGGTCGGCCTCAACCGCCGCTTCAACCCGGCGATCCGGGAGGCGGCGCGGCTGGTCCGCGAACGCGGCCCGCTTACCACCATCGTCGGCGAGTTCCACAAGAACCTGGTCGACATCGAGCGGCGCGGCATTCTGAAGACGCCGGTGCTCGAGCGGTTCTTCTACGAGACGCCGCTGCACGCGCTCGACTGCGTACGAGCGCTGGCCGACTCGCCGGTGACCGCAGCGCACGGCTTCTCCGGCACGTTCTTTTCGCGCCATCGCGACGTATACGGGGCGCTCATCCTGTTCGAGAGCGGCTGCGTGGCGCACCTGATCGCCAACGTCACCGCCGGCGCGCGGCTGGAGCGCTACGAGCTGCACGGCCGCGGCGCGTCCGCCTACCTGGAGGGCGTCCGCAACGGGCAGGTGGTGATCGAGGGGCAGGTCACGGAGCTCGCCTGCTCCGGCGACCGCAGCACCGCCGACCAGAACCGCTACTTTCTGGAATGCGTGCGCGACCGCCGCCCGTTCGGCCCGCCCGCCTGCGACCTCCGCGAAGCGGTCACCACCATGGAGCTGATCGAGCAGCTGTTCGGCTGAATCGGGGTGAGGGCATGGATGGCAGGCCGGCATGGGTGGCGGCCTGCAGGCGGCGGCAGGCGCGACTCTCCTTAGAAACATACAGTCAGGCTGCCTCCGGTACCAGATCGAAGCCGAGTGCGCGGGCTTGGGTGAAGGCGGCGCTCTAATCTAACCTAACCTAACCTCGGCAGCGGAACTGTCGTAGCCACGCCGTCTTCCCATAGGGATGACCCAGAAGGATGGCTGTCCGGGCAGTTTCGGCTTCTTCTCAGGTTTCCGTTCCTGGATGGATCGGCCCAAGTCGATGCATTGACGATCGTCGGCACGGAACCGATCCTGGAATTGATAGACATCCTGCGTGCCATGGATGGCGACACATTCTGTAATCGTCTGGTGAAGGCTCATAGATCGGCCGGCTGCTGCGGCTCGCCTGCCCGCACCCTCCTATGGTCGGGAGATCGGGCGCGCCACTTGAAGCGCCGGCGTTGAAGCGGCGGCGAACGCGCGGCGTTGTCTGGGGTAGAGAGCGCTCCGTCCCCGGCGCGGTGACACCGCGCGCGCGAACCGGTAGGATCGTGTCGGGAACGGATGGCGCTCGGGGAGAACGAATGGACCAGAATCTGATGGCGACCATCGGGGCGATCGTCGGCGGCACCCTCCCGCTCGGCGCCGTCATGTTCGCGTTGATCCGGTGGATCGACGGCCGGCACCGCAAGGACATGGCCCTGCTCCGCGAGGACATGGCACTGCTCCGCGAGGAGACGAAGGCCGGCGACCGCTCGCTCCGTGAGGAGATGGCAGTGCTCCGCGAGGAGACGAAGGCCGGCGACCGCTCGCTCCGTGCGGAGATGACGGCCGGGGAAGGCCGGCTCGAGGCGGCGATCAGCGGGCTGCGGGAGGAGATGAGAGCGGGCGACAGCCGGCTCGAAGCTCGTATCGAGCGCCTTGAAGGCCGGCTTGACGCTCGTATGGCGGAGACCGAAGGCCGGCTGCGGGCTGAGATGAGGGCGACCGAAGCTCGGCTCGAAGCCCGTATGGCGGAGACCGAAGCACGTCTCGATACTCGTATCGACGGGCTCGCAGGCAGCATCAAGGAAACCAACGATCGTCTGGTCAACGTCGGGCATCGGCTGTCGAGGGTCGAGGGCGCGATCGAAGGAGCGGTCGCCAACGGCCACCGGGAAGCGCCCGAAGCGCGGGAGGGAGCGGCGTAGCCTGCCGGCCGGGCGTTTGTGCGGCCGGGCCGATGCGCCGGCGTTGAAGCGGCAGCGAACACGCGGCGCTGTAGCGCTCCGCTCCGGCGCGGTGACGCCGTGCGGAGATTCGCTTGTACCGGACGGGCCAAGGCATAGATCAGAAGCTGCTGACGCGCGCGACGCGCAGGCGTTCGATGGCGGTGACCACCACCGCGGTGACCAGCATCAGGATGGTGGCCAGGGCCAGCCCCTGGCCGAGGTTGAGGGCGCCGGGGCGGCCGAGCAGGCGGAAGATGGCGAGCGGGATGGTCGGCAGGTCGTCGCGCGCGACGATCGCGGTCGCGCCGAACTCGCCGAGCGAGATCGAAAGGCGAACGCCGCCGCCACCCCCATCGCGCGGGCGACGATCGGCAGCTCGACGCGGCGCGCCACCGCCGCCCGGCCGGCGCCGAGCACGCGCGCGGCGTGGATGTTCAGGGACCGGGCTCCCCGTGATCTGTGTTCCACACCATAGCATGTGTTGGCATCCTCGTCAAGCCGCCGCATCATCGTGGGCGGACCGCGCCGACTCGGCGGCCGGACCAGCGTCCGCCGACTCTGTACCAGCGCTAAGCGAGGCGGCGACCGGCCGATCTAACGGGGCGGTCTCATCGTTGACCACCTGCGGCCTGGGAAGGTGTTGTCGATCCCGACGATGACGTCGGCCAGCGGCCTGCCGCGCGCCAGGATCGCCTCGTTGACGGCCCGGCCTCCGCCAGATCGACTGTGCCGAGTCGGCGCTCATCCCGCATCAGCCCATAGCCAATCCAGGTCGGCAAACGCCAGTTTCCTCTCGAAGTTGTCGATGTTGTCCTGTACGTTGATGATCAAGCAGCGCTCGCCGCCGCCGTTCTTGGGTCCTCGGAGCCCTCTGCCGATCATCTGAAAATACAGATTCGGACTATAGACGGGCCGGGCAACGACAATCGCACGTGTCTTTGGCGCGTCGAATCCTTCCCGGAACACGCCGTAGTTTACCAGAACGGTGATCTTGCCGTTGCGAAAACCGTCGACCACCGAACGGCGCACCGAGCGATCGGTATGTCCGCTGACCGCTCGGGCTTTCACACCCTTCATGTTCAGCAACCCCGCTACGGTATGCGAGTGTTCGACCGACGTTGCAAATATCAGCGTTGGCCACTCCGGATTCTGTTCGGCTACCTGACTCTGATAGGCGGCGACTATGCCGAGGGTTCTTTCAGTGTCATCAGCGATGCGTTTCTCCACACTCCGGGGCAGCCAAGCCGGCCGCGGCATAGACTCGATCTCGTCTACTTCAGCCGGGTTCAGGGAATACTTTCCGCCGTCGATGGTCTCATGGTCAGCTTGAGCGAGCACACGCATGGCCTGAAGCTCGCGAACGACGGCAACCGGGTCATCGTTCGAGAACGCGCCATTGTCCAGTCGGCTGCTGCCGTACCGACGGACCAACCTGGCGGTCTCCGATTCGTCATGGCCACGATACGGCGTGGCCGTCAGGCCAAGCAAGAACGGTTCGTCCTGTCTCCGCCATCGGGTTAGACCTATCTCCTCCATCACCGACGTATGGCTTCGGGAGATTGACCGGTGCGCTTCGTCGAAGACGACCAATCCCAAGTCACTTATGAACCGGTACGACGGGTCCCCATTGGAGAGTCTGGAGTGAAGCGTCTGGATCGTCGCCACCACGACATGCAGTTCGCTCGTGGCCACCGGTGCGGGTTGTTGATCCCACATCCGAGAAATTCGCAGGGCGGTGGCGGCTCCCATTCCCGACCACACCTGCCGCCAAGACTCTACTGCCTGTTCGCACAGTTCATCTCGATCCGCAACCCAGAGGACGCCTCTGGTGTAAAAGCCGTCGCGCATCGCTTGAACGATCGCCTGAACCGTCACGCGCGTCTTCCCCGCACCCGTCGGCAGGCTGATCATCCCACGTCGAGGTCCTCCGTTCTCTCCCTTGCTAAGCAGGTCCGTGATGCGGTCAACGATGCGTTGTTGATATGCGTGCAACCTTGGCAAGGAAAACGGCCCATCAACCTCCACAAACGGGGCTCTACGCACCCGACGTTCGCCCGCCCACTCCGGCCCGAATCCCATCGACTCAACGAACTCCACCGCCCGAGGCGAGCCGGCCCAGCGGGTTGGCGGATGCAAATCAGCGAGCGCCCGCCGATGTTCGTACAACGCCCCGGTATGGAAGGTGGCGATTGCCGCCTCCGCCACCTTGACGCCAGTCAAGCTCGCTCCTTCAGCCGTGATGGCGCTCCTGAGCGACCGAGGGAGGCTCAGACGCAAATGGTCTTCACCAACGGCATTCAGCAGCCTGGCCGCATCCGTCGGTTCCTTCCTGATCTCCTCCCGGCGTCGCTTGATCTCCTCCTGTGTACCAGAATGCAGGAGCGCTTCGATCTCTCCGTCGTCGATCTCGGTTTCCAATGCACCGGCGACCCTCCGAACGTCGCCTGCGTCGCTTCCAGTGCCGACCAGCAGCACGTTCGAGTCTACACGCACGCAACGCGGCTCGCTCCCGTCGTCTCCAACGATGCGCTGGCAGCGGACGAGGTCATAGGCCCGCCAAGACGAGCGAGCGCCTGGCCAGACATCCCTCAAGGGAACCGGGTCTTCTTCGCCAATGATCTCGAACCGCGGCTCGGCCAACGTGAAAGCGTCGCGGATTCGATCCGCCATAGGATGTGACCGCAGAGCCTGCAGCGCGTCTCGATTGCGTGGTTTCAGACCGATGGCGTCGCCGAATTTGGCAAATCCGCCGGCACACCGTATGCGCCCATGCTTCTCAATCATCATCAGAACGGGCGAAGAAAACCGGGCATCCGGATAGGTTTTGTGTTGCGTATCGTGTCCCATCAGCCAGCATTGATAACTACCTTCGGCCTTGAGCAGTGCGTCCACGTAGCGCGCATTTCCCTCATCCGAGAGGCATGTCAACACTTGTAACGGGCCCGTTCCCGAAGTCGATCTGAATACAAGGCGACCGCTTTGAGGGCTCGATGGAAGATCGCGTTGCCTATAAGTACGCTCGCATTCCGAATGAAAAAGTCCATACCAAGGCTCGCTCGAAAGGTCTTTTTCAGTCGGCCGGTCTGAGACCCCAACTCTTTGCAGCAATTCGATGTCAGCACCGTGATATATGACATCCACCGTCGCGCTTGCGTCTCGACTTCCATCGTCGGGCACGATCTCGCCCGGAAGCAGAACAGAGTCCGCGGGTTGCCATTTACGGGCCACCGTATACACACGAAGGCGCTCTTCCTTTCTCGGCAAGGTTGATGCGGCTTCGTCTACTCCCGCGGACCGAGCTCGCTTCCAAAACTCCTTCCACCAGCGATCATCGGCGCTGGCAGAACCGCGTGGCGGCAACTCGTCCGCCATCGACTTGAAGGCTGCCCGTGCCGAAATTCGTCGCAACCCCAACGTGCGGAGGTCTCTTACCACTTGCTCGTCGGACGCAAGCTCGGCATGTACCAAATGGCCGCCCTTGTCGTCGTCGGACAGAGGCAGGAAAACGGCGCTCGGGTCGGGCGCTCGCCATTCCTCGCTTTGCGTCAAGACTATGCCGCCCAGAGCCCGCGGGCTCCTTCTGTTTGATTCAGGAAGAAGCGCTGCTACTCGGATCGCTGCCTTGGACGCCTCGATAGACCGATCCGAAAGCCATCCGCCCTTCAAGGCCGCTAGCCAGTCAGCGACGGACGCTCGGTAGAAGCGGCCATGTCGGTCGAGTAGCTGATCGATCTTCGCTAGCCTGTTCCTTGTCAACGCGGTGTGATGCACCCAATCCCTGGGTCGGAGCTCGTAAGACATCCACTGATTGAGCGGCTCTTGCATGACGCGAGGCGTGGTTAGCTGCTCTGGGGCATAGCTGACTTCGTTGCTCACCCGCAACCGGCCATCTTGATCGGGGACGATCGCTTTCCCGTCCAGCGCGGAGATCAGACTGTCCCGCAGCTGTTTGCTGTGATCGCCGTCGCCTGTCGCCCAACGGCGCGGCAGGGCGTCGAGGTGCCGCGCCGGTTCGCTCGCCGTTGCAAGCGAGGACAGCGCCTCGGCTACCATTCGGGCCGCCGCATCGATCAGTTCATCGTTGTACGGGCCCGGCAGGAGGTTCTGTCGATCTTCGTTTGTCTTCCACGGCGCATTCAGGACGCCGGCGAGCAAGCTAGCCGTCTGCGTCGGAAAGAACGCCCAGAAGCGACCGGGCTCGGTTAACCTGTCAAGAGGAGCGGCCCAGACAATCGGCACCGTTCCTGTATCGTCTAACGTGCGGCTGTCGTCTCGGGCAGTGTCGGACAGCGTGTGTCTTCTTTCCCAGCGTCGCCACCGCGAAGAACCGTTGCCGGTGTTCAACCTGAAGTCCTCGCCATCGCGCACAAGGGTGAACTCGCGGGACTCGCTACCCACGTCCAGCGTCAGATATCGCACGTGCGGAACGAATAGCAGAAACTCCGGCGGGAACTCACCTACTTGCGCCGCCAAGTCATCGAACGCATTCGCTTTGAGGGGAAGGCGCACTATGTTGTTCGCCCACTCCATCAATTCCCGCAGGTCTTCGTCGCAGCCTGCCTCGTGCTCGGGATCCATCGCTTCCGGCAACCGAAGCGCCGGATAACGTTCAGCCGCCACATAGCGGCCGATTCGCTCGGCAGCGCGTTTCCTGTCGAACCGTATAGCGCCGGACCGACTGTAGAATTCGGGCGAATCCGTAACACCGAGCACCGATTTGAAGCCCAGGCCGAATCGGCCGATTTCGTTCGTGCCGCGTTTGGGCGACAGATGCGCAAACATGAGCGCGTTGACGCCGTCAGTGTCTATTGGCTTGCCATCATCGGCGCAGTAGAGGAATCGATCGGTCAGCCGAATCAAGATGCTGCCTCCCGTCCCTCGGTGGATCAACGCATCTGCGGCGTTTTGAACCAGTTCGTAGAGCTGCCGATGGGCGTAACCGCCGCGGGCCGTGTCGTACTCATGATTGGCATCCTGCTTGACGAGGCTAGGTTGCGCGCGATATGCGTCAAGCGTCTTGCAGGTTTCCTCTGTCACGAAACGACCGAGGGTCCCGTCCGGTCCCTCCCATGTGGTCTCAGCGCCAGCAACCGGGAGCGCGAACGACGTAGCAACGCGGAACTTGCTCCGCTCGGCACTCGAGAAGTCGTACTGCGGTTTCATGGTTGCTGCTCGTATTGGCGCCGCTCTTGAGGTTCGGCCGGTCGTGCTGATATGATGCGCACCGCCGTCCTGCCATCGTCCATCTCGCGGTACGTGTGAATCACGACCAAGATCTGCCCCCATTGTGACTGGCCTTGCGAAATCCACCGTTGCTCCATATCGCTATGTTCGTCATCCGGCAGTGACAACATCAGTGGGTCGCCGAACACGCTGGCCGCGTCCTCGAAGGATACCCCATGCTTGGTGACGTTGCGGCGGTCACCATGGGGCAGTCGCCGCCATCCGTTACCATCAATGAAGATGGAGTCGGACTACCGTTCATCCAGGGTAACGCCGCCGCTATCCTGTCGTCGATGGACGACGCCATCGAGAAGTCTGCGCAGTCGGTGGCCCGGCTGCCGAGGGTCAAGAGCGGTCTGATGGGATGTCTTCTCACCGGCCAGGTCCGCGTTACGGCGGACACGGTGGCGAGCGCCGCGAAGAGGGGAGGGTGGGGCCGCGGCGCGGCCCACCCTCCTCGGTTGGCGAATCGGTAGCCGACGGTCTCGCGCTACGGAGCGGCGACCGGAAGATGGGCGACCACGCCGGCGTGGTCGGACGGCCACAAGCCGCCCGGCGTCCGGTCCGCCGCCACGTCGCCTACCGTCATGGCGCGGATGGCGGCCCCTTCCCGCAGCTGCACGCCCTTGGTGAAGATCAGGTCGATCCGCCGTTCCAGCTGGCTCATCTCGTTCATCAGGTCGTCGGCCTGGCAGCAGGTGTAGCCGCTGCCGGCGTCGGACTGCCACGCGTCCCGGTAGCCGGCGGCGATGATCGCCTGGTACGCCGCGCCGTCCGTCGCATTCGTGTTGAAGTCTCCCAGCAGGATCACCGGCGACTTCTCGTCCTTCAGGCTGGCGATCAGTTCCTGGGCCTGGGGGACGCGAACCAATGCTTCAAAGTGCTCCAAGTGCGTGTTGACCACGTGATACGTCGCGCCGCCCACGGTGACGTCGACGGCCACGTAGCCGCGCGGCACCGAGACGCCGAGGTCGGCGACCGGCAGTTCGGCCTGGTACTTGGCGGCCGTCGCCTCGCCCGCCGTGACGCCGTCGCGAACCAGAATCACGTCGTGGTCGGTCAGGCGCACGTCGACCAGTCCCGTCTGCGTCAGCATCGGCATCTCGAGATCGAAGGTTGCGACGCGGCCGGCCTCCTTGTAGCTCAACCCTTCGTCCTTGAGCGCGGCCATCAGTACGACCATGAAGTCGGCTTGGACCGTTTCCGCGTTCGGCGCCGGGCTCGCCGGGGAATCGGCGGGAGTTTGCGTGCGGACCAACGAGATCTCCTGCAGCCCGACCACGTGGGGATTCGACGCCTTGATGGTCTTGGCGATCGCCGCCGCGCGGGCGGGGAAGTCCGACGCCAGGTAGGCTTGGTAGAACGCGGCGACTTGCCCCGGAATCTGCGCCTGAACCGTGGTCTCAAGGATCGCGTCCGGGGGCGCGCCGACGTAGACGTTGTACGTCATCACGGTGAGATCTTCGGGCTCCGCGCGCGGCCCGAATCCCACGCACCCGGCCATGACGGCGAGCATCACGGCGCCCGACAGGGCGATGGCGGCCTTCGCTGGTGATCTGGACATGGTTTCCTCCTCCCAGGTCATCGTTCGGTTGTTACGAACGGTCCCATCGTACTCGAAATCCGGTTGGGTGCGCCCGGTCACCGCGTCAGGGCAGGCACGGCGGCGCGGGCAGCGTCGCCGGCTGCGCCGGCGCCCGCATCCGCGCCCGCGTCAGCGGCCGGTTCCGTGAAGGCGGCGCGCAGCAGGCGTTTCCGCACCGCCCAGCCGTCCTCCGGGGAGAGGCGCTCGCAGTCGATCACCCGGCCGCCGTCGAGCACGGCGATCGGCCGGCCGGCGCGGTAGGCGACCCGGTTGCCGGTGCGCGCCGCCAGCTTGGCGCCGGACGGGACGGTCACCCCCAGCGCGTTGGCCGGATCGACGGCGCTCAGCACGATCACGTCTTCGGCAGCTTCGGTCCGCCGCACCTCGCGCAACGCGCCGACCGCCTCCGGCAGCGCGAACTGCTCGCCGCCGACGCCGGACACGAAGTGCCCACCGCGGATTTCTCCCCTGGTCTCCAGCCGGCGCAGCGTCCGCACCAGCTCCCGCCACGGCGGCACGCGCGGTTCGCGCTCGGTGAGGCGGCGAAACACCACCCCGTACCGCTTCAGGAGCGCGCGCGCCGCGGTCTCGCGCGCCGCCTCGTCCGTCTCCGCGGCGGCCTCCGGCGGCGCGCCGCCGGCCGGCGGGGCGGCCGGGCGCGCCAGCGACCAGCGGCCGGCGGTCTCCAGCGACGACTGCCGCCGGTACCCGAGGCGGGGGCCGCCGAAGCGCCGCCGGCCACTCCCGGTCAGGCCGGAGCGGCCGTTGCCGGCCGGCGGCCCGATCAGCGCCCGCAACCCGGCAAAGCCGTCGCAGGTCACCAGCCCGGCCGCCACCAGCTCGCCGAGCGCGGTCTCCACCTGCGTGCGGAGCAGCCGCGCGCCGGCCACGATGTCGTCGAAAAAGGACGCGCCGTCCGCTTGCAGCACCCCCAGCACCGCCCGCGCCGCGGCGGTCGCCGGCGCCGGCGGCGCGCCGGCCGCCAACCGCTGCCACACCGGCCGGCGCTCGCGGCTCAGCAGGGCTATGCGCGTAGCCTTGACCGGCCCGCCGGCGGTGTCGTCCGGGAACCGCGCCCAGACCAGCCGGCCCGACAGGCAGAGCGCGTCGAGCCACGCCGGATCGTAGCCGCGCACCCGCGCCGGCAGCACCGCGCTCTCCCACGCCGCCGCCGGCAGCTCCACGCCGTCAAGCACGGCCAGCACCTGCGCCAATCCGTCCGCGCCGGCCACGCGACGCGCCGGCTCCACGTGCTGCCAGCGCATCACGAAACGCTGGTAGTCGGCCTTGGAGACCGGTTCGATCTCCCGCCGCAGGCGGTCGAGCGTGTAGCGGTTGATGCGCGCCAGCAGCCGCCGCTCGCACCACTCCACGCCGGCGGCGTCCGCTCCGCCGGTGAAGTTGCCCCGCATCACGAACCCCTCGGTCTCCAGGGCGGCGAGCGCCGCGGCCACCGCCGGCCCCGGCTGCCCGATGGAGGCGGCCAACTCCTGTCCGGTCACCGGTCCCAGCGCTTCCAGGCGGCCGCGCAGCAGCTCGCGCAGCGCCTCCTCCGGCTCATAGGCGCGCAGATAGCGGCCGGGGACGGTGAGCGCCGGCGTCCGCTCGGCGTCCGGGGCGACCGCCCGCCACTCCGGCAGCCGTTCGGCGGCCACCCACAACGGGCCGGCCGGCGAGGTCTGCCGCGCGGCCCGGCCGTCGGCGATCAGCCGCTCGAACGGCTCGATCCAGCTCCGGGCGCCGTCGCCGCGCCGGCCCTCGGCCTCGGTCAGGTAGCCGAGCAGCACCAGCGCGTCGTGCAGGTCGTCGGCGTTCTCGACGCGCGGCCACGCCTCGTTACGGACGCGCGCGATCGCTCCGGGGTCGAGCGCGCCGAGCTCGCGCGCCTCCTGCGGGTCGAGCCAGCGGCGGTTGCGCACCGCCTGCGTGCGCCGCTCCTCCAACGGCGCGTCGTCCAGAAAGGCGTACGGCCGGGCGTTGAGTATCTCCTGCGCGAACGGCGACGGTTCGCTCAGGTCGCGGCAGATCAGCGTCAGATCGCCGGCGCGCATGGCGGCCAGCAGCCGGCGCAGCGCTTCGACGTCCATCGCCTCGGTCAGGCAGTCGTCGATCGTCTGCGTCACCAGCGGATGGTCGGGGACTTCACGCTCGCCGGCCAGGTTTTCGGCGCAGGCGAGCTGGTCGGGAAAGACCAGCGCGACCAGGTCTTCGGCCTGCATACGCTGCAGGTAGGGCGGCGTCCGCCGGCCGCCCCGCCAGCGCGGAACCGCCAGCGCGCGGGAGGCGTTCCAGCGCCAACGCACGTTGAACATCGGCGCGTCGAGCAGCGCCTGCACCAGCACGTCGCGCACCGAGCCGGGATGCAGGTAGCGCCACACCTCCCGCATTTGGAAGCTGTGCGTGGGGCCGAGCGACAGCACGATGGCGTCGTCGGTCGCCGCCGCCTGCAGCTCGAAGTTGAAGGTGCGGCAGAAGCGTTTGCGCAACGCCAGCCCCCAGCCGCGGTTGAGGCGGGTCCCGTGCGGGGAGTGGATGACCAAGTGCATGTCCCCGGCCTCGTCGAAGAACCGCTCCATCACCAGCGTCCGGCAGGTCGGCATGGCGCCGAGCGCGTTGCGGCCGGCGGTCAGGTACTCGGCCGCCTGCTCCGCGGCGCTCGCCGGCACGCCGGGCAGCGCCGCCAGCCAGCCGGCCGCCGCCGGCGCCGCCGCGCAGCCGTTCCGCTCCGCGTCCCGGATCGCCGCCTCCGCGCCTTCGCGCAACGCCGACACCGCGCTCGACAGTTCCGGCGTGCGGCCCGGCGCTTCGCCGAGCCAGAACGGGATGGTGGGCCGCTGGTCGCCGGCGTGCGCTACCCGCACGGTGCTGCCGGACACCTGCAGGATGCGCCAGGAGGTGTTGCCGAGCTGGAAGACGTCGCCGGCCATGCTCTCGATGGCGAAATCCTCGTGGATGGTCCCGACCACGGTCTCGGCCGGATCGGCGCGCACCTCGTAGTCGAAGGTGTCGGGGATGGCGCCTCCGCCGGTCAGCGCCACCAGGCGGGCGCCGCGGCGCGCCCGCAGCCGGCCGTTGACCGCGTCGAGGTGAAGATAGGCGCCGCGCCGCCCGCGGCGGGTGGTGAACCCTTCGGCCAGCATCCGCACCACCGCGTCGAACCGCTCCCGCGCCAGGTTCCGGTACGGATACGCGCCGCGCACGACGGCGTAGAGATCGTCGGCGGACCACTCGCGCGCCGCGCATTCGGCAACGATCTGCTGCGCCAGGATGTCGAGCGGCTGGTCCGGGATCGGTATCTCGTCCAGTTCGCCCCGCGCGGTCGCCGCCAGCAGCGCGCAGCATTCCACCAGATCGTCGCGGCTGAGCGGGAACAGGCGGCCCTTGGGCGTGGCGCCGACCGCGTGCCCGGAGCGGCCGACGCGCTGCAGAAACGCCATGATCGACCGCGGCGAGCCGAGCTGGCACACCAGATCGACGGCGCCGATGTCGATGCCGAGCTCCAGCGAGGCGGTGGCGACCAGCGCGCGCAACGATCCCTCCTTGAGGCGCCGCTCGGCGTCCAGGCGCGTCTCTTTGGAGAGGCTGCCGTGGTGGGCGGCCACGGCGTCCGGGCCCAGGCGCTCGCTCAGCTCGTGCGCGGCGCGCTCGGCCATGCGCCGGGTGTTGACGAAGATCAGCGTGGTGCGGTGCCGGTCGATCAGCTCGCGCAGGCGGGCGTACACCTCCTCCCACACCTCGTTCGACATCGCCGCGCCGAGCGGCGAACCGGGCAGCTCCAGCGCGGTGTCCATGCGGCGGCGGTGGCCGGCGTCGACGATCGCGCACGGCTCGCCGGGCGGCGCCAGAAACTCGGCGACCCGCTCGATCGGCTTCTGCGTCGCCGACAGGCCGATGCGGCGCGGCGGCGCGCCGGTGAGCGCCTGCAGCCGCTCCAGGCTGAGTGCGAGGTGGGAACCGCGCTTGGAGCCGACCACGGCGTGTATCTCGTCGACGATCACGGTGCGCACCGAGCCGAGCATGCGCCGGCCGCCGTCGGCGGTGAGCAGCAGGTAGAGCGACTCCGGCGTGGTGACCAGGATGTGGGGAGGGCGGCGCGTCATGGCGGTGCGCGCGCCGGACGGGGTGTCGCCGGTGCGCACCAGCGATCGGATCGGCGGGAGCCGGTCCGGGTCCGGTCCGTCCGGACGGAGCCGGCCGCGGATGCCGGCCAACGGCTGCTCCAGGTTGCGGTGGATGTCGTTGCTGAGCGCCTTCAGGGGAGAGACGTACAGGACGGAGGTCGTGTCGGGGAGCGAGCCGGCCACCGAGCGGCGCACCAAGCCGTCGATCGCGGACAGGAACGCGGCCAGCGTCTTGCCGGAGCCGGTCGGCGCGGCGATCAGGGTGTGCCGGCCGCCGGCGATCCGCTCCCAGGCGAGCTCCTGTATCCCGGTCGGGGCGGCGAAGGCGTCCCGGAACCAGCCGGCGACCGCCGGGTGGAAACGCCGCAACGGGCCGGCGGCGGCGGCGGGGCTGGCGCCGGTCATGGGATCAGGTGCCGAATCAATCTGAGCAGAAACCCGCACGTCTCTACCGAATCAAGGCGGGAGCCAACACCGGTCGCGACGAACGCCCGGCCGGCAGGCTACGCCGCTCCCTCCCGCGCTTCGGGCGCTTCCCGGTGGCCGTTCGCGACCGCTCCTTCGATCGCGCCCTCGACCCTCGACAGCCGATGCCCGACGTTGACCAGACGATCGTTGGTTTCCTTGATACTGCCCGCGAGCCCGTCGATACGAGTATCGAGACGTGCTTCGGTCGCCTTCATCTCAGCCCGCAGCCGGCCTTCGGTCTCCGCCATACGAGCTTCGAGCTGAGCTTCGGTCGCCTTCATCTCAGTCCGCAACCGGCCTTCGGTCTCCGCCATACGAGCGTCGAGCCGAGCTTCGGTCTCCTTCATCTCAACCCGCAGCCGGCCTTCGGTCGCCCTCAGGTCTTCACGGACGCTGTCGATACGAGCGTCAAGCCGGCCTTCAAGGCCCTCGATACGAGCTTCGAGCCGGCTGTCGCCCGCTCTCATCTCCTTCCGCATCCCGTCGATCGCCGCCTCGAGCCGGCCTTCCCCGGCCGTCATCTCCTCACGGAGCGCGCGGTCGCCGGCCTTCGTCTCCTCGCGGAGCAGGGCCATGTCCTCACGAAGCGAGCGGTCGCCCGCCTTCATCTCCTCACGGAGCAGGGCCATCGCCGCCTCGAGCCGGCCTTCGCCGGCCTTCGTCTCCTCGCGGAGCACGCCCATGTCCTCGCGGAGCAGGGCCATGTCCTTGCGGTGCCGGCCGTCGATCCACCGGATCAACGCGAACATGACGGCGCCGAGCGGGAGGGTGCCGCCGACGATCGCCCCGATGGTGGCGATCAGATTCTGGTCCATTCGTTCTCCCCGAGCGCCATCCGTTCCCGGCACGATCCTACCGGTTCGCGCGCGCGGTGTCACCGCGCCGGGGACGGAGCGCTCTCTACCGCAGACAACGCCGCGCGTTCGCCGCCGCTTCAACGCCGGCGCATCGGCCCCGGCCGCACAAACGCCCGGCCGGCAGGCTACGCCGCTCCCTCCCGTGCTTCGGGCGCTTCCCGGTGGCCGTTCGCGACCGCTCCTTCGATCGCGCCCTCGACCCTCGACAGCCGATGCCCGACGTTGACCAGACGCTCGTTGGTTTCCTTGATGCTGCCTGCGAGCCCGTCGATTCGAGTATCGAGCCGAGCTTCGGTCTCCGCCATACGGGCTTCGAGCCGAGCTTCGGTCGCCCTCATCTCAGCCCGCAGCCGGCCTTCGGTCTCCGCCATACGAGCGTCAAGCCGGCCTTCAAGGCGCTCGATACGAGCTTCGAGCCGGCTGTCGCCCGCTCTCATCTCCTCCCGCAGCCCGCCGATCGCCGCCTCGAGCCGGCCTTCCCCGGCCGTCATCTCCTCACGGAGCGAGCGGTCGCCGGCCTTCGTCTCCTCGCGGAGCACCGCCATCTCCTCGCGGAGCGAGCGGTCGCCGGCCTTCGTCTCCTCGCGGAGCACCGCCATGTCCTCGCGGAGCGAGCGGTCGCCGGCCTTCGTCTCCTTGCGGAGCACCGCCATGTCCTCACGGAGCGAGCGGTCGCCGGCCTTCGTCTCCTCGCGGAGCACCGCCATCTCCTCACGGAGCGAGCGGTCGCCGGCCTTCGTCTCCTCGCGGAGCAGGGCCATCGCCGCCTCGAGCCGGCCTTCGCCCGCCTTCATGTCCTCGCGGAGCACGCCCATGTCCTCGCGGAGCACGCCCATGTCTTCGCGGAGCAGGGCCATGTCCTTGCGGTGCCGGCCGTCGATCCACCGGATCAACGCGAACATGACGGCGCCGAGCGGGAGAGTGCCGCCGACGATCGCCCCGATGGTGGCGATCAGATTCTGGTCCATTCGTTCTCCCCGAGCGCCATCCGTCCCCGGCCCGATCCTACCGGTTTCGCGCGCGCGGTGTCACCGCGCCGGGGACGGAGCGCTCTCTACCTCAGACAACGCCGCGCGTTCGCCGCCGCTTCAACGCCGGCGCTTCAAGTGGCGCGCCCGATCTCCCGACCATAAGAAGGTGCGGGCAGGCGAGCCGCAGCAGCCGGCCGAGGCGCCTCCGTGGAGCTAGCCGCCTACGCCGTCATGGCCGCCGGCGCCTACGTCGCCCTCATCACCAGAGAGCGCATCGTCCCGTACGCCTGGTTCGCCGCGTACGTCCTGTACTCCCTGGTGGTGCGCCTCATGCCGCCGATCGTCGACATGGAGGTGTACGCCCGGGCGGTGACGGCGTGGCCGCCCCCGCTCAGCTTCTACTCGCTCCGCGAGCCGGTCGTCTGGATTGGCGGCCCCGTGCTGCACCGGCTCCTCAACGACCGCGTCGCCACGTTCCTGGTCGTGGACGTACTCACCGGACTGGCCGTCTTCCGGGCGATGAAGGCCCTGGACGACGGGAGCGGGCGCATGCTCTCGCTGGCGCCCACGGTGATCGCCTCCTACGTCTTCCTCCTGGGCCAACACAACGTCTGGCGCCAGCACGTCGCGTTCGTACTGCTGCTCTGGGCCATCGCGTCGCGCTCGCGCAAGGAGCGCCGAGGGCTGGTCCTGTTCGTGCTGGCGTGCCTGGCGCACAACTCGACCGTCATGTTCGCCGGTTACTGGTTCGACGCCGGCCGAGGCGACCGCCGGCGCTACGGACCGTTGATAACCCTTGCCGGCGTCATGTGTATGGCGATCCTGTTTGCGTGGCTGGAAAGCTGGCTGATCTGGTCGGGGCGCACCGCCCGGAATACCGCGCCGCTGTACTTCCTGGTAGCCGGCGCTCTGGCGCTGATCCTGCTCTACGCCAACGCCGGCGCCTTTCCCGCCGCCCGCACGCCGGCCCTGCTCAACTTCCTGGCGTTCACTCCGGCAGCCCGTGTGCGAGCTTCCTCAGCGTTGCCGCAAGCTCATCGTACCACTTCGCGCTCCGGAAAAAGTCCCCGCGTTTCTGCGCCCCTGCGCACAGCGCGCGATACAGCTCCGGATCGGCGATCATGCGCTCTATCGCCTCCCGAACAGCGGACGTCGACCGAGGCTCTACCAGCAGGCCGCTCTTGCCGTCCTCCACTACTTCCGGGACGCTTCGCCACGACGTAGAGATCACCGGACGGCCGCACTGCAGCGCCTCCAACACAATGCCCGGATATCCTTCCACCCTCCAATAGGTCGGCAGCACCAACGCGTCATGCCGCTCAAGAGCATCCGCCACGTCCGCCTGCGCCAGTACCCCCCGATACACCGATCGGTCCTGACCGTCAAACACGCTGAGATCCGTATTCGCCATAGTCGGACCGTACACGTCCAGGCAGCAGTCACTCGGCAGTTCCCGGCAGGCTTCCACCGCCTCACGGAGTCCCTTTTCCATCCGCAGCTGAGATATGAAGACGAACCTCCGAGCAGCATCCTGCGGCGGCACTGCCGAGCGTCGCGTGTCCCGCGTGTTCGGAAACCACTGGATGTTTTCGCGGTCCGCGAATCGCTTCTTGATAGCCAGCGTCTGCACCAGAATCAACGCGCAGCGCATGTACGATGCGTTTGCCCAGCGCCGTTTTACCGCAGAATATCCGTCAAATATTTTCACGAAGTCACCGCCGATGAATTTCAATACCGCCGGGCGTCGAAACACCGCGCAGATGAGCCACAGCCCTGATCCGAGCCACCATGCGCTCTTTGCCGATATGTGCATGACGACGACGTCGTTGAAGAGCACGCGGACCACGACCCGCCACACCAAACTGGCGACCGTCGCAAAATTGTGCCACACCTGCCGCGCGCCCAGATTCACCCGCGGACGCGAGATGTCCACAACCGCCACGTCGATCGCGCGCTGCTGCAACTGCGCGACCATGTCTCGGAAATTCACCGAGGCGCCGCCTACGGGATTGGCGGCGCTGGGCGCCTGCGGAGGCAACGCCCCGATAAGCAGGGCTCGCACCGGTGCTCCCTTGTCAGCGCTCATCGTTCGTCTGCGTCGGTTGACCGGGACGATCGGTGGGGCGGTCGCCCGCCTGGCTGGCGACCGCCATCAATAGTAGAAGGAACACTCCCCGGGCGTCGAACAGGTCTCCGGATATGCTGCTGGAAACCACGAGCAACGCCAGTCCCGCTACCGTCAGCGAGTCGCCGAGCCCCAATCCTCGCAGCCAACGGCCGAGGTACCGCAAGAGCGGCACGCAGAGAAGCGCTAACCCAGGAAGGCCGCCCTCCGCGAACGCCTCCGCAAACATGTTGTGCGGATACCCGCCGCGAGTCCCGACTTCCGCGAAGCCGGCGAGACCCAGCCCGCCGAGCGGGTTCGCCATGCCTGCCCGAATCGCTTCCACCAGAAGGATATCCCGGTAGGAGAAGAATCTCTCGGCAAGAAGCCCGACGAGGAACCGATCTGTGAATACGGCTACTGCAAGTGCGCCGAATCGCGTAGCCACGACGACCGCGCCAACTATGGCTACTGCCAGAACGGAAAGAACAACCCGGAGGCTCAGCCGATGTACGAGCAGGTACACGATCACCCCGAAAAACGTCGCAAGCAACGCCCCGCGGGAACCGGACAACAGAACGAGCAGCGCGCCCACCGGCGCCGCCATTATTCCAATTGCCTTCGGCAGCAACCGGCCGTTGAAGATCAAATGAAGCGCCGCCAGCGAAAGCAAGCCCATGTTTCGCCCGAATACGTTGGTGCCGCCCGACAGCACCGATAGCTGCTCTATGGGCCCCGTACTCACGACAGCCGCCACGACTCCTATCACCGCCATCATCAGGCCGCCGACAAACAGCGCACCCCAAAAGCCATCGATCGTCGCCCGCACCCCGCAAACCCTCAGTGCTACGACCGTCAGAACGCAGGCCCAGACGACGAACAACAGATCATACGCTTTGGCCGCGGCCCGGACCGGATCGGGCGCCCAAAGGCTGGTCACGATCATGTACGCCAGAAAAAGCGTGAACATGCCGCCGAAGGCGCCGACGCCGCGCGCATCGTACCGTCGCTTGCCCATCGTCGCTGATGCGCCAACCAACCATATCGAGAGTACCGCCAACACCCACAGCCTCGGTTCCAGGTACCACGCCGTTTCGCCGAGGTTGACAAATCGTTCCGCCTGCGAACGTCCCAGAAGTTGAAAGACGGCGATCAACGCGCCGCCGACCACGCGCACCCCCATTCAGCCCGACATCCGTCCGACCAACGCGATCACGCCGCACAAGGACCACCACGCCTCGAACACCTCCGGCTGCCTCATCGTAAAGCGCGCCGCCGCCCATCGACCTCTGCGATCAGCTTCACGTACCGGTCCGTGAGCACCTCCATCGAAAGCAACTCCTCCGCCATCCTGCGCCCCTCTCGGCCTAGCCGCGTCCGTTCCGAGTCTGCCATCTCCGCGAAGCGCACTATGGTCCTGGCCATATCCTCCACCGACAACGGATCAAAGAGCAACCCGTTACGCCCCTCTTGCACCAATCTCGCGTTATCGCCCACCCTGCTCGCCAATACCGGCACCCCACATGCCATCGCCTCCGCGATGACGTTAGAGCAACCTTCGTACAACGACGGCATACACACCACGTCAGACTGCTGATACAAGGATCGAACGTCCCGTCTCGGAGCGTTCACTGTGAAACAGCCCTCGAGTTCATACCGCGCTATACCGTCTACCACCGAGCCGTAGTAGGTACTCAACGTGCCACGGCCCGCCGCCGTCCATGCCGCGCGCCCGTCTTCACCAATCGGCGCCTTTCCATACCAGGCCACCTTCAATCCGATCCGCGGATGGCGCCTGCACACCACGCTCACAGCTTCAATGAACCGCATCACGTTCTTCTCGGGGGAAAACCGCGCTAAAACCAATAGGCGCAGACTGTCCGCCTCCTCGGCCCGCCGTTCGTCTTCTGCCGGTCTGAAGTGCCGAACATCAACCCCGTTTACGATCACCCGGGTCGGCACGTTCCAACGTCTCAAGACCCGCTCAACGATCTCTCCTTGTGCGTGCGAATTGCTCACCACGACATCCGCAAACCGGTGACAATGATAAGCTATACGGCGCTTGACCCGCATCGTGACGTCCAGGCTTCTTTCCGACACAACCAACCCAAACGTACGCGTCGGCAGCGCGGATAGCTCTATCATCAAGTTCGCCCACGGAAGAAATCCAATTACCACATCGGTCGGCTCGCGCCGAATTTGGCGCCGCATCAGAAACCAAAGATGGACCCGGTTGCGTGGTTGCAAATGTACTACCGGCACGTCGGCGTCCCGCAGCCCGTTCACAAAGAAAGAGCCCGGACGGAACACAATGACTTTCACCTCATATCCGATGCGACGTAGCGACGTTGCCAATAGGCTGAACTGCCGCTGTGATCCTCCTGGCCCAAGTTCGTCGATTACCATCGTGATTCGCGGGCGCCGGTCCGGCCCCCTCCGTTCGTCGTTCACAACTCCGGGTCTGGTCGATTTAGTCATCTCGGCAAAGGGCGGAGGCCTCTCTCCGTTCCTCGACTTCGTCCAGCCATGCCTGAAACATCAATACGTCCCAGATGCACGCATCCCACCGCCGGGCGCCATCGAGATGCTCTGTCCATCGCTCTCTGATCGGGGCAGGATGAAAGTACCCTTCTTCGCGCAACTTGCGCTCGTCCAATAGTGACTCCGCCCAGTCCTTGAGCGGCCCGCGCAGCCACGCCGCCAGCGGTACGCTAAAACCCATTTTTGGGCGTTCGACGAGACTCGGGGGCACGTGCCGATAGAGTACTTGCCGCAAGATCCACTTGCCCTTATCGCCTCTGATCTTTACCGCAAGCGGCAACCGCCATGCAAGCTCCACTACTCGGTGGTCCAGAAACGGCGCGCGGGTCTCCAGGCTCACTCCCATCGCCGCGCGGTCTACCTTCACCAGAATGTCATCCGGCAGGTACGTCAAGGCGTCGATTCCCATCATCCTGCTTTCCAAATCCGCGGCGTCCGGCCACGCCCGACGATTCGACATGCAGGTTTCGGGCTCGGAGGCATGGCGCACGATAGTCGCCGGCGCCTTCCAGTGCGACTGCAGACGGTGGTAGAGTTCCTCCGGCTCCTGAAAATCCAATATCTCCGACAGCTTGCGGGCGCGGTCAAATGCTCTGGTCCGTCCCCACAGCGGTGGAACGGCGCTGATGGCCCGCTGGTATGCGCGCCGCACCCAGCTCGGCACCGGCCCCAAGTACCGCCAGAGTGTCCGAGTCCGAAAGTACTGAGTGTAGCCTCCGAACAGCTCGTCGCCACCGTCCCCGGATAGAGCGACGGTCACGTGCTTCCGCGTCATCGCCGCCACCATGAACGTCGGGATTTGGGAGGAGTCGGAAAACGGCTCGTCGTACAGTACTGGAAGCCTTGGAATGACATCCAGCGCGTCCTGCGCGGACACGTACATCTCCGTGTGACTGGCGCCGAGGTGACTCGCCACTTCCTTCGCGTGTTCCGCTTCGTTGTACGCCGGTTCGTCGAAGCCGATGGTGAAGGTCTGCACCGGGCGCGACGAACGTGCCTGCATCAGCGCCACAACCGTCGAGGAATCGATGCCTCCTGACAGAAATGCCCCCAAGGGGACGTCGGCTTCCATCTGAGACTCCACGGCTTCGCCGAGCGTGTCGTTCAGGGCATCCACGGCGTCACCGGCGTCTCCCTCGAACGGGCGCTCCCGCCCGGCGTCTATCACCGCTCGCAACGACCAGTACCGTTCCGGATCGGCTACGGCCTCGACTCGCGACGATTTGTCCCCGAACCCAATCTTGACCAAGCTCCCCGGCGCCAGCTTTCGAATGCCCTGGTAGATCGACCAGGGAGCTGGAATGTAGTTGTGCCGCAGGTAGAGCGCCAGTGCTTCCCTGTCGACCAACCCACCGAACGCCGGATGGCAGGTAAGTGACTTGAGTTCGGACGCAAACATGAACACGCCGTTCTGCCAGCCCAGATACAACGGCTTTTCCCCCAGCCGATCCCGGGCGAGGTACAGCACCCGCTCTTTCCGGTCCCACACCGCAACCGCAAACATTCCGATCGCGCGTCGAAGCGCTTGCTTCAAGCCAAAATGCTCGATCGCCGCCAAAAGCGACTCCGTGTCCGACACGCCGCGCCACCGCACAGCCGAACCGAGCACACCGTCCACTTGCCGTCTCAGCTCATGGTGATTGTAGATCTCGCCGTTGAACGACATGACGTACCGGCCGGAATGCGAACACATCGGCTGGTGGCCGGCGGCCGACAGATCGACCACCGCAAGCCGCCGATTCGCGAGCGCCACGCCCGCGCGGGGGTCCAGCCATACGTCCCCATCGTCCGGCCCGCGATGGGTTATCATCGCGCCCATTTTCGACGCTATCCGCCTTCCGTCCGATTCCGAAAAACCGCCGCGCTGAACGAACCCCGCCAAGCCGCACACTTCTCAAATCCCCTATGGCGAGGCTTGACGAACGGTTTTCCGCGACTCCTGAGTCACTGCGTTTTCTCTCTGACGCAGGAGCCGATACGCCATCGTTATGATGAACGCTCCACTGAAAACGTACACGCAAACAGTGGACAGCGCTATGCCCGCAACTCCCCAAATTTCCATGAACGCAATGTTCAACGCCACGTTGAGCGCAAGATTCAAACAGCTTCCTACCGCAAGGACATATCCCGCCGTGAGCGAGGCGATCACCCGCACGAACATGATCCCGCACACGTAGAAGGGCATCTGCAGAGCGTACACCGCCTGCACCACCGCGACCAACTCTACGTCTGCGCGCGTAAACGCTCCTCTCCCCAGCGCCACCCGGATCAAGGTCTCCGACAGCAATACCACCAGTACCGCAACAACCGTCATCAGAACGAACAGGCAAGCACCGAATACCTTGAGAAGGGACCGCAACTCTCTCCAATTGCGTTGCTGCGCCAGCGCCGAGAAGTGCGGAAGTACGGCGGTGCCCACGGCGCCGGACACGATCCCCAGAATCACGATCACCAACCGGTTCCCATAGTCGAGCGCCGCCAGGCTCCCCGGTGACAGCGACGCCGCCATGGAGCGGTCTACGAAATCGGTGGCGCTCATCATCACCGCCCCCGCCAGCAGTGGCAAGAACTGTAATGCTATCTGCCGCGCCTCCCCGCCGCTGGCGCGCCACCGGGGAAGTAGCGCCATCCCTCGCGATTTCAGAGCCCAACCAAGGACCGCGAGTTCCGCGAACACCCCCACGACTGTCCCGACCGCCATTGCGTATACCCGCGTCGACGGATCGGGCCACCACAACAGTAGCGCGATCATCGAAATCGGCGCCATCACCGGCGCGGCCGCCACCAGCGCGAAGCGATGATGGGCATTGAGCGTGGCGCCGTATAAGGTACCGATACCCTTCGCCACTATCGCAGGCAACAGCAAATACGCCAGCCTCACCGTTAGCAACTGTTTACTAGGATCAAACCCCGCTGCGAGTGTCGGCAGCACCAACGGAAGTGCGATCGCCAAGGCGGTGGCCACAAACAGTAGTAATCCGATGGCGAGTAGCAACACCTGCGAGAATAACGCCTGCGCGGCCGCGGTTCCGTGGTGTCGAAGTACTCGTACGTACGTGGGTATCATGGCTGACGTCGCGGCGCCGCTGATAACCATGATGCTTACGGACGGAAGCAGGAACGCCATGAGAAACGCTTCCCGATCGTCGCCGGTGCCGAAGAAGGACGCGACCACGATTGTCGACCACAGCGACACGAACTTGACGCCAATGGTCGACAGACCAATCGAGCGCGCCGCGTGCAGAATCTGTCGACCTACGGATTGACCGGAGGACGGGCGCGTGTATCGCCGTATCGCCAACCGAACGTGGCGTATTGCGCGAAGGCGTGCGGTCTCTATAGTCGCCAATACAGAAATCCCGAATCGCGCGCCGCGTTCCGGTCGTAGATGCCCTTTACGTCAATGAGCACCGGTCGATCACAAACCGACAGTGATTTGATGGTTTCAAGCGGAAATGCGCTTCTGAACACGTCATGCCGCACGGCTACTACGACCGCGTCATACGGCGCCCCGTGTTGGACATCACTCAGGACGTTGAATCCATAGTCCTCCCGAATGTGCCGAGGGTCGGCTTCCGGATCGAAGACGGAACACTTGAGACCCTGCTCCTGTAAATGATGGAGGACATCCGCGACTCGCGTATTGCGCACGTCGGCGATGTTCTCCTTGAACGTGAAGCCCAGGATCAGGACTGTCTGGACCGCTGTGCTTCGTCCGCTGCCGGACTGGCGCAGCAGTTCGATGGTCCGTCGGGCGACGTAGCGCCCCATCGAATCATTGACCTGCCTTCCGGCCAGTATGACGTGCGGGTTATGCCCTGCTTTCTCGGCAACGTGTGTCAAGTAATACGGATCGACGCCAATGCAGTGTCCGCCGACCAAACCGGGTTCGAAGCGCGCGAAGTTCCACTTCGTAGCGGCCGCCTCTAGGACGTCCGCGGTATCCAGCGACAGACGGTCGCAGATCATCGCCAGCTCGTTCATCAACGCGATATTGAGGTCACGCTGCGTGTTCTCGATGACCTTCGCCATCTCCGCGGTCTTGATGCTCGTCGCTTTGAACACCGTAGCGCGGGTAACGTCGCCGTATACGGCCTCCATCAACGCTGTCACCCGGGAATCTGCGCCTGCAACGACCTTTACCAGCTGATCGAGTGTGTGAGCATCGTCCCCCGGATTGATGCGCTCAGGCGAATAGCCGACATGGAAACCGACACCGATCTCGTGTCCGCTTTCGTGAGCAATGATCGGCGCGGCGACGTCCTCCGTGACCCCAGGGTAGACGGTCGACTCCACCACCACCAAACAGCCGTCCCTTAGATTCCGGCCGACGGTTCTCGAAGCCGCCTTCAGAGAACCCAGATCAGGTGTGCGGTCGCGGTTGATCGGTGTAGGCACCGTTATGATGATGACAGAACAGTGTCGAAGAACGGCGGGGTCCGAGGTGAAGCGATCCGCGACTTCGCGGAGATCGGTGTTATTCACCGAACGGGTCGCGTCGACTCCGCTTCGTAGCGTCCGTATCAGTGTTTCGTCCGTATCGAAGCCATAGACGGAGAACGCGCGGTTCAATGCGACTGCTAGAGGACGGCCAACGTACCCAAGGCCGACCACGCCTATATGCGCTTTTCGGTTTCTCAACAGTTCGATTGTCGTCATGGCCATTTGGTCTGGACGTGAATACGGAGTGACCGTCAGATCGACGCTGGTGACGGGGCGACGCTATAGTAATCGCGATACCACGCAACGAATCGTCGCACGCCCTCCCGGATGTTGACGCGCGGCGTATATCCCGCTTCCTTGCATAGGACGGTGCAGTCCGACCAGGTGGCCGGAACGTCCCCTGGCTGCATCGGTGCCAATCTGATTCGCGCCGTCGTCCCGAGTTCGTCTTCAACGGCGGCGACCAGCTCCCGGACCGGCACCGGTGAGCCGTTGCCAAGATTGTACACGCGGGCGGGAGCGGGAGAGATCGACGACTCGCGCCCATCCCATGCGGTGTGGCCTTGCGGCGGCCGGTCCACCACGCTCACGATCCCATCGACGACGTCGTCGATGTAGGTAAAGTCTCGCTCCATTTCTCCGTGGTTGTACAGATCGATCGTGTCGCCCCTCAGTATCGCCTTCGTAAACAGAAACAATGCCATGTCGGGACGACCCCACGGGCCGTAAACGGTAAAGAATCGCAGGCCGGTCGTGGGGATACCGAACAGGTGAGAGTAGCTGTGCGCCATCAGTTCGTTCGAGCGCTTCGTGGCTGCGTACAGGCTGACGGGGTGATCGGCGGCGCCGGACTCGCTGAAGGGAACGTGCGGGTCCAGCCCATACACCGAGCTGGAGGAAGCGTAGACCAGATGGCGGACCGGATGCGTTCTCGCCGCCTCCAGCACGCTCAGAAAGCCGTGAACGTTGTTGGCGGTGTACGCGAACGGATCGGTGAGCGAGAACCTCACACCGGCTTGCGCGGCCAAGTGGTACACCACGTCAAATTCTTCGCTGGCGAACAGCGCTCGAACGCCGTCCTGATCCGTCACGTCCAGTCGTACGAATCTCAAGCTGCCGTCTGGTGCGTCAGCCACTTGGCGGTCGTTACCGACGGTGTCGGCAATGTCCACGCCGAGCTCCCGCAGGCGAGCGATCTTCAAGGTCACGTCGTAGTAGGGGTTGATGTTGTCGATTCCCACGACCTCATGCCCCTGCTCTACCAGCCGGCGCGCCAAGTGAAAGCCGATGAACCCAGCCACGCCCGTAACGAGACACTTCATGGAAGGCGATTATGCCTGGCTGCCGGCCGGAGCGCAAGGCGCGCGAGCGCTACGTGCGTCACCTGCCCAGGGGAGGAGCCGGCCACCGGCAACGCCGGGCCGGCCACGCTTTTGATTTCGCGCGGCGATCGGTTTCATCTTCCATCGGCCACGCACGACGCCACCAGTCGTTCCCATAAGGACATCACCTTGTCCTTCCGGAAGCGCTCGATCACCTTGACGCCATTGGCGGCGAGGCGATCACGCTCCGCAGGGTCCGCCATCAACCGATCCATGGCCGCCGCCAGCTTGTCTACGTCACCTTCCGGTACCAGAACGCCATCGTGGCCATCGCGCACGACGTGGCGCGGTCCCTGGCAATCGAAGCTCACCACGGGAGCCCCGCACGCCATCGCCTCGCACAGCGCATTGGAAAACCCTTCATACCGCGACGACATGACGAACAGCCCCGCCACGCTCAACTCCTTGAACGGCTCCCGCGTCCATCCCGGAAGCGCAACCCGCCCGCGCAGGCCAAGCCGATCGCGTACCGCCTCAAGCGACTGCCGACCCTCCCCTTCTCCCCAGATCGTCAAGGACCACTCCCGATGTTTGGCGGCAACCATCGAGAACGCCGTGATCAGCCGGTCAAAGCCCTTCTCCTCGGCGAGCCGGCCGACAGACACTACGGTTTTCCGCCGGCCGCCCACTGGCACAAGATCGGCACCCACGTCCACTTCCAAGGGATTGGGAATCACCGCTCCCTTGCGTCGTATCGCGTTCGGAAAGTACCTGAGCGCGTCCGGTGTGAGCACCACGACACTCGCCGCGTACCGATAGCTCCATTTGCGCAGTGCCTGCCATACGGCGCCGATGCGGTGCCGGGACGGATCGCTGTGTTCCGATACCACAACCGGCACTCCAAGTCCGAAGGTCGCCAGGATCGTCCTGACGTTCACCACGTCCAGAAATGAGATCACAGCGTCCGGCGCGCTGTCCCTGATCGCTCGCCGCAAGACCACCAGCCGCCTCACGTTGCTCCCGACCGCTTCCACCACCCCACTGGACGCGCCTTCGATACCCAGGTGGCGATGGTCTACAGCCCCGCTGAGCGTGTACGCCGGCGCCTCGGCGCCATCGTCGTACGTCAGCAACGTAACCTTCCATCCGCATTCCGCCCAATGATTCGCCATGATTGACATCACCCGCTCCGCTCCGCCCCCGCGAAGCGAGTAGATCACCAACGTGACCCGTATCCTTCGCAATTCATGAACCACAAACTGTGAACCTCACATAACACAACACTGGCCGCCTACCGGCAGCCCCATTAAAGAATACGCCGGCGCCTCCCCGCCATCGTACGTCAGCAACATAATCTTCATCTCCGTTCCGTTCCACTGATTCGCGATGATCGCCATGAGGCGTCCGGCCATCCCCGCCGCGAAAGCGATTAGATCACCAAGACGTGACGGTGCGTACTCTATTTCCGCATTTCCTTTCACGCACGCGCCGACGATCGGTCGGTCCTGTCCCCTGAAGTCTCCGACCATCCGCGCACGCGCGGCACCGGTTTGCCCTCCTTGGTTGCAATCATTCCTCGGACCGAAACCACCTGTCTCTCTCGGAGATTGTAGACACGGTCTCAGCCCTATCGACTACAATAGTACGATACGACTGCTCGCATATTGCAACGAACTGAGTCGAATGTACATCACAATTGCTAAGCACCTCCCTAGCGATGTGCTCCGGCACACTCCAATTGCCCGACGGTGGAAACAAAAACCTCAGGCCAACACGCCGCGATTTCTTCGACAGATGACTAAGATACTCCCAGTCGACATTATCCGACTGTTCCCCGGCCAACATAACTTCGTTGCTCACGGCCGCCTGAAGAATGACCTCGTCCTCGTCGTCGTAATTTCTAAAGGCTTCGCGTGACAATTTCCTTCTCAGGTCACGGTCGATAACTCTCTCGACAACGGCCAACGACAACCGCGGTGACAGCATACTTACGTCCAAACCGCATTTCGATTCGAGCCGCCGGTCTTGACCCCGGCTATCTGCCCGCCTAATACACCGCACAACAAAGACCAATCGACGCCATTCATCCGCAGTCATCTGTGCCACTCGATCTTCAACATCTCCCACTAAACCACCAATCAGGTCCGGTTTACCCCACGCCACAAGAACCGCGATACACACGACAAGTTTCTCTCGCGAGGTCTGCTTCAATCTATCAAGCCACCACTCCGAGTTGCCGGACATCGATCGCGCGAACGAAAGCCGATCTACTAGCCCGCCGGTAGCAGCAAATCCTTCATCGCTCCACGCCGCAGTCTCCTCACTGCGACCAATTACCGTCGATATCGCTGCTATACACTGAAACAAGAAACCTCCTTTAGAGACTTTCAGACCCGCGTCGACGAGTGTTGACCACCAGCGCCGGTCCGAGACGCAATCGGTCACCGGAATCCTCATGTGATCGAGAACAAACCTGCCAAGCGACGCTACCTCATCGTTGGATTCGCCAATGGAATGAACCGCATTACGAAAATAGTCTGAGTTTTCCAAACCGACAGCCTGGGCGACTGAACCCCTGACATTTGCTCGCTCGCGCGACGTCTCTGAAAACAGCTCGGTGAGCCCATGTACGTTCAGTAGTACGCTCAGAAGTTCGAGACTCATCATTTTACGATTCGACGCGGGCGCGCGATAAAATGCGAGGGCACCGTCAAAAAACTCCTTACAAGCGAACCCATATAGCGGCTCCTGAGCCATTGCGTCATATTTATCAGTAACCGTCAACCACTGCAACCTGTCATTTATGTTTTCAGTGAGAGTGACGATCTCAGCTGACGAAATCTTCTTCAGTATTCCGAAATCCGATGCCTCCTCCAAGGGATGACATCTCATTAGCCCCTCTCTTCTTCGCTTAGACCAAAGCTCCAATAAAGTCCTCGGGTCTGCGTTCTGCCGAATCGTTCGACGAAGATTGCTTGCGTGTTCAGGATCTAATTCTTTCTGCAGCTTATCTACGCACGAGCTAAACAGCGCTACTCGTCCCGCCGTCTCGGGAAGTGCCATTTCAGGTACACCCATTGAGTGTTGCCACGCAAAAAGCCGCTGGAACGCGGGCTCCCGAGTTACATTCGCAACGAGACGCTTCATTATCTTTGGCGACTGTGCGAATACGTGGTCGGATAGAAGCATTATCGACAGAAGGCGAGGCTGATTGATGAATTGATAACCGCCGTCCTCATCGAGATGGATCAGACCGTCCACCAATGTTCCCAACTGGCCGACATCGTAGAAACCGCAGAAAAAGCGCGCGACGTTCGTCCAATACGGGCTACGAGCGATGGCACAAAACCGGTCTGGAAGGGTCCCCTTGACAGGGTTGCCGGGCGGTGAATAGGGTGCCGTCGTGTAGAGGTGCCGAGCGGCAAAGTACTCTCGCAAAGGTTGCACCTCGAACTCAAACGTACCGACGACGCGAGATACTAAAGCGCCAACACGCTCGACCGCGCCCGTGAGGAGTGGATCGACCAAACGACGATCGTGTTCTTTCGACTCAAGGTAACGGTATACGAGGCGCTGCAGTTCCCCCTTGGTGAGGCTGCCAGCTCCGCCCTTCTCAGCCCGGGTGTGCAGAAACCACGCAAGAACCCCATGAATCGAAAGTATCAAATCTCGTTGGTCGCGGACGATATTCGACTTCTCGGCCTCCCTGTTAAGAAAGAGTTTCATGTATTCTTCATATAGCGTGGTTCGCTTCTCTGGCAGAGCTGGTCCTTGGACGTGAATAAGGTGTAACAATATTGAAAGCTGCATCGGATTGCGCGCCAAGTCGCGGATATGTGGCTGCTCGAGTTTCGCGTGCAACGTGGTCGATACCATGTGTCGCTCTCGCTCGTTTAGACGCTGCGCTTCCGTCCATTTGTCTCCGTACATAGAGATAATCGATGGCTGGAGATCTATGAGCTCGAGATGGATCCAGTCGTCTTCGGGAAACCCGGGGGAGCTTGCGAACGCAGCCGGGCGGCTAGTGATGATAAATAGTACGGAAAGGCCTCGGGCGTCGAACCTATCGGCGGCTCGGCAGATTTCCTGGACCAGAGTAGTGCGTATGGAAATATCAGCTACCTCGTCAAACCCGTCGAGAACGACCACGCTATGAGTCCGCTGAAGGAGTTGAATGCACTCGTCTGCGGTGATATCGCTAGTCCCAGAGAACGAAGACACTTGCATTGCAATGAAGCTTTCTAGTGACGTATGGTTTCCGCTCGGCGCGACGCGCGCGCCCGAAGTCTCGAAGGGGTGGCGACCACTTAGCCATAGCGCGTAGTCGCGCAGATCTAAACGAAAAGGAATTCGTACCGGTCCCGTGCTATGCGTTTGGTCGAGCCGTTCGAGCTCTTTGGGCTTGTCCAAGAACCGTAAACGATTTACCTGGCAGAGAAACTGCGTAACAGTTGACTTTCCTTGACCAGGAGCGCCTTCAAGTACATATCGGGAAACACGGCTAGAGGAAACACGGCTAGGCAGCGCCATTTGTAACCAAAACGTGGCTGCTAACGGAGTCTGGGCGTCATCGGGGCTATGGCTATCGACGTCGAGATGCATTTGTACGTCTCCGTGGTAGCCTATTCGCGGTTGGTGGGCACGATCGCGGTCAGTACGGCTGGGCTTTTTCCTGACGGGAAGGTCGATGAATAGATCGGTTAGTGCGTTTGAAAGCTCTACTTGCTTGAACTTTAGCTCTCGGTCGTCGCTATATTGTGTGGCGATGTAACCTTTTAGCGTACGTGTTGAGGCTTGCAGAGCGTCTTCATCGTTTTGTGTCTTTAGCAATAAAGGTAGGATGTCTGTAGCGCGAAGAATATCTGGATAACTCCACTTTATGGCTTGTTGGTTATCGAGTCGTCGGTCGAGATCGTCACGCCACCAGATCATATGCGGAATGGAAAGAAGCTCGGATAAGGCTGCGTGCGCTCTATCAACTGATCCGCGGTCGGGATGGCCTGTGCCATGTACGTTCGTGATTATGTGGTATCGGGTTGCTCCGCGTTCGCGCAGATTGACAATATGGTCTTTGTCTGACGCGATTACTGCTGTGATTGTGTCGCGGGCACTCTTGTGTTGAGGAGTTTCGGAGAATTTTACCTGGTATACAACGAACCCGGCGTGTGGTGATTCAGGATCAGGACCAAATGCATCGCGTCCACCGTCGGACTGGCGCACTGGGAGGCACTGTGTGTCGGGATATTCGGCGACGAGCAATGCTTGTGCGAGTTTCTGAAAGCGCTCGGGGCCAAGGGCTTCGTAATTGTAATCCACTAGAGTAACTCCCGAACCCGCTGCGCGCGCGGACCGTAGGCCGGATGCAGCATGTGACATCGGTTGTCGGGAACGGTAACCGCGTGTGCGTGCGTGTGCGTCACAGTGGTTCCGGGCATTCGCGGACATCGCATCTGCGGCCAGAATTCACAGAACCGGTGCATGGTTCGCGGTGGTGGCGATCGCCGATCACCCGTACCTCCTCTCGACCCACTGTAACACCCCGCGATCAGCGGTGCAACCGGACGTAGCGCATCACCGAAACATCCACACGAACGACCCGGCCACCATCGGCGGCGGGCATGAGCACGGCAGCACCCGCCGCCCCACGCCGGGGGTGCTGCGCGTGTGGGGCAAGACGGTCTTTGAGCGCCGCGACGGCCAAATGGTCGCCATCGTGGTCGGTCAGCGCCGAGCGGCGCCGTAGCGCCCGCCGCTACGATGAACGCGTGCGGGGGAGTACGCAGGGTCTGGTATCTGTTCTGGTTCCTGTGCGGCAAGCGGCTGGTGGCCGTCCTGCGCACGCAACTGCCGGTGCTGGAAAAGTTTGGCGAACTCGACTGCGATCCCGACACGCGCCGGAAGGTCACCACCATCAGCTCATCCACCGGCGGTGGTGCGTCATTGACCGCACTGCCCCGCGAAGGCGGCGATCAGCGCCACGGGAAGCCTGAGCCTTCCGTCGGTCCGAATGCGCCGCGCGCACGCAGATCGTCGAGCCGCCGCGCTGCATGACAGCACAGCTCGGCTACGGGGCCGGTTCGAGACCGATTCATCCCGACTGCGCTGTCAACGCGCGTCGATGCGTCTGCCGGGTGACCGTTGAGCCCGGCGGCCAAGCGTGCCGGCGACACCCGGACCATGACGACGCACGGAGATCGGGCGCGCCACTTGATGCGCCGGCGTTGAAGCGGCAGCGAACACGCGGCGTTGTCTGGTGTAGAGAGCGCTCCGTCCCCGGCGCGGTGACACCGCGCGCGCGAACCGGTAGGATCGGGCCGCGGATCGGATGGCGCTCGGGGAGGACGAATGGACCAGAATCTGATGGCGACCATCGGGGCGATCGTCGGCGGCACCATCCCGCTCGGCGCCGTCATGTTCGCGTTGATACGGTGGATCGACGGCCGGCACCGCAAAGACATGGCCCTGCTCCGCGAGGAGACGAAGGCGGGCGAAGGCCGGATTGAGGCGGCCATCGACAGGCTGCGGGAAGAGATGAGAGCGGGCGACAGCCGGCTCGAATCTCGTATTGACGGCGCGATCAGCGGGTTCCGTGAGGACGTGAAGGCGACCGAAGACCGGCTGCGGGCTGAGATGCAGGCGACCGAGGGCCGGCTCGACGCTCGTATCGACGGGCTGGAAGGCGGTGTCAAGGAAGCCAACGAGCGTCTGGTCAACGTCGGGCATCGGCTGTCGAAGGTCGAGGGCGTGATCGCAGGAGCATTGATGAATGCCGGAACGCTGGACCGCGTGCCGGTGCATGACCGCCGCCAAGTGCGCGAAACTCGGAAGGGAGCGGCGTAAACTGCCGGCCGGGCGCTGTCAGACCGGGCTGATGGGCCGGCGCTGGAACCGGTGCAGGCGGTGCGCGAGACAGCCGTCGAGTTAGCCGCGCTACCCGGCCGCCCAAGTGATGGCGCACGACCATGCGTTGCAGCAAAGAACGTGCGGCTGCAGCACCTGACGCCGGTCCCGTGCGGCGCGTCGCTGGCGCAGATCGCGGGACGGCTGGTGGAGGACCTGGACGCCGCGGCGGCTACCCGCCGCAGTGGGCAGGGCGGTACCGTGGCGGAGCGCTTCCGGGAGGAGCAGGCTGCGTTGCGCGCGCTGCCGGAGCGTTCGTTCGAGGCCCGCCAGGTGAAGTTGGTGACGGCGAGCCGGCAGGCGCTGGTGCGGGTGGACGGCGCGCAGTACTCGGTGCCGAGTCGCTGGAGCAGCAGCCAAAGCGACCGCCTACGTGGGGTGTCTGACATCGTGGCTGGCGTGGCGCGAGGAACGGATCACGATCGCCAAGCAGCCGCGCGGCGCCCGGACGGTCCGGTACCAGCACTACCTGGATGAACTGGCGGCCAAGCCGCAGGCGGTCCGCCAGGTGGCCTCGGAGCTGAATGGCCGAGTTGGGCGCGCCCTACGAGCAGTTGTGGCGGCTGCTGAGCACCCGGTACGGGGAGTTGGAGGCGGGGCGCGGGTGGTGGCCAAGCTGGTCGGCGCCATCGTCGAGCATGGCGAGCACCTGGTGGCCGAGACGCTCAGCGCGGCGCTGACCACGCCGCCGCCGCCGAGCGCGCCGGTGCCGGCCGCGTTGCGGCGCTACCGCGTGGAGGCGACGCCGGCCTACGACGCGCTGCTGGCAGGCGGCGACCGATGAGCGATCTGACAGACGCGGTGATCGAGCAGCACCTCAAGACGCTCAAGTTGCCGACGATGCGGCGCGAGTACCGGCAACTGGCTCGCCAAGCCGGAGCCGACTCCCGGACCTTCGAGGACTTCTTGCGGGAACTGCTGGAACACGAGGTGCGCGCCCGCGATGCGAGCGCCGCTCCGCGGCGGCTGCGCGAGGCGCACTTCCCGGACGTGAAGACCTTGGCGCAGATCGACTGGGATCAGATGCAGGGGGTCAGCAAGCAAGCAGTTGGTCGTAATCGGCCAGCGACCCGGTGCGGACGCTGACCTGCGGCAGCGCGGGCCGCGTCCGGCAGACGCGGACTGGCAGTGCGGCCGGGCCGCCAGCAGATGCTCCAGGTACGGGCGCGACCCGCGACCCGGCCCCCGGCCCCGCTACTGACTCCGGCCCGATTCTGCCAGCGGGCCTCGGCACCGCCATACCAGCCACCGCGCCGCGGCCGCCGCCCGGCACCCATGAACTCTCCGGCGCCCTTGGACGCGCTTCCGCTACACTCGGTACCGCCGAGGGTACGTCAACCAAACTCGCCTGTGTCCGTTTGCCATTCGTTGATCGAACTGCTACCCTTTGTAGCCAGGTCACCGTTGAGAGGTGACGACTCACCGATCTGCACTCGGAGGCGAGAATATGGCGTTTGAGCTGCCAGCGCGTGGGCTGGCATTTTGGCCCGTCGGAACGGGGAACAGCACGACGATTGTGGTTGACTCGGAAAACTATCTCCAAGTTGACCTCAACCACCTTGAGAAATCCGATGACGACGATCGCAGTGTTGCCATCGTGGACGAGCTCGTAGAGCGTTTGCCGAGGAGGGACGGTCGCCTCTATCTTGCTGCCTTCGCTCTCACACATCCAGACCAGGACCACTGTCCCGGTTTTACTGCACAGGTAGCATCACGGAAGGACGATTGGAACTGAAGGTTCCCGGAATCGACAAACTTCTGGAGCACGCAGCCATTGGTGTCGGCGCCATCGCAGGGTCGATTTTGGCACCGTGGCGAGCCCGCCGAGAAGCAACCGCAAAACGAATCCGCGCCGAAGCCGAAGCTGACGCAAGGGTCATACAGGCGAAGGCAAGGGCTACTTCCTTGGAGATCAATACCCGCGCACAAGCCCGAGCTCGCGAGGTTCTGCTATCCAACAAGGATCAGTTGCACGGTGACGCAGAGCTGAGTTCGAACCTTATTACGCAGAAAATAGAATTTCAGGAACGTAAGCGTATGTCAAACGTCAGATCTGTGGTCGGTCACTCCGCGGAGCAACTTGCCGACATGGAAGTCAATGACCACGCCCCAGATGGCGATTGGACTGCCCGATTCTTCGATTGTATTCAGGATGTGTCATCGGAGGAAATGCAACGCCTGTGGGCGAAGCTTCTATCCGGTGAAGTGAAGCGTCCTGGAAGCGTATCGCTTCGCACCATGGATGTCGTGCGAAACATGACCTCCGCAGAGGCGAGGCTGTTTCAGTCGTTGTGTAGTTTTGTCTTACGCACATCGGAAGCCGGCATTGTGTTTCATCGATTCGGAGACGATACGCCATTTGTTGAGTTGGTACATGGAAATCTACTAAGGCATCAAGATTGCGGTCTTCTCGAAATCGGAGGTTCGGCCTATCGTCTCACCGTATCTAACCATCTTCTCAGCAGTGGTCATGTTCTGCGAGTAGGTGGTATCGGCGACAGAGGTATATCGATTACAGTGTCTACTCTCACGACGGCAGGAATTGAGCTATACAGTATTTCAGAATCACATACCAATGAAGTCTATCTGAAGACACTGGCAAGGCAACTCAGAAAAAAGGACAGCGAATGTGAGTTACTGTACGCGCCGATTATTCAACAATATTCCGATGGTAGCGTGCGGCATGAGACCGTCTTCCGATCTGTGCTATAACTGCGTTCTTCGTATTGCGCGCGGTCTGCTTGTACCCCGTCGCTCCGTCCTTCCGCCTCCGCCGGAACGCCTCTGCTTTGCGTCCTCATGGTCATATGTCGCCGGCTGTTACATCCCGCATGGGTGTGGGTCTCAAACTGATGGGTCAGGCGGCACGACCGTGGACCGATTCGATATCTCCGCAGACGGTTACCTCGTCCCGATACGTCCCGGCGAGCAGCTCCCACGCCGTCTCGAAACGTTCACTCTGCACCCAGCCGCGTAACGTCAGGATCGCCTGTCCTCCCGCTTCTCTCCAACGCATCCCCGAACGCTTTAGTCGCTCCGTGACCAAAGTCTTGCACGCCGCTTCCACGCCGCTGCTGATCGGCAGTTCGCTTCGCGCCGCGCTTGCGTAGCCCATTCGTTCCTGGTGACGGCAGAAATAGCCCAGCACTGCCCGGACCTGCCGCCGCCTCGGATGCTTGTTGCGCAGATAACGCAAGCCTCGGATCACGCGCTGCACCCCGTTGTTAGATTAGCGACCAAGCGTGGCGCGACGCAAGGCTCGACCGGCGCCCGAATCATGAGTCCGGCAGTTGCTCGTTCGCCCGGCACGGGACCTACCGGCGCAAGTGGCCGCGCGGGGCGCTGATCGCGCGCTGGTACTGCCCGGAGAGCCAGACCACCTTCAGCCTGCTGCCCGACTGCCTGGCGGCGCAGCTGCCCGGAACGCTGCGGGAACTGGAAGAGGCGGTCACCCACGCCGAGCAGTCGCCGAGTCTGATGAAGGCGGTCGCCAAGGCGCGCACCGACTACGTGGGGCTGCCCGGCGCGATGCGCTGGCTGGACCGCCGCGTGAAGCTGGTGCGGGCGGCGCTGCGGGCGGTGATCCTCTCGCTGCCTGACGAACTGGCCGGCTGCCGCCCCGAACTGAGCGCCTGCCGCAAACGGTTGGGGACCAAGGCGGTGTTGGTGAGGCTGCGGACGCTGGCCTCCTCGTCGTTGCCGTCGCTGCCGGCGCCGCTCGGATTGCGCCCCCGCCTCGACGGGGCTGGGAATCCCACTTTTGGCCGGCAACAGCAGCTGGGGGATTCGCGCCGTCGGCGGCCTCCGTAGTGTGTCGTCATCACCGGGTCGACGGACCCGAACAGCAAGGATCGACCGACATGAATGACGACGAAGAAGCTCAGCGCCGCGAGGTGGCGCTGTTCCGCTACCGCTTGATCGCCGACCTGGCCCACCAGCCGCCCGGCGCGGCCGGGATCGGCGAGCAGTTGCGCGCGAAGGCCGCGCAGACCTACGACATTCCCGGCACGCTGCGCACCAGCGTGGCCGCCGAGACGCTGCGCGACTGGCTGCACGCCTATCGTCTCGGCGGCTTCGATGCGCTGTACCCCAAGCCGCGGGCTGACCGAGGCCGGCCGCGGCGGCTGCCGCCGCAGGCTGCCGAGTTGCTGATAGCGCTCAAGACCGAGCACCCGGCCTGGTCGGTGCGGCAGGTCATCAAGGAGGCCGCCAGCGGCGGCCAACTCCCCGACGGCGTGCGCTTGGCGCGCTCCACTGTGCACCGGCTGCTGCGCGCCGAGGGGCTGATGAGCAGGCCGCAAGCCGCCGCCGACGGCGTCGACCGCCGCCGCTTCAGCTTCCGCTACCCCGGCCAGTTGTGGATGAGCGACGTCATGCACGGCCCGGCAGTCGCCGACGGCGGGCGCCGCCGCAAGACCTACCTCATCGCCTTCCTTGACGACGCCACCCGCCTGTGTCCGTTCGCCGCCTTCACGCACGCCGAGAACACCGCCGCCTTCCTGCCGGTCTTCAAGCAGGCGCTCATCCGCCGCGGCGTGCCGCAACGGCTGGTCACCGGCTGCCGTTGGCGGTGGAGGAGGCCGTGAGCCGCTGTTTGAGGTCGCGCAGTCCGGCCTCGTCGATGCCGGTGGCCGACTCGATGAGCGACCACGGCGCCCCGGCGCGCAGCAGACTCTCGATGGTGCGCACCTGTCCCTCCATGCGGCCTTCCTGACGGCTCTCCTGCTTGATCTCCTCGACGTAGTTCATGGTATCTCCTCTCGGTCCCGGCACCTGCCGCTGAAACTCCTTGGCAAATCGCCGGCGCATCTGCTCTTCCTGCGTCGCCAGCACGTACAGCACGAACATGCGCACCTGCTCCCGCGCCCCGCGCCGCGCCAGTTCGGCCAGCAACGGCAGCGCACGCCGCAACGCCGGCCACCGTGCAACCCGGCACGCCGCCATCATCATGAGCTGCGCCATACGTCCCGTCGTCCCACCGCGCACCCCCTCCGGCGGCGTGTTCGAGTGGTCAATCAGCAGATGTTCGAACCGCGGCAGCCACGGCCACGCCCGCACCTCAGCGGGCAGCAACTCGGAGAATTCGATGGCATGACCCCACGGTCCGTCTCCCAGATAGAACACCATCGGCAGGATCGGGCGCAACTCGGTCTCATCGGGATGGTCACGCCGGTCGCGTTCCCAAATACGACAGCAGTGCTGCAACATCCGCAGCCGCATCCAGCGGTCTCGGCGCCTGGAGGTCGATTGGTGTTCCAGCAGCACGTAGAGCCACGCTCGACCGCCGCCGGGGCGGCGCTCGATCGAGTAGAGCAGATCGGACTCGGTGGCGCGCAACTCCGGGGGAAAGAAGTCGCTTTCGTCGACGGTGAGCGTCGACCACTCCAAGCCGTCGGCGACCGCCGGCGGCAGATGCGCGCGCAACAGGCCGGCCGCCTCGGCGGGTTCGCCGAACACGGAGCGGAACAGATGGTCGTGCGGCTGCCCCACGTCGTCCGGCATCAGTGCTCAGTGCCGGCGACGATAGATGCTGCGGTGAAGCGGGTCAACTCCCCCTACCGCGTGAAGCCGTCCTTCGGTTCGGCTTCCGCCGGCCGTGCGGAAGCCGAAAGCCGGCCCGCAGCAACTGCTCGGCAGGCGCAACTCGGCGAGCATGTGGTTGAGGGCGGCGGGGTCGATGGGCTGCTTCATGCGGCGCCTGCCTGGGAAGCGCCGAGTTGTTCGGGATGCTCAAGCAGCTGGTCGTAGTCGGCCAGCGACCCGGTGCGGACGCTGACCTGCGGCAGCGCGGCCGGGTCCGGCAGGAAGCGCGATTGCGCAGTGCGGCCGGATCGGGCAGCCGGCCGGCGGCCAGCAGGTGTTCCAGGTGCTCAGCCAGGAGCGCCTCGCAGTTCTGATCGTGGGCCAGGGCCAGCAGCCCGACCATGCGGCGGCACGCCTGACGCTCGTCAAGCGCCTCGCGCAAGGCGACGAAGGTGCGCCGGTAGGCGTCGCGGGGGAACAACTGATCGAGATAGACCAGATTGCTCAACGCCATCGGCTTGCGGCGCAGCGCGTGGATGACGTGATGATAATTGACGACATGCCCGCGGCGCCCGCCGTCGTGCGGCTTGCCGGCTTGCCCCGCCGCAGGGTCATCAGTTCGGCGCCGCCGAGGAACAGCACCAGCCGATCGGCGAACAGATGCACGCGCAGGCTCTGGCCGATCAGCCGGGACGGCACCGAGTAGAAGACCTTGCGCAGGGTGAACCCGCAGTGAGAGGTGACCCGCACCTGTTCGGTCTCGAAGTCCTGGACGCGGCGCGCCGGCAGCGGCTGCAGCGCGGCGCGTTCGGCGTCGATGCGGGGGCGGTGGCGGGCGTTGCGGCGGCCGACCAGTTCGGCGAGGAACTGGCGGTAGGCGTCCAGATCATCGAACAGGCGCGAGCCGCGCAGCAGCAGCGCCTGGTCGAGGGCGCCCTTGAGGTGGCCGTGGGCGCTCTCGATGCTGCCGTTCTCATGGGGGACGCCGCGATTGTTGCGCGTCGGGCGCATCGGCGCATCCGGTAATGCTCGCACAGCGCCCGGTAGCGCTCGGTCGTGTCGTGCTGAGCGGCCTGGTCGAGGTTGCGGAACGCCGCTGACAGGCTGTCGGTGCGGTGCTCTGCCGGAGCGCCGCCGAGTATCCACAGCGCCTGCTGCAGGTCGGTGCTGAGCGCGTTGAACGACTCGCCGCCGAGCACCACCTCGGCGTGCTCGAACCCGGAGTACGGCATTCGGAAGTGGTACAGCAGGTGCGGCAACGGCTCCTCGGCGACGACGACCGCCAAGTCGTCGGCGGCGGTGAAGTCCGACAGGCCCAGGCGTCCCGGTGGATGGCGCTGCGCGAACACGACGTCCTGATCGGGGCCGTGCACGGCGCGCCAGCGGCGCACGCGGCGCTCCAACGTCCGCCGCACGCTCGGCCCCAAGTGGGGGTGACGGCGCAGCAGTTCCTCGAAGATCGTCACTGCGCGCAACTGCGGCGCGCGCTCCAGCAGCGGGATGACGTCCTCGGCGAAGATGCCGTCCAGTGGATCGGGACGGCGGCGGCCCCGGACCGTCGGTTTCTGGGACGGCAACCGGGGGTCGGACTCGATGCGGTAGGCGCTGGCGGTGCTGATCGCCGCCTTGGCGGCGGCCACCGACGGCTTGTCGTTGGTACGCAGACTCATGTAGTGCCTCACGTGGTGGTCGGTCAGATGTCGGCCCGGCACGGGTGCTCCTTGTGGGGTGATTCCCCACAACACCCTTACCAAACGCCGGGTCGGCTGCGATCACCGGCCGTCAAGCCACGGGCGCCGCCGCGCGGCTCTGACTGCGGTCCGGAGACGCCTTCCCGCCGCCAGAGCCGCTCACCCCGACCTCCTCCTCGGAGCCAGCCGCCCTACTCGCGCATTCTCATCTTGATTGTCGCCGCGTTCTCATCTTGATTGTCGCTGGCCAGTCGCCATCCCGTTGGCCCTCCTCATGGCCTCGGATACACCTTAGCCTCCTGTCCAGTTTTCCGGGACCACCTCACCGTGTGCGTCAATCGTGCTCGCACGGGTCTGTGGGGGCCTGGGGCGGGTAACCGCCCTGGGCTACCCGGACTGGCCACTGGTCGCCTCCTCGGTGGTCGACCACGGGACATCGCGCAGTAGTTCAGCACCCGCAACGCCATCCAGTTGCGCGGCCTGGACTGATGCTACAGCAGTACGTACACGCACCGGCTCCTCCGTCCCCTGCCGCTCCACCGAGAACACCAAGTCCGCCTCCCGACCGCGCCAGTCGTCGCCCACAAAGCGCCTCGGCCCGTGGGTGAGCGTCGCCCACCGCAGGGAGCCGGCTACCGCAGGCGGCAGGTACGGGCGCAACAGGCCGGCGGCGTTTGCTGGTATGTCACGAACGGTTCATCACTCGTTCCAGCAACTCCGTTCGTCGAACTGCCTCCACGAAACCCAATCCGGTCAATCCGGTCATATCCAAGAGAAAACCACCTTGTTCGTATCGATTCAGGTTATTGATGACAGTGCGCGCATGTTCCGACGTCTCACTCTGTTGCCGATACCGATCCGTGAGCGGCGACTCGATCTGTCCGTCATACATCATATTCCTGCTGTTGCTGGCTATTTCTTTGGCCGCCATTATGATGATCGCCTCAAGTTCGGCGTTTCTGATATTGACCTTTTCGTGAATGGCGTCGACCACCTCTAGATCTGACAACGTTCCTCGCGCGAATTGCCGATAAATATCCGTGTCAATCGTCCTGATCACTACTGCCACACTGGTAATGAACGTAGCCCGGGGCATTCGCAACGACCGTGCAACCAGACCAAGGCGATGGATTGCTTGGCTGACCTGACGAAGGCTCAGGGCTGCTGATCCAAAGACTTTCGTTAGGAGATCAATCTCATTTTTCTCATTCGTGACCCCTACTCGTTTCAACATATCTTGAATTACGTTCGTCCGATCTGGTTCAGGAAGTGTCAAGTCGAAATCGAAGAATCTGCGCAGGTAGCCGGCTGCGTCGAAGCCGCTACCGTAGAGTGAGCATACCGAATGTGCGAGTTGGTTACGGTTCAGGCAAGCACGAAAATCACATGGTCAGTCCCGAAAAGATGCTTGGCGATCTCGAGGAGCGCAACCGCATAGGGAGGTCGGCATCTGTCCAACTCGTCGATGATGATCATCAGCGGATGGTCCTTGGAACGATGCAGATCGTTGGCCATTGTGCACAGCTTTTGCCGAAATGTTTCGAGCGATTTCTGGTCCTCTTTGTACTGGTCAAGCCGGCGCTCTGCGTAGGACGCGAGCAGTCTGCCTGCTTCCTTCTCCATCAGTGGCTGAACATCCAACACGCCGGCGGTCACCAACCGAATTACACCCGGAATAGCACGGAGGGCAACGTGTTTGGCCGCTTCGGCCGTCTCTTTGATCCGTTCTTTGAGTGATTCATCGTGGAACACACTCAACGCGTCGGTGATCTCCGAAGCCAGCGCGACAAAGGGATCGTCGGCGTGGTCGGTTTCCCATGCGTTGAATTCGACGACTGGGAATCCGTGGTTGCGTAGATGCTGCGACCACATTTTTCAGAAACGTCGTTTTGCCGGCGCCCCACGGGCGTCGATAGCCATGACGCACGGCCCTTCGACGCCATCGACGAGTTGAGTGGGGGTTTCCGCAAGTTCCTTTCTATCCAGCAAATCGTTCTGGAACGGATCGCATTTCGATACGGCCACTTCGGCCGGTTGGAGCCGCGTTTTCATCGCGACGAAGATAACCAGCGAGAACGCGGCAGGCAACTCGATGGCGATCCAGTGTATCCTTGACAGACGCCGCTGAGCAACCCGGACACGTCCGACGGGGGCGGTCGGCCGTACTTCTGGCGTCGGTAGCTGTCGACGTTGAAGATGGCCGGTCAGTCAACAGCCGATCGACGGCCGCCATCGGCGACCAGATCGCGCGGTATCGGGTCGAAGACGCCTGGCACGGTTGTTGAACGGTTCCTCGGCGGGCCGCCCGGCCGGCGTCCCCAGGGTTCCCTGCGTGAAGAGACCGCACCGCGTGATCGTTGCGGTCGGTGCAGAGCACCAGCCCGCCGGCGCTGACCGAGACGTTTGTGCGCATCGGCGAACGCGCCGGCGCCCCACGAGCCGGCGAAGCGGCCGTCGCGCTCGTAGACCAGCGCCTCCCCGACCGGCTCGCGCTGGAACGCTGTTGGATCCCGCATTGATTCGTAGAAGAGGGGCGGATTTTGCTCAGATTGATTCGTAGACGGATCGTGTGGGACGGGGGGCGAATGCGGGTCAGGGGCCGGTAGCCGGAGAGGTCGGGGAGTGCGGGCCAGAGGCTGCGCCGGTGCTTGAAGCCGGGTATCCTGGGAGGATCAACCCGTAAGGAGAAGAGGCCCGCGCGGGAGACCACCCGCCGGGCCGTGACCGGCGCAGCTTCGCTACCAAACGGGGCTCACCGGCGAGCAGTACGTTAGCGGCCAAGCGTGGCGCGACACGCAAGGCTCGACCGGTGCCCGAATCACGAGTCCGGCAGTTGCTCGTTCGCGCGGCACGGGACCTACCGGCGCACGTGGCCGCGCGGGGCGCTGATCGCGCGCTGGTACTGCCCGGAGAGCCGGACCACGTTCAGTCTGCTGCCCGACTGCCTGGCGGCGCAGCTGCCCGGAACGCTGCGGGAACTGGAAGAGGCGGTCACCCACGCCGAGCAGTCGCCGAGTCTGATGAAGGCGGTCGCCAAGGCGCGCACCGACTACGTGGGACTGCCCGGCGCGATTCGCTGGCTGGACCGCCGCGTGAAGCTGGTGCGGGCGGCGCTGCGGGCGGTGATCCTCTCGCTGCCTGACGAACTGGCCGGCTGCCGCCCCGAACTGAGCGCCTGTCGCAAACGGCTGGGGACCAAGGCGGTGTTGGTGAGGCTGCGGACGCTGGCCGCCTCGTCGTTGCCGTCGCTGCCGGCGCCGCTCGGATTGCGCCCCCGCCTCGACGGGGCTGGGAATCCCACTTTTGGCCGGCAACAGCAGCTGGGGGATTCCGGCCGTCGGCGGCCTCCGTAGTGTGTCGTCATCACCGGGTCGACGGACCCGAACAGCAAGGATCGACCGACATGAATGACGACGAAGAAGCTCAGCGCCGCGAGGTGGCGCTGTTCCGCTACCGCTTGATCGCCGACCTGGCCCACCAGCCGCCCGGCGCGGCCGGGATCGGCGAGCAGTTGCGCGCGAAGGCCGCGCAGACCTACGACATTCCCGGCACGCTGCGCACCAGCGTGGCCGCCGAGACGCTGCGCGACTGGCTGCACGCCTATCGTCTCGGCGGCTTCGATGCGCTGCAGGCCGGACGCTGCCGCCGACGGCGTCGACCGCCGCCGCTTCAGCTTCCGCTACCTCAACCCCTTCCCCTGAACAATCCGTAAATCTTTTATATCAAGCGAGTTCTCGCCATCCCGTCGCCGCTACCCGCGGAATCGTGGTCACGCAGACTTGACCCCCGCCACATTCAGTTGACCCGATCACATGCCCTCCGCTACACTGGTGACGGTCACGGAAGACAGGGTACCCGTGAGACGCTTGGGCCACCTACGAGTGACGAGGAGCAACCATTGACCACAAAACATTTTATCTCCATCTCGATGGAACATCTAAGGAGCAAGACTGCCGGGCTCGTCACTGTCGCGCGCGAATCAATCGCCAACGCGCGGATGGACAGCTCGGTTTGTGATGTGCTAAGAGCACCATCCATCGAAGGAGATCACCCAGATGGCTAACGAGACCGTCCTGAATATGAATTTGGTTCTCCTGGGTGTAAATCTGCTCGCCGAGCCCCCAATGGTGGAGCAGTTTCGCGTCGATTTCGGACCTGACGTGCGCCCTGAAATCGACCCATTTGCTCCTGCCGTACCAGGCATAGCCGAACCTCCTCGTACTCTGACTCTAGGCAGGGATCGGATACAACTTATGCTCCACCCATCGAGGTCGACGATAGGTCGGGAGTACCCTGACGACACAGGTTTTGCCAAATTATCTCGCGTCTCTGCCCGTGCAATCGAACTTAGTAAGACGGATCCTCCGACAGCCTTCGGATACAACATGGGATTGATATTGGAGCAGCAATCGGGCCAACCAGCCATCCAATACATCGGCAACAGACTGTTTGGAAATCTGCCTCTCCAAGGTCCAGGCCGTACGGTTGTTGGAGGAACCGGGAAACTGATTTTCGCAGATGCAGCCGGGCGCTGGACTATTACCCTCGAGCCGCGGTACAACGATCCCAATGGTTCACTTGTTTTCTTAGACTTGAACCTGCACAAACAAGAACGCCGATTCCCTAGTGAGACTGAAATCGAAGCTACACTGAAAGAGGTCAAGCAAGAAGCGCAGGCTTTTGCTATACGTTTGGAGGCCGAGTCACCGTGACCGCGATTGACAACACCGAATCGGTAACCAGCCCGCCACCGCTCACGGGACTCGCCCGCACCGAGTTGCCGCGGACATATCCAAGCCATAGAGACCGCTTCTCTCCACTTGGTACCGCCTTGGCTTGCATCGAAAGAAAGCTTCAGGCGCAAGCCAACTTGGATGGATATTTCGATCCCTGTCACGGATTGATACGTGCATATTGGTCGGACCCTTTTTCCTGTGTCGAGGACACCCGCACCGCGGAGAAGCCTAATCGCCACTCCGGTTACCGCCTCCGTTTGGCAGAAATGCGATTGGCCGGCTACACTCAGTCTTTTTGGCCCATAATGCCGAACCCTTCTGTGAACGTCGAGAGCAGTACCACGCATCCGTCAAGAAGCGATGGTGTTGCAGACGCCGATCAGCGCTCCATCGACGCTGTTGCTTGGATACAGGCTTTTCCGACGGATCAATTTCGTGTTATAGCATCTGAGTTACCCCCAGTCGTCCAGGAGTTTGCTCACGGCATAAACGGCGTAGCCCCGGCGCCCATTGTTGTCGAGATGGCCGCCCGCGTCGTGCGGGCGGCGGTGAAGCATACCAGGGGACCGCACATTACAGTCGACGACGAAGACGGCGACTTGGATTTTCACTTACGCTTGGCGGACAACCTGCTGGTGATGGCTAACTTGTTCCGCGACGGGACCATCGATGCGAGTGTCTATGACGACAGCGAGGGAATACCCGTCAAAACGGTAAAGCGTATGCGGCGGTCAATGACATCCGCTGACGCACTGATCAGCCTATTTGAGCAGGGCAATGGTTGTGCCGGTACCGAATGAAGACGTCGTATGTCGCTTTATAAAACCAAGCCGAGAGACATGGAATCCAAACTATGGTCAGCCAACGCAGCGAGCATTCAAGCAGGTCGGGCTGTCGGTCTGGCATCACGGGCGGTTGCATGAGCGCGGGTTCTCGTTTGGAGACTTACTCATAGAGGAACTCGCGGGGTATGGACAAGCCCATCATACGGCCGGCGACTATTTGAGGTTCGCCCGACAAGTAAGTCAAGATGAGGGTGAGCCATTTGATGTTCAGGTGGAGTGGCGAACCGAGGATCAGTACGTGCACGGTACTTGGGAACGGTGGCGCTATGCTCACGCCCAGGTAGAAGCAACGAAAGGGCCACCGGACTTCCCGCTGGAATATCGGCGGTTACTGGCGGCGAATGCACGATTGGTCGTTCATCCTGCATAGTAATTGTGGGCCGGGGCGGTGACGGTGCGCGCATTGTCGAGCGCGGTGGCCGACAAGGCGTAGTGGGCGGTGCGGTTGATCTGCCGAGGCAGCCCGCGGGAGGCCTGAAACAGCGCCTCTGCGGCGGACGGCTCGAACAGCGGCACCTCGCAGCCGGCCAGATGCAGGCGGTGCGCGAGGTAGCCGTCGAGTTCGCCGCGCTGAAGCCGCCCAAGTGAGCCGCGCAGCAGCAGCGCCTAGTGCTCACTTGCGCAAGTCCGCGTACTTTCGCTTGGGCGCCTTGGGACCGACTTGGCGCTTGGTCCACTCAAACGGCGTCGCGCGCTCGTTGTACGCTTTGATGAACCGATCGATCGCCGCCCGCAACTCCTTGACAGAGGTGAAGCTCGCGTTCTTCAGCGCCCCACGGCCCCACGGCTCAGCATGCTGAACCAGACCTCGATCTGATTCAGCCAGGACGCACGCGTCGGCGTGTAGTGGAAGTGCACGTTCGGATGCCGCGCCAGCCACCGGTCCTCCTTCGGCTTGTGGGTGTTGAGATTATCCAGGATCACATGCACCTCCTGGTCCGGGTAGTCGGCGATCACCTCGTTCATGGGCGCAGAACTACTTCGACGCCTGGCTGCTCAACGAGGCGGTGGCGCCCGATCCCGCTCCGATGCCGGTGGCGTACACCGATGGCGCCGGCGGCGCCGAAGGCGGCGGTGAATACAAGCCGACCTTGTTCGGCGGCGAGCCGGGGATCGGAATCGCAAAAGGGTTTCGGCGTGATCCGGTCTGGAATTGGGCCAAGAACCTCGTCACCGGCGGCGGGGATCGCCTGGACGCCGGCCCCGCGTCCGCTACGCCGGCAGCCGGCGGCGACGCCCTCACCGACGGACCGGCCAGGTCTGTGCTCGACACCGTCCTGGACCAGGGGGCGGACGACTTCGAGGGCTCCCTCGCCATCGAGGGCGCGAAGCCGTGGGAGGCCGCCGCCGGCGGCGCAGGGTACCGGCCGGCGAGTCCGGGTCCGGAGCCGACCGGCGGCGGGCGGCCCGATCCGCTCAGGCCGCCGGAGAATGATCTGGCCAAGCTGCGGGCGGTACGGAAGAGGTACTTCGGGCCGGACCCTACCGAGGGCGGTGATGCACCGCCCGTCATGGCCCTGCACGAACGGCGGGACACGCCGGTATCGCTGCCGCCGGCGGGCCGGGGTCTGGCGATCACCGGCCGGACGGCCGCGCACGAACGGCGGGACGCGCCGGCGCCGATGCCGCGGCCGTTCTCGCCGCCGCGTCACCAGCTTGGAGGGCGGCCGGCGCCGGAGGCGCTCGGCATAGCAGCGCTGCTCGAACCGGCCGGCGGGACGGCGGCGGGCGGTCTGAGCATCACGCCGCCGGGCGGCCCGGGCGGAGGCTCGTTGCCGCAGGTGGGGGAGATGCCGGGCGCAGCGGCGCGCGGCGCGTCGGCGGCGCCGGCGCTGCAGACCCCGGACGCCACCGACCGCCTGGTTGCCGAAGCGAACCGGCGCGCGGCGCAGCGGCCGGCGGCCGTGGCGCAGCCGGGCCAGCCGGCGGCGCCGCGGCTGCAAAGCTCGGCGCCCGGACCGGCGGGGGCTTTGCCGACCGTTCCGGGGGCGCCGCAGATGCTCACCGCCAACGCAGCGCCGCCGCCGCCGGCCACCCCCACCACCGTCTGGGGCGCGCCGCCTGCGGCTGCCGGACCTGCGCCCGCCGCTCCGCCTGCGCCGGCGCAGCCTGGCGCGGCCGCGCCGGCGCCTGCGCAGCCGGAGATGCAGGGGACGGCGATCAGCGCGCTGCTGGAGGAGCCCGCTGCGCCGCCGGCGGCTCCGGGCGCTCCGCAGATGACCGGACCGACGCCGTTCGAGATCGACCCGATCCGGGCGCTCACCGACCCGATCAGCGCGCTGCTGGAACCTGCTGTGCCGCCGCCCGGTCAGCCTGGCGCGGCCGCGCCTGCGCCCGCGCAGCCGGCCGTTCCGGGGGCGCCGCCTGCGGCAGCCGGACAGCCGGCCGCTCCGCCGGCACCCGCGCAACCCGGTGCGGCCGCGCCTGCGCCCGCGCAGCCGGGGATGCAGGGGACGGCGATCAGCGCGTTGCTGGAACCTGCGGCGCCGGGTGCTCCGCAGATGACCGGGCCGGCGCCGGGCGCGCCCGGTCAACCCGGCGAGCCGGCCGCGCAGCCGCCGGCCGCCGCTGGCGCGCAACCCGCTGCGCCGCCGCCGCCAGCCGCGCGGATCGGCGCGGCGGCGGGTGAGCCTGGGCAGCCGCCGGCCGCCGCGCCGGCCCCGAACGTCGAAGCGCTGATCGCGGAAGCGAACCGGCGCGCCGGCACGCCGCCGGCCCTGCACGAACGGCGGGACACGCCGGTATCGCTGCCGGCGGCGGGCCGGGGTCTGGCGCGCACCGGCCGCACCGCCGCGCACGAACGCCGGGACATGCCGGCGCCGGACACGCCTGAAGCGGTGCAGGGCATTCGGGGGCTGATCGACGCTTACGAACGCAGCCAGCGGACCGGGCAACCGATGGCCGGCGTGACCGAGGTGGGGCTGGCGCGGGAAGCGCCGGCGGCCGAGGCCCCGGAGGAACCCGGAGACGAGCGGGGGCCGCTGCGGAGACTGCTCGACCGGGTCCGGCGGGATGCGGAAGTGACCTTTGCGCGTCCGGAGGCGACGGCGTTCGATCAGCTGGAGACCCCGCTGGGCGGCTTGATGCCGCGCGCGTGGCGGGGCGACGTGTCGAAGGAGATCGAAGAGCGGCACGTCCGGGAGGATCGAGAGCGGCGCGCCCGCGCCCTTACCCAGGAAGGACCGACCGCGGGCTGGCAGAGGCCAGAGCCGGGAGACCTGGGCTGGACATTCATCATGCCGGAGACGCCCGCGGCCGGCGCCGGCGGCGCAGGGTACCGGCCGGCGAGTCCGGGTCCGGAGCCGACCGGCGGCGGGCGGCCCGATCCGCTCAGGCCGCCGGAGAATGATCTGGCCAAGCTGCGGGCGGTGCGGAAGAGGTACTTCGGGGTCGAGGAGCCGCCGGACGCCGGCCAGTACGACACGCTGAGGCGCCGGCCGGGCGCTTCCCCTGAGCCCGACTTCCGCGGGACGAGCGAACTTGCGCCCGGCCATATCGACCGGCCGCTCACTGAGGACGTGTTGCGGCCGCCGGAGCAGGCCCGCGCCAACGCCACCCGGACCACCGACCAGCACGGACAGACCATCAACCGCCGAGTGCGATTCCCGGCCGACTTCACCTACGAGCGCCGGTCAGGCCAGTTCCACGGCTTCACGCACGCGGTCCCGTGGGAGACCATCACCAGGGACGTGCTCGAACGCGGCGGCATCATGCCGTGGGCATCGTTCGACGGGGGCGAGACGTGGATCGCGTCATCGTTCGCCTTCCCACTGTGGAGCCTGCAGATCACCGCGAAAGTTGGGCAGTTGCACTTTGTGATACTGGGCACATCCAACCTGGGGGCGGAGCGCAGCCACATAGAACAGCTGGTCAAGCAGGAGTTGCGCGATCACCCGCTCCTGGTCCGCCTCTACATCGTCAAGACGACCGGGACGCAGCCCGACGACTGACCGCTACGGCCGATAGGGGCATGAACTGCAAGAACTCGCGCCGCCGCCGGCGGTTGAAGTGCCCGGCCTTGACCATCCCGGTGGCTACCGTCAGCGCCGCGAACAGCGTGCTGGTGCCGTGCCGGCGGTACTCATGGCTGAACCCGCTGAGCGCTCTGCCGTCCGGCATCTGCAGCCAGCCCTGCGATCGCTCCAACGCCTGGATACTCGGCTTCTCGTCCATGCAGATCACCACCGCGTTCTCCGGCGGCGACAGATACAACCCCACGATGTCGGCCGCCTTGGGGGCGAACTCGGCGTCGGTGCTGATACACCAACTCTGGCGCCGCTCCAGACTGATGCGCAGCCGCCGCAGCACCCGCCACACGTGGTCAGCGCTGACATCTCCGAGCGCCTCGGCTATCAGCCGGCCATTCCACTGGGAGGATCAACCCGTAAGGAGAAAGAGGCCCGCGCGGGACGCCACCCGCCGGGCCGTGACCGGTGCAGCTTCGCTACCAAACGGGGCTCACCGGCGAGCAGTACGTTAGCACCAGGGCATGGCGCGACGCAAGGCTCGACCGGCGCCCGAATCATGAGTCCGGCAGTTGCTCGTTCGCCCGGCACGGGACCTACCGGCGCAAGTGGCCGCGCGGGGCGCTGATCGCGCGCTGGTACTGCCCGGAGAGCCGGACCACGTTCAGCCTGCTGCCCGACTGCTTGGCGGCGCAGCTGCCCGGAACGCTGCGGGAACTGGAAGAGGCGGTCACCCACGCCGAGCAGTCGCCGAGTCTGATGAAGGCGGTCGCCAAGGCGCGCACCGACTACGTGGGGCTGCCCGGCGCGATGCGCTGGCTGGACCGCCGCGTGAAGCTGGTGCGGGCGGCGCTGCGGGCGGTGATCCTCTCGCTGCCTGACGAGCTGGCCGGCTGCCGCCCCGAACTGAGCGCCTGCCGCAAACGGCTGGGGACCAAGGCGGTGTTGGTGAGGCTGCGGACGCTGGCCGCCTCGTCGTTGCCGTCGCTGCCGGCGCCGCTCGGATTGCGCCCCCGCCTCGACGGGGCTGGGAATCCCACTTTTGGCCGGCAACAGCAGCTGGGGGATTCCGGCCGTCGGCGGCCTCCGTAGTTTGTGATCATCACCGGGTCGACGGACCCGAACAGCAAGGATCGACCGACATGAATGACGACGAAGAAGCTCAGCGCCGCGAGGTGGCGCTGTTCCGCTACCGCTTGATCGCCGACCTGGCCCACCAGCCGCCCGGCGCGGCCGGGATCGGCGAGCAGTTGCGCGCGAAGGCCGCGCAGACCTACGACATTCCCGGCACGCTGCGCACCAGCGTGGCCGCCGAGACGCTGCGCGACTGGCTGCACGCCTATCGTCTCGGCGGCTTCGATGCGCTGTACCCCAAGCGGCGGGCTGACCGAGGCCGGCCGCGGCGGCTGCCGCCGCAGGCGGCCGAGTTGCTGATAGCGCTCAAGACCGAGCACCCATCCTGGTCGGTGCGGCAGGTCATCAAGGAGGCGGCCAACGGCGGCCAACTCCCCGACGGCGTGCGCTTGGCGCGCTCCACCGTGCACCGGCTGCTGCGCGCCGAGGGGCTGATGAGCAGGCCGCAAGCCGCCGCCGACGGCGTCGACCGCCGCCGCTTCAGCTTCCGCTACCCCGGCCAGTTGTGGATGAGCGACGTCATGCACGGCCCGGCAGTCGCCGACGGCGGGCGCCGCCGCAAGACCTACCTCATCGCCTTCCTTGACGACGCCACCCGCCTGTGTCCGTTCGCCGCCTTCGCCCACGCCGAGAACACCGCCGCCTTCCTGCCGGTCTTCAAGCAGGCGCTCATCCGCCGCGGCGTGCCGCAACGGCTGTACGTCGACAACGGCGCCAACTATCGCTCTCAGCAACTGGCGCTGGTCTGCGCCAAGCTGCGCATCGCGCTGATCCACGCCCGCCCCTATCAGCCGCAGGGCAAGGGCAAGATCGAACGCTTCTTCCGCACCGTGCGCGACCAGTTGCTCGCCTTCCTCACCCCCGACGACGGCGCCAGCCTCGATGCGCTCAACGGCCGCCTGGGCGCCTACCTGGAAGGCGAATATCACCGCGCCCCCCACAGCGGCCTGCGCGGCAGCACCCCGCATGAGCAGTGGGCGTTGAACACCGAGGAGGTGCGCTGCGTCGATGCGTGCTGCGACCTGGACGACCTGTTCCTGTTCGAGGCCAGGCGCCGCGTCATGAACGACCGCATCATCAGCCTCCACGGCCGCGTCTACGAAGTCGATCCGCTGCTGGTCGGCCGCACCGTCACCGTGCGCTACGACCCGGACGCGCCGCCGAGCCGCCCCCTGCTGATCCGCCACGACGGCGCCGACGCCGGTCAGGCCACCCTGCTGGACGCCTACGCCAACGCCTCCGTCAAGCGCAACCGGCCCTCCCGCCATCTGGAATCTGAGGCCCCAGCGCCCCAGCCGCCCCCCTCGCCGCTGGCCCTGCGCCACCTGCACCGCCGCCAGGAGACCGACTGATGTATCTGCGACACTTCGCCTTCTCCCGCCTGCCGTTCGCCGACGCCATCGAAGCCGACCTGCTGTTCGCGTCCGCCGCACGCCAGGAAGCCGAAGCACGCCTGCAGCATCTGCTCCAACTGCGCGGCATCGGACTGCTCACCGGTGAACCCGGCGGCGGCAAGACCACCGTCTGCCGCGCGGTGACCGCCGTCCTGCATCCCGGCGCTTACCGCGTGCTCTACGTCTCGCTGACCACCGGCAACGTCATGGACATGTACAAGTCGATCGCCTGGGAACTCGGCCTGCCGGCCGAACGCTCCCGCGCCGCCGCCTACCGCTCCATCCGCACCGAGATCACCCGCCAGGTCCGGGAAGCCAACCGGATGCCGGTCCTCATCATCGACGATGCGCAGTTCCTGCGCACCGACGTGCTCGACGACCTGCGCCTGTTGACCAACTACTCCATGGACTCCGAACACCGCCTACATCTGGCCGGCTGCGAGTTGCCGCTGTTCGAGCCGTCCGCCGCAGAGGCGCTGTTTCAGGCCTCCCGCGGGCTGCCCCGGCAGATCAACCGCATCGCCCACTACGCCTTGTCGGCCACCGCGCTCGACGATGCGCGCACCGTCACCGTCGAGCATCTGCAGACAGCCGTCGAAGAACTGCGCCTCTGATGCAGGCGCCGCAGACCGCCATGGCTACCGAGGCGCTGTCCCGCAATCTTTCACGTGACGGGAGAATTCGGGACATCCCGACCCTTCTCCAGACGATTTATTCCGGGATTCCACCGGCGAGATTATGTCGGATCCAACACGCGCTCAACCCGGTTGCGCAGCATCATCAGTTCCGATTGGCGTGCAATGGGCGCGGCCTAATCTTGATCGTTCTCCCTTTCGAGATCATCCCAAAAACCGCCAATCCTGTGATGTACATGCCTGTTCCTGTTTACTCCTGCCATGATTTCTTCGCGGCGAAATCGCCGCCGCAAGAATGATTTCCGTTTTCCGCCCGTTTGCCGTTCTTCCGCCGTAATTATTCCGTGTTTGAGAAGCAGTCTCCGGACGCCCGGCCATGACCAGTCGTTAAACAGGTGCTTCAAGTGGTCGTCCTCCTCACACACGGGATTTGCCCGGCCGTACGCGCGCATGAGTTCGGCCAACACGTCGATCCGCTCGTCCGGTATATCGCGCCTGCCGTTTTCACTCTCGATGCGCGCCCCACAATCGGCAAGTATTTTCTTGATTTTTTCCGGATGGTAGACTGTCTTGTTGGTGTCTTCTCCCAGCTTCTGGATGCCGACTACCTGATCGACATCAAGCCCCAATTCAAGCTTCGTATCGCCTATCTTTACCCGAGGCTCGACCAGCCAGGTATCTTCTGCTCTACACTCAATAAACTTCGTCCTGCTCAAATCCGTTCGGCGCATCGATACCGAAATCAGCGAACATTGCCGTAGGGTGACGTCACGCAAGTGACCGCCCGGAAATACCACAGAGGCAATCGTCTGCCCGACAATCTCATGGTCTTTGCACGCGCCCAAAATCGCCAGCACTATGAGACCCGCGTTTTCGCGCACCTGTGTCGTCCGCCGCCACTCCGTCCGCCCCGCGTCAGCCAGTCGGCTCAGCATACGCTGCAGATCCGGTGAGCGCAGCATGGATCGCTGCTTCAGATGGCGCGCGAGTGTTTTCGCGGCCATCTCCGGCAGCGCCGAACGGCTCAACATCACCCGCACGTCGGCACCTTGGTCCAGGTATTGGTCGGCAATCGAACGGGCCAGGAAATGGATGAAGAACACTTCATGTTCGAAGGTGATTCCTGCGTGCAGGTCGCTATGCTTCAAGAACGCCAGCGTCGGCATCCGTTCCGTAACCATCTGCCGCACCGACTCCGAGACGTTCAGAGTTGCCAGCGCATAGTCAGCGACTTCTCGAACGGAGCCCGAGTCCAACTCCCGAGTCTCCTGATTCCACATCTCCTGCGCCAGTTCGCACATCAACAGATTGAGCTCATCTATCGCCAGCATCGGACTCTGTTGCCGGTCGAGTAGCGTTTTACGCTGTTCTCGCGCCAGGAACTCCTGCGTCATCGCGTCCAGCAAGGCGGCGTAGTCGTCATCGCCGCCGCCATCCATAAAGGCCGTCTCACCCCTCACCAATAGAGCCGCTGTCCGCGCCACGAACAAAGGTTTCGACGCCAGCGCGTTCTGTTTGCTGAGTACCTTGTCGACTCTCGCCTGAAACGCCTCTCGATCATCGGCTGAAAACCCGTTTTGGTCGGCGAATTGCTCTATGAACTCGTCACGTTCCCGTGCTTCCCAGTCCGCGATCGCCACCGGCACGAGAACCCACGCTTGCCCGTCTGTCGCCGACTCTCTTCCTGCTCGTGACAGAAATTCCTCTTCGTAATAGACCGATCTCGCCGACGCCACAAGGCAGCCCTGCCCATTCAATTGCTCCAGAAACTGCGCGAGCGAATTGAATGCGTCGTCGTAACCGCTCACGCCAAGGAGCTCGTCGAATCCGTCTATGACCGGTATCAGAATGCCGACCCGGGCCAGCGTCGCCACTGAGTGGTAGGTAAGACTCACGCGAAGGTCCTGCAGTTCCGTGGCAAGGGCCTCGTTCAACCTGGCCAGCGCCCGCCCTTGGGCGTTCACGTACAGGAACAACCTGTCAGTCTTTCCACGCACGTAGCGGTCCGCTTGCCGCCTGACGAGCTCTTGCAGAACCTGTGTCTTGCCGGACCCCGCTTCTCCGGTAACCATTATGACGCGGGTCGCGTCGGCATCGGCTTCCTCTACCAAGTCGATAAGACAATCGGTTGCCGGGCGGAGGTCTTGCTCCTGATCCGTTCGGCGCGCCTGGGTCTGAACAAAGATTTCCGGACTCGAACTCTGTTTTATCATCTCGGCCACGTTGCGCAAATTGGCCATCCGTTCTCCGGCGAGAAACGCGCGATAGTTCTGTTTCCGGCCGCCGCCCGCGACACTGGTGCCGTGGTCCAATGATACTGTAAACGTCGCCTCACGGCTAATGCCGCGCATGGTCCAGGTCGCACGGAACTGCCGGCCGCCGCCGTGCGACACCTCGACGGCCGTTCCAGGATCGGCGAAGGACGAAATGTCCCGTTCGATTCGCTCCTGCTGATCGCGTGCATACTCGTCAAGCATTACATTGACCCCAAATCGACCAGAGGCAAGCCGTGACTCAGGAGCGATGAGTCGTTGATAGCGTCACCCGCTCTGCGAGATCGCATCCAGACCATCCCTTCGGGCTTCATGGCGTGCGCGGAGATCGCCGCAGGCAGCAGATCGTCGTCGTCGGACACGACGCTGACGTACGTCTGTCCGTCGTCGCTCATGTACATGGCGTCACATCCTATCATACCGTCAATCATCTTTTGACGCAATCGGCGGTCTGCGCCGCGTAACGTACCGAGCAGGAGCATTTCGGGAAACTGCAACATAGTGGTGGCGAGGGAGGGGCGAACGATCAACCGGTGTCGGCGGCCTCGCATTTCCGGAAGTATCTCCGTCAGCCACTCGGCATCGCGGCTGAGACGTCCGCGTGGATCGGTCCAGCCGCCGTAGAGGCGGATGTCCAACTCGCGGGATGCCGGAAACACCCTGACGAACGCACGGGCCGTGCGGTCTATGAGTTCCTCTGCGTGAAACTCAATGTCCGCCCTGGATTTTGCGTCCTTCCGGCGGAAGTTGTCGAAGTCGATCAACGCCAAGCCCTGCACAGCATGATGGTATCTCGGGCGGGGCCGCCCGTCAACGGTCGCCGAGCCGCGCAACGGGCTCCGCAACGCTCAGGCAGAGGCGGCGGCCGGCCGGTGCGCTGCTGACCGACTGCCTGGCGGCGCAGCTGCCGGGAACGCTGCGGGAACTGGAAGAGGCGGTCACCCACGCCGAGCAGTCGTCGAGTCTGATGAAGGCGGTCGCCAAGGCGCGCACCGACTACGTGGGGGCTGCCCGGCGCGATGCGCTGGCTGGACCGCCGCGTGAAGCTGGTGCGGGCGGCGCTGCGGGCGGTGATCCTCTCGCTGCCTGACGAGCTGGCCGGCTGCCGCCCCGAACTGAGCGCCTGCCGCAAACGGCTGGGGACCAAGGCGGTGTTGGTGAGGCTGCGGACGCTGGCCGCCTCGTCGTTGCCGTCGCTGCCGGCGCCGCTCGGATTGAGGTGGTCCCGGTTGTTAGGACAGTTCGAGGGGTAGGTTAAGGTGTATCCGTCGGTTGTCAACCCACCCCTCCTCTGAATATCCGGTGACGGTAGCCGGAGGTGAGATCCGGGGCCGGGTTCGCGTCTCCCTGCGGATCGCGGCAGACCTCTTGTTCCCGGAACCTGCCGTTTCAGCCCCATCCCCATGTCCATGCGGACTACGCCACCTGCGCGGCGAGCACGCCGCTGTAGGCTTCCGCAGGCGTCCGCCCAGCCAACGCCGAGTGGGGGCGTACCTCGTTGTAGTACTTCATCCACTTGGCGATCTCTCGGCGCGCCGCGAAGCCGTCCGTCATCTCGTGCAGGTACACCGCCTCGTACTTCAACGACCGCCACAGCCGCTCGATGAACACGTTGTCCATGCAGCGCCCACGACCGTCCATTGAGCAGCGTATGCCGGCCGCCTCCAACTGTCCCGTCCATGCCCGGCTGGTGAACTGGCTGCCCTGATCGGTGTTGACGATCTCCGGCGTCCCGAAGCGCTCCCGCGCCTCCGCCAGCGCCAGCAGGCAGAACTCGCAGTCCAGCGTATTCGCCAACTGCCACGCCAGCACTCGCCGACTCGCCCAGTCCATGACCGCCACCAGGTACAGGAACCCGTCCTGCACCGGGATGTAGGTGATGTCCGCGCACCACACCTGATTCGACCGCGTAACGGTAAGCCCTCTCAGCAGATACGGATACACTCGGTGATCCGGGTTCGGCACCGTGGTGCGCGGCTTGCGGTAGATCGCCGCCAATCCCAGCAGCCCCATCAGCCGCCGCACCCGGTGGCGGCCTACCAGCATCCCGTCCCGCGCCAGATGGCGGACCATCTGGCGACTGCCGTAGAACGGATAATCCATGTACAGCTTGTCGATGCGGCCCATCAAGTTCAGCGTCGCCGCGCTTTCTCCGACCGCCTCGTAGTACAGCGCCGAGCGGCTCACGCCGAGCAGCCGGCACTGGCGGCTCAAGCTCAGACGCGAATGCTCCCGGTCAATCATCTGCTGTCGCTTCTGTGGGCTCAGCGACTGAGCCCGCGCGCTAAAAAATCGCGCTCCACGGTCAACTCGCCGATCTTGGCATGCAGGTCGTGGATCAGCGCTTCCTGATCTGTGTCGCCGCGCTTGCCGGTCGCCGCGAACAGTTCCTCGAGTCCGTCCTGGGCTTGCCGCTTCCAGCCGCTCACCTGATTCGGATGAACTTGGTGCTTGGCCGCGATCGCCTGCACCGTGCGGTCCCCGCGGAACGCCTCCATGACCACCTTGGCCTTGAACTGCGCTGTGAATCGGCGTCGTTTCGTCGCCATCCCGTTGGCCCTCCTCATGGCCTCGGATACACCTTAGCCTCCTGTCCAGTTTTCCGGGACCACCTCAGATTGCGCCCCCGCACCCCCGACGACGGCGCCAGCCTCGACGCGCTCAACGGCCGCCTGGGCGCCTACCTGGAAGGCGCATCACGGCGCTGTGGCCCGGCAAGACGCTCGACTCCTTCGACTTCAACGCCGCTCGGTTACGGACGCGACGCGGACGCTACACACGGGCTTCCTTTCAGCTTGAACGGCGGCGGCCGGAGTCCGGGGTGCCCCGCGAACGCAACGAGCATTCGCGCCGCCTGAGAAAGTCCTGTTGCTTCTTTCTGTCTCGGGACGGATACACCGCCCGACGCTTCTTTTGCACTGCAGGCAGCAGTCTCCTATCCAGAAAGTCCTCCTTCAAGTCGCCGTCGCACGTGCAGAGTATCAAGCTATCGCTCGCCCGGGCCAGCGCAATGATGTGCGCGTCATTGGACCGGCGCGCAACGCTGTCGATCGCCCGTTCGTGCGCCTGCACTTCATTCCACTTGAACAGCCGTGCTTGACCACTTTGCCGGTAACTCAAAAACCGTTCGTACACATCTGGCGCCTTCTTACGCAATTCTGCATCATATTTTCCGCCGTCCGTGTATACTATGACGCCGTGTCCATTCTTCATCCAGTTCCAAAATGCCTGCATCGTGGGAGAGCCGAGTTTTCCGAATACGCTCGCATCGATGATGGTTCGAGTGCACATGACAGCGGATTACTAATGACCACCGATGCCCAGCAGACGGTCGGTCTGGCCCAGGAAGAACCGCCGGTAGGAGGCAGGGGCGCCATCGAGATTCCCGGCATCGTCTACGGTCATGTTGTGGATTACCGATGCTTCGCGTTCCGGAACTCGCTCAAAGTAGGATATCCGTAACTCCCGCGGCGCCAGCGCGGCTTCCATGACGCAAATGCGAAACTGATCGATCAGGTGATCGCTGTGCGTCTCGATCACGAAACGGTACGGGGACGTCGCCATCATTTCCGCCAGCCGCGCTTGCGCGGAAGGGTGAATGTTGACTTCCGGCTGCTGCAGCAGGAACGTAGTTCCTTCCGGCTGCCGGTACATGGCATGGAGCAACGGCAGGATGTTCGGCACCCCAAAGCCGGTATCCGCGATGTTGTACCATCCTTTGCTCTGCCGTACCCGTATCTCATAATGCGAGTCATTTCCACCACCTATGTCAATCTCCGAAAACAAGCCGAGCTCGCGCCCGGCTCCGGCGAAATATTTGCGTAGACCATCGTCCCAATCGGGTATCGGATTGGACTGATATTCCCGTTGTCGCCGAACGGCGCCGGCCGGGGGCGCGTATATCGGTATCGACTCTCGTGGAACGGGCATCGTTTGCAGGAAGTTGATGAGATTGACAAAGGCGGCCTCATGCTCGTTCGAAGACCCAGCGGATGCTCGCCGATAGAGACTTGGGTCTCCGGCGAACGGCATATAGCCGTGTCGTATCGCCATCGAAACCCATGTCGATAACTGTCTGTAAGAGAACGCCTGCTGTGGTATGTCTACGGCGAACCTTTTGCCCGCAAACCGCCACGCCTTCGGAGATTCGGGGTCGCGCGTCACTGACAGGCGGCTCCCAACATCCTCTCGATTCGGGAGTTCTACGCGCAGCCGGGTCTCGGACGGCTGCCCGTTGCGGTCCGATGAGAACGAAAAGCCGACCGCAGTGTGACAATGCTCATGGAGCGCCCCGTCGACCGAGAAGGAATCGGCCCCATGTCGTGCGATGGTCCGGTAGCGGCCCATCCGAAAGGGCTCCTCATCAAAGCAGTTCCGCGTGTTCGGCCCCGGATCTTCCAACTTGCCAAAACTCGCCAGGCGGGCAAACGCGCTACAGCACCCGAGGAATGTTGATTTGCCGGTGCCATTCTCGCCAACAAGCAGGGTTACTTTCCCCATGTCGACTGACTGAGTGCCGCTAAAACACCTGACGTTCTGCATCGCGAGCTGTGCGATGTTACTCATCGACCTATAATCCTCCTGACCGACTTCACAAGCCTCGCGGTGAAGACAGAAGACCACCGCAGTCTTCTCGCGGGCTCCGTATCGACGATGAACGGATACACGGCGGAGTCTCCGGCCGCGGTCTTTCGGTCGATCGAGCAATGCGGGTGACACTGGTCGTGCGCGGTCGACAGGCGGTTGGGGACGAAACTGTAGTGCAGCTTGGTGGTGGCCGGCCACCAATCCTCTCGCACGACGTAGCGGATCATCTCCAGCACCATGAAGCTGGCCACGTTGGCGCTGAAGGGGAACACGTTCTCATTGCGCGGTTCTTGGTTGCTTCGCCGCTCGCCGTGGACGTAGGACGGATCGTCCAGCGAGCCGTCACGCTCCATTACCACGTCCGAGGAAGTGTACTGCCCATCACAACGCAGACAACGGTGGCCGGGGCCCGCAACGACCGCGCTCCACGTAGCTTGGCCAAGGCGGCCGCCGGCCTTCCGGGCGGTGAAGACGCCGCCGAACACGACCGGGATGCAGTGGGCATAGGCGATGTGGTTCAGCACGTCCTTGGGGAGCGGGCGGTCGACCGCGGCGAAGAGTATGTCACAATCGAGCGCCGCAAGGTAGTGAGATCGTTCTTGAATCCAGCCGATCCGCGCTTCGGCCCGGAAATCGGCCGCGGTCGCCGATCGCTTCAGGTGGCGCGCGACCAGATCCACCTTGTGTACGCCGACATCCCGGATGCCGGCGTACAGCAATCGGTCGAGGTTGTGCTCCTCGACTCGGTCGGCGTCGATGAGCACAACGTTCGAGACGCCGATGCGGGCAAGCGCCTCCGCGACCATGCAGCCGACGCTGCCCAGGCCGACGACGCCAACCCGCAGGCGCCCGATGTCCTGTTGCGCCTTGGCGCCCCACGTGTCAACGGTACGCTGCAGGATGGTCCGCCGTTTGGGCGGTGGACGGAGCGTGTCGTTCCACGTCAGGCGCAAACCGTCGCCGCCGACTACGCGCACCTTCTCGCACCACTTCCGCTCCTCGCGAAGCCAGAACCGTGCGCTCCAGCACCCGTCCGTGCCGAGCGTCAGGCCGACCAGCGGAAGCCGGCTCGCACGGGCCGGCGGGGCGATACGATCCCGCTCCGCCACCACGTCCACAGCGCTCATGCCCTGCCAACCCGGCGACAGATGGCTGTGCATGAACGCGAGACCGCATCGGTGCTGCAGGGCGCGTCGGATCGACCGGGTAAGGTAGGCCGGCATAAAGCTGGCTCCGCCATGCAGCTTCCGTTCGCGGTCGCGGGGCGGGATGATCTCGAACACGAGCGCAGACCTCCGCTCGGCACCGGTGGCTGGCCGCCAAAGAGCGAAGCAGAGGTCCTCCTGGCGGCGCCCCGCTCGAACGTGCCGCTGCAACAAATCGGCCGCCTGCCGATGCACGGCATCGGTCAGGATTGCGTCGTACGTCACATGTCGCGCCAGACGCGCGCCAAGTGCTGGCGGACGTAGGTCTTCATGTTTTTGTCCGTGGGCGCCAACCGGTCCCAGAAGTCGCTGGGAGGCAGGCTGAACACCGACCACTCACGGCCATCGAGATGACGCGTGGCATATTTGGGCACGTGAGCATCGCTAAGATGGTTCGCCACAAATACGAAGTGCGGTGGATATTCCGGGTACCCTTCTTCCTGGAATCCGAGTCCTACTTTGAACGTGAGGCCCTGATAGCGTCCCGTAGGAACTGGATACTCGATTGCTACGACCTTTCCGAAACTGAAGCCCGGCGCATCTATGATCTCCGTACGGTAGTCGAGTTCACGGAGTTCGCGTTCGACGACGTCTATGGCGCCCATGCGACCGGGGTAGCGCCTCGGTGGATGACGAGAAACTCGTCTCCCTCTCGGATGGTCACGGAGTCGGCACTCCGGTCGTACTTGGTTCCATCGACGTGTTCAAGGAGATAACTGTCAAGGTCATCGACGTCAATAGCGGCTGAAGCACCGGCGCGCCGCATGATCTCAGGCACTGAGAGCTGGCTCTCCGTAGCGATCTGGATCTCGCCATTCACCTGGTAGCGAATTTCGCCAGGGCTGATCGGCGGGCGGTCCGGTTTCCGTAGTGTTTCGATCTTGTCACCGGAGCGGACCTCCACGAACTGGTCCGGGCCCACGTACTCGATCCCTTCTCTCGTAACGATATAGTCTCCGTCTATCACCTTGTCCGTCAGCGTCAGCAAGTCGCGAACGCTCTGACGACCGCTGACGACGGTAACGGGACTCCCGTCAAGGAAGAATTCGATCTTATCATTCATCTGAACCCACCTCCTCTTTGATCTAAGTGTATTCCTTGGACGACGGACAGTCAAGCTCGCCGAACTGCCGCCCGGCAAAACGCCGTGTCGATGCTCTCCAAGGCGCACGTGATGGCGCTCAGCGCAGGCGACCACTGGCTCGACGACGGCTCCAACGTGATCCTGGTCGGCCCGCCCGGCGCCGGCAAGAGCCACTTGGCGGCCGCCCTCGGCCTGGCGCTCATCGAACACGGCTACCGGGTGCTGTTCACCCGCACCACCGACCTGACCCAACGGCTGCAGCGCGCGCACCGCGATCTGGCCCTGGAGCAGACCATCGCCAAGCTCGACAAGTTCCACTTGGTGATCCTCGACGACTTCCCCTACGTCACCAAGGATCAGGCGCAGACCAGCGTACTGTTCGATTTGATCACCGCCCGTTCGGCAAGTGGGACACCATCTTCTCCGATCACGCCATGACCGTGGCGGCCGTCGATCGGCTGGTCCACCGAGCGGCCATCTTCGAGCTCAACGTCGACAGCTACCGGCGCCGCACCGCCATGCAGCGCCAGCGCCGCCAGGAAGCGCAGCCGACCGCTGCTGCGGAGCCGCCCGCCGCAACCCCGGCGGCGCAGCAGCACTGAGCGCACCGCTTCTCTGCGGCTCTGCGCGGGCGCCGGCAGGATCGGCCGGCGCCCGCATGGCCGCTCCTGCGATGCGCCGGCAACGCCGCCGCCGGTCGCGCGCTGGTACTGCCCGGAGAGCCGGACCACCTTCAGCCTGCTGCCCGACTGCCTGGCGGCGCAGCTGCCCGGAACGCTGCGGGAACTGGAAGAGGCGGTCACCCACGCCGAGCAGTCGCCGAGTCTGCTGAAGGCGGTCGCCAAGGCGCGCACCGACTACGTCGGGCTGCCGGGCGCGATGCGCTGGCTGGACCGCCGCGTGAAGCTGGTGCGGGCGGCGCTACGGGCGGTGATCCTCTCGCTGCCTGGCGAACTGGCCGGCTGCCGCCCCGAACTGAGCGCCTGCCGCAAACGGTTGGGGACCAAGGCGGTGGGCGGTGTTGGTGAGGCTGCGGACGCTGGCCGCCTCGTCGTTGCCGTCGCTGCCGGCGCCGCTCGGATTGCGCCCCCGCCTCGCCGGGGCTGGGAATCCCACTTTTGGCGGGCAACAGCAGCTGGGGGATTCACGCCGTCGGCGCCCTCCGTAGTGTGTCGTCATCACCGGGTCGACGGACCCGAACGGCAAGGATCGACCGACATGAATGACGCCGAAGAAGCTCAGCGCCGCGAGGTGGCGCTGTTCCGCTACCGCTTGATTGCCGACCTGGCCCACCAGCCGCCCGGCGCGGCCGGGATCGGCGAGCAGTTGCGCGCGAAGGCCGCGCAGACCTACGACATTCCCGGCACCCCGCGCACCAGCGTGGCCGCCGAGACGCTGCGCGACTGGCTGCACGCCTATCGTCTCGGCGGCTTCGATGCGCTGTACTCAAGCCTCCGTCGTGATCCGCCTTTCAAGCGTACTAAAGAACCCGTCGCACGCCGGGCATCGCTGCCGGACTTTCCGGTGATCGATGAGTTGCAACAGATCGGCATGACGGATCTTGTGATAGGGCCCCTTCTGAGTCATCCGCGTGGCTTGGTGCAGTCCGTCGATGATGATGTCCTTCTTTACGGTTTCGAGTTGGTCCGTAGCAGGCAAGGCGCTTGCGCGAAAGCCTTGACCGTAGTAGCCAGCCAAAGCGTCCGTGTCAGCGATGATCCAGGTCTCCATGACCTGCACCATGAGGTGGACGGTTCCGCTGGAAGCGAACGCCAAGTCCCATTTATCGCGCGTATGCAGGTGTTCGTGCGGCGCGCTGTTGCCGACTCCTGCTTCCGCATCCACCAGCAGCACTGCTATTTCGTCAGGCCGGGCGGCAACGGCATCGCGGAATCGTTGATACGTCGCATCACGGCCGCCGCACGCGACAAGGCTCCAGCGCCATGACTTCTCTCGCGCCTTTCGCTTGACCGGGTCGAGAAACGCATCCATGCCGCGCCGGAGCGCCGACTTGGTGTTCGCAGTGTCTCCGCCGCCCTCCAGGTAGATGGTAATTCGGCTCAAGGATTGGCTCCCAGTTCCCCCATCCGCCACAGATCGCCGAGCCGATAGTCGTCTAGCCAACTGCGGAGACGCTCCGGGTCGAGCCGGTTCAGGACGGTGCCTTCACCGGGCCGCTCGCAGGTGATCACCGCTTCCGGCTGACCGGTCAGCTCCGAGATCAACGCATCCGAGTGCGTGGTGACGATCAGTTGCGTCCGCCGGGATGCCTCGACCAGGAGCTCGGCCAGCAGCGCCACCGCGTCGGGATGCAAGCCGAGTTCCGGTTCCTCGATGCACGCCAACGGCGGCGGAGACGGGGACAGCAGAATCGCCAGAATGGCGATGAACCGGATCGTGCCATCCGACAGGCGCGTCGCCGGTATCGGGGCGCGGAAACCGGTCTCATGCAGATAGAACTGGACGGTGCCGCCGGAGATTCGGGTCGACATCCGTTCATAGCGCGGAAAGAACCGCGCCAGCAACTCGTCAAATCTGCGGCCGTCCTGATGCTCGATCTGGTTCAGCACCAACGCCAGGTTGCTTGCGTCGTCGAGTAGCCGGTCTTCGGGGTGATCGGTCCGCTGCGGCTGCCGCAACGGCGTGTAACGGCCGAACGTCCATTCGCGGAAGGTCTGCATGGCGCCGAAGCGCTCGCCGACCCAGGTGATTTCCGGATACAGATCGGGGTCCTTGCGTTGCGCCAGGACCGACTGGTCCGGCAGCAATGTCTCCCGCTTGAGATGCCGCGCGTAGCCGACTCCATCCGATGAATCCTTTACGTTGAGTACCGGAAACCCTCGTTGGAAGCGGTAATAGAAGTAGACGTCAGCCGCGCCCGGCCGGCCGATGGTTTCCTCCTCGATCGCTTCGTCCAGCACCTCGGTGCGTCCGCGTATGGCGGTGAACTCAAGGCGGTAGCGCAACGGCCGGTTGGTCGGTGTGTCGGCGCCCAACACCGTCTCGATCGTGGCCGCGCGATGCGGCTTGTCGTCGCGGCCTTTCCACAGCCATTCTTCGGCGCCGCCGCCATCCCGGATCGCGGCCGCAAGGCTCGCCGGGGTCGCGTGGAGCAACTCCACGGCTTCGATCACGTTGGACTTGCCGGCACCATTGGGGCCGATCAGGACGTTCAGCGGCTCGAGCTCGATGGCATCGGAGCCGGGCGCGAACGACAGGAACCCATCGAGACAAAGGCTCCGGATGCTCCGCATAGGCTGCAGACCGGCTTGAGGAGCGGGTCGACGAGGCGACGGTGCCGGTGCCCGAAAGTGCGGGGCGCTCTTCATGGGCGGTCTGGAGACGATGGGCATCTGTCGACGGACAGTAGCCGCGCTTCAATCCGGTGTCAAGCAACCGCATTGCATCATCAAAATCCGCACGAACGCAGGGCTGGTGCATCACCGAAACATCCACACGAACGACCTGGCCACCATCGGCGGCGGAGGTCGAAGGAGATGGGACTTACCATGAGTCAACGAAAGGCGATCACCGCACAGACCGTCGAACGGTACCGGCGCGCCACCCGGCGCCAGAAAGCCGCCCTGCTCGACGAGTTCGTCCGGATGCACGGCTGCACCCGCCACCACGCCGGCTGGGTGCTGCGCATGTGGGGCAAGACGGTCTTCGAGCGCCGCGACGGCCAACTGGTCGCCGTCGTGGTCGGTCAGCGCCGCCCGCGACGCCGCAGCGCCCGCCACTACGATGAGCGCGTGGCAGCGGCGGTGCGCAGGATCTAGCATCTGTTCGGCTTCCTGTGCGGCAAGCGGCTGGTGGCCGTCCTGCGCACGCAACTGCCGGTGCTGGAGAAGTTTGGCGAACTCGACTGCGATCCCGACACGCGCCGGAAGCTCACCACCATCAGCTCAGCCACCGTGGACCGGCTGCTGCGCGCCGACAAACGCGCCATGCGCGTGCGCGGCCGCTCGCACACCAAGCCGACCACGCGCCTGATGCACCAGATTCCGATCCGCACCTTCACCGAGTGGCGCAACCCGCGGCCGGGCGAAGTCGGCGCCGATCTGGTCGGCCACGACGGCGGCCACATCGGCGGCGAGCATGCGTTCACCCTGGTGCTCACCGATTGCGCGCGCCGCTCGGAAATTGAGCACTTTGCCGGTCGGTTTTTGACCCACCCTCGGCAGTGGGGAATGTAGCGGAGGTGGCGGCCAAAGGGAAGGGGGCCGGGGAGTCGATCGGCGCTTGGGCAGCTGGCGGCGGTGCGGCGCTTGGTATGGCGGCGCGGGACGGCCGCCGGCAGGATCGGGCGGGAAGTCAGGAGAGCGGGTGCCGCAACGTCAGTCGCGTCCGTATCCGAGCGGCGGTTCCACGCTGTCCAGTTCGTCAAGGTCCAGCTCACAGATCGCCTCCAGCTTGTCGGCGAGCGCGGACTCCCGGAGGGAGTCCGGCAGATGATCGAGCCACTCCCGGTACTCATCCTGCAGGTCGAGCAGGGTGCGCACCGCGTCCTGCCAGCGCTGCGGCCGGGAACGCCGATCACGCGGCCGGCGCACCCGCGCCTGCGGCTGGCGCGCCTTGCGCCGCTCTCGATAGCGCCGTTGGCGCTCGGCGTTGGTCAGCGCCACGTCAACTGCGCACCGTTACGTAACGGGCGCCGATTCATCGGCCGCGGCACGCGGCGCGCCAGGGCTGCGGCGGCGCGGCGAGGTGCGGAACGACTCCCCGGTGGTAGTGATGATGTGCGCGTGGTGGCCGAGGCGGTCCAACAGCGCCGTGGTCAGCTTCTCGTCCCGGAACGTTCTGACCCACTCTCCGAACGCCAGATTGGTGGTCACGATCGTGGCGCGGCGCTCATAGCGGTCAGAGATCAGATGGAACAGCAACTCGCCGCCAGCGCGTTCGAACGCGATGAAGCCGAGTTCGTCGATGATCAACAGGTCGACTCGGCGCAGCCGCAGCTGCAGCCGCCCCAGTTCGCGGTCATCGCGCGCCTCCAGCAGTTGCCGCGCCAGATCGTGGGCTTTGACGAACCGGACCCGGAACCGACGTCTGGCAGCTTCCACGCCGAGCGCGATAGCCAGATGCGACTTGCCGGTGCCGATGGGACCGGCGATCACCACGTCTTCGGGGCGGTCGATGAACCGGCAGGAGGCCAGTTCGATGATCTGCTGCTTGCTGACCCCCTGCATCTGATCCCAGTCGATCTGCGCCAAGGTCTTCACGTCCGGGAAGTGCGCCTCGCGCAGCCGCCGCGCGGCGGCGCTCGCATCGCGGGCGCGCACCTCGTGTTCCAGCAGTTCCCGCAAGAAGTCCTCGAAGGTCCGGGAGTCAGCTCCGGCCTGGCGAGCCAGTTGCCGGTACTCGCGCCGCATCGTCGGCAACTTGAGCGCCTTGAGGTGCTGCTCGATCACCGCGTCTGTCAGATCGCTCATCGGTCGCCGCCTGCCAGCAGCGCGTCGTAGGCCGCCGCCGGCGTCGCCTCCACGCGGTAGCGCCGCAACGCGGCCGGCACCGGCACCGTCGCCGGCGGCTGGCGCGGCGCGCTCGGCGCCGGCGGCGGCGTGGTCAGCGCCGCGCTGAGCGTCTCGGCCACCAGCTGCTCGCCATGCTCGACGATGGCGCCGACCAGCTTGGCCACCACCCGCGCCGCCTCCAACTCCCCGTACCGGGTGCTCAGCAGCCGCCACAACTGCTCGTAGGGCGCGCCCAACTCGGCCATCAGTTCCGGGGCCACCTGGCGGACCGCCTGCGGCTTGGCCGCCAGTTCATCCAGGTAGTGCTGGTACCGGACCGTCCGGGCGCCGCGCGGCTGCTTGGCGATCGTGATCCGTTCCTCGCGCCACTCCAGCACGATGTCAGACACCCCCACGTAGGCGGTCGCTTGGCTGCTGCTCCAGCGACTCGGCACCGAGTACTGCGCGCCGTCCACCCGCACCAGCGCTTGCCGGCTCACCGTCACCAACTCCACCTGGCGGGCCTCGAACGAACGCTCCGGCAGCGCGCGCAACGCAGCCTGCTCCTCCCGGAAGCGCTCCGCCACGGTACCGCCCTGCCGAATGCGGCGGGTAGCCGCCGCGGCGTCCAGGTCCTCCACCAGCCGTCCCGCGATCTGCGCCAGCGACGCGCCGCACGGGATCGGCGTCAGGTGCTGCAGCCGCACGTTCTTGCCGCGCGCCTCCACGCCGCCCTTGTCATGCCCCTCGCCCGGACGCGCAAAGCACGGCTCGATCACATAATGCGAGCACAGCGCCAGGAACCGATCACTCAGTTCCCGCTCCTGCCCCAACCCCAGGCGCCGCTTCACGGCCGCCTTCAAGTTGTCGTAGATGCAACGCCGCACCACCCCGCCCAGATGACCGAAGGCGCGCACGTGGCCGTCCAGGAACGCGACCTGGTTGCACCGTTCGTACAGCCACGCGAAGTCCCGGCCCGAATACATCAGGTGCAGCACGAACATCCACGCCGGGCGCCGCTCGCCAGCCACCTCCGCAGTCACCTCGAAGAAGTCCACCTGCGCCGCGTCCCCAGGGCGCCACACCAGCGGCACGTACACCTCCTGCCGCGCGCGCCGCTGCTCAGCCAAGTAGGCGCGCACCGTCGTGCTGCCCACCTGGTAGCCCTCCGCCCGCAACCGCTGGTGCACCAGCGTCCCGGTCACGCGCTGCTTCGGCGTCGTGCGCTGCCCCCATTCCCGCAGGAGCTCGTCGATCCGCACGCGCACCGCGTCCAGCACCGGCTGCGGGCGCTTGCCGGCTTCCCGCCGGTGCGGCTCGCCGTCGCCGTCGAGGTACTTGCGCACCGTGTTCCGGCTCACCCCCAGATCACGGGCGATCTCGCGGATCGGCAGCCCTTCGTTCTCTCGCTTGTGTCTGATAATGTGTACGCGACCCATCCCCAGCATCCTTCCCTCCGGTCAGCTTGATGTTTGAGCAACACCAAACTACCCCGGAGGCCGACTGCCGGGGGTGGGTCAATTTCTGAGCGGCAAAAGGGTCAATTTCCGAGCGGCGCATGCACCGAGTTGCGCCGCAGGCTCGGGAATCCCTGAACTTGACCGGAGCAGAGCCAGCCGGTAGCTTGAGCGCGGGACGTTGGATCGCATGACCGCTGAACGACAACTCACTCCGGAATCGCTCGTAGCCCGCATCATCGCTGAGCTGGAAGCCAATCCGCACGCTCAACGCCTGCTGTTGCGCGCCATGCTCACCAATGAGTTCCTTGGCGTGCCTGCGCGTCTGGACCGCATCGAAAAGGACGTGGCGGAACTCAAGACCGACGTGGCGGTGCTCAAGACCGACGTCGGGGCCTTGAAGGGCTCAGACCTGGAGATGAAAGTACATCGCAGGATTCGGCCCCTGCTGAGTCAGAGCTTGCAGGTGCGCCGTACCCGCATCATTCAGAGCGCCGTGCACCAGGCTCCCGATGACTTCAGCGAAGCGATCGCCGCGGCCGCCGACGAGAAGCGTATCAGCTCGGACCAAGAGCAACGGATCACCGCCACCGACATCATCGTGCGGGCGCAACGGCAGAGCGACCGCGCGCCGGTCTGGATTGCCGTAGAGGTAGCCAATCGGCTCGACGTCGACGACCTGACCCGCAGCCGCACCAGCGCGGATACGCTCGCCGCCGTGTTCGGGGAAGATGGCGTGGCGGTGGTGGTCGGACATCGGATCGACGCGGTCGACCGGGAACGAGCCGATGCCGCCGGCGTGCGGTACCTGGAAGTCCCCGAACGGTTCTGACCACCTGACGCCGGTCCCGTGGCGGCGGATCGCTGGCAGAGATCGCGGGACGACTGGTGGAGGACCTGGACGCCGTGGCGCGGCGCAAGGCTCGACCGGTGCGCGAATCATTGAGTCCGGCAGTTGCTCGTTCGCCCGGCACGGGACCTACCGGCGCAAGTGGCCGCGCGGGGCGCTGATCGCGCGCTGGTACTGCCCGGAGAGCCGTACCACGTTCAGCCTGCTGCCCGACTGCCTGGCGGCGCAGCTGCCCGGAACGCTGCGGGAACTGGAAGAGGCGGTCACCCACGCCGAGCAGTCGCCGAGTCTGCTGGAGGCGTCGCCAAGGCGCGCACCGACTACGTCGGGCTGCCGGGCGCGATGCGCTGGCTGGACCGCCGCGTGAAGCTGGTGCGGGCGGCGCTGCGGGCGGTGATCCTCTCGCTGCCTGACGAACTGGCCGGCTGCCGCCCCGAACTGAGCGCCTGCCGCAAACGGCTGGGGACCAAGGCGGTGTTGGTGAGGCTGCGGACGCTGGCCGCCTCGTCGTTGCCGTCGCTGCCGGCGCCGCTCGGATTGCGCCCCCGCCTCGCCGGGGCTGGGAATCCCACTTTTGGCGGGCAACAGCAGCTGGGGGATTCACGCCGTCGGCGCCCTCCGTAGTGTGTCGTCATCACCGGGTCGACGGACCCGAACGGCAAGGATCGACCGACATGAATGACGACGAAGAAGCTCAGCGCCGCGAGGTGGCGCTGTTCCGCTACCGCTTGATCGCCGACCTGGCCCACCAGCCGCCCGGCGCGGCCGGGATCGGCGAGCAGTTGCGCGCGAAGGCCGCGCAGACCTACGACATTCCCGGCACGCTGCGCACCAGCGTGGCCGCCGAGACGCTGCGCGACTGGCTGCACGCCTATCGTCTCGGCGGCTTCGATGCGCCGTACGCGGTGCGCGCGACACTTCGCCGTCACCGCCGAGCATCTGCAGACGGCCGTCGAAGCCGACCTGCTGTTCGCGTCCGCCGCACGCCAGGAAGCCGAAGCCGCCTGCAGCATTTGCTCGAACTGCGCGGCATCGGACTGCCGGCCAGCAAGCGAGCAGGGCGTGGGCCTCAGTTGGGTTTGTCGGCGCCGGGGGCGCCGGCGTCCAGTTGCTGCTTGAGGCGCTCGAATTCGGACTCGTCGATGCTGGTCGCCTCCTCGATGGTCGACCACGGGACATCGCGCTGCAGAAATCCTTCAATGGTGCGCAAGACGCCTTCCTGACGGCCTTCCTGACGGCCTTCCTGACGGCCTTCCTGACGGCCCTCCCGGCGGCCTCGCTCCTCTATCTGTTCCACGTAAGTCATCAGCTCTCCTCCACGACCGGGCACGTTGCGCCGCAACGCTGCCCTGAACGCTCGCAGCCCTTCCTCAGACTGCGTCGCCAGCACGTACTCCACGTGCCGCGCCAGCACCTCCACCTCTCCATCCGGCGACACCTCCGCCATCAGCACCGCCGTCCTCTCTACCAACTCCGCGCCACCACGTACCCGCGCCAGCATCGCCATCTGCGTCAGCCGCGCCACCGCCGACCCCAACACCGCTTCCGGCCCTCCCGCCGTCTGGTCGATCAGCAGGTACTCGAACCGCGGCACCCACCGCCACTCCGCCGCCGCACCCTCCACCAGCTCCCGAAACTCCAGCTCCGGCGACCACCGCTTCCGTCCCTGATAGAATACCAGCGGCACGATCAGCGGCAACTTCGTCTTCTTCCTGTTCTTGCGCGCCTCCTGCCACGTCATCCATAGCTGCAGGCAGTAGTTCAGCACCCGCAACGCCATCCAGTAGCGCGGCGTGGATTGATGCTCCAGCAGTACGTACACCAGCGCCGGCTCCTCCGTCCCCTGCCGCTCCACCGAGAACACCAAGTCCGCCTCCCGGCCGCGCCAGTCGTCGCTCACGAAGCGGCCCGGCCAGTGGGTGAGCGTCGCCCACCGCAGGGAGCCGGCTACCGCCGGCGGCAGGTAGGGGCGCAACAGGCCGGCGGCGTTGCCGGTATCGGAAAACACCCCGTAGAAGTACTTGTCGTGTATCCGGGTGATCCTCTCCTCTTCTTCGGGCGGCGCAGCTTCGTCCGGCGGCTGAGCGGAAGGCGGTTCGTCCGGTACCTGTTCGTCGGCCATGAGACTCACCGGCGACCGTAGCCGCACTCCAATCCCGCGTCAAGCGCCCGCATTGCATCATCAAATCCACGCGAACGCAGGGCTGGTGGTGCATCACCGAAACATCCACCCGGCGCCAGAAGGCGGCCCTGCTCGACGAGTTCGTCCGGATGCACGGCTGCACCCGCCACCACGCCGGCTGGGTGCTGCGCATGTGGGGCAAGACGGTCTTTGAGCGTCGTCGACGGCCAACTGGTCGCCGTCGTCGTCGTCGGTCGGCGCCGCCCGCGACGCCGTAGCGCCCGCCGCTACGATGAGCGCGTGGCAGCGGCGGTGCGCAGGGTCTGGAATCTGTTCGGCTGCTTGGGCTGCCCCCGCGGGAAGCCTGAGTCTTCCGTCGGTCCGACTGCGCCGCGCGCACCGCAGATCGTCGAGCGCCGCGCTGCATGGCGGCGCACGGCTCGGCTACGGGGCCGGTTCGAGACCGATCCATCCCGACTGCGCTGTCAACGCGCGTCGATGCGTCTGCCGGGTGACCGTTGAGCCCGGCGGCCAAGCGTGCCGGCGACACCCGGACCATGACGACGCACGGAGATCGGGCGCGCCACTTGATGCGCCGGCGTTGAAAGCGGCAGCGAACACGCGGCGTTGTCTGGTGTAGAGAGCGCTCCGTCCCCCGGCGCGGTGACACCGCGCGCGCGAACCGGTAGGATCGGGCCGCGGATCGGATGGCGCTCGGGGAGGAATGGACCAGAATCTGATGGCGACCATCGGGGCGATCGTCGGCGGCACCATCCCGCTCGGCGCCGTCATGTTCGCGTTGATCCGGTGGATCGACGGCCGGCACCGCAAGGACATGGCCCTGCTCCGCGAGGAGACGAAGGCGGGCGAAGGCCGTCTTGAGGCGGCCATCGACAGGCTGCGGGAAGAGATGAGAGCGGGCGACAGCCGGCTCGAATCTCGTATTGACGGCGCGATCAGCGGGTTCCGTGAGGACGTGAAGGCGACCGAAGACCGGCTGCGGGCTGAGATGCAGGCGACCGAGGGCCGGCTCGACGCTCGTATCGACGGGCTGGAAGGCGGTGTCAAGGAAGCCAACGAGCGTCTGGTCAACGTCGGGCATCGGCTGTCGAAGGTCGAGGGCGTGATCGCAGGAGCATTGATGAATGCCGGAGCGCCGGACCGCATGCCGGTGCATGACCGCCGCCAAGTGCGCGAAACTCGGAAGGGAGCGGCGTAAACTGCCGGCCGGGCGCTGTCAGACCGGGCTGATGGGCCGGCGCTGAAGCGGCGCAGGCGGTGCGCGAGACAGCCGTCGAGTTTAGCCGCGTTACCAGGCCGCCCAAGGTGATGGCGCACGACCACGCGCTGCGGCAAGAACGTGCGGCTGCAGCACCTGACGCCGGTCCCGTGCGGCGCGTCGCTGGCGCAGATCGCGGGACGGCTGGTGGAGGGCCTGGACGCCGCGGCGGCTACCCGCCGCATTCGGCAGGGCGGCGCCGTGGCGGAGCGCTTCCGGGAGGAGCGGGCTGCGTTGCGCGCGCTGCCGGAGCGTTCGTTCGAGGCCCAAGCAGCCGCGCGGCGCTCGGACGGTCCGGTACCAGCACTACCTGGATGAACTGGCGGCCAAGCCGCAGGCGGTCCGCCAGGTGGCCCCAGAACTGATGGCCGAGTTGGGCGCGCCCTACGAGCAGTTGTGGCGGCTGCTGAGCACCCGGTACGGGGAGTTGGAGGCGGCGCGGGTGTGGCCAAGCTGGTCGGTGCCATCGTCGAGCATGGCGAGCACCTGGTGGCCGAGACGTTCAGCGCGGCGCTGACCACGCGGTAGCGCCGGAACTGCTGGAACACGAGGTGCGCGCCCGCGATGCGAGCGCCGCTGCGCGGCGGCTGCGCGAGGCGCACTTCCCGGACGTGAAGACCTTGGCGCAGATCGACTGGGATCAGATGCAGGGGGTCAGCAAGCGGCAGATCATCGAACTGGCGTCCTGCCGGTTCATCAACCGCCCCGAAGACGTGGTGATCGCCGGTCCCATCGGCACCGGCAAGTCGCATCTGGCTATCGCGCTCGGCGTGGAAGCTGCCAGACGCCGATTCCGGGTCCGGTTCGTCAAAGCCCACGATCTGGCGCGGCAACTGCCGGAGGCGCGCGATGACCGCGAACTGGGAACTGGGGCGGCTGCAGCTGCGGCTGCGCCGGTTCGACCTGCTGATCATCGACGAACTCGGGAGTGGCTCGATCATCTGCCGGACTCCCTCCGGGAGTCCGCGCTCGCCGACAAGCTGGAGGCGATCTGCGGTCTGGACCTCGACGAACGGACAGCGTGGAACCGCCGCTCGGATACGGACGCGACTGACGTTGCGGCGCCCCCGCTCTCCTGACTTCCCGCCCGATCCTGCCCGCGGCCGTCCCGCCCCGCCATACCAGCCGCCGCACCGCCGCCAAGCTGCCCAAGCGCCGATCGACTCCCCGGCCCCCCTTCCCTTTGGCCGCCACCTCCGCTACGATCACGGCGCGGGCGGCGGCCAGCGGGCGTCGCGCCCACCACAGATGTAGGGTACTGGGGTGCCCGTGCCGGATCGACTTCTCTCGCGCCGCGGCGGCGTTGATCGCATCCAGCGGCAACGCCACCTCGATCAGCTTCTTACGGAGATGCTGCGTCATTCCGAACGTGCCGCACCGGTCAGATCATCCACGAACCACCTGAGTGTCATCGGCCAATCATCGTTCTCTTGCATCTGATCGATCAGGCTGCTCGCAAGAGCCTGCGCTTTCTCCGCGACGCGCCGCGAAGGATTACCGAACAGCTCGCGCTTGAGCGTCCACCGGTCCATATCCTCTCGTTTGCGACCCGATTGGTTATCACGGGCCCAGGAAAGCCACGCTTCCGTAGCCTGCTTCGGCGTCATCAGTACGACTTTCAATCGGGACGGTAGCCGCGAATGCCGCAGGTCGTCAAGCGTTGAGTCTACCTTCGACTTGATAGCAAACCATCGATTACTCTGGCGCGGATGCGTAGAGCCGGTTGGTAAAGTGTCGTCCATGTCGAAGTGCACGACCAGCAGGTCGTAGTACCCGAAATGGCCCGCTCGCACGAAATCGGATGCCAGACGCCGGATGGCGGTAATTCCACGCACCGTCAGTTTCTTTGGAACGATCTCGACTTGCTCCACATAGTTCTCGATCAAGCAGCGTGCAACTACTTCGTCACTCGGTCCCTCGGCCGCGAGAAGAATCCGCACTGCTATGCGATCAGATCGTCCAATAGACCGGATTCCCAAAGCTCTCCGACCAAGGATTCGGGCGCGGCAGTTCCCAGTTTTTCCTCTGCTATGTCGAGCAGTGGCTTGACAACCGTACCGCCTCGCGGAACCCGCGTGACGACGCGGACCTCACTGAGTCGATCTTCGAGTTTGTTCAGAAACGAGGGACTGTGCGTAGTGACGACGATCTGGATCGGGCCTCGCCCTTCGATGCCATCATAGGCCGCTTCGGTAAGCAGCTCGATCACCTCCGCATATCGCGAATGATTGAAGCCACGATCGATCTCCTCGATAGCGATAGCCGCGCCGGGACTAGTGCGGTACAACACGCACAGCAGACCCATCAGCTGACGATCTCCCCACGAAAGATGCACCGCCGGGAAAGCGTACTCTTGTCCTTTGTCGCGTAATCCCCAGAACACCTTCCCGGCCGCCGCCCACACGTCGATGCTTTCCGTCTCGGATCGAAACTTTCTAAACCGTTTTTCCAGATTCAAAAAGGTCTCCGGTTCTGATTCTTTCAGATTTGCCAACACGCCCGCGATGCCGAATCCTTCTCTGGACACATAATTGTGTTCAGGTTCATTTGGCTGTTCAATATTCCGGGGATTGAGTTCGTAGCTGACGACAGACTTGAGCGCTTGAGCGACGCGCTCGATCTCAGGCTTGTCGACATCTTTGCCCGGATTCAAGATGGTTCCGGATTGAGGCTGATTGTGGGGACCGCGAAACGCGATCGCTCGATTGTCTGCGAGATGCGTGAGCCGCTCTTCGGTGACCAGCGGCTCTCGCTCCTTCTCGCTGAGACCGAGTGAGTAGGTGTAGCTATCGCCGGTCGCCACTTGCACTTCGAATTTGACGGTCGGGACCCAGCCGATTCCCTTCGTGCGCTGCCAACTGAGCGCCCAGGGCGGCGGCCCGAACGCGCGGTCGACGCCGCCCCGCGCGAAGTTGCCGAGCAACTGCAGACTATCGAGGATGGTCGTTTTCCCCGCGCCGTTCCTTCCGATCATGATCGTCAGGGGATCGAATCGGATCTCCGTATCGACGAGAGTCCTGAACCCGTGAACCTTGAGTCGCTCTAGCATGTTCGCCTCAAGTGATCACCGTATCGAGACGATAGTGCCGTCGCGCCCTACCGCGATGAAGCGGGACCCGGTCCAGGCGACGCTCAGGAGCGGGGTGGGAACGAGCGGGCCGGTCGCCTGCTTCCAGTCGATGCCGTCCGCGCTGCGCAGGACCACGGCGCCGGTGAATTCGCCGTCACCGTCCTCGGCGTCGCCGACCGCGACGAAGCGGTCACCGTTCCAGGCCACGTCGTAGAGGAAGTGCGACACCGGGGCGGTGGCGGCGGTCCAGGCGATCCCGTCACCGCTGCGCAGGATCGTTCCGCCTTCGCCGACCGCGACGAACTGCGAGCCGCTCCAAACCAGGCCGTCGAGGATGCGCTCGGTCGGGCTCTCCGCGGCCGTCCAGTCGATGCCGTCGCCGCCGTAGACGATCGAACCGTCAAACCCGACCGCCACGAAGCGGGAGCCGCTCCACTCCACGTCGGCAAGGTGGCTGCCGGCCGGGTTGGCCGTTGCGGTCCAGTCGATGCCGTCGTCGCTGTAGGCGATGATGCCGCCGCCGTCTCCCCAGTTCCCTCCCACGGCGACGAACCGGGAGCCGTCCGTGGCGACGCCCTGCAGCGGGGCTGACGACTCGGGGCCGGATGCCAGCTTCCAGTCGATCCCGTCGCTGCCGTACAGAATGGTGCTCCCGCGCCGCCAGTAGCCGCCGACCGCCACCAGCCGGGAGCCGTTCCCGGCCACGCCGAACAGGCGGTCGGCGGTCGGGCTGGCCGCCGCGCGCCACTCGCTGCCGTCGCCGCTGTAGGCGATCGAGCCGTCGAACCCGACCGCGACCAGGCGCGAACCGGTCCAGGCGACCGCTTCCGGCAGGTCGGCGACCGGCCTGGGCGCCGCCGTCCAGTCGCGGCCGTCGCCGCTGCGCAGAATGGTGCTGCCCATCCCCACCGCCACGAACCGGGAACCGCTCCGGGCGACGCCCCACAGATGGTTCGTGGTGGGAACGGCCGCGGCCGTCCACCGGATCCCGTGTTCCGAGTACAGGGCCGTGCCGTCGAACCCCACCGCTACCGAGCCAACGCCGGACCCGCCGGAGGCGGCGCCGTACAGCCAGCCGGAGACCGGCGTGGGCAGCTCCAACCAGTCGACCCCGTCCAGGCTGTACAGGATCACGCCATCGGTCCCCAGTGCGATGAAGCGGTCGCCGGCCCACGCCACGCTGTTGAGCCGCGCCGCGGTGGGATTGTCCTCTATGCTCCAGTCGATTCCGTCGCCGCTCCGCGCGACCACGCCGTCCACGCCGACCGCGACGAAGCGCCCGCCATCTTGGCGCACGCCGCCATAGGCGACCCCGCGCAGATCGCGTTCCACCGGACTGGCCGCCGCGGTCCAGTTCCGGCCGTCGCCGTACAGAATCGCCCCGCCGGAGCCGACCGCGACGAAGCGCCCGCCATCCTGGCCGACGGGGCCGTAGGCGACGGCCCGCAGACTGCTTGTGGTCGGGGCGGCGGCCGCCGTCCAGTCCGCCCCGTCGTCGCTGCGCAGCGTCACGCCCCGGTCGCCCACCGCCACAAAGCGCCCGCCTTCCCCGGAGGCCCCGCCCCAGGCTACGCCGCTCAGCGTTTCATGGACCGGCGCCGCCGCCGTGGTCCAGTCGATCCCGTCGTCGCTGTACCTGACCGCGCCGAAGGAGCCGACCGCGACGAAGCGGGAGCCGCTGAAGGCAACCTCCCGGTAGTGGGACGACGGGCCGTCCCGCACGACCGTCCATTCCAGCCCGGCCGATTCCTCGCCGGTGTCCGCCTGCGCGGCGGCGGCAGCAGCCGCCATCGCCATGATCACGTAGAGCACGATCCACGAATTGACGCGGCGCATGACCGCTGTGTACCGAGGCGGGGGCGCCGGTGTCAATTCGCCCAACGTGCGTAACGGTTATGCATTACCATCGGCGGAACGTGACGGAACCACCGCTCCCGCCGCAGCTCGTCCGCGGCCTGCGGCGCATGAATCCCTGGTGGGAGGGGGCGCCGCTGCCGCCGCAGCCGGCGACGCGGCGGCATCTGGTGACGTGGATACGCCGCCGCATGGAATCCGGGATCGCTCCGGTCGTCGCGGTGCGGGGCCCGCGCCAAGTCGGCAAGACGACTGCCCAGGTCCGGATCATCGCCGACCTGCTGGCCGAAGGCGCGCCCCCGGCGCACGTCCTGCGGGTCCAGTTCGACGAGCTGGCTTCGTTGCGGGCGGTCGAGGAGCCGCTGCTTGCCGTGGCCGACTGGTTCGAGCGGAACGTGGCCCCCGCCCGGTTCAACGAGCTGGCGCGCCAGGGCCGCGCGGCGTATCTGTTCTTCGACGAGGTGCAGAACCTGGACGGCTGGGCCGCGCAGCTCAAGTCGCTGGTCGACCACGCCGCGGTGCAGGTGGTGATCACCGGCAGCTCGGCGTTGCGCATCGAGCAGGGCCGCGACAGTCTGGCGGGGCGCGTCAGCACGGTCGAGGCCGGCGTGTTGTCGCTCACCGAAATCGGCGCGCTGCGCGGGTTGCCTGCGCCGCCCCCGTTCCTGCCGGACAACGGCCTGAGCTACCTGATCGACCGAGACTTCTGGCGCGAATTGCGCGCGCACGGGCGCGCCAACGCCGCGGTCCGGGATGAAGCGTTCCGCCATTTTTCGGAGCGGGGCGGCTATCCGCTGGTCCACAAGCAAGCCGATACCGATTGGGCCGTGCTGGCCGACCAGTTGAACGAGACGGTGATCCGGCGCGTCATTCAGCACGACCTGCGCCACGGCGACCGCGGCCGGCGGCGCGACCCGGCGCTGCTGGAGGAGATATTCCGGCTCGCCTGCCGCTACGCCGGGCAGACGCCGGCGGCGTCCACGCTCGCGGAGGAGGCGCGCCTGACGCTGGCCGCCAACGTCGGCAGCCAGCGGGTGACGCACTACCTGCGCTTCCTGGCCGACACCCTGCTGTTGCGGCTCATTCCGCCGTTGGAGATACGCCTCAAGCGGAAGCGGGGCAGCGCCAAGCTCTGCCTGGCCGACCACGGCCTGCGCGCCGCCTGGCTGCAGGAGCCGGTACCGCTCACGCCGCGCGAGCTGGCGGCCCGCCCGGAGAGCGCCACCCTAGCCGGCCACCTGGCCGAAAGCGTCTTCGGTGCGGTCGCCTCCACCATACCCGGCCTCGACATCGCCCATCGGCCGGAGCGGGGCGCGGACCGCGAGGTCGACTTCGTGCTGACCGTTGGCGCGCGGCGCGTACCGGTGGAGATCAAGTATCGGCGCCGCATCGACCCGCTGCGCGACGCGCCGGGCCTGCGGTCGTTCCTGGACAAGCCGGCCAACAACGCCGCCTTCGGCCTGCTGATCACCCAGGACGACGCCGCGGCCGTCGATGACCCGCGCATCGTCAGCCTGCCGCTCGCCACCTTCATGCTCCTCCGATAGGGAGCCGGCCCGCTACCCCTTGACGGCGCCGACGGTGAAGCCCTGGATCAGCCGGTCCAGGAAGACGTTGTAGATCAACGCGACCGGCACGGCGACGATCAGCGCCGAAGCCAGCAGCGGTTGCCAGAAGAATACGTCGCCCAGGATCAGCTCGGACGGCACGCCGACGCTCAGCGTACGCCACTCGGATCGCTGGATGAATACCAGCGCGTAGATGAACTCGTGCAGCGTGAGCGTGAAACTGAACACGATCACGGAGATGACGCCGGGCCGCGCCAGCGGCAGCGCCACCCGCAGGAACGCCCCGTACGGGTGATAGCCGTCGACCAGCGCCGCCTCCTCCGTCTCCGGCGGGATCGACTTGAAGAAGCCCATCAGCAGCCAGGCGCTGAACGGCACGGTGATCGTCGGATAGACGACGATCAGGGAGAACAGCGAGTTGCTCAGCCCCAGCGACGCGATGATGCGGAACAACGGGATGAACAGCAGCGTCGGCGGCACCAAGTAGACGATGAACATGAGGATGCCGGCGCGCTCGCCCCAACGTCCGGTCAGGCGCGCCAGCGAGTAGGCGGCCGGCAGGGAGAGCGCCAGCGTGATCACGACCACCGCCGCTCCCACCACCGCCGAGTTGCGCACGAAGGCGAGGTAGTTGGTGTCGTTGAAGAGGTTGTCCAGGTGCTCCAGGGTCGGCGCCTCGGCGTAGTCGAAGGGGTTGGCGTCGCGGCGGTACAGGTCGCGGTCGGTCTGGAAGGTGGTGATGCCCATGATCAGGAACGGCGCGGCGGCAAGCAGACAGAACACCAGCACCGCCACGGTGTAGAGCGTGCCTTGGACGACGCGCCGCGGACTGACCCGCGCGAACGAGCCGCGCGGCCGTTCCGGCGCCGGGCGGCCGGCGGTCACCGCACCTGCGCGCGGCTGGCGGTGCGCAGCAGCACCACGGCCACCCCCAGCAGCACGGGAAAGATGAACAACGCCACCGCCGCGCCCTGCGACAGATTGCCGCCGTCTATGCCGACCAGAAAGCTGTACATCGGCAACGTCAGCGTGTGGTTGATCGGCCCGCCGCGCGTCAGCACGTACACCACGGTCAGATCGCCGAACGTGAAGATGAAGGAGAACAGCAGCGAGTTGAGCATGATCGGCAGGATCAGCGGCAACTTGACCTGGAACAGGGAGCGGAAGTAGCGCGCCCCGTCCGCCTTGGACTGGTCGACTATGTCGGTCGGGATGCTCGACAGACCGGCCATCAGGATGACGGTCGCCAGCGGCGTCATGCGCCAGACGTGCACGAAGATCACCGACGCCTTGGCCAGATAGGTCTTGCCGAGCCAGGTGAGGTTGCGCGAAGGACCCCACACCGTGCCCGGACCGAGCAGGCCGAGCTGCTCCAACACGTAGTCGATCGGGCTGTACTTGGAGTCGAACATCCACAGCCAGCCGATCACCGACAGCGCCAACGGCGTCGCCCACGGCATGATCAGCAGCAGCCGCGCGCACCACATGCCGCCGCGCACCCAGCGGCTGTCCGGCAGGGGCGCGGTCAGAATCAGCGCCAGCACGTTGGCCAGGATCAGCACGAAGAACTGCGCGATCAGGGTGAAGACGAACGTGTTGCGCAGCGCGGCGTGAAAGTCGGGCGAGTTCCAGACGTTGCGGAAGTTGCGCAGGCCGGCATAGCTCAGGCTGGCGTTGCCGACGGTGGCGTCGCTGAAGCTGTAGGCGATCGCCGTGAGGAACGGCACGCCGATCAGCACCGCGATGTAGACCACCGCCGGGGCCAGAAAGGCAAACGCCATCAGGCGGCGGCGGTCGAGCAGGCCGGCGCCCGCGGCCCCGGCGCCCGCCGCCTTACCGGCTCCGGTCACGCGGCGCCGGCTCCGTCGTCCCGCCGTTCGCCGTCCCTGCTGCCGAACCGGTGCGACTCGGTGATGGCGAACGGATACGATCCGCCCACCTGCAGCGGCGTGGTCACGTTGCTCGGCAGCCGCGCCAGCGTCAGGCGCGGCTCGCCGCGGAAGTCGTCGATCTGGCCGTACAGCAGCCGGTCGGCGCCGAGGTACTCGATGCGCGTCACGCGGTAGTCGACGCGGCGGCCGGCCGGCGCGCCACCGGCCCCGCCCGGCGCGGCCGGCTGCAGGTGCTCGGGGCGGAAGCCGAGCAGCTCGTCGTCCGCCACCGGCAGCAGGTTCATCCCCGGCGAGCCCAGAAAGGTGGCGACGAAGGTGTTGGCCGGCCGGTCGTAGATCGCCTGCGGCGGCCCCACCTGCTGCACCAGCCCCTGTTCCATCACCACGATGCGGTCGCCCAGGCCCATCGCCTCGATTTGGTCATGGGTGACGAAGATGGTGGTGATGCCGAGCTCGCGTTGAAAGAACTTGAGCTCGTCACGGGCGTAGGCGCGCAGCTTGGCGTCCAGGTTGCTGAGCGGCTCGTCGAGCAGCAGCACCTGCGGCTCGGTCACGATGGCGCGCGCTATCGCCACCCGTTGCCGTTCGCCGCCCGACAACTGGCGCGGGCGGCGGTCCAGCAGGTGGTCGATGCTCACCTTGCGCGCCGCTTGCAGGACCCGCTCGGCGCGCTCCTTCCGGTCGGGGCAGCGGCGTTGCGCCTTGAGCGGGAAGGCTATGTTGTTGGCCACCGTCATGTGCGGGTAGAGCGCGTAGGACTGAAAGACCATGGCGATGCCGCGCTTGCGCGGCGGCAGCGCGGTGACGTCCCGTTGGCCGATGTGGACGCTGCCCCAGTTGGGGCGCTCCAGGCCGGCCACGGTGCGCATCAGGGTGGTCTTGCCGCACCCGGACGGTCCCAGCACGACCAGGAACTCGCCCGACTCGACCTGCAGGTCGACCCCGGCGATCGCCGTGACGTCGCCGAAGCGCTTCACGATCCCGGACAGGCGCACCGCGCTCATGGCTGTCTGCGGCGGACGGACGGAGCGATGGGCGGCGCGGTCAGCGCACCGCCATCGCCCCGTTCGCGCGCGCCTGAGCCTACTGGCCGCCGCGCAGATAACCGCGGGCGCGCCAGTCGGCGAAGATCTCCTCCGCGCGGGCGTGCGCCTCGGCCACCGATTGCTCGGCGGTCTGCTCGCCCTTGGCGACCCGGGCCACCATGTTGACCACCACGTTCTCACCGAAGACCTGCATCACGGCCGGGTTGGCGGTGCCGGGATAGCCGATGTAGACCGACCAGTCGTTCACGGTCGACAGCACCTGCAGCTTGTCCGCCGGCTGCGAACCGAAAGGATCGTTCGCCAGCCAGCCCGCCAGGTCCGGCGTGGTGCCGGGGTAGCACGGGAAGTTGTAGAGCTCGGAGTTGTACACGGCGTCGCGATAGGTGGCGGTGTGGTCCAGGATGAACTGCTTGGCCGCCGCAAGCTCCGCTCCCTGCACGTACTTGGGGATCACGTAGATCTGCCACACGTGGCTGGACGCGTAGGCGCCGGCCGGCCCTTCCAGCGCCTGCACGAAGCCGATGTCGGCGGCGGCGTCCTCGTCGATCTTCTGCAGCGAGCGGTAGGCGGAGATCGAGTTGAGGATGTAGCTCAGCTCGCCCGCGATCAGTCCCTGGTTGTTGGAGGAAGCGGTCCAGCCGAACACCTCGTCGGTCATGGCGTCGTTCTGCAGCTTGGCGTAGAACTTCACCGCGGCGATCGTCTCCGGCGAGTTGAGCACCACGTTCTCGTCCTCGTCCTGCACGCTGCCGCCGTGCGCCCAGATCACCGCGCGGGTCGCCATGCGGCTGTCGAGCTCCGGGCTCAAGCCTATGCCGACCGGCACGCCGTGCCGCTCCATGATCGCCTTGCCGCCTTCGTACAGATCGTCCCAGGTCGACGGACCGGCCGGCATGCCGACGCTCTCCCACAGGCTGATCTGGTAGTCGCCCGGATCGGGGATGTAGCCGTGCGTGAAGCCGAAGTAGGTGTCCGTGATCGGCAGGTAGCTGGTCGCCTGGCAGTTGGCGGTGCGCTCGCCGTGCGCGGCGGCGGCCGCCTGGTTGACGTCGTTGAGCGGGTGCAGCCCCTCGATGAAGGCGGTCGCCGGAAACAGCATCTCGACGATGCTGTGCCCCTCACCGGCCTCTATCGCCGCGGCCAGCGCCGGCGGCAGCTCCGGCACGTTGACGTGGTCGACGCGCACGCTGACGCCGTTCTGTCTGCCCCAGTCCTCGGCGTAGGCGTCGAACCACTCGTCGTACCGGGGGACGAAGTGACTCCACTGCAGGATGGATAGCTGCACCTCCTGCCCCAGCGCCAACGGCGCGCCGCCGGCCAGCAGCGCAGCCGCCAGCAGTCCTGACATGCTCTTACGGCCCATAGCTCTCTCCTTGTCGCGCCCGATGTGTCCGGCTGCGGTGGCGCCTCACCTCCGGCAGCCGTCTCCGGTACGGTACCGCATCCGCCGCGCGCCTGCCAAGGCGCGCCCGTTACTTGCGGTCGTACGGGTCGGCGGCGTCGCGCAGGCCGTCGCCCACGAAGTTGAACGCCAGCACGGCCACGATCACGGGGATGGCAGGGAGCATCAGCCACGGCAGCGACGCCACCGTGCGCGCGTTCGACGCCGCCTGCAGCAACACTCCCCAGCTGATCGCCGGCGCCTGCAGGCCGAGGCCCAGGAAGCTCAACGAGGTTTCGCTCACGATCATGAACGGGATGGCCAAAGAGACGACGGCGATCACGTGGCTGGCGAAGTTCGGCACCATGTGGCGGACGATGATGGTGAGGTCGCGGGTGCCGGACAGGCGCGCGGCGGTGATGAAGTCCTCCTCGCGCATCGCCAGGAACCGCCCGCGTATCTCCCTTGCGAACCCCGTCCAGGCGATCAACGACACCACGACGGTGATCGCGAAGTACCGCTGCTGGATGGTCAACTCCCGGGGCAGGGACGCGGCCAACCCGATCCAGAGCGGTATGGTGGGGATGGAGCGCAAGAACTCGATCAGGCGCTGGATCGCCGTATCGACCGCTCCGCCGTAGTATCCCGACGCCCCGCCCAGCAGGATGCCGAGCACCAGACTGATCACCACGCCGACCAGGCCGATCGACAGCGACAGGCGCGTGCCGTGCACGATGCGCGACAGGATGTCCCGCCCCTGCTCGTCGGTGCCGAGCAGGTACGGCGCGGTCCGCCGCTCGTGGCCCTCCACCACCAGGAAGTGGGTGGTGCTGCGAAACAGCCCGAGCAGCCGGTACTCATACCCCTTGCCGAACAGGCGGACGCGCAGGCGGGTGTCCGGGTCGGGTTCGTACACCTTGCGGAACGTGGTCAGATCGCGTTTGCCGATCAGGTCGTAGACGTGAGGGCGCAGCGCCCCGTCGTCGAAGAAGCGGAGCCGTTGCGGCGGCACGGTCGGAAACTGCTCGTCCGACTTGGCCGGATCGGCGCTCGACAGCGTGTCGGCGAAGATCGCCACCAGATAGAACAGCGCCACCACGATCAGCGACGCGATCGCCGCCTTGTGACGGCGAAAGCGCCGCCACATGAGCGTCCATTGGCCGGCGACGTACTGCCGTTCGTCATCGACCGCCGTTCGGCCGGCCCCGGCCGTGTCGAAATCCGCAGCCATCCGTCAACCCATGCGAATGCGCGGGTCGACCACCACCAGCAGCAGGTCGGAGACGAGCGTGCCGATCACGGTGAGCATGCCGAGCCACAGAAAAACGGTGGACGCCAGATACAGATCCTCGCTGAGGATCGCCTGCAGCAGCACCGGTCCCACGGTCGGCAGGCTGAGGACCGTGCCGACTATCACGTCGCCGCTCAGCAGGAACGGCAGCAGATAGGCGACGTTGGAAATGACCGGATTGATCGCCAGGCGCACCGGATACTTGAGGACGAGCCTCCACTCGGCCACGCCTTTGGCGCGCGCCGACATGACGTACTGCTTGCCGAGCTCGTCGAGCAGGTTGTTGCGGGTGATGCGGATCATGGACGCGGCGCCGGCGGTGCCGAGCACGATCGCCGGGACGATCAGCCGCGGCAGCATGCTGCCGATCTTCCCCCAGGACCACGGCTCGTTGAGGTATTCCGGGGCGTACAGGCCGCCGATCTCCCAGCCGAACACCAATGCTCCGGCCCACAGGAATATCAGAGCGAGCAGGAAGTTCGGCACCGCCAGCCCCAGGAAGCCGATGAACGTGACCGCGTAGTCCTGCGGCGTGTATTGGCGGGTCGCCGAATAGATGCCGATCGGAATCGCCATGACCCAGGTAAACATGATGGTGAATATGGACAGGATGATCGTATTGGTGAGCCGGTCGCCGATCACCTCGGCGATCGGCCGGCCGAATGAAAAGGACATCCCCCAGTTGCCGGTGACGATGCGTTGCAGCCACCTGAGGTACTGGACGGGAACCGGCTGGTCGAGCCCGAATTCGGCGCGCAGCTGCGCCTCCAGGGCCGGGTCGCCCAGGATGTTCCCGGACGCGCCGGCGCCCTGACCGGCGCCGAGTTGGGTCTGGATGTAGTGGGTGGCGAAGTCACCCGGCGGAAGCTGGACGATCAGGAACGCCACCAGCGAGATGGCCAGCGACGTGAGCACCGCGTAGCCGAACCGGCGGACGATATAGGTACCCATTTTCAGAAGGTGTTACGGGCCGGAGTCACCGAACGGCCCGGCTCCGCGCCGGGCCGCCCGGATAAACACCGCAGATGCGGCGCTAGAAACCGGCGTCGTTGGCGCCGCCCTCGAAGAAGAACTGGACGGTCCGCCCGCTTCCCGGATTCTGCAGCGCCGACACGTTGGGCGCGCGCTCCGGCACGTTGCGGAAGTTGTTCTTGACCACGATCACGCCGTTGGAGGCGGCCGAATCGCCGATCAGGCCGATGTAGTACAGGTTGTTCACGGCGATCTCCTGGGTCTCCAGGTAGTTCTCCGTGCGGTCGGCGTAGCGCATCAGCTGCGATTCGTCGCTCAGATCGACCAGCCGCCAGAAGTCGGTGTCGGACTCCGGCGGTTCGGCCACCACCGCGCCGAGCGTGTAGGAGCCGGTACGCTGCGCGTACCAGTTCGAGTACGCCGGAAAGGCGCTGCGGCCGGAGATCAGGCTGGTCGGTTCACGCGCGTTGACGTCGCCGTCCAGGTAGAGCTGCTGCAGGTTGCCGCCACGCTCGTCGGTGGCCGCCGTGCCCTGCACCAGGCGCAGGTTGACGTTGACGCCGACCGCCGCCCAGTCCTCCTTGAGGAGCTCGGTGATGCCGGCGGTGGTGAACCACCCGGCGCTGTACGAGAAGTCGAGCGTCAACCGCCGGCCGCTGCCGTCGGTGCGCAGGCGGAAGCCGTCGGCGTCCCGGTCGGCAAGGCCTATGTCGTCCAGGATGGCGTTGGCCTTGGCCGGGTCGTGGTCGGCGTACCGGTACGCGATCTCATCGCCCGGGTAGTGGGCGTGCCAGTGCGGAAAGACCGCCTGGCGGCCGGTGGCCGTGCCGAAGTAGACCAGCTCGTTGATCTTGCCGCGGTTGATGGCGTGCGACATGGCGATCTTGAAGTCGCGGTTGATGATCCACTTGCGGATCTCCGGGTCCGGTTCTTCGGTCAGGTCGTCGCCGCCCAGGCCGTAGGTGTAGTTGAAGGCGACCGCCACGGTGGCGTCGCCCGGCCACAGCATCAGCCGGTAGTTGCCCCGGTCCGCGTTCTCCAGGAACGTCGGCACGTTGTTGAAGGCGATGGAGCGGTGGTTGAAGTCGTACTCGCCGTTGGCGGCGCGCAGGTTGTGCACCTCCGCCGACTCGTACAACCGCATCTGGATGGCGTCGATGTACGGGAGCTGGTTCCCCTGCGGGTCTACCCCGTAGTAGTAGGGATTGCGCTCGAACGCCCACAGATCGGTGTTGTTGGGGCTGGTGACGACCCACGGGGCGACCGTCGGCGCCTCCACCGTCTTGTGCACGTCGATCTTGTTCCTGAAGAAGGTCTCCCAGTTCTCGAAGCCTTCCTGGGACACCATCCGGTCGATGGCGGCCTCGTCGCCGAAGTCCTTGTGGAACTGCTCCAGGAAGTGAGCGGGCGCGAACGACGGCGAGCCGACGCGGCCGTTGAGCGTCCAGCCGGCCACGCGGTAGGTCGCCACGTCGTCGATGAAGCCGGCCTGCGGGCTGTCGAAGTACCACTGGATCGTGCTGTCGTCGATCTTGCGGACCCCGGGGTTGAACGACGAAAAGCCGAGTCGGCACTCCTTCTGCGGGTTGAGCGTCTCATGACAGACGATGTGCTCGTTGGCCCACAGGAAGTCGTCGGCCGTGAACGGTTCGCCGTCCGACCACTTCATGTCGCGCCGCAGCTCGAAGGTGTAGGTGACGCCGTCGTCTTCCAGCGACCAGTCCCGGACGATGTTGGGGACGATGTTGGTGCCGTCGATGTCGTACAGCAGCAGGTGGTCCATCATGATGCGGTCGGCGTTCTGGCCGTCGCCGGGGCCTGCGAAGCCGCGCCGCCACGTGCCGCCGTATTCGCCGATCTCCTCCACCACCGGCACGACCAGGACGTCCGATGGGATCGGCAGCCGCTCTTCGACCGGCGGCAGGTCGCCGGCGGCCACGCGCTCGGCCAGCATCGGCGCCTCGTTGAAGCGGGTCGGCAGCGGGCCGTCGTAGGCGAACGTGGCGATCTGGGCGAACGCCGGGCTCGACAGGAGCAGGCCAAGAACCAACGCCAAGCCCCCCCCAATTTTGTTCAGACTCATATGTTCCTCCGAATGGTCAGGCGCGGCCGCGCTCGAAGCGGGCGGTCGCGCCGGAAATCGTACAGGGCGGCATGGTCGCCGAACGGCGGCGGCCTGTCAACGACCGGCCCGCCGTGCCACGCTGCACCCCGCATGACCACTCTTCGCCGGATCGCGCCGGCGGCCTGCGCGCTGCTGGTCTGGGCGGCGGCCGGCCGGGCGCAGGACGACGCGGCGGCGGCGGAGCCGGCGCCGCCGCTCCGCGCCGCCGCCCGCATCCATGCCGGCAACGCGCTGATCGCCGTGGTGGAGGGCGCGCTGGCCGCGCCCGGCAGCGTGGTGATCGACTACTGGCCGGCCGCCGGCGGCGCGGCGCTCCGCTCGGCGCCGGCGGCCAGCCGCGGCGCCGCCTTCCGGGTCGAGCTGTTCCGGCTGCGCGCCGCCACCGAGTACCGCTACCAGGCGCGCGCGGCCGGCGCGGACGGCCGCCTCTCCGCCCCCGGGCCGGCGGCGGCCGGCCGCTTCACTACCGGGGAGTTGCCGCCCGGCCTGCGCGACGCCGTCTTCGACGTGTGGCGGGGCGCCCCCACCCTGCCGGTCACCTACCTGGAGTTCCGGCAGAGCGAGTTCTTCGGGCTGGCGGCGTTCGACGGCGAAGGCCACGTCGTCTGGTACTTCCCGGCGCCGGACGGCGAGCAGCCGTGGGTGATGGCGCGCCGCCCGAACGGCAACGTCGTCTACCTGGCCGGGTTCGGGGGCGGCACCACCTCCGCCGGCCTGGTGGAGATCGAACCGGCCGGCCGCGAGCTGCGCCGCCTGACCGACGTCTGCGCGCCGTTCGGCCCCATGCACCACGAGGTGCGGGCGCTGGCCGACGGGCGCGTGCTGTACCTGTCCCGCGACGTGGCGTGGGACGGTTACGGCGACTCGACCGCGCCGCAGGAGGGCGACACGATCGGCGTCTGGGACGCCGAGACCGGCGCCGCGGCGATCGTCTGGAACATCTTCGATCACCTGTCGCCGGCCGACCGGGTGGCGCCGGCCTCCAACCGGACCCTGCCCGGCCACCCGATGTGGGGCGGGTGCGACCGCGACCCGCGCGTGCAGGACTGGAGCCACGGCAACTCGGCGGCGGTCGCCGCCGACGGCAGCGTGCTGATTTCGCTCGGCCACATGAACCAGGTGATCTCGGTCGCGCCGGACTTTCGGTCGGTGCGCTGGCGCCTGGGCGGCCCGGGCGGCGACTTTGCGTTCGCGGACCCGCGCGACCGCTTCTACGCGCAGCACACCGCCGTCCCGCTGGCCAACGGCAACGTGCTGCTGTTCGACAACGGCACCGGCCGGCCCTACGCGGAGGGCGGTCAGTTCTCCCGCGCGGTCGAGATCGAGCTCGACCTGCAGCGGATGACGGCGCGGCGGGTCTGGGAGTTCTGGCGCCGCCCGCCGCTGTACGCCGCGTGCTGCTCAAGCGTCCAGCGCCTGCCGGGCGGCAACACGTTGATCCTGTACGGCTCCAGCCGCGCCGAACGGTGCTGCCGCATCTTCATCATCGTGGAGGCGGCCCCCGACGGCAGCACCGTCTGGGAGGTCGGCCACCGCTCGCCCGGCAAGCCGAACCAGTACCGCGTCTACGCGGCGCCGTCGATCGCCGGCGAGTCGGTCATCGGCGCATCGGCCGCCGGCGAGCCGCCCGCAAACGAGCCGGCCGCGTCCGGTCCGTCATGATCCAGGGCGGCCGGCGCCCCGCTGCCGCAGCCATTCGACGACCGCCATGAAGAGCAGCGCCAGCACCAGCAGAAAGGTGGCGACCGCCAGGATCGCGGGGCTGATCTCTTCGCGGATGCCGGACCACATCTGCCGCGGGATGGTGCGTTGCGAAAGCCCGCCGATGAACAGCACCGTTACCACCTCGTCGAACGAGGCCGCAAACGCGAACAGCGCCCCGGAGACGACCCCAGGCGCGATCAACGGCAGCTGCACGCGCCGAAAGCCGGTGAGCGGTCCGGCGCCCAGGCTGGCGGCGGCGCGCGTCAGGTTCCGGTCGAAGCCGGACAGCGTGGCGGTCACCGTGATCACCACGAACGGCGCGCCGAGCGTGGTGTGCGCCAGGATCAGCCCGAGGTGGGTCTGCGCCAACCCCATCTGCGAGTAGAAGAAGAACATCCCGACCGCCGAGATGATGAGCGGCGTGACGATGGGAGAGAGCAGCATGCCCATGATCGGCGTCCGCCACGGCATGGCCGGATCGGCCAGGCCGAGCGCGGCCAGCGTGCCGAGCGCGGTCGCCAGCGCCGTGGCCGCCGCGCCGACCGCCAGGCTGTTGACCAGCGCGCGCCGCCACTCCGGGTCACCGGCGACGCTCCGGTACCAGCGCAGCGAGTACGCGTCGGCGTCGAGCCGCCGCATCCCCTCCGTGAAGGTGAAGTACGGCTCCGCGTTGAAGCTGAGCGGGACCACCACCAGCAACGGCGCGATCAGGAACAGCAGCACCGCCGCGCAGACCGCCAGCAGGAGGAACCGGCCGGCCCGTTCCGTGAAGCTCCGGGCCGGCGCCGCGGACCGCATGGTCAGCCGAGCCGCAGGCGGTTGATGCCGACCACGCGGTCGTAGACCACGTAGAGGGCGAGCACGCCAGTCAACAACACGCCGCCGAGCGCCGACGCCAGCCCCCAGTTGAGCGACTCCTGCATGTGGTAGGCGATCAGGTTGGAGATGAGCTGGCCACTGCGCCCGCCGACCAGCGCCGGCGTGATGTAGTAGCCGAGCGCGACGATGAATACCAGCAGCGACCCGGCCCCCACGCCCGGCAGCGATTGCGGCCAGTAGACGCGCAAGAACGCCTGCGCCGGCCCCGCTCCCAACGATGCGGCGGCGCGCAGATAAAGCGGCCGGATGGTGCGCATCACCGAATAGAGCGACAGCACCATGAACGGCATCAGCACGTGCGTCATAGCCACCAGCGTACCGGTCATGTTGTAGACCATGGCGAGGCGCTCCCCGTCGCCGATCACGCCGAGCGTCACCAGCAGATCGTTGATCACCCCTTGCGATTGCAGCAGCACGATCCAGGAGGTGGTCCGCACCAGCAGCGACGTCCAGAACGGCAGCAGCACGCCGACCAGCAGCAGCGCGGCGCGGCGCGGCGGCGCGTTTGCGATCAGATAGGCGAGCGGATAGCCGAGCAGCAGGCAGAACGCCGTGACCGCCAGGCTGACCAGCAGCGTGCGGCCGAACAGCTGCAGATAGATGCGCTGCTCGGCCGGCCGGCGCTCGATCCGGCCGTCCGGCCCGCGCTGCCGGTCGACGGCGTTGAGGTAGTGGCGGACCGTCCACCGTTCGCCGGCGCGCTTGAGCGCCCGCCACGTGCGCGGCTCCGCCCAGGCCGGATCGGCCGCGGCCATGGCGGCGGCCCAGTCATCGGTCTCCACGTTTTGCAGCCGGCGCATGCTGCGGGTAACGACGCTCCGCAGCCCGGCCTCCACGCGGTTGACGCGGGTGGCTATCTGGCCGAGGGTGCGCGCTTCGCGCGCGTGCAGCAGCTCGCGCGCCGCCGCCGCGTATGCCGCCGGCGGCGGCGCCGAGCGGCCGTCCCAGCCGCGCAGCGCGGCCAGGGCGCCGGGCAGCGCCGCGGCGACCACCGGATCGTGGACGCTCCGCACCAGCATGGCCGCCAGCGGCGTCAGGAACGCCGCGGCTATGAACACCGCCAGCGGCGCCACCAGCGCGGCGGCGCGCCACCTGCCGTTGCCGGTCATGCTCCCGCGTCCGCGCTGGCGCCGGCGTCCATATCCGCGTCGAGGTCGAGGGCGCGGCAGTCGGCGGCGGTCCACCCTATCGTGATCGCGTCGCCTTCCAGGATCGCCCCGTGACCGGTGACGTTGGGAATCTTCACCGCAAAGTCGGCGCGCCCGCCGGCCCGCACGCGCACGATCAGGTGATCGCCCAGGAAGGCGATCGACTCCACCCGCGCCTCGAACTGGTTGCTGTACTGGCCGGGGCGGGCGGCTACGCCGACCCGTTCCGGGCGGATGGCGACGGTCACTTCCTGGCCCGCCGCGCACGCCGTCACGCGGTAGGCGGCGATCATCCAGCCGTTCACGTCGACCAGGCAGTAGTCGCCGTCGACTTGGGCCACGCGGCCGCGCAGCAGGTTGTTGCCGCCGATGAAGCGCGCCACGAACGGCCGCTCCGGCTCCTCGTAGAGGATCTCCGGCGGCGCCACCTGCTCGATGCGGCCGCGGTTGAACACGGCTATGCGGTCCGACATCACCATCGCCTCCTGCTGGTCGTGGGTGACGTAGACGACCGTGACGCCGAGCGTCCGCTGGATGCGGCGTATCTCGTACTGCATCTCCTCGCGCAGGCTGCGGTCCAGGGCGCCGAGCGGCTCGTCCATCAGCACCAGGCTCGGCTCGAAGACCAGCGCGCGGCCGATGGCGACGCGCTGCTGCTGGCCGCCGGAGAGCTCGCCGGGGCGCCGGTCCTCGAATCCTTCCAACCGCACCAGACGCAGCGCCTGCCGCACCCGCTCCCGGCGTTGCGCGCGGTCGAGCCGGCGCACTTCGAGCGGAAAGGAGAGGTTCTGGCCCACCGTGAGGTGCGGAAACAGCGCGTAGTTCTGGAAGACGACGCCGATGTTGCGCTGCCGCGGGGGCAGGTCGTGCACGGACCGCCCGGCTATGCGGATGGCGCCGGCGGACGGCGTCTCGAAGCCGGCCAGCATCATCAGGCAGGTGGTCTTGCCCGAACCGGACGGGCCGAGCAGCGTCAGGAACTCCCCTTTGCGGACGCTGAGGTCGAGGTCGCGCACCACCAGCGTGCGGCCGTCATAGCTCTTGGCTATCGACTCGAACTCGACGTACGCGGCCGGCGCGTCCGCGGCCGCGCCCGGTTCCGGGGCCGCCATCGACCGCGGCGGCTACCAGGCGAGCGCCGACGTCCGCCCCGCCGCGGCCAGGGCCTCATCGAGCGCCTGCTTGACGACGCCGAACACCTGCACGGATTCGACGTGGTCGGCCAGCAGATGCTTGCCGGCCGCTTTGACCTTGGCCTCCATGCGCGCGTATTGCTCGGCCACGCGCGGGTCGGCGTGCCCGCCGGGAATGCCGAGCGACTGCGCCATGTCCTCCGGGCCGCCGCCGAAGAAGTCTATGCCTTCGACCTGCAGGATGCCGTCGAGGTTGTCTACGCCGGTGACGCTCTCGATCTGCGGGACCAGAAGCGTGTTGCGGTTGGCGGCGTCGAACAGCCCGCTCCGGTCGGGGCCGTCCTGGCGCAGCACCATCGGGTGGCTGGTGGAGCTGCGCAGCCCCAGCGGCGCGAAGAACGTGTACCGGACCAGCGCCTCCGCCTCCGCGCGGGTCTGCAGGTTCGGGACCACGATGAGCTGCACGCCGCGGTCGAGGTAGGACAGGATGGTCGACTCCGCCCCGTCCGGGATGCGCATGGTGGTGGTCATGCCGAACCCCTCGGCGATGCGGCACACCGTGCCGACCTGCTGCGGGGTCACCGGCGCGTGCTGGCCGTCCAGACTGACGAAGTCGAACCCCATTCGGCCGGCCAGCTCGACCAGCTCCTCGGACGGCTCGTTCATGGAGACGCCCAACGCCTTTTCACCGCGCGCCTTGCGCCATAGGATGCGGTTCTCGATCATGACTGCATCAACCTCCGCGCCGGCCGCGGCCATCGCCGCGCCCGCGCTTGCCCTGCTCGCCGTGGCGCTGCTCGCGCCCGCCGCCGCCGGCCAGACCGCCGGCGAACCCGCCGCCGGCCCGCCACGCGTGGTCGCGACGGCCGCGGCGATCCATCCGCACAACAACCTTATAGCAGAGATCGACGTGCAACTCGACTCGCCGGGCCGCGTGTACGTCGAGTACCGGGGGCCGGCCGGCGCGCTCCGCTCGGCCGTCACCCCGGAAGCGTCCCGCACCCACCGCGTGCCGCTGGCGCGCCTGCGCCCGGACACCGGCTACCGCTACCGGGTAGTTCCGGTCGCCGCCGGCGGTGAGGCCCGCGGCAGCGCCGGGGACGTCAACGCCGCGAACGGCGGCGAGGCCGGGGCCGGGAACGGCGCCGCGCAGGGGGCGTTCCGCACGCGCGCGCTGCCGCCGGCGCTGGCCCGCCTGCGGATCGACGCCGCCGGCGAATCGACCGCGGAGTTGGTGCTGATCGACCTGCAGGACAACCCCGACAGCTACTTCCTGTTCCTGGACCGCTCCGGCCGAATCGTCTGGTACCACCGCAACCGGCCGGTGGTCGCCGACCCGCCCACGCCGCTGCGGGCGGTGCGGCAGAAGCCCAACCACAACCTGGTCTACTGGGAGGGCGGGCCGACCGGCCGCTTCGTCAACTGCTGCCTGCGCGAGATCGACCCGACCGGCCGCGACGTGACGCGCCTGGTCAACAACGACATCGACAAGTACGCGCACCACGACCTGCTGATCCTTCCCGATCAACAGGTGCTCTACGTAGCTCACGAGATCGTCACCATCGACGACACCGAACGCGGCGGCGATGCGGAGACACGCGTGCTGGTCGACTCGCTCCGCCTCTGGGACCAGCGGACGCACGCCACGCGGGAGCTGTGGGACGCGCGCGACCATCTGTCGCTGGCCGAGCGCGGCCTCTGGTCCGGCGACCCCAAGAACTGGCTCAACGTCAACTCGCTGGCGTTCGGCGTGCGCGGCAACGTGATCCTGTCGCTGGCCAACCGCAACGAGATCATCTCCGTCGCGCCCGACTTCCGGAGTATCGAGTGGCGGCTCGGCGGACCGGAGTCGAGCTACGAGTTCCCGGACCCGGCCGACCGGTTCTACTTCCAGCACACGGCGGCCGAGCTGCCGAACGGCAACATCCTGCTCTTCGACAACGGCCGCGGCCGGCCGGAGGCGGAGGGCGGCGAGTACTCGCGCGCCCTGGAGCTGGCGCTCAACACCTACGAGCTGACCGCGGTGAAAGTGTGGGAGTACCGCCACCGGCCCGACCTCTACTCCCCGTCGCGGTCGAGCGCCTACCGGCTGCCGTCCGGCAACACGCTGATCAACTTCGAGACCAACGACCAAGACCCGCCGCGCGTGATCGTGGAGGCGGACCCGGACGGCGCCGCCGTCTGGCAGGCGGACCTGCGCAGTCCGACGATCCGCAACAGCTACCGCGCCTATCCCGCCGAGTCGATCATGGGCGAACGGCCGGTAGTCCGGTAGCATGGGCGCCATGTCCGAGCTCACCGCCGCCCTGATCGGGCTCCGCCATCCGCATTCCGCCGGCCACCTGCGCACGCTCGACTGCCTGCCGGAAGTGACCCGCATCGTCGTCTGGGACGACGACCCGTCCGCCGCCGGCGACCTGCGCGGCGAGGCGCTCGACACGCCGGTCGAGGCGGCGGCCAGCCTGCAGGACCTGCTGGCGCGCCGCGACCTGGACTTCGTGGTCGCCGCCGAGCGGAACGACCGCAACCCGGACCTGTTTTCGGCGGTCCTGGAGGCCGGCCATCACCTGCTGGCGGAAAAGCCGCTCGGCCGCACCGCCGCCGACGCGCAGCGGGTGGTTGACGCCGCCGAACGGGCGGGCCGCGCGCTGTCGGTCTTCTACACCAACCGCTTCAACCCGCTGGTGGCGGAGGCGCGCCGGCTGGTGGGCGAAGGGGCGCTCGGCCCGCTCCACTCCGTGGAGGTGCGCATGCTCACCACGCAGGTCCGGTTCCGGGGGCCCGATCACTGGCTGTTCGACCGCGCCGCCGCCGGCGGCGGCATGTTGTCGTGGCTCGGCTGCCACTCGCTCGACCTGATGCAGTTCGTGAGCGGCGATCCGATCGTGTCGGTGGCGGCGGAGGTCGCCACGCGCGGCGGCGACCCCATCGACGTCGAGGACGCCGCGACGCTGTCGATGCGCCTGGGCTCCGGCGCGCTGGCGTCGCTGCACGCCGGCTACGTGCTGGCGGTGAGCGGCGGCGGCTTCTCCAACGCCGCCGGCTACGACCAGCACTTCGGCGTGTACGGCCGCCAGGGCCGGCTCTGGTGGGACGACCACGGCCCGCCGGAGCTCCACCTGGAGAGCCGCGCGCCGCGCTTCGCTACGGCGCCGCAGCGCACCTTTACCTTCACGCCGGCCGAGTCGCGCGCCTACGGCGGCGGCTACGGCGAGCGCTTCGTGCGCGACTTCATCGCCGCCACGCGCGGCGAAGGACCGCCGCCGTGCCCCGGCCAGGCGGCGGTCCGCGTCGGCCTGATCGTCGACGCGGCCTACGAATCGGCCCGCACCGGCCGGCGCGTGACGGTGCCGCCGGAGTAGCCTAGCCTAGCAGCTGAATGGCCTTGCCGACCGTGCGTTCATCCACCAGTTGATCGCTCACGTACTTGTGCAGAACGCTCGAAATGAGCGTCTGATAGGGAAGCCCCTCTCGCTCAGCCCTCCGCTTGACCTGCTCCAAATCATACTCGCTGATGCGGATGTTGACGTTCCGGCACTTTCGGCTGTTCGCAAGCACCTGTTCTATCCGAATACGTTCTTCGCCGTCCATCGGCGCAAACCGATCCGCGTCGTCTTCGATCTGTTGCTCGTGGCCGTCAAGCCTCGTGGTTCTCACCGCTTCTCCAGCCTGTTCGTTCAGTCGACCTCCAGGAGTTCCGGGGACAGCTCGTACCAGCCGACGTCGCCCCGCTCCAGGGCGGGACGTATGCGGTCGTCGATCTTCAGACCGGCCACGACGGGGAGGGCGCGCCGGCCGGTGAAGCGGGTCAGAAACTCCGCATTGCGGAGCGCCCGTCTGGTATCGCGGCCGTTGGCGGTATAGGAGACCTCCACCGCCAGGTAGCACTCCGTTCCGGCAGCGTCCTTCGCGCGCAGCACCATGTCGGCCAACTGGAAACTGCGCAGCTCGCGCTTGGGGATGCCGTCGGTGTCGGCGCGTTGGACCAGAGCGTGAAGGTCCAGCCGGTCGAGGACGCCGACCAACGAAAGCCCCTGATCCTCAGCCAACAGATGGGCTTCCTCCTTGGCGGCATTTCTGGCGTGGGCCGCCTTGAGCGGCGCGATGTCGGTGCGGAGCTGACCGAGCTGGCGCTCCAGCGAGTCGAACCGGCCGTCATGCTCGGCTAACCGGCCGTCGATCTGGTCGAACCGGCGGTCATGCTCGGCTAACCGGCCGTCGATCTGGTCGAACCGGCGGTCATGCTCGGCTAACCGGCCGTCGATCTGGTCGAACCGGCCGTCATGCTCGGCAAACCGGCCGTCGATCTCAGCGAACCGTTGGTCGGTGGCGGCGGCGAATTCCGCAAATCTCTGCGCCAGCTCGAGCAGCTCGCGCGTCAGCAGCCGCGAGCGGAGCGCCTCCAGCCACTGCGGATGCTCATCGAGCACCCGGACCAAGTCCTCTACGGTCGCAATTTCAAGCGTCTGCACCTGCTCTCCTCACCGCCCATGATGGCCGCCGCCGCCGCGAAGGGTCAACCCGCGGGGGACGTGACCTTGACCGGCCGGCGGCGGCGTGCCAAGCTGGCCGCACCGTCAAGCTAACGCCACGTGCTTGAGAATGTTGGAGGCTGTCATGCATCGCAGACGACTGTTCACCGTATCGGCGCTCGCCCTGGTCCTGGCCGCCGGCTCCGCCCACGCGCAGGTCATGGCCATGAAGGGCATGGAGGCCGACCTGGTCCTGTTGCCGAAGTTCATCGGCATCCTGGTCTTTGACCAGGCTCACGACGGAGCGCGCGAAGCGCACGAGGAGCTCGGCAATCCGGGCACCCTGGAGTTCATCGGTCCGACCCCGGAAAACAGCGTAGCGGGGCAGATCGAGATCGTGACCACCGCCACCACGCAGGGGCAGGACGGCATCATGATCTCCAACAACGCCGGCGACCAGATCGCGCCCGCCGCCCGCGCCGCGCGCGCCAAGGGCCTGACGGTGGTGACCTGGGATTCGCAGATACCGTCGGCGGAGGGCGAGCAGGTGTTCGTCGCCCAGGTCGACTTCGACGAGACCGGGGTGGTGATGGCCGACATGGCGCTCAACATCCTGGGCGCCGGCGGGGGCGACATCGGCATTCTCTCCGCTACCCCGGACGCCGCCAATCAGAACTCCTGGATCGCCGCCATGGAGAACGCCCTGGAGGATCCGAAGTACGCCGCGCTCAACATCGTGGACGTGGTGTACGGGGACGACCAGTCGGAGAAGAGCTACAACCAGGCGCTGGCGCTCATCGACAAGTACCCGAACATGGAGCTGATCATGGCGCCGACCTCGGTCGGCATAGTCGCCGCGGCAAAGGCGCTGCAGGACGAAGACCTGTGCGGCGAGATCAAGGTGAGCGGCCTGGGCCTGCCGGCGGAAATGGTGAGCTACACCATGAATGGCTGCGCCCCGGAGTTCGCGCTCTGGAGCTTCGTCGACCTCGGCTACCTCACCTACTACGTCACCTATCTCATCGCCACCGGGCAGATGGAAGGGGTCGAGGGAGAGACCTTCGAGGCCGGACGCATGGGTACGTACACGATCCACAAGGACCCGACCAGAGAGCAGGGGCTGCGCGTGCTGATGGGTCCGTTCACGGTCTACGACCGGGACAACGTGGAGGCCGCAGCCCGCTGACCCGGCGCCGTTCGCGCTCGATGGGACCGCACCCGTGACGGCGGGAGCGAGCGGCGGCGCTCCCGCCGCCGTTCGGCCCCCCGCCTCCGGCGCCGCCGCCCCCGCCGCGCCGGTGCTGGAGGTGCGCGGCCTCTCCAAGCGCTTCGACGTGACGCAGGCGCTCCGGGACGTCTCCCTGGCGCTCCGCGCAGGCGAGGTGCACGCCTTGGTCGGGGAGAACGGGGCCGGCAAGTCGACCCTGATCAAGATATTGACCGGCGTGGTGCAGAGCGACGCCGGTGACGTGACGGTCGGCGGGGCGGCGGCGCGCGTGGCCAACGCCCAGGAGGCGCAGGCGCGCGGGGTCGCCGCCGTCTACCAGGAACCGCTGCTGTTTCCCGATCTGGACGTGGCGGAGAACATCTTCATCGGCCACCGCCGGCAGGGGCTGCTGGTCAACTGGCGGCGCCGGTACGCGGACGCCGCGTCGATCCTGCGCAGCCTGGGCGTCCGGCTCGACGTCCGGTCGCCGGCGCGGGGGCTCACCCTGGCCGCGCAGCAGCAGGTGGAGATCGCCAAAGCCATATCGCTCGACGTCAAGGTCCTGATCATGGACGAGCCGACCGCGTCGCTCTCCGAACACGAAGTGGGGCAGCTCTTCCGGGTAGCCGGCCAGCTGCGCGACCGCGGGGTGGCGGTGCTCTTCATCACCCATCGGCTGGACGAGGTGTTCCGGATCGCGGACCGGATCACGGTGCTGCGCGACGGCGAGCACGTCTCCACCCGCCGGGTCGCGGAGGTGACCCGCGACCAGCTGATCCGCGACATGGTCGGCCGGGAGGTGAGCCAGTTCTACGGGGTCGGACACGCGCGGACCATCGGCCGGCGGGTGTGCCGCGTGCGCGGCCTGGGCCGCGAAGGGGTCTTTGCCGGCATCGACTTCGACCTGCACGCCGGCGAGGTGCTGGGGTTCGCCGGCCTGGTCGGGTCGCGCCGGACCGACGTGGGGCTGGCCCTGTTCGGCATGCAGCCGGCCGACCGCGGCGCCATCGAGATCGGCGGCCGGGAACGGCGCATCGGGTCGCCCCGGACCGCGCAACAGCTCGGCGTAGCCTACATGACCGAGGACCGCCGCAAGTTCGGGCTGGCCATGCCGCTGTCGATCACGGCCAACGTGACGTTGCCGGTGCTGCGCCGGTATCTGTCGCGGATCGGCCTGATCCGCCGCGGCCGGGAAGAGGCGGCCGCCGAAGGGTTCCGGCAACGGCTGAGGATCAAGGCGCCGTCGGCCATGCACGTGGTCGGCAAGCTCTCCGGCGGCAACCAGCAGAAGGTGATGTTCGGCAAGTGGCTCAATACCGGGCCGCAGCTGCTGATTCTGGACGAGCCGACGCGGGGGATCGACGTCGGCGCCAAGGCCGAGGTGCACGCCATGGTGCGGGAGCTGGCCGAGCAGGGCCTGGCGATCGTCTTTATCTCCTCCGACTTGCCGGAGGTGCTGGCGATGAGCGACCGCATCCTGGTGATGCGCGAGGGGCGGCAGATGGGCATTCTGGGGCGGGAGGAAGCGACCCAGGAGGCGGTCATGTCGCTGGCCACCGGCGAGCGGGGCCGGCCGGCGGCCGCCGAAACGGAAGGCGGGGCGCCGTGAGCAGCCGCGCCGGCCGCCTGCGCGCGGAGACCAGGCGCGAAGGCGTGCTGGTGCTGCTGATCGTGCTGGTGCTGGCCGGGTTCTCCCTGGTGATCCAGAACTACCTGAGCGCGCGCCTGTTCAACCGGGTGTCGGCCAGCGTCACGATCCTGGCGGTGCTGGCCATCGGCCAGACCCTGGTGGTGCTGACCCGCAACATCGACCTGTCGGTCAGCTCCGTGGTCGGCTTCACCGCCTACTTCATGGGGCGGCAGCTTTCGCTTGCCAACGACATCCACCCGCTGGCGGCGGTGGTGATCTGCATAGCCCTGGGGGCGGCGCTCGGCGCCTGCAACGGCGCCCTGGTCGCGTACTGCCGGGTGCCGGCCATCATCGTCACGCTCGGCACGCTGGCGCTGTACCGCACCCTGCTGGTCGAGTACTCCGGCGCGCAGACCGTCCTGACGGTCAACCTGCCGCAGTGGCTGCTCGATCTGCCGCGCCTCAACGTGGTGAGCTTCGGACGGTTGCATCTGCGGGTGGTGGTGGCCGTCATGGTCGCGGTGGCGGTCTTCTTTCAGCTCCTGCTCCGGTACTCCTCGTTCGGCCGGCGGCTGTACGCGATCGGATCGAGCCCGGAGGCGGCCCACAGCGCCGGATTTCCGACCCGGCGGCTGGTGTTTTCCGCCTTCACGCTGTGCGGAGCGCTGGCCGGACTGGCCGGCTTTCTGTTCCTGGCCCGGTTCGGCAACATCACGGTGGTGGCCGGACTCGGCTTGGAGCTCAAGTCGGTGGCGGCGGTGGTGGTGGGCGGCGTCAACATCTTCGGCGGCTCCGGCAGCGTCGCCGGCGCCGTGCTGGGCGCCATCCTGATCGATCTGCTGGAAAACAGCCTGATCCGCTCCCTGCAGGTGAGCGAGTTCCTGCGCGACGCGCTGCTCGGCCTGTTGATCCTGGCCTCCGTCGCCCTGGACAGCGTGCTGATGAAGCGGAGACGGAACTCGTGAGCGGCGCCCCGCAGCCGGCGGCCCGGGCGGCGGCTCGGAAGCCGGCGGCGGCGGTGGCCGCCCGGCTCAAGAGCTGGGAGGGCTTGCTGGCCGTGCTGCTGGTCTCCATCGTCACCATGAACGCCGTCACCTCCCCGTCCTTCCTCAGCATCGACAACCAGATCAACCTGTTCGCCCTGTCGATAGAGAAGGTGATCGTCGCCCTGATCATGACGTTCGTCATCATGAACGGCGAGATCGACCTGTCGGTCGCGTCGATGATGGGGCTGTCCGCCTGCGCGCTCGGCTGGCTGGTGCAGCAGGGCGTCCCGACGCCGGCGGCGCTGGCCGTCTGCCTGCTGATCGGGGTGCTCGGCGGCGCGTTCAACGGGTTCTGGATCACCGTGGTGCGGCTGCCGTCGCTGGTGGTGACGCTGGCCATGCTGATCGGCTTTCGCGGATTCGCCCGCGTGCTGGTAGAGGACCGGTCGATCAAGGAGTTCCCGGCGTGGTTCGAGGCGCTCGGCCAGCAGCCGCTGCTCGGCCCGTTCCCGCTGTCGCTGCTCATCTTCTTCGGCGCGCTGGTACTGGCGGTGATCGTCCTGCGGTACGGCGGGTTCGGCCGGCAGGTGCAGGTCATCGGCATCAATCAGGATGTGGCGCGCTACTCCGGCATCGACGTGGGACGGGTCAAGATGCTCCTGTTCATGGCGTCCGGGCTGCTCTCCGCGCTGGCCGGGATCCTGTTTGCGGCGCGCCTGGGCACCGTGCGGGGCGACATGGGGCTGGGGTTCGAGCTCGACATCATCACCATCGTGCTGCTCGGCGGGGTGAGCATCTTTGGCGGCTCGGGGTCGATCTACGGCGTGCTCCTGTCGATTCTGATCGTGCTCTATCTGCGCAACGGCATGTCGCTCAGCAACATCACCGGCCACCTGCAGGCCGGCGTCATCGGCGTGATCCTGATCCTGTCGGCCATGGTCCCCAACGTGCGCGGCTTTCTGGCCCGCGCCGCCGGCGCGCGCGGCCGGCGCCCGCCCCTTGCATGACGCGGCGATTTTGCCGAGCATGGCGGTACGCGCGGCGCGCGCCGCGCACCGACCGACACGGAGGAGTCAACGTGCGACGAGTATTCTGCGCGGGAGCGATCGGCCTGTTGTGCGCGGTCGCCGCCGCGGCCCAGATCAGGCCGGCCGTCGTCTACGACGTCGGCACCAAGTTCGACAAGTCGTTCAACGAGGGCGTCTACAACGGCGCCGAGCGGTTCAAGCAGGAGACCGGCATAGCGTACGCCGAGTTTCAGATCACCACGGAGGCGCAACGGGAGCAGGCGCTGCGCAACTTCGCGCGCCGGGGCTACAATCCGATCATCGCCGTCGGCTTCAGTACGGGACCGGCGGTCGACAAGGTGGCGGCGGAGTTCCCGGAGACCGACTTCTCCATCATCGACGTGGCCGTGGATCGCCCCAACGTGCAGTCGATCGTGTTCAGGGAGCACGAAGGCTCGTTCCTGGTCGGCATGGTCGCCGCCCTGACGTCGCAGACCGGCACGGTCGGCTTTGTCGGCGGCATGGACATACCGCTGATCCGGCGGTTCGCGTGCGGCTACGAGCAGGGGGTGCGGTACGTCGACCCGGACGCCGCGATCTACCGGAACATGACCGGAACCACGCCGGCGGCGTGGAACGACCCGGTAAAGGGCGCGGAGCTGGCCAAGTCGCAGTTCGACCGCGGCGCCGACGTGGTGTTCGCCGCGGCCGGCGCCACCGGGCTCGGCGTGCTGCAGGCGGCCGCCGACGACGGCAAGCTGTCGATCGGCGTCGACTCCAACCAGAACTACCTCCATCCCGGGTCGGTGCTCACCTCCATGCTCAAGCGGGTCGACGTGGCCGCCTACGAGATCTACGTGAGCGCCATGAACGGCGAATGGGAGCCGGGCGTCCGCGTCCTGGGCCTGGCCGAAGACGGCGTGGGCTGGGCGCTGGATGAGTACAACGAGTCGCTGATCAGCGACTCGACGGCCGAACGCGTGGAGGCGGCGCGGGCCGCCATCATCGCCGGAACGCTGCCCGTGCACGACTACATGGCGACCAACGACTGCCCGTAGCCGGGGGCGGCGTGGGCGGCGCTCCGCCGGCGGTCGCGTTGCGCGGGATCGACAAGCGGTTCGGCGCCGTGCAGGCCAATCGGTCGGTGTCGCTGGAGGTAGCGCGCGGGTCCATTCACGGCATCGTCGGCGAGAACGGCGCCGGCAAGTCGACCCTGATGAGCATACTCTACGGGCTTTACCGGCCGGACGCCGGCGCCATAGAGGTGGACGGCCGCCCGGCGGCGATCGCACGCCCGCGGGACGCGATCGCCGCCGGCATCGGCATGGTCCACCAGCACTTCATGCTGGTGGAGCCGCTCACGGTGGTGGAGAACGTGCTGCTCGGCGTCGAGGGGGGCGCGCTGCTGGCCGGCGGGCTGCGCCGCGCGCGCGAATCCCTGACCCGGCTGGCGCAGGAGTACGGGCTGGACGTCGACCCGGACGCCGCGGTCGGGGACCTGCCGGTCGGCGTCCGGCAGCGCGTGGAGATCCTCAAGGCGCTCTACCGGGACGCCCGGACGCTGATCCTGGACGAGCCGACCGGGGTGCTGACGCCGCAGGAGGCCGGCGAGCTGTTCCGTATCCTGGCCGCGCTACGGGACCAGGGCCGCACCATGCTCCTGATCACCCACAAGCTGCGCGAGATCATGGCGGTCACCGACCGCGTGACGGTGATGCGGCGCGGCGCCGTGGCCGCCAACGTCAGCACCGCCGAAACGTCGCCGGAGCGGCTGGCGGAGCTGATGGTGGGCCGCAAGGTGCTGTTCCGGGTACGGAAGCGCCCCGCCGAGCCGGGCGGCGTGATGCTTGCGGCCGACCGCCTGAGCTACACCGACCCCGCCGGCGTGCGCCGCGTGCGGGACGTGAGCCTCACCGTCCGCGCGGGCGAGATCGTCGGCATAGCCGGCGTGGCCGGCAACGGTCAGTCGGAGCTGCTGGCGCTGCTGGCCGGGATCGCGCAGCCGGACGCCGGCGCGCTGCAGGTGCGCGGCCGCGTAGTGTCCGATCACCGCGCCGCGGCCGACGCACGCCGCATGCGCCACGCCGGCGTGGGCCACGTGCCGGAGGACCGGCAGCGCGTGGGGCTGATCGCCGGCTTTGCGGCCTGCGAGTCGGCGATCCTGGGCCATCACGACGACCGCGCCTACGGCGGCGCGCTCCTGATGCGCCGCCGCCGCATCGTCGAGGAGTCGCGGCGGCGGATGGAGGAGTTCGACGTCCGCCCGGCCGACCCGCTGCTGCGGAGCGGCGCCTTTTCCGGCGGCAACCAGCAGAAACTGATCGTCGCCCGCGAGCTCGGCCGCGACCCGGCCGTACTGCTCATCGGCCAGCCGACGCGCGGACTCGACATCGGCGCGATCGAATACATCCACCGCCGCCTGATACTGCTGCGCGACCGGGGCATGGCGATCCTGCTGGTGTCGGTGGAGCTGGACGAGATCCTGGCGCTGAGCGACCGCGTCCTGGTGATGTTCGACGGGGCGATAGCCGGCGAGGTGGCCGGCGCCGAAGCCTCCGAGCGGACCATCGGCGCGTTGATGGCCGGCGTCGGCGCGGCGGCCTGAGTCCCGCCCGCAGCGCCGGCTCCTGAACGTGGCCTGCTGAACATGGCCCGCTGAAACGTGGCCTGCTGAGATGACCGCCGATCCGGGGACCGGCCTGCCGCGATGGGCGACCGCCGGCCTGTTGCCGCTGCTGAACCTGACGGCCGCCTTCGCGGTGGCCGGCGTCGTCATCGTGCTGCTGGGGGAAAGCCCGGCGCAGGCGCTGCCGGTCCTGATCCGCGGCGCGTTCGGGTTCCCGGAAGCGTGGGGCTACACCCTGTACTACGCCACCAACTTCATCTTCACCGCCTTGGCGGTCTCGGTCGCCTTGCACTGCGGCCTGTTCAACATCGGCGGCGAAGGGCAAGGCTACCTCGGCGGGCTCGGCGTCGGTCTGGTCTGCCTGTTCCTGGACGGACTGCCGACGGCGCTGCTGGCGCCGCTGGCGATCCTGGCCGGCGCCGTGTTCGGCGGCGCGTGGGCGTGGGCGCCGGGCTATCTGCAGGCCCGGCGCGGATCGCACGTCGTGATCACCACCATCATGTTCAACTTCATCGCCGCCGCGCTGATGGTCTACCTGCTGGTGAACGTCCTGATCGACCCGGGCCAGATGTCGCCGCAGAGCCGCGCGTTCGCCCCGCACGCCCGGCTGCCGGCCATGCACGAAGCGCTCGGCTGGTTCGGCATCGACTTCCCGCGCACCCCGCTCAACGTGACGTTCGCGTGGGCGCTGGCGTGCGGGGCGCTGGTGTGGGTCTTCATCCGGCGCACGCGCTGGGGGTACGAGCTGCGGGCGGTCGGCGCCAATCCGGACGCGGCGGTGTACGCCGGCATCTCGCCGGCGCGCAACGTGGTGCGGGCCATGGCGATCTCCGGCGCGCTGGCCGGCATGATGGGCCTCAACGAGGTGATGGGGGCCAACCACCGCCTGCTGCTCAACTTCACCGCCGGCTACGGGTTCGTCGGCATCGCCGTGTCGCTGATGGGGCGCAACCATCCGCTCGGCATCGTGCTGGCCAGCCTGCTGTTCGGGGCGCTCTATCAGGGCGGCGCCGAGCTGGCGTTCGAGATGCCGCGCGTGAGCCGCGAGCTGGTGGTGGTGATCCAGGGGCTGGTGATCCTGTTCGTGGGGGCGTTGGAGTATCTGTTCCGGCCGGTGCTGCTCCCCTGGGTGCGCGCCCGGCGGCGCCGGGCGGCGGAGTAGCGCCGATGGAGGCGTTCGGGTTCTTCGTCCTGCTGCTCGACGCCACCGTGCGGGTGTCCGTGCCGCTGGTGCTGGCGTCGCTGGCGGGGCTCTTCTCGGAACGGTCGGGGATCGTCGACATCGGCCTGGAGGGAAAGATGCTCGGCGGCGCGTTCGCCGCCGCTTCCGCATCGTACGTCTGCACGGAGCTGCTGACCGCCGCCGGGCTGCCCGCGCTCCTGCCGGCGGCGGCGTGGGCCGGTCTGGCGGCCGGCATGGCGTGCGCGGCGCTGCTGGCGCTGCTGCACGGGGTGGCGTGCATCCGCTTCCACGGCAACCAGATCGTCTCCGGCGTGGCGATCAACATCCTGGTGTCCGGCCTCACCGTGCTGCTGGCGATCGCCTGGTTCGGGCAGGGCGGGCGCACGCCGCAGCTGCCGGCCGCCGGACGGTTCCGGCCGCTGACGTGGCCGGGCGCGGAGGCGGCGCGGGAGGTCCCGGTCATCGGCCACCTGTACGGGGAGCTGCTGTCGGGCCACAACGTACTGGTGTACGCGGCGTTCCTGACGGTTCCGCTGGCGTTCCGGGTGATCTATCACACCCGCTTCGGGTTGCGGCTGCGCGCGGTGGGTGAAAACCCGCAGGCGGTCGACACGGCGGGCGTCTCGGTGGCCGCGATCCGGTACCGCGCGGTGTTGACGTGCGGCGCGATGTGCGGGGCGGCCGGCGCCTATCTGGCCACCGCCCAGTCGGCGGCGTTCATCCGGGACATGACCGCCGGCAAGGGGTTCATCGCGCTGGCCGCGCTGGTGTTTGGCAAGTGGCGTCCGGTCCGCACGCTAATCGCCTGTCTGCTGTTCGGGTTTCTGGAAGCGGTGGCCGCCCGGCTGCAGGGCGCGTTCGACCTGCAGGCGACCGCCGGCCCGGTGCGCGCGCTGGTGGAGGCGGCCCCGTTCATAATCGAGGCGCTGCCGTACGGGCTGGTCGTGCTGCTGCTGGCCGGCTTCGTGGGCCGCTCCGTCGCGCCCCGCGCGATCGGCGTCCCGTACGTCAAGTCGGGATAGACGCGGTGCGGAGGCGGGAGGAGATTTGACCCCGGTACGCGGCGCCGGGTAGGGTTGGGACCGCCATGAAGAAGCCATTGACCGCCGTCTTGGCCGTGCTGTTCCTGCTGTCGTGCGCGTTGGCCGCCGCCGACGGGCACTTGATGGGCGCCGACGCCGTCACCTGCTCCGGCTGCACGGTGATCGTCACCGCCGAAAGCGCGTCCGGCAAGCTCGACGCCATCTCCGGGCACATGGTGGCGCAAGCGCTGCTGACTGCCCACTTCATCGACGCCGCGCTGGCGGCCGGCATGGAGCCGGCCCGGATCGACGCTACGCTGGCGGCGATCGCCGAGCGCTCGATCATCACCGAATTCTGGATCAGCGACGAGACGGGGCGGATCGAGTTCACCAACGCGCCGGGCTCCGGCTTTTCGTTCCCCACCGATCCCAACGCCGGCACGCAGGCGGCGCCGTTCGCCGTGCTCCTGGGCGCCACGTCGCCCGGCGCCGGCGTTGCGGCCGTGGTGCAGGACGCGCAGCCGCGCGACCTGGACGCCGCGATCTTCAAGTACGTCGCCGTAGCGGGCGTCGATCGGCCGCGCATCGTCCAGGTCGGCGTCTCCGCCGACGAGTTGGAAAGCGCCGAGCGCCACGGTAGCAGCGCCGGCGAAGGCTACGAGGGCATCGGCGGCGTAGAGCCGACGACGGTCCTGGGTGTGTCGCTCAAGGGGGTGGATCAGTTCAAGTCGGGCACCAATAACCTGCTCGGCACGAACTGGGGGGTGCCCGAAGACCGGAAGGAATACGGGCACGGACTCCTCAACTTGGCGCGGCAGCCGGACGCCGGCGGCGGGGATCGTCTGGCCCCCGGTTCGCAGGGCGACCCGGGCGGCGCCGTCCCCGGCGGCGCGGTGCTCAATACCGTTCGCTAAGAGGCACGGATTCCATGGCGCTCACCGATACGGACCTGCAGCTGGTCGTCGAGCACGTCAAGCGCGTGCTGCCGGCCATGCTGATCAAGGCCGCGCCCGACTACAACGGCACGCAGAAGCTCATTTCCAGAATCGAACAGAACCTGGTGCGGGTCGAGGAGCACTTGGCGCGATCCGAAGAACGCTCGGCGCAGGAGTTCAAGGCGCTCCGCGAGCTGATGCAGGCCGGCTTCGCCGCGGTCGACAAGCGCTTCGAAGACATGAACAAGCGCTTCGAGGACATGCAGGCCTACATGGACAAGCGCTTCGAGGACATGAACAAGCGCTTCACCGCGCTCCAGTGGATGGGCACTGTGGCGTTCGTCGTCCTCGGTACCGTGATGACGGTCGTCGGGCTTACGGGATGACGTGGCTCGGTTGCGTAGCGGCGCCCGTCATAGGGTCTGCGGTCCTTCGTTCACCTCACTCGGCGCGGCGCCACTCGTGCAGGTTCCACAGGGTCGCGTCCCAGGCGTTGTGACGCACGCCGTCCAGGGTGAGTGAACGGGCGGCGATCTCGCCCCGGTGGATCAGCGGGATGATCGCGCCGGCGCCGACCAGCAGGTCGTTCATCCGCTTGGCGATCTCCGCGCGCTGTTTGAGGCCCGCCGTCGTGGCGAGCTCCTCCGCCAGCGCGTCGTACTCGGGATTGCAGTAACGGGGGACGTTGCTGCCGATCCACTGGTTCGCCGGCCCCGGAATCTCGCTGCACAACCAGCCCGCCATGTACGCCTGCGGGTCGGTGCCGTCGAAGTTGTTGGTGTACATCTGGATGTCGGCGTAGAACTTCTGGTAGGTGTCGGGACTGGCCGGATCGCTGCCGAAGAACACGGATGCGTTGATGTTCTTCAACTCGGTCTCCACGCCGATCCGGCGCCACATCTGCTCGATCAGCGCCTGCGTGCCCTGGCGGACCGAATTGGTGGAGGTCTGATAGAGGATCGACAGGCGCACGCCGTCCTTGACGCGGACGCCGTCCCGGCCGCGCACCCATCCGGCCTGGTCCAGGAGCCGGTTGGCGCCGTCGGGATCGGGAGTGAGGCACCAGTCGTTGGCGGTCGAAGCGTAGGCCGGCGGGGCGGGCAGCACGTTGCAGGTGACGCGGCCGGCAGGCCCGTAGCCGGCGTCGACCAGGATGGCGCGGTCGATCGCCATCGACAGGGCGCGCGGCACGGCCGGATCGGTCAGGAATGGGTGCGGGTTGCGGCCGTCCTGCCAGGTCGACCGCCGGTCGCCCAGCGCCGGGTCGGGGTCGGTCTGCTGCACCGCCAGGCGCTCGACGTAGGTGCCGAAGGCGGACAGCACCGTTCCGCGGCCGGCCCGCTCCATGTCGGCCAGGATTTCCGGCTCCACCTGCAGGTTCCAGGCGTAGTCGAACTCGCCGGTCACCAGCACGGCGCGGGCCGCCGCGACCGCGTCGCCGCCGCCCTTCAGCAGCACTGACGAAAAGGCCGGCAGGTCCGGGTGGCGGTAGCGGTCGTTGACCACGTAGCGCACGACGTCGTTGGGCCGGAACTTCGCTACCTTGTAGGGGCCGGTGCCGATCGGAGCAAAGTTTTCGGCCGTGCACGCAGGCGCCCGGGCGCCTGCGCAGTGCTCGAACTGCCGTTTCTGCAGGACCGGCAGGATCGAGCCGACGAACGGAGCGTACGGGAACGGCGTCGGCACGGCAAAGGTAATGCGGACCGTATGGTCGTCGACCGCCCGTACCGCTTCGACGTCCCGGAACCGGCTGGCGGACGCGCACCCGCCGCTCGGGTCCATGCAGTAGGCCGCCGTGAAGGCGACGTCGTGGGCCGTGAACGGCGCGCCGTCCGACCACACGACGTCGTCGCGCAGCTTCCAGGTGATCGACCTGAGGTCGGGCGCCACCCCGCCGTTGTCGAGCGTCGGTATCTCGGCGGCCAGCCACGGCGTCATGTCGCCGTTCGGATCGTAGCGCGCCAGCGGCTCCAGGATCAGCGATGCGGCGTGGATGTCCTTGGTCCCGCCCGACAGGAACGGGTTGAGGATCGACGGCGCCTGCCAGTAGAGCAGCTTCAACTCACCGGCGGCGCCGCGCTCGGCGCCGCCGTGCTCGGCGCTGGCCGCGGTCGCCAGCAGCACGGCTGCCGCGGTCAGGATCAGGATTCGTGGTCCCGGCCGGAAGGCTCCCACGTTACCCGGCAAGCCCGACGACCGTGATCACGGCGCCGAGCACGACGAACGCCACCGTGCCCATCCACTGCAGCGCGGTGCATGTCCTCAAAGCGCTTGTTTCATGTCTTCGAAGCGCTGGTAGGCCTTCATGTCCTCAAAGCGCTTGTCGACCGCGGCGAAGCCGGCCTGCATCAGCTCCCGGAGCGCCTTGAACTCCTGCGCCGAGCGCTCTTCGGACCGCGCCAGACGCTCCCGGAGCGCCTTGAACTCCTGCGCCGAGCGTTCTTCGGACCGCGCCAAGTGCTCCTCGACCCGCACCAGGTTCTGTTCGATGCGGGAAATGAGCTTCTGCGTGCCGTTGTTGTAGTCGGGCGCTGCCTTGGTCAGCATGGCCGGCAGCATGCGGGTGACGTGTTCGACGACCAGCTGCAGGTCCGTATCGGTGAGCGCCATGGGAATCCGTACCGCGGCACCATACCACGGGAGCGGGTGATCGGGCAAGGCGCAGGCCGGAGGACGGAAAAAAGCCCGCCGGGCCGTGGAACGGCTCGGCGGGCTTGCCTTTGGTTCGATGCGGGAGGCGGGGGCGGCGGGAGGCCGCCGCCTACGCCTCAGCTTACGGAATGATGGTGACTTGGACCTCATGCACGGCGTACTGAGCAAGGGGGAGCTCTCCGATATTGGTGGCGGTGAAATCGCCGTCGGAGGCGGCGTCGGTTATGTCACCGTCATCGCTACGGTCCAAGCCTACGGCGCGGGTCGCGGCATCATGGAGGACTGACTCCTCCGCGTCGGCGTTGCGGACCAAGAACCTGACGGTCACCGTGCCCGGATTTTTCGGGGTCACCACCAAATTGCCGCTGGTTATCGCGACCGTGGCGAGGGCATCAGCGCTCGAAGTCGCGCTGAGTGCTTCCAAGGTTGCCCCGGCGATCGGGTCCGCGTCCCAGTCAGATGACGCATCCACATCCTGGAAGAAGGCGGGTATGTCCGTGATGATGGTGGTGGCGCCGTCTGAAATCCTGGCGCGATGAGTGTCGCGAAGCGGCTGGTCATTCCGCTCCGGAGCGGCGTCGATCCACACCCATATCTTCCCCGTAGCCGTCAATCCGCCGGGGTCCTCAGCGATAAGCTCGAACGAGACCGGCTCGTGTTGGCCGTTGTCGCCGGCGTCGGGGTTCCAGGTCGACTTCAACCCGGTGAAGGTGAGCTTGCGATCATCACTGTCGACCTCGACCTCGAGGTGTTCGGGGCTGCTGATCTCCCCGATACTCAGCTTGACCATGGCCCAGTCGTGGTCTTCGAACATGGCCCTGTCCCGTTCGTCAGTGGTCCCGCCACTGCGGCCCGTCGCGTCACGGACATCGTAACCACGGTTGGAGGTGCCTACCTGAGAGCCGGCGGACGTCGTCTTGTTCGCGGCAACGATCTTGGCGACACTCCCTTGAGCAGGTATCTCCATCTGCGATCCGATAAGGACGTTAACGGCTTCATTGCCCCTCGGAAGGCCGTCGGTGATGGTATTGGGTGTATGGGAACCCCTGATCGTCGGCGCCTGGTTAGCCTTGATCGTTATGTCCTTAGTAGCTTCCGTATCGTTGTCGTCGGTAGCGGTGACGGTAAAGGTGATGCCGGTCACGAAGTCGTCTGCCACATATGAAGTCGTAGACGCCTCCCGCTTGGTGACGGTAGCCACGCCGGTATCTTCGTCAACCTCTACCTTGAACGCGCCGCCGGAGGTGCTGCCGCTCGTCTTGAACTTCAGTGGCGGCACGCCTCCCGAGAAGCGCTCCGCGAGGTTCAGGGAGCCGTCTGCGGCGGGAGTCGTCAAGCTGCCGATCTCGTCGGTGTCGTCGCCGGTCCCGTTGAAGATGATGAGATAGGCGTCGGCGCCGCCCTTCGCCACGAGCGGGCCCGGTCCGGGCTCGCCGGCGGGGCCGGCGGCACCGGGATCACCCTTGGGGCCGGCGGGGCCGGTGGCACCGGCCTTACCCGCGGGGCCCGTGGTACCCTGGCAAGCGACGAGCGCCGCGAGGCCGAAAACCATCAGCAGAAATGCGACCCTGTTGGCCGCACGAGCGATGTTCATGTTCTGTTCTCCTTCCTTTGGATGAACGATTGGTTATGGCGCAGGAACCCCACGCCCCTCGGGTCTGTTGCGACGCTACGAGGTGTCACGGCATTCACGATCAAGCATGGACCCCTTTACCCCCCTGCCGGCGACCTACGGTTGCCGGTCTGATTTGCAAATCGCGGGCCGCTCGGCACGGCAGCGCAGTTTCCGCGCGCACCACCCGACCTGCCAGCAACCGCATCCCGCAGGAAGCGACCGTAGCATGGCGGATCGGGGGTGTCAACACCCCCGCGCGCCGGTTCCGGCGAGGACGGCGGACGCCGCGCGCCGGCAGGAGGCGATCGGGCTGCGCGCGCAGGCCCGGGAAGCGCAGGAAGCGGCGCAACACGCGATCCGTCACGGCGCGCCCGGCGGCGGGCCGCCGGCCGGAAGCCGAACGGGGGCCGCAGGCGCGCGGGCGGCGAGCCGCCCTGCCGCTGCCGTGTCCCTCAGTTTCCTGTGCATTCATCCCGATCCGTTCCCTCCCAGCGATCGGCGGGCCGCCGGGGCCCATCACCAAGTGTATCGACATAATACGGCGCGGTCTTGAGAAGCGCAACCTCCGGCCCAGCCCGCCGGTGCGGATCGGCCGATTCGCGCGCCCGCGCTTCCCATCCCAGTGCCTGCAATGTCGCCTGCGGGACAGGGGAGTGTCAAGCGCCCCGGCGGATACGGGCGGATCAACCGCCGCCGCGGGAGCGCCGATAAGACTAGCACCATGCCGATTTCAGGATTGAACGCCGACATGATCATGATCGTCGCGCTGGTCGCGCTGGCCGGGCTGGTGGCGCTGGCGCTGCTGCAGGGCCTTGGCCTGCGCCGCCGCTTCGACGAGATGGTCGACGAAGACAACGCCGCGCACGCGACCCTGCGCACCGCCGCGGACCGGGTGGCCCGCATCGAGGCGGAGACGATCGCCGCCGATCAGGAGGAGCTGCGGGTGGCGGTCGCGCCCGCGCTGAGCGAGCGCCTGGGCGAGCTGGCGCGGCGCAACGGCGTCTCCGTCGCCGCCATGGCGCGCACCGTGCTGGATCGCGGCGCGACGGCGGTCGACGACGAGATGCGCCGGGGCGGCGCCGACCGCCGCGCGATGCCGTCGAACGGCGCCCCGCGGCCGTTCGAGGAACCGAGGTTCGAAGAACCCAGGTTTGAGGAACCGCGGTTCGAGGAACCGGCGGCGGCCGCCGCGCCGGCGGCGCCCGGGCAGGACGCGCCGGCCTACCACCGGAACGACCCCCCGCCCTACCGTCCGAACGAGCCCTACCGTCCAAACGACGAGGCGCCGGTCTACCACCACGCCAACGGGAGCGCTGCCGCGGCGCATCGCTGAACGCACCGCGCCGGTGAACGCACCTTACCGGTGAACGCCTGCGCGAACCCGGCTTGACGCGCCGCGGCGCCCGGCCACTAATGGCCGTCATGGAACGGCAGGCGGGTTCGGGTACGGGTTCGCAGGCGGCGCCGGCGCGCGCGCGGATCGCCGTGATCGGGGCCGGCATCGTCGGCAACTGCCTGGTCGCGCATCTAGCGGAGCTGGGATGGGACGATCTGGTGCTGATCGACAAGGGGCCGCTGCCCAACCCCGGCGGCTCCACCGGCCACGCCTCCAACTTCATCTTTCCCACCGATCACAACCGCGAGATCGCCGTGCTGACGCTGGAGAGCCAGCGCCAGTACGAGGAGCTGGGAGTCAACACCACCTGCGGCGGGGTGGAGGTGGCGCGCACCGATGAGCGCATGGAGGAGCTGCGCCGGCGCATGACCTCCGCCCGCTCCTGGGGGATCGAGGCGTATCTGCTCACCCCGCAGGAGATCGCCGAGCGGATTCCGTTCGTCAACGCGGAGGTGATCGCCGGCGGCTTCTACATGCCGGCGGTGTCGGTGGTCGACTCGGTGCGCGCCGGAACCATCATGCGCGAGCGCGCGCTGGCGAAAGGCGCGCTCACCGTGCTCGACAATACCGAGGTGACCGGCCTGGAGGTGGAGCGGCGGCCGTTCCGCCGCCCGCGCATCCGCGCCGTGGTGACCGATCGCGGCGCCATCCGGGTGGAGCACGCGGTGATCGCCTGCGGGGTGTGGAGCCCGCGCGTGGCGGCGCTGGCCGGGGCCAGCATTCCGCTCACCCCGGCGGTGCACCAGATGGCCGACGTGGGGCCGATCGATCTGCTGCGCGCCACCGGCAACGAGATCGGCTATCCGATCGTGCGCGACATGGACGTCTTCATGTACGAGCGGCAGAGCCATGAGGCGATGGAGGTCGGCTCCTACGCGCACCGCCCGATCCTGGTGCGCCCGGACGACATCCCCTCGCTGGCCGAGGCGGAGCGCTCCCCGACCGAGCTGCCGTTCACGGACGCCGACTTCGCGCCGCAGCTCGGCCACGCGCGGCAGATCATGGGCGATCTGCTGGCCGGCGGGGAGATGGGCTACGCGATCAACGGCCTGCTGTCGCTCACCCCGGACGCGCAGCAGGTGCTGGGCGAGACCGCGGAGGTGGAGCAGCTCTGGTCGGCGGCGGCGGTGTGGATCAAGGAGGGGCCGGGCACCGCCCGCCTGATCGCGGAGTGGATCACCTACGGCTACCCGCGGCTGTGCGACCCGCACGGCTCCGACGTCACCCGCTTCTACGACCACGAGCGCACCGAGCAGCATGTCCGCGACCGCTGCAACGAGCACTTCAACAAGACCTACGGCATCGTCCACCCGCGCGAGCAGTGGGCCTCCGGGCGCGGCATGAAGCGCGCCCCGTTCCACGACCGAACCACCGCCCTCGGCGCCGAGTACTACGACGCGCGCGGCTGGGAGCGGCCGCAGTGGTACGCATCCAACGCCGACCTGGCGGAGCGGTACGCCATCCCGGACCGCCCGCACGAGTGGGACCGGCGCTGGTGGTCGCCGATCATCGACGGCGAGCACCGTCACCTGCGCGACAAGGCCGGCGTGGTCGACCTGAGCGCGTTTCAGATCTTCGACCTGTCCGGCCCCGGCGTGGTCGCCTACCTGGAGCGGCTGGCGGTCAACAAGTGCGACCGCCCGCCCGGCAGCTCGATCTATACCCCGCTGCTGACGCCGGAGGGCGGCATCCGCGCCGACCTCACCATCCAGCGGCTGGCCGCCGACCGCTTCCGGGTGGTGACCGGCGCCTTTGACGGGGCGCGCGACGCGGTGTGGTTCCGGCGCCACCTGCCGGCCGACGGCAGCGTGCAGTTCGAGGACCGCTCCTCGGCGTTGTGCACGATCGGGGTGTGGGGGCCGAACGCCTGCGCGCTGCTGGGCGGCATCACCGACACCGGTCTGTCGCAGGAGGAATTCCCGTACGGGACGGTGCGGGCGGCGATCATCGACGGGGTGCCAGTGACCATGCTGCGCATCTCCTACGTGGGCGAAAGCGGCTTCGAGATCACCGCCGCGGTCGAGCACGGGGTGCGGCTGTGGGACGCGATTCTGGCGGCGGGGCGCCCGTTCGAGGCGCGGCCGGTAGGGATCGGCGTCTACGGCACCACGGCGCGCATGGAGAAGGGCTACCTGCTGATGGGTTCCGACCTCACCGCCGAGTACTCGCCGGTGGAGGCCGGCTTGGCGCGCCCGCGCGTGAAGCGGGAGCGGTTCATCGGCAAACAGGCGTACCTGCGGGCGCGCGCCGCGGCGCCGGCCGCGCGGATGCGCGCGCTCACCATGGACGATCACGCCTCCGCGTCCGGGGTGGCGCGCTTCCCCACCGGCGGCAACGAGCCGATCCTGACGCCGGACGGCGCGCGCATCGTCGACGCCCACGGCCGCGAGTCGCGCGTCACCTCGGCCGGCATGGGGCCGTCGGTGGGCCGCTACCTGCTGTTCGCCTACCTGCCGCCGGAGCACGCCGCGCCGGGCGCCCGGCTGCAGGTGCTGTACATGAACGAACCCTTCCCGGTCACCGTCGCCCCCGGCCTGGCCCTGTTCGACCCCCGCGACACCCGCCTGAAGGGCTAGCCGGCGCCGGCGGTCGGAGCAACGCCTCCGCCGGAATCCCCAGATGCTCGTGGAGGGCCCGCGCCATCGGCAGGGTGATCGCCCGCTTGCCGGCAAGCACTTCGGACACCTTGGAGCGGCTGCCGATGCAGGGGACCAAGTCGCGCGCGCTCAGGCCCGCTTGCTCCATGCGGAACTCGATCGCAGCGAGCGGCCCAGGATAGCCCATCCGCGTGTGCTTGCTTTCGTACAGCTCGACCAGATCGACCAGAACGTCGAGCTCCTCCCCTTCCGGGGTCCCCGGCTCCGCGTCCATGAGCCGATCGATCCGAACGAGCGCCGCCTGATGGTCCTGCTCGGTCCGAATCGCCTTGATAGCTCCCATTCTTCACACCTCCTCCACGTTCACGGCGTCATATTCGACGTGGGTTCCCACGAGACGGGGTCAGCGCCGGGCGGCGAGGGGCGGGACGGAGAGGCGCCGGCACAGGCCGTCGAGGGAGCGGATCACGCCGGCGTCGAGCGGGATGCCGTTGGCCTGCCGTTCGGCTGCGGAGCGCCGTTCCGGTTCGCCCGGCAGCAGGATCTCGGTGACGCCGGCGCGGGGGCGCGACGAGCGCAGGTACGCGAAGTAGCGCTCCTGCATGGCGTGCATGGCGCCGCGGTCGATGAAGGCGGCCGGGTCGAGCGCCTGCAGCAGGAAGTTGTTGTGCAGCACCGGCCCCATGGCGCCCGGAACCCCGCCGGGCAGCACGCTGCCGAGCAGGTCGACGATCACCGACAGGCCGTAGCCCTTGTGCGCGCTGCTGCCGCCCAGCGGCAGCAGCGTGCCGCCGGCGTACAGCGCCTCCGGGTCGGTGCTCGGCTCGCCGTCCTTGTCGAGGATCCAGCCGGGCGGCAGCTGCCGGCCGGCGGTGCGCGCCAGCTTCACCTTGCCTTCGGCCACCACGCTGGTGGTCATGTCGACCAGGATCGGCTCCCCGCCGGTGGGGACGGCTATGGCGATCGGGTTGGTGGCCAGCCGCCGCTCGGCGCCGCCCCACGGGGCGATGAAGGAGGAGCCTTCCGCGCTGCAGAAGAGCTGCGCGATCAGGCCCCGCTCGGCCAGCATGACGGCGTAGGCGCCGGCGCGGCCGATGTGAAAGGCGTTGCGCACGCCGACCGCGGCCATGCCGGCGCCGGCCGCCTTGGCGGCGGCCAGCTCGGTCGCGAACTCCGCCACCGCGTGGCCCCATGCGCCGCGGCCGTCGACCACGGCGGTCGCCGCGGTCTGGCGCTCCACGGCCGGGCGCGCTGCCGGGTCGACGTGGCCCCGGTCCCGGAAGTCCGCGTATTGCGGCAGCCGGAACACCCCGTGCGAATCGTGGCCGACCAGGTTGGCCAGCACCAGGTGGCGGGCGACGATTTCGGCGTGATCGGGAAAGCTGCCCAGGGCGCCCAGGACGTCGGCGGCGAAGGCGCGCAGGGTGGCGGCGTCGTAGCGGACCACGTCGTTCGCAACGTCGGGCCGGCTCATGCCGATTCCTCCATGCGGCCGCCCGGCTCCGCGACCGGAGCGGGAGGCGGCCCCGAACGGGTGATGGCAAAGCCGAACAGGCTGCCGCACACGCCGCCGATCACGTGCGCCAGCTGCGAGATCGAATCCTCGCCGAAGGCGTTGACCACCTCGCGCGCCAAGTACAGCACGGCGACCAGCACGAAGGTGAGCGGGATGTCCCCGGAGCGGATGTTGGTGAACGAGCTGAGCAGGATCATCATGAAGGCTATGCCGCTGGCGCCCATCAAGGCGGTCGACAGGAAGACCCAGTTGAGGACGCCGGTCGCCAGCGCCGTGGTGGCGATCATCATGAGCAGCCGCCCGGAGCCGTACTTCTCCTCCAGGATCGGCCCGATCAGGAGGATCAGGGTGAAGTTGGCCAGCAGGTGCGTCCAATCGGCGTGGCCCAGCACGTGCGTCACCAGCCGCAGGTAGCCCAGAGCGGACGAGCCGGCGAAGGCGCCGGGCGTCGCGAAGTTCCTGACCGCGAACCCGCCGCCGGCGATCTGGTCGATCACCATGACCACGGCCGCGGCCACCGTGTAGCTCAGCACCACCGGCGCGTTGTAACGGACCTTCATCCTTCCCTCTCCTTCCGGCGCATCACGCCCCGCCGGCTATGACGGCGCGCACCTTTGCCAGCTCCGCCGCCACGGCGTCTTGGCCGCGGCCCTCCAGGCGCAGCCGCAAAAGCGGCTCCGTGTTGCTGGGGCGGATGGTAAACCAGACGTGATCGTAGGACACCGACAGCCCGTCCAGGGTGTCGATCCGGGCGTCCCGGTAGCGGCGGCGGATGCGCTCCAAGGCGGCCAGCGCGTCCCCGCGGGCGGCGACCGGCAGATTGATCTCCGCCGACTGCGCGTAGCGGCTGCGCAACGGGGCGGCCAGCTCCGACAGCGGCCGGCCGGCCCGCGCCAGCAGCCCGGCCATCATCACGATGGCGTACAGCGCCGACTCGGTGAAGAAGGCGGCGGAGACGCGGAAGTAGAGGTGGCCGGAGGTCTCGCAGCCGAACGCGGCGTCGTTGCCGGCCATCGCGTCGTACAGGTGCGTGTAGCCGACCGGCGAGCGGACCGGACGGCCGCCGGCGGCGGCGACCTCCTCGGCCAGCACGCGTGATGCGATCAGGTCGTGGACGACCGCGGCGCCCGGATGGCGCCGCAGCATCTCCCGGGCCAGCAGCGCGCCGCTGACGGAGCCGGACAGCGCCGCGCCGCGTTCGTCGACGAACAGCACGCGGTCGCCGTCGCCGTCCAGGATCGCCCCGAAGGCGGCGCCGCCGGCGCGCACCGCGGCCGCGGCGTCGCGCTGGCTTTCCTCCTCCAGCGGATTGGGCGGATGCGCGGGGAAAGCGCCGTCCGGCGCGCCGTTGATCACGGTGGCGAAGCCGCCCAGACGGTCGGAGACCGCCTGCGCCAGTGCGCCGGCCGATCCGTTCGAGACGTCGACCACGGCCGGAGCCAGCGGCGCCCCGTCCGCCGCCCCGGCCGCGAAGGCGGCGTACCGGTCCGCCGGCGGCGCGGCTTCCAAGCGGGCCGCAGGGGCGCCGGGCGCCTCGTCCTCGATCTCCGGGAGCAACGCCTCCACGCGGTCGAGCCCCTTGGCGTAACTCACCGAGCCGCCCGACCGGTCGAAGACCTTGAAGCCGTGGTACTCCGGCGGATTGTGCGACGCGGTGGCCATGACGGCGCCGCCGTAACCGGCGTCGAGCTGCAGGTAGTGGAGCGCCGGCGTGGTGGTGAGGCCGGCGCCGGCTACGCGCCGGCCTTCGGCCTGCAGCCCGCGCGCCAGGGCGGCGCAGAGGTCTGCCGAGTGGGTGCGCGCGTCGTAGCCGACCACGTAGCGGTCGGCGTCGAGCCGGCGCGCCAGCGCGCGGCCGATCCGGTAGGCGAGCGGCGCGTCGATGCCGGCGCCGTACACGGAGCGGATGTCGTAGGCGTGAAAAGGCTCGTTCACGGCGCGGACCCCGGCTCGGCGGCGGCCGCGCCGGTCAGCTCCCGCTCCCGCTGCCGGTTGCGCTCAAGCGACCGCTTCAGCGCGCGCATCGCAGCTCCGTCGCGCCACGTCTCCTCGCGGGCAAGGTCCGCCTCTATCCGCATCCGCTGCTCCTCCAGCGCCTCCAACTCGGCCAGCGCGCGCTCCTCCCGCGCCGCTTGCGATTCGGCGCCGCGGCGCGCTCCGCCGGCGCGGCGCCTGCCGCCGCGCGCGCGGTCCGGGCGTTGCGGCGCCGGGCCGATCGCGCCGGCGCCGGCGCGGTCCGGCCGCTCCCGCTCCGAGCGCTTCCATTCATAGTACGCGAAGTCGCCAGGATAGAGACGCGCGCCGCCGCGGTCCACCTCCAGCACGCCGGTGACCAGCCGGCGCAGAAACGCGCGATCGTGCGAGACCACGATCAGCGTGCCCCGGTACTGCTCCAAGGCGCGGGTCAACGCCTCCGTGGAGACGATGTCGAGGTGGTTGGTCGGCTCGTCGAGCAGCAACAGGTTGATCGGTTGCAGCAGCAGCCGCGCCAGCGCCACCCGCACCCGCTCGCCGCCGGACAGCACGCCGACCGGCTTGTCCAGGTCGTCGGCGGTGAACAGGAACGCGCCGAGCAGATCGCGCACCCTCTGCTGCCGGCCGGCCGCGGCGGCGGCCTGCACGGTGTCGAGCACGGTGGCGGCGGGGTCGAGCCGCCGTTCCTGGTCCTGCGCGAAGTACGCCTGCCGCAGGCCGGCGGCGCGCCGGATCGCGCCCGCGCTCGGCTCCTCCACGCCGGCCAGCGCCCGCATCAGCGTCGACTTGCCGGCGCCGTTGCGGCCCACCACCGCCAGGCGGTCGTTGCGCTCGACCTCCAGGTCGACGCCGGCGAAGACCTGCAGTTCGCCGTAGCGCTTGCCGAGACCGGCGCAGATGAGCGGCGCCCTGCCGCTGCGGGGCGGCTCCGGCAGCGACAGGGTGATCGCCGGCGCCTGCGCCGGCCGCGCCAGCCGCGGCAGCCGCTCCAGGTAGCGGACGCGGCTCTGCACCAGGCGCGCCTTGGAGGCGACGGCGCGGAAGCGGCGGATGAACGACTCGATCCGGGCGATCTCCTCCTGCTGCAGGTCGTACGCCTTGGCGTCGGCGCGGTCCTGCTCGGCGCACGCCCGCTCGAAGTCGGTGTAGCCGCCGGTCCAGGAGCGGAGCCGGCCGTCGCGTATCTCCAGTACGGTCCGGCAGCACCGGTCCAGGAACTCGCGGTCGTGGGCGACCAGCATGAACCCGCCGGCGCCGCGCGCCAGAAACCCCTCCAGCCATTCGCGCGCCGGCAGGTCGAGATAGTTGGTCGGCTCGTCGAGCAGCAGCAGGTCGGCGCGGCTCAGCAGCACCCGGCCGAGCGCGACCCGCATCTCCCAGCCGCCCGACAGCTCGCGGACCGGCCGGTCGCGGTCGGCCTGGGCGAACCCCAGGCCGCGCATCACGACGCCGATCGCGCGGTCGCGCTGGTGGTAGCCGCCGCGCTCCAGCCGCTCCAGCAGCTCGCCGTAGGCGGTCAGCACCGGTTGGCTGTCGCCGCCGTCGGCCATGCGCGCCTCCAGGCCGGCGGCCTGCTCCGCCGCCGCGTGCAGGTCGGCGAAGGCGCGCTCCAGCTCCTGGACCACGGTGCGGTCGGAGGCCGCCGCGTCTTCGCCGGAGCCGGACTGCGGCAGATAACAGACGCGCGCGCCGCGCTGCATGCGGACGCTGCCGGCGTCGGGCGTCAGCAGGCCGGCGGCCACCCGCAGGAGCGTGCTCTTGCCGCTGCCGTTGGGGCCGGCCAGCGCGACCCGGTCGCCTTTGGCCAGCGTCGCGCTGGCGCCGGCCAGCACGGTCTGCGCCCCGTAGTTGACGGTGACGCCCTCCAGGGTGACGGCGGCCACCGCGCTATCCTGCGAAGCGGAAGTAGATCACCAGCGGCGCGGACGCCACGCCGGTCACCAGCAGCCGGTTTTCGTCGACCTCGCCGGCCGGAACCAGGCGCAGGCCGGCGTCGTCGCGCGAGTAGAGGAAGGTGACCGCAGCCGGCGGCGCCGACCGGTCGCCGCGGTCGAAGGCCAGGGTGAGCGCGCCGGCGTATTCGGCGCGCAACGCGGCCGCCACGTGCAGGCGGAGCTCGACGGCGCCGGTACCGGTCGCGTCGGCCGGCGCCACGGCGGGGACCAGCCGGTCAAAGCCGCTCCAGCGGAAGCGCCGCGCCGGCTCCAGCACCAGCTGGCCGTAGGCGTCCGACCGCAACGCCGGGCCGTCGGCGCGCAGGGCGTCGTAGATGCGGTCGCGGCGCGCCCGTTCGGCGGCGATCACGTCTTCGACCGGGGTATCGAGCAGGACGAACGGTTCGGTGCGCAGCCGGCCCCGGTCGCGGAAGGAGACGGCGATGCTCCGGCCGTTCTCGGCGGCGATGCGCACGCCGGCGTCCTGCAGCACGAAGATGCCTTCGCCCACGCGGTCGACCCGCCGGTAGGGGAAGGCGGCGTCGACTCCCGGGAGCCGCACGCGCGCGGTCCCGCCCGGCCCTTCCGCCGCGCCCGCCCCATCCCCGGCGTCCGCCGGCTGGCCGGCCGGCTGGCCGGCCAGCTCGATGGCGAAGCCGTAGGCGGGGTCGATGCGCCGCAGGTCGACGCGCCCGCTGGCCAGCATGGCGGCGTAGTAGCGCGGACGCCACGCGGCGGCGGCAATGCGGTCCCACGGCGAGTCCTCGCTCCGCAGGCGGTCGGCCTCCGTCTGCGGATCGCCCTCCGTATCGAAGAGCGGCAGGAACTCCCCGTAGGTGAACCCGGCCGTGCCGTCGCTGGTGAGCACATGGTACCAGAAGTTGATGTACGGACCGACCGCGGCCGGCTCCGCTTCGCGGGCGACGATCTTGACCGCCTCGCCCTCGCGCAAGCGGTAGAGCTGCGCCGCGCCGGCGTCGGCCGCCGACCGCACCGGCAGCCCGCTCCGGGCCGCGTAGCCGAACGTGTTGACCAGTCCGCTGAACGCCGCGGCGAACTCGTCGGCCTGCTCCCGGTCCGCGAACAGCCGCACCCGCCAGCGGGCCAGCTCGCCGGACGCCGCCGCGCCGGCCGTCGCGTGGCGGTAGACATCGCGGAGGTCCGATTCGTCGCTGATCGACAGCACCGATCCGCCGATGCCGGGTTGCGGCGCCCACAGCACCACGCCCCAGCCGAGGCGCCGGTCGCCGCAGGCCGTGAGGATGGCCGCGGCCGCCAGGACGGCGATCGGCGCGGCCCGGTGCGCCGCGCGGGGGCGCCGGCCCATCAGGATACCGACAGCGTGCCGCCGGCCTGCACCATGAGGATCTCGCCCGGTTTGATGATCCCTTCCGGCGAGCGGCCGTTGCCGGCCGCCAGCGCCTCCACGGTCACCCCGTGGGTGCGCGCGATGCCCCACAGCGAGTCGCCCTCCGAGACCACGTGCACGGCGCCGAAGCCCGCCTGGGCGACCCACGCCGGCGGCGGGCTCTGCGGTTCCGGCGCCGCCGGTTCGCTGCGCTGTTCGGCGGAAGGCTCCGTTCCGGCGGCAGGCTGCCATCCGGCGCCGGCCAGCAGCGGGATGATCACGGTCTGCCCCAGGTGCAGCCGCCGCGGCCGCAGGTCCGGGTTCTCGTCGGTTATCAGCTCGACGCTGGTGCCGTAGCGCTCCGCCATGTGCCAGAAGGTTTCGCCCTGGCGGACCCGGTGCTCAATGAAGTCGAACAGCTTGGTGCGCTCCTCCAGCAGGTCCCGCACCTGCTCGGCGTGCTCGGCCGGCACCTTGAGCCAGTAGCCGAGCAGGTCGGCGGCCTGCGCGTGATCGGACGCGACCACCGCCGGCGTCACGCGCTGGTCGCTCGGCGTGAACGGCGAGTCGAGCTCGGCGTTGGCGGTGCGCAGCAGCTGCAGGTCGATCCCGGTCTGCTCGGCCAGCTTGCGCAGGTCGGCGCGTCCGCCGGCGCCGATCCGCACCCAGGTGATCGGCTCGATCGGCGGCAGATCGTAGCGGTCGGGGTAGGCGAAGATGCGCACCACCGCCAGGAAGCGAGGCACGAACTCGGCGGTCTCCTGCGGCAACGCGCCGGCGTCGCGCAGCTCCCAGAAGTCGCCGGTTCCGGCGCGGTCGACGGCCCGCCGCACGCGGTTCGGCCCGGCGTTGTAGGCGGCGATCGCCAGCAGCCAGTCGCCAAGGCGCTCACGGTTGGACGACAGCGTGGCCAGCGCCACCTCCGTCGCCTTCCAGAAGTCGCGCCGTTCGTCTATCGGGCCGCCGATGCGCAGCGGATAGCCGCTGGCGCCCAGAGGGGTGATCTGCCAGAGGCCGACCGCGCCGCGCTCTGAGACCGCGTCGGGCAGGTACGCCGACTCCACCACCGGCAGCGCGCGCAGCTCCGCCGGCAGGCCGTGCCGGTCGAGCGCCGCCTGGATGTGATCGGCATAGAGCGCGGAGCGTTCCCACACGTTGAGCAACCAGCCCCGCCACGCCGGCTGCGTGAACGTGCGGACGTAGTGCTCGACGCGCGGATGCTCGCACGCCTTCCAGTCGTTTCGGCATTCCTGAGCGGTGAGCGGAGCGATGCCGGCGGCGCAGAGCGCGGCGACCGCCCCGAGCGCCCGCAACGGGCGTATCGGTACCGAGATGATCGTCTTCTCCTTTGACGGCGCGGCCGGGATGCCGGCGGCGCCCCCCGTTGCGGGCGCCGTCACAGTTTCTCGCCGAAGTAGATGCCGGCCCATTCCCAGCTGCCGTCGACGCGCGGATCGAACGGGTAGTCGATCCGGCGGAAGTACAGATACCACGTGGCGACGCGGGATGTCCAACCGGTGGTGCGCAGGAACGCCTCGCGCCGGTTGGAGTCGGGGTGGAGCTGCGCGGCGGCGCGCACGCGCCGCATCGGGAACGCCTCCAGCCGGAAGCGGCCGGTGAGGGTGGCGTCGCTTCCCCACGAGGTGGCGAAGAAGTTGACCTCCGCCTGCAGACGCCGTAGCGCGGCCACGTCGCGGCGCGCCACGGCGGCCTGCGCCTCCGCGACCAACGACGGCAGATCGGGTCTGATCCACGACTTGCCGGCGTGGTGGAAGCGGACCAGCTCGGCGGCGCGCCGATAGGCGCGCGGCTCGCCCGGAACGTCGGTCGGCGGCGCGTCCAGGAACGCCTGGTAGGCGTCGAACGCCGCCGGCCACGCGCCGCGCTCGGCGTAGGCGTCCGCCAATCGGTAGAGCGCGAGCGCCAGGTCGATCCGGCCGGGAAACCGCTCGACGAGCTCGCGGTAGTACTCGACGCGCCGGGCCGGGCCGTCGAGCTCGACCAGGCGCTCCAGGCAGAGGCGGTGCAGCGACCGCCCGCGCACCTCCAGGTCGGGGTGATTGCGCAGCGCGCGGCGGTAGTAGTGGACGGCCAGCGGCGTCTGGCCGGCTTCCCGGTAGGAGTCGGCGGCGGTCACCACGTAGGCGGTGTTGTACGGATCGCGCGGATGGCGCTGCGCGCGCAGGGTGAGGAAGGTGCGCTCACGCCCCCCTTCGCCGCCGTCGCGCAACGTGCGGGCGATCTCCGCGATCAGCGCGTAGCGCCGGGCGGCCGACTCCGGGCCGTCGCCGGTCTGCTCCAACTCGCGGCTCAGCCGGCGCAGGTCGGCGTTCCGGTCCCGGTCCGGGACCCACAGCAGCCCCGGCTGCGCCCAGCCGCCCGGACGGATGGCGCCCAGGGCGCCGGCCCCCAGCGTGATGGCGGCCAGCGCGGCGGCGCCGGCCAGCACGGCCACCGCCGGCGTCCGCGCGTGGCGCTGCAGCGCGCCGCGGGCGCGCGGGTACCCGGAAGCCATCCGGTGTTGTAGTCTGCCCAACGATGGGCGAAAAAATCACCATGAGCGCGAGCGGCCTGCAGGTTCCCGAGCGGCCGATCATTCCCTACATCGAAGGCGACGGCACCGGCCCGGACATCTGGGCGGCGGCCGTGCGGGTACTGGACGGCGCGGTCGCCGCCGCCTACGGCGGCCGGCGGCGCATCGAGTGGATGGAGGTGCTGGCCGGAGAAAAGGCCAACGAGCGGACCGGCAGCTGGCTGCCGCAGGCTACGGAAGACGCCTTCCGCGAGTACTTGGTCGGCATCAAGGGGCCGCTGACCACCCCGGTCGGGACCGGCATCCGCAGCCTCAACGTCGCCCTGCGGCAGAAACTCGACCTGTACGTCTGCCTGCGGCCGGTCAAGTACTTCCCCGGCGTGCCGTCGCCGGTGCGGTCGCCGCAGGACGTCGACATGGTCGTGTTCCGAGAGAACACCGAAGACGTGTACGCCGGATTCGAGGTGGAGGCGGAGACGCCGGATGCGCGGCGCCTGATCGACTTTGCCCGCGCCGAGCTCGGCTGGACGATCCGCCCCGACTCCGGCGTCGGCGTCAAGCCGATCAGCCGGACCGGCACCGCCCGTCTGGTCGAGGCGGCGATCCGGTACGCGATCGAACGTGGGCGCCGTAGCGTCACCCTGGTCCACAAGGGCAACATCCAGAAGTTCACCGAGGGAGCGTTCCGCCGGTGGGGCTACCAGGTGGCCGCCGAGCGCTTTCCCGGCCGCACCGTCGCCTGGGAGGACCTGCCGGCCGGCGGCGAGGCGCCCGCCGGCACGGTGCTGATCAAGGACGCGATCGCCGACATCTTCCTGCAGCAGATCCTCACCCGGCCGCGCGAGTTCGACGTGATCGCCACCATGAACCTCAACGGCGACTACATCTCCGACGCGCTGGCCGCGCAGGTGGGCGGCATCGGCATCGCCCCCGGCGCCAACATCAACTACCGCACCGGGCACGCCATCTTCGAGGCGACCCACGGCACCGCGCCCAAGTACGCCGGCAAGAACGTGGTCAACCCCAGCTCGGTGATCCTGTCCGGCGTGCTGATGTTGGAGCACCTGGGCTGGACGGAGGCGGCCGCCGCCATCGACCGGGCGCTGAGCGCCACCATCGCCGCCGGCCGCGTCACCTACGACTTCGCGCGGCTCACCACCGGCGCCACGCAGCTTTCGACCAGCGCGTTCGCCGACGACGTCGTCGCGCGGCTGGACGGCGCGTGATGCGCGGCGCGGTTCGTCTGTCGGCGCTGACCGGGCTGCTGGCTGGCTGGCTGCTGCTGAGCTGCCAGACGCCCGCGCAGATCACCGACGACATGAGTCCGCCCGAGTTCTTCCAGGCGGCCCGCGACGCGATCGCGCAACGGGACTACGGGGCGGCCATGCGGTACTACCAGGTCTACCTGGAGCGGTTCCCGGCCGCCGAGGACCCCGCCGAGCTGGAAGGCAACCTCTGGGCGGAGTACGAGATCGCCTTCATGCACCACAAGCTCGGCGACGACGCGACCGCGACCGAGCTGCTGGGCCGGCTGATCGCGCGGTACGACGGCGAAGGCGGCGAGGACCTGCCGCCGGCGCCGGGCCGGCTGGCGCGCCGCGTCGTCGAAGAGCTGGAGGCTCCGGGACCGTAGGCCGGGCCGGCCGGTCTGACGGATCGGGCTCAGGCGGCGTTTTCGTCCGACGGCTCGCTCGCCGCCTGCGCGACTGCGGCCACCGGCGGGCGCCAGGGACCGGCAAGCGTCCCTTCGATACGCGCCACGCGCTCACTCAGGGCGTGCAGATCGCGCCGCACCTCCGCGACGTCGCCGCGCAACGCGTCCGATTGGGCGTGCATCTCACTGCGCAACGCGTCCAGGCCGTTCTGCATCTCACCACGCAACTTATCCAGGCCGTTCTGCATGTCGCCCCGTAGCGTGTCCTGGTCGGCGCGCAACGTGCCCATTTCGGCTCGCAACGTGCCCATTTCGGCTCGCAGCGTGTCCACCTCGGCGCGCAGCTTCGCCACGTCGCCGCGGATGCCCGCGGCGACGAGCGTCAGCGGCACCAGCACCGCCAGCAACGTGACCCCGACTCCGACGATTGCGATCGCCTCCGCGCTCATGTTCCGCTTCAGCATACCACGATTCGAGACACGGCGACAGGACGCCGCGTGAAGCCCAACGCCTTGAAGCCCAAACGCGCGTTGAAGCCCAACCGCGTTGAAGCATGGCCGCCGCCGCGCGCGTATCTGGGGTATGACAACACCACGAACGACCGATCTACGCCGGCTCGCGGCGGCGGCGATGCTCGCGGCCCTGTCCTGCATCGTCAGCGCGTGCGGCAAAGTGTCCGCCGCGCATTCCTTCATCGAACCGGACCTGATGCCGCCGCTGCTGCGCGCGGTGGAGGTCCCCGACCGGACGACGATTGCCGTCTCCTTCAGCGAGCCGGCGGTGATGGAGAGCGGATCGCTCGCCATCGACCCGCCGCTCGACCTGCAGGGCGTCTCCTACGACGGTGCGCGCATGCTGCTGGCGGTCGCCGATCAGACCGCCGGGGCCGAGTACCGGCTCAAAGCGGTGGTCACCGACGAACGCGGCAACGGCCTGGGGATGGCGGCCCGCTTCTACGGCCACAACGGCGACGTACCGGGTCTGATCATCACCGAGCTGACCACGCGCGGCTCCCGCAACCGGCCCGACCGCATCGAGCTGGTGGCGCTGGCGGCCGGCGACCTGGGCGGCGTGACGCTGTACGACGGCACGCCGGGCAACTTCCGCAACCGGTTGGTGTTCCCGTCGATGGCGGTGGAGCCGGGCGACTTCATCGTCGTCCACTGCGTCAGCGCCGGCGAGCCGGCCGAGGTGAACGAGACCGCGGCGAAGACGGAATCGAACCACCCGCAGGCGTCGGCGGAGGCGTTCGACCTGTGGATGCCCGAAGGCAAGGGGTTGTCCGGCAACAACGGCGTGGTGTCGCTGTACGCGCAGCCGGACGGCGACCTGCTGGACGGCGTGATCTACAGCGACCGGACGTCCGAATCGGACGAACGCTACCGGGGCTTCGGCACCCGCAGGATGCTGGAGCGGGTCGACGAGCTGGTGGCGGCCGGCGGCTGGCAGGCCGCGGGCGAGCGGGCGCGGCCGGAGGACGCCGTCGACTCCAACGACAGCACCTCCACCCGGTCGATGGCGCGGTCCTCCGACCACGCCGACACCGACTCCCGCGCCGACTGGCACGTGGTGCCGACGCGCGGCGCGACGTTCGGCAGCCGCAACACCGATGAAGTGTTCAGCCGCCGGTGACCTGGGGCCCCGGAAAGCCCGGGCCCGGAAGCCCGGCGAGATGCCCGGCCTACGCGACCAGCTCCTTGAACATCCCCTCGATCTTGGCCTTGGGGACCGCGCCGACCTGCTGATCGACCACGGCGCCGCCCTTGAACAGCAGCAGGGTCGGAATGCTCACCACGTTGAACTTCATGGCCAAGTCGCCGGCGTCGTCGACGTTCACCTTGCCGACCTTGATCCGGCCGGCGTAGTCGTCGGCCAGCTCCGCCACGACGGGAGCGATCATCTTGCACGGGCCGCACCAGTCGGCCCAGAAGTCGACCAGAACCGGGGTGTCCGCCTGCAGAACCTCCGCCTCGAAGTTGTCGCCGGTAATCGTCACTTCCTGTCCCATTCGGTTTACCCCCTTGGACGCGTCGTCGGATAAAGGTAGGGCCAAGCGCGGCGGCGATCAAGCGGCCGGCCGGGAGGAGCCGCCCCGGCCGGCCAGGCGGGCCATCACGCCGCGCACCGTCCGGTACGGATCGGCGCCGGCGGGAGCGTCGAGCAGCGCGCGGATGAAGGCTGAGCCGACGATCACGGTGTCGACCAGCGGCGCCAGCGCCTCGATCTGCGCCCGTTCGGTTATGCCGAAGCCGGCCATCACCGCCACGCCCAACGCCTTCGCGCCGCGCAGAAAGCGGACGCTGTCGCCGCTGATGCGCGTGTAGCCGCCGGTCACCCCCTTGCGCAGCGCCGTGTACAGCGTGCTGGCGCGCGACAGCTCGACCACCGCGCGCAGCCGCTCCGCCCGCGCGGTGACCGGCGCGACCGGGACCACCTCCAACCCGAGCGCCCGCCCGGCCGCGTACAGCCCCTCGTCATAGTCGGGCGGCAGGTCGGGGACGATCACGCCGCGCGCGCCGGCGTCCCGGCAGCGCGTCAGGAACCGCTCGACGCCGGGCCGGAACGCCAGGTTGGCGTACACCATCACGAAGACCCCGGGCGCGGCGGGCCGCGCGGCCAGCCGCTCGACCAGCCGGAATCCGTCGGCCACGGCGAATCCCGCCGCCAGCGCGTCCGCGCACGCGCGCTGGATCAACGGTCCGTCGGCGGTCGGGTCGCTGAACGGAAACTGCACCTCCAGCAGCTCGGCGCCGCCGTCGATCATCGCCTGCCCCACGCGCAACGAGGCGGCCCGGTCCGGGAAGGCGGCGACCAGATGGGCCATGAAGGCGGGCTGGCGGGCGGACGGCTCAGGCATCTTCGATCTCCTGCGCTTCGCGCTTGAGGAACTCCGCCCACCGCCCCGGTTGCAGGGCGCGGGTCAGGATGAACAGGTCCTTGTCACCGCGGCCGGAGACGTTGACCACCACGCCGGCGTCGTCCGGCAACGACCGGGCCAGCCGCACGGCGGCGGCGCCGGCGTGCGCCGACTCAAGCGCGAAGATCACCCCTTCGCGGCGCGCGAACAGCCGCACGGCGTCGAGCGCCTCGTCGTCGGAGGCGGTGGTGAACTCCACCCGGCCGCTTTCTCCCAGGTGGGCGAGCTGCGGTCCCACGCCGGGGTAGTCGAGGCCGGCCGAGATGGAGTGGGTCTCCGCCACCTGCCCGTCGCCGTCGGTGAGGAACAGCGACTTGTAGCCGTGCACGATCCCCGGCTGGCCGCTCCCCGACAGGCGCGCCGCGTGATCGCCCAGGTCCGGGCCGCGGCCGCCCGCCTCCACCCCGATCAGGCGCGGCGCCGGCGCCTCCAGATGCGGCGCGAAGAATCCCAGGGCGTTGGAGCCGCCGCCCACGCAGGCGACCAGCGCGGCCGGCCGCACGCCGAGCTGCCGGCACTGCTCGACCACCTCGCGGCCGACCACCGACTGGAACTCGCGGACCATGTCCGGGTAGGGCGACGGCCCCATGGCGGAGCCGATCACGTAATGGGTCCGCTCGAAGCTGTCGGACCAGTCGCGCAACGCCTCATTGACCGCGTCCTTGAGGGTCCGCGACCCGGAGCCGACCGGCACCACCTCGGCGCCGAACAGCTCCATCCAGAAGACGTTGGGGCGCTGGCGGCGCATGTCGACCTCACCCATGTAGACCCGGCACTCAAGCCCCAGCCTGGCGCTCACCGCGGCCGTGGCCACGCCGTGCTGACCGGCGCCGGTCTCCGCGATCACGCGCGGCTTGCCCATCCGCTGCGCCAGCAGACATTGGCCGATCACGTTGTTCACCTTGTGCGCGCCGGTGTTGGCCAGACCCTCCAGCTTGAGGTAGATGGCGGCGCCGCCGATCTCGGCCGCCGCGTTCGCGGCCGGGGTGAGCGGCGTCGGCCGGCCCGTGAACTGCCGCCCCAGGCGGTCGAGTTCGGCCCGGAACGCGGGGTCGGCGATCGCGCCGACGAACGCCGCCTGCAGCTCGTCGAGCGGCGTGCGCAGCACTTCGGCGGCGTAGCGTCCGCCGAATCGGCCGAAGTAGTCGTTGTACGCCTTCATGCGGTGCTCCTCAGTGCGGACGGCTCACGCGCCGAGCCGTCCGCGGCGCCGACCGCGGCGAAGAAGGCGCGCAACCGCTCCGGGTCCTTGCGCCCCGGCGCCGACTCCAGGCCGCTCGAGGCGTCGATCAGCTCCGGCGCGTGGCGGTCGATCACGGCGCGCACGTTGCCGGGATCGAGTCCGCCGGCCAACCAGAGCGGCCGGCGCGCGGCGGCGCCGTCGATCAGCTCGGCGCCGAGGCGCCGGCCGGCCGCCGGCGCGTCGATCAGCACGCGCGGGCACCGGTAGGCGCCGATGCGGTCGAGGTCGGCGGGCGCGCGCACGCGGACCGCCTTGAAGTAGGGCTGCGCCAGGTCCGCGCACCGGTCGGCGGGCTCGGCGCCGTGCAGCTGCACGGCGTCGAGATGCCCGCCGTCCAGCAGCGCCGCGGCGGTCGATGCGTCGTCGACCGCGACGCCGACCTTGAGCGCGCCGACGCCGCCGATCCCGGCGATCACGCCGGGATCGGCGCGGCGCGGCGAGTCGGCCAGCACGAAGCCGATCAGGTCGGCGCCGGCCTCCGCGGCGCGCAGCGCGTCGTCCCGGCAGGTGACGCCGCACACCTTGACCAGCGGCCGGGACGCCGGCTCCCGCCGCGGTGAACGGAGCGGTGAACGCGCGTAGAGCCGGCCCCAGAAGTCGGCGGGCTCGGCGCCGCGAAAGGCGGCGGAAAGCTCGCCGGCCAGCTCCGGCCGGCGCACCGCCCCCTCGCCCACCAGCACCCCGGCGAAGCCGGCGGCGCGCGCCGGCAGCGCCTGTTCGGCAAAGAATATCCCGGACTCGAAGACCAGCCGCGCCGGCCAGTCGACCAGCGGCCGCAGGCGCAGCGGATGCGCCAGGTCGGTGGCGAAGGTGGTCAGGTCGCGCGCGTTGACGCCGACCAGCGGCGGGCGCAATGCCCGGACCTGGTCGACGTCGGCCGCGTCGTGCACCTCCACCAGGGCGGCCATGCCGAGCCGGCCGGCCGCGCGCAGCATCGACCCGAGCCGGTCCGCGCCGATCATGCCGGCGATCAGCAGCACCGCGTCGGCGCCGGCGCGGTGCGAGACCTCGACGTCCCGTTCGTCGAGCAGGAAGTCCTTGCGCAGCACCGCCAGTTCGGGGAAGCGCCGCTTGACCCGCATCAGGTCGTCGAGGGAGCCGCCGAAGTGGTCGGGCTCGGTGAGCACCGATACGTGGCGGACGCCGGCCGCCGCATAACGGCCGGCCTGCCGCACGACGTCGAGCCCGGCGTCGATCGCGCCGCGGGACGGCGAACGCTTCTTGATCTCGCAGATCACCAGCGGTTCGGCGGCGAACGGGGCGGCCGGCGCCCGGCGCTCGGCCGGCACGTCCGCGCCGAGCGCCGGCCCCTCGCGCGCGACGCGCGCGCGGCGCCGGGCGACGATGCGGTCGCGGATGGTCACGACGGCCCGCCGCCGTCGCCGCGCGCGGCCAGCGCCGCGGCCCGGGCGGTGATCTCGGCGGCCTTGCGCGCCGCCGCCCCGGAGGCGAGCGCCTGACGGGCGGTCCGCACGCCGGCGCGCAGGTCGGCGGCCAGCCCGCACACGCGCAGCGCGGCGCCGGCGTTGACCGCGATGGCGTCGCGCAGCGCCGGCCGGCCGCCGCCGGCCAGCAGCTCGCGCGCCTGCGCGGCGTTCTCTTCCGGAGCGCCGCCGGCGACCGCTCCCCGGTCGTGGCGGCCGGCGCCGAGCGCTTCCGGCGTCAGGCGCAGCTCCTCCGCCCGGCCCGATTCGTCGATCCACACCGCGCGCGTCGGGCCGGTCACCGAGATCTCGTCGCCGCCGTCGTCGCCGTGCACGGTCATCACCCGCCGCACGCCGAGCAGCCGGGCCGCCTCGGCGACCACCCGGCAGAGCGCGCCGTCATAGACGCCGATCAGCTGAAAGACGGCGCCGGCCGGATTGGCAAGCGGCCCCAGCAGGTTCATCACCGTCTTGATGCCGAGCGCCTGCCGCACCGGCGCGGCGTGGCGCATGGAGCCGTGATAGGTGGGGGCGAACAGAAAGGCGAAGCCGGTGTCGGCCAGCAGCTCGGCGGAAGCCGCCGGGTCCAGATCGGAGCGGACGCCGAGCGCCGCGTAGAAGTCGGCGCTGCCGCTCTTGCGGGTAAAGGAGCGGTTGCCGTGCTTGGCGACGCGGGCGCCGGCCGCGCAGGCGACCAGCGCGGCCATCGACGAGATGTTGAAGCTGCCGGCTGCGGCCCCGCCGGCGCCGCCGGTGCCGCAGGTGTCCAGGAACTCGCCGGCCGCCGCCAGCGGCGTCTTCTTGCGCCGCAGCACCGACGCGCAGCCGGCGATCTCCGCGGCGGTGTACCCCTTGGCATTGAGCGCCACCAGGAAGCCGGCGATCTGCGCGGTGTTGAGGTTGCCGTCGGTCAGCTCCTCCATGAACTCGGCGGCCTGGTCCTGCGTCAGGTCGGCGCCGGCCGCCACCCGGTCGAGCAGCCCCGGCACGTCGAGCGGTTCGCGTTTGTAGTTGAGAAAGTTCGCCAACAGTCTCCTCCCATGATCGGAAGCGATCGATTCCGGGTGAAACTGCACGCCCTCCACGACGTGCCGTTCATGCCGGATGCCCATGATCTCGCCATCCGCCGACCGGGCGGTGACGGCGAACCCGTCCGGCACCGTCGCCGGGTCGATCACCAGCGAATGGTAGCGGGTAAAGACCGCCGGCGACGGTATGCCGCGGAACACGCCGCGGCCGTCGGACGTGATCGCGTCGGTCTTGCCGTGCACGATCGCCTTGGCCTGAATGATGTTCCCGCCGAAGGCGGCGCCGATCGCCTGGTGGCCGAGGCAGACCCCCAGGATCGGTACGACGCCGGCGAACCGGCGAATCGCCGCCAGGGTCACGCCGGCGTCCTCCGGGCGTCCCGGGCCGGGGGAGATTACGATGCCGGCCGGCCGCAACGCGGCGATCCCGTCGACGTCGATCCGGTCGTTGCGGAACACGCGGATCTCCCGGTCGGTGATCTCCGACAGGTACTGGAACAGGTTGTAGGTAAACGAGTCGTAGTTGTCGATCAGCACGTACATCAGAGCGTCACCCCCAGCGCCGCGGCGAGCGCGCGCAGTTTTTCGTCCGTCTCCTCCAACTCACGCTCCGGCGACGAGTCGTACACCACCCCGGCGCCGGCCTGCAGCACCATCACGCCGTCCTTCTTGAGGCCGCAACGGATGGCGATGCAGGTGTCGAGGGAGCCGTCCGGTTCGACGTAGCCGACCACGCCCGCGTAGAAGCTGCGCGGCGCGGCCTCCAGGCGGTCGATCACCTCCATGGCGCGGATCTTCGGCGCGCCGGAGACGGTGCCGGCCGGAAAGGTGGCGCGCAGCGCGTCGACGCCGCCGCGGTCCGGGTGCAGGTCGCCTTCGACCTGGGAGACGATGTGGATCACGTGCGAGTAGCGCTCGATGACGTTGCGCTCGGTCACCTCGACCGTACCGGGAACGCACACCCGGCCCAGGTCGTTGCGCCCCAGGTCGACCAGCATCAGGTGCTCGGCCAGCTCCTTTTCGTCGCCGAGCAGCTCCGCCTCCAGCGCGGCCTCCTCGGCCCGGCCGGCGCCGCGACGCCGGGTGCCGGCCAGCGGGCGCAGGACGGCGCGCCCCTGGCGGCAGCGGACGTGCACCTCCGGGGACGCGCCGAACAGCTCAAAGCCGTCGTAGCGCAGGTAGAACATGTAGGGCGACGGGTTGGCGTGGCGCAGGTTGCGGTACGCCTCCAGCGCCGACAGATCGGTCCGCACGGTCAGGCGCCGCGACAGGACGCCCTGCAGCAGGTTGCCGGCGATGATCTCCCGCCGCACCTCCCGCACGCCGGCCAGGTAGCGCGGCGGGTCGCCGTCGTCGACCACCTCGGCCGCGCCGCGGTGGCGCGCCGGCGTCATGAAGCTGAAGTCCAGGTCGTCGATCCGCTCCATCGCCGCGCCGATGGCCGCGTCGAGGTCGATTTCGTAGCCGTCGTAGTTGACGCCGAGCAGGGTCACCGAATCGACGTAGTGGTCGAAGATGGCGAACAGGTGGCCGAACAGGAAGGCGGCGGCCGGCAGGCCGAGCGCGTCGGGGCGGTCCTGCAGGCGGACGGTGTCGAAGCGCGACGCGTACTCGTAGCTCAGGAAGCCGATGCCGCCGGCCGGGAACGGAAAGTCGAACGCGGCGCCGGCGTGCTGGGCGGCAAACGAGCTCAGCACGTCCAGGATGTCCCGCTCCGGGTCCGGCAGCCGCTCCGCCGTCCCGTCGCGGGTGAGGAACACGCCGGCGGCCGTCTCGCGCACGCAGAACGCCTCCCGCACCAGCAGGATCGAGTAGCGCTCGCGCCCCTTCATGAAGGACGCCGACTCCAGCAGCACGCTGGCGTCGAGCTTGCGGGCCAGCGTGACCGGCGTGAAGCGCTCGGCCGAAATCGTCTTGGTCGCTGTCTTCTGCACTCCTGCCTCCTGTCCGTAGTCCCATACACACGAAAAGCCGCAGGCGCCCGGCGCGATCACCGGAACCTGCGGCTTTCAGCACGTGGCCGCCGTGCGGCTCAGTGCCCGGTTCCGGTCACTCCACCGGCCACCACCAAGCGCGCACGACGCGCGGGGAATCGATCGTCACGACGTAGCTGCTATCGGTCATCGTCCACCCACCGTACCCGACCCGCTCCACGGTGTCAAGCGCCAGCCGGCCGGCTTCCCGCCATGGCGCACCGTGAACGTGGCGGCTTGACGGGGAATGCCAGCGCATGCGATGGTATGGAACACAGATCACGGGGAGCCCGGTAGCGCCGGGCTGAGAGGAGGGCGCAGCAGCCCTCGACTCGCACCACCTGATCCGGGTAATGTCGGCGGAGGGATGGTTCTCTCGCGCGATTGACCATCGCGGGACCCCGGCACGAAGGAGTTTCGCATGGATCGCACCCCGCTCGGCAGGCGCACCGTTCGCCTGCTCGTTACCCTCGCTTTCATCATCGCGCCGTTCGCGGCGTCCGCCGGCCCGGGGGCGGAAACGGCCGGCCTGCGGCGCACCGTCACGGTGATGACGCACGACTCGTTCGCGGTCTCGGAGGAGGTGCTGACGGCGTTCGAGGACCGGCACGGCGTCCGCGTCCGCATCCTGGAGGCCGGCGACACCGGCACCGCCCTCAACAAGGCGATCCTGGCGCGCGGCAAGCCGCTGGCCGACGTCATCTACGGGATCGACAACACGTTCCTGAGCCGCGCCCTGGACGAGGAGATCCTGGAGACGTACCGTTCCCCGCTGCTGGCGGAGGTGCCGGCGGAGTTCGTGATCGACCCCTCGCACCGGGCGCTGCCGGTCGACTACGGCGACGTCTGCCTCAACTACCACGTCGCTTCGTTCGACGGGGACGGCGGGGACGGGCCGCCGCCGCCGGGCGGCCTGGACGCGCTGATCGATCCCGCCTACCGCGGGCTCACGGTGGTGCAGAATCCGGCCACCTCCTCGCCCGGACTCGCCTTTCTGATGGCGACGGTGGCGCGCTACGGCGATCCCGGTTACCTGGACTACTGGCGGTCGCTGGCGGCCAACGACGTGTTGGTGGTCAACGACTGGGAGACCGCCTACTTCCGGGAGTTCACGGGGTCCGCCGGCCGCGGGCCGCGGCCGATCGTCGTCTCCTACGGCTCCAGCCCGCCGTTCGAGGTGCTGTACGCGGAGTCGCCGCCGGCCGAGCCGCCCACCGCGGCGGTGACCGGCCCGCTCTCCTGCTTCCGGCAGATCGAGTTCGTGGGCATCCTGGCCGGCGCCCCCAACCGCGACCTGGCCGAGCTGTGGGTCGACTTCATGCTGTCGCTGCCGTTCCAGGAGGACCTGCCGCTCAACATGTTCGTGTTTCCGGTCAACCGCGGCGCGGTCCTGCAGCAGGAGTTCGTCGACTACCTGGCCGTCCCTGAACATCCGGCCCTGCTCGACCCCGCCCGGATCGCCGCCAACCGGGAGCGCTGGATCCGGGAATGGACAGAGGCCGTGCTGCGCTGACGCCGGCCCTGCTGTGGGCAGGGCCGCTCGCCTTTCTGGCGCTGTTCTACTTCTGGCCGCTGTCCCGCATCGCCGCGGTCAGCTTTGCCCGCGAGGCCGACGGCCTGCTGCGGGCGCTGACCGCGCCGGCGACCGGGCGCGTGGTCCTGTTCACCGCCGGCCAGGCGGCGGCGTCCACGGCGCTGACGCTGCTGGTGGGGCTGCCCGCCGCCTACCTGGTGGCGCGCTACCGGTTCCCCGGCAAGGCGCTGTTCCGGGCCGTGACCGCGGTCCCGTTCGTACTGCCGACCCTGGTGGTGGCCGCCGCCTTCGAAGCGCTGCTCGGCGCGCGGGGGTGGGTCAACTCCGCGCTGGAGGCGGCCGGGCTGCCGCCGCTCCGCTTTTCGCGGACGCTCGGCGCCATCCTGATCGCGCACGTGTTCTACAACACCACCATCGTGCTGCGGCTGGTGGGCGACTACTGGTCGCGCATCGACCGCCGCCTGTGGGATGCGGCGCGCACCCTGGGCGCCGGTCCCGCGCAGCGCTGGGCGCGGGTCAGCCTGCCGCTGCTGGCGGCGCCGGTGGCCGCCGCGGCGGTGCTGGTCTTCATCTTCTGCTTCACCTCCTTCGGGGTGATCCTGATCCTGGGCGGTCCCCGCTTCGCCACCATCGAGGTCGAGATCTACTACCGGACGATCAGCCTGTTCGATCTGCCGGTCGCCGCCTCGCTGGCGCTGGTGCAGATCGGCGTCACCCTGGTCCTGGGCATCAGCTACACGCGGCTGATGCGCCGCGTGAGCCGGCCGCTGCCGTTGCGCGCGGCGCGCAGCAATGAGCGGCGCCTGACCGGCCGTTTCGCACGCGCGGGGGCGGCGGCGGTGCTGCTGGCGGTCGCGCTCTTGCAGCTCGCGCCGCTGGCGGCGCTGGCCGCCCGCTCGGTGACCGGCGCGGATGGCCTCACGTTGGCGTTCTATGGCGCGCTCGGCGTGGAGAGCCGGCAGGGCGCCTTTCACGGCAGCGCGCTGTCGGCGGTGCGCAACTCGCTCGCCTTCGCGGCGGCGGCCACGGCGATCGCGCTGGCGGTCGGGACGCCGGCCGCCTGGGCGCTCGGCCGGCGCGGCGCGGCGCGCTCGTCGCGGCTGTTCGACCCGCTGCTGATGCTGCCGCTCGGCACCTCGGCGGTGACGTTGGGGCTCGGCTTCATCGTCGCGCTCAACCGGCCGCCGCTCGACCTGCGGGCGTCGCCGCTGCTGATCCCGATCGCGCACGCGCTGGTGGCGCTGCCGTTCGTGGTGCGCAGCCTGGCGCCGGCGCTCGCCGCCGTGGAGCCGCGCCTGATCCGCGCCGCGCGCGTGCTCGGCGCCGGCCGGGCGGCGGTGGCGCGCCGCGTCGAGCTGCCGATCGTCGCCCGCGCGATGGGGGTGGCGGCGGCGTTCGCCTTTTCGATCTCGCTCGGCGAGTTCGGCGCCACCGCGATCGTCGCGCGCGGCGACCTGCCGACCATCCCGCTCGCCATCTTCCGCCTGCTCGGCCGCCCCGGCGCCCTCAACCTCGGTCAGGGGCTGGCCCTGGCCACCATCCTGATGCTGGTCACCGCGGTGGTGGTCACCGCCATCGAACGCCTGCGCGTAGCGCGCGTCAGCAGCTTCTGACCTGTGACTTCATAGCTGCGTCCGTGTCCGCCGTACGCGGACCGCGCAATTGCCGCACGCGGATCGGCCGCGCTATGTTGGCGGCATCCCTGAGACGCCAGGCATTGGGAGATGTTGTCCGCCAGCAAGCAGTCACTGAAATCCTCATCGACGTTCGCCGTGGTCGTGCTGGCGGTGGCGCTGGTCGTCACCGCGTCGATCCTGGTGCACGTCCTGTTCTCCAGCAACGTCAACGACCTGACGATCGAGCTGCTGGCCGCGATCATCGCGGTCGTGCTGGTGGTGGCGTCGGTCGGCGTGACCATCCACTTCCAGGCGCGCTCCGAAACCGAACGGGAGTACCGCGTCGAGCTGTTTCGACAGAAGCTCAAGCTGTACGAGGACACGATTGCGTGCATCGCCAAGTCCGACGACGACGGCACCATCGACGACCACGAAATTGAGGAGATGCGCAACTTCGCGCGCATGACCGCTCTGGTGGCCAGCCGGGACCTGATGGAATCGCTGGCCAACTTCATCACCTCCGTGGAGGAGACCCGGACGTTGACCAACGACGACTACACCCGCTCCTTTCGGTCGGTCGTCGACGCCATGCGCACCGACCTGGGGGTGGTGGAAGGTGACGTCCGGGAGTTCGTCAAGGTGCTCATGAAGGGGTGAGTCCGGTCCACATTCTCGCCGCCGGACTCACCAAGCGCTTTCGGGTCGCCGAGCGCAGGCCGGGCATGGCCGGCGCCTTGGCCGGCGTGGTGCGCCGCCGCCATCGCCTGGTCACGGCCGTCGACGACGTGTCGTTCACGGTCCGGCGCGGCGAGCTGGTCGGCTACATAGGCCCCAACGGCGCCGGCAAGAGCACCACCGTCAAGCTGCTGTCGGGAATCCTGGCGCCTGACGCCGGCGGCTGCGTGATCGACGGCATGACGCCGTGGGCCGACCGGAGGCGGTACGTCGCTTCCATCGGCGCGGTGTTCGGGCAGCGCACGCAGCTCCTGTGGGACCTGCCGGTGATCGAATCGTTTGATCTGCTGCGCGACGTGTACCGGGTACCCCCGGACCGCTACGCGCAGACGCGGCGGGAGATGGTCGAGCTGCTCGACCTGCAGGCGCTGCTCGACACGCCGGCCCGGCAGCTCAGCCTGGGCCAGCGCATGCGGTGCGACCTGGCGGCCGCCCTGCTGCACGCCCCGCGGCTGCTGTTCCTGGACGAGCCGACGATCGGCCTGGACGCGGTCGCCAAGATCGCCGTGCGCGACTTCATCGGCCGGCTGCGCGAGCGCGGCGTGACCGTGGTCCTCACCACCCATGACATGGACGACATAGAGACGCTCTGCGACCGGGTGATCGTGATCAGCGCCGGCCGCATCGTGCTGGACGGTTCGGTCGCCGAGCTGCGCGCCGCGGCGGCCGGCGAGCGCTTCCTGTCGGTCGACCTGGCGGACGATTCCGCCGAGCTCGGCGCCGAGCTGCGCGTTCCCGAAGCGCAGGTGGTCGAGCGGCGCGGGCGCCGCCTGCGCCTGCGGTTCGATCCCCGCAGCCTGCCGGCCGCGGCGCTGATCCGCCACGTCACCGACCGTTGCGCGGTGCGCGATCTGTTCGTGGAAGCTCCGCCGATCGAACGGGTCATCGCCGAGCTGTACCGCCGCCACGGTTGAACGATGGCCGCCGTCCCGCAGCTGCGCGGCTACGCCGCGGTGGCCGGCGCCCGCGTGCGCGCCATGCTGCAGTACCGCGCGGCGGCGCTCGCCGCGGTAGCCACGCAGCTCTTCTGGGGGCTGCTGCGGCTGATGATCCTGACCGGGTTCTACCGCGACGCGCCGCAGGCCAGCGACTTTGGCGCCGAGCACCTGGCCTCCTACGTCTGGCTGGGGCAGGCGCTGTTCGCGCTCTTTCCGCACGCCATCGATCCGGTGGTCGCCGAACGGGTGCGCGGCGGCGCGGTCGCCCACGAGCTGCTGCGGCCGCTCGACCTGTACGCCCACTGGGCGGCCGGCGTCGCCGGTTGGCGGATCGGCATGACCGCGTTGCGCGTCGTGCCGATGGTGCTGATCGCGGCCGTGGCGCTGCCGCTGCTCGGCGTGCGCGAGTGGAGCCTGGCGGCGCCGGCCGGCGCCGCCGCGGCGGTCGGCTTTTGCGCCGCCATCACGCTGGCGCTGCTGATCGGCACGGCGTTCACGCTGGTGGGACAGGCGTTGTTGCTGCGCACCATCAGCGCCTCCGGCTGGAATGCGCTGATGCCGCCGGTGGCGTGGTTCTGCTCCGGGATACTGGTGCCGCTCCCGTACCTGCCGGACCGGGTGCAAGCGGTACTGTCGCTGTTGCCGTTCGCGGGACTGATGGACACGCCGTTCCGCATCTACACCGGCCACCTGGCCGGCGCCGCGGCGGCGCAGGCGCTGCTGGTGCAGGCGGCGTGGGTCGCGGCGCTGGTGGTGATCGGCCGCCGGTTGATGGCGGCCGGCGTCCGCAAGGTGACGATCCAGGGTGGTTAGCGTCAGCGGCAGCGTCGGAGCCGGACGGCCGCCGGGCCGGCGCGGCCCCGGCGCGGCGCGCATGTTCGGCCGCTACGCGGCGGTCAACCTGCGGGCGCACCTGCAGTACCGCTCGTCGTTCCTGCTGGAGGCGCTCGGCCAGCTGCTGATCGCGGTCGCGGAGTTCCTGGCGATCTGGGCCCTGTTCGAACGGTTCGGCAGCATTCGCGGCTGGACGCTGCCGGAGGTGGCGCTGTTCTACGGCGTGGTGCACGTGGTGTTCGGAGTGGCCGATACGGTGGCGCGCGGCTTCGACCGGTTCACCATCCACGTGCGCGACGGCGCCTTCGACCGCGTGCTGCTCCGGCCGCGGTCGCCGTTGCTGCAGGTGCTCGGCTTGGAGATCGCCCCGAAACGGATCGGCCGGCTGCTGCAGGGAACGGCGGTGCTGATCTGGGCGCTGAGCCGGCTGCCGGACGGTCCGACCGCCGGCGACGCCGCGCTGCTCCTGTGGTCGGCGGCCGGCGCGTTCGCGGCGTTCTTCTCGCTGTTTCTGCTGACGGCCGCCCTCACCTTCTGGAGCACCGAGACGCTGGAGATCATCAACATCGTCTCGCACGGCGGGGTGGACGCGACGCAGTACCCGATCGCCGTGTTCGGCCGCGCGCTCCGCTACCTGTTCCTGTTCGTGGTGCCGATCGGCACGGTCACCTACTTTCCGGTGGTGGCCGTGCTCGGCCGCCCGGACCCGCTGCAGGCGCCGGCGGCCGCCGCCTGGCTGGCGCCGTGCGCGGGCTTCGCGTTCCTGGCCCTGGCCGCCGGCCTGTGGCGGCTCGGCGTGCGGCGCTACACCTCCACCGGTTCGTAGGGGCGCGAGCCGGCCGAGCTCTCCCGGCACTCGACCGCCGGCCGCAGAACCGTTAGACTCCGCGTGCGGGTCCGGGTTCGGGCCCTCCCTCGCCTACCATGCAAGAACGCTTGTTGGAGACGTATCGGAGCAAGCGCCGCCAGGCCGAGGCCGGCGGCGGCGCCAAGCGCATCGATGCGCAGCACGCCAAGGGCAAGATGACGGCGCGCGAGCGGATCGCCGCGCTGGTCGACCCGGATTCCTTCATCGAGCAGCAGCCGTTCATCATGGGGCGGTCGAGCGACTTCGGCATGGACCGGCGGCGCGTGCCCGGCGACGGCGTGGTGACCGGCAGCGCCAAGATCGACGGCCGGCATGTGTTCGTGGCCGCCCAGGACTTCACCGTGGTCGGCGGCACGCTGGGAGAGATGCACGCCGAGCGCATCGCCGCCGCGCAACGGCTGGCCCTCGAGGCCGGCGCGCCGTTCATCCAGATCAACGACTCCGGCGGCGCGCGCATCCAGGAAGGGGTCCTGTCCCTGGACGGCTACGCCAAGATCTTCCGCGAAAACACCCTGTCCTCCGGCGTGATCCCGCAGTTCTCGGTGATCCTGGGTCCGTGCGCCGGCGGCGCCGTCTACTCACCTGCCATCACCGACTTCATCTTCATGGTCGACACGATCAGCAACATGTACATCACCGGGCCGGAGGTGATCCGCGCGGTGACCGGCGAGGAGATCTCCCACGGCGACCTGGGCGGCGCCGTTCCGCACGCGGCCACCAGCGGCGTGGCGCACTTCCGGTTCGCCGACGAGCCGCAGTGCCTGGCCGGGCTCCGCCGCCTGCTCGGCTACCTGCCGCTCAACAACCGGGAGTCCCCGCCGCTGCTGCCGGTCACCGACCCGATCGACCGCGCCACCGGCGGCATCGGCGGCCTGATCCCCGACGACGCACGCCGCCCCTTCGACGTGCGCGCCATGATCGCCGAAGCGGTCGACCGCGGCTCGTTCATCGAGGTGCAGCCGGAGTTCGCCGGCAACGTGGTGGTCGGCTTCGCCAAGCTGGCCGGCCGCACCATCGGCCTGTTCGCCAACCAGCCGAGCGTCTACGCGGCGTCCCTGGACATCGACTCCTCGGACAAGGCGGCCCGCTTTCTTCGGTTCTGCGACGCGTTCAACGTGCCGATCGTGTCGCTGGTCGACGTCCCCGGCTTCCTGCCGGGCGTCACGCAGGAGCACGGCGGCATCATCCGCCACGGCGCCAAGATACTGTACGCGATCGCCGAAGCGACCGTGCCCAAGGTGGCGCTGATCGTGCGCAAGGCGTACGGCGGCGCCTTCATAGCGATGGCGTCCAAGTCGCTCGGCTACGATCGCGTGCTGGCGTTTCCGAGCGCGGAGATCGCGGTCCTGGGCGCCGAAGGGGCGGCCAACATCATCTTTCGCCGCGACATTGCGGCCGCCGGCGACCCGGCGGCCAAGCGCCGCGAAAAGGTGGAGGAGTTTCGGGAGACGGTGATGAATCCGTTCATCGCCGCCGGCCACGGCTTCATCGACGACGTCATCGAGCCGGCCGCCACCCGCATCGAGCTGGTGCGCTCCATCGAGATGCTGGCCCGCAAGCGTCAGGACCGGCCGGCCAAGAAGCACGGCAACATTCCCCTGTAGCGGTATGGTTACCGAAACGCCCCTGCTCGCGGTCGTCCTGTTCGGCATGGGGGTCGTGTTTGTCTTTCTGGTGTTTCTGAGCGCCATGATGGCGGCGCTCACCGCGTTCGCCGGCCGGCGGCCGGCGGCGACCGGCGCCCGGCAGCCGGTCGCCGAACCGGCCGGCCCCGGCAGCCCCGCGTGGATCGCCGCGGCCACCGCCGCCTTTCTGACCGCCGAACGGGACGCCGGCCGCCTGCCGAGCGCGGCCGCGTGGCGGCCGTACGACACAGCGGACGCGGTGCGCTGGCGGCTCGGCGCCGTCCCGTTCCACCGCGGCGGCGCGCCGGAACGGCCGGCGGCGCCATGAGCACCGTCCGCTTCCGCTACGAGGGGGTCCTCTACCAGGTCGACGTCGTCCGCGACGGGGACACGCTGGCGATCACCCACGAAGGGCGCACCTTTCGCGTCGACCTGGAGCCGGCCGCGGCGCCGGAATCCTCAACGCCGGCGCCCGTCTCTCCGCGGCCGGCTCCTGCGCCGGCCGGACCGGCGGCGCCGGCCACCTCCGCGCCGGCTCCGGCGGCCCCCACTCCTGCGCCGCCCGCATCGCCGCGGAAAAGCGCCGCTCCTCCGCCGGCGTCAGCGGGACCGGGCGTGCTGCCGGCGCCGATGGCCGGCACCGTGAAGGAGGTGAAGGTCGCCGCCGGCGAGCGGGTGAGCGCCGGCCAGCTGGTCGTCGTCATGGAAGCGATGAAGATGGACATCGACGTCACCGCCCCGGCCGGCGGGACCGTGGCCGCCGTGCACGTCAGTGCCGGCGACAACCGCGCGGCAGGCCAACCCCTGCTCACCATCCACTGAAGCGGCGCGGCTGACGATGGGGCTGGAACAGATGCTGCAGGCGACCGGCCTGCCCGGTCTGACGCTGCCGCGCGTGGCCATGCTGGCGATTGCCGGCGTGCTGCTCTACCTCGGCATCGTCCGGCAATACGAACCGCTGCTGCTGGTGCCGATCGGCTTCGGCGCGCTGCTGGTCAACCTGCCGGGCGTCGACCTGGCCGAGCCCGGCGGACTGCTGGAGAACATCTACCAGGTCGGTATCAAGTCCGGCGTCTTTCCGCCGCTGATATTCCTGGGAATCGGCGCCATGACTGACTTCTCGCCGCTGCTGGCGCGGCCGCAGACCTTCATTCTGGGAGCGGCGGCCCAGTTCGGGATCTTCGCCACGCTGCTCGGCGCCCGCGCGTTCGGCTTCTCAATGCCGGAAGCCGCATCGATCGCCATCATCGGCGGCGCCGACGGTCCCACCGCCATCTATCTGACCGGCAAGCTGGCCGAGCATCTGCTGGGACCGATCGCGGTGGCCGCCTACTCCTACATGGCGCTGGTGCCGATCATCCAGCCGCCGATCATCCGGCTGCTGACGACCCGGCGGGAGCGCCGCGTGCGCATGGCCGGCCTGCGGCCGGTCTCCACCCCGGTGAAGATCCTGTTCCCTATCCTCACCACCGTGACCGCGGCGCTGGTGGTGCCGGCAGCCGCGCCGCTGATCGGCATGCTGATGCTGGGCAACCTGCTGCGGGAGGCCAGCGCGCTCTCCCCCAAGCTGGAGCGCCTGTCGCGCACCGCGCAGAACGAGATGATCAACATCGTCACCATCCTGCTCGGCCTGTCGGTCGGTTCGCGGATGGGCGCCGACGCCTTTATCGACCCGCAGACGCTCGGCATCATCGCCCTGGGCCTGGTCGCCTTCGCCATCGGCACCGCCTCGGGCGTGCTGATGGGCAAGCTGACGTGCGCGCTCACCGGCCGGCGCGTAAACCCCATGATCGGCGCCGCCGGCGTTTCGGCCGTGCCGATGGCGGCCCGCGTGGTGCAGAAGGTGGGACAGGAGGAGGACCCGGGCAACTTCCTGCTGATGAACGCGATGGGGCCGAACGTAGCGGGCGTGATCGGCTCGGCGGTCGCCGCCGGCGTGCTGATCGCGATGTTGGGATGAGCCGGCTGATCAAGCTGCTCGACCAGGTCCGCGAGCACTCGCCGCGGCCGGCCGGCTTTGCGGCCGGCGGCAGGGACAGCGACGAGTTCGCGCTGATCGCGCAGGCGGCCCCGGAGGCGCTGGCCGACGACCCGGAGTTGGCGCACGCGGAAGCGGACGCGTTTCTGCTCCGCCCGGACCGCGTCGACCATCCCGCCCTGCCCGCTGCCGCGGCGGCGCTGGACGGCCGCATCTGGGGCGTACGCCTGCCGATGTTCACCCTGGAGCCGACCAAGGCCCTGGTCGGCATCGGCTGCGACTACGTGATGTTCGATGCCGCCGGCACCGACGCGGCGCTGCTCACCCTGGCCGACCTCGGCATCGTCGTCTCCGTCCACCATCGCGCCGACGAGGGGATGGTCCGCGCGCTCGGCGAACTGGCGATCAACGGCCTGTTGTTTCGGCCGGCGATCCGCGAAACGCCGCTGTCATTCCACACGCTGGCGAACATCCAGCGCGTCTGCGGCGTCGTCGACCGGCCGCTGCTGTTGGAGACGCCGGAAGGGGTGTGCGGCGCCGATCTGGAGGTGCTGCGCAGCGTGGAGACCACCGGCCTGATCGTCGACGTGCCGCCGGCCGGCCGGCCGGCCGCGGTGCGGCGCTGCATGCGCGATCTGCCGCCGCGCTCCGAAAACCGCATGGTGCGGCGCGCCATGCCGTTCCACGTCGGCGACCACGGGCCGTAGCCCGGGCGTCCGGGACGGGATCAGGTCGGCGCCTGGGCGCGCAGGTGCCGTACCGTGCGGGCGATTCCGTCGGCAAGCGGCACCTCCGGCCGCCAGCCGAGCAGGTCCGACGCCCGCGTGACGTCGAGCCACACTTCGCGGACGTCGCCGGGCCGCGCCGGTTCACGGATCGCCGCCACGCCGGAGCCGCACGCGGCGCGCACCAGGTCGAACACGTCGCGGGTGTGGACGGGGTTTCCTCCCGATATGTTGAACGGCCCCTCGGCGCGGCTCGAAAGCGCCCGCAGATTGGCCCGCGCCACGTCTTCCACGTACACGTAATCCCGGATCATGCCGGCCGGCTGATCGGGATAGGCAAAGATTACCGGCCGCTCGCCGCGCAGCAGCCGTTCGGCGAAGATGGCGACCACGCCGGCCTCGCCATGCGCATCCTGGCCTGGGCCGTAGACGTTGCCGTAACGGAGCGCGACCGACCGCAACCCATGCTCCCGCCGATAGCACTGCAGGTAATGCTCGCCGGTCAGCTTGTGAATCCCGTACGGAGAGAGGGGCCGCGGCGGCTCGGTCTCCGCGGTCGGACGGTGGCCGGATTCGCCATAGACAGTGCCGCCGCTCGACGCGAACACGAAGCGCCCGACGCCGTGTTCAACGCAGGCTTGCAGCGTGCCGAGCAGGCCGAGCACGTTGACGCGAGCGTCGCCTTGCGGATCGCGTACCGAGGCCGGAACGCTCACCTGCGCGGCGTGGTGGCTGACCAGCTCCGGCCGTTCCTTGGCCAGGATCGCCGAAAACTCCGGGCCGCCGACGTCGGCGGCGTAGAACCGCGCGCCAGGCGGCGCCCGGTCGGCGCTGCCGCTCCGCAGGTCGTCGACGATCGCCACGTCGTGACCGGCGGCCAGGAACGCCTCCGCCACGTGCGATCCGATGAAGCCGGCCCCGCCGGTTATCAGCGTCTTCATCGGCGCGGGGATCCGGTGGAGACCGGGAGGCGAACGCCGCAACGAATCCGGGTCACGCCTCCACGGTACGCCGCCGGGCGGCCGCCGTCAAAACGGGCCGCCGTCAAAACGGGCGGCGGCCGGTCGCGCGGTCCTTGAACCGGATCGGCGCGCAACGGTACCATGCGCCCACACGCGCGGTAGTGCCGCGACCCGATCCGTACAGGAGTGCCGAAGTGCGAGGAGGCGACCACGCCGCCCCTGCGCGCCCACGGGGCGGCGGCGCCTGCCGCGGCGAACCGCTGTCGACGGCGGTTCGCCGGGTGGTTCTGCCGTTCGTGCTGGCGTGCTGCCATCTTCTTGCCTGCAGCTGGCCGGCGTCATCTCAGGAGCCGGCCGGTGCCGGCCGCCCGAACATCCTGATCATCCTGGTCGACGACCTGGGATACCGCGACGTCGGCTTTCACGGCGCGACCGAGATCGAGACCCCCCACCTCGACGGGCTCGCGCGCGCCGGGGTGGTGTTCAGCAACGGATACGCCGCGGACCCGATCTGCTCCCCGGCGCGCGCGGGACTCATGACCGGCCGTTACCCGTCGCGGTTCGGCATGGAAGTCAACCTGATCCACGCCCCGTTCGACGAACACCACGGGCTGCCGTTGACGGAACCGACCCTCGCCGGCTACCTCCGCGAAGCCGGCTACCGGACCGGCATGGTGGGGAAATGGCATCTCGGCGCCGCGCCGGCGTTCCACCCGCTCAACCGCGGGTTCGACTATTTCTACGGTTTCACCGGCGGCGGGCATGACTACTTCCGCGTCGACGTCACCGAATCCCCGCTCCGGGAGTACCTGCTGCCGCTCAACGACGGCCGCGCCGCGTCCGGGTTCTCCGGCTACCTCACCGACGTCCTCACCGACCGGGCGATCGACTTCGCCGCCGCCGACCGGGATGCTCCGTTCTTCCTGTACCTCTCCTACAACGCGCCGCACACGCCGCTGCAGGCCCCGGCCGAGATCATCGGCAAGTACGGCCACGTCGAAGACGAACAGCGGCGCAGATACCTGGCGATGATCGACTCGCTCGACCACAACGTGGGCCGCATCGTGGCGGCGTTACAGGCCGCCGGACGGTGGGACGACACGCTCACCTTTTTCCTGAGTGACAACGGCGGCGTCGCCGGCGGGGAGACCGACTGGGCGGACAACGGACCGCTGCGGGAAGGCAAGGGCACCCTGTTCGAGGGCGGCATCCGCGTCCCCTTCGCGGCCTCGTGGCCGGCGCGCTGGCCCGCCGGTACGACCTTCGATCCGATGGTGATCAGTCTTGACGCCGCCGCCACCGCGTTGGCCGCGGCCGGCGTGTCCGCAGCCGCCGACCGGCCGCTCGACGGGGTCGATCTCGATCCCTTCCTGCGCGGGGCGGCGTCCGGCGTCCCGCACCAGTCGCTGTTCTGGACGACCGACCGGATCACGGGCGCCGGCGTCGGCTACGCGGTGCGAACCGCCGACGCCAAACTGGTCAAGAATCGGCAGGCGGAACGGCCTGCATTGTACGACGTGCGCGCCGATCCCGGCGAGGCGCGCGACCGGCTGGCCGACGATCCCGACACGGCGGCGCGCCTTGCCGCCCTCTGGAACGACTGGAACGCCGGGAACTCCACGGACTTCTACTACTGGTCGGAGCTGTATGAAGTTCACCAGCGCCAAGCGCAGTGCCGGGTGGAGAGGTACCTGCGCATCCACGGCGCGGGACGGCCGCCGCTGCAGTTGGCTGACTCGGAAGCCGGCGTCCCCCTGACGCCGACGCGCGCCGCGTCGCCGCCGGCGCCGCCGGCCGGCCTTACCGCCGCCGCGGGCGACGGAACGATCACGTTGTCCTGGGACGATCCCGGCGACTCCGCCATCACCTTTTACGAATTCCGGTTCATGAGCTCGCAGGAGTCCGACTGGAGCCCATGGCGGAGCCCCGGCCCCTGCAGCTACGCCACGGTGAGCTACACGCTGTCCGGTCTCACCAACGGCGTGGCGTATCGGGTACAGCTCCGCGTCCACAATGCCGTGGCGGCGAGCGAGCCGAGCGAGACGTCGGCGACTCCGCAGGGGCAGCGCCCGATCGGCCCGCCGGCAGGCGAAACGCTGCAGGCGCGGGCCGGAGCCGCCCCGGCCGGCGCGCCGTGGTTCTTCATGTGGATACTCATCGGCGCGTTGCTGGCATTGCTGGCGGGCGGCGCCGCGGTGACCCTGTGGCGTAACGCAGCCCGGAGCCGGAGCGCCAGCCGTCGGAGTGCCAGCCGCCGGAGTGATAGCTGACGGGCGGGGGCTCGCGCTCGCCGGAGAGACCCGGCGGGTTGTTCGCGCGCATCGCGCGGGGCTGGACGCGCGACCGCCTGCTGCGGTCGTTCTTCACCCGCGTCAGCGGCAGCGTGGTGAGTCAGGCGCTGCTGGTAGCCGCGACCCCGGTCCTGACCCGGCTCTACGCGCCGGCCGACTTCGGCGTGCAGGGCGCGTACACGGCGTTCGTCGCGGTGCTGAGCGCGGTCGCCTGCCTCGGCTACCAGCACGCCATTCCCTTGCCGGACCGTGACGGTGACGCGGCGCATCTGCTGTTGCTCGCCTGTTGCGCGGCGCTCGGCGTGGCGGTGGCAGCCGCGCTCGGCGTGGCGGTGTTCGCCGGGCCGATCGCGGCGCTGGTCGAGGAGCCGGCCCTGGCCGCGTACCTGTGGCTGCTGCCGCTCAGCGTGCTGGTCACGTCGGTCCTGCAGCTCGTCTACCAGGTGGCAGTCCGCCGCCGCGCGCTCGCCCGTCTGGCGCGGGTGGCGGTGATCCAGTCGGCGGCCGTCGCCACCGCCCAGATCGGCGGCGCCCCGCTCGGACCGCTCGGCCTGATCGCCGGCCGGCTGGCCGGCCAGGTCACCGCCTTGGCGTCGATCCTCCGTCTGCCGGTCGATCTGGTGCGCGCCGCTCCGGGCGCCATCAGCCGGCGGCAGCTGCTGATGCTCGGCCGCCGCTACTGGCGGTTTCCCGCGTTCAGCGGCGCGGCCGGCATCGTCACCAAGCTCACCGAACACCTGCCGGCGGTGCTGTTCCTGACGCTGTTCGGGCCCGCCGCCGCCGGCCTGTACGTGATGGCGCGCCGCGTGTGCGTGGCGCCGATGGGGCTGATCGGATATTCGGTCTCCGACGTCTTGGGATCACAGGTGCGGACCGCGCACCGCGACGGCGCCCTGGGCGCGCTGATCTACCGCGTGTACCGGCTCATGACGGCGGTCGCCGTGCCGCCGCTGGCGGTCGTCGCCGCGACCGGACCGGAGCTGTTTGGCGCCGCGCTGGGGCCGCAGTGGAGGGTCGCCGGGGAGTTCGCGCGCTGGCTCACGCCCTTCGTGCTGCTGCAGGCGATCGCCGGTCCGCTCCATTACGGCTTTTCCGTGTTCGACCGGCAGGCGCTGTTTGCGGGCTATCAGGCTGCGGCGCTGGCTGTCCTTACGGCCGGGCTGGTGGCCGGGTCGATGCTGGACGACCCGCGCGCAGCGGTGGCCGCGTCGTCGCTGCTGGCCGCCGCCTGTTACCTCCTGCTGGTGTGGCGCCTGTTCGGGATGGCGCGCCTCACGCTCCGGCACGCGCTGGCGCCGCTCGTGCGGCAGGCCGTGATCGGGGCGCTGCTGGCGCTCCCGGCGGTCGCGGCCGCCGCGGCCAGCGACCGGCCCGGCGTGACGCTGGCCGGCGCCGGCGTCACCCTGGCGCTCATTGCGCTCCGTTACGTGCGGCTGTTCCGGGCGGGCCGGACGGACCGGGCGCCGCCGTCCGCGCCGGGCGGCTGAACGGTGGAGGGCCGCTCGGCGTCCGTCTCCGGCTGCGACGGCTGCCACGGCCACGCGATGCAGGAATCGATCCGGAACAGGGCGTAGTCGGCGCGGCCGGCCACCACCAGCGTGCGCACGGCGACGGCGCCCGCCAGAGCGCCGGCCGCGGCGCGCAACGTGGCGCCGGTGCGCGCGACGTCGTCGACCAGCAGCACGCGCCGGCCGGCCACGTCGAAGGCGGGCGGGGTGACCAGCGGCTCGGCCCGCTCCGGCCGGTGCGCGTCGTCGCGGAAGCGGACCGCCATGACCCGCAGGTCGCACGACAGGCATTGCGCGGCCAGCGCGGCCGGGATCACGCCGCCGCGGCTAATGCCGACCACCAGGTCGACCGGCGGCAGCTGCAGCGCGGCCAGCCGCCGGATCAGCTCCGGAAAGCCGATCGCGGTCACGCCGCCGGCATCAGCGCTACCGGCACTGCCGCCGGCAATGCCGCAGGTCACCGCTCCACGCGCACGCGCACGCGCCCGCCGGCGACCCGCGCCGGGTAGGAGCGCACCCGCGCGCCCGAATCCTCGCCGGCAAACACGGCGCGGCCGTCGCGCAGTCCGAACGACCAGCCGTGCCACGGACACTGCACGGCGCGCAGGTCGGTCTGCACCCAGCGCGCGTCCCGCCACCGCAACCGGCAGGTCGTGACGACCCGGCCGGCCGACAACGCCGCGCCCTGGTGCGGGCAGACGTCGCGCAGCACGAAAACCTGGTCGCCGTCCCGGATCAGAACCAGCCGCCGGCGCCCCACCCGGACCGACACCGGCTCTCCGTGCGGATAGCCGGTCACCGGGCCGAGATCCCGCTCGCCGGGGTCCGGGCCGCGGTCGTCCGCGGCATCCGGCTCGCCCGGCGCCGGCTCAGAACCCATACGTCTCCTGCGCGTTGCCCGCCAGGATGCGCTGGCGCAACGCCGCCGGCAGCGTCGGCGGCAGCGCCCGGCCGGGTGAATCGAAGTCCCAGTGCGGGTAGTCGGTCGCAAACATGACGAAGCCGTCGTCGCCGATCATTTCGAACAGCCACAGCAGGTGCCGGGGATCCTCCGGCTCCTCCATCGGCTGGCTGGTGGCCCGGAAGTGGCGCCGGATGTAGCGGCTGGGCAGCTCGCGCAGCCACGGCACCTCTTCGCGCAGACCCCGGTAATTCTTGTCCAACCGCCACATCAGCGGCGGCAGCCAGCCGAAGCCGCCCTCGATCAGGATCACGCGCGTGGCCGGTATCTCATCGAACACCCCTTCGCAGACCAGGCTCAGCACCTGCGCTTCGAACGCCTGCGACATGCTGGTGTGGTCCTCGATGTAGAACGACGGCCAGCCGCACGCCGTGATCGGGTTGGCCGGCGTGCCGCCGAAGTGGAGCCCGACCGGCAGACCCGCGTCGGCGGCGGCGCGGAAGATCGGCCGGTACTGCGGCCGGCCGTACGGCGCGCTGGAGCGGACCGGCAGCAACACCTGCACGAACCGATCGTCGCCGGCGAACTCCCGTATCACCGCGGGCGCGCCGTCCGGGTCCTCGGGATTCACGCACAGCGAGCCGCGCCAGCGGTCGTCCGCGTCGAGCCAATGGTCCTGCAGCCAGCGGTTGAGCGCCGGGGTGAGCTCCCGCGCCAGGTGGTGGTTCTTGATGCCGCCCAGTGCGTACAGGTTGTTGAGGATGGCGATGTCGACCGACCACTCGTCGAGCAGCTGTTCGGCGGCGAACGCCGGATCGCCGCCGGGACGCCTGCCGGACGGCGGCCAAGCGTCGCGGCGGGAGGCGAGCTCGAACACCTTGGGGTAGACCGGCGGCGGCGGGCCCTGGTAGGCGGTCTGCTCAATCCAGCCCCGCCACCGCGGCGGCAGATAGGGGGTGAGCTCGTGGATGTCGTTGACGTACGGATGCACGTCGCAGTCGATCAGGGTGAGCGCGCGCGGCGCGCCGGCCGGCGCGGCTGCGGCTTGGGCAAGCGGTTCTGCGGTCCGGGTAGCCATGGGTCCTTATCCTACAAGTCTGCGCCGCATCAGTCCGCTTCCAGCTCCAGGCTCAGGTCGACCCGCCGCACGGCGCCGGTCAGCGCGCTGGTCGAAATCACGTCGACCCCGGTTTCGGCGTAGGCGCGGACGTTGTCCAGGCGGATCGACCCGGACGCCTCGGTGACCGCGCGGCCGGCGACCGCCTGCACGGACGCGCGCACCTGCGCGGGCGGCATGTTGTCGAGCAGGATCACCTCCGCCCCGGCGTCCAGCGCCTCGGCCAGCTGCTCCGGCGTCTCCACCTCGACCTCGACGCGGGCCACGTGCGGCGCGCGCGCCCGCACCCGCCGCACCGCGGCCGCCACGCCGCCGGCCGCGGCTATGTGGTTGTCCTTGATCAGGGCGCAGTCGGCCAGCGTGCTGCGGTGCGGCCGGCCGCCGCCGCAGCGCACGGCGTGCTTTTCCAACGCGCGCAGGCCGGGCGTGGTCTTGCGCGTGTCGCAGACGGCGGCGCCGGTGCCGGCGACCGCCGCGCAGAAGGCGGCGGTGACGGTGGCGACTCCCGACAGGTGCTGCAGGAAGTTGAGCGCCACCCGCTCGGCGGCCAGGATCGACCGGACGGCGCCGGCGACCAGCATGACCTGGCTCGGCGGCGTCACCGCGTCGCCGTCGGCGCCGCCGAACTCGATGGCCAGATCGGGGTCGACCGCCCAGAAGGCGTGCGCGGCCACCTGCGCGCCGCACAGGGTGAGCGGCTCCCGCGCCAGGATGCGCGCACGGCCGCGCCGCCCCGCGCTGACGACCGCTTCGGTGGTGAGATCGCCGTACGCCAAGTCCTCCCGCAGGGCGGCGGCCACGGCCGCCTCGACGACGGGCCGGCTCAACATGCCTCAAAGTCTGCCGGATCGGCGCTGAGGCGGCAAGCCGCGGGGCCGGCAGTCAGCTTTCGGCGCTACGGTGCCGTACTATGGCGCGAGCGGAACGATGGCAGCGTTCGACAACGTATCCAAGCATCTCGTTCAGACGTATCCGGCCGACATCGCCCGCTTTGGCCTGGGCCGGGAAGACGTCGATGTGTTGGACGTCCTCAACGTCGAGCAGCCCACCGTCGAAGCGCGCGCCGCCGACAGCCTGATCCGCGCCCGCGTCGGCGGTGTGGAAGCGCTGGTGCATACCGAGTTCCAGACCGGCGACAGCACCGACGTGCCGATGCCGCGGCGCATGGCCGGCTACGTGGGGCGCGCCGTCGAGCGGCACGGCCTGCCGGTCTTCTCCAGCGTGATCTACCTCCGGCCGGAAGCCGGCCACAACGATCCGGGCCGCTGGGAACAGCACCACGCCGGACACCGCGTGCTGGTGGAGTACCGGGTGATCCGCCTGATCGAGATGGACGGCCCGGCAGTCCTGAACGCCGGGCGCGCCGGCCTGCTGCCGTTTGCGGCGTTGATGGGCCGAGGGCCGGGCGTTGCGCCGGCGGCGTGGGTGCAGCATTGTGCGGATGCGGTGGAAGCTCTGCCGTCGCCCCGGCGGGCGAAAGTGGAGTTGTTGGCGGGAATGGCGGTGCTCGGCGGGCTGGTGCTCGGATCGGCCGCCGTAACCGAGATCATCGGGGAGGAGATCATGCAGGAATCATCTGTCGTGCAGTATTTCACGGAGAAGGCCATGGAGAAGGGCCTGGAACGCGGGCTCATACGCGGACTGGAACGGGGCCGCGAGCAGGGCATCGAACAGGGCCGCGAGCAGGGCATCGAACGGGGCCGCGAGCAAGCCCTTGAGGACGCCCTGGTCGAAGTTCTGCAGGTGCGCTTCGACGCCGGCGAGTCACTGCGGCAGCGAATCACCGCCATAGGCGACGAGCGCACGCTCAAACGGTTGTTCCACGCCGGACTCACGGCCGCATCGCTGGCGGACTTCAGCGCGGCGATGGAGTCTATCGAGGCAGGCAACGACGCCACGCCGGCGAAGTAGCAGCATCGCCGATCCGGGCGGTACGTTTACGGTAATGGCGCGTCAGGCAGCCAGGTCGAACATGCGGTCGATGCTGGCCTTGGCGGCGCGGGCGACTTCGGCGTCGACCTCGATTACCTGCTCCGGTTGCGGATCGATCAGCACGTCGCGGATCTTGGCCAAGCTGTTGAGCTTCATGTACGGGCACAGGCGGCAGGAGCCGATGAAGCGCTTGCCGGCGTTCTCCGCCTGCAGGCGGCTCACCAGCCCGCACTCGGTGAGCATCATGAAGTAGGGGGCGTCGGTGTCCCGCACGTGATCCATCATTCCCTGCGTGCTGCCGACGAAGTCGCTGGCCTCCGTCACCTCCGTCGGGCATTCCGGATGGCTCACCACGTACAGCCCGGGAAAACGCGCCCGCTCCTCGGCTATGCCGGCGGCGGTGAACTGATCGTGCACCAGGCAGGTGCCGGATGAGCTGAATATCTGCTTGTCGCTGCCGCGCGCGCGCAGGTCGCGCTGCAGGTTGGCGGCCATGATGCGGTCGGGGACGAACAGGATGCGCCGGTCCGGCAGGCGCTCCAGGATCTTGAGGGCGTTGGCGGAGGTGACGCAGACGTCGCTTTCCGCCTTCACCTCGGCCGAACTGTTGATGTAGCAGACCACCGCGGCGTCCGGGTGCTCGGCCTTGAGCGCCCGCAGGTCCGCGGCGGTGAGGGAGTCGGCCAGCGAGCAGCCGGAGTCGACGTCCGGGACCAGCACGGTCGCGTGCGGCTTGAGGATCTTGGCGGTCTCCGCCATGAAGACCACGCCGGCAAAGACGATCACCTCCGCGTCGCTGTGCCGCGCCTCCAGGGCCAGGGCGTAGGAGTCGCTCTTGAAGTCGGCGACCCCGTACACGATCTCCGCATCGACGTAGGAGTGCGCCAGCACGATGGCGTTGCGGCGCTGCTTGAGCCGGTTGATCTCCCACGTGAGCGGGGCGATCCGGCGGCAGTGCTCCAGGGTCCAGCGGGTTCCCGGCCGGCAGTCCACGTGCATCAGGACCGTGAACAACCGTTCGGCCTCCCGCTCCAGGGCGGCGGCGGGGGCTTCGGCGACCAACGTGCCGGCAGCCATCGGACTAGACGTACTCCTGAACCGTATCGGTGTCAACGGTTTCGCCGGTGCGGCGGTCGGCCAGCGCCAGCACCTGCACCCGGTACAGCTTGGCGTACACCCCGCCGCGGGCGAGCAGCGTGTCGTGGCCGCCCTCCTCCACCAGCGCCCCGTCGTGCAGGACCAGGATACGGTCGACCGAGCGGATCGTCGACAGCCGGTGGGCGATCACGATGGCGGTGCGCCCGGCCAGCAGGGTGGCGGTGGCGTCCTCGATGAGTCGTTCCGACTCGGCGTCGATGCTGGAGGTCGCCTCGTCCATGATCACCACGTCCGGGTCGCGCACGAACGCCCGCGCGAACGACAGGAGCTGCTTCTGTCCGGTCGACAGCGACTTGCCCTCCTCCAGCACCTCCTGGTCGTAGCCGCGCGGCAGCGACCGGATGAAGGCGTCCAGGTTGACCGCGCGCGCCGCCTCGATCACCCGGGCGCGGCTCACGGAAGGATCGAACAGGGCGATGTTGTCGTGCACGGTGCCGCTGAACAGGAACAGCGACTGCGGGATGGTGACGATCCGCCGGCGCAGATCTTCGGTGGCGATCCTGCGCACGTCGACGCCGTCGACTTCGACCGCGCCGCCGCCGGCGTCGTACAGGCGGTTGATCAGGTTGATCACCGTCGACTTGCCGGAGCCGGTGCCGCCGACCAGGGCGACCCGTTCGCCCGGCCGCACCCGGAACGACAGATCGGTGAAGACCGGAGTACCGGGCGTATACGCAAAGCTCACGCCGCGGAACGCCACGCCGGCGCCGTGTTCGCCGCGCGGCGGCAGCGGCGCCGGCGCTTCGGGGGCGGCGACCGACTCGCTGCGGTCGAGCATGGCGAAGATGCGTTCGGAGGCGGCCATCGCCGACTGGAAGCTGTTGAACTTCTCGGCGAGCTGGCGCAAAGGCATGAACAGCATGGTGATGTAGCCGGAAAAGGCGAACACGTCGCCGACCTGCAGCGAGACGCCGATGGTGAAGTGCGCGGCCAGCATCACCGTGAGCATGCCGACGTGGGTCACCACCTCGATGGTGGGGAAGTAGCGGGAGAAGGCGCGCACCACGACCAGATAGGAGCGCAGATAATCGCGGTTGTGCTCCTGAAAGTCGGCCAGGCTGCGCGCCTGGTAGTTGAGGACCGTGATCTCGCGGATGCCGGTCACCGTCTCCGACAGCGACGTGTTGATCGCCGCGTTGGCGGCGCGCACGCCGCGAAAGCCGCGCCGCAAAGCGTTCCGGAAGGCGATGGTGGCGACCGCGAACAGCGGCAGGGTGACAAAGGTGACCGCCGCCAGCGCGGGATTGATCAGCACCATCGCCCCCAGGATGAACAGCACCTTCACCGAGTCGCCGAGGATGTTGACGATGCCGTCGGCGATGAACTGACGCACCGCCTCGACGTCATTGGTGACGTTGGTGAGGGTCGATCCGACCGGGGTGCGGTCGAAGTAGTCGTTGCCGAGCCGCAGCACCTTGCGCAGCAGGTCGAGGCGCAGATCGAACAGCAGCCGCTGGCCGAGCATCTCCACGATCACCGTAAACCCGACCTGGGTGACGAACCGGCCCACCATCGCCGCGGCCAGCAGCAGCGCGGTAGTGCGCAGACCGCGCAGGTCCCCGGCGGCGACGTCCCGGTCGATGCCGAGCTTGACCAGCGCCGGCACGGCCACCTGCAGCAGGTCGGTCGTCAGCATGGCTCCGATGGAGGCGCCGATCAGCGCCTTGTGGCCGAGCACGTAGGCGCCGAGCCGGCGGGTCAGGCGGAAGTCCAGGCCGCTCTCGCCGGCCCGCTTCCCCGTTTTTGCCCCCGCCCGGGCGCCGGGAGGGGCGCTCACCGTAGCGCCTCCTCGAGCTGCTGCAGCTCCGCCAGCCGGGCGTAACGGCCGCCGGCGCGCAGCAGCTGCCGGTGCGAGCCGGCCTCCGCCACCGAGCCGCCGTCCATCACCGCTATGCGGTCGGCAAGCTGCAGCGCCGACACCCGATGGGAGACGATCACGATCGTGCGCGACGCCTGCAGCGTGCGAAGACCGGTGAGGATCGCCGTCTCGGTATCGGAGTCGACCGACGACAGCGCGTCGTCCAGGATCAGCAGGTCGCTGTCGCGCACCAGCGCCCGCGCAATCGCCACCCGTTGGCGCTGGCCGCCGGACAGGGTGATGCCGCGCTCACCGACCACCGTGTCGTAGCCGTCCGGGAACCGGGTTATGTCGTCGTCCACGGCCGCCAGGCGGGCCGCGGCGGCGATCCGCTCGCGGGATACCTCCTGCTCGCTGCCCATGGCGATGTTCCGGGCCACGGTGGCCGAGAACAGGAACGGCTCCTGCGGGACGTAGGCGATGCGGCCGCGGTAGGCGGACGGGTCGATCGCCGCGGCGTCGACGCCGTTGAAGGTCAGCGCGCCGGCTGACGGCGTAGCGATGCCGGCCAGCAGCAACACCAGCGAGCTCTTGCCGCTGCCGACGCCGCCGGTGACGCCGAGCGTCCGGCCCGCCCGGATGGTGAGGTTCACGCCGGTCAGCGCGTCCCGGTCGGCGTTCGGGAAGCGGTACGACACGCCGCGCGCGGTCACCGCCAGCGGCCCGGCCGGCACCGGCAGCGGGTGAGCCGGGCGGGCGGCGGCCGGATGGTCCAGAATCGCGCGGATGCGCTCCATGGCGGTCACCCCCTGCTGGATGAGCGCGGTCACCCAGCCGAGCGACAGCACCGGGAAGGTGAGCACCGCCACGATTGCGGCGAACTGCAGCAGCTCGCCGATGGTCAGGGTCCCGCGGATCACCGCTCCCCCGCCCAGGAGGAGGAGCAGCAGAGTGGCCAGCCCGTACAGGAACTGCAGCAGCGGCCACAGCACGCCGCGCGTGCGCGCCAGTCCCACGTTGGCGGTGATGTAGCGCCGGTTGAGGCCGCGAAAGCGCTCGGTCTCCCGGGCGGCCAGCCCGTACAGCTTGACGGTGTTGATGCCGGTGACGATCTGCCACACGCGGTCGTTGATGGCGGCCACCAGCTCCTGCACGCGGCGGAACCGGGGGCGGAGCCGCGGCGTGACGACCATGATCACGGCGATCAGCAGCGCCATCAGCGCGCCCAGGGCGCCGGCCATGCCGGCGTGCAGGCCGACCAGCACCGGCGCGAACAGCGCCAGCCGCGCCAGCGCGTCCGGCACGTACATGATGCCGGGGCCGAGCAGCGTGCGCACGTCGTTGAGGTCGTTGGTGCAGCGGGAGATGATGTCGCCGGTGCGCCGCCGCTGGTAGAAGTCGAAGTCGAGCGCCAGCAGCTTGCGGTACAGCAGATCGCGCAGCTCGTATTCGACGTCGCGCGAGACGCCGATGATGAGCCGCCGCATGCCGAACATGCAGACCCCCACGGCGGCTGCGAAGGCGAGCGCGCGGGCGATGAGCCCCAGCACCACCGCGCGCTCGTTGGCGCCTGCGGCGATCTCGTCCAGGAGCTGCCGGAGCAGCTCCGAGCCCTGCAGCAGCGCGTAGTTCTGGCCGATCATGCAGGCAAAGCCGAGCAGGAGCCGGCCGGCGCGGCGCCGCAACGCCGGGAGGAGGATCGAAAGGCTTTTGATGGGTGGTCCGGACGGCGCAAATTATAGAAGCGCGGCCGGTGCGCCGGCAAGCGCGCCGGCCGCGCACCCGCCGTGATAGGTCGATGCGGACCCGTGTCCGACGGGTGCGGAGTTTGGCTGCTGGGAGCGATCGTACCGGTCGGGCGGCCCGAATAGCCGCGGTATGACCGGTTTACGCTCGACGCTTACGACGATCTGTTCGCCACCGTGGCGCGCGCGTAGATCACCAGCCGGCGCCACGTGACCGTGCGGCCGACCGCGGCGGCCGCTGCGGTGCGCAGCGCCGCCAAGTCGTCGGCCGGCAGCTCACGCCGTAGCGCCTGCGCCAGGGGTCCCGCGCGGCGTTCTGCGCCGAGCAGCCGGTCGATCCAGGCCGGGCTGATCCGCAGGTCGGTGTCGAGATGCTCCCCCTCTACGGCGGCATCGGCGAAGCCGGCCGCCTGCAGCAGCGCGCGCAGCCGCTCCGGCGCCGGCGTCGCGGCGCCGGCGATGTCCCGCTGCACGCGCGTGATCCGTTCGGCCAGGTCGCTGCGCTCGGCCGGCAGCGGGAACAGGTCGGTCAGAGGCGGGAACGACGCGCCGTCGGTCTCCGCGATCGACAGCCGCGCGCCCGGCGCCAGCGCCGCGCGTAGCCCGCTCAGCGCCGTCTCCGGTTGGTCGAGCCGCGCCAACGCGCCGCGGCCGACCGCCGCGTCGAACCGCACCGACTCCGCGCCGGCGTCCGCCAGCGCCTCGCGCAGCCGGCCGAGGCCGCCGGCCAGCAGCACCGGACGCTCGCCGGCCGGCGCCGCCTCGACCATCTGCCGCGCCAGCGCCAGACGGTCTCCGGCCGGCGCCAGCGCGTAGACGCCGCCCTCCGGCGCGCGGCGCAGCAGCTCCCAGGTGAGGAGACCGGTCCCCATCGCCACGTCGAGCACCACGTGATGCCGCCGCACGCGCGCCCCGTCGAGCACCCGGTCACGGATCGCCGCCACCGCCGCCGGCCGGCCGCCGGCGACGCGCGCCAGCCAGCGCTCCCGCTCGTCGGCCACCCGCGAGCCGGCCGCGGTGAGCCCCTCGCCCGGCCCGCCGCCGTCGGGCCCACCGTCGTCGTCGAGCATGGCGGCCAGCTGCTCCTCCCGGCGGCGCGCCACCTGCACGGCGAGATCGCCCTCGTATCCCATTGCGGACGGCTGGTAGAAGACGCGGCCGGTGAGCGCCGCCGGCAGGTAGCGCTGCGCCACCCAGTGGTCGCGGAACGCGTGCGGATAGGCGTAGCCGGCGCCGTGGCCGAATCCCTCCGCGTCGCGGCTGGCGTCGCGCAGATGCGTCGGCACCTCGCCGGCCGCCTCCTTGCCCACCGCGTTGAGGGCGTCGAAGAATCCGAGCGCCGAGTTGCTCTTGGCGGCGGTCGCCAGGTACAGGGCGGCCTGCGCCAGATGGAAGCGGCCCTCCGGCATGCCGACGTAATCGAACGCCTGCGCGCAGCCGGCGACCACGCCGACCGCGTGCGGATCGGCAAGCCCGACGTCCTCGGCGGCCAGGATCAACATGCGCCGGAACAGAAAGCGCGGGTCCTCGCCGGCGTAGACCATGCGCGCCAACCAGTAGAGCGCGGCGTCGGGGTCGGAGCCGCGCACGCTCTTGATGAAGGCGCTGATCGTGTCGTAGTGCGCGTCGCCGTCCTTGTCGTACAGCACCGCCCGCCGCTGGATCGACTCCTCGGCCACCGCCAAGTCGACCACGACCGGCCCGCCGGCCGGATCGGTCGTCTCCACCGCCAGCTGCAGCGCGTTGAGCAAGCTGCGGGCGTCGCCGCCGGCGACGTCGACCAGGTGGTCGAGCGCCTCCGGCCGCAGATCGACCTGCCGGCGGCCGTAGCCGCGCTCGGCGTCCTGCAGGGCTCGCCGGGCGAGCGAGCGCAGGTCGTCGGCGTCAAGCGCCAGCAGCTGAAAGATGCGGCTGCGGCTCACCAGCGGCTTGATCACCTCGAAGTACGGGTTCTCGGTGGTAGCGCCGATCAGGATCACGGTGCCCGCCTCCACCCACGGCAACAGCGCGTCCTGCTGCGCCTTGTTCCAGCGGTGCACCTCGTCGACGAACAGAATGGTGCGGCGGCCGTGCTCCTCGGCGTGCCGGCCGGCCTCCTTTATCGCCTGCCGCAGGTCCTTGACCCCCGCCAGCACGGCGTTGATGGCTATGAAGTGCGCCCGGGTCGTGTTGGCTATGACCCGCGCCAGCGTGGTCTTGCCGGTTCCGGGGGGGCCGTACAGGATGATCGAGGAGAGCTGGTCCGCCTCTATGGCGCGGCGCAGCAACCGGCCGGGTCCTATGACGTGCTGCTGGCCGGCCACCTCCTCCAGCGTGCGCGGCCGCATCCGCGCGGCCAGCGGCTGCGAGCCGCCGGGACCGTCCAACCGGGGCTGGCCGCTACGATCGGCAGGCATATCGGGTAGAATCGCAGAGTATGAACGGTTCCGCACGCCGCGATCTGGCGATTCAGACCTACTGCCTGCGCGGCTTCACCGACTCCCGCGACGTGGCGCGGAAGGTGGCCGAGCTCGGCTTGGCGCTGTTGGATCCCGCATTGATTCGTAGAAGAGGGGCGGGATTTGCTCAGATTGATTCGTAGACGAATCGTGTGGGACGGGGGGCGAATGCGGGACAGGGGCCGGTAGCCGGAGAGGCAGTGGAGTGCGGGCCGGGGGCTGCGCCGGTGCTTGAAGCCGGGTATCCTGGGAGGATCAACCCGTAAGGAGAAAAGGCCCGCGCGGGACGCCACCCGCCGGGCCGTGACCGGTGCAGCTTCGCTACCAAACGGGGCTCACCGGCGAGCAGTACGTTAGCACCAGGGCATGGCGCGACGCAAGGCTCGACCGGTGCCCGAATCATGAGTCCGGCAGTTGCTCGTTCGCCCGGCACGGGACCTACCGGCGCAAGTGGCCGCGCGGGGCGCTGATCGCGCGCTGGTACTGCCCGGAGAGCCAGACCACCTTCAGCCTGCTGCCCGACTGCCTGGCGGCGCAGCTGCCCGGAACGCTGGAGGAACTGGAAGAGGCGGTCACCCACGCCGAGCAGTCGCCGAGTCTGATGAAGGCGGTCGCCAAGGCGCGCACCGACTACGTGGGGCTGCCCGGCGCGATGCGCTGGCTGGACCGCCGCGTGAAGCTGGTGCGGGCGGCGCTGCGGGCGGTGATCCTCTCGCTGCCTGACGAGCTGGCCGGCTGCCGCCCCGAACTGAGCGCCTGCCGCAAACGGCTGGGGACCAAGGCGGTGTTGGTGAGGCTGCGGACGCTGGCCGCCTCGTCGTTGCCGTCGCTGCCGGCGCCGCTCGGATTGCGCCCCCGCCTCGACGGGGCTGGGAATCCCACTTTTGGCCGGCAACAGCAGATGGGGGATTCCGGCCGTCGGCGGCCTCCGTAGTGTGTCGTCATCACCGGGTCGACGGACCCGAACAGCAAGGATCGACCGACATGAATGACGACGAAGAAGCTCAGCGCCGCGAGGTGGCGCTGTTCCGCTACCGCTTGATCGCCGACCTGGCCCACCAGCCGCCCGGCGCGGTCGGGATCGGCGAGCAGTTGCGCGCGAAGGCCGCGCAGACCTACGACATTCCCGGCACGCTGCGCACCAGCGTGGCCGCCGAGACGCTGCGCGACTGGCTGCACGCCTATCGCTGCGGCGGCTTCGATGCGCTGTACCCCAAGCCGCGGGCTGACCGAGGCCAGCCGCGGCGGCTGCCGCCGCAGGCGGCCGAGTTGCTGATAGCGCTCAAGACCGAGCACCCATCCTGGTCGGTGCGGCAGGTCATCAAGGAGGCGGCCAACGGCGGCCAACTCCCCGACGGCGTGCGCTTGGCGCGCTCCACCGTGCACCGGCTGCTGCGCGCCGAGGGGCTGATGAGCAGGCCGCAAGCCGCCGCCGACGGCGTCGACCGCCGCCGCTTCAGCTTCCGCTACCCCGGCCAGTTGTGGATGAGCGACGTCATGCACGGCCCGGCAGTCGCCGACGGCGGGCGCCGCCGCAAGACCTACCTCATCGCCTTCCTTGACGACGCCACCCGCCTGTGTCCGTTCGCCGCCTTCGCCCACGCCGAGAACACCGCCGCCTTCCTGCCGGTCTTCAAGCAGGCGCTCATCCGCCGCGGCGTGCCGCAACGGCTGTACGTCGACAACGGCGCCAACTATCGCTCCCAGCAACTGGCGCTGGTCTGCGCCAAGCTGCGCATCGCGCTGATCCACGCCCGCCCCTATCAGCCGCAGGGCAAGGGCAAGATCGAACGCTTCTTCCGCACCGTGCGCGACCAGTTGCTCGCCTTCCTCACCCCCGACGACGGCGCCAGCCTCGACGCGCTCAACGGCCGCCTGGGCGCCTACCTGGAAGGCGAATATCACCGCGCCCCCCACAGCGGCCTGCGCGGCAGCACCCCGCATGAGCAGTGGGCGTTGAACACCGAGGAGGTGCGCTGCGTCGATGCGTGCTGCGACCTGGACGACCTGTTCCTGTTCGAGGCCAGGCGCCGCGTCATGAACGACCGCATCATCAGCCTCCACGGCCGCGTCTACGAAGTCGATCCGCTGCTGGTCGGCCGCACCGTCACCGTGCGCTACGACCCGGACGCGCCGCCGAGCCGCCCCCTGCTGATCCGCCACGACGGCGCCGATGCCGGTCAGGCCACCCTGCTGGACGCCTACGCCAACGCCTCCGTCAAGCGCAACCGGCCCTCCCGCCATCTGGAATCTGAGGCCCCAGCGCCCCAGCCGCCCCCCTCGCCGCTGGCCCTGCGCCACCTGCACCGCCGCCAGGAGACCGACTGATGTATCTGCGACACTTCGCCTTCTCCCGCCTGCCGTTCGCCGACGCCATCGAAGCCGACCTGCTGTTCGCGTCCGCCGCACGCCAGGAAGCCGAAGCACGCCTGCAGCATCTGCTCCAACTGCGCGGCATCGGACTGCTCACCGGTGAGCCCGGCGGCGGCAAGACCACCGTCTGCCGCGCGGTGACCGCCGTCCTGCATCCCGGCGCTTACCGCGTGCTCTACGTCTCGCTGACCACCGGCAACGTCATGGACATGTACAAGTCGATCGCCTGGGAACTCGGTCTGCCGGCCGAACGCTCCCGCGCCGCCGCCTACCGCTCCATCCGCGCCGAGATCACCCGCCAGGTCCGGGAAGCCAACCGGATGCCGGTCCTCATCATCGACGATGCGCAGTTCCTGCGCACCGACGTGCTCGACGACCTGCGCCTGTTGACCAACTACTCCATGGACTCCGAACACCGCCTGTGCCTGCTGCTGGTCGGCCTCACCGAGTTGCGCCGCAGGCTGTCCATGACCGTCCACGAATCGCTTGCCCAGCGCATGGTCGTGCGCCATCACTTGGGCGGCCTGCAGCGCGAGGAACTCGACGGCTACCTCGCGCACCGCCTGCATCTGGCCGGCTGCGAGTTGCCGCTGTTCGAGCCGGCCGCCGCAGAGGCGCTGTTTCAGACCTCCCGCGGGCTGCCTCGGCAGATCAACCGCATCGCCCACTACGCCTTGTCGGCCACCGCGCTCGACGATGCGCGCACGGTCACCGCCGAGCATCTGCAGACGGCCGTCGAAGAACTGCGCCTCTGATGCCGACGCCGCCGACCGCCATGGCTACCGAAGCGCTGTCCCGCAGTCTTTCGCCTGACGGGAGAATCCGGGACATCCCGAGACTTCTCCAGACGATTTATTCCGGGATTCCATCGGCGAGATTATGTGGGATCTAACAGCGCACGTCGAGCTGGCCGGCAACCACGCCGGCGACGTCACGCCGTTCCGGCAGGCCGGCATCGGCTTCGTCAGCGCCGGCGTGATCGCGCTCGCCGGGGACGCGGACGCCATGCGCGCCAGCCTGGAGCCGGCCCGGCGGCTGGGGGTCGGCTTGGTGAGCGTCGACTTTCCGCCCGCGTTCTCGCCCGAAGCGTTCCGTACCGCCGAGCAGGTGGCCGGCGAGATGGGGCTGCGGCTGGCCGTGCACAACCACGGCGGCGGCCACTGGCTCGGCTCGCAGGCGATGTTGGAGCTGCTGCTTGAGTCGACCGGCGCCGGGATCGGCGTGATGCTCGACACCGCCTGGGCCATCGACGCCCGCGCCGATCCGATCGAGCTGGCGCGGCTGGCCGGCGACCGGCTGTACGGCGTGCACGTCAAGGACTTCGTCTACCGGGAGCGGCGCGCGCCGATCGACGTCGTGGTCGGCAGCGGCAACCTCGACCTGCCCGGGTTGGCCGCCGCCCTGGACCGAATCGGCTTCGACGGTCCGCTGATCCTGGAGTACGAAGGGGACGTCCAAGACCCCATGCCGGCCCTGCACCGTTGCGTCCGAGCGATGCGCACCGTGTGGTAACGGCGACATGCAGGCGTCGTCGTGAAGCGATCAATCGAGGTGAATGACAGGACCGTAGTATGGTCACTTGTCGGCGTAACGTTCATGGTCATAGTTTCCATGTCGCTATGCCGACAACCAGAGTATGAGTATGTCAGAACACCCAGACAGATCAACCGCCCCCTGGAGCCCTCGTCGCATGACACCATCAAGCCGATTCCGCCAACACTTGAGCCTTCACTTCCTCTTAGCTTTGATGATGTTGTACTCGATTGTCGAAAGGCCAGTAAGCTCATCAAGTTAGTGAGATTCCATAATCAAACCATGATTCAGATACCCGGGAAGTACATTGTCAAACGAGTATATCGTTATGAAACAGTTGCTTCTCAGTTGTCTGGAAGTAGAGCGGTGACTTTGGTTCCGATGGTAGTTGACAGAATGGTACCCCCAGAACATCGCATCCACGCCACAGTACTATCAAATGTTCGTCTCCAAATAAACATCATCTCCAAAAATGAAAAGACCGGCCGCCTTGAGTACGAACAACGAGCATTACACCCCGGTCACTTCGTGATCGGCAGAGCGAACATTCTGACCACATACTGGCCAGTAGACGACTGGCTACGCGACAGACTACTCAGAGGTTTAACCTTTGATTTTCAGGACACTCAACTCAACTACCGCATAATCTGTGACATCAGGAGGAACGCATGAAGTGCCGCTATACTTCTATAAATCGTGGTTTACTCGAAAGCAGGCAAAGAAAGTTGCCTTGAACCGGCCGGTTCAAGACTGGGAAGCGATGGGTTCGCGCTGCTGTTGGGGGTCGCAAACCGTTCGTTCAGACCGCTTGCGCGAACGTCTCTCCAAGACCATAGCCTGCCGCCGGATGCTTCGGCTATCATGGTCTTGACCATCATGATGACGGCAGATCGTCGTTCGGGCGCCACCCAATGCGGATATGGCATGCGCTCGAAATCTTTGCTCTGAATGTTTCTCGTATGGTTTATGGTCGTCTTCAATACGCGGTTGGCAAGGTCTGTCAGCAGCCATCCCAAGACGAAGAAAATTTCATCCCGGTCGACTCTTTCTCGAAGAAATGCGCAAGGCGATCCACTGTCGAGAATATATCCCGATGGCATGTATCTGGCGTTGAACCTCGTCGCCACGAGAGGCCAAGTAATACCCTCTCTACCAAAGTATGGCTGTCCGCCGACACCGCGCAAGTACCAGTTACCCGTTCGCTTATAGGTAAGTACCGCAGCTCCCGCGTCTTCCCAGTAGATGCAGTGTGTAGCATGAGAGAACAGCAGCCGATTGTTGGCCTTGTTGTAAAGACGATAGCGAGGGTCGGGCATCTGTATGTTCTGCGGTTCGCGCCGCCGCGTTACGCGCAGCCGACGCTCGGTCTCGCCGGCGGCCTCCGCCGTTCTCAGAGCGCGCATTCGCTTGCCCGATAGCTGTCCAAGCCTGGCCCGCTTCAGTTCATAGTCGAGAGTCACCGGAGCGTCGTAAAACTCGAATAGATAAGGCTCCATGAATCTATTGTGACGGTCCATCTGTCGGACGAACAGTTCATTCTTGCCCGTGGTCATGCCGCTCGATGCGACAAAGAAGTCGCCTAGCAGAGGACCGCCCGAAAAAAGGCATGACAAGTCCGGCGTGATGCCCCAAGAGAGATTGGGTGTGGACCGAATTGCACCGCCGTGTATCGTTTTCGAGTTGCGAGATACACATCCCGGCCGTCCTGTCTTGGTGAAATCGAGCAGCAGCATCGGATAATCCGTTTCTTCGGAGAAACTATCGATATCGTGCAACTGTACATCACCGCACTCCATGAGCAGATTGCGTAGTCCCGCCATTGTCGAAATCGTCAGGAGCGTGTCGCTGCACACGAATACAAGCTTTCCGCCGGGTCTGAGTAGGTCAATGCATGCCACGATAAAGAACGAGTAGGTCTCTTTCTTTATTTTCTTGCCAAGCCGATTGCCTAGTCTATCGTCTAGGGCGTCTTCGATGGCGTGGTCAAAGGTGCCGCCAAACGGTGGATTGCCGATAACTAGATCGAAGCTCTCGCGGCTAAGGATTCGCCGATCATTTGTGCCAAGAACGATTGCGTTCAGGTATTCCTCAAAGAAATCCGCCTGTATCACCTTGGTTCGAATAGAATGGCCATCAATGTGGCGGCCTTGCGTTATTGAACGGGATTTGTGGGCGAGGATCGGGTCAATTTCGATGCCGACCAACTCGATATAAGCGCCGAGTGACTGTCTGATGGGCGCCTCTGACAGTCTGTCTATGATGGCGGCCAAGAACACACCGTCTCCGCAGGATGGTTCGAGAATTCGTGTTCCGTATTCGGTCGGCAATCGTGATACTATCTTGCGGGCGAGTAACGGAGGGGTCATATACTGGCCGCGCTGGCGCTTGTTGTCCCGCTCGTGTTTTCTTATCCTCACTGCACGAACGTCATCTGAGACTGATCGACCACAAAGTGCGATTCTTGAAATTGGCGCGACAAGCCCCGTTGTCTGTCCAGACGGCGTATACGGTTGGCGACGAGGTTCTTCAGCTGCCTTTCAAATAGGTCGAACAGCACTTCTACTTTCTCGAATATAGTCCTGCTTTCGGGTGTGCTATTAGAATCTAACTGGTCATAAAGCTCCTGTTCCCTAAGCATGATCTGTCCCGGACCGGCATCGTATGTTATGAAGTCGAGCCAATCAAGCAAGTCTATGAAGTACAGTTTATGAGCGATGTTGTTCGTCGACAGATCAAACTTTATTATTAGCAAGTAGTACGAGTCTATCCAGCGCTTCAGTATGTAGTCAAGCAGCTTTTGCATGGACACCACGTTCGGCTGACCACTCATGTTCTGCAGTCCTGATTTGACGTTGATCGGATTGTATATTCCACTGGAATGCGTCCATATATCGCCCATCGAGCGCTTTCTGATGCATCCCTTGGCGTCGCCTTCGTAACGTGTGTCGAGGTTGACTTTCAGTAGGGAGCAGGTTCTGTCGTCGACGTAGTCGGCGATCCGGTGGCCGGTTTCTTTGCCGCGCGCAAGCTCGCGAAATCCGATGTCGTGGACGTGCTCAGTCCAATGGGTATTGGTCAAGGTTTCGATCGTGCGTTGGGCGTCAGGCGAGAGGGCCATGCTTGTGTCTCCACGCATCCTGGCACGGTACGGAATTACGATGCAAGGTCACGTGGCGTGAGTGGGAGCGCGGCGGCGAGCGGGGCAGGTGCGGCCTCGGGAGGGACGGTGGCGGCGTTCGGGGGTCACTGCGGAAGCCGCCGGCTGGCGCTTGACACCGTCGAGCGGGTCGGGTACGGTTGGTGGACGATGACCGATCGCAGCTACGCCGTGACGATCGACTCCCCGCGCGTCGCGCGCGCTTGGCGGTGGCCGGTGGAGTGACCGGAACCGGGCACTGAGCCGTACGGCGGCCACGTGCTGAAAGCCGCAGGTTCCGGTGATCGCGCCGGGTGCCTGCGGCTTTTCGTGTGTATGGGACTACGGACAGGAGGTCAGGAGTGCGGAAGACAGCGACCAAAACGATTTCGGCCGAGCGCTTCACGCCGCGACGCGCTCGGCCTGCCGGCCGCCGCCTTCCTGTTCGGCCACCTGTTCGCCATCTTCGACCACTACGTCGATTCGGTGACCCTGCTCGGCGTCAACTACGACGGCTACGAAATCGACCTCGGCGCGGCGATGGAGCGGATCGACGACCTGGACTTCAGCTTCATGACGCCGGCGCGCCACCGCGGCGCGGCCGAAGTGGCCGACGACGGCGACCCGCCGCGTTACTTGGCCGGCGTGCGGGAGGTGCGGCGGGAGATCATCGCCGGCAACCTGCTGCAGGGCGTCCTGTCGCGGCGCCTGACCGTGCGGACCGATCTGCCGGCGCTGGAGGCGTACCGCAACCTGCGCCACGCCAACCCGTCGCCCTACATGTTTTACCTGCGCTACGACGGCTTCGAGCTGTTCGGCGCGTCCCCGGAGGTGCACGTCCGCTGCCGCCAGGGGCGCGCCGTCCTGCGTCCGCTGGCCGGCACCCGGCGTCGCGGCGCCGGCCGGGCCGAGGAGGCCGCGCTGGAGGCGGAGCTGCTCGGCGACGAAAAGGAGCTGGCCGAGCACCTGATGCTGGTCGACCTGGGGCGCAACGACCTGGGCCGGGTGTGCGTTCCCGGCACGGTCGAGGTGACCGAGCGCAACGTCATCGAGCGCTACTCGCACGTGATCCACATCGTCTCCCAGGTCGAAGGCGACCTGCTCCCGGACCGCGGCTGGCCGTGCACAACCACGGCGGCGGCCACTGGCTCGGCTCGCAGGCGATGTTGGAGCTGCTGCTTGAGTCGACCGGCGCCGGGATCGGCGTGATGCTCGACACCGCCTGGGCCATCGACGCCCGCGCCGATCCGATCGAGCTGGCGCGGCTGGCCGGCGACCGGCTGTACGGCGTGCACGTCAAGGACTTCGTCTACCGGGAGCGGCGCGCGCCGATCGACGTCGTGGTCGGCAGCGGCAACCTCGACCTGCCGGGTTTGGCCGCCGCCCTGGACCGAATCGGCTTCGACGGTCCGCTGATCCTGGAGTACGAAGGGGACGTCCAAGACCCCATGCCGGCCCTGCACCGTTGCGTCCGAGCGATGCGCACCGTGTGGTAACGGCGACATGCACACTTCCCGAAATCGTGGTTTACCTTTCTGTACCGATTTCGACAGCGCGGCGTTACCGGCATGACGCATCGGCGCGGACGCACGGCATCCCGCCCCCGTCACCCGTCCAGCGCCGCGGCCAGCAGCCGGCGGTTGTGGCGCACCACGTCGAGCAGCGTCGCGGCGCCGGCCGCGCCGGGGAAGTTGAGGAAGGCGACTACCGGCGCCGGCGCGTGGACTTCGGCCAGCGGCGCGGCGACCTCGTTGTGATAGTTGTCGATGATGAACGCCACCGGCGGCTCGGCCAGCGCGGCGATCGCGGCCGCCTGCGGCGGGAGCGGGCCGAACACCCCGGCCACGTGGAAGCCGAGCTCCCGCGCCAGCGGCTCCTGGAAGCGGTGAACCAGCGCCGGCGCGCCGGCCAGGCCGCGCGCCGCCAGCTCGGCGCGCCACGCGGCGTACTCTCCGGCGATCGCCCGCAGGCTGCCGGCCGCTGCCTCCTGCGCGCCGCCGGCTGCCTGCACCGCCGCCAGCGAGCGGCGCAACGTCGCCAGCGAGTAGTCGGTGTCGATGCGCACCACAACCGCAGCGGGCGCGGCCACCTCCTGCAGGCGGTCGGCCATCGCCTCGTAACCGGCAAAGATCAGCGCGGACGCGCCGGCTATGGCGTTCAGGTCCGACGGCCGCAGCTGATACTCGGCCGGATGGCGGGACGCCGCCGGCGCCAGCACCCTCACCTGCTCGATGCCGGCCGCGCGCGCGAACGCGGCCGTCCACTCCGTGGACGCCACCACCGCGCCGCCGTCGCCGCCGGCCGCCGCGGCGCAGCCGATCCACGCCGCCACCAGCAGCAGCCGCGCACGCGGCGATGCGGCGGCTGCCGCGCGCCCGCTCACGCGCGGCTCCGCCGGCGGGCGGCGACCGCCGCCGGCAGCAGCAGGGCCGCCGCCAGGGTCACGCCGGCGCTAGCCGGCAGGTCGATCACCAGCGCCACCGCGAAACCGGCGGCCGCAGCAACCACGCCGGCGGCCGCGGCCAGCAGGAACATGCCGCGCACGCTACGCGCCAGCGCCGCCGCCGGGATCGCCGGCAGCAGCAGGATGGCGTCGAGCAGCAGCGCGCCGAGCAGCTTCATCGCAACCGCGACCGCGCAGCCCACGGCAAGCATCACCGCGGCCCGCGTCCGCGCCACCGCGACCCCGCTGGAGGCGGCCACCTCCCGGTCGAACAACAGCGCCGCGATGCGGCGATGGGCGACCGCCACGAAGGCGGCCAGCGCCGCCCCGAACGCCGCCACGGCGATCAGGTCGGCGCGGGTCAGCGCGAACAGGTCGCCCCACAACACCGCGAACACCGCCGGCGCCGGCACCTGCGCGCGATAGATCACCGCCGCCGCAGCGCCGATGGCGATCACCATCAGGAACGCCGACACGTAACCCATCCGCAGCCCGGCCGCCTTGGCGATCGGCGCCAGCGTCATCACCAGCGCCAGGTCGACGGCCAGGCCGAGCAGCAGCGGATCGACGCCGACGGCAAGCGCCACCGCCGCCCCCAGCAGCGCCCCGTGCATGAGGGTGAAGCGCAGGGTCACCAGCTCCAGGCGGAGCACCAGCACGCCGGCCAAGGGCAGCGATGCCCCGGCGATCAGCACCGCCGCCAGCCCGCGCGCGATCGGCGCTACGGCAAGGGCTTCAAAGGGGTTCAAGCGCCGGCGTGACCCACGCGGCCGTCGCGCAGCTCGCACGCCGGCCAGGGAACGCGCGCGCGCGCGTCCGCGTCGTGGCTAGCCATCAGGACCGCCAACCCTCGCCGTCCGCGCAGGCGCTCCAGCAGCTCCAGCACGCCGGTGCGCGCCGCAGCGTCGAGCGACGCGGTCGGCTCGTCCAGGAGCAGCAGGCGCGCGTCCTGCGCCAGGCAGCGCGCCAGCGACACGCGCTGCCGTTCGCCGCCGGACAGCTCCGCGTAGCGGCGCCGGCGCAGGTGCCGGCACTCCGTGTCGTCCATGGCGGCGGCCACGGCGCGCCGGCGCTCAGCGGCGCTGAGGCGACGCGCCACCGTGCCGATCGCCACCACTTCGGCGGCGGCGATCGGCAGGTCGCCGGCCGGCGAACCCTGCGGCACGTATCCGGCTGCCGGCAGTCGCAACCGGCGCCCGCCAAAGGTGACGGCGCCGCGCTGCGGCTTCAGGAATCCCAGGATCGCCCGCAGCAGCGTCGTCTTGCCGGCGCCGTTCGCGCCGGTGATCAACAACCCGGTGGCGGCGGTCACCTCCAGACTCACGCCGCGCAGCACTTCGCGCCCGCCGCGGCGCACCCACAGACCGTCGACCCGCAGGGTCCGGTCCGGCCGCGCCGCCTCCGGCAGCGCCACCTCCGCCAGTGACGCAGCCGGCGCGCCATCGCGCCGCATCGCCTTGACCCGGCCGCCGGATGCCACGCCGGGCGCTCAGGCGCGCTCGCGCCGCCGGCCCTCCATGAGCCGGGTGTACTTTGCGGTCGCCGGAATGTTGGCCAGCACGATGCGCAGCGCCGCGGTCATCGGCACCGCCAGCAGCGCGCCGACCGGACCCCACAGCCAGCCCCAGAAGAACAGAAAGACAAACACGACCAGCAGCGACAGATTGAGCGCGTCGCCGAGCAGCTTGGGCTCCAGCACGCTGCCGGTGGCGACCTGCGCCGCCGCCACGCACGCGATCGCCGCGATCGGCGTCACGGTGGCCCCGAACTGCGTGAACGCGAACAGCGAAATGGCGGCGACCGCCGTGATCGAGCCGACGGTGGGGATGAAGTTGAGCAGAAAGGTGAGCAGGCCCCACACCACGGCGAAGCGGACCCCGAACGCCAGCAGGATCAGGGTGGTGGCGGTGCCGACCGCCAAGCTGATCAGCGTCTTGACGCCGATGAACCGGCGCAACGAACGGTCGATGTCGCGCAGGATGTCCGGCACCGCGCTACGGCCCTGCCCGAAGGCGTCGTCGACGCGCAACGCCATGTGATGCTTGGCCGACAGAAACAGGAGCGCGAAGAAAAAGACCATCACGAACGAGGTGACGCCGCGCAGCACCGACTGCGCCGCGGTCGCCAGCCGGTCCAGGGACGACAGCAGGAGGTTGCGCAGCTCTTCCAGCGGGTCGAACGACAGCTCCACGCCGGTGATGCGCGACACCAGGGCCATCCCGTCCTCCAGGGTCTGGGCGACGCGCGGCTGGTAGGAGTCGAAGTCCCTGGTGAACTCGACCAGGCTGACAAAGATGATCAGGCCGATGCCGGACAGCACGGTGAGCGACAGGATGCCGGTCAGGGGAACCGCCGCCCACAGCGGTATGGTGAGGTGCCTGCGCATCACCACCAGCACCGGATCGATCAGATAGGCCAGCATCAACGCCACCAGGAACAACGTCAGCACCGGTTGGGTGAGCTCCAGGGCCACGCCGACGACGATGATGGCGATGATCAGCAGCAGGACGTTGAGCGAACGGATACGGTCCATGTGCCGCCGGCAGCGTAGCACGACCGCCGCGCGGGTTACACTGCTCATCGCCATGGCAAGCGTCTTCACCCGTATCATCGCCGGCGAGCTGCCCGCTCACTTCGTGTGGCGGGACGACCGGTGCGTCGCCTTCCTGTCGATCGAGCCGTTGCGGCCCGGCCATACGCTGGTGGTGCCGCGGGTCGAGGTCGATCACTGGATCGACCTCGACGACGGCGCCTTGGCGGCGTTGATGAGCGCGGCGCGCACCATCGCGCGCGCTCAGCAGGCGGCGTACCGGCCGACCCGGGTCGGGTTGCTGATCGCCGGACTGGAGGTGCCGCACGTGCACGTCCACGTCAGCCCGATCGACGGTATGCGCGACCTTGACTTCGCCAACGCCGGCCCCAACCCTGGGGACCAGGCGTTGGAAGCCGAGGCCGAGCGCATCCGCGCGGCGCTCGCGCGTATCCGCGCGCCGCGGCCGTAGCGGCCGGCGGCCCATGGACGGCCTGGAGCGGCTGGCCGACGGCGGGTATCGCGGGCGCGGCTTGGCGCTCGGGCCGGCGCCCGGCGGCGGCGGCGCCGTGATCGTCTACTGGATCACCGGCCGCAGCGCGCGCAGCCGCAACCGGCGGGTGGCGGAGGCCGGCGGCGGCGCGGTGCGGACCGAGTTCATCGACGCCGGCCGCGGCGATGACCCGGCGCTGGTGCTGTATCCGCTGCTGATGAGCCGCGGCGGGACGCACGTGGTGAGCAACGGCCGGCAGACCGGGCCGATCCTGGACGCTCTGCGCGCGGGGCGGACGCTGGAGGCGGCGCTGCAGCCGTGGCGCGCGGAGCCGGACGAGCTCGCCACGCCGCGGATCGCCGGCGCGGTCGACGCCGGCGCGCCGGGTGAGTGCCGGCTCGGCGTGGTCCGCGCGCGCCGCCGGGACGGGCGGACGGTGACCGAGCGCAGCGTCTTTGCCTACGAGGGGCTGCCGCCCGGCAGCGGGCGGTGCGTCACCACCTATGCCGGCGGCGCCGGGGAACCGGCGCCGTTTGCGGGCGAACCGTTCCGCGTCCGCTTCGACGCCGACCCGGAGGCGACCTGCGCCCGCTTCCGGGAGGCGCTGGCCGGCCCGCTGCTGGTGAGCGTGATGGTCCGGTTCGCCGGCCCGGACGGCTCGCGCACGGCGATCGCCAACCTGCAGGGCTGACGGTGCTGGCGATCATCGTCGGCGACGACCCGGCCCGCTCCCTGCGCTGGCGGGAGACGGCCGATCCGGCGCCGCCGCCGGCCGGTCACGTCCTGGTCGAGGTGGCCGCCACCGCGGTCAACCGCGCCGACCTGCTGCAGCGCGCCGGCCGCTATCCTCCGCCGCCCGGAGCGTCGCCCATCCTCGGCCTGGAGCTGGCCGGCCGGATCGCCCGGCTCGGCGACGGCGTGGCGGGCTGGGCGGCCGGCGACCGCGTCTGCGCGATCGTCGCCGGCGGCGCCTACGCGGAGCGCTGCCTGGTCCCCGCCGGCAGCCTGATGCGCGCGCCGGACCGGCTCTCCCTGACGGAGGCGGCGGCGGTGCCGGAAGCGTTTCTCACCGCGTTCGTGAACCTGTTCCGGGAAGCGGACCTGCGCGCCGGTGAATCGGTGCTGATCCACGGCGGCGCCAGCGGGGTCGGCACGGCGGCGATCCAGCTGGCGCGGTGCGCGGGCGCGCGCGTCGCGGTCACGGCGCGCGACGACCGCAAGCTGCAGGCGTGCCGGCGGCTGGGGGCCGAGCTCGCCATCGACCACACGCGGCAGGACTTCGCCGCGGAGATACGGGCGGCGTGGGGCGGCGTGAACGTCGTGCTCGACATAATCGGGGCCGCCTATCTGGAGCGCAACGTGCGGGCGCTCGCCGCCGGCGGCCGGCTGGTGCTGCTGGCGACGCTCGGCGGCGCGGCCGCCGCGGTCGATCTGGGCGCGCTGATGCGCCGGCGGCTGCGGCTGATCGGATCGGTGCTGCGCAGCCGCTCCGACGATGAGAAAGCGGCGATCACGGCCGGATTCGTTCGGCGCTTCCTGCCGCTGTTCGACGGCGGCCGGCTGCGGCCGGTCATCGACCGCGCCATGCCGATCCGGCGGGCCGGCGACGCGCACGCGCTGGTCGACCGCTTCGGCAACGTCGGCAAGGTCATCCTGTCCGTGGATTGATGCGGCCGGTGGGGTAGAATCGCCGCCGGCTATGGCTGAGGTGACCGCAGGCGGCGCAGCGCTCTTTCGGTGGATCGACGGCGTCGCGCACTTCCTGGCGGTGGAGTCCCGGTCGCAGCGAGGCTACTGGGGACTGGTCAAAGGCCGGGTCGAGCCGGGCGAGACCGTGCCGCAGGCCGCCCGGCGCGAGATAGCCGAGGAGGTCGGCCTGCGCGGCGTCCGCTTCCTGCCCGGCTTTCGGGAGGAGGTGCGCTACCGCCTGCCGTCCGGGGAGGACAAGCGGGTGGTCTACTTCCTGGCGGACGCCGGCGCGGGGGAGGTCCGCCTGCAGGACGAGGAGCTGGCCGACTGCCGCTGGCTGCCGTTTCCGGCGGTGGGCGGCCTGCTCACCTATCCGGACGCCGGCGCCGTGGTCGAACGCGCGGCCCGCTTCCTGGGCGCGGGCCGCGGCGGGGGTGATTTCCCCTCCGCCGACGGATCGCCCCTTGAACCACCGTTGCGGCGGCCGCACGCCGCCGCGCTCGACGAGATCCTGGGCATCCGGTTCGACGTGCTGGACGACGGATTCGTGCGCGTGGTCGATTACCTGGGCGACGACGCCGCGATCGTGCAGGCGGCGCGCGTCTCCTACGGCGAGGGGACCCGCCGGGTGAGCGATGACCGCGGGCTGATCCGCTACCTGATGCGCCACCGCCACACCACGCCGTTCGAGATGTGCGAGCTGAAGCTGCACGTGCGGGTGCCGATGGACGCTTGGCGGCAGTGGATCCGCCACCGCACCGCGTCCGTCAACGAGGTATCGACCCGCTACTCGGTCGCCATCGACGCCGCGCAGGCCACGCCGCCCGCCGAATGGCGCATGCAGTCGGCCGGCAACCGGCAGGGATCGGGCGGGCTGGTCGACCGCTCGGTCGGGGAGCGGTTGAGCGCCGCGGAGGCCGACCTTCAGCACCGCGCGCGGCAGGTCTACCGGGAGCGCCTGGACGCCGGCGTCGCGCGCGAACAGGCGCGCAAGGACCTGCCGCTGTCGACCTATACCGAGGCGTACTGGAAGATCGACCTGCACAACCTGCTCCACTTCCTGGCGTTGCGCATGGACGACCACGCGCAGCTGGAGATCCGCGGCTACGCGCAGGTGATCGGCGCGGAGGTGGTCGCCCGTTGGTGCCCGCTCACCTGGGAAGCGTTCTGCGACTACCGGCTGCGCGCCACCAGCCTGAGCCGCATAGAGACCGAGCTGGCCGCCGCGCTGGCCGCCGGCGACGCGGAGGCGGCGCGGTCGATCGCGCGCGCGCGGCCGGATGGTTGACGGAGCGCGCCGGGGCGCCCGGCAAGCTGGCCCGCAACCGCGAGCGCGCCGAAGCGGAGGCCCGGCTGCGGGCGCTCGGCCTGCCGGCGCCGTGGCGGGACGGCGCCGGCGGTAAGGGGCGGCCGGCCGCCGGCGTCGATTGAAGTGAGGAAGGCGATGGTGCGGTCACCACGGAGCGCGCGCGTTTTGCTGACCGCCGCGGCGGCGGCCGTGCTGTTGGCCGGCTGCGGCGGCCGGAGCGGCGGCGGAAACGAGGAGAGCCCGGTGCGGGAGGACCTGCCGATCGCCCCCGACTTCGCGTTCGAGGCGTATCAGGGCGAAAAGGCGCTCGGCGGCCGGGAGCGGCGCTTGAGCGACGTGGTCGCGCTCGGCAAGCCGATCATCCTCAACTTCTGGGCCGCGCAATGCCCGCCGTGCCAGGTCGAGATGCCGCACTTTCAGGAGTACTACACCGAACATCGCCGGGAGGTGCTGATGCTCGGCGTCGACGTCGGCGCGCTGGCCAACCTCGGCCTGCCGGAGCACGCGCTGGCGCTGCTGCACGCGCTGTCGATCACCTATCCGGCGGTGACCACCGCCGACGGGCACGTCCCGGAGGCATACGAGCTGCTGGGACTTCCGGCCACCTACTTCATCAACTCCGCGGGGCGGATCGCGGACTCCTGGACCGGCTTGCTGACCAAGGAGAAGCTGGAGGAGCTGGGCGGCGCCCTGCTCGACGCCGAGCCGTAGGGCGGTGGCGGCCGCGGGGATAACGGACGCCGGCGGGTGGCGGCGCCTGCTGTGGCACTACGCGGCGCCGGCGGTCGGCGTGGTCGCCGCCGTCTACCTGCTCACGCGGCTGCAGGCGAGCGCCGAGAACGCGGCCACCGATCTGGCCCGCTCGGTGCGGCTCGGCACGGCGTTCGGGGCCGGCGTCGTCGCCAGCGTCAACCCGTGCGGATTCATCATGCTGCCGACCTACCTGTCGCTGCAGCTCGGAACGCAGGAGTCCGGCTACCGGGCCGCGCCGCGGCTGCGGCGGGCGCTGGCGGCGGTCCGCATAGCCGCCGCGGTGACGGCGGGGTTCGTCGCAGTGGCCGCGCCCGCCGGCGCGGTGGTGGCGCTGGCCGGGCAGGCGCTCGGGCCGGTCCTGCCGTACGCGGCCACGGCGGTGGGGGCCGGCATGGCGGCGCTGGCACTGTGGCTGCTGATCACCGGCCGCACCATCGGCATCGCCGCGGCCAGCCGCGTGCACGTCACGCCCCGGCGCAACACCGGGAACGCGCTGTTGTTCGGCATGAGCTATTCGATCGCCTCGCTGAGCTGCGCGCTGCCGATCTTCCTGCTGGTGGTGTCGACGGCGCTCACCGCCGGCTCGCTGCTGGTCACGCTGGCCCAGTTTGTCAGCTACGCGCTCGGCATGGGGGTGGTGATCACGGCGGTCACGCTGGCAGCCGCGCTGCTGCGCGACACGCTGGCGCAACGGCTGCGCGCGCTGCTGCCGATGGCCCACCACGTCGGCGTGCTGTTCCTGCTCGGCGCCGGCGTCTATCTGGTCTACTACTGGGTTGCGGTGACTCCGGCCGCCTTCTGAGGCGGCCGGGCCCGTGCGGCGGCCGGCTCCGGTGTGGCGGCCGGGCCGCGGCGCGCACGGCCGGCCGGGGTAAGGTGCGCGGGCAAATGCTGACGCTGTACCTGCCGCTGGCCCAGGTCGACGCGTGGCTGCCGGGCGTGGTGTTGCTCGGCTTTGCGGTCGGCGTGCTGACCGGGCTGTTCGGCGTAGGCGGCGGGTTCCTGCTCACGCCGGCGCTCAAGGCGCTGTTCGGGGTTCCCTACCCGGTCGCGGTGGGGACCGATCTGGTGCAGATCTTCCTGACCGGCGCGGTCTCCGCGTATCGGCACCGCCGCGCCGGCAACGTGGAGATGCGGCTGGGGCTGGTGCTCGGCGCCGGGGGAGTGGCGGGAGCGGAGATCGGCGTGCGCATCCAGAACGCGCTCGCCGCAATCGGCACGGTGAGCGTGTCCGGCAGCGGCGTCACGCTGCTCGACTTGGTGCTCGGCGGCCTGTTCGCGGTGTTGCTGGCGGCGGTCGCCGCGGCGATCTGGCGCGAGACCCGGGCCGGCGGCGACGGCGTGGACACGCGCGTAGGGCGGGCGTTGCGCGCCGTCCGGCTGCCGCCGGTCATTCCGCTGCCGCTTGCCGGGACCGCCGGCGTCTCCGCGTGGGCGCCGCTGGCCATGGGTCTGTGCGTCGGCGTGCTGACCGGCTTGATGGGCGTGGGCGGCGGGTTCATCACCTTTCCGCTCCTGATCTACGTCCTGGGCGTGCCGACCCACGCGGCGATCGGCACCAGCGCCGTGCAGGTACTGCTCGCGTCCGGCTACGGGGCGCTCCGCCACGCCGGCCAGGGTCACGTCGAGCTGCCGCTGGTCCTGTTCCTCACCGCCGGCTCCGTGCTCGGGGTGCAGGTCGGCGTGCGCGCCGCCCGGCGGTTCGGCGGGGCGCGCATCCGCCGCCTGTTCGCCGGCGTCACGCTGCTCGGCATCGCCGCGATCGTCTGGGACCTGGGCCGGCAGCTGCTGGCGCGGACGTAGCGCGCCGGCAGCGAGTGGACATCCGGCGGGATTCCATGCCCATTATCTCGCCATTCGGGGCGGCGGGCTGAAGGAGGTCACATGAGTACGCGGATCCGGGTAGGCGTGGTGGGCGCCGGCGCCAACACGCGCCAGATGCACATCCCGCGCCTGCAGGCGATCGACGGCGTAGAGGTGGTGAACGTCTGCAACCGTTCGCACGCCTCCGGCGCGCGGGTGGCGGCCGAGTTCGGCATACCGGAGGTGCTGCCGACCTGGCGGGCGGTGGTCGACTCCGACGTCGACGCCGTGGTGATCGGCACCTGGCCCTACCTGCACGAACCGGTGACCGTGGCCGCGCTGCAGGCCGGCAAGCACGTGTTGTGCGAGGCGCGCATGGCGCGCGACGCAGCCGAGGCGCGGCGGATGCTGGCGGCGTCGCGCGCGCGGCCGGAGCTGGTCGCGCAGATAGTCCCGTCGCCCATGACGCTGCGGGTCGACCGCACCATTCAGCGGCTCATCGCCGACGGGCTCCCGGGCGACCTGCTGGTCGTCGACGCGCGCGTCTCCACCGGGTTCCTGGACCGCGGCGCGCCGCTGCACTGGCGGCAGGACGCCGACCTGTCCGGGCGCAACGTCATGAGCATGGGCATCTGGTACGAGGCGTTGATGCGCTGGGTCGGCACGGCGCGCCGCGTGTCGGCGATGGGCCGGACGTTCGTGCCGCGCCGGCGCGACGCGTCCGGCGCGTTGCGCGACGCGCTGGTCCCGGAGCACGTCGACGTCACCGCCGAACTCCACTGCGGCGCGCAGCTCCACCTGCAGGTATCGGCGGTGGCCGGGCTGGGCGGCCCTTCGGAGGTGTATCTGTTCGGTTCCGACGGGACGATCCGCTACGACGGCGCGGCCGATTCGGTATGGGCCGGGCGCCGCGGCGACGACGCGCTGGCGCAGGCGGAGGTGCGCCCGGACGAAGCGCAGTCGTGGCGGGTCGAAGACGAGTTCGTCGGCGCCATTCGCGGCCAGGAGGAGATCGTCCTGACGCCGTTCACGGTCGGCTTGCAGTACATGGAGTTCACCGACGCCGTCGGCCGCAGCCTGGCCGCCGGCTGCGTGGTCCCCGTCGAGCCGGCGTAGGGCTGCGGCCCGTCCGTTCCGAGTCCCGTGGAGCTGCCCGCCCTGGCGCTGGTGCTGGCCGCCGGCGTCGCCGGCGGCTTTCTCAACACCGTAGCCGGGGGCGGCAGCGCGCTCACCATGCCGGTGCTGATCTTTCTGGGCCTGCCGTCCGGCGTCGCCAACGGCACGGTGCGGGTGGCGATCATCGTGCAGAACCTCACCGCCGTGGCCGGTTTCCGCGGCAAGGGCCACTTCGAGCCGGCGCTCGCCGCGCAGCTCGGCCTGCCGGCCCTGGCCGGCGCCGTGGTCGGATCGCGCATCGCGGTCGACGTCCCGGACGCGGTGTTCAACGCGGTGCTGGCCGGCGTCATGGTGCTGGTGCTGGCGTCGATCTTCATCAAGCCGAAGCCGGCCGGCGACCGGGCCGCGCCAGCCCCGGCCGCGCCAGCCTCCGCCGTTCCGGACGGCCCGCCGGCCGGGGCGCGCCGCATCCTGATGGCGATCTTCTTCGTGATCGGCGTGTACGGCGGCTTCATCCAGGCGGGCGTCGGGTTCCTGATCATGAGCTCCCTGGTCTTCCTGAGCGGCTACGACCTGGTCCGCATCAACGCCGTCAAGGTGGCGGTGATACTGATCTACACGATGGCGGCGGTCACGGTGTTCCTGCTCAACGGCAAGGTGGAGTGGGTTCCGGGACTCACCCTGGCGGCCGGCAACGCCGCCGGCGCCTGGCTGGGAGCGCGCTTTTCGGTGACCGGCGGCGAGAAATGGATACGGATCATCCTGGTCGTCGCCGTGGTGGTGATGGCGGTGCGCGTCTCCGGGCTGTTGGAGCTGGCCGGCATCCTGTGACGGCGCATCCCGCGACGGCGCGCGGTGCGGTATGGTGTCGCCCATGCCCGTGACCGACAACGCCGTCGTGTGCAAGCTCAAACAGGGCCAAGTTCCGATCGGGGCGCTGGCCACCGACGTCGCCCACGAGTCCCACGTCGAGCTGCTCAAGCACGCCGGCTACGACTTCCTGATGCTCGACGCCGAGCACGGCGACTTTCCGCCCGACCGCATCGCCGCCGTCTGCCGCGTCGGCCGCCTGGCGGGGTTTCCCGTGATCGCGCGCACCTTCTGCACCTACCGGCACGTGCGCCGCGCGCTCGACCTGGGATCGCTCGGCGCCATCCTGCCGATGGTCGACACCGCCGAGCAGATCGACGCGGCGCGGCGCGCCGCCTTTCTGCCGCCGGCCGGTGAGCGCGGCCCGGGCGGACCCGGCAATCGGCTGGTGAGCGACGTGCGCCGCGAGACCTGGGCCGACCTGGAAGCGCAGCTCGCCATCATCCCCATGATCGAGACGCCGCGCGCCGTCGCCGACCCGTCGGTGTTCGACCAGCCCTGGGTCACCGCCTGCCTGGTCGGGCCGTACGACCTGCTGATGTCGCACGGCATCGCCCTGCGCGACCTGTACCGTCCGGGAGGCCCGCACGAGGCGGTCGTGCGGCGCGCCATCGACGGCTGCGCGCGCATCGGCAAACCGTGCGGGACCGTGGTTCCCGACGGGGAGAGCGCGGCGCGCTGGATCGAAATGGGCGCCCGTCTGATCGTCTGCGGCGAGCTCAACGCCATGCTCGCCGGTCAGGCGCAACGCAACGTCGACGCCATCCGCGCCGCCGCCGGCTGACCGGGGCTACGTGCGGATGGAGAGGGAGGAGCACACGTGACACGCTACGCGCGGATCGTAGGACTGCGGGAAGAGCAGATCGACGAGTACAAGCGGATACACGAGGAGGTGTGGCCGGAGGTGCTGGACCGGGTGCGCCGCTGCAACATGCGCAACTACTCGATCTTCCTGCGCCGCATGCCGGACGGCAAGCACTACCTGTTCGCCTACTTCGAGTACGTCGGCAGCGACTTCGCCGCCGACATGGCGGCGATGGCGGCCGACCCCAAGACGCAGGAGTGGTGGAAAATCACCGACCCCATGCAGGAGCCGCTGCCGGACCGCCCGGAAGGCGAATGGTGGGCCGCCGCCGAAGAGGTCTTCCACGTAGACTGACGGCCGGCCGGCTTCGGCCCGGTGCTGACTATCATTCCGGTCAATCGTTGACCGGAATGATAGTCATTCTGGTCAACGGCTTGCCGGAATGATATGATACCATCCATCCATGGACGCGAACCGACTCCTGGACCGCGACGGCCTGGCCGTACGGAGCGCGGGCCGATTCCCGCGCACCCGGTCGCTCTTTCCGCGACTGCACGGTCTCTCCGGCCGGCCGTTCGTCGCCCTGGTCGGCCCGCGCGGCACCGGCAAGACGGTCATGCTTCGACAACTGCGCGCGCAGACCGAAGACGCCCTCTACGTGTCGGCGGACACCCTCGACCGGGGCGATCGGCTCATCGACCTGGTGCGCCTGTTCCAAGACCGGTACGGCGTGCGGTCATTCTTCATCGACGAGATACATCACGCGCGGGACTATGCCGCCGACCTCAAGCAGGTCTTCGACTTCGCGCCGGCGCGGGTCTGGTTTACCAGCTCGGTGGCGGTGTCGCTGCACGGATCGGTGGCGGACCTCTCCCGGCGCGTGCGAATGCTGAGGCTCTTGCCGTTCACGTTCCGCGAGTTCCTGACGTTCGCGGACGATCTGACGCTGCCGGCGCTCGACCTGCGCTCGGTGCTGCAGGACCGGGTGCCGAGCGCGCACGTGCGCGCATCGCCCCGGTTCGACGAGTACTTGGCCGGCGGCTTGTACCCGTTTCTGTTGGAGGCGGGGCCGGATCTCGATCTGTTCGGGAACATCGTGGAGACGGTGATCCGCAGCGACATACCGGCGTGTGACCGGCAACTGACGGTCGACGACCTGACGAACATCGAGCGCGCGCTCACCTTTGTCGGCCGCTCGCCGATCGACGGCGTCAACTACTCGTCGATCGGGCGCAATCTCGGCATCACCAAGTATGCGGCCGAGCGCTATGTCAGCGCGCTGGAGCGAGCGTTTCTGCTGCGCCGGGCAATCCCGGCCGGAACCAACGTGTTACGCGAGCCCAAGGTGTTTCTGGAGCCGCCCTATCGCCTGCTGTATCGGCCCTGGGAGGAGTGCGTCGGGGCGCTTCGCGAGGATTTCTTCGCTCTGGCGATGGCCCAGCACGAAACCGGGTTCCGGTACGCCAAGACGACCCGCGGCGCCAAGACACCGGACTTCCTGGTTACGCTCGACGGACGGGACTACGTGATCGAGGTGGGCGGACGAGGCAAGGGGCGGACGCAGTTCAAGGGCCTCGACTACGACCGCAAGGTCGTCCTCTTCCACGGCGGCGACCGCAGTCACGAACCGGGCCGGAGCGTTCCCCTCCACTGCATTGGCTTTCCATGACGGCCGCAGCCCGCGAAGCGCTCACGCGCCGGGCTGCAGGCTGTCGCCCAGGAAGGCGACCAGTTTCGTGCGCTTCTTGGCGCGGGCCAGGTCGAGCGCGGTCTGACCGTCGGCGTTCCGGCGCGCCACGTCTGCGCCGCGCTCCGCCAGCAGCCGCGCCAGCGGCACGCCGGCGTTGAAGTTGACCGCCACGTGCAGGGCGGTCTCGCCGCGTGCGCTCATCACGTGGTTCGGATCGCAGCCGTGATCCAGGAACCAGGTGACGCCCTGCAGGCTCCGCATGGTGACCGCGCAACCGAGCGGATTGTACCCGCCGTGATGTTCGGTGCCGCGCGTGCCGTTCATGTCGATTGCGTCGTGGCGGAGCAGCGACTCCAGGATGGCGAACTGGCCGTCGCACGCCAGGTGGTTCGGGGTGTCGTCGTCGCCCAGGCGGGCGCCCCGTTCAAGCAGCAGGTCGACCATCGTCGCGTTGTCGGCCCAGCACGCCTGATCGAGCGCCGAGGCCGGGTCGGCGCCGTGTTCCAGCAGCACTTCCGCCGTGGTCAGGCGGTCGCGGTCGCTGCCGGCCTTGCCGCGGGCGCAGTAATGCAGCGGTAGCCAGGCGCTGTCGCGCGATTCGGCATCGGCCTGCGCGGCCGCCGCCGGGGATGCGGCCAGGATGTCGGCGGCGCGCCGATGGTCGGCGATCGCGCACGCCGTATACAGGTCCATGTCCCCCGGAACCCGCTCCAACAGCGCGGGCAGGTACTCCGGGCAGCCCATGGCGGCCACGGTCACGGCGCTCACCAAGTCGTAGCTGCCTCGCAACATCGGCTCCGCGCCGTGCTCCAGCAGCAGCCGCACCGTCTCGGCGTGGCCGGCGGTCTTGGGCATGGTCTTCTTGAACTCGACCGTACGGTGCAATGGCCGGTACCGATGCGCGTTGGGCGCCAGCACGTTCACGTCGGCGCCCTTGTCGATCAGGAACGCGACCACGCCGGCGCGCCCCTGGTAACAGGCGTTCATCAGCACCTGCCAGTAGCCGGCCACCTCCGCGTCGGCCCTGACCGCCGCCCTGACCGCCTGCAGATCGCCCCGGCCGGCCGCGCCGGCCGCTTCCTTCGCTTTCGCCTTGTCCATGGCCCCCAAGCGTACCAGAGTCGCAGCCCCGTAGCGAGCGGATCGGGGCGCGTACGGGACCGATCTCCGCTCGCTTGACTTCATGCTGTCGCGCGTCGTAACCTGCCGAATGCCGATTCACGTTCATCCGGCATCGATGATCGACATGAAACTTGGCCCGAGGGTAGAGGATGGCAACTACCGTAGGCTTCGCTAGCGAAAAGGGCGGAGTCGGAAAAACCACGATCTGCTACCATATAGCGATTGCGTTGAGTCGATACCACGGCAAGAAGGTGCTGGTCCTGGATGGCGATTATCAGCGAGGAGGGATCACCGGAAGATTCGCCGAAGAGCTAATTGAAAAGTTCCGCACGGGAAAGATCGAAGAACCTACGATGTATTCCAAGTTTCTGCAGTTGTACAGTGGTTGCTCGGTCACCTCGGATATCAACATCGTTGCGACGCAAGAGCCGAGTATCGAACTCGTTCCCGCAGATCCTCGGTTGTCGGTCGTAACGGTCGAAAAGCTGCCGACGACGAATAACATCGCCGAGAACACGCGCAGTCTTTGGCGGCATCTGGCACTTCTCGATACCGTGCTTGCGCCGATTCAGGAAGACTTCGATTACATACTCATCGACTCACACCCTGACATCAACGACATTCTTCGTACGATCATCTACGCCTGCGACTTTGTCTGCTCACCTGTCAAGCTCGATCTGCAATCGACAATCGGTGTAGTATCGGCCATCGAAGCGATCGAAAACGTCAACGCGGACGTGCAACTCGTCGGCAATGCAACGGGCGATGTAATCGATTATCGTCCGACCATGTATGCAGGCGCCATCGCCACCCAGGCCCGCGAATGGGGCGGGTCGCTGAAGTGGTCGGAGATGGCCGAGTATCGACGCATTGCTCGACAGGGAGGCGTTTTCGGAGCGTACGTTACCGAAGGGGATGGTCTACGACGCGCCGCGCACAATCGGCGTCCGGTCTTCGACATAGGAGGGCAGAATGCCGAAAAACAGTCCGGCCAACTGCGGACGGTTACGGACGAGTTCATCGAGCGATGTCGAACGTAAGACAGGGCGTGGATGTTCGCCTCCTCGCTCGCTGGTTGGGCGCTGCGGGAGCGAAGGCCGGGTTGCTAGCGAGTCGGCAATGTACCGTGGAAGCACTTGCAGAAATAGCGAAGCAATCCGGGATTGACGTAGGGAAAAGAGTGACTCGCCGGGAGCTCATCGACGAGCTCGTACGCGTCGCGAGCAAGAGAATCGATAAATCGATCGATGAGCTTTTCGAGATGAATCACGATGAACTGGTTCGTTATTTCGATGAGCGCGAGGTCGAGACGGCGGAGCTTCTTGATCTATTGAAGGAGCTTGAACTGTCGCCGGATCGCAAGACACGAAAGAACGTAATCGAATTCGCGGCTAGAGAACTGGCGGAAACGGGACGGTTCCGCCGTATCGCCGGCAACCAACGTCGCGTCGCGTCGGGCGCGGCGTTGAGACAGCCTGAGCTCCATCATGGGGCTCGGACGAGTAGCCGAACCGGCTGATGGCGGTATCCTTTCTGACCAGCCGGAGACGCGCCGCCGCAGGAGACGACAGATGAGCCTGAAGGTCTACGACTTCCGCACCGACATTGCCAACGTCCTGGTGACGCCGCAGATACGCTGCCGGTTCCTCAAGATGGCGGTCGGCCAGTGCAACACCGGCCACACCCACGACCTGGGCCATGAGATCTTCCTGGTCCTGCAGGGGCGGGCGGAGTTCGAGGTCGACGGAGAGCGCGGCGCCCTCGGCCCCGGTCAGTTCTGCATCGCCTTGGTCGATCAGTACCACACGGTCCGCAACGTCGGCGACGAGGAGGTGATCATGTTCCTGTCGGTCACCCCGCACGTGCAGCCGACGCACACGTTCTGGACCGGCGACGGCGCCAAGCTGCCGCCGCGCTTCGCGCCCGCCGGCGCCTACGACGAGCCGGCCGACCACGCAACCCCCACGGCCGACCTGGCCGGCCGCCACGCGGCGGCGGCGGCGGCGCTGGCGGAGTCGGCCGCCGCCGGCGGCGCGGTCCAGCGGACGGAGACGGAGCGCTACCTGCAGGCCGTGGAGGCCGGGGACGAGCGGGCCGCCGCCGCCGCGCGCGAACGGATGTGGGACGCGCTGTCCGAAGTCTTCCGCCGGACCATGGCGCTCGGCGGCGCCTGGAACGCTTTCGCGGCCCGCACCGCGGACCGGGCAGCCGGCGGACCGGACGGGAAGGCGGGCGCATGAGCCGCCTCAAAGTCGGCGTGGTCGGCTGCGGCGCGATCGCCCAGATACACCACCTGCCCAACCTCACCGCGCTGCACGACCGGTTCGAGGTCGCGGTGGTGTGCGACCTTTCGCCGTCGGCCGCCGCTGCCGCCGCGCGCCGCTTCCACGTGCCGGCGCACGTCACCGACTACCGCCGCGTGCTCGACAGCGGCGTCGACGCGGTGGTGCTGTGCCACACCGATCCCAAGACCGAGGCGGCGGTCGCCGCGCTGCAAGCCGGCAAGCACCTGTTGATCGAAAAGCCGGTCTGTTTCTCCTTGCAGGAGATCGACGCCATGATCGCCGCGCACGGTGCCGGACTGGTGGCGCAGGCGGCCTACGTCAAGGTGTACGAGCCGGGCTTCGAGCTGGCGCAGCAGGAGGTGCGCCGCATGGCGGACATCCGCTTCGTGCAGATCAACCACCTGCACCCCGACAACCGGCTGCACCTGCGGCAGTTCGATGATCTGCAGCGCTTTGACGACGTTCCGCCCGGCAGCCTGGAAGCGGCGGCGGACGCGCGGCGCGCCGCGGTCCGGCAGGCGATCGGCCTCGTTGGAGAGGATCTGGAGCGCGCCTACTCGCTGATGACCGGCAGCATGATCCACGACCTGTACACCCTGCGCGTCATGCTGGGCCGGCCGGCCGCGGTGATCGGCGTGGAAATCTGGCGCGAAGGCCGCGCCGTCACCTGCACGCTCGGGTACGCAAACGGCGCCCGATGCGTCGCCACCTGGGTCGACCTGCCCGATCTCTGGGACTTCCGCGAGACCCTGGAGGTGTACGGCGACAGCCGGCGCGTGCTGCTCTCCTACCCGACCGGGTTCGCGCGCGGCATCCCGTGCACGTTGACGGTGCAGGGCATCGACGACGCCGGGCGCGCCTTCCGCGCCGAGCCGGCCGTCGACTGGGAGAGCGCGTTTGCCCGCGAGCTGCGCCACTTCCACGCCAGCGTGGTCGACGGCGTCCCCAATCGCACGCCGCTGGCCGACGCCCGCCACGACGTCGCCCTCATCATCGACATCATGCGCCGCTACCAGGCGGCCGAGTCCGGAGAGAACGGATGCTGAAGCTCCCAGTCATACGATGTCGGGCGCCAGGTCGCCGATGGAGCCGGCGTAGTAGAGCGGCATGAAGGTGAGCCGCTGCTCCGGCAGACGGGAGTAGGGACCGGAGTACAGGACCACGCCGTCGGCGCAAACCTCCATCCGTTCGGTTGTCGTTAGAAAGTCAAGGCACTTTCTAACGACACACATCAGAAAGTCAAGGCAAAAGCGGTGCCGACACCCACTGCACGGTTGGCGTCGTGCAGCGGCGAACGCCGGTCTCGACACTGCGGCCCATGTGGTGCGAATCTCCGGTACGGGAGCAAGGAGGAAGCGAGTGGACCCGCTTGAGCGCGCCAGGATCGGAACGACCGGGATCGAGGTCACCAGGGTGAGCCTGGGTTGCGCGCCACTCGGCGGCATCTACAGCGACATTTCGGACGATCAGGCGCAGCAGGTGGTGCGCACGGCGCTGCAGGCCGGCGTCAACTTCATCGACACCGCGGCGCTGTACGGGGCCGGCGCCGCCGAGCGCCGCGTCGGCGCGGCGTTGCGCGGCGTGCCGCGCGACCGGTACGTGCTGGCGACCAAGGTCGGTTGGCGGTTCGAGCACGTGCCGGGCCCCAGCGTCTTTTCGCAGACCTGGGACAGCCCCGGCGCCTGGATGGTGGAGTCCCGCCGCGACTACAGCGCCGACTGGGTCGAGCGCTCGCTCGAAAACAGCCTGACCCGCCTTGGCGTCGATCGCCTGGACGTGGTGCACATCCATGATCCGGACGAGGACGAGCACTTCGCGCAGGCGATGGACGGCGCCTACCCGGTGCTCGACCGGCTCCGCTCGCAGGGCGTGATCGGCGCGGTGGGCGCCGGCATGAACCAGAGCGAGATGCTGGCCCGGCTGGCGCGGGCGGGCGACTTTGACTGCTTTCTGTTGGCCGGCCGCTACACGATCCTGGAGCAGGGCGCGCTGGACGAGCTGCTGCCGCTCTGCCTGGAGCGGAACATCGGCGTCATCGCCGGCGGCACGTTCAACAGCGGCATCCTGGCCAGCGGCTCGCAGGGAGGCCCCGACGGCGCGCGCTACGACTACCTGGAGGCGCCGCCCGCCATCGTCGCCGCGGTGCGGAGCCTGGAGGACGCGGCGGCCGCCCACGGGGTCGATCTGCGCGCCGCCGCCAGCCAGTTCGCGCTCGCTCACCCGGCGGTCGCCTGCATCGTGCCGGGCACGCGCCGCCCGGAGCGGGTGCTCGACAACCTGGAGCTGATCCGCGCCGCCATCCCGGCCGCGTTCTGGCAGGAGCTGCGCGACCGCAAGCTGATCCGGGCCGACGCGCCGGCGCCGGCCTGACGCCGCCCGCGGCCGGGGTGCCTCTCAGAGTGGCGGGCTGACGCGGCCGGCGGTGAGGAGCTCGAAGGCGTGGGCGATCCGCACCAGCGTCGGCTCGCTGAAGGCGGTTCCGGTGAACATGACCCCGCGCGGTTCGATCGGCGCCGGGCCGCCGGCCGACGGCGCGAACCCCAGTGGCACCGCCACCGACGGGTAGCCGGCGCGCGCGGCGATCGACGATCCGGCGGCGTGCGGAAAGACCAGCGCGTCCAGCCGGTGCCGATCGAGCGTGGCGTCGATCCCTTCCGTGCGGCACAGGCGCAGGTCTTCGGCGCGGGCGTCGAGGTAGGCCGCCTCGTCCATGCGGCCGGAGGTCTCGTGCTCGGCGCGCAGCAGCCACACCTGCCCGTAGCGTAGCGTCCGATCGGCGTTGGCGTCGTTGAAGGCGATCAGATCGGCGAGCGTCCGGCGCGGCGCTCCGGGGCCGAGCCGGCGCAGGTAGGCGTTCATCGCCGCCTTGAACTCGTACAGCAGGACCGGCGACCACACGATGCGGCTGCGCGTGGCGACGTCGGCCGGATCGACCACCTCCGCGCCGCCTTCCCGCAACGCGGCGCGCACCTGCTCCAGGGTGTCCGGCCACCCGCCGCCCTCCCTATCCCAGAATCCGGCCTGCGGGATGCCGATGCGCGCGCCGTGCAGGCCGTCGCGGCGCAGGTGCGGGCGGAAGTCGAAGGACGGCGCGCCGTGCGCGGCGGCGTCGTCCGGGTCCGGGCCGGCGATCACGGCCAGCACCCGCGCGGCGTCCTCGACGCTGCGCGCCAACGGTCCGGCGGTATCCTGGCTGAAGGAGATCGGCACGATCCCGGTGCGGGACACCAGCCCCACGGTCGGTTTGATGCCGACGATGCCGTTGGCGAACGCCGGCGCCAGGATCGATCCGGATGTTTCGGTGCCGATCGCCGCCGCGCACAGGCCGGCGGCCACCGCCGCGGCGGACCCGGAGCTGGAGGTGGAGACCGGCAGCGCCGGATGATGGGGGTTGATGACCTGTCCGCCCAGCGAGCTGTAGCCGCCCGGCATGCCGGTCGACATGTAGTTGGCCAGCTCGGTCATGTTGGTCTTGCCGACGATCACGGCGCCGGCCGCGCGCAGGCGGCGGACCAGCGGCGCATCGGCCGGCGCGAACGAATCGGCCAGGGCCAGCGCGCCGGCGCTGGTCGCCATCGATCCGCCGCCCGGCCCGCCGGTGTCGACGTTGTCCTTCAGCAGCACCGGCACGCCGTGCAGAGGTCCCAGGGCGGCGCCGGAACGCCGCTCGGCATCGAGCCGCCGGGCCGTCCACTGGGCGTCGGGGTCGATGCGCAGCACGGCGTTGAGCGCCGGGCCGGCGCGGTCGACGGCTGCGATGCGCGCACAGACGCGCGCCAGCTCCTCCCGGACGGTCGTGCCGGCGCGGCGGTAGGCGTCGAGCAGCCGGCGGATCGCGCCGTCCGGGCCGGTGGGGTCCATTCATCCCGTATAATCGACGAGAACATGCGGAGAGACAACGGCGCGGCGCCGCCGTTCACCGCAAAGAAACGATCGATTCCTAGTGTTCTTGACAAAGAAACGATCGCTTCTTATACATCTCTGAGAAGCGATCGTTTCTTATAGAAGGAGTAAAGAAACGATCGCTTCTTATAGAAGCGAGTAAAGAACCGATCGCTTCTCAATGTCCAGCTTGAGAAAGGAGCGTTTCCGAACGTGGACCGCCTGACCGGCCGCTACCGCATCACCAACGCCGTGGGAGAGCAGGTCCGCGCGTTCGTTCCCTATCCGCTGCCGCCGGCCGGCCCTCCCCTGTCCATCGACGGGCCGACGAAGGAGTTCCGCGCCGACGCCCAGGCCGCGCTCTCCCGTCTTGCGGTTGCAAGCGCAATGGTGCCGGACATCGACTGGTTCCTCTACGGGTTCGTCCGGAAGGAGGCGGTCGTCACCTCGCAGATCGAGGGGACGCAGGCCACGCTGCAGGACATCGTCACCTACGAGGCGACCCGCCGCGCCGACCGCCCCGACGACGTGCAGGAGGTCTGCAACTACCTGGACGCCCTCGCGTACGCTCGCCGCCAGCTCGCCGACCCGCAGGGGCTGCCGCTCAGCGTCCGCCTGCTGCGCGACGCCCACCGCATTCTGATGAGCGGCGTCCGCGGCGCGGACAAGCAACCGGGGGAGATCCGCCGCTCGCAGAACTGGATCGGCGGCAGCCGGCCGGGCAACGCCCGGTTCGTCCCCCCGCCGCCGGACGAAGTGCCGGACGCCCTGACGGCGCTGGAGCGGTGGTGGCACGCCGACAGCGATCTGCCGCCGCTGGTGCGCGCCGGGCTCGCGCACGTGCAGTTCGAGACCATCCACCCGTTCCTGGACGGCAACGGCCGCATCGGCCGGCTGCTGATCGCCTTGCTGATCGAGCACTGGGGCCTGCTCGACCAACCGCTGCTCTACCTCAGCGTGGCCTTCAAGCGCGCGCAGGCGGAGTACTACGAGCGGCTGGACGCCGTGCGCACCGCCGGCGACTGGGAGGGCTGGACCCGGTTCTACCTGGAGTGCGTCCGCGACGCTGCCGAAGACGGCGTCCGCGCCGCCGGGCGGTTACACGCCGTGGTCGGCCGCCACCACCGGCTCATCACCGCGCATGCCCGCACCACCGTCGCCGCCATCCGGTTGCTCGGCTTCCTGCCGTCCCATCCGGTGGTGACCGTCCCTCTGGCCGCCGAGCTGCTCGGCCTCTCACCGCCGCCGGCCCGCAAGGCGATCGATCTGCTGGAACGCCTGGGCGTGTTGCGCGAGATCACCGGCGCCCGCCGCAGCCGCGCCTACGCCTACCACGAGTACCTGCAGATCCTGACCGCCGACGACGAGTGACGGAATGCGCGCAGCCGGCCGAAGCGCTGCCAAACGCCATCTCACTTTACATATGGTGGCACCATATGTAAAGTAGACTGGCATATGGTACAGCGAGAATTCTGGATCTCTGTTATTGAGGAGCTGTGGACGCAGAAGTCAGTCGTCTGGCTGTCGGGGGTCCGCCGCGCCGGAAAGACGGTCCTGTGCCAGTCCTTGCCGGACATCGAGTACTTCGACTGCGAGCTGCCGAGTAACCGCCGCCTGCTGGAGGCCCCGGAGAGCTTCCTGCGCGATCTGGGTCCGCGGCGGGTCGTGCTGGACGAAATACACCGCCTGCCCAATCCGTCCGAGCTGCTGAAGATCGCCGCCGACCACTACCCCGGTACGCAGGTCATCGCTACCGGCTCCTCGTCGTTGGGAGCATCGCGCCGCTTCCGGGACACCCTCACCGACCGCAAGCGTGAGCTGCGGCTGACGCCGATGCTGCTGCAGGACGAGCAGGAGTTCGGCGCACGCGGCAGCGACCACCGGTTCCTGCACGGCGGGCTGCCGCCTTTCTTCCTGGCCGCCGAGTTTCCTCAAGTCGGGTTCCGGGACTGGATCGACTCCTATTGGGCGCGGGACATTCAGGAGCACTTCCGGTTGCAACGGCGCTGGTCCTTCCTGCGCTTCGTGGAGCTGTTGTTCGCCGCCAGCGGCGGCGTGTTCGAGGCAACCAGGTTCGCCGCCGCCTGCGAGGTGAGCCGCGCCACCATCGGCAACTATCTGCAAGTGCTCGAAGACACTCAGGCCGTGCACGTGGTCCGGCCCTACAGCACGCGCCGAACGACGGAGATCGTGGCGACTCCCAAGGTGTACGGCTTCGACACCGGCTTCGTGTCGCTGTTCATGGGCTGGAATCGACTGCGCGATGAGGATCGCGACGCCCTGTGGGAGCACTGCGTGCTCAACGAGTACCTGGGGCGCCTGCAGCAGCGGCGGCTCTGGTACTGGCGCGACAAACGCGGCCACGAAATCGACTTCGTGATCGACGTTCGCGCCGCGCCGATAGCGGTGGAGTGCAAGTGGCGCGCGAGCGGGTTCGATTCCCGCAACCTGCGCGCCTTTCGCGCCCGCTATCCGACCGGTTCCAACTTTGTGGTGACTGCCGACACCGAGCGCTCGTACGCGCGCGACTACCGCGGCATCAGCGTCCGGTTCGTAAGCCTTTCCGAACTGATCCGGCGCCTCGGTCGGCTCACGTAGGCCACGGAAAGGCGACGGTCGGCTGGTTGACGAAGCGCTGCACGCGGAGCAGGAGCCGCGCGCCGGCGCCCGGTTCCAGGCGGACGTGCATGGCGCTGCCGCCGACCTCGGTGCGCCCGCCGTCGATGGCGGCGCTGTCGATGGTGTGTTCGGCAAAGGCGCCCGACTGCAACATCAGGTGCTTGGCGCGCACGGGGTCCAGGTTGACCAGCTGCACGCCCACCTCGTCCGCGCTCAGATGGTCTACCAGCGAGGCGACGCCCGGCGGGATGCCGGCGCGCCGCCGCTCGGCGTCGAAGTACCGCACCGCGCAGTGCCACGGCACGCCGACGTGGCGCGTCGCCAATCCGCCGAGCATGAGCTGCACCAGCCCCCACACCTCGGCCGGATTGATCCCGTTCGGATCCTCGGAGAGCGTCACGTCGGCCGAGCGGGTGTCCCGCTCGCGCAGCTCCACCTTGCGGCGCACCTGCTCCAGGCTTTCCTGCAGCGTGCGGACCGGATAATCGTCGTCCTTGCCGTCCAGGAAGCGCACCCACGGGTCGGCGGCGACCAGCGCGTGATCCCGCTTGCGATCCTGCGACCAGTGGTAGACCGCCAGCGCGCCGCGGTCGAACGGCTCCGGCTGAAAGTCGTACCAGCCGTCCTCGCCGTACATGCGGGGATAGCGCGTCACGCCGCCTTCGACCTTGGCGTTCCGGTTGACCGACTCCATGACCGTCCGCCACACGTCCACGTACTTCCGGTCGCCGGACACCAGCAGCGCGTTGCCGAAAGCGTACGGCGTGCGGTGCTGGAAGTTGGGGCGGTGATGGGGAATCGGCTTGCCGTCCGGGTCAAGGCCGTAGAAGCCGCCGGTGTGGCCCCATCCGTAGACGCCGCGCCACCAGGCGCCGCCGGCCGGACCGCTGCCGACCACGCCGTCCAGCCCCACGTTGCCCGGGATCAGGCCGTCGTTCGCGTAGGTGCGCTCCACCCAGGCGTCCGAGTACTCCGTGATCCACTCCCGGTACTTGGGGTCGCCGGTCGCCGCGTAGGCGTAGAACGCCATGGCGGTGGCGGCCAGGTTGAGGGGGATGTCGCCTTCGACGTTGCGGTACGTCTCGAAGTGGAACAGGTAGTCGTCGAAGTTGCGGTGGCCGCGCCCCGGCTTGAAGCGCCCCTCGATCTCGAACGGGTCGCCGGCCCAGTCGACCGGCTCCGCGGCGCCCAGCACCGGACCGCGGCTGCCGTTGAGGACGCTGCGGATGATGCGGTGTTCGGGGTCGTAGTTGGGCTCGGCCGGCTCGTCGGGGTCGCCCGGCAGGTAGAAGCCGGCGAAGCGGCAGATGCGCTGCCGCCAGATCGGGTTCCACGGCTCGCACAGCCCCTCCTGGAACAGGCAGTGGTACCCCTCGCCGTTGTGCACCCAGTCGAAGCTGGTGGGAAACTCCTTGTAGTACATGCCGTCGGCGCCCAGCTTGGTCACCGTGGTGCGGGCCTCCGTGTACTGGCGGACGTGGCCTTCAATGCCGCGCCGGTACAGATCGAGCGCCCGGCCGGAGCCGCCCAGCGCGTAGAAGTCGGTCCAGTTGGTCACGTTCTCCGCCGCGTCGTCGGGGCCGTCCAGCGCCCCCCAGCGCGCGAAGCACTTGAGGTAGCCGCGCTCGTCGAAGTAGCGGTCGAAGAACGGCGGGATGGCCGCCTCGATGGCGCGCATCAGCTCGCGCTCCAGGAGCGCCCAGTGCGGGGCGGCGGTCGGGGCGGCGATGGTCACCGCGGCGGTGGGCGGGGTTCTGGTGAGCATGGGCCTTCCTCTGCGGCGCCGGCTCTTCCGGCCGGCGCTTCTGCCCCGCCGATGGTAGCAGAGTGCCGGCCCGTGCGCTCAAGGCGCGAGGCGGGCCGCGATGACCGGCATGTCGGAGCGAGGTGGCAGCGAACGGTCCGCTACGCGCGTGCGCTCAGCCGCCGCCGGCGCGCGCCGCGAACGCCCGGTGCTCGCTGCTGCCGAGGCCGGCCTGCACCGTCGCCAGCGCCGCCGCGGCGTCGCCCCGCAGCAACGCGCGGACGTTGAGTTGCAGCCCGGGGAAGGCGCGGCTGCGGATGATGCCGTCGGTTTGCGGCAGGAGCCGGTATTCGCCGGCGGCGAGCCGGTAACAGTCGATGCGCCGCTCCCGGATGCGCCAGACAAGGTACTCTTGCACGCCGTTGCGACGGTACACGTCGAGTTTGGCATGCAGGTCGTAGGAGGCGCTGCTTGCGGCCACCTCCACCACCAGCTCGGGGGCGCCCTCCAGGTAGCCGTCGGCGGCGACCGCGGATTGCGCGGCCGGCGCCGCTTCGACGCGCAGCAGCACGTCCGGCTGCACTTCGTTGTCCGGGTCCAAGCGCACGGTGGCGTTGTCGGCAATGCCGACGCCGGGGGTGTGGGCGGCGTAGTAATGCAGCGGCCCCAGGATGGCGGCGTGGGCCAAGCCGTGGCCGTCGTAGCGCACGGGGGAGGGCACGTACACGACTCCTTTGATCAGTTCCGCCTTCTTGAGCTGCGGGCAGGCGGCATAGCGGCGTTCGAATTCGGCCCGCGTCAGCCGGTCGCCGGCTCTCAGCCGCAGGGGGGCCGCTACCTGCCGCGCAGGTGGGGCTACAACGGTGTCAGCCACGATGGCAGCTACCTCGAAGCGTCACGCCGACCGATTATAGGGCCGGCCTGCCGCCGCGGACAAGGGACGCGGATGATTTGCTCCGCGAACAGGGTGTTTCCGTTCTCAGCCTGCCTGGATCCGGAACGTTCGAACCACCCGCGTCACCACCAGGAACTTGCCGGCGTCCGCGTTGCCGGTTGCCGCTCGTACCCACGCGCACGTAGTTCAGCCGCGCAGTCACGCTGCCGTCCGCGCTGATCGGGAACGTGCCCCGATACTCCTGCGCGTTGCGGTCGTACTCCAGCTGTACCACGTGAGGATCGGTCTTCTGAATCGCCTCCAGTCTCCACTCGTGAGCCCGATCCAGCGCCGGCTGGTCGAAAGTTTCGGTTGGCTCCGTAGGTCGCGTCATAAGCTCCTCCTTGCATCTCTGTGCTGCCGCTCCGCAAGCAGCACGCCTACCGGTCGATCTTGCGCCAGTGGCCCTACGGCGGGCCGCCGTAGGCGGGTCATTGCAGCCTGCAGGCGAAAGCGTGCGGATCGTCGTTAATCTAATCCTTGGTGAACTAGGGGGCGGCCTTCGCCTCCGCTTCCCGGCACGGTCCGGTCCCGCCGCCGCTTATCCACGCAACCGCGTCATCGGTATCCCAAACCTTTGTGGTGAACGACCACACGTTGCCCTGAGTGATACCGGCTTCGTTCTTTGCGTCCACCCGCCAGTAGTAGGTCGTTCCGTGCGTAAAGTCCATAGCCTCGGTAAGGGACATGGCATTGGTCCAAGCGGGATACGGACTATACCGGATTCCCCGGGCGGTTAAGATGTTGTCCGAGGTGAATCCTTCACGGTGCCAATATATACGAAGTAGCCGACACCGCCGGGCGCGGGATCCCACTCGAAAGACATCTCGCCAACCGACGTGCAGCTGTAACCTCTCCAGCCCCTCACGTCGGTCGCTCCGTCGCGTGGCCGCCGCGGGTTGCTGGCAACTCCGGGAAGCGTGCCGGTCGCCTTGCCGGTGGTGAACGACCACACGTCGCCGCGGGTCCTGTTGTCCCAGTCGTTGTAGTCAAGTGCGTCCACTCGCCAGTAGTAGGTCGTTTCCTCCGCCAGATTCATCGACCAGATGAAACTCCAACCGGTGCCCCAGATGAGCGACGGACCAAAGATAAGGTTGTCTCCGGCGAGATCCTGTGAGGTGCCAAAGTACCTTAGGTAATAGTGGGTGCTATAGTGGGGAGGCGCGGCGTCCCAACTGAATGCTGTCTTCCACACCGTCACGCCGGTCGCCCCGTCGCGCGGCGTCGGGTTGCTGGCAACTCCGGGAGGCGGTTCCTCGGCCGGCGGTTCCGGCGCAGCCGGCGGTTCCTCGGCCGGTGGCGGTTCCTCGGCCGGCGGCGGCGCCGGGGCGGGCCTTGTGGTGAACGACCACACGTTGCCGCGGGTGGTGCCGGCGGCGTTGTTCGCGTCGACCCGCCAGTAATAGGTCGTGTCAAACTCCAGCCGCTGCTCCAGGATCAACCTGACCGTGGTGGTCCGGATCGGCGTACCCAGCTCAGCGTCGGCGGCGAGATTCTCCGTGGTTCCCCAGTACACGTCGAAGCTGGTGGTGCGGGGGCCGCCGCGGCCGCCGGCGTCCCCGGCCTCCCAATGGAATGCCGCCCAGTCAACGTCCACGTTGGTCGCCCCGTCGCGGGGCGACGGGTACCAAGGCGCTCCGGGAGCGGCTGCGGACGGCGCTGTCGGCTCGGACGGTGTTGGCGGCTCGGACGGCGTCGCCGGCGGGCTCACGGGCCGGCCGGCGGGGATGGTCGGCGCCACGTCGTCCGGCAGGGTTTCCAGGTCGAAGTCATCCGGCAGGTCGGTCACTTGCGCAATGCACTTGTCGTTGAGGTCGACCACGCAGCTCGTGCCGTCGCCGCGGCGGGTAACGATGTACAGACGATTGCCGCCGGGGTAGCGGATCACGATCAGGTAGTAGCGCGACTGATGAACTTGCGCCGTCAGGTCTTCCGGCAGTGACAAGCCGGCCAGCAACGACTCATTGGTCGGCTCCGTGCAGGTGGCCGGCGCGGTGGCGCCGCCCATGTGCAGCATGTCGGAAACGATCGCGCCGTGGACTCCCGCGCCGCGTTCGAGCACGCTGATCGCCACGTCGTCGCACGAGGCCTGCCGCGCGGCCGGCGCCGGGTCTGGGTTCGCGGCCGGCTCCGGCTCCGGGGTGACCGCCGCCCCGCAGGCGGCCAGGAGTGCAGTGAGCGCGAGCAGCGCCGCCCACCGCGTCCACAAGCGTTGCGTTGTCATCATCTCGCCTCCTTGCCGGCGCGCTACCAACTCAGGCTAGCATACCCCGGATGAGAGCCGAAATGGTGGGCGAGCATGGCGATGTCCTTGTAGGTGATGCTTTGCGACCGCGCCGGGGAGCGTAGCGTCGCCTGGATGCGGCCCGCTGGCGGCGTCGAAGATCGTCTGCTCGCGGCGGCTCGGAACCCTTTGTCGAGGCCCCGTAGCGCATAGGAGATGCCATGCCAAGGCATGAGGAAGGCAGCGAACGGTCCGCTACGCGCGTGCGCTCAGCCGCCGCCGCGCTGAATGAGCCCGAAGGTGGCGGTAACCGGACATTTGTGTCATGTTGTCGTCATGCGCCTTGAGGAACTGCTGGCCAGGGCGCCTCCCAACGGATTGTTCAGGACGGGACAGCTCCTGGCGGGAGAGCGCTCCCCGGACAACCTGCGGAGACAACTGGATCGCTGGGTCAAGGCGGGCAAGATCGCGCAACTCCGGCGCGGCGTCTATCTCCTCGCCGCACCGTACGCCGCCGTGCCGGCCCACCCCTATGCCATTGCCGGCGCGCTCGACCGCGCGTCCTACGTGAGCCTGCACTCGGCGCTGGCCCATTACGGCATGATTCCCGAGTACGTGCCGGTGACCACCAGCGTCACTACCCGGCGGCCGCAGCAGCTTGCCACGCCGCGCGGGCGGTTCCTGTTTCGCCATCTGCCTCCGCGGCGGATGTTCGGTTTTGCCGAGGTGGAAGTTGCAAGCGATCAGCGGGCGCTGCTCGCCAGCGCGGAGAAGGCGCTTATCGACCTGCTGTACCTGACGCCGCACAGCGACCGGCTTCCCTACTTACGGGAACTTCGTCTCACGCCAGCCGAGTCTCTGGACTCCGACCGCCTGCAGGCCGCAGTGCTAAGGACCGGGTCGCGCAAGGTCGAGCACGCCGTTCGTCTGCTGCGCGGCATCTGGCGCGACGAGGAGGGATGGCCATGAAAGCGGCGCTCCTGGATCTGCTCGGCGACGCGCGCGATGGGGTGCAGGCGCGCAGCACGGCGCGGGAGTACCTGCAGGCCCGCATCCTGCTCGCGCTGCAGGACCACGGGGCATTTACCGAGTGGGCGTTCCTGGGCGGCACGGCGTTACGATTCCTGTACCAACTGCCACGTTACTCGGAAGATCTCGACTTCTCGCTGGTCACGCCGGGAGGGGACGGGCGATTCGAGCCGCTGATGCGCTCGGTGCGGCACGATCTGACGGCGGAGGCTTACGCCGTAGAGGTGACGATTCGAGACCGGCCGCCGGTCGCCGTCGGCTTGGTGAAGTTCCGAGGGCTGCTGCATGAGGCGCGGCTCTCACCCCACCGCGAGCAGGTACTGGCGATCAAAGTCGAAGTGGACACCAACCCACCGGCCGGCGCGCAGACCGAGACCCGTCTCGTCCGCCGGTTCGGTATGCTCAATCTGCTGCATTATGACCGCGCCTCGTTGTTCGCGGGCAAGCTCCATGCGGTGCTCGCGCGCGGCTATACGAAGGGGCGGGACCTCTTCGACCTCGCCTGGTACTTGTCCGATCCCACCTGGCCGGCCCCGAACCTCGTCATGCTCAACAACGCGCTACGCCAAACAAAGTGGGACGGTCCGGCGGCGACGCCGGCAACGTGGCGTCAACTCATCGCCGCGAGGCTCGAATCTGTCGATTGGGAAGCCGCGCAGCAGGACGTAACCCCGTTCCTCGAGCGCCCGAGCGATGCCCGGTTGGTGGCACGCGACGTGCTGCTTCCGCTCCTCCATCCACCGGGCAGGTCGGTCTGATCGTCGGGGATTCAGTCAGCGTCCTGTCCTTCTCGTCGCGGAGGTCCAGCCAGCGTACTTCGTCGGGAGGCCTGACTCGACCGCGGCGCCATGGGTCACGCCTCGCGCGCCGCCTGGGCCAGGCGAAGCAGCGTGTCGCCCTCGATGTCGAGCATCTTGCCGAGTTCCAGCACGCGGCCGCGGGAAATCTCTTCGCGGCGATACGCCTCGATCGCAAGATGAGCGATTTCACTGCGGAGTTCACGATCCCAATGCCGGCGCTGCTCGGGTTCGCCGACGTCGCTGAACATGCTCAAGGCTTTGAGATACTCGCGCCCGAAGCGTTCCCGTTCAAGGAGCTCCCCGGTTTCAGCAGGGGAGACGTGGCGAAGGCTCGATCGCCGATGCCCAGATGCCCTGCGACGCAATCGTATCGGGAAGGTCGGCGATCGGAGCATTGCCGGCGCCAAGGCGGAGCCGTTCCTGTTCGGCGGTCCGTTCGCCTTGGACCGCCGCTTCTCCCGAACTGGCCGCCAGCCGCGGTTCGTAGCTCGGTGGACCGGAGCGGGGTTCGGCGCCAAGCAGATGCTTGAGCCGTACGCCCGCGCGGCACAGGTTGACGCAACGGCCCACCTGATGGTGGGTAGCGGGATTCCGCTCCAGCCCGGGAGCCACCCGATACAGCGCCACCAGCACGTCGTCCTCCTCGGCGACCGCTGCCCCTTGCAGGAAATCGGCTACCGGGCGGAGGTAGAGTTCCGAAAGGCCGGTCAGTTCCAGCGACGACACCGCGCGGCTGCCCGCCTCCATGCCGGTGACCGCCGTGCACGGCGATTACCCCGGCGGGGAGTCGGTCACCGAGGTGCCGACCGCGACCAGCGCCACCACGCCGACGCCGCCGGCCACTGCCGCTCAGACTGTTCGCCAGCCGCGGCAGCACCGGCAGCACCGGCAGGATCAACCCCCAGCCGATGGTGTAGAACAGAACAGCTCCGGGGGTGTTCACTTCCGGTGACGAAGGGTATAATTCTTGGCGATGGGAGTTATCGGCGCGCGGGACTTGCAGCGGAACACGGGGGACTTCATCAGGAGACTCCGGGCCGGGGAACGGTTCGTACTCACCTACCGGGGCCGCCGCATCGGGGTCATCACGCCTTCGCCGGAAGAGCGAGGGGATGCTCTGTCGGGGAGCGCTGATGCGTGGGCCGAGGTGAGCGCCGCTCTCGAGTCGTCCGAACCCCCGTTCGCCGACTGGCAGGAGGCCACCGCGTGGGTCCGGGGCCGTTCCTCATAGATACCAACGTATTCGTAATCGACCAGCGATACCCCCGCGACCGAAACTTCTCTGCCAACCGCCGGTTTCTGGACGCGGTGGGGCGCGGACGTAGCGGATTCACGACCACGATCAACCTTCCCGCCGCATGACCGCGCTGGTCGGGCGCATCGCCTGGGGCGGCGCGTCGTGCCGGCAGTCTTGACCTTCGCCATGGCGGCCAGAGTACGCCGGCGCCACCGGGGGCCTGCAACCGCCATCCTCTCGCCTTTGATGATTTGACTACGTTGCGCGGGCTGACTACCGTTGCAGCGTGGGTATGTTCCAGGTCGACGTGACCGTGGCTAACGGCGCCGACGGATCGCGGAGCTTTGGCGAGCGTTTCTGGGTCGATACCGGGGCGCTCTACACCTTTATTCCAGAGGATCGCTTGCGCGCCATCGGTGTCCGGCCGTTGCTCGGCCGCGACCTGATCCTGGCCGACGGACGCAGGGAGCGCCGCCTCATGGGTGAAGCGCGGCTGACGATTGGCGGGCTGGAAGGGTCATTGACGTGCCCGGTGATCTTCGCTCCCGCCGGGTCGCTGTATCTGCTGGGGGCGACCGCGTTGGAGGCATTCGGCGTCGACGTCGACCCCGCTGCGAAACGGTTGAAACCGATCCTCGCAATTGTCGGGGGCTTCCTTGGCAGCATGCCGACAGACACCGGCGAACGGGGCGTCAGGCACGAAAGCTCTCGGCAATGATCGTCCCGCCCGCACGTCTCGGTCCCCCCACTATGTGGGTCATCCGGGTTCGCGTGCGTCGGGCGGTTGGTCAGGAGGTGAGGAGGAGCAGGGCGGCGATGCGGCGGGCGGTGTCGGTGAAGTGTTGGACTTCGTCGGGGAGGAGGGGGCGGCCGAGGATGGCGCGCTCGCGGTAGGAGAGCCATTTCTTGAGGACCTGGTAGCCGCCGAGGCGGTAGTCCCAGACGGCGGCGGGGACGTTGGACCAGCGGGCGCGGTCGTTGAGGTGCACGTCGCAGGCGGCGCCGCCGAGGGCGGCGGGTTGGGCGGAGGTGGCGGGGCGTCGGGTGACGCGGCCCTGGCCGGGCATGACGGCGCCGGCGGTTCCGTAGTGGCCCCAGCCGGCGGTGAGGGCGAAGTCGGCGCCGGTCATGTTGCGGCCGTCGGCGGTGGCGGGCACGGCGATGGAGGCCAGTTCCGGGCGCAGCGCGCCGGTGGTGACGCCGGGGGCGGGAGTGGCGGGGTCGAGAAGGGCGGCAAGCTCCCGGCCGCGCTCGGCGGAGCGAGCGAAGGCGCCCGCGGCGGCCGGGTCGCCGGCGTCGGGCCAGCCGGGGAGGGGGATGCGCGGCCAGCCCATGCGGAGCGCGCCGGCGTTCGCCTCGCGGTAGGCGGGGTCGTGGAGCACGGCCAGCACGTGGTGGAACAGGTCTTCGACCGTGCCGCCGATGCGGGCCAGATAGCGCGCCGCCGCGTTCCGACAGTTGGGGGCGGTAGCGCCGCGCTCGTCACGGAGCCGCGCGGGGAACAAGAAAGCGCCGCGTTCGATCAGGTGCATGGAACTCAGGAGCGCGGTCACGCAGGTCTGCGGTTCCACCGCGCCCTTGCGCAGGTGTTGCGCCGCCGACATCCACAGGTTTCCCTTGAATACGTGCGGCATATAGTCGGCGCGCTTCTCGTCGAGCAACTTCGTGTCCGCCTCCCAATACAGCCAGCGGGAGTCGAACGGCCGGTAGGCGAAGCGGACGAAGCCATCCTCGTTCGGTCCGCCGCGGGCGAGCAGCGCTTCGCGCACCGCGCGCGCGTCGAAGCGGGCCGTCGCCAGCATCGCCGCCGGATAGCGTCGGGCGATCTCCTCGTGGCGTAGGCCGGGGTCGAAATAGTCCGCGATCCGCGCCCGCAGCCGGTCGAGGTCGGTGTCGACCAGAAAGGCGTCGCGGCTGGTCTTCACGCCAGGAAACGACGCCGGAAACAGGTCCGGCAGCGCGGGCCAGTCGAACCAGCCGGCGCTCACCGCGGTGCGCACGAACGGCAGGCCGAGCGGCAGACTCGGTTCGACGCGCTCGTACAGCGCCGCCGGCTCCGCGTCCGCGGTCGCCGCCAACTCCGCGCGCTTGGCCGGTCCCCAAAGCTGGCGCAACTCGACCGCCTGCGCCGGCGCGTGGCCGGCCTTGCGCACCAGCGTGGCGATCGCCGTCCCCACCTGAATCCCCACCGGATCGCCGGCGGTCGAAAAGATGCTCGGATCGGGCGAACCGTCCGGCGCCACCTTGCCGGTGCGGTACTTGTCGCCGTTGAGACAGTCGATGCGGATGGCGTCGAACGCCTCCAGATAGCGCTCCCGCATCCCCGTGAACGACAGCCCGTCCAGCCACGAATAGTTGCTGATAAAGCAGACCACCCCCTGCCCGGTGCGCTCGGCGATGCGCCGCTCCGCCATGCGGAAGAAGCGCACGTACGGGTCGTTCAACCCCTGGCCTTCGGGCGCCCGCACCCGCCGCGTGGTGCGGTACGCTTCCGACAGCGCCCGCTCCTCGTCGACCGCCACGCCGGCGAAGCCGTTGTAGGGCGGGTTGCCCAGCACCACCAGCACCGGCGTCTCCCGCTTGACCCGCCCGGCGCGGTCGCGCTCCTCCTCCAACTCCGGGAAGGGGAGCGGCGGCTGCATCTCCATCTCCGGCTGCCAACCGGTCAGCGCGTTGGTCAGGAACACGCCGGCGCGCTCGACGCCGTCATCGGCCAGGGCGGCATCCAGTTCCCGCATCACCAGCCCCACCTGCAGATGGGCGATCACGAACGGCGCCGGCATGATCTCGAAGCCGAACACCCGGTGCGCGGCGGCCTGCCGGACGCGCGCGCCGGCCAGCGCGCCGAGCCCGCGGCGGCGGCAGTCGGCGGCGATGCGGCGCAGCACCTCGACCAGATAGGCGCCGGTGCCGCAGCACGGGTCGAGCACGTAGACGTGATCGGCGGCCAGCCCGCCGGCGATGCCGAGGTCCTCGCGCAGCGCGCGGTCCACGCGCGCCACCATGTAGCGGACCACCTCGGCCGGGGTGTACCAGACGCCCAACTGCTTGCGCAGCGCGGGGTCGAAGGCTTCCAGGAACGGCTCGTAGAAGTAGGGGACGGCGTCGCCTTCGTCGAAGCGGGCGAAGAACGCGGCGCGGTCGACGCGGTCGAGGGCGGCGGCGGTCCAATCGAGCACCTCGACCAGATCGAGCGGGCGCAGGCGGCCGGGATCGGACAACTGCTGAAACAGCGCCCGCAGCACCGGCGCGCGCAGGTGCCAGACCGCGTCATGCCAGTGGAACGGGCGCGCCGCGGCTGCGCCGGCATCGCCGCGCGACCACAACACCCAGGCGGAGAAGACGCCGTAGAACAGGGTCTGCACCAGGGTGGAGCGGAAGAAGCGCGCCCCGCGCTCGCCCTCAAAGCGGACGCCGAGGGCGTCCTCGAGCGCCGCGCGCAACGCTCCGAGCGCCGGCGAGTCGCCGGCCGCGGTGACGCGCGCCAGGCTGTCGCGGGCGTAGGAGGCGAGCAGCCACGCCAGGTCCTTGGGCTCGGCCAACGCCGCGCCGTGGGCCAGCGCCCGGCACAGGAACTCGCCGAGAGCGGCGCCGGCGTCACGGGCGAAGGCGCGCGGCCGCTGCAGGCGGCGGTCGAAGTCGGCGCCGGAGGCGGCCAGGCGGAACGCTTCGAGGGTGGTCTCGGCGCCGTCGGCGCCGGGGCCGATGAGGGTGAACTCGCGCAGGTTGGTGACCAGCACCAGACGGTAGCGCGCCCAGTAGCGGGCGGCCTGCTCGCGCACCGCCGGTGCCTGCGGGTCATCGTCCGCCGGCTTCACCTCCACCACGCCGCGTTCGGGCGCCTGCCCCGGACGCGGGCGGCCGCGCTGCACCTGCCGCGCGGTGTACAGGCCGAAGTCGGGATGGCCGGCGCCCTGATCGGCCAGCTCGCCGACGCAGAACACGCGCGGCTTGAGGGTCGCGCCGGCCGCGTCGAGCAGCGCCGCCAGCGGCGCGTAGCTCGACCGTTCGCCGGTCGCGCCGCCGGACGCGCGAATCCGCCGCAACCCCGTGAAGTACTCCTCCGCGGCCGCGATCAGCCGCCGCGTCCTGCTCTCCATCGGCCATTATTGACCGGGCGCGATGGTGGCGGCCATCCTGCCGGCACCCGATGGACGCCGCCAGCAGCAACCTGCCGATCAATCTCGACAACCTGCTCCGCGGGCGCGGCGTCGAGTCGGTGCGGGTGGAGTTCAAGGCCGCATGGGATGCCGAAACTACCGGCCCGCAGGTGCTCAAGACCATCTGCGCGTTCGCCAACGACTACCACAACCTGAACGGCGGCTACGTGGTGATCGGGGTGGCCGAGCGCGAGGGCCGCGCAAGTCTGCCGCCGGCGGGCCTCTCCCCCGCCGCGCTGGCGGCGGCGCAACGCTGGCTGCGCGGCAACTGCAACCGCCTCGATCCGCCGTACCAGCCGCTGCTCTCCCCCGAGGTGGTGGACGGCCGTCACGTCCTGGTCGTGTGGGCGCCGGCGAGCCAGGTGCGGCCACACCGCGCGCCGGACGCCGGGCGCGGGACGCTCCGCTACTGGGTGCGCCTCGGTGCCGAGACCGTCGCCGCGGAACAGCGCGGCGGGTTGATCCGGGAGCTGATCGCGCAGACCGCGCGCGTGCCGTGGGACGACCGCCGGTCGCTGCAGGCGAGCCTCGGCGACCTGCATGAGACGGCGATGCGGGAGCACCTGCACGAGGTGGGCAGCGGCCTGCGCGACGAACCCGACCCGGCGGAAATGTACCGCCGCATGGGCATCACCACTCGGGTCAACGACCACGACGCGCCGCGTAACGTCGGCTTGCTGTTCTTCGCCGCCGACCCCAGCCGCTGGTTTCGCGGCGCATGGATCGACTGCGCGCTGTTCGCCGCCGACGGCAGCGGCGACGTCCTGGAGGAGCAGGAGTTTCGCGGCCCGCTGGCGCATCAACTCCGCCGGTGCCTGCAGTACCTGGAGGGGCGCTCGCCGGTGCACGTGCGCAAGCAGGAGCACCGCATCGAGGCGCTCCGCTTCCGCGCCTGGCCGGAGACCGCGCTGCGCGAGACCCTGGTGAACGCGATGTATCACCGCAGCTACGAACCCGACTCGCCGGAGCCGACCAAGGTCTACCTGTACCCGGACCGCGTGGAGATCACCAGCTATCCGGGGCCGGCGGCGGGACTGGAGCCAGCGCACTTCGCGCCGCGCTCCTCCACGCCCGCGGTGCCGGCGCGCAACCGCCGCATCGGCGAGTTTCTCAAGGAACTGGGCCTCGCCGAGGCGCGGCTGACCGGGCTGCGCAAGGTGGCCGCGGCGCTGGCCGCCAACGGCTCGCCGGCGCCGCGCTATGACTTCGACGCGGACCGCACCTACTTCCGCGCCACCTTGGCGGCGCATCCCGACCACGCCGCGCTGACGGCCGTGCGCGCCGCCGCGGAACTGCGCGCCGTGGGCGAGGCGGAGGCCGCCCACCACCTGCTGCAGTCAGCCTGGGAGGCGAACCGCGCGGCCGACGCGGTGGCGGCCGAGCTGATCCGCTCGCACGCCGCGCGCGGCGCGCCGGACCGGGCGCAGCAGGTGCGCGACCGCTTCGCGGAACAACACCCGCCGCCGGCCGCACTGCAGACCGTCGAGGAGGCGCTGGCCGCCGCCCGCGGTGGCCGCCGAGCGCCGCCGCGGGCTTGACAGTCGCTGGACTGCGGGACGCATCCACCGCCTGCCCGCGGCCCACCTCTCCGGCGACCTCTAAGGCAAGGATTTGGCGGCAGCCAGCGCAGCAGCGCAACGCAGCAGTTGGCAAGTGCGAACGCCGAAAGCGGTGTTGATTTCGGCTTCCACCCCACGACTCACAATCAGGGAAACGATCCTTTCCTCAAGGCTCCCAAGGCTCCCATTGAAAACGTTCGTTTCGTTATCAAGGCGCTCCGTGTTCGGCCGAAAGAGGCTGCGGCGGCGGCGTCACGAAAGTGGCGGATGAGTGGGTTCGGCGAGTGGGCGATTGACACGCCGGGCCGTAGCCGGCACGCTCCAGTACTCAGGCAGGCGCCGCGGGCGGCTGACAGACAGAGGAGTATCGTCTTGCATCTTACCCCCCCTGTACCTTTCTTGCCAGGGTCACAAGGCAACTGGTTCTTGTGAGCCGGGCAGGACGCCGGAAGCAGCCAAACACCCCTTGCGCTCCGAAGCACCTGGGGGGGACCAGCGCTCCGGCGGTCGGCCGACGATAGATGCCCCGTGGAGAGTTTGCGCTACGAGCGCCAGTACAGGGACCGGCAGGTATCGTTGGCAGGCCCGAGTGGCTCGGAAACTGGATGACGGGGAGGATGTCTTGACTCGGGACACAGATAAATGGTTCGCGGGGGTGGACTGGGGTTCGGAATCGCACCAGGTGTGCGTGGTGGATGCCGCCGGGCAGGTGGCCGGCCAGCGTGCGTTCACGCACGGCGGCGCGGGGCTGGCGGCGCTTGCTGATTGGCTGGTGTCGGTGGCGGGCACTGTTGAGGCAGTGGCGGTGGCCATCGAGACGCCGCGCGGGCCGGTAGTGGAGAGCCTGATGGAGCGCGGCTTCGCCGTGCACTCAATCAATCCGAAGCAGTTGGACCGGTTCCGTGATCGGCTGTCGCCGGCCGGGGCCAAGGACGACCGGCGCGATGCGCGGGTGCTGGCGGCGGCGCTGTGCACGGACCCGCACTGCCTGCGGCGGCTGCAGCCGACTAACGCGGAGCAGGTCGAGATGCGAGAGTGGTCGCGCATCAAGGACGATCTGACGCGCGAGCTGATGCGACTGGCGAACCGGATGCGGGACCAGTTGTGGCGCTACTATCCTCAGTTTCTGGCTGCGGTGGGCAAGGACGAGGTGACGTCGCGGTTCGCGCTGGCGCTGTGGCAGCGGCTGCCGAATCCGAAGATGGCGGCGAACTGCCATACCAACACGCTTGCCAAGCTGCTGCAGCAGCACCGGATACGGCGCCTTGATGCGGCGGAGTTGCACGCTCGGCTGCGGGAACCGACCGCACCGCTGGCGCCGGGTTCCGCTAAGGCTGCCGAGGCGCACGTGCGCTTGCTGGTCAAGCGCCTGGGGGTGGTCAACGAGCAACTGGCGGAGTCGCGCGCCCAGCTTGATGAACTGTTGGAACGCTCGGCGGCGTCGGCGGACGACGCCGGGTCGGATGCAGAGGTGGCGGCCCCGGACGCGACGGTGCTGCTGTCGGTACCCGGAGTGGGAACGACGGTCGCCACGACGCTGCTCGCCGAAGCGCCGGATGCGGTGCAAGGCCGGGACTACCACGCGCTACGCTGCCTATGCGGGACTGCGCCGGTGACGCGGCGTTCGGGCAAGAGCCTGATCGTCGTGCGGCGGCTGGCGGCGCATAACCGGTTGCGCGACGCCGTGTACCACTGGGCGCGGGTGGCGGCGCAACGCGATCCGCGCAGTAAGACCAAGTACCAGGAGTTGCGCGCACGCGGTCACGGCCATGCTCGGGCGTTGCGGTCGGTGGCAGACCGCCTGCTCAAAGTTGCCTGCGCGATGCTCCGAGACGGCACTCTGTTCGATCCCCAGTACAGCGGAGCCCCGGCGTGACCCGCCGCGCTCGCCAGCTGCGCACCGGGCGTGCAGATCGGCCCGAGACGTTACAACACGCTCGGCCAACCCCGGCGGTTCAACGGACCAAAACCGATGGCTTCTCACCCTTGACGAAAGGTGGAGAGTCCCCCCCCCCCCCCCCCCCCCCCCCCCCGGAAGTTCCGGAATGAAACGGTTTCTGTTACTGGCGGCACTCGCCGGTATCGCACTGGCCATGACCGCGTGCGGCCCGGCCACGCCCACCACGACCGCGGGGACCGGCGCGGGCGGTGGGGCAGGCGGCGGCAGCGAGCCGCCGGCCGCGCCGACGCAGACCCCTGACCCGGACCCGCCGCCGGATCCGCCTGAGCCGGACAAGAGCTGGGAGCTCGAAGCGGACCACTTCGGAGACGACGACGCGACCATCTGGAGCCAGACCTCCAACCGGTCGGCGCCGTTCGCGTGGGACCGGATTACCGCCGCCAACCGCGACGCGGTGACCGTTTCGGTCGGCGGGCAGCCGCTGCCGATCGACAACCTCTCGTATGAACCGGCCTTCGCCTCCGACATCAGCGGCGCGGAGTGGCGGCTCGCCGCCGAGGTGACCGAGGGAGCGGTGGTGCTGGTGCTCACCGCCCAGAATCAGCGGCGCGTCTCGGACCGGGTGGGCGCCATCGAGCTGACCAACGGCGGGACCGGCTACACCTCCGCCCCAACCGTCAGCTTTACCAACCACCCGGACGACCCGGACGGCAGCGGCGCGGCCGCCACGGCGACCGCCACCGATCAGGTCGCCTCCGTCACCATCATGAACGGCGGGAGCGGCTACGAGCTGTCCAACGTTGGCGTCCAGGACTACGTCATTACGTTTGTCAGCCAACCGGGCAACCCGGGCAGCGGCGCGGCCGCCAAGACGAGCGCGCGATGGTCCACCGTGGGGTCTGTGGGCGTGACCAACATGGGCGGCGGTTACACCTCCGTCCCTGCCGTTTCGTTCACCGGAGGATCAGGCATGGGCGCCGCCGCGGTGGCGGTGGGGCCGACCGGACTCAGGACAATCGTGGTCGGCACTGGGGGAAGCGGCTACACGTCGCCGCCAACCGTTACGTGCCCGTTGCCGACCGGCACCGGCACCCGTAGGGCAACCGGAACCGCGGTTATAAGCAGTGGTAGCGTATCATCAGTAACGGTCACCGACCCGGGACTCGGCTACACCGGCACAGTCATATGTACCTTTTCGAATCCGCCCTCCGGCTCTCAGGCGACCGGCGGCACGTCGGTCATCGAGGACCGGGTGCTCAGCGTGCGGTTGACGAATCCCGGGGTCGGCTACGGGACTCTCCCCGCTTGCGCGATTACGGGAACCGCGCAGTGCGTGACCGACTATGGAGTAAGCGATGACTATGCAGGGATGCACCAGCCGGAATTGATTGTCACGAACCCGGGGAGCGGCTACACGGCGGCCCCGGACGTGGAGTTCCCGGAGCCGCAACACTCCGACGGCATCCGCGCGCAGGGGACGGCGGCGATGACCGACAAGGTGACGTCGATCACGCTCACGGACCGGGGGAGCGGCTACTCGGCCGCCCCGACCGTGCAGATTACCGGCGGTGGCGGCAACGACGACGCGACCGCCGTGGCCAGGCTGGGGACGTCCGGATACACCGAGTTCGACAACCTGTACTGGGCGCGCCAGACGCTCTACGGCAAGGAGCTGGTGATCGAGATCGCGGAGGAGGAAACGGGAAGCTGACGCGCCTGGGCGACGCGTGCCGCCCGCACCACCTCCGCGACGGCGGCGTCCGGCTTCGCGTAGCGGATGTTGTCCGCCGCCCGGCGCTACGCCGCGCACGCCGCGGTCGCGCAGTACCACGATGCCGGCGCGCAGCACGTAGCAGCCGGCCATCGCGCCAGCAGGCACCCACCCGGTTGGCACTTGACCAATCGCCCACCGAGGAGCTATTGTCCGGTATCAGCCCCTTGGCAGTATACAAGGTACCGCTGGTCATGACGCCCCAACCTGAAGGCGGCTACACCGTAACGTCCCCGGTGCTGCCGGAACTGGTGACCGAAGGCGACACCCTCAGCGAGGCCCTGCGCAATGCCAAGGATGCGCTTGCCGCGGTGGTCGAACTCTACGCGGAGGACGGCCGATCGTTGCCTCGGAACACCCGGATCACCGAAGAGAATGGGCCGGTGTGGTTCGACACCGTAATCGCAGCCAGTGAAGTACCGTGAGGTGGCCCGAAAGTTGGCGCTTCTTGGCTGCAGCGAGCGGCAACGCAGGGGCAGTGGTTCTCATCGGAAGTGGTACAATCCCGCATCCGGGAGAACGACCGTCATTCCGGATCACAGGGTAGACGCGATCTGAAGTCCGGAACGATCCGCGCGGCCGTCGGCAACTGGGTGTCGATTGGCAGGAATTTCAGTGGGCGTAGACGCTGTCGGCGTGTTCGGCGGCCCGGGGGGTTATTCGTCCGTGATCTCCACCAGGAGCTGCTTGCCGTAGAGGGTCTGGCGCGCCCAGTACAGGTTGTCGAACTCGTCGTAACCGCGCCGGACCAGCTTTGCCCTGGCGGTTGCGCCGCTGCCCCCGCCGCCGCCGATGAACCTCACGGTCGGGGCAGTCTTGTAGCCGCTCCCCGGATCGGTGAGCGTCACCGACGTAACCCGGTCATCCAGCGCCGCGGTGGCGGTCGCCGCCCCTGCGGAGAACGAAACGGTTGGGGCGGAAGTATAGCCGTTTCCCGGGTTGGTGACGGTCACTGACGTAACCCCCGGTGAGATAGTCGCGGAGGCGCCGGCCCCGACGCCGCCGGTGCCGCTGTTGTCAAACACCACGGTCGGGGCGGAGGTGTAGCCGCTTCCTCTATTCGTCACCGTGAACCCGCTCACCGTTCCGCTCGCCACCGTGACGGTGGCGGTCGCCCCGGAGCCGCCGCCGCCCCTCAGCGTCACGGTCGGGGCGGAGGTGTAGCCGAACCCGTCCGCCTGAACGGTCAGTGACTGAACGACACCGGAAAGCGACGCGACGCCCTCAGCCGTGGTACCGTCACCCGGCGCTGGCGAAAACGTCACGGTCGGGACAGATCCGTAGCTGTGTCCGGACTCCGTAATCGTCACCGAGGCGACGGTATCCTGCCCCGTCGCCGTTCCGGTGGCCGCGGCGCCGCCCGCCGGCGGCGGCGAGAACTCCACGGTTGGTACAGACGTGTAGCCGCTACCGCCACTGGTGAGCGTGACGGACCGGACCTCGCCGGTGGGGTAGCTTTGGTCTTCGGCGGTGAGCACCAGCACGACGGCTCCGGCGGTCACTTCGGCCTTGAGTTGCCATTCGGCGCCGCTGAAGTCGGCGTCGAAGACCGGCTGATACGAGAGGTTTTCGAGCGGCAGCGTCTCCCCGTCGATCGAGACGCGCACCGCGGCGGCGTTGCCGGCGGTGATGCGGTCCCACGCAAACGGATCGGAGCGGTTGGAGGTTTCGGCCCAGATGGCCGCGTCGTCGTCTCGGAAGTGCGCCGGAGCGATCGCCCAGCGCTTCTCGGTCTCCTGCGGCGTTGGGGGTGGCGCCGGGCGTGGGGGCGGACGGCTGCGCTACCGGCTCGCAGGCCGTGATGGCGATGCCGGCGGCCGCCAGCACCAGGACGGCGGCTACTGCGGCGCGCCGCGCTCCCGGACGCGGCCGGTCAGGCTTGGCGCCGCGGCCGAGATCAGGCCGCGCGCGATCGTCCTTCCCGCCGGGGGCGGGGGGGGGTGGACTGGTATGCTTGCTTCTCTGTGGTCACCGAAATGCTCCTCATGCGCCTGCCGCGCCGCTACTGATTACCGGACCATAGCCGTTGCGCGCCGGCGTGTCAACGCGCGTCCGGTCGGTCGTCGCTTGTCTGACTCGCCGCCCGCGGCGCTACGGAGACCGGCTCTGGCGGCTGCTCCGTCGCCGCCACCGCCGCTCGTCGGTGGCGGTGAGAACTCCACCGTTGGGACACGCGTAGCCGCTCCGCGCTTCCGCACGCGCCATCAGTGTAACCAGGAAAAAAGATGCCCCTGGCGGTCTCCGTTCGCAACCGAAGCCGCGTGCCGGTCGGTTCCAACAGACTGTCCGTGAAGATGTCCAAGGTGCACTACGGCACCGTAGCGAATGAACGTTTGCTCGAATCGCGAACGCTGCGGCCCCCAATAGACCATCGCGCATGACATCGGAGCGCCCTTGCCCGCGTCCTTACCATCGACGAGAAACCTGAGCCGAGTGTCGTACAGAAAAGCAACCGAAGTAGCGGCTCCGAATACATACTCCTTCCAGTGGCGGGTGTTGGTTGCGACCGGCACCAGGGCGAGCACCTCGCCACCATGTCGGGTGCTTGCCTCGGCACACTTCCGAAGCCAGTCCCGGATAGTGGTGCCGCGGCGCCGGTCTCGTCCATAGGGTGGATTCACGAAGATAGCAGGATAATCCCAAGATGCGGTCAACCCGTCGGTCTCCGGAAGAGAATACTCTACGCGGGCGCCAACGATAGAATGGCAGTTCGAACATGGATCCAACGCGATCGATCCTCCAAAGAACTCCTTGACTGCGTATACGTACTTGGGCGGCGTGCACCAGTGTTGGCTCAGCGCGTCTGAGTTCGTGCGTCCTGCCGACATGGAACCCCGCTACCAATCCTTGGAGGCCAGCTTATCCAGGTCGACTCGCAGGGCGTCGACGGTACCGCAAGCGGGTGATATGACGTTGAACCAACCCCTTATGGCGTTCTCATTGGTTCTGAAATACGTCCGTAGCGAGTCGTCCGCGGCGGCGTCTATCCGCACCTTGGTAAACCTGTTCCCGGACGAGGCGCCGGAATAGCTTTGGAGAAATGCATGTCGAACTGGCTCTAATTCCGATCTCGGGTTGAGAATAGTAGTGTCTACGAATTGACACAACCCAGCGTCCGTGAGGAACAGGAGCCAATCATACGACTGTGCGAGCACGCGGAGCTCCTTGTTGTGATTATCGGAGGTGAACCAGTTTCCGTGGTTGCTCACGATCCCTACCGTCAGAATGAATCCACCAACGTCGCCTACCGAATGGCCATCTATGATCTCTCGTAGTACGTCACGGTAGAGTCCTGACCGTATTTGGCCGTCCCGCGTCTCGAGAAATCCCCGTATTTGGCCGTCCCGCATTCGTAGCTTTTGGAGGGAAGATACGGAACGCGCAACATAGGCGCCCTGCTTCGCCTTTTCTATCGTCTGCGGACCTTTGCGCATCCCTTCCTCCACCCCCACCCTTTTACACTCGAAGATCGCGAAGGGATCGCCGGCAAGCTCGCAGACCGTGAGAGCACAACGAGAATCGTCGAACGAGTCTACGTTCGCAACGACAGGACCGAATTCATTCTCCACCAGAACCGTAGCGTTACGCTTCAGCGAATCGGACGTCAGGATGGACGTTGACTTGACTCGTGTCTCGTTCAGAGTCGGCAGATGTCGCTTGACCTTGGCCGCCGTGATCGGCAGCTTGATTTCTTCGATATTCAGGAGGCTTCTTGTTCTGACAGGATGCAGCGAGAATTCGACGTTGTGAGCTATGTCAGGATTACCAAACTCCGGCACTGATCTTTCAATGACAATGTTGTCACGGAGATTCCAGGTTCGGAGCGTATAGAACATGATGATCTCAACTAGAGTGCCCAACGCACGGCCAGCCGCCTTCTTTTTGTCCGCGGCGTATTGGAAGACCTCTGTAGTCAGGGCTCGTTGGACCGTGTCAACAGACTCATAACTCACGTGAATCATCCACCGTGGCGATGAAATCGATTCACGGGTATCATCGCAGACTCTGCCGCGCGCTCAAGGCTGCATGGTGGTAACGCCGGGACCATCATCGTCGCCCGATGACTCTACGCGCCTCTGCCGCCCGATGTCAAGGCGAAGCGGCCGGCGCGTAGACGCTGTCGGCGTGTTCGGCGTCCCGGGGTCTATTCGTCCACGATCTCCACCAGAAGCTGCTTGCCGTAGAGGGTCTGGCGCGCCCAGTACAGGTTGTCCTGTTGGTCGTAACCGCGCCGGACCAGCTTTGCCCTCGCGGCTGCGCCGCTGCCTCCGCCGCCGCCGATGAACCTCACGGTCGGGGCAGTCTTGTAGCCGCTCCCCGGATCGGTGAGCGTCACCGACGTCACCCGGTCATCCAGCGCCGCGGTGGCGGTCGCGTCGAACCCGGCGTTACCGCCGATAAAAGAAACGGTCGGGACGGAGGTATAGCCGCGTCCCGCGTCAGTGACGGTCACTGACGCAACCACCTTGCTGATCGACACGTTGCCGGTCGCTCCCGTACCCCCGCCACCGTCAAACGTCACGGTCGGAGCGGAGTTGTAACCGCTCCCTTGGTTCTCAATTGAGAGCCCGGTCACCTGCCCGCCCGCCACCGCCGCGGAGACGACCGCCCCGGCGCCGCCGGTGCCGGTGTTATCAACCACCACGGTCGGGGCGGAGGTGTACCCGCTCCCCTGATTCGTCACTGTCGAAACCGAAACGACACCCGTGAGCGACGCCGTGCCGGTTGCCGTGACGCCGCCCGTCGGCGCCGGCGAGAACTCCACGGTCGGGACGGTCGTGTAGCTGATGCCAGGGTCGTCGATCATCACCGAGGCGACGGTGTCCTGCCCCGTCGCCGTGCCGGTGGCCGCGGCGCCACCCGCGGGCGGTGGTGAGAACTCCACGGTGGGGACAGACGTGTAGCCGCTCCCGCCGCCGGTGAGGGTGACGGACCGGACCTCGCCGGTGTAGTAACGCCGATCTTCTGCGGTGAGCACCAGCACGACGGCGCCGGCAGTCACTTCGGCCTTGAGTTGCCACTCGGCGCCGCTGAGGTCGGCGTCGAAGACCGGCGGATACGAGAGGTTCTCGATCGGCAGCGTCTCCCCGTCGATCGAGACGCGCACCGCGGCGGCGTTGCCGGCGGTGATGCGGTCCCACGCAAACGGGTCGGAGCGGTTGGAGGTTTCGGCCCAGATCGCCGCGCCGTCGTCGCGGAAGTGCGCCGGAGCGATCGCCCAGCGCTTCTCCGTCTCCTGCGACGCAGGCGTTGGCGCCGGATCCGGCGCGGGCGCCGGCGGCGGTTCGCCCGCGCCGCCGGCGCCGGGCGTGGGGGCGGACGGCTGCGCTACCGGCTCGCATCCCGTGCCGGCGGCCGCCAACAGCAGGAGGGCGGCTACTGCGGTGCGCCGTGCTCCCGGACGCGGCCGGTCAGGCTCGGCACCGCGGCCGGAGCGGCGGAGATCAGGCCGCGCGCGCTCTGCTTCCCGCCGGGGGGGGGGGGGGGGGGGGGGGGGGGGTAGGAACTGGTATGCTTGCTTCTCTGGGGTCACCCGGTAGCTCCTTGCACGCCTGCGGCGCGCCTGCTGATTATCGGACCATAGCGGCTGCGCGCCGGCGTGTCAACGCGCGTCCTGTCTGTCTGACTCCCGGCCCGAGAGGCGCTACGGCGACCGGCTCCTGTGATCAGGTCCTCGACACACCACCGCGTTGTCCGCGGGACGTGCGCTGTTTGACCACCACCGGCCTGCTTGACCGGGGTTCGGCGTTGGGTCATCCTGCAGGCATGGTGACGGTCCGACTCCCGGAGGAGATCGAAGCGCGCCTCCATGCCCTGGCAAAGGCGACCGGGAGGAGCAAGAGCCACTATGCGCGCCAAGCCATTATCGAGAAACTCGAGGAAATGGAGGATGCCTGCCTCGGCGCCGCGGTCCTGGAACGGATCCGCAACGGAGAGGAACGCGTTCTGAGTTCTGCAGAAATGTGGCATGGTCTGGACGATTGAGTATGCTGCTTCGGTCAGAAAGTCTATCCGCAAGCTCACTCCCGACGTAAGGAAACGAATCCGCAGATACCTCGAAGATCGCGTTGCCTCCGTCGATGACCCTCGACAGTTAGGCGCCCCCTTGCGTGGCTCCCAATTCGACGGGCTCTGGCGCTTTCGCGCCGGCGATTATCGCATCATCACGAAGATTGAACACGCTCGTCTCATCATATTGTGGTAGTGGCCGTCGCGCATCGGCGCAACGTATACCGGCAGTCGTCGGTTTATTCATCCGGGATCTGAACCAGAAGCTGCTTGCCGTAGAGGGTCCGGCGCGCCCAGTACAGGTTGTCGAACTCGTCGTAACCGCGCCGGACCAGCTTTGCCTCGGCGGCTGCACCGCTGCCTCCTCCGCCGCCCACGCTGAGCGCCGCAACGGGTTGCACATCCATGCGCTGGACGCCGCCGGTCGGCGTGGTACGCTACGGGGCCGTGCGAAGTCGGCGACGACTGATGGAATACAAGGTACCGCTCGTCATGACGCCCCAACCTGAAGGCGGCTACGCTGCTCATGGTCTCTGTCTCTTGGAACGCTACGCGCCGATGGGCCACGGCATGAGGAGTAGCCGCGCCATCGGATAGTCGGCGACGTTCGCAGTTGCCAAGGTCGCCCCGATGCTGACCGTAGCCGCGGCAATCAGGCAGTCCGCTTGATGCAGTGTCACGCCGCGGCTGGCAAACTCCCGGCGCCATGCGCCGGCCCGCATCCCCTCGGCCATCCCCAGCGGAGCGATACGGAGCCCGTTGAACAGCCGGCGGGCCCCGGGCTCCTCCGCGGGGCGCAATCCGCGCCAGATCTCCTCGACCGAGATGACGCATGCCCACGGCTCGACGCCGGTACGACGTAGCGTTCTCAGCCGTTGCGCAGCCGGCCGGCCGCGCAGTGCGTCGATGAGCACTGTGGAATCCAACATCAGGCGGGCCATCGGTCAGCCGGACCGGCGATCATCGCCGCGGCGTTGGCGCCGGACCCAGGCCGCCGGATCGCGATCCCACTCGTGACCGGTGTCGGACAGCGTGCCAAGCGCGGCTTCGATTTCGTCCCAGCGTTGGTCGTCTTCCAGGGCGCGGCGAATCGAGTGCGCGATGAACGCGCTTCGCCGGCGCGCGCCGGCGCGTCGGTCCAGTTCGGCCACCAGTTCCCCATCCAGGGTTATGTGCAATCTCATGTGCCGAGTATAACACAATGCGGCGGCGCCGGGCCGCCTGCCGGCGTGACCGCCCTTGGCGGCCGCGCATTTTTCGGCGACGGCGCGGCCGTGGCGCCGAGCTCCGCAACGGGTTGCGCGTCCATGCGCTGGACGCCGCCGGTCAGTGTGGTACTCTGCGGGGCCGTGCGATTCGGCGACGACTGATGGAATACAAGGTACCGCTGGTCATGACGCCCCAACCTGAAGGCGGCTACACCGTAACGTCTCCGGTGCTGCCGGAACTGGTGACCGAAGGCGACACCCTCAGCGAAGCCCTGCGCAATGCCAAGGATGCGCTTGCCGCGGTGGTCGAACTCTACGAGGAGGACGGCCGATCGTTGCCTCGGAACACCTGGAGCAGTGTGAGATCGATTACGGAGGTCGAGCTCGACGTCGAAGGCGGCGCGATCGTTCTCAAGCCTCCTGCCGGCAAGCCTCGTGATGGATGGGAAGACGCCTTCAAGCGCATGGCCGCTGCGGGCGATGACAAGCTGCTGATCGATGATGCTCTGGATATCGACGACCTACACGACTTCGAATGGTGATTCGTCACCGCAACCATGATACGCGTCGAGCATCTCACCAAGCGGTACGGGGAGCGCGTGGCCGTAGACGACGTGAGCTTTGCCGTCGAACGGGGCGAGATCGTCGGCTTTCTGGGACCGAACGGCGCCGGCAAGTCGACGACCATGCGCGTCATCACCGGCTTTCTCACGCCCACCCGCGGCGACGCGTGGGTCGGCGGGCACAACATGGCCGCCGATTCCCTGCAGGGGCGGCGGCGCATCGGCTATCTGCCGGAGATAGTGCCCCTGTATGCGGACATGACCACGCGCGCGTACCTGGAATACGTGGCCCGCCTGCGCGGCGTGGAGCGGCGCGCGGTGCGCGCCCGCGTCGACGCCGTGGTGGAGCAATGCGCGCTCGGCGAGTATTACGACGTCCTGCTGGCCAAGCTGTCCAAGGGTTTCCGCCAGCGGGTCGGGCTGGCGCAATCGATCGTGCACGATCCGGAGGTGCTGATCCTGGATGAGCCGACCATCGGCATCGATCCGATCCAGGTGGCGCAGACGCGCCGGTTGATCCGGGAGTTGGGCGAACGCCGCACCATTCTGCTCTCCAGCCACGTACTGCCCGAGGTCGGCATGGTGTGCGAACGGGTGATCATCATCCATCAGGGCCGGATCGTCGCCGAGGACAGCATCGAAAAACTCTCCGCCTTGGCGGGCGGCGCCGAACGGCTGCGGCTGCGGGTGGACGGTCCCGCCGACGCGGTAACCGCGGCGCTCGACGCCGTTCCCGGCGTCGCCGGCGTCACCTTCCGGGCGCCCGACCACCTGGTGGAGTTCGCCGCCGGCGAGCAGCCGCACGGCGCCATCACCGCCGCCATCGTGGCGCGCGGCTGGACGCTCACCGGCATGGAGACGGTGACGATGAGCCTGGAGGACATCTTCCTGCAGCTCACCGCCGACGGCGGAGCCGAGGCGTGAAGAACGCCGCCACCATCGCGCGCAAGGAGCTCGGCACGTACCTGAGCTCGCCGATGGCGTACGTCGTCACCGCGGTGTTCCTGGCGCTGACCGGTATCTTCTTCACGTCCTATCTGGCCGGCGCCGGCTACGCGGACACCAGCCTTCGCGGTTTCGTGAACGCCGCGCGCTTTCTGGTGCTGCTGTTCGCGGCGGTTCTCACCATGCGGCTGGTGGCGGAGGAAAAGAAGATCGGCACCTGGGAGCTGCTGCTCACCGTTCCGGTGCGCGACGCGGAGATCGTGGCCGGCAAGTTCCTGGGGGCGTTGGCGATGCTCGCCGTCATGCTGGCGCTCACCCTGTACTACCCGGTCATGCTGCTGGCGTTCGGCGACCCCGACTTGGGGCCGATGGCGGCCAGCTATCTGGGACTGTTCCTGCTCGGCGGCGCCGGCCTGGCGGCGGGTATGTTCGCCTCTTCGATCACCGCCAATCAGATCGTGTCCGCGGTGGTGGCCGGCGGCCTGTTGTTCGGGTTGTGGTTTCTGGGCGCGCTGGCCGGCCTCGCTCCCGGCGCGTTGGGCGATGCGCTGTCGCTGTTCTCCCTGTCGACCTGGTTCGCCGACTTCGAGCGCGGCGTCGTCGACACCCGCGGCGTGGTCTATTACGTCACCTTCGCCGCGCTGTTTCTGTACCTCTCGGTCCGTTCGATCGAAGCGGGGAGATGGCGCTGAAGCCGAGTTCCGTGCTGGCCATCGCCGGCCTGGCTACGCTGTTCGCGGCGTGGGTGCTCGGCTTCGTGATGCCGGCGCTCCGCGCCGTCACCTACGTCACGGCCGGTCTGGGCGCCGCGCTGGTCGCCGCCGCGGTGGTTACCGACTTCCGCCGGTTGGGCGGCGCGCTGGCCAGCCGCCGCGGGCTGTTCGGCATGAGCGCCGGCGCCGGCATGGCGCTGGTAGTCGGCATCGTCCTGTTGGCCAACGCCATCAGCGTGCGGGTCAACCACCGTTTCGACCTGACCGGCTTGGCGCAATTCACCCTCACCACGCAGACCAAGGAGGTGCTGACCGCGCTGCAGGAACCGGTCGAGGTGATCTCCTTCTTCAATCCGGCCGATCCGCGCCTCACCGGAATACGCGAGTTCGGCCGCGACCTGCTGGCCGAGTACCGGACGTACACCGACCGGCTCACCGTGCGCAGCGAGGACCCGGAGCTGCGCCCCGACCTGGCGCGGCGCTACCGCATAGGCCCCACCGCCGCCAGCCTTGGCGCCGTGGTGTTCGTGGGCGGTGCCGGCCAGCGGCAGGTGTTCGGCCCGCAGATCGCCTTCGAGGCCGAACACGCGTTCACCAGCGCGATCCTGGAGGTGACCGGCGCCAAGCAACGGATCGTCTACTTCCTGACCGGTCATGGCGAAAGCGCCCTGTCCGGCGACTACGGCAGCGCCCGCGACGGCCTGCGCGACCACCTGTTCCGGGTGGCGCCGCTCGACCTGCTGCGCTCCGGCGGCGTGCCCGGCGACGCCGCCGCCGTGGTGGTCGCCGGCCCGCGGCAGCCGATCTCCGCCGGCGAGCTGGCCATGCTGGATGAATATCTGCGGCAGGGCGGGGGCGTGCTGCTGCTCCTCGATCCCGATCCGCAGGAGGAGTTGCGCGCGTGGCTGGGCACGTGGTGGCTGGAGGTGGGCGGCGGCGCGCTGGTCGATCCGGCCGCGCACGTGACGCCCCACGTCGACAGCCCGCTGGTGGCGCGCAACCGCAACGGCCTGCAGCTCAACGACCTCTACTTTCCCGGCGTGACCGCCGTGCTGCCGCTGCCCGGCAAGCCGGATGAGATCGACGTCGTGGCGTTGGCGTGGACGACGCCGGACGGGTGGCAGGAACGCCGGCCGATCACCGGCGCCGGGCCGGAGTTCGATGCCGGTGAGGACGCGCCGGGACCGTTGGCGATGGGCGCGCTGCTGGTGCGCCGGCCGCCCGGCGCGGATGGCCGGGACGAAGCGAACGGAACGGCGCGCCTGGCCGTGATGGGCGACTCGGACTTCGCGGCCGACCGGCACTTCCACAACGGCGGCAACGGCGACCTGTTCCTCACCCTGGTCAACCGGCTTGCGTACGGTCAGGAGATCATCTCCGTCGACCGCAAGGTGCTGCCGGTGCGCCGGCTGGTGCTGAGCCCGGAGGAGGCGCGCTTCCTCAACCTGTCGAGCGCCGGTCTGCTGCCGCTGCTGGTGCTGGTCGCCGGCGCGCTGGTGTGGTGGCGGCGGCGATGAGCGGAGTGCGGCCGAAACGGGCGCATCCGTTGAAACTCCGTTCGCTGCTGGCGCTGGCGGCGGCCGCCGCCGGATTGGCGGCCGGCCTGTTCTACGTGTCCCGCCCGCAGCCTGCGCCCGCGCCCGAACCGCGCCCCTACGTGTGGGGGTTCGACATGACGGAGCTGGTCCGCATGGAGATCGCGCTGCCGCGGGCCGGCCTGCGGGAACGATTCAGGCGGGGCGGCGACCTGCAGTGGTACTTCGACGACGAACGGGGCCAACCGGTGCGCGGCGACCGCTGGGGCGGCGGGATCGCGCTGCTGGTGAGCGGCCCGGGCGCCAACCGCCGCATCGCCGAGGACGCCACCGACGAGCAGCTGCTGCGCTTCGGACTCACCGAACCGCAGATGACGCTGGGACTCACCTTGGCCGGCGGGGAGCTGGTGCAGGTGATCGTCGGGGACGCCACCCCCGACGGACGGAGCTACTACGTCAAGGAGGCGGCCGGCCGTAGCGTCTACACCGTCGACTACACGTGGTACGGCGTGCTTGAGCGCCTGGTGACCGACCCGCCCTACCCCGCCGCCGCCCGACCGCCGCCGCCGGACCCCCCGCCGCGCGCCGATTGATCTTGCCGCCCGTCTCTGTTCTGATGGGTCCGTGCGCCACCTGACGGCAGCGGAGAGGTCCGGGGGTTGAGCGGAACGGACGGCGCGGACCGGCACGCCGGGCGCCCGACGGTGCTCGACGTCAAAGGGCTCAAGACGTACTTCTACACCGACGAAGGAGTCGTCAAGGCGGTCGACGGACTCTCCTACCGCGTGCGGAAAGGCGAGTTCGTCGGGCTGGTCGGCGAAAGCGGTTGCGGCAAGAGCGTGAGCGCCATGTCGGTGCTCCGCCTGATCCCGTATCCGCCCGGCCTGATCGTGGACGGCGAGATCCGGTTCGGCGGCGAAGACCTGTTGCAGGTGGACGAGGCGCGGATGCGCGCCATTCGCGGCAACCGCATCGCCATGGTGTTTCAGGAGCCGACCACCTCGCTCAACCCGGTGCTCACCATAGGGCGCCAGATAGCCGAGTCGATCGAGCTGCACCGCAACGCCAACAAGGCGGCGGCGCGGGCCGAGAGCGTCAGGCTGCTGGAGCTGGTCGGCATTCCCGACCCGGAGCGGCGCATCAAGGACTACCCCTTTCAGTTCTCCGGCGGCATGCAGCAACGGGTGATGATCGCCATGGCGCTCAGCTGCGACCCGGAGCTGCTGATCGCCGACGAACCGACCACCGCCCTCGACGTGACCGTGCAGGCGCAGCTGCTGGAGATCGTCGCCGATCTGCGGCAACGGCTCGACATGGCCGGCGTCATCATCACCCACAACCTGGGGCTGGTGGCGCGCTACGTCGACCGCGTCAACGTGATGTACGCCGGCAAGCTGGTCGAGTCGGGCGCCACCGAGGCGATCTTTGCCGAACCGAAACATCCCTACACCATCGGCCTGATGGCGTCGGTGCCGCGCCTGGACAGCCCGCGCCGTGTGGCGCCGCGCGCCATCGAAGGGTTGCCGCCCAACCTGGCGCGCCTGCCTGCGGGCTGCTCGTTCGCGCCGCGCTGCTCGTACGCCATGGACCGGTGCCGGGAGCAGGAGCCGCCGCCGGAGACGGTCGGCGACGGCCACTATCGGAGCTGCTTCTACGATGCGCGCGCGCTGGAGAAGGTGACGGCGTGAATGACGGCGGCAGCGGCGCCGCGCCCCTTCTGGACGTGCGGGATCTGGTCAAGCACTACCCGGTGACCGCCGGCGCGCTGCGCCGCAAGGTGGGCGACGTCAAGGCCGTGGACGGGGTGAGCTTTGCCATCGAACCCGGCGAAACCCTGGGACTGGTGGGCGAAAGCGGCTGCGGCAAGACCACCACCGGACGCTGCATCCTGCAGCTGCAGGCGATCACCTCCGGCCAAGTGACGTTCCGGGGCCGGGACCTGACGCGGATGAAGGGCGAGGCGCTACGCCGTATGCGGCGCCACATGCAGCTCATCTTCCAGGACCCGTTCGCCTCTCTCGACCCGCGCATGACCGCCGGCGGCATCGTCGGCGAACCGTTGCGCGTGCACGCCATCGCGCGCGGCGCCCGGTACCGGCGGCAGGTTGCGGAGCTGCTGAGTATGGTGGAGCTGCCGCCCGCCGTCGCCGGCCGCTATCCGCACGAGTTTTCCGGCGGCCAGCGCCAGCGGCTCGGCATAGCGCGCGCCCTGGCGGTGCGGCCGGCGTTCATCGTCTGCGACGAACCGGTGTCCGCCCTCGACGTCTCCATTCAGGCGCAGATCATCACGCTGCTGATGCGGCTGCGGCGGGAGTTCAACCTCACCTACCTGTTCATCGCGCACGACCTGGCGGTGGTGCGCAACATCAGCGACCGGGTGGCGGTGATGTATCTGGGCAAGATCATGGAGATCACCACCAGCGACCGGCTGTACGAGGAACCGCTGCATCCGTACACCGTATCGCTTCTGTCCGCGGTGCCGATTCCCGATCCGGTGGTCGATCGCACCCGGGAGCGGATCATCCTGAAGGGGGACGTGCCGAGCCCGATGCATCCGCCGAGCGGCTGCCCGTTTCACACCCGCTGCCCGCGCGCCGAGGATGCGTGCCGGAGCGAAGTGCCCGAGCTCAAGCCGACCGGGCCCGGCCACTGGACCGCCTGCCATCTGGTCCCGGCATCCTGATGCTGGCATCCTGATGCTGGCATCCCGAGCACGCCGCAGGTGAGACCGTCGTGAAGAAGGGCGCGGGCGCGCGCACGGAACGGGGCGCGCAGCGCGCGGCGCCGGCGCTGAGCGTGCCGCAGGCCGCGATCCTGGTCGCCGCGGTGGTCCTGATCGTGGGCGGGCTGGCCGGCTTTGCCATCTACCGGGACCGGATACGGCCGTTGCAGACCAAGGTGTTGACCGTCGACGACCTGTCGGTCGACATGCGCTACTTCCTGAAGCGGGTGCGCATGTACGGGCGCGAGCCGCTGGAGGTGCTGGAGCTCCTGACCCGGGAGCTGATCGTCACGCAGGTGGCGCCGCACCCTCCGTACAACGTCGAAGTGACCGAGCAGGACGTCCGGGACCGTATGCGCGATATGGCGCGCGCCGGCGCCGAATCGATCACGGACGCGGAGGTGCGTGAGTGGTTCCGGCAGGCGGTCAACGACAGCGAGCTGAGCGAAGCCGAGTTCCGCGAAGTGATGCGCCGCAACCTGCTCGCGCTCGGCATGACGGAGTACCTGGGCGAACGAATGCCGACGGTGGCGGAGCAGGTGCGTCTCTACCTGATCGCCTTTGCCTCACCGGCGGCGGGCGCCGCGGTGGTGGCGCAGCTCGAAGCGGGCGCTGACTTCCTGGAGCTGGCGCGGAGCGAAGCGAACGCCGATGAACGGCTGCGCGCCGCCGGCGGCGACCTGGGCTGGCTGCCCCGGCAGGCGATGCGGCCGGAACTGGCCGCCGTGTTCGACCTGCCGGCCGGTCAGCCGAGCCCCATGCTGGCGCTCGGCGGCGACGCCTACGCCGTAGCGATGGTCGGCGAGCGCGCCGCCGCGCGGGAGCTCGACCCGGCGGCGCGGCAGGCGGCCAAGACCGCGGCGCTCACCGCCTGGTTCAGGCAGGAGTACCCGCGCCACGACGTCGCGGTCCGCGGCTTCACCAACGGCTACGACACGGAGACCGACCTGTGGGTGAAGTGGCAGCTGCAGCGCATGGCCCGTCAGCGCTCCTGACGGAGCAGCTTCATTCCGGCGGCGGGGCGCCGTCGGTCAGCGCGGCGAACTCGTCGTCCGACAGCAGGTTGTCGTCCCGGTCGAGCTGGTAGGCGATCGCGTAGGCGCCGCGGTTGACGCCGCTCAGGTTCGGTTCGCCGCGGTGCCACGTGTAGTTGGTGAAGAAATACGCGTCGCCCGGTTCGCCGGGGATCAGGTCTTCGCGCGAGTCGTCCACGGCGTCCAGGGCTATCCGCTTGCGCTGGTACTTGCCGCCGTCGCGGCCGTGCTGCGGGACCTGGTCCCAATACAGCTCGTGGTGCCGGATCCGTCCGCGCGCGTGCGTGCCCGGCAGGAAACCGAGCGCCATGGCGCCGCGCTCCACCGGATCGAGCGCGATCCAGCAGTTGAGACAGACCTTCGGCCGCAGCTTCCAGTAGAAGCAGTCCTGGTGATAGAAGCTGCGCCCCGCCCGGAAGACCGCCGGCTTGAAGATGGTCTGGTCGGTGTAGCGCTTGACCGGCCCGCCCAGCAGCGCCGCCATGGCGCCGACCAGCTTGGGGTTGCCGGTGAAGTCGTCGAACACCGATTCGATCATCGACGGCAGCTGCAGGGAACCGGACCGGTAGTTGCCGCCGGGCGTGTCCCGGTCTTCGGGCGCCCAGCTCTGCAGGTGCCGGTGCGGCCAGCCGTAGTCGTGATAGCCGTTCCACATCTCTTCTATCCGCGTCCGCACCGGCGTGGTCTCCGCCTCGGTGAACATGCGGCGGACGACGCAGTAGCCGTCCCGTTCCAGTTGCTCTTTGTGCGCGTCCGTGACCATCAAGCTCTCCTTTGACTCGACGGGGCGTCGCCCCAGTCCGGGACCTCCAGCGGCTCTCCGTCCCGCAACGCCGACTTGTGGGCCATCACGCCGGGCGCCATGTAGCGCGCCGCCTCCCAGACGTTGACCGCCGGGATGCGGTCGGCCGCCACCGCGTCGACGAACTCGTGCACCAAGTAGGCGTGCGACCCGCCGTGGCCGCCGTAGTGGTCGGACCCGGTTCCTTCCCGGTACGCCTGCACCACGTCGTCCGGGAGCGGATCGCGCATCTCGTCCACGGTGACGGGGACGGTCCCTTCAAGGTCGACCCAGGTCATGTCCTTGTAGCAAGCGCGACTGCCGAAGATGCGAAAGGTCTCGGTCCCGTGGTGGCCGACCTGCCGGTACTCGCAGATGCGGCACACGGCGCCGTTCGACATCCGAAACTGCGCGGTCTCGTTGCTGAACTCGCCGCCGTGGAACGGATCGCCGTCCGGATCGGCGTAGCCCAGGCAGCTCACCTTGACCATGCGCGCGCCCATCACCGAGATCGGCCCGCAGGTCGAGTGCGTGGGATAGTGCATGGGGCCGGACACCATGCCGCGGGCGTGGTACTCCGCCTCCCGCCGCCGCCACTCCGCGCCCGCCTTGCTGGCGAGCCGGCGGCGCTTTACTTCGCGCAGATTGCTGCGCGGGTCATCCACGTCGTGCAGGTATTCGCCCTCGGCATAGACGAACCGTCCGAACGCCCCGGCGGCGCTCCGGCGCCGGCAGTACATCGCTTCCGGCCGATAGAAGGTGGTCTCGCCCAGCATGTAGTGAAGGCCCGTCCGCTCCACCGTCCGCACCAGACGGTCGCACCACTCCAGTATCTCGTCGCCGTCCGGCACCATGACGATCGGCACGGCGCTGTAGACGTGCTTGCCGGATTCCAGCGCGGCGAGCGCCTGCGGCGCGTGCAGCCACTGCTGCGTGATGATCGCCACCGCGTCCAGGTCGGCCTTGCACAGCTCGTCCACGGTCCCGTACGCGTCGGCCGGCGTGAACTTGTCGCGGAACGACGGGTCTTCGGCGAAGCGCGCGACGCGCTCCGGTTCGCGGTCGCACAGGGCGATGCGGTCGACCTGCGGATGGAGCTTGAACAGGCGGGCGAAGGTGGAGCCGAACGCCCCCAACCCCGCGATTCCCAGGGAAATCCCCATGTATTCAGCCTCCTCCTCTTGTTAGAGTCAGGTTAGAGAGCGGCAGGCGGGACGTGCGCCCGCCTGCCGCTGACGCCGGCCGGCCGGCTTCTTCCATATCCTAGGTTCCGACCAGCTCGCCGTACCGTTCGTACTGCTGCTGGCGCACGGCGATCACCTCCTGAGCGCCGAGCCGGTTCAATCCGTCGACGAATTCGCCGAACTTGCTGAGCGGCTCCTGGCCGGTGACGAACTTGTCGAACCACTCCGTCTTGTAGGTGTTGAGGTCGGTCAGCAGGCGGTTGAGCACCTCCTGCTCGTCGAGCGTCGGCCGCACCTGCGGAAACGACGGCGCCTTGTAGTACTTCTGGTAGGCGTCGTTGTTGTCCAACACCCACTGAGGATTGCGGAAGTCCCACGCATACGCCCACTGCAGGTGCGCGTACGGCGGCTGGCTGCCGCCGATCTCGCGCAGCCGGGTGTCGAACGGCTTCTCCTCGGTGCCGATGGTCTCGATCTCGCCGTCCACCATCCGGTAGGTGTCGCCCAGGATGCCGAAGTTCTGCAGCCTCAGCGCTTCCTCGCTGTTGCGGATGAAGTCGATCCAGTGCATGGCGACTTCCGGGATGTCGCAGTCCTTGGTGATCGCCATCTGGTCACCGCCGAAGATCTCGCGCTTCACGAAGAACTTGTCGCCGTACGGTCCTTCGATCGCCGGTCCGTTTTCGAAGATCGGGATCGACCCGTCCGGCTTGCCGGCGGGATGGGCGCCCGAATAGATGCGGGAGAACGTGGTCCACACGCTGATCAGCCCGACCTGGTCGTTGGACACCTTCTCCAGCGTCTCGGTCCAGCTGTCGGTGGCGTACGCCTTGTCGAGCAGCCCTTCCGAATAGAGCTGGTTCAACCAGGTGAGGTACTCCTCCATGCGCGGACTCTGAAAGATCCAGTACACCTGCTCGTCGTCGTCGACCAGGTATTCGGAGACGATGGAGTACTCGAACCCGTACAGGTTGCCCAGGTACCGCAGGTAGCCGCGGCCGGCCGCCGGCGTCAGCGGGATTTCGTCCTGCTTGCCGTTGCCGTTCGGGTCGTCGTCCCGGAACCGCCGCAGCGCCGTCATCATGTCGGCCTGCGTCTCCGGCATCTCCGGAATGCCGACCGCGTCGAGCCACGGGCGGTTCCACAGCGGTCCGAAGGAGAGGTAGTGCGGCAGCACGTAGTTGCCGACGCCGTAGATGTTGCCGTCGGGGCTGGTGTCCAGGATCTTGTAGATGCCGTTGTCGCCGGTGTTCCACCACCGGTTGATGTTGGGCGCGTGTTCCTCCAGCAGATCGTTGAGCGGGATGATCAGCCCGTCGCGGCCGTGCTGGCCTATGTCGCCTAACAGCGACATGTTGATCACGTCCGGCAGATTGACGCCGGCGGCCAGGCGCGCCTTCATCACCTCCGCGTAGTTCTTGACCTGGATGTTCTCCCATTCGATGTGCACGCCGCTCAGGCGCTCCATCTCCTGGTAGACCGGCAGGTCGTTGCTGGCGGGCGCCAGCGTGGCCGCCCATCCGGTGTGGGTCGCCACGCGCAGGGTCGGCGGCCCGGCCGGCGCCGCCCCCTCCTCCGTGCCGGCGCCAAACGCGCCCGCCGCCGCCAGGGTCAGCGCCGCGCCCAGGGCTGCGATCCTCGATATCCGCAGTGTCATGTCGGTTTCTCCTTCCGTCGATCCGTCGGTTCGGTGGTTGTCGATTGGTCCACCAACCAGCCAACGGCCGCCTCTTGACGGCCGAATCTCGCTACCCCTTCAGGGCGCCGATCAGCATGCCCTTGACGAAGTACTTCTGCAGGAACGGATAGAGCAGCAGGATCGGCAGCACGGCGACGATCATCACGGCGAACTTGATCTGCACCATCGCCATGACGCCCTCTCCCGCCTCGCCGGTCTCGAACTGCTGCACCGCCTCCGGCGACGCCTGGATCAGCACGCGGCGCAGATAGATCTGGATCGGGTGCAGGTCGGCGGTCGGCAGAAAGAGCAGCGCCCAGAAAAAGCTGTTCCAGTGGGTGACCCCGTAGAACAGCACCAGCACGGCGATGATCGGCTTGGAGAGCGGCAGCACGATCTGCCAGACGATGCGCCACTCTCCCGCGCCTTCGATGCGGGCGCACTCGAACAGGTCCTCCGGCAGCGTCTGAAAGAACGTGCGGCAGATGATCAGGTTGAAGGTGGCGATCGCCGTCGGCAGCACGATCGCCCAGCGGGTGCCGTACAGGCCGAGCTTGGCCACCAGCACGAACAGCGGGATCAGTCCGCCGGAGAAGAACATGGTGAAGACGAACAGGAACATCAGCACGCGGCGCGCCGAGAAGTTGCGCTTGGAAAGCGGATAGGCGGCCATCACCGTGAAGACCAGGTTGAGGGCCGTGCCGACGCCGGTGTACCAGATGGTGTTGTAGTAGCTGCGCAGCACGACCGGATCGTTGAGCACCGTCCGGTAGGCGGCCAGGCTGAACCCCTTGGGCAGCAGGAACACCTCCCGCCGCACCACCGCCACCGGATCGCTGATCGACATGCTGAGCACGTACACGAACGGATAGAGGGTGACCACGAACGCCAGCCCCACGCCGAGATAGACGGCCGCGTCGACCGCGACGTCCTCGACGGTGAGCCGCCTGACCGGGACTCCGGAGGTCACGGGCTCACCACAGCGACGTGTCCGTAAAGCGCCGCGCCAGCCGGTTGAAGAAGACCAGGAACGCCAGGTTCACCACGTTGAGGAACAGATTCACCGCCGCGGCAAAGCCGTACTTGCTGTCGATGATGCCGCGGCGGTAGACGTAGGTCATGATCACGTCGGCCACCTCGTAGGTCGCCGGCGTGTACATGAGCAGCACCTTCTCCCATTCGACGGTGAGCAGCCGGCCCAGGTTGAGGATCAGCAGGATGATGATCACCGACGACATGCCCGGCAGGGTGACGTAGCGGATGCGCTGCAGCCGCGACGCGCCGTCCACTTCGGCGGCGTCGTACAGCTCCTGGCTGATGCCGGCGATGGCGGCCAGGTAGATGATCGAGCTGAAGCCGAAGTGCTGCCAGATGCCGGAGCCGACGAAGAGCGGCCGAAACCAGCTCTGCTGTCCCATGAAGTTGACCGGTTCGCCGCCCAACGCCCTGATGGCGACGTTGACGACGCCGTTGTTGGGCGACAGGAAGGTGACCTGCATGCCGACGATGATCACCAGCGAGATGAAGAACGGCAGATAGCTCACGGTCTGCGCTGCCCGCTTGAGCGGCAGCACCTTCAGCTCGTTGAGCATCAGGGCAAAGATGATCGGCACCGGAAAGCCGAACACGATGCTGTAGACGCTGAACAGCAGCGTGTTGCGCATCAGCCGCGTGAAGTAGAACGACTGGAAGAACTCGATGAACCACCGGAAGCCGACCCAGTCGCTGCCGAACACGCCGCGGCCCATCTTGTAGTCCTGAAAGGCCAGGACGATGCCGGCCATCGGCAGGTAGTGAAAGATCACGTAGTAGGCGAACGGCAGGAGCATCATGGCGTACCAGGCGCGTTCGATCCTGAACCGCCTCCATACGGCCGCCCTGAACTTCGGCTTCGTGAGGGTGGAAGCCGTGGACACCGTTACGCCGTCTTGCTGGTCCGCATCAGGAGGCGGTTGCGGCCGTCCTCATAGCGGTACTCGATCCGGTCCATCATCTCCCGCACCAGGTGGACGCCCAGGCCGCCCACCGGCCGGTCTTCGAGCGGCGCGCCGGTGTCCGGTTGCGGAGCGTCCGACAACGGGTCGAAGCGCGGCCCGTCGTCCGTGATCTCGATACTGACGGTGTCCGCATCGCAGGTCACGACCACTTCCAGCTCACTGGCGCCGGCCGACCGGCCGTGCGTCATGACGTTGAGGGTCATCTCCTCCAGCACCAGATTCATGCGGAACAGGAACTCCGGCGACCACCGCTCGCGCTCCCCCAGCTCCTCGATGGCGCCGGCCACGTCGGCCAGCCGTGCGGGGTCCGGCGCCAGCCGCAGGTGCAGATCGGCGCCCGCTTCGCTCACGCGCCACTCCTACCGCCGGGGCTGCGCGCCGCGCGGTCGATCGTTCGCCCCACGGAACCGCAAGGCGTCTAGGCGCTCACCGCCTGGGTCGCCTCTTGCCGGGAAGCCACGACCTGGATGATGCGGTCGAACCCGCTGATCTCGAAGACTTCCTTGATCGACGGCGACAGCGCGCAGATGGCGAACTTGGCCTGCTGCCGCTGCAGCCGCCGCGCCAGAAGCAGCGTTGCCCGCAGCCCGGAACTGCTGATGTAGGTGAGTTTGCCCATGTCCAGGACGACCGCTTGATCATCGTCCTTGATCACCTCTTCGAACCGGTCCTGAAACTCCTGCGAATTGCTGCCGTCGATCCGGCCGTCGACAGCCACGACCAGCGCGCTGCCGTCACGCTCACTGCTGACTTCCACGTATCTCTCCCTGTGACGAGTTATGCCTGCGGCGCCGCGGCGCGGCCCCGGATGATGGTCGGATCATACCCCGGCGGGGCGGCCGGACGCGACCGGCGCCGCTCATCGGTCGATCCGCTTGCGCATGATGAGGCGGTTGCGCTCGCCGACGCGGACGTAGGAGACCTCGTCGACCAGGGCGCGCAGGCCGGCCGCCAGGCACTCGGTCCCCGCATCCGCGCCGTCCGCCGTTCCGCCCTCGGGGTCATACGCCCCGCCGTCGTCCTCTACGGTCACTTCGGCCACGCCGTCGTCGAGCAGGGCGCGCACGGCGATCTCGTATTCGTGCACGGACAGCCGGCCGTCGATGGCGTCGGCCACGGTCACCTCAAGCGCCTTCCGCAGGCGCTCCGCGCCGTCCGGCTGGATGCCTCCGCTCTTCGCGAACGCGCCGATCTCGTCGGCGATGCGCGGCAGTTCGGCGCGATCGTTGCGCAACGAGAACCGGCGCACGGCGATGGCGTCCTCGGCGGCCGTGCCGCGGCCGAGCGCCAGCATGGTGACGTCGTCGAACTGCGCCGCTTCGCCGGCGAAGTCCTCGACCGACCGGAGCATTACCTCCAGCGTGTCGCCGGTGCTCCGTTCGGCGTTCTGACGCAGGATCTCCTCCATGCGCTCGTAGCCGTACTCCTCCTCGGCCACGTTGGCCGATTCGGTGACGCCGTCGGTGTAGAGAAACAGCTTGCCGCCGGGCGGCACGGTGATGCGTCCTTCGTCATAGGTGAGCCCGTCGAACATGGCCACGGCGACGCCGCCGGTGAGCGGGAGCCGCTCCACCCGGTCGCCTGACAGGAGCAGCGGCGGGTTGTGGCCGCCGTTGGCGTACACCAGGCTGGCGTCCCGCAGGTCGTACACGCCGTAGAACAGGGTCACGAACATGTCCCCGCCGGACGCTTCGATCAGGGTGTCGTTCACCATCTCCAGGCACCGGCCGGGGGGGCGCTCCCCCTGCCGCGCGGTCGCGCGGATCACCGTGCGGGTCACGGCCATGAACATGGCCGCCGGCACGCCCTTGCCGGCGACGTCGCCGATGACGACCGCTACGCGGTGGTCGTCGAGCGGAAAGAAGTCGTAGAAGTCGCCGCCGACCTCCTTGGCCGGATGCATGGCGGCGCGTATGTCGATGCCGGGCGCGGTGAAGCGCTCGCCGGGCAGGAACGAGTGCTGCACGCGGCTGGCGATCTGCAGGTCGCGCTGCAGCGACAGGTAGGCGGTCCTGGTGCGCAACGCCTCTTGCAGCTCGGCCACCAGCGCCGTGAGCCGCTGCTGCTGGCGGCCGACCCGGCCGGTCATCTTCTGAAAGGCCAGCCCGATCATTTGCAGGTCGTTGCCGCTCTCCTGGTCGCCGGTCAGGTCGCCGGCCGGGTCGCCGTCGGCGCCCGGCGCCTCGACCTCGGCCAAGTCCTTGAGTATGTCGCGCCGCTCCTCCTCGTTGAGGGTGTCGGCCAGCCGGGTCATCTCGCTGTGGATGAAGCGTTCCTGCTGGCGGCGGCGGAGCCGGGCGCGGCGGCGGTGCCGGCGCAACGCCAGGGTCTGCGTGCGGAAGGTGTTGACCGCGCGGGCGATCCGCGCCACCTCGTCGTCGCTCTCCTGCTCACGCACCTCCACGGTCGCCTGCGTGTCGCCCCGCGACAGCGCGTCGAGCACCACCACGCCGTCGGTGAGACGCGACAGCGCGCGCCGCAGATAGAGCGACAGGCCGACCAGCGACAGGAGCACGAACGCCGCGCCGGCCAGGATCGTGATCAGGCTGACGCGCCGCCGTTCGGCTTCGGCGGCGCTCACGTCCTGCACCGTGACCACGGTGGCGACCAGGTTGCCGAGCTCCGCTTCGAGATCGAACGACGCGCTGGCGAACGCCCGGTCGCCGCGGCCCTGCGGATCCGAGTACGACTGCCACACTTCCGGGTCCGTGCCGGCCAGCAGACGGCCGCGCCGGTTGACGATATAGGCGTCCGCGCCGGTGTCGGCCTTGAGCTCTCTGAGCGCGTCCAGGATGTCGGTCGCGTAGATCGCGACCGCCAGCAGGGCGCCGTCGCCGTACACGGGGACGCCGACCGACAGCGTCACGTTGCGCTCGGCGTCGATGGCGACCCCGCCGCCGCTCCAGCCCTCATCGATCATGCGCGTCAGCGCGTCGCTGCTCGCCGCCGCGACCGGCACGAAGGCGGGCACGGATGAGTACAGCACCTCCCTGGCGGGCGAAACCAGGTCGAGCCGGCTCACGTCACCGCCGCCGCGCAGGTCGGCGAGCGCCTCCTGCGCCGCCGCGAGGGTCTGGCCGAGGTCGCCGCTTGCAAGCGCCGCGCGCAACGCCGGGTTCTCGGTCACGACCGGCGTCCGCTCACGCATGCGCTGCACCCCGGTCTCCACGATCTTGCTCCACAGCGCGCGGCTGCCGGTCCGGGTGGTCCGGTCGAGCTGATCGCGCAACCCCTGCTCCCGCAGAGTCCCGGCATACACCAAGCCGGCCACCATCACCGCCATGAAGCCTATGACGATGATGCCGATGCGCGCCTTGAGACCCATGCCGCCCTAATCCTCCACCACCTCAGCGATGCGCAACAGGCTGAGCGGGGGATAGAATTCGAGATCCATGGCTGCCGACATGCGGATGAGCAGCAGGAACCGGGCCAGCGAGGCGACCGGCAGGTCTTCCGGCCGTTCGCCGTCGACCAGGATGCGCGCCGCCTGCGCGCCGGCCAGCTTGCCGACCAGGAAATAGCGGCTCACGAAGCCGAGCACGGCCTGCGAGGGCCCATCAAAGGTCGCGTCGGTGCCGGCGAACGTCGGTATGCCGCGCTCGGCCGCCAACCCGGTCACCGCCGCACGATTCCTGGTCACGAAGGAATCGGGGCCGACGTACATGAACTCCACGCCGCCGCCCGCCAGCCGGTCGACCGCTTCATCTATCCGGGTGGCGTCGGCCCGGCCGTCGTCGTCGAGCGGCACCGGCGCCTCCAGCAGCTCAATGCCGCGCGCCTGCGCCGCGCCGCGGAGCTGCTCGACGTTGATCACCGAGTTGGTCTCCAGGGAGTTGTAGACCACGCCCAGACGTTCGATCGAGCGGTACTCCAGCAAGGCGTCGAGCTGCCGTTCCACGGGCGGCAGGAACGCCGTGCCGGTGAGCGGGCGGCCGGTCGACGCGAAGCTCTCCACGATGCGCGCCTCGATCGGATAGGCGACGATCGAAAAGACGCCGGGAATCCCGTGCACGTGCGTGGCCGGGTCCGATTCGCCGTGGCGTCCGAATACGCCGACCGTGGCCGAGGTGCCGAACGTGTGGACCAGATCGGGCTGCGCGGCCTGTATGTCGGCGACCACCTCCGGAATGCGGCTCCGGTCCTGTTCCAGGTTGCGCAACGTGTAGCGGACCGGTATGCCATTCTCCTGCATGTACGCCCGGAAGCCGTTCTCGACCGGGGTCTCGCCGCGCCACACCACCAGGAATACGTGGAACGGTTCGGCCGGCGTCTGGGCGGCCGCCGCGCCGGCCAACCCGATCAGCAGCGCCGCGGCCAGCGCTCTCACGCGGACGATCCGCCGGCGCCGCGCGGCGCCCGGCCGAACACGACGTAAAGCAGCGTGCAGACCAGCACCAGCGCGCCGACCGCAAGCATGGTCTGTCCGTAGGAGACGGCGGCAGCCACCGCCCCGACCAGGATTGCGCCCGCCGCGGTGCCGACCCGCTCCAGGGTGCGGTACATGCCGACGATGGCGCCGGCGCCGAGCCCCAGCCGCTGGCTGGCGTCCTGCGCGATCTCCTGCACCACGGCGAGCTGCGTCACGGTCACCATGGCGTGACCGGCGCCCATCACCGCCACCGCCGCCAGCACCACGCCGGTCGCGTCGGCCAGCGCGGGCAGCGCGCACCCGGCGGCGATCACGAACCCGCCGGCGATCATCAGCAGCCGCGGATGCTGGCGGCGGTCGGAGCTGCGGGCGACCAGCGGCGTGGCCACCACGCAGGCGACGCCGTACATCATCATCACCCGGCCGATGTTCGCCCCGGCGTTGTCGAGGTCGGCCAGATAGAGCGGCACCAAGTAGAAGAACAGGCCGCCGAGCACCAGTTTGCTCGGCAACGCCGAGAACGCGGTCACCACCAGCAGCTCGCGGTCCGCCAGCAGCCGCAGCCAGCCGCGCACACCGACCTTGACCGTGCGCGCGCTGTCGGCCCGGCCCGGATCGATGGTGAAGAGCGCCGCCGCCGCAGAGACCGCGGCGAGCGCGGCGGCCACCAGCAAGGTCGTCCGGTAATCCAGGCGGTCGGCGAGCATCCCGCCGATCGCCGGACCGCACACGAAGGCCGCGAAGACCGCGCCCAGGAACCCGGACATGCCGGTGGCGCGCGTCGACCGATCGGTGTGCTGCGCCACGTACGCCTGCGCGGAGATGAAGATGATGCCGTAGCCGGCGCCGGACAGCGTCCACCACGCCAGTCCTTCGCCGATCGTCTGCGCAAAGGAGGTCCCGACGTGGCCGACGACCGACGGGATGATGCCGGCGACGAACATGCCGCGCGGCGGGACCCGGTCGGTGAGCGCTCCGGCTATCGGGATCGAGATGAGCACCATGGTCATGAACGCCGTGATCGGCAGCCCGATCGCCAGCTCGCGGCTCAGGCCGGCGATCGGCGTGTTGGCGTAGATGTCGCCGAAGAACAGCGGCAGGAACGGCCGCGATATCTCCTGCGCCAACATGAACAGGAACAGCGGGATGCGCACGTCCATCGGCGACCGGGCGACCAGCGTGGTCTCCGAGCCGGGGGCCGCGAAGCGGAAGCGCGTCCGTATTCCGGCCAGAATGTCCCTGATGCGCTTCTGCACGCCGCGGTCGAGCTGCACTTCATGCGCGTCCTCGGCTTCTTCCACCAGCTCTGCGAACGCGGCGTTGACGCGGTGCAGCGCGCCGTTGAGGATCTGGCCGAAGCGGCCCACCTCGTCCCGGTAGCGCACGCCGAAGCGGCTGCCGAAGTCGCCCTTGGCGCTGAGCGCCAGCAGGCGGTCGGCCAGCCGGATCGGCCCCGACACCCGCACCACCACCAGCGCCAGCAGCAGCTCGATGCCGATCAGCAGGGTGACCAGCAGCACGGTGCCGATGTCGAGGCGCAACTCCGCCAAGCGCACCGCCCCGCCCTGCACCTGCACCTGCAGCGCCGCCTCCCGCCGGCCATTCGCCAGGATCGGCACCTCCAGCTCCAGGTCGGCGGCGCCGCGGCCGGACGGCGCCAGCGCGCCCCGCGCGTAGACCTCGGCGCCCGCAGGATCCGCGACCGCCACGTAACGGAAGTCCGGGTTGTCCTGCAGCGCGCCGTCCAGGAACTCGTCCATCTCCACCATCGAGCGGAGCGGGATTCCGTAGCGGAGACCGTCGCCGACCTGTTCGGCGACCAGCCCGGCCGCCACTTCCGCCCTGCGGCGCACCTCCGGCAGCAGGTTGTCCTCGAACGTCCGGGCCAGCAGGAACGACAGGACCCCCTGCGACACGATCAGCAGCAGCGCCGTCAGAGCGGCCAGCCGCAGAGCCACGCTCCGGTAGACGCTCCGTTCGACCTCCGCCCGCGACGCGTCCGGCGGCGTCGCCGACCGGCGCTCCGCGATGGCCGGCGCGCTCATCGGCCGTCGCCGGCCGACAGCTGCTGGCCGGCCTCCCGTTCGATGCGCCGAATCTCCCCGGCGGCGTCCGCGACCGCCTGCTGCGCCGCCGCCGTGGTCTCCGCAAACCGCACCGCGAAGGGGTCGGGCTCGGTCTCCGCGTCGGCCTTGACGTCCGGATCGATCGGCGCCTGCAGCGCCTGCAGGCGCCGCCGCAACGGCCGGGTCACGAATACCGACAGGCCGGCGCCCACCAGCACGAACGCGACCACGATCGCCGCGCACAGCACCGCGATCCGCACCGCCATGGCGCGCACGTTGTCGTCGAACTCGGCGCTCGAAAACCGCAGCGCCAGCGATCCGACCGCTTGTCCCAGACTGTTCTCCACGCGCAACCCCACCACGTGGGCGTCCGGCTCCACCCGCGACCAGATGCGGTCATCGGCGTTCCACGCGGCGGCCCAATCCTCCGACACCAGATCGCCGCGCAGACTCTCGTCGGTGGCGTACAGGACCTTGCCGTCGTCGTCGAACATCTCGATCGACAGGATCTGCGGGTCCTGCGCGATGCTGGCCTGCATGTCGGCGTCGACCCCTTGCACCGCGCCAAGGGCCTGACCGATCGCCAGCTTCGCCTCCATGTTGTGACCGATGTCCTGCAGCACCAGCGCGTGCCGGTCGCGCAGCACTTCGCGCAGGTACTTGCGGTACTCGTAGAGGTTGAGCAACCCGGTCAGCGAAACGGCGGAAGCCAGAATGAAGCAGATGCTCGCCGCTACCCGCGGACGAAGGCTGAAGCGAACGGCCGGAGACTGCGGCCCGTTCGTCGTGGCGTCCCGCATTGCGGCAGAGGATGGCGCGCCCCGGTGCGGCGTGTCAAACGCCGCCGATCACGGCCCGCCGACCCCCAGGGCAGCGGCGCGCTCCGCCTGCCACGCCTCCACCTCCGCGGCGCTCACGTCCTGCCGGCGCCAGAGCGCCCAGTTGAGGCAGGCGATCAGGTCGTCGGGATGCTCGACGCCGATGCCGAGCCGCACCAGCCGGTCGACGCCGATGCGCCGCACCTCCTCCTCGGCGGTGAAGTACTCGGACACCGACCGGTGATGGTTGAGCTTGGTGGCCAAGCCGTCGAAGCTGAGCGCGTAGCGCAGCACCCCGCAGGTAGCCAGCACGTCGCAGAAGTGGCGGGTCTGCGCCTCGTCGGCGCCGCGCAGCCGGAAGCTGACGATCGAGCCCGGCGCCGCGTAGTGACGTTCGATCACGGCGGCGTCCGGATGGCCGGGCGCCGCCGGATGGAACACCTCCTCCACCAGCGGGTGCGCGGCCAGAAACGCGGTCACCGCCTGCGCGGTGGCGCAACGCCGCCGGAAGCGGGGTTCCGCCCGGTCCAGGCCGTCCAGAATCGCGGCGGCGCGGCGCCAGTCGACAATGCCGCCGCGCATGGCCTGCAGGTCCATCACGCCGTTGAGCAGCCGGACGTCGTCGGAGGCCAAGTAGCCCCACATGTCGCGGTCCTGGCCGGCGAGCGCCTTGGTGCCGGAGACCGCCACCACGTCGACGCCTTCCCATTGCAGCGCCGGCTCCGCCAAGCCCCACGGGGTGGCGATGGTGGTGTCGAGCGCCACCACCAGCCGCGCGGCGCCGGCGGCGCGCGCCTCGCCGGCCGCGCTCGCCAGCGCCTGCGGGTCGACCGCCCGCATCAGCGGATTGGTGTAGGTCTCCAGGAACAGCAGCCGCGTGTCCGGCCGCAACGCCGCGGCCAACCCGGCGCGGCTCAGGTCGTCGATCAGGGTGAGCTCGCCGCCGAGCAGCGCGGTCAACCGGCTCAGGTACGCCTTGCTCTTGTTGTAGACGCCGCGCGCGCACGCCACGTGGTCGCCCCGCTCCAGCACCGCGTCGAACAGCAGCGCGCACGCCTGCATGCCGGTGTCGGTGAGCACCGCCGCCTGCGCCCGCTCCAGGTCGCGGACCCACGCCAGCAGGCGCCGCGCCGGCGTGGTGCCGTACCGGCCGTAGATCTGCGGCATGTCCGACCAGCACGCGGAGGCCAGGAACATCAGCTCCTGCTTGCGCTCCTGCCAGCGCGCCATCGGCTCGCTGCCGAACAGGTCGAGCTGTATGGTCGCGCCGCCGGGGTGCAGGTACGGGACGCCGGCGCGCCGGATGGCGGCGTCTATGCCGTGGTGCAGGCCGCGCGTGGCGGCGTCCATCGCCGCCAGCGCGGGCCGGTCCGGCGGCGCGCCCGCCGGATCGAGGTAGGCGCCGATCACGCCGCGCGCCTGTCGCCGCCGGGTCAAGCCGCCGGCGTCACCAGATCGCACGCTTCCGGCGGCATCCAGTGCTCGGCTTGGCCCGCCCACTTGACGTTGCAGCCGATCGGGTTGGTCAGCTCGACCGGGACGGCGGCGCCGGCCAGCACCGCGTCGACCGCGTCGCGCAGCTCGTGGGTGCGCGCGTTGGCGGCGGTGCGCGGGTCGTCGTCCATGCGGCCGGTGTAGCGCAGCTGCCGCTCCTGGTCGAACAGAAAGTAGTGGGGGGTGCGCAGCGCGCCGTACGCCAGCGCGACGCTCTGATCCTCGTCACGGGCGTACACGAACGGGAAGCGCTGCTCGGCGGCGCGGGTCACCATGTGCTCGAACGAGTCGTGCGGATGGTTTTCGGTCTCGTTCGAGTTGATCGCGATCATGGCGACGCCGCGCGGCGCGTATTCGGCGGCGAACGCCTTCATCCGCTCCTCGCTGCCGATCACGTAGGGGCAGTGGTTGCACGAGAAGACGACCACCAGCGCCCGGCTGGCGGCGAAGTCGGCCAGGGCGTGGGTCTTGCCGTCGGTGGCGGGAAGCGAGAAGCCGGGCGCGCGGTCGCCGATCTGCAGGGTGAAAGCCATCGGTTGTTCCTCCGGTAGAGTGGGTCAGGGGAAGTATCCCCCGGCCTCGGCGCCGGATCAACCGCCCCGGCCGGCGCGTCCCGGCCGGCCGCCCGGCCCCGTCACTCCGGCCGGCCGGACCGGCAGCGGCCGGCGCGCGGAGGCCACCTCGAACCGGCCGACCCGCGTCGCGCTCCGCGCGCCGCGCCTACAGGCACTGCTCCAGAGCCGCCTCCAACCCCTGCACGGAAAACCGGACCATCTGCTCCTCGCCGCCGAGCGGCTGGATCATCAGCCGAAGATGCGTGCTGCGATTGAGCTCCCGAACAAAGCGGTCCTCGTCGCCGTCGGGCACGAACAGCCCCTCGGTGGTCCGCCGGTCGGAGATGACCCACTCGCCGGCCTGCGCCTTCCCGTTGTCGAATCGGTACTCGACCTCCTGCCGGTTTTCGCTGTCGTGCTCGAAACGGAACGGCGCGGCGCCGCTGCGCCACACGGCGACCTTGGAGCCATCGCAATAGACCCACAGGGACATCCGCACCGTGTCACCGGAAGCCAACGTCAACGAATCGCTCAACGCCGTGTAGACGTAGTCCCAGATGTCCCGGTCGAAGTCATCCGGCACCACCGTGTTGTACTCCCAGTCGCCGGCCATCAGCTCCGTGAAGTCCGGAAAGCTCTGCGCCCCGGCGACACCCGCCGAAAGCAGCAGAACCAGCCCCGCGACCGCCTTCGTCTTCAGTTTTATCGACGTCCTCATCGAAGCGACTTCTCCTCTTGTTTCACCCGTATGCTCGACGCAGGTTGGACTCCGGCGGTGAGCCGCTGGCGATCTCTGGCGAGCTTGCGGAAATCACACTCCACCTGCAACCCGTGCCAGAACTGGTCCGACTGACCGAAGAATGCGCCGAAGCGAATGGACATGGCCGGCGTGATCGACCGCCGGCCATGTATGATCTCATTGATCGCGCGCGGGGCGACGCCTATCGATCGGCTCATGGCGTTCTGCGAGATGCCCATCGGCCTGAGATATTCCTCAAGAAGAATCTCGCCTGGCGTAATGGGAGGGTTCACTTCGATGATTCCAACGCACGCTTCGGGGCCAACGGGCCCATGCCCGGCTCTGCTCGGACACGTCACAAGAAGCATACCTCAATTCGTCACAGGGGTCAACCACGTGGCCGTTGACGAAGCTGGAGACGTCGGAGGCCAGGAACACGGCGGGGCCGATCAGGCCGGCGGTGTCGCCCCCAGCGGCCGGCCGCCGTTGCTGCTCAACCTGTCCGCCCGGAACTAGCACCGGCGCCGCCACCATCGTGTATGTCTCACTCCGCTACGACACGGTCGTTGTCCGCACTCACTCCCGTCCCTCTCGTCCCGTCTTCGACTCCATGTCGCCGCCGCCGTCAACCGCCCCGCCGGCCGTCTGCCACCGGGCGCCACACCGGCGTTGCATCCGGCGCGAACGAGTGTATCATCATCCCGTGACCCTCCGCCTCCCGCTACACGCCGTCGAAGAAATGCCGACTCCGCCCCTTCTCGGCAGCAGCTCCAAACGGGCGATTGAAGACGACCTTTTTCCGTTCGAACGATTCTGCGAACTCGCCGAGTTGGAAAGCTGGCGCAAAGAGATCAACCGTCCACTCTACCATATCCACAAGTGGTGGGCGCAACGCCTCGGATCCGTGTTTCGGGCCATTCTCATCGGTGCGATGATGCCTTCGGGCGCAGACGTCGAGCGCAGTTTTTACCGGCCGTTGCGGTTTCCCGGGACCGTGGTGTTCGACCCGTTCATGGGCAGTGGGACGACCATCGGCGAAGCCCTGAAGCTCGGTTGCCGAGCCATCGGATGCGACATCAATCCCGTCGCGCACTTCGCTGTCAAGAACGCTCTCGGCCCACATGACAGGGATGCCGCAATCCGCGAGTTCAAATCGATCGAGCACGATGTAGCCGACGTCATCGGCGAGTTCTACCACGCGGTCCTTCCCGACGGGTTGGCCCGATGCCTCTACTATTTCTGGGTCAAGGTAGTCAGCTGCCCGTGCTGTAAAGAAGAGGTCGATCTGTTCAACACGTACACGTTCGCACGTCACTCCAATCCGAATCATGTCCACGCTCACACGCTTTGCCCTTTCTGCGGCGATGTCCAGCAAACCATCCGCGACGCAGCGCAGGTGACTTGCCGCTCCTGCCGCCGGAATTTCGATCCTCGAACAGGGTCCGCGAACGGCGCGCGGGCCACCTGCCCCAGCTGCCACAGTGTCTTTCGCATCATCGACGTAGTTCGCGCAGCGGCGTCGCCTCCCAACCACCGTCTCTACGCGAAGCTGGTGCTCACCGAATCCGGAGACAAGGTATACCTGCCGGCCGTCGACTCCGATCACCAGCTGTACCAGCGGGCTGCCGCACGGCTGAAGGAAAGCGGCTGCCGGCTTCCGGAAGGACTGCTGAATCCCGGTTACAACACCAACCAAGCGATCAATTACGGATACCTGCGGTGGCGAGACATGTTCAATGACCGCCAGCTTCTCTGTCTTGGAACGCTGGCCGAGCGCATCAGCTCCATCGAGAATATGCCGCTACGCGATCTATTTACTTGCCTCTTTTCCGGAGTTCTCGAATTCAACAATCTGTTTGCATCCTACAAGGGAGAGGGAACAGGTGCGGTTCGGCACATGTTCTCGCATCATGTCTTGAAGCCCGAGCGCATGCCGCTCGAAGCAAATCCCTGGGGTACGCCCAAGAGTTCCGGTTCATTCTCCACGTTGTTCAAGAGCAGAATCATGCGGGCGATCGATTATTGTCAGGATCCGTTTGAGATCGAGGTTGGCGCAAGAAACGATCGAGCGGTCGCGCGCAAAGTGTTCGGGCTATCGGCTCCCATCGGCTACCCGGTCGCAAGCACGTTCAAGGCGTTCGACGCCGGACGCCGGGTCTACCTGGCTTGCAACGATTCGAGCCGGACCGACATCGCCTCGGCTTCCGTCGACCTGGTCGTCACCGACCCGCCCTTCTTTGATAACGTTCACTATTCTCAGCTCGCTGACTTCTTCCACGTTTGGCAGCAGTGTATTCTGAAGACCGCCGATCGCCGATCGACTACGACACGATCCGAACGGGAAGTTCAACAGACGGACGCCGAGACGTTCTCGAAGCGTTTGCGAGACGTTTGGATGGAGTGCCGCCGGGTGCTGAAGTCGGGGGGACTTCTCATATTCACGTATCACCACACGCGATCGGAAGGCTGGCTCAGTGTCTTCGACGCGATAACGCAGGCCCGCTTTGCGATAGTGGCGGCACATCCTATCAAGGCGGATATGGCTGTTGCGATTCCGAAGCGACAAGCCAAGGAACCGGCGGCCTTCGACATCATCATCGTCTGCCGGAAACGGGAGGACGCGACCGTATCGTCGCAGACCAATGAGGAAGCGTGGTCGCGCGCCGCTCGGGTTGCGGGCGATCAGGTCGGCCGCCTGCGGCGGTGCGGTCAGTCGTTGAGCCGCAACGACATTCGCGCCATCGTCATCGCTCAGATAATACGGTTTCTCTCTACCGGCTCCGACCCGGTGGCGGCGCACGACTTCCTGCGGAGACGCGACGGCCGAATCGCCGACCTCATCGAGTCCCTGGACGATCAGGTCGACGGCCGCAAGGCGACAAAGAACCGGCCGCGCGGGATGGTTCTGGCAGAACGCCTCGGCGTAGGAAACGGATCGCGGACGCGGAACGGCTCGACGTTGCCGGGCGCGTCGCGAACATCGCGATAACACTGGAAAACGCGCGTTCCCGTAGTACTATCGCCGGGCACGCTACGTTCCAACACGCCGACGTGGCGCAACTGCGGGCACACGGCCTCAAGATCGGCGCGCGGATGGATGAGCGTCGCATGATGGTCGAGCAAAGGCGCTCCGAGCGGATTGGAGAAGACCAGCATCGGTCTGACTCTGTTGGCGCCGTCGCCGTACGTTCCGAGACCTATTTCCTTCGATCGCTGGCCGATTATCGACAGATAGTAGTCGAAGTCGTCGTTCAGGACGTCGCCGTCGCAGAGCGCAAGGGCCGTCAGCCGGTGCGTCTCGTCGGCGCGTTGTGTCGGTTCCTGGCATACGAACAAGTAGTATCCCTTGATGTCCACGGCGACGCCGTCGAGATCATAAACGCGAACGGTGCCGCAAGGCGGCGTGGAGTTGTAGTCCATGCCCGAGGCACGAGCGATCCTGCCCGAGGGCTGGCGTTCGAGCTTCTTGACTTCCAGGCCGATTATCAGATCAGGCGCTCCGCGCAACGCTTCCCTGGAGAAACGATCACAAAGCTCCGGTCGATAGATCGCCATATCCGGGGTGATGAGCGGACCGTCGGCCTTTTTGGTCTCGATACCGCGGCGCAGGTCGGTACTGAGCGCGTCGCAAAGATACCCATCCAGCGGGTCGTCTTGCGTATTGCGTTTGGGCCGCAGGGAATACACGGTTGGGTCGGCATCGTCATCGAAGAAGCGGTTCCGTAGCGCCATGAACACATCGGTGCTCAGGTCGCTTTGGCGTTCGCCGTTCGCGGCGGTCGAGTGCGCGGCAACGTTCACGCTTATAGCAGGGCCAGGAAGCCGCCGTCGACGAAGAGGACGTGGCCGTTGACGAAGCTGGAGGCGTCGGAGGCCAGGAACACGGTGGGGCCGATCAGCTCGGCGGTGTCGCCCCAGCGGCCGGCCGGCGTGCGTTCGCACACCCAGGCGTCGAACGCCGGGTCGTCCTTGAGCGGCTGGGTCATCTCGGTGGCGAAGTAGCCGGGGCCGATGCCGTTGGCCTGCACGCCGTGCGGCCCCCACTCGACCGCCATGGCGCGCGTCAGCAGCTGCAGCCCGCCCTTGGCCGCTGCGTAGGCGGCGGTGCCGCGGCGCGCCCGCTCGCTCATCAGCGAGCAGGTGTTGATGATCTTGCCGCGGCCGCGCTCGATCATGCCGCGCGCCACGCGGCGGGCGACCAGGAACGGACCGGTGAGGTCGGTGTCGATCACCTCCTGCCAGTCGGCGGGGTCGAGCTCGACCATCGGGCCGCGGCGCGCCATGCCGGCGTTGTTGACCAGGATGTCGATCGGGCCCGCGGTCCGCTCGGCGGCGCCGATCGCCCGGTCCGCCGCCTGCGCGTCGCGGGTGTCGAACGGGCAGGCGGCGGCGTCGATCCCGCCGGCGCGCAGCCGCTCGATCATCCGTTCGACGCGGTCGAGGCGGCGGCCGTTCACCAACACGCGGGCGCCCGCCTGCCCCAGGCCGCGCGCCAACGCGGCGCCGATCCCGGAGGTCGAACCGGTCACCAGCGCCAGCCGGCCGTCGAGCCGAAAACCGTTTTCCGTCATCGATCTGCTCTCATCGGCCGCATGGTACCGGCAGAGTCACCAGCGATACACCCCGCGCCCCGCGCAATCGCTATACTCCCGGCGTGATGACCGTGCGCTCGACGATCGCCCTGTTCCGCTCCGCCGGGATGCCGGCCGCGGCGCTGCTGGCCCTGGCGGCCGTCGGCGCCGCGGCCCAGACGGACCGGCCGGCCGTCTACGACGTGTCGGCGGCCGGCCTGCAGCGCTACCAGGACGCCGAGGTCCGCCGGATGACGCCGGCCACCGTCACCCGGCACGTGGACGGGGACACCTTCGAGGTCTCGGTCGGCGACCCGCCGTACGGGATGCGCGCCGTCGAGAAGATACGGCTGCTCGGCATCGACACGCCGGAGCTGGGCGAGCCGCTGGCCGCCGAGGCGCAGGCGCTCACGGCGCGCCTCGCCGCCGGACCGGTCTACCTGGCGTTCGACTTCCGGCGGCGCGACCGCTTCGAACGCCTGCTCGCCTTCGTCTATCTGCGCGACGGCACGCTGCTCAACGCCGAGCTGCTCCGCAGCGGGCTGGCCACCGTCTACCGCGCCGATGACCTGATGCACTTCTTTGCTCAGTTCGAGGACCTGGAGCGCGAAGCCCGGCAGCGCGGGGCCGGTCTGTGGGAGGGCCGGACCGGTTCCGGCGTGGTGGTCGTGATCATCCGCAACGCCGGCCGCGCCGAGCACGTGGAGCTGCGCAACGACGGCTCCGCGGCGATCGATCTCTCCGGGTGGCGGGTCCGTGACGACGACGGCGACGCGGTGGAGATCCCGCCGGGGACGGTGCTGGCGCCCGGCAAGACGCTGGCGTTGGGCAGCGGCGCCGGCTGCGTGGACACGCCGCACCCCTGCGTGCAGGCATCCACCCGGAACATCTGGAGCAACAGCGGCGACGCCGCCGAGCTGCTCGACCGCAACGGGACGGTAGTCCACGCCTACTCGTACTGACCCGCCGTTATCGTATCGACCGCCGCCGATTGACGGTCCGGCGGAGCGGACCTACCATCGGCCGGTCGTGAGCAGCGCGGCCCCACCGAATCAGCGCCGCGAGCTCAGCCCGGTCCAACGGACCGTCGCGCAACGCACCTTCTACCTCTTCAATCTGTTCAACGTCTGCTCGTTCCAGTGCCTGTCCGGCAACGTGATCACGCTGTACGGACTCCGCGTAGGGCTCGGCAGCGCCATGATCGGCGTGCTGCTGGCCTGCATCCCGCTGGCTCAGTTCATGCCGATCATCGGCCGCGCGTTCGTGAACCGGTTGGGCAACGTGCGGGCGATGGGGCTGTTCTGGATCGCCCGCTACGTCCTGGCCGCGCCGCTGCTGGCGGTGTCGCTGTTCGCCGCGGCCGGCAACACCGGCGCGGCGGTGTCGCTGCTGTTCGTCGGCGTGCTCGGCTTCAACCTGGCGCGCGGGATCGGCATGACCGGCATGCAGCCGGTGATCGGCCACCTCACCACGCCGCAGGACCGCGGCCTGTTCATGTCGCGGATGCAGCTGGTCATCCACGGCGTGATCGTGGTGACCGGGCTGCTGATGGGGCTGGTCCTGGATCAGGAGTCGCCGCTGGTGATCTTCACCGTCATCATCGGCGTCGGCGTGATCGCCGGCGGCCTGTCGACCGTCTACGTGTTCCGCCTGCCGGAGCCGCCGCGCGAGCCGCGCGCCGCCGGGTTGCTGGCGGCCACCGGGTCGGCGCTGCGGGACGCCACCATACGCCGCTTCCTGATCCTGATCCTGGCGGTGTTCGCCGGCTCGTTCATGGTCACGCCGTTCTTCATCGTGTTCCTGCGGCAGGTGTACGGAATGGGCGACGACGCGATCATGCTGATCACGGTGGTCGGTTCCTTCGGCGCCATAGTCATGGCGCTGCTGAGCGGTCTGATGACCGACCGGATCGGCGCGCAGCCGCTGCTGGTGCTGTCGGCCGCCGTGATGGGCGCGGTGATGCTGCCGCTGGTGGTGGCGCCGCCCCTGCCCGCCCCGGCGGCGTGGGGATTCGGCGCGGGGGTCTTCTTTCTGTTCATGATGGGCGCCAGCGGGCTGCAGAGCGCCTCCACCGTCTATTTCCTGTCGATCTGCAAGGCCGAAGAGCGCCTCAATCTGGGAACCCTGTATCTCATGGCGACCGGACTGGGCGGCGTGCTCGGTTCGCTGGCCGGCGGCGCGCTGCTCGACCTGCTCGGCCGCGCGCTCGGCGACACCGGATCGTTCCGCGCCTTCTTTGCGGTGCTGACGGTGCTGTTCGCGGCGATCGCGCTCGGCATGGGCGGGCTGGAGCGGCTCGGCGCCTACCGGGCGCGCGACGTGCTGGGCATGCTGTTCTCCATCCGCGAGCTGCGCGCGCTCGGGCTGCTCAACCGGCTGCAGCGGGTGCGGAGTCCGTTCGAGGAGCAGCAGCTGATCCAGGAGCTCGGCGCTTCGCGTTCGCGCGTCACCGCCCGCGACCTGTTGCGCAAGCTCGCCTCACCCCGGTTCGCGGTGCGGGCGGAAGCGCTGACCGCGCTCACCACCGTGGAGACCCGTGAGGACCTGGCGCCGGCGCTGATCACGGAGCTGCGCGACCACCACTTCACCACCGCCCATCTGGCCGCCGAGCTGGCGGGCCAGAAAGGCGTTACCGACGCGATCCCGGTCCTGCGGGAGGGCCTGGACGCCGCCGACGTCTTCCTGGCCGGCACGGCGATGGTCGCCCTGGCGCGGCTCGGCGACCGGTCGAGTCTGGACCGCATCGAGCGGCTGCTGGCCGACGCCGACAACCCGCGCCTGATCATCCACGCGGTCACCGCCCTGGAGCTGTTCGGCAGCGCCACGTCGATCCCGGTGCTGATAGCCAAGCTCGACCGCAGAGCCGCGCCATACGTGCGCGACGAGCTGATCCTGGCGATAGGGGCGATCCTGGGCGCCGGCAGCTTTCTGTATCCGCACTACCGCCACTTCCTGGAGTCTCCGTCGGCCGGCGTGGAGAGCCTGCGCGACGAGTTGGCCATGCACCGGCGCGGGCAACCGTTGCGCGCGCGGATAGAGAAGCTGCTCGACGCGATGGAGGACCGCTCGCGGTTCGCGCGGGCCGCTCGCGCGCTGCTGCCGGAGACGGCGCTCGGCGCGCCGGCGGCCGAGCAGCTTGCGGCCGGCTTGACCGACCGCGAGATCGTGCGCCTGGACCGCTTTCGCTTCCTGGTGGCGGCGCTCATCACCTGGGCGGCGATCCGTCCGCCGGGCGGCGCGCCGGCGCGGCCGGCGGCATCCAAGTGATCACGCTGCTGCTGCGGACAGCATTCCTGCTGCGGACAGCATTCCTGCGCCGGGCCGCGCTGCCGGCCGCCGCGGCGGTCGCGCTGGCGGCGTGCGCGACCGGCCAGCTCCCGGCCGGCCTGGCCGGCGGCGCCGAGGACGCCGCGGCGCATCCGTTCGCTACCGAGGAGGACCCGGAACTGGCGGCAGCCGCGCTGCCGGCGTTGATCAAGCTGTCCGAAACGCGGGTCCGGCAGGTCCCGTCTGACCCGCTGGCGCGCCTGGCCGCCGGGCGGCTGCTGATAGCCTATGCCGAGTCGTTCGTGCACGGCGCCGCCGAGCTGCTGCCGGCCGGCGAGTACGGGCGGCGCGCCGCCGCCCTGCGGCGCGCCAAGCGGCTCCACCTGCGCGGCCTGGACTACGTGTTGTCCGGGCTGGAGATGCGCCGCCCCGGAACGCTGGCGTCGGTGGCGGCCGGCAGGCCGGCCGCCCTGCTCAGCATCCTGCGCGACGCGGACGCAGACTTTGCGTTCTGGGTCGCGGCCGGCTGGCTCGGCGCCCTGGCCGCCGACCCCGGCGACGTCGATCTGCTGGTCCGCGCGCCGATCGCCGGCGCGCTGCTGGGGCAGGTGCTGCGGTGGGACGACGCGTACGGCGGCGGGCGCGCGCACGAGGCGATGATCCGGTATCTGGGAGAGCTGCCGGAGACGGCCGGCGGCGACCGGGGCCGCGCGCGGCGGCACTATCTGCGCGCCATGGAGGTGAGCGGCGGGACGTCGGCCGCCGCCAGCGTCAACCTGGCCGCCGCGGTCGCCGTAGCCGACCAGGACGTCGATCAGTTCCGCCGGCTGCTGACCCGGGCGCTCGCCATAGACGTGGACGCGGCGCCGGAGCGCCGGCTGCAGAACGTCCTTGCGCAGCGGCGCGCCCGCCATCTCCTGGACCGCACCGACGAGCTCTTCCCGGGAGCGAGCGCGACGTGATCCGCGGTCCCGCAGACGTCGCCGGCCCGGAATCGGGAGCGCAGGACGCGGGCGCTCCGGCCAAGTCCTTCGTCGCGCGGGTCGAAGACGGCACGGTGATCGCCGCGCTGCTGCTGATGGCCCTGATCCCCACGGCGCAGGTGATCGCCCGGCTGCTGTTCGACGCCACGCTGACGGCGATCAACGATTACGTCCGGCATCTGGCGGTCTGGGTCGCCTGCCTGAGCGGCATCGTCGCCACCCGTGAGCGGCGCCATCTCTCCCTGAGCGCCGGCCTTCCCAAGCTGCCCGCCCCGTTCGACCGCTGGGCCGCGGTCGGCGCCACCGCGATCACCGTGGCGGTCACCACCGCGGTGGCCGTGAGCGCCGCTTCATTGATCCTGGTCGGCTTCGATCCGTACGCGCGGGTCGGGGTGCTGTCCCGGCGGGCGGTGCTGGCGATCCTGCCGATCGGCTTCGGGCTCATGGCGCTGCGCGCGGTCATCGCCGCCGGACGGCCGGACGGGGACGGCGGTTCGGGACGGGCGGGCGCGGCGGCGGGCGTGTTCGGCGCCGCTATGGGCGTGGTCCTGGCGTTGCCGTCGCTGGCCGCACTGATCATCGCCGTCTCCTGGGAGATGGGGTCGGGGCTGCCGGGGCTGGAGCCGGTGCTATGGGACGCCGCCGACGCCGTGACCGGCGCGGTGCGGGCGCTACGGCTGCCGCTGCTGATCGTGATGATCGTCTCGGCGGTGGCCGGCGTGCCGATCTTCGCCGTGCTCGGCGGCGTCTCCCTGGTGATGTTCGCCACCAACGGCGTGCTGGAGACGGTCCCGGACGAGGCGTACGGCATGCTGATCAGCGTCCACGTGCCGGCGTTGCCGCTGTTCGCCGTGGCCGGGTTCCTGCTGTCGGAGAGCGGCGCCGGGAAGCGTCTGATCGATCTCTGCACCGCCCTGTTCTCCCGCTTCCGGGGCGGGCTGGTCATCGCCGCCACGCTGATCTGCGCCTATTTCACCACCTTCACGGGAGCGTCGGGCGTGACCATCCTGGCGGTCGGTGGGCTGCTGGCGGCGCTGCTGCTGCGGAGCGGTTTTCGCAAGGAGCTGGCGATCGGGCTGCTGACCGCCTCCGGCAGCATCGGCCTGCTGTTCCCTCCCAGCCTGCCGATCATCATGTACGGCATGGTCACCCAGACCGACATCCGGGCGCTGTTCGCCGGCGGCATGGGCCCGGGGGTGCTGATGGTGGCGGCCCTGATCGTCTTCACGCTGGTGCGCGCTCGGCGCACGGCGCGCCGATCAGCGGCGCCACCGGCGGCCGCGCAGGGGGCGGCGTCCATAGCTACGCCCGTAGCCGCTCCGGCCGCTCCCGCCGGGCTGCGGGAGATCGGCTCGGCGCTGCGGCGCGCCGGTTGGGAAGCGGCGCTGCCGGTGATCATCCTGGCGCTGCTGTTCGGCGGCATCACCAACCTGGTGGAGACGGCCGCGGTCGCCGTAGTCTATCTGCTGGCGGTGCAGCTCTTCATTCACCGCGACCTGCGCCCCCGCGACCTGCCGCGCCTGTTCGCCAAGGCGGCGCCGATCATCGGCGGCATCCTGGTCATCCTGGGACTTGCCAAGGCGCTGTCGTTCGCCATCGTCGACGCGCAGGCGCCGCAGGCGCTGGTGCAGTGGTTCAGCGACCGCGTGCGTTCGCCGTACGTGTTCCTGATCCTGCTCAACGTCGCGCTCCTGATAGCCGGCTGCCTGATGGACATCTTCTCTGCCACCGTCGTGCTGGCGCCGCTGCTGATCCCGATCGGCGAATCCTACGGGCTCGATCCCGTGCACCTGGGGATCATCTTCCTGGCCAACCTGGAGCTCGGCTACTTGACCCCTCCGGTCGGACTCAACCTGTTTCTGGCCTCCTATCGGTTCGAAACGCCGCTCGCGCATCTGTACCGGTCTACCCTGCCGTTCCTGGCGATCCTCCTTGCGTCGGTACTGGTGATCACCTACGTGCCGCCCCTGACGACCACGCTGGTCCGGCTGCTCGGCCTGTGAGGCGCCGCCGCCGCACCCTGCGTTGACGCGGCCGGCCGCGCGCGCGACCATGCCCGCGGACATGCATCCATCAGAGCAGCAGCCGCGCTCACGCGGCAACCGCCGGCAAGCCGCTCGGCCGAAGCGGTGGCGCGTGCGCCGGTCGTGCGCGGCCCTGGCGCTGCTGGCGCTGGCCGCCGCCGGCGCCGGGGCGCAGAACCTGAAGTTCGGATCGTTGGCCCCGCAGGACACCTTGTGGGACAAGGCGTTGCGGCGCATCGGCGCCGAATGGAACCGCATCTCCGGCGGCGCCATCGACGTGACCGTCTTTCCCGGCGGGGTGGCCGGCGACGAGGTCGACATGGTGCGCAAGATGCGCACCGGCCAGCTCGACGGCGCCGCCGTCTCCGCGGTGGGGTTGGCCACCGTCTATCCGGGCGTGCTGGCGCTCGGCATGCCGTTCATGTTCGAGAGCCAGGAAGAGTTGGCCTACGCGACCGAACGGTTGCAGCCGGTGATCGAAGAAGAGTTCGAACGCCGCGGCTTCAAGGTGCTGATCTGGACCGCGGCCGGTTGGGTCTACTTCTTCTCGCGGGAGCCCAACGTGATCCCCGCCGATCTGCAGCGGCAGAAGCTCAACGTTCCGGAAGCCGCTCCGCCGGTCGTCGAAGCGTGGAAGGCGGCCGGGTTCCGCTTGGCCGAGCACCAGGTCACGGAACTGATGCTCGGCCTGCAGACCGGGGCGGTCGACGCCGTGCTCAACAGCCCGTTGATCGTCGCCCCGTTTCAGTGGTTCGGCGTCACCAAGCACATGAACGCGCTGGAGATCGCGCCGTTCTACGGAGCGATGGTCGTCTCCGTCCGTTCGTGGCGGCGGTTGCCGCGCGGCATCCAGTCCGAGCTGCTGGCGGTCGCCCAGGAGATCGGCCGGGAAACGGCGGAGGAGGTGCTGGCCGCCGAGCGGGCGGCGGTGGAGATCATGCGCCGGTTCGGCCTCACCATCCATGAACCGACGCCCGAACAGGCGGCCGAGTGGCGGGTGTTGCAGCACGGCTTCGAGTCGCTGGTCGGGCCGGTCGTGGATGAGCGCGTCTTCCGCATGGTGACCGACGCCCTGGCCGAGTACCGGGCCGCCGCTTCACCGTAGCGCCGAACGCCGCCCGCGGTAGGCCCGCACCGTCCGTTCAATGCCTTCGCGGTAGCCGGTCGCCGGCTCAAAGCCGAGCGCCGCCCGCGCCCGGGCGATGCTGAAGTCGTAGTCGTGCGCGGTCTGCGCGACCCGAAAGACGGTGAGCGGCGGCTCGCCGGCGGCCCGCGCGGCGCGCCACGCGCGCTCCACTACGCGGGCGGCCGGCAGCGCCAGCCAACCCGGCGCCGGCCAGCGCGGCGGCGCGCGGCCCAGGAGCGCGGCGGCGCGCTGCAGGACCTGCCGCCAGCGCACCCGCTCGCCCCCGGTGATCAGCAGCACCGCGCCGGCGGCTGCGTCGGTCTCCAGCGCCAGCTCGAAGGCCCGCGTCACGTCATCGACGTATACCGGGCAGGTGAGACGGCGGCCGGCGTCGACGAAGGCGGGCAGACCACGCTCGATCGCCCGCAGGATGCGGTAGAAGCTGGTGGTGTCGTCGGGGCCGTAGACGTTGCCGAGCCGCAGCACCACCGCGTCGGCCCGCAGCGCGCGCACGCGCCGTTCGGCGGCCAGCTTGCTTTCCTGGTAGGGGTTGACCGGCGGGTAGAACGGCCCTTCCTCCGTGGTGCCGCGATGCGGGCCGAATCCGTGCACGGCGGCGGAGCCCGCGTGCACGAAACGCCGGCAGCCGGCCGCGGTTGCCGCCCGGCACAGCCGCGCCGACAGCTCCGTGTTGTGCCGGCGGAAGTGAGCGCGCGTTCCCCAGTCGCTCACCGCGCCCGCGCAGTGGGCGACCGCCGCGGCGCCGGCAAGGGCGTCGCGCGCGCCGTGATCGCTGCTCAGATCGTAGCGCCGCATACGCACCCCGGCGGCGGCCAGCCGCCGCATCCGCTCCTGCGGGCCGCCGCGCAGGTAGATGCCGCGCACCCGCCGCCCGGTGGCGGCCAAGCGGACGGCGAGCGCGGAGCCGATGAATCCCGACGCGCCGGTCACGACCGTGTCGACGGCCGGTTCGGAGCGGGCCGGCCCGGAGCGGACCGGCCCGGAACCGGCAGGCTCGGTCTGGCCAATGCGCACGGCGTGACCCGGCGCTCCCCTCAGCGGGTGACCATGATGGTCACGTCGAGGGCGATGCCGACGGCGGCGTGAATCAGGAGGCCCGGCAGCAGCGAGCCGGTGCGTGTGGCCAGCATCCCGAGCGCCAGGCCGAAGGGGAAGGCGGCCGCCAGCTCGGCGGGCGGATGGCCTACGTGCATCAGCGTTGACGCGATCGCCTGCGGGGTGGCGGCCAGCAGCGCGCCGCCGGCGCCCGCGCCGCGGCGCGGCAGCAGCGGGAACAGCAGCGCGCCGCGAAACGTCAGCTCCCACGGCAGGTAGTAGAGGCACAGGTAGGCCAGCGCGTGCGCCGCCACGCCCGCCGGTGAGGCGGCCAGCTGCAGCGTGTAGGGCCGCGCATACGGGTAGAAGGCGGCGAGCTGCGGGTTGCGGAGGGACAAGACGCCGGCCAACGCCGCGACCGCGCAGGCCGCAACGACCGCCGCCGGGTGGATGCGCCTGGCCCTGCGGACGCCGATTTCGCGCAAGCGGCCGCCGGCGGCGCGCACGGCGACGGCCGGCGCCACGCCGAGCAGCGCGGCGGCCGCGCCGAAGCGCACGGCGTAGTCCAGAAACGGCGCCGGGTCCCCGCCGGCCAGCAACCGCGCCAACGGCGCCGAGCCGGCCGGCGTCACCGCCAGCGCGAACAGGGTCAACCCGGCGCCGGCGGTGACCACCACGGCCGCCTGCCGGGACCCTGCCTGCCAGGACCCTGCCTGCAGGGACCCTGCCGCCGGGCCGTTCACCGGTTGCCGGCCAGCGCCGCGATCACCGCGGCGGCGACCTGACCGGCGCCGGCCGGCCGCGGCGCGCCGGCAAGCGCCCGCCGGGCGGCGTCCATCCCGCCGCCGGCCAGCGCGCGCCGCAACGCCGCCGCGAACGCGCGGGGCGAAGGAGCGTACCACCCGTACCCGTTGCGGACGATGAAGTTACGGTTGTGCCGCTCATTGGGGGCACCGACCTGGGTGATCAGGAACGGCCGCCGCGCCGCGGTCACCTCCAGCGTGAACAGGGTGCCGCACTTTCCGGCGGCCAGATCGGCGGCGGCCAGCAGCACCTCCACGTCATCGCGAAACGGTAACGGAATGACCCGGAAGCCGGCGAACCGCGCCGCCAGACGGCGCCGCAACGCGTCGTTGCGGCCGGTCGACACCAGCGTCACCGCATCCGGCGCCGCGCGCGTTGCGGCGCGCACGAATCCCTCGGCGTCACCGATGCCGGCCCCGCCCAGGCCGTAGAAGACGACCGGCCGGCGCCGGTCCAGACGCAGACGGCGCCGCGCCTCGCTGCGGTCCGGCGCCTCCAGGAACCGCCGGTGCGTGATCGGAGCGACCTGCTCGATGCGGCGCCGCGCCACCCCCGAATCGCGCACCGCGGCGGCCGCGCCGGCGCCCATGGCGAAATAGCGGTCGGCGCCGCACGCCAGCAGGTTGTGAGCCCCGCCCAGCTCGGTGAAGACGTAGAACAGCGGCGGCCGGTGCCGGGCGCCCCGCCGAGCGCGGGCGAAGATATGGGCGGCGCCCCAGTGTGTGGCCAACACGGCCGCCGGCCGCCGGGAGTCGAGCAGCGCGCGGGCGCGCGGCACCGCCGCGGACGCGGCGCCGCGGTTGACCAGCCGGCTCAGCGCCGGCAGCGCCGAGTCGCCGGCAAAGGCGAGCTGTCCGGCGCGGCGGTGGCGCAGCAGCCAACTCCACGAAGAGACGTAAAAGCGCTCGGTGCGCGGTCCGCCGAGCGCCGCCACGTCGATCAGCGCGGCCGCGCAGCCGCGTTCTCCGAGCGCCGCGGCGACCGCGGCCGCGGCCGACAGGTGGCCGGCGCCTGCCGCGAAGTACGGCACGATGACCGGGCCGGTCTCGCCGCTTCCCGCTGCGCCGCGGGATAAGCCGCACGCGGCCGTCACATGCCCCACACGTCGACGGTCGACGGGCCTTCGCCGCGCCGCCGGTGGAAGACCTTCTCCTCCCAACTCCGGTTCTCCCGGCAGTCTATGACCACCAGGTGCCCGGCCTCCGCCCCGCACCGCTCCACGTAGCGCGCGGTCTGCTCCACGCCTTCGGCGATGGTTCGCTCCAGTCCGTCGCGGTCGCGCACCACCTTGCACTCGACCGCCACCTCCTGCACCCGCTGCGCCGGCGCGCGGTTCGCCACCGGCCATACGATCAGCAGGTCGACCCGTCCGCTGCCGAGCGCGTACTCCCGCTCGATGCGCCCGCCGCCGTTCACCACCCGCTGCAGAAACGCCTGCAGCAGCAACTGCGGCCACGCTTCCTCATACGCGAACCGGTTCCGCCAATGCTCGGAGTGGCGGCGGAAGAAGCTCTGAAACTCCGCAAGCAGCAGCGCCACGTCCAGTCTGCCGTCCGCCTGCACGAACGGCGCCGCGTCCTGATCCAGCTCGTCCTGCGCCACCCACGTCAGTTCGCGCGGAATCACCTCCGCGTAGATCGGGTTGGCGACGCGTGCCGGCGCATCGCGGGCGATCAGGCCAAGGTCGCGCGTGTACTCGACGTCGCGCGCCGAAGCGCGGCGTTGACCGCCGGTCAGCAGCGGCTCGATCACGCGCCGCACGCGCTCTTCGTTCAGCTTGTCGGCCAGATAGTCGAGGTGGGTCACCCGCTGGAGGATCAGGTCCTCGCGGACGGCGGCCACGTCGGCGGCGGTTACCGGGAGCGAGCGGTCGTTGCGCAACGCCTTGTTCTTGAAGCAGGCGCCGTAGGCCAGCGCGTTGACCAGCCACGGCTGGCCGCGGGTCTGCGCCCACACCGCCTCCTGCGCTTCCGGGAGGAACGGCTGGCCGGTCTCTGCGGTGTGCTGGGCCAGCAGGGCCAGCGTCTCGGCGCGCGAGAAGTCGCCGAGCCGCAACGACTCGGCGGCTATGTTGAAGGGGCTGCCGGAGGCGCCCATGCGGTAGTCGCGCACGTCGCGCAGACCGCACAGTACGATGCTCTGCGGGAAGCGTTCGGGGCGGTCGGGGTAGCCGGCGCGGAGCTGCTGCAGCACCGACAGCAACGAGTCGCCGGTCAGCGTGTCGATCTCGTCGATCAGCAGCACCAGCGGCCGCGGCGCCGCCTCGGCCCACTGTGTGAGCGCTTCGTACAGCGCCTCGTCCGCGCCCATTCGCGCCAGCAGGTCGGGCCACACGTCGTACAGGAAGCCGTCACCCAGCTTGGCGCGCGCCCCGGAAGCCAGCCTGCCGAGCACCGAGCGCATCGCCCGCGCCACGTCGTCGCGGGCGGTGCGGGCGGTCTCCACGGTGACGTAGAGGCAGTGGTAGCCGCGCTCGTTCAGCAGGTCGGCCAGCGCCAGCAGCGCCGAGGTCTTGCCGGTCTGCCGCGGCGCGTGCAGCACGAAGTACTTTCTTTCGCGCACCAAGCCGAGCACGTCCTCCAGGTCGATCCGCGACAGCGGCGGAATAAGGTAATGCTCGCCCGGTCTGACCGGGCCGGCGGTGCTGAAAAAACGCATGGCTTCGAACTCCCGGCGGCGAGTTGGCCCCGTTAGCGTATCACTTCACGCTTGCGCGCACGCGGTGGTACCAGGCGGCGCAGGCGCGCAGATGGCCGTCGACGTCGCGGTCCGGGCGGTAACCCAGGACGGTCCGCGCCCGGTCGCACCGGTAGTGAAAATCCTTGGCGGCGCGGATGACGCGGTAGCGCGTGACCGTCGGCGGGCGGCGCAACCGCGCCAGCCGGCCGAGCAGTTCGGCCGCCTCCGCCGCCGGCCGCGCGACCGCGTACGGGACGCTCCGAGCCGGCGCCCGGACGCCGAGCGCGCGCGCGCACCGGGCGGAGAACTGCCGCCACGTCATGGTGACGTCGTCGGTCAGAATGAACGTTCCCGGCGCGCCGCAGCCGACCGCCAGCACGACCGCCTGCGCCAGGTTGGCGACGTAGAGCGGCGTCAGCCGCGCCCGGCCGCCGGCGACGAGCGGCCAGGCGCCGGCGTCGATGCGCTGAAGCATCGGCAGCGTCCACCGGCGGTCGCCCGGCCCGTAGACGGCGCTGGGGCGCAGGATCGTCAGCCGCACGCCGCCGGCGGCGGCGCCCACGCGCGCGGCGTGTTCGGCGGCGAGTTTCGAGCGCGAGTACGGCGACGATGACCGCCTGCCGCGGCCGGTCTCATCCAGGTCCCTGCGGCCGTAGCCGCCGGCGTTGGCGGTCGACACGTGCACGACGTGCCGGACGCCGGCCCGGGCCGCCGCAGTGATGACGTTGACCGCGCCGGCCACGTTGTCGCGGTCAAAGTCGCGCCGGCGGCCCCAGTCGTCTGCGCGCGCCGCGCAGTTGACCACGCACCGGCAGCCCGCGAACGCGGCGGCCAACGCTCGCCGGTCGTGCAGCGCCGCCGGCGCGAGCATCACCGCCGCGCCCAACGCCCGCAGGCCGCGGGTGTCGCTCCGCGCCCGCACCGTGCAGGTGACCGGCTCCCCGGCGGCGGCCAAGGCGGCGGCGCACGCCCCGCCCACGAAGCCGGTCGCTCCCGTGATCGCGGTCACCACGCCGGTCAGCGCGCCTCGCTCCGGCGCCGGCCCTCGCTCCGGCGCCGGGCGAGCGGCTTCAGGGTGAGTCCCTGCACGGTGATGGAGAAGACCACCACGACGTAGGTCATGGTCAACACCACCTCGCGTTCCGGCCCGGACGGCAGCGACAGGGCGAGCGCCACCGAGATGCCGCCCCGCAACCCCGCCCAGGTGGCGACCAGCGGCCCCGGGCGCCGCAGCAGCCGCATGGTCCCGCCGACCGCCAGCAGGCGGGAGCCGAGCACCGCGACGATCGCTGCGGCGCCGGCGGCCAGCGCTGCGCCGTCGAGGTCGATCACCAGCAACTCCAGGCCGATCAGCACGAACAGCACGGCGTTGAGCACCTCGTCCAGCAGCTCCCAGAACGAATCGAGGTGCTCGCGGGTCTTCTCCGTCATTCCCAGGCGCCGTCCCCGGTTGCCGATGAACAGGCCCGTCACCACCACCGCCAGAGGGCCGGCGACGTGCAGCGTCGACGACAGCGCGTAGCCGCCGGCCACCAGCGCCAGGGTGATCAGCACTTCGATCTGGTAGCTGTCGATGCTGCGCAGCGCCAGGTAGCCGATCCAGCCGAGCGCCAGCCCGAGCGCGGCGCCGCCCAGCGCTTCCCGCGCCAGGAAGACCGCCAGATCGCCCGCGTCGAGTTGCACCGTGCCGGCCGCCAGTCCGGCGACCGTGGCAAACACCACCACCGCGAAGCCGTCGTTGAACAGCGACTCCCCGGCGATCAGCGCGCGCAGGCCGGGGCCGACGCCGCTCTGCCGCAGGATGCCGAGCACGGCGACCGGGTCGGTTGGCGCCACCACCGCGCCGAACACCAGGCAGTACGCAAAGCCGATCGGCAGGCCCAGGAGCTGCGCGCCGGCGTAGGCGGCCAGCGCCACCAGCGCGGTGGAGACCACCACGCCCAAAGTGGCGAACAGCCCCACCTCCAGCCAGCGGTCGAGCAGATCGCTCAGGTCGACGTGCAGGGCGCCGGCGAACAGCAGGAAGCTGAGCATGCCGCCGAGCAGCGTCTCCTCCAGGGCGGCCGCCGCCACCAGCTCCCGGGCGCGGTCGGCGATCGACAGCACGCCGAGCGACCCGAGCGCCAGCGCCGCCACGGAGATCGCCAGCGCGATCAGCATGACGCCGATCGTGGTAGGCAGGCCGATCGCCCGTTCGTTGACCCAGGCCAGCGCGGCGGCGACCGCCAGCAGGGCGGCGACGGTGGTGAACAGTTCCATAGGCTGCGGCTATTATGGGATTACGAAAGCGCGCCGCTACCGTCTTCTCGACCGGTTACGGCAGCCGTTTTCAGTGCGCGGCGCAGCATGTCGGCGTAGATCGGGTTGGCGACGCGCGCCGGCGCATCGCGGGCGATCAGGCCGAGGTCGCGCGTATACTCGACGTCGCGCGCCGACGCGCGGCGTTGACCGCCGGTCAGCAGCGGCTCGATCACGCGCCGCACGCGCTCTTCGCGCAGCTTGTCGGCCAGATAGTCGAGGTGGGTCACCCGCTTGATGATCATGTCCTCGCGGACGGCGGCGATGGCCGCGGCGGTTACCGGACGCGTGCGGTCGGCGCGCAACGCCTTGTTCTTGAAGCAGGCGCCGTAGGCCAGCGCGTTGACCAGCCACGGCTGGCCGCGGGTCTGGGCCCACACCGCCTCCTGCGCTTCCGGGAGGAACGGCTGGCCGGTCTCGGCGGTGTGCTGACCCAGCAGGGCCAACGTTTCGGCGCGCGAGAAGTCGCCGAGCCGCAACGACTCGGCGGCGATGTTGAAGGGGCTGTCCGCAACGCCCATGCGGTAGTCACGCACGTCGCGCAGGCCGCACAGCACGATGCTCTGCAGGAAGCGTTCGGGACGGTTGGGGTAACCGGCTCGGAGCTGCTGCAGCACCGACAGCAACGAGTCGCCGGTCAGCGTGTCGATCTCGTCGATCAGCAGCACCAGCGGGCGAGGCGCCGCCCGCGCCCAACGCCGTAGCAAGGTGCGCACCGCATAGCCGGGCCCGAAATTGGCGAGAATCTCGGCCCGGACACTCCCCGGGAACCGATCGTTCAGCGCTTCGTCGGCGGCTTCCGCAAACTCGGCGAGGATCAGGGGTACCGCCTGCGACACGTCGTCGCGGGCGATGCGGGCGGTCTCCAGGGTCACGTAGACGCAGTGGTAGCCGCGTTCGTTCAGCAGGTCGGCCAGCGCCAGCAACGCGGAGGTCTTGCCGGTCTGCCGCGGCGCGTGCAACACGAAGTACTTCCGGTCCCGCACCAGACCGAGCACGTCCTCCAGGTCGAGCCGCGACGGCGGCGGAATGCAGTAGTGCATAGCCGGTTTGACCGGACCGGCGGTACTGAACGAACGCATGGCCGTGACCCGGCAAAGTGTAGCATCGACGACCGATTCCGGCCGGCGCCGCCGCGCCGCCCCTCGGCGGATGCCGGCGGGAGCGGTCACATGCCCCAGACGTCGACGGTGGACGGGCCTTTGCCGCGCCGCTGGTGGAAGACCTTCTCCTCCCAACTCCGGTTCTCCCGGCAGTCGATGATCACCAGGTGCCCGGCCTCCGCCGCGCACCGCTCCACGTAGCGCGCGGTCTGCTCCACCCCTTCCGCGATGGTCCGCTCCAGTCCGTCGCGGTCGCGCACCACTTTGCACTCGACGGCCACCTCCTGCAGCCGCTCCGCCACCGGCCACACGATCAACAGGTCGACCCGCCCGCTGCCGAGCGCGTACTCCCGCTCAATGCGCCCGCCGCCGTTCACCACCCGCTGCAGAAACGCCTGCAGCAGCAACTGCGGCCACGCTTCCTCATACGCGAACCGGTTCCGCCAGTGCTCGGAGTGGCGGCGGAAGAAGCTCTGAAACTCCTCCAACAGCAGCGCCACGTTGAGTCTGCCGTCCGCCTGCGCGAACGGCGCCGCGTCCTGATCCAGCTCGTCTTGCGCCACCCACGTCAGTTCGCGCGGGATCACCTCCGCGTAGATCGGGTTGGCGACGCGCGCCGGCGCATCGCGGGCGATCAGGCCAAGGTCGCGCGTGTACTCGACGTCGCGCGCCGACGCGCGGCGTTCGCCGCCGGTCAGCAGCGGCTCGATCACGCGCCGTACGCGCTCCTCGCGCAGCTTGTCGGCCAGATAGTCGAGGTGGGTCACCCGCTGGAGGATCAGGTCCTCCCGGACGGCGGCTACGTCGGCGGCGGTGACCGGACGCGAGCGGTCGTTGCGCAGCGCCTTGTTCTCGAAGCAGGCGCCGTAGGCCAGCGCGTTGACCAGCCACGGCTGGCCGCGGGTCTGCGTCCACACCGCCTCCTGCGCTTCCGGGAGGAACGGCTGGCCGGTCTCTGCGGTGTGCTGGTTCAACAGGGCCAGCGTCTCGTCGCGCGAGAAGTCGCCGAGCCGTAGCGACTTGGCGGCGATGTTGAAGGGGCTGCCGGAGGCGCCCATGCGGTAGTCGCGCACGTCGCGCAGGCCGCACAGCACGATGCTCTGCGGGAAGCGCTCCGGGCGGTTGGGGTAACCGGATCGGAGCTGCTGCAATACCGACAGCAGCGAGTCACCGGTCAGCGTGTCGATCTCGTCGATCAGCAGCACCAGCGGGCGAGGCGCTGCCCGCGCCCAACGCCGTAGCAAGGTGCGCACCGCATAGTCGGGCTCGAAGTTGGCGGTAATCTCGGCCCGGACACTCCCCGGGAACCGATCGTTCAGCGCTTCGTCGGCGGCTTCCGCAAACTCGGCAAGCGCCACGCGTACGGCCCGACCCACGTCGTCGCGGGCGGTGCGGGCGGTTTCCAGGGTCACGTAGACGCAGTGGTAGCCGCGTTCGTTCAGCAGGTCGGCCAGCGCCAGCAGCGCCGAGGTCTTGCCGGTCTGCCGCGGCGCGTGCAGCACGAAGTACTTCCGGTCCCGCACCAAGCCGAGCACGTCGTCCATGTCGATCCGCGAGAGCGGCGGAATGCAATAGTGATCGGCCGGCCTGACCGGACCGGCGGTGCTGAAAAAACGCATGGCTGCGACTCCACGAGTGTATCATCGACGGCCGAATCATCCACCGGCGCCGCCTCTCGTTGTATGATCGGCCGCGTAATGGCCCGCTACCGGACCGCCATCATCGCCTGCGGCACGATCGCGCGGGTGCACGCCCGCGGCTGGCTCGGCGTTCCCGGCCGGCCGACCGGCATCGCGGCGATCGCCGACACTCACCCCGACGCGCTACGCGAGTTCGGAGAGTTCTTCGCCGTCCCCGCCGGCCACCGCTACGCCGACTACCGCGAGATGCTCGACCGCGAACGGCCCGACTTCGTCGACGTCTGCTCCTGGCACGCGCTGCACGCGGAGATGGTGATCGCCGCCGCGGCGCGCCGGCCCAAGGCGATCATCTGCCAGAAGCCGATGGCGGTCGATCTTGGCGAGGCGGACCGGATGCTCACCGCATGCCATCGCAACGGCGTCAAGCTGCTGATCGCCTACCAGCGCCCGCATCACGCCGCGTGGCTGCGCGCGCGGGAGCTGATCCGCGGCGGCGCGATCGGCCGGGTGGCGCAGGTGACGGTCGAGCAGGGCGGCAACCTGCTCAACGTCAACTCGCATTACGTCCGCCTGGCGCTGTTCCTGATGGACGAGCCGGCGGTCGAGTGGGTGTTCGGCGCGGTCGAGCGGACCACCGACCACGTGGAGCGCGGCCTGCCGGCGGAGGACGCCTGCCTCGGCATGGCCGGCTGCGCCAACGGGGCGGCCATCCTGATCCATAGCGGCGCCTCGGCGGCGCCGACGTTGCGTGTGGTGGGAACCGACGGCGTCATGGAGCTCGGAACCGAGATGCCGCCGGACGCCGAAATCCCGTCCGACGCGCCGATGTACATGCCGGAGGGGCCGTCGGCCCGCTACAACCGCGAGATCGGCACGGCGCGCTACCTCAGCGCCGCGACCGCCGGTTGGCAGACGGTGGAGGCGCCCTGGCACGACCCGTGGGTCCACCAGTGCCGGGAGGCGATCGCCTGGGTGGAGGGGCGCGTGGAGCGGCCGATCAGCGGCGCCGACCGCGGGCGCGCCGTGCAGGAAGTGATGATGGCGCTGTTCGAGTCGGCGCGGAAACGGCGCCGCATCGACCTGCCGCTCAAGACGCTGGTCAACCCGCTCCGGCTGATGGTCGAACGCGGCGACCTGCCGGTCGAGTGGCCCGGCCGCTACGAACGCCGCTCCCGCATCGTGCGCGGCGAGGCGATGGCGTGGCCCGATCCGTGACCGGGTTCATACTCGGAAGACCTTGACGGCTTCGGGCCGTCGCTACGGATTTCACCGGCGCCGGGATGGAACACGTCCACGGGAATCAAACGCGCCGGGATTCCATCGGCGAGATTATGTGGGATCTAACCTAACAGGGGGAGTGGCCGGAGATCATCCGGGCGCACGGCCCGTATAAGGGCCCCGCCGATGCCTGAACATCCCAAGCCGCGCCGGCCGGGTCCCGAAGCGCCGTCACCAATGCGCTACGACCCGCACGCGCCGCCGAGCCGCCCCCGCTGATCCGTCACGACGGCGCCGATGCCGGTCAGGCCACCCTGCTGGACGCCTACGACCCACGTTGTCGATAACGGTACAGTACCGCATGAGTGCTGAAGCGATCGCGATCGTGGCCGTAGGGGCGGCGCTGCTGGCGGACTTGCGGGACGATGTGAAAACGCTACGCACCGAGACTCGATCCGACATGGCCGACCTGCGCGGTGACGTCCAAGCCCTGCGTGAGCGGGTGGCGCGCATTGAAGGCCGGCTCGACGCGCTGGCGCCGGTGATGGTGCCGATGCGCCCGATGGCCGAGCCCGTCCGAGCCGCCGGCCCGGCCGCCTGAGTCACCGGCGGCGCCACCGGCACCGACCGCACCGCTGCTCGTCGGTGGACGGTTGAATGGCGGGCGACCTGACGTGCGTCCGCGCCGGCCACGCCCCGTATGTCGATAGCTGTACAGTGCCGGCATGAGCGCTGAGGCAATCGAACAAACGGGCTGTGTCAAAATTGCCCCAGGACGCTATCCTCACATCATCACTTTGATCCATCCGGGGCCACTGTGTCACTTATGCCACACCACTGGGTCAATCTGACCTATTGACACGCTCCCGCCCGGACGTGCTATAATGCCCCCCATGCTTCAGAAGAAACTCGGAAGTAATAAACCATGTTAGAAGGAGGAAAGAAGAAGAAACGAAGCTAATAATGGGTCATACAGATTCTTGTACTCCTCTGAACACGTATCTTATAACGAATGATGTAGAAACCCAAGGAGGGAAATATGACAAAGAAAGAAAACCATAATGAGTGTGACAGCGACTCTAACAACAATTCTCTAAGCAAGAATGAGTATAGGAGAAACGGGATAAAATGGGAAGTATGCTGCGTCCTAAGACTCATTTTTGTCAGTTTTAGAATTAAGATTTCAAGGGAATAGGTGCGGTAGAATAAGGATCCGAACGAGCCGGCTTGTCCTGACTAGGGCAGCCGGCCGTTTCGGGTCAGGCCGCCACCCCAACTGGACGACTGTACAAGCATTACAAGCGTCTAATCCCAAGTTCCAGAAGAATTCGGGCGATAATTCGACCTAAATAGTTACGTGAAATGTCCTTATGTATCTGACGGGCCGTTGAAACGTGTCCATGTAAATAACACGCCATCCATCCGAAACATGCTTCATAACTATTTGACTTTCATTCGCTTATTGTCTATCTTCTCATCCGGTAGACGTATCCATGTACATCGACTGCGTCCCCAACCGCAACTCGCCCCCAGCCATCCTCCTCCGCGAGTCCTACCGCCTGAACGGCAAGGTCAAAAAGCGCACCCTCGCCAACCTCTCCAAGTGCCCGCCGCACGTCATCAACGGCCTGCGCATCCTCCTCAAGGGCGGTATCGCCCTCCGCTCCGCACACGACCTCTGGTCCATCGTCCGCAGCTTCCCCCACGGCCACGTCGCCGCCGTTGTTAGATCCCACATAATCTCGCCGATGGAATCCCGGAATAAATCGTCTGGAGAAGTCTCGGGATGTCCCGGATTCTCCCGTCAGGCGAAAGACTGCGGGACAGCGCTTCGGTAGCCATGGCGGTCGGCGGCGTCGGCATCAGAGGCGCAGTTCTTCGACGGCCGTCTGCAGATGCTCGGCGGTGACCGTGCGCGCATCGTCGAGCGCGGTGGCCGACAAGGCGTAGTGGGCGATGCGGTTGATCTGCCGAGGCAGCCCGCGGGAGGTCTGAAACAGCGCCTCTGCGGCGGCCGGCTCGAACAGCGGCAACTCGCAGCCGGCCAGATGCAGGCGGTGCGCGAGGTAGCCGTCGAGTTCCTCGCGCTGCAGGCCGCCCAAGTGATGGCGCACGACCATGCGCTGGGCAAGCGATTCGTGGACGGTCATGGACAGCCTGCGGCGCAACTCGGTGAGGCCGACCAGCAGCAGGCACAGGCGGTGTTCGGAGTCCATGGAGTAGTTGGTCAACAGGCGCAGGTCGTCGAGCACGTCGGTGCGCAGGAACTGCGCATCGTCGATGATGAGGACCGGCATCCGGTTGGCTTCCCGGACCTGGCGGGTGATCTCGGCGCGGATGGAGCGGTAGGCGGCGGCGCGGGAGCGTTCGGCCGGCAGACCGAGTTCCCAGGCGATCGACTTGTACATGTCCATGACGTTGCCGGTGGTCAGCGAGACGTAGAGCACGCGGTAAGCGCCGGGATGCAGGACGGCGGTCACCGCGCGGCAGACGGTGGTCTTGCCGCCGCCGGGCTCACCGGTGAGCAGTCCGATGCCGCGCAGTTGGAGCAGATGCTGCAGGCGTGCTTCGGCTTCCTGGCGTGCGGCGGACGCGAACAGCAGGTCGGCTTCGATGGCGTCGGCGAACGGCAGGCGGGAGAAGGCGAAGTGTCGCAGATACATCAGTCGGTCTCCTGGCGGCGGTGCAGGTGGCGCAGGGCCAGCGGCGAGGGGGGCGGCTGGGGCGCTGGGGCCTCAGATTCCAGATGGCGGGAGGGCCGGTTGCGCTTGACGGAGGCGTTGGCGTAGGCGTCCAGCAGGGTGGCCTGACCGGCATCGGCGCCGTCGTGGCGGATCAGCAGGGGGCGGCTCGGCGGCGCGTCCGGGTCGTAGCGCACGGTGACGGTGCGGCCGACCAGCAGCGGATCGACTTCGTAGACGCGGCCGTGGAGGCTGATGATGCGGTCGTTCATGACGCGGCGCCTGGCCTCGAACAGGAACAGGTCGTCCAGGTCGCAGCACGCATCGACGCAGCGCACCTCCTCGGTGTTCAACGCCCACTGCTCATGCGGGGTGCTGCCGCGCAGGCCGCTGTGGGGGGCGCGGTGATATTCGCCTTCCAGGTAGGCGCCCAGGCGGCCGTTGAGCGCGTCGAGGCTGGCGCCGTCGTCGGGGGTGAGGAAGGCGAGCAACTGGTCGCGCACGGTGCGGAAGAAGCGTTCGATCTTGCCCTTGCCCTGCGGCTGATAGGGGCGGGCGTGGATCAGCGCGATGCGCAGCTTGGCGCAGACCAGCGCCAGTTGCTGGGAGCGATAGTTGGCGCCGTTGTCGACGTACAGCCGTTGCGGCACGCCGCGGCGGATGAGCGCCTGCTTGAAGACCGGCAGGAAGGCGGCGGTGTTCTCGGCGTGGGCGAAGGCGGCGAACGGACACAGGCGGGTGGCGTCGTCAAGGAAGGCGATGAGGTAGGTCTTGCGGCGGCGCCCGCCGTCGGCGACCGCCGGGCCGTGCATGACGTCGCTCATCCACAACTGGCCGGGGTAGCGGAAGCTGAAGCGGCGGCGGTCGACGCCGTCGGCGGCGGCTTGCGGCCTGCTCATCAGCCCCTCGGCGCGCAGCAGCCGGTGCACGGTGGAGCGCGCCAAGCGCACGCCGTCGGGGAGTTGGCCGCCGTTGGCCGCCTCCTTGATGACCTGCCGCACCGACCAGGATGGGTGCTCGGTCTTGAGCGCTATCAGCAACTCGGCCGCCTGCGGCGGCAGCCGCCGCGGCTGGCCTCGGTCAGCCCGCGGCTTGGGGTACAGCGCATCGAAGCCGCCGCAGCGATAGGCGTGCAGCCAGTCGCGCAGCGTCTCGGCGGCCACGCTGGTGCGCAGCGTGCCGGGAATGTCGTAGGTCTGCGCGGCCTTCGCGCGCAACTGCTCGCCGATCCCGACCGCGCCGGGCGGCTGGTGGGCCAGGTCGGCGATCAAGCGGTAGCGGAACAGCGCCACCTCGCGGCGCTGAGCTTCTTCGTCGTCATTCATGTCGGTCGATCCTTGCTGTTCGGGTCCGTCGACCCGGTGATGACGACACACTACGGAGGCCGCCGACGGCCGGAATCCCCCATCTGCTGTTGCCGGCCAAAAGTGGGATTCCCAGCCCCGTCGAGGCGGGGGCGCAATCCGAGCGGCGCCGGCAGCGACGGCAACGACGAGGCGGCCAGCGTCCGCAGCCTCACCAACACCGCCTTGGTCCCCAGCCGTTTGCGGCAGGCGCTCAGTTCGGGGCGGCAGCCGGCCAGCTCGTCAGGCAGCGAGAGGATCACCGCCCGCAGCGCCGCCCGCACCAGCTTCACGCGGCGGTCCAGCCAGCGCATCGCGCCGGGCAGCCCCACGTAGTCGGTGCGCGCCTTGGCGACCGCCTTCATCAGACTCGGCGACTGCTCGGCGTGGGTGACCGCCTCTTCCAGTTCCTCCAGCGTTCCGGGCAGCTGCGCCGCCAGGCAGTCGGGCAGCAGGCTGAAGGTGGTCTGGCTCTCCGGGCAGTACCAGCGCGCGATCAGCGCCCCGCGCGGCCACTTGCGCCGGTAGGTCCCGTGCCGGGCGAACGAGCAACTGCCGGACTCATGATTCGGGCACCGGTCGAGCCTTGCGTCGCGCCATGCCCTGGTGCTAACGTACTGCTCGCCGGTGAGCCCCGTTTGGTAGCGAAGCTGCACCGGTCACGGCCCGGCGGGTGGCGTCCCGCGCGGGCCTTTTCTCCTTACGGGTTGATCCTCCCAGGATACCCGGCTTCAAGCACCGGCGCAGCCCCCGGCCCGCACTCCACTGCCTCTCCGGCTACCGGCCCCTGTCCCGCATTCGCCCCCCGTCCCACACGATTCGTCTACGAATCAATCTGAGCAAATCCCGCCCCTCTTCTACGAATCAATGCGGGATCCAACACCGTGCTCGGCTGCCTCAAGCAACTCGGCCTGCATACTGTTAGATCCCACATAATCTCGCCGATGGAATCCCGGAATAAATCGTCTGGAGGAGTCTCGGGATGTCCCGGATTCTCCCGTCAGGCGAAAGACTGCGGGACAGCGCCTCGGTAGCCATGGCGGTCGGCGGCGTCGGCATCAGAGGCGCAGCTCTTCGACGGCCGTCTGCAGATGCTCGGCGGTGACCGTGCGCGCATCGTCGAGCGCGGTGGCCGACAAGGCGTAGTGGGCGATGCGGTTGATCTGCCGAGGCAGCCCGCGGGAGGCCTGAAACAGCGCCTCTGCGGCGGCCGGCTCGAACAGCGGCACCTCGCAGCCGGCCAGATGCAGACGGTGCGCGAGGTAGCCGTCGAGTTCCTCGCGCTGCAGGCCGCCCAAGTGATGGCGCACGACCATGCGCTGGGCAAGCGACTCGTGGACGGTCATGGACAGCCTGCGGCGCAACTCGGTGAGGCCGACCAGCAGCAGGCACAGGCGGTGTTCGGAGTCCATGGAGTAGTTGGTCAACAGGCGCAGGTCGTCGAGCACGTCGGTGCGCAGGAACTGCGCATCGTCGATGATGAGGACCGGCATCCGGTTGGCTTCCCGGACCTGGCGGGTGATCTCGGCGCGGATGGAGCGGTAGGCGGCGGCGCGGGAGCGTTCGGCCGGCAGACCGAGTTCCCAGGCGATCGACTTGTACATGTCCATGACGTTGCCGGTGGTCAGCGAGACGTAGAGCACGCGGTAAGCGCCGGGATGCAGGACGGCGGTCACCGCGCGGCAGACGGTGGTCTTGCCGCCGCCGGGCTCACCGGTGAGCAGTCCGATGCCGCGCAGTTGGAGCAGATGCTGCAGGCGGGCTTCGGCTTCCTGGCGTGCGGCGGACGCGAACAGCAGGTCGGCTTCGATGGCGTCGGCGAACGGCAGACGGGAGAAGGCGAAGTGTCGCAGATACATCAGTCGGTCTCCTGGCGGCGGTGCAGGTGGCGCAGGGCTAGCGGCGAGGGGGGCGGCTGGGGCGCTGGGGCCTCAGATTCCAGATGGCGGGAGGGCCGGTTGCGCTTGACGGAGGCGTTGGCGTAGGCGTCCAGCAGGGTGGCCTGACCGGCATCGGCGCCGTCGTGGCGGATCAGCAGGGGGCGGCTCGGCGGCGCGTCCGGGTCGTAGCGCACGGTGACGGTGCGGCCGACCAGCAGCGGATCGACTTCGTAGACGCGGCCGTGGAGGCTGATGATGCGGTCGTTCATGACGCGGCGCCTGGCCTCGAACAGGAACAGGTCGTCCAGGTCGCAGCACGCATCGACGCAGCGCACCTCCTCGGTGTTCAACGCCCACTGCTCATGCGGGGTGCTGCCGCGCAGGCCGCTGTGGGGGGCGCGGTGATATTCGCCTTCCAGGTAGGCGCCCAGGCGGCCGTTGAGCGCGTCGAGGCTGGCGCCGTCGTCGGGGGTGAGGAAGGCGAGCAACTGGTCGCGCACGGTGCGGAAGAAGCGTTCGATCTTGCCCTTGCCCTGCGGCTGATAGGGGCGGGCGTGGATCAGCGCGATGCGCAGCTTGGCGCAGACCAGCGCCAGTTGCTGGGAGCGATAGTTGGCGCCGTTGTCGACGTACAGCCGTTGCGGCACGCCGCGGCGGATGAGCGCCTGCTTGAAGACCGGCAGGAAGGCGGCGGTGTTCTCGGCGTGGGCGAAGGCGGCGAACGGACACAGGCGGGTGGCGTCGTCAAGGAAGGCGATGAGGTAGGTCTTGCGGCGGCGCCCGCCGTCGGCGACCGCCGGGCCGTGCATGACGTCGCTCATCCACAACTGGCCGGGGTAGCGGAAGCTGAAGCGGCGGCGGTCGACGCCGTCGGCGGCGGCTTGCGGCCTGCTCATCAGCCCCTCGGCGCGCAGCAGCCGGTGCACGGTGGAGCGCGCCAAGCGCACGCCGTCGGGGAGTTGGCCGCCGTTGGCCGCCTCCTTGATGACCTGCCGCACCGACCAGGATGGGTGCTCGGTCTTGAGCGCTATCAGCAACTCGGCCGCCTGCGGCGGCAGCCGCCGCGGCTGGCCTCGGTCAGCCCGCGGCTTGGGGTACAGCGCATCGAAGCCGCCGCAGCGATAGGCGTGCAGCCAGTCGCGCAGCGTCTCGGCGGCCACGCTGGTGCGCAGCGTGCCGGGAATGTCGTAGGTCTGCGCGGCCTTCGCGCGCAACTGCTCGCCGATCCCGGCCGCGCCGGGCGGCTGGTGGGCCAAGTCGGCGATCAAGCGGTAGCGGAACAGCGCCACCTCGCGGCGCTGAGCTTCTTCGTCGTCATTCATGTCGGTCGATCCTTGCTGTTCGGGTCCGTCGACCCGGTGATGACGACACACTACGGAGGCCGCCGACGGCCGGAATCCCCCATCTGCTGTTGCCGGCCAAAAGTGGGATTCCCAGCCCCGTCGAGGCGGGGGCGCAATCCGAGCGGCGCCGGCAGCGACGGCAACGACGAGGCGGCCAGCGTCCGCAGCCTCACCAACACCGCCTTGGTCCCCAGCCGTTTGCGGCAGGCGCTCAGTTCGGGGCGGCAGCCGGCCAGCTCGTCAGGCAGCGAGAGGATCACCGCCCGCAGCGCCGCCCGCACCAGCTTCACGCGGCGGTCCAGCCAGCGCATCGCGCCGGGCAGTCCCACGTAGTCGGTGCGCGCCTTGGCGACCGCCTTCATCAGACTCGGCGACTGCTCGGCGTGGGTGACCGCCTCTTCCAGTTCCCGCAGCGTTCCGGGCAGCTGCGCCGCCAGGCAGTCGGGCAGCAGACTGAACGTGGTACGGCTCTCCGGGCAGTACCAGCGCGCGATCAGCGCCCCGCGCGGCCACTTGCGCCGGTAGGTCCCGTGCCGGGCGAACGAGCAACTGCCGGACTCGTGATTCGGGCACCGGTCGAGCCTTGCGTCGCGCCATGCCTCGGTGCTAACGTACTGCTCGCCGGTGAGCCCCGTTTTGGTAGCGAAGCTGCACCGGTCACGGCCCGGCGGGTGGCGTCCCGCGCGGGCCTTTTCTCCTTACGGGTTGATCCTCCCAGGATACCCGACTTCAAGCACCGGCGCAGCCCTGGCCCGCACTCCACGGCCTCTCCGCTACCGGCCCCTGTCCCGCATTCGCCCCCCGTCCCACACGATTCGTCTACGAATCAATCTGAGCAAAACCCGCCCCTCTTCTACGAATCAATGCGGGATCCAACAGCCCGGTACAGCCCGGCAAGCAGCGGCGTGAGGTACATCTTCCGCGCCGGATCGGCGTGGACGAGACGTCGTTTCAGAAACGCCATGAGTACGTGACGGTGATCAACGATCTGGATGGGCACGTGGTGCACGTGGCTGATGGGCGCAGCAAGGAGACGTTGGAGCGGTTCTTCCAACAGTTTGACCGGCAAGGACTTGCTGATGTGGAGACGGTCGCCATGGACATGTGGGAGCCGTACATCCGGGTCACCGGCGAGTACGTGCCGGACGCGCACACCAAGATCGCGTTCGACAAGTTCCACGTCGCCAAGCATCTCGGCGACGCCGTTGACCAGGTGCGGCGAGCCGAGCACCGCAAGCTGGCGCGTGCTGGTGATGATCGGCTGAAGGGCACCCGCTATCTGTGGCTGACCAACCCCGAACACCTGGATGACGAGAGCGCCGGCAGCGACTGGAGGCGATGGGCGTCCGCCGCGGGCCATCTACCGGCCACCGGGAGCCGGTTGGGTGGGCGGCCGGACCCGAACGGCCGGCCGTCCCAGTCAGGACAAGCCGGCTCGTTCGGATCCTCATTCTACCGCAGCTATTCCTTTGAAATCTCAATTCTAAAACTGACAAAAATGAGTCTTAGGACGAAGCATATTCCCCATTTTATCCTGTACTCATTCTTGCTTAGAGAATTGTTAGAGTCTCTGTCACGCATTATGAGTCCTGCGCATTTAACCTCCCCCATCATCTCCAAAATGTTCTCTATCTATACTTCAGTAATTTTATAGGTATACTCATTTCAGCGGTAGAAAGTCTACTATCCTCTGGTGTAAATGTTACCTTTAAACTGCTCGGTGCTGGCTCTGGTAAAGTACTTACCGTTCCGGTAACCTTAAAGGTACAGTAAAGTTGATTGTACCCACTTCCGGGATCAGAACACCTAAACCTTTCTATATTTAGACCATTTAATCCTGTTAGATTCGGTTTAATCTTAGCCGTAGGTGGGTACAAAATTAAATCTGCATTATAGAAATTATCCTCAATAACCTCTTCTCCGGCAGTTACATGCAAAGTTGGGATAAGAATATTCTCCATAAGACTCAACCCATTAAGATGGCTAAACAAAACAGTTAATGAATACTGTGTATCTTGGATATTACCGTCATCATCCTTATACTCTAACTTTACTTTTATAATTCCATCAGATATTGTGTTACTGCAGCCCGTTACACTTACATATAGTTTTTCATGGTTTTCTGATGTATAAGGCTTTCCGGCAAAGTCACAAGGACCATACTCCATAGAGTATGTGTCTACATATGTAGCTGTAACTAACTCAATATGTTCTATTGGAAGAATGTACTCAAAACTATTCCCATTATTTAGTATACTATACTCTGTAGCAGACTGGGGCTCAAATGTAGGTATATCAAAGGTCCTTGGAGGACCTTCTTCTATAGGTGATGGCACTGTTTCTTCTGGTGTTGTACAGTCTCCGGTAAAGACACACGATTTATGTTCGTGTGTACTATCCCCATCATCTGATAGAGTACCCGTATATGAATGTGAATGATCGTCATATACTCCAGTAGACTCAACATAATGATAATGTTCCCAATAACGGGGACCATGTGAGATATTATCAGGAACGTCAATGTCATGGTGACTTTCATGTCTATGTGTTATCGGTACACCTTCGACATCGTTAAAACTAAAGGCTTCGTGTTTATGGAGTCTATGCTCTACAGGAGACTTCGCTGTTATACCTGTTTTCTCTGGTTCACACCCAACTAAAGCCAGGAACCCTAAACATACTAAAACTAAGAGGTTCTTCATTTACTTCTCCTTCCTTCCTTCTCAGTGTGGGGCCCAGTATAGCACGTCCGCACCAGCGTGTCAATAGGTCAAAACGACACACTAATGTGTCAATCGGACCCAGTGCACCGGTGGGTCAAGGTGACACATCCACATTGAGTATTATTCTCTCTCTCTCTGGCTTTTCGGCCGCCATGATACGGTGCCGAATGCGCCGAGCGAGATTTCGACGAGCTGCGTTCATCCTGCCCGCGGCTGTGGCGGCAACGGTCGCGGCGTTCCTTACCGTGCCGCCGACCGTCGGTCTGTTTGTCGTCGGGTTCTTCTATTTCGCCTTCATGCTGTCATTGCTGCTCGCGTTCCTGCTGCTCCGCTCGTATAGGGCTACCTCCGACCGTGGCATGCTCATCGGCGGCGTACTGAGCGTGGTTCTGAGTATTCCATGTTTCGTCGCCTTCACGGTCGCATCGAACGGATATTTTCCGAGGCCGCTCAGTCCGGCCGAGGTCAGGAACGTGCTGATCGGAGCGGGATTGACCTGCGGAGCATGGGCGCTGTTCGCCGCCTTCGCCCTTGAACCGCTGCTGGTCAGGCGTGACGGAACGGCGGCCGGCCGCGACGCTACGCCCGCTCGGTGAGCTGGAAGGCGTACAGGGCGGCCTCGCTCAGGTAGAACTTGAGCCGGATCGGCCGGCCGCGCAGCCGGGACAGGCCGGCGCCGTTCCACCGCACCGCGTGCGCCAGTGCGTCGCCGGAGAACGCCGCGCACTCCCGCCGGCCGAAGCCGTCGATCACCTCCCCGTTCTCGGCCAACACCTCGACCTGCAGCCGGCCGTTGGCGGCGTTCGCGTTGATCTCCAGATCATCCCCCTCGCACGGAAACGCCCGCGTCACCAGCGCCCCTTCGGTCGGCCGCACCGGCGTGCGCGCGATGAAGCGGTCGCGCTTGAGCGTAGCCAGCCCCACCGCGCTCTCCTGCGCCCCGGTGTCGTTATGCAGGACGTTGTGGCCGGTGTAATAGAACCACAACTCGTCGCCGACGATCACCGGCGGCAGCGGGAACAGCATGCCGCAGTCGAACTCGCGCGCCTGGCCGTGCTCGATGCCGCGCTCCATGAACGTGGGCCGCGACGGCAGCCGGTCCCAGCGCACGCCGTCCCGGCTGAAGGCGAGCTGCGCGTCGATCGTCATGGTCGTGTCCGAGTAGTACATCTGCAGCAGCCCGAAGTAGAGACCCTCATAGGGAAAGACCGGCATGCCGTAGACTTCGACCGGATCGAGCTCGTCCGGGGTGACCACGGTCTGCGGAACGCTCCAGCGGATCAGGTCGGGGCTCTCCGCGCGCGCTACCCGCCGCTTCCAGCGCCCCGCGTAGACCGGCGGACGCAGGTACAGGACGTACCGCTGCAGCCGTTCGTCCCGGAACACCGTGTTCATGGTGTCGGACTCGCCGTCGATGACCGGGTTGCCGGCGTGCGGGGTCCAGCGGACGCCGTCCGGCGACCACGCTATGCAGACGCCGGGCCGCAGGGTTCGCGCCCGCGCCTGCGCCACCAGCGTCTCCGGCGACCGGACCCCGAAGATGTCGGTATACAGCAGCTTGTAGCGCCGCGCCGGGTCGGGCTCACGCTCCTCCTTCAACACCGTGCCGCAGGTCGCCCACCAATCGCCGGTCAGCACGACGTTGTTGGCCTTCGATCCCTCGAACTCGAACAGCCCCACCTCCGGCTTCTCCCACGTCAGACCGTCGCGTGAGACGGCGTAGCCGATCCAGTAGGTGTAGGTGTTGTCCTCCGGGCTGTTCCAGTGGACGAAGTGGGAGGAGTTGTACCAGAGCTTGAACAGTCCCTCGTCGGCGTCATACAGCACGGCGTTGCCGTGCAGACCCTTGTTGCGTTGCCCCGGTCGGTTGCTGTGCTCCCACGGCTGGTCGGCGACCAGCACGGGGTTGGCGTGGTGCTTGGCCGGCCGGGTGACGCGCCGTTCCAGGTTCCACGTATCTTCGACGACGTAATCGTCTACCAGCAGCTGCTTGCGCGTGCCTATTTGCATGGCCGGCAGTGTCACCGGTCAGCGGCCGGCCGGCAACCGGTCGGCGAGCGGGCCATGGCGCCGGTGACGCGCGCGCCGGGCGGCGGGTCGATCCGGCCGCCGGCCAGCAGCGGATCGCCGGTGGCCGCCATCCAGCGGTCGAGCCGGCCGCGCAGATCGGCGGCGGTCTGCGCCAGTGCGGGAACGGCCACCAGGTTTCGCTGTTCGGTGGGGTCGAAGGCGAGGTCGTACAGCATCTCCCGCTCACGCGGCAGGAACTCCCAGCCGCAGGCGAGCAGCTCCGCCTTGCTCGGGCCGTCGTCGGCGTTGCTCAGCACCACCCGCTCGTAGTCGTCGTAGCGGCGGATGTACTTGTGGCGGTCGGTGCGGACGCACCGCGCCGGCTCGTAGGCGGCGTGGTAGTTGATCTCGGCGTAGATCTCCGGGTGCAAAGCGTCTACCTCGCCGCGCGCCAGCGGCTGCAGCGGCGCGCCCTGCACGAAGTCCGGGACGTCGATGCCGGCGGCGGCGTACGCCGTCGGCGCCACGTCGATCAGGCTGACGAGCGCGTCGATGACCCGGCCTCCCGTGAATCCGCCGGGGCCGCGCGCCACCAGGAAGACGCCGATCCCCTGGTCGGTGAGGTTGCACATGTTGCGCGGAAACTGCAGGCCGTGGTCGGTAAAGCAGAGCACCAACGTGCCGCCGGCCAAGCCGGCGTCGTCCAGGGCGCCGAGCACGCGGCCGAACGCCTGATCCATCACGCGCGCCGCCGCCGTGAAGCCGGCCGTGTCGCGGCGCGTGCGCGGCGTGTCCGGCAGCGGCGCCGGCGGCCGGCGGAAGCGCGCGTCCTCGGCCGGATGGCCGGCCGGGTCGGCGGGCGGGAACGGCCGGTGGGTTTCGTTCAGTCCGACCGACAGAAAGAACGGCTTGCCGGGCCGGCGGGCGTCCGGGCTGCGCGCGCGGATGAACGCTGCCGCCGCCTCGGCGGCGCCGGGGGTTCCGGCGCCGGACCCGGCGTAGTTGGTGTCGTGATCGCAGACGACCTGGTCGTAGCCGACCGCGGCGACGTCGGGGGCGGTGTGCTCGACGCCGGACAGCACGGTGTGGTAGCCGGCCCGTTTCAGCCGGTGGACGACGTGCCGGGAGTAGTCGGGCATGCCGAACCCGCGGTGCGCCAAGCCGAACTGACCGCATACGTGCGGATACATGCCGGTCAGGAAGCTGGCCCGGCTCGGCGAACAGGTCGGCGCGGCGGCGAACGCCTGGCGGAACACCACCCCCTGTTCGGCCAGACGCTGCAGGTGCGGCGCCGGCACCGCGTATCCGTACGGCTGCACGAAGCGGCCGGTGTTGTGCGAGTGCAGAAGGACGACGTTGGTCCGGCTCATGGTTCTCCGCGTTCCGGGCGGTGATGGTACGATGGCGGCTGCGTGTGAGACAGCGGCTTCGATCCGACGGCGCCGCGGGCGGCACCCGGTGATCCGCGCCGTCCTGCGCCGGCTGCGGCTGATGGCGATCACCCTGGCCGCCATCTCCGTCCTCTCCTTTCTGATCATCCAGGCGCCGCCGGGCGACTACCTCGACATGCACGTCGCCCAGCTGCGGCAGCGGGGAGACGCCGTGGATGACGCCCGGATCGAAGCGCTGGAGGCGCGCTACGGGCTGGACCGGCCGCTCCACGTCCAGTACGCCAAGTGGATGTGGGGCGTCCTGCGGGGCGACCTGGGGCGATCGATGGCGCACGACGTGGAGGTCAACCGGCTGCTGGCGCAGCGCCTGCCGGCCAGTCTGGCGATCTCCACCGCGTCGCTGATCCTGGTCTATCTGCTCGGACTGCCGATCGGCATCTATTCGGCGACCCGCCAGTACTCGGCCGGCGACTACCTGTTCACCTTCATCGGCTTCCTGGGGCTGGCGATCCCCAACTTCCTGTTCGCGCTGATCCTGCTGTGGCTGACGTTCACCGTCACCGGCAACGCGGCGATCGGGCTGTTCTCCACCGAGTACGCCAACGCGCCGTGGAGCCTGGCCAAGTTCCTGGACCTGCTGGCGCACCTGTGGATGCCGGCCCTGATCGTCGGCACCGCCGGCACCGCCGGGCTGATCCGGGTGGTGCGCGCCAGCCTGCTCGACGAGCTGCGCAAGCTGTACGTCACCGTGGCCCGCGCCAAGGGCGTGGCCGAGCGGCGGCTGCTGTACCGGTATCCGGTGCGGATCGCGCTCAACCCCGTGATCAGCACGATCGGCTGGACCCTGCCGGCGCTGGTGTCGGGCGAGCTGCTGGTGTCGCTGGTGATGGGCCTGCCGACGGTGGCGCCGCTGTTCGTGGGCGCGCTGCGGGCGCAGGACATGTTCCTGGCCGGCAGCGTGGTGATGGTGCTGAGCAGCTTGACCGTGATCGGCACCCTGATCTCCGACATCCTGCTGATCGCCATCGACCCGCGCATCCGGGAGGCGGTCTGAGAATGGCGGAGGCCGGCAGCGCCGCCGACGCACGGGCCGGGCGCGCCGAGCGCGAGCAGGTCGCTTCGCAATGGCGGCTGATCCGCATCCGCTTCTTCCGGCACAGGATGGCGGTCGCCGCCTCGGCCGTACTGGCCGTCCTCTACCTCGGCGCGGCGTTCGCGGAGTTCGTGGCGCCGTACGACCCGCGGCGCCGCAGCGCCGAGCAGCAGTACTCGCCGCCGCAGCGCATCCGCCTGTTCCACGACGGCCGGGCGGCCGCGCCGTTCGTGTATCCGCTGATCGGGGAGCTCGACCTGGAGACCTTCCGCTACACCTACCGGGTCGACCGCGGCTCCCCGCAACGCCTGGCCCTGTTCGTGCGCGGCGATCCCTACGAGCTGTGGGGCCTGTTTCCGTCCGATCTGCACCTGTTCGGCGTGCGCGGCGGCCGCGCGTATCTGTTCGGCGCCGACAACCTGGGCCGCGATCTGCTGTCGCGGGTGATCTACGGCGGGCGCATCTCTCTGTCGATCGGCCTGGTCGGCATCGCCATCAGCTTCCTGCTCGGCGTGTTCCTGGGCGGGCTGTCCGGTTACTTCGGCGGCGCGGTCGATACGGTCATTCAGCGGATCGTGGAGTTTCTGCGCTCGATCCCGACCCTGCCGCTCTGGATGGCGCTCAGCGTCGCCCTGCCCCGGTTCTGGACCGTCGAGCAGATCTACTTCGGCATCGTCGTCATCCTGTCGCTGGTCGGCTGGACGGACATAGCCCGCGTGGTGCGCGGCAAGTTCATGGCGGTGCGCGAGGAGGAGTTCATCACCGCCGCGGTGGTGAGCGGCGCCGGTACGCAACGTATCCTGTTCCGGCACCTGCTGCCGTCGTTCGGCAGCTACCTGATCGCGTCGCTCACCCTGTCGATCCCGGGGATGATCCTGGGAGAGACCGCCCTGAGCTTCATCGGCCTGGGGCTGCAGCCGCCGGCGATCAGCTGGGGCGTGCTGCTGCAGGAGTCGCAACGCGTGCACGTACTGGCCGGCGCGCCGTGGCTGCTGATCCCCGGCGCGTTCGTGGCGGTCGCCGTGCTGGCGTTCAACTTCGTGGGCGACGGCCTGCGGGACGCCGCCGACCCGTACACCGCCACGTAGGCGAGAGGCTGATGGCGTCTCGACCGCCGAACCGCGATCCGCTAACTTAGCTTAGCTTAGCCTTAGCTTAGCTGCTCGCGATCCAGCCGTCCACGTCGCGGCTGCGCAACGAGTCCAGCAAGTTGTCGGCTTCCGGCCGCGTCGCGTACGGACCGATCCGTACGCGGTGCATGGTGACGCCGTCGGAGTCGTGCGAGGTGATCCGCCCGGCGTAACCCTGGTCGCGCAACAGCGCGTACAGGTCATCGGCTCGGGTTCGGGAAGCGAACGAGCCGACCTGTATCCAGTACCGGCCGCCGGCGGTGACGCGCGGCGTTGGCGCCGGCGCGGGAGCAGGGGCCGGAGTCGGCGCGGGCGCGACGGCCGCCGGAGCCGGAGCCGCCGGGGCCGGCCGGGTTGCGTCCGCCGGGGCCGGCGGCGCGGCTACCGGCGCCGGCGAGACCGCCGCCGGTAGCGGAGAGGCTGTCGGCGGCGTTGACTGCGTGTCCGCGGCAGGGAACACCGGCGACGCTGCCGGCGCCTCCAGGGCGCCCACCACCAGGGACACCTGCCGGGTCGGCTCCGCGCTGTCGACCAATCCCGGCGTTTCCTGATCTTCGCGCACGTACTCGAACGGGTCGAACGGAGAACCGTCGGCGTAGGTGACCGTGACGTCCGCTTCCGGCGCGCCGCGCGGTCTCAGGAAGTAGAGGCCGCCCGCCAGCACCACGACGACCAGCAGACTGATCGCCACGACCGCCCAGAGCACCCGCTGCGTATCGGCCGATTGCTTCTCCATTCGTCCTCCATCATCGGCGGCGCCGGAGAGTCCGCTCGACTTGCCGCCGGAGCACGTCCTTCGTCGCCACGTTGTAGACCGAGCGGCGCAAGACACTACTTGTATCGACCCTGGCGGACGGACGCTTGAGCCGGCGGCCGCGCTGCGCCCACGCCGCGCGCAACGCGGTTGCGCCCCGGTCGCCGGCGATCACGGTGCGGTACAGCCGGAGCAGGAGCGGCGCGCGCACCCAGAACACCACGTCGCACAGCGCGTCGAGCCCCATGGGATAGAGCAACGCCGCGTCGATCACCACGGGCGCCCGCTCGACGGTGACCAGGGCCGCCACGCTGCGCACCATCACCGGATGGACGATCGCCTCCAGACGCCGCCGCGCCTCCTCCGTGCGGAACACCAGCGCGCCGAGGCGGCGCCGGTCGATCTGTCCGTCCGGAAACAGGATGCCCCGGCCGAACGCGTCGATGATGCGGTCGCGCTCGGTGACCAGCGCCCGGTGGCCGAGCCGGTCGACGTCGACCACCCGAAAACCGGCGTCGGCCAGAATTGCCGCCACCGCGCTCTTGCCGGAACCGAGCTTGCCGGCGACGCCGACGACCACCTCCGCGGTCCGGCCCGGTTTACGCCGCGGGGGCGGCAGGGGCGGCGGCCCGTTGCGGCTTGGCGCTCTCCGGAAACGGGCGGCCCGTGAACAGCCGGAACTGCTCGTACGCCTGCTCGGCCAGCATCTGACCCCCGTCGATGATCGCGCAGCCCGCCTCCCGCGCGCGTTGCAGCATCGGCGTCAACCCGTCGCCGTAGACCAGATCGTAGACCACTTCGTGCCCGCCAAATTCGTACCCCGCCAGCGGATCGCCCGGATTGCCGGGCAGCCCCATGCTGGTGGTCTGCACGATCAACTCGCTGAACGCCGGCATCTGCGCCAGCCCTGACGCATCGAGGCGCGCGGACCGGGCTCCGTGCTCCAGTGCCAAGGCGCGCGCGCGCTCCGCCGTCCGGTTGAGGATCAGCAGCTCGGCGCCGAGCGATCGGAGCGCAAAGACGACCGCGCGCGCGGCGCCCCCCGCGCCGATCACCGCGGCGCGGCGTGGCGCCGGCGCCGTCCGCCGCAGCGGCGCCAGAAAGCCGTGCGCGTCGGTATTCTCGCCCCGCCAGCCGTTCGGCGTCCGCACCAGCGTGTTGCACGCCCCGACGCGCCGCACGGTCTCGCTGGCGTCCGACATGCGCGCCGCGCCCCCTTTGTGCGGGATCGTCACCGAGCAGCCGTCCAGCGGCAGGAGCCGCGCCAGCCGGTCCAACTCCGCCAGGTCGTCGAGCTCGATCGGCACGTAGACTGCGTCGATGCCTGCCGCCGCCAGCGCGGGATTGTGGAGCTGCGGCGAGCGCGAATGCGACACCGGCGAGCCGACCACCCCCAACACGCGGGTGCCGGCGTGGATCGAGCGGAACCGATAGAGGTCGACCATGGCGTCCGGGTCGAGGTGGCCGGGCGCCGCCGACCGCGTGCCCAGCGAGCAGAACGTCAGGTAGTTGCCGAGATGCGCGGCCAGGATGCGCGTGGGTACGCCGAAGCGGCCCATGCCGAGCACGATGCGCTCGCCGCCGGCGCGGGCCGCGTCGAACCCGCGCGCGGCTTCGATCACGTCGACCATTTCCCTGCCGGTGCGCGGCGTTACCGCCGCCTTGGCGATCTCCGCCGGTGAGCGGGGCAGCTCGCGGAGGATCCGGCCCAGGGGCGCGGGAACGCCGTTCACGTCGTGCAGGGAGCGGATCACCCGCACGTTGGCCGGCGCCGCTTGGTCGAACGACCGATCGACGTCGGACTCCAGGTCGACGTACCGGTACCCGTCCCCGGCGGCGGCGATCAGCCGGCGCCGCGCCGGTTCATCGCCGCAAAACCGCCCGCCCTCGGACGCGCGCCGGATCGTCAGGATGGCCGGCAGCCCAATCATGGCCGGGAACCGGCGCAGGTGCGGCAGTTCCCGGCGGTCCAGAAAATCGGCCCGCAGCTCGACCACGTCGATGCGGGCCGCGTTGGCGCGCGCCAGATCGGCAGCGCGCGCCAACGTAGGCTCGGTCAGCGCCAGGCAGAGCCTGGACGGCCGGTGACGGCTCAGAGCGCCGGAATGATCAGTTGCCAGCCCGGATAGATCAGGTCGGGGTTCTGAATCAGATTCCGGTTGCGGCGCCAGATCCTGGGCCACAGGAACGGATCGCCGTAGTGGAAGTCGTATTCGGCGATACGCCACAGGCTGTCGCGCCGTTCCGGGATGTACCGGACCGTATAGACGGCCAGCACCGCGTACAGCTTGTAGAGATCCAGGTAGCGCCGGGCGTCTTCGAAGAGCGCCATGGCCTGACGGTACTTGCCGTCGTCGTAGGCCACCACGCCGTCGATCCACAGCCCCTGCGCCTTGTGCAGAGCGTTCGCGTCCTCACGCTCGACCCCGTCGAGCACCGCTTGACGCCGCTCGCCGCCGGCGCGCAACGCATCCAGTACCTCCTGGCCAGACCACGGTTGCGGCAGGACGACTTCGCCCAGCTCGGTCACCACGGTCATCTCCGACGCTTCTTCAATCTCCCGCATTACGGCCAGCAGCATGGCCCCGGCCCGCTCCATGTCGTCGACGAAGCCTTCGTCGGCCACGGCCATCAACCGGCGGCACACCTCCACCGCCGCGCCGAACGCCTCTTCAGCGTCGGTCAGGCGGTAGCTCTGCATCGCTTCCAGACCGGTCAGGTACAAGGCGTTGAGTTGCTGATACAGCGTCTGCATCTGGTCGACCCGGCGTTGCGTCCAGCCGCTGGTGTCGAGCCGTTGCGCCGCAGCAAGGCAGCGCTCCGTCTCCGCCCGCGCTCCGTACATCACCTCCAGGCGGTCCAGGAGCGAATCCCTCAGCGCCAACATGGCGTCGGCGGTGGCCAAGGCCGAACGGTATGCGCCGAGCAGATCGCCCGCCCGGAACAGCTCTTCGGTCCGCCGTACGGCATCGACCATCTCTTGGAAGGAGACCGGCACCCAGAGGTCGGCCTCGATCTCGCGCAGCTCGTCCAGCCGCTCAGCCAGCAGCTTGCGCAGCCGCTCCGCCGCCAGCCGGACCGAGTTCTCGAACGCTTCGGTAGCGCGTCCTTCGGCGGCCAGCAGCGCGATGCGCGCTCCGCCGGGATCGACGTTGCGAATCCCTTCGGCGACCCGCAAGGTGGCGCGGGCCGCCGCCAGATTCTGCGGATCATAGAAGTCGGCGTTCACCTCTTCGGCCCGCGCAATGAGCACCCGCACGCGATCGAAGTCGGCGTCCGTCGGCGCTTCGACCACCGTCGGTCCCACCGCGCTCGACGAAGGCGGATAGGAGAGGGAGACCGGTACCGCGCCGCGCATGGCCGGCGGCGGCGGCGGAGCGGGTTCGACTCCCGTACCCTGCGACGGGGCGCCGCCCGCAGCTACGCCCACCGGCGCCGGAGGCTCGCTCAACGCGGCCACCAACGTCACGCCGGACACGCCCGATACGTCGGGCGGCGGCGGCGGATCGGGCTCCATACCCGCTCCCTGCGACGGCGCACCGCCCGAACCAACGCCCATCGGCGCCGCAGGCTCGCTCATCGCACCTACCAGCATCACGCCCGACACGTCAGGCGGCGATGGCGGATCAGGCTCCATACCCGCTCCCTGCGACGGCGCACCGCCCGAACCAACGCCTACCGGCGCTCCGGGCTCGCTCATCGCTCCTACCAGCATCACGCCCGACACGTCGGGCGGCGGCGGCGGATCGGGCTCCATCCCCGCTCCCTGCGACGGCGCACCGCCCGAACCAACGCCCATCGGCGCTCCGGGCTCGCTCATCGCTCCTACCAGCATCACGCCCGACACGTCGGGCGGCGGCGGCGGATCGGGCTCCATCCCCGCTCCCTGCGACGGCGCACCGCCCGAACCAACGCCCATCGGCGCCGCAGGCTCGCTCATCGCACCTACCAGCATCACGCCCGACACGTCGGGCGGCGGCGGCGGATCGGGCTCCATCCCCGCTCCCTGCGACGGCGCACCGCCCGAACCAACGCCCATCGGCGCCGCAGGCTCGCCCATCGCACCTACCAGCATCACGCCCGACACGTCGGGCGGCGGCGGCGGATCGGGCTCCATCCCCGCTCCCTGCGACGGCGCACCGCCCGAACCAACGCCCATCGGCGCTCCGGGCTCGCTCATCGTACCTACCAGCATCACGCCCGACACGTCGGGCGGCGGCGGCGGATCGGGCTCCATCCCCGCTCCCTGCGGCGGCGCGCCGCCCATGCCCGTGAGATCGGCGCTGAGGGCCGGCAGGGCCGGCTGCGCCAGCGCGGTTGCGTCGTCAAGGGCCGGCGGCCGAGGCATGGCCGGTTCCGCCGCCGCGGCGCCCGCGGCCGACAATGACGGCGCGGTTACGTCGACAAGGCTCGACGCCTGATCGATCGGCCCGGGCGGAGTAACGCACACCGCAAGCAGCAATGGAGCTGCGGCAGCGATCGCCAAGCGCCGCCACGTGGTGATCGAGTGTCTGGTCATGAGATCGCCCGTACCTGCCTTTGGTTAGTTGGTGTCAGACGGTGGCCGCAGCAGCAGCCTGGATGAGAGACGCTTCCGTCTCCATGTCAAAGTAATGAACCCGCTCCATGTTGGCGCGCAACGAAATTTCGGTGCCGACCCGCACGTCGACGTCGGGCGCGACCTTGGCGATGAGCTGATTGGTCCCGACCGTCAGGTAGACGTGCGTCTCGGCGCCCAGGGGCTCGACCACGTCGACCGACGCCGTGATCGCGCCGCCGCGCGCGTCATCGGCGTAGATCAGGTCCTCCGGCCGTATGCCGAGCAGTACGTCCCGTCCCACGTGCGACCGCAGGCGGTCCTGGTGAGCGCCGGCTACGTCGATCTCCATGCCGGTTTCGCTCACGACCAGCCCGCTGCTCGATTCCTTCAGGTTTACCTTCATGATGTTCATCGGCGGCGACCCGATGAATCCGGCGACGAACCGGTTGACCGGCGTGTTGTACAGCGCGAGCGGCGTACCGATCTGCTGGATCACCCCGTCGCGCATCACCACGATGCGGTCGCCCATGGTCATGGCCTCCACCTGGTCGTGGGTGACGTACACCATGGTCGCCTGCAAGCGGGTATGCAGGGACGCCAACTCCGCGCGCATCTGCACCCGCAGCTTGGCGTCGAGGTTGGAGAGCGGCTCGTCGAACAGGAAGACCTTGGGCTTGCGGACGATCGCCCGGCCGACCGCGACGCGCTGCCGCTGGCCGCCGGACAGCGCCTTGGGCTTGCGGTCGAGCAACTCTTCGATGTCGAGGATCTGCGCCGCGTCCCGCACGCGGGTTTCTATCTCGCTACGCGGGTACTTCCTGATCTTGAGTCCGAATGCCATGTTCTCGTACACCGACATGTGCGGATACAGCGCGTAGTTCTGGAAAACCATGGCGATGTCGCGATCCTTGGGCGCGACGTCGTTCATGCGCTTGCCGTCGATCGTCAGTTCGCCGTCGGTGATCTCCTCCAAGCCGGCGATGCAGCGCAGAGTCGTCGTCTTGCCGCAGCCGGAGGGGCCGACGAGCACCAGGAACTCCTTGTCCCCTACGCTGATGTTGGCGTTGTCGACCGCCTTCACCCCGCCCTCGTAGATCTTGGACAGGTTTTGCAGCTCAACGGTGGCCATGCTGGTCTCTCTCCCGGCCGGGCATGGAATCCACGCCCGGCAGTATCGTGTTGGCGCGCAGACTACCCGCTCTTCGCACCGGTGTCAACGCGCCGCCGGGGCGCCGTTCACGGTATCCGCGGCGGCGCTGCGCCGCCGCCTCCGGTCGTCGATCGCCTGCGCCAGCGGCTGCTGCTCGACGCCTTGCACCGCCGCGCGCAGCCACGGCAGCACCACCGCATCGCGCAGCGCTTCCCAGTCGGCGCTCAGCGCGGCCGGGGCGGCCACCTCGGCCGCGGCCGGCGCCCGCCCGAGCATGAACGGGTAGCGAACGGCGGCCTCGCGCGCGGCCACCGGCGCCAGAGCCGGCAGTCCGCCGGCGATGCCGAACCCGGTGAGCTGCTCCGCACGGCTCAAGTCGAGCAACGCGGCCTGCGTCGCCGGATCGAACAGCCACGTCAGGAACGACTCCGCGCCGCGCCGATTGCGGGCGCCTGCGCGGATCGCCGCCCAGGTGACGCCGCCCGGCTGCAAACCGTCCTCCGCGCCGAACCAGCGGAAGCCGAGCAGGCCGCGCCGTTCGCCGGGGATGTCCAGAAACCCCTGCAGATCGGTCATGAAAAAGTCGATCCGGCCACCCAGCAGCATCTCCGCGAGCGCGCCGCCTGACGGCGCGCCGTCAGGCGGCGCGGCGAGCAGCGGGGGGACGGCCGGGCCGCCGGCCGCCGCGGCGGTCACGCGGCGCGCCAAGTCGACCGCCCGGCCCACCGCGCCGGGCTCGAAACCGATCCGGCCGTCCGTCGACAGCCGGAAACCGGCGCCGTAGAAGACCGCCGAGCGGTACACCAGCTCCGCGTCCCAACCGAGCGCCGCCGCAGGAAGCGCGGCCAACTCCTCCGGGGTGACCGCGAACGGTGGAACGCCGCGGTCGCGCGCGCGCACGACCACCAGGGGGATGCCGAACGACAGGGGCAACGCTCGCTGCACGCCGTCGACCCGCCCGGACCGCAACAGACCGGGGAAGAAGGCGGCGTCATCCATCCGGCCGGACCGGAACAACCGGTCGAGCGGCCGCACCCGCCGCGCCACCTCGCCGCCGGCTAGCGCCGGGCCGATCAGCACGTCGGCGTCGCTGCCGCCGCGCGCCAGCAGCTCGGCCGGGCCGTCGACGTACCGGGTCATCACCAAGTACCGGTCCTGAGCCAGATTGAAGCGTTCGGCGTACGCGGCGACGTCGGGGTGGGCGGTATCGACCCGCACCAGCGCGCCGGACCACGCCGAACAGGCGGCCAAGCTGAGGCAGCCGGCAAGGCAACCGGCGGCGGCCAGGCGGCCGGCCAACCACGCGCAGCCGGGACGGCCCACGCCGAGCGCCGCTCGCCCCGCCCGGCGGATCAGCGCGGCCGCCTGATCAGGAACGCGTCGCGCACCGTTCGGCGGCGGCGTAGATCTCGGCGTACAGCTCCGGCAGGTCGCCGGTGTCGACCCCGGCGAACGCCACGCGCAGGTGCTTTTCATCGACCGAGATGGCGCCGATGCCGCGCTCGTGCAGCAGGTAGCGCCGCACCTCTTCGGCGGTCCCGTCCGGCAGATGGAAGCACATGAAGTAGCCGGAGTTGAACGGCAACGGCCGAATCGCCGCGCTCGACCGCCGGCCGAGTTCGCGCGTGGTGGCCAGGTAGCGCCGCCGCAGCTCCTCCCGGTTGGCGGCGCACTGCCGCTCGTGCTCGGGGTGGTCCAGGGCGGCCAGCACCAGGTGCTGGGCCATGCGGTTGGCGCTCGACACCGTGGAGCGGATCGCGGCCATGGCCTTCTGCTCGAACGCCGCGTAGTGGCCGGCGTCGAGCCCGGCGGCGCCGACGGTGACGAAGCCGATGCGGAAGCCCCAGACGTACTCTTCCTTGGTCGGCCCGTCGATCTTTACCGCCAGCAGGTTGCGGTGCAGGTCCGCAAGACGCGCGAACAGCGATTCCTTGAACGTTTCCGCTTCGTAGAACAGGCCGTGATAGGCGTCGTCGACCAGCACAACTAGGCGCAGGCCGCGCTCGGCCGCGTGACCCAGGGCGGCGACCAGCCGTTCCGCCTCCGCCCGGTCCGGCGAGTACCCGGTCGGGTTATGCGGGAAGTTGAACATCAGCACCACCTTGGCGCCGGCCGGATGCGCGGCGAGCGCCGCTTCCACCGCGCTGACGTCCATGGCGGCGTTGGCCGTATCGAAGAACCGATAGCCGCGCACGCGCGCACCGCGCCGTTCGCCCATGATCAACCGGTAGTTGCCCCACACCAGGTCCGGCAGCAGCACCGGATCGCCTGCGTCGACGAACAGGTCGGCCGCCATGGCGATGCCGGCGGTGAGGCCGGCGGTCACCACCGGCTGCGACGCCGCCGCCCCCAGCGACGGATTCTTGACGCGCACCTCGGCCGCCCACCGGTCGCGCAGCTGCGGAATCCCGGCGGTCGGCGCGTACGCGAACGCCTCTTCGGCGGTCAGATCCGGCAGGCGTTCGGCGATCGACGGCAGGTGCATCGGCTCGCCGCCGCGGGCGGCCAGCCCCACCGTGGCGTTGAAGCGGTGGGCGTGCCGGGCCGCTTCCGCCGACTGCGCCACCACTCCCTTGGGAAAGTAGAGCCGGGCGCCCAACCGGGACAGGGAGCGGCCGACCGCGGTCGGCGCCAGGACCCGGTTGAGGGCGGCGGCGAGCGGATGGATGGCGGGTGGCTCGGACACGCGGCGCAGGATACGGCCGGGGCGCCGCCCGGTCAACGAGCCATCAGGGAACGACTCGGGTTGACAGGGCGCCGACTCGTGCCCTTTGTACGGGGAGATGACCGCCACTCCGGCCGGCGTGCGCGGCGACCTAGGTGATGTCGGCGGCGTCGACGAGCTGACCCTGCTGTTCCAGGTGAGCCGTATCCTCGACGAAAGCCTTGACTTGCGCGAGGTCGTCGGCCCGGTCCTGGAGGCGTTGCGGAACCGGCTGGGGGTCCGCATCGGCGTCCTCAGCCTGCTCAACCGCGAGACCGGGGAGATCTCGATCGAGGCCGCCCTGGGTCTGTCGGCGCCGCAGCAGGAGCGCGGCCGCTACAAGATAGGCGAAGGGATCATCGGCCGCGTGATCGAGACCGGCCAGCCGGCCGTGGTTCCCGACGTGGCGGCCGAGCCACAGTTCCTCAATCGCACCGGCGCCATCGATACCGGGCAGGCGGAGGCGGAGTCGTTCACCTGCGTACCGATCAAGCTCGGCAATCAGGTGGTCGGCGCGCTGGCCACGGGACGGCTGGCGGACCCGGCTGGCGCCGAGGACCTGGTGCGGCTGCTCTCCATCGTCGCGTCGATGATCGCGCAGGCGGTCAAGCTGCGCCAGATGGCCGAAGAGCAACGGCAACGGCTGGCTGCGGAGAACGACCGATTGCGCGGCGAGCTGCAGTCCCGCTTCCGGCCGTCGAACATCGTCGGCAACTCGGAGGCGATGCGCGCCGTCTACGGGTTGATCGAGCACGTGGCCGGCAGCGAAGCGACCGTGTTGATACGGGGCGAGACCGGCACCGGCAAGGATCTGGTCGCGCACGCCATCCATTACAACAGCCCGCGCGCCGCGCGGCCGTTCGTCAAGGTCAACGTCGCGGCGCTGCCCGATTCGGTGATCGAAAGCGAGCTGTTCGGTCATGAGCGCGGCGCGTTCACCGGCGCGGTCGCCGCGCGCAAGGGCCGTTTCGAGATCGCGCACGGCGGCACCGTACTGCTGGACGAGATCGGCGACCTCGCTCCGCACGTACAGGTAAAGCTGTTGCGCGTGCTGCAGGAGCGGGAGTTCGAACGGGTGGGCGGCACGGCCACCATCCGCAGCGACGTGCGGGTGATCGCCGCCACCAACCGCAACCTGGAGGAGCTGCTGGAGCGGGAGGTGTTCCGCGCCGACCTCTACTACCGCCTGGCGGTATTTCCCGTCCACATCCCCCCGTTGCGCGAGCGCAAGACCGACGTCATGCAGCTTGCCGACCACTTCGGGGAGCGCTACGGGGTACGCCGCATCTCCACGCCGGCGATCGACATGCTGATGAGCTACCACTGGCCCGGCAACGTCCGCGAGCTGGAGAACTGCATCGAGCGCGCGGCGCTGCTGTCGGGCGATCAGGTGATCCACGGCCATCACCTGCCGCCGAGCCTGCAGACCGCCGACGCCACCGGCACCGGCCCGCCGGGGACGCTCAAGTCGATGGTCGCGCGCGTCGAGCGCGAGCTGATCGAAGAGGCGCTCAAGTGGGCGCGCGGCAACCTGGCAGCCGCCGGCCGGCGGCTCGGCGCCAGCGAGCGGATCATGGGCCTGCGGGTCCGCAAGTACCGCATCGATCCGGGCCGGTTCCGTACCTGAACACGGTTCCTGAACGGCGTAACGGGCCGCCATAGCTACCAAACGGTATGATCTGATCCGAAAAGGCACCGAACGGTAGGATCATCGCCGGCCAGCGGCCGGGCGGGCCGCGCGGAACCGCCCTCCCGGCGGACCCGCTCCGCTTGGCACGCTTATTGCATGTCGAAAGGCATGAAACTACCTCAACCCCCTTCGCGCCGTGTCCTGGTCGCGCTGGGCCTGGGCATCGCCGCCGCCGCGTTCGCCGACGACGCGACGGCCGGGTCCAACGCCCTGGCGATCGACACGGTATGGACGCTGCTGGCCGCCATCCTGGTATTCCTGATGCAGGCCGGCTTTGCGATGCTCGAAACCGGCCTCACGCGGGCCAAGAACGCCGCCAACATCCTGATGAAGAACCTGATGGACTTCTCGATCGGATCGCTGGCGTTCTGGGCCGTCGGCTACGCGCTGATGTTCGGCGCCAGCCAGGCCGGCCTGTTCGGCGCCAGCGATTTCTTCCTGGCCGCCACCAGCGCCGCCGGGACCGACGGCGCGTCGACCTTCGCGTTCTGGCTGTTCCAGGCGGTGTTCGCCGCCACCGCGGCGACGATCGTCTCCGGCTCCGTGGCCGAGCGGACGCGATTTCCGGCCTACATGGTCTACAGCGTGTTCGTGACCGCGTTGATCTACCCGGTCGTCGGCCACTGGATCTGGGGCGGCGGCTGGCTGTCCAACCTCGGCCCCGGCTTCGCCGACTTCGCCGGCTCCACGGTCGTCCACTCGACCGGCGGTTGGCTGGGACTGGCCGGCGCGCTGGTGGTGGGTCCGCGGGTCGGCAAGTACGTGAAGAACGGCGCCGGCCTCACCGCGCGCGCCATCCCCGGCCACAGCCTGCCGCTGGCGTCGCTGGGGGTCTTCATCCTCTGGTTCGGATGGTTCGGGTTCAACGCCGGAAGCACCGTGGCCGGGACCGATCTCAGCATCGCCCTGATCGCGCTCAACACCAACCTGGCCGCGGCGGCCGGCGCGGCCGCCGCGCTGTTCACGGCTTGGCTCTGGTTCCGCAAGCCCGATCCGACCTTTGCGCTCAACGGCGCGATCGCCGGCCTGGTGTCGATCACCGCCGGCTGCGCGTTCGTGTCGCCGGCCATGTCGGTCCTGATCGGCCTGATCGGCGGCGTGGTGGTCGTGCTGTCGGTGGAGCTGCTCGACAAGGTGTGCCGGATCGACGATCCGATCGGCGCGGTCTCCGCGCACGGCGTCTGCGGCGCCTGGGGCACGCTGGCGGTCGGTCTGTTCGCCGATGAGGCGATCGGCGGCGTGTCCGGCCTCTTCTTCGGGGGCGGGGCGGCGCAGCTCGGCGTGCAGTTCGTGGGCGTGCTGGCGGTCTTTGCCTGGTCGATGGCGGCCGGATTGGCGCTGTTCGCAGTGATCAAGCGCGTCATGGGGCTGCGCGTCAGCCGCCAGGAGGAGCTGCGCGGCCTGGACATAGGCGAACACGGGGCCGAGGCGTACTCCGGCTTCCAGATCTTCTCATCCCAATAGGAGGGCAGGCGTGAAACTGATCATCGCGTACATACAGCCGCACAAGCTCAACGACGTGAAACAGGAGCTCTACCAGCAGGAAGTCTACAAGATGTCGGTCACCAACGCGCTCGGCTGCGGCCAGCAGCGCGGCTACACGGAGACCTACCGCGGCGTGGAGACGGAGGTGAACCTGCTCAAGAAGGTGCGCTTGGAGGTGGCGGTGAACGACAACTTCGTCGCCCGCACCACCGACGCGATCATACGCGGCGCCCGCACCGATTCGATCGGCGACGGCAAGATCTTCGTCCTGGACCTGCCGGAGTGCATCCGCATTCGCTCCGGCGAGCGCGGCGAGGCGGCTATCGGGTAGCCGGTTCCGCCGCTCGCTACGATCAGGAGGGTCCCGCCGCTACGGCGGGACCCTCCTTTGCGTCCGCGCGCTGAGGCGTCAGCCAGGCGCCGTATGCGGCGTGCACGCGTTCGGTGACCGCGGTGAGCGTTTCGACCAGCGTCCGCTCGGTCGCCTCCGCGCCGAGCAGGCGCCGCGCCAGGGCGATCAGCGCCGCGCCGTCCGCGGGGATGGCGTGCACCTGCCGATCGTCGAGCACTTGCAACAGGTGCTCGGTGCGGCGCAGCAGCGCGTAGTCCCGGGCCAGCGCCCGCGCTTGGTCGTCGGGCAACAGGCCGGCATCCGCCAGGCGCTCGATGGCAGTGGGGGTGTGGCCGCTCAACACCTGCGGATAGTCGCGGGCATTGGTGAGCTGCAGGCCCTGCACCAGAAACTCGACGTCGCGTATCCCGCCGCGGCCGTTCTTGACGTCGATGCCGCGCCGCAGGCGGGCGGGCCCGGCCGGCGTCGTCGCGAGCGCGACGTGAGCGTCGCGCATCCGGCCGATCGCGTCGGCCACCTCGGCATGGCCAAAGCCGCGCCGCACCACCGGCTGCAGGCGGTCGACCAGCCGCTCGCCGAACTCGACGTCGCCGGCCACCGCCCGGCAGCGCAGCAGCGCCTGCACCTCCCACAGGCCGGCGCGGCGCTCGTAGTAGTCGGCAAAGGCATCCGAGCCGGTCACCAGCTCCCCCGACCCGCCGTACGGCCGCAGGCGCAGGTCGACTCGGTAGGCGTGCTGCTCGACGGTGTGCTCGCTCAGATCCTGCCGCAACGCGGCGGTGAGCGCCGCCGCGCGCTGGTGGAGACCGGCGTCCCCGGCGTCGTCGTACACGGTGACCAGATCGATGTCGGAGCTGTAGTTGAGCTCGCGCCCGCCCAGTTTGCCGAACGCCAGAACCGCCACGCCGCGCGCCAGCGGCTCCCCGAACAGGCCGACCCCGATCCGTTCCAGCGCGGCGGTCACCACCGCCGCCGCTACGGTCGCCAGCTCGCCGGTCGTCACCGCGATCGGCGCGCCCAGGTAGAAGTCGCGGGCGGCAATGCGGAGCAGCTCGCGGCGGCGGAACAGCCGGATCGAGCGGAGCCAGCGCCGGCGGTCCGGCGCCTGCGCCGACAATGCCCGCAGGTCGGCCAGCATGGCGTCGAGCGCCCGCGGCCCGTGCAACCGGCGCTCGTCGGCGATCCAGTCCAGGAACTGCGGATGCCGCACCAGCGCGTCGACCAGGAACTGGCTGGTGGCGAACATCGACAGCAGCAGCGCCAGCCGCACCGGCTGTTCCAACATGCGCGCCAAGTGCCCCTGCGGGTCGGCCTGCGCCGCCACGAAACGCTCCCAGTTGTTGAGCGCCATGTCCGGGTCGGCGCCTCGCCGCAGATCGTCGAACGCCAGGACCATCAGGCGCGCCAGGGCACGGCGCGGCTCGCCCGCCCCCGACCGCGACGCTATGCCGACGATGTTGCGCATGGCCCGCGCGGCGTCACGAAAGCCGGCTTTGCGCAGGAACGCAAGCTCCGCGTCGCCGGGCTGCCGGTCCGCCGCCGCGGCCAGCACCAGATCGGCGGGTCCGACCTGGGCCACGCCCCACGGCACCGACTCGCCGCCAAAGCGGCGGTCGACGAACGACCGCACCGCCGCGGCGTGCACTTCGAAGTCGGTGCGGAGCTGCGCCGCCTCGCCCAACCCGCCGCGGCCGCCGTAGCCTATGCGCCGCGCCAGATGCGCGTATTCGGCGCTGTCGGTGGCGGGCAGGAGCAGATCGCGCGCCGAGCCGCGCAACATGCGGAGACCGTTGATCAGCCGCCGCAGGAAGTCGTAGGCGTCGGACAGCGCCTGCGCGTCGCCGTGATCGATCACCTCCAGCCGGCGCAGCTCGTCGAGCGCCGCGTGCACGCTGGGGGTGCGCAGCGCCGGGGTCTCCGAGCCGTGCACGACCTGCAGGATCTGCACCGTGTACTCGACGTCGACCAGCGCGCCGGGGCTGAACTTGGCGTTGGCCACGCCGTCCGGGCACTTTTCGCGCACCTGCCGCGCCCGCAGGTCGGCAAGCGACGCCATGTCGAGCGATCCGCGCGTGTACAGAATGCTGTCCCGCAGCCGTTCGACGCGGCCGCCGAGCGCCGCGTCGCCGGCCACCGCGCGCAGCCGGACCAGCGCCAGTCGTTCGTAGGAGAGCGCCGCCCCGTCGACGCCGTAGTAGGCGGCAAAGGTCTCCAGGCTGCAGGCCAGCGGCCCCGATTCGCCGTACGGGCGCAGCCGGGTGTCGACGTCGAAGATCCCTTCCCGCTTGGCGGTGATCAGCTCTTCGGTGTCGCGCACCAGCCGGTGGTAGAACTCCCGGTTCGGCAGCCGGTCGGGGCCGGTCGTGCTGCCCTGATCGCCGTACACGAACAGCAGCTCGATGTCGGAAGCGTACCCCAGCGCGCGCCCGCCGAACTTGCCGAGCGCCAGCACCGCGTACCGCGACGGCAGGCCGGCAAACGTGCACGGCGCGCCGTGGCGGGCGCGCAGCCCGTCGAACGCCATGGCGACCGCGGCGGCCACCACCGCCTCGGCCAGCTCGGTCAGGCGCTCGCTCAGCTCGCGGAAGCCGAAGCCTTCGGTCAGCAGGTGGTCCAGGTCGAGCAGAAAGACCTCGCGGTCCTTGAAGTCGTTGAGCGCCCGCTTCCTGGCCGCCGGATCGGCCGGAGCGGCCTGCAAAGCCTGGTTGAGCCGCCGGGCGGAGGTGCCGGCCGGTTCGGCGTACCCGGTCGCTCCGGCGTCGCGCAGCCGCGGCAGCAGCGTCTCGTACTGCAGGCGGACGAAGTCCTCCCACAGGTAGTCGCTGGCGCCGAGCAGCCGCGCCAAGCCGCGCAGAACCGCCGAATCGCTCAGCAGCTCCGCCCAACCGGTCCGGGACGGGCGCTGCAGCAGCTCGCCGGCCATGTGGCCGAAGCGCCCGAGCGCCGCGAACGGATCGGGCGCACGGCCCAGAACGTGGGTGAACTGCTTGGTCAGGAGCGCCGCCAGCTCGATGTGCGCCAGGTCCGCGGCCGCCACGCTTGCGGAACCGGACGCGGCCGATACCACAAACTCGTCGGCGATGCGCCCCGCCTGCGTGGTGATCACCACCTGATCGATCACCACGCCGAGCGTCGACAGGGCGGTGGCGAACGAATAGAGGAAGAACGGCGTGTCCTGCGATGCGATCGCCAGCCGGGCGCGGCCCGGACGCGAGCCGGCGCCGTCCGGCAGCGCCTCGGTATGAACCTCCACCGGATACAGGATCGGGTCCGCGGGGGGACCGGCGGACACCGCCCGCGCCACCAGCTCGTCGACGTGGCGCTTGGCGACATCGCGGCCGTCACGCTCCAGCAGCGCCAGCGCGTGGCGCAGCTCGGCGGCCGCCTGCTCGGCGAACCGCGCGGCGCGCGCCGGCGGTACGCGGCCGACGAAACGGTCGACCACGCGCGCCCGCACCCGGCTGCGCGCCTCTGCGGGGCCGCCGGACGGTTTCAGGGGCGTGCGCCGGGGGTCGACGCGCCGCCGGCGTTGGCGCCGGTTCGCCGCCGGCCCCGGTTCGCCGGCGGACGGCTGGTCGCGCGCGTAGGTAAAGGCGTGGCCCTGCTCGATGCTCAGCCCAAGGGCGCCGAGCACGCCGGTGATCAGCGCGAACTCGCCGCGGTAGTCGAAGGCGACCACCGTGCACGAGAACCGGTCGAAGGCGGCCGCTTCTATGGAGACGTCGGCCGCCGGCTCCACCCCCAGCCGGTGGGCGGCGCGCACGTGGCGGATGATCTGCGGCTCGGTGAACGACGTGACGTACCGTTCACCGAGCCGCGTCAGATGTTCGTCTACGAACTCGGCGTCGAGCTCCGGGCACCGGACGATGATCCGCCGGCGCACCGCCAGCTTGGCAGCGTCCGTGCCCGGGCCTCTTTCTTCAGGTTTCGTAACGGCTCAAGTATCCCGGAATCGCGTCAGATGTCGTAGTAGAGCTGGAACTCCCACGGATGTGGCCGCAGGTCCATCGCCTGCACTTCGTTCTCCATCTTGTAGTCGATCCAGGTCTCGATCACGTCGTCGGTGAAGACGTCGCCCTTGGTCAGGAACTCATGATCTTCGGCCAGCTTGCCCAGCGCGTCGCGCAACGACGCCGGGGTCGTCGGCACTCTGGCCAGCTCCTCCGGCGGCAGGTCATACAGGTCTCGGTCGAGCGGCTCGCCCGGGTCGGCCTTGGTCATGATGCCGTCGACGGCCGCCATCAGCAGCGCCGCGAACGCCAAGTACGGGTTGCAGGACGGATCGGGACAGCGGAACTCGGCGCGCTTCGCCTTGGGCGAGGTGAAGTACATGGGGATGCGCACCGCGGCGCTGCGGTTGCGCCGCGAGTAGGCCAGGTTGACCGGCGCCTCGTAGCCGGGGACCAGCCGCTTGTAACTGTTGGTCGTCGGGTTGGTGAGCCCCAGGAGCGCCGGCGCGTGGCGCAGGATGCCGCCGATGGCGTGCAGCGCCGTCTCCGACAGGCCGGCGTAGCCGTCGCCGGCGAACAGGTTGTCGTCGCCATTCCAGATCGACAGATGGGTGTGCATGCCGGTGCCGTTGTCGTTGAACAGCGGCTTGGGCATGAAGGTGGCGGTCTTGTTGTAGCGCCGCGCGGTGTTCTTGACCACGTACTTGTACTTCATCATCCGGTCGGCCATCTCCACCATCGGCGCGAAGCGCATGTCGATCTCGCCCTGGCCGCCGGTCGCCACCTCGTGGTGCTGGGCTTCGACCGGCACGCCGATCTGCTCCATGATCATCATCATCTCGCTGCGCAGATCGTGGAGGGAGTCGGTCGGCGGCACCGGGAAGTAGCCTTCCTTGTAGCGCGGCTTGTACCCCAGGTTCGGCTGCTCGTCATTGCCGGTGTTCCAGGCGCCCTCTTCGGAGTCGATGAAGAAGTACCCGGAGTGCTCGTTCTGGTCGTACCGGATGTCGTCGAAGACGAAGAATTCCGCCTCCGGCCCGAAGAACGCCGTGTCGCCGATGCCGGTCGACTGCAGGTACGACTCCGCCTTGCGGGCGATGTGGCGCGGGTCGCGGGTGTAGTCCTCTCCCGTGATCGGATCGCGTATGTCGGCGATGAGCACCAATGTCTTGCGAGCCATGAACGGATCGATGAAGCCGGTCACCGGGTCGGGCACGATCAACATGTCCGACTCGTTGATCGACTGCCAGCCGCGGATGCTCGAACCGTCGAAGCCCAACCCGCCTTCGATGTCGTCCTCATCCAGCCGGTGCGCCGGCACCGAGAAGTGCTGCCAGATGCCGGGAAAATCGATGAAGCGGAGGTCGACGACCTCCACCTTCTCTTCCTTGATGAGCGCCAGTGCGTCCGACGCCGTCTTGAGTTCCTTCATGAACCCTCCTCTCGCCGCGCATGATACCAGGAATCGCGCCGGTTGCAAGCGAGACCGGAACGCGCGGCGCCCTGCGACGGTGGTCGCCGCGCCGTATTCCTACCAAACGGTAGGACCGGCTTTTGGACGGCGCTGCGGTTCGTGGTATCGTTCGGCGACCATGAACCAGAATGACGACGCGGCATCCCGCCGCACCCTTGCCATCGTCAAGCCGGACGCCGTGGCCGCCGGCCACACCGGCGCCATCGTCGAGATGATCGAGCAGGACCGGTTTGCGATCCGCGCCCTGCGCATGACCCGGCTGTCGGCCGCGCAGGCGCGCGCCTTCTACGCCGTGCACGCCGAACGGCCCTTCTACGACAGCCTGGTGGCGTTCATGACCTCCGGGCCGGTCGTGGTGGCGGCGCTGGAGCGGGACGACGCGGTGGCCGCCTGGCGCCGGCTGATGGGCGCCACCGATCCGGCGCAGGCGGAACCGGGCACGGTTCGAGCCCGCTTCGGCAGCTCGATCGAACGCAACTCCACGCACGGGTCGGATTCCCCTGCGAACGCCGCCGCCGAGGTGCGCTTCTTCTTCGCCGAGGCCGACCTGCTCTGATGGCGCGGCACCGTCAATCGGCGCCCGTCCCGTCCGCGCCCGCCCGGCCGCCTGCCGGACCGGCCGCGCGCCGGGCGGCGCTCGCCTGCGGCGTCGACCTGCGGCGCACCGCCGGCAGCGGCCGCCGCGGGCGCGTCACGGTCGAGGACGTAATGCGGACTGCGGCGCGGCCAGCGGGGCGGGCGCCGGCGGACCGGGCGCCGGTGACCGCCTGCGCCGACGTCACCGGCCTGCTCGACCGGCTCCCCGCGCTGGCGGCGGCGAGCGGACAGGACGCCGCGCCGCTCACCCCGATGCTGATCAAGGCGGCGGCCGCCGCCCTGCGCGCGACTCCGGGGTTGGCGCCGTTGTCGATCGCCGCGGGGGCCGAACGGTGGACGCTGGCGGACAGCGGGGCGGTCGCCGGCCTCGGCATGTCCGCCCTTACGCAAGCGGCGGCCGCCGCGCGGTTTACGGCGCCGCCGGCCGGCGTCCCGGCCCGGGCCGGAGCGGCGTTGCGGTTGGACGGTCCGGTGACCGGCGCCGCGTATCGGGACGGCGCCGTCCGCGCCCGCGCGCATCTGCGCCTGACTCTGGAAGGATCGGACGACGTCACATCCGCGCCGTTCCTGCGCACCCTGGTCCGGCTCTTGGAGACGCCCTTTCTGCTGCTGGCGTCGTAAACCGCCGGCTGCCGGCATGAGCTGGGGTGTTGCCGTGCGGCCGGCGGCGCGATACGATGTGCTCGGTACGGGGACTTTGTGATGGCGACGACACTCGTGGAGCGCGTGCAGGCGGTCGAAGAACGGACCTACGACATTGAGACGAGCCTTGCCCGCCTCATCGCGGCGAATGAAGAAGCGGCCAGAGAACGCAAGGAAGCCGACAGAAAACACGAAGAGTGGCGCCAATCGATGGAACAGGCAGCTGAGGAAGCGGCCAGAGAACGCAAGGAAGCCGACAGAAAACACGAAGAGTGGCGCCAATCGATGGAACAGGCAGCTGAGGAAGCGGCCAGAGAACGCAAGGAAGCGGCCAGAGAACGCAAGGAAGCCGACAGAAAACACAAGGAGTGGCGCCAATCGATGAAACGTGCCGCTGAGGAAGCGGCCAGAGAGCGCCAAGAAGCCGACAGAAAACACGAAGAGTGGCGCCAATCGATGGAACAGGCGGCCGACAGGAGAGACCGCGCATTTGAGAAGGACCGCCAGGAACGGCTTGCCAACCAGCGCGACATGAACAAGCGCTGGGGCGACTTGGCCAACAAGTGGGGCACCGTCGTCGAAGACATCGTCGCTCCCAGCGTCCGCCGCATGGCGCTCGAGGTGTTCGGCTGCGGTGAGCTGGTGTTCTTCTCTCCGCGCGTGACCCGCGTCCATAGCGACGACCGCTCACGGCAACGGGAGTTCGACGCGATCTACGTCGGTACGAAAGGCGTCCTGCTCAATGAGACCAAGTCGTCCCCGCGCTCAAAAGACGTCCAGTCGTTCGTCCGGTTCCTGCGGAGCGAAGAGTTCGTCCTCTACTTTCCCGAATGCCGGGGCCTGCCGGTGGTGCCGGTCTTTTCCGCGCTCAGCATTCCCGACGACATGGTGACCAATCTCACGCGCCACGGCATCTACGCGCTGGCGATGGGCGAATACGCCATGCAGGTGGTCAACCTGGAGGCCGTGCGCAACCGCCGCGCCACCTGACGGAACGTCTACGCGACCGCCTCGTACCCGGGACGCGCCAAGGTGTAGCGCAGCAGTGACGCCAAGTGCTCGGTGGCCGTGCCCGGCTCGAACCGGTCGAGCTCGGCGCGCGCCTGCGCGGCGCTCCGTCGCGCGCGGTCGGGCAGCGCCGCGCGGTCGCCGTAGATGGCGTCGCCGTCCAGATAGTCGTCGATGAGCTGGAACACGGTGCCGAACGCGCGGCCGAAGCGGGCGTAGGCGGCCGCCCGGTCCGGGCCGACGCCGGCGACCAGTGCGCCGCCGTAGCAGCAGCCGGACATCAGACCGGCGGTCTTGGAGTCGATCACGTCGTGGTAGAGCCGTTCGCGCACCGGCATCTCACCCCGCAAGGCCCCTTGCTGCACCATTTCGCCCAGGCACATGTCGCGGGTGATGGCGCAGAACCGCTCGAACAACGCCACCCGCACCGAGTCGGCCACCGGCAGCCCGGCGATGATGGTGAAGAACTGCGCGTACAGCACGTCGCCGATCAACACCGCCATCTGGGTGCCGAACCGCTTGTGCACGGCGACCCGCTCGCGCCGCACGTCGGCCCGATCGATGATGTCGTCGTGGACCAGCGACGCCGAATGGAGCAGCTCGGTCGCCGCCGCCAGCCGGATCACCGCCGGGGAGGCGGCCGCGGCGCCGGACGAACGCGCCGCCAACAGCACCAGAACCGGCCGCAACAGCTTGCCCCGCACCGAACCGAGCTGTTCGATCAGCGCCCGCAACGGCGCGCACTCGCCGGCCAGCTCCCGGCGCCCGGCGATCACGGATGCGATCTGCCGGTCGAGCTCGACGCCGGTCGCGTCCAGGTCGGCGCGCAACGCGGCGTAGATGCCCTTGAGGATCATCGCAGCGTCATGGACCGGAACCGCTAGAACTCGTCGAAGCGGATCATCTCCGGCTCGACGCCCAGGTCGTCCAGCATCTTGCGTACGGCATTGAGCATCATCGGAGGGCCGCACAGGTAGTACTCCACGTCCTCCGGCGCGTCGTGATCGTTCAGATACTCGTCGAGCACCACCTGATGGATGAAGCCGACCGGTCCGTCCCAGTTGTCTTCCGGCAACGGCTCCGACAGAGCTATGTGGAAGCTGAAGTTCGGGAACTCCTTTTCGATCTTGCGGAAGTGGTCCTCATAGAAGATCTCGCGCCGCGAACGCGCCCCGTACCAGTAGCTCACCTTGCGGCCGGTCTTGAGCGTGTGGAACAGGTGGAAGATGTGTGACCGCAACGGCGCCATGCCGGCCCCGCCGCCGATGTAGCACATCTCCCGGTCGGTCTCCTGCATGAAGAACTCGCCGTACGGCCCGGAGATGGTGACCGTATCGCCCACCTTGCGGCTGTAGACGTAACTGGAGGCGACGCCCGGCATGACCGGCGTGAACGCGCGCTTCTCGCGGTCGACCGGCGGCGTGGCGATGCGGATGTTGAGCATGACGATGTTGCCCTCCGCCGGATGGTTGGCCATCGAGTACGCCCGCGACACCGTCTCCGCGTTGCTGGTGCGCAGGTCCAGGACGCCGAGCTGCGTCCACTCTTCCAGAAACTCCTCCTCGACGCCGAAGTCCTTGAAGTCGGCGTCGAACGGGGGCACCTCGATCTGGATGTAGCCGCCGGACTGGAAGTTGAGATCCTCGCCCTCCGGCAACTGCAGGGTGAACTCGCGGATGTAGGTCGCCACGCTCTTGTTGCCGATCACCCGGCACTCCCACTTGTTGATGGAGAAGACCTCGTCCGGGACCACGATCTCCATGTCCTCGCGGACCTTCACCTGACACGACAGGCGCCAGTTCTCCTTCGACTCGCGGTAGTTGATGTGGGTCAGCTCGGTCGGCGCTATGTCGCCCCCGCCGGCGGTCACCTGACACTTGCACACGCCGCAGGTGCCGCCGCCGCCGCACGCCGACGGCAACATCACGCCGGCGCCCGACAGCGTCGCCAGCAGGGTGTCGCCCGCGTCGGTCTCGATCGCCTTGCCGGCGTCGCCGTTGATGGTGATCTTGACCTTTCCCTTCGGCTTGAGCCGGGTCTCCGCCGCCATCAGCGCCAGAGTCAGCGCGACGATGACGACCGGAAATACTATGACGCTGCCGATTACCACTGCCACGGCGGTTCCTCCCGTCCGAGTCTATGCGTGCGCGTTCGCCGCTACAGCGTGATGCCGGAGAAGCTCATGAACGCCACCGACATCAGCCCGGTCAACAACATGGTCATGCCGAGCCCGCGCAGAGCCGGCGGTACGTTGGAGTAGCGGATCTTCTCCCGAATCGCGGCCAAGGCGACGATCGCCAGCATCCAGCCGACCCCGGATCCCAACCCGAACACGGTCGACTCCAGGAAGGTGTACTTGCGCTCCACCAGGAACAGCGATCCTCCCAGGATCGAGCAGTTGACCGTGATCAGCGGCAGGTAGATGCCGAGCGCCGTGTACAGCGCCGTCGAAGTCTTCTCGATCACCATCTCGACCAGCTGGACCATCACCGCGATTACGGCGATGAACGCCACGTAGTTGAGGAAGCTGAGGTCGACGTCCGCCATCTGCGGGCTGAACCAGCCGAGCGCGCCGTCCTTGAGCAGATACTCGTGCACGGCCCAGTTGATCGGCGCGGTGATGCCGAGCACGAAGATGACCGCGAAGCCGAGCCCGACGGCGGTCTTCACCTGCTTGGAGACCGCCAGGAACGAACACATGCCCAGAAAGAACGCGAGCAGGATGTTCTCTATGAAGATGGCCCGGACGGCCAGGTTGATCAGCGCCATCCGGCTACTCCTCCACCTTCTTCTTGGAGATCAGTCGCTGCACCCAGATCAGCAGCCCGAGCAGGAAGAACGCCCCCGGCGGCAGCGCCATCAACCCGTTGTTCACGAACCCGGAGTCGTACAGCGCCTGCGGCACCACCTGCACGCCGTAGATGTTGCCGGCGCCGAGCAGCTCGCGGAAGAAGCCGACGATCACGATCACCGCCGCGTAGCCGAGCCCGTTGCCGAGCCCGTCCATGAGCGACGGCCACGGCCGGTTGGCCATTGCGAACGCCTCCAGCCGGCCCATGATGATGCAGTTGGTGATGATCAGGCCGACGAACACGGACAGCTGCCGCGACACGTCGTAGGCGTACGCCTTCAACACCTGGTCGACCAGGATCACCAGCGACGCGACGACCGTCATCTCCACGATGATGCGGACGTTGTTGGGGATCAGCTTGCGCAGCACCGAGATGATCAGGTTGGCGGCCACCACCACGAAGGTGACGGAGATGCCCATGACCACCGACGGGTTGAGCTGCGTGGTGACCGCCAGCGCGGAGCAGATGCCCAACACCTGCGTGGCGATCGGGTTGTCGTCTATCAGCGGGTCGCGGAACGCTTTGCGGTTCCGTACCGAAAACAGCGGTTCGCGCGCTACGCTGGTCCCTTGAGCGACGGCGGCGTCAGCCATCGGTCCCTCCTCCTGTCATCTCCGACTCCTCATCGTTCGGCACGAACCCTGCGGAAGTAAGGTTCGTACAAGGCGACTTTCGTTTCAAGCAGGTTGCTCACCCCGCGGCCGGTCACGGTGGCGCCGCTGATGCCGTCGACGTAGTACTGCCGCTCGCCGGCCGGGATGCGGTCCTCCACCTTTCCCTTGACCACGCGGATCGTGCGCAACGCGCCCCGTTCGTAGATCTTCTTGCCGACGAAGTTGTCCTGAAACCACGCCTGCTCGATCTCGGCGCCGAGTCCGGGCGTCTCCCCGTGCTGGTAGAAGGTCATGCCGCGCACCGTCTCCAGGTCGGCTTCCAGCGCCAGGTAGCCGTACAGCGTCGACCACAACCCCTTGCCGAAGACGGGAATGGCGTAGGCGCTCGGCGCGCCGCCGGAGTCGACCACGAACACGGGGTAGCGCTGCCCGGTCGCGTCGGGATTCTGCAGCTCCACCTCCAGGTCGAGCGATTCGCCGGCGACCCCTTCGACCACGGCGCCGTCGCGGTCGACGGCGAAGCTGCGCACCGAATCGACGTACATGGCGTCGATCTCGGTCAGCTCGACGTCGGCGTCGCGGTCGAGCAGGCCGACCGCGATCAGGATGTTGCGCTTGACGTTCACCTCTGCGTTGAACTGCTGCCGGTCGCGCATGGCGCTGGCCGCCAGCGACAGCACCAGCCCGAAGACTATGGTGATCGCCAGCACGAAGACGATGCTGTAGGGCTTACTGTGCTGCACGCGCCAGCCTCCGCCGCATGTTGGCCTTGACCACGTAGTGGTCGATCAGTGGTGCGAACATGTTCATGAACAGTATGGCCAGCATGGCGCCTTCCGGGTAGGCCGGATTGACGGTCCGCACCAGAATCGACAGCACGCCGACCACCGCCCCGTAGACCCACTTGCCGAAGTTGGTGGCGGCGGCCGACACCGGGTCGGTCGCCATGTAGACCAGCCCGAACGCAAAGCCGCCCATCACCAGGTGGTAGTGCGGCGGCAGCGCCGCAAAGCTGGCCGGGCTCGGCGCCACCAGGTTGAGCAGCAGCGCCATGGCCACGCCGCCGAGCAGCATGGAGAGCATGACCCGCCAACTGCCGACGCCGGTGGCGACCAGCAGCAGCGCGCCGAGCAGGATGGCGAGGGTGGAGGTCTCGCCCACGCTGCCGGGGATCGAGCCGACGAACATGCTCCACCACGTGAACCCGGCGGCGGTGAGCTCGGTCACCACGCCGGCCGTCTCCTGCGCGCCTTCGGCGATCACCGCCAGCGGCGTCGCCGCGGTGTAGCCGTCGGCCGCCACGACCCACACCATGTCGCCGGAGATCTGGACCGGATAGGCAAAGAACAGGAACGCCCGTATCACCAGCGCCGGATTGAAGATGTTCATGCCGGTGCCGCCGAATATCTCCTTGCCGATGACGACGCCGAAGGAGGTGGCGATGGCCAGCTGCCAGAGCGGGATGGTCGGCGGCACGATCAGCGGCACCAGCAGGCCGGTGACCAGGAACCCCTCGCTCACCTCGTGCTTGCGCACGATCGCGAAGATCATTTCCCACACGCCGCCCACCACGTAGGTGACCGCCAGGATCGGCAGCAGCCTGAGCAGGCCGATGCCGAACGCGCGCCCCACCGCGATCGACCCCGGATCGCCGCCGAGCGCCACCAGGTTCTGATAGCCGACGTTGTACATGCCGTACAGCAGCGGCGGGATCAGGGCGATGATGACGGTGAACATCATGCGCCGCACGTCGATGCCGTCGCGGACGTGCACGCCGCCCTGCGTGCGCGTCGGCAGGGAGAAGTTCATCGACTTCATCATGTCGAACGCGTAGTAGAGACGGTGCAGCTTGCCGCCTTCCTCGAAGTGCGGCTCCACCTTCTCGATCAGTTTGTCGAACACGCTCACCGTCCCCTCGCCGTCACGCTTCGCGCCGAATCAGGTCCAGCCCGCGCCGCAGAATCTCCTGCCAGCGGATCTTCGACGGACAGATGTACTCGCACAGCGCTACGTCCTCTTCGGCCAGCTCATAGATGCCGAGCCCCTCCATCTCCGGGATGTCTTCGGCCAGGATGCTCTTCATCAGGAACTCCGGGTACACGTCGATCGGCAGCACGTCCCGATAGATGCCGGTGGCTATGAAGGCGCGCTCGCCGCCGTGCAGCTCGGTGGTGGCGGTGAAGCCATCGCGGCGGGCGAGCGCCGGCAGCCAGGTCGACGGAAAGGTGCGCGAGCGGCTGGCGGTGCCCGGACGGGGCATGGCCCAGCCGAGCAGCTTGTGGCCGTGGTGCTCCGGCAGCACGGTTACGGAGGTGTCCATGAAGCTCACGAACCCGTCCGCGCCGACCGCGCGGCCGGTGAGCGGGTTGCCGGAGACGTAGCGCGCTTCGTGGTCGGCGCGTCCGCCGGTGACCGTCTCTACCGGGGCGCCGAGCACGGTGCGCACGTGCGTGCGCCGGGGCGCGGAGGTGCCGGTGGAGGCGACCACGACGTCCGGCGCCAACCGTCCCGTCTCGAACAGGCGGCCGATCAGGATGACCCCCTGCAGCGGGCAGACCCACACCGCGTCGGCGCGGTTGGCTATCGGGGCGACGTGGTGGACGTGGACGCCCGCGTTGCCGGCCGGATGCGGACCGCGGAACTGGTGATGGACCAGGCCCTCGACGTTCTCTACCTCGGGCAGCTGCAGCCGGCCGTCGGTGCAGAGGTGGACGCTCCCGCCGGTGAGCCGGGACAGCGCCTGCAGCCCGGTCCGAAAGGCGTCCTCCGACCCGCGTAGCAGGACCGCGCAATCGGCGGCCAGCGGCGCCGTGTCGATGGCCGGCACGAAGACGTCGCGCGGCGTCACCGCCGGATCCGGGGCGACCGCAAGCGGCCGCTGCGTGAGCGCGGCCAGCAGGCCGCTCCGCTTGAGCACTGCCAGCACGCCGCCGCGGTCGGCGCCGGCCAGGTCCGGCGGGTCGAACGCCGCGGCGTCCTGCCGGCCGTCCGGCTCCACCACCACCTTCCGGATGGCGCGCCGCGCGCCCCGTTCGACCGCCGCCACCGTGCCGGAGACCGGCGAGGTGAACAGGAAGTCCTGGTGCTCCTTGTCGTGGAACAGGGGCGATCCGACCTTGACCGCATCGCCCGGTTGCACGTCGGGACGGGCTATGACGCCGCGAAAGTCGGGCGGCTGGATGGCGACGGCCGGCGGCAGCGGCGCGTCGACGACCGCGTCGTCAGGCCGGCCGGCCAAGCGTATGTCGTGTCCGCGTTTGAGGATTCGGTTCACCGGAGCAAATATCGTCTACGGGCGTGGCGGCCGCCGCGGCCACAGGCCGGCTGCGCGCCGTCCTGTGGCTGCTGTCGTGGTGCGGGGATGCAACGCCGTAGACGCCGCGCGGACAATACGCGGCCGGCGGCCGGTTGTCAACCGGTCCGCGGCCCCCGCTTGACCGGTATGCCTGCCCCGTCCCGCCGGCCGGTTTTGACGGCGCGGCCGGCCCGTCCGTAGATTTTCGGCACGGCCATGCGGTACGACCGACTCACCTCGAAGGCGCAGGAGGCGCTGGCGACCGCCGACTCCGTCGCCCACCGCCACGACCACGCCACGATCGAGGCCGAACATCTGCTGGCCGCCCTGCTGGAGCAGGACGGCGGCGTCATCCCGCCGCTGATCGAACGGCTGGGGGCGGATGGCGCCGAGCTGCGCGCCGGCGTCGGACAGACGCTGGCGCAACGCCCGCGCGTCTACGGCGACGCCGGGACCGCGCAGGTCGGGCGCGGACTGGCGGCCGCCCTGGGCCGCGCCGAACGGGAAGCCGAACGGCTGCGGGACGAATACGTCAGCACCGAGCATCTCCTGCTGGGGCTGCTCGACGGCGACGGGCCGGCCGCCGGACTGCTGCGCGGCGCGGGCGTCACCCGCGACGCGGTGCTGGCGGCGCTCAAGGAGATCCGCGGCGGCGCCCGCGTCACCGACCAGGACCCGGAAGGCAAGTACCGGGCGCTGGAACGGTACTGCCGCGACCTGACCGAGCTGGCCCGGCAGCAGAAGCTCGACCCCGTGATCGGCCGCGACGAGGAGATACGCCGCGTCATGCAGGTGCTGGCGCGCCGCACCAAGAACAACCCGGTGCTGATCGGCGACCCGGGCGTCGGCAAGACCGCGATCGTGGAGGGGCTGGCCCGCCGCGTGGTCGAAGGCGACGTGCCGGAGTCGTTGCGTGACCGGCGCGTGCTCACCCTGGACCTGGGCGCGCTGGTGGCCGGCGCCAAGTTCCGCGGCGAATTCGAAGAGCGGCTCAAGGCGGTGATCCGGGAGGTGACCGGCTCCGACGGGCGCGTCATCCTGTTCATCGACGAGCTGCACACCCTGGTCGGCGCCGGCAGCGCCGAGGGGGCGATGGACGCCTCCAACCTGCTGAAGCCCGCCTTGGCGCGCGGCGAGCTGCGCGCGATCGGCGCCACCACGCTCGACGAGTACCGCAAGCACGTGGAGAAGGACGCCGCGCTGGAGCGCCGCTTCCAGCCGGTGATGACCGCCGAGCCGTCGGTGGAGTCGACCATCGCCATCCTGCGCGGCCTCAAGGAGCGGTATGAGGTCCACCACGGGGTGCGCATCCGGGACGAGGCGATCGTGGCCGCCGCCACCCTCTCCCACCGCTACATCACCGCGCGCTTTCTGCCCGACAAGGCGATCGACCTGGTCGACGAGGCGGCCAGCCGCCTCAAGATGGAGATCGAGAGCCAGCCCACGGAGCTCGACCGGCTGGAGCGCCGGCTGCTGCAGCTGTCGATCGAACGGCAGGCGCTGGCCAAGGAGGACGACGCGGCGTCGCGGGCGCGCCTGGCCGAGCTGGAGCAGGAGCTCGCCGATGCGCAGGGCGAACGGGACGCCATGCAGCTCCGCTGGCGGAACGAGAAGCGGCGCATCGACGACCTGCGCGGCATCAAGGAGCAACTTGAGCGGCTCCGTCTGGAACAGGATGAGCACGTCCGCCGCGGCGACCTGGCGGCGGCGGCGGAGATCCGCCACGGCGCGATGCCGGAGCTGCAGCGCCGCCTGGACCGGCAGGCGGCGGCGCTGGATACGGACCGGAGCGCCGCCGGCGACGGGCCGCTGCTCCGCGAGGAGGTGTCGGAGGAGGACATAGCCGCCGTGGTTGCGCAATGGACGGGCATCCCGGTCTCCCGGATGCTCGAAAGCGAGCGCCGTCGGCTGCTGGCACTGGAGCGCATCCTGGGCGAACGGGTGGTCGGCCAGGACGAGGCGATCGCCGCGGTGGCGGACGCCATCCGCCGCAACAAGAGCGGGCTGGCCGACCCGGAGCAGCCGCTCGGCACCTTCATCTTCCTCGGCCCCACCGGCGTCGGCAAGACGGAGCTGGCCAAGGCGCTGGCCGCCTGGCTGTTCGACGACGAGCGCGCCCTGACCCGCATCGACATGAGCGAGTACCTGGAGAAGCACGCCGTGTCGCGGCTGATCGGCGCGCCGCCCGGCTACGTCGGTTACGAGGAGGGCGGCCAGCTCACCGAAGCCGTGCGCCGCCGCCCGTACTCCGTGATCCTGTTCGACGAGATGGAAAAGGCGCACCCGGACGTCTTCAACGCGCTGCTGCAGCTGCTGGACGACGGCCGGCTCACCGACGGACAGGGCCGCGTGGTCGACTTCCGCAACACCATAGTCATCATGACCAGCAACGTCGGCAGCGACCTGATCCGGGACGCGCCGGACCCGGAGGCGGTGCGCGAATCGATCGGCGGGTTGATGCGGGCGACCTTCCGGCCGGAGTTCCTCAACCGCATCGACGAGACCATCCTGTTCCACCGGCTCGACCGGCGGCACGTCGAGCGCATCGTCCGCATTCAGCTCGACCGCCTTGCCGAACGCCTGCAAGGCCGGCGCATCGAGCTGTCGGTGACCCCGGCCGCCTGCGACCACCTGACCGAACGCGGCTTTGACCCGCAGTTCGGGGCGCGCCCGCTCAAGCGGACCCTGCAGGCGCTGGTGCAGAACCCGCTGGCGCGCCGGCTGATCGCCGGCGAGGTGGCCGACGGCTCGACCGTAGTGGTCGACCGGGCCGGCGGCGAACTGACCTTCGAGTCGGTCGCCGCTCCGGTCAGCGCCGCTTGCGGTTCCCGGCGGTGAGCGCGCCGACGCCGCGGTAGCCGAGCAGCAGCGCGCCGATCACGGCGTAGATCAGGAACTGCAGGGACGCCTGCTTGAGCTGCAGGGCGTAGTGGACGACCCCGGCGGTGATCGCCAGGTAGGCCAGGCGGTGCAGCACCGTCCAGTTCTTGCCGAGCCTGCGGATCCAGCCGGTGGTGGAGGTGACCGCCAGCGGCGTCATGGCGGCGAAGGCGGTGAGGCCGACGATGATGTACCCGGCGCCGACCACGTCCAGGATGATCAGGTCGAACGCCAGCCCGAAGTCGAGCACCACGTACACCAGCACGTGCAGGGTGGCGTAGGTGAACGCCAGCAGCCCGAGCGGCCGCCGGTAGGTGGCGAGCCAGTTCCAGCCGGTGATGCCGCGCAACGGCGTCACCGCCAGCGACGCCAGCAGGAAGCGGATCGCCCAGTTGCCGCTGCGCAGGATCACCTCCTCCACCACGAAGGCGCTGGTCTCGAACGAGCCGCGGCGCCAGCCCTGCGCCAGATTGACCAGCGGCAGCAGCGCCGCCGCGTACAGCATCGGCTTGACCAGACGGGCGCGCTCGGCCGGCCGCGCGCCCCAGAACTGCCGGAGCGGATTCACGTCACACCGTCAGTAGTTGCGGCGCAGGTCCAGGTCCTCGTACAGGTGGGCGACGTACTCCCCGTAGCCGTTGAACAGCTCGGTGCGGCGGCGCCGGTTCTCGCCGATGCGGGTTTCGGTCGCCTGGCTGTACGGCACGGGGTTCACGCGGGGGTTCACGTTGGAGTACCAGCCGTACCAGCGGGGGTTGGCCTCGTTCCAGGTCGCCTTGGGCTGATCTTCGGTCAGCTCGATCTTGACGATCGACTTGATGCTCTTGAAGCCGTACTTCCACGGCGTCAGCAGGCGGAGCGGCGCCCCGTTCTGATTGGTCACCTCCTGCCCGTACATGCCGGCCGCCAGCAGCGTCAGCTCGTTCATCGCCTCATCCATGCGGAGCGCCTCCTCATACGGCCATGGCAGGTAGGCGTTGCTCCGGTGGGCGGGGAACTGCTCCTTGGAGTAGAGCGTTTCGAAGTGGACGAAGTTCGCCTTGGAGGTCGGCTCGGCGGCCTTGAGCAGGTCCGCGAGCGGGAAGCCGACCCAGGGGATCACCATCGACCACCCCTCCACGCAACGCAGCCGGTAGATGCGCTCCTCCAGCGAAAAGCGCCCGATCAGGTCGTCGACGTCCAGCGTGAGCGGCGCGCCGACCTGCCCCGACACGGACACCGTCCAGGGGCGCGCTTGGAAGTCGCCGGAGTTCTGCGCCGGCTCCCACTTCTGCTTGCCGAACTCCCAGAAGTTGTTGTAGGTGGTCGCCTGCTCGAATTCCGTCTGGTCCTCGTCGGTGCTGTACCGGCTCGGCGCCGCGTTGGCGAACCGGGAGCGGTCCTGCGGCCACGACAGCGCCGGCGCGCCGAGCAGCAGGGCGGCCCCGGCCGCGGCGCCGCCGGCGGTCGCCAGGAACTGGCGCCGGTTGAGGTAGACGTCGCGGTCGGTGATCTCCGACGGCGCGATTGCGGCGTTGAGCCGGCTAGCGAGCGTTCGCTTCATGGGTTTCCTCCTCCCCGTCGGTCGAACAGTTTATCCATACGCTGGTCCCTTCCGTATACCGTTCCCGCTTCCAGATCGGCACGCGGTCCTTGACCTGGTCGATCACGTACCGGCAGGCGGCGAACGCGGCGTCCCGGTGGGCGGCGCTCACGCCGACCCAGACCGCCAGGTCGCCTATGGTCAGCTCCCCGTGGCGGTGCACGCAACGCGCGCGCAGTATGTCGAAGCGGTCGCGCGCCTCGGCGATCACCCGCTCCCCTTCCCGGAGCGCCAGCTCGGGGTAGACGTGGTAGTCGAGCCCGGCCACCGCGCGGCCGCCGTCGTGATTCCGCACCCATCCCTCGAACGCCGCGTAGCCGCCGGCGCGCGGGTCGGCCAGGCAACGCCGCTCCTGCGCCGGGTCGATCGGCCGGTCGCTGAGGGCGAACCCCTGCCCGGTCAGTGCGGCGGCCTCCATCGGCGGCGCGGTTGCCATCACCCGCCCGCCACGGGAGGGATGAAGACGATCAGGTCGCCGTCGCGCAACGCGTGATCCCAGCCGACGAAGTCGCCGTTGCAGGCGACCCGCAGCCGGCCGGCGGGCAGGCTGAAGGAGAACCGCCCGCGCAGCTCCTCGTACAGCGCGGCGGCGGTAGCGGCGCCGGTACGCAGCAGCTCCCGGTCCCGGCCGCGCTCCTCCCGCAGGATGGCGAAGTAGCGGATGCGGACCGTCACGGCCCGCTCCGCGCGTGCCGGCTCGACGGCCGGACCGGAGGCCGGTGCGCCGCGCGCGCGGCTCCGCTCAAGCGCCGTCGGCATGGTAGTCGCCGCTGGCGCCGCCGGACTTGGCGATCAGTCTCACGTCCTTTATGACGATGCCGCGGCCGATCGCCTTACACATGTCGTAGACGGTGAGCGCCGCCACGCTGGCGCCGGTGAGCGCTTCCATCTCCACCCCGGTCTTGTGGGTGACGGTGGTCCGGCACTCGATGGAGAGCTCGCCGGAGGCGGTCGCCGTTATGTCGATGGCGCAGTCCTCCAGACCGATCGGGTGGCACAGCGGGATCAGCTCCGCGGTCCGCTTGGCGGCCATGATGCCGGCCAGGCGGGCGGTGTGGAACACCGATCCCTTGGCGGTGACGATGTCGCGCGCGGCGCCGGGGCCGGTTCCGGCGCCGGTGAGCCGCGCCTGCACGGCCGGCGGCAGGGAGATCAGCGCCCGCGCCGCGGCGGTGCGGGTGGTGGCGGCCTTGGCGGAGACGTCGACCATGCGCGGATCGCCGGCCGCGGTGAGGTGGGAGAAGCCGGCGGCCGGTTCAGCCGCCGACACGGTGCATCTCCACCTTGGGCATCTCCACGTCCGGGAGCTCGGCTGCGGGCGCCTCGGCCGCAACGCCGGCGGCGTCGTCCGTCCGTCCGCCGCGGCGCTTGCCGTCCATGAACGCCTGCACGCGCTTGCGGTCTTCGGAGTACCGGTCGTCGCGCCGTTCCCACGTGTCGCGCACGGCGCGGGCGATCTGCGCGTCGTCGGCGCCGGCGCGCAGCAGCGGCAGCAGCGGGGCGCCCTGCCACGCGAACAGGCAGGTGTACAGCGTGCCGTCGACCGACAGCCGCGCGCGCGTGCAGTCGCCGCAGAACGGCTCCGAGACGCTGGAGATGAAGCCGATCTCGCCGGCGCCGTCGGCGTAGCGGTAGCGCCGCGCCACCTCGCCCGCGTAGGCCGGCCCCACCGGTTCGAGCGGATGGACCGCATCGATCCGCTCCACGACGCGCCGCGACGGCACCACCTGATCGGCCGACCAGCCGTTGCGGTTGCCGACGTCCATGTATTCGATGAAGCGCACGGCGATGCCGGTGCCGCGGAACCGCTCGACCAGGTCGAGCACGCCGCCGTCGTTGACGCCGCGCAGCACCACGACGTTGATCTTGATCGGTGCAAGGCCGGCCGCCCGGGCGGCGTCGATGCCGCGCAGCACCGGCTCCAGCGGCTGGTCCAGGCCGTTGAGATGCTCAAACACGTGCGGGTCGAGCGAATCGAGGCTCACCGTCACCCGGTCGAGCCCGGCGGCGGCCAGCGCCGGCGCGTGCCGTTCGAGCAGGAAGCCGTTGGTGGTGAGCGCAACGTCGTCGACGCCGCGCGCGCGTAGCGGCGCCAGCGCGGCGATCAGGTCCGGCAGGCCGCGGCGCAGCAGCGGCTCGCCGCCGGTGATGCGCAGCTTGCGGACGCCGAGATCCGCGAACACGCCGGCCAGGCGGACGGTCTCCGCGTCGGTGAGCTGATCGGCGGCCGGCACGAACCGGTAGCCGTCGCCGAACTCCTCCTTCGGCATGCAGTACGGGCAGCGGAAGTTGCAGCGGTCGGTGACCGACACGCGCAGGTCGCGCAACGCGCGCCCGAACCGGTCGCCGCCCGGCTCACCCGGCACGGGCGCCCCAGCGGTAGAGCGGCGCGGCCAGCCCGGCGGCAAACCGGTCCGCCCCGGCGGCCAGCTCCACGAACCCGTCCGACGCCATGAGACTCAGGAAGTCCCCGGAGCTGCCGGTGGGGCGCGGCGCGGCGGCCAAGCGGCCGCCCGCGCCGTCGACGGCGACCGGCAGGTAATACGTGAGCGGCTGCGGGAAGCGCACCTCCTCGGTGAGCGCCGCGTGCTCCGGCGCGGGCGGCGCCGCCGCCATGAGCCGAAACAGGAACGGCAGCACGTAGCGCCGCAGACAGACCGCCACCGACACCGGATTGCCCGGCAGTCCGAAGGCGGCGCGCGGTTCGCCGCCGGCCGAACCGGTGCCGAACCAGAGCGGCTTGCCGGGCCGCTGGCGCAGGCGGTGGAACCGCTCCCGCAGGCCGGCGCCGGCCAGCACGTCCGGCATGTCGTCGGTCACCCCCATCGACACGGCGCCGGTGGTGATCAGCACGTCGTGATCGGCCACCAGCCGCCCGGCGCGGTCGCCGAGCAGACGCCGGTCATCCGGCAGGTGCTCGCTGCCGGCCGGCAGCCCGGCGCCGTGCAGCATCGCCTCTATCGCGTAGCGGTTGCTCTGCCGGATCTGGTGCGGTTCGACCGGCGCGTCGACCGCCACCACCTCATCCCCGGTGGTGAGCACGGCGATGCGCGGCAGCCGCGACACGCTGACCTGCGCGGCGCCGATGGAGGCGATCACCGCCGCCTCCCGCTCGCCGATGCGGACGCCGGCCGGCAGCACCGCGTCCCCGGCGCGGCCGTCGCTGGCGGCGCGGTGCACGTTGAGCCACGGCGCGGCCGCAACGCCATCGGCGACCCGGGCGGCGCCGCCGGCGAAGGTGACGTCTTCGGAGCGGATCACCGCGTCGGCGCCGCGCGGCAGCACCGCGCCGGTCATGACGCGCACGCAGCCGCCGCCGGAATCGAGGCTCACGGCCGGCCGGCCGGCGACCGCCTGCCCCGTGACCGCGAACCGGCGGCGGCCGGCGGCCAGCGCTGCCGAACGCACCGCTACGCCGTCCATGGTGGCGCGGTCATACGGCGGCAGATCGCGGTCGGCGCGGAGTTCCGACCGCAGGATGCGGCCGTACGCGGCGCGCAACGGGGCCGTTTCCGCCGGCAACGTCCACGCCTCGCCGCTCAGGATGCGGTCCGCCTCCTCCACGGAAATCATTTGAGGTCGTCAGACAGTAGTAGCGGGCGGCAACGCGGTCAAACCGAGCGGCCCGCCCGCATCGGCGGGCCCGCGTTGACCGGTTCCCGCCGATACGGCATGGTTGCGCGCGGTGCCGTCGAACGCCGATCTGGTCCATTCCCTGGAGGACGCCATCGCCCGTGTCTTCGTCGGCAAGAAGCGCGAGGTGCGCTTCATGCTGGCCGGCTTCATCTCCGGCCTGCACGTGCTGATCGAAGACGTGCCCGGCGTCGGCAAGACCACGCTGGCGCGGGTCATGGCGGCCAGCGCCGGGGTCGACTTCGCGCGCATCCAGTTTACGCCCGACCTGCTGCCCGGCGACATTACCGGCATGACCGTCTGGGACAACGACCAGCGCACGTTCGTGTTCAAGCAGGGCGCGATCATGCACCAGTTCATCCTGGCCGATGAGATCAACCGCGCCTCGCCGCGCACCCAATCGAGCCTGCTGGAGGCGATGCAGGAGGGTTCGGTCACCGTGGAGGGGGTCACGCACCGCCTGCCGCAGCCGTTCTTCGTGATCGCCACCCAGAACCCGGTCACCTTCGTCGGCGTCTTCCATCTGCCGGAAGGCGAGCTCGACCGGTTCGGCATCTCCTTCTCGCTCGGCTACCCGGCCGACGGGGCGGAGAAGGAGATACTGGACCGCTTCCAGAGCGCCGACCCGTTTGCGGACCTGCAGCCGGTGACCGGCCCGGAACAGATCACGGCGTTGCGCGCCGCCGTGCGGCAGGTGCGGGTCGACGACTCGATCAAGAACTACGTGATCGCGCTGGCGGCGCGCACCCGCGACAACCCGCTCTTGAAGCTCGGCGCCAGCCCGCGCTGCTCCCAGCACGTGCTGCTGGCGGCGCAGGCGTACGCCCTGGCCGACGGACGCGAGTTCGTGATTCCCGAAGACGTGCGGGCCATGCTGCCGGTGGTGGTGCCGCACCGGCTGGTGCTGTCCGCCGAGGCGCGCATAGAGAACCTGGACGCCGCCACCGTGCTGCAGCGGGTCGCCGCCTCGGTGCCGGTGCCGACCGGCGTGCGCTGAACCCTCGCCGCAGAGAACCCGCCCCATGCCCGACACCCCTGCCGGCGCCGCCCCCGCCGCCAACACGCCGCGCCGCAGCCGCGCCGAGGCGACCAACAAGGCGTACGAGAGCCTGGCGTTCCTGCGCAGCCGGGACGCGCGCACCGTGCGCATCCTCTCCGAATACCTGGAGCCGCAAGCGCGCCTGCGCCGCCGCCGCATCCGTAGCGCCATCGTGTTCTTCGGCTCGGCGCGGACGCTCCCCCTGACGGAGGCGGAGGAACGCTACGGCGCCGCCGCCTCCGGCCGGTCCGGCGTCTCCAACGCGGAGATGCGGTACGCCCAGCGTCAGATCCGCTTGGCCGCCTATTACGAAGACGCCCGCGCGCTGGCCGCCCGGCTCACCGCCTGGGCCAAGGAGTCGGGCGCCGAAGGCGAGCTGGTGGTCTGCTCCGGGGGCGGTCCGGGCATGATGGAAGCCGCCAACCGCGGCGCGGCCGAAGCCGGCGGCCAGAACATCGGCCTGGCCATCAGCCTGCCGCACGAAGCGGAGCCGAACCGCTACGTCACGCCCGGATTGGACATGGAGTTCCACTACTTCTTCATGCGCAAGTTCTGGTTCATGTATCTGGCGCGGGCGCTGGTGGCGTTCCCGGGCGGCTACGGCACCATGGACGAGCTGTTCGAGGTGCTGACCCTGCTGCAGACCCGCAAGGTGCAGCGGCCGGTGCAGGTGATCGTCTACGGGCGCGAGTACTGGGATGACGTGGTCGATTTCGGCAAGCTGGTGGAGTGGGGGGCGATCACCCCCGCCGACCTGGAGCTGATCCACATGGTCGACGACGTCGAGGAGGCGTTCGCGCTCCTCACGCGCTCCATCACGGCGCCCCGGGGCCGCAAACGGGGCTGACGGATCGGCGCCGGCCGGCCGCCGCGCGTTGACCCCTGACCGCCTGCGCCATAGCTTGTCCTGCATCCGATGGAACAGACCACGAACGGCATCCGCCAGGAGACGACGGTCGATCTGCCGACCCGCTTCGGCCGGTTCCGGCTTACCGCCTTCAGCGCCGCCGAAGACCGCGGCGACGCCCGCGAGCACTTGGCGATCGTCCGCGGCGACGTGGCGGACGCCCGGGATTGTCCGGTCCGCGTCCACTCCGAGTGCCTGACCGGGGAGGTGTTCGGATCGCAGCGGTGCGACTGCCGCGAGCAGCTCGACGCCGCCCTGCGCCACGTCGCCGCGCAGCCGTGCGGCGCGGTGATCTACCTGCGTCAGGAGGGGCGCGGCATCGGGCTGCTCAACAAGCTGCACGCCTACCGCCTGCAGGACCAGGGCATGGACACCATCGACGCGAACCGGCACCTGGGGTTTCCTGCCGACGCGCGCGACTACGGCATGGCCGCCCGCATCTTGGAGCTGCTCCGGGTCCGCTCGGTCGCGCTGATGACCAACAACCCGCGCAAGGTCGAAGGGCTGCGCGCCGAGGGGATCACGGTGACCGGCCGCATCCCGCTGGTCACCTCCGGCAACCGGTTCAACCGGGACTACCTGGAGACCAAGCGGACCAGGCTCGGCCACCTGCTGTAAGCCGGCCCGCCCGCGTCCGGGAAATCGGCGTTCAGGCGACGGAGGAAAGCTGCTCGGCCAGGCGCTCCGGATCGGTGGCCGGCCGGTCGCAGACGAAGCCGGCGCAGACGTAGGCGGTCGGCTCCGCCGCCGACGCCATGGCCGCCAACTCCGGCACGCGGCCGATCAGCGGCGACTCCGGTTCGGCGTACAGCACCGCCGTGCGTGGCAGGAACGCGCGGCCGGCCACCCGCTGCAGCGCGATCAGCCGCGGATCGCCGCGTTCGCCGGCCAGCACCACCTGCGCCGGCTCGCCGGCCGCCAGGTCGACGGAGAGCGCCAGCTCCGGCACGGCGGCCGGCGCCCGCGACACCGCGCCCGCGCCGAGGCGGGCAGCCGCCAGCCCGGCCGCCGCCAGGTCCGCGCGGCCGAGCATCCGGCCCACGCGCGTGAGGGCGCGGATCGCCAGCGCCATACCGCTCGGCTCCGCTCCGTCGTGGAGCTCGCGGCTGCGGAACAGCAGGTCGTCGGCGGCGCCGGTGTCGTAGAAACCGCCGTCGGCGGCGCCGAACCGGGCCAGCAGGGCGTCCGCCAGCGCCTCGGCCGTCAGCAGATGGCGCGGCGGTCCGCCCGCCTCGTAGAGATCGATCAGACCGTCGGCCAACGCCGCGTAGTCGCTCAGGGAGCCGTCGTACCGCGCCTCGCCGTCCCGGTAGCGGCGCAGCAGCCGGCCGGACGCCCCGTCCCAGGTGGCCGACAGCACGAAGCCGGCGGCGCGCCCGGCCGCGTTCCGGTAGGCGTCCCGGCCGGTGGCCGCCGCCAGCGCCGCCAACGCGCCGATCGCCAGCCCGTTCCAGCCGGCGATCACCTTGTCGTCCAGCAGCGGCCGCGGGCGGCGCGCGCGGCGCGCGAACAGCGCCCGGCGGGCGCGCGCCAAGGCTTCCTCCAGCCGGGGGAAGCGCCGCGCCGCCTCGGCGTCGCGGCGCGCGGACCGGTACAGGACGTTGCCGGTCCCGAGCTCGCCGTGCGGGTCGCTCAGGGTGTTGCCGCGGCGCTCCAGTCCGTAGACGTACAGGAACGGATCGGCCAACCCCGGCTCTTCCGCGTCGAGCGCGGCGCGCGCCTCGTCGTACTCCCACAGATAGAAGGCGCCCTCGGTGGCGTGCGCGGGATCGCCGGCGGAGGCCGCGCTGTCGGCGTCCTCGGCGGAGCAGAACGCGCCGTCCGCGGTGGTGAGGTCGCGCAGCAGATAGTCGGCGACGTGGCGGGCGACCGCCGCGAAACGCTCGGCTCCGGTTGCCCGGAACGCCTCGACGTAGGCGCGCATCAGCTGCGCCTGGTCGTAGAGCATCTTCTCGAAGTGCGGCACGCGCCAGTAGCGGTCGACGGAGTAGCGGTGAAACCCGCCGCCCAGGTGGTCGTACATGCCTCCGGCCGCCATCGCGTCCAGGGTGCGCAACGCCATGCTGCGGTGCCGGCGGCTCGCCGCCGCGTCCGTCCGGCCCGCCCCATCCGCGGCGTCCGCTACGGCGGCATGGCGCACCAGCAGGGCGACGACCGACGGCCGCGGAAACTTGGGGGCCGGACCGAAGCCGCCCTCCTGCGCGTCGTAGCCGGCGGCGGCCCCGGCGGCCGCCGCCGCCAAGTCGAACGCCGCCACGTCCGCCGCATGCGGCGCGCCTTCCAGGTAGCCGCGGATGCCGTCCACGACCGAGCCGGCCGTCCGCTCCATCTCCGGCCGCCGGTCGCGCCATATCCGCGCCAGCCGGCGCAGCAGGTCCGGGAAGCCGGGCCGGCCGTAGGCGCCGCGCGGCGGGAAGTAGGTGCCGCCGAACACCGGCCGCCGGTCGGGGGTCAGAAACACGGTCATGGGCCAGCCGCCGGAGCCGCTCATCGCCTGCACCACCGCCATGTAGATGCGGTCGACGTCGGGCCGTTCCTCGCGGTCGAGCTTGACGGAGACGAAGTTGGCGTTGAGGAACGCCGCCACCGCCGGGTCCTCGAACGACTCGTGCGCCATCACGTGACACCAGTGGCAGGTGGCGTAGCCGACCGACAGGAACACCAGCCGGTCCTCGCGGCGCGCCCGCTCGAAGGCGGCGTCCCCCCACGGGTACCAGTCAACGGGGTTGTAGGCGTGCTGCAGCAGGTAGGGGCTCTTCTCGTCGATCAGCCGGTTGGGCGCAACGCCCGCCGGCGCGCCGCCCTCCTCGCGCCCCGCCTCGCCGGCCATGCCGCCCATGCTACCGCCCGGCGAAACCGGGCACAAACCGGCGCGCGGCGATTTCGCCGTGAAGCGCGCCCGGCTTGTGCTACTCTGGCCTGCGATGAGACTCAAACGGACCACGACGTGCGGCGAGCTGCGCGCGGCCGACGCCGGCGCGCGCGTGGTGCTGGGCGGCTGGGCCGCCTCCCGGCGCGACCACGGCGGCATCCGCTTCATCGACCTGCGCGACCGCTACGGCGTGACGCAGGTGGTGGTGGACGAATCCTCGCCCGAAGCGGCGCACGCCGTAGCGGCCGAGCTGCGCGACGAGTACTGCATTGCGGTGGCCGGCTCGGTGCGTCTGCGCCCGGCCGACATGGCCAACCCCCAGCAGACCACCGGCCGGATCGAGGTGGCCGCCGACGACATCGAGGTGCTGTCGGCCTGCGATACGCTGCCGTTCGCGATCGGCGACGCCACCGGCGCGCGCGAAGAGCTGCGCCAGACCTACCGCTACCTCGACCTGCGCTCCGGCGTCATGCAGCGCAACCTGGCGCTGCGCAGCACCGCCACCGCCGAGGTGCGCGCGGCGCTGGCCGAGCAGGGCTTCCTGGAGATCGAGACCCCCACCATGGTCCGCTCCACCCCGGAGGGGGCGCGCGACTTCATCGTGCCGTCGCGCACCGCTCCCGGACGCTTCTACGCGCTGCCGCAGTCGCCGCAGATCTTCAAGCAGCTGCTGATGGTGGGCGGCCTGGATCGCTACTACCAGATCGCCCGGTGCTACCGGGACGAGGACACGCGCGGCGACCGCCAGCCGGAGTTCACCCAGATCGACATCGAAGCGAGCTTCGCGGAGCCCGGCGACGTGTTTGCGACGGTAGAGGCCATGCTGGCGCGGGTGTTCGCCCGTTGCCTGGATCAGACGCTGCCGACCCCGTTTCCGCGCATCACCCACGAACAGGCGATCGACCGCTACGGATCGGAGAACCCGGACCTGCGTTTCGACCTGACGCTCACCGACTTCGGGCCGGTCGCCGCGCGGAGCGACTTCAAGGTGTTCCGCTCCGCGCTGGATGCGGGCGGCGTGGTCAAGGCGCTGGCGGTACCGGGCGCCGGTCTGTCGCGCGCCCGCATCGACGCGCTGGAGCGGATCGCTACGGCGCACGGCGCCAAGGGACTGGCGTGGACGCGCGTCACCGCCGACGGCCTGAACGGCGGCATCGCCCGCTTCTTGAGCTCGGTGGCGCCGCAGGCGGTCGAGGCGCTCGGCGCCGCCCCCGGCGACGTCGCGCTGTTCGCGGCCGATCGCCGGCCGACCGCCTGCGCGGCCCTGGGAGCGGTGCGCGCGGCGCTCGGCGCGGAACGGCAGCTCGACGGCCACCGCTTCTGCTGGATCACCGATTTCCCGCTGTTCGAATGGAACGACGGCGAGCAGCGCTGGGACCCGAGCCATCACCCGTTCTCGATGCCGTGCGAAGCGGACGCGGACCGCCTGGAGACCGACCCGGCGGCGGTGCGCGGCCAAGTGTACGACCTGGTGCTCGACGGCGTGGAACTGGGTTCGGGATCGATCCGTATCCACGACCGCGCCCTGCAGGAACGGGTGTTCGCGCTGATCGGGATAGGTCCAGATGAAGCGCGCCGCCGGTTCGGCTTCATGCTCGACGCCTTTCGCTACGGGCCACCGCCGCACGGCGGGATCGCCTTCGGGCTCGACCGGCTGGTCATGCTGATGGCCGGCCAACCGACCATCCGCGAGGTGATCGCCTTTCCCAAGAACACGGCGATGGCGTCCTTGATGGACGGATCGCCCACACCGGTCGACGCCGAGCAGCTGGCGCAGGTCGGCCTGCAGCTTACCGCCGCGGAGGAGGACGAACATGGCGTATAGCGACACCCGTCAGGAGTTCTGGCGCACGGAGTTCACGGCGGCCAAGCCGCTCGGTCCGTACTTGGCCGGCGGGCCGGACAAGCACCGCTCGAAGTGGGAGGCGATGGCGGAGCGGATCGCCCTGAGCGAGGAGCAGCGGCAGCGCGCCGCGGCGTTCGGGCGCACCATGCCGGCGCTCTGCCTGAGCGGCATCTGGTGCGGCGACTGCGTGCGGCAGGGGCCGATCCTGGCGGCGATAGCCGGCGCCGCCACCGGCGTCGATCTGCGCTTTGCCGAGCGAGTGGACGACGCGCTGGCCGAGGAGCTGCGCATCAACGGCGCGCTCAAGGTGCCGGTGGTGGTGCTGCTGTCGGAGGATTTCTTCGAGGTGGCGCGCATCGGCGACCGGATGCTCAGCACCTACCGCAAGAAGGCGCAGCGCGAGTTGGGGCCGGCCTGCGAAGTGGGCTTGGTGCCGCCGGCGGCCGAGGAGCTGGCCGTCGAGATCGACGAGTGGCTGGACGAATTCGAGCGCGCGCAGTGGATCCTGCGCCTGTCGCCCCTGCTGCGCCAGCGCTACGGAGACTGACCGGCCCGATCAGGGCGCGCGGAGTTCGACCGCAGTTTCGTACAAACGCGCCCGTCGATCGACGGCGCCAGCGCGTACGGACGAGTTGACGATGCTGTTGCCGGTGCGTTTGCTGCGGACCTCATGCAGACCGGCGATCCGGAACCCCTCGATCTCAGCGATCTCCGCGAAGAGCCGGTCCGTCTCGAACTCGATTCCTTGCAAGATGTTGTTACCGATAACCACGACGACCACTCCGCCTGAACGCATCCGGGGAAGGGTGAGAGCGCAGAACCGTTGGCAGTCATTGAAATAGGCGGCTGCGTAGTTGGCCCATCCGGAGCCTCCATAGACACCTTTTTCGGAATGTCTGGATCGGAGTTCGTCGATCTGCGACTCCAACTTCGGCAGTGGCGGCTTGAGAGAGATCGCTGGTCCGGCCCGCACCGTCTGCCAGTACTGCCCGAAGTTGCGCTGCTCGATAGCTTTCAGTTCGCCGGAAGACTCCACCATGTCGAGCCAGAACAGATGTGGCCTGGTATTCCTGATATAGTGGTAGTTGTTCAGATAAGGAGGCGAGGTGATTACGGCGTCTATACTGTGAGGATCGATCAGATGGGCGTGGTCGAAATATGAGAGCGGGTGGACGGTCGCCTTCGGCGTGGGGTCATGTTCGATCATCCACTGCTGAAAGGTGACTATGTCCTCCAACATGCACAGCATCTTGCGACGGACGATACCGAGCACGTCGGCGTGTTCGGTATTCGGTTTACCGGCCCCCGATCTCGTTCCGAGGCTGGGTTCGTACGAGTAGTTGGAGAAGTTCACCATCACCGAACCAAACGCGACCCGAAACAGGTCCTTGATCCAACCGACGGTCTGTTGCTCGACGAAATCCATACAGGCAAGCGCTTGGCGTTCGACGGCCGGGCTGAAGAACGGCACGCGACTACGAAATCCGCGCGGTCGTTGCGATTTGGGCCGGCCGTTCAACCAGGATTCCTCCTCGCCGTAGTCTTCGAACCGGGCGACTTCCGTCTCCAGTGCCGCGACGTCGTAACTCCCTGCGTTCGCCTTCGTCCGGCAGGCGAGCGCGGCGTAGGGATTGATTTCGTAACCGATCGCATCGTCGCCGTGCTTCAGCGCTTCGATCAGGGTGGTGCCGACTCCGGCGAACGGATCGAGGACTCGGAGCCGGCGACGGTGAAGGCGCGCCGAGTCCAGCACGCCTTCGACGAACGACCCTGAAAACCCCGCGATCCACGGAACCCATCGGTGCAGGGCGCGTTCCCGGTTTTGGGAGAATGCCGTATCCCGAATCCCACTGGCCGGCAGCAGGTCGTACTGAACCGCCGCGTCCGCGACCACGGTCGCCCGCGGCGCGCCCCCGTCGGTCACGTCGTTCGCCGGCTCCCTGCTCCCGTCGGTCCTACTCACCCTGACCTAACCCTCGAACAACACGCCCTGCTTTGATCCACGGGCGTGCGCATTGCTCGGAAGCAGTTCGGCAATTGCCGGCGCCGGCACGTTGGCCAGCTCCTTCGGTTCGAGTTTGTGCAGCCCGCCGCCGTATACCCGTCCTTCGCCTACCAGCGCTTGCGGGCGAATCTCGTTCAAGCGCTTCCAGACCACGCGCTTCATCGCCGGACATTCCAGGCGTTCGGCGATCGCTCCTTTGGGATACAGCATCAGATACACGTTCGCCGCCGTCGCCCGCGAGTGATTGAGGATGAATCGAAACGGCCGCCGCCCTTTGTCGCTACGACCGAGGTACGTACACACGAAAGGCGCTGGCTCCCGATTCTCCTGAGAATACCAGGGTGTCCTGTGCCGGCAAATATGGCCGTCGGTCACGCCTTGCGATCTTCCCGCTTCCAGATACGCCCAAAGATTCGGGTGATGCCGCCGTATCTCTTCCTCTTCCAACCGGCAATCGAGAAGGAACAGCCGCCGATCCAACACCGGGTTCCCGTTGCCATCAACCGGAATTTCGTCCATGAGCAGGTATCTCGGACTGGGCAAGACCGGCCGAAACATCTCGGCCGGCAGCCCGCGGCGCTCGATCTCAACGGCCGGCAGTATGAAGTACTTGTTGCAGCCGGTCGCTATTCCGCGCCTTATGTCGAAGAAGTCTCCCAGCACCGGCCATTGCGCCGTCTCTCGTCCGTCCTCCAGCGGGTGTCGCGTCCACTTCGCGGTACGCCGCAACTCGGCCGTAGCGACCAGACGTTCGGTCTTCGGCCGCCGAAGCGTGCCGCCGTAGGTGAACCGCACCGCGTGATCCCGCGGAGGTTTACGTTTGTTGAACCAGACCACCGCAGACGAAACGAGGGCGTCACTGAACTGCAGGTCGTGCGGATCGAACCGATGTATCTGCATGAGCGTCACCCTGTCGAGCAGGTAGCGCTTTACCGCCGCGCCGTAGTTGACGTCCATGAACTCGCTGGGCACAAGCCAACCCGCGAGGCCATCGGGCGCCATCCAGGAGTCGCACAACAACAAGAAATAGCAGTACAATCCCGCTAGACCGTTGATCGGCACTCCCCCCGCATCCAGCGCGCTGGCTTGCAGTCTTCGCTTCTCATCTCCCGGAATGTGATGATGCCGGACGTACGGCGGGTTGCAGATCAGGAGATCGAATTTCGCCGCCTCGTGTGGCGGAACGGCTCGTGTGAAGTCTTCCAACCGGAGCTGCAGGCCGCTTTCGCGCCACAGCCTGGCGGCCGGTTCTCCGTAGTGCCGGTCGACTTCGTAGCCGACCGACGCGTCGATGCGGCGGCGTGGGAACACCGCGAGCAATGCCGAATAGAACGCGCCCGTGCCGATGGCGGGGTCGATGAAGCGCACCGATCTCGCTTCGCCGATGCGTTCCTTGGCGTAGCGCAGTATCTCGACAGCCAGCGTGGGAGGCGTCGCGAACTGGCCCATGCGGTTCCGGTCGGCTTGGTCCTTGCGGGAATCCAGGTCCCGTTGCAGCATCGACCGGCGCTGTTCCCGTGCCGACAGAGATGAATCCATCGTTACAGGCCGAACTCGGCAAGATCGTCGATGCGGTGTTCCCACACCCAGTCGATGCCTTCCGCCGCTTCATAGCCGAGATACGCCGTGTCGAAGTAGCCGCAAAGAAACAAGGTGAATCTCACTTGGCCGCCCAGGGTGCGCCGTAACTGAGTCATCTTCATCGCTTCCTCCTTACGGCGCTTGTTGACGTTCGCAAAGTCACCTGCCGATTTCGCCTCGATGAGGAACGGCAGTGCGCCCGGCCGAGCCGTTCTGGGCATGATCACGGAATCGATGGGGACATTGGTCGAATGGTCAGTACCTTCGTGACGTACCGGCACGATCGTACGAAACGAAAACGTTCCGGGCGGCATCCGGTCGTATCGCGTTGCTTCCCCCGCCGGCAGTGCCTTGTACCCTCTGTTCTTCAACCAGGCGGCGATCGCGTCGAGTTGACGCTTCTCTTGCGCGTTGCGGATGATCGGGTTCGTGACGGCGCCGCACAGTCGATCGGCGACGATGGTAGCCGCTCGGTATCGTTCCTGTTCGGAAGGCGCCCTTTTTCCTTCGAGCCACACGAAGATGTCGGGGTCCGCCATCCTTCTGATCGTCTCGCCGATCTTCCGAAGTGCATGGTTCAAGTCGGCGGGCGGCATTCGCGGCGGCAACCGGCCCCGCTCCATCGTCTTGACCAGGTTGCCCCGGACGCCGGCCAATCCGATCAACCGATCGGCGGCCAACGGCGGGCAGGCTGACATTCGCAGGGTCGGCAGTACTCCGGGAGCCGCCTTCAGCATCGCCGCGCTGATGTTGGTCAGATTCTCCGTTCGGTCCAGTGTGCGCGCGACTTCCTTCGTAGTTTCAACGCGAGTCATTCGGTATGCCTCCGGCGCGAACCTCATGAACCATTCGTTGTACATGTCCACCGAAAGCGCGATGTCCTGTTTCCAGCGATCCGGCTTGTCCCGGTTCACCGCCATCGTCCGCTCCTCCCGGTGCGTGCGGTGAACGCTTCCCGGTCCAACGTATGGATGGTTCGTCCTTCTCGCCTCTCATTAACGCCGTGGAATCCGCGCCGCTTCACGGTTGAGTTCATCCGGCGGGATCAGCCGGCGCCGGGGGGCCGGGCGCGGGACAGGTAGCGGGCGCGCGCCGTTTCGGCGAGGCGAAAGGCGGCGTAGCGGGGGCGGTTGAGCACCGCGTCGTACGCCGGCGCGCGGTGGACGATCGCGCCGCCGAAGCCGGTCTTCATGCGGTACAGGCCGGCCATCGGCAGGGACGGGTCGGCGTTGCGCGGAATGCCGAACAGGTCGTAGGTGTGGCAGCCCGCCTCCCGGGCCAGACGCATCGCCGCCCACTGCAGGCGGTAGTTGGGCATGACCTGCCGGTGGCGGTCGGACGACGCGCCGTACAGGTAGCGCGCCTGCCGGCCGTACAGCGACACCACGATGCCGGCCACCTCCTCCCCCTCATACTCGGCCATCAGCAGGAGCAGGCGCGGACGCCGGCCCGGATACTCGGCGGCGGTGGCGAACAACTCGCTGAAGTAGCGCAGGCTGTGCAGCGTGATGCCCTGCCGGTGAGCCATGAGGCGATGCAGGCGGTGCCAGCCGGGCAGCCCGGCGGCGCCGGCGTCGCGCACCGCCACGCCCCGGCGTTCGGAGAGGCGGACATTGTAGCGCGTCTTGGGCTTCATGGCCGCCAGCAACGCCGCGTCGTCGCGCCGCAGGTCGACGATCACGGTGCTCAGCGGTTGCACGGCCGGCGCCGCGCGCACCGCGCCCGACCAGCGCTCCTCCGGCCACGGGGGATCGAAGCGGACGGCCAAGCTGGCCGGCGGCAGCAACGGGCGAACGGCGCGCGCCAAGCGGTCCAGATAGGCGCCGCCGGTCCCTGACGGCGCTTCGGCCTGCGGTCCGAGCGGGCAGTACACGAAGACGCCGGCCGGCGTGCGGCGGCAGAGCAGCAGCGCGGTGCCGGCAACGCCCGCGCCGGCGCCGGCGCCGCCCCCGGTCACGGCGACCGGCACTGGCCGCCACCCGAGCCGGCGGCGAAAGGCGCCCCAGAACCCGCTCTGCAGCAACTCGTCGCCGGCCAGCGCGTCGAGTTCCACGCGCCGCGCCCGCAGGTCGTCCGCTCCCGCCACGCGCCTCAGCATGCACCGAACCCGGCGCAATGCCGAAACGCTACGCCGGCGCCCACGCCGCCGGCGCAACGCCGCCGGCGCTACGCCGCAGGTCAGCGGCGCAACGCGCCGATCAGGCGGGTCGCCTCCTCCGCCGACAGCTTGCCTTCCTTGAGCATCTCCAGCACCAGCTTGACCTCTTCCTCCGTGCTCGTGGCGGCGCGCCGCTCCTGCTGCTCGGCGTCCCCGCCGCCCTGGGCGCGCCCGGCGCCCTCGCCACACGCGTCGGCCTCGGCGCGCCGGCCGGGTCCGTGATGCTCGGACCAGCGCCGGCCGCCGCGCCGCCGCCCGCCGCCCGGACCGGGCCGGAACCCGCCGCGGCCGAACGCCTCGAACACCTGCCGGGAGATCTCCTCACCCAGCTTGCCGAACTTGAGGCCGTAACCGCGCATGTCCTTGAGAAACTCCCACATCTCGGGCGGGATCTCGAACGAGAAGTCCGGATCGTCCCACGAGCGGTCGTCATCATCGGCGAACGCGCGGTCGTCCGCGCGCCGTTCCTTGCTGTCGAAGTCGTCGTAACACACCAGCTCACACCTCCCCAGCGTATGCACGAAGATCGAAAACGCGCCCGATCCGAGCGCCACCTGCGCGAACCCGGGGCCGGTGGTGACCACCGACGATCCGAGCCGGTTCACCAGCCGGCCGCGTGACTTGACGGACGCGGTCGCGTCCGCGTCGGGCGGCAATGCCAGCAGGACGCGGCCCGAGCCCGACATGACCGCCACCTTGCCGGCGCCGGACGGCCGGAACTGCAGGGCGACGCGGCCGTTGGCGTTGTGGAACTTGCCGCCGGTCAGCTCCGCGTCGCGCACCGTCACCTTGCCGTTGGCCGCCGACACGTTGAGCTTGCCGCTGATCCGCTCCGCGTCAATCGAGCCGTTCGCGCACCGCACTTCGGCGGCGCCGCTCAGGTCCTGCAGCGTCACGGCGCCGTTGGCCGTGCGCACGCGCACCGTCCCGTCGAAGCCGGCGGCCAGCACGCGGCCGTTGCCGGTCCGGGCGGTCAGGTCCCAGGCGCGCCCCGCCGGCAGCGACAGCTCCAGCGCGCCGGCCGGCTCCCCGCCGCCGTCTTCGGCGCGCGGCTCCGTGATCGACAGCCGGTCGCCGTCGCGCTCGACGCGCACCGCGTCGAGCCCGCCGCCCGCAAGCGTTCCCTCACCGCCTTCGACCGCGCGCGCGACGATGCCGCGCCGGCGCGACGACACGTGAACCGCCGCCACGCCTTCCAGATTGAGCGTGATCCTATCCATCTTCGTTCCCTCCTCCGGCGTCTTTCTCTTCAGGTTCCGCGCCCTCCGCGTCCAGACGCCGCATGACCTGATCGAACGACAGCTCCCCGCCGCGCAGGCGGCGCAGCAGCCCCAGGCGTTCCGCGTCGCGGTGCGTCCCGGCGGCTTCACCACCGGCCGGATCAGGGCCAGCCGGGTCCGCGTCAACCGGTTCAGCGCCCGCCGGCTCCGCACCGGCCGCGTCGAGCGCGGCGTTCACGGCCGCCAGCCGCGCCTTGACGGTCGGGTAGGACAGGCCCAGACGCCGCTCCACCTCCCGCAGGTTGCCCTCCACGCGCAGAAACAGGCGCACGAAGTGGAGCAGGTCGGCCGGCAGCGCGCACAGGTCGCACCGGTCGAAGCGGCCGCGGATCGCCGTTCCGCACGACCGGCAGGCGTACTCGGTGACCAGCAGCCGCTGATCGCAGATCGGGCACGCCCCCAGCGACGGTTGCACGTGCTGCGCCATGAGGGCAATCTACGCGCAGCCCTTCACATTGTCAAACCGATCATCAACTTTTCTCAGGGCCGTCCATCTCGACCGGTGAATCCCGGCCGGCCGCCGGTTGACCTTGCCGCCGATCAAGGGTATTGTCGGGAGTGCGTAAAGGGACCGCGTCCGGTCCGTCCCCCTCAAGGGAGGAGTCATGTCCGAAAACGATTCATCCGTCGAGCGTCGCGCCCCCGGCAGCATCAGCCCGCGGGCGGTCGGCCTCATACTGATCGCCGTGCTGGCCGTCATCGTGGTGTTGTCGAGCTTCTACGTCGTCGACGAGCGCGAGCGCGGCATCGTGCTCCGCTTCGGCCGCTACGTCGGCCGCCCCAGCGCGCCGGGCCTGCATCTCAAGCTGCCGTTCGGCATAGACCGCGTGTTCAACGTGCAGACGGAGGTGCAGCACAAGCTGGAGTTCGGCTTCCGCACCGAGGTGCCGGGCGTACGCACGGTTTTTTCCGCGCAGGACTACCCGGAGGAGTCGATGATGCTGACCGGCGACCTCAACATCGTCGACGTGGAGTGGTCGATCACGTACAAAATCATCGAACCCGACAAGTGGCTGTTCAACATCGTGGACGGCGAGACGACGATCAAGGACGTGTCCCGATCCGTGTTCAACCGGCTGGTCGGCGACCGCGCGATCCTGGACGTGACCGGCGTCGAGCGGCCGATCATCCAGGAGAACGCGCTGACGGAGATGAACGCCCTGTTCGGAGCCGAAGGCTACGACATCGGCGTGCGGGTCGACACGGTGCAGCTGCAGAGCGTGTTGCCGCCGAGCGGCGCAGTGCGGAACGCATTCGACGACGTCAACAAGGCGATCCAGGACCGCAACCGGCTGATCGATGAGGGCAAGGAGGCGTACAACGAGGAGATCCCGCGCGCACGGGGCGTGGCAGACCGGCTCATCGCCGAAGCGGAAGGCTACAAGGCCGAGCGGCTCAACCGCGCCCAGGGCGACGTGGCGCGCTTCCTGGAGCTGTACGAGGAGTACCGGAAGAACCCGGACGTCACCCGGACGCGCCTCTACTACGAGATGTTCGAGGAGGTCTTCAAGGAGGCCGAGAACACCGACCTGATCGACAAGAACCTTTCCAACTTCATCCCGCTCAAGCAGCTCGGAACGGAGCTGTCACTCGGAGGCAACCAGTGAAACGCTTCGTCACCATAGTGGTGGTCGCCGGCGCGGCCCTGCTGATCTTCCTGATGCTGGGGCCGTTCTACGTGGTGCAAGAAGGGCAGCAGGCGATCGTCCTGCAGTTCGGCCGCATCGTGAACACCAAGACGACTGCCGGGCTGGCGCTCAAGGCGCCGCTGATCGATCAGGTGGTGCGCTTTCCCAAGAAGATCATCTCCTGGGACGGCGAGCCGACGGTAGTGCCCACGCAGGAGCGGCAGTTCATCTTTGTCGACACCACCGCCCGCTGGCGGATTGAGGACCCCGAGCTCTTTTATCAGTCGGTCACCGACGAGGCGGGAGCGCAGACGCGGCTCGACGCGGTCATCGACTCGGCGGTCAAGGAGGTGATCTCCAACAACCGTCTGCACGAAGCGGTGCGGAACTCGGACGTCATCAACACGATCGAGCGCAGCAACGTCTATCAGATCGACGAGTCGGAGGCGCCGGGAGGCGACGCGGAGATCCTGGGCGAAACCTACACGGAGGTCGAGTACCCGTCGATCGTGAAAGGACGCGACGAGCTCTCCACCGAAATGCTGGACACCGCCAAAAAGAGGGCGGAGTCGCTCTTCGGCATTGAGCTGATCGACGTGATCATCCGTCAGATACGGTACTCGGACGACCTGACCGAAAGCGTGTACAGCCGCATGATCAAGGAGCGGCAGCAGATCGCGCAGGCGTTCCGGTCCGACGGCGAGGGGAAGAAACAGGAGTGGCTCGGCAACCGGGAGCGCGAGCGGCTGGAGATCATCTCCAAGGCGGAACGGACGGCCAAGGTGACCCGCGGCGAGGCCGACGCGGAGGCGGCGGCGATCTACGCCAACGCCTACAGCAGCGATCCCGAGTTCTACGCCTTCTTCAAGGCGATCGAAGCGTACCGCGCCTTGCTGCCCAACTTCCAAAAGACGCTGTCGACCGACGCGGAGTTCTTCGACTACCTGTATAGCCAGCAGCGCTAACACGGCCGGCGGCGGCGGCCCACGCGCCGCCGCCGCTGCCTGGGGCAGACGCCCCGGCATCCGGCGTCGAGGGACGCCGCGCCTTGATCCCGCGCGCAGCTTGGTGCCGACTCATGCCGATAATCGAAACAGACCGAATTCGATGAGCCTTACGCGATCATCGCCGAAGCGACCGCGCGACCCGTCCGCACCGTCCGGAAGGCGCCGGCCGTGAGCGGGTCTGAGCCCCGGCCGCGCGACCTGTCCGGCTTGGCGGCGCGACTCGACCCGGTACGCGTGCGCGGCGCGGCGGCCGGCCCGGTCGACGCGATCCGCTACGACTCCCGGCAGGTGCGCCCCGGCGCGGTGTTCGTGGCGCGGCGCGGCAGCCACGACGACGGTCACCGCTTCATCGCCGACGCCGTGCGCCGCGGCGCCCGCGCCGTCGTTCACGAGCGCGGCCTACCGGCGTACGATCCGGCGGTCTGCTACCTGCAGACCGCCGACTCCCGGCAGGCGCTGGCCGCCGCCGCCGCCTGGCTTGCCGGCGACCCGGCCGGCCGCCTGCTGCTGGCCGGCGTGACCGGCACCGACGGCAAGAGCTCGACCGCGTGGTTCACCAAGCTGCTGCTCGACCGCCTGGGCGTCCCGTGCGGCCTAGTCTCCAGCGTCTACGTCGACGACGGGAGCGGCGTTGCGGACACCCCGTGGCGGCTGTCGACGCCGGAGGCGCCGGAACTGCACGCGCTGCTGGCGCGGATGGCCGGCCGCGGCCTGCGCGCCGCGGTGATCGAGGCGACGTCGATCGCCCTGGCGGCCGGCCGGGTCGACGGGTTGCCGCTGGCCGCCGCGGCGATCACCAACGTCACCCACGAGCACCTGGAGTATCACGGCGACTGGGAGCGGTACCGCAACGCCAAGGCCGGACTGCTCGACCTGCTCCGCGACCGCCCCGGCGGATCGCCCGGCATAGGGGTGCTCAACCGCGACGACGCCGCGTGGGAGTACCTGTCCGGCCGCTTCCCGGCGGCGCAGAGCTTTACCACGGCGCCGGCCGCAGCCGGCGCCGCCCCGGCCGAGTGCGCCGTGACGGTCGAGAGCGCCGGCCGGCCGGGCCTCACCCTGGCGGTCGAGCTGCACGGCGTCCGCCGCCGGCGGCGCGTGCCGCTCGGCGATCCGGTGCAGGCCGGCAACGCCGCCGCCGCCTGCCTGCTGGCCGCCGCCGTGGCCGGAGCGGCCCCGGAACGGGTGCTGGACGAGCTGCCGACGCTGAGGCCGCTGCCCGGCCGGATGCAGCCGATCGCCAATGACCGCGGATTCACCGTGATCGTCGACCACGCGCACACGCCGGCGGCGTTCGAGCACCTGTTCGCCGGGTTGCGGCTGCGGCGGCGGGAGGAGCCGGCCGCCGGCGGCCGCGTCATCGTCGTGTTCGGCTCCGCCGGCGAAAAGGACCGGCAAAAGCGGGCCATGCAGGGACGGATCGCCTCCGAACACGCCGACCTGGTGATCCTTGCCGATGAAGACCCGCGGCGCGAGGACCGGATGCTGATCCTCAAAGACATCGCCGCCGGGTTCGCCGCCGGCGCGCCGGCGCCGCGGCTCATCCCCGACCGCCGCGCGGCGATCGACGCCGCGGTGGGCGCCGCCCGCCCCGGCGACACCGTGCTGCTGCTCGGCAAAGGGCACGAACGGACGATCGAGTACGCCGATCACGCGCAGCCGTGGGACGAAGCCGCCGCGGCGCGCGCGGCGCTGCAGCCGTGACCGCGGTGCGAGCGGTCCTGGCCGCGGCTGCGCTGCTGATCGCCGGCGCTCCGGCAGTCAGCTCGCGGGTCTCCGAGTGGACGATCGACCCGCGCGCCGGTCTGGACGAAGGGGTGCTGATCAGCCGGCTGCGCACCGTGCTGGCCGAGACCGGCGACGCGCTGCCCGCTCAGCCGGCGCACGTCGGCGTGGACATAGCCGTCGCCGGCGGCGCCGAAGGCGTATTGGACCTGCTGATCACCACGACCGACCCGGAGACCGACCTGTCGGTCCGTTCCACGGTGCGCCCGCCGCCATCGGCCGCCGGTGAGGCGGTGGTGACGGCGCTGGCCGCCGACCTGCGCTACCTGCAGGCGGCGCGCGCCGGCTTTCCGCCGCCGCTCTACCTGCCGCCGGACATTACCGACGCGGTCGACGGGCGCCGGATCACCGGCCTGATCCGCACCGTCGCGCAGGCGGCCGGCGGCGGAGACACGACGCCTGCGTCCGGCATGGAAATCCTCGACTTCCAGATCCTCGACTTCGCCGCGCATGACCGCGGCGTGAGCGTGCTGTTGACCGGCGGATCGGTCGAGCTGGGCCCCCGCTTCGAGCTGACCGCCGCCACCCCGGAATCGCTGCTGCCGGCGGCGCTCCCGCCGGACGGCGCCGCGCCGCACGAGATCGCGCGCACGCGCTGGACGCGCGACCTGCTGGCCGCCGACCTGGAACGGACCCGCATCCTGCGGCGCCGCATCGGCCACGCCGGCGCCGCCGCCATCGATCTGCCGGCCGGCGTCCGCCGGCTCGACGCGGTTCCCGGCGGCGGGCTGGCCGCCCTGACCCGCCGCGGACCGGTCTACGTCCGCCTGGCCGAAGGCGGCGCGGAGACGCACCCCGTACCGGCCGCCGCGCCCTTCATCACCGCCATGGCCGTCGATCATCAACGCCGGCTGGCGCTGTACGACCCGTTCGACCGCCGGGTCGTGATCACCGGCCTGGACGGCCGCGAGATCGGCTCCGTCCGCCCGCAGGTCGACCCGCGGATGCTCCCGTTTCCGCACGCGGTCGCCGCGCTGGCCGACGGATCGATCGTGCTGGGCGGCTCCGGCATCATCTGGGCGTTCGACCGGCGCGGACGCCCGCTGTGGCTGCAGTCGGCGCCGGGCGGCGGCCGGGATTCGCTGCCGGCCCAATTCACGCTGGAACCGGCGGCCGAGCAGGACGCGTTCTACGTGCTGGATGGCCCGCGCAACCGCATCCTGCGCTTCGGCGATTACCGAATCGGGAGCGCGGATGCCGCCGAGAGCGGAGAGCCCGGCGCCGGCCACGCCGCCCGGCGGCTTGCGGCGCTCGCGCTCGACCACGCGGTGGCGGCGCAGGAGTGGGGCGACGTGGCGCAGGCCCTGCAGCGGGCCGACCTGGCCGTGGCGCTCCACGAGCACGCGCTCGACCTGTTCCCGGACGACCGGGAGACGTGGTCGGGGCTCGACAACGCGGTCCGCGTCCGCAGCGGCGCCGAGTCGGTGTTGTTCCAGGAGCGGTTCCTGACGCTGGTCAGCCCGGACCGGCTGGTGTTTGCGGCTGACGACCCGCAGCCGGTCAGCATCGCGCTGCAGGTGGAGAATCCCGGCGTGGTGGCCCGCACCGGCGTCAGCGTGCGCGCGGCCGGCCTCCGCGTGCCGATCGGCCGCATCGAGCCCGGCCAGCGGGTCGAGCGGCGGGTGTGGCTCCATCTGCCGGACGGCCTGCGGGACGCGCAGGAAGCGATCGACCTCGACCTCGGCGTGGTGCTCTCCGCCGACGAGCCGGGCGGCCCGCCGCGGCGCATGTTCGTGACGGTGCCGGTGCGGTTCCCCGCGCCGCCCTGGGAACCGGTACCCGCCGCGTCCGCGCCGCTCGGCTGAAATTCCGCGCGGCTGAACCCGGACCGCGTCCGGCCGCGCCTTCACCAACCCCGCGCCTTCACCAACCCCGCGCCGCGGGGTATCATGGGCTTGGTATGGCGGCGATTGAGGTCGTGCTGGCGCGCGAAATCCTGGACTCGCGGGGAAATCCGACCATAGAGGTCGAGGTCGAGCTGGAAGGCGGCTCGAGCGGACGCGCCGCGGTGCCGTCCGGCGCATCGACCGGCGCGCACGAAGCGGTCGAGCTGCGCGACGGCGGCAGCCGGTACGGCGGCAAGGGCGTGCTCAAGGCGGTCCAGAACGTCAACAGCCGCATCGCCCCCAACATCGTCGGCTGGGACCCGGTCAACCAGATGGCGATCGACCGCGAGATGATCGACCTGGACGGGACGGCGAACAAGCGCGTACTGGGAGCCAACGCGATTCTGGGAGTCTCCATGGCGGTGGCGCGCGCCGCCGCCGCCGACCTGGACCTGCCGTTGTACCGCTATCTGGGCACGTTCCACTCGTCGCTGATGCCGGTGCCGATGGCCAACGTCATCAACGGCGGGGCGCACGCCGACAACAGCCTGGAGTTCCAGGAGTTCATGATCGTGCCGGTCGGCGCGCCCAACATGCGCGAGGCGGTGCGCATGGGCGCCGAGGTCTTCTACGCGCTCAAACGGGTGCTCGGCGACCGGGGATTGTCGACCGCGGTCGGCGACGAAGGCGGCTTCGCGCCGGATCTCCCGTCCGACGAGGCGGCGCTCGGCCTGATCATGGAGAGCATTGAGGCGGTCGGGCTGGAGCCGGGCAGCGACGTCGCCATCGCGCTCGATCCGGCGGCCACGGAGCTGTACGACCCGGAGACCGGCCGGTACACCTTCCGCAAGACCGGCGGCGCCGCGCTCACTTCCGAACAGATGGCGCGGTTCTGGGCGGACTGGGCGGAGCGGTATCCGATCATCTCGATCGAAGACGGCATGGCCGAAGACGATTGGGAGGGATGGCGGATGCTCACCGAAGCGTTGGGCCAGCGCGTGCAGCTGGTGGGCGACGACCTGTTCGTCACCAGCACCGAACGGCTGGCGCGAGGCATCGATGAACAGGTCGCCAACTCGATCCTGGTCAAGGTGAACCAGATCGGCACGCTCACCGAGACCTGGGAAGCGGTCGACATGGCGCGCCGCGCCGGCATGACCGCGGTGGTGTCGCACCGGTCGGGCGAGACCGAGGACGCCTTCATCGCCGATCTCTCCGTGGCGCTGGCGACCGGCCAGATCAAGACCGGGTCGTTTTCCCGCTCCGACCGGCTTGCCAAGTACAACCAGCTCATGCGCATCGAGGACGAGCTCGGCGAACACGCGATCTACCCGGGCGGCTCCGCCTTCGAGGGCGTCTGAGCCGGCGCTTGACCGTTACGGGTCGACCGCCGTAACGCGCCGCACCGCTCCTTCCGGAAACCCGCGCGCCAGCAGCCGGCGGGCCACGGCGAGACGGTCGTGGCCGGCGGCCCGTAGCGCTTCGGCGCTGGAACGGAGCAACGCCCGTTCCGCCGCGTCCGGCAGCTCTTCGGACACCACCGTTTCCGCCAGCGGGCCCGGCACGCCGCGCGTCACCAATTCGGCCACCAGACGGCGGCGGCCCTCGGCCTTGCGCCCGGTGCGGGCGGTCACCCAGGCGCGGGCGTAGCGCTCGTCGTCGAGGAGCCCGGCGGCGGTCAACGCGTCGATCACCGCGTCCGCATCGCCCGTGCCGTGCCCGCGGCCATGCAGTTTCCGCCGCAGCTCGGCGACCGAGTGGTCGCGGCGGGCGATGAGCGCCTTGGCGGTCCGCAACGCGGCCGCGGCGCTTCCGGTCAGCTCCGCCACCGACCGCCTGCGGCCCGCTCGCTCAATGCCGCGGCCGGCGCGCCCGTTGCGTTACCGCTTGGAGAACTGGAAGCGCTTGCGCGCCTTGGGACGGCCATACTTCTTGCGCTCCACCATGCGGCGGTCGCGCGTCAGGAAGCCGTTGGCGCGCAGGCTCTCATGGTTGGCGTCGTCGTAGGCGTCGAGCGCCCGCGCCAAGCCGTGCCGGCTGGCGTCCGCCTGACCGGCCGGTCCGCCGCCGGAGACGTTGATGAGGATGCTGAGCTTGCCCAGGTTGTCCGTGACGTCGAGCGGCGACGTGACCCGGTGCACCAGCTCCTCGGAATTGAAGTAGTCGGCCAGCGGCTTGCCGTTGACCGTGATCTGGCCGGCCGCCGCCCGGTGCAGGTCGGTCTCTCCGGCGCCGGCGCCGGATACGGGCGGGCGCAGGAACACGCGGGCGACCGCGGTCTTGCGGCGCCCGGTGCCGAGGGCCAAGTTGATGCTGTCGGTTTCTGCCATCAGTTGCGGTCCAGTTCGAGTGGTTGAGGATGTTGACCCCGGTGCGGGTGTTCGGCGCCCGGGTAGACGCGCACGTTGCGGAACAGCTCGCGGCCCAGCGCGCCTTTGGGGAGCATGCCGCGTATGGCGCGCTCCACCGGAAAGACCGGCTTGCGGGCGATCACGTGCTCGAACGATTCGCTCCGCAACGCGCCCGGGTACCCAGAGTGGCGATAGTACCGCTTGCCGGTCCGCTTGTTGCCGGACACGGCGACCTTGGCCGCGTTGATCACCACGACCCGGTCCCCCAAGTCCTGGTGCGGCGCGAACCAGGGCCGGTGCTTGCCGCGCAGCACGCTGGCCACCCGCGCCGCCAGCCGGCCGAGCGGAGCGCCGTCGGCGTCGGCTATGTACCACCGCCGCTCCACGTCGCTACGGCGCACGAAAACCGTCTTCATCTGCTCACCCGCATTCGTCGCCGGTCACCCATCGCCCTACGCGGACGACCCGCCGCCGGCCCCGGCGCCGCCGGCTTCCGCCGCCTTCGCCTCACGCTCTTCCTTCCTGGCTTCCATCTTGTCCTTGATGTCGGCAAACCCCACGAACAGCCCGATCAGACCGATCAGCAGGGCCGCGACCGGGACGCCCCCCTTCAGGAAGGCCATGACGTCCGGCCACCACTGCATCGACCACGGGACCGGCAGTACGGAGTAGACCGCGAACAGGAGAAGCACCAAACCCACCAACAATGCAATCATCGTCGCCTCACGCGCTGAGAGTCTCTCAAGAATAACGCCTTGCGGCGCGTTGAGCAACCGTCGGCGCGCGGCGCCCGGTGAACGGGCGTCATCCGGCGAACAGGCGCATCAGCGCCGCCGCCTCGCCGGCGGAGACCTCATCGGGCAGGATGCTCGGTCCCGGATGGAACGGGGAGAGCACCGCTCCCGCCTGCAGGAACCGGTCGAACAGGCCGTCGTAGGCGGCCGCAGCGCACCGCGCCGCCACGTACGGGCCGCGCCGTTCCCATCCGGCGCATCCGTGCGGATCGGGCCACGCCTGCGCCGCCCAGGCGGCCGCGCCGTAGCGCGGCAACCGGTCCAGGCCGGCCAACGCCGCGGCCAGCAGCGCCGCCGGCAGCGGCGTCAGCGTCAGCGCCGCCCGCGCCTCCGGCAGCGCCGGCGCGGCGTCCGGCCGCAGACAGACCGGCGCCGGCGCCGGGCCGAGCGTGAACGGCAGGACCGGCGCCACGGCGCGCCACCGTTCCGGCAGCGGCGCAGGACCGGCGGCCGGACGCCAGAGCCCGGCCCGGCGCGCGTCGGCCGGACCGGCGTCGAGCGCCGGATCGAAGAGCGCCTCCCCGCCGAGCCCGGCGGCGTCCAGCACCGCGCGCGCCTCGGCGCCGCAGGCCGCCAGGATCGGCTCGAACCCCGGAACCAGCCGCCGCAGCCGGCCGAGCAACCGGCGCTCGTACACCGACGGCAGACCGGCGTGCGGCGCGCTCGACAGGACGCCCTTGATCCGCGCCACCGCCCCGCCGGGCCGATGGCCGAGCAAGGCGCGCCCGCCGGCCTGCCACAGGTCGAGGTAGCGCCGGCCGCGGTGGTCGTACAACCGGTAGCCGCGCGCCCGGCGGATCGGCCCGAGCCGATCGAGCCGCGCGCGGGCTGACGGATCGGCGCCGGTCACGCGCGTATCCGCTCCAGGGCGGAGTAGCGCAGGGCGAACGACGCCTCGTGCCCGGTGGCGAAGCGGACCGTCACGAACCAGACGCCGGCGTTGTTCCAGCGGCGGGCGACCACCCCGCTGCCGTAGTCGTCGTGATACACCTCGGCCCCGGCGGGGAAGTCGCCAGCCTGATCGCCGGGCCCCGGCGCTTGGTCGCCGGCCAGCAGCCGGTCGGGAACATCGGCCACGAACCGGCTCATCCGCTGGTCGCGCCGCTGCCCGAACACGGTGCGGCGGGCGCACCACATCAGGTGCAGCCGGCTCCTGGCGCGCGTCACGGCGACGTAGAACAGGCGGCGCTCCTCCTCCAGATCGCGCTGCGCCTGGTCGGCGCCGTCGCGGTCCGCCGGCAGGAGCGGGAACACCCCGTCCTCCATCCCCGTGACCACCACCCGCTCGAACTCCAATCCCTTGGTGTTGTGCGCGGTGATCAGCGTCACCGGGCGGATCGCCCAGCGCTGCTCCCGGTCCCGTTCGCGGCCGGCGTCATGCAGCCCGGCCGCTTCCAGAAAACGCTGCAGCTCCGCGCGGCCGGCGGCGAACGACTCGGCGCTTGCCGCCAGCTGCTCCAGGTTGCGCATCCGGCTGCCGCCGGACACCGCGTCGAGCCGCCCGTAGTGGGCGGCCAGCCCGGAGCGCTCCACCGCGGCGGTGACTAGCGACGCCACCGGGGCGTGCTCGGCCATCTCGCGCAGCTCGTCGTGCAGCTCCAGAAAGGCGCCGATCCCGGCGCGGGCGCGCGCCGGCAGCGATCCGCGCACCGCGCGCGCCCGGTCGATGGCGGTGGCGGTTGCGGCGGACGGACCGGCGTCGAACAGCGTGCCGCTGGCGGCGTCAGCCGCCGGGACCGGCTCCGCCGCCAGAATGCGCTGCACCGTCTTTGGGCCGACCGCACGCCGCGGCGTGGCGAGCGCCCGCCGCAACGCCACGGCGTCGGCCGGGTTGACCGTCAGGGTGAGGTAGGCGAGGGCGTCCTTCACCTCCTGCCGCTCGAAAAAGCCGATCGCCCCGACCAGCCGGTACGGTATGCGGAGCCGCCGGAACGCGGTCTCGAACGGCTGCGACTGGAAGTTCATCCGGTACAGGATCGCGGTCTCCAGATCGGGCTCCCGGTCGACCAGCTCGCAGCAGAGGCGCACCTCCGCCTCCTGGTCCGGCAGCTCGTGCAGCCGGGGCGCCGGTCCGGCCGCGTTCTCCGTCCACAGCGTCTTGCCCAGGCGGTCGCGGTTGCCTTCCACCACGCTCTGCGCCACCGCCAGGATCTGCGGGGTGGACCGGTAGTTCTGTTCCAGGCGCACGATCTCCGCGCCGGCGAAGTGGTCCGGGAACGACAGGAACGCGCTGACGTCGGCGCCCCTGAACCCGTAGATCGACTGGTCGTCGTCGCCGACCGCGCACACGTAGGCGCCGCCGCCGGCCAGCAGGCGCAGCAGCTGCACCTGCGCCCGGTTGGCGTCCTGATACTCGTCGACCAGCAGCGTGCGGAAGCGGGCGGCGATCCCGGCGCCCGCTTCGCCGGACAGCAGGTCGATGGCGCGCAGGATCAAGTCGCCGAAGTCCATGGCGTTGCTGCGCTGCAGATGCTCCTGATACGCGGCGTACAGGTCGGCCAGCGGCACCCCCGCCGGCGCGTCGAGCCGGTCCAGATCGTCGCGCGGGCGCAGGCCGTGATCCTTGGCGCGGGCGATCAGTTCACCCACCGCCTTGAGCTCGTCGGCCGGCCAGCCGCCGCCGGCCGCGTCACGCAGCACCGACAGCGAGTCGGCGCCGTCCAGAATGGAGAAGCCGGAATCGATACCGGCGCGCGCTCCGTAGCGGCGCAGCAGCCAGTTGCAGAACGAATGGAACGTTCGGATGTTCGCGCCGGCGGCGGCCGGAAGCATGGCCGTGGCCCGCTCGCGCATCTCGTCGGCCGCCTTGTTGGTAAAGGTGACCGCCAGCATGGCGCGCGGCGGGACGCCGCGCCGCTCGGCCAAGTAGGCGATCTTGGTGGTGATCGCCCGCGTCTTGCCGGAGCCGGCGCCCGCCAGGATGAGCAGCGGCCGGCCCCAGTGCTCCACGGCGCGCCGTTGCGGCTCATTCAGCACCGCCAAGTGGCGTTCGAGCGCATCGCCGCCGGCCGGCTGCGGTCGGAGCAACTCAGGTTCGGCCGGCGCGGGTTCGAGCGGCGGCAGCCGGCCGGCCCCGGAGGTCGCAGGCAACGCGGCCGTCAGCCGCTGACGCGGCCGTCGCCGGCCGGAGCGGGAGCTGGCGCCGCCGGGGCCGGCTCCGGCGGCGGCTCGCCGGCCGCGCCGCGCTGCAGCGTCAGGTTGACGCGGACCGGATCGCCGCTTCGGTCGACGCTGTTGAACAGCATCCGCAGGTCGGTCCGGGAGTCGCCGTCCAGGTCGAGCAGCCGCTCGCCGCCGACGGCGAGCGGCTGCTCGTTGTCACCGTACCGGATGACCAGACCGTCGTCGTACCGGGCCAGCAGTACGTCGAAGAAACGATCGCCGATCGGCACCCGCACCACGGCGCCGACCTGCAGCACGCGGATCACCGTCTCCCCGGTCATCACGAACGGCGCCGGCGGGGCGGCGGCCGGCGCCTCTACCGGGCGCTCGGCGGCGGCGGGCGCGATCACCCAGCGCACCAGGGCGCCGATCCCGGCCGCCAGCACCAGGGCCGCCAGCGCCAGCGCCGCCAGCGGCGTCCGGCTGCGAACCGGCGGCGCCTCGGCGCCGGCGCTCGCCGTCCGCTGCGAACGGTAGTGATCGATGAGCGGCTCGGGGTCGAGATCGAGGTAGTCGGCGTAGCTGCGAATGAAGCCGGTGACGTACGCCTGTCCCGGCAGGTCGGCGTAGTCGCCGGCCTCCAGAGCTTCCAGGAACCGCTTGCTGATGTGAATGTCGCGCGTCACCTGCTCCAGGGAGATGCCGCGCACGGTGCGGGACGCGCGGAGGGCGGCGTGCTCCGCCGCGCCGCGCCCCTCCGGCACGCCGTTACCGTCCGCCGGCGATCCCCGGCCGTCCCGGATCATCGGGCTCAGCCGCCGGACAGGACGTCGCCGAACAGGACGTCCCGGTAGACGTTCGCGTCCGGCGGCGAGTCGTAGCTGAACCGCGCGTCCGGTATCGACCGGTTGATCCGCACCGCGCTGAACTCGATGGCGAGCCGGGCCCCCGTGCGGTCCTCGCCGACGATGCTGCGGATCAGCTTGTCACCGCCGACCGCGACCTCGATCGTCTCGAACCCTTCCTCCGCGGCCCGCCTTCTCAGCAGCAGCCGCACCACCTCCTGTCCTGAGCCGTCCGCCAGCGGCACCGGCTCAGGGCCGACCTCATAGGCGATCGCATAGTTGGACCGCAGGGAGCGCAGGCCCGACGCCCGCCCCAGGCGGGACGCCAGGCCGGCGGCGGCGGGCGCCGCAGCTCCGCCGAGCCGCTGCTCGATGATCAGGTCCAACCCCGGCACGTAGATGGTGAGCAGATCGCCGTCCGACACCAGCACTTGGCCGGCAGGGTCGCTGAAGTCGACGCGGAGCAGATCGGGGCGCTTGAACGACAACGACCCCGCCATCCGCGACAACTCGACCTCCCGCACCGCGCTCGCTCCGCCGTCGTCGGTCACCCGCCGGAAGCGGCGCGAGGCGATCACCACGTCGGCCTGATAATCCCGGATGCCGGCGTACACCTCGGCGACCTGGTCGAAGAACGCCTGCGCCGTGATCAGCTCCTGGGCGGCCGCGCCGTCGGCGGCGGCGGCCATCGCGGCCACCGCCGCCACGTGCGCGGCGCGCCGCCAACGCTCCGGCCACGCGGGCAGCAGCCGGCGCCGCCGCGCCGCCCCTGCGTCAGCCCCGCCCCGCACCGCGCCGCCCATGCCGGTGCGAACTACGCTCGACGCTGCTGCAGGGCGTGGATACGGTCGCGCAGCTCCGCCGCCCGTTCGTAGGCTTCCTGCTCGACCGCCCTATCCAGCGCGGCGTTGAGCCGCTCCAACACCGTCGGCTTGCGCGCCTTGATCTGCTTCAACGCGGTGCGCAGGTATTGGAGCGACCGCAGCCGCTCGTAGTGATAGGTGGGGGTGTCGACCTCATCGAGCGCGCCGATGTCGTCGATCGCGTCCTGCAGCGCATCGCGCGCGCCGTCCGAGTTCTCGGCGCCCAGGTGCAGCATGGCGCCGGCCATGGCGTTCATGCGGATGATGTAGGGGCGGTACTGCAGAATCTCGTTCTGATCGTCGGATTCCTGCACGAACCGCTCGACCAGATCGCAGATCTGCAGGTTGTGCATGGTGTCGTTGACGGTGCGCTCAAAGTCGCCCATCTGAAACAGTATCAGGTAGCGGTAGTAGTAGAGGATGCCCTCGTTCTGCAGCCGCAGGAAGTCGTCGTGGTCGATCAGGAAGCCGCCGTCGTCGCCGACGGCGCGGCAGGAGTCGAGGCGGTCGAGCATCTCCATCAGCACCGACTCCTTGCCGAACGGACGCAGGCCATCCGGCCGCCCGTCGAGCTCGTACTGTTCGATGCCGAGCGGTTGGCGCACCTGCAGGACGCGCCGCCCGTCGCGCGCCTTGATCACGCGGTACTGGTCATCCGAGTCGTACCGCCAGTCTTCCAGGAAGTGCGTCAGGTCACGGTCCATCGATCCATCATTACCCAACATGTCAATGATAACGACATACGGAGGCCGCAAGGCAACCCCGGCCGCCGAAAAATCCGCCTGGCGGGCGCCGGCCGGGGCGGCCGTGCTATCATCCGGCGCGGATGGCCGTGCACGTCATCGACCTGTCCGGGTCGCTCATCGAGCGCGAGTCGTCCGCGGCCGCGTACCTGGACCAGTTCCGCTCCGCGGTGCTCGGCGCCCTGGAGGCGTCGGCCGGTGACAAGGCGATCGTCGTCACCGGCGGCGGCGATCTGGCGCGGGACTACCAGGCCGCCTATCGCCGGCTGGCCGCGGCGCCGTCCGACGAAGCGCAGGACTGGATCGGCATCGCCGCCACGCGCCTGCACGGCGAGCTGCTGCGCCATGCGTTCTCGCCGGACTGCTGCGCGCCGCTGATCACCGACCCTACCGCGGTCGCCGCGTTTCCGGGCCGGGTCATGGTCGCGGCCGGCTGGAAGCCGGGCTTCTCCACCGACTACGACGCCGTGTTGCTGGCGCGCCGGTTCGGCGCCGGCACCGTCATCAAGATGTCCAACGTCGCCATGGTCTATTCCGGCGATCCCCGCCTCGACCCCGGCGCGCGCCCGTTGACGCGCGTCACCTGGGGCGAACTGACGCGCATGAACGACGGGGAGTGGCAGCCCGGCAGCCGGCTGCCGTTCGACCCGGTCGCCGCCCGCGCCGCCGGCCGGCACGGCATGACCGTGGTCTTCACCGGCAGCGACACCGGCAACCTGCGGTCGATCCTGGAGGGCCGCCCCTACCGGGGCACCACGATCACCGGGAGTTGACGGCCGCGGCGTTTGACACCGGGCCGAGCGCCGGTAGGATGGGCGCGCGGCGGCGTTCGCGCCCGCCGTTCACGTCACGCCGGCGTGATGAAATCGGTAGACATGCCAGACTCAAAATCTGGTGGGGGCGACCCCGTGTCGGTTCGAGTCCGACCGCCGGCAAACCGACGGCGCATGGCCGCTCACCCCCGCGTCCGTTGCTCCCGTCAGCCGTCGTACCGCTTCAGGGCGACCACGGCGTTGTGACCGCCGAATCCGAACGAGTTGGTGAGGGCGGCGCGCATGGGAGCGTCCTGCCCGCGGTTGGGAACGTAGTCGAGGTCGCACTTGGGGTCCGGCGTCTCGTAGTTGATGGTCGCCGGGTAGAACTGTTCCTGCAGGCCCTTGGCGGTGGCGATAGCCTCCACGCCGCCGGCGGCGCCGAGCAGGTGCCCGACCATCGACTTGGTCGAAGAGACCTTGAGCCGCGCCGCGTGTTCGCCGAACACCTCCTTGATCGCCATGGTCTCGGTGGCGTCGTTGAGCTGCGTCGACGTGCCGTGGGCGTTGACGTAGTCGTACGCCTCCGGCGGCATGCCGCTGCCGGCGATCGCCATCTTCATGGCGTTCACGGCGCCCTTGCCGCGCGGATGGGGAGCGGTGAGGTGGTTGGCGTCACAGGTGACGCCGTAGCCGACCACCTCGCAATAGATCGGCGCGGACCGCGCCTTGGCGTGCTCCAGGTCCTCCAGGATGAGGGTTCCCGCCCCTTCGCCCAGCACGAAGCCGTCCCGATCCTTGTCGAACGGCCGGCTGGCGCGCTTGGGGTCGTCGTTGTAGGAGGAGGTGACCGCCTGCAGCACCGAGAACCCGGACATGGCCAGCGGAGCGACCGCGGCCTCGGCGCCGCCGGTCACCATGAGGTCGACCGTGCCGTCCTTGACCCACCGGTAGGATTCGCCGATGGCGTCGTTGGCCGACGCGCACGCCGACACGACCGTGTACGACGGGCCGTGCGCGTGAATCCTGATCGCCACGTGGCCGGCGGCGATGTTGCTGATCATCTTTGGCACCAGCAGCGGGTGCACGGCCTTGGGGCCGCGGTCGAACAGGTGCTTGAACTCGGCGTGCAGCGTGTGGATGCCGCCGAATCCCACCCCCAGAATGACGCCGGTGCGGTCCGAGTCGAGGTCGTCGATCGCCAGACCGGCGTCGGCCAGCGCTTCCAGGGCCGTCACCATCGCGAACATGGCGAAGCGGTCCATGCGGCGCGCCTCCCGGCGGTCGACGTACTTGGACGGATCAAGGTCCCGCACCTCGCCCGCCACCTTTGAGGGGTAGTCGGAGACGTCGAACGAAGTGACGTGGTCGACCCCGCACTCGTTGTCCCTCACCGCGCGCCAGAACGTCTCGACGTCATTCCCCAGAGGAGTGACGGCGCCGAGCCCCGTCACCACCACGCGTCTGTCCATTGCCATGCTCCTTTCGTCCGGTCTCCCTGCGGCGCGCGCCTACATCGACAGTCCGCCGTCCACCTGCAGCACCTGGCCGGTGACGTAGGCGGAGCGGGCCGAGGCGAGGAAGGCGACCAGTTCGGCCACCTCTTCGGGCGTCCCGGTGCGGCCGAGCGGTATCATGCCGGTGAGCGTCTGCCGCAACCGCTCGCCGAGCGACGCCGTCATGCCGGTTTCGATGTACCCGGGGGCGACCACGTTGACCCGCACGCCACGGCCGGCCACCTCCCGCGCCAGACTCTTGGAGAACCCGATGATCCCGGCCTTCGACGCGCAATAGTTGGTCTGTCCGGGGTTGCCGGTCAAGCCGACCACCGACGAGACGTTGACGATCGACCCGGCGCGCCGCCGGGCCATCTCGCGCGCTATCACCTTGCAGGTGAGGAACGCCGCGGTGAGATTGACGGCCAGCACCGCGTCCCAGTCGCGCCGCGACATGCGGAACACCAGCCCATCGCGGTTGATGCCGGCGTTGTTCACCAGCACCTGCACGCCGCCGTCATCGGCCAGTATCCGCCGCAGGCGCGCGTCGACGGCGTCCTCGTCGGTCAAGTCGGTCGCCAACCACGTGAAATCGCCCCGCTCCGCAAGGCCGGCCGCGCCGTCGCCGGCGGTCCGCGAAAGCGAATACACCTTGGCGCCGTCCCGCAGCAACGCCCGGACCACCGCCGCTCCGATGCCGCGCGAGCCGCCGGTCACCACCGCGACCGCGCCGTCCAGGCTCATGCCGAGGACGATGCCGCGACCGCTTCGATCGCCTCCAGGGTGCCGGCCGCTTCGCACCGCAACCGGCCGGGAAAGCCGCGCATCAGGCCGGCGAGCACCTGTCCCGGCCCCACCTCCAGGTAGCGTCGGTACCCGTCGGCCTGCAGGGCGGCCACCTCGTCGGTCCAACGCACGCTGGTCACCATCTGCCGGACGCAGAGTTCACGCGCTTCGCTGCCGGTCGTGACCCGCGCGCCGGTGGCGTTGGCGTAGACCGGCCGCACCGGGTCCGCGAACGGGACGTCGGCCAGCGCCTCCGCCAAGCGGTCGGCCGCGTCGCGGATCAGCGGCGAATGGAACGGCCCGGAGACCTTGAGCGGGATGACGCGGCGCGCGCCCGCCTCCGTGCAGGCCGCGTTGGCGTCGCGCAGACCGCCGGCGGTGCCGGCCAGCACCACCTGCCGCGGGCCGGAGTAGTTGGCTATGAAGATGGTGCCGGCCGGGAGGCCGGCGATCGCCGCCTCCACGCGCTCCGGCGCCAGCCCGACCACGGCGGCCATGCCCGAACGGCCGTCGGCGGTGTCGGACGCGCGGCTGGCCGCCTCCATGGCGACGCCGCGCGCCTTGGCGATCGGAAAGATGTCGGCCGCGGCGATCACCCCGGCCAGGTGCAGCGCCGAGTACTCGCCAAGGCTGAATCCGGCGAACCCGTCGCCGGTCACGCCGTGCTCGCCCAGCACCACCGCCGCCGACAGATTGGCCAGCGTGACCGCGATCTGGGTGCGGTCGGTGGCGCGCAACTCCTCAGCCGTGCCTTCGAACAACAGGCGCCGCAGATCGGCGCCGGTCGCCTGCGACGCGACCCCGAACAGGTCCTTGACCGCCTGGCTGCTCTCCCAGAGGTCACGGGCCATCCCCGGGTACTGGGCGCCCTGCGCCGGGAACAGGAAACAGGTCCGCATTTGCTGCTGCCGGGAAGCAGCGTACCCCCGCCGGCCCCGGCAGGTCAACGCCGGTCAGCGCCGTTCAAACGCGCCCGCGGCGGGCCGCTTGACCGGGCAGGGACCGGCGTATACAGTCGGGAGCCGACAGTCAGTCGTCTCGAAAGGCGGTTCCGGCCGCCCTGCCGCTCCAAGGAGACCCGATGGGCGCAAGAATCGAGGGGATCGGCGCCTACACGCCGGCCCGACGCATGTCCAACGAAGAACTCGCCGAGTTTCTGGACACATCAGACGAGTGGATCCGATCGCACACCGGCATCGGCTACCGCCACGTCGCCAGTGAGGACGAAGCCGCTTCCGACCTGGGAGCGCAGGCCGCCAAGGTGGCGCTGGACCGCTCCGGGGCCGACCCGGAGTCGATCGACATGGTGCTGGTGGCGACCGCTTCATCCGACTACGTCGGCTTCCCGTCGACCGCCTGCATCGTGCAGGACATGATCGGGGCCAAGAACGCCGCGGCCATGGACATCGGCGTCGGCTGCACGGGATTCGTCTACGGCCTGGAGACCGCCAAGGGGTTCATCGCGTCCGGCGCAGCCGAGCGGGTGCTGCTGATCGGCAGCGAGGTGCTGACGCGCATCGTCGACTGGACCGACCGCAGCACCTGCGTGCTGTTCGGCGACGGCGCCGGCGCCGCGGTGATCAGCCCTTCCGCCAACGGCCGCGGCATCCTGGACTCCGTCCTCAAGGCGGACGGATCGGGCGCTTCGTATCTGGCGCGGGAGGTGGGCGGTACGCGCACGCCGTTCAAGATGGGCCACAGCGCGGAGCGCGACCTGCTGATCAAGATGGAGGGGCAGCCGGTCTACAACTTCGCGGTGCCGGCCATCATCGAGGTGATTCACCAGATACTGGACCGCAACCGGCTCACGATCGACGACGTAGCCTACGTCGTCCCGCACCAAGCCAACCGGCGGATCATAGAGGCGGCCGCCAAACGGGCGCGCATCCCCGTCGAGAAGTTCTACCTCAACATAGAGGAGTACGCGAACACGTCGGCGGCGACCATCCCCATAGCGCTCAACGAGTTGTACGAACACGACAAGATCGCCGACGGCGATCTGCTGATCACCGTCGGGTTCGGCGCGGGACTCACCTTCGGCGGCAACTTGCTGAAGTGGTAGGGCTGAAGTCGTAGGGCCGCCGGGACGGCAGGCGCCTCCGGCGGCAGAAACGCCCGCACCCGGCGTGCGGGCGTTCTACCCGAACCGATCTACGCGCGCGTCAGTTTGTGCACCAGGTTCTCCACGCCGACCTCCGCCACGTAGATGTCGCCGTGCCGGTCGACCCATACGCTGTGCGCCCCGTGCGAACGGTCGGTCGGCTGCTCCGGCATCGGCACCTCGGCCAGCCGGTTGCCGTCTCCGTCCAGGATCACCAAACCGGTGTCGGCTAGGTAGATCGTGCCGTCGGCGCCCACGAACAGGCCGCAGGGCCCCCGGCAACCGCCCCACTCGGCCAACTGACGCCCGGACCGGTCGAGCACGCAGATGCGGTTGTTCGGCTCCCGGTCGGCGACCAGGACGCGGCCGCGGCCGTCGCACGCCACCGAGTGCGGCAGCGTGAAGCAGCCGGGGCCGGCGCCGCGTCCGCCGAAGGTCGCCAACAGCTCACCGGCCGCGGAGAAGCGGTGCAGACACTCCTGGCCGTAGCCGTCGGCCACCCATATCTCGCCGTCGGGAGCGACCACCGCGCGCGTGGGCCGGTTGAACGGCATGCCGACGTCGCCGGGCATTCCCGGCGTGCCGAGCGTCTGCAGCACCTGGCCGTCGGCGGTGCAGATGCGCACCGTGTGGTCGCCGCAGTCGGCGACCAGCACGCGGTCGTGCTCGTCGATCCACAGCTCGTGCGGAACGCTGAAAATGTCCTCTCCCCACGTCGTGATCAGGCCGCCGTCGCGGTCGTACACGACGATGGCCGGGTCCGGCTCGCGGTCGATCACGTACACCCGGTCGCGGCTGTCGACGGCCACGCCGGAAGCGATCCCCAGCGTTCGCCCGCCCGGGCCGCCTCCCCAGCCTTCAATAAATCGAAATCCCTGCCCCTCCACAGTTCTCACCTCCGCGGACAGCATGACGCCGGAACGCGCGGGCGTCCAGCAACACGGCGCCGGGCCGCCCGGAACCGTCCGTTCCGGAACGGGCCGCGCGGTTGACACCCGGCCGGCCGGTCGGCGACCATCGGGCCGGTCATGCGCGGTGGCGCCGCAGGTAACGGCGCGGCGCGCGACACTCGGCAGCTGGCCGGCGGACGGCAGCTGGCCCCATACGGAGAGATGCCATGACGACGAACCAAGACTGGTGGCCGAATCAGCTCAGCCTGAAGGCGCTCCGCCAGAATTCTCCCGCCTCGGACCCGATGGGCGGCGGCTTCAACTACGCCGAGGCGTTCAAGAGCGTCGACGTCGACGAGCTCAAGGACGACGTCGAGCAGGTGATGACGACCTCGCAGGACTGGTGGCCGGCGGACTACGGCCACTACGGGCCGCTCTTCATCCGCATGACCTGGCACGCCGCCGGCACCTACCGCATTACCGACGGCCGCGGCGGCGGCGGCTCCGGCCAGCAGCGCTTCGCGCCGCTCAACAGCTGGCCCGACAACGGCAACCTGGACAAGGCGCGCCGCCTGCTGTGGCCGATCAAGCAGAAGTACGGCCGCAGCCTGTCGTGGGCCGACCTGATCATCTTCGCCGGCAACTGCGCCCTGGAGTCGATGGGGTTCAAGACCTTCGGGTTCGCCTTCGGCCGCCCCGACGTGTGGGAGGCGGACGAGACCGACTGGGGGGCGGAGACCACCTGGCTCGGCGACGAACGCCACGACGCCGACGGCGAGCTGCAGGGACCGCTCGGCGCCGACCACATGGGGCTGATCTACGTCAACCCGGAGGGGCCGGGCGGCAACCCGGACCCCGCGGCGGCCGCGCAATACATCCGCAACACCTTTGCCCGCATGGCGATGAACGACGAGGAGACGGTCGCGCTGATCGCCGGCGGCCACACCTTCGGCAAGGCGCACGGCGCCGGTCCGGAGGCGCACGTCGGCCCCGAACCGGAGGGCGCCGGCGTGTCCGAGCAGGGCCTGGGCTGGCGCAGCGGCTACGGCAGCGGCAAGGCCGGCGACACGATCACCAGCGGCCTGGAGGGCGCCTGGACCGACCATCCGACCCGCTGGGACAACAACTTCATGGAAACCCTGCACAAGCACGAGTGGGAGCTGACCAGGAGCCCCGCCGGCAAGTCGCAGTACGCGCCGGTGAACGCCGCCGCGGCGGCCACGGTGCCGGACGCTCACGACCCCGCCAAGAAGCACGCCCCGATGATGCTCACCACCGACCTGTCGTTGCGCGAGGATCCGGTCTACGCGCCGATCTCGAAGCGCTTCCTGGAGAATCCGGCCGACCTGGAAGACGCCTTCGCCAAGGCGTGGTTCAAGCTGCTGCACCGCGACATGGGGCCGCGCAGCCGCTATCTGGGACCGCTGGCGCCGGACGAGCCGCAGTTGTGGCAGGACCCGGTGCCCGACGTCGACCACGAGCTGATCGACGACGCGGACCTGGCCCACCTCCAGGGGGAGGTGCTCGCCTCCGGGCTGTCGGTGTCGCAGTTGGTGGCGACCGCCTGGGCGGCGGCGGCGACGTTCCGCGGCACCGACAAGCGCGGCGGGGCGAACGGAGCGCGCGTGCGCTTGGCGCCGCAACGGGACTGGGAAGTAAACGACCCGGCCGAGCTGGCCGCGGCGCTCGCCAAGCTGGAGGCGGTCCGGGCGGAGTTCAACGCCGCGCAGAGCGGCGGCAAGCGGGTCTCCCTGGCCGACCTGATCGTGCTGGCCGGGTGCGCCGGCGTGGAGCAGGCGGCGCGCGAGGCCGGCCACGACGTGAACGTCCCCTTTTCGCCCGGACGCACCGACGCGTCACAGGAGTGGACGGACGTGGAGTCGTTCGCCGTGCTCGAACCGGCCGCCGACGGGTTCCGCAACTACGTCAAGGAAGGCAACGAAGCGTCCGCGGCCGAGCAGCTCGTGGAGCGCGCCTGCCTGCTGACGCTGACCGCGCCCGAGATGACGGCGCTGGTCGGCGGCATGCGGGTGCTGAACGCCAACACCGGGCAGTCCGCGCACGGCGTCCTTACCGACCGGCCCGGCGAGCTGACCAACGACTTCTTCGTCAACCTGCTGGACATGAGCACCGAGTGGCAGCCCGGCGCGGGCGGCGTGTTCGAGGGCCGCGCCGCGGGCGGCGGCGAGGTCAAGTGGACGGCCACCGAGGCCGACCTGATGTTCGGTTCCAACTCCGAGCTGCGCGCCATCGCCGAGGTCTACGGTTGCGGCGACGGCCGGGAGGCGTTCGTCCGCGACTTCGTCGCCGCCTGGAACAAGGTGATGAACCTCGACCGCTACGACCTTACCTGATCGCTGCGCAGCCGCGCCATCAGCGTGACCCGGACCAGCGCGTGACGCACCATCGCCGGCAGGTCACCTGATGGCGCGCAGCGATCTTCCCTTCGGCAGCGAGTTCTCACCGGCGCAGGTGCTGCAGCTTGAGCGCCAGACGCTGGCTGATCTGCGGCCGCTGCTGTGCAAACCGCTGGGCCAGATACGCCGGGAATTGCGCTCCGGGGACCGCCACGTGCGCGGGCTCGCGCTGGAGGCGCTGACCTGCAAGCTGATGCGCCTCATCGACATGACCTACGTCGCGACGCGCCTGCGCGGTAGCGCGACCGGCGGCGCAGAGGCGTCTCTGATCTTCGAGAGCGCGCGATCGGCGTATTCCCGCTGGCAGGTCCAGTGCAAGAATACGTCCAAGGTGTCGCTCGACGACGTGGCCAAGGAAGTAGGACTCGCCGACGTGCTCCACAGCAACGTGGTCCTCATGGTCTCGACCGGCACGATCGGCGGCGAAGCGCGGCGGTATGCCGACAAGATCATGGCCAAGTCCAATCTCTGCATCGTCATGATCGACGGAGCCGATCTCAGCCGCATCGAGGCGCGGCCGGCGCAGGTCGTCGACGTCTTCAACCGCGAATCCCGGCATGCCATAGCGCTCAAGAGGCTCGATCGGCGGGAGATCGAACGATGAACCCCATTCAGAAACCGAGCGGGGGGCGGATCATCCACGGCGACAGCATTGCCGTGCTCCGGACGTACGGAGACGACTCGGTCGATCTGATCTGATCATGACGAGTCCGCCGTTCGGACTGGTGCGCAAGAAAGACTACGGCAACGTGGACGCGAACGAATACGTCGACTGTTCCGGCCGTTCGCCGCGGCGTTCCATCGCGTTCTTAAGGGAGACGGAAGTCTCCCCTCCACTGCATCGGCTTCTGTGAGCGGCCGCAGCCCGCATTTCAGACGCGGAAGACCTTCATCACTTCGTCGCCGAGGTGGTTGATCACCTTGACGGCGATGCGGCCGGAGGCGGGGCGGTCGAAGGGGCGGGACGTGTCGCTGCGCAACGTCTCCCAGGCGTCGCGGTCGATCTCGGCCTTGAGGGTGGTCTTGAGCGCCTTGTAGGGATCGTTGGCGCCCAGAAAGTAGGCGTGGCGGACGAAGAAACTCTCCTCGTTGTAGTCGGTGTCGATGAACCAGCAGGCGATTCCTTCGGGGCCGTCGCTGCGGATTTCGCCGGTGCCGGGATGGAACACGTCCACGCCGTTCACCTTGACCCGGTAGCGCCCGCCGCCGTCCGGCAGGATGTCGACGTCGGGCTCGCCGAAGATCACGAACAGGTTGCCGGCGCCGGTGTTCTTCAGGGCGCCGGCCATGTGCAGGTCGGCGTTCATGCGCGCCTTGAGCACCGGGACGCGGCCGAGCCGGCGGAACTCCGAAGCCTGCGCCTCGTAGCTGAACGCGCAGGCGATCAGCACGTCGTACTCGGCGGCGCCGGCTTCCAGGGCGGCGGCGGCCAGCTCGGGGCGGGTGACGGTGCCGAACTCGGGGCCGATGAAGATGGCGGCGCGCCGTTCGGCGCCGGCGCCGGAGTCGGGGCCGCCCTCGACGTAGCGGCCTTCGGCGCAGATCAGCTCGCCGGGCCACGGCGTGAGCGCGGTGAATGCGATGCGGTCCTCCTTGTGCGCCTGCTGCACGCCGGCGGTCGCGAGGTGCTCCAGGATCGTGGCGGCGAAGTCCTGCTGCGGTTCGCCGTAGCCGGTGCGGCTTTCGGCCAGGTGGTCGATCGGCTCGTCGTTCTCGTCTACGCCGAGGGCGCGGTGCGGGGCCAGGCTGTCGACCGTGAACGGACCGGCGACGCGGACGACGGCGCGATCCTCGTAGGGCTTGTCGTAGAGGTACTCGTAGTCGGCGCGGGCGGCGATGGCGGAGTCGATCTCCCGCTGCCGGGCGATGCGCGCCTCCCACCAACGGCGGTGCAGATCGGAGGCGCCGGCGTGCCACCGGTCGTCCGCTTCGCGCGGGATTTCCCATTCTTCATAGGTGCGGCTGAGAGCGGCGTTCAGTTGCGCGCGTAGCGGCTCCAGTTTCTGTTGCCAGCGCGCATGGATCACGTCGATCTCGGCGTTGTTGGCGATCGACTTGAGGGTGATATGCGGCACGCGCTGGTAGACGAAGCCCTGCCGGACGTCGCCACGCACCGGGCTGTCTGAGGGTACGGTCTGCGAGAGTTCCGCTTCCTTGCGCTGCCCCTCCACGCTGTCGGCGAGCAGGTAATAGGGATAGCGCGCCCCCATCACGCGCGACCGTGCCAAGGCGAGCGCGACGCGCGAAGTGTCGATGGTGATCCAGCGCCGCCCCCACTGTTCGGCGACGAAGGCGGTGGTGCCGGACCCACAGGTCGGGTCAAGGACCAAGTCGCCGGGATCCGTGGTCATGAGGATACAGCGCTGGATGACCGAAGGATTTGTCTGCACGACATACAACTTGTCTGATCCAAATGCAACGAATACAGTATCCGTCCAGATGTTTGTCATCTGAATATAGGGGTTGTCAGAGTCACAAAGTCGGTAGGCAACTGACTTCCCTCTGGCCATCAACCGAGCCGATTTGGTTGCTCGGGCAAACCCCGTCTCTGATGTTCGCCATCCTCCCGTCGATGGAGGCAGGAAGGTCCGCCCTTCAAAATGTACGGTAAACCGAGATGATTCTCCGCCGCTTTGGCTTTGTGTCTGCCCAGGTCTAAATCGTTTCGATCCATCAGGCATCACTGATGGATCGCTTCGTTCCGACGTTGTCATCCTGCGAAATGATCCATCTTCAAGCTGAATATAGTCGTATGCCGTGTCTAGTTGCTTCTTCGATCGGGGTCGCTTGAGTTTCCGGAACTTGGTCTTCGCCTTATCCTTCGAATACCACAGAATCAAGTCGTAGACGCCATCGAGACCATCGGAGACACGGCCGCTCGATGTCTGGAACACAATCTGATCAACAAAATTGCCAAACCCGAACACCTCGTCCATCAAGTCCCGGACCCGGTGGACGTTCTCGTCGCCGATTTGCACGAAGATGCTGCCGCTTTCGGCCAGCAGGTCGCGCGCCACCAGCAGCCGGTCGCGCAGATAGGTCAGGTACGAGTGAATGCCGTCGCGCCACGTGTCGCGGAACGCCTTGACCTGCTCCGGCTCGCGGGTGACGTGTTCGGCCTTGCCGTCGCGCACGTCGCGGCTGGTCGTCGACCACTGGAAGTTGGAGTTGAACTTGATGCCGTACGGCGGGTCGAGATAGATGCACTGCACCTTGCCGCGCAGCCCCTCGCGCTCGGCCAGCGACGCCATCACCTGCAGGCTGTCGCCCAGGATCATGCGGTTCGACCAGTTGGCGTCGTGGCGGTAGAACTCGGTGCGCGCGTCGCCGTCCGGCAGCCCGTTGAAGTCGGCAAACAGGTCGGGCTGCTCGTCCGCCTCCCGCTCCGCGGCCTTGCTGCGGCGCAGCAGGTCGTCGATCAGCGCCTTGGGGTGAACCTTCTCCTGGATGAACAGCGGCGGCGCCTGCACCACCAGATCGGCGGAATCCTGCTCATCCTTGCCGCGCCACACGAGTTGCGGATCGAGGTCGCGGTTGCGCCGCTCGTAGGCGACCCGGACCGGCGCCTGGTCCGCCTCCTCCATCACCGACCGGTACTCGGCGGTGGGGATGTTCCGGCGCGACGCCTCATCGTGGGTAATCGTCTCGACCGCCTTGGGCGGTCTCACCTTCCGCTTCGCCATCTATCGGTGATGCCCTCCGTACACAGGAGTTCCGCATGGCGCGCCTGGTCGCCACTCCGTGACCATGATTCGATCCTGCTTCCATCCGAGCTCGGCTCTACGTTCCTCGGTCTCTGGTGCGGAACCACTCCGTGACCATGATTCGATCCTGCCCGCCGGCGCCGGGTGGCGGTCGGTCACTGGGTGAAGACGCGTTTGAACCACTCCACAAATGCCAGGGCCGCGGCGCTGTCGCGGCCGAAGTACCGGGCTCGAATGGCCGAGCCATAAGGCAGCCCAGGTGTCTCCTGCCAGGCAAGCCATGCGTGCAAGACGGCTTTGCGCTGCGCGCTGTCGGGAAAGCGAGCGCCTTGCTCCTTCGCGTGGCGGGTCGACTCATTCGCGAGCGGCAGCAGCGAGTCCTTGTTCTCGACAAGGTCCTGCAGGAATTCCTCCAATGCGCCCGACCGTCGGTTGTCCGGCATCAACCAGACGCCGACTCTGACCTTGATGTTGCTGGCTTCGTCGACGAAGCCAGCCGTCGGAATCTCGTTCGGCAGCGTCAGGCCGACCGGTTTGAGTCGGTCGCGCACAGCGCGCCACCGGTCTCCGGGAACCTCGTCGGCATCCAGTACGAACCCCACCGAGCGCCCGGTACTGGCCTTCACGTCGATCTGCATACCGGCAAGCAGCCGTTTCACTCCGCCAGCAATATCGTCTTCCTCACCGCCGCAGTGTTTGATGCATACCGGGACACTCTTGCAGTCTATGTCGTGTCTCAACAGCAGATGGCCGATGGCGTGGACATCGTCCTTGCCTTCGACATGGAGGATGGACGGTTCTGTGGGCATCGGTCAGCGGAGCTCGATGTCTTGTTCGACGGCTGTTGCGATCTCTTCCCCGGAGAAGCACACCGCTTGCGCCAGCGACGTGTGCACTTTCTGTATGGACAGGTGCCGGGCGAGGTCGGGCCGGGATTTCACCAGGGACCCGAGGCCGCGGATGCAGTCCTGGCTGTGCGTCGTCGCGAAGATTTGCGCGTCGGCCTCGTTCGCCACTTCGACCAGGAGCCGCCACACGTCCTCCATCACGGTCCAGTGCAGCCCGGCATCGATCTCGTCGATCAGCAGGAATCCGTGGTTCGCTCCCTGCAGGGCGAGCCGCAGTGCGAGGAGACGGCGCAAACCGTCACCGTAGCTGCCGATCGGCATCCGGCGGCCTCCTCTCCGTAGTCCCACCAGGGTAGTACTGCCGCGCGGTGTACCGCCCGTCAGGAAGTGGATCGAGGCGATTTCCGGCACGAGAATCTGCATGTCTCTGGCGATTTTGTCCTCGCGGCCCTCGGCAATCACGTCGTTCCATGCGTCGTGCATCGTGTCATCCACCGGCGAACCCAGCCCCACGAACCGAACCGGAGGTTTGGAGGGTCCGTTACGCATCGATCGGCGCCAAGCGTCGTAAAGGAGCGTACCTTCCTTGTCCACCGGAAACACGCTCAGCGGTCCATCGGCGCCGGTCTCGATGCGCAGACCAAAGTGCGGTTCGGGCTCGTCATCCGCGTCAAGCGCGCGTCGCCGCGTACTCCTCATCAGGTCCCAGGTTGCGGCGTCTTCGCCGACCTCATCGAGCGATAGAATCGTCGCCGATGTCTGCTTACGGTCCGAAGTGAGCTGGAACCGAGTGCCGGGTTCGCACACGTGGCCGGAAAACAGATGGGAGATGTCGATTCCGTATCGCGGCGTGAGCGCGAGCGTCTCGCGCCGCCGCCCAGCGACGCCCGCGAACGCCGCGAGGTGGCCGTTGGAAACCAGCAGCTCGACCGCTTCCAGGACCGTCGTCTTGCCGCTGTTGTTCTTGCCGACGATGAGATTCACCCTCGTCAGGTCGTTGAGCTCGTAGGACTCGAAGCCGCGGAATCCGCGCATGGCAAGTGTTTTCAACATCCCTGGTACCGTCCGTGCGCTGCGATCATACCACGTGGCTCAGAAGCTTGCCGCCGAACGTGACTGACAGAATGGAATCGAGACTTCCGAAAATCATAGTATAATGGCAGGATGTACGCCAGAGCTCTGCGCAGGCCGCTGGCGGCGCGCCACAGCTTCTTTCTGTTCGGGCCGCGCGGGACCGGCAAGACGACGTGGCTGAAGCAGCGCCTGCCCGGCGCGCTGTACCTGGACCTGCTCGACAGCGGGCTGTACGTAGACCTGCTGGCGCGTCCGCAGCGGCTCGGCGAGCTGATACCGCCGGCCCATGACGGTTGGGTCGTGCTGGACGAGATCCAGCGCATCCCGATGCTACTCAACGAGGTGCACCGCCTGATCGAAGCGCGCCGCATCCCTTTCGCCATGACCGGGTCGAGCGCCCGCAGCCTGCGCCGCGGCGGCGTCAACCTGCTGGCCGGGCGCGCTCACACCTACCGGATGCATCCGCTGACCGCCGGCGAGTTGGGCGCCGACTTCGACCCGGCGGCGGCGTTGCGCTACGGACACCTGCCGGCGGTCCGCAGCGAACCGGACCCGGACGCCTACCTGGCTTCCTACGTGGAGACCTATCTGCGCGAGGAGGTGCTGCAGGAGGGGCTGACCCGCAACCTGGCGGCGTTCAGCCGCTTCCTGGAAGCGGCCAGCTTCTCGCAGGCGGCGCCGCTCAACGCGGCGGCGGTGGCGCGCGACGCCGGGATGGAGCGCCGCACGGCCGCCAACTACTTCCAGGTGCTGGAAGACCTGCTCCTGGCGTGGCGTCTGCCCGCCTTCACGCGGCGCGCCGCGCGCCGGCTCACCGGTCACCCCAAGTTCTTCCTGTTCGACGCCGGCGTTTGCCGCCGGTTGCGCCCGCGCGGACCGCTCGACCGCCCGGAGGAAGTCGAAGGCGCCGGTTGGGAGACCCTGCTCCATCAGGAGGCGCGCGCGGTCAACGACTACGAGGGGTTGGGCTACGCTCTCTCCCACTGGCGCACCGCGGCGGGCGCCGAAGTGGACCTGGTGGCCTACGGCGAACGCGGCCTGCTGGCGTTCGAGGTGAAGCGGACCGGGCGCCTGCGCCGCCAGGACAGCGCGGGGCTGCGGCTGTTCGCCCGCGACTACCCGCCGGCGCGGTGCTTCCTGCTGTACGGCGGCGACCGGCGCGAGCACCACGACGGCATCGAGATATGGCCCCTGGAGGAGGCGCTCCGCTACCTGCCGTCAATCCTGTCCGCCGGCGCCGGCGGCACTACTGGGTGAAGACGCGCGTTCACGCGCCGGTGCGTAGCCGCGACTCCATCCAGAAATACAGGGCATGCAGACGGTTGGGAAACCGGTAGCCGCCGCGCACTTCCGGATCGGGCTGCACCGCCCCCAGCTTTCTCATCCGTCGCAGGAAGTTGTCCAGAACCTGCCGCTCGGCCGCCGTGAGGCGGGTCACCAGATCGCCGCGCTGAAACGTCATTCGCGCCGGTTCGTCGGCCATCTTGCGCAGGATCGATCGATAGCGGTCGCTTTGGATCGCCCGATAGATCTGCGGTTCCAGGAGTTTTCGCCCGACGGTGTCGGCCGCATCGACGATGCCCACGGCTATTTCGTCCTGGGCGATGGCCGGCGCCTCGGCGGCGCGCCACACGGCGTCACCGACTTCATGAGCCAACACCGGCAACCCGCCGGTATGTTGCACCATTGAACGCATGCCGTCCGCGGACACCGCAGCGTTGCCGGCCGCAAACGACTCCCGGTAGAAGTGCTCGACCTCGGCGTCCGACCAGGGGGGGATGTCGACCGGATTGAAAATTCGCGCCAGGGACGGTTGATTGCGTATCAGGTCCTGGCGCCGTTCTTCCAGTCCGACCAGCAGGATGCACAGATTGACCGGCTCCGAGGTCGCCGCTTCATCGACGATGCTCTTCAGCCAGTGGGCGAACTCGGCGGAGCCGGCCAGACCGTTGATGTCGTCCAGAATGAGCAGCAGCGACGTGCGCTCCATCTGCCGCAGGAGCTGGCGCACGGACGGGACGAAGTTGCCCGCTATCGTGCGCAGGTCGGCGGCTTTCAATGCCAGCTCCACCGAGACCCCGAACAAGCCTATCTTGCGGACGCGATCGCCGAAGAACTCCAGGACCTGCCGGCGCCACGGGCGGTCGATGCTGTCCTTGAGCAGCCGGTCGAAGACGTGGCGCGCCATCTCGTGCAGGTCGTGCGCTCCGCCCAGGTAGACGTGGCAGCCGGTCACGCCGCTGTCCTGCTCACACAGACGGCGCACGAACGAAGCCAGCGAGCTCTTGCCGATGCCCCGTTCGCCGGTGATGAACCCGATCTTGAACACGCCGCGGTCGGCGGAGCGCACCAAGCCGCGCAGGCGTTCGATGGCGTCGAGCCGCCCTACGAACAGCTCGGCCGGAACCGGTTGGCCGGGCCGGAATGGACTCGATTCGGAGGTCACGCTATTGGAAGCGTAATCGATTCGGCCGGAAGCTGTCGACGAATGCGCCCCCGCTGCCCCCGCTATCAACGGGCGCGGTCCGCTTCATGCCGCGTTATCCCGCTGCAGAGCCAAGGGAGGTGAGGAACGCCTCGATTTCCTGCTCGAAACGGCGGGAGACGCCTTCGAGTCTCCGGCCGAGCCGCGTGACGCGGTCGATGCGCCGAAAGACTCGTTCGCAGCAGTTGTAGAAGTCGTGCATGACCGATCCCAGGACACGCGGGTTCCCGTCCGGTCTGGCCAGCTCGTCGATGGCCTCGCGCCGCAGCTGCGCCGAGTTTGCCAGCTCGCGGCGGATCAGCGCGCCAAGCAGATTGGGGTAGATGCCGGGTGCGAGACCTCGACCACCGGATCGATCCTGTGGCGGCGGATCGCCGTTCACGGCGCGCAGTCCGGCAGGCGGTCGATCTCCACGCGCACGTCGCCGGCGTCCCGCGCCCGCGCCAGCGGCGCCGGCAGGCAGCCGGTCAGCAGGTTGTCGTACAGGAACAGCTCCCGGAGGTGGGGCAGCTCGGCCAGCTCCGGCGGTATCTGTCCGGTCAGCCAGTTGAAGGCCAGATCGAGCACCTCCAGGTATTGGAGCGCTCCGATCTCCGGGGGTATCGGGCCGGTCAGCCGGTTGGACGCCAAGTCGAGTTCGACCAGGTTGGCGAGCCGGCCGAGCTCCGGTGGGATGCTCCCGGTCAGGTCGTTGTCCGCCAGCCGTAGCGTGGAGAGCGTTTCGATGCCGCCCAGGCCGGGCGGGATCGAACCGGTCAGCCGGTTGCCGATGGCGGACAAGTACCCCAACTCGGTGAGAGCGCTCAGCTCGGCCGGTATGCGGCCGGTCAGCTCGTTGTCGTCCAGCCACACGCTGTAGAGCCGCGGCAGGCCGCCGAGCCATGCGGGCGCCGGGCCGGTGAGCCGGTTGTCGGCGAGCCACAGGAACTCCAGGTTGCCGAGCGCGGCGAGCTCGTTCGGTATCGGTCCGGTCAACCGGTTGCCGTACAGGGTGAGCTGCTGCAGACCGGCCAGCTCGCCGAGCTCCGGCGGGATGCGGCCGGTGAACCGGTTGACGTGCAGCCACAGGCTGTCCAGATCGCGCAACGCGCCGATCCACGCGGGAATGTCGCCGGTCAGGCGGTTGTCGCTGAGCCAGAGGGAGGTGAGCGCGGTGAGGCCGGCGAGTGCCGGCGGTATCGGCCCGTCCAACCGATTGCCGCTCAGGTAGAGACCGCGCAGGTTGGTGAGCCGGCCGAGCTCGCCCGGAATCGGCCCGGACAGATCGTTTTCGTCCAGCCAGAGACTGCGCAGCTCGGCAAGGTCGCCGAGCTGCGCCGGTATCGGTCCGGTCAGCAGGTTCTGGCTCAGCCACAGGCTCACCAGATTGCGGAGCCGGCCGAGCTCCGGCGGCACGCTCCCGGTCAGCTCGTTCTCTTCCAGCGACAGGCTCCAGAGCTCGGCAAGATCGCCCGAGCGCCGGCGGTATGGGGCCGCCAAGACCGTTGCCGCCCAGGTCGAGGTCCTCCAGAGCGGTCAACGCGCCGAGTTGCGCCGGAATCCGCCCGTCCAGCCCGACTTCCCGCAAGTCGAGTCCGATCACCCGGCCATGCCGGATCGTAACCCCCGTCCAGTCTTCGATCCGCGCGCCGGCATCCCAGTCCAGCACCCCGGCGCCGCCGTCCAGAACGTCCGCCGCGCGCAACAGCGCATCACAGTCGGCAACGATTCCCCGGCCGGCCGGCGCGCCGCGCACGGCGGCGCTGCCGGCGCACGTCACGGGCCGCGCCGCGTCCGCCTCCGCAGAGGCCGGCTTCACGGAGTCCGGCGCCGCCGCCAGAGCGCCGGCTTTGGCCAGAAGCTCCGCTATCGCCGGGTACCTCACCGCCGACGATTCGCGCATCGGTTCGGCGACGGCTGCGGCGCTGGCCAGCGCCAGCGCGGCGGCTGCGGCACAGAGCGCCGGGATACGCGGCACGGAACGGCTCAACGGACCAGGCGTCGAAAGCCTTCCACCGGCAGAGGGCCGCGCAGCCGGTCGGCGGCGTCGCCCTTGCGGATCGCCTCGCCGAGCTCGGCCATGACCGGCGCGATCGCCGCTTCGTACTTGTCGAGCACCTCGGCCGTGTGCGCCATTGAGCAGTAGATCGCCGGCGGCGCCAGAAAGCCGCGCTCCAGCATGAGATGCGTGTACAGCACGTCGAGCTCGCGCGCCTGCTCGTGGTCGAAGGCAAGGCGCGCGATGCACGGATAGCCGTCGCCGGTCACCACCGGCACCCCGGCGGCGTCGGCGTGCCGGCGCCACGCGGCGGTGACGCGCTCGCCCACCGCGGCGACGAACGCCGGCACGTCGAGCCGCTGCGTCATCTTCGTGACCGCGGCGACCGCCGCGGCCGGCCCCACCGCCTCCGTCCAGTAGCTGCTCGAGATGAACGAGTGCTCGGCCCCCTCCATGGCGGCCGCCGTGCCGATCACGGCGCCGATCGGATGGCCGTTGCCGAGGCTCTTGCCGAACGCGGCCAGGTCGGGATCGACGCCGAACCGGGCGTGCGCCCCGGCGCGCTCCAGACGGAAGCCGATGGAGGTCTCGTCGAAGATGAGCAGCGCGCCGGCGCGGTGCGCCCGGTCACGGACGTGCTGCAGGTAGCCGGGTTCGGGATCGTGCCCCCGGCACGGCTCCATGACCACGGCCGCAAGCCGGTCGCCGTGCTCGTCGACGATGCGGTCGAAGGCGGCCACGTCCCCCCACTCGAACACCTGCGCCGTGCCGCGCAGCTCGCGCGGGACGCCGAGCGGCTCCAGCCCCGGCATCAGGTGGCCGCGCAACGCGTCCTCCTCACCCAGGTTGGCCGCCAGGTACCAGTCGTGCCAGCCGTGGTAGCCGCTGATCGCCACCACCGAGCGGTCCGTGGTGGCGCGGGCTATGCGCACCGCCACGGTCATGGTCTCGCCGCCGGTGCGCGCCAGCCGCACCCGCTCCGCCCACGGGTGCAGCCCGCACAGCAGCTCGGCAAGCTCCAGCTCCTCGCGCGGGTTGAGCGTCGAGCAGCTCCCCAGGTTGACCCGCCGCACCACCGCGCGGGTGACGTCCGGGTCGCGGAACCCCAGGATGGTCGCGCCGATGCCGTGCGAGGCGCAGTCGTAGAAGTGGCGGCCGGACTCGTCCCACACCTCGCAGCCGCGCGCCTCACGGAAGTAGGGCGGCCAGCGCCCGGGCGCCATGCGGTCCGGGTTCTTGCTGAGCAGGTGGTTGCCGCGCGGGATGATCGCCAGCGCCCGCTCGTAGCTCTTCTGCCCCAGGTCCGGGTCCTCGCTGCGCAGGCCGAGCAGCCGCTCGGCGTTGTCGCAGAACACGTCCTGCAGGTCGGCGTCGTTGAGTCCGATCCGGTCGGCGGCGTGCAGGATGGCGCGCAGCTCCTCCAAGCCGACCTGGATCGGCCGGCCAAAGAAGGCGCCGTCGTTCCAGTCGAGCTGATCGGTGGCGACCCAGGCGAACCCGCTGCCGAGCGTGATCGAACGGCCGCGCTGGTGGGAGACCGGAAAGTCGGAGCCGTACAGCAGGCGGCGCGGCCCGAACTCGTCCAGGATGGCGATCATCGGCTCCGCCTCGCAGATGGCGGAGGTGTCGAACCAGACGTTCCGCAGACCGCGCAGGGAGGCGATCGACCGGGTGGTGTTGGGGCCGTGGAAGCCGCGCGCGGCGTGCGCCAGGATGAGCTGCGCGTTGGGGAAGCGCTCGCAGTGCTCGCGTATCTGCCGCTGGTTCTCCGCATCGTCGAGCGCCGGATCGCGCACGATATGGAGCATGATGAACCAGCCGCGCTCGTCGGCGACCCGCCACGTCCACTCGGGCAGGAACTCGTCGATATACGACTGCTGCGTGTCGGCGCGGGCACCGTAGCAGTGGTAGCACTTGAAGCCGCCGATCCCCTCGCCGTCGAGGTCGGCCGCCGCCTCCTCCCGCGTCGTGTCCGCGGCGACCAGATACGCGCGGATCGCCGTCGGATGACCGGCGGTCTGCGCCGCCACGTACCGGTTCTTGGGGCCGACCGGCAGCTCCGGGGCCGGGAACGGCAGGACCAGCGCGCCCGCCAGCCGCTCGGGGCCGCCGAGCTGCGCGCCGACCAGCTGCCGCCAATCGTCCAGGCCGGCCCGCGCCGGTCCCTGCGCGAGCATCGGGCTGACGGTGGGAAAATGTTTCAGATCATAGAGATGCATGTGAGCGTCGAAGATGCGCGGGGGGATGCGGGCGGCCAGCTCGGCAGCCGCCCGGCGGTCCTCGTCGGTGGTCGTCCAGCCGGTTTCCGGCCGTTCGCGGGTGAGCATTCGGATGCCTCCTTGTCGTTCGGCGGAATCGTACCACGACGGGTTGCGAAACTCCCGATTTTCTGCGTATCGTTCCCGCATGATGAAAATCCTGACAGCTCTACTCACCATCGCGCTCGTCGGCGTTGCGGCTGCCTGGGCCAAGACCGGAAGCTTCACGTACGACGACGGCTCGACCTATGAGGGCGAGTTCGAGGACGGCATGGTCCACGGCCAGGGCACCTACACCTGGAGCGACGGCACCATGTACGAAGGGGCGTTCGACGCCGGGCGTCCGCACGGCGAAGGCCGGCTCACGTGGCCGTCCGGCGCCATGTACGAAGGCTCCTTCGAGGGCGGCCGGCCCGACGGCATGGGCACGGTAACGTGGGCCACCGGCGCGACGTACCAGGGCGCCTTCACCGCCGGACGCATCAACGGCTCCGGGATGCTCTCCTGGCCGGACGGCTTGTCCTACAGCGGCATCTTCGTCACCGACCGGATCGAAGGGACCGGCATGCTCACCTTCGCCGACGGCTCCACCTATGAGGGCGACTTCATAGGCGGCACCATCGAAGGGTCCGGCACCCTGACGTGGCCGACCGGCGACCGGTACGTCGGCATGTTCGCGGACGGCGTGCCGCACGGCGACGGCGTCTACACCTGGGCGACCGGCTCCCGGTTCGAGGGGACGTACGAAAGCGGTCTGGCCACCGCCGGAAACATCTACATGACCGACGACAACGGCCGGGAATGGCGGTTCGTGGCGTCGCAGGATGCGGACGGGACCTGGATGGCCGAGCACCCCGAAAGCCAGTAACCGGACCGCCGCGGTCCGACACCGTCCGTCCTTGAGCGGAACGGCGAGCTTGAGCGGATACGGGCGGAGACGGCGCCCGCAGGGCGTGCTGCCCGCGGGTGTCGCCCCCGCTTCTCAAGCTACTCCGCGGCGATGTCGGGGCCGGCGGGAGCCGGCCGGGCGGAATCGGGGGCCGAGGCCGGGCCGAGCAGCGCGCGCAGGCCGGGCGCGCGGATGGCGCGCTCGGCGGAACGGCGGAGCGCGCCGGCCGCCGCCGTCCCTTCGCGCGCGTAGGCGTCCGCTTGCAGCGCCATGTCGATCTTGTCCAGGTCCTTGACCAGCCGGCCCTCCGGCGTGCGGCGATCCGCGTAGTCCAGCCACGCGGCCATGAGCGTGCCGTCCGGATCGACGCCGGCCAGGATGCGCCGCGCGGCCCGCTCCTCCTGCCGACGTTTCCGGCCGTCCGGAACGCCGTCGGCCGGCGTCAGGTCGCCGGTGAGCGCCTCGGCCAGGTCATGCATCACCGCGATGAGCGCCGCCCGCGCGGGGTCGGCGCCGGCCGCCGCCGCGGTCACCGCCGCCAGCGCCGCCACCCCGAACGAGTGCGCGGCGACCGATTCGGGATCGGGCACGCCCCGCTGCAGCCAGCCGGCGCGCGGCATCCGTTTCAAGGCGGCGACGTGCGCGAAGAACGACGCCAGCCGTTGCGGGTCGATCCGTTCGCGCGCAGCCACCGGGGGCAGGGTAGGCCAAGCGGCGGCGGCTCGACTACCGTAACGCCGGCAAGAGAGAATGGCGGGTACGGCGGGCGCGGTGCGGTTGACGGTGGATGGGGACCAGATCGAGCTGGCCGGCTACGCCGGCGGCGCCGTGGTGGGCGACCTGATCGCCGCCCTGGAGCGCGCGCGGCTCCGCCCCGGACTGGCCACCGTCGGCTGCGCCGGCTGCGGGCTCTGCTGCCGCGACCGGGTGCCGGTGCTGGGAGCCGACCTGCCCCGGCTGCAGCGCGCCCTGGGGATCGGCCGCGAACGGCTGCTGGCCGACCACCTGGAGCTGCCGGAACGCCCCGACCCGGACCGGCGCGCCGCGCGGATCGCCGACCTGGCGCGCCAGCTGCGCGCCGCGCCCGCGGAGGCGACGCTGCTGTACGAATGGAACACCGGCGAGCCGATCGTCCCCCGGCAGGCGGCCGGCGGCTTCTGCCACTGGCTGCGCGACCGGCGCTGCTCGGTCTACGCAGGCCGGCCGCTGATCTGCTCCTTCTACCTGTGCAACTTCGGCGGCCGGCTGTCGGGGCTGTTCGACGCGATCGTCCGGCAGGGGGTGTGGCACAGCTACGCGGCGCTCGGCTGGATCGACCGCGGCGTCATACCGCACAATCCGTTCGTGTCTGCCGGTGACCCGGCGCAGGCGCCGTTGCGCGCGTTCGACGTCGACGTCACGCCGCTCCTGCGGCGGCTGGCCGACGCTTGGTAGCGCCTGCAACCTCATGAGCAGTCCGGCCCCATGAGCGATCCGGCAGCGCTGCCCCGGCCCGAGGACCGGACCTCGACCTGGTCGGGGTTGGGCCCGGTGCTGCGCGTGGTCCGCATGGCGCTGGCGTATCCGGTGCGGTTGACCATAGCGGTCGTCAGCACCGTGGCCGCGGCGGTGTTTCAGCTGCTGCTGCCGCAGTACCTGGGCGACGCGGTCGACACGGTCACCCTGATCCTTGCCGAGGCGGCCGACCCGCAGGCCGTCAAGCGGCAGCTGCTGCAGCTGGCCGGCCTGATCCTGGGCGCCGGCATGGTGCGCGGCGTGATGATGATGGTGCACAGCCAGCAGGGCGAGGTGGTGGGCCAGAGCGTCGGCTACCGCCTGCGGATGGCCTATTACGACAAGGTGCAGCGGCTCAGCTACGGATTTCACGACCGCGTCCACACCGGTGACCTGATCACGCGCGGCATGCTCGACATAGAGGCGGTCGCCAACTCCTTCAACCGCGGGCTGCTCAAGGCGGTCTGGCTGCTGGTGCTGATCGGCTGGGGCACCTATCTGCTGGTGAGCACCGACCCGCCGCTCACCCTGGCGGCCCTCAGTTTCGCGCCGGTGGTCGCCTGGCGCGCCACCGTGGCGCGGCTGCGCCTGCGCGCGGCGTGGCTGCGCCTGCAGCAGTGCCTGGGCCGCCTCACCAAGGTGATGGAGGAGAACCTGGGCGGCATCCGCGTGGTGCGCGCGTTCGCGGCGCGCGAGCACGAGATGGCCAAGTTCGACGCCGTCTCCGACCAGGCCAAGCGCCACACCGACCGCACCATCAACATCCGCGTGCGCGACGTCAGCCTGATGACCCTGGCCTACTACTCGGCGATGGCGCTGATGCTGTGGGTCGGCGGCAACCGCGTGCTGGACGGGCACGTCACGGTCGGCACGGTCACGGAGTTCCTGATCTTCATGTTGATCCTGCAGATGCCGATCCGGCAGCTCGGCATGGTGGTGAGCGCCTTGTCGCGGGCCTCCACGTCGGGCGGGCGGCTGTTCGAGATCCTCGACCTGGAGCCGGACATCAGAGACCGGCCGGACGCCGGCGGCATGGAGATACGCGAAGGGGTGCTCCGCTTCGAGTCGGTGAGCTTTGCCTACCGGCGCGGCGGCGCTCCGGTGCTGAAGGACGTCAGCTTCCGGGTCGGCCCCGGCCGCACGCTCGGCATAGTCGGTCCGCCGGGGTCGGGCAAGTCGACCATCACGCTGCTGGCCGGCCGCTACTACGACGTCGACGCCGGCCGCATCACCATCGACGGGCAGGACATCCGGTCGGTGACGCTCGAGTCGCTACGCGCCGCGGTGGGGGTGATCCACCAGGACAACTTCCTGTTCACCGCCAGCGTGGAGAGCAACGTGGCGTACGCCGATCCGTGGGCGAACCGCGAGCAGATCGCCCACGCCAGCTCATCGGCGCAGCTGCACGACTGGGTGCTCGGCCTGCCGGAGCAGTACCGGACGCTGGTCGGCGAGCGCGGCGTGTCGCTCTCCGGCGGCCAGCGCCAGCGGCTGTCGATCGCCCGTAGCGTCATGGTGCGGCCGGCGGTCATAGCGTTCGACGACTCCACCGCGGCCATCGACGCGGCGACCGAGCAGCGGATACGGACCGCGTTGCGCAAGCTCACCGAGCGCACCGCCACCATCATCGTTTCGCATCGGCTCAGCTCGCTGATGCACGCCGACGAGATCCTGTTCCTGGACGCCGGCGCCATCGTGGAGCGCGGCACGCACGCGGAACTGATGGAGCAGGGCGGCCGGTATCAGGCGCTGTACCAGCTGCAGGCCAACCCGTCGGATTCGCTCGACCGGATCGCCGGCGCCGTCGCCAAAGGCTCGGAGGCGGCGCATGGCCGGTAACCGTCCGCGGGCCGGTCGCACGGAGCGGAGTGGCCGCACGGAGCGAGGTGGCCGCACGGAGCGGGGCGGCCCGGAACGGCCCCGCCTGGCGTCCGTGGGGGCGCAGTCGAACCGCGAGGAGGTGATGTTCGGCGCGGCCTTCGACGGGCGCATCGTGCGCCGGCTGCTCCGGTTCGTCGCCCCGTACCGGCGGCGGCTGCTGTTCGGACTGGCGGCGGTGCTGGTGTTCACCGCCACGCAGCTGGCCATCCCGCTGATCGTGAGCAACACCTTCGAGTCGGTGGCGGGCGCCGGCGACGCCGCGCTGACGCTGTTGCGCGCCGCGGTGGCGGTGTTCGCCGGCGTCATAGTCGTCAACTTCGTCGCCAACGTGCTGCAGGAAGGAGTGGTGTCGCGCGCCGGCGAGCGCGTGCTGTTCGACCTGCGGCGGGCCATGTACCGCCACCTGCAGCGGGTGTCGCTCTCCTTCATGGACCGCACCGAGGCGGGCCGGCTGATGTCGCGCCTGCAGGGCGACGTGTACGCGCTGCAGGAGTTCCTGGAGTCTTCGGTATTCGCGGTCGGCGACCTGGTCCTGCTGCTCGGCATCATGGCGGTGCTCCTGGCCATGGACTGGATGCTCGGCCTGCTGGCGCTGGCCGTGGTGCCGACGCTGATCGTGGTCCGCATGGTGTGGCTGCCGCACGCCCGGCGCACCTTCCTGCGCGCGCGGGAGGCGTCTTCGATCGCCAACGGCGCCATGGCGGAGGCGATCAACGGCGTGCGCACCGTGCAGGAGGCGGGCCGCGAGCGGGTCAACCTGGACCTGTTTCACGACAAGGCGCAGGAAAATCTGGCCGCGCAGTCGCGGGCGGTGCTGATCGCGCAGGTGATCGTGCCGATCGTCGACACCCTCACCGGCGTCGCCACCGGCATTGTCGTCTACGTGGGCGGGACCATGGTGCTCGACCGGAGCCTCGACCTCGGCGTGCTGATCGCGTTCCTGATCTACATTCAGCGGTTCTTTCAGCCGATCCGCTCGGTGACCATGCAGCTCAGCATCATGCAGCGGGCCATGGCCGCCGGGCAGCGCATCTTCGAGGTGATGGACGTGCCGATCGAGATCAAGGACCGGCCGGGCGCGATCGACATAGCCGCCGAGGGCGACGGCTCGATCGAGTTTCGCGGCGTCACCTTCGGCTACGTCCCCGATCAGCCGGTGCTGCGCGACATAGACTTCACCGCGCGGCCGGGCGAGACGGTCGCGCTGGTCGGGCCGACCGGTTCCGGCAAGACCAGCATCACGGCGCTGGCGCACCGCTTCTACGAAGTGTGGGAGGGCCAGGTGCTGGTGGGGGGCCATGACGTGCGCGACGTCTCGCAGGATTCGCTCGGCGGGCACGTCGGCATGGTGCTGCAGGAGCCGTTTCTGTTTTCGGGCACGATCGAAGAGAACATCCGCTACCACAAGCCGGGCGTGACCGCCGAGCAGGTCGAGGCGGCGGCCCGCACCGTGGGAGCGCACGGGTTCATCATGCGCCTGCCGGACGGCTACCGGACCGAGGTCGAGCAGCGCGGCGGCAACCTGTCGCTCGGCCAGCGGCAGCTCATCAGCTTTGCCCGCGCGGTGGCCGCCGACACCAAGGTGCTGGTGCTCGACGAGGCGACCGCCAACATCGACAGCTACACCGAAATGCTGATCCAGCGGGCGCTCGCCCGGCTGCTGGAAGGCCGGACCGGGCTGGTGATCGCGCACCGCCTGGCCACCATTCGCGGCGCCGACCGCATTCTGGTCCTGCAGGAAGGCAGGATCGTGGAGCGCGGCGCGCACGCCGAGCTGATGGCCCGCAACGGACTGTACGCGCGGCTCTACTCGCTCAACTACTCGTCGTTCGACGACATCCCCGACGACCTGATCCGGGCGGCGGTCACGGCGTCCGGCGGGGCGGCGCGGACGGCCACAACGTGAGCTGATCCGCCGCCGCGCGGTAGCGGCCGGGGACGCGGAACGCGCCGGTGTCGAGCGCGGGGGCGCGGTCGGCTATGCCGGCGCGCGCGCACGACCGCCGGAACATGGTCGCGGCCAGCTCGGCGAACGGTCCGCTGCCCCGCATACGCGCGCCGAACCGGGTGTCATTGAGCCGGCCGGCCGGGCCGCCGCGCGCGTCCGCGCGCCCGCCGCTCGCGGAATCGCCGCGCAGCTGGCGGATGCGGGACAGCACCTTGCCCTTGCGGTCGGGCCGGTGCCGCTCCAGCCAGTCCTCGAACAGCGGCGCCACGGCCAGCGGCAGCCGCAGCATGACGTAGCCGGCGAACGACGCGCCGGCCTGCGCGGCGGCGCGCAGGATCGCCGGTATCTCGTGGTCGGTGAGGCCGGGGATCACCGGCGCCGTCAGCACGCCGACCGGCACGCCGGCCGCCGCCAGCGTCTCCATTGCCTGCAGCCGCCGGGCGGGCGTGCTGGTGCGCGGCTCCAGGGCGTTGCTGAGGGTGGCGTCGATGGTCGGGATCGACAGAAAGACCGCCGCGGCCCCGCCGGCGGCCAGCGCCGCCAGCAGGTCGGCGTCGCGCGCCACCAGCCGGTTCTTGGTGATCACGATCACCGGGTTGCGGAACTCGGCCAGCACTTCCAGGCAGCGGCGGGTGATGCGGAGGCGGCGCTCGACCGGTTGATACGGATCGGTCACCCCGGAGAGCGCCAACGGCTGCGCGCGCCAGCGCGGCGCGGCGAGCTCGGCGGCCAGCAGCTCGGGCGCGTCCTCCTTGACCACGATCCGCGTCTCGAAGTCGAGCCCGGCGGAGAAGCCGAGGTACTCGTGGGTGGGCCGGGCGTAGCAGTAGGCGCAGCCGTGCGCGCAGCCCCGGTACGGGTTGATCGACGCGTCGAAGCCGACGTCCGGGCTGGCGTTGGTGGTTATGACGGAGCGCGAGCGGTCGCGCAGCAGCTCGGTCTGCGGCCGGCCGGGCGGCGCGTCCGCGTCGGCGACGTATTCGATCCGCTCGAACCGGTTCGGGGGGTTGCCGGCCGCGCCCCGCCCTTTCATGGTCCGGTCCCCGGCCGCCCGCCGTTCACGCGCATTTGCGTTGCGCCGGGCGATACGGTATCCTCCGCCCGATGCGGAGGTCAAGGGCATGTCGTTCACGGTAGCAGATTTCCACGGCTCCCCTGACCCGGGAGGATAAACGTGAGCGGACGCTTTCGCGCGGCGGTGATCGGACTGGGGCGGATGGGCAGCACTATCGACGACGAGCAGGGCGGATGGGGACACCACGCCAAGCCGTGGGCGCACACCCCCTGCTACCGCGCGGCCGGGGTGCGGGTGGTGGCCGGCGCCGACCCGCACGAAGGGCAGCGCGCCGCCTACCGGGCAAAGTGGGGGATAGAGACGCTCTATGCCGACTACCGCGAAATGATGGAGCGGGAGCGCCCGGACGTGGTGAGCATCTGCACCTCGGCCCGGGCCCGCGCCAAGGTCCTGCTCGACGTGGTGGAGCTCGGCGCGCCGCGCGGCCTCAAGGCGATCTGGGCCGAAAAGCCGCTGTGCGTATCGCTCACGGAGGGCGACCGGATGGTGGCCGCCTGCTGGCAGGCCGGGGTCGTGCTGGCGGTCGGCTGCTCCCGCAACTGGTCGGCGCACTACGAACGCATGCGCGCGCTGATCGAAGCCGACCAGATCGGCGACCCGCTGCAGATCATCAGCCAGGGGCAGGCGTTCATCTCGCACAACGGCAGCCACATGCTGGCGCTCACCAACCGGCTGGCCGGCGCCAAGGTGGAGACGGTGTTCGGCCACATGCAGGACCACGAGGCGGCGTACGGCGACGACGACCTGCAGGGTAACGGCTACCTCACCTACGGCAACGGCGTGCAGGCGTTCGTGCGCATGATGCCGTGCGGCGCGGCGAACTGGCAGTTCGAGGTGTCGGGCACGCGCGGCCGCCTGCACGCGCTGGCCGACGGTCAGGAGATCGCCTTCTACAAGCTTCACACGCCCGGCCTGGAAGGCCGGGGCGAGGAACCGGCCCGGCAGATCTTTCCCGCTCCGACCGCGGTGGAGAGCCCCAACGCGCTGGCGGTGCGCGACATACTGACCTGCGTGGAGACCGGCAAGGAGCCGAACTGCAGCGGCGCCGACGCCCTGCACGCGCTGGAGGTCGCCGTGGCCATGCGCGCCTCCCACCGCATCGGCGGCGAGCGCGTGGAGTTGCCGCTGGCCGACCGCTCGCTCTGCATCTTCTCCCACGAAACCATCGGCGACTCCGAGCCGGCGGTGGTGCGCGCGGCAAGGCGCCGGGAGGCAAGGCGCCGGGCGCTTGGCGGCTGAGCCGGTGGCCCCGTTCAGGCTGCCGATCCGGCCGCGCCGCAACCGGCGGACCGCAGGTCTGCGCCGCCTGCTCCGCCAGACCGTGGTGCGGCCCGCCGACCTGGTGCTGCCGCTGTTCGTGGTGGAGGGCCAAGGGGTGCGCGATCCGATAGCGGCCATGCCGGGACGCCACCGTCTGTCGATCGATACGCTGGCCGCGGACGCGGGCGCCGCGTTCGCCGCCGGGGTTCCGGCGGTCGCGCTGTTCCCGGCGATCGCCGACGACCGCAAGGACCCGCAGGCCAGTGAGGCGGCGAATCCCGACGGTCTGATCCCGCAGGCGGTGCGCGCCCTCAAGGACGCCGTCCCCGACCTGCTGGTCATCACCGACGTGGCGATGGACCCGTACTCCAGCGACGGTCACGACGGGCTGGTGATCGACGGCCGCATCGACAACGACCGGACGCTGCCGATCCTGGCCGGCATGGCGCTCTGCCAGGCGGAAGCGGGCGCCGACCTGGTGGCGCCGTCCGACATGATGGACGGCCGGGTCGGCTATATCCGCGACGAGCTCGACCGGGCCGGCCACGCGGAGGTCGGCATTCTGGCCTACTCGGCCAAGTACGCCTCCTGCTTCTACGGGCCGTTCCGGCAGGCGCTCGACTCCGCGCCGCGCGCCGGCGACAAGAAGACCTATCAGGTCGATCCCGCCAACCGGCGCGACGCGTTGCGCGAGGCGCGCCTCGACGTTGCCGAGGGCGCGGACATCGTCATGGTCAAGCCGGCGCTGCCGTACCTGGACGTGGTGGCCGCGGTTCGCAAGGCGGTCGACGTGCCGGTCGCCGCCTACCAGGTTTCCGGGGAGTACGCCATGATCGAGGCGGCGGCCGCCGCCGGCTGCGTCGACCGCGACCGGGCGATGGTGGAATCGATCACCGCCATCAAGCGGGCCGGCGCCGACGTCATCCTCACCTACTACGCGGCCGAAATGGCCCGGCGCTGCCGGGACGGCCCGCTCCGGTAGCCGCGCGATGGCCGCGGACCTCCTGCCGATGTTTCCGCTCAAGGTCGTGCTGTTCCCGGACACGGCGTTGCCGTTGCACATATTCGAGGAGCGGTACAAACAGATGATCGGCGAGGTGATGGCCGCCAAGAGCGAGTTCGGGGTGTTGTGCGCCGACGCCAACACGGTCGCCAGCGTCGGCTGCACCGCCCGCGTGGCCAAGCGGATACGCCGCTACGACGACGGCCGCATGGACATCCTCACCATCGGCCGGCGCCGCTTTCGGATCAGGCGTCTGCAGCGCGAAAAGGCGTACCTGCAGGGGACGGTCGACTTCCTGTTCGACGAGCCGGCCGGCGAGCGGCCGGAGCTCAAGTCGCGCTGCCTGAAGCTCTTCCGTGACCTCTACCAGTCGACGCCCGGACACCTGCCGGCGGCCGACCTGGAACGGGTCTCCACCGAAGTCGTCTCCAACTACGTCGCCTATTACAGCGACCTGCCGTTGGCCAAGAAGCAGAGCCTGTTGGAGCTCACCAGCGCCGAGCAGCGGCTGCTGGCCGCCGAGGCGGCGATGAAGGAACGCCTGCTTGCGCAGAGCGACGAACGCGAACGGAGCCGGGCCGTGCGCGCCAACGGACACTTCCCGCCGGCGTAAGGCTTGAGTCAACGCGCGGACTTGACACGTTCGGCTGCAACGGCGACATTCCTTGCACCATGAACACCAACCGCGGCCTACGTTTCGCACTGTGCGCCGGTCTCCTGCTGGCGCCGCTTGCCACCCTTCCCGCCCAGGACATGGGGATGGGAGGGGACGACGGCTTCTACGCCTCCGTCAACTACGGCGTGACGCTCCCTGCCAAGATCAACTTCGACGGGACCGATATCGATACCGAACTTGGCTTCCTGGGCGGCCGGCTCAGCGTCGGCTACGCCATCTTCGGGTTCCGGCCGGAGATCTCCGGCGGATACCGCTTGGCCAACATCAAGGGCGCCACCGGCCATAGCGTGACGTCGATCGACGTGATCGCCGGTATCTACTACGACGTCGACACCGGCACGCCGATCACCCCCTACGTCGGCGCGGGCGGCGGCATGTCGATGATCACGATCAGGCGCGGCGAAAAGGCGCCGACTCAGCCGCCTTCGGCCTGGGCCATCGCGTTCCAGGGTGCCGCCGGCGTCGGTTACGACCTCACCGACAGCCTCACCGCCACGCTCGGCTACCGCCTGACCGGCACGCTGGAAACCACCTTCAAGGATCACGGGAAGCTGATGCTGGCGCTCGGCCATCACGGCGAGGTCGGACTCCGCTTCCGCTTCTGATTCCGCTGCCCCCGTCCACGGCCGTTTCGCCGCCTGAGAGGCTGGTCTTTCTCTGGGTTTGGCAGGCGGAGTGGTCGATCTGACGGGCGGAGCGGCGTGAGCGCCGGACATCGTGTCTGAAAGCCGGCCGCCTGAGGGCGTCGACGGCTGTTGCGCGCCCGGCCGGCCGGCCGGGCGGCCGGTACCCCGGCGGCCCCGCGCGCGGGGCCGCGCCCGTCCCGTCCCCGGCGCGGCGGTCGGGGCGGCCGTCGCCGGCCGGCTGCTGGCGCGGTGCAGCGAGCGCGAGCGGCGGCGGTGCGAGTCGCTGGCGGACCGCGTCCCGATCGCCGGCGGTTCCTTTCTGATGGGAACGGACAACCCAGACGGCTTTCCCGCCGACGGTGAGGGACCGGTGCGCGCGGTCGCCGTTTCCCCATTCCTTTGCGACGCCTTTTGCGTGACCGGCTACCGCTTCACCCGCTTCGTCGCCGCCACCGGCTACGTCTCGGAGGCGGAGCTGTTCGGCTGGTCGTACGTGTTCCACGCGCACGTGCCGGCCGCGGTCGCCGCCGGCTACTATGTGCCTGAGGTCCCCGGCGCTCCGTGGTGGCGGGGCGTGCCGGGCGCGTGCTGGGCGCAGCCGGAGGGACCGGGCACCACCGTGGCCGGCCGCATGGACGAGCCGGCCTCCCACCTGTCGTGGAACGACGCGGTCGCCCTGGCCCGGTTCGAGGGCGGGCGGCTCCCGACCGAAGCGGAATGGGAGCTGGCCGCCCGCGGCGGGCTGCAGCAGGCGATCTACTCGTGGGGCGACCAGTTCACCCCGGCCGGCGAACACCGCTGCAACGTCTGGCAGGGCGCGTTTCCCGAACGGGACGACGCCGACGACGGCTACGCCGGCCGGGCACCGGTCGACGCCTTTTCGGCCAACGGATTCGGCCTGTACAACACCGCCGGCAACGTCTGGGAGTGGTGCGCCGACTGGTTCTCCGCCGATCACGGCCCGGACCGGCAGGACCCGCGCGGCCCGGCGCGCGGGCGCGCCAAGGTGATGAAGGGCGGCTCGTTCCTGTGCCACCACTCGTACTGCAACCGCTACCGGGTCGGCGCCCGCACCGCCAACACCCCGGACAGCTCGACCGCCAACTGCGGCGTGCGCCTGGTGTTCTCCCCGGATGCCGCTCCCTCATCGCTTGACGAACAGAAGGCCGTACTTCAGGTTGGGTGATCTCCATGGACGAACAACGAGGTTTGGCGGAGACGGAGTATCTGCTGGCGGAGGAGGCGAATGCCCGCTACCTGCGCGAGTCGCTCAAGGCCGCCCGCGCCGGCAAAGCCAAGCCCCGCGAGCTGGTCGATAACGGGAAGGTCAGCGGCGACCGCCGGCGGCGGTGAGGGCGGCGAAGCGGTCGAAGAAGCCGGGGAAGGTCTTGGCCGTGCAGCCGGGGTCCAGGATCGTGAGGCCCGGCACGCGCAGGCCGGTCACGGCGAACGCCATGGCCATGCGGTGGTCCCGGTAGGTGCGCACCGGCGCCGGGGTCAGGCCCCCCTTCGCCGGCTCGATGCGCAGGCCGTCCGCGCGCTCCTCCACCGCGGCGCCGAGCCGGCGCAGCTCGGCGGCCAGGGCGGCGATGCGGTCGGTCTCCTGCAGGCGGATGTGCGCGACGTTGCGGATCGTCACCGGCGAATCGGCAAACGGCGCGATCGCCGCGAACGTGGGCGTCAGGTCGGACACCGCGTTGAGGTCGAGGTCGGCCCCGCGCAGCCGTTCGGGACCGGTCACGGTAATGCCGTCCGCGTCCTCGCGCACCCCGCAGCCCATCCGCTCCAGGATCGCGGCGCACGCCACGTCGCCCTGCGGCGAGTCGGCGGACAGCCCGCGCACGCGCACGCTGCCGCCGGTCAGCGCCGCGGCAGCCAGGAAGTAGGAGGCGTTGGTCGCGTCCGGCTCGACGTCGTAGGCGCGGCCGCGGTAGCCGGCGCCGGCGGCGATGCGGAACACGCCGGGCCGCGGCCGGTCGACGCCGACGCCGAAGTCCCGCATCACCCGCACCGACAGGTCGATGAACGGCTCCGACGGCACCGCGCCGCGCACGACGATGGTGGTGGCGCCGGCGGCCGCCGGCGCGCACAGCAGCAGCGCCGACACCGGCTGGCTGCTGTGCGCGGCGCTCATCTCGATGCGCCCGCCGGGCAGGCCGGCCGCCCGCAGCTCGAACGGCAGATGGCCGGGCCGGCCGGCAAAGCGGAAGCGCGCGCCGGCGGCGGTCAGCACCGCCGGCAGGTCGCCCATCGGCCGCTCCCGCATACGCGGCGCGCCGTCGAAGCGGTAGACGCCGTGTCCGGCCGCCGCCGCCGCGGTGAGGAAACGGGCGGCGGTGCCGGCGTTGCGCACGTCGAGTTCGGCCGCCGCCGCCGGTATGCGGCCGCCGCCGCCGGCTACCGAAATGCGGTCACGGGCGGCGTCCGGCTCGACCCGGATGCCGAGCCGCGACAACCCCTCCATGCACGCTTCGGTGTCTTCGCTGAACAGCGCGCCGCGCAGCGTCGACCGGCCGGCCGCCAGCGCCGCCGCCACCAGCGCGCGGTTGGTCAGGCTCTTTGAGCCCGGCGCGGTCACCGCGCCGCGCACCGGCCCGGCGGCCGGCGTTACCCGGTACGCGTTCTGCGCGTCCATGCGGACAGCCTACCCCGCCGGCGCGCCGGCCGCACCGCTTGGCGGACCGGCCGGCGGGCTTTAGGATGGACGCATGAACCGTGAAGCGATCACCCCGCAGGCAGGACCGCCGCCCGGCGGTCCCTATTCGCCCATCATCCGCTACGGAAACCTCGCCTTCATCTCCGGCCAGGTCGCGCTGGACCCCTCCACCGGCCAAGGCGTGCGCGACTCGTTCGAGGCGGAGACCCACCAGGTGCTGCGTAACCTGCGCACGCAGGTGGAGGCCGCCGGATCGAGCATGGACAAGGTGCTCAAGACCACCGTGTTCCTGGCGGACATGGACAACTTTGCGCGGCTCAACGACATCTACGTCGAGTACTTCGCCGAGCCGCAGCCGGCGCGCAGCACCATCTGCGCCGCCCCGCCCGGCGGCTACCGGGTGGAGATCGAGGCGATCGTCGGCTGCTGACCCATGCACGGCCTGCTGGTGGCCGCCGGCCTGCTGCTGTTGAGCGCCGCGTCGTTCACGCTGGCGATGCCGATCCTGGACTTCACCGGCATGTTCCGCCAGCTGTTCGCGGACTACCCGGCAACGCCGGCGACCGCCGCCCGTCTGGCGGTCGCCGGAGCGGTCTGTCTGCTGCTCGGCTGGCTCTGGTACCGCAAGAGCGGCGGCGTCTGAGGCGGCCACCCGGCGCCGGGGCCTGCGGCTCCGAATGCCTGCGCGTCAGGCGGGCGCGGCCGGCCGTCCCGTCAGGCTGGCGTTGATCAGGCCGGCGAACACCGGGCTCGGCGCGCCGGGACGGCTCAGAAACTCCGGGTGGTACTGGACGCTGAGGTAGAACGGGTGCTCCGGCAGCTCCGCCACCTGCACGATCGGCTGTCCCGGCGCCCACCCGGAAAAGACCATGCCGCCGCGCTCCAGCAGCTGCCGGTAGAGCGGATTGAGCTCGTAGCGGTGCCGGAACCGTTCCTCGATGCGCTCCGCCCCGTACAGCCGGGCGGCCAGCGAACCGGGCCGCAGCCGCACGGTGCGCCGGCCCAACCGCATGGAGCCGCCGATCCCTTCGATCTGGTACTGCTCCGGGAGCAGCAGCACGATCGGCGATCCGGTCCGCGGTTCGACTTCCTGGGTGTTGGCGGCCGGCAGCGCGCAACGGTCGCGAGCGAACTCCACCATCGCCGCCTGGAAGCCGTAGCAGATGCCGAGCATCGGCATGCCGCGCCGGCGGGCGTAGGCGGCGCAGGCGATCTTTCCTTCCCAGCCGCGGCGGCCGAAACCGCCCGGCACCACCAGGCCGTCCAGGTCCCGCAGGTACTGGCCCGCGTGCCGTTCGCGCGCCGCCGGTGAGCCGCCGGCGTCGATCAGGTCGGACGGCACGTCGACCGCCTCCACCCGCACCTGCCGGCCGGCGCCGGCGTGCTCCAGCGCGTTGTGGATGCTGGCGTAGGTGTCGCGCGGCCCCAGGTACTTGCCGGCTATGCCGATCCGCACGGTCCGCCGGGTCCGCGTAAGCGCCTGCAGGTAGCGCTGCAGGCCGCCGGCCGCCGCCGGCGGAGAATCTCCGGACGCCGCACGCCCGTCCATGCCGAAGTACTCCAGGCAGATGTCGTCGACGCGCTGCTCCTGCAGGTGGCCGGGCACGCGATAGATCGACCGCTGATTGTGCAGGTCGATCACGTTGCGCGCCGGCATCCGCAGCCGGTCGGCCAGCTTCCGCCGCACGCCCGGATCGACCGCGTTTTCGGCCCGGCAGACCAGCATCTGCGGCTTGATCCCCATCTGCATCAGCAGCTGCGTGCCGTGCTGCGCCGCCTTGCTCTTCTGTTCGTTGAGATGGCGCGCCTCGATGATCCACACCAGGTTGATGAAGAAGACGTTGCGCTCCCCCTCCTGGTAGGCCAGGTCGCTCATCGCCGAGATGTAGGTCCGGTTCTCCTCGTCGCCGACCGTGCCGCCGATCTCCACCAGCGTGATGTCGGCGCCGGCCGCCTGCGTCGACTCGCGCACGAATCGCACCAGCTCGCCGGTGACGTGCGGGAAGAACTGCACGTCCGATCCCGAGAACTGGCCGCTCCGCTCCAGCGCGTTGATCCGCTGGCTGAGCCGGCCGTTGGTGAAGTAGTTGTGCTGCGACAGGCTGCGGCCCATGAACCGCTCGTAGGTGCCTATGTCCATGTCGCACTCGGTGCCGTCGTCCAGGACGAAGACCTCGCCGTGGCGGTACGGGCTCAGCGTGCCGGCGTCCTCGTTGTAGTAGCCGTCCATCTTGATCAGGTTGGTGGAGTAGCCGCGGTCGGCCAGCAGACGCGCCAGGCCGGCCGAGAAGATGCCCTTGCCGAGTCCGCTCATCACGCTGCCGGTGACGATGACGAAGCGCGCCTGGCCGATCCGGTAGCCGTCCGGCAGGGTGCGGTAGCGCTCGCCGGGGTCGGAGGCGTCGCTCATGGCCCGCAGCGCGCTGGGGACCGGCCGGCCGCTCATGCGGCGTTGAGGAGGTGGCTCAGCTTGTTGCCGTAGTAGGAGGCCAGGTGCGGGTGGTGGATGAAGATCTCCCGGTCGTCGTATTCCAGGGTCCGGTACGACTTGGTGGCGATGACCGGAATGTGCGGGTAGTTGAAGAGCTGCGCGGTGCGCTGCAGCAGCTCCTCCAGCGGCTTGCGCTTGCCGGCCCGGTACAGCGGCCCGGTGTCGAGTCCGGCGTCGTCGGCGGCGGTGATGGTCCGGTCGACCCGTTCGGCAAGCTCGGTGCGGGAGATGCGGAACCGGTTGTCGAGCGACGCGAACACCGCCGTGCTTTCGTAGACGCGGATCAGGCGGCCGATCCGGTCGTGCACGGCGCGAGCCGCCTCTTTGGCGCGGGCGCGCAGGTCGGCGGCCATCGCCTCTCCGAACTTGATGACCACCCGTGAGCGCTGGTTGCGGATGCGCCGCGTGACCGGCACGCGCAGAAACGCGTAGTAGTTGTCGTACACGTACTTGGCAAACTTGCTCTGCCGCGGTCCGGCGCGGTGGTATGAACGGAACACCATGTCCTCCGGCACCCGTTCGTAGGAGATGTTGATGGGAACGTAGCTGGCCCCCTCCAGGCGAAGGTCGCGCAACGCGTTGCGGACGGTCAGAAAGACCAGCGGCGACAACGGGTTGAGGCGGCCGGTGTAGGAGCGGCCGTACTTGACGTCGCCGGTGAACTCGTCGGTCTCATAGCCGGGAAAGACCATGAGGTGCAGTCCGTCGCGGGCGAGCACCCGTTTGAGCTGATCGAGGTACAGGGAGTTGTACTGCTCGCGGGTCACGATCACCGGCCGGACGCCGAGCGACTTGAGCACCAGGTTCGGAAACCAGCGGCGGGCGTGGAAGGCGCGCTGGTCGCGCACCACCATGAAGGCGCCGCACTTGCGAAGGAACGTGTCGAGCGGCCCGATGAACAGATTGTCCCCGGCCTGCACGGCGGCGCGGACGTCGTGCAGCGTCAGGTACGCCTGCAGCATCATCCAGTCGTATTCGCTCTGATGGTTGGGGACGAAGACCAGCCGTTCGCCGGCTTCCGAGCGGCGCTTGGTTTCCTCCAGGCCCTCGATCTCGACCTGATCGAAGCAGGCTCCGAACAGGTGGCGGTCGACCGCGGTCGCCACCCGGCGCACGTACCGTTCGCTGCGCCGGTGGTGGAGCAGGTCGAGCAGGGCGGCGCGGTCGAGGTCGCTCCTCACCGCGGCCGGAAGACGTGGGTGGCGGTGCCGAACAGCGCCTCGCCTGCCTCCATCAGCGTCTCCGACAGCGTGGGGTGCGGATGGATGGTCAAGCGCAGGTCGGTGGCGACCGCCCCCATCTCGACCGCCAGCACCGCCTCCGCGATCAGCTCGCCGGCGCCGGGGCCGGCGATGCCGCAGCCGAGCAGCCGTTCCGTCCCCGGATCGACCAGCAGCTTGGTGAGCCCCTCCGGCCGGCCCAGGGTGGTCGCGCGGCCGGAGGCGGCCCACGGAAAGCGGGCTACCTGCACGTCGCGGCCGTGCGCCTTGGCCTCCGTCTCCGTCAGCCCGCACCAGGCGATCTCGGGATCGGTGAAGACCACGGCCGGAATCGCCTGCGGTTCAAAGGCGACCCGCCGGCCGGCCGCCGCCTCGGCGGCGACGCGCCCTTCGTGCGACGCCTTGTGCGCCAGCATCGGCTGTCCGGCGACGTCGCCGACCGCGAAGATCGCCGGGTCGCCGGTGCGCTGCTGGTCGTCGTGTTCGATGAACCCGTCCGCGCCGACCGCAACGCCGGTCTGCTCCAGGCCGAGGTTGCCGGTGTTCGGCACGCGGCCCACGCTCACCAGCATCCGGTCGTAGCGTTCGGCGCCGCCGGCCGCCCCGGCCAGGGTCACCGCCAAGCCGCCGTCACCGGTCTCCTCGACCGCCTCGACGCGGGTCCCGGTATGGACTGCGGCCAGGCTGCCGCGCAGCCGGCGCTCCAGCACGCCCACCAGGTCGCGGTCGACACCCGGCAGCAGCCCGCCGGTCATCTCCACCACCGTCACGGCGCTGCCGAGCGCCGCGTACGCGCTGCCGAGCTCCAGCCCGATGTACCCGCCGCCCACCACCAGCAGCCGGCCCGGGACGTCGGCCAGCTCCAGCGCGGAGGTCGAATCGAGCACCCGATCGGAGTCGATCGCCAGCGCCGCCGGCGCCGCCGGCCGTGACCCGGTTGCGATGATGGCGTGATCGAAGGCGACCCGCTGCTCGCCGCCGGCGGTGTTCACGGCGATCTCGTGGGAGCCGGTAAAGCGGCCGCGGCCCTGCGCCAGCGTCACTTTGCGTTGCCGGGCCAGCGATCCGAGCCCGCCGGTCAAGCGGTTCACCACCGATCCCTTCCACGCGCGCACCGCGGCCAGGTCGATCTGCGGCGCGCCGAAGCGGACGCCCCACGCCTCCGCTTCGCGGGCGTCGCCGATCATCTTGGCCACGTGCAGCAGCGCCTTGGACGGGATGCAGCCGCGGTACAGGCAGACGCCTCCCGGGTTCGGCGCGTCGTCGATCAGGGTCACCGCCAGCCCCAGGTCGGCGGCCAGAAAGGCCGCCGCGTACCCGCCGGGGCCGCCGCCCAGCACCGCCAGCCGTTGGGCGCTCACGCGGCCACCGCCGCCCGTTCCGTCCGGTCCCGTTCCGTTCCGATCATCGGCGTATCATCACCGCGCGGGGCCGGCAGGGCAAGCGCGCCCCGCCGCGTCGCGGCGGCCCGTCGCTTGGTGGCGGCCCGTCGCTTGGCGGCGGCCCGTCGCCTGGCGACGGCATGCTACGCTGCCGGTCATGGAAGCGAACGATCGCCTCATCGTCGCGCTCGACGTGTCGACGCACGATGAAGCGGAGGCGCTGGTCGACGCGCTCGACAACGTGTCGTTCTTCAAGATCGGGCTGCAGCTGCTCCTGGCCGGCGATCTCTTCGGGCTGCTGGCGCGCATGCGGGCGGCGCGCGGCGGCCGCGGGGCGGTCTTCCTGGACCTCAAGATCGCCGGCGACATCGGCAACACCATCACCGAGTTCGTGCGCGGCGCGGGGCGGCTCGGCGCGCGCTTCATCAACTTCGTGGAGGCGGCCGACGCCGCGATCACCACGGACATGCTGGCCGCCGGCCGCGCGGCGCGCGGCGATGCGCCGTTTCCGCAGTTTCTGGCGGTGCCCCTGCCGTCCAGTCTGGGAAGGCCGGCCAGCCTGGGAAGCACCGCTGACCCGGCGCGCGGCGTGGACGGGTACGTCGTCGATCGCGGCCGCGCCATGCTCGCCGCCGGGTGCGACGGGCTGGTCGTATCCGGTTCGGCGATCGGGGCGTGCCGGCGCGCCTTGCCGGACGCCGTCCTGGTGAGCCCCGGCGTCCGCCCGGCAGGGGCGGCGCACGACGATCACGCGCGGTCTACCACGCCGGCGGAGGCGATTCGCATGGGCGCCGACTACTTGGTCGTGGGCCGGCCGATCCGCAACGCGCCCGACCCGCGCGGCGCCGCGCAGCGCATCATCGACGAGATCGCCTGGGCGTCATCATGTCAGACGCCTGCGTCCGGTTAGAAGCCTGAGCGGCCGGCCGGCCGGGATGCCGGCCGCGCCGCGCGGTGGTATACTACCGGCAACCGGAGGAAACCGATGGCGACGATCATCCTGAGCGTGGCGATCATGATCGCGGCTGCGGCCGCGCTGTCGCTCAAGGTGCTGCTCGGCCGGCAGCGTGAGGTGAAGCGCTTCGGCTGCGGCAGCTTTACCCCCCTCGACCAGCGCCATTCGGCAGCGGAGGGGGCGTCCGCCGCCTGCGGCGTGTGCGGCGCGCAGGAGGGGGAAGCGTGCCAGGGCGATGAGGCCATCGCTGACGATTCCGTCGTCGACGGCGACGGAATCGTCGTTGCCGAACCGCCCGACCGCCCCGGCTTTTCGCGCAACTGACGCCGCCGCCCGTCTTGACGACCGCGCCCTGACGCGACCAAGGCGCCGACCGCGCCGGTACCGGCCGTGACCGAATCTCCCGCACCGACGTCCGTGCCGCCCGCGCCGTCCGGGGACTACCGGCGCGCGGTCGACCGCCTCATGCAGCTGGCCGACTTCGAGCGCGCCCGGCACAGCCCCAAGCACCGCACGTTCCGGCTCGACCGCATCCGCGCGCTGCTGCGGCGGCTCGGCGACCCGCACCTGTCGGTGCCGACGCTGCACGTCACCGGCACCAACGGCAAGGGCAGCACCTCGGCCATGCTCAGCTCGCTGCTGCAGGCGCACGGCCTGCGCACCGGGCTGTACACCTCTCCCCATCTGCTGCGGGTGACCGAGCGCATCCGCCGCGGTCTGGACCCGATCGAACCGGCGGCGTTCGCGCGGCTGGTCGACGCGGTCTGGGAGCCGCTGCAGCAGGTCGCGCGGGACACGCCGTTCGGCGAGCCGACCACGGTCGAAGCGCTCACCGCCATGGCGTTGCTCGACTTCCGGCGGGCCGGCGTCGACGCGCAGGTGATCGAGGTCGGTCTGGGCGGCGAACTCGACTCTACCAACGTGGTGCGGCCGGCGGTCTGCGCGATCACCAACATCAGCTTCGACCACGTCGCCGTGCTCGGCCCGACCATCGAAAGCATAGCCCGCGCCAAGGCCGGTATCATCAAGCGCGGCGTGCCGGTCGTGCTGGCGCCGCAGATGGAGGGGGCGTTGGAGGTGGTGCTCGGCGTGGCCGCCCGGCAGCGCGCGCCGGTGATCCGTGCCGGCGTCGACGTCCGCTGGTCGGTCGACGCCGCCGCCGGGGATGGCCGGTGGCTGCAGGTGGATACGCCGCGAGGCCGCTACCGGGTCGATCTGCCGCTCGCCGGCGACTACCAGGGAGAGAACGCCGCGGTGGCGGTCGCCGCCGCCGAGCTGTTCCTGGGCGAACGCCTCGACCGGCAGGCGGTGGAGCGCGGGCTGGCGGCCGTCCGCTGGCCCGGCCGGCTTGAGCGCCTGCAGTGGCGGGGCGTGGAGGTGATCGTCGACGGAGCGCACAGCCCGTACGCCATGCAGCGCATGGTCGGCGCGCTGGCCGGCCGGGTCGATCCGCAGCGCACCGTCGCCGTAGTCGGCGCCCTTGCCGGCCACGACCTGGTGGAGACCCTGCGGCCGCTCCGCCGCCTCACCGGCCGCGCCTACGCGGTGCGGTCGCGCCATCCGCGCGCCGAGCCCGCGGAGGCGGTCGCCGCGGCGCTCCGGCAGGAGGGATTTGCGGTGCTCGGCGCCGCGGGGGCCAGCGGCGCCGCAGGGGCCAGCGGGGCCGTAGGGGCCAGCGGGGCCGTAGGCGCCGATCCGGACGGCGGCGCCGCTCGAGACGGCGGCGCCGGCGACGTCGCCGCCGTGACCGCGGCCGCTACGGACGGCATCGGCGCGGACCGCCGGCCGCAGACAGTCGTTGCCACCGGCTCCCTGTCCGTGGTGGCCGAGGTGATCGCCTGCGTGCGCGGCGTGCCGGTGGAGACCTATCCGACCATCCGCGGCCGCGCACCGGACCGGGCGGCGCGGCCGGCGTCCCGGTGAGCGTCCCGACCGGCGCCGCGCTCCGGAGCCGCGCGTGACCGCCGGGGCGGTGCTGGCGCTGTATCTGGCGCTGTTCGCGCTGCAGCGGGTGGTGGAGACCGGCCTCAGCATTCTCAACCTGCGCCACGCGCGCGCGCAGACCGCCCCGCCGCCGGCGCTTGCCGGGGAGGTCGACCCGGCAACCCACGCGCGGATGCGCGGCTACACCCGGGCGCGCGGCCGCTTCGCGCTGCTGGCCAACACCGTATCGGCGGCCGCGGTGCTGGCGGTGGCGCTGAGCGGCGCGCTCGGCGCGCTGGACGCCGCAGTGGGCCGGCTGACGCTCCATCCGTATCTGGCCGGCGGCCTCTACGTGCTGGCGGTCGGCGCGTTCTTTACCGTGCTCGGCCTGCCGGCCGCGCTCTATTCGCAGTTCGTGATCGAGCAGCGCTTCGGCTTCAACCGCACCACGCTCCGGCTGTTCCTGCTCGACCGCCTCAAGGGCGGCCTCATCTCGCTGGTCCTGGGCGCGGTCGTGCTGCTGGTGTTGTTCGCCTTCATGGACCGCGCCGGCGGTCTCTGGTGGCTGTACGCCGGCGGCGTCATCGTCGCCATCCAGGTCGTGCTGGTCGTGCTCTACCCGACCGTGATCGCGCCGCTGTTCAACCGCTTTGTCCCGGTCGGCGACGGACCGGTGCGCGAGCGGCTGGCGGCGCTCGCCCGGCGGTTGGGCTACCGCCTGCGCGGCATTTTCGTGATGGACGGCAGCAAACGCTCCCGGCACAGCAACGCCTACTTCACCGGCCTGGGGCCGGTGAAACGGATCGTGCTGTTCGACACCTTGCTCGACCAGCTCGACGCCGGCGAGATCGAGGCGGTGGTGGCGCACGAAATCGGCCATGAGCGTCTGCGGCACGTACCGCAACGGCTGGCGCTGTCGGTGGCGGCCACCGTGGCCGGGCTCGGCATCCTCAGCCTGCTGCTCGACTACGCGCCGCTGTTCGCGGCGTTCGGCGTCCGCCAGCCGAGCCACCACGCGGCGTTGGTGCTGTTCAGCCTGCTGTCGGGGCCGTTCACCTTCTGGCTCGGACCGCTGTCGGCGCTGTGGTCGCGCCGCCATGAGTACGCCGCCGATCGGTTCGCGGCGGACGCGGTCGCCTCACCCCGGCCGCTCGCCGGCGCGCTGATCAAGCTGAGCCGGGACAACTTGGCGAACTTGGCCCCGCACCCCTGGTACAGCTTCTACCACTACTCGCACCCGACCCTGGTGGAACGGCTGCAGGCGCTCCGCGCTTGACCGGCCGGCCGGTTTCCGTGTTGGCTGCACGGACTTCGGAAAAGGCGCTTCCGGAGCGGGCCCATAGCTCAGTCGGTTAGAGCGGCGGACTCATAATCCGTTGGTCCAAGGTTCAAGTCCTTGTGGGCCCACAACGCGCGGTCAGATCGCCGCGCCGGGCGGTCAGGTCACCACGTCGTCCGCCGGCGTTGCGACGTCACGTCGGCTGCCCAGGCGTTTTTTGCCGGGGGGGGGGCGGAACGGAACTCGCGCCGGATCACCTGCGCCAGCGCTTCGCGCAATGGGTACGGCGGCCGGAATCCGGTCGCCGTCGCGCGCTCGGCCGAAAACGTGGTGGTGCTGACGAACTTCCTGATCCGCACGGCGCTGATCGGCAGCGTCTTGCCGGTGACGGCCGCCGCCAGGTCGCACGCCACGCCGCCCAGGTAGCCGAGCGCGTACGGCAGCCCGACGCCGGCGGCCGGCGGCATGCCGAGCTCGCGCCGTACGGTCGCCACCAGCTCCCGCATCGACAGGTCGGGCTTGTCCGCGTAGTTGAACAGGTGCGCGCCCGCCCCCCGATCCAGCATGGCGGCCAGGAATCCGGCCACGTTGTCGACGTAGGCGGTCGACTTCCGGTTGAGGCCTCGGCCGATCATCAGGAACCGGCCGGCGTCGATCTGGCGCATGAGCTGATAGACGTTGCCGCGGTTCCCCTCGCCAAACACCACCGACGGCCGGACGATCACCAATGACCGTTCATCCGGCGCCTCCGCCTGCCACGTGCGGTGCACCTGCTCGGCGCGCAGCTTCGACCGGCCGTAGTGATTGACCGGCGCCGGCGGGTGGTACTCCGTCGCGTCGGGAGCGACCGCGCCGTACACGGATACCGAGCTGGTAAAGACGATCCGGGCGACGTCGAGGTCCCGGCAGGCGGCGCACACGTTGGCCGCGCCGCCGACGTTCACCTCTTCGTAGCGCGACACCGGCTTGACGTCGTCGCGGTGAACGGCCGCCAGGTCGTAGACCGCTTCGGCCCCCGCCAGGGCGGCGGTCAGGGCCGCCCGGTCGCGCGTGTCCGCTTGCCGGTACGCGGCGCCGCCGACCAGATCGCCGTGGCCGGGCGCCGCGTCGACGACGGTGACGTCGTGCCCGGCGTCCTGCAGCGCGCTCACCAGCCGCCGGCCGATGAACCCGGCGCCGCCGACGATCGCTATCGCGGCCATGCAACGCCGGCGCGCAGCTGTCCGGCATGGTATGATTCGGTCGACCGATGGCCGCTCCGCTGGTATCCGTCATCATGCCCAGCTTCAACGCTGAGCGCTTCATCGCCGAATCGATAGAATCGGTCATCGCGCAAACGGTGCGGGATTGGGAGCTGATCGTCGTCGACGACGGCTCCACCGACGGAACCGCGGCGATCGTCTCCGCCTATCGGCAGCGCGATCCCCGCATCCGCCTGATCGCGCAACCGGCCAACCGGGGCCCGGCCGCCGCCCGCAACCTGGGGCTCGACCACGCGCAGGGCGATCTGATCGCCTTCATCGACAGCGACGACGTCTGGTTTCCGGAGAAGACGGAAAAGCAGATAGCAGCCATGGATCGGTTGCACGCGGACATATCATACACCGCATACGTGCGCCGGCGCGATGGCCGCGCAGCCGGTGACGTCGTCTCCGCTCCGGCCACGGTGCGGTACGAACGGTTGCTGCGGCGGTGCGTGATCGGGTGCTCGACCGGGATGGTGCGGCGCGCCACCGGCGGCGCGGTCAGGATGCCGCCGATCCGGCAGCGGCAGGATCACGGCTATTGGCTGGCGCTGCTGCGCGACGGGTCGCGGACCGCCATCGGCGTCAACGAGCCGCTGGTCTCCTACCGCGTGCACGGCGCGTCGCTCTCCGCCAACAAGCTGGTCTCCGCCGCCTATACGTGGACGCTGCTGCGGCAGGTCGAACGCCTGCCGTTCGCCCGGGCGGCGTGGTGCTTCTGCGGGTACGCGGTCGACGGCGTGGCGCTCCGCTTCCTGTTGTCGATGAAGCGGAGCGCCGCTCGCGTCAAGGCCGCCCGCGGTGTCTGAGTCGACCGATCCGTCAGGTCCGGCGCTCAGTCATCCCGCGCCCGCCGTCCCGTTTTCCCGGCCCGCCGGCCAGCGCCGCAAGCGAACGCCGCAATGCGGCGGCGCCGTCGGCGTGGACGTATGCGGCGGGCGGCAGCGCCTGCATGTTGGCGCGCCACCGCCGCCAGCGCGCGGGGGTAACGCCGCGCAGCTCGCCGGCCGCCCGACCGACGTCAGCCGCTTCGATCACCAGCCCGACGTCGTGCCGGCGCACCGCTTCCGCATCGGCGGTGCCGGCCCTGACGATCAACGGCTTCTTGAACAGGCACGCGTCGTAATACCGGTTCGAACGCGACCAGCCGTAGGGAACGCCGGGCCGATAGCACGTCAGGATCACGTCGGCGCCGCCGAACAGCGCCGGCAGATCGCCGGGATGGCGGTATTCGCCCCGGTACTCCAAGCCGGGGATGCCGCGCACCCGCTCCGCGAACGATTCGATGAACCGGCCGGGGACGCCGGCCAGCAGGAACGTGAAACGGCCGGGATGCGACCGCGCCAGCGCCTCGATCAGGCGCAGCGACCATTCGTCCTTCAATATGCCGAAGTAGCCGACGCGCAACGGTCCGCCGGCGCAGAACGCCGGCTCCGGATCCGGCGCGCGGTCGCCGGCAGCCGCGGCGAGCGCCGGCTCCACCTTGTTTTCCACCACCAGCGCCGGCGTTTCGGTGCGCAGCCAGCCGCGGTAGTACGCCAGATAGCCGGCGGAGGTGATCACCAGCAGCCCGCACGCTCCCACCGCCCGCTTCTCCAGCGCTCGAAACAGCCGGCCGCGCAGACCGGCGGCCACCTGCAGGCCGCGTACGTCGGCGATCTCGGCGACCACCCGCACCTGCAACCGGACCCCGGCCGCCAGCGCCAGCAGCAGCAGGTCGGTCCCGAACGCGTACGCCAGATCGTTGCGTTTGATCGCGGCGCGCACCCGGCGCAGGCAGCTCACCAGGCGCAGACCGCGCCGCAGATAGCGCCGATGGTCGATGCGTCCCAGCGACTCGACGCGGCAGCGCAGGGTGCGCGCCACAGCGCCGTAGCGTTCAAAGCCGATTGCCTCCACGGCGAATCCGCAACGCTGCAGCATGGCGACGCGCACCCCGTTGTGCGCGTCCGTCAGCGAGGACAGGACGCAGAGAATCCGGGCCGGTGGCATGTGCGTCAGGCGTGCCGGGCACGATACCACGTATGCCGCGGCGGCAAGGCGCCCGGCGGCGCGGTGCGGCCCGCGGCGTGCTAACGTGGCGCCATGAAGCGGCGCGCAGGCGCTGACCGGCGCGCCGATGCGGGTCGGCGGCCGGCGGCCGTCCGGCCGGAAGCGTGGCTGCTGCGGACGGTGCGGCGGCTGGCGTTGCGGGCCTGCAACAAGCGCTGGACCGTTCTCTGGTTCGTCCGCTCCCGGCTGCGCGTTGCGCGGCGCGGCTTGCGGCGGCGACCGGCGCCAACTCCGGCTGGGAGCGGCGTTGCGCCCGACCGCCTGCGGCCGGACGTGGCCGCGGCGACGCCTGCCGAGGTCCTGGCGCCGGTCTTTGATCTGCGGGACTACAATCCCATGCACTGGCCCCGCGACGCCGGCGGCCGGGTGGCGGCGCTGGGACCTCTCTACCGGTTGCCGCCGGGGGTCAGGGCGGACCTTCCCGTGCGGCGCCGCGACCCGCTTGCGTTGCGCCGCTTCCATCACGTCGAAGACGCGGCCGCGTTCCACGCCGATCCGGTCACCCGGGCCGGTGAGCTGGCGCGGCTGGCCGCCGCCGGCGTGGTCGTGCGCGCCGCCGACGCCGACGCCCGGCTCGGGGCGCTGCTCGGCGCCGAACTGCAGCGGCTGTTGACCGCAGAGGCGGCGGACCTCGACGCCGGCGCGCGCGAGCTGCGCAGCATCGCGCTACGGCGCGCGGCGCTCCGCACCCATTCATCGTGGGCACGGAACCCGGCCAACCTGCCGTCCGTGTCGATCCTGCTGCCGACGCGGCGCCCGGCGTTGTTGCCGCAGGCGCTCGCCGCGGTGGCCGCGCAGACCTATCCGCGGCTGGAGCTGGTGCTGGGACTGCACGGTCACGAACGGGCGTTCAAGGACGCCGCCCGGCTCGCGGCCGAGCTGCGGCTGCCGCACCGGATCGTGCCGGTGGCCGGCAGCGCTCCGCTCGGCGCGGTGCTCAACGCCGCGGCGGCGGCCGCCGGCGGCGAGCTGCTCACCAAGATGGACGACGACGACCGCTACGGCGCCGACCACGTCTGGGACCTGGTGCTGGCGCGCGCGTACTCGCGCGCGCAGCTAGTCGGCAAGGGCTCGGAGTTCGTCTATCTGGCAAGATCGAACCGCACCGTGCACCGCTATCGGGGACAGGGCGAGGCGTATCGGGACTTTCTGCATGGGGGCGCCATGCTGATCGCCCGCGATGACCTGGCGCGCGTCGGCGGCTGGCGGAACGTGCCGATGGGAGAAGACCTGGGGCTGACCGAGGACGTGCTGCGCGCCGGCGGGGCGGTATACCGGACCCACGGCGCCGGACACCTGTGGGTCCGGCACGGCGACGGCCACGCGTGGGACGCCGGCGACGACTACTTTCTGGGGATTGCCGACAGCGTCAGCCGCGGCTTCAACGCGGCGCTGGCCGGCCTTGCGGCTTTGGTTCCGCCGGCCGCATAACCGCCGGGCGCCGCCGGCCGGGTTGCGGGCTCATGCACAGGCCGATGATCGTCCACTGCAGCACGCCGATGCTCACGGCGTTTTGCAGCAGCGTGATGCCGAACACGTTGGCGACGATCACGCTGGTCAGGACGGCAAGCCCAAGCGCCCGCAACGCGCCGTCTTCCTGCCGGTGCAGCAGGACCCACAGCGCCGCCAGAAGCGCGATGAACGCGGCCAGCCCCGCGGCGCCGGTCTGCAGGGCGACCTGCAGGAAGTGGCTGTGCGTCGAAAACGTGATCTCCGACACGTCGCGCAGGATCGTTCCGGCGCCGTAGCCGAAGTACGGTCTGGCCAGTATCAGATCGAGCACGATCGGCCAGAACAGCTCGCGCGGAGTCCGCACCGACAGGCCGAAGGCAAAGGTCCCGCCGCCGACGATACCGATGAGAACCTGTGACAGCGCAGCCAGAAAGACGGTCACGTAGCCGGCGAACAGCAGCAGCGCGATCAGCGGCAGGTACGCCAACCAGGGGCCGGCCCGGCGCGTGTGGTAGAACCACAGGAACGCCGGAATCAGTCCCAGTGAGGCAGCGATCTGGACTCTGGCGCCGGCTGCGTACGCCATCAGAAACGATCCCAGGACGGCGCCGCCGACCGCCAGCCACACCGGCGCGGCGCGGCGCCGGATCGCCACGCAGGCGAGCAACAGGAACACCTGCGCGCCCGCCGCCGCGTATTGATATATCCGCCAGTGCCACGGCGTCGTGTCCGGTCCCAGCCGTTCATACGGAAAGTAGACGACCCGCGCCGTGAGCGCGGCGCCCGCGCAGACCAGCAGGACCGCGAAGGCTCCGGCGGGCAGGCGGCCGCCGTACTGGTACAGGGCGGCGACGTACACGGCGATCAGCCCGATCACCGCGGTGTGGACCGCCGCGCGCGGTTCCGGGTTGCCGAGCGTAGAGACCGCGTACACGGCGAACAGCGCGGCGAATGCCGCGACGACCGGCCGGAAGCCGCGCGACAGGCTGCGGTCGAGCAGAAACGGCGCCGCGCACGACGCCAGCGCGCCGGCCAGCAGGAAGTCGCCGGCCGCCGAGTCGTACAGTCCGGTGGCGGTGTTGAGCGCGGCGGCGAGCGCCGCCAGCGAGATCGTGAATGACGCGACAACTTGGTGGCGCACGGGCCGGCCGGTTCCTGGCAGCGACCGTCTCAGCGACCGCTCCGGCCGCTCCGGCCGCGGATGGTGTTGAGAAACAGGACGGCCAACAGGCCGGCGGCCAGGGATGCGAAGAACGCGGCCGTGAGTATCCGCCGCCGTTGCGGACCGACCCGCAGGTCCGGGACCTCCGCCTCCTCCAGTACCTGAAAGGCCGGCTCCTGCCCGGTCACCTGCAGCTTGGCAAGCTCATGCTCTCGCGAAAGGAGCTTGAAGACCTCGATCCGGACCTCCTGTTCAAGGCGCAGACGGGCGAACTCCTGCGCCAGCGCCGGCAGCTCGCGCTGCGCCGGGAGCTGCCCGCCGTCGTACTCCCGGTAACCCGATTCCATCTCATCGATCAGCTCCCGGAGATTGTCGCGTTCCTCTCTCAGCACCAGCAGGGCAGCGTCGTTGTCCGGCGCCACCTCGCCGTACGTCTCAATCTCGACCTCGGTGAGCAGCAGGCTGTTGTTGAGATCGGCGATCCGGCGGACGTATTCCCGCGCCAGATCGTTCACGTTGAGCACGCCGTGGCGCTCCTGAAACTCCCTGATGCGTGCCGCGTAATCCGCGATCTGCGCTTCCACTTCGCGGTGGCGATCGGCGATCAGTTTCAGGCGGTCGCGGCTGCGGTCGCCGCCGAGGTCGCCGAACCGCTCATGCAGGAGAGCCACCATCCGGTTGACCACTCTGGCGGCGAATTCCGGATCGGTGCTGCGGTACGAAACGCGCAGAGTTCTGGCCGAGAAGTCCTGTTCGAACGCGGCCTTGGCCAGGAACCGGTTCCGCACCCAGCCGCGCACGTTCTGTTTGATGCGGTACCGTTCCGCCAAGTCGAATTCTTGGGCCATGGCGTCGACTATCGTGTTGCCGTTCAGAAGGGTGATGGCAAGGCGCATGTTGTTGACCTGCCCCGGCAACAGACCGGAAAGCGACGACCGGTTGAGCAGACCGCTCAACTCCGTGGTCAAGCCGGGCGCATCGGTTTCGCGGGGCACCAGGAGGAGCGCTTCGGCGCGGTAGACGTTCGGCAGCGGATTCCGGTCGTCGGGAAGTATGAGAGAGAGAACCAAGTAGATCAGTACCAGAGCCGTACCGGCGGCGGTGACGGCGGCGATCAGCCAGCGGCCCCGCCAGAGCACGCCGGCCAGCTGCCGGAGGTCGTAGGGGGCGTCCGGCGCCGGCTCGCCGCCGCCGGGTGTGTCGCTCATTCGCGCGGGATGGTACCGGTGCGCCGCGGCGGCGGCTACCGGACCGGCCGCCGGCCGGGGGCGCCGGCATTCGCTCTCCGCACGTGGACGCCGCCGGCGGCCGGCCGGGCCGCGCCGCCGATGATCGACGTACACTCCCGCAACGCGGCGTCGAGCGTCCGCTCGCTTTCCGGGCTGAGCGCCGGGCGCTCGGCCGTCCGCAAGGGGACGAACAGCAGCCGCTGCAGGAACGCCGTCTCCTTGAGCGCGTGCAGCGTGCGCCGCAGTCCCAGACGCCGCATGACGGTGCGCGCCAGCGTCGCCGCGCTGGCCAGCAGGAGGTTCCGGGGCGCCACCGATTCGTTGACGGCGCGCGACGCCGCGTTGGCGAACGGAGCGCTGCCGCAGAGCGACGTCAGGACATCCAGACAGGTCCGCGTGTCCCGCGTGAGCGCGTCGAAGCGGATGAACATCAGGTCGGCGTCCAGGGCCAGCAGCCGGCGCACGTCGGCCGGCGTCAGGCGCTCCCGGACGATCCGCCGTTCCAGCGACCGGGCGCCCATCCACACCGCGGGGCGGCCGCGGCTTTTGGCGTAGCGGATCATGGAGACGGCGCGGTCGCGGTGATCGCGCACCAACGCCACCAGCAGTATCCGCGCGCCGCGGCTCCGCAACGCCTCGACGCCGCCGGTGAGCCGCGCGTCCCGGTAGGCCAGATTCGCCACGTCGACCAGGATGCGGCCCGATTCGGCCACCGAGCGGCGCAGGCGGTCGAACAGACGCGGCGACCGGTAGTAGTACCCCTCCTTGATCTCCGGGAACGCGTAGTCGGGGTGCCGCTTCAGGAGCTCGTACAGAAAGGTGCTCCCCGAACGGCCCGGCCCCACCACCAGCAGGTAGTCGTACCGCAGGCTCACGTCCGGTCCCGCGAAGTTATGGATTGGCGGTCAGGACCAGGATCAGCGACACGACCGACAACGCCAGCGACCCCACCGCCGCCACCGGCGCGATGATCCTGCTCAGGAAGGAAGCGTCCGCCGCCGGCACGAACACCTGGTCGTCCGGCGCCAGCGGCACCGACGGTTCCTTCCGCTGTCCGGATGAGTCGGTCACCGTCACCCCGTCGGCGTCGCCGGCCGCGTCCGCGCCGCCGGCCCGGCGGACGTAGTAATCGGCGGCCCGGCCCGGCAGGTACGGAAATACGCCCGGGTCCCGCACGGAGCCGGCCACGGTGATCGTCCGAGGCCGCACCGGGATGACGATCGTGTCGTACGGTTCGAGCGGCAGGTCGCCGGCCCGCCCCTCCGTGAACAGCAGCCGCTCCAGGTCGACCGGCAGGCGCTCGGCGCCGCGCGTCACGTAACCGGCGCGCAGGTCGGCATCTTCACGGATGTCGCCGCGCAGGGGGAACAGTACGTCGAACGCGGTGGCGCCGCGGTGGTACGGCGCCACGCGCCGCTGGGTGTTGGCGGCGGTGACGGCCAGTTCCTGCACGGTCTGGGTTTCGATCTGGTCGACGTCCCCGGTCGTCCGCGTGGTGGCGACCGTCGTGGGGGTCGGCGGCGACAGCGCTCCCTCCACGTAGACGATCGGGACGGGCCGGGCGTGAACGGCCACGGAGTCGCGGTCCCGCAACGGCGTGGCGCCGGCTGCGCGGTAGTCGACGGCGATCGAGCGGGACGCGCCGCCGGGGTCCTGGCGGGTGATCGTCACGCGCGACGGGTCGGCGTACGGGCTGAGCCCGTCACCGTACCGCTCGATCAACGCCTCGAGTTCCTCGCCGTCCAGGAGCTGATAGGTTCCCGGGCGGCGGACTTCGCCGGCCAGCTGCACCTCCCGCTCGCGCGCGCGGAACGTGATGGTCGCCCCCGGCGTCAGCAGCGGGTTGTGGGCCGCCTCGCCGAACCGCCGCCAGCGAAACAGATCGTAGGTGCGCCGCCGGCCGTCCGCCGTTTCGATCTCGATCCGGCGGATCGACGTATACGGCGTGCGGACGTCCGGCACGACGTCGTTCAACCGCGTGGCCGGGCTCACGACCCTCTGCTGCGCTCGCGTCACCTCACCGCGCAACGACACCTCGAAGCGCTGCGCCGGGATGACGATGCGGTCCATCGGCGCGAGCCGGCGGTCGCCGGCGCGGGACCCGCCGTACAGCAGCGCATCCAGGTCGATCGGCTCCTGCGGCGCGCCGCGGCGGGCGAACATGGCGCTGGTCAGGTCGGCGCCGGGGACGATCGAGTCGCGGATCGCGCGCAGGGCGTCGAACAGCATCTCTCCCGGCCGGTACCGGTAGGTGATCCGTTCACCCTCCGGCCCTATTGCGCCTTCCGACCTTATTGCGCCTTCGAAGAACACGGTCGGCCGCAGTTCGTCCCGGTTGTACACCACTACCGCGTCGCCGCCGCGCAACGGCTCACCGGCCAGCGCCAAGTCCCACGCCGCGTAGCGGGTCGAGCCCCGCTCACCGGCCCCGTACCCGCCGTCCGGCGGCAGCGGCGCTCCGTCGCAATCGAACAGCGCGGCGGCCGCCGCCGGCGGTGCGCCCGGCCTCGGGCCGGCCGGCTCCCGGCCGGCCGCTTGGCCAACGCTGTCGATGCGCACCCGCGACAGATCGGCGCGCGGCGTAAAGCCGTCGGCGAACGCGACCAGGTCCGCAAACCCCTCGCGGTCGAGCAGCTGGTAGGCGCCGGGCCGCCGCACCTCACCGCGGATGGTGACCGAACGGGCGCGCCGGCTCACGCAGACGCGGTCGCCCGGCCGCAGGTACGGGTCCTGCTCCCGGACGCCGAACCGCTGCGCCCGGAACAGGTCGAACACCTCGACGCCGCCGTCCCGTTCGACGCGTACGTCGCGGAGCGACGCGTGCTCGGTGAGCCGGTCCGCCAACGCCTCGCTCAGGCGGCCGAGCCCCCAGGCGGGGACGTGGCCGGCGGTCTCGACCGCGCCGCGCAGATGGACCTCGAAGGCGCCGACCGCGGTCAGGAGCAGCGACGGATTGCTGCCGGGGTAGGCGGACTCGACCAGCGCCACGATCCGGCGCCGCAGGTCGTCGAACCGCATGCCGCGCCCATCGAGCGCCTCGAACGCCCTCAGGTCGACGATGTAGTCGCCGCGGACGATCACCTGCTCGGCGACGCGCGTGACCGCGCCGGCGCGCGCCGCGGCGGCCGGCAGGTACGACAGGCGGTAGGTATCGCCCGGCGTCACGGGGTACTCCGGCGCGGCGATCGCCAGCGACAACCGCTCTTGCGCCGACATCCGCCCCTGCGCCGCCTGTCCCTGCGCCGAAGTCCTCTCCTGCGCCTGTTCCTGCGCCCGGACCGGTCCGGATGCCGCCAGCGCCAGGACGGCGGCGAGCAGCAACGCCGGCGCGGGACGGGACGTCATCGGCGCTGATGGTACCACACCGGCGCGGACGCACCGTTTTCAGGCGCGCCGTATCGGGGAGCGTGTCAGTCGATGACGCCGCCGGCCGCCAGGGCGGCCACGATCGCGAGGGTGGCGGCGCCGGGCGGGGTGCGCGTGGTGTCGATCACGATCTCCGGCGCGGCCGGCGGCTCGTAGGGCGACGAGACGCCGGTGAAGTCGGCAATCTCGCCGCGCGACGCCTTGGCGTACAGGCCCTTGGGATCGCGCCGCCGGCACTCGGCCAGCGGGCACCTGACGTACACCTCGAAGAAGCGGCCGTCCGGCAGGGCGGCGCGGGCGGCGCCGCGCGCTTCGGCGGTGGGCGAAATCAGCGCGCAGATCACCACGTGGCCGGCGTCGAAGAAGAGCCGCGCGGCGTGCGCGGCGCGCCGCACGTTCGTGCGCCGGTCCTCCATGGAGAAGCCGAGGTCCCCGCACAGGCCGTGCCGCAGGTCGTCGCCGTCGAGCACGGCGGCCAGGACTCCCCGTGCGAACAGCGTCCGCTCCAGGCGCCCGGCGATGGTCGACTTGCCGGCGCCGGACAGCCCGGTCAGCCACACCACCGCCGCCCGGTGGCCGTTGCGAGCTTCGCGTTGCTGGCGGGTGACGCCGTTCGTTGCGGTTACCTGCCGCCCGGGAACCGGGACGGTTGCCATCGCGCGCTCACGGTGGGTCATCCCCCCGTCCGCTGTCAAACGCGAAACCGGGCCACACGTTCCGCCGGCCGGTGCTTGGGCTATGATCGGCGCAGGGTGAAGCCGTTCCGGGAGGCGCTGGCGACAGGCGAGGTGCTGGTCTCTGACGGCGCGTTCGGAACCGAGCTGTTCGCGCACGGCGTCGACCTGCCGAACAGCGCCCTCGCCACCGAGAGCCATCCCGACGTGGTGCGCGCGGTCACCGCCGATTACCTGGAAGCGGGGAGCGACCTGGTGCAGACCAACACCTTCGTCGCCTCGCCGCTCCACCTCAAGATGGCCGGCCGTAGCGCCGAGGACGCCGGCCCGATCGCGCGCGCGGCGGTGCGGCTGGCGCGCGAGGCGGTGGCGTCCGCCGGCCGGCCGGCCTACGTCGCCGGCTCCATCGGACCGTCGCCGGGCGCGATCGAGGCGGACACCGGCGACACCACGTTCGGCATTCCCGACTCGGAGGTGCGCCGGGCGCACCGCGCGGTGGCCGGCGCGCTGGCCGAGGCGGGCGCCGATCTGCTCTGTATCGAGACGATGTTCTCCGCCACCGAGGCGGCGATCGCGGTCGACGAAGCGCGCGCGTTCGGCATACCGATCGCCGTCAACCTGACGCTCAAGTACACGCGCGACCGGCGGAGCGGGGCGACCGTCTACCGCACCGACTGGGGCCACTCGGCGGCCGACCTGCTCGACCTGCTGGCGTCCGGCCGGCACAGCGCGGACGGCGCCGACCTGCTGCCGTCCGTGGACGTGATCGGCGTCAACTGCGGCGCGGAACAGCGCCGCGCCGAGCACACCGGCATGCCCTACGCGGCCGAGGCGGTTCGCCAGCTCGCCGCCGCGCTGGCCGAACGCGGCATCGCCGGCAAGACGCTGATGGCGTACCCCAACGCCGGCATGCCGCGTCTGGCCGCCGGCGCCGTCCTCTACGACCACACCCCGCAGCTGATGGCGGAGGTGGCGCCGGCCGTGGCGGCGGCCGGCGCCACGATCGTGGGCGGCTGCTGCGGCACCGGCCCCGCGCACGTCCGCGCCATCCGCGCCGCGCTGCTCGGCCGCTGAGCCGGCGGCGCTCGCCGCACTCCGCGCCCGGCGCCCTCCGCCGTCCGTCACCGTCACACCGCCCGGCCGGCCGCTATACTGAGCCGATGGACGCCGGATCGAGCGCCGCCCCGCCGCAGACGCCGCCGCGGCAGGAATACCGGCACTGGGCGGACGCCGCCGCCGAACGGATCGTGCGCACGCGCGGCGAACGGGACCGCTACGTGCTGGCGGCCGGCGTCACCCCGTCCGGCGTCGTCCACTTCGGCAACGTGCGGGAGATCATCACCCCGGAGCTGATCGCGCGCGCGTTGCGCGGACTCGGCTACGGGGTCCGCTTCATCTACCTGTGGGACGACTACGACCCGTTCCGCAGCGTGCCGGCCAGCCTGCCCGGCAGCGGCTGGGAGCGCTTCCTGGGCGCGCCGCTGGCCGAGATGCCCGATCCGTACGGCGCCGCCGGGAGCTACGCCGCCCACTTCGCGGGCGTGTTTCAGGAGCGGATGACGCGGCTCGGCATATCCCCGGAGTGGATTTCGCAGGCGGCGCTCTATACCGGCGGCGCGTATGCGGCCGGCGTGCGCACGGCGCTGGCGCACCGCCGCGCGTTGCGCGAGCTGCTCAATCGTCACCGCCGCCGGCCGCTGCCCGACGACTGGTGGCCGGTGGAGGTGTACTGCGCGTGCGGCGCCGGCCTGGCCGGCACGGTCCCGGTCGAGTGGGACGGCGCCGACGCCGTGTCCTACCGCTGCTCGGCGTGCGGCCGCCTGCGGGTCGCCGACCTGCGCCGCGGCGGCGGCGTCAAGCTCGGCTGGCGGATCGACTGGCCGATGCGCTGGGCGCACCACGGCGTCGACTTCGAAGCGGCCGGCAAGGACCACCACTCCGCCGGCGGTTCCTGGGACACCGCGGCGCCGATCGCGCGCGAAGTGTTCGGCGTCGAGCCGCCGGCCACGCTCAAGTTCGACTGGGTCAACGTGCGCGGCGCCGGAACCATGGCGTCTTCGAGCGGCCGGCTCATCTCCGTGGCCGACGCCCTGGCGGTCTACCAGCCGGAGGTGGTCCGCTACCTGTTTGCCCGCACCCGCCCCGACCGCGAGTTCGACCTCTCCTTCGACCTCGACGTGCTGAAGACCTACGAGGACTACGACCGCGCCGCGCGCATCCGCGGCGGCGCCGAGCCGGCCGCGGAGGCGCGCCGCGTCCGCGAAGGGCGGGCGGTCGAGCTGAGCGAGGCGGCGCCCGGCCGTTCGCCTCCGGCCGGGGCGGAGGCGGTCCCGTTCCGCCATCTGTGCAACCTGCTGCAGATCCGCGACGGCGACGTCGACGGCGTGGTCGCCGGCCTGGTCGACAGCCTGCCGGCCGCCGCCGGCGCGGACGCCGGCCGGCTGCGCGTCCGCGCGCAGTGCGCGTGGCACTGGATCACCACGCACGCGCCGGACGGGTTCCGCTTCCGGCTCCGCGCCGCCGGCGCGCCGCCCGTTCCGGTCAGCGCGCCGGTGGCGGCGGCCGTCGCCGGCCTGCGCCGGCGCCTTGCCGATGGCGGACCGCAGGATGGCCGGGCACAGGATGGCGGGGCGCAGGATGGCGGGGCGCTCGACCCGAAGGCGCTGCACCAGGCGTTCTACGACCTGGCCGCCGAGCACGGCATGGAGGCGCGGGAGCTGTTCGCGCAGCTCTACCGCATCCTGATCGACAAGGATCGCGGCCCCCGCCTGGCCGAGTTCATCGTCACCATCGGCGCCGCCCGCATCGACGCGCTGCTGGCCAACGTCACGGCGCGGTGAGCGGCGCCCTCAAGGCGGCGATAGCCGCGTCGGCGGTAGCCGCGCTGGTCCGCGACGGCCAGCGCCTGGGCCTGGGATCGGGCTCCACCGCGTTGGAGGTGATCCGCCGCGTCGGCGCCGATGCGGCGGCCGGCCGCCTGGCCGGTTTGGCCTGTGTGCCGACCAGCCGGCAGGCGCAGATCGCCTGCTGGGAGCACGGCCTGTCGCCGGTGGAGCTGAGCGACCCGTCGGTGCGGGGACAGGTCGATCTGCTGATCGACGGCGCCGACGAGGTCGATCCCCGCTGGCGGCTCACCAAGGGCGGCGGCGCGGCGCTCCTCACCGAAAAGATCGTCGCCGCCGCCGCCGTCCGCTACGCGGTGGTGGTCGACGCCGGCAAGCTGGTCGGCCGCCTCGGCTCCCGTCACCCGGTGCCGGTGGAGGTGGTGCCGGCCGCGCTGCCGGTGGCGCAGCGCGCGCTGGCCGCGCTGGGGCTGGCGGGGACGGTGCGGCAGGCGGTCCGCAAGGCCGGTCCGGTGATCACCGACCACGGCAACCTGATCGTCGACGCGCGGCCGTCCGCGCCGTTCGATCCGCAGGAGGTGGAGTCCGCGCTGGCCGCTGTGCCGGGCGTGGTCTGCGTTGGTATCTTTACGCGGCCGGTCGACGACCTGTTCGTGGGCCGGGACCAGACCGACGTCACCCGGTACCGGCCGGGGGAGGATGCACATGCTGAGCGCAGGTGACCCGGCGCCCGACTTCTCGCTGCCGGATCAGGACGGCAACACCCACACCTTGGCCGACTACGCGGGCCGGCAGCTGCTGATCTACTTCTATCCGCGCGCCAACACGCCCGGCTGCACCAGGCAGTCGTGTTCGGTGCGCGATCACGCCGCCGAGCTGGCCGCCCGGGGCATGGCCGTCGTCGGCGTCAGCCCGGACGGCGCGGCGGCGCAAAAGCGGTTCGACGACAAGTTCACGCTCGGCTTTCCGTTGCTCTGCGACACCGATCACGCCATGGCCGGCGCTTACGGCGCGTGGGGCCGACGCACGGTGTTGGGCAAGATCGGGCTCGGCCTGATCCGCTCCGCCTTTCTGGTCGGCCCCGACGGCCGGCTGCGCGGCGCGTGGTCGCCGGTGACGCCGGCCGACACCGTGCCCAACGCGCTGGCGGCAGCCGGGGAGTAGCCGCGTGCGCGCCGCCCTGCTGCTGTCCGGCGGCGTCGACAGTTCGGTGGCGCTGGTGCGGCTGCAGGCGGCCGGCGCGCGCGTGACCGCCTTCTACCTCAAGGTGTGGCTGGAGGAGGAGCTGGCCGGCCTGGGCGACTGCCCGTGGCAGGAGGACCTGGAGTACGCGCGCGCGGTCTGCCGCCGCCGCGGCGTGCCGTTGCACGTCGTGTCCGTGCAGCAGGAGTACCTGGAGCGCGTGCTCGACTACGTGGTGCGCGAGCTGCGCGCCGGCCACACGCCGAGTCCGGACCTGCTGTGCAACCGCCACGTCAAGTTCGGGGTGTTCGTCGACCGCTACGCCGCCGGCTTCGACGCGGTCGCCACCGGGCACTACGCGCGCGTGGCGCGCGCGCCGGACGGCCCGCGGCTGCTCACCGCTCCCGATCCGGTCAAGGACCAGACCTACTTCCTGGCGTACGTGACCGGCCGGCAGCTCGCCCGCGCCGTATTCCCGATCGGCGATTCCTGCAAGGCGCGCGTCCGCTCCGAGGCGGCCGCCGCCGGCCTGCCGACCCGCGGCCGGCCCGACAGTCAGGGCATCTGCTTCCTGGGCCGCATCAGCTACCGCGACTTCGTGCGCCGCCGGCTCGGCGAGCGGCCGGGGCCGATCGTGGAGCGGGAGACCGGCCGGCTGCTCGGCCGGCACCGCGGCCACCACTTCTTCACGGTCGGCCAGCGGCAGGGGCTGGGGTTGGGCGGCGGCCCCTGGTACGTGGTGGGCAAGGACGCGGCGGAGAACCGGGTCACGGTGAGCCGCGCGCCGGCCGCGCACGCCGGCTGCGCGTTCACGGTGCGGGCCGCCAACTGGATCGGCGGCGGCCCGCCGCGCGGGGCGGCGCGCGTCAAGATCCGCCACGGGCCGGAAGCGCTCCCCTGCACGGTCACCCCGGCCGCCGGCCCGGACCGGGTGGTGGTGCGCACCGGCAGCCCGCTGGCGGTCGCCTCCGGGCAGTTCGCCGTTCTTTACGACGACGGCGGGGGAGGGGGTGACGCGGAATACCGAGGCGGGGGAATGGAATGCCGAGGCGGCGGCGTGATCGAACCGCCGGCGCCGTGAGCGGCGCGGGCGGCGCTGCCGCCGGGAGCGCCGGCGCCTGCGGAGGCGGGGGTCCGGGACTGGTCACGCTGGTCGGCGCCGGCCCCGGCGACCCCGGCCTGCTCACCGAGCGCGGCCGCGCGGCGCTGGCCGCCGCCGACGACGTGGTCTACGACGCGCTGGTCTCGGAGCGGATCGTCGCCGTGTGCGGCGGCCGGCGCCACTTCGTCGGCAAGCGCGCCGGCGCGCAGGCGCTGCCGCAGGCCGGCATCGAGGCGCTGCTGATCCGCCTGGCCGGCGCCGGCCGCCGCGTCTGCCGGCTCAAGGGCGGCGATCCGTTCCTGTTCGGACGCGGCGGCGAGGAGGTGGAGGCGCTGGAGCGCGCCGGCGTCGCCTACCGGGTGATCCCGGGCGTGACCGCCGCGCTGGGGGCGGCCGCCTATTGCGGCGCTCCGCTCACGCACCGCGAGCGCTCCTCCTCGGTGGCGTTCTGCACCGGCCACGCCGAACCGGTGCCGGTGCCGGCCGCCGACACCATCGTCTATTACATGGCCGCCGCGCAGCTGGCGCGGGTCGCCGCGGCGGTGCTGGACGCCGGCTGGCCGGCGTCCACGCCGGTGCTGATCGTGCGCGACGCCACGCTGCCGCAGCAGCGGAGCACGGCGACCGACCTGGGCCGCATCCGCGGCGGCGCGGTCACCGCCGTTTCGCCCAGCGTGATCGTGGTGGGCGGCGCTGCGCGCTCCGGAGCGGGCGGCGGCTGGTACGCGCAACGCCGCAAGGTGCTGGTCACCGGCCTGCGCGCCGAGCCGTTCGCTCATCTGGGCGAGGTGATCCACACGCCGCTCATCGACACGGCGCCGGCCGCCGACCGGACCGCGGTGCGGCGCGCGATCGGCCGCCTGGGCGCAGGCCCGGCCGCCGGCGCCGGCGCCGGCGCCTTCGACCTCATCGCGTTCGCCAGCCGCCCGGCGGTCGAACACTTTGCCCGCGAGGTGCTCGACGCCGGCCGCGACGCGCGCGCCCTGGCGGGCGCAGCCATCGCCGCGTCCGGCGCGGCGACCGCCGCGGCGCTCGCCCGTTTCGGCCTGCGCGCCGACGTGACCGGCGACGGATCGGGCGCCGGCGGGCTGGTGCGCGCCTGCGCCGCCGCCGGCGTGCGCGGCGCCCGCATCCTGCTGCCGGCCTCCGACCTGGCGCGGCCGGCGCTGGCCGACGGCCTGCGCGCGGCCGGCGCCCGGGTGGAGGTGGTCACCTGCTACCGCACCGTGCCACGCCCCGGCCCGGCGCGGCAGGAGCTGGCCGGCATCGACGACGCCGCCTTCTCCTCACCGTCCGGCGTGGCCGCCTTCCGTGCGCTGTACGGCGGCGATCTGCCGGCCGGCCTGCAGCTGCTCGCCCTGGGCGAACTGACCGCGCAGGCGGCGCGCAACGCCTACCCGCACCGCGAGGTCAGCGTCCTGCCCACATAAACTCACGCCCGACGTTTTGCGCCAGCCGGGCGAGCGAGGGCGAGCCGACAGCGGCCGCTACGGACCGGCCGGGGCGGAAGGCGACTCGGCTCCGTGGTAGTCGGGCAGGTCGCGGCGGAGCAGTCGATCCTCCACCACGGCCAAGCGAGTCTCCACGGCGCCAACGCGGTCACCCAACTTGCGAACCTCGGTTCCCAGGTCCTTTAAGTCGCCTTCAATGCGCTCGAGTGTCTTGGTGACGTCCGAACGCCGATCACGCATCAGCGCTACCACCAGCGTCACTACCGCGACGACGGCCAGGATCATTACCGCTACGTCGCTTACTTCCATGCGCTTACGCTACCGCCGACGGTAGCCGGCGGGCAACTGCGGAGCTGCGCGGCTTCGCATAGCTCAGCTCAGCGGATCAGACGCCGCAGGAGCGCATGGTCGCGGCGCCAGTTGCGCTGCACCTTGACGCGCAGGTCGAGCCGCACCGGCAGCCCCAGCACCGAGCTCAGCTCGGCCTGCGCGCCGTTGCGGATGGCGGCGATGCGCCGGCCGCGCTCACCGATCACGATCCCCTTCTGCGAGTCGCGTTCGACGTTGACGAAGGCGCGGACCCAGACGCCGCGCGGGCCGCTCTCCAGGTCCGCCAATTCCACGTAGATCGCCTGCGGCAGCTCCTGGCGCGTGGCGCGGATGGCGTGGCTGCGGATCACCTCGCCGATCCGCAGCGCCTGCGGCTGATCGGTGTAACGGTCGTCCGCGTACATCGGCGGGCCGGGCGGGCTGAGCGCGATGAGCCGTTCGACCAGCTCCTCAACGCCGTCGCCGCGCACCCCCGAAACGCGGTGCGCGGGGCGGGCGGCCAGCGCCGGGGGGATGGCGGCGGCGCCCTCGCGGCCGGGCGCCGCCGGCCGGTCGGCCTTGCCGAGCGCCACCACCACGGCGCCGTCGAAGCCGGCCGCCAGCGCGGTGATGGCGTCCTCTTCCGCGCCGCCGGCGCGCGACGGATCGATCACCGCCAGCACCACGTCGACCTCGCGCAACGTCGCCGCGGTGAGCGCCTGCAGGCGGGCGTCGAACGGCCGCGGCGAATCCTGGAAGCCGGGCGTATCGATCAGCAGGAGCTGGCCGCCGGGGCGGGTGGCTATGCCGCGCACGCGCGACCGCGTGGTCTGCGGCGACGGCGCCACGATCGCCAGGTCGTGCCCGCACATGCGGTTGATGAGCGTCGACTTGCCGGCCGACGGCCGGCCGATCACCGCCACGGCGCCGCTCCGGTGCGCGCCGCCGGCGCCGGTCTGGTCTGCGCCCGCGTCTCCGGCGTCCGCGCGGCCCGCGCCCGGACCGCCCACTCCCGGCCCGTCCGGGACGCCGCCGGCGCCCGCGCTATCGATCCTCGCTCTCCGGCGCGCACGGCCGGCGCGTCCGGTCGAGGACCGGCGGCGCTTCACGGCTCCCGCACCTCCCGCGCGCGCGCCGGCCGCCGCGGCCGGCGCCGGCCGACGCCGCCCATGCCGGGGCCGGCCCCGCCTTCGCCGTGCAGACGCATGGCGTCCAGGCGGTTGACCCGGCCGCTCAGGGTGAGCCGGCGGCGCAGTCCCCGTTCCATCAGCAACAGCACGTCCTGGGTCAGCTCCTCGATGCGGTCGTTGCCGATCTCGGTCAACAGCGCGCCGTAGACGGTCACCAGCAGGCGGCGCGCGTCGTGGTACCGGCCGACGCGGAAGGCGCGGCGGCGGCTGCCGTCCGACAGGATGGCGTCGATCATCTCGCCGACCGCGGACAGCAGCAGGCGGCGGCGCCGGTCGCGCTCCTCCGGCGACGGAAAGCCGAACCGGCGCGCGCCGGTGAGCACGCCGAGCAGCAGCGGGTTGCCGCGCAGCCCCAGGGTGATGAACCGGTACAGCGCCTTGAGCTGGTTCATCGGGTTCTTGAAGCGGGCGATCACCTGCCGCGCCTGCCCGATCCCCTGCTCGGCGGCGCGGTCCAGGATGACGCCGAAGAAGGTCTCCTTGTCCGGGAAGTGGTTGTAGAACGATCCGGTGGAGACGCCCACGGCGTCGGCCACCTCGGCGATGGTCACGCCGCGGTAGCCGTGCTCGGCGAACAGCCGCTCGCCGGCCTGCAGGAGCTGCTCGCGGCGGCCCTTGCGGCCGGGCGCGGCTGCGGCGGCCGACCCCTCCAACATAGCGGGTGAATATTACGTTCAGATATTCAGTACGGCTACCGCGCGATCCGCAGGAGATTTACCGGCCGCAGGCGAAAAAACGGGGCCGTGAGGCAATCCCCGGCCGCCGGCCCCTTGCCAACCGCCCGCGCGGCGATTGCCGGGCGCGGCGCGGACCGGCAGGATGCCGCCATGATCAACGCGGCCACGATACGCCATTCGCCCCGGAACTGCGCGCCGTGACCGACCTGTTCGCCAAGTGTCACGGCGACGGCGGCTACTTCGGCCAGTTCCGGGCCGCCGGCGACCGGTACTTCTCGCAGCCGATCCTGGACACCGCGCCCGGCCCGCACATGGAGTTCGGCGGCCGGCCGGTCATCATGTGGTCGGTCAACAGCTACCTCGGCCTCACCGGCAACCGGCGCATCCGCGAGCGGGCGCAGGCGGCTCTAGCGCGCTACGGCACCTGGTCGCCGATGGGATCGCGCATGCTCACCGGCAACACGCACGCGCACGTCGCGCTGGAGGAGCGGCTGGCCGGCTACTGCGGCAAGCCGGCCGCGGTGCTCTTCAACTACGGCTACCTCGGCGTGGTCGGCACCATCTCCGCGCTGATCGGACCCCATGACGAGGTGATCATCGACAAGCTGTCGCACGCGTCGATGATCGACGGCACGGTGCTGGCCATGGCCGGGCGCCGCTTCCGGCCGTTCCGGCACAACGACCTCGACAGCCTGGAGCGGCAGCTTTCCGCCTCCGCCAAGCGCGAGCGCGGCGGCGCGCTGGTGGTGGTCGAGGGGGTGTACGGCATGCGCGGCGACCTGGCCGACCTGCCCGGCATCTGCGCGCTGGCCAAACGCTACGGGGCGCGGGTCTACGTCGACGACGCGCACGGCTTCGGCGTCATGGGCGCGACCGGCCGCGGCACCGGCGAACACTTCGGCGTCCGGGACGAGATCGACCTCTACTTCGGCACCTTCGCCAAGGCGTTCGCCGCCATCGGCGGCGTCACCGCCGGCGATCCGGCGGTGTGCGACTACGTCCGTTACAACGCCCGCACCAACGTGTTCGCCAAGAGCCTGCCGATGATCTACGTGGAGGCGCTGGACGCCACCCTGGACGAGATCGAGGCCCACCCCGAGTACCGCGAGCGGATGTGGCATATCGCCCGGCTGCTGCAGGACGGCCTGCGCGAGCTCGGTTTCGACCTGGGGGACACCGCGTCGCCGATCACGCCGGTCTACGTGCCGACCGGCCAGGAAGAGACCGGCATGGCGATCATGCGCACGTTGCGCGACCGCTACGGCATCTTCTGCTCCGGCGTCACCTACCCGGTCACCCCGCGCGGCGTCCACCTCTACCGCATGATCCCCACCGCCGCCCATACCGAGGAGGACGTGGCGGTGACGCTGGCCGCCTTCAAGGCGATCCGCGACCAGTTCGGGTTGGACCTGACGACCTGGCAGGCCAAGGCCGTCTGAGCGCCGCCCGCCCCGCCGCGCTGGCGGCCGCAGCCGGCCTGCTGGCGCTCACCGGCTGCGGGCTGCGGGAGTTCCGCACCGAGTTCCGGTCGATGTCCACGGACGTGCGCGTCACCGCGTACGCCCGCCGCGCGCCGGCGTGGGACGAGTTGCGCGCCGCCGCGGCGGTGTGGGCCGGCCATCTCGACCACCGCCGGGACGGCTCGGCGGCGGCGGTCCTCAACGAAACAGGCGCCCTGCCGCCGGGCGCCGCCGGCGAGCCGTTGCTGCGCGCGGTGCTGACCGGCGCGGTGCGCGCGGCCGCCCGCACCGGCGGCGCGTTCGATCCGACCATCCTGCCGGTGGCGCGGCTGTGGGACTTCGACGCCGGCGCCGGCCGGACCCGCGACCGCCTGCCGGCCGCCGAGGAGCTGGCGGCCGCGGTGGCGCTGGTCGACTACACCGCCATCGGCGTGACCGGCGCCCTCTCCCTGGCGCCGGGCCGGCAGGTCGACCTGGGCGGGATCGGCAAGGGCGCGGTGGTCGACCTGATCGCCGAGCACCTGGCCGAGCGCGGCGTCGAACGGTTTCTGGTGGAGGCCGGCGGCGATCTGCTGGTCGCCGGCCTCAAGCCCGGCGAGCGCCGGTGGCGGATCGCCGTCCAGCACCCGCGCGGCGACGCGCTGCCGCTGGCGGTCCTGGAGATCGGCGCCGCCGGGCAGCGGCGCGCGGTGGTCACTTCCGGCGACTACGAGCGGTACGTGGTGGTCGACGGCGTCCGCTACCACCACATCCTGGACCCGGCGACCGGCCGGCCGGCGCGCGCGTCGGTATCGGTGACCGTGATCGCCGCCGGCGCCGCCGAAGCGGACGCGCTGGCCACCGGCCTGTTCGTGGCCGGGCCGGCCGGCCTGCGCTGGTTCGACGGCGACCCCGGCGTCCAGGCGCTGGTCGTCACCGAATCCGGCGGAGCGCTGCGCGCGCACGCCACCGGCGGCTTCCCGGCGGCCGTCGGCGACCTCAACCTCGACTGAGCGCCGCTGCCGATCTTGGCCGCCGCCCGGCCGCGGGGCTATATTTGCCGGCGGAGGCTGCAATGCATGTATCGGGCCGCGCCCCGGAGCCGCCGCGCCGCTGGCTGGACCACCGGTTGGACGACGACGACGAGACGGACGACGACGAGGAAGAAGAGCGCGACGGGGAGCGCGGCGACCGCGACGGGGACGGCGACGACCTGGCCGGCCGGCTGCTCAAGAGCCGCTCGGTGCTGATCTCGGGCGAGATCAACAAGCGCTTGGCGGAACGGGTGATCAAGCAGCTGATCCTGCTGGAGGAAGACGGCGGCGACCCGATCCGGGTCTTCATCGACTCCCCCGGCGGCGACGCCGACGCCGGCTACGCGGTCTTCGACATGCTCCGCTTCGTGGAGCCGCCGGTGATCACCATCGGCATGGGGCTGGTCGCCAGCGCCGCCGCCATCGTGCTGCTGGCCGCCTCCCGCGACCGCCGGGTCGGACTGCCCAACTCCCACTACCTGATCCATCAGCCGCTGTCGGGCATCCGCGGCGTCGCCACCGAGATCGAGATACACGCCCGGGAGCTCGAGAAGCTGCGCTCCAAGATCAACCGCATGATCGCCGACGAGACCGGCCAGAAGCTCGACAAGGTGGAGCGCGACACCGACCGCGACTACTGGCTCAGCGCCGAGGAGGCGCAGGAGTACGGGCTGGTGTCGCGCATCGTCGCCAACCGCAAGGAACTGTAGCCCCCGGCCCCCGGCGTGAAGCGGCGCGGACGCCGCGCGCGCTATCTGGGGCATGAGATGGAAACAGTCCGCATTGCTCCTGCTGATCGCGTTCGCGCCGCCGGCCGCGGGGGAGCCGCTCAGCGTGCTCTCCTACAACGTACAGAACCTGTTCGACGCCGCCGAGCAGGGCGCCGAGTACGACGACTTCCGCGCCGGCCGCTGGGACGCCGCCCGCTACGCCGAGCGCCTGACGCAGATCGCCGCCGTGCTGCGCGCGGCGCCGCCGGGCGGCGCCGACGTGGTCGCCCTGCAGGAGGTGGAGAACCGCGCCGCCGCCCTCGACTTGCGCGACCGCCTGCGCGGCCTGCGCTACCGGTACGCGGTCGCCTTTCCCAATGACGGCGCCGATCTCGGCCTCACCCTCACCCCGGTGGTGCTGTCCCGCGTGCCGGTGCTGCGCGTGCGCCTGCACCAGGTGTGGCACGACGGCCGCTACCTGCGGCCGATCGTGGAGGTGGCGCTCGACGCCGGCGGCGGCCGGCCGCTGTACCTGTTCAACAATCACTGGAAGTCCAAGCTCGGCGGCGCGGAACAGACCGAGCCGGCCCGCCGCGCGGCGGCCGCCGTGCTGGCCGCCCGCCTGCGCGAGCTGCAACGCGCCGATCCGGCCGCCGACGTGCTGATCGCCGGCGACCTCAACGAGGACGTGGACGAGCACGCCGCCGCCCCGTACCCGACCGCCCTGTATCCGGCCGCGCTCGTCTTGCGCTCCGCTCCGGCGGCCGGGGGGCCGGCGGCAGCCGGATCGGAGGCGGCCGGGCCGGAAGCGACGGGGGATGCTGCGGGACTGGAGGCGGCCGGCCCGGCGGGCGGACTGGCGCTCACCGGGCGGCCGTTCGCGCCGGCCGCGGCCGGCGGCGTGGTGCTGTACAGCCCCTGGCTGGAGCTGCCGGCCGCCGAGCGCGGCACGGTGGTGCACCGCGGCGAATGGGGTACGCCCGACCACTTCCTGCTGAGCGCCGGGCTGTTCGACCGCGCCGGCCTCTGGTACCGGCCGGGCGACTTTGCCGTGATCCGCGACGGCCTGGTCTCCGCGGCCGGCCACCCGCGGCGCTGGACCGGATCGTACGGGCAATCCGATCACCTGCCGATCGTGCTCTACCTGCGCCGCGGCCCGTAGGCCGGTCGGCCGCCGCCTGATCGGCCCGCTCAGGCGGCGCGGTCCGCGGTCCGCCCGCTCCGGCGTCCGCCTGAGCAACCGGCCGTCCGGCGCGCTACACTGGACGCCGATGGAGCGCTACGAATCGTCCGCGGACTACCGGGCGGCGCTGGAGGCGCGCGGCGCCGTGCCGGCCGGCTTTGCGGTCGCCACCGCGGCGACCGCCTTCGAGCCGCCGGAGCGGCCGGGCAAGGAGTTGCCGTTGCGCGTCACGTTGCTGCTGGCCGACCGGCCGACGCCGGCCTTTGCGGCGACGCTGACGCGCAACGCCCTGCGCGGCGCGCCGGTCAGCATCGTCGCCGATCTGCTCGAACAACGCGCGCCGGTGCGCGGCGTGCTGATCAACAACGCGGTCTCCAACGTCGGCGTCGCCTCCGGCGCGGACGACGCCGCGGCCGTGCTGGAGCGGCTGGCCGGCCACGCCGGCGCCGCCGGGCAGGCGTTCGCGCCCGCCTCCACCGGCGTGATCGGCTGGCGGCTGCCGGTGGCGCCGATCTGCGCCGCGCTGCCCGGGCTGGCCGCCGCCTGCGCGCCCGGCGCCGCGCCGGCGCCGGGCGGCCTGGCGCCGGCCGCGCGCGCGATCATGACCACCGACCGCTACCCCAAGGTGCGCAGCCGCCGCGCCGGCGCGGCCACCGTGGCCGGCATCGCCAAGGGCGCCGGCATGATCGAGCCGTCCATGGCCACCATGCCGATGGCGACCATGCTGGCGTTCCTGCTCACCGACGCCGCGGTCGACCGCGATGCGCTGCAGCGCCTGCTCGACGCCGCGGTGCGGGACAGCTTCAACCGCATCTCCGTCGACGGCGATCAGAGCACCAGCGACATGGTGCTGGCGCTCGCCTCGCAACGCGCCGCGCCGGTTGCGGAACCGGCGCTCGGCGCCGCCATCGCCGGCGTCTGCCGCGACCTGGCCGCCGACATCGTGCGCAACGGCGAAGGGGTGGAGCACGTGATCCGCGTGACGGTGCGCGCGCCGGGGACCGAGGAGCAGGCGGCGGCGATCGGCAAGGCGGTCGTCAACTCGCCGCTGGTCAAGACCGCCGTGTACGGCTGTGACCCGAACGTGGGCCGGATCGTGAGCGCCGTGGGCGACCACCTCGGCAGCCTGGCCGCCGGCGCCGCGCCGCCGTTGGCGGCGGCCGACGTGCGGTTGGGCGGGGTCACCGTGTTCCGCGGCGGCGCCTTCGACCTGGACGGGACCAAGGAGGCGGCGCTCGCCGCCTACCTGCGGGAGCGCCGCGTCGACCACACGCTGCCGTACCCCCCGCACGACGGCGCGGTGGAGATCGAGGTCGACTTCGGCGCCGACGCGTCCAGGCCGCTCGGGCAGGCGCCGATCCGTCAAGCGGTGGTGCTGGGCGCCGACCTGTCGCACGGCTACGTCACCGAGAACGCCGACTACCGCTCCTGAGCGGGCAGGCGGCCCCGGGCGTCAGCGCTCGCGGTAGATGATGCGCCCGCGGTTGAGGTCGTAGGGCGACAGCGCCACCTTGACCTGGTCGCCCGGCACGATGCGGATGTAGTGCTTGCGCATCTTGCCGGACAGATGGGCCAGGATGCGGTGCCCGTTCGGCAGCTCCACCCGGAACATGGTGTTCGGCAGGGACTCCCGCACCGTGCCCTGCACTTCGATCGCGTCTTCCTTGGCCACTGAGGTCGGCGGTGAGTCTACGGGCAGGGCGCCGGCCCTGTCAACGCCCCCGCCGGACGCCGTGCGCCGCCCTCCCGCCGCCCGGATCCGGCGCTTGACACGCCCCGGCAGGTGTGGTTGGATTCAAGTCACGTCGGCGGATGACCGACACTTGGGGGTGTAGTGCCCGCTGGTCGGTTGACACCGGGTAGGTGGTGTCTTCATACTGCTGGCGACGAAACGGGGCCATGGGGGCCGTTGGCTCGGTCGCCCCGAATCTAAGGAGGAAGGAATGCGCAAGATCGCACTTCTAACCGTGCCGATGTTGATGCTCGGGGTGGTATCGCTCTCGGCCGATGACCGGTCGTTCAAGACCGATTCGATCGCAGTCGAGCCCAAGGTCGAAATCGGCGCACACTCGCATCTGACGTTCGGCATCGATCTGGAGACGAACGCGACGGGATTCACGAACTCGACCGACGTCGACCTCAAGGTGACCATGATCCCGAAGGCGACCAACGCCAGCGGCATGGACATGGGCGACATCTACGGCTGGATCGAACTCAAGGACTACAAGTGGGAAGTGACCTCCGCTGACGGCAGCGGCAAGACTTCGACTCCGTCGATCACCACCAAGCTGTTCGTGGGACCGTTCTCGATCACCACGTACAACAAGCCGACCATCGAGATCGACTACGTCGATCCCAAAGACGACGACCCGGACAATACGGACGAACCGGACGTCGACCACAAGTACACCGGTTCCGGCGGACTCACCCTGGGCTACAAGCTCGATCCGATCGACCTGAGCCTGGCCATCCTCTCCAGGAACGACTGGACCGAGGACGGGGCGACTGACAAGGAAATCACCGCGTGCCACACCCACAAGGCCGACGGGTCGACCGTCGCCTGCAAGAATGCCGACGACCCCGACCGGAACGATGAGAACGCGTATGCGTTCATGGGCACGGTCGGCGTCGACCTGGGCGACTCGGCCGACTTGGAGCTGCGGGCGTCCTACGGTCATGAGTACCCCGTGAAGCCGATCGGCATCGGCGCCAAGGCGACCTTCGACCTCGACGACACCATCCATCCGCACGTCGCGTTCGACGGCGAGATCCACGAGGGTGACGCCGACATCCCGTGGGACGTCGGGTCCGGCATCAAGTGGGACCTCTCCGCGGACGACAAGAGCTACTTCGAGACCAACCTGTTCATGCACATTCCGCAGCAAGGCGACTCGCAGCTGAACATATCGGCCACCCTCAAGGAGGGCGACGGCGACGCGGGCGGACTCGAAGGGCTCGGCGCCTCGCTGACGGTGGGCCTCAACGATCTCACCAACCAGGAGCCCAACAAGAGCACCTGGAATGCGCAAGTGGCCGGTCATTACTCGGTGAGCGGGATCAAGCCGTTCTTCGACGTCTCGTTCAGCAACAAGCAGAATGCGAAGACCTCGTTGAAGGCCGGCCTGGAGCTGTCGATGGTCGACCACCTGGTCACCACGCTCCAGTACAAGAGCGACGACATCACCGGTAACGAACCCGACAAGGGCGAAGTGACCGCCGAGCTGAAGATCTCCTACTAGACCCGGTTTTCGTCAGAACCGACCAAGGGGTGCACCGCAGGGTGCACCCCTTTTTTCGTCAGCGGCCAGGGGTTCGCCGGCGGCTCCGGCGCGGCGCCGCCGGACGAGGGCGATCAGCGCCCGGAGGGTGGAGGAATGGACGATCCCGCCTACAAGCGCCTGCTCGACCACCGGCGCATCGTCAAGGACCTGCTGATCTGCATCGCCCCGCGGCGGCCGCCGGGATGGATCGACACCCTTGACTTCGGCAGCCTGCGCCCCGCCCCTACCGAAACCGTCGACGACGACGTACGCCGCCGTCTCAGCGACGTGATCTGGTTGCTCGACCGGCCCGCCGGCGGGGACGCGGCGCAGACCCTGGGTCTGGTGATCGAGCATCAGTCGACGATCGACTACTCGATGCCGGTGCGGTTCCTCAACTACAGCAGCCTGCTGTACCAGCGCCTCTACCGCGACCACAGGTGGCGCCAGGGCGACACCATCGGTCCGGTGCTGCACGTGGTGTTGTACAACGGTGGCGCGCGGTGGGACGCGCCGTTGACGCTGGGGGCGATGACGGACAGGATGGAGCAGGACGGTGCGGCGGCGCTGGAGCTGAGCTACGAGGTGGTGGAGTTGACGGCGATGGACACCGCCGCGCTGCCGCGCGGGAATCTGCTCAGACGGCTCGCGGCGATCGAGCAGAGCCAGCGGTCGATGGCGCTGCCGGCGCGGGTGCGGGAGTTGGGCGAATGGCTGGCTGCGGAGGAGCGGCCGGGGCTGACCCGGAGCATCGACCTGTGGCTGGCGGTGATGGGACGCAAGTGGGGCATGGAGTTACCGACGATACGCGAGTATGAGGAGGTAGAGGCAGTGTTGTTGGAGAAGATCGATCGCTGGCAAGCGGAGATGCGGGAGGAGGCTACCAAGCAGGGCCTTGAGCAGGGCATCGAGCAGGGCATCGAGCAGGGCTTCGGGCAAGGTCTCCTGGTGGGTATACGGAACGTGCTGGAGATGCGCTTCGGCGCCGCCGCGGTCGCCTCGGTGGCTGCGCATCTGGAGGCGGCCAGCGGCGACGCGCCGCGTCTTGAACGGATGCAGCGGGCGGCGGTGCAAGCGCCCGATCTGGAGTCTTTCCGGCGCTTGATCGGGTGAGGGCGATCTTCGCCGCCTACGGGGTCTTGTCCCGGACGGCGATCTGCGGCAGGTCCCGGTCGTATGAGATGACCGACTCATGCGTCAGATGCAGCTTGGTCATACCGTCACCGGGTAGCACTGGGACGTGTCGTACCACGGCGGGCGCGGCCCGGTAACGGAGCTCCACGGACAGTGCGGCGCGCCGCCGCGTCAACGGGCGGCTTAACGCCCGCCGCCGGCCGGGGTAGAGTCCTCTGCCAAACGGAGACTCATGGACGATCCCGCCTACAAGCGCCTGCTCGACCACCGGCGCATCGTCAAGGACCTGCTGATCTGCATCGCCCCGCGGCGGCCGCCGGGATGGATCGACACCCTTGACTTCGGCAGCCTGCGCCCCGCCCCTACCGAAACCGTCGACGACGACGTACGCCGCCGTCTCAGCGACGTGATCTGGTTGCTCGACCGGCCCGCCGGCGGGGACGCGGCGCAGACCCTGGGTCTGGTGATCGAGCATCAGTCGACGATCGACTACTCGATGCCGGTGCGGTTCCTCAACTACAGCAGCCTGCTGTACCAGCGCCTCTACCGCGACCACAGGTGGCGCCAGGGCGACACCATCGGTCCGGTGCTGCACGTGGTGTTGTACAACGGTGGCGCGCGGTGGGACGCGCCGTTGACGCTGGGGGCGATGACGGACAGGATGGAGCACGACGGTGCGGCGGCGCTGGAGCTGAGCTACGAGGTGGTGGAGCTGACGGCGATGGACACCGCCGCGCTGCCGCGCGGGAATCTGCTCAGGCGGCTCGCGGCGATTGAGCAGAGCCAGCGGTCGATGGCGCTGCCGGCGCGGGTGCGGGAGTTGGGCGAATGGCTGGCTGCGGAGGAGCGGCCGGGGCTGACCCGGAGCATCGACCTGTGGCTGGCGGTGATGGGACGCAAGTGGGGCATGGAGTTGCCGACGATACGCGAGTATGAGGAGGTAGAGGCAGTGTTGTTGGAGAAGATCGATCGCTGGCAGGCGGAGATGCGGGAGGAGGCTACCAAGCAGGGCCTTGAGCAGGGCATCGAGCAAGGCATCGAGCAGGGCATCGAGCAGGGCATCGAGCGGGGCATCGAGCAGGGCATCGAGCGGGGCATCGAGCGGGGCTTCGGGCAAGGTCTCCTGGCGGGTATACGGAACGTGCTGGAGACGCGCTTCGGCGCCGCCGCGGTCGCCTCGGTGGCTGCGCATCTGGAGGCGGCCAGCGGCGACGCGCCGCGCCTTGAACAGTTGCAGCGGGCGGCGGTGCAAGCGCCCGATCTGGAGTCGTTCCGGCGCTTGATCGGGTGAGGGCGATCGGGCGCAGCGAGGATAAGCTATGGATGCCGACGATCAGTGGTACGACGACGTCAAGGACAGCGATGACCTGCAAGTCGACGAGTACGACCTAACGGTCTCTCCGAATGACTTCAACGTGATGACGTTATGCAATTTCGTCGAGTCCGGCGCGGTGCGGATTCCCGGCTTCCAGCGCAACTTCGTGTGGGACATATGGCGCGCCTCGCGGTTGATCGAGTCTTTGATACTCGGCCTGCCGGTTCCGCAGCTCTTTCTGTACGAGCAGGAACGCAACCGGTTCCTGGTGATCGACGGTCAACAACGCCTCATGTCGATCTATTACTTCGTAAAGAAGCGGTTCCCTCGGAAGGACCGCCGTGCCGATCTCCGCCGCATCTTCGACGAAAAGGGCGCGATTCCCGCCCAGGTCCTGCATGACGATGGCTACTTCCAGTCGTTCGACCTCAAGTTGACCCAATCGCTCCCGGATCGGCCGAACAAGCTCAAGGGCCTCGATTACGACTCGCTCGGTTATTACCGGACCCAACTAGACCTGCGGCCGATCCGAAATATCGTGGTCAAACAGAGTTCTCCTGCGGGAGACGACTCGTCGATGTTCGAGGTGTTCAATCGTCTCAACACCGGCGGCATCGCTCTGCGGCCGCAGGAAATCCGTACGAGCATGTACCATTCCGACTTCTATGACATGCTGTCGCGAATCAACGCGGAGCGTTCCGAATGGAGAAGGTTATTGCCTGCCGAAGCTCCCGATCTGCACATGAAGGACGTCGAGATCCTGCTGCGCGGGTTCGCCATGCTGTCGGACGGCGACCGTTACGCGCCGTCGATGGTCAGGTTCCTCAACAGCTTTTCCAAGAAGTGCAAAGGCAACGGGGATGAGGTGAACGCTCGTTTCGAGAGTCTGTTCGATTCGTTCCTTCGCGCCGCCTCCGGTCTTCCGGACCGCATCTTCATCAACCGGAACAACCGGTTCAACATCGCGCTGTACGAAGCGGTGTTTGCCGTGTCCGGCAAGAAAGCGATAGAGGAAGACCGGCTGCTCGAAGGCGTCCTCGATGCCGGCAGAATACGCGACTTGGCCCAGGACACGCAATTCTCGCAGGCCGCGTCAGTGGCGACCACCAGCAAGGCCAACGTTCAAGAGCGCCTGCGCCGCGCGGAAGCCATCATAGGTTCTCGGTAAGCGGCGCCACCCCCTGAGGGAGGAGGGTGTACACGACCGGGCAGGCGCTCCTCGACTGACGTACCGCTGGCCGGCATCCGCAGTTTGCTCATACGGTCACCGGGTAGCCCTGTCGACGGTGTTGGCCAGCCCCACCAGCTCCCGCGCGAACGACGCCCCCACCGCTTCCTTGTACTCGAGCGTCGTGCCTTCGCCCTGCTGGGATCAGGATCGCCAGATCGGCTGGCGTCATCGCCGCTGCTCCAAGGTCACAGCAGGCCCGCCTGCCGGAAGCTGAAGGTGTCCTGCGCCGCCACGATCAGATGATCGACGACGCGCAGCCCGATGGTCCCGGCGGCCAGCACGATCGCGCGCGTGATCAGTTTGTCGTGCTCGCTCGGCTGCAGCCGGCCGTTCGGATGATTGTGCGCCAGCACGATGGCCGCCGCCTCGCGCCGTAGCGCGGCCTCCGCCACCCGGCGGGGATAGACCGCCGCCCGGTCGATGGTGCCCTCCTGCAGGGTCTCCACGCCGTCCCGGAGCAGCCGGCCCGCCGAATCCAGATACGCCACCGCGAACACCTCGTGCTTGAGGGCGCCGATCCGCGCGCGCCAGAAGTCGCTCAGAAGCTGAGGATCGCTCAGCACCTCCGTCGCGTCCTCGGAAGCCTGCTGCAGGTAGAGCGTGGCGGCCGCGCGTATCACGTGCAGGGCGGTCGCCGCCACTTCCCCCACGCCGGCTACCGCCTGCAATTCGGCCCGCGGCGCGTCGAGCACCGTGCGCAGGTTGCCAAAGCGCGCGAGCAGCGCCTTTGCCGGTTGCTTCACGTCCCGACGGGGAACGGCCAGCGTCAGCAGCAGCTCGACCACCTCATGCTCGGCGAACCCGGCCAAGCCGTTCTTGAGAAACCGTTCCCGAAGCCGCTTGCGGTGGTCATGGTAGTGCGGTCGGTTCATCGCGATCTCCGGCGGCAAACGGATCGAGTGCCTGCACGCCGAGCTGCCGGAAATCGCGCACGTTGCGCGTGACGACGGTCAGACCGTGCACCACCGCGGTCGCCGCTATCATGGCATCCTCGACCAACGTGTTCGACTTTCGATGCTTGATCCGTGCCCATGCCCTGAATTCCGGCGCGCCCATCGGCACTACGCTGTGCGAGATCAATACGTCGCCGAGCCACGTTTCGAGCTCATGGGCCTTGGCGCTATCGTGTTCACGGATGTTCTCAATGCCCGCCTGTATCTCCCCAACGGTAACGGCGGGCACACGCAGGTGATCGGCGGCCTGCGTCTTGATCCATCTCACGACCGCTGGATGCGGACGCGGCCGGCGCAACTCCGATATGACGTTCGTGTCAAGAAGATACATCGGATCGGATTACTCGAGACTCGGCGCCGAGCGGTGCCGACGCGGCAGCCGGGGTGGAGTCAACGTGTCCGTGCGCGCCTCCGGCGCGAGCAGCAATTCTTTGATATCCGGCTTTGCCCGCCGCGCCAGTCGCCGCCAATGGTCGATCGACACGAGCACCGCGGTCTCCACCCCCCGCTTGGTCACGATCTGCGGGCCTTCGGTGAGGCTGGTCTCAAGAAACTCGCTGAAGCGCGCCTTCGCCGCCTGGACCTGCCACGTTCTACCCATACGTCTTCCTGTCGCCCATTGGTGACCAGTTGGCTGACCAGCGTCAAGGGCTCAGGCTACCACTACCCGGTCGGCGGCGCTGCGGCCGTAGGTTTGCGGGGCGTAGCGCTGTTCGGCGGTGGCGGGCGGCGCGACGTAGGCGCCGCGGGTGGCGGCTCGCGCAAGGTAGCGGTATTCGTGGACGCCGGCCGGCAGGACCGATGCGGTCGCTTCGGCGTGCTCCTCGCACAGGCTCCGGTGTTCGAACCACGGCGCCTTCCACCACCCGGGCGCGTGTTCGCCGCGGTAGAGAGGCTCCAGGCCGAGCGGTTCCAGCCCCGCCGGGAGCGGGTCGATCAGCACCACGTGGACCAGGCGGTCGGACGCCGTCAGCGTGAGCCGCACCCGCACGCGGCTGCCGGCCCGCACCAGCCACCCGCCGTCACGGCCGCGGCGCACGTCGTCATCCGCGTCCACCGGTTCGTAGTTCCGCACCACGGCTATGCCCTCTTCCGCCGGCCCGGTCAGCGGGTCCGCCGGCGCGCAGTTCAGGCCGAGCCGGTAATGGAGCGCCCCTTCGCCCGCGTTGCGGACGACCACCGGGACCTCACCGTCGTCCGTCAGCGCGGCGCGGAGCTCGGCCAGAGGCGCCTCGATCCGGGTGGCGCCGGCCGCGCCGCCGCGTAGCGCGCCCCTGCCGGCGGCCCGGTCGCCGATCCGGACCTGCGCGTCGACAGCCGGCGGCGGGATGTCTTCCGCGCCGAAGTACCGGCGCAACGCCAGCAGCGCCCAGACGTTTTCCTGCGGCGCCGCCCACCGCCCGGCGACCCGATGCGCGAGCAACCGCTGCGCCTGTTCGGCGATCAGGCCGCCCGGCGCCTCGGCGGCGATCAAAGCCTCCAGGAGCACCGCGTCGGTGCGGCCCTCGGCATGGTGCAAGGCGCATCGGTACCAGCTATCGATGGCGGCGGCGCCGGCCGCGGCGGCCCTCCGGTCGCCGAGCAGCCGGATGATCTCCTGCGCCGTGCCGGCCTGGCCGGAGTCGCCGGCAAGCGCGAACAGCAGCCACCCGACGGCCTCCAGCGTCAGATGCTTGACGCCGGCATCGAACAACCAGGCCGCGGCGGCCGGGTCCGGGTCGCCTAGCAGCGTCCGAACGTACAAGGCGTAGGCTTCCAGAGCCTGGCACGCCACCGAATCGGAGACGAGCCGCGCAGCCTCATGTTTGACGTCGCGCAGGTGGGTGGGGGATACGAGCGCCGGCGCCGCATGGCCGCAACGGGAGGCGCGCGCCAGCGCATGGGCCGCATGCACGCGGCAGAACAGCGCCGGTTCGCAGCCGTCGGGCGCGCCCGTGGTCCGGCGGTCACGGACCGGCTGCCGGTGCAACGCCTGCAGGTCCTGCTGCAGCGTCGCCGCGATGGCCTGCGGTGCCGGCAGCCCGGCGAACGGTTCCAGCACGCCGCCCACCGCCACCGCCGCCAGAACGCGCGACGCGATCGGTTCGGGGCCGGAGTGGGAACAGCGCCAGACGGCGAGGAACGCATCGGTCAGCGCTTGGAACGCGGTGTTGGCCAGCGACACCTCCAGGCTGCCGACAGCCGCCGCCTTCGGCAGGCGCAGCCGGTGTTGGGCGCTGCCGCCGGCAGCTATGCTGCCGTGGAGCACGAACGCATCGCTCGCGGCGTTCCGCACCGGGATGGTGATCGTGGTCTCGGCGGATTCGCCCGCGCGTTCGTCAGCGGTTGCCGTGAACCGGATGCGGGCATCGCCGCCGCCGGTCGGCGCCGCCAGATAGCGCGCTTCCACCTGACCGCGCGCCGGCACCGTTACCGTGCAGCCGGCTGCCGCTTCACCCGCCGCGGTCGTCAGCTCGGCGTTGGCCGCGCTGGCGGCCAAGCGGACCGTCATGGCGGCGGCGGTCCGATTCCGCAGCGCCGCGGTCAGCTCGGCCCGGTCTCCGAGGGTCAGGAACGGGGGCGCCGCGGCGCGCACCGTGAGCGGCGGTCCTACCGTGCAGCTCGCTTCGCCGGCGCCGAACAGCCGTTCGCCCGCCGCGGCCACGGCGGTCAGCCGGTAGCAGCCCTCGCTGGCCGGCGCCGTGAACGACACGGTTGCGCGGCCATCCGCGCCGGTGCGGACTTCCGGGACATACAACGCGACGGGAACGCGGCCGTGCGGCGCGTCCGCCCGCGCCGGGAACAGAGCTTGGTCGTATGCGCCGGCGTCCGCGGCGCCGGATTCATCCGCTTCCGGATCGGCGCGCGCGCCGCCTCGGCCGGCGTTCGCTTCCTCCGCCGGCTGCCGTGGCCCAGGCGGCGGCAGGTGCTCGCGGCTGTGAGCGGCGCGGACGCCGGCGTCCCGTTCGCCGTAGAAGGCGGCTACGGGATCGGGCAGCGTATCGTCACCCGGCGCCGTCTCCTCCGCGGCGACCGCCATCACCGCCAGCTCGGCATCCGCCACCGGCGCACCGGCCGCGTCCCGCACCGTCAGCTCGATGGCGCCGTCCGCCCCCGGCCGGGCGTCCTCCGGTGAAGGCGTGACCGTGACCCGTAGCGTGCGCCCGACCGGCGCAACCGGCACGTTCAGCATGGCGCTGCAGTGGACGGGACCGCCCGGCGCGGACCCGACCAGGTCGACCCGCAGGTGGAGATTCGGTACGTACCGCTCCTCAATCGGCACGTGCAGGACGTGCGCCGGCGCGTCCACGGTGAAGCGCTCGCCGGAGATGATGCCGTCGCGGCACAGGGTCAACATTCCTTCCGCGGGCGCGAACGGCGCCTCCACGGTTATCTCGGCGCGCTGGCCGGGGAGATAGCGGTCCCGGTCCGCCGCCAGGCGCAACGCCGGCCGCGGGTCGGCGCCCGCCCGCGGAGCGCCCACTGCGGCCACGGCAAGGATGGTCTCGCGCCAGGATTGGTCCGGCTCCCTGTTCGGCGGCGTATCGACGTCGAGCCGGCGCCGGCCAACGTGCTCCCGCACCAGTATCGGGTGCCCGTGGCCAGCGTCTGCGGCGTCGCGCATCCTGCCGGCCAGACTCAACACGATCACCGCGCGGCCGGGTTCCAGGTCCTCCGGTACCTTGAACTGAAAGTGGAATCCTCCCAGCGGCCCGAGCCGGGCGCTCCCTGCGGCGGCCGGCGGACGCCCCTCGTAGTGGCGCCGCACCCGATACTCGATCCGGCGGGCCGCGGCGTTGTCGAGCAGGCCGACGCCGCCGGCCGGGCCGCCGCCGAGCCGGCGCACCCAACCCTTGACGAAGACCGTCTGTCCCGGTCGGTAGCGATGCCGGTCGCTGAAGGCGAAGATGCGCACCTCTGAGCCGTCGCCGCTGCCGGGCGCGTGCGACTCCACCGGCAGCAATGCGCTGTCTTCGCCGTCGCGGACGACTACCAATCCCAGCGTACCGGCGGCCGGCGCCGGCAGGCGAGCCACGCCGGCGGCGTCGGTGACGGCGCGCGTCTCGTGTTGCAGGAGCTCCACGCCGGCGCCGCTTCGGGCCGCGCCGTCGGCCAGCCGGCTGATCCATACCAGCAGGCCGCGGTCGCTCAGTCCGACGATGCCGAGGCGCGTCGCCTGAACCCACGTCGCGGCCGGCCGCGCCTGCCACTTCCTCGGGTCAGCCGCCCGAACTTCAAGGACCAGGTGGCCGGGCGCGCCGTCCAATACGCCGCCGAGGTCTATGACGGTCTCGGTCGGGGTGTCGCCCGGCTCCGCGATGCGCCGGACGTCGCCCAGCACCGGAACGCCGGGCGGGTCGTCGGGCGGGTCGGCCAGCCCGTTGCCGTCCGGCACGGTCGACCGCCAGCGCAGGTAGTCAGGGAACTGACTCGGCTCGACTCGAAAAGCCCACACCTGCACGGCGTCGAGGTTGACGGTCTCGATCGCGACCGCCCGCTCGTTCGCCGGATCGAGCACCGTGATCTCCCCCCACGAGGCGGCAAGGGTTGGCGGCAGTCCTCCGACCTGGAAGTAAGCCGTCATGTCTTCCGGCAGCGTCTGGCCGAACACGTCCTTCAGGCCGGCGCGGACCGTCACTCGGTAGCCGGTCTGCGGCCGCCGGTTACCGGAAATTTTGAGGCCGGTCCATGAATCCAGGGGGTCCGTGTGCCGGAACAGGGTGACCTTCGCCTGGTCGAGTGCCGGCTCGATGGCGATCGACGCCGGATCGAACGCCGCGGCGTCCAGGTGGTTGGTGAAGATGAGCGTCCAGTCGTCGCCGGGCGCGCAGTCTGCGGACCGATGGGATGACAGCGCCAACGGCCCCCGGATGCCGAACCGGAAGCCTTGCGAACGCGTGGTGACCAACGGGCCTTCGGCCGACGGCGTGCCCGGGACGAAGGTCAAGGTCAAGGAATAGATCGTCGGCAACGGTTCGCACGGGATCACCGCCAGCCAATGGCCCGGCGGCGTGGCGTCGACCAGGCGCTGCACCTTGGCGTCGGCCGCGATCTCGGCGGCGGTAGCCAGACGCACGGCGTGAGCGCTGCCCACGTCTTCGGCCAGCAGACGGACGTGGCCCAGGACCGCGCTCGGATCGATGCGCTGGTCGAATGCGGCGAACAGAACTGGCAGCGGTCCATAGGAACGGCGCCGGTACAGCGGATGTTTGCGCAGCGTCGGCGCCGGCGTACGAAACGACCATTGCACCGACTCCCGAAGGACGGCGCCGGAGGCGGAGGTCGTGCCGGCGGCGATGGCCGCGCCGTACAAGGTGGCCATCGGCAGGTGGCAGGCGTGGTCTTCGCCGGCCTCGAACAGCAAGGTGTCGGCGCCCAGCCAGCGCCAGCGGCCCGGTATCGCGGGCGTCAGCTTCACCGGCGCCTGTTCCGGCGCCACGTCGGCGCGGCTGGCGGCCGGAATCATCGGCTGGTCGAAGGTGACGCTCAGGTACGGGGCGGCGGCCACTTCGCCGAACGGGAAGAAGCGGAGCACCTTGAGCGGCGGGCCGGCCAGCCCCGGCGGCGCCCGCTCAAGGTGGTCAGAGAGGGTCACGCTGCCGTCACCATTCCTGCCTGTCAGTCTATCCGCGGCGCGGGCGATCGGGTAGCATCGCTTCACGGCCGGCGCGGCCGGCGCGGCCGGCGCGCGGCGATCATGGGCCGGCTTACCCCCGACACCGCCGGCGCCGGCGTTGCTTGACCGATCGGTTCGCGCGACAATCGCACGGGGAGATGCTCACCACCGAACGGTTGCTCGCGCTGATGGCGGATCACGAATCCGACCGCGTCGAGATGACCGTCGCCGTGAAAGACACGGACAAGTTCGGGGAGGCGGTCTGCGCCTTCGCCAACGACTTCCCGAACCACCGGCAACCCGGTTATCTGTTGGTCGGAGTGGATGACGCGGGCACGGCGAGCGGGCTGACCGTCGACGATACGCTGTTGCGGCGCCTCGCCGACTTGCGCGCGAACGTCAATCTGGAGCCGCTCCCGGTATTGAGCGTGCGGAAACACACGCTCCCCGGGGGCGAGGTGGCGGTAGTGGAAGTCACGCCGTCCGACCTGCCGCCGGTACGCTACAAGGGCCGGGTCTGGATCCGCGTCGGTCCGTCCCGCCGCGCCGCCAACCAGCAGGAGGAGCGCCTGCTGGTGGAGAGGCGGACGGCGTTCCAACGGACCTTCGATGCCCGGCCCTGCCCCGGCTGCGCGCCGGACGACCTGGTCCCGGATCTGTTCCTGGTGAGTTATCTCCCTGCCGCGGTCTCCCGTGACGTGATCGAAGAGAACGACCGCGACGTCAAGGAGCAGATGGCGTCGCTTCGCTGCTACGATCTGGGGGAGGACCGCCCAACCCATGCCGGCGCCCTCCTATTCGCCCGGCAGCCGCTGCAATGGATTCCGGGCGCGTGGATACAGTTCGTGCGCTGGGCGGGAACGACGATGGCCGATGAGGTGCTCAGCGACGTGCGGTTCAGCGGCGATCTGCTTTCGGTGCTGCGGGAGCTGCAGGTGTTCATCCCGCTGCAAACCCGGTCTCATCCGGTCGCCGCATCGATGCTGCGGGAGCGGACCCGGGTCGACTACCCGGCGGTGGCTATTCGCGAACTGTTGCTCAACGCCGTCATGCACCGTTCGTACGAATCGAACGCGCCCGTGCGCTTCAACTGGTACACGGATCGTATCGAAATTCAGAGCCCGGGCGGGCTGTACGGCATGGCGTCGCCGGAGAACTTTCCGGCGCAGACCGATTACCGCAACCCCGTGATCGCGGAGGCGATGGCGACGCTCGGATACGTCAACATGTTCGGCCGCGGCGTGATCCGCGCGCAGGAAGCCCTGCGCCGCAACGGCAACCCGGAGGCGGAGTTCCGGTTCGAGCCGTCGCACGTGCTGGTCACGATTCGGAGCGCGCCGTGAAGACCATCGCGTTCTTCAACAACAAAGGGGGCGTCGGCAAGACGTCGCTGGTCTATCACCTCGCCGTGATGTACGCCGAAATTGGCATTTCGGTAGTGGCTGCCGACCTGGATCCGCAAGCGAATCTGAGCACCATGTTCCTGGACGAGGACCGGCTCGAAGAACTGTGGCCCGACGGCGGCCACCGGCAGACGATTCTGGGAGCGGTCGCTCCGATACTGAGCGGGCTGGGTGACATCGACGAACCACACCTTGAAGAGATCAACGCAAACTGCGGCTTGGTCGTGGGCGACCTGGGGTTGTCCCGTTTCGAGGCGCGGCTGTCGGCCGCGTGGCCGGCCTGCATGGACGGTGACGAAGCCGCTTTTCGCACCCAGTCGGCGTTCCATCGCACGATGCTCAAGGCAGCCGAGATGCATGACGCGGACGCAGTGCTGATCGACGTCGGACCCAATCTGGGGGCGATCAACCGGGCGGCGATCATCGCCGCCGACTTCGTCGTCGTCCCACTTGGGCCTGACCTGTTCTCGTTGCAGGGACTTCGCAACCTCGGTCCGACCCTGCGTGACTGGCGCAGGGAATGGCGGGACCGCATCGACCGCCGGCCCGGCGGCATGGACCTGCCGCTGCCGTCGGCCCGGATCATGCCGGCCGGGTATATCGTAATGCAGCATGCCGCGTGGGCCGGCCGGCCCACGCAGGCGTATGAGCGGTGGATTCGGCGCATTCCCGGCGTGTATCGCGCGGAAGCGCTCGCTGAGACCGGGCCGGCCGCAGCCTTCACCGAGGACGACCCCCATTGCCTGGCGACGGTGAAGCATTATCGCAGCCTGATGCCGATGGCCCGGGAGGCGCGCAAGCCGATGTTCCATCTCCGGGCGGCCGACGGGGCCCTGGGCGGCCACTTCTACGCGGTGCAGGACTGCTACAAGGAATTCAAGCAACTGGCGGAGTCGATCGCCGCCACGTGCGAACTCGGCGCTCACGCCGGCGCGTAGTACACTGTGGCGGTGGCTGACATCGATCCGACCGATAGCGATCTGCACGGCCTTGATCCCGCTTCGGCGCGGGAGGTGGTGGCCGGTTATCTGCAGTCGGCGCAGGAGGTGCGGCGGCAGCTGCAGTCCGCGCGCGACCAGGAAGCTCTGTGGGGGAAGCGGGCCGCGCTGGCCCGGCAGGCCGGCGACAGCGGGCTGACGCAACGGGCGGAGGAGCGGCTGCAGGAGGCGCGCGCTACGCGCGAGCAGCTGACCGGCGAGGAGTTCGAGCTGTCGGTCGTAATCGACCGGCTCAAGGCGCAACTGAAGCGGCTGCAGGCCGCGCCGGCGCTCTCCGGCATCGACGCCGAGGCGCTCCTGGCCGACCTGCAGTCGATCTCCGGGGAGCCGGACCCCACCGCCGACGAGCTCAAGGACCTGCAGACCGAGCAGGAACTCCGCGCCCTGAAGCGCCGGCTCCAAGCGGAGTCCTGATCCGATCGATCAGCCGGCCGGGAGACCGTCGACCGGTTCGCAACGGATCGCCCGGCCGTGCGGGCGCCGGGCGTCGGCGCCGCGCAGCAGCGTCGTGACGATCGCCGCATCGCCGCCGGACGGCTCCAGCAGGCAGAGGTCGGCTTCCCGTCCGGGGGCCAGCAGCCCCTTGCCGGCGCACCCCAGGAGCGCGGCCGGCGTGGCGGCCAGCAGCGCCGCCAGCGCCTCCAGCCCGATCAGTCCGCGCGCCGGTCCCGACCGGTACAGGGCAGCCACCGACGGCGGCCGGCATGACGCGCTGATCAGCAGCCGCACGGCCCCGCGCGCGGCCTCCCGCCACAGGGACGGGTCTTCGATCAGCCAAGCCGGATCGGTGGCGGCCAGCGCCCCGGCGTCCCGCACGCGGCGCAGTGACGGCTTCTCCCGGAGCGGTCCGACCGCGACCCGCCCGCCGTGCGCCGCCGCGCGCTCGGCGGCGGCGGCCGCTGCGCGCTCCTTGCCGTCCACGGCGATGATGAGCGTCGCCCGCAGACCGGCGAGCATCCGTGCGGCGGCGTCGAGCAGCGCGGCGCCGCGGCCGGCCGGCAGTACGAACGCCACGCGGCCGCGCTCGTGAATGGCGCTCGGGGCGCGGGCGATCTGTTCGGCCGCGCCGATCAGCTCCATCGGCGCCACGTCGCTGCCCCACGCTTCGCGCGGCGCCGCGCCCGGCCAGCCGGCGCAGGTGATCCCGGCGCCGGCCCAGCGCAGGTGGGGCGGAGTGGCCGCCGCATCGGCCGGGACCAGCGGCAGCACCCATCCCGGCAGCGCGACGCGGCCCATGCCGTCGATGACCCGATCCGCCGCCGTCCCGGTGGAGCCGACCGCCGTGATCCGGCCGCCGCGGATCGACAGATCGGCCACGAACCGCCCGCCGGGAGCGGCGATCAGTCCGGCGTGCAGCCGGACCGAGGATGGTCCGGGCCGGACGGCGAGCCCGTTACGGCCGCACGCCGGATCGACCCGCTTCACACCGGGATGGTATCATCAGCCGGTGGCAGCCGGCGCGACGGAGACGTTCGACCTCGACACTCCCGCAGGGCGGGCCGCCTGCGAAGAAGCCGAAAGGCGCGTTCGACGATCCCCGGAAGTGGCGAGGCTCGCGGCGTTTCTGCGGGAAGTGCAGGAGACCGGCGCGGACGAGCGTGCGAGCGAGGCGTTTCAGCGCCGCATCTGGGAACGGAATCCTATCTACTCGGTTTCTTCCACGCGCAAGTTGGTGGCAGCCCTGGAGCCGGCGGTGACGGATCCGGAGTTCCGCCGATGGTTCGTCGAACGCACCGGCGGGCCGCCGCCGGACGATCCGCAGGAACGGACCGATTGGCTGGAAGAATGCATGCGCGAGGTGAGGGAGCACGCGTGGCCGAACTATCCGGGCGGATCGACAATCATAACCACGCGCGCGTTCGCCGCGCTGTTCCCGCACGACTTCACGACGCATCGGAGCCCGGGACGAAAAGGGCGTCTGTCCGGGGGGCGTCTCTACATAATCCTGAGTGGAAGAAGCGGCGACGTCCGCAATGAAGCGCTGGTGAATCGGTGGATACTGGACCGGCTGGAACGAGCCGCGGGCCCGGTGGATCGCACCGACTGGACCGCCGTAGCCCGGCGCATGATGCTGCCCGACGCCCTGTTCGAGCTGCTCAAAGAAGACCGGCCTCCTCCGCCGCCCCGATCGGAGGGCGTCACGCCGAACCCGGCGCGGCGGCCGGATCGGCCCGAACTCGGCCGGATCGCCGCGCACTTCGACACGATCCGCACGGCGGGCCGGCTCATATTCGAGCCGGAAGTGGTGGAGTCGCTCCATCTTGGCTTGTGGGCGCACGAACGGCGCCACTTCGCCGTGCTCACCGGCCTCTCCGGGACCGGCAAGACGCGACTGGCCGTCGAATACGCCAAGGCGCTGGCCGGGCAGGAGGACGATTCGGCCGGCCTCATCCGCACCATCGCCGTGCAGCCGGGCTGGCACGATCCGGCGCCGCTGCTCGGCTACGTCGACCCGCTCGGCGAGAACCGGTACACATCAACCGAGTTCCTTCGGTTCCTGATCCGCGCCTCCGAAAACCGGTCTCAGCCGCACGCGTGCGTGCTCGACGAGATGAACCTGTCGCATCCGGAGCAGTACCTGGCGCCGATCCTCAGCGCGATGGAGCTCGACGACGGCCGTATCGAGTTGCACGGCGGCGACGAAAACGCGTACGGCGTCCCGCCGAGCATCCCCTATCCCGGCAATCTCGTGCTCATCGGCACCGTGAACATGGACGAGACGACCATGGGTATCTCCGACAAGGTGCTCGACCGCGCGTTCACGCTGGAGTTCTGGGACGTGGACGTCGACCGATGGCCGGGTTGGGCCGGCAGTCCCCTGCGCGACCGGGACAAGGCGGCGGTCAGGACGATCCTGGGGCGGCTCACGGCTGCGCTCAGCCCGGCGCGGCTGCACTTCGGCTGGCGGGTGATCGAGGAGGTCGTCCGGTTCATGGAGCAGCGGCAGGCACAGAGCGCATCGCTATCGACGGAAGATGCGCTCGACCGCGCGCTGTACGCCAAGGTGCTGCCAAAGCTGCGCGGCGACGATGCGCCGCGCGCGCGGAGCGCGCTCGACGATTGCCGGGCCGCCCTTGCGGAACGTAATCTCAGGCGATCCACCGCCAAGGTCGAAGAACTGATCGGCGACCTGGAGCAGATCGGCAGCTTCCGATTCTGGCGATGACGTGACCGCCGAACGCCAGGTCGCGCTGCGAGTGCGCGGCGAGGGCGGTCTTTGCGCATTGCATCCTTCCGGTCTGAACGGCGGGTTCTCCGAGCGCCGCGAGGCGACCTTCGTCGGCCCCGCCGACGGCGATTACCGGCTGCTCGTCGACGACGAACCGCTGCATCCGGCCGACGACGCCGCGAACCGGTGGACGTGGACACCGGGGTTCTACGCCGGCGAAGTGCGCGCCGAGCTGCTGGATCGGGCCGGCCGCTCGCTGGGAATCTTCAGGCTCGACGTAAGCCCGGACCCGAACAAGGCCGGCCGTGAGCAGTTCGCACGCATGGTCGAGGAAATCATCGACTTCGACGCGCATCTGATCGTGGGCGAGGAACCCGCCCGCCGGCGGCTCGGCGCGCTTGGTGAGACCGACGATCCGCTGGTGCTGTTCGAGCGGCTGCGGAAACGGCGGCGCGACCTGGAACGCGCGCTGGCGGCGATCCGGCGGGAACCGGTGAGCGTGCTGCGGGCGCGGCGGCGGTTCGTCCCGTTGCGGGAAGCCCGGCGCGCCGACCTCCGCACGTTGCGGGCGGCGGCGCGCCAACCGCCCACGCTTGCGGCCATCAGGCGTACCGGATCGGCCGCCGCGGCGTCACCCGGCGGGGAGCCGATCCTGGACGTGCCGGCGGTCGAGCGCACGCTCGACGCGCCGGCGAACCGGTGCATCCTCCACGTGCTGCGCGCGCTACGGCGCCGCTGCCGAGCGCTTGCCGCGGCGCTTGAGAAGCTCGCCAAGCAGCCGGCCAGCGAGACGCGGACCGGCATGTCCGGCCGCGTCGATCGGTGGCGCGAGATCCTCGGCGCGATGGAACGGGTGTTCGCAGCCGCCGAGCGCCGGCGGCCGTTCAGTGAGGTGCACCGGCCCGAAGTCACGGCGGCAGGGCTCAACGCGGTGGCCGCGCATCCGCTGTACGCGCGGTTCTGGCGCCTCGGCTGGGAAGCGCTACGGCGGGGCGTATACCGGCTCGACCCGCGCGATCTGCTGCCGCTCAGCCCGACGTGGGAGATTTACGAGCGGTGGTGCTTCGTGGCGCTGGCAAAGAAGCTGCGGGAGTGGCTGCCCGGTTTTGCGTGGACCAACGCGGGCGCCGCCGACCGGCGTAGCGCCACCGGCCGCCGCCGCGACGGCCGCCGCGTGACGCTCCGCCTGCAGCCGGCGTTCGCCAACACGAACGGACGCGCGCGCGACGAAAGCTGGTCGATCTCCGGCAAGCTCCGGCCCGATCTGGCGGTGACGGTGGAGTCCGCCGGCCAGGTGACTCGATTCGTCGTCCTTGACGCCAAGTACCGGGCCGGCAAGGACGCGATTCTGAGCGGCATGATGGAGAGCGTGCACCCGTACGCCGACGCGCTGCGTTGGGGGAGCCGCCGGCCGGACCGAACGCTCCTGCTGGTCCCGGACGCCGGGGAAACGGAGTGGCTGACCGGCGCGGACTATATCGATGCGCACCACGCCGGCGTCGTGGCGCTTCGACCCGACCTGGAATTACCTGGCTGGTTTCGCGCGTTGTTCACGGGAGACCGCCGAAGTCAGCACCGCGTCATCCACGCCCGCGCCGTCGCCCGCATACGCCTGGACCGCCTGCGGGACAACTTGGCGGCGGTCCGCGCGCACCTGCGGCCGGGGACCCGCGTCTGCTTCGTGGTGAAGGCGGACGCCTACGGTCACGGCGCGGTGCGCGCGGCGCAGGCCGCCGCCGGCGCCGCCGACCTGCTGGCGGTCAGCTCGACCGGCGAGGGGCGCGAGCTGCGCGAGGCCGGCATCCGCCGCCCGGTGCTGCTGCTCGGCCCCACCGTGCCCGAACAGGCGCCGGAGGTGGTCCGCTGGCGGCTCACCGCGGTCTGCGCGGACGCGGCCACCGCGCGGGCGATCGGCGGCGCCAACCGCGGCGGCGCGCCGCTGCCGGTCCATCTGGAGCTCGACACCGGCATGCACCGTTCCGGCTGCCCGCCGGCCGGCGCGGACGCCGTCGCGCGCGCCATCGCCGAGGCCGACGGCGTGCGGCTGGCGGGGCTCTGCACCCACTTCTACGCCGCCGACGCCGCCGACCCGGAGCCGACCCGGCGGCAGCTCGCCGCCTTGCTGCAGGCAGCCGAAGCCGCGCGCGCGCGCCATCCGCGGCTGCTCGCGCACGCCGCCAACTCGGCGGCGGTCGCCGCGCTGCCGGCGTCGCACCTCGACCTGGTGCGGGTGGGGCTTGCCGCCTACGGCTACGATCCGTCGTGCGCGGCGCCTCTGCGGGACCGGCTCAAGCCGGTGATGGAGCTCACCGCGCCGGTGACCGCCATGCGCCGCGTCCGCGCCGGCGACCACGTCTCCTACGGCCTGCGCTACCGGGCCGCGCGCGACACGGTGGTCGCCACGATCGCCGCCGGCTACGGCGACGGGTATCCCTGGCCCGGCGGGCGCGGCGGCGCGGCGGCGGAGGTGCGCATAGGCGGCCGGCGCTACCGGTTGGCCGGCCGGGTCTGCATGGACCACTGCATGATCGACGCCGGCGCGCAACCGCAGGTGCGCATCGGGGATCAAGCCACGCTGTTCGGCGCAGCCGGCCCGACCGCCGACGAGGTGGCCGGGTGGGCGGACACCATACCCTACGAAGTCCTCACCCGCGTGGCCGCGCGGGCGCCGCGCCGCTACGCGTGGGGGCCGGAGCCGGGGCCGCCGGCATAGCGGTCTCCGCCGGCGCCGCCGGTCAGTTCTTGCCCTTGTCGACCAGCCGGTCCTTTTCGATCCACGGCATCATCGACCGCAGCTCCTTGCCGACCCGCTCCAGCGGGTGGTCGGCGTGCTCGGCGCGGTCGGTCAGGAAGCCGCGGCGGCCGGCGCGGTTCTCCTCCATCCAGCGCCGGGCGAACGAGCCGTCCCGGATGTCGGCCAGGATGCGCTTCATCTCCGCCTTCACCTCCGGGGAGATCAGGCGCGGCCCGGACTGGTAGTCGCCGTACTCGGCGGTGTCGGAAACCGAGTAGCGCATCAGCGAGATGCCGCCCTCGTAGACCAGGTCGACGATCAGCTTCAACTCGTGGATGCACTCGAAGTAGGCCATCTCCGGCGCGTAGCCGGCTTCGATCAGGGTCTCGAACCCCGCGCGCATCAGATGGGAGACGCCGCCGCAGAGCACCGTCTGTTCGCCGAACAGGTCGGTCTCGGTCTCCTCACGGAAGTTGGTCTCTATCACGCCGGCGCGGCCGCCGCCGAGCGCCCCCGCGTAGGCGAGCGCGTTCTGCTTGGCGTTGCCGGAGGCGTCGTTGTGGATCGCCACCAGGCACGGCACCCCGTAGCCGAGCTCGAACTGGCGGCGAACGGTGTGGCCGGGGCCCTTGGGGGCGACCATCGACACGTCGACCGCGGCGTCGGGCTCGATCTGACCGAAGTGGATGTTGAAGCCGTGGGCGAACAGCAGCGTCTTGCCGGCGCCCAGGTTGGGGGCGATGGCGTCGCGGTACACCTCCCCCTGCAGGTGGTCGGGGATCAGCATCATCACCATGTCCGCCCACGCCGCCGCTTCCGCGGTCGGCAACACGCGGATGCCCGCGTCCTGCGCCTTGCTGACGCTGGCGCTGTCGGGCCGCAGCCCCACGGCGACCTCCACACCCGAATCGCGCAGGTTGTTGGCGTGCGCGAACCCCTGGCTGCCGTAGCCGATGACCGCCACCTTGGCGCCGTGTATGCGGCCAAGGTCGATGTCGGCGTCGTAATGGACCTTCAATGTGCTCCTCCCGTGCGCCGATCATAGCCGCGCACGCGGGCCGCGGGAAGCGGCCGCGGGCCGCGGCGCGGACGCGCGGGCCCGGCCGGCCACGAAAAAACCGGATAAGTCACTTCGCTCGGAGGCGCGCAAACGGCGCCTTGACGCCCGCGCCCGCGTCCGTATACCCTGTCGCCACGATCTGGCCGAACGCTCGCCACTTAGCGATCGATCATTTACTGTGGATTGCGAACGCTGAACGGACAGAACCCCATACGGACAACAGACAAGGAGGAACGAGTATGACCACTCGCATGAAGGCGGTCGCGCTGGCCGCCGCGCTGGCGGTGGTGGGGGGCGTTGCGCTGCACGCGCAGACCCTGGCCGCCGTACAAGCCGCCGGAGAACTCCGGTGCGGCATCAACACCGGGCTGCCCGGCTTTGCCTACACCGACGACGACGGCAACTGGACCGGCTTCGACGTAGCCTACTGCCGGGCGCTCGCCGCCGCCGTGCTGGGCGACGCCGATGCGGTCAGCTACGTCAACCTGACCGGCAAGACCCGCTTCCCGGCCCTGCAGTCGGGCGAAATCGACGTGCTGTCCCGCAACACCACCTGGACGCTGTCGCGCGACGTCGACCTGGGCTTCACCTTCATCGGCGTCAACTACTACGACGGCCAGGGCTTCATGGGCCGCCGGTCGCTCGGCGTGATGAGCGCCTCCGAGCTCGACGGCGCATCGGTCTGCATCCAGACCGGCACCACCACCGAGTTGAACCTGGCCGACTTCTTCCGCACCAACGGGATGGAGTACGAGCCGGTGCCGATAGAGACCAACGCCGAAGCGCGCGCCGCCTATGAGGAGGAGCGTTGCGACGTGTACACGACCGACGCATCGGGGATCGCGGCGACGCGGTCGACGTTCGCCGATCCCGCCGCGCACGTGATCTACCCGGAGATCGTCTCCAAGGAGCCGTTGGGGCCGTTGGTGCAGCAGGGCGACGACGAATGGGCGGACGTGGCGCGCTGGGTGCTCAACGCGCTGATCATCGCCGAGGAGCTCGGCGTGACGCAGGGCAACGTGAGCGCGATGGCCGGCGGCACCGACCACCCGGAGATCAACCGGATGCTCGGCACGGAAGGCAGCTACGGCGAGATGCTGGGGCTGGACGCGCAGTGGGCGGTGCGGGCGATCGAAGCGGAAGGCAACTACGCGGAGATCTTCGAGCGGTACCTGACGCCGCTCAGTCTGCAGCGCGGGCTCAACGCGCTGTACAAGGACGGAGGCATCCTCTACGCGCCGCCGTTCCGGTAGGCGATCGGGCAGCGCAGGGCCGCTCACCAGCGGCCCTGCGCGCGGCGCCGCCCTGCAGCTCCTGCTGGTGCTGGGGGCGGCGCTGGCCATCGCCTTCATCGTGTCGAACACCATCGCCAATCTGCAGCAGCGTGGATTGGCTTCCGGCTACGGGTTTCTGTTCGACACGGCCGCCTTCGACATCAACCAGCGGCTGATCCCCTACAGCTCGACGTCGACCTACGGGCGGGCGTTTCTGGTCGGCGGTCTCAACACGGTGCTGGTGGCGGCGCTCGGCATCGTGGCGGCGACCGCGGTCGGCTTCGTGGCCGGCGTCCTGCGCCTGTCGAGCAACTTTCTGATCAGCCGGATCGTGACCGTCTACGTGGAGTTCACCCGCAACGTGCCGCTGCTGCTGCAGATCATCTTCTGGTGGGTGATCATGCTGGCGCTGCCGCGCGTGCGGGACACGATCTCGATCGGCGGCTTCGCCTTTCTGAACAACCGCGGCGTGCGGTTGCCGGCGCCGGTCCTCGCCGGCGGGGCGGCGTTCGTCCTGATCGCGTTGGCGGCCGGCGTTGCCGCGGCCGTGTTCCTGGCCCGCTGGGCAAAGCGCCGGCAAGACGCGACCGGCAGGAAGTTCCCGGCCGGCTGGACGGGAGTGGGCCTGATCGTCGGGCTGCCGCTGGCGGCGTTCTTCGCGCTCGGCCGGCCCGTCAGTCTGGACATGCCGGAGATGGGGCGGTTCAACCTGCAGGGCGGCTTCAACGTCACGCCGGAGCTGGTGGCGCTGTGGGTCGCCCTGTCGACCTATACCGGCGCGTTCATCTCGGAGATCGTGCGCGCCGGCATCCTGTCGGTCGGCAAGGGCCAGACCGAGGCGGCCGGCGCGCTCGGCCTGCCGGCCGGTCTGACGTTGCGGCGCATCGTGCTGCCGCAGGCGCTGCGCACGATCATCCCGCCGCTCACCAGCCAGTATCTCAACCTGACCAAGAACTCGTCGCTGGCGGTGGCGATCGGCTACCAGGATCTGGTCTCGGTCGGCAACACGATCCTGAACCAGAGCGGCCAGGCGCTGGAGGTGATCTCCATCTACATGATTACCTATCTCTGTCTGAGCTTGCTCACCTCGCTGTTCATGAACTGGTACAACCGCCGCATCGCGCTGGTGGAACGATGAGCGATCGGACGGCGGGCGGCCGGGCGCCGGGCGGCCGGGCGTTCCATCGCAGCCGCGCGCAGATGCTGCCGGCGCGGCCGGCGCCGGCGACGACGATCGGCGTGCTGGGGTGGCTGCGCGCCAACCTGTTTTCGAGCTGGTTCAACGCCGCCCTGACGGTGGCGGCGCTGCTGCTGCTGTGGCGGACCGTGCCGCCGTTTCTCAACTGGGCGCTGTTCGACGCCGACTTCACCGGCGACACCGGCGCGGAGTGCACGGCGCCGGGCGCCTGCTGGGCGTGGCTGGATCAGCGCATCAATCAGTTTCTCTACGGCTTCTATCCGGCCGACGCGTACTGGCGGGTCAACGTAGCGCTGATCCTGCTGATCCCGGCGGTCGCCTACGTGCTGTTCGACCGGCTGCCGTACGCCCGCTACGGGCGCTGGTACTCGCTGGCGTACCCGGTGATCGCCGTGGTGCTGCTGGTCGGCGGGTTCGGCTTGGAGACGGTGCCGACCGACAAGTTCGGTGGCTTCATGCTCAACGTGGTGGCGGGAACGGCCGGCATCGCCCTGTCGCTGCCGATCGGCATCCTGCTGGCGCTCGGCCGCCGTTCGCGGCTGCCGATGATCCGCCTGGCCTCGGTCGGGTTCATCGAGGTGATCCGCGGCGTGCCGCTGATCACCCTGCTGTTCGTGGCGATCATCATCCTGCAGCTGTTCCTGCCGCCCGGCATGTCGCTCGATCGGTTGGTGCGGGTGATGGTGATGATCACCGCGTTCTCCTCGGCGTACATGGCGGAGGTGATCCGCGGCGGCTTGCAGGCGATTCCCAACGGTCAGTTCGAGGCGGCGCAGGCGGTCGGCCTCAGCTACTGGAAGATGATGCGTCTGATCGTGCTGCCGCAGGCGCTCAAGATCGCCATCCCCGGCATCGTCAACACCTTCATCGGCCTGTTCAAGGACACGACGCTGGTGGTCACCATCGGTCTGTTCGACATTCTGGGACACGCGCGGCTGCTGCAGACCAATCCGGACTGGATCGGCAAGGTCGATTATGAGACGTTTCTGATCGCGGCGCTGTTCTTCTTCGTGATCTGTCTTTCCATGTCGCGCTACTCGATCAACCTGGAAAAACGCCTCGACACCACCCGGCGCTGAAGACGCCGGGAACACGACGACAGGAGACTGTATGGCAGATGCCGACAACCGGGCCGCCGCCGCTCCGATCATCCGCATCAGCGGCCTCAACAAGTGGTTCGGGACGCTGCACGTGCTGCGCGACATCGACCTGACCGTGACGCGGCAGGAGCGCATCGTCATCTGCGGCCCGTCGGGGTCGGGCAAGTCGACGCTGATCCGGTGCATCAACCGGCTGGAAGAGCACCAGAGCGGATCGATCGTCGTGGAGGACACGGAGTTGACCCACGACCTCAAGAACATCGACGCCATCCGCCGCGAGGTCGGCATGGTGTTCCAGCAGTTCAACCTCTTCCCGCATCTGACGGTGCTGCAGAACTGCACCCTGGCGCCGATCTGGGTGCGCAGGATGGCGCGCAGGGACGCCGAAGCGCAGGCGATGGAGTTCCTGGAGCGGGTGAAGATACCGGAGCAGGCCGGCAAGTACCCGGGGCAGCTCTCCGGCGGCCAGCAGCAGCGCGTGGCGATCGCCCGCTCGCTCTGCATGCGGCCCAAGATCATGCTGTTCGACGAACCGACCTCGGCGCTCGATCCGGAGATGATCAAGGAGGTGCTCGACGTGATGGTCGACGTGGCCGAGTCCGGCATGACCATGCTGGTCGTCACGCACGAGATGGGCTTTGCCTCGCAGGTCGCCGACCGGGTCATGCTCATGGACGAAGGCCAGATCGTCGAACAGAACACCCCGCAGGAGTTCTTCAACAACCCGCGCTCCGACCGCACCAAGCTCTTCCTGAGCCAGATACTCAGCCACTGACCGGCCCCACCGCGAATCGCGCGCCGGCGGGCGTTTGACAAACCGGGGGGCGGTCCCTATCGTGGCCGCAGGCCGGTCACCGGACGCCGCGTAGCGTACGCCGCTACCGCGCCGCGCTCCGCACCGCGCCGATGCCACCATCACGCACCGGAGATCCACCCTTGGCAAGCGACGACCCGGTCGATCCTCGATTCAAGGAACTGCTCGACCAATTCGAGCGTCACATCCGCAACGACGCCGATCTGGAACACCTCAAGGCGATCCGCCGCCAGATCCGCACCGCCCTGCCCATGTCGGTGCGCCGGTACCTGCCGGCCTACCTGCTGCAGGAGGCGGCCGGCGCCGGCGTACCGCGCGCCGCGGGGGCGCCGCGCGTTGCTGACGCGCCGCCCGCAGCCGGCGGACCCGACCGGCCTGCCGCCGCCGACCGGACGCCGGCGCGCCCATCCGCGCGCGCCGGCGGCCCCGACCGCGGCGACCGCCCCGCCAAAGGAGAGCCCGCCCCCGCAGCCTCGGCAGCCGCCGCGGCGCCGGCCCCGGCGCGGGAGGCCCGCTCACGGGACGCCGGGCCGCCGCGGGAAGCCGGTGCTGCGCCGCAGGCCGACGGTGAGATGGCGCGCCTGTTCGTCAGCGTGGGGCGCAGCCGGCGGATTTCCCGCCAGATGTTGACCGACCTGTTCGTCGCCAAGCTGGAGCTGCCGCACGACCGGATCGGCGAGGTGAAGATCCTCGACAACTTCTCCTTCATCGAAGTGCCGTCCGGCATCGCCCAAGCGGCGATCGACAAGATCAGCGGCGAGACGCTCAACGGGCGGCGCGTGAACGTCGACTTCGCGCGCAGCAAAAAGACCTGAAGCCGCTCACCGGCCGGCCCCCGGCCTGACCGCCGGCGCCCGGCGTCCGCGCGGAACAAAAATGGACGGCGACCTGCCGGTCGGCGACCTTGCGGCCGGCGGCCTTGCGGCCGGCGGCCTGCCGGCCGGCGGCGGCCTTGAGCCGGTGCTGCAGGCGGCGCTGGCGGCCGCCGCCGGTACCCGTCTGGAGATCGAGATCGGCTGCGGCAACGGCATCTTCCTTGCAGGCTACGCGGCGGCCCGGCCGGACACCGTCTGCGTCGGCGTCGAACTCAAGGAGCGCCGCTGCCGGAAGGCGCAACGGAAGGTGGAGCGCCGGGGGCTCCGCAACGCCTTCGTGATCAACGGCCGCGCCGAGGAGGTGATCGAACGGCTGCCGCCGGGGAGCGTCCACGCCTTCCATCTCTACTATCCGGACCCGTGGCCCAAGGCCCGTCACCGCCGCCGGCGCTTTCTGCGCGGCGAAACCCTGGACCGCATGGTGCGCGCGCTGGCGGCGGGCGGGCGGATCCTGTTTGCGACCGACTTCCTGGACTACCACGTGCAGGCGCGCGTCCTGTTCGCCATGCATCCGCAGCTGCTCCCGGAAGAGACGGCGGCGGCGCGCGGAGCGGACCGGTCGACGTTCGCCGTGCGGTTGGCCGGCGTCGGCGCGGACATGCGGGTCGCCTGCGCTTGCAAACGCCCGGACTGATTACCGGCGCGCCGGCCGGCGCCGCCGCTCAGCGGTTGCGGCGTTCCTCCGCCGACTGGCACGGAATGCAGAACAGCGCGTACGGCAACGCCTCCAGCCGTTCGTCCGGGAGCCGGCCGCCGCACCGCATGCAGGCGCCGTAGTGCCCGGTCTCGATCCGCGCCAGCGCGGACTGGATCAGGTTGAGGCGCCGCACCTCCTGCGCGCCGAGCGTCTGCAGCGTCTTGCGGTCCATGTCCTCGGTCGCCACGTCGGCCATGTCCTTGGGGTCCAGGCTGCCCAGGATGCCGCGCGCCAACGTGTCCTCGTCGGCCAGGTGCTGCAGGATCTCACGCTTGAGATCGAGCAGCTTACCGCGCATCCGGTCGACCAGGGTGTCGGCGGGCGTTTCCTCCAAGTCAGCCATGGTCGTCGAGCGGCCGGAAGATACCGGAATCGGCGCCCCGGATCAACCGGGACGCGGCGGAACTACCGGTTCCCGGCCGCCGGATCGAGCCGTAGCGACGCGGAGTTGATGCAGTAGCGCTTGCCGGTCGGCGCCGGGCCGTCGTCGAAGACGTGGCCAAGGTGGGCGTCGCAACGCGCGCAGAGCACCTCGGTGCGGCGCATGAACAGCGAGCGGTCCTCTTCGGTCCGCACCGACCGGCCATCGCGGGGAGCGGTGAAGCTGGGCCACCCGGTGCCGGAGTCGAACTTGGCGGCGGAGTCGAACAGCGCCTGCCCGCAGCAGCGGCAGCGGTAGGCGCCGGGTCCCTTGCTGCGCCAGTAGCGGCCGGTGAACGGCGGCTCCGTCCCCTTGCGGCGCGTCACCTGATACTCGTCGTCGGACAGCTCGCGCCGCCATTCGGCGTCGGTCTTGACCACTTTGTCCAAGGTTCCGTCCACGGCCACCTCCTTACAGGTCGATCTGCGCGGCGACCGGCCGCATGCCGGCGATGACGGCGCCGATCAGGTCGTCAAGGTCGCGGCCGAGCATGGCGCAGCCGCGTTCGATCACCGCGCGGTCGACCCCGGCGGCGAATCCCTTCTGCTTCCACTTCTTGCGCACCGACTTGACCTCCAGGTCGCGCACGCTCTTGGACGGACGCACCAGAGCGCAGGCGGTGACGAAGCCGACCAGCTCGTCGACCGCGTAGAGGGTCCGTTCCAGCAGGCTGCACGGCTCCACGTCGGTGCAGATCTGCCAACCGTGCGACAGCACCGCGCGAACGTAGCCGGCCGGCCACCCCGCTTCGGTCAGGATGACCTCGGTCTTGCGGCAGTGCTCCTGCGGGAACCGCTCCCAGTCGAGGTCGTGCACCAGCCCGATCACCCCCCACTCGTCCGGGTCCTCGCCGGCCGCCTGCGCCTCGGCGCGCATCACCGCCTCGACGGCCTGGCAATGATTGCGCAACGCCGGCGACTCGATGTAGCGCCGGACCAGCTCCCACGCCTCCGCGCGGGTCGGAGAGCCCGCCATCACCCGGACCCGAACAGCGGTCCGACCGCGTCGGCGGCGGCCGGAAACATCGGCTCCAACATGCGCATGGCCAGCGGGATCGCCTGATCGGCCGGCAGGCAGTAGCGCATGTCCCGGAACCGGGCGCGCAGGGCCGCCGCCTCGCCGCGCACGTCCTGGTCACGCAGCACGACGCGCGCGATCAACTCGGCCACCGACTCGAAGTCGGCCGCCCGCATCCCGTACCGGGTCATCTCCTGGACGCCGAGGCGCACGCCGCCGGCAACGGCGAAGCCGGCGTCGCCCGGCAGCGCCTGGTAGTTGGTGATGATGTTGTTGCGCTCCAGGCGCTCGGCCGCCTGATCGCCGGCCAGCGCCGGGGCGACCCGGACGATCACCTGATGGCTGTGGGTGTAGCCCTCCGACTCGCCCCCTTCCACGGCGACGCCGGCGGCGGCCAGCGCCTGCGCGAACGCGCGCGCGTTGCCGATCACGGCGCGCTGATAGTCGTCCTTGCAGGCGTTCATCTCGTACAGCGCCGCCAGAAAGCCGATCAGGGAGCCGAGGTGATGGTTGCTGGTGGTGCCGGGACAGGCGCGGTGCCGCACGTGCGGCCACAGCGGGCGCGCCGCCGCGGAGCCGAGCACCACGCCGCGCTGCGGGCCGAAGAAGGTCTTGTGCGTGCTGCCGGTCACCACCGCCGCGCCTTCGGCGAGCGGCGCCTGAAAGGCGCCGTACAGGCCGAGCACGTGCGCCATGTCGAACATCAGCAGCGGCGGGTCGTCCATCCCGGCGGTGAAGTCGGCCACCGAGCGCACCGGCTCCGGGTGCAGGAACATGCTCTTGCCGAACACGATCAGGTCCGGGCGCCGCTCGCCGATCAGCGTCAGCAGCGCCTCCGTGTCGGCCAGATACGGATTGTCGGCCCGCACCGGGATCGGGAAGGTGCGCTCGACGCCGGCGTCGTCGCGGTCGACCGCGTTGTAGAGCGCTCCCATCGATTGGGCGCTCAGGTGGCCGCCCTCGATCAGACCGTTGTTGATCACCGACGACAGCCGCCGCATCGGCCCGTCGTTGCCGCGGTTCTTCAAGCGCAGCAGCGCTTCGAAGACGACGATGTTGGCGAGCTGGCCGGTGACCGGCCGCGCCTCCACCCGGTCGCAGCCGAAGAAGCGCTGCGCCTGCGCGTGCACCTGCTCCTCGATCTCCCGGATGAAGTCCGTGCCCTGGTAGAAGTAGACCTCCGCCCCTTTCAGGCGGCGGTGCTCGGCGTAGCGGCCGGCGGCGTCGGCCACCTCGCACGCCTTGACCAGCAGGCTCGGCGTGGTCTCCGACGGGATCAGGTTGATGCATTCGCGCTGGCGCCAGCGGTTGTTGGCGGCCACCCGGTCGGCCAGCGCGGTCATGGTGTCGGCGAGCGTGTTCATCAGCGGTGCATCCGTTCGGGATGAGAGGACTCGAACCTCCGATCTCCTGCTCCCAAAGCAGGCGCCTTGGCCGCTAGGCTACATCCCGCGGGCGGCGGCCCGGCAAGGCCAGTGTCACAGCCTACGGAGAAACGCGGTGCGCCGTCAACAACCGGCGGACTTGCGGCTGACCGCGCCGATTCGACAGACTCCGGCACGGACGCGGCGTCCATAGCTCAGCAGGATAGAGCAGCAGCCTTCTAAGCTGCGGGTCAGAGGTTCGAGCCCTCTTGGACGCGACGGCGCTCCGCACGCACGGGAATCCGCTATGCAGAATCGGGAAGACAGGTTGGCGGCGCTGGCGCAGGAAAACGACCGGCGCATCGTGCTGCTGGTGCTCGACGGGCTCGGCGGGCTGCCGCGCCGTCCCGGCGGCCGCACCGAGCTGGAGAGCGCCCGCACGCCCAACCTGGACGCCGCCGCGGCGGCCGGCGAATGCGGCCTGCACCTGCCGGTCGGCTACGGCGTGGCGCCCGGCTCGGCGCCCGGACACCTGGCGTTGTTCGGCTACGACCCGCTCGAAGCGCCGGTCGGCCGCGGCGTGGTGGCGGCTCTCGGCATAGGCTTCCCGCTGCAGGACAGCGACGTCGCCGTGCGGGTCAACTTTGCGACCAGCGACGCCGCCGGCCGCGTCACCGATCGGCGCGCCGGACGGATCGCGACCGAGGCGTGCGCCGAGCTGTGCGCGCTGCTCGACGGCATCGAGCTTGCCGGCGCCGCGCTGTTCGTGCGGCCGGTAAAGGACTACCGCGCGGTGGCGGTGCTGCGCGGGTCCGGGTTGTCCGACCGGATCGCCGACACCGACCCGCAGCGCACCGGCGTCCCGGCGCTCGCGCCGCGCGCGCTGGAACCGGCCGCCGAGCCGACCGTGCGCCTGGTCGCCGGCTTCCTGCGGCAGGCGCGCGAGCGCCTGGCCGGCCGCAAGCCGGCCAACGACCTGCTGCTGCGCGGCTTTGCGGTGCGTCCGGCGCTGCCGCCGCTGCACCGCCGATTCGCCATGCGCGGCGTGGCGATCGCCGTCTACCCCGACTACAAGGGCGTCAGCCGCCTGGCCGGCATGGACGTGATCGACCGGCTCGGCGGCCTGGACCAGCAGGTGGCGGCGCTCGCCGGAGCATGGCCGGGGCCGCACCGGTTCTTCTTCGTGCACCACAAGTACACGGACTCGGCCGGCGAGGACGGCGACTTCGACGCCAAGGTCGCGGAGATCGAGCGAGTCGACGCCGCGCTGCCGGCCATTCTGGCGCTCGGCCCGGACGTGCTGATCGTCACCGGCGACCACTCCACCCCGGCGGTGGCGCGCACCCACACCGAGCACCCGGTGCCGTTCCTGATCCGCGCCGCCGCCGGCCGGCCGGACACGGTGCGCGAGTTCGGCGAACGCGCCTGCGCGGCCGGCGCCTGGGGCGTGGTGCCGGCCGCCGCCCTGCTGCCGATCGCCGCCGGCTACGCGGGAAAGCGGCGCCGCTTCGGTGCATGACCGCCGCGCGCCCCAACCGGCGGCGCCGGCCGGGGTCAACGACGCCCTGCTCGACCGGCAGGAGCGGACCGGCCGGCCGGCGTGGCGCATCTACGAGCCGGCGGCGCCGGCCATCGTGTTCGGCGCCGGCGGCCGCGCGAAGACCGACGCGCACGTCGAGCGAGCGCGCGCCGACGGCGTCCCGTTGTTGCGGCGCCGGGGCGGCGGCGGCGCCGTCGTGCTGGCGCCCGGCCAACTCGTGCTGGCGCTGGCGGCGGCGGTCGACTCACCGTTCCGCAACCGCGAGCACCTGTGCGCGATCAACGGCTGGGTCGCGGAGGCGCTGGCCGGGTTGGGCGTGAGCGGCGTGCGCCCGCGCGGAATCTGCGACCTGGCGATCGGCGACCGCAAGGTGCTCGGCGCGTCGCTGTTCCGGCGCCGCCACGTGCTCTTCTACCAGTCGAGCCTGCTGGTCTGCTGCGACGTGGCCCTGTTCGGCCGGTACCTGCGGTACCCGCTTCGGGAGCCCGATTACCGGGCCGGACGCGCGCACGCCGCGTTCTGCACCACGCTCGCCGAGCAGGGCTACGCGCTGGCGCCCGCGCAGGTCGCCGGGGCGTTGCGTCCGATCGTGGAGCGGCGGCTCGCCTTGCCCGGCCTGGGCATCTCGGGCGCTTCATGCGCCGCGGGCGCCCGTGTCCCGGACGCGGCCGGCTCCATGGACGCGGCCGGCTCCGCGGATGCGCCGGGCGCCTTGGACGCGGGCGCGCCGGAGGCCGCGTGCGTCTGACCGGCGGAGCGCGGTCCGGCGGGCTGCGTGCGCTGGCCGGCGTTGCGGCGCTCTGCGCGGCGCTGCTGGCGCTCGGCTGCCGGTCGGCCGCTACCGGCGCCGGTTTCACCGACGCCGACGGCCGCCGCGGCGCGCTACGCGTCAGCGCATTCGACGGCAGCCGCCACGCGCGGCTGGCGCCGGCCGAAGGGATCGCGGCGACCGGACTGCTGCACCCGCGCTCCGCCGTAACGGTCGCCGCCGGTCAGGCGCTCTACCTGCAGTACCGGGCGACCGTGGCCGAGGCGAGCGTGAGCGTGACCGCCGGCGACGGCGATGAGATCGGCCGTTACCGGCTGGCGGCCGGCGGAGACGTACCGATCCACCGCCAGCTCCCGGCGCCGGCCGGATCGTTGCGCGGCTTTCGGCTGTGGACCGACGAGCCGGCCGGCACGCTCGACGTGCTGGCGGCCGGCGTCGCCCCCGCGCGCACCGGCGTAGCGCTGGTGGATGGCGTGCTGCACGTCGGCGTCGACGTGCGCCTGGCGCGCGGCACCACGGCCGACGCCGGCGGCATCGTCGACCTGGCCGCTCATCTGCCGGCGCCGCGGGCGGCTCCGCAACCGGGCCGGGCGCTGGTGGTGCGGTCGGCCTTCACGCCGGCGGCGCCCGGCGGCGCCGGCGAGCTGCTGCTGTCGGTGTCGGACGGCGCGCAGCGGCGGGCGACCGTGGCGGTGACGCTGGCCGCCGGCGAACGGTCCGTCCACCTGCACGAGTCGGTGCTGGGGTTCGTGCCGGTGACGGTGGAGGCGCTGAGCCACGCCGGCGGCGCGGTCCGCTTTCAACAGGTCGGCCGGACCGCAGCCGGCGCGGCGCCGCTGCCGGCCGATCTCGACACGATCCTGGACTATCCGCAGAAGGAGTGGCGCAGCACGGCGTGGGAGGTGTTCCGATGGAACGCCCTGCCGCAGGTGCTGATCTTCGATACCGCGACCTACGCGATTCAGGAGGAGCTCTTTCGCCGTCTTGCCTACTACGTGGAAAAGGCCGGCTTCCGGGGCACGGTATGGACCGACCGGCAGCTCGACGGCCGCTACGGCTACAACGCCCACGACTACGACGCCGCCAACCTGGCGCGGTTCTTCACGGAGGCGGAGCGCGCCGGCGCGCCGCTCAACGCGCGGGAGCTGTGGCTGCGCGACTTCCTGGCCGCGCAGCGGGTGATCGGCCCTGCGGGGCAGGGAGGCGCGGCCGGGCAGGACGGCGCCGCCGGTTGGCAGGCCGGCGAGCGGGGCGGCGCCGTGCTGTCGATCAGCCGGGAGTCGCCCCCGGCGCAGCGCCGGCTGCTCATGCGGCACGAGGCCGCGCACGGCGTCTACTTCGTCCACGCCGGCTACCGCGCGGCGATCGCCGCCGCGTGGCGGGAGATCGGCGAACCGGCGCGCCATGCGTGGCGGTCGTATCTGGCCGCCCTGGGCTACGACACCGCCTGGGAGGACCTGATGCGGAACGAGTTCCAGGCATATCTGGCGCACAACGCCGAACGGACGCTCCGGCACTACTTCGGCACGCTGGCGCCGGCGCGCATTCGCCGCAACCTGCCGGCCGAGCAGCAGGCGCCGGCCTGGTTCGAGACGGGCGCGGAGGCGATCCGGGAGCAGCACCGGTCGGTCGACCGCGCGCTGCAGGCGGCGACCGGCATGCGCGCCGGCCGCCTGGCTACCGTTTCGCTGCGCCGCTGACCCTGCGGATCAGGCCGCCGGGTCAGGCGGCGGCGGGGGTCAGGCGGCGGCGGGGGGTCAGGCGGCGGCGGGGGGTCAGGCGGCGGCGGGGGGTCAGGCGGCGGCGGGGGGTCAGGCGGCGGCGGGGGGTCAGGCGGCGGCGGGGGGTCAGGCGGCGGCGGGGGGTCAGGCGGCGGCGGGGGGTCAGGCGGCGGCGGGGGGTCAGGCGGCGGCGGGGACCATCCAGCCGTGGCGGTCCGGCAGGCGGCCGAACTGGACGCCCTTGAGCTGCTGCAGGAAGTGGAGCGCGCGCGGGCCGATCTTCCCGTCCCCGAACGTCGCCGTCCGCCCTTCGTGCGTGAGTGACCCGAAGTGCGCCACGCCGGCGGCAGTGCCGGTGCCGAAGAACTCGACCGCGTCGTCGAGCACCTCCTCCACCGGCAGGCGGCGCTCCTCGACCGCCATGCCCGCCTCCCGCGCCAGGATCATCACCGACCGGCGCGTGATGCCCGGCAGGATGGTGTCGCCCAGGGAGGGGGTGACCAGGGTTCCGTTCGACAGCACCGCGAACAGGTTGCAGGAGGAGCCTTCCTCCAGGTACCGGTGATCACGGGAGTCGAGAAAGATCGCCTCCATGCAGCCGGCGGCCTCCGCCTCCTTCTTGGCCAGCGCGCTGGTGACGTAGTTGCCGCTGCACTTGATCCAGCCGGTGCCGCCCGGCGTGGCGCGCACGCGCCGCGTGGTGGTGGTCGACGCGTCGCCGTCCGGGTTGAAGTACGAGCCGACCGTGGTGTTGACCATGATGACCCACGGATTGGCCGACAGGTCGACGCCGATCCCGGACTCGGCGTAGGAGAACGGCCGGACGTAGACCGTGTCGGCGGTCACGAAGTCGTTCGCTTCCCACGCCGGATCGTAGGCGGGGGTGAAGCCGAGCATGCGGTTCCGCTCGACGATCTGCCGGACCGCCCGGACAAAGGTGTCGGCGGGATACGGCGGCATGCGCAAGCCCTCCATCGAACGCGCCATGCGCACGCCGTTGTCGTACGGGCGGAACAGCGACAGCGAGCCGTCCGGCTGCGGAAACGCCTTGAGGCCCTCGAAGCAGGCCAGCCCGTACTGGGTCGTGAAGTTGACCAGGGGGAGCTGCTCGAACCGGTTGCGGTCCAGGTAGAGGCGTTCGCGCTCGTCGTCCGGCAGCGCGGACTCGGCCGCCGCGCTGAGGTGCCGCTGTTTGGTGAACTCCTCGCGCCACGTCCGCTCGAACTTGGCGCTGTACACCCAGGGGTAGATCGCCAACGTAAAGCTCTTTGCCACGGCCGGCCATTCTACCGGGCGGCGGGGCGCTTGACAACGGCGCCGGCCGCGGTTGAAGCTGCGCCTCCACGACCGACGGTGGGTGTAGTTCAATCGGTAGAGCGCCAGACTGTGGATCTGGATGTTGTGGGTTCAAGCCCCATCACCCACCCGACGCTCCACGGCTGCGCCCGTAGCTCAGTTGGACAGAGCGACGGACTTCGAATCCGTAGGTGGCAGGTTCGAGTCCTGCCGGGCGTGGGAGCGGGCCGTTAGCTCAGTTGGTAGAGCAGCAGACTCTTAATCTGCGGGTCGAAGGTTCGAGTCCTTCACGGCTCAGGCGATCGGCCGTCTCAGGCCACTTGCACGCGGGGTGCCGTTCGCCGTACACTGTGGGCAAGGCATGCCACGCGCAGTGCCGCGCTCGGCGCGGACGCGCGTGGGGATGGCCGCGAGAGTGGTGGAACCGGCAGACACGCCAGACTTAGGATCTGGTGCCGCAAGGCATGAGGGTTCGAGTCCCTTCTCTCGCACGGGTTCGACGCGGGAATAGCTCAGGGGTAGAGCACCACCTTGCCAAGGTGGACGTCGCGGGTTCAAATCCCGTTTCCCGCTCACCGCTCTCTGACGGTTGGCGGCGCGGTGCGCCGCCGCACGATCGGCGCAGCTGTCGCCACCCCCGGACCGAAGCGCGTGATAGAACACCAGGAAGAGCACCTTCAGGAAAACGCCCAAGTCCGGCTGTCGGTCACGGTCGGGGCGCCGGACGCGCAGCGCGTCTACGACGCCGTCGTCGCCAAGCACCGGCGCACCGTCCGTATCAAGGGCTTCCGCAAGGGCAAGGTGCCGCGCGACGTCCTGATCCGCAAGGCCGGCGACGCCATGCTGGCGGAGACCGTCCAGAAGATCATCAGCCTGGCGGCCGAGCAGGCGCTGCAGGCGGCCGAACGTCAGCCGATCAGCGCTTCGCGCCCGCGCGCGGCGCCGGCCGGGCCGCTGACGCTCGGCTCGCCGTTCCGGTTCGATCTGACCTATGACACCAAGCCGGCGGTGAGCCTGGGCCGCTACCGGGGGGCGGCCATGACCCGGCTCCGCTTTCGCGTCGACGAATCCGACGTCGCGCGCGAGCTCGACGGGGTCCGCGAGCAGAACGCCGCGGTCGTGGAGAAGCAGTCCGACGTGGTCGAGGCCGGCGACGTGGTGGAGATCGACTACGTCGAGGTCGGCGACGGCGGACGGCCCAACGCCGCGACGCAGCGCGATGGGTTCGTGTTCGAGGTCGGCACCGGCCGCAACCTGCACCGCATCGACGACGATCTGATCGGCATGCGCGTGAACCAGGAGCGCGACGTCGCCAAGACCTACCCCGCCGACTTCGAGGAAGCGTCGCTGGCCGGCCGGTCGCTGGTCCTGCGCGTTCGGGTGCGCCGCCTGCGGGAGAAGCAGCTGCCGGAACTGGACGACGAGCTGGCGCAGGACGTGAACGACCGCTTCCGTACCCTGGAAGACCTCAAGGCGGACATACGCCAACGCCTGCTCGGCAACGGCGACCGGATCGTCCGCCAGCGGCTGATTTCCGACATCCTGACCGCCCTTGAGCAGAGCTCGATCGTCCCCCTGCCGCGATCCCTGGTCGAAGCCGGCCTGGCGTCTCAGTGGACGGCGTTGGTGGCGCGCTACGGCGGCGACGAGCGCCGCGTGGAAACCGCGTTGAAGCGGGAGGGGACGGACCGCAACACGCTCCTTGAAGAGTGGCTCCCGGCCGCCGAACGGCGCGTGCGCCTCATGCTGATCGCCGACCGGCTGGCGGAGGCCGAAGGCATCGAGGTCGGCGACGACGAGGTCGATCAGGAGATCGAGCGCATCGCGCACCGGCGCTCCGTGGAGGTCGCGCAGGTGCGGGAGGCCTACGAGCGCAACGACATGCTGGCGTCGTTGCGCGACGAGCTCCGCAGCGAGAAGCTGTACGACCGTCTGATCGAGCTGGCGGCGGTCCGGGACGGCGGCGAGCTCTCCTATGTGGACTTGGTATCGGGAAAGGGCTAACTTTGATGCGGCGCCGCCGGGGAGCCTCTGCGGGGCCGCATCAAACCTGCCATGGACGAACCACCCGCATGAACGAACAGCTCAACGCGCTCGTGCCGATCGTCATAGAACAGACCGGGCGCGGGGAACGCTCCTACGACATCTACTCGCGGCTGCTCAAGGATCGCATCGTCTTCATCGACGGCGAGATATACGACATCACCGCCGATCTGGTGGTGGCCCAGCTCCTGTTCCTGGAGTCGCAGGACCCGGAGAAGGACATCCACGTCTACATCAACTCCCCCGGCGGCATGGTGACCGCCGGGCTGGCGATCTACGACACGCTCCGCTACATCAGCGCGGACGTGCAGACGATCTGCCTGGGCCAGGCGGCGTCGATGGGCGCCCTGTTGCTGGCGGCCGGCACCAAGGGCAAGCGGACCGCCCTGCCGTCCGCCCGGCTGCTGATCCACCAGCCGTGGGGCGGCGTCTCCGGGCAGGCGGCCGACATCGGCATACAGGCGCGGGAGCTGGTCCGGCTCAAGCGCCTGATCATCAGTTACTTTGCGGAGTGCACGGGCAAGGAGGAGAGCGTCGTTGCCCATGATCTGGAACGCGACTACTATATGTCGTCGGATGAGGCCGCCGAGTACGGCCTGATCGACAAAGTCCTTACGAGGCGAGCAGATGGCAAAGACCGCAAAGACTGACGACAAGCTCTGTTCGTTCTGCGGCAAGACGGCGGACGCCGCCCGCCGCCTGATCGCCGGGCCGGGCGTCTACATCTGCGACGAGTGCGTGGTGGTCTGCAAGAAGATCCTGGACGAGGAGGACGTGTTCTCCACCGAGTTCCGGGAGGAGGCGCCCAAGCCGCGCGCGATCAAGCGCTACCTGGATCAGTTCGTGATCGGGCAGGACGCCGCCAAGAAGGTGCTGGCGGTCGCCGTGTACAACCACTACAAGCGGATCACCATGCCGAACCGCGACGGCGACGTGGAGATCGAGAAGTCCAACGTCCTGCTGATCGGCCCCACCGGCACCGGCAAGACCCATCTGGCGCGCACGCTGGCCCGCAAGTTGAAGGTGCCGTTCGCCATCGCCGACGCCACCACGCTGACCGAGGCCGGCTACGTGGGCGAGGACGTGGAGAACATCCTGCTGCGGCTGATCCAGAACGCCGGCAACAACATCCCGGCCGCCGAGCGCGGCATCATCTACATCGACGAGATCGACAAGATCGCCCGGAAGGGAGAGAACGTGTCGATCACGCGGGACGTGTCGGGTGAGGGCGTGCAGCAGACGCTGCTCAAGATCATCGAGGGGACCGTGGCGTCGGTGCCCCCGCACGGCGGCCGCAAGCATCCCAACCAGGAGATGCTCAAGATCGACACGTCGAACATCCTGTTCATCTGCGGCGGCGCGTTCGTCGGCCTGGAGCACGTGGTGGAGGCGCGCGTGCTGCAGTCCCCGCTCGGCTTCGGCGCCGAGGTGGAGAACCGGCGCACCCGCAACCTGCTGTCGCTGTACTCGCACCTGCAGCCCGACGACCTGATCCGCTACGGCATGATCCCGGAGTTCATCGGGCGGCTGCCGATCATCGTCGCGCTGGAGGAGATGACGGTCGACTCCCTCAAGCGCATCGTCGTCGAGCCCAAGAACTCGGTGATCCGGCAGTATCAGGCGTCGTTGAGCATCGACGACGTCGACCTGTCGTTCGAGGACGACGCCATCACCGCCATCGCCGAGAAGGCGATGGACCTCAAGACCGGCGCCCGCGGCCTGCGCTCGATCCTCGAAGCCGCCATGGTCGACATCATGTTCAACATTCCGTCGATGAAGGGTCTGAAGCGGGTGGTGGTCACCCGCGACGTCATAGAGCAAACCCGGACGCCGGACGTGGAGTTCCTCGCCGACCAGAAGAAGTCGGCCTGAAGCCCATGCTGCGCCCCGCTGACGTCTGGACCATGGCCCGCGCGCCCGAAGGGCCGGCCGTGCTGATCCGGCCGACCGGAGCGAACGTCGCGGTGCCGATCTACGTCGACGGCTGCATAGCGCAGTCGATCTACATAGCCCTGCACGGCGAACGGCAGAGCCGGCCGCTGACGCACGATCTGTTCCTGCAGGCGCTGGCGGCGCTGCAGACCTCCGTGGAGCGCGTGGAGATCACGGAGATCAAGAACATCGGCGGCAACGGCACGTTCTTCTCGCGCCTGGTGCTGCAGCAGGACGGCCAGGAGGTCGAGGTGGACTCGCGCACGTCGGACGCCATCGCCATCGCGTTGCGCGCCAAGTGCCCGATCTTCATCGATGAGGACGTGGTCGATCAGGCGGCCATCCCGGTATCGAACGTGCATGGCGGCGGCGCGGGCCGCGGTGAAGACGAAGATGACGACGAGGGCGGCGGCGAAGGCGACCTGGTCGGACGGCTCAAGCAGGAACTGGCGTCCGCGGTCCGTGAAGAGAACTACGAGGAGGCGGCGCGGCTGCGCGACCGCATCACCGAGCTGGAAGACTCCGCGTAGGGTTCCGTACTGGCTGATCGCCGGCGCGGCCCCGGAGCCGTCGATCAGGCGGGCTTGGGCTTCACCTCTTCGTCGCCCTTCTGCTTGACGTTGGCCAGCCGCTCTTCGATCAGATTCTCGATGTCGCCCTTGTCGCGGCCCAGGGAGTACGACACCTCGTCGACCATCAGCCGCAACGCGTTGTCGAAGAGCTTGCGCTCCAGGATCGGCAGCTCCTTGATGCGGCTGCGGTAGGAGAGCGCCCGCACCACGGCGGCGATGTCGTTGACCGCGCCCCGCTTCAGCAGGTCGAGGTTCATCTGGTAGCGGAGCTTCCAGTCGGTCGGGATCGGGTCGAAGTCTTCGGCGATGAGCCGTAGCGCGCGCTCCGCCTTCCGTTTGCTGACGATGGCGCGGATGCCCAGGTCGTCCGCCTTGTCCACGGGGATCATGATCGTCATGTCGGAGACGTCCAGGTAGACGACGTAGTAAAGCGTCGGCTTGTCCCGGAACTCCCGCTCCTCCAGCCGCTCGACCCGCCCGACGCCCTGCAGCGGGTAGACGATCTGCTGGCCGACGGAGTACCGGGTGCGGCGCGTCCTGCGCCGGGGTTTGCGGGGCGCGGCGGTGGCGGACGCCGCCTGGTCCGCCTTGACGGGCGCCGGGCCGTCGGCGGCGGGAGCAGCCGGGGATGAGCCGTTCGCTCCGCTGGCCGAGCCGTCCGGCGTCGGCGCGCCGGCGGTCTGCGCCGCGGCGGCCTTGGCGGTCGAGCGCTTCGAGCTGCGGCGTCCGCTCGACTTCCGCTTGGCGGGCCGTTTCTTCTCTGCGGCCGCGGTCTTCCCTGCGGCCTGGGCCGTCTCGGCGGCCTGGGCCGTCTCGGCGGACGCGGGCTTCTCGGCGGACGCGGGCTTCTCGGCGGACGCGGGCTTCTCCGTTGCCGGCTGGGCCGTCTCTGCGGGCTGCTTCTGTTCGGCTGCGGCCGGCCCGGCTCCGGTTTCCGGTTGCGCGTCCGGCGCCGGTTGAGCGCCTGCCTCCGGTTGGGCCTGAGCTTCCGGTTGGGCCCCTGCATCCGGCTGGGCCCCTGCATCCGGCTGGACGTCCGTGTCCGGCCGGGCGCTTGACGCCGTTTGGACGCCTGCCTCCGGCTCGGCGTCCGGCTCCGGCTGGACGTCCGGCTCCGGTTGGACGTCTGCTTCCGGTTGAGCTCCTGCCTCCGCTTGGGCGGCTGCCTCGGGCTGGGCGTCTGGCTCCGGTTGGGGGTCCGCTGCCGGTTGGGCGCCGGCCTCCGGCTGAGCGCCTGCGGCCGGCTGCGTCGATTCCGTCATCCCGGTAGACTGTGGCGCGTCCGCTCCGGTAGACGCGGCTGACCTCATGTACGAAGTATCGCACAGACCCGGCTTCGGGTCAAAGCCGACCGGCCCGTGAACGCCCCGCAGCGGTCCGGCAGCCGGTTGATGCGGGTGCTCGGCATTGCCGGCTACCCCGCCATGTTCGCGGCGATGGCGGCGGTCGTGATCATCTACTGGGAGCCGATCTGGAGCCTGGCGCGCGACCAGGAGGCGTTGCGCGCCTGGGTGAACCGCTACGGCGTCGCCGCCCCCGCCGCGTTCGTGGCCATCCAGGTGCTGCAGGTGGTGATCTTCGTGATCCCGGGCGAGGTGCCGCAGGTGGCGGCCGGGTACCTGTTCGGCATCCCGCTCGGCATCCTCCTCACGCTGGCCGGCGCCGCGCTCGGCTCGGCGATCGCCTTTCTGCTGTCGCGCGCGCTGGGCCGGCCGTTCCTGCACGCCATCGTGTCGGCGGAGCGCAGCCGGCAGGTGGAGGAGCTGATCGCGTCGCCGCGCGGCGTGGCGACCCTGTTCCTGCTCTACCTGATCCCCGGCATTCCCAAGGACTTCCTCGGCTACGTGGCCGGTATCGGCCCGATCCGCCTGGGCGTCTTTCTGCTGGCCAGCACCGCCGGGCGCCTGCCGGGCGTGGCGGTGAGCGTGGTGCTCGGCGAAGCGCTGGCCGAGCGGCAATGGGCGGCGGTGGCGATCGCCGCCGGCGTCGCCGTGGCGCTGTTCGCGGCCGGGTTCCTGCTGCGCCGGCGGCTGCTCGACCTGCTGCAGCGCTTCGCCCAGCGCGATCAGATTGGGCGCGACCGGTCGCGGCGCGATCAGCCAGGGCGTGAACCGGCGGGCGATTCGGCGGACGCCGGCGCCGGCGCCGGCGCGGCGGCGACCCCGGCCGGCAGGTCGCCCCGCCGGAAGCCCAAATAGCGGAAAGGGTGGATGTCGAGCAGGTTGGGCGTCCAGCCGGAAATCCGCTGCAGGTCGATGAGCGATTGGCTGGCCGCGTGCCTCACCGGCAGGATGACCGCGTCCTGCAGCAGCAGCGTCTCCGCCTCGGCCAGCAGCTGCAGGCGGTCCAGGCCGGTCGCCGTCAGCGCCCGGTCGATCGTCCGGTCGTAGTCGCGCGAGGCGTATCCGGCGTCGTTGAGGTTGCTGGCGCTGGTCCACATCTGCAGAAAGCTGATCGGATCGACGAAGTCGCCGATCCAGCTGCTGATCGTGAGGGTAAACGCGCCGGCCTCGATCTCCGCCAGGTAGTCGGCGTAGTTCCGCACGTGCGCGACGGTGACGTCGACCGCCAGATCCGTCTCCCAGGCATCCTCCAGGAGCTTGCCCCACTCCGCCGCGACCTCGGAACCGACCTTGATCATGATCGGCGGCAGACCGGCGCCGCCGGGAAAGCCGGCCTGCTCCAGCAGGCGCTCGGCGGCGCGCGCGTCCCCGGCCGCAAGGCCCTCCACCGCCGGGTAGCCGGCCATGCGCGGCACCAGCACGCTGGTCGCCCGGGGCACCTGCTCCCAGGGGACCAGCAGGGCCAGCGCGCGGCGAACGCGCGCGTCGTCGTACGGCGGGTCGGCCGCTCTGAACACGAAGTAGGTGGTGCCGAACAGCCAGTTGCCGACCACGAAAGGGAATAGCGGGTGGTCGTCGTCGACGTTTTCGCCCCAGCCGGCCCAGTGAATGTCGCCGGCCATGAAGCCGGCGGTGATGGCGAGCGGGTCGTCGAAGAAGCGGATGCGGAGGCGGTCCAGATCGACCGTCGACCGCGCCCAGTAGTGCGGATTGCGCTCGAACACGATCTCCCCGGCCCGCCACTCGGCCAGCCAGAAGGGACCGTTGCCGATGATCGGCGCCTTTCGCTCCCACCCGACCTGCGCGCGGTAGACGGGGTAGACGGGGGCGAAGGCGTGGTGCGCCAGGGTGCTCAGGAAGTGCTCGGCAGGCCGCTCCAGCACCACCTCCAGCTCGCCGGCCGAGATGGCGCGGATGCCGACCTGCTCCGCGCCGCCGATCCCGGCGCGGTAGTCGGCGACGCCGGCGATCACGTCGAAGAGCAGCGAGTACTTCGCCTGTTCGCCGGGATCGATGACGCGCAGCCAGGACGCGCGGAAGTCCTCCGCCACCACGCGCGTGCCGTCGGAGAAGCGCGCGTTGTCGCGCAGCAGAAACCGGTAGCGCAGGCCGTCGTCGGAGACGCGCCAGCTGCGCGCCACGCCGGGCACCGGCTCCAGGCTGGCCGGGTGGTAGGAGACCAGCCCCTCCGACAGCGCCGTGAAGAGCTGCGCCTCGGTAACCGTGAAGGCGTGCAGCGGGTCCATGGCGATCGATGCCCGGCCGCCGTAGGCAACGGTGAACTCCCGCGCGGCAGCCTCGTCGGCGGCGCGCGCGGGCGCTACGGCGGCGAACGCGAGCAGGAGCGCGGCCAGCGCGGCGGCCGGCGGCCGGACCGGGTCGGTCCCGCTGCGGCCCGTCACCGGCGCCGGAAGGCGCCGAGCGGGTCGATGCCGAGCCGCAGACGCAGGTAGATGAAGCCGGCCAGCAGTCCGCCCAGATGGGTCAGGTGGGCGACGTGCGTGCGCTGCCCGGTCACCTGGAACACCAGCGCCAGCCCGCCCAGGATCAGCACCATGGTCGTCGACCGCATGGGGATGAACCAGAAGGTGACGATCTGGTTGGGATTGAGCACCGCGTAGGCGAGCATGACGCCGTACACGGCGCCGGACGCGCCCAGGATCGCCACCGGCGCGGCTGACAGCAGCGCCAGCGCGGTGCTGAACAGGCCGGCCAGCACCCCGCACGCCAAGTACAGCGTCAGGAACTCGGAGCTGCCGATCTCCCGCTCCACCGGCGACCCGAACAGGAACAGCATCAGCATGTTGAAGACCAGATGGAACATGCCGCCGTGCAGGAACAGGTAGGTGACCAGCTGCCAGACGGCGCCTTCGCGCGCCAGCGTCAACGGCCGCAGCATCCCGGCAGTGGCGTACGCCGGCAGGGCCAGGATCAGGAAGTAGGCGGCGACCGTGATGCCGATCAGCCACGTGGTGGCGTTGTACTGCCGGTACGGGAACGGTCGGCTGAGCAGGCCGCGGTCACGCACGCCGACAAGCTACCGCCGGCTGCCGAACGGGGTCAAACCGGAGTCAGGCAAATCGGTCAGGCGACCGGCTCGGGGGCGCCGGCGCCGATCAGCGCGTCGGCCGTCTGCAGCAGGCGGTGCGCCGGTTCGCCGCCGGGGGCCAGCGCGGCGAGCTCGGCCCGCGTCCGCCGGTAGAGATCGGTCGCGCGCCGGCGCGCTTCCCGCAGGCTGCCGCTGCCCCGCAGCAGGGCGACAGCCCGGTCGATCTGCGGCCGCACCCGGTCGATCGGCCGGTTCTGGATGCCGGCCAGCACCGCCCACAGCTCGTCCGCGCCGCCGCGCTCCCGATGCAGGATGACCGGCAGGCTCTTCTTACCCTCGACCAGATCGTCTCCGCGGTCTTTGCCGGGGTTGCCGAGCTCCAGGTTGGTGACGTCGTCGACGATCTGAAAGGACGCGCCGAACCGCTCGCCGATGGTGACCAGGCCGGTCACGGCCGCCGGCCCGGCGCCGCCCAGAGCGGCCCCCAGCCCGAGCGCCAGTCCGGCCAGACTGCCCGACTTGAGCCGGCACATCGACAGGTAGTCGTCCGCGCTCGGCGACGCCGCTCCCGGCCGGTGCCACAGGATGTCCAACCCCTGGCCGTAGTGCAGCTTGCGCATGGTGGCGGCGTACATGCGGTACACCCGTAGCGCTTCCCCCGTATCGAGCGCCGCCGCGTCCCCCCGCGGCGGGTCGAGGAGCCGCGTGGGAAGGAAGTAGGCCAGATTGCCGGCGTTCACGGCCAGGTCGACGCCGAACTCCACGTGCGCGGCCGGACCGCCGCGGCGCGTGCGCGCGCCGTCCTCTATGTCGTCGATGATCAGGCTGCCGGCGTGAGTGAGCTCCACCAGCGGGGTGAGCGGCAGCGCGCGGTCGCCGCCGCCGTGCATCTCGCAGGCGAGCTGCATGAACAAGGCGCGCCAGCGCTTGCCGCCCCGCTCCATGAGGCGGCGGGCCGGCGCCACGATCTGCTCCTCGCGCTCGGACGTGAGCGCCGGCCGGTGCTGACCCGAATCAAGGAAGGTGAGGGCGTCGAACAGCACCGCCTCGATACGCGCCAGCCGCCCATCCACGGGGCATCACTGTCATGCGCCCGGCCGCCGGTCGTCAAGATCATCGGCCCGGTGGGTTGCACCGGCCGGCCGGCATTGGGTATCGTCCGCCCAACTCCCAAAACAAAGAGGTGACAGACAACATGAAACGTCTCGTGACGATCTTGGTACTCGGAGCGCTCGTGGCTCCACTCTCGTTCGCGCAGATGGAAGGCGGCATGATGGAAGACATGCACGTCTCCTACATGGGCGTCGACGTCTACACCGACGGCGGCACGTGGCAGGAAGTCGGCGGCCGGCTGGCGCAGACCGACGCCAACGCATGGTTGGCCGGCGCCATGGTCCCGGCCGGCATCCGGGGCAAGGCGGAGTACAGCTTCGACGTCTCCTACATCGGCGGTCTGGAAGACAACGCCATGGGCTTCGGCGCGATCGTGCCCGGCTTCGTGCTCGGTCTGGTGTGGGACCCGGAGAACCTGGGCGGTTCCGGGTTGCACGCGCAGGTGTACAACGACGCCGGTGAAATCCACGAGTACGCCGGCATCACCTACAGCTTCGAGATCCCGTCGTCGATCATCGCCGGCATCACCGCCCAGACGGTGATGAGCACGCCGCTGACGGTCCGCATCCGCATCGATTCCGGCAACGGCAACGTGTGGGTCAAGGACCCGTTCGACGAGGTCACGTGGTGGACGTTCACCCTGGGTCAGTCGCTGGAGGACGAAGGCCACAACATGATCGGCGTCGGCACCACCTCGGTGGCGGCCAGCTTCGGCAGCTTCTCCGCCACCCCCATGATGATGGACTCCATGATGATGGGGTCGATGTAGCCGGACGCGCGGGCTACCGACTTCGAGGCCGTCGCCCCCGTGGCGGCGGCCTTTTTGTGTGCGCGCTCCCCGGCCCGGCGCGGCTACCCGTTGCGGACGTTCCACGCCTCGGCGCGGCGCATGAAGACGGCGGGATCGGCGCGCCACTCGGCGTAGCCGATGGCGCGCCGGTCGGTGAGCCAGTCGATCCGGTCGTCCAGGCAGGCGATCAGGCCGGCGTCGCCGGCGTCGATCGCCATGCCGCCCCACTCGACGCGGTCGTCGAGCGCGGCGACCACCAGATCACCGCCGGAGTCGTGCGCGGCGTCGCTGTTGCCGATCTCGCCGCGCGCTACCGCGTCGATCCGGCCGTCGCGCAGCGCGCCGATCAGGTCCCGTTCACCCAGGTCGTCGCCCAGGTAGACGATCTGCGGCATGGCGGCGGAAGGCGGGCGCAGGCGGAGCCGCTTGGCCAGGAGCGGCGACTCGCCGCTGGCCGTGACATAGTAGTCGGCGCTGCCGTCGGCGACCACCGTGCCGGCCGGCGTCTCGACCCGCACCCCGGCCGCCAGCACCCCGTCCCGGCCGGTCAATCCGGTCAGCTCCAGCAGGCGCGCTTCGCCGGTGGTGTTGGCCAGGACGCCGACGGTGACGCGGTCGGTCAGCCGGTCGTAGCCGGCCAGCCGCTCCGCGTCGGCGGCGCGCGTCAGCAGGCTCTGGCGGAAGGCGACGTAGCCGGTCGAGAAGGCGACGACCTGCGCGCCGCCGGCGTCGCGCGTCCTGGAGTCGAGGATGGTGATGCCGCCGCTGACGACGTCGTACTCCGGGCCGGCCGGCCGCAGCCAGATGTCGTCCCAGGGCGCGATGCCGCTACGGACAAAGGAGAGACCGGTGTTCCGCATCGCCTCCAGGGCGGTCACCAGATCGGCCTCGAAACCCCGGTGCGTGTCGAAGCCCGGCGCGTCCGGGTCCGGGTCCGCGCTGTAGCTGACCGGCGCGAAGAAGGCGTAGAAGCCGAGCCGCAGCTCGGCGCCGTCCGCGCACGCCTGCGGGGAACCGTGCGCGTCGCCCGCCGCCGGCGGCGCAAGCGCGAACACGCACGCCAGGCACAGGGCCGCCGCGACGGTGAGCCGGAACCGATTCCGTGTCGTCGTCGTTGCCATGCGGTACGGTAGGGGAGCGCCGGAAGCGCGGCAACAGGCGCGGCGCCGGCTGCCGTCGGCGGCGCCGGTTGACCGGCGGCCCGGCCGGCCGTAACTTCGAGTCGCTGGCGAGTGACGAGGACGACGAGCGGGAGATCCGGGAGCGAATCACCCGCAGCCAGGAGGCCATGAGCCTCCTGATCCAGGAGACCTGATGGAAATCGTAGCGCACCGGCAGCAGAGCATCGACTACCGCGCCGGCTTTCACACCGAGGTAGAGACCGACCAGGTCCCCAAGGGGCTGTCGGCCGACACGGTGCGGCTGATCTCGGAAAAGAAGAACGAGCCGGCCTTCATGCTCGACTTCCGCCTGCGAGCCCTGCAGCGGTGGCAGGCGATGGAGGAACCGTGGTGGCGGTTCGTCGACTACCCGGCGATCGACTACCAGGACATACGCTACTACTCGGCCCCCAAGCAGGCGGGCGCCAAGCCGGAGGGCGACGGCCCGCGCACGCTGGACGACGTCGACCCCGAGGTGATCGCCACCTTTGAGCGGCTCGGCATTCCGCTGCTTGAGCAGAAACGGCTGATGGGCGTGGCGATCGACGCCGTGTTCGATTCGGTGTCGGTCGGCACCACCAACCAGGAGCGGCTCGAAGAGCTCGGCATCGTCTTCTGCTCGATGGGAGAGGCGGTGCAGCGGTGCCCGGAACTGATCGAGCGCTACCTCGGCTCGGTGGTGCCGCCGGCGGACAACTACTTCGCGGCGCTCAACTCGGCCGTCTTCACCGACGGATCGTTCTGCTACGTCCCGCGCGGCGTGCAGTGCCCGATCGACCTGTCGACCTACTTCCGCATCAACGCCGCCGAGACCGGGCAGTTCGAGCGCACCCTGCTGATCGCCGAGGAGGGGAGCTCCGTGAACTACGTCGAGGGCTGCACCGCCCCCATGCGGGACCGGAACCAGCTCCACGCCGCGGTGGTGGAGATCGTCGCGCTCGACGAGGCGACCGTGAACTACTCGACCGTGCAGAACTGGTACGCCGGCGACGAGCAGGGGCGCGGCGGCATCTACAACTTCGTCACCAAGCGCGGCCGGTGCGTGGGCCGGCGCTCCAAGGTGTCGTGGACGCAGGTAGAGGCCGGCGCCGCCATCACCTGGAAGTACCCCAGCGTGATCCTGTCCGGCGCCGAGTCGGTGGGCGAGTTCTACTCGGTCGCGCTCACCAACAACCGGATGCAGGCGGACACCGGCACCAAGATGATCCACGCCGGGCCGCGCACCACCAGCACCATCATCTCCAAGGGCATCTCCGCCGACCGGTCGGTCAACAGCTACCGCGGTCAGGTGCGCATCCAGCCCGGCGCCGAAGGGGCGCGCAACTTCACCCAGTGCGACTCGATGCTGGTCGGCGACCGGTGCGTCGCCAACACCTTCCCGTCGATCGAAGTGCGCAACCCGACCGCCACCGTCGAACACGAAGCGTCCACCTCCAAGATCGGCGCCGATCAGCTCTTCTACCTGGCGACGCGCGGCATCGACGCCGAAGGCGCGCTTTCGCTGCTGATCAACGGCTTCTGCAAGGAAGTGTTTCGCAAGCTGCCGCTGGAGTTTTCGGTAGAGGCGGTCAAGCTGTTGGAGATGAAACTCGAAGGGAGCGTCGGCTGATGCTTGCGGTGCGCGGCCTGGCGGTCGCCATCGGCGACACCCCGATCCTGCACGGCGTCGACCTCGACGTCGGCGCGGGCGAGGTGCACGCGATCATGGGCCCCAACGGTTCCGGCAAGAGCACGCTGGCGCGGGTGATCGGCGGCCACCCCGACTACCGGGTCACGGCCGGCAGCATGGAGTACGAAGTCAACCTGCGCCCGCGCGACCTGGCGTCGATGGATGCCGACCAGCGCGCCCGCGAGGGGATCTTCATCAGCTTCCAGTACCCGATCGAGATTCCCGGCGTCTCCAACGCGGTCTTTCTGCGCGCCGCCTACAACCAGATCAGCCGCCACAACGGCCTGCCGGAGCTTGACCCGTACGACTTCAACCAGTTCCTGCGGCAGAAAGCGCGCTCGGTCGGCATTGACGAGAGCTTTGTCGACCGCGATCTCAACGTCGACTTCTCCGGGGGGGAAAAGAAGCGGAACGAGATACTGCAGATGGCGGTCCTGTCGCCCCGCTTGGCGATCCTGGATGAGACCGACTCCGGGCTCGACATCGACTCGTTGCGCGCGGTGGCCAAGAGCATCGAGACGTTGCGCACGGAACAGAACGCGATCGTGCTGATCACCCATTACCAGCGCCTGCTCGACCACGTCACCCCCGACCGGGTGCACGTCCTGTCGGGCGGCTGCATGGTCCGCTCCGGCGGCGCGGAGCTGGCGCGGGAGGTGGAGCGGCGCGGCTACGACTGGCTGGCCCCGGCCGGTGCGACGGCCGAGGCAGCGCCTGCGGAGGCGGCGGCAACGGCATGACCGTGGCCGAACAGGCGCGCGCCTGGACCGCTGATCTGGTCGAGCGCGCCCGCCGCTTCGACGCCGCGCACGGCGGGCCGCCCTGGTTGCGCGAGCTGCGCGCGGCCGGCCGCGAACGCCTGGCCGCGCACGGCCTGCCGCTGGCCCGCGACGAGGCGTGGACCTACACCAACGTGCGGCCGGTGCTGCGCGAACGGTTCCGGGCCGCCGACGGGCCGGAGGACGGTACGGACGGCGCCGGCGGCTGGCGGCCGCTGGCGGCGGCGCCGCCGGTGCGGAGCGCGGTCGGCGACTACCCCCAGCACGCCTTTACCGCCATCAATCAGGCGTTCGCCCGCTCCGGCATGACGGTGAGCGTGACCGCTGGCCGGCCGCGCCGCATAGAGATCGTGCACCGCCGCCGTCCGCGCGCCGATGGCGGGACGCTGTACGCCGACGCGGTCCGCGTGGAGGTGGCGAGCGGGGCGCGCGCCACGGTGGTGGAGCGCTGGGAACCGGCGGAACGCGCCGGCGATGACGGCGCGCCGGCCGCCGCCCTGCACGTGCCGGCCGCCGACTTGGTGATCGCGCCGGGCGCCGCGCTCCGCTATTACCGGCTGGCGGCCGACGACCCGCAGGGGTTCGGGTTCGGATCGTTGCGCGCCGCGGTCACCGCCGGCGCCGAGCTCGACTTGGTGCTGGTCGGCGGCGGCATGGCGATCGAGCGGACCGAGGTGACGGTCGCGCTGCTCGACGGCGGCGCGCGCGCGCGGCTGGGCGGCGCGGCCGTGCTGTCCGGCGCAGCCCACGGCGCCATTCACACCTGCGTGCAGCACCGGGCGCCCGACTGCGCGAGCGATCAACTCTTCAAGGCGGTGCTGCTCGACCGGGCGCACTCCGCGTTCCAGGGCACGATAGCGGTCGACCGGACCGCGCAGGGGACCGACGCCTTTCAGCTGAGCAAGACCCTGCTGCTCGACCCGGCGGCGCGCACCGACGCGCGGCCGCAGCTCCGCATCGGCGCCGACCAGGTGCGCTGCACGCACGGCGCCACCTCCGGACCGCTCGCCCCGGAGCAGCTCCACTACCTGCAGAGCCGCGGCATCCCGCCCGGCCAGGCGACCGGCATGCTGGTGCGCGGCTTTCTGGACGAGGTCGGCCGCAGGATCGAGGCGCCGGAGGCCGGGGCGCTCCTGCAGGCACAGGTCGACCGCGGCTTGGCGCCGCTGGAAGCCGCGTGACACCCGCCGCGGTCGATCGCGCGCCGGTCGACCTCGACGCCGTGCGCGGCGACTTCCCCATGCTGGGACGGCTGGTGCGCGGCCGGCCGCTCGCCTATCTCGACAACGCGGCCACCACCCTCAAGCCCCGGCCGGTGATCGAAGCGGTCGCCGATCACTACCGGGCGGAGGTGGCCAACATCCACCGCGGCGTGCACTACCTGAGCCAACTCGCCACCGAGCGGTACGAGGCGGCGCGCGAACGGGTGCGCGATCTGATAGGAGCGCGCGAAACCGCGGAGATCATCTTTACGTCGGGGACGACCGCCTCGATCAACCTGGTCGCGCAGAGCTGGGGGGACGCCAACCTCAACGCCGGCGACGAGATCGTGGTGACCGAGATGGAGCATCACTCCAACATCGTGCCGTGGCAGATGGTATGCCGGCGCCGCGGCTGCGCGTTGCGCGTGCTGCCGATTCGGGATGACGGCGCGCTCGACCTGACGGCGTTGGAGCGGGTGCTGTCGCCGCGCACGCGGCTGCTGGCCGTCACGCTCGCCTCCAACGCCCTCGGCACGGTCAATCCGGTGGCCGACTTGGCGGCCGCCGCCCGGCGGCGCGGCGCCGCGGTGCTGGTCGACGCCGCGCAGGCGGTCGCGCACGCGCCGGTCGACGTGCAGGCGCTGGACTGCGACTTTCTGGCGTTCTCCGGCCACAAGCTGTACGGGCCGACCGGCGTCGGCGTGCTGTACGGGCGGCGCGAGGTGCTGGAGGACATGCCGCCGGTGGCCGGCGGCGGCGACATGATCCGCTCGGTCGCCTTCGAGGAAAGCACCTACGCCGACCTGCCCAACCGGCTGGAAGCCGGCACGCCCAACATCGCCGGCGTCATAGGTCTGGGGGCGGCGATCGACTACGTGCGGAGCCTCGGCTTTGCCTGGATCGAGGAGCGCGAGCAGGGTCTGCTGCGCGCCGCCACCAAGGCGGTCGGCGCGATCGACGGCGTGCGCGTCATCGGCGCCGCGCCGGACAAGGCGCCGGTCCTCTCCTTCATGGTGGGTGACATCCACCCGCACGATCTCGGCACCATCGCCGACGGCGCCGGGGTCGCCCTGCGCACCGGCCACCACTGCGCGCAGCCGGTGATGCGGCGCTTCGGCGTGCCGGCCACGTCGCGCGCGTCGTTTGCGTTCTACAATACGGAGTCCGAGATCGACGCGCTGGTGCGCGCGATCTACCGCTGCATGGAGGTATTCGCGTGAGCGACAGCGCTGAGCTGTATCAGCAGGTGATTCTGGAACACAACCGCAGTCCGCGCAACTACGGGCCGCTCGCGGAAGCGACGCACAACGCCGAGGGCGACAACCCGTTGTGCGGCGACCGCTTCACGATCGACCTGCGCGTCGGCGGCGACGGCAAGGTGGCGGCCATCGGCTTCTACGGAGCGGGGTGCGCCATCTCCAAGGCGTCCGCGTCGCTGATGACGGAGACGGTGACCGGCATGAGCGCGGCCGAGGTGAACGATCTGTTCGAGCGGTTTCACGATCTGGTGCGCGGCCGCCTGGACCCGGCGCGCCACGCCGAGCTCGGCAAGCTGCAGGTCTTTTCCGGCATCTGGGAGTATCCGGCGCGGGTGAAGTGCGCGATACTGTCGTGGCACGCCCTGTGCAGCGCGCTGTCCGGCGGCGGCGCGGTCACCACCGAGAGCTGAAAGGAGCGCCCGCCGTGCCCGTAGCGATTCTGACGCAGTTCACGCCCAATCCGAACGCCATGAAGTTCATCCTCAATCTGGACGTCAAGAGCGCCGGCAAGGTCACCTTCGAGGCGCCGGAGCAGGCGCGCGGCGTGCCGCTGGTGGAACGGCTGTTCGAGCTCCCCTACGTCCGGCAGGTCCACCTGTTCGAGAACGTCATTACCGTCAGCAAGGACGACTCCGCCGAGTGGCCGGCCGCCGCCGACCGGATCAAGGAGATCGCCGCGCGGGAGATTCCCGATCACGACCCCGACTTCGTCCCGTCCGAACCGGAGCGGAGCCGCGATGACCTGCCCGACGACGTACGGGCGATCGAGGAGGTGCTCGACCGCACCGTGCGCCCCTACCTGCAGGGGGACGGCGGCGACCTCGACGTGCTGGCCTATGAGAACAAGCGGGTGGTGGTCAACTACCAGGGGGCCTGCGGAAGCTGTCCCGCCTCTGAGTCCGGTACGCTCGCCGCCATCCAGGGAATACTGCGCGACGAGGTGGACCCGGAGATCGAAGTCGTCTCCGCCACGCTGTAACCGGGCGCGACCGCGCGGAGTCCGAGGTTACCGAGTTGCGCCGCCGGCCGACTCGTCGGCCGCGCGCACCAGTTCCCAGCCGCAGAACACCAGCGCCAGCCCCTTGAACTCCGCTTTCGGATTGCGTTGCGCCAGCCGCCCGTCCGTCAGGTAGCCGCGCACCTGCGCCTCCGCCGCGGCGGCGGTCGCCGCTACCTGCTCCTGCGACGCGCCCCGGCGCAGGTACTTCAACTCGATCACGTAGCCGTAGCGCATGCCCGGATAGCGGTCCGGGCGCGGCTCCAGCACCAGATCCGCGTAGCCCTTGGCCAACTCCAGCTCGGTATGCACCACGAAGTAGTTGGGAAAGCTCAGGTAGGCGGCCACGAACCCCTGCACCATCTTTTCGCCCTGCAGGTAGTCGCGCACGCTCGTCTGCTCCGCCATCGCCGCGGTGAGCCGCTCGATCGCCGGCCGCCATTCCCCTTCCAGCGCCATGCGCCGGGTCAGCCGGTCGAACCGCACCAAGTCCACGGAGAACACGTCCACGTCGTCATAGGCGTCGCGCAGAAAGCCGTACATCAGCCGCCGCACCGTCTGATTGGGAATGGCCAGCCGCGGCGTGCCGGCGGTCGCGCCGCAAATGCTCAGCAGCCCGAAGTAGTGGAGCAGCGACAGGAAGTTCTCCCGCTTGGCGAGCCGTTGCAGCGGAAAGCTGTCCACGATTTCGCTGTCGGCGCGGCCCTCGGAGATCACCTCGCGCAGCAGGTCGAAGTTGCCGTTCAATCGGCGCTCCATCTGCCGCCCCACCGTGAGCAGGTGACGCAGCTTGCCGTAGTCGATGCGCACGTTGGCGTCGATCAGCTCCTCGGGGCCCGGTTCGTTGGGCACCGACTGTTGCAGGTAGTAGAGCACCATGTCGGTGTTGTAGACGACGTTGGGGGCCGTCTTGGCGAAGCGGTAGCCGTCGTACCATTCGCGCATCGTGTCGAGAGCGGCCTCCGGGTCCTGATTGAAAACGCCGGTTTTACGGTAGGTCTCTACCACGTCGCGCACTTCCTGCTCGGTAAAGCCCACCATCTCGTTGAATTCGGGGCGCAGGCTGAGGTTGGCGCCGATGTTGAAGCCGCTGGTGACGTCGTCCATGGTGATCGGGGAGACGCCGGTGACGAACAGGCGTTCGATGGCGCCGGTCTCGATGGCGCCGGCCTTGAGCGTGCCGAAGAAATTGCGATAGAAGCCGTCGCCGTGGGTGAACAGATGATAGGCGTCAGCCCCCCGGTGCGCCAGGACGGTGTTGGCGAAGTTGTCGTACTCGTCGATCAGCACGTAGAGGGGGATGCCGCGGGATCGCGCATGCAGGAACAACGCGTCGAGCTGGCCGTCGATCGACGGCGGAGCAAGGATGCGGGCCACCGTCCTCTCGTCAAACAGATCGGGATTGCGCAGCAGCGAGTCCTCCAGGTGGCGCGTGCAGTAACCTTCAAAGCGCTCCTCCAACGTCGGCAGCGCCTGCCTGAACGCCGAGAAGTCGAAGTACAGCGTTACGTAACGGCTGCGGTTCGGCGTCGGGTCGGCGCCGATGTCGGTGCCGGTGAAGACGGCCTCGTAGTCGTTGACCTGGGCGCGGTCATAGTAGGCGTTGAGCATGGTGAGCCACAGCGACTTGCCGAAGCGCCGCGGGCGGATGAAGAACGCGTAGCGCGCCTCCTGCTCCAAGGTGCGGATGAAGCGGGTCTTGTCCACGTACAGGGAGCCGTCCAGGCGGATGGCGCGGAAGTTGCCCCGCCCGTACGGAATGGGCGGAAACGGAGGCGGATCGGGGGTCACCGTCGTGGGTGCGCTGCGGAGCACGCCATTGCTCAGTGTTCCGGCCACGAACCTTCCTCACTCCAGCCGGCAAGTTCATCGCCCGCCGCGGGCACGGCCGCATACGCCGCGCGGTACTGCTCGGCAACCCGCCGCTGCTGGCTGCGCTGCGGAAACTCCGTCGCCGCCCGCCGCAGAACCGCCGACCGCCCCTCCCGGCGCACCTCCTCCGATGCGTCAAGCTGCGTCAGCAGCGCCTCATCAAACACCACCCGTATCGCCTTCATACCCGTACCTGCGTAGCGAAGTATAGCAGCTTTCGGGATGCGCCGGGGCGCGCCGATGACCGGCAGCTCAAAGGTCCGAACGGAGCGGGCGGCGGCGGCGCGGTTGACGGGGAGCGCGGAACGGGGGTCAATGAGGGTGGTGGGTAAGCGGGGCGGGGCCGCGGCGGCGGAGACGGTCAGACACGCGCGTGCAGGCCGCGGGCGGGCGCGTTCGACGCGAGCCGGCGCGATACGGTGCTCGACCTGGGGGACTGCTTCGGCGTCGCGGACTACGGCCGCCTGCTGCACGCCGGCCAGGCCAACCGCACCCGGCTCAAGACCGCCTCCGAGCTGCAGCGCGCCGACTTGGCCGGCGCCGGCCTGCTGCGCGACGCCCTGTACGCCGTCTGGCGCGCCGCCGCCACCGGCGAAGTATTGGCTCCTATAAATACGGCGTGCTGTGCAAATGGCAAAGGCAATCAGACCGGGCTGAACGCCATCCGGAGCTACAGCACGCCGACATGGCCGGTGCCTTTCTATGCGCCGGCGCGGTCGAAAACGACCATGCCTGATCTCGCCGCCCCGTTGCGCCGGGCGCTGGAACGGACCGGCTACCTGACCGGCGCGGAGCCGGCCGCGGCCACGGTCCGGCTCGCCGGCAACGGCGGCGGGGACGGCGGCTTGGCGCGCGCCCCTTCGTTCGCGCCCGAGGCGTGGTGGCGGAGCAACCCGGAGGCGACCGCCCGGCACGGCGGCGCCGATCTCAAGGTGTACTTCAAGTTCGTGGCCGAACCGGACGCCGCGTCGGTGGCGGCCTGGCAGCAGGAGGTGTGGAACCAGGGCTTCTGCCCGCTGTTGTGGCTGGTGTCGCCGCAACGGATCGACCTCTACAACGGCTTCGGGCGCCCCGGGCCGCCCGCGGACGCCGCTCGGAACCGCCTCGCTACCTTTCGCCTGGTGGACGAGGAGCTGGCGCGGCTCGACCGGCTGGCCGGGCGGCTGGCGATGGAGACCGGCCAGTTCTGGCGGCAGCGGCCGGAGGTAAACCGCGCGTCCGCGGTTGACGGGCAGTTGCTCCGCGACCTCGCCGCGCTCAAGGGCGACCTGGAGGCTGCCGGTCTCGCCGCCGCGTCCGCGCAGGCGCTGATCGGGCGCTCGATCTTCACCCAGTACCTGATCGACCGGCGGATCGTGAGGCCGGAGCGGCTTTCGCAGATCGCCGGGCACGGCGAGTTTCCCGGCGTGCTGGAGGATCGGGCGGCGACCGCGCGCTTGTTCGACTGGCTGCGGGACACCTTCAACGGCGACATGTTTCCGAGCGGGACGCCGGTTCCCGCCGCCCGGCATCTCGGCCGCGTGCGCGACTTCCTCACGGCGACCGAGCCGGACAGCGGGCAACGCTCCCTGTTTCCGTACCGCTTCGACGTGATTCCGGTGGAGCTGATCAGCGCCATCTACGAGCGGCGCGGTGGCGGCGTGCTGCGGGCGCGCCCCGTTCGCCGCGCGGTCGGAGCCTGGACTTCGTGCGGCGCGCCGTGGACTTCGCCCATGAGCGCACCCGCTTCGGCATGATCGTGAGCGCCACCCCGTTCTTCAGCCGTAGCGGCACCGGTCTTGCGGCGGCGCAGAGCCTGGTCGAGGCGCTCGGTCCGGTGACGCTGGTCAACCTTGCGGAGCTGTCCGGGTGGCTGTTCCCCAAGGCGGACATGCCGGCTATGGCGCTGCTGGCGCGGTGCGGTGAGCGGCGCGCGGACCGCATGACGCTGGTGCAGGCCCGCTGGTCGCCGGCGGGGGAGGGCAGCCGCACCATCGAGATCGCGCCCTCCGACGTTACGTCCCTTCCGCTGGCCAGTTGGCGGCGCCACCCGCCCTCTTCAAGGCCGCGTTCCTGGGCAACCGCTACGACCTGCTGCTGCTCGACAACGTGCGCGACAAACATGCGACCCTCGAAGACCGACTCGGAACCCTCGGCGCCGAGCTGAGAGTCGGATTGACGTTCGGTGACCGCAGCCGCGAAGCGAGGTTCCTGAATGGGCTTTCGCTGGTTCGCCGAAATGAGATCGGTCACCTTTCGTTGCCAATCGCCATCCATCTGCGCGACGTTCGGGATCGGCAGCACGACCACGGCCCGCACGCCGTGATCGAGTGCAAGCGAGTTGCCGGGAATGACGCGACGCTGTGCCGGCGCTACGTCGTGGATGGGATTGACGACCGCTTCATCGGCGCCAAGTACGCGGGCGGGCACCGGACGGCGTTCATGGCCGGCTACGTGTTGTCCGGCAGCATCGAAGCGGCAGTCGCCGGGATCAACCGCTACTTGGCGAACCGCGGCCGCGCCGCCGAACGCCTTGCCCCCTGCACGGCGCTGCCCGCAACCTGGACGCGCAGCAGCCGCCATCCCCGCCCATCTTCGGACCCGCCGCTGATCGACCTGCACCACGCATTCCTGACGTGTCCGCCGCGCTTGCCGCGGTGATCGTGGCCAGCCGGACCGGCGATCATCGCCGCGGCGTTGGCGTCCTTCGGCGCCGAAGTATCGCCCGCAATCCGTACTCGGCCTTGCGGTAGCGGGCAGGTCACTCGACTTCAAACACCTGCCGGATCAGTTGGTACCAGGCGACCTCCCCCGAATCCACGGCGGCGCGAATCCGGTCGTCGATCCGCAGACTGGCGACCATGGCGTCGGCGCGCCGGCCGGTGAAGCGGGTCAGGAACCGCGCGTTACGTTGGGCGCGTTTGGTATCGCGGCCGTTGGCGGTGTAGGATACCTCCACCGCCACGTAGCACTCGGTCCCGGCGGGATCGGTCGCGCGGATCACGATGTCGGCGTAACGGAAACTGAGCAACTCCTCCCGGGAGATTTTCCCGGAGCCGGAGCCCCGCGTCATGGCCCACAGCTCCTGCTCCCCGACGAAGTCGACGAACTTCAGTCCCTGCATCTCCGCCATCAGGTCGGCTGCCGTGCGCGCAGCATTGGCGGCGTAGGCGGCCTTGATCGGACCGAGGTCGGTGCGGAGCTGATCGAACTGGCGGTTGGTGGCGGCGCGGAGGTCAGCGAGATTGCGCTCCAGTTCCGCGGACCGTTTGTCCGCGGCCTCGAACCGGCGGTCGGTAGTGGCGGCGAAATCCGCGACCCGTTGCGTCAGGTCCGCGACCTGTTGCGTCAGGTCCGCGACCTGCTGCGTCAGGTCCGCGACCTGTTGCGCCAAGTCCGCGGACCGTTTGTCCGCAGCCTCGAACCGGCGGTCGGTAGTGGCGGCGAAATCCGCGACCCGTTGCGTCAGGTCCGCGACCTGTTGCGTCAGGTCCGCGAATTGCTGCGGCAGGGCAAGCAGCTCGCGGGTCAGCAGCCGCTCGCGTAGCGCCTCCAGCCACTGCGGGTGCTCATCGAGAACCCGGACCAAGTCGTCTACCGTTGCGATCTCCGGCGTCCGCACCGCTCGCCTCCCGTTCCTACCATAGCCGGCGCCATCCGAACGGTCAACCCGCCTGCCGGCGGCCGGCAGCGGCAGACGGCTCTTTCCCGAGGCTGACAAGCCCGGTAACCGGCCCAGGGGAGGAGGGAGCGGTCCCTCCTCCCGGTCGGGTATACGGCCGGTGCCGACGTAGCGGTTACTGCTTGAAGTAGAACTGCGCCGGGACTTCGTGGACGTGCTCGGCGATGATCGGGTCCGGGACGTTGCCGAGCGCGGTGCCGGCGATGCCGTAATAGTCCTGCGTGGGCGGCCGGACGGCGCCGATCATGTAGAGCTCGTCTTCCAGGATGTCGAAGATCTCCATCGTCAGCGCGACGACCTCCGCCTCGTCCGACACGCTGATGGCGCGTTCGCGCAGCGCGGCGATCCGCTTCAGCGCCTCCGGCGGCTCGTCGCCTTCCGCGCCGCCGCTGTTGAGCCATGCGGCCCACGGCGCGTTGGGTGAGAACCAGGTGCCGACCGGCACCACCTCGCCGCGCACCAGCGGGTTCATGGGGCGGCCGGCCAGGCCGAACGGGAACATGATGAGATCGAACTCGCCGGAGTTGTACACGGCGCCGAACGCGTCCCAGGTGCCCGCGCGGTTGACGATCTCTATGCCGATCTCCTGCCAGTAGTCCTTGTACAGGTCGGCGATCTCGTTGCTCTGGCCGAGCGGCATCACGTAGATCTGCATGCGCAGACGCTCGCCGTCGGAGCGCAGGCGGTACCCTTCGCCGTCGCGCCGGTCCAGCCCCATTTCGTCCAGGAGATCGTTGGCCTGCTGCGGGTCGTGGTCGAGATAGACCTTGAACAGATTCTCGCCGTGGAACGGCGGGCCCGCCTGTACGGTCGGCTGCGAAGGCACGCCGAGCCCCTTGTAGAAGGTCTGGTTGATCTCGTCCCGGTCGATCGCGTGCGACAGCGCGATGCGGAACCGCTTGTCGTTCTGTATCTCCTTCAGCACCGGGTCCCGGTGCGAGAAGTTGAAGAGGATCAGGCCCTGCTCGCCGCCCGGCCACCAGTACTGGATGCGGCGATAACCGGCGTCCCCGGCGCTCCGGTTCACCACCTGCAGGTTGTCGATGCCGCCCCACTGGCCGGGCGCCTGCAGATCGGACTCGCCGGCCAGTATCTTCAAGAGCTCCGCCTCGCCCACCGGTACGCCGGTCGACTGGATCGAATCGACGTACGGGAGCTGATTACCGGCCGTGTCGACCTTCCAGTAGTACGGGTTGCGCGACATGGTGATCACCTGATCGGTCGGCATGCCCTCTACCTTCCACGGTCCGATCACCGGCACGGTGGGGCTGTTCTGCGGGTTGTAGATGGTGGTGAACTGGTCGGTCCAGGTCTCGAAACCGCCCTCCTTCATCGCCGCCTCGATCGACTCCATCGACGCATGGTCCGGGTGGAACTGCTTGAGATACTCCGAATGGGCGTAGTTGGCGGGGCGCCAGCGCGCCATGAACTCCACGAACAGCCCGGCCGGCGCGTTCCAGTCGATCCGCACGGCGGTGTCGCTCAGCTTGGTCATGGAGCCGGCCTCTCCGCCGAACCGCATCTGCGACGGCGGCGACGGGTTCAACTCTTCGTTGAGGCCGATGTCGTTCCAGTAGAACAGGAAGTCGTCGGCGACGAACGGCTTGCCGTCGCTCCACTTCATCCCTTCGCGCAGATGCAAGGTGATCGACGTCACGTCGTCGTTCCACTCCCAGCCGGCCAGCGCGTTGGGGAAGATCGAGCTCATGTCCGGCGAGTAGGCGGCCGAGTATTCCCAGACCCAATGGTTTCCGTTGATCGGGCCGTTCTCGGCCCGCAGCTCGCGTAGCGTGCCGCCGTACCGGCCGATCTCCTCGACCGGCTCGACCACCAGCGGGTTGCTCGGCAGCCGCTCCGCCAGCGGCGGCAGGTCGCCGGCCGCCACCATGCCCTCAAGCATCGGCGCCTCACCGTACGACGCGATCGGCCCCGACATGCTCACCCACTCGTCGAGCTGGTAGATCCGGGCGTTGGTGTCGGCCGTCAGCGCCGCCGGCGCGATCAACAGCGCCGCAACGGCGGCGGCTGCGACGGCGCGCCGCCTTACGTCGATTCTTCCGATCCTCATGGTGCGTCCTCCTTGGAGTCGAACGGGTTCCTGAGTCTACGTCATCGCCGCCGGACCGCCAAACGCGGACGCCGAGCCCCTCGGTCACGACCAGACGAACACCTCCGGGTCGTCTTCCGAGTAGCCGATGAAGACCGCCAGCACGACGCGGGGCGCCGAGCCGGTGAGGGCCGGCACCTCGTGGACCAGACCGGTGTTGAAGAAGTAGAGATCGCCGGGTTCCAGGTCGACCCGGTAGCGGTCGATCGCGTTGGCGCGGGCGTACTCGGCGAACCGGTCCTGCCGCAGGCGCGGCTCCAGGTCCGGCGTCCACAGACAGCGGTGCAGGATCGATTGCGCGACGCCGCCCCCGGACGGCCCGCCCCCGGACCGTCCGTCCCCGGACCGGCTGTTCCGCATGCACAACACGCCGGCGAACTGGTGGGCAAAGCGGCTCACCGCGTAGTCGAGCCGCCGCTCGTGCGCGCCGGCGTGGTCGACGTGCGGCGGGTAGCGGTGGCCGGCGTAGTGGATGCGGAAGATCGCCGGCCCGTAGGCGCGCCCGTCCGGTTCGTACGCGGTGGTGACCCGCTTGCCGCCGGCCAGCTCGGCCAGCCGGTCGTAGACCAGCCGCACCGGGTCCGGGTAGCCGGCGAACAGGGTGGCGAACAGCGCCCGCGTCCGTTCCGCATGGGCCAGAAACGCCTCCTTGTCGGCGGCGCGGTTGCTGAGGCTGGTCCCGATGTCGACGCGCCGCGGCTGCGCGCCGCCGGGATCGAGCAGGCGGCGGTCCATCAGTCCGCGCTGCTCGAAGCGGTCGATCAGCGCGGCGCAGTGCTCGGCCCGGTAGGCGCCGCGCAGGACGACGGCCGGGACGTCCGCCCGGGCCAGCGCGGCCAGCGGGTCGGGATGGGCCGCAAGCACGGTCGGCGCGTCCGGTTCCGCGGCCGCCCAGGGCATGGCCGGCATGGTAACCGGTTCGACGGTGCGAAGGCACGCGCTCCGGTGGTAGCATCGCCGCGTCATGCGCCCACTCGATCCGTACCGCCAACCGTACGCCCGCTGCCGCGCCGGGGTCGCCCGGCGCGACGTGACGCCGCCGGTCGGCATCCAGAGCCGCAGCTTCGGCGCGGCCCTGCATGAGACCGCCGAGGGCGTGCACCGGCCCTTCACCGCCACCGCCCTGGCCCTTGCCGCCCGGCAGGACGGCGCCGAGCCGTTGGTGCTGCTGGCCGTCGACCTCGGCTGGCTTGAGCGGGACGAGATGGGCCGGCTCCTGGACGGCGTGCGCGGCGCGCTCGGCCTCAGCGCGGACCGGCTGCTCATCGCCTTCTCGCACACGCACGCGGGCGCCAATCTCAGCACCTCGCTCAAGGACCATCCCGGCGGGGACCTGATCGGTCCGTACCTCGACCGGCTCGCCGCCCGTTGCGCGGAAGCCGGCGCCGAAGCGGCAGGCGGGATGGCGCCGGCGTGGATCGGGTTTGGGGCGGGCAGGTGCGATCTGGCGCAGAACCGGGATGCGTGGGACGAGCGTTCGCAGCAGTACGTCACCGGGTTCAACCCGCACGGGCGCGCGGACGACACCGTGCTGGCCGCCCGCGTCTGCGCCGGCGACGGCAGCGTGCTGGCGACCGTGGTCAACTACGGCTGCCACCCGACCACGCTGGGGCCGGCCAACCGGCTGCTCTCACCGGATTACGTCGGAGCGATGCGCGCGGTGATGGAGGACGCCTTCGGCGCGCCGTGCCTGTTCATGCTCGGCGCGTGCGGAGAGACCGGCCCGCGCGAGGGGTTCACCGGCGACACCGCGGTGGCCGACGCCAACGGCCGCCGGCTCGGGTACGCCGCGGCCGCCGCCGTGGAGTCGCTGCTGCCGGCGGAGACGCAGCTGGAGTACGACGGTCCGATCATCTCCGGCGCGACGCTCGGCGCCTGGAAGCGGACCGGCGCCGAGCCGGCCGCAGGCGGGCGCGGCGAGGCGCTCCGCAGCCGCACCCTGCGCGTCGACCTGCCGATCAAGCCGCGCGAGTCGATCGCCGAGCTGCAGGCGCGGCACGATCAGGCTACCGGCGCGTTGCGCGCCGCCGAAGCCGCCGGCGGCCCGGTCGCCATCCGGGACGCGACCGCTCTGCGGGAGCGGGCGCGGCGGCGCCTGCTGCGCGCCCCGACGCTGCCGGACGGCGGTACGATGCCGTTCGATCTCGGCCTGTGGCAGATCGGCGACGCCTTCGCGCTCGGCGTGCCGGCCGAGCCGTACTCGGCACTGCAGACCGAGCTGCGCGCCCGCTTCCCGGACCGCCCGATCCTGGTCTCGGCGGTCACCAACGGCACGCTCGCCTACCTGCTCCCCCGTCACCTGTACGGCCGGAATCTCTATCAGGACTGGGTCTCCTTCCCCGGACCGGGCGGCCTGGAGCTGGTGCTGGAGACCGCCGCCGCCGCCATCGGCGAGTGGGTTGCCGCCGACGGTCAGGTCAGCTAACGCTACGCCGCCCGTTTGACGTAGCGGCGCGCCGCGCTGTCCGTGGAGCTCCGCTACCGGGCCGCGCCGGCCGTGGTACGGTAGCTGTACGGAAAGAGCTGCGGAACCGGCAGGCCGAGTATCAAAGACTCGATCAACCGCGAGGCGCGCCCTATGTCCCACACGAAGTTGCGCTGAAACCGGGAATTCGCACCGCGCCGGACTCGACGAAATTCCCCGTAGGCGGCGAAGACCGCCCTCACCTGATCAAGCGCCGGAATGACTCCAGATCGGGCGCTTGCACCGCCGCCCGCTGCATCCGTTCAAGACGCGGCGCGTCGCCACTGGCCGCCTCCAGATGCGCAGCCACCGAGGCGACCGCGGCGGCGCCGAAGCGCATCTCCAGCACGTTCCGTATACCGGCCAGGAGACCTTGCCCGAAGCCCTGCTCGATGCCCTGCTCGATGCCCTGCTCGATGCCCTGCTCGATGCCCTGCTCGATGCCCTGCTCGATGCCCTGCTCGATGCCCTGCTCAAGGCCCTGCTCAAGGCCCTGCTCAAGGCCCTGCTTGGTAGCCTCCTCCCGCATCTCCGCTTGCCAGCGATCGATCTTCTCCAACAACACTGCCTCTACCTCCTCATACTCGCGTATCGTCGGTAACTCCATGCCCCACTTGCGTCCCATCACCGCCAGCCACAGGTCGATGCTCCGGGTCAGCCCCGGCCGCTCCTCCGCAGCCAGCCATTCGCCCAACTCCCGCACCCGCGCCGGCAGCGCCATCGACCGCTGGCTCTGCTCGATCGCCGCGAGCCGCCTGAGCAGATTCCCGCGCGGCAGCGCGGCGGTGTCCATCGCCGTCAACTCCACCACCTCGTAGCTCAGCTCCAGCGCCGCCGCACCGTCCTGCTCCATCCTGTCCGTCATCGCCCCCAGCGTCAACGGCGCGTCCCACCGCGCGCCACCGTTGTACAACACCACGTGCAGCACCGGACCGATGGTGTCGCCCTGGCGCCACCTGTGGTCGCGGTAGAGGCGCTGGTACAACAGGCTGCTGTAGTTGAGGAACCGCACCGGCATCGAGTAGTCGATCGTCGACTGATGCTCGATCACCAGACCCAGGGTCTGCGCCGCGTCCCCGCCGGCGGGCCGGTCGAGCAACCAGATCACGTCGCTGAGACGGCGGCGTACGTCGTCGTCGACGGTTTCGGTAGGGGCGGGGCGCAGGCTGCCGAAGTCCAGGGTGTCGATCCAGCCGGGCGGCCGCCGCGGGGCGATGCAGATCAGCAGGTCCTTGACGATGCGCCGGTGGTCGAGCAGGCGCTTGTAGGCGGGATCGTCCATGAGTCTCCGTTGGGGAGAGGACTCTACCCCGGCCGGCGGCAGGCGTTAAGCCGCCCGTTGACGCGGCGGCGCGCCGCGCTGTCCGTGGAGCTCCGCTACCGGGCCGCGCCCGCCGTGGTACGGTAGCCGTCGATGGCCAAGATCGACGTCACCCGCACCGAGCTGGTGTGGCCGGGCAAGTATGACGAGGACGGGACGCTCCGGGAGACGCCGCGCGTCAACCTGCCGTTCCAGGTGATCGAGACCGTCAACGAGAGCCGCGCCACCCGCGAAGCCCGCAAGACGACGACCATGCCGTTGTTCGACGTGTACGCGGGAACCGAAGGAGACACCTTCGAGGAGGGGTGGAAGAACAAGCTGATCTGGGGCGACAACCTGCTGGTGATGGGTTCGCTCCTGGAGAAGTTCGCCGGCAAGATCGATCTGATCTACATCGATCCCCCGTTCGCTACGGGCGCCGACTTCTCGTTTACGGCGCCGATCGGAGAGTCGGGAGATTCCGCGCAGAAGCAACAGTCGCCTATCGAGGAGAAGGCATACAGAGACACTTGGGGCGGAGGAGTAGCTACCTATCTCGAGATGATCGTGCCGCGCCTTCGGCTCATTCGCGATCTACTTTCGCACGGCGGATCGATGTTTCTACATCTTGGCGTCCAGGTGAACCACCTGGTGAGAGTCGCCGCCGAAGAGGTATTCGGAAGCACGAACGTAGTTGACGAAATCGTGTGGAGCTACGGCACTCCATCGGGCGGCCGTGCCGCTGGCAACAAACTCATCAAGGCCCACGAGTACATTATCTGCGCGACCAAACAGTATGGGCGGCACACCCATAACAAGCAGTATCTCCCGTATTCCGACAAGTACGTTGAAGAACGGTTTGCTTTCGTAGATGCTGATGGCCGTCGCTATCGCAAGCGGACAAGAGGCGGCGGTGTAGTTGAGCGCCAATACTTGGACGAGAGCAAAGGAGTTCCTCTGTCGACCGTATGGTCGGACATCAAGCAGATCTACGCGCTTCACTTGATAAAAAGAGCAAACGAAGATACCGGATTCCAGACTCAGAAGCCGGAGTCTCTGCTTCACCGCATCATTGAAATATCCACTAACTCCAATGCGCTCGTAGCTGACTTCTTCTGCGGTTCCGGTACGACCCTGGCAGCCGCCGAGAAGCTCGGGCGGCGGTGGATTGGCTGCGACCTGGGGCGATGGGGGATACACGTCACCCGCAAGCGGCTGCTCGGCATCGAGGACTGCAAGCCGTTCGAGATCCTCAATCTCGGCAAGTACGAGCGGCAGTACTGGCAGGGCGCGGCCTTCGGCGAGCAAGGCGGCCGGCGGCTCACCGAGCAAACGCTCTACGAGTACCTGGCGTTCATCCTCAAGCTGTACGGCGCGCAGCCGATCGCCGGCATGATGCACCTGCACGGCAAGAAAGGCCGAGCCATGGTCCATATCGGCGCGGTCGACGCGCCGGTGACCATCGACGAGATCGATCAGGCGGTGGACGAGTGCCGGCGCCTCCGCCAGGGCGAGCTGCACGTGCTCGGCTGGGAGTGGGAGATGGGGTTGGCCGGCCCCAACAACGACGTGCGCCGCGGCGGGCTGATGCACGACTCCGCCAAGGCGCGCGGGGTCAAGCTCATGCTGCTGCAGATACCGCGCGAAGTGATGGAGCAGCAGGTGAGCGACGCATCCGACGTGCGGTTCTTCGAGCTGGCGTACCTGGAAGCGGCAATCGAGACGCCGGAGCAGCTGACCGCGCAGGTACGGCTCAAGGACTTCGTCATCCCCAATGTCGAACTGATCCCGGACGAGGTGCGCGGCAAGGTCCGCGCGTGGTCGGACTACATCGACTACTGGGCGGTCGACTGGGACTTCCGCAACGACACGTTCATGCAGGGCTGGGTGGCGTACCGCACGCGCAAGGAGCGCGCCCTGCCGCTCGCCTCCGACCCGCACCGTTACGAGTCGCCCGGCGCGTATCAGGTACTGGTCAAGGTGATCGACGTCTTCGGCAACGACACGTCGCAGTGCTACCCGGTGACGGTATGACCAACCTGCGCCTGACGCCCGACGAACGCGCATGGCTGGACGCATACCGTTCGGCGTTGCGCCGCCATTCGGACAAGGTGGTGCGCGTACTCATCTACGGCTCCAAGGCCCGCGGCGACGCGCACGCCGACAGTGACCTGGACGTGCTCCTCATCGTCAGAGACGACGCCGCCGACGCGAAGCGGCCGCTGCGCAGGATCGGCTATGGTCTGGCGGCGACCTCGGACGCCGTGCCGTCGATCCTGGCGTATACGCAGGAGGAGTGGCAAGTACGGAGCGCAAAGGGCTACCCGTTTCAGCACGCGGTCGAACGCGACGGGGTCCCCGTATTATGAATCGTGACGTTGTGGTGGGCGAATGGAGGATGGCGGCACGAACATTGCAGGCCGCCAAGCTCCTTTCTCGGCAAGGCTACCCCGCGGATGCCATGTCACGAGCCTATTACGTGACTCTCCATGCCGCGCGGGCCGCGCTCGCGGTGCGTGAAGTGACCACGCATAGCCATTCCGGCGTCCGCAGGATGTTCGGCCTGCACCTCATTCGCTCGGGCGCCATCGAGCCGGAATGGTCAGAGTACCTCGGCGAGAGCCTGGATGAGCGCCTGGCCGCAGACTACGATATCGGAACGTCGTTTTCGTCAGAGCAGGCAAGAGAGGAGTGCGAAAGAGCCGAGGCGTTCTTGGCGAGAATCCGACGTTATTTGCTGACCAACGGCTTCACCGAAGGCGAACTCGCAACAACGGCGGACGATGGCTGAGTCGGTCGTCTCATACGACCGGGATCTGCCGCAGATCGCGGGCCGGCTGCCGTGGGAGGCGCCGCGCTCCTACCTGGTGAAGGACGGCGGCGCGCCGACCGGCTGGCGCGAAGAACGGTCCGGGCGGCGGCCGAGCCGGCTGCTGCTGGTCCCGAAGATCCGCGGCGCGGTGGACGCCTGGCGCACGGCCGGCTACCCCGGCGCGTCCGAAGTGACGCGGCGGCTGTTCGCCTACTGGTTCGAGGAGGATCACGACGTCCCCGGCTTCGACGCGCCGTTCCGCTACTACTTCTGCCAGCGCGAGGCGATCGAGACGCTGGCGTGGCTGGTGGAGGCCGCCGGTCAGCGCGACGCCCGCGCGCTCATCCGGCGCCTCTTTGACCGGAACGCGCGGAACATCGCGTTTCAGACGACCATGGACGGCAGGCGGCAGCTGCGCCGCTACGTCGCCGAGATCGAGAAGGAGAGCGTACAGGAACTGCCGCCGGAGAACCTGCGCCGCTACGCCTTCAAGCTGGCGACCGGCGCCGGCAAGACCTGGGTGATGGCGATGGCGGTGGTGTGGTCGCACTTCCACCGGCTGCGCGCGCCGGACTCCGGCCTCTCCGCCAACTTCCTGATCGTCGCCCCCAACGTGATCGTCTATCAGCGGCTCGAAAAGGACTTCGCCGACAACCGCATCTTCCTGCAGCTGCCGTTGATCCCGCCGGAGTGGCGGGGCGGCTTCAAGCAGCGGGTGATCCTGCGCGGCGACGCCGCCGAACCCGGCCCGTCGGGGAACCTGTTGCTCACCAACGTCCAGCAGCTGTACGAGTCGCGCGACCGGGAGTGGAGCCCGGCCAACCCCGCCGAGGCGCTATTGGGAAAGAAGCCGGCGCAGGACCTGGCCGCATCCGCCGGGCGTTCCATACTGGAACGGGTCAAGACGCTTCCCGACCTGGTGGTGATGAACGACGAGGCGCACCACGTGCACGACGAGGACCTGGCCTGGAGCCGGTCGCTGCTTTCCGTGCACGAAGCGCTGCCGGACGGGATCGGCGCCTGGCTCGACTTCTCGGCCACGCCCAAGGACCGGAACGGCATGTTCTTTCCGTGGACGGTGTGCGACTACCCGCTGGCGCAGGCGGTGGAGGACCGCATCGTCAAGGCGCCGATCATCGTCACCAACACCGACGACGCCGGGCAGCCGGTCCGGGACCCGGACGGCGTGACCAGGGACAACGCCGCCGAGAAGTACGGCTACTGGCTGCAGGCCGCGGTACGGCGATGGCGGGAGCACCGCGCCGCGTACCGCAGGCTCGGCGTCAGCCCCGTGCTCTTCATCATGGTGGAGAAGAACGTCTACGCCGACGCGCTCGGCGCGCATCTCACCACCGCCGGGTTCAAGGATTCCGAGGTGCTGGTGATCCACACCGACACGACGGGCGAGGTGCGCAAGGGGGACCTGGAGAAGGCGCGGCAGGCGGCGCGCGACATCGACGACCGCGGCAGCCGGATCAAGGCGATCGTGAGCGTGATGATGCTGCGCGAGGGGTGGGACGTGCGCAACGTGACCGTGGTGCTGGGGCTGCGGCCGTTCACGGCCAAGGCGGAAATCCTGCCGGAGCAGGTGATCGGGCGCGGCCTGCGGCTGATGACGCAGGTGAGCCCGGACCGCACGCAGACGTTGGAGGTGCTCGGCACGCGCAACCTGCTCAACGTGCTGCGCGAGCAGCTCGAAGCCGAGGGAGTCGGCGTGACCGCCGCGGCGGCCGGCCCGCCGCCGCCGGTGACCATCGAACCGGTGCGGGAGCGCTTGGCGTACGACATCGCCATTCCCATCACCAAGCCGAGCCTGACGCGCGCCGCCGGCAGGCTGGGCGAGCTCGACGTGCGGTCGCTGTCCCCGATCTACGACTCCGACCACCTGGCCGAGCCGGTGCGGATCAGGTTGAGACTGGAGTTCGCGCCGACGGAGACGGAGGTCCATCAGGACGAACTGGAACCCGCGGCGCGTCCGGCGCAGGAGCTGCTGGCCGGCGTCACCGGCGAGGTCGGCAGGCGGACGGGGCTGACCAACCGGTTCGCGGAGCTCTACCCGCTGGTGCGGCAGTACGTGTCGGCGCGGTGCTTCGGCCGGCCGATCGACGTGGACGACGCCGCGATTCGCGCTCACCTGACGGGGTTGGAGCTGCGCGAAGCGATCGCCGCGTACCTGGCCGCCGAGATCGGCGCGCTCACCGTCGAACGCCGCCCGCTGGCGTTCGACCGCGCCGGCTTCCGGCTGTCGGCGACCAGGCCGTTCAGCTGGCGGCGCGACCTGCCGCCGCCGGAAGCGGACAAGACCGTGTTCAACTACGTGGCGACCTACAACGCGTTCGAACGCAGTTTCGCCGAGTTCCTGGACCGCGCCGCCGACGTGCTCCGCTTCGCCGCGCTCGGCACGACCGAACAGGGCGCCTCCGGGACCGCGTTCCGCGTCGATTACCTCAAGGCGACCGGCGCCATCGGCTTCTATTACCCCGACTGGGTCGCCGTGCAGCAGACCGACGACGGCGAGGTGAACTGGATCATCGAGACCAAGGGCCGCGTCTGGGAGGACACCGCCCGGAAGGACGCCGCCATGCAGGAGTGGCGCCGCCGCGTGCGGGACGCCGCCGGCATGGTCTGGCGCTACCTGCGCGTCAACCAGACCGAGTTCCGCACGCTCCCGCCCGATTCCTCCACCCTCCGGGCGCTGATCGCCCACGTCCTGCGCGGCGCCCTGCCGGAGCCGCCGGCGCGCCCCTGACCGCCCCTTGCAAAACAGAAATCGATTGCTATTTTGCAAGCCTCAGGGCCCGGCGGCCGGGGCGTCGAACACCGCCCCCACGTCCGCTGTGAAGCCGGCGAGCAGCGGCGAAGGCGCCGCGGCGCCGCGCCCGTATGCGCCGTGCTCGACGTAGGCGCCGGCCCGCAGGGTGAGCACGGTGATCGTCTCATCCCGCGGGTCGGCGATCCAGTATTCCGGAATGCCGGCCGCCGCGTAGTCGACGCGTTTCTCCACCAGGTCACGGTCCGGATTGTCCGGGCTCACCACCTCCGCAACCAGGTCGGCGCCGAGCCAGTAGCGGTCCCGGTAGCGGCGGTCGGCGCGGTCACGGAGCAACAGCAGATCGGGTTCGCGAAACGCGCCGGCGCGGATGCGCATGCGCAACGCGGCGACCATCACGACGCCGCCGCGCGGTTTGACATAGGATCGGAACAGGTCATAGAGGAACAGCAGCACGGCCTGGTGGGTGGAGGTGGGCATCGGCAACTCCTCGATGCAGCCGTCGGTGACTTCGATCAGGCGGTTGCTGTGGTCGGTGAGCCACAGGTACGCGGCTTCGTCCCACGCGCCTTGCGGCGGCAGAACGTCGCGCAGCAGCGCGTTCAGCGAGCTCTGAGAGGTCGCGGGCGCGGGGTGGACGGCCGCTCTGCCCGGTTCCACGGGGTTCGTCATGGGGGGATCGGTCACCGTGCCGAAGACACAGCATACTCGTGATCGTCACGCCTCGTCGATTACCGCCGCCCTGCGGAGCGGGCTGGCGGCTCTGCGCGTGGACGCCGACGCCGCGGCGCTGGCGGCGTACGTGACCGAACTCGACCGCTGGAACCGCGTCTACCGGTTCGTCAAGGCGGACCGCGGGCGGCTGGTCACCCACCACGTCCTGGACGCACTGACGGCGGTGGGCCCGGTGCGGCGATTCGGCCCGGCGGTCGCCGACTTGGGCTCCGGCGCCGGCCTGCCGGCGATCCCGCTGGCGATCGCCCTGCCGGAGCTCTCCTTCACCCTGATCGAGCGCTCGGAGAAGCGCCGCGCGTTCCTGGCCGCGGCGGTGGCGCACCTGGGGCTGCGCAACGCGCGCGTGACCGCGCACGCCGGCGGCCAGCGCTTCGATCTGGTCACCGCGCGCGCGGTCGCCCCGTTGCCGGAGCTGGCCGCCGCCGTCGCCCGCGAGCGCCTGGCGCCGCGCCTGCTGGTCTACGCCGGCGCGCGCGCCGCGATCGACGCGGCGTTGCGCGCGGCGCCGTACCCGGCGGCCGTGCAGCGCGTGCCGGCGCCGGAACCGGACGCCGAGCGCCACCTGGTGACGGTCAATCTCACCGCCGGGGCCGGGCCGTGAGCATTGCCGAAGCGCTCGGCCTGGGGCTGCTGCAGGGCGCGACCGAGTTTCTGCCGATCTCCAGCTCCGGCCACCTGGTGGCGGCGCGGGCGTGGTTGCGGATGGCCGAACCGCCGCTGCTGTTCGACGTGCTGCTGCACGTCTCCACGCTGGCGGTGATCTGCTGCCACTTCCGGCGCCGCCTGGCGGCGCTGCTCGGCGCCGGAGCGCTGTGGCTCACCGGGCGCGCCCCGGCCGCCGACCGCGGCGACCTGCGCCTGCTGGCGGCGATCGCCGCCGCCTCCGCCGCCACCGCGGTCGTCGGCTTGGCGGTGAGCCGCTTCCTGCTGCCGTCGGCGCGCACCCTCACCGCGGTCTCCGCAGCCTTCATCGCCACCGCCGCCATCCTGCTGGCCACCCGCTGGCGGCCGCCCGCGCCGTCCGGCGCGCGCCCGGTCGGCGTGTGGCTGGCGGTCGCGGTCGGCGTGGCGCAAGGGATCGCCGTGCTGCCGGGCATCTCGCGCGCCGGCGCCACCATCGCCGTCTGCCTGTTCGGCGGCCTTTCCCGCCGCGACGCCGGCGAGTTCGCCTTTCTGGTGTCGGTGCCGGCGGTGCTCGGCGCGCTGGCGCTCAGCCTGGACGACGCCGACGGCCTGTTCCGCGAGACCGGCGCCGCGGCGCTCGCCGCCGGGTTCGCGGCCGCCCTGCTGACGGGGGCGCTCTGCCTCAACGCCCTGCTGGCGGTGCTGCGCCGCGGCCGGCTGGCGTGGTTCGCGGCCTACCTGCTGCCGCTCGGCGCCACCGGCCTGCTGCTGCGCTGACCTGCCGCCCAACCCTTCAGCCGCCGCCGGCGGACTGCCGATAATGCAGGTGAGGGGGTGATGGATAGCTACGCGCATGCCGGCGTCTGACCGCGTCAGTCTGATCGAGCGCATGCCGGAGTGGTCGAACTGGGCGTTGGCGCTTGCCGCCGCCGTGGTCGGCAGCGTGTTGTGCCTGTCGACGGTGCTGGCGGCGTTCTCCGGCGATCAGATCGGACAGCGGCCGGGAACGGCGCTGCTGCTCGCTCCCGGAACCTTCCTGATCGGCAGCCTGAGCTGGGCGGCGATGCTGGTGCCGCTCTACCTGTACGCGGTCGCCTACGCGGTCGGGCGGCCGCCCCATCAGCGCGTGCCGAGCCTGCACGTGGCGTTGCCGGTGGCCGTGCTCATCATCCCGATCGTCGCTTCCCTGTCCCACGTCCTGACCATGACCGAGCCGCCGCCGTTTCCGGCCGCGCTGGTCGGCGCCATGGGGCGGCCCACCAGCGTGCTGCTGCTGGTCGTGCTGCTGCTCACCGCCGGAGCCGCGGTGGTGCTGCTGAGCGGCATCTCCCGCAAGCTCGGCATACCGGTGGCGCTGCTGACGCCGCCGGTTCCGGCCCGCGCCGCGCCCGCCCCGGAACCGGCGCCCGAACCGGCGCCGGCGCCGGCCGACCGCTACGACGAGGCGAAGATATTGCAGAGCCGCGAGCCGTTCATGGCGATCCTTGCCGCGGCCGCACCGGCTCCGGCGTCCGCCCCGGCGGCCGCCCCGGCGCCGCCATCCGCCCCGGAAGCCGCCGCGGAGCCGGAGGCGTATCCGCGGCCGCCCGATCCTGCCGACCCCGCCGTACATCCCGGCGTCCCGGAGCCGCCCGCGCCGCCCGATCCTGCCGGACGCTCGGCTTCACCCCGCGCCGCCGCCGGCCAGAACGGCGCCGGCGGCAACGGGACCGGGCGCAACGGCGCCGCCGGGCACGGCCGGCCTGCGGACGGCGGCTACCACGTGCCGATCGACCGGCTGCTCGACGAGCACCACAACCGCCCCGACGCCGAGCTGCAGGCCGAAGCGGAACAGCACGCCGAGGTGCTCACGGAGACGCTACGGGAGTTCCGCATCAGCGCCGAGGTGACCGGCATCAGCCGCGGGCCGGCGATCACCATGTACGAGATCCTGCCCGCGGCGGGCGTCAAGCTCTCCGCCATCGTCAACCTGGCGGACAACATCGCGCTGCAGCTCGCCGCATCGCGCGTGCGCATCGTCGCGCCGATCCCGGGCAAGCACGCGGTCGGCATCGAAGTGCCCAACCGCACCCGCGCCATCGTCGGCTTCCGCACGCTGCTCGAACACAAGACCTTCCGCGCCACGTCGAACAGACTGCCGATCGCCCTGGGTCAGGGCATCTCCGGGGAGTGCCAGATCGTCGACCTGGCGCAGACGCCGCATCTGCTGATCGCCGGCGCGACCGGATCGGGCAAGTCGGTCTGCGTCAACTCGATCATCTGCTCGCTGATCTGCGCGCGCACGCCGGAGCAGCTGCGGCTGCTGCTGATCGACCCCAAGATCGTCGAGCTCAAGTTCTACAACGACATCCCGCACCTGCTGACGCCGGTGATCACCGAATCGAAGCGCGCCTTCCAGGCGCTCCAGTACTGCCTGTTCGAGATGGAGCGGCGCTACTCCCTGCTCGACGAGGTCGGCGTGCGCGACATCGCCTCCTTCAACCGCAAAGCCGCCGAAAAGCTGCCGTACGTCGTCATCATCATCGACGAGCTGGCCGACCTGATGGCGACCAGCGGCAAGGAGCTGGAAGCGACCCTGGCGCGGCTGGCGGCGATGGCGCGCGCGGTCGGCATGCACATCGTGCTGGCCACGCAACGGCCGTCGATCGACGTCATCACCGGCCTGATCAAGGCCAACATCCCGTCGCGCATCGCCTTCATGGTCGCCAGCAAGTTCGACTCGCGCATCATCATCGACGGCGTCGGCGCGGAGAAGCTGCTCGGCCGCGGCGACATGCTGTTCGCGTCGGCGTGGGACCCGGCGCCGGTCCGCATCCAGGGCGCCTTTCTCTCCGACGAGGAGGTGGAGGCGGTCGCCGATCACGTCCGCACCCTGGGCGAGCCCGACTACGTCGACGACGACGTGCTGTTCGAGGAGGAGGAGCTGGACGGGCCGATCGCCGACGGCAGCGACGATCCGGTCATGGAGCAGGCGCTCGACATCGTACTGGCGGCCGGCAAGGCGTCCGCCTCCTACCTGCAGCGCAAGCTCAAGATCGGCTACAACCGCGCCGCCCGGCTGGTCGAGGAGATGGAAGCGCGCGGCATCGTCGGTCCGTCGCAGGGGAGCAGGCCGCGCGAGGTCGTGCACGTCCCCGGCCGCGCGGATTGAAGGCCCGTTCCGGCGGGGATCGGGTCTCTTCCGGCGGATCGGGGCCGGTCAACGCTCCGGCGCGGGGCCGGCCGGCACGAAGAAGGTCGCCTGCGCCTCGGCGATGGTCGCGCCGCCGGCGGCGAGCCGCGCCGCGGCGGTGATCACGCGCCGCCGTTCGGAAAGGATGCGCCCGGTCGCCTCCACCGCCGTGCCGACCCGCACCGGCCGCCGGAAGCGGACGGATATCTCGCCGGTGTAGCCGTTGAGCCCCTTGCCGGCGCAGGCGTGCGCCATGGTCTCGTCGAGCACCATCGCCAGCAGACCGCCGTGCGTCACGTCCTTCCAGCCGGTGAAGTAGTCCGGGATCGTGAACGATGCGGCGGCCTCGCCGGGCCGCGGGTAGCGGAAGCGGAGCTTGAGTCCGTGCGCGTTCGACTGCCCGCAACAGAAGCAGTGCGGATCGAGGGTGGGCCGGTCGGTGACGGGTCGCATCAGCCGGTAGCATACGCCGTCCGTATGGCGGATACTGGCGGGGAGGCGAAGACATGGGCGCAGCTATCGAAGTCCGCGGCCTGACGTACTCCTACGGCGACGTGCAGGCGGTGCGCGGCATCAGCTTCGAGGTAGGCGCCGGCGAGGTGCTCGGCTTCCTGGGACCGAACGGCGCCGGCAAGTCGACCACGATCCGCATCCTGATCGGCCGCATGCGCCCGCAGTCCGGCGCCGCGCGCGTGCTGGGAACCGACGTGACCGCCGGCGATCCCGCCGTGCAGGCGCGCATCGGGGTCTGCTTCGAGGAAAAGAATCTCTACGAATCGATGTCGGCCGAGGAGAACCTGCGCTTCTACGCCAGCCTGTTCGGCATCAAACGGCTCGACCCCGGCCCGTTGCTGGCGCGCGTGGGGCTGGCCGACCGCGCCCGCGACCGCGTCAGCAAGTACTCCAAGGGTATGCGCCAGCGGCTGATGATCGCCCGCGCGCTGGTCAACGCGCCCGACGTGCTGTTCCTGGACGAACCGACCGACGGCCTGGACCCGGTGTCCGCCGCCGCCATCCGCCGTCTGATCCGGGAGGAGTCGGCGCGCGGCGCGGCGGTGCTGCTCACCACGCACGACATGCACGAAGCGGACGAGCTCTCCGACCGCGTGGCGTTCATCAACGAAGGCGCGCTGTACGCCGTCGACACGCCGGAGTCGCTCAAGCTGCGCCACGGCGCCCGGTCGGCGCGGGTGCAGGTGCGCCGCGGCGGTGAGCTGGTCGAACGCCGCATAGACCTGGACGCCGACGGAGCGGATGAAGCGTTGCGCGCCGCGCTCAACGCGCCCGAGCTGGTCACCGTGCACACCGAAGAGGCGTCGCTGGAGGCGATCTTCATCGAGATGACCGGCCGGCAGCTCGCCGGATGACCCGCGCCGTGTCCCGGCCGGCGATCATCGGCGCCATCATCGCCAAGGACCTCCGCGAATACCTGCGCGACCGCCTGTGGCTGTTCCTGACCGCGCTCTCGCTGGTGTTTCTGATCGTGGTCTTCCGGGCGCTGCCGAACCGGGTGGACGAATCGATCACGGTCGGCGTCAGCCGCATCGACCACGCCGCCGTGCAGGCGGCCGGCGGCGCCGGCGGGCAGGCGGCGCTGCGGGTGGTCCCGTTCCCGGACGCCGCCAGCCTGCGGGCGGTCGTGGCCGGCGAGCGCCGGGCGTGGCGCAACGAAGCCGGCGCGGTCACCGTGGCGCCGAGCGCGGACGGGCGGGCGCCGCGCGGCGCGGCGGCGGTGCGGGTGGCGATCGGCCTGGCGTTTCCCGATTCCTTCTTCGCCGCGCTGCAAGCCGGCCGGCCGGCGGCGGTGGAGGTGCTGGTCGACGCCGGCGTGCCGGAAGAGACGCGCGCGGCCATGGCCGCGCTGGTCCGCGAGCTGGCGTACGCGGTCGCCGGCGCGCCGCTGCCGGTGAGCGTCCCGGACCCGCAGGCGCTCTACACGGTCGTGGGCGAAGACCGCGCCGGCTCGCAGGTGACCGCGCAGGAGCTGTTCCGGCCGATCGCCGTGGTCATGGTGCTGTTGATGGAGCTGTTCGGCATGTCGTCGCTCATCTCCCGCGAGCTGCACGCCGGCACCGCCGCGGCGCTGCTGGTCACGCCGGCGACGGCCGGCGACCTGCTGGCCGCCAAGGGGGTCACCGGCATGGCGCTGGGGCTGGCGCAGGGCGTGGTGCTGATGGCCGCCATCGGGCTGTGGTCGGCGGAGCCGCTGCTGGTGGCGGCGCTGCTGGCGGCCGGCGCGGCGCTCGTCTCCGGCGCAGCCATGATCGCCGGTTGCATCGGCCGGGACATGATGGCCAACCTGCTCGGCGGGCTGGTGTTCATGGCGCCGATGATGATCCCGGCCATGGCGGTTCTGTTTCCGGGCAGCGCGTCGCCCTGGGTGCGGGCGCTGCCGACCTGGCCGCTGGTGCGGGCGCTGGTCGACGTGACCGCGCACGGCGCCCGCTGGGCGGACGCCGCCGGCTACCTCGGCCTGTCGGCCGCCTGGGCGGCAGCCTTCTTCACGGCCGGCTGGTTCGTCCTGCGGCGGCGGGTGCTGGTCACGTGAATGCGGAACGCCGGCCAAGCGGCAGGAGGGCGCCGTCGTGAGCGCGCGCCGCGTGCTGCTGATCATGGGCAAGGATCTGCGGATGGGCCCCCGCTCGCCGATGGTCCTGTACGGGTTGCTGGTCCCGTTCGCGTTGACCGCGCTGATCCAGCTGGTGTTCGGATCGCTGTTCGACCCGCAGCCGCGGCTCGGCATCGTCGACCGGGGCGCCTCGGCGGTCACCGCCGCGCTTGCCGACGCCGGCGGCATCGAAGTCTCCCGTCTCGATGACCCGGAGGAGTTGCGCGGCCGCCTTGCCTCCCACGACCTCGACGCGGGACTGGTGCTGGCGGCGGACTTCGACGACCGCGTGCGGGCCGGCGCGCGGCCGCCGCTGGAGCTCCTGGTCGCCGGTCAGGCGCGCGCCGCCGACCGGATCGTCCTGGCGGTCACGGCGCTCGACCTGATCCGCCGGGTGGAGGGAGCGCCGCCGCCGGTGGAGGTGATCGTCACCTCCCTCGGCGGGACCGCCCTGCCGATCGCCGCGCGCCTGACGCCGCTGCTGGTCATGTACGCGCTGATCATCGTCGGCGTCTACCTGCCGGCGCTGAGCCTGGCGGAGGAGCAGGCGCACGGGACGTTGCTCGCGCTGTCGGTGACGCCGGCGCGGCTGGGCGAGGTGGTGGCGGCCAAGGGGATCGCCGGCTTCATTCTGGCCGCGGTCATGTCCCTGGCCACCTTATGGCTCAACGGCGCGTTGCGCGGCGGGACGCTGCAGCTGGCGGTGGTGCTGCTGCTGGCCGCGGCGCTGTGCGCCCAGCTCGGGCTGGTCTACGGAACGGCCGCCAAGGACCCGGCCGCTCTGTACGCGCTGATGAAGGGAACGGGCTTTCTGCTGGTGGGGCCGACCGCGTTCTACCTGTTCCCGCACTGGCCGCAGTGGATCCCCAAGCTGCTGCCGACCTACTGGATCATCAACCCCGTCTTCGAGGTAACGCTGAACGGCGCCGGCCTCGGCGACGTGTGGGGCCAGCTGGCGGTGGCGGCCGGCATCATAGCCGTCCTCTGCGCGCCGGTCGCCGCCCTCACCCGGCGCCTGGCCGGCCGCTTGGCGGCCGGCTGAGCCGAGGTGTTGCCGGCCGGGCGCCGGACGCGTAGAGTCGTGCCGTTCGCGATGACCGATTTCTTTCGGAGGGACTCAAGATGGCAAGCAATCGAGGCGTGGCCTACATCAAGCCCGGCGTGGTCGAGGTGCAGTCGATCGACTTTCCCGAGCTGGCGCTCGGCGACCGCCGGTGCGACCACGGCGTCATTCTCAAGATCGTTTCGACCAACATCTGCGGCAGCGATCAGCACATGGTGCGCGGCCGCACGACCGCCCCGGAGGGGCTGATCCTGGGCCACGAGATCACCGGCGAGGTGATCGAGGCCGGCCGCGACGTGGAGTTCATCTCCGTCGGCGACATCGTCAGCGTCCCCTTCAACATCGCCTGCGGCCGCTGCCGCAACTGCAAGGAGACCAAGACCGGCATCTGCCTCAACGTCAACCCCGCGCGCCCCGGCGCCGCCTACGGCTACGTCGACATGGGCGGCTGGATCGGCGGCCAAGCCGAATACGTGATGGTGCCGTACGCCGACTTCAACCTGCTGAAGCTGCCGGAGCGCGACGTGACGATGGCCAAGATCAGGGACCTGACGCTGCTGTCGGACATCTTCCCGACCGGCTTCCACGGTGCCTACACGGCCGGCGTGGGGCCGGGCTCGATCGTGTACGTGGCCGGCGCCGGACCGGTCGGACTGGCGTGCGCGCACTCCTGTCAGCTGCTCGGCGCCGCCGTGGTGATCGTCGGCGACCTGATCTCCGAACGGCTGGCGCAGGCGCGCAGCTTCGGGTGCGAGACCGTGGACCTCACCGCGGACGCCACCCTGGGCGAGCAGATCGAGGCGATCGTCGGCGAGCCGGAGGTCGATCAGGCGGTCGACTGCGTCGGTTTCGAAGCGCGCGGGCACGGCAAGGATGCGGCCGTGGAGCGGCCGGCGACGGTGCTCAACTCCGTGATGGAGGTCACCCGCGCCGGCGGCGGCATCGGCATTCCCGGCCTGTACGTGACCGGCGATCCGGGCGGCGTCGACGACAACGCCAAGATCGGCAACCTGGGGATCCGCATCGGCCTGGGCTGGGCCAAGTCCCACCACTTCACCACCGGCCAGTGCCCGGTGATGAGCTACCACCGTCAGCTCATGCAGGCGATCGTGTACGACAAGGTGCGCATAGCCGATGCGGTCAACGCGCAGGTCATCTCCCTGGACGACGCCCCGCGCGGCTACCAGGACTTCGACAAGGGGGCGGCGACCAAGTTCGTGATCGACCCGCACGAGATGATCGCCGCGTAGGCCGAGCGCCCCGGCCGGTCGATCAGTCGCGGAAGCGGGGCGAGGCGTCGGCCTGTTCGGTGAGCTGGCACCGGTCCTGCGGGTGGTAGCCGATGGCGCGGCGCCCGTGGTCCAGGTCGTACAGCGGCCATACGGCGTCGGAGACGCCAAAGACGATCTCGAACCCGACGCCGGGGTGGGTGAGCGCCGCCTCGAACACGCGCACGGCGTCGCCGTGGCTCAGGTCGTGCGGGTGGCGGGTGTCCGCCTGCCCGGGGCGGAAGCTGCCGATGCGGACGGAGACGAATTCGACGCCGTACTCGGCGTGGTAGCGGTAGCCGAGCTGCTCCCCGAACGCCTTGCTGACCGAGTAGTCGTCGAACGGCCGGGTCGGCAGATCGACCGTGCGCGTCAGTCTGCGCGGGTAGCGCTCCACCAGGCCGGCGCGGCTAGCAAACACGAAGCGCCGCACGTCCGCCCGCCGCGCCGCCTCCAGCGCGTTGCGGACGCCGATGATATTGGCCTGCAGCACGTCCTCCCATCGGTGCGCGCCGACCACGGCGCCGAGATGGACGATGCCGTCGACGCCGGCCGCGGCGGCGGTCAGCTGCTCCGGGTCGGCCAAGTCGCCGGTCACCGCATCGGCCAAGCCCGGCGTCGGCAACCGATCGTAGCCGCGCACCTGATGCCGGCCGCGCAGCCCGGCGATCAGCACCTGCCCCAGCGCGCCGGCCGAACCGGTCATCAATACCCGCATGGCAACCTCACTTCGGAGCGCCCTATTCCCGCAGGCGCGCCCAGAGCGCCTCATGGAGCGTTCGGATCTCCTCATCGCAGACGGCGACGAACGTGCCCGGCGGCGCATCCGCCGGCGGCGCGTACTCAGGCGAGGCCGTCAGTTCCTCATCGAGCAGCGCGGCCACGCCCTTGACGCCGGGCGCGGAGCGCGCGTAGGCGCTCACCGCGGCGATGTTCGCCGGCTCCAGCAGAAAGTCCATGAACCGGATCGCGTTCGCGCGGTTGGGGGCGTCCCGCAGCAGGACGACGTTGTCCATCCACGTGATGAAGCCCTCCCGCGGATAGGCGTACTCGACGTTCGCGCCCGCCAAGCGCGCCCGCGCGGACTCGCCGTTGTAGATCATGCTGGCGGCCGCCGCGCCCGACGACAGAGCGTCCGCGGCGCTGTCCGATCCGAACGAAGCCCAGTGCCGCCGGGCGTCCAGCAGGAGCGCTTCCAGCGCCGCCACGTGTTCGGGGTCGCTCGTACACTGCGGAATCCCCAGGTGCAACGCCGCCAGCAACAGCACGTCGCGCCGTTCTTCGAGCATGTTGATCCTGCCGCGCAGCGCCGCAGGCGGGTCGAACAGGATGGCGGTCGTATCGATGCCGCCCGCGTACGCGTCACCGTTCACGGCGAAACTGGTCGTGCCCCACTGGTACGGGATCGAGCGCCTGCGGCCCGGATCGTAGGGAACGTCCAGCCACTGCTCCTCAATGTTGCCGGCGTTGGTGAGCTCGCCCGGCGCGATCTCGTCCAGCATTCCGCCGTCGGCCAGGATGCGCACCATGTAATCGCTGGGAACCGCCACGTCGTAGACGCCCAGACCGTCCGCCTGCAGCGTCGCCAGCAGCTCCTCGTTGGACTGGTAGACGTCCATGCTCACCTCGATCCCGGTCTCGGCGGAGAAGCGGTCGAGGAGCTCCTGCGGCACGTAGTCGAACCAGATGTAGATCGCCAAGGCGCCGGCGGCCGGTCCCTGGGCGTCCGCCATGCGCGGCGCGCCCAGCGCCAGCGCCAAACCCAGCGCGGCGACCGCGGCCGCAGCAGTCCGCTTCACGGTTCCACCACCAGCGCGTCGACGAACCGGTCGACCGTCAGGCGTTCGAGCGAATCGCCGTCGTCGAACCACGCCGCGATCCGGTCGACCCGCGCGGCGTCGAAGGCCGCGGCCAGATTCGCCCGCAGCTTGGTCCGCAGCCGCGGCAGCGCCTCCGCGCGGCGGCGCGGGTGGCCGATCGGGTAGATCACCTCCTCCCGCCGGGTGCTTTCGCCGTCGTCGAAGTGGACCTGCACGGAGTTGGCGATGGAGCGTTCGCCCGGTTCCAGATACCCGGCGCTGTAGGCGGGTTCTTCGCGCACCTGCATCAGCGCCCGCAGGCGGTCGATGCGCGGGTCGGCGGCGAACCGGTCGTCGTAGTGGTGGTCGGTCAGCTCGCCGGCGAGCAGCCCGACCGCGACGATGTACTGCAGGCAGTGGTCGCGGTCGGCCGGATTGGTCAACGGGCCGCTCTTGTCGATGATCCGCACGGCCGCCTCCTGCGTGCGGACGTCGATCCGTTCGATGCGGTCCAGCCGGCCGCGCATCTGCGGATGTAGCGCGATCGCCGCCTCGGCCGCCGTCTGCGCGTGGAACTCGGCGGGGAAGTCGACCTTGAACAGCACGTGCTCGACTATGTGGCTGGCCAGCGGACCGCAACGCAGGCGCCGGCCTCGCAACAGGACCGCGTCGAATCCCCAGCGCGGCGCCTCCACGGCGCGCGGATACCCCGGTTCGCCGCGCATGGTCAAGCAGGCGAGTTGCACGCCGCGCGCCGCCGCGTCGCCGGCCGCCCAGGACTTGCGCGACCCGGTGTTCGGAGCGTGCCGGTAGGTGCGCAACGGGCCGGCGTCGACCAGCGCCTGCGACGCCGCCGCGGCCACCGCGCCGCGGTCGCCGCCGAGCAGCGCGGTGACGGTGCAGGCGCTGGCCAGCTTGACCAGCAGCACGTGGTCGAATCCGACCCGATTGAAGCTGTTGTCGATTGCCAGCGCGCCCTGGATCTCGTAGGCGCGGATCATCAGCGACAGCAGCTCGCGCACCGTGACCGGGCGCTGCCCGCCGCGGCTCAGGTAGTCGGCGACCGCCAGCAGCGCGCCGATGTTGTCGGACGGATGGCCCCACTCGGCAGCCAGCCACGTATCGTTGTAGTCGAGCCAGCGGATCAGCGTCGAGGTGTTGAACGCCGCCTGGATCGGGTCCAACGCCAGCGCGGTACCGGGCACGCGGGCGCCGCCGGGGACGGCCCCGCTCTGCCCCGGCACGAACGGGCCGAGCAGGCGCGTGCACGCCGGATGCCGCAACGCCAGCGCCGCGCACCCCAGCGCATCGAGCAGGCAGCGCCGCGCGGCGTCGTACGCGGCCGGTGAAAACGGCGGCGGCTCGGCCGCGTAGCGAGCCAGCCGGCCCAGCACCGCATCCGCCTTCATGCGCCGACGTTGTACGCCGGACTCCCGCCGCCGCGCAAGCCGCTCTCCGACGGCTCGGCATCCGCGTCCACCGTATAGAGAGACCGTTCGCTCCTTTCGAAGAGCCGCAACTGCTTTTTCGACTTCGGTGGCGGTATGTCACCCAGAGTCGGCGCATAGTTGGTAACGAGCGCCTCCAGCATCGGTTTCCGGTTCGCTTCACGAGCGCCGACGTGATAGTAGTGGCGCCGGGTGAACACCTCGAACCGGTTCCAGAGCATCTGCAGATAGCGGTTTTCCCGGTGCTCGTTGCTGTGCCACGTGGAAAGCATGAAGCGCGCCTCCGTGCCGCTCAACACGCTGTGCAGAGTCCGCTCCGATCGTTCATCCCAGCTGTCGTAGTAGTCCACGTGGCGGCCGACATACGGCGGATCGCAATACACGAAGTCGCCGTCGGCCGCTTCTCGAATCGTTGCCGGATAATCCTGACACACGAACCGCCAGTCGAACAGTTCGATAGCCGCCCGGAAGCGATCCACCTGATTGACGATCTTCGTCACGTACGCAGGCGCGAACCGTTGCGCCTTGTGCCCGAACGGTACGTTGAACCCGCCGTGTCGGTTGAAACGTATGAGCCCATTGAAGCACGAGCGGTTCAGAAAGAGGAAATCGAGCGGATCGCCGGTCGCGTTGAACCGATCGCGCACTCGGTTGTAATGAGCTTGCCCCTCGTTCGCCAAGCGCCTCCCCTCGCGCTCAAGGAATCTCCTGGTTTTCGGGCCATCGATCGCGCCATCCTCTATCGCCCGGTAGAACCGGATCAGGTGAGGATTGCTGTCAGCCAGCAGCGCTCGCTTGGGCGCAACGTTGAGCGTCACCACGGCCGAACCGAGAAACGGCTCGATCCAGAGCCCGTCCGGATCACGATCGATGCGGTGCAATATCGCCGGCACCAGCTTGGTTTTTATGCCTTGGCACTTGATGGGTGGAACGAGTACTCGCACGTCAATCCCTCCTGCGCCGCGGAGCCTTGCGGATAACCTTCGCCGGATCCCCGCCGCGATAGCTGACGAACTCAGCCAGTTCCGTGATCGTCCGCGTCTTACCGGTTGCATCGACAACCGTGATCTTCCCGAAGTTCATCCAATAGTCGTCGAACCACTCCTCTCCGAGGTCCGAGAACATCCCGTTGCCCGAGATGATATCATCGATCCTGCTGATGCTGCCGATGTTTGCGGTATTGCCGCTCCCTTGCTTGTCACTCGCGATTCGCCACTTCTCCTGCACGAAGAACCGAACGTCGCGGATGACCGAGGCGATCGACTGCAGCTCCTCGATTCGATAGGTTCTTGTCTCGTCGATGGTTCGTTCGGCGTGTCGGGAATAAATGATGCCCATGCAGAAGTGGCCGGCATATTCGCCATATGGAAACTGTATGTTTTTCGCACTGTTTCGGTTTATGAAGTACTCGCCGTGAGAACCGAGCGTGAATCCATTACAGAAATCGGGGTAGTCTTCCTGTCTGTACGTCGTCTTGATGTCAACAGCGAACTTCAAGCCCGGATCGCCGGTCTTTACAAAGGAAATATCCGGGTAGTAATTCTGATGATCGGCGAGAACAAGCCCGAAGCCCAGCTGCTCGGCAAACGACAGAAGCTTGGGAAACAGATGTATCTCGAGTATCTTGGATATGATCTTCGTGTCCGCGGATATGGTGTATATGCTGCGATAGACGTCTATGAATCCCTTGACTGTCCATTGCCCATCACTCGTGCTGACCGTTCCGCCCAGGGTGTCCGTCAGTTCGCGAAGCGCGGCAAGGAAGCCAGCCTTCTCCTGTTCTCTGCTCACCGGTCCCTCTCTATCGTTCCGGGGCTTCGTGGCGACGGTCTCACGACCCGTCAGTCTACCGGAAGATCGCGTCCGGCGCGACCTGTTGCGGTCACCCGGCCGGATTCCCGTCTGTTGCTCACCGCGCAGGTATGGCAGAATGCCGGCATCATGCAGACGACCACGCCGAGCGCCGGGCTGCGGGGGCCGTTCGAGCCCTTGCAGCGGCTGCTCTACCACGACGACTTCAACGACGGGATGAACGGCTGGGGCGCGCTGATCGGCAACTACGAGGACCGCATCGACGCCATGCTGCCGGAGTACATGGACATGCGCCCGCCGATGCTGAGCAACCTGACCATGTGGGACGCCGGCAGCTCCGGGGGGATCGGCGGCGCCTACGCGCTCAAGCTGGCCACGCGCGCCAAGCCGGGAACCTTCTGCGCCGCGATCAAGCGGTACACGTTCCGCGCATGGGCTCCGTTGCGGGTGGAGGCGATCGTCACCTTCAAGCCGGAGGCGAGCGCGCTGGAACTGGGCGAGACGGCGGTGCGCGCGTTCGGCGTCGTGCTCGATCTGCAGCACGCCGACGGGCAGGCGGCCGAGCCCGAGCGGGTGATGCCGCACCTCCGCTATCTCAACGCGTGGCAGGGCCGGCGCGCGGAGCGCTGGCAGTACAAGAACCGGCGGGAGCCGCTGGTCGACATCGGCGCGAGCGGCAAGACCCGGTCGCACTTCCACCTCAAGTCGAACGGCTGGATCGACGTTCCGGGCGGCGGACAGCGCCTCTGTTATAACGAGATCGCCACCAAGCACAACTGGTACTACTTGCGCCTCGACTTCGATCTGGCGGCGATGCGCTTCCTGGGATTCCGCTGCAACGAGCGCGAACTCGACGTGGCCGGCATCGAGCCGATGCGGCTGCCGGCCATGTCCAACCTGTGGTCGATGCTCAACGTCGTGTTCTTCGTGGAGAGCGACGCCGCTACCCGCGCGTTTCTCTACCTGGACAGCGTTGCGGTCTCCACGACGCATGAGAGGTAAGGCGATGCGACAGAGTCACACGGCGGCGATCGAGCTCGGAACCACCTGGGAGGGCGACTTCGCCACGGAGCCGTTCGAGGCCGCCTGGGCGCGCGAGGCGATCTTCTTTATCCGGCTGATCGACGGCGCAGCGCCCGCCGGCGCCGCCGCCCGGGTGCAGATCGCGCCGGACGGCATCCACTGGGCCGACGAAGGGACGGAGATCCCGCTGCCGCCCGCCCCCGGACCGACCACCTTCGCACGGCTGCGGCACTTCGGCGGCTGGCTGCGCCTGACCGGATCGCTGCCCGGCGGCGTCGCGCTGCCGGTCATCGTCCATCTGGCCCTCAAGGAATAGGCTTCCGGTCGGACGGACCGATGGCGCCCATCCGCATCTTCATCAGCAGCGTGCAGGGCGAGTTTTCCGCCGAGCGGGCGGCGCTCCGCGACTACCTGGGGGGTGACCCGCTGATGCGCCGCTTCTTCGAGGCGTTTCTGTTCGAGGACGCGCCGGCGGCGGACCGTCGTCCGGACGCGCTCTACGTGCACGAAGTGGAGCGCTCCGACATCTACGTAGGGTTGTTCGGCGCGCACTACGGTACCGAAGACGCGGACGGCGTTGCGCCGACCGAGCGGGAGTACCGCCGCGCGACAGACTTGGGACGACATCGCCTGATCTTCGTGAAGGGCGCAGACGACGGTGCGCGGCATCCGAAGATGCGGACCTTGATCCGCGGCGCCGAGGCCGGATTGATCCGCAAGCGCTTCAACGATACGCAGGAATTGGTGACCGGACTCTACGCGGCGCTGGTCGAGTATCTGGAGGTCAAGGAGCTGATCCGGTTCGGCCCGTTCGACGCCGCCCCATGCGCTGACGCTACGCTCGACGACCTCGATCCGGACTGGATCGCCCGATTTGTACGCGGGGCGCGACGGATACGGCAGTTTCCGCTGCCCGAGGACACGCCTCCGCAAGCGCTGCTGGAGCACCTGAGGTTGCTGCGCAAAGGGCGGCTGACCAACGCCGCCGTCTTGCTGTTCGCACGGTCGCCGCAACGCTTCCTGATCTCCTCTGAGATCAAGTGCGCCCACTTTCACGGTACGGAAGTGTCAAAGCCGATTCCCTCGTACCAGGTGTATCGGGGCAAGGCGTTCGAGCTGGTGGATCAGGCGGTGGACTTCGTGCTGAGCAAGATCAATCGCGCCGTCGGCACCCGGTCGGAAAGCGCCCGAGCTCCCCGCACCTATGAGATTCCCGAAGAGGTGGTGACCGAGGCAATCGTCAACGCGGTCGCTCACCGCGACTACACCAGCAACGCCAGCGTACAGGTCATGCTCTTCTCCGATCGGCTGGAGGTCTGGAATCCGGGGTCCTTGCCGCCGCCTCTGACCCTGGAAAAACTGCGCGAGCCGCATGCGTCCGTGCCTGCCAACCCGCTGCTGGCCGAATCGATGTATCTGGTCAACTACATAGAACGGATGGGGACGGGAACGCTGGACATGATCCGGCGGTGCGTGGCAGCCGGCCTGCCGGAACCGGATTTCACCGTTACCGACGTGTTCGTCGCGCGAGTGCGTCGACCGCCGCCGATCGGCCAAGCCGGCGCCAGCCGGCCGGTCCGGCGCTCAGGCGCCAGAAGGCGTCACCGAGCAAGCCACGGGCAAGTCGGCTACTACGCTAACGCTAACGCTAACGTTCGGCAAGCGGGACGAACGGCCGGTCGTCGGGTCCGACGTACTCGGCGGTGGGGCGGATGAGCCTGTTGTCGGCGAGCTGCTCAATGACGTGCGCGGCCCAGCCGGCCAGGCGGGCGATCACGAACACCGGCGTGAACAGCCGCTGCTCTATGCCGAGCTGGTGAAACACCACGGCGCTGTAGAAGTCGAGGTTGGGGAACAGCCCCTTCTCGCGCCGCATCACCGCCTCTATGCGGCGCGCGATGGCCAGCATCTCGCCGCCGCCGTGCTCGGCGGCCAACCGTTCCGCGCACGCTTCGATGATCGGTGAACGCGGGTCGCCGCCGCGGTAGACACGGTGGCCGAATCCCATGATCAGCTGCTTGCCGGCCAGCAGGCGCATGACGCCCGCCTCCGCCGCATCCGGGTCGTCGAAGGAGCCGATCAGATCGAGCGCCGCCTCGTTGGCGCCGCCGTGCAGCGGGCCGCGCAACGTGCCGATGGCGGCGGTCACGGCCGAGTGAAAGTCGCTGAGGGTCGAGGCGGCCGTGCGGGCCGCAAAGGTGGAGGCGTTGAACTCGTGTTCGGCGTACAGTGTCATGGCCGCGTCGAGCGTGCGCTCGGCCGCCGCGGTCACCGGCCCGGCGCCGAGCTGCGCCAGGGTATGGGCGGCGTGCGAGCCCGCTTCGCCGCCGGCAGCGTCGGCGCGCCGCCAGCAACCGATCACGGACGGCAGCTGCGCCAGCAGCGTGTCGGCCGCGTCCGCCATGGCGGCCGGCTCCGTGACCGGGGCGACCGCCCCCAGCGCCGAGCAGCCGGTGCGCAGCACGTCCATCGGATGGGCGTGATCGGGCAGCCCCCGCAGGATGCCGCGCACCGCCTGCGGCAGCTCCCGGCGCGCGCGCAACCGGCCGCGGTAGGCGGCAAGCTCGGCCGCCGCCGGCAGCTCGCCGTGAATCAGCAGACAGGCCACCTCCTCGAAACTGGCGCCGGCCGCCAGCTCCTCGATCGCGTAGCCGCGATACCGCAGGCCGCGGCCCGCCTTGCCGACGGTGGCGATCGCCGACCGGCCCGCGACCACGCCGCTCAGCCCGGCGCCGGTCTCAGCCACCGTCGCCGCTCCGCGCCAGGATCGCGTCCGCGCGTTGCTCATAACGCTCGTAGTCGAGCGTCCGGTACAATTCGGCGCGCGTCTGCATCTGCGTGATCACCTCCCTCTGGGTGCCGTCGCGGCGAATCGCCGCGAATACGCCGGCGGCCGCCTTGGCCATGGCGCGAAAGCCGGACAGCGGGTAGAGCGCCAGCGCAACCCCTGCGGCCCCGAGCTGCTCCCGGCTCCACAGCGGCGTCCGGCCGAACTCGGTGACGTTGGCCAGCACCGGCGCGCGCGCCGCTTCCGCCACCCGGTCGAACTGCTCCAACGCCGTGGCGCCCTCGAAGAAGATCATATCAGCTCCCGCTTCGACGTACCGCCCGCAGCGCTCCACCGCCGATTCGATCCCCTCGACGGCCAGCGCGTCGGTGCGCGCCATCACGACGAAGCGGTCGTCCGGCCGGCCGTCGACGGCGGCGGCGATACGCTCCCGCATCGCGCCGGCCGGGACCAACCGCTTGCCGGCGCGGTGGCCGCACCGCTTGGCCGTCACCTGATCTTCCAGGTGCATGGCGGCGGCGCCGGCGCGGGCCAGCTCGCGGGCGGTGCGGCCGATCGCCAGGGCCTCTCCCCAACCGGTATCGGCGTCGACCAGCAGCGGCAGCGGCACGGCGCCGGTGATCCGCCGGGTCTCCTCCAACACTTCGCCCAGACCGGTCATGGCCAGGTCGGGCAGGGCGAACCCGGCGTTGGCCACGCCGGCGCCGGACAGGTAGACCGCCCGGAACCCCGCCGCCTGCGCCTGCACGGCGGCGTATGCGTTGATCACGCCGACCACTTGCAGGGGCCGTTCGGTGCGCAGGGCCGCGCGCAGATCGCCGCTCATCACCCTCTCAAATTGCCGGTCCGCGGGTCGATAATCAAGTGATGCGCGCCGTGCTCCCGGTGCTGTTCGCGCTGGCCGCCGCCGGCGCCGCCGCTCAACAGGCGCTGCCGGCAGCGGCTCGGCCCGGCGCGCCGGCGGCGGAGCTGCCGGTCACGACCGGCGTGGCCTCCTGGTACGGCTGGCAGTTCCACGGCCGCCCGACCGCCAACGGAGAGACCTACGACATGAACGGCTTGACCGCCGCGCACCGCACCATGCCGTTCGGGACCGTGGTGCGGGTCGCCCTGATCGACGGCAGCGCGGCCGTCGACGTCCGCATCAACGACCGCGGTCCGTTCGTAGAGGACCGCATCATCGACCTGTCGCTCGGCGCCGCCCGCCAACTCGGCATGTTGCGCACCGGCGTCGCCGAGGTGCGCCTGCAGGTGGTCGGCCAGCCGCAACCGCAGCGGTACGTGCTGCAGGTCGGCTCCTTCGGCGTCGCCGACAACGCCCGAAGCCTGCTCCGCAGACTGCAGGCGCGGAACGTCCCCGCCGCCCTGGAGACGGCCGGGGCGTTCACCCGGGTCGTCACCGCACCGGCCACGGAGGCGGAGCTGCCGGCGATCGAGGAGCGGCTGCGCGCGTTCGGGATCGGCGCCTGGGTGCGCAGGGCGTGCACGGCGCCGCACGACGGTGCGGCGCCGGCTCGCACGCCGTGCCCGGGCGGTGTATAAACCGGGGAACGTCGGCGTAGCGTTCGCCGCCGCGCACAGCACACATTGCGCCCCAGTAGCTCAGGTGGATAGAGCAACGGTTTCCTAAACCGTGGGTCGGACGTTCGAGTCGTCTCTGGGGCAGGAGCAGTCTCCGGGGGAAGGGGGAGAGGACGGGTCGTGCGGATCGCCCTGGCTCAGATCAACTCGACCATCGGCGACTTTGCCGGCAACGTCGACCGGATCGTGGCCGCCGCGCACCAGGCGCGGACGCGCGGCGCCGGGCTGGTCGTCTGCCCGGAGCTGTCGGTCTGCGGCTACCCGCCGATGGACCTGCTCGACCACCGCTCCTTCGTCGACGCCAACCGGGCGGCGCTCGACCGCCTGCGGCGGCACCTGCCGTCCGGAATCGGCGTGGTGGTCGGCCACGTAGCGCCCAACCTGTCCGGCGCCGGCAAGGCGCTGTTCAACGCCGCCTCGCTCCTGGCCGACGGCGCCGTGGCCGGCACGCAGGCCAAGACCCTGCTGCCCACCTACGACGTGTTCGACGAGGCGCGGTACTTCGAGCCGGCCACCGAATGCCGGCCGGTGCCGTTCGCGGGCGAGCGGATCGGGCTGACGATCTGCGAGGACATCTGGTGGGAGTCGGCGCCCGACCCGTCCGGCGCGTACGCGCGCGACCCGGTGGCCGAACAGACGCGCGCCGGCGCGACCGTGATGCTGGCGCCGTCCGCATCGCCCTACCATCTCGGCAAGCCGGCGGTCCGTAGCGCGCTGCTGGCGCGGGTCGCCGCCGCCAGCGGCTGTCCGGTCCTGTACGCCAACGCCGTCGGCGGCAACGACGGGCTCATCTTCGACGGGCAGTCGCTGGCGTGCGCCGCCGACGGCCGGCTCATCCACCGGTCGCCCGGATTCCGCGAAGACGTGGCGGTCGTCGACACCGAGTCGGCAGCGCGCGCGGCGCCGGCGGACGACGACTACCGGGAGGTGGAAGCGGCCATCGGCATCGGCCTGCGCGACTACCTGGCCAAGACCGGCCACGGCCACGTCTGCCTGGCGGTCTCCGGCGGCATCGATTCCGCGGTGGTGGCGGCGGTCGCCGCCCGGCGCCTCGGCCCCGACAACGTCACCGCGTTCGCGTTGCCGTCCCGGTACTCGTCGGCCGGCAGCCGCCGTGACGCGGCGGCGCTGGCGCGCGCGCTGGGGATCGAGTTTCACGAGCTGTCGATCGAGCCGGCGTTCGCGGCGTTCCTGCGCACCTTGGAGCCGGTGTTCGCCGGCCGCCCGCCGGACACCGCGGAGGAGAACCTGCAGGCGCGCATCCGCGGCGCCCTGGTGATGGCGTTCGCCAACAAGACCGGCGCGCTGGCCCTGGCGACCGGCAACAAGAGCGAGCTGGCCACCGGCTACGCCACCCTGTACGGCGACATGGCCGGCGCGCTGGCGCCGATCGGCGACCTGTGGAAGACGCAGGTGTACGCGCTGGCGCGCCGCATCAACCGTGACGGGCCGGTCATCCCGGACGCCACGCTCGACAAGCCGCCGTCGGCGGAGCTGCGGCCGGGGCAGCTCGACAGCGACTCGCTGCCGCCGTATGAGGTGCTGGACGCCATCCTGCAGCGCTACGTCGAGCGGAGCGAAGGGGCCGGCCAAATCGTGGCCGCCGGCTTCGATCCGGCCCTGGTCGAGCGCGTCCTGCGGATGGTCGGCCGGGCCGAGCACAAGCGGCGGCAGGCGGCCACGGTGATCAAGCTGTCGCCGCGGGCGTTTGGCCCGGGCCGCCGCTTCCCGATCGCCCGCTCGCAGTCGGTCTGAGGCGGCGCGGCGCCGGCGCTACGGGACGGCGGCCAGCGTCTCCAGGTCGAGCTCGCAGACGGCGCACGGCATCTGAATCGCCCACGCCGACAACGTCTCCGGGTGCAGCTCGCCGATGCGGCCGGCCGGCGTTTCGCCAGCGCCGGCCAGCACCTCGGCGGCGCGGCCGGGCGCGAAGCGCGGGTCGCCGCACGCGCGCAGCCGGTACGGGATGCGCAGGTAGTAGAGCAACCCGGCCAGATGCTCGTTGACGTCGTTGAAGCCGGCGGCGCCGGCGGCGTAGAGGAACCCCAGGTGGGTGCGGGTCACGGTTCCGGATGGGTCGCGCGCGTCGCGGCGGGCGATCTTGCCCACCTCGAACAGGCGGTGCGGATAGACCGCGTGCGCGCTGGCCGCCTCGCACCGCAGCAGGCTCGGCAGGGTGGAGGCGCGCACCACCGCGTAACTGGCCGAGATCGGGTTGGCGATGCGCAGCACCTGCCGGTCGAGCTCCGGGTGACCGGCCGCCCGCATCCGCTCGACGTGGTCCCGGCAGGAGCCCAGATAGCTCACCATCAGCTCCTCGTAGCCGAGCCCCACCATCAGCCCCCGCGCGCGCCGGCTGAACCGTTCGATGCCGGTCAGCCGGCCGGCGGTGAACTCCTCCGGCAAGGTCGGCCGGAACGAACCGAGACCGCGCCCGATCACCACCTCCTCGATCACGTCGACCGGGTGCAGGAAGTCGTTGCGGAACGGCGGCGGACGCACGGTCAGGCGGTCGCCGTCCGCCTCCGCCTCGACGCCGGCCAGCCGGAGCGCGTCCAGCGCGCCGCCGGCCGACACCGGTTCGCCGAGCAGCCGGCCGATTGCGGCCAACTCGACCTCGACCGGCTCCTGGAACGCCAGCGGCGCGGTCACCTCCCGCCCGAACGGCGTGTCGTACGGGTAGCGGGTGGTGACCGGACGGATGCGGAAGCCGGCGTCGGCCAGATCGCACGCGACGATGGACGTGGCCAGCAGCAGGTGGCGCAGGTCGGTTCCGGTCACCTCTACGAACAGATCGTCGTCGCCCGGCTTGACCGCCCCCAATCCGGCGCTGTTGATGACCGGCGGCATGCTGAGCGCCCGGCCGTCCGCGTCGGTCAGAAACGGATAACGGCGGTGATGGGCGATGATGGGGCCGAACTCCACCCCCTTGGGATGGCGGGCCAGCACCTGTCGCAGGCTCATCTCCTGCGGCGGCCGGTCGTCGGCCGGCAGCGGCGCAAAGCTGGTCGCGTCCGGATCGGCGGCCAAGTAGCGGATCGGGTAGCGCATGCCGCCGGCGCGGTACACGCCCATGGCGATCGCGCGGCGCTTGCGGCCGTAGCTCCCGCAGAGCTTCTCCTGCGTCTGGATCAGATCGACCAGCAGCGCCTGACCCACGGCCGGCCCGCTCGCCTGAAAGCCGACCACGTACGGCCGGATCGGTTCGATCTCCGCGTCGACCTCTATGACCCGCCCTTCGGACGGCAGCGGCGCATCCGGCCGCGAGAAGAAGCCGTATGCGGGCCGCGGCTCGCCGAGCAGGGCGCGGAGCTGCCGCGCCAGCCCCGCCGTGGACCAGAGATCGGGCCGATTGGTGTCGTTGAGCTCGATACGCCGGACGCCGGCGTCGATGTCCCGTTCGTCGAGCACCGCCTTGGCGCCCGACAGCAGCGGCTCCAGCTCGGCGTCATCGATCGGCCGGCCCAGAAACCGCTCCAGCAGGTGGTCGGCCACGTCGATCTTGGGCACGGCTACGCCTCCTCTCCGCCGGCCGCCGCCCGCGTCCGCACCCGCTCTAGGTCCTCCGCAAACAGCTCGCGGACGGTATCGAGCCCCAGCGACAGCAGCGCCATGCGGTCGATGCCGAGCCCCCACGCCAGCACCGGCACGTCGACGCCCATCGGCTCGGTCACCTCCGGGCGGAAGATGCCGGCGCCGCCGAGCTCGAACCAGCCGAGCTGCGGATGCTTGACCCACGCCTCCACGGACGGCTCCGTGAACGGGAAGTAGCCGGGCTCGAACCGCACCTCGGTCGCCTTGGCCACCTCGCGGGCGAACAGCTCCAGCAGCCCCAGCAGGGTCCGCAGGTTGGCGCGCTCGCTCAGGACGATCCCTTCGGTCTGATAGAAGTCGGCCAAGTGCGTGGCGTCGACGTCGTCGTAGCGGAAGCAGCGCACCACCCCGAAGTACTTGCCGGGCACCTCGGCGCCGGCCAGCGCCTTGGCCGACAGCACCGTGCCCTGGCTGCGCAGGATCAGCCGGCGGGTGAAGTCGCGGTCGAAGCGGTAGCCCCAGCCGCGGCTGCCGGTCCGGTCGCCGTGCTCGTGCGCGGCGGCCACCGGTTCCAGGAAGCGCGGCGGGATGGCGGCGGCGTGGGTCGGCTCCTCGACGTAGAAGACGTCGTGAATGTCGCGCGCCGAATGCGACTGCGGCATGAAGAGCGCGTCGCAGTTCCAGAACTCGGTCTCCACCAACGGGCCGTCGAACTCCCGGAAGCCGAGCGAGACCAGCTTGTCCTTGAGGTCGTCCAGGAACAGCGCGTACGGGTTGTACCGGCCGAACAGCACGCGGTTCGGCGGCGTCTCCACGTTGTAGGGGCGCAGCCCCCGCTCCCGCCACGCGCCGGAGGCGAGGAGCTGCGGCGTCAGCACGCCGATCGCGTCCGCCGCCGACCGATCGGAGGAGAGCGCCGCAGCCGTCTGCGCGCCCTGTCCGGTCAGGCGGTAGAAGACGGTCTCCCGGTCGCTGGCGTGAAACGCCGCGCGCGCCCCGCGCCGGCGGCTGAGCGTCAGCAGCACCGTCCGGTCGCCTTCAGCGAGCGCCGACTCCCGCAACGGGCCGGTGACCGCCGCGTCCAGCAGGCGGCGCGCGACCGCCAGCGACGCGGGCGGGGCGCCGGCCGCCGCCGCGCGCTTGCCCGGGTCCATGCGGACCGCCTGCGCGCGCGCCAGAGCGCCGAACGCCGACCCGACCTCGCGTTGATCGAGCCCGGTGCGCGCGGCCAAGTCCGGCAGGGAGAGCGGACCGTCGCCGTCGAGCCGGGCCAGGACGCGCTCCTCCGGCGTGCCGTCCCGCTGATAGAGGCGGCCCAGGTCGGTCAGGCCGTGCTCCACCTCTCTGACGCGGCGCACCTCCGCCACCCAGCCCTTGCCGACCAGCCACGACACCGCCTGGTTGACCTGACCCAGCACCAGGCCGGCCTGCACGGCCAGCGCTTCCGGGGTCGATTCTTCGCTCGGCGGCATCGCCCGCAGGACGGCCGCCTCCAGCGGATGCAGATCGGCCGGCGCCGGCATGACGGGTGGGCTCCCTTGATCCCGGCCGGCGGTCAGAGCGCCAGCTCGGATTCGAACTGCGCGACGGCGTGGCGCATGAAGGCGAGCTTCTCCTTCGCCATGCGCGCCGACGCCTCGAAGCAGAACCGTTCCGAGTGCTCCAGCCGCTCCCGCAGGAACTCCAGGACCTCTTCCATCGTCTTGAGATGGTGCCAGAAGAACGCGCCGATCGACAGCCGCGCAAACCCGACCGCGCCGATCGTGTCGAGCAGGTTGGCGTCGTACAGCAGCTTGGCTTCCAGCCCGTCGGGGGTGGAGCCGGGCGCGTGCTCGGCGATCGCGTCGCACACGGCGTTGACCTTGCTCACGTCGAATCCGACCTCGCTCAACAGGACCCGCGCCCGGTCGGTGGCGGCGCCGGCCCCGCGCGCCGGCGTCTCTATGTTGTGCAGGAAACAGGCGGCGTGCAGGACGTCGTCGTCGTAGTCCATGCCCTCGCCGATCTCCCGCGCCAGGTGATAGACGCGCGCGGAGTGCTCGAAGCCGGAGGCCAGACGGCCGGCGGTCAGGTCCTTGACGTACTGAACCAGCAGTTTACGCATACGATAGCGCGGATTCTGCCGGATCGCCGGCGCCGGCGGCAAGTCCCGGAGGTTCACGGGGACGCCGGGGCGGTGGCAAGGCCGCCGCCGTCGTTGGATAATCACCGCTTCATGGTGATCGTGCTGAGCCGCGGCATCTCCGCGGCGCGCCGGACCGACATCTGCCGCGAGCTCGACCGGCGCGGGTACGCCGTGCGGCAGATCGAGGACGGCGAGCGGACCGTCCTGGGCGCGGTGGGGCCGGAGGTGGCCGACCCGCGGCCGTTCGAGTCGATGGACGGCGTCGACCAGGTGCTGCGCATCTCCAAGCCGTACAAGCTGGCGTCGCGGGAGCTGCAGCGCGCCGACACGGTGGTGCCGGTGGGATCGATCCGCATAGGCGGTCAGCGCATCGCCGTGATCGCCGGCCCTTCGTCGGTGGAGAGCCGCGAACAGATCCTGGAGTGCGCGGCGCTGGTGGCCGAATCGGGCGCGGTCATGCTGCGCGGCGGGGCGTTCACGCCGTACGGCTCCCCGTACGCGTTTCCTGGGCTCGGCATGGCCGGCCTGCGCCACCTGCGCGAAGCCGGCGAGCGCCACGCGCTGCCGGTGGTGTCGGAGGCGGCGTCCATAGACCACCTGGACGAGGTGGCGGAGCTGGTCGACGTGATCCAGATCGGCGCGCGCAACATGCAGAACTTCGACCTGCTACGGCGGGTCGGCGGCATGGGCAAGCCGGCGCTGCTCAAGCGCGGGGTCGGCGCCACCGTGCACGACCTGCTGATGTCGGCCGAATACCTGCTGGCGAACGGCAGCGACGCGGTGATCCTGTGCGAGCGCGGCATCCGCACCTTCGAGACCGGCACGCGCCACACCCTGGACCTGTCGGCGGTGCCGGCCGTGCAGGCGCTGTCGCACCTGCCGATCCTCGTCGACCCGAGCCAGGGCGCGGCGGACCGCGCCACCGTGCCGCCGATGGGGCTGGCGGCGCTGGCCGCCGGCGCGCAGGGCCTGATCGTTGAGGTCCATCCCGATCCCGAACACGCGCTGTCCGACGGGCCGCAGTCGCTCTACCCGGCGCAGTTCGAGAAGCTGATGCGGGACATCGACTCGCTGGCCGGCGTGCTCGGCATGGAGGTGGCGCGGCTGCCGCTGGGCGCCGCCAAGGCCGCGGCGCGCCGCCCGGCCGGCGAAGGGGCGGAGACGCCCAAGGTCGCCTTCCAGGGGGAGCTCGGCGCCAACAGCGAGATCGCCATCCGCCGCTTCCTGGAGCCGGCCGAACCGGCGCCGCGCCGCGAGTTCCGGGACGTCTTCGAGGCGGTGCTGTCGGGCGCCTGCCGCTACGGCGCGCTGCCGGTGGAGAACTCGCTGACCGGCACCATCCACCAGAACTTCGAGTTGCTGCTGCAGTTCCCCGATCTGACGATCGTGGCGGAGCGCAACATCCGCATCGTGCACAACCTGATCGGCCGGCCCGGGGCGACCATCGACGACATCACCCGCGTCTACTCGCACCCGCAGGGGTTGGCGCAGTGCCGGCGCTTTCTGAGCGAGCATGCCGGCTGGCAGCCGGTCTCGTTCTACGACACCGCCGGCGCGGTCGCCCACCTGGCCCGCGAAGGAACGATGAGCGACGCCACCATAGCCAGCGAGGAGGCGGCGCGCACCTACGGCATGCGCGTGCTGCGGCGCGGGATCGAGGACAACGCGCAGAACTACACGCGGTTCCTGCTGATCGCCGCCGCCGATCACCCGCCGTTGGCGCCGGCCGACAAGGCGTCCCTGGTGTTCGCCACCCCCGACCGTCCCGGCGCCCTGTCCGAGTGCCTCACCGTGTTCGCCGCGCACGACCTCAACATGACCAAGCTGGAGTCGCGCCCGATCCCCGGCCGCCCGTGGGAGTACCGCTTCTACGTCGACGTCGCGCTCGGCGCCGACCGGCAGGCGCTCCACAAAGCCGAAGCCGAGCTCCGCGAACTGACCGCCAGCTACCGCATCCTGGGCGTCTACAGCTCATGATCCGTAAACGGGAGAACAGCATGTCGGCAGGACGCACGAACTCGGACGCACTGAGCCAACACTGGTGCACGCCTCCCAAATACGTGAGCGCTGTCAGAGATTTTTTCGGCGGATCGGTCGCGCTGGACCCGTGCTCAAATCGCCATTCCATCGTGAGCGCAAACGTAGAATACACTCTACCCGAGACGGATGGTCTGGCCGCATCGTGGAACTACCCGACCGTGTTTGTGAATCCTCCTTACGGACGAGACCGGGAACGGGGCACCACGATTCGAGACTGGCTACGCAGATGCGCCGAGGCGCATCTGCAACACGGCGTCGAGGTGCTTGCCTTGGTGCCGGTCGCTACCAACACGCGCCACTGGAAGCATTGGGTATTCGGCGCCGCTACGTCGGTCGCATTCCTCTACGACACGCGCCTTCGGTTCCTGGTAGACGGCCAGGATGGCGGCAAAGGCGCCCCGATGTCCTGCGCGATGGTATATTGGGGGCTGCGGCCGGCGCGGTTCGAGCGAACGTTTATCCGTTTTGGCGCGGTAGTCCGCCTTGAACATCTGCACGGAATAGGCGTTGGCTCCGACGCCGAAGCGCTCTCCGTCGGGAACGGAGAAGGACAAGGCCACTTTCCCGTAAACGATTTGATGGAGACGGCAAACAAGTATCGTACACATGGACCGGGCGCGTTCAAGACCCATGAGCAGCTGAAGCAGGAGCTGTTCGGCGGCTGAACGAATCTGAATTGCGGACCCGTCCCGGTTGCGGAATCCGCGCGCCGTGTACTTCAGCCTCTGCCACTTGTGCGCACGTAGAGCGCGCTTGACGTAGTAGACCAGAGATTCACAGTGTCGTCAGGCATTCCTACATCCGTTCCAGGGGGCGCATGCCGAGCACCAGCATGCCGTTGCGGAGGGTCTGGCGGGCGGCGTCCACCAACAGCAGCCGGCCGTCGCGCACCGGCGCCGGCGCGTCAAGCACCGGGCAGGCGTGGTAGAACGCCGTGAAGGCGCGCGTCAGCCCGTACAGATAGCCGGCGGCCACGTGCGGGCTGGCGTCCCGCACGGTGCGGGCTATCGCGTCCGGGAAGCCGGCGACCGCCTTGGCCAGCGCCAGCTCGGCGGCGTCGGCCAGCAGGCCGAAGTCGGCGCCGTCCGGGAGCTCCTGCCCGTAGCGGCGCAGCAGCGCGCTCATCCGCGCGTGGCCGTACATCAGGTACGGGCCGGTGTCGCCCTCGAACGCGAGCGCCTCCTCGAAGTCGAACCGCACCGCCTTCTCGTTGGCGACGCGCAGAATGCTGTAGCGGATGGCGCTGTGGGCGACCGCTTCGGCGCGCTCGCGGTCGACCGCCTCGCCCCGCTCGGTCAGCGCCCGGCCGGCCCGGCGCGCCGCCTCCGCCATGAAGTCCTCCAGGAGCACCACGTTGCCGGACCGCGTCGACATGCTCGCCTCGTCCAGGCTGACCCAGGCGTAGTGCACGGCCTCCGGGGCCGCGCCGCCGAGCAGATCGATCGCCGCGGTGAGTTGCCGGTGGTGCAGGCGCTGGTCCTCTCCCAACACGATCAGGTTGCGGTCGGCGCCGCTCTCCATCTTGTCCAGGGTGTAGGCGATGTCGCGCAGCTGGTACATGGACGTGCCGTCGGAGCGTTCGAGCACGACGACCGGATTGCGTGACGGCAGGTCGTAGCCGTCCAGGTCGAGCACCGAACGGCCGTCCCGGTCGGTCGACAGGCGGCCGGTGGCGCGCAGGCGCTCGATCACCTGCCGGGTGCGGCCGCTCCACAGGTACTGCGACTCCTTGTCGAAGCGGTCGTGGCGGATGTCGAGCGCCTCCAGCACCGCGCGCTGCCCGGCGACGCAGACGTCGACGATGGCGTCGAAGCGGCGGCGGGCGCCGGCGTCTCCCCGCTCCAGATCGCGCAGCAGGTCGAACGTCTGCCGCTCCAGGTCGGGATTCCGCGCCAGGTCGGCGTTGGCCTGCACGTACAGGTCGAGCAGCTCCGCGAACGTCACCGGCCGGCCGCCGGCGGCGATCACCAGCAGCGCGATCTGCTTGCCGACGTCGTTGACGAAGTAGCGCACCTGCAGGTCGTACCCCTCGAAGCGCAGCAGCCGCGCCAGCACGTCGCCGATCAGCGCGTTGCGCGCCCGCCCCACGTGCGGCGACGCGTTGGGGTTGATCGAGGTGTGCTCCAGCAGCGCCGTGCGGCCGGCGCCGGCGCCGCTCGATCCGTAGGCCGCGCCGGCCGCCCGCACGGCGCCGATCACGCCGGCGATCAGGGCGCCCGGATCGATGAAGAAGTTGAGGTAGGCGCCGTCGGCGTTCACCCGCGTGAAGGCGGCCGGCAGCTCGACGGCCGCCGCCAGGTCGGCGGCGATCCGCGCCGGCGGGCGGCGCAACGCCCTGGCCAGCGGAAAGCAGGGGACGGACAGGTCGCCCAGCGACGGGTCGGGCGGCGTGGCGGCGCTCAGGCCGCCGGCGTCGGCGCCGGGGTCCAGCGTCCTGAGCGCGGCGCGCACGGCGTCGAGCGCGATGCCGCGGTAGTTCTCCATCGGCGCACGCTACGGGTACCCGTTCGATCCCGCAAGGGACGGGCCGGCGCACGGGAACCGGCAGGCGGGAACCGGCGGCGCGCCGGCCGGTGCATAATCACCGGCGTGAAGCTGCGGGAGCTGGTGGCCGTCGAGCGGGTGGTGTTTCTGCGCAGCCGCGACAAGCGCGCCGCGCTGGCCGAGCTGGTGCACGCGGCGGCGCGCTCCGGCGGGCCGCTCGACGCGGAGGCGGTGATGGCCGGACTGTGGCAGCGGGAAGCGGCGCTCAGCTCCCGCATGTCCCACCGCATCGCCTTTCCTCACCTGCAGATACCCGGCTTCGGGCGAACGCTGGTAGTGATCGGCCGGTCCCGCGCCGGCGTCGACTACGACCAGGGCGAAGACGGGCGCGTGGTGTTGATCTTTCTGATCCTGGGCGACTCGCTCGACCCGGACGGGCACGTGGCGCTGCTGGCCGACATCGCCGCGACGCTCCGCGACGGGGCACTGGTCGGGCGGCTGCTGCAGGCCGACCGCCCGGAGACCGTCTACCGGCTGCTGGCCGGACCGGACCCCGCGCCGAGCCGCGCCGGCGCCGACCGCATCTCCGCGCGCGTGCTGGTCCACGCCGGCGCGCTGGCCGCGGAGGTCGAGGCGAGCACGATCATCCTGCACGTCGACGAGGTGTCCCGCCCCATGGTGCGGGAGTTCGGCGCCGCCGGCGGGTTCGGCGTCGAGCGGCGCGCCATCCTGGCCAGCTCCCGGCCGGCGTCGGAGGCGTCGCTGCCGGCCGGATTCTCCGATCAGGTGCTGATCCCGTTCTCGGTGCCGTCGCGGTCGACGCAGGTGGAGGTCGCCATCCTGTTGGCGCTGTCGCGCGGCGTGATCGACCACGCCGACCGCGTCGTCAGCGTCTTCGGACTACCGGAGGCCGGCGTGCTCGACACCGTCGTGGTCTCCGACGTCGGGGTCGAGTTCGAGACGTTCGCGTCGGTGGGCCGGCAGCGGCTGGCCGAGATGGCGCAACGCGGAGTGCTGGAGCGGGTACTGCAGATCGGCCGCGAGCTCGCCACGCACGGACGGGAGGGCCGGCCGGTCGGCGCGCTGTTCGTGGTGGGCGATCACGAGCGGGTGCTCGGCCACTCCAGCCAGCTGGTGATGAATCCGTTCCGCGGCTACCCGGACGACGAACGGAACCTGCTGGACCCGGCGCTCGACGAGACGATCAAGGAGTACGCGCTGATGGACGGCGCGTTCGTGGTCCGCCGCGACGGCGTGGTCGAGTCGGCCGGCACCTTTCTGGGCGCCCCGGCGTCACCCGCGCAGACGCCCGGCCTGGGCGCCCGGCACGCGGCGGCGGCGGCGATCACGGCGGCCACCGACGCCCTCGGCATCGCCATCTCGGAGTCCTCGGGCGAGACCCGCATCTTCAAGAGCGGCCAACTCGTCCTCACCATCGGCTGAGCGCAGTCCAGATCGACCTCGTCATCGACGGGGTTTCCGGCGAGAAATGCGCCGCCGTCGGCCCCTACTTCCTCGGCGAGGGTTTGCGAAAGGTAGAGGGACTCGATGGTCACGGCGTTCCGGCCCAACAACGTCGCCTGCGACGAACGGCCGGCCTCGATCTGCATCAACACCAGGTTCAGGGACTTCGGGAGCAATCGTCCGTAGGGCGTATCTCCGACGCGGCCGTCGTAGCTGACGGCAAATCTGATCCCCCGGTCATTCAGGCCGCTCAGGCCCGAACAGAATCTGTCGAACGTGACGCCCGATGAATAACGATGATCCCTCGTACCGGACACGCCCTGGTACGGCGGATCGAGGTAGACGACGTCGCCGGTTCCGGCGGAGGACAGGACATCGAGGAAGTCGACCGACGTAAACGCCGTCCGTCCGCGCATGAGCAGGGATACCGCCGTGATGTTGTCCCGCATTTTCGAGGGATGCGTTCCCAGGCGGCGTTTGTCAGGACTCTGGTTGAAGTCGCCGTCGCTGTTATAGCGGACGGAGCTCTTGACGCATCTTGCCAGCAGATACAGGAGCAGCCTTGGGTCCCGCGTCCGATTGAACTGATCCCGGACCGCATAGTAGTGGCGCACGTGGTCGGCGGCGCGGCCGCGCCAGACCGACCGGTAGAAGTCCGCCGTCTCCTCCGGCTTGTCGACGATCAGCGACAGCAGCTCGGTCAACGGCCGATTGACGTCGTTCAGCCAGTATTCATCACTCCTCGCCCGGCGGGCGCAAGCCAGAGAAAGCGCGGCGGAGCCGGCAAACGGTTCGATCAGACGATGCATCCGGACCGGCAGGTAGTCCAGAATGCGCGGCGCAAGGAGCCGTTTGCTGCCCTGGTATTGAAACGGCTGGGGCGCGGCGGAGGCCCCCATTACGGGCGGGTGCGTTTGCGGTCGCGGGGGAAGAGGGTCGCCTCCTTGACGTTTTCCAGACCCAGGACCTTCTGCGTGAGGCGCTCCAGGCCGATGGCGAACCCGCCGTGCGGGGGGCAGCCGTAGCGGAACACCTGCAGGTAGTCGGCCAGCGATTCGACTGACAGGCCGTTGGCGGTGATGCTTTCGGCCAGCGCGCCGTACTGCTCGATGCGCCGGCCGCCGGTGGTGATCTCCACGCCGCGGAACAGCAGGTCGAACGACATCGTCTTGCCGTCCGGCGCCGGATGCGTGTAGAATGGCCGCTTGCGGCGCGGATCGCCGTACACGAAGCACCCCTCGGTACCGTGCTCGCCCTCCGCCCACGCGCACAGCTCCCGCTCCACCTCCGGCGACACCTCGTAGACCCGCCGCCCCAACCGGTCGGAGGCGACCTCGAGCGCCCGGTCGTGGTGCAGCCGCGGCAGCGCGTCGACCGCCGCGGCGTCCGGCACCGACGCGCCCCAGGCGGCCAGCTCCCGCCCGTTGCGCTCGGCGACCGCCGCAAAGATCGTCTTGAGGATGCGCTGCTCCAGGTCCATCAAGTCGTGCTCGCTGTCGATGAAGGCGATCTCCACGTCGAGCGACACGTACTCGTTCAAGTGGCGCGGGGTGTCGTGCTTTTCAGCGCGATAGGCGTGCCCGACCTCGAACACCCGCTCCAGCCCGGACGCCACCATCGCCTGCTTGTAGAGCTGCGGCGACTGCGCCAGGAACACGTCGCGGTCGAAGTAGCGCACCGCGAACAGGCCGGTGCCGCCCTCGGTGCCGGAGCCGATCAGCTTGGCGGTCTTGATCTCCGTGAATCCCTCGCCGCGCAGGTGGCGGGCAAAGCTCTCCACGATCGTCGCCTGCACCTTGAAGACGTCGAGCAGTTTGGGGATGCGGAGCGCCAGCATACGGTGGTCGAGCTGCGCGTCGAGCGACAGGTTCTCCGGCCGGCCGTTGACCGCCAGCGGCAGGTCGGCCGCGGCCGCCGACAGGACGCGGTGCTCCCGCACCTGCACCTCGAACCCGCCGGGGGCGCGCTCGTTCGCTTCCGCGGTTCCGGTAGCGGCGATCACGGACTCGGAGGAGAGGTCCACCGCGCCCGGGAACACCAGCTGCGCGATGCCGCTCCGGTCGCGCAGCAGCACGAACGACACGCGGCCGAGCGAGCGGACCCGGTGCACCCAGCCGGCCACCGTCACCACCGCGCCGCGCGCGGCGCCCAGGTCGGCGGTCAGCGTCCGGTTGCCCCACGAGCCGGCGTCCGTCATCCGTCGCCTCCGGCCCGCGCTTGCAGGATGCGCCGGAGCGGTTCCGGGGCCGCACGGCCGCCGGTCCGCTTCATCACCTCGCCGATCAGAAAGCCGACCGGCCGGCGGTCGCCCTGCCGCAGCTGCGCGGCGGCCTCCGGGAACGCCGCCATCGCCGCATCGACGCAGGCGCCGAGCTCGGCCGGGTCGGCGATCAGGCGCAGGCCCCGCCGGTCGACCACCTGCGCCGGGTCCAGGTCATCGGTCAACACCGCCTCCAGCACCCCCTTGGCGATCTTGCCGGAGATGGCGCCGGATTCGATCAGCGCCAGCAGCTCGCTCAGACGCTCGGCCGTCAGCGGCGACTCGGCGATGGTGACGCCGGCGCGGTTGAGGAGCCGGCGCACGTCGCCGGCGAGCCAGCGCGCCGCCTGCTGCGCGTCGGCGCCGGCGGCGACCGCCCGCTCGAACACCCCGGCGGTCGCCCGCTCGTCGCTCAGGAACTCGGCCTGCGCGCCGGTCAGCCGGTACTGGCCCGCCAGCCGGTCGCGCAACGCCTGCGGCAGCTCCACCTGTCCCGCTTCGACCGCCTGCAGGAACGCCGCGTCGGGCCGTAGCGGCGGCAGGTCGGGCTCCGGGAAGTAGCGGTAGTCGGAGTCCGACTCCTTCACCCGCATCGATTGCGTCACGTCCCGGTTCTCGTTCCAGTGGCGGGTCTCCACCCGCACCGTCCGTCCGGCTTGCAGCTCCCGCCGCTGCCGGTCGAGCTCGAACTCGACGGCGCGGCCCACGAACTTGAAGGAGTTGAGGTTCTTGATCTCCACCTTGCTGCCCAGGCCCGCGCCCGCACGGTTGACCGAAACGTTGGCGTCGCACCGCAACGAGCCCTCCTCCATGTTGCCGTCGCACACGCCGAGGTGGCGGACCACGCGCCGGAAGTATTGCAGAAAGGCGATCGCCTCGTCCCCGCCGCGCAGCTCCGGCGCGGTCACGATCTCCACCAGCGGCGTGCCGGAGCGGTTGAAGTCGAGCAGGGAGACGTCGCCGGCGTGGATCATCTTGCCGGCGTCCTCCTCCAGGTGGACCTCCCGGATCGCCACGGTCCGGGGCGGCGACAGCGGCGCGGCCAGCGCGCCGCCGGCGCCGATCGGCGCGCCGTACTGCGAGATCTGATAGTTCTTGGGCAGGTCGGGATAGAAGTAGTTCTTCCGCTCGAACACCGCTTCGGCGCTGAGCGCGCACCCCATCGCCTGCGCCACCACGTAGGCCATGCGCGCGGCCTCACGGTTGAGGGCCGGCAGCACGCCCGGAAACCCCAGGCAGATCGGGCAGACGCGGGTGTTGGGGTCGCCGCCGAAGGCGACCGGGCAGCCGCAGAAGACCTTGGTGCGGGTGTCGAGCTGGATGTGTATCTCCAGCCCCACGAAGGCGTCGAACGCTTCGCGCGGCGCGCCGGCGGCGCTCATCGCCAATCCTCCGCGTACCCCGGCGGACGGGCCGGCGGATGTTCGGCCGCGTAGCGGGCGGCCACGTCCAGGATGAGCCGTTCCCCGAAGTTGGGTCCGATCAGCTGCATGCCGATCGGTACGCGCGCCTGCGGGGTGGGAAAGCTGAGCGCGGGCGCGCCGGCCAGATTGGCCACGGTCGTGTACCGGTCGGCTACCTTCTGCTCGAACGGATCGAGGCGGGCGCTGCCGCGCGCGAACGGCGGCACCGGGTAGACCGGCATCAGCAGCAGGTCGACCCGGTCGAACAGCGCGGCCAGCTCGCCGCGCAACGCGGTGCGCACCCGTTGCGCGCGCAGGTAGTAGCGGTCGTGGAACCCGGAGCGGAGCACGTAGGTGCCGGCCAGCACGCGCAGCTTGACCTCGTCTCCGAATCCGGCCGAGCGGGAGGCCATGATCGTATCGTCGGCCGAATCGCCGGCGGCGCGCGCCCCGTAGCGGACGCCGTCGAAGCGGGCCAGGTTGGCGCTCGCCTCGGCGCAGGAGATCACGTAGTAGGCGGCGGCCGCATAACGCAGGGTGTCCAGGTCCACGTCGACCATACGGTAGCCCAACGCGGCCAGCTGGCCGGCCGCGGCGTCGAACGCCGCCCGCACCTGCGGGTCGCGCAGCTCCCGCCGGCACGCGCCCGGCACGCCGATCGTGCGCGCCGCGTCCCGGTTGGGCGTTCCCGCCACCGTCGACTGGTCGCGTTCGTCCGGCCCGGCGATCACCTCCAGCACCTGTCCGCACCGCGCCGGCGAATCGGCGATGATGCCGATCACCTCCAGCGACGATGCGTAGGAGACCAGGCCGAACCGGCTCACCACGCCGTAGGTCGGCTTGAGCCCGAACACGCCGCAGAACGACGCCGGCTGCCGGACCGACCCGCCGGTGTCCGATCCCAGGGCGAACGGCACGATGCCGGCCGCCACCGCCGCCGCCGAGCCGCCGCTCGACCCGCCGGGGACCAGTTCCGGGTCCCACGGGTTGGCGCAGCCGCCGTGCACGGACGCCTGCGTGTCGGAGCCCATGCCGAACTCGTCCAGGTTGGTCTTGCCGGCGACGATCGCGCCGGCGTCCTGCAGCCGGCGGACGCAGGTGGCGCTGAACGGGGCCACGTGCCCGCGAAGCAGAGCGGAGCCGCAGCTGAGCGGCTGGCCGGCCACCGCGATGTTGTCCTTGACCGCGCACGGCACGCCGGCCAGCGGCCCCGCCGCTTCTGCGCCGGCCGGTTCCGTGCCGCCGGCCGCGTCCGCGAACGACACGAAGGCGTTGATCCGTTCGTTCCAGGCGCGCGCGTAGGCCAGCCAGCGGCCCCGCCGCTCCTGATCCGCGAATACCGCGCGCCAGCGCGCGTCCGGTGACATCCGTTCCGCCTTGGCCGCCGCTACAGGACGTTGGGAACCACGATGAACCGATCGTCGCGGTCCGGCGCCGCGCTCACGGGATCGTAGGTGGTCGGCACGGTCGAGACCCGGTCGTCGCGCAGCCGCGTTCCGGTCGACAGCGGGTGGGTGGTGGGCGGCAGATGATCGACGTCCGCCTCCGCCAGCAGCGCGAAGTAGTCGACGATGCGCGACAGCTCCGCCTGCAGCCGCGCGCGCTCCTGCGCGCCGACGCGCAACCGGGCCATGGCGGCGGTCTCATCCAGGATACCGGCCTCTCGTTCACCCACGCCTCGACTCAAGCACCATTCCTTGCCCCTGTCAATAGTTGCGCCCGCGACCGGGGGCCGGCCGCGCAATTTTGACAGCACGGCCGTAGCGCATGGTATCATGGACTCGCTTCGGGCTCTTCTCTTTTGCAGGAACCAGAAATCACGGACGCACCAGGCACGGAACCGGAACCGGCCCCGGTCCCGGCCGCGATCACGCGCGAGCAGCTGCCGCGGCTGGTCTACGACCATCAGGCGCTGGTCGACCTGTTCGACGCCACCTGGGAGCTGACGCCCGGCTACTGGCGGCAGGGCGAACCGGAAAGCGGCTTCGGCATGACGTTCTGCGATCCGGCGCAGGACCGCATCAACCAGGTGGCCGCCTGCTGCTCGACCTTCTCGCTGGTCTACTCGAACCGGGAGTTCCCGGTAGAGGCGCAGCTCGACGCCTTCTACGCCAAGCAGCAGCCGTGCGGCGCCATCCACGGCGAGTACAGCCTGATCGACGGGCGGCCGTTCCTGATCAAAGCCAACCCGCACGGCATCCAGGCGCCGTTGTTCGCGTGGGCGGAGCACAACCTGTACCACCGCCTCGGCTCCAAGCGGCGGTTGCGCGAGGTGCTGCCGATCCTGGAGCGGTACTACCAGTGGCTGCGGACGAACTTCCGGCGCGACAACGGCTTGCTCTCCGTCCCGCGCCAGGCGCTCGGCATGAGCAACGCCCCGCGCGCCCGCGCCGCCTACCCGGTCGACTTCAACGCGCAGCAGGCGGCCAGCGCGGCGTTCATCTCCACCATCGCCGACGCGCTCAACGACAAGGACATGGCCTTCCGCTACAAGCGCGAATACTTCGCCCTCAAGACGCGGATGCAGTCGCTGATGTGGAACGAGGAAGACTCGATCTACTACGACCTGGACCGCTACGGGCGTCAGCTCAAGGTCAAGACGATCGCGGCGTTCTGGACGCTGCTGGCCGAGATTCCGAGCGAGGACCGGGCGCGCCGGCTGATCGGCCATCTGACCAACCCGGCGACCTTCGGCCGCGGTCACCCGTTCCCGAGCCTGGCCGCCGACGAACCGCTCTACGATCCGCGCGGCGGCGGCTACCGGGGATCGGTGCTGCCGCACGTCAACTACGCGATCATCAAGGGGCTGGAGCGGTACGGCAAGATCGAGCTGGCGCGGGAGCTGGCGTTGCGCCACCTGTTCGCCATGCACGACGTGCTGGCGCCGGAGAAGGGGAAGGGCGACTTGTGGGACGCCTACGCGCCGGAGCGCGAGGAGGCGGCCCGGTGGCACGGCAAGGGCGGTTTTCCGCGCAAGTCCTACCTGCCGTTCGCCGCCCTCTCCACGGTGGCGCTGGTGATAGAAAACGTGCTGGGGCTGTCGATCTCACTGCCGCGCAAGACGCTCGACTGGACGCTGCCCGTCATGGAGGGCATGGGGATCGAGAACCTGTCGCTGAAGCGCAATCTGGTCTCCATCCGCACGCACGACAGCGATCGCGGATGGGAGGTGCGGCTGGAGTCGGAGAAACTCTATTACCTGGCGATCCACGTCCTCGGCCGCCGGCGCAAGACGTTGCCGATTCCCTCCGGCAAGTGCGCGATCCTGATCGACAAGATATAGCCGGCGGTCGCCGTCAGGCGGCAGCCGCCGGCGACGCCGACGATGAAGCGGCCGGCGCGCCGTTCGGCGGACGCCACGGGCCGGTCAGCGCCCCCTCGACGCGCGCGACCCGTTCGGAGAGCGCATGCACGTCGCGCCGCACTTCCGCCAGTTCGGCCCGGATCAGGGCGGCGCCACCGCGCAGTTCGGTGCGCACCGCTTCGATCTTGCCATGCAGTTCGGCGCGCATGGCCTCCATGGCTCCGGCCAGAGCGTCGATGCGGGCGTCCATGCGGTCCATGCGCCGCCCTTGCGCCAGCAGCAACGGCACCAGCACGGCCAGCAGCGCCGCTCCGACCCCGACGATGGCTATCGCTTCGCCGCTCATCACCTGATGAGCATAGCACGGAAGGCGCTGGTGATGCGACGCCCCGTTATTGGCTCCCACGCGCACCGGGTCACCCGGCCGACGCAGACCCGTCGACGATCCCGGCGGGATCGGTTACATTGCGGCAGGAGCGCACCATGCCATTCGCCGTCCAAGATTTCCGCGATCTCGTGCAGCTACTTGAAGAGCGCCCGGAGTGGCGGGCGGAGATGCGTCGTTTGGTGTTGAGCGACGAATACCTGACTCTGCCGGAGCAGCTCGCCGACCTGCGGCGCGAGGTCGCCGAGCTGCGGCGCGACTTCGAACGCCGCTTCAACCGTGTCGAGGCGCGGCTTGATCAGCTCACGGATGACGTGGAGCAGCTCAAGAGCAACGTGGGGCGGCTCACGGATGACGTGGGAGAGCTCAAGGGCCAGGGCCTGGAGAACCGGTACCGGGAGCATGCCCCCTCCTATTTTAGCGGTCTGATCCGCAGGTGCCGTGTCGTGGGATCGTCGCAACTAAACGAACTGCTCGAGGACGCCGTCGACCGCGGCGTCCTGTCACAGGGCGACTTGAACAACGTGACGTTGGCCGACCTGGTCGTGCGTGGCCGGCGTCTCGCCGACCGCCAGGAGGTCATGGTGGTCGTGGAGATCTCGTGGGTGATCGACCGCAATGACGTTCGGCGAGCCGCGGACCGGGCAGCGCTGCTGGCCAAGCTCGGCACACCGGTGATGCCGGTGGTAGCGGGAGTATCCATCACCGAACCCGCCGCGGCCATGGCTCGGAACCTGAACGTGCGGCAGCTGCTCAACGGCCGGAGCGAATCTCCCGCAGAACGCGCGGCGGATGCCTGAATCCTGAGTCCGTTCTCGCGATCAGGCGCGCCCGGTTCCATTCGCGGCGTAGAACTTCGCGCTATCGGGAGAGAGTCGCATGAACACGACGGTGATCGCTCGCCACGACATGGATGCCGCGAAGCCCGGTGATACGTATCTGGGCTCGCTGGTATTGCACTGTCATTCACCGACCGAACTCGCTGTGTCGCCGAATCCCACGTGTCCGTTCTGCGCTGTCGAAGACGCGATGGCGTTTGATCTCGAAACGGTCGAGTGGCGGTGCCGATCATGCAACTTCGTACCAAACCGGAACCAGCTTCGCCGGATCGCGCTCGATCAGCACCGGCGCGCCGACCGCGGGTTCCCCCGCCTCGAATGGACCCGCGAAGAAATCGAACGCATGCCGTAGGACGAAACGACCGCGACCGGGTTCCCGGACGCTTCCTATCGCGGACCGGCTCGGTCCGAGGTCTCGGCATCCTCATCGTACGTCAACGGAACGACTTCGTAGTCGACGCCGGCCGCCAGCTTCGGAGACTGATCCGGTGACAACTCGAATCTGTAGTTTACCTCGGTACGAAACAACGGTTTTCCGCACTTCGGACAGTTCAAGTCCGTATCGCTCGGAAGCATCCTATCCGCGCCTTCCTCGTTCTTCCTTTGCACCGCATCGATAATCCAGCCCTGCCACCCGCATGAGTCGCTGCAAGAAGCGCACACAGCGTAATTCAGCCAGACGCTATCCGGTCTCTCCACCTGCTCGTACGACAACTCGATAAGGTCCTTGAACTTCAAAGGGAGCGCCACGTCAATCTCTCACCTCGTACCGCGGCGCGTAATACACTGGTCCGCGAGCCGCTCTCTGGCCTTTCGGTGTCCACGATCGGCCGCACGGGAATACCACTGCCTGGCGTCTTCATGACGCCCAAGCTCGGCGGACGACATTCCTATCGCGTATTCCTCCATACCTCGATCCGTGTCCGTCGCAGCAACGCCGAGAGCCAGGTGGTATTGTTCCAGCGCTGCCTCTTCATCTCCCAACGCGGAGTAGCAGTTGCCCAGGTTGTGCAGGATATGACAGGTATCCGCCGTTCGCAGTCTCAACGCGGTCTGATAGCAACGAACGGCGTCCGTAAACTTGCCGGCCTCATAGTATGAAATGCCGGCGTTGTAGTGTATCGCATCGGCGGGACCGGACAAACCGATAGCGGGAACGACAGACTCGAACACCTCGATCGCGTCGCCATACCTCTCGGCGGCGTTGAGGGCATCGATGAGATTGGAGATGAGAATCGGATCGACCGTGGCGCCGAGCAGGATGGCGCGGTCCAGCAGCGTTCGGAACGCGGCGATACTCTCGTCGACCATGCCGAATTCCAACTGCAGGTAGCCCAGCTCGAACGAGAGATCGTCGTCGCCGAGGCCCTCGATATGGCGTTGCAGCCGGCGCCACTGGCGTCCGGGCCGGCCGGCCTCCTTGTACGCGCGCAGCAACGCCGCGAGCAGCCGCCTCCCCATCCGTGACCGGTCGACGCGCCACGCTACGGACTGGAAAAAGAGCGCTTCCCGCACTCGCGCCTTCAGGACCGGAAGCGCCATGACGTCACCCCGACTCTCCGCTTCCCGAGCCGACTTCGGCAAGTCTCCGTTTGGCTACCGGATCGCCGTGATCGGCGGCGCGTCTGTAGTAGTGCAGCGCCGTGTCTTTGCGGCCTTGCGCATAGTGAACGTCTCCTAACGCGCACTCCTCATATGCCCTGTCCGCGGGCGTGACTGAGTGCCTCAGAGCCGACTCGTAATAGGTGAGCGCCGTCTCATCTTCTTGCATATCGTAGTAGCATTTACCCATGTTGTGCAAGATATACGAGTGCTCTATGTTGCCGGGACCGGCGTCCTCGGCCTGGATCTTCAACGCTTTCTCATAGCACCGCAGCGCGTCATTGGGCCGGCCGGCTTTCAGATATGAGTTCCCGGCGTTGTAGTGAAGACTGTCGGTCGGTCGGGACAGCTCGGCGTTCGCAACGCTCTCGTAGACGCTGACCGCACGTCCGTACCGCTTTTGCCGGTTGAGCGCCTCGATGAGGTTGACGGCGATTGACGCCTCGATAACGGACCCGCGCAGGAGGCGCTTGTCGAGCATCCCCTGAAAGAGATCGGCGCTTTGATCGACCATTCCCAATACCAGCTGGCAGTGGGCCAGCTTGAACGTGAGAACGGTATCTTCAAGGGCCGTGACGTGCTCACTGACCAGCCGCCACGCCGTGCCGGGACGGCCTGCCTTTCGGTATGAGTCCAATAGCACCTCGACAAGCCTGTAGCCTACGCGCGAGCGAGCCATGCCCGCTCTTTTCATGCCGATAAACAGCGCTTCCGAAATCCGGATCGTCACGGTGCGAATCGACACGCCGGCGGCCGCTGCCAAAGTGATGGTCAGACCGTCGTGCGGCCGTTCAGGGCACGGGCCAGGGTGAGGCGGTCGGCGTACTCCAGGTCGCCGCCGACCGGCAGGCCCAGGGCGAGCTGCGTGACCGACAGTTGCGCGTCCGGCCGGCGCGCCGCCTGCAGGCGGTCGCGCAGGAACAGCGCCGTGGTCTCCCCCTCGACCGTGGGGTTGGTGGCCAGGATCACCTCGCCCACGCCGTGCTCACGCACGCGGCGGATCAGGCCGTCGATGGTGAGATCGGCCGGCCGCACGCCGTCGACCGGCGAGATCGCGCCGCCGAGCACGTGGTAGAGGCCGCGGTACGACTGCGTCGACTCGATGGTGGTGACGTCGCGCGACTCCTCCACCACGCAGATCGTGCCGGCGTCCCGCGTCGGGTCGGCGCAGTAGGCGCACAACTCCGCCTCCGCGTACACGCCGCAGCGGCTGCAGGGCCGCGTGTCGCGCTTGAGGGCGATCAGGTCGCGGGCCAGCGACTCGACGAACTCCTGCTTGGCCCCCAGCAGGAAGTAGACCAGGCGGGCGGCGCTCTTGCGGCCGAGCCCCGGCAGGCGGGAGAAGCCGTGCACCAGGCGGTCGAGCGTCTGCATCGGCGGGGCGCTCTAGACGCCGGGAAACCCCGGCGGCAGATTGAGCCCGCCGCCGACCTGCTGCTTGAGCTCCTCCCGGACCTTGCGCAACGCGTCGCCGACCGCCGCCGCGATCAGGTCCTCCAGCACCGTACGCTCCTGCGGATCGATCACGATGGGGTCGAGCGTCACCTTCACCACCTCCAGGCCGCCGGTCACCTCGACCTGCACCATGTCGCCGCCGGCCGCGCCGGTCACCCGCAGGTCCGCCAACTTGCCCTGCACGTCGGCCATCTGTTTCTGCACGCGGGTGATCATCTTCATAAGATCAAACGGGTTGTTCGCCATGCTGGTCAGCCTCCGTCCTGCACGATCTCGCCGCGGAAGACGCTGCGAATGGTCTCAGCGCCCGGCGCCGCGGCGGCTTGGCGGCCGTCCGGGCCGCCGCCTTCCGATTCCAGTTGTACGTCGACCGCCGCCGGTCCGGGTAGCCCGAACGCCGCCGCGATCGCGGCGGTCTCCTGCCCGACCGTGCCCGCCGCGTACCGGTCCTGCCGGCGGAACGTCACGCGCAGCCGGTCTCCGCTCCGCTCGATCGACACCGCCTGCTCCAGCGCGGAGGCGACCGGCGGCCGGCGCCGCCGCAGGGCGGCGACAGCCTGCCGGTTCGGATCGCCGGCATCGCCCGCATCGACGGGTTCATCCGGCTCGCCGGCGCCGGCGCCCGCACCGGCATCGCCGGCAACCGTCGCGGGCGCTGACGCGCGCGCGATCCCGGCCGGCGCCGAGGCGGGCGAGCGGGGCGGAGCAGCGGCCGCCGCGGTGGCGCGAGCCGCCGTCGGCGCGCCGTCTGTCGCGCCGACGGCGCCAGTCCCGCCGGGAACGCCGACGGCGGCCTGCAGCTCACGCAGGCGCTCCAGCACCTCGGCCGGCGTGATCAGGCGGTCGAGTTCGGCCAAGCGGCTGAGCGCCAGCTCCACCTCGCACCGCTCGTTCAACGCGCCCTTGAGGTTGCGCTGGGCGGCCAGCAGCAGCTCGACCGCCTTTTCGGCCTGCTCGACGCTGAGCGCGTCCACGACTTCGCGCGGAAACGCCGCCGCCGGCGCCGACAACCAGGCGTCGCGGTCCAGGCCGTGGCGGATGAACAGCACGCTGCGGAAGTACTCGACCAGCTCGGCCAGGAAGTGATCGACCGCCACCCCTCTGGTCAGGGCCCGGTCGAAGGCGGTGAGCGTTGCCGGCACGTCGCGGCGGGCCACCGCCTGCGCGACGCCGTTGAGGTCGTCGAACCCGAGCAGGCCGATGCTGTCGCGCAGCCCTTCCAGGGTGACGCCGGCCGCCCCCGCGCCGCGCGCGCCGGCGATCACCTGATCCAGCACCATGAACGCGTCGCGCAACGATCCCGCCGACTGGCGGGCGATCCAGTGCACGGCGTCGTCGTCGACGGACGAGTCGAGCTCGACCGCCGCGTCGCGCAGGCAGGAAGCGATCCGGTCGTGGCCGATCAGGCTGAACGCGAAGTGCTGGCAGCGCGAGCGGACCGTGGCCGGCACCTTGTGCGGCTCGGTGGTGGCGAACACGAAGGTGACGTACGGCGGCGGCTCCTCGATCGTCTTGAGCAGCGCGTTGAACGCCGACGTCGACAGCATGTGCACCTCGTCGATGATGTACACCTTGGTGCGGGCGGAGCCGGGCGGAAAGACGACCTGCTCGCGCAGCTCGCGCACGTCATCGACCCCGGTGTGGGATGCGCCGTCGATCTCCACGACGTCCAGCGACTGCGCGCGGGCGATCTCCGTGCACGGTCCGCAGGTCCCGCACGGCGAATCGGTCGGCCCGCGTTCGCAGTTGAGCGCCTTGGCCAGGATGCGCGCCGCCGACGTCTTGCCGACGCCGCGCGGGCCGGAGAACAGAAAGGTCTGCGCCACCTTGCCCGACCGGATCTCGCTCTGCAGCGTCCGCACCACGTACTCCTGGCCCACCAGCTCGGTGAATACCTGCGGCCGGCGGCGGGCGGCGGTCACTTCGTACGCCATCTCGGGGACCAGTCTACAACGTCAGGGACGAAAAAAAGGCCCCTCGGCGCGGCCAAGCGGGCTGCGGCTCCCGAGTCGATCGCTTACCGCTGCTACCTTCCGGTCCTGACGGGGTTGGGCGGCGACCCGTAGCACAGTGCCCGACCGACGGACCCGAGGGGCCGTCCGAGCGGAGAGAGTGGGATTCGAACCCACGGTGCCCGGGTAGGGCACACACGCTTTCCAAGCGTGCACCTTCGGCCTCTCGGTCACCTCTCCCGGCCATTCTCAATCACGTACGGCCGCGGCGGCGAGCCGCGCCACCGGCGCGCCCGCCGTCCGAGCGGAGAGAGTGGGATTCGAACCCACGGAGCCACCGCAGCGGCTCAACGGATTTCGAGTCCGCCCGATTCAACCGCTCTCGCATCTCTCCGTACCGTGCCCAAGAGGACTCGAACCTCCGACCTCTAGATCCGCAATCTAGCGCTCTATCCGGCTGAGCTATGGGCACTCAGTCGTGTTCGGAGAGGGTGGGATTCGAACCCACGGTACCCCAGGGGTACAACTCCTTAGCAGGGAGCCCGATTCGGCCGCTCTCGCACCTCTCCCGGCGGCTGCGCGTCAGCCGCAGTGCGGAGAGGGTGGGATTCGAACCCACGGAGCCGAACAACGGCTCAACGGTTTTCAAGACCGTCTCCTTCGACCACTCGGACACCTCTCCTCGTCGCCCGGGAACCGAAGACACGATTATAGGGAAGGCGCCGCCCTCCTGTCAAACGGCCGGCGCCGGGTGTGCTATCATGGCCGCCGAGGGCAACCGTGAAGCGGAGCGGCGAGGACGCGAAACACAAGAAGCTGCGGAAGAAGGCCGAGGGGAGGCTGGCCGGCGGCGTGGCCTGCACCTTCGCGTTCGGCGCGGTCTTCGCAGCCACCGGCGCCTGGTTCTGGCTGTTTCCGCTGGCGTTCCTGGGCCTGGGGCCGATCATCGAAGGCGGACTCGCCCTCACGCGGATGCGCCCGGCCCGCGCGCGCGATCTGCCCGCCGCGCCGGACCCCGAGCACGAGGTCCTGCGCATCGCCCGCGCGCAGCGCGGCAGGGTCACCGCCTCCGTGGTCGCCGTCGAGTCGTCGCTGTCGATCGCGGAGGCGGAGCGGATGCTCGACCGGATGGCGCGCACCGGGCACGCCACGCTGGCGGTCACCGACGACGGCCGGGTCGAGTACGAGTTCCGGGAGTTTCTGCCGCCTCCCGCGCCGCCGGAGCGGTAGCTTCGCGTCCGGGCTGCAACGCGGTATACTTTTCTTTGGCAATACCTTATACTTAGGACGGCTGCCGGCCGGACGGCGACGGCCAACCGGCCCGCGCAGCCACGGGGAGGGGATCGGAACACGTGGCGGATAACTACACCGCGCAAAACATCCAGGTGCTCGAAGGCTTGGAGCACGTCCGCAAGCGGCCCGGCATGTACATCGGCACCACCGGGCCGGAGGGACTGCACCACCTGGTCTACGAGGTGGTGGACAACAGCGTCGATGAAGCGCTGATCGGCATCTGCTCCCAGGTGCAGGTCACCATCGAGTCCGGCGAGGTGATCCGCGTGGCCGACGACGGCCGCGGCATTCCCACCGACGTCCATCCGACCGAAGGGGTGAGCGCCCTGGAGGTGGTGATGACCCGCCTCAACGCCGGCGGCAAGTTCGACAAGAAGAGCTACAAGGTCTCCAGCGGCCTGCACGGCGTCGGCGTCTCCATGGTCAACGCCCTGTCGACGTGGTGCGAGGTAACCGTCCACCGCGACGGCGCGATCTTTCAGCAGCGCTACCGGCGCGGCGTTCCCGAAGCGCCGGCGCGGAACGTCGGCTCCACCGACCGGCACGGCACCATCACCCGGTTCGAGCCGGACCCGGAGATGTTCGCCAAGATCGAATTCAGCTTCGACATGCTGTCGTCGCGGCTGCGGGAGCTCGCCTTCCTCAACCGCGGGGTGAGCATCGAGCTCATCGACGCGCGCGGCGACGAACCGCGGTCGAGCGCCTTCAAGTTCGACGGCGGCGTGCGCTCGTTCGTGGAGCACCTGCACCGGAACAAGAAGACCATTCACGAGCCGGTCATAGCCTTCGCCGGCGAACGCGACGACGTCCTGATCGACATAGCGCTGGCCTGGAACGACGGCTACGCCGAGCAGGTCTTCAGCTTCGCCAACAACGTCAACACGCGCGAAGGGGGCAGCCACCTGAGCGGCTTCCGCGGCGCGCTGACGCGCACCCTCAACGACGCCATGCGCCGCATGAAGCTCGGCAAGAAGGATGACGAGGCGCTCTCCGGCGAGGACGCGCGGGAGGGGCTTACCGCCGTCATCTCGGTCAAGGTGCCGGAGCCGCAGTTCGAGGGGCAGACCAAGCAGAAGCTCGGCAACAGCGAGGTGCGCGGCCTGGTCGAGTCGTTCGTCAACGAAGAGCTGGCCCGCTTCGTGCAGGAGCGGCCGCCCGCCGCCCGCGCCATCCTGGAAAAGTGCATGCTGGCCGCCAAGGCGCGTAGCGCCGCGCGCCGGGCGCGGGAGATCACGCGCCGCAAGGGGCTGCTCGAGACGACCGGCCTGCCCGGCAAGCTGGCCGACTGCTCGGAGACCGACCCGGCCCGGTGCGAGCTGTACATCGTGGAGGGCGATTCGGCCGGCGGCAGCGCCAAACAGGGGCGCGACCGGCAGTTCCAGGCGATCCTGCCGCTCTGGGGCAAGATGCTCAACGTAGAGAAGGCGCGCCCCGAAAAGGTGCTCACCAATGAGAAGCTGTTGCCGATCATCACCAGCCTTGGCGTCGGCATGGGCGCCGACGTCGACATGTCGCGCCTGCGCTACCACAAGGTGATTCTGATGGCGGACGCCGACGTCGACGGCTCGCACATCCGCACCCTGCTGCTCACCTTTTTCTACCGGCACATGAAGCCGCTGATCGCCAACCGGCACGTCTACATCGCCATGCCGCCGCTCTACAAGATCGAGCACTCCGGCGGCGTCGACTACGCTCACGACGACGCGCAACGCGACCGGATCCTGGCCAACAACGGCGCCCGGTCGAACGTGCAGCGCTACAAGGGGCTGGGCGAGATGAATCCCGAGCAGCTGTGGGAGACGACGATGAATCCGGCGACCCGCAGCATCATGCACGTATCGCTCGACGACGACGTCGAGGCGGAGAGCGCCGTGACCACGCTCATGGGCGAGGCGGTCGAGCCGCGGCGGAAGTTCATAGAAGACTTCGCGCTGTCGGTCGGCACGCTCGACGTCTGAGGATCGGGAAAGCGAAGTGGCCGACGAGCAGCAGATGGCCGACGAGCTGAACGGCCGCGTCATACCGCGGCAGGTCGAGGACGAGGTCCGGTCGTCCTATCTCACCTACGCCATGTCGGTCATCGTCAGCCGGGCGCTGCCCGACGCGCGCGACGGCCTCAAGCCGGTGCACCGCCGCATCCTGCACGCCATGAACGAGATGGGGCTGCGCTCCGACCGGCCCTACCGCAAGACCGCGCGCGTGGTCGGCGAGGTGCTCGGCAAGTTCCATCCGCACGGCGAGCAGGCGGTCTACGACGCTCTGGTCCGCATGGCGCAGGACTTTTCACTGCGCTACCCCGTGATCGACGGCCAGGGCAACTTCGGCTCCATCGACGGCGACCCGCCGGCCGCCCAGCGCTACACGGAGGCGCGGCTGGCGCCGATCGCGCAGGAGATGCTGGCCGACATCGACCGGGAAACGGTCGACTTCCAGCCCAACTACGACGACCAGATCGAGGAACCGACGGTGCTTCCCGGCGCCTTTCCGTTCCTGATGGCCAACGGCGCCAGCGGCATAGCGGTCGGCATGGCGACCAACATGCCGCCGCACAACCTGCGGGAGGTGACGCGCGCGGTCGCCGGCTTCATCGACAACCCCCGGATCACGATAGATGAGCTGATGCGCTTCATCACCGGACCCGACTTTCCGACCGGCGGCATCATCTACGGCCGGGACGCCATAGCGCAGGCGTACCGGACGGGACGCGGGCGCATCCCGATCCGCAGCCGTCTGGTGTTCGAGACGTTGCGCTCCGGGCGCGAGGCGATCGTGGTGACCGAGATCCCCTATCAGGTGAACAAGGCAAACCTGGTCGTGCGGATCGCCGAGATGCACCGCAACCGTCGCATCGAAGGCATCACCGACCTGCGCGACGAGTCGGACCGGCGCGGCATGCGCATCGTGATCGAGCTGAAGCGCGGCGCGAACCGCGACGTGGTGGTCAACCAGCTGTTCGCGCACACGCAGATGCAGGTCACCATGAGCGTCAACGCCCTGGCGCTGGTGAAGGGCCAGCCGCGCGTCCTGGACCTGAAGCAGCAGATCGAGCTGTACGTCGACCACCGCCGCGAGGTGGTGACCCGGCGCGCCCGCTTCGACCTGCGCAAGGCGGAAGAGCGCCTGCATATCCTGGAAGGGCTCAAGCTGGCGCTCGACCACATAGACGAGGTGATCGCCATCATCCGCGGATCGCGCGGCACGACCGAGGCGCGCGAGCGGCTGCGGGACCGCTTCGAGCTGAGCAGGAAGCAGACCGACGCGATCCTGGACATGCGCCTGCAGCGGCTCACCGGCATGGAGGTGCGGAAGGTCGAAGCGGAGATCGCGCAGGTCCGGGCGCTGATCCGGTCGCTCCGGGAGCTGCTGGCGGAACGGAGCAAGATACTGGCGGTGGTGAAGCGCGAGCTGTCCGACATCTCCCGCAAGTACGGCGACGACCGCCGGACGGAGGTGGTGGAGACGGCGATCGGCGACATCGACCTGGAAGACCTGATCCCGGAAGAGGACGTGGTGGTGCAGATCACCAACCGGGCCATCGTCAAACGGCTGCCGGTTGCGGCGTTTCGGCGCCAGACGCGGGGCGGCAAGGGGAGTTCGATCGCCGTGAGCGGCAACGACTTCGTGCGCCACCTGTTCATCTCATCCACGCACGACTACGTCCTGTTCGTGACCGACACCGGCAAGTCGTACTGGGTGAAGGTTCACGAGCTGCCCGACCGCACCCGTTCGGCGATCGGCCAGGACCTGCGCTCGCTGCTCGGCATGACCGAGGACGAACAGGTGACGGCGGTGGTTTCCATGACCGAGTTCACCGCCGACGCCTTTCTGTTCATGGCGACCGCGCGCGGCGTGGTCAAGAAGGTGCGGACGACCGACTTCACCAACGCGCGCACCCGCGGCATCGTCGCCATCAACCTGGACGAGGACGACCGGCTGGTGGCGGCCATGCTCACCGACGGCAGCCGCGACGTGGTGCTGGCGACCCGGATGGGCTACGCGCTCCGCTTCTCCGAGTACGCGACCCGGACGATGGGGCGGGCCACCCGCGGCGTCGCCGGCATCCGGCTGCGGCCGCGTGACTCGGTCGTCGGCGCGGTGGTGGTCGAACACCGGCAGCGCATGTTCCTGATCTCCCGCAACGGCTACGGAAAGCGGCTGGCGTTCAGCGCCATGACCCCGCACGGCCGGGGGACCATGGGGCAGACCTGCTACAAGATCAACGAGAAGAGCGGAGAGGTGGCCGGCATCACCGCCACCCACGACGACGATGACGTGGTCTGCGTCACCGAGCAGGGGAAGGTGCTGAAGGCGACCACCAACGAGGTCCCGGTGCAGGGCCGCAGCACCTTCGGCGTTCGCGTGGTCCGGGTCGACGCCGAGGACCCGGTGGCCGGCATCGCCCGCGCAGCCCGGGAGAACGATCCCGAAGGACCGACCTTTTCGCTCACGGCGCCGAAAGACTGACCGGCCGGCGATGTTCCACGTGAAACATCGCCCGCGCCGCCCCCGCTTTCCCGATCCGCCGCATGTGTTTCACGTGAAACGTCCGCTTGGGGTCAGCGAGCGCTCGGCTCGCCGGCGCCGCGCGCCGGGACGCGCACCGGCGGCCATGCCGACCAGCGGCCGCAGACGCCGGGGCTGCCGCAGGCCCGCACCCGGTAGCGGTAGGTTCCCGGCGCCATCGCGGCCAGCGGAAGCGAGGTGCCGTCGACCACGGCGGTGCGCTGCCCGCCGTCACTCCGCTCCTGCACCTCATAGGTCCCTCGGTAGCCGGGAGGATCGCGCCACGTCAGGGTAAAGCTGCCGGGTCCGTGCCGGCGCACCCGCAGCTGCCGCGGCGCGCCGTAGGGATCGACCGCCGGGCTCACGAAGCGGTCGCGGTGGGGGGCCAACTCCAGCGACCGGCGCAGGAAGCGCGCCGCCTTGGGGGCGTACTCCGGCTCGGTGGCCGCCGCGGCGCGGTACATCAAGGCCGCGCTGTAGCGGATGATCCAGTTGTCGGGCTCGGCGGTTACCGCGGCGTCCGCGGCGGCGTCCGCACGCGCCAGGATGTCCCTGGCCGCGGCCGGGTCACGGGCGTGCAGCTCCTGATAATGGTTGGACATGCTCAGGAACCAGAGCTGCCGCGGCAGGTTGGCGAGCGGCGGGAAGCCGGCGATGGCGCGCTCCACTGCGGCGGGGTAGTGCTCGGCGGCATAGCTGCGCTTCAGGTCGACGGCGGCGGAGTAGATCGCCCGATTGGAGGCCAGGCCGGCCGCGGCAAGCGTCACCGCGCCCAACGCCAGCGCGGCGCGCGCTTCCCGGCGCCGGAGCAGCGCCCTCAGTGCTCTTAGCGCCGCCGGCGCCCGCACGCTCACCGCGCCGCCAACACGCCGGCGTGCTGCGGCCGGCCCCCGGACCTCCAGATGGATGACGAAGCCGAACAGCAGGGCGTGGTGCAGGGATGACGAGGCGTGGCCGAACAGCGTCTGGATCTGCACGAAGGCGCCGACCAGCGCCGCGCCGGCGCACAGCACCAGCGCCTGCTCTCCGCCTTGCAGGCGCCGGCCGGCGCGCACGATGACCGCCAGCGCCGCCGCCCACGCCGCCAGATAGGTCGCCACGCCGGCCAGCCCTTTGGTCGCCGCCTCCTCCACGATCGCGCTGTGCGCGTAGGCCACGTACTCCATGGTCGAGTCGCCCAACCCGGCGGCGTGCCGGCCCAGCACCACCAGGAAGTTCTCCGGCCCCCAGCCGAGCAGCGGCCGCGCGGCGAAGCCGGCCAGTCCCGCCTGCCAGGCGGTCAGCCGCGATTGCAGCGTCTCCGTCGAGAAGCTGAGACGGGCGATCCGCCGCAGCAGCGGGTTGTAGGAGGACTCGATGATCCGGGCCGCCGGCAGGTCGCCGGCGGCCACCACCAGCAGCGCGGAGCCCGCCGCCGCAAAGCCGATCAGAACGGCCGCAATCGCGGCGACGCGCCGCGCCGTGCGCGCCGGCGCCAGGAACAGGTACGCCCCGCCAACGAAGCCGAGCGCCGCGATCAGTCCCGCGAACGCGCCGAGCGAGCCGGCAAGGGTGAGCGCCCACAGGTGCAGGGCGGCCGCCGCGCCCCAGCCGAGCCGGCGTGCGAGCAATCCCGCCCCGCCGCCGGCCTGCAGCAGCGAGCGCGCCAGCAGACCGAGCGCCAGGACCGAATTCACCAGCATGTAGGCGCCGTGATAGAGCGGGTTGCCGAACACCGTGGCTACCGCCGGGTAGCGGTACTCCGGCAGCCCGCCGAAGTACGGCACCGCCACCGCGTAAGAGCTGGCAACCGCCAGCAGGGCGATCACGCAGCCGGCGCCGAGGTTGACGTTGAGCAGGGCCCGCCAGTCCCGCGCCGTGCGCAGCACGGCGGCCGCAACCACCGTGAGCGCGAACCAGTGCGCGGCGTCGACCACGCCCTGCATCCATTCGTAATCCGACCACAGGCTGCGCTGCGGGCTCACGCCCAGGGCCGCCGCCGCCCCCGCCGCGGCCAGGGACGCCGCCAGCAGGAGCAGCAGCCGCGATCGCACCGGCGGCGCGTACCCGGTACGCAGGGCGGCGAGCACCGCGTACAGCCCGCAGACGACCTCGATGAGCGCCCGCGAGTAGAGCGCCTTGCCGACGACGAACGGATAGACCGTTGCCTGCGTGACGATCAGCGGCGTCAGCAGCACCAGCGCGACGCCGGCGCGGACGCCGCCGGCCAGGACTCGTTCCGGCGCTCCTCCTGACCTAATCGTCGTCGACGATCGTGATGGTCGCCCCGCACCGCCCGCAGGTCATGCCGAGCGGGTTGAGATGCACATGGAACGTCTCATCTCCTTCCTTGTCGAGGTCTCCCACCAAGTACACGGAGAGAGAATGTGAGGTGGTCCCGGGGCGGAACGCGAAGCGGCGGTTCGTTCCGCCAAGACCCAGGTAGTCGGAGGACTTCCTCGCCGTGCCCTTTATCAGCCGATACGAAACCCAATTGTTCAACTCTTGGCGCGCGGGCGCGCTCAGCGTCACTTCGACCGAATACCGGGTCGTCGTCGGCTCCCAGATCGGCGTCGTATACCCCTGTTGCGTGACCAGCCGGCCGTTGCCTTCGGGAAAGCTGGCATCCGCGATCGACACGCTCGGCGCCGGTGGTGGCTCTGCGGGTGGTGATGGCGGCTCTGCGGGCGGCGGCGGCGGCGTCTCTGCCGGTGGTGGTGGCGTTGCGCCCGGCGGCGGGGCCGCACCGGTGGTGAACGACCACACGACGCCCGGCGTTGCGCCTGCGTCGTTCCTGGGGTCCACCCGCCAGTAGTAGGTCGTTTCGCCCGCCAGCCTCCGCTCCGCCGCAGTCGCGCCCGGCCGCTGGATCGTCACGGCGGTGGCGGCAGTGTTGTGCGGGGTGCCCAGGGCAGCGTCCGCGTCAAGGGCTCTCGTGGTACCCCAGTACACGTCATAGCTGGCCGCCAAGGGGGAGGCGGACCAACTCAAACGCGGCGCATCGACCGTCACGCCGGTCGCCCCGTCGCGCGGCTGCGGATTTTCCACGACGTAGGGCGGTTCGATGGTGGTGAATGACCAGACGTCGCCCTTCGTGGTGCCCCGGTCGTTCTTCGCGTCGACGCGCCAGTAGTAGGTCGTCTTGACCGCCAGCTTCTGCTCCGCCGCGGTCGCGCCCGGCCGTTGGATCGACACGGCGGTGGCGGCGGTGTTGTGCGGGGTACCCAGGGCAGCGTCCGGGTCAAGGGCTCTCTTGGTACCCCAGTACACGTCGTAGCTGACGGCCCGCGGGTCGTTGGACCAGCTCAGCAACGGCGCGTCGACCGTCACGCCGGTCGCGCCGTCGCGCGGCTGCGGATTGGCCGCGGCGCCGGGCGCGGTGTCGGTGGCGACCGGCGTCCCCGACGCGTCCCGGCCGGCGGGGATGACCGGCTCTACGTCGCCGGGCAGGTCCTTCTTGACGTCGAAGTCATCCGGCAGGTCGGACACTTCCGCCACGCACTCGGCGCTGGTATCGACGATGCAGGTGTCGCCGTCGGCGCGGCGGCTCAGGATGTACAGCCACGTGAAGAGGGGATAGCGAATCACCATCAGGGAGTAGAGCGACTGCGGCGTCTGCTGCTCCGCCCGTCCGCCCGGCAATCCAGCCAACGATTGAGTGGCCGGTTCCGTGCAGGTTACGGACGCCGTGGCGCCACCCATGTGCAGCGTGTCGGTAACGATCGCGCCGTGAATGCCCGCGCCGCGGTCGACCAGCCTGATCGCCGAGTCATCGCACGAGGCCCGTGCCTCGGTCGGCGCCGGCTCCAGGCCGGGGGGGGGGGTAGGGTCGCCGGTGACCGCTTGGCAGGCGGCGACCATTCCGGCAAGCATCAACAACGGCGCCCACCGTCCCCATCTGAGTCTTGTCACGTCCTTGGTTCCTCCTTGGATTGGAACACGTGTAGAAGGTTGCCGGCTCCCGAGGTTTGGCCATGCCAATAAGCGTCGCCGGCCCGTTACCCGCCAAGCCTGCCACAGCGGCAGTATCCGCGCAACCCCGTCTTCCGCCCGGGCGGCGTCGCCGACCAACCAGTCAGCAGCACCGCCGCGGATACCGCCGGCCAGGACTCGTTCCGGCGTCGCTCCTGACCTAATCGTCGTCCGTGATCGTCATGGTCGCCTGGCAGCGCCCGCAGGTCACGCCGTCGAGCGGCTGGAGATTCACGTTGAAGGTCTCGTCCCCTTCCTCCTCGAGGTCACCCACGATGTACATGTAGAGCGTCTCGGAGGTGTCCCCGTCGCGGAACCAGAGGTAATGCGTCACTGCCTCGTAGCCCAGGTAGTCGACGGACTTGGTCGCCGTGCCGTCCGTCACCCAATACTGTACGCGGACGGTCTCCGCAGCGGGCCCACTCAGTTCCACGGCGACGGGATACCGGTTGGTCGTCGACTCCCAGATCGGCGTGGTGTACCCCTGTTGGGTGACCAGCCGGCCGCTGCCTTCCGGAAAGCTGGCGTCGGCGATCGACACGCTCGGACTCGCGGGCGGCGGGCCCCCCACGACCGGCGGCGTATAGCCGCCCCCCGGCGGCGGCGCGGCCCCGGTGGTGAACGACCACACGTTGCCGGTGGTGGCGCCGGCGTCGTTCTTGGCGTCGACCCGCCAGTAGTAGGTGGTGTCGGCCGCCAGGCGCTGCTCCGCCGCGGTCTCGCCCCGCGCGCGGATGGTCACGGCGGTGTTGGAGGTGTCGATCGGCGTATTGAGGTCGGGGTCCGCGGCAAGATCCTGCGTCGTGCCCCAGTACAGGTCGTAGCTGGCGGCGCGGGGGCTGGCGGACCAGCTCAGCAGCGGCGCGTCGACCGTCACGCCGGTCGCCCCGTCGCTCGGATGCGGATCGCGCACGGCGTCGGGTTCGGTTTCGACGGTGACCGGCGGCGCCGGCGCGTCCCGGCCGGCGGGAATGACCGGCGCCACGTCGCCGGGCAGGTCGCCGAGGTCGAAGTCATCCGGCAGGTCGGAGACTTCCGCCACGCACTCGTTGTTGGTATCGACCACGCAGGTCGCGCCGTCGCCGCGGCGCAGGATGTACAGCCGCGTACCCTCGGGATAGCGGATCACGATCAGGAAGTACTGCGGCTGCTGCACCTGCTGCGCCGCCGGAGCGCCCAGCACGGCGGCCATCGACTCATTGGCGGGATCTTGGCAGGTGACCGGCGCCTCGGCGCCGCCCATGTGCAGGGTGTCGGCGACGATCGCGCCGTGGATGCCCTCGCTGAGGTCGACCAACCGGATCGCCGAGTCGGCGCATGAGGCCTGCGGTTCGGCCGGCGTCGGGTCAGAGGCCGGCGTCGTCGGCGCCGGCGTCGGGGGGACCGTCGGCTGGCAGGCGGCCACGATTCCGGCCAGGATCAGCAACGGCGTCCACCGCGCCCAGGTGCGTGTCATCTTCACGGCTCTGCTCCTTGCCGGCAGCGGCGCCGGCCTGCTACCCGGCAAACATGTCACAGAACACCGTTTCCGGGCAACCCGCCAACCGGGCCGTGCACCGCTTGAGCAGCGTGAGGCGCCGGCGGCGGCGGTTGCCCGAACCGGCCCGCAACCGGTATGCTTGCCGCGCCGTATGGGCCGTCGTTTCGCCTTTGCCAACCAGAAGGGCGGAGTCGGCAAGACCACCACGGCGGTCAACCTGGGCGCCTACCTTGCGCTTTCCGGCCGCCGCGTACTGATGGTCGACTTCGATCCGCAGGCAAACGCCACCAGCAGCGTCGGCTTGGCCGGCTCCCCGTCGATCTATCAGGCCGTGATCGGCGCCGCCGACGTGGCCGACGTGATCGTGCCGACCTCCGTTCCCGGATTGTCGATCGCCCCCGGCGGTATCGAACTGAGCGGCGCGTCGGTCGAGCTGGCCAACGTGCGCGGCCGCGAGGCGTACCTGAAACGGGTGCTGAACGGCGCCACCACGCCGTTCGACGACGTCCTGATCGACTGCCCGCCGTCGCTGGGGCTGCTCACCATCAACGCCCTGGTCGCCGCCACCCACGTCGTCATACCGTTGCAGTGTGAGTACTTGGCCCTGGAAGGTCTGGCCATGCTGCTGCGCACCATCGAAAGCGTGCAGCGCCGCTACAACCGCAAGCTGATCGTCGGCGGTATCGTCTTCACCATGTACGACGGCCGCACCCGGTTGACCCACGAGGTGGTGAAGGAGGTGACCGGCTACTTCCGGGACCGGGTGTTCCGCACCGTGATCCCGCGCAACGTCCGCCTGGCCGAGGCGCCGTCCCACGCGCTGCCGATCTGCCAGTACGACCCGTCGAGCATCGGCGCCCGGAGTTACCGGCAGCTCGCCGAGGAGTTCGTGGCCCGTGGCTAAACGGCCGCGAACGCAGCGGCGCGCCCTCGGCCGCCGGGCGGAGGACGTGTTCGGCCGTGGCGTGGACGCCGTGTTGGGCGGCCACGACGCCCCGGAGCAGCCGAGCGAGCTGCCGATCGACGCCATTGACCCCAACCCCGACCAACCGCGCCGCCGGTTCAGCGACGACGAGCTCGAAGAGCTGGCCGCCTCCATCGCCGAACACGGCGTGCTGATGCCGGTGGTGGTGCAACCCGCCGGCGGCGGCTACCGCATCATCGCCGGCGAGCGGCGCCACCGCGCCGCCCGCATCGCCGGGCTGTCGACCATCCCCGCCGTGATACGGACGGCCGCGGGAACCGAGCACCTGGAGTTGGCGCTGGTAGAGAACCTGCAGCGATCCGATCTCAATCCGGTCGAGGAGGCGCGCGGGTACCGGCGGCTCATGGAGCTCGGCGGCCACACGCAGGATCAGGTCGCGCAGCGCGTCGGCAAGAGCCGCGCCGCCGTGGCCAACGCCCTGCGGATGCTCAAACTGCCCGACGACGTGCTGACCGCCGTCGAAGACGGCCGGATCACCGCCGGCCACGCCCGCGCGCTGCTGGCCGTCACCGGCGACTCCGCCCGCGCCGCCCTGTTCGACCGGATCGCCGCCGAAGGGCTCTCCGTGCGCGCGGCCGAGGCGGCGGCGGCGCGCCACCGCGACCCGGTTCCCGAGGCGGCCGGCGCGGACAGCCCCGCACCCTCCGCGGCCGCGCCATCACTCGACCCGGAGCTGGCCGCCCTCCAACAGCGCCTGATCGAAGCCCTCGGCACCAAGGTCGAGCTGCGCGGCACCGAGCGCCGCGGCCGGATCACCGTATCCTACTACTCCACCGACGACCTGGAGCGCATCTGCGAGCGCGTCACCGGCGTCCCGGCCGACGCCGACCCGTTCGAGCCGGCATGACCGGCCGCCGCGCACCCGCCCACGCCCCGCCGCCGCCAGAGCCGCCCTCCACCGGCGGAACGGCCCTCCAAACGCCCCCGAAACGGCGGTTTGCACCTTCCTTGACGGTGCGCTACACTCACTTCCGTCCCGTTCGTTGATAAATTGTAGATAACTACTGCACGGAACAGGACAATACGGAGGCTCTCAGCATGTATCGAAACCATCGTACCGGCGGGATACGAAACCTGATCGGACGAGCTTTGCAGGTATCTTCATGGTAATGAAATACAAAGAAGGTACCGCTCTGATGGCCGGCTTCTTTCCGCCCTCCTGTCACCGCTTTCGCCCCTTCCGCTCGCCGGATGGGTTGACCCTGATGTTCGCAACCTGTGGATAACATGAGTACGAACGGCCCTGCGAGCGACTACGAACCGTTCTGGAACGAAGCCGTCGCCCAGCTCCGCGCCGAGCTGTCCGAACAGGAGTTCCATACGTGGTTCTCCGGCATGAGATACGCCGGCGCCGACGACTCCGAGGTGCGCCTGCGCGTCCCGTCCACCTTCTACCGGGACCAGATCGCCGATCGGTACCGGTCGAAGATCGAGGAATCGCTGTTCGAGCTGTCCGGCAAGCCCCTGCGGCTCGCCTTCGAGATCCGGCGCGCCAACGGCTCCGTCCCGGTCGCCACCGACGACGCCGCCAACGGGCACCCCTCGCCACAGGCTCCTCCCGCGATCCGCCCCGACCGCCCGGCGCACCCGCAGCTCAACGACGGGTACCGCTTCTCCCGGTTCGTCGAAGGCGAAAGCAACTCGTTCGCCCTCAACGCCGCCGTCGCCATCGCCAAGAACCCCGGCCGCGAGTACAACCCGTGTCTGATCTACGGCGGCGTAGGATTGGGCAAGACGCACCTGCTGCAGGCGATCGGCAACGAGGTCTACCAGGAGTACCGCGACCTCCGCGTCGTCTACGTCACCGTCGAGGCGTTCACGGAGGAGTTCATCCAGTCGATACGGGAAAAGACCGGCCACCGCTTCAAGAAGCGCTACCGGCTGGCCGACGTCCTGCTGATCGATGACGTGCAGTTCCTGCAGGGCAAGACCGAAACCCAACACGAACTGTTCCATACCTTCAACGCGCTCTATGACGCCGGCAAGCAGATGGTCTTTTCCAGCGACCGCCCGGTAACGGATCTCAAGGGCCTTCCCGACCGCCTCATCAACCGGTTCGAGCGCGGCCTCAACATCGACCTGCAGCCGCCCGACTACGAGACCCGCATAGCCATCCTGACCCAGAAGGTCGATGAGAACGGCGTATCCGTACCCGCGAACGTGATCGAGATGATCTGCCGCAACATAGAGAGCAACGTCCGCGACCTGGAAAAGGCGCTCACCAAGCTCATCGCCTACTCGACCCTGGTCAACCGCACCATCACCCTCGACGTCGCCACCCGCGAACTCCGCGAGTTCTTTCCCGCCCCGCCCACGCCGATCAACATCTCCGTAGACACCATCCAGCGCGTCACCGCCGAGCACTACGGGCTCAGCCTCAACGATCTCAAAGGCAAGAAACGGACCAAGACGATCGCCTTTCCCCGGCAACTGGCCATGTTCATCACCCGCGACGTCACCGAGCTGTCGGTGACCGAGATAGGACTGGAGTTCGGAGGCCGCGACCACACCACCGTCATCCACGCCTGCCATCGCGTCGCCGAACGCAAACGGACCGACTCTTCGCTGGAGCCGCTCATCGCCCATCTGATACACACGATCACGCAGCGTTCTCGATAGGCTCTGGGCAACCTGTGGACACGCGCCGATGAACTGTGGACCCGTTCGGCGCAACCGGCCCCGCGTCCGCCCCCGGCGGGGACGGCGTGGATACCGGGCGCCGGTCTATCCTGCAGACAACTGAAACCATGCTGACGACTTACGGAACTTGTCCAGAGTATTCACACCCCTACTACCACTACCAATTAGATCCCTCCTATGGTGGCTGCGGAGCGGCCCGCCTGCCGCGCTGCATGCGGTCGCCCAGCCATCCGAAGGAGACACCGGCCAAGGAGGCGCCGACACCATGAAGTTCACCATCGACAAGGACGTGATCCTGAGAGAGACCGCGCACGCGTTGGAGATCGTCTCCACCAGAAACGCCATCACGGTCCTGGCCAACGTGTTCCTGTCGGTCGACCAGGGTACGCTCACCCTGCGCGCATCGGACCTCAAGGTCCATTATCAGGCGCAGGTGCCGGTCGAGATGGAGCGCGGCGGGGTCACCACCGTTCCGTGCGACAAGCTCGCCGGCATCCTGCGGTCTTCGCCGGAAGGCGACATCGAGTTCGACGCTGGTTCGGACGGCACGCTGGCCGTACGTCCGCGCGGAAAGCGGATCGACTTCTCGCTCAAGACGCTGCCGCCGGATCGATTTCCGGAGTTTCCGTCCACCGAAGACCGGGAGTTCGTCGAGATACCGCAGAGCGACTTTGTGGACATGATTGCGCATACGATCTTCGCCGTTTCCGATGACGAGACCCGCTATTTCATGAACGGGACGTTTCTGGACCAGAACGACGGCGAGCTGATGATGGTCGCCACCGACTCGCACCGCCTGGCGTACTGCACCAAGTCGCTGGCGGCGCCGATCGACGGCGCCGGCGTGATCATCCCCCCCAAGATTCTGACGCTGATCCGCAAGTTCTGTACGGGCGAAGGGTCGCTGCTGGCGGCGATCGCCGAGCGCAACCTGTACGTGCAGATCGAACACCGGCGCATCGACTCCGGTTTGATCGACGCGCAGTTCCCGAACGTCAAGAGCGTCATTCCCGACAGCCAGGAGCACCGGTTGGTGGTCGACCGCTCCAGCTTGACGGAGGCGCTCCGCCGCGTGTCGGTGCTGGTGGAACAGAAGTCGCGGCGGGTGCGTTTGGAGATCGAACCCGGGCAGCTCACCGTGCACTGCACCGAGGGAGAGGTCGGCACCGCCCGCGAGGAGCTGTCGTGCGAATACGACGGCCCCGCCACGTCGCTGGCGCTCAACTACCAGTATCTGCTCGATCCGTTGCGGGAGATGGACGGCGATCAGGTGTTGATCGAGTTCACCGCCTCCAACAAGGCGATCACGCTGTCGGCCGAACCGAAAGGGCACTACTTCCACGTCATCATGCCGATGCAGGTCGGTTAGCGCGCCTTGGGGCTTGCGTCCCTGCGCGTCGACCGATTCCGCAACCTGGAGGCGGTGCGGTTCGACTCGTTGGCCGGCCATTCGTGCGTGTTCCTGATCGGGGAGAACGGGCAGGGCAAGACCAACCTGCTGGAGGCGGTCTACCTGCTCTGCTTCGGCGGATCGTTCCGCACGCGTCAGGACGCCGACCTGATCCGCCGGGGCGCGGGCGAGGCGGTGGTCGGCGGCTCGTTCGAGCTCGACGGCGGCGGAGCGGGTTGGGCGCCGCACCGCGAGGTGACGGTGCGGTTGTCGGCTGACCGCGCGCGGGAGATACGGGTCGACGGCGCGCGCGTCGCCGACCGGGGCGAGGTGGTGGGGGCCGTGCCGTGCGTGTTGTTCTGCCATGACGATCTGCGCGCGGTCGACGGGCCGCCGGCGGAGTTGCGCCGGTTCTTTGATCAGACGGCGGCGCTGACCGATCCGGCCGCGCTGCCGGCGTTGCGGCGGTACCGGCGGGTGCTCACGGAGCGCAACGCGCTGTTGCGTTCGGGTCCGTCGGACGATCTGCTCGACGTCTACGACCGCCAGCTGATCGATGCCGGCCTGCCGATTCGCACGCAGCGCGCGGAGCTGGTCGCCGGCTACGCGGAGCGGTTCGCGGACATCTTTCACTGCGTGACCGAATCCGATGCCACGGTGTCGATAGGCTACCGGCCGTCATGGACCGGCGGCGCGGCGGATGAGGTCGCCGCAGAGATGCGCGCCGCGCGGCCGCGCGATCACGCGCTCACTACCACTACCACCGGGCCGCACCGCGACCGCTTTCCGTTGCGGATCGACGGTCTGTCCTTTCGCCGGTACGCGTCGACGGGTCAGAAGCGGCTGGCGTCGCTGGCGCTTCGCGCCGCGCAGGCTGCGCGGGTGGCGGAGCGGCGCCGCCGGCCGCCGCTCCTGCTGCTCGACGACGTGCTGCTGGAACTCGACGCCGGCAAGCGGGAGCGGTTCCTGGCGGCGCTGCCGGCCGCCGAGCAGCGGTTCTTCACGTTCCTGCCTGACGAGCGGTTCGACCGCTACGACCTGGGTCCGACGTTGCGCCTTGCCGTGCGCGATGGGTCGTTGACGCCGTGGACCGACCGCGACGGCCGGAGGTAGGCGCATGGATCGGTTGGGGGACGTGTTGCGGCGGTGGCTTGCCGAGTCGGGCGATGCCGCCAGCGCCACCGCCCTGTTCGGAGGATGGAGCGACGTGGTCGGCGCGGAGCTCGCCGCCCACACCTTTCCGCGGGAGGTCGAGCGCGGTCGGCTGATCGTGGCCGCCGACCATCCGGGGTGGGCGCACCTGCTGCGGACCCGCGAGCGGGCGATACTCCGGCGCCTGGGTCGATCGCACGCGGCGTTGGGGATCGTCCGGATCGTGACGGTGCTTGCCGATCCGCCTGCGTGACGGCGGCTCATGCGCCCGCGCCGGCCGCCGCGGCTTGACCAACCCGCTCCGAGCGCGTTCTATTACCCTGGCATGATACTTCCGCAGAGATTCCTCGATTCCATTCGAACTTCAGTGGCGTTGCGCCGGGTGGCGCCGGCGGCGCTGTTGGCGTGCGTGTTGACGCTGCACTGGGCGGTCGCGCAGACGGCGCCCGGCGCGCCGAGCGGCCTTGCGGCGACCGCCGGCAATCGAACGATCGCGTTGACGTGGGACGATCCGGGGGATGAGACCATCACCGGCTACGAGTACCGGCTGTACGCCAACCGGGAGCCGGACTGGCGGGAGTGGAAGCAGATCGCCGGCAGCACGCACGGGACGACCAGCCACGCGTTGCCCGGACTCACCAACCGGGTCGGCTACCGGGTCGAGGTGCGCGCCGTCAACGACGCCGGCCCCGGAGCGGCGAGCGAGGCTGCCGCCACGCCGAGCGCGCCGGAAGTCGAGGAATTGGAGGCAGCGGAAGAGGAGACGGCGCCGGCCGCCGATGCGCCGCCGGCTGCGCCGGTCGGGCTTGCGGCGACCGCCGGCGACGGAACGGTCGCGTTGACGTGGGACGATCCGGGGGACGCGACCATCACCGGCTACGAGTACCGGGTGTATGCCACCGGCCGCGAGCAGGACTGGCGGGAGTGGAAGGAGATCACCGGCACCACGAGTCGGACGACCGGCTACACGCTCACCTTGACCAACGACGTGGCCTACCGGGTGCAGCTGCGCGCCCGCAACAGCGCCGGAGCGGGCGCGCCGAGCGAGGTCAGCGGTACGCCCCAAGCGCCGGCTGCGGACGAAATGGAGGAAGAGCCGTCCGGGCCGCCCGCCGATGCGCCGCCGGCTGCGCCGGTCGGGCTTGCTGCGACCGCCGGCGACCGAACGATCGCGTTGACGTGGGACGATCCCGAGGACGCGACCATCACCGGCTACGAGTACCGGGTGTACGCCGACCGCGAGGATGACTGGCGGGAGTGGAAGCGGATCACCCGCACCACGAGCGCGACGACCGAACACACGCTGACGCTGACCAACGGCGTGAGCTACCGAGTGCAGCTGCGCGCCCGCAACAGCGCGGGTGAGGGCGAGCCGAGCGAGACGAGCGGTACGCCGCAGTCACCTGAAGCCGCTACGGATACGCCGGCCGCCGCCGAGAGCGCGGTGGAACCGGCGGCCGGCGAGACGCCGATGGTCGAGGTCGAGGAGTCCCCTCGGTCCGGCGCCCCGTGGATCGTCATCATCGTGCTGGCGGTCTGTCTGGTGGCCGGCATCGTGCTGGTGGCGACGCGGATGCGCCGCCCGGCCGGCGGCAGCGCCGACTCCTCCGACGCAGATTCCGCGGAGACGGACTCTGCGGACGAGGACTCTGCGGACGCCGATCCCGGAGAGGACGCCGGGACGCGGCGCGGTTGACCCACGGCGCCGCGTCCGGTGAGCCGTCGCCGCCGGCGGCTACGGACGCGGTTTGACAGCGGCGAGCGGTCAACCTACATTGACGGTGCTCCCGGAAGCGGATACCCATGAAACGGACCTATCAGCCAAGCCGCGTTCGCCGCCGCCGCACCTTCGGATTCCGCGCGCGCATGAAGACCCGCGGCGGCCGCATGGTGCTCAAACGCCGACGGCGCAAAGGTCGGCACCGGCTGACCGTTTCCGATGAACGCAAACCCTACTGAATGGCTGTCCGGCTGCAGACGATCCACGACAGGCGGACGGATGGGCAGAGGAACGGGTAGGTTCGAGCGGATCACCCGCTCCGGCGACGTCGACCGGCTGTTCCGCACCGGACGGTTCACCCGGACCAGGGGCTTCAAGATGGGCTACCGCCCGAATGGACGGGACGGACACCGCGTGGCGTTCGCGCCCACGCGCAGTCTGCGGCGGGCGGTCGACCGCAATCGGCAGAAACGGATCAGCCGGGAAGCGTATCGCCGGCTGTACGCCGGCATCGTCGGGTCCTACGACCTGGTGTTCGTCATCTATGACGACGCCAGCGCCACGACCCGCGAACGGTGCGACGACATGGTCAAGGTGCTCGGCTCGGCGCGGCTGCTACGGCGCGGCGCGCGGTAGGCTCCGCTGCTTTGAACGGCAACGGGCCACGTGCGGCCGCCCCTGCCGCCCCGCAGCGCACGGCGTTGCGCGCCGCGGCGGCCGGCGCAGTGCGCGTCTACCAGCTGCTGGTGTCGCCCTGGCTGCCGGCGTCGTGCCGCTTTACGCCGACCTGCTCCGAATACGCCCGGCAGTCGCTGCTCAAGCACGGCGTCGCCGCCGGTAGCCGGTTGGCGCTCCGGCGCCTGTTGCGCTGCCATCCCTTCGGCGCCGGAGGCTACGACCCGGTCCCCTGACGGGGATCTGACACCCTATGGACGCAAAAACCATCATAGCCGTCGTCCTTTCGGTCGGCGTGATCCTCGCCTACACGCTCCTGCTGGCGCCCGACCCCGTGCCGTTGGAGGAAGCCGGCCAGACACCGGAACAGACCCAGCCGCAGACGCTGTCGCTGTTCGGCGGCGGTTCCGCGTCCGCCGCCGGGCCGGTCGAGCTCACCGCCAGCGCGGTCGCCGCCGCCCCCGCGGAGATCGAGACGCCCGCCGACGACCTGATTCTGCGCGAGACCGACGTCTTCGAGATCGCGTTCTCCCGCACCGGCGGCACCATCGCCTCGTTGCGGCTCAAGGACCATCTCGACGTCGGCGGAGAGCCGGTCGAACTGGTCCACCGCGCCGGGGAGGGAACGGAGTACCTGTCGATCGCGTTCGGCGGGTTGCAGACGGCGCCGTCCGACGACCCGTTCGCGTTCCGGCAGATCGATGCGCTCACCTGGGAGTTCAGCCGCGAGTTCCTGGCCGCCGACGGCGTCCCGTTCCGGCTGGTCAAGACCTACCGGTTCGACCTGGAGTACCTGTTCGAGCTGCGCGTCCGCATCGAGAACACCACCAACGCGGTGCCGGCGCTCGACTTCGACGGCGTCAGCTATACGCTCGCCATCGCGCCGCAGCTCGGGCCGGACTACGAACGGCTGGACCGGCGCAACGAATACCGGGAATACATGCGCTACTACCCGGAGGGCCGGCGCCAGCGGCAGCGGCTGCGCAACGACGTCATCGTCGAGGATCGCCGCGTGCGCTGGACCAGCATCGTCGGCAAGTACTTCACCATGGTGGTGATCCCGGATGAAAGCGACTACCGGATCACCTACGACGGCCGCCCCGATCCCGACATCGACCGGCGCACCGCCCTGTACCTGGGACGGCCCACGATTTCCAGCGCGGCGGAGACCGACGTGTTCCGCATCTACGCCGGGCCCAAGGACCGCGGCACGCTCACCCGCTACAACGATCCGTCGCTGCCGTCCGCCGATCAGCTCCACCTGGAGGAGACCGTCAGCACCGCGGCGATCATCGGCTGGCTGGCCAACATCGTGCGGTTCCTGCTCGACGCGTTCTATCGGCTGATTCCCAACTACGGGGTGGCGATCATCCTGCTCACCGTCTTCATCAAGGCGGTGTTCTTCCCGCTCACCCGCAAGAGCTCGGAATCGACCAAGAGGATGCAGCAGCTGCAACCGCAGATCGAAGCGCTGCGCGACAAGTTCAAGGGAAAGCCGGAGCGGCTCAACCAGGCGACCATGGAGCTGTACCGGCGTGAGAAGGTGAACCCGATCGGCGGCTGCCTGCCGATGCTGCTGCAGATGCCGATCTTCTTTGCGCTGTACACGGTGCTGATCGAGCACTTCGACCTGCGCGGCGCCGCCTTCATCGCGCCCTGGATCGCCGACCTGTCGGCGCCGGAGAGCTTCCTGCCGCTCGGCTTCCAGCTGCCGCTGCTCGGCTGGGACGAGCTGCGCCTGCTGCCGTTCTTCATGCTCGGCTCCACCTTCCTGCAGACCAGGATCATGCCGACCGCGCAAGGCGCCAACGCCAGCCAGATGAAGATGCTGCAGTACGCCATGCCGATCTTCTTCTTCTTCATCCTCTACGACATGCCGTCGGGTCTGGTCCTGTACTGGACGGTGCAGAACATCCTGACGGTCGCCCAGCAGCTGTACATCAACAGCCGCGGCGACGACCGCGGCAAACCGCGCTCCGGCGGGGCGCCGGCCCCCAGGAAGCGGCCCGCGTAACCGTGCGCAACGGCGCGGCGCGGCGGGCCGGCGCGGCGGTGACCCAAAACGTGTAGGACGGCCGGCGCGCGGCGTCTTTGAGGAGCAGACCGATGGAGGATCACGAGTTCGAAGGACGAACGGAGAAGGAGGCGATCGCCAACGCGATCGAGGCGATGGGCCTGGACGAGGACGAGATCGACGTCGAGGTGATCAAGTCGCGGTCCGGATTGTTCGGCGGCGGCAAGGTGCGGATCCGCGTGCACGTCGGTGACGACGATCAGCCCGCCGACGAGCCGGCCGACGAGTTGCGGCCCGGCACGGACCAGGAGTCGGCGGTGATCGCCTTCGTTTCCGGGTTGCTCGGCCGCATGGGGATCGAGGCGGAGCTGCGCATAGCCTCCCGCGAAAACGAACGGATCGTGGTGGAGATGGTCTCCGACGACGCCGGCATTTTGATCGGCCGGCGCGGCGCCACGCTGGAAGCGCTGCAGCTCATCGCCAACATCGCCTGCGGCCGCCGCCACCAGAACGGCGCGCGGGTCATCCTGGATGCCGAGGACTACCGCTACCGGCGCGAACAGAGCCTGACGCGCATGGCGATGCGCGTAGCGCGTGACGTGCAGCGGTCGGGGCGCTCGCAACTCCTGGAGCCGATGAATCCGTTCGAGCGGCGGCTGGTGCACGTGACGATCAGCGGCGTGGAGGACGTCACCACCGCCAGCGAAGGCGAAGGCCCGTACAAGCAGGTTCGCGTCACGTATACCGGGAGCGCGTATCAACACCGCTGAGCGTGCGCCGGCCGCGCCCGATGAGGGCAGGCCGGCGGGAGCGGCGGACGCCGCGCCGCCGCCGGTGGAGCGGTTGACGTGCGGCGGCCGGCCGGTCGTGATTCTGGGCACCGCCCACGTATCGCAACGGAGCGTCGAGGAGGTGCGGGAGGTGCTTGCGCGGGAGGCGCCCACGGTGGTCTGCGTGGAGTTGGACCAAGCGCGCTACCGGACGCTCACCAACCCGGACGCCTGGCGGGAGCTCGACATCCGTTCGGTGCTGCGCAGCCGGCGCGGGTTCCTGCTGCTGGCCAACCTGGTGTTGGCCGCGTTTCAGCGCCGCATGGGCATGGACGCGCGGGTGCTGCCCGGCTCGGAGATGCTGGCGGCGATAGAGGCGGCGGAGGCGGCCGGAGCGCGCGTGGAGCTCTGCGACCGGGACGTGCAGACGACGTTGCGCCGCGCCTGGGCCCAGAGCGGGCTGTGGGGCCGTTCGAAGCTGCTGTCGGCGCTGCTGGCCACCGCGTTCAGTTCCGAGAAGCTGGCGCCGGAGGAGGTGGAGCGGTTGAAGACCGACACCGCGCTCACCAGCATGATCTCCGAGCTTGCCGAGTACCTGCCGAAGGCCAAGGCGGTGCTGATCGACGAACGCGACCGCTACCTGGCCGCCCGCATCGCGCAGGCGGCGCGCGGGGCGGGAGCGGGAAAGGAACCGGTCGTCGCCGTGCTCGGCGCCGGTCACAAGGCCGGCGTGGTGCGGGCGCTGCAGGCGATCGAGGCGGGCGGCGAGCTACCCGACACCGACCAGCTCGGCGCTCCGCCGCCGCGCTCGACCGCCGGCCGCATCCTGCCGTGGCTGGTGCCCGGCATCGTCGCCGCGGTGATAGCGGTCGGTTTTGCGCGGTCCGGGATCGACCTGACGTTGGCCATGCTCGGCCGCTGGGTCCTGATCAACGGATCGCTCGCCGCCCTGGGCGCGCTGGTCGCTCTGGCGCACCCGGTCACCGTGATCGTCTCCTTCCTGGCCGCCCCGGTCACCTCCATGAATCCGACCATCGGCGTCGGGTTCGTGAGCGGCTTCGTGGAAGCGGTGTTGCGCAAACCGCGGGTGAGCGACTTCGAGTCGATCCATGACGACCTTTCGACCGTGCGCGGCTTCTTTCGCAACCGGATCAGCCACGCTCTGGTCGTGTTTCTGGGCGCCAGCCTCGGCAGCATGGCGGGCACCTTTATCGGGCTGCCGCTGCTGGGGACGCTGCTGTTCCGCTGACGGCGCCGGCCGGCGCCAGGACCGCGCGCACCGCCTGCTTCAGGTCCGCCACCGGCTGCCAGCCTTTCCCTTCCTCTCGCTGACCCGCGCCGTGTTCGCCGGCCGCCGGGCCGGGCGCCGGGCCGGGCGCCAGCACGACGCGGATACCGAGCCCGGCGGCCGCCCGCAGACGCCGCTCCGCGCCCGCCGCGCCCCGCACGTGGCCGGCCAGCGTGATCTCACCGAAGGCCGCCACCGCGGCGGCCGGGGTCAGTTCGGTGCGCGCGCCGTACAGCGCCAGGGCGATCGGCAGGTCGGCGGCCACGTCGCGCAGCCGCATGCCGCCGGCGACGTTCATGTAGATGTCGCGATCCAGAAACGGGACCTGCACCGAGCGCTGCAGCACCGCGGCGATGCGGGCCACCCGGCCGGCGTCGATGCGGTCGGAGACGATGCGGGGGCTGGCCCGTTGCGCCGGCACCACCAGCGCCTGCACCTCCACGCACAATACCCGCGAGCCTTCGTAGATGGCGGCGACCGCCACCCCGGGCGGCGGCCGGCCGCCGTCGGCGTGCTCGACGAACCGCGACGACGGATCGCGGAGCTGGTGCAGACCGCGGCCGGTCATCTCGAACAGCGCCACCTCCTCGACCGGTCCGAACCGGTTCTTGGCCGCGCGCAGAAAGCGGAGCTCGGCGGCGCCGGTCTCGAAGGCCAGCACCACGTCGACCATGTGCTCGACCGCCTTCGGGCCGGCTATGCCGCCCTCCTTGGTGACGTGCGCCACCAGCACCGTGATCGCGTTGCGGGCGTGCGTCCATCCGGTCAGCGCGTCGCATATCTCCTTGATCTGGTTGACCGCGCCGGTCGGCGAGCTCGACCCGGCGGCGGTGAGCGCCTGCAGCGAGTCGACGATAACGGCCGCCGGGCGCGCGGTGTCGAGCAGCCGCATCAGGTCGCCGAGCTCGGCGCCCGCCCACACCTCCAGCCGCGGCGCGCGCAGCCGCAGCCGGTCGGCGCGCAGCCGCAGGTGCTCGGCCGATTCCTCGGCGCTCACGTAGAGCACGCGGCCGGCGGTCTGCAGCTTGGCGCCGACCTGCAGGAGCAGCGTCGACTTGCCGACTCCCGGCTCACCGCCGATCAGCGTGGTGGAGCCGCGCATGAATCCGCCGCCCAGCACGCGGTCGAGCTCGCCGTTGCCGGAGGCGACGCGGAGTCCCGGGTCCGCTTCGATAGCCGTGAGCGGCACCGCCAGCGGCGCCTGAGCGCCCGTCTGAGCCTTGCCGCCGCCGCCGGCTTCGCGAAAGCTGTTCCATTCGCCGCAGTTGGGGCAGCGCCCCAGCCACTTCGGCTCGCGCCGTTCGCACTGCGAGCAGACGAACAGGCGCTGTTCGCGTCCGGCCGCCTTGGCGCTCATCGGTCGGCGTCCGGCGGCCCCAACAGCACCTGCCGAAGGCGCCGGATGGCGCGGCCCCGGTGGGAGATGGCGTCCTTGGCCGCGCCGTCCATTTCGGCGAAGGTCGCGCCGGCGCCGTGCGGCTCAAAGATCGGATCGTAGCCAAAGCCGCCGCCGCCGCGCGGCGCCAGCGTCACGGCGCCTGTTACGGTCTCCTGCACGATCAGCAACCGGTGCTCGGCCAGCGCCACCGCCACGCAGCAGACGAACAGCGCCGACCGGTCGGCCGCCCCGGCCAAGGCGTCGAGCAGCAGCAGGTTGCGTTGGCGCTGAGTTACGTCCCCCCCGTAGCGCGCCGAACGCACGCCCGGCGCGCCGCCGAGCGCCGGCACCACCAGCCCCGAGTCATCGGCGACCGTCGCCGTACCGGTCATGGCGAACAGGTGGCGCGCCTTGCCGAGCGCATTGTCGGCGAAGTCGGCGCCGCGTTCGACGTACCGGAACGTCAGACCGCGGTCGCGCGGCGTCAGGACCCGCACCTCCGGCAGGCCGCGGCGGAACTCGCGGACCTTGCCGGCGTTGGTGCTGGCCAGTAGCAGCGTCAAGTGGCGCGCAGCCTATCGGGAGAGAAGCGGCGCTTCAACCAGAACAGGCCGGTATCGACCGTGCCCTTGGGAATGCCGAGCAGCTCGGCGATCTGGCGGTTGCTCGGACCGAGGCGCACCGCCCGCGCCTCCGCCCGGGAGGTGACCGCCGCGTCCCGCGCGCGCCGCAGCCGGCGCTCCAGGAGCAGCCGCCGGTCATCGCCGGTCTCGGCGCGCAGCTGCGCCTCGATCAACCGCGCCCGCGCATACGCGTGATTGCTCCGTTCGCGCAACCGGCGCCACCGGCGCTGCGCGCCCTCGCTCACCCGGCGCGCGCGCCCGATCAACGCCGGCAGATCGGCGCGTTCGCACAGGCCGGCCCACGCCGACACCTGCGTATCCCGGAGCCGGTGGCAGTTCTTGAGGACCGCGAACACCACCCGCCGGCGCGTGACGCCGTCGTCCAGACACGCCGGCCCGGCGTCCGGCGCGTGCGGCTCCGTAGCGGCCTGATCCGCGGCGTCCTGGGCCGGCGTGTCGTGGTCCGGCGCGCGGTGGCCGGCCGCCAGCGCCGCCGCTTCCTCGTCCCACAACACCGGCGTGCGGGCGAGCCGCCACGCGGTTTCGCGGCGTTCCTTGAAGCGGTAGTAACTGCTGAACTGCCACGTCAGCACCGCCCGGAGGTACGCCTCGAACGGCCGCCCCTGGTCCTGAAACCGGTCGACCGCCTCCTGCAGGCGCGGCTGGCAGTAGAGATAGAAGTCGCCGCAGTCGTCTTCGTCGCGCCTGATGTTCTGCCACAACGGAAAGCGGTACGCGTACTCGCTGACCCGTTCGAGCAGCTCGCGCCGGCCCGCTCCGGTCCGCTGGTAGCGGATTACCGCCGCCGTCATCGATTGTTCGTCGGAATACCTGATTGCCAAGTTCCTCATACAACGCAGAGAAACAGGAACCGTGCCAGGAATCGGAACGCCGGCAGGCGGATTGCGCCGCCATCCCGGCGGCGGGTGGCTTACCCGTATTTACCCTTCGCCCGAACGCGCCAGCGCGGGTGAGGCGCTTGGCGCCGGCGCGGGTCCGTAGCGCCGGCTACCGGCTGCGCTGCAGGCGTTCCAGCTGCGGGGCCAGCGCCGCCAGCGCAGCGCTCCGCGCCTGCTGGACCGTACCGCTGAACAGGCAGCCGGCTGCCTGCGGATGGCCGCCGCCGCCGAGCGTCCGCGCGCACGAACCGACGTCGACGGCGGTGGTAGACCGCATGCTCACCGAACACTCGCCGTCGCCCTCTTCGCGCACCACCAGCAGCGCTTCGGCGCCGGCGACCGTCTGCAGCAGGGTGTGGAGCTCGTCGTCGCCGCGGCCGGCGTCGCCGATCTCGGCGCGGTCGCTCCGGTACTGCGCGGTGTACAGCAGCAACCCGTCGTACAACCGCTCGGTGCGGGCGAGCATACGGCCCAGCATGACCCGGCGCTCGAACGGTCGGGCGCCGAACATGCTGTGGTAGGCGGACTCGGTGCTGGCGCCGGCGTCGACCAGGCGGGCGACCGCCCGGAACACGTAGCCCGTACCCTTGCGCAGATGGCGAAAGAAGCCGGTGTCGGTGCAGGCGCCGAACAGCAGCAGCTCCGCCTCTTCCGGCGTCGGCCGGTCGCCGGCCGCCTCGATCAGCGCCTGCACGATCAGGGCGGTGGCGGGCGCGGCCGGCGCGATCAGGCGCACGTCCCCGAACGGCGAGCCGACCGCGTGGTGGTCGATCACCAGGGTCGGCAGTCCCCGCGCGTCGGCGCCGGGGTCGCCGGTGCGGTCGGCCGTGGAGCAGTCCAGGACGACGGCCGCCGCATGGCCTGCGCGGTCCTGCGCGGTCACGCGGGTCGCAAAGCGGTCCGCGAAGCAGGCGATCTCCGGCCGGGTGAACGGCCCTTGGCAGAAGGTGCTCGCCTGCTTGCCGCGGCGCCGCAGAAAGCTGGCCAGCGCCAGCGGGCTCGCCAGGCAGTCCGCGTCCGGCTCCCGGTGGCCGATCAGCAGGTAGGAGTCGTAGTCGTCCAGGAACCGGGTGACCGGCTCCGGTATCGGGAACGGGAAGGGTTGGGACATGGTTACGGGGCAGGCGCTCTCACGGCCCGACCTTAGCAGCGCCGGAAGCGGCCGGCAATTACGGCGTCCCCGCCGTATCGGCCCCGGACGGGAGCAACAGCAGCGCCTCCTGCGCCGGGCCGCCCGACGTCACCGGCCGGCCGCCGCGCACGGTCACGTCGATTTCGGTCCGCATGCCGAACTCCTGCGGGAAGTAGACGCCGGGCTCGACCGAGAAGCAGGACCCTTCGGTGACCGGGCGTTCGTCCGGAAACTCGAACGAGTCGAGATTGACCCCCGATCCGTGCAGGTCGGTGTCGATGCTGTGGCCGGTGCGGTGCCGCACCGCAGAGAGCAGTCCGCGGCCGGCCAGCTCCTGCCGGCAGGCCCGGTCGACGTCGCTGCCCGACACGGTGCGGCCGGCGTCAGCCGCCTCGGCAAGGAAGGTGACCGCCCGTTCACGCGCCGCGCGCACCGCGGCGAAGATCTGCTCCTGTCGCGCGGTCGGACGGCGCGCGGCGACGCCGACCCAGGAGATGTCGGCGAAGACCGAACCGGCCGCCGGCTCCTTGCACCACAGGTCGAGTTGCACCACCTGGCCGGCGGCCAGCGCCGCGCCCGCATCGGCCGGACCGTAGTGCGGGTCCGCCGAATGGGCGCCGAACGCCACGATCGGCGCGTGATCGGTGACCAGTCCCCGTTCCGCGAACGCCGCCATGATCCAGTCGCGCACCTCCCCCTCGCGCACCGGCCGGCCGGCGCCGAACGCGGCGGCCAGCCGGCGCCAGGAAGCGGCGACGATTCGGTGGAGCGCCCGCGCGGCGCGGTCATGGCCGGCGAGCTGCGCGCCGCTCAGGCCGCCCAGCGTCCATTGGACCAGCGTTTCCGACGGCCGCAGGGTGAAGCCGGCGTGTTCCAGCAGGCGCGCGGCGCCGTGGTCGAGCGTGGCCAGGCGCGGCACCGTCGGCGAGCACTGCGCGGCCAGCACGCTGCCCGGCTCCGCCAGCCGCGCCAGCAGTTCGGTGAAGCGGGCGCGCGACGCGTACCGGCAGGTGGTCCCGCCGACGTGGTCCAGGACGCCGGCTTCGACGTCGTGGACGAGTTTCAGCACCGCGCCGTCAGCGCGGATGACCGCCAGCCACGGCCGCGTGTTGGTGGTATCCGGGCGAACGCCGAACACGGCGTCGGCGATCTGATCCCGGTGATAGACGTTGTAGAACAGCCAGCCGGCGCAGCCGGACCGGCGCAGCGCGTAGCGCGCCAGATCGAGCCGCCCCGCGGCCGGGCTCGGCTGACCGCCGGTCACTCCTCGCCGACCAGCGTGGCCAGCATCAGCGCCTTGGCGGTGTGCTTGCGGTTCTCCGCCTGCTCCCAGACCACCGAACAGGGCGCCTCGAAGACCGCGTCGGTCACCTCGTTCCCCTTCACGGCCGGCAGGTCGTGCATGAAGATGGCGGTGTCGGCCGCCCTCCGCATCAGCGCGCCGTTGACCTGATAGCCGGCCAGGAGCTCGAGGCGCTCCGCCTCGCGGTCCTCCTCGCCCATCGATGCCCACACGTCGGTGTACACCACGTCGGCCCCGTCGACGGCGGCGACGTCGTCGCTCACCGTGAGCGGCGCGCCCGACCCGTTGCGGCAGACGGCGACCAGCGCCGGGTCCGGTTGCAGGGCAGCGGGCGCCACCAGCGTGCAGCTCACGCCGGTCATCGAGCAGCCGACCATGAGCGAGGCGGCGACGTTGTTCCGCGCGTCCCCCACGTAGGCGAGCGACACGCCCGCCAGCGCGCCGTAGCGCTCGCGGATCGTCAACAGATCGGCCAGCACCTGGGTCGGATGGCGGCCGTCGGTGAGTCCGTTGTAGACCGGGATGCCGGCGTAGCGGGCCAGCGTCTCCACCGTCTCCTGCGCGAAGCCGCGGTACTGGATGGCGTCGTACATGCGGCCGAACACCCGCGCCGTGTCCTCCAGCGACTCCTTGGCGCCGAGCTGCAGCTCGTCCCGGTTGAGCACTACCGGACAGCCGCCCTCCTCCCCGAATGCGGTGGCGAAGGCGGAGCGGGTGCGGGTCGACGGCTTCTCGAACAGCATGGCCAGCGTGAGTCCGGCAAAGCGCTGATGCCGTTCACCGGCGCGGCGTTGCCGCTTCACGCGCGCCGACAGGTCGAGCAGCTCGCCCAGCTCGGCCGGCGACAGGTCGTGCAGCGTGAGCAGCGAGCGTCCGATCAGGTTCATGGGCTCACCTCCGGGTTCGGAAAGAGGAAACGCGTAAGCTACCGGCAGTCGCCGGTCCCCGGCAACCGGCCGGGCGGCGGCGCAGGGTAACGCGCCGATGATTCATTTGACGGCGGGAAACCTCGTTGCCTATAGTCCCATTCCACCCGAAACGCGGGCGCTGCGGTGGTGGAATTGGTAGACACGCTAGCTTGAGGGGCTAGTGGGAGTTAAATCCCGTGAAGGTTCAAGTCCTTTCCGCAGCAGACCGAACCGGCCGCCGTCCGGGCGGCGCGGACAGCCGTTACCGGCCGGCCTTGCGGAGCGCGACGGTGGCCGGCAGGCCGTTGACGGTGATCTCCTGCGGTTCGCCGGCGCCGTCCGGCAGCGCGCCGATGCGGAGTTCCGCGGCCAGGGTCTCGCCGCTCACGTAGCCGCGGTGGGCGGCGGCGGCCTCCTCCAGCTCGCGGCCGCCCCGCACGCCGAGCGCGATCCGGTCCGACACCTCCAGCCCGGCGGCCTTGCGCAGGTTCTGGATGCGGTTGACCAGCTCGCGCGCGATCCCCTCGGCGGCGAGCTCGGCGTCGATCCGGGTGTCCAGCCCGACGCCGAGGTTGCGCTCCAGCGCCGCCGCGATGCCCGGTTTCTCCGTGCGCTGCACGTCCAGGTCGTCGATGGTGATGCGGCCGCCGGCCGCCTCGACGCTGCCGCCGCCCTTGAGATCGGTGATCTGCGCCGGCGTGAGCGCCCGCACGCGCGCGGCCACCTCTTTCATGCCGGTGCGGAAGCGCGGGCCGAGGCGGCGGAAGTCGGGCTTGTAGGAGACCTCGCTCAGCTCGGTCTCGTCCTCCACCAGGGCGACCTGCTTGACGTTGAGCTCCTCGCCGATCAGGTCGAGCATCGGCGTCAGTTCGCGCCGGTCCGCCTCGTCGGCCGGCAGCAGGTAGAGCCGCCGCAGCGGCTGCCGCACCTTGAGGTCGTGCTTGCTGCGCAACGACCGGCCGAGCGCCACCGCCCGCGCCGCCATCGCCATCTGCCGCTCCAGAGCGAGGTCGCGCAGGTCGTCGCGCGCCTGCGGCATGTCGCACAGATGAATGCTTTCGGGAGCCGCGGGGTCGGCCGCGCGCACCAGGTTCCGGTAGATGCGCTCGGTCACGAACGGCAGGACCGGCGCCAGCGCCTTGATGAAGGTGGTGAGCACCTCGTAGAGCGTCGCGTAGGCGGCCGCTTTGTCGCCGTCGTCCTCGGACTTCCAGAACCGGCGGCGGCTGCGGCGGATGTACCAGTTGGTGAGCTGTTCCACGAACGCCACCATCGCCGGCACGGTGCGGTACAGCCGGTACGCCTCCATCTGGCCGTTCACCTCGGCCAGCAGGGTCTGCAGCGCCGAGACGATCCAGCGGTCGAGGCGGTTGGCCGAGCGCGCGCCGGAGACGGCCGGCGTCCAGCCGTCGATGCGGGCGTAGGTGACGAAGAAGCTGTAGGAGTTCCAGAGCGGGATGATCACGTCGCGCAGGCTGCGGTTCATGCCGGATTCGCTCAGCCGCAGCTCCTCCGCCTTCATGGCCGGGGAGTTGAGCAGGTACAGGCGCAGCGCGTCGGCGCCGTAGGTGGCCAGCATCTTGGCCGGGTCCGGATAGTTGCGCAGCCGCTTGCTCAGCTTGCGGCCGTCTTCGGCCAGCAGCATGCCGCCGACGATGCAGTTGTGGAACGCCGGCCCGTCGAACAGCGCGGCCGACAGCGCCGTGAGCGTGTAGAACCAGCCGCGCGTCTGGTCCAGGTTCTCTGAGATGAAGTCGGCCGGAAAGCTCGCCTCGAAGTCGGCGGCGCGGCCGAACGGGTAGTGGCTCTGCGCGTACGGCATCGACCCCGACTCGAACCAGCAGTCCAGCACCTCCGGGATGCGGCGCAGGTCGCCGGCGCCGGACGGTGAGGGGATGACCAGATCGTCGATGCGGTGCTTGTGCAGATCGTCGACCGGCCGCCCGGTCAGCTCTTCGAGCTCGCGGATGCTGCCGACGCAGACCGTCTCGCCGGTCTCTTCGTTGCGCCAGATCGGCAGCGGCGTGCCCCAGTACCGGTTGCGGCTCACCGCCCAGTCGCGCGCGCCTTCCAGCCACTTGCCGAAGCGGCCGTCGCGGATGTGTTCCGGGACCCAGCGGACGCGCCGGTTGGCGGCCAGCATCCGCTCCTTGAGCGCTCCTTCCACCTTGACGAACCAGGTGGAGACGGTGCGGTAGATCAACGGCGCGTCGCACCGCCAGCAGAACGGGTAGTTGTGGACGATGGTCCCTTCGTCGAACAGCGCGCCGGCCGCGCGCAGGGCGCGGATCACCGGCGTGTCGGCGTCCTTGACGAACCGGCCGGCGTAGGCGGCGACCTCGCCGGTGAAGCGGCAGTCGGCGTCGATCGGGCAGACCACGGGGATGCCGGCGCGCTGGCCGAGCAGGTGGTCGTCCTCGCCGAAACCCGGCGCGACGTGGACGATGCCGGTGCCGTCGTCGGTCGACACGAAGTCGGCGGCCACCACCCGGAACGCCCCTTCGCCGCGCAGGTGCGCGAAGTCGTCGAAGAGCGGTTCGTAGGTCATGTCAAGGAGTTCGGCGGCCGGTTGCTCCCGGACCGAGACGATCTCCGCCTTCCGCTTGCCGAACACGGCGTCCAGGCGGGCGCGGGCCAGGATGAGCGATTCGCCGGCCGCGGTGGCGGCCCGCACGTAGTCGATCTCCCTGCCCACCGCCAGCGCCATGTTCGACGGCAGCGTCCACGGCGTGGTGGTCCAGGCCAGGATCGACAGCTCCGGCGCGCCGCGCACCCGGAAGCGGACCGTGATCGACGGGTCCTGCGTGTCCCGGTACCCCTGGTTCACCTCGAAGTTGGACAGCGGCGTGGCGCAGCGCGGGCAGTAGGCCAGCGACTTGAAGCCTTCGTAGATCAGGTCCCGGTCCCAGAGCGACTTGAACACCCACCAGACCGACTCCATGAAGCCGGTGTCCATGGTCCGGTACTGGTGGTCCCAGTCGACCCAGCGGCCGAGGCGTTGGATCAGCGTCCGCCATTCGGCGGTGTAGCGCAGCACCACCTGCCGGCAGAACTCGTTGAACGGGCCGATGCCGTAGTCGATGATGTCGGCGCGGGTCCTGAGGCCGAGCTGGCTCTCCGCCTCGTTCTCCACCGGCAGGCCGTGGCAGTCCCACCCCCAGCGCCGCTCTACCCGGTAGCCGCGCATGGTCCAGTAGCGCGGCACCACGTCCTTGGAGATGGAGGCGAGCAGGTGCCCGTAGTGCGGCAGGCCGGTGGCGAACGGCGGCCCGTCGTAGAAGCGGAACGGCCGGCCGGCGGGCCGGCTGTCGACCGACTTGCGGTACAGGCCGCGCTCGTTCCAGAAGGCCAGGATCTCCTCCTCCATCGCCGGGAAGTCGACCTGGCTGCTGACCGGCGCAAAGACGGACGGCGGGACGCTTGTGGTGCTCATGTTGAGCGTCGGATTCTGGCCGGTGTGCGGCGCGGACGGCAAGCCGCCGGCGGCCGGCAACCTGCGCGCGTCACCCCTTCACCGCGCCGAGCACCAGTCCCTTGGTGAAGTAGCGCTGCAGGAACGGATACACCAGCAGGATCGGCGCCATGCCGATGAAGATCTGCGCCGCCTTCGAGTTCTCGTCGGAGACGAACTATGGCCGGCGCCGCACTCTCGACGCGGCCGCGCCGAATCGTACACGATCGTGGGCGGCGCTTGGGAAGCGCGCAGGAAGGAGATGGCGGTACGCGAGCGGTTGAACGGAACCAGGCCCATCGGGCTGTCGACCGGGGAGTGCGTCGACCTGTTGTTGCCGGCGACGGTCCGCGACGGGCGCGTTCAGGCCGTGTATCTGTTCGGCTCGCGCGCAGCCGGCGTCGGCGGCGCCGATTCCGACGTCGACCTTGCCATCCACACGACGGACGACTTCGGGTGGGACGACCTGTTCGCGTTGCGCGGAACGCTGACCGGCCTGCTGCGCTCGGAGCGGCTCGACCTGCTGTGGCTCAACCAGGCGCGGGCGACCGTAGCGTTTTCCGTGATCGCGGACGGCAAGCTCCTGCATTACGCCGATGCCGACCGGCTCAATGACTTCGAGCGGCAGGTGATCCGGGGGTTCCGCGACCGCATGGCGTACCTCGAACGACGCAGGCGGCGCCGTGGTGCATCGACCTAGCGCCCTTTCGGAGCGCATGGAACTGCTGCGGCAGTACGGCGCCGACTTGTCGCAATGGCGGGGGCTTTCGCTGGACGGCTACTTGGCCAGCCGGACCACGCACTATGCGGTCGAGCGCGTGCTCTTCCTCATCGCCGAGACCGTCCTGGACATGCTCGATCACGTGCTGAGCGCCCGGCACGAGATCGTCAGCAACTCGTACGAAGAGATCCTGCTCAACGCGCGCCGGCAGGGGCTGATCTCATCGGAGCTCTACGGTTCGTTGCGCGGACTCGGCGGATTCCGCAATGTCCTTGCCCATCAATACGTAGGGTTGTCGGATGCGACCGTGTATCAGCATCTGGTCAAGATGAACGGCATGTTCGGCGCGATCACGCGGGAACTCGAACTGCTGGTGGACTCAGGCGCCTGAGCGTCACCGGCGCTGGCAGCGCGGGCAATGGAAGCTGGAGCGGCCGGCCTGGCGGAGCGCGCGGATGGCCGCGCCGCAACGCGGGCACGGCCGGCCGGCGCGGCCGTAGACGGCAAGCTCGACGGAGAACAGGCCGGGATCGCCGCCCGGCGTGCGGTAGTCGCGCAGCGTGGTGCCGCCGGCGTCGATGGCGCGCTGCAGGACCGCGCGCACGGCGTCCGCCACCCGCTGCAGGCGGATGCGGCCAAGCCTGCCGGCGGCCGTGCGCGGATGCACGCGCGCGGCGAACAGCGCCTCGTTGGCGTAGATGTTGCCGATGCCGGCGACGATGCGGCTGTTGAGCAGCAGCTCCTTGATCGCGACCGTGCGCCGGCGGCTCACCCGGAACAGGTAGCCGCCGTCGAACCGGCCGCCGAGCGGCTCCGGTCCCAGGTGGGCGAGCAGCGGGTGATCGCCGGGCGCGGCGGCCACGTGCAGTGACCCGAACCGCCGCGGATCGCGCAACCGCACCGCCAGCCCGGAGCTCAGCACCACGTCGACGTGGTCGTGCCGCGCCGGCGGCGCATCCGCATGCACCAGCAGGAGCCGCCCGGACATGCCGAGGTGCGCGATCAGGCTTTCCGGCCCGGCGTCGATCACCAGGTACTTGGCCCGGCGGCGCACGTCGCGCACCGTGCGCCCGGCCAGCCGCGGCGGCAGGTCGTCCGCCACCGGCCAGCGCAGCCGCGGTTCGCGGACCACGACCCGGTCGATGCGCCGGCCGCGCAACGCCGGCCGCACGCCGCGGGCGATCGTCTCCACCTCCGGCAGCTCCGGCACGCCGCAGACGCTACGCGCCCGGCTCCGGGGTGTACAGGGCCGGCCGCTTGGAGCGGTCGGCCGCTCACGCCTTTCTAACGGCTTTCTAACGTTCGCTAACCGATCGCCAACGATCGCTAGCAGCGCGCCTGCGACCTTTGGGCAGATTCATTCACCATTCGAGGGAGGAACCATGCGAACCAACCGAATCATCGCCGGCGCCGCGGCGGCGTCCCTGGCGCTCACGTCGATGACCGCCCTGGCCCAGGTGTCGGTCGACCCGGCGCTCTCCGGGTACCGGCAGGTGCGGGGCGTGTCGGGCAGTCTCAAGAGCGTCGGATCGGACACCATGAACAACACCATGACGCTGTGGGTCGAAGGCTTTAAGGGCATGTACCCGAACGTCCGCATCGAGATCGAGGGCAAGGGCTCCAGCACCGCCCCGCCGGCGCTGATCGCCGGAACCTCGCAATTCGGCCCGATGAGCCGGCAGATGAAGGCCGCCGAGGTGGACGAGTTCGAGACCCGGTACGGCTATCCGCCGACCGCGCTGCCGGCTGCCATCGACATGCTGGCGGTCTACGCCAACAAGGACAACCCGATCTGTGACGCGGGGCTCACCCTGCAGCAGGTCGACGCGATCTTTTCCACCAACCGCCGCGGCGGGTACGCGACCGACATCCGCACCTGGGGAGACGCCGGCGTTTCCGACGGCGCCTGGGCCGACCTGCCGATCAGCCTGTACGGCCGCAACTCCGCGTCCGGCACCTACGGCTACTTCAAGAAGAACGTGCTGGGCGACGGCGACTACAAGCCGTCGGTGAAGGAACAGCCCGGCAGCTCGTCGGTCGTGCAGGGCGTGGCCAGCGACGCTCCCGGCATCGGCTACTCCGGCATCGGCTACCTCACCGCCGACGTGTGCGCGGTGCCGTTGGCGCTCGATGGGGCCGGCGATCCGATCCCGGCGACCGCCGAGTACGCCTACACCGGCGAGTATCCGTTGTCGCGGTTCCTGTACGTGTACGTCAATCACCGGCCCGGCAGCGAGATCGACCCGTTGCGGCGCGAGTTCATCCGCTACCTGTACAGTTCGCAGGGGCAGCGGGACGTGATCAAGGACGGCTACTACCCGATCACCGACGCCATCGCCTCCGAGGCGGTGGCCCCGTTGGGTCTCTGAGCCGGACGGCGGGCGGCGGCGCGTGATGAAGCGGGCGGCGTTCACCGGCTACCGGCGGCCGCACAAGACGCGCGCCGGCGTCCGCGTCGCGGAGATCGCCTCCCGGTCGATCATCACCATCGGCGGCGTCGCCGTGATCGCCGCGGTGTTCCTGGTGTTCGTCTTCCTGGCTTCCGTGGTGGCGCCGCTGGCGGGCCGCGCGCGGCTTGCGCCTGCGGTATCCCAGCGCGTCCCGGCGGGCGGCGCCGCTGCCGTCGCACCCGGCGCCGCGGTCGACCGGTTCGTGCTGGTCGACGAGTTCCGCGTCGCCGCCGCGGCGCTGGTCGACGGCGGACGCGCCCTGCGCCACTTCCGCATAGACGCGGGCGCGCCGGACGGCATGGAGCTCGGCGCCGTGCCGCTGTTCGACGAAACGCCGACCGCTCTGACCTGGTCGGAGGAGGGCGGGTGGCTGGCGGCCGGGTTCGCCGACGGCTCGATCCGGCTTGGGCAGGTGACGTTCGAAACGGCGTTCCCGGAAGACGAAGACGCGCCGGCCGCCCTGCGCGGCCTTGCGGAGGGAGAGGTCGGCGTGCTCGACGGCGCGACCATCCAGCGCACGCCGATCGGCCAGCTGCGCGTCCGGCGGCTCACCGCCCGCATCGATGACCCGGTGGCGAGCGGTCACCCCGGACCGGTGCTGCTGATCGACCAGACGGTGCGCTCGGTGGGACCGGTGATCGCCGTGGTGACCGGCGACGGGGCGTTGCGCGTCCGCGCCGTGACGCGCCGGCGCAACATCCTGACCGGCCGCGTGACCGCTTCGGTGCGCGGCGGGAGCGTCCCGATTCCCGGCTTCGACCGGCAGGCGGAGCTGGTCCGAGTGCTGGTCACCGGCAACGCCGACGCCGCCTACGTGCTGTGGCGGGACGGGACGTTCGTCCGTTTCGACACCCGCGACGTCAGCCGGCCGGCGGTCGCCGAGCGCGGCGACCTGGTCGGCGGCGAAGCAACGCGGCTCACCGCGGCGCGCTTTCTGCTGGGCCGCGACACGCTGCTGGCCGGCGACGACCGCGGGCGCGTCGCCGCCTGGTTCCGCGTTCGCGACGAACGCGCCGCCACGACCGACGGGCTGCTGTTGACCCGCGCCCACGTCTTCGACGGGCCGGCGGCGGTCACCGGCATCGGCAGCTCGTCGCGCAAGCGCATGATCGTGGTCGGCTACCGGGACGGCAGCATCCGCAGTTTCTACGTGACCAGCCGGGCGTTCCTGGCGGAGGCGCGGCCGTTCGCCGGCGCGCCGATCACGGCGGTCGCGCTCAGCCCGCGCGACGACGCGATCGCCGCGGTGACCGACCGGGGGTTCGCGCTGCTGTCGCTCGACAGCGCGCATCCGGAGGCGACCCTGGGATCGATCTTCGCCAAGGTCTGGTACGAGGGCAACGCCGCCCCCGAGCACGTCTGGCAGTCGTCAAGCGCCACCGACGCGTTCGAGCCGAAGTACGGGCTGATCCCGCTCATCTTCGGCACCATCAAGGCGACGATCTATTCCATGCTGTTCGGCGTGCCGATCGCCATGCTGGCCGCCATCTACACCAGCGAGTTTCTCGACAAGAAGCTGCGCGCGCGCATCAAGCCGGTGATCGAGATGATGGCCAGCCTGCCGAGCGTCGTGCTCGGATTCCTGGCCGGCCTGGTGTTCGCGCCGCTCGCCGAGCGGGCGGTCCCCATGATCCTGGCCGCCTTCCTGATCGTTCCGCTCACCTGTCTGGCCGGCGGCTACCTGTTCCAGCTCCTCCCCGACCGCACCGCCATCATCCTGTCGCGGTACCGGATGCTGTTCGTGCTGTGCGGCGCGCTGCCGCTCGGGCTGCTGGCGTCGCGGATCGCCGGGCCGGCGTTCGAGCGCGCGCTGTTCGCCGGTGACGTCAAACTCTGGCTGGACGGGCAGATCGGTTCCGGCGCCGGCGGCTGGGCCATGATGCTGCTGCCGCTCACCGGCGTGGCGACGGCGTGGTTCCTGGCGCGCTGGCTGGCGCCGGCGTTGCGTCCGCTCTACCGCCGACTGCCGGCCCGCCCGGCGGCGCTGCTGGAGATCGTGAAGCTGGCCGCCGGGGTGGCGGTGGCCGGCGGCGGCGCGCTCCTGGCCGGCCACCTGCTGCAGGCGTTGGGTCTCGATTCGCGCGGTTCGTTCCCGGTCATCGGTCCGGTGCTCGGCACCTACGTGCAGCGCAACTCGCTGGTGGTGGGGTTCGTGATGGGCTTCGCCATCATCCCGATCATCTACACGATCGCCGACGACGCGCTGAAGAGCGTGCCGGACCACCTGCGCTCGGCGTCGCTGGCCGCCGGAGCGACCCCGTGGCAGACCGCGGTCCGCATCATCGTGCCGACCGCCATGAGCGGGCTCTTTTCCGCGGTCATGATCGGACTCGGCCGCGCCGTGGGAGAGACCATGATCGTGCTGATGGCGGCCGGCAATACTCCGATCCTGGAGATGAACCTGTTCAACGGCTTCCGCACGCTGGCGGCCAACATCGCCGTCGAGCTGCCGGAGGCGGTGGTCGACAGCACGCACTACCGCGTCCTGTTTCTGGCGGCGTTGACGCTGTTCGTCATGACCTTCGTCGTCAACACGATCGCGGAATCGGTGCGGCAGCGGTTCCGCCGCCGGGCGTTCGAGCTGTGAGCGCGCCGATCTCTCCCCCGGCCGCCGGGCCTGCGCCCGCCGTCAAGCCGGCCCGGCCCCGTCCGGCGCGCCGGCCCCGCAGCGGCGCGTCGCTGACCGCCCAGGGCCAGCCGATGCTGTGGCTCACCGCCGGCGCCCTGGTGATCGCCCTGGTCATGACGCTCGGCCTGCTGGCTCTGATCCTGGCGCGCGGGCTCGGCACCTTCCGGCCCGCGCCGTTGGCGCTGTTCCGGACGGTCGACGGATCGGCCCATCTGGGCGAAGTGACCCGGCGCGACCGCTACCGGCCCGCGCCGAGCGCGATCGAATCCCTGCCCGCCGCCGCGCAGGAATCGGCCCGGCGCCTGCTGGACCGGCAGCGCGGCTGGTCGACGCGGTGGCTGGTGCGGACCGGCAACTTCGACCTGACCGGCGTGCACTTCCGGTGGGTGGAGGACTTTACGCTGACCGAGCGAACCGCCCCGGAATGGGCGGTGGTCCTTGAGCGGCTCACCTGGGGGCGTTTCTACGGAGAGCCGGCGGCGTTCCTGGTCGACGGCGCGGTCACCGCGGCCGGACCGGAGGCCGCCTGGAGGGAGTTCGAACGGCATCACCCGGCGGTCGAAGGGTGGCGGAACGAGCGCCGGAAGCTGGAGCGGCGCGACGTAGGAGACGTGAACCGCCGCCTGGAGCGGGCGCGGCTCCGCGTGCGCGAAGCGGAGCTGCGGCTGGCCGACGCGCGGGCCGAAGGATCGGCGGAGCGGATCGACGACGCCGCCGCGGCGCTCGCGTCGCAACGGCAGCGGAGCGCCGCGGTGGAGGCCGCAGCCGACGCCGAGTACGCCGAGATCCGCGCCCGCATCGACGAGCTGCGCCGGTCGAGCGACCGCTACCGGTTGTCGATGCGGCTTGCCGACGGCGCGGAGGCGCAGGTGCCGCTCGGCCGGATCGTGCGCGGCTACCCGGCCAACCGGCTCGGCCTGACCGGCAAAGCCGGAATCTATCTGTCCCGGTGGTGGGAGTTCCTCACCGCCGACCCGCGTGAGGCCAACAGCGAAGGCGGCGTCTTTCCGGCGATCTTCGGCACCGTGGTGATGACGCTGCTCATGTCGCTGGCGGTCGTGCCGTTCGGGGTGATCGCGGCGCTCTACCTGCGCGAATACGCCAAGGCGGGCCGCCTGGTGTCGACCGTCCGCATCGCCATCAACAACCTGGCCGGCGTGCCGAGCATCGTCTTCGGCGTGTTCGGGCTCGGCTTCTTCAGCTACCTGATCGGCGGCGGCATCGACGAGCTGTTCTTCCGCGCCAAGCTGCCGAGCCCCACCTTCGGAACCGGCGGCATCCTGTGGGCGTCCCTCACCCTGGCGCTGCTCACCGTGCCGGTGGTGATCGTGGCGACCGAGGAGGCGCTGGCCGCGGTGCCGGGCTCGATGCGGGAAGGCTCCTACGCCTGCGGGGCCAGCAAGTGGCAGACGATCAAGCGGATCGTCATGCCGCGCGCCCTGCCGGGCATCATGACCGGCATGATCCTGGCGATGGCGCGCGGCGCAGGCGAAGTGGCGCCGCTCATGCTGGTCGGCGCCGTGAAGCTGGCGCCGGAGCTGCCGATCGACCGGTACTTCCCGTTCGTGCACCTGGAGCGGAGCTTCATGCACCTCGGCTTCCACATCTTCGACGTCGGTTTCCAGAGCCAGAACAGCGAAGCGGCCATCCCCATGGTGTTCACCGCCACGCTGCTGCTGATCCTGATCGTGGTGCTGCTCAACGTGACGGCGATCCGGCTGCGCAGCCGGCTGCACCGCCGCTTCGCAGAGGACCAGTTTTAGGAGGGGCTGCGGATGGATGCGAGCCGGGAACGAAGCGACCACCCCCGCCACGGCGCGGACGGCCACCACGCGCCGCCCGCGCGCGAGAATCTGCTGGAGCGGATAGCCGCCGGCGGCCGGGTCACGACAGCCGTGCACCCGAGCACGCGCGAGCTGGAGTGCGTGCTGGAGGTGGACCGCTTCAGCCTGTGGTACGGCGCCGCGCAGGCGCTGTTCGACGTGTCGATGAACGTCCCGTTCGGCAAGGTGACGGCGCTGATCGGCCCGTCCGGCTGCGGCAAGTCGACGCTGCTGCGGTCGGTCAACCGGCTCAACGACCTGGTCGACACCGTGCGGATAGAAGGCGACATGCGCCTGTCGGGCGACTCGATCTACGCGCCGGGCACCGACGTGATCGAGCTGCGCAAGCGCATGGGCATGGTGGCGCAGAAGCCGAATCCGTTCCCGATGAGCGTCTACGAAAACGTCGTCTACCCGCTGCGGATCGACGGCGAACGGGACAAGCGGGTGCTCGACTCGGTGTGCCATCGCGCCCTGCAGGGCGCGGCGCTCTGGGACGAGGTGAAGGACCGGTTGCACGACAGCGCCCTGGGATTGTCGGGCGGCCAGCAGCAGCGGCTCTGCATAGCCCGCGCGGTGGCCGCCGAGCCGGAGGTGCTGCTGATGGACGAGCCGGCCAGCGCCCTCGATCCGATCGCCACCAGCAAGATAGAGGACCTGATTCACGAGCTGAAAGGGAGCTACACCATCCTGATCGTGACCCACAACATGCAGCAGGCGTCGCGGGTGAGCGACATCACCGCCTTCATGTACCTGGGTCAGCTCATCGAGTTCGCTCCCACGGAGGATGTGTTCGTGAAGCCGCAGCTGCAGGAGACCGAGGACTACATAAGCGGCCGGTTCGGATGAGCCGGACGCGCGGAAAACACGGGAGGAGTGAGAACATGGGACTTCGTAAAGCGTATGGCCGCGCCGCGGCGGCGGCCGCGATCGTGATGGCGGCCGCCGCGTCGATCGGCTGCGCGACCACCGAGGCAGCCGAACCGTTGCCGCTCGACCGCTACGCCAAGCCCGGCTTCGTGGTCATGGAAGAGGACGGCCGGCTGTGGGTGTTCCGGGAAGGATCGGAGGCTCTGGCGCAGTTTCGCGAAGCCGGCGCGCCGGCCGAGCAGGTGATCCGCCCCTTGGCCGCGCCCGACGGCGTGACCATCAAGGCGGCAGACGGCGCCACCATCGACGAATACCTCACCACGCTGCCGGGGTTTTATACGCAGATGATGGATGGCCGGCTGTGGGTGTTCCGCGCCGACAGCGCGGAGCTTGCCGAGTTCCGGCGGACCGGCGAGCCGGCCAAGCAGGTGGCGCGGCCGTTGGCCGGACCGTTCGGCCTGACGATCAAGGCCGTGGAAACGGCGGTGATCGACGATTATATGGCGGCCTGGGAGGCCGCCGCCGCGCAGTAGCCGTGAGTGATCCGCAACCGCTCCGTCACCAATTCGAACGCGAGATCGGGGAGCTGGAGCAGCGCCTGTTGGGCCTGTCCCAGGCGGTGGAGTCGGCGCTGGCGCAGGCGGCCAAGGCGCTGCTGGTGCAGAACGAGGAGCTGGCCGAGCAGGTCATCGTGGGCGAGGACGCGGTCAACGCCGCGGCCTACGGGGTCGAGGACTACGTCAACACGCTGGTGGCCCGCGAGCAACCGGTCGCCACCGACCTGCGCTTCATCATCACCTCCCTGCACGTGGTGATCGCGCTGGAGCGGATCGGCGATCTGGCCGTGCACGTCGCCCGGGTCGCGCAGAAGCTCGCCGCCGAGACCTACGTCAAGCCGCTCATCTCCATGAACCTGATGGCCGACCGCGCAGCGCAGATGGTGCGCGACTCCGTGCAGGCGTTCGTGAGCCGCGACGAACAGGCCGCCCACGACGTAGCCGCCGGCGACGACCTGATCGACAACACCTACTCGCAGCTGTTTCGCGAGCTCCTCACCTACATGATGGAGTCGCCAAAGACGATCGCGCAGGCGCAGACCCTGCTGTTCGTGGCCAAGCAGTTCGAGCGGACCGGCGACCACGCCACCAACATCTGCGAAGCGGCCGTCTACGTAGCGACCGGCCGGCGCGTCGAGCTGAACTGAAAGCGGCCGGGCGCTGAGGAAGCGACCACGATCACGGCGCGTCGCGCGCCCGGCGCAGCACGTCTGCGGGTTTCTCCGGCGGGACTATCGGTTCAAGCCGTTCGATCCGCGCGATCATCTCCTGCGGCGTCGGTACCGCCGCCAGCTCGGTCAGCTCCTTGAGCAGGTAGGCGGAAAGCGACATGCCAGCCATAGCGGCGCGGGCCTTGAGCGTGCGATGGACCGGCTCCGGTACGTTGTGTATCCGTATCATCCGATGCATGCATCAAGCATGTGCTCTTTGCAGAACTGCATGTCACATGCCGCCGCGCGCCCATCCTGACTTCGGCGCCGGAGGGCGTGTGGCAGGCGTCACGACTTCCCAGCGAAGGTGAAGGCGGACTCCGAGCACGGCCCGCGCCGTGGTACATTTGAGCCTGCCATGCGTTCATTCAGTATCGCCGGCCCGGTACTGGAGGAACCGGTTCGCGTATGAGGAAGCGTGGCCGCAGTTGCTGCTGCAGGCGTTTCTGCAGCGGGTGGTGAACGGCGGGGGGCGCATCGAGCGGGAGTACGCGCTCGGCAGCGGGCGCGTCGACCTGCTGATCGTGTGGCCGGTGGCGGACCGCGGGTCGGCGGAGCGGGTGCAGGAAGTGGCGGTCGAGTGCAAGGTGGTGCGCGACCGCGACGGGCTTGAGCGGACCATAACCGAAGGAGTGGAGCAGACCGCGCGCTACGTGGAGCGGTGCGGGGCGGAGGCCGGGCACCTGGTGGTCATAGACTGCCGGGAGAATCGGAGTTGGGAGGAGAAGATCTTCCACCGGCGGCGCGGCGGCGGTCCGGCGCCGGTCGACGTGTGGGGCATGTAGACGGTCCGCCGCCTGCTCTCAGACAACAACGCGACGCCTTCGCCCACTGGTAATCCGGCGCATCCGCCGGTATGCTCTCTCACCATGCGCGACCCGTCCGCACCGATGCGCTTCTTCAACACCGCCGGTCCGATGCGCCCGGACGAACATTACTGCATCCCGCCCCTGAGCCGGATGAATCAGCAGGAACTGCTCACCCTCATCCGGCAGGAGCAATACTTCGTGCTGTACGCGCCGCGGCAAACCGGCAAGACCTCGGCGCTACGGGCGCTCCGCGACTTGCTGAACGGCGGCGCCGAAGGCGCCTACCGTTGCGTCTACGTAAACCTCGAGACTTGCCAGTACGCGCGCGCAGACATAGACGCCGCCATGAGCGCCATCCTGAACGCAATCGCCCGTGAGGCGGAGGCCACGCTGGAGGACCGGTTTCCGGCCGAGATCTGGCCGGAGGTGCTGGAGCTGGCGGGGCCGTACGGGGCGCTGCAGGGGGTGCTCGAGCGATGGGCCGAGGCGGACCCCACGCCGCTGGTGCTGCTGATCGACGAGATCGACGCGATGATCGGCGACCCGCTGTCGTCGATGCTGCGGCAACTGCGCTCCGGCTTCGTCGACCGCCCGCGCCGCTTCCCGCAGAGCGTGGTTCTGTGCGGGGTGGGCGACGTGCGCGACTACCGCACCGGCGGCAGCGGCTTCAACATCACCGCCAAGTCGTTGCGCATGCCTGATTTTTCAGAGCCGGAAGTGCGCGCGCTGCTCGCTCAACACACCGCCGAGACCGGCCAGCCGTGGACCGAGGAGGCCCTACGGACGGTGTGGGATCTCACCGCCGGGCAACCCTGGCTGGTGAACGCCTTGGCGTACCTCGCGTGCAGCCGCGACCCGGCCGGCCGCGACCGCAGCCGCCCGCTTACCGCGGACGCCATCCACGCCGCCCGTGAGAAGATCATCAGGCGCCGCGACGTTCCCCTGGACCGGATCACCAACAAGCTGGAGGACGAGCGCGTGCACCGGGTGCTCTCCCCGCTGCTGAGCGGCGCGATGTTCGCCCCGGACATCGGTCCCGACGACCTGCGGTACGCGCGCGACCTCGGCTTGGTCACCCTCGACGCGCCGGTCCGCGTCGCCAATCCGATCTACCGCGAGGCGATTCCGCGTCACCTTACCTTCGTCACGCAGGCGACGCTGACGCACGATCCCGCCCGCTATCGGGACGCTGCCGGCACCCTGCTGCTGGCCGACCTGCTGGCCGCGTTCCAGGAGTTCTTTCGGGAACACTCCGAGCACCGGATCAAGCAATTCCAGTACCGGGAAGCCGGCCCGGAATTGCTGCTGCAGGGGTTCCTGCAGCGCATGGTCAACGACGGCGGGCGGATCGAACGGGAGTATGGCCTGGGCATGATGCGCACCGACCTGCTGATCGTGTGGCCGGCAACGGCGGCGGCGGGCCGGCAGCGCAAGATGGTGGTGGAGTGCCGGGTGCTGCACCGCAGCCTGGAGCGGACCATCGAAGAAGGGCTCAAACAGACCCGCGCCTACCTGGACCGTTGCGGCGCATCCGAAGGGCACTTGGTGATCTTCGACCGCACCCCGGACCGGCCGTGGGAGCAGAAGCTGTTCCGCCGCGAACCGACCGGCGCCGGCCCGCCGATCACGACGTGGGGCATGTGAATCGGAACGAGCCGGCTGATACCTTGTCTCCTGCAAAACCGCTACGGGAGCTGCCGTCGCGTGCTGATGGTATATCCTCCGGCGAATAATCCCGTGGTACATTGAGCCTGCCATGCGTTCATTCAGTACCGCCGGCCCGGTGAGGGCGGCCGATCACTACCTGATACCGCCGCTGTCGCGGATCGACCTGGACGATGTCCTCGATTTGGTGCGGGACAAGAAGTACTTCGTGCTGCACGCGCCGCGGCAGACCGGCAAGACCTCGGCGCTGCTGGCGCTGGCCGACCTGCTGAAGGAGCGCGGCTATCACTGCCTCTACGTCACCGTGGAGACCGCCCGCACGACCCGGGACGTGGCGCAGGCGGTGCGCGTGGTGCTTGCGGCGCTGGCGCGGGCGGCGAGATCTACCTTGGGCGACCGGTTCCTGCAGAGCGCCCGGGCGGAAATCCTGGCCGACGTCGGGCCGGAACTGGCGCTGAGCGAAGCGCTCACACAGTGGGCCGAGGCGGCGCCGAGGCCGCTGGTGCTGCTGATCGACGAGATCGACACGCTGACCGGCGACTCGTTGCTGTCGGTATTGCAGCAGCTCCGCGCCGGCTACCCCGACCGCCCCGAACGCTTCCCGCAGAGCGTCGTGCTGTGCGGCCTGCGCGACGTCCGTGACTACCGCATGGGCGCCACGGGCAGCCCTTTCAACATCGCCGCCAAGTCACTGCGGCTCGGCGACTTCTCGCGCGATGAGACCCTGGCCCTGCTGGCCCAGCACACCGCAGAGACCGGCCAGCCGTTTGCCCCGGAAGCGCAGGAGGCGGTGTGGACGCAGACCCGCGGCCAACCGTGGCTGGTCAACGCGCTGGCCTACGGCGCCTGCTTCGAGAACAAGGCGCTGCGCAACGACCGCTCGCTCCCGGTCACCGCCGCCGACGTAGCCGCCGTCCGGGAGGACCTGATCATCCAACGGGTGACCCACCTCGACTATCTGGCCGACAAGCTGCGCGAGGAGCGCGTGCGGCGCGTGATCGAGCCGCTGCTGATCGGCGCCGATCGCTACGAGCTCACCGAGCACGACGTCGGCTACGCCCGCGACCTCGGCCTGATCGCCCGCGATGCGCCGGTGCGCATAGCCAACCCGATCTACGCCGAAGTGCTGCCGCGCGAACTGTCGTGGGCGGCGCAGGAGACGCTCGACCTGTCACCGCCGCGGTACGTACAGGCGGACCGGAGACTGGACGTGGCGCTGCTGCTTGCGGAGTTTCAGAGCTTCTTCCGGCGCCACTCCGAGCACTGGCGGAACCGGTTCGCGTATGAGGAAGCGTGGCCGCAGTTGCTGCTGCAGGCGTTTCTGCAGCGGGTGGTGAACGGCGGCGGGCGCATCGAGCGGGAGTACGCGCTCGGCAGCGGGCGCGTCGACCTGCTGATCGTGTGGCCGGTGGCGGACCGCGGGCCGGCGCAACGGGTGCAGGAGGTGGCGGTCGAGTGCAAGGTGGTGCGCGACCGCGACGGACTTGAGCGGACCATAACCGAAGGCGTGGAGCAGACCGCGCGCTACGTGGAGCGGTGCGGTGCGGAGGCCGGGCACCTGGTGGTCATAGACTGCCGGGAGAATCGGAGTTGGGAGGAGAAGATCTTCCACCGGCGGCGCGGCGGCGGTCCGGCGCCGGTCGACGTGTGGGGCATGTAGACGGTTCGCGGTTGCCGGACCGGTGCGGCGCTCGACGCGCTGCCCGCGGATTCGGCAACCCTGCCGAAGGCCCGTCAGGTCATGCGCCGATTGCGCCGATATAAAAAGCGGGCAGGCCGCGCCCGCGTGTTGACACGCCGCCGGGGCAGTCGGTACCTTTCCGCCCGGAAACCGCTACAGGAGTTGTCTATGTCCTTCAAACCGGCAGAACTACCGCGACCGACCGCTTCTACCCCCCCCCCCCCCCCCCCCCCCCCCCCCCGGCGGCAACACCAGGTTCGGAAGCATGCGGGCCGCGCTGACCGTAGCGCTGGCGCTGGCGGTCGCCTCCTTCACCGTGACCATGACCGCCTGCGCGCCGGTCACGCCGACCTCCTCAACGCCGGGCAGCGGCGGCGGAGGTTCGGGCGGCGCTGAGCCGGCCGCGCCCGCGCCCACGCCCGCACCGGAGCCGACCCCGGCCCCGCCGCCGCCGGAGCCCATGAAGTGGACGCTTGATGCGGAGCAGTTCGGCGACGACGGCGCCAACATCTGGATCGAAACCAGCAACCGCTCCCAACCGTTCGCCTGGGACGCGATCACCGCCGACAACCTGGACGATGTGCGCGTGTCGATCGGCGGCGTGGCGCTGGCCGGGGAAAGCCGCTCCTTCACCAGCACCGCGTTCGAGCCGGCCTTTGAGGGCGACTACAGCGGCGCCGAGTGGACGATCGCGGCGGAAGTGAGTCCGGGCGCCGTGGCGCTGGTGCTCACCGCCCCGAATCAACGGTTCGACCGGGGCGACCTCAGCCACGTCGAAGTCACCAACGGAGGCGAGCGTTACTACACGCATCGCTCGATCGTAGAGTTTGCGGCGCCGGCGCAGGGCGGCCGCAGGGCAAAAGGAGTCGTGGTGGGGCCCGGTGTGATCATAGCCGCCGGTATTCACGGCGGCCTGGGCGGGAGCGGCTACACGACACCCCCGAGGGTCATTGTCCCGTACCCGTACGGGGCCGGGAGCGGCGCAGTGTTGCAAGTGAGGATCAGCGGCGGTTCAATATCGGGAGTGGATGTCATAAACGGCGGGAGCGGCTACTGGGGAACAGGTGTTTCCTGTTGGTTCGAACCGCGGTACAATGCGAACTGCTCGGTAACCGTACGCCACTCGATTACGGGGATCGAGCTCACGGACCGGGGGCGCGGCTACAAGGCCCCCCCGAACATTACGATTACCAACCCCGGCCCCGATGGCCGAAATTTCGCGGCCAGGGCCGTGTTGAGAGGGCCGACCGGCAACACTGACGTCGAAAACCTGTTCTGGGGCCGCCAGACGCTGTACGGCAAGGAGCTGCTGATCGAGATCGCGCCCGAGGAGTGACCCGCGCAGGCAGCCGGCTTGGCCTCCCCCCGGAGAGCCGGGCCGGCCGTTGCGCGGCGAGGACAGGCGACAAACAGCTTCGATCACTGGTAATCCGGCGGCGTCCCCCGGTATGCTCGACCCGCCGTAGCGATGCGCTTCTTCAACACCGCCGGTCCGATGATGCCGGACGAGCACTACTGCATCCCGCCCCTGAGCCGGATGAAGCAGCAGGAACTGCTCACCCTCATTCGGCAAAAGCGCTACTTCGTGCTGCACGCGCCGCGCCAGACCGGCAAGACATCGGCCCTGCTGGCGCTCCGCGACCTGCTCAACGGCGGCGCCGAAGGCGCCTTCCGGTGCGTCTACGTCAACGTGGAGGCGGGCCAAGCGTCGCGCGAGGACACGGAGCGGGCGATGCGTCGCTGGGCCGGCCTCTGGCCGGACGTACTGGCTGACTTCGGGCCGTACGGGGCGTCAGGAGGTGTTGACGCGCTGGGCGGGCGCGGACCTCGCGCCGCTGGTGCTGCTGATCGACGAGATCGACGCGTTGATGGGCGACACGCTGCTGTCGGTGCTGCGCCAGCTGCGCGCCGGCTACGACGAACGGCCGGCCGGGTTCCCGCAGAGCGTGATCCTGTGCGGGGTGCGCGACGTGCGCGACTACCGCATCCGCTCGACCAGGGACAACGCCATCGTCACCGGCGGCAGCGCCCTCAACGTCAAGGCCGAGTCGCTACGGATAGGGGACTTTTCGGCGGCCGAAGTGCGCGCGCTGCTGAGCCAGCACACTGCGGAGACCGGCCAAGAGTGGACGGAGGACGCGCAGCAGACGGTATGGGAACTCACCGCCGGACAACCGTGGCTGGTGGAACGCGCGTTGGCCCGTCAGACCTGCCACCGTGATCCGGCGGGCTTGGACCGCAGTCGCCCGCTCACCGCGGAAACGGTCCAACGGGCGCGCGAGCAGCTCATCCTGTGTCGCGACACGCGCCGGCCCGCCGATCACCGTGTGGGGCATGTAATCCGAACGAGCCGGCTGATACCTTGCCTCCTCCTGAAAACCGCTACGGGAGCTACCGTCGCGTGCTGATGGTATATCCTCCGGCGAATAATCCCGTGGTACATTGAGCCTGCCATGCGTTCATTCAGTACCGCCGGCCCGGTGAGGGCGGCCGATCACTACCTGATACCGCCGCTGTCGCGGATCGACCTGGACGATGTCCTCGATTTGGTGCGGGACAAGAAGTACTTCGTGCTGCACGCGCCGCGGCAGACCGGCAAGACCTCGGCGCTGCTGGCGCTGGCCGACCTGCTGAACCGGCGCGGCTATCACTGCCTCTACGTCACGCTGGAGACAGCCCGCACCGCCCGCGACGACGTGGCGCGGGCGATGCGCTCGGTACTCGGCAGACTGGCTTCCGGGGCGCGCGCCAAGCTGGGTGACGGCTTCCTGTACGACGTCTGGCCCGACCTGCTGGCGCGTGCGGGCGCCGACGAAGCGCTGTACGAAGCGCTCACACAGTGGGCCGAGGCGGCGCCGCGGCCGCTGGTGCTGCTGATCGACGAGATCGACACGCTGACCGGCGACTCGCTGCTGTCGGTGCTGCAGCAGCTCCGCGCCGGCTACCCCGACCGCCCCGAACGCTTCCCGCAGAGCGTCGTGCTGTGCGGCCTGCGCGACGTCCGTGACTACCGCATGGGCGCCACGGGCAGCCCTTTCAACATCGCCGCCAAGTCGTTGCGGCTCGGCGACTTCACGCGCGACCAGACCCTTGCCCTGCTGGCCCAGCACACCGCAGAGACCGGCCAGCCGTTTGCTCCGGAAGCGCAGGAGGCGGTGTGGACCCAGACCCGCGGCCAGCCGTGGCTGGTCAACGCGCTGGCCTACGGCGCTTGTTTCGAGAACAAGGCGCTACGCAACGACCGCTCGCGCCCGGTCACCGCCGCCGACGTGGCCGCCGTCCGGGAGGACCTGATCATCCAACGGGTGACCCACCTCGACTATCTGGCCGACAAGCTGCGTGAGGAGCGCGTGCGGCGCGTGATCGAGCCGCTGCTGATCGGCGCCGATCGCTACGAGCTCACCGAGCACGACGTCGGCTACGCGCGCGACCTCGGCCTGATCGCCCGCGATGCGCCGGTGCGCATAGCCAACCCGATCTACGCCGAAGTGCTGCCGCGCGAACTGTCGTGGGCGGCGCAGGAGACGCTCGACCTGTCACCGCCGCGGTACGTGAACGCGGACCGGAGTCTGAACGTGGCGCTGCTGTTGGAGGAGTTTCAGAGCTTCTTCCGGCGCCACTCCGAGCACTGGCGGCACCGGTTCGCGTATGAGGAAGCGTGGCCGCAGTTGCTGCTGCAGGCGTTTCTGCAGCGGGTGGTGAACGGCGGCGGACGCATCGAGCGGGAGTACGCGCTCGGCAGCGGGCGCGTCGACCTGCTGATCGTGTGGCCGGTGGCGGACCGCGGGCCGGCGCAACGGGTGCAGGAAGTGGCGGTCGAGTGCAAGGTGGTGCGCGACCGGGACGGGCTTGAGCGGACCATAACCGAAGGAGTGGAGCAGACCGCGCGCTACGTGGAGCGGTGCGGGGCGGAGGCCGGGCACTTGGTGGTCATAGACTGCCGGGAGAACCGGACCTGGGAGCAGAAGGTGTTCCACGAACGGCGCGGCGAAGGTCCGGCGCCGGTCGACGTGTGGGGCATGTAGACGGCCGGCGGTTGCCGGACCGTGGGGCGCTCTACGCGCGGCCTGGAACAGGTGTTTCCTGTTGGTTCGAGCCGCGGTATAATGCGAACTGCTCGGTAACCGTACGCCACTCGATCACGGGGATCGAGCTCACGGACCGGGGGCGCGGCTACAAGGCCCCCCGAGCATTAGGATTACCAACCCCGGCCCCGATGGCGGAGGTTTCGCGGCCAGGGCCGTGCTGAGAGGGCCGACCGGCAACTCCGACGTCGAAAACCTGTTCTGGGGCCGCCAGGCGCTGTACGGCAAGGAGCTGCTGATCGAGATCGCGCCCGAGGAGTGACCCCGCAAACGGGAAGCTGCTCGGAAACGCGCTGGCCCGCGGCCGAGAGGACGAGGTAACGCGCAACCGCCGCCGCCGGCAGGGAGCCGGGCCGGCCGTTTGCGCGGCGAGGACAGGCGACAGACGGCTTCGATCACTGGTAATCCGACGGCGTCCCCCGGTATGCTTGCCCCCGGCCGTAGCGATGCGCTTCTTCAACACCGCCGGATGACCCATCGTAGCGGCGGGGACGGCGCGTGATCGATCGGCAGGCGCTGTTGAGCGACCTGCGGGGGCAGCTGCGGCTGCTGGAGCGGGACTTGGCCGAGCGCGCGGACAGCGCGCCGGAGATGGCCGCCGCGCTGGAGGCGGAGTACCGGGCGGCGCGCGAGGCCGAGCGCACCGCGGCGACGTTCGGCGTCTGGCGCGCCGGCGAGCTGACGCAGGCGGCGGTGGCGTGGCTGCTCGCCTGCGTGTTCGTCCGTTTCATCGAGGACAACGGACTGATCGAGGAGCCGCTGATCGGCGGCCCGAACCGGGCCAACGACCGCGCGGCGGACCGGCAGATGAGCTACTTCCGCGCGCGTCCCACCGATACCGACCGCGACTACCTGCTCGACGTGTTCGCGGCGGTCGCCCGCCTGCCGGCGATGGCGCCGCTCTACGACCGGGAGCGCAACCCGGTGTGGCGCCTCGGCATCTCCGGCGACGCGGCGCGCGACCTGCTGGCGTTCTGGCGCGCGACCGACCCGGACACCGGCGTGCTCGGCCACGACTTCACCGATCCGGCGTGGGACACGCGCTTTCTGGGCGACCTGTACCAGGACCTCTCCGACGACGCCAAGAAGCGCTACGCCCTGTTGCAGACGCCGGAGTTCGTGGAGGAGTTCATCCTGGACCGCACGCTCACCCCGGCGCTCGGCGAGTTCGGGCTGGCGGACCTCCGGCTTATCGACCCGGCGTGCGGTTCCGGTCACTTCCTGCTCGGCGCGTTCCGGCGGCTGCTGTGCCAGTGGCGCGACCGCGAACCCGACACGCCGGAGCGTGTGCTGGCGCAGCGCGCGCTGGACGCCGTCTACGGCGTGGACGTCAACCCGTTCGCGACGGCGATCGCCCGTTTCCGGCTGCTGGTGGCGGCGCTGCGGGCGAGCGGCATCACGCGCCTGCAGGACGCCCCTGCGTTCCGGATCAACGTAGCGGCCGGCGACAGCCTGCTGCACGGCCGCCGGTTCGGCGAGCTCGACCTGGGCAGCGGCGCGGAGCAGCACGCGCTCACCGGCCAAGCCGAGTTCTCGCACGCCTTCCGGTGCGAGGCCCTCGAAGCTCTGAACCGCATCCTCGGCCAGCAATACCACGCCGTGGTAGGAAATCCGCCCTACATCACCGTAAAGGACAAGGCGCTCAGCCAATTGTACCGGGCGCGCTACTCGACGTGCCACATGAAGTACGCCATGAGCGTCCCATTCGCCGAACGACTGTTTGAGTTGGCGATCCCGGTCGCGCGGAACCAGGCTGCCGGCTATGTCGGACAGATCACGGCCAACTCGTTCATGAAGCGCGAGTTCGGCAAGAAGCTCGTAGAACGGCACTTCTCGCATCTTGATCTGACCCATGTCGTCGATACCTCCGGTGCCTACATTCCGGGACACGGCACTCCCACCGTGATTATCGTTGGCCGGGCCAGGAAACCGTCTACGGAAACCGTTACGTGCGTAATGGGGCTCCGGGGGGAACCGTCGCCCCCTGCGATTCCCGCACAAGGAACGGTGTGGAGGGCGATCGTCGATCAGATAGACCGTAAAGACAGCGAATCCGAGTGGATCAGCGTTGTCGAAAGACGACACCTGAGTGTGCATCCTTGGTCGCTCGGCGGCGGTTTGGCCGTTGATCTGAAGAAGACGATAGATGAGCGAGCAGCCACAACCCTCGGAAAGTTATCGACCGCGATAGGATTCATGGCCATATCCGGTGAGGATGACGTCTTCTCGCGACCAACCCGGCGGCTTTTTGAGCGGCTCGGTGTAGCACAGCACGTAATGAAACCGTTCGTAGAAGGCGATCTCGTTCGCGACTGGGTTATCTCACCGTCGCCCATGTGCCTCTACGACTACGATTCAACTGGCTCATATGGATCCTCCGGCACGCCAGCGCCGGTTTTCTGGCCGTACCGATCCACTTTGCGAGCTGGAAGGGCTTTCGGAAAGACACGTCAAGAACGAGGGATGGACTGGCGAGAGTTCGCGTTTGTTGTAAAGGACGTAAAGGACAAACTCCACACTCCATTTTCGATTGTATTCTCGTCGGTAGCTACTCACAATCACTTCGTGCTCGACCGGGGCGGCAAGGTATTCAAGCAGTCCGCTCCGGTCATCAAGCTGCCAGTAGATGCACCCGAGGCAGATCACTTGGGGCTGGTTGGCTTGCTGAACAGCTCCTTGGCATGCTTCTGGACGAAACAGGTTTCTCATAACAAGGGCAGCACGGTCGATACGCGAGGTGCTCGCCAGACCACTGATCCGTTCGAGAACTACTACGATTATGCCGGCACCCGTCTAAAGAGATTCCCGATTCCGACCAAGCTGCCACAGGACCTTGCAGAGGAGCTTGATCGCTTGGCAACTGAGCGGCAGTCCCATCTGCCGGCGCAACTGGCCGACCGGTTACCCATGACGCGGGCTGAGCTTGACGAACATCAGGACGCGGCCGCCGCTCTTCTGGCGCGCATGGTCGCCCTGCAGGAGGAACTCGACTGGGAGTGCTACCGGCTCTACGGCGTCATCGGCGAAGATTGCCGCTACGCGAACGGCGCCGGCGGCCGTCCCGAACCGCCGCCGCTGGCGCTTGGCGAGCGGGCGTTCGAGATCGTCATGGCGCGGCGGATGGCGGCCGGCGAGCTCGAAACCCGGTGGTTCGAGCGCCACGGCTCCGCGCCGGTCACCGAACTGCCCGCCCACTGGCCGGAAGACTACCGCTCACTCGTCGCGCGGCGCATCGCGCTGATCGAATCCGACCGCTTCATCGGGCTGCTCGAACGGCCGGAGTACAAACGGCGATGGAACGTCGAGTCATGGCAAGACCAGGAGCGGCGCGCGATCCGCACGTGGCTGCTCGACCGGTTGGAGTCGCCGGCCTACTGGCCGGAACCGGGCCTCACCACCGTCCGCGACCTCGCCGGCCGGGCCGCCGCCGATGCGGACTTCCAGCAGACCGCCGCCCGCCTCTCGGAAGGCGCCTACGCCGACCTCGAACTGCTGATCGCCGAACTGGTCGCCGCCGAAAGCGTGCCGGCGCTGCCGGCGCAACGCTACAAGCCGTCCGGCCTCGCCAAGCGCGCCGACTGGGAGGCGGTCTGGGCCGCGCAACGGCGCGAAGACGAAATCGACGCCGAGACCGCCGCGACCACTCCGCGCGAACCCGACGAGACCGCGGACGACTACGCCGCCCGCCTCCAAGCCGAGCAGCGCCGCCGCAAGCGGGATGCGCTCGGCGACGTGGCGCGGCCGCCCAAGTACCGCTCCGCCGACTTCCTGAAGGCCGGCTACTGGCGTCTGCGCGGCGCGCTCGACGTGCCGAAGGAGCGCTTCGTCAGCTTCCCGGACATGAGCTTCGACGACGATCCCACCCTCCTGGTCGGCTGGGCCGGCTGGGACGCCCTGACCCTGTGCCAAGCGGTCGCCGCGTACTACACGCGCGCCTACGAGCGGGAAGGCTGGAACGCGGCACGGCTCACGCCGCTGCTGGCGGTCATCCGGGAATACGTGCCGTGGCTCAAGCAGTGGCACAACGACGTGGACCCGGACTACCACGAACGCCTCGGCGACTTCTACGCAGGCTTCGTCGGGCAGCAACTCGCGTATCTCGCTCTGACACAGGACGATCTGCGGCAGTGGGCGCCGGCTGACTCACCGGCGCCGCGCCGACCGCGCCCGACGGGCAGCCGCCGATGATCGATCTCAGCCGTTCACCGTTCCGGGCGCGGCCGGCGGGCGATCAGGCGGCCGGCCGGCTCGCCGAGCTCGGTGCGGGCGCGCCGCTCGGCCGCCGCGTACATGGCCTGCTGGCTGCGGTAGAACGGCGTGTCCGCCGATGAGCGGCGCATCCGCACGTAGCTGCCGTCGCTGCGCAGGCGGTAGGCGTTGGTGTTGTCGGCGAACGCCGATTCCAGGATCTCCCGCGCGCGGCGCTTGAGGCGCGGATCGTCGATCGGTGCCATGAGCTCGACGCGGCGGCTCAGATTGCGCGGCATCCAGTCGGCGCTCGACAGGTAGCATTCGTCGGCGCCGCCGGCGCGCAGGTAGAGCAGCCGCGCGTGCTCCAGGTAGCGGTCGATCACCGACACGACCGTGATGTTGCGGCTCATGCCGCGCCGGTCCGGGATCAGCAGGCACTCGCCGCGCACGTTGAGCCGGATGGTGACGCCGGCCTGCGACGCCGCGTACAGCGCGTCGATCACGTCGCGGTCGGTGAGCTGGTTCAGCTTGGCCATGATCAACGGCCGTTCGTTCGGCGGGCGGGCCGCCTCCCGCTCGATCATCGCCAGCAGACGCTGCTTGAGAGAGGTGGGCGCCATCGCCAGCCGGCGCAGGTTCGGCACCGTGGAGTAGCCGGTGATGGCGTTGAAGAACACGCCGGTCTCCATGGCCAGCTCGTCGTCGGCGGTCAGCAGGCCGACGTCGGTGTAGAGGCGCGCGGTGTCGTCGCGGTAGTTGCCGGTGCCGAGGTGGACGTAGCGCCGGATGCGGCCCGATTCGCGGCGGACGATCAGCAGCGCCTTGGCGTGGACCTTGTGCCACGCTATGCCGTACACGACGATCGCCCCCTGCCGCTCCAACAGCGCGGCGCGCTCCAGGTTGCGCTCCTCGTCGAAGCGCGCCTTCACCTCCACCAGAACGGTCACCTGTTTGCCGGCCTCCGCCGCCCGGCCGAGCGCGGCGACGATCGGCGACTCCCGCGCTACGCGGTACAGGGTCATCTTGATGGCCAGCACCGCCGGATCGTCGGCCGCCTGTTCGAGCAGCTCGACGACCGCGTCGAACGTCTCGTAGGGGTGGTGGAGCAGGCGGTCGCGCGTGCGGATCACGTCCCAGATCGGCTCGGCGCCGTCCAGCCAGGTCGGGCGGACCGGCTCCCACGGCTCGAAGCGGAGCCGGTCGAAGCCGGGAAGGTCGGCCAGGCCGGACCAGCCGGTCACGTCGATCGGGCCGGCGCATTGGTAGACGTCGACCGGATCGATCGACAGCTCGGCGGCGAGCAGCCGGCACAGCTCGCAGTCCGCGTCGCTGATCTCCAGGCGGACCGCCACCCCGCCGCGCCGCTCGGAGATCACCTCCTCCATCGCCTCCACGAAGTCGCCGTCGCGCAGCTCGTCGACCTCGGCGTCGCCGGAGCGGGTGACGCGGAACAGCACGGTGTCCAGGATGGTGAAGCCGGGAAAGAGCAGATCGGCGTTGGCCGCGACCAGGTCCTCCAGCAGCGCGAAGGTGATGCCCGGCCCCTCCTGCGGCGCCCGCACCAGGCGATCGACCGCGCCCGGTAGCGGCGCCACCGCGGCGACCGGCCCGCCGCCGGCGGACGCCGCCGCCGACGCGGACCGCGCCTGGTCGTCGGCCGGCTTGAGCAGGAAGCCGACGTGCAGCCGCAGACTCGGCAGCGGCGCGCTCTCCTGCGGGGTGATGCGCACCGGCGTGAGCGCCGGGTAGATCTGGTTGGTGAAGTGGTCACGGAGCCGCTCCAGGGTGCCGAGCGGATAGGCGTCCCGTTCCAGCAGCCGCACGCCGGCTTCGGCCAATCCCGGCAGCACGCGCGTGCGCAGGCAGTCGGCCTGCGCGTCCACGATGTGTTCGACGCGCCGGCGCACCTCGGCAAGGCGGGCGCTGGCCGTTCCCGCCCGCCGCAGCGCGGGCATCCGCACCATGAAGAACTCGTCCAGGTTGGCGCCGACGATGCCCAGAAAGCGCAGCCGCTCAAGCAGCGGCGCGGCGGCCGTCTCGGCCCGGTCGAGCACCCGCCGATTGAACGCCAGCCAGCTCAGCGCCCCGTCCAGATACCTCGCCGCGCCGCGTCCGGCAGCCGCGGATCGAGCGCGCTCGGTCACGCCGCCATCTTCCGTCGATTCTCGGGCTTGATGGTCTAGTACTCAGGTGGACGGGCGCGCATACTGGTTGCACCCTATCATTCGCTTGGTCGACGGGTCAAGCAGCCGTTTATTGACTCATCAAATCCGCACGAACGACTTGGCGAACGAGAGCGTTTTCTCCGAAAAAGCAGCCGGCAAACTTGACTCATATGTTTTGTGGCAATATATTTGTACCATGAATGGCACCGCTTCCGACGCGCCGATCACCACTACCGTATCCGGCCTTTCCGACCGGCATCTGGTGCAACAGCTCAAGAAGCTGACCGCCGTCGAGCACCAGCTCGAAGTCGTGGTCATCGATCACCTGCGCGAGCTTGAGCGCCGCCGTCTGTATCTGTCGCAGGGCTTCTCCAGCCTGTTCGATTACGCCACGCGCGAGCTCGGTTACAGCGAAGCCGCCGCGTGGCGCCGCATCAAGGCGATGCGGCTGTGCGGAGAGGTCGAAGGCGCGCGTGAGCGGATGCGGGACGGCTCGCTGACACTCAACTCGGCGGCGCTGCTGCAGCACACCTTCGACCGGCAGGAACGCAAGCAGTCCGGCGGCAGGCGCGGAACGCAGGTTGGCGTCCGGTCGGTCGCAACGCCCAACGGGGCGGCGCCGGAGGCCGACGTGACGCCTCGCGCGCCCAGCGCACCGGCGCAGGCGGGGGAGCGGGCGGAGGAACCGCGCGCGGCGCCGGTGCTCGACGCGTCGGCGCGGCAGGCGCTGGTAGAGGAGGCGGCCGGCAAGAGCACGCGGCAGGTAGAGAATTTGCTGGCCGGCGTGGACCCCGAGCTGGCGGCGCCGGCCGACCGGATACGGCCGCTCGGCGCGGGGCGGTGGGAGCTCAAGGCCGGGATCGACGACGACTGCCGGCGCGGCTTGGAGCAGCTCAAGGGGCTGCTGTCGCACGTCGATCCGCACATGACAGTGGGGCAGATCGTGGCGCGCGCGGTGCGGGAAGCGGTCGAGCGCCACGACCCGGCCCGGCCGCCGCGCGGCCGGCGCACCGGCAGCCGGGGGACTTCGAGCGACGCCGACGAAACTTCGGCGCCGAAGGACGCATCCGGATCGGCGTCGGCGCGACCGACCGGCGTGCCGATACGAGTCACGGCTTCGCCGGCGAAGGTTCCGAAGGACTCCGAGGACCGCCGCGCTACGGCGGTGGAGCGGCGCGAAACGGCCGCCCGAACCGAAACTTCGGTGCCGAAGGATGCGCCCGGGACGGATGTCGCTGTGGCCGAGCCGGCCCGACGGAAGGCCGCGCCGCCACCCCGGACAAGCGGCCGCGCAATCCCGGCCGCAGTCAAGCGGCAGGTCTGGGCGCGCGATCAGGGGTGCTGCAGCTACGTGGACCGGGCCAGCGGGCGCCGTTGTGGCTCCCGGCATCAGGTCCAGATCGATCACGTCCTGCCGTTCGCTCTCGGCGGCGGCACTGAGCCCGAGAATCTTCGGCTGCTGTGCGTCGCCCATCACCGCCACCGCCATGCGGACGGGAGCGGCAGGGCGGACCGCGCTGCCGCCGGCCCGTAGAGCTCGTTTACCTGCCGAGCGACAGAAACGGCGGAGGTAGGGTGGCGCACTGCTGTCGGCGTGTGCGTCGGCGGGGTTCAGGACCCCGGTTGAAACGCCGCCAGCTCAGCGCCGTCAGATACCGCGCAACGTCGTGTCCGGTGCAGCAGTGGATTGAGCGCGCCCGGTGACGCCATCAACCGCCGCCCGGAGATTCCCCACCGCGCCGGGCGTTGCGACCGAGCGCGGCCATGCGGGCGTTGGTCCACTGGAGTGCCGTTTGAAGCGCTGCCGCCGCCGGAGCTCATTCCTGTATGATGCTCGGACCCGGATCGGCGAGCAGAGGAGGACTCGGTGGGCCAGCTTCGTGAGATGCATCTTCAGGTCTATCGCCACTACGCCGACCGTTATCAGCATCTGCCTCCTCACGCGGGATGAAAGTGGCGCATCGCGTCGAGCAGCCGACGTTGGGACTGACGGCGTTCAGATCCAACAAGACCGCGCCTACGGCGACCAAGGCGCGCGGCGGTTACTACACGCCAGCGGCGCTTGCCGATTATCTGTGCCGATGGGCGATACGCAGTCCCTCGGACCGCGTGATCGAGCCGAGCTGCGGCGACGGCAGCTTTGTGTCCGCGGCGGCCCCGTTGCTCGGCGCTGACGGCTCGATCACGGCTGTGGAAATCGTGCCCGAAGAGATCCGCAAGGCGCAGGCCGCGGTCAACGGCGCGGCCGTACCTGTCGACTGGCAGTGCGCCGATTTCTTCGAGATCGCCCCCCAACTGATGCAAGGTCCCGGATACGACGCCGCGGTCGGCAATCCGCCGTTCATACGGTTCCAGTACTTCGACAAGCAGGCGCGCGAGCGGGCGTTCCGGCTGCTCAACGCGGCCGGCTACCGTCCGAACGGGCTCGCCAACGCCTGGGTGGCGTTCGTGCAGCTGGCCGCGGAACTGGTGCGCGACGGCGGCCGGTTGGCGATGGTGGTTCCTGCGGAACTGCTGCAGGTGCAGTACGCCGCCGAGCTTCGGGAGCGGCTGCCGACGCTCTTCGACGCCGTGTGGGTGATCGCCTTCGACCGGCTGGTGTTCCCGGACATCCAGCAGGAGGTGTTGTTGCTGCTCGGCGACGGCCGCAACCGGAACGCGCGGACGCACGGCCGGCTGTACACCCGGCAGGTCGCCGACGGTGACGCGCTCCTCTCCACGGCCGCGCCGGCCGGCGCCGTCGCGCACGCGCCGGAGCGGCGCACGCACGCCGGCATGAAGTGGACGTCGCTCTTCCTGGAAGACGACGAGTTCGGCGCGCCCCGGGACGCTGCCGGCAGCGGGATACTCGACCGTCTGGGCGCGTTGGCGGACGTCGACGTCGGGATCGTGACGGGCCGCAACAGCTTCTTCGTCGTTACCGGCGGCACGGCGCAGCGGCTGGGGCTGGATGGCCGCGCGGTCGACGTGGTCGGCAGGACCGCCGCGCTCAAGTCGATCCGGTTTACGCCGGAAGACCTGCTGCGTTATGGCGCCGAACACCGGTCCAAGCTGATCGATCTGAACGGTCAGCCGCGATCGTCGTTTTCGGCCGCGCTCGACGGCTATATCAGCTCCGGCGAGGCGCAGGGAGTCGACCGCGGCTACAAGTGCCGGATACGCGCCTGGCCGCGCACGGCCTGCCGCTGGCCCGCGACGAGGCGTGGACAACCGGTGGTTCGACGTGCCGTCGGTGTACGTGCCGGATGCGTTCCTGTTTCGGCAGATACATCACGCGCCGTTGCTGGCGGCGAATCACGCGCGCGCGACGTCGACCGACACCATTCACCGCGTGCGGGTCGCCGCCGGCGTGGACGTGGACCTGCTCTGCGCGTCGATGGTGAACTCGCTCACTTTCGCCTGGGCGGAGGTGTGCGGGCGGAGTTATGGCGGGGGCGTACTGGAGCTGGAGCCGCGGGAAGCGGAGCGGCTGTTGGTCCCGTATCGATCTGCGGAAGGTCCGGACCTCGAATACCTCGATCGGCGGCTGCGGGCCGGCGATCTGGAAGGAGCTTTGGATCACGGCGACCGCGTCCTGCTCAAGCACGGCTGCGGATTCTCTGACCGGGACGTGAAGCGAGCGCGCGCCGCCTGGAACAGACTGCGGTCGAGGAGGCATCGACGAAGATAGATGGACGCATTGGTGGTCGGTATCGATCTGGGCGGCTCGAAGATGCTCGCGACCGTGTATCGGGGCGGACGGAGCTTGGGATCGGCGAAACGGTCGACCAGACCCACGGCGGGCGCCGACGGCTTGGCGGCGGACCTGATCGGCGCCGTCGAAGACGCGCTGGCCGCCGTCAAGGGTGAGCGGCCGGCGCCGGCCGCGATCGGCGTCGGCGCGCCGGGGCCGATCGACGGGCGGAGCGGCACGCTGGTGGGGCCTCCGAACCTGGGGGTGTCCAACTTCCCGATCGGCCGCCGCCTGCGGGAAGCGTTCGGCGTCCCGGTCGTGGTCGAGAACGACGTCAGCGCCGGCACCTACGGCGAGCACCGCTACGGCGCGGCGCGCGGCCGCCGGCACGTGATCGGCGTGTTTCCCGGCACCGGGATCGGCGGCGGGTTGGTGCTGGACGGCCGCCTGTACCGCGGCACGCGCGGCAACGCCGGCGAGGTCGGGCACATGATCGTGCAGCTCGACGGGCCGATGTGCGGCTGCGGCCAGTACGGCTGTCTGGAGGCGGTGGCCAGCCGCAGCGCCATCGCCCGCGACCTGATCGCGCAGGCGGCGATCGGGCGCGTCCCGTCGGTGGCGGCCAAGGCCGGGACCGACGTGCGGGCCGTGCGCAGCAAGATGATCGCCCGCGTGCTGGCCGCCGGGGAGCGGGCCGGCGTCGAGCTGCTGGAGCGCGCCGCGGAACGGCTCGGCATCGGCTTGGCCAACTGCGTCAACCTGCTCAACCCGGAGATGGTGGTGCTGGGCGGCGGGCTGGTGGAGAAGCTCGGCGGCTGGCTGGTCGACCGCGCCGCCGACTCGATGCGGCGCCACGCGCTGCCGGCGCTGGCCGAGGGGGTGGAGGTGGTCGCCGCGGCGCTCGGCGACGAAGCGGTGGTGCGCGGCGCCGCGGCGCTGGCGCAGGAATCGTTGGCGCAGGAGCCGCCGGCGCAGGCGTCGCCGGCGTGAGCGGCGGCGGTCCCCAGCCGGCTCCCGCAGCCGCTACGCCCGATGCGGGCAAAGGGACGGCGCGGGCGGTGATCGACATCGGCTCCAGCGCCATACGCATGGTGGTCGCCGAGGTCGCCGCCACCGGCGCCATCCGCATCCTGGACCGCGCCGACCGGCCGGTCCCGATCGGCCACGACGTGTTCGGCTCCGGCGCGGCCAGCCGCACCACGATCGGCGCGTCGCTGGAGGCGCTCGCCTCCTTTCAGGAACTGCTGCGCGGCTGGGGCATCGACTCCGAAGAGACCGCCGTGATCGCCACCAGCGCCCTGCGCGAGGCGAAGAACCGCGACACCTTCGTCGACCGGGTGGCGTTGCGCACCGGACTGGACGTGCGGGTGATCGACGGCGTGGAGGAGAATCGCCTCACCTACCTGGCGGCCGTGCACGCCATCAAGGCGGCGATCCCGGGGTTCGCGCGGTCGAACTCCCTGATCATGCAGGTCGGCACCGGCAGCACGGAGTTCATGCTGCTGCGCCGCGGCCGGATGGCGTTCGTCCACTCCCTGAAGCTCGGCAGCGCCCGCATGGAGGGGATGCTGCGGCCCGTGCACGGCGATCCGGAACGGCTGCGCCGCGTGCTGTCGGAGACCGTGGCCCCCACGCGGGAGGCGCTGAGCCACGAGCAGCCGCTCAAGCACATCCGCCGCTTCGTGGCGGCCGGCGGCGTGATCCGCTTGGCGGCGGCGCGCCGCGGCCGGCGGATCGCCGAGCACTGCCTGCTCATCGAGCGCCCGGCGCTGCAGGCGTTGATCCGCAGCCTGCAACCGCTGCGGGTCGAGGAGCTGGTGCAGCAGCTGGAGATTCCGTATGAGGACGCCGAGGGCATCCTGCCCGATCTGATCGTCTACGATCTGTTTCTGCAATCGACGGCCGCCGAGCAGGTGATCGTCCCCGAGCTCAGTATCCGCGAGGGAGTGCTGCTGAGCGCGGCGTTCGACGACGAGCGGTCGCGCCGCGAGTTCGAGCTGCAGACCATCGCCTCGGCGTTGAGCGTGGCGCGCAAGTACCACGCCGAAGACCCGCACGTCCGCCACGTCACCGAGCTGGCGCTGCGCCTGTTCGATCTGCTCACCGACGATCACGGCCTGGGCCGCCGCGAGCGGCTGCTGCTGCACGTGGCGGCGCTGCTGCATGAGGTCGGCAAGCTGATCAAGGCGTCGGGCCATCACCGCCACGGCGCCTACATCGTCGCCAACTCCGAGGTGTTCGGCATCGACGAGGCGGACACGGCGGTGGTCGCCAACGTCGTGCGCTACCACCGCCGGGCGCTGCCGCAGACGTCGCATCCGATGTACGCGGGCCTGTCGCGCCGGCAACGGCTGGTGGTCAACAAGCTGGCGGCGATCCTGCGCGTCGCCGACGCGCTCGACGTGAGCCATCTGGGCCGGATCGACCGCTTCGACGCCGAACGGAGCACCGACCTGCTGCGCCTCAAGTGCGGGTATCACGGCGACCTGTCGCTGGAGCGCATGGCGCTGGCGCGCAAGGCCGACCTCATGGATCAGGTCTTCGGGCTGCGCGTCGAACTCTCCTGACCGGCGGGTCAGCACGCTATGAGATTTTTTCGCGCGTGACGGTTGACGATCGGGCCGAACGCCGCGAGAATACCAACGGAGTGTGATCGAATCGCGCTTCGCATTGTTGGTGGCCTGATGATAATCAGTTTCTCGGTCGAGAATTGGATGTCCTTCCGGGATCGGGTCACCCTGTCGATGGTCGCAAGCCGCGAGCGCCAACACGGCCAGCAAGTGGCGCGCGTTGGCCGGTACCGGATGGGGGTGCTGCCGGTCATGGCGCTCTACGGCGGCAACGCGTCGGGCAAGACCAACCTCTTCATGGCGCTGTCCTTCGCCAAGACCCAGATCGTCGATGGCTCCCAGCCGAACGGACGCATCCCGGTTATCCCGTTTCTGCTTGACAAGGACTGCGCGAAGCAGCCGTCGCAATTCGAGTTCGAGCTCCTGATCGGCGCGAGCGTCTATGCCTTCAGCTTTTCGTTGACCCGAGATCGGGTGATCGAGGAGCGCTTGGTGAAGGTCGGGAGTACCAGCGAACGGATACTCTATCACCGCCGGTGCGAGGATATCGATTTCGACGAATCTCTGAAGAAAGAGGAGAAGGAGTTTCTCAGGTTCGTCCGTCACGGTACACGAGACAATCAGTTCTTTCTGACCAACTCCGTCTCGCAGAACGTGCAGACCTTCAGGCCGATCTACGACTGGTTCAAAGAAACACTGCAGATACTGCAGATGATCGCTCCGGACACACGGATCCACGGCGCGGTACTCCATGAAAACAGAAACCTTGCCATGCGGATGAACGATACGTTGACGAGCCTCGATACTGGGATTGCCGGACTGGGCAGCGAGCGGGTGCCTTTTGACAGTATCCAGCTTCCGGAGATGATGAAAGACCGGATTCGGGGTGAGCTCGACGAAGGCGAAGGCGCACTTGTGGAAAGCCCGGCTTTCACGTACTCGATCGAGCGTAAGGACGGCGACCTGATAGCCAGGAAACGCGTCACCGTGCACCGGATGACCGATGGCGCGGAAACCCACTTCGACCTGTCTCAGGAGTCGGACGGTTCGCGGCGGCTCATCGATCTCCTGCCGGCGTTCCTCGACCTTTCTTCCGGCGTCTCGCAGCGGGTCTACGTCGTCGACGAAGTGGACCGCAGCCTGCACACCCTGCTCACGCGGCAACTCCTCGAAAACTATTTGGCGGCGTGTACCGCCAAGACCAGGTCCCAGCTGTTGCTCACGACCCACGACGTGCTGCTGATGGATCAACGCTTGCTCCGCCGCGATGAAATGTGGATAACGGAGCGGGACTCCGGCGGGTCTTCACGTCTGTATTCGTTCAGCGAATACCGCGATGTCCGCTACGACAAAGACATACGCAAGAGCTATCTGCTGGGCCGACTGGGAGGCGTCCCGCGTATCACTCCCACGGAACCGGTCTGACTTTGGCCCGGCACAGGCGTCGCTCCCGGTGCGAGTCTTGTCCGGCCACCAGATCGAGGAGTTCAGGCCCGGCCCGGAACTGGGTAGCGGATCGTGGTCGGGTCCGGTGCCCCTCCTGCTCGCCGAGTACGGTCCCAACCCGCTCCAGCACCGCGCTGGTCCGCTCCGACAGCGTCCATTCGTTCAGCCAAACTCGCGATCACGCTCCCGTTTCGAAATACTTGCGGGCGATCCGGTGGCATCGTTGCGCCTCGTGCGCGCGGATCAAAAAACCTGCGAGCGCTCCCAAGCCGGGAAAAAATCCGCATAGCAGCATCCGGACGTGCAATCTGCGCAACCGCTTCGACACGGCGGCGATCAGCATGCCGCGGCGGTCGCCGGGTTGCCGCGTGTCAGCCAGTGTCGCCGCCCACCGCCACCAAATCTGCTCGACATCTCGCTGGTCGACATCATCGCGCCCCATGCCAAACGCGACGTGCAAGCACACGCTCTGCAAGTTTCCCAGGAACACGTTCTCGAATCGGTGGTCGCGCAAGCGCCACACATGCAGGAACGGGACCGCGTTTACGTACAGGCCGATCACGCCGCCCATGATTCGGGAGTGTTTTTCCGTGTGCTGGTAACGCGGATTGGCGGCGCGCATTGTGCGAATCGATGGCAACAGTTCCATCGGATTCTCGGCGACGATCCGTTCGACGTACTCGGCGCGCATCGCCGGTCACGCTCCGCTCTCGAAGTAGCTCCGGCTGATCCGATAGCATCGTTGCCCTTCGTGCGCGTGGATCAGATAGCCCGCCAGCGCCCCGAGGATCGGCAGAAATCCGCACAGCAGCATCGCGATACGCTCCCTGCGTAACCGTGTCGACACGGCGGTGATCAACGCGCCGCGGCGGTCGCCCTGCGCGTTGTCGGCGGCGACGGCCGCCCACCGCCCCAAAATCCGCTCGAGATCTCGATGGTCGACGTCGTCGCGTCCCATTCCGCACGCAACATGCAGGCACACATGCAGCAACGAACCCAAGAACACCTTCTCGAATCGGTAGTTACGCAAGCGCCGCACGTGCAGGACCGGCACCAGATTCACCAACATGCCGACCCCGCCGCCGATGAGTCGGACGTGTCGCTCGGTTTCTTGGAAGCGGGGATTGATCCGGTACCTGCTGCGAATAGATGGCAACGCCAACAGACTGTCTGCGAGGATCTGTTCCACGTACTCTGAGCGTGTCACGGCAGCTACCATCTAGAAATACTCGACTCAAACCATCGCGCAAGGGTGATGTCGCGTCAAACGGCGGAGCGGCGGCCGGTCCGCCGGTTTCGCCGGGCCGGCCGGCGTGACAAGGCCAAGCCGGCGACGATCAGGAGCAGGGCGGCCGGCGCGCTGGCGTGGATGCGCTCGCCGAGCACGGCGGCGATCATGACCAGCGACAGGAACGGCGACAGGAAGATGAGCGCTCCCAGGCGGCCGGCCTGCCGGGTGAGGGCCAGCGCGCGCTGCCATGCCAGGAAGGCTATGCCGATCTCCACTAGGCCGACCCAGGCGGCGTAGCCCAGGTTTGCCGGCGTGATCGGCGGCAGGCCGGCCGTCGCCGCGCAGAGCGCGCCGACCGCGACCGTGCCGGCGGCGAACCCGTTGAGCATGAGCGGCACCGCGGACACGCCGAGCCGCACGGTGGCGAGCCAGTACGCCGCCCACAGGACGGTGCTTCCGAGCGCCAGCGCCACGCCGGCGGTGTCGAACCGTCCCAGTCCCTCAGAGCCGCCCCGCGTCAGCAGTATCGCCACCCCGGCGTAGCTCACCGCCACGCCGATCCAGCCGCGCGCCGGCAGGCGCTGGCCGAGCACGGGGATGGCCAGCAGCGCCAGGGTCACGGCCCACAGGTAGTTGAGCGGCTGCGCGATCTGCGCCGGCAGACGGTCATACGCCTCGAACAGCACCAGGTAGTAGCCGAACGGGTTGAGCAGCCCCAGCGCTGCGGCGCTCAGATGCTGGCGGGCGGTGAGCGTGGCGGTGACGAACGGCCGCGCCGCGGCAAAGAACGCCAGCGCCACCGCGCAGCCCAGGAACAGGAGCTGCACCGGCTGCAAGGCGCGCAGGCCGAGCTTGAAGCCGGTGGCGACCGTCGACCAGAGGGCGACGCTGAGCAGCGCGTAGAGCAGCGCGCGCCGCTCCCGCCCGGCCGCGGCTACCAGATGCGCCCGATCTCGACCGGACCGCCGGCGAGCGGCGAGGTGACGCGGCCGCCTCCGGCGTCGTGTTCGGTCAGGCCGTCCGGCGAGCGGGCGTAGACGGTCATGCGCCGCGCCTCGGGATCGACGATCCAGTACTCGCCCACGCCGGCGCGCCGGTACAGGTCGAGCTTGAGGACGGTGTCGTGCCGGCGGTTCGACGGCGAGACGATCTCCACCAGCAGGTCGGGAGCGCCGATGATGCGGCTGCGGGTCACGATCGACCCGTGTTCGGCCAGCACCACGATCAGGTCCGGCTGCACGATGTCGGTGACGGACAGCTCCACGTCGACCGGCGCGAACAGGACCCGGCCCCGTCCCGTGGTCACAAACGCGGCGCGCAGGATCTCGTAGAGCCGCGCCGCCAGGTCCTGATGGTAGATGAGCGGCACCGGGCTCACGTAGTGATCACCGTCGATGATCTCGTGGCGATTGCGGTCATCGGGCAGCAGCGCGTACTCCTCATAGGTGAGCTTTCGCTTCCCGGTTACGACGACCGCCATGCCCGCACCACTTCTGACCGCGCCGGCGGCAGTATAACGGACTCCGGACGCGGGCCGGCAGAGCGCAGCCGGCCCGCTACGGCGCCCGGGGCGGGGCCGGACCGGCGGGCGCGCCGGAACCGCCGGCCAGCGCGGCGCCTTCGCGCCGCAGCGCCGCGCACGCGCTCCGCGCGGCGTCCATGTGCCCGCTCCGCAGCCGTCCGAGCAGCTCCTGCCGCCGGTCGTGGAGCAGCCGCAGGATGCGCACCAACCCCAGGCGTTCGTCGCGGCGCCGCGCGCGCGCCAGCTCTTCGTCCGTGCCGGCCAGCGCCAGCCGCCGCAGCCGCGCGGTCTGCTCGGCGGAGACGCGCGCCAGCTCCTCGTCTACGGCGGCGGCCAGCACGCGGGCGTCGTTGAGTTCGCCCAGCAGGTCCTGCATCCCCTTCAGCGCCTTCACCGCGGCCGGCCCGCCGGCAAGGGCGTCGACCGCCGGCTCCGCCAAGTAGCGCAGCCGCTTCACGGCCAGCCGGGCGTCGTGGAGCGCTTCGCCGTTGGCCGCGCCGGATGCGGCCGCCAGGCGCGCCGACATGTCGGCGGCGTACTCCTGCAGGCGCTCGCCGAGCGCGCGCCCGAACGTCAGGTCGGCCGGCCCCGTCCGCTGCAGGCGCCCCCGCAACGCCGCGTCCAGCCGCTCGAAGCGTCCGCGCAACGCCGCGGCGGCCGCCTGTCCGGCGCGCCGCCGCCGGCGCAGCCGCGCCAGCAGGTAGTTGAGTCCGGCCCGCTCGCCGCGCCGCAACGCCGGCCGCGCGCCTTCCAGCCAGACGATCTGCACCTCGGCGTCGCGGCTTCCGTTGGTCCGCCGCATCAGGCGGCGCAACGACCGGCGGATCCGTCTGCCGGCCGCCTTGCCCAGCCACGGCCGGTAGGCGCGCACCACGCTACGGCACCGGCGCAACGCCACCCGGAAGTCGTGCAGCGCCTCCGGCCGGCCCGGCCGGCCCACCTGCCGGACGGCTCGATCGGCCTGCCGCAGATACCCGTGCGCCAGCAGCGCCGCCGACTCCGCCAACGGACGCTCCAGCAGGCGTTCGGTCCGTGCCGCTTCCATGCGCTCACCGCCGCCGCGCCGCGCGGCGGCCGTCTCCTTCCCGTGTGGCCCGGCGTTCCTGCCGTTCAGTCCCAGGTGAGGGAGCCGGCGGTCTGGTACTCGGTCACGCGGGTTTCGAAGAAGTTCTTCTCCTTGTTGAGATCGATGGTCTGCGCCATCCACGGAAACGGGTTGTCGCGCTCGTACTGCCGGGGCAGTCCGATCCGCTCCATGCGGCGGTCGGCGATGTATTCGACGTAGGCGGCGAACTGCTCGGCGTTGATCCCCAGCAGGCCGCGCGGGCAGGCGTCGCGCGCGTAGGCCGCCTCCAGCTCCACGCCGCGCCGGATCAGGTCGATCAGGTCGTCCCGGAACGCCGCCGTCCAGATGCGCGGGTGCTCGGCCTTGACCGCGTTGATCAGATCGGACCCGAACGCCAGATGGACGCTTTCGTCACGCATGATGAACTCGAACTGCTCGCCCACCCCGACCATCTTGTTCTGCCGCTTGAGTGCCAGCATCATGGCGAACCCGGCGTAGAAGAAGATGCCCTCCATGATCACGTAGTAGCCGACCAGGTCGTGCAGCAGGTCGCGCACCCCCCGCTCGGTGGCGGTGGTGAAGCCGGGAGCGAAGATCGAGCGGGTCATCTCTATCACCATGGCGTCCTTGCGCTCGATCGACGGGATGGTCCGGTACATGGTGTAGATCTCGTCGGGATCCAGGCCGAGGCTGTCGCAGCAATAGATGAAGGTGTCGGTGTGGATCGCCTCCTCGAACGCCTGGCGCAGCAGATACTGGCGGCACTCGGGATTGGTCACGTGCGCGTAGACGGCCAGCACGATGTTGTTGGCGGTGAGCGATTCGGCGGTGGAGAAGAAGCCGAGGTTCCAGAGGATCAGGCGCCGCTCGTCGTCGGAGATCACGTCCGGCGCCTTCCACTGCTCGACGTCCTTCTGCATCGACACCTCTTCGGGGACCCAGTTGTTGGCCACCCCGGCCTTGTAGTAGCCGCGCGCCCAGGCGTAACGCAACGGCAGGATCTTGTTGGGGTCGGTGGCGGTGTTGTCCAGGATGCCCACTGATGTTTCCGATTCGCTGCCGCTACTGGCAGGCTTCGCAGTCTTCTTCGTCGATGTTGCAGGCGCCGGCGCGGCCGTTCTGCGGTTCGGCCGGAGCCGCCGCCGCAGTCGGGGTTGCGGCTGCAGCCGGGGTTGCGGCCGGAGCGCCGTTGGCGCGTTTCTGCGTCAAGCCGTACCGGGCGCCGAGGGTCGACTTCTCCACCTGGCTGGCGGCCAGCGTGCGCAGGTAGTAGGTGGTCTTGAGGCCGAGCCGCCACGCGGTCCGGTAGATGTCGCTGAGCGCCTGCCCGGAGGTGCCGCGCATGAACACGTTGTGCGATTGGCTCTGGTCGATCCACTTGCTGCGCGCCGCGGTCATGCGCAGGCAGTGCAGGGGGTCGATCTCGAAGGCGGTCCGGTACTTGGCGCGCAGCCGCTCCGGGATCGCGTCGATCGCCTGCACGCTGCCGTCGCGGTACTTCAGCTCCTCGAACAGATGACGGTCCCACAGACCGGCGCGCTTCAGGTCGCTCACCAAGTACGGGTTGGCCACGGTGAACTCGCCGGAGATGTTCGACTTGACGTAGACGTTCTGATAGATCGGCTCGATCGACGGAAAGCAGCCGGAGATGGTGGAGATGGTCGCCGTCGGGGCGATCGCCATGGTGTTGGAGTTGCGCATGCCGTGCTGGCGCACGTGGGCGCGGACCGGCTCCCAGTCGAGACGGCCGCCGCGCGGCGTCTCGATCCGCTGGCCGCGCTCCCGCTCCAGCAGGTCCAGGGTGTCCTGCGGTAGCAGGCCCCGGTCCCACTTGGAGCCGCGGTAGCTTTCGTAGGCGCCGCGTTCGGCGGCCAGCCGCGACGAGCCGAGGATGGCGCTGTGGGCGATCAGCTCCATGGAGCGGTCGGCAAAGTCGACCGCCTCCGGCGACGCGAACGGTACGTCGAGCTTGAACAGCGCGTCGGCCAACCCCATCACGCCCAAGCCGACCGGCCGGTGACGTTCGTTCGACGCGCGCGCCTCCGGGGTCGGGTAGAAGCAGACGTCGATCACGTTGTCGAGCATCCGCATGGCCGTCTCCACGGTGGCGGCCAGCGACTGCGTCTGCAGCGCGCCGTCGACCACGTGCTTCTCCAGGTTCACCGAACCGAGGTTGCACACGGCGGTCTCCGCGCGGGAGGTGTTGAGCGTGATCTCCGTGCACAGGTTGGAGCTGTGCACCACGCCGGCGTGATCCTGCGGGGAACGGACGTTCGACGGGTCCTTGAACGTGATCCACGGGTGGCCGGTCTCGAACAGCATCGACAGCATCTTGCGCCAGAGCTTCAACGCGGAGACGGTGCGGGTGCGCGCCAGCAGACCGGCGCGCGCCTTCCGCTCGTACTCCTGGTAGCGCTGCTCGAACGCCTGCCCGTACAGGCGGTGCAGGTCGGGCGTCTCGTCCGGTGAGAACAGCGTCCATTCGCCGTCGTCTTCGACGCGCTTCATGAACAGGTCGGGTATCCAGTTGGCGGTGTTCATGTCGTGCGTGCGGCGGCGTTCGTCGCCGGTGTTGCGGCGCAGGTCCAGGAAGTCCTCGATGTCGAGGTGCCACGTCTCCAGGTAGGCGCAGGTGGCCCCGCGCCGCTTGCCGGAGCGGTTGATGGCCAGGGTGACGTCGCTGGCGATCTTGAGAAAGGGAATGACGCCCTGACTCTCCACGTTGGTGCTGCGGATGTGGGCGCCGGTGCCGCGAATCGACGACCAGTCGTTGCCGAGGCCGCCCGACCACTTGGAGAGCTGCGCGTTGTCCGCCAGCGACTTGAAGATGTGCTCCAGGTCGTCCTCCACGGTGGTGAGGAAGCAGGAGGAGAGCTGCGGGTGCGTGGTGCCGGAGTGGAACAGCGTCGGGGTCGACGGCACGAAGCGCAGGGTGGAGATCACCCGGTAGAACGACACCGCGCGGTCGTCGCGGTCCTCCTCCGGCAGCGCCAGCCCCATCGCCACCCGCATCCAGAACGCCTGCGGCGTCTCCAGCAGCTCGTTGCCGGCGCGCGCGAAGTAGCGTTCGTGCAGGGTCTGCACCCCCATGAAGTTGAGCAGGTCGTCGCGGGCGGTATCGAGCGCGTCCGCCAGGCGGCCCAGGTTGAACTCCAGCAGCCGCTCGTCGAACAGGCCCTTTTCGACGCCGCCGCGGACGCCGCGTATGAACGCCTGCCGGTAGCCGTCCTCGTGGCTGCGGGCCACGCCGATCACCTCCCGGTAGATGCGCCGCAGGAACAGCCGCGCGGCCACCTTGGCGTAGGCCGGATCGCGCTCGATGAACGATGAGGCGGCCATCAGCACCGCCCGGTCGATGTCGGCGGTGGAGATGCCGTCAAAGACGTTGCGCACCGTCTCCCGCGAGATCAGGTCGGGGTCGATCTCGCCGTCGAAGCCGTGCGCGCACTCCCGGATCGCTTCTCGGATCTCCGAGATGTCGAACAGCACGGCGCGGCCGTCGCGCTTGACCACGGTGAGCTTGCCGAGCAGCGACCGCTCGGCCACCTGGTCCTTCCGTTCCTCGCGCGCCTTCTGGTGCTCGGCGCGGTACAGGATGTAGCGCTTGGCCACCTCGTACAAGCCGTGCTTGACCAGGTGCTTCTCGACGATGTCCTGGATGTTCTCCACGTTCGGGTAGAGCTCGACGAACCGGTCGTCGAGCTCGGTGATGACGCCGGTGAGCAGGTCGTGCAGCGCTCCGTTGCCGAGCACGGCGGTGACGTGCGGCTCCCCGGTGGCGCGGACCGCCTTGGTGATGGCGGTGGCGATCCGCTCCTCATCGAAGCCGACGACCTCACCGGTGCGCTTGATGACCTTCAGTTCAGCCAAGGCCCCTCCCCTTCAGTCGCCGCGGTACGGCCGGTCACGCCGACGCCTGGCGCTCGCGCAGTGGTCGATCTAAATTACGCAATAGCAACAGGATGCGACAGAGTTATGGTTGATTTAAGAATACATCATAATAGAATGAGAAGCAAAATACCATATCCCGAAGCATAATTGGGTCCTACCGCCGTACACGGTCCCCGGCCGCCAAGCGGACGCGGGCGCCGGTCGTGTCGAGCAGCCCCTCGGCGGCCATCGCCTCCACGTTGCGGCGCGCCCGTTCCCGGCCGGCGCGGCCGGCGGCGCCGATCAGGCCGCTCAGCTCGGCAAAGGTGAGCGGGCCGCGTTCGGCCAGCGCCCGCAGGATGCGGCCGCGCTGCTGGCGGTTGGAGCCGTCGAATCGGCTCTGGCGCGCGTAGTGGGCGCTCCGCCGGTTGGGGTTGGGGACGCCGCGCGCCAGCGCGGCGCCGTAGTCCATCAGCGCCCAGTACCAGGTGCGCGGGTCCGACCGGTCGAGCGCCCGCTCCAGTACCGGCAGCAGCTCCCGGTCGCTCACCGCCGTGCGTCCGGGAAAGAGCTCGTGCAGCGCCGCGCGGCGGATGTTGGTCTCCACGAACACGGCCGGCAGGCCGAAGCCGAACGCCTGCACGGCTCCGGCGGTGGCCGGACCCACGCCGGGCAGGGCGCGCAGGTCGTCCGCGCCGCTCGGCACCGCGCCGCCATGCCGGTCGGCGATCAGCCCGGCGGAGCGGTGCAGCGCCACCGCGCGCCGGTTGTAGCCAAGTCCGCTCCACAGCGCCAGCACGTCGCCCCGGTCGCCGTCGGCCAGCGCGCGCACGTGCGGGAAGCGGGTCACGAACGGGTCGAACTTGGCCAGCACGCGCGCCGTCTGCGTCTGCTGTAGCATGAACTCGGAGACCAGGATCCGGTACGGATCGCGCGTCCGCCGCCAGGGAAACCGGCGGCCGCGGCGCCGGTAGTGGTCGAGCACGCGGCGGCGGAAGCGAGCGATGTCAGGGCACGATCCCATCACACAAGACCCCATCGGGCACGATCTCATCATCATCGGCGCAGGGCCGGCCGGCTTGGCGTGCGCGATCGAGGCGGAAGCGGCCGGCCTGGACTGCGTGGTGCTGGAGAAGGGCTGCCTAGTCAACTCGATCTTTCGCTTCCCGCGCAACATGACGTTCTTCTCGTCCCCGGAGCGCCTGGAGCTGGCGCGCGTGCCGTTCACGACGCTGGCCCGCAAGCCGTCGCGGGCCGAGACGGTCGAGTACTACCGCCGGGTCGCCGCCCGCTTCGCCGTGCGGGTGCGGCAGTACGAGCGGGTGGTCGGGCTGCAGCGGACCGGCGGGGAGGCCGGCGGCCGGTTCCTGGTCACCACCGCGCGCGGTGGGCGTACCGGCCGGTTCACGGCGCCCGCGGTGGTGGTCGCCACCGGATTCTTCGACTGGCCGCGGCGTCTGCAGGCGCCGGGACAGGAGCTGCCGAAGGTGACGCACCGGTTCGATGAGGGGCACCCCTACTACGATCGCGACGTGGCGGTCATCGGCGGCCGCAGCGCGGCGGCGGAGACGGCGCTGGAGCTGCAGCGCGCCGGCGCCCGCGTCACCCTGATCCACCGCGGCGACCGGGTGCAGACCAAGTACTGGGTGCAGCCGGAGCTGGAGAACCGCATCGCGCGCGGCGAGATAGCGTGGCTGCCGTCGGCGACCGTGCAGCGCATCGACGAGACGTCGATCACCGTCCGGCAGGACGGGCGGTCGCAGGCGGTCCGCAACGACGCGGTCATCGTGCAGATCGGCTACCGTCCCGACCTCAGCTTGCTGGAAGGGGCGGGGGTCACCCTGGACGGCGCCGATCGCACGCCGCGTTACGATCCGCGCACCTTTCAGACCGACGCGCCGGGGGTGTTCGTCTGCGGATCGGTGTGCGCCGGCGACCGGGCCGGCAGCATCTTCATCGAGACCGCGCGCTTTCACGGCCGGAAGATCGTGGACGCCCTCACCGCCGGCGCCGCTACCGCCGGCTCGCCGCGCTGAGCCGGGCGGCGCCGGCGGCGTCGATCGCCGGCCACGGCGTGAGCGCGTCCGCCACCTGCTGCGGCCGGCGCGCGCCCAGGATGGCCGCGTGGACGTCCGGCTGCGCCAGCAACCACCCCAGCGCCAGCCGCGCGAGCGGCCGGCCGCCGGCCGCCTCGCGCAGGCGCTTGATCACGTCGAGATGGGCGCCGAGGCGCGGGTCGCGGAAGTCGGGGTGCTCGCGCCGCCAGTCGTCGCCGGGCAGCCGCGCCACCCGCGCGCGGTCGAAGCCGGCCGCCAGCATGCCGCCGTGCAGGGGGCTGGCGGCCAGCACGGCTATGCCGAGGCGGCGGCAGCGCGGCAGCAGCTCCGCTTCCGCGTCGCGCCGCAGCAGGCTGTACGGAACCTGCACGGCCGCCGCCGGCGCGATCGCGTGCAGGCGTTCGACGTCGGATGCGGCGGCGTTGCACAGGCCGCAGGCGCCGATCAGTCCGCGCTCCCGCAGGCGGGCCAGCTCCTCCCACCCCTCGACCAGCTGCTCCGGCGGCCGCGGATGGTGTATCTGATACAGGTCGATGCGCTCGACTCGCAGGCGCCGCAGGCTGGCGCGCAGCTCGCCGCGGATGCTGGCCGCGGTGAGCCGGGCGAACGGACGGGCGCGCCGGCCGGCCCACGGCCAGCCGCACTTGGTGGCGACGCGCACTCCGCCGGCGGCGCCGGGCCGCTCGGCGAGCGCGCGGCCGATCAGCGTCTCGGCGTGGCCGCGGCCGTACAGCGGGGCGGTGTCGATCCAGTCGACGCCGCAGTCGAGGGCGGCGTGGATGGCGGCCAGCGATTCGGCGTCCGGCTGCGCCCCCCAGCCGCCGCGCCAGCCGGGGCCGCCGATCGCCCAGGTCCCCAGGCCGACGCGGCTGCCGACCGGCGGGTTCACGGGGCCGCGGCCCGCGCCGTCAGCAGTTCCACCAGTCCGGTGTGGCGCTCGCGCGCCTGCGCGTTGGCGACCGCGATGCGCGCGGCCCGGCCGCTGCCGACCACCACGACCAGCCGGCGCGCGCGCGTCAGCGCGGTGTAGAGCAGGTTGCGCTGCAGCATCGGGTAGTGCTCGGTGGCGATCGAGATCACGGCCGCCGGAAACTCGCTCCCCTGCGACTTGTGAATGGTGATCGCGTAGGCCAGCGTCAGCGAGTCGAGCTCGGCCGCCTCGTACCAGACCGGACCGGCCGCGAAGTCGACCAGCACGCGCTGGTCCTCGGCGTCCAGGTCGCGCACCAAGCCGATGTCGCCGTTGAACACCTCCAGCTGGTAATCGTTGCGGGTCTGCATGACGCGGTCGCCGACGCGGACGTCGGCGGCGCCTTCGATGGCGGCGCCGGCCGGGTTGAGCGCCTCCTGCAGGCGGTGGTTGAGGGCGGCGGTCCCCAGGTCGCCGCGGTTCATGGGGGTGAGCACCTGGATGTCGGTGCGCGGGTCGAGCCCGAAGCGGGCCGGCATCCGTTCGGTGACCAGATGCACGATCGTGTCGCACGCCGCGGCGCGGTCGTCCCGGTTGATGAAGTAGTAGTCGCCGGCCTCTCCGTCGTTGCGCCGCGGCACGCGGCCGTGGTTGACGGCGTGCGCGGCCATGACGATCGCGCTGCGGTCCCCCTGCCGGAACACGGTGGTGAGGCGGGCGACCGGACAGGCGCCGGAAGCGATCAGGTCGGCCAGCACGTCGCCCGGTCCCACCGACGGGAGCTGGTCGCTGTCGCCGACCAGCAGCAGCCGGCAGTCGTGCGGGGCCGCCGCCAGGACGGCGTCGATCAGCGTGACGTCGACCATCGACAGCTCGTCCAGGATCAGCCCGTCGCAGTCGAGCGGGTTCTCCGCGTCGCGCAGGAAGCGGCCTTCGCGCGGGCTGTACTCAAGCAGCCGGTGGATGGTCGACGCCGGCCGGCCGGCCTGCTCCTCAATCCGCTTGGCGGCGCGTCCGGTCGGCGCGGCCAGCTGCACCTGCAGGCCGGCCGCGTCGTACAGGCTGAGCACGGCGCGGATCAGCGTGGTCTTGCCGGTGCCGGGGCCGCCGGTCACCACCAGCACCGCCGCCTGCGCCGCCGCCGAGGAGGCGTGGCGCTGCTCCGGCGACAGCGCCACGCCGCTCGACCGCTCGAAGGCGGACAGCAGCCCCGGCACGCCGGGGCTCAGCGCGGGCGCCGGCCGGGCGGCGAGCGCCCGCAACCGCGCCGCGGCGCGCTCCTCGGCGCGCCGCAGGTTGGGAAGGGCGATCGACCGGCCGCCGGCGCCGCAGGCCAGGACCGCGCCCCGGCCGCGTAGCGACCGGATGGCGTCGTCGACCGCCGCGGCGCCGACCGACAGCAGCTCGGCGCCGGCCTCCGTCACCGCGTCGACCGGCATCTGCGTGTGGCCGCGTTTCGCCCCGGCGCCCAACACGTGCAGCACTCCGGCGGCGGCCCGTTGCGGCGAGTCCGGCTCGACGCCGAGCGAGGCGGCGATCCGGTCGGCGATCAGAAAGCCGATGCCGGCCACCTCCTCGGCCAGCCGGTACGGGTTCTCGGTGACCGCGCGGCGCGCCGCCGAACCGTAACGGCGGTGGATGCGGAGCGCGTACGCCGGGGAGATGCCGTGCCCCTGCAGAAAGATCATCGTGTCGCGCAGCCGGCGGTGGTCGGCCCACGACGCCACGATGCGGTCGCGGCGGTCGGCGCCGATGCCGGCCACCTCGGTCAGCCGCTCGCCGTTGCGGTCCAGCACCTGCAGCGCGCCGGCGCCGAAGCGCGCCACGATCCGCTTTGCCAGCTCCGGGCCGACCCCCTTGACCAGCCGCGAGGCAAGGAAGCGTTCGATGCCGGCGGCGGTGCCGGGAGCGACCGAATGGAACGACTCGACCTTGAACTGCGGTCCGTGCCGGCGATGGTGGGTCCACGCCCCCTGCAGATGGAGCACCTCGCCCGGGCGGACGCCGGCCAGCGGGCCGACGGCGACCGGCCGGGAGTCGGGATCGGTCTCCGACCGGAGGCGCACGACGGCGAACGATCCGTCGTCGGTGACGTAGATGATCGAGTCGACGGCGCCGCGCAGTGAGCCTTCATCGCCGCCGGGCGCGGCGGCCCCGCTTCCTGCGGCGGCCCCGCTCGCGGCGGCGGGTGCGGCGGAATCGCTGCCGGTCAAGCGCGGGCGCCGGCGTTGCGGCTCAGGCGGTCCGGTCGCGCAGGTCGGCGAAGAAGCGCGCCTCGGATTCATTGCCGGCGCGCGCGTGCGCCGCCGCCAAGTTCGCTGCCACGCGCGCCATGATCGCGGCGGACGACGCGCCGCGGCGTATGCGGGCGATCTGCGGGCCGGCGTCGTATCCCTTGGGGATGAGGCGCGCCACGTCGATGGTCGCCCCGCCGTTGAAGCAGTCGACCAGGATCAGCCGGTCGCCGGCGACCGCCCGCGCCAGGAAGTGGTTGGGCACGTTGCAGCCGGCGATGTCGAGTCCGAGCCGGGCGCCGACCAGCAGGTAGATGCACGCCAGACTGATCGGCAAACCGCGCCTGCGGTCGATCACCGACACCAGGTCGCTCGCCGCCGGCGTGTAGAAGTCGCGTTTGCCGCAGCCGGACAACCCTCTGGTGCGGAACAGGTAGTGGGCCAGGGTGAACACGTCGGGGACGCCGTGCGCGCCGCGGTAGTCCCGCGCCAGCCCGTCCAGCAGGCGGGTGAGCTTGGCGCCGGCGCCGGGGCCGGACTCGTAATCGGCGACCAGACCGAGCGCGGTCTCCAGCTTCACCTTCTCATGCGCGACGGCCAGGCACTCCTGCCAGCGCTCCTGCAGGCGGGCGCGCCGCTGCATGGCGTACACCTCCTGCAACAGGTCGCGGCGTTCGCGGTCGAGCTTGATCGCCTGCCGTTCGATCTCGGCGTCGAGTTCGTCGCCGAAGGCGGCCAGTCCCTCCAGGACGCGGTGCCGGACCGTCGGCGTATCGTCGTCCAGAAGCGCGATCATGAAGGGGAGCTGCGCGCGGTCCACGCCGCCGATGGTAGTGCGCCGCCGCCGCAAGGGCAACGGGCCGGCGCTTGAGCCACCGGCGCGCAGGCCGCCTGCTGCCGGCGTCTTCGAGCGCCGGGTTCGTTCGGCCGCCGCGATGTGCTATCACCGTTGACGACATGGGTATCTACGAAGCGCTCGGCGTACGCACGCTCGTCAACGCCGCCGGCACCGTAACCAACTACGGCGGGTCGGTGATGGCCCCGGAAGTGTTCGCGGTCATGCAGGAGGCCAACCGCCGGTTCTGCCGGCTGGAGGAACTGCAGCGGCAGGTCGGCGAACGCATCGCCGGCATGCTCGACGTGGAGGCGGCGTACGTCACTTCCAGCGCCGCCGCCGGGCTGCTGGTGACGACCGCGGCCTGCATGGCCGGCGCGGACCCGGAGCGGATCGCGCAGCTCCCTGACCCTGCCGGCATGAAGTCGCAGGTGGTCGTCCAGCGGTCGCACCGTCTGGCCTACGATCAGGCGATGCGGCTGGCCGGCGCCACCTTCGTGGAGGTGGAAGATGACGGCGCGCCGCCCGCTCAGGCGTTGCGCGCGGCGGTCGGCGCCGGCACGGCGGCGATCCTGTGCATGGCGCACCGGCTGAGCGATCCGTCGTCGGTGTCGCTTGATGACCTGGTGAGCATCGCGCGGGCGGCCGGCGTGCCGCTGATCGTCGACGCCGCTTCGGAGTGTCCGCCGCCGTCGACCCTGACGCGCTTCTGGAAGGCCGGCGCGGATCTCACCATCTTCAGCGGCGGCAAGAGCATCATGGGACCGCAGTCGACGGGACTGGTGATCGGCCGCAAGGACCTGATCGCGGCGTGCGCGGCCAACGGCAATCCGTTCGCCGCGGTGGGCCGGCCGGCCAAGGTGAGCCGCGAAGAGATCATCGGCCTGCTGAAGGCGCTGGAGCTCTACCTTGCCCGCGATCACGACGCCGACCGCGCCCGTTGGGAAGCTCAGATCGACCACGTCGAGCGGGCGCTGGCGCGCGCGGGCCGGCCGATCGCGCTTGAGCGGATGGTGAAGGGGGACACGTACACCGTGCCGATGCTGGCGCTGCGGACCCTGCCGGACGCCGGGTTCACGACCGGGCAGCTCTGCGAAGAGCTGCTGGCCGGCGATCCGCGGGTCGTGCTGGCGCAGCACTTCATCGGCGACGGAGTGGTCGTCAATCCGCATATGCTCCAACCCGGCCAGGAACGCATCGTCGCCGACCGCTGCCTGCAGGTGCTTGAGCAGCTCGATCAGCCCGCGGCGGCGGCCAGCCGCGAGCAGAGCTCATAGATGCGGCGCGCGTCTTCGGCCGCGGCGCGGGCGGGGATGTTACAGGTTGACGATCTCGCCCGGGCGCATGTCGGGTTTGAGGTCCCAGTACCAGGAGCCGTCGGGCAACTCGATGCGGCGTGAACGGAGCTCCCGGAGCCTCGCTTTGAGGCGCTGCAACTTCCGGCGCAGCACGCCGCGGGGATCGAACAGGATGATGCCGTGGTGCGTCACGTCGAGCAGCAGCCAGGGCGTATCGGCCAACTCCTCTTCGGATCGGTACACGGCAATCGGGGCGGCCGGTATCCCCTGCGACGTCAACTCGCGCGTGAGCGGCGTGTCGCGCAGGCGCAACTTGGCGCGGAGGAACGCTTCGGACACCACCTCGCGGGCGCCGCGATGCACGACGAACAGGTCGATGTCGCTGAAGCGGTGCGCCTCCCCTCGCGCCACCGATCCGTACAGCGCGACCGCCGTCAACCGGTTGCCGAGCCGGGCGCGCGCCGCCTCCAGCAGCGCGTCGGTAAGCGGCTTGACGTGAGCATAACCGCTGGCCGCCGAGATTTTCTCTGCCATCATCAACCGCCCAACCGCGACAGGAACTCCCGAATCGTGCGGAACGCGTCGTGATCGAAACTCCACACCTTTTTCTTCGCGGCTACGCCGACCGATACGTGGGGGTCCGGGGTCGTGGCGAGAAACGCGGTCGTCCGCGCCTTTTCCGGCCGCTGCAGCTTCGGTCCGTCCCGTTGGATGCACGCGATGAAGCGGTCGATGCAACGATCCGCTCTCGTGCCGGCGAACGAACGCGCCAGCACCGTCTCCAACATGCCGGCCCCGTCTTCTGGCAACACCAGAACGCTTACCGCGGGATCGCCGGGCGCGACCGCCCCGACCGCATCCGGGCGCGCAAGATTGGCTTTGTCGAGCGCCGAACGCACGCTCTGGAACGCCGAATGCGCGGATCTCTCGGCATTACGCGCGATCCCAAGACGGCGGACTCCGGCGAATCCCTCCGACTTCACGAACGTCGATAGAAAAGCGCTCAGTTGTGCCACGCCGCCGTAATTGAAGATCTGCAGCGGAGAAATCCCGAGATGATCGCGGAATGCTTCAAAGAAGTTGCGGTGATCGTTTCCTTCGACGAGGAGGACTGTCCCGGAACTGATCTTGGTGGGCACGCTCAGCGCACCTCGATGTCATGGCGTATCGCCGCGGCGATCTCGGCTCGGTCGTAGGTGACACAACGGCAACTGCCGTCATCGTCGCGGGAAAGTCGATGCAGGGACAGGGCGTCGGTCTTGATCGCCTGGTCGGCGGCGTGTACGCATTCGAAGCTGTGAGTCGTCGCGAACACCTGCACGCCGAAGCGGCGGGACGCGTCGTCGATCACGCGCCAGACGTCGGCGAGGACGGAGTGGTGAATGCCGTTTTCTACTTCGTCGATGAGCATGACGCCGTCCGCGACGCTTGTCATTGCGAGTACGGTGCTGGCGAACCGGGTCATGCCGTCACCCATCACCGTGAGCGGTACGAGTTCCGGAAGGCCTATGTCGCCCCAGATCATGGGGGCGCCGCTGGCGGAGTTGTCTTCGACGCTCCGCAGGCGTGGCTCTATCACTTGCAGCGCTTCGAGCAGCACATCCCCCTGTTTTCGTTTCCGCAGGGCTCCCAGGAGGACCGCTTCGCCACTGTCGATTCGGTGGTGAGACGTCGCTATGGCGCACGAAAAGGGGGTGTTCCCGCGGCTGGGCTCGAACTCGACCTTGTCTTCGGTCAGCTTCGCTGCCGTCCTCACCGGCTCTGCATCGCCTTGTCTGTACGTGAATACCAGCTCGTCCGTCGGCGACAGATCGGTGCGTCCGGCGTCCTGCATGGGCAACTCGATTCTGCGCTGAGTTTGGAGGGCGGCCTGCAGCGACAGATGACCGGAAGGTTCGTGCTCGCCGGTGATTGCGATGGCGTCGCCGGCATCGAATCCATGGAACAGCGGTTTCCACAACGTCTCGACCAGCGCTTCCCTGCTCATCGGCGCTTTCGAAGCATTGCCGGGGATCCGGAGTATGTGGCCATTCATTGCCAATTCCGGACGACCGGCCCCGGAGAGCAGAAAGATGGCTTCCAGCAGCGCCGTCTTGCCGGCGTTGTTGGTGCCGGCAATGACGTTCACGCGGCTCAGACGTGGGACTTCGAGATCGCTGGATCCTCGATAATTTCGTATGCGTAGTCGTTCAAGCATGGCCTGCCGCCGGCCGTAGTTCCGGGCCCGGCGCTATCCGGGCGAGAGCGCCGGCGTTACCTCGGTGGCGAGCAGCTCCACGCAACGCCACCAGCGCTCGTCATTGTCGGAGTCCTGGGCGATCATCAGCAGCTGGCCGAAACCGCCGGTGACGTCGATCACTTCGCGCAGCCGGTGCACGACGGTGTCGACGCTGCCGATGATGCACAGGTTGTCCAGAACGTAGTCGACGTCGATGTCGTCGTCGGTCATGCCGGGGTCGATCTTCATGGCCTCCTGCACCATGCCGGCCTTGAGGATCTTGATCATGTACTCGTACGACCGGCTGTACACGCCGCGGGCGAACTCCCAGGCGTCGGCGTCGGTATCGGCGACCATGACGCTGCGGCACACCCGCCACTCGCCGCGGTCGGGCTCCGGCCTGCCGGCCTTGGCCGCCCCCTCGCAATAGACTTCCCACTGCCGCTTGAGCACCGCCGGGGTCACCATGTTGGCGCTGATCGGGATGTAGCCGCGCTCGCCGGCGGTCAGCGCGCCGCGCGACTCCGCCTTGATGATGCTCATGGCGATCGGTGGGTGCGGCTTCTGATACGGCTTGAGAATGTCGCCCATGCTCAAGTCGGGCCGCGGGTTCTCCACCTTGACGCGCCAGAACTCGTCTTCTATGTCGAACGGCGCCTTCGACTCCCACAGCTTCAGGACCATGTCCATGCCGCGCACCGTCATCAGGCCGACTTGGGCCGGGTCCAGGTTGAACAGCTCGTAGTCGCACGGCACGCCGCCCTGGCCAAAGCCGACCAGGAACCGGCCGCGCGCCAAGTGATCGAGGTACGCCAGCCGGGTGGCGACGTTGGCCGGATGGTGCAGCGGCATGATCGATACGCCGGTGCCCAACTTGATCGACGAGGTGCGCGGCAGCGCGTTGGCTATGAAGACGTCGTTGGAGGGGATCGGCTCCCAGTCGAGCGTGTGGTGCTGGCCGATCCACGCCTCCTCGTAGCCCAGGCGGTCGCATCGGACCACCAGCTCCAGGTCCTCTTCGAAGCATTCGGTGCGGTCGCGCTCCGGCGGATGCAGGGGCATCATGAACATTCCGAGTTTCATCGTCGAGCTTCCTCCATGCCGCGGACCGCGGCTCACCGGCATCCGGCCGGGTGGTGCGTCCGGCCTAATCGACTCCGGACTCGTCGAAGGCGGCCGACAGGTCGGCGGCCGGCCGGCCGGCGTCGTCGGCTATGACGCGCGCCGCCGGCGGCTGCGCGCGGTACGGCTGCAGCCGGCCGCCGACCCGGTCGCCGAACGACTCCGCCCCCTGCCGCTCCAGGAGCAGCCCGACCGGGATGCGGTCCCCCCATTCCAGCGCCTTCTGCGCGAAGGCCGCCACCTTGGCGCGATAGTCGTCCGCGTCCGCGCCGGCGGCTATGCGGCCGTCGTAATCGGTCGCCTCGACGTCGTAGATGCGCGAGTCGCCGCTGTCGGTGCCGGCGCCGCCGAACCACGCCCTGTCGTGCAGGTCGTTGTAGGTCGGGCACGGCTGGACGATGTCCAGGAACGACAGGCCCCGGTGCCGCACCGCGCGGGTGATCATGCTCACCAGGTGGCGCACGTCGTAGGAATAGCCGCGGCCGATCCAGGTAAAGCCGCTGGCATACGCCAGCGACGGCCCGTTGACGCTCTCCTGAATGTTCGGCTCCGCCAGGCTCTTGGTCTGCAGGCCGAGCTGCAGGGTGGGCGCGCCCTGTCCTTGCGTGAGGCCGTACACCTCGTTGTTGAACAGGAGATAGGTGAGATCGACGTTGCGCCGGCCGGCGTTGACGAAGTGGCCGGCGCCGATGCCGAGCCCGTCGCCGTCGCCGGCGACGATGATCACGGTGAGCTCCGGGTTGGCCAGCTTGATGCCGGTGGCGAACGGCAGCGGCCGGCCGTGCAGGGTGTGCACGCCGTAGCAGTTGACGTAGTACTGCGCCTTGCCGGAGCAGCCGATGCCGCCCACCAGCACCACTTGGTGCGGCAGGAGCCCCATGCCGGCCAGCGCCTGCTGCAGGGCGCCCAGGATGCCGAAGTCCCCGCACCCCGGGCACCAGTCGTTGGCGTAGTCGACCCGGAACTGTTTGAGCGCCTGTCTGCGGTCGAGGGTTGCTGTTGCCATGTCGTCGCTACTCCCAGGGGTTGCGGATGACGGTGGTCGATTCCGCGCCGCCGGCGGCGATACTGCCGGCGGCGATACTGTCGGCGGCGATCCGCCGCAACGGTCCGAGCAGCTCGGCGGCGGTGAACGGCCGGCCGTTGTACTTGACGATCCGGTGGTCGGGCCGCAGGCCGGTCTGCTGGCCGAGCAGGAGGGCGAACTGCCCGGAGCGGTTGAGCTCCACGGCGACCATCGGACCGCGCGCGCCTGCGCCGGCCAGCAGCTCGCGGAGCTCCGGGCCCGGGAACGGCCACAGCAGCCGCACCTGCACCAGCCGCGCGGCGATCCCCTGGCCGGCCAGCGCGTCGATCGCCTCCAGCACGGCGCCCTTGGTGGAGCCCCAGCTCACCACGGTAATCGCCGCGTCATCCGCCCCGTACACGGCGACCTTCTCCGCGCGTCCGATCTCGGCCGCCGCCACCTCCAGCTTGCGGTCGCGTTTTTCCATCTGCTGCTCGCGCACCACCGGGTCCTCGGTGACGCGGCCTTCCTCGGTATGCTCGCCGCCGGTCACCCAGTGCATGCCGCCGGGCTGGCCGAGCACGGGACGCGGCGAGATACCGTCGTCGGTGACCGCGAAGCGCGGGAACGATCCCTGCTCCGGCGCGCGGTCGCCGGGGCGGTAGAGCCGCCCGCGGTCGATCGACAGCGCGCCGGTGTCGAAGCGGGGCAGGGTCTGCGTGGTGCTCGACAGCGCCTTGTCCATCAGGTGGATGACCGGCACCTGGTAGCGCTCGGCGTAGTTGAACGCCTGCGCGGCGTCGGTGAACGCCTCCGTCAGGTCGGAGGAAGCGATCACGATGCGCGGAAACTCGCCGTGGCCGGCGTACAGGGCGCTCAACAGGTCGCCCTGCTCGGTGCGCGTCGGCAGGCCGGTCGACGGGCCGCCGCGCTGCCAGAGCGTCACCACCAGCGGCACCTCGTTGATGCCGGCCCAGCCGAGTCCCTCGGTCATGAGCGAAAAGCCGGGGCCGGAGGTCGCGGTGGAGGCGCGCGCGCCGGTGAGCGCGGCGCCGGCCGCCATGGTGATGGCGGCGATCTCATCCTCGGTCTGGACGACGACGACCGCCTGCTCGCCGCCCGAGCGGTTTGCGATGCGCGGATGCCGCTCCAGGAAGGTGTTCTCGGCGGTCGCCGGGCTGATCGGGTAGTAGGTCTGAAAGGCGAGTCCGGCGGCCATCTTGCCCATGGCCACGACCTCGCTGCCGTTCACGTAGATGCGGGAATGGTCGTGGCTGAGCGGCTGCAGCCGCAGGTGGAACGTCCGGTCGGCGAATCGGTCGACCGCGTAGCGGTAGGCCAGGTCGATGGCGTGGGTGTTGAGCTCCACGATCGGCGCGCGTCCGCGAAAGACCCGGTCGAGCGCGCGCACCAGGTACGCGCGGTCCAGGCCGAGCGCGGCGCAGCAGACCGCCACCGACACGGTGTTGAGGGTGCGGTCGGCGCGCGCCTGGGTAATGCCGAGCTCTTCGGCCAACGCGCCGGTGACCTGGCCGAAGTCGACCGGCAGCGCGTGCACGCCGCGTTCGGCGGCCAGCTCCAGCAGGCCGGCGGTGCCGTGCGCAAGGCCGCGTTCGTCGAGCAGGGCGCCCAGGTCGCCGGCGGCGCGCTCGTCCAGCATGCTCAACCGGCGCAACGGGACGTCGGCGTCGCGCTCCGAGTGGAGCAGCCAGCCGCCGTCGGCCACGGTCATCAGGTGCCGGGCCAGCGTCTCCGCGTCGAAGGACGCCATGAAGTCGACGTGGTTGCGGTGGCAGGTGAGCGGGTGGTCGGCGACCCGCACGTCGTAGTACGAGTGCCGGCCCATGATGTTGGAGTAGTATTCGCGGTGGCCGAACACGTGCAGGCCCGCCGCCGCGCAGGAGCGGGCAAAGAATCGCGCGGCCGTGTCGACCCCGCTTCCCTGCGGTCCGCCGATCCGCCATGCCAGATCAGTTATCAGTGCCATGTTGTGTTGATCGCCGTGTTCAATGCCGGTCGTTTGCGGGGTAGGCGCCTGTCGGTCGCGCGCCGGCTCCGGGTTCGCGCGCGTTGCACGCAAGCTACGATATGGTATTGAGAGACTTGGCGTACTGTCAAACGTCCGGCGCCGCCCGGACCGCCGGGCGCGTCGTCCGGCCATGAAGGTCGCGATCCTGGCTGACGTGCACGGCAATCTGCCGGCGCTGCAGGCGGTGTGCGACCACGTGGACCGCTGGCGCCCGGATGCGGTGCTGGTGGCCGGCGACGTGGTCAATCGCGGCCCGCGCTCCGCGGAGTGCCACGATCTGATCGGTGCGCGCCGCGCGCGCGACGGCTGGATCGTCATACGCGGCAATCACGAAGAGTACGTCCTGAAGCGCGCCGCCGCCGGCGCGGAGCGCCCGCCGGCGCCGTACGACGTGTTCGCGGCGGTCGACTGGTGCCGGCGGTCGCTCGGCGCGCGCGTGGCGGCGCTCCGGGACCTGCCGGCGCAGGCGCGGCTTGCGACGCCGGCCGGCGAGGTGTGCATGACCCACGGCACGCTGCTCGGCTCCCGCGACGGCATCTATCCGCACACCACGGAGGAGGAGCTGCTGACCAAGGTCCGCCTGCGCAGCGCGGTGTTCGCGGTGGGCCACACCCACCGGCCGCTCACCCGCACCTGCCGGGGCTGCCTGGTGATCAACGCCGGCTCGATCGGGCTGCCGTTCGACGGCGACCGGCGCGCCGCCTACGCGCGCCTGGAGGCGGCCGGCGCCGGCGCGCGCGTGCGCATAGTCCGCCTGGACTACGACCGCGCCGCCGCCGAGCGGGACTATGCGCTGAGCGGCTTTCTGGACGGCAGCGGACCGATCGGCCGGATCATCCTCAACGAGTTCCGCGCCGCGCGCGGCCAGCTGGCGGCGTGGACGCGCCACTTTCAGGACCGGATACTGGCGCGCGAGGTGACCGTGGCGGAGGCGGCGAAGCGGTTTCTGGCCGGGCTGACCGCATGAGCGGCGGCGGCTCGCCGGACAGCAGGTCGGCCAGGTCCCTGCCGATCTCCTCATCGGTCAGGCCGGCCTTGCGGTCGAAGGCGATGGTGCGGGCGACCAGCAGGTCGCGCTGCGGACCGCCCTCATATCCGTCGGGCAACAGGCCGGCGGCGCGGGCGGCGGCGATCGTCCGCTCGATCCGGCCCGGCGACGGCTTGAACAGCCGGCGCAACGCGCGCGGGGCGCGGGCGATCAGCAGCCACGCGCCGGCCGCGGCGGCGCCGGCCAACGGCGCGGCGGCGGCGCTGGCGGCCCGCTCGAAGGTGGACGCCATAGCCTGCCAGCCGACCGCGGCGCTGATCGCCTGCGCCGCGGTCACCCCGGCGCCCAGCGTGACGGCGATGGTGCGGTTGACGGTGCTGACACGGACGGGCATCGGCGGCGCGGCGGCCGGGGGTTCGGCGGGGACGGCCGCCCGCGCGGTCCGGCTGCGCGGCCATGATACCCGCCCGGCGCGCCCGCCGTCAGGCGGCATGGCGCCGGAGGCGGTGGTCCGGCCGCCGGCGCCGCGCCGGGCCGGACAGGGCGGCGGCGCGCCGGCCGGCGCTGCCGCCGCCGGTCACGGAACGGCGTGATCCGGCGCGCGCCGGCGCCGGCCTTGCTGATCGTCCGGCTCTTGCTGATCGCCGGCCCGGCCGCCGGCGCGGCGGCGGTCGATCCGCCGGTCATCACCGTCACCTACGAGTCGGCGCAGGGTATCGAGGAGGACGACGAAGAGGAGCTCGAGCCGACCTACCTGCGCCGCACGGTCGTGGCGAGCGTCCGCCAGCCGCTCGGCGACGCCATCCGCGCCACGCTGCCGGTGCGGCTGACCACCCGCGCCGACCCGCGCAAGCCGGCCGAAGCGGACGTCCGGTCGGTGAGTTTTCAGCCGCGGCTCGACGTCGATCTGACCGATCGGCTCGACCTCGGCACGGAGCTGATCCTGCGCCACAACGGCGATCCGGAGTACGTCACCGCCGGCGGCCGGCTGCAGTCGCGCCTGCGGGTGGGCGACCTGACGCTCGACGGCTGGCTGAAGCCGCTGTTCGACAGCTACGCGGACAAGCCGGAGCGCAACCGGCAGGTCTACACCGCCTCGGTCGGCGTGACCTACTCGCGCGACGCCCTGCGGCTCAGCACTCGGTACCGCGGCACGGCGCGGTTCGCCTTCGGGGCGGCGAGCGAGGTCGACGTGCGCTTCTCGCATCTGGTGAGCGTGTCGGTGCGCATCGATCTGGGCGCGGTGCGGTGAGTCACCGGTCCGCGCCGCCGCGCTCGACCGCGTAGGAGTCGACCCGGAGCTGCGCGGGAAAGCCGGGCCCGTACGCCGGCCGCACCACCGGACCGTGAACGGTCACGCGGCGCTGCTGCAGGCCCCACAGCTCTTCGGCCGGCGCGCCGGTCAGCTCGTAGGTCTCCGCTTCGGTGACGATGACCAGCCGGACGCCGGGCTCCGATCCCGTTACCGTCACCCGGCCGGTCACCGTGATCGGGTCCGGCTCCGTCCGGTCCGCGCCGGTCTGATCGGCGGAGGCGCACGCCAACAGCGTCCCGGCGGCCAGGGCCAGCAGGACCGCCCTCACGTCCGGCCGCCCGTCGGATGGCTGGCGACGCGCACGGGGACGACCGAAATGCCGGCGTCCGCGTAGGCGCGGGTCAGGCGGTCCAGGTGGGCTGCGTCTTCGCAGGTGCCGATGGCGGCGCCGCCGGAGCCGGCGAACTTGGCGTGCGATCCGTGGCGGCGGGCGATGTCGATCATGCGCACCTGGTCGGCGGGAAGGTCGTAGACCGAGCGGCGCAGATCGAAGTCGTGGTCGATGATGGGGCCGAGCCGGTCAGGGCGGCCGGCGAGCAGGGCGTCGACGGCCTCGTCCGCCAGCGCCGCCTTGCCGGCCATGGCGTCGATCACGGCCGGGTCATGCTCGATCGCCGCCCGGTAGCGCATGGCGTTGTGGACGGCGCCGGAGGACTTGGACAGGCGTTCGTCATACGCCACGAACAGCGGCGGGAGGATCTCCGGCGGCAGCGGCCGGTAGTCGCCGTGCCGGCCGTCGTTGCGGGCGCGGGCGGCGTCGGAGAAGTCCATGGCGACCACGCCGCCGTAGACGGCGATCACGCGGTCCTGCGGCCCGGCGGTAATGCCGAGTTCCTGGGTCTCGGTCTCCAGGACGATGGCCGGCTGCTCGGGCTTGGGTATGTCGGCGTCGGTGAGCTCGTAGAAGTCCATGAGCGCCAGAAACACGGCGGTGATGATGGCCGAAGAGCCGCCCAGGCCGACGCCGAACGGAATGTCGGAGCGGTATTCGACGGTGAAGTTGCGCTGCGGCAGGTCGATGCCGCGTTCCCGGCAGTAGCGGTGCAGGCGCACGATCAGCGCCTCGATCAGCCGTATGCCGCCGTAGTAGCCGAACCGGCCGCGGTAGCGGATCAACGACTCGGCGTCGTCGAACGTGGTGCGGTCGCGGGGGCTCGGTACGACGGTAAGGCGCGGCGACTCGTAGACGGTCGCGTGCGCGCGGAAGGCGTCGAACAGGAGGGAGATCACCTTGCCGCCGAAGATGTCCGAAGGGTTGCCGACCAGCCCCGAACGGGCGTAGGCGGTCCTGCGTATCAGCACGTCACGCGGACGGCGCGCCGGTTCCGCTGACGCTCACGGGCGATCGCCTGCGAGCAGCTCGCGCAAGTACGCCGCGCCCAGGCGCACCTGCTCCGTGCGGTCGGCCTGCTCTCCCTCATACACGATCGACAGGCAGCCGTTGTAGTTCGCGCCGCGGATGATCGACACGATCCGTTCGTAGTCCAGCCACTCCTCGCGTCCGCTTTCGATCCGGTAGAACTTGGTGCGAATCGCGACCGCGTACGGCACGGTCTGTTGCAGGTAGGCGTAGAAGTCGTGCGCCGGATCGGCAACCCCCAGCGGCGCCGTTCCGGGTGATCCCGTCCATTGGCCGGTATCGACGATGAAGTTGAAGTGGCCCGGTCGACGTCGGCGCGGATGCGCAGCATCTCCGTTCCCGTGACCGGATGGTTCTGCAGGCCGACGGAGACGCCGCGCGCGGCGCCGTAGTCGGCCACCTCCCGGTACCCGGCGATCATGGCCGGCCACGCCGGCTCACCGTCGGCGTTCCGCTCCGGGACGGTGGCGCAGAACATGCGGATGAGCGGAGCGCCCAGAAACGCGGCCAGATCGATCGCCTCCTTCGCCTTTGCGGCCAGCGCCCGCCGCTCGCCGGCCGCGCCGTGAAAGAGCCCGCTGACGCCGACGTAGACGATCGGCAGACCGTACCGCAGGCAGAGCAGCTTGACCGACTGCAGGTACTCATGGTCGCGGGACGCGAACGCCGATTCGTGGAAGTCGACGCTGTCGAGCCGCAGGTCGTAGCAGGTCCTGACGAAGTCCTCGACGCTCAGGCCGCTCATGCTGAGGGAGTTGCAGCCGATCTTGATCATGGCGTCAGCATAGCCGCAGGACGGCGCACCGTATATGCTCTGCGCCGCCGGCCATGATCATCGACAGCCACCTGCACGTCTGGAGCGACGACGCGCGGCGCTACCCGTGGGCGGGCGAAGGTCCGTCGCAGCCCGGCAGCGTGGAGTTGCTGCTGGCGACCATGGAGCGGCACGGCGTCGACAAGGCGTGCCTGGTCCAGTCGATCCATTACCTGTTCGACAACCGCTACGCAGCCGACTGCCTGGCCCGCTATCCGGGCCGGTTCTCGGCGATCGCGGTGATGGACCGCAACGCGCCGGACGCGGTCGAGCGGTTGGAGCGGCTGGTGACCCGGGACGGCTTCGAAGGGTTGCGCATGCACCTGCCGCGCGCCGGTGACCCGGCCGAGTGGGCCGCTTCGTCGCAGGACCCGATCTGGCGCAAGGCGGAGGAACTCGGCGCCTGCTTTCTGAGCTTCGGCCCGGCCGAGATGCAGCCGGCGGTGGCGCCGATCATCGCCCGCCACCCCGGCGTCCCGGTGATCCTGGATCACCTGGGCGGCGCGCCGTTCGACGAAGCGCCGCCGTTTCCGTTGCTGGGCAAGGTCCTGGACCTCGCCCGCTACCCCAACGTCTACGTGAAGTTCACGCCGCAGGCCGCCCGCGCGGCCGGCCCCTACCCGTTCACGGACCAGCATTCGGTCTACGAACGGATCTACGACGCCTTCGGTCCGCAACGTCTGATGTGGGGCACCGACTTTCCCCATATCCTGGCCGACGTCGGCTACGGCAACGGGCTCGATCTGTTCCGCCGGCGCCTGCCGTTTCTGAACGAAAACGACAAGCGCTGGCTGTTCGCGGAGACCGCCCGGTCGATCTGGAAGTTCGGAGCCGGCCGGTAGCCGGTTACGCCGGGGCGGCGTCCACCCACCGTTGCGGGCTGCCGGTGGCGATCGAGTCCAGGATGCGCTCCACCAGCAGCACGGCGCGGATGCCGTCGGCCGAGCTGACGGGCGGCTCGGTTCCGGCGCGGATGGCGGCGACCAGCGGGGCGAAGCGGGCAGCCGGCGCCGGGCGGATCGTCTCCGTGGCGTGATCGCCGGTCTGCTCATCCCGGCGCGTGAGCGTCACCGCCTGCCAGTGGTCGTGCAGCACCGCCGACGAAGAGCCGTCGAAGAACTCGAAGAACCACTTGCCGGTCACCTCGTTGCGGCCGGCGTCGGCCATCAGGAAGGTGGCCGCGCCGCCGTCGGCAAACCGCAGCGTCGCCGCCACCGTGTCGACCACGCCGGTGCCGCGCAGCTCGTCCGGATGCCGGACCGCGCCGCCGGTCGCGTACACCTCGACCGGATGGCCGCGGTGCATCCAGCACAGCAGGTCCAGAGCGTGGATGCCGACGTCGTACAGCGGCCCGCCGCCCTGCGTCGGGTGCCACCGCCACCGCGCCAGGTCGGCCGGCGGCTGCGTGCACTGGGCGTGACTCACCATGGCCGGGCCGAGCCGCTCGTAGGCCGCGCGCGCCGTGTTGGCGAAGCGGATCGAGTGGTTGAGCATGAGGCGCCGGTCCGCGGCGGCGCGCGCCGCCTCGATCCGCACGCAGTCGGCAGACGTCATGGCCATCGGCTTTTCCAGGTAGACGTGCTTGCCGGCCTGCAGCGCGGCGACCGCCAGATCGGCGTGCGAGTCGTGCGCGGTGGCGATGGAGACGATGTCGACGGCCGGATCGCCGAAGACCCGGTCCGGCTCCACCGTGTGCCAGGAGCCGCTGAAGTCGCCGCTCAGGCCCGCCGCCGCGGCCGGTTCCACGTCGCAGAAACCGCGCACGGCGACATCCGGATCGGCGGCCGCGCCGCGCGTGAGCGCCCGCCCGGCCGCGCCGCAACCGATCAGCGCCCAGCCCAACTCTCTCGAATCGCTCCCCATTCGACCGCCTCCCCGCCAGCCTCTGCCAGAGAACCGGCCTTCAAGAATCGCAGGGCGGCAGTGTGGCGGCTCGCACCGCGATCTTCAACCTGCGGCCGGACGATCCCGGCCCGCCGGCCGCTTCAGTCGGCCAGCAGCGTGGTGTAGAGCCGGAGCGGCACGTTCATCGACAGGAACGCCCGCCACGTCGACGGCAGGTGCGCGGTGCGCAGCGGCACGTCGAGCCCCACGCCGAGCGGCGCCGACAGCAGGTCGCCGAACGAGGTGAGGCCGACGCTCAGCTCGATGCCGGCGCGCAGGTCCCACGCCCGGCCGGCGGTCAGCGCGTCGAACGCCGTAAACCGGTTTTCGGCCTCCACGTAGAGCGACGCCGACACGCTGCGCAGGAACGCCGCGTCCAGCAGCCGGTCGCGGCGTCCGCCGATCAGCGGGACGATCACCTCCATGCTGCCGTACAGCCGCCCGACGGCGGCCGGCGCGGCGCCGTCGCCGGCCGGCCCGCCGGTGTCGCCGGCGACGGCGCGCAGGCGGCTGGCCACGCCTTTGGTCTGCGCCGTGCCGATGCCGAACAGCCGCCAGTCCGCGCCCAGGTCGGCGCTCGGAACCACGTAGACGCGCGGCGCGATGCGGAGCGGCACGGCCAGCGCAACGCTCGATTGCAGCGCCCAGGCGCCTTCCGCCGGCAGTACGGCCGCGCGCTGACGCACCGACGCCACGTGCGGAACGCCGTGCCGCAGCCCGGATGAATCGAGCCCGATCCACGGCCGCAGGGCGACCGGTCGATCGATCTGCCGGTCGATCCCGAGCCCGGCGGCGAACGCCAGCGCGCCGCTGTGGTAGACGGGGCGCAGCCCGATCTCCACCGGCCGCCACAACGGCCGCCGATAGCGGACCGATCCGCTCCACTCCTCCGTGCGGTACAGGAACCCGGCGCTCAGACGGGCGGACGCCGGCAACGACAGCGCCGCCGCCGCGTACGCCCCCGGCTCCACCGGCCGCGGCGGGGCGAACCGCGCGGCGACGCCGGCGGCCACCCGGTAGGAGACCGTCCCGGTCGACCAGAACCCGACCCCGGCGCCCATGTCGAGCGCCTCCGGCGACGCCTCCAGCACGCGCAGGTCGATGCCGATCAGATCGGCCTCGTGCGGGCTGTACTGCCGCATCAGCCGGCTCAGCTTGCGCGGGTAGTGGTTGTTCTTCCGGTCGGTGTCGAGCGTGTACCAATCGGGGTCGATCTCCACCGCGGTTACGCGGCCGGCCACCTCCAGCACCGCGGCGCCGCGCACCGTAAAGGTGCGCGCCCGCTGACCGTCGCCGCTGTCCGACGTCACGCGGACCGGGGCGGCCAGGCCGCTGTCCCCGTAATCGCGGATCGCCACGCGTGATACGCCCCGTTCGCGCGTCACGCCGGTCACGGCGAAGTCGGGATACCGCGTGCCGCGCAACACCCGTTCACCGATCCCGGCCATGCCCGGACGGTGGCGCTGAAGCAGCGCCAGGAAGCGGTCGGTGTCGGCAAACCGGTAGCGGAAGCGGCCGGCGAAGTCGGCAAGGGCGGCGTCGAAGGCCGGCTTGCCCATCTCGGTGGCGAGTTGGCGGACGGCCAGCGCGCCCTTGGCGTAGATCACCGCCGCCTGTCCGTTCTGCGTCCGTTCCTCGTCGCGGTCGGTCACCACCGGGCCGTCGAAGTCCGAGGCGAGCAGCGCGCGGAACCCTTCCTGCAGCCAGCCGCGCGCGCTTGCGTACCCCAACACGGAGCCGGCGATGCGGGCCAACGGCGCATCCTTCGGAAACAGATTGTCGGCGGCGCCGTACTTCCGCTCCAGGTAGTCGGCCGCCGCGTACTGCGCCAGCGATTCGCTGAGCCAGTTTTCGCCGATGAAGTCGACCGCGGAGCCGACGCCGAAGTAGAAGTGGGCGATCTCATGCGCGACCAGGAATTCCAGCAGGCGGTCGCCGAGCTCCCGGAACGGCGCGTCGGCGTCGAACGCGCCGCTGCCGAGCAGCACCATGCCGTCGCTGGCGTAACCCCACAGCCCCGGCCGCACCCCCTCCACGATGGTGACCTGCCGGTAGTCGAGCGGGCCGAGCCATGCGGCGAACCGGTCCAGGACGTCGACCGCGTAGCCGGCCAGCTTGCGCGCCTGCCGTTCGGAGCCGGCGCGGTGCAGCACGCGGACGCGCGGGCCGGCGGACCGGACCGCCAGCTCCCGCCAGCGGTCCTGCGGGGCGATGATCAGGGGGATGGCGGCGGCCGGTCCGCGGCGCTCGATCACGAACTCAGCGCCGTGGGCGGCGGCGCCGTGGGCGGCGGCGCCGGGGGCGGCGCGCTGCTCGGCGTGCGAGATGACCCGGTAACCGGGCGGCGCCGCGATGCGGACGCGATAGCCGTCCATTGCCGGCAGCGTGAGGATGGCCGGGTCGGGGTAGAGGCGGGGATACCAGCCGAAGCGCTGCACGAACACGCCGTCGAGGCTGGTCAGGTCCCCGCCGCGCCGCGCCGGCAGGCGCGTGCGGAACGTGACCGTGAGCCGGTAGTGGTCGCGCTCGGGCAGCGTGAGCCGCACCGCCAGCCCCGGCGCCGGGTAGGTGACCAGACGCCCGTGCACGGGCGGCGTGAACTCCTCCCACTCGACGTCGTCGCCGGCCGCGTCGACGATGCGGTCGATGCGGGTGTAGGCCGGATCGAACCCGGATTGATACTGCCAGTCCTCCATCAACGGGTTGTCGTACGGGTTGGGGACCGCGCCCAGGTTGTTGAGCAGCACCAGCACCGCGCCGTCCGGCACTTCGTCGCGCGTGAAGGAGATGATTTGCGCGCCGGCGAGGACCGCGGCGCCGGGGTCGTAGGACAGGTCGAATCGGTACCGTTCGGCGCCGAGCAACGCCGGCAGCGCCGCGCCGGCGGCAAGGACCAGGGCGGCGGCGCTGACCTTGACGCGAGCGCCAAGGCGGCGCCGGGATGGCCGGGCGGCCGCCGGTCCGGCCGGGGTCAACGCGGAGCGGGCTGACCGCCGGCCCACGACTCCCGGAAGAAGCGGAGCGCGTTGCCGTGCAGGACCGCATCGGCGTCTTCCTGCCGGTAGCCGGCCGCGCGCAGGACGCGCCCGAAGCCGCCGACGTCGGCGATCGTGTCGACGTCGGTCGGCGTCAGCTCCGCGCCGAAGCCGCCGTCCATGTCGGTGCCGATGGCGACGTTGGCGATCGAGCCGCCGGCCAAGTCGCCGATCCGCTCCACGTGCGGGAGGAGCCCGTCCATGCCGTACTTCGGCTTCCAGCCGCGCGGCCTTTTGCGGTTGTCCCAGTCGATGTCCGGGTCGATGAAGTACTGGCAGAACACCAAGCCGATCACGCCGCCGCGGCGCACCAGCTCCTTGATCACGTCGTCGTGCAGGTGGCGCTGCCCCCGCACCAGCGCCCGGCAGGCGCAGTGCGACGCCATCACCGGGCCGTCCCAGAGATCGAACGATTCCCGCACCGCCTGGTCGGCCATGTGCGTGATGTCCAGGATCATGCCGGACGCGCGCATGGCCCGGTAGAGATCGGCGGCGGGCGGTTTGAGCCCTCCCTCGGTGCCGGTGCCGTGGATGTAGGTGTTGTCGCCGAAGTGCGCGGGGCCGACCACGCGCAGCCCGGCGTCCCACCAGAACGCGACGTCGTCCGGGTCTTCGATCGGGTCGGCGCTCTCCATGGAGAGCACGTGGTAGATCGGCGCGTCGGCCGCCGGCTCGGCCGGGCGGCTCCAGGCCGCTTCCGCCGCGTCCAGGTCACCGGCGTCCAGCACCGGCTTGAAGAACCCGCGCCGGGCCAGGGTCCGGTAGTACGCCAGGTGGCCGCGGCCGATCGCCATGGCCTGTTCCTGCGTGCGCATCCCGTCCCGCATGCGGCGGTGCCGTTTCTGGATGCGCGACATGATGGTGGAGAGCACCAGCCCGACCCGCCCGCGGCGCAGCTCCGGGATCGTCACGGTGCAGATGCCGGTGTCCAGGTCCGACGCTACCTGCGGCGGCTCGGCCTGTTCCAGCGCGCGCATGGCGGCGGCGTCGAGCGTCAGGTCGCGGTTCCAGAACAGCGCGTCCCACGCCAGGTCGAGGTGAAGATCGACGACGAACGGGCGGTCCATGCGCGCCTCCTCGGTTTCGGTCAAGGGGTCACTCCGTGTCTATTCGGCCGGGCGCAGGCGGCCGTCGACGACCGGGGCGACGGTGCCTTGCGCGGCGATGTAGTCGATCACGTGGCTGGTCATCAGGCGGGCGGCGTTCCGGTCGATGATGCGCGGCTTGCCGGCCAGGTCGTAGCCGTCGCCGCCGCCGGCCATGAAGTCGTTGACCGCCAGGGTAAGGACCGCGTCCGGGTCGAGCGCCGCGCCGCCGCGCCGTATTTCGATCACGCGTTCGCCGGCCGGCCGGCCGGGGTCGTACGCCACGGCCAGCCCGGACAGATGCGGAAACCGTCCGGCCCCGTCTTCGATGCCGCCCAGTCCGTTCTCCAGCGCCGCCGCCAGGTCACGGCCGGTGACCTGCAGGACGACCGTGCGATCGCCGAACGGAAGCTCGGTGACGACGTCGCGGCGCGTCAGCACGGCGCCCGGTTCGTAGACGCGGTCGCCGCGGATGCCCCCGCCGTTGGTCATGGCCACGTCGGCGCCGGTCGCGGCGCGCACGGCGTCCATGAACAGGTTGCCGATCGCCGCCTCGCCGCTCCGCACCGTCCCGCGGCGGCTGTCGAGCTCGGTGGCGGTGGCGCCGATCACCACCTCCAGGTCGGCGTCCAGCCGGTCCCGGTAGCCGGCTACCGCGGCAGCCAGCTCCGCATCCGGCTCGACCTGCGCGGTGTTGACGACGCGAAAGGACGGGCGCCACGTGAACTGCGGGCCGCCGCCCTCCTCCTCCCGGTCGAGCGACAGGTCGATCAGCGTGACCCAGTCGGCCTGCTGGCCGGACTCCGCGAACAGCACGCCGCCGCTGAAGTCGATCCGCAGCAGGTGATCGTCGCCGGAGAGCAGCAGGTCGACGGCGCCCTGCGCCATCAGCGCCCGATCCTCGTTGACGTCGGTGTGCGCCAGCGCGACGACCAGATCGGCGCCCGCCGCCCGCAACGCTTCCGCCTGCTCGGCCGCCACCGCTTCGACGGGCCGAAACGTCACGTATCCGGGCCGTGATGTGACCGCCGCGGCGAGCGTGGTGAGCCCGAAGATGCCGACCCGGAACCGGCCGACCGGCAGCAGGATCGACGCCTGCGCGCCGTCGATGACCTGGCCGTCGGCGTCGATGTTGTTGGCGCCCAGGATCGGGAAGGACGCCTCCGCGAACCGCCGTTTGGCGACCTCCGGTCCAAAGTCGTACTCGTGATTGCCGATCGCCATGGCGGTCAGGCCGAGCCGGTTGAGCAGGTCGATCACGTGGGCGCCGGAGTCGAAGCCGGACAACAGCGACGGCGAGATTGCGTCGCCGGCGAACGTCACCAGCACGTGGCCGCCGCGCGCGCGTTCCGCCTTGATCACGGCGGCCAGGCGCGCGATCCCGCCCTGTCCGCCGCGCTCCTCCATCCGGTCCAGGTCGTTGAAGTGGACGATGGTGAGCTCGACCGGGGCGCCGAAGCCGGCGCCGGCGCCGAGCAGCACGGCGGCCAGCGCCACCGCCGCCTTGGCCAAACACCGGCGGCGCACGCCGCCGCTCACGTGTTGGCCGCCAGCCGCGCGAACTCGGCGACGTGGGCCAACGGGCGGTCGATGGCCGCCTGCCAGAACTCCGGCTGCCCCAGATCGACGCCCAGATGGCGCCGGGCCAGTTCCTCGCAGGTCATAGCGCCGGTGTCGGCCAGCAGCCGCCGGTAGTCGGCGGCGAACGCCGGCCCCTCGGCGGCGGACCGGGCGGCCAGACCGCTGGCCAACAGGTACCCGACCACGTACGGGAAGTTGTAGAAGGGGACGTCGGTGAAGTAGAAGTGGAGCTTCGACGCCCAGAACAACGGATGCCAGCCGTCATCCGCCAGCGCGCCGCAGTACGCGCGGCGTTGCGCGCCGACCATCAGCTCGTCGAGCTCCGCCGCCGTCAGCGGGCCGTCCGCCCGCCGACGGTAGAAGTCGATCTCGAACAGGAACCGCGAACGCAGGTTCATCAGCATGGTGAGCGCCTCCTCCAGCACGCGGTCGAGCAGCCGCAGGCGCACGCCGGCGTCGGCGGCCTGGTCCAGAGCCGCCGAGATTAGCAATCCCTCGCAGAAGGTGCTGGCGGTCTCCGCCAGGGTCATGGGATAGGAGGTGGCGTAGTAGGGGCGGTCGCGCAGCAGCCAGGAGTGGTGGGCGTGGCCGAGCTCGTGCGCCAGGGTGGTGGCGCCGCCGAAGGTCCCGCCGTAGGTCATGAAGATGCGGGTCTCCCGGCGGAGCGGCAGCGTCGTGCAGAACCCGCCGGCCGCCTTGCCTTCGCGGTCGGCCGCTTCGATCCACCGGCCGTCGAAGGCGCGCTCGGCGAACGCCCGCAGCTCGGGATCGTGCGCGGCAAAGCAGTCCAGGATGCGCTCCGCCGCCGCCGGGAAGGTGAGCGTCTCCTCCTCCGCTCCCACCGGCGCCTGCACGTCGTACCAGCAGAGTGCGTCGGCGCCGATCAGGCGGGCCTTGGCCTGCGCGTAGGGGACCAGCCGGGGCGCCGCGTCCGCCACCGCCGCCCACATCGCTTCCAGCGACCGGGCTTCCATCCGGTTGAGGTAGAGCGGCTCGTCGAGCACGGAGTCCCAGCCGCGATGGCGGTACCAGGTGAGGCGGAACCCGGCTTGGCCGTTGAGGGCGCCGGCGGCCAGGTCGGCCACCGGCCGCCACGCCGCCTCCAGCGCGTCGAAGGCGGCCTTGCGGTCGGCGCGCGCCGGCTCCTCCATGCGGGCGGTGAGCTGACCCATGGAGAGGCGGCGCCGCTCGCCGCCGACGTCGACCTCGGCCCGCAACGATCCGGCCAGCGTCGTGTACTGGCGGTCCCAGGCGTGGTACCCGTCGGTCGCCAGCTCCTCGACCAGCCCCTCGGTCGCCGCGTCCATCTTGCGGCGAGCCAAGTCGCGCTCCCGGTCGAGCAGAAAGGCGATCGGCCGGAGTTCAGGACCGCCGGTCAGCGCCTGCCACCGGTCGTCCGGCAGACCGGCCGTGAAGGCGCCGAGCGCGGCGCCGAGCGCCTTGAGCGACGCGCCGACCGCGTCGAGCCGCCCGATCCACTGCACGGCGGCGGCGTCGGCCGTGTCCTGCGCGCGCAGGCACTCCGCGAAGGAGACCGCCTCGTCGAGCCGCTGCTCGGCCGCCTGCGCGTCCAGCAGCAGGTCCCGCAGCTCGGCGTCCGGCGCGCCGTCACCCAGCTCGCGCACCCGTTGGCCGGCGGTGGCGGCGTCCCGCTCCAGCGCGGCGGCGAAGTCCCGAAACCCGGCCGACGCGCTGCCGCCGGCGAAGATCGACTCCAGGTCCCACGTGTCCGATACGGTCATGCCCGCACTGTAACGCACCGCGCGGCCGGCCGTTGACCCGCCGGGAGCAAGAACGCGAAGCAACCGCCAAAAGAAGGGCGGCCACTCCCGCGGGAGCAGCCGCCCGGCCGGTCGGGGCGGCGAGCGTCAGCTCACGCCGCCCCCCGGCGCCTTACGAACGTCGCGCTACGAACTCGGCCACGGCGCCGTGCCGGCGCGGATGTCCTCGACCAGCGGCGCCTTGTTGAGCTCTTCCAGCACGTCGCGTCCGCCCAGGTTCATCCACTCCTCGACGAAGCGCGGCCAGTCGGCGTCGATGTCGACGTCGGTGGTGACGTAGCGCCACCACGTCTCCTGCTTGAGCGTGGTGAGCCCGCCGCCGAACTCGGCCCACAGCGGCAGGTAGTCGGTGCGGGTGAAGATGTCCTCCCGGTGGTCGGGGGTCGAGATCGACTGGATGTACGGGTTCTGCTTCATGAAGGCGTCCCAGCTCAGGCCCTCGGTCAGGTCGTTCCGGTCCTTGTTCCAGGTGCAGAACCGGAACCCGTCGTGCCAGTGGTAGGCGTTGTAGTAGAAGAAGCCGTAGTGCTGGCCGTAGCCGGACACGCCCTCCTTGGGCGTGACCCAACTGCTTACGCAGTCGTACGGCGTGCCGTCCGCGCCGCCCGCGCCCTGCCAGTCGTAGAACAGTCCGGGCGGACCCCACTGGCCGTGGATCAGGCCGACCGGGTCGTAGTTGAGGTAGTCGAATATCTGCAGCAGGCGGGACAGTTCCTCGTCGGTGACGTCGTACTTGATGCTGTAGCCCATGCCGGGGTTCATCGGCGTGGCGCGGCCGTCGAACGGGCATCTGGCAATGCCGGTCGGACCGATCATCGGCAGCGCCGTCACCAGCTTGGCGTCCGGCACGTTCTTGACCACGGTGCCGCAGTGGCCGCCGGGATCGCCGTAGCGGGCGCTGGTGCCGCAGTTCTGGCTGCGCGACCACATGCCGGTCAACCCGCTCTGCCACCGCTGCTCCCATTCGGCCCGGCTCACCGAAGGCAGGTTCTGATCCAGATACCCGAGCTGGAACCAGCGCTGCAGCGTCTTGAGCGCCTCCCGGCTCTGCGAGTAGGTATCCTCCCGCACCGTCAGGTCCTGCTCGGGATCGTAGTAGTTCTCCACGGAGTTGACCCCGAAGGCGTCGAAGACCGGGCCCATGCCCATGAAGAACACGATGTCCTGCGCCTCCGACCCTTCGCCGGCGCCGAGCGTGCCGAACGGTATCTCGTCCGCCTGCCCGTTGCCGTTGAAGTCGGCCGCGCGGAAGCCGGCCATGATCGTCTCTACCTCATCCCAGTCGAAGTGGCCGAACCACATGTAGAACGTATCCTCCATGCCGGCCGGGTCCTCCGGGTCGGGCGCGCCTTCGTCGTACATCAGGCCGTTCAGGTCGCCCAGATCGGGCGCCTTGCCGTCCAGGTTCGCCGGGTCCATGCCGATCTGGCGCAGCCAGTCGAGCCGCCACGTCGCCAGCCGGTCACAACCCTGCTGGTAGTGTTCGGCGCGGGGCAGGTTCATGTACTCGTCGGTGGTTCCGGGCGCCAGGCTCACCCCCCAAGCCAGCGGACCCTGGCTGTTCAGAAACTCGCTGAACTGCGGGGCGTACCGTTCGATCATGTCGCGCGGGATGGTGCGGAACGCGCCCTTGTTGAACCACGCCACCATGTCGATGAAGCCCCAGAGCACGTCGGGATGTTCGCCGGCGGCGATCATGGTGTTGAGCGCCTCCTGGTTGCCGCCGTGCATGATCGTGTTGGTGATGTCGACGTTGAACGTCTCCTCGACGTGCGTCTTCACCCAGTTGTCGTCGGTGATCTCCGTGCCGGAGTAGCCGCCCCAGACGAACTCGAGCGTCTCATCGTTGCCGTACGAGAGCCGGCCGGTCTCTTCCTGGCCTTCCCCGAAGGCCGCGCCCGCGGCGATCAGCGCGCCGCAGGCGGCGGCCGCCAGCATTCGTATCGTTCTCATGTTCCTCTCCTCCTTCGGAGTGCGTATGGCGACGAGGGCTTGCGGCCCTCCCTCAAGTCCTTCACGCTGATGGTAGCGCGGACGTGCGCGGATTTCACCCCTTCAGGGAGCCGAGCATCACCCCCTTGACGAAGTAGCGCTGCAGAAACGGGTAGACCAGAATGATCGGGCCGATGGTGAGCACGATGGTGGCGGCCTGCACCGCCTCGGCGGCGAACAGCTCCACCTCGATGCCCGCTTCGCGCATCATCTCCTGGTACTCGATGAACCAGGCGCTGCGGATGTCGCGCAGCATTCGGTAGACCAGAAGCTGCAGCACGATCAGGCGCGGATGCGGCGCCAAGATCAGGGCGTCGAAAAAGGAGTTCCAGTGCTGGACGGCCGAGAACAGGGCGATCACGGCGATCACCGGCTTGGCCAACGGGGTGATGATGCGCCACAGCACCGTCCAGTAGGTGGCGCCGTCGATCACGGCCGAATCCTCCATAGCCTGATCGATGGTCATAAGGTAGTTGCGGGCCAGCACGATCCAGAAGACGTTGATCGCCGGCGCCAGGATCAGCACGGCGCGGGTGTTGAACAGGCCCACGGATCGGACCAACAGGAACAGCGGGACGATCGCGCCGGTGAAGAACAGGGTGAGCGTGTAGACGAGGGTGATCGACTTGCGCCACGGCAACGCCGGTTTGGAGAGGGCGTAGCCGCCCGTAAAGGTGACCAGCAGGGTCAGCAGCACGCCGAACACCACCCGGAAGGCGGTGTTGAAGTAGGCCAGCGCGACCGGATGCTCGTCGAACACGTAGTTCCACGCCTCGGCGTCGACCTCCTTCGGCCACACGTGGAACCCGACGCTCTGGACCGAATCGATGGAGGCGAACGACTGCGTGATGATGGTCCAGAACGGATAGATGAAGGTGAGCGACAGCACCACGAAGCAGGCGTAGTTGGCGGCGTCGAAGGTGACGCCGGCCGCCGTGGTCCTGCCCCGCACCGCCATCGCGCTCAAGCTCCCCGCATCGGTCCGCGCCGGCTCCGCACTCCCGGAGTCCTCACCAGAGCGCGAAGGCGCCGTAATCGCGGGAGCGGCGGAGGAAGGCGTTGAAGATCAGCAGGATGATCAGTCCGGCGACGTTCTGGAACAGGCCGATCGCGGTGGTGTAGGCGAACCGGCCGTCCTGGATGCCGGCGCGGTAGATGAGCGTCTCGAACACGTCGGCGACGGCGTACACGGTCGGATGGTACAGGTTGAATATCTGCTCCCAGGATTCCTGCATCAGCGCGGCGACCTGCAGCAGAAACAGGATGAAGATCATCGGCGCCAGTGACGGCAGGCTGATGCTCAACGCCTGCCGGAGGCGGCCGGCGCCGTCGAGCTGCGCGCTTTCGTAGAGCTGCGGGTCGATCCCGGACAGCGCCGCCAGGTAGATGATCGATCCCCAGCCCACGCTCTGCCAGATGCCGGTCACGACCAGCAGGCCCCGGAAGGTCGGCGCGTGGTTGATGAGGTGCACGGGCTCCGCGCCGATCCGCTCGAAGAACCAGAACACCGGGCCGTAGGTGTTGACGATCTGCGAGATGATGCCGGCCAGAAGCACCCAGGAGATGAAGTGCGGAAAGTAGCTGAAACTCTGGACCGCCCGCTTGAACGGCGTGAATCGGATCTCGTTGAGCAGCAGCGCAAAGACGATCGGCGCCGGAAACTGAAAGACGATGCGCAGAAAACTGAGATAGACGGTGTTGAACAGCACGCGGCTGAAGAACGGATCCCTCGTCAAGCGCTTGAATTGCGCAAAGTCGTTCCACTCGCTGCCGAGCAGCCCGCGCTGGACGTTGAAGTCGGTAAAGGCGATCGCCATCCCGTAGACCGGGAGGTACTTGAACACGAACAGAAAGGCGAAGGAGATGAGCAGGAGCAGGTAGAACGGCCGCATGCGCCGGGCGCGCGTGCGGAACTGGCGGCGCAGCAGCTCGCGCTGCGCGCCGGTTGCCCGCGCACCCGCTTCGGCCGCCGCGGACACGGCCTAGGCCCTCCTCCTCCGCATCGGCGGCAGGTTACCACGGCGGCGCGCCGTCAGGCGAGGGCGGCGATGGCGTCGGCCGCCCACCGCGGGTTGTGGAGCATGGCGGTGCCGACCGCCACCAGGTCGGCCTTGCCTTCGCGGACCACGCGGTCGGCGAACGCCGGCGTGCGGATCGCGCCCGGCACGATCACCGGCGCCGCGACCGCGGCGCGCAGGCGGGCGGCGACGTCGACGTGGTACCCCTCCGACACGCCGTCCCAATCCTGCGCCTGCGGGCCGTGCACGCCGCCGGAGACGTGGATGACGTCGACGCCGGCCGCGATCAGCGTGCGGGCGGCGGCCACCGCCTCGTCCGCGTCCAGGCCGCCCGGCTTGTAGTCGAGCGCGCCCAGTCGGTACTGAACCCAGTAGTCCGGTCCCACCGCGGCGCGCACCGCGCGCACCACCGCGCACGGCAGCGCGGCGCGCCGGGCGGGGTCGCCGCCGTAGCGGTCGCGCCGGTGGTTGACCAGTGGCGACAGGAACTGGCTCAGCAGGTAGCCGTGCGCGCCGTGGATCTCGACCAAGTCGTAGCCGGCCAGCACGGCGCGGCGCGCGGCGCGGGCGAAGCCGCGCGGGTACGCCTCGATCTCGGCGATCGTTGCGGCGCGGCACTCCTCCTGGCCGCGCGGCACCGCGCCGGCGGAGGCGCTGATCGGGCGGTGGCCGCTGCAGGCGCTCGGGACCTTGCCGCCGCCGTGGTTGAGCTGCACGCCGGCCACCGCGCCGGCCGCCCGGATGCGCCCGCAGAGCTCGGCGTGGCCGGCGATCAGCGCGGCGTCGTGGATGCCGAGTTGATCGTCACTGGTGCGGCCGCCGGCCGTCACGTAGCAGTGCTCGACCATCACCAGACCGACGCCGGCGGCGGCGCGCGGCGCGTACCGCTCCAGGTGCGCCGGCGTCACCGAGCCGTCCGGCGGCGACAGGTGGCTGGCCATCGGCGGCATCACGATGCGGTTGCGCACCGTGCGCCCCTTGATGGTGATCGGCGTCAGCAGCCCGGGCGGCGGAGTGCGGGCCATGCTCCCGCATACTGTGCGCGCCGGCAGCGCCGCTGTACAGGCCCGCCGGCCCGGCGCGCGCCCCGGCGTTCAAGCGCCGCGGACCAAATCGGCATTGTTACCTATGGGAGGCGTCTGATATGATGGGCCGTGCGCCGCGCCGCACGTGCCGTCGAACCGGACCGATGAGTAGAGACCCGCTGCCGCCATTCATACGCGAACACTACGAGATACACGAGCGCAAACACGCCTGTGCGATACTGTCCCACGACTTTCCCGACGAATTGGGCGACATCGTATCGGTCTTGCACGCGTTTCGTCTCTACAAGAGCTGGATCACCAATCCCGGCGGGCGCAAGTCGAAGGTATCACAGTTCATAGACGGCTATCTGCACAGCCGGGGATGGGTGGAAAAGGGCTTTACGACGCGGATTTCCATAGACGACGATGTGATGGATGCGCCAACCCACAAGATCGATTGCTATAGAAATCGCATAGCTCTCGAGATAGAGTGGAACAACAAAGACCCGTTTTACGACAGGGACTTGAACAATTTTCGACTGCTTTTCGACTTGCGAGCGATCAGCGTCGGTGTGATCATTACGCGATGCGACGATCTTCAAGAGCTGTTTGCTGCATTGGGCCGAGCGCAGTCCTATGGTGCTTCCACTACCCACATGAGCAAGTTGCTGCCTCGAATCGACGGCGGCGGAGGCGCCGGTTGTCCTCTCCTGGTATTCGGCATCAAGAAGTCGCTGTACGTGGAGGACGAATAGTGAGCGTTGCGAACGACCTGCTGAGGGCGGTCGGCGCCCGGAAGTTCGGGACCGTGCTGGCCGATCCGCCGTGGCAGTTTCAGAACAGAACGGGGAAGGTCGCTCCCGAACATCGGCGGTTGTCACGTTACCCCACCATGTCGTTCGAAAGCATAGGCAGCTTGCCGGTAGCGGACATCGTGGCCGATTGCGCCCACCTGTACCTGTGGATCCCGAATGCGCTGCTGCCGTATGGGTTGGACACGATGAAGCGGTGGGGGTTCACGTACAAGACCAACCTGATCTGGTACAAGGTGCGCAAGGACGGCGGCCCGGATCGGCGCGGCGTGGGATTCTACTTCCGCAACGTAACGGAGGTCATCCTGTTCGGCATCCGCGGACGCGATTGCCGGACGCTGGCGCCGGGAAGGAGCCAGGAGAACATGATCATCTCCCAGAAGAGAGAGCACAGCAAGAAGCCGGATGAGCAGTTCGATCTGATCGAATCCTGCAGTCCCGGGCCGTTCATCGAGCTGTTTGCGCGGGGCGCCAGGCCCGGCTGGTTTGCCTGGGGCGATCAGGCGCAAGACTACACGCCCGACTGGCAGACCTACGCCAATCATTCGCAGTCGCCGCGTCATCAAGCCGAGCTGTTTGCCAGCCGGTAACCTGAACGGCGCGCGCAGGTGGCGATCGCCGCGATTGTCGGTACCTTGTCGTCCGTGAGGCCGGACGTGAAGCGCGCAGCGCGCGCTGCGAAGCCGCGGCGGTGGCGCCGGCTGCTGCGGCGCGTCGCGCTGGCGGTGCTGGTCTTCAATCTGGTGATCCCGCCGTACGTCCGGCCGGCGGAGGGACCGGTCACCTCGCGCTTCTTTCTGCGAACCCGGCCGGAGAGCCGCAATCCGCTGGCGCTGGAGGTGCACAAGGGCATCGACTTCGGCGCGCCGCGCGGCAGCCCGGTCCGCGCCGCCAAAAGCGGCATCGTCGATGCCGTGGGCCACAGCCCGACCCTCGGCAACTACGTCATCATCCGCCACTGGCTGGGATTCTCGACGTTGTACGCCCATCTGGAGACCGTGCGCGCGCGCGCCGGGCGGCCGGTGTTGAAGTGGGTGCGCATCGGCGCCGTCGGCCAGACCGGCCGCGCTACCGGACCGCATCTCCACTTCGAGGTGCGCTGGCTCGGCCGGCGGCTGCCGCCCGGCCCGTTCCTTGCCATCGACGGCGCGCGCCGCGCCCTCTGGCGGCTGGTCCGCCCCGGCTGACCGGCGTCAGCCGCCTGTTCCGGCCGGCGGGCGCCGGGCTCAGCCGGCCAAGCGTGATCTACGCGCGCGCCACGGCGGCGAACAGCTCGTCGTAGGCGTCGATCACTCGCGGCCATGCGTAGCGGGCAGCGATCCGCCGCCACCGGCTGCGGCCGGCCGGCGATGACTGCAGCTCGCGGGTGAGCCGGTCGACCAGACCGGCCGCGTCTTCGTACAGGCAGCGGTCGTGCAGATCCGGCGGGATCAGCTCCGGGTAGACCAGCCGCCGCGGCAACAGCGGCGCGCAGCCGGCGTGCATCGCCTCCATCACCGCGATCCCGAAGTTCTCCTGCAGCGCCGTGGAGACGACCACGCTGCCGGCGGCGAGCCGGCGCAGGTACTCCGGCCGGGGCGGAAACCCGTCGTAGACGATGCGGCCGGCCAGCGCCGCGCGGGCGCGCACCAGCGCGTCCGGTTCCGGGATCAGGCGCTCGCCCAGAAGCGCCACCCGGAACGGCGCGCCGCGGCGCGCCGCCTCCGTCAGCGCGGCCACGAAGCGGGCCGGATCCTTGTCGAACTCCCAGCGGTGGTTCCAGATCACCACCGGCGGACCGCCCGGCGGGCTGACCGGCGGCCGGTGGTCGAACCGGCAGCCGGGATAGCGCACGCTCGAGCGCCGGTCGAGCCACTCCGGCGCCACCGCCGGCCGCGCCTCCGCATCGGGGAGCCCTTCGATGACCGCCGGCAGCCGCGCGCGAAAGGCCGCGCGGTGAAACTCCGAGTTGAAGACCACGTGATCGGCGGCGCAGACGTTGGTCACGTCCCGCCACAGCAACTCCGCCCCCGCCGACCCGCCCGGCGGGACCGGATAGGAGACCTGGCTCTCGTGCAGGTACAGCAGCAGCGGCGGCGTGCGCCGGCCCCAGATCGCGCGCACCTGCGCCAGGTCGAGCAGGCCGGCGGCGATCACCAGATCGTACCGCTCCGGCTGCGCGACCCGTTGCGCCAGCGTCAACCCGGCGGCGCGCAGCCGCCACTTCCACAACCGCGCCGGCAGGGTCAGCAGGTCGATCCGGTGGCGCGAGCACTCCCGCAGCCCGTCGGCGAACTCGCGGTGCGAACCGCCGTAGAACGGCTCCAGGAACAGGATGCGCACCGTTCCGATGGTACCGCTTCGTCCGCCTGCGCGTTTCGGTCGGCGGACGGCGCCATGCGGTCATGCGGTAAGGTGTCTCATGCTACGCGTCGGTATCGTCGGTCTGCCCAACGCGGGCAAGTCCACCCTGTTCAACGCCCTGACAGGCAGCCGGCAGGCGGACGTGGCCGCCTACCCGTTCTGCACCATCGAGCCCAACGTCGGCGTGATCGAAGTCCGCGACGAGCGGCTGGACCGGATCAGGCGCGTGTTCGATTCGCCGCGCGCGGTTCCGGGCTCGATCGAGTTTGTCGACATCGCCGGCTTGGTGGCCGGCGCCAGCACCGGCGAGGGGCTCGGCAACCGGTTCCTGGGCCACGTCCGGGAGGTCGACGCGATCGCCCACGTCGTACGCTGCTTCGACCGCGACGGCGTTCCGCGCTCCGGCTCGGCCGATCCGGTAGCCTGCGCGGAGACAGTGGAGACCGAGTTGGCGCTGGCCGACCTGGGCACGATCGAGCGGCGGCGCGAACGGACGGCGCGGCGCGCCAACGCCGGCGAGCAGGACGCCCGCGAGGAGATGGAGCGGCTCGACCGCTTTTGGGCGGCGCTGGACGCCGGTGCGCCGGCGCGGGCCATCGACCTCCAACCGGGCGACCGCGAGCTGCTGGGCGAGCTGTTCCTGCTCACCGGCAAGCCGGTCATCTACGTCGTCAACACCGGGGAGGAGATCATCGGCGTTGACGACGGCCGCATCGCCGCCGTGCGGGCGCACGCCGTTGGCCGGGCGGGAGGCGGCGCCGGCGTCCTGGCGATCTGCGCCGATCTGGAAGCGGAAGTGGGCGACCTGCAGCCGGAAGAGGCGGCCGAGTTCCTGCGCGACGCCGGCATTACCGAACGCGGCATCGATCGGCTGGTGCGCGACGCCTATCGCCTGCTCGGCCTGATCACCTTCTTCACCGCCAACGACACCGAGGCGCGCGCCTGGGCGATCCCGCGCGGCGCCGGGGCGGCGCGGGCGGCCGGCAGCGTGCACAGCGACATGGAGCGCGGCTTTATCCGCGCCGAGGTGGTCGGCTATGAGGACCTGTCCGCCTGCGGCGGCATGGCGCAGGCGCGCGAACAGGGTCTGCTGCGTGTGGAGGGCCGCGACTACCGGGTGCGCGACGGCGACGTCATTCTGTTCCGGTTCCGATAACACCCTCCGTGCGGTACGTCGCACCCGAACCGGGCGCGACCGTCAGTCGTAGCGGATGCGCGGATCGAGCGCTGCCAGAGCGACGTCGGCCAGCAGGTTTCCGATCAGCAGAAAGATCGCGTAGAACTGCAGAATGCTGGCCGCCATGAAGATGTCTTCGCCCAGCACCGCTTCCAGAAGGAGCGGCCCGGCGGTCGGCAGGTTGAGGACGATGGAGGTGATCGCTTCGCTCGACAACAGGGTCGGCAGGGTCATGCCCAGGCTGCTGACGAACGGATTGAAGGCGATCCGCACCGCGTGGCGCCGGATCACGACCCGTTCCTTGACGCCCTTCGAGCGCGCGGTGGTGACGTACGGCTCTCCCAGGCTGTCGAGCAGGTTGCCGCGCATCACGCGGATCGTCCCCGCGGTGCCGGCGGTGCCGATCACCAGAATCGGAATCCACAGGTTCTTGATCAGGTCGAGCGCCTTCAGGATGCTCCACGGTGCGTCCTGATACGCCGGCGAGAACAGGGTGACCACCGGCATGCCGAGGGTGAACCACGCGAACACCATGAGCGCCAGGGCCAGAAAGAAGTTGGGAATCGACAGCCCCACGAATCCCAGGAAGGTGGCGATATAGTCGCCCGGTGTGTTCTTGTGGATCGCCACGTAGATGCCGATCGGGATGCCGATGCCCCAGGTGAAGATCAGGGTGAGGATGGAGATGGTGAAGCTGAGCGCCAGACGGCTGCCGAGCAGCTCGGCCACCGGCCGCTCATAGGTGAACGACATGCCCATGTCGCCCATGCTGAAGTTGCGAATCCAGATCAGATACTGCACCCACTTCGGCTTGTCCAGGCCGAACCGGACGCGCAGGTTTTCCACCATCTGCAGGGCGGCTTCCGTCCGTATCCCGCTGCGCTGCTCCTGCAGCTCGGCCAGCATGTTGGTCAGATAGTCGCCCGGCGCTATCTGGATGGTGGCGAAGATGATCATGGACAGCAGGAAGTACGACACGATCATCGACAGAAACCGGCGGAGCAGAAAGACCTTCATCTACAGCGCCCGGCCCGCAAGTTCCAGTTCCGCGGCGCGCAGACACGACGACCGGTGGCCGGGTCCCACCTCGGCCAGCGGCGTCTCCCCGGCCTTGCACCGCTCCTGCGCGTACCGGCAGCGGGGGTGAAAGCGGCACCCCGCCGGCGGACTGACCGGGCTCGGGACGTCGCCTTGCAGGACCGGCGCCGCCTGTCTCCGGGCGGGATCGAGCGACGGGGATGACGCGAGCAGCGCCTCCGTGTAGGGATGCCGGGGGGCGCGGAACACCGCCTCTGCGTCTCCGGTCTCCACGATGCGTCCCAGATACATCACCGCGACGCGGTCGCTCACGTAGCGCACCACGCTCAGATCGTGGGCGATGAACAGGTAACTCAATCCGAGCTCCCGCTGCAGATCGATCATCAGATTGAGTATCTGCGCCTGCACGGACATGTCGAGGGCGGACACCGGCTCGTCGGCGACGACCAGCGACGGCTTGAGCGCCAGCGCGCGCGCCAGGCCGATGCGCTGCCGCTGGCCGCCGGAAAACTCGTGCGGAAACCGGTCGGCGTACTGCGGCCGGAGCCCGACTATCGAAAGCAGGCGCCGCACTTCGCTCCGCAGGGCCTCACCCTTGCGCGCCTTCTGCACGATCAGCGGCTCGCCGACGATCGCCGATACCCGCATACGCGGGCTGAGAGACGAAAACGGATCCTGGAACACGATCTGCACGCGCCGGTGATATTCCCGCATCTCCTCGCGGCTCAGGGTGCGGAGGTCGAGCTGCCGGCCGTCCTTGCTGAAGATCACGCGGCCGTCCGTGAACGGGTACAGGCCGACGATCACCCGCCCGGCGGTCGTCTTTCCGCAGCCGCTTTCCCCGACCAGCCCCAGCGTGCGGCCTTCCGCGATCGAAAAGTCGATTCCGTCGACCGCCTTCACCCAGCCGACGGTGCGGCGCAGCAACCCCTTCTCGATCGGAAAGTGCTTCTTCAGGCCAGCCACCTCCAGCAGCGGACGGGCGGACGCCACGGCCGCCTCCCTAGGCCTAGGCCGCAAACGGATCGGCGGCGTCCCGCAATCCGTCTCCGAAGAAGTTGAAGCAGAGCACGGTCAAGACGATCATGAGTCCCGGCGCCGCCAGCCAGAGGTGGTTGACCAGCGCCTGCACGCTCTGCGCGTCGCGCAACATCACCCCCCAGCTCGTCATCGGCGGCGTGATGCCGACGCCCAGAAAGCTGAGGCTGCTTTCTCCCAGAATGGTTCCCGGCACCGCCAGCGTCGCGGTGACTATGACGTGGCTGAGCGAACCGGGCAGCAGATGGCGGGTGATGATCCGCCAGTGACCGGAGCCGACCGCGCGGGCGGCCATGACGTACTCCTCCTGCCGGTAGGCCAGCACCTTGCCGCGCACCACGCGCGCCAGGCTCCCCCAGCCGATCAGCGACAGGATGACGACCACGCCCAGATAGACGAAACCGGACGGCCAGGTGACGGGTACGGCGGCCGACAGGGCGATCCATAGCGGTATCTGCGGAAAGGAGATCAGCAGCTCGATCAGCCGCTGGATGACATTGTCGACCATCCTGCCAAAGTAGGCGGAGGCGACCCCCAGGATGGAGCCGAGCAGGATGGTGATGAACGTGCCGACCAGCGGCACCGACAGGCTCACCTGCGCGCCGGTCCAGACCCGCGACAGAATGTCCCGGCCCAGGTTGTCCGTTCCCCACAGGAACAGCGTGCCGCCTTCGTCCACGCCGATCAGCCGAATGCTCGCCGGGATGAAGCCGATCAGCTTGTACGGTTCGCTGCGAACGAAAAAGCGGATGGGATACCTGGCGGTCGGCACCTCCCGGTAGGAGATCGCCAAAGTCGTCATGTCGATGCTCCGCTCATAGGCGTACACGAACGGGCGGGATAGCCGTCCGTTTCCGTCCGTGAAACGGACCTTCTGCGGAGGGGCGAACGTGAATTCGACGTGGAACTCGTCGTGGTGATACGCGCTGAAGAACTGAGCGAACAGGGCGATGAAGTAGAGGACGGCCAGGATGACGCCGCCGGCTACGGCCAACCGGTTCTTGCGGAACCGGCGCCACGTGAGCGCCCATATCGTGCGGCTCGCCCCGGCATGGTGATCGACGGACGCTTCAGCGGCCGCTCCGGCGGCCGGATCAGCCGCCGGACTTGACGATGACTTCGACCTCATGGAGCGCGACGTGGTCCCGCGCGCCGTCCGCGCTGCCGGCCAGGGTCAAGCCCAGACGGTTGTCGCCGTACACCGCCGGCGGGGAACGGAGGGCGAAACGGCATTCGGGGGGTTCGCCCGCTTCCTGCGGCCCGTCGTAGCTGATCTCCTCGGCCGGGACGCGGGCGCCGTTGACGTCGATCTCGATCCGGTCGCCGGGCGCGATGGCCGGCCGGCACACCAGGGTAGCGCCGGCCTCGGCGTCACCGGTCAGGCGCTCGCATACGCGAAACCGGAACTCGCCGCGCGTTCCCGGCGCCGTGCGGCTCAGGACGATCTCTTCGGCCCGGTACGGAAAGTCTCCCGCGTATCCCGCCCGCCGGCGTCGATTCGGCCCCCACAGCGGATAGAACGCATACCGGCGGTCCCGCCCGGCGATCCGCTGCGGGTCGCGGAGCACCTGCAGCGCCGGCAGCCAGGAGACGTCGAAACAGTTCTGGGTGGAGAGTCCGTCGGCCCCCGCTCCGTAGAAGTTGCGCGCTGCCGCGCAATAGTGCTCGGGCGTCTGCTTGACGTCGCGGTAATCGTATCCCAACCACTCCTGCACCTGCGGATAGACGTAGCACTCGGCGGCGCGCGCCAAGCGCGTGAACTCCTCGAACCGGGCGTTGGGATCGGTGAACCCGATGTCGCCGGGCGCCACGTAATCGATCAGCCGGTCGGCGATCCAGACCGGGACGTCCAACCCCATCCGCAGGCATCCGTCCAGGCGCTGCAGGACGCGCGCGCCCAGCAGGAACCGGCGGCCGCGCCGGCGGCCGGCCGCGTCGAGCATGGCGCGGACCCGCCGCACGAAGCCGGTCATGATCGCGTGGCTGCCTGCCGCCTGACCGCGCGCGAAGCACGCCGGAAGACGGGTGAAGTTGAACTCCAGGCCGTCGACGTCGAACCGGTGCGCCACCTCCTCCATGATCGAGAAGATCCAGTCGCGCACCTCGTCGACCGCGTAGTCGAGCGCGCACCCCAGATGGTAGCTGCGCGGGTCGGTGGTGCGCTTCGACGACGGGTCGTACCCCTTCAGTATCCATTCCGGTTTGTCGCGCTGCAGCCGCGCGAACCAGTCGGCGTTGTGGCCGTGCCGGTCGTTCATGCGGAAGCCGGCGATCAGTTCCATGCCGCGGCGGTGGCACTCGTCGGCGTAGACGTCGATCGGCATCACGCCGTCGTCCATCATCGGCGCCAGCCGCCGGTGCTGCGGCCGGGCGTCGTACTCGCACGTCTCCCCCCGCCAGAAGTGGCTCCACCCCTGGCTCCACACCTCCTGCACCACGGTGTCGATAGCCTGCGCGCCGGCGTAGTTCCGCACCACCCGGCGCAGCTCCTCCGGGGTGGCGCGGTCTTCGCTCAGGCGGCGCGTGGTGTTCGACGGATCGCTGACGTAGACTACCCGCCGGCTTCCGCGCGGCGCCCACGAACCGAGCGCGTCGCCGGTCGGGCGGTCGGCCCCGGGCGGGTCGTTCATGGCCTCACCTGAAACCGGCCTACTCCACCTCGTACTTGACGTAGAACTGGTCGGGATAGGCCGAGTACTCCATCTTCTGGGCGGTGGCCGTGTCCGGCAGGTTGCCGATCCGGTTGTGGCGGATGAGGATCACCGGAAAGTCGGAAGTGACCGCGATCCAGCTGGTGACCTCCTCGGCTTCCATGATCCACAGCTCCTTGGTGAGCGCCGAGAACGTCTCCGGATCGGTACTGGAGATCAGCTCCTGCTCCAGGTCCCAGGCGGCCAGGAACTCGGGCGGCGGGTTTTCGTACCTGGTGCCGAGCGTCTGCGACTCCGGGTTGTAGCCGCCGGAGCGGAACACCCACGGCAGCGAGACCTGCAGCGACGGCCCCCAATGCGTGACGACCTGCGTGTCGTAGGCGCGCATCTTTTCAAAGATGACCGAGCGCTTGACGGCGTTGAGTATGGCGTCGATGCCGACCGCCCGCCACTGCCGGACGACCATCTCCGTGAGCGGCGTATTGACGAACCGGTCGGTCGGCGTATCGATGACGATGACGACGTTGTCGCCGTTCGGATACTGCAGGATGCCGTCGCCGTCGGCGTCCGTTAGTCCCAGCTCGGCGAAGATGCGTTTGGCCCGGTCCGGGTCGAACCGGCCGTACGCTTCCATGCGGCTGTCGTAGAACGGGGAGTCGCGCCCGACCATCGTGCCCGACGCCTGCGCCAAGCCGAAGTAGAGGGCGTTGTTGATCTCATCCCGGTCGATCGCCAGCGACAGCGCGCGGCGGAAGTCGACCTGATGCATGAGCTGCTTCAGGTTCTCGTCGGAGGGCTCCAGGAACAGCTTCAGGTAACCCTGGAACGCTCCGCCCTTCCAGACCAGCACCTGATAGTCGCCGGCGGCCTCGTTCTCCTTCATCACCTGGTAGTTCTGAAAGCCCTGCATGTTGCGGCCCTGCACGTCGATCTGCCCCTGGATGACGGACAGCGCCGCCACCTGCTGATCGGCCAGGACCTTGACATGGACGTTGTCGATGTACGGGAGCTGGTTGCCGGCCGTATCGACCACCGGATAGTACGGGTTGCGGACCGCGAACGCGCCGTCGATGGGGTCGAGTTGCGTGACCACCCACGGGCCGATCTGCGGGATGGCGCCCGGATCGTCCATGAAGCGGAGCTCGGTGTTGTTGCGGAACTCCTCGTAGGTGGAGTCGGCGTTGAACTTGGGATGGAACTGCTCGGCGTAGTGCCGGGGATAGAGCGCCCACGGGCCGGACACGTTCAAGGTGAGGTCCGGATTGGGGATGGCGGAGACGTACTTGACCGTGTAGTCGTCGATCTTTTGCACCGTGATCGGCTCGCCGCCGGAGCGGGACCACCACGTTCCGTTCGGATGGATGTTTACGTCATTGCCGACTTCGTGCATGGACCAGACGATGTCGTCGGCGGTGAGCGGATGGCCGTCGGACCACCTGATGCCCCGCCGGTGCCAGACGGTCAGCTCGGTGTAGTCGTCGTTGAACTGGTACTCCTTGGCGTACAGCGGGTCCAGGCCGCCGAAGTGGAGGCCGTCGTTGAGGTATCCGGCAAGGTCGTAGGGGATGATGAAGCCGAACCCGCCGGCGTCGCCCAGACCCCGGTAGTAGTTCAGCTGGATCCAGCCGTCGACGGCGTCGGGACCCCAGCGGCGTAGCGTGCCGCCGTACCGGCCGATCTCGCCCAGCACCTCGCGGACCAGCGGCTCGTCCGAAATCCGCTCTTCGACCGGCGGCAAGGTTCCCGCCTCGACCATCTCCGCCAGCATGGGAGCTTCGTGGTAGTCGCCCACGTCGCCGTACGCCGACCCGCCGGCCAGCAAGCCGACCAGCGCCGCGAGGACCGTTACGCGCTTGGCATTCCGCATCGGAAGCCTCCTGTACGTGGATGTCGCCCGCTACCCGGTATCACGAATGCCGGGCAGCGGTCAACCTGCCGGAGAGTCCGCCGCTCGGAAAGGTCTCCCGCTCGCAGGTGACGGTCGACCGGTCCGCGTGGCTGTGGCGGTGATGGGCGGCTCAGGCGGCCGGGCCCGGCGGCTCGGCGGGCGCGACCGGGCGCACCGGCGCCCGCACGCGCGCTATCGCATCGAGCCGGCCTTCCACGCGACGCTGTAGCGGCGGCCGCACCGGGCGCGTCCTGCCTCCGTCCGGCTGCCGGTGCGACCGCGCGACGGTCGGGCCGGATCGTGGCGCTCGACCGCTTCCCGCATCACCCGCCGCCTGCGGCGGTGCGGTCGCCCCTCGGCCGGATGCGTGCCGGCGCCCTGCGCGCACCCGTAGAAGCCCCGGATGGTTGACAACAACGCCTGTTGACATGCGCGCACCGATGCCTCACTGTGCGCCGGTTCCCCTTGATGACCCAAGGCGATGCAGCGGCCCATGGAGCCAACGGACACCGGCGGGACGCACCGATCATCAACAAGCGCGGCCTCCCGCGGGCGCCGCGGCGCCCGTTGACCGCCGGCTGCTTGTTCAGCGGTATGGGTGGGTTGGCTTCGGGGTTGATCGACGCCGGGTTTGCGATCCGTTGGGCCAATGACAACGATGGGTTCGCTTGCGCCGCGTTCCGCCACCGATTTCCGCATGTCCCAGTGATGGAGGACGACGTACGCTCTCTTTCCGTTCCACGTCACGATCTGGCGCCGGTAGACGTACTGGCCGGCGGCTTTCCTTGTCAGAGTTTTTCCCAGGCCGGAGATCGGCGCGGCTTCGACGACCCGAGGGGGAAACTGTTTTTCGAGATACCGCGGCTGTTGGATGAATTTGAGCCGAGTCGCCGTCCAGCGTTGGTAGTGCTCGAAAACGTTCCTCATCTGCTCCACGGAGCGGACGGAGCATGGTTCGAACGCGTGCAGCGCTCCCTCCGCAAGGTTGGCTATTGGTTCCGAGCAAGTTCATGCCGGACGGTAAACGTAATGAAGCAGACCGATCTGCCGCAGGACCGCGAGCGGCTCTTTCTCGTAGCAGCATCCCGCGCCAGATTCACCCGCAATCCTTTCGACGCTCTCGACGTTCCTTCCGCAAACGGCGCGAAACAGCCCTCTCGACGTCCGCTCCACGATCTTATCGATCGGACCAAGCGCGGCCCGGAAGACTCATACCTGCCGCCCGAGAACCGCTACTACAAAGCGATCGACCGCGCGATGAACACAGGCGACTCTCTCGACAATCTCTATCAACTGCGCCGCTCATACGTTCGCGAAAAAAAGAACGGCCTGTGCCCCACGTTGACCGCCAATATGGGTATCGGAGGACACAACGTGCCGTTCCTTCGGGATCGGTGGGGAATCCGCCGGCTCACCGTCGCGGAAGTCGCGCGCCTCCAGGGGTTCGATACCAAGCAACCGGTATTTCCGAAGATGCCGGACGCCGAACGGTACAGACTGCTGGGCAACGCGGTATGTGTCCAACTCGCCCGTATGGTAGCGCGGGAATGCGCGGCGATACTGAAGGAGGAGCGGATAGATGAACGGTGACATCGGCTGGACGTTTCCGCCGACGGGAGGCGGAGCGATAGACGGCTTCAATGACTCGGGCATAGCGCATTTCAAGGGCTCGCCCATGTCCAGCCTCGCGCGCGAGACAATTCAAAACTCGCTCGACGCGCGCAGAAGCGCCGCCGAGCCCGTACACGTGTCTTTCGAGCTGATCAAACTCGACGAAAGCCGCGTGTCTTTACCAGAGCGCGCCAGTGGTTGCCTTGAAGGCCGGTGGTGTTGCGGTCAGATACGCGCAGGCACTGCACCGTGTTTTCTTCGAGTATGCGCTTCGCGTCCCTGAGCTCGACCTCCGCGGCGCTGTTGCAATGGGGCGAGTGAAGACTGGCCTCGATCGCGGCAGCAAGTTCGCGTTTTCCGAACACGCGGGCTGAGCATCAAGTCTGAGGGAGCCGGCGGATCCCACGGAATCGGCAAAGCTGCTCCGTTCGCCGTTACGCCGCTGCGAACGGTGTTCTACTGGACGCACTACAGGAGCAACGGGCGCTCAGTCGCAAAGTGCCAAGGCAAGGCCGTCCTCATGTCGCATGATCACATAAACGGCGGCGATACGCAGGGTACGGGTTTCTTCGGCGTCAGGGACGCCTGCCGCGAACTGGTGGGAGACTCCATTCCGAAGGTATTCAGACTTCCGTCGACGACAGACGGGCGTCCGGTGGAGGGGACGGCTCTGTATATCCTCGGATTTCGCGCCGACGCCAACTGGCGGCGCCGCATCGCCGAGAGCGTGATCACCAACTACTTCTACGCGATAGCGACCGGAGCGCTCGATGTGATCGTTGAGCCTGACGCCAATTTGGAGCGGCTTAATCTCGATGAGATCGACACGAACTCCTTGCCGCAGTGGTTTGAGTATCTCGAAACGGAACATGAAGGCGACGACGCCGCCGAGGAAGGCTGGAGCGCGTTGGCGGGGGCGAAGGCATTCTGGGACTTATCGCGCAACGGACCGACACCGGTGGAAAAACAGGACCAGGAGCTCGGCCACTGCCGGCTTTGGATCAAGGTTGCCGACGGCCTGCCCGGCCGGGTCGGGTTCGTCCGCAATACCGGCATGCTGATCACGACTCAGCAGCGTAATCTGATGCGGTTTCCGGGATTTCGAGATTTTGCAGCGTTGTGCGTGTTCGAGGATCCCGCCGGCAACGAACTCCTGCGTCTGATGGAGAATCCACAACACGATCAATTTGAACCGGACCGCCTGCCAGAGAGTGAACGGACCCGCGGCCGTCGCGCGCTGAAGCGGATCACTGACTGGATCCGAGCGGAAATACGCAAGTGCGCGGGTCCGCCGCAGACCGGTGGCCGCACCGTCCTGACGGAGTTGGCCGCGTATCTTCCGGATCCGCAGCCGGATGAGGGTTTTGACGAGGGCGTTGAACAGGATGCGGGAGGAGAACCAGGCTTTGGCGAACGCGTGACCGTGCGGCTGAAGCCCGTCCGCCGACCGGCGCCTCCGGGGCTGCCGGAGGACGCGGCCGGCGAAGAGACAGACGCCGCCGGCGATGATGTCGGCGACAGGGGCGGCGGAGGTAATGATGAGAACGGCGGCGAGGGCGGAGGCGGCGACGGCTCAGGCGAAGGAGAAGGGCAGGGCGGCACCGGGGGCAGAGCGGGCCGACTCAGCACAAAAACGGTGCCGGTGTCGGCCGTAAGGCTGCTTTCGCTCACGGACCGACCGAATTGTTACCGCCTCAGCTTTCGGTCGGAGGGTACGGGAGTCGTGCGCCTCGAACTGCACGAAGCCGGCGACTCTTCCACCATTCTTCGTCGTGACGTTCGCGTGGTTGCCGAGAGCGGAGCCGAGGAGTCCTTGGAGGCCGTGCAGCTTGCCGATGGGGGACGAACGGAACTGACGATAACCGCGGACGAACCGATGGACGGGCGAGCGTGGCGTTTGTCGGCGGTCAGGGATGGCGACGCATGAGATTCGACTCCGGAAAGGCGTGGCCGCACCCGGTGTTGCGTCCGCCCAGTGCGGGCGACGATTACCCGCACGCCGACTTTCAGGTCGAAATCGAGGTGAGCCGGTCTGCGGGGAGCACCGCCGTCGACGTCACTGCCGAGTTCGACCTCAGCGATCGTGACCTGCTGGCGCTGGTGGACGCCGAGGTAGCCCTCTACGTATTGTTGATCAGGGCGTCCAAGACCCATTACCGCGATCTGTTTCGATCATATGATCGGCGGATCGTGAAGGCGATTGGTCAGGGCAGATTGTCGGGCCGCGTCGAGGTCACGCCGTTCTTGATCTGCACCCGCCGTCTCGCGCGGTTCCGCGCCGCCCGTTGGCACCCGGACTTCGGGAACCGGACATTTGACATAGCGCCGGGGTCGGTACTCGCCGAGGATGAGCCTAAGTTCTACTGGGTCGACACCGCTGACGAGGCGCCGGTTGGATCGCTCTTCGTGCTTCATCAACAACGGGGCGTTACTGACGGCCTTTGGCGATGCGACCTCAATCAGGACCGTGTCGCCATAGTGCTGTCCCCGTCCGATTACAGACGCTGCACGGCGGCGCGCGACCGCGCGAACCGCACGGACGATGGGCAGTACTTGATGAACGGGCTTTATCTGCCTGCGCTGATCCAGGTATTATGCGCCGCGGACCGCGACGCGGACGCTTACGCCGATTATCGATGGTTCGCTTCTTTGGACCAACGCCTGGAAGCTGTCGGCTGCGAACATCTCGGCTCCGACCGCGCCGAACGTGCCGTCGACGCTCAGAAGGTGCTTGAGTCTCCTTTCGCCAAAATGCCGATGATCGCCATGGCCGAAAACGAATCCTGATCCGATGGGCAACCTTCGATACTTCACGTCGCAGATGGTTGAGGACCTGCGGCGCGCCATAGACCGCAACCTCGACTGGTATTACGCGCCATCAGGTCCGCCGCCCCTTAGCGGGGTCGCGGGCGGCGTTCGCGAGTCGAACATCCAGGCGCCGGCCCTCGCTGCGCGGTTGCAACTGGACGCTGAGAAACCGTCGGCCACTGATGCCGTCAACGCTCTCGCGGTGTATGAGGCGCTGGCCGACCTCACGCCGCATCAGGCATCCATGGAGCGATTGTGGGTCTGGTTGTGTCACCACGACTGCCCACAGTATGTGGCGGCTCGTTGGCTCGCGGAACGATCACAGGACGGCAGGGCAGCGGCAAAGAAGGTTCGCAACCACTTCTTTGCTACGGGAAACCGAGCGTTGGTGCGGGACAACGGTGTCTCGCGCCTTTGGTGGTTGGGCAAGATAGCGAACGAGACGGCGCCCGACGATCCCGCGCGGTTTCTTGAAATACTGTTTGTCAAGCAGGATGTTCGATCGGCGCTCATCGAGCGGCCTACGGTGTCGATGAACCGGGACGTGCTACGGACGATTTATCGCGTGATGCGAGAACATTGGCGCGGAGACCGGAAACTATTTGAGCGCGATGCCTTCCGCACCTGGATGATAGCATTGAACCGCCGCGGCGGAGTAGTGCTGCTGGACGCAATGTCCCAGGACGACCTTTACCGCTTGGTGCGCGAAGAGGCGGACGCCTCGCTCGCCTGACGGCCGGATGGACAATCTGAGTCCACAGGACCGTTCCTGGTGCATGTCGCGCATTCGCTCGCGGGACATGAAACCGGAGCGCGTGGTTCGTTCCGTCGTGCATCGTTTGGGCTACCGCTTCCGTCTGCACCGTCGGGATTTGCCGGGTGCCCCGGACCTCGTCCTGCCTCGCCATCGAGCGGTGATATTCGTGCATGGTTGCTTCTGGCATTGGCACGAGGACCCGGATTGTCCGATCGCGGGATTGCCCAAGTCCAACGTCGTATACTGGGGTCCGAAGCTCGCACGGACACGTATTCGAGACTACGAGCACGTGGGAACGCTGATCGCCGCCGGATGGCGGGTCCTGACGATATGGGAGTGCCAGATAAGCAACGCGGAGCAGATCTACCGCTCGATTCGAGCGTTTCTGGATCAAAGCGAGTCCGGTTGTTGACGGTGGCCCTCGGCCTGGCGCTCATCGAGCACGGCCACCGGGTGCTGTTCACCCGCACCACCGACCTCACCCACCGGCTGCAGCGCGCGCACGGTGATCTGGCTCTGGAGCAGGCCATCGCCAAGCTCGACAAGTTCCACCTGGTGATCCTCGACGACTTCGCCCTACGTCACCAAGGATCAGGCGCAGACCAGCGTGCTGTTCGAGTTGATCCCTGCCCGCTACGAGCACCGCCCGCTGTTGCTGACCGCCAACCAGCCGTTCGGCAGTGGGACACCATCTTCTCCGATCGCGCCATGACCGTGGCGGCCGTCGATCGCCTAGTCCACCGAGCGGCCATCTTCGAGCTCAACGTCGACAGCTACCGGCGCCGCACCGCCGTGGAGCGCCAGCGCCGCCAGGAAGCGCCGCCGACCGCTGCGGAGCCGCCCGCCAAAGCCCCGCCGGCGCAGCAGCACTGAGCTCGACGCTTCTGCGGGCTCTGCGCGGGCGCCGGCCAGAGCGGCCGGCATCGCATGGTACGGGTTGACCGTCCACGGCTGCTGAGGTTCTGGCCGCCGGGCGAGCACGAGGGAGCGCACCGAGGGCGAGTTTTTGAGCGGCGCATGCACGGCGCACTGGATGCCGACCTCGGTACCGCCGAACCGTCGGGGGCCTATACCACCCGTTCCTCCGCCTGCCGCCACCACGGACGCCACTTGCCAAGTGCTCGTGGTATGTGGTTATGTTTACGCATGGTGCACCCACAGACCGACGGCTTGATGCCCGAGGGCCAGGAGCCCGTAGGCTTGCCCGGCGCCGCGCCCCCGACCAAGGATGCTGCCCCGGCAGTCGAGCCTCCGTCGCCGTACGACACGACCATAAACGTTGCCGTCGATGCTCCAGTCTATGAGCAGATCGAACAGCTTGCCACAAGCCGAGGCGAATCCCTCTCGGAAATTGCATGCGATCTCATTTAGTTTAGTGCCTTGCGTAGCGGTTGCGAGTACATCTCGGGATGTTCAACCAGCCGCTGCTCGATAGGTCGGCGAATCCGATCCCGTATGTCCCGATTCAGCTTGGGCAGATCGACGGCCACGACGTCGGGATGGTATCGAAGCATTGATTCGCTGCTTCCCGACCGGGCGATTCCTATGTGGCCACGTCCCGGCACGTCAGTACGGACCGGGACCTGCTCCCGTCATCTTCATTGGTCGAGTGTGTCGTACATGGTCAAGTCTACTTCCCGCGTTGGAGAGAGCCGCCATTTGGGCAAACCATTGGAATGAAGTAGTGCCTAGTTGCGTAATCAGTGGAGGGCGGCTTCGAGGGTAGTGATGTCTTTGAGGGTCAGGTCGTAGAGGGAGTAGACGGCCTGGTCGATGCGGTGTTGGAGGGCGGTGGTCTCGGCGGCGGGGTCGGCTTGCTTGGCGGTCCGGATTTGCTCGGCGAGGGCGGAGAGGCGCTGCTTGGTGGTCTCGGCCGCGGGAGCGATGGGGGTGTGTTCCATGAAAACGGCGCGGAACTCCATGTCGCCGCCGTCGAAGGGGTCGTCCAGGCACGGCAGGGTGAGACGGAAATAGAAGTCGAGCAGTCTCGAGTTCAGCAATGCCACGAGGTAGCCGACGCCGTCGGGAATCAGGAAGCACTTGTCGTTGGCCAGATGACCGTCCCGGTCCGACAGAGCCCGCATTTGCCGTCCGATGATCGGGTAGATGATCTTGGGCTGATCGAAGGCGCGGAAGTAGGCGCAGGAACGCAGTTCCCAGAAATGTTGCCCCTTGTCCCGCCGGCTTCGGAGTCGGGACGCGAAAGGCGCCAGATGGTCGTGGATAGCGGGATACGTCTTCTTGAAGATGGCGCGGGCGGCGGCTTCGCTTGGGGCCGAGGACCACGGCCAAGTGGTGTTGGCGCTGCTCGAAATGGTGATCAGCCACAAGCGGGACGGCTTTGGGCGCCAGCGGCGAACGTCCCTTCCACGTAGCCATGGACGGATCAACTCAGTGCTTTTGGGATCGGCGGCGATCAGACGGTTGCGGGTGGCGGCGTCGATCACGAAGGCATCGTTCAGTCCGGTTTTGATGCCGTACTTGATGCCGCCCTTCGCGTACTCGCCGAGCGGCTGGCCGGCGGCTTCGATCTTGGCGCGGATGCGCTGCCACTCCGGCGGCGCCAGGGACCAACCGGCGTCGGCCAGGTCCGTCACCCGCATGGTGAAGCCGCGACGGTCCAGGTAGCCGGCGGGGTCGATGGCCTCCGCGCCGGCAGCGTCGCGCACGGTCGCGGCCCGGAACGTGCCCTGCCGCACGCGGTCGGCCAGCACGATGCAGGGGCGCACGGTGGCGTCGAACGTGCCGGTGCGGCCCAGGTCCAGGAGCAGGCGCGGGGAGGCGTGCTCCTTCAAGAACGCCCGTAACTGCTGCCCGTAATCGGCGCGCATGAACTTGTTGGAGGTGATGAAGCAGAGCAGGCCGCCGGGCCGCAGCAGGTCGGCGCCGCGGCGAAAGAAGTAGGTATACAGGTCCGCAGCGCCGCGAAAGAAGTCGCCGTAGGCGGCGCGCAGGCGGGCCTTGCCGGGAATCTTCTCGCCGCGCACGTAGGGCGGGTTGCCGATCACGACGTCGAAGCCGTCGGCGATCCCGAACATCCACTCGGCGTCGAACCACGCTGCGCTGGCGTTCTGATGGTACGGGTCCCAGTGGGCTACCGCCGCGGCGGTCTCTTGCGGGAAGCCAAGGTCCTTGAGCACGCCGGCCAACGCCGCGCGGAGCTCGTCATCCCGCTTGCGCAGGGCGAGCTTCTCCTGCCGGGTGCGCGCGTTGAAGTAGCCCTCGCGCACCCGGCGCAAATGTGACTCGATTGGATCGATCAGGTCCGTTCCCAGTTCTCCGTTGGCGGCGCCGTCGGCTTGCAGCCCGATCAGGGTGTCGGCGGCGACGAAGCGGGTCTCCAGATTGGGCAGCGGGCGGATGCCGTAGTTGTCCGCGGCGTCGGCGCTGGCGCGCTGCTCCACGACAAGGGATATGAAAAAACGGAGCTTGGCGATCTGGCAGGCGACCGGCTGCACGTCCACGCCGAAGATGCCGTTCTGGATCAGATAGAGCTTGCGCCCGAAGTCGGAGTCCCGGTAGGTCTGGAAGGTGTGGCTGATCTCCTGCAACTCGCGGTTGCGCGCGGCCTCGTCATCCACCTTGAACGCCGTTCCCGCCTGACCCGTCGCGCGCTCCCTCTGGTACTCCTCCCAGTGGTGGTTGTCGGGATCGAGCCGGCGCAGCGCCAGCGTCAGCTTGTGCAGCACGCCCATCGGAAACGCGCCGGAACCGACCGCCGGATCGAGAATCCGTAACTCGGCGATGGCGCGTACCACGGTGCGCCGCTCCTCCGGCTCGAACAACTCGCCGGCATCGGCGGCGGAGTCCGCGTAGTCGAGCATATAGCCGAGCCGCTCGCGCCACCACTCCGCGTCCCCGTCCGCCGGCGCCGTGCGCCTGGCCAGCGCCGTCGCCAGCGACTCGTCGACCATGTAGTCGACCACGTGGCGCGGCGTGTAGTAGGAGCCGGTCTGCTTGCGCGCGGTATCTCGGGTTTCCGGGTTGTAGGCGGCCAGCAGATTCTCGAACACGCGCCCCAACAGCTCCGGGTCGAGCGCCACGTCCTGATCGAGCGGCGTGTTCTCCTCCACCGTGAACTTGTAGCGGCGGAACAGCGGAAACAGGCCCTTGTTTCCGTCAAAGAAGATCGCCGCCGGCACGTTCAGATCGCGGCCCTGCGTATCGACGTTGTCGGTGAAGGCGTCGATGCGGCGGCCGCCTTCACCGCGCGCTTCGTAGTCGTCCAGGCAGTCGAACAGGCCGCCGTCGACGAACGGCACTGCGGCGAGCAGACGCAGGAAGGCGTCGGGATCGCTCAGCAGAGCGCGGTAGCGGTACTTGCTGAAGTCGCGGTGGCTGTCGCGGTCGCGGGCGCTGAACGCGCGCTTGCCGATCTCGGTATTGAGGGTGGCGAAGAACAGGTTCTGCAGCACGGCGCGGTAGTAGTCGGTGCGCTCGGGCGCGTGGTTCCTGAGCGCGGCGCGGGCGTATTCCTCGGTGAACAACTCGGCGGGCACCAGCTCCTTCTCTCTGAGGAACCAGATGAACAGCAGCCGGGTGATCAACCGGATCACGTGGCGCTCGGCATTGCCCGGCCCCACGCCGTCGTCGGGGAAGCCGCAGGCTGCGACGGCGAACTCGAACCAAGCGAACAGATCGCGGTAGAAGCGCCGGTTGAGCGCGTCGGCGTCGAGCGCCCGCTCCCAGGCCCGGTGCAACTCATCGAAGCTGCGGACGTCCAAGCGATCCCGTATCGCCGGCAGGGCGAGCTCGGCGAGCGCGTCGAGATGCGCGCGGTGCGGGTCGGCGGCGCGGATGTCCTTGATCAGCGTCACCTTTTCCAGCACGTCGCGGTCGGCGTCGAGCCGGTGGACGTGGCGCCCGACGGCCGCCAGCGTCACGGTCGCGCCGTGCCGGAACAGCATGATGGACGGCATCAGGTAGCGGCGGTTGACCACGCGCGTCATGTCGGCGAGCTGCGTGCGGGAGTAACGCCGGCCGGCCTCGGCGTTGAGCTCGACGGCGATGAACAGAAACGACTCGATGCGGCCCCGGTCGAAGTGGCCGATGAGGCCCGGCTGGCCGGTGATCTCGTCCTCGGTGATCTGGAACACGATCTGCGCCGATCGCCAGTCGTCGAGCAGCCCGCGCTCCCGGCCGGTCAGCGCCTGCGCCGCCTCCATGTCGGCGCGGATCCCGGCGAGCTCATCATCTTCCCCGGTTCGATCGCTGCGATAGCCGAGCGCGCCGAGCAGCGCGGCGGCGGACTCGTGCAGCGGCGCGGCGCCGGCGAAGCCGGCCAGCGCGGCGCGCAACGCCTCCCGCAGCTCAGCCATCAGCGTCCGCCTTGGCGTTGGCCTCCGGCGCGGAATCGGCGATCGGCTGCTACCTCCTCGAATCGCACGGCGCCGCGGCTAACGATCCCAGGTTCGCTGGCGGGGATCGCTCACTTCGACCTCCAGCTGCGGGCCCATGCCCTCGATAGCCATGCGCACCCGGTCGCCGGCCTGGATCGGCGACAGCGCGTAGTGATGGGTGCCGGTGGAGACGACGTCGCCGGGCTCCAGACCGACCACGGCGGTCACCTCGGCCAGCAGCTCCGGCACGTGACGCGCCATCTCGCCGGTGTTGACGTCGTGCTTGAGCGCGTCGTTCACCCACAGCCGCATGCCGAGCGCGTTGGGGTCGGGCACCTCGTCGGCGGTCAACAGGACCGGCCCCATCGGGCCGAAGGTGTGCCAGCTCTTGCCCAGGAAGAAGCCGCCGGGCAGGTCGCGCGCCGACACGTCCATGAACTGCGTGTAGCCGAAGATCGCGCCCAGGGCGTCCTCCGGCGCCAGCTTGGCAGCCGGCTTGCCCATGACCAGCGCGAACTCCGGCTCGAAGTGGAACACGGAGGCGTCCGCCTCCGGCAGCTCGACGGTGCCGCCGGTGGCGATGACCGAGGTCGGCGACTTGAGGAAGGCGTTGAAGGTTTCCTTTTCGGGATGGTCCGGCTCGATGTAGTTGCCGGCCAGGCAGACCAGCTGCCCCGGGCGCGGCACGGGCGGGCGCAGGCGGACCTGGTCGACCGGCCGCGCGTCGCCGGAGTCGGCGGCCGACGCGATCGCGCCGCGGCGGTCGTCCCACCCTTCGATGACCTGCTTGAGCAGTCCCTGGGCGGTGTGGTAGTGCAGATCGGCGACCGCGGCTGAGACGTCGACGACGCCGTCGCCGCGCAGCACGCCGAGTCGGTAGTCGTCGAAGAAGACGAGCTTCACGGGTAGTGCCTCCGTTTCGGGGTATCGGATCGATGGCCGGCCCGGTTGGGGCCGAACCGGCGCCATAGTACCATGCGCGCGCGATGGCGGCGGAAAGCGAAGCGGGGGGCAAGGAGGCCGAGGTGGTCCGGAAGGCGGGGGCGGTCCTCGACGTGTGGTCCGGCGAGCCGGCCGGGGCCGCGCCGGGGATCGAGGTTGCGGCCGGCGCGGCGCTGGTGAGCGGGCCGGCCCTGTTCGATCCGCAGGTCAACGGCTTCGCCGGCGTCGACTTCCAGAGCGCCGGCCTGACTGCCGACGCCGTCGAGCACGCGGCCCGCGCGCTGGCGGCCGCAGGCTGCTCCCACTTCCTGCCGACCGTGGTCACCGCGCCGGTGGACCGCATGGAGGCGCAGCTCGCCGCGCTGGCCGCCGCCGCTCGCAGCGGCCGCGTGCGGGACGCGGCGCCGGGGTTCCACGTGGAGGGGCCGTTCCTGAGCCCGGTCGAGGGGTTTCGCGGCGCGCACGATCCGGCCAGCCTGCGCGATCCCGATCCGGCCGTGTACGAGCGGCTGCAGCGGGCCGCCGGCGGCCGCATCGTCATGCTCACGGTGGCGCCGGAGCTGCCCGGCGCCACGGCGCTGATCCGGCGCGCCGCCGCCGACGGGGTGACCGTGTGCGCCGGGCACAGCGACGCCGGCGGCGCCGGCCTGCAGGATGCGGTCCGCGCCGGACTGCGGATCTGGACCCACCTGGGCAACGGCTGTCCGGCCCTGCTCCACCGGCACGACAACGTGATAAACCGCGCCCTGGCCTGCCCGGCGTTGGCCGCGTCGGTCATCCCGGACGGCATCCACCTGCCGCCGCCGGCGCTCGGCCGGCTTGCCGCCGGCCTGGGGACGAGCCGGCTGATCGCCACCACCGACGCGATGGCCGCCGCCGGGGCGCCGCCCGGGACCTACACGCTCGGCGGCAAGCACCTGGAGGTCGGCGCCGACCGGGTAGTCCGGGCGCCCGGCGGTACCTACTTCGCCGGCTCCGCCCTCACGCCGTTGGAGGGCCTCTACAACCTGGTGCGCATCGGCGGGCTCGGTTTGCAGCAGGCGTGGCGCGCCTGGACGTGGCTGCGCGGCCGCATGTTCCCGGCGATCGAGGCGCCGCGCATCGCCGTGCCGTTCCCGGCCGGCTTGGCCGCCTCATGATCCGGCTCGGCGTGATCGGCTGCGGCAGACGCGCCGGCGCCGTGCTGCGGCAGCTCGCCGAGATCGACCCGGCGGTGGAGCTGGCCGGCGTGCTCGACCCGGACGCCGCCGGCGTCCGTTCGCGGCTGCCGGCGCGATTCGCCGATACGCGGTTCTACGATTCGGTCGGCGCGCTCGCGCGCGGCGCGCGGCCCACCGCGCTGCTGATCGGCACCCGCTGCCACCTCCACGCCGAATACGCGCAGGAAGTGGCCGGACTCGACCTGCCGCTGTTCCTGGAGAAGCCGGTCGCCATCTCCATCGATCAGGCGCAACGCCTGGAGGCCGCCTACGCCGGGCGGTACGACCGCGTGGTGGTGAGCTTTCCCCTGCGCGTGTCGGCGCTCACGGAGCTGATCGCGGGGCGCATCCGCGGCGGCGCGGTAGGGACGCCCGAACACGTGACCGCCACCAACTACGTCAGCTACGGGACCGTCTACTGGGAACAGGGCTACCGCGACTTCACCATCACCCAGGGCCTGTTCGTGCAGAAAGCGACGCACGACTTCGACTACCTGGCCATGCTGATGGGTTCGCCGATCACGCAGGTGGCGGCGATGGGCAACTACGGCCGGGTGTTCGGCGGCGGCAAGCCGCCCGGCCTGCGCTGTTCGGCGTGCGATGAGACCGCCGACTGCCCGGAGAGCCCGCAGAACCGGCGGCGCAACGGCCTGGCGACCGCCGACGACCATCCGTGCCTGTTCTCGTCCGACACGCGCACCGCCGAGGGGACCAACGAGGATTGCTCCACCGCGCTGCTGCGGTTCGCCTCCGGCGCGCACGGCGCCTATACGCAGGTCTTCTTCACGCGCCGCGGCGCGCACCGGCGCGGCGCCGTGATCTCCGGCTACCGCGGCACGATCGAATTCGACTGGTACCGCTCCGACTACCGGGAGGTGCGCCACCACGACCGCTTCACCGAGCACGGCCGCCTGGAAGCCGGCGAAGGCGGCCACCACGGCGGCGACGCCAACCTGCTGCGCGACTTTCTGGCGCTGGCGCGCGACGGCGCTCCCCCGCGCGCCGACCTGCGCTGCGGGCTCGACAGCATCTACGCGTCGCTGGCCGCCAAGGAATCGGCCGCCACCGGCCGGTTCGTGGACGTGCGGCGCGTCGGAGGCCGGTGAGACCGGCCGGTGATGTCGGAAACCGGGTGACCGGGACTCAGGAGCTCACCCGGTCGAGGATGTTGTAGATCGCGCGTCCGTCCAGGCTGTATCTCCACGTCATGGTGGTTTGATCGACGGTGTAGTACACGGGAAGCAGCTGAGCGGTCTGCCGGTTGAGGTCATCAAGCAGGCCGGCGCCGTCGGACGTCGGCGTCCCGTCCCGGTCGTACGTGCGGATCGCCGTCACCTGCATGGCGGTCAGGCCGGTCGCCGTAGCCTGATAGGTGTAGTCGATTCGCATGGTTCCCGGCGGCAGGCAATCCGCGTAGGAGCCGTCCGCGCGCCGCATGGCAACGCACTGCCCTTCGCCGATCGTCAGGTCCATGCGCAACGACGCGCTCGTTACGTCCAGGGTGATCCACGATGCGTCACGCAACCTCCAGTTCCCGGCCAGCAGCGCTTGCGCGTCTTGGCGCACCGCCGTCACCGGGCCGGCCGGAATATCCGCGCCCATGCACGCCAGCAGGGCGGCGGCCGCCTCAGCGGCGAACGCATCCCCGGCCGCCGCCGTGATCGCGCAGCCGGTGTACTCGGAAAGCTCGTGCCCGGCCAGCCGCTCCCGGTCGTGCTCGACGCCGGTGACGCGGAGCGTCACCGCGGCGCCGGCGACGGTCACATCGCCGGTGAAGATCACCCACGCCGCCGGCGGGTGGTCGTCGAGGTGCTCCTGCCGGCGCCCGGGCGCCGGGGCGCCGCCGCCCGGGTCCGCAGCCGCGCCGGCCGGCTCCGTGAACGTGACCGCCGTGAAGGAGCCCTCCCGGACGTCGAGATTGACCGCCGTCGGTCCGGCCGCGGCGCCATAGGTTCCCACGTAGTCGGCCGGCGCCGGCGTCATCGCGCCGCAGCCGGCCAGGGCCGCGGCCGTCACGAAGAACGCGAGCAGCTGAACCGCGCGAAACGACGTCCCGGCCATCCGAAACCTCCTGCAAGGGCGCACGAGCCTCACCATGCCCTTGCGGGCGGGCGCGACGCAAGGGCCGAAACAGGGTAAGATGGCGGACGGCCGGCGCCGGCGCGGAATGCCCCAGGGACGGCCTGACTCACCAGACAAACGACCGCAAACGACAGGATACGCCATGAACCACCTTCAGATCCTTCGGCGGGGCATACGGTTGCCCCTGATCCTCGGCCTGCTCCTGGCCGGGTCCGGCGCCGCGTACGCGGCGGTGTCCGAGGAGACCGCCTTCGTCCTCAACACCTTCTCGTTCCTGCTCATGGGCGCGCTGGTCATGTGGATGGCGGCGGGCTTCACCATGCTTGAGTCCGGGTCCGTCCGCACCAAGAACGCATCGGTGATCTGCCTCAAGAACATCGGCCTCTACTCGATCGCGGGACTGGCCTACTACATCGTCGGCTACAGCCTCATGTACACCGACGTGGCCGGCGTCATCGGCTCCTTCAAGCTCTTCTACCGGCCGTCGCCGGAGGAGCTCGCCCTGCTCGACGGCAGCGGCGATGCGGCGGCGGTGACCGGCAGCGGCTACTCGGTCATGTCGGACTGGTTCTTCCAGATGGTCTTCGTCGCCACCACCGCCTCCATCGTGTCGGGCGCGCTGGCCGAACGGGTCAAGATGTGGCCGTTCTTCTGCTTCACGCTGTTTCTGACCGCCTTCATCTACCCGGTCGTGGGGGCGTGGACCTGGGGCGGCGGCTGGCTGAGCGAGTTGGGGTTCCAGGACTTCGCCGGGTCGACCATCGTGCACGGCACCGGCGGCTGGGCGGCGCTGGCCGGCGTGCTGGTCGTCGGGCCGCGCCTGGGCAAGTTCAAGCGCGACGGGTCGGTCAAGCCGACGCCGCCGTCCAACGTGGTGGTGGTGACGCTCGGCGTGTTCATCCTCTGGTTCGGCTGGTTCGGCTTCAACGGCGGCTCGCAGCTGGCGCTCGGCAGCGCGGCCGACGTGGTGGCGATGGGCCACGTGCTGGTCAACACCAACCTGGCGGCCGCCGCCGGCGTCATGACCGCCCTGGCGTTCTCCCGGTTCATCCTGGGCCGCATGGACATGTTCGCCGGCCTCAACGGCGCCATCGCGGGCTTGGTGGCGATCACCGCCGGCCCCGACATCACCGCCCACGTCTGGGCCATCGTCATCGGCGCGGTCGGCGGCATCGTCTGTACGGTCGGCATCAAGCTGCTTGAGCGCCTCAAGCTCGACGACGTGGTCGGGGCGGTGCCCGCGCACTTGTTCGCCGGCGTCTGGGGCACGCTGGCGGTCTGCATAGCGGCCGGCGGCAACTTCGGCGTCCAGCTCCTGGGCGTGGTGACGGTCGGCGCGTTCGCCTTCACGGTCTCCCTGCTGCTGTGGATGGCGTTGAAGGCGGCGCTGAGCGTCCGCGTGTCGAAGAAGGTCGAGCAGCTCGGCCAGGACGTGGCCGAGCTGAAGATCGAAGCGTATCCGGAGTTCGTGCTCATGCCGGAGGAGGAAGACGAGGAGTGAGGACGTGAGCCCCGCCGCCACCGCCGACGTGGCCCCCGCCGCCGACGTGACCCCCGTCGCCGGCATGACCGCCGTCGCCGATCACGTGGCGCTCAGCGTGAGCGACCTGGACGCCTCGATCGCCTTCTACCGCGATCTGCTCGGCTTCCGGGTGCGGCGCGTGATCGACGTACCGCCGGAGATGAACCTGGGCGCCATAGCCGGACTGCCGGCGTGCACGGCGCGCATCGCGCACCTGTTCCAAGGACCGCTGATGCTGGAGCTGTTCCACTACCGCGATCCGGCCGGCCGGCCGGCCGGCGACCGCACCCAGGCCGATCACGGCTTCTCCCACCTCGGCTTTCTGTGCACGGACATCCGCGGCGACGTCGAGCGGCTGCGGCAGGCGGGGGTGGACATGGTGGGCGAGCTGGTGGAGTTCCGCCCGCAGGTGTGGGTGCAGTACTTCTACGGACCGGACCGCGAAGTGTTGGAGCTGCGGCAGCTCCCGGAGCCGGGGTGATGCCGGAGGCGAACGGCCGGCGGGCGGCGCTGGTCACCGGCGGGGCGACCGGCATAGGCCGGCGGATCGCGGCGACGCTGGCGCGCGACGGCGCCGACGTGGCGATCGCCGACCTGGACCCGGAGCAGGCCGCGGTCACCGCCGCCGAGGTGGAGCAAGCCGGCGGCCGGGCGGTCTGCGTGCGCACCGACGTGGCGGACGAAGACGCGGTGCTGGCGCTGTTCGCCGCCGTCGACCGCGAGTTCGGCCGCCTGGACATCCTGGTCAACAACGCCGGCATCTGCGAGCTCACCCCGATCCTGGACCTTACGGTGGCCGCCTGGGACCGGATGATGGCTATCAACCTGCGCGGCGCCTTCATCGCCGGCCGCGAGGCGTTCCGCCGCATGAAGGACGCCGGCGGCGGCCGTATCGTCAGCATCGCCTCCATGGCCGGCAAGATGGGCGGCGCGGCAGCCGGCGCCCACTACTCGGCGTCCAAGGCCGGCGTCATCTGCCTGACCAAGTCGCTGGCGCTGCAGGCCGCCCCGTACGGCATCACCGCCAACGCGGTGGCGCCGGGGCCGATCGATACGCCGCTCACCCGGGCATGGGGGGCGGAGACCAACCGGGAGTTCGCGGCCAAGATCCCGCTCGGAACCTTCGGCGCGCCCGAAGACGTGGCCGAGGTGGTCGCCTTTCTGACGTCCGACCGCGCCCGCTTCATCACGGGCGAGATCATCGACGTCAACGGCGGCTTCCTGATGGACTGAGCCGTACCCGGCGGCGCGGAGGATGCAGCGGTGACGCGAACCCCTATCGAAAGCTCCTTCCGGTGGGAGCGGTGGACGTCGGAAGCCGCCGACGTCGAGCGGCTCGACCGGCGGCAGGCGGCGCGGCTGCTGTTCGACACGCTGGCGATCAATCGCTTCGAGCACGCGCTCCTGGAACTCAAGAACGCCGGCGCGGTGTGGGGGCCGGTGCACACCTCGGTGGGTCAGGAGGCGACCGCCTCCGCGGCGGTGGCCGCCCTGCGGCCGTCCGACAAGATGGCCGCCACCTACCGCGCCCATCATCAGTTCCTGGCCAAGGTGCTGCAGGCGCAGGCGCCGGCCGACTGGGACCCGGCGTCCGGGGAGCTGCCGCCGGCCGCGCAGGAGGTCTTCTACCGCACCATGGCGGAGATCATGGGACTGGCCCCCGGCTACTGCGGCGGGCGGGGCGGCTCCATGCACCTGCGCCACCACGAGTCGGGCTTCCTGGGTTCGAACGCCATCGTGGGCGGCGGCGTGCCGCTGGCGGCCGGCGCCGCCTATGCCGAGAAGTTCGCCGGCGCCGGCAACGTGGTGATCTGCTACATCGGCGACGGCGCGGTCAACCAGGGCGCCTTTCACGAGGCGTGCAACTTGGCCGGCCTCTGGTCGCTGCCGCTGATCGTCTTTGTGGAAAACAACCGCTACGCGGTCGCCACCCGCGTGCAGGACGCCTGCGCGGTGGAGCGCCTGTCGCAGCGCGCCGCCTCCTACGCCATGGAGGGGTACCACGTCGACGGCGACGACGCGATCGCCATCTACGGCCTGGTGCGCGACGTGGCCGACCGCCTGCGCGCCGGCGGACCGCCGGCGATCATCGAGTGCGAATGCTACCGCCGCTACCACCACGCCGGCGACGTGCCCGGCAGCGCCTTCCGTTACCGCACCAAGGAGGAGGAGGAGCGGTACGCCGGCACCGAGGTGACCCGCGTGCTGCCGCGCGTGCTGGCGGCGGCCGGGCTGGTCGACGGCGCCGCGGCCAAGACGATCGACGCGCTGGCGGAGCGGGCGGTGCGGGAGGCGCAGGCGGCCTGTACGGAAGACGGCGACCCGCCCCGCGTGCGGGAGAGCCTGTGGCCGGACCCGGCCACCGCCGGCGACGGGATGCGCAGCAGCGGCCGGGAGCTGGCCGGCCTGCGCTTTGCCGACCGATCCGGGCACGGGGGCGAGCTTGCGCCGATGCGCTACTCGGACGCGATCGCGGCGGTGACCGGCCGCTGGCTCGAACGGGACGCCAACGCGATCGTCTTTGGCGAGGAGGTCGCCAACCTGGGCGGCGGCGCCTACGGCGCCACCAAGGGGCTGGCCGAGCGGTTCCCGGACCGCGTCATCAACACGCCGATCTCCGAAGGCGGCTTCTCCGGGCTCGGCTTCGGCGCCGCCATGCTCGGCATGCGGGTGGTGGTGGAGATCATGTTCGCGGACTTCGCGCTGGTCGCCGCCGATCAGCTCTTCAACCAGCTCAGCAAGGCGCGCCACATGTACGGCGACACCACCGATCTGCCGATCGTGGTGCGCAGCCGCATCGGTACCGGGCTCGGCTACGGCGCCCAGCATTCCATGGACCCGGTCGGCCTGTACGGGATGTTTCCCGGCTTCCGCATCATCGCCCCGGCCGACGCGTTCGACTACGTCGGTCTGTTCAACACCGCCATGCAGTCGCTCGACCCGGTGGTGATCCTGGAGCACAACGCCCTCTACACGCAACGCTCACCGGCGCCGGCCGGCGACCTCGACTACGCCATCCCGTTCGGGGCGGCGCGCACCGTGCAGGCCGGTGACCAGGTGACGGTGCTCACCTATGGCGGCATGGCCGGACGCTGCGCGGCGGTCGCCGCGGCGCTGGCCGCCGGCGGGGTGTCGGTGGAGCTGCTCGACCTGCGCTGCCTGGACCGGCTGTCGATCGACTACGGCGCGATCGGCGCGTCGGTCGCCAAGACCGGCGCCCTGGTGATCGTCGAGGAGGCCGCCCGCAGCCAGGGGATCGGTCCGGCGCTGGCCGCGGAGATCACCGCCCGCTGCTTCGACGACCTGGATGGCCCGGTGGCGTGCGTCACCTCCCTCGACATCTCCACGCCGGTGTCGCGCCGCCTGGAGCTGGCGGCGCTGGTGAGCGACCCGCAGATCGACGCCGCGGTGCGCGCGGTCGCCGAACGGCGCTGGCGCTGATGTCGATCGCGTCGCTCCTGGCGGACGTCCCGATCCCGGAGGTGGTGACGGTCCGGCAGTCGCTGCCGCGGCCGCGGCTCGCGCCCGGTCAGCTGGAGCAGGCGCTTTCGCCCGCCGCACTGGCGCGCGTGGTCCGCCCCGGCGAGTCGATCGCCCTGGCGGTCGGCAGCCGGGGCGTGGCCGATCAGGCGGCGGTGGCGGCGCGCCTGGCCGCGTCGGTGCGCGCGGCCGGCGCCGAGCCGTTCATCGTCCCGGCGATGGGCAGCCACGGCGGCGCTACCGGGGAAGGGCAGGCGGCGCTGCTGGCCGGCATGGGCGTGAGCGAACGGACCGCCGGCGCGCCGGTGCGGTCCGGCATGGAGGTGGAGCGGATCGGCGCGGCCGGCGGGGTACCGGTGCTGGTCGACCGGCTGGCGTGGCGGGCCGACGGCATCATCATCGTCAACCGGGTCAAGCCGCATCCGTCATTCCGGGGCGACCGGGAAAGCGGGCTGGCCAAGATGATCGCCATCGGCCTCGGCAAGCAGGCCGGGGCGCAGGCGTGCCACGCCCGCGGCATGTCCCGCATGGCCGCCACCGTGCTGGCGGTCGCCGGCTGCGTGCTGGCCACCGGCCGCGTCCGCGCCGGCGTCGCCGTGCTGGAGAACGCCCATCACCAGACCTGTCACGTCGAGATGATCCCGGGCGCGGACATCCTGGCGCTCGAGCCGGCGCTGCTGGCGCGGGCGCGCGGCCTGCAGCCGACGCTGCCGTTCCGGGAGCTCGACGTGCTGGTGCTCGACCGCATCGGCAAGAACGTCGCCGGCACCGGCTTCGACTGCAACGTGGTGGGCCGCTACGGCAACCCGGAGCTCAGCGGCGGTCCGGCCATCGCCCGCATCGCCGCGCTCCGCCTCACCCCGGAGACGCACGGCAACGCCAACGGCATCGGCCTGGTCGACGTGACCACGCGCCGCGTGTTCGAGCGCATGACCTTCGAGGAGACGTACCCCAACGCGCTCACCTCCACCGCTTCGGTGAGTGTCAAGATACCGATGGTGATGGCCAGCGACGCGTTGGCCATTCGCGCGGCGATCCTGACCGCCGGCGTTACCGACCCGGTGGCGGTCCGCTTGGCGCGCATCAGCGACACGCTGTCGCTCAGCGAGCTGCAGGCCAGCCCGGCCGCCGCGGCGGCGCTGGACCGTTCGCAGACCGAGGTCGACGGGCCGTCCGCGCCGCTTCCCTTTGACGACGCCGGCAACCTGCCGGGGCTGAACGGAGCGTAACGCCGCCCGCCAGTCCTCTACCGGAACACGACCTCCAGGTCGATCGGTTCGTGCAACAGCAACGCGTCGAGCACCGGGACCTCAAACACCACCGCGCCGTCCTCCATGCGGCCGCCGCGATGGGAGACCAGGGCGCCGTCGACCTCAATCCGGACGACGATCGTGGAGTCGGCGAGCGACTGCGCGCCGTCCGACCCCAAAATCATGCCCATCATCGACAGATAATCCTCTCTGGTCGTCTGCGCGTTCTCCACCGGTCCGATGGCGCGTATGCCCGGATGGTTCAGTACCGGAAACACCTGGACGAGCCTCCATGCTTGGTCCGCGTCCAGGTAGAGGCGCGCGCGGGTCCCTTCCTCCACCCGGGTGAAGGAAATGATTCCCGGCAGGAGATCCGGCGCATCCTCGAAGCGGACGGCAACCTCCAGGCGGGGTTCTTGGAAGGATACGGCCCGATACACGGTGACCCCCGGTACTTCGCTCAGCCGGTGGTGCAGCGCGTCGGATTGGAGGTCGCCGTCACCTTCCAGCCCCGCCATTTCCTGCGCAAGGGCCATCAGCGCACGGGAGTAGCTGACGTCGGCGCTCAGATTGCCCGAACCGTCGCTACGGACAAAGACCTCCGACGTCACCGCGCACGCGCCGAGCGCGACGATAGCGGTCAGGACGACGGCGGAGCGGCCCGCGGCGCGCCGCCAAGAGCACTTTTGTTCAGCATTCATGGAGAGCACTATACCAACGAAAGCCGGCCGCTGCAACCCCGGTCATCGGAAGACCACCTCCAGATCGATCGGTTCGTGCAACAGCAGCAGGTCGAGCAGCGGGACCTCGAACACCACCACGCCGTCCTCCACGCGGCCGCCCCGCTGGGAGACCATCGCGCCGTCGACGGTTACCCGGATGGTGATCAGCGAATCGGAAATCTCCCCCGGGCCGGCCGGCCCCAGGATGAAGCCCATCATCGACAGGTAGTCGTCTTCGGTGATTTCCGTGTTCTCCTCCGGTCCCATGGCGCGGATGGCCGGATCGTCGAGCATCGGGAACACCTCGGCGAGCAGCCCGTAGTTGTCCAGGTCGAAGTAGAACCGCACGCGGGTTCCGTCCTCGACCTCCTCGAAGGTGACGATGTCGGGCGCGGCCATCGCGTCGGGGCTCGGCAGGATCGCCTGCGCGTCCTCGAAGGCGAACGCCACCTCCACGCGGTGCTCCTCCGGCGCTTCGACCCGGTAGACGGTCACGCCCGGCCGCACGCTCAGCCGGTTGTGGATCGGCTCCAGGTTGATGACGCCTTCCTCCGGCACTTCGGAGCCGGTGAGCGCCGCCATCTCCTGTACGCGGGCGACCAGATCGGCGGAGAAGCCGATGGCGATGGTGGTTTCGCCGGAACGGTCGCCGCGCAGGTAGAGATCCTGCGTGACGGCGCACGCGCCGAGCGCCAGGACCGCCGAAACTGCGGTCAAAACGAGTGCGAGCCGGCCTGCGGCGCGGCGGTGCCAAGCAGCCATGACTACGCCGCCATCCCGGCCAGGCGGTCGAGCAGGCGGCACCACGCCACCCGCCCGCGCCGGTAACTGGCCAGCCGGAAGAACTCGTTGGGACCGTGCGCGCCTTCGTCCTCCAGGGCGAAGGCGAAGATCACCGTCTTGGCGCGCAGGTAGCGCTCGAACATCCCCAGGATCGGGATGCTGCCGCCGGAGGCGATGGCGTACGGCTCGGCGCCGTACAGCTCCGCCAGCACCGCGCGCGCGGCGCGGTTGCCGGGATGGCCGGCGGGGATGGTGTACGGCCGGCCGGCGGAGCCGAGCGACCGGACCGTTACGCCGGCCGCCGGGTGGGCGTGCCGGCGGACGTGATCGGCTATCGCCTGCCGCACCCGCTCCGGGTCTTGCTCGCCCACCAAGCGGCAGGTGATCTTGGCGTGCGCCCGGCTCGGCAGCACGGTCTTGACCCCGTCGCCCTGAAAGCCGCCCCAGATGCCGTTGATCTCCAGCGTCGGGCGCCGCCACTGCCGCGCCCGCGTATCGTAGCCCGGTTCGCCGAACAGCCCCCGCGCGCCCAGGCCGTCCAGGAAGCTCCGCTCGTCGAACGGGATGCGCGCCAGTTCGGCGCGGTCGGCGGCCGACAGCTCCGGCGCGCCGTCGAAGAAGCCGTCGACCAGCACCTTGCCGTCGGGGCCGCGCATCGAGTCCAGGATGCGCACCAGCGCGTGAATGGGGTTGTGGATGGCGCCGCCGTAGGTGCCGGAGTGGACGTCGCGCGCCGGCCCGGTCACGTCGATCTGCAGCGAGCAGAGGCCGCGCAGGCTGAGCCACAGCCCCGGTTCGGTCTCGCTCCACTGGGAACCGTCGGCGCTGACGGCCAGATCGCACCGGAGCCGCTCGGCGTTCCGGCGGACGAAGCCGTCCATGGTGGGGCTGCCGATCTCCTCCTGACCCTCCAGCAGGAACTTCACGTTCACCGGCAGCGATCCGCCGTCGGCCAGCAGCGCCTCCACCGCCTGCACCGGGATCAGCAGGTTGCCCTTGTCGTCGGAGGAGCCGCGCCCGTAGACGCGATCGGCGGCGAGCACCGGGTCGAACGGGTCGGCGTCCCAGCCGTCGGCGCGCTCGGCCGGCTGAACGTCGAAGTGGGCGTAGATCAGCACCGTCGGCGCGCCGGGAGCGTGCAGGTAGTCGGCGTACACGGCCGGCTGGGCGCCGGTCTCCAGGACCGCGGCGTGCTCCAATCCGGCCTGGGCCAGCCGGTCGCGCGTCCACGCCGCGGCGGCGCGCACGTCGTCCCGGTGGTCGGGGAGCGAGGAGACGCTGGGGATGCGCACGAAGTCGCGCAGCTCCGCGACGTAGCGGTCGCGGCGTTCATCAAGCAATGTCAAGTGGTCAGCCATCTGCGCAACAGTGTAGCGCAATTCGCCGCCGTATCGAAACCGGTACCCGCGTACCCGTGTGTTGACGCGCGCGCTGCCGAAAACCACAGTGGACGCCAGTGAGCGGAGTGAACGATCAGGCGTCGCCGTGCACGATGGTGATCTTCGGCGCGTCGGGCGACCTGACGGCGCGCAAGCTGATCCCCGGACTCTACGAGCTGCACCGGCGCGGACTGCTGCCGGACCGCTTTGCGGTGCTCGGCGCCGGCCGCACCGCCATGAGCGACGACCGGTTCCGCAGCACCATGCGGGCGGCGCTGCAGGAGGGGGCCGGCGGTCAGCCGGCGGCGGCGCTCGACCGGTTCGTCGGCGCCCTGCACTACCAGCAGCTCGACACCGGCTCGGCGGGCGAAGCCGGCTCGGCGGCCGGATACGGGAAGCTGGCCGAGCGGCTGCAGGCGGTCGCCGCATCGGCCGGAACCGGCGGCAACTTCATCTACTACCTGGCGACCCCGCCCAGCCTGTTCGAGCCGATCGCCGGCGGGCTGGCCGGCGCCGGCTTGGCGGCGGAGCGGGACGGCGCGTGGCGGCGGCTGATCGTGGAGAAGCCGTTTGGCTACGACCTGGAGTCGGCGCGCCGGTTGAACGAACGGCTGCACGCGTGGTTCACGGAACGGCAGATCTACCGGATCGACCACTACCTGGGGAAGGAGACGGTCCAAAACGTGCTGGTCCTGCGGTTCGCCAACGAGGTGTGGGAGCCGCTCTGGACGCGCGCCACCATCGACATGGTGGAGGTGACCGGCGCCGAGCAGGTGGGGGTCGAGCAGCGCGGCGGCTACTACGACGGATCGGGCGCGTTGCGCGACATGGTGCAGAACCACCTGCTGCAGGTGGTCGGCATGATCGCCATGGAGCCGCCGGCGCACTTCCTGCCGAGCGCGGTCCGCAATGAAACGGTCAAGGTGTTCGACTCGTTGCGGCCGATCGCCCCGTCGCAGGTGGTCGAGCAGGTGGTGCGCGGCCAGTACACGGGATCGCTCACCACCGACGGCGCGCTGGCCGGCTACCGGGAAGAGGCGGGCGTGCCGCGCGGCTCGCGCACGGAGACCTACGCGGCGCTCCGCTTCTACGTCGACAACCGGCGCTGGGCGGGCGTGCCGTTCCTGGTGCGGACCGGCAAGCGGCTGCCGGCGCGGGTGACGGAGATCGTCATCCACTTCAAGCAGGTGCCGCACCACCTGTTCGGCACGCCGCCGGCCTCGGTCACCTCCGGCGTCCCGGACCCGGCCGGCGCCGGCCGGCACGCGGTGTCGGCGGCGGCCGCCGAGGCCAGCAAACTGATCATCCGCATCCAGCCGGACGAGGCGATTCAGCTCCGCTGCAACGTAAAGCTGCCCGGCGCCGGGTTCGCCGTGCGGCAGGTGGCAATGGACTTTCGCTACGCCGACCTTGCCGACACCTACCTGCCGGACGCCTACGAGCGGCTGCTGCTGGACGGCATGATCGGGGACGCGACGTTGTACGCGCGCGCCGATGCGATCGAGTCGTGCTGGGAGTTCATGACGCCGATCCTGACCGCTTGGCGGGAACGGCCCGGCATCCCCCTGCACGGCTACCCGGCCGGCAGCTGGGGGCCGGCCGCCGCGTCCGGGCTGTTCGAACGGCCCGGCCACGACTGGCACTGTCCCATGCCGTCGCTCAGCGAGCCCGGCGGCCGCGTCGAGCTGTAGGCCGAACGCCGCCATCACGCCGGCTGCCGCCGGCGGTGATACCATCCCCCGGCGGTGATGAAGCGGGTCGACCTGGCGTACGGCCGTAACGGGCTCACCGTCCGGGTGCCGGACGGCGCGGAGGTGGTGCTGCCCCGTCCGGTGGCCGGGGTAGCGGACGAGGCGGCGGCGATCGACGCCGCCCTGGCCGCGCCGATCGAGTCGCCGCCGCTGGCCGAGCTGGCGGCCGGCAAGCGGCGGGTGGTGGTGACCCACTCCGACATCACCCGCGCCACGCCCAACGCCCGCATCCTGCCGGTGCTGCTGCGGGCGCTGGAAGCGGCGGGAGTGGCGCGCGACGGCATCACGCTGCTCAACGCCCTCGGCACCCACCGCCGGCAGTCGGCGGCCGAGCTGCGGCGGATGCTCGGCGCCGGCGTCGTCGACCGCTACCGGTGCGAGCAGCACGACGCGTGGGACGACGCGGCGCTGGTCACCGCCGGCGTCACCGGACGCGGCAACCCCGTGCGCCTCAACCGCGCGGTGATGGAGGCGGACCTGGTGATCTTTACCGGCTTCATCGAGCCGCACTTCTTCGCCGGCTTTTCCGGCGGCCCCAAGGGCGCCCTGCCGGCCCTGGCCGGCAGCGAGAGCGTGCTCACCAACCACGGCTACGCCATGATCGGCGACCCGCGCGCCACCTGGGGCATAACGGACGGCAATCCGATCTGGGAGGAGATGCGGGAGGCGGCGGCGCTCATCAAGCCGCTGTTCCTGCTCAACGTGACGCTCAACGCGGAGGGCCGCATCACCGGCGTGTTCGCCGGCGACGTGGTGGCCGCCCACCGGCGCGGCTGCGGCTTCGTGCGCCGCAGCGCCATGGTCGCGGTCGACCAGCCGTTCGACGCCGTGGTGACCACCAACAGCGGCTATCCGCTCGACCAGAACCTGTACCAGACCGTGAAGGGCATGCAGGCGGCGCGGGGCATCGTGCGCGCCGGCGGCGCCATCGTGCTGGCGGCGGAGTGCGCCGACGGGTTGCCGGCGCATGGCCGCTACGCGGAGCTGCTGGCCCGCGCCGGATCGCCGGACGCGGTGCTGGCGATGCTGCGGCAGCCCGGCTTCTCCGCGCAGGACCAGTGGCAGGTGCAGATACAGGCGCAGATACAGCGCCACGCCGACGTCTACGTCTACAGCGGCGGCCTCAGCGACCGGGAGATCCGCGCCGCCCTGCTCACCCCGACCCGCGACGTCGAAGCGACGCTACGGGAGCTCCGGCCCGAACGGCTGTGCGTCCTGCCGCAGGGCCCGCTCACCATCGCCTACGTGAGGTAAGCCCGGGTCACTCCGGCAGGCGCCGCAGGGCGGCGAGGGCGGCGGCGTAATCGGGTTCGTCGGTGATTTCGGTGACCACCTGCGCATGGACCACCGTGCCGGCCGCGTCCAGGACGTAGACGGCGCGCGCCAGGATGCGCAGCTCCTCGACCAGCGTGCCCCAAGCCGCGCCGAACGAACGGTCATAGTAGTCGCTTGCGGCGCGCATGTTGGCGATGTCTTCGGCGCCGCAAAAGCGCGCCTGCGCGAACGGCAGGTCGCAACTCACCGTCACGGCGTTGATCCGGCCGGCGCTGGCGGCGAGCTCGCCGTTGAAGCGGCGGGTCTGCGTGGCGCAGACCGGCGTGTCGAGCGACGGCACCACGCTGATCAGGACCGGCTTGCCCTTGAGATCGGCCAGCGTCAGCTCCTGCATGCCGCCGTCGAAGTAGCGCAACGTGAAGTCTGGGGCCTGCTGCCCGACGGCCAACGCCTCGCCGGCCAGCGTCAGCGGCGCTCCCTGGAAGGTCACCGCGCCTGTACGTGCCATGTGCTGCTCCTTTCCATCCCCCGGTGGGAGGATGGCCGGCGCAGTATGGACGCCGGTCCGGCCGTTCGGCAACCGCGCGGCGCGCTTGGCGGCGTACATGGCGCGGTCGGCCGCGGCGATCAGCCGTTCCGGGTCGCGCTCGCCGGCCGGCGCGACCGCCACGCCGATTCCGGCGGTGACCGTCACCGGGCCGGCCGGCGTGGCGACCGGCCGGCAGCGCAGGGCGGCGGCGATCGCCGCCGCGGCCCGTTGCGCGCCGCGCTCGGCGCCCGCGCCGGCGACGATCACCACGAACTCGTCCCCGCCGTAGCGGCCGACCGGATCGTAGGGCCGCACGGCCGCGCGCATCCGCGCCGCAACCTCGCGCAACACCGCGTCACCGGCGGCGTGGCCGCGGCTGTCGTTGATCCGCTTGAAGCGGTCCAGGTCGACGAACAGCACGCCGACCCGGCCGCCCTCCCGCCGGGCGCGCTCAAGCTCCCGGCGCAGCAGCTCGACGATCCCGCGCCGGTTCCACGCCTCCGTCAACGGGTCGGTGCGCGCCTGCCGGCGCGCCTCGGCCAACTCCGCGCGCAGGCGCTCCACGTCGTCCACGGCGCGGCGCGCCGACCGTCAGCCGCCGGCCCGCTCCGCCACCCGATCGGCGAACTGCGCGCCGGTGAGCGTTCCGCCGATGTCCGGCGTGCCGGCGCCGCCGGCCAGCACCCGCTCACAGGCGGCGCGCATCCGCTCCGCCGGCTCGGCGTGGCCGAGCCACTCGATCATCATGGCCGCGCTCAGGATGGCGGCGGTGGGGTTGGCGATCCCCTTGCCGGCTATGTCCGGCGCCGAGCCGTGCACGGGCTCGAACATCGACGGCGCGCCCCGGTCGGGGCGGATGTTGGCGCTCGGCGCCATGCCGAGCCCGCCGACCACCATCGCCGCCAGGTCCGACAGGATGTCGCCGAACAGGTTGGAGGAGACGATCACGTCGAAGTCGCGCGGCCGGCGCACCAGGTCCATGGCCGCCGCGTCGACGTACAGCCGGTCGGTGCGCACGTCCCGGTAATCGGGGGCGAGCTCCTCCAGCACCTCCTCCCACAGCACGAAGCTGTACTTCTGGGCGTTCGACTTGGTCACCATGGTGAGGTGCTGGCGGCGGGCGCGCGCCTGCTCCAGCGCGAAGCGCAGGATGCGGGTCACCCCGGCGCGGGTGTGGATGGCCGACTGCACGGCGATCTCGTCCGGTTGGCCGCGGCGGAAGCGCCCGCCCTGATTGACGTATTCACCCTCGGAGTTCTCGCGCACCACCAGCAGGTCGATGGCGCGCGGCTCCATGCCGGCCAGCGGGCTCCGCACCCCGTCAAGCAGCAGCGCCGGCCGCAGGCAGGCGTACTGGTCGAACGACTGGCGGATGCGCACCGGCGGTTCCAGCGACACCGGGTCCGGCATCCGGTCCGGCGCGCCCACCGCCCCCAGGAAGATGGCGTCGAAGGCGCCGAGCTGCTCGATGTAGTCGGGCGGGGTGGGCGAGCCGTGCTCAAGCCAGTAGCTGAGCCCCCACGGGAACTCCGTGCACTGAAGGTCGATCCGGCCGCCGATGGCGGCGCGCAGCACACGGAAGGCGAGCGGCGTCACCTCGCGGCCGATGCCGTCGCCGGGGTAGACGGCGATGCGGTAGCATGGTTTCTGACTCATATGCGGACGAGTATAGATGAGCGGGGCGCGGCGGGCGGCCGGGGCGTCCCGGCCATCCGCGGCTCCCGCGGTCGGTGGTAGCATCCGCGCGATGCCGCGAAAGATCGTGGTGGTCGGGGCCGGCAGCACCGGCTTCCAGCTCGCCAGACAGCTCGTCGCCGACAACCAGGACGTCACCCTGATCGAGCGTGACGCCGACACCGCCAAGTACGCGCTCAACAACCTGGACTGCATGGTCATCAACGGCATCGGCAACGACCTGCGGCTGCTCCGCCAGGCCGGCATCCGGGACGCGGAATTCTTCATTGCCCTGACCGACTCGGACGAGTTCAACATGGTGGTCTGCGGCCTGGCGTCACGGGAGTTCTCCGTCCCCTTCAAGATCGCGCGCGTACGGAATCAGCAGTACTACGCCCGCTCGCACCTGTTCGACGGGTCGCTGCTCGACATCGACTACATCGTCAATCCCGAAATCGAGGCGGCGCGCGCGATCGTGCAGACGGTCGAGCACGGCGTGACCAGCGAGGTGGTCGCGCTGGCCGACACCGACATCGAGATGCGCGTGCTGCCGATCGTGGGAGGCTCGCTTTTCTGCGACCGCACCATCGCGCAGACGCGCGCCGAGCTGCCGCTGGAGTTCCTGGTGTGCGGACTGCTGCGCGGCGAGCGGTTCGACCTGCCGCACGGCGACACGCTGGTCCGCGAGGGGGACGAACTGTACGTCAGCGCGTCCGAGGAGGCGCTCGACCAGCTGTTCGACCGCGCCGGCCGGCCCAAGCTGCGGATGCGGCAGGTGATCCTGGTCGGCGGCGGGCGGGTCGGCAGCTTCGTGGCCGAATCCCTGCTGGACGGCCGCGAACGGCGCCGCCGGCTGCGGCTGCTGCGCGCCTTCGGGCGCAAGCGGCGGTTGAAGATCATAGAGAGCGATACGGCCCGGAGCAAGTCGCTGGCCGACCGCTTTCCGGGCGCGATCGTCATCAACGGCGACATCTCCGGCGAGGGATTCTTCGAGGAGGAGTCGCTGGGGAATCACGACCTGATCATCACCACCACCGCCAACCAGGAGCTCAACGTTCTGGCGGCGATTTTCGCCAAGACCTACGGCATCAAGCGCTCCATAGCGCTGGTCAACAAGTACAACTACCTGACGCTGGCCAACCGTCTGGGCGTGGACGTGATCATCAGCCCCAAGAACAGCGTGGTGAGCGCGGTGCTCAAGATCGTCCGCCGCGGCCGGGTGCGGAGCGTCGCCAGCCTGTTCGGCGGCCAGGCCGAAGTGATCGAGAGCACGGTCGACTCGTCGGCGCGCATGGCGGGCCGGAGCATCCGGGAGGTCGACTTTCCGGACCAGGCGCTGATCGTCTCCGTGCGTCGCGACGGCGTCGGCCTGTTTCCGCACGGCGGCCTGGTCATGCGGGACGGTGACCGGCTCACCATCATCGCCCGCACCGACGCCATCGGCCGGGTCGAAGAGCTCTTCGATTCTTGAACGTCCGATCCATCCTCAAGACGGTTGCGGCGCTGCAGCTGGTGATCGTCGGCTGCATGGCCGGCTGCGCGCTGCTGGCGCTGGCGATCGGCGAGGGCGAACAGACCTTGGCCTTTCTGGCCCCGGCGGCGGCCGTCGGGGCGCTGTCCGCCGCCGCGCTGGCCGGCTTCCGGCGCGTCCCGCGCGAGGTGCTGCTCACCCGCGAAGGGTTCCTGTTCGTCACGCTGAGCTGGATCAGCGTGTCGCTGTCGGGGGCGCTGCCGTTCGTGCTGTCCGGCGCCATCCCGTCCTACGCCGACGCGTTCTTCGAAGCCATGTCGGGCTTCACCACCACCGGCGCGACCATCCTGACCGACATCGAGGCGCTGCCGCGTTCGATCCTGTTCTGGCGTTCGCTCATGCAGTGGTTGGGAGGCATGGGGATCGTCGTCCTCACCGTCGCCATCCTGCCGCGCATGGGGATCGGCGGGCTGAAGGTGCTGCGCAGCGAAGCGCCGGGGCCGACCGTGGACAAGCTCACGCCGCGCATCGCCCAGACCGCCAAGATCCTGTGGCTGCTGTACGCCGGCATGTCCGCGCTGGAGGTGGCGCTGCTGCTGCTGATCGGCATGGCGCCGCTCGACGCGGTCATGCACACCTTCAGCACGGTGGCGACCGGCGGGTTCTCCGCCCGGAACGACAGCATCGGCGGCTTTCAATCCGCCTGGGTCGATCTGGTGGTCACCGTCTTCATGCTGGCGGCGGGCGTGAACTTCTCTCTGTATTACCGGCTCAGCCGCGGCGGTGTCCGCGCGCTGGTCTCCAACGTCGAGTTCCGCGTCTACGCCGGGATCGCTGTTGCGGCCACGCTGGTCATTGCCCTCAGCATCTACGGGCGGGTCTACGACTCGGCCGCCGACAGCGTCCGCTACGGGGCGTTCCAGGTGGTCACCATGCTGACCGGCACCGGTTACACGACCGCCGACTACAGCCGCTGGCCGCAGCTGGCGCAGGCGGTGCTGATGGCGCTGATGTTCGTGGGCGGCTGCGCCGGATCGACCAGCGGCGGCATCAAGGTGGTGCGGGTCATCACCCTGTTCAAGCAGGGCGCCAACGAGTTGCGCTATCTGATCCATCCGCGCGGGGTGTTCCCCACGCGCGTCGCCGCGCGGCCGCTCAAAAAGGACATCCTGTATCCGATCGCCACCTTCTTTTTCCTGTACGCGGTCATCCTGATCGTCACCATGCTGGTGGTCGCGTCGGCGGGCGCCGACCTGCTGTCGGCGTTTTCCACCGCGCTCTCCACCGTCGGCAACATCGGTCCCGGGTTCGGAGCGATCGGCCCGGCGGAGAACTACGCCCATTATCCGGCCGGGGTAAAGCTGTTCCTCAGTCTCGGCATGCTCACCGGCCGGCTGGAGCTGTACAGCGTCGTGGTGCTGCTCACGCCCGCGTTCTGGCGCAAGTGACCGGGCGTCCGCGAGGCGCCCGCGGCCGCCCGGCGCAGTCCGCCCGGCGTAGCGCCGCAACGCCGGCGGCCTACCGCGCCACCACGACCGCCTCCCCCGCCATCTCGAAGCGGGCCGCCGCCCGCCGGCCGCCGGCCGCCAGCGCCCGCTCGATCAGGCCGTCGTGGCGGAGGCGGCGTCCGCCGCCCAGGCTGCCGGTCGCGGTGGAGATCACCACCACCGGCGCGGCGGTCCGGCGCACCAGCTCGGCGCCCGCGCCCGGCGCCAGCCGCTCCAGGGTCGGCAGGGTCTTCAACATCAGCGCGACGTCGTACCGGCCGGCCGGCGCGGCCGGCGGCGCCAGCACGTCGGCCGCCTCCACCACCGGCGCCGCGCTGAGCGCCGGCGCCTCCAGGCACGGCAGGGCGAGCCGCGCCAGATCGACGACGCGGCCGTCGGCGTCGATTCCGCGATACGCGCTGCCGGGCGCCAGCCCCATCCACGGCAGCGCGAACGGGCTCAACCCGCAGGCGACGTCGAGCACGCGGACCGGCGCGGAACGCGGCGCGCCGCGGGCGTCGGCGGCGGCCTGCCAGACCCGTTCGTACAGCGCTTCCATCACCGGCAGCCGTTCGGCGGTCGACGCGTGCAGCCCGAGCACCGCCCGGCACAGCCGCCGGCGGTCCGCGGCTCCGGCGTCCGCCATCGACTGCGCCAGCCGTTCCGCGCGGCGGCAGGAATCGGCGTCCAGGAACGCGCCGGCAACCTGGTGCAGGGCGCGCTTGGCCGCCTTCAAGGCACCGCGGCGAACGCCGCCGGTCAGCGCGCGGCCCGCGACCGTGCGACCGGCGGCCGCGCGGCCGGCCACGCGCGTCAGCAGACCGGGGTGGATGCGCCCGTACTTGCGGGTCGCCTGCAGCGCCCGGACCAGTTCCCGGTCCGGCGCCGCCGGCGGCTCCCGCTCTGCGGCGGACGCCGGCGTCCGGCTCATCACGCCGCGCTCACGTGCGGCGCGGCGCCGGCCGCGCCGACCGCGCGGCTGTAGACCCGCAGGTTGTGGATCGAGGCGAGGCGCCCGCCCAACCCGTCGCCGACGCGGAACAGGTGATGGAGGTAGGCGGCCGGAAAGGTCCGGCACGCGGCGCAGTCGCAACCCTCGACTGCCGGTTCGCGGCGGCGGGCGAAGCGTTCGTCCCGGATCGACACCGACCGGCCGTCGTCCGCGTACAGGCGGCCGTGGCGGGCGTCGCGGGTCGGCAGCACGCAGTCGAACAGCCGGTAGCCGGCCGCCGCCGCTGAGCGCAACGCGCCCAGGCTGCCGATCCCCAGGCCGTGCAGCGGCACGCCGGCCGGCGCCAGCTCGGCCACCGCGTACACCATGTCGTCCAGCCGGCCGCCGGCGATCGGCCAGCCGCCGAAGCCGAGGCCGTCAAAGCCGATCGCCGCCAGCTCCTCCACGCAGCCGGCGCGCAGGTCGCGGTGCGGGCCGCCCTGCACCACCGCGAACAGCAGCGGCGCGGCGGCGCCGGAGTCGCCGGCGCGCGCCAGTTCCGCCCGGCACGCGGCGGCCCACCGCACGGTGCGCCGCACGCTCTGCCGGTGCGCGGCGTAGTCGGCGTCCGGCCGCGGGCAGTGGTCGAGGCAGAAGGCGACGTCGGCGCCCAACCGGAGCTGCCGGCGCACCGTCCGCTCCGGCGTCAGGTGCAGCCGGCCCGCGCCGGCGCCCGCGCCGGGAACGCTCAACCCGCGGTCGGTGACGCGCGCGCCGGCCATCGACAGCGCCTGGAATCCGCCCGAGTCGGCGGCCAGCGGGCCGCGCCAGCCCATGAACGCGTGCAGGCCGCCGGTGCGGGCGATCGTCTGCGTCCCGGGCGTCCGCGCCAGGTGCAGGCAGTTGACCATGAGCGCCCGCACGCCGGCGGCGGCCAGGTCGTCCGGCGCCAGCGTCCGCACCACGCCGCGCGTCGCGTCCGGCAGGAACGCCGGCAGCCGCAGGGCGCCGTGCGCGGTGACCAGCCGCCGGGGGCGCGCCTCAGCGGAGGAGTCGACGGTCGTTGCCGGCGATGACAACGCACACCTCCCCGCGCAGGTCGATCCGCTCGACCTGCGCGATCAGATCGGTCAGGTAGCCGCGGTGCACCTGCTCGAACCGCTTGGTGAGCTCGATGCAGACAGCGGCCCGTCGATCGCCCAGCGCGGCGGCGGCGGCCGTCAGCAGCGCCGCCACCCGTCCCGGCGCCTCGAACAGCACCAGCGTGTGCGGGCGGGCGGCCGCCGCCGCCAGCTCCGCCTGCAGCCGCCCGGCGCGGCGCGGCGGGAAGCCCAGGAACAGGTAGCCGCCGGTCGGCAGCCCGGAGGCGATCAGGGCGGCCGGCACGGCGCTGGCGCCGGGGATCACCTCCACCCGGTGGCCGGCTTCGATCGCCTGCCGCACGACCAGATGGCCGGGATCGCTGATGCACGGGTAGCCGGCGTTGGAGACCAGGCCCACGGCGGCGCCGCGCGCGAGCAGCGCCAGAATGCGCGCGCCGGCCGCCGCCTCGTTGTGGCGGTGGTAGGAGAAGATGCTGCGCGGGCGGGTCAGGTCGTAGTGCTCGTAGATGGCGCGGGTGCGGCGCGTGTCCTCGCACGCCAGCGCGTCGACTTCGCCCAGTACGCGCAGGGCGCGCAGGGTGATGTCCTCCAGATTCCCGATCGGCGTGGCGATGACGCTGAGCGAACCGGCCTCCGCGGCCACGGCCCGGATCATCCCCGCCCCGCGCGCGCACGGTCAACGGTTCCATGCCGGCGGCGGACGGCTATACTGCGCGGACCTGACGTGACGGCGATCGGCGAGCGGTTTCATGGCCTGCGGGACAAGCTCCGCGACAAGGCGGCGCGCGCGCAGCGATCGCTGGTCATGCACGGGGTCTCCTTCGCCGGCGTCAACGGCTTGCTCTTCTTCATCAACGTGACGACCGACGGGCGCGAACCGTGGTTCCTGATCCCGTTCGCCTTCAACGCCGCGGCGATGGTCATGCACGCCGTGCACGCCGCCAACCTCCGCCGCGCCGCCGCCGAGCTGGACGCCACGGGCTACTTGGCGGAGGGGCGGTTGAAGCTGGTGCGGGGCATCCAGAGGGCGCGCGCCCGCCTCCGCCTGCACGGCGCGTTCGCCGCCTCGCTGAGCGGCGCGCTGTTCATGGTCAACGCGGTCACCGGCAGCGGCCCGTGGTTCCTGATCCCGTCCGCCGTGCTCGGCGCCGCGGCCGCCATTCACGCGGTGGCGTCATCCGACCGGCGCGCCTCGCTGGCCCGCCAGCTGGCCCGCGCCGGCGTCGACTGGGGCAAGATCGCCGCCGCCTCCGCTCCCGCGGCCGTCCGCCGCCGCGCGCTGGCGCAACGCACCTCCGGTCCCAGGCCGGCCCGGTAGCTCCCAGGCGAGTCTCGCAGGCCCTCGCCAGACGATCAAATGATCGCTCACGGCGCTTGACTGTCCGCGAGCACCCACCATATGATATGAGGCGAGATGGATGAGCACCGGAGCGCGGAGGCCCCAGGCCGGCATCGACGAAGCTGTCAGGCGCCAATTGATCGTGCTCGCACGGAACAACAGAACGCGCTCTTCGGAGTTCACGCAACAACGACCGACAGAGTGGCGTCCAAACGAAGTGCGCAATCTGAAAGGAGTGCTCGACAGGTACTTCACCAACGAAACCGCGTGGAAACTGATAGCGACACGACTCAAACGCGGCCAGGAGGTGACCGCCATCGAACTCGATCAGCCGAAAGGGAAGACGGGCTACGTCATGTTGATCGACCTGGAACCGAACGTGCCTTGCCTCTACGTCAAACTGGAGTTGGGCTCCGGTAAGGTCTTCGGACGCAGTTTTCACTATTCCGACCGATAGAGGACGCTCAGGAATCAGCAATGGAACCGAATGAAAATGATGTGCTCTTGCACGACGACACGCCCGACGTAGACCGCGAGTGCCCGCTATGCGGTGAGCGTTCGGTCACGACGTACTTGCACCACGATACCTTCACGTACGGGTCCGGCGATACGGCGGCTGAGCTGGAGGTCGTCGATCTGCCCGTCCGCCGCTGCGGTGAGTGTGATATCGAGTTTCTCGATCATGAAGGGGAGCGATTGCGGCATGATGCCGTATGCCGCCATCTGGGCGTGCTGACGCCCGGCGAGATACGAGACATCCGCGACAAACTCCATATGACCAGGGCCGCGTTCGCCGATCTCACTGGCCTTGGCGACGCCACGCTCAACCGCTGGGAGAACGGTGCCGTAGTCCAGAATCGGGCCAACGATCGCTATCTGAGACTCCTTGACTTCCCGGAAGTCATGGACCGGCTGCATGACATCACTGCCCGCGGCGGGTCCCCCGCAGCTTCGGAGGCCGCAAACAGCAGCAGGTTTCGCTTGGTGAGGGATTCCGCCCCCCTCAACCGGCGCCAACAAGACTTTACACTCAGAAAGGCGAGTTGAACCCGGTGTACGTAACCACGTTCTACTCGTTCAAAGGCGGCGTTGGACGGACGATGGCCTTGGCGAACGTCGCCGTCGACCTCGCAAGCCGGGGCCGTCGCGTACTCGCCGTCGACTTCGATCTGGAGGCCCCCGGACTCGACACCTTCGATCTCCTCAGACCGGCCGGCGCCACGCCGGGAGTGATCGATTATGTGCGCGCATACCTCGACACAGGGCAGGCGCCCCATGTCGAAGACTACGTTTTCGAGTCCCCCGGAACGACGGACGGCGGCGGCAGTCTGTGGATCATGCCGGCCGGCGCTCATCGGCGCACGTACGCAACGACGCTCGCGCAGATCGATTGGGGTGCGCTGTACGAACATCACGACGGCTACCTGTTGTTCGAGGATCTTAAGGAACAATGGAAAGAAATCATCAAACCGCACTATGTACTGATCGATTCGCGCACCGGTCATACCGACGTAGGCGGCATCTGCACGCGGCAACTCCCTGACGCCGTGGTCATACTGTTTTTTCCCAACGCGCAGAACCTTCGCGGCTTGACCAAGATCGTCGGCGACATCCGAACGGAGCCAACGAAGCGAGACAATCCGATCCGTCTGCACTACGTCATGTCCAACGTCCCGGACCTCGACGATGAAGACAATATCCTTAAAGAAAACATAACGGCATTTCAGCGCGATCTCCGCTTTCAACTCGAGCCTCTGGTTGTCCACCGATATGACAGCCTGTCGCTCTTGAATCAGGTGATCTTCACCAAGGATCGGCCGAGGAGCCGGCTCGCCCAGGAGTATCGAGATGTCACCAAGGAAGTCATTCGTCTCAATCCTGAGGATCGCGACGGAGCGCTCGATTACATCGCCGGAGTCGAGCGGATTAGTCACGAAAGCGGAATCCCGTATTGGGCGACCGTCGACGCGCACATTAAGAAAATAGAAAGGCACCATTCACGTGAAGGTGAGGTGCTGTATCGACTTGGATCACTCCGGGCTGACGACGGCGCCGTAGATGATGCGGTAGCGCTGTTCACACGGGCCATCGACGCCGATTATCGGGAGCCTGAAGTGTATCTCGGTAGGGCGGCAATCTCGCGTTCGGAGAACGCCGACCGAGAGGCCGCCAGCCGAGACGCCATGCAAGCCCTGCAATCCGACCGCGTATCTCTGATGCAGGTGAGGCGAGCGATTTCCATGATGACGCCGGAGGACCGTGCCCGGATAGCCAACACTCCAGCCGTTTCGGCTTTGCCATCGAGCCACCGAGTGCCAATCGCCGCCGGTCTGGACCGATCCATGGTCGAGGCGGCGACGGCGAGTGAGATGCTCCGCCCGCTCCTGGCTTCGGAGGTCTTGTCCGCCGAGGAGCGGACGGCCGCCAGGCAGACACTGTCGCTAGCGGCCATCGCCCTGGGACGGTTCGCCGAAGCGATTGCGGTGATCAGAAGCGAAGGGAGTGACGTGTCCGGAATGAGTATTGAATTCGCCTTCAACTACGGCATGGCGATCTGGGGAGACCGGGGAACTGTTGACGTCGCCCCCTTCCATCGAGTCGTCGAACTGGGAAACGCCTATCCCCGGAAGGCTCCTTTGCCGAACTTCCGTCAGTGTATGGCGGTTAGCCATTGGGCCATCGGTGACGCGGTAGCGGCGCGAAATTTCGCCAAGGAGGCGAAGGAGGTAATGTTGGCGAGGCGTGGCCGGGAGTTCAGTTGTTGGCGGTACCTGCGTGTGAGCGCCGGCCGGTTTGCGGAGGATACCAACGAGCTGCTCGCCATGATCGATGGTGACGATACCGTGACCCCGCGCTTCATGCACGCGGAGAGGCCGCCGGTCGCTATCGCTTCCGACTCCGGGATGATCGAGAACCAGTAGTCAAATCAGCGTCGGAGTAAAGTCGAAGGACCCTCCGGCCAGGTACTCGCGAATCAGTTCTACCGACCACGGCTCTACCAGTTTCTTCTTTTCGACGCCGCGGGCAAGGGCATCCACCGAGGCGAAACTCCCGCTGAGAGAGGTGCCTCGACGCTCGTAGAATTCCGATCTGCTGAGGACGACTGCGACGTCGTCGGTGGATGCGCGCCACTCGTATACGACTGCCACATGCTGTGAGGTCTTCCCACCGATGTCGAGATACACCGCTCCGATCAGGTCTAGGGATGCCGCGTCGATCTGAAGGCGCAGCTCCTCTTCGAGTTCTCGAACCGCGCAACGGACGAGGGGGTCGCCATCGATGGCGTCTTCACGGCGGACGTGCCCGCCGGCCCAAATCACGATCTTGTCGTGAAGCGGATTGTCAGCCCGTTTCTCTCGTCGGCGAAGACGGAGCACTTCACCGCTGGCGTTCCGGACGACCACTATCGGAATAGCCTGGACCCGCGAGTCATCGGCCTCTACCTTCTCCCGCGGCTGAAAACTGTCATCGTCAAACGTGCGAAACTGGCGGACGAGCACGGCCGCTTGCGCGTCACGTATGAAGCGCTTACCGGAAAATGTTTCGGCCACCGACGCCTTCTGACACGAAATGATTTCTTCGGCAAGCTGTTCCTCTATCAGTCCGAGAATGGCCTCGGCCACCACTTCGGCGGTCCGCTTGGGGTTATCTTTGGTTTCGCCGACAGAAGTATCTATGGGAAAAATGCGGAAATCGTTTCCGAATTCATCGACGCAATGCTTGTTTACTTCGCCGATCTGCTTGAGAACGTCGGCGTTCATGATCGATCCGCCTGTCCCATTGACCGGCAGTAGGCCCTGTTCGCGCTTCATCGCGTCTCGCGGAGAGGCAAGCATCACGAAGACGGCGGATATTCTCTTGCACCAATTGTCGATCATCAGGAACAGCCGTATCGTTTCTTTCTGGTCCGGGCGTATACGCGATATCCGTTCCATCATGGTGATCCAGCAGATGGAGTCGAAAAGCCCTCGATCGAGGAATAAAATCTGAGGATCGTCCGGTCGCGGCGGCGTCTGTGTTTTCTCCAAAATCTGCGCGAGGGTCGTACACGCGGTCCACACGTTGAACGTCATGTTCTTCTTGTCCTGAATCGGACAAACAGACGCACGTTCAACCACCACTTCGGTACGAAACCCGCAGCGCTTGAGAAATGTCGAGACGTTTGTAAGCGTGGTGGTCTTACCGGCCTTCGGAACGCCGGCGAATTCTATGACCAGAGGCTTGCGAGCCCGCTCGACAAACTGTTTTGCCGCTCGTTCGGCACGGTTCTGTAGACATGATCTCATGTCGTGGGTTTCCTCATGCATGGTCCAGGCTACAGGGTGCGCGTCAGGGCGTCGAGGGGGGCGGTGGCGAAGAAGCGGCGGTAGGCGGCGGTTTCGGTGAGGAGCTCGCGGAGGTGGGCGGCGGCGCGCTCCGCGGCGGCGGGATCGGGCTCGCCACCGTCGGCAAGGATCACCGCGCCCCCGTCCTCGCGGACGATGGTGAGGTCGCCGCGCGCGGCCAGCAACTCCAGTCCGGCGCGCACCGTCGCGTCCCGATGGGCGGAGGCGGCGGCCAGCCGGCCGACCGCGGCCCGGCCTTCGTGGTGATGGAGCGCGTGCTTGCACATGCCGGCAAGCCGGCGCAGGAACCGGTCGACCGGCGCGGTCTGGGGGGTGACCGCGAACAGATGGAGCGTGCGCGGCTGCGCCTGCCGCAGCACCTGCTGCAGCTCGTCGCGTCCTGGCGGCGTGGTCCACACCACCAGCGTCTGCGCTGGGCCGATCCGGTCGCGGCCACAGGCCGGCTCGGCGGCGCCGTCCTCTCCCCAGATCACCGCCGACTCCGGCAGCCCGTCCGGCAATGCGGCCGGCCCGCTGGCCGCGCCGTTGCCGGCGCGGTGATCGACGATCTCCGGGCGCGCCGCCCCGGTCGTGATCGCCGTGGGCGCCGCGGCCGGCCGGCAGTCGATCCACTCCACCTGCAGCGATCGCTGGCCGCGGAAGTCACGGGCCGAGAGCCGATACGCCAAGTCGAAGCGGCCCTCCGGCGGCAGATCGCCGCCGCTCCGCCACCACAGCACCGACTGCGCGGCGCCGGTCTGGTCGGCGACCAGCAGCTTGCGGTGCTCGCCGCCCGCCCCCAACTCCTTTATCGCCCCGGTGATCGTGACGCCCAGGCTGGCAAAGGTGAGCGGCGGATTGCCGAGCCCGAACGGACCGAGCCGGGCCAGCGCATCGACCAGGTTGAGGTCGGTCTGCCCCAGGTCGAGCAGGCCGTCGATCGGCAGAACCGGGGCCGGCGGACCGTCGCCGAGCTGCTGGCGAAACGCGCTCTGCAGCTTGCGCCGGAACGGTTCGAGCCGCTCCGGCCGTAGCGACACGCCGGCCGCCATGGGGTGGCCGCCGAAGCCGTCGAGCAGCTCCCCGCACGCGGCGATCGCGGCGTTGACGTTGCAGCCGGGAACCGACCGGGCCGATCCCCGCACCGGTCCGCCGGGAGGCGAGGCCAGGAGCAGGGTGGGCCGGTGGTAGCGCTCGACCAGCCGGCTGGCGACGATGCCGATCACGCCGGGCGGCCAACCGGGGTGATCGAGGACCAACCCCGCGCCGTCGAGCAGCCGCGTATCCGCCTCGATCCGGTCGCAGGCGGCGTCGAAGACCTGATCGGTGAGCAGGCGCCGCCGGGCGTTGAGTTGCTCCAGCTCCAGCACCAACCGGCGGGCCTCCTCGCGGGAGCCGGTCGTCAACAGCTCGACCATGGGGTTGGCGTCGCCGAGCCGGCCGATGGCGTTGAGGCGCGGTCCGATCGCAAAGCTGATCTGCTCCTCGCTCAGCGCCTCCCGGTTGAGCTCGGCCTCCTCCATCATCACCTGCAGGCCGATCCGCTCGGTGCGCCGCAGCTGGCGCAGCCCCACCTGCAGCCAGAAGCGGGTGTCATCGACCTGCTCGGCCACGTCGGCCACCACTCCCAGCGCCACCAGGTCGAGGAGCTTGCGCGACTCCTCAATGCGGCCGGCGCGGTCCAACAGCTCGCGCGCCACCTGGAACGCCACCCCCACGCCGGGCAGCGCGCGTAGCGGGTGGCGGCCTTCGATCCGCTTGGGGTTGATCACCGCCAGCGCCGGCGGCAGCTCGCCGGGCAGGTCGTGATGGTCGGTGATGATCACGTCCACGCCCCGTTCGGCGGCGTAGCCCACCGCGTCGGCGGCGTCGACGCCGGTGTCGCAGGTGAGCAGCAAAGTGACGCCCTGGTCCAGGAAGCCGCGCAACGCCTCCACACCGACGCCGTGCGACTCGGTATCGCGGATCGGGATACGGTAGGCCGGCTCCGCTCCGAGCCAACGCAACGACTCCACCAGCACCGTGGTGGAGGTCTGGCCGTCGACGTCGAAGTCGCCCCACACGCCGATCCGCTCCCCGTCGCGGAGCGCGCGTTCGATCCGGTCGGCGGCGCGCGCCAAGTCCGGCAGGTCGGTGGCCGGCGCCGGCCGGTAGCGGCGCGGGTCCAGGAATCCGGCGGCGCGCTCGGGCGAGTCGTAACCGCGCCGAACCAGGGTCTCGGCCAACACCGGCGGACCGCCCACGGCCTCGCGCAACGCCTCCGGCACGTCGACCGGGGCCGGTACTTCCCATCGCCGCGCGATGCGGCCGGCCGCCATCAGAACGGCTCCTCGGCGGCTTCGGCATAATCGAACGTAGCCGCCTCGTCATCGTCTTCGTTGGACAGCCAGCCGTGCTCTCCGTCCTCGTCGACGTCGCCGTGCGCGGCGGCGGCGCCCCGGTCGCAGAGCGACCGGTACGTGCAGAGCCGGCACCGATCCCGGCGTTCGGTGCGGTCGAACCGGTCGAGCGGCAACTCGGAGATTTCCCGCACCAAGTCGGCGATCAGATCGCCGTCCTCCTCAAAGCGGTCGTGGTCGTAGCGGATCACCACCGGCTGGCGCGGATGCGCCGCGAACCAGTAGCGCATCTCGATCCGGTCGGGCGGGAGCGCCCGCCCGTCGTTCAGCACGGCGCCCGCCCGCGCCAGCAGGTACGGATAGACGCGCGTCTGCATCCACTGCTCGACGGTCGCCTCGCGCGGCCGGCGCGCGGTGGTCTTCCAGTCCAGGATCACCGCCCGCTCTCCCTCCTGCACGACGATCAGGTCGTAGGTGGCGGACAGCCGCCGGCCGGCCACTTGCGCGGCCAGCTTCACCTCAGGGAAGCGCTGCCCCGGCACGTCGGCGGGCCGATCTTCGCAGAACGCGCGCCACCAGTCGGCCGGATCTTCTCCGCCGTCCGCGCCGGTCCGGTGCTCGGCCAACTCTTGCAGGCGTTCGGCCGGCACGCCGAGCAGGTACTGGTGCACCATGTGATGGAACGCCTTACCGTCACGGAGCCGGCGCTCGTTGCGGGCGGCCGGCTCCGCCCGCAACGCCGGCCACTCCAGACGGTCCAGATACCGCAGCCGGAACCGGTACCGGCACTCGCGGTAGTCCTGCAGGCTGGCCTGACTCAGAATCAGGTCGTCAGCGGCCGCCGCGCTCCCCGTCGGTTCATTCGATGCGGCGTCGGAATCCGGCACGATAGTGGCATCGTCGGTCTGCGCGTCCACTTGCGCCGGGGTGTTCGACAGGCGACGATTGACACTCCGTTCCTCTTGCGCTGCCGACACCTTCGCGCCGTCAAGTTTCTCCGACAGCTCGCCATCATCGTTGCTCGCGTCGATCGCTCCGGAGCTCTCGATCGCCTCCTGAAACTCGACGGCTGATGTGAATCTATCCGTGCGACGTGGTGCGATCGCGCGCAGCAACACCTGCGCAAACTTGGGAGCCAAATCGCGGCTGTAAGCAGTAGGATCCCTGGGACGGGCCGAGTCCGGCTTGTCTCCATCCCACGGATAGCTTCCCGTAGCGCACTCGTACAGCGTAACGCCTAGAGCGAACAGATCCCAGTCGGTCTTCTCCTCGGTTGACATCTCCGCGCCGAAATCCAGATCCGGCGGTAGGTAACGGCGCGTACCAGCCGTGCGCGATTCGTCGTCTTCGATATGCGCCGCGACGTTGAAGTCGATGATTCTGATGCCCTGGTCGGTCCACAGCAGGTTCGACGGCTTGATGTCGCGATGGTATACACCGTTGGCGTGCAGGTGCCGCAGCCCGTCGAGGGTTTCCCGACCGACGCGCTTGCTGTCTTCCGGCGACAGCGGCCCGCCCTCAATCAGAACCGACACTGGCTCTCCAGGCACATGTTCAAACAGTATAAACGGTGTGTCGTCCGCCATCTTGTCCGCCCATATCACGGGAACCACGTTGGAGTGCGGAGGAAGCCGCTCCAGAATTCTATACTCTTGCTTCAGGCGCTCGAATCTCGAACGGCGGTCCTTGATTATTATTTTGAGGACACAGCGGGTGTCTGCGAACGAATCGAACACGCGATAAACTACCGCAAACCCACCTCTACCCAGGCTTTCCTCGATTCGGAAGCGGTTGTGAAGATCATCGCCCGGTTGCAACGTCGCGTAGTCCAGAGCCAGACCCGTGGGTACTGGCGCAACTGGCTGCTCGGGATTCGCCGCGGCCGTGCGCTCGGCAGAGCCGACGATGCTGTTGAACTGTGCCAACGCGACAGCCGCGGAGGCCGGCCTGTCCTCGATGTCAAACGCGCACAGCGCCTGCAGCCAATTGTCGAAATCCTGCTTCACCCCCTGGTTCAACTCAGACGGCTTTATGGGAAAGACTGCATTTTTTTCCATCATGTCGTCGACCGACAACCACGCCGGTTTGCCTACCAGCAACTCGTAGAAAACGAGACCGGCGGCATAGAGGTCGGAAGCAACGCTCGCCTGGGATGGATCTTTGGCGCACTCCGGCGCTTGATACCTCGGGTCAAGCTCATCGACGATCTCCTCGGCGATTGTGCTGGCGCGGCCTATCCCGGCTCGGGCGTAGTCAAAGCTGCTCACCAGCGTGCGTCCCGACTTGCTGATGATTATGGCATCCGGCGTCAGATTGCGATGTACGATCTGCGGTTTGCTCTCATGGGCATGTTCGAGCGCGGTCAATGTATCGCGGACGACTGCTATCTTCTGGTCGAAGGTGAGCGTCAATGCGCTCTTCCTGATGTGTTGTCGCAATGCGTGTCCGACCACATCTTCCGTAACCAGCACAAGCCGGTCCTCAGATTCGTTCTCGAAAAACTCCCGCACCGTTAGAATGTGCGCGTGACCGGGCAATGACAGTAGCGCCCGGAAAGCGTTCTCGATGCGGCGCCGCTCGCGCTGTCGTTCCTTTGGCGGAAGATACGGATCGACCGGATACACCCGCAGGCGAGCGGTGACGTCCCGCTCCGCGCCGAGCAGTGTGTTTCGAGCCCGGTACTCCGTGTAGCGATCGGTGCCCCCGAGCTTCTCTTCGATTTGCCAATTTCCGTAACGAGTCGGTGCGCTTTTCGGCTGGGCCCGTCCGACGATAGTTCGCCGTATCTTACCGAAATGCGTCCGGATATCGGTGGACCTATTGTCTGGAATGCGCTTGGTAGACTTGAAGAATGCGGCGCACTTCTGAAGATAGGCTACCGCCGGCGCGTCGTGACCGTCGGGATCCTGCACAAGGGCGGCGGGAGCGGTCATCAACACCGCGGCGTCGACATGGACGCTACGGAGCTCCCGGTCGGTCGGATGCTGCTCGCAAATGAGCGATTTCAGCGTCTTGGCGTGGTTGCGGAGCTTCGCAAGCGGCGAATGAAACGGCGCACAGTCCGCCGGATGCCACTTGCTGCCGTAGACATCTATCGTGCCGTGGGTGCCTTTTACGTCGATTACGTGGACGCAGTGTGGACCGAGTAGCGCGATGTCGATCTCGAAGACGTCTTTCTCCTGTTTGAGCTCGAAATTATGGATGACAGTGAAGCTGTCCGGCAAGTGGTCGCGCAGGTAGGCTATCGCCTTCCGTTCGGACTCATTTATCGGCTTGCCGATGGGGACCACCTGCGCCATCAGGCCGCCCTGTGGAACCAGATGCGACGCGTCTCGTCCGCGTTGCAGTAGTCGTCTCGGTTCGACCTCGCGCGAAGCGGCTCGTCGTCGGGCAACCCGTTCCTGAGATGGCTAAGCTCTTGTCGCTCCCTGTGGTGCTCGGAGGGAGTGATCTCGGTCCAAAGGTTGCTGGTCATCGTATGCATCCGATGGGGAAGTAAAACGTATACCGGTGAGACATGATGGTTATGAGCCCTACTTCTCCTGCTCGGTCCGCCACCAGGCGGCCAGAGCGCTGAACGCGGCGGCGGCGCGGACGTCGTTCTTTCGGCCGGTGTTCCAGGTGACGATCAGTTCGCGCCGGGCGCGGGTGAGGCCGACGAACAGCAGCCGCAGGCGCTCCCGAATGTAGTCGATGCGGGCGCCGTACGTCGCCTTGCCGCGCCGGTACTCGGCGCCGGCCAGCAGGCAGCGCGCCTCCTCACACGCCTCCGCCTCGGCGTTGAGGCGGTCCTGCAGGTACCACTTGTCTCCGATGAAGCGGTCGGCGTCCGGGTCGGCCGGAAAGTCGTAGGCGTTCACGGAGGTGAGGTAGACGCGGTCCCACTCCAGCCCCTTCGCCTTGTGCATGGTCGCCACCACCACCGCGCCGCGGTGGGCCGCCGGGTCGAAGCCGGCCTGATCCGGGGCGAAGGCGGCGAATCGCCGCCGGTTGTCGGCGACCGCCGCCAGATCGTCGATCAGCTCGCGGATGCCCCAGCGCGGATGCTCGAGAGCCGACCGGCGCAGGCCGACCGCCAGCCGAAACGCGACCGCCAGCTCGTCCGGCTGGTCGAACAGGTCCTGCGAGATGGTGAGCACCAGCTGGTCGATCGGCAGCGCAGCCGCCCGCTGCCAGCGGCGCACCCGCGTGGCGAACTGAGCGAGCCGCTCGCGACCGGCCGCATCGATCTCCTGCCGGTCCGGCCAGTCGCGGCCGAGCCGCGGCCACAGGTAGTCCTCCAACGCCTCGCAACGGCGCAGCCGGCCGGCGCACGCCTGCGCAGCCTTCCACACCGCCTCCCGGTCCCGGTCATGGCGCCGCCACGCCAAGTAGCAGTCGGCCAACGCGTAGGCCGAGTCGGGGTCAGCCAAGGAGCGCAGCACGCGGCCGAGCGCATCGGCCACCGCCTTCGCACTGCCGGCGCCGCCGCTCAGCAGGCTCTCCACGCAACGGAGCCCGCGCCCTCGGATGGCCTGCGCCAGATCGGCCGCGCGATGGTTGCTGGGGGCCAGCACCGCGACGGTCGCCTGCGGGTTGGCCGGCAGAAAGCGGGCGAGCGAATCCGCGACCTCCGTCGCCTCCCGCTCCGGCGAGAACGGTTTGTCGTGGAAAACGACCCTTGCCTGCCGGTCGGGCGGGTTGGGCTGCGGATCGCCGCGCGGCGTCGGACGGACGTGCGGCGGACCGAGCGCGTCGCGCGCGCGGACCACCGGATGGCAGGCGGCCGTCCAGTCGATCATCTGGTTGGCGGCGGCGATGATGCGGGGCGCCGAGCGGCCGGAGTCGGGAAGCTCCCGCGCCGCTACGTCGCTGCGGCGCAGAAAGGCGCGCAGAAACTTGGGATTGGCGGTGGTGAAAGTCTCGAAGATCGCCTGGTTGGGGTCGCCCACGCGCACCCAGTTGCCCTGCTCGCCGGCCAGCAGCGCCAGGATGCGCTCCTGCACGGCGCTGGAGTCCTGCGCTTCGTCCTCCAGGATATAGGGCCACCGTTCGCGGAGCCGACCGAGCAGCGCCGGGTCCGCTTCCAGCAGGTCCAACGCGCGCCAGATCAGGTCGTCGAAGTCGAGTGCGCCGCGGTACGAAAGGGCGCGCTGGTAGTCGGCGTAGAGCGATGCGCCGGTCTCCGCCATGCAGGCGTCTTCATCACCGCCGGCGCCGCCGCGGTCGCGGAGCAGCCCCTGCAGCCGGTCGGGCGTCACACGCTTGCCCTTTGCGTAGCGTATGAAGGCTTCGGCCAGACCCTCGATCAGCTCCGGCATCCGCTCGCGCAACACAAATTCGCGGCGCTCCGGCGCCATCTCGGTATCGAGCAGCCACTCGCACCGGTGACGGTTGCCGCGTAACCAGGCGGCGGCGACCTGCCGCCGTATCCGGTCGCACTGGTCCTGGTCGACGATGCGGAGCGCCTCCGTCACCCCCGCCGCCTCCGGCCGCTCACGCAGGACGTCGCCGGCTACCGCGTGCAGCGTCCGCACGCGGTAGCCGACGCCGGGCATCAGAACCCGCGCCGCGGCGGCCGCGTCGACGCGGCGGCTCAGGTTGTCGCAGGCGGCGTTGACCAGCGTGACCACCAGGATCTCCTGGTCGCCGCGCAGCACCTGCAGGTCGAGGATGCGGTCGACCAGCATGGCTACGGTCTCCGTCTTGCCGCTGCCGGGCACCGCCGCGATCCCCATCAACCCGCTACGGTACTCCAGCACCTTCTGCTGGCTCGGCCGCGGCGTAAACGGGCGCGGGGTTTGCGCGCTCGGGGCCGCAGGGCGCGGGACGCCGGACCGCACGGCTTGGGGACCCGGAGCCGCCTGAGGGGGGGGCGGACGCGAGGGCAGCGGGTCGGCGGGCTCAGGGTCGGCGGGACGGACGCGCTGGGCCGGGGCCGGCGCGGAGGCCGGGGCGGCAGCGCCGGAGGCGTTCACGCCGCCTGCGCCGACCGCAGGACGGCGTCGATGGCGCGCAGGAACCGGCCGCGGTGCTCGGCGCCCTGTTCGTTGACGTCACAAAGGCCGAGGTGGATGGCCGTCCGGCAGCGGCGCACCAACCCGACCGCCAGCCGGTACAGCCGATCGCGGCCGGCGGCTTCCGCCTCCGCTTCGCTCCACGGGCGGCCTTCCGGCCAGCTGCGGCTCAGCACGTACGGCTGCGTCAGCGGTTGCTGCAGCGGTTCGGACCAGCCGCGCGCGGCGACGTCGATCCAGAACTGATGATCGACCCGCCGGTTGCTCATCAGGAACGTCCATGCCGGCGCAAGCAGCACCGGTTCGTCCGCGCCCTGATCCCAGGCGTGAACGTACTGCGCGGCGATCACGCCGTCGGCGACCATCGCCGCGTACTCGCGGTCCGGGGATTCGCCGGCCGCGGCGAGCTCCTGTTCGGTCACCCACCGGAACTTGCGCACCGACTCGACCAGCTGCGCCGCCGCCGAGGCGCGGTCGTGGGCGCGGTGGAAGCCGTAGCCGGGCTGCGACAGCAGCTCGCCGAACAGCCGCTGCAGGAAGTGGTCGAGCCGGTCGGCGGCGGCGGCGCGGTAGTCTTCGATCCAGACGCGCAGCCCCTCGTAGCGCCCGCCGACGGTGTGGGTAATGCGTTCGTGCACGCCGGCCGGCGCGTCCGCGAACGGACGGAGCGCGGCGTCCGCGGGCGGCTGCGCCGGATCGAACAGGGCGCCGACCAGCACGCGGCCGCGCACCAGGTCGAGCCCGTCGATCGCTTCGACCAGCGCATGGGTGACGTCGGCCGTCTCCACCGGCAGCCGCCACGACGGATGCGCCAGGGCGGCCAGCGCCAGCAGGCAGCGCGTCGCCGGCTCCTCCCGCAACGCCCGCGACGGGCGGTGTGACCGCGCCGGCACGCCGTGGTGGGCAAGCCGATCGACCAGCGCGAAGCGGAGCGAATCGGACAGATACGGGGCCAGCACCACGATCTCGCCCGGCGGGACGCCCTCCTCGATCAACGCCGCCACCCGACCCGCCACCCAATCGAGCATCTCCGGGTAGTAGCGGTGGTGGGCGAAGCGGAGCACGCCGCCTTCGCCGGCCACGAGCCGCTCACCGCCCGCGCCGGCCGCGGCGCCGCGTTCGCCGGGCCGCAGCTGCCGCGCCAGCAGGCGCTCGAACGCCGGCAGCGACGGCGGCGCCTCCGGGAGTCGTTTCTCCATCGACACCGTATCGTCGCACGCTTCGCCGAAGCGCCGGCCATCCTCGGGGTCGGCGCCCAGGAAGCGGCGGTAGCCGGCGTCGTCATCAAAGATCATCACCGCGGAAGCGAAGTCGGGCAGCCAGGAAAGGAGCAGGTCGTGCGCCACCGGCGTGTCCTCCTCCACGTTGTCGGCGATCAGGTGGCGGTGGAGCCGGACCAGGTAGCGCCGCGCCGGCGGCGTCTCCATGAGAAGCCCGAACACCTCCATCTGCAGCGAGAAGTCGAGCAGGCCGTGGCGCAGGCAGTGGCGCCGGAACTCGGTGGCGCAGGTCTGCGCCTGGCGATAGACCTGCGCCTGCATGGGGTCGCCGTCGCAGGCGGCGCAGAGCCGTTCACCGATGGTGCGGTAGTCGAAGCCGACCACCGCCGATTTGTTGAGATTGTCGAGCACCTGGCCGTAGATGCGGTTGCGGTCGACCGCCAGCGACTCGAAGAAGCCGTCGCCCAGGAACGGCCGCAGTACGCGGTCCATATAGTATTGGGCGGTCTCCTGGGTCAGGAAGGCCGGCTCGCGGTCCGGGTCATGGAAGCCGGCCCGCTCGGCGACCAGCGGCCAGAACAGCTCCACCAGCCGCTTGGCCAACCCGCCGACCGTAGCCACGGTCACCGCCGCCCCGGCGGCGAGGGCCGGATCGCGGAGCGCCATGCGGTACGGCCGCTCCAGCGTCCGTTGCGGTAGCAGCACCAGGATCGAATCGGCGCGCACGCCGGCCTGCAGCAGGCGGCGCAGGCGCTCCACGGCCGCGGTCGTCTTGCCGGACCCGGCCGGCCCGGTCACGAACAGGCTGCCGCGCAGCTGCGGATCGGCCACCCGCCGCTGCCGGTCGGTCAGCGGAACCACTGCGGATCAAGGCCGTCGGCGCGCATCGTCTCATCGTCTTGCATCCTGTCAAACGGAATCAGGCCGTTCCGCCTTAGCTCCGTATTGATCGTAGTTACATAACGGGCTGCGCGTGTTTCCCGCTCGCGCCGGCAACGTTGAAAATAGCGATCGGAATCAGACCATCGGCGCCGATCGCGGAAGTGTCCTATCTCGTGGAGCAAAGTGTGGTACAGTTGGGTATTTCGGATGGAGGAGCTGCTTGACCGGATGTTCCAGTAGCGACGGTCTCGCACAACCTGGTGACCGTCGGCCGCCATCCTGCGTACTTCAAGTCTGGTCTCAGGATAGAGTGAAATGGGCCATCGAATCTTCTCGGTCGGGTTCTGCGCGTCGAGGTGTATCGCGCTACCGGCCCAATCAAGGTCTTGCCTGCCGAATACGACGCGGCCCCACACGGGCCTCAGCAGATTCTGCCTGCGGGTCGGCTGCCGTAACACTATGGAGCGAATCCCCTCCCAATCGGCTGGGGGCGCGATGGCGAGCAGGCGGACTATATCTTCCACGGTGCAGTGATGGAAGAATCCTCGTATGGGCCGTTCGACGGCGAAGCGTATCTCACGCCCCGCGACCGTCCGGGAAAATCGCACGGGTTTATTCGGTGCCTGGTGGAAGGGTTGATCGGAGGACGAAGGAACCACGTGAAGGTTGTCGCGTCCATGACCCTGCCTTGCGGTGCCTATATTTCTGTTTCGACGACGGGGGTCCCAGCTCATGCCTGCGGCCTTAGGTGCGGGGTCTCGGATGCCCGTTTCTCTTACCATGAAGGTGAAGAACGGGGTTGTCAACCCCGCGGGCGTCACGAACACGCGCTCGCGGATTCGGCGGCCGTCGCGGAACGCTCGGCCGTCCGGGTGGTACGATGCGGCATGGAACCGAACGTGAGCGATCTGCGCGTCGATCTGCGCGGTCGGCGCGCGCTGGTGACCGGCGGCGCCACCGGCATCGGCCGCGCCATCAGCACGGCGTTGATCGACAACGGCGCCGCAGTGGCGGTCGGCTACCGCGCGAGCGCCGCGGCCGCCCGCGAGTTGGCGGCCCGCGCCGGCGATGCGCCGGTGGCGGCGGTCGCCGCCGATCTGAGCGACACGGGGCAGGTCGAGCGCCTCTGCGCGGAGGCGGCGGCGCGGCTCGGCGGGCCGATCGACATACTGGTCAACAACGCGGGCGACGTGCTGGACCGGCGCCCGCTGCCGGAGGCGCCGCTGTCCGCCTGGCACGGGACGCTGGCGCTCGACCTGACCGCGGTCATGCTCACCTGCCGCCTGCTGGCCCCGGCCATGCGCGAGCGCGGATGGGGCAGGATCATCAACGTCTCGTCGATCTCCGCCCGCACCGGCGGCGGGGGCGGCGCCACCGCCTACGTGGCCGCCAAGGGCGGCGTGGAGGCGCTGACCCGCGGCCTGGCCAAGGAGCTCGGCGCGGACGGCATCACGGTCAACGCCGTCGCCCCCGGCGTGATCCTCACGGCGATACACCGCTCCAGTACGCCGGAAGCCCTGGAGGCGCTACGCCTCACCACCGCCGCCCGGCGGCTCGGCCGGCCCGCCGACTGCGCCGGCGCGGTGCTGTTCCTGGCCTCGGAGGCGGCCTCCTACGTCACCGGCAGCACCATCCCCGTCAACGGCGGCATGCGCATGGACTGAATCGCGATCGTCGCGGCGTGAAGCAGCACGTTGGGAAGGAGAACCGGCGTCGAGGGGAGCTCGTTGACAACTTGACACCTCAAAGGAACGCTTGTGGGCCATGAGGGTGATGTCCGTGGCCAAGCTGAAGGCGGAGTTTTCGAAGGTACTTGCCGACGTGCGGCGCGGCGAGCGCATCGGCGTGGTGTACGGGCGATCGAAGCAGCCGGTCGCCATGGTCGTCCCCTATGCCCCGGAGGCGGTCGGGACGCGGGAGATCGGCTTTCTCGACGGGAAGGTCACGATCGATTTCACCGATGGATACGAGATGACCGAGGATGAGCTCCTCGCGGGCGACGAATGAGGTATCTGCTGGACACGGCAACGTGAACCCGACACTGCACGTTGGACGCGCCGAGGATGCGTACGGCGGCTGGAGCGCTCCTGACCTCATCATGTCGGACGGCGCCTACGGCGTCGGCGGCTTCCCGGGCGATCCCCGCACTCCTGACCGGCTGCACGAATGGTACGCCCCGCACGTCGAAGTCTGGTCGGAGCGGGCGCATCCGGCTACCACGCTCTGGTTCTGGAACACGGAGATCGGTTGGGCGACCGTGCACCCGGTGCTGGCCGCCAACGGCTGGGAGTACGTGCAGACGATCGTGTGGGACAAGGGCATCCGCCACATAGCCGGCAACGTGAACGGAACGACGATTCGCCGCTTCCCGACGGTGACCGAGGTGTGCGTGTTCTATCGCCGGCGCCTTGATCTGCCGTCTCCCGGCGGCGCTCTGTCCGCCTGTCAGTGGCTGCGCGCGGAGTGGCAGCGGACCGGCATGCCGTTGTCCCAGGCCAACCAGGCGTGCGGGGTACGAAACGCGGCGACCCGCAAATACCTCACGCAGGACTGGCTCTGGTACTTCCCGCCCGCCGAGATGATGGAGCGCTTGGCGGCGTATGCGAACCGGCATGGCGATCCGGCCGGCCGGCCGTATTACTCCCTCGACGGCGAGCGTCCGGTGACCGGCGCGGAATGGTCGCGGTTGAGGCATCCGTGGAACCATGAGCACGGCTTGACGAACGTGTGGTCGCATCCGCCGCTCAACGGCGTGGAACGTTATCGCGGCGCCGGGCGCCGGGCCGCTCCTCGGGTCCACAATCCCGGCAGGAACGCAGCCGCGCATCTCAACCAGAAGCCGCTCGCGTTCATGCGCCGTATCCTGGGAGTCGCTTCGGAGCCGGGCGATACCGTCTGGGAGCCGTTTGGCGGCCTGTGCTCGGCATCCGTCGCCGCTGTGGCGATGGGCCGCGCCGCCTTCGCCGCCGAACCGGACCCCTGGTTCGCCGAGTTGGCGCAACGGCGATTGGGCGAGCAATCCGACAGCGACCAGCTCGCGCTTGATCTCGCGGTGTGATGGAGCAGCACGTCCCGGCCGGGACGCCGCAGCGGCATGTGTTTTCCGATGACGCCGAGCGTGCCGATCTGGTACGCAACGTCAGAGATGCGATAGGAGCTCTGCCGGTCTATTTTCAGACGGCGACGCGGATCGAGGGGCTCGATGCGGCCGATCTGTTCAGTCTGAACAGCGTCCTTGGCGGGACTATCGAAGTGCAGGTGGTGGAGACGCTCAATCGCATTCGCGCCGTCTGGGATCCGGAGAACAGGAGCCCGCGGCATCGATTCGTGCGGACTGCCCAGACGTTTCCCGACGTTCGTTTGGTCGCTCGGAACGGAGACGGGAGCGTTGACGTCGCGCTGGGCATCGAGCTCAAGGGCTGGTATCTGCTTTCCAAAGAGCGGGAACCCAGCTTTCGCTATACCGTCAGTGCGGCAGCCTGCGCGCCACAAGACCTGCTGGTGGTCGTTCCCTGGCATCTCCGCAACCGTATTGTCGGGAGAACCGGTCGTGTACGCTCCATACGTAGAGCAAGCGCGCTATGCTGCGGAATACCGTAACTGGTGGTGGGAGACGCAACGGGAGACGCGCGACGCAATCGAACAACGCAAGGTGATAGTTCCCCAGGGAGACGTCCGGCCGTACCCAGAGCCAAAGGCGAAGATCGCCGACCGACCGGTCAAAGATGGAGGTGGCAACTTCGGGCGGATCGCGCGGCTCGCCGGGCTGATGGACGACTACACCGCGTCGATGCGGGATCAGCGTGTCGCCGGCATCCCGGCGGAGCACTGGATAGCGTTTTTCCGAGACCAGGGACGCGGGCGACATCATGAAACATCTGACGAAGCAGTTGATAGCCCGCGGACTTGGCGTAGGAGCCGCGCGCGACGTGGCCGATTCGATCGCCCGTATCGTCGATACGTTCCATTGACTCCTGGACGCCCCGCCAGCCACGTACCAGCGTCATGCCTCCGGCGCCATTCGCAGCCCGTGATGAAAGAGCCGTCGCCAGCGGTACACGCACTTGCGGAGCTCGCGGCGGCCGTAGCGGCCCATCTGCTGGCTGGCGTTGCCCTTGCCGCGCGGTAGCACGCTGATTTCCTCACACCGGAACCCGCAGCGCTCCGCGATGTCGGCAAGGATCAGGTCCACCGGCACCTCCTCGCCGTGGTATTGCACGTTGTCATTTACCATGATTACCCAGCCGCCGATCCGTGTGATCCTGGCCAGCTCGGCTATGACGACCGCCATCTCGAAGAAATAGTTGGCGACCAGGCGGATGACGTGAGGATTGCTCAGTTCCGCTTGGCGCGCGCGCAGGGAGTCGAGCACCTCGGCCAGCGCCTCCTGCGATGCGATCGCGCCGCGCGCCTGCGCCAGCACCTCCGGGCGCGGATACTCACGGGCGAGCAGCGCTTCCTTGGACCGGTTTTCGACCGTCGAGCTGATCAGGGCCTGTCGCAACGCTCCGAACGCGGCCCGGTCGTACCCGAGCCATGCAAGTTCCAGCGCATAGGTCCGAGTGTAGTCATAGCGATTGGCATACGGCGGTGACGTGACTGTCAAACCGACCGACTCGTCGGCGAGCCGCGGCAGTTCCCGCAGCGCGGAGCCTTCGACGATGCGCGGCGCGCGGCCGCAGTAGCGTTGCGCGAGCAGGGGAGCATCACGCCGAATCTCTCGGATGCGGCGGGCCAGCGCTTCGGCATAGCCGGGGATCGGCCCCTTGTGCATGCCGCCGCGCAACGCTCGTCCGCACCGCTGGTCCCAGCGCAGGTACTGCCCGTCCTTGCGCGTGTAGCTCACCTCTTCCAGGACGCTCATGCACGCGACGTCGAGCAGGTTCTTGATCGGCTCCTCCGCCAACCGATCCAGATAGGCCCGCGCCTTTGCGATGGCGTCCTCGGTCTCCGGCGGGAACGCCCGCGCCGTGATCGGGACGTGCGGAAAACGAAACGCCGGCTCGGCATCGTTGCCGCCGAGCGCATCCAGCAGCCCGCGCGCTGCTCGTTCGAGCCGGCCGCAGTCGGACAGTTGCGCGGCCACGGCGATCGCGCGGGCTGCCCGCGCGCCGACCGGCATGATCTCGATGCCCGTGGCGGCGCGGCGCGCGCCGGCGGCGACCAGCGCGGTGGTGCCGATGCCGGCGAACGGGTCGAGCACGGGACCGGCGCCGGTGCGCAGAGCGGCGCGGACCAGCTCCGCGGAGAATCCCTCCTTGTACTTGAACCACCGCAGCCCCGGCTGCTCCTTGTTCGCCTGGTACGACACCAAGCGGCGATTCAGATGCTGCCGCACGATGAGCCGGTCGCGGAACCGGCGCCGCAAAGCCTCCCGGGCCGCGCCGTCGTCGTCCGTCTCAGCGGACACGTACATGCCGGCGCGCGGATCGACGCGGATCACCGCCTGCACGGTACTTCATCCTGCAACGCCGCTCTACCTCACGGAGAGAAAGCGCCGCCGTGTCCGCGGCGCTTGAACCGGGCGCGTAGCGCGGTCCGCAGGGCCGAGCCGTCCCCTATGCCCCGGAGGCGGCCGGGAAGCGGGAGATCGGCTTTCTCGACGGGAAGGTCACGAATCGAATTCACCGATGGCTACGAGATGACCGAGGATGAGCTCCTCGACGGCGACGAATGAAGTCAGGTGTCAGAACCGTTCGGGGACTTCCAGGTACCGCACGCCGGCGGCATCGGCTCGTTCCCGGTCGACCGCATCGATCCGATGTCCGACCACCACCGCTACGCCATCTTCCCCGAACACGTCGGCGAGCGTATCCGCGCTGGTGCGGCTGCGGGTCAGGTCGTCGACGTCGAGCCGATTGGCTACCTCCACGGCAATCCAGACCGGCGCGCGGTCGCTCTGCCGTTGCGCCCGCACGATGATGTCGGTGGCGGTGATCCGTTGCTCTTGGTCCGAGCTGATACGACCCTCGTCGGCGGCCGCGGCGATCGCTTCGCTGAAGTCATCGGGCGCCTGGTGCACGGCGCTCTGAATGATGCGGGTACGCCGCACCTGCAAGCTCTGACTCAGCAGGGGCCGAATCCTGCGATGTACTTTCATCTCCAGGTCTGAGCCCTTCAAGGCTCCGACGTCGGTCTTGAGCACCGCCACGTCGGTCTTGAGCTCCTCGACGTCGGTCTTGAGCGCCGCCACGTCGATCTTGAGTTCCGCCACGTCCTTTTCGATGCGGTCCAGACGCGCAGGCACGCCAAGGAACTCATTGGTGAGCATGGCGCGCAACAGCAGCCGTTGAGCGTGCGGATTGGCGTCCAGCTCAGCGATGATGCGGGTTACGAGCGACTCCGGAGTGAGTTGTCGTTCAGCGGTCATGTGAATCCAACGTCCGCGCTCAAGCTACCGGCTGGCTCTGCTCCGGTCAAGTTCAGGGATTCCCGAGCCCGCGGCGCAACTCGGTGAGGCCGACCAGCAGCCAGCGAGCGCAACGCCACGAAACGGCAGCCGGCGAATTGAAGGATTTCTGCAGCGCGATGTCCCGTGGCCGACCATCGAAGAGGCGACCAGCATCGACGAGTCCGAATTTGAGCGCCTCAAGCAGCAACTGGACGCCGGTGCCCCCGGCGCCGACCAACCCAACTGAGCCCACGCCCTGCTCGCTGCTGGCGGGACCACCTCAGTCTTCACGTAGTCGCCGATGCGGCGGAGATCGGTTTCGCCAAGAGCCATGAGCGCCTCGTTCATGAGCATACCTTCATACCGCAGAAATGCGAACGGCGTCCGTTGCGCTTCACGACCTGGCGTGCCCGGTCGCCAAACCGGCGACGGTCAGGTAGTATGCCGCCCATGCGGATGACGATACGGAGCGGCGATCCGGCCGCCGAACGGTGCGATGCGTTGGTGGTGCCGGTGGTGGCGCCTGCGGCCGGCACGGAACCCGGCGTTGCGGCGCTGAGCGGCCCGGCGGCGGCGGTCGACGAGGCGGCCGGGGGGGCGCTTTCGGCCGTGGCGGCACTGGGCGACTTTGACGGCAAGGCTGGCGCTACCCGCGTGGTGCACGTCGGCGCCGGGCTGCGGACGCAACGGGTGGCGCTGGTCCGCACCGCCAGCGGCGCCGTTGCCGGCGGAGACCCGGACCCGGCGGAGGACGGGCGCCTCACCGGCGGCGCCGCAATCGGCGCCATGGCCGGCATGACCGTCCGCTCGGCGGCCGTGGCGCTGCCGGCCGACGCCGACGCCCGGTTCGTCCAAGGACTGGCCGAGGGGTTGACCCTCGCTTCCTACCGCTTCGACCGCCACCGGACGCCGCCGGACGAAGAGCGGCCTCCCCTGGAGGCGTGCACGCTGCTGGCCGCCGCGGAGCCGGAAGCGCGCCGTCTGCGCGCGGCCGTCGACCGCGCGCTGATCCTGAGCGGCGCCGCCTGCCTGGCGCGCGATCTGGTCAACGAACCGCCCAACCACCTCTCACCGGCCGCCCTGGCCGGCCATGCGGTGCGGGTGGCGGACGGGCACGGCCTGCGCAGCCTGGTGCTCGGCCCGGCCGAGCTGGCCGAGCAGGGCTTCGGCGCGTTGCTCGGCGTCGCGCGCGGCAGCGCCGAGGAGCCGCGCTTCATCGTGCTGGAGCACGCCGGCGAGGCCCCGGACGCCGCCCCGCTGGTGCTGGTCGGCAAGGGGATCACCTTCGACAGCGGCGGCCTGTCGATCAAGACCGGCAAGGGCATGGAGGACATGAAGACCGACATGGCCGGCGCCGCCGCCGTGATCGGCGCCATGCAGGCGATCGCCCAACTGGGCTGCCGGCAGCGCGTGATCGGCCTGATCGCCGCCACGGAAAACATGACCGGACCGCGCGCGCAACGGCCGGGCGACGTGGTCCGCTCCTACGGCGGCGTCACGATCGAGGTGCTCAACACCGACGCGGAGGGCCGCCTGGTGCTGTCCGACGCCCTTGGTTACGCGGCGACCCTGAAACCGGCCGCGGTAGTGGACGCCGCCACCCTCACCGGCGCGGCGATCGTCGCCCTTGGCCATCACGCCGCCGCGTTGCTCGGTACCGACGAGCCGCTGCTGCGCGCGGTCGAATCGGCGGCGGCCGCCGCCGGCGAGCGCGTGTGGAGGCTGCCGCTGTGGGACGTGTACGACAAACCGCTCAAGAGCAAGGTGGCCGACATCAAGAACATCGGCGACGGCGGCGCGGGAACCATCCTGGGCGCGGCGTTCCTGAAACGGTTCGCCAGCTACCCGTGGGCGCACCTCGACATAGCCGGCGCCGCCTGGGACGTCGAGGACGTGAAGTACCACACCAGCCGCGCCACCGGCTACGGCGCCCGTCTGTTCACGGAGCTGGCCGCCAACTGGCCCGCCTCCTGACGGACCCCGTCCTGCGGCGGGCGCGCCGGGGACCTTGAAGCGCCAGCGCCGGCCGGTCGTTGTCTCCGGGTGAGACCGATTCATCACAGGAGGCAAACGACGATGAACAACCTCAACTCCGTATTGCTGGAGGGGCACCTCACGCGCGATCCCGAGCTGCGCTACACGTCCAAGGGGACGGCGGTCTGCAGCTTCTCGATCGGCTGCAACCGCTCCTACAAGCAGGACGAACAGCGGCAGCAGGAGGTGTCGTTCTTCGACATCACCACTTGGTCGCGGCTGGCCGAGATCTGCGCCGAGTACCTGGTGAAGGGCCGGGGCGTGCGCGTGGTCGGACGCCTGAAGCAGGAACGGTGGGAGGACGACGGCCAGCGGCGCTCCAAGATCGCCGTCATCGCCGAGCACGTCGAGTTCAAGCCGCCGCGGCGCGAGGAGGCCGAATCCGCCCCGGAGGCGGACGCGCTCGAGGCCGAACCGGAGCCGGCGCAGGCGACCGCCTAGCGGCGCCGCGCCGCCCGCACGGACAGGAGGGCCACCGGGGCCGGTACCGGTGGCCCCCTGCTGCGTTGGCCGCCGCGCTACGGTAGTATCGGCGGCAGAGGCGCAAGCGAAATGACCACACCGGAGCGACCGACGACCGACGCCGGCTACCTGGAGGCGGCCGCGCGCATCATCTTCATGGGCGGCCTCAACCGGCGGGTCGTCGACGGCAAGTGGGACGGCTTTCGACAGGCGTTCCACGGCTTCGACGTCGCCGCCGTGGCCGCGATGGGGCCGGCCGACGTGGAGCGGCTGGCCCGGGATGACCGCGTGATCAAGTACGCCGCCAAATTGCAGGCGGTGGTCGCCAACGCGCAGGAGATGCAGCGGGTCGCCGCCGAGCGCGGCAGCTTTGGCGCCTGGGTGGAGTCGGCGGTCGCCGCCGGCGTGCCGGCCGCCTGTACGGAGCTCTCCAAGCGGTTCGCCTACGTCTCCCGGGACGGCGCGCGCAACTGGCTGTACGCCACCGGCCATGACGTGGGCGCGGTGACCGACAAGGTCCGCGACAAGTACGCGCCGTACCGCCCGGCCTGAAGGCCGCGCCGCCTCCCGTGACACTACGCACCAGGCTCGGGTACGGCGTCGGCGACCTGGGCGGCAACCTGTTCTTCACGGTCGTCAGCTTCCACCTGCTCATCTTTTTCACCGACACCGTGGGGCTGTCGCCGGCCCTGACCGGGCTGGCGTTCACGGCCGCGCGCCTCTGGGACGCGGTGACCGATCCGCTGATGGGCGCGCTCTCCGACCGCACCCGCACCCGCTGGGGACGCCGCCGGCCGTACCTGCTGGCCGGCGCACCGCTGCTGCTGGCCGGCATCGCCGTGCTGTTCGTCGACCCCGGCCTGTCGGCGCCGGGATCGCTGTTCGTCTGGGCGCTGGCGGTCTACGGCCTGGTGAACACCGCCTACACGGTGGCGTTCATCCCCTACAACGCGCTGACGCCGGACCTGGCCCCCGCCTCGGATCAGCGGACCTCGCTGAACGGCTACCGCATGACCTTCGCGGTCGCCGGCACGCTGCTCGGCGCGGCCGGGTTTCCGGCGCTGGTGGCGGCGCTCGGCCCCGGCGCGCCCGGCTACGCCCGCGCCGGCCTGATCACCGGGGCGATCGTCTGCGCCGGCCTGCTGGTCACCTTCCTGACGGTCCGCGAGCCGCCGCTGCCGGCGCCGGCCACGCGCCGCGCCGCCGGGCTGCGGCCGGTGCTGCAGGCGCTCGGCAACCGGGCGTTCCTGCTGGTGCTGATCCCGTGGACCCTGCACATGGTCGGCATCTCGCTGGTGTCGCCGATGGTCGTCTTCTACTTCAAGTACGTGCATGGCGACGAAGGGCTTTCGCAGATCGCCCTGGGAGTGCTGCTGGCCGCCGTCATGGCGTCGATCGCGGTGTGGGTGCGCATCGGCCGGCGGCTGGAGAAGCGCACCTGCTACAACCTGGGGATGGTCTGGTTCTGCGTCTGCCTGCTCGCCGCCGCCGCGTTCGGCCAGCACGACGTGACGTTCACGCTCATCGTCATGGGCCTGGCCGGATTCGGCCTGGCCACCCATTACGTGTTTCCCTGGTCGATGCTGCCGGACGCCATCGACGCCGGCGCGGCGGACGCCGGCGCCCCGGACGCCGGCCGCCGGGACGAAGGCGTCTACTACGGCCTGTGGACGTTGCTGCAGAAGGGCGGCCAGGCGCTGGCGCCGCTGCTGATCGGCATCACCCTGACCGCCGGCGGCTACGTGGCCGACGCGGCGCAGACGCCGGCCGCGCTGACCGGCATCCGGCTGCTGGTCGGGCCGTTCCCGGCGGTCTTTTTTGCCGCCGCGGTGGCCGTGCTCACCGCCTACCCGATCACCCGCGCCGCGCACGCGCGGATCGCCGAACGGTTGGCACGGCCGCCGGGGGCCGCGCAGTCGCCGTGAGCGGCAGGGCGCCGTGAGCGGCGGGGCCGCCGAGGGCGGCGTGATCACCGTGCGCGGCGCGCGCGCCAACAACCTCCGCAACGTCGACGTCGACATCCCGTTGGCGCGCATGACCGTGGTCACCGGCGTGTCCGGCTCCGGCAAGTCGTCGCTGGCGTTCGACACCGTCTACGCCGAAGGCCAGCGGCGCTACGTGGAGACCTTCTCCGCCTACACCCGGCAGTTTCTGGACCGGATGGACCGCCCGGCGGTCGACGCGGTCGAAGGGGTGCCGCCGGCCATCGCCATCGACCAGACCAACCCGGTGCGCTCGTCGCGCTCCACGGTCGGCACCATGACCGAGATCAACGACTACCTGAAGCTCCTGTACGCGCGCGCCGCCGGTCTCTCCTGCCGCCGCTGCCGCCGCCCCGTGCAGGTGGAGACGCCGCAGACGATCGGAGCGGAGCTGCTGCGGTCCGCGCCGGACGGGCAGCTGGCGCTGATCACCTTCGAGGCGGCGCTGCCGGCAAACTTTACGCCGGCGGAGGTGCGCGCCCTGCTGGCCGCCAAGGGCTACCACCGCATCCACGCCGAGCGGCGCGCCACGCCGTCGCGGCCGCGGCGGTTGGAGGTCGTCCAGGACCGGGTGGCGCTCACCGCCGGAAACCTGCCGCGCATCGTCGAGGACCTGGAGGCCGCCTTGCGGCACGGCGGCGGCCGCGTTGCGGTGCGCGCCGCGTCGCCCGGCGGCAGCGCCGGCCGGCCGCGCCGGTTCTCGGCGGCCCTGCATTGCGCGGCGTGCGACATTTCCTACCGCGAGCCGCTTCCGAGCCTGTTCTCCTTCAACTCCCCGATCGGCGCCTGCGAGCGGTGCCGCGGCTTCGGGCGCATCATCACCATCGACTACGACCTGGTGATCCCGGACCGCCGCCGCTCGCTGGCCGATGGCGCCGTGCGGCCGTGGCGGACCGACACCTACCACGAGAGCCAGATCGACCTGATCGACTTCGCGCAGCGCCACGGCATCCCGATCGACGTCCCGTGGCAGGAGCTGCCGGCCGCCGACCGCCGCGCGGTCATCGACGGCGAAGGATCGTACGCCGAGGGGCGCTGGTACGGCGTGCGCGGTTTCTTCAATTGGCTGGAGGGGCGCGCCTACCGGATGCACCTGCGGGTGATGCTGTCGCGGTACCGCGCCTACGTCGAATGCCCGGACTGCCGGGGCACGCGCCTCAAGCCGGAGGCGCTGTGGTGGCGGCTCGGCGCGCGCGCCGGCGGCTGCGCCGGGGGCCGGGCCGGCGCCGGGCTGCACGTCCACGACGTCGCGCTGCTGCCGATCGATGAGTGCGCGGGCTTCTTCGACGAGCTGACGGTTCCGGCGGCGGTGGCGGCCGGGGTGGAGCCGGTGCTGGCCGACGTCCGCGCCCGGCTGCGCTACTTGACGGAGGTGGGACTCGGCTACCTGACGCTCGACCGGCAGTCGCGCACGCTGAGCGGCGGCGAGGTGCAGCGCATCAACCTCACCACCGCGCTCGGCACGCAGCTGGTGAACGCGCTGTTCGTGCTCGACGAGCCGAGCATCGGGCTGCACCACCGCGACGTGGGCCGGCTGATCGGCGTCCTGCACCGCCTGCGCGACGCCGGCAACACCCTGCTGGTGGTCGAGCACGACCCGGCGGTGATCCGCGCCGCCGATCACGTCGTCGACCTGGGGCCGGGACCGGGCCCCCGCGGCGGCCGCATCGAGTTCGCGGGTCCGGTCGCCGGGCTGGCCCGCTCCGACGCGCTGACCGGCCGCTACCTGAGCGGACGCCTGCAGGTCGCCGGACCGGACCGGCGCCGGCCGGCCAAACGCGGCCGGCTGGGGGTGCGCGGCGCCCGCGCCAACAACCTCAAGCGCATCGACGTCGACGTCCCGCTCGGGGCGCTGGTCTGCCTTGCCGGGGTGTCCGGTTCCGGCAAGTCGACCCTGCTGACCGACGTCCTGTTCCCGGCGGTGCGCCGCGCCAAGGGCCTGCCGGCGGCGGCGCCGGGCGCCCACCGCGCGGTGCTGGGGTGTGACCGCCTGGCCGCGATCGAGCTGATCGATCAGAGCCCGATCGGCAAGTCCGCGCGCTCCACGCCGGTCAGCTACGTAAAGGCGCTCGGCCCGATCCGCAAGCTGTTCGCCGCTACCGACGCGGCGCGCGGCCGCGGCCTTGCCGCCGGCGCCTTCAGCTTCAACACCGGCGACGGGCGCTGCCGGACCTGCGGCGGCGCCGGCTTCGAGCACGTCGAGATGCAGTTTCTCTCCGACGTCTACCTGCGGTGCGCGGACTGCGACGGCCGCCGCTTCCGTCCGGAGGTGGAGGAGGTGCGCGTGCGCGGCCGATCGATCGCCGACGTGCTCGACCTGACCGTCGACCAGGCGGTCGACGCCTTCCCGGAGGCGGACGTGCAGGCGGCCTTGCGGCCGCTGGCCGACGTGGGACTCAGCTATCTCACGTTGGGACAAGCGGTGCCGACCCTCTCCGGCGGCGAGGCGCAGCGGCTCAAGATCGCCGGACACCTGGCCGGCGTGGCGGCGCCCGGCGCCGAGGGCGGCGCCCGGACGGAGCCGGGCGTCCTGTTTCTGATGGACGAGCCGACCACCGGTCTCCACTTCGCTGACATCGCGGTGCTGATCGACACGCTGCGCCGGCTGGCGGCGGCCGGCCACTCGCTGATCGTGGTGGAGCACAATCTGGACGTGCTGGCCGCCGCCGATCACCTGATCGAGCTCGGTCCCGAAGGCGGCGCAGCCGGCGGCCGGGTCGTCGCCGCCGGCGCGCCGGAGGAGATTGCCCGCGCCGGCGGCACCCCCACCGCGCTGGCGTTGCGCGGTCACGGCCGGGTCCCCTCGCCGCCGGCCGCGCCCGTTGCGCCGGAAGGTCCGGCCGTAGCGCCGCGCGGCGATGGCGCGATCCGCGTGCGGGGGGCGCGTGAGCACAACCTGCGCGGCATCGATCTGGCCATCCCGCGCGACCGGTTCACGGTGGTCACCGGAGTGAGCGGCTCGGGCAAGAGCACGCTCGCCTTCGACGTCCTGTTCGCGGAGGGGCAGCGCCGCTACCTGGAGTCGCTCAACGCCTACGTCCGGCAGTTCGTGCAGCCGGCGTCCCGCCCCGACGTGGACGGGCTGTCCGGGATGCCGCCGTCGGTGGCGATCGAGCAGCGCACCAGCCGCGGCGGCCGCAAAAGCACGGTCGCCACGCTCACCGAGATCTACCACTTCCTGCGGCTGCTGTACGTGCGGCTCGGCGTGCAGCACTGTCCCGACTGCGGCGCGGCGATCGAGCCGCAGAGCGCCGGCGCGATCGGCTCCGCCATCCTGGAGCGGTTCGCCGGCCGGCGGGCACTGGTGCTGGCGCCGCTGGTGAGCGGGCGCAAGGGCTACTACACCGACCTGGCGGCGTGGGCCGCCGGCAAGGGGTTCGCGGAGCTGATGGTCGACGGCAGTTTGCTGGCGACCGGCCGGTGGCCGCAGCTCGACCGCTACCGGGAGCACGACATCGAAGCGCCGATCGCCGCGATCGACGTCGACCGGCGCTCGGCCGGCGCCGTCGAAGCCGCCGTGGCGCAGGCGCTGGAGTTCGGCCGCGGCGCCCTGCACGTCCGCGAGATGAGCGGCGGGCACGCCGGCGGCGCACGCGCCGGCACCGCGCAGGTCTATTCGACCCGGCGCGCCTGCCCGAGCTGCCGGCGGAGCTTTGCGGAACTCGACCCGCGGCTGTTCTCCTTCAACTCCAAGCACGGCTGGTGCCCGGTCTGCTACGGCACCGGCCTGCAGCTGCCCGGCTTCGACGCCGAGCACACCGGCGAGGAGGAGTGGTGGACGGAGTCCTGGGAGGGGCCGGCGGTCCCGTGCTCGGGTTGCGCCGGCCGGCGTCTGCGGCCGGAGGCGCTGGCGGTCACCGTGGGCGGCCGCTCCATCGACGACCTGGGCGGGCTGGCCGTGCAGGCGCTGCCGGCGGCGTTGCGCGCCCTGCCGTTCGACGACCGGGAGCGCACCATCGCGCGCGACGTCATCCGCGAGCTGCGCGCGCGCCTGGGGTTCCTCAAGCAGGTGGGACTGGGCTACCTGGGTCTGGACCGGGCGGCGCCGACCCTGAGCGGCGGCGAGGCGCAACGCATCCGGCTGGCCGCGCAGCTCGGATCGCAGCTGCGCGGCGTCTGCTACGTGCTGGACGAGCCGTCGATCGGCATGCACGCGCGCGACAACCAGCTGCTGCTGGCCACCCTGCGGCGGCTGCAACAGCAGGGCAACACGGTCGTGGTGGTGGAGCACGACGAGGAGACGATCCGCAGCGCCGACCACGTCGTCGATCTGGGTCCGGGCGGCGGCGCCGCCGGCGGCCACGTGGTCGCCCACGGCAGCCTGGCTGAGGTGATGGCGGCCGACGCCTCCACCACCGGCCGGATGTTGCGCGCCCCCGGCCGGCGCCCGGTCATCGCCCGGCGGCGCGTTGCCGGCGCCGGCTGGCTCACCGTGCGGGAGGCGGCGCTGCACAACCTGCGCGGCATGGACGTGCGCATCCCGCTGGCGGCGGTCACCTGCGTCACCGGGGTGAGCGGCTCCGGCAAGAGCACCCTGGCGCGCCGGCTGCTGTTCGATCAGGTGCGCGCACGGCTGGCGGCGCGCTCCGCGTCCCGCGCGCGGCGCGCGCCGCGCGCGGCGTGGATCGGCTGCCGGTCGATCGAGGGGTGGCAGGCGCTGCGCCGCGCCCTGCAGGTCGACCAGACGCCGATCGGCCGGACGCCGCGCTCCTGCCCGGCCACCTACGTCGGCGTCTGGGACGAGGTGCGCGCCCTGTTCGCCGCCGCCACCGAGGCGCGCATCCGCGGCTACGGCGCCGGCCGCTTCTCCTTCAACGTCGACGACGGCCGGTGCGCGGATTGCGCGGGTCAGGGGGTGAAGAAGCTGGAGATGAGCTTCCTGCCGGACGTGGCGATCCGTTGCGAGGCGTGCGGCGGCGCCCGATTCGATCAGGAGACGCTGGCGGTGCGCGTGCACGATCGATCGGTCGCCGACGTGCTGGCGCTCGACGCGGCGGCGGCGGCGGAGGTGTTCGCCGCCCATCCGCGCATCGCGCCGACCCTGCGCCTGCTGGTGGAGGTGGGGCTCGGCTACCTGACGCTCGGCCAGCCGAGCCCGACGCTGAGCGGCGGCGAGGCGCAACGCATCAAGCTGGTCGCCGAGCTGGCCAAGCGCGCGCCGGGCGCCGGCTCCGGCGCCCCCGGCACGCTCTACGTCCTGGACGAGCCGACGATCGGCCTGCACATGGCCGACGTCGACCGGCTGACGCGCGTGCTGCACCGGCTGGCCGACCGCGGCGACACGGTGGTGGTGATCGAACACAACCTCGACGTGATCGCCGAGGCCGACCACGTCATCGACCTCGGCCCCGACGCCGGCGACGCCGGCGGCCGCGTGGTAGCGCAAGGGCCGCCGCAGCGGGTGGCGTCGGTGCGCCGCGGATCACGCACGGCGCCGGTGCTCGCCCGCTTCCTGCGAGAGCGCGCCGTCTGAGCCGACCGCCGACGGCCCGATCACGGGCCGTCGGGTTCCCTGCGGTAGATCGGAGACTCAGGCGGGTGGCGGGTTTGCGTGCTACGCTTTACTCATGAACCAGACGCAGTTGCTCGCTGAGGCACTCCATCTCTCCGCCGAGGAACGCGGCGCGCTCGCTGGGCAGCTGATCGAGAGCCTCGACCAACAGATCGACGAAGATGTCGAAGCGGCGTGGTCGGTTGAAATTCGGCGGCGCCTGCACCGGCTGGACGATGGGGTAGCCAAAACGGTCCCGTGGGCGGAGGCGCGCCGCCGAATTCTTGCCGCCGCTGATCGTGACGCGGAAACTTGAGTATCTCGAAGAAGCTCTGGTCGAGTCTGAAGAGGCGGCCCGCTGGTATGCGCAACGCAGCCCCACTGCGGCGGCCGGCTTCGTATTCGAGCTCGAGGCGGCGGCGCAGGCGATCACGGAGACGCCGGACGCTTGGCCCGCCTACGCCAAGGGCACCCGGCGCTATCTGCTCCGCCGCTATCCCTACAGCGTCATCTACCGTGTCGAGACTGCTCGCTTGGTAATTGTGGCTGTAGCTCACGCCCACCGACGACCCAGATATTGGAAGCAACGCTTGGCGGGGCCTATCAGTTAGTGCGGTCAGTTCCTTGAGCCGTCTACTTCCGCAACGACCCGGACGTGTACGTATCCGGCAATCTACTGCTCTACTACGAGGAACGTAATCTCCGCACGCCGTGGCGCCAGAGATGGACGCCGGCAATCGGAAGCCCGAGCAGAACACGAAGCCGCCGCCCGCCGGGCGGCGGTACACCGGTAGAGCGTCGGCCGCCCGAACGGTCCGGCCCGGGCATGTCCTTCGGCGCCGAAATCCGGTCCGCAAACCCTGGCGGCCCGGCTGGCGGCGCCTCTCTCCAAGGCGAACGAACGGCCGGACCGCCGACGGCAACCCCGTAGCGGCCGTCAAGGCTGCCATACGGGGGCTGTCGCGCCGCGGCGCGGCGTGCTATGCTGAACGGTCCGGAGGTTGGTCGATGGCAAGTACACTCAGCGCTCCGCCAGCGGTAGCGGTAGACTACCCCAGTTCCGACGGCAAGCCGATGGCCGAAAGCGATTCTCAACGGAAGCCCCTCACCTACGCGGTGGACCGGCTGGAGCTCTACTTCCGCAACGACCCGGACGTGTACGTATCCGGGACCATTTTTGCTCTACTACGAGGAGGACGAGGAGCGGAGCGCGGTGGCGCCGGACGTGCTGGTGGCGCTCGGGGTGCCCGACCGGGAGCAGTCGTCGTACTTCTTGTGGGAGGAGCGAAAGGCGCCGCGCGGCCAGCGGCGCCGCCGTGAGCACGGAGCAGCACGGCATCTGAGGGTGAAGCAAGCCCCGTTACGTAACGGTCCACAGTGGGCATGGCACTGACCAACGCGGGAGCGGACGACGGGGGCCGTGCGGTCGGTAACGCGCCTCGGCGCGCGCTGCGCACGGCAGCAGGCCGCGCTCACCGACGGTCTGCTCTGCGTCCTCACGGTTTGGGTGCCGCCGGCACGCTTGGTCGCCGGCTCAGCAGGTCGCGCAGCAGGCGCACCATCCGGGCGTTTGCAACGCAGCCGGGTTGGCGGTCTGGAACCGGCCGTAGCCGAGCTGTGCGCCGTCATGCAGCGCGGCGCGGCGCAGCCGGACCGGCGGACCGACTCGGGCGCCACGCGGCCAGCGTCGCCGCAGTGAGCGCGGAGCAGCACGGCATCTGAGGGTGAAGCAATCTCCGTTACGTAACGGTCCGCAGTGGTCATGGCGCTGACCGCGGAGCGGACGACGGGACCGGTGCGGTCGGTGACGCGCCACGGCGCGCGGCGCACGGCACCGCGACGCGCACCGGCGATCTGCTCTGCGTCCTCACGGTCCGGGCGTCAGCCGGCACGCTTGGCCGCCGGGTTGGTCCGCGAGGCCGCCAGACTCATCAGGTCGCCCTGCAGGCGCACCACCTCGCGATGCAGTGCAACCGGGTTGAGCGTGTCGAACCGGCGCCGGAGCCGAGCTTTGTGATCGTCGCCGACCTCCGGGCAGGCGAGCACCCGCTGATACGGGGTCTGCGGCTCGTCGTAGACCCGCCGCACCCGCGCCCCCTGGCGTGTGCTGGCGATCAGCTTCTGGGATGGGTAGAAGAAGTTGACCAGCAGGCCGAGCGACTCGTAGAGCTGATTGAGCACCTCGACCTCCGGGCCGGGCTCCATGCGGAGGTAGCCGACATGCTTGCGGACCACGTCGTTGTTCTTCTGCTCGGTGAACTTTTCCAGCACTGGCAGTTGCGTGCGCAGGACGGCCACCAGCCGCTTGCCGCACAGGAACCCGAACAGATGCCAGACCCTGCGCACCGCCGCTGCCACGCGCTCATCGTAGTGGCGGGCGCTGTGGCGTCGCGGGCGGCGCTGACCGACCACGACGGCGACCAGTTGGCCGTCGCGGCGCTCGAAGACCGTCTTGCCCCACATGCGCAGCACCCAGCCGGCGTGGTGGCGGGTGCAGCCGTGCATCCGGACGAACTCGTCGAGCAGTGCGGCCTTCTGGCGCCGGGTGGCGCGCCGGTACCGTTCGACGGTCTGTGCGGTGATCGCCTTTCGTTGACTCATGGTAAGTCCCATCTCCTTCGACCTCCGCCGCCGATGGTGGCGAGGTCGTTCGTGTGGATGTTTCGGTGATGCACCAGCCCTGCGTTCGTGTGGATTTTTGATGATGCAATGCGCGGTCTTGACATCTCGCACCAAATCGCCTCACATTGATCCGTCGGAAGGATCACGCTACGCCGCATGGACGTTCTCGTCGACTACTACAATCTTTCGCCACGCCAACGCCGCAAGGGCGTCGTGCACGTGATCGACCAGATCATCGCCGAAATCGTTCCTGAATACGTATCGGTCAGTGAAAGACGAATCGACATTCGACTGTACGGCGGGTGGTACGAGCAACGCATGCAAACATCCGATGCTCAGACGATCTCCGCTACGCTGATCGAACATTTTCCCACGGTGATTCGCAGACCGCACGACCGAACGCACATCGTCGTGAATGCCGAGCTCGCCTACAGTCTAAAGTGCGACCCGGAGCGCCATCTGTGGTATACCCTCCGACCAAAGGCCGCCCCGAGGGGCATAGAATTCGTCGATCCGGCGGCAGTTGGCTGCCGACATGTCGATGTCTGCCCACTCCGTCCCGGTTACGACTTCTTTGTCGATGGCAGGTGTCCTGAGCACGACTGCCAAATCACGAGCCGCCTTGTCATCAGGCGCCGCGAGCAGAAACTGGTGGATGCTATGCTGGCGGCCGATGTATTCTACTGTTCGCGTTCGGATGTGCGACAGATCGCCGTCGTATCTTCAGACGACGACATATTGCCTGCCATAATAACGGCGATGCAATGCGGGCTGTATGTGGTCCATGTGCATACGAAGGAGCGGCATACTACGCAAAGAAGTTACGTGCGCGGCAAAGGGCATGAATACGTCCAACTAAATCTTCGAGAGGAGGTGTAAACGATGGACCGCGACCGGTTTCTCACAATTCTGACTGCCTTTGCAGACACACCGGCCCATGTAGACCTGGAGCAAGACCGGCTGATCGCGGAAATCCGCGATGACATCATCGAGGCGACTCTGCATAGCCGTAGCGGCGAACTGTGGGTTGAGGAGAATGGAGCGAAGTATCGCGCTTCCACTTGGATTATCGACCGTGTGGCGCGCCTGCCCATTCTTGCTGACAGAATATTGACACACGTGGAAGATGAGCCCCACTTTATCGAACCGGCCGGTCACCTTCTCGATCGCCTGGAGGAATCTCCCGAGGACAAAGAGATTCCTTTAAATTCGGTTACGTCGAGAATTCTCGATCTGCTTGACCGTCGACCTGCAGGAACGTCCACCGGCCTCTACGTAACGTCGGATGCCGGCGAAGGAAAGACCACACTGATCCATCACTTGGCTCGGCACCAAGCCTGCCGTTACAAACAAAAAAAGACCGACTGGTTGCTCGTTCCTATCGCCTTGGCAGGTCGTCCGTTTCTTCGTTTTGACGACGTAATCATTGGGACGATCGTCAGCAAACTCCGGTTTCCATTCCTGTACTACGAAGCATTCGTATGGCTTGTCAGGTTAGGTGTAATCGTACCTGCGTTGGATGGATTCGAAGAGATGTTCGTCGAAGGTCAAGCCGGCGATGCCGTGTCGTCGCTCGGCAACCTGATGCGTATGCTCGATTCGAAGGGGACCGTGCTTATCGCAGCGCGAAGAGCGTTCTTTGAGTACAAGCGCCTGCAGGTTCAGGCACCGCTCTTCGATTCAATTGATCATCAACAGGCTGATTTCTCACGCATTAAATTGTCGCGATGGGATCGCAAACGGTTCGTAGAATACGCCAAAACGCAGGGAATCGACGGCGAATCGCTGTTCACAATGGTCGCCGAGCGTTACGAGGATTCGCATCCTCTCCTAACGCGTCCCGTGCTTGTGAAGCGACTGATCAATGTCGTCGGGAGTACCGATCAACAAGACGTCATCAGAGCGCTCGCTGGAGACGGAAAAGACTATTTTGAGAAATTCGTGAAGTCGATCATAGAGCGCGAGGCCGGGGAGAAGTGGATTGACCGATCCGGAGAGCCCGCACGGCCGCTGCTCACGGTGGACCAGCATCACGAGCTCTTGGCGGACATCGCGCTGGAGATGTGGACCAGTGAAACCGCTATCCTGAAGTCCGATGTGTTCGACAGCGTGGTCGATCTTTATACTGAAGATCACCAGATGGACACACACATCACGCGCCAAATAAGCCGACGGATCAGGCAGCACGCTCTCATCGTAAAGATGCACAATGACTTCTTTCGATTCGATCATGACGAATTTTACCATTACTTTCTCGGTCTGTCTGTCGCAAGCATGGTTGCCGGCGCGGATCCTGGAGGAATACGCCATGCGTTTCGTGTCGCGCGGCTTCCCGCGCTCACCGTCGACGTCGCGGCACGTCGCATTCGGGGCGGCTCCGGTAATCTCGAAACATGTTCTGATTTCATCAACGCGCTCAACGCCGTTTGCCAATCCGAGCTTCGTGATTCGTTCATCAAAGACAACTCCGGTGACCTTGCGGTACGACTGATCGACGGGAATTCTAGTGCCGTCGCCATAAGCCACATGTCCTTCTCCGTTGATTCGCTGAAGTCGAGGACGATCCAAAACACTACCTTTCGTGATTGTTTTTTTCAGAGAACGGATCTTTCGGAGTCAACAATTCTCCGCTGTTCGTTCGAAGGCTGCCGATTTGAACAAATCGACGTATCCGGCGTGACGGATATTCGTGACTCAACCCTGCACGACTGCGATGTTTTTTCCGTCGTCCGTCCTTCGGAAGAAGCGGCTATGTTTGCGCCGGAATCAATCAACGCAACACTTCGGGAGACGGGATTTCAGATTCCACATAGGTACCGTGCCGTCGAAACCGAACGCGTTGCGCCTGCCGACCAGGATCCGCTGCTTGACCTTACGGTCCGTATGTGCCGCACGTTTTTTCGTTCGACGGCAGTCAACGAGAACACCTTCAGGCAGCGCCTAGGGCGCAAGGCCAGCGCCTTCTTCGATCAAATCCTTCCCCATCTTGAAGCCCATGGAGTAGTCAAGGAGGTTGAGTACAGAGGGGCAGGGCGTCAGAAGCGCTACCAGCTCGGAGTTTCCCTGGACGATGTGCAACGGTCGATAGAGCAAGCTGATGGCAGTTTCGAGAAATTCCTTGGATGTATCAGCGCCTGATCGGCCCCCGCGCCGGGCGCGCCGTACACCTCCGGCAGCGAGGTCACGGCGCCGTCCGGCGTTGCGCGCGCGGCCCGGCCACCGCCAAGGAGTTGACCGCCGCCGTGCCCGAGCTGGCCGCCTGAGCCGCGCCGACTGACCCCACGGCATCGGCAAAGGTCAGGAGGCACGGTCAGCATGCCTGTTCGACGTGAACGCGCGTTCTTACGGCGCGACTCCGACCAGAACCAACGGAACCGCAGGGACGCCGCGGCCCTGGCGCAACACGTTGAGCAGATCGCGCTCGTAGTACGGGACCCCGGACGACATCTCCCGCTCCAGCGTCTTCATCGGCAGGATTTCGATGCCGACGTCGATAACGTCTGAGACGTAGAAGCTGAGATGTTTCACGAACAGGTCGTGAGCCACGAATGCATATTTCCAAATTGCACTTCGACGGCGACGCGGTCCTTCACGAAGTCGGTCTGGTTGTAGGACATGATCGGTTCATGGCCGGCCTGCTCGATAGCCTGCTTCTGTTCCTCCTCCGGCAATCCGTAGATGCTGCGCAGCAACCTCTCGTCGGCCGTTACCCAGAACGTCTTGCGGCGCTCTCCCCATCCGCGCGCCTGCAGCCCGTCCTTGAACGCGCGGTTCATTTCCGGTGGCGAGAACAGCGTCTTCCCTCTCATGGTCCGCTCTTTCGAGACCTTGGTCCGGCAGCTCCATGCATCGACTCCCGCGATCACGGCTTGTACTTCCTCCCAAAGCTGCTTGCGATGAACGATCAGGTATTCCTCGCCGTTCAGGTGAGAATAACGGGCCTCGATCCGCATCAGTGGCCGCCGTTGGGGAGGGTGGGGTCGTAGATCGGTTTGCCCATCGGCCGGGTGCGGAGGGTGCCGGCGTACCAGTGGCGGACGCGGCTGCGGGCGATCTCCACGTACTCCGGTACGACGTCGCAGCCGCAGGCGGTGCGGCCGTGCATCAGGGCGGCGATGATCGATGAGCCGACTCCCATATACGGGTCGAGCACGGCGTCTCCGGCGTCCGTCATGGAGAGGACCAGCCGCTCCACCAGCTCCACCGGAAACTGGCACGGATGGATCGTCTTCTCCGGATGGTTGCTCTTGACGTTCGGGAACTCCCAGACGTCGCTCGGGTTCTTGCCCTTCGGATTGCCGGACAGCTCGCCGGCGTTCGGTCCCTTGAAGTGGCGCTTGCCCGGGTACTTGGAAGGGATGCGGATCGCGTCGAGGTTCCAGGTGTAGTCGTCGCCGCCGGTCCACCAGTTGATGGTTTCGTACCGTCCGGAGAGCCGCCGGCTGCAGTGCAGGCCGTGGCCGAAGTGCCAGATGATTCGGTTGCGCAGGCGCAGGCCGCGGCGCCGGAATAGCGGGTAGAGCAGGGTGTCGAGGGGGACGATCTGCCCGTCCTGCACGTAGTTGCCGACTTGCCAGCAGATCGACCCGCGCGGGTGCAGGAGCCGCGCGCACTCGCCGATCACGCGCTCCTGGGTGTCGAGCCAGGCGTCGAGCGGGGTCCTGGACTCGTATTCCTTGCCCAGGTTGTAGGGGGGCGAAGTGACGATCAGCTTGAAGCAGCCGTCGGGCAGCTCGCCCATGAAGTCCAGGTTGTCGGCGCAGGCGAGGATCGGCCGATCCTCCGGCCGCGGCCGTTCCCGCGGCCACAGCTCCGTCTGTTCCTGTTCGGTACGCTCCGGGCTAATGACCGTCATCGGCCGCGCCGTGCACCTCGCCGTGGGCGGTCGGCCGCGCCGACTGACCCCACGGCATCGGCATGGTCGGCGGCGTTGCGTGGTGATCGCCGCGCGGCGGCTTGGGACGGGCCCGGAACTCGGTCACCATCCGCGCCAGCTGCCGCGCTGCCTCGCGCACCGCGCGCTCGCCCTTCTCCCTGGTCGCCAGCGACGCCTGCCCCAGCACCCCGGAATCGCTGTAGGAGGCGGTCCAGGAGGTGACGTTGCCCGGCCCGTGGCCGAACAGATCGGTGAAGTAGAAGTCCGAGGCGCGGCGGTGATAGGCGATCTCGCCATCGGCGATCAGCTCCGTGCGCACGTCGTCCCCGGCCAGATACAGGTAGACCGACGTCTCCAGCTCGCACGCGTGGGCTATGCCGCCGGGAAAGCGGCTTTCGCGCCAGCTCGGCAGGAAGTCCGGGTCGACCGTCAGCAGCTGCCACCACGAACAGGCGGCGCACTCGGCGTCGGTCTCCAGGTTGACCCGCCGCGCGGCCAGGTCCAGGTTGGGCGCGTTGGAGCCGTGGCCGTTGAGGAACACGATCTTCTTGAAGCCGTGGTAGGCCAGGCTGGCGCCGATGTCGACCATGCACTTGATGAAGTGCTCCCAGTGGATGTTGGTGGTGCCGGGGAAGTCCATTACGTGGGCGGCGTAGCCGTGCACGAACGGATGCATGACCAGCACCTGATCGGGAATCTGCCGGGCGGCCGCCGCGGCGACGCCGCACGGGCAGACCACGTCGACGTCGAGCGGCAGATGCGGGCCGTGCTGCTCGGTCGACCCGACCGGGCAGATCACCACCCGCTCCTGCTTCACCGCTTCATTGATTTCCGGCCACGTGAGCTTCTCGTAGCGCCACGGCTCAGACCTTGCCATCGAGTCCTCCTTTTTGGGCCCGCTCGATCCTGGCCCAGGTATCGCGCAGGCCGATGGTGCGGTTGAAGACCGCCCGCCCCGGCGCCGCGTCCCGCGCGTCCGGGCAGAAGTAGCCGGCGCGGATGAACTGCACCGGCGCGGACGGCTCCGCGTCGGCCAATCCCGGCTCCAGCTTGCAACCGGTCAGCACTTGCAGAGCGTCGGGGTTGAGATGGTCGCGCCAGTCCTCGCCGTCCGCCAAGTCGTTCATGTCGGCCTTGGTGAACAGCCGGTCGTACAGGCGCACCTCGGCGTCGATCGCGTGCGCGGCGGAGACCCAGTGCAGCGTGCCGCGCACCTTGCGGCCGTCGGCGGTGCCGCCCCCGCGCGAAGCGGGATCGTAAGTGCAGCGCAGCTCCGCCGGGCGGCCCTGCGCGTCGCGGACGACCTCATTGCACGTCACGTAATAGGCGTGCTTGAGCCGCACTTCGCGCCCGGCGGCCAGCCGGAACCACTTGCGCGGCGGATCGTCCCGGAAGTCGCCGCGCTCGACGTACAGATCGCCGCTGAACGGGACCTGCCGGACACCGGCCGACGGATCTTCGGGATTGTTCTGGCACTCGACCATCTCCACCCGGCCGGCCGGCCAGTTGGTGATGACCAGCCGGATCGGGTCCAGCACGCCCATGACCCGCCGCGCCGTGCGGTTGAGGTGCTCGCGCAGCACGTGCTCGAACATCTCGATCTGCACCAGCACGTGTGTCTTGCTCAGACCTACGGTTTTGGCGAACCGGCGCAGCGCCGCCGCCGGTACGCCGCGCCGGCGCAGCGCGGCGATGGTCGGCAGGCGCGGATCGTCCCAGCCGGTGACGTAACCGGCCTCCACCAGCTCCTTGAGGCGGCGCTTGCCGGTCATGACGTGCGAGACGTAGAGGTGGTTGTATTCGATCTGGCGCGACGGAAAGATGCCGAGCGCGGCGATGAACCATTCGTACAGCGGCCGGTGCGGTTCGTATTCGAGCGTGCACAGGGAGTGCGTGACCCCCTCGATCGAATCGGACTGCCCGTGCGCCCAGTCGTAGGTCGGGTAGATGCGCCAGCGGTCGCCGGTGCGGTGGTGCGCGGTGCGCATGATGCGGTACATCACCGGGTCGCGCAGATAGACGTTGGGCGCCGCCATGTCGATCTTGGCGCGCAGCACGCAGGCGCCTTCGTCGAACTCGCCGGCCCGCATACGGCGGAACAGATCCAGGTTTTCGGCCACGGAGCGCGCGCGATAGGGGCTGTCGCGGCCGGCCGCCTGCGCGACGCCGCGGTAGGAAATGATCTCCTCCGCGCTCAGGTCGTCGACGTACGCCTTGCCGGCCTCGATGAGTTGGACGGCCAGCTGATAGAGCTGCTCGAAGTAGTCGGAGGCGTAGTATTCGTGCGGCCTCCAGTCGAAGCCGAGCCAGCGGATGTCGGTCTTGATCTGCTCGACGTACTGAGTCTCTTCCCGCTCGGGGTTGGTGTCGTCATAGCGGAGCGCGCAGACGCCGCCGAACTCGGCGGCGACGCCGAAGTTGACGCAGATCGCCTTGACGTGCCCGACGTGCAGGAAGCCGGACGGCTCCGGCGGAAAGCGGGTCCGCACCCGGCCGCCATAACGGCCGGCCTCCACGTCGCGCCTGATGGCCGCGCGCACGAAGTCGGCGCCGACGGGAGCGGCAACGTCATCGCCATCTTCCATCACCGGTTTCTCCTACTTCTCCATCAAAGTGAGACGAGAGCCAAACTCGACACCCATGAGCTCGCACGCGGACCTGACATGCTTCCTTACCGTGGAACCTGGGATATTGGTTCCGAGGAACCAACCACCGTGTAACGCAGCCCATTTCGTCCTCAAATGCGGAGAATCATACAGATCTTCGATGCTGCGAGCAACCAGCCGCCTGCTGCGTCCTTTCGTCTTCTCATCGAACCGCTCGATGAAGGTGCTATCCATCGTTTGGAACATTTTGACGACTGCAACGAGCGTCCGAATGCCAGCGTTTGTGACTGTCTTCGTTCCGTCAAACACGAATCCAGACACCCGGGTTGTCTTGAGATGATCTTCGTCTTTCGAGTCCTCCGCCGGCACAGCTTGAACGGTGGATGGTGTCTCCTGTTGAGATGGTTCAGGAGTGGTAATCGTCCGGGCCGGCTGAACATTGGCGCGCTCTGAGACAAACATCTGCATGGCTTCCACACAGATTGGACGCATCTGTTCTACGGTCTTCGGTTTCAGTGGCTGGCCATAGACATCCTTGGCCAGAAGGCGAACAAACTCGTTGCTCGGTGTGATCCATTCTGACTCCAAGACTCGCATCATGCCTGACCTGTACCGCATTGACCTGGCGCACTCGATACTTCTCTCCACGGAAAATTCGGACTTCGTAAATAGTCCAAGCCCTTCCACGTCCTTCGGAGAGTAGTCGAAGAAGTCGAACGCCATGAACGGCGTGTTGTCCATTATGTTATCCATGACCAGATCAGAGAAGAACCGGTACTTCACACCGTCGGTAAGAATGCCGAAGTGGGCGGTAGGAGTGCAATGGAAATACCGCGCCAGTTGTGCTCTCGGGTCGCCGTCCAGGTTGGCGCCGACCATCTTGCATTCAACCAGAATGACCGGCGCTTCGTTCTGCAGCAGCGCGTAGTCGCACTTCTCGCCTTTCCTCGCTCCGACGTCTGCTACGTACTCCGGCCCTACTTCGTGCGGGTCGAACACGTTGTATCCAAGGACGTGCTGCAGTACCGGGAGCACCAGACTGTGCTTGGCGCCCTCCTCAGTGTCGATCTTCGGAATGTTCTTCTTGATACGAGCAGCAATCTCTTGTACTCGGACTGCCAATTCGTTCCCATCCATGTCCGCCATTCCGTGGCTCTCCTGTTGCACTGCCGACTATCTCTTTACGAACAACGACCGTTTCATAAGCCGGCATCGAACGATGCGGTCGTTTTTGTAGTCATTCACCGGGAAGTCAATGGGACCGGCGGGCGACGATCAGGCCGTCGCGGATCGGCGCCAGGCTGACGGTCCAGCCGCGGCCGGCGGTGATCGTGCGGGTGAAGCGGCGTACCCCTTCGGTGTTCGCGGAGCGGTCGGCGTCGTCGAAGATGCGCCCGCTCCACAGCATGTTGTCGATGATCAGGACGCCGCCGGGCCGCAGTTTCCGTTCGATCACCGGCAGCGAGTCCGGGTAGAGGTGCTTGTCGATGTCGTTGAAGATCAGGTCGTACGGGCCGTCGGCTGCGCTCAGGGCGGCGACCGCCTCGCCCACGTGGTAGCGGATCATGCCGTCGTAGCCGAGCGTCGACAGGTGGCGGCGCGCCTGCTTGGACAGGTCCGCGTCCCAGACGACGTGGTGCACGGCGCCGCCGCCGTTCTCCCGAACCGCGCGCGCGAACCAGGCGGTCGAGTACCCGAACCCGGAACCGAGCTCAAAGACCGAGCGTGCGCCGATCATGCGGGCGACCAGGTAGCAGAGCTGCCCGCAGGCCGGTCCGATGATCGGAAAGCCGGTCCGCCGGGCGTGCTCCTCCATCCTGGCGAGCTCGGCGGGACGCGACGGAACGAGGTCGTCGAGGTAGCGGCCTACCGCAGGATCGGTCAAGTCCATACGCCACCATACTCCCCTTTCAGCGCCCGGCGCGCAAGCGGCGGCGGCCGATCCGGGTCGTGGCGCTCGACCGTCGGATTGCGGCCGACCGGACGCTGGCCGGGCGTCCAGGCGTCAACGGAACGTATCGACGATACGGGCGATCGAATCGGCCACGTCGCGCGCGGCTTCTGCGCAAGTCCACGGGTTATCAACTGCTTCGTCAGGTGTTCATGCCTCAATCCGGGGTCCGAGGGGGAGCGCGCGCCGTAGCGCGTCCGGGAGCGGCGCCGGCCGGCCGGTGGCGGCGCTCACCGTTGCGTGCACGACGGTGACGGACGCTACCCGGCGGCCGGCCGCGTCGGTCAGGCCGGCCTTGACCCGCAGCGAACGGACGCCGGGGGCGAACGCCAGGCTCACCGTCAGCGCGTCCCCGGCGCGGACCGGAGCGGTGTAGTCGGCCTCGGCGCGCACCACCGGCAGGCGGTACTCGCCGGCCAGCAGCTCGCTCAGCGGCAGCCCGCGCCGCTCCAGCGCCGCCTCGAACGCTTCCTGCACCAGCTCGAACAAGCGGCCGTAGAACAGCACGCCGGCGGCGTCGGTGTGGTGCAGCCGCACGGTCAACCGGTAGCGGGTCACGTCCACGGCCGGATCATGTCACGTTTTCGTTGACCGCGCGCCGCCATCGCCCGTAACCTTCCTGCCGACGGCCAACCCATGAATCAGTCGAATGACGGTGCGGCGCCTGCCGCGGTGCGCGACGCCGGCGACGGCATCCGCCGCGTCATCGACAACGTCCGCACCATCATCTCCATCGACGTGCGGAAGATGGAGTACCTGTTGGCGGCCATGCTGGCCGGCGGCCACGTGATCCTGGCCGACTCCCACGGCGTCGGCAAGACCTCCCTGGCCAAGGCGCTGGCCGCCTCCATCCGCTGGCCGGCGGCCGCGGAATCCGATCAGGGCGTCGCCATCGATCACTTCAACCGCGTCCAGTGCACGGTCGATCTGCTGCCGCAGGACATCCTGGGCTTCAACCGCTACGACATGGCCAGCGGCGCCCTCAACTTCATGCGCGGCCCGCTGTTCGCGCACTTCGTCCTCTGCGACGAGATCAACCTCCTCACCCCCAAGACGCAGGGCAGCTTTCTGCAGGCGATGGAGGAGCAGGCGGTGACCGTGGAGGGGACCACGTACCGGCTGCCGGACCCGTTCTTCATCATCGCCACCATGAACCTCAAGGGCGCCCACCTGTTCCCGTTGCCGGCGCCCCAGCTCGACCGCTTCATGATCCAGCTTTCGCTTGGCTACCCGTCCGGCGTCGAGGAGGAGCGCATCGTCCGGCAGCACGGACAGGAGGACGCGTGGGACCGGCTGGAGCCGGTCGCGCCGTCGGAGGAGCTGGTTTCCTGGCAACGGATGGTCGACCGCATCTTCATCCATGAAGACGTGATCGCCTACCTGGTCGAGTGCGTCCGGCTCACCCGCACCCATCCGGCGGTGGAGACCGGCGCCAGTCCCCGCACCGGCGTGCGGCTCTCCCGGTTGGCGCGCGCCCTGGCCCTGGTGCGGGGCGAGTCGTTCGTCACGATCGACGCGGCAAAGGAGGTGCTGGCGCCCGGCGTCACCCACCGGCTGCTGCTGGAAGACGCCGCCGCCGACGCGCACGCCGTCGTCGACGAAGTGCGTTCGACCGTCAGGGCGGACCGGATACCGGCCCGCACCGGCTGATGGCGACCGCCGCGGCAGCGCGTTCCGCCACCTCCCACGCGCAGCGCTCGGCGCTCCGCTACTACCCGTTCACGCTGCTCGGCACCGCCCTGCTGGCCGGGGCCGGCTATCTGGCCGGCAGCGCCTTCGCCACCGACAACGCCTACGAGTTCGCGCTGGCCGCGGCGGCGGCGTTCGTGCTGTTCGTGCTGGCGGTGGACGGCCGCCTGCAGGCGCGCCGGATGGCGGCGGCGGCGCTGTCCTGGGGAGACGCCGCGCAGCCGCTGTACGCCCGCACCGACGGCCGCATCGACCTGCAGGCGGCCGGCGCCGGGCGTCCGCACTACTTCTACCGCCTGCACGCGCGGGTGACCGGCCGCCTGCAGGCCGGCGGCCGGGCCGCGTTGCGGCTGCGCGCTGAGGTCTCCTCGGCGTCGGAGGAGCTGCCGCTCCGCCTGACGCCGCCGGTCTGTGGCGAGCTGGCGGTGCGCGCCCGGCTGGCGGTGCGCGACGTGTTCGGACTCACCAGCAGCCACCTGCCGGGGCGGGACGAGCGCCGCGCGCTCATCGTGCGTCCGGCGCCGCTGGCCATGCGTTCGGCGCCGCGCATCGACGCGGCCGTGGGGGAAGACACGTCCACGCGGCGGCGGTCGTCCGACCAGGAACGCTACCACATGCGCGAGTATCAGCCCGGCGACCGGCTCAAGGACATCAACTGGAAGGCGACGAGCCGCACCGGCGAGCTGATCACCCGCATCTCGCCGGTCAGCGAACACCGGACCCGGTTGCTGCACGTCGAGTTCCGCCACTTCCGGCCAGCGGGGCCGGATACGCTCGACTCCGTGCTCCATCTCGACTACCTGAAGAGCTGGCTGCTGGCGTTCCTGCGCGCGGTCAAGGCCGCCAACGAGGAGATCACCTTTCGCGTCATCACCGGCGAAGACGAGCACGACGTCGAAACCGCCGACGACGTCGAGGAGCTGGCCCGCCGCATCGGCCCGCTCACCTTCACGCCGGGACCGGAGCGCCCGCCGGCGGCGCGGCCGCGGGAACTGTTCATCTTTACCACCGCGTTCGACGCAACGCTGGCGGCGCACGTGGGGCGGCTCGGCGGCGGCGCCGCGCATCTGTACCGCACCGTATCGGCCATGCCGCCGCGCACGGAAGGCGACGGCCGCGTCCGGCTCCGGCTGCTGCGCCCGGCGCAGGCGTTGTTGGCGCCCGGCGCGTGGGCGTTGCGCCGCGAACGCCTGATGGTCGGCCCGTCGATCCGCGGCGCGAACGTCCACCTCGAAGAGGAGCCGCTGGAGGTCGGCTTGGCGTCATGACTCTGCTGTTTGCAACGCGCTTGCTGGTCTACCTGGCGGCGGTCGCCATCCCGATCGTTCACCCGGCGGTGACCGTGTCCTACGACCGGGTGGGATGGGTGACGTGGTTCGCGCTGGTGCCGTTGGAGATGGCCCTGGCCGCCTTTCTGCAGCCGCCGCGCCTGCGGTTCCTCCACTGGGCGGCCGCGGCGGTGGGACTGGCCGCGCTGGCGGCCCTGGCCGGGCCGGGACTCAACGTCACCGGTCTGTCGGTGATCGGCGTAGGGCTCGCCGCGTTCGCGCTGACCGCCGTGGTGTTCCACGGCCGGGAGCACGGCCACCTGGTCGCCGGCGCCGAGCTGTTGTTCGTGGGCTACGTCCTGCTGAAACTGCTCCGCTTTTCGCGCGCGTCCGACGTGATCGCCGACGAGAGCTCGCGCATCACCACCGTGCTGGTGGTGATGATCACGTGCGGCGTGCTGCTGCACGCGCTGGCGCTCTATCTGGCCGCCTTTCCCGAGTCGGGCGGCCGCGTGCGCCGGCGGGAGCTGGCCGTGTTCGCGCTGTTCGCGCTGCCGGCCGGCGCCGCTCTCGGCCTGTTGCTGCCGGCCGACTTCGTCGCCAACCGCATAGCCTTCAACGGCTTGAACGAGGTCGCCCGGCCGGACCCGCAGCCGATCGACGCGGAGAGCGCCGGGCCGCCCGGCGGCAACCTGCGGCCGGCCGGTCAGCGCCCGCCGGATGACGCGCAGAACCGCGGTCAGGGCGGATCGGGCCAGCAGGGCAGCGCCGGCGAACAGGGCGATGCCGGCGGGGCGGGCAGTGCCGGCGGAGCGGGGCAAAACGAGCAACCGGAGCGGCAGCAGCGTCTGGAAGGGATCCCGGCGGATCGCTGGAACGAATCCGGCGGAGCCGGCGGCGCCCGGGGACAGCAGGGCGGCGCTGAGGGGCGGGAAGAAGGCGAAGAAGGCGGAAGCGAAAGCCAGGAGGGCGGAGGCGATAGCAAGCAGCGCGCCGTCATGGTGATAGCCAGCGCCGCCGACGCCGTGTACGCGGCCGACGGTTACTACGCCGACCTCCAGCCGCAGCACGGCTTTTCCTACAGCGCCGGCGAGCCGCTCAACGATCTGGTGAACCAGCGCCTGTTGACCACGTGGGTAGACGTGCTGCGCCTGCCGGACCGGCAGCGTGAGGAGCGCGAGTACTTCGTTCTCTCCTCCATCTCCGAACGGGTCACGGCGTACCGCCCGTACACCGTCGAGCCGACCGTGCTCGACCGGCTCTACCACCCGTTCGACTTCTCCTACCGCGCCGTGTCCCGGGTCAGCGCCGCCGGCCCCGATCAGTGGCGCCGCCTGGGCGGCCTGTCGGCGGCCGAGCGCACCGCCCTGGCGCCCTACCTGGCGGTGCCGCTCAGCGGCGACACGCTGGATCGCTTCCGGCGGTACGCCGCCGAGGCCGCCGCCGGCGCCGGCGGCTACTACGACCGGATCGCGGCGATCATGGAGTCGTTTGAGACCTACCAGTACGAGCTCGGCTTTACCGACGACGTGTCGGTCGGTCACCTGGAGGACTTTCTGTTCGAGACCCGCTCCGGCGACTGCACGGAGTTCTCCAACACCACCGCCCTGCTCGGCCGGCTGCTCGGCATTCCGAGCCGGGTGGTGACCGGCTGGCTCGCCGCCGAAAGCCTGCAGACTCCGGTGCATCGGCGCGGCCTGCAGACCCTGCAGGAGGTGATCGAGCCGCTACGGGAGTTCGCGCTCGACGACCTGTTTCTGGTCACCGACGCGCACCGTCACTCCTGGACGCAGTTCTATCTGCCAGGTTACGGCTGGGTCGACTTTGACCCGACCGATTATTCGATCCCGCCCGAGGAGGACGCCAACACCCTGGACGTCGTCATTCCGATCATCGAGATCGAGGAGGTGGTCGAGCGCGACTTCCGGTTCCCGTGGCTGCTGGCGCTCCGTCTGGCCGCCGCCCTGGCGATCGCCGGCGCCGCCGGCGCGTACGCGTGGCGGTACGGCCGCGAGGCGCTGCTGGCGCTGGCCGCGCGCTCGCCTTCGCGCCACGGGGTGCGGGCGCGGGCGTCGCTGCTCTACATGCGGCTGGCCGCAGACGGCTACGCGATCAAGCCGCAGGATGAGACCGCCCGCGAATACGCCGAGCGGTATCCCGCCCTGCGGGGCTTTGCCGAGCGGTACACCGCGCTCCGCTACCGTCCCGACCCGCCGGATCAGGCGGTCGCCGGGGAGCTGCGCGCCAGCGCCCGGGCCGCGCTGCAGCGGATGCGACGCCGCGGCGCGGGCGCCTGGCTGCAGCGCCTGGTGAGCCTGCGGGGGCTCTCCTGCTGAACGGCCGTCGCGCGGCGGCCATCGCCGGCGTCGCCGCCGCCGCGGCGCTCGCGCTGACCGCCTGCAGCGCGGGCGACTGGCTGGAGTTCCGCGGCCGGCAGGGGCGCGGCGTCTCCCCCACCACGGTCGCGCCGCCGCTGGCGCTCAAGTGGAAGCTGCCCCTGCAGGTGGGCGCGCCGCAGGCGACCGCCTTCAATCCGCCGATCGTCTACGACGGCGTGATCTATTTCGGCGCCGACGACGGCAACTTCTACGCGCTCGACGTCGACTCCGGCTACATGCGCTGGATCTTCAAGACACGGGCGCCGATCAACTCGGTGCCGTACGCGGACCAGGACAACGTCTACTTCGGATCGAACGACGGCCGGGTGTACGCGGTGTCGCGCGACGACGGCCAGGAGCGCTGGTCGTTCGAGACCGGCGCCACCGTGCAGTCGCTGATCCTGCGCTACCGGGACCTGATCATCTTTACCAGCGACCTGGGCGCCTCCTACTTTCTCGATCCGCACGGCGTATTGGTGCACAGCATCCCCAATCCGATCTGGTCCTACCACACGTTCCAGGTATACGAAGGCGTGATCTACTGGGCGCCCGCGCCGGTCCGGCGGGGCGTCAGCCTGGGCGCGTACGACATCGAACGCCGCTCGTACCTGTGGTACATCGACGAACGCGACTCGTACACGGTGTGGTACTCGTTCCCGGCGCTGCGCGGCAGGATGTTGTACTACGCCACCGGCGGCGTCCTGAGCGGCGACTCGCTGACGTTCGACTACCTGGCGCTCGACCGCACCACCGGGCGCGAAGTCTGGCGCGAGACGCAGGTCTCCTACTTCGACGCCGGCGGGGCGTACAATCCCGCGCCCCTGTTCATGGACAACCTCAAGTCGCTCGACTACATGGCGCCGGCGCTGTGGCGTAATCTGGTGATCTTTACCAGCGGCGATCAGGCGGTGCGCGCGTTCGACGCCGGCACCGGGCGGGAGGCGTGGCGGGTGACGCTTGAGCAGCCGACCTCGAGCGCGCCGACCGTGGCCGGCGACCGCCTCTACTTCGGCGTGCGCGGCGACCCGCGGCCGGGCGGACGGCCGGCCCGGCTGATCTGCCTGGCGGCCGGCAACGGCCGGATGCTCTGGGAGATGGAGCTCGACGGCGCCGTGCTGAGCGCCCCGGTGGCGTCCCGCGGCCTGATGATATTCGGCACCGATCAGAACTTTTTCTACGTGCTGCAGGAGGTCCTGTAACCCGTAGGCCGGGACCGGAGGCGGCGGTGTGGCGGTATGGCCGCTGACGCCGGCGGCGCGGAGCGCCGATAATGTATCCACAGGATGGAACGCCGGCCCACGATCGGGGAGCTGCGGGAACGGTCGCTGCACGCGGGACTCAAGTCCTGGTACGCCCTGCCCCGCGACCGGGTCGAGGCGCCGGTCGGCCGGTACGTGATCGACCTGGTGCGCCGCGGCACCCTGATCGAGATACAGACCCGCGGCTTCGCCAAGCTCAACCGCAAGTTGACCCGGCTGGCGGACGCGCATCGCGTGCGGCTGGTCTTTCCGATCGCGCAGCGCAAGTGGATCGTCACCACCGGCGCGGACGGCAGCGTGCTGCGCCGCCGGCTGTCGCCGAAGCGGGGCGCCTACCGCGACCTGTTCGCGGAGATGATGCGCATCCCGCACCTGATGAGCAGCCCCAACTTCACGCTGGAGGCGCTGCTGGTGGACGTGGAGGAGCTGCGGTGCGCCGACAGCCGCGGCAGCTGGCGGCGCCGGGGCGTCAGCGTCGTCGACACCCGCCTGTTGCAGGTGCGCAGCCGGCGCCGCTTTCGGACGCCGGACGATCTGGCGCGGCTGCTGCCGCCGCGTATGGAGGAGCCGTTCACCAACCGCTGCCTGGCCGACGCGGCCGGCATGTCCCCGGCTGCGGCCGGCGAGATGACCTGGACCCTGCGGCGCATGGGCGCGCTGGCCGTGGTGGGACGCCGCAGCCGGGCGTACCTGTTCGCCCGCACCTGAATGGCAAGTGGCGTCCGCGCCGCGCCCGTGCCTGCTCTTGATCCCTGAGCTAGACTAAGCCAGACTAAGATATGTTGGTCGTGAATACCCATGAAGCGAAGACGCGGCTCTCGGAGCTGCTGCGAATGGTCGAGGAGCGTAGCGAGCGGATTCGGGTGTGCCGTAACGGCCATCCGATCGCCGAGATCGGCCCGATCAGCGTACCCGATCGCGACCCTCTGCTACCGAATCCGCGATTGTCCGGGGTAGTGTTCCATGAGGACCCGGTCGCGCCGCTCGCCGACGAAGACTGGCCGAACGCGTAGCCTTGCTGCTCGACACCTGCACCCTGCCGTCCGTGAACACGAACACCTCGGCGCGGCGCCGCCGGCTCCTGCTTCTGACCGTTGCGGTCGCCCTGCTCGGCGCCGGGTGCGCCCGCATGACACCGGTTGCCGACACGCGGCCATCGTCATCGTCACCCGCGCGCATCTACTGGACGGACGCCGGCAGTAACACGATTCAGCGCGCCGGACTGGACGGTTCCGGGGTCGAGACCCTGGTGCCGCATGGACTGGACGAACCGTACGGCATAGCCGTGGCGGTCGCCGGCGGCAAGCTGTATTGGGCCGAGTGGGGCGTCGGCATACGGCGCGCCGGCCTGGACGGCTCCGACGTCGAAACGCTGGTCCCGACTCCCCGGCCCAACGGGATCGCCCTGGATGCGGCGGGCGGCAAGCTGTACTGGACCGAGTACGACACCGACTCGATCCGGCGCGCCGACCTGGACGGCTCCGGTGTCGAGGACCTGGTGACCAGTCTGCTCGGCAATCCGTTCGGCATCGCGCTCGACCCCGCCGGCGGCAAGATGTACTGGACCGACGCCGGGACGCAGAAGGTGCAGCGCGCCGACCTGGACGGCGCGGACGTCGAGGACCTGGTGATCACCGGACTCGACAATCCGCGCGGCATCGCCGTCGACGCCGCGGCCGGCAAGCTGTACTGGACCGATCGCGGCACGGACAAGATTCAGCGCGCCAACCTGGACGGCGCAGGCGTCGAAGACGTGGTGACCGAGTCGCCGTCCGGCTCCAATCGGGACGGCATAGCCCTGGACTTGGCGGCCGGCAAGATGTACTGGACCGAACGCTTTCTGGGCAAGATTCAACGCGCCAACCTGGACGGCTCGGACATCGAGGACGTGGTGACCGGGGCGCAGGAGCCCTACGAGCTGGCGCTGGACACCGCCAACGGCGCGCTGTACTGGACCGACCTCACCGCCGGCATCCTGCGCGCCGATCTGGACGGCACGGGGGTCCGGGCGGTCGTGAGCCCCGGTCTGGAGGACCCGCGCGGCGTCGCCCTGGACGTGGCCGGCGGCGCGGTGTACGCGGCCGACCCCGGCGCCGGCCGCATCCGGCGCTTCGACCTGGACGGCGCGGGCGGCGAAGACGTGGCGATCCGGGAGCTGTCGGAGCCGTACGCCATCGCGCTGGACGCCGCCGCCGGCATGATCTACTGGACGGAGGCGGGGACCGCCACCGCGTCCGCAGACCGCATCCGGCGCGCCGGCCTGGACGGATCGAACGCGGAGACCCTGGTGACCGAGGGCTTGCGGTATCCGCGCGGCATCGCCCTGGACGCGGCGGCCGGCAAGATGTACTGGATCGACGCGGGGATTCAGAAGATCCAACGCGCCGATCTGGACGGCTCCGGCGTCGAAGACGTGGTGACCGGCGGCTTGGCCGATCCGCAGGGGATCGCCGTCGACGCCGTCGGCGGCAAGCTCTACTGGACCGACCGCAGGGCGGACCGCATCCGGCGCGCCGGCCTGGACGGCTCCGGCGTCGAGGACCTGGTGACCGGGCTGTCGAACCCGCAAGGGATCGCCCTGGACCTGGCGGCCGGCAAGATGTACTGGACCGACTGGGGAACGCGGAAGATCCAGCGCGCCAACCTGGACGGCTCGGCCGTCGAAGACGTGGTGACCGCCGGCCTGCACACCCCGTGGGAGATCGCCCTCTACCGCCCCTGAACGCCGGGGGCCGCCATGGTCTATCGTGAAGATCTGCTGCTGATCGGTCGGGCGTTGCTCCGCCGTCCGGTCGAGACGCTGCTGCTGGCGGTTGGCGCCGCGCTTACGGTGGCGGCAACGGTGACCGCCATCGCGCTGACGGCCCGCGTTGCGGCCGGCGCCGAGCGGTCGTTGTCGGCGCTCCGCTATCGGGAGATCGTCGTTACGACCGCGGTCGATCACGCCGCGATGGACGCGCCGGCGCGCACACTGCGCCCGGCCGTCGAGCTTGCCATCGATGATCTGCCGAGCGTGCTGGCGGTGACCCAGGCGGTGCGATACGCCTATGTTGCCCACGAAACCTCACTGCGCCTTCAGGGCGCGGGCGGCGCGCGGCCGCGGCCGGAAAGGATCTCAGGGATGAAGGTCACCGAGGATTTCTTTTCGGCCAGAGCGCTCACCGCGGCGGCCGGCAGCCTGTTTACCGCCGCTGACCTTGCCGCCGGTGAACCGGTCATGGTGACCGGATCGAAGCTCGGCGCCACGCTGTTCGACGATGGCGGCGCGTTCGACCGCACCGTAGTCGCGGACCACCGACTGTATCGGATCGTCGGCGTGTTGGCGCCGACGGGTACCGAGGTGGACCGGCTGGCGTTCATTCCGGCCGGGGCCGTCAAGGACAACTACCGGCCGGCCGGAGAAGGCTCGATCACGTTCGACACGGGATTGGACAGCTTGCGATTCACGGTGACCGACCGCGCGCTGCTGGATGAGGCGCATACGCAGTTGATCCGTTACTTCGACGCCGCGTACGGAGCGGGCGCCGTGAACGTCATCGATCCGCGGGCGCACGCCCGGGCGGCGTTTGACCGGTACCGCCGGATGGTCCGGGTCGTGCAGTTGCTGGCCGCGGGCGCGTTGCTGGTAACGGCCCTCAACCTGTCCGAGGCATTTTCGAGCCGGGCGCTGCGCAGACGGCGGTCGGCCGGCATTCTCCGGGCGGTCGGGGCCGGCCGCCGGCGGGTATTCGCAGTCCTGCTGCTCGACGCGCTGTCGATGGGAGTGATCGGCAGCCCGCCCGGAATAGCGATGGCATTCGTGCTGGCGCACCTGATGAGGCGGGAGTTCGGCTTCGGCAGCCTGGACGTGGGACCGATGCTGGCGGGCGTGGCCGCGGCCTGGGCCATCGTAGCTGCCTGCGGCATCCTGCCGGCCGCTACGGCCGCCCGCGCGCCGGCGGCCGACGGCATCCGTTACGAGTGATTCGGCGCCCGCGATGAGGACGGTGCAGGCGATCCTCCACAGCATGGGAAGGCGGCCGGCCAAGTCGTCGTTGACCCTTGCCACCGCAGCGCTCGGCGTGGCCGTGCTGATCTTTGCGCTGTCGACCAGCGCCGCCGTCGAGCGGCTGGTGTCGGAGCGCCTGGACGCCGGCGGGTTCGTGGTGACCGTTGCGGTTACCGACCGCAGCCCAGGCGGAACTCTCGGCGCGGACGGCGCTCGACTCAGGAAGCGGGTGACCTCCACGTTGCTGAGTGACGTCGGCGGCGTGGCCGCGGTGAGCTCCGTGGACGGCGTGCCGTTTCGGTCGTTCATGATCGGCGAAAGCGCGTACGAGGTGCGCACGGTGCTGAGCGTTGCGGAGACGTATCTGGACGTGATGGCGCTCGATTTGATCGCCGGGACCGGATTCGTCCCCGGGAGCCGGGACGCGCTGATCAGCGCGTCTCTTGCCGGCCTGTTGTTCGGGTCGCCGGTTGCCGCGCTCGGTCAACCGTTGCAAACGGCGGTGCCTCGCATCGAAATTCAAGGCGAAGTGGGGCCGATGCTGCTCGGCATCGTCGAAGCGGTGTTCGCTCCCGTATTCACGGTCCGAGGAGTGTACGAAGACCCCGACGACGTGCGGCGCCGCGCGTACGGCATCGGCGACATGCTGGTCGCGGTCAGGAACTTCGCGGAAGAGAACTGGAGCAGCTCCCAAACGGACTTCCGGTTCGTAGTGCGCGCCGCCGCCGGTTCCCTGGCGACGGTCGAGAGTCAGGTGCATGCCGCGCTGGCGCTGCCGTACGGTGACGACCTGTCGGTGGAGGTGTGGGAAGGGCAACCGTTCACGGGCGGGCCGCTGGCGGAGATGCGGTCGGCCGTGCGCACCTTCTCCTTTGCGGTCAATCTGCTCGGCGCGCTGCTGCTGGCCACCGGCTGCGTCGGCGTGTTCAGCCTGACGTCGGTAGAGGTTCTGAGCCGTTCCCGCCAGATCGCGATGTCCAGAGCGTTCGGCGCCTCCAAGGGGACGATCATCCGCGAGTTCGCGGCGCGGTCGCTCATCGTCATGGCCGCGGCGTCGCTGCCCGGCGTCGCGTTCAGCCTGTTTCTGTCAGCGCCGCTCACCGATCTGGTGGCGCCGATTCTCGACATCGGCTTCGCGGACGGTTTGTCCGAGCCGGTGATCACGCCGGCGGCGGTTGCCGTCGGCGCCGCCGCGGCGATCGGCGCCGGCGGCCTGTTGGGCACGCTTCCGGTGCTCCACGTTCTGGCGACCCCGATAGCCGAAGCGATCCGCGGCTGAACCGGCGCTTCAGAATCCCGACGCCCAAATGGGATCATTCGGAGCGAGTCCGATCGAATCGGACCACGCTCAGATCCGGTATTCGCTCGAAGTGCGCGTCGCTGGTGAGTAACGGTTCTCCCGCGCAGAGGCAGTGGACGCCGATCAGAAGATCCATGGTGGGAATCATCCTGCCACCCGCACGCAAGGCGAATTCGATCTCGCCATAGCGGAACGGAAAGTCCTTCCCCGGAAACGCGAGCTCGATGAACCGGCCCACCCGGGTTATACGTTCCGTTTCCCGCTGCCGGTTGCGAGCTCGACGAGCTCCGGCTTCCAACTCGCAACGGACGAATACCGACATGCGCAGCCTGACCGCGCTATACGCACGCAGGGCGCTGGTCGCCGGTCCTTCGTTCCCGCGACGGCGCTCATTCATCAAGTCGATGACGAACGCCGTGTCTACGAACAGGGATTGCCTTCCACGTCGACGGCCTCGGGGTGGTCCAGTTCGCGTTCCCTCACCACCTCGCCGATCGCCGTGACGGTTTCTTCCGACAGAACGATTTCATCGAGGTGCTCAAGCAGATTACCGGCGGTGAATGACCCGGCCCCGTCCGTCGGGTTGTCCGCATCGAGTCCTTCGCCGTCGACCGCAACCATTCGACCGTTACGGAATCGTCCTCGCGGGCCTTCCGCTGCGCCGGCAAGAAGGCGTCGGCCGAGTTCGATACCCTGCACCTTGTCGATATCCGCATTGCTGATATCATACGACTTCGCCGGTTCTATGCAGTTCTGGCATCCGGTGCGGCACCGGCACTTCTCCGCGATCTCGATCCCCTTCGCCAACGCCGTTTCCCAGACCGCAAACAGCTTCTTGGCGACCCCTATTCCTCCCGAGTAGTTCTCGTAGTAGAACGCTACGGGCTCGGCGCCGACCCGCGAATAGGTGCTCGTATCGAACCGATCAGCCGATATCACGAACATCGCTCCGACCCGCAGCAAGTGTTCGAGCGCGCCGATGGCGCCGTCCGCGTTCGCGGCCGGCGACACGTCTATCCAGAGCGCATGCAGTCTGTTCCGGTATTCGGCGTCCGGTGATCCGCCGGCGCCGACCACCTCGTCGGTCCGGTCGTCGATCCGGTTGTAGCCCGTGAAGTTGGTCGACACGTTCACGGTTCCGTAATATATCTCGAACTCGCCGAACGATGTCCCGTCGAATATCCGGTCCGTGTGCACGGCGGTGAAGAATTTGCCCTCGGTTCGCAGATACGGCTTGGCTTCCCCCAGGTCCACCGCGCCCTCCGCATGTGAACGTACAAAGTAGCGCCGGCCGAAGAACGGGAATATCGCCCCGATATATGCCTCTCTGAACTTGCGGTACCCGGAGACGTGTCCGACCTCTTCGTCGCCGATTCTGAGCTCGAAACGCTGCCCCAGGCCGCCCCGCAAGTTCAGATCTCTGTGCGGCCGGTAGTACTTGGACGGCTTGGCCGAGTCTTTTGCAGCATCATAGAAGGCGCCGCCGAGCACCTTCGCGTCCGGCGGGGCGACTCGGCCGCCGGTTTCACACGCCAGCGCGCCAAGATGATTGTCGATCAGTTCTTCGTTCTCGGGATCGGCGGCGATCTCGTCGAAGGGCCTTGTCAGGAAAGCGTCCATGTTGCCGACGAAAAAGCGGTCTATAGGGTCGTTCATCGCGTAGAACAAAACGAGCGCATCCTTGTCCCAGCCGCGTCCGGCGCGGCCGATCTGCTGCCAGGCCGACATGACGCTCGGCGGAAAACCGGCAAGAATCACGGTGTCCAGGCCGCCGATATCCAACCCGAGCTCCAAGGCGTTGGTGGCGAACACGACGCGAACGTCACCGGCTTTGATGCTTTGCTGGATTTTCTGCCTGTCTTCCTGTTTCAGATCGGCGTGGAACCCGGACACCGTCTCCGGGTCTGACTTTCTGGCTTTGACCTTGCGCCGGCACTCCGCGAAGGCGTCTTCCAGAAAGCGCTTTGTCGGACAGAATACCAACGTTTGCTGGCCCTCGGTCATGGCGGCCAAGGCAGCCTGCACGACGCGCAGCCGCAGGATCTCCCGGTACCGATAGTCGGGAATGTCTGGCTTGACGAACATGAAGTGCCGGCGGGGCCGAAAAGCGTTTCGAGCGGACACGACCTCGGCGTCCCGACCGGTGAGATTCCTGGCGTGCTCGGCGGGATTGGCGCACGTCGCCGTGCACAGAAACACCTGGGGAGCGGCGCCGATGCGGCTGAGATGAAGAAAGAACCGCCGCAACAACAGCGCCATGTTGCCGCCGAAGAACCCGCGATACGCGTGCATCTCGTCGATCACGATGTACCGGAGTTTGCTGAGGAAGCTGCGCCACTGGTCGGACCAGGCGAGGAACGACATGTTCAAGTACTCGGGGTTGGTCAACAGGACGTGGGAAGGATGCTTGCGAAGATAGTTGCGGTGGGTCGGTGGCGTGTCCGCGTCGTAGGTATCGACGGAGAGCGGATCGCAGAGCCGTTTTATTTCCATCAGCTGGTCGAACGCCAGCGCCTTCATCGGATAGATCATCAAGGCATGGCCCGGCTCGCGCACCAGCTTGTGGCGGATGGGCGCGGTGAACGCTACGGTCTTGCCGCTCGCGGTAGGCGCCTCCAACACGACGTCCGCTCCGGCCAACGAGCGGTTGATCGCCTCGGCCTGATGTTGATAGAGGCGGGTGATGCCGTGCGCGGACAACACCTCGCGTACGCTCCGGGATCGTTCCGGAGATGAAGATTTCACGCCGAAACGAAGATGCGTCGGCCATGCTTGCGCATACCGGGGGGCGATTCGGTCCATCGTGTCGGTTGCGATCTCGTCGCCGTCGCGCAACGCGTCGAATTCTTCGAGCCGCGCCTTGAAACTGGTCAAATCCATCGTCGTTCCCTCCGCCGGCGCGCTATACCACGAAGTTGATCAGCTTGCCGGGGACGTGGATCACGCGGCGCGGCCGGCGGGCGGCCAGGGTGCGGGCCACGTTGTCGTCGGCCCGGGCGCGGCGCTCCGCCTCCGCCTGGTCGATGCCGGCCGGCGCCTCGATCCGGCCGCGGACCTTGCCGTTGACCTGCACCACCAGGGTGACCGTCTCCTCGGCGGCCAGCGCCGCGTCGGCCTGCGGCCACGGCTGCCGGTGGATGCTGTAGGGCCGGCCGAGCAGCTCCCACAGCTCCTCGGCCACGTGCGGGGTGACCGGCGCCATCAGCGTGAGCAGGGTGAGCACCGCCTCTCGAAAGGCGGCGCCGCCGCCGGACTCCCGCTCGGCCGCCAGCAGGGCGTTGGTGAGCTGCATCAACCCCGACACCACGGTGTTGAACTCGAACTCCTCCAGATCGTGCGACACGCTCCGGATCGTCTGATGGGTGACGCGCAGCAGCGCCCGCTCGCCCCCGCCGGAAGCCGCCGCAGCCGATTCCGCCGCGCCGCCGCGCGCGCGCAACCGATACGCCAGGTCCCACACGCGGCCGAGCCAGCGCACCACGCCGTGGATGTTGGTGTCGCTCCACGGGCCGCCCTCCGACCAGCGGTAGCCGAACATCAGAAAGGCGCGCACCGCGTCGGCCCCGTAGCGCGCCACCTGCTGGTCCGGGTCGACCACGTTGCCGCGCGACTTGCTCATGCGCTGGCCGTCCGCGCCCAGTATCTGCCCCTGGTTGTAGAGCAGCGTCATCGGCTCGTCGCCGGCGCCGATGCCGAGGTCGCGGCACGCCTTGTGGAAGAAGCGCGTGTAGATCAGGTGCATGGTGGCGTGCTCGACGCCGCCGGTGTAGGTGTCGACCGGCATCCAGTAGCGGTACTCGTCGCCGTCGAACGGGCCGTCCGCGCAGTGCGGGCTCAGGTAGCGCAGGTGGTACCAGGACGAGCACATGAAGGTGTCCATGGTGTCGGTTTCGCGCTCGCCCGGGCCGCCGCACGCCGGGCAGGCGGCGTGCCGCCACGTCGGGTGAAAGCGGAGCGGACTCTCGCCGGTGGGCCGCCACTCGATGTCGTCCGGCAGCTCGACCGGCAGCTGATCCTCCGGCACCGGCGCCACGCCGCAGGCCGGGCAGTGCACGACCGGGATCGGGCAGCCCCAGTAGCGCTGCCGGGAGATCAGCCAGTCGCGCAGCCGGTAGTTGACGTCGGCGTGGCCCAGCCCGCGGTCGACCAGCCAGCGGATCGTGCGCGGGACCGCCTGCTCGGACGGCGTGCCGGTCAGCGGCCCGGAGTCGATCATCTCTCCCTTGGCGATCACCGCCTCCCGCATGGCGGCGCCGTCGAGCGGCTCGGCGCCGGGCGGCCGGATCACGGGGCGGACCGTCAGGCCGTAGGCGCGCGCGAACGCGAAGTCGCGTTCGTCATGGGCCGGCACCGCCATGATGGCGCCGGTGCCGTAGGTCATCAGCACGTAGTCGGCAATCCAGATCGGGATGCGTTCGCCGTTGACCGGATTGACCGCATAGGAGCCGGTGAAGACGCCGGTCTTTTCGCGCCCCGCCGCCTCGCGCTCTATGTCGGTCCGGCCGGCGGCGGCGGTGACGTACGCTTCCACCCGCTCGCGCTGCGCGCCGGTGGTGAGCTTGGCCGTCAGCGGATGCTCCGGCGCCAGCACCATGAAGGTCGCCCCCCACAGCGTGTCCGGGCGGGTGGTGAAGACCTCCAGCGCGTCGCCCTGTTCGGTGCGGAAGGCGACGTGCGCGCCTTCGCTGCGGCCGATCCAGTTGGTCTGCAGCGCCTTGACCCGGTCCGGCCAGCGGAGCCCGTCGAAGCGGAGCAGCTCCTCCGCGTACTTGGTGATGCGCAGGAACCACTGCTCCAGGTCGCGCTTGGTCACCGGCGTGTCGCAGCGCTCGCACCGGCGCGCCTCGCCTATGACCTGCTCGCGGGCCAGCGTGGTGTTGCAGTGGGGACAGAAGTCGACGGCGGCGCGTTTGCGGTAGGCCAAGCCGCCGGCCAGCAGCTTGAGGAAGTACCACTGCGTCCAGCGGTAGTATTCGGGATCGGAGGAGGTCGCCTCGCGCTCCCAGTCCCACATGGCCCCCATGGTGCGGAGCTGCCGGCGCATCCGGTCGATGTTGGCGTAGGTCCACTCCTTGGGATGGACGTTGCGGGCGATGGCGGCGTTTTCGGCCGGCAGCCCGAAGGAGTCGAAACCCATCGGGAACATGACGTTGCAGCCGTTCATGCGCAGGTAGCGGGCGCGCGCGTCGGACGGCGTCATGGTGTACCAGTGGCCGATGTGCAGGTCGCCGGACGGATACGGCAGCATGGTCAGGAAGTAGTGCTTGCGGCGGCCGGGATCGACGCGGGCGCGGTGCAGGCCGTCCCGCTCCCATCGCTGCTGCCACTTGGGTTCGATCGCGGCGGGCGTATACGCCGGGTGGCCCTGCTCGGCGCCGGCCGCGGCGGTCCGGGGTTCGCTGGTCGAAGTGCTCATTGCGTTGGGTTCGATGATACCACCTCGAGTGCATGATCGGGAACGATCAGGACGATCTTGGACTGGCCTGGTGCGCCCGTACCTGCCGCCTGCGGTAGCCGGCTCCCTGCGGTGGGCGACGCCCACCCACTGGCCGGGCCGCTTCGTAAGCGACGACTGGCGCGGCCGGGAGGCGGACTTGGTGTTCTCGGTGGAGCGGCAGGGGGCGGAGGAGCCGGTGCTGGTGTACGTACTGCTGGAGCATCAGTCCACGCCGCGCTACTGGATGGCGTTGCGGGTGCTGAACTACTGCCTGCAGCTATGGGTGACGTGGCAGGAGGCGCGCAAGAATAGGAAGAAGACGAAGTTGCCGCTGATCGTGCCGCTGGTATTCTATCAGGGACGGAAGCGGTGGTCGCCGGAGCTGGAGTTTCGGGAGTTGGTGGAGGGAGCGGCGGCGGAGTGGCGGTGGGTGCCGCGGTTTGAGTACCTGCTGATCGACCAGACGGCGGGAGGGCCGGAAGCGGTGTTGGGGTCGGCGGTGGCGCGGCTGACGCAGATGGCGATGCTGGCGCGGGTTCGCGGTGGCGCGGAGTTGGTGGAGAGGACGGCGGTGCTGATGGCGGAGGTGTCGCCGGAGGGAGAGGTGGAGGTGCTGGCGCGGCACGTGGAGTACGTGTTGGCGACGCAGTCGGAGGAAGGGCTGCGAGCGTTCAGGGCAGCGTTGCGGCGCAACGTGCCCGGTCGTGGAGGAGAGCTAATGACTTACGTGGAACAGATAGAGGAGCGAGGCCGTCAGGAAGGCCGCCGGGAAGGCGTCTTGCGCACCATTGAAGGATTGCTGCAGCGCGATGTCCCGTGGTCGACCATCGAGGAGGCGACCAGCATCGACGAGTCCGAATTCGAGCGCCTCAAGCAGCAACTGGACGCCGGCGCCCCCGGCGCCGACCAACCCAACTGAGGCTCACGCCCTGCTTGCTTGCTGGCCGGCAGTCCGATGCCGCGCAGTTGGAGCAGATGCTGCAGGCGGACTTCGGCTTCCCTGGCGTGCGGCGGACGCGAACAGCAGGTCGGCTCGACGGCCGTCTGCAGATGCTCGGCGGTGACGGCGAAGTGTCGCGCTCACCAGCCGGTGCACGGTGGAGCGCGCTAAGCGCACGCCGTCGGGGAGTTGGCCGCCGTTGACCGCCTCCTTGATAACCTGCCGCACCGACCAGGATGGGTGCTCGGTCTTGAGCGCTATCAGCAACTCGGCCGCCTGTGGCGGCGTCATTCATATGCGGTCGATCCTTGCGGCAGGCGCTCAGTTCGGGGCGGCAGCCGGCCAGTTCGTCAGGCAGCGAGAGGATCACCGCCCGTAGCGCCGCCCGTACCAGCTTCACGCGGCGTTCCAGCCAGCGCATCGCGCCGGGCAGTCCGACGTAGTCGGTGCGCGCCTTGGCGACCGCCTTCATCAGACTCGGCGCCTGCTCGGCGTACGTGACCGCCTCTTCCAGTTCCCGCAGCGTTCCGGGCAGCTGCGCCGCCAAGCAGTCGCGCCGCCCAAGCCAGTGGCGCGCCGTGCCTCAACTTCTGAAAATTCGTAGGTCTTTTATTACAAGCGGGTTATCACTACCACGCCGTCAAGTCTGCGGCACCGTCTCCCGCAGACTTGACGGCCGTCCTAGTCAACTGTATGCTTCATCCGATCAATACAGGAGGACTCAGTGACACTGACCATTTCCGAGTTGGCACGGGCTGTCGGCAAGAGCGACAACTACGTGCGCCAGCACATCCGCAGAAACCACCTCATCGCACAAAGGCAGGATCGCAGCGTTTCCGTCGCGGTTGATGAGGCAGCACGTTGGGCGCATGACCGCGGTCTGCCCTTTAACCCGCCCGCTCAGGCCGTATCGCTCATGGGTTCATCGAAATCCCGGACGGCACGAATGACCGTCTTGATGGCTACCCATTCCGACGATTCCACGGCCCACAACATGTTCACGCTCATACGCCATCGCCGCGAAGATTCGTTGGGGCCCTGGACCACCGCACCCGCCGGCACTTGGGGACGCACCGAACTTGGGCACGGACTACGATTGTACACGCTCGACTCATCTCTCGACCGTTGCAGCTTCCTGATCGAGCAAATACTGAATTCCGGTGCATTGACGATCGACGGGGTCGAAGTTCTCTACGTCCTGGAACCCGTTCCTCGGCGCCATTGGGCATACCGCGACCTTCGAAGTACGGACGCCTCCGTACGCAGCCCCTTCTCCCGAAACAGCGCCGAGATCACAGAATACTGGAGCTTCGACCAAAGCCTTCGCAAACGATGGACAGAGATCGCCCAAGCGCTATCGGGCAAACAACGCCAGCCGACCAGCCGTCTTGGCTTTCCCCTTGAGGAGCGATCAGAGCGGGTAGGCAACCTCATGATTGCGGGCGCTCTAGATGCACTCACCTGCAATCTGACTCACCATCGCCAAATGTTGAAGCTTGACGTACAAGGAGACGATCTGGTAACCGCACTCCACCGTGCAGTCGTATGGGCCAGCCATAGCGAGGACACTGTGCTTCGACGAGAAGTCCCCGTCACATCGACCTCAATCAAACTTGCATCCGATGTAGATCACATCGGGTTCTCCATCTATCGAACCGAGGACGGACAGTGTGTTGACCACTTGCACTCGCATCTGATCAAAGAGTTTCGCGTGCGCGTGAATATCGCCGATCAGCCAATGATAACGATCAGAAACCAAAAAACACAGTCAATCCAGAAGGTCATTCCATCGGGCACGACGGTGCCAATATCGGCCAATGACGACCGATTCAGCGCCGACCTCGATAGACGAATTAGAAAAGATTGGTTGGAGCGGCAAGTTTATCAACGCGAAGTGTCCGCCCGAAAGACCGGTAACCTAGCACGTTTCGCCCCAGAGAACTTTGATGCATCGGCTCGCTATCTTCTTGGCCTTCTGCATATATTTGACGCGGCCGGTCCAGTCTATCTCGCTGATCCGTACTTTATGGAGCATACCGAGGGAGATGCCGTAGCGAGTCTAATTGTCCAAATATTCGCGGCGACACGCAACCGACCTCTGCGAATCTTGTGCGGCAAGGTCAACAAAGATCGTATACCGGCGTGGTGGTCGAAGTATCCCAATGTTATCGCGGCTCATGTGAGGGTGCGCGCATTTTTCGACTGCAGAGGAAAGCCGCCGTTCCATGACCGCTACTTGATAACGCCCGAGAGTGAAACTGTGATAACCAACTCACTCAGTGGTTGGCACCGATCCGGCGTAACCTTTATCCGCGTACCCTTTGGGGTGTACCGAGCAGAAACCGAGAAGATGTGGACCACAGAGATTGGCGCTCCAGGCGATGCCTTGCGGGTCAAGGTGATCAGCTAATGGAGTACCGTGCCGTAGCGTGGAGAATTTTCGGCGCAGGTCATTCACCATTCGCCCAACGTTCGACTTACGAATCGATCGAATCCGTCGTCAATGAGCGGCTTCCTGCCAACGAACGGAGACCTGTCATCGCCGAGATCAGCCGTTGGTTTGCGTCAGACCACAAGACGGTTGTTCCTGAGAGTGAGGAGACTGTTGCTGCCGCTATCATGGAGGGGGTCGGCAAGATCATTTGTCAGGGACACGCCGGCGACGACACCCATACCGCTGCGTGGGCGGTTGGATGGATCGACTCGGATCGGGCGGCTCGAATCATGGGCCAAAGCTGGACGACGGAACAGATTGACTCCTTCGTGGATGTGGCGATGGGGGAATTGAAAGGGCTCGTGGACCGAGAGGCAATTTTCGACCCCGACCGCAGCGCAAGGTACGCCGGAACGGATAGCCGGACCACAGTGACAGTAGACACAGCGGGCCTCGGTGCTGGCCTAGAGGCATTTCAGTACCTCAATGGCCGTGGGCTGTCATTGCTGGACTGTGTCCGCGATGGCGCGACGAGATTGATTCGCCTAGTCCTCGCGATGCGGCCAGATGGGTTCGTGGCGATGATAGAACGGCTTGGTCATCCGGTATTGCAGGCGTGCGCAGCGCATCACGCGGTCTATGACGGTCGTGAGGCTCACTACCACAGGCCGCTTTCCTGGATCACACGCGCATCGTGCCCCGCGGCCATCGCACTGGCGATCGTGCACGCTCTAACCTCCGTATACAGACTAGATGAGGCGGGCGGACACGGTGACCAAATTGTTATTGGCACCGGTCGAAGGAGTGACGCCGCTGATGCGGAAACGCAGACTGGTAAGCTTGTGACCGGCTTGGTCGAACGGTTGGGATCGCTCGATCCAGTCGACTGCGCACGGTGGATCGGCGAGTTACTCAGTACGGCGCCCTATGTGTTGGATGGAACGAACGGCGACGGGATACCCCACAGAGTTGACGAGCTCGAGAACGCGTGTATTGCTCTGGTCGCACGTCATGTGGAAAAAGTGGGGTCGGATGATGTGGTCAATGCGTTTTCCGCCGCGTTGCGCAAGAACCGACAGAGGACGTGGACGCGGCATCTAACGGAACTTGCTTGGAACTTGAGGGACACCATGCCCGCTCGATCATGTGAGATTGCGCGTGCCGCGCTCAGGGAGTATGAAGGGCATGTGGCGGATCACATTTCGAGTGGGCAGTCGATGCCCTTACTCTGGAACTCTTGGGAACATCGTGAGTGGATGCTTGGGCTGGGCGCCGCTCTGGCTTTGGCTTATGAGGAGATCGAGCTACCGGAGTGGGTAAAAGGGAAGTGCAGCGGGCTGCCGTTGGACGTGTGGGACGTCGAGGAAGATTACCAAGGTTTTTGCGCCGCAGGATCCGTGGCAGAGTGCTGGTTTCTGATTGCCTTGCTGGCGATCGGGTTCCGAAAAGAGCTTGGCTGCGCGGTCGAACCCTCTGAAGTCCTTGAACTAACGGGCTTGTTCTGGACCCACTACCACTTCATAAATACGCACGTTCACCGTGTGTCCGAAGGCGAGGTAGTCGCGGAACATGCAGCGCGGTACGCGGTGGAGTTTGGCCAACCGAGTGACACGTGGCTAATCGACGCAATACGCCATCCGGGCGTCAGCGCACGCGCGCTATGGGCGCTAATCGACCGCCGAGTTCGCCGGGACGATTCTGTTCCGGCAGCGTCGCGACAAAACACCCCAATCTCCGCTGTCGAAATATGTGGCATTGCGTCCGACCGGTTCGGTGATGGGAGTGACTACAGTGTCGGTGACCTTGTGTCTTGGGGCCGCCTTTGGCTTTTGCTTGGCGCGGTCGACGAGGCCGAGAAGACCGCTGATGCATTGAGGGCGACGCCCGGAGCCGCGCTCGACCACAAGGAGAAACTTGTTGTCTTGAGATTGCTCGCGCTTGTGGCAAGCAGGCGGTCGCTAACGAACGACGCCGCGCATTACATGCAGCATTTGTACCGGGACCTATGGCCCGGTTTCTACACACCAGCTGACGAGCGTGACGACCGCAGTTTGATTGACCAGCAGTTGTCGGGTGGCCAGGCGAGGTAATCCGGTGCCGCGCAGCTGCCGCACGCGCGCACCCGCGCCGATCAATGAGGCGCTTCTACCAACCGCCGCGCGCCCTCCGCCCCCTGCTACGTAGCCCTGGATTCCCCGGACGCTTACGATGCGTCCGACCCGGATTACGCCCGGTTCACGGCTCTCACGGATCAGGAGGAGCAGAGCTCGATCCGATCCTCGCGATTCGGGACTATGCACAGGAACTCGAACGGCGCCTCCACCACCTGGTAGGAGTGCGGCGCGTCGGCGGGGACCAGCAGCACGCGCCGGCCTCGACCGCGTGCACGGTGTCGCCGATCGTCACCGCGGCCCGGCCGTGCACCACGTACTGCTCGTGTTCGCCCGGTTGGTGCCGGGGCATGCCCTCGCCTTCTCCCATGGTGAAGCGCCGCATGGCGAAGTTCGGCGCTCCGTCCTCCGGTCCGATCAGCACCGCCGTTTCGGTCGATGAGCCTGCGGCCACGGGCGCGCACGGCACGTCGGTCGAACGCTTGACGACCCCCTCGCCTTCCATGCCGCAAGCGTAGCGCGGCCGCGCCGGTGATTGAGCGTGCAACCGGTTCGATGCTGATTAGTCAATCGACCGGTTGAGCACGTATTGAATCGAACAGTCGTCCAGATAAGGAATGCCAAGAATTACTCCACCGCCAACGCCATGAGCAACTACCACGTCACCTTTGTTCAATCGAATCGGGTGAATGACCGAGTTATAACCGGTGCGATCTGTGAACCCGCCGATTCGGCAATTTACATACATAAACCTAGACTGCGTCATTACGACGATATACCCTCCTAATATATCGTGTTCATCCACTTTGTTGACGATACCAAGCACGTCAAGGCGCTTGCCCCTGTAGGTACTGTTAGCACGCGCTTCGTTATTCTGATATGTCCGGTTCAGCTCGTTAACTGGTATGGCCCGTTCCACCGCCGTAGCCGTAGCCGTCGCCGCCGCCCGTTCCGCCGACGCCCGGTCCGCTGCCGCCCGTTCTGCCGACGCCCGTTGTTAGATCCCACATAATCTCGCCGATGGAATCCCGGAATAAATCGTCTGGAGAAGTCTCGGGATGTCCCGGATTCTCCCGTCAGGCGAAAGACTGCGGGACAGCGCTTCGGTAGCCATGGCGGTCGGCGGCGTCGGCATCAGAGGCGCAGTTCTTCGACGGCCGTCTGCAGATGCTCGGCGGTGACCGTGCGCGCATCGTCGAGCGCGGTGGCCGACAAGGCGTAGTGGGCGATGCGGTTGATCTGCCGAGGCAGCCCGCGGGAGGTCTGAAACAGCGCCTCTGCGGCGGCCGGCTCGAACAGCGGCAACTCGCAGCCGGCCAGATGCAGGCGGTGCGCGAGGTAGCCGTCGAGTTCCTCGCGCTGCAGGCCGCCCAAGTGATGGCGCACGACCATGCGCTGGGCAAGCGATTCGTGGACGGTCATGGACAGCCTGCGGCGCAACTCGGTGAGGCCGACCAGCAGCAGGCACAGGCGGTGTTCGGAGTCCATGGAGTAGTTGGTCAACAGGCGCAGGTCGTCGAGCACGTCGGTGCGCAGGAACTGCGCATCGTCGATGATGAGGACCGGCATCCGGTTGGCTTCCCGGACCTGGCGGGTGATCTCGGCGCGGATGGAGCGGTAGGCGGCGGCGCGGGAGCGTTCGGCCGGCAGACCGAGTTCCCAGGCGATCGACTTGTACATGTCCATGACGTTGCCGGTGGTCAGCGAGACGTAGAGCACGCGGTAAGCGCCGGGATGCAGGACGGCGGTCACCGCGCGGCAGACGGTGGTCTTGCCGCCGCCGGGCTCACCGGTGAGCAGTCCGATGCCGCGCAGTTGGAGCAGATGCTGCAGGCGTGCTTCGGCTTCCTGGCGTGCGGCGGACGCGAACAGCAGGTCGGCTTCGATGGCGTCGGCGAACGGCAGGCGGGAGAAGGCGAAGTGTCGCAGATACATCAGTCGGTCTCCTGGCGGCGGTGCAGGTGGCGCAGGGCCAGCGGCGAGGGGGGCGGCTGGGGCGCTGGGGCCTCAGATTCCAGATGGCGGGAGGGCCGGTTGCGCTTGACGGAGGCGTTGGCGTAGGCGTCCAGCAGGGTGGCCTGACCGGCATCGGCGCCGTCGTGGCGGATCAGCAGGGGGCGGCTCGGCGGCGCGTCCGGGTCGTAGCGCACGGTGACGGTGCGGCCGACCAGCAGCGGATCGACTTCGTAGACGCGGCCGTGGAGGCTGATGATGCGGTCGTTCATGACGCGGCGCCTGGCCTCGAACAGGAACAGGTCGTCCAGGTCGCAGCACGCATCGACGCAGCGCACCTCCTCGGTGTTCAACGCCCACTGCTCATGCGGGGTGCTGCCGCGCAGGCCGCTGTGGGGGGCGCGGTGATATTCGCCTTCCAGGTAGGCGCCCAGGCGGCCGTTGAGCGCGTCGAGGCTGGCGCCGTCGTCGGGGGTGAGGAAGGCGAGCAACTGGTCGCGCACGGTGCGGAAGAAGCGTTCGATCTTGCCCTTGCCCTGCGGCTGATAGGGGCGGGCGTGGATCAGCGCGATGCGCAGCTTGGCGCAGACCAGCGCCAGTTGCTGGGAGCGATAGTTGGCGCCGTTGTCGACGTACAGCCGTTGCGGCACGCCGCGGCGGATGAGCGCCTGCTTGAAGACCGGCAGGAAGGCGGCGGTGTTCTCGGCGTGGGCGAAGGCGGCGAACGGACACAGGCGGGTGGCGTCGTCAAGGAAGGCGATGAGGTAGGTCTTGCGGCGGCGCCCGCCGTCGGCGACTGCCGGGCCGTGCATGACGTCGCTCATCCACAACTGGCCGGGGTAGCGGAAGCTGAAGCGGCGGCGGTCGACGCCGTCGGCGGCGGCTTGCGGCCTGCTCATCAGCCCCTCGGCGCGCAGCAGCCGGTGCACGGTGGAGCGCGCCAAGCGCACGCCGTCGGGGAGTTGGCCGCCGTTGGCCGCCTCCTTGATGACCTGCCGCACCGACCAGGATGGGTGCTCGGTCTTGAGCGCTATCAGCAACTCGGCCGCCTGCGGCGGCAGCCGCCGCGGCTGGCCTCGGTCAGCCCGCGGCTTGGGGTACAGCGCATCGAAGCCGCCGCAGCGATAGGCGTGCAGCCAGTCGCGCAGCGTCTCGGCGGCCACGCTGGTGCGCAGCGTGCCGGGAATGTCGTAGGTCTGCGCGGCCTTCGCGCGCAACTGCTCGCCGATCCCGACCGCGCCGGGCGGCTGGTGGGCCAGGTCGGCGATCAAGCGGTAGCGGAACAGCGCCACCTCGCGGCGCTGAGCTTCTTCGTCGTCATTCATGTCGGTCGATCCTTGCTGTTCGGGTCCGTCGACCCGGTGATGACGACACACTACGGAGGCCGCCGACGGCCGGAATCCCCCATCTGCTGTTGCCGGCCAAAAGTGGGATTCCCAGCCCCGTCGAGGCGGGGGCGCAATCCGAGCGGCGCCGGCAGCGACGGCAACGACGAGGCGGCCAGCGTCCGCAGCCTCACCAACACCGCCTTGGTCCCCAGCCGTTTGCGGCAGGCGCTCAGTTCGGGGCGGCAGCCGGCCAGCTCGTCAGGCAGCGAGAGGATCACCGCCCGCAGCGCCGCCCGCACCAGCTTCACGCGGCGGTCCAGCCAGCGCATCGCGCCGGGCAGCCCCACGTAGTCGGTGCGCGCCTTGGCGACCGCCTTCATCAGACTCGGCGACTGCTCGGCGTGGGTGACCGCCTCTTCCAGTTCCTCCAGCGTTCCGGGCAGCTGCGCCGCCAGGCAGTCGGGCAGCAGGCTGAAGGTGGTCTGGCTCTCCGGGCAGTACCAGCGCGCGATCAGCGCCCCGCGCGGCCACTTGCGCCGGTAGGTCCCGTGCCGGGCGAACGAGCAACTGCCGGACTCATGATTCGGGCACCGGTCGAGCCTTGCGTCGCGCCATGCCCTGGTGCTAACGTACTGCTCGCCGGTGAGCCCCGTTTGGTAGCGAAGCTGCACCGGTCACGGCCCGGCGGGTGGCGTCCCGCGCGGGCCTTTTCTCCTTACGGGTTGATCCTCCCAGGATACCCGGCTTCAAGCACCGGCGCAGCCCCCGGCCCGCACTCCACTGCCTCTCCGGCTACCGGCCCCTGTCCCGCATTCGCCCCCCGTCCCACACGATTCGTCTACGAATCAATCTGAGCAAATCCCGCCCCTCTTCTACGAATCAATGCGGGATCCAACACCCGTTCTGCCGACGCCCGTTCCGCCGCCGCCGTCGCTGCCCGTTCCGCCGCCGTCGTCGCCGCCCGGTCCGCCACCGCCCGGTTCGCCGCCGTCCGGAACGCCGCCGCCGCCGCCTGCCATGCCGCTGCCGCCCCTTCCGCCGCCCGGTCCGCCGCCGCCTGCCATTCCGCCGCCTGCCATTCCGCCGCCAGGTACCGTTCCGCCCCCCGGTACCGTTCCGCCGCCCGTTCCGTCGCCGCCGTCGCCGCCGCCCGTTCCGCCGCCACCCGTTCCGCCGTCGCCCGTTCCGCCGCGTCCGCCGCCGCGTTCGCCCGGAACGCCGCCGACTTCCATGCCGCCGGCGCCCGGTGCGCCACCATCCCTTCCGCCAACGCCGCCGCCACCCGTTCCCGTTCCGCCGCCCGTTCCGCCGCCCGTTCCCGTTCCGCCGCCGCCGACTCCGCCGCCGTCGCCGCGTTCGCCCGTTCCGCCGCCGCCCGGTACGCCGCCCGTTCCGTCGCCGCCGTCGCCGTCGCCCGTTCCGCCGTCACCCGTTCCGCCGTCGCCCACTCCGCCGCCGCGTTCGCCCGGTACGCCGCAGCCCGTTCCGCCGACGCCCACTCCGCCGCCGCCATCGCCGCCGCCCGTTCCGCCGACGCCCACTCCGCCGCCGCCCGTTCCACCTCCGCCGCCCGTTCCATCCCCCACTCCGCCGCCCGTTCCACCTCCGCCCACCGTTCCGCCCGTTCCGCCGCCGTGGCCCGTTCCGCTTGGTCCGCCGCCGCGTTCGCCCGGAACGCCGCCTGCCGTTCCGCCACTTGGTCGGCCAGCCGGTCCGCCGCCGCTTGGTATGCCGCCGCCGCCCGGTCCGCCCGATCCGCCGCCGTTCGGTACGCAAAAGCTGCCCGGTCCGCCGCCTGCCGTTCCGCCACCTGGTCGGCCAGCCGGTCCGCCGCCGCTTGGTACGCCGCCGCCGCCCGGTCCGCCCGGTCCGCCGCCTGCCGTTCCGCCGCGACGATGAACACGACGATACCGATGCTGATGATGAAGAGGAGGACGAACCCCCCAAATATCGCCGCGCGCCCGCTCATGCTGTTTTGCCCCTTTTGTGTTTCGCCTGGATGGCGTCAATCGAAACCGTACACCGTGTTATGTCTCCGCACCGCAGCCCTCCAGTGTCGCCGGGCGCACCGTACCGCGCAGGATGGCTGAAATCAAGGGTTATCATCGCCAGTCGATGGCTAGACTAGATACCAGGCTATTTCAGCCATGTTCCGACTGCGCCGGCCGGCCGTGGCGGCGTTCCCCGGCGATCTGCGATACTGAGTCTGGGAGGAGTGCAGGGCGCATGAGCATTTCGAGCGAGCAGGTGGCGGCGTACCGCCGCGACGGCTTCACGGTGGTGGAGGACGTCCTGACCGCGGATTCCGGTGTCGCGTGGCGAGCATGACCCCAAGCCCCTCGCGGAGGCCGTGCGGAGTCTGGCGGTCGGCAAGCGAGTCGGTGGCGTTCTGTACGTCCATCGCGACGCCCTTGAGCGGCATGGCGCCGATCTGTTCGCCTTGGCGCGCTCGTGCGCTGCCGCGGCCGGGGCCGCGTTCCGGTGGAACGTCTGCAAGCTCGCGCCGTACCGGCAGCACGTCTCGTTGCTCCATTATCCGCGGTTCCGCGAAGACGAGCATCCGGCGCTCGAAGCCGCGGCAAGCGTAGACCTTGCGAACGGCACGGCGCGCATCCGGCGCTACGCGCCGCACGGCAACCGCCCGATCCTGCATCGCAAGGAGTTGCTGCTGGATGCGTCCGACCCGGATTACGCCCGGTTCGCGGCGCTCACGGTTCAGGAGGAGCAGGCCGGCCTCTTCTCGGAACCGAACACCATCGGGCACGAGCGCGGGTGGTCAAGGCAGCTTGCCCGGAGTGGCGTGACGATCCGCGACCACCGGTTGATACCCGCCGGCGGGTAGCCGTGGAAGTACGGCGTGACCGCACCGCCATCGCGCGGCCGGACCTCTCCCGGCCCGTGCAACTGCTCATCGGCAACGGCGTCCTGACACCGGAGCACACCTTCTTCGACTACGGCTGCGGCCTCGGCGACGACGTCCGATTCCTCCGGTCCCTCGGGTACCACGCTCACGGCTGGGACCCGGCGCACCAGCCGGACGAAGCGCAACGCAGCGCGGCGGTGGTCAACCTCGGCTACGTGCTCAACGTCATCGAGCGGCCGGCCGAGCGAGCGGCGGCGCTACGGCGGGCGTTCGATCTCACCGGAAGATGCCTGTGCGTCGCGGTCATGGTCGGCGCCGCCACCTATTCGGGAGAAGCGCAAAGCTATGGAGATGGGTTACTTACATCGCGCAGGACGTTTCAGAAGTACTACCATCAGGAAGAGGCGCGGCGGTACCTTGAAGAGATCCTGGACGTCGAGCCGATCCCGCTCCAAGCGGGCGTCTTTCTGATCTTCCGGCAGACCGCCGATGCGCACGCCTTCCTGCTCAACCGCATTCAGCGCTCCACGCCGCTCATGCACGGCGTCCCGCGGGAGCGCCGGCGCGCGCTACGGACCGCCCTGATTGAGACGTTCCGGGCCGAGCACGCGGACGAGTGGGCAGCGTACGCCGACTTCGCGGCGTCCCGAGCCCGCCCACCCGTCGCCGGCGAGCTCGACGCGCTACGGGTCGCCGCCGAGCACGGCGTTGCGCCCGCTGACCTGTGGGCGGCAGCCTCCGAAGCGTTGCCGCAGGAGCATCTCGCGGAGCAGCGCCGCCGGCATACCTATCAGTATCTGACGTTCATGGCGATCTGCCGCTTCCGCGGGACGCCGCGGCTGCGCGATCTGCCGGTCACCGCGCGCTACGACATCCGCCACTTCTTCCGTAGTTACAGCCACCTCAAGCAATTGAGCGGCGAGCATCTGTTTGCGGCCGGCGATGCGGAACGGGTGGCGCGGCTCCGCGAAACGGCGGCGGCAGGGGTGAACACCGCCGACGGCTACTTCGTGGCCCGGCGCGATCTGCCGGCCCTCGACCCCACCCTGCAGATCTACGCGCGCCTCGGCGAGCTCTTCGCAGGCGATCTCGACAGCGTGGACGTGATCAAGGTTCACAAGACCTCGCCGCGCCTCTCTCTGTTCTCGCTCATCGACGCGCGGGAGGCGCTGCCACGCCTCAAGTCACGGGTGAAGATCGACTTGCAGAGTCAGCAGGTCCGGTTCTTCGACCACTCGACGAACCCGGAGCCGGAGCTCCTCGTGGGAAAGCAGCTCCTCGGCTTCGATGAAGGCAGCACGGACGCCCGGGCCATATCTGTGGGCAGGAGGCTTCTGATGCAAGACGAACCGTTCGGCCTGATCGTGCCCGTTGCGCGGGTGACCCAACGACGGCGGGTTGACAGCTCAATCCGCCCGGCCCATACTCCGCCGATACACACTGGGCCGCACGTTCCCGGTCCCTCGTTCCTGATGGCCACCACCAGTCTCCGATCAACCCCGTCCTTCCGATGGCGATCCAAATTCCTGTCCGCCTCAAATTCCGGAGTGCCCCAGGTGCCTGGCGTATACGCGCTTGGGCACATCGACGGGTACTACGGACTTGAAGTAAGCCGCGTTTACGTCTATGTCGGCGAGACTACCAATCTCCAGCGCCGACTGTGCCAGCATCTTCCGGACACCGAGCAGAACGCGCCTCTGAGAGAGTACCTGCGGCACAATTACGCGACTGCCCGATGCTGGTACGCGCCCATTCCTGGTTCCGATATCAAGGTAATACAGGACGATCTCATTCGCAGACTTCGGCCAGCGTTCAATATACTTGGCCACTGACCGTACGACCAAGGAGTTAAAATGCCTGACCCTTCGAAGCACGACCTCGACGCAATAATGGACGTAACGAGAGCTCAGGAGCGAGAGAAGCAAGTGTTGAGTATGTTGCTCGAAAAACAGTGCTCGCTTGCCAACCATCATCTGGTCACTCATGTGCGTATGGGTGACGTATCGTCCTTCTTGACGTCCGTATCACTCGCGTGGGTTGCGGAAAAGGTGGGGTTCGCAGCCGATCTACCAGTTTTCAAAGAAGACAAAGAAGGCTCCAAGCGGGTACCGATTCGGCAAGATACGGTCGACCAGATACAGCAACGACAGCCCGATTGGCGACGCCAACGGCAAATGACCGCCTACCTGGCAGCCCGACGCCACCACAAGTTCCCTCCTCTGCTATTAGTAGGCTATCAGGGTTGGATATACGACGATCGGCACGATAATTGGGCTCCTGACCAACGGGCAACGCAAGATAGCCTTACCCTGAGATCCTTAGAGCCTTCCGGCGCCTACTGGGATCTTGACGATAGTGAAACCGAATTCTACGCACTTGACGGCCAACACAGATTGATGGCGATCCTAGGGCTAAGAGATCTGATACAAACCGGGCATCTCCATGCGCTTGACGAAAAGCGAGCGCCAAAGAAGCAGGGCGCCCTGTCCCGCGACGAGATCATCGACTACATACACAGTCTGACCGCGGAGAGCCGAGCTAACGTCCACGAACGCCTTCAGCACGCCATGGATGAGCGCATCGGCGTAGAGATCGTACCCGCCGTACACGACGGGGAGACCTATAGCGATGCACTTCGACGTCTCCGCCAAATGTTCGTCGATGTGAACGAGAACGCCAAAATTCTGACGCGAAGTGAACTCGTTCAACTCGACGAAATGAACGGGTTCCGCGTCGTGGCCCGTAGCCTCCTCGTTAACCACGATTTGTTTCGTGGAACAGCCAGCAACGAGCGTGATGAAACACCGAAGGTAGAGACGACGATGACGACACTATCGGAGTCATCCAATTCTTATACGACGTTGAACACCTTGGCCGATATAGCCAGAAACTACCTTACCGAAAATAAATCTCTGCCAGATAGCGAGCGGTTTCTTTCGTGGGGAAACTTCGTCGCCAAAGGCATTTTCATACGTCCCGACGACTCCATATTGGATATCAGTACGGCCGCTATGAGCGAGTATTTCGATCACCTTGCTCGACTTCCGTCGCATGTTGCGTTCATTCAAGGTAAGCCAGCAAGTGAAATACGGTCAGAGGAGGACGGAGATAACATTCTCTTTCGTCCTATCGTCCAAACTGCTCTCGCTGAGGCGATAGGGAAGCTGGCCACCGACGGCGTGTCACTCAAGAACGTGGTCGACGAGCTCATGCGGCAGGAATCATGTGGTCAAATGAAACTGCGCGAGAGGACCTCGCCGTGGTTCGGCGTGTTGTGCGACCCTAATGGCAATATGCGTCGACACAAGAAGAATGAGAGACTTTGCAGTCGCCTGTTTCGGTATCTGTTGGGTGGCGGGATCGAGGATGACATAGAGCGCGAACGCTTGAGGAGCGACTTTGCCGAGGAGCGAAAAACAGACGTTGAATCGGCGATCGACTTGGAAGGACGGGCTGTTTCGCCTGATAGTATTAGGCTTCCCCATCCGTGGCGGTGACGCCTTGCGTTAGCATCGACTGTCCTCCAATCGCGGGAGCCGAGTACGCGTTTGCGACTTTAGGTGATCTCGACAGGATTGGGGACGCGTTTTGCCAAGCCGCCCAACGGACTGAGCATGTCGACGCCGTTCAAAGGTACAGATACTTCAGGATGCGTTGTCTTGCGACGACGTTGTGGGTGATCGACACGTGCGGGGTTCCGAAGCGGGCTGCGGTCAGCGTGCGCCTCAAGAGGCTTGATAGTATTCGACGTAAGATCAGGCGACCGGAGACTCGATTTACGCTCGGTCGTTTGGACGATGTCGTTGGCGTCAGGATCGTATGCGATAATCTCCGCACAGTGTCCGAACTGAGTAGCCGCTTGCGGTCGTCGTCCATGGGTTACAGAGTCAAGGATTACGTCGGAAACCCAGCCGTCACCGGCTATCGGGGTATCCATCACATCATGAGATTTCGGCAGCCGGTAACGGAAGAGAACCACATCAGCGTTCGGTTCGAGATACAGATAAGGACGTATTTCCAGCATCTGTGGGCGGTTTGGTCGGAGTCCCATGGAGAAGCTGTGAAGCTCGGATCAGGGGCATTTGAAGAACAGCATGGTCTACGGGTCCTTTCGGAGAATATCGCCGGGTGGGAGAAAGGTAATCCGAGTAAGATTCAGGCGGAATTACCTCCGTATTCCGGCTATCGATCGATCGCAGTGTGCTGGAAAACGCCGAATGGCAAAGCGGATATCTATTTCTTTCAGAGTGACGTGGACGAAGCGGTAAAGTGGTTGAATTACTTGGAAACGACGTACCACCGGCACCGGAGCAATGCCCTTCTTCTGGTCGGCGTGACCGGCTCCGCCGATACGGCAAGGTGGCTTCAGCTAACTCATCCGTTGTTCACGGGGTCAAGAGCAATCCATCCCGGGTATTGGATGCCTTGAGAGGCGCGCGGCGGTCGATGGCCTCGATGGACGGCGTGTCAGCGCAAGGACTGGATACGGCGGGCAATCTCGTGCCAATCGACATCGGGCGTCATGTGACACCAAGACATCCGTACGGCGCCATCGATCGCTTCCTGCGGCAATCTCATGGCCTCTAGCACGTGGCTCGGCGCATATTGCTGGGACGTGCACGCTGAACCGTTCGAGACGGCAACGAGGTCCTTCATGGCTACCATGAGCGCCTCGGAATCGACGCCGGCAACGGAGAAGTTGAGAACGTGCGGGAGGACACGCTCGGGATCACCGTGCAGCCGAATGCCGACGGACACTAGAGAGCCGAGCGCCTGCGCGCGAATTGCGGCGCATCGGCGCTGGCGTTCGGTTGCGTTGGCCGCCGCTTCTCGCGCCGCGACACCGAGTCCCACGATCAGCGGCACGGGGAGCGTTCCTGGGCGCAGGGCGCGTTCCTGGCCGCCCCCGTAGGTGAGCGGTTCGAGTGGAACGCTGTAGAACCCGCGCCGTCGAGAGATTAAAGCGCCAACGCCGACGGGGCCATATATCTTATGAGAGCTGATGCTGATGAGATCGATGCGCGGCGAACGCAGTGTTTCCAGGTCCTTGCCGAATCCCTGCGCTGCGTCAACGTGGAAGTACGCCTCGTGGCGCTCCAGAAGAGAGGAGATCGGCCCAATCGGTTGGCGAACCCCTGTTTCGTTGTTGACGTGCATGACAGACACCAGCAGTGTATCCGGGCGGACGGCCGCTTCCACGGCGTCGACGGAGACCGCGCCGGTCGAGTCCGGTGGCACAAGGGTCAACTCGAAACCTCTGTGCCGTAGCGCGGCAAGCGGCTCCAGAACGGCCTTATGCTCAATGGCCGTCGAGACGATGTGTCGGCGCCCGCGCGCCACGCCAGACGCCTCCAAGCCGAGAATCGCCAAATTGTTGCTTTCCGTTGCGCCGCTTGTGAACAAGACCTCGTCCGGCGGCGCGTCCACGAGGTCCGCCACCTCCTCCCGCGCCCGCTCGACCGCCTTCTTTGCACGCAGCCCGTGTCCATGCGTGCGGCTGCCGGCGTTGCCCACGTCTTCGCTCCACCACCGGGTCATCGCGTCCAGGACGACCGGCTCCAAGGGCGCAGTGGCGTTACAGTCGAGGTACACCGCGTTGGTCATGGCTTCGGACCTCCTGACGCATACGTACGTTTGGGTGTTGACATACAGTTTGCCATCTGCTTCAATGGTCGCATCGTTCGTATGCAGGAGGCAAGGCGGTGTCGTTTGAGTACATCTTCCCAGCCATCACAGGCATCCAGGCCGGTCGCGAGTACTACGTCTCCATGTGCCCGATGCGGCTGTTGCCGCGGATCTTCTTGTTCGACGAAGCAGAGTTGGTTCCTGAGTTGCGGGCGCAGAGACTGATCAACCGCTCCCGCCTGCCCGAACTGACGCGATACATCACCGAGAACCCCGACACGTACGTCTTCTCGGCGATCACTGTGTCCATCGACGGCGAAGTCCGGTTCGACAGTATGGCCCTTGAAGGAGCCGCGAGCCGGATCGGCACTCTTCACGTTTCCATGTCGGCCCGCTTCATCATCAACGACGGTCAACATCGGCGGGCGGCCATGGAACGGGCGTTACTCGCGAAGCCTGAGCTTGGCGACGAAAGCATCGCCGTCGTCTTCTTCCTCGACCGTGGTCTGGAGCGCTGCCAGCAGATGTTTTCCGACCTGAACCGGTACGCCATCCGCCCCTCCAAATCATTGAGCATCCTCTACGACGATCGCGACCACACCGCCCAACTCACCAAAGCCTTAATCGCTAAATCACCTGTATTCAGAGACGTCGTAGAACTCGAAAAGACGAGTTTGGCGCCACGCTCGCGCCGCCTGTTCACGCTCAGCGCACTGTACCACGCCACTGGCGAGCTGCTTGCTGGGATCGACGATCGGTCGTCACAAGACCTTGCCGAACTCGCCATCCGGTACTGGGAAACGGTCGCTACTCATATGGACGAATGGCAGAAGGTGATACTTGGTAACCTTTCTGCCGGTGAGGTTCGGGCTGACTACATTCATACGCACGGGGTCGTCCTGCAAGCTCTAGGTCGCGTCGGAAACGCCTTGATTCAAGATCATCCCGCGCAATGGGAAGGCAAGCTCTCCTCGCTCAAGCACATCGACTGGCGTAGGACAAACACCCGCCTTTGGGAAGGTCGCGCCCTTTCGGGAGGGAGGTTGTCGAAGGCAGGCCAGCACGCGATTCTGACGAGCAACGCCATCAAGTCCCACATGAAGCTAACTTTGTCATCCGACGAACAGGAGGTCGAGGATGCGTTCAAACAGGGAACCGATGACACCCGAGCCCGGTAGACAAGGAACGCGATCTCCTTTCGCGGAAAACAGCCTATACGACGAGGTTGCCGCGATTACCCAGGAAGTCGGCGATCTCTACTTGGCTGACGAAATTCCGTGGGTCGTCGGTTACAGCGGCGGGAAGGATTCAACCGCCGTGCTCCAGATCGTCTGGAAAGCACTCGCATCGATACCGAGTGAACGCCGCACCAAACCGGTGTACGTCATCAGCACGGACACACTTGTGGAGAACCCGGTCGTTGCCTTGTGGGTCTCGAAATCGCTTGAAAGAATGACCGTCGCCGCAAAGGATCAAGGCCTACCCCTTACCGCCCATCGCTTGACGCCTGCCGTCGAGAACACGTTTTGGGTGAATCTGATAGGCCGTGGCTATCCCGCGCCTCGGCCAAAGTTCCGTTGGTGCACAGATCGCCTAAAGATCATGCCTTCCACTCAGTTTATCACCTCCGTCGTACAACGCCACGGCGAGGCCATTCTCGTCCTGGGAACGCGGAAGACGGAAAGCGCCGCTCGCGCACGGGTAATGGCAAAATATGAGAAGGACCGCGTGAGATCGCGTCTCAGCCCAAACGGCAAACTGGCCAATTCGTACGTCTATACACCCATAGAGGATTGGACCAACGACGAAGTTTGGGTGTTCCTCATGCAGATCGCCAACCCGTGGGGATACCACAACAAGGACCTTCTGACGATGTACCAGGGTGCATCGCCGGACGGCGAATGCCCGCTGGTTGTGGACGACAGCACCCCAAGCTGTGGCGACAGCCGGTTCGGTTGCTGGGTCTGCACGCTCGTGGACCAAGACAGGTCCATGAACGCAATGATCCAGAACGACCAGGAGAAGGAGTGGATGCTGCCCCTCCTGGAACTCCGTAATCGATTGGACCCTCCAAAAAGCCCGGACGGCGACCGACCGCTCCGGGACTTCAGGCGTATGAATGGCACGGTACAGTTGTTTGCCGACAGACCAATTCCGGGTCCGTATACGCAGAATGCTCGGGAAGCTTGGCTACGCCAAGTGCTGGAAGCGCAGCGCCATGTTCGAGCTATGGGGCCTGCAACCGTCCGAGACATCGAGCTCATCACGCTCGAAGAACTTGAGACCATCCGCCGCATCTGGGTTATCGAAAAGCATGAGATCGAAGACAACCTTCCTATCATCTACGAGCGCACGACCGGCACGCCCTACCCTGGCTCACGTCTCGACGACAATACCACCCTGGGCACCGCCGAGATCGATCTGTTGCGCGCACTGTGCGGCGACAACGATCTTCACTTTCAATTGGTGAGAGAGCTTCTTTCGATAGAAAAGCGCCACCGAACCATGCTCCGCCGCGCCGGGCTGTTCAATGCCATCGATCGAGCATTCGAGCGCAGTTTCTACACCGACGAGGATGACGCTGTCGAGCGAGCGCGGCAGCGGCGGGACGCGCTTGCCGCAGCCCGCGATAGAATCGTCAATCACACCCCCAGTCTCAAGTCAATCTCGGATTCGGACCACCGGAAGCAAGCGCGATGATTTTCGACGACATCACGATCACCAATTTTGGTCTGTACGCCGGCCGCCAGAGCATCGCTCTCACCCCACTCCCCGGCAAACCGATCACTTTGTTCGGTGGACTCAATGGGGGTGGCAAGACTACGCTTCTTGACGCTATCCAACTCTGCTTGTTCGGCCCGCACGCTAAAACCTCCGGTCGCGGCAGATTGCGTTATACGGAATACCTTTCGCGGTGCATTCACGACAAAGCCAAGAGCCGGGCGGCCGGGGTTCAGATCAGTTTTCGTCACACCGTGGCGGGTAACGAGGACCGGTACGTTCTGAGACGCACTTGGCGGCAGGCTACCAAGTGCACCGAGGACTTTGATGTGCTCAAGAACGATAGACTCGCTCCGACATTGGCCGAAAACTGGACGACTCACGTGGAGGATCTGCTGCCCGCAAACATCGCGCACTTGTTTCTGTTTGACGGCGAGCAGATCGAGCGGTATGCATCACCGTCGGATTCGGCGTCCTTGATCGGAACCGCGATACAGAATCTTCTTGGATTGGACCTCGTGGACCAACTCGGTAAGGACATCACCGTCTACGAGCGTCGACGAAGACGCGAGCAACTGGACAATGCCACCCGCGCGAAAGTCGCCGGAGCAGAAGAAGAGTTACGTGCTCTACGGAGCCGCATCGAACGGCTCAAGCAACATCGAGCGTCACTGAAGACGCATCAGATCGATCGACGGCGGCGCGAGAAGGTGGCTATTGACGACGAGTTTCGGAGAGTCGGAGGCGGCCTCTTTGAACGACGGAGGACCATTGAAAAGAACCTTATGGATGCTCGCGAGGAACTGCGGAGTAGTGTCGAGACGCTACGAGATCTGGCGTGTGGACCGTTGCCAATCGCGCTTGTGCGCCACTTGCTCGATTCGGCGGCGCAACGCGATCGCGACGAACAGAAAATCCGTCGTGCGCGGCAAATGCATGACTTGCTCGCTCACCGGGACGGTGCGGTCTTGAAGCACCTACGCGACCACGGGACCGATGATGTGACATGCGATCGGTTGCGCCACTTTCTAGAAATGGACCGATCTCGTTACCGAAAGGAGGCCGCCGGCGCAACGGTGCTCGACCTTACCCCGGAAATGCGGAGTGAGTTATCCTCGCTAAGAGGACAAGTCGAAGACCTTTTGGCGGTCGTGGACGGTCGGCTCTCAACTCATTCCGAAGTCAAAGAATCCGCCGAACAAGCTCAGGCGACGCACGACAACATTCCGGCGGCCGATGCGCTATCGGAAATCGTTGGGAAACGCGACGGCCTTGGGGCGGAGTTGGCGCGCCTGGAGGCAGAAGACAGAACGATGGCGGGGGAGCTTGAACGGTTGCAGCGAGAGGAGCAGAGGAAGACGCAGGCGTTGGTCAGGTTCCTCGAGGAGGATCTGAAGGAACGGGAACTGCGGGATGATCGCGAGCGCGTATTGCGTTGCGCAGGCGATGTACGTAAGACGCTAGGCGCATTCCGCGATGCGATGGTCGAGCGGCACGTGTCGAGAGTGGAACATTTGGTTCTCGACAGTTATCAACATCTTCTTCGCAAAACTTCCCTCGTGACGCGAGTAAAGATCGACTCAAAGTCTTTCGCCATTACGCTCGTTGGCGGGGCGGGGCAGGTGATGCGCGCCGAGGAACTGTCTGCCGGGGAGCGCCAATTGCTTGGGATCGCGTTGCTATGGGGTCTAGCAAAGGCGTCGGGGCGGCCGCTTCCCATTGCAATCGACACGCCATTGGGGCGTCTCGACACAGGGCATCGCAGGCACTTCGTCGATCGGTATCTCCCCTTTGCCAGCCATCAGACCCTTTTGTTTTCGACTGACGAGGAGATTGTCGGCGAGTATCTGCGTCGACTAAAGCCCTGGGTCGGACGAAGTTACCATTTGAGCTATAACGATGTGGATGGCCATACTACGGTGAAAACCGGTTACTTTGAAGAGGAGGGCCACGATGGCGATTGAGCACATTCGTCTGTCTCAACAGGCTAAGGTGAACCTGATGCGGCTCAAACGGGTTACCGGCATATCGAGTTGGAACGTGCTCTGCAGGTGGGGCCTGTGTGTTTCTCTCGCCGAACGGAGCGCACCGCAGAGAACTATCGTCAAGGCAGACAGCAATGTTGAAATGAGTTGGCGGGTGTTCGGCGGCCGGTACGCCGATGTGTTTCTCGTGGCACTAAAGGAGCGCTGCGTGCGTGAAGGGGTCGGTACGGCGGAGGAGACGTTGGCGGAGCAGTTTCGATTGCACTTGCATCGAGGAATCGCCTATCTTGCTGCAAATCGAAGTCTAACGGAGATTGGCGACCTCGTGTCGCTGGTCAGACAGACTGACGTGGGCGGGCTGCGTTAGATCGGTGACAGTGAGCAACACAACGAACGGCGATAGAAAGGTCTATTTGGGCCGGAGGCCCCGCAGGGTTGCCGACTCCTCCTCATCGGGAAAGTCGGCGTACGCGTCGTTGAGGTCCTGCAGGAGAGCGTCACTTTCCTCCAGCCGCGGAAGGTCGGTTTCGGAGATCGCCGGGAGCGCTGCGCCGGCGGGGGGCGGTTCGGACAGGGGGTTCGGTTCGCGCCAGATGCGGCCGTTCCAGGTGCGCACCACTACGTCGTCGCCGCACCGGCCCAACAGATACTGCGGCGCCAGCGGCGCCTTGCCGTACGGGGTGTCGAGTACGTAGGTCGGCACCCCGAAGCCGGTGGTGTGGCCGCGCAGCGCCTGCACGATCGCCAGCCCGGACTCGATGGAGGTGCGCAGGTGAGCGGTGCCCGCCACCGGGTGGCACTGGAAGACGTAGTAGGGCCGCACGCGGATCGCCAGCAGCCGGTGAACGAGCTCCCGCATCACCTCCGCGTCGTCGTTGATCCCGCGGAGCAGCACGGTCTGGTTGCCGAGCGGCACGCCGGCGCGCAGCAGGCGGTCGCACGCCGCCGCCGCTTCCGGCGTGATTTCGGCCGGATGGTTGAAGTGCGTGTTGAGCCAGACCGGATGGTGGCGGCTCAAGACCGCGCACAGGTCGGGGGTGATGCGCTGCGGGACCGTGCACGGCGTGCGCGAGCCGGTGCGGATGATCTGCACGTGCGGAATCGCGCGCAGCCGGCCGAGCAGGTCGTCCAGCCGTTCGTCGGAGAACAGCAGCGGATCGCCGCCGGTGACCAGCACGTCGCGGATCGCCGGGGTGCGGGCGACGTAGTCGATCCCCTTCTGCACGGCGGCGCGCGTGTGGTGCGCCTCCGTATTGCCGACGAAGTATTCGCGGAAGCAGTAGCGGCAGTAGGTGGGACAGACGTTGGTGATCTTGAAGGCGACGCGGTCGGGGTAGACGTGAACGACCGCGGGCACCGGCGAGTGGTCCCGTTCGAGCAGCGGATCGACCGAGCCGAGGTCGTCGGTCAGCTCCTGCGCGGCCGGCAGCTGCTGGCGCCGCAACGGGCACTGCGGGTCGCGCGGGTCCATCAGCGCGGCGTAGTACGGCGTCACCGCCCACCGGTAGCGGGCGCCGGCCGCCCGGATGCCGGCCTCCTCGGCCGGACCCACCTCGACGTACCGCCGCAGCTGGTCGATCGACGTGATCCGGTTGCGCAGCTGCCACCGCCAGTCGTCCCAGTCCCGATCCCGTATCCCCGGCGGCCGCGGCACGGCGCCATTCTGGCGCGCCCGAAGCGCCGGTCAAGGGCCGCCGTCCCGCCGCCGTCCGTCCCGCCGCCGTGCGGCCGGCGTTTGCCGCGGCGGACCGGCGTACCTACCTTTGCCGAATGCCGCCCATCGTACGCGCCGAGCAGCTGGAGAAGCGGTTCGGCGCCATCCACGCCCTGGCCGGCGTCAGCGTGGAGATCGAAGCCGGCATCACCTACGCCCTGCTGGGGCCGAACGGCGCCGGCAAGACCACGCTGATCCGCGTGCTGGCCACGCTGCTCCGACCCGACCGCGGCACGGCCACCGTCGCCGGCATCGACGTCGCGCGCGATCCGGTCGCCGTCCGCAACCGGATCGGACTGGCCGGCCAGTTCGCCGCGGTGGACGAGTTTCTGACCGGCCGGGAGGCGGTGGAGATGGTCGGGCGGCTGTACAACCTCAACGCGCGCACCGCCCGCGACCGCGCGGCCGGCATCTTGGAGCGGTTCTCGCTGGCGGCGGACGCCGACCGGCTGGTGCGGACCTACTCCGGCGGGATGAAACGACGCCTCGACCTGGCCGCCTCGCTGGTGGGGCGGCCCGACGTGCTGTTCCTGGATGAGCCGACCACCGGCATCGATCCGCGCAGCCGCCAGCAGGTATGGGAGCTGATTCGGGACCTGGTCGGGTCCGGCGCCACCGTGCTGCTCACCACGCAGTACCTGGACGAGGCGGACCGGCTGGCCGACCGCGTCGGCGTGATTCACGAAGGCAAGCTGATCAGCGAAGGCACCGGCAACGAGTTGAAGGACCGCCTGGGCGGCGCGGTCATCCAGATCGAGCTGCCCGACGGGGCGCATGAAGCGGCCCGCCGGGCCCTGGACGCCGGGCATGGTGACGCCGGGCGCGAGGCCGCCGGCCCGATCACTCTGCCGGCCCCGGAGGGCCCGGCTTCGCTGGTGGCGGCGGTGCGCACGCTCGACGCCGCCGGCATCACGCCCACCGACATAGGCCTGCGCCGCCCGACGCTTGATGACGTCTTCATAGCCCTGACCGGCAGCGCCACCGCGCCGGCGCATACCGGCAACGGCAGCCGGCCGGGAGGCAGGCGCGGCCGCCGCGGCCGGCCCGGGAGGCGGCCGTGAGCACGGCGGCCATCGCGCGGCGCGCCCGGCTGTCGCCTGCCCACGCGCTCAAGGACATCACGGTCGTCGCGCGGCGCAACCTGCTGCGCATCGTCCGGGTGCCGCAGCTGCTGGTGTTCGCCACCGTGCAGCCGTTGATGTTCATGCTCCTGTTCAACTACGTGTTCGGCGGCGCGGTCGGGCGGTCGATTCCGGCCGCGGCCGGCGGACAGTACCTCAACTGGTTGTTGCCGGGGCTGCTGGTGCAGGTCGCCGCCTTCGGCGCCGCCCAGACCGCGATGGGGCTGATCGAAGACCTCAACAAGGGGGTGATCGACCGCTTTCGCTCGCTGCCGATGGCGCGCTCCGCCGTACTTGCCGGACGTACGTTGGCCGACCTGGCCCGCAACGGCTTCGTGATCGGCCTGACGCTGGCGGTGGGCTACCTGCTCGGCTTCCGGCCGCAGACGTCGTTCGCGTCGCTGGCCGGCGCCGTGCTGGTGACCATGATCTTCGCCTTCGCCTGGTCGTGGGTCATGGCCTCCATCGGGTTGGGGGTCAAGAACGCCGAGGCCGCGCAGCCGGCGGCGTTCTTGCCGACCTTTCCGCTGGTGTTCGCCAGTTCGGTGTTCGTGCCGACCGCGACGCTGCCGGGGTGGCTGCGCGTGTTCGCCGACCATCAGCCGATTACCCGGACCTCCAACGCCGTGCGCGGCTTGATCCTGGGCGAGGGGGCGCTGGAGGCTTCCCGGACCGTGGCCGGCGAGGTGGTGGCCGCCCTGCTGTGGGCGGTCGCCATCCTGCTGGTGGCCGCGCCTCTTGCGGTCCGCCTGTACCGCCGCGCGGTGAGCTGAGCACGGCGCGGCCGGGGCGGGCCGGCCCCGCCAACGTGGCGCCGAGCGGCGGTGGCGTGTATCGTGCGTCGATGGTACCGGAGACCGGGATCGATCCCGCCTGCGCGACGCTTGAGCAGCACGGCGTCACGCTGCCGCGCGCGCTGCAGGGACTGGTGCGGCGCGTGCTGATCCCGCAGGCGGCGCTGCAGCGGCGGATACGGGAGTTGGCGCGGCAGCTGGCCGAGCGCTATCCGCGCGAAGCCGAGGTGGTGGTGACGCCGGTGCTCACCGGCGCGTTCATGTTCGCGGCCGACCTGGGCCGCGCCCTGGCCGCGGAGAGCACGCTGGACGTCCACTACGCGCTGACCAAGACCAGCACCTACGGCGCCGCGATGGGGAACGACGGACCGGCGGAGCGGCGCGTCATTGTCGACCTGCAGCCGTCCGACGTGGCCGGCCGCTCCATGCTGCTGGTCGACGACATCCTGGACCACGGCTTTACGCTGGCGTTCCTGCGCGACCGTCTGGCCGAGTGGGGCGTGCGCAGCGTGCAGGTGTGCGTGCTGCTCGACAAGCGCCTGGACGCCCCCGATCCGCGCGTCGCGGCGCAGCGCGCCAAGGCGGCCCCCGACCTGGTCGGGTTCGAGATACCGGACGTATGGGTCGCCGGCTACGGCCTGGACGCGGCCGGCGCGCTACGCCACCTGCCGTGCATCGTCGCCGTGGACAAGGCCGCCTGATCAGGCGCCGCGCAGGCGGGCGGCCAGCGCGTCGAGGTCGCCGGCCGGCGCGTGCTCCTGCCGCCGCCGGGTCAGGTCCTTGACCAGCACCGTGCCCGCCGCCGCCTCGTCCGGGCCCATGATGAGCGCGTAGCGCGCGCCGGTCCGGTCGGCGTGCCGGAGCTGCCGCTCCAGGCGCTGCCCGGGGTCCAGGGCCAGCTCCACCGCCACGCCGCGGCGCCGCAGCCGGTCCGCCATGCGCGCCGACGCCGCCTGCTGTTCGGCCGCAAAGACGGTGACCAGCGCGTCCGGCCCGGCCGGCGCCGGCGCCGGCGCCCGGTGCCGCTCGCGCAGCAGCTCCAGCAACGCCAGGTCGCCCACCGCCATGCCGACCCCCGGAACGCGCTGCTTGCCGCCCACCTGCCGCGTCAGGTCGTCGTAGCGGCCTCCGCCGAAGATGGCGCGCCGCAGCCCGCCGGCCGCCCACGCCTCGAACACCGTGCCGGTGTAGTAGTCGAAGCCGCGCGCGATGCTGCGGTCGAGCGTCACGTACCGGTCGTGGCCGGTGATCGCCAGCTGCTCGACGATCGCCGCCAGCCCCGCAGGCGGATCGGCGACCGGCGCCTGCACGAAGGCGGCCACCGCGTCGGCCCGGTCCGGGGCCACGCCGATCTCCACCATCTGCGCGCACGCCCGCTCGGCGCCGATCTTGTCCAGGCGGTCGATCACCTGCAGCACGCCCCGCACCGACGCGGCCGGGACGCCCAGCCGGCCGGTCAGATCGGCCTCCAGCGCGGCGCGGTCGTTGACCCGGATACGCACGTCGTCCGCCTCCAAGCCGAGCGCGGCGAACAGCGCGCAGGCTATCTGGATCACCTCCGCGTCGGCGTGCGCGCTCCGGCTGCCGAGCAGATCGACGTTCCACTGAAAGAACGCCCGGCCGCGGCCGCGCTGCGGCCGTTCGTAGCGGTAGAACTGACCCCACGACTGCCACCGCGCCGGCAGCGGTATCTCCTGTTCGCGGGCGGCGACCATGCGCGCCAGCGTCGGCGTCAGCTCCGGGCGCAACAGCAGCTCCTTGCCGTCCCGGTCGCGGATGCGGAAGGTCTGGCCGGTGACGATCTCCTCGCTGCTCTTGCCCAGGTAGAGGTCGAGGTACTCGATCGCCGGCCCCTCGTACTCCCGGTAACCGTAGGCGCGGCCCACCGCCAGCATGGCGTCGCGCAGGGCGGTCTGCCGCGCCCAGTCGTCGGGATAGAAGTCCTGCGTCCCCTTCACGCGCGCTACCGGTGGCATGGCGTCTACCAGTAGATGATACGCGTAAACGCGCTCCGCTCGCGCGGCGGCAGCGCGTCCACCTGCGGGATCAGGTAGCGGTTGTCGTCCACGTCGATCAGCAGCTTGCCGCCGCTGCCGAAGCTCACCGCCCGGTCGTTGCTCCACCGCATCAGAAACTCCACCGGGCCCTTGTCGGTATCGACGCTCATCGACACGTAGCCGCCGTCCCAGCCGATCCGCCGGACGCGGCTGATGGTGTGAAAGAAGTATCGCCGCTGCAGGGCCGACCGCACCAGCTCCGCCTGCTCGGCGGGAAAGTCGTCGAGCCGGCGCACGATGCCGATCTCCAGGTCGTCGCCGCGGCGGCGGCTCTGCACGATCGCTATGAACTCGCTGCGCCGCTCCACCGGAAAGCAGTACGCGGCGTACACGCCGCCGTAGACCCAGACGCCGGTGATCTCCAGGTGCAGCGCCGCAAAGTTGCCGGGATAGAACCGGCACGTCGCCGGGGTGAGGTAGCGCAGCTGCGAAGTGTCCGGGCCCTCGCCCCGTTTTTCGCGCTGCTCGGCTTCGGTCAGTTCGCGCGGCCGGCTCATCCGGCCGGCTCCATCGACTCGACGGCGGCGTCGCGCGCCAGGTCGGTCTGAATCTTCACCAGGCGGTAGTAGATGCCGCGCCGGCGCACCAGCTCCTCGTGCGTCCCCTCCTCGCGCAGCCGGCCGCCGTCGAGCACGACGATCCGGTCGCAGTTCTTGAGGGTGCTGAGCCGATGGGCTATGGCGATGGTGGTCCGCCCTTCGGTCACCCGCTCCAGCGCGTCCTTGATCAGGTGCTCGGACTCGGTATCGACGCTGCTGGTCGCCTCGTCCAGGATCAGCAGTTTGGGGTCGTAGAGCAGCGCGCGCGCGATGGAGACGCGCTGCCGCTGGCCGCCGGACAGCCCGGCGCCGCGCTCGCCTATGTAGGTGTCGTAGCCGAGCGGCTTCTGCATGATGAACTCGTGCGCGTTGGCGGCCATGGCCGCCTGCACCACGGCGTCGAAGCTCACGTCCGGGTTGCCGTAGGTGAGGTTGTCGTAGATCGTCCCGCGGAACAGGAACGACTCCTGCAGCACCACGCCGACGAACCGGCGCAGTTCCGGCAGCGGCAGGTTGCGCACGTCGACGCCGTTGATCGACACGCTGCCGGCCGTGACGTCGTAGAAGCGGGCGATCAGGTTGATCAGCGTGGTCTTGCCGGAGCCGCTCTTGCCCACCACGCCGAGGTGTTCGCCGGGGCGCACCTCGAAGCTGAGGTCGTCGATCACCCGTTCGTCGCGTTCGTAGGAGAACTCGACGTGGTCGAAGCGGATCGACGCCGCCGGCTGCGCCGGGATCGGCTGCGTGTCGGCCGACTCCAGGATCAGCGGTTGCGTGTCCAGAATCTCGAAGGTGCGCTGCGCCGCCGACAGGAAGCTGGTGAGCCAGTTGGCCATGCGGGTGAGCTGCCGCAACGGCACGTAGAACATGGCCAGGTAGGTGAGGATGGCGGTGAGCGTGCCGAGGGTCATCAGGTCGTTCAGCACGCTGCGGCCGCCGATGAACCAGACCAGCACGCCGCCGAGCTGGAACAGCACCGCCATGCCGGGCTGGAACGACGCGGTCATGTACTCCACGCGCCGGAAGCTGTCGCGCAGGTAGGCGGAGGTGCGGTGGAAGCGCGCCACCTCGCGCCGTTCCTGGCCGAACGCCTTGACCACGCGCACGCCGTTGAGGATGGAGTTGAGCGCGCCGTTGAGCTTGCTGCGCGCGTCCCAGATCCGGTAGTAGCGAGGGTAGATGCGCCGCCAGAAGAAGACCGCGGCGGCGACCACGAACGGCGCCGGCACCAGGGTCACCAGCGCCAGCTGCCAGTTGAGGCTGAACAGCAGCAGGCCGACCACGATCACCATGATGAGCTGCGCTACGAACCCGCCGGTCGCCTGCTCGATCAGCCCCTTGAGCTGCTCGGTGTCGTTGACGACGCGGCTCATCAGCTGCCCGGTGCTGTAGCGGTCATAGTAGGAGACCGACAGCCGCATCAGGTGGCGGAACAGCCGGGAGCGGAGGTCGTAGGTGATCTGCGTGCCGATGGCGCTGCTGAGCCGCAGGTGGATCCCCTGCACGACGCCGTCGGCCAGGAAGGAGCCGAGCAGCAGGGCGACCAGCCGCACCAGCAACGCCACCGCCTCCGCGTCCGGCAGCACCGGGTTGCCGGCCTGTCCGGGCGCCAGCACGCGGTCGGTGATCACCCGGATGAGCTGCGGCGGCAGCACCGTCACGCCGATGGAAAACAGCACCAGCCCCATCATCAGCGCGGCCCGGCCGGCGTACGGCCGCATCAGACCGATCACGCGGCCCAGCACGCTGCCGGGGCTCAGGCAGCGGCGGCACGCCTCGCCGGGCGCTTCCAGGCGGACGCCGCAGGTCGGGCAGCGGTCGGGCTCCTCCCGGTCCTTTGCCTCCACCACCAGCGGATCGCCGGCCACCCACGCCTGCAGCTTGTCCGCCACCCGCTGAAACAGCAGCGCCAAGCGGTTCGAGTACGCCAGGATCTCGACCGCGGCGTCCTCGATCACCGCCTCCAGGAAGCCGCCGCCGACCCCGGCGCGGGTGCCGACGTCGTGGATGTCCTGGCGGGCCACGGTGACCCGCGTCGCCGTGCCGCCGCGCGCCGGCGCGCCGACGGTGGTGAGGCGGTCCGCTTCGACGATCAGGTAGACCGGCTCGTAGGCGCCGGACAGGTTGAGGTCGGTCCGCGCTATGAGCAGGGCCGCGCCGGGGTCGATGCCTTCGGCGCGGGCCAGCCGGTCGAGCTCGGCGGGCAACCGGCGCCGCATCGGGTGCGCGCCGGCCCCTTGGCGCTGTTCCACGGGGGTGGGGGGATTCTTGAGCACCGCGGGCGGCAAGCGCAAGCGGGCGGCGGCCGGCCGAAGAAAAGGTCAGGCCGATCGACGTGCGGCCGCAACCCCAAGGCTATACTGCCGCGCGAGGCGGCGCGGTGGAGTTGAGCGAGGCGGCAATCAGAAGCCGGCTGCGGTTGGGTGAGGACGGCCGCTGGGAGTTCAAGCAGATCGAGTTTCGCGGCAACCGCCCGGTCGGGCCGGCGTGCGACAGTCTTGCCGATGAGCTGGCGGCCTTCGCCAACGGGAACGGCGGGGTGCTGCTCTGCGGCGTCACCGACGACGGGCGCATCCGGGGGATGACGCGCGCGCAGTTGGACGCGGTGGAGCAGCTCGTCGTCACTATCTGCGCGGATTCGATCAGACCGGCCATCGAGTTCGACGCCCTGCGCGTGGAGGTGGATGCCAAGGCGCTTCTGGCGGTGGAGGTGGCGGCCGGGTACGCCCTGCACGACAGCCCGGGCGGGAGCTACCGCCGCGCCGGCAGCTCCAAGCGGCGCATGGGCAGCGATGAACGGCTGCGGCTGGCGCAACGGCGCGCGCAGTCTCGATTCCTGTGGTTCGACAAGCAGCCGGTCCCGGAAACCGGCTTTGCGTCGCTGGATGAGGATCTGTGGCGGCCGTTGGTGAGCGCGCAGGGCGCCGCCGCCCCCGATCTCGCTCTGGCCAAGATGGGGCTGCTGACCGATACCGACGATGGGCCGCGGCAGGCGACCGTGGCCGGCATCCTGCTCTGCAGCCGCGCCCCGGAGCAGTGGCTGCCGAACGCCTGCATCACAGCCACCCGTTACTGGGGCGCCGACCGCGCCTCCGGGCAGGTGGACGCGCAGACCATCGGCGGACCGCTGCAGCGCCAGATCGCCGACGCCGTGACCTTTGCGGCGCGCAACATGCAGGTGGCGGCGCACAAGGACCCGGCGCGCCTCGACCTGCCGCAATACAGCGAGCGCGCCATCTTCGAGGCCGTGGTCAACGCGGTGGCGCACCGCGACTACTCGATGCGCGGCAGCCGCATTCGCCTGTCGTTGTTCTCCGACCGCCTGGAAATCCAGTCGCCGGGGACGCTGCCGAACAGCCTGACGGTCGACAACATCGCCGACCGGCAGGCCACCCGCAACGAGGTGCTGGCCTCCATGCTGGGCCGGATGCCGGTCGGCGGCGCGCGCGGCAGCGGGGAGCGGCGCTACTTCATGGAACGGCGCGGCGACGGCGTGCCGGTGATCCTGAATGAGACCAGGGGCGTGAGCGGCCGGCCCGCGCAGTTCCGCGTGGTCGCGGACGCCGACGTGCTGGTGGTGCTGCCGTCCGCTCCCCTGGAGCCGAGTCCGGCGCGGGTGCGGATCGCGGTGCGCGCCGCCGGGCGGCCGCTGCCGGACGCCGACCTGCTGGTTCTGTTCCCCAACCATACCTGGAGGCGTGCTGCCGCCGGCGGGGACGGCATCGCCGCGGTGTCGCTGCACACCACCGAGTTGCCGTTGACCGTGTACGCCGCGGCGCCGGGCCATGCCGCCCATGTGGAGCGGGAGTGGACGCCGTGCCGGCGCGCGCTCGCGGTCGAGCTCGCCGCGTTGCCGGAGGGCGGCTCGGTCATCTTCACGGAAGGCGCCGGTTCCGTTCCCGGGCTCACCGGAACGCTGCACCCGGTCCGCGACGCCCACGACCGCACTTTCGTTTCGGCCTCCAATCTCGCCATCGACCAGGGCCGGCCGCAGCCGGTCCCGTTCACTCCGGGCGGCGAAATTCACCTCGCCGACGCCGCCGGCCGCGAGCGGCGCGTCCGCATCGTCGACGTCGCCGGCCGCTCCGCCCTGGTGGAATACCGTATCGGGTTGCCTTAGCTTGGCTTAGCGCGTTTCCGTAGCAGCTTCCGGCTTAGCGGTCACTCCTCGGCCGCGATCTCGATCAGGAGCTCCTTGCCGTACAGCGTCTGGCGGCCCCAGAACAGATTTTCGACCTGGCTGTTGCCGGTCGGCCGTCGCAGCACTGCCTCGGCGGTCGCACCATGGCCATTCGCGCCGGTTCTGGTAATCGTAACGCTCGGGGCCTCCGTGTAGCCGCGCCCCGGGTCCGTGAGCCTGACGCCGGTCACGCGAGCCCTTACCGTTATGGAGCAGATCGCGCCACCCATCTGCGGATCGAACGTACAGGATGCACTATCCGCCGGATAGTAGAGGCCGCCGGGATTCACGATCCTCACCGCCGCTATTGAGCCGCCGCTGCCCAAAACCACTGCGAACTCCTCGCCCTGGCCGGTCGGCACATTGACCAGGTTAACGGCGGGGGGCGACGTGTAGCCGCTCCCGGGGAAAGAAGAGTGCGGTCCTATACTCGCGATCAGTACTGTCCGGTTTGGAGACCGTCGCGTGATTGTAACTGATTACACACATAAAGATTACAGGCAAAATCGGGTGGTGGCGACTTGAACTTGATTCGGCCGTCTCACGCGATCCGCTGGCCCACAGCCGTCCGGCGTACCGGTCGGTTCGCCACAGCCGACCGGCGGCTCGGTGCAGCACCCCTCGGCCGCATTCGCCTAACCTGCTGGCATGTATTTCGGCCAGACCCTGTTCTCCCAGGTAATGAACTACCTGCCGTGGACGACTTTCGCTCGCATCGTCGATCGCTACGCCGGCGACCGCAAGGTCCGTACGTTACGCTGCACCGAGCACTATCGTGCGCTCGCCTTCGCGCAACTCACGCACCGCGAGAGTCTGCGCGACATCGAAGCCTGCCTGGCGGCTCGTTCTACCAAGCTCTATCACTGTGGATTCCGGACACCGGTGCGCCGCTCTACCTTGGCCGATGCCAACGAGCGGCGCGATTGGCGGATCTACGCGGACTTCGCCCAACGGTTGATCGTGCAGGCGCGCGCACTGTACGCCGACGAGATGTTGGCCACCAAGTTGAACGAGACCGCCTACGCACTGGACTCCACGACCGTCGATCTCTGCCTGTCGATCTTCCCCTGGGCGGCGTTCCGAGCCACCAAGGCGGCGGTCAAGATGCATACCCTGTTGGATTTACGAGGTTCGATCCCAAGTTTCATTCACATCTCCGACGGCAGGTTACACGACGTCAACGTGCTTGATTTGCTGGTGCCGGAGGCTGGCGCGACGTACGTCATGGACCGCGCCTACATCGACTTTCAACGCCTGTACGCGCTGGACCAGGCCGGCGCCTTCTTCGTGACTCGTGCCAAGAAGAACATCCGCTACCGGCGCCTGTACTCCACGCCGACGGACCGAACGCTAGGAGTCATCTCGGATCAGATCATCGCTTTGGGTGGGGCGCAGGCCAAGCTGAGGTACCGGGACCGTCTGCGGCGTGTCCGCTACAGGGACCCACAATCCGGCCAAACACTGGTGTTTCTCACCAACCGGACCGGACTTGATGCGGTGACGATCTGTGGTTTGTACAAGAGTCGGTGGCAGGTCGAGTTGTTCTTCAAGTGGGTCAAACAGCACCTGCGGGTGAAGCGTTTTCTGGGAGTTTCGGAGAATGCCGTGAAATCGCAACTGTGGATAGCGGTGTCGGTCTACGTGCTGGTCGCGATTATCCGCAAGCGGCTGGGGATCGACACGCCGCTCTACACAATGCTACAGATCTTAACGGTCATGCCATTCGAGCAAGTACCGCTACATGAAGCACTTACGATGGAAGATTACAGTTCGGAACCGGACCCGTCCGATAAACAGTTGCGATTGCTTGATTTATGACCGGACACTACTGACTCGCGATCTCACCGGGTCCCTGCACGATTCCCTGCGCCCTGCGGCCGCCCGCCGGCGGGGCCTCGAATTCCACGGTCGGGAGACCGTTCCAGTATTGGCTCCCTTGGTTGGTAATCCTGACGTGGCTGACCTCGCCCGTATTGATCCGCTGATGCGGGGCGGTGAGCACCAGCACCACGGCGCCCGGAGTCACTTCCGCCGAGATCGTCCACTCGGCGCCGCTGTAGTCGCCCTCGAAGGCCGGTTCGTACAAGGTGCTGGTGAAGGAGCGGCTTTCTCCGGCCAGCGCTACCCCGCCGATCGACACGCGCACGTCGTCGACGTTGCCGGCGGTGATCGCGTCCCAGGCGAACGGTTGGGAGCGGTTGCTGGTTTCGATCCAGATGTTGGCGCCGTCGTCGCCGAACTGCTCCGCATCGAGCGTCCACTTCTTGGGGTCCGGCGGCGTCGGGGTCGGCTCGGGCGTGGGCTCGACCGGCGGCGGTTCAGCGGCGCCCGAACCTCCGCCGCCGCTGCCCGGCGTTGCGGGCGTGGCCGGCGCGCAGGCGGTCATGGTCATGGTGACCGCGGCTACCGCCAGCACCAGCGCGGCGGTCATTGCGGACATCATGCTCCGAACCGCGTACTTCCGCCGGGGGGGGGGGGGGGGGGGGGGTAGAGGCGGTCAGTCGCGGTCGTACTGCTGTTCCGAAGAAGGACATCAAAATAGCTCCTGTCGCAGTTTCCGGGCAAAGTATCGACTGTCCGGACGGCGTGTCAACGCGCGGGCGCGGCCCGCGCGTTTCGGATTTACATGCCCCACACCGTGATCGGCGGGCCGGCGCCGGCGGGTTTACGGCGGAACAGTTTCTGCTCCCACGGCCGGTCCGGGGCGCGGTCAAAGATCACCAAGTGCCCTTCGGCGGCGCCGCAACGGTCCAGGTAGGCGCGGGTCTGTTTGAGCCCATCCTCAATGGTCTGCTCCAGGCTGCGGTGCAGCACCTTGCACTCGATCACCATCTTGCGCTGCCGGCCGGCCGGCAGCGCGGCGGCCGGCCACACGATCAGCAGGTCGGTGCGCATCCGGCCCAGGCCGTATTCCCGTTCGATTCTGCCGCCGCTGTTGACGATGCGCTGCAGGAACGCCTGCAGCAGCAGCTGCGGACCCGCTTCCCGGTATTGGAAGCGTTCGATCCAGTGTTCGGAGTGTTCGCGAAAGAACCCTTGGAACGCGCCAAGCAGGTCGGCCAGCACCAGGTTGCCATCCGCGTCCAGGTACCAGGCGGGGTCATGCGTCAGCGTTTCCTGCGTGCCCCAGGTGAGGTCGCGCGGGATCACCTCGCGGTAGATCGGGTTGGCGATGCGCACCGGCGCGTCGCGGGCGACCAGACCCAGGTCGCGCACGTACTGCAGGTCGTCGGGGCGGAACGCGGTCGGAGTGTCGGCGCCGATCAGCAGCGGGGCGATGATTCCGTGCACGCGCTCCTCCTGCAGCTTGTCGGTGAGCTGATCGAGGTGCGTGTCGCGGCGCAGGATGATCTGCTCGCGCGCCTGCCGGATCGCTTCCGCGGTGAGCGGGCGGCTGCGGTCCAGGCCGGCCGGGTCTTCGAAGCACGCCTGGTCAGCGAGCGCGTTCACCAGCCACGGCTGCCCCTGCGTCAGCTCCCACACCTGATCCAACGCCTCCGCGGTCCACCGCTGGCCGGTTTCGGCGGTGTGCTGGTTCAGCAGCGCGCGCTTCGGCTTCGGAAAAATCGCCCAGACGCAGCGACTTGGCCTTGACGTTGAAGGCGCTGCCGCCGGTGACGATGGCGTTGTCTCTGGTCGAGCGGATGCGGTAGTCGCGCACGTCGCGCACCCCGCACAGAATCACGCTCTGCGGGAATCCGGCCGGCCGGTCGTCGTAGCGGGCGCGCAACTGGCGCAGCACCGACAGCAGCGTGTCGCCGATCAGGGCGTCGATCTCGTCGATCAGCAGCACCAGCGGCGTGGGGTCCGCTTGCGCCCAGCGCGCGAGCACCCCCTGCAGCGCCCCGTCGGGGCCGCGGGAAGCCAGCACGTCCGGCCAGAGGCCGGCCAGCGATTCGTCGCCCAGAGTGGCGTGCGCCCGGTCCGCCAGCTCGCCGAGAATGGAGCGCATCGCCCGCTCCGTGTCCTCGCGGGACGCTTGGCCCGCCTCCACGTTGACGTAGACGCACCGGTAGGCGCCTTCGGCGCCGCCGTTGAGCAGGTCGCGGAGCGCCAGCAGGGCAGATGTCTTGCCGGTCTGGCGCGGCGCGTGCAGCACGAAGTAGCGCTTTTTCCGAATGAGGGTGAGCAGTTCGCCCTGTTTCATTCGGCTCAGCGGCGGGATGCAGTAGTGCTCGTCCGGCATCATCGGACCGGCGGTGTTGAAGAAGCGCATCGCGGCTATTTCGCCCGTTCACGCCGCCGGCGGCGCGGCTTTCGCTTGCCGCCGCGGCGCCCGGTTTCCGGCGGCCCGGCCGGTAACGGGGCGTCCCGGGGCGGCGCGATGGCGCGGGCCGGTTCCTGGCCGGGCGGGCGCTCCTGCGACTCCTGGACGGCGCCGGCGGGCTGCCGGTCCTTCCGGGCGCGCGGATGGCGCCGGCCTATGGTGAATGGCAGCATGGTGAGCGCGCCGGCGATGAAGGCGACCAGCAGCGCCAGGAAGACCGGCACCTGCTCCAGCTGCAGGCCGCGCAACACGAACGAGAACGACGCCCGGTTCTCCAGGTTGGCGGCCAGCAGCACCACCACCAGGGCCAGCACGACCAGGAACAGCAGCATGCGCCACGGCATGTCCCCCTACCCCGCCTCCGGCCCGCGCCGGTCCCGTCTTGATCCCACGGGGCCGATTATGCCACAGACCGGCGTCCGGTCGCCGCCGGCCGGCGGTCAGGCGTATGATGCGAGCCGATGTCACTGGACGTGCTGGCGGTCTGCGCGCATCCCGATGACGCCGAGCTCACCTGCGCCGGGCTGCTGCTGCGCGCCAAGGCCGGCGGCGCCGCGATCGGCGTCTGCGACCTGACCCGCGGCGAGGCGGGCACGCGCGGCACCGCCGCCGAGCGGGACCGGGAAGCGGCCGCCGCGGCCGCGGTGCTGGGACTCGACGAACGGATCAACCTGGAGATACCCGACGGGGCGGTCACCTGCACGCTCGCCAACCGCGTGCGGCTGGTCGAAGTGATCCGCGCGCACCGGCCCCGCCTGCTGGTCGCCCCGTACTGGGAGGATCACCATCCCGACCACGCCAACGCCAGCCTGCTGGCCAAGGAGGCGTGGTGGTTCGCCGGGGTCGGCAAACATCCCGGCGGCGGCGCGCCGCACCGGCCGGAAGCGATGCTCCACTACATGAGCCGCTATCAGTTCCGTCCGTCGCTGGTGGTCGACGTGAGCGAGCACTGGGAGCGCAAGCGGCAAGCCGCCGCCTGCTACCGGTCGCAGCTCCATGACCCGCGCCGGGGCGGGCCGGAGACCGTCATCTCCTCGCCCGGTTACCTGGAGGCGTGGGAGGGCCGGCACCGCTACTACGGTTCGCTGATCGGCGTCGACTACGGCGAACCGTACCTGATGCGCGGGCCGGTGCCGGTCGGCGACCCGATGGCGCTTGCCTTCGGCCGCCGGGCCATGCTGTAGGGCCCGCGGCCGCGAACGCCGGGCAGCGCCCGCGTTTGACACCGGCGCCGGCCGGCGGTAACGTTTCGGCCGGAGACAGAACTTCGGGGCATGGTGCGGCGCCTTTGACCGGCGCCTATTCCAGACCGACGGTGACAGCCCGTGAGCCTGCGCCCGCACGGGCGTGAGCATGAACCGGTGGAATTCCGGTGCCGACGGTACAGTCCGGATGGGAGAAGTTCGAGCCGGCGGAAGGCCCGCGTGCGTCCTGCGCGCGCCGGGGTCCGGCCCGCTTCTTGGCTAACGCGCGGCCCCCGGACAAACACAAAGGCTGATGGATGACCACGAGGGGCCGATGCGGAGGGTGCTGGAGCTGGCCCGGCGGGGGCAGTGGCGCACCTCTCCCAATCCGCTCACCGGCGCCGTGGTGGTCCGCGGCGGCCGCGTCATCGGCGAAGGTCACCTCAACGAACGGGGCGATCATGCGGAGGCGGTCGCGCTCGACCGAGCCGCGCTTGCGGGCGGCGCCGCCGGCGCCACGCTCTACACCAACCTGGAGCCGTGCTGCTGGAGCGGAGTCGGCAAGCACACGCCGCCGTGCGCGCAGCGGATCATCCGCGAAGGGGTGCGCCGGGTGGTGATCGCGACGGCCGACCCGCACCCCAAGGTCGACGGCGCCGGAGCCGGCATGCTGCGCGCCGCCGGGATCGAGGTCGTGGAGGGGGTGCTGGAGGAAGAGGCCGCGCGCCTCAACGCCGTGCACTTCAAGTTCCACCGCACCGGCCTGCCGTTCGTCACCCTCAAGATCGCCCAGTCGATCGACGGCCGGATCGCCGCCGGCGGCGGCGATTCGCGCTGGATCACCGACCGCGACGCGCGCGTGATGACCCACCGGCTGCGCGCCGGCCACGACGCCATCATGGTCGGCGTCGGCACCGCGCTGGCCGACGATCCCGAGTTGACCGTGCGCCTGACCGCGCCGTTGCGCGACCGCCAGCCGCTGCCGGTGGTCGTCGACTCGACGTTGCGCCTGCCGCCGGGGGCGCGGCTGGCGGCAGGCGAACGCCGGCCGCTGGTCTTTACCACCGGCCGGCACGACCGCCGCGCCCGGGCCGCGCTGGAGCGCGCCGGCGCGCGGGTGGCGGTGACCGGCGCCGCCGGCGGCGGGCGGGTGGCGCTGGACCAGGCGCTGGCCGCCCTGGCGGCGGCGGGCGTCACCTCGGTGCTGGTGGAGGGCGGCGCGGCGCTGCACACCGCGATGATCCGGCAGCGGCTGTTCGACAAGCTGGTGGTGGTGGTGGCGCCGATCGTCATAGGCGCCGGCGTCGACGCGGTCGGCGACCTCGGCGCCGCCCGGCTGGCCGACGCGTTGCGCCTGGAGCGCGTCAGCCACCGGCGGATCAACGATCAGGCGGTCATCACCGGGTACCGCTCACTCGCCGCCACGCTCGGGGAAATCGGCGCGCTGGGACACGGCGCGCAGGGACGCGCCGGCGCGCTCGGACACGGCGGCGGCCCGGCGCCCGGCGCGCAACGGCAGGAGGCTGGATGTTCAGCGGTATCGTAGAGGAGGTGGGGGTGGTGACCGCCCTGACCCGGCCCGCTCCGGACGCGGCGCGCATGACCATAGGCGCCCGCGCGGTGCTGGCCGGCGCCGAGGTCGGCGCGTCGATCGCCGTGGACGGGGTCTGCCAGACGGTGACCGCCGCCGGCGGCGGGACGTTCACCATCGACAGCGTCGGCGCCACCCTGCGCAAGACCACGCTCGGTTCGTTCGCGGTCGGCCGGCGCGTCAACCTGGAGCGTCCGTTGGGGTACGGCGACCGCGTCGACGGCCATCTGGTGCAGGGCCACGTCAACGACACCGGCACGGTCACCCGGTGGCAGACACTGGGCGCGGCGCGCTGGCTGGAGGTGCGCCTGCCGCCGGCCCTGTTGCCGTACGTCGTCCCGGAAGGGTCTATCGCCATCGACGGGGTCAGCCTTACGGTCGCCGGTCTGCGGGATGACCGCGCCGGCTTTTCGATCATCCCGCACACCGCGCGCGCGACCGCGCTGACCGACCGGCGGGTGGGCGAACCGGTCAACGTCGAGGTCGACGTGATCGCCAAGTACGTGGAGCGGCTCGCCGGCCCGCACCGGCCACGCGGCCGGACATCTGACGGCGGAGCGGGCGCATCTGACGGCGGCGGGGAGCCGGTCCGCGCCATGGCCGGGGTCGACCGGGCGGCGCAGGCTATCGCCGGCGGCGGGATGGTGCTGATGATCGACGACGCCGACCGGGAGAACGAGGGCGACCTGGTGGCCGCCGCGGCGTTGATCACGCCGCGCACCGTCACCCACATGCTGCGGCAGGCCAGCGGCCTATTGTGCGCGGCGATCACCGCCGAGCGGGCCGAGCGCCTGCAGCTTGCGCCGATGGCGGCCGTGAACACGGCGTTGCACGGCACGCGGTTCACGGTGTCAGTCGACGTGGTGCGCGGCGCCACCACCGGCGAGTCGGCGCACGACCGCGCCGCCACGTTGCGGGCGCTCGCCGATCCGCAGGCTGCGCCGGCCGACTTTGCCCGTCCCGGCCACGTCTTTCCGCTGGTCGCCGATCCGGGCGGGGTCGCCGCCCGCCCCGGCCACACCGAGGCGGCGGTGGAGCTGGCGGCGCGCGCCGGGCTGCCGCCGGCGGCGGCGATCTGCCCGGTGCTCGACGACGACGGCGGCATGGCGGGCCGCGCCGGCCTGTCGCGGCTGGCCACGCGCCTCGGCGTGCCGATGCTGCACGTCGCCCAACTCGCCTCATGAACGGGCCGGCTTCCGTGAAGGCCGCCGCGCAGGCTCCGCCGGCCGTGCTGGACGGCGCCGGCCGGCGCTTCGCCATCGCCGCCGCCCGCTACAACCACCGGATCACCCGGCGGCTGGTCGACGGCGCGCTGGCCGCGCTGGCCGAACACGGCGTCGGCGGCGGCGACGTACGGGTGACGTGGGTCCCCGGATCGTTCGAGCTGCCGCTGGCCGCGCAACGGCTGGCGCAGACCGGCGAGGTGAGCGCCGTCATCTGCGTCGGCTGCGTCATCAAGGGCGAAACCCGGCACGACGAGCTGGTGGCGCACGCGGTCGCCGCCGGCATCACGCAGGTGGCGCTGGCCACCGGCGTGCCGGTCCTGTTCGGCGTGGTGAGCGCCAACGATCACCGGCAGGCGATGGCGCGCGCCGGCGGCGCCGTGAACCGCGGGCGCGAAGCGGCGCTCGCCGCGTTGGAGATGGCCGCCGGGGGCGGCGTTGCAAAGCCGTGAGCGCCTATTCCAGCACGGTCGAAAACTACGTCAAGACGATCTACCTGCACCATCGCGAGCGGCCGGGCGGGTTTCTGCCGATGGGCCGCATCGCCGAGGCGATGGAGGTTTCGCCCGGCGCCGCCACGTCGATGATGAAGACCCTGGCCGGACTCGGCTTGATCGAATACGAACCGCGCAACGGCGGCCGCCTCACCGCGCCCGGCGAGTCGCTGGCGCTCGACGTCCTGCGCCGCCACCGGCTGGTGGAGCTGTTCCTGGTGGAGGTGCTCGGTCTGGACTGGTCGGAAGTCCACCGCGAAGCCGACAGCCTGGAGCACGCCATCTCGGACATGGTGCTCGACCGCATCGACCGGCTGCTGGACCATCCCACCGTCGACCCGCACGGCGACCCGATCCCGACCCACCGGGGGCAGATCGACCAGACCGTCTTCGGCAGCCTGATGGAGCAGCCCGAACGGGTGGAGCTGCGCGTCGAGCGGGTGACCGATCAGGACCCGGAGTTCCTGCAGTTCGTGCACCGCAACGGTCTGCACCCCGGCAACCCGGTCACGGTCGAATCGATCGATCGCGCCGCCGACGCGGTGACGCTCCGCACCGGCAACGGCGCCGCCACCATCGGCACGCAGGCCGCTTCCAAGATCCTGGCCCGGCCGGTCAGCCGACCCGGACCGGCGTGAGCCGGCCCGGATAGACGCCGGTCAGCCGCCGCGCAGGCGGACGCTGGCGGCGTGCGCGTCGAGGCCCTCCGCCTCCGCCAGCGCGGCTATGTCGTCGATCGCCTGCCGCGGCAGCCCGCGCGGGTACTCCTCCACGCTGGCGCGGCGCAGGAACGTGTAGACGCTCACGCCCGACGAGAACCGCGCGGTGGAGCCGGTCGGCAGGCAGTGGCTGGGGCCCGCGTAGTAGTCGCCGCTCGCCACCGGCGCGCCGCCCAGAAAGTAGGCGCCGGCGTTGCGCACGCGGCCGAGCGCGGCGTGCGGGTCGGCGACCGCCAGCACGGCGTGCTCGGGGGCTATGCGGTTCATGATCGCGTACGCCTCGTCGTCGTCGGCGGCCAGCACGAAGGCGGTGAAGTCGCGCAGCCCGCGCTCGATCGCCTGCCGCCGGCCGCGTTCCTGCAGCTGGCGCTCCACGGCCGAGCGGACGCGGTCCGGGACGCCGGCGTCCGCCGAAACCACGAACGCCGCGCCGGGGTCGTGCTCCAGCTGCGCCAGGACGTCGGCGGCGATCCACGCCGGGTCGGCCGACCGGTCGGCCAGCACCGCGATCTCGCTCGGCCCGTACAGGCCGTCGACGCCGACCATGCCGAACAGCTGCCGTTTCGCTTCCTGCACGTAGACGCTGCCGGGGCCGGCCAGGAAGTCGACCGCCGCCACGGTCTGCGTGCCGAACGCGAGCGCCGCCGCGGCGTGGCTGCCGCCGATGCAGTACACCTCGTCGATGCCGAGCAGGTGCGCGGCGGCCAGCACGCTGTCGGCGATCCCGTGCGGTCCGGCGCCGCGGCCGGCGTCGGGCGGCGGCGTGGCCGCGCAGATGCGCTCCACTCCCGCCGCCTGCGCCGGAACCGCCAGCATGATCAGCGTCGACGGATAGGCGGCGCGGCCGCCGGGGACCAGCAGCCCCGCCGAGCCGACCGGCTCGAAACGGAGGCCGAGGCGCGCTCCGTCCAGATCGGCCGCCGGCGGCGCGGCCGGCGCTACGTGTTCCTGGTAGCGCCGCACGTGGTCGATGGCGCGACGCATGGCGGCGCGCAACCGCGGAGAGATGCGATCGGCGGCGGCGCGGATGGCGTGCGGCGGCACGCGCAGCCGGGACGCATCGAACGCCGGATCGCTGAACGAGCGCACGTGCTCCACCAGGGCGGCGTCTCCGCCGCGCCGCACCGCGGCCACGAATCCGGCCACCGCGGCGCTGAGCGCGGGGTCGCCGCCCACCGCTCCGGCGATCCGTTCCAGCAATGCATCGAACCGGCGCCGATCGGCCGGATCGGCGTAGATCAGCGCCGGCAGGCGCCCCCGGTCCGGTTCAGCCATGACCGCCGGCGATCAGGTCGTGCTTCTTCAACTTCCGGTGCAGGGTGGTGCGGTTGATGCCGAGCGCCCGCGCCGCCTGCGTCACGTTGTTGCCCGACGCCGCCAGCGCGCGGGCTATCGCGCGCCGTTCGGCTACGGCCAGCGGCAGCACGCCGGGCGGCAGCACCGCCGCGGACGGATCGTCCGCGGCGCCGGCTGCGGCGTCGGCGCCCGGCTCCGGCGCGGCGACGATCTGCGGCGGCAGATTGCCCGCCTGCAGCACGTCGGTCGCCTCCAGCAGGACCGCGCGGGCGATCGCGCTCTCCATCTCGCGCACGTTGCCGGGCCAGCCGTACCGCGCCAGGAGCTGCAGCGCGCCGGCCGAGATGCGGCCCGGCGCGGCGGGGTTGCTCTCCGCCTGCTTCTTCAGGAAGTGGTTGGCCAGCAGCGGTATGTCCTCCCGCCGTTCGCGCAACGGCGGGATCACGATCGGGAACGCGGCGATGCGGTAGAACAGGTCCTCGCGGAACCGGCCCGCCCGCATCGCCTCTTCCAGGTTCTGGTTGGTGGCGGCGATCACCTGCGCGTCGACGGCGATGGTGGCCGCGCCCCCGACGCGCTGGATCTCCCGCTCCTGCAGCACGCGCAACAGCTTGGCCTGCAGCGCCGGCTGCATGTCGCCGATCTCGTCGAGCAGGATGGTGCCGCCGTGCGCCCGCTCGAAGCAGCCGATGCGGCGTTGCGTGGCGCCCGTGAAGGCGCCCTTTTCGTGTCCGAACAGCTCGCTCTCGATCAGGGAATCCGGGACCGCCGCGCAGTTGACGGCCAGGAACGGCCCGTTGCGGCGCGCGCCGTTGAAGTGCAGGGACTTGGCCACCAGCTCCTTGCCGGTGCCGCTTTCGCCGCGGATGAGCACGGTGACGTCGCCTTCCTGCGCGCGCTTCATCAACCCGTACACCTGCCGCATGGCGGCGCTCGACCCCACGATGCCGGCGAACGAATACTTGGTCGAAAGCTCCGCGCGCAGGCGCAGCACTTCGGACTTCATCCGCTCGGCTTCGATCTCCGTGGACAGGTCGCGGTACACGTACAGATCGCCGATCATCTCGCCCTGATCGTCGTGCACGGGCTTTTTCCGCCGGTAGAACAGCCGGTCCGGCCGCCCCTCCTGCAGGTGCTCCAACAGGTCGCCGCCGTCTTCGGCCGGGAATCGGCGGTCGACGTCGGGCACGATCGCGGTGCGGAACCGGCGCCGCCAGTTCGCGGTGCTGGCGGCCGCGTCCATCGCCTTCAACCCTTGTTCGGTGGCGCCGAGCAGCCGCTCGTACCAGCGGTTGGCAAAGACGACCCGCTCGGTGCGGTCATACATGGCGATCGCCTCGCCGATGGCGTCGAGCACCGCTTCCAGCCGCTGGTGGCTGACGTGCAGCTGCCGGCGCCGTTCGCCGAGCTCGCGCTCCACGTTCCACTTCTCCACCAGCGCCAGCGTCATCTGCTGCACCTCCTCCCGCGCGAACGGCTTGCGGACGTAGAGCAGCTTGTGGAGCAGTTCCATGTCCTGGACGATTTCCGGTAACGGCGTGTCGGTGTACGCCGTCATCATCACGATCTCCACCTCGCGGTCGATCTTTCTGATCCGGCGCACCGCCTCCACCCCGTCGATCCCGGGCGGCATCCGTATGTCGATGTAGGCCACGGCGATCGGCCGCCGGCCGCGGCGGCCTGCGGCTACCGCGGCGAACGCTTCTTCTCCGTCGGCGGCGTGCAGCAGCTCGAATTCCGGCAGGAAGCTCCGCTGCTCTTCGGCCAGGAACGCCGCCGCCAGCTCGTCCGCCGAGGAGTCCCGCCGCAGCTTCAACATCTCCTCGAAGTCGTCGTGGATGTCCTTCTGATCGTCGACGATCAGCACGCGGTTGTTATGGCGCAGGGGCTCCACCATGTCGGCATCGTGCAGCATACGGGGCCGGTCCGCCATGCGCCCCCCCCCCCCCCCCCCCCGGCCACCGTTCCGCCTGGCCGCCGGCGCGGCGCTCACCAGCGAAGCGCGCCGCCGAGGCGGACGGCGTGCACGGGCGCGCCGGCCGGCGGCGCCTCCCACGTCCAGGCCATGCTCACCCGGAACCGGTCGAACCGGTACCCGACCTCCACCCCGGCCCGGCTCACGGGAGCGGCCGCGGCGTCCGCCCACGGATCGCCGGTCCGGCTTGCCGCGCTGCCCCACGACGGCCCCAGCGCAAACCACAGTCCCGTGCCGGCGGGCGCGTAGCGCACCGTCACGCCGGCGCTCCACTCCCGGTGTTGCGGGTCCTGCGCCAGCAGATAACGGCCGCGCGCGTCGACGCCGAGCCCGATGCCGGTGTGGTGATACTCGACGCCGCCGCCGGCCTCGGCGCCGAGCTGGTCCGCTCCGTTCCACAGCCCGCCGATCTCGGCGTTCGCCCGCAGGTGCGAGTGCCGCGCCAGCTCCCAGGCGCCCCGTCCCGACGCCACGGCGCGTATCCGCCGCGCCTCGGCGTTCGCCTGCAGGGCGGGGTGCGGGGCCGCCGATTGCGCCTGCAGCGTCGTCAGGAATCCGTCCGCCTCCAGCGCCACGCCTACGTCCTGCCAGGCGGCGAGCTCCACGTAGGCGCCGCCGGCCACCAGCCGCATCTCCGCCTCGGCGGCGATCGATCCGCCCCCGGCCGGCTGCAGAGCGACCGGTCCGCGGCCGCCGCCGGCCAGACCCCAGACGCCCACGCCGGGCGCCGGACGCAGATGCGCGTACGGCAGCACCGCGGTCATGGTGAGGTCGGCCGCGCCGGCGGCGCCGGCCGCCATCCGGTAGCTCACCCGTTCCGCGCGGCTCACCGCCACCGCCACGCCGACCACCCCGTCGGCGACCGGGTCGCGCCAACCGTAATCGAACCCCAGGTATCCGGTCAGCGCCGCTCCGTCCACGGTGACGCCGGCGCCGGACCGGTGGAATCCGCTCATCGCCCCCCGGCCCCACACCGACACCGATCCGCGGTGCTCGTCGACCACCGCGGCGGCGCCGAAACGTCCGTTCCCGCCCGCGGCGATCATCGAGCCGGTCGCCGTGAGGCGCGTGCCGATCACGTCGACCGCGTCGGCCGCCAGGGCGCTGCCGAACGCCGCCAGCACCTCTCCCAGGGCGGTCCCGCGCGCGGCGGCCGCGCGGTCGGTCACTTCGATGGTGAAGCGCAGCGCCGCCGTGTCTCCGCCGGCGTCGGTCGCCGTCAGCGCGTAGGCGGTGCGCGCCTGCGCCGCCGCCGGCGTCCCGGACACGGTGCGCGCCGCGGCGGCGAACGCCAACCCGGCCGGCGCAGCCGGCGCCAGCGTATAGGTGACCGGCGCCACGCCGCCACGCGCCGCCGGCAGGGTGAGCGCGACCCGGTCGCCGACCTCGTAGCGCTGCGCCGGCACCGCGGCGCCGCCAAAGGTGAGCGCCTGCGCCCCGGCCTCGTCCGCTTCGCCGGACGCCTCCGGCGCGTCGTTGTCGACGATCAGCAGATCGGCGCCGATCACCGGCACGCCCTGCGCCACGCCGCCGACCGTGACCGTCTCGGTCCCCTCGTAGTCGTCGTCCTCGACCGGCCGGAGACGGAACACGCCTTGCGCGCTGCGCTCCCCCGCCTCGATGACGATGGCGAAGTCGCGCACCGGCTCGTAGTCGGCGGCGCCGGCGTCGTCGCCGACCGACACCATCACGGTCCTGGCCCGGCGGTCGTCGGCGCCGCTTCCGCGCGTGGCGGTCACCGTGACCGGCGTCGGCCCGGCCCCTTCCTCCACCATCGGCGGATCGGCCACCAGCCGGATCGCCGCATCGCCGGCGGCGGAGTTACGGATCGTGCCGGTCGCCGACCCGGCGGTGTATTCCGGGCCGATCCCGTCCGGGAACGTTACGGCGCCGATTCCGACGGTGAAGGTTTCGTCGCCTTCCCGTTCGTTGTCGGCGGTGGCGGCCACCAGCAGGTTTCTGGTCTCCCCGGCGGCGCCGGTAAAGCTGAGCGGCGCGGTATTTTCGGTGTAGTCCACGCCGCCGCCGGCGGCGGTGCCGGCGGTGAACGCGGCGGTCACCCGTACGCCGCCCGGCGCCGCGTGCGACAACGTGACCGGAAAGCTGAGGGCTTCGCCCTCGGTGGCGCTGGCGTTGCCGACCGAGATGGCCAGGAGGTCGTCGTCCCGGATCGTCAGCGTGGCGGCGGCGGAGGCGGCCAGCCGGCCATCGGTGATCCCGGTCAGGGTCACGGTCACCGTCTCGGCCGGCTCGGCGACTTCGTCGTCGTAGACCGTTACCGTGATCGTCCGCTGCTCCGTTCCGGCGCCGAAGGTGAGCGGCGAAGACTCCGCTACCGCGTAGTCGGCGCCTGCGGTGGCGGTGCCGCCGGTACTGAAGTTCACCGAGACCGCGCCGCCTGCGGCGGGCGTGCTCAGCCGCACCGTAAAGGTCCGCGTCTGCGCGCCGTCGTCCCCTTCGGTCACCGCTTCCGGCGCGGCGATCGTGACTTCGCGGTCGCTCCGGGAGCCGGGCGGCGCGGTACCGGATGGCGCGGCGCCGGGCTCGTCGGACGCGCCGGGCTCGTCGGACGCGCCGGGCTCATCGGCCGCACCAGGCTCGTCGGGCGAATCGGGGTCGTCCGGCGAGTCGGGATCATCGGGCGAGTCGGGATCGTCGGGCGCCTGCGCTGGTTCGGAGATGGTGATGGTCGCCGACGGAAGCCAAGCGCCCCGGGTGGCCAACCTGCCGCGCGGGGAGATGTCGGTGAGGGTGGCGGTGATGGTCTCGGGCGCTTCGGCGACGCGGTCCGCGTTGACGGTGACGGCAACGGTCCGGGTGGTGTCTCGCGGCCCGAAGGTCAACGTGAATCGCGTCGTCCCGGTCTCTTCATGGCGCCACTCCGTCCCGCGGGGCAGCGAGTAGTCGGCGCCGCGCGTGGCGGTGCCGCCGATCGCCACCACCACGTAGGTATACCGCGACGGGGGACGGCTCAAGGTGACCCGGAACGACGCGCTCGCGGTACCGGCGGCCGGTTCGGTGACGGCGCCGGACGAGGTGATCGCGGCGACCGGAACCGGCTCCTGGGCGGGCGCCGGCGGCGCGGCGATCGTCAGCGCAAGCAGCGCCCAGGCCGGGCCGGCGAACGCAACGGAACGGCGCAACGTCCCGCGCAGGCGGGCGGTGCGGGACGGCTCGGTGGCAGCGGAATACATGGGATCGTTACCTCTCGACTCTCGATGTGCGTGATCCGCAGCTTCCGGCCGTGCGGACGCCGGTAAGCGGATGCGTGCGGTCACCCCCATCTCCATACAAGGACCGTGCCAAGTTTTCCGCAGACGCCCTTAACCGGTTCCGTATGGCCATCTATTCCGATCTGCCGGGGCGCGCTCCCACGCGCCTGCGTGTTGCGTAATGCAACGCACGGCAGCCGGCCGCCGGCCGCAGAATGCTGGCAAATCTTTGTCTTACAACTGATTGTCGAATGAAAGGAGGCGCTCCGTTGCGATATGCAACAGCCGTTGCGGAATCGCGCGCAGCCGGCGCCCACGCTTCCGGGGCGCGGCGCCGGCGGGCGTGACGCCGTGCGGCCGGGTTTGACGCCGCACCGGCCACCGTGCTACCGAGACGTAACCATGCCGTCCGGACCGAGGATAGTGATCGCCGCGCCGGACCCGGACGCCGCCGCGCTGGCGGCGCGTCTGCCGAGTCTGGGCTACGCGGTCTGCGCCGCCGTCGGCTGCGGCCGCCGCGCGGTGGCGGAAACCGCGCGCCTGCGCCCGGCGCTGGCGTTGATCGACGCCGGGTTGGCCGGCGAGGTGAGCGGTATCGACGCCGCCGCCCGGATCGGCGCCCGCCTCGGCGTGCCGGTGGTCTTTCTGATCGCCGCGGGTACGAAGGACCTGCCGCCGGCGGCCCGCGCCGGCGCGCCGTTCGGCTGCGCATGGCAACCGTGCGCCGACCGCCAACTGCAGTCGATTCTGGACACCGCGCTGTCCCTGCACCAAAGGGAAGCGGCGCTACGGGAGCGCGTCCGAGGGCTCGAGCGCGACGTCGTGGACCTGCGCGACGACGCGCAGCTGTTTCACACCGTGATCGACGCCACCAGCGACGGCGTCGTGGCCAGCGTGAACGGCGGATTCCGCCGGTTGAACGCCGCCGCCAAGTCGGTCCTGGGCTCCGACGTGCGGCCGTGCGACTGGGAGCCGCCCTACGGGCTGTTCCGGCCCGACGGCGCGCCGCTGCCGGCCGAGGAGGATCCGCTCACCCGCGCCCGGCTGCACGGTGAATCGGCCGACGGCGTCGAGGTTCTGGCCCGCACGCCGCGCAACCCGGACGGGGTCTGGCTGCGCGTCAACGCGCGGCCGCTGCCGGGCGGCGGCGGCGTGATCGCGTTCCGCAACATCACCGAGTTGCGCACCACCGAGCGCGGTCTGCGGCAGCGGGAGGACGCCTTCAACCGGCAGGCCAACCTGATGAAGATCGTGTTCAACGCCATCAGCGAAGGCGTGATCGTGGCCGACCCCGACGGCAAGTACCTGATTCACAACGCCGCCATGGAGCGCATCATCGGCGTGTACCGGCCGGACGCCGACATAACCCGGCGATCGGAAACCTACGGCATCTACTATCCCGACGGCGAGACGTTATATCCGTCGCGCGAGCTGCCGATCACGCGCGCCATACGCGGCGAATCGACCGACGACGTGGTGGTGTTCATACGCAATGATCACCGGCCGGACGGGGTGTACGTCAGCATAAACGGGCGTCCGCTGTACGACGAAGCGGGCGCGCTGATCGGCGGCGTGATCGTGTTTCGCGACGTCGGCAGAGCCCGGCAGGAGGAGCTGGAGATCACCCGCACGACCAAAGCCCTGCGCAAGCAGACGCGCGCCATGGAGGCCGTCCTCAACAGCCTCTCAGACGGCGTGGTGGTCGCCAACATGAAAGGCGAGCTCACCCTGTTCAACCGCAGCGCGGAACGGATCGTCGGCATCGGCTTGACCGATACCGGGCCGGACCAGTGGCAGGAACGCTACGGCATCTTCTATGCCGACGGGGAGACGCCGATGCCGGTGGACGAGCTGCCGCTCACCCGCGCCATTCGCGGCGAGGCGTCGGACGACGTGGAGATGTTCATCCGCAATCCGCAGGTGCCGGACGGCGTATTCATCAACGTGAGCGGCCGGCCGATGCAGGACGGCCCCGCGGACCTGCGCGGCGGCGTGATCGTGATCCACGACGTGACCGAGCGCGTGCATGCCGAGCAGGCGTTGATGCAGGCGTTCGCGCAGGGGCGGATGGAGGTGGTCGACACCATCCTGCACAACATCGGCAACGCCATCAACAGCGTGTCGATCGGCGTCGGCACGGTGCGCGAAGAGCTGCGTCAGAACGCGCTGCTGCGCCGTTTTGCCGCCCTGGCGCAGGCGCTGGAGGCGCACCGCGGCGATCTGCCCTCCTATCTGACCGGCGACCCGCAGGGGCGCAAGGTGGCGCCGTTCATCCGGGCGCTGGCCGCCGACGCCGCCGCCTGGAACGAGCGCATGACCCGCACCGTCGACCGCGTCAAGAGCCGCGTGGCCCACATCGTCGACATCATCAACACGCAGAAGTCGTTTCACGAAGGGACCACGGCGCGCAAGATCGTCAACCTGCGGCAGTCGATCACCGACGCGCTCAAGGTGCTGGCCGAGTCGCTGGCCTCGCGCGGCATCGAGCTGCGCGTCGACTGCGCCCGGGCGCCGGGCGAAATCCGCATCGAGGAGAGCCGGTTCCATCAGATGCTGGTCAACCTGGTCAAGAACGCGATGGAAGCGATCGACGAGCTGGCGCCGCAGGCCGCGCCGGGCGCCCGCCGGATCGCGGTCGACTGCTACCTGGAGAACGAGTTCCTGGTGATCGACGTGGTCGACAACGGCATCGGCATCAAGGACGACCGCCAGCGGATGATCTTCACCGCCGGCTACACGACCAAGAAGGACGGCAACGGGCTCGGACTCCATTCGGCGGCCAACTTCGTGATCGCGTCCGGCGGCAGGATCTATCCGTTGAGCGGCGGCATCGGCAGGGGAACGACCATGCGGGTCATGTTGCGGCGCTCCTCGACGCTTCCCGAACACGCCCCCGAGCGGACCGAAAACGGATCGGCGCTGACGGCCGGCGCCGGCCGGCGCCCGTAGCGGACGGCGCGCATGGAGTTCCCGCGCTACTTTTCCCGCGCCGACGCGGTGAGCACGCTGCCGCTGGTCAAACGGATCGTGGCCGACATCCTGGATACCGGGCGCAGCCTGCGCGAGTACCTGGAGGAGACGACTCCGCAGCGCGCCCGCGCGGCGGCGGAGGCCGGGCCGACGCGGAGCGAACAGCGCCGCGCCGCCCGGCGCCTGTTCGACGAAGACCCGACCATCCAGGAGCACCGCGCCGCCCTGCTGGAGTATCTGGCCGAGATGAACACGATAGGCTGCCTGTACAAGGACTGGGACTTCGAGGTCGGCCTGGTCGACTTCCCCGCGATCATGGACGGTGAGACGGTGTTCCTGTGCTGGCGCAGCGACGAGTCGGAGCTCGCCTTCTATCACCGCGTCGAAGCCGGCTACGCCGGCCGCCGCCCCCTGCCGCCCGACTGGACCGGCGACGCCTGAGGCGCCGGCCCGCTCATCCGCTCCGAGCGGCTCATCCGCTCCGAGCGCCCGCTACGCAGGCCAGCGCATCGGCGACGCGGGCGGCGATCCGGCCGTAGGCGCCCTGCCGGCGGTCCGCGTCCGGAAACAGGGCGCTGCCTATGCCGACCGCGCAGGCGCCCGCGCCGATCCAGGCGCCGATGCTGTCCGCCGACACCGCCACCCCGCCGGTCGGCAGGATGCTCGTCCACGGCATCGGCCCGCGCACCGCGCGCACGAACTCCGGTCCGCCGACCGCGCCGGGAAACACCTTGACGATCTCCGCCCCCAGCTCCTCGGCGCGGCTGATCTCGCCGGGCGTCATGCAGCCGGGCAGATACGGGATCTTGCGCCGGTTGCAGAGACGGGCGGTCGCCGGGTCGAGCGACGGGCTGACGATGAAGCGGGCGCCGGCGGCGGCGTAATGCGCGGCCGTCGGCGCGTCCATGATCGATCCCGCGCCGATCCACACGCCGCTACGCCGCAGGCGCGCAGCCACCGCCGCAAACGCCGCCAGCGCGCCGGGGCCGCGGTCGGTCAGCTCCACCACCCGCGCGCCGCCCTCCACGCAGGCGGCGGCCAGGCGGCAGGCCGCCTCCGGGTCCGGGTCGTAGAAAAGCGGTACCAGCCCGGACTCATGAATGGCCGTGTAACAGCGCAGGCGATCGCTCATCATCGGCGTCACGCCTCGATCCCGAAGTACCGGCAGGCATTGCCGTAGCAGACGTCGGCGACGATGCCGCCGAGCAGATCGAAGTCGGCCGGCAGCAGCCCGCGCTCGATCTCGTCCCCCAGGATGCCGCACAGCAGGCGGCGAAAGTAGTCGTGCCGGGGGTAGGAGAGGAAGCTGCGCGAGTCGGTCACCATGCCGACGAAACAGCTCAGCAGGCCGCAGTTCGACAACGCGTCGAGCTGCCGCGTCATGCCGTCGATCTGATCGTTGAACCACCACGCGGTCCCGAACTGCATTCGGCCGCGCACCGCCCGGCCGTGCGGGTCGGCGCCCTGGAAGTTGCCGATCATCGCCGCGAACAGTTCGTTCTGCGCCGGGTCCAGGTTGTACAGGATGGTCCGGGGCAGCGCGCCGGCCTGCTCCAGCCGGTCGAAGAACCGCGCCATCGACCGCGCCGGCGGCGGATCGCCGATCGAGTCGTAGCCGGCGTCGCGGCCGAGCGCCCGGAAGCCGCGGCGGTTGGTGTTGCGCAGAGCGCCCAGGTGGAACTGCTGCGTCCAGCCGGCGGCGGCGTCCATGCGCGCCATCTCGAACAGGACGGCGGAACGGTACGCGCGCGCCGCTTCAGGGTCCGCCGCCTGTCCCTGCACGGCGCGCCGGAACGTTCCTTCGACTTCGCGCGCCGTGTACGGCTCGGCATCCAGCGTCTCCAGGCCGTGATCGGACAACCGGCAGCCGGCGGCGTGGAAGTCGGCGTGGCGCGCGGCCAAGGCGGCGAGCATCCCGTCATAGTCGGTGATCTCCCCGCCGGCGCGCTCCGACAGGCGGGCCAGCCAGCCGTTCAAGCGCTCGGGGTCGTCGACCGCCAGGGCGTGGTCGGCGCGAAAGCCCGGCGCCACCGTGCACGGCGCGCCCGACCGCCGGATGCGGTCGTGGTGCTCCAGGCTGTCGGCCGGGTCGTCGGTGGTGCAGACGACCCGCACGTTCATCATCCGCAGCAGGCCGTGGGTGCGGAGCTCCGGCTCCCGCAGCCGCTCGTTGCAGGCGCGGTAGATCGATTCGGCCGTCGCCGGCGACAGCAGATCGTCGATCCCGAACGGTGTGCGCAGCTCCAGGTGCGTCCAGTGGTAGAGCGGGTTGCGCACCGTGTACGGCACCGCCGCCGCCCACGCCGCGAACTTCCGGTAGTCGCCGGCGTCGCCGGTGATCAGCCGCTCGTCGACGCCGAGCGCGCGCATGGCCCGCCACTTGTAGTGGTCGCCGCCGAGCCACATCTGCGTGATGGTCGGAAAAGCGCGGTTGTCGGCGATCTCCTTCACCGGCAGGTGGCAGTGGTAGTCGAAGATCGGCTGGCCGGCAGCGTAGTCACGGTACAGGCGGCGCGCCGGCTCGTTCGGCAGCAGGAAGTCCGGTCCCAGGAACGGTTCCGCCATACGCAGGGGATGATACCCCCTTGAACCGCCGCGCGCCATTCGCCTATAGGTTGGCGCCGTGGGCGGGATCAGGATCGAGCGCTTCGCCAACACCGATCCCGGCGCCGGCGCCCGGCTGCGCTCCTTCGTCGACTTCCACTGGAGCCACTACCGGGACGACCCGCAGTACGTTCCGCTGCTCGACTACGAGTACACCGGCTTCCGGCTGCTCGGCATCGACGGCTACTTCGAACCGCGATCGCTGTTCTTCCGGCACGCGGCCATCGCCTTCTTCATGGCCTTCGACGGCCGGGGCCGGCCGGCCGGCCGTTGCGCGGCCTACGTCAACCACGACCACAACGCTCACTGGAACGAGCGGACCGGCTTCTTCGGCCACTTCGAGTCGATCGACGACCGCGAGGTGACCGGCCGCCTGCTGCAAGCCGCCGGCGGCTGGCTGCGCGAACGCGGCATGGCGGTCATGCGCGGGCCGCAGAACCTGCCGGTCAACCAGGCCACGCCCGGCGTGCTGACAAAGGGGTTCGATACCCGGCCGGTGATCTACTACCACTACAACAAGCCGTACTACTTCGATCTCCTGGCCGCCGCCGGCCTGCGCCCCGTCAAACGGGTCCGCTCCTGGGAGGTGCCGGTGCACGCGCCGATGGAGGCGAAGCTTCAGCGAATCGCGCGGATCGTGGAGAAGCGGGGCGGCGTGGTGTTCGAGACCTGGGGCGAGCGGCCGCGGGCGGAGCGGAAGCGGGAGATGCTCGACATCTACAACGACGCCTGGAACGACAACTGGGGCTTCGTCCCGTACCGGGCCGACGAGTTCTTCAAGATGATCGACGCCGAACAGCTGATCGTCGACCGCGGCCAGTTCTCGATAGCCTACTGGCGGGGCGAGCCGGCCGCGTTCTTCGGCGGGGTGCCCAACATCCTGGACCGCATGCGGCCGTCGCGGCGGTTTCCGCGCTTCGAGCTGTGGCGGGCGGCGCGCATGTTGGCCGCCAAGCGGAGCATCAAGGGGCTGCGGCTGGGGTACCTGGGCGTGAAGAAGAGGTTCCGCAACCGCGGGCTTGAGGGCCTGCTGCTCCGGCAGCAGAAGCTCTACACGCAGCAGCGCGGCTACCGGTACTGCGACATAGGCTACGTGCTTGAGGACAACGCGCCGGTGCTGAGCATGTTGGCGATGATGAACGCCACCCCGTCCAAGACCTACACGATCCTGGAGACGCCGCTGTAAACGGCCGTTCTTACGGGCCGGTCCACACCTCCCGGAACAGCCGCAGCCAGTTGCCGCCCAACACCTTGTCGACGTCGTCCGGCGCGTAGCCGCGGCCGGCCAGCGCCGCGGCCAGGTTGGGCATCCGGCGCGGCGTCTCCAACCCCTTGGGGTACATCCGCATTTTGGTGTAGTCGACGCCGGGCTGCGAGAACGTGGACGGAAACTTCGTTCCCTGCTGCGATGAGATGAAGCGCCAGAACGCCGGCGGCTGGTCCTGGGTGAAGTCGGACCCGAAGCCGACGTGGTCGATGCCGGCCCGCTCCACCAGGTCGTCGATCGCCTCCGTCAGGTCGTCCAGGGTCGACTCCGGTCCGCGGCGCAGGAAACTGGTGATCGCGGTGGCGCCGATCACGCCGCCGCGCGCCGCGCAGGCGCGCACCGCCTGGTCGGTCTTGTTGCGCGGCACGTCGTAGTAGCCGCGGCAGTTGGCGTGCGTGATCGCCACCGGCCGCTCCGAGTGCTCAATCACGTCCAGGGTGGTGCGCGGCCCCACGTGCGACAGGTCGGCCAGGATGCCGAGCCGGTTCATCTCCCGCACCGCGTCGCGGCCGAAGTTGGTCAACCCGGCGTCGTGCGCCTCGTAGCAGCCGGCGCCGAGCAGGTTCTGCTCGTGATAGGTGACCTGGATGATCCGTACGCCGAGGTCGGCGAACAGCTCCAGCCGGCGCAGGTCGTTCTCTATCGGGCTGGCGTTCTGGAAGCTGAGGATGACGCCGACCCGGCCCTCCGCCTTGGCGGCGTGCACGTCGGCCACCGACCGCACCGGCCGTATCTGCGCCGAGCGCGCGCGAAAGCGCGGGTACCAGGCGGCCACCGCGTCGGCGGTCTCTACGAATCCCTCCCAGGTGGCCACGGTGGCGCTGGTGGCGGTCACGCCGCCGGCGTGCAGGTCCGCGAATACGTTATCGCTGCGCCAGTTGCTGACGTTGAGGGAGTCTATGACGATGGAGCGCCGATACCGATCGGCGCTGGCGCCGGTACTCATGGGCGGAGTCTGCCGGATCGGCCGCTCCGGCCGCAAGCCGGCGCATTCCCGACGCCGGCGGACGGCGTTCGGTATATCCTGGGCCATGCACCTGCACGGCGGCGGGCGGCCGGGGCCGGCGGCCCGATGACCGCTCCGGTCGGCGCGATCCGCGACGCGCTCGGTTATCTGGCGCGGTTCCGCGGCCGCCTGTTCGTGATCAAGATCGACGACCGCGTTCTGGAGTCGCCGCTGGCGGCGGTGCTGGTGCGCGACATCGTGCTGATGCAGCGCATGGGCATCCGCACCGTGGTGGTCGCCGGCGCGCGCGCCGCGATCGACCGGGCGTTGCGGCGCGCGGCGCTGCCGTGCCGCTACCACCGCGGCCTGCGCGTCACCACCGAAGCGATGATGGAGCACGTCATCCACGCGGTGTCGGCGCTCAGCACGCGGCTCATGTCGCTGTTCTCGGAGTGCGGCGGCCACGCCGCCTCCGGCAACTGGGTGCGCGCCCGTTCCCTCGGCGTGGTCGACGGCGTCGACTACGACCGGTCGGGCCGCGTCGAACGGGTCGATACCGCCCTGGTCCGCGCGCTGATCGACCGCGAGGTGGCGCCGATCGTCACCACCATCGGCTGGAACTCGGTCGGCGCCGCCTACAATCTGGCCAGCGACGACCTTGCCGTCGCGGTCGCCGCCGGCCTGCAGGCGGCCAAGCTGTTCGTGGCCGCCCCAACACCCGGCATCCTGGCGCCCGGCGCCGCCATTGGCGTCCAGCCGCCCGGCGCCCCGCCGTTGCGCGCGTCCGGCGCCTACGCCGCCCTGACGGTCGACGAAGCGGCCGAGCTGGCCGCCGCGCGCAACGCCGGCCTCGACGCCGGCGCGCAGGACATGCTCCGCATGGCGGTCGCCGCCTGCCGCGGCGGCGTGGAGCGCGTGCACGTGATCGACGGCGCGCGCGACGGCATGCTCCTGGAGGAGATCTTCTCCGTGGGGGGCGCCGGCACCATGGTCCACGCCGACCGGTTCGCCGACTTCGGCGCCGCCACCCCGGAGGACGTCCCGGCCATCATGAGCCTGCTGCAACCGCTGGTCACCGACGGCCTGCTGGTGCCGCGTTCGCCGGAGCTGATCGGCGCCGCCATTGACGACTGGGTCGTCTACCGCGTGGACGACACGATCCAGGGATGCAGCGGACTCGACGACCTGGGCGGCGGCGACGCGGAGATCGTCGGCCTGGCGGTGAACCCGCCGCACCGCGCCGCCAACGTCGGCCGCCGCCTGGTGGAGCTGCTGCTGCGCCGCGCGCGCGACCGCGGCGCGCGCCGGGTGTTCGTGCTCACCACGCAGGCGATCGACTTCTTCCATGCGGCCGGCTTTCGGGACGCCGGTCTGGCGTCGTTGCCGGCCGCGCGCCGCACGCTCTATGATGCGGCGCGCGGCTCGCGCATCCTCATGATCGATCCTCGTCACGCGGCCTGAAGCAGCTCACCGGATGGACGCGACCCAGGCCACCGCCCCCTCACGACCACGCCTTGGCTTTGTCGGCGCCGGCGCCATGGCGCTCGGCTTGGCGCGAGGCATTCGAGCCGCCGGACTGGCCGGCGCGATCACCGCGCACGACCCGGTCCGCGAGCGGCTCGACCGGTTCTGCGCCGAGGCCGGCGCCGAACCGGCGGCGCGCAACGGCGCCGTGGCCGCGCGCGCCGAAATCGTGTTTCTGGCGGTCAAACCGCAGGACGTACCGGCGGCCGCCGCCGATCTGGCCGCCGGCCCGGCCGGCCGGCTGGTCGTGTCGATCGCCGCCGGCGTCACCCTGGCGCGCCTGGGCGCCTGGCTGCCGGCCGCGCGCCTGATCCGGGTCATGCCCAACCTGCCGTGCGTGGTCGGCGAGATGGCGGCCGGCTTCGCGCGCGGGCCGTCGGCCACGGCCGCCGACGTGCGCGCCGTCGGCGGCCTGCTGCGAGCGCTCGGCGTAGCGCTGGAGGTCGACGAGGCGCACCTCGACGCGGTCACCGCCCTGTCGGGGTCGGGGCCGGCGTTCATGGCGCGGCTGCTGCAGGCGTTCATCGACGCCGGCCAGGCATGCGGCCTGCCGCGCGAGGCGGCGCGGGCGCTGACGCTGCAGACCGCCAAGGGGACGGCCGTGCTGCTGCAGGAGCGCGGCTACCGGACCGCGGACTTCATCGACATGGTCAGCTCGCCGGGCGGGACGACCGAGGCCGGCCGCGCCGTGCTGGAGTCATCCGACCTGGACGCCGCCATAGCCGGCACGATCGCCGCCGCCGCCGGCCGCAGCCGCGAGCTGGCCGGAGCGTGAGCGTGACGGACGGGAAGGTGAGCGCGGCGGATCGGACCGCAGGCCCGGAGGCGACGAACATGGAGCAGGCGGCGCGGAGCGCCCGGGATGCCGGCCGCCGGCTGCGCACCATGCCGGCCGCGTTGCGCGACGCCGCGTTGCGCGAGGCCGCGCGCCGCATCCGCGAACGCCGGGCCGGGATTCAAGCCGCCAACGCCGCCGACCTGGAACGCGCGCGCGCCGCCCGCATCCCGCAGCCGCTCATCCAGCGGCTCCGCCTGTCCGACGCCAAGATGGAGGCGATCGACGCCAGCCTGCAGGAGGTCGCCGCCGCCCCCGATCCGCTGCAGCAGGTGCAGGTGGCGCGCCGGCTCGACGACGGCCTCACCCTGACGCGCGTGACCGTGCCGATCGGGGTACTGGGGGTGATCTTCGAGTCGCGGCCCGACGCGCTGGTGCAGATCGCATCGCTCTGCATCAAGTCCGGCAACGCCGCCATCCTCAAGGGCGGCTCGGAGGCGGCCGAGTCGAACCGGGCGCTGTTCGACTGCATCCGGGCGGCGCTCACCGCCACCGATCCGCGCTTCGCCGGCGCCCTGCACCTGGCGGCCGGCCGCGAGCAGATCGACGACCTGCTGCGCATGGACGACCTGGTCGACCTGATCATCCCGCGCGGGTCGCCGGAACTGGTGCGCAGCATCCGGGACCGCACGCGCATCACGGTGCTCGGCCACGCCGACGGCGTCTGCCACGTGTACGTCGACGCCGCCGCCGACCTCGACCAGGCGGCGGCCATCGTCACCGACGCCAAGACCGAGTATCCGGCGGTCTGTAACGCAGTGGAGACGGTGCTCGTTCACGCCGCGGTCGCCGGCCGGCTGCTGCCGCGGTTGCGTGACGCCCTGCCGCAGGTGGAGTTGCGCGGCGATGAGCGGGTGCGCGCGCTGATCGACGCCGCGCCCGCCACGGCGGCCGACTGGGACGCCGAGTACCTCGACCTGATCCTGGCGGTCAAGATCGTCGACGGCCTGCAGGAGGCGATCGACTTCATCAACCGGCACGGCAGCGGCCACACCGATGCGATCGTCACCACCGACCGGCAGGCGGCCGACGCCTTCTTCGCGCAGGTCGACTCGGCGTCGGTGCTGCGCAACTGCTCGACCCGCTTTGCCGACGGCTACCGGTTCGGGCTCGGCGCCGAGGTCGGCATCTCCACCACGCGTATCCACGCGCGCGGTCCGGTCGGCGTGGAGGGGCTCACCACCTACGCCTACCGCCTGCAGGGAGACGGCCACCTGGTCGCCGACTACACCAGCGGCGCGCGCCGGTTCCACCACGTCGACCTGCCGGCGCCGCCTGCGGCCGGCGGCGAGGCGGGCTGACCGCCGTGCGGGTTCTGATCAAGATCGGCACCGGCGTGATCGGCGCCGGATCGCGGCTCGACCGGCCGTGGCTGCGCGGCAAGGTGGGTGAGATCGCGGCGCTGTTGCGCCGCGGCGACGAGGTGCTGCTGGTGAGCTCCGGCGCGGTGGCCGCCGGCATGGAGGCGGCCGGCCTGGCCGAGCGGCCCGCCGAACCGCTGGAGCTGCAGATGCTGTCCGGCATCGGCCAGATCCCGCTGGCCGACTGCTACCGGGCGCTGTTCCGGGAACACGGCGTACAGGCCGCGCAGGTGCTGCTGACGCACTACAACTTCGACACCCCGCGGGAAGAACGCACCATCCTGCGCATCCTGGACGCGTACCTGTCGCGCGGCATCGTGCCGGTGATCAACGAAAACGATCTGGTCAACAAGGAGGAGCTCGACTCGCGGGGCCGCTTCACCGACAACGATATTCTGGCGGCGCTGGTCGCCGTCGGCGCCAAGCCCGATCTGGCGGTGATCCTGACCAACGTCGACGGCCTGCACGCCGGCGGCGAGCACGGGCCCCTGATCCCGCTGGTGGAGCGGGTCGACGACGACATCCGCGCGCACGCCTCGCAGGAGGCGGGCCCGCTGGGGATGGGCGGCATGCTGTCCAAGGTCGACGCCGCGCGGATGATGACCGCGCACGGGATCGACGTGATCGTCGGCAACGGCCATGCGGCGCTCGCACCGCTCATCGACGGCTCCGCCCCGCGCACCCTGTTTCGCGCCGAACGCCGCACCGCCGCCGGTCGGCCGCCGGCCGCGGCGGCCGTGGCGGCCGGTGTCTGAGCGGACGCGGGCGCACGCCGCGGTGCGCGTCCGCTACCTGATCGAAGCGTTCGCGCTGGCCGCCGTCGCCTTCGCGGTCGACCTGACCGACCGCGGCGATCCCGGTCTGCTCGACGCCGCCGTCAATCCCTATCTGCTGGCGGCTCTGGCGATCGCCGCGTGGCGCGGATGGCTGCCCGGCTACGCGGCGCTGGCCGCCGGAGCAGCGCTGGCTTTTGCGGGGCTGGCGATCTTCCCGGCCGCGTCCGACCCGCTTGCGCATCCCCGCCTGCCGGCGCTGGCGGTGACCGCGGTACTGGGGGTGCTGGTGTTCGGCCTGATCAACTTTGCCTGGCATCGGCGGGTGCGCCGCTTGCAGCAGGAACGCGAGGCGGCGGAGCGGCAGCGCGCCGGACTGCTGGCCGCGGCGAGCGAGCTGGAGCGGCAGGTGAGCGGCCAGCGCGATTCGCTGGCCTATCTGCACTCCCGGTGGCGGGAGCTGTCGTCGGCGGACGTGGACGGGACGTTGCGCGTGCTGCTCGACACGGTGTCGGAGCTGACCGGCGCCGACCGCTGCTCGCTGTGGCAGCTCGATGCCGAAGCCGGCGAGCTGACGGTGCGGGCGACCGCCGGCTGGGACGCCGATGACCCCGCCGAGCGCCGTCTGCCGGTCAACGGCAGCATCGAGGGGTGGGTGGCGCGCAACGATCGGCTCTTTTCCGCCAAGCACCTGACGCGTTACGACACGTTGCGCCGCGCCGACCGCGGCGCGGTGATCTATGCGGCGCCGTTGCGCGCCGGCGCGCGCACGTGGGGGGTGATCGACGTCGAACGCCTGCCGTTCGAGCGGTTCAACGCCCACACGGAGCATCTGCTGCTGCTGACGGCGGCGGTGGCGGCGGCGCCGTTGGAGCAGGCGATCGCCTACGAGTCGGACCTGGGGCCGGCCGGCCGGTCCGCCTACACCGGCTATCCGCTGTTCACGCACCTCGACCGCGTACTGCGGGCGGAGGTCGCCGCGCGCGCGGCCGGCGGCGGCGCCCTGAGCGTGATCCTGATTCGGATCTGCAACTATCACCGGCTGGTGAGCGACGCCAGCGCCGAGGACGGCGGCGCCGCCGTCGGCGACCGGGTGATCGAAGCGGTGTTCCGCGCGGCCCGGCAGAGCGCCGCCGGACCGGCGCGTTGCTTCCACTACAAGGAGGACGGGCAGCTGGCGGTGGTCTGTCCCGGTCTGGACTTCGACGGCGCGGCGCTGACGGCGCTCGACCTGCTGAGCTGGGCCGCCGGGCCTTCCGCGCCGGACGGCGCCGGCGGCGCGCGGCCGGAGTTGGCGGTGGGGTACTCGTCGCTCGCGCGCGGGGTCGATGACGCGGACGCGCTGCTGCGCATGGCGGAGAATCTGCTGGCCATGCAGCACCGCGACCGCTCCGCGGCGGCCGGCAGCACGGCGGCCGGCAGCACGGACGCCGGCGGGGCGGCCGCCGGCGCCGCGGGCGCCGAATGACGATACGCCCGGCGCCCGGCGTATCGCGGATCGGGCTCCGCACCGCCGACGGCTGCTTCTACCCGCTGATGCCGGAGACTTTTCGCGGCGTCCGGCAGGTGGTGCTCACCACCGCCGGCGCGGGGCAGCGCGCCGCCGACGTCGAGCTGTTCCGGGAGGAGCCGGGCGGCGGCGAGCGCTACCAACGGCTCGGCGCGATCCGCGTGAACGCGGCGCAGGACGGCGGCGGACGGCCCGATCTGGTGCTGCGCGTCAGCCTGGAAGCCGGCGGCGTGCTCCGCGCCGGCGTGACGGGACCGGCCGGCGAGGGCGGAGCGGACGAGCTGCGGGTGGAGCTGCAGCGCTTTACGGCCGGCGAGGCGGCGTTGCGCGCCGCCCCCGAGTTGGCCGGCGTGCGGGAGGCGATCGCCGCCGGCCTGCCGGACGATGAGCCGCCGGCCGTCGCGCCCGCAGCCACCGCCTGGCGCGACGCGGAGGAGCGCGAGGACGGTGGCGGCGCGCCGGGCGCCATCGGGACGCCGGTCGAGCCGTTCGTGCATCGCTGCACGTCGGCGCTGCCGGTCAACGCGGCGCCGTACCACCGGGAGCGCGTCCGCTGGCTGGCGGAACGCTCCGACCTGAGCGGAGCGGAAGTCGATCTGCTCCGCTCGATCTACCGCCGGCTGGCGCAGGACCGCGACCCGGCGCGCGCCGCGGAGGCGCAGGCCGCGTTGCGCGCCCTGCACGAGCGCACGCGCGAGGGGGACGGGGCCGGCCCTGCCGCGACCGTCGGCGATCCGCGCAGCCCCGAACCGCCGAACCGCGATGCGCCGAACGGTGACACGCCGGAGCCCGACGCGGCGGCCACCGGTGCGGGTGACTCGGGCGCCGCCGCCGGAGCGGCGCGGGCGGCATTCGAACGCCGCGAATACGGCGAAGTGCTGCGCCTGGTGCACGGCGCACGGTCGCGCAACGGCGCACGGTCGCGCCACGGCACCCACGCGCCCGGCGCCGACGGCGCGATTCCCGCGGACGTGGCCGACTACTGGCTGGACGCCGGCTCGTCCTGACGAGCTCCCGCTCGCGCCGTCGGAGCGCAGCTCGCTTCGCAAGATTGACGAGTGGGCGCGCCAGGACGGTATAATGAGCGCCGGAACGTCCCGCATCGTACATGACGCGAATCACCGCAGACGACCCTGAGAGCCGTTCGCCCGACGGGGTGGCGGACAACGTGGCGCAGCTCGCCCGCCTGTTCCCAGAGGCGGTCGCCGACGGCGTGGTGGACTTCGACGTCCTGCGCGAGCTGCTCGGCGCCGCCATCGACGACGGCGACGACGACGAGAAGTACCGGCTCACCTGGAGCGGCAAGCGCCGCGCCCGCCGGCGGGGGGTGACGCCGACCACCGGCACCCTGCGCCCGGCTGCCGAGGAGAGCCTGGCCTGGGACGCGACCCGGAACCTGATGCTCGAAGGCGACAACCTGGAGGTGCTCAAGCTCCTGCAGAAGAGCTACGCCGGCCAGGTAAAGCTGATCTACATCGATCCGCCCTACAACACCGGCAAGGACTTCGTGTACCCCGACAATTTCCGCGACGGGGTCACCCACTATCTCCGGCTCACCGGCCAGATTGACGCCAACGGCGACAAGCTCCGCTCCAACACCGACGCCTCCGGCCGCTTCCACACCAACTGGCTCAACATGATCTACCCGCGGCTCAAGGTGGCCCGCGCCCTGCTGCGCGAAGACGGCATCATCGCCGTGTCGATCGACCACGGCGAGCTCGCCAACCTGCAGAAGGTGATGGACGAAATCTGGGGCGAGGAGAACCGCTTCGCCATCCTGACGCGGCGCGCCATGCACACGGTGCGCAACTCCAGCAAGGACTTCAACCAGCACGCCGACTTTCTGCTGGTGTACGGGCGCAACAAGGAGTGGTTCGCCGAGTCGCCGCAGCGCTACCTCCGCCAACCGCAGGACAAGTCGGCCAGCTATCCTTACGACGACGGCGACGGCCGCGGCCCCTACAAGCTCGATCCCCTGCACGCCCGCAACTACTACGAGCCGTACCGGCACACGTTCCGCAACGGCGTGGTCTGGGAGCCTCCCACGGGAAGTTACCCCAGATATTCGCGCGAGACCCTGGCGCGCATGGATGAACAGGGCCAGGTCGTCTTCGAGAACGGCGAGCCGAAAGGAAAGCGCTACCTCTCCGACGTGCAGGAAGGCGTGCCGCCCAACACCATACTGGCGCCGGAGGACGTCGGGTTCAACTCGCACGGCACCAGGGAACTGCGGGAAGTGATGGGCGCCGACAAGGTGTTTCCACAGCCCAAGCCGATGCGCCTGATCAAGTATCTGCTGCAGCTCGCCAACGATCCCGACGCCATCGTGCTCGACTTCTTCGCCGGGTCGGGCACCACCGCGCAGGCGGTATTGGAGCAGAATCTGGCGGACGGCGGCGCCCGCCGGTACGTGCTGGCGCAGCTCCCGGAACCGGTCAGCAAGGAGAACCACAACCAGGCGCTCACCGCCGGGTTTCTGGAAAGCATCGGCCGGCCGTTGACCATTGCGGAACTGACCAAGGAGCGGCTGCGGCGCGCGGCGCGCAAGCTGGAGCCGGGCGCGGCGGGAGCGGACCTCGGCTTCCGTGTGTTCAAGCTCGACACATCCAACGTGCGCGCATGGGAGCCGGACCGGGCCAACCTGAAGCAGGCGGTGTTGGACTACGTCGACCACGTCAAACCGGACCGTAACGAGGACGATCTGTTCTACGAGCTGCTGCTCAAACTCGGCTACGACCTCTGCGTTCCGGTGGTGCGGCGCCGCATCGCCGGCAAGCGGGTGACCGTAGTGGCCGGCGGCGAGCTGATGACCTGCCTGGCCGAGTCGATCGCGGCGGCCGAAGTCGATGAGCTGTGCCTCGGCATGGTGGCGTTGCGCGACGAGCTGGAGGCCGCCGACGACCTGGCCGTGGTGTTCCGCGAAAGCGCGTTCGGGGACGACGTGAGCAAGTCCAACGTGATGGAGATTCTGGGGCAGTACGACTTCAAGGATCTGCGGAGCATCTGATGAAGCTGCGCTTCGAGCCCGACCTCGATTACCAGCAGGACGCCATCGCCGCGGTGTGCGACCTGTTCCGCGGGCAGGAGACCTGCCGCTCCGAGTTCACGGTGTCGCCTGCGCTTCGGGATCAGCTGCCGGGATTCCGGGAAGGCGACCTCGGCAGCGGCAACCTGCTGCAGCTCCCGGACGACGCGCTGCTGGAGAACCTGCGGCAGGTGCAGGCGCGCAACGGCCTGGCGCCGGCGGAAACGCTACGGTCGCGCGACTTCACGGTGGAGATGGAGACCGGCACCGGCAAGACCTACGTGTTTCTGCGCACCATCCTGGAGCTCCACCACCGATTCGGCTTCACCAAGTTCGCCATCGTGGTGCCGTCGGTGGCGATCAAGGAGGGCGTCAACAAGTCGCTCGAAATCATGCGCCCGCATCTGCGCGCGATCTATTCGGGAGTGCCGTTCGAGCACTTCGTCTACGACTCCGCGCGCCTGGGGCAGGTGCGCAACTTCGCCGTCGGCGCGCAGGTGCAGATCATGCTGGTGACGGTCGGCGCCATCAACAAGCGCGACGTCAACAACATCTACCAGCCGAACGAAAAGACCGGCGGCGAGAAGCCGATCGACCTGGTGCGCGCCACCAACCCGGTGCTGATCGTGGACGAGCCGCAGAGCGTGGACGGCGGCTTGAAGGGGCAGGGAAAGCAGGCGCTTGCGCGGATGAATCCGCTGTGCACGCTGCGCTACTCGGCCACGCACGCGGACCGCTACCACATGGTCTACCGCCTCAACGCCGTGGACGCCTACCAACGCAAGCTGGTCAAGCAGATCGAGGTGGCGGCCGGCGTGGTCGCCGACGATCACAACCGGCCCTATCTGCGGCTGCTGGCCACGCGCCGGAAGGGGAGCGCCATCTGGGCCGACGTCGAGGTGGACGTGGCGACGCCGAGCGGCGGCGTGCGGCGCCGCACCCTGCAGGTCATGGAACGCGACGACCTGGAAAAGAGGACGCGCCGCGCCGTGTACCGGAATCACCGCGTCGGCGAAGTGATGGTCGGACGCGGCAACGAGCGCCTGGAGGTGCAGTTGCCGGACGACTGGCACATGATGGTCCCCGGCGACGTCTACGGCGGCGTGGACCTGCGCGCCGTGCACCGGGAGATGATCCGCCAGGCGATCCGCGCGCACCTCGACAAGCAGCTCCGCCTGCGCCCGCTCGGCATCAAGGTGCTGACGCTGTTCTTCATCGACCAGGTGGCCCACTACCGGCGCTACGACGACGCCGGCGATCCGGTCAAGGGCGACTACGCGCATCTGTTCGAGGAGGAATACCTGCGCCTGGCGCGGCGGCCGGAGTACGGCGCCCTGCCCGCCGGGGCGGACGCGCACGAGGCCGCGGCGGCCGTCCACGAAGGCTACTTTTCGATCGACCGCCGCGGCGGCTGGACGGATACGGCGGAGAACAACCAGACCAACCGCGACAGCGCCGAACGCGCCTACCGGCTCATCATGCGCGACAAGGAACGGCTGCTCAGCTTTGCGGAGCCGCTGCAGTTCATCTTTTCGCACTCGGCGCTGCGCGAGGGCTGGGACAACCCCAACGTCTTTCAGATCTGCGCCCTGCGCGACGTCGGCACCGAACGGGAACGCCGGCAGACCCTCGGCCGCGGCTTGCGCCTGTGCGTCAACCAGGCCGGCGAACGGCAGCGCGGATTCGAGGTCAACACCCTCACCGTCATCGCCCGCGAGAGCTACGAGGAGTTCGCCGAGAACCTGCAGCGGGAGATCGAGGAGGAGACCGGCATCCCGTTCGGAACGGTGGAGCCGAATGCGTTCGCCGCCGCCGGGGTGCTCGACGCCGACCAGTCGTGGCGGCTGCAGTGGTACTTGACCCAGCACGGTTACTTGAACCTCGACGGACAGGTGCACGACGTGCTGCTGGGGGAGGCGCTGGACCGCGGCAGCTTGACGCTGCCGGCCGAGTTCGAGCCGTTCCGCGAAGGCGTGGCGCGGACGCTGCGCAAGTTTACCAGCCGCATCAAGATCAACCGCGCCAATGAACGGCGCCGGGTCAAGCCGCGCGAGGCGGTGCTGGGCGGCGCCGAGTTCCAAGCGCTGTGGGACCGCATCAAGCACAAGACCACCTTTCGCGTCCGCTTCGACAACGCGGCGTTGCTCCGGTCCTGCATCCGGGCGCTCGCCGAGGCGCCGCAGATAACGCGCCCGCGCCTGATCTGGCGGCGCGGCGGCATCTCCGTCGGGCGCGGCGGCGTGATCGGCGAGGTGCGCGAATCCGGCGCCGCCTACCTGGACGACGCGGAGGTGGAGCTGCCCGACCTGCTCGGCCATCTGCAGAACCGGACCGGGCTCACCCGGCGCAGCCTGTGCCGGATCGTGACGGAGAGCGGGCGGCTGGACGATTTCGTCGCGAACCCCGCCAAGTTCATCGAGACCGCGGCGGAGGCGATCAACCGCCGCAAGCGGCTGGCGCTGGTGGACGGGATCAAGTATCAGCGCCTCGGCGACGAGCAGTACTACGCCCAGGAACTGTTCCGCAACGAAGAGCTGATCGGCTACCTCAAGAACACGCTGGCGGCCGAGAAGTCCGTGTACGACCACGTCGTGTACGACTCCGACAACGAGGCCGCCTTCGCCGCCTCGCTGGAGCAGTTCACCTCGGTCAAGGTGTACGCCAAGCTGCCGCGCTGGTTCCAGATACGCACCCCGCTCGGCCCCTACAACCCCGACTGGGCGGTGCTGATCGAGGACGACGAGGGCGAGCGCCTGTACCTGGTCGTCGAGACCAAGGGCAGCGCCTTCCTGGACGACCTGCGCAACGCCGAGCGCGCCAAGGTGGAGTGCGGCAAGGCGCACTTCGCCGCGCTGCGGACCGGCGAGTCATCGGCGCAGTACCGGGTCGTCCACACCGCCGAAGAGCTGCGCGCGTAGAGCGCGTTTTACGTGGCCGGCGGCGCGCCCGACGGCTCGATCGACAGGCGATGGACGAGCGCTTCGGAGAACTGCGCGCGGACCGCCTGCGCCGCCCATGATCCGCCGGTTTTGCGCGGCGCCCCGAGCCAAGGGCTGCCCCTTTGTCACGCGAGCCTTGAACTTGGCAGCGAATCGCCCACCGTCGATGTCTCGATCACGCTCCAGCCCTGCGTTCTGCGTTCACATGGATCTGACGCCGGTCGAGCCGTTCGTGCACCGCTGCACGTAGGCGCTGCGGTCAACGCGGCGCCGTACCACCGGGAGACGCGGCCTCTACAAGCTCGTCCCCTGCACGCGCGCCCGCCGGCTCGATCGACAGGCGATGGACCAGCGCGTCGGAGACTGCTACGCTTGGGACCGGATCGGCTTTCTGGTCAAGAAGTGGCGCCAGGTGCATCTGGGGCTGGATCGGTTCGAGGGCTTCCCGCGCGACCTGGGTTGACTTTACTCCGTCGGCGGGGCGGGACCGTCGGCTGCGCCGATCATGGTCAGATGCGCCAGCAGGGATGGAATGCCCGGCTCGTAACCGCCGTCCTTCGGCCACACCACGCCGCGGGCGACCAGTTCGCGGCGCGCCCGCGCGGCGTCCGGCGCCCGCCCGTCCGGTACCCGGTCCGCGGCCAACGCACCTGCCAATCGCGCACGCGGCAGCCAGTCCGCTTCACCGAAGGCGCGGGCAGCCGCCACCGCGGGCGCGAGCAGCCCCGCATCCTCCAGCTCGTCCACGCGGCTGTCGTAGAAGGCGTTCTTGATCGGGCCGAACGCCGCCAGCGCCCGGTCCGCGGCGGCGCCATCAACGCGCCGCGCACCGTTCCGGTTCAGGGCCGCCACGGTGGCGTGGCCGACCTCCTGGAGAAAGTAGGGATACCGGTTCGCCGCCCTCAGCAGCTGCGCCAACGAATCTCCATCAGCCGATACGCCGAGCTGCTCCAGAGGCGTCATCAACGCCTCCCGGTCCTCGCCCGGGTCGAGCCGCCCGACCGGTACGCGCCGAGACCGCTCCCAGTGGCTGGTCCGCAGCTCCTGCAGAGTGTGTTGGATGCCCGGTGTCCCGGCGAGCGCGAGCAGGAACGGGGCGCCCATCCGCCGGATGCTCTGTGATGCGTCCAGCAAGCCGCCGCCGATCGCCGGGTCGAGCGCGTGCGCCTCGTCCACCAGCAGCGCCAACGGTCCCGCCGCGCACCGGGCCGCCAGCATCTGCTCCACGGACGGTCCCGTGGACCGGTCAAGGTCCAACCTGACCCCGAACAACGTCACGCGGCTCGGCGCGGCGCCGAACCGCTCCGCCAAGCGGCGCACGGCGCCGCGCCAGCCACCGGCCGGCGCCAACGTTTGCTCCAGCGCTTCCGCGGACGCCGCCCCGCCATGGGCGGTCGTCTGCACCACCGCGGCGCCGGCCCGTTGCAGGCGGTCGCCGATCACGTTGAGCAGGACGGTCTTGCCGTTGCCGCGCGGGCCGTACAGGATGACATTGGCGCTTGGGGAACGGTTCGCCCGGAGATCGGCCGCCATCGGCTCCACTGCCTGCAGCTCCCGGCCCCGGCCCGCCAAGTGCGGGGGGCGGCCACCGTCGCCGGGTCTGAACAGGTTGGTGGGGTACATCAGCCAACTCCGCACCCGTCGGAAACGGGTCCGCGCCGACCATACCACGGCGGGGGCGCCGCCGGCGCGCCCGCCGCTTTCCTATAACTTGCGCCGTCCGGACCACCCATCAAAAGCCTTTCGATTCTCCTCCCGGCGCTGCGGCGCCGCGCCGGCCGGGTCCTGCTCGGCTTTGCCTGCATGATCGGCCAGAACTACGCGCTGCTGCGGCGCGCCCGACGGCTCGACCGCCAGGCGGTGGACGAGCGCTTCGGAGAACTGCGCGCGGACCGCCTGCGCCGCCCGCTCGTCGGCGGTCAGGAACACGATCTGCCAGCCGGTGCGTTCCCGGAAGCGGGCGACCAGCCGCAGGGCGCGGCGCATGCGCGTGGTGTCGATCGCTCGAAACGGCTCGTCCATGATCAGCAGGGCCGGTTCGCGCCGCGTCCGCTCGGCCAGCGCCAGGCGGGCGGCCAGGGCGTAGGCGTCACGCGTGCCGTGCGACAGGCGGTCGGCCGGCCGCGCGGCGCCGTAGGCGTCGACCACCAGCGGCTGCTCCTCCAGCGCCTGCAGATTCACCGATGACGGCAGGCCCGGCCCGCCGGCCGGGGACGGAGCGCCGGCCGGGGACGGAGCGCCGGCCGGGGATGGGGCGCCGGCAGGAGACGGAGCGGCTGTTCCGGCGGCGTATACCCCGCCCGGCCCGGCGGCGCTCCCGGAGAGCGCCGTGTAGGCGGCGCCGATGCCGGCCGACAGCTCGTCCAGGGCGGCGGTCGTCTCACCGGCTATGCGGGCGAACAGCTCGGCGGCGACGCCGGCCGCGCGCCGGTCGAGCTCCAGCGCGGCGATGCGGCGCTCGGCGGCGGCGGCGCGCGCGTCGAGGTCGGCCATCTCGTCCGCGCCGGCGCCCAGGGCCGCCGCCTGCTGCCGGTCGCGGGCTATCCGCTCGTCGAGCCCCTCCAGGCGCTCGCGCAGCTCGGCGGCGTGGCTCCGCAGCCGTTCTTCTTCGGCCGCCGCATCCTCATCCGCCAGCCCGTCCCGCTCGACCGCCGCCGGTGCGGCCGGCGGGTCTTGCGGCAGGTCGCGCAGCCGGCTGCGGAGCGTATCGCGCAAGGCGTCCGGGCCGGGCAGTCCGCGCTCCCGCGCCGCCGCGGCGAGCTCCGCCTCCACCTCGCGGCGGCGCTCCTCCTCGACCCGGGCGCCGCCGAGCCGCAGCAGCAGCTGCTCCTTGGACTCCGCCCCGTGCCGTTCCAGGAAGCCGCGCAGCTCGCGCTCCGCGTGCTCATGCCGTTCGCGGCGTGAGCGCAGCAGCTCGGCGGCGTGGTCGATCTCGGCCTGCGCCGCCGCGAACCCGGCGTTGCGCTGGCGGATCAGGACGGCGGCCGACATCGCCGCCCCGGCGGCAGCCACGCCGGCCGCCGCCGCCAGCAACACCGGCGTCTCCGCGACCAGCAGCACCGCGGCCAGCGCGCCGCCGGCAAGCAGGCCGAGCGCCACTCCCGCCACCGATATGGCCGGCCGGCCGGCGCCCGGCAGCGCCCTGCCGTCCGGGGGATTGGGGCCATCCGGTGGGTTGGGGCCGTCCGGTGGGTTGGGGCCGTCCGGGCGCGCAGGGCCGTCCGGGCGCGCGGATGCGTCCGGCCGGCCGGCGTCCGGGGCGCGCAGCCGGACGCGCGCCCGCTCCAGCCCGTCGCGCGCGGCGGCCACCTCTGCGGCCGCCGCGTCGGCGGCGTCGGCGAGCTCCTGCAGACGGGCGGCCGCCTGCGCGGCGGCGGCCGCCTCGGCCGGTTCCCGGTCGATCTCCTCGAAACGCTGCAGCAGCCGTTCCGCCTCGCGCCGTTCGGCCTGCTGCAGGCGGCGGCGCGAACGCCGCTGACGTTCCTCCAGGGCGCCGGTCACGCCGTGCAGGCCGGCGGCCAGCCGGTCGCGCTCGGCGCGCAGTCCGTCGGCGGCCGACTCGGCGGCGCGGGACGCGGCGGCGCGCTGACGCAGCCCGTCGCGCCGCTCCTCCAGCCCGCTCCGTTCTTCCTGCAGGCGGCGCAGCTCGCGGTTGTGACGGCTGCCGCCGTCGGTGCTGGCGCGTCGCGCCAATGCGGCGCGCAACCGCTTGGGGTCGAGCCCGGCCGTGAACAGCTCCGCCTTCAGCGCCTCCACCCAGCTCGCGCCGGGCTTGACGTCGATGGTCAGATCGCCGGAGCGGATCGCGTACAGGTCGTAGAAGGCGTCCTCCGGGATCGTCACCGGCTCGCCGTCGAAGTCGGCGGTCACCCGCCGTTCGGTTCCGTAGCGGAGCGCCAACCGCTTGCCGGCGGTCCGGTTGGACCGCGGCTTGCAGAGCGCCTCGCACAAGGCGTCGACGATCGTGGTCTTGCCGCTCTCGTTCGGGCCCACGAACAGCGTCACGGCGCCGAACCGCAGCTCGCGGGCGGCCAACGCGCCGAACCGTTCGATTCGCAGGCGGGTGATCATGGGCCGTCCGCCAACTCGTCCTTGATCGCCAGCAGGCCGAGCTGCCGGGCGCGCAGCCACGCCGGGCGCTCGGCGGCGTCCTGCGGCTCGCTGGCCGCCCACAGCTCCAGAAAACGGGCGGCCAGCGGTTGCGAAGCGATGCCCGGCATGGCCTGGCAGTCGGCCGCGTCGACCTCGAACCGCCGCACCGCGCCGGCGAATCGGCCGCGCAGATCAGCCAACGCGGCCGGCAGGTCGTTCTGATCCTCCACCACGCCGGTCGCGCGCAGCACCACCCAGTCGTTGCGGCTCCAGCGGTCCGGGCGCAACGGGGCAACGTCGACGGCGCCGGACGGATCGACCGGCGCCTCGTATTCCCGGTACCGGCCGGCCGCCGGCAGCGGCATGAACTCCCCGGTGACCCCGGCCGCGCCGGCCGTGAGGCGCCACACGCCGCGCTCCCCCGCCTCGCCCCGGCGCCAGACGCGCGCCGATCCCGGGTAGCTGAGCGTCACGCCGTCTTCGACCGTCCGGCGGCGCCCGTGCAGGTGGCCGAGCGCCGCGTAGTCGGCCTGCAGGCGCGTGAACAGCCCCGCGGCGAGCAGCCCGGCCGGCGCCTCCTCGCCGCCGTCGCCGGCCGGCCCCGTGTACGCCATGCCGGGCACGATGCCGTGCGCCATGACGATGCGGACCGGCGCGCCCTTGGGCGGCACGCCCCAATCGCGGTAGCCGTCGTAGCCCGGTTGGTGAGGAATCGCCACCACCTCGACCGCTTCCGGACCGGCCCCGCCCTGGCCCGCCGGCGCCTCCAACCGCACCAGCGAGAACGGCCGGCCGTCGAGCAGCGTCACCGGCCCCAGGTCGAGCGCGCGGAGCCGCCGCGACCCCTGCCGCAGCTCGTCGTGGTTCCCCGGCAGGAACAGCACGCGGCACCGTTCGGCCAGACGCGCCGCGCGGGCGCCGAACGGCGCGCGCAACGCCTCGGCGGCGTCGAAGCTGTCGAAGACGTCGCCGGCCAGCAGCAGCGCGGTCGCCTGCACGCCGGCGCAGAGGTCGACCAGCTGGTCGAGCACCTCCAGGCAGTAGCCGGCGTCGGCTTCCGACAGGTGCAGGTCGGCGGCGTGCACGAGCGTCATGGACACGGACCGAGCGTCACGGGACGCTCCCCTCGGGACTGACCCGGCCGACCCAGGCGGCCAGCTCTTCGCGGACCGCCCGCGCTCCGCCGGCGGCGTGGCGCGCCTGCCAACGGCCGCCGCCGTCGAGCAGGGCCACGTCGGCGCGCCATCCGCCGGCCCGGCGCCCGGCGCCCGCGGCCGGCCGCGCGTAGGCACCGAGCGACGCCTGGCAGCCGCCGCCGGCCGCCTGCAACAGTGATCGCTCCAGGTCGACGGCGACGCCGGTGTCGGCGTCGTCGATGGCCGCCAGCGCCTCCAGGAGGTGCGGATCGTCGTCGCGCGCCTGCACGGCTATCGCCGCCTGACCCGGCGCCGGCAGCCAGCCCGGCGGATCGAGCGGCACGCTGCGCAGCTCCGCCAGTAGCGGGCCGACCGCGGCGCCGAGCCGTTCGAGGCCGGCCTGCGCCAGCACGACCGCGTCGACGCGGCCCTGCAGACAGCGCTCGATGCGCGCCGGCACGTTGCCCCGGATCGGCTCCGCCCGCGCCTGCGGCGCGTGCACGGCCAGCAGCGCGGCGCGGCGCGGGGCGCCGGTGCCGACGCGGGCGCCGGCCGGCAGCCCCAGCGGCGCGCCGGCGTCCGTGACGCGCCGCAACAGCACGTCGCCCACCGGCCCGCGCGGCAGCCGCGCGGCGACCCGCAGCCCGGCCACCGGCGCCACCGGCAGGTCCTTGAGCGCGTGCACGGCCAGATCGACGTCGCCGGCCAACAGGCTGCGCTCGATGGCGCCGGTAAAGGCGCGCGCCCCGGCCAGGGCGGCCAACGGCCGCCGGTCGGCGTCGGCCCCCACCGCGATCGGCACCACGGTCACCGGCTGCGGCAGACGGGCGGCGACCATCGCCGCCTGCGCGCGCGCCAGCGCGCTGCGCCGCGTCCCCAGGCGGAGCGGCCCGTTCCCGGCGTGAGCGCCATCCTGGACTTCACCCACGTGCACGGCCGTCACGCACGCGCGCGGAGCTCGTGCTCGAAGGACTCGGCGTGCGCGTCGCCGTCGTCGATTTCCGGCTCCGCGCCGGCCGGCAGGCCCAGCACGCGGCGGTAGAGATCTTCGAAGCGGGGGATGATCCGCTCCGGCCGGAACCGGCGGGCGCGCTCGGCGCCGGCTGCGCCGAGCCGCTCCGCCAGCGGCCGGTCGCGCAATACCGCCGCCGCCTTCCGGGCCATCCCCTCCACGTCTCCCGGAGGAAACAGATACCCCGATACGCCGTGTTGGACCACCTCCGGCAGGCCGCCCACGCGGCTGGCGATCACGGGGATGCCGGCCGCCAGCGCCTCCAGGGCGACCAATCCGAACGACTCGTTGCGGCTCGGCAGCAGCAGCAGGTCGGCCCCGCGCAGGTACGGCGCTACGTCGTCGACCACGCCGATCAGACGGACGCGGTCGAGCACGCCGAGCTCGCGGGCCAGATCGACCGCCGGGCCGAGGTCCGGACCGTCGCCGACCAGCACCAGCCGCGCCGGCAGCTCGGCCGCCGCTCGTGCGAACACGCGCACCACGTCGGCCGTGCGCTTGACCGGCCGGTAGTTGGAGATGTGCACGATCACCGGCAGCCGCTCCCCGGCCGCGTCGTCCGGCCTCCCGGCGCCGGACCCGGCGGCCGGCCAGACCGCCGGGCGGGCGTCCCGGTAGTGGGCGGGATCGACGAAGTTGGGGATCACCTCGATCGGCCGCGTGGTGCCGAACACCCGGTCGGTCTCCGCGCGCAGCGCGTAGGAGACGGCGGTCACCGCGTCGGACTGCTCGATGCAGAAGGCGGTCACCGGCCGGAAGCTGTCGTTGCTGCCGACCAGCGTGATGTCGGTGCCGTGCAGGGTGGTCACCACCTTGAGGTCGAGGTCGGGGGCGATCTGCCGGGCCAGGATCGCCGCGGCTGCGAAGGGGATGGCGTAATGGACGTGCAGGACCCGCAGGCGGTGCGACCGCGCCACCTCCGCCAGCTTGGAGGCGAGCGCGAGCGTGTAGGGGAACTGCTTGAGCAGCGGATACTCCTCAATCGCCACCTCGTGGAAGCAGACGCGCGGCGGCAGCTCGTTGAGGCGCAACGGCGCCGAGTAGCTCACGAACGCGACCGAGTGGCCGCGCTCCGCCAGCCGCAGCCCGAGCTCGGTGGCGACCACGCCGCTGCCGCCGTGGGTGGGGTAACAGGAGATGCCTATTCTCACGGCGCGCGCCCACGCAGGCCGGTCACGGCGTATCGGGCGCGGCCGGCAGGGCCACCACTTCATGGGTAAACGGCCCGGCCGGTTCGTCGAACAAGCACGCCTCGAAAAACGCCTGCCCGAAGCGGGAAAGGAAGTGGGCCACGGGAAAGACCCGCTCCTGCGGCCGGCCGCGCGGGCGGAGCTGGTTGAGCAGCCGGTGCAGCTCGGCGCCCGCATAGCCGCGGCGCGCCAGTATGGCGCGGCCGGTGCGGGACCGCAGGCGGGTCAGGCCGCGCAGGGCGTGGTCGCGGGAGCGCCGCCACGTGCGCTCCAGCCCCGGATCGACGCCGGCGACGCCGCCGGCCAGCGGCTCGAACGCCGCGCGGATGCCGGCCGCGGCCCGTTCGAACGCGGCCGCGCCGCTCCTGCCGAGCAGCATGGCGGTCGCCTCGCCGGGGTGCACGGCGCCGGTCACGGCGTCCCGCACGGCGACCGCGTAGCGGTCGAGCGTCTCCGCCTCGTCGAAGGTCACAAAGGTCATGCTGCGCCGCGGCAGCACGGCCGGCTGCGCCACTCCGAACAGGTCGTAGAGCGGTTTCAGCATGGCGTGGTAGGAGAGCTCACCGGGGCCGACCACGTGCGCCAGATTGGGCAGCAGCGCGTCGGCGAAGATCGGGCGTAGCGCCGCGTCGGTCGACAGGGCGGCCGGATCGACGGCGCCGCGGCGCAGCTCGGCGGCGGCGTCGGTTATGCGTACGCGCCTGCCGTCCGCTTCGATGCGGAACGGGACGCCGGCGGCGGCCGGGTCGAGCGGCGCCGCGTAGCCGGCGTCGGTCAGCTCGCCGGCTACGCCGGCCAGCGCCGCGGCGACCGCGCCGCGTTCGGCCAGCGCGCGCTTGAACAGCTCGCCGCACGCCGGGCGCAGGAGCGCAGGCTCGACGACCACCAGACCGGTGCCGCCGAACAGCCGCATCCAGACCCGCGCCACCCAACCGGTGTAGCTGTGCTCCTGACCCGGCGTGTACAACGCGCGCACGCGGCGCCGGACGCCGGACGGGAGCAGGTGGCCGAAGTATTCGGCGCCGCTGCCGATGATCTGATGGTCGAGCGGCAGCCGGCTCAGCTCGCGCCCGCCGGCGGCGCGAAAGGAGACGCGGCCGATCTCCCCGTCCGGCTTGGTGCCGAAGGCGTGGTTGGCTTCGCTCACGTCGTGGTCTTCGGAGGCGAGCCAGAACACCGGCACGCACCGCCGGCGGGTGATCTTGGACGCTTGGTGCGCCAGCCGCACCGCGGTGGCGATCTTGTAGGCGGTGTAGACCGGACCGCCGAGCAGCCCGGCCTGCTGGCCGGTGACCACGCACGAAGCGCGGCCGGCGGCCAGCGCCTTGGCGTTCGTGGCCGACCGGTTGTCCCCGTCACACCGGCTCTGGTGAGCGATGAGCGCCTCCGCCACCGGGGCGGGCAGCGGGATCGGGCGGGGCCGCGCCCGGCTGGCGGACGTCCGCCTTGGGGCCGGCCGCCACTTGGCGGCGGCCCGCAACGCCGCGTCCGGCTCCCCCGGCGGGACCGTAAAGAACCGCGCGGCGGCCGGCTGGCCCGCCGCCAGGTCGCGCAGCAGGGCGTGGCCGGGGTGGAGCAGCGGGAGCGGCAGCACGTCGAGCAGCGCGCCGATGGCCGGCATCGCGTCAGCGGCCGCGGCTTGCCCGTCAGGGTTCACGGCCTGCGCGCCGGCGTTCACGGCTTGCGCGCCACCAGGATCAGCCGGTCGGAGACGTCCGGGCGGAACGGGTTGAGCGCGTAGTCGCCGTAGCACCGCTCGACCGGCAGGCCGGCGTCGCGCAGGTAGCCGCGCAGGGTGTCGGCGCTCAGGGCGCGCACGCGCTCGCGGAAGCGGGGGCGCGGTTGGTTGGCCGGCCGGCGGGGATCGTGGACTTCGATCGTCTTGACGATCGTATCATCGGACAGCTCGCGCGTGATGTCGAAGGTGACGCCGGCGCGCTCGGTGCGCTCGCGGGGTACCAGCTCGGCGACGGTGCGCGCGGCGTTGAGAAAGTCGATCACCAGCTCGCCGCCGGGCCGCAGGGCGCGCCCAATGCCGGTCAGCACGCGCCGTTCGTCGTCTTCGGCGCCGAAGTAGCCGAAGCTGGTGAACAGATTGACCGCGACGTCGAAGCGCTCCCGCCACGCGATCGCCCGCATGTCCATGACCCGGAAGCGCAGGTTGGCGCGCTGGCGCCGCCGCGCGGCGGCGATGCCGGACGGCGACAGGTCGATTCCCAGCACGTCGTAGCCCAGGTCGGCCAGCACCACCGCGTGCCGGCCGGTCCCGCACGCAACGTCGAGCGCCGCCGCCGGCGGCTGCGCCCGCAGGGTGCGCGCCAGCCGGCGGATGAAGGCGTCCGCCTCGGCCTGGTCGCGGTCGCCATACAGTATCCCGTAGTACGGGGAGTCGAACCAGACCCGGTACCAGGGCGGTGCGTCGTCGCCTTCGATCAGGCCGCGCTCTCCTTGAACTCGCCGACCATCGATTCCACGGTCGCCTTGGCGTCGCCGAAGATCATGTACGAGTTGTCCTTGAAGAACAGCGGGTTGTCGATGCCGGCGAAGCCGGACGCCATCGACCGCTTGAGGATGAAGCAGGTGCGCGCCGAGTCGGCGTTGATGATCGGCATTCCGTAGATCGGGCTGCCTTCATCCTCCCGCGCGGCCGGATTGACCACGTCGTTGGCGCCGATCACGATCGCCACGTCGACCGTCTCCATCGACGGGTTGACGTCATCCATCTCGGCGAGCTGCTCGTACGGCACGTTCGCCTCGGCCAGCAGGACGTTCATGTGGCCCGGCATACGGCCGGCGACCGGGTGGATGGCGTACTTCACCTCGGCGCCGTTGTGCTCAAGCAGGTCGCCGAGCTCCCGGACCGCGTGTTGCGCCTGCGCCACCGCCATGCCGTAACCGGGAATGACGATCACCGAACGGGCCGCCTCCAGGATGTAGTAGGCGTCCTCGGTGCTCATCGACTTCGCCTCTCCCTGGATGCCGGCGCCCGTCTTGGCCGAGCCGCCGGCGGCGCCGAAGCCGGAGAACAGCACGTTGGTGAGCGACCGGTTCATCGCCTTGCACATGATCGACGTCAGCACGATGCCGCTGGCGCCCACCAGCGCGCCGGTGATGATCAGCAGGTTGTTTCCGATCACGAAACCGGCCGCGCACGCGGCCAGGCCGGAATAGCTGTTGAGGAGCGAGATCACCACCGGCATGTCGGCGCCGCCGATCGCTACGACCGCCATGACGCCGAGCAGGAAGGCGAGCCCGGTCACCGCCACCGCGATCCAGTACTGGTCGGGCGTGGCGGTGAACCAGACGCCGCCGGCCACGATCGCCAGCAGCACCAGCGCGTTGACCACCTGCTGCAGCGGGAACAGCACCGGCCTGGAGGTGACCACCTCCGACAGCTTGCCCCAGGCGATGATGCTGCCGGTGAAGGTGACGCCGCCGATCAGGATGGCCAGGTAGATGGTGGCGGCGCTGAATCCGCCGCCCAGCGCCAACGCGAACTCGGCCGGATCGGCGGCCGGCGCCCCGAAGCCGACGCCGAACCGGTCGGCGGCCGCCTGGAAGGTGCCCCAGCCGACCAGCAGGCTGGCCAGACCGCCGAAACCGTTGAACAGCGCCACCATCTCCGGCATGGCGGTCATCTTGACCAGCCGTGAGGCGGCTATGCCGATGGCGGCGCCGATCACGGCCGCCAGCACCACCCACTCGACCCGGATGCTGTCGATGATGCTGAGCACCGTGGCTATGACGGCGATCAGCATGCCGAGCGAGGAGAGGCCGTTGCCGCGCCGGGCGGTCGACGCCTTGCCCAGCATCTTGAGTCCGAACACGAACATGATCGCCGAAACGATGTAGGCGACCACGATGAGGTAGATCACGACGACGCTCCCCCGCCCTTGCCGGTGTCCCTGGCCTTGAACATCTCCAGCATCCGGTCGGTCACCAGGTAGCCGCCGACCACGTTGATGGTGGCGAATCCGACCGCCGCGGCGGCGAAGATCGTCACCAGCGTGCCGGAGCCGCCCTGCCCGGCCAGCGCCAGAGCGCCGACGATGGAGATGCCGGAGATGGCGTTGGAGCCCGACATGAGCGGGGTGTGGAGTTGCGACGGCACCTTGGTGATGAGCTCCAATCCAAGGAACATCGCAAGCACGAAGATGAAGAACAGAAACTGAAATAGTTGTGCGGCTTCCATGACCTTCCGTTTTGTCTTCGGACGCGGGCGTCCGGGTTTCGGGATGCGGTTCCGGCGGCTATCCCGAGGTGATCTTGCGGACCATCTCGTTGACCATCTGCCCGTCGTGGGTGACCAGGCTGCCGGCGATGATCTCGTCGTCGCGGTCGAGCTTTACGCCCTTGCTCTCATCGTCCCAGAACTCGTCGACGTAGTTGTACAGGTTGTTCGCGTACATGGCGCTGGCGGACACGGCGTAGCGGCCGGGGATGTTGCGCAGGCCGACGACCGTGACGCCGTCGACCCGGATCTCCTTGCCGGCGACCGACCCTTCGACGTTGCCGCCGGACTCCACCGCGTAGTCGACGATGATCGAGCCGGCCTTCATGCGCCCCAGGACCTCGGCGCTCACCACCATCGGCGCCTTGCGCCCGAACAGCTGCGCGGTGGTGATGACGATGTCGGCGTTGGCGCAGGTGTCCGCCATCAGCTCGCGCTGCTTGGCGAGCTGCTCGGCGGTGAGCTCCTGAGCGTAGCCCTGGTCGGTCTGCCCGGTCTCTCCCAGGTCGACCTTGATGAACTTGGCGCCGAGCGACTTGACCTGCTCCTCCACCACCGGTCGGGTGTCGAACGCCTCCACGCGGGCGCCGAGCCGCTTGGCGGTGGCGATGGCCTGCAGGCCGGCGACCCCGGCGCCGATGATGAACGCGCGCGCCGGCTGCAGCGTGCCGGACGGGGTCATCATCATCGGCATGACGGCTCCCAGCCGTTCGGCGGCCAGCACCACCATGGCGTAGCCGGCGATGTTGTGCTGGGAGCTGAGGGCGTCGAGCTTCTGGGCGCGGGTCGAGCGCGGCACCAGCTCCACGCTGATCGCGCTGACGCCCCGCCGGGCCAGCGCGTCGATCAGCTCGGGCTCGTTGAACGGGTCCAGGAAGCTGACGTGGATGGCCCCTTTCTTCATGCGGGGCACCTCGTCGTCCGGCGGGCGCCGGACGCGCAGGATGACGTCGGCCTTGCCCAGCTCCTGCGTGCGGTCGGTGACGACCTCCGCCCCCGCTTCGCGGTACTGGTCGTCGGAGAAGTGGCAGCCGGCGCCGGCGCCGGATTCGACGGCTACGACCGCCCCTTCCTTGCGCCGGTAGCGCTGCACCGCGTCGGGGGTGACGGCGGTGCGCGGTTCGCCGGGATCGGTCTCTTTGGGAACGAAGATGCGCATCGCCCCCTATTTGTAGGGCGATCGGCGCGGAAGTCAACCGGCCCCGCAACGAACCGCCGCGCGGGCCGGCCGGCGGGTCAGAGTCCGAAGGCCGCGGTCGCCTCCTCGGCGACGTCGCTGCCGATCGCCAGGGCGGCGGTGGCGGCCGGGGAAGGGGCGTTGAGCACGTGCACGGACCGCTCGCCGCGGACGATCAGGAAGTCGTCGACCATGGCGCCGTCGGGCGCCAGGGCCAGCGCGCGCACGCCCGCCCGCGACGGCCGCACCTCCGCGTCGGTGAGCGACGGAACCAGCCGCCGCACGGCGGCGACGAAGCGCCGGCGCGAGAGCGCCCGCCCGTACTCGCGGATGCCGTAGCGGGCGTGGCGGAGCAGCAGCCGCCAGGTGCCGCGGTAGCTGAGCGCTTCCAGGGCGTCCCGCCCGCCGACGTCGGCCTTGCCGTACCCTTCGCGCTTCAGCGCGAACACGGCGTTCGGCCCGCACTCCACCTGGCCGGTGGTGCGCAGCGTCAGGTGAACCCCCAGGAAGGGCATCGACGGGTCCGGGACCGGGTAGATCAGACCCCGCACCTTGCGCCGGGCGGCCGGCGCAAGCTCGAAGAAGTCGCCGCGGAAGGCGACGATGCGGGCCGGCGCGGTGAGCCCGTCCAGGCGGGCGATCCGGTCCGAGTGCAGGCCGCCGCAGTTGATCAGGTAGCGGCTTTGGCGGCGCCCGGCGCGCGTGGCGACGTCGATGCCGTCCGCAGTGCGGCGGATGCCGGTCGCCTCCGCCAGCGTGGTGACCGACGCTCCTGCGGCCACCAGCAGATCGCGCAGCTTTGCCGCCGCGGCGGCAAAGTCGATGATGCCGGCGTACGGTACCCAGACGGCGCCCAGGCCGCCGGCGTACGGCTCGATCTCCCGCAGTCCGGCGCGGTCGACGACCTCGACCCGGTCCAGCCCGTTGCGCCGGCCGTTGGCGCACAGCGCCGACAGGCGTTCCAGCTCGCGCGGGGTGACCGCCACCACCACCTTGCCGCAGGTCCGGTGCGGAATGCCGTGCTCGCGGGCGAACGCCACCATCTGCGCCCGGCCCTGCACGCAGGTCCGCGCCCGCGCCGAGCCGGGCCGGTAGTAGAGACCGGAGTGCAGCACCCCGGAGTTGCGCCCGGTCTGGTGCAGGCCGACCTGCCGCTCCTTCTCCAACACCAGCACCGCCAGCGACGGATGGCGCTGCAGCAGCCGGTAGGCGGAGGCCAGACCGACGATGCCGGCCCCGATGACCGTGACGTCGTACCGGCGCACGCCGCATCGTACCACGGCCGGCGGCGCGCCGGCCAACCGACTCTGATACGCTGGGCCGCCGAGCGGCGCGGCGCCGCAGCAGCATCTTCGGGAGGTGCCTCCATGAGTTCCGGTCCGCTTCCAGAGGAGATCGACGGCGAAGAACCGGTTGACGACCTCGATGAGACGCATGAAGTGACTCCGTACGTCTATTCGATCACGGCATACGGAGCGGACTACCCGGTCGATTCGCTCGTGAAACGAATCGACTCCGGCGACATCGTGGTTCCCCGCTTCAACAGGAAGTCAAAGGACGACTCCGAAATCGTGGGCTTCCAGCGTGAATACGTGTGGCCTCGAACCAAGTCCGACCGCTTCATCGAGTCGCTTCTGCTCGGCTTGCCGGTGCCCGGCATCTTCCTGGTACAGCAGCCGTCGGGCCGTCTCCTGGTCCTTGACGGACATCAACGGCTGCACACCCTCAGCTCGTTCTATGGAGAGATGATCGACCATCGAGAGTACCGGCTGGACGGGGTAGAGGACCGCTTTCAAGGCAAACGATATCGCGATCTTGACGTATCGGACCGCCGCCGGCTGGACGACAGCATCATTCATGCGACCGTGATTCGGCAGGACGAGCCGACCGACGACCAGAGCAGCGTGTACATGATCTTCGAGCGGCTCAACACCGGCGGCGTGAATCTTCAGCCGCAGGAGATCAGGGTGGCGCTCTATCATGGTGAGTTGGTGCGCGTGCTCAAGGACCTCAACGAGCACCCCGCGTGGCGGCGTCTCTACGGCAAACCGTCGCGGCGCCTCAAGGACATGGAGATGATCCTTCGATTCTTCGCCTTTCATTACGATAGCGCCAGGTACCGCAGCCCGATGAAAGAGTTTCTGAATCGCTACATGGCCAATAACAAGAACTTGCACCTGCATTCCGAGGACCAGATGGTCCGCACCTTCGACGCCACGGTAACGGCGCTCGACGAGGCGGTCGGCGATCGCGCCTTTCGCCCCGTGAAGGTCGTGAACGCCGCAGTGGTGGACTCCGTGATGACCGGACTTGCGCGCCGGATCGACACGGGCCCGATCGGCAGTCCGTCGCAAGTGGCTGAGGAGTACGCCGCCTTGATGAAGAATGAAGACTACCGGCGCGCGATCGACACCCACACCTCGCATGAATCGATTGTCAAGACACGGATCGACTTGGCAATCAGAGCCTTTGCGGACGTGCGATGACCGGACGAGCGGAAGTTGGAAGACGGCGCCGACACCTCGATACGACGTTCTTGCGGGCTGGGGGCCTCGCTGCCGACGCCGAGCTGCTATCCGACTTCGCCCGCTATCTGTGCGTGCTGGTTTCCGGTTTCGTGGAACAGGCGAAGATCGAGCTGCTGATCGAGTACGCGAGACTCCACGCAGACCCTCGCGTCCAGCGCCACGTGGAGCAAAACGTTCGGCGTCTTTCCAACCTCAATGCGCAACGCCTGATCGAGGTAGTCGGCGCTTTTGACGCGGAGTGGCGAGACGAGATGGAAGTGTTCGTCGTCAACGAGTACAAGGCCGCGCTCGACGGGATCGTCGCCCTGCGCAACCAGGTGGCCCACGGCATCCACGTCGAGGTCACGCTGCCGCGCGTAAGTGAATACTACGCCCGCATCAAGCAGATTATCGACCGGTTAGCCGATTTATTGACTCCGCATGACATGCGGCAACGGTATCGTGGATGATGGCCGGCGTGGGGAAACGGAAGCTCCCGGTCGGCATCCAGACCTTCCGCCGCATCCGCGAGGAGGGCTACTACTACGTCGACAAGACCGGCTACGCCTACCTGATCGAGGTCAAGGTGGCCGAACGCTCCGAGCCGGGCGCCGCGCTGGCGCAGCTCAGGGAGCGGCGCTACGCCGACAAGCACCGCGCGCCGGGGCGCGCCGTCCACCTGATCGGCGTGGAAGTGAGCGCCGCGTCCCGCAGCATCACGGCGTTCCGGGCGGAACCCGCCTGACGGCGGACCGCGCGGGCCGGGCCGGCCGGCGGACGCCGCCTTGACGGTAGCGGCCCGCTTCCGGTCTGCTTGCCGGCCATGAAGGTCTACAGGTCACGGGCCGGCACGGTGGTCGAGCGGGACGGGGAGCGGCGGCTGCTGCCCGGTCACGACTGGGACGAGCTGTTCGGCCAGGACGACGTGGCGGCGTACCTGGAACGGCGGTTCGCGGCCGCGAAAGCCGCGCCGCCGGAGGCCGCCGAGGCGCCGCTCGCGCCGGTGGGCGGCCAGGAGATCTGGGCCGCCGGCGTCACCTACTACCGCAGCCGCGACGCGCGCATGGCCGAATCGGAACAGGCGGGCGGCGGCAGCTTCTACGACCGCGTCTACACCGCCGAGCGGCCGGAGCTGTTCCACAAGGGGAGCGCGCGCACCACCGTCGGCCCCCGCCAACCGGTGCGCATCCGCGCGGACTCCGCCTGGAACGTGCCGGAGCCGGAGCTCACCCTGGCGATCGACCGCGGCGGGCGCATCTTTGGCTACACCATCGGCAACGACGTCAGCTCCCGCGACATAGAGGGCGAAAACCCGCTCTACCTGCCGCAGGCCAAGATCTACGACGGGAGCTGCGCGCTCGGCCCGGCCATCCTGATCCGCGCCGCCGCCCCCGATCCCTCGACCCGCATCGATCTGGAGATCGCGCGCGGCGAGGCAGCCGTCTACCGCGGCGCCACCACGCTGGCCGAGCTGAAGCGCACGCCGCAGGAGCTGGCCGCGTTCCTGTACCGGCACAACACCTTTCCGGCCGGCTGCTTCCTGATGACCGGCACCGGCATCGTGCCGCCGGACGGCTTCACGCTGCAGGCCGGCGACCGCGTCACCATCACCATCGAATCGATCGGCGTCCTCACCAACCCGGTCGCCGCCTTCGACCCTGCCGGCCCGGCCGGCGCCTGACGGTGGCAGCCGAACCCGGCGCCGGCGCCCATGACGCCGCGGACGCCGCCGCCGCGCTCGACCCGGACGCCGCGCTCGGCTTTGAGGCGCCGCCGCTGCCGGCCACCGCCGGCGATGGCGCGCCCGGCGCCATCCCGCTCACCGAGCGCATGCTGCGTGAGGAGCCGAGCGGCAACCTGTTCGCGCTGACCCAGAACGTCGGCATGGGCTGGCAGCCGGACCGCTCCGGCGGCCCGGCCTATCTGTTGCTGTCGACGCACGGCGGCCTGCGCGCCGAGGACGGAACGCCGATCGCGCTCGGCTACCACACCGGTCATTGGGAAGTCCATCTGCTGGTGCGCGCCGCCGCCGAGGCGCTGGCCGCCGGCGGCTGCGTCCCGTTCGCCGCGCACGTCACCGATCCCTGCGACGGACGCTCGCAGGGGACGCCGGGGATGATGGACAGTCTGCCGTACCGCAACGACGCCGCCATCGTGATGCGCCGCCTGGCCCGATCGCTGCCGACCCGGCAGGGGGTGATCGGCGTCGCCTCGTGCGACAAGGGGTTGCCGGCCATGCTGCTGGCGCTGGCCGGGGAGCGGGCGCTGCCGGGGGTGGTGATCCCCGGCGGCGTCACCCTGCCGGCGCGCGGCGCCGAGGACCTCGGCACGGTGCAGACGATCGGCGCCCGCTTCGCGCACGGCCTGATCACGCTGGACCAGGCGGCCGCGGCCGGCTGCCGGGCGTGCGGATCGGCCGGCGGCGGCTGCCAGTTCCTGGGCACGGCGGCGACTGCGCAGGTGGTCGCCGAGGCGCTGGGGCTGGCGTTGCCGCACACCGCGCTCGCTCCGTCCGGCCAGCCGATCTGGCTCGACATGGGCCGCCGCGCGGCGGCGGCGGTGGTCGCCCAACGCGCGCGCGGCCGGTCGATGGCGGACATCCTGGACCGGCGCGCGGTCGAAAACGCCATGGTCGTCCACGCCGCGTTCGGCGGCTCCACCAACCTGTTGCTGCACGTCCCCGCGTTCGCCCACGCCGCCGGCCTGCCGGTGCCGACCGCGGCGGACTGGCGCCGGGTCAACCGCTCCGTGCCGCGGCTGGTAGACGCGCTGCCGAACGGCCCGGCCAACCACCCGACCGTGCGGGTCTTTGCGGCCGGCGGCGTGCCGGAGGTGATGCTCCACCTGCGCCGCGCCGGCCTGATCGACGCCGGCGCGCTGACCGCGGCCGGGCTCACCTGGGGCGAGGCGCTCGACCGCTGGCGGGATTCGCCGCGGCGCCGCGATCTGCGCCGCCACTGCCGGCAGGCGGACGGCGTCGACCCCGGCGCCGTGATCATGGACCCGGACACCGCCCGGCGCCGCGGGCTCACCAGCACCGTGGTCTTTCCGACCGGATCGCTGGCGCCGGACGGTTCGGTCATCAAGGCGACGGCGATTGATCCCGGCGTGGTCGGCGCGGACGGGGTCTACCGGCACCGCGGGCCGGTGCGTCTGTTCGGGAGCGAGGCCGCCGCGGTCGCCGCGATCAAGGGCGGCGGCCAGCCGGTGCGCGCCGGCGACGTGGTGGTGGTGGCCGGGATCGGGCCGGCCGGCACCGGCATGGAGGAGATCTATCAGGTCACCTCGGCGTTGAAGTTCATCCCCTGGGGCAAGCGGGTGGCGGTGCTCACCGACGGCCGCTTTTCCGGCGTCTCCACCGGCGCGTGCGTGGGCCACGTCGGGCCGGAGGCGCTGGCCGGCGGGCCGATCGGCCGGCTCCGCGACGGCGACACGGTGGAGATCGTGGTCGACCGCCGGGAGCTGACCGGTTCGGTCGAGCTGGTCGCCACCGAAGCGGACGGCGAGCTTTCGCCGCGCCGGGCCAAGGCGGTGCTGGCCGCGCGCCCCACCGCCGCCTGCATAGCCCCGCATCCCGGCCTGCCCGACGACACGCGCATCTGGGCCGCGCTGCAGGCGGTGAGCGGCGGCGCCTGGGCCGGCTGCGTGTACGACCCGGACGCGATCATCACCGCCCTGGACGCCGCCGCGCGCGATGCGGCTACTCCGCCGGCGTCACCGCCAGCGTCCGGGCCGGCGCCAGCTCCTGAGCGTAGCTGAAGATCGCCGGCGTGCCGCCGGTGTGGACGAATACGACCGTCTCATCGCCGCCGACTCCGCCGTCGGCAATGCGGTCGATCAACCCGGCCAGGGCGACGCCGGTGTAGTTGGGATCGACCATCAGCGCGTCGGCGCGCGCCGCCAGCCGCACCGCATCCAGCACCGGCGGCGCCGGTCCGCCGGGGCCGGCGTAGCGGTCGACGACGTCGAAGTCGGCCGGCGCGAACGTGCGCGGCAGGTCGAGCCGCCGCCGCACCGCGCCGGCAAGGCGGAAGACGTAGTCGGGCAGCGGCGGCGCCGACGGGACGCGGACGCCGGTGAAGCGCCAGTCCAGACCCAGGTTGAGCGACGCCAGCGCCAGACCGCACAGGCTGCGGCCGGCGACCCCGGCTATCCGCACCGGGCCGGTCACGCCGGCGGCGCGCAGCTGATCGGCCAGCTCCAGGCCGGCGCCGGCAAAGCCGATCATGCCGGCCAGCTTCGGGAACGGTTCGTCGTTCATCACGTACGGCACGGCGCCGGCGCGGCGCAACCGCTCGGCCACGCCGCGCGCCAGCTCCGCGGCGCGCTGCGACTCCCGTTCGTTGAGCAGGTGGACGGCTGCCCCCAGCAGGTGATCGACCAGGCAGTTGCCCTGCACCGGCCGGCCGGCCGCGTGGCGCAGAAAGACGTGGTAGCGGAAGCCGGCGCGCACGCACGCGGCGGCCGCCAGCCGGGCGTTGTTGGAGTGGTAGCCCATCACGTTGAGCACCGTGTCGGCGCCGGCGCGCCGCACCTCCGCCATGAGCAGCTCCATGTGGCGCACCTTGTTGCCGCCGAACGCCAGGCCGGACAGGTCCTCCCGCTTGACCAGCACGGCGCGGCCGACCTCCCGGCTCAACCCCGGCGCCGGCTGCAGCGGCGTGGGGTAGACGCCGAGCGGCAGCCGCGCAAAGCGGTCGAGGCGGGCGCGCAACGCGGCGGCGGTGAGCGGGGGGGCGGAGTCCATGGGCGCCGATGATAGAGCGGGTCAGCGGGAGCCGTCCCGCGAAGCCGCCGTGCCCCGCCGCGGCATGAGCGCCACCGCCAGCAGCTTGAGCCCGGCCCCGGCGGCGATCAGCGCGTGGATCGGCTGCGGGTCGATCGCGTCAGCCTGCACGTCGAGCCCGAACCCGGCGCGCAGGAGCGCGGCGGCGAGCAGCGGCGTGAACGAGCTCACCACCCCGCGGCTGAAGAAGATCAGCGTGAAGTCGCCGGTCTGATCGCCGGCTGTCCCCCAGCGCATCATGAGCGTCTGCTCGGCCGGGCTCATGACGCCCCGCGCCGCCTCCTGCAGGATCAGGGCGGCCGCCACCAGCGCCGCCGCCCCCGGTTCGGCGCCGATCAGCAGCAGCGGCGCCAGCGACATGACCACCACCGACACCCGGAACAGCGGCAGCGGCTCATGGTGCTTCTGCAGCCAGCGGTTGGCGAACGCCGACAGGCCCTTGGCGCCCTTCGACGCGGCCACCAGCGCGTTGATCAGAAAGAACGACAGCCCCAGGTACTTGAGATAGAGGATGTCCAGGAACGAGCCGGCCAGCCCGTCGGCGAACGCCGCCGCCGTCTGGAACAGATACATCCGCCGGAACGGACCGAACCGCAATGAACGCGCCAGCTGGCCGCGCACCGGCCGCTGCTCCGGCTGCCGGGCGGACGGGTCATGGGCGGCCGACAGCAGCCACAGCGCGACCGTCCCGAAGGCCAGGCCGGCGCCGAACGCCAACGCGAACCCCGCCGTTCCGGGCAACGCGTCGATCACCGCGCCGGCCAGCGGCGGAGCGGCCACCGCGCCGATCATGGCGACCGACAGCCGGGTGCTCAGGAACCGGCTGTGTTCGGCGGGAGGGACGGCGCTCGATATCCACGCCCGGCTCAGCGGCGCATACAGCGCGGCGGCGATGCGGGCGGCCCCGGCCAGACCCACCAGCCACCAGACCGCGTCCGGCGGACGCACGAACAGCAGCGCCAGGATGCCGATCCGGCTGCACAGCCGGATCGCGTAGACCGCCATCATCACCGCGCGCCGCGATCCGCGCGCCGCCCGCACCAGCCACGGGGCGGCCAGCACCGCCGTGAACCCGAACCCCCCGATCGATCCCAGCAGCCCGATCTGCAGCGTCGTGGCCCCCAGCCACAGCGCCAGACCGGTGAGCACCACGCCCTCGGCGGCGTAGCTGAACAGGTTCTGGAACAGAAACTCCAGCGTCAACGCCCGCGCCGTGCGGCGCTGCCGGAGGCGGCGGTCGCGGCCGGCGCTCACCCCCCTTCCTCACAGGCCGGCGCAACCGGCATGATCCGGGCATGACGCACCCCGACAGCATACCCTCCCGGCATTCCGGCCGGCGGCGCCGACGACCGTGACCGGCGGACCGCTCGCCTACTTGAACGGGGAGTTCGTCCCCGCCGACCAGTGCAAGCTGCCGGTCTACGACCTCGGCATCACCCTGGGCGCGGCGGTCACCGACTTCCTGCGCACCTTCGGCGGCGCCCCGTACCGGCTGACCGACCACGTGCAACGCCTGTACCGCTCATGCCGGTACGCGCACATCGATCCGCCGATCGACCAGGAGGAGTCGATGGCCGTCACGCGGCGGCTCATCGAACACAACCGCGCGGCGGCCGGCGGCGCGGAGCTGGGGCTGATCTACTACGTCACCGCCGGAGAGCATCCGGTGTACGCCGGCGCCTCCGGGCTCAAGGGACCGCCGCGCGCCACCTGCGTGCAGCACACCTTTCCGATGCCGTTCCACCTCTGGAAGCCGCTGTTCACCCGCGGCGCGCACTGCGTGACGCCGTCCAACCGCCACTGGCCGCCCGAGTGCCTGTCGTCGAAGATCAAGAACCGCAACCGGCTGCACATGTGGATCGGCGACCACCAGGCGCACCTGATCGACCCCGACGCCATCGCCGTCTATCTCGACATACACGGCAACATCACCGAGACCGGCGGCTCCAACTTCGTCATCTACCGCGACGGTCGGGTGGTCGCTCCCCGCCGGCGCAACGTGCTGTGGGGGATCAGTCTGACGGTGCTCACCGAGCTGCTGCCCGATCTGGGCATCGACTTCGTCGAGGACGATCTGCAGACCTGGGACGCGGTCAACGCCGAGGAGGCGTGGCTGCCCACCACGCCGTATTGCCTGGCGCCGGTGGTCCGCTTCAACGGCGTCCCGATCGGTGACGGCGCGCCCGGGCCGGTGTGGCGGCGCGTGCTCGACCGCTGGAGCGAGGTGGCCGGCTCCGACATTTACGGCGAGATCGCCGGCGCCTCGGAGTAGCGGCGCCTGCGGCCCGTCCGGTTTCAGCCGCCGCTTCGGTCAACCGCCGGGCATCGGCTCCGGCGGCGGCTCGGCCTTGATGCCGCCGACGCCGGGGATGGTGCGGAGCGGCGCCGCCCAGCGCACGGCGTTGACCAGCACCCGCACGATCTCCGGCTGGTAGTAGATCGGATAGGTCTCATGGCCGGGCTGGAAGTAGAAGATCTTGCCGTTGCCGCGGCGGTAGGTGACGCCCGAACGGAACACCTCGCCCCCCTGGAACCAGGAGAGGAAGATCAGCTCGTCCGGCGTGGGGATGTCGAAGCGTTCGCCGTACAGCTCCTCGCGCTCGATCTCGAAGTAATCGCCGATCCCCTGCGTGATCGGGTGGTTGGGCTCGACGTTCCAGACGCGCTCGCGCTCACCGATATCGCGGTGGCGCAGGCTGCAGCGCGTGCCGAGCACCCGTTTCATGATCTTGGAGACGTGCGAGGAGTGGAGCAGGATCAATCCCATGCCGTCGTTGGCGCGCAGCTGGACGCGGTCGACGGTCGCCTCATCGACCAGGGCATGCCCCTTGTGCCCCCACCAGATCAGCACGTCGGTGGCGTCGAGCCGCTCCTGCGGCAGCCCCTGATCGCGCTGGTCCAGGCTGGCGGTGCTCACCGCCAGGTCAGCTTCGCGCTGCAGCCCCTGGGCGATCGCCTCATGAATGCCGTGCGGGTAGACCGCGGCGACCTTGGGGTCTTCCCGTTCCTGGATGAACTCGCACCACACCGTCACGTCGATCATGCCGCCACCTTACGCCGCGGCGGCCAAGCCGTCGATACCTCCGGCCGCCGAGACCTCCGCCGAGAGCCGGATTTACCGGAGGGCGTCGAGCACCGTCCGATGGAGGACGCCGTTGCTCACCACGAAGGTGTCGCCGTGCACGGATTCGGCGCCGGTGGCGGTGGACCAGCGGCCGCCCGCCTCGGCGACGATCGCCGCGGCCGCGGCGCAGTCCCACGGGGCGTTGAGCAGGTTGACGCAGAAGTCGATGCGGCCGGTCGCCAGGCAGAGGTACGAATAGGCGTCCATGAACCCGTAGCTGTAACCGGTGCGGCGCAGCAGCGCGAACAGCCGCGCGCCGAGCGGCTCATCGCAGTGCTGCACGTGGCCCAGACCGCTGCCCATGGCGTCGGCCAGCGCCGCGGTCGACGACACGCGGGCCGGCTCACCGTTGCAGAAGGCGCCGCCGCCGCGCGCCGCCCAGCAGGTGAGGCGCATGGCCGGCAGGTGGATCACGCCGAGCGCCGGGCCGGCGGCGTCCTCCAGCGCGATCAGCACCGCGTGCGTGACGATCCCCCTGATGTACGGCCGGGTACCGTCCAGCGGGTCGACGATCCAGGTGCGCCCGCTGCTCCCGGCGGCGGCGCCGGACTCCTCACCCAGGAAGCCGTCGGCCGGAAACGCGCCGAGCAGCTCATCGCGGATCAGCGCCTCGCACCGGCGGTCGACCTCGGTCACCGGCGATGCGTCCGCCTTGATCGACACCTCGCCGGCGCCGCGCCGCGACAGATGAATGGCGCCGGCGGCGTCGGCCGCCCGCTTGGCGGCCTGCAACTCGGCGGCGAACGGCGCCATCATACCCGGCCGCCGGTCAGGCGTCGATCGACGGGATCGGTACCGCCGGATCGGCGTCCGCGCCGTAGTCGACGTCCGGCATCCCGAAGCCGAACAGCCGCAGGAACTCGCGCCGGTAGCCGTCGACGTCCAGGACCTGCCGGTACTCCTGCTCGGTGATCCGCTTCCAGCGCTCGCGCACCGCCGCCTGCACCGCCTCCGCCATCTCGTGGTCGTCCAGCCGGACGCGGCCGGCCGCGTCGACCGGAATCTCGCCGCCGGCGTACAGGCGCTCCCGGAACAGACGGTCGATCTGCTTGATGCACCCCTCGTCCGCGCCGCGCTCGCGCAGCAGCGGCGACAGCATGGCCAGATAGACCGCCACCGTCGGGATCGCGGCGCTGGCCTGGGTCACCAGCGCGCGGTTGACCGACAGCAGCGCCCGGCCGCCGCACCGGGCGCGCAGCCACCGGTCGAGCGCGGCGGCGGTCCGCTGCAGGTCCTCCTTGGCCTTGCCGATCGTGCCGTCGCGGTAGATCGGCCACGTCTGCTCGGGGCCAAGGTAGGTGTAGGCGACCGTGCGGCAGCCGTCGGCCAGCGCGCCGGCGCCGTCCAGGGCCTCCATCCAGCGCCGCCAGTCGTCGCCGCCCATCACCGCCACGGTCTCTTCGACCTCCCGGCCGGTGGCCGGCTCGATGGCGGCGTCGGCCAGGGCGCCGGAGCGGGCGTCGATCGTCTTGCCCGCGAACGGCGCGCCGATCGGCTTGATGACCGAGTTGAAGGTCCGGCCGCTCTCCGGGTGGACGCGGCGCGGCGCGGCCAGGCTGTAGACGACCAGATCGACCGATCCGTCCAGATGATCGGCGATCAGGCCGGTTACGCGCTCCTTGGCGTCGTCGGCGAAGGCGTCGCCGTTGTAGCTCCACGCGCCCAGGCCGGCGCCGGCCGCCGCCCGCTCGAACGCCGCGCTGTTGTACCAGCCCGCGGAGGCGGTCCGCCGGGCCGAGCCGGGCCGCTCAAAGAAGACGCCGGCCGTCTTGGCGCCGCACCCGAACGCGGCGGCGATGCGCGACGCCAGCCCGTAGCCGGTCGACGCGCCGACGACCAGCACCGAGCGTGGCCCGTCGATGGGGCCGCGCGCGCGGACGTGGGCGATCTGCCGGCCGACGTTGGCGGCGCAGCCGGCAGGGTGCGCGGTCATGCAGATGAAGCCGCGCACGCGCGGTTCGATGATCATGGGCCGGTAGCCTCCGTTCCGGGGCCGCCGGTGTCAAACGAGCCGTCGCGCGCCGCGCGGCGCAGCAGCGCCCCGGCGCTCGGCAGCGACCGCACGGCGTACCGGGCGGCCAGGATCAGCCGTTGGCCGGCGGTCAGGCCGCCGTCCGCGCCGAGCGCCGCAGCGCGTGACCGGCGCGCATGTTGCAGCACCAGCGCCACGGCGACGCTGACGTTGAAGCTGCGGGTGAAGCCGGCCATCGGGATGGAGAACCAGCGGTCGGCGGCGGCGGCCGTGGCGTCGGTAACGCCGGCGTGCTCGTTGCCGAACACCACCGCGGCCGGCTGCGTGAAGTCGACCTGCTCGATCGACCGCCCGCCGCCGGCGCGGGTCGCCAGCACGCGGTAGCCGGCGGCGCGCAGCCGGTCGATCCACGGATCGCCGCGGTCCCACCACGCCAGCTCCAGCCACCGTTCGGCCCCCTGGGTGACGCGGTTGGGCGGCCGCGGCGCCAGCACCGCCGCCTCACCCGGCGCCGCCCGGATCACGTGCACGGCCGGGAAGCCGACCGCCTCGCAGGTGCGCAGCACGGCGGCCACGTTGCCGTCGTCGTGGACGTCCTCCAGCACCGTGGCGACCGCAAAACTGCGGCGGGCGGCCACGCCGCAAATGCGTTGCCGCCGCGCCGGCGTCAGATGCGGCGCCAGCGCCGACCAGACCGCCGCCGCCGGCAGCGCCATGCCGTCCACCTCGATGGTCGCGGAGTGGGGAAACGGGTGAGATCGCATGGCGCGGCGGCAGAGTACGCGCGCGGCGCGCCGGCGTCACCGTAGTTGCCCGGTTGGTGACGTTGAAGCGCCGGCGACGGCGGCGCGATCTCTTGGGTGCAATGGGAACAACGGCGGCGGACGGCGCGGCGCACGACTACGAAGATCCGGTAGAGGCGGAGGCGCACGCCACCTTCGGCGCGCGGTATCTCTATCCGGCGCAACGGCTGGTGGTCGACAACATCCTGGACGGCCGCAGCCAGATCGTGCTGATGCCGACCGGGAGCGGCAAGTCGCTCTGCTTTCAGCTCCCGGCGCGCCTGCTGGCGGGTCCGACCATGGTGATCGTGCCGCTGCTGTCGCTCCTCCAGGACCAGCTCCGGCGGCTGCGGGAAGGGCCGTTGCGCGTCGCGGCGCTGATCGGCGCGCAGGAGCAGCCGGAGCGCCGGCGCATCCTGCACGGGCTGGCGGAACGAGAAATCGACCTGCTGTTCACCACGCCGGAAGCGCTTGCCGGCCGCTTCGGTGAGGCGCTGCCGAGCCTCAGCATCTCCCATTGCGTGATCGACGAGGCGCACTGCATTTCGGAGTGGGGCGACCGGTTCCGGCCCGCCTACGTCGAGCTCGGCGCGGTGATCCGGGCGGCCGGCATTCCGGTGGTGAGCGCCTTTACCGCTACCGCCAGCGGCCGCATCGTGCGGCGCATCCGGGAGGTGATCTACGCCGACACGCCGGTGTCGGTGGTGTCGGTCGATCCCGACCGGACCAACCTGCGCTACGCGGTCCGCCCGGCGCTCTCCAAGCGGCGCGCGCTGGTGGAGTGCGCGCAACGGATGGCCCGCCCGCTGATCGCCTTCACCTCCAGCCGCGCCGGCGCCGAGCAGTACGCCCGCCACCTGCAGGCGGCCGGCATCGCCGCCTCCCGCTTCTATCACGCCGGCCTGGACGCCGACGAGCGGCGGGCCATCGAACACTGGTTCTTCGCGTCGGCCGGCGGGGTGCTGGTCGCCACTTCCGCCTACGGGATGGGCGTCGACAAGGGCGACATCCGCACCGCCGTGCACGTCGATCCGCCGCCGTCGATAGAGGCGTACCTGCAGGAAGCGGGCCGCGCCGGGCGCGACGGGCGGCCGGCGCAGGCGCTGCTGCTGCACGCCGGCGGGGCGGAGCGGCGGCGGCTTGCACAGATGGCGCCGGCGGACCGGCGGCGCTACGCCGCCGTGCTCGACTACGCCGGCTCCGGCCGCTGCCGGCGCGAGCAGCTCCTGGCGCCGTTCACGGATGGCGAGGTGGCGTGCAGCGGCTGCGACGTCTGCGACCGGGAGGTCGCCGGGCCGCCGCCGGAGGCGGCCGGGATCGCCGCCTTGGTGCGCCGGCACCGCGGGCGCTTCGGCGTGCGCGAGACCGCGCTGCTGCTCGGCGGCCGGCCCACCTATGAGGCGGCCGCACTCGGGCTGCGGCGGACGCGCGGGTTCGGCTACCTGCGCGATTGGAACGAAGCGGAGATCGACGAGGCGCTGGCCGCGCTGTTGGCGGCAGGGACCATCGAGCGCCGTCGGCGCGGCTTCGTTCCAGCCCGCCTCTGCGCGCCGCGCATCCGCCCGCGCCGGTGACCGCCAGCACCATGCGGCGGAATTTCGTTGACTCGGTGCTCAGCCGCGGCTGGTGGAATCGGCGGCGGGCGTCAGGAAGGCTACGTCACTCGTGTTCGAAGCCTTGGTCGGTGAAGTTGAGGGTGCCATGTCTTATCCTCTCAGGATTCGCCGTTGAGTGACATCTCGGTCTGGCGCATCAGCTCATCCGATACGGCCAGATTACGGAGCTCCGGCCAGCTCTGCACCAGCCCGTTGTAGGCCAGCGCCTCGGCGGCGCGCTGCTTGCGTTCGCAGATCGTATACAGCCGATAGCAGAGCTCGCGAGCGCCCTCGGCCCGGCCGCCGAGCCGGCGCAGCAGTGCGGCCGTCCCCACCTCCCCGATCTGCTCCACGGCCCGGATCAGATGGTGCGCCACCTTCCAGGTCGTGAGGCGGTCGTCGGCCGCCGGATCCCAGTCGGCGGGCAGTTCCCGCGGCCGCAGCAGCCGCACCCGGCCGGCCTGCGCCTGGACGATGCCGGCCTGCGCCATGCCGTTCACGCTGGTGTTCTTGGCGGTGGCCAAGGTCTCGGCGCTGCCGTACTCGCCGGCGTCGAAGCCGTGCTGGTCGAACCACGCCAGCGCCCAGCGGCTGTCGGTGTCGAAGTCGCCCTCCTGCGCGGTCAGTATCTCATCCAGGGCGTGGTTGATGAAGGCGAGCGCTTCGCGGACGGTGACGCGCTCGCCGGCGGGGTGGAGGACCGCGGCGTAGCGGGTGAAGATCGCCATGCCCGGCCCGATCGCCGCCTGCGCCAGGTCGACGGGGGCGATGTTGGCGCGCTGCAGCAGCTCCTCGTTGGTGGTGTTCTCCCACTTGACCAGCTCTTCAATCAGCTCGAACAGCCGTTGGCGCTCGTCGTCCTGCTCCTGCTCCGTCGGGAACAGCTCCGGCCGGCTGCCGGGATCGTCCACCATCTGCGCGAAGATCACGGCGCGGGCGGCGGCCAGCGGGCGCCGCGCCCACCAGAGGTGCAGCGTGCTGGAGTGCCCGTGACGGATCGACTTCTCACGCGCCGCGGCAGCGTTGATCGCATCGAGCGGCAGCGCCACCTCGATCAGTTTCTTGCGCGGCGCGGTCGAAGGCATGGTGGTTTCCCGACTATTCGAGCTGCGCGAACCGCGCCCTATCGAGGGTTGGCGCGGTCCGAGGTGATGCTGATATGGCGTTCCCTGGTAGCCGCCCGGTACGCGTCCAGCCAGCGATCGGCGCGCTGCCAGTTGCAATACACCTTCATGGCCTCGTACACGCCGGGCCGGTCAAGGGCTTCCTTGAGCAGGGCGGCGTGCTTCTTCGCGCGGTCGGATGGCTCGGTCTCGCGTTGTGTCATCGGGCTCCGCAGACGCCTATTCTATTCCGCCGGCGGGCAACGAGCAATCGCCCATGCGCCGCTGTCACGCCATCGGGCGCCGCGTCAGGTCCAACTCGGCCGCGCCGCGGGCGAAGGCGATCTCGAAGCCGGGACGGGACGGCTCCATGAAGGTGATCGAGTCGTAGAAGTCGTCCAGGGCGATGAACGCGCCGCGTCCCTTGGCCCAGCGGCGCATCCGCTGGTTGCAGGAATGCGCCCACGACAGTATTTCAATTCGCCAGCCGCGCTTGCGCATGCGCTCCAGCGTGCTGTGAAAGCCGGCTCCCTCGAGATAGCCGGCACCGTCGCCGGTCAGGAGCACGGCGATGCCGGGATCGCCATTGTAGTCGAGCGCGTCTTCGAGCATCCGTAACCGGAGCACTCGGTCCGGCATCTCCTGTTCGCCCCGCGCAGAGCTGCCGCGATCAAACAACCTCACCTCTACGCCGCTGCTCTCCATACGGTTCCACAACTGCCGCATTTCGGGCGGTATGGAACCGACGGCGACGGCTCGTTCAAGCGGCCGGTCGGCTTGCGCCAACCGAAGGATGTTCGGGAAATGTATGCGCACGCGATAACGGGCGTCCGGCCCCTCGTTGCGTTCCTCCGCGAAACGCTGCGCTTCGTGAAGGACGTTCGAGTTGTCCCAGTACACGAAGACGCCGTTCATGTTGCGGAGAGTTGCGGAGCTACTCGGCGTCTGCGGCGCCGTTGCCGGCGGAGGATGCCGTGAGCTGTTGCTTGAGGACGCGCAGCCGGGCCTCGTCCACGCCGGTGGCCGACTCGATGAGCGGCCACGACGCCCCGGCGCGCAGCAGACCCTCGATAGTACGTACCTGTCCTTCCACGCGGCCTTCCATGCGGCCTTCCTGACGGCCTTCCACGCGGCCCTCCCGGCGGCTCTTCTGCATGATCTCCTCGACGTAGTTCATGGTGTCTCCTCTTGGTCCCGGCACCTGCCGCTGAAACTCCCTGGCAAATCGCCGGCGCATCTGCTCCTCCTGCGTCGCCAGCACGTACAGCACGAACATGCGCACCTGCTCCCGCGCCCCGCGGCGCGCCAGTTCGGCCAGCAGCGGCAACGCCCGCCGCAACGCCGGCCACCGGGCAACCCGGCACGCCGCCATCATCATAAGCTGCGCCATGCGCCCCGTCGACGCACCGCGCACCCCCTCCGGCGGCGTCTCCGAGTGGTCGATCAGCAGATGCTCGAAGCGCGGCAGCCACGGCCACGCCCGCACCTCGGCGGGCAGCAACTCCGAAAACTCGGTGGCGTGGCCCCACGGGCCGTGCCCCAGATAGAACACCACCGGCAGGATCGGGCGCAACTCGGTCTCGTCGGGATGGTCCCGCCGGTCGCGTTCCCAAATGCGGCAGCAGTGTTGCAACATCCGCAGCCGCATCCAGCGGTCCCGGCGCCGGGAGGTGGATTGGTGCTCCAGCACCACGTACAGCCCCAGAGTAAGCGATTCGGGTAGGCGGGGTTGAAACGGGTCCTCCTAAGTGCTATAATCGGAAGTACCTAAACCCAACCGGTCAAGCACCGAAGAGGACCCGAAATGATTCAGTCACCACCAGAATACACGGCTGACGATGCTTGTCAACCCCAATTCTCCCATCCCCGCCTTCGGGCCGAGCCGCGCGGTGGCGCCCCGCTGGTGAGCTGGTCCGGCTTGGGCATCGTGCACGGGCTCGTCGAGCGGCTTGAAGTGGCGCCGGTGATCGACTCTGCGGTGCGCGTGCTGCGGCGGCACAAATGGTATACCGAGTCGGACCACGTGCTGACGCTGGCCTACAACATGCTCAGCGGCGGGAACACCCTCAGCGACATCAACTGGCTGCGCGCCGACGAAGGATTACGCCGGCTGTTGGGCGGCGCGCGGGTGCCGCATGCCACCACGGTCGGGGATTTTCTGGCTCGCTTCGACGGCAAGCGGGAGCAGTGCAGCGACCGGGATCAGCTGGCGGGGGAGCTGGCGCGGAGCGAGTTACGTGAGGCGGTCGAGGAGATACAGCAGCGGGCGTTCGGGTTGCTGCCGCGGTCGCGGCGGCGGGTGGCGACGCTGGACTGGGATTCGTCGATCCACGAAGTGTATGGGGAGCAGAAGGAAGGCGCGGACTTCAGCTACGACAGGCGGTGGAGCTACAGCAGTCTGTACGGGACGGTGGCGGAGACCGGAGACGTGCTGCATCTGGGACTGCACGAAGGCAGCCGGCATACCAGCTACGGGATCAAGGAGGTGTTGCCGAGAACGATCGAGCGGGTCCGGAAGCACTTTCGACAGGTGCGGATGCGCGCTGACAGTGGCTACTACGATCAGGAGATCGTGGACATCTGCGCGGAGCGCGGGGTGGAGTTCTACATCGTGGCGAAGCAGCGGCAGAATCTGCTGCGGGCCGTGCACGGGCTCCCGGAGAGCGCATGGCGTCCACTGGCGCCGATCAGGGAGCGGTCGGGCCGGCGCCGGCGGAAGCGGCGGGAGAACGTGAAGCGCAAGATCAGCCGGCAGCGCAAGCCTGACCAGTGGTACAAGGGGACGCCGGAAGTGGCCAGGATGATGTTCCGACCGACGAGTTGGAAGAAGGGCTATCGGTACGTGATCAAGCGGACGCCGATCCACGACGCGGACGGCAAGCAAGAGTACCTCGACGGGATGAGAAAGTATGCGTACTGGATCGTGGTGACGAACTCGAAACGGAGCAACACGGCGGTGCTGAGGACCGCGCAGGGGCGGGGCAATCAGGAGAATCTGATCAAGGACCTGAAGGAGGGGCTGGGACTGTCCCATGTTCCGACCGGGTTGCTGGGAGCCAATCAAGCGTACTTCGTGATCGCGGCGTTGGCGTGGAACCTGAAGACTTGGATGCTCAACCTGTTGGAGTTGGGAGATGGCGCGGTGCTGCGCTGCAAGCGGTTTCTGTACCTGTGGATATGCCGGGCCGGCGTGGTTGCCAAGACTGGCCGGGACGGCGTGCTGCTCAAGCTGTCGGCCGGCGAGTACCACCAGAGGTTCAGCGCCGCGCTGGCACGACTGGCGACGCTGTAGGGAAGTCTGGGACGGGTGTTGACGAGATGGCAGGGGTAGTCTGCCCTGATGGCGTCACCTGAAGTCCCACAGGCCGCCAAATCGCCACTGGCTTGGTCAACTCAAAGGGTTGACGCGGTTCTCACACTGCGGATGCCCAGAATGTCAGCGTCGGGACGCCTATAGATCCCAAGAGTCGCCGAAATCTCCCGACTTTCGTGATGCCTGTGGCCAATCTATCACCGAATCGCTTATTCTGCGTACAGCCAAACGCGCTCCTCGCTATCGCGGCGCTTGATCGAGTAGAGCAGATCGGACTCGGTGGAGCGCAACTCCGGGGGAAAGAAGTCGCTTTCGTGGACGGTGAGCGTCGACCAGTCCAAACCCTCGGCGACCGCCGGCGGCAGATGCGCGCAGCAGGCCGGCCGCCTCGGCAGCTTCGCCAAACACGGCGCGGAACAGATGGTCGTGCGGCTGCGCTATGTCGTCCGGCTGCGCTATGTCGTCCGGCATCGGTGCTCAGTACCGGCGACCATAGAAGCTACTGCGAAGCGGGTCAACTCAACTGGATCGTCGTCATCATGCGAAGAGTCTACCGCATGGAGCGGGTAAGGCGCGCAAGCGCCGCTGAGTCATTCACGGCGGTATGAATGACCATCATGCGCAGGCAGCCCGCTGGCGGTCCCGGCGGAAGGTTGCCAGCGGGCTGGTCTGTCGATGCGGCTTAGCCTATCGACCCACCGGTTAGCGTTACACCGCCATCGAAGTCGAAGGGTGACCGCCGGCGCGGCGGCGCGCCCGGGTGATGCCGCATATCCTGCCAGTTGGCGCGGCCGGCGGCGACCTTCTCCATCTCCTCGGCGCTCAGCGCGCCGACCGGCGGAAGGATCAGATGCGCGGTCGAAGCGTCCTCTTCGTGGACCTCGATCGCCATCGACGCCGGAATGGTCACGCCCAGTTCCTGCTCCATCGCTCCCTTCGGGTCGCTGAGCAGGCGGGCGCGAAAATCCGCGTCCGCGGCGGCCTTGCCGATCACCTTGGCTCGCGTTTCCTTGGTCAGTTCCATCATTCGTCCTCCAGGCATCGTGCCCACGTCAACGTTGGTGTCGCGCGCGGTCTCATCGGAGTCGACCGGCGCCTGTCAAGCAGGCCCGCCGGACGTTGCCGGCGGGCTGATCTGTCGATTTGCGGCTTAGCCTACGGTGATACCGCCATCAAACCACCAGTCGTCGGGTGACGGCCGGGGGCTCAGCGGGCCAAACGATACGTCATAGCCGGCCCCCCCACCCGAGCCGGCGGCGGCCATCTCCAGCTCTTCGGCGCCCAGCTTGCCGCCCGGCGGAAGGATCAGATGCACGGTCGAGGCGTCCGCTTCGTGGACCTCAATCGTCAACGACGCCGGAACGGCGACGCCGAAATCCTGCTCAATCGCTCCCTTCGGATCGCTGAGCAAGCGGGCGCGGAACTCCGCGTCCGCGGCCGCCTTGCCGATTATCTTGACCCGCGCATTCTTGGTCAGTCCCATCATTCATCCTCCATGCGGGGGCAGCGAGCCCACCGTCAAAGATAGTGTCCCGCGGTCTCATCCGAGCGGTCAACCGGCGCCGCCGCCGATCGGCCGACAATTTGACTTGACCGGGATTTCCGGGGCTGCGTCCCCGCACGGTGACCGAGGGCGGGGTCAGCAGGGCGGTTCGGCGCGGGCCAGGAGATCCTTGAAGGAGTAGTTGACGCTGGCGGCGCCGAAGTCGGGTTCGCGGCGGAACGGCCGGCGCAGGTAGTGCACGCGGTGGCCGCCGCCGTCCGGGAACTCGACGATGGCCAGGCGGTAGTCGTCGGGCTGGTTGAGCGAGTAGAGGACCTCGTTGCGGGTCACGGTGATGGTGTCGGCGCCGCTCACGCGGCCCTTGACCTCGATGAAGCGCAGCTTGCCGGTGCCGGGGACGCGGCTCTCGACGTCGTAGCCCAGGCGCTCGGTCTCCCGGTCGGTCGGCTCGAAGCCGAGCGCGCGCTCGGTCTCCATGACGATGGCGCGCGCCCGCGCCGCGGATTCCTGCGTGTCGCGGGCCACCTGCGCCGGCGCCGCCGGCTCCCCGCGCAGCGCCGCGAGCAGGCCGGGCGGCGCTACCAGCACGCCGCCGAGCACCACCGGCGGCAGCGGCTCCAACTGCGCCTCCAACTCCAACTCCCGCAGCCGCCGCCGGAGCCGCGCCTGCAGCCCGTCGGCGCGCCGCCGCGCCTCGCCGGAGTTGAGCGCGGCGCCCGCCCTGCCCGCCCGCTCCTGCTCCCGAAGCTGGTTGGCGCGGTGGTCCCAGTAGGCGATCTCCTTGGTCAGCCGCTCCCTGACCGCGGCCTCCGTCTTGGCGATCAGCGCCAGCCGCGCGCCGCGCACCTCCTGCAGGTGCTCCGGTACGACGTGGGCCGCCGCGTACTCCTGCGCCCGCCGCTCCGGGCCGCCGGCGATCCACGCGCACTCCGGGCGGGCCAGAATGGCAGCGGCGTCCGGCTCCCCGGCCGCCAGCGGCCGGTAGTCCAGGTAGGGCGCGTAGCGCAGATGGCGCGCGCGGCCGGCCGCGTCCAGCTCCACGTAGAGCAGGCGCTTGGACACCACCCGCTGCTCGCCGCCGCGCGTGCGGCCGGCGTCCCGGATCGCATGCTCCAGATAGCACAGCACGCGCGGCGCGCTGCCGGCGGCGCGCTCGTCCACCAGCACGGCGCCGCGCTGCAGCAGGCCGCGGTGGCGCTCCAAGGTCAGGTCGAGCACCGCGTCGAGCAGCGGGTGGCCGGGACAGAGGAACGCCGCCGGCGGCTGCCCCGGCGGCGCCAGCAGGGCCTTCTCGAAGGCGACGCGCTCGTAGCGCGTGAGGACCGGCTCGCCCGCCCCGAGCAGCCGCCCGCGGCCGCGCACCGCGCCCGGCACGTGGGTAATCTGGTAGCGCCGCGGCTCGCGCTGGCGCAGCGTTCCGCCCAGCCGCGCGAACGCCGCGCGGAAGAACGACTCGACGTAGTGTGGCTGCAGGCGCCGCGCCGCGGCCCGCTCCATCTCCTCCCGCACCCGCCGCACGCGGGTAGCGTCCATGGCGTCCGGCGCCAGCGCCTGCTCGTCCAACAGCGTCTGCAGTTTGGCGCGGTCCAGGGCGGAGTCGAGCACGGTGGTGAGCCGCGCCCGCACCTCCGGCCGCTCCCCGTAGCGCACCGCCTCCAGCAGCAGGTCGCGCAGCGGGCGCCCGGCGAACTGCAGCGTGCCGAGTACGTCGAACACCTGCCCGCCAAGCGCCTCGCGCGCCTGCTCCAGTTTTTCCAGCAGCCGCCGGTAGACGTCGCCCTCGCGGGTCTCCTCGGCCACCAGGTTCCACAGGTGGCACACCTCGGTCTGGCCGATCCGGTGGATGCGGCCGAAGCGCTGCTCCAGGCGGTTCGGGTTCCACGGCAGGTCGTAATTGACCATCAGGTGGGCGCGCTGCAGGTTGATCCCCTCGCCGGCCGCGTCGGTCGCCAGCAGGACGACGACGCCGGGATCGTGGCGGAACGCCTCCTGCGCCGCGCGGCGCTCCCGCCGCCCCAGGCCGCCGTGGATCACGGCGATGGTCTGCTCCCGTCCGAGCAACGTGGCGATGCGCCCGCGCAGGTAGGTCAGCGTATCGCGGTGCTCGGTGAAGATCACCAGCTTCTGCGGCGAGCGGTACGGCCCGCGGGAGGGCCGGTGAGGCGCCAGGGACCCGGGCGGCCAGATTTCCGCGAGCAGGCCGGCGAGCTGCCGCCACTTGGCGTCGCGGCCGCTGCGCCGCACCCGCAACGCGACCTCCTCCACGTGCCGGATGGTGCTGATCTCGGCCTTCAGTTCCGCCACCGACCGGGCGGCCGTGGCTTGGTCGAGGATCTCCTCCTCCGCGGCCTCGAACTCGTCCGCCGGCAGGTCGTCCAAGTCGTCGAAGTCGTCAATCTCCTCCGGTTCCGGGGCGGCTCGTGCCGCCGGCGCGGGGCCGGCGGATCCCCCTCCCCCGCCCCCGCCGCGGCGCAGCAGATCCAGGTCGCGCAGGCGGCTCCGCAGGCGCTGGCGGCGCCGGCGCAACGACTGATAGATCGCCTCCGGTGAGGACGCGAGGCGGCGCTGCAACAGGGTCAGGGCGAAGCCCACGGCACCGGCGCGGCGGTTGTTCTCCAGCGCCTCGGCGCGGTTGAACTCCTCGCGCACGTAGCCGGTCACCGCCTCGTAGAGGTGCGCTTCCACCCCCGACAGCCGGTAGGGAACGGTGTGGGCCACGCGCTCGGGAAACAGCGGCGCGCCGTCGAACTTGAGCAACCGCTCCTTGATCATCCGCCGCATCAGGTCCGACACGTCGGCGGCGTGCGCGCCGTCCCGGAAGCGTCCCGCGAAGCGGTCGCCGTCCAGCAGTGCCATGAAGAGCTGAAAATCCTCCTCCTTGCCGTTGTGGGGCGTGGCGGTGAGCAGCAGCAGGTGGCGGGTCAGGCCGCCCAGCGTCTGCCCCAGGCGGTAGCGCTTGGTGTAACGCACCTCGCCGCCGGTAAAGGAGGCCGCCATCTTGTGCGCTTCGTCGCACACGATCAGGTCCCAGCGGCAGTCGGGCGCATGCAGCTTCTGCTGCAGCGCGTCGTCGCGCGCCAGCTTGTCGAGCCGCGCGATGGCCAGGTCGGTCTCCGGGAACCAGTTGCCGGTGCGCGCCGCGGCCAGCTTGGCGTTGGTAAGGATGTCGAAGCGCAGGTGGAAGCGGCGGCGCAACTCGTCCTGCCACTGCTCGGCCAGGCTGCCGGGGCACACCACCAGGCAGCGCTGCAGGTCGCCGCGCGCGATCAGCTCCTTCATCAGCAACCCGGTCATGATCGTCTTGCCGGCGCCGGGGTCGTCGGCCAGCAGGAAGCGCAACGGCTGGCGCGGCAGCATCGCCTCGTAGACCGCCGTGATCTGGTGCGGCAGCGGCTCAACCAGCGAGGTATGCACCGCCAGCGCGGCGTCGAACAGGTGCGCCAGACGGATGCGCAACGCCTCCGACGCCAGCCTGAACAGCTCGCCGTCGCCGTCGAAGCTCCACGGGCGCCCCTGCTCGGCGGCCTCCTGCTTCACGGAAGTACGCGGTACGGCCGGTTTGCTCCTTCCCAGCTACGGATCTCATCAAGCACCGTCGTACCCTCAAGTTGCCCGGCAGCGCGAAGCACCCGCGCAATCTCCCTTACGCCGACACGCGGTCTCAAGTTACCGAGAACCCTCTTGAGATCGATGCGGAGAACATCCAACACGTCATGCCCGGTAACAAGCCGCCACGGTTGATTTGCCGGCAGGCGGCCAACGCAATCCTCCAAGCCAGGTTCCAAACCAGCCGCCGCCGCGTGAACCAGGCCGCCGCGGTCTACCGTCCACGTCTCCTCATCCAGGAATCTCGGAACCCGTATCTCCTTCTCATCGATATTCAGGCCGCACGCTCGCGCGGCCCATCTGAGCTGCCCGAAGGCGAGCGCTCGTTCCAGCAATGCGGTCCGTATGTCGCCTGCATTGACTTTGAATGCTTCGATCTTCGAACGCTCTCCGAACTCCGCCAACACCGTGTCTAGAGCGGGGGTTTGACACAGAAGACATTCCAGATCGTGCGGCGACACCGCCACCAGATTGCTCGATTTCAGGCTTTTTCCAAGCAAGCCGTCGTAGTCCTCGTCGACGATTCCCAACACTCCGCCGACGCGCCCGACGTCGAGTCGGTGAACCGACTGAATCACGTTAGGTTTGCCCTCTCCTTCGATCAGCTCGCAGTCCGAATGTCTACGCGCCTCCCAGAACCGAACGTCATCTCCGCCTTCAACGATCAGGAATGAACAGTCACTTGCTTGCCTTGTCATTATGACTTCGGTGACGATGATACCCGGACTCTTGTGTCCTGCCAGCACTCAGACAGAACCTCCGAGGCCGATCATCAGGTCATCTCGCTCGCCGACGATATAGGGAGAGTGCGTCGCGATCAACGCATCGAACCCGGCGACCTCGATGATCTCCAGGAGATCCGGGATGAACTTCTTTTGCCACGCTACATGAAGCGAGAGTTCCGGTTCATCGATCAGGACGATGGTGTTCGACGGCACTCTGAACAGAAGATCATAGTACAGAACGAACTCGTTTTGCTCTCCGGAGGAGAGGCAGTCCAGCGCGAGGCGCCGATCGTCATTACCCACTGCGACGAGACCGTCCTTCCGGTCCACGCGGATACTCTTATGCTGATATTTCTGATTCATCTTTTCCAGCAGGAGACTGGATCGGTCCTTCAGGTAATCCAGTTCCGCCAGTTTCGCGGTGGTATCGCGGACCAGTACTGTCCGGTTTGGAGACCGTCGCGTGATTGTAACTGATTACACACATAAAGGTTACAGGCAAAATCGGGTGGTGGCGACTTGAACTTGATTCGGCCGTCTCACGCGATCCGCTGGCCCACAGCCGTCCGGCGTACCGGTCGGTTCGCCACAGCCGACCGGCGGCTCGGTGCAGCACCCCTCGGCCGCATTCGCCTAACCTGCTGGCATGTATTTCGGCCAGACCCTGTTCTCCCAGGTAATGAACTACCTGCCGTGGACGACTTTCGCTCGCATCGTCGATCGCTACGCCGGCGACCGCAAGGTCCGTACGTTACGCTGCACCGAGCACTATCGTGCGCTCGCCTTCGCGCAACTCACGCACCGCGAGAGTCTGCGCGACATCGAAGCCTGCCTGGCGGCTCGTTCTACCAAGCTCTATCACTGTGGATTCCGGACACCGGTGCGCCGCTCTACCTTGGCCGATGCCAACGAGCGGCGCGATTGGCGGATCTACGCGGACTTCGCCCAACGGTTGATCGTGCAGGCGCGCGCACTGTACGCCGACGAGATGTTGGCCACCAAGTTGAACGAGACCGCCTACGCGCTGGACTCCACGACCGTCGATCTCTGCCTGTCGATCTTCCCCTGGGCGGCGTTCCGAGCCACCAAGGCGGCGGTCAAGATGCATACCCTGTTGGATTTACGAGGTTCGATCCCAAGTTTCATTCACATCTCCGACGGCAGGTTACACGACGTCAACGTGCTTGATTTGCTGGTGCCGGAGGCTGGCGCGACGTACGTCATGGACCGCGCCTACATCGACTTTCAACGCCTGTACGCGCTGGACCAGGCCGGCGCCTTCTTCGTGACTCGTGCCAAGAAGAACATCCGCTACCGGCGCCTGTACTCCACGCCGACGGACCGAACGCTAGGAGTCATCTCGGATCAGATCATCGCTTTGGGTGGGGCGCAGGCCAAGCTGAGGTACCGGGACCGTCTGCGGCGTGTCCGCTACAGGGACCCACAATCCGGCCAAACACTGGTGTTTCTCACCAACCGGACCGGACTTGATGCGGTGACGATCTGTGGTTTGTACAAGAGTCGGTGGCAGGTCGAGTTGTTCTTCAAGTGGGTCAAACAGCACCTGCGGGTGAAGCGTTTTCTGGGAGTTTCGGAGAATGCCGTGAAATCGCAACTGTGGATAGCGGTGTCGGTCTACGTGCTGGTCGCGATTATCCGCAAGCGGCTGGGGATCGACACGCCGCTCTACACAATGCTACAGATCTTATCGGTCATGCCATTCGAGCAAGTACCGCTACATGAAGCACTTACGATGGAAGATTACAGTTCGGAACCGGACCCGTCCGCTAAACAGTTGCGATTGCTTGATTTATGACCGGACACTACTGATCGCGGACATACAACGTCATCACGCGCCTCTGCGTGGAATCTATGCTCTCCAGCCTTCCGACGGGGATCGGGTGAGCCTGTGTCTCTTCCAGAATCCCGATCTTTATCAGTTCAGTATTCTTGTTTTCAAGGTCTGACATCTTCCTTTCCAGCATCGCAGCAGACAGTTCCTCTTGCGCGGTAATCAAGCGTCGTGGAAATGACTGATCCAAGGTTTGCGCTTGCCGTCCATAGTCTGCCATAGTTTGAGCAAGGCGTTCTCTAAAGTCTTGACTGTATTCGACAACCGTAGAAACCAGCGAATCTTGCGTCAATGGCCAATCTTGCGTCAATGGCCAATTGCGACGACGTGGAATGACGCGGTACTTGCCTCCAATTTGAAACAGTCTTTGCGCCTCGATCAGATGATCGTTAGCGGTATACAGAAAATCGTCCAGCCATGTATGTTCTTGTTCATCGCCTTCACGATCAGATGGGGGATGCCGATAGCGCGAGAGTATTTCTGACGGCGTGAGCGGCTCCCCATCGCGAGTGTCGATCCAAGCGTCGGGTGTGGCTGGGTGACGTTGCAGGTAACCGACGGACGCAGCAATTCGTTCTGCTTCGGTTCTCAGGTGGACCTGAGCGGAACGTTCGTTGCCGTTCTCATGCAACGTGATCGTCGAAGATTCATCGTCTTCGGACGACTTGAGGAGAACGATCTCACTTCCATCATGGAATCGAATGGAAAGGCGCGCAAACGGAATTCTCCGGAAATACGAAAGTCGGGCGTTGAGCAACGCATCGATCATTCTTAGAACGACTGTCTTGCCGACTCCGTTGGGTCCGTGTAGCAGGGTGACGTGGGCATCCAGGTTGAGGTCGATGCGGTGATCGTAGGTTCCGAAGAGACGGTCGACTTCGATTCGTTCAAGCCGTCGAAATTCTGGTCTGTCCGATGAGTCATGCCGTCGGTCTGATCGAACGTGCATCCCAGTAAAGATTATAGAGGAGGTGATCGCTTCGCTGTCAATGGCGCCGGGAGCGGGAGGCGTCAGTGCGGGCGGGAAGGCGGGCGGCTGGCAGGCTGCTTGGGCGCTTCACCAAGGCTGGCAGCGGCAGCGCTGGGCAGGTCAAAGGAGGCCGGCGGAGTCACGCTCGACCGTCACCGCCGCTCAAACGGCGCTGATGGGCCGGATTGAGGGGTTGACGCCGGCCGCGCTCGGCGGTAGGGTGGGCGCAGTACCTTTAAGTCGGGTCCTGCGAGGCCCGAAAGGGATGGCGCCATGCCGCACGCTCAGTCCATGCCGCACGCTCCGCGCTCTCCCGCCGCACGGCGGGCTCCGTGAGCCGGCGCGTACTCGACGCCGGCCAGATTCGGCGGGCGATCAACCGGATCGCCCATGAGATCATCGAGTCGACCGACCGAGACCTGCGCTTGGTCGGCGTCCGCACGCGCGGCGTGCCGATGGCCCGGCGCCTCGCGCACGCGGTCCGGGAGGCGGCCGGCATCGAAGTTCCGCTGGGCTCGCTGGACATCAACCTCTACCGCGACGACCTCACCGCGGTCGCCGCCCAACCGGTCGTGCGGCCCACGGAGATGGGCTTTCCGATCGACGGCGCCGTGGTGATTCTGGTCGACGACGTCCTCTACACCGGCCGCACCACCCGCGCCGCCATGGACGCGCTGGCCGACCTGGGCCGCCCGCGCAAGATCGAGCTGGCGGTGCTGATCGACCGCGGCCACCGCGAGCTGCCGATCCGCGCCGACTACGTCGGCAGGAACATCCCGACCGCCCGCGCCGAGAAGATCCGCGTCCGCTTCACGGAGACCGACGGCGTCGACGACGTGCTGATCGAACGCCGGGAGGAGCCGTCGTGACCCGCACCCGGCCGGCGCCCGACGCTCCGGTCGAGCGCGCCGCCGCTCCGGCCGACGCTCCCCGGGAGCGTTCCGCCGACGGGATGATCTGGACGCGCAAGGACCTGCTCGGCCTGCAGCACCTGTCGCGCGCCGAGATCGAGCTCCTCCTCGACTCGACCGACTCCTTCAAGGAGGTCTCCGCGCGCGACGTCAAGAAGGTGCCGGCCCTGCAGGGCAAGACGATCGCCAACCTCTTCTTCGAGGCGTCGACCCGCACCCGCTCCAGCTTCGAGCTGGCCGCCAAGCGGCTGTCGGCCGATACCGTCAACCTGGACGGCTCCACCTCCAGCGCCGAAAAGGGGGAGAGCCTGGCCGACACCGCCCGCGCCGTGGAGGCGATGCGGATCGACACCGTGGTGGTGCGCCATCAGGCGTCGGGCGCCGCCGACCTGCTGGCGCAGGTCCTGGGCGCCGGGGTGGTCAACGCCGGGGACGGCGTGCACGAACACCCGACGCAAGGACTGCTCGACATCTACACGATCCGCGAACGGCGGCCGATCGAAGGGCTGCGCGTCTGCCTGATCGGCGACATACTTCATTCGCGCGTGGCGCGCTCCAACATCTGGGGGCTCACCAAGCTCGGCGCGTCGGTCACCGTCTGCGGGCCGCCCACGCTGATCCCGGCCGGCATCAAGCAGCTCGGCGTGGCGGTGAGCTACGACCTGGACGCCGTGATCGGCGATCAGGACGTGTTGAACATTCTGCGCATCCAGTTCGAGCGCCAGCACGGCGGCTACTTCCCGTCGATCCACGAGTACGCGGTCGAGTACGGGATCACCCGCGAACGGCTGGCCGCCGCCGACCCGAACGTCCTGGTGCTCCACCCCATGCCGATGCACCGCGGCGTGGAGATCGCCGCCGACGTCGCCGACGGCCCGCACTCGCTCATCCTGGATCAGGTGACCAACGGCGTGGCGGTGCGCATGGCGGTCCTGTTCCACACCTGCTTGGCGCGATGACGCTGCTGCTGCGCGGCGGGCGGCTGGTCGACCCGCGTAACGGCGTCGACCGGGTGAGCGACCTGCTGATCCGCGACGGGGTGGTCGCCGCTGCGGACGCCGCCGCGGACGCCGGACCGGCGGCGGACCGCACCATCGACTGCCGCGGTCAGGTGGTGACGCCCGGCCTGATCGACCTGCACGTCCACCTGCGCGAACCGGGGTTCGAGTACAAGGAGGACCTGCGGAGCGGGCTCACCGCGGCGGTCGCCGCCGGGTTCACCGGCGTCTGCCCCATGCCCAACACGCGGCCGATCTCCGACAGCCGGCCCGACATGGAGTTCCTGATCCGCGAGGCGCGCCGCATCGGGCTGGCGCGGCTGTGGCCGGCCGGCGCGGTCACGCTGGGGCAGGAGGGGCGGCAGCTCACCGAGTTCGGCCAGCTCCGCAAGGGGGGCGCGGTGGCGCTCTCCGACGACGGCCGGCCGATCGCCGACTCGATGGTGATGCGCCGCGGCCTGGAGTACGCGCTGAAGTTCGATCTGCCGATCTTCGTCCATGCCGAGGACACCGGCCTGTCCGGCGACGGCGCCATGAACGAAGGGTTGGCCGCCACGCGGATGGGTCTGGCCGGCAGCCCGTGCGCCGCCGAGAGCGCCATGATCGCCCGCGACGTACAGATCGCCGCGCTCACCGGCGGGCGCGTCCACTTCCTGCACGTCTCCTGCGCTCAATCGGTCGAGCTGATCCGCATGGCCAAGCGCCAGGGCATCGCGGTCACGGCCGAGACCTGCCCCCACTACTGGGAGCTGACCGACGAGGCGGTCGACGGCTACCAGACCGACGCCAAGATGTATCCGCCGCTCCGCTCGGACGCCGACCGCGCGGCGGTCCGGGCGGCGCTGGCCGACGGGGTCATCGACACGATCGGCAGCGACCATGCGCCGCACGCCCCGTATGAAAAGGCGTTGGAATTCCGTAGCGCGCCCAACGGCATCATCGGCATGGAGACGACCGTGCCGCTGGCGCTCAATCTGGTGCGCGGCGGTCTGATCGACTGGCCGCGCTTCGTGCGCTGCCTGTCGACCGATCCGGCGGCGGTCATCCGCGTCGACCGCGGCCATCTGTCGGCAGGGGCGGTCGCCGACGTCACCGTGATCGACCCCGCCGCCTCGTGGGTGGTCGGCCGCGACACCATCCGGTCAAAGTCGATCAACACCCCCTTTCTGGGCGCCTCCATGACCGGGCGGGCGACCGCCTGCATCGTCGGCGGCCGCGTGCTGATGGCGGCCGGCCGCTTGGAGGCGTCGTGAGCCCGGCGGCCGGCGCGGACCGGCGCGCGATGCTGGCGCTGGAGGACGGACGGGTCTTCCACGGCGCCGGCTTCGGCGCCGAAGGGACCTGCGACGGTGAGGTCGTCTTCAACACCAGCATGACCGGCTACCAGGAGATCATCACCGACCCCTCCTACAAGGGGCAGATCGTCTGCATGACCTACCCGCTGATCGGCAACTACGGCGTCAACCGGGAAGATCCGGAGTCGGCCGGCCCGCAGGCGGAGGGGCTGGTGATCAAGGAGCTGTCGCCGATCGTCTCCAATTGGCGCGCCACCGGCGACCTTGCCGCGTACCTGCGGGCGGCCGGCGTGATCGGCATGGAGGGGATCGACACGCGGGCGCTCACCCGGCACATCCGCCGGGCCGGCGCGCTCAAGGCGGTCCTCACCACGGAGGACATGTCGGAAGCGGACGCCGCGGCGTTGGCCGACCGCTCGCCGGGGCTGATCGGCCGCGACCTGGTGGCCGCCGTCACCTGCGCCGAGCCGTACGTCTACAGCGCCGAGGGCGACCTGCACGTGGTGGCGGTCGACTGCGGCATCAAGACCAACATCCTGCGCCTGCTGGCCGCGCGCGGCTGCCGCGTCACGGTGGCGCCGGCCTCCACGACCGCCGCCGGCATCATGGCGCTCGGCCCCGACGGCCTGTTCCTGTCCAACGGCCCCGGCGACCCGGACGGTCCGGTCTACCTGATCAAGGCGGTGCGCGAGTTGCTCGGCGCGCTGCCGACGTTCGGCATCTGCCTGGGCCAACAGATCACCGCGCTGGCGGCCGGCGGCCAGTGCTACAAGCTCAAGTTCGGCCACCACGGCGGCAACCACCCGGTCAAGGACCTGGCCACCGGCTCGGTCGCCATCACCTCCCAGAACCACGGCTTTGCGGTGCGGCTCGACTCGCTGCCGGCCGACTACCGGCAGACGCAGGTCAACCTCAACGACGGCACCGTGGAGGGTATCGAGCACCGCCGCCTGCCGGTCTACGCCATCCAGTATCACCCGGAGGCGGCGCCCGGCCCGCACGACGCCCGCCCCCTGTTCGACCGCTTCATCGCCGACATGGCGGCGGCAAAGTGACAGAGAACAAGATGACGAAGATGACACGACTGCTATTCGATGGACTCGACAAGCGCGTCGCACTTGATCGCGACGACAGCGATTTCGCGTATTTTCACGCACTGAGCCTGAAGCTGGAATACGTCACAAAGGTGGCTGCAGCGGGTCTTCTCGCCTGTGTGCAGGACGATATCGACAGGTATCGCTACTCCTTCGAGCACACCCTCGTCCGAGCCGACGGAATAGGCGCGTGGGCGGCCGTCATCAATCGCGTGTTCACCGGCCCCGCGGCCCGCCATATCGATAGCAGCGCTAGCAGGGTGAAAAGCGATCTAAGTGAGAGGGTTGGCCCCGGAGACTGGCGATACGCGTCGATAGAAGCCTTGAGTCGTGCTACATCGAGCATCGGCGGGCCAGACGGTATAGCCCGTAAGGAGCCTCTTCGCCGCTTCTTTGAGATTGGAGCAATCCTTAGAAACCGAAGCCGAGGTCATGGTGCGCCCACGCAGCGACAGTGCTCAGCCGCGTGTCCTCATCTGTACTTTGCTCTGGATGCAGTCGAGACCATCGAGAATCCCGGCGATGTCTATCGATGGATTGACACACACGTAAGGCTGCCTAACAAAGTGCTCATCACTACGCGGCACCGCGATTTCGCCGCCGACTACCCGATTGAAATTGGCGGTATGACTGAGGATCAAGCCAATGATCTAATTGGTCGACACGCGACTCGGCTCGGTATTGAACGCTTGATGTCCTCCACCTACCAGACAGACCTGATAAGAGAGACGGACGGGCATCCTTACGTCATTGTTGTGCTGCTCGGTGAGGTAGCTAAGCGACGAAAGGCAGTGAAACCAAAGCGAATCGTGGCCGGAGCTGAGCACATTTTGGACGCGCTTTTCGAACGAACTTACGAAGCTCTCAGCCCGCTTGCAAAGCGAGTATTCTTGTTGCTGAGTAGCTGGCGCGTGTCCGTACCAGAAATAGCAATAGAGATGGTACTGTTACGCCCAGATAACGACGAGCGTTTCGACGTAAAAAGGGCCATCGAAGAGCTGAGTCAGTTCTCGTTTATCGATTGGATTGACTCGGAAGAAGAACGGCTTGCATCCGTGTATGTTCCGCTTGCCGCGGCTATGTATGGAAAACGTAAGTTGGATGTGAGTCCGCTCAAAGCGCCGGTGGAGGAAGACCGGCGGTTATTGATGGAATTTGGTCCGGGTCGAGGGACAGCGGTTGGACAGAGAGTGCTACCGCGGGTCGAGAATCTGTTCCGGCGGGTACGGGAACAGCTGAGCGGCGACTTGGTACAGTACGAAGAACGACGCGAGATGCTGGAATACTTGGGGATGAGGTTGCCGAGGGCATTCCTGTTGCTTGCAGATGTCGCGGTCGATGTCGGGGAGTCGGAGCGAGCGAAGGAGTATGTGCGGCGGTATTTGGAGGGGGTTGCGAAGGCTGACCGTTTGGAGGGATGGGAGAAACTGGCGGACATTTGCAGATTGACAGAAGATTATGATGGCGAGATGCACGCTTTAGGGGAGGCGGCGGCGTTATCGGACAACGAGGAGTGGGAGATGGGGAGGATGGCAAACCGCCTGAATCAGCTGATTGATCACGTTAAGAAAAAGAGGAAAATGGACACACGGTCGGTGGAGGTGCGGCGTACGGTTAAAGGAGTGATTCGAGTGATGGAGAGTCGTCTGAGCGAGTTGTCGGCGACGAACTGCTCGCGGCTCGCGTGGTTGCATCTTAACGTTGGCAACGAGGATCGAGCGGTAGATGTGGCGCGCTTAGGAATAGGTCGAGATCCGGATAACGAGCATTGCGTGAGATTAATGCGGCGTTTGGATGTGTGACGGCGGAACCTACGTGGTAGTGTCTTGCAGGGTAAGGAGGTAACAGTAATGGAAGTCAAGGAAGCGGTGAAGGCGGCCCTTGAATACGCGGCGGAGGCGTTTTCGGAAGGGGAGCTATCCAATCTGGGATTGGAGGAGGTCGTGTACGATGACTCGGAAAAGACCTGGCGCGTGACGGTCGGCTTTTCCCGGCCGTGGGATTATCCGCAGGGCGTTATGGGGGCGCTTGTGGGAAGACCCGCCGTGGGAAGACCGGTGCGCCGAACCTACAAGGTCGTCGAGATTCGTGATTCCGACGGCGTGGCCACCGCCATCAGGATGCGGGAAGTGGGCGGCGATGAGTAGCGTGCTGGTCGACACGAATCTGCTGGTGTTGTTGATCGTCGGTACAGCGGACCGGAAGCTGATCGCAAAGCACCGACGCACCAGGGAGTTCACGGAACGGGACTACGATGAGTTGTGCGCGCGATTGGAAGGGTTCGACGAGCTGTGGGTCACCGTTCATTGTCTGGCGGAGACGTCGAACCTGCTGAAGCAGACGAACAACCGCGCCGTTCCGGGGCTTCTGCGTTACCTTGCGGCGTTCTGCTCGGGAACGCGCGAGTCGTACTTGCCCAAGGACCGGCTGGTGGCGGACGACCTGTTCGTGCGGCTCGGCGTGGCGGACACCGGATTCGTGCAGAAGTCGAAGCGGGTCGATTGTTCGATCACCGTGGATCTGGATCTCTATCTGGCCGTCAGCGGGCTCGGCAGAAACGTGGTCAACTTCAACCACGTGCGCGAACAGTATCTGACTTCGTGAGAAACGACTAGTGCCCAAGAGAACGGACCTCGAAAGAATCCTGGTGCTCGGCGCCGGGCCGATCGTCATTGGGCAGGCGTGCGAGTTCGACTACTCCGGGACGCAGGCGTGTAAGGCGCTCAAGGAGGAAGGGTACGGGGTGGTGCTGCTCAACTCCAACCCGGCCACCATCATGACCGACCCGGAGCTGGCCGACCGCACCTACGTGGAGCCGATCAACCTGTGGGCGCTGGAGCGCATCCTGGAGCGCGAGCGGCCGGACGCGGTGCTCACCACGCTGGGCGGGCAGACCGCGCTCAACCTGGCGGTCGAGGCGTCCGAGGCCGGCCTGTTCGAGCGGTTCGGGGTGGAGATGATCGGCGCCGATCTGGCCGCCATCCGGGTGGCCGAGCGGCGGCAGGACTTTCGCCGCGCCATGGAGGAGATCGGCCTGGCCGTGCCGCGGTCGACCATCGCCGGCAGCCTGCAGGCGGCGCGCGAAGCGGTCGCCAAGACCGGCTTTCCGAGCGTCGTGCGCCCCAGCTTCACCCTGGGCGGCGCCGGCGGCGGCGTGGCCCGCACGCCGGCCGAGTTTGAACGGATCGTCGGGCAGGGGCTGCAGCTCTCCCTGACCCACGAAGTGCTGATCGAACAATCGGTGATCGGCTGGAAGGAGTTCGAGCTGGAGGTGATGCGCGACAGGAAGGACAACGTCGTGATCATCTGCTCCATCGAAAACGTCGATCCGATGGGCGTGCACACCGGCGACTCGATCACCGTGGCGCCGGCGCAGACGCTGACCGACCGCGAATACCAACGGATGCGCGACGCGGCGATCGCCTGCATCCGCAAGGTCGGGGTGGAGACGGGCGGCTCCAACATCCAGTTCGCGCTCGATCCGGCCACCGGCCGCATGGTGATCATCGAGATGAACCCGCGTCTGTCGCGATCGTCCGCGCTCGCCTCCAAGGCGACCGGATTTCCGATCGCCAAGTTCGCGGCCAAGCTGGCGGTCGGCTACACGCTCGACGAGATACCGAACGACATTACCCGCGAAACGCCGGCCAGCTTCGAGCCGACCATCGACTACTGCGTGGTCAAGATACCGCGCTTCGCTTTCGAGAAGTTTCCGGAAGCCGACCCGACCCTCACCACGCAGATGAAGTCGGTGGGCGAGGTGATGGCGATCGGCCGCACCTTTACCGAGGCGCTGCAGAAGGGGATGCGCGGCCTGGAGATCAAGGCCGACGGGTTTCAGCTCCGCGACGCCTTCCGGGGCATGGACCGGGCGGCGCTCCTCACCGCGTTGCGCACCCCCAACGCCGAGCGTCTGTTCCAGCTCCGGCACGCGCTGGAGCTCGGCATGCCGATCGACGAGCTGCACGGCGCCACCGCGATCGATCCGTGGTTCCTGGCGTCGCTGGCCCGTATCGTGGAGCAGGAGCGCCGGCTCACCGCGGCCTCCGGCGCCTCTCCGGGCGACGGGGACAGCCGTTCGGCGCTGCTCGCCGCCAAGCGGCACGGCTTCTCCGACGCGCAGATCGGCGCGGCGCTCGGCCGGACCGAAGGCCAGGTGCGCGCGGACCGCAAGGCGCAGGCGGTCCTGCCGACCTACAAGCCGGTCGACACCTGCGCGGCCGAGTTCGAGGCGTACACGCCCTACTACTACTCGACCTACGAAGAAGAAGACGAGGTACCGGCTTCCGGCCGCAAACGGGTCGTCATCCTGGGCGGCGGCCCCAACCGGATCGGGCAGGGGATCGAGTTCGACTACTGCTGCTGTCAGGCGGCGTTCGGGCTGGCCGACGCCGGCTACGAGTCGATCATGGTCAACTGCAACCCGGAGACCGTATCGACCGATTACGACACCTCCACGCGCCTCTACTTCGAGCCGCTCACCTTGGAGGACGTGCTCAACATCATCGACAAGGAACGGCCCGACGGCGTCATCGTCCAGTTCGGCGGGCAGACACCGCTCAACCTGGCCGGCGCGCTGGACGCGGCCGGCGTGCCGATCGCCGGCACCGCCTATGACGCGATCGACCGCGCCGAGGACCGCTCCCGGTTCGCGGCGCTGTTGTCCGGGCTCCGGCTGGTGCAGCCGCCGAACGGATCGGCCGTTACCGCGCAGGACGCCGTGCGGCAGGCGCAACGGATCGGCTATCCGGTGCTGCTGCGGCCGTCCTACGTGCTCGGCGGGCGCGCCATGGAGATCGTCTACGACGACGAATCGCTGCGCGCCTACATGGCGCGGGCGGTGGAGGCCGGCGGCGATCGGCCGGTCCTGATCGACAGCTTTCTGGAAGGCGCCACCGAGGTCGACGTCGACCTGATCGGCGACGGCTCCTCCTATCTGGTCGGCGGGGTCATGGAGCACATCGAAGAGGCCGGCGTCCATTCGGGTGACAGCGCCTGCTGCCTGCCGCCGCACTCGCTGTCGGACGCGGTGGTCGAGGAGATCAGGCGGCAGACCGCGGCGATCGCCCGCGAGCTCCGCATTATCGGCCTGATGAACGTGCAGTTCGCGGTCAAGGACGGCGAAGTATTCGTGCTGGAGGTCAACCCGCGCGCCTCCCGCACGGTGCCGTTCGTGTCCAAGGCGATCGGCGTGCCGCTGGCCCGGATCGCCGCCAAGGCGATGGTCGGCGTGCCGCTGGCCGACATGGACGTGCGCATCCCGGCGCGGCCCGGCCGCTACGCGGTCAAGGAGGCGGTGCTGCCGTTCAGCCGCTTCCACGGCATCGACGTGGTGCTGGGGCCGGAGATGAAGTCGACCGGCGAGGTGATGGGTTCCGACGACCGCTTCGGCAAGGCGTTCGCCAAGGCGCAGATGGGCGCCGGCGCGCCGCTGCCGGTCGGCGGCAGCGCATTCCTGAGCGTCCGGGACGAGGACAAGCGCCACGCCGGCCGCATCGGCCGCGCGCTGCAGGAGCTCGGGTTCCGCATCTTCGCCACGCGCGGCACCGCCGCCGAGCTGCAGCGGGCCGGCGTCGCCGTCTCCGCTCTGGCGCGGGTGAGCGAAGGCAGCCCGAACATCGTCGAGATGATCGAACGCGGCGAGGTGGCGCTGGTCATCAACACCCCCGGCGGCAAGAATCCGCGCAGCGACGGCGTGCTCATCCGGTCGTCGGCGGTGGCGCGCGGCGTCCCGTGCATCACCACCATTCCCGGCGCCTTCGCCTCCATCTCCGGCGTGCGCGCCATGGCGGCGGGGAAGCTGCAGGTGACGTCGCTGCAGGAGCAGTACGCGGCGGCCGCGGCGGGCGGCCCCGGGCGGTGACCCGGCAGCTCTGCGAAGTGGCCGCCAACCGGGTGGTAGCGCCCGAACACCACGTGCTCACCCTGGACTGCGGCCTGGGCGCGGGCTTCCAGCCCGGCCAGTTCGTGCAGCTCGGCGTGGAGGCGGCGTACCTGCCGCGGCCGTTCAGCATCCTGTGGGCCGACCGCCGCCAGCTGGCCGTATTGTCCAAAGCGGTCGGCGCCGGCACGCGCGCGCTCTTTGCGTGCGCGCCGGGCCAGCGCGTGTCGGTGCTGGGGCCGCTCGGCCGCGGCTTTCGCCACGACGGCGCCGCCGGCTCGATCCTGGTCGGCGGCGGCGTGGGCGCGCCGCCGATCTACGCGCTGGCTGCGCGGCTGGCGGGGCAGGGCGCGGCGCCGCGCGTGATCGTCGGCGCGCGGACCGCCGATCAGGTGCTCCTGCGCGCCGAGTTCGCCGCGTTGGGCGTGGAGGTCGGCGTGATGACCGACGACGGCAGCGCCGGCGGCCGCGGCACGGCCGCCGACCTGCTGGCCGAGTGGCTGCGCGCGGCCGGCCGGGGCCGCCGCGTCTACGCCTGCGGTCCGGCGCCGATGCTGGCCGCGGTCGCCGCGATCTGCCGGCGGAGCGGCGCGCCGTGTCAGGTCGCGGTGGAGGAGCACATGGCGTGCGGGTTCGGCGCCTGCCAGGGGTGCGCGGTAGCGACCGCGGACGGCGGCTACGCGCTGGTGTGCCGGGACGGCCCGGCGTTCGACGCCGAGCGGCTGGCATGGCCGACCTGACGACCACCATCGCGGGCGGGCCCGCCGCGCCGAACCCGGCACCGCTGGCCTCCGGCGCCTGGGGCTACGGCCGGGAGGCTGAATTCACTCGTGTTCGAAGCCGTGGTCGGTGAAGTTGAGGGTGCGGCCGTTTTCGGTGACGGCGCGCCGGACGGCGTCGGGAAAGCCGTCCGGGAACTCCGCTTCGATCTCCAGGGTGACGTTGACCTTGGCGCCGTGCAGGCCGGCCAGGTGGGCGATCACCTCTTCGGCGACACGGCCCGCCTGGCTGCCGGCGCGCAGGGCGTCCAACGGCACGGCGCCGTGGAAGCGCTTCAGCGGCCGCGGCGGCGGTGGCGGCGGCTTTGCGTCGTCGTCGCGGTCAGGAGACGGATCGGGAGGTTTCGGCCCCGCGTCCGGCTGCTCCTTGTCGAGTTGCGCGCGGGCGGCTTCGGGCTTGACCAGCAATCCCGGCGCTTCCGGGCCGGCAAACGTGATCCGTTCCTGGTAGCGCAGACCGCGGTAGCGCCCCTCCTCCTCGTCGTAGTCGTCGGCGAACGCGAAGGTGTCGAGCTCCCAGCTCATCAGCGCCAGCCCGTCGGATATGCTGCGCAGCAGCACCTGCGGGTCGTGCAGCCGGGCCAGATAGAGATAACGCCCGAAGTCGTCGGCCAGCTGGGCGACCGCCACGTGCGCGCCGCGCCACAGCGGCACGCGGTCCATCTCCATGCGCAGCATCGTCGGGGCATAGCCGGTGATCATGCCGTCGGCGGACATGAAGCGCTTGGAGGCGCGCACCGCCAGCGCGTACTCACCTTCGACGCCCAGGTTGATGGCGTCCCAGTACATCGCCGCCTGCGCATCTTCCTGCTTCGGCGTCAGCAGCCAGCGGTAGGTTTCCGGCAGCCGCGCGTTCACGGCTTTCGTCGCCGCCTTCCGCTGCGCTTCCGCCTGCCGCACCTGCTGCGGCGCCAGATTGAGGTTTTCCCGTTCGTCGACGATCGAGCTCCACGCCAGGAAACGGCGCACCCCTTCGTCCAGGTCCTGCAGGCGGTTCGTGTCAGCGGCCAGGAACACCAGGGTGTTGCGGTAGATGCGCGGCGCGCTGCCGCGTGACTCCAGGATCGCCTGCGCCTGGGTCTCGGCCTTGCTCCCGCCGCCTCTGACGTAGGGATATTCCGGGTCCAGCACGACCAGCCGCGCGTCCAGCTCGTCAGGCACGTCCTGGGCGGACTCCGGAAAGGCGTGCGCGCGGCTGAAGTCGCCGATCTTGCGCAGGTCGGCGCGGACCCGGTTCATGATCTCCATGTCTATGCGGTCGCGGTTGCGCCGCATCTGCTCCGCGCGGTCTTCGGCCAGCCGGGTCACCGTGGGCTGCGTGTCGTACCAGTAGCGCCCGCTATCCTCGTACAGGTAGGTGCCGGCGGTCGCCAGCCGGCGCAACGCGTCGCCGAACACGGTCGACGGCTCGCCCGGCAGCATGCAGCCGAGCTTGACGCGCAGGTCGTCGATCCCGCGGTGCGCGGCGCCGGCGGCGGGAGCGGAACCGAGGAAGATCGCCCGCGCCACCCGGCGGGCGGCGGCGTGCTGGCCCAGATTGGAGTTTTCGGCGTCGGTGCGCCGCGGCAGCGAGTCGGCGCCGTCGACGTCGGTCTCGATGATCGGCGCCCAATTGTCGTCCAGATAGCGCGTCATTTCGGCCTGCACGCGCCCGTCGTCGAGCGCCAGGTCGCCGGGCAAAATCAGGGGGCTGCGGGCGCCCTGCTCCCATTGGTGATGGATCACCGCCGCCATCAGGCGCAGCACGCCGCGCGTGCGCTGAAACTTGGCCAGCGCCGACCAGTCGCTGTACAGCCGCGCGAAGATCTCCGGGTGGATCGGGTAGGCCGCCTTGAGGCGCTGTTCGTAGGCGGCTTCCCGGCACTCCTTGGGGAACTCCTGTTCCTGCGTGCGGTACAGCTCGCAGAACCCGCGCGCCACCACGTCGCGCGCCCGGAACTGGGCCGCCTGGAACGGCTGGAACAGGCGCCGCCGCACGATCTCGAAGCTCTCCTCGGCGGTGGCCGGCCGCCAGGCGGTGTCGATGCGGCCGACCGCGTTGCTGAGCCGGCTCAGCGCCTCGCGCCCGCGCGGTCCGCCCACCTCGGCATCATCCGCCAGCTCGTGCGGCGAATCGCCGCTCTCGGAGGCCGGCAGGCTCACCACCAGCAGGCAGTTGCCGGCCGCCCGCGCCGACTCGGTCAGGGTCTGCGCAAACGTGAACTGGGTCTCGAAGCTGCCGGCCGGCAGGTCGGCGCGGTCGTGCAGTTGCCGCGCGTAGGCGACCCACTCGTCGATCAGGATCAGGCACGGGCCGTAGTCGACCAGCAGCTCGCGCAGGCGGTCGCCGGGACTGGTGGCGTGCCGGTCGTCGGCGGCGACGCGCGCGAACGCCTCGGCCCCGCCGAGCTGCCACGCCAGCTCGCCCCAGAGCGTACGCACCTCCACGCCGTCCCCCTTGGGGAACGGGTTGCCGGGCGAGATGCGGTTGCCGACCAGCACCACGCGGCGCACCGCCGGCAGCTGCGGGACGCCGGCGTCCTGCCGCACCTCGTCGCCGCCGGGCAGCTCGGAGGGGCTGACGCCGGAGAACAGGTGATAGAGGGCGAGCATGGAGTGCGTCTTGCCGCCGCCGAAGTTGGTCTGCAGCTGCACGACCGGGTTGCCGCCCCCGCCGGCCAGCCGTTGCGCCGCCCCGGCCAGCAGCCAGCGCAGGCTTTCGGTCAGGTAGGTGCGGCGGAAGAACTCCACCGGGTCGCGGTACTCGGCGGCGCCCTCGCCGCGGTACACCTGCCACAGATCGGCGGCGAACTCGGCCTGCTGATAGCGCCCGCTGGCGACGTCCTGGTGGGGGGTCACCACCTCCCGCCACGGCTTGAGGCCGGCAGCCTCGGCGCCGGTGGCCGCGCTGCGGGCGGCGCGCCGCCGCTCCCCGCGCGCCTGCTCCTGAAAGCGCAGCCGCAGCAGCTCCTGCTTCAGGTCGTCGAGCTCCCGCGCCTGAGGCGCCGAAATCGAGGTCAACAGCCGTTGCGCGGAGTCGAGGGCGCGGTAGGCGTCGTCGGTGGAGAACGGCGCCTGGTGCGCCCAGCGGTTGCGGTGGTCGCGCAGCTCGCTCACCAGGCTGCGGTCGGTGCGTCCCAGTATGAGGCGGAACACCTCGTTCCAGGTCTCCCACATCAGCTTCAACAGCAGCGCGGCGTCCCATTCGGAGGATCGCCGCGGCAGCGCCGGATCGTCCGCGTACCGCCGCAGCAGGTCGGCGTCCAGTTCGCGCGTCTGCACCGCCTGCCTGATCTCGCGTTCGACGAACGGCCCCAGTCCGGCGCGCAACAGGTCCAGCCCCTTGCCGACCCGTTCGTGATTGGTCATTGCCATGCCGTATCTTATCCTCTCAGGATTCGCCGTTGAGTGACATCTCGGTCTGGCGCATCAGCTCATCCGAGACCGCCAGATTACGGAGCTCCGGCCAGCTCTGCACCAGCCCGTTGTAGTCGAGCGCCTCGGCGGCGCGCTGCTTGCGTTCGCAGATCGTATACAGCCGATAGCAGAGCTCGCGAGCGCCCTCGGCCGCGCCGCCGAGCCGGCGCAGCAGTGCGGCCGTCCTCACCTCCCCGACCTGCTCCAGGGCGCGGATCATGTGGTGCACGATCTCCCAGGTCGTGAGGCGGTCGCCGGCCGCCGGGTCCCAGTCGTCGGGCAGCTCCCGCGGGCGCAGCAGCCGCACCCGCCCCGCCCGCGCGTGGAGGATGCCGGCCCGCGCCATGCCGCTGACGCTGGTGTTCTTGGCGGTGGCCAGGGTCTCCGCGCTGCCGTACTCGCCGGCGTCGAAGCCGTGCTGGTCGAACCAGGCCAGCGCCCAGCGGCTGTCGGTGTCGAACTCGCCCTCCTGCGCGGCCAGTATCTCATCCAGGGCGTGGTTGATGAGGACCAGCGCTTCGCGGACGGTGACGCGCTCGCCGGCGGGATGGAGGACCTTGGCGTAGCGGGTGAAGATCGCCATGCCCGGCCCGATCGCCGCCTGCGCCAGGTCCACCGGCGCGATGTTGGCGCGCTGCAGATGGACCAGCGCCGCCGGCAGCTCCGCTTCCAGCGCGTCCCGAAAAATCCGGCGCGTAGCGCGGGGAGCGTCGGCCGGCCGCCGCCGGCACACCAGCACGATGCTGGAGGCGAGGGCATTGACCGCAGCCTTGACGCCCGTCGGTCGTTCGGTGCGCATCGGCCAGGTGCCGTTGACAGTGAACCCGGCGGCGATCACCGCTTCCAGAAACGTTGCCCAACCGGTGCTGGAGACGCCACCTTCGTCGCGCTTCTCCGACTGCCTGAACGCGTAGTAGATCGTGGTCGGGAAGCCGGGATGCGCCTGTTCGGCCAGCCGCTCCATCGCCTGCGACATGCCGCTCATGAAGAACGCCTCGGCGCGAGCCTTGTCGTTGGCATGGCGATAGGGAGTCGCGACCAGTTCCTCCTCCTTCGGCACGGTGATGGTGGCGAAGAGATCGGGAAGGATCGGTCTCAACGAGCGGCGCAGCCAAACGTAGAAGAAGTCGGAGAGGTCGGCGTAGCCGACGTTGTCGAAATAGGGCGGATCGGTCGAGACGATCGGCGCCACCACGGCGGATTGATTCACGGCGTTCCGTTGTTCGGCGGCGCTGTTCTCAGAAGCCATCTCCGGCAACCAACTCAACGCTTCCGGAATCCAGTCGAGTGACCCCGACCAGCTACCCGTCTTGTCGGAAAACGGATTGGCCTCGGGGTAGTCCCAGGTCATCGGAATCGCCTGCCGAGCGAATACCTGTTCGACCTTTTCGCCTGCCCTGTTCCACACGCAGATCGTTGCCAGTCGGTTGGCAAGCCGACTGACGCCGCAACTCAGGTAGAGGCTCATAGCCTCCGCGTAGGCGGTAGCCCCCGCGCCGCCACCGTGCATCGGCTGATCGTCGCCGGGCAGGCCGGCGGCTCTTGCGTCCTGCCGGATGCGGTCACGCGCTTCGGTTACCAGATCGGAGAACGTGGCGAGCGCCGTGAGTTGCCGTGACGTAAACAGATCGCTGAACGTGGTGAGCCCGTACTGGATCGTCCAGAGGTTGCGTGGATCGTCGGGCAGCTTTGTGTCAGGTACCCATTCCGGCGGCGCCTTCTTGGCGATCTCTTCGTGCTCGGCGGTGGGCGAGAGGTACACCCGGCCATGATCGCCCTGCGCGACGACAGCCATCAGCCGCGCGCCCATGCGCCCGGCCACGCCTTCCGCCTTGATGTACGACGGTTCCATCGGCGTCCCGGAGATCAGACAGCGAAAGTGGGCGCCGCGCGCCAGCTTGGTGCCGGCCCTGGCGCCGGCCGGCGGCGTACCGACCTTGACCGTGAACCTCCAACCACGCGCGTCCACCACCGGCTCGACGTATGCCCCCGGCCTTTGCTTGGTCGACAGCAGGAAGGTCGACGCCAACGGCACTTCTATCGTCCCAAACGCCGGGTTCGGACTCCGCACCGTGCGCGCCCACAGCCACGCGATCACGGTCAACTCCCGCCCCTCGTAGGGCCGCAGGTCCGGGCGCTCGCGCACCATCTCATCGGTTACCGCGATCTTGGGATACAGATGGCCGATGCGGCGTTCCGCCTGGTCCCGCATCCAGCGCCCGTAGTAGCGCACGTCCTCGGCCAGACCGCGCGCGCCTTTCCACTCGCGGCCGGCTACCAACGCTCCATCCGACCGCGCTTCCGGGTTCACCGGCGGGCGGCCGGCGAACTTGGGCGGAATCTCGATCATCGCCTTGTTGATCAGCACCGCCACCGGGTTGAGGTCGCTGGCGTGCGCCTCCAAGCCGAGCCGTTGCGCCTCCAACGGCAACGCGCCGCCTCCGGCGAACGGATCGTGAAACGCCGGAAGCCGCTCCGGGTCGAACAGCTCCGCCGCGCGCGGGTCGCCGGCGTGGTCGGCGCAGGTGCGCCGCCAACTCGCGCGTATCTCCTCACGCGCCTGCTGCAGCAGCTCCTCGTTGGTGGTGTTCTCCCACTTGACCAGCTCTTCAATCAGCTCGAACAGCCGTTGGCGCTCGTCGTCCTGCTCCCGCTCGGTCGAGAAGATCTCCGGCCGGCTGCCGGGATCATCGACCATCTGCGCGAAGATCACGGCGCGGGCGGCGGCCAGCGGGCGCCGCGCCCACCACAGATGCAGCGTGCTGGGGTGCCCGTGACGGATCGACTTCTCGCGCGCCGCGGCGGCGTTGATGGCGTCCAGCGGCAACGCCACCTCGATCAGCTTCTTGCGCGGCGCGGTCGAAGGCATGGTGGTTTCCCGACTATTCAAGCTGCGCGAACAGCGCCCTATCGGGGGTTGGCGCGGTCCGAGGTGATGCTGATGTGGCGTTCCCTGGTCGCCGCCCGATACGCGTCCAGCCAGCGATCGGCGCGCTGCCAGTTGCAATACACCTTCATGGCGTCGCACACGCCGGGACGGTCAAGGGCTTCCTTGAGCAGGGCGGCGTGCTTCTTCGCGCGATCGGATGGATCGGTCTCGCGTTGTGTCATCGGGCTCCTCAGCCGCCTATTCTATTCCGCCGGCGGGCAACGAGCAATCGCCCCTGCGCCGCCGTCACGCCATCGGACGCCGCGGCAGGTCCAACTCGGCCGCGCCGCGGGCGAAGGCGATCTCGAAGCCGGGCCGTGACGGCTCCATGAAGGTGATCGAGTCGTAGAAGTCGTCCAGGGCGATGAACGCGCCGTGTTCCTCGGCCCAGCGGCGCATCCGCTGGTTGCAGGAGTGCGCCCACGACAGTTTCAATTCGCCAGCCGCGCTTGCGCATGCGCTTCCAGCGTGCTGTGAAAGCCGGCTCCCTCGAGATAGCCGGCGCCGTCGCCGGTCAGGAGCACGGCGATGCCAGGATCGCCATTGTAGTCGAGCGCGTCTTCGAGCATCCGCAACTGGAGCACTCGGTCCGGCATCTCCTGTTCGCCCCGCGCAGAGCTGCCGCGATCAAACAACCTCACCTCAACGCCGCTGTTCTCCATCCAGTTCCACAACTGCCGCTTTCCGGCGGTATGGAACCGACGGCAACGGCTCGTTCCAGCGGCCGGTCGGCTTGCGCCAACCGAAGGATGTTCGGGAAATGTATGCGCACGCGATAACGGGCGTCCGGCCCCTCGTTGCGTTCCTCCGCGAAGCGCTGCGCTTCGTGAAGGACGTTCGAGTTGTCCCAGTACACGAAGACGCCGTTCATGTTGCGGAGAGTTACGGAGCTACTCGGCGTCTGCGGCGCCGTTGCCGGCGGAGGAAGCCGTGAGCCGCTGCTTGAGCGCGCGCAGCCCGGCCTCGTCGACGCCGGTGGCCGACTCGATCAGCCGCCACGTCGCTCCGGCGCGCAGCAGACCCTCGATAGTACGTACCTGGCCTTCCACGCGGCCTTCCACGCGGCCTTCCACGCGGCCTTCCACGCGGCCTTCCACGCGGCCCTCCTGACGGCCCTCCACGCGGCCCACCATGAGGCCCTCCTGGCGGCTTTCCCGCTTGATCTCCTCGACGTAGTTCATGGTATCTCCTCTTGGTCCCGGCACCTGCCGCTGAAACTCCCTGGCAAATCGCCGCCGCATCGCTTCGTCCTGCGTCGCCAGCACGTACAGCACGAACATGCGCACCTGCTCCCGCGCCCCGCGGCGCGCCAACTCGGCCAGCAGCGGCAACGCCCGCCGCAACGCCGGCCACCGCGCGACCCGGCACGCCGCCATCATCATAAGCTGCGCCATGCGCCCCGTCGACGCGCCGCGCACCCCCTCCGGCGGCGTCTCCGAGTGGTCGATCAGCAGATGCTCGAAGCGCGGCAGCCACGGCCACGCCCGCACCTCGGCGGGCAGCAACTCCGAGAACTCGGTGGCGTGGCCCCACGGGCCGTCCCCAGATAGAACACCACCGGCAGGATCGGGCGCAACTCGGTCTCCTCCGGATGGTCGCGCCGGTCGCGCTCCCAAATCCGACAGCAGTGCTGCAACATCCGCAGCCGCATCCAGCGGTCCCGGCGCCGGGAGGTGGATTGGTGCTCCAGCACCACGTACACCCAAACGCGCTCGTCGCTATCGCGGCGCCGGATCGAGTAGAGCAAATCGGACTCGGTGGCGCGCAACTCCGGGGGGAAGAAGTCGCTTTCGTGTACGGTGAGCGTCGACCAGTCCAAGCCGTCGGCGACCGCCGGCGGCAGATGCGCGCGCAGCAGGCCGGCCGCCTCGGCGGCTTCGCCGAACACGGAGCGGAACAGATGGTCGTGCGGCTGCGCTACGTCGTGCGGCATCAGTGCTCAGTACCGGCGACCATAGAAGCTACCGCGAAGCGGGTCAACTCAACTGGATCGTCGTCATCATGCGATCGCCTGCGCCGTCACCCGGCGGCCGATCCGCACCTCCAGTGCACGCCGGGAGAGGCCCGCGCCGGATCGAGCCAGATTGAGCCGGTTACCGATCAACGGTGCGTCCCTCCCCGCTGTCTCAGCTTCCGCATGGTTGCATACAGCGTATACAGCGTCTGTGAACTGAATTGAACTGGATGTGATGCTCTCCCCTGCTCCATTTCACGGAGTGATCGGGTTACTCTATGTGGACCAGGCGGTGCTTGAAGACCTTCTCGATTTTGAGAATCGTCTTCAGCGTAGGATTGGACTTGGCCGGATCTTCTATTCGCCGATAGGTCTGATCGGCTATGCCGATCTGTTTGGCCGCATCGGACTGCGACATGCCGCGCGCCTTCCGATATTTCTTGAGGCGAATGGCGATACCGACGCTGGCTTCGGGCTCGACCGGAAACACGTTGTCGCCGCTCACGTCGGATGCGGTCGGTACTTCGACGTTGCGGCTGACAATGGACTCCAGGTACGCACTCAGCGCCTCCCTTGCATTCTCCTTCGCTTCCTCGAGCGTGCCGCCGAACGTAAAGCAACCGGGCAGATCGGGGAAACTGACATTGTAGGCGTCGTCCGCTCGATCATATACGACTGCCGCCGGATAACAGATCATTGAATTTCAGCCTCCTTCAGGATTGCGTGGATGGTCCCCTTGGGAACCTCTCGGGCGCCGTGTGCGAATACGCTCTATGCGCCAGCCGTTGGCCTTGAGCAGCTTGAGCAGAGCGCGACCGGTCACGCAAAGAGCTTACCGCATGAGCGGGTGTGCGCGCAAGCGCCGTCGGCGCGGGGACCTGTTCCGAAGCAGGCCGGCCCCGTTACATTCGCACGTGGTTTCTCCTCAGAGCACCTTCCACCAGGGGGCGGCGAGGACGTCGGGGGTCAGCCATTCGAGCGCGGGGCCGGAGTGCAGCAGCAGGCCGGCGCGAGCCTGTTCGCCGTATTCCGCGCGGAACGTGCGCAGATGCGCCGCGGCGCCGAGGCGCGGGCGGCTGGCCGCCTTGATCTCGACCGGCAGCAGCCGGCCGCCGGCCTCGATCACGAAGTCGACCTCCTCGCCGCCTGCGGTCCGCCAATAGAGTATTTCGGCGCGGTCGAGCCGCGCGTCACGCCAAGCCAACAGATCCTGCAGGACCAAGTTCTCCAAGTACGCCCCGGAGACATCGCCGGCGCCGGTCACGTGCAACGCCATGCCGGCATCCGCCCAGTAGAGCCGGGGCGCCTTGATCAGCCGCTTGGTGCGGTTGACCGCGTAGGCCGGTACCCGCACCAGCAGATAGGAGGTCCCCAGCAGGTTGAGATAACGGTGGACGGTCGGTTGCGGCAGCGCCGTGTCGCGTCCCAGTTCGGTCTGGTTGACGAGCTGTCCGAGCCGCAGGGCGGCGGCGCGCACCAAGCGCCGGAAGTCGGGCAGCGCGGCGATGGAAGCGAGCGCCTGCAGGTCGCGTTCGAGGTAGGTGGTCACGTAGCCGTCGAACCAGACGGCCCGTTCGCGGGCGGTCCGCAGGTGCACGGCCGGGGTCGGAAAACCGCCGCGGCGGGCAAGGTCCCGCCAATCTTCCGTCGTATCGGGCTGCGCGGCCACCACGTCGAGCCAGTCCCGGTCGGGGGTTGCGAGAAGCTCCTCCCAGATGCCGCAACGTCCGAGCCCCCGCAACTCGCGGCGCGTCATGGGCCACAGCGTGAGATAGCTGGCGCGGCCGGCCAGCGACTCCGACACCCGGTGCATGAGGAGCAGATTCGCCGAGCCGCTGAGCAGGAACTGTCCCGGCCGGCGCCGGCGGTCGATGGCCCGCTTGATCGCCGTCAGCAGCTCGGGGGCGCGCTGCACCTCGTCCAGGATGACCGGCTGATCGCCGCCCACCAGCGCCTCCGGATCGCGGCGCGCCGCGTCCAGCACGTCCAGGTCGTCCAGCGACAGGAACCGCCGCCGGCCCGGCGTGAGGTCCTGCGCCAGCGTGCTCTTGCCGGTCTGCCGCGCGCCGGTCACCACCACCGCGGGCATCACGCTCAGGCGGTCGCGCAGGCTGGCGGCTACGTGCCGGGGAAGCGTCCGATCATTCACGCCGTGCATGATAGCCATTCACGGCATGAATGACTATCATGCACCGGCCGGACGTTGCCGGCTTGACCGGGATTCCGGGATCGGGCTGGCCACGCGTTGCGCAGCGCCATCCACCACCGGGGCTTGCGGAACGCACGCGGGAGAGGCAGGATTGTTGGAGCTATTTGGATTCGACCAAGTGCGGCATGGCCGACCTGACGACCACCATCGCGCGTGGGCTTGCCGCTCCGAACCCGGTGCTGCTGGCCTCCGGCACCTGCGGCTACGGCCGAGAGCTCGCGCCGTTCCTGCCGCTCCGCGAGCTCGGCGGGATCGTCACCAAGACCATCACCCTGCACCCGCGCGCCGGCAATCCGCCGCCGCGGATCATCGAGACGCCGTCCGGCATGCTCAACGCGATCGGCCTGCAGAACGTCGGGGTCGATGCGTTCTGCCGGGACAAGCTGCCGTACCTGACCGAGCTCGGCGTGCCGCTGCTGGTGAGCGTCATGGGGCATACGGTGGAGGAGCTGGCCGAGGTGGTGCGGCGCGTGTGCCGGGTGCGCGGCCTGAGCGCGCGGGTCGGCTTCGAGCTCAATCTGTCGTGCCCGAACGTCGCCTACGCCGACGCGCGCATGTTCGCGCACGACCCGGAGCTGGTCGCCGCCGCGGTCGCCGCGGCGCGGGCGGTCACCGACCGGCCGGTGGCCGCCAAGCTGAGCCCGGAGGTGCCGGACGTCGCCGTGCACGCGGCGGCGGCCGAGCGGGCGGGCGCGGACGCCGTCACGGTGATGAACACGATCACCGGCATGGTGATCGACGTGCGCACGCGCCGTCCGGCGCTGGCCGCCGGCGCCGGCGGCCTGTCCGGGCCGGCGATCCTGCCGATCGCGGTCCGGCAGGTGTTCCGGGCGGCGCGCGCGGTGGCGGTGCCGGTGATCGGCGTGGGCGGCGTGCGCACGGCCGACGACGCGCTGCAGATGATCCTCGCCGGAGCGTCGGCGGTGCAGGTCGGCACCGCGTCGTTCGTCGATCCGGCGGCGGCGATCGCCGTCCGCGACGGCATCGCCGGCCACCTGCGCGCCGCCGGCGGGACGGTGCGCGGACTGATCGGATCGGTCCGCACGGGCTAGGACTATGCGGCGGCGCGTTTTGGCAGTACGGTAACGGTATCCATCACTTATGAAATTCACCGAACTCAACCTGGATCCGTCGATCCAGGCGGGAATCCGCGAAGCCGGATTCATCGAATGCACCAACGTCCAGAAGCGCACCTTCGAGTACTCGCTGGAAGGGATCGACGTCACCGTGCAGTCCCAGACCGGGACCGGCAAGACCGCCGCGTTCCTGATCTCCATCTTCGAGCTGTTCCTCAAGGAGGAATACTTCGACGACCGGTTCGCGCTCATCGTGGTCCCCACGCGCGAGCTGGCCGTGCAGATCGAGCAGGAGGCGCGCCTGCTCGGCAAGCACCTCGACTTCAAGACGGCGTGCGTGTTTGGGGGCATGGGCTATGAGGAGCAGGAGCGCAGCCTGCGGGAGGGGGTGGACATCCTCATCGCCACCCCCGGCCGCCTGCTCGACTTTGACCGCTCCGGCAAGGTGCGGCTGCACGACGTCGGCGCCCTGGTGATCGACGAGGCGGACCGCCTGTTCGACATGGGGTTCATGCCCGACCTCCGCAAGATCCTGCGCAAGGCGCCGCCCGCCAAGGAGCGCTGGACCATGCTGTCGAGCGCCACCCTGGACGGCCGGGTGCGGAACTTGGCGTGGCGGGACATGAGCAAGCCGGCCGAGATCGCCATCGAGCCGGAGCGGGTGACGGTCGATACCGTCACGCAGAGCCTGTACCACGTCACCAAGCAGCAGAAGCTCAGCCTCCTGCTCGGCCTGCTGGAGCAGGAACGGCCCGAAAGCGCGCTGATCTTCACCAACACCAAGCACGCCGCCGAGCAGGTGGCGCGCCGGCTGCGCATGAACGACCGCGAGGCGGAGTTCATCATCGGCGACCTGCCGCAGAGCAAGCGCCTCAAGCTGATCGACCAGCTCAAGGCCGGCAACCTGCCGATCCTGGTCGCTACCGACGTGGCGGCGCGCGGGCTGCACGTCGACGACCTCGACCTGGTGGTCAACTACGACCTGCCGGAGCATACGGAGAACTACGTGCACCGCATCGGCCGCACCGCGCGCGCCGGCAAGCGGGGCAAGGCGATCTCCCTGGTGTGCGAGGAGTTCGTCTACGGTCTGCAGGCGATTGAGGAGTTCACCCGCAAGCCGATCCCGGTCGAGCGGGCGGCCCCGGAGCTGTTCGTGTCCGACCGCTCTGCCGGCGTGCGCGTCCCGCACGGTCCGCGCCACCGTCCCGGTGACCGGCCCGCGCGCGGCCGCCGCCCCGCCGGCCGGCCGGCTGCGGCGTACGATCGCCAGCCGGCCGGAGCGCAGGACCGCCGCGGCCGTTCGGCTGCGCCGGGCCGCGGCGCTCCCGACCGGCGGCCGGACCGCGCCCCGGCTGCGGTTCCTGCCGGGACACCGGCCGCGCTACCGGCCGCCGCCCGCTCGGGCGCCGCCCGCTCGGGCGCCGGCGACGGCGCCGCCCGCCGAGGCCCGGACCGTCCGCGTGGCTCAAACGGGCCGAACCGTCCGAACGGGACCGATCGTCCGCGCGGCGGATCGAACGGGACCAAAGGGGCGAACGGGGCGCAGCCCCGGCTCGCCGCCGCTCCTGCCGCCGCGCGCGGCCCTGGCGCCACGCGCGGCCCTGCGCCCACATCGGCCCGGCAGCCGCCGCCGGCCGCGTCCGTTACGCCGCCGAAACCTGCCCGGGCGGCCGCGCTCCGGGCGCCGGGCGCGTCCGGTAAGCCCGCGCCCGCCAAGCGTTCGCTGTTGGGGCGCCTGTGGCGTCGGTTCACCGGCGGCCCTGACGCCGGCGGCTCCGACTCCGGCGGCGCGGAGGCGTGAGCTCGCCCGGGGCGGCCATCGTCTCGGGGGCGGATGTTGCGGCCGCCATACGGCGGGACGTGCGCGCGCGCGCCGCGGAGCTGGCGTCCGCCGGCCGGGCGCCGCGCCTGGACGTCCTGCTGATCGGCGACGATCCCGCATCGGCGTGGTACGCCGGGGCAAAGCGGAGGCTCGGCCGCCGGCTCGGTATCGACGTGCGGATCGTCCGGCTGGCCGCCGAGACGCCGGCCTCCGAAGCCGCAGCCGCGGTCGGCCGCGCCAGCGGCGACGCGGCGGTGGACGGGGTGATCGTCGAGTTGCCGCTGCCGCCGGGCATACCGTTGCCGGCCCTGTGCGACCGTCTGGACCCGGCCAAGGACGTGGACGGCATGACCCCCGCCAACCGGGCGGCGCTCTTCGACGGACACGAGGACCGGGCGCTCCTGCCGGCCACGGCGCTGTCGTGCATCCGCATGATCGAGCGCTGCGGCCGCACCGTGCGCGGCGCGGCGGTCGCCATCGTCGGACGCGGCCCGACCGTGGGCCGGCCCCTCGCCGCCGCGCTGATCACCCGTCACGCCACGGTCACGGTGTGCCACACGCGCACCCACGATCTGAGCCTGGTCCTCCGCAAAGCGGAGGTGGTGGTGGCCGCCGCCGGCGTGCCGCGTCTGGTGACCGGCGCGATGATCGGGCCCGGCGCGGCGGTGATCGACGCCGGCGCCAATCAGTTGGGAGACGAGCTGGTGGGTGACGTGGAGCGCGACTCGGTGGCCGCGGTCGCCGGCGCTTTGACGCCGGTTCCGGGCGGCGTGGGCACGGTCACCACCGCCATGATCATGGCCAACGTGATACGCGCCATCGATCTGCAGCGCGCCGGGGACGGAGCCGGCGGGACCGCAACGCCGTGAACCTGCTGTCGTTGCCGGTCTCCGAGTTCCTGGCGCAGGCGGCGTCCCGGCAGCCGGCGCCGGGCGGCGGCGCGGTCGCCGCAATGGCCGGCGCCGGGGCCGCGGCGCTGGTCTCCATGGTCGGCGAGCTGACCGCCGGCCGGAAGCGCTACCGCGTGGCGCAGGCCGAAGTCGACCGGCTGCGCGGCCGCGCCGTCGACGCCATGCAGGCGCTGCAGGAAGCCGCCGTCGAGGACGGAGAGTCGTACCAGGAGTACCTGCGCGCGTCGGCCATGCCCCGGGACGGCGCCGCCGCGGTCGAACGGCGGACGCAGGCGGTCGCCGCCGCCGTGGTCCGCATGACCCGCGCGCCGCTGGCGACCGCCGAGCGTTGCGCGGAGGTGCTGGCGTTGGCGCGGGCGCTCGCGCCGATCGGCGCCGCGCACGCCATCAGCGACGCCGGCGTCGCCCTGTACTTGGCGTACGCCGCGCTGCAGTCGGCGCTGCTCACCGTCGACGTCAACCTGCCGTTCCTGCGCGATGCAACGATCGCCGATCCGATCAGAACGCGCCGAGTCGAGCTCGTGGCGGCAGCCGACGACGATCTTTGCGAAGGAATAAACGCGGTTTCGATACGTCTGCCCGACTGACCCGTACACTTGTCGCCGAAACGCGGAGATTCTGTCGAGACCGACGACCAGGACACCGTAGTTCCGTTATTCTTCCGCTCGCAGCCGAGCCGGCCGGCGCACGGCCGGTTCTCCATCGGTGTAAATTCCCGTCGAGGCGCTTGACCGGGCCGGGATCGCCCCGGTATACTCCTCATCCACAGGAGCAAGGTGATGGCAATGACCGATAACGGGATCGAAGGCGGGCATGTTCTGATCAAGTGCCTGGAGCAGGCGGGGATCAAGCACGTGTTCGGCCTGTCGGGCGGGGCGGCGCTGCCGATCTTCGACGCGCTGGTGGCGACCGGCACCGACATGGAGTTCATCCTGGTCCGCCATGAGCAGGGCGCCGCGCACATGGCCGACGGCTACGCCCGCGCCACCGGCAAGCCGGCCTGCGTGCTGGTGACCAGCGGTCCGGGCGCCACCAACACCCTCACCGGCATCATGACCGCGCACATGGATTCGGTGCCGATGATCGTGGTCTCCGGGCAGCAGGTGACCTGGATGCTCGGCAAGGACGCCTTTCAGGAGGCGGACATCTTCGGCGTCACCATGCCGATCGTGAAGCACAGCTACTTGGTCAAGGAGACGGCCGACATCCCCCGCATCGTGCGGGAGGCGGTGCACATAGCCACCAGCGGCCGGCCCGGACCGGTGCTGATCGACGTGCCCAAGAACGTCAGCCAGGGGCCGTTCGTCGGCTCCATGGAGCCGGAACTCGACCTGCCCGGCTACCAGGTGCCGGAGCTCACCGACCGGGAATCGATCCACGACATTGCGGAGGCGCTCGGCAACGCGCGCCGGCCGGTGCTGCTGATCGGGCACGGCGCGCTGATCTCCGGCGCGCATGAAGCGGTGCGGGCGCTGGCCGAAAAGCTGCGCGCGCCGGTCACCACCACCCTGCTCGGCAAGGGGGCGTTTCCGGAGACGCATCCGCTCTCCCTCGGCATGCTCGGCATGCACGGCACCGCCTACGCCAACAAGGCGGTCATGGAGTGCGACCTGATCATGTCGGTCGGCTCCCGCTTCGACGACCGCATCGTCGGCGACCCCAGCAAGTTCTGCCTCGGCGCGACCAAGATCCACATCGACATAGACGAAGGGGAGATCGGCAAGATGATCCGCCCCGACCTGCACTGCGTAGCCGACGCGCGCGCGGCGCTGGAGGAGCTGATCAAGCACGTCGGCCGGCTGGAGACCGAGGAGTGGCTAGCCACGCTGGACGGCTACAAGCAACGCTACCCGCTCAAGTACCGCAAGCAGGGCGGTCTCAAGATGCAGCACGTGATCGACGAGCTGTACCACCTGACCGAAGGGCGGGCGATCGTGTCCAGCGACGTCGGCCAGCATCAGATGTGGGCGGCGCAGTTCTACCTGACCGATCACCCCGACAACTGGCTCTCCTCCGGCGGCGCCGGCAGCATGGGCTTCGGCTTCCCGGCGGCGATCGGCGCGCAGTTCGGCCGGCCGGACGCGCTGGTGGCGGCGGTCGTGGGCGACGGCGGTTTTCAGATGACCATGTCGGAGCTGGCGACCGCCTGCGTCCACAAGCTGCCGATCAAGGTGATCGTGCTCAACAACCACTACCTCGGCATGGTCCGGCAGTGGCAGGAGCTCTTCTACGAAGAGCGGGAGAGCGGCGTCGACCTGGAGGGCAACCCGGACTTCGCCAAGCTGGCGCAGGCGTTCGGCGCCGTGGGGCTCAACCTGCGGCGCGCCGGCGACGTGCGCAAGGTGCTGACCAAGGCGCTGGAGCACCAGGACGGCCCGGTGGTGATCAATGCGGAGGTGGAAAAGGCCGACAACGTCTACCCCATGATCCCGTCCGGTCAGCCGCTGGAGACCATGATCGTCGACCGGCCGCGCACCAAGCTGGCCAAGCCGGTGGGGTCTACCTGATGGCGTCCGCGAACGGCCGCGCGGCCGGCCCGGAAGATGAGCGGCCCGTGCATACGTTGAGCGCTCTGGTCGCCAACAAGCCCGGCGTGCTGGCCCGTATCGCGCAGGTGTTCGCGCGCCGCGCCTACAACATCGAGTCGCTGGTGGTCTCGCCGGCGCGGGACGGCGTCTATTCGCGTATGACGATCGGCGCCTCCGGCGACCCGCACGGACTGGATCAGATCATCAAGGGGGTCAACAAGCTGGTCGACGTCATCCACTGCTTCGACCACACCTTCGACCGCGCCGTGGTGCAGGAGCTGGCGCTGGTCAAGATCGCCTGCACGTCGGAGCAACGGACGGAGGCGCTGCAGCTGTGCGACCACTTCGACTGCAGCACCGAGGACCTCACCGAGCAGTCGATGATCCTCAAGTGCACGGGATCGTCGGAGAAGGTCGACGCGCTGCTCGGCATGCTCAACAAGTTCGGCATCGTGGAGATGGTGCGAACCGGTAAGGTTGTGATGGCGCGCGGCGGGGAAGTAACCTGACGGCGTGAGCGACCGGCGGCTGTTCCTGATCGACGGCATGCCGATCGTCTATCAGGCGTACTTCGTCTTTCTGTCCAACCCGCGGCTCACCTCCCGCGGCGTCAACACCTCGGCCGCGCTCGGCTACACCAACTCGCTGGTCAAGATCATAGAGGAGGAGCGGCCGACGCACATGGCGGTCGTGTTCGACGCCCCCGGCCGCAACCGCCGCCACGCCGAGTACGGCCAGTACAAGGCGCAACGGGAAAAGGCGCCGGAAGAGATGCTGGAGTCGCTCGACGACGTGCACGCCATCACCGCGGCGTTGCGCATCCCGGAGATCACCTGGACGGGGGCGGAGGCCGACGACGTGATCGGCACCATCGCCGTGCAAGCGGAGGCGGCCGGCTTCCGCACGGTGCTGGTGACGCCGGACAAGGACCTGGCGCAGCTGGTCACCGACCGCACCACGCTGTACCGGCTGAGCCGCACGCCGGGCAGCCCGCCGTCGATCTACGGGCCGGCCGAAGTGCGCGAGCGCTGGGGCATAGCCGAAGTTTCGCAGGTGGTCGACGTGCTGGCGCTGGTGGGCGATTCGGTCGACAACATCCCCGGCGTGCCCGGCATCGGCGACAAGACCGCGCAGAAGCTGCTGGCGCGGTTCGGCACGGTCGAGTCGCTGGTGGCGAGCGCCGGCGACCTCAAGGGCAAGCAGCGCGAGCGGATCGAGCAGTACGGTGAGCAGGCGCTGCTGTCCAAACGCCTGGCGACGATCGACGTCGACGTACCGGTGCGGGTCGACCTGGACGGCTTCGCGCGGCTCGACCCCGACGTCGACGCCACCATCGCCATCTTCGACCGGCTGGAGTTCCGGCTGCTCAAGGAACGGCTGTTCGGCGCCGGGGCGGCCGGCGAACCGGGCCCGCGCGGCATGGCGACCATCGACGACGCCGAACACGACTACCGCGTCGTGGCCACGGCGCGGGAGCGGCAGGCGCTTGCCGCCGAGCTGCTCGGGCAGGAGGAGGTGGCGATCTCCCTGCAGAGCGCGACCGGCGATCCGAAGCGGGCGGCCATCGTCGGCGTCGCCTTCTGCGCGGCGCCGCACGCGGCGGCCTGGGCGCCGTTCCCGGCCGGCAATGCCGGGTACCGGCAGGCGCTCGACGACCTGCGCCCGGTGTTCGAGTCGGAGACGGTCGCCAAGGTCGGCCACAATCTGAAGCCGGCCATGAGCGTGCTGGCGTGGCACGACGTAGCGTTGCGGGGCGCGGTCCGCGACACGCACGTCATGCACAGCCTGATCGACCAGGACGGCCGGCACCGGCTCGACCAGCTGGCCGAGCGGTACCTGGGCTACTCGCCGATCCCGTTCTCGTCGCTGGTGGGCGAGGACGGCAAGGAGCAGCTGCCGTTGCTGCAGGTCGACCCGCAGCGCCTGGCCGACTACGCGGCCGAATCGGCCGACGTGGCGTTGCGCCTGCACGCCGCGCTCGCCGCGGAGCTGGCCGACGCCGAGTACGAAGCGGTGTGCCACGACATCGAGAGCCCGCTGATCGGGGTGCTGGTCGACATGGAGCGGGCCGGCGTCACCGTCGACGTCGACGTGCTGCGCGACTACGCCGATCAGCTCGGCGCCGAGGTCGCCGGCCTGGAGCGGAGCATCTACGACGCGGCCGGCGGCGAGTTCAACCTCAACTCGCCCAAGCAGCTCGGCGAGATCCTGTTCGACCGGCTGCAGATCGACCCCAACCCCAAGAAGACGCGCACCGGTCAGTACATGACCAATGAGCAGCAGCTGTCGCGTTACGCCGACCGGCACCCGATGATCCCGCTGCTGCTCGACTACCGGATCGTGCAGAAGCTCAAGTCGACCTACGTCGACACGCTGCCGGCGGCGGTGTTCGACCGGACCGGCCGCATCCACACCACCTTCAATCAGTTGGCGGCGGCCACCGGGCGCCTCAACTCGGAAGGCCCGAATCTGCAGAACATCCCGATCCGCACCGCCAAGGGGCGGGAAATCCGCCGGGCGTTCGTGCCGCGCGGCCCCGACTATCTGCTGCTTTCGGCCGACTATTCGCAGATCGAGCTGCGCATTTTGGCGTCGATCGCCGGCGAGGAGTCGATGTTGGAGGACCTGAGCACCGACGTCGACATCCACGCGGCCACCGCGTCGCGCGTGTACGGCGTGCCGCTGGATCAGGTCACGCTGGAAATGCGCAGCAAGTCGAAGATGGTCAACTACGGCATAGCCTACGGCATGTCGGCGTTCGGGCTGTCGCAGCGCCTGCGCATCGCGCGCAAGGAAGCGGGCGAGATCATCGCCCGCTACTTCGAGCAGTATCCGAAGATACGTTCCTACATGGACGAGGCGATCGCGTTTGCGCACGCCAGCGAATACGTGCAGACGTTGAAGGGGCGCCGCCGCTTCCTGCGCGACATCAACTCCCGCAATCGCACCGCGCGCGCGGCCGCCGAGCGGATCGCCATCAACGCGCCGATTCAGGGCACGGCCGCCGACATGATCAAGATCGCCATGATCGACATCGCGCGCGAGATCGGCCGGCGCGGCCTGCGCACGCAGATGATCCTGCAGGTGCACGACGAGCTGGTGTTCGACCTGCACCGCGACGAGCGCGCCGAAGTGGTGCCGCTGGTGCGCGGCCTGATGCGCGACGCTCTGCCGTTGGCCGCCCCCATTGAGGTCGAGATCGGCGTCGGCGAAGACTGGCTGAGCGCTCACTGAGCTCAAGCGCAGTCGGCTTACTGAGCCGCCTCCCGTACGGGCCGCCATTCCTGCGCCTGACGGCGGGCTTGGGCCAGGAGGGACGGGGAGAGGCGGGCGGCGATCCGATCACGGAAGCGCACGGCCGCTTCCCGCCGTTCGTCCGACTGGAACCGTCTTGCGGCCACGTCGGCCCAGACGTGCGCCTGCGCGTCGTCCTGCTCCACGCCGCGGCCGTCGCCGTACCTGGCGGCGATGGCCAGTTGCGCGTCGGCGGCGCCCTGTTCCGCGGCGCGGAGGTACCAGGCGGCGGCCTGCGCGTCGTCCCGGTCAACGCCCTGCCCGGCGGAGTGCATGTTTCCCAGCGCGTACTGCGCGACGACGTCCCCCTGTTCGGCGGCGCCGCGGAACCACTCGGCGACCTGTCCGGCCAGGTCCGGCGGGATCTCCTGATCCTGCGCGTGCCGGACGAAGTACTCCGCTTCCGCGTGGCCCTGCTCGGCGGCGCGGCGGAACCATGTCATCGCTTCGGCATGGTCCTGCTCGACGCCGACGCCGACGCCGTACATGGTCGCTACCTGGTACTGGGCCACGGCGTTGCCCTGTTCGGCGATGCGGCGCAGCCACGCGGCCGCTTCGGCGAAGTCCTGCGGGAAGCCAGACCCGTCAAGGTACATGAGCGCCAACCGGGACTGCGCGTAGGCGTGCCCCTGATCGGCTGCGCGGCGGAACCAGGCCGCCGCCTCGTCATAGTCCTGCCGGACGCCGTGCCCGGAGTAGTGACCGGCGCCCAGGCCGGCCTGCGCGTCCGGGTCGCCCCGGTCTGCGGCGCGGCGGAGCCACCGCGCCGCTTCGGCGTGGTCCTGATCGACGCCCATCCCGTCGCGATACATGAAGCCGAGCACGGTCTGCGCGCGCACCTCGTCCTGCTCGGCGGCGCGGTGGAACCACTTGGCCGCTTCGGCCGGGTCCTGCCGGACGCCGGCGCCATCCCGGTACAGGAAGCCGAGGGATAGCTGCGCGCGCGCATGGCCCTGTTCGGCGGCGCGCCGGTACCACGCGGCGGCCTTCGCCATGTCCCGGGGGACGCCGCGGCCGTCGTGATAGGAGGCGCCGACGTAGTACTGGCTGTAGCGGTCGTCTAGTTGGGCGGCGCGGCGGTACCGGCGCACCGACTCGGCGTGATCCTGACCGACGCCTCGGCCGTCGGCGTACATGAGCCCCAGGCTCACCAGCGCGTCGACGTCGTCCTGCTCGGCTGCGCGCCGGTACCAGGCGGCCGCCTTCGCGTAGTCCTGGGGCACGCCGCGCCCCAGGTAGTACATCACCCCAAGCCGGTACTGAGCGGCGGCGTCGCCCCGTTCCGCGTGACTCCTGAATCCCCGGTACGCCGCCGCGTAATCCCCGGCGGCATACGCGGCGACCGCTTCACTCCACGTCTGAGCAACCGCCGGCGCAATGCCAGCCGCCGCCAGTGCGAGCACGGCCGCAAGGACACGGGGGCCGATGGTCGGCCATCTACCGAGCATCGCCACCGAACACCTTTAGCTCTACCGCTGTTGCGCCTTCCACGCGCGGTATTGGGCGAAGGTCTCCTCGTCGGGGGGATAATACGCGCCGGGGGAGAGGTGCTCCCGGTCGAGGCGGCGGCGGATCCACTCCTCCAGATCGTCGCGCTCAATCGTCCCGCGGGCGACCTGCGGCGCGATCGAGCGCGGGATGACCACCACGCCGTCGTCGTCGGCGACCAGATAGTCGCCGGGCCTCACCAGCACGCCGTCGACGGAGACCGCGTCGTTGGCGGTGTACGGGAACCCGAACTGCGTGCCGAGCGCCGCGGTCCGGCCGAGGCCCCAGAGCGCCAGACCGTAGTCCTTGACCGTCTCCATGTCGCGGATGCCGCCGTCGCAGATCAAGCCGTCGACGCCGCGCTGCTTGAGCCGCAGAAACTTTATGTCGCCGCCGACCGACATCATGGTCGAGCGCATAGCCTCCATGACGACCACGTCCCCCGGGCCGGCCTGTTCGAAGGCGACGTATTCGGCGGACCGCTCGCCGGCCGGCTTGTCGGCGACGCCGTCCGGCCGCGCCGGCAGGAAGCGGACCGTCACCGCCCGCGCCACCAGCCGCGCGCCGGGATTCATGCTCCGCAGGTTCGGCATCAACGTATAACGGGCGGCGTAGCCGGCCTGCGCCAGCGTGTCGACCACGGCGGTCGTGTTTATCCGCCGGAGCGCGTCGCGCGTCTCCCGGTCCAGGACGTGCTCCGGTGTCGCCTGCACAAGCGCGTCCATCGGCTCAGTCCAGGTTTTCCAGCGAGTCGTAGAAGCGGATGATGTCGCCGCGGTGTTCCGACTCGTTGAACGCCATGCCGGCGCGCGGATGCTGGTTGAGCACGCCGGTCATCATGTACGGGTAGTCGAATCCCCACTTGAGGTCCGAGCGCATCGGCTCGACGTGGTGCTGGATGCAGTGCAGCACCGGCCGCAGGCGGAACTTGGGGTTGTGCAGAAAGCTGATCAGCAGCTCCATCGGGCAGTTGCCGGCGCCGCGCCCCAGGCCGGCCATGCTGGCGTCCAGCCGGTTGGCCCCCAGTATGGTCGCCTGGATGGTGTTGGCGAAGGCGAGCTGCCGGTTGTTGTGCGCGTGCATGCCGACCAGCTTGCCGCCATCCCGGGCGTACGTCTGAAAGGTCTTCACGTAGTCGTCGATCTGCTCGCCGTACAGCGCGCCGAAGCTGTCGACTATGCAGATCACCTCCACCTCGGACCGGGCGACCAGGGCCAGCGCCTCGTTCAGTTCGCGGTCGTGCACGGTGGACAGCGCCATCAGGTTGAGGCTGGTCTCGTAACCCTTGTCGTGCGCGTCCTTGATCATGTCGATGGCCAGCGGTATCTGGTGGATGTAGGTCGCTATGCGGATCATGTCGAGCACGCTTTCCGACTTCGGCAGGATGTCGTCCCGGTAATCGCTCTTTTCGGCGTCCGCCATCGCCGCGATCTTGAGCGGCGTGTCGTTGTCGCCGACGATGCGGCGCACGTCGCTCTCCACGCAGTGCTTCCATGGACCGAACGGGCCGGGCGGAAACTGCTGCCGGGAGTTGATGTAGCCGATCTCCATGTAGTCGACGCCGCCTTCGACGCAGGCCCGGTACACCCCCCGCACCATCTCGTCACTGAACCGGTGGTCGTTCATCAGTCCGCCGTCCCGGATGGTGCAGTCGAGCACCTTGATCTCCGGGCGGTACGACACCCAACCCGCAGGTCCGGCCTGCGGCTTGCTCTCACTCACGTCTTTCGGTCTCCTGAACGTGGACTATAGCACGGCGGCCGGCGCCGCCGCCGCGTGCAGCAGGTAGTGGTCGGCCAACACCAGCGCCACCATGGCGTCGACCAGCGGCACCGCCCGCGGCAGCACGCACGGGTCGTGGCGGCCGCGGCCCTTGATCGTGGTGGGGTTGCCGTCCACGTCGACCGTCTCCTGCTCGCGCAGGATGGTGGCGGTCGGCTTGAACGCGGCGCGCACCTCGATCCGCTCGCCGTTGCTGATGCCGCCCTGCACGCCGCCGGACCGGTTGGTGCGGGTGCGGACGCGGCCTCCCTCGGCGTAGAACGGATCGTTGTGGGTCGATCCGGTCAGGAGCGTGCCGCCGAAGCCGGAGCCGATCTCGAATCCCTTGCAGGCCGGCAGCGACAGCAGCGCCTTGCCCAAGTCGGCTTCCAGCTTGTCGAAGACCGGCTCACCCAGCCCCGGCGGCGCGCCGCGCACCACCGTCCGCACCACCCCGCCGAGCGAGTCGCCGTCCTTGCGGGCGGCGCCGATCCGCTCGACCATCCGCTCGGCCGCCCGCGGGTCCGGGCAGCGGGTGGGCGTAGCCTCGACCGCGGCGCGGTCCAGCCGGTCGTGGTCGACCTCCGCCTCGATCGCCTGCACGCGCGCGACGTAGGAGAGCACCTCGGTGCCGCACCGCTCGCGCAGCAGCTTCTGGGCGATCGCGCCGGCGGCGACCCGGCCCACGGTCTCGCGCGCGCTGGCGCGCCCGCCGCCGATCCAGGCGCGGATGCCGTACTTGCGCTGATAGGTGTAGTCGGCGTGCGACGGGCGGTAGGCGCGCCGCACCTCCTGATAATCCTGCGGCTTGGCGTCGGTGTTGCGCACCAGCACGGCGATCGGCGTACCCAGGGTGAGCCCTTCGAACACCCCGGAGAGGAGCTCGGCCCGGTCGGCTTCGCGGCGCTGGGTGGTGAGCGCGCTCTGTCCGGGACGCCGGCGGTCGAGTTCGGCCTGCAGGTCTGTCTCGTCCAGGGCCATGCGCGCCGGGCAGCCGTCGATCACCGCGCCGACCGCCGGACCGTGCGACTCCCCAAAGGTGGTGACCCGGAACAGACGTCCGAAGGTGTTGCCCATGCCGCGCGATGGTGGCCGTCCGCTCGCGCGCGGTCAAATCGCCGCGTGACGGCGCGGGACGCGTTCGGGAGCGGCAACCGTCGGAGTCACTCCGGCGGGTCCGGCTCGGCCGCGTAGACCGTCAAGCGCAACTCGTCGCCGAACAAGCGGTACTCGGGCCGCTTCCCGGAAAGCCGCGCGCTGCGCGACAGGATGATCGGCACGCCGTTGCCGCGGCGATCCATCAAGGTCGTCCGGCCGGTCTCCAGGCCGGCGATGCCGGACGGCACCGGGCAACGAGCCAGCAGGCTGGTCAGCGTCTCGTTGCGGCTCGCCTGCCGGTACGCCAGGTCCTCGACGGTGAGGGTGTTGGCCAGTGCGCCCGGCGAGTACAACTCGATGCGGTCGGAGAACATGTGCAGCCGTATGCGGCTGCCGTACATCGCATAGTCGCGGTGCGCCACGGCGTTGACGACCGCCTCGAACACGGCGGTCATGTCGTACTGGGGACGATCCTCGCGGCCCGGCGTCTTTCTGGCGCGAACCTTCTGATTCCGTACGACGAACTGACACGCCGCCGTAACCTGAGCGTCCAGAGGTCCCCCGACGTCGGCGGCGTCGAGCTGATACCAGTGAGCATCCGGTGCCTGCACCTCCGGGCCGCGGTAGGCTACCGCCTGGATGTACGCTTGGCGCATCCATCGACCAGGTTGCGAGGCGCCGAGCAGAACGCCGGTGACCGTCGGCCGAAGGTCTTCGTGGTCCCCGGTGGCGGCCATCCCCAGTTTGCGAGCCAGCACCGTCACGTCGTCTTCGCCCCCCGGTATGGCGAACCGCTCGATCAAGGCGGGGTCAAGATCGGAGAACGAAGCATCCCCAACCCGTTGCTCATCGAACCGAATGAGCCGTGCTTGGCTTCTCTGCTGGAACAGGCGAGCCAGATACTCCGGCGACATAGGGCGTCTGGCGCTGCCGACGCGGTGCAGATAGCCGCCTGGGCTGCGATGAACGAACAGGCTGGGCGGTACCCCGATCTTGATAACCGGCACGGACTCGCCGCCGGTCGTCGGAAGCCACAGACGCTCAATGGTGGGCGCCACCGGCGGCTCGATGGAGTCGTGGCACAGCTCATGGATGAATCGCTCCGCCGCATCGAGGCGGTCGAGGGGTATCCCTACGACTTCTCTCGTCTTGTCCTCTACCCCCAATACGAAGACGCCGCCTCGGCTGTTGGCAAACGCGGCTATCTCGTTAGCGAGGGATTCGCGCCGCGGTTCCCGGATCTGTGCGCCGGCAAAGCGAGCTTCCTTGTACTCGAGAAAGGTGTCTTCGCCCAGTCGAATTTTGTCCAGCAACTCCCTCTGGCTATCGAACATCGGCCTGCTCAGGGTCCAGCCGCCGATAACGAAGGTTGAACGCTTCCCTGCCACCCTCCATCACGCGGCAGACCTCCTCTCGCATTGCGTCCTGTTGCAGCGATCCCCGATGTCTGATGAAGCATTGGTTTCTGAAGTCCAACACGTACAGCATCTCGGCGTCGCCATTCACTACGACGTTTGCATTGTGGGTCACGATGATGATCTGCCGCTTGAGCTTCTGCTCCCGAATCTGACTCACGATCAGATCATAGATGAGCTGATTGTCCAGGTCGTCTTCCGGCTGGTCAAGAACCAGCGGCTCGCTGCCGTGGGCCAGCAGGAAGGCAAGCATGGCCGCGGAGCGTTGGCCGGCCGATGCCTGCCCGATCGGTCGGAAGTCATCGCCGTCCCCTGACCTGCTGTACCGGACGTCCAGTCCATCGTCCGGAAACCAGGCCAGTATTCTGTCGAGCAACTCGGGCGTGCGGCCGACTTCTCGCACGAGGTACTTGTTGAAGTGTCCCCCGAATTCGCACGAACCATCGCACGCGCGTTGGATTCTCTCCTTTAGGCGCGCGATACGACTGTCGATCTCCGAACGCCTCTCCCCGTGATCGGCGGGCAGATCGGCAAACAGCATTGCAACTGCCCCCTTCGGCCGACGCTGGTCTTCCATAGTCAGAATATCCTCGCGAAACCGATCATCCACGATATCCAGGGCCTCGCGCAACGAGCGCTCGACAGCGCGCAAGTCGTCTCGTGAGCCGTAGGCGCGCACTTTAATGGACACGTACTCATTATCCGTGAGCGCCTGCACCAGAAACTTCTCGCGGGAGTCCGTCAGGGCGTGACGGGCCTGCCGAATTCGACGCTGGCAAGCGTCCGCATCGTCGCTTGCCCGTTTCCGGTCGTCCAGCATCGAATCCAGATGTGCCAGCTCGCCATCGAGACGCTGCCTGTCCTGAACCAGCCGGCCGTATTCGGCAGGTTCGCTGATTCCTGCGGCGTTCAGGTTCTCGACCCACTCGCCATAGGCCTGTCGAGCTTGCTCGACGGCAGGCGGCCACGAGCTTCCGGCCATGTCTGCACGTCGCGCTTCGACAGCCTGTTTGAGCCGTTGCGCGGTGTGGCGCATCTCGCTAGTTGCCGCCCGTATCGCGCCCCCAAGTTTGGTTATCACGGCGACAGCCTGCCGGTCTTCTTCCGCGCCTTCGTCGAACAGCTTGGCCGGCAGGTCCTCCGGGAGTAGTGCGTCGCCGGCCGCATCTACGTCTCTGACCGCGTTCTCCGCTACCGTGAACTGCCGTTCGACCTCATCATGCTGCCGGCTCCTGCGCCGAAAGTTGGTCAAGATAGCAGCATTCCCAGCGTCCTCGAATCGCCGCAACTTGCGCTCCACGTCTTCGCGCTCGACGCGGCATCCATTACGGCGTTCCAGCTTTCTATTCAGTTCCCGAATACGGGACCTGGCCACGCGGAACGCCGCTTTCGCCTCCTCCAATTGTCGATGCAGTTCAGCCGCGCCGGCGGCGTCGTCGACTACCTGCAGAAGCGCCCGTTGGTCCTCGCCGGCGAGCGCCGCTATCTGCCCTTGGCTGAAGATTCGTATCGGAAATCGGGCGGGCGTTATCGCTTGGATCGATGACCGCCGCCATTGGTTACCGGCGCTCCATTCCTCGACCACGTCACCGGTGTCCTCTGCGGACCAGTGCACCCGATGGCGGACGTCGTCTTTCCTCACCGTCCACGTGATGGTGGTGCGACTCATCAAGCCACCAGTGTCTCTGCTGCGTTCGCGGTCAGGCACCCGGTTGAACCGGTCGAATGTCATACGAGGATCGCTACGACCGTCGAGTCTAAGCAGCTCGTTCTCGCGTCTTGATGCGAGTCGAAGGGCATGAACAATCGTCGATTTACCCGTTCCACGTCCTCCCAATATCGCATTCAGGCGCGGACTGAAATTTGCTATCGCCGGGCTGCCGCGTCCCATATAACGTGCATTCTTCAGTTCGACGGATTCCACAAAAAAATCGGGAAGCTCGGTCGGATCGGGATCGTGCTGATTTCTAATCGAAAACTTGGCTCCATCCATCAACGCTAACCGCAAGCCTTCGAGATTCGGGGTCTCCATTTTCACCCAGGTGTAGCGGGATCCGGGGGCGTGACCGTCGCGGAACGTGTGGCAGTCGGACCCTGCCACCTCGGTCCACGTCTTACCTGACTGGAAATACAGGTCGGGCTTTCTAGCGCAGCGATCGACGGTTTCCATAGCAAGTATCTCGGTTCTTTTCAACACTTGCCTGACGGTGTTCGGGTCGAGCACGGTTCCTCTGGACCCGTCTCGACACTGAAACAAGCCTTTCTCGCGGTCGGCGTGAGCGGGAATCGGGATACCGCCTGCGTTCACGATGGCATCGATCACGTCGACGGCTGATTTCTGCGTCACGTCGTCGCTGTCGCCTTTGGTGCCAAGAAAGCCGGCGGCACCGAGGACCGTGTCGATGTCCGACGTGCTCTTGGTGACATCGAGAATCGCCAACAGATGAAACCCGCCGTTGACGGAAATCTCCACTCCCGGAAAGAGATGCAACTCTCGAAAACCGCGGCGTCCGACGTTTCGCATCTCTTCGTATGCAGCCTTCAGGTCATCAATCCACGCGCCGCTGTTGTGGTCGGTGATCGCGACACAGTCGATTCCGGCGTCCATGAAGCGTTGCAGCCATTGTTCCGGCGATAAGTGGTCCGGAGTGTCCTGCTTTCGATGCCAATAGGTATCGGAGGAGCACGGGGTATGGGTGTGGAAGTCAAATTTCCACCACCCGGCTCCGGGGAAGGTCCATGTGCGGCCGCGCTCCAGTGTCATGTCCGTGGTCAAAGCTAATCTCATTCCATCACGATGGCAAGGTGGTGACCCGGAACAGACGTCCGAAGGTGTTGCCCATGCCGCGCGATGGTGGCCGTCCGCTCGCGCGCGGTCAAATCGCCGTAGCGCCGCCGGCGCCGGGTCCGGGAAACCGGGGTCATGCGTCGCATCTCTCCATCGCGCGCCGGACCGATGCCTCCATCGCCGCGACTTCGGCGTCGGCCAGCTCGGCGAAGCGCCGCCGTTTCCCTGCGGCGAGACGGCCGCCGTTCTGCATGCAGAGCCGGACGAACAGCGACGCGCGGCGGTCCGGCATGTCGACGATCCGGCGCACGCTCCGGAATGCCCGGTCGAACACCGCGACGAACTCGATCTCCTCCTTCAGGTCGTAGCGGACGGTGTCGGCCACGCGGTCGTACAGATACTCGGCGAACGGGGTGGCGTCGAAATAGCGATAGAGGTCGGCGGTGTCGTTTTCGACGAAGATTTCCTGCTCCTTCCACCGCCACTGGATGAACGGCAGGATCGGCCGAGAGAACGTCGCCAGGACCTGGTCGTAGCTGGCGCGGTCGCGCAGAATCGCCGCCGAAACCGGAAAGATGACGCCCGGCGGGGTGTAGCCGCGCGTGGTCAGCACGTGGTGCATCAGGAAGCGGTGGATGCGGCCGTTGCCGTCCTCGAACGGATGGATGAACACGAACGCGAACGCGCCGACCGCCGCCGCCACCACCGGATCGACGCGGGCGTCGGTGAGACGCCGCATCAGGTCGATCCAGGCGTCCATGAGACCGGCGACATCGGCCGGCCGCGGGCCGATGAAGTGGACGTCTTGGCGGTAACCGCCGATGGTCGAGCCTACGAAGTTCTGGAAGTCCCGCCAGCCGGCCGCCGCATACCGGGGATCGACGATCGCGCCCTGCAGGCGGACCATGGCCGCCCGGTCGGCCGGGTCGAATGCGTGCGCGCCCCGGAGCGCGGCGACGAACCGCTCGGTGCGCGACGCGCTCGGCGACTCGCCCTCGATGGCGAACGACGACCGGGTCTCCTTCGCGTAGAGATAGCTCACGGCTCGCGAGAGCACCGGCGGATCGCTCCCCTCGATCAGATCGCGCGCCTGGGCGTCGACGCGCGCGTCGATGCGTTCCAGCAGTCCCGGCGTGCGCCGCACCGTCGGACACAGCCCCGGACCGCCAAGCAGGTTGTCGGCAACGCGGTGCCGCCGGGATCGGCGCGGCGCCGCGGTCACGTGTTTGTCGGGAGAGAGCGCGGGGACGTAGTTGCCGGCGCGGGCATGGTCCAGATCGAGCGTGCGGCCGGTGAACGTCTCGTAGAAGAACCACGCGCGGCGGCTGAACGCGCCGGTCGGCTCCGCCCGCACCCAACGTTCCAGGTCGGCGGGTTCCAGCGCCTTGAGGGCGGCGACCAGCACCCGGAGGTCGAACGGCTCGTGACGGAGCGCAAACCGGAGGTGCGCCACGACCGAGTCCTCCGTGGCATACTGCCGGGGATACCGTTCCAGGGTGCGCGCACCCACGGCGCCGGTCCGACGCGCGCCGGCCACCAGGGAGCTTTCGACCTGCGGCGGCGGGACCGGCAAGCGGAGCTCACGCCGGAGCCACTCCTGCCCGACCGGTCGTTCCCCGTTCTTCAGGGAATGCGTCGTCGTGGAGGATCGATTACACTCGTTCAATATCTGTTAGAAAACCGTATCCGCATTCCATCACGATTACAAGCGAGGGGAGACTCTGAGGACCGATCTGTCCAACCGGGAGGCGCGGCGCGTCGCCCTGGCGGCGCAGGGGTTCGCCGACCCGGCGCCCGCCGGCCGGATCGACCGCCGCCACTTCGACCGGCTGTTCAGGCGGGTCAAGGTGGTGCAGCTCGATTCGGTCAACGTCGCGGTGCGCACGCACTACATGCCGGCGTTTTCCCGCCTGGGGCCGTATGCGCGCGAGCGCCTGGACGCCTACGCCTACCGCGCGCGGCGGCTGTTCGAGGCGTGGGGTCACGTGGCGTCGCTGCTGCCGGTCGAGCACTATCCGCTGCTGCGCCACCGCATGGAGGCGGCCGGCTCGCGCGCCGTTGCCGCAGACCGCGGCGGCTACGTGGAGGAGGTCTACCGGGAGGTTGCCGAGCGCGGCCCGCTGTCGGTGTCGGACCTGCACGACCAGGGCCGCCCGCGCAGCGGGCCGTGGTGGGCGCGCAGCGACGGCAAGCGCGCTCTGGAGTGGCTGTTCGCCGCCGGCCGGCTGGCCGCGTCCCGGAGCGGCAACTTCGTCCGCGTCTACGACCTGACCGAACGGGTGATTCCTGCGCAGGCGCTGGCCCAACCGGCCCCTGCGGCCCCGGACGCGCAGCGCGAGCTGCTGCGGCTGGCCGCCGGCGCGCTCGGCATAGCGACCGCCGCCGACTTGGCGGACTACTACCGGATCGGCATGCGGCAGGCGTTGCCCCGCCTGCAGGAACTGGTCGAAGCGGGCGAGCTGGCGGATGCGCGCGTCGAAGGCTGGGACCGGCCCGCCTTCCTGCACCGCGGCGCCCGTGCGCCCCGCCGCGTGCGCGCCGGCGCGCTGGTCAGCCCGTTCGATTCGCTGATCTGGCGCCGGGACCGGACCGAGCGCCTGTTCGGCTTCCGCTACCGGATCGAGATCTACGTGCCGGAGCCCGAGCGGCAATACGGCTACTACGTGTACCCGTTCCTGCTCGACGACGAGCTGGCCGCCCGCGTCGATCTCAAGGCGGACCGGGCGCGCAACGCCCTGCTGGTCCGCGGCGCGTACCGGGAAGCGGGGTGCGATCCGGACGCGGCGGCGGCCGGGTTGGCCGAGCAGGTCCGGTCGATGGCGTCCTGGTTGGAGATGGGAACGGTGATCGTCGAACGGCGCGGCAATCTGGCCGCCGGTCTGCGCCGCGCGATCGGGTAGCGCCGGGCGCTACGGGGCGGCGTCCCCGAAGTAGGTGAGGGCGTGCTCGAAGGCGGCTCTGCCGACCTTGGAGCCGACGATCCGGCCCGGCAGGTCGTCGACCCGCGGGTGAATGCCGCCGTACAGACGGGAGATGGCCGCCTCGTCCGCGGCGTCGTAATAGGTCGCCCACTGCAGGGTGACCGTCTCGGTCGGCCCGGTCTCGAAGACCAGGAAGCCGTCAGCCGGCGCGGCGAACTCGCCCAGGCCGCCGGGGAAGAACTCGCTGCCGGTGAAGCGCGCCATCACCTCCGCGGCGGCGCGGCTGAAGGCGCTGTGCCCGGACACGTACCCGGCGAACGGCGGCGTGACGAAGGTGTCGCGCTGGTAGGGCAGCCAGTCGGCGGCCGGAATCCAGCCGACGCCGCCGTAGCCGGTCTGCGGGTCCTGCGGCGCGCCCAGCCACCCGTAGACGGCGACCGAGCCGACGTGCTCGGCAAGGTGGGCGTGGCGCTCGCCGGCCGCCGCCGAGTCGGCGGTGACCACCTCGATCAGTCCCGGGCGCAACGGCAGGCCGTGTTCGTGATAGGCCGGCAGGTTGGGGTCCGATGACTGGCCGAGCGCCGCCATGTGCCGGATCGCCGTGATCGGCCGCACGTAGTCGTAGTGCCCCTTGATGCCCCAGGCGCAGATCGCCGCGTCGTGCACGGCGCCGTTGAGGGCCAGGTAGAGCTTCAGGTCCCACTCCAGCGGGTCGAGCACCGCTCCCACGCCGCCCAGGCGGCGCTCCATGTCCGGATGGTCGGTGACGTAGTTGGCCAGCGTGTTCCAGTGGCCGGGCGGGGTCTCCGAGTCGGGGCCGTCGGCCCAGAACTCGGCGATGACCCGCGCCCAGTCGCCCCGCTTCACCACGTTGGGCGCGTAGGGCCGGCCGGTCACCGGATTGACGGCGTGGCCGCGCCCGTCGTTGGCGCCGAGGTGGTTGTTGCCGATGGCGCCCGGCGAGATGTCGATCAGCGCGCCGTCGTCGGGGGTGAGGGTTGCGCCGTAGCGCAGCACCTCCGCAAACGCCATCTGGTATTCGCGGGTGCGTCCGCCGCCCAGGTAGGGCGGCGGCCCCGGGTCGAGGTACACGCCGTCATCGATCATGCCGTCCGGCGACAGGGCGAACGGGGTGACCGCCCCCCAATGCGAGCCGATGAAGCGCTGCACGTTGCCGGGCTGCCGGCGGCCCGCCTGGTCGACGAACAGGCGCAAGGCCAGCGGCTGCCAGCGGTTGGGATCAAGCACGTCGCCGGCGCCCGAATGGGCCACCACCATCGGCGGGTTGGCCGGGCGGTAGTCGTACTCGAAGGCGTAGGAGCCGAGCTCGTCGGCGCCGTCGTCGTAGCCGTGCTCGATGATGAAGTTGGCTATGCGGTTGCCGACCGCGGCCGGGCCCGGCCCTTCCGTGCCGATGTACGTGGGGTCGTAGCCGAACTCCGCCATCAGGTCATCGAAGGCGGTGAGCGATTCGTAGGCGCCGGGGGAGTCGAGGTACCGGTTGTACAGCACTCCGTAGGCGGCGTAGCTGATCGCCTCCCGGCGCGCTGCGGCGACTTCGGCGGCCGTCCGTCCCTCCGCGGCCGCGGACTCGCGTTCATCCACCAGCACCGGCCGGGCCGCGTCGTCGTAGGCGGACCAGGCGTCCCACATGGCGACCGACACGTGGTACAGGTTGCGCGCGTGCACGGGAGGGCGGGCGAAGTCGTGGCGGATCGCCTCCAGCAGCGCCTCGTTCCAGCGTCGCGCCACGGAATGCTCCGGTTCCGCAACGGCGGCCGCGGCCGTCAACGCGAACGCGGCGCAGACCGCCGCGCCGCGGCCGATGATCCGAAGCGGCCGGGCGTCCATCACGGCGTCAGATTTACGATCTGATCGTAGACCTGTCAAAGGGCCGCCCAGCTCCTCGGCGTCAGGGCGCGGTGCGCCTGCGCCACAGGTCGATCCAGCGGCGTTGGGCGGCGACCCGGACGATGCGGTCCTCCTCCAGCAGGTAGGCGCTCAGCGCGTTGCCGAACACGCACCCCGAGTCGAGACCGATCAGCGTGGGGCGGCCGCCGCCGGCCGCGGCGCGCTTGATCAGCAACCCCTGCGGCGCGTCATGGCCGAATATCAGCGGCCTGCCCGGCGTCAGGCGCCGGTAGTCGAGGTGTTCGTGCCAGCGCGGACCGGTGATGCCGCCGTTCGGTGGCCAGGTGCGGATGGTCAGGAACTGCTGGCGCGTGGTGCCGGCCAGCCCCCGCTCCGGGTCGATGCCGGCGTGCACCAGCAGGAACTCCGGTTCGTCGACGTAGAGCGGCAGCGCGGCAAGCCACTCGATCAACTGCTCGCCCTGTCCGGCCAGCGCGAGCAGGGTCCGGTTTCGGTCGCGGTAGGGCGACGCCGGGGCCCGGCCGGCGGCGACCGCGCGGAGTTGGCGCAGCAGCTCGTCTTCGTGGTTGCCCATCACCATCTCCGCGCCGCTTTCGCGGATGCGGCGCCAGACGCCGAGCGGATCGGGGCCGCGCGTGAAGGCGTCTCCGGTCAAGAGCAGCCGGTCACGGTCCGGCGCGTAGCCGACCTTGGCCAGCAGCGCTTCGAACTCCGCGCAGCAGCCGTGCACGTCGCCCACCAGGATCGTGCGCCCGCGGCGCGGCATCGGCGGCTCAGTCGGCGCTGCGGGCGGCCGCGCCTACGTCTCCGCCCGCAGCATCTCCGCGGCCCGCTGCATGTTGCCGAGCTTCCAGTAGATCTCGTCGAGCGGGATGTCGAAGTAGGTGCCGGGTGAGAATCCGCAGTCGGGGTGCAGCGCCGTCCGCTCCGGGCCGACGATCTTTGCCGCCTCCCGCGCGCGGTCGGCGATCTGTTCCGGGGTGTCGATCTCGAAGGTCTTGGACGCCACGCACCCGCAGCCCACGTCCATGCGCTCCGGCAGGCCGCGCAACAGCTCGCGGTCGTAGTCGTCGAACTGCAGCATCTCGAACATCGGCATGTCGATGCGCAGGCGTTCGAACCCCGGCAGCATGGTGTCGTAGCGGGGCGTCCGGTCCGGGCCGACGTGGCGTTTGCCGCACAGGTGCAGGGAGGTGTAGATGCCGTCGATGCCGTCCACCACGCGGTTGAGGGTGTCGACCGAGTCGAACAGCGCGTCGCGGTAGGCGGCCGACTCCGGCTCCTCCGCGTGGACGCCGCCGATGCCGGTGTCGTCGAACTGCACGTAGCGGACGCCGGCGTCGCGCAGCAGCTCCACTTCGCGCCGGATGATCGGTACCATCGTCTCTATGAACTCCCGCTCCGAGCAGTGCGGCGGCGACTTGACCGGGTCCCACAGGAAGCTGGCGGTCAAGTGCGGCGTCGGCAGCGCCACCCGCACCTCCTTGCTGGTGTGGCGGCGCAGCTTGACCGCCTCTTCCGCGAACAGCCCTTCGCGCGTGGGGGCGACCGGGCCGATCACGGCGTAGCCGACGCGCGCGTCGTGCCGGAACGAGTCGAGCGGCACCTTGAACTGCTCGACGCCGGTGAGCATCTCGGCGATGACGCCGACGTAGGACTTGCGCCGCCACTCGCCGTCGGAGATGACGTCGATGCCGGAAGCCTCCTGCAGCGCGGCCACGTACGGGATCGACCGGTCCATCAGGTCGAGCAGGTCACCCTCGCCGGCGCCGTCGACGAGGTGGCGGTCGACCCGGTCGCGAAAGAACTTCGGACGCGGCATGGAGCCGACCACGGTGGTCAGGAACGGTTTGTCGAGCATAGACGCCAGTCTACCGGTTTGCCGCGCCGGGCGCAGCGCCGTCCGGCCGATTCACGGCGGCCGCGATCCGCCACACGCCGCGCGCGTTGGCGGCGGCGCCGTCGCACGCCTCGTACACCATCCCGTAGTCCGGCGCATCGGTCCCCTGCGCCGGCAACGGCAGCACGCACGGTTCGGACGCCTTGGCGCGATCCCAGACGCCGCCCGGCGAGATCACCGGCTCCGGTTGCCGGTCCCACGCCAAGCCGTCGGCGGACGTGGCGGTCACCAGATGCTGGCCGCCGCCGTACAGCGGCAAACGCGCCTCCGCGTTGGCGACCAGGTACATCCGGTAGCGTCCGTCGGGAAGCAGCAGCAGGTCGGGCGCGAACGTGCTGGCGTCGCCCGGCAGCCGGGGTCCCGGCTCCATCTCAAACGTCATGCCGTCCGCGGAGACGGCGCTGACGATGCCGATGCCGCGTTGCGTCAGGTACATGCGCAGCCGGCCGCCGCCCAGAAAGACGATGCGCGGCGCCATGATGTTGGCGCCCGGCGCGCGCAGGCGGTCTCCCGGCTCCACCTGCCAGGCGAGTCCGTCGTCGCTGACCGCGCTACGGATCGAGTTCTGCACGTCCTGCGTTCCGGGGCAGCACTCGAAGTACATGCGCAGCCGGCCGCTGCCGTCCGCCGCCGGGCCGACCTCGGAGGAGACGACCCGGAAGTCGCCGGCGCCGCCGGCGGCCGGGGACAGGCGCACGCCCGGCTCCGGGGTCCAGCTCACTCCGTCGGTCGACCGCGCGCTGAGGATGCGGGTGGTCGCGCCGCCGTAGTCGTTGGCGCCGGCCGGGTGGCCGGGTCGCGGCAGAATCTGGGTGTAGTACATCCGCAAGGCGCCGTCGGCCAGCCGCACCACGCGCGGGCTGACCGAACCGCACAGACCGGAGCGTTTCGCCTCCTGCGGCCAGCGCGCGTCCGGCGCGGGGTTTCGGTCGCCGTCCGGCGGCGCGTCGATGGCCGGTTCCGGCTGCTTGGTCCAGGCCGCGCCCGCTTCGGGATCGCGTCCTGCGCAGTGCACGTCCGGCGACGGGCCCGCGGAGCGTGTCAGGTCGATCATGGGCTCATGGTACCGTATCGGGGTGGCGCGTGTTACCGGACGGGGTGGCGCGCCCATTCGTACCCACCCCGTCCGCTGGCGGCTCGTACCGGAAAAAGGCGGCAGGCCGGTGCCTGCCGCACGTCGACTCCCGGTAGCCGGGGACGTCAGTCCTGGTAAATCGCCAGCCCGTGCGGACCGGTTGTCCGATCGGTGGAATGGTCGTCCCAGAAGGTCAGGTCGTTGTCCACGCGAACCCACCCCCCGTTATGCCGCTTGTAGACGGTGCCGCCGGCCGCCTGCTCCATCTCGGTCTCGCTCAGCGCCGCGGACGGCGGCAGCACCAAGTGGCTGGTGTCCGGCTGCTCCTCGTGCACCTTGACCGTGAAGCCGTCGGGAATCGCAAGCCCCAGCTCGTCCTTGATCGCAGCCTTCGGGTCGGCGACCAACTGCTCGCGGAACGCCGCGTCCGCGGTCGCCTTCTCCACCAAGTGCTCACGCAGTTCGCCGACTGTCGGTGGTTCATTGTTCATGTTGCGCCTCCTGCTCCAAACTCTGTCTCACCGGATAACGTACCGGCGCCGCCTGGGCGCGTCAATCGGCGCGCCCAGGAAATCATCTTATCCGGCATTTCCGTGGGCGCGCCGTGGCCGTCACTCCAGGTAGGTCGCGCCACCCGGCGCGTGATCGTCCCAGAAGGTCAGGTCGTTGTCGATGCGCATCCAGCCTCCGGGATGCCGCGACGACCGTGCGTAGATCTTGCCGCCGGCCGCCTGCTCCAGCTCGCCCTCGCCGAGCGCCCCGGTCGGCGCCAGCACCACGTGACTGGTGTCCGGCTGATCCTCATGCACCTTGATCGTGAAGCCGTCGGGAACCGCAATCCCCAATTCATCCTTGATCGCCGCCTTTGGGTCGGCGATCAGCTGTTCCCGGAACGCCGGGTCGGAGTTCGCCTTCTCGGTCAGGTGCTTACGCAGCTCGCCGATAGTCCGTGATTCGTTGTCCATGTTACGCCTCCACTCAAGACTAAGTTTCTGCCGAGTAACGTAGCGGCGCCGCCAGGGCGGGTCAATCGGGTTCCCGGTAAAATCGTCTTATCCGGTTTTTCCGTGACAGCATAGCCTGGAGGTATGGTACGCGGAGATCGTCGTCACGGCGCCAGCGGCTTGAAGTCGTCGCCGCTCATCGGCTCATGGTCCTGCAACCGCCCCTGCATCTCGATCAACACGCGATGGTTCCAGGGCGCCGGCGACGGGTTGACTCGAACGACGTTCGCCCGGTATTCGGTGGCCATGGCTGCGTCAAGAACGCCCACGAAATAGTCCGGCGACCATCCGATCATGCCGCCGTCGTTCGTCCGGATCTGTATTGCCAGATCGGTCGCCGGATTATTGTGATCCGGGATCAAGGAAAGCTGCTCTCCCGGTCGCAGGCGCTCGATACGCTCCCGGCCCTTCATGTCGACGTGCCGTGATCCATGTAGAAAAAACCGCCACAGGAAGCGTCCGTCGGCATCCGGTTCAATCTTCGGGAACACCTCGTAGGAATCGGTTTGACGGCGCCCGCCGTTGGCCGAGAGGATCGCGATGGGATCGGCGTTGTCCCGAAGCCCGAGGTTGCGCACGTAGTCGAGGAAATCCGGCCGCTTACGACTCATCACGCGGTTCCGAAAGATCGGAAACAGTTCCGGCGACGGGTAGTCGCCGTGCAGATCGGGAAACTCCAACAACCCAGGGAATCCGACCTGCCGCTCCGCGCGCTCCGCACCGCCGACGTAGCGAAAGCGATACAAGGGCTTGCCGACGTCGGCATCCAGACGGCCGACCGGAAACCAGTGACGGCTCCGAACATCCTGCCAAGCCAGAAACAACGTCCGTTCACTCATCGCAGAGCCTCCTCAACTGATCGTGACCGTAGGTGATCATCTCGACCGCAAACGCTCTCTGGGACGGAGACATCCAATCGTCGGGCACCCGACGCACTACGTCAAGCGCCGCCTTCCGGTCCAATCTCTTAGTCTTCTGCAGCGCGGGAAGGAATAGGGCGGGAAAGCGCTGTGCGGCGCATCGTATCAGTTGTAGCGGACTCGGTCCATAGCGCGCTTCAGCGGACCAGAAGACGCCCCCTCGTCCCTTTTCTACGTAGCTGCCGACTCTGTTTTCCGCGAGTCTTCGATTCCGTTTCTCGGCCGGGATCTCCCGGCCTAACGACGACGCATGGTCGAACGATGGTGCTACGGCATAACTCCAATGGTCGCCGTCGCGCTTCCGCAGTATACCCCAGTTCTCATGGTGCCGATCCGTGTTGCCGATCAACGCATCCAGAATCAAGTATTCCGCAAAACGGTGCTTCGCCTGACGCGCCTCAGTATCGGCAAGGACGCGGTCAAATACTGCGAAAATGTTCTCGATCGTGTGGTGCGACCATTTGAATTTCCTTTCGGCATCGTAACCGGATATAGTGTCCGTCAGCAGCTCATTGCCATGCATCATATCCTGCAGGCCGGTCACGAAGGAAAGGGTTGCCGATCCGCGGCGTCCGCCATAGAGTGCCAACTCTACCTGTGCGCAAGGAATGTCCAGTAGGGTAGCGACCTCAGCCGCGATCTTCTCGGCCCAGTGTTCGCCGGAATTGGGTCGGGGGTACTTGAAGAGCCACTCCGCTTCTTGCGACGGATCGCGATACCAGAATTTGCCCTTTGTCCCCATTTCTTCGCTGCTCAGGACCCACTCCGGGCTGACTTCGATGACGGGATATGGCGGACATGGCTTAAGCGGCATCGGTCTGGTAGTAGGGAGACGGCACCGTCGGGTAGGCGCGGAAGACGTGACGGAACACCTCGGCGGAGCGGGAGTCGACTTCGGGGTCGGTGTAGCGCTCTACCGGTAGGCCGGTGCGGTCGCTCCACAGGAAGTTGCTGATGGCGGCGCGCACGGCGTCGCGGGTGGCCTGCTTCTCCTGCCAGCGGTCGGCGCGGAGCGGCTCCGCCTTCAATCGCCGCAGCAGGCCGACGGCGACGGCCTTGATGCGCTTGACGTCACCTGCGCTCAGGTCCGGCTTGGCCAGCAGGTCGAAGACGGCCAGCGATTCTTCGTCGAGGCCCTCGCGCGCGGCGCGCGTCTCTTCCTCCTCCATCTCGCCCACCAGCTTGAGCAGGGCGTCGAAGGTCCGCTCGATGGTTACGCGGTCCTTTTCGCGGTTGTAGGCGGTGACGATGCCCTCGTAGTGGTGCTGAAAATCGGTGCGCAGCGGGTTGCGCTCCAGCAGGCGGCGCAGCCGGGTCTCCACCAGGTGCTTCAGTTCCTGGACGGCGGTGCGCTTGCCGATGCCGCGCCGGAACTCGCGGCGCAGCAGGTCGAAGTCGATCCTGCTCACGTCGTACGGCTCGCTCGACTCGGCAATCTTCCCCGACCGCACCTCGATGGCGTCGTCCACCACGGCGCGCAGCCCGCGCAGGATGCCGCCGACGTCGGCGCGCTGCCGGTCCTGCTGCAGGCTGCGGTAGATGATGTCGATCGCGCCGCGCTCGGCGCGGAAGCGGGCGACCGCCGGCAGGTTGATGCAGGCGCGGAACTTCTTGAACACCTCCCGGCACGACACCTCGAACCGCTTGCGGGTCTCGTCGGTCCGGTTCGCCGCCTCCTTGCAGGCGACGATGGCGGCGTTGCGCGCAAACCCCTCGCCTTCAATCACGGCGTCGAGCGGCGCCCCGCCGCCGCTCAGAAAGCCGCGCACCAGCGCGATCGCCTCGGCCAGGTCGTCGAGCAGCTCCGCCTCGGGCCGGGCCGGCTCCGGACCGCCGCTCCCGTCTGCCTCCGGCGGCCCGCCCGCGAAGGTGGCCAGCGCACTGCGCAGGTGGCGGAGTATGCCGCAGTAATCGACGATCAGGCCGTTGTTCTTGCCCTCGTTGACCCGGTTGGCGCGCGCGATCGCCTGCATCAGCGTGTGCGCCTTGAGCGGTTTGTCGAGATAGAGCGTGGCCAGGCCCGGCACGTCGAAGCCGGTCAGCCACATGGCGCAGACAATGGCGACGCGGAACGGATGCGCCTCCTCCTTGAAGGCGTCGTCTAGCGGCATCCGCTGCATGGCGCGGAAGCGCGGCAGCTCGCGCACCGCCGGCGGCAGGTCGATCCCCTCCTTGATGAGCCGCCGGTGCGGGATGACGTCGAGCCCTTCCCCGGCGAAGCGCTCCACCTCGCCCTGCTCCTCGCTCACCACCACCGCCATGCGCGTCTCCCGCATCCAGTCGATCCGCCGCTGCAGATGGATCTCCTCCTGCTCGTCGGTGGTCTTGCCGCGCTCGGCCTCCAGCTCCTTTACGCGCTCATGCCAGTAGAATTCGATCAGCCGGTGCATCCGCACGCAGGTCACCTTGTCGATGCATATCAGCATCGCCTTGCCGGTCTCCCAGGCCGCCGAGTAGTGGCGGACGAAGTCGCGCGCCACCTGATCGAGCCGCTTGCCGGCGGTCATCACGTGATAGTCGCGCTTGAGGTCCCGCTCCAGGCGCTGCGCGACGTCGACGCCGTCGATCTCCAACTCCTCCAGCTTGGCGGCGATGCGGTCGTTCAGGTCGCCCACCGCCACGCCGAGCTTGTCGCCGCGCGCGTCGTAATAGAGCGGCACCGTGGCGCCGTCTTCCACGGCGCGCTGAAAGTCGTAGGTGGACAGGTATTCGCCGAACACGCGGCGCGTGATCTCATCTTCCCGGAACAGCGGCGTGCCGGTAAAGCCGATGTAGCTGGCGTTGGGCAGGGCGTTGCGCAGGTTGAGGGCGAGCGCGCCGTATTGGGTGCGGTGCGCCTCGTCGGTGATGACGATAAGGTCGCCGCGATCGGTGTAGCCGGCCGCCGCGTCCTCCTCTCGGTTGAACTTCTGGATCAGCGAAAAGACGTATGACTTGTGCTCGGCCAGCAGGCGGCTCAGATGGCGGCCGCTCGCCGCCCGGCACGGGTCGCGGTCGTGGTCCACTACCCCGCAGCCGGCGAAGGTGCGGTAAATCTGGTTGTCGAGGTCGTCGCGGTCGGTGAGCACCAGGAAGGTGAAGTTGCCGCCCAGCTTGCGGCGCACCTTGCGCGTGAACGTCACCATGGAGTAGCTCTTGCCGGCCCCCTGCGTGTGCCAGAACACGCCCAGCCGTCCCTGCCGCGCGCGCCGTTCGCGCACCGCCTGCACGGCGCGGTTCACACCCAGAAACTGATGGTTGCGGGCGATGATCTTGCGCACCGCGCCGGCGGAGTCGTCGAACAGGATGAAGTTCTCCACCAGGTCCAGGAAGTTGCGCCGGCCGCAGACTCCCTTGAGCAGCGTCTCCATGTCGACCGCGCCCGGCTCCTCCTCGGCCAGCCGCTTCCACTCGTGAAAGTGCTCCCAGCGGCTGGTGATGGAACCGATCTTCGCCTGCTCGCCGTTGGCGAACATCACCACCGCATTGTGATGAAACAGGTGGGGAACGGTGTCGCGGTAATCGGAATAGTTGGCCTCGAAGGCGGCCTTGAGGTCGCGGTGGATGTTCTTGCACTCGATGAACAGCAGCGGCAGGCCGTTGACGAAGCCGATCAGGTCGGGGCGGCGCCGGTAGAGATCGCCGCGCACCCACAGCTCGCGCACGCACAGAAAGCGGTTGTTCGCCGGCTCGTCAAAGTCGACCAGCCGCAGGCGGCGGTGCACGGGCTTGCCGTCGTCGCCATGAAAGGTGACCGGCGCGCCGTCCCGCAGCAGCGCGTACTGCTCCCGATTGACGGCGGCCAGCGTCTGCGAGGGAGAGGCGGCGGTGACCCGGCGCACGGCATCGTCATAGGCCGCCGCCGGCAGGCCGGGATTGAGCGCCGCCAGCGCTTCGCGCAACGGGCGTTCCAGCACCACCTCCCGATCCGAACCGCGTCCGAGCAGTCCGCCGGCGCCAAAGTCTTCGTTATAGGCGTAGACCGACGCCCAACCGAGCTCCCGCTCCAGGTACTCGGCGGTAGTCCGCTGCACGAGCGAGTCCTCCGTATAACGCACGCTACTCATCTGGGAAGATTCCGATCCCGTATTGTAGCTACAGGCCCGCGATAGTCAGCCGTCCCACGGAGGCCGGTCGTCAATCCGCTCGCCGGCGATGACATCCAACAGGTCATCGCCCATCATCAGCCCCGATGTTTCACGGCATCCCCCGTTGATGTCAAGGGAGCGAGCCGGCTTGCTTTGGCGCGCCGTCAGGAGGCCGTCCAGAAAGCGGCCCGATAGTGATTGCGGACATGCCGATCGCGGGTGCAGAGCGGCGCGCCAAAGGCGATGGCGTGGGCCACGATCAGGCGGTCGAACGGATCCCGCGTCCAGCTCAGGTGGTCCGCGATCTCTGCACAGCGCAGCCATCCTGACTCCTCCACTCTCAGGTCCAAGTCGCGACGCAGTGCGTTCAGAAGTGCCTCCGCCGGCAACTGCAGACGTTCGATCTCGGCGAGCAGCGACAACTCGAGGCGAACTATAGGTGAAACGAACAGTGCGGCTTCATCGATCCGTTGCCGAACCGAGGCGGGGATACGGTCCGCCTCGGCAAATAGCCACACCACCACGTGTGTATCCAGGAATACCACGCTGCCGCCTCTAATCGCCGGGACGCCACTCGGCCGGGGAGAACCGGTCGAGATCATCCCCGTTGACTACTACGCCGGGACGCCGCGGCAGGTCGGCAACCTTGATTCGCGGCCGCGGCGCAACGATACGCACTATGCGCCCCCTGCGCGGCACCTCGATCTCCGCGCCGGTCTCCAGACATAGGTCTAGCAGCCGAAACAGCTTCTGCCGCAATTCGCTGGCCTTGACGGTAATGACGTCGTCCGAAGTGTCGTACATCTTGTCTACGGCATGTGTACAACATCGGGCCTGGACCGTCAAGGCCAACGGGCGGCCGGCCGTCGGCGCGCGTGGCGCTCATTCCGCGACCTGGAGCTCGGCCAGGAGCTGGCGGCCGGCGGCGGTGAGCCGGTACTTCTGGTGGCGGCTGGTGGGCTTGTCGGGGATGGTCATTTCTAGCCATCCGGCTTCGAGCAGGGGCTGCATGACTTGGTGCCTGAACTTGGTGCGGTCGCGCCGGCCGGCCTCCGCCATGATCTCGAGTATTGACTTTCCGGTAAGGCAGTTACGAAGAATCTCGACTTGGTGCCGACTTGGTGCCGACTTGGTGCCTTTGCGAACCTCGGTCCGTTTGCGGACGCGGCCTCGTCGTCCCGGTCCCGGGGTCGCCGCCGGCGAGGGGGCGTCAGGCCGTCGGCAGCAATGCGCAGGTCACCTCGGCCTGCAGGGTGTACCGGGTGATGTCATCGGCCAGCAGCCAGGCGCCGGAGTGCGTCATCTGGCCGTCTCGGACGAGATGCAGGTTCTCCGTGTGTCTGCGGCTCCACGTCGGCGGGGATGCGAGCGCGCGGCGAAGCGCGCCCACGTCTCCGGCGTCAGATCACGGCGCAGATCGAAGCTCGGGCACGGCGTCTCGTCGAAGCGGATCGGCCCTTCCTTGTAGAACGATTGAGTCACACCGCTATCCGCCCACTCAGCAGACGCGGCAGAAGCAGATCACGTGCTTGGGTAAGGTGCAGTGAGGACTGTTTCAATGTCCGGATCTGCCGAATCACGTCCCCCGCGAAGTCCGCGAATCTCGCGACGACCCGTTCGTCGGGTATCACAACTTCCATCTTGCGAAAACGTCCCTTACTGATCTCAGGGTAAGTCGTGCCCGTCGCCCTGCTGCGAATCTCGTCTACTCGACTCATGAAATTGAAAAGGAGATACATCGTCATTTCCTTGGCACGTGGGACAATGTTGATAAACCCCTGGTTCGTACAGACTTCGCGATCCATCAACGCAAAGTATCCAACCGAAGCACGGCTTGTCATCAGTATAGTATACGCTGGCACGATCGTGGCGGACGACGCGAGCAATCCTTTTTCGGTGATCCGCCGCTCCGAATCGACCAGAAAGAGACAGTCGTTCCTCGTCACATCGGTTGGGACTATCCAGGTAACGTCGCCGTCCCAATACTCTGATCGTCTAGTCGATGGTGTGCCGCCTCCTACTGTCCTACACACGTCATCGATGCGCCCCCGTTCCCAGCGATCCGGTACTCCATCCTTGATCTCGGTCTGGTCATGGCCGGGAAAGCGAAGGTTGATGAACCACTCCTTGTAGACCAGTTGGACAGCCATTTGCAGGAGCACTATCCGGCGGCGGTTGTTTTCGATCAGATCGTCATACGCGGAAAGGATAGTAGAAATGGAGATCTGATCGACAATGTTTCTTGGTATGGGAAAGGCAATGTTTCTTAGTCGTGATGCGGACAATTCTTTGTAGGTAGAGCCGGTGGCATGTGATTCAAGAACTGCCGTGCTGTTCTTGAGCAGATAGTAGACGTATAGCGGGTGGGCTACACCGTCCTTGCACCGCAGGTTCTTGCATCCTTGATTCGTGGCGAGTGGCGACTTTGCTATGGCGACGTATCCGACGGGGGCGCGGGACGATAGGATTACCGTGTCGGCGGGAAGTAAGCAGGCCGACGATCGGCGCAATCCCTCTTCGGTAATTGAGCGCGCTCCGTGTCCGATGTAGACTCCGGCCAGGGTGGACAGATCCTTGGGAGTAACCCATGCCACATCGCCATCCCAGTACTCGGCGTCGCCGGTAGATGGAGTGCCGCCGGAGTATACTTCCGCGAAGTCAGAGACTTTCAGATATCGTGAGTCTGTCACCTTGGCTGCCGGTCGCGTCCGTTCATCTCGATGGCCGACATTCTGTGGCGATTATGTTCGCAATGCACTGAAGTTCTTGCGGATCGTAGCCGCCAGTGTCACCGATTCGGCGTTGAGCTCGTCAAGCTCCTCGTGGATGTCCCGTAGCGTCTGAGCGAAGTCAACGTCTTCGCCCGTCTGGGTGGCGACGACGCCGACATAGCGGCCGGGCGTAAGGCTCCAATCGGTCAATGCAATCTCAGACCGGTCCACCAGCTTGACCAGCCCTTCCACGTCGCGCAGTTCGGCGTCGGGGAAACGCGTTACCAGCCAGTGCGCGTGACTCCAGAAGTAGCGCACCTGTTCCAGTTGCGCGACCGCGTGGCGGCGCGTGGCGCCGGCTTCCCGGTGGGCGTTGGCGGCGGCGCGCGCGTCAAAGGCGTTGCCGGGCCGTGCGTCACCTTCGCGCTCGCAGGTCTCGATGGCGTCGGCGGCTACCTTGTAGAGCGTGTCGGTGTGCGTGGTGACCGCATGGCTGGCATCGGCGAGCGGGCGCAACGAGTCGATCTGTTGCTTGAGGGCCGCCGGCGGTCCGGGTGGGCTGCGCCGACGGAGCAGGTCCTTGAACGCGTCGACTTCGGCGCAGAAGTCGGCTTGCGCGCGGTCGAGCTTTGCCGCTGCCTCGGCGGCAGGGCCGCCCTCCCCCTCCGCGCTCTCCGGGAACGACGCCAGCGCCGCGCGCAGGGGGGCGAGAGACTCCAGAAGGTCGTTGGCGGACTCGAGGCAGGCGGCGGCTTCTTCGACCACCTGCTCGCAATAGCCGGCCACCAGATCGAGATAGCGCTGCTTCTCGCCATGATAGAGCCAGACGATGGCCAGGACGTTGCGCATCTGTTCGGGGCTGAAGTCGTAGATCTTGCGCGTCACCCTGCGGAAGATGCCGCGCGCGTCGATCATCAGCACCTGGTCGCGATGGCGCTCCGGTTTGGCGCGGTTCAGGAACCAGAGATCGCATGGCACGGTGCGCGTGTAGAAGAAGTTGGAGCGGATGGCGATCATCACGTCCACGTCGCCGGTTTCGATCAGCTTGCGGCGCACCAACGCCTCGGCGCCGCCGGCGCTTGACGCCTGCGCGGACATTACGAAGCCGGCCTTGCCGCGCTCGTTCAGGTAGCTGTAGAAGTAGCTGATCCAGACGTAGTTGCCGTTGCCGACGCGCGCCCGCTTGTTGACGCCGGGCAGGCCGAACGGCAGGCGCGGGTCGGCCTTCACCTTCTCGGCGTCGATTTCGTCCACGTTGAACGGCGGATTGGCCATCACGTAGTCGGCCTTGCCCAACAACTCCTGCGGGTCTTCGTAGTAGGTGATCGCCTGCCGGATGTCGCCCTCCAGGCCGTGCACCGCAAGGTTCATGCGCGCCAGGCGGATGGTGGTGAGGTTCTTCTCCAGGCCGCGAAAGGTGAGGCGCTCGGTGGGGCTCCGGCCGTGCTCCCGCACGGTGCGCGCGCTCTGCACGAACATGCCGCCGGAGCCACAGGCGGGGTCGAGCACGGTGCCGCGCTCGGGATCGAGCACGTGCGCGATCAGCGACACCAAGGCGTAGGGCGTGAAGAACTCGCCGCCGTCGTGCGCTTTCTGGTCGGCGAACTGCGTCAGAAAGTACTCGTAGATGCGCCCGAACACGTCGCCGGAGACCCGCTTGAGCTCGTCCGGGTTGAGGGTGCGCAGGAGCTGGCCCAGGACCTCGTTGTCGAGCTCGTGGTACTCGCTCGTGGGCAGCGCGCCGCGCAGGCTCTCGTAGTCAGCCTCTATCGACTCCATGGCGGCGATGATCGCCGGGGCGCGGTCGGCGCCGTCAGGCAGCGCGACCAGGTGATCGAACTGCGCCTGCGGGCGCAGGAAGATCGCCCCTCGCTGCGAGAAGTCCTGCTTGGCGAGCGGCCTCACCCGCCCGCCGCGCGTGGGCCGGCCGGCGGCGGCCTGCTCGGCGACCGCCAGATAGCGGCTGTAGGCGTGGCGCAGGAAGACCAGCCCCATCACCGGCAGGAAGTATTCGTTGCTGGCGTAGTTGGAGTTGGCCCGCAACGTGTCGGCCGCCCTCCACAGGCGCCTCTCGATGGCCTCGATGTGTTCAAGCTGCATGTTGGTGTTGTGTGTAAGCGCCCGCCCGCGCTCCGGCGCGCCGGCGGCGCCCGCATCATAGCACACGCGCTCCGCAGCACCGGCAGCCGGTCGCCAACCCGCCGGTCGCCGCGCCCGACCGACCGCCGCCGTGCAGCGCCGCCGGCCCGCGCCGCCGCACCGCACCGCACCGCACAGACGCCGGGGCGCCTGTACACGCAGACAGAGGCTGGCGGCGCCCGCCGGAATCTGCTATGATACCGAGGAGAGCCAGCTATGCCGTCCATCGCAGTCAAGGACTTCGGCCCCATAGCCCACGCCGACGTCGACCTGAAACCACTTACCGTATTGATCGGCGCCAACAACACGGGGAAGTCGTATCTCGCTCTGGCTATTCACTCCTTGTCGCAGACCGCCGCGGCGGCGCGCGACCATCGATCCGGACTGCCACGACCACGACGATCGTCGATACAACTGGCGGACGAGGCATCGGTTCAGCGCTTGGTGAAGGCCGGTGTCGGCTCGGATCACGTCAGGTCCGACATGAAGAAATACGTATCGGGAGCATACGCGGTACGAGACTTGCCTCCTGCCGTCATCGACTGGCTTCGACATGAATCGAAGCGGTGGGCCACAGCGTTCGCAGAGGACATGGCGTACGAGTTGCAACGCTGCTTTGGTTCCAGTATGAGTCAACTTGGAAGGAAATCTCCTGACACGGAGCCCAACGGATTCGAAATAGAGGTGCTTGACGAAGCCACGGGTCTATCCTGGACCGGACGTTGCAGCGACGACAGACTATCAACTGTCGAGTGGAAACCGGACATGTCGAACCGAAGCCGGCCTCGGACCGTTCAATCCGACGTTGCCTTCTACGATGCCGGTGACGCCGCGGAGCAATTGATGGACTCGTATTTGGCGTTTCTGCTGCGAGATTACTCCGCCCGTTCACATTACCTTCCGGCCAGCAGGTCGGACATCCTGCAAAGATACAAGACTCTGGCGAGTCTGGTGGTCAGACAGGCTTCCACCGCATGGATCGAATCAAACGACGTGGAGCGGCTGCCCGGAGTAGTAGCTGATCTCGTGCAGGCGCTGCTCATCCTCGATCGCGCGAGACCGTCATCCGGAGCGATAAAGAACGTCGCGGAATTTCTCGAATCGAATGTCGTCGCCGGGTCTGTGGAGGTAAATGAGCAACTGGAGTACCCGGATATTCAATACCGAAACGATGCGGGAGAGTTCCGTCTGCATCAGGTTTCTTCCGTAGTGTCCGAGATTGCTCCGATGATTCTCTACCTGAAGTATCTGGTACGACCGGGACACCTGTTTGTATTCGAGGAACCGGAATCGCACTTGCATCCCGCCAACCAGTGTTACGTTGCGAGAGCGATAGCGATGCTGGTGAACGCCGGAGTGCGGGTCCTGGTGACGACGCATAGCGACATCTTTCTGAATCAGATCAACAACCTGATGCAGATATTCAGGCTTGAAGCAAAGCGACGTGATCTGCATTATGGTGCGAGTGAGATGCTGAATCCAAGTGACGTGTCGGCCTATCTGTTTCAGTCGTGCGACCGCGGTACGCAGGTCGATTCACTTCCAATCGACGCCGATTACGGAATCCCGACCGCATCGTTCGACGAGGTGCACCGAGCCCTCTATGACGAGGCCGTCGATATGGAACACAGCGGGTAACGCCGGTGTACGTGCCCCCGCAGGCGCTTCGCTGCATCCGTAGCTCTTGCAGCGAAGGAAATTGCAGTATCGACTTGACCGGCCTGGCGGGGATCGTTCACGTCTTGAGCCTCGACTGCGTCAGGACCGCCGTACGGGGCGCGGGTAGAATTGCCGATTGCGCGATCTTGTGGAAGGAGAAGGAGCTATTTGCCGTAGTTGAGTTGAAAGGCGGCCTGAGCGCGGTCAACGCCAATCTGGTCGTGCGGCAGATTCAAGCGGGGGTGCGGGTGATGGGCCTCCTTGCCAGCGACCAGCACGTGGCCGACTTCTATCCGATATTGATGTACCGCGGGCACTATCCTTACAAGGCTCTGCAGGGAAGGCTGATAGAGTTTCGAGGCCAGAAACGCCGATTGATTCCCATGGAATGTGGATCGAGGCTCAGCAGCGTTCGTGGACTTTGAGAGGCGCTGACAGCGCCGCGCGTTTCTGTCGGGGTGGATCGCGACGAACCCGGCGCCTTGTCCGGCTCGCCGTGCGCTGGCCGCCGTTCCGGGCGCGGCGCGGCCGCTCGGCGCTGCTGCCGGCGCTCGCCATCCACGGGCGGGCGGCGGCCGGTTTGGCTTTCCGCGAGGGCGTGCGTACATTCGGAGCATGGCAGCCGTGACGCTCGACGACGTGCGGAAGGTATACCCGCTCGGCAAGACGGAGGTGCACGCCGTCAAGGGGGTGGGCTTCCGCATCGAAGAGGGGGACTTCGCCTCCATCGCCGGCCCGTCGGGGTCGGGCAAGTCCACGATCCTCAACCTGATCGGCTGCATCGACACCCCCACGTCCGGCACCGTGCAGGTCATGGGCACCGACACCGCCGGCATGTCCGACCGCGCCGTCACCGACCTGCGCCATCAGGTGCTCGGGTTCATCTTCCAGTCCTTCAACCTGGTGCCGGTGCTCAACGTGGTGGAGAACGTGGAGTTCCCGCTGCTGATCGGCGCGGCGCGCGTCCCCAAGCAGGAACGGGCCGACTGGGTCGCGCACCTGGTGCAGGCCGTGGGGCTCGACCGGCAGCGCGACCACCGGCCGGCCGAGCTGTCCGGCGGCCAGCGCCAGCGGGTGGCGATCGCCCGCGCGCTGGCCAACAAGCCGCGCATCGTGCTGGCCGACGAACCGACCGCCAACCTCGACTCGACCACCAGCAAGCAGATCATCGAGCTGATGAAGCGGATGAACGCCGAACTCGGCACCACCTTCATCTTCTCCACGCACGACCCGGCGATCGTCGGCATCGCCGACCACATCATCCGCCTCAACGACGGCCTTGTGATCGAGGATCGCAGGACCGGCGCGGAGCGAACCGCATGAGCGTGGTCTGGCGCATCGCCATCCGCAACCTGCAGGAGCATCGCGCCAAGAGCCTGATCGTCGGCACGATCATCCTGGTCGGGACCTTCGTGCTGGTCGTGGGCAACTCGCTGATGGCGTCGGCGACCGCCGGCATACGCCGCACGTTCATCGACAACTTCACCGGCCACGTGGTGCTGGCCGGCGTCACCGACGCGCGCGTCAGCCTGTTCGGCGTGCAGACCACGGACTTTCTCAACGTGCGCACGCCGCGGCTGGACGGTTTCGACACGCTCCGCGACGCGGTAGCCGATCATCCGGACGTCGCAGCCTGGAGCCCGCAGGCCGAATCGACCGTTTCGATCAGTCTGCCGGGCCCTGACGGCACCTCGTCGGGAGAGACGTTCGCGCAGATCTGGGGCGTCGATCCGGTTCGGTACCGGGCGATGTTCCCGGATGCGGCCGAGCTGACCGCCGGCGCGTTCCTGGAGCCGGACCAGCCGGGCCTGGTGCTGTCCGAGGCGTCGGCCGAGGAGCTGGCCGAGTCGGCCGACCGCCCGGTCGCTCCCGGTGACCGGCTTCTGCTCACCGCCACCACGCAGGCCGGCATCAAGGTGCGGGAGGTGCCGGTCACCGGCATCTTCCGGTTCCGCAACGCCATGCCGCAGATCGAGACGATGTCCTTGGTCGACATCACCACTCTGCGCACGCTGGTCGGCATGACCGTGTCGGCGCCCGCGGCGGCAGTCCTGACCGACGAACAGCTGGCGGGGCTCGGCTCGGTCGACGAGTCGGACCTGTTCGGCGGGTCGGGCGGCGGAGGCGGCGCGGATCCGTTCGGGGAAGGCTCCGTGCAGGGCGGCTTGGTACAGGACGCCGGGTCCGATTCCGCCCCGGCCCTGCTCGACTTCAGCGGCCGGGAGGAGACCGTGATCGATTCCGGCGCCTGGCACTTCATGGTGATCAAGCTGCACCGCGCCGGCGCCGCCGCCCGCGTCACCGCCGATCTGCAACAGGTGATCGACGATGGCGACCTCAACGCTCAGGTGATGGGCTGGTTGGCCGCCGCCGCCCCGTTTTCGCAGCTCTCCAACGGATTCAGGACCGTCTTCAACGTGGTGGTCATAGTCGTGGCCGTGGTGGCGGTGATCATCATCATGAACACGCTGGTGCTTTCGGTCACCGAACGGATGAGCGAAATCGGCACCATGCGCGCCATCGGCGCGCGCAAGGGCTTCGTTCGGCGCATGATCGGCGCCGAGACGGTGTCGCTGGCGTTCGTGTTCGGCGGCGCCGGCGTCGTGCTCGGCGTGGTGGCGCTGCTCATCCTGGGCGCAACCGGCATCCGCGCGTCCAACCTGTTCCTGCGCATCCTGTTCGGGGGCGAGCTGCTGCGGCCCACCATCTCGGCCGGTTCGGTCGGCTTCGCCCTGATCATGGTGGCGGCCATCGCGGTGGTCTCCAGCCTGTATCCGTTGGCGGTCGCGTTGCGCATCTCGCCCCGGCAGGCTATGGGGTCGGGCTGATGCCGAGCTGGCTCCGCATCGCGTTTCGCAACACCGGCCGGCAGAAGAAGCGCACGGTGCTGCTGGCCGGCGCCATCGCGTTCGGCGTCCTGGTGGTGACGCTGCTCAACGGGTTCACCGGCGGCGTATCGCGCAACATCACGCGGACGGTGACCGACCTGATCGGCGGCCACGTCTACGTGAGCGGCACGGAACTGACCGAATCCCGGCTGATCGTCAACGTCATCAGCGACACCGGCGGCAGCGGCTCCTCGCTGCAGGGGGCGGTCGATCAGGTGTCGGCGCAGACCGACATGGTGAACCGCCGCAGCCGCACCTTGGCGACCCTGATCTTCGGCTCCAAGCAGACCAACCAGCTCCTGGACGGCGTCGACTGGGAGGGGGAGCCGAGCTTCTTTCCGAGCCTGTCCGTGGTCGCCGGCGAACTGCCGGGACCGGACGACCGCAGCGCTCTGATCCTGCCGGTTTCGTCGGCCGAGCGGCTGCGCGCGGAGGTGGGCGACCGGGTGCTGGCGCGGCTCGGCACGGTCACCGGCCAGCAGAACGTCGGCGAGTTCGTGCTGGCCGCCACCGTCGAAGACTCCGGCATTTCCGGATTCTCGTCCGGGTTTGCCCGGCTGGATTACCTGGGAGAGCTGATCGGCACGGCGGCGGGTGAATACCAGATGCTGCACCTCTACCTGCGCGATCCGCGGCAGTCCGATCAGGTGGCCCAGGCGCTGCGCGCCGAGCTGCCGACGGCGCCGGAGACGGAGGAGGAAGGCGGAGAGCAGGGCGGACCGGGCGGCGGGTTCTTCGGAGGCGTCAACCGGTTGGCCGACGACGAGGAACCGTGGGACGGGACGCGGTACGCCATCACCACCATCGACGACATCATGGCCGATACTTCGACGCTGTTTCGGGTGCTCAACGCCGTCAGCCTGTCGGTGTTCCTGATCCTGCTGACGATCACCATGGTCGGGGTGGTCAACACCTTTCGCATGGTGCTCCTGGAGCGCATCCAGGAGATCGGCACCATGCGGGCGGTGGGCATGCAGCGCGGCGCGGTGCGGAGCATCTTCCTGATGGAAGCGACCTTCATCGGCTTGATCGGCGCGGCGGCGGGGCTGCTGCTGGCTGCCGCCGCCATGCTGATCCTTGCGCAGATCGAGTTTCAGACCGACAGCCCGCTGCAGTTCTTTCTGAACGACGGCCGGCTCACCTTTGCCGTACCGCCGCTGACGATGGTGGCCAACGTGGCCATTCTGATCGTCCTGAGCCTGGGCGCGGCCGCCATTCCCGCGCGCCGGGCGGCGCGGCTCGACCCTGCCGCGGCGCTGCGCAGCACCGCGTGACGGCCCCGGACCGCGCCGAATAACCAGGGGAGGAAAACCGTGATTCACCGTACTCTCAAGATCGCGTTGCCGCTTTTCGCCGGCCTGTTCGCCGCGGCGGCGTGGGCGGTCGACGTCGATCCGCAGGCGCTGCTCGCGGACATCGACCGGCAGCGCGCGTTTGCCGAACGGGATTTTTCGGCGGTCATGACGCTGGTGTCCGAAGACCCGGACGACGGCGTAGAGCGGACCGTCGTGCAGCAGTTCCGCCGAGACCAGGACGATGCGTTCCTGATCCTGATCAGCGATCCGTCCGTGCAGCGCGGGCAGGGCTATCTGCGGCAGGGCGACAACCTGTGGTTCTACGATCCGGAGAGCCGCAAGTTCTCCCACACGTCGCTGCGGGAGACTTTTCAGGGCACCGATGCGCGCAACTCCGACTTCGGCGACATCAACTATGCCGAGGATTACGTAGTCCGGTCGATGGAGGACGGGCAGCTCGGCCAGTATGCGGTGTACATCCTCGACCTGGAGGCGAGCACCGACGAAGTCACCTATCCGTTCCTGAAGATGTGGGTGACGCGCGAGGGGAGTCTGATCCTCAAGACCGAGGACTTCAGCCTGACCGAGCGGCTGATGCGCACCTCCTACTACCCGCGCTACGCCCGCGTCGGCGACTCCGTGGTGCCGAGCGAGATGATTTTCGTCGACGAGCTGGTGGAAGGGCGCAAGACCCGCATCAGCCTCACCGATCTGTCCGCCGCGCCGATCGCGGATTCGGTCTTCACCAAGGCGTACGTCGAGCGGGCCAACCGGTGACCGTCCGGGGCCGGGCGCTGGCGCTCGGGGCGCTGTTGGCATTGCTGTCGGGAGCCGGCGCCGCGGGCGCGCAGACCATCGACAGCGACGAGGGCTCGCTGTTCGGTTCCGCCGATGAGCAGCAGGAGGGCGCGGGCGGCGCTTCGCCGCTCGACACGTCCGGTCTGTTCGACGGCGACGTGATGAGCGCGGAACCGGCGGACGCGCCGGCCGTGGCGCAGGACGGCCCCGCGGTGGAGATCGGCGGCTCGTATCGATTCTCGCTGACGGGACAGGCGGGGTGGCCGTCGCCGGCCGGCCTGCTGGCCGCTCCGCTGGAACCCGACCAGCGGAGCGTAGCGGTCGGTCTGGGCGCGACGCTGTTTCTGGACGCGCGGCCGGCCGACGACTTCCGGGTGTTCGGCAAGGCGGTCGTGAGCTATCCGTTCACCGTGGACGGCGGCGCGGAGGAACCCCGGACCTTTTCCGACATCGTCCGGGTGACCGAGCTGTTCTCCGACTTCCAGGTCGGCGACAGCCTGTTCCTGCGCGGCGGCAAGCACACCGTCGCCTGGGGAGTGGGGTATTTCTTCAGCCCGGCCGACGTGCTCAACCTCACCGCGATCGACCCGGAAGACCCGGAGGCCGACCGGGAGGGGCCGGTGTCGCTACGCGCCAACCTGCCGCTCGACTACAACAACCTCTATCTCTACGTGATCGCCGACCCCACCGACAACGGCGTGCAGCTGGCGGTGGCCCCCAAGGCGGAGGTGGTGCTGGGCGGCGCCGAGATCGGCGTAGGCGCCTACTACCGGCCCGAACGGGTGCCGCGCGTCATGCTGACGGCGAGCACCAACTTGGCGGGCGCCGAGGTGTTCGGCGAGCTGGAGGCGAGCCTGGGATCGGAGCGGACCTTCGTGGAGCGAGACCCCGACAGCCCGTCCGGGCTGCGGACGGTGCGCCACACCAACACCGTGTTCGGCGCGGCGACCGGCGGGCTGCGCTACACCTACCGCCCCGAAGCGAACGACTGGTCGGCGACCTTCTCGGGGCAGTATCTGTGGAACGGTGAAGGGTATGCGGACCCGGCCATCCTGCGCGAGCCGGGCGTCCGGCTGCTGGTCGGGGACGGGAAGCTGAGCCGCGCCGACCTGGCCACCCTGCCCGGCCAGCACTACGCGGCGGCGTCGCTCAACCTGTCGTTGGGAACCGCGGCCGACTGGTCGGCCGGGGCGCTGTGGATCACCAATCTGAGCGACGGCTCCGGCCGGATCGCGCCGTCGGTCACCTTTCAGCCGGCCGACCGATTGAGCCTGCGCGCCGCCGCCACCTTCACCTACGGTGAGGACGGCGCGGAGATGACGCCGTTCGGCGACCGCGTCGGCGCCTCCATCACCGCCACGCTCGGCTCCGGCAGCTTCTGACGCGGACGTCGTTCCGGGCGCTCGGGGCGTTACCGATCTGAGCCGGCGGTGTCCGGCGCGCCGGCCGCTTCGGCTCCCTCTTCACCGTCCGCGCCGGCGGCGAGCAACGGGCCGGCGTCGACGCGGGAGCGGGTGGCGGCCAGCGCCTGCCGCAGCTCACCGGGGCGGGGGTGGTAGCTGGCGCCGGTGCGCAGGAAGTGGAGGGATGCCGCCGGCGCGTGGCCGACCGCCTGCTGCAGCGCGCCGGCGTAGAGGGCGATCTGGCCCAGATAGGGCGCCGCCGCCTGCTCGATCCGCCCGCGCGGCACGTCGTCGGTCTTGAAGTCGACCAGATGCCAGCGTCCGGCGTGTTCGTAGGCCAAGTCGATCGTGCCGTGCACGGGCGCGCCGTCCCAGTACCAGCCGAACGACAGCTCGAAGTGGAAGCGCGCGCCGGGCCGCCGCAACGTCTGCGCCAGCTCGCTCCCGTCGAACCGGTCGAGCATCTGCTCCACTTCGGCCAGCACGCGCGCCGTGTCGGACTCGCTGGCGGCCGGCTGCAGGCGCCGCAGCAACGGCGTCAGCGCGGGACGGCGGCCGGCGGTGAACCACCGCCGTATCGCCTCATGCGCCAGGCTGCCCCGCACCCGCCCCAGCCCGTCGCCGTGTCCGCGCAACGCGCCGGGCGGTCCCGGCGCGCCGGCCGATTCCGGTGAGCGCAACGCCGTGACCGGCGTGCTGGAACGGAGCGGGATCACCGCCGGCCGCTCCACCAGCGGGGCGGTCACCGGCCGTTCCTCCGCCGCCGCCGGGATGGCGCACGCCGCCGCGGCGCCCGCGGCGGCGATGGCGCCGACGTCGACCGGCGCCGGCCGGCGGACCTCCACCACGTTCGGGGCCATGCCGCTCAGGTGCTTGCCGGCCACCTCCAGCCACGTCCCCGTCCGCGTCTCCGCCTCGCCGCTCAGGTAGAGGCGGTCGGCCGCGCGGGTAGCGGCCACGTACAGCAGCCGCCGGTACTCGGCGTCGTCTTCGCCTCGATCCAGATCGCGCAGATAGCGGTAGAACCCCGGCTGGCGGCGCTTCTCTCCCAAGGCTCCCGGAACCAGCGTGACCGCTATGCCGTCAGCCGGCCGCCAGCGCACCGGCTCGTACCGTTCCGGCGCGCGCACGTGCGCCTCCGGCACGAAGACGATCGGGAACTCCAGCCCTTTGGCGCCGTGGACGGTGAGGATGCGGACCGCGTCGGTCTGATCGATCACCGCCAGACCTTCGCGGTCGGCCAGCTCGTCGCGCCGCCGGCGCAGGTAGGCGACCACCTCGTCGATGGAGCGGCCGGCCAGGTCGCGCGTGATCGCCACCAGCTTGCGGACGTTGGCCAGCGCCTGCTCGCCGCCGTTCACGGCCGCCCACGCCGCCTCGAAGCCGGTGAGCGCCAGCGCCGCCGCCACGATCGCATCCGCCGGCTCGACCGGCGCCATGCGGCGCAGCTCGCGCAGCACCGCGGCCGCATGGACGCAACGCTGCCGGGCTTCTTCGTCGACGCCGTCCGGCGGCTCCTTCAGCGCCGGCAGCCAGCCCTTGCCGGAAGCGTGACAGCGGAGCAGCGTTCGGTCGTCCAGCATGAACAGCGGCGACCGGAGCACGCCGGCCAGGGCGATGCGGTCATCCGGCTCGGCCAGCCAAGCCAGCAGGTTGGTGAGGTCGCGCACTTCCTGACGGGTGAAGAAGCCGGCGCCGGCCGGCGTTCCGTACGGCACGCCGTGGCTCTCCAACGCCTGCTCGAAGGCGTGCACGTTGGCCAGCCGGCGGAGCAGGATGGCTATGTCGCGGGGCGCGTCGCCGTCGCGCAGCAGGGCGGCGATCTCGCCGGCCACCGCGTCCGCCTCCACGCGCCGGCGGTCCTGCTCGCTGGCCGCCGCGCCGTCCGCCGTCCGCTTGTCGATCGGTATCAGGATCAGATGCGGTCCCGGCCGGCCGGCCGGGCCGCGGCCGGACATGCGCTGCATCGGCACGGCGCCGGCCCCGTCGGCGAACAGCGGCGTGAACAGCGCATTGCCGGCGCCCACCAGCGCGTCGTGGGTGCGGAACGATCGCGTCAGGGCGTGCAGACCGCCGCCTGACTCCTTGATCTCCTGCCGGAAGCGGACGAAGTGAGCGACGTCGCTGCCGCGGAACCGATAGATCGCCTGCTTGGCGTCGCCGACCAGAAACCGGTTCGGCCGCGGACCGGCGCCGTCGGTGAGCAGGCGCAGCAGGGTGATCTGCGCCTGGTTGACGTCCTGGACCTCGTCGACCATGACGTGCCGGAACCGGCGGCGGAGGCGGGCGGCGATCTGCGGATGGCTGCGGAGCAGCCGGATCGCCTCGATCTCCAGGTCGAGGTAATCGCAGCCATCCAACGCCGCTTTGCGCGCCTCGTAGCGGCGGCAGGCGTCGTCGAACACGGCGCGCAACGCCTCGGTCACCTCCAGTGCCGTCCGATCCGTCCGGTCCCAGCGCGGCGCCGCCTCCAGCCGCCCGGCGATCTCCCGCACGGTCCGCAGGTCGTCCTTGACCCGGTCCAGGTCCTGCCAATTGCGCGCGCTGCCCGCGCCCAGACGGATCAGCGGGCGCGCGGCGGCGAGCGCCGTGAGCAGTGCGCGAGGCTCCGGCGGCAGCGGCGTTCCCAGAGCGGCCAGCACGTCCCGGACGCGCGCCGCCAGCGCGTCGCCGGGAGACGCGGCTGCGTGTTGCTCCCGGATGGCGGCGACGGCTCGCTCCAGGTCGGGCCGCTCTGCGGCCACCGCGTCGGCGAGCGCCCGTTCGAGCAGCGCCCGCACGCGGCGTTCCCGGTTATCCACGGAGGCGCCGGGGATGGCGGCGCCAGGGATGGCGTCCAAGGCGTCCCGCACCTCGTCGCGGCGTTCGACCATGCGCGGCAGCTGCTCCGTGATCTGGTACACGCCGAGTTCACGGAGCGCTCGGGCGCGTTCGCCGCGGGACTGCGCCGCGTCCTCCAAGGCGTCCAGGGCGGCCGCCACCCGTTCGTGCTCCGCCTCGTCGTCGGCCAGGATGCGGCCGGCGGCGATCGTGCCGGCCTCTACCGGATGCTCGCGCAGTATCTGCCGGCACAGCGCGTGCAGCGTGCCGATCACCGCCTGGTCCAGGTCACGGCGGTGGCCGGCCAACTCCGGCCGCTCGCGCACGGCGCGCCGCACCCGGTCGCGCATCTCGGTGGCGGCCGCGTCGGTAAAGGTGACCGCGGCGATCTGCGGAATGCGGCACTCGGTCAACAGGGAGAGGTAGCGCTCGACCAGCACGCGCGTCTTGCCGCTGCCGGCGCCGGCGGAGACCAGGATGTCCCGGCTGCGGTCGGCGACGATGGCCTGCTGTTCGGGCGTCAGCTCCGACGCTGCCGGCGTCAGTCCCAACGCTTCCACCGGCTGAACTGGTTGACGCGGCAGACGTGCCGGAACGCGCACCAGGTCGGACACGCCGCCACCTGCGGGTTGACGCGGAAGTCGCCGGCCTGCACGGCGGCGCGCACCGCTTCGGCGCGCGGCAGTACGTCGTCGATGATCTGCCGGTCGGCGGGGTCGTCGGAATCGAGCTGCCGGAGCGCGCCGTCGCCGCGCATCGACGCGTAGCGGGCGATCACCCGCTCCTGCTGCGCGTGCTGGCGCGCCGCGTGGACGTAGAGCGGGAGCTGCAGACGGAGGCCGGATTCCAGGTCCTTGCGGCCGATGGAGCGGCTCTTGTAGTCGACGACCACCGCCAGCCCGGGCGCGCCGTCCAGCCGGTCGAGCCGGGCGCGCAACGCCATCGGCGGCTGCGTCGGCAGGATGGCGGTCACCTCCCGCTCCGCGCCGGCCAGCGCCGTGACGCCGTCCGCCGCCGACCGCTCCGCCTCGCCGCGCAGCAGCGCTTCCAGACGCTCCAGCGCCGGCTCGCACTCCAGCTCCCACACTCCCGCGCGGCCGAATCCGTGCTCGGCCGGCGCCCGCCGCCAGATCGCCGCGCCGCGGGTCCGCAGCCGCTCGACCGCCGCATCGACGGTCTCCGGCGTCAGCGGCCGATGCGCGGCGCTCAAGTCGGCCAGCGCGTCCTCCAGCATGGCGTGCATGACGGCGCCGCGGATCAACGGATCGGCGGCGTCCAGCTCCTCGTCGAGCTCGTACAGGTCGAGGGCGTACTGGCCGAAGAACCGAAAGGCGCAGGTCCGGTAACTCTCCAGCCGCGACGCGCTCCACACCGCGCCGCCGTCCGTCAGGTCGGGCCGCAGGTCGACGGCCACGCCGCCTTCAAACTCGCCGGCGCTGGTGAACGAGCGGCGCCGTTGCTCGACCTGCGCCGCCAGGCGGACCACCCGCCACGCGGGGCTCGGCTGCGGACTCGCGCGGCTGCCGCTCCGCCAGGCGGCAGCGCAGGCGATGGCGAGCTCCCGCGCCGATGCGGCGTCCGCGGGCTCCGTGACCGCGCCGGGGGAGCCTGCGTCCGCGGCCCCCGCGTCTGCGGCGTCCCGGCCTGCGCCGCTGTCGATCTCATCGAAGTAGATCGAGGCGGCGACCTGCCGGCCGCGCTCGTCGAGCCGCGTCCGCCACGCGGTGAGCCCGGCGTCCGCGCGGGTGAGGACCGACCGCCACAACTCGTCGTCGCTGCCGTCGGGCGGCGGGGGCAGCGCCAAGCCGGCGGCGGCCAGGTCCCGGCGCGCCTGCCGGGACAGCAGGATCGGCTCCGACCGCGGCGCCGGGAACTCGCCTTCCACCAGACCGCCGGCCTCCAGATACGCCAGCCGCAGACCGGACAGGGCGTTCATCGGCGCCAGCAGCACGCCGCCGGCCTCGCGCAGGATCGCCGCCGGCGCCGCCAACCGCTCCAGCAGCCGGTCGACGAACGCCGCGAACGGCGCCGATCCCTCGCGCAGAGCGTCGTCCGTGACGGCGATGTCGTCGAGGTGACCGCACGCCGCGTCGATCTCGGCGACCAGACCGGGCTCGGCGCGGACCGCCGGACGGATCAGCGGCTGCCGGCCGAACAGCGCCGCCTTCACCCGGCGGGCGTGCTCGCCGGCCGGCGCAGGTGGGGGCGCCAGCAGCCCGTACAGATAGGCGAGCGCCGCGCCCAGGCCGCGCGCCTCCATGCCGGGCAGCGCCGGCTCCGCCTGATCCTGTGGCCGGAGCGCTGCCGCCAACCGGTCCAGCGCGTCGCGGCCGGCCCACAGGCGGTGCTCCCGTCCGTGCCGGGCGATGCGGCCGACCGCCCACTCGTCGAGCGCCCAGCGCGCGCGGTTGGTGAACCCGCTGCCGAGCACGGCGATCAGGTCGCGGAGCGGCCAGCCCTCCGCGGGCAGGCGCAACAACCGCCGAATCCAGACGCCGAGCGGACGATTGGCCAGCGGCTCGCCGGCCACGGGGTCGAGCGGCAGGTCGTATTCGGCGAACACCTGACGCGCCAAACCGAGCACCGGACCGAGCCTTCGGAACGTCACCCCACAGTCGGACGGCCGCAGGCTGCGGTCGCCGGTCAGCCGCCGCTTGATCGCCCGCGCCATGGCGCGGAGCTGCGCTTCGCGGTCGGCGGCAACGCGGCGGTGCGCGCGCGGGCGGGACGCGCCGGCGCCGGCGTGTTCGATCGTCGCGTCCGGGAATCGCGCTCGGAGCTGCTCGTACGAGTGCCGGGCGCGCTCGCCGGCATCGGGATCGAACGCCAGCAGCAGGTCGCGGCCGCGGGCAAGCGCGCCGAGCAGGAGCAGCTCGCCGCCGCTGAAGTGCCGGAAGCCGTCGACGATCACCATTTTGGGCAGCTCGGGCGCGTCGCCGGCGGCTGCGGCCGCGGCGGCCGGCAGCGACGCCGGGGGGAGGCGGCGCCAGGACCGCAACGCGGCGTGATAGGCGTCGTAGATCGCCGCCAGCGCCGCCAGCTGCGGGTCGCCGGTCTGTGCCGCGGCCGCCGCGAACCGCTCCGCGGACACCGATTCGGCCATCAGCTCCTCGACCGCCGCCCACAGCAACGGCAACGCCGCGGGCGCGCCGAGCGGCGCGAAGTACGCCGCGGTGCCCGCGGCCATCTGCCGGCGGGTGACGCTACCGAGCAGCTCGCGCGCGGCGGCGGCCGAGGCTACCGGGCGCCCCGTGGGAAGGGTGCGGGCCACGCCGTGCGGCGTCACCACCTGCAGGTCGAGCGCGACGCCGCACACCGCCAGCAGCCGCCGGCGGAACTGGTCGCCGTGGCGCACCGTGGGAACCAGCACCAGCGTCGCCGCGAACGGATCGCGCCGATACCGGTCCGCCGCCCGGCGGAGCAACGCCTGGGTCTTGCCGGAGCCGGCCGGCCCGGCGATGAAGACGGTGGATGCGATGGCGCCAGTATACCGGCCGCGGCCGGAGGATCGGCCGATCCCGGCCTGCGCCGACAACAACCCAGCGGTACGTTTCAAGTCATCCCGGCCGGAGCAGCAGGGCCGCGCCGGCGGCGGCGCTGATGAGCGCGGCCGTCAGGATCGACCACCACAGACGCCGGCGGGTGCCCCAGGCGGCGAGCGGCTCGGCCGGCGTCAACGTCAGTCGGAGCGCCATCAGCACGAAGGGAAGGATCGCCGCCGCGAGCAAGGCGTTCGCGGCCGGTGAAGACGTGAGCAGCGACTCCAGCAGCCGGTCGGCGCCCGCGCCGATCAGATCGGCGGCCGCGGCGGCCGGAACGGCCACCGACGCGGCCAGCCAGACGATCTTGGCGGCGCGCAGGCGCGTCAGGCAGAACAGCAGAGCGCCGGCGTAGGAGCAGATGAACGGCAGGCTCGCCGCCGGATCGATCGCCGTGACGGCGGCGACCGACGCCGGCAGCAGCGCCGCCGCGCCGGCCGACAGCACCCCTGCCTCCGGACCGCCGCGCCGCGCCGCGTCCGGCGCGCCATCGACAGCGCGCCGCGGGCGCCGCCAGGCCGCCGCCCACGCAACCGTCTTTGCCGCGGCCATGACCAGGAGCAACGCCGCCGCCGCCTTGAAGGCCAGCGCCGGACCGGCCAGTCGTTGCCAGCTCGTAGGGAGCTCACGGACTGCCAGCAGCGCCGTCAGCGCCTCGGTAGCCGCGGTGAGCGCCGCGTACACGGCCGCGGCAATCAGCAGGAGCACCCACGCGTGGCGCAGCAGCAGGCGCCGATGGCGGCGCAGGCGCTGCAGCGGCAGGACGGCCAACGCCAACGCCAACGCCAGCGCGGACGCCGCCGACGCGACTACGCCGATCTCATCCAGCGTCAGCCGCAGGTCCCCGAACCGCACGAACAGGTAGTGCCGTTCCCATTCGCCGCCGCCCGCGGCTGCTACGCGCGCGGTCAGCGCCTCGATGACGGCGCCGAAGTCTTCGATCCAGGCATCGGTCCCCGTCTCGGTGGCGCCGGCGTAGCGTCCGGCAAGCTCGACCGCCGGGTAGCCGGACGCCAGATACGGATCGGCCAGCGGCGGCGGCAACGGCAGTCCGATGCGGGCCAGCTGATTGGCGGTGCTGCGAACCGTGAACGGCATGCCGACCCGGTCGAGCGCGTCCGCGGCGGCCTGCAGCAGCCCGCGCGGTGTCTGCGCCGCGCGCCCGTCGGTGCGCAGGACCAACCGTTCGGGAACCGCCTGCAGGTTGAGGTAGACCACGGCGTCCGCGCCGCCGAGCGCGCCGCTGCGCGCCAACGCCGCGCTGCCGCCCAGCGCCGCGCTGCCGCCGGCCCCGTGGTCGCCGCTCACGAACACCGCCTGCAACGACAACGGCAACGGGTTTCGGGAGGCGCGCTCCACCACGTGCAGGGCCGCGGCGATCGTCGCCGAGCCGTCACGGCCGGGCGGCGCGTGCGGAGGATGGTCGAGCGGCGCGATCAGCGCGACGGTCCGATCGGATCGACCGGAGACCGTCGCGATGAGCGCGCCGCGCGGCCCGGCGGCGGGTAACGGATGGACTGCGCGCGGCACGGACAGCGCCTGCAGGCGCGCCTCGACGTAACGCATCAGCTCGGCCGCGGCGGCGGAGCCGGCCGGCCGCGGCGTCAGGGCCGCGATGGCGGCCAGGTCCGCGGACGGCGTGAGCGCCTGGCCGGCCGCAGGCGGCGCGGCTGCCGCAACGGCGATCAGCAGGAGCGCTGCCGGCGGCAATCGGTACGTTTGCATCGCTATGCGGCGGCGGCTATCGTGCCGGGAGATGGCGGCAGGCAGACAGACCGCGTTCGAGCGCAAGACCAGGGAGACCGAGGTAGCGGCGCGGATCGACCTTGACCCCGCCGATCAGGGGACCGCGCCGGTCGTCGAAGTCTCCACCGGCGTGCCGTTCTTCGACCACATGCTGCACGCTCTCGGCTTCCACGGCGGGATCGGCCTGCAGGTCACCGCGTCGGGCGATCTGGAGGTCGACGCCCACCACGTGGTGGAGGACGTCGGCATCGTCATGGGTGAGTGCCTGTCGCGGGCCATGGAGCCTGGCTGTCCGCTGGCGCGGTTCGGCCACGCGGTGATCCCGATGGACGACGCCTTGGCCGAGGTGACCGTCGACGCCGGCGGGCGCGGCTACTGCCGGTTCGACGCCGCCTTCCCGCAGGACCGCGCCGGCGACTTCGACGTCTGGCTGTTGCGCGAGTTCGTCACGGCGCTGGCCGGACGCGCCCGCATCAACGTCCACGCGTCGGTCCGCTACGGCGACAACTCCCACCACGTGGCCGAGGCGCTCTGCAAGGCGTTGGGACGCGCCCTGGGACAGGCGTTCCGGGCGGCGCCGGGCAGGGAACCGCGCTCCACCAAGGGCCGCGTCGGCTGACGCGGTTACGCGGACGGGCTCTCCAGTACGGCGCGGATGCGCCGCACCCCCGCTGACGACGACTGCTCCTTGACGATGCGGAAGCGGCCGAGCTCGCCGGTGCGTTGCGCGTGCGGGCCGCCGCACACCTCCCGCGAATAGCCGCCGATCGAATATACCTTTACGTCCTCCTGGTACTTCTCGCCGAACAGGGCGATGGCGCCGCCGTCCAGGGCTTCCTGCAGCTTCATCACCCGCATGCTGATCGGCAGATCGTCGCCGATGCGGGCGTTGACGGCGGTCTGGACCCGCTCGATCTCCTCCCGGGCCATCGGCTTGCCGTGCGAGAAGTCGAATCGCAGCCGTTCGGCGGTAATGTTGCTCCCCTTCTGCTGCACGTGCGCCCCCAGCTCGTCGCGCAACGCCTGATGCAGCAGGTGGGTGGCGGTATGCAGCCGCTGCACCGACTCGCTGGCGTCGGCCAATCCGCCCTTGAAGGTCTTGTCCGCGCCCGCCTTCGACCGCTTCTGGTGCTCGGCGTACTCCCGGTCGAACCCCTCGCGGTCGACCGTCAGGCCGTGCTCGCCGGCCAGCTCGGCCGTGATTTCGAGCGGAAACCCGAACGTGTCGTAGAGGCGGAAGGCGGCGTCGCCGGGGATCACCCGGTCGGCGCGCTCCCGCAGGCGCGGCAGCAGCTTCTGCAGCTCCGCCTCGCCCTTGGTGAGCGCCGTGGAGAAGCGCCGTTCTTCGCGCGACAGTTCCTTCAGGATGTCGCCGCCGCGTTCGGCGAGCTGCGGGTAGGCGCCGGCGTACCCGTCGATCACGCTCTCGGCGGTGGCGCGCAGCATCTCGCCCGGCATGTCGAGCTTGCGTCCGTGGCGGATGGCGCGGCGGATGAGCCGGCGCAGCACGTAGCCCTGGCCGAGGTTGGAGGGGGTGATGCCGGCTTCGTCGCCGAGCATGAAGACGGCGGCGCGCACGTGATCGACCACGATGCGGATCGACCGGTCGCGGCCGGCATCCTCGCCGTAGGCGGCGCCGGCCTGGCCGGCGGCGGTGGCGACGATCGGGGCCAGGACGTCGACGTCGTACACGCTGGCCGCGCCTTGCAGCACCGCGGCGGTCCGCTCCACCCCCATGCCGGTGTCGACGCACTGCTGCTGCAGCGGCACGAAGCGGCCTTCGCGGGTCTTGTCGTACTGCATGAAGACGTCGTTCCAGATCTCCAGGTGGCGGTCGCCGTTGCCCGGCGTGCGGCCGTCGTCGCCGGCGCCGGGGTGCAGATCGACGTACATCTCCGTGGTGGGGCCGCACGGACCGGTCTGGCCGGCCGGTCCCCACCAGTTGTCGTCCTCCAGAAAGTGGACGTGATCTTCGGCTATGCCGAGCGAACGCCAGGCGGCCGCCGCCTCCTCGTCGCGGGGCACCGTGTCGTTGCCGGCAAAGCAGGTGACGTGCAGGTGTTCGACCGGAAAGCCCAACCAGCGGCTGTCGGTGAGGAACTCGTAGCTCAGCTCGATCGCGCCCTGCTTGAAGTAGTCGCCGAGCGACCAGTTGCCGAGCATCTCGATCAGCGTCAGGTGCGACTGGTCGCCGACCAGGTCGATGTCGATGGTGCGGATGCACTTCTGCACGTTGACCAGCCGGCGGCCCGATGGATGCGGCGCGCCAAGCACGTACGGGACCAGCGGATGCACGCCGGCCATCACGAACAACGCGGTGGGGTCGTTCTCCGGGATCAGCGAATGGTTGGGAATCGGCGCGTGGCCTCTGGACGTGAAAAAGGCCAGATAGGCGTTACGGAGATCGTCGACCTTCATAGGCGACCGTAGCACGTCCGCGCCCTGGCGGGCAAGCCGCCGGGGCGGCGGGAGCGCCGCTTCAGGTGAGCGGCTCGACCGTCCCTTCCGCCTCCGGCGTGAGCAGGTCCGGGAACACGTAGACCATGCCGCCGGTCGTGCGCACGCGCAGCTCCGCGTGTCCTCTGGTGACCAGGTCGTCCAGGCACGCTTTGGATTCGTCCAGGCCGTACTCGCCGCCGACCGCGACCTGGGTCGGCGTGACCACGCCCCCGTGCGACCGGGCGGCGCGCAGAATCACGGTCTCGATCGGGTCGGCGGCGCCCGTTGGGGCGGCGCTCACCGCGGCGGCGCCGGCAGACGCGACAGGCGTTGCGGCGGGGGCAATGCGGTTCGGGACCGGTCCCGGCAGGCGCCGCTCGCCCTCCGCGTCGACCATGCTGGGGATCGTGAACAGGTCGATGACGTTGCCGATCCCGAACAGGCCCCAGGTGCAGAGCCACAGGACGCCGGTGCCGATCCGGCCCAGGTAGAAACGGTGTATCCCGGAGACGCCGAAAAAACAGAGCGCCCACAGCAGATAGGCGGTGCCCCGTGAGTAACTCATGCCGCGCGCGCTCCAGGTTAAGGGTACAACCGTTGCAGCGTGCGGGGAAACGCGATCGCTTCCCGTACGTGGGGTATGCCGGCGATCCACGCCAGGGTCCGCTCCAGCCCGATGCCGAAGCCGGCGTGCGGCGCCGACCCGAAGCGGCGCAGGTCCAGGTACCACTCGTAGGCGCCGGCGTCCAGACCGTGCGCCCGCAACGCGGCGGCCAGCGCGTCCAGGTCGTCTTCGCGCTGTGAGCCGCCGGCGATCTCGCCGTACCCCTCCGGCGCCAGCAGATCGGAGCAGAGCACCTTGTCCGGGTCGGCGGGATGGCGCTTCATGTAGAACGCCTTGGCCGCGCGCGGATAATCGGTCACGAACACCGGCCGGTCGAAGCTGCGGCTCACCGCCGTCTCCTCGTCGGCGCCCAGGTCGTCGCCGAGGCGCATGTCCGCGCCCGACTCCCGCGCGATGCGGACCGCCTCCTCGTAGGGAATGCGCGGAAACGGCCGGCCGAGCCGCGCCAGCGGCCCGATGTCCCGCTGCAGCACGGCCAACTCCGGTTCGCAGCGGTCCAGCACGTGCTCGACGACCGCCAGCACCAAGTCTTCCTGCAGGGCCATGTTCGCGTCGCCGTCGGCAAAGGCGACCTCCGCCTCCAGCATCCAGAACTCGCTGAGATGCCGCCGCGTCTTGGACTTCTCCGCGCGGAACGTGGGGCCGAAGTTGTATACGCGGCCGAGCGCCAGGCAGGCCGCCTCCAGGTAGAGCTGGCCGGTCTGCGCCAGATGCGCCTCACCCAGGTCGTAGTACGGCAGCGTGAACAGCGACGACGCGCTTTCTCCGACCGCGCCGGTGAGGATCGGCGTGTCGACCAGCACGAAACCGCGCCGGTCGAAGAAGCGGTGCATGGCGGCGCGCACTTCGCTGCGCAACCGCATCAGCGCCTCCTGGCGGCGAGATCGCAGCCACAGGTGACGGTGGGCCAGCAGGAAGTCGACGCCGTGCGCCTTGTTGGCGATCGGGTAGTCGGCCGCCGGAGCGTGCACGACCTGCACGGCGCGGAGCTGCAGCTCGTAGCCGCCGGCCGCGCGCGGTTCCGCGCGCACCGTGCCGCGGGCGATGAGGCTCGATTCGAGCGGGAGCCGCGCCGCGCGCGCGAACGAATCGGGTTCGGTCTCGCCGTCGATCGCCGTGGCCTGGATGCGTCCGGTGCCGTCGCGTAGCTGCAGGAACAGGATACGGCCCTTGGACCGGGCGTTGTAGAGCCAGCCGGCCAGCTCCACGGCGCGGCCGTCGTAGGCGCCCACGTCGCGGATGGCGATGCGGGCGGGCTCCCCGCCGCTCACGGCGGCGCGCACCCGATGCGGCCCATCAGCCGTTCTGCGTAACCGGCGTCGAAGGCGCCGGTGAGCAGGCGGCGGGCGGCGTCCGCGCCGCCGGCGGCGGTGGAGCGAACGCCGCGGACGCCGTACTCCTCCGCCACCCGGCGAGCGTCACGCGGGCCGACGGCGCCGGCCTGAGCGATCGCCCGGCACAGCTCCTCGACCTCGTGCTCGTCGAGCTGGCGCAGGACGTCCGCGGCGGCGGCAGGGTCGATCAGCAGCAGGAAGAGGGCCGCGCGCTCGTACCCGGTGTCGCGCGCTTCGTCCTTGGCCCGGTGGGCCAGCTCGCCGGGCGTCGGCGCGTGGGTCCTCGGCGGACGAACTGGCGGCGCCGCCGGCGCAGGCGATCGGGTCACGGGAACAATCGACTGTAGTCAATCCCTGCGCGCGCGGTCAAACCGCCGCATCGCATCATAGTAGCTCGGCGGGACACCAGCAGGCCGACCGCTGGCGGTCGCCGCCCGCTCCATCGGCGGCAATCTCAAGCCGGGCTTCAGGGAGAGGATCGGGGGTATGACGAGGCTGTCGCAACGATCAACGCGGGTCTCGAGTTGCGCCGCTGGCGCCGCCGGGTGACGCCTCAACAACGGGCAAGGCTCAATCAACTTATCGGGCTCGTTCCCGGCTGATAGCGGTGACACGGCCCCGAGGGCGCCCGACGCCCCAACCCCTGCGAACGGACGGCGGCGCTTGACGCGGGATTGGAGTGCGGCTACGGTCGCCAGCGAGTCTCATGGCCGACGAACAGGTGCCGGACGATCCGCCTTCCGCGCAGCCGCCGGACGAAGCTGCGCCGCCCGAGGAAGAGGAAAGGATCACCCGGATCCACGACAAGTACTTCTACGGGGTGTTTTCCGATACCGGCAACGCCGCCGGCCTGTTGCGCCCCTACCTGCCGCCGGCGGTAGCCGGCTCCCTGCGGTGGGCGACGCTCACCCACTGGCCGGGCCGCTTCGTGAGCGACGACTGGCGCGGTCGGGAGGCGGACTTGGTGTTCTCGGTGGAGCGGCAGGGGGCGGAGGAGCCGGCGCTGGTGTACGTACTGCTGGAGCATCAGTCCACGCCGCGCTACTGGATGGCGTTGCGGGTGCTGAACTACTGCCTGCGAATATGGGTGACGTGGCAGGAGGCGCGCAAGAATAGGAAGAAGACGAAGTTGCCGCTGATCGTGCCGCTGGTATTCTATCAGGGAGGGAAGCGGTGGTCGCCGGAGCTGGAGTTTCGGGAGCTGGTGGAAGGTGCGGCGGCGGAGTGGCGGTGGGTGCCGCGGTTCGAGTATCTGCTGATCGACCAGACGGCAGGAGGGCCGGAAGCGGTGTTGGGGTCGGCCGTGGCGCGGCTGACGCAGATAGCGATGATGGCGCGGATACGTGGTGGCGAGGAGTTGGTAGAGAGGACGGCGGTGCTGATGGCGGAGGTGTCGCCGGAGGGCGAGGTGGAGGTGCTGGCGCGGCACGTGGAGTACGTGCTGGCGACGCAGTCTGAGGAAGGGCTGCGAGCGTTCAGGGCAGCGTTGCGGCGCAACGTGCCCGGTCGTGGAGGAGAGCTGATGACTTACGTGGAACAGATAGAGGAGCGAGGCCGCCGGGAGGGCCGCCGGGAAGGCCGTCAGGAAGGCCGTCAGGAAGGCGTCTTGCGCACCATTGAAGGATTTCTGCAGCGCGATGTCCCGTGGTCGACCATCAAGGAGGCGACCAGCATCGACGAGTCTGAATTCCAGCGCCTCAAGCAGCAACTGGACGCCGGCGCCCCCGGCGCCGACCAACCCAACTGAGGCCCACGCCCTGGCTCGTTCCCGGCTGATAAGCGTCAAGATGGCCCACACATAGGCGGCTTCGACGAGACTCAGGCCGATCCCGATGCGTACACGAATACGTGGGACGCGGCGCGTAACTTAACCGCGGCCGACGGCGGCGTAGCTTGCGGCAGCGACGTTGCGGCGCGCCTGCGCCAAGTCGTACGCGGCTTGGCGGCGCATCCAGAAGTCGGCGTTGCTCCATCCCTGCCGCTCGAGTGCGAGCGCCATCTCGGCGGAAATCGCAGCGCGGCCGTTCAACACGCGGGACAGCGCCGGCCGCGAACATCCGAGCCGTCGTGCTCCTTCGGTTACGGTCAGGCCGCTCGCCTCAATGCATTCTACCCGGACGGTTTCCCCGGGATGAGGAGGATTCGCCATCGCCTTCATACTCGAACTCCTTCAGTGGTAATCGACCAAGTCGACATCTACCGCTTCGCCATCTTCGAACCGGAAGACAATTCGCCAGTTGCCGCTCACCCTGATCGCCCATTGCCCCGCCCGGTCTCCCTTCAGCGGATGCAATCGATAGCCGGGGAGGTCCATATCACGAGGGTGGATCGCAGCACCGAGATCGGCCACTATCCGTCGAATTCGCGGCGCCAGGACTTGCGGCAGGCTACGAGTGTGATCCTCCTCGTAGAGCGCCCGTAGTCCCTTGTGGGCGAATCTCATTCTTCCAATGTATCGCGTAACGGCACGGATGACAACTGGCCGACTTCACGTCTCCTCTCGCAGCACGACGCTTCGTCCGGCGCCCGGCGCCGCGGCGCGACGTACTGCGGTCCCGCCGGCTGCCGGGCCTTCGTCACTCGCCGAATATCTGCACCAGAAGCTGCTTGTCGTAGAGCGTTTGGCGCGCCCAGTACAGGTTCTCTACCTGCGTGTTGCCGCGCCGTGTCCGCTCGTCGTACTGATCTTCGGCATTGACCACGAGCACTACCGATCCCGCCCGGACTTGCGCGGTAGCCGTCCACTCCGCGCCGCTGTAGTCACCCTCGAAGGCCGGCCGATACTGCGAGCTGGTGAACGGCAAGTCGATGCTCTGAACGCTGCCGACGTGCAGGGTAGGGTGCGCGCGTTCCATTCCTTGGTACAGGGCGGTATGGGCTCGGACGCCGCGGCGCGCGTGGCCGACATGTTGGAATAGAAAGGCCGGCCCGTCCAGATAGGACGGGCCGGCCGTGGTGGTGGTGGCCGCCTATTGCGGCGTCAAGCGGGTGTACGTCATGGGCTGAGAAATCGGCAGCAGTTCTACACGGGTCGTTGCGTCCGTCGGTACCAAGCGCAAGTACGCCCGTAGCGTGTTTGGCGTGTTTGCGTCCACTGGTACCACGTTCAGCTTGTATCCGGTAGCCGTGGCGACAAGTTCCGCGGCGGCACAATTCTGTACGTCGAAGTGTACCGGCTCGCTGTAAATCCACAGCGTTACCCGTTCGTCTGCGAAACGTAGCGGCGTCGGCGTCGTGCTGTAGGCACCCTTGTAACGCACCCACAATCCGGCCAGTGTTGGATCCCGCATTGATTCGTAGAAGAGGGGCGGGATTTGCTCAGATTGATTCGTAGACGAATCGTGTGGGACGGGGGGCGAATGCGGGACAGGGGCCGGTAGCCGGAGAGGCAGTGGAGTGCGGGCCGGGGGCTGCGCCGGTGCTTGAAGCCGGGTATCCTGGGAGGATCAACCCGTAAGGAGAAAAGGCCCGCGCGGGACGCCACCCGCCGGGCCGTGACCGGTGCAGCTTCGCTACCAAACGGGGCTCACCGGCGAGCAGTACGTTAGCACCAGGGCATGGCGCGACGCAAGGCTCGACCGGTGCCCGAATCATGAGTCCGGCAGTTGCTCGTTCGCCCGGCACGGGACCTACCGGCGCAAGTGGCCGCGCGGGGCGCTGATCGCGCGCTGGTACTGCCCGGAGAGCCAGACCACCTTCAGCCTGCTGCCCGACTGCCTGGCGGCGCAGCTGCCCGGAACGCTGGAGGAACTGGAAGAGGCGGTCACCCACGCCGAGCAGTCGCCGAGTCTGATGAAGGCGGTCGCCAAGGCGCGCACCGACTACGTGGGGCTGCCCGGCGCGATGCGCTGGCTGGACCGCCGCGTGAAGCTGGTGCGGGCGGCGCTGCGGGCGGTGATCCTCTCGCTGCCTGACGAGCTGGCCGGCTGCCGCCCCGAACTGAGCGCCTGCCGCAAACGGCTGGGGACCAAGGCGGTGTTGGTGAGGCTGCGGACGCTGGCCGCCTCGTCGTTGCCGTCGCTGCCGGCGCCGCTCGGATTGCGCCCCCGCCTCGACGGGGCTGGGAATCCCACTTTTGGCCGGCAACAGCAGATGGGGGATTCCGGCCGTCGGCGGCCTCCGTAGTGTGTCGTCATCACCGGGTCGACGGACCCGAACAGCAAGGATCGACCGACATGAATGACGACGAAGAAGCTCAGCGCCGCGAGGTGGCGCTGTTCCGCTACCGCTTGATCGCCGACCTGGCCCACCAGCCGCCCGGCGCGGTCGGGATCGGCGAGCAGTTGCGCGCGAAGGCCGCGCAGACCTACGACATTCCCGGCACGCTGCGCACCAGCGTGGCCGCCGAGACGCTGCGCGACTGGCTGCACGCCTATCGCTGCGGCGGCTTCGATGCGCTGTACCCCAAGCCGCGGGCTGACCGAGGCCAGCCGCGGCGGCTGCCGCCGCAGGCGGCCGAGTTGCTGATAGCGCTCAAGACCGAGCACCCATCCTGGTCGGTGCGGCAGGTCATCAAGGAGGCGGCCAACGGCGGCCAACTCCCCGACGGCGTGCGCTTGGCGCGCTCCACCGTGCACCGGCTGCTGCGCGCCGAGGGGCTGATGAGCAGGCCGCAAGCCGCCGCCGACGGCGTCGACCGCCGCCGCTTCAGCTTCCGCTACCCCGGCCAGTTGTGGATGAGCGACGTCATGCACGGCCCGGCAGTCGCCGACGGCGGGCGCCGCCGCAAGACCTACCTCATCGCCTTCCTTGACGACGCCACCCGCCTGTGTCCGTTCGCCGCCTTCGCCCACGCCGAGAACACCGCCGCCTTCCTGCCGGTCTTCAAGCAGGCGCTCATCCGCCGCGGCGTGCCGCAACGGCTGTACGTCGACAACGGCGCCAACTATCGCTCCCAGCAACTGGCGCTGGTCTGCGCCAAGCTGCGCATCGCGCTGATCCACGCCCGCCCCTATCAGCCGCAGGGCAAGGGCAAGATCGAACGCTTCTTCCGCACCGTGCGCGACCAGTTGCTCGCCTTCCTCACCCCCGACGACGGCGCCAGCCTCGACGCGCTCAACGGCCGCCTGGGCGCCTACCTGGAAGGCGAATATCACCGCGCCCCCCACAGCGGCCTGCGCGGCAGCACCCCGCATGAGCAGTGGGCGTTGAACACCGAGGAGGTGCGCTGCGTCGATGCGTGCTGCGACCTGGACGACCTGTTCCTGTTCGAGGCCAGGCGCCGCGTCATGAACGACCGCATCATCAGCCTCCACGGCCGCGTCTACGAAGTCGATCCGCTGCTGGTCGGCCGCACCGTCACCGTGCGCTACGACCCGGACGCGCCGCCGAGCCGCCCCCTGCTGATCCGCCACGACGGCGCCGATGCCGGTCAGGCCACCCTGCTGGACGCCTACGCCAACGCCTCCGTCAAGCGCAACCGGCCCTCCCGCCATCTGGAATCTGAGGCCCCAGCGCCCCAGCCGCCCCCCTCGCCGCTGGCCCTGCGCCACCTGCACCGCCGCCAGGAGACCGACTGATGTATCTGCGACACTTCGCCTTCTCCCGCCTGCCGTTCGCCGACGCCATCGAAGCCGACCTGCTGTTCGCGTCCGCCGCACGCCAGGAAGCCGAAGCACGCCTGCAGCATCTGCTCCAACTGCGCGGCATCGGACTGCTCACCGGTGAGCCCGGCGGCGGCAAGACCACCGTCTGCCGCGCGGTGACCGCCGTCCTGCATCCCGGCGCTTACCGCGTGCTCTACGTCTCGCTGACCACCGGCAACGTCATGGACATGTACAAGTCGATCGCCTGGGAACTCGGTCTGCCGGCCGAACGCTCCCGCGCCGCCGCCTACCGCTCCATCCGCGCCGAGATCACCCGCCAGGTCCGGGAAGCCAACCGGATGCCGGTCCTCATCATCGACGATGCGCAGTTCCTGCGCACCGACGTGCTCGACGACCTGCGCCTGTTGACCAACTACTCCATGGACTCCGAACACCGCCTGTGCCTGCTGCTGGTCGGCCTCACCGAGTTGCGCCGCAGGCTGTCCATGACCGTCCACGAATCGCTTGCCCAGCGCATGGTCGTGCGCCATCACTTGGGCGGCCTGCAGCGCGAGGAACTCGACGGCTACCTCGCGCACCGCCTGCATCTGGCCGGCTGCGAGTTGCCGCTGTTCGAGCCGGCCGCCGCAGAGGCGCTGTTTCAGACCTCCCGCGGGCTGCCTCGGCAGATCAACCGCATCGCCCACTACGCCTTGTCGGCCACCGCGCTCGACGATGCGCGCACGGTCACCGCCGAGCATCTGCAGACGGCCGTCGAAGAACTGCGCCTCTGATGCCGACGCCGCCGACCGCCATGGCTACCGAAGCGCTGTCCCGCAGTCTTTCGCCTGACGGGAGAATCCGGGACATCCCGAGACTTCTCCAGACGATTTATTCCGGGATTCCATCGGCGAGATTATGTGGGATCTAACACCAGCTTCTCGCACGTGTTTTGTTGTTTGAGCGGCGTGGTTGGTGCGCAGGCGACAATGGCCCAGGCTAGGAGGACCAGCAACGGCGTCCATCGTGCCCAGGTGCGTTTCGTCTTCACAGAACTCTACTCCTTACCGGCAGGCGGCGCGCCGGCCTGTTTCCGACACAGTAGCCGACGGGCGCACCTTGCGCAACCCCGCCCCGTTCGGCCCGGCTTCCGACGCCCAACCCCTGCGAACGGACGGCGGGCGCTTGACGCGGGATTGGAGTGCGGCTACGGTCGCCGACGAGTCTCATGGCCGACGAACAGCCGCCGGACGAAGCTGCGCCGCCCGAAGAAGAGGAGAAGATCACCCGGATCCACGACAAGTACTTCTACGGGGTGTTTTCCGATACCGGCAACGCCGCCGGCCTGTTGCGCCCCTACCTGCCGCCTGCGGTAGCCGGCTCCCTGCGGTGGGCGACGCTCACCCACTGGCCGGGCCGCTTCGTGAGCGACGACTGGCGCGGTCGGGAGGCGGACTTGGTGTTCTCAGTGGAGCGGCAGGGGGCGGAGGAGCCGGTGCTGGTGTACGTACTGCTGGAGCATCAGTCCACGCCGCGCTACTGGATGGCGTTGCGGGTGCTGAACTACTGCCTGCAGCTTTGGGTGACGTGGCAGGAGGCGCGCAAGAATAGGAAGAAGACGAAGTTGCCGCTGATCGTGCCGCTGGTATTCTATCAGGGAGGGAAGCGGTGGTCGCCGGAGCTGGAGTTTCGGGAGCTGGTGGAGGGTGCGGCGGCGGAGTGGCGGTGGGTGCCGCGGTTCGAGTACCTGCTGATCGACCAGACGGCGGGAGGGCCGGAAGCGGTGTTGGGGTCGGCGGTGGCGCGGCTGACGCAGATAGCGATGATGGCGCGGATACGTGGTGGCGAGGAGTTGGTAGAGAGGACGGCGGTGCTGATGGCTGAGGTGTCGCCGGAGGGAGAGGTGGAGGTGCTGGCGCGGCACGTGGAGTACGTGCTGGCGACGCAGTCGGAGGAAGGGCTGCGAGCGTTCAGGGCAGCGTTGCGGCGCAACGTGCCCGGTCGTGGAGGAGAGCTGATGACCTACGTGGAACAGATAGAGGAGCGAGGCCGCCAGGAGGGCCGCCAGGAAGGCCGTCAGGAGGGCCGTCAGGAAGGCGTCTTGCGCACCATTGAAGGATTTCTGCAGCGCGATATCCCGTGGTCGACCATCGAGGAGGCGACCAGCATCGACGAGTCCGAATTCGAGCGCCTCAAGCAGCAACTGGACGCCGGCGCCCCCGGCGCCAACCAACCCAACTGAGGCCCACGCCCTGGCGCCAAGTCGTACGCGGCTTGGCGGCGCATCCGGAAGTCGGCGTTGCTCCATCCCTGCCGCTTGAGTGCGAGCGCCTTCTCGGCGGTTGAGGATGTTGGCCAGCGTCGAGAGTCGAACCGGTGTATGGCGATGCCGACCGGACGCCGGTCACCGGGTGGCGTCGGCATCGTCGATTCGTCCGCCTTCCGGGCCGATGGTCCGGCGCGGCGCGTCGTTGTCGATGACGAAGCCGCGCTCGTAGCGGCCGGTGGGGTGCGCGGACGACAGCCGGTTGCCGGCCAGATCGGCGATGGTTGCACCGGGCCCGACGACCAGCGTGACCATACCGTTGTGACCGGTCAAGTCATCGCTGTGGAGCGTTATGTCGTAGACGTCGCCGTCCGCGCCGACCTTCGTGACCGTCAGCGACCCGCTCCTGACCCCGATGATGCCGAAATCTGACGTGCCGACCGTAACCGCCTCGGTAAAGGTGATTCGCCACGTGAGAGAGTTGGCGTTGGTCCGAATAGTTGAAGGATTATGTCTGACAATCGACCGGATTCGCGGGGGACTGCGGTCGACCACCGGCCGCTCGGCCGCGCTTCGTTCTCCGGCGCCATTTTCTGCCTCCCGAACCGCCCGTTCCGCCTTCGACGATAGCAGAGACGCGTTCCCCGGCAAAGCGATATGGACGCCGACAGTGACGACGGCAAGTAGCACGACTCCGATTACGCGACTTCTCCAGCGCCTCGCCATTCGCTCCCGGATGCGGCGCCGCTCCTTCGTGCAGGCGTCCGAGCACGTCAGCGCGCCCAGGCGCCGGCCGACGACCGGCCGGCCGCAGACCGTGCAGACCTGCGTGGCTTGGCCCGTCTTGCGCGCATCCGCGGCCTTTCCGGTTGCCGCCGCTCCGCGTGCGCCCCGGGGGGCCAGGAGGGTCACCCACTCCTGAGCGGAAGGGCGCTGAAGCGGCGCGGTGTGTCCGGCGACGAAGCACCGCATAAAGTAGTCTCTCTCTTCGTCGGAGAGACGGTCGAACCGCGGAGCGCCGGGCGGCGGCATGATCCGCCGCCCCGCCGTTTTGGCCGATCCTCCGTAGGAAAACCAGCCGGACTTGATCCACTCCGCAATCGGAGGCGGGTCGCCGGCCGTTGGCCAAACGCCGGTAAACGGGTGCCATCCATCCATCAGCAGTTGGAACATAAGGACTCCGAGCGCAAAATTGTCATGAGGCCGCTCGCGTTTCACGCTCCCCAGTTCCATTCCCGCGAGCTCCGGCGCAAGGTACTCCAGCTTTGCTACCGGACAACGGTACAGTGTTCCCTCCAGTTCGGCCTGAAATGAGTCGGTGTCGATAATGACAACCAGCCCGCGCGCGGTCACCAGAATGTTGCTCTCGTTCAAGTCCCCTATAACGTAGCCGCCATCGTGTATGGCGTGCACCATTACAGCTATGTTATATGCGACCCGGCGCCGAAAAGAGGCATCCACCTTCCAACCCATGCGCGCCACAACGGCCGGGTTGTAAACCAGAAACAGCTTTTGAGTGCCGCGCGCACGGCACATCGTGTAGCCGATGCGGCCATCCGGCAATCGGCGCATCCGCTGTGGCCAGGCTATCGCAACATGGGAACCTTGAGAAACGACAGGTATGCCGGCGCTTTGATTGTGGCGAATCATGGCGGCGAGCTTCGTCTCTATGTCGGCGGGCGGCGGGTCGTGGAACGCTTTGAACACCAGGTCCCGATGCCCCACGACTTCGTAAACGACGGACTGACCGCCTTTTCCGACTTCCGGTCCTAAGGTGATGTCCACTTCCGGGCAACTAACTGTGTTGTCGTCCCTGTCCCTGTGCGCGCTCCGGGGACCCGCCGTCCGAGACGCCGGCGCGTGTGGCTACCACCAGCGTCATGTCGTCATCCACGCGGGCGCGGATGCGTTTCGACGTAAGGAATGACGTCAAGTCTCTTTTCGCGGTGTCAGGATCATGGGCGACCCGTCTGATGATCGGTTCCCAGAATGGCCGCCAGGGCTCGCCGCGCCGGTCGGTAGAGACACTCAACAGGCCGTCGGTCGTCGCGAATACGGCGTCGACGGAACCCGTATGATGTCGGAGGCAAAGGCGATCCAGGGCGTTTTCGTCGGTGAGGAACGACGTTTGATTCGCGTACTCGCCTGCGCGCTGAGGCCGCATGAACGTGAGCATCTGTTTGGATGGGAGCCTGGCCCCTACGGTGGCGTCGCCGATCTGCGCGCTTACCAAAAGCTCGGCACAGGCGGCAACGCAGGTAAGGGTCGTAGCGTATTCGCGCAACGGCGCCCGGTCAGCCGTGTCTTCCAGCGCCGATCTCGCGGAGTAGAAGGCGCGGCGCATCGGCCGCTTCCAGTCGCCGGCTGGCGGCGGTCCGCGGCGTAGCGCATTGGCGAGCACCTTGATGGCGGATGTTACGGCTACTCGCGCTCCTTCGTCCGACCTCGAAGCGCTGCCCGCTCCGTCAGCCAGAACCATCACGAACCCGTCACCTTCGCTGTCCCACGCGCGGTCATCCTGGCACGGTGCGCCGCTTCGATCATGCGCCGTTCCGGCAATCGAAACGCCCGCTACTCGCCACGTAGGCATGAGCCGGTCAGGCGGACGCGTCCGTCCATGCGGCCGCCCACGTGGGGATCTGGTACTGCACCGTGTCACCGGGCTGGGATTGCGCAACCGTCCGGAGGCTGTCCGACAGCCACTTGAACATGTCGTTGAAGGCAAGTCCTCGCAGCTTGAGCGGGGGCCGGTTGGAAAACTGGGCAAGGGTGGCCATGTCGGCGTCTTTGACGCCGATCGGATATACCGCCACGCGGTTTTCTTGCTCCGCGGCGGCGGCGGCGGCTGCTTCCCGCTCCCACCCGGCGTCGTTGGGCGCACCGTCGCTGATCAGTACAATCCACGGCCGGTAAATCTGCAGGCCCCGATCTCGCAGTTCTTCCTTGCGTGTCCGCAGGAGCGTGAGTGCAAGACGCATTCCTTCGCCAAGCGGCGTGACTCCGAACGCATCGAGCTTTGGAGGAATGAAGTCGCCGGCCGGCGCAAACGCATCGCCGGTCGGCGCTACGGGTTCGCCGCGTCCGCGGACATCCAGCACGCGGGCCGTCCGCCCTCCTACGGCGACCATCGCGATCTCGACGCGCAGACTTGCCAAAGGGTCGTTGCGGAGTTCGTGGTTGAGGCGATCCACCCCATTGTTGAGCGCATCGATCTTTGCGCCCTTCATCGAAGTCGATGCGTCGAGGAGCAATACCACCGGACAACGAGGTTCCGGGTTTTCCAGCGACAACTCGACGTCCGCCATCGGGATATTCTCGGCATCGGACTCGCTCACGTGACTACCTCCGTGTTGCGTCGATTGGGGCGATTGTCGGCCTGGCCGGCGCGCCGATGACCGGCCTTACTCACCCGTGATCTCAACCAGCAGCTCCTTTCCGTACAACGTCAGGCGCGCGGAGCAGATTTCCACGGCGTCGTCGCCGTCGTCCGCGGCCGTGATGAGCAGCAGCACCACGGCTCCGGTTCGGACGTCCGCCGTCACCGTCCACTCCGCGCCGGTGATGCCGGTGATATGGGAAGCTAAGGCGCGGCAGATGGGCGAGCGATAGCCGGTCCACTCCGCGCCGGTGAGATCGGATTCGAAGGCCGTGCTGGTCAACGCCGGCGGGTTTCCGTCGGTCGCCGCCAGCTCCTTTCCGTCGATCGAAATGCGCACGTTGCCGGGGGTGATCAGGTCCCACTCATACGGTTCGGAGCGTTCGATCGGCGTGTGTAGCGCTAGGCTAAAGTCGTCGGGACCGATCGTCCAGCGCTGACTGAGGGGCTCGGTTTTCGGGGTCACGCCCCCGCCGCAGGAAGCCAGGATGGCGGCCAGTATCAGCAACGGCGTCCACCGCGCCCAGGCGCGTTCAGGTATAGTTTTAGTCTTCACGGACTTACTCCTTTCCGGCGGCAACCTGTAGCGGAGTCGCCGGGTTTACGAATCTGAGCAGACGGCATGCACGGCCCGTCCGGGCACACGCTGCTCGATAGCGATAGACAATCACTCCTTGAACACCACCGCGTAGCGGAGGCCGGCGGGTGCGGTTACCGTCAGGATATGCGTGCCCGACAGGCGGCCGAGCGCGGCGTACTTGTTGGAGTGCGGCGGCTGCGTACGCGCGTTGAACTCGCTCAAATCGTGCACGTGCGGCCCCAGTTCCTGGCTGTTGCGGCGCTGGTAGTGGTACAGGTTGATCGATCCCAACCGGTACTCCGCGCCGCCGGCGCGCGACGTGCTCCATGTCCCCGAGTTGTAGCGGTACGGCGCCGGGGCCTCGGTGTTGTCCGACAGCAGGCCGGCCACCGCCCAGTCGGCAAGAATCCGCGAGAACGAGACCTGATGCCCCAACCCACGCAGCGCCTCTTCGATTGCATCGACGCCCGCATGCTCGCTCTGCACGATGCGGCTGAACAGCTCGGCGCCGTACGTCCGCGCCAAGTAGGCGCCCAGCGCGTAGTTGATCGAGTAGCGGATCAGCGAGCGCCGAAATTCGGTTACCTGGATGTCATTGTAGAGGTTGTACAACGGCAGGCGGCCGGACAGGATACGTGGCTGCCCCGCGGTGGGGTCGTCGTAGGCCACCCCGCGCGGTCCGTCCACCCGGATTTTGCTGGCGGTCAGGTCTTCCGCTACCATGGCGGCCATCTCGTTGAGCCACCTCTCGCTGTCGGCGCCGCGCAGCACCGGCTTCTGGTAGAAGTGGATCATGTGCTGGAATTCGTGCACCAAGGTGCCGATGGTGAAATCCATGTCCAGCGTCATCGCCGGGGAATCCAGGAAGACAGCCAGCCATTCATTCGAGTTCCGGTACAAGGGGGGATTGCCCGCCCGGAGGTAGTTGTGCGCGCTATTGAAGTAGCCTAAGGCGCGGCGAGAATCGCCCGGCCTCGGGGGACCGTCCCCGTCGACGTCGTACAGCACGATGTTGATCGTGTCGGCGGCGGACGGCGGAATAAGGTTGGCGTGCTCGTGCGGACCCCACGGGGCTCCATAGATGGCCGTTGTCCAGTCGTAAATGTCGTTGGCCGGGCCGGGGCGGAGAAACCAGTCAGCGATCTCGTCAACCTGAGACTGGTTGACGCATTGGCTGGCCCCGCACCCCCATACCCGGTTGTCCACCCACACCTTCGCGGTCATCACGCCGTCGGTGGCCACCGCGCGCGCAACGATTTTGATGATCTGAAAATCGCCGTGGCCGTCGAGCACCTCGGTGAACGTCTCACTACCGCGGACCGTGCGTTGCGGCGGCGTCCCTTGCGCGCTCTGCAATCGGGAAGCGGACCCGCGCACCAGCAGCGGTGGGTTGTTGTTGTGCTCGGTCACCCACGGCAGGTCCGGCGCCGGCTCGCTCGGCGGCCGCGGCCGCGGCCGCGCCCGGAACGAGGACGTGCGCCGGTCCGCCGTCGCGGGACCGGCGGTAACGTCCGCGAGTTCCACCACTTTGCCGCGCGGCGCCGACACGTCCACGTCGCCGCCGCGGGTGGCGATCAGGTATACGTCCGCCGGAGAGTCGGCCAGGTGCAGGGTGTACGCCACTCCGTCGATCGCCTCCCCGGCCGGATTGAGGAAGAACACCTGATCCCCGCTGCCGCGCCGTAGAGGTTCCGCACCGCCGGCGAGACCGACGTGCCCCCGTGGCGCGCGGTCTGCGCCGTCCGGCGTTTGGGCGTCCGGCATGGCCGGCGCGGCCGCCTGCTCGCAGGCGCCCAGTACGACGGCCGCCGCGGCCAGCGCAACTGCTAACCGAGGCATGAGCTCTGCGGTGCGACTGTCCGCCATGACCGCAGGGCGGACTGCCGAACGGAGTCCGCGCTGGCCGACAAGCTGGAGGCGATCTGCGAGCTGGCCTTGACGAACTGACGGCGTGGAGCCGCCGCTCGGATAATCCTGACGACCACATCAGCAGCCGGTCAACCTGAAAGACTTATAGAACGCCGAGTGCGCGCTCAGCCACGCCATGATCCACCGGTCGCAACGAGGCTTGCTGCCATCATCTATGCCATATTCCGCATCTATTACCAGCGAACCAGCCTTGATAATGCTGCACTCCGACCTTCCGGTGAAGGAGTTGAAACTCAGCGAGCTGAGCTCCGTGCCGTTGTCCAGGGTCGCGGTGACGTCGCGGTCGTTGATCACCAAGCGCTGGATTTTGCGGTGGGGACTCGAGGTCGAAGGATCATTTTCCCAGGTCCCCGCAAGACGGTTCAAGTTCTCCGCCGGCGTTAGGCACGTGAGGTTGTACGGCACCTCCAGGGTGGCTGTGCCTTCGGAGTTGGACGCTTCCGCCGTCATCGTGCCGTTCAACACATATTTGCGGCTAAACCTTCCCCTGACGATCTTCATATTGTTCCGGTCAGGCGGGACGCGTCGTAAAACGAGATCTGGGGTGTGGTATGCAGCGCCTACGTCCGTGATGGTGACCTTGGGGATGGGGTTGCCGGTCGGCAGCGGTAGCGTCCATTCCCCAGCACCAAGTTGGTCAGCCTCGATGGTGAGGCGGGTCGCGGCGGCAGGCCACGCCGGCGCTTCCCGCGGACTACCCGCGACTTCGAAACCGGGGCCTTGCCCGCCGGTGGTGAACGACCACACGTCGCCTACGTTGTTGCCGTATTCGTTATACGCGACGACCCTCCAGTAGTAAGTCGTCTGGTAGAATAGGCCACCCGCGGAAGTCTCCGCTTCCGTGGTGAACCACCGGTTACGAGCGTATCTGGTGGACGGACTCTCGCCGAGCCATTGGAAGCCGTATCTGGTTGCCCCGGGCGCGGGGGCCCATCCGAGATAGACATCGCTATATTCTCGCGACAAAAAGACGACGCCGGTCGCTCCGTTGGGGGGCGACGGGGCGCTGGGAGCTCCGGGAGGTCCGGTTACGGCCGGCTCGGCGGGCGTGGGCGTGGCCGGCGGCCTAGCGCCGCCCGGACGTCCGCCGCCACTGCCGGGCGGCGCGACCGGCTCTGCGGGCGTGGGTGCGGCCGGTTCTGCGGGCGGGGGCGCGGGCGGGGGCGCGGGCGGTTCTCCGGGTGAGGGCGCGGGCGGAGGCTCAGATGTGCCGACCGAACCTCGGCCGTCACCGTCGGGCGGCACAGGCGCGACCGGTGCGCAGGCTGTCATGGTCATCGTGAACGCGACGACCGCCAGGAACAGCGCGCCGGTCATTGCGGTACCTCGCTCGCAGAGACTTCGGAAATGCAAGCCTGATATACGTTGCTGCTCGGAGCATCGGTCTGCGTGAAGTTGATCTGGATCATTCTGATTCATCGTAGGTGCCACTTACCCTGGCCGGGCTAAGCCGGGTCGTTCTTCGTCTATGGGCGGGGGATCACCCTGGCGCCACGTGACCTCGTAGATGCAAGCTATACCTTCGACCCGCGTGAAGTTGAACCGGACGTACCTGATCGTTCCTACTCTGTGGTCGTAGACGTAGGGGAATCGCTCGCGTCGGTCGAACCCGAATGTCGAAACCCTGGTCCACGACGAGCCGTCGGTGGAAACCTCAACGTTTACGCTCAGGGACAACGGACTCCTCCCCTGATTCCAATTACTCAAGAAAGCCGTCAGCCGAGTTTCCCTTACGACTCTCCCGATGTCCAACCTGAGCCATGCTCCATTGTCCCCGACGCACCAACTCGTATCGTCGTCGCCGTCAATGGCTTCATCAGGCGGAAAGTTCACGAAGTAATTGCTGCTGGCGGTGGCACTAACGAAGCCGGTACCGTCGTCATCGTTGATCGTACCGGTCGCGGTGCCGCGCAAGATGGTCGCGCCGCTGGCGTTGTGGAGCCGTACGGTAAACGTCTCGTGGGGCTCGTCGCGATTGTCGTCGGTCGTCCGCACGCTGATCGTCTTGCGCGTATCGCCCGCCCGGAAGCGCAACGTACCGCTTCCGGCCGCATAATCAGAAGATGAGCGTGCGGTAGCCAGTTCTCGGTCATATGCCGCTCGTGGCGGCGGACCATCCGACGTCCGGTAACTGACCGTGACCGTACGGCTGGCGGCGCGACTGAGGGTCACGGCGAACGACAAGGTCTGCCCCTCCCTGGCGCTGGCATCCTGGATCAACAGCACCGGCTGTGCACCATCGTCGTCAGAGTCAGACGTACTGACCTCGGAAATGCAAGCCTTATGCTCGTATCTGTCCGGAGCCTCGGTTTCCGTGATGTTGATCCGGGCGTACCTGATCCTTCTGCCTATTGTGAATGTCCTCCGTTCGCTCGCGGTCACATGGAACGACGAAACACTGGTCCACGACGAGCCGTCGGCGGAAACCTCAACGTTTCCGCGTACGGCGTAAGATGTCACGATGACCACGTGGACGTTCAGCCGGGATACGCTACGGATCTCTCCGAGGTCCAATCTGAACCATGCTGGCACGCTTGTGGCGCACCACTGCGTAGCGTCGTCGCCGTCAAGGGCATTGCCGGCGTTCCTGCCACTGCTGGCGGTGGCGCTAGGCAGCGGCGCCTTGCCGGTCGTTCCAACAGACGTACTGACGTCGGAAATGCAAGCCTGCCAGGCGTGGCTGCCCGGAGCATCGGTCTGCGTGATGTTGATCCGGACGTACCTGATCGTTCTGCCTATTGTGAATGTCCTCCGCTCGCGCGCTGTCATATGGAACGACGAAACACTGGTCCACGACGAGCCGTCGGCGGAAACCTCAACGTTTCCGTGTACGGTATAAGATCCCACGTTGACGTTCAGCCAGGATACGCTACGGACCTCCCCGAGGTCCAATCTGAACCATGCTGGCACGCTTGTGGCGCACCACTGCGTAGCGTCGTCGCCGTCAAGGGCTTGATCGGGAGAAGTGTTATAGCCGGCGTAATACCCGGAACTGCTGGCGGTGGCGCTAGGCAGCGGCTCGCCGGTGGTGAACGACCACACGTCGCCGCGGGTGGCGCCGGCTTCGTTCTTGGCGTCCACCCGCCAGTAGTAGGTCGTGTCGGCCGCCAGATCCGCCGAGGGGGAGATCCGCAAGAAGGTGGACGAGGTGTTGATCGGCGTACCCAGGGCGGTGTCCGCGGCGAGCTCCCTGGTGGCGCCCCAGTACACGTCGTAGCTGAGCGCGAGGGGCGCGGCGGCCCAACTCAAAAGCGGTCCGCCAACCGTCACGCCGGTCGCCTCGTCGCGCGGCTGCGGGTTGCTTGGCCGCCCCGGAGGCGCGCCGCTTGCGGGTGGCGGGCTCACTGTCGGCGGTGCGGGCCGGCCGGCGGGGATCTCCGGCGGCACGTCCTCCGGCAGGTCTTCGACGTCGTAGTCGTCCGGCAGGGCGGTCACGTGCGCTATGCACTGGTCGTTGGTGTCGACCACGCAGAGCGTTCCGTCGCCGCGGCGGCTGATGACGTACAGACGATTGCCGTCGGGGTAGCGGATCACGATCAGGTAGTACTGCGACTGCCGCACCTGCTCCGCACGGCCGTCCGGAACCGACGGACCGGCGTGCAGCGACTCGTTGGTCGGGTCGGTGCAGGTGGCCGGCGCAGTGGCGCCGCCCATGTGCAGGGTGTCGTCGACGATCGCGCCGTGCACTCCCGCCTCGCGGTCGAGCAGGCGGATCGCCGAGTCGTCGCAGGTGGCCTGCCGCTTAGGCTTAGTCGGCTCGGCCGGCTCCGGGTTGGCCGCCGGCGGGGCCGGGGTAGGCGCGGGCTCCGGGGTGACCGCCTCTCCGCAGCCGGCCAGGATCGCGGTCAGCGCGAGCAACGGCGCCCACAGCCGTGCCCACAAGCGTATGTCTGGTCTGGTTTTATTTAGTGGGGGGGGGGGGGGGGTACGGGGGTATGCTTCACGTCAGACTCCTCTCCGGGGGGCGGCTGCGTGACCCGCCCTCTCACCTTTATGCACCGGCACACTCAGACCTGTCAAGCGTGGCAGCGGCGGTGCGCAGGGCTGGCATCGGTTCGGGCGCCTGCGCGGCAAGCGGCTGGTGGACGATGCAACGGGACCGCCATCATCGACCGCTATTGCCGGTACTGGGCGTCGAGCAGGTCGGCGACCGGTAGCGGGTCGCAGATCGACGGGGCGCAGCGGTCGCCGTTGCGGGTGAGGTTGAGGCCGTGGTCGCCCACCGCCTCCGCCACGGACGCGAATCCGGCGCCGCGGCGCGCGGCGGTCAGCACCGCGGTGAGCATCGGTTCGACTTCCGTGAGCGCCTGCTCGAACAGATCAAAGACGCTGGCGGTCGACGCGTCGGCGCCGTCGCACGGGTGCCTCCATCTGCGGCGCGCCTCGTTGGCCCAGTCGACGGAGCGGTCGATCGTGACCGGATGAAAGAGCGCCAGCCGCCGCCGGCCGGCCCCTTCGCGGCGCTCCAGATCCTGCGCCCGCCGCCGGAACTCCGGGCGGCGCGGGTCGGTCGCCGCAAAAAAGCGGAGCGCGTCACGGTAGGCGTTGGCGACGCGCGCCGGGTCGGTTGCCGGGTCGTGGGAGCGGGGGTAGACGTCGGCGATCGCCGCGGCCAGTCCTTCGCGCAGGCCGTCCGGCAGCTCCGGTCCCAGCCGCACGCCGCCAGGGACGTCGATCCGCGTCACGCCGCCGCGCAGGCGTTCGGCCAACAGCACGTCCAGCACGCGCTCCAGAAAGGCGTGGCAGCGCCGCAGGCGCCGCGTGGCCGGCTGCGACGGAATCACCCAGCCGGCGTGGTAGACGACGTACGGGTGCCAGCAGCGGTCCAGGGCCGCGTGCGTGGCCATGCCGGCGGCGAACGCGGCGCTCTCCGTCGACCGCGGCGCGTGCCGCAGAAAGGCGGCGACCAGGCTGCCGAAGCGGGCGCGGTGCATCAGCGGCCCGAACCGGAACCCGTGCGGCCGCGTCCGCAGGGCGTGATAGAACAGGTCCGGCCCCTGCGCGCCGAGCCGCAGGGCGTTGCCGGCGGCGGTGAGCAGCTGCTCGCCGCCGGGAACGATGCGCCGAACCGCCTGCTCGGCGAACAGCAGGTGAGAGACGTGAGCGGGCATGGCGGCGGTATTGTCTGCGATCCGCAGACGTGGTAGAACCTCTCTCCGAAACGCCGCTGTAGCTCAGTTGGTAGAGCAAGGGACTGAAAATCCCTGTGTCAACAGTTCGATTCTGTTCGGCGGCATCGGGTCCGGCGTCATCCGGCCGCGCGCGTCCGGCCCGCTCAGCCGCGGCGCCACGCATAGGGGCCGGTCAGGTAGCCGGCCGGGTCGTCCGGCGGAGCGGCGTAGACGTACGCCAGCACCTCATCGGCGCCGGCCGCGGCGTCGGCGGGCAGCGCCGACTCCAGGTCGATGCGCTCCGTGAACGCCGCGGCGGCCACCCGGGTCCCGGCGTTCCCGTAGAGCCACACCTCGTAGGCGGCGAACGGTCCGGCAACTGCCAGCTGGTCCCCGTCGATGGTCACCTCGATCGCCTCCGCCCGTTGCCGCGCATCGGCGCCGGCGCTCCCGGCGGCGATGCGGAAGCCGGTCTCGGCGGTCTGGCCGCCGGCGTCCTGCACGATCACCCGGTAGGCGCCGGCCGGCACCCCTTCGTCCGGCGGCATCGCCAGCGCCGTCGACCCGATCCAGACGCCGGGGCCGGACCGGTCGATCACCCAGTTGTCCGGCGTCAGCCGCCAGAACAGCTGCGAGCCGTCGTGCATCACGAACACGGCCTCCAGGTCTTGCAGGCCGTCGTCGTCGCTCACCCGGGCAAACACGGTCAGCGTCTCGTAGGTCCGGCCCAGGCGGAGATCCTCGAACACCACCCGCTTCCGGAACAGCTCGTGCGCCTGGGGGGCGGCCGTCTCGCACGCCGCCAGCAGGCAGAGCGGACCGAGGACGGCGGCGGTGAGGAACGCCGCGCCGCCGGCCCTCCGCCGCCGGCCGGCGTCAGCCGGCCAGCGCATCGCCCAGCTCGGCCAGCAGCAGGCGGTTGTCCGCCGCGGTCCCTATGGTGATCCGCAGCCAGGGAGCGAGCGCCGCCGGCCGGGTCCAGCACCGCACCACCACCCCGCGGCGCAGCAGCGCGTCGGCCACCGCCGCCGCCCGGCCGCCGGCGCGCACCATGATGAAGTTGGTGTGCGTGGGCACGAACGGCAGCCCCAATGCGTCGAAGCCGGCGGCGAGCTGCTCCTTGCCGTCGCGGTTGACCTGCAGGGTGAGCCGCCGGAACTCCTCGTCGCCGGCTGCCGCCAAGCCGGCCGCCTGCGCCACGATCGACAGGTCGAACGGCGGACGCACCCGGTGCATCAGCTCGATCGCGCGCGGGTCGCCGTAGGCAAAACCGAAGCGCACCCCGGCCAAGCCGTGGCTCTTGGAGAAGGTGCGGACTGCCAGCAGGTTGGCCGCGCCGCCGCGCACCAGCGCCGCGGTGTCCGGCCGCAGCGCCGGGTCGGCGAAGTCGGCGTACGCCTCGTCGTGGATCAGCAGCACGTCATCCGGCAGCGCGTCCCACAGCTCCGCGAAGCGGCGGCGGTCGATCAACGTGCCGGTCGGATTGTTGGGGTTGCAGAGAAAGACCGCCTTGGTCGCCGGCGAGACCGCGCGCAGGATCGCGTCCGCGTCGATCGCCATGCCGTCCATGGCCGACCGGACGACGCGCGCCCCCATCGTCCGGGCCACGATCTCGTACATGCTGAAGGTGATCTCCGGCACGATCACCTCATCCCCCCGGTCCAGGAACGCCATCGCCGCCGCCAGCAGCAGCGCGTCGGAGCCGTTGCCGGCGATCAGGTGGTCCGGGGAAAGGCCGAGGCCGGCGGCGAACCGAGCGCGCACCCGCCGCGCGCTCGACTCCACGTAGCGGTGGGCGCCGCCGAGCGCGGCCGCCGCCGCCTGCACCGCGGCCGGAGAGGCGCCGAGCGGGTTCTCGTTGGACGCCAGCTTGATCACGTCGTCCCTGCCGGACTCCTCGACCGCCTCTTCCAGAGACTTGCCCGGCACGTACGGGGCAATGTCGAGCACGGACGGGTTGGCCCGCCGGTAGGGATCGAACGGCATGGACGTGACGCTATCCCGATTTCCGGTCCGCAGTCATGCCCGCATTCCCGGCGGTTGACACGGAATGCACTATCATGCATGTTTATGTCATGCACGACCGGAGCACCAGGTTGGCCGCCATCCGCCGGATCATCGGCCGCGGCGTCGCCGGACAGCAGGACCGGATGGTGGAGGCGCTGGCGCGCGAAGGCTTCACCGTGACGCAGTCGACCCTGTCCCGCGACCTGCGCTACCTCGGCGTGGCGCGCGTGCCGGACGGAGCGAACGGCTACCGCTACGGATTCACGGCGGAGCCGATGGCGGGGTCGCCCGCCGAGCTGGCGAACGACATCAAGAGCGGACTGGTGGAGCTGATCTTCTCCGGCAACCTGCTGGTCGTGCGCACCCTGCCGGGACACGCCAGCAGCGTGGCGCGCGCCCTGGACAACCTGCCGATCGAGGAGTTGGCGGGAACCATCGCCGGTGACGACACCGTGCTGGCGGTGCTGCGCGAGGGGGTCGACCGCGATCAGTGTCTGCGCGGTCTGGACGCGGTCGCGCCGGGCGTTGCGGAGTTGTCGCGGTGACGGCGGCGGTGTTGGGCGCGACCGGCTACGCCGGCTCGACGCTGGCGCGCCTGCTGGCCGAGCATCCGGACGTGCGGACGCTCCATCTGGCGTCGAGCTCCCGGCCGGGGGCGCCGGTGGCGGAGGCGGTGCCGGAGCTCTCGCCGCGGGGGTTGGCAACGGCGCCCGGCGGCGCGCTGATCTCCGTGGAGGAGGCCGCCGCCGCCGGCAGCGACGTGGTGTTTTCCGCCCTGCCGCACCTGGAGTCGGCGCGGACGCTCGGCCCGTTTCTGGGCCGCTCGGTGGTGATCGACCTGTCGGCCGACTTCCGCATAGCCGATCCCGGACGGTTCGCCGCCGCCTACGGCCAGCCGCCGGCGCGGCCCGATCTGCTTGACGGCGCGGTGTACGGGCTGCCGGAGCGTAACCGCGACCGGCTCCGGTCGGCCGACCTGATAGCCAGCCCGGGCTGCTTTCCCACCGCGGTGCTGCTGCCGCTGCTGCCGGTGCTGGCCGCCGGGCTGGTGCGCGGCCCGATCGTCGCCTGCGCGGTGACCGGGCTGTCCGGCGCCGGCCGCAAGGCGGACGCCGCGTGGACGTTCTGCGACCGGAGCGAGACGGCAGGCGCCTACAACCCCGGTACCGGCCACCGCCACGTGCCGGAGATGGTCCAGGAGCTGGAGAAGGTGAGCCCCGGCGCGTCGATCTGGTTTACCCCGCACACGGCGCCCATGAAGCGCGGCATCGCCGCCACCGTCACCGCGCCGGCGGCCGCAGGAGCCGGCGAGGATGCGGTGCGCGACGCGCTGCAGGCCGCCTACGCCGACGCGCCGTTCGTGCGGCTGCTGACCGGCCGGCTGCCGGCCACCGGGGCGGTGTGGGGGTCGAACCGGTGCGACGTCGCGTACCGGGTCGACGGCGGCGCGGTCCTGCTGTTTTCCGCGCTCGACAACCTGGTCAAGGGCGCGGCCGGACAGGCGGTGCAGGCCATGAACCTGCGCATGGGGCTGCCGGAGGAACGCGGCCTGCCCGTGCACGGAACGCCGTGACCGGCGCCGGCCCGCATCCGCCCACGGCCGTGATCAAGCTGGGCGGCCGGGCGCTCGAGCACGCGGCGCTCCGCGCCGTCTTCGCCGCCGAGCTCGGCTCGCTGGCGGGGACGTGGCGGGTGATCGTCGTGCACGGCGGCGGCGCCGAGGTGACGGCGGTGAGCCGGCGCCTGGGTCACCAGCCGCGCTTCCGGGACGGGATCAGGCTCACCACCGCGCAGGAGATGGAGGTGGTCGACATGGTGCTTGCCGGCAGCGCCAACAAGCGGCTGGTGCGCACCCTGACCGCCGCCGGCGTGCGCGCGGCCGGCATTTGCGGCTCGGACGGGCCGACCCTGGCGGCGCGGCCGGAGGAGACGCCGCCCGGCACCCGCACCGGCCGGATCGACGGCGTCGACACCCGCCTGCTCGCCGCCCTGCTCGCTGCCGGCTACGTGCCGGTGATGAGCCCGGTGTGCGACGACGGGGCCGGCGGAGGCGTCAACGTCAACGCCGACACCGCCGCCCTGCGCGTGGCGACCGCCATCGACGCCGAGGCGCTGTTGTTCATCTCCGACGTCGACGGCGTCCGCAAGGACGGCGCGGTGTTGCGCCGGCTCGACCCCGCGGCGGCGCATGAAGAGATAGACGCGGGGACCATCACCGGCGGCATGGTGCCCAAGATCAGGTCGTCGGCCGCCGCGGTGGCCGCCGGCGTGGGCCGCGTGCACGTCGGCGACTACGGCGCGGCCGGCGAGCTGCGCGCGCTGCTGGACGGCGCGCAGGGCACGGTGATCGCCGCGCCGGCGCCGACTACGGATCAAAGGAGAACCTGACCATGCAGATCAACGACGCCATCGTCACCGATCATCGATTCCCCAACGCCTTCTCGGCCGAGCTGCTGCTGCTGGACCACGGCAGCGGCTGCCGCCTCACCGACGCCGCCGGCAAGACCTACCTCGACCTGGGGGCCGGCATCGCCGTCAACGCGCTCGGCTACGGGCGCGCCGACCTGGCCGACGTCGCCGCCGCGCAGATGCGCAAGCTGGTGCACGTCTCCAACCTCTACACCACCGGCCCGGCGTTGGAGCTTGCCGGAAAGCTGACCGGCGACCGCTTTGCGGCCGTGCAGTACATGAACAGCGGCGCGGAGGCGAACGAGTCGGCCATCAAGTTCGCGCGCATGTACGCCCACCGCGGCGCCAAGAACACCGGCCGCCACAAGATACTGGCGTTCACCGGCGCCTTTCACGGCCGCACCTACGGCGCGCTCGCCTGCACGCCGACGCCGAAGTATCAGGAGCCGTTCGGCCCCATGCTGCCGGGTGTGGAGGTCGTCCCCTACAACGACGTCGACGCGCTGCGCGCCACGCTCGACGACTCCTTCGCCGGCGTCATCGTCGAAGTGGTGCAGGGCGAGGGGGGGCTGGCGGCCATGACGCCGGACTTCGCCGCGGCGCTCAACGCCGCCTGCGCCGAGCACGACGTGATCCTGATCGCCGACGAGGTGCAGACCGGTCTGGGCCGGTGCGGCCACCTGTTCGCTGCCGACGGCGTCGGCCTCAAGCCGGACATCGTCACCCTTGCCAAGCCGTTGGCGGGCGGGCTGCCGCTGTCTGCGGTGCTGCTGCCGGCGGCCGTCAACGACCGGCTCCACTTCGGCGAACACGGCACCACGTTCGGCGGCGGGCCGGTCACCTGCGCGCTCGCCTCGCACGTGTTCGACCTGCTCACCGATCCGGCGTTTCTGGCCGCGGTGCGCGAACGCGGCGAGCAGCTGCGGCAGGGGTTGGAGTCGTTGCGCCGGACGCACGGCCTGGGGCCGGTGGTGGGCGCCGGGATGCTGCGCGGCGTCCACGTTCCCGGATCCGTCCACGTTCCCGGCGGGGCCGGCGAGCAGCCGCGGATCCAGGCGCTGGCGAACGCCCTGCGGGCCGACGGGGTGCTGGCGCTCCGCTCCGGCGAGGACGTGATGCGCATTGCGCCGCCGCTGGTGATCTCCGCCGGCGAGCTGGCCGAAGGGCTGCGCCGCATCGACGCGGCGCTGTCCGGCCTGTAGCGGCGGGAGGAGCGGACCGAATGGCAACCGGCGTGAAGCGGATCGCGCTCGCCTATTCCGGCGGGCTCGACACCTCGATCATCATTCCGTGGCTCAAGGACCGCTATCCGGGCGCGGAAGTGGTGGCGGTCTGCGCGGACGTGGGGCAGTCCGACGATCTGTCCGCGCTCGAGGCGCGGGCGTCCGCGTCCGGCGCGGTCAAGCTGATCCTGCGGGACGTGCGGCGCGAGTTCGTGGAGGACTACCTGTTCCCGATGCTGCGCGCGGGCGCGGTCTACGAAGGCAAGTACCTGCTCGGCACCTCGGCGGCCCGGCCGCTGCAGGCCAAGGTGCAGGTGGAGGCGGCGCGGGCCGAGGGGGCCGACGCGCTGGCCCACGGCTGCACCGGCAAAGGCAACGACCAGGTGCGGTTCGAGTTGGCGTACCGGGCGCTCGCGCCCGACTTGGCCATCATCGCGCCGTGGCGGCTGTGGGACATCCGTTCGCGCGAAGACGCCATCGCCTACGCGGAGCGCCGCGGCATCGACCTGGCCGGCGTCTCGCGGCGCAACATCTATTCTCGGGACGACAACGTCTGGCACCTCAGCCACGAAGGCGGGGACCTGGAGGACGCCGGCCGGCGCCCGCAGGAAGCGTTGTTCCAGCGCTCCGTCTCCCCGGCGGCGGCGCCCGACCGGGAGCAGGAGGTCACGGTCGAGTTCGCGCGCGGCGTCCCGGTGGCGGTCGACGGCCGGCGGCATGGCGCGGTCGAGCTGGTGCGGCGGCTCAACGAGCTCGGCGCCGAGCACGGCGTCGGCCGCGCCGACATCGTGGAGACGCGGGTGGTCGGCATGAAGAGCCGCGGCGTGTACGAGACGCCCGGCGGCGCCATCCTGTACGCGGCGCTGCGCGAGCTGGAGATGCTCACCCTGGAGGCGGACGCGCTACGCGCCAAGCAGCAGCTGGCCATGACCTACGCCGACGCCGTGTACGGCGGGCACTGGTTCTCCACGTTGCGGGAGTCGCTCGACGCGTTCATGCGGCGCGTCTGCGCGCGCGTCACGGGAGCGGTGACGCTCGCCCTGTACAAGGGAGGGATCACGGTGGCCGGCCGGCGGTCGCCGTATTCGCTCTACGACGAAGGGCTGGCGTCGTTCACGGCCGGCTCCTACGACCACGGCGACGCCAGCGGCTTCATCCAGCTGTACGGCCTGTCGACCCGCACCGCGGCGACGGTGGCGCGACGGCCGGCCGACGCGGGTTGCGGCGTGGACGACGCCGGAGGCGTGGACGACGGCATACGCGCCGGGGTACACTGAGGGAGTGGAGCGCCCGGTTGCGGGCGCTTCCGTTTCGGGCTGTGGCGCAGTTGGTAGCGTACACGTCTGGGGGGCGTGGGGTCGGCGGTTCGAGTCCGCCCAGCCCGATCGAGGCAAGGAGTGTAGGTGCTGCATGGGAACCATCAAGTCTTCGTGGGAGATCGCCCTGGAGCGGACCAGGGACGTCGTGGCCGACCGGAAGAACCTGGAGCAGAACCAGTTCACCACCGAAGGCAAGAAGCTGGTGTCGCGGTACTTCGGCGACCAGGACGCCGACCTGGAGGAGCTGCTGGAAGGGTACGACGGCGCGCAGGCCGGATGGGTCCGGGACGGCGTGCGCGACGCGCTGCTCAGCAACCTCACCCTGCCGGTCGACGAGTTCGCGCTCAAGCGCAGCCGCCGCGCCGGCGAGGGGTTCCGGGCGCTCAGCAACAACGACCGCAAGCTGCGCATGCTGCTCAGCCAGCTGGAGCAGTTCTTCCAGGAGTACCTGGGCGAGCGCAACCGCGTGCGGCAGGAGGTCGACCGCCACTACGAGCCGCGCCGGCAACAGAAGGAGGAGGAGCTCTCCAAGAAGGCCGGCCAGCGCGTGCAGATCAACCCGCAGACCGACCCCGAGTACGTGGGGCTGATGCGTCAGCAGCTCATGATGGTCGACGACCGCTACGGGCAGGTGCTGCAGGGGGTCAAGGACGAGCTGGTCTCGATGTCCGCGTGACCCCGTTCACCGCCGGCGGCGCCGCGCATGGCGGACGGCGCTGACCTGATCCGGAGCGCGTTGCAGCGCATCGACGCGGCCAACGCCGAGGACCCGTCCGGGCGCGCCGTCGAATACGGACGCCGCATGACCCGCTGGCTCGGCCGGCTGACCGCGCGCCCGTCGGCGGCGCTGGCGATCGCCGCCCGCGCTCAGCATCTGCAGCGGTGGCAGATCCCGCGCGCCAGCTATCCGGCCGGCCGTTCCGGCTACCTGCGCTGGCGGCGCGCCTGCGCCCGCCATCACGCCGAGCGGGCCGCCGGCATCCTGCGCGATCTGCGCGCTCCCGCCGCGCTGATCGACCGGGTGGCGGCGCTGGTCCGCAAGGAGGGGCTGGGCCGCGACGCGGAGACGCAGATCTTGGAGGACGCGGCGTGCCTGTCGTTCCTGGAAGCGGATCTGGCGGCGTTCGCCGAGGGCCGGGACGCGGACACGTTGCAGCGGGTGCTCCGGCGCACCTGGGGCAAGATGTCCCCGTCCGCCCGCCAGCTCGCCGCAACGCTCGACGTGGGCCGGCCGCTCGCCGAGATGATCCGGTCCGCCGCGGCGCAGGCGGAGCGGCAGAGCGGACCGGGAGATCAGTAGCGGACCGCGGTGCTCACCTCGAACAGGTGCGCCTGCTCGTCGGCGCCCGGCTCCAGATCGCGGTTGTTCACCTGCTGGTAGGTGTAGCTGAGCCCCAAGTGGAGCTCGACCGGCTGCAGATCGACGTGCAGATCGATGCCGGCGCGCGCTTGCAGCACGTGCTCCAACACGTCCTGCTTGAGGAACGTCGACGGCCCGTAGAAGACGAAGGCGCCGTCCACCAGGCCGTGGTCCCAGACCGATCCCCCGGCCGGGCCGCCGTGGCGAACCCGGCGCAGGGACAGGTCGATGCCGAGCCAGTCGAGCGGGAACGCGCGCGCGCTCACCCGCAGCTCGTCGGAGTTGGGGGCGAGCATGGTGCCCAGGTGGCGCCCCGCGTGGGTGTAGGTGAGGTAGTCGAGCGCCGCCGGGTGGTGCGCGTACAGGTAGGGCGTCACCATCCGGTAGCGGGCCGACAGGTAGGTGAGAATCGGTAGCGGCGGGGCGATGCCGGCTTCCAGGTCGACCGCCAGCTTGTTCTGGTCGGAGTCGAAGTCGAAGCGCCGTATCTTGGTCAGGTTGATGTCGTCGACGTACAGCACCGCGCCGAGCGAAGCGCCGTACGGCAGCCGCACGCGGGCGGCCGCTCCCAGGAAGGCGTTGTCGTAGTCGTAGAGCTGCATCTGCGTGTAGATGCTGGGGAATACCGGCAGCAGATACGTCGGTGAAAACCGTCCGCCGAACAGCACCGACTGCAGCGCGGTCAGTTCCAGCCAGTCGGCCGGATAGAAGCTGAGCGACTGGACCACCAGGTACTTGGAGGGGTGGCGGCCGTCCGCTATCCGCGCGCGGTCGCGCAACGGGTAGCGGCCCTGCGCGTCGCAGGCGACCCCCGCGGGCGTGGCGCCGCTGCAGGTCCCGTAGGCGGCGATCAGGTCCAGGAACATCGCCGAATAGGCGATCCACGATCCGCGGTAGGCGCCGGTCACGTAACCGGCCGGAGCGGCGGCGTCAGAGACGATCGTGCTGTCCCGGCCGTAGCCGAAGGAGCTTCTCCCGAAGCCGGCCTGCACGAACCAGGAATCGGCGCCGGTCTCCGTGCCGCTCGCGCCGACGTAGGCGTTGCCGGCAAGCTCCACGCGGAAGTCGAACTCCTCTCCCAGGATGGTGGTGCGGTCGCCGGGCGCGATGTCGTCGTACGGATCGAACGTGAGCAGCGGCGTCACCGGCGCCGGGACGACCGACGCCGGCCGCGCCCTCGCGGCGAATCCGAAGCCGAGGTGATCGCTGATCGGCGCCTCGACCCCGGCGGCCAGCTGCGCCGCGATCTGCGCCGGCAATGCGCCGCCGGCGGTCGCCTTCGACCGGATGCCGATCCCGGCCTGACCCCGCACCGGCAGCGGACGGAAGTAACGCGCCAGCAGGCTACGGGCGATCCGGCGGTCGGCCGCCGGTCCGGCGTCGGCCACCCGCTGCAGGGCGGCGCGCACGATCGGCGCCGGCAACGGCCGCAGCGGCGGCAGCCAGTCGATGAGTCCGCGCTGCTCCCACGTGCGGAGGTGGCCGTAGACCGGATCGTTGGGCGACACCAGCGTCTGCGCGCCGGCGCAGAGCGGCGCCGTCACCGCCGCGATCAACAGCAGCACGGCCCGCGCGCGGCTGGCGTGCGCGCGGCCCGTCCGCGCCTGGCCGGCCAGCGCTCGGTCAGCCGGCGGCCGGTCCGTCACCGGCTGCGCTCCGGCGTCCGCTCTGCCGGCCGGCGCGGCTGCGCCCCGCGGGGGCCGGCGGGGTGTCCCGATCCGTCCATCGCGCCGGGATTCTGTACGGAGACGGCCGGCGCGGCAACGCGGCCGGCCAACCGGCCCCGGCGCGTTCGGACGTGGCGCAGGAAGAGCTCCCACTTGATCACCGACTCGCGCGGCATGACCACTTCGAACACGCGGCGCCGCGACGAGAAGTTGAGCCGCCGCCGGATGTCGACCGCCTCGGCCCGTAGCTCGGTGATCGGGATCGACCACGGCGCCGCGCCGGCGACCGAAAGCGTATCGGCGGTCAGCGCCAGCGGGCCGCAGGCGATCAGCGCCGGCGCCGGATCGGTGACGTCGTAGAGCCGGACCGGCTCGCTGCGCAGCAGCTCGCCGGCGGGCAACGCGCCGCCGGCCGGCCGGCGCGGCTCCGGGAACCGAGCGCTCAGCTCATCGACGGCCGCCCGCAACGTGATCGGTCCGCCGCCGGCGGCCGGATGGAGCCGGCCTTCGGCATCGACGCGCCACGCCGCCGGGCAGCGCCGGCAGGCGGCCGTATCGCCTCGCTCCTCGATCGCGTCCAACCGCAGACAGGCGGGGCAGGCGAACAGCACGTTGCCGATCCCGGCGGCCAGCCGCCGCCCGCGCACCGGCCAGCTCGGCCCCGTCTCTGCGTCGACGCGGATACGCTCCTCTATGTAGCGGCGAATCGACTGCAGGGAGTCGCGCTCGGTGAAGCGCCGCGGCCGGTCGACCTCCACGTGCACGCGGCCGCGGCGCAGGCTCTCCGCCCAGCGCGGCGACTGCCGCCAGCCGTTGTAGACGCGCGCGGTCACCACCGGCAGGCCCATCGCCAGCACCAGCTTCTCCACGGCGGGCAGAATCGGCAGCGGCCGGCCGTCCCAGGTCCGTTCGCCCTCCGGGAACAGGCCGACGGAGCCGCCCAGGTCACGCCAGCGGCGCAGGCGCAGGATCGCGCGCGGGTCGGCCGTGTACTTGCGTTTCGGCACCGCCCCGAAGAAGCGGCTCACCCAGCCGATCGGTCCGCCGGCGAACGCCAGCTCGGTCGCCAGGAAGTGGATGGCGCGCCCCGTGGCCAGCGACAGGAACAGCGGGTCCCAGAACGACGAGTGATTGGACATGACCAGCGCCGGCTCGCGTGATGGCCGGGACGGTCCGAAGGTGATGCGCACCAGCGGCCGCATCCCGTATCGGACCAGCGGCCCGATCCACCGCGCCCGCGACTCGACGCGGCGGCGGTTGCGCGGCGTCGGCGGCAGCGGGTCGACGCGCCGCCGGACACGCATTCAGGCGTCGATGGACACCATGCCGTCAGTCCCGGCCGGCCGAGTCGTGCGCGATCAGCGGCCATCGCTCCGGCGCCGTCTTGAACGCGCCCAGATCGCTCGGCGCCGGCAGGCGCCATGGCTCACCGCACGTGACCGGCGGATACGTTCGCGTGATGTACTCGACACCGCGCCGCACCACTTCGGCGACCGGTATCTCACGCTCGCGGGCCACCCGCTTCACTTCCTCGTACAGCCCCTGCGGCAGCTGAATCTGCGTCCGCACCATGCCATCAAACTGTCATGCTTACATTTCCAACGTCAACCGGCCCTTGCGGGGGCGCTTGCCGGCCGGGCGACAAGCTCATAGGCTTGGGGCGCCATGACTGCCACACAGAAATACCTGTTCGACCTGCAGGGCTACCTGCTGGTCGAGGACGTGCTCACCGGCGAGGAGTGCGAGGCCGCCAAGCGCAAGATACGCGAACGGATGCAGCCGCTCGCCAAGACCCCGGACGGCTACGACGCCAACGGGACCTGGCACCGGTGCGCCGGCCTGATCGAAGCGGGGCAGCCGTTCATCTCGCTGATCGACCATCCACGGCTGATGGAGGTCCTTACGGAGATCATCGGCCCCAAGCTGCGCCTGGAGAGCGCCTACAGCTTCGTGCGCTCCAAGGGGTGCCCGCAGTTCGAGATGCACGGCGGCCATCGCGGCGGCCGGGTCAACTTTCGCTACGCCGTGCAGGGCGACCAGATCTTCACCGGGCTCACCGTCGTCTCGTTCGCGCTCCAGGACATCGCGACGGAGGACGGCGGCTTCGCCTGCATTCCCGGCTCCCACAAGTCCGACTTCCGCGCGCCCGACCCGGACCGCGCGCGGCTGTACGCCGTCGACGGCCCGCTGGTGCGCAACGTCGCCGCGCCCAAGGGGTCGGCCATCATCTTCACGGAGACGCTGGCGCACGGCGCCAACCGCTGGACGGCGGACGAGCCGCGCTACGGCCTGTTCTACAAGTACAACGACCGCGCGGCCAGCTACCATTGGCAGCGCGACCGCATCCCCGGCGCGGAGACGCTGGCCAAGCTCACCGACGCGCAGCGCGCGTTCTTCAACAGCGCCTGGGAGGCGTTCGGTCCGGAGGACAACTTCCGCAACGAGTTGCCGGAAACATGAGGAGCGGCCGGTGACCACCATCACCGCGACCACGCCGTACGCGCGGCTGCCGGCCTGGGCGGCGCTGCAGCGGCGCCTGTTCGACCTGCTCGACGCGGCGGTCGATCCGTTCCTGGACAAGTACACCGACGCCGGCGGCGCCCTGATCTGGCGCGACGCGGCCAGCGAAGGTTATCCGAGCCGCGACGGCGCCGACGACTTCTACGAGTCGTTCGGCAACTGGCCGCTGTACTACCTGCTCGGCGGCGGCGACCGGCTGCTGCCGCTGAGCCACCGGCAGTGGGACGCGGTGACCCGGCAACTCACCTCCTACGGCGTGCTCCGGCGCGAATACGAACTCGGCTACGATCAGTTCCACCAGTCGGAGAGCTACATCTACTTCTACGCTCTCTGCCTTGCCGATCCCGGCAACGCGCTGCTGCGCGAACGGGCGGAGCGGTTCGCCGGCTTCTACCTGGGGAGCGACCCGGAGGCGCCCAACTACGACCGGCAACGGCGCCTGATCCGCGCGCCGCACAACGGCGCCGGCGGCCCGCGCTGGGGCTTCTTCCTCGACGAGCCGAGCTACGGCTGGTCGGCGGGGATGGCCCGCTACGGCCTGCCGTACCACGACGTGCCGGGCATCGCCTCCTACGACGACCTGCGCGACCCGGCGCTGGCCCGCCGCATGGGCGCGGCGATGGAGGAGCGCATGGGGCGCGGCGACGTGGCCGGCAACCTGTGCGTCACCAGCCTGGTGACCAATGCCTTCCTGCTCACCGGCGACGACCGGTACCGCGACTGGATCGTGGAGTACGTCGACGCCTGGCTGGCGCGGGCGCAGGCCGCCGGCGGGTTGCTGCCGGACAACGTCGGCCTGTCCGGCCGGGTAGGGGAATACCTGGACGGCAAGTGGTACGGCGGGCTGTACGGCTGGACGTGGCCGCACGGCTACTACAACATCGGCTACGCCGCGGTGGACGCGGCGCTCAACGCCTATCTGGTGAGCGGCGAGGAACGGTTCCTGGACCTGCCGCGCCGGCAGTTCGACGCGGTGTGGGAGCAGGGCCGGGAGCTGCCGGTCGCCGACCTGGAGATGAGCCTGCCGGAACACTTCGCCGCGCAGCCGCCGGGGGCGGTCGAGTTCGTCGTCCCCTACCGGTTCGGCGACCACGGCTGGTTCGACTTCCAACCGGTGTCGACGCGCGTGCCGGCGGCGCTCTGGAACGTGACCGAGGCCGATCAGGACCGGGAGCGGCTGCTGGCCATCCGCGCGCGCTCAAGCGCCGACTGGCGCCGGGTGGTCCCGATGCGCGGCAAGGAGGACGCCGACCACGAACCGGCATGGCTGGCGTACCTGAGCGGCGACAACCCCGGCTACCCGGAGGCGGCCCTGGGACAGGCGTACGCCATGGCGAGCCGCCGGCTCGACCAGATCCGGGGCGACGACGCCGACGTCACCACCGTGCACATCCACCACTGGCAGGACGCCAACCCGATCACCACGGAGGCGCTGGTCCAGCTCACCACCGGCTCACCGCAGATCATCTACAACGGCGGGCTGCTCCACTGCCGGCTGCGCTACTTCGACGCGGAGCGGCGCCGTCCGGGCCTGCCGGCCGACGTCGCCGCGCTGGTCACCTCGGTCGAGCGGGGCGGCGTGGGCCTGCACCTGGTCAACACCAGCGGATTCGCCGCCCGCACCGTGATCCTGCAAGCGGGCGGCTTTGGCGAACACCGGTTCCGGCAGGTGACGTTCCCGGAACGCGCCAGCGACTACCCCGGCGCCATAGGCAACGGTCCGCCGCCGTCGCTCCGCACCGAGCCGCGCACGCTGGCGGTGGACGGCCGCTACCTGCGGGTGGCGCTGCCGGCCGGCAGCGAGCTGCGCTTGACCCTTGCCTTCGACCGTTACGCCGGCGCGCCCGGCTACCACACCCCGTGGGACTGACCACGCCGTCCCCCACCAAGGAGCGCACGTGACCGAACCTGAAGAACGCCGCGTCGGCCCGCAGCACATGCCGGACGGCCTGACGCTGCCGATCCGCGGACCCGACTTCCCCCGCGCCGAACCGGAGCTGATCGAGCGGCTCAGCGGCGTCAGCGCCGCGACCGCGGCGGCCGGCCTGCACGGCATGGGCGTGCGGCAGAGCTTCGTGCAGGGGCCGGTGCAGCGCCTGCCCGGCGCCCGGACCATCGGCACCGCCGTCACCCTGCAGTTCATGCCGCAGCGTGAGGACATAGCCTCCGGCATCGGCCAGGAGCACGCGGAGAAGGTGAGCGCGCTGTGGAGCGTGCTCGACGAGATTCGCCCCGGCGACGTGCTGGTGGTGCAGGCGTACGGGGACCGGTACACCGGCTGCCTGGGCGAGATGCTGATCACCTACCTCAAGGGCCGCGGCGGCGTCGGCTTGGTGGTCGACGGCTGCATCCGCGACTGGCCCAAGGTGCGCGCCATCGGGCTGCCGCTCTGGACGGTGGGCGTCACCCCGCATTACGCCTCGCAGGCGTCGCTGTTCCCCTGGGCGTATAACGTGCCGGTGGCGCTGAGCCGAGTGCTGGCCATGCCCGGCGACATCGTCATAGCGGACGACGACGGCGCCGTGATCGTCCCGCGCAAGATGGCGAGCGACCTTGCCGTAGGCACCACCGCCCACGAAGAGTGGGAGGAGTTCAGCCGCCTCAAGCTGGCCGCCGGCGGTTCGATCGCCAAGTACTATCCGCTGAACGCGGAAGGGCAGCGCGAATACGAGCAATGGAGAGCCGAGCAGCAACGCGACCGGAACGGGTGAATGGTGTTTGACCCCCGTCGCTTGGCCAACCCGATCGAGGAGCGGCCGGTGTTCGGCAGTACTCTGGAGGAGCTCCACGATCTGCGGCTGGCCAGATACTTTCGCAACCGGTTTCCGGACTGGTCGTCGCCGAGCGACTGGGCGCATACGCTGGTGGCCCACAAACTGGCGGCGGAAACCGATGCCGGCGTCGTTCCCACCCACCTGGGAATCCTGCTGTTCGCCGAGCAGCCGGAGCGTCACGTTCCCGGCGCATACGTCGACGTGGCCGCGTACCACGACGCCGCGGCGGACGGGAACACGGTCGACAGCAGGCGGTTCACCGGGCCGCTGCCGGAGCAGATCGCGCAGGTCATGACCTACTTCGGCGCATCGCCGTTGATCCCCACCAGTTCCAGGAAGGACGGGGAAGGCCGGCGCGATTATCCGAGCTACGCTCATACGGCGCTGCAGGAAGCGGTGGTCAACGCGATCGTCCACCGCGATTACGAGCAGCGCGGGTCACAGATCATCATCCGCCTGTTCCCGGACCGCATCGAGTGGCAAAACCCCGGCGCCCTGTACAACACGCTGACCGTCGAGAACCTGTACGCGGGGTGCCAGCCGGCCCGCCGCAACCAGTTCCTGGCCGGCTTCATGCGCGACTACAAGAGCCCGCTCACCGGCGTCAGCTACATGGAGGCGCGGGGCGAGGGCTTCCTGAAACTGGTCCGCGACAGCGAGCGGCTATCCGGCCGCCGCCCCCGCCTGGAGCAGATCGGCGACGCCACCAAACTCACAATTTTCGCTGCGCCCCAACCCCGGCAAGACAGATGACCGCGCCGGGCGTGCCGGCTCCGTTGCCGGCCAAGGGTGACTTGCGAACCGAGCTCACCCGGCATCTAGTGTCGCGCGCCGTCGACCGGCTGGAACGCCGCGAACAGGAGCGCGAATGGCTGCTGGCCGACGGATTCTGGCGGGAGATGGGGGACGAGGTGCGCGATCACGTCCGCGCGGCGTTCGGCCCCATGCCGTTCGGGGACGCCGGCGCGCCGGTGGATGCGCGGCCGGTCAGCCGGCATGAGACCCGTCACTGCGGCATCGAGAACGTGCTGTTCGATTCGTTTCCCGGCTGGCAGGTCAACGCGTCGGTCTTCGTCCCGCACGGCGCGGGGCCGTTCCCCGCGGTGGTGCTGCCGGTCGGGCATTCCGGCAAGCAGCACGCTCCGTATCAGATTCCCGCGCAGGCGTTCGCCAGCCTCGGTTATCTGGCGGTGCTGTTCGATCCGCCCGGACAGGACTCCGAGAAGCAGCCCGGCAACGATCACTTTGCCGACGGTGCGCGCACCTATCTCACCGGGTACTCCTCGAATCGCTACTTCGTCCTGGACGCGCTGCGGTGCATCGACTATCTGGCCACCCGCTCCGACGTCGATCTGAGCCGCGGCGTGGCCATGAGCGGCGTGAGCGGAGGCGGCCACACCACGCTGTTCGCCACGTTGCTGGACCGGCGCATCGTCTGCCAGGGACCGAGTTGCTGCTTGAGCCGGATGGCCGATCATCCGGTCGGCGACCTGTACGCGCCGTGCCCGGAAGGGTTGTGGTGGAACCGCATCGGGGCGGGTGTGGACGAGGTGGACCTGCTGCTGGCCGGCATGCCGACGCCGACTCTGCTCATGGCCGGCCGGCGTGATGAGGTGTTCCGTATCGAGTGGAGCCGCAGATTGGCGGCGCTGTGCGCCAGCGCATTCGCGGCAGCGAGGCGCGACAAACGCTTTGCCTTCTTCGAGGATGACTCCGGCCACGACTACACCCTGCGGCAAGTGCGGCGCTTCGCCGCCTGGATGAACCGCTGGTTGCTTGGCCAACGTGACCGGACGGTACCGGAACTCAATCCGGCGGACTTCCCCATGATCCCGCGAGAGCGCCTGCGCTGCCACCCATCGCCGGTCGAAAACATGTACACGCTCAACGCCGATCTGGCCCGGCGGCAGGCCGCGCGGCTTCCCGAGCGCTTGGACGCTCCGGCGCTGGCTGCGGCGGTGCGTGAGGTCACGGCCGCGCCGGGCGGCGCCGCGCGCTGGTCGACGGGAGAGCCGTTCCAACTCTGGTCGCAGGACTACCGCGAGGCGCTGGCGGTCACCACCGATGGTCTGTCAATGCCGGCCAGTGCGTTGCGGCCGCGCCCACCGGCGCAGGCCGGCGCCCTGGTCATCTACGTTGACGACCGCGGCCGCCAAGCGGCGCTGCAGCGCAACGGGTTGGCGGCGCGCCTGTCGGCGATGTTTGAGCGGACGCCGGGCGCCGTGCTGCCGGAGCTGGTGGTGGCGGACCTGCCGGGCTGGGGCGAATCGCGGCCGGCGTTGGCGCCGTACGCGGCCGCCGGCTGGGGCGGTATGGATCGAATCCTCTCCTATCTGGCGTGCGCGATCGGCGACGGCCTGCTGGCGGTGCGGACCAGGGCGCTGGTGGAGCTGGTGCGCGCCGTGGCGTCGGAACGCGCCGGCGGGCGGCTGGCCCTGATCGGCCGCGGCCTTGGCGGCGTCGCGGTGCTGCTGGCGGCGGCCCTGTTGCGCGATCCGGCCGCCGCCGAACCGGAAGCTGGCCGGGTCAGCGTCGTGGCGGCGCTCGATTTCCCCGCCCGCTTTCTGGACTTGGCGACCGAGCCCGACTACCGCTGGCCGGCGGCTGCCTTCCTGCCCAACGCGCTCCGTCATCTCGACCTGCCGCTGGTGGCGCGATCGCTGGCGGTCGATCACCTGCTCCTGGGCAATCCTCTCGACGCCCGGGGCCAGCCGCTGTCGGCAGCCGCCGCGGCGGAGACGTTCGGCGATTTGGGCGCCGGAGTCCTGCTGCCGGAGTGCGCCGAGGCGGACATGGAGGCCGGCCTTTCGGCCGCGCTCCGCGAGCACGCAACGTGAAGATCACCGACGTCGACGCGCTGCACGTTCGCGTCGAGGATCCCAACATCGGGCTGTTCGACGGCTCTTACGACGACTGCGTGATCGTCGTGCGCACGGACGAGGGGCTCACCGGCATCGGCGAGGTCGAGTCGCTGCCGGCGGCGATCTGCGGCATCGTGCGCTCGCGCGCCGCGCACAGTCATGCGCGCGGGCTGCGCGAGCTGCTGGTCGGCCGCGATCCCACCGAACCGGAGCGGCTCTGGCAGATCATGTACGACGCGACCGACTACGTCGGCCGCCGCGGCCTGATGATGCACGCGATCGGCGGGGTCGACTTGGCGCTGTGGGACATCGCCGGGCAGGCGGCCGGGGCGCCGATCTCGGAGCTGCTCGGCGGACGCCGCCGGGAGCGCGTCGAGGCGTACGGGACGATCTACCCGATGGCCCGCGAGGCAGATGAGGTGCGCGGGCAGGTCGCCGCGGCGCGCGGCCTGGGTCTGCGCAACTTCAAGTTCTCGGCCGATCCGTGGTGGATGGACGATCCGGCCGCCACGGCGCGGCTGTTGCAGGCGGCCCGCGCCGAGGCCGGCGCGACGGCCAAGCTGATCGTCGACGCGCAGACGGCCTACCGCACTGCGGAGGAAGGGTTGCGCCTGCTTCCGGTCCTGCAGCAGGTCGGCATCTGGTTTCTGGAGGCGCCGCTGCCGCTGGACGACGTGGCCGGCCACGCGCGGATGGCCGGCCGCGGAGTGCCGCTCGGCGTGGGCGACCTGGGCCTGACCCACGTGGACGAGTTCATCGAGGCGATGGACCGCGGCAAGGCCGACATCTGCCAGCCCGACATCACCCAGGTGGGCGGCTTCACCCATCTGCGCCGCATCGCCGCCGCCGCGGCGCAACGCGGCAAGCGGGTGATCCCGCACGGATACAAGACCAACATCGAGATCGCCGCCAATCTCCACTTTCTGGCCAACCACCGCGACGCCGAGGTGCTGGAGTACTCGACCAGCGCCTCGCCCCTCCGCTGGCGCACCACCCGCGAGCGCATCGACGTCGACGCCGACGGCATGGTGGCCGTGCCGGCCGAACCGGGACTGGGCGTCACCCTCGACTGGGACTTCATCGCCGCCCACCGATACCAGTGACCGGGAATCGCCTGGCCCGTCTCAGCGTCAGATAGCGCCAAGGACCTCCTGAAACATCCTCCCGGCAAGATGAAAACGCTTGCGGACCCTCTCGGCGTCGTTGGTGCCGCAGGTGATCGCCGTTACGAACTCTTCGTCTTGCAGCAACCGGCAGAAGGACGCGCGAAGATCGACGGCGGACCGCTTGACGCGATCCCGGCCATAGGCAGCCAGGCCGGTAGACATGACGTCCCAAATCGAAGCGTTGAGCACCAGTCTGGCGCTCCCTGCGCTCTTGTATGCAGGCAGGAAGCTCCTGCTGAAAGCGTGCCTTCCGAACAAGAGATGGTTGTGTTCCATGCTTCGCCGGAACTCATCGGCCAAGCGGGTCAGGCCGTCCTGCGCCATACCGTTCATCCTGCGTAGCGACCTGGCGAGAAAGTCGTCCATGTCTCCACGATAGTCATCGAGATCGAGAAGCCGGAATGCGCAGAACCGATTGACGAACTCCCTGTCTCTCATGCTCCTGGTGTCCAGACTGCTCCCGGTCGCTGCGAGGAACGAAGCGGTGCTCGATACCTCTTTCAGAAGCCGGGTGGCGGGTCCCGGGAACAGAGCGTTGCGCATCTGCTGTCTGCTGAGCGGCGCGCCGCTGTTTACGCGTTCGAAGATCTCCAGACGGACCTGTTCCTTCGTCTTGCAGTCGATGACGTAGAGGATCAGTTCGCAGTCTTCGATCCGGTTCATGAATCTGGGCGGCAAATCGGAGAACCGGAGGCGGTCAAGCTCGCGCCGATCGGGGAGACGGAGGCGCAGTTCGCCATGCATGAATCGGTGTAAGGTGGACAGGCGTTGCAGGCCGTCCACTACGATCATCCGGCCTTCCTCGTCCTCTGCCAGGTAGAATACCGGCAGCGGGATGCGCATGACCACCGACTCTATCAGCTTGCTCTGCTTGTCCTCCGGCCAGATGAAGTCCCGCTGGAAGTCGGGGTTCATAACGTAACTGCCCCTTTCGATCCGCCGGATGACCTCCAAGACTGTCCGGTTTTCTTGCCGGATAAAGAGATCGTCCAGAGGATAGCCGCCCCACTCCTTGCTCTCGACGTCCAGACCGTCCAGTTCTTCGTCAATGGCGGGGTTTTCGACGCGAGTCGCAGACTGCTCGGAGTCGATCATGCTGCTGCTTCCTGTCGGGTTGGCGGCGGTGTCATGGGCGTACTGTACTTCAGAGTGCGCACGTCCGGCCAGCGTATCGCGTCCGCGCGCCGCTGATTCAGTAGCGCCAGTGCTCGTGGGCAAGGGGAAGGCTGTTGAGTTGGTCGCGGTAGACCTGCCAGAGTGGCAGGCGGTCGTCCATCAACGACCGAAACCGATCGGTGTGGTGTCGCTCCAGGAGATGGATCAGCTCGTGCACCAGCACGTAGACCAGGCACGAAACCGGCTTCTTGGCCAGTTCCAGGTTGAGCCAGATGCGTTTGTCTTCGACGCTGCAGGAGCCCCAGAGGGTCTTCATCCGCTTGATCCGCACGTCGGCGGCGGTCACGCCGACCCGCGGTTCCCATTTGGCGCGGAGCGCCGGTAGCTGTCGGCGTAGCTGGCTGCGGTACCAGCGGTGCAGCACTGCCTCGCGGGCATCGCGGTCGGTGTCCGGGGGGACGAGCAGTCTCATCGTCGAGTTGTTGATCAAGCGAACCGCGGGCCGGCCGCGGTGGTCGATCACGTCGAGCCGGTAACGGCGGCCGGCGAAGTAATGACTCTCGCCGTTCACGAATTCGCGCCGGGATTGGCGCTGCTGCCGTTCGAACTCCTCGCGTCTCTGCCGGATCCACGCAAGCCGGGAGACGATTGCCAGCCGCACGGCGGCGTCGTCGAGCCGATGCGGCGCGGCGACCCGCACGCGGCCGCCCGGCGGGTAGACGCCGACGTGAAGGTTCCTGATTTCCTTGCGGACGATCTCCACGGGAATGCCGCGCACCTCGATGCTGCGGGTTGCCGGTTCAATACTCATGCTGCGCCTTCGCGACATCGAATATCGTGGTGATCGAGCCATCGTCGTCGCCGAGCACGGCTTGAATGGCGTTGCGCACCTCGCGTTCCTTGAACCTGTTCCCGCGCCAGTCGGCCTTCTTCACGCCGCGGATGGCTTGGTCCACCTGCACCGCCAGCTCCTCGCGGGGGTCGCCCTCCGGGGTCCCGCGGCCATACGCCGGTCCTCGCTCGCGGAGCGGGTCAGGGTCCTTCAGATTGTCGTACAGCGCCCGTAACGGGCCGCTGTCGATGCGCGCCGGATAGGCGGCGCGGGATGCCGGATTGCTGGCCTTCCTGGTGATGTCGACGATCCGGTCGAGATACTCACGGTAGCTCAGCGCCTCCTGCTTGCGCTGCCGGATCAGAGCGTCCAGCAGGTCCGACATTCTTTCGTAGTATTTCGGGTTCACGGCGCGTTCGTCGATGATGAGACGGCGGACGTTGTTCTCGATCGTCTCGGACGTCGTTTCGCGGTTCTTGCGGATTCCCTCCGGCAAGTCCGCGACCGCCTCCGCGCCGCGCTCCACGATCATCCGCACCAGGGTCAGATCATCGAACGTCGACACCTGCACGCTCTCGTCGGCGCGGATGTAGGTGTCGAGCAGATGCCGCATCGCCGGCTCGTACATCTTCATGTCGACGTAGTCGCCGCTGGCCAGCTTCACTTCCTGGCGCACCGTCTCGTAATGCCGTACTTCGGCCTTGATCGCCTGAGCTTCGGCGGCGGAGTAACCGGCCTCGCTCATCTCGTTGGCCAAGTTGGCGTACGCGCGCAGCAGCGCGGCGGTCAGCTTGTAGAGCGACAGCCGCTCGCGTTCATTCTCCTTGAGATGCTCGGCGTCGCCGCTGTCGGCCGCGCAGAAGTAGCGCAGATAAGCGGCCGTGTCGCGCGGCGGATCGACCGGCTCGCACAGCGCCTTGATCGCCTCGCGCGCCTCCTCCAACCGTTCGCGGCCCTGTTCCAGGCGGTCCTTGAGCAGTCCCTGCACGTCCGCGGCGTCATACCCGTCAAACGCTTCCCCGGTGTAATCCGTGATCGACCGCTCCAGCGACCGGAAGAGGTCCTTGTAGTCGATGACGTAGCCGTATTCCTTGTCCTCTCCGTCAAGGCGGTTCACGCGGCAGATCGCCTGGAACAGGCCATGATCCTGCATCGACTTGTCGATGTACAGGTAGGTCGCCGGCGGAGCGTCGAAGCCGGTCAGCAGCTTGTCGACGACGATCAGCAGCTTCATTTGCCCCGGCTGGTCGACGAAGCGTTGCTTCACCTCCTGCTCGAACCGTTCGACCTTGTGCACCGCAGAATCTTCCCGCTCGTCGAAGTGCTCGGCGAGCATGGTTCGATAGATGCCGTACTGAAGCAGCTTCTCGGTGAGCCCTTCGCCGGATTCCTCGCCCTTGACGTCCGCCGCGTTCGGCCGATAGGAGGTGATGATCGCGCACTTCCCCGCCAGATCGGTCTGCCGAAACAACTCAAAGAAGCGGCAGGCCGAGTAGATGCTGTCGGAGACCAGCAGGGCGTTGCCGCGGCCGCTCTTGAGGCGGTCACGCATCTCCATGTCGAGCAGGATGTCGGCGACGATCTTCCGCAGGCGGTCCTGCGAGCTCAGGACGCTGCGCATCGTTCCCCAGCGCTGCTTGAGTTGCGCCTTGGCAACGTCGGTGAGGCCGCCGGTCTTGGCTTCGAACCATTGATCGACGCGGTCCTGCGACGTGAGATTCTGATCGACGTCGCGCGCTTCGTAGCGCAGGTCCAGCACCACGCCGTCCGCTACCGCCTCGTCGTACTTGTAGGTGTGGATGTACGGCCCAAACGTCTCGATGCTGCGCGGCTTGTCGGCCTTGAGCAGCGGCGTCCCCGTGAACCCGATCAGCGTGGCCTTCGGCAGGACCTCTTTCAGAGCGTCGTGGAGCTTGCCGGACTGGGTGCGGTGACACTCGTCCACGAAGACCACGAACTCGCCCTTGGCGCGGATGCCCTTGTGGTGGACGTGAGCGCGGAGGCCCTCGACGAAGGCGTCGACGTCCCCTTCCTCCGATGCGCCGAACTTCTGGATCAGGGAAGCAATCAGCCAGTTTGCGCTGTCGCCCAGAGCGCGTGCCAAGTCGGCGCCGCTGGTCGTCCGGTAAATTTCCTCGCTCACGCCCTTGAATACGGCTTCGATCTGCTCGTCGAGCTCGGTGCGGTCGGTGACGATCAGCACGCGCGAATCGGTGATATGCTCCCGAATCCACTTGGCCAACCAGACCATGGTCAGACTCTTGCCGCTGCCCTGCGTGTGCCAGATGATGCCGCCGGCACGGTCGCTGACGTTCTCCCGCGCCGCGCGCACCCCGAAGTACTGGTTGTGCCGGCAGGTTTTCTTGACGCCGGCGTCGAACACCATGAAGTCGTGCACGATCTCGAGCAGCCGCTCTTTGCTGCAGAGCTGACCCAGTTCGCGCAGCAGCGCATTGTCGCCGGCCACCGGATGGGCGGCGGACTCCTTCCAGCGCAGCCAGTGTTTCTCGGGCGTTTCGACCACGCCGTACCGCAGCCCTTCCGTCTCGTTGCCGGCCAGCAGCAACTGAACGGTGGCGAAGAACGGGCGGATGAACTCCTTCTTCTGGCTGTCGAGATTCTGGCGGATGCCCTGAGCCGCCGATCGCGTGGAGCGTTTCAGTTCCAGCACCGCAACGGCGATGCCGTTGACGTAGAGGACGATGTCCGGGCGCTTGGGTTGCTGGCCGGTGATCGTCACCTCCTCGGCGACCCCGAAGTCGTTGGCGTCGGGGTTGTCCCAATCGATCAGCCATACGGTAACGGTGTTCTCGCCGATCTCCGGCCGCACCTTCACGCCGTAGCGGAGCAGACCGTACACTTCCCGGTTGGCATCGTAGAGCGTCTTGCCGCCGCCGAGCGCAGCCGCCTTGTTCAACGCGTCCAGCGCCTTGTCGATCACCTTGGCGGCGTGACCCTGGCGCTTCAGCCAGCCGGCGAGACGCTTTCGTTCGACGTTGGCGTTGTCGGGAAGGTTCTTCCAGTGACCGAGATCGTCGTAACCAAGCGCGTCGCGGACGAACTCGACCACGCGCAGTTGCGTGCGAAGCTCTCGTTCGCCGACCGTGTTCATGACGTCGTTCCGAGTCGCGTCGATGCGGTCACCGCGGCGCGGCCCTTGGCCGTCAGCCGGTATCGCTGGAGGCGGCTGCGCGGCCTGTCGGGAAGGGTGTACTCGATCATCCTCTCCACTACGAGTTGCCGAACTACCTTGTTGAGTTGGCCCGAAACCTGTTTCTGTCCCAGGCTCCGAGACAACGCAGCCTTTGCCATCGCGCCCTCGGCCAGCAGAACCAGCAGTTTTGCCTCAAGCGACTCTGGCTGCAATCTGTCTGGATACGCCGACTCTGGCTGCTCCCACTCTGGCTGCGCGCTCGAATCTCGTTGTGACTCTAGCTGACAATCTGGCTGCGACTCTCGCAGCGAATCTGGCCCTGGCTGTGACTCTGGCTGCGCTCCGTTTGGCCCTTCCCTGACGACCCCATCCGCTGCCTGGTACGCGGCGGAGTATTGAAACTCCAACCACACGCCGCCGCCCGGTTCGATCCTCCACTCCGGCCGCGGGTTGCCGGCCGTGTCGCATGCGCTGGTGATGCGCCGGATGCCGCGGCCCCACGCCTCGATCATCCCTGCCCGAAAGAACGCATAGGCGATTCCCGGGTTGTGGGGTCTCGACGCATGTTCCTCAGCGAGGCGCTCGACCGTCCAGTCGGGCGGCAGGCGCCCGGGATTCCATAGCTGGATACGGTCATCATACACGCGAATCTGAATCGGTACGGGATCGGCATAATCGCGATGTATCACGGCATTGATCACCGCCTCACGCATCGCCGCGCGCGGTATCGGAAAGGTCTCGACTCGATATATGCCTTTGTAGGAAACCAGTCCACGCGAATACTTGGAGTAGAGCAAGTCCATGGTCCGGTCGACCTGCGTAAACAGATTGCCTTCGATCACGTCCTGGAACAGGATCTCGGCGCCTCGAAAACATCCGATCTTCACGTACGCGTCCCGCACCAGCGCCCCCGGCTCAGGATGGAAGAGGAGCACGGCGGCGCGCTTGAGATACTCGCCCTCCCGCAGGCGGAGCTTCTCGATCACGCCGGCGTCGGGATCGTCGATAATGTCCTCGTCCACGCGCCCGCTGGTGGCGGCGCGGCTGCGGAACTCATCCAGCGTACGAGCGTCCAGGTCATTGAGGCTGACGCCGGGCAGCGGTACGTCATCCCACGTGCGCCCGTATCTCTGCAACAGAAAGCGATTCAAGGCCGCGCCGCGAAGTATCTGCTTGGTGCTGCCGGTCCGGTAGTGAAACTCGCCCTTGTAGCTGATCGGGTTGGGGTAGGGTTCCACGACGATCTGCAGGTACTCCTTCTCGGATTCCGTCTTCAGGTTCACGTCGACCACGATGCCGAGCGATGCAAGCGCCTTGTTGGGGATCTCTTCGAGCAGCCGAAGCACATCCTTCGCGCCGATCACTTCGCCCCGATCGTTCCTGCCGATCTCCAGCACGCCGCCCTGCGCGTTGGCGAACCCGCAGATCCACTTCAGGTACTCATCCCGCCATGTTTCCTTCCACTCGACAAGCTGACTCTCTCTCACGACGCGCCCTCGCTACCTGTCCTGGTCACCGGCTTCGCCAGCCGCACGCTCCTGCTGAGAAGCTGCTGCACTACCGCCTGCCTGATGGCTCCTTTCTTTTCCCGAAGTAGCTCCAGTACGTGAATCTCAGTGTCGATGTCGTCGAGTATGGCCACAATGGCCTTTTGTTCTCGATATGGCGGAACCGGGATCTTGAGGTCTTGGTATTCAGAGATGTAATACCGCTTGTGGTCACCTACGGGAAACCTGATCGTCTGCATTAGCTCGAATACGTACCGAAGGTCAACGTTATCGTGCTTCGGTCGGAGTATTTTTATAGCGGAAGATTTTACCTTGAATGGAAACGTAGCGTACTTACAGTCTGTGGTAAAGTCGTCAAAGACTATGGCCGGCACGTTTTGAAAGATATTGGAGGTTTCGTCTGTGTATCCTAAGATAAACGTCTTGTTGGCTGTCAGGACTGGTGTATCTCCGCTCGTAAGATACTCCGTAGATTTCACAATGTATTGGTCTGGTCGCTCGTATGTCAGCAGTTCTCCTATGCGTCGGTGCTGCCAGTGGTTGTCAACTAAACCCGGCAGTCGGTCCTCTGACCGCGGTGGGAAGTTGGTCGTGCTCATGTCGGAAATCCCATTGTTTCGAGATGAGCGGTAACCTTGTTGCCGAACCTGAGCACCTCCTGCTCGATCTCGGACAATGGCGTAATGTAACGTCGCGCGAGCTTGCGTAGGCGGCCGGCGAGCATCTGGGAGAGAGTCTGAAGATCCTCGGCGATAGCGGCATGGATGCTTGCGCACCACTTGTCGTTGATGACCAGCGCCTTGATCTCGGTGGCGGTCAGCGAGGCGTAGCGGGCCAGAACCGCACGGTCCAGGGCGGCTTGAGCTTCCCTGAGAGCTCGGCCAGCTTTGGATTCGGCGTCGAGCAGGTCGAGGCAACGCCCGAGGATGTTTTGCTCCTCGTCGTTATCGGGTTCGCCGTTGAGGCTCCTGAGCCGGGCCTTTACCGAGGACACGGTGACGTTGCCGCGCTCGGTGGCCACCTCCTTCAGTACGCCGTCTTCGCCGCCTGCCGAAGCTGAGTGCTCTTCGACGAAGTCGTCCAGCTTGCGGATGGCGGTGTCGTGGATGCCGCGGAGCTTCTCGATGTCGGTCTGCTCGGAGGCGAACCAGCGGGCGGCGATCAGCGCGGGCGGTATCAGGTCCGTCTTGTACTTCCGGCGCCCGATGGCCAAGTCGGGCGTTTCCTTTATCCGCCGCGCCCGGTCCGGGACGATCTCGCGGGGTTGCGCCGCCCGGACCCAACCTTCGGCGGCGATGAGATAGACGTCGTCCTGCATCACGGCGTCCCAGTAGTCCATCAAGCGTTGGTACACGTCATACCGGTCGAGCAACGGGACGTCGGCGAAGCGCGCCAGCAGGTCCTCGGACACGGTACGGATCACTGCTCCCGGAAGCGTGTGGGCGTCGATCCGGCGGAGGTGCGGTTCGTGCTCTCTGCGCCAAGCGTCGAAGATGGCGGCAACGCGGCCCTTGAACGACGTGAAGTCGGCGGACCCCAAGATCGCCTCTTTGACGTGGTGAGGTTCTATGCACGGATCGCTGTAGCCAGGGCGGCCGTTCGGTTGGAACAGCGTCCGGCGGAGCGTTGGGAACACGGCCCAGTAGGGAACCAGGCCGTCGAGATCGCGGTCAGGAATGCCGCCGCGCAGATGGGCTTGGAGGTCGTGCAGGTCTTCGGGTTCGCTGGAATCGACGTAGCGCGGGATGTTGAGGTTGTAGTTGTTGGCAGCGCCGGCGATCTCCTCGACCGGCGCCATGCGTGAGTAACGCGGTACGTCGATCTGCCGGTTGAACACGTCCACGATGCGATGGATGTCCTGCGCGCGCAGCCGGTTCTTGTTGCCGTCCTTGATATAGCCGCGGCTGGCGTCGACCATGAAGATGCCGCGGCGGGCGGCGGCGCTTTCCTTGTCGATGACCAGGATGCAGGCGGGAATGCCGGTGCCGTAGAACAGGTTCGCCGGCAGGCCGATGACGCCCTTGATGAAGCCGCGCCCGATGAGGTTGCGCCGAATGTCCGCCTCCCGGTTGCCGCGGAACAACACGCCGTGCGGCAGGATGATCGCGCCTTTGCCGGTGCTCTTGAGCGACGTGATCAGATGCAGGAGAAAGGCGTAGTCCCCGTTCTTGGCAGGCGGGACGCCGTAGGCGAAGCGCCCGTACCGGTCGCGCTCCGGATCGAGTCCGGTGGACCACGCTTTGGCCGAAAACGGAGGATTGGCGACGGCGAAGTCAAAGGTCTTGAGTCTGCTGTCCGGGTTCTTGAAGTAGGGATCGGCCAGCGTGTTGCCGCGCCACAACTCGGCGGTGGGCTGGTCGTGCAAGATCATGTTCATCCGCGCCAGCGCCCAGGTCACGTTGTCCATCTCCTGGCCGTAGATGGAAAGGCCGTTTGGCGCCTGGTCGGCCGCCTTGAGCAGCAGCGAGCCAGAGCCGCAGGCCGGATCGTAGATGGTCTGATCCTGGCGGGTATCCGCGCCGATGCCGACTACCTGGGCCATGATGCGGGACACTTCGGCCGGCGTGTAGAACTGACCCTTGCTCTTGCCCGACTCGGTGGCGAAGTGCTGCATCAGGTATTCGTAGGCGTCGCCGAGCAGATCGTCGCCTTCGGTGCGGTTGGCGCGGAAGTCGAGCCCGTCGAAGATGGCCACCAGCTTGGAGAGCCGATCCTGCATCTCTTTGCCGGCGCCGAGTTTGCTTTCGTCGTTGAAATCGGCTTGGTCGATTACTCCCTTGAGGTCGTTGGCCTCGGCGAGCGTGCTGATGATCGTGTTGATCTTGTCGCCGATCTCCTTGTCGCCCCGGAGTTTCACCATGTCGGCGAAGCCGCCGCCTTCGGGTACTTCGATGACCGCGTTGGAATTGCCGGCATACTTGTCGGAGACGTACTTCATGAACAGCAGCGTCAGCACGTAGTCCTTGTACTGCGATGCGTCCATGCCGCCGCGCAGCTCGTCGCAGCTCTGCCACAACGAGGAATAGAGTTGCGATTTCTTCAGCGCCATTCGTCAGTTCACAGCCGCCTTGGGGGCGGAGGCAGTCCCGGCGGCCTGCGCTTCCTGCCACGGCTGGCGCTCGCCGTAGAACGACTGGCGCGGCCTGGTCGGAGCGGCCGGCGGCGTCAGGTCGCGCAGCATGATCACCAGGTCGGTGAACCGGTCGCCGGAGCGCAGCCGCCGCGGCCAGCGGGCGCCGTCGACAAAGCCGGCCGACTCCGCGAGCCGGCGCTGCTCGCCGTCGGCGGCGGCGACCGAAAGCGCCAACTGCGCGATACCGAGCGCCGACGCGCGCTCGGCGGCGGCGTCCAGGAGGTCGGCGGCGCGGTCGAAGTACGGCCGGCCGACGCGAAAGCTCACCTCCGCGACATGCTGCTCGCAGAAGGTGTCGAACCGCCGGAAGGCGGCGGCGCCGACTACGCGCGCGCCCGGCGCCTCCAGCACCAGAAACGCCCCGTTGCCGTCTTCGGTCGCGCGCAGTACGCGGACGAAGTGACTTTCGTACCGCGTGTCCCGGAACGACCCCGACAGCGGGTCCTTGAGCAGCCACGGCGGATCAGGGTGGTTGTACAGCGCGCAGAGCCGGGCCAGATCGCCAAAGTGCGCGTCCCGTATCGCCGCGCCGCCGCCGGCGAACCAGCGGTCGTCGAAGTCGCCGGCGCCGGGGGCCAAGTAGCGCATGCCGTCGCCGACGTGGCAGCGGAAGCCGTGGCTTTCGTACAGCCGGCCGGCGATCGGGTTGGTCGTGCACAGGTAGAGCGCCTGCCCGCCCTGCGCGGTGAAGTGGCGAACGAGCGCTCCGACCAGCGCCGAAGCGACGCCGCGGCGCCGGAAGCGCTCCTCGGTGGCGACGAACTGCACCGTGCCGACGTCGCGGCTGTCCCGAGCTGCGTAGTAGCACATCGTGCCGGCGATCCGGTCGCCGACGCGGCCGATGAAGTGCGGGGCGTACATCCAGCGGTTGAGGCCGCCGGCCATCATTTCCTCACGGATCAGCGGCCACCAGCACAGACGGTTCCAGTCGCAGGCGCGGCTGACCGGCGGCTCGATGATCTCGATCTCCAGCGTGCTTCCGTCGCGCAACGGCGCTTCCAGGGCCAAGGGCTGGCTCATGCCGGTCAGGATGCCAGGAATTCGCGGCCGCGGGTACATGGCCGGCCGCCGAGCAGTCCTGGCCATCGGCCGCGCCGCGGCGCGATTGGCTGAGCGGGGGCCGGAGCGGTGCTCCGGCCCCCTGCGGTCGGGTCAGGTACAGGTGTTGGTCTTGCCCGGGGTGGCGGTCATGACGCGGAAGTCGGCGCCGTTGTCGTTGCTGTCGGAGCCGTTGGGGCAACGGCCGATCGACTTGTCGGCGGCGGTGGACGGATCGGTCGGCGCGGACGCGCCTTCGCCGAGGCCGGTGGGGGTCCCTTCGTACTGGACCGCGTCCATCACCTTGTCATCGGCGATCCGCACGATGCGCACGGCGTCCGGGCCCTGCTGCAGGCCGCTGCTGCCGAGCGTGATCTTGACGGTGTCGGACGGCAGCGTGGCCGCGCCAAGCACCGCGCTGTCGCCGATCACCAGGTACTTGCCGGCGGCGAGCGACCCGGTCCCCGTGTAAGTGGCGTACGCCTCCTTGCCGCTGCCGTCGACCATCTCGATGCGGTAGCCGGTCAGGTCCACGGCGCTGGAGCCGGGGTTGAGTATCTCCACGAACTCGCTGGAGTCGCTGCTGCCGGGCTGGTCGTAGTCGATCTCGTTGATCACCAGGTCGGCCGCCGGCAGCTGCAGGCCGTCCGGGAACAGATTGGCCGGGACCGTGAAGGTGGCGGTGGAGGAGAGGTCGCCTTCGGTGGCGGTGACCGACAACGTGCCGGTCTTGGTCTGGTCGTAGCCGGTCAGGACGGCGGGGTTGACCTTCGTGTCGGCGAACGAGGTGCCGGTGGCTCCGGCGCCGGTGAACGCCCAAAGGTAGGTGACGCCGGAGCCGTCGCCGGCGCTGGAGACGACCGCGTTCCACAACACGCCGGCGGGCGTGCGGCGCCCGGCTATGCTCAGCACCGCCGGCCCCAGGTTTGCCGACAGGCCGGCCGGTTCCTCCACCGGGATGCGGAAGTCGACCGCGACGCGGTTGCCGGCGGCGTTGGTCACCGTGACCTTTGCCGTATAGCCACCCTTCGCGCCCGGCGCCGTGTAGGTGCTGGTGATCGTGGCGGCGCCGGTCGCGCCTTCGTTTGGACTGGTCGTGGTGACCGTGCCGGAAGGCGGCGCGAAGACGCCGTTGCTGAACCGGTAGCTCAGCGTCTCCGCCTTCTTGCCGGTCACCGACACGGTCACCGTGGCGCTGCCGCCGGCGCGGATCTGCTGCGTGGTGATCGCGGAGACGACCGGGAACTGGCCGGCGCCGCCACTGCCGGTCTCCGCGGCCAGATTGATGGTCAACGCGGCGGTGGCGCGGGTGAGCGTAGCGGTGTGCGTGCCCCGGAACAGCACGGTGTCGCTGCTGTCCTTTGCCACCGCCGTGAAGGTGATCGGCGTGTCGAGCGTGATTCCCGTCAGCGTGCCGATCCAGGCGCCATCCGACTTGGTGAGCTCCACCGTGGCAAGCTGAGGCTGCTGCTGACCGCCGGAGTCCCTCCCGGACGCGGTGATCGTGACCGCAGTGACGTCGGCGTGGCTGCCGACCGCCGCGTACGACGGCGGCGGAGGCGCATCGGGCGCCGCGAACCTGCCTGCGGCCGGCGCCGCGGCGGCGACCGGAACGGCGCGGCTGGCCGGCCGGGCCGGGGCGAGCGACGGCACCGACACCCGCACGTCGACGTCGCCGGTCCGGTACCGGACCGGCGTGGGCGCCGGGGCCGGCCCCGACGCCCCATCCGGGAAGATCGGCATCAGGTCGGAACAGGCGACGAACGACGCGGCGATGGCCGCGATCGCAACGCGGCCCAACGTAGTGAGTAGATGTTTCATACCCACTACAGTGCCCGGGCGTCCGTAGCGCTTCACGCACGCGCGGACGCCCCTCTACGCGCCGGCGGCGGCGTCCTTCACGCCGGGGCGCGGCGGTGCGGCCCGATGGCGGCGCCGGGGCCGATGCGGTCGAACGGTATCTCCAGCATGCCGAACCGGTAGGCCGGGCTGTCGGGCGGCAAACGCAGATCGTCGTTACGCTCGTCCGCGAAGCCGGGGTCGACGCCGATCAGATTGTTGCCGTCGTGCGGGAGCAGTCCCGGATCGACGTCGCGCAGCGTCATCAGCCAGCGTCCGCCGTAACACAGGTTCCTGACGATCTCGTTGCCGGTCGGCTCGAAACCGCCTCCGGCAGCGTACGCCGCGTCGAGCTCGGCCAACTGCGGATACCGCTCGGCGTAGGGCGCCAACTGGCGCATCGCTTCCAGACGCGGGCGCATGGTCCCGTACACCATGTTCCGCCACTGCTCGGTCAGGCATTGGCCGCGGCCGTCGATCTGGACCGCCGGCTCACAGTGCGCGAACAGGTTGTTCTCTACCCGGTTGTCCCGTCCGCCGCCGATCAGCACCGCGCGCGTGCAGCGCAGAAAGATGTTGCCGAATATCGTGGCGCCGCTCGCGCAGTCGTCCAGGTAGACCGCCCGCACGCCGTGCCGGCCGTAGCCGAAGATGCCCAGGTCGTGAAAGAAGTTGTAGCGCACCACGTTGCCGCGTTCCGTCCAGTCGCGGCCCATGTAGAAGGCGCCGGCGTCGCCGGTCTGGGTGCAGACGTGGTCGATCTCGTTGCGCTCGATCAGGTGGTCGTTGCCGTGCAGCAGCACCGCGGTGTGCGGCGCGTCGTGCAGATGGTTGCGCGCGACCAGACTGCCGACCCCGTGCAGATCGACGCCGGGGGTGTAGGTGAGCAGCCGGCGGCTGAAGTGGTGGATGTCGCAGTGCTCGACGACGTGGCCGGCCCGCCGCAACGTCCTGCGGTCGCCGCCGGCGAGCCGCACGCCGCCCGCGCCGGTGTGATGGATCTCGCTCCGCGCGACGCGATGGCCTTCGCCGCCGTCCACGGCGACTCCGTAGTGTCCGGTGTGGCGGATTTCACAGCCGTTGATCGTCACGTCCCGGCCGCCGCTCACCGTGACGGCGTGCCCGCGGCAGCACTCGACGGTGAGGTCGCGGAGCTGCAGGTGAGACGCGCCGTCGACGGCGACCACGGCGTCCGGCAGCATCGACACCGTGACCGACACCGCAGACGGCGGCGGATCGCCCGGCGGCCAGAAGTACAGGAGCCCGTCCCGCCGATCCAGATACCATTCGCCGGGGGAGTCGAGCTCCTCCAGCACGTTGAGGAAGTAGTAGCGCTGGCCGGCAGTGTAGCCGTAGGCGCCGGGCTGATCGGTCGTGACCAGCCGGGCGTCGAGGTCGATCGACTCGATGCGTTGGTAGGAGTCGGCCCAGTCGTACGTCCAGTACCCGTGCACCAGCGCCTCCTGCGGCCGGAGCCAGCCGCGCGGCCGGCCGCCGAAGTACTCGAAACTCCGGTTGGGCTCGTCGCTGCTGGCGTCCCAGGGCACGTCGTCGGTACCGCTGCGCCCCGGCGCGTCGACCCGCGCGACCGTCACGAACGAGTGGTTGGGCCAGCGCGCCAAGGTCATGCGGCGGTCGCCGTAGAACACTTCCATCGCGCTCGGCCGCTCGCCGCGTCCAAAGCCGACCGGATCGAGGGCGCCGTAGTCGTCGATCCCCTGCGCGCGAAGGTCGGCGGCCAGCACCTTGCCGCGCGCGGCCGGCGGCAGCCGCCGCCACGCTTCGGCGGTGGCGCCCGACGCCGCGACCGGCCGGAACCCCGCCGCGGCGCGGCCGCCGATCAGCCGGACATCCTCGCCCGGAAAGGCGCGGTAGACGATCGGCGCCCCCGGGGCCCCGCCGTCCTCGGCGGTGAGCTCGAACGGCGCGTCCCGATGGTAGCGCCAACCGCGCAACCACACCGTCGCGCCGGCGACCGTCTCGCCCGCACGGCGCCGCGCCCGCAACGCGTCGCGCGCCGCCTCCGGGGTCGCAAACGGGCCGTCGCGCCCGTCGCCGGCCGGATCGGGCCGGCTTCCGCTCCAGGCGTCGTTGCCCGCCGGGGATACGTACAGGTCCGGACCTTCCGTTGCCATCGAAGCCTCCTTGTGACTCGGCTCAGGTCCATGGCCGGCGCGCCGGGCGCGACCGGCATGGTTCTTCGATTCTACTACGTGGCAGGATCGCCGCCGAACGGGTATGATCCCGGCATGGCGCAGACCGAAGGATCGAGCCCGGCGCTGCGCAGGACGGGGCTCGGCGGCCGGCTGTTCGACGCCGCCAACCACCTGTTTCTGATCCTGCTGTCGCTCTCCATCCTGCTGCCGTTCATGCGGCAGATCACCATCTCCGTCAGCACCGCCGACGAGGCGCTCCGGTTCGGCGCCCACCTGGTCCCGAACTTCGCGAAGGTCACCTTGGCCTCTTACGAGCGCATCTTCCAGACCGACGCGATCGCCCGCGCCTACTTCTGGACGGTGGCGCGCACCAGCATCGGCACGACCCTCACCTTGCTGGTGACCGGCATGTTGGCCTACCCGCTGGCAAAACGGTACCTGCCTCTGCGCCGCTTCTGGATCGCGTTCGTGGTGCTGACGTTCTTCTTCGCCGGCGGGCTGATTCCCCGCTACCTGCTGGTGCGGAGTCTGGGGCTGATCAATACCTTGGGGGCGCTGGTGTTCCCGCACGTGGTGTCGGCGTTCGCGCTGATCGTCATGCGCAGCTACCTGATGACCCTGCCGGAGGACCTGGAAGAGAGCGCCCGGATCGACGGCGCCTCCGATCTGCGGGTGTTCTTTCGCATCGTCATGCCGATGGCCAAGCCGGTCTTTGCGGTGGTGGCGCTCTGGACCATGGTCTTCCACTGGAACGAGTGGTTCGACGCCTTGATCTTCGTCACCGATCCGCGCATCAAGGTGGTCCAGCAGCTGCTGCGGCGCGTGCTGCTGGAGAGCGACTTCAGCTACGCCGGGCTCGGCACTACGGAGACCGCCGCGCAGATGATGGCCCAGGAGCGGCTGCTGCGTCAGTACACGCCCGACACCATCAAGGCGGCTATCCTGATGGTGTCGACGGTTCCGATCCTGCTGGCGTACCCGTTCATGCAGAAGTACTTCGTCAAGGGCGCCCTGATCGGAGCTCTGAAGGGCTGAGGCTGACGGAGGTTCCCACATGACCACTGCACGGTCCGCCGCCCGCTTCGCCGCCCCGCTCGAATACCGCAAACCCTCCCTGCTCAAGGCGCTGTACCGGTACCGCTACATGCTGATGCTGATGCTGCCGGGCATCGTCTACTTCGTCGTCTTCCACTACGTCCCGATCTACGGGGCCGTGCTGGCGTTCAAGGACTACGACGTTCACCAAGGCATCATGTTCAGCCCCTGGGTCGGCCTCAAGCACTTCCGGCGTCTGTTCGAGCAGCACGACGTGGCGCGCGTGTTCTGGAACACGGTGGAGATCAGCGCGTTGCGCATCGTCTTCGGGTTCCCCATGCCGATCATCCTGGCCCTGCTGCTCAACGAGGTATTCAACGCCAAGTTCAAGCGCGCGGTGCAGACGATCTCCTACCTGCCGCACTTCCTGTCATGGGTGGTGGTCGCCGGGCTGATCACGGAGGTGTTGTCCCCGGGCCGCGGCGTCTACGGTTACCTCATGCGCCTGATCGGCGCCGAGCCGGCCGTGCTGCTGACCAGCCGCACCTGGTTCGTCCCTATCCTGATCGTCAGCGGCATCTGGAAGGAGGTGGGCTGGGGTACGATCATCTACCTGGCGACGATGGCCAGCATCAATCTCGAACTGTACGAAGCGGCCGTGGTCGACGGCGCCAGCCGCTGGCGGCGCGCCATCAGCATTACCCTGCCCGGCATCCTGCCGGTGATATCCATCCTGCTGATCCTGAGCATGACGCAGATACTGAGCGCCGGCTTCGACCAGATATTCAACCTTTACAACCCGCTGGTGTACGAAGTAGCCGACATCATCGACACCTACATCTACCGGATCGGCCTGCAGAGGTTCGACTACGAGTTTTCGACCGCCGTGGCGTTGACCAAGAACGTCATCGCCCTGGTGCTGGTGCTCACCGTGAACGGAATCGTGCGGCGATTCACCAGTTACGGGCTCTGGTAGACGGCGGCGTGTGTACGGACAATCGACGCCCCTTGCGGGCGGCCCTGCGTAGCGGGGCGGACAATCATTTTCCAAGGAGTGTGAGTGATGAAGAAGTCGCTTACCGTCGTACTTGGCGCGCTGCTGCTGTTCGGCAGCGCGGCGCTGGCGTCAGGCGCCGGCGTCACCGAGGGAGCGGCCGGCGCGCCGCTGGAGATACGCTGGTTCGGCCTCCGTCAGGTGCCCGAGGAGCGCACCGAGGTTTTCACCACGGTCGAGGAGTGGATCGAGCGTGACTTGGGCCGCGCGGTGACCATTTTGCCGGAAGGGGTCGACGCCGACAGCGAGGTGACCGAAAAGATGAACCTGCTGCTGGCGTCGGGCGACATGCCGGACGTGTTTCCCGTGTGGTGGAACGAAGAGGTGATGAAGCAGGGCGCCGCCCGCTTCGATCTTGCCGACGTCCAGGAGTACATGCCGGGCGTCTACCGGGCGCTGGTCGACGTGATGAAGGTGGTCGGCCTCAACGAGCAGGGGACCTGGGACCGGTTCCATCGTGACGGCAAGCTGGTGCAGATCCCGAACGTCTGGTTCGGCGGGCAGTTCCCGCACGGCATCGCCTGGCGCATGGACGTGCTCGAACGCCTTGGCTTCGACGACGCGCCGGGCTCCTACCGGGAGATCGAGGAGGTCTTCGCGGCCTACAAGGCGGAGCATCCCGATCGGTATCCGTACGCCTGTCCGGCCAAAGGGCTGACGTGGCAGTGCTTTCCGATGATCTTCGACGGCACCGGCTGGGCGCAATGGCGCTGGAACCTCCGCGACGGCCGGCTGGTGCACGGCTTCAACCAACCGGAGATGAGGCTGGCGTACGAAGTGGCGCGCGACTGGTTCGACAAGGGCTACATCGATCCCGAGTTCCCGACCTACGACTCGGGGACCAACGTCAATCTGTTCCGCAACGGCGAGACGATCGTCAAGGAATGGATAGGCTACGGCTCATGGGACGACTCGCTGGACCGGCCCGGCACCGAAGGCAACTGGATACGCAAGGTCGTGCCGGAGGCGCGCATGACGATGGGCCCGTTCCCGCGTTTCTTCGATGACGTGCGGCCGGCCCGCTACGTCTGGAATCCCTTCCACGGCGGGTCTTACGGCTTCGGCCGTCATCTGGAGTCGCGGCCGGACGACCTGCACCTCATCATGCAGATCATGGACCGGCTGAACACGGACGAGGCGTACCATACGCTCACCAATCAGGGGATCGAGGGCAGACACTGGGAGATCAACGAGTTCGGCTATCCGGAACGCAAGGAGGAGTTCATCGGCATCGACGCCTCCAAGCAGATCGGCGCCGGCTACTTCTGGGGCGCTCTCTACAGCTATACGCCGCACACGGCGGACTGGCAGCACCCCGGCGTCCTGCAGGCGCTGGACGACTTCCACAAGAACCCTGACGGCATCTACTCCGACGCGAACATCCGCCGGGTTCCAACCAATCGGTTCTTTCCGATCACGGACGAAGACGGCGACGACCTGTGGGCCAAGATGGACGTGAGCGGCCAGATGAACGTGCTGTTCGTCGAGCTGATCACCGGCGCCAAGGACATGTCGGCGTTCGACGAGTGGCTTGCGCGCTGGCAGGAAGGCGGCGATCTCCATGTCGTCGAGGAGCGCATGAACGACATCAACCTCAAGTTCCAGTAGACGCTGCCGAGCGATCTCTACGCAGGGCGCGGCCGTCACGGCCGCGCCCGTTTTATGCTGCGACGAACGACGCTCCGGCGCCGCCTGGGGTTACACCGCCTCGGCCAGGGGGGGGACGTCGACCGATTCGAGCAGGTCGTCGACCGCCGCGTCCTCGGTCATGCCCTTGGCGGAGTGCTCGGACTTGAGCAGCAGCCGCTTGCGCAGCACCGACGGGGCCAGGTCGCGGACGTCCTCCGGGGTGACGAAGTCGCGCCCGCGCACCGCGGCCAGCGCCTGGCTGCCCTTGAACATGGCCAGCGACCCGCGCGGCGACACGCCGATCATCAGGCGGTTGTCCTCCCGCGTGCGGTTGATGAGCGACAGGATGTAGCGCCGGATCGACGGCTCGACGTGGACCTCCATCACCGCCGCCTGCATCTGCAGCAGCGTGTCGGTCTCCGTGACCGGGCGGATGCGCTCTAGCGGCGGCTCGATGACGCGCTGCATGGCGATCACGGACTTCTCCGCCTCCCGCGACGGATAGCCTATCTTGATCGACAGAAAGAAGCGGTCCTTCTGCACTTCCGGCAGCGGGAAGGTGTCCTCCGACTCGACTGGGCTTTCGGTGGCGATCAGCACGAACGGATCGGGCAGCGGCTGACTGCGCCCCTCGACCGATACCTGGCCTTCAGCCATCGCCTCCAGCAGCGCCGACTGCGTCCGCGGCGTGGCGCGGTTGATCTCATCGACCAGCAGCATGTTGGTCATGATCGGCCCTTCGCGGAAGTCGAACTCGCCGGTCTGAGGGTTGAAGACCGACACGCCGAGCACGTCGGCGGGGAGCAGGTCGGGCGTGCACTGCAGCTGCCGGAACTGGCCGCCTATGCTCTTGGCGACCGCGCGGCCCAGCACCGTCTTGCCGGTGCCGGGCACGTCTTCGATCAGCACGTGGCCGCGGCACAGCAGCGCCACCAGCACGCGCTCGATCGGGTCCTGCTTGCCGAAGAACGCCTGCTCCACCGAGCCGCGCACCTGCTCGGCCCATGCCTTCACGTCTGCCATCGGTTACTCCTCTTGGTATGCCGGGAACGCCGCGCCCGCAGCCGCCGGCGACTCACCGCGCCGCCGGAGCCAACCGGGCGTCCGGCGCGCGGGCCGCCGCCGTTTCCTGCAGGCGATGGCGGGTCACTTCCTTGATGAGATCGTAGTAGGTCTGCGACCGCTCGGCCGGCGGGTCGTTCGCCGCGTAGGCGATCTGTTCGAAGATGGCGCCGATCTCCATCAGCGCCGCGGCGTTGGCCGCCGACCGGTCGGCCACCTCCCGCAGGTACTCCAACGGTCCCATCCAGGTGCGGAACGGCACGCCGCCCCGCTCCGCCCAGCGGATCAGGCGCACGAACGCCCGCGACGCCTGCCCGACCGAGCGCTGGCGCTGCTTGTCGAGCCCCGCCTCCCGGGCCCGCGCCGCGGCGCGCGCCGCGCTCCGCTCGCGCGCGCGCTCCACCAGCGCCTCGCCGAACCGCGCCAGCGAACGCCGCGAGCGGGCGATCGCCGCGATCATGCGGCGCAGCGACTCGGCGAACGACGCGACGAAACGGCCGACCGCGGCCGCCAACCGGGCGAGCGGGCGGGACTGCCGCAGGCGCTCCCGATAGTCGCGCGACAACATGGGCCGGATCAGGAAATAGAGCAGGCCGATCAGGAGCAGCGCGCCGGCGGTGATGAGCACGATGCGCACCAACCGCTCCAGGAACTCGTTCTCTTCCCGCTCGCCGCCCAGCTCGCCCAGGTCGGGTTCGCGGAAGTTCTCGTCAAAGACCTCGGTGTCGCCGCCCTCGCGCACCCGCACCCGGACCTCGCGCTCGGGCAACCGCAGGCGCTCCTCCAGCCACTCCATGAAGGCGCCGATCGCCTCGGCCGGCAGCAGCGCCTCGCGGCCGGTGAGCGGCGCCGCCACCGCCACGGTCAACAGCAGCGTCAGCACGGTGGCGCGCACCCGGCGGCGTTGCAGCGGCGCCGGCAGCGGCAGCCCTTCGCCCAGGTGCTGTTGTTCCTCCACGAAGCCGTTGATGATCGCCAGGACGACCAGCCCGAACCCGACGTGGCCGAGCGCCAGCACCGTCCACCACGGTTCGATCGGGTCGACGGCGATCAGCAGGATCAGGAACGCCAGCAGGGCCAGCGTCTGGAACCAGAGGACGGCGCGGCGCAACGCGCGCATCCGCGCCGCGGCGGTGGTCGCTTCCTCGGCGTAGTCCCGGAACGCGGTCTTGAGCTGGTCGCCGTCCTGGTCGACCACCAGCGCCAGGAACGCCTCCCGTTCGCGCATGTTGCGGTGCAGCGCGAACGCTACGATCCAGTAGACGAAGGTGAGCGCCAGCGGATACAGGACGTCCGCCTTGACCGGATTGACGTCGCCGCGCAGCAGGTGCCCCTGCGCCAGCATGAACAGCACCAGCGTACCGATCAGGATCAACAGCAGCTCCCGCAGGCGCGGCGCGATGCTGTTGGTCCCTTCTTCGGCCATGCGGTTGGCCGACACCGCCTGGATCACGCCGACCAGCAGCAGCAACGGCCACAGGTAGCCGGGCAGCGGCAGCACCGCGTGCAGCACCATCGCCCGCACGAACGTCTCTACCGACAGCAGCAGCAGGAACGGTATGGCGGTCGCCAGGAACGGGTGCAGCGTGGTGCGGTAGAAGCGGAGCCGGGCCGGATTCATCGCCTGATCAACTCCGATCCGTAGCCGCGCACCGGGTGCGAGCGGATGCCCGGCACCAGCACGTCCTCCTCACGGGTCTGGTGCGTGGAGACGATGAAGACCTGCACGTCGTGGCCGCGGCGGCGCAACGCCAGCAACCCGTCGTTCTGGGCGCCGGTGGTGGGCGGCGTCACCACCATAACCTTGGCGCCGGTGGGGATCGGCACGCCGGCCGCCGGCACGTGGGCGGTAAAGTCGATCGGCTCCTTGCCGGCGGTGATGCGCGCCAGCATCTCCAGGATGCCGATGGCGTGGCCCACCCCGGCGCGCGCCGGTTCCGCCGGCGGCCGGTCGCCGCCGCCCCGCATCGAGCCGGTGGTGATGATGCCGACCTCCTGCTTGATGCTGACGAAGAAGAACAACAGGCTGCCGGCCACCTCGATCGCGCGTTCCATGAGATGCTCGCGCTGGCCCATCGGGTAATCGGCTTCGGTCAGGTTGAGCACGATCATGACCGGGTAGTAGATCGACGGCGTGTACTCGGTCGAAAAGAGCTTGCCCATGCGCGCCGACACCTTCCAGTTGATCCGCTTCAGCTCGTCGCCGGCCACGTACTCGCGCACGGAGCGGAACCGGGTCGTGTCCTCGTAGAGGCGGCTGGAGACGGTGATGCTGCCGGACGGCAACCCGTCCTTCTCATGCATCTCCACCGGAAAGACCGCCGGGTACACCAGCACGGTGGCCGGGGTCGGCGACTGGTGATCCCACCGGAAGAAGCCGAGCGGATCGGCCCCGCGCAGGCGGACCGGCCCCAGCTTGAACTCGCCGCGGTGGTGGCTCTCCGCCTCATAGGTGACCTGCCGGCGTCCGCCGGGCGGCAGCGCGACCATGAACGAGCCGCCGCGCACCACGAAGCTGCCGTAGGTGTCGGCCACGGTGAGGTAGTGAATCGGTATCGGCCCGCGGTTGTGCAGCTCCAGGGTGACGCGGAACCGCTGGAAGCGTTGCGCGTGGATCAGCGTCTGGGTGCGGGTCACCCGCACGGAGCGCGGCGCCCAGTATGCGTACAGCAGCGCCAGCGCGCGCACCACCAGCAGCGCCAGTACCACAAAGCGGAACGGCCGGAACGGCGCGAACAGGAACGTCCCGGCCAGGACCAGCGGGAACAGCAGGTCGACGAAGAAGCGCAGCCGCCCCCCGGCGTTGATCGCCACCGGGTCAGCCGCCGGCGGCTACCGGGGCGTCCGCCGGCTCACCGGAGGCGGACTCCCCCGGAGCGGAGGGCTCCCGGGGAGTGGAGTCGAGCAGACCGTCGATCACCAGATCCTCGTCCAGACCCTTGAGCTGGTGTTCCGACCGGACGCTGATCCGCTTCAGCAGCACCCCCGGCGCCAGGTCGACCACGTCGTCGATGGTGGCCTGCGCGCGGCCGTTCATGGCCGCCACCGCCTGCGCGCCCTTGTACAGGGCCATCGACGCGCGCGGCGATGCGCCCAGGTTGAGACGGTTGTCGCTGCGGGTCGCCTCCACCAGGGTCAGGATGTACTCCTGGACCTGGTCGTCGACCTCGACGTCGAGTATCTGCTGCTGCAGCGACAGCACGCTCTGCAGATCGGTGGCCGGCTTCAGGTCGGTGACCGGATGGGTGAGCCGCCGCTGCGCCAACATGATCTCTTCCTCCGCCTCCGGCGGCGGGTAGCCCATGCGGAGGGTGAGAAAGAACCGGTCCTTCTGGGCCTCCGGCAGGTTGAACGTCCCCTCGAACTCGACCGGGTTCTCCGTGGCGATCATGAAGAACGGCTGCGGCAGCGGGGTGGTCTTGCCCTCGACGCTGATCTGCCCCTCCGCCATCGCCTCCAGCAGCGCGGACTGCGTGCGGGGCGTGGCCCGGTTCACCTCATCGACCAGCAGGATGTTGGTCATGACCGGTCCTTCCTTGAAGTCGAAGTCGCCGGACTTGGGGTTGTAGACGGAAACGCCGAGCACGTCGGCCGGCAGCAGATCGGGCGTGCACTGAATGCGCCGGAACTCGCCGCCGAGCGCCAGTGACAGCGCCCGCGCCAGGATCGTCTTGCCGACGCCCGGCACGTCCTCCAGCAGCGCGTGGCCGCGGCACAGCAGGGCGATCAGCAGGCGGCGGATCACCTGTTCCTTGCCCAGGATCACCTTGCCCACTTCATCGACGATCGTCTTCGACCAGCTGGCCACGTTCATGGCGCGACAGTCTACGGGTTCGCGCGGTGACCGGCAACCGCCCGGAGAGGGCGTCCGAACGGACGCGGACCGGGAACGGCCCGACCGGGCGGGCGTCTTGCCGGGCGGGCGCCCTGCCGGGCGGGCGGCTTACGGGCCGGGCGGGCGCTACGCGGCGGGAGCCAGCGCGGCCGGGGCGGCCGGCCGCCCGGTGCGCGCGCTTTCGTAGATCGCCAGGACGATGGCCACCGCGGCGGTCGCGTCGCGGCCATCGACGTCCGGCTTGACGCCGTGCAGGATCGCCGCGGTCAGCTCTTCGTACTGCCGCCGGTGTCCGTCGATGCCGACGCCGGCCGGGTCGGAGGCGCCGCCGCGGCCCGGGTCGGCGCCGGCGCGGCGCTCCGGCAACGCCGCGTCCTCATCGGTCGCGTCCGCGAACTGCCACTCCCGGATCACGTCGCCGACCAGCACGGCGCTGCCGGCCGTGCCGCCGATCTCGATGCGGCGCTCGAAACCGGGATGGATGGCGGTCGAGCCCTGGATCGTGCCGAGCGCCCCGGAAGCAAACCGGACCGCCGCCACTGCGGTGTCCTCCACCTCCAGCCCGGTGTGGGCGCGGCGGGCCGTGAACGCCTGCACCGATTCGACCGGGCCGAGCAGCCACTGCAGCAGGTCGATGGTGTGGATCGACTGGTTCATCAGCGCGCCGCCGCCGTCGAGCGCCTGCGTGCCGTGCCAGCTGTCCCGGTAGTAGCTGTCCGGCCGCACCCACTTGACGATGGCGTCGCCGGCGACGAGGTCGCCGAACCGCCCCTGCTCGACGGCGCGGCGGATCAGCAGCACGTCCGGGAGCGACCGGGACTGGAACACGCCGGAGCAGACGACGCCGGCGGCGTCCGCCGCGTCGACGATGCGCCGGCACCGGTCCAGGGTCACCTCCAGCGGCTTCTCTACGAACAGGTGCTTGCCGGCGGCGGCGGCGGCAAGCGCCGGCTCCAGATGGGCGCCGGACGGGGTGCAGATGCTGACGGCGTCCACGTCGGGGCGGGCCAGGAACGAGTCGAGGTCCGTGCACGCGGCGCAGCCGTGCTCCCGGGCGAACCGCCCGCCGCGGCCGGCGTCGCGCGACAGGCAGGCGGCCAGGCGCGCGGACGGAACCTCCGCCAGCGCCCGGGCGTGCATGCCGGCGATCAGGCCGGTGCCGATGATGCCGAATCCGACCGGCGCGGAGCGTTCCTGGCTCATGCGCCGGGGCGCCAGATGGCCGGTCCGCGCGACGATCCGGCGACCGACTGCAGGATGCCGGCGTTGCGGTCGGCCTGCGCCGGGTCCAGCAGCGTCTCCAGCCGCCGGTCGTCGAGCAGCGGCACGCGCGCCTTCTGCATCTGCTGCTCGGCCGGGTCGAGGTCGGCGACGATGACGCCCGGCGTGTCTGGGGCGGCGCGCGCCAACACGCGGCCCTTGGGGCTGACGATCAGGCTGCGGCCGCAGGTGCGCAGGGCCGGATCGGGGTTGATGAAGTCCGACCCGGCGACGAACACGGAGTTGTCGAGCGCGCGCGAGCGCACCGCCAGCTCCCACTCGTCGCCCGGCCCCAGCCAGGCGGTGGAGATCACGCACAGGTCGGCGCCGGCCAGCGCCGCGGCGCGGCCGATCTCCGGAAAGCGCGTGTCGTAGCAGATCCACGAAGCGCAGGTGACGCCGGCCAGCGTGTACGGTTCGATGGAGGCGCCGGGCTGCGCCCAACCCTCCGTCTTCCAGAGGTGGATCTTGCGGTAGACGCCGGCGATGGCGCCGGTGTGGTCCACGGCCAGCATGGTGTTGTAGCGGACGCCGCCGGTCAGCTCCGGCAGTCCGAAGACGATGGCGACGTCGAGCTGGCGGGCGGCTTGGCGCATCGACTCCACCCCGTCGCCGTCGAGCGGCTGGCAGTGGTCCAGCACGTCGGGGGCCGCCCGGTAGCCGGTGAGCGCCAGCTCCGGGAAGACGACGATGCTGGCGCCGCGCGCGCGGGCCTCCGCCGCCTGATCGCGCATGATCGCCACGTTGTCGGACAGGCTGCCGGCCTGGAACTGGCCGCAGGCGACTCGTACCGGACGCATGGCGTCTCTAGGTACCGGTCTGCGCCGCCGGCGTCAACCGCCGCTCGCGCCGGACCGGCTCAGGGGAGCGATGGCCGCCGGATAACGATACTCGGCGGGCTGGCCCGCACGGTGACAAAACGGTACCATGCGTCATTCTGGCAACTTCCGTTCCTAACAAGGGTTCCCCGCTGCGGTGGGCCAAACCGTGGACCTGGGCATTGGCTGCAACCATCAGTCTGGCGCTGTTCGCCTGGGTCGCCACGCGGCTCGACGCGGCTTCGCTGGCCGCCGCGGCGGCCTCGTTTTCGTGGCCGCTCGTCGCGGCGGGAACGGCGCTGATGTTGGCATCGTATCTGTTGGATTCCGTGCGGATGCATCTGATCGCCGAACGCCGCGCGCTCACGACCGCCATACGGGTCACCGCTTGGCATGCCGTCTGGTTGATGGTGCTGCCGATGCGCCTGGGGGAGGTGGTCTGGGTGGTCGCCATGCGCAAGGCCTACGGCTGGAACCCGGCCACGGCCGTCGTCTGCGCCCTGGTGCTGCGGCTGCTGGACCTGGCGGTCATCGCCGCGTTCCTGCTGCTGGCTATGCCGGCGGCGCTCGGCCTGGGCCAGGACGAAGCGCCGTTGATCGCCGGCGCCGCCGTCGCCGCCTGTGGAGCAGCGCTGGCGGGAGTCATGACGTTGCGCTTCTGGCTGCGGCTGACCGCCCGGCTGGTGATCGCCACCGGGCGCCCGCGCGGTTGGCGGTTGGGCGTGCTGCGCCACCTGCGCCAAGGCCGGCGTTGGCTGGACAGCGCGCAACATCGGCGGATCCTGCGCCTGCTCCTGCTGCCGACGGCCCTGACGTGGACGGTGAACCTGAGCGGCGTTTGGGTGCTCTGCCAAGCGGTCGGCCTGCGCATGGCCGCGGTCGAAGCGATGTTTGCGGGCGCCGGCAGCACGGTGATAACGGCGCTCCCCGTGCAATCGGTCGGTGGGTTCGGACTGCTGGAGGCGGGGCTCACCGGCATCCTGGCCTGGTTGGGCGCGCCTGCCGATACCGCCGCCGTGGCCGCCTTGACCGTTCGGTTCGCCATCTGGGGAGCGACCGCCCTGCTCTGGCTGCTCAGCCTGCTGATCGGGCTGGGGCCTCACGGAGCGCGCGCCGCGCCCCGAACGGTCTTCACCTCCCGGAACGGGAGCCGCACGATCTCGTAGGTCACGGTTGCGGGGCCGCCGGCCGCAGGATGTACGGTTTCTCGTCGGGCAGCAGCGAGAGCTTGGCCAGCTCGGTAACCGCCGGGATGCGGTCGATCACCTGACCGTTGCGGGTCACTTCGACCGCCGCGCCGAACCAGTCCGCCGGCGGGGTGAACAGGACCGTCAACGGCTGGTCGAAGCGCGCATTGTCCAGGCCGTCCGCAAGCACCACCTCGACCTGCTGCGTCACTCCGTCCCGTTTGCTCACCTGCATGGTCACCTCGGCCTGCTCCCGTTCCCGCAGGTAGAGCACCACGTCGTTCATCGGCGCGACCCAGAAGTCATGGGCGGCGATGGCTTCCAGGTCGTGCTGAAAGTATTCCCAGTCGTAGAATCCCCATCCCCCCCATGCCCTCCCGCCGATATTGTGGTACACGGGAATGATCCACGCTCTGCTGCGGAGCGCCTGCCGCAGGTGGGCGAGCAGTTCCCAGGTGTCGTTGATGCACCACTCGCACTGTCGGAAATCGATGCTCTCCATGGTCAGGACGGGCAGGAAGAACCAGTTCTGGGGAGTCGTTGCATCATCGGGGACGACGTACGGAGTCTCATCCGCATTTATGTACGATCGGCGCCCGGCCAGAAAGCCGGCGTCGGCCAGCGCCTGCTGCGTCTCCGCCTCGGCGCCGGCCCCCCGCGGATAGGCGTAGGCCACCGGCTTCAGCCCCAGGCTTTCCATCACCTCGTAGTTGAGCCGGAACGAATCGTAGGCCTGAGCGTAGCTGAGGGCGTCGTGGTCGACGTGCCAGTGGCCGTGCCCGAAGAAGCCGAAACCGCGGCCGGTGAGCGACAGACCGTACGCAATCTGCTCGTCGGTCAGAGGTTCGTAAAGGTCGCCGGGTACGGCGTCCGGGATCAGCTCGGTCAGGTCATGCTCGACCCAGTCGGGCACCCGGTCCCGGTAGCGCTGGGTCACCATCTCGTAATCCAGCGCCAGCCCGAGCTCTTGCGCCAAGTCGTCCACCGCGTTGGAGCGCACCGGCGCGCCGTCGTAGGTGATTGAGATGGCCGCGGCGTGGTCGTCGAACCACTTGGCGATGGTTGGCTCGGGGGGCGGAGCGGGCGGCGGCCGGCTGGCCGTGAACTCGGCCGTCCACCGCGGCTCGCCGCCGGCGTCACCATACTGCCCGGTGCGGATGTCGGCGACGTCATAGGCGGGAAGCGGCACTACCGCCCGGCAGCGTTCGCCGGCCGCCCAGCCGTACTCGCGGAGGTCGAAGCTCAGATTGACGATGCCTCCCTCCCGGCGCCGGAGGTCGAGGAAGAACCGCGGCCGCACGTCTGCGGCCGTGCACGGCTCCTTCAGGTAGATCAGCGTGTCCCTGCGCAGGTGGACGGCGAAGTCCCGGCGCGCGGCCGGCTCGGCCAGCGTCACCTTCCAGAGCAGCCCGCCGCGCGCCGTGTACTGGCCGGTGTCGATGCGGGCGATGGGGAACTCGGGCAGCGCCCGCACTGCCACGCAGTATCCGCGGTGGCGCAATCCGTGGTCGTCGAAGTCGAAGTCCAGGTTGTGGAACCGGCGGCCGGCGGGGAGGTCGCCGGGGCTGGCCGGGACGACGTGGAGAAGGAACCGCGCCGCGGTGTCAGCGGCCCGGCATCCGGTCCTGGTGTAGATCAGCCGGCCGGCGGCGGCGTCCAGGTATACCGTGAACTCCGATTGCTGGCTGAGGCCGGCGGCGCTCAACAAAAGGCGCGCGACGCCGGGCGCCCCTGCCGTCGCGCTGCTGCGCAGCAGGACCTCGGGTTCCGGCAGGGACGTGACCTCTTGCGTTCCCGGAACGGGGTACGCCGGCTGCAGGCGGTACGGCTCCTCGTTCGGCAGCAGCGAGAGCTTCGCCGTCTCCGTAAACGCCGGGATGCGGGCGACCACTTGGCCGTGCTGCGTGACCTCCACCGGCAAGTCGAACCAATCGACCGGCCGCCGGAAGAGCAGCGTCAACGGCTGGTCGAACCGGTCGTTGTCCAGACCGTCCGCCAGCAGGACGTCGATGCGGTGCGTCTCCCATGCCCGTTCGCTCACCTGCATGGTGACCTCGGCGCTCTCCCGTTCCCGCAGATAAAGCACCACGTCGTCCAGCGGCGCGAACCAGAGATCGCGGGAGGCGATGGCGCGCAGGTCCGACTGCAAGGCTTCCGAGTCGTAGAGACTTGGCGCCCCGTCCGCGTCAAGGTTGCGGTACGCGGCGATGATCCAGGATCTGTCGTGGAGCGCCTGCCGCAAGTGGGGAGTCAGCTCCCCGGGCAAGGCGTCCGGGATCAACTCAGCCATTTCGTAATCCGGCGCCGCGTCGTCCACCGCGCCGTCGGTGATGGAGATGGCGGCCCAGTGGTCGTCGAACCACTTGGCGATGGTCATCTTGGGAGGCGGGGTGGGAGGTGGCCGGCTGGCCGTGAACTCGGCCGTCCACCGCGGCTCGGCGCCGGCGCCGTACTGGCCGGTGCGGACGTCGACGATTTCATTGACGGGAAGCGGCACCACCGCCCGGCAGCTTCCGCCTGCCATCCAACCGTACTCGCGGAGGTCGAAGTCCAAATTGTCGAAGCCGCCCTCCCGGCGCCGGCGGCTCAGGAAAAAACCCGGCTGCGCGTCGCCAGCGGAGCACGGTTCCTTGCGGTAGATCAGCTTGTCACCAAGTAGATGGATGGTAAAGCCGCGGGGCGCGGCCGGATCGTTCAGCGACACCTTCCAGCGCTGCCCCTGGCCGGTATCGATGCGGGCGATGGGGAACTGCGGCAGCGCGCGCACCGCTACGCAGAGGTCGCGGGTGAAAAACCCGTGGTCGGCAAAATCGAAGTCCAGGACGTGGAACTCGCGGTACCCGGGGCGGTCGCGGTAATCGCGCGGCACGACGTGCAGGAAGAACCTGGTCCGGACGTCGGCGCTTCGACACCCGTACTTGGTATAGATCAGCCGGTCGGCGGCGCCGTTCAGATGCACCGTGAAGCCGGAGCGGAGGCCGATGCGGGCATCCTGCAACAGGGCCGGGGTGACGGCGGCCGCGTCCCCGGCCGCGGTCCGCGCCGAGCTCGCCGCGTTGCGATGCAGAATGACGCCGTCATCCAGGATGGCCACGACCTCCATTCCCGGCGCCCGCAGCACTGTCTGCAGGCCGTAGGTGTAGTAGTGCGGGGGGCCCCGGTCCCTATGGAACCAGGCAACGTAGTACTCCCCGCCGGCGGCTACGTCGGCAGAGAGCCGATCCCATGCTCGCCGCCGCCCCGGCGGAATCTTGAAGATCCCGCCCGGCGCGGCGGCGGTGAGCAAGTAGAGCGCCGCGGGGTCGGTGCCGTAGATGGCGGTCCCGGAGGGGTGGGCGTTGAGGTAGCGAACCACCTCGGATTCCGACCACTGCCGCGACGCGTAACCGGCGCCATTCGTACGCTGCCGCTGCACGTGCTCGGCGGTCGCCCCGACCTGCGGCAAGAACCATAGCGCGGCCAGAAGCGCGGCCGGCAGCGCGGCGGCGAGCGGCCGCCGCGACGGCCTGCGGCCCGCCGCGCGCACGCGCCGGATCACCGCGTCCGGGACCAGAGCTGCCGCTACCAGCAATGGCGGGAATAGCGGCGTCAGGCGCCTGCTCTCAAGTACCGCGTGGCCGGCGGGCACGGCGATCAACAGATACAGCGCGTACGCCGCCGCGAACACCAGGGGAACGGCCAAGCGGGAGCGGCGGCGCCGTAGCGCGTATCCGCCGGCCGCCGCCAACGCCAGCAGCACGGCGGCCCGCAACGCGATCGCCGGCACGCTGGGAACGCCGGCGCCGGCCATGGCGGCCAGCCGGTCCAGCAGATCGATACCGCCCCGGCCAAGGAGCCAGAGGCCGATCTCACCGGTCGCGGCGTGGAGACTCTCAAGCGGCGCGAATGCGCCGAATCCTGCGGCTCCAAAGGCTGCTCCGGTCAGCACGAGGTTGCCCGCCAGCCAGGCGCCGAGGGGCGCCGCGGACACTCCGGCAAAGAGCACGGCGGATTTCAGACGGACGCGCCAGCCGGCTGCCCCCGGCCGTAACAGGAGTAGCGCGCCGCCGCCGACCAGCGCCGCGCCGGCATGGTGCGTCAGGCCGGCGGCGGCGGCGGCCGCCGCCGCCAGCAGGAGGGCCGGCCGTGCACGGGTGCGCAGAAAGCGGTCCAGCGCGGCCAGCGACGTGACGGCGAACAGGATGAACAGGGTCTCCGGCCACACGTGCGCCGCCGCACCGGCCAGCGCAGTCGACAGCGCGCAGGCGCAGCCCGCCCAGACGGCCACCAACCGGACGCGAACGCGGCTTCTCACCCACGCGGCGACGGCGTACACGGTCAGACCGAAGGCGGCGGCGTTGAGGAATCCCGCCGCCGTGACCGGGTCGAAACCGAAGCCGGCGGAGGCCGCCAGGACCAGGGGGAACAGCGGGCCCGCCTCCCGATAGGGGGCGCCGAGAAACGTCACCAGTCCGTCGCCGCTCAGCAGACTGCGCGCGGCCGATACGTAGAGCGCCGAATCGGACGTCAGCCCCGGCCCGAAGGTGGTTTGCCGCAGCAACACCAGCAGCGCGCCAACCCCGGCGAGCGCCCCCAGTAACAGCGGCAGCCCGTCGAGCCGCGCCACGCGGCGCGCGATGACACTGCCGGCCAAGGCGCGCAACACCCGCGCCAGGCGGCGGACCATGGCGCTTTCGGCCAGCGTCCCTGCCGCCCGTGCGGCGAAGCCCGTCTCCATGACCACGGCGAGCGCGCAGCACAACGCCAGCGCGTACGGCACAAACAGGTACCGGCCGATGCGGTAGGGCAGATCGTCGGGCGCCACGAACAGCAAAGCGGCGAGCGCCATGAGCGCCGCAATCCACCCGACGCGCCGCAACGCCGCCGGCCGGCCCCGGCGCGCACGGACCGCCGCCACTGCGGCCGCCCCGGCCAGCGAAGCGGCCGCAGTCCAGGTCAGCGCCCGACCGGCCGCGGCGCTGCCCAACCCCACCTGCCAATACGGTTCGAAATGCCGGATGATGGGGACCCCCGCTCGCTCCACGAAGGATCGCGCTAGAGACTGCAGCCACGGCGCCACCAGCGCCTGCATGAATCCGTCGGCCTGGCCGGCGGCCGGCAGCAGCTCGGTGAAACCGGCAAACGCCGGGATGCCGTGCAGCGCCCTGCTCAGGCCCCCGGTTGCCTCCAAGACGGTCCGCGCCAAGTAGTAGAGCACCTTGTCGGAGAGATTCCTCCACACGAGTCGGTCCCACGGCGCCCCGTCGCACACTGCCCGCCACCCGAACCAGTCGGACGTCAGACACGCCTCCAGCGCCAGCTTGGCCGTCTGTCCCAGCGCGAAGGCGGCAACGAAGCCGGCGGCGCAGAGCGCCATGCACCCGCCGGCCAGCCGGGCGTTGCGGCTCGCTTCGACGCGATGTCCGCGCACGAAATAGACCAGCATACCGATGAGGATGACCATAAGGATGCTGGGGCCGGCGCTCGTATACAGGTAGCACGACACCATGCCGGCGAAGAAACAGAACAGCGGCGCCAGCCGCAGGCGAAAGCGCAGCAGGACCACCAACGTCACGGCCGCCCACACCACCCAGAGATGGGGCACGCCCGAGGGAATATCGGAGAAATAGCGGATCCCGGAGAAGAACCCGCCGAAGACGATCAGCGGCGCGACCACCACCAGCGCGCGCGGGGCCAGCAGCAGCGCAATCGCCAGCGCGATCCAACCCGCGTAGGCGCCGTAGCGGAGCAGCGCGCGAATGTCGGCGGCGGACATGACGCGCAGCAGCAAGGCATAGACCGCCTTGCTGCCGAACCAGTAATGCAGCGACGTGAACTGTTCGTGCAGGGCCGCTCCGTTTGCCGCCGCTTCCAACTCGGCGCAGAAATCGGAGCCCGGCGACGGGGCCAATTCGCGCAGCAGCACCGCGTCGCGCACCGGGGGGCTACCCAGCGCCGTCGGCTGCGCCCCGGCCAGGACCATGACCGACATCTTGCAGTACTCTTCGGGGGTCTTGAATCCCGCCGCGAAGCCCTCGTCCGGCAGGTCGGTCTTGAACTCCGCGGCGAGCCGCTGGGCGGCGGTCCGGTAGTCGATCCGGTTGCCGAGGTGGTGCAGGTGGATGAACAGCACGGTGCCGAACAGCGCTGTCGCGGCATAGACGGCGAACGCCGCGAGCGGCGAACGCCCCGTTCTCCCGCCGGTTGCAGCGGCAGCGGATCGATGACGACGTAGAACCATGCCGACGGGCGCGTGACCGGTCAGGGTTGCGCGTGGACCGGCCGCAGGAGGTCGGTTCGTCCTAGCGACGCCCCCCAGATCAGCCCGTCGCTCGGCGTAGACTGGCCGGTCTCCAGGGCGCCGATGGGGACGTCGGGAAGCGCGCGCGCCGCTACGCAGAGCCGACCGTTGCGAAACCCGTGATCGTCAAAGTCGAAGTCCAGGCGATAATACGTTCCCCCGGAAACGGGGTAGTCGTAGTGGTTGGCCGGCGAGACCTGCAAGAAGAACCTCGCCTCGACGTCAGCGTCGCGGCAATCGTGCTTCGTGTAGATGAGACGGTCGGTGTCGGCGACCACGTACACCGTGAATCCGGAGCGGACCCCAATGCGGGCATCTTTCAGAAAGGGCAGCGTCACGCCTGCCGCGGCGCCTGCGGCCGGGGCGCCCCGGTGCAGGACGGCGCCGTCATCCAGGGCGGCCACGACCGCCATGCCGGGAGCCCGCAGCAAGTCCTCCATGCCGTAGTGGTAGCGCCGGGGGTTCCGATCCCGATAGAACCAGGCGACGTAGGAGCCCTGGTGGACGGCCTCCTCCGCAGTAAGCCGAGCCCACCCCCGCAAGTGGGCATGCCCCTCGGGAAGATCATGAACACCGCTCTCCGCCGCGGCCGTCAGCAGGTAGAGCGCCGCGGGGTCGGTGCCGTAGATGGCGCCGGGGGGACGGTGGTCGTTCAAGTAGCGCACCACCTCGGACTCCGCCCACTGCCGCGACGCGTAGCCGGCGCCGTCGGCGCGCCACCTTTCCACCTGCTCGGCACTCGCTCCGATCTGCGGCACGAACCACAGCGCGGCCAGCAGCGGGACGGCGAGCGGCCGCCGCGCCAGCCCGCTGCCCGACGCTCGAACCCGGGCGATCATCTCATCCAGGACCAGGGCTGCGGTCACCAACAACGGCGGAAACAGCGGCGCCAAGTGTCTGCTCTCAATCGCCGCGGCGCCGGCAATAAGGGCGGTCAGCAGATAGCAGGCGTACGCCGCGGCGAACGCCAGGGGCACGGTCAGGCACGTGCTGGTCGGTGCGGTGTGATTGCCACGCCGAGAGCGCGAGCGGAGCCGCGCGAGCGCGTATCCGCCGCCGGCCACCGGCGCCAACAGGACGGCGCTTCGCAGCGCGACCGCCGCTACGCTGGGAGAGCCCGGCACGCCGGCGCCCGGTATCCCGGCGGCCAGCCGGTCCAGCAGCCCGAGTCCCGTGCCTCCGACGAGCCACCGCACGATCTCGCCTGCGGCGGTATGGAGACTCTGCAGCACCAACAATCCGGAGCCGCCCGGCGTCGGGGACGCTCCGCTCACGAAGAGGATTCCCACCAGCCAAGCGCCGAGAGGCGCCGCGGACGCCCCGCCAAAAAATGCGGCGTCCGCCAACCTGCCGCGAAACGGGGTGGTTCTCCGCAGCAGCAGGAGCAGCGCGCCGGCGCCGATCAGCGCCGCGCCGGCGTAGTGCGTCAGGCCGGCAGCGGCGGCCGCCGTCGCCGCCAGCAGCAAGGCCGGCCGTCCGCCGGTACGCAGAAAGCGGTCCAGCGAGGCCAGCGCCGCGACGGCGAACAGGATGAACAGAGTCTCCGGCCAAACGTGCGCGGCGGTTCCCGCCAACGCGATCGACAGCGCGCAGGCGCAGCCTGCCCAGACGGCCACCAAGCGGATCCGGACGCGGCTTCTCACCCACGCGGCGACGGCGTACACCGTCAAACCGAAGGCCGCGGCATTGAGGAATCCCGCCGCCGTGACCGGGTCGGCGCCGAAGCCGGCGGCGGCCGCCAGGGCCAGGGGGAAGAGCGGGCCCGCTTCCCGATAGGGGCCGCCGAGAAACGTCACCAGTCCGTCGCCGCTCAGCAGACTGCGCGTGGCCGACACGTAGAGCGCCGAATCGGACGTCAGCCCCGGCCCGAAGGTGGTTTGCCGCAGCAACGCCAGCAGCGCGCCAACCCCTGCGAGCGCCCCCAGCAACAGCGGCAGCCCGTCCAACCGCGCCAGGCGGCGGACCACGGCGCTATCCGCCAGCGCGCGCGCCGCGGTATCGGCCGCCCGCGCGGCCACGCCGGTCTCCATGAGCACGGCGAGCCCGCAGCACAGCGCCAGCGCGTACGGCACGAACAGGTAGCGGGCGATGCGGTAGACCAGATCGTCCGGCGCCAGGAACAGCGCGGCGGCCAGCGCCATGAGCGCCGCAATCCACCCGACGCGCCGCAACGCCGCCGGCCGGCCCCGCCATGCCCGGACCACTCCCACTGCGGCCGCCCCGGCCAGCGAAGCGGCCGCCGTCCAGGTCAGCGCCAGACCGCCCGCGGCGCTGCCCAGCCCCACCCGCCAATACGGTTCGAAATACCGGATGATCGGGACCCCCGCCCGCTCCACCCACGATTGCGTTTGCGCCTGCAGCCGCGGCGCCACCAGCGCCTGCAGAAATCCGTCGCCCCGGCCGGCCGCCGGCAGCAGCTCGGCGACACCCGCGAACGCGGGTATCCCCTGCAGCGCCCGGCTCAGGCCCCCGGTTATCTCCAAGACCGCGCGCGCCACGTAGTAGAGCACCTTGTCGGAGAGATTCCTCCACACGAATCGGTCCGTCGGCACCCCTTCGCACACTGCCCGCCACTCGAACCAGTCGGGAACGAGACACGCCTCCAGCGCCAGCTTGGCCCCCTGTCCCAGCGCAAAGGCGGCGACGAAGCCGGCGGCGCAGAGCGCCATGCACCCGCCGGCCAGCCGGGCGCCGCGGCTCGCTTCGACGCGGCTACTGCGCCCGAAATAGACCAGCATGCCGATAAGGATGACCAGGAGGATGCTCGGTCCGGCGCTCGTATACAGGTAGCACGACACCATGCCGGCGAAGAAACAGAACAGCCGCGCCAGCCGCAGCCGAACGCGCAGCAGGACCACCAACGTCACGGCCGCCCACACCGCCCAGAGATGCGGCACGCCCGAGGGAATATCGGCGAAATAGCGGATGCCGGAGAACGACCCGCCGAACACGATCAGCGGCGCAACCACCGCCAGCGCGCGCGGGGCCAGCAGCAGCAGCGCGATCGCCAGCGCGATCCAACCCGCGTAGGCGCCGTAGCGGAGCAGCGCGCGAACGTCCGCTACGGACGCGCCGCGCAGCAACAGGGCGAACACCGCCTTGCTGCCGAACCAGTAATGCAGCGACGTGAACTGTTCGGACAGGGCCGCCCCGTTCGCCGCCGCTTCCAGTTCGGCGCAGAAGTCGTAGCGCTCCGACGTCGGGGCCAGTTCACGCAGCAGCACCGCGTCGCGCAACGCGGTGCTACCCAACGCCACCGGCTGCGCCCCGGCCATCACCATGACCGACATCTTGCAGTACTCTTCGGGGGTCTTGAATCCGGCCGCGAAGCCTTGGTCCGGCCGGTCGGTCTTGAACTCCGCGGCGAACCGCTGCGCGGCAGTCCGGTAGTCGATCCGGTTGCCGAGGTCGTGCAAGACAAAGAACAACGCCGCGGCGGACAGCGCCGCCGCGGCATAGACGGCGACCGTCGCCAGCGGCGAACGCCGCGGCCCCCCGCCGGTTGCAGCGGCGGCGGCGCCATCGTACTCTACGGGCCTACTCATGCAGCGAATCCGCCATGCCTGATCCTTCATACTCGGCGCGCACCCGGTACGACCTTTCGATCGTGATCGTATGCCGCAACGAGCAGGGAGCTATCGCGCAATGCGTCGACGAAGCGCGCGGCTTCCTGGAACGGAGCGGCATCGACGGCGAGGTCGTGGTAGTGGACAACGGCAGCAACGACTCATCGGCCAAGCTGGCCGGCCGCGCCGGCGCCCGCGTCGTAACGGAGCCCGCGGCCGGGTACGGCAACGCCGTCATGGCGGGCATCGAAGCCGCCCGCGGGAAGCTCATCATCCAGGGAGACGGCGACGGTGAACATGATCTGGGAGCGCTCGAAGCGTACTACGACAAGCTGCGTGACGGCTACGACTTCGTGTTCGGGAACCGGTACGCGGACGGACGGAAGGCGTCGACCCCTTTGCGCAACGCCGGCACCGCGTTCCTCTCCGCAATGGGCAAGCTCCTGGTCCGATTACCGGTCACCGACGTAAACTGCGGCCTGCGCGGGTTCCGTACGTCCAGCGTCCGCGCCATCGGGCTGCGCTGCGCCGGGTGGGAAAACCCTATTGAGACCATCATCAAGGCGGTGAAGGCTGACGCGCGCATCGCCCAAGTGCCGATAATACAGCGCCGCGCGATCGACCCGGAGCGGGTGTCGCAGCTCCGCGCTTGGCGTGACGGCTGGCGCATCCTCCGTTTTCTGCTGATGTTCTCGCCGCGTTGGCTGTATTTCTATCCGGGATGTCTGCTGTTGGCGGCCGGAGCGGTGGCGATGGTCGGCCCGATCGTGTATCCGGAGGAGGCCGGCGGAGGCTTCGGAACCTACACCATACTGTTCGGTTCCGCCTTCATGGTCTGCGGCCTGCAACTCGTCATCCTGGCGCTGCTGGCAGGGGTGTTCTACGAGAACATCGGCCTGTCGAAACGGCGCTGGTCGGCGCGCTTGCAGAGTGATCTCGGCCTCAATGGCGCGTTGGCGGCCGGCCTGTTCATGGTGGCGCTCGGAGCAGCCGGCAGCATCTGGAGCCTGCTCCTGTGGGCGCAGGGCGACGGCCCCGGCCTGGATGTGCGGATGCGGGTTGCGATTCCTTCGATCACCCTGCTGATCTGCGGCGTGCAGCTCATCTTCTCCACCTTCATGTTCGCGCTGCTCGCTTCCCAGGGAACCGCGCGCCGCGCGGGCGCGGGACAGGTCTGACCCCAAATCAGGACCCGGGAGCGGCAATGTCGGCAGCGTGAACCCAGCCGAAGCTGCGGTAGCTGGCGCGCACGCGCACGTCGTACCAGTCGCCCACGCGGCCCAGCACCGACAACCGGTCGCCGCGCTGCAGATGGAGCCGCACCCCGGACCGGCGGTCGGGCGAGGCGTGCACGGCGACGCCGGCGCGCGGCGAACGCAGGGATACGGCGCGCGGCGCCACCAGCGCCTGACGGTCATGCGGGTCGCGCTGCTCCAGGTAGGCCAGCAGGCCGTCGGCAATCCCCCGCGCCGCCGCCGCCGGCCGCTCGCGCAGGAACGCGCGGTCGCTGGCGTTGCTCAGGTAGCCGAGCTCGAAGATCGCCGCCGGCGTGGTGACGGCGATGGCGTGCCGGTAGCGGTAGCTGTTGAAGGCGTAGTAGCCCCGCATGTTGTAGGTGATGCCGTTCAGGTCCTCGGGCAGCCCGGTGGCCGGCCCGTAGTGGCCGCGCAACGCGGCGACCAGCAGGCGCGAAGCCGGAGATGCGTACCACGGCGGCGACGCCTTGTAGCCGCGCACGGCGGTGTTGGTGTTGCCGTCGGCGTGAATGGCCACGAAGGCGTCGGCGTCGAATCCCGGCGGGATGGTGGCCGGCAGCACCTGCACCTCGACGCCTTCGGCCTGCAGGATGGCGGCGACCGCGTCGGCGACCGCGCGGTTGATCTCCACCTCGGCGATGCCGCCGGCGTACGCCCCGGTGGAGGTGCGCAGGCGGCGCAGCTCGTCCGGCAGCAGCGCCGAATCGAGATGCCCGACCTGCAGGCCGACCCGCCACGGCGCATCGGCGCCGCGCACCGGCGCCGGCCGGCCGGCCGGTTCGCCGCCGGCGGGCGGCGGCGCGTACGGGGCGGGGCGGACGTAGAGGACCGCCCACGCGGCGGCCGCGGCCGCCACCAGCACCAGCGCTACGGCTGCGGCCGGCCGCATGCGTTTCACCGACTTCACGGACACGCCACAGTATAATGCCGTCCATGCGTGCGGAGAACGTCGACCGCGCCGGCATCCGCTACGAACCGAACGACAGGCCGCCGCGAGCGCTCACGTTCGGCCTGGGCGCGCAGTTCACGATCCTCAGTATCGCCGGCGTGGTGCTGACGCCGGCCATCGTGGTGCGCGCCGGCGGCGGCGGTGATACCTACCTGACGTGGGCGGTGTTCGCCGCGGTCGCGGTGAGCGGCGTCACCACCATCCTGCAGGCGGTGCGGGTCGGCCGGATCGGCGCCGGCTACGTGCTGCTGATGGGGACCTCCGGCGCCTTCATCGCCGTCTGCGTCACGGCGCTGGCGCGCGGCGGTCCGCCGCTGCTGGCCACCCTGGTGGTCATTTCGGCGTTGTTCCAGTTCGCGCTGGCGGCGCGCCTGTCGCTGCTGCGCCGGGTGCTGACGCCGACCGTGGCGGGAACGGTGATCATGCTGATCGCCGTCACGGTCATGCCGATCGTCTTCGAAATGCTGACGGAGGTGCCGGAGGGCGCTCCGGCGTCCGCGGCGCCGATCTCCGCGCTGGCGACCGTGCTGGTCATCACCGGACTGGCGCTGAAGGCGGCCGGACCGTTGCGCCTCTGGGCGCCGGTCGTCGGCGTTGCGGCCGGCTCCGCTGTCGCCGGCCTGTTCGGCATCTACGACGCCGGAGGGGTGGCGCGGGCGGCGTGGATCGGCGTTCCGGACAGCAGCTGGCCCGGCTTCGACCTCAGCTTCGGACCGGTCTTCTGGGCGCTCCTGCCGGCGTTCGTGTTCGTGACGCTGGTCGGCGCCATCGAGACGATCGGCGACTCGGTCGCCATCCAGCGCGTCTCCTGGCGCCGGCCGCGGGCGGTCGACTTCCGCGCGGTGCAGGGCGCGGTGGCCGCCGACGGAACCGGCAATCTGCTGTCCGGCCTGGCCGGAACGGTGCCGAACACCACCTACTCCAGCTCCATCGCCATCACGGAGCTGACCGGGGTCGCCGCCCGCCGCGTCGGCGTCGCCATCGGCATCCTCTACGTCGCGCTGGCGTTCCTGCCCAAGGCGCTGGCGGCGGTGGTGGCGATTCCGGGGCCGGTGAGCGCCGCCTACCTGCTGGTCATTCTGTCGATGCTGTTCGTACAGGGAATGCGGATGGTGGTGCAGGACGGCATCGACTACCGGAAGGGCTTGATCGTGGGGGTCTCGTTCTGGGCCGGGGTCGGCTTTCAGGGCGGCGTGATCTTTCCCGAGTTCTTCTCACAGGCGGCCGGGGGGCTGCTGCAGAACGGCATGACCGCCGGCGGTCTGGTGGCGATCCTGATGACCTTGTTCATGGAGGTCACCGCGCCGCGGCGCAGCCGCCTGGAGGTGGCGCTCGACCAGGCCGACCTGCCCAAGATCACGGCGTTTCTCCGCGCGCTCGCCTCCCGCCACGGCTGGGACGAGGCGATGGCGCAACGCCTGGACGCCGCAGCCGAGGAGACGCTGCTGTCGCTCCTGGGGCCGGATGAATCCGGGCCGGAGCGCGACCGACGGCGGTTGCTGCTGGTCGCCTACAAGCAGGACGGCGGCGCCGTGATGGAGTTCACGGCGTCCGCCGGCCGGGAGAACCTGCAGGACCGGCTGGCGCTGCTCGAAGCGCCGTCCGCCGAGACGTCGGACGAGCGGGAGTTCTCGCTGCGGCTGCTGCGGCACTTGGCGTCCTCGGTGCGCCACGCGCAGTACCACGACACGGAGATCGTGACCGTCCGCGTCGACGCGCCGCGCCCGGACGCCGCCCAGGGTCAGGAGCGGTCAGCGTGAGCGGAACCGCATCATCAGACGATCCGGCGCAGGCCGGCGGCCAGCCGGCGCAGCGCCTCCGCCAGGGTGTCGTCGTCGGGCGCCGCGTACGCGATGCGCAGGTAGCACCCGTCGGTGAGCCCGAAGGCCGCTCCCGGCACGACCGCCACGCGGTGTTCGCGGATCAGCCGCGACGCGACTTCCATCGAGTCGGCGTCGGTCGCCACGCGCGCCAGCGCGTAGAAGGCGCCGCGCGCCGCCGGCGCCTCCACCAGCGGCCGCAGCTCGTCGAGCGTGCGGAGCACCGCCGACCGCCGCGCGGCGATCGCCGCCAGATGGCTGCGGCAGTAGTCGACGCCGGCGTCGAGCGCGGCGGCGGCCGCGAACTGCGAGATGATCGCCGGGCAGATGGCGATCGTGTCCTGAATCTTGGCGGCCGCGTCGTGCAGGCGCGCGGGCATGCGCAGGTAGCCGATCCGCCAGCTCGCAAATCCGTACGCCTTGGAGAGCGAGTACAGGGAAATGGTGTGGCCGCCGGCGTCCGGGAGCGAGCCGGGCGAAAAGTGCTCGGCGCCGTCGTAGAGGAAGTACTCGTACGCCTCGTCGTGGACGTGAAAGAGACCGCGCTCGCCGCACAGGCGGTTGACGGCGGCCAGGTCCGCGCGCGGATAGACGGCCCCGGACGGGTTGTTGGGGGAGATGGTGACCACCGCGCGCGTGTCGGCGGTGATCGCGGCCCGCACGGCGTCCAAGTCGAGATGGAAGCCGCGGCCGGTGGCCGCCAGCACCGGCCGGCAGCCGGCCATGGTCACCGCCATCTCGTGGTTGAAGTAGAACGGGGCCATCAACACCACCTCGTCCCCTTCGTCGCAGATCGACAGCAGCGCGTTGACGAACGCCATGTTGCCGCCGGCGGTCACCATCAGTTCGTGTTCGTCGCCGACGGTTATGCCGTTCTCCCGCGACAGCTTGGCGGCAATGCGCTCGCGCAGGGCGGGAATGCCGTACACGGATGCGTACTTGTGGTTGTCGGCGTCGGCCAGGAAGCGGTCCAGCGCCGCCCGCACGCCCGGCGGCGGCGGGTAGCCGACCACCCCCTGTCCCAGGGAGATGGTGCCCGGGTGCTCGGCGATCAGGCGGTGGATGCGGGGGATGACCGGCGGCTGCACCCGCTTCAGGCGGGCGGACTGCTCGAACCGGTGCGGGCCAGGCTGCACCCCCGCAGTATACCCGCTCGGTTGCGCGCGCCGGAGCGGCGGGAGGGTTGGCGATGGCCGCGCGGCAAGCTACCGTGCGGGCAGCAAACGCTAGCACCTGCCCCGCGGCAGGGGAAACGGAGATCGAATGGCAGGGAAAATCGGTTGGATCGGAACCGGGGTGATGGGGCGCTCGATGTGCCTGCATCTGCGCCGGGCCGGCTATGAAGTGGCGGTCTACAACCGCTCCAAGGACAAGGCGCAGGATCTGCTCGACGCCGGCGCCGTATGGTGCGACACGCCGGCCGGCGTGGCCGCCGGCAGCGAGGCGGTCTTCACCATCGTCGGCTATCCGCGCGACGTGGAGGAGGTGTTCCTGGGATCGGGCGGCGTGCTGGCCGCGACCGCGAGCGGCAGCCTGATAATCGACATGACCACCTCGGAGCCGGCGCTGGCCAAGCGGCTCCACCACCGGGCGGCGCAGCGGGGCGTGGCGGCGCTCGACGCGCCGGTCTCCGGCGGCGACACCGGCGCCCGCGCCGGGACGCTGGCCATCATGGCCGGCGGCGACCGCGCCGACTTCGACCGCGCCATGCCGTACTTCCGCATCATGGGCGAAAACATCGCCTACATGGGGCCGGCGGGCGCCGGCCAGCACACCAAGATGAGCAACCAGATCCTGATCGCCTCCACCATGGTGGGGGTGGTCGAATCGCTCCTGTACGGCCACCGCGCCGGACTCGACCGCGACGAGATCATCGCCGTGATCGGCAAGGGAGCGGCCAGCTGCTTTGCCATCAACAACCTGGGACCGCGCATCGTCAAGGGCGACTTCGAGCCCGGCTTCTTCATCAAGCACTTCGTCAAGGACATGGGCATAGCCCTGGCGGAGGCGCAGACAATGCGGCTGGCGCTGCCGGGGCTGGCGCTGGCCAACCAGTTCTATACCGCGGCTATGGCGGAAGGGTTGGAGGACCGCGGCACGCAGGCGCTGTACCGCGTGCTGGAGCGTCTGAGCGGCTGACCGCAGCCTCTGCCGCGGCGGGCGCGTCATCGCGCCGCCCTGGCAGCCGCTCAAAGGACCGCTGACCGGTCGGAAACCGGCGCTGAGCGCCGGCCCGACCGGTCCCGAAACGCCGCGCGGGCGGCGAGCTACTTGAGGTACATCCGGGTGGCGTGCCGCTCCCATTCGCGGCCGCCGTTGGCGTAGTAGTACTCCAACCACTCGTCGTAGTAGTCGAGCGGGCGCTCGCCGGTGACGATCTGCACCGTCATCACGAACGAATCGAGCTTGGAGTCGCCGGCCATGCGTGCGTCCAGGTCCTCGCCGCTCTCATCGCGCACCGTGCCGCCCAGCACCGGAAACCACTTGTCCAGATTGTTGGCGCCGTAGATGCCGTTCGGGTCCAGCGCGTGCTCTTGGACCAGGCGCTCGATGGCGCTCGACTGCATGCTGTAGGTGCTGAACGTGCCGCTCCAATAGAAGCCAAAGCCGAACTGTTCGGTGCGGTCGGCGACGCTCAGGGCGTTGATCGCCGGCAGCAGCTGCGGCGCGGTCTCTCCTTCCGGAATCGTGTAGTGCTCGCCTTCGACGCCGAATCCGGCCAGCAGCTTGGTCTCCCGGTCGATGGAGATGACGTCCGCCACCTGCATGATCTTGTGGATGTGGTCGTGGTCGTCGTCCAGATGCTTGCCGAACACGATGAGCTGGGTCAGGAACGGATTCCACACCCGCTGCACCGGTTTGCTGTCCGCGTCGCGGGCGATGTGGGTGGCCGGCACCACGACCGCGCCGGGCACGTTGTGGAACAGTTCGCCGATGTTGCGCGCGTTTTCGTCCGCGGTCCAGTTGCCCCGTCCCATCCATTCGCTGGTCAGGTAGTCGCCCTGGGCGAAGACCCGGAACTTGTCGCCGTTGGTGTGGGTGATGAACTCCGGATCGACGTAGCCTTTGGCGTACCAGTCGCGCAGCGTCGCCAGCGCTTCCTTGAACTCCGGCAGCGTGAAGTGCTGCCTGATCACGCCGTCGCGCACGCTCTGGCCGCCGGCGGTGACGCCGTAGGCGTTGAACACCTGATCGAACGCCTGCCACCACGGCGACTTGCCGGACGCCCCCATCGCGTACTTGTCCGGGAACGCGGCCTTGTAGGCGGCGAACACCTCGTCGGTCTCGGCGATGGTGGCGGGGACGTCGTATCCCAGGTCGTCCAGGATGTCCTTGCGCCACATCTGACCCGACGGAATCCAGCCCAGGTCCCAGATGCGCGGCGTGCCCCACATGCGGCCGTCGCTGGCGTCCTGGTACTTGCCCCAGGTCGCCGCCTCGTCCAGGCCGAGCTGGTTCATCAGGCCGCGCAGCCACTTGGTCGACTCCGGCATGTGTTCTTCCATCTCCGCCAGCTCGAACTTGGCCGACGCCTGGTTCAGGAAGTCCTCATTGATGTTGAACACGTGGAACAGATCGGGCAGATCGTTGGCGGCCAGGTTGAGATTGATGACCTCCATGTGGTTGTCGATCGCGCCGTAGATCTCGAACTCGACGTCGAAGCCGACCTTCTGGCTCACCAGCGCTTCCAGCATCGGCGTGATCGGAGCGTCAGGACCCGGCACGCCGCGGGTGCCGAACCAGCGGATCACCGTGGTTTCGTCCGCGGCGGCCGCTTCCGTTTCGGCGGCGGCGCCGGCCACGCCGCTCGCCAGCGCCAGCATCAGCAGCGCCGTTCCGGTCAGTGAAAAGAACCGTTTCATCGTACCTCCCGTTGAGAACGATAATTGTGTTGTCGCGCCCCGGATACCCCGGAGCGTTCGATGCGGCTTAGCCTTTCAGCGAGCCGATCATGATGCCCTTGACAAAATAGCGTTGAAAGAACGGATACGTCAGCACGATCGGGATCGTCACCACCATCAGGATGGCGGCGCGCAACGACTCCGGCGTGTACTCCTGGAACTCCATGGCCAACGCCTGCTCGTCGATGCTGGTGGCCGTGAACGAGGCGTCGATCAACGCCCGGCGCAGGATCGCCTGCAGAATACGGATCGGCGGGCGCTGGACGTAGATCAACGCGTCGAACCAGGCGTTCCAATGCTCGACCATCGACCAGAGCGACAGCGTGGCGATGATCGGCATCGACACCGGCACGTAGATGCGGAACAGGATGATGACGTCGTTGGCGCCGTCTATGCGCGCGCTTTCGGCCAGCTCTTCGGATACGGACGACAGGAAGTTGCGGGCGACGATCAGCCAGAAGGCGTTTGCCACCGGCGGCAGCACCAGCGCCCAGATCGTGTTCATCATCCTAAGCGAGCGCACCAGCAGGAAGGTCGGCACCAGTCCGCCGGCAAAGAACAGGGTGAAGACGACCAGAACGGTCCAGAAGTTGCGGTACGGCAGATACCGCTTGGACAGCGAATACGCCATCATGATGAGCACCGTGACGGTGATGGTGGTGCCGAGCACGGTGCGCAGGATGGTCCAGAAGAACGCGGGCACGATCGACCCGCCGAGCAGCACGCGCCGGTACGATTCCAGCGTCATGCGCCCCAGATGCGGGAACAGGTGCAGGCCCTTGGCCTGCGCGTCGATGCGGTTGCTCACCGACAGCGTGATCTGGTTGAGGAACGGATAGACGATGGTGACGCACAGCAGCAGGATCAGGGCGACGTTGATGACGTCGAACACCCGGTCGCCGGCGCTGCGGCGGAGGGAGATGCGCCCCGTTACCACAGCGTGTTGTCCGAAAACGACTTGATGATCCGGTTGGCCAGCAGCAGCAGAATGCAGCCGATCACGTTCTGGGTCAGCCCGATGGCGGTGGCAAAGCTGTACTGGATACCCTCCAAGCCGATCCGGTAGACGTAGGTGCCGATGATGTCGGCCACCTCGTAGACCGCCGGATTGTAGAGGTTGAAGATCGGATCAAAGCCCCACTCCAGCAGGTTTCCGATGCTCAGGAGGTAGAGGATGGCGATGACCGGGGCGATCGACGGTATCGTGATCCGCCACATCATCCGGAATCGGCCGGCGCCGTCGATGGTCGCCACCTCGTACAGCTCCGGGTTGACCCCGGCGATCGCCGCCAGGTAGATGATGGTGCCCCAGCCGATCGACTTCCACACGTCGGCGAGGATGACGATGGGGACGAACCACTGCTGGTCGGCCAGCAGCACCGGCGGCGTCGCATCGCTGAACAGGGAGAAGACGTAGCCGAACAGGCCGGTCGACGGCGATAGCACTTGGCGCACCAGCCCGGCGACCACCACCCAGGACAGGAAGTGGGGCAGGTAGGAGATGGTCTGCACGGTGCGCTTGAACGCCCCGACGCGCAGCTCGTTGAGCATCAGCGCCAGGATGATCGGCGCCGGAAATCCGAACAGCATGCGCAACAGGCTGATCTCCACGGTGTTCATGAAGACCCGGCCCACGCCGGGGTAGGTGAACAGCCGGTTGAGGTACTTCAACCCGACCCAGGGGCTGCCCAGGATGCCGTCGGCGGCGACGAAGTCCTTGAACGCCAGGGTGACGCCGTAGATCGGGACGTAGCGGAAGATGAGGAAGAAGACCAGCCCGGGCGCCATGAGCAGGAACAGGTACTTGGCCCGGTCCAGTTCGGCCAGACGCTGCTGCCAGCGCGTCCGGGCGATCGCGGGCGGGGCGGCGGTGGTGCTCAAGGGACTCCAGGTTACCCGTTGCCGGCGCAGGCTGGCAAGATCGCGAGCCGGTGGCGCGGGGCCGGACTATGGCCCCAGCGCGGCGACGGGGATGACGCCGACGCCGTCGTCGCGGACGTAGCCGTAGCCGGCGGGGACTATGACCGCAAGGGCGGCCGGCGCCCCGCTCCGGGCCGGGTCGACCCGTCCGGCGAAGCGGAGCAGGGAGGCGGCTGCGGCGTCGATCATTCCCGCTCCCAGCTTGACCTCGAACGCGGCCCAGGTACCGTCGGCGGCCTGCACGACCGCGTCGACCTCCAGGCCGGTGTTGTCGCGGTACTGCAGCACCTCGGCGTCACCGCTGCCGGCGTAGACGCGCAGGTCGCGGATGACCAGCGACTCGAACAGGAACCCGAACCAGGCGAGGTCGCGCAGCAGCCGGTCGGGGTCGGCGCGGAGGGCGGCGGCCGCCAGCGACGGGTCGGCGAAGTGCCGCTTGGCGGCGCCCCGGAGCCGCGACCGGGAGCGCAGGTGGGGCGCCCACGCCGGTTGATCCTCCACGACCATGAGCCGTTCCAGCGCCGTCAGGTAGGCATCCGCGGTGTGGTCGTTCAGATCGGCGGCCATGGTGGACGCCGCGGCGTAGGTCGCCACGTTGCGGGCGAACGAGCGGATCAGATCGCCGACCTTGGTCGGGTCGCGCCGCGTCCCGTCGACGCGGCCGACGTCGACGCGGCGGATTTCATCCAGGTAGGCGCGGTTGGCCTGCAGCGCCTGGTCGGTGGACCGTTGCAGGTTTCCCGGCCAGCCGCCAACGCAGACCTGCTCGGCCAAGTCCCGGATCGGCAGGTCGGCCTCCGCGCTGCGCGGCGGGCGGCCGGCAAGGAGCCCGCGCAGGGAGACGGCGCCGGAGGAGCGGCCGGTCTCGAACAGCGACATGGGGCGCAGCCGGAGCCGCGTCAGGCGCCCGGCGCCGGTGTGGCGGGTTATGTCGTCGGCCGGCGCCGCGGAGCCGGTCAGGATGAACTGGCCGGGCCGGGCGCGGTCGTCGACGGCGCGGCGGACGTGATTCCAGATCGCCGGCGCGGTCTGCCACTCGTCGATCAGGCGCGGCGCGGTTCCCGCAAGCACCAGCGCCGGATCGATGGCGGCGGCGCGCCGCGCGTTGGCGTCGACGTCCAGCAGCACTTCGCTGGCGGCCGCCTGCCGGGCGGTGGCGGTCTTGCCGCACGCCTTGGGGCCTTCGATCACCACCGCCCCGGCGGCGCCGAGCCGCCGCCGCAGCTCCTGATCCGCAACTCGCGGCCGGTAGCCGGTTGTCCGCTTATCCAATGACATCATTGCAACGCCTACGATAGCACTATCGCAACGTCTCCAATAGCATCATTGCAAGGCCAGCAATAACAGAATAGCAATCTCGGTTCCGTGCGGCCGGGCGCTTGACCGGCGTGCGCGGCGCCCGGAATACTTCGGGCAAGGTGCGGGTCCGGGAGAACGCTCCGCTGGCCGCCCGCAACACGTTGCGCGTGGCGGCGGCGGCGCGCTACTTGGTGCGCCTTGGCGGCGGCGGACCCGGCCGCGTGGCGCAGGAGCTGGCCGAGCTGCTGGCCGAGCCGCGCTTCGACCGCCTGCCCCGGCTGGTGCTGGGCGGCGGCAGCAACGTCCTGTTCGCCGGCGACTACCCCGGCGTCGTGATCCTGCCGTGCGCCGCCGGCATCGCTGCGCAGGAGGACGCGGAGTCGGTGGTGGTGACGGCCGCCGCCGGCCACGACTGGCGCCGGCTGGTCGATTATGCGGTGGCGCGCGGCTGGGGCGGCATCGAGAACCTGAGCCTGATTCCGGGGTCGGTCGGCGCGGCGCCGATTCAGAACGTCGGCGCGTACGGGGCGCAACTCTCCGACGTCTTCGTCGACCTGCGGGCGGTACCGCTGGACGGCGGCGAGCCGCGCACCATGGACGGCGCTGCGTGCGGGTTCGGCTACCGGGACAGCGTGTTCAAGCGCAGCCTGCGCGACCGGATGCTCATCACCGAGGTGCGCCTGCGGCTGCGCAAGCGGCCGCGCTTGAACCTGGAGTACGCCGGCGTGCGCCAGGAGCTGGCGCGGATGGCGGTCGCCGATCCCACGGTCGCCGACGTGAGCCGGGCGGTGGTCCGTCTGCGCCGCCGGAAGCTGCCGGACCCGGACCTGCTGCCCAACGCCGGTTCGTTCTTCAAGAATCCGGTGCTCACGCCCGAGCGGTACGCGCGGGTCCGGGAGCGCTGCCCGCAGATCGCCGGGGTGGCGGCCGGCCCGGGCTACAAAGTTCCGGCGGCGCAGCTGATCGAAGCGTGCGGTCTGCGCGGCCGCCGCTTCGGGCGCGCAGGCGTGGCCGAGCGCCACGCCCTGGTGCTGGTCAACCACGGCGGCGCATCAGGCGCCGATCTGCTGGCGGCGGCCGCAACGGTCGAGGCGGCGGTGATGGAGCGTTTCGAAGTACGGCTGGAACGCGAAGTGCGCGTCATCGGCGGCCCCTGACGGCGGAACTCCGAGGCGTGCGCCTCGGAGCTGAACGCGCAGGCGATCAGCACGCAGAGCGGGCGTCGCCGGCTCCGCAGGAACTGGAACCGCGCGCTCATCCCTGCTTCGGGTCGAAGCCCGTTCGGCGCAGCAACGCCTCCAGCCGGTCGGCGCGGCGCCGTTCCTGCTCCGCCCGCTGGCGCTCCTGTTCCGCCTGCCGGTTTGCCTGCTCTGCCCGCGTGCGCTCCCGTTCCGCCTGCCGGTCTGCCTGCTCTGCCCGCGTGCGCTCCTGTTCCGCCCGCCGGTCTGCCTGCTCTGCCCGCGTGCGTTCCTGTTCCGCCCGCCGGTCTGCCTGCTCTGCCCGCGCGCGCTCCTGTTCCGCCTGCACGCTCGCCTGCTCCGCCCGCCCGCTCGCTTGCTCGGCCTTTTCTTTGCCCGTGGGAATCAACGCGCCGTGCGTGTCCGCCCAGCGCAGCCAGGGACCCCGCTCGTCCTCGAACTCCCCCTCCCACTGCGTCAGCCCCAATCCCAACTCCGGGAACCGCAGCGCCGCCTGCCGCTCGTACCGCCCGCCGCGCAAGTGGTACACGCGCACGTCATCGTCCATCACCGCATGCCACGGATCGTAGATCACGTAGTAGCCGACGCCCATCTGCGCGTAGCGCCGCCGCTTGCCCGCCACTTCGCCGCCTTTCCGGTTCGACACGATCTCCACCACCAGGTCCGGCGGCTTGCCGAACTCCCAGACGAAGTAGGAGCGGTGCGTCGTTTCCCACAAGTGCGCGCGGGTCCGCACGTCCAGGCTCAGGAGCATGTCCGGTACGATCGCCGGATTGCGCGGCTCGGCGAACACGCCGACGTTGGCGTAGGCCAGAAAGGGGCGTCCGCCGCCCGGACCGGCCCAGGAGCTGTACAACGGCTCGGTGAGGAGGCGCTGCTGCTTTTCGGAGAGCACGTTGTCCACCGGTTCGTCATCCTCGGTGACCAGGGATTCGATATCGACGCCAAGCGCCGGTGCGGGCGGCGCTACGGCACCCGGCGCGGCCCGCACCGGGTGCGCCGGCAGTACGCTCGAGGCCGCCGCTTGCGCGAGCAGGCGCGGGGGAGGGCGGCCGAGGCCGCCGGATACTTCCGCCGCCGCCGGATACTTCCGGCGCGGCCCCGTAGCCGGCTCGCCGGCGTGCGGGTCATGCCCGGAGTGACCGGCCGGGGACGTTGGCAGCTCCATAGGCAGAAGCGTAGCACGGAACTGCCGACCGCGCGCTGTCACCGGTGGCCACAGGTAGTCAGACGCGGAAGACCTTCATCACTTCGTCGCCGAGGTGGTTGATCACCTTGACGGCGATGCGGCCGGAGGCGGGGCGCTCGAAGGGGCGGGAGGTATCGCTGCGTAGCGTCTCCCAGGCGTCGCGGTCGATCTCGGCCTTGAGGGTGGTCTTGAGCGCCTTGTAGGGATCGTTGGCGCCCAGAAAGTAGGCGTGGCGGACGAAGAAGCTCTCCTCGTTGTAGTCGGTGTCGATGAACCAGCAGGCGATGCCCTCGGGGCCGTCGCTGCGGATTTCGCCGGTGCCGGGATGGAATACGTCCACGCCGTTCACCTTCACCCGGAAGCGGTCGGCGCCGTCCGGCAGGATGTCGACGTCGGGCTCGCCGAAGATCACGAACAGGTTGCCGGCGCCGGTGTTCTTCAGGGCGCCGGCCATGTGCAGGTCGGCGTTCATGCGCGCCTTGAGCACCGGGACGCGGCCGAGCCGGCGGAACTCCGAAGCCTGCGCCTCGTAGCTGAACGCGCAGGCGATCAGCACGTCGTACTCGGCGGCGCCGGCTTCCAGGGCGGCAGCGGCCAGCTCGGGGCGGGTGACCGTGCCGAATTCGGGGCCGATGAAGATGGCGGCGCGCCGTTCGGCGCCGGAGTCGATGTCGGGGCCGCCCTCAACGTAGCGGCCTTCCGCGCAGATCAGTTCGCCGGGCCAGGGCGTGAGCGCCGTAAATTCGATGCGGTCTTCCTTGTGCGCCTGCTGCACGCCGGTGGTCTTGAGGTGCTCCAGGATCGTGGCGGCGAAGTCCTGCTGCGGTTCGCCGTAGCCGGCGCGGCGTTCGGCGAGGTGGTCGATCGGCTCGTCGTTTTCGTCTACGCCAAGGGTGCGGTGCGGGGCCAGACTGTCGACCGTGAACGGGCCGGCGACGCGGACGACGCCGCGATCCTCGTAGGGCTTGTCGTAGAGGTACTCGTAGTCGGCCTTGGCGGCGATGGCGGCGTCGATCTCCCGCTGCCGGGCGATGCGCCCCTCCCACCAGCGGCGGTGCAGGCCGGTCGGGCCGGCGGCCCACTCGTCGTCCGCTTCGCGCGGGACTTCCCATTCTTCATAGGTGCGGCCGAGAGCGGCGTTCAGTTGCGCGCGCAGCGGCTCCAGCTTCTGTTGATAGCGGGCATGGATCACGTCGATCTCGGCGTTGTTGGCGATCGACTTGAGGGTAATGTGCGGCACGCGCTGGTAGACGAACCCCTGCCGGACATCGCCGCGCACCGGGCTGTCTGAGGGTACGGTCTGCGAGAGTTCCGCTTCCTTGCGCCGTCCCTCCACGCTGTCGGCGAGCAGATAGTAGGGATAGCGCGCCCCCATCACGCGGGAGCGGGCCAAGGCGAGCGCGACGCGCGAGGTGTCAATGGTGATCCAGCGCCGCCCCCACTGCTCGGCAACGTAAGCGGCCGTCCCGGACCCGCAGGTTGGGTCGAGCACGAGGTCGCCGGGGTCAGTGGTCATGAGGATGCAGCGCTGGACAACCTTCGTCGTCGTTTGAACAACATAGAGATGGTCACCAACGAAGCCTCCTGACTGAGTATCGTTCCAGATGTTCGCCAATCTTCCGGGAATCTCGTCCCAAAACAGAAGATAAGATAGGTATTTCCCTGTACTTCCAACCCGTCCTGACCTTATGGCTCGCTCTATGCCCTCGTTCGTCGTCGACCAATGCCGGCCCCTCTCCGGGCTATATTCGTTTCCGCGGAAGAGCTTGGTAGTATCTTTTTCGGATGGACCTTGACCTGACAGGGGGCCATGCCGGAATACTCGCGCATTACCAGGTAACGCGGTCTCACGCCGGCGTTCCGCCGGGGTCATTCGCCTTACTTTCCCATCGGGCAAAAGGAGATGTACGTAGTTGGGCTCTTCCGGCGGCGGTAATCTCTCCTTTGCGGTGAGTTTTCGACGTTTGACGAAGTCCTTGTTTCTCGCGTACCACAATATCGAGTCATGGGATGCACCGAGAAAGTCGTCACTATGTGATCCCGTCTTCTTGAACAAGATCACAGAAACCATATTGGCATAGCCAAATATCTCATCCATCACGGACCGCACGCGATGGACGTTCTCGTCGCCGATCTGCACGAAGATGCTGCCGCTCTCGGCCAGCAGATCGCGCGCCACCAGCAGCCGGTCGCGCAGATACGTCAGGTACGAGTGAATGCCGTCGCGCCACGTGTCGCGGAACGCCTTGACCTGCTCCGGCTCGCGGGTGACGTGCTCGGCCTTGCCGTCGCGCACGTCGCGGCTGGTCGTGGACCACTGGAAGTTGGAGTTGAACTTGATGCCGTACGGCGGATCGAGATAGATGCACTGCACCTTGCCGCGCAGCCCCTCGCGCTCGGCCATCGACGCCATAACCTGCAGGCTGTCGCCCAGGATCATGCGGTTCGACCAGTTGGCGTCGTGGCGGTAGAACTCGGTGCGCGCGTCGCCGTCCGGCAGCCCGTTGAAGTCGGCAAACAGGTCGGGCTGCTCGTCCGCCTCCCGCTCCGCGGCCTTGCTGCGGCGCAGCAGGTCGTCGATCAGCGCCTTGGGGTGCACCTTCTCCTGGATGAACAGCGGCGGCGCCTGGACGACCAGATCGGACGAGTCCTGCTCATCCTTGCCGCGCCACACGAGTTGCGGATCAAGGTCGCGGTTGCGCCGCTCATAGGCGACCCGCACCGGCGCCTGGTCGGCCTTCTCCATCACCGACCGGTACTCGGCGGTGGGGATGTTCCTGCGCGACGCCTCATCGTGCGTAATCGTCTCGACCGCCTTGGGCGGTTTCACCTTCCGCTTCGCCATCTATCGGCGCTCCTCCCTGTCGGCCAAACGCTCACACCCAACCGCGCAGACGATAGACCAGGAAACCGAGGTATTCACGCCACACCTGCGAGCTGCGTTGGAGCGCGGTGGCGAGGGGCAGAAAGCTCGGAAGTCTGGTCGTCGCCCGCAGCCGGGCGTAGTCGGCCGGGGCCGGGATCACGTCGAAGCCGACGCGCTTGAAGGCGGCCTCGGCGCGCCGCATGTGCCAAGCCGAGGTGACCAGCAGCACGTGCTCAATGCCGTGCGCGGCGGCGGCGGTTGCGGTGTGGGTGGCGTTCTCGCGCGTGCTGCGGCTGTCGGCTTCAAGCATGATCGCCGACTCCGGCACCCCGAAGTCGATGAGCAGGAGGCGGGTGGCGACCGCCGGCGACTGCACTCCCGGAGCCGGCCACGCGCTGCCGGCCGATACCAGTATCAGCGGCGCCTTGCCGGCGTGATACAGCCGCGCGGCGTGCCAGACGCGATCGGCGGCTCCGTTCAACTCGGGATACGTCCACTCGTCGGTCGTCTGATCGAAGGAGCCGCCGAGCAGCACGATCGCGTCGGCCGCCGGAAACGTAGCGACGTGGCGCGGCGGGTACTGCGCCGCCATCCGGTCGAGCAGCGCGTCGGAGGCGATCGGCGTCGACCAGCCCCACAACCACGCGACGGTGAACGCCAGCAGCCCGCCGGCGCGGCCCCGCCAACCGACCGCCAGCGCCGTCAGCGCGAGCAGTCCGGCCGCCACCGCCACCCCGAGCGGACTGGCCAGCTGTCCCAGTATCTTGTCCAGCACTGGGGCTACCTTTGGATGAAAGGCAGCGCTCCAAAGCGCCCGGTCAGATATGCTCTTTCCAGATTCTCGACTCCGCGGCGAGGTCGAAAGTCGCTCAGCGGAAAAAGGCTGGTCTCGAGGCGGCCGTTGCGCTCGCAGAACCAGATCTGATCGCGCCGCAACAACTCGATATCGAGCATGGACGTATCGTGCGTCGTGAACACGAGTTGCGCTCCGTGCGGGTTCGCTGCCGGATCGTGGAACCGGCTGACCAGGAAGCGGACGAGCGCCGGATGCAGGTGGTCATGCAGCTCGTCGAAGACGATGACGTTGCCTTCGGCAAGGGAGTCGAGCCACGGGCCGGCGAGGGCGAACATCTTCTGCGTCCCGCGCGACTCGTCGCCCATGTCCAGTTCCGCCGGCTGCCCTTCCTTCGATCGATGTTTCAGGAATATATCTATGGTTTTGCTTCCAGAAAGATTGGCGGCAATCAGCTTTTTCAAGTCAGTGGGCATTCCTTCAGGAAGCCTGTCGGGAGACATTTCCGTCTCGACCACCCGCATG